>NZ_FNAE01000020.1 GCF_900101755.1 Ectopseudomonas alcaliphila | reverse complement strand
ATGCCTTCGCAGATTGTTTGGGTGTTATATGGTCAAGCCTCACGGGCAATTAGTATTGGTTAGCTCAACGCCTCACAGCGCTTACACACCCAACCTATCAACGTCGTAGTCTTCGACGGCCCTTTAGGGGACTCAAGGTCCCAGTGAGATCTCATCTTGAGGCAAGTTTCCCGCTTAGATGCTTTCAGCGGTTATCTTTTCCGAACATAGCTACCCGGCAATGCCACTGGCGTGACAACCGGAACACCAGAGGTTCGTCCAACCCGGTCCTCTCGTACTAAGGTCAGCCCCTCTCAAATCTCAAACGTCCACGGCAGATAGGGACCGAACTGTCTCACGACGTTCTAAACCCAGCTCGCGTACCACTTTAAATGGCGAACAGCCATACCCTTGGGACCGGCTTCAGCCCCAGGATGTGATGAGCCGACATCGAGGTGCCAAACACCGCCGTCGATATGAACTCTTGGGCGGTATCAGCCTGTTATCCCCGGAGTACCTTTTATCCGTTGAGCGATGGCCCTTCCATACAGAACCACCGGATCACTAAGACCTACTTTCGTACCTGCTCGACGTGTCTGTCTCGCAGTCAAGCGCGCTTTTGCCTTTATACTCTACGACCGATTTCCGACCGGTCTGAGCGCACCTTCGTACTCCTCCGTTACTCTTTGGGAGGAGACCGCCCCAGTCAAACTACCCACCATACACTGTCCTCGATCCGGATAACGGACCAGAGTTAGAACCTCAAGGTTGCCAGGGTGGTATTTCAAGGTTGGCTCCATGAGAACTGGCGTCCCCACTTCAAAGCCTCCCACCTATCCTACACAAGCAAGCTCAAAGTCCAGTGCAAAGCTATAGTAAAGGTTCACGGGGTCTTTCCGTCTAGCCGCGGATACACTGCATCTTCACAGCGATTTCAATTTCACTGAGTCTCGGGTGGAGACAGCGCCGCCATCGTTACGCCATTCGTGCAGGTCGGAACTTACCCGACAAGGAATTTCGCTACCTTAGGACCGTTATAGTTACGGCCGCCGTTTACCGGGGCTTCGATCAAGAGCTTCGCTTGCGCTAACCCCATCAATTAACCTTCCGGCACCGGGCAGGCGTCACACCCTATACGTCCACTTTCGTGTTTGCAGAGTGCTGTGTTTTTAATAAACAGTCGCAGCGGCCTGGTATCTTCGACCGGCATGGGCTTACGTAGTAAATACTTCACCCTCACCGGCGCACCTTCTCCCGAAGTTACGGTGCCATTTTGCCTAGTTCCTTCACCCGAGTTCTCTCAAGCGCCTTGGTATTCTCTACCTAACCACCTGTGTCGGTTTGGGGTACGGTTCCTAGTTACCTGAAGCTTAGAAGCTTTTCCTGGAAGCATGGCATCAACCACTTCGCATTCTAAAAGAACGCTCGTCATCAGTTCTCGGCCTTAAGATCCCGGATTTACCTAAGATCTCAGCCTACCACCTTAAACACGGACAACCAACGCCGTGCTGGCCTAGCCTTCTCCGTCCCTCCATCGCAGTAACTAGAAGTACGGGAATATTAACCCGTTTCCCATCGACTACGCATTTCTGCCTCGCCTTAGGGGCCGACTAACCCTGCGTCGATTAACGTTGCGCAGGAAACCTTGGTCTTTCGGCGTGCGAGTTTTTCACTCGCATTGTCGTTACTCATGTCAGCATTCGCACTTCTGATACCTCCAGCAAGCTTCTCAACTCACCTTCACAGGCTTACAGAACGCTCCTCTACCGCTCATCCAAAGGATGAACCCGTAGCTTCGGTGTATGGTTTGAGCCCCGTTACATCTTCCGCGCAGGCCGACTCGACTAGTGAGCTATTACGCTTTCTTTAAAGGATGGCTGCTTCTAAGCCAACCTCCTAGCTGTCTAAGCCTTCCCACATCGTTTCCCACTTAACCATAACTTTGGGACCTTAGCTGACGGTCTGGGTTGTTTCCCTTTTCACGACGGACGTTAGCACCCGCCGTGTGTCTCCCGTGCTGACACTTGCTGGTATTCGGAGTTTGCATCGGTTTGGTAAGTCGGGATGACCCCCTAGCCGAAACAGTGCTCTACCCCCAGCAGTGATACACGAGGCGCTACCTAAATAGCTTTCGAGGAGAACCAGCTATCTCCGAGCTTGATTAGCCTTTCACTCCGATCCACAGGTCATCCGCTAACTTTTCAACGGTAGTCGGTTCGGTCCTCCAGTCAGTGTTACCTAACCTTCAACCTGCCCATGGATAGATCGCCCGGTTTCGGGTCTATACCCAGCGACTAAAGCGCCCTATTAAGACTCGCTTTCGCTACGCCTCCCCTATTCGGTTAAGCTCGCCACTGAATATAAGTCGCTGACCCATTATACAAAAGGTACGCAGTCACCCAACAAAGTAGGCTCCCACTGCTTGTACGCATACGGTTTCAGGTTCTATTTCACTCCCCTCTCCGGGGTTCTTTTCGCCTTTCCCTCACGGTACTGGTTCACTATCGGTCAGTCAGTAGTATTTAGCCTTGGAGGATGGTCCCCCCATGTTCAGACAAGGTTTCTCGTGCCCCGTCCTACTCGATTTCATTGATAAGAGCGTTTCGTGTACGGGGCTATCACCCACTACGGCGGCACTTTCCAGAGCCTTCCACTACACTCAAATCAACTTAAGGGCTAGTCCCCGTTCGCTCGCCACTACTTAGGGAATCTCGGTTGATTTCTTTTCCTCAGGGTACTTAGATGTTTCAGTTCCCCTGGTTCGCCTCTTGCACCTATGGATTCAGTACAAGATACCCGGCTTATGCCGGGTGGGTTCCCCCATTCAGAGATCTCTGGATCACAGTCTGTTTGCCGACTCCCCAAAGCTTTTCGCAGGCTACCACGTCTTTCATCGCCTCTGACTGCCAAGGCATCCACCGTATGCGCTTCTTCACTTGACCATATAACCCCAAGCAATCTGGTTACTGTCTCAATCGTGAAGACGACATTCGCCGAAAATTTGCGTCTTGAGAACTACAAATTTTACCTTGACCAGATCAATTGCCAGTGAAAGCAATTAATCAGTCACTTCTATCACATATCCAAATTTTTAAAGAACGATATTCGTACCGGTCAAAAGACCAGAAATCAGCACTCATCAGGGCTACCCTGAAGCGCTCATTTCTGAACTCTTTAACACTCACCGCAACACGAGAGAGTGGTGGAGCCAAGCGGGATCGAACCGCTGACCTCCTGCGTGCAAGGCAGGCGCTCTCCCAGCTGAGCTATGGCCCCGTATTCTTCTGCACCAAGCAATTGGTAGGTCTGGGCAGATTTGAACTGCCGACCTCACCCTTATCAGGGGTGCGCTCTAACCAACTGAGCTACAGACCTA
>NZ_FNAE01000024.1 GCF_900101755.1 Ectopseudomonas alcaliphila | reverse complement strand
GTTTCGTGGATGAAATAGAAAGAATCCAAGGGCAGCGGGTTGAGCTACGAGGTCAGGGCAGGCCGAGGCGTAACCCCGGAAAATAAATCTGTCCCGAATGGCACTCAAAGGGAATTTTTTCGGATGATGAATAAGTTTGCGGATTGGCTGTATACTTGGCGGTTGGCTGTTTTGTGTGTGATGATGGTTTTGTCGGTATTTAATTTGTTTTTCTTGTTTGATGATTTAAGGGTTTTTTGGGGGGTGTTATTAGGTCAGATATGGTCGGGGCAGTGTATTTATGCGTTTGTCTCAAGGAGGGAGATTATGTTTTCAGCGGGCGCGATAATAAAAAAAGATGCTTCTATGGGGGTGAGGTGGGCTTTTGCTTCTTTGAGTTTTTTCATATATTGCGTTTTGTTTTTTATTAGGAGCTATTGATCCGGAAAAGGGGACACCCATTAGCCGGCCTTGCGTCAAGACTCAAAGCAACCTGCTCTGCTTTTTTACCCGAAAAAGGGGGCGCGAAAAAGGGGGCCACGAAAAAGGCGAAAAAGGGGACAGATTTGAATGGCACTTACTTACGCGCTAACCAACTGATCTAGAAGAAGAAAGGCTGCTCTTGGGCTACGGTGATAGTTGCGAACACACACCGAGCCCAAGGAGCAGCCCAGATGAATCCTAGGCGCCGAGCCGCCATCCTTCAACAGCGCCGTACCTATCACCGCACATCCAATGCGGATGCCTATGCGTTCTTCAATCTGTTGACCGGCCCCGAGTTGTTTGAACAGGTCGAATCGCTGCTGCCAGACCACAGGGAGCGCCTGTTTCCGCCGACCGAGACGCTGTCCATGTTTATGGCTCAGGCTCTGAGCGCTGATCGATCCTGCCAGAGGGCTGTCAACGAGCTGGCTAACAAGCAGTTACGATCAGGTTTGATTGGAAAAGGGGACGGATTTATTTTCCGCCTGATCGGCTAAGCTGAAGGTCTCAATGGAAGGAGGTCGTTATGCCAAGGATGGGGCGTATTGTGTTGCCGAACTACCCATGCCTAATAGGGGACAGACCACGATTAATTCGTAAATCGTGGTCTGTCCCCTATTATTGTTTGTCCCCTATTGTTCCCACCGCATTGGTGCTGGTGTGATTGATCCAAATAAGGCGATATTGTTGCAAAGTATCGGGACGAGAAATCCTTATCCTGGCTATATAGGTGGTGTTCTCGAAAATAGTGTTGGTGCTGGGATTCCTATTGTTATTGAAGCTATGCAGAAGGATCGGGAATGAGGAAGTTGAGGTCGCTGCCAAAATATATGCGTCCTGGAGGTTTTTTTGACATATCAAGTGTTTGGGGGAATATAAAATCTATTATTTTGGTTCTGCTTGGGGCTTTTGCTATTTGGAATTTTCACTATTTCTCTTTCTGGCTGGACTCGGTGCTAGGGCTTGAGCACACTCCAGCAACTGAGGGAATGGTTCGTGTTAGAAGATTTTGGGCCGGTATTTTAGGGGGCGCTGGATTTTTTGTGGGGATTGCCAAAATACTATGGCTCTATTGGTATCGTAAGCAGGCGGTTAAGAGTGCTGAGGGGCAGTGGTATGACAATGCTTCTCTAAGCAAGGAAGATTTGTATGCAGATGGTGGCAATAACATTTCAGAAAGAAAAGAAGAATAAAGAAAGACCGCAGAGGACAGACCCTCTGCAGTACATGGACGAAAAGGGGACAGATTCTGCAGGAAAAAGGGGACAGATTTATTTTTCGCCTGATCGGCTAAGCTGAAGGTCTCAATGGAAGGAGGTCGTTATGCCAAGGATGGGGCGTATTG
>NZ_FNAE01000019.1 GCF_900101755.1 Ectopseudomonas alcaliphila | reverse complement strand
CGCTCACTGGGACGGGCTAAAGCCCGCCCCTTAACCAAACGTTAAGCCCCAAAGGAAATATCGTGGAAAAAAGCAGATCCGAACATATTTTGGAGTTAGCTAAAGAGCTTCTTGACGATATTGAGCTGAGTAGGCTTTCAGCAGAATCTTTATTACTTAAAGCGTCACGACTCGCTCGCTGGGTTGGATCCGATGAAATCAAGTACTGGATTAAACTTGAAATGCAAGGATATAACTCATCCAACGAAATTTCCTTGAAATACATGGGAATAACTGGGCGCTGGACTGATAAAAGTGAGGGTAAAGGCTATTGGGGGCCTTTAGCACAACATGAGGCAGCCCTCGAAGCAGAAAACATAAAGCTCCGAGCAATGACAACTCCAGACACCAGTGGAGACTGGGCGTTTCGCGTCATGCAAATGCACGAACAACAACTAATAACAACATCAAACTACATTGCAAAACTTAGCGGCATCAGAAGTAGAGTTTTAGCACAACTTCATAGCTTCGTATCCGAGATCTACTACGAGAAAGAGTTCGACAATCTTTCCGAGTCTATTTTTGAGAAGTATAAAAGAGACGTTGACACCCTTATTTCAGTTCACTGCGGAAATGTTCTTGAGCAAATCCCGTCTGTAATGTCGCGACTAGCCGATGGGGATCCGGAATCTATAAGTCAAGCACTCACAACCACTCGCAGAATCATAGACTCTTTTGCAGACTCTATATTTCCTCCGACAGAGGAAACAATTAATATCGGCGGCAACGAGGTAACCTTAGGCGCAAACAAGCATCAAAACAGAATAAATGCCTTTATACATCAAAAAATAGAAAGCAAGTCGCGCAAAATAAAGATCAGGCAAAATCTCTCCAATCTCTACGACAGAGTGTCCACAGGCGTACATAATGATGTATCAGCTGAAGAAGCCAGAGCACTTTTTCTGAACACCTATTTACTGCTTGGCGAAATCTTACATATTGGCGGCCAGAAATCCTAATCAAAAGCATAGTCGCAGAGTGTTGGCGCTTAACTACTGGTTCAAGTCGTTCGCTGCGCTCACTCGGGACCGGCGAAGCCGGCCCCTTAACCAAACGTTAGGCGCTTACAACATGAGAGACCCAGAACGCATCGATGATATGCTGGACTTAATTCGTGAGGTTTGGCAGAGCAATCCGGATCTGCGGCTTGGACAACTAATTGTGAATGCAGCCCGTATGCATGAGCCCGCAACCGAGAAAATTTTCCATATCGAAGATGGAAGCCTTGCAAAGGGTTTAATGCGGTATCTCGAACGGGTTAAATAAAAGATTAATTTCGTGCTCAAGGGTGTGCATCATATTTTCTGTAGGCTATCCGCATGATTCAGTACAGCGTTTAACTAGTGGTTCAACCCGTTCGCTCTGCTCACTGGGACGGGCTAAAGCCCGCCCCTTAACCAAACGTTATACGTCATGAAGAAACTGAAGCATCCGATTCCTGAGTGGGTAACTCGAGGAAAAACGATTAAGCAACTTATCAAAGAATTAGAAAGCTTTGAGAATCAAGATTTAGAGGTGAGATTGTCCCTCAATGATGGCGATACTCATTGTTGCATCAGTTTGGTTTTGAAGGGCTTTGACGACAAAAACAACCAATACTGTGTTCTTTCTAATTCAGAGTCCTACCATGAGAGCGAGTGGCAAGACTTTATGGATGAGCCTGATGAAAACGTATAACAAGCCAATCAACTTCGCGCCTACGGCGCCGGACGCGCTATCGCGCGCCGGTTATTGAAGCGTTAGTGTGTAATCAAGCAATCTATAAGATACAAGGCGTCAGGGCGTAATTGGGATGTATACATGTTAAATAAAGTTATTGTTGTATTGGCTACATTATTCTCTGCTCTTTCTTATGGAAAGAATATGGATACACCTAGATATTTGGTTCAATCGTTTATAGCTGATTACCAGCAGTGGAATGATCAGGTGTATCGCCTGTCGGAGGCTGAAATTGAGTATACTGGTGAAGCAATGAAAATGGCGGAAGATTTATACTGGGAAAATATAATTTCTAAATATTGTCGACCAGGATTTAAAGGGCAGCCTATAGCATTTGGGTCGGAATCTTCTCACGATCCAGAGCGTGAAGTTATTATTACAGAGGAAATTGAGGGTAACATATCGATCATTACTACAAAGCATACTAGTAGTACTGGGTTTGTCGCCGATTACGAGTATAGGCTAACTAAGAATAATGGTAGGTGGTATTTAGAGGCTGTTGATTATGTTGATGCTGATGGAAAGTACCCAGGCTTATAAAACACCTAACCATGTGTACCAGTTCGCCGCCGCAAGCAGCGGCAGGGCGCTCGCAAGCTCGCGCCTCTGTACACGGCGTTATGCGTAATCGAGCATGAAGAATAAATTGAGTTCAAAGGAAAAAGAACTCTGGAATAGGATATCCAAAATTCTCTGGAAGAACTGGGATCCTATCGGTGTCTACGAAGAAGATAGTGAGTGGGATGATGAATACGATAGCTATGTACCTCATATATTCCGACTCGCAGTAGAGGGTTGCGACCACATTAGAATCGCCGCTTCACTCACATCAACTATTCGTCAGAATATCGGATTGAGCGCCACAGGCAACAGCGAACATGATATTAGTGTTGCAAAGTTAATCGTCAGTGCCAGGCAGGAAATATTAGACTAGTTAGAAAATCGCATAACAAGTGGTTCAAATCGCTCGCTTCGCTCACTGGGACGGGCTAAAGCCCGCCCCTTAACCAAACGTTAGGTGACTTTGGTGGTACTCGCTAAGCCCATAACTGAGTCGGCAGTCAATGCAATAGCTGATGCGGTGTTCGCGAAGCACGATCCGTTTGTTGCAGAGGCCTACTCGGAGCCCGATAAGGAACCGCGATTGTTCAAGACGGCAGCGGATCTTGCCGATCACATCAAGGGCCAGATAGCAGCGCCTCGTGGCTTGGCTGATATCGTAGTCGTCTATCCTGATATGGGTGGTCGCCCGACACGGCGAACGATTCACTTAAATCCAAAGCACTGTCCCGGGCAAAAGCTGAGATATACGTGGGACGGCTTCGGCATGATTTCGGTTCAGCTCTATGGCGCTGACCAATTTCGAATGTCTCGGATCTGCGCGAACTCACTAGCTCGTGCAAAGGCTTGGGCGCCTACCTATCCAGAATGGAGCCCACCTGATGACTGGAACTGGAAGGCGGTAGAAAGCCATGCTCGCCGGCTTCAGCGAGTTCTAAAGAAGGTCACCTAACACCTCGTATATGGACTCGCCCCAAAAGTAGTGAGCAAAGCTTCTCTTCTGCACCTGTCGTCAGTGCGGTTGCATTCGTATATCCGGCCTGTTCTGGGCTTTCCGCCCTGGCCATTCTGTAGTTCGCGCAGCGGGGGCCAAGCGTTCAATCGATCCCCGG
>NZ_FNAE01000013.1 GCF_900101755.1 Ectopseudomonas alcaliphila | reverse complement strand
AAGCCCAGAACAGGCCGGATATACGAATGCAACCGCGCTGACGACAAGTGCAAAAGAAAAGCTTTGCCCACTACTTGTGGGGAGAGTCCATATACATTTGTTAGGCCATGAATTATGGCGCGATGCGCGAGTTATCGGAAACAGCAAAAGCCACCCCACCCAAGACTCGGCAAGCCTCCGCAAGCATTACTTGAAATTTTCTTTCGGATTCATCAGTCCATGACTGCCCGAATTGCAGGGTGAGGTGTGCTGACTCAACGGGCTCTCCGCTTAACATGAGTTCAACAGAAAAGTCATCACCAGAGGTGAAGGCACCCTCAGTGCAGCCTGAAAAGAAATTGTTGAACACCTTGGTTACGAAGTCCGTTGCACCAAGCGGGGTAACGTCTTCAACTGCCGATATGTCATCAATCCTTGAATCTGTAGGTTTCAAAATGATGATATCGAAGCTCATTTGGTAGGCCTAACGCTAAGGTAAGCGGCGCCGGAGCGCCAGCGGAGGGTACCAAAAGCGGTACGCTTTTGGCGTCCGGTTGACCGACTGGTTAGCCATGAACGACTCCAATATCGGCCAGAAGAGACACAATCTCTGGCCTTATCTCTTTTGTAGATGATACAACGCCAGCCATCAACTCCTTCTCAGGAGCGACATAGTCGAACGGGAAAACCTCCGAATGATACGGACCATGCTTAAAAGGTTTGTTGCCTTCCCGAACCGCCGCCAACTCTGCAAGTATCCCAGAGTTGTCACAATTCCGTAGCCTCTCTAACAGACTAAGACTGTAATGCTCACGAGACTCTGCAAGATGACTCTCAGCCTCCAATGCCCAGCTCCTGTATTTTTCAAGCTGACTCTGCTCACCGAAGTAACGAGCCATAACATACAGCATTACCAGCGATAGAATATGCTGATAGCCTACTGTGTAGCTCCAGGCTGCCTTTGAGTACCCCTCGCGCAGGAGTGAGACGCACAAATCTGCTACCCAAAACCCCTCATAAAAATTAATAGAGCCATCTTCCAGCGAATCGCTCAAGAAGAAGCCCAGCTCCGTGGCGACCAAAACAGGATTTGGCTCATTGGCGATCAATTCTCGTAGTTCTTCTATGTCCATATTTTGTGGCTAACGCCGTGCTTTGCGGCTGGTTTGGAGCGCAGCGGAAAACCAGTCCGTCAACAGCACCTTGTTAAAAGTTTTGCTTGGTATAAACAAGATACTCGCCGCTTAGTTTTTGCAGCATGCGAGAAATAGTGAAAGCATCTGCTATTGCACTTGGCCTCCAATCATCTGATTCTGTTGAGCCTAGAGTCCGATTAAATAGTCTGTGCCCTACGATTTGAAAGGCCTTGGACCAAAATACCTGCTCCTTTTTATCTAGCTCTTTATCCAGATCGATGTCTGTACAAATTGCATAGAGTTCGTCGTATCCCTGCTGCATCTTCGCTACGAAATCAGCTGCCTGGGCCTCATTGATTTCCGAGGCGACTTCAATGGCCCACTCCATTAATGCGCAGAATCGCTTGTTACTAACGAAATGATGTTGATCTTCTGCTGAAAAGGCGCCTGCCATTGCTAATCTCGATTGTACTTTTAACGTTTGGTTAAGGGGCGGGCTTTAGCCCGTCCCAGTGAGCGGAGCGAACGGTTTGAACCACTAGTTAGGCACCTTGGCTAACTGCTTGCAAGAAGCTAGCTTGAAAGTTGGTTGCCAGCATTTTATCTACTGCTCTCAGAGCTTCTATTGCCTTTTCGGGATCAAACGTGTGCCCTTGCAGGGTAGCTTCAGCTTGATTGTGGAGAGCATATGCCAGATGGGCTGCAGCTTTAACGGCTGGATCGGGAGTGTCGCCGCTACCTATATGATGGGCGAGCAGTAGCCGAATTTCGTAAACGGCGAATGCCAACAGTTGGTTTTGCTTAACGTCCATGCAAATTTATCTCCATGTGTGCCTAACGCACGGCTCTGAGGCTGGCAAAAGTGGAGGCGAAGCCGGAGCTTTTGCCAGTCCGACAGCAGCCGCTTGTTATGGCTTTACGCCAATTTCTTTGCAAAAAGACCGTGAACATGTTTTTTGTAAATTACCTGCAATATCTTGTTGTATTCGGAGTAATTGAACTGCCCCTCAGGCACTGAAACTTGTTTTAGCAACAACGCCACTTCAGGTATTGGCGAGGACTTGTGATCGTTAAGTGCCTCGACAATTCTCTTTGCTTGCGGCTGGCCATGAAAGTCCGCATCGTATTCACCGATAATGTCATTTAAATCACATAGAAGATAGATGATGGCGCCTTCTCTAATAAGGTCTTCATCCAAGTCAAGACTCTCGTTTGCCAGTTCATTTACCTCAACACCAAGATAGTCAAAGCCATTAAAATCATTGGGATCGAGATAAACTGTCTGATCATTGGTAATGCCACCCTCATTTAGTAGGTGGTAGTAAAGCAGTAGCACCGATGCCATCGCTTTGTTTCCAATTTCATAGTTCGTATTGTCGATTATCATCTCGATCTATCTTTGGCCATAACAGTGATTAGATGGAAGGCGGTACTAATCCGATAGTAGAGCCTTCCATCTAACTCCGCACCATCGACATGCCCACCACAAGAATAAGCCTATTTAAATCAATGCATTACTACTCCACCGTTGACCTGCCAACGTATTCGCTTGACTTCTTCTTTTTGCTCCACCATTACCACTGTACAAAAACACAGCCAGGGAGTCGGCCATGGAGATCTCAAGCAAACCTCGTTTGCAAGAGCAGTTCAGGCCGGTGATGCGTGTGTACCATTACAGCATCCGTACGGAAAAATCCTACTGGTACTGGATTCGCTATTTCATCCGCTTCCATCAACTGCGTCATCCGCTGGAGCTCGGCGCTATCGAGGTCAAGCTTTTCTCTCCTGGCTGGCCGTTGAACGCAAGGTGGCCGCCGCTACCCAGAATCTGGCGCTCAATGCGCTGGTTTTCCTATACGACAAGGTGTTGCAGCAGCCCCTTGGGCACGTTAGCGAGGTGGTGCGTGCCAAACGCTCGGCGCGTATTCCATGCGTGCTGACGCACGAGGAAGCGACAGCGCTGATTGCCAGGTTGGGTCAACCTCATCAGTTACTGGCTTCTCTGATGTACGGCGCCGGTTTGCGCGTAGTAGAGGCGGCGCGCCTGCGCATCAAGGATATCGATTTCGATAAGCAGGTCATCGCCATCCATGACGGCAAAGGTGCCAAGGATCGAACGACACTCTTGCCGCCCCCTTGATCACACCTGCTTGAACGCAGAGAGCGTATGTTTCGCGCCTGGAAGCAACAGGACAGCTTTTATCAGGCTCCGGTCAGCCTGCCCTTTGCGTTACGCCGCAAATATCCCAAGGCCGGGCGCTCCTTCGAGTGGCAGTGGCTGTTCCCGTCGACAGGGCTTTGTACCGATGAAGACGGGCAGATCGTTCGTCATCACCTTCATGTCAGTGCCATTCAGAAGGCGGTCAGGTACGCGGTCAGGCAGTCAGGCCTGCATAAGCCTGCCAGTTGCCATGCCTTTCGCCACAGCTTTGCCACCGACTTGCTGCGCCGAGGCAGTGACATCCGAACGGTACAAACGCTGTTGGGGCATGCCGATATCCGCACGACGCAAATCTACACGCACGTACTTGGCCAGGGGCTTTGCCGGTGTCGTCAGCCCGTTGGGGTGACTCTGATTGATCGTGCCCCCCTTCCCGAGTTGCATCCTGGCTACGTGGATCGGCGCGGCTAAAGCCCGCCCACTGCAGAAGAGAGTTTATTCGCCCTGGCTCCTACCGCCCCGCTGTATCACCGTCCGCCCACTGGCGCCCTGTTCCGTGCCAAACAGACGTGCATAGCGCAGCGTCGCGTTGGCGTGTTCGCGCATGATGCCTTCGGCCCGTGCCCCCTGGCCGGCGAGCACGGCATCCACCGCGGCATGATGCTGCAGGTGGGCGAAGTTGAAGCGGCGGTATTCGCGATCCAGGTGGTCGCGATCTACCACCAGGGCGCTGACCGAGGCAAATGGCAGGTGGTCGTTGCGCGCCAGGGCGGTGGCGATGGCCGGGTTGCCGCTGGCTTCCACCAGCACCTGGTGAAAGCGCAGGTTGATGTCGTGGTAACGGGCCAGGTCTTCTTCACTCAGGTAGCCCTTGTCGAATAGCTGATCGCCCTGCGCCAGGCATTCCAGCAGCACAGCGCGCACCGCCTCGGAGACGCCGCGTTCGGCAGCTTGGCGTGCGGCCAGGCCTTCGAGCACACCGCGCACTTCCACGGCGCCGGCCAGTTCTTCTTCGCCAAGTTGCCGCACCGCGTAGCCGCGCGCGCCATGGCGGATCAGCAGGCCTTCCTGTTCCAGCACGCGAAACGCCATGCGTACCGGCATGCGCGATACGCCCAGGCGCTCGGCAGTGGGGATCTCGGCGATGCGCTCACCGGCCGTCAAGCTGCCCTCGGCGATCATCTGCCGCAACAGCGCCAGCACCCGTTGTCCCGGTCCACTCATAAGCCCTCCTTGATTGGATCCAATGGCGCCAGTCTACGGCAGCCAAGGGCCCGATCAAATCGGTATTTCGTGCGATTAACGCCCATAAATGGATCCATAAACCTGATTTTGACTGGCCATTTAACCCTCCCAGGCAGATTATTGGATCCAATAACAACAATAGCCTCGAGGAGGTTGTCATGTTCCCGAAAAATGCCTGGTACGTTGCCTGCACGCCGGACGAGATCGACAGCAAGCCATTAGGCCGCACCATCTGCGGCGAGTCGATGGTGTTCTACCGTGGCCCGGAAAACCGCGCCGTGGCCCTGGAAGACTTCTGCCCGCACCGTGGTGCGCCGCTGTCGTTGGGCTACGTCGAGGACGGCCTGCTGGTCTGTGGGTATCACGGCCTGGCCATGGGCTGCGACGGCAAGACCGCCGCCATGCCCAACCAACGCGTGCAGCATTTCCCCTGCATCCGCCGCTTCGCGGTGATCGAGCGTTACGGCTTCATCTGGGTCTGGCCCGGCGACGAAGCCCTGGCCGATCCGGCGCAACTGCCGCATCTGCACTGGGCGGAAAGCCCCGAGTGGGCCTACGGTGGCGGCCTCTATCACATCGCCTGCGACTACCGGCTGATGGTCGACAACCTGATGGACCTGACCCACGAAACCTACGTGCACGCCAGCAGCATCGGCCAGAAGGAGATCGACGAGGCGCCGGTCAACACCCGTGTCGAGGGCAGCGAGGTGATCACCAGCCGTTTCATGGAGAACATCTCCGCCCCACCCTTCTGGCGTGCAGCGCTACGGGCCAACGGTCTGGATGAAGACGCATTGGTGGATCGCTGGCAGATCTGCCGCTTCACCCCGCCAAGCCATGTACTGATCGAGGTCGGCGTGGCCATTGCCGGGCACGGCGGCTATGACGCCCCAGACCAGTACAAGGCCAGCAGCATCGTGGTCGACTTCATCACGCCGGAGAACGAGACCTCGATCTGGTACTTCTGGGGCATGGCGCGACGCTTCAAGGTGGATGACAGCGAACTCACCGACCGCATCCGCGAGGGCCAGGGCAAGATCTTCAGCGAAGACCTGGAGATGCTCGAACGCCAGCAGCGCAACCTGCTGCGCCATCCCGAGCGCAACCTGCTCAAGCTCAATATCGATGCCGGCGGCGTGCAGGCACGGCGCATCATCGAGCGCCTGCTCAAGGCCGAGCAGGCCCAGGGCGATGAGCAGATCCTGGCCAGGAGCGCATCATGATCGAGGTCATCATCCGCGCCATGCGCCTGGAGGCCGAGGGCATCCTCGGCCTGGAACTGGTGGCGACCGATGGCGCCGAACTGCCGCCATTCGAGGCTGGCGCACATATCGACCTGCACCTGCCGAACGGGCTGATCCGCCAGTATTCACTGTGCAACGACCCGCGCGAACGCCATCGCTACCGCATCGCCGTATTGCGCGACGCCGCCTCACGCGGCGGCTCGCAGGCCGTGCACGAGCGGCTGCGTATCGGCCAGCGCCTGAGCATCGGCGCGCCACGCAACCTGTTCGCCCTCGACGAGCAGGCGCCGCACAGCCTGCTGCTGGCCGGAGGCATCGGCATCACCCCGCTGCTGTCCATGGCCTGGCGCCTGCATGCCCTCGGTGCGGAATTCGACCTGCACCAGTGCGTGCGCTCGGGCAGGCTCGCCGCCTTCGCCGAACGCCTGGCCAGCGCGCCCTTCGCCGCATGCACGCACCTGCACTGCGACGACGGCGGCGCGGAACAGAAGCTCGACCTGCCATCCTTGCTCGCCGCCGAGCCGCCCGGCAGCCAGCTCTACGTCTGTGGCCCCAACGGCTTCATGGAGTACGTGCTGGATACCGCCCGCGCCATGGGCTGGGCGGAAGAACGCCTGCACCGCGAATACTTCGCCGCGCCGGAGGCTGAAAGCGGCGGTGGCGCCTTTACCCTGCGCATCGCCAGCAGCGGACAGGAGCTGCAGGTGCCGGAGGATCGCAGCGCGCTGGAAGTGCTGGAGGAAGCTGGCTTCGATATCCCGGTGTCTTGCGGGCAGGGCATTTGCGGCACCTGCCTGACCCGCGTGCTGGATGGCCAGCCGGAGCACCGCGATCTGTTCCTGAGTGACGAGGAAAAAACCCGCAACGACCAGTTCACCCCCTGCTGCTCACGCTCGCGCAGCGCCTGCCTGGTGGTGGACCTGTAGGCAAAGAGACGGCGTCCTGTTCGCGGCGCCGTCGTAGCCCGGAGGCAATCCGGGACATGGCTGCCGCGAAGATCCCACGATTGCATGCGGACTACGGTGGCAGGGCGCAGGAAACCTCAGGTGCGCAACCCGGCGATGGCCAGGCGCAGTTGCTGCTCCAGCATCGCCAGTTGCTGGCTCGCCACCAGCGTCTGCTGATTGGCCTGTGCCACGCGCTCAGCATCCTGGCGGATCTGGCCGACGTTGCCACTGACCTCGTCGGCAACGCAACTCTGTTGCTCGGCACTGGCGGCAATCTGCTGATTCATCTGTTCGCTGAGCGCGACCGCTGCGGTGATGTCCTGCAGCGCGACACCTGCCTGCCGAGCCAGCACCGCGCTCTGCTCGCTCAGCGAACGGCAATCACGGATCTGTTCCTGGCTGTGCCTGGAGCGCTGCCGCAGCCCCTCGATCAGCTCGCCGATCTCGCGTGTCGAGGTCTGGGTACGCCTCGCCAGCGCACGTACTTCGTCAGCGACGACGGCAAAACCACGCCCCTGCTCCCCTGCCCTGGCCGCCTCGATGGCGGCGTTGAGGGCCAACAGGTTGGTCTGCTCGGCAATCGCGCTGATCACTTCGAGCACACTGCCGATGCACCCCACCTGCTGTTGCAGGTCATCCATGGCAGCGACGCATTGGTCCATGCGCTCGGCCAGGTGCTGCACTTGCAGGCCGCTCTGCTCGGTCACCTGGGCGCCGGTGCAGGCACGCTGCTGCGCCTGAGAGGCCGCTTGCGAAGCCTGCGCGGCGTTCTGTGCCACGTGCTGCACGGTCGCGGCCATCTCCTGCATGGCCGTGGCTGCCTGCTCGGTTTCCTGCCGCTGGCGCTGGGCGATGGCGTTGCTCTGCGTGCTGAGGTCCGCCAGCGCGCCGCTG
Source organism: Ectopseudomonas alcaliphila (assembly GCF_900101755.1). GTDB lineage: Bacteria > Pseudomonadota > Gammaproteobacteria > Pseudomonadales > Pseudomonadaceae > Aquipseudomonas > Aquipseudomonas alcaliphila. The sequence goes on along the minus strand of NZ_FNAE01000013.1, from coordinate 72,276 downwards.
GTCCGCCCCAGGCTGGCGACTCCCTCACCCATGCCCACGACCAGTTGCCGCAACGTCGCGGCCATGGACTGCATGGCACCCAGCAACTGTCCAAGCTCGTCCTGGCGCGCATGGGCCGGGGTAACGCTGGCGAGATCGCCCTCGGCAATCCGCCGGGCGAGCTGCAGGGTGTTGCGCAAGGGCGCCACGATTAGCCCACGAATGATCAGGGATGCAGCCAGCGCCAGCACCACGATCACCAGCGCACCGCCCAACTGCCCGAGCATCACTGCGTGGCCGCGCGCCTGCATGCGCGCCTGCCCTTCGGACACGGCCTGCTCGACCGGCTGCATCAGTGCCTGCGCCTGCTGCTCCATGTGCGCGGCGCTCTGCCGGCTCAGGTCACGGCTCTGCAGGTAACGCTCAAAGGCCTGCCGATAAGCCTGCAGCGCTGCCGAGGCAGCCGCCAGGCTCTCGGCTGAACTCGGGTCGACCCGCCCCTGCAACAGCTCCAGTGCCGTGTCCATGCCATCGACCCGCTCGCGCCAGCCGGCCTGCGCAGTCGTCATGCCGGTCTGCACGTAGGCGAACTCCAGGCTGCGCGCCACCAGCAGGTCTCGCTGCAGAGTCGAGGCCTGCTCGGCCAGGCTCAGCGGGTCGCCGTCGAGTAGCACGCCGCCATCCAGCGCGCCGCGTACCTGGTCGACCATGTCCATCTGCACCGCTTCGAACTGCAGGCGCGCATGCTCGGCCTGCTCCTGCATCAGCACCTGAGCCTCGCCGGCCTGGCGCTGACTGGCGACGAAATCCCCCAGCTGCGTGCGATAGCCGTCGAGCGCATTGCGCAGCGTGCTCGACAGTTCGCCGATGCGCGAGGCAGGTTCGCCTGCGAGCTCATCCAGGCGAGTGGCCAGCGCCTGCAGCAGGCGCTGCACCTCGGCCAACTTCGCGGGTTCGGGCTCCAGTGCATAGGTCTTCTGTGCAGCATGCATCTGCAACACGAGCTGGTTGATCTTCCCCCGCTCGCCAACCTCCTGGCTCTGCTCGAGCAGGAATGCCGTGGCATGCAACCCTTGTGCGATGGCCGATACGGCGAGCAGCGAAACCAGGCCGAAGCCCAGCAAGAGTTTCTTTCCCACCGAGCAATCGACAAAAAGTCGAACGACTTGCCTCAACATCCTGGCTGTCCTCGAACAGATCATGAGCCAACAGGCTCTCGGCCTGACAATCAGTCACTTACCGCCATGGCGACACGCTGATCACTGAAGGCCGCCGCCAAACTTTCCTCGATCAGTTGCCAGCCCTGCTCGGCAACGTCGGCCGGCCCGAGGTGGGTGAACATATGGTCGCAGTCGGCAAACATGCGCTCCTGCACCACAACGCCGGCCTGGCGCAACTTGGCTGCGTAGACCTGGCCCTCGGCGCGCAGCACATCGTATTCGGCGGTGATCAGGGTCGTGGGTGGCAGGCCGCGCAGTTGCTCGAAGGAAGCCAGAGCCGGTGAGGCCAGAGGATCCAGCGCCTGCGCCGGGTCAGGCAAATAGCACCCCATGAAGAAATCCATCAGCCTGGGGCCCAGCAGCGGCTTTTCCAGCGCCGAGGTCTTGCTCTGGCCAGGCGCGGCCAAATCCAGCACGGCGTAGTCGATCACCTGATGCACCACGCGCAGACGTCGATGCTCACGCGCCAGGGCGGCAACCCCGGTGGCCAGGTTGCCGCCGGCGCTGTGGCCGCCCACCGCCATGCGCCAGGGGTCGATGCCCAGCTCGGGCGCCTTGTCCGCCAGCCATTCCAGCACGGCGAAGCACTGCTTCAGACCGGCCGGGAACGGATGCTCGGGCGCCAATGCATAGTCAAGGTTGACCACCAGGCAGCCGAGGTTGTGTGCCAGGCGCTGGCAGTAGCTGTCGTCGTGCTCCGGCACGCCGGCAACGAAGCCGCCGCCATGCAGGTTCAGGTAGAGCGGCAGCAGAGCATCGCCCTTCACCAGGGGCCAATAGAACAGCGCTCGGGCACGCCCCTGTGGGGTGTCGATATGACGGATTTCGCGGGCGCGCAGCGGGTACTGCGCAGTGTCGTAGACGAAGCTGGCCTTCATCCGCCTGGCGAAGGCGCGCAGCAGTTTGGCGGCAAGGAGTTGCAGTAATTTCATCGCGAGAATCTCACGGCAATGGGTTGAGCATGGGGTCGGCGGCCAGCATATCGAGGCTCACAAGCACGCTTGCGACATAGCGCTCCAGACTGCCATCGACCTAACTGACGGCGGCATCGAGCAGGCGCTTACGTACGAAGCGATAGGCCAGTCGCTGTTTGTGCAGCGCCTCGGTCTGCGCCGGCAGCAGTTCGATAACCTCGGCGAAATCCGCCTCGATCTGCTTGTCCAGACTGAGGAAGCCGCTCTGATCGAGGTTCAGCGAGTGGTCGCCCAGCACCCGCGCGCTGCGTGCCTGGGCGTGCAACAGCAACTCGCCGATATTCAGGCACAGCCGCTGCAGCACCTGGCGGGGCACGCTCACCTGCTGATCATGCAGCTGTAGCTGCGCCGCCAACTGCAGCCGCGCATCGAGCAATGCCACCAGCAGTTGCGGGTAGCGCGGTGCCTGATCACGCGGCACGGCCGCAAGTTCTGCCTGACGTACCAGCAGCGCCTCGACGGCCAGGCGCAGGGGCTCGGGCCAGGGCCGCTCATCGAGCTGACGACGCAGCCCCTCGCGAGCCTGCAGCATGCGCGCCAGGTGGCGTTCGTCGGGGCGGGCACGCGGATCGGCGTCGAAATACACCAGGGCGTTGGCCGCCAACAGTACCGCCTGGGTGCGCAGCGATGGCTCGGCCCAACTCAGCGGCGCCAGACACAGCAGCGCCACGATCAGCGCCAAGCGCCTCATCAGTCCGCCACCCGCTGGCTGCCGCGTGGCAGCAGCAACCAGGCCAGTGCCGGCAGCAGGATCAGCGCGCCAAGCATGTTCACCAGGAACATGAAGGCCAGCAGGATGCCCATGTCGGCCTGGAACTTGATCGGCGAGAACACCCAGGTGGCCACCGCAATAGCCAGGGTAAGGCCGGTGAGCAGCACCACCTTGCCAGTGGCCAGCAGCGCGCCGTAGTAGGCGTCCTGCAGGCTGTCGCCGGCTTTCATGCGCGCCAGCAACACGCTGAGCACGTACAGCGCGTAATCGATGCCGATGCCCACACCGAGGGCGATCACCGGCAGGGTGGCCACTTTCACCCCCATGCCGAGGCCCACCATCAGCGCTTCGGCCAGCACCGAAGTGAGCATCAGCGGCAGGATCGCCGCGAGCACCGCGCGCCAGCTACGGAAGGTCAGCCAGCACAGCAAGATCACCGCGCCGTAGACCCAGTAGAGCATTTCACGCATGGCTTTCTCGACCACGATGTTGGTGGCCGCTTCGATGCCTGCGCTGCCAGCGGCGAGCATGAACTTCACCTCGGGCAACGCTTGCTGGGCGATGAAAGCCTCGCTCTCGGCCACCACCCGTGCCAGCGTCGCCGCTTTGTGATCGGCCAGGTAGACGTACAGCGACAGCAGCGAACAACCCTGGTTGAACAGCTCGCGCGGCGCCCGCGTCTGCACGGCACCCAGCGCTCCTTCGTTGGGGATCAGTTCATACCACTTGAGATTGCCCTCGTTGTAGCCGGCGCTGGCCATCTTGCTCAGGCTGGCCATGGAGTTGGTTGCCTCCACGCCCGGCAGTTGCTCCAGGCGCCAGGCCAGCTCGTCGACTGCCGCCAGGGTGGCGTAGCGCGTGCACTGATCCTCGGGGGTGCGCACCATGATCACGAAGATGTCCGAGCTGGCGGCGTAGTGCGCGTTCATGAAGGCAGCGTCGCGGTTGTAGCGCGAGTCGGCGCGCAGCTCCGGCGCGCCGGGGTCGAGGTCGCCGATCTGCAGTTGGCTGCCGATCAGCTTGCCACCCAGCGCCAGCACGGCGCCGACCAGCAATGCGGCAATGGCCCGGCGCGGCGTGGCGAAGCGCGACAGGCCGCTCCATAGCGGATGCCGCTCGTGCCCGGCCTGCTGATCGCGCAGGCTGCGCTGCGCCGCTTTGGCGCTGACGCCGGTGTAACTGAGCAATACCGGCAGAAGCACCAGGTTGGTCAACACCAGTACCGCCACGCCGATACTGGCGGTGATCGCCAGGTCGCGGATAACCTGAATCTCGATCACCCAGAGCACGGCAAAACCCACCGCATCGCTGATCAGCGCAGTCAGCCCGGCTAGGAACAGACGACGGAAGGTCATGCGCGCCGCCGCCAGACGCGACAGGCCACGGCCGATGTCCTGCATGATGCCGTTCATCTTCTGCGAGCCATGGCTCATACCGATGGCGAACACCAGAAAGGGCACCAGAATCGAATAAGGGTCCAGCGCGTAACCCAGTGATGCCAGCAACCCCACCTGCCAGAGCACGCCCACCAGCGAACAGGCGACCACCGCGAAGGTGCTACGCAGGCAACGGGTGTAGGCCAGCAGCATGGTCACACTGACCAGCACGGCGATGACGAAGAACAGCGCCACCTGGCCCAGCCCTTCCAGCAGATCGCCGACGATCTTCGAGAAGCCGGTGATATGGATGCTCACGCCTTCGGCCTGGTACTTGGCGCGCAGCGTTTCCAGTTGCTGCGACAGCACCGCGTAGTCCAGCGCCTCGCCGTTTTGTGGATTGCGGTCGAGCAGCGGCAGGAAGATCACGCTGGAACGCATGTCGCCGGCCACCAGCTGGCCGATCTCGCCGGAGCGGGCGACGTTGGCGCGCACCTCGTCGAGGCTCGCGGGCGAGCCGTCGTAGCCATCGGGGATCACCGTGCCGCCATCCAGGCCATCTTCGGTCACCGCCGTCCAGCGCGTGGTCGGCGTCCACAGTGACTTCATGTAGGGCCGGTCGACGCCCGGCAGCAGGTACAGCTCGTCATTCAGCCGCGCCAGGGTGTCGAGGTAAGCGGCGTTGAAGATGTCGCCCTGCTCGGCGGCCACGGCGATGCGCAGCACGTTGCCGACACCGCTCAGTTCGCTGCGCTCGGCAAGGAAGTTGGCGATGTAGGGGTGCTGGGTGGGGATGGTTTTCTCGAAGCTGGCATTGATGCCGATGCCACGCGCCTGCCAGCCGAGCAACAGGGTCAGCGCCAGGCACAGCAGGATCACCAGCAGGCGGTGATTGAAGATGGCGCGCTCGACGACGTTGCCCGAACGCGGATCGAAGTCATCCAGATAGGTCGCAAGGGTCGGCACAGCACCGGCGGGGTTCTCGAATTTCACTACGCACTCCTCAGGCGTGACAGGCGCCACGCCGACACGGGATCACTCAGCGCTGGGCCGACTGTTCAGGTATTTGCCGGGTGGTGACGCCACTCAGGCCGGCACTGCTGAGGCTGCCATCGGCGGCCTGGACGATGCTGGCCAGGCCCGGCGCCAGGCGCAGTGGCATGCTTTGCGCGCGGGCACCGCCAGGCTCTGCAGCGAGCAGCTCGCCGCCCTGCCCGGCCAGCAGCAAGCGCCCATCGGCCAGCTCCAGCGCGCCTGCGAGCGCCGACTCAACGCCGGTTGCCAGCGCTTGCCAGGAGGCACCACCATCTTCCGACCACCAGGCATTACCACGCAGGCCGTAGGCCAGCAGGCCATCACGGGCGGCGAGCAAACCGAAGAAACTGCCCTCGTAAGGCGACGGCAAGGCCGCGAAATGCTCGCCACCATCGCTGGAGCGCAGCAGCAGACCACGCTCGCCGGCGATGTAGAGATCACCCCGCCAGGCGCTGATGGCATAGAGGTTGAGCGCCTGCGGGTTGTCCAGATGCTGCATCCAGCTCTGCCAGCTCTGGCCACCGTCCGCGGTACGCAGGATCAGGTTGTAGGCGCCGACCAGATAACCGACCCGCGCATCCTGGAAATACAGGTCGAGAAAGGGTTTGTCCGGTCCATCGGCGACCATCGCCTGAGCCTGCTCGATGGCTGCCGCATCGCCCGAGGCTTCGGCAGCCTGCAACACCAGCTTGGCAGCCTGGATGCCGTCGAGCTGCTTGCGCCAGGTTTCGCCGCCATCGGCGCTGTGCAGCACCACGCCGAGATGGCCAACCGCCCAACCTTGCCGGGCATCGATGAACTGCACGGCCGTCAGGTTGACGCTGACCGGCACCTCAGCCTGGCGCCAGTGCACACCGTCGTCATCCGACAGCAGGATGATGCCACGCTCGCCGACCGCCACCAGGCGCTGGCCGGCACGTGCCAGGCCCAGCATGACGCTGCGCTCGGCCTTGGCACTGTGCATGGCCGGGCGTTCGAGCACGGTGGGGGCCGCCTGCACGGCCAGGGCGAAGACGCCGGCCAGCAGCAGGACGAGCCCGCCGAGCCCTTTCGCTAAGACTTTCATCGTGACCTCCTCGAAGGCCGGGGCAGCTGTGCCGCCCCGGACACTCGAATCAACGTGCGCTGGAGTTAGCCATGGCATCGGGGGTGAAGAACGAGGCAGAAGGCCGAGGGATCTTCTGGTACTGCACGCTCAGGTCGTTGCTCGAGGAGTTGAGGAAGTAGGCACCGGTGTCGAGGTTGTAGCTGCCCCACATCACCTGCGAGGTCAGTGCCGGCATGTCCGGCGCCAGCAGGGTCAGGCTGTACATCTGCCGCCCCAGGCGACCCTGGGCGTCATAGCCATCGACCAGCAGCACTTGCCAGGAATCCTCGTCCACGTAGTAAGTACGGCGCGGTACCACATGGCGCTTGCCGGCCTTGAGCGTGGCCTCGACCACCCACACGCGGTGTTTCTCCCAACGCACCAGATCCGGGTTGAGGAAGCGCGGCTGCACCAGCTCATCGCTCTTGGCCAGGCCGGCGCGGTTATTGTTGTAAGGCACCAGCAGTTCCTTCTTGCCCACCAGCTTGAGGTCGTGGCGGTCGGTCGGGCCGAAGATCATGAAGGCCTCGTCGAACAGGCCGACGCCGGAGGTGACGAAATCAGGCGTGTCGTAGGCAATGTTCGGCGCACGGCGCACACGGCGCTGGCCCACCAGGTACTGCCAGGCGGCCCGCGCGGACGGGTCGACGTCCCAATGGGTCATCAGCCCTTCGCCAGCCTTGGACGAGGGCAACTCGGTGTACAGCTTGCCCCACTGATACTTGCCGCCGAAGCTCTCCAGGCTGCCCTCCTCGAAATAGTAGGGGAACTGGTAGCTGAACTGCGCGCGCGTGGCCTGCACCTTCTTGCCTCCGGCGGTCATCAGCCAGGTGTCGAACGGCGCATTGATGGTGTCGCCGCCCTGCCAGGACAAGCGGTAATTCCACAGCACCTCGGCACCGTTTTGCGGTATCGGGAAAGGGATGCCGCCATAGGCGCCGCTGACCTTCTCGGTGGTCACATCGAGCTGGGCTCGGGTGGCGTTGGCGAAAGTATTGTCGTACACCCACTGCGGCGCGGCGGCGCTGCGATGGGTCGGGTACACATCCAGGCGGTAGTCGGGGTACTTGCTCAGCAGCACCTTGGAGCCTTCGGCCAGTTGCTCAGCGTACTGGCTCATGTTGGCGGCGCTGATGCTGTACAGCGGTTTCTCCCCGGCGAAGGGATCGGCGCGCTTGTCGCCGCTCTTGAAGCCGGCCGGCACCTGGGTGTAGCCACCGTCCCAGGCGGGGATGCTACCGTCGGCAGTGCCGGCGCGCTCGGCGCCCATGGGCGTGAGATCGGTCTTCAAACGTGCGGCCTGCTCGGGGGAGACGGCCGCCTGGGCCAGACCTCCGGAAAGCAGGGCCAGCCCGCAGAGAGTGCTGATCAGGGTCTTGTTAGGCATGCTCGTTACACCTGTCGTTGTTATTAGAAAGTGGTCTTCACGTACAGCGAGACGAAGTCGCGGTCAGCCAGCGATTGCGCGTAGCTGAAGTTGCCGTCTTCACGCAGGCCGGCACCCGGGGCGCCGAAGAAGTTCACGTAGTTCAGGCCCATCTCCCAGCGCTGCAGATAGGTGGCCTTGAGACCCACGCTCCAGTCGCCGGCGTGGGTGTTGCCGAAGCCGGACTTGCTCACCGCCGAGGAACGACCGTCGAGCACTATGCCAACGCCGATCGGCACGCTGAGGTCGAGGCCGTCGGCGATCTGGAAGTACGCCGGCTCGGCCAGCACGCGCAGCGCAGTGGCGTCGCGAGTGGTGTTACTGTCCAGCGCGTTGCGGTTGTCGGTGACGCTGAGGGTGCGGTTCCACGCCAGCTCGGCGAGGATCGAACCGCCATCCCACAGCGCTGACGGCGACAGCAGGTAGATGGTCGAGAGGTTGAGGTGTGCGGTGCGCCCCTTGGCGTACAGGGCGTCGCCGGCGTTGTCCGCCAACTGCCCTGGCGCCACCACCTGCAGGTTGCTGACCAGCGGCGCATCCCAGCGCAGCGAGGCCTCACCGGCAAAGTTGAAATCGCCATAGGCGGTGGAGAAGCTGGCACCGACCGTCTTGATGTTCTCGGCGAACACCTGGCGGTATTCGTTGAGAATCGGCAGGCCGGTGGCCTGCGCGGCCGGGCCGTCAATGTAGGCATACAGGCCGCTGGGCGCCTTGTCGTGATACTGCGCGGCGTACAGCCCCAGCTCCAGCTCGGTACCCTCGGGCTTGTAGCGCAACTGCAGGCCGCCCTGCCCGCTATTCTTCGCCTCGATGTCCTTGCCGTGCACGGTGAGGTTGCCGAACACCTGGCGCAGGTCACCGGAGCCGTCACCGATGGCGTCGTTGTCGCTCAGGTAGCTGCCGGCACCCGGCAGGTTGGAACGCTCCCACTCGAACTGGTAGTAGGCACCCACGGATAGTTGTGGGTTGATCTGCAACTGCCCGGAAATCTGGTTGACCGGACGCAGGATCTCCTTGAACTGGCTGCCCGGCACGCTGAGCAGCTTGACCACGTCGGTCGGCCCCTGCGCCGCGCCGATGCCGTTACCGCCGTAGAACAGGCTCTCGCCATAAACCAGGCTGTGCCGCCCCAAGCGCAGCACGCCCTGCGAGCGTTCGCCCAGCTCACCGCGCAGGTAGACGAAGGCATCCAGCAGTTCGGCGTCACGCCCATGCAGCTCGCGGGTCTTGGACAGAAAGCGCGGTTGCTCGCTGCTGTCGGTGTCCTCGTTGTAGACGCGGTCGTACCAGGCCGCGCCGCTGACGCGCAGGCCGTAGTTCCGGTGGCTCAGGTCCATCTCCGAGAAGATGTCGAGGCGGTTGGAAACCAACCCGCGGCTGAAATTCTTGTCGCCCTGACTCTGGATCGAGGGATACAAGCCACCGGCCGTGGGGGCGTTGGTGAGCCGATCATCGGCACGGTTGAGGCGCCAGGCCTGGCTGTACTTGAGGGTATTGTCCCAGCGCAGTTGCCAGTCGCTGTCGCCCAGGTCGATCTGTGCAGCCATGGCCGGCACGCTGCTGGCAAGGCTGACGGCCAGGGCCAGCGAGCGGGCGCCGGCATTCGCGTATATGTGTTTCATGTCGTTCCTCATTGTTTTTGTTGTACGGACGCGGTGGCTGCCGACAGGGCAGCCGGTATCAGCGGGTGTTCTCTCCCGGGGGTCAGATGTAGGTGGACGCCAGGCCGCCATCGACCGGCAGGTTGATGCCATTGATCCAGCGCGACTCGTCGGCGCAGAGGAAGGCGATCACCGCCGCCACCTCGTCGGCGTAGGCCGGGCGCTTGATGCGGTGGGCATCGGCCTCGGTGCGCTGGGTGCCGAGCATGGCCACGAAGTCGCCGAGGATCGGCGTGAACACCGGCCCCGGCGCCACACAGTTCATGCGCACCGAATGGGCCATGAACCAGGGCTGCGCCTGGGTCATGCTCCAGACGATCAGCGCCTCCTTGAAGTACTGGTAACAGGTCTGCGGCGGCACCGGGTTGGCCGCCAGCCAGGCCTCGCCGGCGGCGAAGCCCTCGACTGCCGCCAGCGCCTTGTGCTGCTCCAGGCGCTCGGGCCACTGCGCGCCGAGGATCGAGGCGACGTTGACGATGCAGCCACCCGCCGCGATGCGCGGCAGCAGCGCCTGGGTCAGGTGGCGCAGGCCAAGGTAGTTGACCCGTGCCAGCAGGTGCGGATTAGCCGTGCCGGGCACGCCGGCGATGTTGCACAGGCCGTCGAGCTGCGCCGGTAGCCGGGCCACGGCCTGGTCGATGCTGGCCGGGGTTTCCAGGTCGATCTCGACGAAGCCGTCGAGGCTCATCTGTGGCTCGCTGCGATCCAAACCGATCACCCGCGCGCCGTGAAAGCGCAGCAGGCGCGCGGTCTCGGCGCCGATACCGGAGGCGACGCCGGTTACCACCAAGGTCTTGCCTTGCAGATTCATCTTTTGCGTCCTCTTGTTCTTGTTCTTGTTCTTGTTGTGTTCGCTTGTGCCTGGGTCAGAAGGGATAGCGCGGCGGCGTGTCCTTGACCGTCACCCACTGCCACTGGGTGTATTCGTCCCAGTCCGCCGGGCCGCCGACGCTGCCGCCGTTGCCGGAATTGCCGCGCCCGCCGAAGGGGTTGATGCACTCGTCGGCGACGGTCTGGTCGTTGATGTGCAACAGCCCGCAGTGCAGGCGCTCGCCGATGGCCATGGCGCGCCCGAGCGAGGGCGAGATCACCGCCGCGGACAGCCCGTATTCGGTGGCATTGGCCAGCTCGACCGCTTCCTGGTCATCGTCGAAAGGCACCACGCACGCCACCGGGCCGAAGATTTCCTCCTCGAAGGCCGGCATGCCGGGACGCACGCCGGAGAGCACGCTGGGCTTGTAGAACAGCCCCTCGTGCGGCCCGCCCACCTCCAGGCGCGCACCAGCGGCGACGCTGGCCTCGACGATCTGGCAGACCCGCGCATGCTGGCGTTCATTGATCAACGGGCCGATGTGCGCCTCGCCACGGGCGGCATTGCCCACCGTCAGGGCGCGGGCCTTGTCCACCAGCAGGCGGGTCAGCTCGTCGGCAATCGAGGCATGCGCGAGGATGCGCCCGGTGGCCATGCAGATCTGCCCCTGGTGCAGCCAGGCACCCCAGGCGGCGTTGCTGGCGGCCAGCTCCAGGTCAGCGTCCGCCAACACGATCAGCGAGTTCTTGCCGCCCAGTTCCAGCGCCACCTTCTTCAGGGTGCGCCCGGCGGCCTCGGCCACCTTGCGCCCGGCGGCGGTGGAGCCGGTGAAGGCGATCATTTTCACCTGCGGATCCAGGCACAGCGCCTCGCCAGCCTCGGCATGCCCCGGCAGCACCTGGAGCAGGCCATGGGGCAGGCCGGCGGCCTCGAACAAACGGGCGATGAGGAAACCGCCACTGACCGGCGTCTGCGGATCGGGCTTGAGCACCACCGCGTTGCCGGCGGCCAGCGCCGGCGCCACCGAACGCAGCGACAGCACCAGGGGGAAGTTGAACGGCGAGATCACCCCGACCACGCCATGCGGCACCCGCCGCGCATAGGACAAGCGCCCGGCCTCGCTCGGCAGCACCAGGCCATGACCCTGCGACAGCAACCCGGCCGCCTGATGCAGCAGGACGATGGCCTCACGCACCTCATGGCTCCCCTTGAGGATGCTGCCGCCGGTTTCCCGCGCCACGAACAGCGCCAGCTCGGCGAAGTGCGCCTCGGCCTGATCGGCGGCGCGACGGAAAATCAGCGCCTTGTCGCGCGGCCCCAGTGCGTGCCAGTCCGATTGCGCCCGGCTCGCCGCGGCGCAGGCGATGCGCACGTCCTCGGCATCGGCTAAACCGGTACTGGTCAGTTGGGTGTTGGTCGCGGGTTCGCGCACCGGGTTCACACCACCGCCCGGGTTGACCCAACCCCCGTTGAAAATCTTCTCGCGCCACTGCGCTTCGCGCAGGAAACCGGCCTCTTTGACTGCGGACATATCGCACTCCGATTGTTCTTGTACCTGTGGAGGGCTTATCCCGTGTCTTGCGATCAACGGCCTTGCCCTGCCAGCACTAGAGCAAGCGCTGTGCCCAGTCGCGTCGCAGGACGAAGAAAAGGCTCTGCAACGGGCTTTTCAGGTCAAATAAGAGGTTTCCCACCGAAACCCGTCCGGCTCGCCGATTACGCAAATGATCAAAGTTATGCTAATTAACCTTTTATCCCTTGTTCATTTGGTAAAGCGAGGCGGTGACCATGGATACGCCCAAGCATCTGTTCAGCGACTTCGCCCAGGGCAAGGATCCCAGCCCTCTGCGTGGCGACAGCTCGCTGCTGCAGCAGGATCAGTCGCCGACCACGGCGGAACTGGCTGAGTGCCTGTTCTTCTCCCCCAGCGACGGGCGCATCTGGCTCAACGACCAGCGCATGTTGCTGATGCACGGCTCCTCCTTCGGCGCACTGCGCCGCGAGTTCATCGACAGCCTTGGCCTGGAACGCGCGCGCGGGCTGTTCACCCGCACCGGCTACCAGTCCGGTGCGCGCGATGCGCAGCTGATCCGCACGCGCTGGCCGCAGGCCGACCGCACCGCGGTGTTCTTCGCCGGCACCCGCCTGCACACCCTCGAAGGCATGACCAAGGTGGAGCCGCTGCACTTCAAGTTCGACGCCGACATTGGCCTCTACGAGGGCGAATTCCTCTGGCACCACTCCTGCGAGGCCGATGAGCATATCGCCGCCTACGGCATCGGCCAGGACTCGGCCTGCTGGACCGAGATCGGCTACGCCACCGGCTACGTCAGCGGCCTGTTCGGGCGCCTGGTGATCTTCCGCGAAGTGGAATGCCGGGCTATGGGTCACAAGGTCTGCCGGGTGATCGGCAAGACCGCCGAGCAATGGGGCGACGTCAGCGCCGACCTCGCCCTGCTCTACGCCAACGCCACCCCGGCAGCAGCTGCCGCTCCGGTGACGGCGCCGTTACGAACGAGCCCGAGCGAGTCGGGCGAGCTGATCCCGATTGGCGCCAGCGCCGCCTTCAGCGCCGCCCGGCATGCCCTGCAACGGGTGGCGCCAACGCCGGCTACCGTACTGATCGGCGGCGAATCCGGCGCCGGCAAGGAGCTCTTCGCCCGCGAGCTGCACCGCCTGAGCCCCAGGCGCGAGCAGCCCTTCGTCGCCCTCAACTGCGCCGCCATCCCGGAGAACCTGATCGAGGCCGAACTGTTCGGCGTCGAGCGCGGCGCCTTCACCGGCGCCAGCCACTCGCGCCCCGGACGCTTCGAGCGCGCCCATGGCGGCACGCTGTTTCTCGACGAAATCGCCAGCCTCAGCCTGCCCGGCCAGGGCAAGCTGCTGCGCGCCCTGCAGGAGCGCGAAGTGGAGCGTGTCGGCGGTGGTCAGCCGATCCGGGTGGACGTGCGCGTGGTGGCGGCGACCAACGTCGAGCTGCGCCAGGAGGTGCAGGCCGGACGCTTCCGCGAAGACCTGTTCTACCGCCTCAATGTCTACCCCATCAGCCTGCCGCCACTGCGCGAGCGGCGCGACGACATCCCCCTGCTGGTCGACGCCTTTCTGAATCGCTACTGCCGCGAGTACGGCCGCACGCCCGCGGGGCTGACCATGCGCGCGCTCAAGGCCCTGCTGCTGTACGACTTCCCCGGCAACGTGCGGGAATTGCAGAACCTGGTGGAACGCGGCCTGATCACCAGCGACGAGGGCCGGCCGATCGATATTCTTCATCTGTTTCACAACGAGCCGTTGCCGCCCCAGCTCTACTCGCTGAGCCAGAGTGGCACCCTCTCCAGTGCCAAGACGGACGCCCCCCACAGCGAACCGGAAAACCTCCTCGACCGTCTCCAGACCCTGCAGATCGAGCCGGATATCGATCGACTGGAACAGCGCCTGCTCGACGATGCCCTGCAAAAGGCTGAAGGCAACCTGGCCGCTGCCGCACGCCTGCTCGGCCTGAGCCGCGCACAGTTCGCCTACCGCCTGAAGAAACACGGCGCGCAGCCAGCAACACGGAATTAATACTGGCGTCCCGAGGCCATAGCCCGCAAAATCATTAACTTTCTTAACTTAAATATGATCAATACAGAGACCATGGCCAAGAACCCCGACCCGAGCGACCAGACTGCAGACCCGGCGTTCCTCGACCAGGCCCTGGAGAGCTACCTAGGATACGTGCTGCGTCGTGCGCAGATGAAGGTCTTCCAGCACCTCTCCGCACGCCTGGAGCCATTCGAGTTACGCCCCGCCCAGTTCACCGCGCTGATGATCATCGAGAAGCATCCGGGCCTGATGCAGGCCGATCTCGCCCGCGCACTGGCTATCGAACCGCCGCAAGCGGTGGTGCTGGTCAACAAGCTGGAGAAGCTCGGCCTGGCCATGCGCGTACGTTGCAAGCCGGACAAACGCTCCTATGGCCTCTTCCTGAGCAAGGTCGGCGAAGCGCGCCTGAAGGAACTCAAGCAACTGGCCACCCAGAGCGATCGTGACTCCACCAACGCCCTGGATGCCGAGGAACGTGAACAACTGCTGCACCTGCTGCGCAAACTCTATCGGGACTGACTACCCCTGACACGACCGCACCGGAGCGCTCGTCAGTTCGTAGAATCGCATCGAGCTCTCACAGCCATGGATTACAGGCGGGGCCGAGCCATGGGCGACGACACGCCCTGAGCCAATGGTCGGGCTGGCTGAGTAATACCTCAGGTCTTATGCTGCACCCTTTTTGTGCGAGCCTGCCTGATGTCCCTGCCCGATCTACTGCTGTTGGTCCTCGCCGGTTTCGCCGCTGGCGGCATGAATGCCCTGGCCGGCGGTGGCACCTTCTTCTCCTTCCCGGCTCTACTCGCCGCCGGCCTGCCGCCGGTCACCGCCAATGCCACCAACGCCGTGGCGCTATGGCCAGCCAGCCTGGCCGGGGCCTGGGCTGCACGTGCCTCGCTGCGGCCGCTGGGGCGTTACCTGATCCCGTTGCTGCTGGCTGGCCTGGCCGGTGGCCTGCTCGGCGGTCTGTTGCTGCTGGCCGGTGGCGACGACGTGTTCCGCGTGCTGATTCCCTGGTTGTTGCTGGCAGCCACCGCCTTGTTCGCCGCCAGTCCCTGGCTGGGTCGCGCGCTGGCAGCACGGCGCAAGGCAGCCGAACATCCGCCACACACGCCGCTGTCGCTGGGCGCGCATATCGGCGTGTCGATCTACGGCGGCTACTTCGGTGCCGGCATGGGCATTTTGCAACTGGCCGCGTTCTCCATCGAAGGCCACCCGCTGGCCCGCGCCAATGCGCTGAAGAACCTGATCTCGGCGGTGATCTACAGCATCGCCACGCTGACCTTCGTCATCGCCGGCCGGGTCAGCTGGTACGAGCTGGCGATCCTGCTCACCGGCGCCACCCTTGGCGGCTACACCGGCGGCGCACTGGGCGAGAAGCTGCCGCCAGCGTTGCTGCGCAGCTTCGTGATTCTGGTTGGCAGCGGGATGACGCTGTACTACTTCTGGAGCACCTACTTCTCTGCGTAATAAAGCGACTCCTTTGTAGGAGCGGCTTCAGCCGCGATTGCCGGTGGGTGCCTGGACAGCATCGCGGATAAAACGGAATGCCGCCCAGCCGCTCCTACAAGCGCCTATCGATCGGCCCCCTGATTTGCCCGTATGGCGCGGCTCTGCTAGTGTCGCGCGGTTTCCACGTTGCCCGAGAACCGCCGCCATGGCCCGCAAGAAAGCCGCCCCCGACTTCGAACACTCCCTCGCCGAGCTGCAGACGCTGGTCGAGCGCCTGGAGAGCGGCGAGCTGTCGCTGGAAGACTCGCTGACCGCGTTCGAACAGGGCATCGGTCTGACCCGCGAATGCCAGGCCGCCCTGGCCCAGGCCGAGCAGAAAGTGCAGATTCTGCTCGAGCGCGACGGTGAGTTGCAGGCCGCGCCCTTCGACACGGACGAGCCCGCATGATTGCGGCGTATCAGAAGCGCTGTCAGACCCGCGTCGACACGGCGCTGGAGGCACTGTTTCAAGCCCCCCGTACAGAGCTCGAGCGCCTCTACCAGGCCATGCGCTACAGCGTGATGAACGGCGGCAAGCGTGTGCGCCCGCTGCTGGTCTATGCCGCCTGCGAAGCTCTTGAAGGTGACCTCGAACGTGCCGATGGCGCCGCCTGTGCGGTCGAGCTGATCCATGCCTACTCGCTGGTGCATGACGACCTGCCGGCGATGGACGACGACGATCTGCGTCGCGGCCAGCCGACCACCCACAAGGCCTTCGACGAAGCCAGTGCCATCCTTGCGGGTGATGGTCTGCAAAGCCTGGCCTTCGAGGTACTCGCCGACCGTCGGCGCAATCCGCAGGACGCCGAGGTGCGCCTGCAGATGCTCAGCGCCCTGAGCAGCGCTGCCGGCCCAGCCGGCATGGTCGGCGGCCAGGCCATCGACCTCGGTTCGGTCGGCCAGAAGCTCGATCGCGATGCGCTGGAAACCATGCATCGGCACAAGACCGGCGCACTGATCGAAGCCAGCGTGCTGCTCGGCGCCCTGGCCAGTGGCAAGGCCGACGACCTCAGCCTCAAGGCGCTGCTGCACTATGCCCGCGCCGTGGGCCTGGCCTTCCAGGTGCAGGACGACATCCTCGACGTGGAAAGCGATACCGCCACCCTGGGCAAGACCCAGGGCAAAGACGAAGCCCACGACAAGCCCACCTACCCCGCCCTGCTCGGCCTCGACGCGGCCAAGGACTACGCCCTGGAGCTGCGCGACCAGGCCCTGCATGTGCTGCGCCCTTTCGGCAGCACCGCCGAACCGCTGCGCGAGCTGGCGCGCTATATCGTCGAACGGCGCAGCTGACCGACGCATGAAGCGAGCCTTTGCCCTCCTCGTAGCGCTCATCGCCGGTCAGGCATGCGCCATGGAAGGGCAAGGCAACTCCAGCGATCGCTTCACTGTCGCCAGCTGTATCGGCACCTCCGGCATCACGATCACGACCAGCAATGCACTGAGCCCCTATAAAGCGGCCCGTGACGACGCTCTGGCCTACGTCGCCTCCGCAGGCGATATTCGTGGCGTACGCCTGGAAAGTGCGCTGCATCACTACCGCAGCCACCATCCAGATACCGCCATCAGCGATATGCAGTTGGCGCTGTCCATCGCCACCCTGCACTGAGCCGACTCGCTCGCCCCATCATTGCAATCTATGTCGGCATGATCGCCGTATAAGGCTTGCTTTACCCCCGCGTCCAGCCTCCTAAGATGGCTCCATCACGACAAGACGTCTGGAGCCACCATGCCCTTCCCCGCCCTGCTGATCGCCAACCGCGGCGAGATCGCCATCCGCATCGCTCAGGCCTGCGCCGATCTCGGCATCCGCAGTGTCGCGGTGTATGCCGAAGATGACGGTGCCTGCCTGCACACACGCAAGGTGGATCTGGCGGTGCCGCTCGCCGGGCGCGGCGTCGCCGCGTATCTGGACATGGAGCAGTTGATCGCCATCGCCCGCGAGCAGGGCTGCAGCGCCATCCATCCCGGCTACGGTTTTCTCGCCGAGAACGCCGAGTTCGCCCGCCGCTGCCAGGCAGCCGGGCTGACTTTCATCGGCCCCTCGCCAGAAACGCTGCGCCTGTTCGGCGACAAGGCCGCCGCCCGTGATCTCGCCGAACGCTGCGACGTCCCCCTGGTGCCCGGCATCAACCAGGCGGTGACACTGGAACAAGCTGGCGCCTTCCTCGCCGAGCACGGCAGCGTAATGCTCAAGGCCCTGGCCGGCGGCGGCGGGCGCGGCATGCGCGCGGTCGACGATCAGACGCAACTGGCCGAAGCCTTCGCCCGCTGCGCCTCCGAGGCTCAGGGTGCCTTCGGCAGTGGCGCGCTGTACGTGGAGAAGCGCGTCATCCGCGCCCGGCATATCGAAGTGCAAGTGCTCGGCGACGGCAGCGGCGCGGTCAGTCACCTATGGGAGCGCGACTGCAGCCTGCAGCGCCGTCACCAGAAACTGGTGGAGATCGCCCCCAGCCCCGATCTGGACGCCGTCACCCGTGACGCGATCATCGCCAGCGCCCTGCGCCTGGCGGCCGAGGTGCGCTACCACGGCATCGGCACCTTCGAATTCCTTATCGACCTCGACCAGCCGGGGCGCTTCTACTTCATGGAAGCCAACCCGCGCGTACAGGTGGAGCACACCGTCACCGAGCAGATCACCGGCGTCGATCTGCTGCATGCGCAATTGCACCTGGCCGCAGGCAAGAGTCTGCACGAGCTGGGCCTGCTCACTCCGCCGCCCGCAAAAGGCTATGCCGTGCAGCTGCGCCTGAATCTGGAAACCCTGCTCGCCGACGGTACGGCGCGTCCGGCCGCTGGCGTGCTCGGCGCCTACCAACCGCCCTCCGGTCCAGGTCTGCGCGTCGACGGCTGCGGCTATGCCGGCTACGCCGTGAGCCCGGCCTATGACTCGCTGATCGCCAAACTCATCGCCAGCGCCAGCGATTACTCCAGCGCCCTGCGCCGCGCTTACCGGGCGCTGTGCGAGTTTCGCCTCGAAGGCGTGGCGAGCAACCTGCACCTGCTGCAGAACCTGCTGCAGCGCGACGAGGTGATCGCCAGTCGGGTCGACACCACCTACGTCGAGCGTCACCTGAACGAACTGCTGGCGGCGCGCGAGCAGGCGCATCCGCATCGTTACTTCGCCGCCGACGCATCTGTGCAAAGCACCAAATCCAGCATCGACGCCCCGCCCGGCACCCTGGCGCTGAACGCGCCCAGCGCCGGCGTGCTGGTCAGCCTGACGGTGGCCGAGGGCGATGCCGTAGCCGCCGGCCAGCCCATCGCTGTGCTGGAAGCGATGAAAATGGAGTTCGAGATCAAGGCCGAGCACAGCGGCATCGTCCGTGCGCTGGCCGTGGCACCGGGCGACACCCTCGGCGAAGGCCAGGCACTGCTGTTCCTGGAGCCGGCGGAGGTGGACGGCATCGACGCCCACGGCGAGCAGGCGGTCGACCTGACGCATATCCGCGCCGATCTGGCTGAAGTGTTGGAACGCCATGCCCGCCTGACCGACGCTCGCCGCCCCGAAGCCGTAGCCAAGCGGCGCAAGACCGGCCAACGCACTGTCCGGGAGAACCTCGCGGACCTGCTCGATGAAGGCAGCTTTATCGAATACGGCGCCATGGCCCTGGCGGCCCAGCGCCGTCGACGCTCGCCCGAGGAACTGCTGGAGCTGAGCCCGGCCGACGGCCTGGTCGCCGGTATCGGCACGGTGAACGCAGAGCACTTTGGCAGCGAGGCCGCGCGCTGCATGGCCATCGCCTACGACTACACGGTATTCGCCGGCACCCAGGGCGTGATGAACCACAAGAAGACCGACCGCATGCTGGCCCTGGCCGAACAGTGGCGTCTGCCCGTGGTGCTGTTCGCCGAAGGCGGCGGCGGGCGGCCGGGCGATACCGATTTCGTTGGTGTGGCCGGGCTGGACTGCCACACCTTCGTCGCCATGGCCAAGCTCTCCGGCCTGGTGCCGACGGTGGGCGTGGTGTCCGGCCGCTGCTTCGCCGGCAACGCCGCGCTGCTCGGCTGCTGCGATGTGATCATCGCCACCCGTAACGCCAGCATCGGCATGGCCGGCCCGGCGATGATCGAAGGCGGCGGCCTGGGCAGTTTCACCCCCGAACAGGTCGGCCCGACCAGCGTGCAGGGCCCCAACGGGGTGATCGACGTGCTGGTTGAGGACGAAGCCGCAGCAGTCGCCGTGGCCAAGCAGTACCTGGGCTATTTCCAGGGCCCGGTCAGCGACTGGCAGTGCAGCGATGCCCGCGAGCTGCGCCAGGTGATCCCGGAAAACCGCCTGCGCGTGTACGACATGCGCCAGGTCATCGAGCTGCTGGCCGATCACGCCAGCGTGCTGGAACTGCGCCGCCAGTTCGCTCCCGGCCTGATCACCGCGCTGATCCGCATCGAGGGCAAGCCGTTCGGCCTGATCGCCAACAACCCCGCACACCTGGGCGGTGCCATCGATGCCGTTGCCGGCGACAAGGCCGCGCGCTTTTTGCAGCTGTGCGAAGCGCATGATCTGCCCATCGTCTCGCTGTGCGACACCCCCGGCTTCATGGTCGGCCCGGAGGCGGAGAAACAGGCCACGGTGCGCCACGTCTCGCGCCTGTTCGTCACCGCGGCCAGCCTCACGGTGCCCTTCTTCACCCTGGTGCTGCGCAAGGGCTATGGCCTTGGCGCCCAGGCCATGGCCGCCGGCAGCTTCCATTCACCGCTGTTCACCGCCGCCTGGCCCACTGGCGAATTCGGCGCCATGGGCCTGGAAGGTGCGGTGCGCCTGGGCTTCGCCAAGGAGCTGGCAGCCCAACCGGACGACACCCCGCGCCAGGCGCTGTTCGACAAGCTGGTGGCCAAGGCGTACGAGAACGGCAAGGCGCTGAACATGGCCAGCTATCTTGAAATCGACGCCGTGATCGACCCGGCCGACAGCCGCACCTGGCTGCTGCGCGGGCTGGCGGCCATACCGCGACCGGTACGTGGTGAGGGGCGCAAGCGGCCGTTCGTCGATACCTGGTAGAGACCCTGTGCGAGGGCGCTGGCTTGTCGCACGGGGCGTGAAGCTTGCGGCCACCTTTTTCGGGTAAACTGCCGCATCTTTTTACACCTATAACGATTCGCCTGATGCCGACCACCTTCCACGAGATCCCCCGCGAGCGCCCGCTGACGCCGCTGCTGGACAGCGCCAACACGCCGGACGAACTGCGTCGCCTGGCCGAAGCGGACCTGGAAACCCTCGCCGACGAGCTGCGCCAGTACCTGCTCTACAGCGTTGGCCAGAGTGGCGGGCACTTCGGTGCCGGCCTCGGCGTGATCGAACTGACCATCGCCCTGCACTACGTCTTCGATACCCCCGATGACCGTCTGGTATGGGACGTCGGCCACCAGGCCTACCCACACAAGATCCTCACCGGCCGTCGCGAGCGCATGGGCAGCCTGCGCCAGAAGGATGGCCTGGCCGCCTTCCCGCGCCGCAGCGAGAGCGAGTACGACACCTTCGGCGTCGGTCACTCCAGCACCAGTATCAGCGCCGCCCTGGGCATGGCCATCGCCGCCCGCCTGAAGGGCGAGAAGCGCAAGAGCGTGGCGGTGATCGGCGACGGCGCACTGACCGCCGGCATGGCCTTCGAGGCGCTGAACCACGCCACCGACGTCGGCGCCAACATGCTGGTGATCCTCAACGACAACGACATGTCGATCTCCAAGAATGTCGGCGGCCTGTCCAACTACCTGGCCAAGATCATCTCCAGCCGCACCTACGCCAGCATGCGCGAGGGCAGCAAGAAGATCCTCTCGCGCCTGCCTGGCGCCTGGGAAATCGCGCGCAAGGTCGAGGAACACGCCAAGGGCATGCTGGTGCCCGGCACCCTGTTCGAGGAGCTGGGCTGGAACTACGTCGGCCCCATCGACGGTCACGACCTGCCCACGCTGCTCGCCACGCTGCGCAATATGCGTGACCTGGACGGCCCGCAGTTCCTCCATGTGGTGACCAAGAAGGGCAAGGGCTTCGCCCCGGCCGAGGTCGACCCCATCGGCTACCACGCCATCACCAAGCTCGAACCCGTCACCCCCAGCGCGGTTCCCAAAAAGCCGGCTGGCCCCAAGTACTCCAACGTGTTCGGCCAGTGGCTGTGCGACATGGCTGCGGCCGATAGCCGTCTGGTCGGCATCACCCCGGCGATGAAGGAAGGCTCCGACCTGGTGGCCTTCGCCGAGCGCTTCCCCGAGCGCTACTTCGACGTGGCGATTGCCGAGCAGCACGCCGTGACCCTGGCCGCCGGCATGGCCTGCGAAGGCGCCAAGCCGGTGGTGGCGATCTATTCCACCTTCCTCCAGCGCGCCTATGACCAGTTGATCCACGACGTGGCCGTGCAGCACCTCGACGTGCTGTTCGCCATCGACCGCGCCGGCCTGGTCGGCGAGGATGGCCCGACCCACGCCGGCAGCTTCGACCTGTCCTACCTGCGCTGCATCCCCGGCATGCTGGTGATGACTCCGAGCGATGAGAACGAGCTGCGCCGCATGCTTACCACCGGCCACCTGTTCGACGGCCCGGCAGCGGTGCGCTACCCACGTGGCAGCGGCCCCAACGCAGCGCTCGACGCCGACCTCGAGCCGCTACAGATCGGCAAGGCCGTGGTGCGTCGCCAGGGCAGGGGCGTCGCGCTGCTGGCCTTCGGCGTGCAACTGGCCGAAGCCCTGCGCGTGGGCGAGACGCTGGACGCCACCGTGGTCGACATGCGCTTCGTCAAACCGCTGGACGAAGCCCTGCTGCGCGAACTGGCAGGCAACCATGAACTGCTGGTGACCATCGAGGAAAACAGCATCATGGGCGGTGCCGGCAGC
Organism: Ectopseudomonas alcaliphila; assembly: GCF_900101755.1. Taxonomy (GTDB): domain Bacteria; phylum Pseudomonadota; class Gammaproteobacteria; order Pseudomonadales; family Pseudomonadaceae; genus Aquipseudomonas; species Aquipseudomonas alcaliphila. The sequence continues at coordinate 50,094 of NZ_FNAE01000013.1, read as the reverse complement.
GCGGTCAGCGAATTCTTCGCCGCCGAGAACCGCCAAGTGCCGATGCTGCATCTCGGCCTGCCGGACTATTACGTCGAGCACGCCAAGCCCAGCCAGATGCTCGCCGAATGCGGCCTCGACGAAGCCGGTATCGAACGCGCGGTGCGCGAACGCCTCGACCAGCTCCAGGCTTGAGCATGAGCTCCGCTCATCGCCGAATGAGCGGGCCTTGCTTGTCATTCATACTCGCGCGCACTAAGGTGCGCGCCATTCATGTTCCGCCAGGGTGCGCTGCTAACGCGGCGTGAAACGGGAAGTCGGTGCGCTCGTCACGAGCAATCCCGACGCTGCCCCCGCAACGGTAATCGACGGCAGGCCTCAGCCTGCACCTTGTCCACGGCCACTGGGTATTCCCGGGAAGGCGGACCGGGGTCGTGAGCCCGGAGACCGGCCCCGGCGGTGCGACTGGTGTTGCGGAGGGCCGCACCGTCAAGCGCTGCCCTGCGCGCTTGCCCCTGCCCTCCTCGAATGTCTGCCGACCTTTGAGGAATCACAGCAATGAAACTGTCCCGTCTGGCTCTGGCCCTAGCCGTTCTGCCCAGCTTCGCCCTGGCTGCCGAACCCTATACCGCCGAGCCGCTGGTGATCACCTCCGGGCGCCAGGCCGAGCCGCTGCGCCAGGCCACTGCTGCCACCACGGTGTTCGAGCGGGCGGATATCGAGCGTTTGCAGGTACGCAGCGTACCTCAACTGCTCAGCCGCGTGCCCGGCGTGCAGATCGGCAGCTCCGGCGGAGTGATTTCCTACTCCGTGCGCGGCACCGGCACCGCGCAGACTCTGGTGCTGATCGACGGCCAACGTGTCGCCTCGGCCAGCAGTGGCATAGCCCGTCTGGAGTACCTGAGCATCGACAACGTCGAACGCCTGGAAGTGACGCGCGGGCCGCGCTCATCACTGTATGGCGCTGACGCGATTGGCGGTGTGATCCAGATATTCACCCGCCGCGGCGAGGCTGGCCTGCATCCGCAAGTGCGACTCGCAGCCGGCAGCCATCAAACCTTCCAGCGCAGCTTGTCGCTGGCTGGTGGCGATGACCGGACCACCTTCAATCTCGGCGGCAGCCTTGACGAAAGCAACGGCTGGGATCGCACCAGCGACAACGTCGGTGCCGACAGCGACCACGATGGCCTGCGCAACAAGGCCGTACATCTGAATCTGGATCATCGTTTCAACGACGGCTGGGTAGCTGGTCTCAATCTGAACGACCAACGCGGCGACAGTGAATATGACGACGCCTACAATTTCGTCCCCGGACAGCCGCACGATGAGTTTCGCCTGAGCAGCTACAGCGGCTATGTAGAGGGCCAGCTCACCGACAGCTGGCACAGCCGCATCGAGCTGGGCCACAGCTTTGATCGCAACAAGGCTCTGGGCGCCGCGGACAGCTGGAACAATGGCACCCTGGAAACCACTCGCCATTCCGCAAGCTGGATCAATCGCCTGCAATTGAACGCCGCCAACCAGCTCACCCTCGGCGCCGACTGGTACGAGGATCGGGTTGATGGCAGCACGGCATTTGCCGAGAACAAACGCGACAACCATGCCCTCTTCGCCCAACACAGCTTCAAAACCGAGCGCTTCGGCACCGAGCTGGGTCTGCGCCACGACGACAACCAGATCTACGGTAACCAGAACAGCTGGAATGCCGCCCTCAGTCTGCCCATGGGCGACAACCAGAGCTGGATCGCCAGCTACGGTGAAGGTTTCCGCGCACCGACCTTTAGCGACCTTTACTACCCCGGCGCCGGCAACCCGAATCTGCAAGCCGAGACCTCGAAAACCTACGAGCTGCAATGGCGTGCAGACTTTTCCGGCACGCACCTGGACGCTTCGCTGTATCGCACCGATATCGACGACATGATCGCCTGGGACAGCAGCGCCAATCAGCCGGAGAATATTGCCAAAGCGCGCATCAATGGCTTCGAAGCCAGCGTTGCCCGCAATCTAATGGGCTGGCAAGCCAACCTCGGTCTGAGCCTGATCGATCCGCGCGACCGCAACAGCGGTCACACCCTGCCCTACCGCGCGCGCCGCATCCTGAGTCTGGATCTCGATCGCCAGTTCGGCACCTTTGCCGTCGGCGGCTCCTGGCGCGCGGTGAGCCAGCGCTACGACGACCCAGCCAACAATCGTCAACTCTCCGGCTATGGTGTGCTCGACTTGCGCACCAGTTGGCAGAGCACGCCTGAGCTGCGCTGGGATCTTAAGCTGGATAACGCGCTAGATCGTGGCTACACGCTGGGTAACTACCTGCGCCCGACCACTCCCTTGGACTTCGTTGGCGAACCACAGCCCTATCGCGATGCCGGCCGCACCGCGCTGCTGGCCGTGACCTGGACGCCACAACTCTGATGTTCGTAGGGTGGTTTAGCGGCGCCGAACACCGACTTTGCATACACAGATAAAGGCCGTGCGCCGCGTCACCCGCCAGGCGATGGATCCTGTTGCGCCGATGGTGGGTTACGCCGCAGCAGGCACAGCGTTCTGTCAAACCCCGTGACAGGCGGCTAACCCACCCTACGCGACCATGTGCAACCCACGTAACGCTAACGCGCCCCTGCCATCAGCTCGCACAGCTGTTCGATAGCCCCCAGCATCTGCCGGCTGGGCCGTTCCAGGCCCTTGTCCGGCACGGCCCAGACCTGGTCGTGGCGCACCGCATGCAGTTGCGGCCAGGCCTGCCAGGCGCTCAGTTCGGCATTGCTGCCACCGAGTATCACCTCCGGGTTTCGCGCCAGTACCGCCTCCACGCTGACCTGCGGTGCAGGCTGCGGCAGGTCGGCGAACAGATTACGCCCGCCACACACGGCCAATGCATCGCCGATCAGTTGTTCGCCACCGATGGTGTAAAGCGGCTGATTCCAGATCTGATAGAACACCGACAGAGGCTGCTCACGCCGGTAGCGCTGGCGCAGCACATCCAGCGCAGCCCGAAACTCAGACGCCAGCTGCTCGCCCCGCTCCGGCCGGCCAATTCGCTTGCCAATGCGTTCGAACGCATCACCGAGTTGGTCGAGGCGCCGCGGCTCGACGATCAGCAGATCGATACCTAACCCCCGCAACTGCGCCTGTTGCGCGGGCGGCACGCTGCCAGGCGCGATGAGAATCAGATCGGGCGCCAGCTGCAACAGACGTTCGAATTCCAGCTGGCCATAGCGGCCGACAGTGGGGAGGTGCACCAGCGCGGCGGGGCGCTCGTCGCCGGCGAGCACAGCGACCAGCAGGTCGGCGGCATCCAGGTCGAGCATGATTTCGCTGAGCGAGGGCGCCAGACTGACCACCCGTGGCGCGGCTGCCAATGGCAGCGCCAGCAGACACAGGGCCAGCAGTAGCGCGCGCATGTCAGCCGAGTTGGCGGGGAATGCGGTAAAGGCCGTACAGCACGATGGACGACAGAGCCAGCAATACCAGCGGGATCGCCTCGAGGCCGGCGAGCACCGCCAGCGCGGCGATCCAGGCAGGCAAGGCGGCGCCGAGCAATGCGCGCAGGCGTACCCGATCCAGCTCCAGCCAGGCGGCGGGTTCGTCGTCGCTGTCGAGCGCTTTCTCGGTGGCGATCAGGGCGCGCTTGTAGGCGGAGAACAACGGCAGGCTGACGAACATCGACGCCAGGCCGGCGATGAACAGCGGCATGGTCAGCACCGTGGTGCTGCCACCGCCGAACAGCAGGTTGAACATAAACAACGGCGCCAGCGCCACACCCAGCTGACGCCACCAGGCCAGCGCCAGGCGGCGCTTCACCTGACCTCGGGTCACAGGCTTTCCTCGGTCTCGCCCTGATGCTGGTTGCCCAGCATGTGGCCGAGCTTGCCGGCCTTGGTGGCGAGGTAGCGTTTGTTGTAGGGGTTGTGCGCAATCTGCAGCGGCACACGATGATCCACCGCGATGCCCATGTCGCCCAGCGCCTTGACCTTGCGCGGGTTATTGGTCATCAGCTTGAGGCTGTCGATGCCCAGGTGCTCGAGCATCGGCAGGCAGATGGCGTAATCACGCTGGTCGGCGCCGAAACCCAGGCGTTCGTTGGCCTCTACCGTATCGGCACCGCCATCCTGCAGTTCATAGGCGCGGATCTTGTTCAGCAGACCAATGCCACGGCCCTCCTGACGCAGATACAGCAGCACGCCGCGACCTTCGTTGGCGATGGCCTGCAGCGCCGCCTGCAGCTGCGCACCGCAGTCGCAACGCAGGCTGAACAGGGCGTCACCGGTCAGGCATTCGGAATGCAGGCGCCCGAGCACCGGTGCACCGTCGGCGACGTTGCCAAAGGTCAGGGCGACATGTTCCTTGCCGGTGGCCTCATCGAGGAAACCGTGCATGGTGAACACACCGAAGGGCGTGGGCAATTGGGAGGCGGCGACGAACACGACGGACACCGGATACTCCTAGCAATGAGTACGAAACAGGGCCGGCATTGTATCAGCAGGCCCCGCTGGCGGGTCAGTCAGAATTGCCGATCATCAGTATCGAAACGGTCAATGGCAGTCTCAGAGCTTGGACTCGAGCACCAACATCCCCTGCTCCTCGCGCCAGCCAACCCGACCGAGGAAGCTCATGCCCAGCAGGGCTTCGTGCGGTGCATTTCCCTCTAACACCACCGCCTCGACGCCGAGCACCTCGAGATCGCCAACCTTGACCCGGTCGAGCATCACACGCCAACCACGGGCGACGCCGCTGGCGGTGTTGACCTGCAGAGGCCGGCCACTGACTCGATAATCGATACCCAGGCGCCGGGCATGGGCGTCGTTGAGCGCCACCGAGGTGGCGCCGGTGTCCACCAGAAACTGCACCGTCTGACCGTTGACCGAACCGGCCACCCAGTAATGGCCGCCGATGCCCTTGGCGATGCTCAAGCGCTTCCTGACCGGCTCGGCGAAACCGGCACTGTATTCACGACTCAGTGGGTAGGCGCGCTCGACGCCATCGACGCGCAGCACCGCGCCCTGCTTGTCGACGCTGACCACCTCCACCCCGCCCGGCCCGGTCTGGCCGACCCGTACCAGCTTGCGCTGGCCATCGACATTGATCACCGCCGCACCGGGAAAAAGACCGACCACCTGAACCTGAGAGGCCGCCCAGGAAGAACTCGCACACAACAGCGCTAATGCGGCGAGACAGTGACGAAGCTGCATGAATGAAGGCCTCCCGGCTCAGTCGAAGGGATAGGGCTGCTGCCAGCGAGCGAAGATCGGCCGCAGGTCGCCGCTGGCGATCAGCTGCGTCATGCGCCGATCGAAGAGCTCGGCCAGGACATGCCCGCGTGGCGTATCGGCAAAACCGAGATAGAGCGGCAACTGCGTCAGATTCGTCACCCGGTATTGCTGCGGCTTGGCCGCCTGGCCCAGTAGGTAGTCGACCTCGGGACGGGCATCGATATAGAAATCCGCGTGCCCCAGGTCCAGCATGCCGAGGATACCGCCGCGCCGCTGCACTTCCCGGTAGTCGTGCACATTCGGCAGATATTCCTCGTAACCATAACCTCGCACCCAGACCAGCCGGAACGTGCCCAGACTGTCGAGGGTCGGTACCGGTTTTTCCTTGAGGCCAAGTGCGACGATCTGATCACGATCATAGTGATGCTTGGGGTAGAACACCTGCCCCTCGACCTCGTCTCGATAGGAGCCGACCCAGGCATCGGCCTCGCCACGCCGCACCAGCCCGACGGAGCGGGTGTAAGGCACACTGTGGATGCTCAGACGGACGCCTGCGGGTTCGAAGATCGTGCGCATGATGTCCCAGCCCAGGCCTGTACCGTCAGCCTCGGTGTAGGCATCCCACACCTCGCTGGCCAGGCGTATCTCATCTGGCTGCTCGCCCTGAGCCTGGACACCAGACAAGGCACAAAGCATCAGCAGCACACCCAGCCAGACTTGCCTCATGCGCATGCCCACCCCTTAGAAACCCAGCCCGGCTCCATAGTTGTCCCAGCCCCAAACCAGCCCCTGCATGGCCAACCAGGCAAAGACCCCGGCGATGACATCATCGAGCATGATGCCGACACCGCCATGCACATGACGATCAATCCAGCGAATCGGCCAGGGTTTGACGATGTCGAACAGGCGAAACATGAGAAAGCCTAGCAGCAACCAGACCCAGCCCTCGGGCACCAGCCACAGCGTGATCCACATGCCGACCATTTCGTCCCAGACGATGCCTTCGTGATCATGCACACGCAGGTCGTCGGCGACCTTGCCGCACAGCCAGAAGCCGAACAGCATGGTCACGCCGAGCATCAGCCAATAGCCCCAGTCCGGCAGCATCTGCCACAGCGGCACGAATGGCAGCGCCACCAGCGAACCCCAGGTGCCTGGCGCCTTGGGTAAGGTGCCGGAGCCGAAACCGAAGGCGATGAAATGCCAGGGGTTACGCCATACCGAGGGCGGTACGTATTCGGCGGGAACCTGGTTGGGGTGATCGGTCACACGCACTCCGTCCTGTCAGAAATGTTGGTAGCCGCCACGCGGCGGATCGATGGACTGGCCAGCAGCATCCAGCAACTGTACCCCAGAGCCGGCCAGCACACGGCCGATAACCCGGATTTCGGGCCAATCGACCTGCAAGCCGGCGAGCAAGGCTGGCGGTAGGGTAAAGGCCAGGCGGTAGTCGTCGCCACCGCCCAGCGCGCAGATCCGTGCCTGCTCATCACCGGCAAAGGCGCGCAGCGCTGCAGACAGCGGCACGTGCTCCAGCTCGATCTTAAGAGCGACCTGTGAAGCCTTGGCGATATGCCCGCAATCGGCCAGCAGCCCGTCGGAAATATCCAGCGCCGCCGTAGCCTGCCCACGCAAGGCCTGCCCCAGCGCCAGCTGCGGCTGCGGCGACCAGTAGCGCGCCAGCAGCGCCTCGCTGATGTCCGCCGCTGCTTCGCGCTGCCCCAGCACCAGCGGCAGCGCGCCCGCGGCATCGCCCAGTTCGCCGCCGACGCAGAGCAGATCGCCCACCTGCGCGCCGCTGCGCAGCAGCGCCTGCCCGCTCGGCACCCGGCCGAACACGGTCAGCGTCAGGCTCAGCGGACCGCGCGTGGTATCGCCGCCGACCAGCGCCAGCGAACAGCTCTGCGCCATCGCCTGCAAGCCGCGAGCGAACTCGGCCAGCCAGGCTTCACTGGCACTAGGCAGGGTCATCGCGAGGGTAAAGGCCAGCGGCGTAGCGCCCATGGCGGCCAGATCACTGGCGGAGACGGCCAACGCGCGTTGACCGAGGAGAAAGGCATCGCAGGCGTCGGGGAAATGCACCCCGGCGACCAGCGTGTCGGTGGAAACCGCCAGTTGCTCGCCGGCGGGCACCGCCAGCAGTGCGCAGTCATCACCAATACCGCGAACCACGCCGTCGCCGCCCTGCGCGCAGGGGGCGGTGGCGAAGTAACGGCGGATCAGCTCGAACTCATTCACCGTTTGTTGGCGTTGACTTCGGCGGCACGCAGCTTGGGCGCGAGTTTGTCGAGAATGCCGTTGACGAACTTGTGACCGTCAGTGGCACCGAACACCTTGGCCAGCTCGATACCTTCGTTGATCACCACCTTGTAGGGGACGTCGACGCGGTTCTTCAGCTCGTAGGTGGACAGGCGCAGAATGGCCAGCTCGACCGGATCGATCTCTTCCAGCGGGCGATCGAGCAGGGGCGTGAAGGCCTCGTCCAGCTCGGTCTTCTGCCGCGGCACGCCGTGCAGGATCTCGTGGAAGTAGGCACCGTCGACCTTGCTGAAATCGTTGTCGACGCGGAACTGCGCTTCGATCTCGTTCAGCGGCTGCCCGGCAATATGCCAGGAGTACAGGGCCTGCATGGCCAGGGTACGGGCCTCGCGGCGCGCGAGAATCTTGCCGCTGGGGCCCTTCTTGGCCGGCTGGCCGTTACCGGAGTTGCTCACTTGGCCTCCAACTGCGCCAGCAGGCTGACCATTTCCAGGGCAGACAGCGCAGCTTCGGCACCCTTGTTACCCGCCTTGGTGCCGGAACGTTCGATGGCTTGTTCGATGGAGTCGACGGTCAGTACGCCGAAGGCAACCGGTACGCCGTATTCCATGGAAACCTGAGCCAGGCCCTTGGTGCACTCGCCAGCCACGTATTCGAAATGCGGGGTGCCGCCACGGATGACCGCGCCGAGGGCGATGATCGCCGCGTATTCGCCACGCTGGGCGACCTTCTGGGTGACCAGCGGAATCTCGAAGGCGCCCGGGGCGCGGATGATGGTGATGTCGCTTTCGCTCACGCCGTGGCGTACCAGGGCGTCGATGGCGCCGCTGACCAGGCTCTCGACGACGAAACTGTTGAAACGGCCTACCACCAGGGCGTATTTGCCCTTCGGGGCGATGAAGGTACCTTCGATGGTCTTCAGGGTCATGACGGGTCTCACATGGGTTAAAGAGCCGGGGCGTCGGTGCGCCCCGAAAATAAAATTCGTTTGTCAGCGTAGCTCGGATGCAATCCGGGGCCAGTGTGCCGATCCTCCCGGATTTCATCCGGGCTACGTGCTTTAGCTCCCCTCTCCCACGTGTGGGAGAGGGGCTGGGGAGAGGGTTAGGCGTTGACCACAACACCCTCTCCCGCCCTGCGGGCACCCTCTCCCGCAAGCGGGAGAGGGTCATCAGATGCGGCTCTTCGAGCCGCCTGTTAATCAGCCGGCAGGTATTCTACAACCTCGAGGTCGAAGCCGGATATCGCGTTGAACTTCATCGGCGAGCTCATCAGACGCATCTTGCGCACGCCGAGGTCGCGCAGAATCTGCGAGCCAGCGCCCACCGTGCTGTAGGTCGCCGGATTGGCTGGCTGCTGACGGCTGATCAGCGCCAGCAACTCCGGCCCGGTCAGCGGATTGCCCAGCAGCAGCACCACGCCGCTGCCGGCCTTGGCCACTTCCGCCATCGCCGCACGCATGCTCCAGCGCCCCGGCTGGTTGACCATGAACAGGTCGCGCAGCGGGTCCATGTTGTGCACGCGCACCAGGGTCGGCTCCTCGGCGCAGATATTGCCCAGGGTCAGTGCCATGTGCGCGGTGTCCTCGACGCCATCGCGGTAGGTCACCAGGTTGAACTGGCCCAGTTCGGTGTCCAGTGGCTGCTCGCTGATGCGCTCGACGGTGCGCTCGTGGATCAGGCGGTAGTGGATCAGGTCGGCAATGGTGCCGATCTTCAGGCCATGCTCTTCAGCGAAGGCCTCCAGCTCCGGGCGACGGGCCATGGTGCCGTCGTCGTTCATGATCTCGCAGATCACCCCGCTCGGCTCGAAACCGCCCATGCGCGCCAGGTCGCAGGCCGCCTCGGTATGGCCGGCACGCGCCAGCACGCCGCCCGGCTGGGCCATCAACGGGAAGATATGCCCAGGGCTGACGATATCGTCGGCCACCGCATTGCGCGCCACCGCAGCCTGCACGGTACGCGCACGGTCGGCAGCGGAGATGCCAGTGGTCACGCCCTCGGCAGCCTCGATGGAGACGGTGAACTTGGTGCCGAAACCGGAGCCGTTGCGCGGCGCCATCAGCGGCAGCTTGAGCAGCTCGCAGCGCTCACGGGTCATCGGCATGCAGATCAGGCCACGGGCGAAGCGGGCCATGAAGTTGATGTGCTCGGCGGTGACGCATTCGGAGGCGATGATGATGTCGCCTTCGTTCTCGCGGTCCTCGTCATCCATGAGGATGACCATCTTGCCGGCGCGGATGTCTTCGATCAGTTCTTCAGCGGTATTGAGCGCCATCGGGGCGTCTCCTCAATTCTTCAGGTAGCCGTGTTCGGCGAGAAAGCTTTCGGTCAGGCCCGAGGCCTTGGGCTCGGCGGCCTTGTCGCCGAGCAGCAGCCGCTCCAGATAACGCGCCAGCAGGTCGACCTCGAGGTTGACCTTACGCCCGGCCTGGTAGTCGACCATGATGGTCTCGGCCAGGGTGTGCGGCACGATGGTCAGTTCGAACTCGGCGCCATCGACCGCGTTGACGGTCAGGCTGGTGCCGTCGACGGTGATCGAACCCTTGTGCGCGATGTACTTGGCCAATTCTCGCGGCGCGCGCACCGTGAACTGCACGGCGCGGGCGTTATCGGCACGCGAGACGATCTCGCCGACGCCGTCGACGTGGCCGCTGACCAGGTGCCCGCCGAGGCGGCTGGTCGGCGTCAGGGCCTTTTCCAGGTTCACCGCGCTGCCGGGTTTGAGGTCGACAAAGGCGGTACGTGCCAGCGTTTCGCGGCTGACATCGGCCCAGAAGCCGTCGCCGGGCAATTCCACTGCGGTCAGGCACACGCCGTTGACGGCGATGCTGTCGCCGAGCTTGACGTCACCCAGATCGAGCTTGCCGGTGGCCACGTAGACACGCACGTCGCCGCCTTTCGGCGTCATGGCGCGGATACTGCCGATGGCTTCGATTATGCCGGTGAACATACGCCCTCCGGTTTCACATTGAAGATGGTACTGAACAGCATGGACGAACTCCTGTTTTGGTCAAAAACAGGGCAATGCCGATCGATAGGGATTTCGCGGACACGCAAGAAGCGCCCGTGGAGGGAATCCCGCTCTCTCTTTATCCGGACTATACCGTCGGCCCCGGAATCGCACCGGGTCTGCTGGACCTCGCGCGGCAGGTGCCGTGGCGAGCGCTCGCGGGCTAGGTTCTACGAACCATTACCGCCGGTGGGGAATCTCACCCCGCCCTGAGAACGTTGCAGCCACATGAAATGGCCGCGTGGCGTTTTACCATATTTATCATCGCGGCGCATGGGTCGCAGGGTGCCCTGCGCGCAGCAGGGTCAACCGCCGCTCTGCCAGGCCAGTGCCTGTTCCCGCGCCCGCTCGAGTCGTTGCCAGCAGGCAAGGCGTACGTGGAGAGAACCACGGCGGCGCGCACCCTACCTGGCCTTGGGCACCGCCGTAATCTGCCAGTCGTCGCCGACAGCGCGAATATCCAGTATCTGCAGCTCCGGCGCTTCGGCCATGCGGTTGAGCGGCAGCTCGAACAGCGGCCGCGCGTTGGAACCGAGCAGCTTGGGCGCAACGAAGATGCGGTATTCATCCACCAGCCCGGCACGGGCGAAGGCGCCAGCCAGACGCGGCCCGGCCTCGACCAGTACGTCGTTGACGCCACGGCCGGCCAGCTCCAGCAGCAACTTGCGCAGGTCGACGTGACCATTGCTGCCCGGCACGGCGAGCAGCTCGTGGCCGTCGGCCAGATAGCGATCACGGGCGGCGGCGGCCGCACAGGTGGCCACCATCGCCGGGCCGACCTGGAAGAACGCCTTGCTCAGCGGTACGCGCAGACGGCCATCGACCAACACCCGCAGCGGCGGCCGCGAGGCAGCCATGAAGGTAGCCTCCACACCCAGTCCCAGCTCGTCAGGGCGCACGGTCAGGCGGGCATCGTCGGTCAGTACGGTATCGGCGCCGCTGAGCACCACGCTGGACTGCGCGCGCAAACGCTGCACCTCGGCGCGTGCCGCCGGGCCGGTAATCCACTGACTTTCGCCGCTGGCCATGGCCGTGCGGCCATCCAGGCTCATCGCCGATTTGACCCGCACGAACGGCAACCCGCTCTCCATGCGTTTGATGAATCCGGCATTGAGCGCTCGCGCCTCGCGTTCCAGCACGCCGGAGAGCACTTCGATACCGGCATTGGCCAGGCGCAACAGGCCACGACCGGCCACCTGCGGATTGGGGTCCTGCATCGCCGCGACCACCCGGCCGACACCGGCGGCAACCAGTGCATCGGCGCAGGGCGGCGTACGCCCGTGATGGCTGCAGGGTTCCAGGGTGACGTAGGCGGTGGCACCGCGCGCCCGCTCGCCGGCCTGGCGCAAGGCGTGCACCTCGGCGTGCGGCTCGCCGGCGCGGGCGTGCCAGCCTTCACCGACGATTTCGCCGTCACGCACGATGACGCAACCGACGCGCGGATTCGGATGAGTGGAGTAAAGGCCCTTGCGCGCCAGCCGCAGGGCGCGCGCCATGAAGAAGTGGTCGCGCTCGCTCATCGGCTTTTCGACGGTTCGCGGGCCAGGCGTTCGATTTCCTCGCGGAATTCGTTGAGATCCTGGAAGCGGCGGTAGACCGAAGCGAAACGGATGTAGGCCACCTCGTCGAGCTTGCTCAGCTCGGTCATTACCAACTCACCGAGCACCAGCGATTTCACCTCGCGCTCGCCAGTGGCACGCAGTTGCTGCTTGATACGGGCGATGGCCTCTTCCAGGCGCTCGACGCTTACCGGGCGTTTTTCCAGCGCACGCTGCATGCCGGCGCGCAGCTTCTCTTCATCGAAGGGCTGACGGCTGCCGTCCTGCTTGATCAGGCGCGGCATCACCAGCTCGGCGGTTTCGAAAGTGGTGAAACGTTCGCCGCAGGCCACGCATTCGCGGCGGCGGCGAACCTGGTCGCCCTCGGCGACCAGACGGGAATCGATGACCTTGGTGTCGTTGGCGGCGCAGAAGGGACAATGCATGGCAGGCGCTGACTGATTGGCGGCAAAGGCGTCATGGTAGCGCATAGCACGCCGTTGAAAAATGTAAGGAGCCTTGAGATGGCCTGCTTACAGGCCGCAAGACAAATTAAGCTATGGGCAAGCACCTCCAAGAGCAGTACATGCCATGAACCGATACCTGCCCCTCCTGCCACTGGCCCTCAGCGGCCTGCTTGCCGCCTGCACCAGCGAGCCCACGACCACCGTGCCGCCGCCCACGCCAGCACCAGCCCAAGCAGAACCCAGCGCCGAGCCTATCCGTGGCCCTGGCCTGCGCGGCGAATTGCTGGGCGTGGCCGCGGGTGCCGATGTCGACCTGGCACTGTTGGGCGTGGATATGCGCGGCAGGCCGCGCGCCCTGCTCGGCCAGGTTCATCTGCGTGGCAACGGCGAACCCCTGCCGTTTCACCTACCGCTGAACACCGGGCATACACCTCAGGATCTGCGTCTGGAACTGCGCGGCCGCGTCAGCCACTCCGGCCGTCTGGTGCAACGCCTGCCGGCGCGCAGCATCGCCGAACTGACCGATCAGGACCTCGGCGCCCTGTATCTGGTACCAGCGCCATGAGACCGCCGCAACAGTTGCAGCAGGCCCTGAGTGAACTGCTCGGCGATGCCCGCCTGGTGGCCGAAACACTGCCGGGTACCGATATCGCGCTGTGGCTGATCGACGCCAGTAATATGGAGCGCGCCTTCAACCCCGAGGAAACCCGGCGCATTCTCGAAGAACCGCCCTACTGGTGCTTCTGCTGGGCCAGCGGCCTGGTATTGGCGCGCTGGCTCGCCGAGCGCCCGGAGTGGGTGCGCGGCAAGCGCGTGCTGGATTTCGGCGCGGGCTCCGGCGTGGCCGCCATCGCCGCAGCCAAGGCCGGCGCCGCGGAAGTGGTAGCCTGCGACCTCGACCCAGTGGCGCTGGCCGCCAGCCGCGCCAACGCCGAACTCAATGGCGTGACGCTGAGTTATTCGCAGGATTTCTTCGCCGAAGCGGATCGCTACGACCTGATTCTGGTCGCCGACGTGCTCTACGACCGCGCCAACCTGCCGCTACTCGATCACTTTCTCGGTCGCGGCCGTCAGGCACTGGTAGCCGATTCACGGGTCAAGGATTTCCAGCATCCGCTCTACCAGCGCCTGGCACTGCTCGATGGCTGCACCTGGCCTGATCTGGCAGAACCAGCGGAGTTTCGCGAAGTCAGCCTGTATCACGCCGCGCGCCCCTTGTAACCGCGCCCCGCTGCCCGCATTAATAAGCCATTGCCCAGCTTTTCGAGACCGACCATGAGTGAATCCCCCTACATCTTCGACATCTCCGGCGCCGCCAACTTCGAGCAACTGGTGATCGAGAACTCCTTCCACAAGCCGGTGCTGGTGGACTTCTGGGCCGAATGGTGCGCGCCATGCAAGGCGCTGATGCCGATGCTGGCAAAGATCACCGAGGAATATGCCGGTGAGCTGCTGCTGGCCAAGGTCAACTGCGATATCGAGCAGGACATCGTCATGCGCTTCGGCATTCGCAGCCTGCCGACCGTGGTGCTGTTCAAGAACGGTCAGCCGGTGGACGGTTTCGCCGGCGCGCAGCCGGAAGCGGCGATCCGCGAGATGCTCAAGCCCCATGTCGCCGAACCGGCTCCCGCTGCAGCCGATCCGATGGAGGCTGCCCAGGCGCTGTTCGCCGAAGGACGCTTCGCCGATACCGAAGCGCTGCTCAAACAGGTGCTGACGGAAGACAACGAGAACGCAGCCGCACTGATTCTCTACGCGCGCTGCCTGGCCGAACGCGGCGAGCTGGGCGAAGCGGAAACCGTGCTCAACGCAGTCAAGGGCGACGAACACAAGCAGGCACTGGCCGGCGCCAAAGCGCAGTTGACCTTCCTGCGCCAGGCTGCCGACCTGCCGGAGGTGGCCACGCTGAAAAGCCGCCTGGCGCAAAATGCCGAGGACGACGAAGCGGTGTATCAACTGGCCGTGCAACAACTGGCGCGCCAGCAGTACGAAGCGGCGCTGGATGGCCTGCTCAAACTGTTCGTACGCAACCGTAGCTACAGTGACGGCCTGCCGCACAAGACCCTGCTGCAGGTGTTCGATCTGCTCGGCGGCGACCACCCGCTGGTCACCACCTACCGCCGCAAGCTGTATCAGGCGATCTACTGACCTTAGGGGTTTTCAACCGCACGCGCCGCAGGGTGCGCCACCGCAGGCCTCGCCAGGCTTACCCGGTGCGCGCGGCGCACCCTACGAAGGGCCAGAGCGGACCGGAGCGCCTTACTCCGTCACCCAATGATAGATCGGCGCATCCGCGCCGGTTTCCATGCGGATCTGCTCGCAATGGCGCAGGCGCACCAGCAGGCGCTTGCCCGCCGCTTCACCGCCAGCCAGCGCGGCCAACTGCGCCAGCAGCCGCGGCCCTTCGACCTGCCCCGCCTCACGCACCAGCTGCAACGCGGTCTGCCACAGCGCATCGCCCGCGTCTGTCGCGGGCGGCGGCGCTGCCACACTGGCGACCGGCGCAACGGCCAGGTGCTGCGCCAGTTGCGCCCAGTCCTCGCTCCCCAGCTCCAGCGTCAGATCCACCGGCCAGTCGCCAATGCGCCCACGTATTCGCACCATGTTCAGCCTCCAGTCAGGATCTTGCATGCTCCCACGACAGCAGCAGACTGGCCAGTTCGCCACGAAAGTTGTTATAACGTAACAATCAAATCGCACCCATGCTGGAGAGACAACCATGCGCCACCTGCTGCTCGCCCTGCCCTTCGCCCTGCTGCCCCTGGTCGCCGCCCAGGCGCAAGAGCACAGCCATGATCATGACCATGACCACGAGCATTCCCACGACAGCCTGGGTGCCCACGAGCATGGTGTCGCCAGCCTCAACGCCGCGCTGGACGGCAATCTGCTGGAGCTGCAGCTCGAAAGCCCGGCGATGAACCTGGTCGGTTTCGAGCATGCCGCCAAGAGCGATGCCGACAAGGCCAAGGTAGCGGCCGCCAAGCGTGAGCTGGAGCAGCCCGTCACACTGTTCGCCCTGACCAGCGGCGACTGCAAGGCCACCGAGGTCGAACTGCAAAGCCCGCTGTTCGCTGGCAAGGCGCACGATCACAAGCACGACCATCACGATCACAAGCACGAAGGCGAACACAGCGACATCCATGCGCACTATCGCTTCGAATGCGCCAAGGCCAACGAATTGAAACAACTGGATCTCGCCGAGCTGTTCAAACGCTTCCCCGCCACCGAGAAGATTCAGGTACAACTGATCGGCCCGAATGGCCAACAGGGCGTTGAACTGACTCCGGCGCAGCCACGTCTGTCTTTCTGATGCCATAGGGTGGATCGGGGCGCGTAGCTGACGCTCTTTTCATCCACCACGCCAGGTTTGTGGGAGGGCCAGGTGGCGACCTGCTTTGGCCGCGAAAAAGCTCGCCGCTAAAGCGCCTCCTACAAAACCTGCTCAGGAGGCATGAATGCCACCCGCGAGCTCAGCTCAGACAGTCAGGCCACCATGCTCGGCTTTCCATGAACGACGATTCGAAGAAACCATGACTCAACCTCTGATCGAACTCGCCGATCTCGGCTTCGCCTGGCCCGGCCAGGCACAGCTGCTGGATATACCCACCTTCACCCTGGCGCGCGGTGAAACCCTGTTTCTCAAAGGCCCCAGCGGCAGCGGCAAGACCACCCTGCTCGGCCTGCTTGGCGGCGTGCAACGAGCGCAAAGCGGCCATATCCGCCTGCTCGGCCAGGACCTGGGCCAGCTCTCTGCCGGCGCCCGCGATCGTTTCCGCGTCGACCACACCGGCTACATCTTCCAGCAGTTCAACCTGCTGCCGTTTCTTTCCGTGCGTGAGAACGTCGAACTGCCCTGCCGTTTCTCGCGCCTGCGCGCCGAGCGCGCCCGTCAGCGCCACGGCAGCATCGACGCCGCAGCCGCTGCGCTGCTCGACCACCTCGGCCTGCACGCCGACCTGCTCGGCCGCCGCGCCGACGAACTGTCCATCGGCCAGCAACAACGTGTTGCTGCCGCACGCGCACTGATTGGCCAGCCGGAGCTGGTGATCGCCGACGAGCCGACCTCGGCACTGGACTTCGACGCGCGCGAGGCCTTCCTGCAATTGCTGTTCGCCGAATGCCGCGCCGCTGGCGCCAGCCTGCTGTTCGTCAGCCACGACCAGAGCCTGGCCCCGCTGTTCGACCGCAACCTGTCGCTGGCCGAGCTCAATCGCGCCACGCGCCCACAGGAGGCCTGAGATGCACCTGATCCGCATCGCCCTGGCCAGCCTGGCCAACCGCCGCTTCACCGCCCTGCTCACCGTGTTCGCCATCGCCCTGTCGGTATGCCTGCTGCTGGCCGTCGAGCGCGTGCGTACCGAGGCTCGCGCCAGCTTCGCCAACACCATCAGCGGCACCGACCTGATCGTCGGCGCCCGCTCCGGCAGCGTGAACCTGCTGCTGTACTCGGTGTTTCGCATCGGCAACGCTACCAACAACATCCGCTGGGACAGCTTCGAGCACTTCGCCGATCACCGTCAGGTGAAGTGGGCCATTCCCATTTCCCTGGGCGACTCGCACCGCGGCTACCGGGTGATGGGCACCAGCACTGCCTATTTCGAGCATTACCGCTACGCCCGCAGCCAGGCGCTGAAGCTGGCACAGGGCCGCGAGTTTGCCGACGATCCCTTCGAAGTGGTGCTCGGCGCGGAAGTGGCGCAGGCGCTGGGCTACGATCTTGGCGAGAAGATCGTCCTGGCCCACGGCGTCGCCACCATCAGCCTGGTCAAGCATGACGACAAGCCCTTCACCGTGGTCGGCATCCTCGAGCGCACCGGTACGCCGGTCGACCGCACGCTGCACATCTCCCTGGCCGGGATGGAAGCGCTGCACATCGACTGGCAGAACGGCATGCCGGCACGTGGCGCCGCGCAGATCAGCGCCGATCAGGCACGCGCCATGGACCTGCAGCCGAAGCAGATCACCGCGTTCATGCTCGGTCTCAACAGCAAGATCGCCACTTTCAGCCTGCAGCGCGAGATCAACGAGTTTCGTGGCGAGCCGCTGCTGGCCATTCTGCCGGGTGTGGCGCTGCAGGAGCTGTGGAGCCTGATGGGCACCGCCGAGCAGGCGCTGTTCGTGGTCTCGCTGTTCGTCGTGCTGACCGGTCTGATCGGCATGCTCACGGCGATCCTCACCAGCCTCAACGAACGCCGTCGGGAGATGGCCATCCTGCGCTCGGTGGGCGCCCGTCCCTGGCATATCGCCAGTCTGCTGGTGCTGGAGGCCTTCACCCTGGCGCTGGCCGGCGTGGCCTTCGGTGTCGCGCTGCTCTATCTGGGCATCGCCGGCAGCCAGGGCTTCGTGCAGGCCAATTACGGCCTGTACCTGGCGCTCAATGCACCGTCGAGTTACGAATGGAAACTGCTGGGCGGCATTCTCGCCGCAGCCGTGGCGATGGGCAGCGTGCCAGCCTGGCGGGCCTATCGGCAGTCGTTGGCAGATGGGCTGTCGATCAGGCTCTGAGGGAAAGTTGAGAGCGCCTGTCGTACACTGCGCAGGCGCTCTTACAACGAGGTTCCTCATGTCCCGCCCCCTGCTCGCCACCCTGCTGCTGACCCTGGCACTGCCGCTGGCCGCCGCTGATGTGCGCGAACTCACCTGGTCCGAGCTGATTCCGCCGGATGCACCACCGCAAATCATCAACCCTGCGCCCATCCACGACCTCTCGCAACTGGCCGACGCCTTGGCCGAATCCGGCCCGGCCGCCATGCAGCAATCGCCAGCCGCCCCGGTGGTCAAGGAACTCAATGGCCAGCAGGTGAAACTGCCGGGCTACATCGTGCCGCTGGACGTGACCGATGAGGGCCGGGTGGTGGAGTTTCTGCTGGTGCCCTACTTCGGCGCCTGCATTCATGTGCCACCACCGCCATCGAACCAGATCGTTCACGTCACCAGCGAACTCGGCGTGCTGCTCGACGCGCTTTACCAGCCGTTCTGGGTCGAAGGCCCGCTGAAAACCGAGCATGTCAGCAGCGAGCTGGCCGAGGTCGGTTACCAGATGGAAGCGGACAAGATCTACGCCTACGAACTGCCCGATAGCTGATCCCGCCCGGAGCTTTCGCAGGAGTGGCTGTAGGAGCGGCTTCAGCCGCGAAATGACTCGCGGACAAATCCGCTCCTACAGATACGCTACCCAAGAAAAAGCCAGACCCTGGGGCCTGGCTTTTTCTTGGTGCGCGCGGCGCACCCTACAGATGACGGCCACCCGCGTAGGGTGCGCCGCGCGCACCGAGAACGACTCAACTGCGACTGGCGACCCGATTTTCCCGCTCGAAGCGCAACTCGCTTTCCGCCCACTGACGCCAGGAGCGTACCTTGGCCCGCTCGGCACCACCGCGTTCGGCACGCGCCAGTGCATCCAGGCCGGCCTGCCAGCGCGACTGCTCCAGCTCCAGTTGAGCGACGTACAGCCAGTGCTTGCCATTGCCACTGCGCTCGGCCAACGGCCGCAGCACCCGCACCGCGGCAGAACGATCACGCGCCTGCCACCAGAACAGGCCCAGGCGTTCCTGACGCGCAGCGGTGTTGGCCAGCAGGCCACTGTCGAGCATCCCGGCCAGCAGCTTGGCGCCCTGCCAGGGCTGGTCGGCGGCGCCGGCAAGCAGCACCAGATTGTCCAGTTCCGACTCGCTGAAACGCAGACCCTTGCTGTGCGCCGCACGCAGGGTCGCCAGCGCCTTGTCATTGCTGCCGGCCATCTGCTGCAGACCGGCCAGTTGGCGCCAGCCCTTGGCATCGTCCGGTTTGCGCACCAGCAGTTGACGCTGCCAACGCTCGGCCTGGGCATAGCGCTTCAGATCGGCGTTGGCGCCCACCAGAAACTGCAGCCAGATGTCTGCCGCATTGGGATTGGCCTGCACGTAACGCTCGGCCAGCGGCAGCGCCTTGGCCGGCTGATTCATGCCCTGGTAGGCCTGCACCAGCATCTGCAACACCTCCTCGGAGGCGCGGCCCTGATTCGGCGCCAGCAACTCGACGACCTTGGCGTAACGGCGCTCGCCCAGGTTGAGCTTGGCCAGGTTGAGGCGCTCGCCGGCCAGCATTTCATCATCCAGCTTGCCGCTGCTCACGGCCTTGTCCAGCCAGTCGATGGCCTGAGCATTGTTGCCGGCCGACCAGGCCACGTAGGCCTTGCTACGCCAGACCAGCGCCTCTTCAAGGCTGCCACTCTTGGCCTTGACGTCATCGAGCGCGCGTCGGGCGGCAGCGTAGTCGCCTTTCTGCTGTGCTGTCTGCGCCGCATTCAGGGCTTTGAACACGGCCGGGTCGACGGTTTGCTGGGCCATGCCCGGCACGGCCGCAGCACTGAGCATCACGAGCAACAACCAACGGTACATGGTCAATTCCTTTCCACACGGAAGTAGAGGGTTTTCACCGCTTCGCGGTCCACCGCCAGGCCGCCCTCGGTGCGTGGCGCGAAGCGCCAGCGAGAGGCGGCACGGCGCGCTTCGCGCTCGAAGACGTTACGCGGGTTGGCCTCCAGCACGCGGATGTTCTCCACGCTGCCGGAACGATTGATGGTGAAAGCCAGTTTGACGAAACCTTCAATGCCACGCTGCAGCGCATAGCGCGGATAATCTGGACGCACGTCGTTGAGCGGCATGACCTCACTCTCCATGCCCCCCATCTGCCCACCGGACTCGGCGGCCTCGCTCGGCGGCGTCGGTGCTGGAGCGCCAGGGGCGAGACCAGACAGACTAGGTGCCGGCGCGCTGTTGACGGCAATGCCGCTGGCCAGGCTGGGCAACTGGATATCCAGCGCCGGCAGGTTGGCACTGGGCGTGGCCGTTTGCGGAGTCGGCGGCGTGGGCGGCTGCGGCGTCTGCGGTTGCGGTGGCTGCGGCGCCTGCTGACGGGTACGGCTGGCGGTCTCGCTGGCGTTACCGTCCATGCGCACGAAGTTGGCCACGCTGACCGGGTCCTGGCTCACCTTGGCGCTCGGTGGCGCGACCATGTACAGCATCAGGGCGAACAGCCCCAAGGCCATCAGGCAGGCGCCGAGAAAAGACAGCGGCAGGCGCATCAGTTGACTCCGCTACCGGCAGCCAGGGCGACATCCTGCACACCGGCCAGACGCGCCTGATCCATCACCTGAACGACCAGGCCGGTACGCGCATCCTGATCGGCCTGCACCACCACGGCGCCTTCCGGTTGATCGACGCGCATGCGCTCGACGTGAGCGCGCACGCTGCGGATGTCCACTGGCTGCTTGTCCATCCAGATCTGCCCGTCGGCGGTGACGGCGATGAGGATGTTGCCCTTGTCCTGAGGGCTGGCGGTTTCCGCCTGCGGACGCTGCACCTCGACCCCGGACTCGCGGATGAAAGAGCTGGTGACGATGAAGAAGATCAGCATGATGAAGACCACGTCGAGCATCGGCGTGAGGTCGATGCCGGTGTCTTCGTCCTGCTGGTGGTGACGACGCATTCTCATGTTGGGCGATCTCAGTCGTGACGCAGCTGGTCGGCCAGCCGCTCGATGGCCTGGCTGGCTTCGCGTTCGAGGCGCGCCAGGCTGAACAATCCGGGGATGGCCAGGACCATGCCGGCCATGGTCGGCAGGGTCGCCTGCCACACGCCTGCGGCCATGCCGCGAGGGTTACCGGTGCCGTTGAGGGCGAGCACATCGAACACGGCGATCATGCCGAGCACGGTGCCGAGCAGGCCCAGCAGCGGATACAGCGCCACCAGGGTCTTGCCCAGGCGCAGCGGCGCCGCCAGTTGCTGGCGCGCCTGCGCCAGCCAGGCCAGGCGCACGGCGCGCTGCCAGTTGCCGTTGTCATCGGCCAGCACCTGTTGCCAGGCCTCGCGGCGTTCCTGCACCCAGCGCGGGAAGATTCTGCGCATGTACCAGAAACGCTCGAACACCAGGGTCCAGAACACCACGCAGAGCACCGCCAGCGCCCACATCACCACGCCGCCGGCGCCCATGAAGTCGAGCAGTGCATAGGCACTGTCGACCGCACGCAGCCAGAAGGCGAACAGATCAGTCACGGCGCGGCGCTCCCGACAGGTGCAGGGCGATCAGACCGGCGCTCTGCTGCTCCAGCACCTGGATCAGGCCCTTGCTGCGGCTGGCCAGCAGGCTGTGCAGGAACAGCAGCGGGATGGCCACGACCAGACCCAGCACGGTGGTCACCAGCGCCTGGGAGATACCATCAGCCATCAGGCGCGAGTCGCCGCCACCGCTCTGGGTGATGGCCTGGAAGGTCACGATCATGCCGGTCACGGTGCCCAGCAGGCCGAGCAACGGTGCAACGGCGGCGAGCAGCTTGAGCAGGCCCTGGCCTTTCTCCAGCGGCGGCGTTTCCTGCAGGATTGCCTCGTCCAGCTTCAGCTCCAGGGTCTCCAGGTCAGCCAGTTGCGGCTTGGCGCCCAGTACACCGATCACGCGGCCCAGCGGGTTGTCGTTGCGCGGCGCGCTGAGGTCATGCATCTGCGCCTTGACGCCACTGCCAACGCGGCCCAGATAGACCATGCGCCAGAGCGCCAGAAGCAGGCCGAAAGCGCCCAGCACGACGATCACCCAACCGACCAGACCACCCTGCTGCAGACGATCCCACAGGGTCGGCTGTTGCTGCAGCTGCGCCAGCAGGCTGCCACGGCTCGGGTCGATCGGCAGCGTGGCGAGCGCGTCCTTGCTGCTCAGGTAGTCCTTGACCTGGCCCAGGCCGGACGGCTGACGCAGCGGCGCCACCAGTTGCCCGGCATCGGCGTCGTAACGCAGGAAGGCATCCTCGCCATAGACGGCGAAGCCGCCGACACGCAGCACCTGCTGCTCCTGGCGCGAACCATCGGTGTTCACCACTGGCAGTTGCAGACGCTCGATACGGCCGCTGGCAGCCAGGTCTTC
The DNA here is from genome assembly GCF_900101755.1 of Ectopseudomonas alcaliphila. Taxonomy (GTDB): domain Bacteria; phylum Pseudomonadota; class Gammaproteobacteria; order Pseudomonadales; family Pseudomonadaceae; genus Aquipseudomonas; species Aquipseudomonas alcaliphila. The sequence goes on along the minus strand of NZ_FNAE01000013.1, from coordinate 27,735 downwards.
GAGCAGCAGCATCCAATAGCCGTCAAGGTCTTCAGCGGACGGCAACGAGCGGCTTTCAGCCAGTGCCTTGAGGCGCTTCAGACGCTCCGGATACTGAGCGTTGAGCAGACTGTCCTGCCACTGCCCGGCAACATCACCGGCACTCTGGCGTACCACGCCGAACAGTTCACCGAGGTGCCCGACACGCTGCGCCAGCAGTTTTTCCTGCTCGGCCAGTTCGGCCTCCTGACGGTCGAACTCGGCTTTCAGACGTTCGCTTTCGGCTTTCTGGGTATTCAGTGCGGAGCGAGCAGCGGCCAGCAGCTGTGCTTGCTCACTGCGCTTGGCGAGAAACGCCTGCTCGCGCTCCTGCATGGCGCTGACTTCGGCGGCGCGCTCGCTGCGGATGCGCTGCAGCAGTTGATCGGGGTTGAGGGTTTCGGCCACGGCGGCCAGTGCCGGCAACAGGCTGAGCGCCAGGACGGCTACAACACGACGACTCATTGTGCGGCCTCCTCGGCCAGGGTCTTGATCGGCAGGGACAGCACGGCAGGTGCCTGCTGCTGACGGGCGATGGCGATGGCCTGGGTCAGCGGGCGACGCGCGCTGCCGCCAAGCACTTCCCATGCCTTGGTCTGCGGGTTCCACCAGCCACTCTCGTGAGCATCGAGGGTCTGGTAATAGAGCATGCTGCGCCCCAGACGCAGAAACTCGACGCTACGCGAGCCGCCATCGGCCTGGTTCAGCTCGCCACGCCAGGCTTCCAGGGTACGACCGTAGTCGCTCTCGATCTGGTAGGCCTCGAGGATGCGGCGGTATTTGTCGGCCAGGCTGACGTCGGCGCGCGGCAGCAGATCCTGCAGCTGAGCCAGACGATCCTCACGCTCTTCGGGCAGGAACGGCAGGTCGGCGGCGATGAACTCACCCAGCACCTCGACCATCTTGACCATCTGCGGGCTCACCGCTTCCTGGGTACGTTCGATGCCATCGAGCTGCTTCTGATAACTGGCCAGCTCCTGGCGCTGGGCTTCGACCAGGTCACGAAGTTGACTGTTATAACCTTTCAACGCCTCGGCCTGCTGCAAGGCATTACGGTACTCATTGAGCATCTCGCGGCTGGCGTCATCCAGCTGTTCGACACGGCCCTGGGAGGCTTTGGCCTCGGCGGCCAGACGCTGACTTTCGTCCAGCGCAGCATCCAGCGGCGCGGCAACCAGCGAGCCGCTGCTCAGCATCAGGGCCACGGCCAGGGAACGGAGGGGGAAGCGATTCATGCGCAGGGGGTCCTCGACAGACGGGCTTGCTTCAAAAAGAGAAACATTATCATCTAGAGATGCATTCGAAGCAATGGACAAAACACCGCAACAGAGCTCGCCGATCTATTGAGCTAGGTCAAAAAGTGAATTGTTGCGTGGCTTAGCATTGATTCCAGCCAAAGACACAACCGACTCGAACTGGAGCTCGCTATGTACAAGTCACTGTTCACTGCCTCTCTGCTGGCCCTGGCCATCGCTGCCCCCATCGCCCAAGCCCACCAGGCTGGCGATATCATCGTCCGCGCCGGCGCCATCACCGTCGATCCGCACGAAGACAGCTCAAACGTCAAAATTGGTGGCGTAAAAGCTGCCGGGACCGCAGCGACACTCGATAGCGATACCCAGCTGGGTCTGAACTTCGCTTACATGCTCACCGACAAGCTTGGTATCGAACTGCTGGCTGCCACACCGTTCAGCCACGACGTTGGCACCAAAGGTCTCGGCGGCCTGAAACTGGGCTCGGTCAAGCATCTGCCACCGACCCTGAGCCTTGTCTACTACCCGCTCGACAGCAAGTCGGCCTTTCAGCCTTACGTCGGTGCCGGCATCAACTACACGTGGTTCTTCGACGACAAGCTCAGCAGCGAAGCCGAAGGTGCCGGTTTCCGTGGCCTGGACATGAAGGACTCTTGGGGTTGGGCTGCACAAGTCGGTGCCGATTACATGCTGACCGACAATCTGATGATCAACGCCCAGGTGCGCTACATCGATATCGAAACCACCGGCACAACCTACGCTGGCAACACCAAGGTCAGCGTCGACGTGGACATCGACCCCTTCGTCTACATGGTCGGCCTGGGTTACAAGTTCTGATAACCCTCGCAGAAATGAAAAAGCCGGCGAATGCCGGCTTTTTCATGGGCTCGATTCACAAACCGAGCAGTTGGCGCAACCCTTCACGCAGCGGCGTCTGCTGCGGCATGCGGTAATGAGCCTGCAGGCGCGTATTGTCGGCACGCGAGTGGCGAATATCCCCAGCGCGTGCCGGCAGGTGCGTCAGCGGCGGCAGGCCGCCGCACAGCACACCGATCTCGGCCAGCAATTGATTGAGGCTGACGGCCTGACTCCATCCCACATTGAGCGGATCACTCACCACCTGCTCGCTGAGCAAACCCTGCATCAACAGCGCGACCAGATCACCGACATAGAAGAAATCACGGGTCTGCTCACCGTCACCGAAGACGCTGATCGGCAGCCCCTGCTGCGCACGCTGGGTGAAGATACTGATCACCCCGGAGTACGGCGAGGATGGATCCTGGCGCGGGCCGAAGATATTGAAGAAACGGAAAACCGCGGGTTCCAGGCCATGCTGGCGACGGTAGAAGTCCAGGTAGTGTTCACCGGCCAGCTTGTCAGACGCATAGGGCGTCAGCGGCGCCTTGGCGGTAGCTTCATCGATTGCCACGCCCTCGCCGTTGTTGCCATAAATAGCCGCGCTGGAGGCATAGACCACGCGTCGCACGCCATGCTGACGCATGGCCTCGCAGACGTTCAGGGTGCCGATGAAGTTGCTTTGGTGAGTGGATACCGGATCATCGACCGAAGCCTGCACCGACGCCACCGCGGCCAGGTGTGCGACACCCGCACAACCGGCGACCGCCTGCGCGACCACCTCGGCATCGGCTACATCACCTTCGATGAAATGCAAGCGTGGGTTGTCCAGCGGCAGATTGCTGCGCTTGCCCATGGACAGATTGTCCAGTACGCGCACCCTGTGGCCAGCGGCCAGCAAGGCATCGACCAGATTTGAACCGATGAAACCCGCACCACCCGTTACGAGAAATTCAGCCATGGCGATAGTAACGATCCAGTAAGCTCGGCAGAGCAGAGCGCCAGGCGCGCGGTTTGATGCCGAAGGTGTGAAGAATCTTCTTGCAGGCCAGTACGGCGTGCTGCGGCTCATCGGCTGCATCTGGACGGGCGGCGTGCGCCTGCGGCGCGATGTCCTCGACCAGATTGCTGCGATAGTGACGCGCTTCGCTCAGTACCGCCTGCCCCAGGCTCAGCGATGTACTCGCTTCATGACCGCCGTAATGATAGGTGCCCCACAAGGGCGACTCGCAATCGAGTTGTTTGAGCACGGCCAGAATCACCCGCGCCGCATCATCCACCGGCGTCGGGTTACCGCGCCGGTCATCGGCGAGATAAAGGGCATCGTCGCGCTCGGCGCGCAACAGAAAGCGCCCCAGCAGCCCTTCACGGCTGTCATCGAGCAGCCAGCCAAAGCGCAGCAGCACATGACGCGGACAGATCGCCCGCACGCTCTGCTCCAGACGCCACAGCGCCTGGCCACGCAGCCCGAGCGGGATCGGCTCTTCCTTCTCGCTGTAGGCGGTGACCCGCGAACCATCGAAGACCCGGTAGCTGGACGGCTGCAGCAACACGATGGAATGGTGCTGGCATAGCTCGGCCAGACGTTCCACCGCGCGTTCCTGCGTCTGCAGGCGCGACTCGGCCACCGACTCGGCCTGGAACCAGTCGAAGTAGTAAGCCAGATTGATCAGTGCATCCGGACGGGTTTCGTCGAGCAGCTCGGTGAGGCTCGCCGCATCCCAGCCATCTTCCGGCGGACGTGGCGCGAGGAAGCCGATGTCTTCCTCGGCGCCAAGACGGATCAGCGCTTGCCCCAGGGCACTACCGCCGCCCAGCAGCATAAGGCGCATTCGCATAGGCTAGAGCCCGCTCAGATCAGAACGGGATGTCGTCATCGAAGCTGTCGTAGTCAGGCGCTGGCTGGGCCTGCTGCGGTGCAGGACGCTCCTGACGCGGGGCCTGCTGCGGCTCGCGCTGCGGGGCCGGACGCGATTGACGCGGAGCGCCACCTTCATCACCGCTCGGACGACCGCCCAGCAGCTGCATGGTGCCCTGCATGTCGACGATGATCTCGGTGGTGTAGCGCTTGATGCCGTCCTTTTCCCACTCGCGGGTCTGCAGCTTGCCTTCGATGTACACCTGAGAGCCCTTGCGCAGGTACTCGCCGGCAATCTCGGCGACCTTGCCGAACAGCGCCACGCGGTGCCATTCGGTCTTCTCGACCTTCTGCCCGGTCTGCTTATCGGTCCACTGCTCGCTGGTGGCCAGGCTCAGGTTGGTTACCGCGTTGCCGCTGGGCAGGTAGCGTGTTTCCGGGTCCTGGCCGCAGGTACCGACCAGAATGACTTTGTTAACCCCACGGGCCATAACGTTCTCCTAGACTCGGCACGCCGCTGGCGCCGATACGATCAGGCTTTCCAGCGTCGTGCGATCCACTTGTTGGGTATCGACTTTGATATAGATGGCCGCTTCGTCGGCCACCACCACGGCGTCCGCCACTCCCGGCGTCGCCTTGAGGCGTTCGACCAGTCCGACATCGGCCAGTGCCGCGGCATCGAGCGGCAGGCGCAAACTGGTCACATACGGCGGTTCGCGCATAGTAACAGCAATAGCCAGCCAAATTGCACAGAGCACGGCGCAGCCGATGAACACACCGCCCAGGCCAACGTGCTGGTACAGCCAGCCCCCGAGAATGCCGCCCAGCGCTGCGCCGAGGAACTGACTGGTGGAATAGACGCCCATCGCAGTGCCCTTGCCGCCTGCCGGCGCCACCTTGCTGACCAGCGACGGCAGCGAGGCCTCGAGCAGGTTGAAGGCGGTGAAGAACACCACGATGCCCAGCACCAGCGCCCGCAGATTGCTGCCGTAGAAGGCGAAGTAGAGCTCGCAGGCCAGCAACACGCCGACAGCACCGAGCAGCACGCGCTTCATCTGGCGCTTTTTCTCGCCATAGATGATGAAGGGCACCATGCCGAAGAAACCGATCAACAGCGCGGTGAGATAAACCCACCAGTGTTCTTCCTTGACCAACCCGCCCTGCTCCACCAGTGCCAGCGGCAACGCCACGAAACTGGCCATGAGCACCGCATGCAGGGCCAGGATGGCGAAGTCCAGACGCAGCAGGTCGGCGTGCTTGAGAGTCGGCCACAGCGCCTGCGTCGCCACGCCTGATTCGCGATGCTGCAGCGGACCGGCGTCTTTCGGCACGATGCCGGCCACGATCAGAATGCCGAGCAACGCCATCGCCGCCGTCGCCCAGAACAGACCGGACAGGCCGAAGGCGCGAGTCAGCAGCGGCCCGACGACCATGGCCACGGCGAACGACAGGCCAATGCTCATGCCGATCAACGCCATGGCCTTGGTGCGATGCTGCTCGCGGGTCAGATCAGACAGCAGCGCCATCACCGCCGCAGATATCGCTCCGGCGCCCTGCAGCACGCGTCCGGCGATCACGCCCCAGATCGAGTCGGCATTGGCCGCCAGCACGCTGCCTGCGGCGAAAATCAGCAAGCCGGCGTAGATCACCGGGCGTCGGCCGATACGGTCACTGAGCATGCCGAAGGGAATTTGCAGCACAGCCTGGGTCAAACCATAGGCACCGATCGCCAGGCCGATCAGCGCGGGCGTACTGCCCGCCAGATCCATGCCGTAGGTGGCCAGCACCGGTAGCACCATGAACATACCCAGCATACGAAATGCGAACACCATGGCCAGGCCGCCAGCCGCGCGTGCTTCGCCGCCACTCATGCGTTCGCTGTGTGGATCGTGCATGGAACAAATCCCGTGGAAAATCAGCCGGCGATTCTAGCAGCCAGCGCGCTGGCGGCACAGGCACACACTTTGCCGCAGGGCACCGCCTACCCCTATACTCGACCGTTTTCCGCCCGCCCAGCGAGGCCCGTTGCAAGCCGCCTGAATTTGAAGCGGTAGTGGCAACGCAGACAGCTTTCAGAGGTTCCCTAAGTGGACAAAATCCTGATCCGTGGGGCTCGCACCCACAATCTGAAGAACATCGACCTGACCCTGCCGCGCGACAAGCTGATCGTGATCACCGGCCTGTCCGGCTCCGGCAAGTCCTCTCTGGCCTTCGATACCCTTTACGCGGAAGGCCAGCGCCGTTACGTCGAGTCGCTGTCGGCTTACGCCCGGCAGTTCCTGTCGATGATGGAAAAGCCCGATGTCGACACCATCGAAGGCCTGTCACCGGCCATTTCCATCGAGCAGAAGTCCACCTCGCACAACCCGCGCTCGACCGTCGGCACCATCACCGAAATCTACGACTACCTGCGCCTGCTCTATGCCCGCGCCGGCATTCCGCGCTGCCCCGATCATGACGTACCGCTCGAAGCGCAAACCGTCAGCCAGATGGTCGACCAGGTGCTGGCCCTGCCGGAAGGCCGCAAGCTGATGCTGCTGGCGCCAGTGATCCGCGAGCGCAAGGGCGAACATCTGTCGGTATTCGAGGAGCTGCGCGCCCAGGGCTTCGTCCGCGCCCGGGTCAACGGCAAGCTGTTCGAACTGGACGAGCTGCCCAAGCTGGACAAGCAGAAAAAACATTCCATCGACGTGGTGGTCGATCGCTTCAAGGTCCGCGAAGACCTGCAGCAGCGGCTGGCCGAGTCTTTCGAGACCGCCCTCGGCCTGGCCGACGGCATCGCCCTGATCGCCCCCATGGACGATGAGCCGGGCGAAGAGATCATCTTCTCCGCGCGCTTCGCCTGCCCGCATTGCGGCCACTCGATCAGCGAGCTGGAACCCAAGCTGTTCTCCTTCAACAACCCGGCCGGCGCCTGCCCGACCTGCGACGGTCTGGGCGTGAAGCAGTTCTTCGACGTCAAGCGCCTGGTCAATGGCGAACTGACCCTGGCCGAAGGCGCCATCCGCGGCTGGGACCGACGCAACGTCTACTACTTCCAGATGCTCGGCTCGCTGGCCGCACACTATGGCTTCAGCCTGGAAAAGCCCTTCGACGACCTGGCCGCCGAACACCAGAAAGTCATTCTGTTCGGCAGCGGTACGCAAAGCGTCGACTTCAAGTACCTCAACGACCGCGGCGACATCGTCAAACGTTCGCACCCCTTCGAGGGCATCATTCCCAACCTTGAGCGCCGCTACCGCGAGACCGAGTCGGCCAGCGTGCGCGAGGAGCTGGCCAAGTTCCTCAGCACCCAGCCCTGCCCCGATTGCCGGGGCACGCGCCTGCGCCGCGAAGCGCGGCATGTCTGGGTCGGCGAAAAAACCCTGCCGGCGGTGACCGGCCTGCCGGTCGGCGACGCCTGCGACTACGTGGCCAACCTGCACCTGACCGGCCGCCGCGGCGAGATTGCCGAGAAGATTCTCAAGGAAATCCGCGAGCGTCTGCAGTTCCTGGTCAATGTCGGCCTCGACTACCTGACCCTGGATCGCAGCGCCGACACCCTGTCCGGCGGCGAAGCGCAGCGCATCCGTCTGGCCAGCCAGATCGGCGCCGGCCTGGTGGGCGTGATGTACATCCTCGACGAGCCGTCCATCGGCCTGCACCAGCGCGACAACGAGCGCCTGCTGGGCACCCTCAACCACCTGCGCAACCTGGGCAATACGGTGATCGTGGTCGAGCACGACGAGGACGCCATCCGCATGGCCGATTACGTGGTCGATATCGGCCCGGGCGCTGGCGTGCATGGCGGCCGTATCGTCGCCGAAGGCACGCCGGACGAGGTGATGAATCACCCCGACTCGCTGACCGGCAAATACCTGTCCGGCCGTGAGAAGATCCGCTATCCGGCGCAGCGCACCCCGCGCGACAAGAAGAAACTGCTCAAACTCAAGGGCGCGCGGGGCAACAACCTGCGCAATGTCGACCTGGAAATTCCGGTGGGCCTGCTTACCTGCGTTACCGGCGTGTCCGGCTCGGGCAAGTCGACGCTGATCAACAACACCCTGTTCCCGCTGACCGCCACGGCACTGAACGGTGCGACCACCCTGGAAGCGGCGCCGCACGATTCCTTCGACGGCCTGCAGCACCTGGACAAGGTGGTCGACATCGACCAGAGCCCGATCGGCCGTACCCCGCGCTCCAACCCGGCCACCTACACCGGCCTGTTCACGCCGATTCGCGAGCTGTTCGCCGGCGTGCCCGAGTCGCGCTCGCGCGGCTACGGTCCGGGGCGTTTTTCCTTCAACGTCAAGGGCGGACGCTGCGAGGCGTGCCAGGGCGATGGCGTGATCAAGGTGGAAATGCACTTCTTGCCGGACATCTACGTGCCGTGCGACGTGTGCAAGGGCAAGCGCTACAACCGCGAAACCCTGGAAGTGAAGTACAAGGGCAAGAGCATCACCGAAGTGCTGGACATGACCATCGAGGAAGCCCGCACCTTCTTCGACGCCGTGCCGGCCATCGCCCGCAAGCTGCAGACACTGATGGACGTCGGCCTGTCTTACATCAAGCTGGGCCAGAGCGCGACCACCCTGTCCGGCGGTGAGGCGCAGCGGGTCAAGCTGAGTCGCGAGCTGTCCAAGCGCGACACCGGCAAGACCCTGTACATCCTCGACGAACCGACCACCGGCCTGCACTTCGCCGATATCCAGCAACTGCTGGATGTACTGCACCGCCTGCGCGACCACGGCAATACCGTGGTGGTGATCGAGCACAACCTGGACGTGATCAAGACCGCCGACTGGCTGGTGGATCTTGGCCCTGAAGGCGGCTCCAAGGGCGGCATGATCATCGCTACCGGCACCCCGGAAGACGTGGCCGACAACCCGGCATCGCATACCGGGCACTTCCTCAAGCCGCTGCTGGAACGCGACCGCGCCTGAAACGAAAGAGCCCCGCAGATGCGGGGCTCTTTTTGGCAAGTCTGCTTACATCTGGCTCTGCAGGTACTTCTCCAGCCCCAGCTTGTCGATCAGTTGCAACTGAATCTCCAGCCAGTAGGCATGGTCTTCCTCGGTGTCCTTGAGCTGGACCAGGAGGATGTCGCGGGTTTGGTAATCCTGGTGCTTCTCGCACAGTTCGATGCCCTTGCTCAGGGCCGCGCGCACTTCGTATTCCAGGGCCAGATCCAGCTTCAACGCCTCGGGCACGGTCTGTCCGAACTTGAAGGGGTTAGGCGTCATGTCGGGCACACCCTCGAGGAAGATGATGCGCTTGAGCAAGGCATCAGCGTGCTGGGTTTCCTCTTCCATCTCGTGGTTGATGCGCTCGTAGAGCTTGCTGAAGCCCCAGTCCTCATACAGCCGCGAATGGATGAAGTACTGGTCGCGCGCAGCCAGCTCGCCCTTGAGCAGGTGCTTGAGATAGTCGATGACTTCGGTATGGCCTTTCATGCCGGGCAATCCTTGTTGCATTCGTGAGCAGGGGGCAATGCTCCGCCTGACGTCCGGTTCGGTCAAGCAAAAGCACAACGCCTCCACGAGGGAGGCGTTGCGGTTTACTGACGCACCGTCGGTGCGCCATTCAGGCTCAGGCCAGATCGAAGCGATCCAGGTTCATCACCTTGGTCCAGGCGGCAACGAAGTCCTTGACCAGCTTCTCCTTGCCGTCGGCACTGGCATACACCTCGGCATAGGCGCGCAGTACCGAGTTGGAGCCGAACACCAGGTCATTACGGGTGGCCGTGTATTTAACCTGGCCATCCTTGCGTGTACGCCCTTCGAAGACTTCGTTGCTGTCATCGGCTGCCTTCCATACGGTGCCCATATCCAGCAGGTTGACGAAGAAGTCATTGGACAGCACGCCGACCTTGTCGGTGAACACGCCATGCTGACTGCCGTCGTGGTTGGCACCCAGCACACGCAGGCCGCCGACCAGCGCAGTCATCTCCGGTGCGGTCAGTGTCAGCAACTGCGCCTTGTCCACCAGCATCGCCTCGGTGGGCACACCCAGGTTGCCTTTGCTGTAGTTGCGGAAACCATCGGCGGCAGACTCCAGCACATCGAAGGACTCGACATCGGTCTGATCCTGACGCGCATCGACGCGACCCGGCGCAAAGGGCACGTCTACCGTCACACCGGCAGCCTTGGCGGCCAGCTCGACACCGACATTACCGGCCAGCACGATCACATCAGCCAGGGAGGCCTTGCCCGATGCCTGCTGGATTTCCACCAGTTTCGGCAGCACCTTGATCGCCCGCTGGTTGGCGGCCCAATCCTTCTGCGGCGCCAGAGCCAAGCGCGCACCGTTGGCACCACCGCGCTTGTCGCCACCGCGGAAGGTCGAGGCCGAAGCCCAGGCCACGGAGACCAAATCACCGACCGAAATCCCGGATGCAGCGATCTTCGCTTTCAGATCGGCGATATCGGCAGCGCTCGGGTAGTGGGTGGCGGCGGGCAGCGGGTCTTGCCAGATCAGGTCCTCTTTCGGCACTTCCGGGCCCAGGTAGCGGGCTTTCGGCCCCATGTCGCGGTGGGTCAGCTTGTACCAAGCGCGAGCGAAGGCATCGGCGAAGGCCTGCGGATCTTCATAGAAGCGCTTGGAGATCTTGCCGAACTCCGGATCGAAGCGCAGGGTCAGGTCGGTGGTGAGCATCGTAGGCTTGTGGAATTTGCCCGGCACATGCGCATCCGGGATGATCTCCGGCGCGTCCTTGGCCTCCCACTGCTTGGCACCCGCTGGTGACTTGGTCAGCTCCCATTCGAACTTGAACAGATTCTCGAAGAAGTTGTTGCTCCACAGCGCCGGCGTCTTCGTCCAGGTCACTTCCAGACCACTGGAAACCGTGTCCTTGCCGAAGCCACTGCCGAAGTTGCTGGCCCAACCCAGGCCCTGGGCTTCGATAGGCCCGCCCTCCGGCTCCGGCCCCTTGTGCGACTCCGGCGCCGCGCCATGCGCCTTGCCAAAGGTGTGGCCGCCCGCGATCAGCGCAACGATTTCTTCATCGTCCATGGCCATGCGATAGAAAGTGGCACGAATGTCCTTGGCTGCGGCCAGGTAGTCGCCGCTGGCATTGGGGCCCTCCGGGTTCACGTAGATCAGGCCCATATGGGTGGCGCCGAACGGTGCGGTCAGCTCGCGCTCATCGTTGACGCGCTTGGGATCGACACCCAGCCAGGCGACTTCCGCGCCCCAGTTGACGTCCTGATCCGGCTCCCACACGTCTTCGCGACCGGCACCGAAACCGAAGGTGCGGAAACCCATGGATTCCAGCGCGACGTTGCCGGCGAGGATGTACAGGTCGGCCCAGGAAATGGACTGACCATACTTCTGCTTGATCGGCCACAGCAGGCGACGCGACTTATCGATATTGACGTTGTCCGGCCAGGAATTGAGCGGCGCGAAACGCTGCTGACCACGGCCGCCACCGCCACGGCCATCGGTGGTGCGATAGGTGCCGGCGGAGTGCCAGGCCATGCGGATGAACTGCGGGCCATAGTGACCGAAGTCGGCGGGCCACCAGTCCTGGCTGTCGGTCATCAGCCTGACCAGATCGGCCTTGAGCGCCTTGTAATCAAGCTTCTTGAATGCCTCGGCGTAGTTGAACGTCTCGCCCAGGGGGTTGGATCGATCGGAATGCTGGTTCAGCAGGTCCACACGCAGCTGGTTCGGCCACCAATCTTTGTTGGTCGTGCCACCACCAGCGACGTGATTGAACGGACATTTACCTTGGTTCGACATGCTTCTCTCCTTCTCCTCATCGGGTCGGTCCCAGCGAGTGCGACCAACAATGGGACAAGCCTAGACCCGCTTCGCCAGGCGAACCAATTCATGAAGCGTAACGGCTCGATAGTTATTTTCTTTCGCCCGCCCCATGAAAAAACGGGCCACCAAGGCCCGCTTTCTGAGTACCTGCAACAGGATTCAGGCGACGATAATGAATCCCACGAAAGCCACTGCGGCAGCCACCAGCGTATAAGGCAGCTGAGTGATCGCATGGCTGATCAGGTTGCAGCCCGAGCCCTGTGCGGCCAGCACGGTGGAGTCGCTGTAGAAGCAAGCCTGACTGCCGAAGGCCGAGGCTGACATCAGCGCCCCGATCACCAGCGGAATGTCCGCGCCCAGCGCGTAGGCCAGAGGCATGACGATGGGAATGGTCACGGCGAAGATACCCCAGGACGAGCCGGTGGCGAACGACAGCACCGCCATGCACAGGAACACCATGGCCGGCAGCATCTGCGGCGTCATGTAGGGTTTGAGCGTCTCGACCACGTACTGCGGCAGCATCAGCTGATCGCAGACATCCTTGAAGACGAACGCTGCCACGCAGATGCCAATGGCCGGAAGCATCGTCTTGAAGCCATCGACCATCTGATCGAGCATCTCCGACAACGGCATCAGGCGCTGCACCAGATAGAACGGCAGGGTCAGCAGCATGGTGGCGATCATGCCCATCCACACGTCGATGTCGAAATACACGGTGAAGCCCACCAGCATGCCCAGCGGCACCAGGAAGTTGTAGAGCTTGCCGGTCTCCTTGTTGGCACCCTCGAACTCCTCCTCAAGCGACTTCATCGAGTAGTTGTGCTCGGGACTCAGCTCACCGACGTGCATGGCTCCGGCAGAGCCATGGCGCGCCTGCAGCTCGGCCTTACGCATTGGGCCAATATCCGGGAACAACCCGGCAGCCACCAACACCACCAGCAGCACCGCGGCCCAGGCGTAGAGCATGTAAGGAACGGCCTGGATATACACGTTGATGCCCTGGCCACTCTCGGCGATGCCGTTGTTCTCAAGCAGACCGCCGAAGAACACCGCCCAGGTCGACAGCGGAACCAGCACGCAGATCGGCGCAGCGGTGGAATCCACCACGTAAGCCAGCTTCTCGCGCGAAATCTTGAAACGGTCGGTGACGCGCTTCATGGTCTCGCCCACCGTCAGGGCATTGAGGTAGTCGTCAACGAAGATCACCACGCCGAGAACGAAGGTCATCAGTAGCGAAGAGCGACGTCCCTTGGCCAGCTTCAGGGCGCTGCGACCGAAGGCCAGGGCGCCACCGGTACGTACCAGCAGGGCGATCAGCGCGCCGAAGCTGCCGCACACCAGGATCAGCCAGCCGATGGTTTCGTCCTGCATCACCTTCAGTGAAATCTCGGCGAAACTACTCAACGCGTCCTGCGGCGAGAGCAGCAACAAACCGCTACAGGCACCGATCAGCAAGGCGAGTATTGGACGACGCAGCCAGATGGCAAGGGTCAGGACAACGGCAGGAGGGATAAGACTCAGAGCAGTAGGTTCGGACATGATCAGCAATTGTTCTTATTGAGGCCGGCGCAGCGGCGAAGCGGAGACTGCCGCACCTTACCCGAGGCCCGCGGCGCACACAATATCAAACACGACGTGCGGAAAATCATTCACATGGAACGTCCTCCGAATGGCCAGCAACAACGGCCGAACAGATCCAGAAGAACGTCAGGCAACAAAAAACCGGGCACTAGGCCCGGTTTCTTGTACAACCAGCAACTTACTCGGCAGCTTCGACCGAACCGCCGACCGGACGGTCGACCAGTTCAACGTAAGCCATCGGAGCGTTGTCACCAGCGCGGAAACCGCACTTGAGGATGCGCAGGTAGCCGCCGTTACGGGTGGCGTAGCGCTTGCCCAGATCGTTGAACAGCTTGCCGACGATGGCTTTCGAACGGGTACGGTCGAAGGCCAGACGACGGTTGGCAACGCTGTCTTCCTTGGCCAGGGTGATCAGCGGCTCGGCAACGCGACGCAGCTCCTTGGCTTTCGGCAGGGTAGTTTTGATCAGCTCGTGCTCGAACAGCGAGACCGCCATGTTCTGGAACATGGCCTTGCGGTGAGCGCTGGTGCGGCTGAGGTGACGGCCACTTTTACGATGACGCATGGTTCAATTCCTTACCAAACTTGTTCGTTCGGTGATGATGACGATCAGGCAGTGGCCTTATCGTCTTTCTTCAGACTTGCCGGCGGCCAGTTGTCGAGGCGCATACCGAGGGACAGACCGCGAGAAGCCAGAACATCCTTGATTTCGGTCAGGGATTTCTTGCCCAGGTTCGGGGTTTTGAGCAGCTCTACTTCGGTGCGCTGAATCAGGTCACCGATGTAGTAGATGTTCTCTGCCTTGAGGCAGTTGGCCGAACGTACGGTCAGTTCCAGGTCATCGACAGGACGCAGCAGGATCGGATCGATCTCGTCTTCCTGCTCGACCACCACTGGCTCACTGTCACCTTTGAGGTCGACGAACGCGGCCAGCTGCTGCTGCAGAATGGTCGCGGCACGACGGATAGCCTCTTCAGGGTCCAGAGTACCGTTGGTTTCCAGGTCGATAACCAGTTTGTCCAGGTTGGTGCGCTGCTCGACACGGGCGTTTTCCACCACGTAAGCAACCCGACGCACAGGGCTGAACGAAGCATCCAGCTGCAAGCGACCAATGCTGCGGCTTTCATCTTCGTCGCTCTGACGCGCGTCAGCCGGCTCATAGCCGCGACCACGAGCTACGGTGAGCTTCATGTTCAGCGCGCCATTGGAGGCCAGGTTGGCGATTACGTGGTCGCCATTGACGATTTCGACATCGTGATCCAGCTGAATATCGGCAGCGGTAACTACGCCCGGGCCCTTCTTAGCCAGAGTCAGGGTCACTTCGTCACGGCCGTGCAGCTTGATAGCCAGGCCTTTCAGGTTGAGCAGGATCTCGATTACATCTTCCTGCACACCTTCGATCGCGGAGTACTCATGGAGTACGCCATCGATCTCGGCCTCGACTACTGCACAGCCAGGCATGGAGGACAACAGGATGCGACGCAGCGCGTTGCCCAGGGTATGGCCAAAGCCACGCTCGAGAGGCTCGAGGGTGATCTTGGCGCGGGTCGGACTGACCTCCTGCACATCGATGTGACGGGGGGTCAGGAACTCATTTACCGAAATCTGCATGGATGCACCTATTTTCTAGCCCTTACTTGGAGTAGAGCTCGACAATCAGGCTCTCGTTGATGTCAGCGGACAGATCGCCACGAGCCGGTACGTTCTTGAACACACCAGACTTCTTCTCGGCGTCTACTTCTACCCACTCAACACGGCCACGCTGGGCGCAGAGCTCGAGAGCCTGAGCGATGCGCAGCTGATTGCGCGATTTCTCGCGAATAGCAACGACGTCGCCAGCCTTAACTTGGTAGGACGGTACGTTTACGGTCTGACCGTTGACGCTGATCGCTTTGTGCGAAACCAGCTGACGGGACTCGGCACGAGTAGCGCCAAAACCCATACGGTAAACCACGTTGTCCAGACGGCACTCCAGCAGTTGCAGCAGATTTTCGCCGGTGGCGCCTTTCTGGCTGGCAGCTTGCTTGTAGTAACCGCTGAATTGACGCTCCAGTACGCCGTAGATACGACGAACCTTTTGCTTCTCACGCAACTGGGTGCCGTAGTCGGACTGACGGCCACGGCGTTGGCCGTGGATACCCGGGGCTGCTTCGATGTTGCACTTAGATTCAAGCGCGCGAACACCACTCTTCAGAAAGAGATCGGTGCCTTCACGACGAGACAGTTTGCACTTGGGACCAATGTAACGAGCCATTTCTCACTGTCTCCTGATTACACGCGACGCTTCTTCGGCGGACGGCACCCGTTGTGCGGGATTGGCGTCACGTCGGTGATGCTGGCGATTTTGTAGCCGCAGGCGTTCAGAGCACGCACGGCGGATTCGCGACCTGGGCCTGGACCTTTGACGTTGACGTCGAGGTTCTTCAGACCGTATTCCAGTGCAGCCTGACCAGCGCGCTCGGCGGCGATCTGGGCAGCAAACGGAGTGGACTTACGCGAGCCGCGGAAACCCGAACCACCGGAGGTAGCCCAGGACAGGGCGTTACCCTGACGGTCGGTAATGGTCACGATAGTGTTGTTGAAAGACGCGTGGATGTGGGCGATGCCATCAACCACCGTCTTTTTGACTTTTTTACGAGTACGAGCAGCAGGTTTTGCCATGACTAAATTCCTGTCGATTCGCGAATGCGATTACTTGCGGATCGGCTTACGCGGGCCCTTACGGGTGCGAGCGTTGGTCTTGGTACGCTGACCGCGAACCGGCAGACCTTTACGATGACGCAGGCCACGGTAGCAACCCAGATCCATCAAGCGCTTGATCTTCATATTCACTTCACGACGCAGGTCGCCTTCGGTATTCACCTTGGCTACTTCGCCACGCAGCTGTTCGATCTGCTCGTCAGTCAGATCCTTGATTTTCGCAGCCGGATTTACACCGGTAGCGGCACAGATTTTCTGTGCAGTGGTGCGACCAACACCAAAGATGTAAGTCAGCGAGATAACAGTGTGCTTGTTATCCGGAATGTTAACGCCTGCAATACGGGCCATTCAGTGGAACTCCAATTGACAGCTACCTACGCCCCGGAAGCCAAGAAATAGGGCGCGAGATATTAACGCTGTAATAACAAATAATCAACCCGGCAGCGCACTAGCTGCCGGGCTTATCACGCGTGGTTCACACTCAGCCTTGGCGCTGCTTGTGACGCGGCTCTGCGCTGCAGATCACCCGCACGACACCTTCGCGACGGATAATTTTGCAGTTACGGCACAGCTTTTTCACCGATGCACGAACTTTCATTACCAACTCCTCGAACCTTACGGGTGGATCAGCGGAGCATGCCGCTGCCATAGCCCTTCAGGTTGGCTTTCTTCATCAGGGAATCGTACTGGTGAGACACGAGGTGCGATTGCACTTGGGACATGAAGTCCATTACAACCACGACCACGATCAGCAACGAGGTCCCGCCAAGGTAGAACGGAACGTTGGCTGCAACCACCAGGAACTGGGGCAGCAGGCACACGGCCGTCATGTACAGAGCACCGAACATGGTCAAGCGGGTCAGAACGCCATCGATATAGCGTGCAGACTGCTCGCCCGGACGGATGCCCGGAATAAAGGCACCGGACTTCTTCAGGTTTTCCGCTACGTCTTTCGGGTTGAACATCAGCGCTGTATAGAAGAAGCAGAAGAAAATGATCCCTGCACTAAACAGCAGAATGTTCAACGGCTGACCAGGAGCGATAGCCTGCGAAATGTCCTGCAGCCAGCCCAAACCCTCGGACTGACCAAACCAGGCACCCAGCGAGGCCGGGAACAGCAGAAGGCTGCTGGCGAAGATGGCCGGGATTACGCCCGCCATGTTCACCTTCAAAGGCAGATGGCTGGTCTGCGCAGCGAAGACCTTGCGGCCCTGCTGACGCTTGGCATAGTGCACCGCAATGCGACGCTGACCACGCTCAATGAACACCACGAAACCGATGATCGCTACTGCCAGCAGGCCGATGGCGATCAGAGCGAAGATGTTGATATCGCCCTGACGAGCAGACTCGAAAGACTGCCCGATCGCCGACGGCAGACCGGCCACGATGCCTGCAAAAATCAGCATCGAGATACCGTTGCCGACACCGCGCTCGGTGATTTGCTCGCCCAGCCACATCATGAACATCGCGCCCGCCACAAAAGTGGTGATCGCCACGAAGTGGAAGCCGAAATCGCCCGAGAACGCAACGCCCTGACTCGCCAGGCCAACGGACATACCGATGGCCTGAACGAACGCCAGGACGAGAGTGCCGTAGCGGGTGTACTGGCTAATCTTGCGACGGCCAGCTTCACCTTCCTTCTTCAACTGTTCCAGCTGCGGGCTGACGGCGGTCATCAGCTGCATGATGATCGATGCCGAAATGTACGGCATGATCCCCAGTGCAAAGATGCTCATCCGCTCCAGCGCGCCGCCGGAAAACATGTTGAACAAGCTAAGAATGGTCCCCTCATTCTGCCGGAACAGATCCGCCAGTCGGTCTGGGTTGATGCCAGGAACCGGGATGTGCGCACCTATCCGGTAGACGATGATCGCCAGGAACAGGAAGCGCAGACGAGCCCAGAGTTCGGACAACCCGCCACCTGCCAGCGCTGAGAGAGCACCTTGCTTAGCCATTTAGTCCTCGAACTTACCGCCAGCTGCTTCGATAGCCGCACGCGCACCTTTGGTGGCAGCGATACCTTTCAGGGTGACCGCACGGGTAACCTCACCGGACAGCATGACTTTCACACGCTGTACGTGATGGCCAACCAGATTGGCATCCTTCAGAGCCTGCAGAGTTACAACACCTTCTACCTTGTTCAGCTCGGAGGTACGCACTTCAGCGCGGTCCATAGCCTTCAGGGAGACGAAGCCGAACTTCGGCAGACGGCGGTGCAGCGGCTGCTGACCACCCTCGAAGCCCGGAGCGATGGAGCCACCGGAGCGGGAGGTTTGACCTTTGTGGCCACGGCCACCAGTCTTACCCAGACCGCTACCGATACCACGGCCCGGACGGTGCTTCTCGCGACGGGCACCCGGCGCGGAACGCAGATCGTTCAGTTGCATGATTAACCCTCCACCTTCAGCAGGTAGTAAGCCTTGTTGATCATGCCGCGGTTTTCCGGAGTATCCAGAACCTCTACGGTGTGACCGATACGACGCAGGCCAAGGCCCTTGACGCAAGCTTTGTGATTGGCCAGACGGCCATTGGTGCTCTTGATCAGAGTCACTTTGACGGTATTAGCCATGGTTAGAGAATCTCCTCGACGCTCTTGCCACGCTTGGCTGCAACGGAACCTGGAGACTGCATGGTCTTCAGACCCTTGAAAGTGGCATGAACCACGTTCACCGGGTTGGTCGAGCCGTAGCACTTGGCCAGAACGTTCTGCACACCAGCCACTTCCAGAACAGCGCGCATGGCGCCGCCGGCGATGATACCGGTACCTTCCGAAGCCGGCTGCATGAACACCTTGGAGGCGCCGTGAGCGGACTTGATCGGGTACTGCAGAGTGGTGCCGTTCAGATCAACTTGGATCATGTTACGACGAGCAGCTTCCATCGCTTTCTGGATAGCAGCCGGAACTTCGCGGGACTTGCCACGGCCGAAACCGACGCGACCCTTACCATCACCTACCACGGTCAGCGCGGTGAAAGTGAAGATACGGCCACCCTTTACGGTCTTGGCAACGCGGTTAACCTGAACCAGCTTCTCGATGTAGCCTTCGTCGCGCTTTTGGTCGTTATTTGCCATAACTTAGAACTCCAGCCCGCCTTCACGAGCAGCATCAGCCAGCGCCTTGACGCGGCCGTGGTACTTGAAGCCAGAACGGTCGAATGCCACCTGGGTCACACCAGCGGCTTTCGCACGCTCAGCAACCAGCGCACCAACTTTCTTGGCTGCGTCGACGTTGCCGGTGGCGCCATCACGCAGTGCTTTGTCCAAGGTAGAGGCGCTGGCCAGAACCTTGCTGCCGTCGGCCGAGATGACCTGGGCGTAGATGTGCTGCGAAGAGCGGTACACGCACAGACGCACGGCTTCGAGCTCGTGCATTTTGAGGCGTGCTTTGCGAGCGCGACGCAGACGAGTAACTTTTTTGTCGGTCATTTTTCAGCCCCTTACTTCTTCTTGGCTTCTTTACGACGGACAACTTCATCCGCGTAACGAACGCCTTTGCCCTTGTAGGGCTCAGGACGACGGAAGTCACGGATTTCCGCAGCCACCTGACCCACCAGTTGCTTGTCGATACCCTTGATCAGGATTTCGGTCTGGTTCGGGGTTTCAGCCACGACGCCTTCCGGCAGTTCGTAGTCGATCGGGTGGGAGAAGCCCAGTGCGAGGTTCAGCACCTGGCCTTTGGCTTGAGCTTTGTAGCCCACGCCGACCAGCTGCAGCTTACGCTCGAAGCCTTGGCTGACACCGATGACCATGTTGTTCACCAGGGCGCGAGTAGTACCGGCCATAGCGCGGTTCTGCTGATCGCCATTACGAGCGGCGAAACGCAGTTCGCTACCTTCCTGGATCACTTCAACGGACGAGTGAACGTTCAGTTCCAGAGCGCCCTTGGCACCCTTGACCGAGAGCTGCTGACCGGCGAGTTTGATCTCGACACCGGCAGGCAGCACAACGGGGTTCTTAGCAACGCGAGACATGCTTATCCCCCCCTTAGAAGACGGTGCAGAGCACTTCGCCGCCGACACCGGCAGCGCGCGCAGCGCGATCCGTCATCACACCTTTGTTGGTGGAGACGATGGAAACACCGAGACCGCCGCGAACCTTCGGCAGGTCATCGACGGATTTGTATTGACGAAGGCCAGGACGGCTCACGCGCTTGACTTCCTCGATGACCGGACGGCCTTCGAAGTACTTCAGCTCGATGGACAGTTGTGGCTTGGCTTCACCATTGACTTCATAACCCGCAATGTAACCTTCGTCTTTCAGAACTTTGGCTACTGCTACCTTCAGAGTGGAAGAAGGCATGCTTACGACGGACTTTTCAGCCATCTGGGCATTACGGATACGAGTTAGCATGTCCGCTAACGGGTCCTGCATACTCATGGGCTAGACGCTCCTGATACAAAAAGAACAGCCCGAAGGCTGTGGGATCATCCAAAAGCTCGGCATGGAAATACCAGGCTCAGGAGAGCCGGACATTCTAGAGACCGATCAAAAATGAAGCAAGCCCCAAAAGGGGCTTGTTCAATAAAAGGCAAAGCCGGCACAAGGCCGGCTTTGCTTACAGCTACGGCTGATTACCAGCTGGCTTTCACCAGGCCCGGTACGTCACCGCGCATGGCGGCTTCGCGCAGCTTGTTACGCGACAGACCGAACTTGCGGTAAACGCCGTGCGGACGGCCGGTGATGCGGCAGCGGTTACGCAGGCGCGAAGCGCTGGCGTCACGCGGCTGCTTCTGCAGTGCGACCTGGGCTTCCCAACGCGCTTCCGGACTGGTGTTCGGATTAGCGATGGTGGCTTTCAGCTCGGCACGCTTCTTGGCGTACTTGGCAACCGTTTGCTGACGCTTCAGCTCGCGGTTCTTCATGCTTGTCTTGGCCATTATCCAGACTCCGATCAGTTGCGGAACGGGAAGTTGAAAGCACGCAGCAGAGCGCGGCCTTCATCATCGTTACGGGCAGTGGTAGTCAGGGTGATGTCCAGACCACGCAGCGCATCGATTTTGTCGTAATCGATTTCCGGGAAGATGATCTGCTCTTTCACGCCCATGCTGTAGTTGCCACGACCATCGAAGGACTTGGCATTCAGGCCGCGGAAGTCACGCACGCGCGGCAGGGAGATGGACAGCAGACGATCCAGGAACTCGTACATACGCTCGCGACGCAGAGTGACCTTGACGCCAATCGGCCAACCTTCACGAACCTTGAAACCTGCGATCGACTTGCGGGCATGAGTCACAACGACTTTCTGACCGGTAATCTTCTCGAGGTCGGCAACAGCGTTTTCGATGATCTTCTTGTCACCGATCGCTTCGCCCAGGCCCATGTTCAGGGTGATCTTGGTGATGCGCGGAACTTCCATCACGTTCGCCAGCTTCAGTTCTTCCTTCAGCTTGGGCGCGATTTCCTTCCGGTAAATCTCTTTCAGTCGTGCCATGGTATTTACCTACGGATTCTCAAGCGCCAACCGGCTTCTGGGTGGACTTGAAGACACGAATTTTCTTGCCGTCTTCGGTCTTGAAGCCAACGCGGTCAGCCTTGTTGGTCTCAGAGTTGAAGATGGCAACGTTGGAAGCGTGCAGAGGCGCTTCTTTCTCGACGATACCGCCTTGAACGCCCGACATCGGGTTCGGCTTGGTATGACGCTTCACCAGGTTAATGCCACCGACGACCAGACGGTCGTCAGCGAGAACCTTGAGCACCTTACCGCGCTTACCTTTGTCTTTACCGGCGATCACGATGATCTCGTCGTCACGACGAATCTTTTGCATGTCGGATCTCCTTAAAGCACTTCAGGGGCGAGCGAGACGATCTTCATGAACTTCTCGGAACGCAGTTCACGGGTCACTGGCCCGAAGATACGGGTACCGATCGGCTCTTGCTTGTTGTTCAGCAGAACAGCAGCGTTGCCGTCGAAGCGGATGATCGAACCGTCGGCACGACGAACGCCGTGACGGGTACGAACAACCACTGCGGTCATGACCTGACCTTTCTTCACTTTGCCGCGCGGAATTGCTTCCTTGACGGTGACCTTGATGATGTCGCCGATGCCGGCGTAGCGACGATGAGAGCCGCCCAGCACCTTGATGCACATAACGCGACGTGCACCACTGTTGTCAGCAACATCGAGCATGGATTGAGTCTGAATCATAAAATTTCTCCGACCCCTAGCCCTTAGACGTCAACTGCGCGTTCGACGACTTCAACCAGAGCCCAGGACTTGGTCTTGGACTGCGGACGGGTTTCGCGAATGGAAACCTTGTCGCCGATCTTGCACTGGTTGGTTTCGTCGTGAGCGTGCAGTTTGGTCGAACGCTTGACGTATTTACCGTAGATCGGGTGCTTTACACGGCGCTCGATCAGAACGGTGATGGTCTTGTCCATCTTGTCGCTGACAACACGGCCGGTCAGCGTACGGACTGTTTTTTCGGCTTCAGCCATGATCACTTACCTGCCTGCTGGTTGAGCACAGTTTTCACACGAGCGATGTCGCGCTTAACTTGCGAGAGCAGGTGAGACTGCCCCAACTGGCCAGTTGCTTTCTGCATGCGCAGATTGAACTGGTCGCGCAGCAGACCGAGCAGTTGCTCGTTCAGTTGCTGTGCGGTTTTTTCACGAAGTTCGGTCGCTTTCATCACATCACCGTCCGCTTAACAAAGGTGGTGGCGAGCGGCAGCTTTGCAGCAGCCAGGGCGAAAGCCTCACGCGCCAGCTCTTCGGAAACGCCTTCGATCTCGTACAGGACCTTGCCTGGCTGGATCTGGGCTACCCAGTATTCGACGCCACCCTTACCTTTACCCATCCGCACTTCGAGAGGCTTCTTGGTAACCGGCTTGTCCGGGAATACGCGAATCCAGATCTTGCCGCCACGTTTTACGTGACGAGTCAGAGCACGACGAGCGGACTCGATCTGGCGGGCGGTGAGACGACCGCGGGCGACAGACTTCAGCGCGAACTCGCCGAAGCTGACCTTGCTACCGCGCTGAGCCAGACCACGGTTGTGGCCGGTCATCTGCTTGCGGAACTTCGTACGCTTTGGTTGCAACATGATGCGTACTCCTTATTTCTTAGCAGCTTTACGAGGAGCGGGCGCTTGCGGCTTCAGCTCTTCAGTGCGGCCACCAATGACCTCACCCTTGAAGATCCAAACCTTGACGCCGATCACACCGTAAGTGGTGTGCGCTTCGTAGGTGGCGTAATCGATATCTGCACGCAGGGTGTGCAGGGGCACACGACCTTCGCGATACCACTCGGTACGGGCGATTTCAGCGCCACCAAGACGACCACTCACCTGGATCTTGATGCCCTTGGCACCAATACGCATGGCGTTCTGTACGGCGCGCTTCATGGCGCGACGGAACATTACGCGGCGCTCCAGCTGCTGAGCTACGCTCTGTGCAACCAGCATACCGTCGAGCTCCGGCTTGCGGATCTCTTCGATGTTGATGTGCACCGGCACACCCATTTGCTTGGTCAGGTCCTGACGCAGCTTCTCAACATCTTCACCTTTCTTGCCGATCACGATGCCGGGACGAGCGGTGTGGATGGTGATGCGTGCGGTTTGAGCCGGGCGAGCGATGTCGATACGGCTAACGGACGCGCTTTTTAGTTTGTCTTGCAGGTATGCACGAACCTTCAGGTCGGCGTTCAGGTAGTCGGCGTAAGTGCGACCATCTGCATACCAAACCGAAGTGTGATCCTTGACGATTCCCAGGCGGATGCCAACGGGATGTACTTTCTGACCCATCTGATCGACTCCGTTACTTGTCCGCAACCTTGACAGTGATATGGCAAGACCGCTTGACGATGCGATCAGCACGGCCTTTGGCACGCGGCATGATGCGCTTAAGCGAACGCCCTTCGTTGACGAAAACGGTGCTGACCTTCAGGTCATCAACGTCTGCGCCTTCGTTGTGCTCGGCGTTGGCAACGGCCGACTCCAGCACTTTCTTCATGATCTCGGCGGCTTTCTTGCTGCTGAAAGCCAGCAGGTTGAGCGCTTCGCCCACCTTCTTCCCGCGGATCTGGTCGGCGACCAGGCGAGCTTTCTGGGCGGAGATGCGAGCGCCCGACAACTTAGCGGCTACTTCCATTTCCAAACCCCTTAACGCTTGCCTTTCTTGTCGGCAACGTGACCACGATAGGTACGCGTGCCGGCAAATTCGCCCAGTTTGTGGCCGACCATGTCTTCGTTCACGAGGACCGGGACATGTTGACGACCGTTATGCACAGCGATGGTCAGACCGACCATCTGCGGCAGGATCATGGAACGACGCGACCAGGTCTTAACCGGTTTGCGCTCGCCCTTTTCCACCGCCGCTTCGACCTTCTTCAGTAGGTGAAGATCGATAAAAGGACCTTTTTTCAGAGAACGTGGCACTGTCGTATCCCTCTATTTACTTGCGACGACGGACGATCATGTTGTCGGTGCGCTTGTTAGCACGGGTTTTCGCGCCCTTGGTCGGGAAGCCCCATGGCGACACCGGATGACGACCACCGGAGGTACGACCCTCACCACCACCGTGCGGGTGATCAACCGGGTTCATGGCAACACCACGAACAGTCGGACGAACACCGCGCCAGCGCTTGGCACCGGCCTTACCCAGCGAACGCAGGCTGTGCTCGGAGTTCGAGACTTCGCCCAGGGTCGCACGGCACTCGGAAAGGACTTTGCGCATTTCGCCGGAGCGCAGACGCAGAGTCACATAGGCACCTTCACGAGCGATCAGCTGAGCGGAAGCACCAGCGGAACGAGCGATCTGAGCACCTTTACCCGGCTTCAGCTCGATACCGTGAACGGTCGAACCTACCGGAATGTTACGCAGCTGCAGGCTGTTGCCCGGCTTGATCGGAGCCATGATGCCCGCAATCAGCTGGTCGCCAGCAGAAACGCCCTTCGGAGCGATGATGTAGCGACGTTCGCCGTCAGCGTATTTCAGCAGAGCGATGTGAGCAGTACGGTTCGGATCGTATTCCACGCGCTCGACGGTGGCAGGAATGCCATCCTTGTCGCTGCGACGGAAGTCGACCAGACGGTAATGCTGCTTATGACCACCACCGATATGACGGGTGGTAATACGGCCATTGTTGTTACGACCACCGGACTTCGACTTCTTCTCGAGCAGCGGAGCGTACGGAGCGCCTTTGTGCAGCTCCTGATTGACCACCTTGACCACAAAACGGCGGCCAGCGGAAGTCGGTTTGCATTTAACGATTGCCATGATGCACCCCTTCCTTACTCAGCACTGCTGGTGAAATCGAGTTCTTGGCCCGGCTGAAGGGAGATAACTGCCTTCTTCCAGTCGTTACGCTTGCCCAGACCGCGAGCGGTGCGCTTGCTCTTACCCAGAACGTTCTGAGTAGTAACGCGCTCAACCTTCACGCCGAACAGGCCTTCGACAGCCTTCTTGATTTCCAGCTTGGTCGCATCGGTAGCGACTTTGAAAACGAACTGACCTTGCTTGTCAGCCAGAACCGTGGCCTTCTCGGAGATGTGCGGGCCAAGCAGCACTTTGAATACGCGTTCCTGGTTCATCCCAGCAGCTCCTCGAATTTCTTCACGGCCGAAACGGTGACCAGCACCTTCTCGTACGCGATCAGGCTGACCGGATCGGAACCCTGAACGTCACGTACATCAACGTGCGGCAGGTTGCGGGCAGCCAGGTACAGGTTCTCATCGACAGCGTCGGATACGATCAGCACGTCGGTCAGGCCCAGGCCATTGAGTTTGGCCAGCAGGGTCTTGGTCTTCGGCGCGTCAACGGCGAAGTCTTCGACCACGACCAGACGGTCGGTACGAACCAGCTCAGCAAGGATGGAGCGCAGAGCTGCGCGGTACATCTTCTTGTTCAGCTTTTGATCATGGTTGCGGGTGGACGCAGCAAAGGTCACACCACCGCCACGCCAGATCGGACCACGAGTGGTACCAGCACGAGCACGACCAGTGCCCTTCTGACGCCAGGGGCGCTTACCGCCACCGGAAACGTCGGAACGGGACTTCTGACCCTTGGTGCCCTGACGGCCGCCAGCCATGTAGGCCACGACTGCTTGGTGAACCAGTGTCTCGTTGAACTCGCCACCGAAGGTCGCTTCCGACACTTCAATCGCCTGAGCGCCATTTACATTCAATTGCATCTCAGATTCTCCCCTTACGCCTTGGCAGCCGGACGAACGATAACGTCGCCGCCAGTAGCGCCAGGAACGGCACCCTTGACCAGCAGCAGATTACGCTCGGCGTCTACGCGTACGACTTCCAGGGACTGCACGGTAACGCGCTCAGCACCCATGTGGCCGGACATCTTCTTGCCCTTGAATACGCGACCCGGGGTCTGGCACTGGCCAATGGAACCCGGAACACGGTGGGACACGGAGTTGCCGTGAGTGTTGTCCTGGCCGCGGAAGTTCCAACGCTTGATGGTACCGGCGAAGCCTTTACCTTTGGACTGACCGGTCACATCGACCAGTTGACCAGCTTGGAAAATTTCAGCGTTGATCAGATCGCCAGCCTGGTAGTCGCCTTCTTCAAGACGGAATTCCAGAACGGTGCGACCTGCCGCGACGTTCGCCTTGGCGAAGTGGCCAGCTTGAGCTGCTGTGACACGCGAAGCACGACGCTCACCGACAGTGACTTGCACTGCGCGATAGCCATCGGATTCTTCGGTTTTAAACTGGGTGACGCGATTCGGCTCGATCTCAATGACCGTAACCGGAATGGAGACACCTTCTTCGGTGAAAATACGGGTCATACCCGCTTTACGACCGACTACACCAATAGTCATGTTGTAAACCTCATGAGTGTACGGGGCTTTCACCCGCTATGGCCGCCCATTTCAGAGCGTTACACGACTAAAACCGCCAGGTTTTAGCCGAGGCTGATCTGCACTTCCACGCCTGCCGCAAGGTCAAGCTTCATCAGCGCGTCAACGGTTTTATCCGTCGGCTGGACGATGTCCAGAACACGCTTATGAGTGCGGATTTCGTACTGATCACGCGCGTCTTTGTTGACGTGCGGGGAGACCAGAACGGTATACCGCTCCTTACGAGTAGGCAGAGGAATCGGACCACGCACCTGAGCACCAGTACGTTTCGCGGTTTCCACGATTTCCTGGGTAGATTGATCGATCAGGCGATGGTCAAAAGCCTTCAACCGAATACGGATTTGTTGGTTTTGCATTTTGACCTCAGATTCCAAGCTGCTAATCCCCACAGACGGACTACGCCCGCTCGAGGGAGGCGCAATTGTACGGATGCCCCCCAGGGGTGTCAACTTTTAACCAGTTCAAAAGAAAAGGGCCCCGAAGGGCCCTTTTCTATACCGCGGATCGTTGATTACTCGACGATCTTGGCAACCACGCCAGCACCAACGGTACGGCCGCCTTCGCGAATCGCGAAACGCAGACCATCTTCCATGGCGATCGGCTTGATCAGGGTGACAACCATTTTGATGTTGTCGCCCGGCATTACCATCTCAACGCCTTCTGGCAGTTCGCACGAACCGGTCACGTCAGTGGTACGGAAGTAGAACTGCGGACGGTAGCCCTTGAAGAACGGGGTGTGACGACCACCTTCTTCCTTGGACAGAACGTACACTTCAGCTTCGAACTTGGTGTGCGGCTTGATGGTGCCCGGCTTGGCCAGAACCTGACCACGCTCGACTTCATCACGCTTGGTGCCGCGCAGCAGCACGCCGCAGTTCTCACCAGCACGACCTTCGTCCAGCAGCTTGCGGAACAT
>NZ_FNAE01000017.1 GCF_900101755.1 Ectopseudomonas alcaliphila | reverse complement strand
ATGAAATAGAAAGAATCCAAGGGCAGCGGGTTGAGCTACGAGGTCAGGGCAGGCCGAGGCGTAACCCCGGAAAATAAATCTGTCCCCTTTTTGCGCATCAGTTTACGAATACTAATAATGGTTCTTGGCATTGGTCTGGTAGCACTGGGGATAAGACTGTTCCGCTGAAGAAGAGCGAAGTCCCGAATAGTGTAAGAAAAGCGTTCGGTTTGCCTGGGAAGTGGAGGTGAGTATGATTTTTGGTGATCCCTGTCGATTTGCTATCTGGGTGGAGGTTGTTCCTGAGTGGAGTGATGAGTTTAAAAATGGGTTATTTTATTTTATTATAAATGGCAATATGTATCCTGGAGATATTAGAGTCGCAACATTGTCTGCAGACTTGTGTGAGGTGGTTGATGATGGTTGTGCTTTGGTTTCTCAGCCTAGAAATGAGAATATTTTTTCTCTTCCAGTAAAGGATGCTTTCGAAAGTCTTTATAAGTTGGCGTACCCAGAGCCGTCAGAGGGTAATGAATATCCTGACCAAGTATTTGATTATTGTATTACGCCCGCAAATGTTAGCGGTTTTGGTGGGTGTTTTTTTGCTGTTGCAGATCAGGATTTTTTAAGGATTGTTGGTGGTGAGGTGGAGCGCCTTGTCAAAAGCGCAAGTGAGGATGTCATGTGTTGGGAAAATGTTGATAGTCCCAAGCTAGAGGATGTAATTCTTTCAAGGGAGGAAATAAATAAAATAATTTTTGATGTAAAAGAGTATGCATGTTCTGTTCTAGAGCAATAGGGGGCACTAAATAAAACATTTAAAACGGATAAGTGGAGAAAAGGGGACAGATTTATTTTTCACCAGATCGACTAAGCTGAAGGTCTCAATGAAAGGAGGTATTTATGCAAACGATGGGGCGTATGGTCGCTAGACGATAAGTTTTTTTCCTTTTTGGCGTATTGAGTTTTTGTGGTTGCTCTGGTGGTTGTATGAAAATTGGTTACGTAATTTTTATTGCTATGACTGTCTTGCAGGGATGCGTGAAAGTGATTCCTCCTATGGCAGACACTTCCGATGCTGCTAAAATAATCTATACAAGAATGACTTTAAACCCTGGTGAGTTTCAGGCGCTGAGGATGTTCGATAATCCGCGCTTTGAGATGACTGAAAAATCGGGGCGCCTTATCGAACACGGAAATTTTGTAAAACAGTCAACATCGGTGTATGTGCCGGCAGGTGAGCGAAAATATTTTAAAGCCGGTTATGTTGTGTCCAGCTATAACAATTATGGTCTCAATTTCGAGTGCTCTGCTGGCATAAGTTTTATACCAGTGCAGGGTGCTACATATACGCTTACCCAAAGGCGCTCTGCTAAGGATTGTACAATTGATCTGGTTGATGAGAGCGGAGAAGTCCCTGCTTCAATGGAGAACCTAGGCGTGTTTAAGTAGAACGAAAAAGGGGACAGATTTATTTTCCTGCTGTAAATGGATCTTTGGTGGTGACGGCCGAAGCTTCATTCAACTGTTGCCTGATGCGAACGTGGATGCGGTTCGATTCGTTGCGGAGAATACCAGTGGTTACGCGTGGGATAATCGTTCTCTAGGGATTCAGCCAGATCTGCAGCAAATGACTTATCCGCTGGAGTTTATGGGTTGTATCGCCTGTGCTGCTGGGTTGCCGTATAGCCTTAATACCCTTGATATGCGCACTTCAAGTCAAATGGAGGCCGATCAGCTAGCATTCACGCTTGGAGTATCCTCGCTAGCGGCGTTACCTGTTGCGTCTGTTGGGTGGGCGGCTATGGGGTTACGGCCGGTGGTAAC
This sequence comes from Ectopseudomonas alcaliphila, assembly GCF_900101755.1. GTDB lineage: Bacteria > Pseudomonadota > Gammaproteobacteria > Pseudomonadales > Pseudomonadaceae > Aquipseudomonas > Aquipseudomonas alcaliphila. Next base: position 3,563 of record NZ_FNAE01000017.1, on the reverse strand, counting down.
TGGTTTTGGTTTGGGGGCTGGATTTGACGGGGTGGGGCAGGTGGTAGGTGGAAAAGAGTATCGTCCAGCTCAGACCTTGGTGGCGGGAGTTACGGGTGGATTGGCTTATCCTTTGGCGGGAGGTGCGCTGATGAATACCTTGCTCGGGGGAGTGGTTGGCGGTGCTAATACGTCGGTCAATAACTATGTTTACTCCGAGGATAGGGATGTAGTGAGAGCTGTTGGTGTTGGAGCGCTTGCGGGGGGATTTGGAACTGCTTTCGGCCAAGGCGTATCTGGCCTGGCAGCTAGTGTCCTTCCTTATCGTATTGGTGCTTCTGTGATTGATCCTAATAAGGCATTGTTGTTGCAGAATATTGGCACGGTAAATCCATACCCGGCCTATATCGGGGAGGCGGCAGGTAATGCAGTAAGCGGTGGACTTCCTATTCTTTTTGAAAGGATCGGGGGGGATGGGAAATGAGAAGAAGGAAGCCGCTACCTAAATATATGAATCCTGGTGGTTTTTTTGATCTATCTAGTGTCGGGGGGAATATAAGGTATATTATTTTGTGTTTATTTGGTGCGTTTCTTATTTGGAATGCCAATCATATTTTTGACTGGATAGACATAATTTTAGGGTTGAGCTCTACGCCAGATTCCGAGAGTACAATCCGTGTTAGAAGATTTTGGGCAAGCATTTTAGGTGTCGGCGGGGTGTTAACGGGGTTTGCCAAAGTACTGTGGCTCTATTGGTATCGTAAGCAGGCAATAAAGAGTACTGAGGGGCAGTGGTATGACAGCGCTCGTCTGAGTAAGGAAGACTTGTATGCAGATGAGGGGGATGAACCCTCATCAGGTAAAAAAGAGGGCGATAGCAAGGGGCAATAGCGAAAAGGGGACACCCATTAGTCGGCCTGGCGTCAAGACTCAAAGCAACCTGCTCTGCTTTTTAACGGCAGAGAAAAAGGGGACCGGGAAAAAGGGGGAAAAAGGGGACAGATTCTGAGGAATCCCCACAAATCTACTCCAGTGCCTGCGCCTGCCGGTGAACCTCGTCACGTAGCAAGAGCTCCATCTTCGCCAGAGCCGAGCATGATAAATCGCTGGCCGAGCGCCTGAGGTACTCAAGGCCGATACGCCAGAGCGACAGCACGGTTTTATGCCTGACGCTGTTGCTCTGAAAGCGGCATGACCTGCCTGTCGTTTGAGCCTGAAGGCCGGCCAAGGATCAATGAGAACAATAGGGGACAGACCACGTTTATTGGTCTAGGGTTATGGAATTCCATGGAAGGAGGTCTGTATGCCACGTCGAGCACGCATATCATTGCCAGGCGTTTCAGTTCATCTGATTCAGAGAGGGAACAATCGCTCAGCCTGTTTTTACGCTGACGAGGACTATCTTTTTTATCTGGATGTGTTGATGGAGCAAGCAAAGAAGCATGGATGTGCGATCCATGCTTGGTGTCTGATGACCAACCATGTTCATTTGTTGGTTACGCCCGAAAGCTCTGATAGTGCAGGGCTCATGATGAAGGGGCTAGGACAGCGTTACGTGCAGTATGTTAATCGCACATACCGCCGTAGCGGGACGCTGTGGGAAGGTCGTTTCCGCTCGTGCCTCATGCAGGAAGAGGCATATGTGTTGGCTTGCTATCGATACATTGAGATGAATCCTATCCGCGCAGGCATGGTTGAGCACCCGGCGGAATATCGCTGGTCGAGCTACCGGGCCAACGCGCAAGGTGAGTCCTCAGTGCTGCGCTGTCCACATCCTCTCTATCAGGCACTGGGTCGAGATGAGGTGCTCAGGACTGAGGCTTACAGAGAATTGTTCCGCTATCAGCTAGACCCAGGGCTTGTTGATCAGATACGTGCCGCGACAAATGGAAACTACGCGCTGGGAAGTCCCAAATTTTCTGCCGAAGTTGAGGCTGCGTTGGGGCGAAGAGTCACAAGAGGCAAGCCAGGACGTCCCAAGAGTGCGCCAGATATTTAGTAAAACGTGGTCTGTCCCCTATTATTCACCGGCAGATGGTTATCGATAAAATTCAGGACATTGGGAAAAATCCAGAAAAAGTAATACCTGGGACATTTGCAGGCCAAGGAAGTGGCGGTACTAGAGGTAACGTATTCTTCCGAGTAAAGGGTGATGATGTTGTGATTACAAAGCCCGACGGGACCTTTGTGACAATTATGAAGGGTGGTATAAACAATCCTTCTGTAAAAAATGCACTGAAAGGCAATCCATAGTGATTACAGTGTCCGAGGCTTTTAAAACTTGGTTGGTTGGTTGTATAGGGCTCCGGCTGCGCCTCGCTTTGGGGTTGTTTCATGTTTTTGAGTCGGAAAAAAATAACTCTCCGCAAGCGGTAAGCCTGTTTTTTGATGGTCAGAGGGTTGGAACTTTGGAGTGTGCACCCGATGGTGCGTCTATAGCGTACGGTTCAGATGCTGTTTCCGAGTGTGACTTAGGTGAGTTTGGGGCGGAGAAGATTTTCTCATTAATGGATGATGAGATTGTTTCGTCAGTCATAGGAGAAGAGTTGGCTTCGGTCTCGTTGGTTTTGTCATCTATTGAAGACTCAGTTGCTGGGGTGTCTCTCCGATTTGGTAACTCCCAGTTTTTGAGCTTCATTAATCTGGGTGATGATCTTTATATTTATAAAGAGATATCTGCTGAAATTGTTAAGTGTCAAGGGCTTATGTTCGTTAAGCTCTCTTGATGTAAAGCTGCTTCCTCGGTCCAAAAGGAACTGATCAATGGGGTCAGAGTCATTGATTTGTGCGCACCAGAGGGTGAGCTTTCTCCCTGATCCAAGGAGACCCACATGGCCCGCTTACCTCGCCTCTATTTTCCTGGTTGCGCTCAGCACGTGATTCAGCGTGGCAATAATCGGGAGGCCTGCTTTTATGACGAGGCGGACTACAAGGCCTACCTGTCCTTTCTCGAGGAGGCGGCGATCAAGTATCAGGTCGCCATCCATGCCTTTGTCCTAATGACCAACCATGTGCACTTGCTGGCTACGCCCCGCGATGAGCAGGGCATAAGTCGGTTGATGCAGGCTCAGGGCCGTAAATATGTCCAGTACTTCAATTTCACCCACGGTCGTACGGGCACCTTGTGGGAGGGGCGATATAAATCGACGCTGGTCGATTCCGACAGTTACCTGCTGACGGTTTATCGTTATATAGAGTTGAACCCGGTGCGCGCGGGCATGGTATCCCATGCCTCGGAGTACCCCTGGTCCAGTTACCAATTGAATGCCTTGGGCAAGCCGATCCAGCTTCTTACGCCACATGCTCTGTATCTCCAGCTCGGTAAAACGGAGGAGGAACGGCAGGACGCCTACCGGTCACTGTTCCGAGGCCGAATGCCGGAGCGGGAACTGACGGCGATCCGTGAGGCTACGAACAAGGCGTGGGTTTTGGGCGATGATCGGTTCAAGACCAAAATCGAAGCCAAGACGGGGCGGCGTGCTGTTCCCTTGCAGGAAAAAGGGGACAGATTTATTTTTCGCCTGATCGGCTAAGCTGAAGGTCTCAATGGAAGGAGGTCGTTATGCCAAGGATGGGGCGTATTG
>NZ_FNAE01000001.1 GCF_900101755.1 Ectopseudomonas alcaliphila | reverse complement strand
TATTGCCTGATGACCAATCATGTTCACCTGCTACTGGCACCCGGTGAAGCGATCGCCGGGCTGGGGCAGTTGATGAAAGCGCTGGCGGCGCGCGCCACCCGTTATCGGAATCGTTTAGAGGGCCGAACTGGTACTCTCTGGGAAAGTCGATACAAGTCCAGCGTGGTTGAGTCTGACACCTACTTGCTTGCCTGCTGTCGCTATATTGAGCTGAACCGGTTCGAGCCCGTATGGTTGCCGAGGCGGGTGATTATCCTTGGTCGAGCTATCGGACGCGGGTAACGGATCAGTCGGACAGCGATTGGCTGGACATGGACCCTTGCTTCGTCGCACTTGGCGGCACGCCTGAAAGGCGTCGTATCCGTTACATGGAATTCATGCGACAAGCCGTTCCATCAAGTGAGCTTGATTTGATTCGTGCAGCACTGCAGAGGGGGCAGCTAACCGGCAGTGCTCGTTTCGTGGATGAAATAGAAAGAATCCAAGGGCAGCGGGTTGAGCTACGAGGTCAGGGCAGGCCGAGGCGTAACCCCGGAAAATAAAGCTGTCCCCTTTTGGTCTGTGTCCCCTTTTGGTCTATGTGCCGTGATGGTGAGAAATAATGAAACTTGAAGCCGAAAACAGCTCTGTAATATTTGGTGTTGATCAATCGAAGCTTATAAAAACGCTAAAAAAATTAAAAAGCTACGGGCCTAGCTCATTCGCATGCATAACAGATGAAGATGGCAACTATGTGCAAGTTGCTGGAGGCAGGGTTACATGCTTTATTGAGAGGTATGATGCAAAAAGCAAAAAGCTGTTTAGAGGTTATCATTCAAATTCCAGCACGAATTTTGAGGACGGAACTACTCTGTCATTTGGTGCGGGCAGCGTTCAGTTAAAAAAAGATGAGTGGTTTAATATCGATGATGTAATTGAGGTTTTTTTGCTGTTTAATAAGGGGCAGAGCTTGCCAGAAGGCATTTATTGGCGCGAGATAAATGCCTTTAATAAGCAATAGGTTAATGAGAAAAAGGTGACTGAGAAAAAGGGGGCAGATTCTGAGGAATCCCCACAAATCTACTCCAGCGCCTGAGCTTGCCGGTGAACCTTATCACGTAGCAATAGCTCCATCTTGGTAAGTGCTGAGCAAGATAAATCGCACAATCAATGGGGTCAGTGTCATTGATTTTGAAGAGAAAAGGGGACACCCATTATCCGGCCTGGCGTCAAGACTCAAAGCAACTTGCTCTGTTTTTAACGGCAGAGTTTCTCCAGTGCCGAACCTGATGGGCTGCCCCGGTCGAGCCCGACTCCTCGTTCTTGGCTGCGACCGAGTCGTTCCAGTCACCCATCTGGATCAATCGGTGTCTATCGAGCAGCACCGCCCAGGCGGTGTCTGCAGGTCCGCAGCTTGCCAACTCGCGTGAAGCGCCTTTTTCGAAGCAGTTCCGCTTATTTCGGGCAGGGTTTGCAGCAGCGCCACGCCCTCTCCAGAGACATTACAGAACGAGAGATAACGCACTGCAGAGGCCGGTGCCGTCCCTAGAATCCGCGGCTTTTTCATGGATTGCACAGGGACGAATCCCATGGCGCTGCCGCCCCCACCTTTCCCGCGTGTTTCTCGCCAGTTGTTCGCACTTGCCCTTGGCGCCTGTCTGGCGCTGCCTGCCTGGGCGGTTCCGCTGCCGCCAGTGGAACTGCCTGGAGCGATCCAGAACGAGTTCGTACGGCTCTATCAGCTGCCGGACCATATGCTGCGTTTGCAGCTGGAGCCGGCGCTGGAGATCTTTCCCGAGTACCGCGAGGATTTGGTCCGTTACCTGGGCGAGGACGCCAGCCCGCAGCGTCAGGCGCTACTGGCGGACATCGCCAAGGCCACCCAGACGGAGCGTCTGGCGTGGTTTCGCAGCACGCCCGGCAAGCTTGGCCTGGTGGCGGCGGCTGTTGGCGCAGGCGCGCTGGCCAGCAAGTCGGGCGGTGGTGGGGGCTCCTCCAGTGAGGAAACCCGACCGCCAGCGCCGCAGCCTCCCAGCGCGCCGCAGCCGGTGCCCGTGCCTCCGCAACCGCCAGTAGCGCCTGAGCCTGTGCCGGTGCCTCCGCAGCCGCCGGTAGCGCCTGAGCCTGTGCCGGTGCCTCCGCAACCGCCGGTAGCGCCTGAGCCTGTGCCGGTGCCTCCGCAACCGCCGGTGGCGCCTGAGCCCGCGCCAGTGCCACCACAGCCGCCGGCCGACCCTGATCCTGAGCCACCCGAGGAGCCTGCTCCGCCTGCCGAGCCGGTCGATCCGGAGCAGTTTCGTACTGCGGAATTCCAGCGTACCTGGGGGCTGTCCAGCATTCGTGCCGAGCATGCCTATGCTCGTGGTGCCACGGGGGCCGGGGTGACCGTCGCAGTGGTCGATACCGGGGTTGATATCGATCATCCCGAACTGAGTGGGCGTATTGCCCCCGGCGGCGAGTGGGTGCGTGATGGCGGGCCGCGTATGACCGACGGCGACGGCCACGGCACCCACGTGGCTGGCACCATCGCGGCGGCACGTGACGGCCAGGGCATGCACGGTGTGGCGCCGGAGGCGCGGATTCTGCCGATCAAGTTCCTCCACGATGGCGTTGAAGGCAGCACCACCCTGGGTACGCGTGATGCGCTGCAGCGGCAGGTCGAGCTCGGTGCGCGCATCTCCAACAACAGCTGGGGTGAACGTAGCAACGTCGCCACGGGCGGCTATCGCTCGCGCACGTTGGACGACCTCGATGAGGGTCAGCGCGCCTATTACCGCGACACGTTGGCACCGCTGTATCGCGAGGCGCAGCAGGCCGGGATGGTGTTCGTCTTCGCCGCCGGCAACAACACCAGTGGCAACACGGCGCTGGCGGCGCAGCCGAGTCTCTATGCGGCCCTGCCCGTGCTGCTGCCGGAGCTGCAGGGGCAGTGGCTGGCGGTGGTCAACATTCAGAGTGATGGGCGCATTTCCGCCGGTTCGCACCGCTGCGGTGATGCCCGCGCCTGGTGCCTGGCGGCGCCGGGCAGCATGGTCTATTCGAGCATGCCCGGCGATGGCTACGCGCACATGAGTGGGACCTCGATGGCGGCGCCGCATGTATCCGGTGCGCTGGCTTTGCTGATGGATCTGTTCCCGACCCTGAGCGCCGCGCAGATCACCCAGCGCACGCTGGTGTCGGCGGACCGCAGCGGCATCTATGCCGATGCCGACACCTACGGCCAGGGGCTGCTCGATCTGCAGGCAGCGAGCAATCCCATCGGCGTGCTGATGATCAATACCGCCAGTGGCGAGCTGATCACCCTGGACCAGGCTGGGCTGGCGCAGAGCCCGGCGCTGGGCAATGCCTTGCGCCAGTCTCTGGCGCGGGTCGATCTGGTGCTCAAGGACAGTCTGGACGCTCCCTTCCGGGTCAGCGGCGAGATGCTCGCCGAGCAGGCTGGCAGCCAGCGTACGCGCATCGACAGCGAAGCCTACCGGCAGCGTCTGGAGCAGGAACACCATATGCAGACGCTGAGCGACGGCCGTGGCCTGCAGCTACGTTTCTCGGGAGCAGGGGAGGGCTCGGGGCTACAGGCCATGGGGCAGGTGCAGGCGTGGCAGCAACTGGGCGACCTGGCATTGAGCGCCAGTTTCAATACCGATCCATCCTGGAGCCAGGGTCTGGCTCGCCTGGACTCGCGCCTGAGCGACAGCGGTGTGACCCAGGCGTTCGGCAACCCCTATCTGAGTCTGGGCCAGCAGGCCACTGGTGCCGGCATGCACTGGCAGTTCGCCCCGGCATGGAGCGCTTCACTGCAGGTGCAACTGGCCGAGGCCGAGCAGCGTTTCGCCGATCGCAGCGACAGTGCCCGGCAGCAGGGCATGCAGAGCGAATGGCGCTATCAGGGCGAGCATGGGCTGAGTGCCAGCTTGCAGCTCGGCGTGCTGACCGAGCAGCAGCGCCTGCTCGGTACGCAGGGTGAGCAGTGGTTGGGTGGGGCGGACAGCCACACCTGGTTCCAGGGGCTGAACCTGAGCCTGGCGCTGAACGAGCACTGGCAGCTGTTCGGCCGCTACAACACCGGCCTGAGCAAGGTTTCCGGCGGGCGCTGGCTGGAGTCGGCCAATCTGCGCAGCGACAGTTTCACCCTCGGCCTGTTGGGGGAGCCGCACGCACAGTGGCAGTTGGGCGCGCTGGTCTATCAGCCGTTGCGGGTGAGCGGCGGCGAGGCGCGCCTGCAGTTGCCCACAGGCCTCAATGCCGACAACAGCGTGGCCTGGAGCAGCACCGCCCTGGAGCTTTCGGCGCAGGGGCGACACATGGAGTACGAGCTGTTCTTCCGCTACGAGTTGCCGCGTCTGCCGATGAGTTTCAAGGGCAGCCTGCTGCACGTGCGCGACTACCAGAACCAGCCGGGTAACAACGACTCCATGTTGCTGCTCAATACCGGCCTGCGCTACTGAGGTGAGGGAGCCGGGCGGGTGCACTGCAGCCGCCCTGCGCTCCGTCGCGTATCTGCGCCCCCACTTTGCCCACCGTCTTGCGCTGACCGAGGGGCGCAGTCGCTTCGCCGCCGCGTTGCTGCGGGGAGGTCGGGTTCCACCCCATCGTTGTGCTTCAGTCCATCCAGTAGCTTTTCGTTTTCACGTCCTGGCTCGGCCCGCTGATTTAAAGTTGGCACTTTCTAATTTGGTGCTTAGTCGTAACTGATGTAGGGGATGGCGAAGCATCGAGAGCATTGCCAGGCATTGGCTTCACAGCAGTGTCATGCCCTGCGTAAGAACGGCAGCCGCACATGGGTTGCCGGCTCCAGGCGCGCCGCTCAATCGTTGGCCGCCACAGACATGCGAGGAAATTGCCATGGGCTTGGGAACCATACTGCTGATCATTCTGCTTCTGATGCTGGTTGGTGCGCTCCCGGCGTGGCCACATAGCCGCAGCTGGGGCTATGGGCCCACTGGCGGCTTGGGGCTGGTGCTGGTCATCGTGCTGGTGCTAGTGCTGCTCGGTTACGTATGAGCCGGCGCCTGCGTCGTCGACGCAGGCAACTTCCAACTCGTTCCTGTCGCCCATTATGCGCAGATCGCCAGTTGGATCTGGCTGCTCGTAGGGTGGGCTTTAGCCCACCAGCGGTGGTTGGTGTGGGCTAAAGCGGATCGCCGCCCGGCCCACGCTACAAGGCGTGGAGTCGCAGGAGCGGGTTGCTACCGCCCCCCGCCCCTGAGCGCTCTAGCGAATCTGCACCACTACCTTGCCCACTGCCTTGCGCTGGCCGAGCGCATCGATGGCCTCGCCGCCACGCTCCAGCGGGAAGGTCTGCGAGACCAGCGGCTTGAGCTTGCCTTCGGCGTGCCAGGCGAACAGTTGCTGGAAGTTCTCGGCGTTGTCCTGCGGCTGGCGCTGGGCGAAGGAACCCCAGAATACGCCGACCAGAGACGCGCCCTTGAGCAGTGGCAGGTTGGCAGGCAGGGCCGGGATGCCACCGCCAGCGGCGAAACCCACCACCAGGAAGCGGCCGTTCCAGGCGATGCTGCGGAAGGCTTCCTCGAACAGTGCGCCGCCCACCGGGTCGTAGATCACGTCCACGCCCTGGCCGCCGGTGAGTTTCTTCACCTCGTCCTTCAGGCTCTGCTCGCTGTAGTTGATCAGCTCGTCGGCACCGGCGTTGCGCGCGACTTCCAGTTTCTCGGCACTGCTCGCCGCGGCGATCACCTTGGCGCCCATGGCCTTGCCGATTTCCACCGCCGCCAGGCCGACGCCGCCGGAGGCGCCGAGCACCAGCAGGGTTTCACCCGGTTGCAGGTTGGCGCGTTGCTTGAGGGCATGCATCGAGGTGCCGTAGGTCATGCCAAAGGCGGCTGCAGTGGTCAGGTCCATGCTTCTGGGCACCGGTAGCACGTTGTAGGCGGGCACGGCGACCTCTTCGGCGAAACCGCCCCAACCGGTCAGCGCCATCACCCGGTCACCTGCACGCAGGTGACTGACCTTCTCGCCCACTGCCTTGACCACGCCTGCCGCTTCGCCGCCCGGAGCGAAGGGGAAAGGCGGTTTGAACTGGTACTTGCCTTCGATGATCAGGGTGTCGGGAAAGTTGACCCCAGCAGCGTGAACTTCGATCAGCACTTCGTTCTTCTTGGGTTCGGGGCTGGCGATAACTTCCAGGACCAGAGTGTCGGCGGGGCCGAAGGCTTTGCACAGCAGGGCTTTCATGAAGGTCATTCCTCTTGCAGGGTGCCTTGCAGTGTAGAAAGCGCCCGCTGAGGGTCAACGAGCATGCCGATGCCTGATAGCCCGGCATAAGCGCCGGGCTTGGGTGCGGGCCTGCGGATGGCTATGCTAGGCACATCCCCGATGGAGTGCCGAACGTGAAACTGTTGACTGCCCTGCTGCTGAGCCTGTCGATCTGCCTGCCTGCCCTGGCGTCTTCGGAAAAGAAGGAAGAGGCGCCAACGACGCTTTACTACAACGTGACGCCAGCCCTGATCGGCAACCTGGCTGATCAAGGCAATCGTCTGAAGTTCTTCAAGGCCGACGTGTCCCTGCGAGTGACCGGCACCGAGGCCGAAGGCAAGCTCAAGCAGCATGAGCCGCTGATCCGCCACCAGCTGGTGATGCTGTTCTCGGCCCAGACCAGCGAGATCATCAACGCTCCCGATGGCCGCGAAACGCTGCGCCAGGAAGCACTCAAGCAGGTGCAGCAGGCGCTGACTGCGGAAGAGGGCAAACCGGTGGTGGACGATCTGCTGTTCAACAACCTGATTATTCAGTAGCGGCGAATCCACTTCGCGTACGGGCGCTGCTTCAGCGGTGAACGCCAAAGCGATTCGCGGCTGAAGCCGCTCCCACGGTTTCTTCAGGCCATCTGTGCCAGGGTGTTGCGAAAGCGCCTCAGCGCTGCGACGAAGAACAGCGTGCCGATGCCGGCGATGGCCAGCATGTACGGCCAGACGATCGCAAACCCCGCACCGCGGTAGAGAATCGCCTGGGCCAGGGCGACGAAATGTGTGGTCGGCGCCGCCAGCATGATCTGCTGCACCAGCTCCGGCATGCTTTCGCGCGGGGTGGTGCCGCCGGAGAGGATCTGCAGCGGCAGCAGCACCAGGATGATCAACAAGCCCAGCTGCGGCATCGAGCGCGCCACGGTGCCGAAGAAGATGCCCATCGAGGTGGTGGCGAACAGGTGCAGCGCTGCCCCGGCCAGGAACAGGGCGATGGAACCTTCGATCGGCACCTGTAGCCAGCCCTGGACCACCAGCAGCAGCGACAGGGCTGCAGCCGTCAGCACCACCAGCCCCATCGACCAGACCTTGGCCAGCATGATCTGCAGCGGCGTCACCGGCATCACCAGCAGGTGCTCGACGGTGCCGTGCTCACGCTCGCGAATCAGCGCCGCGCCGGTGAGGATGATCGACAGCATGGTGATCTGGTTGATCACCTCCATCACCGAGCCGAACCAGGCGCGCGTCAGGTTGGGGTTGAACTGCACGCGCAGCACCAGCTCGGCCGGCTGCTGCAGGTCGCCGCGATAACGGCGGACGAACTCGGCTACTTCGCTGGCGCCGATGTTCTGGATGTAGCCCGCGCCAGTGAAGGCCATGCTCACCTGCGTCGCATCGACGTTGAGCTGGATCGCCGGGCTGCGACCGGCGAGCACGTCACGCTGGAAATTCGGCGGAATGTTCAGGGTGAAGGTGTAGCGCCCGGCATCCATGCCGCGATCCATCTCGCTCAGGTCGATGCGTTCCGGGGTACGGAAATAGGGTTCCTGAAAAGCCTGGATCAGCCGTTCTGAGAGCTGCGACTGGTCTTCGTCGACCACGGCGATGGCGGCGTTGTGCAGGCTTTCCGGCATGCTGGTGGCGGCCGAGTAGATGCCCATGCTGAAGGCCCAGAGGATCAGCAGCGCCAGTGCCAGGTCATGCTGCAGGCTGCGCAGCTCCTTGATGCCGAGGTGCAGGATATTGGCCAGGCGTTCCATCAGACCTCCTGTTTGCGCAGCAGGCTGGCGCTGAGCAGCGTCAGCAGCGGGATGGTCAGCGCCAGGGCGAAGAAGTGGCCGGCCAGGTCCTGCAGTTCCAGCGCCTTGGAGAAGATGCCACGGCTGATCACCAGAAACTGCGAGGTCGGGTAGAGCTGGCCAATCACTGCGCCTGCGCCTTCCAGCGAGGCCACCGGATAGATCAGCCCGGAAAACTGGATGGCCGGCAGCAGGGTGACGATGGCGGTGCCGAACACGGCGGCGATCTGACTCTTGGTGAAGGTCGACATGAGCAGGCCGAGGCCAGTGGCGCAGGCCAGGTAGAGCAGGGCGCCGGCCAGCAGGGTCAGCGGATTGCCCTTGAGCGGCACATCGAACACGGTGACCGCCAGCAGAACCAGCAGGACGAAGTTGAACAGGCCCAGGGCGATGTAGGGCAACTGCTTGCCGAGCAGGAACTCCAGGCGCGTGACCGGGGTGACGTAGAGGTTGATGATCGAACCCAGCTCCTTCTCGCGCACCACGCCCAAGGCGGTGAGCATCGCCGGGATCAGCATCAGCAGCAGCGGGATCACCGCCGGCACCATGGCCTTGAGGCTTTCCACGTCGGGGTTGTAGCGATAGCGCACTTCCAGCTCGGCGGCGTTGGCCGCCTGCGGCTGTGGCGAACGCCGCGCCAGCTCGCTCAGGTAGTGCTGGTGCAGGCCGGTCACATAGCCCTTGATGGTTTCGGCACGGGTCGGCATGGCGCCGTCGATCCACATGCCTATCTGCGGGCTGGCGCCGCGTTTGAGGTCGCGGCCGAAGTGCGGCGGGATCTCCACCGCCAGGCTGATGTCGCCGTTGCGCAGGCGCCGTTCCAGCTCGTCGTAATCGGAGAGCGGCGCCTTCTCCAGGAAGTAGCGCGAGCCGGACAGATTGAGGTGGTACTCCTGGCTGGTGGTGGTCTGGTCGCGATCCAGCACGGCGAAGGTCAGGTCCTCCACGTCGAGGCTGATGCCATAGCCGATGATGAACAGCAGCAGCACCGTGCCGAGCAGGGCCATGCCACCGCGTATCGGGTCGCGACGCAGCTCCAGCGCCTCGCGCCGGGCGTAGCTGAGCAGGCGGCGCAGGCTGAACAGTTGGCGCTGCGCCGGTGGTGCTTGTTCCAGCGGTGGCGCTTCGCTGACCGGCTGCTCGCCGACAGCCTCCTGCAGGTAGGCGATGAAGGTGGCTTCCAGGCTGTCCAGGCCGCGCTTGGCCATCAGCCCCTCGGGCGTATCGCTGTCGAGCACCTTGCCGGCATGCATCAGCGAGATGCGGTCGCAGCGCTGAGCCTCGTTCATGAAGTGGGTGGAAATGAAGATGGTCACGCCGTCCTGGCGCGACAGGTCGAGCATCAGCTGCCAGAAGCCGTCGCGGGCGACCGGGTCGACGCCGGAGGTGGGCTCGTCGAGGATCAGGATCTCAGGCTTGTGGATCACCGCCACGGCCAGCGACAGACGCTGGCGGATGCCCAGCGGCAGGCGCTCGGGGAGCATGTCCATGACTTCGCCGAGGTCGAAGCGCGCGGCCATCTCGGTTACCCGTGGTTCGATCTCTGCGGCGGCTACGTGGAACAACTGGGCATGCAGCACCAGGTTCTGCCGCACCGTCAGCTCGCCGTACAGGGAGAACGCCTGGGACATGTAGCCGACCCGCTTGCGCGTGGCCATGTCGCGCGGGTCGACTGCCTGGCCGAACAGCAGCGCCTCGCCCTCGCTGGCTGGCAGCAGGCCGGTGAGCATCTTCATGGTGGTGCTCTTGCCGCAGCCGTTGGAGCCGAGAAAACCAAAGATCTCGCCACGACGGATGCGGAACGATACCGAGTCCACCGCGACGAAATCGCCGAAGCGCATGGTCAGGCCCTTGGCTTCGATGGCGATCTCGCTGCTATCGGTCAGTGCCGGTATCACCACTTCGTGGTGGCCCCTGCGGCGTTCTTCCGGCAGTAGGGCGATAAAGGCCTGCTCCAGGCTGGCGCTGCCGGTGCGGGCGCGCAATTCGGCCGGGGTGCCTTCGGCCAGCACACGGCCGGCGTCCATCGCCACCAGGTGATCGAAGCGCTCGGCTTCCTCCATGTAGGCGGTGGCCACCAGCACGCTCATCTGCGGGCGTTGTGCGCGGATGCGGGCGATCAGTTCCCAGAACTGATTGCGCGACAGCGGGTCGACGCCGGTGGTCGGCTCGTCGAGGATCAGCAGGTCGGGGTCATGAATCAGCGCGCAGCACAGCCCGAGCTTCTGTTTCATGCCGCCGGACAGCTTGCCCGCCGGGCGTTCGCGGAACGCGGCCATGCCGGTGCTGCGCAGCAGATCGTCGATGCGCCGTTCGCGCTCGGCAGCGTCCTGGCCGAACAGACGGCCGAAGAAATCCAGGTTCTCGAATACCGATAGCGTCGGATAGAGGTTCTTGCCCAAGCCCTGCGGCATATAGGCGATATGCGGGCAGACGCGGCGGCGATGGCGGGGGTCGGCCATATCGCCGCCGAGCACCTCGACGCTGCCGTCCTGGAGCTTGCGCGCCCCGGCGATCAGCGCCAGCAGGCTGGACTTGCCGACACCGTCCGGGCCAATCAGGCCGACCATGCGCTGCGCAGGTAGCTCGAGCTCAATGGCGTCGAGGGCGTGGGTCTGGCCGTAGCGCAGGCCGACGCCGCCCAGGCGTGCGACCGCCGGGTTCATTGCGGAACCTTGATCGCCAGATGCGCGGGCCACTCGGCGTCAGGATCGAGGCGCAGGTAGGCCATGCCGGGCACGCCAGTCTTCACCTGCTGCAGGTGCTTGCTCAGCAATTCGGGATCGATGCGCGCCTTGACCCGGAACATCAGTTTTTCGCGTTCGCTGGCGGTCTCCACGGTCTTCGGCGTGAACTGGGCGACGCTGGCGACATAGCTGACCCTGGCAGGGATCACGTAGTGCGGCGCGGCGTCTATCACCAGGCGCACCTCGCTGCCCAATGCGACGCGGCCGGCCTGGCGCTCGGGCAGGAAGAAGGTCATGTAGACGTCGGTGAGATCCACCAGATTGAGCAGCTTGCCACCGGCGCCGAGCACCTCGCCCGGTTGGGTGACGCGGTATTGCACGCGGCCGGCGCGCGGTGCACGCAGCAGGCTATCGTCGATATCCGCCTGCAAGCGGTCGACACCCGCCTGGGCGGCCTCCACTGCCGAGCGGGCTTCCTCGACCTGGGCCTGTGCTGCGCTGATACCGGCGTCGGCCGATATTACCTGAGCATTGGCGGCTGCCAGCGCTGCCTGGGTGCTCTGCAGGCGGGCCAGATCATCGTCGAGAGTCTGTTGCGGCAGCGCGTTGCGCTTGACCAGGGTGGCGCTGCGCGCATGGCGTTTCTGCGCGGCATCCAGTTCGGCCTGGCGTTGGCGTACCACGGCGATGGCACTTACCTTTTCGCTCTCGCGCAATGCGACCTGGGCGAGTGCGGTGTGCTCGGCGTTCTGCGCCTGGCGCACCTGGGCACGGGCCTGCTGCAGCTGCGCCTCGAGCGCCTGGGTGTCCATGCGCGCGAGAATCTGCTCGGGCTCGACGAAATCACCCTCATCGACCTCGATGCTGGCGATGCGGCCGGCCAGTTTGGTGGCGACATCCACCTCGGTGGCCTCGATGCGCCCGTTGCCACTGGCGAAACCCTCGGGCAGGCCGCTCGGGCGCAGCTGCCACCAGGCCAAGGCACCCAGCACGGCGACGCCGGCGGCAATCAGATAGGGTAGGCGGCGTTTTGCGTTGATCATCTCGGCTTCCCTGTAGCGCCCCATAGCTGGGGGCTTTCACGACATTTCCATTGTCTGCCAGATGCGCCTCAGGGGGCTTGATGCAGGTCAAGCGCGGGGGACTGCCACTGACAGGTTCGGTTGCGACCCTCATGCTTGGCACGATACAGCGCCTGATCACCCTGGGCGAGCAGTTCGCCTGGCTGTTCGTCGCTCACCGGGTCGACCGCCGTGATGCCGATGCTCAGGGTCAGGTGGCCGAACGGGCTGGCCGGGTGATGGATATCCAGGCTGGCGATAGCCGCATGGACGCGCGCGGCGACCTGCTCGGCACCCTCCAGATTGGTGTTGGCGAGAATGATCGCGAACTCCTCGCCACCGTAGCGGCAGGCCGTGTCGCCTTCGCGTTGCAGGCTTTCGCGCAGGGCGGCACTGACTCTGCGCAGGGCGTCGTCACCGGCGAGATGGCCGAGGGTATCGTTGTAGGCCTTGAAGTGGTCGATATCCAGCATCAGCAGCGCCAGGGGCGCGTCGAGGCGGCGCAGGCGGCGCCATTCGGCCTGCAACTGCTGGTCGAAGTAACGGCGGTTGTACAGCCCGGTCAGGCCATCGAGCTGCGACAGGCGCTGCAGTTGCGTTTCCAGTTGCAGGCGCTCGCTGTTGTCGCGGGAAACGGCGATCAGGTATTCGCGATCATGCAGCTGCACCAGTTGGGTGTTGATTTCGGCAGGCTGGCGGCTGCCGTCGCGGCGAATCAGCTCGCGCTGGAATATCCGCGAGAGGTTGTCGCGCTGCGCCTGGCGCGCCTGCTCCAGCCAGCGGTGGAAGCCTGGCAGGAGTTTCTCCGGATCGTCACGCAGCAGCTCGGCGAACTGTTCGGGGCGATAACCGAGCGTGGCGTAGGTGGCCTGGTTCATGTGCAGCAGCTCGCGGCTGTCACTGTCGAAGATGAACAGGCCGTCATGGCTGGAGTCGGTCAGGTCGAGCACCAGTTGCAGACGCTCGCGGTTCTCGCGCAGGCGCTGCTCGGTTTCTTCGCGGCGTTCGGCTTCCAGTTTGAAGCGCCGGTTGGCCAGTTGCAGGGCGTGGGCGCGGCGGCTGTTTTCCAGCGCGAGGGCGAGGGCGGCGACCAGCAGCAGGCTGATTGCCAGACTGGCGCCGAGTACCACGCCGGGTAGCGGAGAATCCAGCTGATCAAGCAGCTGTTCGGTGGGGCTCAGGCGCAGGCTGAAGCCCTGGTTATTGAGCAGGCTCAGGCCCAGCTGCAGGCTGTGTTGCGCATCAGCGTCCGCCGCGCCGTGGCGGAACAGGCTGTGACCGTTCTCCAGCAATTCGAGGTTGAAGGCATCGCGATCGATCTGGGTGAGCAGTTGCAGCATCAGCGGCTCGACGCGAAATACACCCTGGAGAAAACCGTCAAAGACCTTGCTGCCATCCTGCCCGCTGTACAGCGGTGTGTAGAGCACGAAGCCGCGGCCACCCTGCACCAGCTCGAAACTGTTGGAGAAACGTTGCTCACCGCTATCGCGAGCCTCCATCGCCAGCGGGTAGTTGGGATGCTCTGGGTCCAGGTGAAAATTCAGCGCCGCTTCGTTGCCGGTTACCGGTAGCAGCCAACGCATGTGCAGGTCGGCACCGACCCACTGGATCGACTTATAGGCGGGGAAACCTCGTAGTGCGCGTTCCACTTCCTCGTCCCAGCTGGCGCGCGGCAGGCGGCCCAAGCTGTTCCACAGGCGGGCGATGCGTTCGAGGCTGGCCACTTCCAGGTGCAGCGTGCTTTCCAGTTGGCGTGCCAGGCTGCGTGCTTGATAGCCAATGCGCTCATCGACGCGCTGCTGCTGCACCGCCTCGATCTGACGCCAGAGCAGGACGCTGGCGCCGCTAAGCACCAGCAACAGGAACGCCAGCGCGAGTCGCGCCGGCCAGACGGAAGGTGCCGGCATGGATAACTCCCTAGGCTCTGTGCTGTGATAGCATAGTGCCGCATTCGACTCAACGCATGGCGAGAATCGCCTTCCACTCGGCGTCAGCAACCGGCATCACCGACAGGCGACTGCCGCGCTGTACCAGGGCCAGATCGGCCAGTAGCGGATTGTTCTTCAGGTGCTGCAACGCCAGCACCTCGTCGAAGGCTTCGACGAACTCCACGTCCAGGGCGCTCCAGGGGTTCTTCTCGGCGCTGGCCTTGGGGTCGTGGTAGTGGCTTTGCGGGTCCAGCGCGGTTGGGTCCGGGTAAACCTCGTTGGCAATACGCGCGATGCCGGCGATGCCGGGTTGCGGACAGCTGGAGTGATAGAAGAAGAACAGATCGCCCGGTTTCATTGCGCGCATGAAGTTGCGCGCCTGGTAATTGCGCACGCCATCCCAGCGCGTTTTGCCGAGGCGCTGCAGGTCATGGATCGATAGTTCATCAGGTTCGGACTTCATCAGCCAATAAGGCATGAACTTTGCTCCAGCAGGTCTGTCCGTAAGCGGACGCTTGTTTGAGTGAAGATCTCCGACGGCCGGTTGGCGCCGGAAATTGCGCAGCGCTTGGCACTGGCGGAAAATGTCCGGCTAAACGCTTGGCGCTGTCGTATTGCACACAACAATAACGCGCGACCAACGCGCGCATTGCCTTGAAGGGGGAGGCAATAGATGAAACGCAAGCCAGATCTTTTGTGGGTTCTCGTCGTACTGTTCAGCCTGGGCGTGGTTACCACGGGTTACACCCAGAGCCTATGGGAGCGTCAAAACGATGCTTCGGTCAATGTAACGCAGCAGCCCTGATTCGCGGACTGCCAGCGTAAGCGCCGCAAGGAACGCGGTGCCGCATCCCTCGATTCAATACCACGCCTTGTCCGTCACTGTTGCCTGCAAGGGCACATCCCAGCTGGCCATCGCCAGTTCATCCACGCGTTGACACTCATGCGCCAGGCCCAGCAGCGTCGGCATGTGCCAATTTTTGCGCATGCGCAGATAGGCCAGGCTGCGGTCGTAGAAGCCGCCGCCCATGCCCAGGCGCCCGCCACGGTCATCGAAACCCACCAGCGGCAGCAGTACCAGATCCAGCGTCCAGACCTTGCGCTGGCGCTTGGGTTGCGGGCGCGGCTCGAGGATGCGGAAGCGATTGCCCGCCAGTTTCTCGTGCCGACTGACGCGCTGGAACACCATCTTGGTGCGCGGCCAGGCGCTGAGCACTGGCAGGTAAGTGCGCTTGCCACGTTTTTGCGCAGCGGCCAGCAGCGGTCTCGGGTCGATTTCGCCGTCGTTGGGCAGGTACAGGGCGATATGCCTGGCGCGGCGAAACTGGGGGCTTTGCACCAGTTGGCGATAAAGGTTGCGCGCGGCAAGGCGTTGCTGACTGCGGCTGAGCGCGCGCCGACGCTGGCGCAGCACGCGGCGCAGTTGCGGGCGACTGAGAGTGGCTGGCGTAGTCATGAAGTGGGGTTGGAACGAGGCGGGTAGCAGCGCTGAAGGTCACTGCTGGAAAAGATGACTTCCCGGCGTGCCGCTGTCGGTTTAGCCCTTGAACCCGAAAGTTCAAGGTGGAGGTTGCAGGAGGCGTTAAGGCTTTCCGTCAGGCGGACATGCACACCGGCCCCAACGTGCAACCCCCGTGGTTGTGCGTATCGGCTCAGGGACATCACCGACTGGCGCACACCCCAGGAAGTTGCGGCCAGTATACCCGAACAGAGGCGCTGCGGGGCGGCCTGCGACGAACTGGCAGGCATGACGGTGCTCAGGAACTCGCGTCGTCGGCCAGCGCATGGTCGACACGATCGAGCAGATCGCGAACCTGCTGGCGGGTGGAGTTGGCGTCCTGATCCAGGCGCTGTTGCTTGTGCAGCAGGTCGTGGGTGATGTTCAAGGCAGCCATCACGGCGACGCGGTCGGCACCGATCACTTTGCCGCTGGTACGGATCTCGCGCATCTTGCTGTCCAGGTAGCGAGCCGCGCTTTCCAGGTTGGCGCGTTCATCCTGCGGGCAGGCGATGCAATATTCTTTGTCCAGAATGTGGACGGTCACGGTGTTCGACTGGGTCATGAGTCCTGCTCCAGGGCTTTAAGGCGCGAAATCATCGATTCGACCTTGTGCCGGGCCATTTCGTTCTTTTCGATCAGATGGGCGCGTTCCTCGCGCCAGGCCTGTTCATTCGCCAGCAGGAGTCGGTTGTGAGCCTTTAGCTGCTCGACACGCTGGATCAATAGTTCCAGCTTGGCGGTCAATGCGTGCAGATCGGCGTCTTCCATGGGCTCTCGCTATGGGATGGCTGGCTGGACTATATAGGCCTGTCCCGGTTACGGGTCAAACCCAGATAGCAGTGGTGTGATGCAGATGACGGCATCACCCCGGCGGCCTCGGATGGTCTTGCCGCGTCTGCCGGTGCTAGGATACGAGGCCTCCATTCTAGAGATTGCGCCGTCTGGCGCCTAGCTATCTATGTCGATTCCAAGCTCTCCCTACGCCGCCTTCGCCGCTCTGCTCAGCAGCGCCGGGCATTCCGTTTCCCCTGCCGAACTGCACGGCCTGCTGCTCGGGCGCAGCTGTGCTGGCGCCGGCTTCGAGGCCGATGCCTGGCTGCTCGACGCTGCCGATCTGCTCGGCGGCGAGCCGCAGGACAGCGTGCGCCAGGCACTGATCGGCCTGCAGGAAATGGTCAAGGGTGAGCTGTGCAGCGAAGACGTCACCGTGGTGCTGCTGTTGCCGGATGACGAAACCCCGTTGGCGCAGCGCGCAGTCGCTCTGGGCCAGTGGTGTCAGGGCTTTCTCGGTGGCTTCGGCCTGACCGCTCGCGACGGTGCACTGAGCGCCGAAGCCATGGAAGTGTTGCAGGATCTCTCTGCCATCGCCCAGGTGCAGAGTGCCCTGGAAGAATCGGAAGATGGCGAGAGCGACTACATGGAGGTGATGGAGTACCTGCGGGTGGCGCCGCTGCTGCTGTTTACCGAGTGCGCGAAGCCTGCGGCGCCTGCTGCCAAACCGTCCCTGCACTGATTTATCGTCGGAGCCTGCCTTGATCAGCATCCCCAAGTCCGAATATGCCCGTCGGCGCAAGGCGCTGATGGCGCAGATGGAACCCAACAGCATCGCCATCCTGCCGGCGGCGCCGGTGTATATCCGCAACCGTGACGTCGAGCATGTCTACCGTCAGGACAGCGACTTCCAGTACCTCACCGGCTTCCCCGAGCCGGAAGCGGTGATGGCGCTGATCCCGGGGCGCGAGCACGGTGAATATGTGCTGTTCTGCCGCGAGCGTGATCCCGAGCGCGAGTTGTGGGATGGCCTGCGTGCCGGCCAGGACGGTGCGATCAGCCGGTTTGGCGCCGACGATGCCTTCCCCATTGGCGACATCGACGACATTCTCCCGGGGCTGATCGAAGGTCGCGAGCGTGTCTACTACGCCATCGGCAGCAACCAGGAGTTCGATCATCGGCTGATGGAGTGGGTCAACCACATCCGCGCCAAGGCTCGCCTGGGCGCCACGCCGCCGAACGAGTTCGTCGCCCTCAACCACCTGCTGCACGACATGCGCCTGTACAAGTCGGCCGCCGAGGTGAAGGTGATGAAGGAGGCTGCCGAGATCAGCGCGCGCGCTCACATCCGTGCGATGCAGGCGAGTCGTGCCGGCCTGTTCGAATACCACCTGGAAGCCGAGCTGGACTACGAGTTCCGCAAGGGTGGGGCGAAGATGCCGGCCTACGGCAGCATCGTCGCCGCTGGCCGCAACGCCTGCATCCTGCACTACCGCGAGAACGACGCGGCGCTCAAGGATGGCGATCTGGTATTGATCGACGCTGGCTGCGAGATCGACTGCTATGCCAGCGACATCACCCGCACCTTCCCGGTCAGCGGCAGGTTTTCTCCCGAGCAGAAGGCCATCTACGAGCTGGTGCTCAAGGCCAACGAGGAAGCATTCAAGTTCATCGCTCCAGGCCGGCACTGGAACGAAGCCCACGAAGCCACGGTGCGGGTCATCACTGCCGGGCTGGTGGAGCTGGGCTTGCTCGAGGGTGACCTCGACGAGCTGATCGCCAGCGAAGCCTACAAGCCCTTCTATATGCATCGCGCCGGCCACTGGCTGGGCATGGACGTGCATGACGTCGGCGACTACAGGGTCGGCGGCGAATGGCGCGTGCTCGAGCCGGGCATGGCGATGACCGTCGAGCCGGGTATCTATATCGCCACCGACAACGACAAGGTCGCCAAGAAATGGCGCGGCATCGGCGTGCGCATCGAGGACGACGTGGTGGTGACCAAGAAGGGCTGCGAGATTCTCACCAGCGGCGTGCCCAAGACCGTCGCCGAGATCGAGGCATTGATGGCGGCCGCGCGCAGCGAGGCGGCCTGAGCCCATGTCACGCGTACAGTTGGCCATTGTCGGTGGCGGATTGGTCGGCGCCAGCCTGGCGCTGGCCCTGCAGGAAACCGCACGCCAGCGTGGCTGGCGCATCGCCCTGATCGAACCCTTCGCGCCGGGCAGCGAGTACCAGCCCAGCTATGACGCGCGCTCTACCGCGCTGTCCTATGGCAGCCGGCTGATCTACGAGCGCCTGGGCCTGTGGCAGAGCATTGCCCAGCGTGCCGAGCCGATTCAGCAGATCCACGTATCCGACCGCGGCCGCTTCGGCGCCACGCGCCTGCAGGCCATCGAGGAAGGTGTGCCGGCGCTCGGTTACGTAGCGGAGAACGCCTGGCTCGGCCATTGCCTGTGGCAGGCACTGGATCAGGATGTGATCGAGTGGCGCTGCCCGGCCGAGGTGGTCGGTATGCAGCGTCTCGACGACGGCTATCGGCTGAGCCTGAACGACGAAAGCAGCCTGGATTGTGACCTGGCCATTCTTGCTGACGGCGGGCGTTCCGGCCTGCGTGAGCAGCTCGGTATCGGTGTCAGCAGCAAGCCTTACGGGCAGAGTGCGCTGATTGCCAACGTCAGCCCCTTGGAGGCGCATCGCGGGCAGGCCTTCGAGCGTTTCACCGATGATGGGCCCATGGCGCTGCTGCCCTTGACCGACAACCGTTGTGCGCTGGTCTGGACGCGCGCCGCCGCTGACGCCGAGCGCCTGCTGCGCGCCAGCGAGGCGAGCTTTCTCAGCGAGTTGCAGCAGGCCTTCGGTTATCGCCTGGGCGCCTTGCGGCAGGTGGGTGCGCGACATCTCTACCCGCTGAGCCTGGTCGAGGCGCAGGAGCAGGTGCGCCCGCATCTGGTGGTGCTGGGCAACGCCGCTCACAGCCTGCACCCCATCGCCGGCCAGGGCTACAATCTCTCGCTGCGCGATACCCTGGCGCTGGCCGAGGTGCTGATCGGCAGCGAGGCAGCGCTGGGTGATTTCGCCACCCTGCAGCGCTACCAGCAACGGCAACAGCTCGATCAACAAATGACCGTCGGTTTTTCCGACCAGGTGACGCGTCTGTTCAGCAATGCGCAGCCACTGCTGACCGCCGGGCGTAACCTGGGTTTGCTCGGTCTCGACTTGCTGCCGCCGGCCAAGCGCTGGTTTGCTCGTCAGGCGATGGGCATGGGAACCCGCAATCTATGACCAATTCCGTAGGGTGTCGCGGGGCCGCCCAGGCCGTGCGCACCAACCGGAAGCCATGGTGCGCGCAGCGCACCCCAGGGTTTAAGGAGTGATATGCGCGCGGATCTGATCATCGTCGGCGCCGGTATGGTCGGCAGCACCCTGGCCCTGGCGCTGGAACACAGCGGCCTGGACATCCTGATCGTCGACGGCGGCCCGCTGAGCGTGGCGCCGTTCGATGTGCAGGCACCATTCGAGCCGCGCGTCAGCGCATTGTCGATGGCCAGTCAGCGCATCCTCGAGCGTCTGGGTGTCTGGCAGGGGATCACCACTCGTCGTGCCTGCCCCTATGGCGAGATGCGCGTATGGGACGGCTCCGGCACCGGCAGTATCCACTTCGCCGCCGCCAGCGTGCATGCCGAGACGCTCGGCCATATCGTCGAGAACCGTGTGGTGCAGGATGCTCTGCTCGAACGTCTGCACGACAGCCAGATCGGCCTGCTGCCCGGCGCGCGTCTGGAGCAGTTGCGCCGCAGCGGCGATGACTGGCTGCTGACCCTCACCGATGGCCGCCAGTTGCGCGCGCCGCTGCTGGTGGCCGCTGACGGTGCCAATTCGGCGGTCAGACGCCTGGCCGGCTGCGCCACGCGCGAATGGGATTATCTGCACCACGCCATCGTCACCAGCGTGCGCTGCGAGCGACCGCACCAGGCCACCGCCTGGCAGCGCTTCACCGACGACGGGCCGCTGGCCTTCCTGCCGCTGGCCGGGCCTGTCGGCGAGCACTGGTGCTCGATCGTCTGGTCCATCGTGCCGGTGGAGGCCGAGCGCCTGATGGCGCTGGACGACGCGGCATTCTGCACCGAGCTGAGCAAGGCCTTCGAGTCGCGTCTGGGCAAGGTGCTGCACGCCGACCGCCGTCTGTGCATCCCGCTGCGCCAGCGTCATGCCAAGCGCTATGTCGAGCCGGGGCTGGCGCTGATCGGCGATGCCGCGCACACCATTCATCCGCTGGCGGGGCAGGGCGTCAATCTGGGGTTCCTCGACGCCGCCGTGCTGGCAGAGGTGCTGCTGCATGCCGCCGAGCGGGGTGAGAGCCTCAGTGACGAGCGCGTGCTGAGTCGCTTCGAGCGCCGGCGCATGCCGCACAACCTGGCGATGATGGCGGCGATGGAAGGCTTCCAGCGCTTGTTCCAGGCCGACCCATTGCCGCTGCGCCTGCTGCGCAATATCGGTCTCGACCTGGTGGACGGCCAGGCCGAAGCCAAGGCGTTGTTCGTTCGTCAGGCGCTTGGGCTTGCCGGCGACCTGCCGGAACTGGCGCGGGCCTGAACTGACGCAACTTGTAATAACTACTGCGTGTCGTCTCGCTGTTTACGTTGAGAAGGTAAATAACATTCACTACTATTCAGCCACTTTGCTAACCCACAAGAGGCTGGTCCCATGAAGGCTCGTAACGCGCTTCTCGCTGCATTCACTCTCAGCACCCTGGCAACTGCCGTCCAGGCTGCCGATGAGGTGGTGGTCTACTCCGCCCGTATCGATGAGTTGATCAAGCCAGTATTCGATGCCTACACCGAGAAAACCGGGGTCAAGGTGAAGTTCATCACCGACAAGGAAGCCCCGCTGATCGCCCGTCTCAAGGCCGAAGGCGCCAACACCCCGGCCGACCTGCTGATTACCGTCGACGCCGGCAACCTCTGGCAGGCCGAGCAGGAAGGCGTGCTGCAGCCGACCAAGTCCGACGTGATCGACGCCAACATCCCCGCCCAGTACCGCTCCAGCACCGACAGCTGGACTGGCCTGTCGCTGCGCGCGCGGACCATCTTCTACTCCACCGAGCGCGTCAAGCCGCAAGAGTTGTCCACCTACGAAGCCCTTGCTGACAAGAACTGGGAAGGCCGCCTGTGCCTGCGTACCAGCAAGAAGGTCTACAACCAGTCGCTGACCGCCACCCTGATCGAAGCCCATGGCGCCGAAAAGACCGAGGAAATCGTCAAGGGTTGGATCAACAACCTGGCGACCGACGTATTCCCGGATGACACCGCGCTGCTGCAGGCCATCGATGCCGGCCAGTGCGACGTCGGTATCACCAACACCTACTACTACGGCCGTCTGCACAAGCAGCAGCCGGATCTGAAGGTCAAGCCTTTCTGGCCGAACCAGAACGACCGTGGCGTGCACGTCAACCTGGCCGGTGCCGGTGTGACCAAGCATGCGCCGCACGCCGAGCAGGCCAAGAAGCTGCTGGAGTGGATGACCACCCCGGAAGCACAGAGCATCTTCGCTGGCGTCAACCAGGAGTTCCCGGCCAACCCGGCGGTCGCTCCGTCCGAGGAAGTGGCTGCCTGGGGCACCTTCAAGGCTGACTCGGTTGCCACCGAAGTGGCGGGCAAGCGTCAGGCTGAAGCGACCATGCTGATGGATCGCGCTGGCTGGCAGTAAAGGGGATCGTGCCCACGCTCCGGCGTGGGTACGTCGCCAGTGACGCTCCGCGTCACGCCTGTTGGCTTGTGACGCTGGAGCGTCGAGAGCTGCATTCCCACGCGGAGCGTGGGAACGTTCATCGCACCTTCGGTGATCCACGCCGCTGCCGTTATACTGCGACGCCCCGCCTAGCCGGGGCGTCGTCATTTCCGTAGTCGAGGAATCCGCGTGCCGCATCCCGTCCAGCGTCGCTGGTATCCCATCGTTCTTGCCGTCGCCGCTCTGGTGCTGATGCCGCTGTCGGTATTGCTGCTGAGCTGGCATGAGGTGGATCAGCAGATCTGGGCGCACCTGTGGCAGACGCAGATGGCGCGCTTGATCGGCAACACACTGACGCTGGTAATCGGTGTCGGTGTGGGTGTGACGCTGCTGGGCGTCAGCCTGGCCTGGCTCACCAGCCTCTGCGAGTTCCCGGGCCGGCGCTGGCTGGACTGGGCGCTGATGCTGCCATTCGCCATTCCTGCCTATGTGCTGGCGTTCGTCTTCGTTGGCCTGCTGGATTTCGCCGGCCCGGTGCAGACGTTGCTGCGCGAATGGTTCGGTAGCGGCTTGCGCCTGCCGCGGGTGCGCTCGACTGGTGGGGTGATCATCGTTCTGGTGCTGGTGTTCTATCCCTATGTCTATCTGCTCGCGCGTGGCGCTTTCCTGGCCCAGGGCAAGGGTTTGATGGAGGCGGCGCGGGTGCTCGGGCAGAGCCCGTGGCAGGCGTTCTGGCGTGTGGCGCTGCCGATGGCACGACCGGCCATTGGTGCCGGTCTGGCCCTGGCGATCATGGAGACCCTGGCCGATTTTGGCGCCGTGTCGGTGTTCAATTTCGACACCTTCACCACGGCGATCTACAAGACCTGGTACAGCTTCTACAGCCTGACCAGCGCCACTCAGCTGGCCAGTCTGTTGCTGCTGGCAGTGGCGCTGGTGCTCTATGGCGAGCGACGCGCGCGTGGCGCCGCGCGGCCGGCCAATGAGCGGCCACGGGGCAAGGCGCTGTACCACCTGCATGGCTGGAAGGCCTTCGCCGCCAGTGCCTGGTGCGGCCTGGTGTTCGCCTGCGCCTTCGTCATCCCGCTGCTGCAACTGCTGGCCTGGTTCTGGCAACGCGGTCGCTTCGATCTCGATGAGCGCTACGCCGGGTTGATCCTGCATACCCTCTATCTGGGCGGCATGGCGGCGCTGATCACGGTCAGCGTGGCCATGTTGCTGGCCTTCGCCCGGCGTCAGGCGCCGAATCGTGGTGTGCGTCTCGGCGTCGCGCTGGGCAATCTCGGCTACGCCTTGCCCGGTTCGGTGCTGGCGGTGGCGATCATGCTGGCGTTCAGCTTTCTGGATCGTGAACTGGTGATTCCGCTGTCCACGGCGCTGGGCGGTGCTGGCAAGCCGCTGTTGCTGGGGAGTCTGGCGGCGCTGCTGGTGGCCTATCTGATTCGCTTCATGGCGGTGGCCTTCGGGCCGCTGGAAACCAGCCTGGCACGTATCCGTCCGTCCCTGCCGGAGGCCTCGCGCAGCCTTGGCGTTGGCAGCTTTGGGTTGTTCTTCAAGGTCTATCTGCCGTTGCTGTTGCCGGGCACCTTGTCGGCCGCGCTGCTGGTGTTCGTCGACGTGCTCAAGGAGATGCCGGCGACTCTGCTGATGCGCCCGTTTGGCTGGGACACCCTGTCGGTGCGGGTGTTTGAGATGACCAGCGAGGGCGAATGGGCGCGCGCCTCGCTGCCGGCTCTGACCCTGGTGCTGGTCGGCCTGTTGCCGGTGATTCTGCTGATCCGCCGCTCGGCCCGCAGTTTCGGTTGATCAATACAACGCTGTAGGGCGGGTGCAACCCGCCAGTATCGTGGCATGGCGGGTTACACCCGCCCTACGACCTGAAGCCAGGATGACCCCCCGGACGCATGCGGCTACAATGCGCGCCATTCGCGAGCCGGGGTAACCCGGCAAGATTCATCTAGAAGCGTTGCCGAGGCCGCCAGTGCAAGGCGCAGACAGGCGAGAAAGCGGAATGTGCTTTTGCACATGAGCATTTCGAGTCTGGCTGCAACGCAGCAATGGCAACGCAGGTAGCTTCTAGGGGTCTGAATCGCTTCGCCAAGCCCGGAAGGAGATAACCCATGGGACAGCGCACCCCCCTCTATGACCTGCACCTGGCGCTGGGGGCCAAGATGGTGGACTTCGGCGGCTGGGACATGCCGCTGCACTACGGTTCGCAAGTGGAGGAGCATCATCAGGTGCGCCGCGAGTGCGGCGTGTTCGACGTCTCGCACATGTGCGTGGTGGACGTGAGCGGCAGCCAGGCCCAGGCCTTCCTGCAGCGTCTGCTGGCCAACGACGTGGCCCGCCTGGAGAGCCCCGGCAAGGCGCTGTACAGCGCCATGCTCAATGAGCAGGGTGGGGTGATCGACGACCTGATCGTCTACCTCACCGAAGGCGGTTACCGCCTGGTGGTCAACGCTGGTACCCGTGACAAGGACCTGGCCTGGATGCACGCCCAGGCTGGCGATTTCGACGTGCAACTGCGTGAGCGGCGCGACCTGGCCATGCTCGCCATTCAGGGCCCCAAGGCTCGCGCGCGCGTCGCGGAGCTGCTGACCCAGGCCCGCGCTGCACTGATCCACGAGCTCAAGCCATTCCAGGGGCTGCCCGAGGGCGACTGGTTCATTGCGCGCACCGGCTATACCGGTGAAGACGGGCTGGAGATCGTGCTGCCGGTGACCGAGGTGGTGTCCTTCCTCAACGATCTGGTCGGCGCCGGTATTTCTCCCATCGGCCTCGGCGCACGGGACACCCTGCGCCTGGAGGCGGGTATGAACCTCTACGGCCAGGACATGGATGAGCAGGTCAGCCCACTGGCCGCCAACATGACCTGGACCATCGCCTGGGAGCCGGCCGCGCGCGACTTCATCGGACGTCCGGCGCTGGAGGCGCAGCGCGCCGCCGGCTGTCCGAGCAAGCTGGTGGGCCTGGTGCTGGAAGAGCGTGGCGTGCTGCGCGCGCACCAGGTGGTGCGTGTCGAAGGTATCGGTGACGGTGAGATCACCAGTGGCAGCTTCTCGCCGACCCTGAACAAATCCATCGCCCTGGCTCGCGTGCCGACGGCCACCGGCGAGCGTGCCGAAGTGGAAATCCGTGGCAAGTGGTACCCGGTGCGGGTGGTCAGGCCGAGCTTTGTGCGTAACGGCAAGGCCCTGATCTGAATGATCAGGTCGCGACGCTGGCTTTCGCTCACGTCGCGGCCTGCTAAATTGTCCTGACGGCCCACTTGCCGTCATCGCTTACGAGGAAAGACACATGAGCAATATCCCCGCCGATCTGCGTTACGCTGCCAGCCACGAGTGGGCGCGCCTGGAGGCTGACGGCAGCGTGACCGTGGGCATCTCCGACCATGCCCAGGAAGCCCTTGGCGACGTGGTGTTCATCGAGCTGCCGGAAGTTGGCAAGCAACTGAGCGCTGGCCAGGAAGCTGGTGTGGTGGAGTCGGTCAAGGCCGCTTCCGATATCTATGCGCCGGTTGGCGGCGAAGTGATTGCCATCAACGAGGCGCTGGCTGACAGCCCGGAAAGCGTCAACGGTGATCCGTACGGCAGCTGGTTCTTCAAGCTCAAGCCGAGCGACGCCAGCGAGCTGGACAAACTGCTGGACGCTGCGGCCTATCAAGCCGCTGCTGACGCTGACGCCTGATTCATCTGGCCTCGACCCGGAAACCCGCTACGGCGGGTTTCTGCGTTTCTGGGCTCCGCTAATCAATTCGCTCGTAGGGCGTCAGTGGTGGCCCGGATGTAATCTGGGGGGTGACGATACCCCTTGTGGGAGGTGCTTCAGCGGCGAGCTCTTGTCGCGGCTAAAGCCCCTCCCACGATTTGTGCTGTGCATGCATAGGCGCGCTCCTGTAAGGCCTATTCAATCCCCTCCTTAACCGCTGGTCAGTTGGGCTAACACTTTTCCTAAATACAATATATAAAAATACATATTGTATTTAGTGAAGGTGTTGCATGGCCGAATCCATCGATATCCAGCAGTTGCGTGCCAATGCAGACGCTGCCGGGCAGTTGCTCAAGGCATTGGCCAATCCGGATCGTCTGCTGCTGCTCTGCCAGTTGTCGCAGGGCGAGCGCAACGTCAGTGAGCTGGAGGCGCTGCTCGGTATCCAGCAGCCCACGCTGTCCCAGCAACTGGCGGTGCTGCGCCGCGAAGGGCTGGTGGCAACCCGCCGCGACGGCAAACAGATCTTCTATCGCATCAGCAGCCCGGCTGCTCTGGCGGTGATCGAGACCCTGTATCGACTGTTCTGCGAGGGCCAGCAATGAACATCGACTGGGCCGCTTTCACGCCCTGGAGTGCTCTGGCTGGCGGTGCTCTGATCGGCCTGGCGGCGTCCGTACTCGCCTTGGCCAATGGACGGGTGGCCGGTATCAGTGGCCTGCTCGGCAGCTTGCTGCAGCGCCAGGGTGAAGGGCGTGGCGAGAAACTGTTCTTTCTCATCGGTCTGTTGCTGGCGCCTGTGCTCTGGGGAGTGTTCACCGCTTTGCCGCCGATTCACTTCGAGACGGGCAGCCTGGGCTTGATCGTCGCCGGCTTGCTGGTCGGTATCGGCACCCGCTATGGCTCGGGCTGCACCAGTGGCCACGGCGTCTGCGGCATTTCCCGTCTGTCGCCACGCTCGCTGGTGGCCACGCTGGGTTTCATGGTCAGCGGTTTCGCCACGGTGTTTGTCCTGCGTCATCTGTCGGGAGCTTGAACATGGCCAGACTCAGTGCATTCGTCTGCGGCCTGCTGTTTGGCCTCGGCCTGCTGCTGGCTGGCATGGCCGATCCAGCCAAGGTGCTGGCCTTTCTCGATCTTGCCGGTAACTGGGACCCGTCTCTCGCCCTGGTGATGGCGGGGGCCATCGGCGTCGCGGCGCTGCCGTTGAATCTGGCGCAACGGCGTGCCAAGGCACTGCTCGGCGGCGCCATGCAGTTGCCGACGCGACGCGAGCTGGACGCCCGGCTGATCGGCGGCAGCCTGCTGTTCGGTGTCGGTTGGGGTATCGCCGGCATCTGTCCGGGGCCGGCCGTTGCCATCCTGCTGACCGGGCACTGGCAAGCGCTGCTGTTCACCGCGGCGATGCTCGCCGGGATGCTGATCTTTACCGCGCTGGAGGGCCGGCGCGGACGTTGACCTGGAGAACTTCGATGAAAGCCAATGTTGGAACGCTCGACCGTAGCCTGCGTATCGCCGCAGGTCTGATCCTCATTGCCCTGAGCCTGGCCGGCGTCATCGGCCTGTGGGGCTGGATCGGTGTGGTGCCGCTGGCTACCGGCATATTCCGCTTTTGCCCGGCGTATCCGCTGCTGGGTATCAGCACCTGCAAAATGAAATGAAACACATCGACTGAGGCGACATGCATGTGCGGCTTGATGTAGATCAAGCCGCACCGGGTTTGCGCTGGGCATGGTCAGGACATAACCAGAACAGCCAATACCTGAGGAGATATACGCATGCGCACTCTGAGCCTGATGGCCGGGTTGTGCCTGGGCGCCAGCGCCTGGGCCAATGTACCGGCCAACGAACCCGTCGAGCCTATCGCACCGGCCGAGATCACCGATCCGGCCAAGGTGGAACTGGGCAAGCAGCTGTTCTTCGACCCGCGCCTGTCGCGCTCGGGTTTCATTTCCTGCAACTCCTGCCACAACCTGTCGATGGGCGGCAGCGACAACCTGCCCAGCTCCATCGGCCACAACTGGCAGCAAGGGCCGATCAACTCGCCCACCGTGCTCAACTCCAGTCTCAACCTCGCGCAGTTCTGGGATGGCCGCGCCGCCGACCTCAAGGAGCAGGCTGCCGGCCCCATTGCCAACCCGATGGAGATGGCCTTCACCCACATTCTCGCCATCGATGTGCTGCGCTCGATCCCGCAGTACCGCGAGTCGTTCAAGGCCGTGTACAAGACCGACGAGATCACCCTGGATGAAGTGACCGACGCCATCGCCGAGTTCGAGAAGACCCTGGTCACGCCCAATTCGCGCTTCGACCTGTGGCTCAAGGGCGACCAGCAGGCCATTACCCAGACCGAACTGGAGGGTTACGAGCTGTTCAAGTCCATTGGTTGCGTCGCCTGTCACAACGGGCCGGCGCTGGGTGGCAACTCGTTCCAGAAGATGGGGCTGGTCGAACCCTATGAAACCAGCAACCCGGCCGAGGGCGTGGCTGGCCTGACCGGCAAGGACGCCGACCGCTTCAAGTTCAAGGTGCCGACCCTGCGCAACGTCGAACTGACTTATCCCTACTTCCACGACGGCGCCTACTGGAAGCTGGAGGAGTCGGTGGACATCATGGCGCGCTTGCAGCTCGGCCGGCAGTTGAGCGAAGGCGAGATTGGCAAGATCACCGCCTTCCTCAAGACCCTGACCGGCGAGCAGCCGAGCTTTGCCCTGCCGATCCTGCCGCCGTCGAACAACGATACGCCGCGGCCGCAACCGTTCGAGTAGTCATTCTCGGGAGAAGGAAACGAGAACGCCCGGCAAATACCGGGCGTTTTCATGACTGCGTGGGCACCTGTGGCAGGTGCTTCAGCGGCGAGCGTTCAGCGCCAGGGCGCGGAAGGTTCAGGCGCTCTGCGGCGCCGGCTGCTGCTGGGTGATGCAGTGGATATTGCCACCGCCGAGCAGGATCTCGCGGCCCGGTACCATGACCACGCGGTGCTCGGGGAACACGCGCTGCAGGATGGCGCGGGCTTCTTCGTCCTTGGCGTCGTCGAAGCTTGGCGCGACGATGCCGCCGTTGACGATGAGGAAGTTGACGTAGGAACCGGCCAGGCGAACCTCCGGGCTACGCTCCTGGCTGCCGTCGACGATATCGACGCCTGCGCATTCTTCTGCACTGGCGTGGATCGGGCCAGGTATTGGCATCTTGTGCACGATCAGCTGACGGCCCTTGGCGTCGCGGGCGCTTTCCAGCACGCGCATGGCGGCCTGGCAGCGCGGATAGTTGGGATCGTTCGCATCGTCGGTCCAGGCCAGCAGCACTTCACCGGGGCGCACGTAGCAGCAGAAATTGTCGACGTGACCATCGGTCTCGTCGTTGTACAGGCCGTCCGGCAGCCAGATCACCGTGTCGATGGCCAGGTGCTCGCGCAGCACATTCTCGATCTCTTCGCGCGACAGGTGCGGGTTGCGGTTCCTGTTGAGCAGGCACTCCTCGGTGGTGATCAGGGTGCCCTCGCCGTCGACATGGATCGAGCCACCCTCGAGCACGAAGCCTTCGGTGCGGTAACGTTTGCAGTGTTCGATCTCGAGTATCTTGCGCGCTACCTGGTCGTCACGCAGCCAGGGCCAGTACAGGCCGCCATCGAAGCCACCCCAGGCGTTGAAGGCCCAGTCCACGCCGCGCACTGCACCGTTGTCGTCGATCACGAAGGTTGGCCCGGTATCACGCACCCAGGCGTCGTCGGTGGTGATTTCCAGCAGGCGGATGTTGGCGTCATCCAGGCGTGCGCGGGCGTTCTCGTATTGCGCCGCCGATACACAGACGGTCACCGGCTCGAACTGGGCGATGGCCTTGGCCACGGCAGTGAAGGCCGCCTGGGCCGGCTTGCCGCCGTTGCGCCAGTTGTCCGGGCGCTCGGGCCAGACCATCCAGGTCTGGCTGTGCGGTTCCCATTCTGCCGGCATGCGGAAGCCATCGGCGCGTGGTGTGGTGGTCAGGGTGGTCATATTTCACCTGTAGCCCGGATGCAATCCGGGGAGTCGTGAGAAAAAGCCCCGGATTGCATCCGGGCTACGTTCACTCGCAGAGGCTTTCACCGTCGAGCGTGGAAAGCGGCCAGTATAGGTTCGGCCGGCGGTCGCGGAACACACCCCAGGCCGTGCGCACCTTCTCCAGTTCGCTCAGGTCGAAGCTGTGCACCAGGATGCCTTCCTCGGTCTGGTTCAGTTCCTCGACCTTCTCGCCGTACTGGTTGGCGATGAAGGAGCTGCCATAGAAGGTGATGTCGTAACCGTCCTGCTCTTCGCGGCCGATACGGTTGCTGGCCACCAGCGGCATCAGGTTGGCGCCGGCATGGCCCTGTTGCACACGTTGCCAGTGCTCGCGCGAGGTGATGCTGGCGTCGTGCGGTTCGCTGCCGATGGCGGTGGGGTAGAAGAGGATTTCCGCGCCCATCAGCGCCATGCTGCGCGCGCACTCCGGGAACCATTGGTCCCAGCAGATGCCGACGCCGATACGTGCGTAGGCGGTGTCCCAGACCTTGAAGCCGGTATCGCCGGGGTTGAAGTAGTACTTCTCGTGGTAGCCGGGGCCATCGGGGATGTGGCTTTTTCGATAAATCCCGAGATTTGCGCCGTCGGCGTCGAGGATGGCGATGCTGTTGAAGCGAGCCCGACCGGCGCGCTCGAAGAAGCTGATCGGCAGCACCACCTTGAGCTCGGCCGCGACTTTCTGGAAGTGCGCGATGGCCGGATTTTCCTCCACCGTGGTGGCCAACTGGGTGTAGTCGGCATTGGGCTTCTGGCAGAAGTAGGGCGCCTCGAACAGCTCCTGAATCAGGATGATCTGGGCGCCCTGGGCGGCAGCCTGGTGCACCAGCTTCTCGGCGTTGGCGATGTTCGCGGGGGTATCCCAGGAGCAGGCCATCTGGGTCGCAGCGACGGTAACGATACGGGACATGAAACACCTCTTGGCGCGTTCGCAGGCCGACCCGGCGTCGCCGGAAGGCCTTCTCAGGGTGCCATGGTTGAACATCGACCAAGGCGGGATGGTCGATTTATATCCGATAAATATCGATATTAGAAGATGCCCGCAATCGAATCGCCGAAATTTTCCCGATTTTTGTCGGATTGACTGTGCGCGGGACCCAGGGTGTGCCGTGCGCGCCAGTCGATGGCGGTGTCAGCTGCAGATGGTCAGGGCGCCACGCGACTCCCAGCGGATATCACGCCAGCGGCGCAGGTCTTTTCGGCAGTGCGGCAGGCAGGTACAGGCCCAGGTAGGCATCGAATACGCGCATGCCTTCTTCGGCCAGGCGTGGAGTGATTTCGCCATACAGTTGTACGGAGCGAGCGTAGACGCGATCACCCAGCTCCATGGCCAGGGCGAATACATCGATATCCGTTGGCAATTGCGGCAGGGGGAAGTGACGCTCGAACAATGCCTGCATCAGGCGGCCCAGTTCCAGATCATGCCGCTGGTCGGCCTGGATCACCTCGGCCAGGCCATGCTGCGCCAGGATCAGCTGGCGCGCGGCGGCATCCCCGGCGTAGATCGCCAGCATGCGCTGTTCGACGATTCGCGACAGGTCTCGCCAGTTACCCAGCTCGGCGTGTTCCACCGGCTCCAGCAGGCAGGCGCGAAAGGCTGCGTGGACGTCGCCGGTCAACCCTTCGAGCAGGGCCGGCACGCTGGCGAAGAAGTGATAGACCGAGGAGGGCGGAATGCCCGCGTGTTCGGCCACCGTGTAAACCGACAGATTGGCCATGCCCTGTTCGGCCAGCAGTTCGCGTGCCGCCGCGAGGATCTGGGCGATCCGTGCCTGGCTGCTGGCGCGCGGTTTGCGGGGGCTGGCGGGGCGCGACATGGTGAGCTCCTCGGTGGGCGAGGTGCTATTGGACGCCAGGCGGCCTCGGCGAGGCAAGCCTGGCTGCGCAGTCAGCCGCCATCGCGGAAACGTTGCCAGAGCTGGTTGCGTACCTGGGCGTGTTTCTCCGGAAAGACTTCCAGTGGGTACAGGCGGCGCTTGGTGTCCTGATCCAGATAGAGGCCTGGCTGCTGCAGCAGGGCGCCGTCAATGAATTGCATGGAGTCGGCATTGCCGTTGGGATAGAGCGTCTCGGCGGTGATCTGGGCGATCACCTGCGGCTGCATCAGGTAGTCGATGAAGCGGTGGGCGAGCTCGGGGCGGCTGGCATTGGCGGGGATCACCAGGTTGTCGATGAACAGTACCGAGCCCTCGTCCGGCACCACGAAGCGCACGGGCTGGCCGGCCTGGGCTGCGGCGAGGGCGTCGCCGATCCAGGCCATGGCCAGGCACAGGCGGCCGTTGTTGAGGTCTTCGATATAGCGCTCGCTGTCGACATAGCGCAGGTTCGGGCGCAGGGCGTCGAGTATCCCGCCGGCGCGTTCGACGCGGCTCGGTGCGCTGCGTGCCAGGCTGCGGCCCTGGTAAGTGAGCAGCAGTGACAGGGTTTCATCCGGTGCATCCAGTACGCTGATGCCGCAACTGGACAGGCGCTTGCTCTGTTCGGCTTCGAACAGCAGGCTCCAGCTGTCCGGCAATGGTCCGCCATAGGCGGCTTCGGCTTGCGGTGTATTGATCGCCAGGCCGACCGCGCCCCAGAGGTAGGGCACGGCGTGCTGGTTTTGCGGGTCGACGGCAGCCAGCTTGCTCAGCAACTGCTTGTCCAGATGCGTGTGATTGGGCAGCAGTTTGAAGTCCAGTGGGCGAATGCGGCCGCTGGCGATCAGGCCTGGCAGATCGTTGTGCGAGGGTACGGCGATGTCGATCGGCAGGCCGCTTTCCAGTGCCTCTGCCAGCTCCTCGGCGCTGGCGAAGGTGTGGTACTCGACCTCGATGCCGGTGTCGCGGGTGAAGTTCTCCAGCACCTGTGGCGCGATGTAATCATTCCAGTTATAGACACGAATGCTGTCGGCGGCATGAGCCAGGCCGCAGGTCAGGCCTAGCAGGATGGCGGCAAGAGCGCGTTGCATGAGTAACTCCCCGATTGATCAAGGCAACAGTATCCGGCGCGCTGGGTCGCCGGTGGTTGATGCATGTCAGCGCAGTCGCCGTGCGGCGAACTGCAAGGCGCCGGAGCAGGCGATTGGCGGTTGGCAGGCAAAAAGAAGCCGGCTCTGCGGCCGGCTTTCTCGGTGTTACACGGTGTGCAGGTACCAGTTGTACTCGAGGTCGGAGATGGTGGTCTCGAACTCCTGCAGCTCGGCTTCCTTGCACGCGACGAAGATGTCGATGTACTTGGGATCGATGTACTTGTTCAGCACTTCGCTGTCGTCCAGCTCACGCAGGGCATCGCGCAGGTTGTTCGGCAGGCTGGGTTCGAGCTGCTCGTAGGAGTTGCCCTCGATCGGCTCACCCGGTTCGATCTGGTTGGTCAGGCCGTGGTGAATACCGGCGAGGATCGACGCCAGCATCAGGTAGGGGTTGGCGTCGGCGCCGGCTACGCGGTGTTCGATGCGTACCGCATCGGCGCTGCCGGTCGGCACGCGCACGGCCACGGTGCGGTTGTCCAGCGCCCAGCTCGGCGCGTTGGGCACGTAGAACTGTGCACCGAAGCGGCGGTAGGAGTTGACGTTGGGGCAGAGGAACGCCATCGACGCGGCCATGGTGTCGAGAATGCCGCCCACGGCATGACGCAGCGAGGTGTTCTGCAGCGGATCGTCGGCGGCGAAGATGTTCTTGCCGGTCTTCTTGTCGAGCAGCGAGATGTGCACGTGCAGACCATTGCCCGCCTGGCCCGGGTAGGGCTTGGCCATGAAGGTGGAATCCATTTCATGGTCGTAGGCGATGTTCTTGATCAGGCGCTTGAGCAGCAGTGCGTAGTCGCAGGCCTTGATCGCGTCTTCGACGTGATGCAGGTTGACCTCGAACTGCGCCGGGGCGCTTTCCTTGACGATGGCGTCGGCAGGGATGTCCTGCTCCTTGGCGGCTTCGAGCATGTCCTGCAGGCAGTCGACGTACTCGTCGAGGTCATCGATCAGGTAGACCTGAGTGGAATGCGGGCGCTTGCCGGAAATCGGCGAGCGTGGCGGCTGCGGGCGACCGTTCACGTTCTCCTGGTCGATCAGGTAGAACTCCAGTTCGAAGGCTGCGCAGATACGCAGGCCCAGTTCGTCGAACTTCTGCACCACCTGACGCAATACCTCGCGCGGGTCGGCGAAGAAAGGTGTGCCGTCCAGCTCGTGCATGGTCATCAGCAGTTGCGCAGTAGGGCGCTTCTGCCAAGGTTCGTTGCACAGGGTATTGGGGATGGGGAAGCAGATACGGTCGGCGTCGCCGATATCCAGGCCAAGGCCGGTACTCTCGACGGTGGAGCCATTGATGTCGAGGGCGAAGAGCGAGGCCGGCAGGTTGATGCCTTTCTCGTACACCTTGTGCAGGGCGTTTCGGTCGATGCGCTTGCCGCGCACCACACCATTCATATCTGCAATAAGAAGGTCGACGAACTGGACCTCGGGATGTTCCTTGAGGAACGCGTTCGCTTCGTTAAGCTGAACGGCACGCGGGGGTACCGACATGATGCAACACCTTTTTGTTAAATATATCAATCATGCGACTGCATGGGTGTGAGTCAATCCGAAACGCACTTTACTGTCAAGCGGGCCCCATGATGCCCTGTAGTGGGGCGTGATGGCCATTTTTGGGGCATTTCAAGGCCTTTCAGCCTGCTCCAGGCATTGATCTTTCAGGGTGCTCAGTGGGGTGTGTTCAATTTTTTACAGAGCTATTGTGTAAAAAAATGAACAAGGCTAAGCTCGGTTCAAACCCACTAACAGCAATAATACGGGTGTCTCATGTTTTGCCTGCCGGCCATCGGCGTCAGCGCCTGCGCCAGGACCATCGGTCACGCGACCTCTTCCCTCATCAACGAGGCGAGTCTGCTCATCATGCGGGCTCGATCAGTCATGAGCATGACCGCTGCAACGCAGCAACATCTTTCCTTTGCGGCCTCTGCGCCGCGCGGCCTGTCTTATCAGGCTGTTCGCTCATTCCATACCCTGCACGATAGCGTACGTGGCTGCGCAACGCCCCTTGGCGTGCGCCTTGGCCCGCGCTCCGCAATGCACAAGCCACTTGCTGGCTTCGCTTGGCTCGCGCTATGTCGCGAACTAGACAGCTCGGTGTTCGTGGAGAGGGGTGAGCGATTTTATTTCGGTGGAGTGAAATGCCAGGTGCCGGAGGTGCCGCACCCCTAGTAGCATCCACCCGAATATCTCGCCTTCTTTCAGGCCTTTGGTGAGGCTTGCAGGGAGAAGGCGGGGCAACGCTGAACCCGCTATAACTCAAGCTGGTTCTACAACCCTGAGGTCTCTATGAGTACCAAGTTAGACCAGCTCACGAGCTGGCTGAAAGAACGCAAAATCACCGAAGTCGAATGCCTGATCAGCGACCTGACCGGCATTGCCCGCGGCAAGATCTCGCCGACCAACAAGTTCCTCGACGAGAAGGGCATGCGCCTCCCCGAGAGCGTGCTGCTGCAGACCGTGACCGGCGACTACGTCGAGGATGACATCTATTACGAGTTGCTGGACGAGGCGGACATCGACATGTTCTGCCGCCCGGACGCCAATGCCGTGTTCCTCGTGCCCTGGGCCATCGAGCCCACCGCGATGGTGATCCACGACACCTTCGACAAGCAGGGCAACCCCATCGAGCTGTCGCCGCGCAACATTCTCAAGCGTGTACTGCAGATGTATGCCGACAAGGGCTGGAAGCCCATCGTCGCGCCGGAGATGGAGTTCTACCTGACCAAGCGCAACAGTGACCCGGACTTCCCGCTGGTAGCGCCGATGGGCCGCTCCGGCCGTCCAGAAGTGGGCCGGCAGTCGTTCTCCATCGATGCTGCCAACGAATTCGACCCGCTGTTCGAAGATGTTTACGACTGGTGCGAACTGCAACACCTGGATCTCGACACCCTGATCCACGAAGACGGTCCGGCACAGATGGAAATCAACTTCCGTCACGGCGAAGCCCTGCATCTGGCCGACCAGATCACCGTGTTCAAGCGCACCATGCGCGAGGCCGCGCTCAAGCATGATGTGGCGGCGACCTTCATGGCCAAGCCGATCACTGACGAGCCGGGCAGCGCCATGCACATCCACCAGAGCGTGGTGGATATCAAGACCGGCAAGAACATCTTCTCCAATGATGACGGGACGATGAGCGAGCTATTCCTGCACCACATCGGTGGCCTGCAGAAGTACATCCCCGAGCTGTTGCCGCTGTTCGCGCCGAACGTCAATTCGTTCCGCCGTTTCCTGCCCGATACCTCGGCGCCGGTAAACGTGGAGTGGGGCGAGGAGAACCGCACCGTGGGCCTGCGCGTCCCCGAGGCCAGCCCGCAGAATCGTCGCGTGGAAAACCGCCTGGCCGGTGCCGATGCCAACCCCTATCTGGTGCTGGCGGCATCGTTGCTCTGTGGCTACATCGGCATGGCCGAGGGCATCAAGCCCAGTGCGCCGGTCAAGGGCCGTGGCTACGAGCGCCGTAACCTGCGCCTGCCGCTGACCATCGAAGCCGCACTGGAGCGGATGGAGGTGTGCAAGGTGGCCGAGAAGTACCTGGGCGAGAAGTTCATCCGTGGCTATGTCGCGGTCAAGCGTGCCGAGCACGAGAACTTCAAACGTGTGATCAGCTCCTGGGAGCGCGAGTTCCTGCTGCTGTCGGTGTAACGGTAACGGGTTGCCGGCCGCGCATGGCGCGGCCGGCGCCACGAATCTCAGCGTAGCGCTCATGGCGCTGCGTGCTAGCAAGGTGTTGTGATGAACAAGCAAGCGAACAACCCGAAAACCGCCCAGTGGCAGGCCCTGAGCCAGGCCCACCATCTGGCGCCGTTCAGTGATTACAAGCAACTGGCCGAAAAGGGCCCGCGCATCATCACTGAAGCAAAGGGGGTGCACCTGTGGGACAGCGAGGGCAACAAGATCCTCGATGGCATGGCCGGCCTGTGGTGCGTGGCCGTCGGCTATGGCCGCGAGGAACTGGTCGAAGCCGCCAGCGCGCAGATGCGTCAATTGCCGTTCTACAACACCTTCTTCCAGACCGCCCACCCGCCGGTGCTGGAGCTGGCCCATGCCATCTCCCAGCTGGCGCCTGCCGGCATGAACCACGTGTTCTTTACCGGTTCGGGCTCGGAGGGCAACGACACCATGCTGCGCTTGGTGCGCCACTACTGGGCGTGCAAGGGCCAGCCAAACAAGAAGATCATCATCGGCCGCGACAACGGCTATCACGGCTCCACCGTGGCTGGCGCCAGCTTGGGTGGCATGAAATTCATGCACGAGCAGGGCGACCTGCCGATCCCTGGCATCGCGCATATTCCTCAGCCCTACTGGTTCGGTGAGGGCGGCGAGCAATCGCCCGAGGAGTTCGGCGTCTGGGCTGCCGACCAGCTGGAGAAGAAGATTCTCGAACTGGGCGAAGAGAATGTCGCGGCCTTCATCGCCGAGCCGATTCAGGGCGCGGGTGGTGTGATCATCCCGCCGGACAGCTACTGGCCGCGCATCAAGGAAATCCTCGGCAAGTACGACATTCTCTTCGTCGCCGATGAAGTGATCTGCGGTTTCGGCCGTACCGGCGAATGGTTCGGCAGCCAGTACTACGATTTGAAACCCGACCTGATGACCATCGCCAAGGGCCTTACCAGCGGCTACGTGCCGATGGGCGGGTTGATCGTCAGCGACAAGGTGTTCGAGGTGATCGAGGCGCACGGCGACTTCAACCACGGCTTCACCTATTCGGGTCATCCGGTGGCGGCAGCTGTAGGCCTGGAGAACCTGCGCATTCTCAAGGAAGAGGGCATCGTCGAACGGGTGAAAGCAGAAACGGCACCGTATTTGCAGCGTCGTCTACGTGAGCTGGCGGATCACCCGCTGGTGGGCGAAGTGCGTGGCGTCGGCATGCTCGGTGCCATCGAGTTGGTACAGGACAAGGCGACGCGCACACGTTATTCGGGTGACAAGGCGGTAGGCATGATCTGCCGCGGCCACTGCTTTAATAACGGTCTGATCATGCGCGCCGTGGGCGACACCATGATCATCGCGCCGCCCCTGGTGATCAGCCAGGCGGAAGTGGATGAACTGATAGAGAAAGCGCGCAAGTGCCTGGATCTGACTCTGCGTGACCTGTAGGTCTGAAAGCCCGCAGTCACGGAAAGTTGTCAGCGGTGCCATGACCTTGCCAGACTGCGCCAGAGTGCGCGAGCCGGCCTGATTCGAACGGCTTGTGCGACCTCTGGAATAACGACACAACAACAGGAGCTGTACGCATGAAAACATTCGGCAAGACCCTTCTCGCGTTGTCCCTGACTGCGGCCGTGGCAGGCGCTGCTCAGGCTGACAGCAAGGTGCTGCATGTCTACAACTGGAGCGATTACATCGCCGAAGACACCCTGGCCAACTTCGAGAAGGAAACCGGCATCAAGGTTGTCTACGACGTCTTCGACAGCAACGAAGTGCTGGAAGCCAAGCTGCTGGCCGGCAGCTCCGGTTACGACGTAGTCGTGCCGTCCAACCCGTTCCTGGCCAAGCAGATCAAGGCCGGCGTGTTCCAGAAACTGGACAAGTCCAAGCTGCCCAACTGGTCGAACCTGGACAAGGACCTGCTCAAGGCGCTGGACCCGAGCGATCCGGGCAACCAGTACTCGATCCCCTACATGTGGGGCACCATCGGCATCGGCTACAACGTCGAGAAGGTCAAGGCCGTGCTCGGCGAAGACGCGCCGGTCGACTCCTGGGATCTGGTGTTCAAGCCCGAGAACATGGAAAAGCTGAAGGCCTGTGGCGTTTCCTTCCTCGACTCGCCGACCGAAATTCTCCCGGCTGCTCTGCACTACCTGGGCTATGCACCGGACAGCAGCAAGGCCGACGAGCTGAAGAAGGCCGAGGAGCTGTTCCTCTCCATCCGTCCTTCGGTGGCTTACTTCCACAGCTCCAAGTACATCTCAGATCTGGCCAACGGCAACATCTGCGTCGCCATCGGCTACTCGGGCGATATCTATCAGAGCAAGGCGCGCGCCGAAGAAGCGAAGAATGGCGTGAACGTCGGCTACAACATTCCGAAGGAAGGCGCGGGCTCCTTCTTCGACATGCTGGCGGTGCCGGCCGATGCCAAGAACGTCGAGGCTGCACACGTGTTCCTCAACTACCTGATGGAGCCGGCGGTGATGGCCAACATCACCAACTACGTGCAGTTCCCCAACGGCAACGCCGCAGCCACGCCGCTGGTGGATGAAGCGCTGCGTACCGATCCGGGCGTATACCCGACGCCGGAAGTGCTGAAGAAGATCTACACCTTCCCGGACCTGGCGCCGGCGGTGCAGCGCACCATGACCCGCAGCTGGACCAAGATCAAGTCCGGCCGCTAAGCAACGAAGCAACGCCGCCTGGCGGGTTCGCCCGCCAGGTACCCAAATCGCGAGAAGAGGAAACGTTATGCGTCGTTCTACCCTGCTGGCCGGCCTTGTCGCCGCTGCCATTGGCATGTCTGCAGCTCAGGCAGCCGATCGTGTGGTCAAGGTCTACAACTGGTCCGACTACATTGCGCCGGACACCATCGCCGAGTTCGAGAAGGAAACCGGCATCAAGGTGGTGTATGACGTTTTCGACGCCAACGAAACCCTCGACGGCAAGCTGGCTACCGGCCAGAGCGGGTACGACGTGGTGGTGCCCACCAACCATTACCTGGCCAAGCAGGTGCGTGCCGGCACCTACCTGAAGCTGGACAAGAGCAAGCTGCCGAATCTGGTCAACCTCGACCCGACCATCATGGAAAACCTGGCCGCGGGCGACCCTGGCAACGAATACTCGGTGCCTTACCTGTGGGGCACCAATGGCATCGGCCTGAACGCCACCAAGGCTCGTGCCGTGCTCGGCGATGACGTCCCGCTGGACTCCTGGGCACTGCTGTTCGATCCGCAATACGCCGAGAAACTCGCCTCCTGTGGCATCGCCCTGCTCGACTCGGGCGACGAAGTGCTGCCGCAGACGGTCAACTACCTGGGCATGTCGCCGCATACCACCAAGCGCGAAGACTACGAGAAAGCCTTCGAGCAGATGATGAAGGTGCGTCCGTACATCACTTATTTCCACAGCTCCAAGTTCATTTCCGATCTGGCCAATGGCGAGATCTGCGCCGCCTTCGGTTACTCCGGTGACGTGCTGCAGGCTGCCGACCGCGCCGAAGAGGCCGGTCGCAGCGACGAGATCATCTACATCATTCCCAAGGAAGGCACCGCCATGTGGGCCGACCTGCTGGCGATTCCCAAGGACTCGAAGAACGTCGATGAGGCCCATG
Organism: Ectopseudomonas alcaliphila; assembly: GCF_900101755.1. Classification (GTDB taxonomy): domain Bacteria; phylum Pseudomonadota; class Gammaproteobacteria; order Pseudomonadales; family Pseudomonadaceae; genus Aquipseudomonas; species Aquipseudomonas alcaliphila. The sequence goes on along the minus strand of NZ_FNAE01000001.1, from coordinate 1,837,482 downwards.
CCTTCATCAACTACCTGCTGCGTCCCGACGTGATCGCCAAGATCAGCAACTACGTGGCCTACGCCAATGCCAACCTCAAGGCCACCGAGCTGCTCGACGAGAGCGTGCGCGAGAACCCTGGCGTGTATCCCAGCGAGGAGGTCATGGCCAAGCTCTATGTTGCCGAGGAGCGTACGCCCGAGGTGCAACGCTGGCTGACCCGCGACTGGACGAGAATCAAGAGCGGACGCTGATCGGCGGAAGATTTTCCTATAAAGTGCCGCGCCTTTTTCGGGCGGCACACAATAACGAGGATGATACTGTGCGAGTTACCCTGCCCAAGTCTCTGATCGCCCTGGCGGCCTCCGCTGTCTGTGGTGTGGCCCTGGCCCAGCCCAAGGTGCACATCTACAACTGGAGCGATTACATCGGCGAAGAGACGCTGGCCAAGTTCGAGGCGAAAACCGGCATCAAGCCGATCTACGACGTCTTCGACTCCAACGAAACCCTCGAAGGCAAACTGCTCGCCGGCCGCAGCGGCTACGACGTGGTGGTGCCGTCCAACCATTTTCTTGGCAAGCAGATTCGCGCCGGCGCCTTCCAGCCGCTCGATCGCAGCAAGCTGAGCAACTGGGACAACCTCGATCCGGCGCTGCTCAAGCAGCTGGAAACCAACGACCCCGGTAACCAGTATTCGGTGCCCTATCTGTGGGGCACCAATGGCATCGGCTACAACGTCGAGAAGGTCAAGGCCGTGCTCGGCATCGAGGAGATCGATTCCTGGGCCGTCTTGTTCGAGGCCGAGAACATCAAGAAACTCAGCCAGTGCGGCGTCGCCTTCCTCGATTCGGGCGATGAGATGATCCCGGCCATGCTCAACTACCTCGGCCTGGACCCCAACAGCACCAACCCCGACGACTACGCCAAGGCCGAGGCCAAGCTGCTTGAGGTGCGTCCCTACGTCACCTACTTCCACAGCTCCAAGTACATCGGTGATCTGGCCAACGGCAACATCTGCGTGGCTGCCGGTTTCTCCGGCGACATCCTGCAGGCCGCCGACCGTGCCGACGAGGCCGGCAAAGGCATTGAAATCGCCTACAGCATCCCGAAGGAAGGCGCCAACCTCTGGTTCGACATGATGGCTATCCCCGCCGACGCGGCAAACGCCGAGCAGGCGCATGCCTTCATCAACTTCCTCCTCGAGCCCGAGGTGATCGCCGAAGTCAGTGACTACGTCGGTTATGCCAACCCCAATACCAAGGCGGATGAGTTCATGGATGAGGAGGTCCGCAACGCCCCGTCCGTTTATCCATCACAAGCGGTGCTGGACAAGCTGTACATCTCCGCCGAGCTGCCGGTTCGCGTGCAGCGCCTGATGACCCGCAGTTGGACCAAGGTCAAGTCGGGTCAGTAATCGTTCCTGCCCGGCCGCAGGGGTCGGGCACAATCTTCCGGGAGTTTTCCTAAATGGCTGTTGCCTCCAGCGCCTACAAAAAAGCCCTCGAGGGGGATCAGACACCGAAAGAGGTGCTGGTCAAGATCGATCGGGTGACCAAGAAGTTCGACGAGACGGTGGCCGTCGACGATGTCTCGCTGACCATCAACAAGGGCGAGATCTTCGCCCTGCTGGGTGGCTCCGGCTCCGGCAAGTCGACCCTGCTGCGCATGCTCGCCGGCTTCGAGCGGCCGACCGAGGGGCGCATCATCCTCGATGGCGTCGATATCACCGACATGCCGCCCTACCAGCGGCCGATCAACATGATGTTCCAGTCCTATGCGCTGTTCCCGCACATGACCGTGGCGCAGAACATCGCCTTCGGCCTGCAGCAGGACAGGCTGCCCAAGGCCGAGATCGAAGAGCGCGTGGCCGAGATGCTCAAGCTGGTGCACATGACCCAGTACGCCAAGCGCAAGCCGCACCAGCTCTCCGGTGGTCAGCGTCAGCGCGTGGCCCTGGCCCGCTCCCTGGCCAAACGCCCCAAGCTGCTGCTGCTCGACGAGCCGATGGGCGCGCTGGACAAGAAGCTGCGTTCGCAGATGCAACTGGAGCTGGTGGAGATCATCGAGCGCGTCGGCGTGACCTGCGTGATGGTCACCCATGATCAGGAAGAGGCCATGACCATGGCCCAGCGCATCGCCATCATGCACCTGGGCTGGATCGCCCAGACCGGCAGCCCGATCGATATCTACGAGACGCCGACCAGCCGCCTGGTGTGCGAATTCATCGGCAACGTCAACCTGTTCGACGGCCAGATCACCAGCGACGAGGCCGACCACGCGATCATCGACTGCCCGCATCTGGACAAGCCGATCTACATCGGCCACGGCGTCAGTACGCGCGCCGAGAACAAATCCGTCAGCTACGCCCTGCGCCCGGAAAAACTGCTGATGGCCACTGCGCTGCCGGCCGACCATGAGCACCCCGAGTACAACTGGAGCCGCGGCCATGTGCATGACATCGCCTACCTCGGCGGCCACTCGGTGTACCACGTCAAGCTCACTTCCGGGCAGATCGTGCAGTGCTTCATCGCCAACGCCGAGCGCCGCGGCAAGCGCCCGACCTGGGACGATCCGGTGGTGGTGTACTGGGAAGACGACAGCGGCGTGGTACTGCAATCATGAAACCGAGCAAACTGGCGCGCTATCTGCCCACTGGGCGGCATGCCGTTATCGGCATACCTTTCCTGTGGTTGTTCCTGTTCTTCCTGCTGCCCTTCATCATCGTGCTGAAGATCAGCTTCGCCGAAGCCGACGTGGCGATTCCGCCCTATACGGAAATCTACCAGTGGGCGGACAACAAGCTGACGCTGCTGTTGAATTTCGGTAACTACATCTTCCTCAGCGAAGATGCCCTGTACCTGTCGGCCTACCTGGGTTCGCTGCAGATCGCCTTCTTCAGCACCTTGCTCTGCCTGTTGATCGGCTACCCGATGGCCTATGCCATCGCCCGTGCGCCGAAAGAAAACCAGACCGTACTGCTGCTGCTGATCATGATGCCGACCTGGACTGCGATCCTGATCCGCGTCTATGCATGGATGGGCATTCTCGGCAACAACGGTCTGCTCAACAGCCTGCTGATGGGCATTGGCCTGATCGATACGCCGCTGCAGATTCTCAACACCAACACTGCGGTCTATATCGGCGTCGTCTATTCGTACCTGCCGTTCATGATCCTGCCGCTCTACGCCAACCTGGTGAAGCATGACCTCAGCCTGCTGGAGGCCGCTTCCGACCTGGGTTCGAGCAATTTCAACAACTTCTGGAAGATCACCGTGCCGCTGTCGAAGAACGGCATCATCGCCGGCTCCATGCTGGTGTTCATTCCGGTGGTCGGTGAGTTCGTCATCCCCGAACTGCTCGGTGGCCCGGAGACCCTGATGATCGGCAAGGTGCTGTGGCAGGAGTTCTTCAACAACCGCGACTGGCCGGTGGCGTCTGCTCTGGCGGTGGTGATGCTGGCGATCCTGATCGTGCCCATCATCCTGTTCAACCGTAACCAAGCCAAAGAATTGGAGGGCCGCCCATGAAGCGTTTCAGTTTCTCCAACATCATGCTTTGGGTCGGTCTGCTGTTCATCTATCTGCCGATGGTCATCCTGGTCATCTACTCGTTCAACGCCTCACGCCTGGTAACGGTCTGGGGTGGCTGGTCGGTGAAGTGGTACGTCGGCCTGCTGGACAATACCCAGCTGATGAACTCGGTGATGCGCTCGCTGGAAATCGCCTGCTACACCGCCATTGCGGCGGTGGCATTGGGCACCCTGGCGGCCTTCGTGCTGACCCGTATCACCCACTTCAAGGGTCGTACCCTGTTCGGTGGCCTGGTCACCGCGCCGCTGGTGATGCCGGAAGTGATCACCGGTCTGTCCCTGCTGCTGCTGTTCGTGCTGATGGCGCAGCTGATCGGCTGGCCGATGCAGCGCGGCATGACCACCATCTGGATCGCCCACACCACGTTCTGCTCGGCCTACGTGGCGGTGGTGGTGTCGTCGCGTCTGCGTGAGCTGGACATGTCCATCGAAGAGGCGGCCATGGACCTGGGAGCGCGGCCGTGGAAGGTGTTCTTCCTGATCACCGTGCCGATGATCGCACCGTCGCTGGCGGCGGGCGCAATGATGTCCTTCGCCCTGTCGCTGGACGATCTGGTACTGGCCAGCTTCGTCTCCGGTCCGGGTTCGACCACCCTGCCGATGGAGATCTTCTCCGCGGTACGACTGGGGGTTAAGCCGGAGATCAACGCGGTGGCCAGCCTGATCCTGCTGGCGGTGTCGTTCGCCACCTTCCTGGCCTGGTTCTTCGCCCATCGCGCCGAGGAAAAGCGCAAGAAGGCCATGCAGCAGGCCATGGACGAGACCACCAACCCGTCCTGGCAGCAGGTCGTCGACAGCCGTCGCAGCACCAGCAGCACCAGCAGCACCAGCACCAGCAGCAACTAAGCTTCTGGCTGAAAGCAAAAACGGGCCCCGCGGGGCTCGTTTTTCATGTTGTAGGGTGCGCCGTGCGCACCGAGCTCTGCGCTATTTCACCAACGCCTTCCAGGCCTTGAGGCTGCTCACGATCTGCGTCTGAGTGGCGCGCAATTGGCGCTGCTCGTCGTCAAGGTCCAACTGCGCCAGTTCGTAAAGCTTGTTCAGCTCGCCATACAGACGGTCGACCTCGGGTACTTCCAGCACGCCACGGGCCAGGCGCAGCCAGACCAGCAGGCGCTCCAGGCGCGGCATCTGCTCAGCCAGATCTTCCGGCTGTTGCTGGTAGCGACGCAGTTGCAGGGCAGTGCCTTCTTCGTTCAGCAGGGTCGGCAGCCAGTTACCCAGCGCGGCGTTGCCCTGGCGGTTACCGCGATTGTTGCGCTCGGTGGTCCAGCTGCGTAGCAGCAGCCAGTGCGACAGCTTCAGCGACAGCAGGCCCCAGCGGCAGCCATCGAGCTCGGCGGCGAACAGCGCTGGGGCATTACGCCGCATGCTGTCGTCGTTTTGCCCAGCCGCCAGGCGCGGACGCCAGTCATCGAGCAGCGCATCGAGTGCTTCACGCAATTCGCGCGAGCTGGCACGCGGCGCCGCCTGGCCGAGGCTGGCGAGCAGGGCGCGCAGATCGATCAATTGCTCCAGCCATTGCTGCAACAGGCTCCAGTGACCATTCCAGCGATACTGCTCGGCCAGGCGCTGGCTGGCGCCGAGCAGGTGCCAGGCGAGTGCGGCGAAAGCGTCGTCCAGGCTCATCTCGCCCTGCAGCTCGGGTGCTGGCAGGCTGAGGTTGTAGCTGCCAGCGTCGAACAGACGATAGCCGCGCTCGGCCTTGCTGATATCGCAGGGCATCAGCGGCAGTTCGGCGGCCAGCTCGCAGGCCAGCTCCAGCAGCGCGGCGGGTTCACCCTGGCGCAGCTCCAGCTCCAGTTCGCAGATCTCTTCTTCGCCCTCGCCGGCGATCACCTTGCCCAGGTCCAGCGCGGCTTCGATGACCACCTTGGCCTTGCCGCGGCCCCAGGCGATTTCGGCCTTCTCGCGGACGAAATCGGTGGTGAACAGCGGCTGCAGGGTTTTCTTGTCCAGCTCGGCCAGGCTGGCCGGCCAGCAACTGTCATCGAGCTTCTTCAGATCGAGCTTGGCCTTGCTCAGGTACCAGTCCCACTCGTTGCGTTCGGACAGGCCGGCCACGCTCTGCCCGCGGCTTTTCAGGGTCTGGATGAACTGCTCGCCGTCACGGCGCAGACGCAGGGCAACCTTGGCCTCGGCCAGTTCACGGTCCGGCGTGTCGTAGTACTGGTTGAACAGTTCGCCGCGCTGCCAGCCGCTCTTGTTGCGCTTCTTCAGCAGCGGGTGTTCGCGCAGGGCTGCCAGGGTGGCGCGGCTGGCGCGCAGTTTGATTTCAGTTTCTTTGACCATGGTGACGAGCTAGATAGCCTTTTATGAAAATGTGACAGACCGATGACACGCGCTGGCGAATGACGAAGCCGGTCCCTATACTTGCGGCCTTCTCAAAACGGGGGCTTACCCTATGCCTATCAATCCCTTTGTCAGCCTGTTCGGCCGTTCACCCATCGGCCCCATGCAACAGCATATCGCCAAGGCCCACGAGTGCGCGGCGAACCTGGTTCCCTTCTTCGAGGCCATAATGGCCGAGGATTGGGCCAAGGTAGAACAGGTGCAACAGGAGATGTCCCGGCTGGAGCACGAGGCCGACAAGCTGAAGAAAAGCGTGCGCCTGCACCTGCCCAAGAGCCTGTTCCTGCCGGTGCCGCGTTCGGACCTGCTTGAGCTGCTCAGTGTACAGGACAAAGTCGCCAACCGTGCCAAGGACATCGCCGGCCTGATGCTCGGCCGCCAGATGGCTATTCCGCAGCCGCTGCAGCCGCTGATGCGCACTTACGTGCAGCGCAGCGTGGACGCCAGCGCCCAGGCGCTGAAGGCAATGAACGAATTGGACGAGCTGCTCGAGACCGGTTTCGCCGGCCGTGAAGCGGTGCTTGTGGAAACCCTGATCGAGGAGCTCGGTTCGATCGAAAACGATACCGACCGCCTGCAGATCGAGGTGCGCCGCAACCTGTTCAAGCTGGAGAAGGACCTTCCCCCGGTCGATGTGATGTTCCTCTATCAGATCATCGACTGGGTCGGCGATGTCGCCGACCGTGCCCAACGAGTGGGCAACCGACTGGAACAACTGCTGGCGCGCTAAGCGCCAGTGTCCTTTCTGGGATCTACGGAAAACTAATTTATGTCTCTGATTGCGGACTACGGGCTGGTTCTGCTCGTTCTTGCCTGCCTTTTCGGTTTTTTCATGGCCTGGGGTGTTGGGGCCAACGATGTAGCCAATGCTATGGGTACATCCGTTGGCTCGCGTGCACTTACCATCAAGCAGGCGATCCTGATCGCCATGGTCTTCGAGTTCGCTGGCGCCTACCTGGCGGGTGGCCAGGTCACTGAAACCATCAAGAGCGGCATCGTCGATGCGTCGCTTATCAGTCCCAACCTGATGGTCCTGGGGATGATGTCGGCGCTGCTGGCAGCGGGTACCTGGCTGATGGTGGCCTCGACCAAGGGCTGGCCGGTTTCCACTACCCATTCCATCGTCGGTGCGGTAATCGGCTTCGCTGCGGTCGGCGTGTCGATGGACGCGGTGAACTGGGGCGGCGTCGGTCCGATCGTCGCCAGTTGGGTGGTGTCGCCGGTGCTGTCCGGGGTGGTGGCGTTCGGCGTATTCATGAGCGTGCAGAAGCTGATCATCGACACTGAGAACCCCTTCGCCAACGCCAAGCGTTACGTACCGGTCTACATGTTCCTCACCGGCTTCATGGTGTCGATCATGACCCTGACCAAGGGCCTCAAGCATGTCGGCCTGCACCTCAGTGCTGCCGAGGGCTTCCTGCTCGCGGTGGGTATCGGCGTGCTGGTGATGCTTATCGGTATCGCCCTGCTCAGTCGCATCAAGGTCGACGTGGAGGCCGACAAGAGCTTCCACTTCGCCAGTGTCGAGAAAGTCTTCGCCGTACTGATGATCTTCACTGCCTGTGCCATGGCCTTCGCTCATGGCTCCAACGACGTGGCCAATGCCGTTGGTCCACTGGCGGCCATCGTTGGCGTGATCCAGAGCGGTGGCGAAATGGTCGGTGCCAAGGCGGCGCTGCCGGCCTGGGTACTGTTGCTGGGTGCGGTGGGTATCGTGGTTGGCCTGGCCACCTATGGCTACAAGGTGATCGCCACCATTGGCAAGGAAATCACCGAGCTGACCCCCAGCCGCGGCTTTGCCGCCGAGCTGGCGACGGCTACTACGGTGGTCGGCGCTTCGGCCATCGGCCTGCCGGTTTCCACCACTCACACCCTGGTCGGCGCCGTGCTCGGCGTCGGTATTGCCCGTGGTATCGGTGCGCTGAACCTGGGCGTGATTGGCAAGATCTTCATGTCCTGGCTGATTACCCTGCCGGTGGGCGCTGCGCTGTCGATCTTCTTCTTCTTCATCCTGCGTGCGCTGTTTGGCGGGGTTTGATCCCGCCCTGAAGGTTTCCCCTGAGGTTGGATGCTCCTATGATGGAGCTCCGACCCAGGAGAGCACCGATGCCCTTGCCGTCCTTTCGAGAGCAGTTCGCCGCGCTGATCGCAGCGCCTTCAGTGAGCTGTACCCAGCCGAACTGGGACCAGAGCAACGCGCCTGTGATCGAGTTGCTCGCCGCCTGGCTCGGTGATCTCGGCTTTGCCTGCGAAACCCAGCAGATCGCCCCCGGCAAATTCAACCTGCTCGCCAGCTATGGTTCCGGCACCGGCGGCCTGGTGCTGGCCGGGCACAGCGATACCGTGCCGTTCGATGCCGCCCTGTGGCAGAGCGACCCGCTCAAGCTGACCGAAGTCGGTGACCGCTGGGTGGGCCTTGGCAGTTGCGACATGAAAGGCTTCTTTGCCCTGGCCATCGAAGCCGTGCGGCCACTGCTCGATCAGCCCTTCAAACAACCCTTGCTGATTCTCGCCACCTGCGACGAAGAGAGCTCCATGGCCGGTGCCCGCGCCCTGGCCGATGCCGGCCGGCCACTCGGCCGCGCGGCGGTGATCGGTGAGCCGACCGGCCTCAAGCCGATCCGACTGCACAAGGGCGTGATGATGGAGCGCATCGATATTCTCGGGCAGAGCGGCCATTCCTCCGACCCGGCGCTTGGCCGCAGTGCGCTGGAGGCCATGCAGGATGTGATGGGCGAGTTACGCGGCTTGCGCGCCCAGTGGCAGCGCGAGTTCAACAACCCGCAATTCGGTGTCCCGCAACCGACCCTGAACCTGGGCTGCATCCACGGCGGCGACAATCCCAATCGGATCTGTGGCCAGTGCGCGCTGGAGTTCGATCTGCGGCCGCTGCCGGGGATGGACCCGGAGCAGCTGCGTGAGGCGATTCGCGGCAAGCTGCAGCCGTTGGCGCTCAAGCACCAGGTGCGCATCGACTACGGCCCGTTGTTCCCGGCCGTGCCGCCCTTCGAGCAGGCCGCCGATGCCGAGCTGGTGCGCCTCGCCGAGCGTCTTACCGGGCACAGCGCGCAAGCGGTGGCATTTGGCACCGAGGCGCCTTATCTTCAGCAACTTGGCTGTGAGACGCTGGTGCTCGGCCCCGGCGACATCGATTGCGCGCATCAGCCCGGGGAACACCTGGAGCTGGCCCGCATCGAACCTACTGTGGCGCTGCTGCGCCAGTTGATCCAACACTATTGCCTGACGCGGAGTGAAGACGTGCAACGACGATGAGAGCCAGCCCCGAGCCCGCCCTATCGCTCATGGCGGGTTGTACCCGCCCTACGTCTGGACGCTAACGGGCATGCCCTCCCTCATCCGGCGCTGCGCGCCGCCTTCTCCCGGAAGGAGAAGGGTATAAGGAGGGTGTCGCTGTGCGACTTTCACGCTAACGGATCTCTACATGCACGACTACGTCACCTGGTTACGCCACGCTTCGCCTTACATCAACGCCCACCGCGACTGCACCTTCGTGGTCATGCTGCCGGGCGAGGGTGTCGCCCACCCGAACTTCGCCAATATCGTCCACGACCTGGTCCTGCTGCACAGCCTCGGCGTGCGTCTGGTACTGGTACATGGCTCGCGCCCGCAGATCGAGGCGCGCCTGGCTGCTCGTGGCCTGATCCCGCATTACCATCGCGACCTGCGCATCACCGACGCCCCGACCCTGGAATGCGTGATCGACGCGGTCGGCCAACTGCGCATCGCCATCGAGGCGCGCCTGTCGATGGACATGGCCGCCTCGCCGATGCAGGGCTCGCGCCTGCGCCTGACCAGCGGTAATTTCGTCACCGCGCGGCCAATCGGCGTGCTCGATGGCGTCGACTATCACCACACTGGTGAAGTGCGGCGTATCGATCGCAAGGGTATCAATCGCCAGCTCGACGAGCGCAGCATCGTGCTGCTGTCGCCGCTGGGTTATTCGCCCACCGGGGAAATCTTCAACCTGGCCTGCGAGGACGTCGCCACCCGCGCGGCCATCGACCTGGGCGCCGACAAGCTGCTGCTGTTCGGCGCCGAAGACGGTCTGCTCGACGAACAGGGCAGGCTGGTGCGTGAGCTGCGCCCTCAGCAGGTGCCGGCGCATCTGACGCGCCTGGGCAGCAATTACCAGGGCGAACTGCTCGACGCGGCGGCCGAGGCCTGCCGTGGCGGTGTGAAACGCAGCCATATCGTCAGTTATGCCACCGATGGCGCGCTGCTCAGCGAGCTGTTCACCCGCACCGGTAACGGCACTCTGGTGGCCCAGGAACAGTTCGAATCGCTGCGTGAGGCGACCATCGAAGATGTCGGCGGCCTGATCGAGCTGATCAGCCCGCTGGAAGAGCAGGGCATTCTGGTACGTCGTTCGCGCGAGGTGCTCGAGCGTGAGATCGAGCAGTTCAGCATCGTCGAACGCGAAGGGCTGATCATCGCCTGCGCGGCGCTGTATCCCATTGCCGATTCCGACTGCGGCGAGCTGGCCTGTCTGGCAGTCAATCCCGACTACCGTCACGGTGGCCGTGGTGACGAACTACTGGAACGTATCGAGGCGCGGGCACGGGCGCAGGGGATCAAGACTCTGTTCGTACTCACCACCCGCACCGCCCACTGGTTCCGCGAGCGCGGCTTCGAACCGAGCAGTGTCGAGCGCATGCCCACCGCGCGGGCGTCGCTGTACAACTACCAGCGCAATTCCAAGGTATTCGAGAAGACGTTGTAGGGAGACAAATACGATGAGTGAGAGGGGCTTTAGCCGCGACTGCTTCACCGCTCGCGGCTAAAGCCCCTCCCACGATGCGTTCAGCGCGTCAGGCGCTGTGCTGCTGCAGGCGCATCTGCTCGAAGCCATCGTCCCAGCCGGCCTCCCAGGCGGCAGCGGGGATTTCGTCAGGGTAGGGCTGGCGTGTTCTGGGCTGGCCAGTAAGGCCGGCCATGTAACCTTGCTGGTAGGCCTTGGTCAGGCTTTCCAGGCTCCATTGCGGCGTGGCGTCGTCGGCCATGGGCGCTGCTCGTCTATCGTCCTTTACCCGATAATGCTAGCTGGCCGGGCGGCTCAGGGAGTTGCCGTCCATCCTGGCTTTTGCTCCGCTGGTTGGCTTTGTGACGCAGTCGACGAATATTGGCCCAATGGGCTGAGAGTGCCATCCCGGGAGGCCCGTGGGGTGCGCTGCGCGCACCGCGTATGTCCCGGGTGGCTGGTGTCGGCTGACCCTAGACGGCCAACGCCAGAATGCTCGCCTGATAGGCCGCCACGAAGGCGTCGAAATCGCCTCTGGGTTGAGCCTCCAGCTCGGCCTGCCCGGCCAGCGAATCGTGGGCGGCCTGCTCGAAGGCCTGCTTCTGTTCGGCGCTGAGCGGCTGCGCGCGGAAGTATTCGGCGTGACGCTGGCTCTGCTGCAGGGCGAACTCGCTAAAGCTCTTGCCCTGCCGCAGAATCGCCAGCACCTGGGCCGATGGCGTCATTTCCACATCCGCGACTTTGGCTTGCTGCTGCGCCAACGCCTCGATATGTAGGCTGCTGCCCTGGCTGCGGTCGAGCAGTTCGGCCAGCGGCAGGATGCGTTCGAGCAGTTCGCTGGCCCAGACCTTGAGCTCCACCTGCTGCTTGCCTTTGTGCAGGTGCAGGCCGGGACGACGCCCTTCCTTGACCACCTTGAGGAAGTTGCTGGTGCAACTGCTGCACTCGCCATTTTCCAGCATCGGGCTGTCTTCCAGCGCGCAGAACAGCAGGAACGCGTCGATGAAGCGCGCCTGCGCCACGTCGATGCCCAGCGGCAGGAACGGGTTGATGTCCAGGCAGCGCACTTCCACGTACTGCACGCCACGGCTCATCAGCGCCTGGATCGGCCGCTCGCCGCTGTAGGTGACGCGTTTCGGGCGGATGCTCGAGTAGTACTCGTTCTCGATCTGCAGAATGTTGGTGTTCAGCTGTAGCCACTCGTCACCGCGCTTGATGCCAGCCTCGACATAGGCCGGGTAGGGCGTCCCGACTGCCAGGCGCAGGCTGTCGGTGTAGCTGGCCAGGTCGTTGTAGCAGGGGGTCAGGCCAGATTGCGCGCTGCTCTGATAGCCCAGGTCGCTCATGCGCAGACTGGTGGCGTAGGGCAGGTAGAGGGTGCTGGCGTCCAGTTCCTGCAAGTGGTGTGGACGGCCACGCATGAAGCCCTTGTCCAGCGCCGGCGAGGCACCGAACAGGTACATCAGCAGCCAGCTGTAGCGGCGGAAGTTGCGGATCAGCGCGATATAGCGCGCCGACTGATAGTCGCGCGCACTCTGCTCGCTGCCTTCGCTCTGCTGTTGCAGCTGCCACAGCCCCTCGGGCAGGGAGAAGTTGTAGTGGATGCCGGCGATGCACTGCATGGTCTTGCCGTAACGCAGTGCCAGCCCCTTGCGGTACACGTACTTGAGGCGGCCGATATTGGAGCTGCCGTAGTGGGCGATGGGAATGGTCTCTTCGTCCGGCAGGGCGCAGGGCATCGACGGGCTCCACAGCAGTTCGCCATCGAGTTTGTCGTAGGCGAAGCGGTGGATGCTTTCCAGCTCGGCGAGGGTGGTGGCTGGATCCTTGGCGGTACCGGTGATGAACTCCAGCAGCGACTCGGAGTAGTCGGTGGTGATCTGTGCATGGGTCAGCGCCGAGCCCAGCGCCCGCGGGTGCGGGGTCAGGGCCAGTTGGCCGTCGCGATCGACACGCAGGCATTCGCGCTCGATGCCGTGCAGACACTCACCCAGCAGGGACAGGTTGGCCGGCTCGCCGAGCTGGGCCAGGCGGCGGGAGAGAATATCGCTCAAGATGCAATTCCTAACTGGGCAGTCGCCACAATATGGGGATCGCCCCCGCACTCTGCAAGGGGTGAACGGTTTCCCAGATTAGACCAGCCCGAGCGGTAGCGATTACACGCAGGCGAAGGTGCCTTGTGCCTTGGCGACCAGCTTGTCGCCCTGCAGTACTTCGGCCTCCACCACCTGGGTGCGGCGACCGGCGTGCAGCACTTTGGCGTGGCACAGCACGTTGCCCTCGGACACTGGACGGATGTAGTTGATCTTGCACTCCAGGGTCACGCTGCTCGGGCCGCCGTCACCGAGGCTGTGGCTGGCTTGGCCCATGGCGGTGTCGATCAGCGAGAACAGCGCGCCGCCGTGCAGCTTGCCGTGCAGGTTGCGCAGTTCGTCGGTGAGGGTCAGGCGCACGCGCGCCTCGCCGCCGCCGACCTGGAGAATCTCCAGGCCGAGCAGGCGGGAAAAGGCGCTGCTGGCGCCTACATTGCCTTCCGTACTCATTTCTTCAACTGCTTGGCGTTGGCGAACAGGGCGGCCATGCCGCCGGTGGCAGGTGCCGGTTTGTCCTGGCTGGAGTGGCGCTCGCTGCGTGGTGCATTGCCACCGCGCGATTGGCCGCCTCGTGCACCCCCGCGTGCGCCTTCGACCTTCTCGCCGGGGGTATCGCCCATGCGCATGGACAGGGCGATGCGGTTACGCGGGATGTCCACTTCCATCACCTTGACCTTGACCACGTCGCCGGCCTTGACCGCCTCGTGCGGGTCCTTGATGAACTTCTCCGACAGCGCGCTGATGTGCACCAGGCCGTCCTGGTGCACGCCGATGTCGACGAAGGCGCCGAAGTTGGTGACGTTGGTCACCACGCCTTCGAGCACCATGCCCAGCTTGAGGTCCTTGAGGGTTTCCACGCCTTCCTGGAACTCGGCGGTCTTGAACTCCGGACGCGGGTCGCGGCCCGGCTTGTCCAGTTCCTTGAGGATGTCGCCGACGGTCACCAGGCCGAAGCGCTCATCGGTGAACTTGGCCGGGTCGAGGCGTTTGAGGAAGGCCGAATCGCCGATCAGCGAGCGGATATCGCGCTCGGTACCGGCGGCGATGCGCTCGACCAGCGGGTAGGTTTCCGGGTGCACCGCCGAGGCGTCCAGCGGGTTGTCGCCGTTCATCACACGCAGGAAGCCGGCGGCCTGTTCGAAGGTTTTCTCGCCCAGACGTGGCACCTGCTTGAGTGCGGCGCGGCTGGCGAAGGCGCCATTGGCGTCGCGGTACTGCACGATGTTCTGCGCCAGCGTCGCGTTGAGCCCGGAGATGCGCGCCAGCAGGGCGGCGGAGGCGGTGTTCACATCCACGCCGACGGCGTTCACGCAGTCCTCGACCACGGCGTCCAGCGAGCGCGCCAGCTTGAGCTGGGACACGTCGTGCTGGTACTGGCCAACGCCGATGGATTTCGGGTCGATCTTCACCAGCTCGGCCAGCGGGTCCTGCAGGCGGCGGGCGATGCTTACTGCGCCGCGCAGGGAAACGTCGAGATCGGGGAATTCGCGGGCGGCCAGCTCCGAGGCCGAGTACACCGAGGCGCCGGCTTCGGAGACCATCACCTTGGTCAGCTTGAGGCCCGGCACCTTCTTGATCAGCTCGGCGGCCAGCTTGTCGGTCTCGCGGCTGGCGGTGCCGTTGCCGATCGAGATCAGGTCGACACCGTGCTTGGCGCACAGCTTGGCGAGGATGGCCAGTGTGCCGTCCCAGTCGTTACGCGGGGCGTGCGGGTAGACGGTGGCGGTTTCCAGCACCTTGCCGGTGGCATCGACCACAGCCACCTTGCAGCCGGTGCGCAGGCCCGGGTCCAGCGCCAGGGTGGCGCGCGGGCCGGCGGGGGCGGCCAGCAGCAGGTCGTGCAGGTTACGGGCGAAGACGGCAATCGCCTCGTCCTCGGCCTTTTCGCGCAGCTCGCCGAGCAGGTCGGTTTCCAGGTGGTTGTAGAGCTTGACCTTCCAGGTCCAGCGCACCACCTCGGCCAGCCATTTGTCAGCGGCGCGGCCTTGCGCGCTGATGCCGAAGCGCTCGCCGATCATCAGCTCGCAAGGATGCATGGCGCCGGGCAGCTCTTCGCCGACCTTCAGGCTGGCGCTGAGAATGCCTTCGTTGCGGCCGCGGAAAATCGCCAGCGCGCGGTGCGACGGCACGCCCTTGAGCGCTTCGTCGTGCTCGAAGTAGTCGCTGAACTTGGCCCCTTCGTTCTCTTTGCCCGGCACCAGGCGGGCGCTGAGGGTGGCGTTGTCCTTGAGGAAGCTGCGCAGCTTGTCCAGCAGCGCGGCGTCTTCGGCGAAGCGCTCCATGAGGATGTATTTGGCGCCTTCGAGCACGGCCTTGACGTCGGCGAAGCCTTTCTCGGCGTCGATGAAGCGCTCGGCTTCCTGCTCGGGCACTAGATTCGGATCGTTGAACAGCGCGTCGGCCAGCTCGCCGAGGCCCGCTTCGAGGGCGATCTGGCCCTTGGTGCGGCGCTTCTGCTTGTACGGCAGGTACAGGTCTTCCAGGCGGGTCTTGGTGTCGGCGAGGTCGATTTCGCGCTTGAGTTCAGGCGTCAGCTTGCCCTGCTCCTCGATGCTGGCGAGGATCGCCACGCGGCGTTCGTCCAGCTCGCGTAGGTAGCGCAGGCGCTCTTCCAGGTGGCGCAGTTGGGTATCGTCGAGACTGCCGGTCACTTCTTTACGATAACGGGCGATGAAGGGCACGGTGGAGCCTTCGTCGAGCAGGGCCACGGCGGCGGCAACCTGTTGCGGGCGTACGCCCAGCTCTTCGGCGATGCGATTGTTGATGCTATCCATATAAATACTACCCACGTTTTCAGAAGTGCCCTGAGCGACAGGGTGGCCGCAAAGATGCAGGCCAGACACGAAAGCGGCGCATTATAAACACCGCATTCACGAGAGCTGCGAACCGTTCGGGGAAAAATCTGCTAACAATGGCTAAAGCGCCCACCCATGCGCCTGAGCGATAATGCCGCCACTTGCCGTCCTTAGTACGGCTGTCCAAGGAGACGCCATGACCCAGTCCGCTGCCCCTGCCGCTGAAGGCGAGAAAATTCTCATCGTCGATGACGACGCCCGTCTGCGCCGTTTGCTCGAGCGCTTCTTCGATGAGCAGGGCTACCGGGTTCGCGCCGTGGAGAACGCCGAGCAGATGGACCGTCTGCTGGCGCGCGAACTGTTCAATCTGGTGGTGCTGGATCTGATGTTGCCGGGCGAAGACGGTCTCTCTGCCTGCCGCCGTCTGCGTGAGGCGGGCAACCAGATGCCGATCATCATGCTCACCGCCAAGGGCGATGAGTCCAGCCGCATCCAGGGCCTGGAACTGGGCGCCGATGACTACCTGGCCAAACCCTTCAACCCGCGTGAGTTGCTGGCGCGGATCAAGGCGGTGCTGCGCCGTCAGGCGCCTGTGGTGCCGGGTGCACCGGGTAGCGAGGACGAGAGCGTCAGCTTCGGCGAATACGAATTGTCCCTGGCCACCCGCGAGCTGAAGAAAGGGCAGGAAGTACACATGCTCACCACCGGTGAGTTCGCCGTTCTCAAGGCCTTGGTGCAACATGCGCGCGAACCGCTGACCCGCGACAAGCTGATGAACCTGGCCCGTGGCCGCGAGTGGGATGCGCTGGAGCGCTCCATCGATGTGCAGATCAGCCGCCTGCGTCGCCTGATCGAGCCGGACCCGTCCAAGCCGCGCTATATCCAGACGGTCTGGGGTGTGGGCTACGTGTTCGTTCCCGATGGCAACAAGTGACCTGTAGGAGCGGGCTCAGCTCGCGAATCGAAGCCACGTTTTCGCGAGCCGAGCTCGCTCCTACGGTTCTGTATTGATGAAAGCCCCCTACTGGTTCCCGCAAAGTTTCTTCGCCCGTACCCTCTGGCTGGTGCTCGTGGTCGTGCTGTTCTCCAAGGCACTGACCCTGGTGTACCTGATGATGAACGAGGACGTGCTGGTCGACCGCCAGTACAGCCACGGTGCGGCGCTGACCTTGCGGGCCTATTGGGCAGCCAACCCCGATGATCGCGACCATATTGCCCAGGCCGCCGGGCTCAAGCGCATCCCGCGGGACAAGGTGCCGGCCAGTGAACAACACTGGCCCTACAGCGAGATCTTCCAGCGGCAGATGCAAACCGAGCTTGGTCCCGACACCGAAACCCGGGTGCGTGCGACCACGCCGCCGGCACTGTGGGTGCGTGCGCCGAGTCTCGGCGATGGCTGGGTGCGGGTGCCGATGTATCCGCATCCGCTGCGTGGCCAGCGCATCTGGAGCGTGCTCGGCTGGTTCCTCGGTATCGGCCTGCTGTCCACGGCTGCAGCCTGGATCTTCGTGCGCCAGCTCAATGCACCGCTCAAGCGCCTGGTCTTTGCCGCTCGCCAGCTTGGTCAGGGGCGCAGCGTGCGCCTGCCGGTAGGCGATACGCCAAGCGAGATGACCGAGGTTTACCGCGCCTTCAACCAGATGGCCGAGGACGTCGAACAGGCCGGGCGCGAGCGTGAGCTGATGCTGGCCGGTGTTTCTCATGACTTGCGCACGCCGCTGACCCGTCTGCGTCTGGCCCTGGAATTCATGGACAACGACACCGAACTCACCGACGACATGGTGCGTGATATCGAGGACATGGACGCCATCCTCGATCAGTTCCTCGCCTTCATCCGCGACGGGCGCGACGAGCCGGTGGAGGAGCTGGACTTCTCCGAACTGGTACGCGAAACCCTGGCGCCCTACAACCAGAACGGCGAGCGCGTGCGCCTGTGCCTCGAGCCGATCCCGCCTTTTCCGCTGCGCCGCGTCTCGACCAAGCGTCTGCTGACCAATCTGGTGGAGAACGCCCTCAATCACGGCGGTGGGGATGCCGTCGAGGTGGTCGCCAGCCTGGCCGGCGACCACAACGCGCCTTATGTAGTGCTGAGCGTGCTGGACCGTGGCAATGGCATCGATCCGGCCGAGCTGGACAGCATCTTCAACCCCTTCATCCGCGGTGATCGGGCGCGTGGCGGTCGCGGTACCGGCCTTGGCCTGGCCATCGTCAAGCGCATCGCGGCGCTGCATGGCGGCAGCGTCGAGCTGCGCAACCGCAGTGGGGGTGGTCTCGAGGCGCGGGTGCGCCTGCCGCTCGGCCTGCTGTTGCCGCGCGACGCGGTGTAACCAGGCGTCTGCTTACCGCGCTCGAGTGCTGGCAATATGCTGCCAAGCGCTCTGGCGCTGGGCTATGCTGTGCCAGCGCATCAACTCGAGGCCTGCATGCCCGCCGCCTTCCCCGACCGCTTGCCCAGCTGGACCTGGTGGCTGCCGCTGCCGATGTTCCATCTGGCAACCTGGATTTCTCTGGCGACCCGCCTGAATGACGGGGTGGCGTTGTGTTATCTGCCCCTGGTGCTCGGCCTTGCCTTGTGCCTGTGGTGGGGCCCGCGCGTGCTGCCGGCGTTGTACCTCAACGCCTTGTTCAGCGTGCCGCTATGGGGCCTGCCCTGGCAGTGGGCGCCGCTCTATGCCCTGCCGGAAACCGCCGCCGTAGCCCTGAGCTGGTGGCTGTTGCGGCGTCAGCCTTTCGATCCCGCCCTGGGACGTCTGAGTGATCTGCTGAGATTTCTCGCCTTCGCTGTGTTGATGCCGAGCGCGTTGGTGGCGCTCGGCTTGCAGAGCAACCTCTGGCTGACCGGTTTTCAGAGCAGCGAGCAGTGGGCGCTGGCCAGCCTGGCGATCTGGTTGAGCGACACCATCAACATCCTCGCCCTGACGGCGCCCTTGCTGGCGTTCTGTACCCCGTTGCTGCGTGCGCGTGGCTGGATCAGCGAGCCGCTGGCAGATAGCGCGCCGACTCTGTCCATCAGCCGCTCGCCAGGTGGTTGGCTGTTGGCGACTGGCGTATTTCTGGCGCTGATGCTGCTCAGCGCCCGCCTGCCGGCTCAGCTGGCCCTGCCGCTGCTTGGCCTGAGCATGTTGGTCCTGGCGCTACGACACGCTTTCGCGGGTGCTCTATATGGCGTGCTGCTGGTGTACGCCGCAACCCTGCCGCTACCGCTGCTGCGCGGCAGTCTGAGTTTCGGTGAGCTGGATCTGCAGCGTAACCAGCTGCACTTCGCCGTCGTGCTGTTGATGGGTGCCACGTTGCTGGTAGGCCGTGCGCTTGGCGATCTGCGACAGGCACTGGCGCGCAGTGCGCAGATGCAGCAGCAACTGGCCCGCGCCAACCTGGCGATGGAGGCCAGCCCGCTGGGGGTGACCATCGCCGACGCGCGCCAGGCCGATCTGCCACTGGTCTACTGCAATGCTGCATTCAGCCAGATAACCGGCTATAGCGCCGAGGAGACAATGGGGCGTAACTGCCGCTTTCTGCTCGGCGATGACCGCGCCCAGCTTGAGCTGCAACCCCTGCGCGGTGCCTTGAGGAATGGCCGCAGTGGTCATGCCGTGGTGCGTAATTATCGCAAGGACGGCAGGCCGTTCTGGAACGAGGTGGTGCTGGCGCCGATGCGCGACGAGCAGGGCATCAGCCATTTCGTCGGGCTGCAGCATGATGTCACCGAGCGTGTCGAACTGGCCGCCAAGGTCGAGCAGCAGCGCGCGCAGCTACTGCGCCAGAGCCATCTGTTCAGCCAGACCGAAGACATCGCCAACCTGGGCGGCTGGGTGCTGGAGATCAGCGACTACGGCATGTTCTGGAGCGATGGCTGCTACCGCATCGTCGAGCGCGACATTCATCTTGGGCCGCCGAACCTCGAGCAGGCGCTGCATTATTTCGATACGCCGAGCCAGACGCTGATCATGCAGACATTGCAGGCCGCGCTCAGTGGAAGAGACGACCTGGATATCGAGGTCCATCTGGCGGCGCGCCTGGGGGGACGCTTAGCCCGTCTGCGTGGCATGGTCGAGCGCAATCAGGACGGCAGCCTGGTGCGCATCTATGGCGTGGTGCAGGACATCAGCGAACGCAAGCGCACGGAGTCGCAACTGCGCGAGCGTGACGAGCGCCTGCGCCTGTTCTTCGAGGCGCCGCTGATCGGCATGGCACTGACTACCCAGAGCTTTGGCTGGGAAGAGGTCAACCAGAAGCTGTGCAGCATCCTCGGTCGTAGTCGCGAGGAGCTGCTCGCCAGCAGTTGGCAGCAGCTGTCGTACCCGGACGATCTGGCGGCCGAGCAGGCCCATGTGGAGCAGGTGCTGCTCGGCAGCAGCGACGGGTTCGAGATGGACAAGCGCTTTCTGCGTGCCGATGGCTTGGTGGTTTTCACCCGTGTCAGCCTGCGTGCCGTGCGCGGCGGTATTGGTCGGCAGACGCTGTTCCTGCTGCTGGTCGAGGACATCAGCGCGCGGCACGAGGCCGAGGCGCGCTATCGAACGCTGGTCGAGCACGCGCCTGAGGCGATCCTGCTGTTCGACCCGGAGGGCGGCATCGTCGAGTGCAACGAGAACGCCCTGCGTCTATTTCGCTATCGCCGTGATGAACTGCTCGGCAAGTCGATCCAGAGCATCAGCCCGCTGCGTCAGGCCGACGGTCGGCTGTCTGCCCGCGCTGGCAAGGCATTCCTGCGCTGCGCCGTTGCCGGTGATGCGCCGGTATTCGAATGGAACCACCGCGACAGCGCCGGTCGCCAGTTGCCCTGCGAGGTGCGCCTGGTGCGCATGCCGGGGGAGAACCTGCTGATTCGCGCCAGTGTCACCGACATCTCCGAGCGCCAGCGCTACCAGCGTGAGATCGAGCGCCTGGCCTACAGCGACGAACTCACCGGCCTGCCCAATCGCCGCCTGCTGCTCGATCGCCTGCAACATGCCATGGATCGCGAGAATCGTGAGGGAAGTCTGGGGGCACTGTTGTTCATTGATCTTGATCATTTCAAGACGGTCAACGACAGCCTCGGCCACCTGATCGGCGATGCCCTGCTGTGCGAAGTCACCACCCGCCTGGCCGCCGAACTGCGTACCGAAGACACCCTGGCGCGCCTCGGCGGTGATGAGTTCGTGGTCTTGCTCGAGGCCCTGGGCAAGGAGCCGCAAACCGTCGCCGAGCATGCCGCAGCGGTTGGGGAGAAGCTGCTGCGCGGCCTGCACGGCAGCTGCCTGATCGACGGCCATGAGCTGGCGATCAGCGCCAGTATCGGCATTGCCCTGCATCCGATGGGCCTGCAACAAGCCTCGGACATTCTCAAACAGGCCGATACCGCCATGTACCGGGCCAAGCATGCCGGGCGCAACGCCCTGCATTTCTTCGCCCCGGAGATGCAGGTTGCCATCGATCAACGTCTGCAGTTGCAGAGCGAACTGCGTCAGGCCATCGCGCGTCAGCAGCTGCAACTGGTGTTCCAGCCGCAGCTGATGCTGGCCGACAACAGCGTGGCTGGCGCCGAGGTGCTACTGCGCTGGATGCACCCCGAACGCGGTGAGATCGGCCCGGATCAGTTCATTCCCCTGGCCGAGGAAACTGGGCTGATCCAGGACATCGGCCAGTGGGTGCTGGAGCAGGCCTGCGCGGCGCTGGCGCGGTGGCAGGCGCAATGGCCGCAACTGGTGCTGGCGGTCAATCTCAGCCCGCGTGAGCTGCGTCAGGCAGGCTGCGTGGAACGTGTCGAGCAGTGCCTGCGCCAGCACGGTGTGCCGGCCCAGTCCCTGGAACTGGAAATCACTGAGGGCGTGCTGCTCGAAGATGTCGAGCGCTGCATCGGCAACATGCAGCAGCTTAAGGCGCAGGGCGTGCGCTTCGCCATCGACGACTTCGGTACCGGCTATTCGTCGCTCACCTACCTCAAGCGTCTGCCGCTGGACCGGCTGAAGATCGACCGCAGCTTCGTCGCCGATCTCGATGGCGAAGCGAGCGGACGCATGCTGGTGCAGACCATCTTGATGATCGCGCGCAATCTCGGCCTGGAATGCGTGGCCGAGGGCATCGAGCGTGACAGTCAACTGGCGCTGTTGCGTGAGCACGACTGTGCCCTGGGGCAAGGCTATCTGTTCGGTCGGCCGATGACCGAAGCGGCGTTTCTTGCCTGGATGCGGGCGCGTCGACGCTGAGGCGGGTTACCAGCTCAGGCTGCCGCCGCCCAGGCGCGCCCGCTGGCCATAAGGCCAGGGATAATTGCTGTCGCCATGGCCGCTGGGCAGGTCGCCATACAGCGGGATACCCAGCTGCGCCAGGTATTCGCCGATGATCTGCTCCAGGCTGTGGTGCACGCCGCGCCGCGGGCAGTCGGTGAAGCTGCCCAGGCAGACCGCGCTCGGCTTTTTCCCGGCAAAACTGTGCAGCAGTTGCCAGAGGCTGCGCTCCAGGCGGTAGTAGGGTTCGCCGACGTCTTCCAGAATCAGGATCGAATCCTCGGCCAGGCGCAACCCGGCATGGGTGCCGCAGACGCTGGCCAGGGCCGTCAGGTTGCCGCCTTGCAAGGTGCCCTCGATGACATGCTGCGGGCCGCTGATATGGCGCAGCGGCAGCTGCCGGTGCTTGCCCTTGAGCAGACTCCACAGTGCCTGCATCGAGGCCAGGCGTTCGCGCTGGCCGCCGGGCGCCGACAGCACCTGATGGCCGAGCGCGCTGGCCACCGGGCCATGAATGGCCGGCAGACCCTGTTGTGCAAAGGCCTCGAGCAGAATCGATAGATCGGAGAAGCCGATCAGCGGTCGCGGGCTGGCCTGGCGCAGCTGAGCCCAGTCGATATCCGCCACCAGCTGCGCGCAGCCGTAACCGCCGCGCAGGCACCAGACGGCGCTGATGTCCGACAGGGCGAAGGCCTGGTGCAGATCGTCCAGGCGTTGCTCCGGCGTGCCGGCCAGGTAGCGATGCCGGGCGCGCACGTGCTGGCCCAGGTGGTAGCGGATGCCCAGCACGTCGAGCTGGGCCAGGGTCGCCTCGAGCACGTCTTCGGCGATGGCAGAGGCCGGCGCGATCAGCGCCAGACGACCGTCGAACACTGGGCTCATCCGCGGCCCTTGGTGCGGGTCTGGCCAGGTTCGGCGTTCTTTTCCAGGTACTGGATGATCATGCCGGCGACGTCCTTGCCGGTGGTGGTCTCGATGCCTTCCAGGCCGGGCGAGGAGTTCACCTCCATCACCAGCGGGCCGTGGTTGGAGCGCAGGATGTCCACCCCGGCGACGTTCAGGCCCATCACGCGGGCCGCGCGCACGGCGGTCATGCGCTCTTCCGGGGTGATCTTGATCAGGCTGGCGCTGCCGCCGCGGTGCAGGTTGGAGCGGAACTCGCCGGCCTTGGCCTGGCGCTTCATCGCCGCTATCACCTTGTCACCGACCACGAAGCAGCGGATGTCGGCGCCGCCGGCTTCCTGGATGTATTCCTGGACCATGATGTCCTGCTTGAGGCCGAGGAAGGCCTCGATCACCGACTCGGCAGCCTTGTGCGTTTCGGCCAGTACCACGCCCATGCCCTGGGTGCCTTCGAGCACCTTGATCACCAGCGGCGCACCGCCAACCATCTGGATCAGGTCGGGAATGTCGTCGGGGGAGTGGGCGAAGCCGGTCACCGGCAGGCCGATGCCCTTGCGCGACAGCAGCTGCAGGGCGCGCAGCTTGTCGCGCGAGCGGCTGATGGCCACCGACTCGTTGAGCGGGTAGACGCCCATCATCTCGAACTGGCGCAGCACCGCGCAGCCATAGAAGGTCACCGAGGCGCCGATGCGCGGGATCACCGCGTCGAAGCCGTCCATGGCCTGGCCGCGGTAGTGGATCTGCGGCTTGTGGCTGGCGATGTTCATGTAGGCGCGCAGGGTGTCGATCACCACCATTTCATGGCCCCGCTGCTGGCCGGCCTCCACCAGACGGCGGGTGGAATACAGACGCGGGTTACGCGACAGCACGGCGATCTTCATTGGGCACCTGGAAGGGACGAGGAGAGTGAGGGTTTGTCCTGCACGTAGCTGAGTGCCGGATTGACCACCAGTTGGCCGGTGATCAGCGCCTTGGAACCGAGGAGTACGCGATAACGCATGGTCTTGCGACAGGCCAGGGTGAACTCCACCGGCCACAGGCGATCACCGAGGGCCAGGTGCGTGCGAATCACGTAGCGGCTCTGCGCCTGGCCGTTGGAGCTCTTGATGCGTTTGACCGAGACCATCTGCGCTTCGCAGCGATGGCGGCGTTGCACCTGGGTGCCGAGGTAGGCGGTGAACCGCACCCAGTCTTCGCCGTCCTTCTGGAACGGCTGGATATCGCTGGCGTGCAGGCTCGAGGTGCTGGCGCCGGTGTCGATCTTGGCGCGCAAGCCGATGATGCCTAGCTCGGGCAGATTGATCCACTCACGCAGGCCGATCACGCTGAGCTGGTCGAAAGTCTTCAAGGCGGCGTTCCAGGGTATTTGGATGGGCATTCTAGACAGGGCGTATGACAACCGCACCTGCCCACATGTTTTTTGCTTGATCCAGTTGTCACCTTTTTCTTTTAGGCATATAAGCAATTAACTAAATTGTTAATTGTGGTGGTGAATGGACGCTAATCGAGTTTTTGAGGCGCTGGCTTCGACGCCGCGTAGGCAGATATTGGCCTATCTCTCCGCGCAGGAGCTGACAGCGGGCGAAATTGCCAGTCGCTTCGAGATGAGTGCCCCTGCTATTTCCCGTCATTTAGCTGTACTGACTACGGCCGGATTGGTCGTAAGCGAGCGACGGGGGCAGTTCGTGGCTTACCGGCTGAACCCTGACAGCTTGCTCAATACCTTGCTCGGTTTCGCTTTCGAGGTCTGCCCGACGGGTGGGCAACTCAAGCGCGAGTCTGAGGCGCAGGCCAAGAAAGCGTCTGAATGAGCCGGTGTCCCGGCGGAGGAACATATGGATATATTTCCGCAGAGTCTGAAAAACCACCGAGTCCAGCTGGGTGCGGACGTCGAAAACGGTGAGGTTCACTGGGAGCCGATACGCTCCCTCTGGTTCAGCGCGATGGCTCTGGGGGCCTTGGTTGGCGGTGCGCTGACATTCAGTTGGTCGGCATTTGCGCTATTTGTGGTTACGACTGCTTTTGTTCTGCTGTGCGGGCATTCGTTGGGCATGCACCGAAAACTCATCCACGAAAGCTTTCAGTGTCCCAAGTGGTTGGAATACTTCCTGGTCTATTGCGGCGTGCTGGTGGGGCTCTGCGGACCACTCGGTCTGCTGCGTACCCATGACCTGCGCGACTATGCCCAGCGGCAGAAGGCGTGCCACGATTTCTTTGGCCATCGGCGGGCGCCGTTGGTGGATGCCTGGTGGCAATTGCACTGTGAGTTGCGCCTGAGACGTCCACCGGAAATTCTCGTTGAGGCACGAGTCGCGGAGGACCCGGTTTATCGTTTTCTGCAGAAAACCTGGATGCTCCAGCAACTGCCCTGGGCTCTTCTGTTCTTTGCTATCGGTGGCTGGGGTTGGGTGTTCTGGGGTGTCTGCGCCCGAGTCACCGCCGGGGTGTTTGGTCATTGGCTGATTGGGCATTTCGCCCACCGTCATGGTGACCAGGCGCATATCGTGGAAGGTGCGAGCGTGCAGGGTTACAACGTACCTTTCGCTGCTCTGCTGACAATGGGCGAATGCTGGCATAACAACCACCACGCGTTCCCGGGGTCTGCAAGGCTGGGGTTGTACAAGGGCGAGTGGGATCCGGGGTGGTGGATGCTGCTGATCCTGCAGCGAATAGGGCTGGTGTGGGATTTGAAAACACCCGCCGATCTGCCTGTACGTGAAGAGTTGCGCTATGTTCGCGCCGTTCCATGTGTGAATGCGGGGTGCGGGCAGGCATGAAGCGATGGTTATGGAGTTGAGAGAGCATTGAGCGAGAAAGACGACGACAAGATCCGCCTGGACAAATGGCTGTGGGCGGCACGCTTCTTCAAGACGCGCGCCCTGTGCAAGGCGGCGATAGAAGGTGGCAAGGTCCATCACCGTGGCGAGCGCTGCAAGCCGGGCAAGGAGCCGAAGATCGGCGACGAATACGTGCTGCGCACCGGTTTCGATGAGCGCACCGTGGTCGTGCTGGCCTTATCCAGCGTCCGCCGTGGCGCGCCCGAGGCGCAACTGTTGTATCGCGAGACGGAAGAGAGCATCGCCCGCCGCGAGCAGGCCGCCGCGATGCGCAAGGCTGGCGCCGTGGGTATGCAGACCGACGGTCGGCCGAGCAAGAAGCAGCGTCGGCAGATCCATCAGTTCAACGAACAGCAGGAAGGTGGCCTGCGCCACCCTTGGGCGGATGAGGATTAGGCGCAAGCCTGTAGGAGCGAGCTTTGCTCGCGAACGACGGTAAAAGCTTCGCGAGCAGAGCTCGCTCCCACCTTGTCCGTTGTCTTGCGGTTCCGGTTCAGCGCCCGCTGACGATGCTCATGCGGCCCAGCAGCGGCAGCTTGGCCAGGCGTGAGGTGATCGGCAGGGTGATCTTTTCCAGCCATTCGCTGGTGTGATAGCCCAGTGGGGTGTAGCAACCCCAGGCCAGGGCCAGCAGGCTCAGGAACGCACCGCCGACGAAGGCATCCGACCCCCAGTGGGCGCCGGCGACCAGGCGCGGCAGGATGCCGATCACCGCGATCGCCCAGACCAGCAGCAGGCGCCAGTTGCGCGCAAAGAAGGTCATGAAGAAGGCCCAGATCAATAGCACCGAGGCGTGATCACCAGGGAAACTACGGCTGGCGCTGTCCTTGAGGTCCCAGCGCTCTTCCCAACCGGGGAACAGCTCGGTCAGGCGGGCACTGCCCTCGACGACCAGCGAGGCACTGGGACGCTGCCAGCCCATGGCCTTGACCAGTTCGGCGAAGCCGACGCGCAGCAGCAGCAAGGTCAGGAGTGCCGTCAGGAAGGCGAACAAGGCGCGGCGCACCTGATGGCCTTCGAAGACCAGACCGGCCTTGAGCATCACCGCCAGCATCACGATGCCGACGCCCAGGTCCACTGGGCGCATGCTGCCGATGGCCCAGATCTTGGCCCACAGACCGGCGGCGTGTACGGGGTCGTTGAGCACCTTGAACAGCCACAGGTCGAAGGCGTCCCACAACTCGCGCGTGGGCTGCCACAGCCAACTGACGAGCAACACGATGGCGACGACATGACAGACCAGCATGGCGCGTGGGTGCCAGTGGCGATTGATGAATGTGCTCGACATGGAAGATCCCTTTGCAAATATGTGACAAGCCTCAGGCGCGCGGATAATAGGTAGTAAGTGCCGTGACACAAGGGTAGAAGGCAATCGGTTCAGTCGGCGTTCAGGGGGCGCCTGTTTGTGTGAACACCTGCACATGACGGTCGGGCCTTGGTTGTGCTGGCGTTTGTGCATAAAATCGCCAGCCTTTTTACAGACCCTGGGCCAGCCGCCATGAACGACTTCAGTCAACGCTTTCTCTTCGACGACACCGACGTGCGGGGCGAAATGGTCGCGTTGCGCGAAAGTTACGCTCATGTGCTGGCCAAGCACGCCTACCCGCAGCCAGTGGCGCAACTGCTCGGCGAGATGATGGCCGCCGCCGCCCTGCTGGTCGGTACCCTCAAGTTCGATGGCCTGCTGGTGCTGCAGGCGCGCTCCGAAGGCCCGCTGTCGCTGCTGATGGTGGAATGCTCCAGCGCGCGTGACCTGCGCGGTATCGCCCGCTATGAAGCCGAGCAGATCGGCGCCGATGCCGACCTGCAAAGCCTGATGCCCAATGGCGTGCTGGCCATCACCATCGATCCGACCCGGGGCCAGCGCTACCAGGGCATCGTCGACCTTGAAGGCGTCGACCTGGCCGAGTGCCTGTCCAACTATTTCGCCAGCTCAGAACAGCTGCCGACCCGTTTCTGGCTCAAGGCCGACGGCCAGCGTGCGCGCGGCCTGTTGCTGCAACAGTTGCCACCTCACCATCAGACCGAGCCCGAGGCGCGCCAGGAAAGCTGGAACCACGTGCTGACCCTGGCTGACACCCTGACCGCCGAAGAGCTGCTCGGTCTGGACAATCCGACGCTGCTGCATCGCCTCTACCACGAAGAGAATGTGCGCCTGTTCGACGAACAGCCGCTGCAGTTCCGTTGCAGCTGCTCGCGCGAGCGTTCGGCCAGCGCCCTGGCCAGCCTCGGCCAGGCCGATGCCGAACTGCTGCTGGCCGAGCAGGGTGGCAGCGTGGTGATCGATTGCCAGTTCTGCAACGAGCGCTATGCCTTCGACGCTGCCGATATCGCCCAGCTGTTCGCTGGCGCTGGCAGCGAGGCGCCGTCGCATACACGGCATTGATGAACTTTTCTGAACGATAGCCGTTCTCTATCAGATCGGAGGCTGCCAAGCAGTTCGCTTTTCTGGCATACTCCCGCGACTTTTTTACCGTGTAGTGCGGTTGCCCCTGCACTACACAACGTTCGGAAGACTCGGCCAGTGGCCGACGGGGACCCTCATGACGCAAGCCAACAACGCCGTGTACACCGACATCAGCGCCGCGCAACTGGTCGAAGAAGCCATTCGCCGTGGTGAAGGGGAACTGGCCGCCAACGGCGCGCTGGTCGTACGTACTGGTCATCGCACTGGCCGCTCGCCAGCTGATCGCTTCATCGTTCAGGAGCCGAGCACCGAGGCGCAGATCGCCTGGGGTGCCATCAACCGTCCGTTCCCGGCCGACAAGTTCGACGCCCTGTGGGATCGCGTCGCCGCGTTCAACAACGCCCAGGAGCACTTCGTCTCCCACGTTCACGTAGGTTCTGCCGAAGAGCACTACCTGCCGGTCAAGATGACCACCGCGACCGCCTGGCAGAACCTGTTCGGCCGTCAGCTGTTCATCAACCCGACCACTTACAACCAGGCTGGCAAGGCCGAGTGGCAGATCCTCAACGTCGCCAACTTCGAGTGCGTGCCTGAGCGTGACGGCACCAACTCCGATGGCTGCGTGATCATCAACTTCGCCGCCAAGAAAGTGCTGATCGCCGGCATGCGTTACGCCGGTGAAATGAAGAAGGCCATGTTCTCCGTGCAGAACTTCCTGCTGCCGGAAAAAGACGTGCTGCCGATGCACTGCGCCGCCAACATCGGCGAAGAAGGCGACGTCACCCTGTTCTTCGGTCTGTCCGGCACCGGCAAGACCACCCTGTCCGCCGACGAGTCGCGTTACCTGATCGGTGACGACGAGCACGGCTGGGGCGAGGGCGTGGTGTTCAACGTCGAAGGCGGCTGCTACGCCAAGTGCATCGACCTGTCCGAGAAGAACGAGCCGGTGATCTGGAAAGCCATTCAGTTCGGCACCGTGCTGGAAAACGTCGTGCTCGACGAGCAGCGCACCCCGGACTACGCCGACGACAGCCTGACCCAGAACAGCCGCGCGGCCTATCCGCTGGAGTACGTCGAGAAACGCAGCGAGAAGAACCTCGGCGGCGAGCCGAATGCGGTGATCTTCCTGACCTGCGACCTGACCGGCGTACTGCCGCCGGTGTCGATCCTCAACAACGAGCAGGCGGCCTATCACTTCCTCTCCGGCTACACCGCGCTGGTCGGTTCCACCGAAATGGGTTCGGGCGGCGGCATCAAGTCGACCTTCTCCACCTGCTTCGGCGCACCGTTCTTCCCGCGTCCGGCTGGCGTCTACGCCGAGCTGCTGATCAAGCGCATCAATGCCTTCGGCTCCAAGGTCTACCTGGTCAACACCGGCTGGACCGGCGGTGGCTACGGCGTCGGCAAGCGCTTCAACATCCCCACCACTCGTGGTGTGATCGCCGCCATCCAGAGTGGCGCGCTGATCGGTGCCGAGACCGAGCACCTGCCGATCATCAACCTGGATGTGCCCAAGTCGGTACCGGGCGTCGAGACCAACCTGCTCAACCCGCGCAACACCTGGGCAGACAAGAACGCCTACGACGAAGCCGCCAAGAGCCTGGCCAAGCTGTTCATCGACAACTTCCAGAAGTTCGATGTGAGCGAAGCGATCAAGAACGCCGGTCCGCAGCTCTAAGCTGACCCGTGTTCTCTGACAAAGCCGCCTTCGGGCGGCTTTGTCGTTTCCGGGCTAGGGTGCGCCGTGCGCACCGGTTCTCCACGGGACTCTGCAGGTGCGCATGGCGCACCCTGCGCAACCGCGTTATGGTCAGGGACCATTCAGCGGTCAATGGAGTGACAGCGCATGTCCACCCTAAAACGCGTCTTCGGTTTCGATCAACTACGCCCCGGTCAGGAAGCGGTGATCAGTGCCGTGCTCGCCGGTCGCTCGGCAGCGGCGATCTTTCCCACCGGCTCGGGCAAGTCGCTGTGCTATCAACTGCCAGCCCTGCACCTGCCGCACCTGACCCTGGTCATCTCGCCGCTGCTGGCGCTGATGCAGGACCAACTGGCCTTCCTGCATGCCCATGGCATCGCGGCGGCGAGCATCGATTCGGCGCAGAGCCGCGAACAGGCCGCCGAGGTCATGAGCCGCGCCCGCAGCGGCGAGCTGAAGATCCTGATGATCTCGGTGGAACGCCTGAAGAACGAGCGCTTTCGCAACTTCATCGCTCAGGTGCCGATCTCCCTGCTGGTGGTCGACGAGGCGCACTGCATTTCCGAGTGGGGCCACAACTTCCGCCCCGACTACCTCAAGCTGCCCGACTACCAGCGTCAGTTCGGCATTGGCCAGGTGCTGCTGCTGACCGCCACGGCGACGCCCAAGGTGATCGCCGATATGCGCGAGAAATTTGCCATCCTTGAGGCGGACGTGGTCACCACCGGTTTCTACCGGCCCAATCTCAACCTCCTGGTCGAACCGCTGCCCGGCGGCGCCAAGTTGCAGCGTTTGCAGCAATGGCTGGCGCCGCGTCGTGGTCAGGCAAGCATCGTCTACGTCACTCAACAGAAGACCGCCGAACAGGTCGCCGAGCGACTGGCGCGAGACGGTCTGGCGGTAAGCGCCTACCACGCCGGCATGGCCTTTGATGCGCGTGAGTCGATCCAGCGGCGCTTCATGGCCGGCGAGCTGGAATGCATCGTCGCCACCATCGCCTTCGGCATGGGCATCGACAAGCGCGACATCCGCAATGTGGTGCACTTCGACCTGCCCAAGTCGGTGGAGAACTACAGCCAGGAAATCGGCCGCGCAGGGCGTGACGGTCAGGCCTCGGATTGCCTGGTGCTGGCCAGCCGCGATGGCCTCAGCGTGCTGGAGAACTTCGTCTACGGCGATACGCCGGAGCTTGGTAGTATCCGTGCCGTGCTCGATGACCTGCGTGCGGTGGGCACGGGCGGGCAGTGGGAGCTGATGCTCGGGCAGCTGTCGGAACTGAGCAACATCCGCGCGCTACCGCTCAAGACCCTGCTGGTGCAACTGGAGCTACGCGGCATCATCGCGCCGCGCTATGCCTACTTCGCCGAGTATCGCTTCAAGCTGCTGCTGGAGGACGAGGCCTTGCTGGCGCAGTTCGAAGGCGAGCGGCGCCAGTTCGTCGAGGCCATCCTGGCCAGCTCGCGCCGCGCCCGCACCTGGAGCACCCTGGATTTCGACGTGCTGTATCGCGACCACGGCGCCGAGCGCGCGCGGGTGGTCAAGGCGCTGGACTACTTTCAGGAGAAGGGCTGGCTGGAGCTGGAAAGCAAGCAGATGACCGAGGTCTATGCCGTGCTCGATGGCGGCTTTGATCTGGACGGCCTGGCCAATGACCTGCACGCGCATTTTCGCGCCCATGAGGCCAGCGAGATCGCCCGCATCCAGGCCATGCTCGCGCTGTTCGAGAGCCGCGAATGCCTGAGCCGGCGCCTGGCGCTGTACTTTGGCGACGAGCAGGCGCCCGAGCATTGTGGGCATTGTTCGGTGTGCCAGGGCCGTGTCGCCAGCTTGCCGCAACCGCCAGAGCTGCCGCCCTTGAGCGGACGAGATGCCCAGGCGTTATGCGCCGCCTTCGTCGAGAAGCACCAGCAGCACGTCGGGCACAGACCCAGCCATGAATGCCTGACGCGTTTTCTCTGCGGTGTTACAACGCCGCTGTTCACCAAGCTCAAGGCACGTCAGCTGGCCGGTTTCGCTGCGCTGGAGGAGTACCCCTACGCCGAGGTGCGCGACTGGTTGGCTACCTAGGATGTCGCGGGGCCGCCTAGGCCGTGCGCACCGAAGATCAGGTGTGAAATGCCTGGTGCGCACGGCGCACCCTACGGGGTAGCGCGCTGCCCTTGGTTCAGCGTCCAGTCCACCAGCTCGCGGGACAATTGATCCCCCGCCTGGCCAAAGGCGGCGACTACCGCCGGCACCGAGGTATCACGCGCCGGCTGGCTGACGCTGAAGCGGCGGCTGGCGAGGATGCGTTGGTCGCGTGCATCGACCAGGCGTACGTCGAGCTGGATCAGCGCCTCGGCAGCGCCATCGCGATACTGGCTATGGAAGCTGCGCAGGTCGCTGACCAGCTCAAGGTCGGCCTGCAGGCGTTGTTCCTCGTTGCTCAGCGCCTGAATTCGGCCGTCGTCGTGGAAGGCGTCGAGCAGGCGGCCGCGCAGCAGCTGCGGCGTGCGTTCGCTCCAGCGTACGCCCTGGTAGGTGTTGACCAGCCCCGGCTCGGGCAGCACGACGATGCGCGTGCCGTCGAGCAACTGGCTGCTGACCGGGCTGTTCACCCGCAACGACCAGTCGACGCGCTGGCTCTGCGCGGGCATCGCAGCACTCGGCAGCAGATAGATGTCCAGTGGCTCGCTCTGCGGCAGGATCGAGCAGGCGCCGAGCAGGCCGACGGCCAGCAGCAGGGACAGACGCTTCATGGTTGGAACTCCTTGATGCTGTCGTTGCGCAGCAGGTAGCCGGTGGGATCCTGCTCCAGCCTGCGGGAGAAGCTGCGCAGGGCGCCGAGGGTATCGCGCAGTTCGCCAATCGCCGGGCCCAGCTCGCCAAGGCCCTGCATGCCGCTGTCCAGCGCACTGCGATTGCTTTCCAGCAATTGCTCGATGCTGCGGCTGCTGCGTTCCAGCGAGGCCATCAGGCGCTCGGCATTGTCCAGCGCCTGGCTGCCCTGGCCGTCGAGCAGGCGATTGGCGGTACGCATCAGTTCGGCTGCTTCGCGGGTGGCGGCCCCGGCCTGTTGCAGGGCCTCGCTCAGCTCGCCGCGTTGGTCGGCCAGGCCGGCGGTGGCCTGTTCCAGATTCTCCAGGGTGCGGGATACGCGCTCGGCATTCTCGCGCGAGAGCAGGCGGTTGGCGCGGGTCAGCAGACGGGTGATATTGATCACCAGATCCTCACCATTGGCCATCAGACGGGACAGTGGTGAACGGTCAGCGATGATGATGCCTGGCTGGCCATCCTTGCCCTCCAGTGGCGGGCTTTCCGGGCTGCCGCTGTACAGCTGGATCACCGCCAGGCCGGTGATGCCGGTGATCGACAGGCGCGCGCGGGTGTCCTGCTTGATCGGTGTGTGGCCGACGATGCGGATGCGTGCGCGTACCGTGCGTGGGTCGTCCGGATCGAGGCCGAGGCTGATCACGTCACCGACCTTGATCCCGCTGTACTGCACGGCGCTGCCCTGCGACAAGCCGCTGACCGCCTCGTTGAAGATCACCTCGTAGTCGGTGAAGGCGCGATCGGCGCCGGCCTTGTTCAACCACAGGGCGAACAGCAGCGCGGCACCCAGGGTGAGCACGGTGAACAGGCCGATCAGCACGTGATGGGCTCTGGGTTCCATTCATTGACTCCCTGCCGCCGTGGCGGCCTGTATGGCTGCGCGTCCGCGCGGGCCGTGAAAATATTGCTGAATCCAGGCGTCGTCGGTGGCGGCGACCACGTCCAGGCGGTCGGCCACCAGCACCTTCTTCTGCGCCAGCACCGCGACCCGGTCGCAGATGCTGTAGAGCGTATCCAGATCATGAGTGACCAGAAATACGCTCAGGCCCAGGCTGTCGCTGAGGGTACGGATCAACTGGTCGAAGGCCGCCGCGCCAATCGGGTCGAGGCCGGCGGTGGGCTCGTCGAGAAACAGGATGTCCGGGTCCAGTGCCAGAGCCCGGGCCAGGGCCGCGCGCTTGACCATGCCGCCGGACAGCGAGCTGGGGTATTTGTCGGCGGCATCCTGCGGCAGACCCGCCAGGGCGATCTTGACCCTGGCCAGGCGTTCGGCTGCCGCGCGCGACAGGCCGGCATGCTCAATCAGCGGCAGGGCGATGTTCTCGCTGACGGTCAGCGAGGAGAACAGTGCGCCACGCTGGTAGAGCACGCCGAAGCGCCGCTCCAGTTGCGAGCGGCGTTCGGCTGGCAGGCTCAGCAACTCTTCACCGAACACCCGTACGGTACCGGCGTTGGGCTGGCGCAGGCCGACGATGCTGCGCAGCAGCACCGATTTGCCGGTGCCGGAGCCGCCAACGACGCCGAGAATCTCACCGCGATAAAGGTCGAAATCCAGATGCTGATGCACCACCTGTGCACCGAAGCGGTTGCTCAGGTCGCGTACCTCGATGACGGTCTCCTGGCTCACCAGCCCATCTCCATCAGGAACAATGCCGCCAGGGCGTCGAGCAGAATGACCACGAAGATCGATTGCACCACCGCCGAGGTGGTGTGCTCGCCCACCGATTGCGCGCTGCCGCTGACCTTGAAACCCTCCAGGCAGCCGATCAGGGCGATCAGAAAGGCAAAGATCGGCGCCTTGCACAGGCCGACCAGAAAGTGCCGCAGCAGATCGCTGTCCTGCAGGATCGACAGGTACATGGCAGCCGGGATGTCCAGCGATAGGGCGCACACCAGGGCGCCGCCCAGCATGCCGCTGAGCATGGCGATGAAGGTCAGTATCGGCAGGGCGATGAGCATGGCGAACACCCGCGGCAGCACCAGCAGTTCGATTGGGCTCAGGCCGAGGGTGCGGATGGCGTCGATCTCTTCGTTGGCCTTCATCGAGCCGATCTGCGCGGTAAAGGCGCTGGCGGTGCGGCCGGCCATGAGAATGGCGGTGAGCAGCACGCCGAACTCACGCAGGAAGGAGAAGGCCACCAGGTTCACCGTGTAGATGCTGGCGCCGAAGTCGGCGAGGATGGTCGCGCCGAGAAAGGCCACCACGGCGCCTACCAGAAAGGTCAGCAGGGCGACGATGGGCACGGCGTTGAGCCCGCACTGCTCCAGGTGAGCGGCCAGGGAGGTCAGGCGCCAGCGCGCCGGGCGCAGCAGAATCGTCAGCATGCCGCTGAGGGTCAGGCCCATGAAGCCGAGCAGTTCCCGGCCATGACACCAGGTGGTTTCCACCGCCTCACCGATATGCCCGAGCACCTCGCGCAGTGCCGAAGGCGTGGCATGTTCCTGCACGTTCTGAGTGCTCGCCATGGCGTCTGCCACTGCCAGCAACAGGGCGCGGCGCTCGGTGCTGAGGGTGTCCTGTTGGGCGAGTTGGCGCAGGCGTTCGCTGCCCAGCAGTTCCACCAGCAGCGCAGCACCGGCGGTATCCAGCGCGGCCAGCTCGTCGAGGTCGATGCTTTCCTGGCCGTGCAGGCGTTCTCGCTGGGCCAGCACCTGAGGCTCGAGCCGGCTGTAATGGGCCAGCGTCCAGTCGCCACCGATGCGCAGGCCGCTGGCTGCATCCGTGCTGCTGGTCTGGAACGGGGTCAGGTATGGCGTGGTCATGTCGACAGCTTAGCGCTGCCGGGGCCCGCCAGGCCAGTCGCGCTGCTCAGACTGCGTCGGCGGCACGGTGCACAAGCCGTTCGGCCGCACTGACAGGTAGTTTCCAACGGCCTGCCAGAGATCGGATGACGAGCGCATGGGCTAAGGTGATGTTCATTGTCCGAGCTTCGTGAGCGTGCGCCATGTCCGTGGAACATCTGGATGTCCTGATCATCGGTGCCGGCCTGTCCGGTGTCGGCGCTGCCTGCCATATCAAGCGCCTATGCCCCGGCAAGCGTTTCGCCATTCTCGAAGGGCGCGAGGCCATGGGGGGCACCTGGGACCTGTTCCGTTATCCGGGCATTCGTTCCGACTCGGACATGTACACCCTCGGCTACAACTTCAAACCCTGGAGCGATCCGCAGGCCATTGCCGACGGTCCGTCGATCCGCCGTTACATCCAGGAGACGGCCGCCGAACATGGCGTCGACCGTTTGATTCGCTATCGGCACAAGGTGCTCGAAGCGAACTGGTGCAGTGCCAGCGCTACCTGGCAGTTGCTGGTACAGCGCGGTGACGAGGCCGAGCCGCTGCGCATGAGCTGCCGGTTCCTGATGATGTGCACCGGTTACTACCGCTACGAGGCCGGCTACACCCCAGAATTCGTTGGGCGTGAGGACTATCGCGGCACCTTCATTCATCCGCAGCTGTGGCCCGAGGGTTTCGACTACAGCGACAAGCGCGTGCTGGTGATCGGCAGCGGCGCCACCGCCGTGACCCTGGTGCCGGCACTGGCCGAGCGTGCCGCGCAGGTCATCATGTTGCAGCGTTCGCCCAGCTACGTGATCAACCTGCCGCAGCGCGATGCGCTGTCCAACGCGCTGCGGCGGGTGTTGCCGGAGACCTGGGTGTACCGTCTGGCGCGCGGGCGCAACGTTACCCTGCAACTGGTTTTCTACAAGCTGGCCAAGCGCTTTCCGAACCTGGTGCGAGGCGTGCTGCTGGGGCTGGTGCGGCGCCAACTGGGCGAACGGGTCGATCTGCGCCATTTCAGTCCCCGCTACAAGCCCTGGGATCAGCGCGTCTGTGCGGTGCCGGACGGCGATCTGTTTCGCGTGCTGCGCCAGGGCAAGGCGCAGGTGGTGACGGCCGAGATCGAACGTTTCACCGCGCAGGGTATCCGCCTGAAAAGTGGTGAGGAGCTGGCTGCCGACGTGATCGTCAGCGCCACCGGTCTGCAATTGCAGTTGTTCGGCGGTATCGACGTGAGCGTCGATGGCGCCCCCTTCGAGGCACCGCAGAGCATGGGCTATCGCGGCATCATGCTGCGTGATCTGCCCAACCTGGCGGTGGTGATGGGTTACACCAATGCCAGCTGGACGCTCAAGGCCGATCTCTCCAGCGAGTACTTCTGCCGCCTGATCCGCCACATGGACGCCATAGGCATGCGCCAGGTAACCCCGCGCGACAGCGACGGTCGGGCGCGGCCGGAGCCGTTTCTCGATCTGCAGTCGGGCTATATCGAGCGGGCTTCGCACCTGCTGCCGGCGCAGGGTGACCGGGCGCCCTGGAAGCTGCATCAGAACTATCTCTTCGATCTGGCGCTGCTGCGTTACGGCAAACTCGAGGACGACTACCTGGTGTTTTCCGTGCCCCAGGGCGAGCAGCAAAGTGTGTTGGTGCAGCCCTGATCAGGCGTGAGCTATAGCGAATGTCCTACAAGAAATTGCACAATCGCGCCGCTTTCTTTCCTGGCATTGCGCCACTACCATTTTGCGATCTGTGTCACGGATGAGCAGTGGGTGCAGCGTCACCTATCACATGAGGAGTCGCCATGAAGGAACAGCGCCATCTACCCGCACTGCGTGCACATATCGAGCAGTTATTGAGCAAAGGCTGGGTCATCGCCAGTCGTAGCCCGATGACGCTACGCAACGGCAGGCGCTGCTATCTGGTGTCCCACGGCATGTTGATCAGCGAGTCCGCCACGCGCGTGGCCTGATTCCTTTCCCCGACCGCTGCGTCGTTATCCCGCCTGGCGCAGCTTCGTTTTTGGTTACCGGATATTGCGTTCGTAGCCAGCCGCATTTCCCCTCTTCCTCCCGTCATAGCCGGGCTGCAGGCGTTTCACCGGCATGTGTTCTTTCCCCCATACCT
This sequence comes from Ectopseudomonas alcaliphila, assembly GCF_900101755.1. Classification (GTDB taxonomy): domain Bacteria; phylum Pseudomonadota; class Gammaproteobacteria; order Pseudomonadales; family Pseudomonadaceae; genus Aquipseudomonas; species Aquipseudomonas alcaliphila. The sequence goes on along the minus strand of NZ_FNAE01000001.1, from coordinate 1,800,150 downwards.
GACCAGCAGCGGATGTAACGTCTTGGTCTGAGCGTGGTCAGTGCCTATAACCAACCGGTCACTGTTAGAGGAGCCACGCCATGCCCAGTCGTCGTCGATTCCTGCACGGCAGCGCCAGCCTGGCGGCGTTAGCCGCCCTGATGCCCTGGTTGCCGTCATCCGCTTTCGCTTCAGGCACGGTGCTGAGTCGGGCGATTCCCAGTAGCGGTGAACTGCTGCCGGTGATCGGTCTGGGGACGTCGCGCACCCACGATGTGGCAATGACCGAGGAGGCGCTACAGCCCTTGCGCGAAGTGCTGCAGACGCTGGTCAATGGCGGCGCCAGTCTGGTGGACACCGCGCCCAGCTACGGGCGAGCCGAGGCCGTGTGTGGTGCGCTGGCCGCGGAAGACGACATGCGCAAAAAGGTGTTCCTGGCCAGCAAGGTGTCCTCCTCGGGGCGCGCGGCAGGTGAGCGGCAGATCGAGGCCAGCTTCGCCGCGCTCAAGACCGACACCATCGACCTGATGCAGGTGCACAACCTGCAGGACACCAGCACTCAACTTGGTCTGTTGCGCGAGCTGAAAGAGCAGGGCCGGGTACGCTACGTCGGCGTGACTCACTACCTCGATTCCGCCCATGAGCGCCTGCTCGACGTGCTGCGCCAGGAGCCCGTGGATTTCGTCCAGTTCAACTACTCCATCGGCGAGCGCAACGCCGAGCGTGAGCTGCTGCCGTACTGCGCCGACAAGGGCATCGCGGTACTGATCAACCGGCCCTTCCAGCGCTCGGCGCTGTTCGACCGCGTCAAGGGGAAAACCCTTCCCGACTGGGCTGCGGTGGAACTGGACGTCACTTCCTGGGCCCAGCTGATGCTCAAGTTCATCCTCGCCAATCCGGCGGTCACTGCGGTGATTCCGGCCACCTCCAATCCGCGTTACATGGCCGACAATCTCCTCGCCGGTCAGGGCCGCCTGCCTGACGCGGCGCAGCGCCAGCGCATCATCGAGCTGTTCGCCTGAGATGCAGGCGCTGACCCGGCGCCTTGCGCGGGCGATCAATGCCGAGGAGCAGGAACTGGCTGCGGTGCTGGCCGGCTTCGCCTTGTTCTTTTGCCTGTTCGCCGGCTACTTCATGCTGCGGCCCATTCGCGAGGCGATGGGCATTACCGGCGGGGTGAACAACCTGCAGTGGCTGTTCACCGCCACCTTCGTCGTCATGCTGCTGGCGGTACCGCTGTTCGCCTGGCTCAACTCGAGAGTCCCGCGCATCCATTTCATCGACTGGGTGTACGGCTTCTTCTGTCTCAACCTGCTGGCCTTCGTCCTGCTGTTTCGCGTCGATCACGACAGCGTGTGGCTGGCGCGGGTGTTCTACGTGTGGATCTCGGTCTACAACCTGTTCGTCGTTTCGGTGGCCTGGAGCCTGATGGCCGATGTGTTCGACGGCGCCCAGGCGCGGCGGTTGTTCGCCTTCATCGCTGCGGGCGCCAGCGTCGGCGGGCTGTGCGGGCCGCTGCTGAGCGCGCTCCTGATCGGCACCGTTGGCGAGTCCGGCCTGATGCTGATGGCCGCCGTGCTGCTCGGTGCGGCCATGGCGCTCAAGCATTACCTGATGGCCTGGCGCGAGCGCCAGGGCGCCGGAAGGCCTGGGGCGCTACCCAGCGAAAGCCCGCGCAAGCCGGTGCCGGGCAATCCGTTCAGCGGGCTGACGCGTATGCTCGGTTCGCGTTACCTGCTGGGTATCGGCGCGTTCATTTTGCTACTCACCTCGGTGAGCACCTTTCTCTACTTCGAACAGGCGCGCCTGGTGGCCGAGCTGTTTCCGGATCGCGCCGCGCAGGTCCGGGTGTTCGGCGTGATCGATTTCGTCGTGCAGGCCGGCGCCCTGGCGACTCAGGTATTCATCACCGGCAGGGTGGCGCAGAAGCTGGGCGTGCGCGTGCTGCTGTCGCTGGTGCCGGCGCTGGTCTGCCTGGGCTTTATCGGCCTGGCGCTGGCGCCGACCTTCGCCATGTTGGCGGGGCTGATGATCGTCCGGCGCATCGGCGAGTACGCCTTCGTCCGGCCAGGGCGGGAAATGCTCTTCGCGCCGCTGGATGCCGAGAGCAAGTACAAGGCCAAGAATTTCATCGACACCGTGGTCTACCGCGGCGGCGATGCCCTCAGCGGCTGGGCCAAGGCGGGGCTGGACATGCTCGGCCACGGCGCCTGGCTGGTGGCCGTGGTCGGTGCGCTCTGCGCCGCGCTGTGGGGCGTGCTCGGCTGGTACCTGGGCGGTCGCGCCGATAAACAGGCCCGCGCCTAGGGTGCGCTGTGCGTGCCCTGGGCCTGACGATTCACCGCGACGATTTCCTCGATCAGCCATTGCAGCGCCGCATCGCGCTGACGCTGTGCCAGGCTGACCACTTCCAGATGGAAGGGCCCGAGGGTGAAGGGCAGATCGAATAGTTGTAGCGGCAGCAGCGTGGCGAAATGTCGGGCCAGGGCGGTGGGCAGTACCGCCGTCAGTTCGCTGCCGGCGACGATATGCGCGGCCTGCAGGTAGTTCGGCGTGGTGTAGAGAATCTGTCGCGACAGGCCCTGCTCGCCCAGCCACTGATCGACCATGCCGCGGGTCTGCCCGCCGTGTACCCAGAGGTGGCGCAGGCGCAGGAAAGTGGCCAGATCCGGTTGCCCCTGCAGCAGCGGGTGATCGTTACGTGCTGCCAGCTTGAGTGTTTCGCTCATCCAGTGACGGCGGGCGAAGCGCGCAGGCATTTCGTCGAAGCGGCCCAGCACCAGGTCCAGCTCGCCCTTGTCCAGCGCCTCCATCGGCAGGCTCGGGCTGAGGTGGCGTATATCGATGCCGATGCCGGGTGCCTTCTGGCTCAGGCGGTCGAGCAGGCGTGGCATGCACACCAGTTCGACATAATCGGTGACGGCGATGCGAAAGCGCTGGCGACTTTCACCCGGCTCGAACGACTCACCGGCGCTCAGGCTCTGTTCCAGCTGACGTAACGCACTGCGGATCGGTGCTTCCAGTGCCAGTGCTCGCGGAGTGGGTTGCATGCGCCTGCCCACGCGAACCAGCAGCGGGTCGTCGAGCAGTACGCGCAGGCGATTGAGCGCGTTGCTCACCGCCGGCTGGCTCAGCGCCAGGCGTTCTGCGGCGCGCGAAACGTTCTGCTCGCGCAGCAGGGCGTCGAGCACCCGCAGCAGGTTGAGGTCGAAGTTGGTGAAATTCATCTACTGAATACGTCGTATCACAAGACTAAATTTCAAAAATAGTAGCGGCTTGCTTATCGTGACCCAAGCTTTTCTGTTTGTGCACGAGAGGAACAACAATGAATAAAGTCGTCTCGCCGCTTCGCTGTGCTGCCGTGATCGGCGCCGGCACCATGGGCCGCGGTATCGTCATCAGCCTGGCCAATGCCGGCCTGCGTGTGCTGTGGCTGGACAACAACCCGCAGATGGTCGAGCAGGGGCTGGAGATGGCCGAGCAGACCTGGGCGCACAACGTCGCCAAGGGCCGTATCTATTCCGCCGAAGCCGCGGCGCGGCGAGCCCGCGTCGAGGGGGTGGACGGTTATGCGGCGCTGGCTGATGCCGATCTGGTGATCGAGGCGGTTTACGAGAATCTCGAGCTCAAGCAGCGCATCTTCCGCGAGCTGGACGCGGTGCTGAAGCCCGGCGCCATCCTCGCCAGCAACACCTCGGCGCTGGATGTCGACGCCATCGCCGCAGTCACCTCGCGGCCGGAATCGGTTCTGGGTCTGCACTTCTTCAGCCCGGCGCACATCATGAAACTGCTGGAAATCGTGCGTGGTGCCAGAACTGCGCCTGCCGTGCTGCAGGCCGCTCAGGAACTCGGCGAGCGCATGGGCAAGGTGGCGGTGGTGGCCGGCAACTGTCACGGTTTCATCGGCAACCGCATGCTGCATACCTACGTGCGCGAGGCGCGCATGCTGCTGCTCGAAGGCGCCTGGCCGCATCAGGTGGATGCCGCGCTGCAGGCTTTCGGTTTCGCCATGGGGCCGTTTCGCATGTACGACGTGGTCGGTATCGACCTGGAGTGGCGCGCCCGTGAACTGGCCGGCCAGGGCCAGGACGATCCGGCGGTGCAGGTGGACAACCGCCTGTGCGAACTGGGCCGCTTCGGCCAGAAGAGCGGCAAGGGTTACTACCTCTACGCGCCCGGCAGCCGCCAGGCCGAGCATGACCCGGTCGTCGACGGTCTGGTGCAGATGCAATCGGAGCGCCTGGGGTTAACCCGCCGTGAGATCGGCAACGAGGAAATTCTCGAGCGTTGCCTGCTGGCATTGGTCAACGAGGGGGCGAAGATTCTCGAGGGGAACATCGCCGCCAACAGCCGTGATATCGATCTGGTCTACCTCAACGGTTACGGCTTTCCCGCCGAGCGCGGCGGCCCAATGGCCTGGGCAGATGGCGAGGGTGTCGGCGCAATTCGCCAACGGCTGCTGCAACTGGCCGAACGCTTTGGCAACCACTGGCAGCCGGCGGCGTTGATCGAGCGCCTGGCGGGCGACAACAAGCGTTTCGCTGACGTACAGGAGGGCGAGGTATGAGTTATCAGGCGCCATTGCGCGATATGCGCTTCGTGCTGCACGAGCTGTTCGACGCTGCCGGCCACTGCGAGCGCCTGGGCAACGGCCTGGATCGCGAGCTGATCGACGGCGTGCTGGAGGAGGCTGCGGCCTTCGCCGCCGGTGAGGTCGCGCCGCTCAATCGCAACAGCGATGAGGAGGGCTGCCGCCTGGAGAATGGCCAGGTCAGCACGCCCAAGGGCTTTGCCGATGCCTACCGGCAGTACGTGGACAACGGCTGGGCGAGCATGACCGGGCCGGTGGAGTATGGCGGCCAGGGCTTTCCGCAGCTGGTGGCCTTCGCCTTTCACGAGATGCTGATGGGCGCCTCGCTGTCCTTTCGTGTCTACTCCGGGCTGACCGAAGGCGCCGTACTGGCGCTGCACAAGCACGGTAGCGAAGCGCTCAAGCAGACTTACCTGGGCAAGCTGGTCAGCGGCCAGTGGACCGGCACCATGTGCCTGACCGAGCCGCAGGCCGGCACCGACCTGGCCCTGCTGCGTACCCGCGCCGAGCCGCAGGCCGATGGCAGCTACAAGGTCAGCGGCAGCAAGATCTTTATCAGCGGCGGCGAGCAGGACATCTCCGAAAACATCATCCATCTGGTGCTGGCGCGCCTGCCGGATGCACCGGCGGGGGTGAAGGGTATTTCGCTGCTGCTGGTGCCGAAGTTCATCGCCACCGCCGACGGCACGCCGGGCGAACGCAACACGCTGTCGTGTGGCGCCATCGAGCACAAGATGGGCATCAAGGGGGCCTCCACCTGCGTGATGAACTTCGACGGTGCCACCGGTTGGTTGGTGGGCGAGGCCAACCAGGGCCTGGCCTGCATGTTCACCATGATGAACGACGCGCGCTTTCAGGTCGGCCTGCAGGGCCTGGGCATTGGCGAGGCAGCCTTCCAGGGCGCTCTGCGCTACGCCCGCGAACGCCTGCAGTCGCGTGGCCTGGCGGGCGTGCAGGCACCGGACAAGGCGGCCGATCCGATCATCGTGCATCCCGACGTGCGGCGCATGCTGCTGACCCAGAAGACCCTGGTCGAGGGCAGCCGCATGCTGGCTGCCTACACCGCACGCCAGCTCGACCTGGAGCACGGCGCCGAGTCGGCCGAGGCACGCAAGGCGGCCGGCAAGCGCGCGGCGCTGCTGATCCCCATCGTCAAGGCGTTCTTCACCGATATGGGCCAGGAAGTGGCCAGCCACGGCGTGCAGGTTTACGGCGGGCACGGCTTCATCCGCGAGTGGGGCATGGAGCAGTTGATGCGCGACAGTCGCATCACCCAGCTTTACGAAGGGACCAATGGTATCCAGGCGCTGGACTATATCCGCCGTAAATTGCTGGGCGACGGTGGCACCGAACTGTCTGCGCTGCAGGCCGAGTTCAGCGAATTGTGCGACGCGCAGGCCAATCGCCCGGCGCTGGCGCAGATGGCGGCCATGGTGCAGGCGCGTCTCGGCGAATGGCGTGAGCTGAGCAGTGCGGTGATCGCCGCCTGTCAGCGCGACCCGCAGGAGATCGGCGCCACCTCGGTGGATTTTCTCCAGTATTCGGCTTACCTGCTGCTGGCCGGCTTCTGGCTGCAGGCCGCGGCGCGGGCGCAGGATGCGCTGGAGGCGGACAGCGGCGAGACGGAGTTCTACCAGGCCAAGCTGCACAGCGCGCAGTTCTACCTGCGCCGCGTGCTGCCGCGTGCCAGCGCGCACCGCGAAGCTTTGCTGGGCGGGGCGGATTGTCTGATGGCCATGGACGAGGAGAGCTTCGCGTTCTAGCGCGGGTTATTGGTGCGCGCGGCGCACCCTACACGTGAGACGTGCAGCGGCGTAGCCCGGATGCAATCCGGGGACATTTGTACGACCGACCCCCGGATTCCATCCGGGCCACAACAAGAGGAGCAACCCAATGCATCCCTTCAGCTTCGCCACCACCGCGCAGATTCTCTGCGAATCCGGCGCCAGCCTGCGTATGGCCGAACTCTGCCGCGAGCGCGGCGCCCAGCGCGTGCTGATCGTCACCGATCCCGGTATCACCCGTCTCGGCCTGCTGGAACCCTTGCTGCCGGGCTTCGCCCGCGCTGGCATGAGCGTGCAGGTATTCGACCAGGTGCTGGCCGACCCGCCCGAGGCCGTGGTGCTGGCCGCCGTGGCCCAGGCCCGCGAGGGGCAGGCAGAGCTGGTGGTCGGTTTCGGTGGCGGCAGCTCGATGGATGTGGCCAAGCTGGTGGCGTTGCTGGCGCACCCTGACTGCGGCCAGGCGCTGAGCGAGATCTATGGCGTGGGCAATGCTCGCGGGCGGCGCCTGCCGCTGATCCAGGTGCCGACCACCGCCGGTACCGGCTCCGAGGTGACACCGATCGCCATCGTCACCACCGGAGAGACCACCAAGATGGGAGTGGTTTCGCCGCTGCTGCTGCCGGATCTGGCGCTGCTCGATGCCGACCTGACCCTGGGCCTGCCGGCAGCGGTTACCGCTGCCACCGGCATTGACGCCATGGTGCATGCCATCGAGGCCTACACCAGCGCGCTGAAGAAGAACCCGCTTTCGGACCTGCTGGCGCGCGAGGCGCTGCGTTTGCTGGCGGCCAATCTCGATGAGGTGGTGCACAACGGCGGCAACCGCCAGGCGCGCCAGGCCATGCTGCTCGGCGCTTGCCTCGCCGGGCAGGCGTTCGCCAACGCGCCGGTGGCGGCGGTGCATGCGCTGGCCTATCCGCTGGGTGGGCATTTCCATATTCCCCATGGGCTGTCCAACGCCCTGGTGTTGCCACAGGTGCTGGCCTTCAATGCGCCGGTCGCTGCACCGCTGTATGCCGAGCTGGCGCCGCTGGTAGTGGGTGAGCGTCTGCGTGCGGGCAGTGCGGCGACGCAGGCCGAACAACTGATCGAGGCACTGGCCGGCTTCAGCCAGCGCAGCGGCCTGCCGACGCGCCTGCGCGATGCCGGCGTGAGCGAGGCGATGTTGCCCACGCTGGCGGCGGACGCCATGCTGCAGCAGCGTCTGCTGGTGAACAATCCGCGCGAGATGAACGAGCAGCAGGCCCTGGCCGTTTATCAGGCTGCCTACTGATTCAGGCCGCGGCTAAAGCCCCTCCCACAAAGGTTCCGGTTCTGTGGGAGGGGCTTTAGCCGCGACTCCAACCCAAGGATCATCGATGAACCAACCCCAACACCTGCGCGGCGATTACCGCCACTTCCAGCCGATCACCACGCGCTGGCACGACAACGACATCTATGGCCACGTCAACAACGTGACCTATTACAGCTACTTCGACAGCGCGGTGAATGCCTACCTGATCGCCGAGGGCGGCCTGGACATCCACGACGGCGCGGTGGTGGGCTTCGTGGTCAGCTCCAGCTGCGACTACTTCGCCTCCATCGCCTTCCCCGATGCCATCGAGGTCGGGCTGCGCATCGGCAAGCTGGGCAACAGCTCGGTGCAGTACGAGCTGGCGATCTTCAAGGCCGGCGAGGAGCAGGCCTGCGCCGCTGGACGCTTCGTCCATGTGTTTGTCGACCGAGCGAGCAATCGCCCGGTGGCGATACCCGATACCTTGCGCGCGGCGATGGAGCATCTGCTCACGACCTAGCTCGGCGCAACTGCTAGGCTGTGGACAATTTATCCGCCAGGGAGTGTCCATGTCCGAACTCGAGCGTGAGCAGGCGCAGCGACGCGCCGCTCGCATCACCGCCTTTCGCGAGGAGCTGGACGAGCTGCGCCGCGAGCAGGTGTTGCAACTGAGTGAGGCGCAGGAACAGGCGGTCACCGCCCATCATCGCCAGTTGTTGACGCACTACCGGCAGACCCTGGACATTGATGCCGATGCCCGTGCGCGCCAGTTGTCGCTGGGCATGCGCCTGGCCTCGCTGTTCGGCGCGCTGGCGCTGGCGGCCGGGCTGTTCTTCCTGTTCTACCAGTTCTGGGGGCTGTTCGACGCCATTGCGCAAGTCGCCATCCTCCTCGGCAGCACCCTCGGCAGCCTGCTGCTGTGCTTCTGGCTGCAGGCGCGCGATACCTCTGGCTACTACGCCAAGCTGGCGGCCGTGCTGGCGTTCGTCTGCTTCGTGCTGAACCTGTCGATGCTCGGGCAGATCTTCAATATCACCCCGTCGGACAAGGCCCTTGTGCCCTGGGGAGCGTTGGCGCTGCTGCTGGCCTACCAGTGCCGCCAGCGCCTGCTGCTGGTGGTGGCGTTGCTCTGCTTCGGTCTGTTCGTCGCTGCGCGTCTTGGCGACTGGGCGGGCTGGCACTGGTGGTCGTTGGGCGAACGGCCGGAGCTGTTCCTGCCGCTGGCGGCGCTGCTGCTGGTGCCACAATGGCTCGATCAGCGGCGCTATCCGGGCTTTGCCGCCTGCTACCGAGTGGTCGGTCTGCTCTATCTGCTCGCTCCGGTGCTGGTGCTGTCCTACTGGGGGAGCGGCAGCTATCTCGACTGGTCGACAGGCTGGATCGAGGCGTTCTATCAAACGCTCGGCTTCGTCCTGGCCGGGCTCACGATATGGCTGGGCATTCGCCGTGGCTGGGGGGACGTGGTCAATACCGGTCTGGTCTTCGCGCTGATCATGCTCTTCGCCAAACTGTTCGACTGGTGGTGGCAACTGCTGCCGCGCTACCTGTTCTTCCTCCTGCTCGGTTTGATCGCTGTGCTACTGCTGGTGGTGCTGCAACGCTGGCGGCGCAGCGCGCCAGGAGGTGCGCAATGAAGCGGGCCGTGTGGCTTGGTCTCGGTGTGGTGCTGCTGAGCAACGCCGTCGCCCTGGGCGGCGTCTGGTACAACCGCAGTGGCGAGCCCGAGGCGCAGCTGCTGCTCAGTGAACGTGAGCTGCAGCGCGTTCATGGCAGTTGGTTGCGCGATGAGGACGATGGCGTGCTGCGCCTGCAACTGAGCTGGCAGCGCCCCGGTGAGAGCTGGCAACTGCCCTGGCTGAATGAGGCCAAGCTGCGCGAATTGGGTTTCTCTGCGAGCGATGAGCAAGCCTTGAACAGGCAGCCCGCACGCGAAGTCTGGCTGGTGCTGGAGCTGGATGGGCCGCTGTACCGCAGCCAGGTCGAGCAGGCCGGTCAGGCATTGAGTGCTGCTGAAGCCGAACTGCAGGCCAAACCCGAGAGTGAGGTGTTGCAGCAGGCGCGCGATGATCGCCGGCGTCGCCTGCAGTTCGTCGAGCAGCAGGCCAGCCGTCTGATGCTGGTGGATGCGGGCGTGGATGCGCAGTTACTGCGTCAGCGCTGGCCGGATCGGCAGCGCCAGGTGTTGCTGGCCGGGCGGATCGAACCCTATCGCCAGGGTTCGGAGGGCGGCTATGGCGCGAGCATTCGCCTGGAGAACGATCGTCTGAGCGTTCCCTACAGCTATCGCGAACTGGCGCGTGGCTGGGAGCGCAACTACGACCAAACAGGGTTCAAGGCGCAGGTCGAAGTGGCCTTCGGCCGACGCCATGAACCCTGGGTACTCAGCATCCGTCAGTGACGGCGCCAGTGTTTGTGGTGTTTCTTGTGTTTCTTGCCATGGTAACGGTGGTGCTTGCCGCGACGATCATCGTCGTAGCTGGCATTGCCCATGTAGTTGCCCAGCGCGCCACCGGCGCCGCCGCCAACTGCAGCACCGACCACGCCGCCGGTGTTGCCACCGACCTGCTGGCCGACGACATTGCCACCCGCAGCGCCCAGCGCGCCGCCAATGGCCGCTTCGGTACGGCTGCGACGGTCTGCACCAACCATGCTACCGGCCGCACCACCGAGACCGGCACCGACTGCTGCGCCCGTGTTGCCACCAACCTGCTGGCCAACCATCGCCCCCACAGCGCCACCCAGGGCGCCGCCCAAACCGGCTTCGGTGCTGCCAGCGAAGGCGAAGCCACCGCTGCTCAGGCCAAGGGAAAGAAAGAAGAGTTGCAGAGACTTCATGGACACCTCGATTACAGAAACCGCCAGATGGCGAGCGTTACGCCATTGACCGACGATTTCTGTACGAGGTTCCTGGCCGCCGGTCAGCTCGCTGCGCTGCTGCCCAGCAGGTTGCCGGCGCTTGCCGCCTGCAGACGAATAGCGACGAACTTCGACGTCGGCGTACTGCTGCCGACACCTGCGCTTTCCAGCGGCACCAGCGGGTTGGCCTCTGGGAAGTAGGCGGCTGCCTGGCCGGCCGGGATGTCGAAGGCGAGCAGTGTGAAGCCGCTGACGCGACGCTCGATGCCATCGTTCCACAGCGAGCGGATGTCCACCTTCTGGCCAGGCTTGAAGCCTAGGCGAAGGATGTCCGCCTCGTTGGCGAAGAGCACGTCGCGCTGACCACGCACGCCACGGTAGCGGTCATCGAGGCCATACACCGTGGTGTTGTACTGGTCGTGCGAGCGCAGGGTCTGCAGGATCAGATCCGGGGTTTCGCCACTCTCGCGCACCTGCGGCGGCAGCAGGTCGGCGAGCAGGGCATTGGCCTTGAAGTTGGCCTTGCCGGAAGCGGTTTTCCATTGCCGCGCGCCGGCCGAGTTGCCGAGGTAGAAACCACCGGGGTGAGCGACGCGCTGGTTGAAGTCGTGGAAGCCGGGAATGGTGTCGGCGATCAGCTCGCGGATGCGGTCGTAGTCGGCGATCAGTGCGTCCCAATCCACCGGGTGGTTGCCCAGGGTGGCCTTGGCGATACCGGCGACGATGGCCGGCTCCGAGCGCATCTCGCTGCCGGACAGCGGTTCGAGCTGGCCGTAGGAGGCGTGGATCATGCTGAACGAGTCTTCCACCGTCACCGCCTGCGGGCCACCGGCCTGGTGGTCGATATCGGTACGGCCCAGGCATGGCAGGATCAGCGCGTCACCGCCCACGGTGAGGTGGCTGCGGTTGAGCTTGGTGCTGATCTGCACGGTCAGGTCGCAGCTCTGCAGTGCCTTGTGCGTGCGCGGGCTGTCCGGTGTGGCCTGGGCGAAGTTGCCGCCGAGGCCGATGAACACCTTGGCCTGGCCGTCGATCATGGCGTTGATCGCCTCGACCGTGTTGTGGCCGTTCTCGCGCGGCACCTTGAACTGGAAGCGCTTTTCGAGGGCATCGAGCAGCGTCACCGGCGGGCGGTCGTTGATGCCCATGGTGCGGTCGCCCTGCACGTTGCTGTGGCCGCGCACCGGGCACAGGCCGGCGCCCGGGCGGCCGAGGTTGCCGCGCAGCAGTTGCAGGTTGACGATTTCCTGGATGGTGGCCACCGAATGGTGGTGCTGGGTGATGCCCATGGCCCAGCAGATGATCACCCGCTCGGCGCGGCGGTACATGCGTGCTGCCTGTTCGATCTCCAGCAGGCTCAGGCCGGACTGGGCTTCCAGCGCTTGCCAACTGCTGTCGTCGAGCAACTGCAGGTAGGCCTCAACGCCATCGGTATGCTCGGCGATGAAGGCATGGTCGAACACCGCCGGTTCGCCCTTGGACTGCGCCTCGCGCTCCCACTGCAGGAGGAACTTGGCGATGCCGCGCAGGGCGGCCATGTCGCCACCCAGCGCCGGCCGGAAGAACGCGGTATTCAGCGGTTCGGAACCGTTGGTGAGCATCTCCAGCGCGTGCTGCGGATGCTGGAAGCGCTCCAGGCCACGTTCCTTCAGCGGGTTGAAGCAGACCACCTGGGCACCGCGTTTGACCGCTTCGCGCAGCGGCTCGAGCATGCGCGGGTGGTTGGTGCCTGGGTTCTGGCCGAGCACGAAGATGGCATCGGCATGCTCGAAGTCAGCGAAGGTCACGCTGCCCTTGCCGATCCCCACGCTCTGGCCCAGGGCGACGCCGCTGGCCTCGTGACACATGTTCGAGCAGTCGGGGAAGTTGTTGGTGCCGTAGGCACGGACGAACAGCTGGTAGAGAAACGCGGCCTCGTTGCTGGCCCGGCCGGAGGTATAGAACTCGGCATGATCCGGGCTCGGCAGTGCCTTGAGGTGCTGGGCGATCAGGGCGAAGGCGTCATCCCAGCTGGTCTGCACGTAGCGATCGGTGCTGGCGTCGTAACGCATCGGATGGGTCAGGCGACCCTGGTACTCGAGCCAGTAGTCACTCTGCTCACGCAGTTGGCTGACCGTGTAGCGGGCGAAGAAGGACGCATCCACGCGGCGCTTGGTGGCCTCCCAGTTGACCGCCTTGGCGCCGTTTTCGCAGAACTTGATGTGACCGTCCTCGGGCGAATCGCCCCAGGCGCAGCCGGGGCAGTCGAAGCCACCGTTCTGGTTGGTCTTGAGCAGCGCGCGCAGGTTCTTGAACGGCTGTTTGCTGTCCAGCCAGAAACGGGTGACGGCGTTCAGCGCGCCCCAACCGGCGGCTGGGCCGCTGTAGGGTTTGTAACGGGGATTGACGGGTTGCAGGCTCATGGTCGTTCTTCTTCGTCAGGCGCGGGGCTGTAGACCCGCGGCGTGCTGTGATGAGGCAGGTGGATCAGGTTGAGGCGGTGACGCCGCGCCCAGTCCACGGTCAGGGCGGTGGGGGCGGACAGGCTCACCAGTGTGTCGATGCCGGCGCGTACCGCCTTGTGCAGCAGCTCCAGGCTGCAGCGACTGGTAACCAGGGCGAAGCCGCCAAGGGTGGCGATGCGCTCGCGGGCGATGGCGCCGATCAGCTTGTCCAGCGCGTTATGGCGGCCGATGTCTTCGCGGCACAGACGAATCTCGCCGCTGGCATCGATGAACAGGGCGGCGTGCAGCGCGCCGCTGTGGCGTGCCAGTTGCTGTTGCTCAGCGATGCGCTCGCGCAGACCGGTCAGGTGTTCCAGTGGCGGCAGCGCGGCGCCGGGCAGGGCGGTCAGGGCCGGCAAGGCCTGTTCGAGAGCATCCACGCCGCACAGGCCGCAACCGCTGGTGCCGGCCATTTGCCGGCGTTGCTGCTTGAGTGCCCAGAAGGCGCGACTGCTGACTTGCAGGCGGGCTTCGCGGCTGTCACCGAGGCCGCGTAACTGGATGTCATAGATGTCGTCGATTGACTTGATCAGGTCGTTGCCAAGACTGAAACCTACGGCAAAATCTTCCAGATGATGCGGGGAAACCATCATCACGGCCTGGTTCAGGTCGTTGTAGCTGATCGCCAGGGCACATTCCTCGGCCAGTGCAGCGTGCTGCGCACGACCGTCACCGAGTTCGGCGTAGGTATAGGCACTGACAATGTGCGGCTGTGCGGCTGGCTTGGCCATCGAGGCGAGCTCTGTGACAGATTGACACAGCTAAGCCTAGGCCCATGGGTGGGGAGCGTCTAATCGTTGGCTTTGATGTGTTGATCGAGCAAATCTATCAAGCGTCCGCCAGCCACTCTCGTGCCTCTTCGAAGCAGGCTTGCGCGAGCGGTGAGGCAGGGGCGCTACGCCGCATGATCAGGCCCTGAGCTGCCAGGGTATGGGCGTCCTCAATGGGCAGAAGGCGCAGATGACCGTCGGTCGGAGCGCCGTCGGCCGGCAACGGCATGACGCTGCAGCACAGGCCGGCGCTGACCGCTTGAGTCAGGTGGTGCACGGCATCGGCCTCTAGGCGTACCTGCGGGCTGAGGCCGCGAGCCCGGAAGCTGTGATCGATGGACTGGCGAAAGTGCATGCCGGTGGAGAGCAGGCCCAGGGGCAGATTGGCCAACTGCTCCCAGCGCAGACTGCTGCTGACGAAGTGGAAGTGGCGCTGATCGTAGAGCAGACCCATACGTGCTTCGGCCAGCTCCAGGCTGGCGAAGTGCTCACGGTCGAGTCGGTCGAGATAGGACAGGCCGAGGTCGAGCTGATTACGTACCAGCCCCTCAAGAATCTGATCGCTGCTCAGTGCGTGCAACTGAAAGCGCAGCCCGGGGTGACGCTCGGCGAACAAACTGACCAGGCGCATGGGGTCGAAACTGGCCAGGGGCACCACGCCCAGGCGCAAGGTGCCGACCAGATGGCCACGGCAGGCGGCTGCCTCGGCAAGCAGGCCATCCTGCGCCGCCAGCAGGCTGCGCGCCCAGGCCAGGATGCGCTCACCTTCGGCGCTGAACCCCTCGAAACGCTGGCCACGGCGCACCAGCTCCAGTCCCAGTTCGTCTTCCAGCTGGCGCAGGCGCATGGACAGCGTCGGCTGGGTCACGTGGCAACGTGCAGCGGCCTGACCGAAGTGGCGGGTCTCGTCGAGGGCGACGAGAAATTTCAGCTGCTTTATGTCCATGGGGGCTCCTGGTTTGCCCGGATTCTAATGCGCGAATGCTAATCAGGGGTGTTTCCTGAACTAGACTTTGCTCTTCGGGCGCCTTGCCCGGTCATTCACAAGGAACGAGAGGAATTGCCATGAGTCTGTTTGCCTTTGTCAAAGACGCCGGGGTCAAGCTCTGGGAGTCGCTGGTGGGTCAGGAGGCGCAGGCCGCCGAATCGCTCAAGGCACACGTTACCAAGGTTGGCCTGGGTAACCCGAATATCGAGGTCAGTGTCGAGGGCGACAAGGTCATCGCCCGTGGCGAAGTGGCCAGCCAGGAAGAGAAGGAAAAGATCCTCCTGGCGCTGGGCAACGTCGCCGGTGTTGGTGAAGTCGATGACCAGATCAGCGTGACCACGCCTGCGCCAGCAGCGCGCTTCGTTACGGTGAAGAAGGGCGACACACTGAGCGCAATCGCCAAGGCCGAGTACGGCGATGCCAACGCCTACATGAAGATATTCGAGGCCAACAAGCCGATGCTCAGTCACCCGGACAAAATCTACCCGGGGCAGGTATTGCGCATTCCCGAATAAACCCGCCTCCCCGCAGGAGTAGCGGGGCGCCTGGCCTTGCCGGCTACCGAAGTCTTCCGGAATCGCCGGCAAGCCGGCTCCTATGGCGAGTGCGTCGCAGGTAGCCCCAGCAGCAACTCCCGGTAATCCTCCACTGCGGCGAACTCCTCGGTGTCCTTCGGCCCGGCCTGGCTGTCCGGCTGGCGCACGGCAAGCAGATGGGTGACGCCGAATTGGCCGGCGCTACGCAGGATCGGCAGGCTGTCGTCGATGAACAGGCTGCGCGCCGGGTCGAAGTCGACGTCCTGGCGCAGGGCGAACCAGAACTGTTGATCCTCTTTGGGAAAACCATAGTCGTGGGAGCTGATCAGGCGCTCGAACCAGGGCGCCAGTTCGACGCGCTCCATCTTCAGCGACAGCGAGTCGCGGTGCGCGTTGGTGATCAGCACCACGCGCTTGCCGGCTTCGCGTAGGGCGCGCAGAAAGAATTCGGCATCCGGGCGCAGAGCGATCAGGTGGGCGACCTCGCGCTTGAGCTCGCGGATCGACAACTTCAGCTCGCGGCTCCAGAAGTCGGTGCAGTACCAGTTCAGCGTACCGGCATGCTCGCGAAACAGCGGCAGCAGTTCGGCCTGCGCCAGCGCCAGGCTGACGCCATGATGCTCGGCGTAACGCTGCGGCAGGTGGGTGAGCCAGAAGTGGTTGTCGAAGTGCAGGTCGAGCAGGGTGCCGTCCATATCCAGCAGGACGGTGTCGATCTGGTGCCAGGGCAGTGCGGGCATGCGCGCGTCTCTGTTGAGGCGATGGTTTCGCCTTGATGCAATCTCGGTCAGGGATAATGCGAAAAGCCGCTGTATGATAACCCGCTCGGTCCCGCCAAGGAGTTGCCTCATGCGCCAAAAACCCACGGTCCTCGCCCGCGAAATCGTCGCCAGTAGCCGCCTGTTTCGTGTCGAGGAAGTGCAGTTGCGCTTCTCCAACGGCACGGAGCGCACCTATGAGCGACTGGTCGGCAAGGGCTCGGGCTACGGCGCGGTGATGGTGGTGGCGATGCTCGACGCCGAACACGCGGTGCTGATCGAGGAGTATTGCGGCGGCACCGACGACTATCAGCTGTCGCTGCCCAAGGGGCTGATCGAACCGGGTGAGGACGTGCTGGTGGCGGCCAATCGCGAGCTCAAGGAAGAAGCCGGGTTCGGCGCGCACGAGCTGGAGTACATCACCGAGCTGAGCCTGTCGCCCGGCTATATGAGCCAGAAGATTCAGGTGGTACTGGCGCGCAATCTCTACGAGGAACGCCTGCCCGGTGACGAGCCCGAGCCGATGCGGGTCGATCGCATCAGCCTGCGCGAGCTATCCAGCCTGGCCCAGCACGAGCAGTTCAGCGAAGGGCGTGCCCTGGCGGCGCTGTATCTGGTGCGCGACCTGCTGACCCAGCGCGGGGAGTTCAGCCTGTGAGCCATCCCTATATTCCCCGGGTGATCGAACTGGTGCGCGAAGCCGGCGCGGCGACCCTGCCTCACTGGCGCAGCGACGTGGCCGTGATGGAGAAGGCCGATGCCTCGCCGGTGACCGCTGCCGATCTGGCCGCGCATCACATTCTGCTCGATGGCCTGCAGGCGCTGGCGCCGGACGTGCCGGTACTGTCGGAAGAGGCCGCTGATATCCCGCTGGCCGAGCGCGCCGCCTGGACGCGCTGGTGGCTGGTCGATCCGCTCGATGGCACCAAGGAATTTATCGCCGGCTCCGAAGAGTTCACCGTCAATGTCGCGCTGATCGAGCGCGGCCGCGTGGTCTTTGGCGTGGTCGGCATTCCCGCCAATGGTCGCTGCTACTACGGTGGCGCGGGGTTGGGTGCCTGGCGCAGCGAGGTGCCAGGCAGCGAGCAGTCGATCAGCGTGCGTCTGGCGCCCGCGCAAGGGTTCACCCTGGTGGCCAGCAAGCGTCATTCCAGCCCGGCGCAGGAAACCTTGCTCGCGTGCCTGGCTGCCCGTTTCGGTGAGCCGGCGCTGGCCAATATCGGCAGTTCGCTGAAGTTCTGCCTGCTGGCCGAAGGCAATGCCGACTGCTATCCGCGCCTGGCGCCCACCTCCCAGTGGGATACCGCTGCAGCGCAGGGCGTGCTGGAAGGGGCGGGTGGCGAGGTGCTGAATCTGGCCGGTGAAGTGCTCACCTACGAGGCGCGCGAATCCTTCCTCAATCCCTCGTTCCTGGCCTTGCCGGCCGCCGCCGAATGGCGTGGCGAGCTGATCGAACTGGCGCGGGCGCTTTAATCGTAGGGCGGGTGAAACCCGCCGTGATATTGGCGGGTTGCACCCGCCCTACGGGAATGCGACAGGCTCAGTCGAGCATATCGCTGTAGCGCGCGTCTTTCTTGAACACCAGCGGCTGGTCGAAGCCCGGCACCTTCACTTCTTCGGTGGTGATGGAGATCGCCTGGTCGTCGATCATGTCGTTGCCGAAGTTGTAGATGATGTCCAGCTTGCCTTGCAGCGCCTGCTGGTCGTAGGCGGCAGCGGCGGCACGGGTGCTCTCGCGGCGCGCCAGGTAGGCGTCGAAGGCGGCCTGGCCATGACGCTTGCGCAGCATGCGCTCGGTCACGTGCGGGGCCAGCACCAGGGCGCTGGCGTTGTTGCCGCCAAAACCCTTGGAGTTGATGAAGGCCACGTCCAGCGCGTGCTCACCCACTTTACGGTCTTCGGTGGACAGGCTCAGGTGATCCTGATGCACGTCGCCGGCGACGGCGTCGATGGTCTTGATGCCCGGCACGATGCCGTACTTGAAGGCGCCGAGGGCCGCGATCACCTGGTCGCCGCTGGCGGTGGCCAGGGAATGACCGACGAAGGCCTTCACTGCGGTGACCGGCCATTGCTCGATACCGAAGGCGCTGGCGACGCGGTCGAGAATCTCCGACTCGGTGACGCGGTTGGCCGGGGTGCTGGAGCCGTGGGCATGGACGAAGCTGCGGCTACGCACGGCGTCCAGGCCGAGCAGTTGCACGGCGCTGGCCACGGCCTTGGCCACGGTCAAGTAGTTGCCCGGGCCGGGAGCGGAGATGGACTTCTTGAAACCGTCGGCGTTGATGAACACGTCCGGCACGGCGCCATGGATGTCGGCACCCAGTTCCAGGGCCAGCTCGTCGTCCATCAGCACCACGAACTGGCAGGCCTCGGCCAGGGTGAAGCCGCAGTTGTCGCCGAACGGGCGGCTGGCGCGGCGGAAATCTACCTCGCTCTTGCCCTCGATCTGGCGCAGGCCTTCTTCGGTGGCCAGTGCGCCCATGGCGCCGTAACCCTCGATGCATTCCTGATTGATCGGCGCCTCGCTGCTGCCGACGATGACCACGCGTGCCTTGCCCGAGGCGATCTGCTCGATGCCCTTCTGCAGGTTGTAAAGGAAGGTGGCGCAGGCGCCGGTAATGCTGCCGGTGGTGCCGACGCTGCCGAGCACGTAGGCGTTGATGAAGTCGGCCGGCATGGTGTTCAGGCCCAGGGCCAGTTGCTTGGCGGTGACGCGACCGCCCTTGAGGCGCGACTGCATCATGCCGCCGAAGCCGTTTTCGTCGAGCTGGCTCATGATGCAACTGGCGAACACGGCGATTTCGTCCGGTGCGACGTGCTGGACGATGCGCTGCCAGTCGATGCCCACCGAGCGCAGGGCGTCGGTGACGCCGACCACGGTCATGGCCAGGCCGCGTGGGTGAAAGCGTGCGTTGTACAGCTCGCTCGGCTCGAAGCCGGTGGGCAACTGGCCGGCGGACTTCACCGCCAGCGGGCGGTAGCTGTCGACCTTGAATTCGCAACTGTCGTGCAGGGTGACGCGTACTTCATTGCCTTCGAGTTCTTCCAGCGACCAGTTGGCCGGCAGCGGCTCGGGCAGTTGTTTGCGCTGGGTGATAAAGCTCAGGCTGGCGCCGTTGCTGGGTGCAACGCTGATGCTCTTCTGCCAGTGGGCTGCGTCCGGGTCGAGGTGCTGCTTCTCGAGGCGGCGCACCAGGGTGCCGGCCAGAATCTCCTTGGCGTAGCGGCTTTCAATCTCGGCCAGGCTCAGCGGCTGGCCGTCCTGATCCTGGTACTGGCCATCGACCACGCGCACCAGTTTCATCATCTGTGCCAGCCCGGCCAGGGTTTCCTGGCGCGCCTGGGGTTCCAGCGACTCCTGCACGGTGCGACGGAAACCATGGTGGAAGGAGCTGCGCCCGGCTGCGTTGTAACCCCCAAAACCCACGATCACAGGTAAGCGCGACATAAATCAAAAGCTCCTGAACAAGGCCAGCGCGACGCCGGGCCGGCGCATCTGGGCGCGAGCAGGGTCATAGGGCGGTGGCATTTGGAAAATTTCGGCTGCCTAACCTGACGTGGATCATGACCGTCGAGTCACTCATTCGTCCAATGTCGTGGCGAGAGTGAGGTGTGTTGCGGATGGGCGGGGCGTTAGCGGGACAATGGACCGGGGGTAGGGTGCGCCGTGCGCACCGCTGTTTTCTGAAGGCTGGTGCGCATGGCCTAGGCGGCCCCGCGACATCCTGCTGGCAAGCCCGCCTGCTGGCGGGCTTGTGTCGGCTCAGCCCTGGTAGCTGATATGCCCGTCGACCAGCGTGTAGCGCACCGCGCCTGGCAGGCAATGGCCGATGAAGGGGCAGTTGCTGCCCTTGGAGTACCACTGCTCACCGGCGACGGTCGAGGCTTGCGCATCGAACAGCACGATATCGGCAGCGCCGCCTACGCTCAGGCTGCCGGCCGGCAGGCGCAGTGCGGTGGCCGGACCGCTGGACAGGCGTGCCAGCAGCGTCGGCAGATCCAGCAGGCCGTCCTGCACCAGGCTAAGGGCCAGCGGCAGCAGCAACTGCACGCTGCTGATGCCCGGTTCGGTGGCGGCGAAGGGCGCCAACTTGGCATCGCGCTCGTGCGGCTGGTGGTGGCTGGCGATGGCCGAGATCACCCCGGCCTTTACCGCTTCGCGCAGGCCGTCGCGGTCGGCACGCGAGCGCAGTGGCGGCTGTACGTGATAGAGGCTGGAGAAGTCGATCAATGCCTCGTCGGTGAGGATCAGCTGGTACAGCGCCACATCGGCGGTCACCGGCAGGCCACGGGCCTGGGCATTGGCGATCAGTTCGGCGCCGCGGGCGCTGGTGATCTGGCTGAAGTGCGCGCGCACGCCGCTCTGTTCTACCAGCAGCAGGTCGCGGGCCAGTGCCACGGTCTCGGCGGTTTCAGGGATGCCGGCCAGGCCGAGGAAGCTGGCGGTCGGGCCTTCATGGGCCAGGCCGCCTTCGGCCAGGTCGGCGTCCTGCGAATGGAAGATCACCTGCAGGTCGAAGGTGGCCGCATATTCCAGTGCGCGGCGCAGGGTACGGCTGCTGCGGAAGTTGTCCAGGCCGTTGCCGAAGGCCACGCAGCCGGCATCGCGCAGGGCGACCAGTTCGGCCAGCTGCTCGCCGGCCAGCCCCTTGCTCAGCGCGCCAATGGGGAAGACCTTGGTGTGCCCCGCTTCACGGGCGCGGTCGAGAATCAGCTCGGCCACGGCCGAAGTATCCAGTACCGGCTTGGTGAAGGGTGGGCAGCACAGACTGGTGACGCCGCCGGCCGCTGCGGCCAGGGTTTCCGTGGCGATGCTGCCCTTGCGGCTATAGCCCGGCTCGCGCAGGGCCACGGACAGATCGACCAGGCCGGGGGCGGCGATCAGGCCCTGAGCGTCGAGGGTCTGATCGGCGACGAAACCAGTGGGCGCCTGACCAGTGGCGATCAGCTTACCGCCATCGATATAGAGGTCGCTGACCTGATCCAGGCCGCTGGCCGGGTCGATCACGCGGGCGCCGAGGATTGCGGTACGCATCAGTTGGCCTCCTCGGCGTTGAGTTGACGTTGGGCGTTCTGCCCGCTCATGGCCATCGACAGCACGGCCATGCGGATGGCGATACCGTAGGTGACCTGATTGAGGATCACCGACTGCGGACCGTCGGCCACCGCCGACTCGATCTCCACGCCACGGTTGATCGGGCCCGGGTGCATGACCAGGGCGTCTGGCTTGGCCAGCTTGAGGCGTTGTTCGGTGAGGCCGAACAGGCGGTAGAACTCACCCTCGCTGGGCAGCAGGCCGCCCTGCATGCGCTCGCGCTGCAGGCGCAGCATGATCACCACGTCGACATCCTTGAGGCCTTCGTTGGCGTCGCTGAACACGCGCACGCCGTAGCTTTGCTCCAGGCCGATGGGCAGCAGGGTCTTGGGCGCGATGACGCGGATGTCCGGGCAGCCCAGGGTCTTCAGCGCCAGCATGTTCGAGCGCGCCACCCGTGAGTGCAGGATGTCGCCGACGATGGCCACCGAGAGCTTGTCGAAGTCGCCCTTGTGGCGGCGGATGGTGAGCATGTCGAGCATGCCCTGGGTCGGGTGCGCATGACGGCCGTCGCCGCCGTTGATGATCGCCAGGTTCGGGCACACGTGCTCGGCGATGAAGTGCGCCGCGCCGGAGTCGGCATGGCGCACGACGAAGATGTCGGCGGCCATGGCCTCGAGGTTGCGCAGGGTATCGAACAGCGTCTCGCCCTTGCTGGTGGAGCTGGTCGACACGTTGAGGCTGATGACGTCGGCCGACAGGCGCTGGGCGGCCAGTTCGAAGGTGGTGCGGGTGCGCGTGGAGTTCTCGAAGAACACGTTGCACACGGTCTTGCCGCGCAGCAGCGGGACCTTCTTCACCGCACGTGCGCCGACTTCGAGGAAGGAGTCGGCGGTGTCGAGGATTTCGGTCAACAGCTCGCGGGGCAGGCCGTCGAGTGAGAGGAAATGGCGCAGCTGACCTTGGTCGTTCAGCTGTAGCGGGCGCTTGGCGGCGAGTGGCGTCATCGCGGGGAGTCTCAGTTGGCGAGCGTCTGGAGTTCGAGGGTCAGCGGCGTGGGGCCGGACAATTTTACCCGCGCGTTGGCCGCCAGCGACAGGGTGGCACCGACCACGTCGGGGCGGATCGGCAATTCGCGGGCGTTCAGGTCGAGCAGGCTGACCAGGGTCACGCTGGCCGGGCGGCCGTAGTCGAACAGCTCGTTCAGTGCGGCGCGTATGGTGCGGCCGCTCATCAATACGTCGTCGATCAGCACCAGATGCTGGCCTTCGATCTCGAACGGCAGCTCGGAGGGCTGCACCTGTGGGTGCAGGCCGTTCTGGGTGAAATCATCGCGGTAGAAGGACACGTCGAGCACGCCCAGCGCGTCATCGCGCCCCAGGGCGGCGAGCAGGGCCCGGGCGACCCAGACGCCGCCGGTGCGGATGCCGATGAAACGCGGCTCGCTGATCTGGCGCTGGTTCAGGTGCTGGGTCAGGGCGCTGGCCATGGCCGGCAGCAGGTCGTTGGGGTTCGGTAGCATGGCGAAACTCCTTGGTGCGGGCCGACTCGCTCAGCCCGGACAGTTTTCCTCTAGCCAGCCTTGCAACAGCAGGGCGGCGGCAATGGCATCGACCGGGCGTTCACGATAACCGCCGCTCTGGCCTTCGCGCAGGCGCTGGCCCTTGGCCTCGAAGGTGGTCAGGCGTTCGTCGTGGGTGTAGGCCGGCAAGTTGAAGCGGCCATTGAGGCGCCGGGCGAATTTCTCGGCGCGGGCGCTCATCTCGCTCGGCGTGCCGTCCATGTTCAGCGGCAGGCCGACCACCACGGCGTCCGGCTGCCATTCCTTGATCAGCGCCTCGACGCGGCTCCAGTCCGGTACCCCGTTCTGTGCCTTGAGTATGCAGAGTTCGCGGGCCTGGCCAGTGATCACCTGGCCGACGGCGACGCCGATCTGCTTGGTGCCGTAGTCGAAGCCCAGCAACAGGCGCAGTGGCTTGTCACTCATCAGGCGTGTCCGACCTGTGAAGTCAGCAGGCTGAGGTTGACTCCCAGGCGCGCCGCTGCGGCATTGAGGCGTTGATCGAACGGCAGGTCGAAAAGAATGCTGCTGTCGGCGGGGCAGGTCAGCCAGGCGTTCTCGGACAGTTCGGCTTCCAGCTGCCCGGCATCCCAGCCGGCGTAGCCGAGGGTGATCAGGTAGCGATCCGGGCCACTGCCGTCGGCGATGGCGAACAATACGTCTTGCGAAGTCGACAGGCCCAGCTCGCCCAATTCCAGGGTTGCCTGAAACTGCGGGCCCGCGGGGTGCAGAACGAAACCGCGGTCGATCTGTACCGGGCCGCCGGCGAAGATCGGCAGGCTGTGGCACAGCGCCGCCGGTTCTTCGTCAGGGCGCAATTGCTCCAGCACATCGGCCAGGTTCAGGCCATTGGGCTTGTTGATCACCAGACCCATCGCGCCCTGCTCGTTGTGTTCGACCAGGTAGGTGACGGTCTGAGCGAAATGCGGATCGGCCATGTGCGGCATGGCAATCAGGAAGTGGTGCTTGAGCGAAGTGGGGGCTGATTTCTTCATGGCGCCTAGTTTGGAACGACGGGCGGCAAGCTACAAGCGTAAGCAGGAGAACCGAGACAGCACGTTCGCGGATTTCATCCGGGTTGCAGGCGTCGACCCGTGGGGTGCGCCGCGCGCACCGCTGATCAGGCTGGTCTAGTTGCTCGACAGTCGATCACCGCGCTCGAAGCGCCAGGTGCGGATGATTTCCAGGCGGTCGATATCGGCCAGGTCGCCGGTGAAGGGCGCATAGGGCGCGGCCAGGCGCACGATGCGTTGCGCGGCTTGATCGAGCACGGCCTGGCCGGAGGACTCCAGTACCTGCACTTCGTACAGCGAGCCGTCGCGATTGATCGATACCAGCAGGCGCAGACTGCCGTAGATGCGCTGGCGACGGGCATCGTCGGGGTAATTGAGGTTGCCGATGCGCTCGACCTTCTTGCGCCATTCGTCCTTGTACCAGGCGCCCTTGTCGCGCATGGTCGAGGCGGCGTTGAGGCGATGGATCTTCGGCCGCTTGGCATAGGCCTGAACTTCCTGTGCCAGCTCGGCTTCCAGGCTGGCGATCTCTGCGGACAGTTGCGCGGAGTCGAATACCGGCGCCGGGCGCGTTTCCGGGACCGGCTTGGCTTCTTCGCGTTTGACCGGAGTTTTCTGCTGCTGCGGTGCGCGCGTGGCGACCGCGGCCTTGGGCGCTTCCTGCTTGGTGGCGGGCTGCTGCGGGGTCGCGGGCGGCGTCACCTTGCGCACCTCGCTGTCCTGGAAAGGCGCCTGTTCGGTGGTCTTGGGGGCTGCGGCGTGTTCCAGCGTGCCGCTGCCCTGCTGGTTGTCCTGCGCCAGGAAATCCGCTTCCTTGGGCTTTTCTTCGCTCTTGAAGGTCGAGAGGGTGATTTCCAGCGTCTTGCTGATTTCTGGCGGCGACTCCAGGGTGAAACCGATGCCGAGGATCAGCGCCGCGTGCAGCGCTGCCGCGAGAAACAGGGTGAATCCCAGGCGGTCCGCCGGTCGGGCGGTGGCGGAGGGGGCGGTCGGTAGGGAGGCTGCTGCGTTCATCGCGTATCGGGTCTGCTTTCGAATGCCGCGCAGTCTGCCGGGTAGCAGTAGGCGCCTGCAAGTTGCAGGCGCCAGGCTGCCACCTGCGTCAAGCTTTTAACCCGCGTTTGCGCGCAATGCAGTCCATCAGTTGTTCACCGATACGGGTGTCGAATGCGGCATCGATCTCGCGGATACAGGTCGGGCTGGTGACGTTGATTTCTGTCAGATGATCGCCAATCACATCGAGCCCGACGAAGATCAGCCCTTTTTCGCGTAGCGTAGGGCCGACTGCTGCGGCAATTTCGCGATCACGTTCGGTCAGCGGTCGCGCCTCGCCACGGCCGCCTGCGGCCAGGTTGCCGCGAGTCTCTCCGGCGGCCGGAATGCGTGCCAGGCAATAGGGTACCGGTTCCCCGTCTATCATCAGGATGCGCTTGTCGCCGTCCTTGATCGCCGGCAGGTAGGCCTGCGCCATGACCTGCTGGTGGCCGTGCAGGGTCAGGGTTTCCAGAATCACCGAAAGATTCGGGTCGCCCTCGCGGTGGCGAAATATCTGCGATCCGCCCATGCCATCAAGGGGTTTGAGAATGATGTCACGGTGCTCATTGGCAAACTGGCGCACAATGTCGGGACGCCGGCTTACCAGAGTCGCTGGTGTGTATTGAGGAAACTGGGTGGCGAAGAGCTTTTCATTGCAGTCGCGCAGACTCTGCGGTCGATTGACTACCAGTACGCCGTCGCGCTCCGCCTGCTCGAGCAGGTAGGTGGAGTAAACGAATTCGTTATCGAAGGGCGGGTCCTTGCGCATCAGGATCACGTCCAGCTCGGCGAGCGGCGTGTCCTGTTCCGTGCCAAGGGTGAACCAGCGCTGCGGATCGTTGAACACTTCCAGAGAACGCAGGCGGGCGCGGGCCTGGCCACGGACCTGATAGAGGTCCTGCTGCTCCATGTAGAACAGCGACCAGCCGCGTGCTTGAGCGGCCAGCAACATGGCCAGCGAGCTGTCCTTCTTGAAGGAGATGCTGGCAATAGGATCCATGACGATCCCGAGACGAAGGCTCATGGGGGGTTAAACTCCGTGAGATAAGGGCGAAGGCCGGGTTGGCTGCGCCGAACGATGACTGTCAGGGTGGCGCCGGCCGGGCCGCGTGGTCAAGGGCGGCGCTGCCCTGGCAGGCTTATAGATTGCATCTGGAGAGTGTGCTAAAAAGGCCCGACGATTGGGTCAAGCCCCATCGAAGACTGGGCCTCAGGCATACTGATAACGCGAATATAACGACTCACCGAGGCGATGGTAGGGCGAACATGGAACAGCATACCGAGGGTTTGAAAGTGATGGTGATCGACGATTCGAAAACGATTCGTCGCACCGCTGAAACTCTGCTGAAAAAAGTGGGTTGTGATGTCATCACCGCGGTCGATGGCTTTGATGCCCTGGCCAAGATTGCCGACACGCATCCCAGCATCATCTTTGTCGACATCATGATGCCGCGTCTCGATGGGTATCAGACCTGTGCCCTGATCAAGAACAACAGTGCTTTCAAGTCCACGCCAGTGATCATGCTGTCCTCCAAGGACGGTCTGTTCGACAAGGCCAAGGGGCGTATCGTCGGCTCCGATCAGTACCTGACCAAGCCTTTCAGCAAGGAAGAGCTGCTCGGTGCTATCAAGGCTCACGTACCCGACTTCACCCCAGTGGAACAAGCCTCCTGACGTTCCGGCCTGACCGCCGTACGCCACTTCTGTATTGGGAAACACCATGGCTCGAATTCTGATTGTTGATGACTCCCCGACCGAGATGTACAAGCTGACCGCCATGCTGGAAAAGCATGGTCATCAGGTGCTCAAGGCGGAAAACGGCGCCGATGGCGTGGCTCTGGCTCGCCAGGAGAAACCCGACGCGGTGCTGATGGACATCGTCATGCCCGGCCTCAACGGCTTTCAGGCGACCCGTCAGCTGACCAAGGACGCCGAGACCAGTCACATCCCGGTGATCATCGTCACCACCAAGGATCAGGAAACCGACAAGGTCTGGGGCAAGCGCCAGGGCGCCAAGGACTACCTGACCAAGCCGATCGACGAAGACACCTTGCTGAAGACCCTCAATGCGGTGCTGGCCGGCTGATGCCGTGCTGTCCGCGTACTAAATAAAAAGAAGGCCAAGGCTGGCATGTCCGTGCAGACTCCTTTCCAGATTCTCCTTGAGATTGATCAGCGTTGCCGAGTCCTGGCGGCTGGCCTGCCGTCGCAGCAGGCAGCGGTACAGACTTGGAGCGGTATCGGTTTTCGCATGGGCGAGCGGTTCTTCGTCGCGCCGATGGGAGAAGTGGGTGAAGTGCTGCACGAGCCGCGCTACACCCTGCTGCCGGGTGTGAAGGGCTGGGTCAAAGGGGTGGCCAACGTGCGTGGCCGTCTGCTGCCGGTCATGGACCTGTGCGGATTCTTCGGTAATGAACTGTCGCCGCTGCGCAAGCTGCGGCGAGTGCTGGTGGTCGACCATCAGGAAATCTTCGCTGGCCTTACGGTCGACGAGGTTTTCGGCATGCAACATTTTCCCGTGGATGCATTTTCCGAGCAGTTGCCGCCTCTCGAGGCGAGCATTGCACCGTTCATTCATGGTGTTTTTCAGCGGGAACAACCCTGGTTGGTGTTCAGCCCTCATGCGCTGGCAGTCGATCAGGTCTTTCTCGATGTCGCGTATTAGCAGGCCGTTCAAAGTGTAGGCAACGACTGCACGGATGCAGAAGGTAGGGCGAAGCAGGAAGCCCGAGTCGAGGCAGGTAAGACAAGGCGAAAGCGGTCGGAAAGTGCAGCTTGCTACTGTAAGTGCGCATTTCGAGGTTGCTTTCAACGCAGTGTTGCCAACGCAGGTGGTTTTTAGAAGGCCTGTGGATTTTCGGTTGGGTCGGTTCTTCCGACCCTTTGGCGTTACATGGGAACCGTAGTGCGGTCGGTCCAGGCGGGGGCCAGAAAATGAAAAAATTCAATGCAGGTAATTTGTTGGTCGGAGCACGTAGCAGCACGCTGATCGCGGCGCTGTTCGTCGTGCTCATTGTTTCCATCGTGCTGTTGTTCGCGAACTTCGCCTACATCAATACCCAGTCCAACTACGATACCGAGTACATCAGCCACTCCGGTGAGCTGCGGGTACTGTCCCAGCGTATCGCCAACAACGCCACTGAGGCTGCGGCGGGCAAGGCAGAGGCCTTCGGCCTGCTGCGTGCTGCGCGTAACGACTTCCAGCAGCGCTGGAGCTACCTGACCGATGGCGATGCCAATACCGGCTTGCCTCCGGCGCCCTCTTCGGTGCAAGCGCAGATGGCTGCGGTGCAACAGGACTGGGACAGCCTGCGGCAGAACACTGACGCCATTATCGCCAGTGAGCAGACCGTACTGTCGCTGCACCAGGTAGCCGCCACCCTGGCGGAAACCATTCCGCAGCTGCAGGTCGAGTACGAGGAAGTGGTCGACATTCTGCTGGAGAGCGGTGCGCCGGCAGCCCAGGTCTCTGTGGCCCAGCGTCAGTCGCTGCTGGCCGAACGTATCCTCGGCTCGGTGAACAAGGTACTGGCCGGTGACGAAGACTCGGTACAGGCCGCCGACATGTTCGGTCGTGATGCCAGCCTGTTCGGTCGTGTACTGGCTGCGATGCTCGAAGGCAACGCGGCGATGGAAATCAGTCAGGTGACCGACGAGGAGGCTCTCGAGCGTCTGGCCGAGATTTCCGAACTGTTCGAATTCGTATCCGGTTCGGTGGACGAGATTCTCGAGACTTCGCCGGAACTGTTCCAGGTACGTGAATCGGCGAGCTCCATCTTCACCGTGTCGCAGACCCTGCTGGACAAGGCGTCCGAGCTGGCCGTCGGTTTCGAAGACCTGGCCTCGGGCCGTGCCATCAATACCCTGTTCGGCTACGTGCTGGGTGCCCTGGCACTGGGTTCGATCATCCTCACCGCTCTGGTGATGGTGCGTGAAACCAACCGTCGTCTGGCCGAGACCGCCGAGAAGAACGAACGCAACCAGGCCGCGATTCTGCGTCTGCTCGACGAAATCGCCGACCTCGCCGACGGTGACCTGACCGTGGCCGCGACGGTAACCGAAGACTTCACCGGTGCCATCGCTGACTCCATCAACTACTCCATCGACCAGCTGCGCGACCTGGTAGCCACCATCAACCTGACCGCCGTTCAGGTAGCCGGTGCGGCCCAGGAAACCCAGGCCACGGCGATGCACCTGGCTGAAGCGTCCGAGCACCAGGCCCAGGAAATCGCCGGTGCATCTGCGGCGATCAACGAAATGGCCGTGTCGATTGACCAGGTATCGGCGAACGCCTCGGAATCCTCCGCGGTAGCGGAACGTTCCGTAGCCATCGCCAACAAGGGTAACGAAGTCGTACACAACACCATCACCGGCATGGATAACATCCGTGAGCAGATCCAGGACACCTCGAAGCGGATCAAGCGCCTCGGTGAATCGTCCCAGGAGATCGGTGACATCGTTAGCCTGATTAACGACATTGCCGACCAGACCAACATCCTCGCACTGAACGCCGCGATCCAGGCCTCCATGGCCGGTGATGCAGGCCGCGGCTTCGCCGTGGTAGCGGACGAGGTACAACGCCTCGCAGAACGTTCCTCGGCGGCGACCAAGCAGATCGAGGCGCTGGTAAAGACCATTCAGACCGACACCAACGAAGCCGTTATCTCCATGGAGCAGACGACTTCCGAAGTGGTTCGCGGTGCTCGCCTGGCGCAGGACGCCGGTGTGGCACTGGAAGAGATCGAGAAGGTATCGAAAACCCTCGCGGCCCTCATCCAGAACATTTCCAACGCCGCCCGTCAGCAGGCCTCTTCGGCCGGCCACATTTCCAACACCATGAACGTGATCCAGGAGATCACTTCGCAGACGTCCTCGGGTACCACCGCCACCGCCAAGAGCATTGGTAACCTGGCCAAGATGGCCAGTGAGATGCGCAAGTCGGTGTCCGGTTTCACCCTGCCAGACGCCTGATAAAGGAGTGCGGAGGCTGGCGGCAGCCTTCGCTATACAGCCATGACTCAGGGCGAAGGTATGCAGTCAGCGGGCGTTTGGGCATTGCGCCCGGTGGCCGATATGTCGCAAGCCGATTTTCACGACTGGCAGACGTTGCTTGAGGCGCGTACCGGTGTGGTGATCAGCGAGCAGCGGCGCGCCTTTCTGCAGACCAACCTGAGTGCACGTATGCGCGAACTGGGCGTCACGGATTACGCCAGCTATTACCGTCAGGTCACCGACGGCCCGCGTGGCGCGGTGGAGTGGTCGACCCTGCTGGATCGTCTGACCGTGCAGGAAACCCGCTTCCTTCGTCACCCGCCTTCCTTCGAGGTGCTCTCGCAGTATCTGCAGGAGCGTCTGGCGGCAGGCCTGGGCAAACCCTGGGAATTGTGGAGCGTGGGTTGCTCCAGTGGTGAAGAGCCTTATTCGCTGGCGATTCTGGCCGCGGAGGTTCTTCAGGGCAGCGAGTTACCCGAGCACTTCGCGGTGACCGGTACGGATATCAGTCAGGGCGCACTGAGCAAGGCACGCGAGGCGTGCTACTCGGCACGACGCCTGGAGCAGGTGAGTGACGAGCTGCGCGAGCGCTACTTTCTCGCCCAGGCCGATGGACGCTTCAAGGTGGTACCGAGCCTGGCAGCGCGTGTGTGTTGCGCCAAGCTCAATGTGTTGGAACTGGCCAAGGCGCCGATGTCCGGCATGGATGTGATTTTCTGTCAGAACTTGCTGATCTATTTCCGCCGCTGGCGTCGCCGCGACATCCTCAATCGCCTGGCCGAAAGCCTGGCGCCGGGTGGCCTGCTGGTCGTGGGCGTGGGCGAAGTAGCCGGTTGGCAGCACCCGCAACTGGTGCCGGTAGCCGACGAGCGAGTTCTGGCGTTTACCCGCAAGGGATAAGGCCAAGTTTATGAGTGGAGTGGCTATGGGTGATCGGCATGATTATGTCGCCCTGGAGTGGGTCAAAGGCGAGATCGGGGAAACCCTGAAGCAGGCGCGGCAAGCCCTGGAGGCGTTCGTCGAGAACCCGCAGGACCCTACGCGCATGCGCTTCTGCTTGACCTACGTGCACCAGGTTCACGGCACCTTGCAGATGGTCGAGTTCTACGGCGCCGCGTTGCTCGCCGAAGAAATGGAGCAGTTGGCCAAGGCACTGATGGAGGGTCGCGTGGCCAACCAGGGCGAAGCCCTGGAAGTGCTGATGCAGGCCATTCTGCAATTGCCGGTGTACCTCGACCGTATCCAGACCGCTCGCCGCGACCTGCCCATGGTCGTGCTGCCGCTGCTCAACGACCTGCGCGCCGCCCGTGGCGAGAAGCTGCTGTCGGAAACCAGCCTGTTCTCCCCGGACATGTCCGCGCGCCTGCCGGCGCTGCCATCCGATAGCCTGGCTCGCCTGCGTACCGCCGAGCTTCCCGTGCTGTTGCGCAAACTGCGGCAGATGCTGCAAATGGCCCTCGTCGGCGTGATCCGCAATCAGGATCTGGCCACCAATCTCGGTTACATGGCGCGCGTCTTCGCTCGCCTGGAAACGCTGTGCAAGGACGCCCCGCTGGGCGGCCTGTGGCAAATCGCTTCCGGCATGGTCGAAGGTCTGGCCAACGGCAGCGTGGTCAACGGTACCTCGGTGCGTACCTTGCTGCGTCAGGTCGACAAGGAACTCAAGCGTCTGGTCGAGCAGGGTGCCGATGGCATCAACCAGCCCGCTACCGACGAACTGACCAAGAACCTGCTGTTCTACGTGGCCAAGGCGCCGGCGCAGTCGCCCCGTATTCGCGCGCTGAAGGAACAGTATCGTCTCGACGAAGCGCTGCCCGACAACGAGGTGGTGGATGAGGAACGTGCCCGTCTGGCCGGTCCCGACCGCGATGCCATGCGTTCTGTGGTGGCCGCTCTCTGCGAAGAGCTGGTGCGGGTCAAGGACAGCCTGGACCTGTTCGTGCGCAGCGACCGTACTCGCCCCAGCGAGCTGGACGCCCTGCTGGCACCGCTGAAACAGATCGCCGATACCCTCGCGGTGCTGGGCTTCGGTCAGCCGCGCAAGGTCATTCTCGACCAGATCGACGTGGTCCACAGCCTGTCTCTCGGTCAGCGCGAGCCCAACGACGCCGTCTTGATGGATGTCGCCGGTGCGCTGCTCTACGTCGAAGCGACGCTGGCCGGCATGGTCGGCCCGAGCGATGACAGCAAGAACGAACAGAGCCATCTGCCCACCACCGACGTGGCGCAGATTCATCAGCTGGTGATCAAGGAAGCGCGCAATGGTCTGGAGCAGGCCAAGGACGCGATCATCGAATTCATCGCCTCGCAGTGGAACCACGAGCACCTGGCGCGTGTACCCGGCCTGCTGACGCAGGTTCGTGGCGGCCTGGCGATGATTCCGCTGCAGCGCGCTGCCGACCTGCTCAATGCCTGCAACCGCTACATCCAGGAGCAACTGCTGGCGCGCAAGGCCGTGCCCAACTGGCAGAGTCTGGATACCCTGGCCGATGCCATCACCAGCGTCGAGTACTACCTCGAGCGTCTGGCCGAGGACCATGGCACGCAGGGCGACCTGATTCTCGACGTCGCCGAGGAGAGCCTGGAATCACTGGGTTATCCGCTCAAGGAAAAGCCGTCGATTCTCGACCGCGTCGAACCGCAGGAGGAAAGCCTGGCACCGCTGGCCGACCCGCTGCAGGAAATCGAACTGCTGGGCGCCGAGGACGAACAGCTCGAGGAGCCCCTCGCCGAGGTCGAGCCGCTGGCTTTCGAGTCGGTCGATGCACCTGACGAAGTCGGTGCCGAGCTGGAGCTGATCGACGTCGCGCCTGACCTGCCGGAAGTGAGCGAGAGCGCCGAGAGCTTCACCTTCGAACTGGGTGAGCTCGAAGAGCTGCCCACTGCGCAGGGCGAAGATATCATTGCCGCGCCGTTGTTCGACGCCCAGGCCGATCCGGCGCTGGAGCTCGAAGAGTTGAGCCTGGAGCAGCTGGGCGAAGCGAATCAGTGGGACGAGCTGGAACTTTCCGACCTGGAACTGCCGGAAGTCGAGCTGCCCAGCGCGCCGCAAATCCAGCTCGAGGAACCAGTGGCAGAGAAGCCGCTGTCAATGGCTGACGTGATGGCCGCGCCGGTCCAGGCGATCAATCCGCCTGCCGCCGATGTGCCGCCGAGCCTTTTGCCGCCGCCAGCCGATGAAGAGCCGGTGGATGAAGAGTTGCTGGAAGTCTTTATCGAAGAAGTCGGCGAAGTGCTGGAAACCATCGCCGAATACCTGCCGCAGTGGCAGGCCGATACTGACAACAAGGACGCGCTGATCGAAGTGCGTCGCGCCTTCCATACGCTCAAGGGCAGCGGCCGCATGGTGCGCGCGCTGATCATCGGCGAGCTGGGCTGGTCCATCGAGAACCTGCTCAACCGCGTGCTGGACCGCAGCATCGAGCCAAACGAGCCGGTGCAGCGGGTGGTGCTCGACGTAGTGGCGCTGATGCCGGCGCTGGTCGAGGAATTTGCTGCCAAAGCGCAGCGTCAGCGCGACGATGTCGATCTACTGGCGGCCACCGCACATGCTCTGGCCAAGGGACTGACGCCCCCAAAATCTGACGCCCCGGCCACCCAGCAGGTAGCCGAGCCCGCGGGCGTTGACGACGCTACCGATGTCGTCGAGCCGGTCGAGTCGGTCGACGACCAACCGCTCGACGCCGAGCCCCTCAATGGCTCGCCTCTCGATGGCGAGCCCCTCGATCCGCAGTTGCTGGAAATCTTCCGCAACGAGGCGGAAACCCATCTGGACACCCTGGTGGGTTTTCTCGCCGATTGCGCGCAGGAACTGCCGCAGCCAGTCACCGACGACCTGCAGCGCGCGCTGCACACCCTCAAGGGCAGTGCCTATATGGCCGGCATCCTACCGGTGGCAGAAATCGCTGCGCCGCTGGAGAAGCTGGTCAAGGAGTTCAAGACCAACCTGATTCAGGTGGACCTGGCGGCTGCCGAGTTGTTGAGCAGCGCCGAGGGCGTGTTCCGTATAGGTCTCGACAATCTCGAGACGCAGCCTCTGGCCCCTATTCCTGGTGCCGAGGCATTTCTTGCCCGCGTCCAGGCCCTGCATCAGGAGCGTCTCGCAAGCGCCGAAGACGAGCGTATGGCGCAGAGCGGCGACAGCCGCGATCCGCAGATGATCAGCATCTTCCTCGCCGAAGGCATGGACATCTTGCTGGATGCCGAGGACCTGCTGCGCAAATGGCGTGAGCATCCGTCCGAGCGTCAGGAGCTGTCTGCGCTGCTGGAGGAGCTGACGACCCTCGGCCGTGGCGCCGAAATGGCCGAGCTGCCGCAGATCGACGAACTCTGCGAAGCCCTGCTGGATCTTTATGGCGCCGTCGAGGAGGGCAGCCTGGCCGTCAGCGAACGCTTCTTCGATGAGGCGGAGAAGGCCCACGAAGCGCTGATCGGCATGATGGATCAGGTCGCTGCCGCCTTGGAGGTCAGTCCGCAACCCGAGCGGGTGCAGGCGCTGCGTGATTTGCTGGGCGAAGCCATCGATCCGCGTACCCTGGCCTTGCTGGCGCCTGGCGCCGAGGGGCTGGAAATCATCGAGCTGGATCAGGCCACTGCCGAGCTGGAGCAAGCTGAGGCAGAACCGGTGCAGTGGCAAGAGACGCCCGTCGAGCCGGCAATCGTCGAGGACGCTGGCCTGGAGCTGCAGGCCGAGGCCGAACTGGGCTTCAGCCCTGTCGACGCCGACCTTGATGAAGAAATGGTCGAAATCTTCCTCGAAGAGGCTGTGGATATTCTCGACAGCGCCGGTCAGGCGCTGGAGCGCTGGCTCAGTGAGCCGGACAACACCCTGCCGTTGTCATCGCTGCAGCGTGATCTGCACACCCTCAAGGGTGGTGCACGCATGGCCGCGATTCGCCCGATTGGCGACCTTGGTCACGAACTGGAGTCGCTCTACGAGGGCCTGGTTGATCGCCGTTACAACTATTCGCCGGCGCTGGGCAGCCTGTTGCAGCAAAGCCATGATCGCCTGGCGCAAATGCTCGATCAGTTGCAGGCCCGCCAGCCGCTGGTTTCTGGTGACGACCTGATTCAGGCAATTCGTCAGTTCCGCCAGGGTGGTACGCCGCAGAGTCTGTCGGCCGCCGCGGCTCAGGTTGAGCCGACGCCGGACGACGAACCTGCCGAGTCGCTCGAAATAGTGGAGCCGGACAGCGTCGAGCTGCCGCCTCTAGCCCTGGTCGAAGACGAGATCGTGCTCGAAGAAGCGCCCCAGGCAGAGCCTGAGGCAGAGTTGCCGCTGATCGACGAAGTCGAGCTGGTATTGCCCGAAGACGAACTGCCACCTCTGGTCGAGGCTATCGTCGAGCCAGAGCCAGAGCCAGAGCCAGAGCCAGAGCCAGAGCCAGAGCCAGAGCCGCAAAGCACCACGCTGGCCAACTGGCATGAAGAGCGCGACCCCGAGCTGGTGGAAATCTTCCTCGAGGAAGGTTTCGACATCATCGACAGTGCTGGCGCCGCTCTGCAGCGTTGGATGGGCGATGTCGACAACAGCCTGGAGCTGGAAGCCCTGCAGCGTGACCTGCACACCCTCAAGGGTGGTGCGCGCATGGCCGAAATTCGCGAAATCGGCGATCTCGCCCACGAGCTAGAATTCCTCTACGAAGGTCTCGGTGGCGGTCGCCTGCGAGCCAGCCAGGAGTTGTTCACTCTGCTGCAGGCCTGCCACGACCGCCTCGCCGAGATGCTCGAAGCCGTGCGCGGTCAGCGCGCGGTGCCGCAAGGCCATGCCCTGATCGAGACGATCAAGCGCTTTCGTGCCAACCCTGACGAGCAGTTGAGCATGCCGTCGGCGGTACAACTCAAGGCCGTGGTCGAGAGCGACGACGCCGAAGAGGCTGACAGCGACATCCTCGATATCTTCCTCGAGGAAGGCGATGACCTGCTCGAGGCGATGGAGACGGCGATCGGGCGTTGGGAAGAGCACCGTGATGATGCCAGCGCCATCGATGAGATGCTGCGCACGCTGCACACCCTCAAGGGTGGCGCCCGCCTGGCCGGGCAGAAGCGCCTTGGCGATCTGAGTCACGACCTGGAGCAGCATCTCAGCGAGGCGCTGCAGCAGGGCGCACCCTGGCCGGAGAGCCTGCTGCTCGACGTGCAGTCCGGTTTCGAAGGGTTGCAGAATGAACTCGACGTGCTGCGCCAGCGCCTTAGCGCCAGCTTCGGCGACGAGCCGGTGGTGGTCGAGGCTGAGCCAGCGGTGGCGCCTGCGAGCAATCTGCTCAACCCGATCATCGCCGCCAGTGACGTGCCGAGCCAGTTGCAGGCGCCGAAGGTGCTGCCATTCGTGCAGCGTGCCCAAGAGGCCGCGCTGGAGGCGGCGTCCCGGCGCGCGCCACAGGAGCTGGTCAAGGTGCCAGCCGAGCTGCTCGAGGGCCTGGTCAACCTGGCCGGTGAAACCTCGATCTTCCGTGGCCGTGTCGAGCAACAGGTGAGTGATGTCGGTTTCACCCTGAGCGAGATGGAAGCGACCATCGACCGCGTGCGTGATCAGCTGCGCCGTCTCGACACCGAGACCCAGGCGCAGATTCTCAGTCGCTACCAGGCCGAGGCCGAGCGCGCCGGTTATGAAGATTTCGACCCGCTGGAGATGGACCGCCACTCGCAGTTGCAGCAGCTGTCACGTGCGCTGTTCGAGTCTGCCTCCGACTTGCTCGATCTGAAGGAAACCCTGGCGGCGAAGAACCGCGACGCCGAGACCCTGCTGTTGCAACAGGCGCGGGTCAATACCGAGCTGCAGGAAGGTCTGATGCGCACCCGCATGGTGCCGTTCGATCGTCTGGTGCCGCGTCTGCGCCGTATCGTGCGCCAGGTGGCCGGCGAACTGGGCAAGCAGGTCGAGTTCGTGGTCGGCAACGCCGATGGGGAAATGGACCGTACCGTGCTCGAGCGCATCGTTGCGCCGCTGGAGCATATGCTGCGTAACGCCGTCGATCATGGCATCGAGTTGGCCGATGTGCGCCGCGCTGCCGGCAAGCCGGATAGCGGCACCATCCGCCTCGATCTCGGCCGCGAGGGCGGTGATATCGTCCTCACCCTGGTCGACGACGGCGGCGGTATTCGCCTGGAGGCCGTGCGACGCAAGGCCATCGAGCGTGGGCTGATGGACGCCGACAGCGATCTGAGCGATCACGAAATCCTGCAGTTCATCCTCGAGGCGGGTTTCTCCACTGCCGAGAAGGTCACGCAGATTTCCGGTCGCGGCGTCGGCATGGACGTGGTGCACTCGGAGGTCAAGCAGCTCGGCGGCTCGATGAGCATCGACTCGACGCTGGGCCAGGGTACGCGCTTCACCATTCGCCTGCCGTTCACCGTGTCGGTCAACCGTGCGTTGATGGTGTACTCCGGTGAAGACCTCTACGCCATTCCGCTGAATACCATCGAAGGTATCGTGCGGGTGTCGCCGTACGAGCTGGAAGCCTACTACGCGCCTGACGCGCCGCGCTTCGAGTACGCCGGACAGGCTTACGAATTGAAGTACCTGGGCGATCTGCTGAACAACGGCCAGCAGCCCAAGCTGGTGGGCCAGAGTCTGCCGCTGCCGGTGATTCTGGTGCGTTCCAGCGAGCACGCCGTGGCGGTGCAGGTGGACAGCCTGGCCGGTTCGCGCGAGATCGTGGTGAAGAGCCTGGGTCCGCAGTTCGCCGGGGTGCACGGCATCTCCGGTGCGACCATCCTCGGTGACGGTCGCGTGGTGGTGATTCTCGACCTGCTGGCGACCATTCGTGTGCTGCACGCGCATCTGCAGAATCAGCTGATGCCGCGCCTGGCTTCGCGTCAGGCGGCGACCAGCGAAGAGATCGAAGCCGATCGGCCGCCGCTGGTCATGGTGGTCGATGACTCGGTCACCGTGCGCAAGGTCACCAGCCGTCTGCTCGAGCGTAACGGCATGAACGTGGTTACCGCCAAGGACGGGGTCGATGCCATCGCTCAACTGCAGGAACACAAGCCCGACATCATGCTGCTGGACATCGAGATGCCGCGCATGGATGGCTTCGAAGTGGCCACGCTGGTGCGCCATGACGAGCGCCTGAAGGACCTGCCGATCATC
Source organism: Ectopseudomonas alcaliphila (assembly GCF_900101755.1). GTDB lineage: Bacteria > Pseudomonadota > Gammaproteobacteria > Pseudomonadales > Pseudomonadaceae > Aquipseudomonas > Aquipseudomonas alcaliphila. Next base: position 1,762,404 of record NZ_FNAE01000001.1, on the reverse strand, counting down.
ATGATCACCTCGCGTACCGGCGAGAAGCACCGCGAGCGGGCCATGTCCATCGGCGTCAACCAGTACCTCGGCAAGCCCTATCAGGAGTCCTTGCTGCTCGACACCATTGCACAGTTGGTGGGTAGCCATCGGGTCAAACGGACATGACAGACAGAACCGCAGCGCGTATTGCAGTCATCGCCGACACCTCGCTGCAGCGCCATGTGTTGCAGCAGGCATTGGCCGGTGGCGGTTATCAGGTGGTACTCAACAGCGACCCGGCGCGGCTCGACGAGGAAGCGCTGGCCGCCTGCGACACCGACCTGTGGTTGGTGGACCTGGCCCAGTCGGAAGATTCGCCGCTGGTCGACAGTCTGCTGGAGCGTGCCAGCGCGCCGGTGCTGTTCGGCGAGGGGCATGCCCCCGAGCGCCATTCGGAGAACTACCCGCGCTGGGAACGCAGCCTGTTTGGCAAGCTCAAGCGCCTGATTGGCGACCCAACCCAGGCGGTCGGGCCGAGCTTGCAGGCACTGCTCGACGAAGCGCAGCGTCCGACGCGCTTGGAGTTGCCGCAATCACTGGCCGACACGCCGCTGAAAGCTGGCGAACCGGCCCGCCAGGTATGGTTGCTGGCTGCCTCGTTGGGTGGTCCGGCAGCGGTCAAGGCATTCCTCGATGCACTGCCGGGTGGCCTGCCCATCGGTTTCATCTATGCCCAGCACATCGATGCCAGCTTCGAGGCGGCGTTGCCGCAGGCGGTCGGACGGCACAGCCAGTGGCACGTCAACCCGGCACGTCATGGCGACCCGGTACGTTGCGGTGAAGTGGTGGTGGTACCGATCAGCAACGAGATGGGTTTTGCCGAAGACGGGGCGATGCAGATCGTCGAACGCGGCTGGCCGGAGCCCTACAGTCCTTCCATTGATCAGATGATGCTCAACCTGGCGCAGCAGTTCGCTGCCCAGTGCGGCGTGATCGCGTTCAGCGGTATGGGCAGCGATGGCAGTGCTGCTGCCGCTTACGTCAAACGCCAGGGTGGCGTGATCTGGACCCAGCGCGCTGACAGCTGCGCCAGTCCGAGCATGCCGGATAGCCTGCGCGAGGGTGGCTACAGCAGCTTCAGCGCCGACCCGCGTGAGCTGGCCGTGGCCCTGGTCAATCACCTCGCCGAACATTGCAGTTGAGGACGTTTCAATGAGCCAAGCCGTCGCCACCCAGAACAGCGCCGCCAGTCTCACCGGCTTGCTGGTGCCTCTGGCCGACCGCACCCTGCTGCTGCCCAACGTGGCGGTGGCGGAGCTGATTCCCTATCGCGCGCCGCAGGTCACTGAGGGCACGCCCGACTGGTTTCTCGGCCAGATCGCCTGGCGTGATCTGCGCCTGCCACTGCTGTCCTTCGAGGCCGCCAGTGGTGGCCAGGCGCAGGTCGCCGGTGGTGCCCGCGTCGCGGTGATCAACGCCTTGGGTGGTCGACCCAAGGTCAAGTTCATCGCCCTGCTGGTGCAGGGCATTCCCCGCTCGCTGAAGGTCGACAGTGACCTGCAGGCGGCCGATGTCGAACTGGCACCTCTGGAACTGGGTGCTGCGCGCGTCGCTGATGAGGTGGTGCGTATTCCTGATCTGGCCGCACTGGAGCAACTGCTTGCCGATGCTGGCCTGATCTGAGACTAACCGGCGCGATCACATCGCCCATGAAAAAGCCCCGGCACTGGCCGGGGCTTTTTCGTTACTGCCTCGAGATTGTCAGCGCTGCGGTTGCTGCACTTCGGACTTCTCAGCAGTCAGGTTGTCTTCCGCGGTGGTGTTGCTCCAGTAGTCGGCGTTGGGGATGCCGAGCTTCTCCGGGTGGAAGACCGGGTCTTTGCCTTCGTCCTTTTGCTGCTCGTAGTCCTTCAGGCACTTGTAAGCGATCTTGTGCATGAGCAGGATGGCGATGATGTTCAGCCAGGCCATCAGGCCTACGCCGAGATCGCCCAGGTCCCAGGCAACGGTGGCGCTGCGTACGGTGCCGTAGACGGTAGCCGCGATGATGGCGAACTTCAGCAGCAGGGTGAGGATGGGGCGATTCACCTTGCGGTTGATATAGGCAATGTTGGTTTCGGCGATGTAGTAGTACGCCAGGATGGTGGTGAAGGCGAAGAAGAACAGGGCGATGGCGACAAAGGCGTTGCCGAAGCCGGGCATCATGTTCTCCATCGCGGTCTGCACGTAGCCCGGGCCAGCGGCGACGCCGGCAATGCCGGTGAACAGCGCGCTGCCATCGGGAGCCTGGACGTTGTACTGACCAGTGATCAGCAGCATGAACGCGGTGGCGGAGCAGACGAACAGGGTGTCGATGTAGACCGAGAAGCCCTGAACCAGGCCCTGCTTGGCCGGGTGGCTGACGGCAGCGGCCGACGAGGCGTGCGGGCCGGTGCCCTGGCCAGCTTCGTTGGAGTAAACGCCGCGCTTCACGCCCCACTGAATGGCCATGCCGACGATGGCGCCGAAGCCAGCTTCGAGGCCGAAGGCGCTACGGAAGATCAGTACGATCACTTCCGGCAGCTTCTCGATGTTCAGCAGGATGATCACCATGGCAACCAGGATGTAGCCCAGCGCCATGAACGGCACCACTACCTGGGTGAAGTGAGCGATGCGCTTAACGCCGCCGAAGATGATCAGGCCGATCAGGATTGCCAGCAGGGCTGCAGTGACGGTCGGCTCGATGCCGAACGCGGTTTGCGCACTGGAGGCGATGGAGTTGGCCTGTACGCCCGGCAGCAGCATGCCGCAGGCGAATACGGTTACCACGGCGAACAGCCAGGCATACCACTTAAGGCCCAGGCCTTTTTCGATGTAGAAGGCCGGGCCGCCACGGTATTCACCGTTGAGCTTTTCCTTGTACACCTGGCCAAGGGTGGACTCGACGAACGCCGAGCTGGCGCCGAGGAAGGCCACCATCCACATCCAGAAGATGGCGCCGGGGCCACCGAAGGTGATGGCTGTGGCCACACCGGCGATGTTACCGGTACCGACACGACCAGCGAGGGTCATGGTCAGCGCCTGGAAGGAGGTGATGCCGTGCTCATCGGTCTTGCCGGTGAACATCAGGCGAATCATTTCTTTGAAGTGGCGAACCTGGAGGAAGCGGCCGCGCAGGGAGAAGTAGAGACCAACGCCGAGACATAGATAGATCAGCGCCGGGCTCCAGACCAGACCGTTAAGGGTCGAGACCAGTTCGTTCATGCAATGCTCCTGGGCATGCGGCCGCCTTTTGGGCGGGGCCGAGGCCCGTTGTTTGTTATTGGAAGAGAACGGCGCTGCAGGGCGCCGGCCTCGGCCGCGCACGGGTTGCTGGTGAGCGGGTCGCGCGTGCGGCGCGCAGAGCATGACAAAGACTGCTTCTCTTGCAATCTCTTGAGGTCACATTTTGTTACGGCAAGGCGACATTTTACGCCTGAAGGTCGCCCCAGAGCTGTTGAGCGACGCTCAGGGCCACCACGGGGGCCGTTTCCGTGCGCAGAACGCGGGGGCCGAGGCGGGCTGCGTGGAAGCCGGCGTCCTTGGCCTGATCCACTTCGGCATCGCTCAAACCGCCTTCCGGGCCGATCAGAAAGGCCAGGCTGTGCGGTTTATCGTGGCTTTGCAGGGGGGCCGCGACCGGGTGCAGCACCAGCTTCAGGTCGGCTTCGATCTGCTGCAGCCAGGCTGCCAGTTCCAGTGGCGGGTTGATCACCGGCAGCACCGAGCGGCCGCATTGCTCGCAGGCACTGATTGCCACCTGGCGCCAGTGGGCCATGCGTTTGTCGGCGCGCTCGTCCTTCAGGCGTACTTCGCAGCGCGCCGAAACGATCGGGGTGATCTCCGCTGCGCCCAGTTCGGTCGCTTTCTGAATGGCCCAGTCCATGCGCTCGCCGCGCGACAGGCCCTGGCCGAGGTGAATGCGCAGAGGGGATTCGCTGAGTCCGGCGATGGCTTCGCGCAGTTCGACACGTACGCTCTTCTTGCCCACTTCGATCAGTTCGCCGAGGTATTCCTGGCCGCTGCCGTCGAACAACTGCACGGCGTCACCCACCGCGTGGCGCAGTACGCGGCCGATGTAATGGGCCTGCGCCTCGGGCAGCTCGTGCTGGCCGAGGGAGAGCGGGGCATCGATGAAGAAGCGGGAGAGACGCATAAGGACGGCTGCAAGTGGCAAGTTGGAAGCGGCAAGTTTAAAGCACTGCGCGCTCCTGCTGTTACTTGCGGCTTGTCGCTTGCAACTGCTGCTAGCCCGGGTCGCGATGATGCGGATAGTGGCTGTGATCCACCGCCACGCTGACCGATTCGCGGGTGGCGATATCAATGCCTTCGCTGGCCACCTCGGCGAGGAAATCGATCTCCTCGGGCGTGATGACGTAGGGCGGCAGGAAATACACCACGCTGCCCAATGGCCGCAGCAGCGCGCCACGTTCCAGGGCGTGCTGGTACACGCGCAGGCCGCGTCGTTCCTGCCAGGGATAGGCCGTCTTGCTGGCCTTGTCCTGCACCATCTCGATGGCCAGGGCCATGCCGGTCTGGCGTACTTCGGCGACATGCGGGTGCTCGGCCAGGTGCGCGGTGGCGCTGGCCATGCGCGCAGCCAGCGCCTTGTTGCGCTCGATCACGTCGTCATCACGGAAGATGTCCAGGGTAGCCAGGGCGGCGGCGCAGGCCAGCGGGTTGCCGGTGTAGGTGTGCGAGTGAAGAAAGGCGCGCAGGGTCGCGTAGTCGTCGTAGAAGGCGCCGTATACGTCGTCGGTGGTCAACACCGCAGCCATCGGTAGGTAGCCGCCGGTCAGGGCCTTGGACAGCACCAGAAAATCCGGGGTGATACCGGCCTGCTCGCAGGCGAACATCGTGCCGGTGCGGCCGAAGCCGACGGCGATCTCGTCATGGATCAGGTGCACGCCATAGCGGTCGCAGGCCTCGCGCAGCAGCCTGAGGTAGATCGGGTGGTACATGCGCATGCCGCCCGCGCCCTGGATCAGCGGCTCGACGATCACCGCCGCGACCTCGTGGTGATGCTCGGCCAGCGTCTGCTCCATGTGGGCGAACATGGCGCGTGAATGCGCCTCCCAGGTCACCCCCTCGGGACGCAGGTAGCAGTCCGGACTGGGCACCTTGAGGGTGTCGAGCAGCAGGGGTTTATAGGTGTCGGTGAACAGAGACACGTCGCCCACCGACATCGCTGCGACCGTTTCGCCGTGATAGCTGTTGCTCAGGGTGACGAAGCGCTTCTTGCCCGCCTGGCCGCTGTTGAGCCAGTAGTGGAAGCTCATCTTCAGCGCCACTTCGATGCCCGAGGAACCGTTGTCGGCGTAAAACACCTTGTTCAGACCGGCCGGGGTGATCTGCACCAGGCGCTCGGACAGTTCGATCACCGGTTGGTGGGTAAAGCCGGCGAGCATCACGTGCTCGAGGCTGTCCAGCTGATCGCGAATGCGCGCGTTGATGCGCGGGTTGGCGTGGCCGAAAACATTGACCCACCAGGAGCTGACCGCGTCCAGGTAGCGCTTGCCATCGAAGTCCTCCAGCCAGACGCCGGAGGCCTTGCGAATCGCCACCAGCGGTAGGCGCTCGTGATCCTTCATCTGGGTGCAGGGGTGCCACAACACGTCGAGGTCGCGTTGCATCCAGTGGTCGTTCAGGCTCATGAGAAATCTCCCTGTGTTCGGCGGCACAGCCTACCAGAAGCCGCCGCTGAGACGTGGTCGCTGCCGCTGGTCTGGTGCAATGCGCCGCCCGTGCTGCTGCTGATGAACTCTGCGGCGCGCGCATTGAACTAAATTGATCGGCTAAGGACCGCTGCAATGAGATATCGCATTTCTCGATGTTTCATAGCGAAATTTTCCGCTTTAAATCGATATATTTGCCGTTAGTCTTGCTCGGAATCTGGATTAGGAAAGTCCCCATGCAATGGCGTAACACCTCTGCTCGTTATGGTCTGGTCAGCGTCGTGCTGCACTGGCTGGTGGCGTTGGCCGTGTTCGGCCTGTTCGCCCTCGGCTTCTGGATGGTGGGGCTCAGTTACTACGACCCGTGGCGCCAGAGTGCACCTGATCTGCACAAGAGCATCGGCATCCTGCTGTTCGCGGTGATGTTGCTGCGGGTGCTGTGGCGGTTGTGCAGCCCGGCGCCGGCAGCCTTGGCCAGCCACGGCCAGCTCACGCGCCTGGCTTCCAAGCTGGGGCATGGCGTCCTCTACCTGGGCCTGTTCGGCGTGATGATCTCCGGCTACCTGATTTCCACTGCCGATGGTCGTGGTATCGAGGTGTTTGGTCTGTTCAGTGTGCCGGCGACCCTGACGGGTATCCCGCAACAGGAAGACATTGCCGGGGCCATTCACGAATACCTGGCCTGGGGCCTGGTGATTTTCGCCGGCCTGCATGGCCTGGCCGCACTCAAGCACCATTTCATCGACCGCGACAGCACCCTGCTGCGGATGTTCGGGCGCTGAAGCACTTCATAACCGGGCCAATGCCCATCTAGATCGACAACCTCGCAAGGAGAACACCCCATGTTGAAGAACGCCCTCGCTGCACTGGTTCTGGGCTCCGCTCTGATCGGCGGCCAGGCCATGGCGGCCGACTACGCCATCGACAAGCAAGGCCAGCACGCCTTCGTCAACTTCAAGATCAGCCACCTGGGCTACAGCTGGCTGTACGGCACCTTCAAGGACTTCGACGGCACGTTCAGTTTCGATGCCGCCAACCCCGAGGCCAGCAAGGTCAGCGTGACCCTGAAGACCGCCAGCGTGGACACCAACCATGCCGAGCGTGACAAGCACATCCGCAGTGCCGACTTCCTCAATGCGAGCAAGCACGACACCGCCACCTTCGAATCCACGTCGGTCAAGTCCACCGGTGAGGGCACTGCCGACGTGACCGGCAACCTGACCCTCAACGGCGTGACCAAGCCGGTGGTGATCGCTGCCAAGTTCATTGGTGAAGGCAAGGACCCGTGGGGCGGCTACCGTGCTGGCTTCGAAGGTACTACTACCCTGACGCTGAAGGACTTCGACATTTCCATGGATCTCGGCCCGGCTTCGCAAACCGTCGAGCTGATCATTTCGGTCGAAGGTATTCGCAAGTAAGGAAAGCGGCCGCTTGCGGCCAGCTGATTTGCCCGTAGGGCGGGAGAGGGCTGTCTAGCGCGTCATCTTCTCCTTGCGAGCAATGTTGCTCACCAACGAAAACGCCACCCCATGGGGTGGCGTTTTTGTTTGCGTGGTCGCTTACTCTTCGCGGTTACGCGTCAGCAGCGCCGGCTTCTCGCTGCGCGGTCGGCTGCTGTTGCTCAGCTCGTCGAGCTGCTCAGCGCTGGGGAAACGATCCAGGCGCGAGCCCTTGTGCACGATGATGGGCTGCTTTTCGCGTGGGTTGCGCACGGCCGCTTCGGCGCGTGGCAGCTCGTCGCGATCAAGCGAGGTGATGCGCCCATCTGTCGCTCGGCCACGACCACCGCCATTACGGCCCTGACCACCCTGGCCACCTTGACGACGATTCTTGCCGGGGGTGCCTGGGGTACCGCCAGCATTGCTGCGGGGCTGCCTGTTATTGCTGTTGGCTTTCGGGCCTTGACCTTGGGCAGGGCCATTGCCAGCAGCCCCGCCGCCTGAGCGGCGGCCGCGACCTTGCGGCTTGTTCTGCACCGGTACGTAATCGGCGCGGTTGCCGAAATTGTCGATTTCGTCGTCGAGGAACTCTTCCGGATCGCGATCCGGAGGCAAGGGTGGAACAGCCGGAGCTGCGCCACGGCTCTGGTTGCGAGGCTGCTGGCCACGGCGGTTCTGGCCCTGACCTTGCTGTTGCGGCTTGGCTTTCTGCTCCTTGCCGCTGTCCTTGCCCTTGTCTCTGCGGCCGCCGTTATTGCGCTCGCCCTTTGGCTTGTCAGCGCCTTCACCTTTGACTTTCTTCTGCCCTGCATTGCGTGGCTGGCGCGGCTCGCGCACTTCCGGGCGCTCCGCTTCCACGGTACTGGCGTCGAAGCCCAGCAGATCGCCGTCGGGGATCTTCTGCTTGGTCATCCGCTCGATGCCTTTGAGCAGTTTCTCTTCGTCCGGTGCCACCAGGGAGATGGCCTCACCGCTGCGACCGGCACGGCCAGTACGGCCGATGCGGTGCACGTAGTCTTCCTCGACATTGGGCAACTCGAAGTTGACCACGTGCGGCAACTGGTCGATGTCCAGACCGCGAGCGGCGATATCTGTGGCGACCAGAATGCGCACCTTGTTCGCCTTGAAATCGGCCAGGGCCTTGGTGCGGGCGTTCTGGCTCTTGTTGCCGTGGATCGCTACAGCCGGCAGCTTGTGCTTGTCGAGGTACTCGGCCAGGCGGTTGGCGCCGTGCTTGGTGCGGGTGAATACCAGCACTTGCTCCCAGGCACCCGCGGTGATCAGGTGAGCGAGCAGGGCGCGCTTGTGGCTGGCCTGCAGGCGGAATACGCGCTGTTCGATGCGCTCGACCGTGGTGTTCGGCGGCGTGACTTCGATGCGCTCGGGGTTGTGCAACAGCTTGCCGGCCAGGTCGGTGATGTCTTTCGAGAAGGTCGCCGAGAACAGCAGGTTCTGCCGTTTGGTTGGTAGCTTGGCGAGGACTTTCTTCACGTCATGGATGAAGCCCATGTCGAGCATGCGGTCGGCTTCATCGAGCACGAGGATTTCGACGTGGGACAGGTCGATGGCCTTCTGATTGGCCAGGTCGAGCAGGCGGCCGGGGCAGGCCACGAGAACGTCGACACCCTTGGCCAGGGCCTGGACCTGCGGGTTCATGCCAACGCCGCCGAAAATGCAGGCGCTGACGAATTTCAAGTCGCGGGCATAGACCTTGAAGCTGTCATGCACCTGAGCGGCCAGTTCGCGAGTGGGGGTCAGCACCAGCACGCGCGGTTGTTTCGGGCCGTGACGTTGTTCGCGATCCGGATGACCGCCCGGAAACAGGCGTTCGAGGATCGGCAGGGCGAAACCGCCCGTCTTACCTGTACCCGTCTGGGCCGCCACCATGAGATCGCGACCTTGCAACACGGCGGGAATGGCCCGCTGTTGCACCGGAGTGGGTTGGGTGTAGCCGGCGGATTCGACCGCACGGACTAGAGCCTCGGAGAGACCGAGGGAGGCAAAGGACATGAGCAATCCTGTACTAAGTGAGGGCGTGGCCCTGGGGGTGTAGAGCCTGGCTTGAATCACACGTGGGGGGCGTGATCCCGTCCGGTACTGCTGGCTTCTGGGAGCTAGCATCCGGGCGCAAGCCTGGCGGGAAGACCCGAGTATAACAGAGCTGAGGCCTTGCGCAGCTACCAGCCTGTCGGTTGGTTCACGGCCTGAGCCGTTCAGGGTTGGCATAGCGCTGTTGCAACGCGGCGTAGGCAGGCTCGCGCTTGAAGCGGCGCAGCTCGCCAGCGAAGTCCTCGGCCAGGCGCGCCAGTGCGGGATCGTGGCGCAGTGCGAGGTACAGGCGGTCATGGCCGACCGCCTTGCGGTTGTAGTCGACCTGTTGTTGCAGGCCCAGCTGCGTAGTCAGATAGAGGCCGGCGCGACGGTCATTGATGACCAGGTCGACGCGGTGGCGTACCAGCTTGCCCAGGTTTGCCTCGTGAGTCGGCGCTTCTTCGCGACTGAACAAGGGCGAGTTGCGGAAGGTTTCGTCGTTGTACCAGTAGCCTGGAGAAATGCCGATCACCAAGTCGCGCAGGTCTTCCAGGTTCTCGTAGGGGTAGGGGCGGTTACGTGCGTAGAACAGCACGAGCTCGACGTCACTCAGCGGCTCTTCGATGAAGAGCATGCTCGCCTCGCGCTCGGGCAGATGGAAAATATCCAGAATGCCGTCTGCATTGCCCAGTTCCAGCTCCAGCAGGCAGCGCTTCCAGGGCAGGAATTGCAGGTCCAGCTTTACCCCCAGGCGCTGTAGCACCTCGCGGGTGATCTCGTAGTCGAGGCCAGCGGCTTGGCCGTTTTCCTCGTACACGTAGGGCGCCCAGGCATCCGTGACCAGGCGCAGCGTTTCGCCGCGAGCGGTGAGCGCGCAACAGCACAGCAACAAGGTGGCGATAATCTGGCGCTGGAATAATGGCATTGCGCCAGATTAGCGATTTTGCGGGTGCCTTGAAAGTGCGTCTTGCGCCGCCTTAGTCGACTACCCGATAGCAGGGCTCATAGGCACTGCCACCTGGCAGCTTCATGCGGTGCTGTTCGACGAAGGCCTGCAGCAGGCGATCCAGCGGGCGCATGATGGTGGTTTCACCGCGAATCTCGTAGGGGCCGTGCTCCTCGATCAGGCGGATGCCGTTTTCCTTGACGTTGCCCGCGACGATGCCGGAGAACGCGCGACGCAGGTTGGCGGCCAGGTGATGCAGTGGCTGCTCACGGGTGAGGTTGAGGCTGGCCATCGCTTCGTGGGTCGGCTCGAAGGGGTGCTGGAAGCTTTCGTCGATCTTCAGCAGCCAGTTGAAGTGGAAGGCGTCATTGCGCTCACGGCGGAACTGGCGCACGGCCTTGATGCCGACGGCCATTTCGCGGGCGACTTCGGCCGGGTCGTTGACGATCATGCGGTAGCGCTGCTGCGCCACCTTGCCCAGGGTGGCACCGATGAAATCATGCAGCTGCTGCAGGTACGGCCCGGCGGTCTTCGGGCCGGTGAGGATGACCGGGAAGGGCACGTCCTGGTTGTCCGGGTGGGTGAGGATGCCCAGCAGGTAGAGGAACTCTTCGGCAGTGCCGGCGCCGCCGGGGAAGATGATGATGCCGTGGCCGACGCGCACGAAGGCTTCCAGGCGCTTCTCGATGTCCGGCAGGATCACCAGTTCGTTGACGATCGGATTCGGCGCTTCGGCGGCGATGATGCCGGGCTCGGTCAGGCCGAGATAGCGACCTTTGAGGTTGCGCTGCTTGGCGTGGCTGATGGTGGCGCCCTTCATCGGTCCCTTCATCACACCCGGGCCGCAGCCGGTGCAGATGTCCAGGCCGCGCAGGCCGAGCTCGTGGCCAACCTTCTTGGTGTACTTGTATTCCTCGGTGCTGATCGAGTGACCGCCCCAGCACACCACCATCTTAGGCTCGACGCCGCTGCGCAGGGTCTGGGCATTGCGGAGCAGGTGGAAGACGTAATCGGTGATGCCTTCGGAGCTGTCCAGGTCGATGCGCTTGTTCTCCAGCTCGCTCTGCGTGTAGACGATGTCGCGCAGGGCGCTGAACAGCATCTCGCGGGTACTGGCGATCATCTCGCCATCGACGAAGGCGTCGGCCGGGGCGTTGAACAGTTCCAGACGGATGCCGCGATCCTGCTGGTGAATCTTCACTTCGAAGTCCGGGTAGGCCTCGAGGATGGTCTTGGCGTTGTCGCTGTGCGAGCCGGTATTGAGGATCGCCAGTGCGCACTGGCGAAACAGGCGATAAACGCTGCCGGAACCGGTTTCGCGCAGTTGTTGCACTTCGCGCTGCGAGAGGGTTTCCAGGCTGCCCTTGGGGCTGACTGAGGCGTTGATCTTGGTGCGGTTGAGCATGGGGGGCGATCCTTCGGCGGCAAGGCGGGAGGTTGAAGCGAGCAGGCTGCCCGTACTGGGCAGCCTGCGAGTAAGCGGCCTGTTAACGCGGCAGCTTGAGATTGTTCCAGATGGCCAGGCTGGGGCCAGCCAGGTTCATGCTGTAGAAGTGCAGGCCGGGCGCGCCGCCTTGCAGCAGGCGTTCGCACATCTCGGTGATGACCTGTTCGCCGAAGGCGCGAATGCTGTCGGCATCGTCGCCGTAGGCTTCCAGCTGCTTGCGTACCCAACGTGGGATTTCAGCGCCGCAGGCGTCGGAGAAGCGCGCCAGCTTGCTGTAGTTGGTGATCGGCATGATGCCCGGCACTACGGGAATGTCCACGCCCAGTTTCTGCACGCGCTCGACGAAGTAGAAGTAGCTGTCGGCGTTGAAGAAGTACTGGGTGATGGCGCTGTCAGCGCCCGCTTTGGCCTTGCGCACGAAGTTGGCGATGTCGTCCTCGAAGTTGCGCGCCTGCGGATGCATCTCCGGGTAGGCGGCGATTTCGATGTGGAAGTGATCACCGGTTTCGGTACGAATGAACTCGACCAGTTCGTTGGCGTAACGCAGTTCGCCACTGGCCATGCCCATGCCGGATGGCAGGTCACCGCGCAGGGCCACGATGCGCTTGATGCCAGCGTTCTTGTACAGATTCAGCAGCTCGCGCAGTTCGGCTTTGCTGTCACCGACGCAGGACAGGTGCGGTGCGGTGGGCACCTTGATCTCGCCATCGAGCTGCAGCACGGTGTTGAGGGTACGGTCACGGGTGGAGCCACCGGCACCATAGGTGCAGGAGAAGAAATCGGGTTTGTAGGTCGCCAGCTGGCGCGCCACGTCCATCAGTTTTTCATGCCCGGCTTCGGTCTTGGTGGGGAAGAACTCGAAGCTGTAGCGGCGTTCTTGGCTCATAGGGTTTCTAGCCTTGCAGACGTCGGGTGGATGGCGGTTTTCCATCTACCTTGCGGGAAGTCGGCGGTGGATAAGCCCGGGGGCTTATCCACCCTACGCATTAGTAGCGGTAAGCGTCCGGCTTGAACGGGCCTTCCACGGTCACGCCGATGTAGTCAGCCTGCTGCTTGGTCAGCTGGGTAACCACGCCGCCGAAGCCCTTGACCATTTCCAGCGCCACTTCTTCGTCCAGCTTCTTCGGCAGTACTTCGACGGTCAGACGCTCGGCTTTCTTCTCGGCGGAGAGGTCGGCGAACTTCTGCTCGAACAGGAAGATCTGCGCCAGCACCTGGTTGGCGAAGGAACCGTCCATGATCCGGCTCGGGTGGCCAGTGGCGTTGCCCAGGTTCACCAGGCGACCTTCGGCCAGCAGGATCAGGTAGTCGTCATTGGTCGGATCGAAGGTGCCGGCGCCGGTGCGGTGGATCTTGTGCACCTGCGGCTTGACCTCTTCCCACGCCCAGTTCTTGCGCATGAAGGCGGTGTCGATCTCGTTGTCGAAGTGGCCGATGTTGCACACCACGGCGCGCTTCTTCAGCGCCTTGAGCATGCCGGCGTCGCAGACGTTGACGTTGCCGGTGGTGGTGACGATCAGGTCGATCTTGCCCAGCAGTGCGGCGTCGACGCTGGCCTCGGTGCCGTCGTTGATGCCGTTCTTGTACGGCGAGACCAGCTCGAAGCCGTCCATGCAGGCCTGCATGGCGCAGATCGGGTCGATTTCGCTGACCTTGACGATCATGCCTTCCTGACGCAGCGACTGCGCCGAGCCCTTGCCCACGTCGCCGTAACCGATCACCAGCGCCTGCTTGCCCGACAGCAGGTGGTCGGTGCCGCGCTTGATGGCGTCATTGAGGCTGTGACGGCAGCCGTACTTGTTGTCGTTCTTGCTCTTGGTCACGGCGTCGTTGACGTTGATCGCCGGGACTTTCAGGGTGCCGGCCTTGAGCATGTCGAGCAGGCGGTGCACACCGGTGGTGGTCTCTTCGGTGACGCCGTGGATGCGCTCGAGCATCTGCGGGTATTTCTTGTGCAGGATCTCGGTCAGGTCACCACCGTCGTCCAGCACCATGTTGGCGTCCCACGGCTGGCCGTCCTTGAGGATGGTCTGCTCGATGCACCACTCGTACTCTTCTTCGGTTTCGCCCTTCCAGGCGAATACCGGGATACCGGCAGCGGCGATGGCGGCAGCGGCCTGATCCTGGGTGGAGAAGATGTTGCAGGAGGACCAGCGCACTTCGGCGCCCAGAGCGGTCAGCGTCTCGATCAGCACGCCGGTCTGGATGGTCATGTGGATGCAGCCGAGGATCTTGGCGCCTTTCAGCGGTTGGCTGGCGGCGTACTTGCGGCGCAGGCCCATCAGTGCCGGCATCTCGGATTCGGCGATGATCAGCTCTTTGCGGCCCCAATCGGCCAGGGAAATGTCGGCGACTTTGAAATCGTTAAAAGCAGCGCTCATGAAAGCTCTCCATTCGTTGTCTGCGAATGGGCGCCGTTGATGCGTATGGTTAACGCCCCATCCGAGCCTGACAAACCGGTGTCGACCGGCCTGCTGCAGCGCCCCTCGGACAGGTGGCGGGAGCGACCGGAGCTGTGCCGGTCGTTTGAAGCTCGCGGATTATAGCTGCGTGCGGCGTACAGCCCAAGGCTTTCCGTCGCCCCGTCGGCATCGCCAGTGGTAGCCTTGGCACGTCTAGTCGCAACGGATCGGCCATGGCCAACCACAAAATCGAAATTCGCCGTCGCAACGTCAAGAAGATCCTCCTGGCCGCCGAAAAGGTCTTCGCCGAAAAAGGCTACGGCGGCACTGCCATGGCCGATATCGCCGAGCAGGCCGAATTGCCACGCTCGAACCTGCACTACTACTTCAGTACCAAGGACGAGCTGTATCGCGCCGTGCTGCTCGATCTGCTCGAAGTCTGGAAACAGGACGCCCAGTGCTTCGAGCTGTTTGACGACCCACGGGTGGTGTTGAGCAGTTATATCCGCGCCAAGATGAACCACTCACGCACCCGCCCGCACGGCTCCAAGGTCTGGGCCAACGAGATCATCCACGGCGCGCCCATGCTCGGCGAAACCCTGGACGACAGCCTGTATACCTGGGCGAAGATGAAGGAAGCAAAGATCCGCCAATGGGTTGAAGCCAAACGCATCCTCACGGTCGAGCCGTCGGCGCTGCTGTACATGATCTGGGCCTCGACCCAGCACTACGCCGATTTCAGCCACCAGGTGGGCGTGCTCAACGACCACCAGCCGTTATCGGATGTGCAGTTCGAGCGCGCGGTACAGACGGTCACGGCGGTGATTCTGCGCGGGATTGGGCTGGAGCCGTAATCGCAGCCTGTCGCGGCTAAAGCGGAACGCCGCCCGGCCCCTCCCACAGGCAGAGTGCAAGTCGTGGGAGGGGCTTTAGCCGCGAGCTGTTTTAGCCGCGAGGTATTTTCAACTGGCCACGCGATACGGATTGCGTGGGTCGTGGTTCCAGTCGAGGAAGGGCTTGCCAGTGTCCTGAGTCACCATCTCGATGCAGTTCTGCACCGGGCAGGTGATCTGGCACAGGTTGCAGCCCACGCATTCTTCATCGATCACCTCGTACTTATGCGTGCCGTCGGCCTGGGGCAGGCTGGCGATGGCCTGGTGGGAGGTGTCTTCGCAGGCGATATGGCAGCGCCCGCAGCCAATGCAGGCGTCCTGGTCGATCCTGGCGATCACCTGGTAGTTGATGTCCAGGTACTTCCAGTCGGTGGTATTGCCCACTGCACGCCCGGAGAAATCGGCAAGGCTCTGGTAGCCCTGACTGTCCATCCAGCGCGACAGGCCGTCCTTCATCTCCTCGACGATGCGAAAGCCATGCAGCATGGCTGCCGTGCACACCTGCACCGCGCCGCAGCCGAGGGCGACGAACTCCGCCGCATCGCGCCAGCTGTCGATGCCGCCGATGCCGCAGATCGGCAGACCACGTGTTTCGGGGTCGCGGGCAATTTCGGCGACCATATTCAGGGCGATGGGTTTGACCGCCGAGCCACAGTAGCCGCCGTGGGTGCTCTGCGTGCCGACCACGGGGTGGGCGACCATGCGCTCCAGGTCGACGCTGGTGATCGAGTTGATGGTGTTGATCAGCGACACCGCATCGGCGCCGCCGCGATGGGCGGCGCGTGCCGAGGTGCGAATGTCGGTGATGTTCGGCGTCAGCTTGACGATCACCGGCAGCGAGCAATAGGTCTTGCACCAGCGGGTGACCATCTCCACGTATTCCGGCACCTGGCCGACCGCCGCGCCCATGCCGCGCTCGGGCATGCCGTGGGGGCAGCCGAAGTTCAGCTCGATGCCGTCGCAACCGGTGGCTTCCACCAGTGGCAGGATGGTTTTCCAGGATTCCTCGACGCAGGGCACCATCAGGGAAACGATCAGTGCGCGGTCCGGCCAGTCCTTCTTCACCTGGGTGATTTCACGCAGGTTGATTTCCAGCGAGCGGTCGGTGATCAGCTCGATGTTATTGATCCCGAGGACGCTCCTGTCAGCGCCGAAGTGCGCCGAGTAGCGCGACGAGACGTTGACCGCCGCCGGGTCTTCGCCGAGGGTCTTCCAGACCACGCCGCCCCAGCCTGCCTCGAAGGCGCGGACCACGTTGTAGGCCTTGTCGGTGGGCGGCGCGCTGGCCAGCCAGAAGGGGTTGGGTGCCTTGATGCCGGCGAATTCGATGGATAGATCGGCCATTTATGCGGCCTCCACATTGAGCAGCAGATGAGAGTGGATGGCCTCGGCGGCCAGCTTGCCGTGTTGCACGGCTTGTACGGTGAGGTCCTGGCCGAGGGCGGTGCAGTCGCCGCCGGCGTACACGCCGGGCACGCTGGTTTGCAGCTGGGCGTCGACCCAGATGCGTTCGCCCTCGCGCTTCAGCTCGCGGGCCAGCGGATCGTTCAGGGCCTGGCCATCGAAGGCCTGACCGATGGCGGTAAAGATGGCGTCGGCGGCGAGCTCGAAGGTCTGTCCGGTGCTGTGCAGGCGGCCGTTCTCCATCCGAGTGCGGGCGAAGCGCATGCCGCGCACCTGGCCCTGGTCGTTGAGCAGCACCGCATCCGGCTGTGCCCAGGTCAGCAGGCGCACCTGATTGGCCTTGGCGATGTCCTGCTCGTGTTCGGTTGCGCCCATTTCCTCGAAGCCGCGGCGATAGACCAGGTTGACGTCGCGGGCGCCGAGCTTGCTCATCTGCACCGCCATATCGATGGCGGTGTTGCCGGCGCCGAGGACGATGCAGCGCTCGGCCACGGGCAGCTGGGTAAGGTCATCGCTTTGGCGCAGTTCGCGGATGTAATCGGTGGCGGCGAGCAGGCCCGGCGCGTCTTCGCCCGGCAGGCCTAGGCGCTTGCTGGCGGCCAGGCCGATGCCGAGGAATACCGCGTCGAACTGCTGGTGCAGCTCGCTGAGGCTGAGGTTGTCGCCCAGTTTGTGGCCGTGGCGGATCTCGATGCCGCCGATCTGCAGAAGAAAATCCACTTCGCGCTGGGCGAAGTCATCCACCAGCTTGTATTTGGCGATGCCGTATTCATTGAGGCCGCCGGCTTTCTCGCGGGCCTCGAAAATCACCACCTCATGGCCGTGCATGGCCAGGCGATGGGCGCAGGACAAACCTGCCGGCCCCGCGCCGACCACGGCGATGCGTTTGCCACTGGCTGGCGCGCGCTGAAATGGGTGCTCGCTGAACTGCGCGTTGTCGATGGCGTAGCGCTGCAACAGGCCGATCAGCACCGGCGCGCATTCCTGGGCGTTGTTACGCACGCAGGCTTGCTGGCACAGAATCTCGGTGGGGCAGACGCGGGCGCAGCTGCCGCCAAGGATATTGGCCGAGAGAATCTTCTCGGCCGCGCCCTGAATGTTCTCGTGGCTGATATTGCGGATAAACGAAGGAATGTCGATCTCGCTGGGGCAGGCGTTGACGCAGGGCGCGTCGTAGCAATACAGGCAGCGCGAACTTTCCAGGGCGGCCTGGCGGGCTGTGAGCGGTGGGGCCAGATCGCTGAAACGATCGGCCAGTTCGGCGGCGCCGGCATCCGGTCGCGGCAAATGGCTGAGGGTGTCTATCACGGTAATTGCCTCACGGTTTTGTGGCTTTTATTGGGCAGTTAACAGCGGATAAGCGGCCGCCCAGCCTCTGCGGGCCGGTGTGGCGGAATGGGTGCGGCGGCGGCCGGGGCTGTGTGGGTGGGGCCGGGCGGCGTTCCGCTTTAGCCGCGACAGCTCCTGAGCTATCCAGATTTTCGCGGCTGAAGCCCCTCCCACAGGTTCTTCTGTGTCCCTGACTTAGCGCTCGACGGCAGTCGGGCGGTTCTGCTCGGCGCGTTTACTCAGCAGGTCGAACACCGCCGGGTAGGCCGGGCGCTCGACATAGCGGCCGGCGCCGCGTTCGGCGCGCAGGTCGCCATCGACCCAGACCAGCTTGCCGGCGCTGATGGTGTGGCTGGGCACACCGCGCACGGTCTTGCCTTCGAAGATGTTGAAGTCGACCTGCTGGTGATGGGTCTTGGCCGAGATGGTCCGCGTGCCCTCGGGGTCCCAGAGCACCAGGTCGGCATCGGCGCCGACCTGCAGCGCGCCCTTGCGCGGATAGAGGTTGAAGATCTTCGCGGTGTTGGTGCTGGTCAGCGCGACGAAGTCATTGATCGACAGCTTGCCGCTGCCCACCCCTTCATCCCACAGCACCGCCATACGGTCCTCGATGCCTGCCGTGCCATTGGGGATCTTGCTGAAGTCATCGCGCCCGGCGGCTTTCTGCTCGGCGCAGAAGCAGCAGTGGTCGGTGGCGGTGGTGTGCAGGTTGCCCGACTGCAGGCCGCGCCAGAGCGCCTGCTGATGGCCCTGCGGGCGGAACGGCGGACTCATCACATAGCCGGCGGCGGTTTGCCAATCGGGGTGGCGGTACACGCTGTCGTCCAGCAGCAGGTGGCCGGCCAGCACCTCGCCGTACACCGGCTGGCCCTTGGCGCGAGCGTAGGTGATCTCGTCCAGGGCTTCCTGGGTCGAGACGTGCACCAGATATAGCGGCGTACCGAGGGTTTCGGCGATGCGGATGGCGCGGCTGGCGGCTTCGCCTTCAACCTGCGAGGGCCGCGACAGCGGGTGCGCTTCCGGCCCGGACAGGCCCTGGGCCAGGAGCTTCTGCTGCAGGTGATAGACCAGCTCGCCGTTCTCGGCGTGCACGGTGGGCACTGCGCCCAGTTCGAGGCAGCGCTCGAAGCTCGCCACCAGGGTGTCGTCAGCGGCCATGATGGCGTTCTTGTAGGCCATGAAGTGCTTGAAGCTGTTGACCCCGAACTTCGCCACCAGCTCGCCCATCTCGCGGCTGACCTCCTCGCTCCACCAGGTGATGGCGACGTGGAAGCCGTAGTCGGACGCGGACTTTTCCGCCCAGCCGCGCCAGGTATGGAAGGCTTCGAGCAAGGATTGCTGCGGATTGGGAATCACGAAGTCGATGATCGAGGTGGTGCCGCCCGCCAGACCGGCGGCGGTACCGCTGAAGAAGTCTTCGCTGGCTACCGTCCCCATAAAGGGCAATTGCATATGGGTGTGCGGGTCGATGCCGCCAGGCATCAGGTACTGGCCGCTGCCGTCGAGCACCTGACAGCCAGCGGGGGCGTCGAGGTTGTCGCCAATGGCCTGGATCAGGCCGTCTGCGCAGAGCACATCGGCGCGGTAGCTTTGCTCATGGGTGACCAGGGTGGCGCCACGGATCAACAGCGACATGGTGGGTTCCTCGCAGGCAGGCCGATGCGTGTCGGCTCTTGGCTTTCTGGTGCTGACGAGGGTCAATATCAATTCCTGTCAGCTGTGACAGGAATTGAATCTAGTTGCAGTAATCGGATTGGGCAAGATTATTTTTTGATCAGTTTTTGTTTGATTAAGTTATTGAAAATTAACAATAAAAACTAAAAATCACCAAAATGGTGAGGGCTCTCACCATTTTGACGCACTTGACAGAATGCCAATATGGTCAAGATTTCTCATGGAAAATCAGCCGCTTGTGCCCTGGCATGGCGCGGCCTTGGGCGGCGAAAAAAATTCGCTTGCACCAGTTTGAATCCTGACTGACAGGACAAGCCGTTCCGAGTCGGTCTATGGCGTCTGTTGGCGACGCCTGTGGGTTCAGATAAAACGTTTTCAGATCAGATGCTTAATGTGTTCAAGCAGGCAGGATGCAGGCCCCGTCGGGGAATGCGGCACGCTTATTGAGTGGCGCTGCCCCCGTGCTGGCCGGCTCCTGAACTCCGGCCATCGAATTAGCCCGATGCGCTAACAATCAGAAAAATACTGGAGAGGCCCATGCAACAGAGCAGATCGGAAGTGACCGAGCGGGAGGGCTTGTATGAGCTGAACGCTGGCAGCGACGTACTCGACAGCGCGCGCTACAACCATGACATCGCCCCGACCAAGGTGCATCAGCGAACCTGGAACAAGTGGCACATCACCGCGCTGTGGGTCGGCATGTCGATCTGCGTGCCCACCTACACCCTGGGCGGCGTGCTCACCGCCTACTTCGGCCTGTCGGTGGGCGAGGCGCTGCTGGCGATTCTGCTGGCCAACGTGGTGGTGCTGATCCCGCTGACCCTCAACGCCTTTGCTGGCACCAAGTACGGCATTCCCTTTCCGGTATTGCTGCGTTCCTCGTTCGGCATACTCGGCTCCAACGTGCCCTGCCTGATCCGCGCCGTGGTGGCCTGCGGCTGGTTCGGTATTCAGACCATGTTCGGCGGCCTGGCGATCCACCTGCTGCTGGGTTCGATTTTCGAGAGTTGGAAGACGCTCGGCGGCACCGGCGAGGTGATCGGTTTCATGATCTTCTGGGCACTCAACCTGTGGATCGTGCTGCGCGGCGCCGAGTCGATCAAGTGGCTGGAAACCCTGTCCGCGCCGCTGCTGGTGCTGGTCGGTGCCGGCCTGCTGGTGTGGGCGTTGCCCAACGTGTCGATGAGCGAGTTGCTGGCGCAGCCGGCCAATCGCCCCGAGGGTGCCAGCGTCACCGGTTACTTTCTCGCCGGGCTGACGGCCATGGTCGGCTTCTGGGCCACCCTGTCGTTGAATATCCCCGACTTCAGCCGCTATGCAAAAAGTCAGAAGGACCAGATTCTCGGGCAGATCTTCGGTCTGCCGCTGACCATGTTCCTCTTCGCCGCTCTCGGTGTGGTGATGACCGCAGCCTCGGAAGGTCTGGTGGGGCAGACGGTGTCCGATCCGGTCAGCCTGATCGGTCATATCCAGAGCCCCGGCTGGGTCGCTCTGGCGATGGCGTTGATCATCGTCGCCACGCTGTCGACCAATACGGCGGCGAATATCGTCTCGCCGACCAACGATTTCCAGAACATCGCCCCCAAGCTGATCGACCGCACCAAGGCGGTGATCCTCACCGGCCTGATCGGCCTGGGGCTGATGGGCCATGAACTGCTGAAAAAGCTCGGGCTGCTGGTCTCCGAGCTGAGCCTGGAAAGCGTGTATTCCAACTGGCTGCTGGGTTACTCCAGCCTGCTCGGGCCGATTGCCGGGATCATGGTGGTCGACTACTTCCTGATCAAGAAACAGCAACTGGACCTGGCCGGGCTGTACCGCGATGACGTCTACCCGGCGTGGAACTGGATCGGCTTCGCCGCCTTTGCCGTACCTGTAGCGCTGACCCTGCTGTCGCTGGGCAGTAGCGCCTTCAGCTGGTTCTACGACTACGGCTGGTTTACCGGTTCCTTCCTGGGCGGCTTGATCTACTTCGGTTTGTGCAGCCTGCGTAGCGCACAGCCGGTGGTGGCCAAGGCGCCGGTGTAGGAGCGGGCTTGCCCGCGAAGCGATCCAGCAGACGCGCCTCGCTGCCGCGGGCGCGTCACAGACAACCAGAGAGGCCGAGGAAATGACCATGAACACTGCCACCGAGGTTCTGCAATCCAGCCAGCCGCACGTCAACGGCGAGCGCCTGTGGCAATCGCTGATGGAGTTGGCGCAGCTCGGCGCCACCGTCAAGGGCGGGGTCTGTCGTCTGGCCCTGACCGACCTCGACCGCCAGGCGCGCGACCTCTTCGTACGCTGGTGCGAGGAGGCCGGCTGCACTGTCACTGTCGATGGCGTCGGCAATATCTTCGCCCGCCGCCCCGGGCGCAACGCCTCACTGCCACCGGTGATGACCGGCAGCCATATCGACACCCAGCCCACTGGCGGCAAGTTCGACGGCTGCTTCGGCGTGCTGGCCGGCGTCGAGGTGCTGCGTACCCTCAACGACCTGGGCATACAGACCGAAGCGCCGCTGGAAGTGGTGGTGTGGACCAACGAGGAAGGCTCGCGCTTCGCCCCGTGCATGATGGGTTCGGGGGTGTTCGCCGAGAAGTTCACCCTGGAGGAAACCCTGGCCAAGCGCGACGCCGAAGGCATCAGCGTCGGCGAGGCGCTGAACGCCATCGGCTATGCCGGGCCACGGGCGGTGAGCGGCCATGCGGTGGGCGCCTATTTCGAGGCGCATATCGAGCAGGGGCCGATTCTCGAGGATCAGGGCAAGACCATCGGCGTGGTGCTCGGCGCGCTCGGGCAGAAGTGGTTCGACCTCACGCTCAAGGGCGTCGAGGCCCACGCCGGGCCGACACCGATGCACCTGCGCAAGGATGCGCTGGTTGGCGCCGCAGCGGTGGTCGCGGCAGTCAACCGGGTGGCGCTGGAGCATCAACCGCATGCCTGCGGCACGGTCGGTTGCCTGCAGGCCTACCCCGGCTCGCGCAACGTGATTCCCGGCGAGGTGCGCATGACCCTGGATTTCCGCCATCTTGAGCCGGAGCGCCTGGATTCGATGATCGAGGCGGTGCGTGGTGTGATCGAGGCGACCTGCGCCAAGCACGGCCTGAGTTTCGAGCTGACGCCGACCGCGGACTTCCCGCCGCTGTATTTCGATCAGGGCTGCGTCGAGGCGGTGCGCGGCGCGGCGGCCGGCCTGGGCTTGTCGCATATGGATATCGTCAGCGGCGCCGGGCATGACGCGATCTTTCTCGCCGAGCTGGGCCCGGCCGGGATGATCTTCGTACCCTGCGAGGGCGGCATCAGCCACAACGAGATCGAGAACGCCGCGCCAGCGGACCTGGCCGCCGGCTGCGCGGTGCTGCTGCGCGCCATGCTCGCTGCCTCGGTGGCACTGGCGCAGGGTAAACAGGCGGCCTGATTGGCTGAAACGCCGTCGATCTGGTCGGCGGCAGTCATGGACGCCCGTGCCTGCTCGGGACAAGCTGCGCACTCCATTACCGAGCTGCGGAGCTTCCATGACCCTCGCCTACTGGTGCGTGCTGATCGCCATCTTCCTGCCCTACCTGAGTACCGCCACTGCCAAGTTCCTTGGCCCCGGCTACGGACCGCGCGCCAATCAGGACCCGCGCGCGTTCCTGAGTACCCTGGACGGTTGGCGCAAGCGGGCCAACAACGCCCAGCTCAACGGCTTCGAGGTGACCCCGGCGTTCGCCGCCGCAGTGATCATCGCCCACCAGGCCGGTGGCGCCGAGCAGGGGCTGCTCGATCAACTGGCCGTGGCATTCATCGTCAGTCGCCTGCTGTACTTCATCTGCTACCTGGCTGACTGGGGGCCGGTGCGCTCGCTGGTGTGGTTCGCCGGAATGGGGCTGATCGTGGCGTTGTTCGTGGTGTCCGCCTAGTCGGCGTTTGCAGCTGGCTAGGCACGCTGGGCTGGAAAGGCGCGTGACTTGCCAGTCATCGCGCCATTCTGGTGCGTTTTATCTGGGCTATCGGCCTGTAGGGCGGCATGGCCGTTGGCCATATTCTTGCTAGCTCCTGACTATTTGGCGGGGATTTCCGCCGATTGCCAGGGAGCCCACCATGTTCGTCAGTACCTTGTTCGACCGCCTGCTCTGCGCCATTGGTCTGCGCACGCTGAATCAACAGTTTCTGTTTTCCTATGCGCTGATGTTCCTGCTCGCGGTGGTTGCCTCCGTGGCGCTGTACCTGAGCATGTCGGTGTCGCCGGAGACCATCAACATCGCTGGCGCGCAGCGCATGCTCAGCCAGAAGATGACCAAGGAGGCGCTGTTGCAGCGCGAAGGCGTCCTGCCTGCCGCGACTCTTGAAGCCACCATGGCGCAGTTCGATGCCGCTCATCGCGACCTGCTGAGTGGCAACGCGGTGCGTAATATCAGTGCTATTGCCGAGCCCGGCATCCAGGCGCAGATGAACAAGGTCGGTGGTCTCTGGCAGGGCTTTCGTACCCAGTTGCAGCGTGTGGTTGCGGGCGATGCAGTCGATCTCAAGACCCTGGAGCAGCAGTCGGTCGAGCTGCTGCGCGAGATGAACCAGGCCGTCGGTTTGATGGCTGCGCACGCTGAAGGCAGCCAGCGCCGCCAGATGTGGCTGGCATTCGGTTGCGTGCTGGGCATTCTGGCGCTGGTGGTGCTGGGTCGCCAGTTCGGCCTGCGCCCGCTGATGCACAACCTCAATGCGGTAGAGGGGGCGCTGACCCGGGTCGGCTCCGGCGACTTCACGCGTAGCCTTGAAGGGCGGCAGGGTGACAACGAGATCGGCCGCATCTTCGCCGGCTATAACCGTATGCAGGATCAGGTACGAGGCCTGCTGGCAGAGGTCAAACGTAGCGGCGAGCGTACCGGGGAGCATGTCGGCAGCGTGGTCGGCGCCGCACAATCAGCGGGCGCTGGCGTGCGGCGCCAGTACGAGGATCTCGATCAGGTAGCCACTGCGATGAACGAGATGAGTGCCACCGTGGCCGAGGTGGCGCGTCACGCTGCTCATGCTGCCGAGTCGACGCGCAGTGCCGATGATTGTGCGCAAAGCGGCAAGCAGGTGGTGCAGCGCAGTGCGGCGCAGATCGCCGAACTGGTGGAGCAGTTGCAGCGCAGTGGCGAGCAGGTACAGCGTCTGGAGGCGGAAACCGGTGGTGTCGGCAAGGTGCTCGAAGTGATCACTGGCATCGCCGAGCAAACCAACCTGCTGGCGCTCAACGCGGCCATCGAAGCAGCGCGCGCCGGTGAAGCGGGACGGGGCTTCGCCGTGGTCGCCGACGAGGTTCGTACGCTGGCCAGTCGCACCCAGCAATCCACCGGCGAAATCCAGGCGATCATCCAGCGATTACAGGGCGGTGCACGTGATGCGGTACTGGCGATGCAGCGTAGTGCGACCCTGGCCGATGGCAACCTCCAGCACATTCGTCAGGCCAGTGAGGCGCTGGAGACCATTGTCGGCGCGGTGGACGGCATCAATGCCCTGAACGCGCAGATCGCCACGGCCGCAGAGCAGCAGAGTCAGGTGGCGCAGGAGATCGACCAGCGGGTAACGCATATTTCCAGCCTGGCCGAGCGCAGCCAGGGCGAGACCGAGAGCGTGGTACAGGTCAGCGCGCAGATCCAGGGCGAGGTGCAGCAGCTCAACAGTCAGTTGGGGCGCTTTCGTACCTGAACCCTGGCTGACCAACGCTTGCAAACGACAGGCGTTGTGACAAGAGGTCGCTTGGCCCGGCTGGGACGAGCCGCGATACTGGCGGCCCCTTGTCGCCCGGAAGTCGTGTCGATGGACCTGAAGAAATTCCTGCTGCTCACCTGTGTCTGCCTGACCCTGGCGGCCTGTGGTGGGGTTGACCCCAATTCGCCGTTGGGCAAGCGCCAGGCGCTGTTCAAGGAGATGCTCAAGGTCAGCGAAGACCTCGGTGGGATGTTGCGCGGCCGCATAGCCTATGACGAGGCAGGTTTCATCAGCGGTGCAGCCGAGCTGGATCGCCTGTCGCGCGAGCCCTGGCAGCATTTTCCGCAGGTTCGTGACGACGAGCGCAGCAAGGCCAACCCAGAGGTCTGGCAGCGCCAGGAGCAGTTCCAGACGATGGCCCGCGATCTGGAGCAGGCCACGGCCGCGCTGGTTCAGGCCACGACCACACCGCCGCTACGTCGCTCCGAACTGGAGCCGGCGGTGCAGGTCGTCGAGGATAGTTGCGAGGCCTGCCACAAGGCGTTCCGCGCTTACTGATCGGCATGCGCTTCGGCCTCGGCCTGCTGCAGTTCAGCGCGCGCCTCGGCCAGTTTGGCCTGACGCTTGGCGATCTTCTCCTGATCGCCCTTGCCCATGGCTTCGCGCAGATCCATCTCGCGCTTCTGCACTTCCTCGCGGGCTTCCTTGACGCTGGCCAGGCGCTCCTTGTGCAGTGAAGCGTCATCGCAGTGGGCGTCGACATTGCCCAGTGCTCTTTGCAATCCATCCAGTTCTCGCGCGTTGCCGCTCTTGTGGGCGGCGTCGATCTTCTCCTGGAGCACTTGGCGTTTGGCAGCGCAGCCGCTATCGCCTTCGGCGGCCAGAATAGGGGTGGCGTTCAGGTTGGCGGCCAGCAGCAGGCCGAGCAAAGCGGTTTGGCGAATCATGGTCTCTCCTCGTGAAGGTCTATTTCGAAGTGACCCTGGTTGCTGCGCGAGGTTCGACTCGATTGAGTCATCTGCTGACCTGAGTCAACCGCGCGGAGAATTTTCCTGCGACTGGAAACCGACGGTGCCGGCCTCCTGCAGTTGCGTGCCCAGGCGCTGAACCTCCGGGTGGCTGAAGAACGCCACTAGACGCTCGGCGCTCTTCTGGCTCATGCCTGGTTGCTGCATCCATTCGGCGTGGCCGCGAGCCAGTAGCGTCGCCCAGTCATCCTCCGCGCCGAGCTTCAGGCCAGGCGGGGCGCCGAGGGCCTGCAGCCATTGCTGCAGTGAGCGCTGTTGGGCCTGGGCGAAGGCCTGCTGCAGCTGCGAGGCGCGCCGTGGGCCGATCCCTGGCAGCTGTTGCAAGTGTTCGCTATCGAGCGCCAGCCAATCGAGCAGGCCCTCCAGTTTCTGGCCCGCCATCAGCGTGCTCCAGGTGCCAGGTCCTACGCCGGGCAGGTTCAGTCCCTGCTTGCCGGCGAGCCAGTTCAGGCGTGCCTGGAACTGTTGCTGACATTCGCCGCTGAGTCGCCAGCAACTCAGGGCGTGGTATCGATTGGGATCGGGGGCGCGCACTGCTGCGCGTTCCGGGCTGCGCCAGATCACCTGGTCGAGGCGCGGAATGGTCAGGCCGGCCAGGCGTATCGCCACCTGATCACCGGGGCGTATGTCCAGCTTTTCCCAGGTTTGCAGCGAGCCGATAGCGACCCGACTGATGCGCCGCTCGTCGAGATCGACCGGCTGCAAGCGCAGGATCGGCGTGATACGTCCCGTGCGGCCGATGCTGAAATCCACCGCCTGCACCACGGCCAGCGCTTGGCCGGCCGGGTATTTCCAGGCAATCGCCCAGTGCGGCGCCTCTGTCTGCCAGCGCTCTCCGGGTGGCCGCGTACCCTGACGCAGGACCACGCCATCGCTGGCAAACGGCTGGGGCTCATCAAACCAGCGTTGGCGCCAGCGGCGGGCATCCTTGGCTCCCTGCAGGGGCTGGGTGTAGTGCAGGCTGTCGGCGAAACCCAGTTTCTGCAGGGCTTGCAGGCGCTCAGGCATGTTCGCCGGGCCGTCCGGCCAGTCCCAGACGAACAGGCCGATGGCACTGGCCTGCTGCTTATCGAGCGCCTGCCGCGCCATCAGTCCTGCCACCTTGCCACGGGCCCCGGCGCCACCGTCGCGACCTTGCACGTGAGCGTCCAGGCGCCAGTAAAGCTCGCCCTGCAGTACGGCATCGAGTGGCTCCTGCAGGCGTGTGGGAATGGCCGGCAACTGCCGCGCGCGGGCTGTCCAGTCCTGGCCAAGTCGCCCGTCGCCGCGGCTGATGGCTTGTTGCAGTAAGCCGCGTCGGTAAACCAGGGTGACCGCGACGCCGTCGACCTTGGGCTGAATCCACAGATCGCTGCGGTTGTTGATCCATTCGGCCACTGCTGCGTCGTTCAGTTTGCGCAGCCCGGTTTGCGGCACCGGGTGCGCGAT
Organism: Ectopseudomonas alcaliphila; assembly: GCF_900101755.1. GTDB lineage: Bacteria > Pseudomonadota > Gammaproteobacteria > Pseudomonadales > Pseudomonadaceae > Aquipseudomonas > Aquipseudomonas alcaliphila. Next base: position 1,735,077 of record NZ_FNAE01000001.1, on the reverse strand, counting down.
CGAACCGGTGCTGCCAGCTAGTGGGTCTGGCAATGCCGGGCGGGCAGTCGGAAAGCACTGATGCCAGGACTGCAGGCGCTCGCGGGCCTGGTCATAGATTTCATCGGCCACCAGCGAGCGGCCCTGATTGTGGTAGGCGTCGTCCCACTCGGCTATCTGCTGACTGAGCGCAGCGAGCTCGGACTTGGCGCGACTGGCGGGCCAGTCGGGGCAGGGAGTGGCCTGGGCAGCCAGCGGAAGGAGTAATAGCAGGAGGGCAATTTTCATCGCGGAGCTTCCTTGCTCAAGGTACTCACTGAGCCTAGCAGGCTGTATTGATATTCGCTGAGCCTTGGAGCTAAGTCACGGATACTGTTCGGTTTTTCTTGTTGCCTGCCTATGTGGGTGATAGATTCGCGCGCCTTTTCTACCCCCAAACAAATGGATTTGCCCGGCGGGGGCGCATGGACAGCCGGGCCTCAACCCTCAGAGGTCTTTACTGATGCGTATTGTTTCCGTTGCCTGTTTCGCCGCTCTGGCCTTCGCCGCTCTGCCTGCTCATGCTGCCGAGGTCGCCTCGATCCAGGCCAAATGTCAGGAGCAGATGGCGGCCAATCAGGACGGTCTGGCTCAGCTCAAGCAGTTGGCGGCACTGGCCGGCAACGACAAGGCCAATGAAAACCTGGCTGCGCTTGACGGTGGCTGCGAGCGTCTCAGCGCCGAGGCCGATGCTTCCACTGAGGCTGCTGCACCTGATCAGCTGAATGCCACCAAGGATGCACTCAAGGGCCTGAGTTCGATGTTCGGCAAATAAGCCCCCATGCACGAAAAAGCCCCGCCAGATCGCTCTGGCGGGGCTTTTTCATTTTCAGGGGTTACAGGCCGGCAGCGGCGCGCAGGTCGGCAGCCTTGTCGGTGCGTTCCCAGGTGAAGGTGGTGAAGCTGTCTTCGCCGACGGTCTTGGACTGCGGCGTACGACCGAAGTGGCCGTAGGCTGCGGTTTCCTGGTACATCGGGTGCAGCAGGTCGAGCATCTTGGTGATGGCGTAGGGTCGCAGGTCGAATACGTCACGCACCAGTTTGATGATCTTGTCTTCGGCGATCTTGTGGGTACCGAAGGTGTTGATCGAGATGGAGGTCGGCTGGGCCACGCCGATGGCGTAGGACACCTGAATTTCGCAGCGTTCGGCCAGGCCGGCGGCGACGATGTTCTTGGCCACGTAGCGACCGGCATAGGCGGCCGAGCGGTCGACCTTGGACGGGTCCTTGCCGGAGAACGCGCCGCCGCCGTGACGGGCCATGCCGCCGTAGCTGTCGACGATGATCTTGCGCCCGGTCAGGCCGCAGTCGCCCACCGGGCCGCCGATGATGAACTGGCCGGTCGGGTTGATGTGGAACTGGGTGTCCTTGTGCAGCAGTTCGGCCGGCAGCACGTGCTTGACGATCAGCTCCATCACGCCGTCGCGCAGGTCGTCGTATTTCACTTCCGGGTTGTGCTGGGTGGACAGCACGATCGCATCGATGGCCGCGACCTTGCCGTTCTCGTAGCGGCAGGTGACCTGGCTCTTGGCATCCGGACGCAGCCACGGCAGCAGGCCGGACTTGCGCGCTTCGGCCTGGCGCTCGACCAGACGATGCGAGAAGCAGATCGGCGCCGGCATCAGTACGTCGGTTTCGTTGCTGGCGTAGCCGAACATCAGGCCCTGGTCGCCAGCGCCCTGATCTTCCGGCTTGGCGCGGTCGACGCCCTGGTTGATATCCGGGGACTGCTTGCCAATGATGTTGAGCACACCGCAGGTGGCACCGTCGAAGCCGACGTCGCTGCTGGTGTAGCCGATATCGCAGATGACATCGCGGACGATCTGCTCCAGGTCGACCCAGGCGCTGGTGGTCACTTCGCCGGCAACGATGGCCACACCGGTCTTGACCAGGGTTTCCACAGCCACGCGGGCGTGCTTGTCCTGGGCGATGATGGCGTCGAGCACCGCATCGGAAATCTGGTCGGCGATCTTGTCCGGATGCCCTTCGGACACGGACTCGGAGGTAAACAGGGAATATTCGCTCATCTATCGGTTCCTTTCTTGCCGGAGGCTGAAGGCGCTGTGCGCATCGGGTTTGGCAAAGTGCCGTAATTGAATCTGAAAGCCGTTTTTCAGGCCTATGTAGAGGCTTTCGCCTGGCGTCAGGCCGGCGGCCGTCGCCCAGCGCGCCAGGTCTTCCTGTTCGAAGCCGAGCCATAGATCGCCGCAGGCTTCGCGTGCCCAGCTCTGATCGTGGCTGCACAGCTCGCTGAGCAGCAGGCTGCCGCCGGGCGCGACCAGGGCGGCCAGCTTGCGAAAGGCTTCGGCTGGCGTGGCGAAATGGTGCAGCACCATGTTCAACACCACGCAGTCAGCGGCGGTCAGCTCGTCCTGCAGGGCGTCGGCCAGTTTCAGCTCGACGTTGCCCAGCCCTTCGGCGACGCAGCGCTGTCTGGCCAATTCGAGCATAGCCGGGCTGTTGTCCAGTGCAGTGACCTGGGCGAAGCGGCGCGCCAGCTCGGGCAGGAAGGCGCCATCGCCAGGGCCGATTTCCAGCGCTGTGGTGCCCGGCGCGAAATGCAGGGCATCGAGCAGGGACAGCAGGCTGTCGCGGTACTGCGGCAAGCCGGCGATCAGGTCCTGCTGGGCCTGGAAGCTGGTGGCCATGCGCGCGAAGAAATCGCGGCTGACGGTGGCGCGCTGCTGATGCACGGTGGTGATACGCGCCTGCACATCGCCGGGCAGCGGCAGTTCGTCGATATCGTCCAGCAGGGCGGCGTGCAGGCGGCCATTGGGCAGGGCACGGCGGTAGAAGATCGCATTGCCCTCGCGGCGCGTCGCCACCAGGCCGGCCTGGGCCAGTACCTTGAGGTGGTGGCTCATGCCCGACTGACCGATGGCGAAGATCTGCGCCAGTTCCAGCACGCCGAAGGAATCGTTGCTCAGCGCGCGCAGCACGTTCAGGCGCAGCGGATCGCCGCCGGCCTTGCACTGGGCGGCGAGCTCGTCGCAGGGGTCGAATTCCAACTGGGGTGCGCGCAAGGTCATGGTGGCGCAGTCTAGTCGGTCATTTTTCATACAGCAATAACAATATCAAAAAGTTTTGATATTGGCTTCGGGCTAGCCTGGCATCTGACTCAACTGCAGAAAAGCGGCGGGGGCCGGGCTCAGGCTGGTGCCGAGTCGCCACAGCACATGCAGTTCACGCTCGATCTGCAGGTCCTGCACTGCCAAGCGCTGCAGTTCGCCGCTGGCCAGTTCACGTTCGACCACCCGCTGTGACAGCCAGGCGATGCCCTTGCCGTCGGTGAGCAGGCGCTTGAGCGCCTCGGTGCTACCGATGGCCATGCCGGCCTGTGGCTCCAGGCCGTGGTCGCGATAGGCCTGCTCGATGCTGGCGCGAGCGCCGGAGCCGGGTTCGCGCATGTACAGCGGGTACGCCTGCAGGTCGCGGGCCTCAAGGCGCTCGGCCCTGGCCAGCGGATGCAGCGGCGATACCACCGGAAGCAGGGCGTCGCACGCCAGCAGGTGATGTGCGTAGTCGGCCTGGACGAACGGGCCTTCGACGAAGCCCAGGCTGATGCGGCCTTCGTCCAGTTGCCGGGTCACGACGTCGGTGTTGCTTACTTCCAGGCTGACGAATATCTGTGGATGCAGGGCGCGGAAGCGGGTGAGCAGGGGCGGCAGCAGGTAGGAGCCGAGCGTGGCGCTGGCGCCCAGATGCAGCTCGCCCTGCTCCAGTTGGGCGAAGTCACGCAGGTCGCGTTCGGCGGCGCGCTCCAGGGCGAAGATGCGCCGCGCATAGTCGTGCAGACGCAGGCCGCCTTCGGTCAGTTGCACGCCGCGTGGCTGGCGATCGAACAGGCGCAGGTCGAGGCTGGCTTCGAGATCGCGAATTTCTCGCGTTACGGCGGGCTGGCTGATATGCAGGCGCTCGGCACCGGCGCTGATGCTGCCGGCTTCTGCCACGGCCAGAAAGACCTTGAGATGATGCAGATTCATGGTTGATGCATAAATGAAAGGTATGCATCGAATGCTGAATATGTATTTTTCATATGGCAAGCCAATTCTTACCCTTGCGCCATCACCCATGTCACGGGACCACCCGACTCATGCCGCGCCCCTTCAGCCGTTTACCCGAGCCTCTGGCGTTCATTCGCCATTTCACTCCCAGCTGGTTCGCCATGACCATGGGCACCGGTGTGCTGGCGTTGGTGATCGCTCATCTGCCCTGGTCTATGCCGGGATTGTCGATGCTTGCCGAGGGGTTGTGGTTTGTCGCGGTCGGTCTGTTCGCTCTGTTCAGCCTGCTGTTTCTGCTGCGCCTGGCGCTGTTTCGCGAAACCATCTGGCCGATGTTGCTGCATCCGGTGCAGTCGATGTTCCTCGGTGCCATTCCCATGGGCCTGGCGGTGCTGATCAAGGGCTTGCTGCTGTTCGGCGTGCCGCGCTGGGGCGAGGGGATCTACGCGCTGGCCCATGCGCTGTGGTGGCTGGACGCGGCGCTGGCGCTGCTCGGCGCCTTGTTGGTGCCCTATCTGATGTTCACCCGCCAGCATCATGCGCTGGAGAAACTCACTGCGGTCTGGCTGCTACCTATCGTCGCGCCCGAGGTCGCCGCCAGTACGGCAGGGGCGCTGGCGCCGCATCTAGCCGCCGAGGCGGCGCAACAGTTGCTGGTCGCCGGTTTCGTGCTCTGGGGATTGTCGCTGTCTCTGGCGTTCTCGCTGATCACTCTGGTGCTGTTGCGTCTGGCTTTGCACAAACTGCCGGATACCGATTTTGCCGCCACCAGCTGGCTGCCACTGGGGCCGCTGGCTACCGGTTGTCTGGGCCTGCTCAGCATGGGGCAGGCGGCGCCGCTGGCCTTTGCCGGTACGCCGCTGGTCAGTGCCGCCGAGCTTGCCCGTGATCTCGGTCTGATCGGCGGCCTGGCACTGTGGGGCGCAGGGCTGTGGTGGCTGGTGATCGCCACGCTGTTCACCCGTCACTACATCCGCGACAACATGCCGTTCAACCTCGGCTGGTGGGGTTTCACCTTTCCGCTGGGCGTATTCGCCCTGGCCACCTTCGAGCTGCAGGCCGTGACCGGTTTGAGCCTGTTCGCCTTCATCGGTCTGCTGCTGGCGGTGCAACTGGCGGCGGTCTGGACGCTGGTGTTCAGTCGCACGCTCGCCGGCGTCTGGCATGGCGAGTTGTTTCAGGCGCCCTGCCTGGGCGGGCCGGGCAGCCCTGCAGTGAGCGTTCTGAGCGAGCAGGCGGGCTGATTTGGTCTCTACGACCATCTGTCATTGCCCCGCAGGGCTCGGCTGGGCGAAAATGGACGCCTTTTTTCGCCCCTTCATTCAGAAGCAGCCCCCGTAGGAGATTCAGCGATGCCCAGCCGTCGTGAGCGAGCCAATGCCATTCGTGCCCTCAGCATGGATGCCGTGCAGAAAGCCAACAGCGGCCACCCCGGTGCCCCCATGGGTATGGCGGACATCGCCGAAGTGCTGTGGCGCGACTACCTCAAGCACAACCCGAGCAACCCGAACTTCGCCGATCGTGACCGCTTCGTGCTGTCCAACGGCCATGGTTCGATGCTGATCTATTCGCTGCTGCATCTGACCGGCTACGACCTCGGCATCGAAGACCTCAAGCAGTTCCGCCAGCTGCACAGCCGTACTCCGGGCCACCCGGAATACGGTTACACCCCGGGTGTCGAGACCACCACCGGTCCGCTCGGTCAGGGCATCGCCAACGCTGTCGGCTTCGCCATCGCCGAGAAGGTGCTAGGCGCGCAGTTCAACCGTGAAGGCCACAACATCGTCGACCACAACACCTACGTGTTCCTCGGCGACGGCTGCATGATGGAAGGCATTTCCCACGAAGTCTGCTCGCTGGCCGGCACCCTGGGCCTGGGCAAACTGATCGCCTTCTACGACGACAACGGCATCTCCATCGATGGTGAAGTCGAGGGCTGGTTCACCGACGACACGCCCAAGCGCTTCGAAGCCTACGGCTGGCAGGTGATTCGCAACGTCGACGGCCATGACGCCGAAGAGATCAAGATCGCCATCGACACCGCACGCAAGACCACGGACCAACCGACCCTGATCTGCTGCAAGACCACCATCGGTTTCGGTTCGCCGAACAAGCAGGGCAAGGAAGAGTGCCACGGTGCGCCGCTGGGCAACGACGAAATCGCCCTGACCCGCGCCGCGCTGGGCTGGAACCATGGCCCGTTCGAAATCCCGGCCGAGATCTACGCCGAGTGGGATGCCAAGGAAGCCGGCGCTGCCGCCGAAGCCGCCTGGAACGACAAGTTTGCCGCCTACGCCGCTGCCCATCCCGAGCTGGCTGCCGAGTTCAAACGCCGTATTGCCGGTGAGCTGCCGGCCGATTTCGCCGAGAAGGCCGCTGCCTACATCAAGGACGTCGCCGAGAAGGGCGAAACCATCGCCAGCCGCAAGGCCAGCCAGAACGCGCTGAATGCCTTCGGCCCGCTGCTGCCGGAATTCCTTGGCGGTTCGGCCGACCTGGCCGGCTCCAACCTGACCCTGTGGAAGGGCTGCAAGGGCGTCTCCGCTGAAGATGCGTCCGGCAACTACATGTTCTACGGTGTGCGCGAGTTCGGCATGAGCGCGATCATGAACGGCATCGCCCTGCACGGTGGTTTCGTGCCGTACGGCGCGACCTTCCTGATCTTCATGGAATACGCGCGCAACGCCGTGCGCATGTCCGCGCTGATGAAGAAGCGTGTGCTGTACGTGTTCACCCACGACTCCATCGGCCTCGGTGAAGACGGTCCGACCCACCAGCCGATCGAGCAGCTGGCCAGCCTGCGTGGCACGCCGAATCTCGACACCTGGCGCCCGGCCGATGCCGTGGAGTCCGCCGTGGCCTGGAAATACGCCATCGAGCGAGCCGACGGCCCGAGCGCCCTGGTGTTCAGCCGTCAGAACCTGCCGCACCAGAGCCGCGATGCCCAGCAACTGGCTGACGTGGCGCGTGGCGGTTACGTGCTCAAGGACAGCGCCGGCGAGCCGGAACTGATCCTGATCGCCACCGGTTCCGAAGTCGGTCTGGCGGTGGCAGCCTACGACAAACTGACCGCCGCCGGGCGCAAGGTGCGCGTGGTGTCGATGCCGTCCACCAGCGTGTTCGACGCTCAGGATGCCGGCTACAAGCAGGACGTGCTGCCGCTGCAGGTCGGTGCGCGCATCGCCATCGAGGCCTCGCACGCCGACTACTGGTACAAGTACGTGGGCCTGGAAGGTCGCATCATCGGCATGACCAGCTTCGGCGAGTCGGCCCCGGCCCCGGCACTGTTCGAGCACTTCGGCTTCACCGTCGACAACGTCGTCGCCACTGCCGAAGAACTGCTGGACGCCTAAGCGAGAACGACGCCGTAGGGTGGATGGAACTCTTTTCATCCACCGTTACACCGCCCGGTGGATCGATAAAGCGCGATCCACCCTAGGGTTCACCCGAGACCTCCCATGTCCAATCGCCCCTATCGTGTCGCCCTCAACGGCTATGGCCGCATCGGCCGTTGCGTGCTGCGCGCGCTGCACGAGCGTGGCAATTCAGCGAGTCTGGAGATCGTCGCGCTGAATGACCTGGCCGATCAGGCCAGCATCGAATACCTGACCCGCTTCGACTCCACCCACGGGCGCTTTCCCGGGGAGGTGAAGGTCGATGGCGACTGCCTGCACATTAACGGCGACTGCGTGAAGGTGCTGCGTCAGAGCGAGCCCGAGGCCATCGACTGGGCGGCGCTGGACATCGACCTGCTGCTGGAGTGTTCCGGGCAGTACGTCACTCGCGAGCAGGCGCAGCGTTTCATCGATGCGGGGGCGCCGCGCGTGCTGCTGTCGCAGCCAATGGCCAGCGAGGCGGATATCGACGCCACCGTCGTCTTCGGGGTCAATCAGCAGTGCCTGAGCGGCGCCGAGCGCCTGGTGTCGAATGCGTCATGCACCACCAACTGCGGCGTGCCGTTGTTGAAACTTCTCGATGAGGTGGTGGGTCTGGAGTACGTCTCCATTACCACCATCCACTCGGCGATGAACGACCAACCGGTGATCGATGCCTACCATCACGAAGACCTGCGCCGCACGCGCTCGGCCTTCCAGTCGGTGATCCCGGTATCCACCGGCTTGGCCCGTGGTATCGAGCGTTTGCTGCCGGAGTTGGCCGGGCGTATCCAGGCCAAGGCCATTCGTGTGCCGACGGTCAACGTCTCCTGCTTGGACATTACCCTGCAGACCGCGCGCGATACCTCTGCAGAAGAGATCAACCGCGTGCTGCGTCAGGCGGCGCAAAGTGGCCCGCTCAAGGGGCTGCTGGCCTACACCGAACTGCCGCACGCCAGCTGCGACTTCAACCATGACCCGCACTCGGCCATCGTCGACGGCAGCCAGACCCGTGTGTCCGGCCCGCGTCTGGTCAACCTGCTGGCCTGGTTCGACAACGAGTGGGGGTTTGCCAACCGTATGCTCGATGTCGCCGAACATTTCCTATTAACAGCCAATCCTGCTCCGTAAAGGACTGATCTATGACCGTTCTGAAGATGACCGACCTCGACCTCGCTGGTAAGCGCGTGCTGATCCGCGAAGACCTCAACGTCCCGGTGAAGGACGGTGTGGTCAAGAGCGATGCGCGTATCCTCGCATCCTTGCCAACCATCAAGCTGGCGCTGGAAAAGGGCGCGGCGGTGCTGCTCTGTTCGCACCTGGGCCGTCCGGAAGAGGGCGTCTACAGTGAGGAAGACAGCCTGGCGCCGGTCGCCGCCTACCTGAGCAAGGCGCTCGGCCGCGATGTGCCGCTGGTCAAGGACTACCTCGGCGGTGTCGAGGTCAAGGCCGGCGAGCTGGTGCTGCTGGAAAATGTGCGTTTCAACAAGGGCGAGAAGAAGAACACCGACGAGCTGGCCCAGCAGTACGCGGCCCTGTGCGACGTGTTCGTGATGGACGCCTTCGGCACCGCCCACCGCGCCCAGGGTTCGACCCACGGCGTGGCCAAGTTCGCCAAGATCGCCTGCGCCGGCCCGCTGCTGGCTGCGGAGCTGGATGCCCTGGGCAAGGCGCTGGACAAGCCGGCCCGTCCGATGCTTGCCATCGTCGCCGGCTCCAAGGTGTCGACCAAGCTGGACGTGCTCAACTCCCTGGCCGATATCTGCGACTCGCTGATCGTCGGTGGCGGCATCGCCAACACCTTCCTCGCCGCTGCCGGTCTGCCGGTGGGCAAGTCGCTGTACGAGGCCGATCTGGTCGACACCGCCAAGGCCATCGCGGCCAAGGTCAGCGTACCGCTGCCGGTCGACGTGGTAGTGGCCAAGGCCTTCGCCGAGGACGCCGAAGCCACCGTCAAGGCGGTCAAGGACGTTGCTGAAGATGACATGATTCTCGACATCGGCCCGCAGACTGCGGCGATGTTCGCCGAAATGCTCAAAGCCTCGCAGACCATCCTGTGGAACGGCCCGGTCGGCGTGTTCGAGTTCGATCAGTTCGGCAACGGCACCAAGGCCCTGGCTCTGGCCATCGCCGAGAGCCCGGCGTTCTCCATTGCCGGTGGTGGCGACACCCTGGCGGCCATCGACAAGTACGGCGTGGCCGAGAAGATCTCCTACATTTCCACCGGCGGCGGGGCCTTCCTCGAGTTCGTCGAAGGCAAGGTGCTGCCGGCCGTGGAAGTGCTGGAGCAACGCGCGCAATAAACACCAGCTAGGGTGAAGGGGTGGCCTTCACCCGCGGCGGATTAAACCCTGACGTGAACGGGTGGTCTGTAGAAGACCGGATCATCGTACAAGGAGTCATGTCATGGACAAGTTAGCCGCCTTGAGCGTCATTGGTATGTTGCTGGCCGGTTGTGCCGGCGGTGGTCGGGAAGCGGCCTGCGAGGTATTCAGCCCGGCGCAGATCGAGACCCCGACCACTCAGGATGATCAGCGTGTCGAGCAGAGCAGTGGTCAGCCCACCGGCTTGGCACCGGAACAACGTTGCTGACGAGGAGAGGCAATGATCGGAATCAGACTGGCGGGGCTTGCCGCTACCGCCTTGCTGCTGGCGGCCTGCGGCAGCCAGCCGACGGCGCCGGATCAATGGAATCGCTGGGTATGCGATAGCCAGACCGAAGTCCTGTGGCGCTTCGCCAACGGTGGCTTCGATCAGGTAGACGTGCGACTGGGTGGCGACGACATCGTCTATCGCCTGACTCAGGAGCCGGCCGCATCCGGCGCGCTGTACAGCGACGGGCGTCTGTCCTTCCACACCAAGGGTGAGGAAGGCCTGGTCTACTGGACGGCCACCGATGACCTGATCGGGCGTGGCTGCAAGGCTCCGTAACATCCTCGGCGACGCCGAGGCGAGCGCTGCGGGCATGCCCCAGTCTCACGAAACTTGAACAACGCCTGCCCCTGCGGCAGGCTTGCACGATTAACGACCTCCAAACCGGGAGACAGAAACACCATGGCACTTATCAGCATGCGCCAGATGCTCGACCACGCCGCCGAATTCGGCTACGGCGTGCCGGCCTTCAACGTCAACAACCTCGAGCAGATGCGCGCCATCATGGAAGCCGCCGACAAGACCGATTCGCCGGTCATCGTCCAGGCCTCCGCTGGTGCCCGCAAATACGCCGGTGCGCCCTTCCTGCGCCACCTGATCCTGGCTGCCATCGAAGAATTCCCGCACATCCCGGTGTGCATGCACCAGGATCACGGCACCAGCCCGGACGTGTGCCAGCGCTCGATCCAGCTGGGCTTCTCCTCGGTGATGATGGACGGCTCGCTCAAGGAAGACGGCAAGACCCCGGCCGACTACGACTACAACGTCCGTGTGACCCAGCAGACCGTGGCTTTCGCCCACGCCTGCGGCGTGTCCGTGGAAGGCGAGCTGGGCTGCCTGGGCAGCCTGGAAACCGGCATGGCTGGTGAAGAAGACGGCGTCGGCGCCGAAGGCGTGCTGGATCACAGCCAACTGCTGACCGATCCGGAGGAAGCCGCTGACTTCGTCAAGAAGACCCAGGTCGATGCCCTGGCCATCGCCATCGGCACCAGCCACGGTGCCTACAAGTTCACCAAGCCGCCGACTGGCGACGTGCTGTCCATCGAGCGCATCAAGGAAATCCACAAGCGCATCCCCAACACCCACCTGGTGATGCACGGTTCCTCCTCCGTTCCGCAGGAATGGCTGAAGGTGATCAACGAGTTCGGTGGCGACATCAAGGAAACCTACGGCGTACCGGTCGAGGAAATCGTCGAGGGCATCAAGCACGGCGTGCGCAAGGTCAACATCGACACCGACCTGCGTCTGGCCTCCACCGGTGCCATCCGCCGCATGATGGCCGAGCACCCGAGCGAGTTCGACCCGCGCAAGTTCTTCGCCAAGACCATCGTCGCCATGCGCGACATCTGCATCGCCCGCTACGAAGCCTTTGGCACCGCCGGCAACGCCTCGAAGATCAAGCCGATCTCCCTGGAAGGCATGTACCAGCGCTACGCCAGTGGTGAGCTGAACGCCAAGGTCAACTGACAAGGGGCGGGCGCACGCTCGCCTGGTTCAGCCGAAAGCCGCGACTGCGCAAGCGTCGCGGCTTTTTCATGCCTGGCGTCTGGGGCTCAGGGCGCTGTGCTGAGCAACGCGCGATGCTCGATGCTCAACTGGTCGAAGCGGGCCGCGCCGGCCTCGGTCTCGTAGCCGGTGTTGTCCTGGGTGTAGACGCCGGCCTTGAAGTACAGCGGTTTGGCCGCCCAGGAGGAATCCAGGCGGGTGCTCCAGCTGGTCCTGTCGAGCTGGATCGCCAGGGTGCCGTCGGGCTTCAGGTTGATCGCATAGCTGAACGCCTGATTCAGCGCGATGCCGCTGGCCACGGTCACCGTCTGAATCTCGGCATCCGGCGTCATGCGTACCTTGGCGACGATATTGCCGTTGGCGGTCTTGGTCTTGTACTGATATTCCAGCTTGAGCAGCGGCATCGAGCTCTTGTAGGCATGGATCTGACCGATGACGATCTTGCCGGTCGACGGTACCTGGGTGACGCTGAGTGCGGCGCGCAGGAAATGGTCGGCGCCTGGGTAGGTCCAGTTGCGCAAACGCCCGTCGGCAAAGGTTTCGCGCAGCTCGCTGCGTGGGTAGCTCGCCCCTTCGGTGGTGGTGCCATTGACCGGCGACCAGAAGAAGATGGCGCCATTCCTGGACTGGAAATAGTGATCCTGATAACCACCGGCCAGAACGCGGGTTTCGATGGTGGTCGCGGGGACGCCGACTGGAACGCTGAGATTCCACATGGCGAGTTCGATCATGTTCAAAGCTCCTGAAAGACGGAAACTTCAGTCGGGGGGCACATCTCGTCCAGGAGTCAGTAACGGCTTACTTGGCGTTCCAGCGGGTGACACGCGAGCTAGAAGGGTGGCAGGGCTGCCTGCCACGAGCAGCGAGTGCGTTCGTGGCGCGGGATATAACGGCAGCCGCGGCAAAAGCGTGATAACCGTCTGTCGTTTTGTTGGCGCCAATTTAAAGTCATTATCATTGGGCTTTCGATCCACTCCGGCTCCGATCGAGCTGGACGTGGCACAGGTAAAACCCTGTAAAACACCTGGGGCATAACGGCGGGTGGGGTGCGCCATAATTCGCGCACTGTCGCTCCGGGAAACTGCCCCCCATGTCCAGCAAGCCACGTCTGTTGCTCGCTTTCCTCCTCGCCGTGTTGCTGGCCTCGCTGCTCGCCTCGATCTTCCAGACCCAGACCAACCTCGCCGCCTTGCAGGCGCTCGGTGCGCCGATGCCGCTGGATGTGCGCGTTGGCACCACCTGTCTCGATCTGCTCGGTTTCGCGCCGACCTTCGCCCTGCTCAGTGCGCTGGGCTTTCTGGTCGCCCTGCCGCTGGCTGCCTGGTTGGCGCGGCGCATGCCGGCGCTGCGCTGGCTGATCTTCGTGCTGGCGGGCGCTGCAGCCATCTGGACAGCACTGGCACTGGCCAATGCCGTAGCGCCGATGCCGACGCTGATCGCCGCCGACCGCAGCCCGTTCGGTACGCTCGGGTTGATGGCCTGCGGCAGCGCCGGTGCGCTGCTGTTCGGCCTGCTTGGCCGGCGGGTGCGCTACCGGGCGCAGCCGACTTCTTCCGATTCTCTGTGACAAGGCGTTGCCCATGTTGAGAAGCACCCGCGCGCTGATGCTCTGCGCCCTGTTCGTCAGTACGCCGCTGCTGGCCCTGGACTACCGCATCGAAACCTTCAGCGAAGGCCTGGAGAATCCCTGGGCCGTGGCCTTTCTGCCGGACGGACGCATGCTGGTTACCGAGCGTGTCGGGCGACTGCGCATCATCGAAGCCGACGGCAGTGTCGATCCCGAGCCGGTGGCGGGCCTGCCCGAGGTCTTCGTCGCTGCCCAGGCCGGGCTGATGGATGTGGTGCTGGACCCGGAATACAGCGACAACCGCTGGCTGTACCTGACCTACGCGCACGGTTCGCTGGAGGCCAACAACACGCGTCTGGCGCGTGCCCGCCTGGTGGATGACGAACTGCATGACTTCGAGGTGCTGTTCACCGCCCAGCCGCTCAAGGCCGGCGCTGCGCACTACGGTGGGCGTGTCGCCTTTCTCGCCGACAAGAGCCTGGTGCTGACCCTGGGCGACGGCTTCGACTGGCGCGAGCAGGCGCAGAACCCGACCAACCACCTGGGCAAGATCGTGCGCCTGAACCGCGACGGCAGCGTGCCGCAGGACAACCCGTTGGTCGCTCAGGAGGGCGCTGCGCCGGAGATCTACAGCCTCGGCCACCGCAATGTGCAGGGCATCTTCTTCGATGCCGAACACGATCGTCTGTACAGCCACGAGCACGGCCCGCGCGGGGGGGACGAACTCAACCTGATCGAGGCCGGCAACAACTACGGCTGGCCGCTGGCAACCTTCGGTATCGATTACACCGGTGCACGTGTGAGCCCCTACACCGAGCTGCCGGGGTTGACCTCGCCACTGCTGCACTGGACGCCTTCGGTGGCGCCGTCGAGCCTGACCCTGTATCGCGGCGCACTGTTCCCCGACTGGCAGGGCGACCTGTTCGCCGCCACCCTGGCCGAGCGCAGCGTACGGCGCATTCGCGTGCGTGACGGCATGCTGGCGGGTGAGGAAATCCTTTTCGAAGAGCTGGGCGAACGTATTCGCGATGTACGCAGTGGGCCGGATGGTGCGCTTTACCTGCTCACCGATAACCCGCAGGGGCGCCTGCTGCGTGTGGTGCCCAGCGAATAATGCGGCATCCGTTACACTGGCGGTCCTGATGAAGGTGGGATCGTATCGTTGAAGTATCTACAGGGTTATCCGGTTGCCTTGCAGCAGCAGGTTCGTCAGCTGATCGCCGATGATCGGCTCGGTGACTACCTGGCGCAGCGCTACCCTGGCCGGCATGAAGTGCAGAGCGACAAGGCGCTGTACGGCTACGTGATGGCGCTCAAGCAGGAACACCTGAAGAACGCGCCGACCATCGACAAGGTGCTCTACGACAATCGACTCGACCTCACCCACCGCGCCCTGGGCCTGCACACGGCGATTTCGCGCGTACAGGGCGGCAAGCTGAAGGCGAAGAAGGAGATTCGCGTTGCCTCGCTATTTCGCGAAGCCGCACCGGCCTTCTTGCAGATGATCGTGGTGCACGAGCTGGCACACCTGAAGGAGGCCGATCACAACAAGGCCTTCTACAAGCTCTGCGACCACATGTTGCCGGGCTACGCGCAGATCGAGTTCGACCTGCGCATGTACCTGACCTGGCGCGAAATGACGGCGGCGAACTGAGCAGCCGATGCGCTGACCTGTGAGCTCAGCCGTGCAGGCGCACGTTGAGCTGGTCGACCACCGGCGCCCAGTCGGCGTCTTCGAGAATTTCCTCGCGCAGCAGCGCAGCCTGCGCTGGCGTCCAGAACGTGGCCTCGGACAGTTTGCATGCGTCCGGCAGTGGCGAATGGGTGCTGATGAAGGCGTTGATGCTGGCGGCATCGTCAGGCAGGCCGAGCTGCTTGAACAGGGCTGGCAGACTGTGGATTGGGTTTTCCATGGTATTGGCTCTCGCTAGGCGTGGTGTTCATCGCTAAATACCAACCCTAGCCCAGATAGTTCAGCTTACTTGGCTGCCAACACCTCGAAAACCTGCTGGCGGCTCCCCACTGGCAGGCTTATCTCGTCGCCGGGCTTCTTGCCGAGCAGCAACTTCCCCAGCGGCGCGCTATTGCCGAGCACCTGGATGGCCTGGTCGGCCAGCTGCAGTTTCATGCTGGCGCCCGGAGGGCCAAGGAACAGCCATTGTTCGTGGCCATCCTCGGCCGCAAGCTGCACCAGTGCGCCGAGCTGGATGCCCAGCTCGATATCGAAGGGGCGCGGGCGCAACTGGCGCCAGGTGATCAGGGTCTGGCGCAGCTCTTCGACGCGGCGTGCCTGACCGCTGGCCAGGTAGGCCGCTTCCAGCCCCAGGGTGTCGTACTTGTTCTCGGCGACGTTCTCTTCGTGAGTGGCCGCTTCATGGGCGCTGAGGGCGGCGAGACTGGCCTGTTCGAGGTCGGTCTGCAGATGGGTGAGCACGTCTTGCAGCAGTAGATTCTTGTCCATGGTGCGGTATCGATTGGCGATGAGGAGAGGGGCTGCGGCCCATTGTCAGATGGGTGGGCTGGCCAGGCGCACGCGGTTGCGACCTTCGGCCTTGGCTCGGTACATGGCTGCATCGGCCAGACGAATCAAGCGGGTGGCGTCGTCGGCGCCACGACTCAGGGCGATGCCGATGCTGGCACCGACGCGTACGGCACGATCTTCCAGATGCATCGGCGTGTCCAGTCCTTCCAGCAGACGCCTGGCCAGGTCCTGTGCATCCTCGGCAGATTGCACGTTCTCGCAGATCACCACGAACTCATCGCCGCCCAGGCGCGCTGGCAGATCGGTATCGCGGACGTACTGCCTCAGGCGTTGTGCGACCTCAGCCAGTACCAGGTCGCCGTAGCCGTGGCCGTGCTGGTCGTTGATCGGCTTGAAGCCGTCCAGGTCGATCAGCATCACCGCGAGCAGTTCGTTGCGGCGCAGGCTGCGTGCCAATGCCAGATCCAGGTGTTGCTGCAGAGCGGTGCGGTTGGCCAGGCCGGTCAGTGGATCCTGCAGCGCCAGTTCACTGAGGCGCTGATTGGCCTGCTCCAGGGCCTGGGTGCGTTCGGTGACGCGCTGGGCGAGGATCTGCTCGTTGAGTTGCAGCGCCGCCTCGCGCTGGCGTTTGAGTTCGTTGAAACGTGCGGCCAGGGCGAAGGACAGCAGGATCATCTCCAACCCCGAGCCGATCTGCATGGCGTACAGGGTAAGGAAGTTCGACGGAATCAGGGCGAAGTTGCGCAGCGCCAGCAGCACCGCGCCGGTCAGCAGCATCAGCCAGGCCAACGCGAACAGGCGCGCGCCGGGCACCCGGTAGCCGACGCAGACGAAGCTGGTGAGCAGCAGCGTCAGGGTCGCGATCAGGCCGGTCAGCGACATCAGCTGCAACGCGCGCTGCAGCGGCAGCAGCACCGTGGCCAACAGGGCCGCACCAATGGCGATGCACAGCATCAGCAGGCCTCGGTCCCAGCGCGGTAGCCACTGGTGGGTATCGAGGAAACTGCGGGCAAAAATCACCGACAGCAGCGCCGCCGCCGTCAGGCTGACCGGCAGCATGCGGTTGCTCCAGGGCGCTGCTTCGGACCACAGAAACTGCGCGCCAAGGCCATTGAGCGAAAGCACGCTGAGGGCGAAGGCGAACATGAACAGCACGTAGTTGAGGAAGGGGCGTTCGCGCAGGGCGAGAAACAGCAGCAGGTTGTAAAGGCCCAGCGCGATCAGCACGCCGCAGTAGAGTGCATGCGCCAGATAGCCGTTCTGGCTGTGCTGCTCGAAATCGCGCGAAGACATCAGGGCGCCGCTGAGGGTCATGCTGCCGCGCGAGTCGACGCGCAGGTACAGCGTGCGTTGCTCGCCGGGCTGCAGGGCGATCTCGAATACCGGGTTGCGATGGCCGACGCTGCGTTCGGCGTAGGGCACGGTATCGCCGCTGCGCGACTCGCGCACGCCATCGGCGCCGATGTCATACAGGCGCACCTCATCCAGCGAGGCGTAGTTCAGCTCCAGGCGCCAGTGCAGTGTCCTGCTGGCGGCGGACTGTAGCTCCAGGCGCAGCCAGACCACGCCAGGCACATAGCCAAAGCTCAGGCCGCGGCGTTCGCGGGCGGGCAGAAAGGGGGCGTTGGCAGTCTGTGCATCGGTAAGGCTCAGGCTGGCCTGAGGGTCGCTCAGGTAGGCCGCGACTTCCTGCAGGTCGATGGGGGGCGTGTCGTCATCGAGCAGGGTCATGGCGTGGGCGTCAGGCAGCAGCAAGCACAGAGCCAGTAACAGCCAAGGCAGTGGAAAGCATGCAGTTGAGCGGGCTGCAGACATCGCTTGAGGCCGAATGGGTGACGTGCCTCGAATACTGGCAGAAAGCTGGCTCTTGCCGCTAGCGCGTGGGGAAAAAACGCTAAGTGTCGGCTAAATGGCGCCAATCTTCCTGTTTTGCTCAGCGTTGATTGCGTTCCTTCTGCAGGTGTGCGGCCAGGGTTCGCAGTGGCGCAAGCTGGCGGCCGATCAGTGCCAATTGGGTCTGCACCAGGCGCTGACGTTCGTCGGCGTCATCGGCGATCTGCTCCAGCTCCTGAGCCAGGGCCTGCTCCTCGTCACTGTGAATGGCCAGCGGGCCCTCGCTACGCAGGCCTGCGGCGATTTCATCGAGGCTGCGCGCAAGAATCTCGGCCTGCTCCAGCAACTGTGCCTGGGCTGCCTGCGGCAGTTGTTCGCCACGGTGTGCGCCAAGTCCGGAGAGGTAGCTGAGCAGCGTGTGCGACAGCACCAGGAAGCGAAAGCCCTGATCCGCGTCCTTACGAAAGTGCCCGGGCTCCATGAGCATGTTGCCGAGGGTAGTGGACAGCGCGGCGTCGGCGTTGTGCGCGTTGCGCCGGGCCAGGCGGTAGCCGAGGTCGTCGCGCTTGCCATTGGCATACTGGGCGATGATCTGGCGCAGGTAGGCGCTGTTGCAACTCAGCGTGTTGGCCAGCATGCGACCCAGGCGCCGGCCCTGCCAGTCCGGCAGGATCAGGAATACCGCCAGGCCGGCGATCAGGCCACCGAGCAGGGTGTCGACCAGGCGCGGCAGGAACAGGCCGTAACCATCGCCGATCTGGTTGAAGCAGAACAGCACCAGCAGGGTGATCGCCGCCGTGGCCAGGGTGTAGCGCGTGCTGCGCGTGGCGAAGAAGGCGACGCCCGCGACCACGGCGAACAGCGCCTGGATGCGTGGGTCGGGGAACAGGTCGAACAATGCCCAGCCCAAGCCTAAGCCGATCAGGGTACCGACGATGCGCTGCACCAGCTTGAGCCGCGTGGCGCCGTAGTTCGGTTGGCAGACGAACAGGGTGGTCAGCAGAATCCAGTAGCCCTGGGTCGGATGAATCAGGTGCAGCAGGCCGTAACCGGCAGCCAGAGCCATGGACAGGCGCAGTGCGTGGCGGAACAGCAGCGAGGTGGGCGTCAGCTGTTGGCCGATGCGTTCCGCCACCTCGCGCAGGGAATGCGGCTCGCGATCGAGCAGGCTGCTGTCCTGTTCATCGGCCAAGGCATCCGGGTTGCAGGCGTTGCCGAGCAGCAGGTCGAGGTTGGCCAGGTTGCCGGCCAGCGCGCCGAGCGAGCGCAGCAGGCGGCGCCAGGCCGGGTTGCTCTGCAGGTGCAGGTGGTCGAGTGAGGCGTGCAGGTCTTCCAGGGCCTGGCTGCACAGCTCGCGGTACTCGAACGGCTGGCGCAGTTCGATGGCGCTGCCAAGGCGCTCGCAGGCCTCGCCATGCAGACGCAGCAGGCGCTGGCAGCGAAACAGCACATCGCTGTGGAAGAAGGCTTCGGCCAGTTCGTTGTAAGGGTAGTGCGAGGAACTGGCCCGCTCGTGGATGTCCTGGGCGAGAAAATACAGCTTCAGGTAGCGATTGACCTTGGGGGCAGGGCGGCCATTGCCGACCCGGTGCAGGATGATTTCCTTGGCCGCATTGAGCGCCGTCACCACCCGTCCGTTCTGCTGCGCCAGGGCCAGGCGGCGCTGTTCCACGTCCAGCTGACGCACGGGCTCGAACAGCGCGGCTTTGAGTTTGAGGTACTTGCCCAGCTCGCGAAACAGACGGGCAAGGCTCTGCTGCAGCGGCTGGTGGGCGAACAGGCCATTCCAGATCACGGACAGCAGGCCATACCAGGCGGCACCGGCCACCAGCAGCAGCGGCTCCAGCCACAGGCCGGCGACACCGCCGCGCTGCTCGACGCCGATCATGCTGTACACGGCGAGAATCAGCGTCCCCGAGCCGAGGGTGGCGAAACGTTCGCCGAGCGCGCCGAGCATGGTCAGACAAAAGGCGGAAAAGGCCAGGGCGATGACGAACAGCCAGGGGTAGGGAAAGAGGAATTCCACCGCATAGGCCGCCGCACTGAAGCTGGCCAGGGTGACCAGTACCGCGCCGAGGCGGCCCTGCCAGCTGTCGTCGGTCTCGGCCAGGGCGCTGGCGATGATGCCGAGGAACAGCGGAATCAACCCATGCTCCCAGCCCTGCCACCAGCACAGCGCCAAGGCGCCAGCCAGGGCGATGAATACCCGCAGGCTGGTACTGAACTTGTCCAGCGCCCAGAGACGGCGTAGTGATTGGCGAAGACGAGGGCGGTGCATACGGAGTCGGGTCGGGAAAGATGCAAGCAGACTACCGGAACTGGCCGGTCGCTGGGTATCGGTATGCGCGCAAGCGCATGCGCCGGGCTTCGAACAGGTGCAGCGTGCCGATATCCCCAGCCGTTGTTCGCCACTTCGCCGTCAACAGCGTGAATAGAGTCGCTGCTGCCAGGCCACGGTCGGTGTAGCCGGCAACTTCGTCTACATCCCCTGTATCACATCCATCCGTCCAGTCGCGGGAGCTCCTGGAGGCATGGACTATGCTCAGGAAGGGGCCGCTGCCTGTCTGGTATCAATGCGGTGCCCGGGAGTCGAACGTGTTACCTGGCTGGTTGCGCCTGTGTCTGTGTGTCCTGACCCTCTGTGGCTCGGTGGGGGTGAGTGCGGCACCGGGCGCGGTGGTGCAGTTGCAAGTAGACGGGGTGATCGGCCCCGCCAGCGCCGACTATCTGGTGCGCGGTCTGGCCAAGGCGGTGGACGAGGGCGCGCAACTGGTGGTGATCGAGATCGATACGCCGGGCGGCCTGGATACCTCCATGCGCGCGATCATCAAGGCGATTCTTGCCAGTCCCATTCCGGTGGCCAGCTATGTCGCCCCAGGTGGCGCGCGAGCAGCCAGCGCCGGTACCTATATCCTCTACGCCAGTCATGTCGCCGCCATGGCGCCGGGCACCAACCTCGGCGCCGCCACCCCGGTGGCGATCGGCATGCCCGGCACGCCGAGCAAGCCGGCGGGCGAGGACAAGGGCGACGCAGGCAAGGAAGGCAAGGAAGGCAAGGAGGGCGAAGCCGACAAGATGCCCGCCGATGCCATGACCGCCAAGCAGGTCAATGACGCTGCTGCCTACATTCGTGGCCTGGCCAACATGCGCGGGCGCAATGCCGAGTGGGCCGAGCGTGCGGTGCGGGAGGCGGTCAGCCTGTCCGCCGAAGAGGCGCTGGAACAGCAGGTGATCGACTACCTGGCCAAGGACCTGACCGATCTGATGCGTCAGCTCGAGGGCAAGACGCTGCAGGCGGCGGGCGTCGAGGTCACCCTGACCACCGCCGGCGCATGGCTGATCAGCCATGCGCCGGACTGGCGTACTCGTCTGCTGGCGGTGATCACCAACCCCAGCGTGGCGCTGATTCTGATGATGATCGGTGTCTACGGCCTGTTCTTCGAGTTCTCCAATCCTGGCAGTGGCGTCGGCGGCGTGCTCGGCGGCATCAGCCTGGTGCTCGCCCTCTACGCCCTGCAGCTGCTGCCGGTGAACTACGCCGGGGTGGCGCTGATCCTGCTCGGCATCGCCTTCATCACCGCCGAGGCATTCCTGCCCAGCTTCGGCGTGCTCGGCATCGGCGGGGTGGTGGCCTTCGTCTTCGGCGGGCTGATCCTGATCGACACCGACGTGCCTGGTTTTGGTATTCCGCTGGCGCTGATCGTCACCCTGGCGTTGGTCAGCGCAGGCCTGATTCTGGCCATAGTCGGCATGGCGCTCAAGGCCAGGCGACGTCAACAGGTGGCCGGCGACAGCGGTCTGGTCGGCAGCCTGGTGGCGATAGCCGCGGTGCGCGACGACGATCCGCGCTCCGGTTGGGTGGCGCTGCAGGGGGAGCGCTGGCAAGTGCAGGGCTCCTCTGTGTTGCAGCCTGGGCAGCAGGTCCGAGTCACGGCACGCGAGGGTGTGCATCTACAGGTCAGCGCGGTGGATGAGCTGCCGCCCCAAGGAGGTTCCTGATGGGTTTTGAACTGAGTTTTCTTTCGTTGCTAATCATCGTCCTGGCATTGCTTGCCACGTCGTTTCGCATCCTGCGCGAGTACGAGCGTGGGGTGGTGTTTCAACTCGGTCGTTTCTGGCGGGTCAAGGGGCCGGGTCTGGTGCTGGTCATCCCCGGGCTGCAACAAATGGTGCGGGTTGACCTGCGCACCATCGTGCTGGATGTGCCGACCCAGGACGTGATCTCCCGTGACAACGTCTCGGTCAAGGTCAACGCGGTGGTCTATTTCCGCGTGCTTGATGCACAGAAAGCGATCATCCAGGTCGAGGATTACCACATCGCCACCAGCCAACTGGCGCAGACCACCCTGCGTGCAGTACTCGGCAAGCACGAGCTGGACGAGATGCTTGCCGAGCGTGAGCGGCTCAACGTCGACATCCAGCAGGTGCTCGACGCGCAAACCGACGCCTGGGGCATCAAGGTAGCCAACGTCGAGATCAAGCATGTCGATCTCGACGAATCCATGGTGCGCGCCATTGCCAAGCAGGCCGAGGCCGAACGCGAGCGGCGGGCCAAGGTGATCCATGCCGAAGGTGAATTGCAGGCGTCGGAGAAACTGATGCAGGCGGCCGAGATGCTTGGTCGGCAGAACGGCGCCATGCAACTGCGCTACATGCAGACGCTGAGCAATATCGCCAACGACAGGAGCTCGACCATCGTCTTTCCATTGCCGGTGGAGCTGTTGCGCGGGATCGTGGACATGAAGGAACCCAAAGCTTGAATTTATGGACTGATAGGTTCTAAATTCCCCGCATGACGACACGTGGACGCCCCAAAAGCTTCTGCCCGGACCGGGCCCTGGAAAACGCCATGCAGCTGTTCTGGCAGCGCGGCTATGAGGCCGCATCGCTGCACGATCTGCAGGCGGTTACCGGGCTGTCCAAGAGCAGCCTGTACCAGACCTACCCGAGCAAGCAGGCCTGGTTCGTCGCTGCCTTCAGCCGCTACGTGGAGCAACGCCGTACCCTGCTTCTGGAGCAGCTTCAGGCCAGTGTTTCGCCGCTCGGCTTCATTCGTGAGCGCCTGCTCAGCGTGCTGGATGACAGTGGCCCCGATGGCGTGCCGCGCGGTTGCATGCTGGTCAACGTCGCCAACGAGTTCTCGCTGTCGGAGCCTGCACTGGTGCCTCTACTGCAACGTGCCACGGTGGGTATCTGCCAGGTGTTCGAGCAGGCGCTCGAGCGCGCCGTGGCCTGTGGGGAGCTGAGCAATGACCAGAACCTCGCCGCCCGCGCCAGCTACTTGCAATGCGTGATGAGCGGGCTGCGTACTCAGGTTAAATCTGCGGTGCCGGCGGAGTCGATCCGCGCCACCGTGGCAGTGGTGATGGCCAGCCTGGACGGCTCCTGAGCAGTCTTGTCCTGGTTTTTGTTCGCCTAATTCTGGACTGATTGGTTTTTAAAGGAGGTGATATGCGGGAATTGTTCGAGCTGTGCGGCGCTGATCCTGAGTTGCTGTTCTCACCCTATTGCTGGCGCGTACGTCTGGCGCTGGCACACAAGGGGCTGGACTGGCAGAGCCGGCCGATACGTTTCACCGACAAGGAGCTGATCGCCTTTTCCGGGCAGAAGCTGGTGCCGGTGCTGAACGACGACGGTGAAACGATGCATGACAGCCTGGCGATCTTCGCCTACCTGGACCAACGCTATGTGCAACGCCCGTTGCTCGGCGAAGGGCTGGCGGCCGAGCGCGCGCGCCTGGTCGAGCGCCTGAGCTTTCATATGGTGCGTGTGCCGCTGCTGAAAATCCTGATTCCGCGGGTCTGGCAGGTGATCGACCCGGCCGACCGCGAGTATTTCCGCAGCAGCCGGGAGAAGGCGCTGGGCATGAGCCTGGAGGCATTCGCCGATCCGCAAGGCGGTGAGCGGTTGTTTCGTGAAGGCGTGGCGCCGCTGGAAATATGGCTGCGCGAACAACCCTTTCTCGACGGTCAGGCACCTGGCGGTTGCGACTACCTGCTGGCCGGCATGCTGCTCTGGGCCTGGTGCCTGGGCGCGCAACCCTGGGCCGACGATTCGGCGCTGGGCGCCTGGTTCACGCGCATCCTGCAGACGTATGAGGCGACTCACGGCCCAATCAAGCGGGCCGCGATCCACGTGGAGGAAAACCAATGATCGATCTGTACTACTGGACCACACCCAACGGCCACAAGGTCAGCATCTTTCTCGAGGAGGCCGGGCTCGACTACCGCGTCGTCCCGGTGCATATCGGCAAGGGCGAGCAGTTCGCACCCGAGTTTCTCAAGATCGCGCCGAACAACCGCATTCCCGCCATCGTCGACCATGCGCCGGCCGATGGTGGCGAGCCCATCGCCCTGTTCGAGTCAGGGGCGATTCTCGAATACTTGGCCGACAAGAGCGGGCAGTTCCTGCCGCGCGAGACACGCGCACGCTTCTCGGTACTGCAATGGCTGTACTGGCAGATGGGCGGCGTCGGTCCGATGGCGGGGCAGAACCATCATTTCCTGCGCTATGCGCCGGAGCCGATTCCCTACGCCATCGACCGCTACGTGAAGGAAACCACTCGTCTGTACGGCGTGCTGGACCGCCAGCTGGCTGGGCGCGAGTACGTGGCGGGCGACTATTCCATCGCCGACATGGCCATCTACCCCTGGGCAAAACTATGGGAAATGCAGCGCCAGAAGCTGGAGGAGTTCCCCAACATGGCCGCCTGGCTCGAGCGCATCGACGCGCGACCGGCGGTGCAGCGCGCCTACGCGCTGGTGGAGCAGGTGAATGCCGACCCGCAGGCGCTGCTTACCGCCGAGGCGCGGCGGCTGTTGTTCGGGCAATGACGGGCGGGCGAAATTTCTGGTGGATTTTCCTGTGAGCTGGCTCACGCTTTCCTAGACTTCAGGCTGTTGGCCCGCAATGGTTGGAGATGGTTATGCGAATCGGCGTACCCAAGGAAATCAAGAATCACGAGTACCGTGTTGGCCTCACACCCCAGTCCGTGGCGGAACTGACTGCGCTCGGCCATGAGGTGTGGATCGAAACCCATGCCGGCGATGCCATCGGTTTCGCCGACGAGGATTACCGCGAAGCGGGCGCGCAGATCGCCGGGACTTCGGCCGAGGTGTTCCAGCAGGGGCAGTTGATCGTCAAGGTCAAGGAGCCTCTGGCGGTGGAACGCGCCAGGTTGCGCGACCATCACACGCTGTTCACCTACCTGCACCTGGCGCCGGACCGGGCACAAACCGAGGAGCTGATGGCCAGCGGTGCCACCTGCATCGCCTATGAGACGGTGACCGATGCGCAGGGCCGGCTGCCGCTGCTGGCGCCCATGTCGGAGGTGGCCGGGCGCATGTCGATCCAGGCCGGTGCCGGCTGCCTGGAAAAGGCCCGTGGCGGGCGAGGCGTGCTGCTTGGCGGCGTGCCAGGTGTGGCGCCGGGCAAGGTGGTGATTCTCGGCGGTGGCGTGGTCGGCAGCCATGCCCTGGCCATGGCGGTGGGCCTGGGCGCCGATGTCACGGTGCTGGACAAGAGTGTCGACGCGCTGCGCCGGCTCGATGCCCAGTACGGTAATCGCATCACCACGCTCTACTCCACTCGCGCGGCGGTACGCGAGCAGGTGCTGGCGGCCGATCTGGTCATCGGTGGCGTGCTGATCCCCGGGGCTGCCGCGCCCAGGCTGATCACTGCGGAGATGGTGCGGCAGATGAAGGCCGGTGCGGTGTTGGTGGACGTCGCCATCGACCAGGGTGGCTGCGCCGAGACCTCGCGCGCCACCACTCATGCCGAGCCCACCTATGTCGTCGATGATGTGGTGCATTACTGCGTGGCCAACATGCCCGGCGCGGTGGCACGCACCTCGACCTTGGCGCTGAATAACGCCACCCTGCCGTTCGTCGTGGCGCTGGCGCAGAAGGGCACACGCCGCGCCTTGCAGGACGACCAGCACCTGCTGAACGGGCTCAACGTGGCCAGGGGCGCTATCACCTGCGGCAGCGTGGCTGAGGCCCACGGCCTGCCCTTTCAGTCGGCCGCCGGGGTACTTGAACACCTGTAGCCGACACCGTCCGCACCACGCCGCCGTGCGTGCTGCGGATAGTGGCGAGAGGCGCGCCTGGCAAGGCCTGCCAACCTGAACCCGCGCAGCGGAGGAAATGACCATGTCCAGCCGCCGTCACCTTCTGTTCGCCGCTGGCGGGATACTGCTGGCCCATCCGGGGCTGGTGCTGGCCGAGCGCCTGCTGACGCCACGGCAGACGCTAGGCCCCTTCTACCCCGACCAACTACCGCTGGATAGCGACAACGACCTGGTGCGGGTCGAAGGTCAGGCCGCAGAGGCGCGCGGGATTCGCGTGCAACTGCACGGCCTGATCCTCGATGCCGGAGGTCGTCCACTGGCGGGGGCGTTGGTGGAAATCTGGCAAGTGGATAGCAACGGTATCTATCTGCACAGTCGCGGCGGCGACCGCCAGAGGCTCGACCCCGGGTTCCAGGGGTATGGCCGTTTCACCACCGCAGCCGATGGGCGCTACCGGTTTCGCACCATCCGCCCGGTGCCCTATCCCGGCCGTACCCCGCATATCCATCTGGCGGTGACCCTGCCCGGCATGCCGCGTTTCGCCACGCAGTGCTATGTCCATGGCGAGCCGCTCAATCAGCGCGATGGTCTGCTCAATGCGATCCGCGACCCACGCTTGCGCGAACTGCTGATCGTGCCCTTCGTGCCGGTGAGCGGGCAGACCGACGAGCAGGTCGCTCGCTTCGATGTGGTGCTCGGCATCACCCCGAGTTCCTGAGTGGCGGATTACAACGGCCAGATCCACAGCAGCATGGGCACACTGATCAGCACCACGAGCATTTCCAGGGGCAGGCCCAGGCGCCAGTAGTCGCCAAAGCGAAACCCGCCAGGGCTGAGGATCAGGGTGTTGTTCTGGTGGCCAATAGGCGTGAGGAACGAGCAGGAAGCGCCGATAGCCACCGCCATCAACAGCGAGTCCGGGCTGACGCCGAGCTGGCTGGCGGCGCTGAGGGCGATCGGGCACATCACCGCGGCGGTCGCCGCGTTGTTCATGAAATCCGACAGGGTCATGGTCACCACCAGCAGCAGAGTCAGGGTGATGATGGCGTTGCCTTGCGCCAGGTTCTCCATCAGCAGGCGTGCCAGCAGATCGGCTGCCCCCGTGGCGGACATCGCACCGGCCACCGGAATCAGAGCCCCGAGCAACACGATCACCGGCCAGTCGATGGACTCGTAGACGGCGCGCAGCGGTATCAGACGCAGCAGCATGTAGGCCAGCACGCCGCTGGCGAAGGCAATCGCGGCCGAGAGCAGGCCGAAGGCGGCAGCGCCGATGGCCAGCAGCATGATGCCGAGCGCGAGGTTGGCCTGACGCGGATCGGGAATGTTGATGGCGCGTGCGGCCAACGGCACGCAGTCATAGTCGCTGGCGAACTCGCCGATATCCTCGGCGCTGCCCTGCATCAGCAACACGTCACCGCTCTGGATCTGGGTCGAGCGCAGGCGTTTGATCGAGCGATGACTCTGTCTGGAGATAGCCAGCAGGTTGATGGAGTAGCGACTGCGCAAACGCGTGCTGCTGGCGGAACGACCGATCAGCGATGAGTCGGGTTTGACCAGCAGCTCCTGCATGGCGCGGTCTTCGTCATTGCTGCCTTTCTTCTCCGCATCACTGGCCTTGTCGTCCCGCTGTTCGGCTTCCTTGGCTTCGCGCTCGGCTTCGAGCAGCAGGTCCAGCTGGCTGAGTACTTCGCCCAGCTCTCCCGGGTCGGCCTCGATCACCAGTACGTCGTCGGCCTGCAGCACGCGCCGCGGATTGGGTGCGGTCAGGCGCAGCTTGTTGCGCACCATGGCCACCACCTGGGCGTCGGCCTCATCGAGCAGTTGCTCGATCTCGCGCAGGGTCTTGCCTTGTGCCTTGCCGCCTTCCTTGACCCGCGCCTCGGTCAGGTAGTGACCGGTGTCGAAGCTGGCGGCGTTGCCCACTTCGCGCTTGGGTACCAGGCGCCAACCGAGCAGGGTGATGAACAACACGCCGGCCAGCGCCACGGCTACCCCGATCGGGCTGAAATCGAACATGGCAAAGGGACCGTCGCCATGCTGGGCGCGGAAGCTGGATACGATCAGATTCGGCGGTGTACCGATCAGCGTGGTCATGCCGCCGAGGATGGTGCCGAAGGCCAGCGGCATCAGCACTCGCCCCGGCGGCAACTCCAGGCGTGCGGCAATCTGCAGGGCGATGGGCATCAGCAGGGCAAGGGCGCCCACGTTGTTCATGAACGCAGAGAGCAGGGCGCCAAGGCTGGTCAGCGCGGCAATGGAGAGCAGCACGCCAGCACCGCTGGGTAGCAGCCGCTGGGCCAGTCGATTGACCGCGCCGGTACGCTGCAAGCCGTGGCTGAGCACCAGCACGCTGGCGACGGTGATCACTGCCGGATGACCGAAGCCGGAGAAGGCTTCGCGTTCTGGCACCAGGCCGGCGATGACGCAGGTCAGCAGGGCGCCCAGTGCCACCACGTCGTGGCGCCATCGACCCCAGATGAACAAGCCCATGCTGGCAACGAGAATGACGAAAATCTGGCCTTGCTCGAATGTCATGAGGCGGCGCCGTCCCTGTTATACGCAGCTTCGTGTCTGCTGTTCATAGCAGAGTCTGCGCCGCGTCGGCAGTTCCCGCTACGCCGTCAAATGGGGGGCAAATATCTTGGGGCTGTTGCCGTTGCGTGCACGACCGCGACGGCGCCAGTTCTTACGTGGAGCCACAACGCACCAGGCGTCGAAACGGCAACAGACCCTCGCCTCAAACGTATTGTGCGGCGGCGTAGCCCGAAGCCCAGGCCCACTGGAAGTTGAAACCGCCGAGATGGCCGGTGACGTCCAGCACCTCACCGATGAAGTACAGCCCCGGCACCTTGAGCGATTCCATGGTTTTCGACGACACCTCGTCGGTGTTCACCCCACCCAGGGTCACTTCCGCAGTGCGGTAGCCCTCGGTGCCGGCCGGCACCAGTTGCCAGTCAGAGAGGCGCTCGGCGATCGCCTTGAGTTCGCCAGGCGTGTACTGCTTCAGCGGTTTGTTGGCGAACCAGCTGTCGACCAGCAGGTTCGCCATCTTCTTGGTGAACAGCTCGGCCAGCAGGGTTTTCAGCTCGCTGTTGCCGCGCTCGTGCTGTTGGGTGGCGAGCCACTCGGGCAGATCGATATGCGGCAGCAGGTCGATATGTACGGTATCGCCCGGCTGCCAGTAGGACGATATCTGCAGGATCGCCGGCCCGGACAGGCCACGGTGGGTAAAGAGGATGTTCTCGACGAAGCTCTGGCCATTGCAGCTCACCCGGCAGTCTTCCACCGAGGTGCCGGACAGCTCGGTGCACAGCGTCTTGAGCTGCGGGTCGGTGAGGGTGAAAGGCACCAGTCCGGCGCGGGTCGGCAGCAGCTCATGACCGAATTGCTTGGCCACCTGATAGCCGAAGCCGGTGGCGCCGAGGGTCGGGATCGACAGCCCGCCGGTGGCGATCACCAGTGACTGGCAGGCCACTTCGCCGAGGTCGCTTTGCAGCAGGAAGCCGCCTGCGGTTTTTTCGATGCTGTGTACTGCCGTGTCCAGGCGAATCTGTGCCCCGGCCTCGGCACATTCGGCCAGCAGCAGTTCAAGGATGTCGCTGGACTTGTTGTCGCAGAACAGCTGGCCAAGCTTCTTCTCGTGGTAGGGCACGCCGTGCTTGGCCACCAGGCCGATGAAGTCCCACTGGGTGAAGCGCGCCAGGGCGGACTTGCAGAAATGCGGGTTGCCGGAAAGGAAGTTGTTCGGCTCGCAGTACAGGTTGGTGAAGTTGCAGCGCCCACCACCGGACATGAGGATCTTCTTGCCGGCCTTGTTGGCATGGTCGAGCACCAGCACGCGGCGCCCACGGGCTGCGGCGGTGGCTGCGCACATCAGGCCGGCGGCGCCTGCGCCGATGATCAGTACGTCGGTTTGCAACACGAAATGTCCTCAGGTGAATCGCTGACGCAGCCAGCGCTGCGCGAAAACCGCTGAAGTTTACCCGAAGCCGCTCTGGGCCGACGCTTCTGTCGCGGTGTGGCTGGCAAGCGTGTAACGCCCGTCTGACTGTCTCAGATATGAAACAGTGACGAGTGGCGTTGTGCCTGCTATCACTAGAACTGATCATTACGAATGGATCGCCACCAATGCCCGCAGTGCGTGCCTGGCTATTGCTCTTGATGCTGTCGCCGGCACTGGCCTCGGCCGAGCTGTTGCGCCTGGTGGCCGACCCCTGGCCGCCGTTCAATGATCAACGGTTGCCCGGCAAAGGTCTGGCCAGTGATCTGGTGGAGCAGGCGCTCGCCCGTGCCGGCTACACCACCAGCTACGTGGAGGTGCCCTGGGAACGCGCGGTGCTGGGGCTCAAGCGTGGCGATTACGATGTGCTGATCAACGCCTGGTACAGCGTCGATCGCACCGAGTACGGCTATTTCTCCCAGCCCTATCTGGTCAACCGTATCCGCTTCATGCGGCGCAAAGGGAGCGACATTCAGTTCGAGACCCTGGCCGATCTCTACCCGCACAACATCGCGGTGGTCAGGGGCTATGCCTATTCCAGGGAATTCGACAGCGATCCGCAGTTGCTCAAGGTTGGTGTCGGCAGTTTCGAAATCGCCGCGCGGATGCTGCATGCCGGGCGCGTGCAGCTGGCGCTGGAGGATGAGCTGGTCGCGCGCCACCTGCTCGGTCGCAAGCTGAGTGCCATCCGCGATGAACTGGAGTTCCTGCCGCAGCCCTTGAGCGAGAACGGCCTGCATATCCTGGTGCGGCGCAGTCTGGCCCAGCATCGCGACATTGCCAGGCGCTTCGATACGGCGATTCAGGCCATGAGCGGCGACGGCAGTTATGCCGCGACGCTGCAGCGCCACAGCCCCTGATCAGGCCAGTACGGTGCGGGCACGGCCCTGTTGCTTGGCCCGGTACAGGCGAATGTCGGCTTCATGCAGCAGGCTTTCCAGGTCCTCGGGTTCACCCTGATAGAGGCCTGCGCTGAACGATAGCGCGGGCGCACCGACGGCGTAATGCAGGCCGGCGCACTGCCGGCGCAGTTTATCCAGTGCCTGAGCCACATGGTCCGCGCCATGCAGGGTCAGCAGGGCAAACTCCTCACCGCCCAGGCGACCCAGCAGTATGTCGGGGAAGGCATTGCTCATCGCTCGGGCGAACACCACCAGGGCGCTGTCGCCGCTGGCATGACCGAAGCCGTCGTTGATCTGTTTGAAGTGGTCGAGATCGAGCATCGCCACGCTGACCTCGCGACTTTCCCGTTGCGCCTTCTGCAGTATTTGCATGCCTTGTTCGTAGAAGGCGCGGCGGTTGTTCAGGCCGGTCAGGGCATCGAACTGCGCGGCCTTCTTCAGTGCGCGCAACAGGTCGCGTCGCTCCAGGGTCGACATTACCCGGCAGTTCAGTTCTTCAGGGCAGAAGGGTTTGCGCAGGAAGTCGTCGGCACCGTGCTTGATGAACTGCGCACTGAGCGAGCCCTTGGGGTCGGCGGACACGCCGATGATGATCAGGTCATTGAGGCGCAGTTTCTGGCGCAGCAGCTTGACCAGCTCGAAACCGCTGACGCCGGGCATGGCATGGTCGAGCACCAGCAGGTCGATATCTGGATGCTCATTGAGCTGGCGCAGGGTCTCCTTGCCGTCGCTGGCCTCGATGATCTGGTAGTGGTGCGGCTCGAGGATATGGCGAATGTAGTGACGCTGCGCCGCAGAGTCGTCGGCGATGAGAATCTTGATATGGCTGTTGTGGTCGAGCCGGTGCAGCAGGCGGAAGGCGTACTCGTAGGAGTGCTGGCTCTCCTTGAGTACGTAATCGACCACGCCTTTCATCAGCAATTCGTCGCGGCGCTGTTCGTTGTAGCTGCCGCTGAGCACGATGCACGGCAGGTGGTAGCGCATCACCAGATCGACGCTTTCGCCGTCCGGCGCGTCCGGTAGGTGCAGGTCGACGATGGCGGCGAAGAACAGCGCCGCAGAGGTCTCCAGCATGACTTCCGCTTCTGCCAGTGAGGCACAGAAGATCGGTTCCAGATCGGTTTCCTGACGGAACAGATGCTCGAGGATCTTCAGTACCAGTGGGCTGTCTTCAATGACCAGAATATTGCGCATGGGTGACTCCGGCCCAGGCCGTTTGATTCTTTATATCAGCCTTACAATAGACGCACACGCAGCGTTCTACCCTTGATCTTGCCTTCAGTGAGGCGCTTGAGCGCCTGGCGGGCGACGTCGCGTTCGACGGCGACATAGGCCTGGTAGTCGAACAGGGCGATCTTGCCGACCTGGCTACCGGGCAGCCCGGCGTCGCCGGTCAGGGCACCAAGGATATCGCCGGGGCGTAGTTTGTCCTTGCGTCCGGCGCCGATGCACAGGGTGTGCATCGGCGGCAGCAGCGGCTCACCCGTCGCCTTTGCTGCAGGCAGCGGGTACCAGGCCAGTTCCTTGCCTTGCAGGGTTTCGATGGCCTGGGCGCGACCAGCTTCGGCCGGGGCCACCAGGCTCAGTGCCAGGCCTTTCTCGCCAGCGCGACCACTACGGCCGATGCGGTGGATATGCACCTCGGCATCACGCGACAGCTCGACGTTGATCACCATTTCCAGCCCGGCGATATCCAGGCCGCGCGCTGCGACGTCGGTGGCTACCAGCACGCTGAGGCTGCGATTGGCGAACAGCGCGAGAATCTGATCGCGATCACGCTGTTCCAGATCGCCATGCAGCGCGGCGGCGGAAATCTTCTCGGCCTCCAGCTGTGCGGCCAGTTCGTCGCATTGTTGGCGGGTGGCGCAGAAGGCCACCGTCGGTTGCTTGCGGAAATGCCGCAGCAGGGTGCTGACCGCTTCCATACGTTGGCTCGGCGCTATTTCGTAGAAGCGCTGCTCGATCTGCCCGTCGTCATGCTGAGCCTCCACTTCGACCCGCTCCGGGCTACGCAAGAAACGTGCGGCAAGCTGTTCGATGGCTGGCGGATAGGTGGCGGAGAACAGCAGAGTCTGACGGCGTGCCGGGGTCTGCTCGATGATTTCGGCGATGCTGTCGATGAAGCCCATGTCGAGCATGCGGTCGGCTTCGTCGAGTACCAGGGTATTGAGCCCATCGACTTTCAGCGTGCCTTTGCGCAGATGCTCCTGCACCCGGCCCGGTGTGCCGACGATCACGTGCGCACCGTGCTCCAGCGAGCCGATCTGCGGGCCGAAGGGCACGCCGCCGCACAGGGTAAGCACCTTGATGTTGTCGGCAGCACGGGCCAGGCGGCGGATTTCCTTGGCCACTTGATCGGCCAGTTCGCGCGTCGGGCACAGCACCATGGCCTGGCAGCCGAAGTAGCGCGGGTTGAGCGGGTGCAGCAGGCCGATGCCGAAGGCCGCGGTCTTGCCGCTGCCGGTCTTGGCCTGGGCGATCAGGTCGCGGCCCTTGAGAATCAGCGGCAGGCTGGCGGCCTGGATGGGCGTCATCTCGGCATAGCCGATGGCGGCGAGGTTGGCCTGCATGGCGGCAGAAATGGGCAGGCTGGCGAAGGCAGTAGCGGTCACGGCAAGAGCTCGGGGGTGAAGAAACAGGCCGGCAGTGTAGCAGGCCCGCTCATTCGTCCGCTGAAACCTCGATATTGCGCCCGCCACGGCCATCTTTCCCGTCCAGTTGCAGGAAGATCGCCGCCGCCAGCATCGACAGCAGGCCAACGCACAGGTAGGTCGCCTGGAATGCCTGCAGCACATGCTCGCTGCCGCCCAGTTCACGGCTGAAGCCGCTGAGCAGCGCCGCCGCCGAGGCAACGCCAAGGCCCATCGCCAGTTGGACCACCACCGACAGCAGGCTGTTGCCGCTGCTGGCGTCGCGGTTGTCCAGATCGATCAGGGTCACGGTGTTCATCGCGGTGAACTGCAGTGAGTTGCAGGCGCCGATCAGGCTCAGTTGGATGATCAGCTGCAACGTCGAGGTTTGTGCATCGACCAGGGCCAGGCTGGCGATCAGGGCGCCGAGCAGCAGGGTGTTGCTGGTGAGGATGTTGCGGTAGCCCAGGCGCTCGATCAGCGGCCTGGCCAGGGGTTTGGCTGCCATGGCCGCCAGCGCCAGCGGAATCAGACTCATGCCGGCCTGGGCCGGCGAATAGCCCATCGCCAGTTGCAGCAGCAGCGGCGTGAGAAAGGGCAGCGCGCCGCTGCCGAGGCGGGCGAACAGGTTGCCGATGATGCCCACGGCGAAGCTGCGGGTGTGGAACAGCTTGGGGGCGAACAACGGGTGTTCGATGCGCCCGGCGCGCAGCCAGTAGGCGGCCAGGCAGGCCATGCCGCCGAGCAACAGCAGCACCACGCGCATGGTCGGCAGGTGCAGTTCGCCGAGCCCTTCCAGGGCCACGGTGATCAGCAGCATGGCGGCGCCGAACAGCAGGAAACCTGCGGTATCGAAGCGGCTGCGCTCAGGGCCGCGCAGGTCGGGCATATGGCGCAGGGCCGCCCAGCAGCCGAGCAGCCCCACCGGCAGGTTGATCAGGAAGATCCAATGCCAGCTGGCCACCTCCACCAGCCAGCCACCTAGGCTCGGGCCGATCAGCGGGCCGAGCAGGCCGGGCAAGGTGATGAAGCTCATGATCCGTACCAGCTCCGAGCGTGGGTAGGCACGCAGCACCACCAGGCGTCCGACCGGCATCATTAGCGCGCCGCCGAGACCCTGGATGACGCGCGCGCCGATCAGCATGCTCAGCGACTCCGACAGTGCGCAGAGCAGCGAGCCGAGGCTGAACAGGGCGATGGCGCCGAAGAAGATGCGCCGCGTGCCGAAGCGGTCGGCGACCCAGCCCGATGCCGGAATCAGCAGGGCCACGGTGAGCATGTAGGCGATCACCACCGACTGCATGCGCAATGGGTTTTCGCCGAGGTCGGCGGCCATGGCCGGTAGTGCGGTGTTGAGGATGGTGCCATCCAGCGTCTGCATGAAGAAGGCGATGGCGACGATCCAGGGCAGCAGGCGGGCGGTTTTGGGGTCGAGCAGGGTGGGGTTGGTCATGCTGTTCTCATGGTCTGTGCGCTTCACTCTAGGCCGCCGACCGGGCCCGGGCAACTGCGCGTTGCCGACGTGCAGGCAGGTGCCAGAGGTGGTGCTACGCTGGGGTTACTGGCACATCGCCCCGCAAGGGCTAAGGACGGCGTCATGCGCTGGTTGACTCTGTGGCTTTCGCTGGCTTGCCAGTCGCTGCTGGCGGCCGAGTGGTTTCCTTATCCGGTGCGTGCCGATGGCCGCATGCTGGATTACCGGCCTTTACCCGTGGCCAGCCAGCCCTGGCGCATCTGCGCGCTGCTGCCCCATGGCAAGGACCGCTACTGGTGGGGTGTGGCCTGGGGGCTGGATCAGGAGGCCAAACGCCTTGGCGTGCGGCTGGGCATCTACGAAGCCGGTGGTTACGAGCATGCCGATGTGCAGGTGGAGCAGTTCGAGCATTGCGTGGCCGAGGGCGCCGATGCCTTCGTCGTGGCCAGCATCAACACCTATGACCTGTGCAGCGCGGCAGAAGTGCAGATCAAGGCCGGTCGGCCCGTGATCGATCTGGTCAATCGTCTGGAGTGCCCGGGGCTCAGCGCGCATTCGCGAGTCGACTTCGCCGACATGGCGCGTGCCACGCTCGAGTACCTGGTGCGTATCAGCGACGGTCGACCGATTCAGATCGGCTGGCTACCCGGGCCGGCCGATGCTGGCTGGGTGCAGGATGCCGAGCGTGGTCTGCGTGATGCCTTGCCTGGAACCCAGGTGATCCTTGCCCATGGCGGTTATGCCCCGGTGGATCGCAGCCGGCAGGCCCAGCTGGCGCGGGAGCTGTTCAAGCAGCATCCCCATCTCGATTACCTGGTGGCCAATGCCGAAGCAGCGGCCTTCGCTGCGCAACTGGTGCGCAATATCGGTTCCGAGGTGCAGGTGGTGTCGTTCTACGCCACCGAGCGGGTGCTGGAGCAGATTCGCGAAGGCCAGGTGCTGGCTGCGCCTACCGATTCACCGGTGATTCAGGCGCGCATCGCCCTGGATCTGGCTGTTCGTGGCCTGCAGGGCGAAAAGCTGCCGCAGCTGGTGAGCCCGCAGATCGAGATGTTCGACGCCGACTCGCTGGAGCGCTTCGACCTCAGCCGGCTGATGCCGCCCGAAGGGCACTGGATGATCCGCCAGGAATTACCCGACTAACCGAGCTTCCTGGCTGCGCAGTGGCGTACCGCGCACCGGCCGCTCGCCCGCGACGAAGTAAGGTGCAGTGCTGCGCGGCAGCGGTTGGCGCCCGCGAATGCGGTCGGCGATCTTCTCGGCGATCATGATGGTGGTGGCGTTGAGGTTGCCAGTAATGATCTCCGGCATGATCGACGCATCCACTACGCGCAGACCCTGCAGACCGTGCACACGGCCTTGCCCGTCGACCACCGCCATGTCGTCTTCGCCCATCTTGCACGAGCAGGACGGGTGGAAAGCCGTTTCCGCATGCTCGCGAATGAAGGCATCCAGTTCGGCGTCGTTCTGTACATGCGCGCCTGGGCTGATTTCACGCCCACGGTAAGGATCGAGCGCCGGTTGCGCCATGATCTCGCGGGTAAGGCGAATGCCGTCGCGAAACTCCTGCCAGTCCTGCTCATGACTCATGTAGTTGAAGAGGATGCTCGGGTGCTGGCGCGGGTCCTTCGACTTGAGCTGGATGCGTCCGCGGCTGAGCGAGCGCATCGAGCCGACGTGAGCCTGGAAACCATGCTCGTTGACCGCGTTGCTGCCGTTGTAGTTGATCGCCACCGGCAGGAAGTGGAACTGGATGTTGGGCCAGGCGAACTCCGGGCGCGTGCGGATGAAACCGCCAGCCTCGAACTGGTTGCTGGCGCCGATGCCGTTGCCGGCGAACAGCCATTGCGCGCCGATGCCGGGCTGGTTGAGCAGCTTGAGCGCGGGGTACAGCGACACTGGTTCGGTGCAGGCGTATTGCAGGTACATCTCCAGGTGATCCTGCAGGTTCTGGCCGACGCCGGGCAGTTCGTGCACCAGTGCAATGTCCAGCTCGCGCAGCAGCGCGGCGGGGCCGACGCCGGAGCGCTGCAGGATTTGCGGTGAGGCGATGGCGCCAGCGCACAGCAGCACTTCGCGGCGAGCACGAGCAATGGTTGGCTCGTTGGCGTTGCCGATCAGGTAGCTGACGCCGCTGGCGCGCTTGCCGTCGAAGAGGATGCGGTCGGTGGTGGCATGGGTGACGATGGTCAGGTTGGGCCGCGCCCGTGCCTGGTCCAGATAGCCGCGCGCGGTGCTGGCGCGTCGTCCTTCCGGGGTCACGGTGCGATCCATCGGGCCAAAGCCTTCCTGCTGGTAGCCGTTGAGGTCGTCCGTGCGCGGATAACCGGCCTGCACGCCGGCCTCGACCATGGCGTGGAACAACGGGTTGTTGCCGGCCTTGGGCGTGGTCACGCTGACCGGGCCGTCACCGCCGTGGTAGTCGTTGGGGCCGATGTCGCGGCTTTCCGCCTTGCGGAAGTACGGCAGGCAGTCGAGGTAGGTCCAGTCTTCCAGGCCCTTGGCCTTGGCCCAGTTGTCGAAGTCCATGGCGTTGCCGCGGATGTAGCACATACCGTTGATCAGGGATGAGCCGCCCAGGCCCTTGCCGCGTCCGCATTCCATGCGGCGATTGTTCATGTGCGGCTCGGGGTCGGTCTCGTAGGCCCAGTTGTAGCGCCGGCCTTGCAGCGGGAACGCCAGGGCAGCGGGCATCTGGGTGCGGAAATCCAAGCGGTAGTCGGGGCCACCGGCTTCGAGCAGCAGCACGCTGACGTCTGCATCTTCGGTCAGGCGAGTGGCCAGGACGTTACCGGCCGAGCCGGCGCCGATGATGATGTAGTCGAATTCCTGGGTCATGAGTCCTCCTGTTGCCCGGCTGCGATCCGGGAAAACGCGGTGACGGTTCCCGGATTGCATCCGGGCTACGGGGCGACGTTTTTGTAGGAGCGGATTTATCCGCGAAAGGCATCGCGGATAAATCCGCTCCTACATGGCATGGCGTTGGCTGTCAGAACACCGAGGCGTAATCGCCCATTTCCAGTTGCACCGACTTGATGCGGGTGTAGTGGCCAAGGGTGACCAGGCCGTTCTCGCGGCCGACACCGGACTGCTTGTAGCCGCCCACCGGCATCTCGGCCGGCGATTCGCCCCAGGTGTTGATCCAGCAGATGCCGGCTTCCAGCTTGTGGATCACCCGGTGCGCGCGGTTCAGATCGCGGGTCACCACGCCGGCGGCCAGGCCGTAGTCGGTGTCGTTGGCGCGGCGGATCACTTCCTCTTCGCTGTCGTAGATGAGGATGCTCATCACCGGGCCGAAGATTTCCTCGCGCACGATGGTCATGTCGTCCCGGCAGTCGGTGAACACGGTGGGGGCGACGTAGGCGCCCTTGGCATGCTCGCCGTCGGTCACGCGCGCCCCGCCGATCAGCAGGCGCGCGCCCTCGCTGCGGCCCTTCTCGATGTAGCCGAGCACGCTTTCCATGTGCGCGTAGCTCACCAGCGGGCCGAAGTTGGTGGCGTCATTCAGCGGATCGCCGAGGCGGATGCGTTTGACCCGCTCCAGCACCTTGGCCTCGAAGCGCGCTTGCAGCATGCGCGGCACGAACACGCGGGTGCCGTTGGTGCACACCTGGCCGGAGCTGTAGAAGTTGGCCATCACCGCGATGTCGGCTGCGCGGTCCAGGTCGGCGTCTTCGAAGATGATCAGCGGCGACTTGCCACCCAGCTCCATGGTCACTTCCTTGAGGCTGGAACTGGAGGCGCTGGCCATCACCTTCTTGCCGGTGACGGTGCCGCCGGTGAAGGAAATCTTCTCGATGCCCGGATGCTCGGTCAGCCACTGACCGACTTCGCGGCCGCTGCCGGTGAGTACGTTGAACACGCCCGCCGGCAGGCCGGCCTGGGTGTAGATCTCGGCGAGTTTCAGCGCGGTCAGCGAGGTGACTTCGCTGGGCTTGAAGATCATCGCGTTGCCGGCGGCCAGGGCCGGGGCGGATTTCCACAGGGCGATCTGGATCGGGTAGTTCCAGGCGCCGATGCCGGCGACCACGCCCAGTGGTTCGCGACGGGTATAGACGAAGGAGGTGTCGCGCAGCGGAATCTGCTCGCCCTCGATGGCCGGGATCAGGCCGGCGTAGTACTCCAGCACGTCGGCGCCGGTGACAATGTCGACGTAGCGGGTTTCGCTCAGGGGTTTGCCAGTGTCGAGGGTTTCCAGCTCGGCCAGCTCATCGTTGTGCTCGCGCAGGATATCCACGGCCTTGCGCAGAATGCGCGAGCGCTGCATGGCGGTCATCGCCGCCCACACCTTCTGCCCCTCGGCAGCGCTGGCCACCGCACGATCGACATCCGCCTGACTGGCGCGCTGCACCCTGGCCAGCACCTCGCCGGTAGCGGGGTTGATGCTGTCGAAGGTTTCTCCACTGCTGGCGGCGACGTACTGGCCACCGATGTAGAGCTGCTGTTCGGCGAAACGGGGCATGGGCTGTCCTCTGCACTTGGCAATCTGCTTGGAGAACAGCCTATTTTATTTAAATTGAACGATCAATCAATAAA
This sequence comes from Ectopseudomonas alcaliphila, assembly GCF_900101755.1. GTDB lineage: Bacteria > Pseudomonadota > Gammaproteobacteria > Pseudomonadales > Pseudomonadaceae > Aquipseudomonas > Aquipseudomonas alcaliphila. The sequence continues at coordinate 1,696,028 of NZ_FNAE01000001.1, read as the reverse complement.
AACGACAAGGCGCAGCCAAACGCGACATGCACGCAAGGTTCGATGTCGTAGGGTGCGCCGTGCGCACCGGGCGATCCAAATGATCGGAGAGGGCGTTAAACGCGGTGCACGCCGCCCAGGCAGCCCCGCGACAGCCTACGATGCCTTGGCCAGCTGCAGGTCGAGGTAGTCGTAGGCGATGCGGCGCGCCTGCTCGGTGTCGAAGGCTTCGCCGGAAAGCGCGCCGCGCAGCCACAGGCCATCGATCAGCGAGGCCAGGCCGCGCGCCGCGAAGCGGGCCTGATCGCGCGGCAGCGCGCGATGGAACTGGCCGCAGAGGTTGGAGTAGAGGCGGTGATCGTTGACCCGCTGCAGGCGGCGCAGGGCCGGCTGGTGCATGCTGCTGGCCCAGAACGCCAGCCAGGTCTTCATCGCCGGGCCGCTGACCTGGCTGTCGTCGAAGTTGCCGTCGATCATCGCCTTCAGATGAGCACGCGGGCTGTCCTCGCGCAATGCGCGACGGCGTGCGCCCACGGCATCGCTGAGCGCCTGCATCAGATGGCGCATGGTGGCTTCGAGCAGGCCGTTCTTGTCGTTGAAGTAGTGGCTGATGATGCCGTTGGATACCCCGGCCAGACGGGCGATATAGGCGATGCTGGCGTCAGCCATACCGACCTGGTCGACGGCTTCCAGGGTGGCGGCGATCAGTTGCGAACGGCGAATGGGCTGCATGCCGACCTTGGGCATGGGGCACTCCGTGAGGGGCGGGGGAGCCGAAGTCTAGGCAGTTTTTGACTGAGCGATCAATCAATGCGTGCTCCGGTGTTTGGAGTCAGCGGCCCGCGAGTAGAAGGTGTGGCAGGAACAGGGCGATGCTCAGGCCCAGGCCCTGCAACAGGTGGCTGAAAAAGAGGGTGGTAACGCTATGCGCCTCATCGCCGTACAGCAGAGCAGCCAACGTACGTTCGTTGCGGTGAATGGAATACAGGGCAACCGCCACGCAGATGAATATGCCAAAAGCACCGGCTGCGGCTCCCCACAGGCTCCAGGACGCCGGAGCGAGCCAGGCGGGAAGAAAGGGCAGAAGCAGCAGCTTATAGCCCTCAGGCAGGTTGGCAACGGCTTGTATCCGGCGCTCAAGGCCATTACGAGCGGGCCGCCTGTGGCGGTGCTGTCGCTTGCTCATCGCAGGCTCATGCGCTGGCGATCACTGTTGCGGCGCTTCGACTGCATCCGAGGGCTGGGCGGTGTACTCGATCAGCGCCGCGACATACAGCAGCCCGACCGCCATGCCGGTGTAAAGATCGAAGCCGAATAGAAACTGGGTGATCAGTGCTGTCAGCAGCAGGACGCCGATGGCAAGTCTCGAGGTTACGGGTTTGCCTGCTGCCAGCAGAGCCGTCCCGACGACGGCGGCGATCATCAGCCCGACGCAGGTAGCCAGATAGCGGTAGGCCTTCGCGTCCCAGATCAAGAAGATGTTGACTGAACTGGTGTAGATCAACAGAAATGTCAGCAGGGAAAGGCAGCCGATAACGGCGAAGACGCTGGCGGTATTTTTCATCTGTGTTCGGTCTGTTCATTTCGGGAGGCGAGAGTCTAGAGGTCACGTCTCGCATGCTCTAGCCGAAATGTCCGAAAAATTGATATGGGTGGCGTCGCGAATTGCCAGAAACCACAAAGCGGGCCGAAGCCCGCTTTGTGCTATTGCAGGTGCGTGGCTTATTTCAACCAGCTTTCCACGCGCTTCGGGTTGGCGGCGATCCAGTCCTTGGCGGCCTGGTCCGGTTTGGCGCCTTCACGGATGGCCAGCATCACCGCGCCGACTTCTTCACCGCTCCAGGAAATCTTGCTGAGGAAGGCGGCAGCGTCGGCAGCCTTGCCCTTCAGCTCAGGATTGGCAACGGTGTCGACGCGCTCGTCGTCGCCGAAGACTTTCTTCGGATCTTCGAGGAAGCGCAGTTTCCACTTGGCGAACATCCAGTGCGGAATCCAGCCGGTGACCACGATCGGCTTCTGCGCTTTCTCGGCACGGGTCAGGGCGGTGGCCATGGCCGGGCCCGAACTCGGCATCAGCTTGATGCTGGCCAGGTTGTATTCCTTGATGGCTTCCTCGGTGCGGCGCATCACGCCGGCGCCAGCGTCGATGCCGGTGATCTTGCCGTCGAAGTCCTTGGCGTATTTCTCCAGGTCTTCGATGCTCTTGGCGTCGACGTAGTCGGGCACGATCAGGCCGATCTTGGCGCCGGAGTAGTTGGTGCCGAGGATTTCCACCTTGTCCTTGAGCTTGTCGTAGTACTCGCCGTGGGTGGCTGGCAGCCAGGCGGAGAGGGTGGCATCGAGATCGCCACGGGCCACGCCCTGCCACATGATGGCGGGTTCGACCGGCTTCAGTTCGACGGTGTAGCCGAGTTTGCTTTGCAGGATTTCACCGGCGACATGGGTGACGGCGACGCTGTCGTCCCAGCCGTTGACGTAGCCGATCTTCAGGGTGGGTTTGTCGGCGGCCAGGGCGCTGCCCATGCCGATGGCCAGGGCGGCAGCGCCGAGGCAGAGGTGCTTGATTACGCGCATGTTTGTTGTGCTCCATCAGTGAGTGGCAGTTGCAAAATCGTTGACTGGCTCGTTCTCATTGCGGGCCTTGCGAATCCGTGTTGCGCAGCAGATTGCCGGTTCGCGGGCAAAGTCTCCCCGTCACGGCCAGAAATCAGCCGCTAGTGGTGTACGAGGAGGTTTCCGAGCTCGAACCCTCAGGTTCGAGCCCGAATCGGGTTGTGGCCTGTTACAGCCCGACGTGTTTCTTCACGGCAGCTACGCCGTCCTGACCGTCAAAGGTGGTCACGCCGCTCAGCCACTGGTCGAGGATCGCCGGGTTGGCCTTGATCCACTCCTTGGCGACGTTCTGCGGGTTTTCCTTCTCCAGTACCTTTTCCATCAGCTGGCTTTCGATGTCGACGGTGAACTGCAGGTTGTTCAGCAGCTTGCCGACGTTCTCACAGCGCGCCTCGTAGTCCGGCGGTACCACGGTGTAGACCTTGGCCGCGCCGTAGTCGGGGCCGAACACGTCGTCACCACCGGACAGGTAGGTGATGTCGTGCTGGGTATTCATCGGGTGCGGCGCCCAGCCGAGGAAGACCACCGGCTCTTTTTTGCGCATGGCACGCGATACCTGCACCAGCATGCCAGCCTCGCTGGACTCGACCATGCGGAAGCCGCCGAGGTCGAACTGGTTGTTCTTGATCATGCCGTCGATCAGCAGGTTGCCGTCGTTGCCCGGCTCGATGCCGTAGATCTTGCCGCCCAGTTGATCCTTGAACTTGGCGATGTCCTGGAAGCTCTTCAGGCCGGCCTCGGCTGTATAGGTCGGTACGGCCAGGGTGTATTTGGCACCCTCGAGATTGGCTTTCTCCAGCACCTTGACGCCGCCGTCCTTGAGGAAGGGCTCGATCACCGAGTCCATCGACGGTGCCCAGTAGCCGAGGAACACGTCGACCTGGCCGCTCTTGACGCCGGTGAAGGCGATGGGGACAGAAGCCATGATCTTGCGCGGCTGATAGCCCAGACCTTCGACCAGGGTCATGGCCACACCGGTGGTGGCGGCGATGTCGGCCCAGCCAATCTCGGCGAAACGCACCTGCTTGCAGCTCGCCGGCTCCGCGGCCATGGCGCCCTGCGCCAGTGCGCAGGACAGCAGGCCGATGGCGGCGGTGGTTTTGATCATTTTCATCTGCGGTTCCCTGTGAAGTGAAAAATCTTTACTGGCGCTGCAGCTTGCCGCTGAACCAGGCAAAGATGCCGCTGCGGGCAGTCTGCTTGGTGCCAAAACTTTCAGTGATGCGGTCGAGAATGATCGCCAGCAGCACCACGGCCATGCCGCTTTCGAAGCCTAGCCCGATGTCCAGGCGCTGGATACTCGCCAGTACATCGTTACCCAGGCCACCGGCGCCGACCATGGAGGCGATGATCACCATCGACAGGGCCATCATGATGGTCTGGTTGACCCCGGCCATGATCGACGGCATGGCATTGGGCAGTTGTACCTTGAACAGCAACTGGCGGCTGGTGCAGCCGAAGGACTGACCGGCCTCGACGATTTCCTTGTTCACCTGGCGAATCCCCAGGCTGGTCAGGCGTACCGCCGGCGGCATGGCGAAGATCACCGTGGCGATGATGCCGGGCACGCGACCTAGACCGAAGAGCATGGCTGCCGGGATCAGGTAGACGAATGCCGGCATGGTCTGCATGAAGTCGAGGATCGGCCGGATGATGGTCGCCACGCGCTCGCTCTTGGCGGCCCAGATGCCCAGCGGAATACCCAGCAGCAGGCTGATCAGCGTCGAGGAGAAGGTCAGGCCGAGGGTTACGACTGTCTGCTCCCAGAAACCGGTCATGACGATGAGGATGAAGGCCACCGCGGTGAATACCGCGAAACGTGCGCCGATGCGCCACAGGCCGAGGGCGACGAAGATGGCGATCAACAGCCAGGCCGGCGGCAGCATGAGCAGGGCTTCGATGGCTTCGGAGAAGCCGGCGACCACGCCGCCGATGCTGTCGAAGGCACCGCTGTAGTTGTCCAGCAGGTGCTGGACGACATCGTTGACCCAGCTACCCAGGTCGAGTTTCTTGTCACTCATGGGATTCCCCCTGCAGTCGGGTCAGCAGGCGGCCCTTGCTGATGGCGCCGCAGTAGTGGCCTTCGGCGTCCACCACCGGGATCGGGCCTTCGTTGTCCACCAGGCGGGTGATGACATCTTCCAGCGGCATGTCTTCGGGTACCGGTACCACTTGCTTGAGCGCATCCGCCTCGAGTGGCCTGGGTTCATCGCCGTCGACCATCAGGGCGATCCGTTCCAGGCTGATGGAGCCCTGGAAGTTGTTCTGCTCATCGACGATGAAGGCGTAGTGCTTGTCCAGCGCCTGCAACTCCTTGCAGATCTTCGCCGCATCCGGCGCCTTGCCGTTGTAGATATAGGTCGGCACGCTGTCAGCCTTGAGCTGGCCAGCGGTGAGGTAGCGGCTGGTGTCGACGGTGTCGAAGAAGTTGCGCACGTATTCGTTGGCCGGCTTCTCGATCAGTTCCTGCGGGGTGCCGACCTGGATCAGCTTGCCGCCTTCCATGATGCCGATGCGGGTACCGATGCGCATGGCCTCTTCGATGTCGTGCGAGACGAAAATGATGGTGCGGCGATGCGTCTTCTGCAGCTCCAGCAGCACGTCCTGCATCTCGCGGCGCTTGAGTGGGTCGAGGGCGGAGAAGGCCTCGTCCATGATGATCATCGACGGGTTCACCGTCAGCGCGCGAGCCAGGCCGACGCGCTGCTGCATGCCACCGGAGAGCTCGTGCGGATACTTGTGGGCGAAGGTGTCCAGGCCGACCTGCGTGAGCACTTCCATGGCGCGCTTCTCGCGCTCCTTGCGGCCGGTGCCGGCCACTTCCAGGCCGAAGGCCGCGTTGTCCAGCACGCTGCGCGAAGGCATCAGGGCGAAGGACTGGAAGACCATGCTCATGTCGCGCCGCCGCAGGTCGATCAATTGCGATTGCGGCAGCTTGGCCACGTTCTGGCCATCGATGTAGACATCACCGGCGCTGGGTTCGACCAGACGGTTGATCAGACGGATGAGGGTGGATTTGCCGGAGCCGGACAGTCCCATGAGAACGAATATTTCGCCCTCCTCGACACTGAACGACACATCGCTGACGCCGATCACGGCGCCTTTCTCGGCCAGAATCCTCTCCTTGCTCCAGCCTTCCTTGAGCAGGTCGATGGCTTCTTGTGGGTTGGGGCCGAAAACCTTGTACAGGTGTTCGACCACGATCTTTCCAGACTGCATGGGACGTTTCCCCTTCAATCGGCATCCAGTTCGCGCTGGCACAGCTGGGCACGCATCGTCGAAGCGTAGATCAGCTGTGTCAGGCCTCTGATACCTGTGTGGGTGTTTGCTGAGTTTCGAGGCTGGCGAACGCTTTGCTGCGGGATTCGAGTGTGGCACTCGGGCACGCTGCAGCGCACGCGGCTGGTGGCAAAAACTGCCCGCTGCGTCGTTGCAACCTGCTGATGAGTGACCACTGTCTTGCCGTGCTGCAAACCGCTTTCCAAACCCTCTGGCAGTGTTTCGAAGCCCATTCCCTTGGGGGTTCATGCGTCGTCCTGGCGCATGCGTACATCCGAAATTTCTTGTTGGGCTGGCGCCCTATCGATGGTGGGCCAGCGCTTGTATGTTCTTCGGTCCGGGGCGGTGGGCCCCAGTCTGCCGTTCCCTTTGGGAGGCGGCAGCGACGTCATCGGCTGACTCAACGATATAGTCTTGGGGTCTGCGCAATTATCGGTTTGCGACCCTGACGTGTTGGGCGACGACATGGCCCGTCACACCGTGTGTTTTCCCATGTTTTCGCCGTTTTCCGGGCTCCTGAAAGCACTGCGTGATGCCGTTTCGAATCGCGCTCGGTGTGAGCATCGAGGCGCGTCTTCGAGAACGTGCTTTAAAAACCTTAACAGACTTTTTTGCCCCTTGGCCAAGCCTCAAAGCCGCGCCGGGACTGGTTTTCAGCCCTGCAAGCGAGGCGCAGGCGGCGTAGCGCGGGGGCTGTGGCGATGTTGAAAAAAATTTACAAGAAGAGGTGGTGGCGTGCCGAAAATCGTTGAAAAAACGAAAGTCGGCGCGATGTGACCATTTGGTCACGCCTGATTCGGCTCGCGAGCCCGAGCGTGATTCTCGATGAGGGGAGAGAAAGCCCTTTCCTGCTCTGGATAAATCTCTATTTTTGGCCATTTTTGGTGGTTTTCTAGGCTTTTTCGTTGAACTTGTTAGTCATTTTTCGCCAGTGATATGTCGAACACCTTGCTGATTGGAGCGCCTTGATAGCGGGTCACGCCTTCCAGCCAGGCCGCGACCATCTGCGGGTTGTCTTCGATCCATTTCTTGGCCACGCGGCGGCGGTTGGTGTTGCCTTCCAGTACGGCGCTCATCAACTGGTTTTCTGCGCTGATGGTGAAGGTCATATTGCGGAACAACCGAGCCAGGTTGGGGCACTGCTGGCTCAGACCACCGCGCGCCACTGTGTTGACCTGCGCTGCTCCGTAATTGGGGCCGAAATAATCATCGCCACCGGCCAGATAGTTCATTTTCAGACGCTCGTTCATCGGGTGCGGTTCCCAGCCGAGAAATACCGCCCATTTGCCCAGGCGTTGAGCGCGTTCGACGTGGTTGAGCATGCCGCTTTCGCTGGACTCGACCAGGCTGAAACCAGCGAGACCGAAGGTGTTGTCGCGAATCATGCCCTTGACCATCTCGTTGCCTTCGTTGCCAGGTTCGATGCCGAAGATCTGCCCGCCGAGTTCGTCCTTGAAGCGGTGGATGTCGGCGAAATCCTTCAGCCCGCCTTCATGGCCTGGCGTCAGTACCGCCAGGGTGTAACGCACCGTTGGCAGGTTGGTGTGCAGCTTCTCGATCCTGCCGCTGTCCAGGTGGGGTTGCACCAGCTCGCTCTGGGCCGGCATCCAGTTGCCGAGGAACACGTCCAGCTGGCCTTCGGACAATCCGCGGTAAGTGTCGGGCAACGACAGGCGGCGGATCTGCGTGCGATAGCCGATCTCGCCCAGTACCAGGCGAGCAACGGCGGTGGTCATGGTGATGTCGGTCCAGCCGACATCGCTCAGGCGCACCAACTCGCAGCGCTCGGCTTCGGCGGCGTGCAGGGCGGTGGAGGAGGTGAGGGCGATCACGAGCAGCCAGCGAGCAAATCTGTTCATGGGGCGTGCCTCTGTTCGGGCGGCTGGAGCCGCAGGAAGGTTCCCGGGACGGGCGATTGGCTATTTCACAGCAAGAGGTGGGCCGCCCTCTGGGCGAGAAGCGACACTGGCATGTCGAGAAAAGACCTCGACGCGGACGACTCACCACGGCGCGATTGGATATGCGTGAGTCGGTTGGAGATCTGGGCGCGCTGCCGAAAGTTGGATCATCGCGAACCTGTTGCGGATTCGTCAGGATGCTCTTCTCCATGGGAGCCCGACGGCTGACAAGCTGGCGAAGGTTGACCTGTGCTGGTGCAGCGATTCTGGCGAAGCCTGCGCTTCGCGAGATTTTGGTGCGACGTTTGCGGGCGTCGATTTCATCAGGAGTGACCGGCCGGTCACTGTTGTTACCGTCCGTCTGTTACTGACAGCCAGAGACGCCGTAGCAGGCCACTCAAGCCGTGCTACCGAAATGCTCAAGACCTTGTGGAAAGAGGCTTTGAGAGCGTTTCGCAAGCCCTCTAGGCAGGGTCAGGAAGCCCGTCTGGTGCGCCGTGCATCGAGGGCTTTGTTTTTATTGAACGCCTGATCAATTTAGGCATGACCTTTGCGTAGAGATGCATGACCGCCCGGTTTCAAACCTGGCCAGGATAAAACAGAGGCCCACTTCAATTGGGCTCACACCGTGCTTAGCGTGAGAGGGTTCCACCAATGTCGCAGTTCAGCCAAGGGGCGCAACCCCAGAACCGTGTCGCCCAGTCCATCGGCTTCCTGCTCCTGGACAACTTCACCCTGATTTCCCTCGCTTCGGCGGTAGAGCCCCTGCGCATGGCCAACCAGCTTTCCGGCAAGGAGCTGTTTCGCTGGCATACCCTGACTCATGATGGCCTGCCGGTCTGCGCCAGCGATGGTTTGCAGATCACCCCGGACGCTGCCATGCAGAGTGCGCCGGCGTTGGATGTGGTGATCGTCTGTGGTGGCGTGGACATTCAGCACAGCGTCAAGCGCGAGCATGTCAGCTGGCTGCAACTGCAGGCGCGCCAGGGTCGCCTGCTCGGTGCGGTATGCACCGGCAGCTGGGCGCTGGCCAAGGCCGGTCTGCTCGATGGCTACGATTGCAGCGTGCATTGGGAGTGCCTGGCCTCGATGCAGGAAGCCTTCCCGCGTGCGGCCATCACCACTCGCCTGTTCTCCATCGACCGCAATCGTCACACCTCGTCCGGCGGTACCGCACCGATGGACATGATGCTGCACCTGATCGGTCAGCAGCATGGCCGCGAGCTGGCTGCCGGCATCTCCGAGATGTTCATCTACGAGCGCATCCGCAACGAGCAGGATCACCAGCGCGTGCCGCTCAAGCACATGCTTGGCAGCAACCAACCCAAGCTGCAGGAAATCGTCGCGCTGATGGAGGCGAATCTGGAGGAGCCGATCGACCTCGACGAGCTGGCCTGTTTCGTCGATATCTCCCGTCGCCAACTCGAGCGCCTGTTCCAGAAGTACCTGCACTGCTCGCCGTCGCGTTACTACCTCAAGCTGCGCCTGATTCGTGCACGGCAACTGCTCAAGCAGACCAGCATGTCGATCATCGAAGTGGCTTCGGTCTGTGGTTTCGTCTCCACGCCGCATTTCTCCAAGTGCTACCGCGAGTATTTCGGCATTCCGCCGCGCGACGAACGTGCCGGTCAACAGGGCAACAACCTGGTGGTGTTGTTGCCGATTCCCGAACATCAGGTCAGCTCCAGCGCGGTGCTGGCGCTCAACCGTGCGCAAGGCGAGTCGACCTTCGCCAGCGTGCGCATCTGAGTCGAACCGCAATGAAAACGGGGCGCCAGTGGCGCCCCGTTTCGTTGTGAGCAGTGGTTGTTTCTGGTGGGCTAAAGCGGATCGCCGCCCGGCCCACCCTACGCAGTACGGTGCGCGCGACGCTGTAGGGTGGGCTTCAGCCCACCAGCTGTTGTACCGCTACTTCATGAGGCGCAAGCCCGACCTGATGCTGGAGTGAGAGTTGCTGCGCTGGCGCACCGGCCCTCAGGCTGGCTTGGGTACCAGCGCCGGCAGCAGGTGGCGGCTGATGGCTTCGCGTACGTTGGGCAGCAGGGTAGCGCTGCCGCCAAGCAGTTCTTCCACCAGGTGGCGCAAGGCCACGGCGCGCTCGGCGCTGAGGCCGCTGACGGCCAGTTCGCAAGCCTGCTCGGGCGTTACGCCTGCTGGAATGCTCAGGCCCAGCGCGATCAGGCGCTCACGGAAGTCTTCCTGGTCGATCAGATCGGCATGCATCATGGTCGTGGCTCCTTGTGGAAACGCAGGCGCTGCGCAGTTGGTCTTCAACCTTCGGTTAGCGCAGAACGCCTTCTTCGATCAACAGCTTGAAGATAGCCTCTGCGCCCTCCTGTGGCGAGACATCCTTGAGCACCTGGCCGCCGCCACCACTGGCTTTGGCCGTGGCCGCCTTCATCCGTTCCGCCCCCGTTTTCGCTTTGATCACCTTGAGGCGTTTGGGGCGTGGTTTGGCCGGTTGCAAGGTGGCGCCGGCCAGCAGCAGGTCGTCCACCACCGTCACCTCATGAGCCTCGATCTGCCCGCGCCGTGCCGGGCCGAAGGCGCTCTGGCGGGCGATCGGGGCGGCGTTGTCGACGCTGGCCACGCAGGGCAGGCGTACCTTGAGGCGGCGTCGCTGGCCGCGCGGTAGTGCTTGCAGCACCTGGGCCACGCCATTCTCGACCTTCTCCACTTCCGCCAGGCCGACGACCATCGGCCAGCCCAGGCGCTCGGCCAGCAGGAACGGCAGCATGCCGGAGCCTTCGCCGGTTTCCGCCTGGCTGCCGGTCAGCACCAGCTGCGTGCGACTGCCTTGCAGATAGTCGACCAGCAGCGGCAGGGCATCCGCGCCTTCGGGTTGTTCCAGCACATCGAGCTGCTCCAGACCCATGCCCAGGTAGCCGCGCAGGGCTTCTGCCTGCGGGTCGCCGGCGTGCAGCAGTTGCAGGTTTGATCCGCTCAGGCGCAGGCCGAGTTCGACGGCGCGGGCGTCCTGCTCAGCGCGGCGCGGTCGACCCGATGTCGGGTGAGCGCCGACCGAGACCAGGGCGACGATATTCAGGTCAGTCATGGTGGAAACCTCGAACCGTGGGAGCGGCTTCAGCCGCGATCTGGCCGTGCGCACAGGTGTTCGCGGCTAAAGCCCTTCCCACGGAGTAATGTCTGTCAGGGTCAGGCCGCATCACGTTTTCCTTCCTGGCGCCAGGCGGCGACGCGTGCGATCAGCGCCGCCAGGATCGCCGCCGAATCGCCGATCACCGAGAGGTCGGCGCGTTTGATCATGTCGCAGCCGGGATCCATGTTCACCGCCACCACCTTGTCGCAGGCACCGATGCCCTGCAGGTGCTGAATGGCACCGGAGATACCGACGGCCAGGTAGACGCGGGCGGTGACCCAGGTACCAGTGGCGCCGACCTGGCGATTGCGCGGCATGAAGCCGTCGTCCACCGCCACGCGCGAGGCGCCTTCGGTGGCGCCCAGGGCGACGGCGGCCTGGTGGAACAGCGTCCAGTCCTTCACGCCGTTGCCGCCGGAGAGAATGAACTCGGCCTCGGCCATGGGAATCTGCGCCGGGTCCACGGCCACCGGACCGAGATCCTCGATGCGTGGCAGGCTGTGGGCGATCTTCGCGCCCAGCTCCAGTGGCCGAACTTCATGGCGCGTTTCGCTGACCGGCTCGGTGCATTCGGCGGCAGCCAGGATCAAGCGGGGCAGGGCGCGCTGGATGTCCTGCTGGCCGCTGCCGGCGCGGCCGATGGCCTGCTCGCCGGCAACCTGCCAGACGCGCGTGGCCGGGCGTTCACCCAGCTTGGCGGCCAGGCGCCGACCCAGCTCACCACCGCCGGTGCGGCTATCGGGCAGCAGCCAGTGGCGTGGCGCCAGTTGGCTTTCCACGGCGCTGAGGGCCAGCACGCGGGCTTCCGGTGCATAGCCGTCGAAGGTGTCGCCGGTGATACGCAGCAGGCGGTCGACGCCGGCGGTATCGAAGGCGCTTTCCTTGTCCTCGCCGAACACCACGGCCACCACCGCGCCGCTGTCGCCGGCCAGCTTGCGGGCCAGGCCGAGCAGGTCCTTGTCATGGCTGGACAGGCGCCCGCCGACCATGTCCGGCACCACGCAGACGTGGAAGGCCGGTTGCTCGACCACGTGCAGCGGCAGTTGCACCTCGACGCTGGCGCTGCTGCGCTTGCCGGCAGTGCCCTGCTGGGCGCCGCTGCGGTCGATTCGCTTGAGCCCGGCCGGGCCGATAAAGCCGGCGGCGATGGCGTGCGGGTTCTTGCGCAGGATGCCGTTGGGGCCCATCCAGCTGGTCTGAGTCTGGCTCTGCATGGCCGCATGCAGCGGGTGCAGGCGGTTGCGGGCGATCCACTCGGCGCGTGGGTCGCGGCGGATAAGGTCGCTCATGCCTGCGCCTCCTGGATGCGCTGGGATTGTCGTTTCATCACTGCACCTCCGCCAGTTCACGCCTGGCTGCCGGCTTTTTTGCGGCCACCTCGACGGGCTCGATCAGCACCTCGGCCACCAGTTCGGCGATGTCCTTGATCTCCGGGCGCGGGGCGACCACGCCTTCGAGCATCGCGGTGCACTGTGGGCAACCCACGGCCACCAGTTCGGCGCCGGTCTCCTTGATGTCGACCATGCGCATGTCGGGGATGCGCTGCTTGCCGGGAATATCGGTGATCGGCGCGCCGCCACCGCCGCCGCAGCAGCGCGAACGGAAGCCCGAACGCTCCATCTCCTTGACCTCGATGCCGATGGCCTTGAGCACGGCGCGGGGCGCCTCGTACTCGCCGTTGTAACGGCCGAGGTAGCAGGGGTCGTGATAGGTCACGCTGGCGGCCTTGCTCTGGCCGAGATTCAGCGCGCCGCCACGTACCAGTTCGTCGATGAAGGTGCTGTGGTGCAGCACGTCGTAGTGGCCGCCGAGGGCGCCGTATTCGTTCTTCAGCACGTGGAAGCTGTGCGGGTCGCAGCTGACGATGCGCTTGAAGCGGTACTTGGCCAGGGTGGCGATATTGCGTTTGGCCAGGTGCTGGAAGGTTGCCTCGTCGCCCAGGCGCCGGGCCACGTCGCCGCTGTCGCGTTCTTCCAGGCCGAGCACGGCGAAATTGACGTCGGCGGCCTTGAGGATCTTGACGAAGGCGCGCAGGGTGCGCTGGTTGCGCATGTCGAAGGCGCCATCGCCGACCCAGAACAGCACGTCGGTCTCTTTCTTCTCGCTCAGCAGTGGCAGGTTGAGGTCGGCGGCCCAGTTCAGACGACCGCCGGGATTGAAGCCGCCGGGGTTGTCGGTGGCGATCAGGTTGTCCAGCACCTCGGCGCCCTTGTTCGGCGTTGCGCCTCTTTCCAGGGTCAGGTGGCGGCGCATATCGACGATGGCGTCGACGTGCTCGATCATCATCGGGCATTCCTCGACGCAGGCGCGGCAGGTGGTGCAGGACCAGAGGGTCTCGGCATCCACCAGCGCCTTGCCTTGCAGCGAGACGATGGGCTGATGCGGGCCGCCGCTGTGCTCGCCCAGCGGGATGCCACTGCCGTCAAGGGATGGGTAGGGCGAGCCGGCGAACTGGGCGTCGTTGCCACCGGCCAGGCCGATGACCATGTCCTGGATCAGCTTCTTCGGGTTCAGCGGCTGGCCAGCGGCGAAGGCCGGGCACATGGCCTCGCACTTGCCGCACTGCACGCAGGCGTCGAAGCCGAGCAACTGGTTCCAGGTGAAGTCGGTGGGCTTTTCCACGCCCAGTGGGGCCTTGGGGTCGTCCAGGTCGAGCGCTTTCAGGCCGGTGGAGCGACCGCCGCTGAAGCGTTCGGCGCGGCGGTGCCAGGCCAGGTGCAGGGCGCCGGCGAAGGCGTGCTTCATCGGCCCGCCCCAGGTCATGCCGAAGAACAGCTCGGACACGCCCCAGGCCACGCCAACAGCGAGGATGATGGCCAGTATCCAGCCGCCGAAGCCTTCGGGGAGGATGCCGGCAACCGGCAGCGTGGCGATAAAGAAGCTGCCGGCGAACATCAGCAGGCTTTTCGGCAGGCGCATCCACGGGCCTTTCGACAGGCGCGATGGCGGATCGAGACGACGCTTGGCGACGAACAGGGCGCCGACGAACATCAGTACCGTGGCGCCCAGCAGGGCGAAGCCGAGGATGCGGTTATGCAGGCCGAAACCATGCACGACGATGGCCAGCACGGCCGCCAGGACGAAACCGCCTGCCGTGGCCACGTGGGTTTTGGACATGTACTTGTCGCGCTCGACCACGTGGTGCAGATCCACCAGGTAGCGCCGCGGCATCTTCAGCAGGCCGCCAATCCAGTCGACTTTCGACGGCCGGCCACGGCGCCACATGAAGAAGCGCCTGGCCGCGCCGAGGACCGCGAGGGCCAGGGCGGCGAAGAGCAGGATGGGGAGGAGGGTGTTCAACATCTCGTGGTCTCCTTCGCGGGACCGGAAAACAACACGGTTCAGTCCCCTCGCCCCTGCGGGGAGAGGGTTAGGGAGAGGGGGCAGACGGCATAGATCTCCGCCCAACAGCCCATCTCCCCCCGCCCTCTCCCGCAAGCGGGAGAGGGGGCCGTTCGTGTCGTGGCTAAAAGTCCTTGCACAACCGCAAAGCGTCGTAGATCGCCGCATGGGTGTTGCGCTGGGCTACGCAGTCGCCGATGCGGAACAGCAGGTAGCCGTCGCCCGCCTCGGACAAACATGGCTGCGGCTTGATCGCGAACAGCGCCTCGACGTCGATCTGGCCCTTGTTGCGCGAGCCCTGCTTGAGTGCGTAGTAGAGCGATTCGTCAGGGCGTACGCCGTTCTCCACCACCACCTGATCGACCACGCGCTCTTCCTTGGCACCGGTGTATTCGTTCTCCAGCACGGCTACCAGCTTGTCGCCCTCGCGGTAGACCTTTTCCAGCATCATGTCGCCGGTCATGATCACTTCCTTGGGGTACATGCTGCGGTAGTAGGTGGGGAAGCTGGTGCCGCCAATGGCCACGCCGGGCTTGATGTCGTCGGTGACGATTTCCACCTGCGCGCCCTTGTCGGCGAGGAAGTCGGCAACGGACATGCCGGTGAACTCGCAGATGGTGTCGTACACCAGCACGTTCTTGCCCGGCGCCACCTTGCCCGAGAGCACGTCCCAGCTACTGACCACCAGGCCTTCGGCTGCACCCCAGTGCTCGTTCTGTTCGAGGAACGGATTGCCGCCGTTGGCCAGCACGATGATGTCCGGACGCAGGTCGAGAATGCTCGCTTCGTCGGCGCCGGTGCCCAGGCGCAGGTCTATCCCCAAGCGCGCCAGTTCCAGTTGGTACCAGCGGGTGATACCGGCGATCTGGTCGCGTTGCGGCGCCTTGGCGGCGATGGTGATCTGCCCGCCCAGTTGTTCCTGCTTCTCGAACAGGGTCACGTCATGGCCGCGCTCGGCCGCGACGCGCGCCGCTTCCATGCCAGCCGGTCCGCCGCCGACGATCACCACCTTGCGCTTGGCGCCGGTGGTTTTCTCGATGATGTGCGGCACACCCATGTATTCGCGGCTGGTCGCGGCATTCTGGATGCACAGCACGTCCAGACCCTGGTACTGGCGGTCGATGCAGTAGTTGGCGCCGACGCACTGCTTGATCTGGTCGACCTGGCCCATCTTGATCTTGGCGATCAGGTGCGGGTCGGCGATGTGCGCGCGGGTCATGCCGACCATGTCCACGTAGCCGCCTTCAAGAATGCGCGTGGCCTGGTTCGGGTCCTTGATGTTCTGCGCGTGCAGCACCGGCACCTTGACCACTTCCTTGATGCCGGCCGCCAGGTGCAGGAAGGGCTCCGGCGGGTAGCTCATGTTCGGGATGACGTTGGCCAGGGTGTTGTGGGTGTCGCAGCCCGAGCCGACGACGCCGATGAAGTCGAGCATGCCGGTAGCATCGTAGTAGGCGGCGATCTGCTTCATGTCCTCGTGGGACAGGCCGTCCGGGTGGAATTCGTCGCCGCAGATGCGCATGCCGACGCAGAAGTCGTCACCGACCTCGGCGCGCACGGCCTTGAGCACCTCCAGGCCGAACTTCATGCGGCCCTCGAAGCTGCCGCCCCATTCGTCGGTGCGCTTGTTGACGCGCGGCGACCAGAACTGGTCGATCATGTGCTGGTGCACGGCCGACAGTTCGACGCCGTCCAGCCCGCCTTCCTTGGCGCGGCGTGCAGCCTGCGCGTAGTTGCCGATCACCCGCCAGATCTCTTCCGGCTCGATGGTCTTGCAGGTGGCGCGGTGCACGGGCTCGCGGATGCCTGACGGCGACATCAGGGTCGGCCAGTGGAAACCGTCCCAGCGTGAGCGACGGCCCATGTGGGTAATCTGGATCATGATCTTGGCGCCGTGCTTGTGCATGGCGTCAGCGAGATTCTGGAAGTGCGGGATGATGCGGTCGGTGGCCAGGTTGACCGAACTCCACCACTGCTGCGGGCTGTCGATGGCCACCACCGAGGAGCCGCCGCAGATGGCCAGGCCGATGCCGCCCTTGGCCTTCTCTTCGTAGTACTTCACGTAGCGCTCGGTGGTCATGCCGCCGTCGGTGGCGTAGACCTCGGCGTGCGCGGTGCTGAGCACACGGTTGCGGATGGTCAGCTTGCCGATCTGGATCGGCTGGAACATTGCTTCGAAGGCCATTACGGCATCCTCACGGTAAGCGCTCTAGCGTTGTGGGAGGCGCTTCAGCGGCGATGGCGTCGCAGCTGAAGTCCGGCCCTCCCACGGATTTCTTATGGGTGACTCAGAGTGGCCGGGTCACGAACAGGCCATCGTCGTGGCCTTCTTCGGCGCCGCTGTATTCCTGCACGGTGACGGTGCGGATCGGGCTGCCCTTGGCGGCGAGGATCTGGTCGATGGCGCCGGAGAACCAGCCGGTGAACATGTAGTCCACCTTGCGACCCACCTTGCCGTACACGTAGACGAAGGCCGAGTGCTTGAGCTTGACCTCGGCATGGCCGGTTTCCAGGTCGAGCTTCTGTGTTTCGAACAGGCCCCAGCCGCGTTGCGACAGGCGTTTCATGTAGTGCTCGAACACCGCAGCGCCTTCGATGCCGTGGCACTCGGCTTCCTTCTCGCACCAGTGCCAGGCGGACTTGTAGCCGGCCTTGTAGAGAATCTCGGCGTACTTGTCGGCGCCGAGCACTTCCTCGATACCCATATGGTTGTTGACGAAGAAGTGACGCGGCACGTAGAGCATCGGCAGGGCGTCGGTGGTCCAGACGCCGGTTTCGTCGTCGACTTCGATGGGCATTTCGGGGGCGTGGGTGGCCATGTGCGCAAACTCCTGAGTTTGAATCGTAGGAGCGGCTTCAGCCGCGAAGCTTCAGGGCACGCCGTCCTGTCTGGACGGATCGCGGCTGAAGCCGCTCCTACAGAATTGGGTTGGAAGGGGCTTACTCGCCCCAGACGTCCTTGAGTACGCGCACCCAGTTCTCGCCCATGACCTTGCGCACCACGCGCTCGGGCATGCCGCGTTTGAGCAGCGTCTCGGTGAGGTTGGGGAACTCGCCCACGGTGCGGATGCCCAGCGGGTTGACGATCTTGCCGAAGTTGGTCAGGCGGCGGGCGTAACCCTTGTCATGGGTCAGCCACTCGAAGAATTCCTTGCCGTGGCCCTGGGTGAAATCGGTGCCGATGCCGATGGCGTCTTCGCCGACGATGTTCATCACGTACTCGATCGCCTCGGCGTAATCGTCGATGGTCGAGTCGATGCCCTTGGCCAGGAACGGGGCGAACATGGTCACGCCGACGAAACCGCCGTGGTCGGCGATGAACTTCAGCTCGGCATCGGACTTGTTGCGCGGATGTTCTTTCAGGCCCGAGGGCAGGCAGTGGGAATAGCAGACGGGCTTTTTCGATTCGAGGATGACTTCCTCACTGGTCTTGGAGCCGACGTGTGACAGGTCGCACATGATGCCGACACGGTTCATCTCGGCGACGATCTCGCGGCCGAAGCCGGACAGGCCTCCGTCGCGCTCGTAGCAGCCGGTGCCGACCAGGTTCTGGGTGTTGTAGCACATCTGCACGATGCCCACGCCGAGCTGCTTGAACACCTCGACGTAGCCGATCTGGTCCTCGAACGCATGGGCGTTCTGGAAGCCGTAGAGGATGCCGGTCTTGCCCTGTTCCTTGGCCTTGCGGATATCGGCGGTGCTGCGCACCGGGATGACCAGGTCGCCGTTGTCGCGGATCAGCTTGTTGCTGGCAACGATGTTGTTCACCGTGGCCTGGAACCCTTCCCATACGGACACGGTGCAGTTGGCCGCAGTCAGGCCACCCTTGCGCATGTCCTCGAACAACTCGCGGTTCCACTTGGCGATGATCAGACCGTCGATGACGATGCTGTCGGCGTGCAATTCGGCTGGGCTCATCAGGCTTGTCCCCTAAACGGATGCGCCGAGTCGGTCGTCGGCGCTTTGGGGAGAGCTTATCCCTGGGGGGCAGGGCGACCCGGTGCAAAAACGACTGGGGGTTTGCCGAAAGCGTCAAGCCGAGGTCGCGGACGGATATGCCAGCGTTTCGCCCGTCACCGCGTAGCCCGGATGCAATCCGGGGAATCGGTGGCGCCTGGCCCCGGATTGCATCCGGGCTACGGTTGGCCTAGCTGCCTGGTCGTTCGTGGCGATCCTGGCTGGGGCTGGCGGCGAAGCGCCTGCGATAGCAGCGCGAGAAGTACGACGCCGAGTCGAAGCCGCAGGCCAGGCTCACCTCCAGCACGCTCAGGTCGCTCTGGCGCAGCAGCTGGCGCGCCTTGTCCAGGCGCAGGCCGAGATAGAAGGCCGACGGCGTGGTGTTCAGGTGGTGGCGGAACAATCGCTCCAGCTGGCGCACGCTGACCCCGACCTGCTCGGCCAGCGCCTCGCAGGGCAACGGTTGCTCGCCATGGCGCTCCATCTCGCCGATCACCCGCACCAGCTTCTTGTTGTGCAGGTCGTAGCGGCTGGCGATCTGCATGCGCTGGTGATCCTGACGGGTGCGGATGCGGCCGAGCACGAACTGCTCGGACACCTGCACCGCCAGCGGTTCGCCGTGGTCGCGACCGATCAGCCCGAGCATCAGGTCGAGGCTGCTGGTGCCGCCGGCGCTGGTGATGCGCCGGCCATCGATCTCGAACAGCTCCTGGGTCACCTGCAGCTGCGGATAACGCTCGCAGAAGGCGTCGATCGCTTCCCAGTGCAGGGTCAGGCGCTGCTGCTCGAACAGCCCGGCCTCGGCCAGCACGAAGCTGCCGGTGTCGATGGCGCCGAGCACCTTGACCTCGCGTTCGCGGCGTTGCAGCCAATGGGCCAGGTGTTTGTCGTAGTGCGCCAGGGGCTCGAAACCGGCGACCACGAACAGCGCCTGGGTCTCCTCCGGCAGTTCCAGCCCGGCCTCGACGTTGAGCGACATGCCGTTGCTCGCCGCCACCGCCTCGCTGTCCAGGCTGAGCAGGCGCCAGCGGTACAGCTCGCCGCGAAAGCGGTTGGCCACGCGCAGCGGTTCGATGGCCGACATCAGGCCTATCATCGAGAAGCCGGGCAGCAGCAGGAAGGCGAAGGTCTGGGTCATGGGCAATCCGCGAATAGAGTGCCGTCCATTAGGAAGCCAAGCGCCAGCGCCGCGCAAGGTAAGGTCGCCATAGGTCAAGCAATGGTCGGGTAAGTGGGAATTTTCCCGCGTAGCGGCGCGTAAGGTGGCTCCATCGGGACAAATAGATCCCGGAACACGGTGGGGGCCGACCGGCCTCTAGAACAACGAAAGCAAACCGCTGTGACACGATGAGGAGCACCCAGATGAAAGGTCTTACTGCGCTGGCCGCATGCTGCACCCTGAGCTTGTTCAGTTCCTCCCTGCTGGCCGCCGAAGATGCCAGCTGTCAGAAGGCGCGTATCGGCCTCGTCGGCTGGACCGACGTGGTCGCCACCACCGCCGTGGCCGCGACCCTGCTTGAAGGCCTGGGGTATCAAACCACCCAGACCCAGGCCTCGCAGCAGATCATCTTTTCCGGCATTGGCAAGAAGCAGGTCGACTTCTTCCTCGGCTACTGGAAACCGCTGATGGATGACAACATCAAGCCGTTCCTGGACAAGGGCGAGGTCAAGGTGCTCGCCGAACCGGGTCTGAGCGACGGCATCTCCAGCCTGGCGGTGCCCACCTATCTGGCTGAGGCGGGCTTGAAAACCTATGCCGACATCGCCAAGTTCCGCGACCAGCTGGATGGCAAGATCTATGGCATCGACCCGGGCACCGGGGCCAACACCACCATCCAGAAGATGATCGACAGCGACCAGTTCGGCCTCGGCGGCTTCAAGCTGGTGGAGTCCAGCGAGGCGGCCATGCTCGCGGCGGTCAGTCGCGCGGTCAAGGCCAAGAAGCCAGTGGTGTTCTTCGGCTGGAAGCCGCACCCGATGAACATCAAGATGGACCTGACCTACCTTACCGGCAGCGAGGATGTGTTCGGCGCCGATGAAGGCCTGGCCACGGTCTGGACCGTGGTCGCCCCGGATTATGCCCAGCGCTGCCCGAACGTCGACCGCCTGCTCCACAACCTGACCTTCAGCGCCGCCCAGGAAAGCCAGCTGATGGAGCCGATCATGGCCCGTGAGGATGCCAAGGCCGTGGCCCGTCGCTGGCTCAAGGACAATCCGCAGGACCTCAGCCGCCTGCTGGCCGGGGTGTCCACCTTCGACGGTCAGGACGGTATCGCGGCGGTACGAGCCGCCCTCGACTGAGACGCGCCGCCCCCCAACTTCAACGATTACCTGCCGTGCGTGCGCCTCTCTCGCGGCGTACGGCACCCTTTCGCCTCGAATAAGGATGGAGATTCCATGAACCACGAAGTCATCGTCACCTGCGCGGTGACCGGCGCTGGCGACACCGTCGGCAAGCACCCGGCGATCCCGGTCACGCCCAAGGAGATCGCTGCCGCCGCCATCGAGGCAGCCAAGGCCGGCGCCACCGTCGCCCACTGCCATGTGCGCGATCCGCAGACCGGCAAGCCGAGCCGTGACGTGGCGCTGTACCGCGAGTTGGTCGAGCGCATTCGTGAGAGCGACACCGACGTGATCATCAACCTCACCGCCGGCATGGGCGGCGACCTGGAAATCGGTCGCGGCGAGCAGCCGCTGGAATTCGGCGCCGGCACCGACCTGGTCGGGCCGATCACCCGCCTGGCGCATGTCGAGGAGCTGCTGCCGGAAATCTGCACCCTGGACTGCGGCACGCTGAATTTCGGCGACGGCGACTTCATCTACGTTTCCACCCCGGCGCAATTGCGTGCCGGTGCCAAGCGCATCACCGAACTGGGGGTGAAGGCCGAGCTGGAAATCTTCGACACCGGCCACCTGTGGTTCGCCAAGCAGATGATCAAGGAAGGCCTGCTGGACGACCCACTGATCCAGCTGTGCCTGGGCATCCCTTGGGGCGCGCCGGCCGATACCACGACCATGAAGGCCATGGCCGACAACCTGCCGCCCGGCATCACCTGGGCCGGCTTCGGCATCGGCCGCATGCAGATGCCGATGGTGGCCCAGGCCATGCTGCTCGGCGGCCACGTGCGGGTAGGCCTGGAGGACAACATCTGGCTGGATCGCGGCGTGCACGCCAGCAACGGCCAGCTGGTCGAGCGCGCCATCGAGATCATCGAACGCCTCGGCGGTCGCGCCCTGACCCCGGCCGAAGGGCGCGAGAAGATGAAGCTCAAGCGCCGTTAACGATTATCTCCCCTCTCCCTCTGGGAGAGGGGCCGGGGGAGAGGGCTGATGCCCAGCGCTCCCGTAGCCCGGATGAAATCCGGGAAAACTTCACCTGTCATGCCCCGGATTGCATCCGGGCTACCGGAGTTCACCATGACCTTCGTTACCGATATCAAGACTTTCGCCGCCCTCGGCACCGGCGTGATCGGCGCCGGCTGGATCGCCCGCGCCCTGGCCCATGGCTTGGATGTGATCGCCTGGGACCCGGCGCCCGGCGCCGAGGCCGCGTTGCGCACGCGCCTGGCCAATGCCTGGCCGGCGCTGGAAAAACAGGGTCTGGCGCCCGGCGCCTCGCTGGATCGCCTGAGTTTCGTGAACACCATCGAAGACTGCGTGCGCGATGCCGACTTTATCCAGGAGAGCGCGCCCGAGCGCCTCGAACTCAAGTGTGAGCTGCACGCGAAGATCAGCGCCGCCGCGCGCCCGGATGTGCTGATCGGCTCCAGCACCTCGGGCCTGCTGCCCAGCGAGTTCTATGCAGACGCCAAGCATCCTGAGCGCTGCGTGGTCGGCCACCCGTTCAACCCGGTCTATCTGCTGCCGCTGGTGGAGGTGGTGGGCGGAGCCAGGACCGCGCCCGAAGCGGTACAGGCAGCGATCAACGTGTACGAGTCGCTCGGCATGCGCCCGCTGCATGTGCGCAAGGAGGTGCCCGGCTTTATCGCCGACCGCCTGCTCGAGGCGCTGTGGCGCGAGGCGCTGCACCTGGTCAACGACGGCGTGGCGACCACCGGCGAGATCGATGACGCGATCCGCTTCGGTGCCGGCCTGCGCTGGTCGTTCATGGGCAGCTTTCTCACCTACACCCTGGCCGGTGGCCCGGCTGGCATGCGCCACTTCATGGCCCAGTTCGGCCCGGCATTGAAGCTGCCCTGGACCTACCTCGAGGCGCCGGAGCTGACCGAGGGGCTGATCGACGCGGTGGTCGAGGGCACCGCCGAGCAGCAGGGCGAACGCAGCCTGGATGCCCTGGAGCGCTACCGCGACGACTGCCTGCTGGCGGTGCTTGGTGCGATCCGTGAGACCAAGACGAAGCATGGTTTCGAGTTTGCCGAGTAACCGCGTCTTTCCGGTGCGCACGGCGCACCCTACGGGCAACTCCTGTCTAGCTCCCGTCTCCCATTGATGGGAGGGGCCGGGGGAGAGGCCTCATCGGAAGCTGAACATGAATCTGCCGACTTATCGCACCACCATCTCCACCGAGTGGGTGGATTACAACGGCCATCTGCGCGACGCCTTCTATCTGCTGATCTTCAGCTACGCCACCGACGCGCTCATGGACCACCTGGGCCTGGACGAGGCGGGGCGTGCCCGCAGCGGCCACACCCTGTACACCCTGGAGTGCCACCTCAACTACCTGGCCGAGGTCAAGCTCGGCGCCGAGGTGCAGGTGCGTACCCAGTTGCTGGCGCATGACGGCAAGCGCCTGCACATCCACCACGGCCTCTACTACCCGGAGGGCGAGGAACTGCTCGCCGCCAGCGAGCAGATGCTGATGAACATCGACAGCGCCGGCGGTCGCTCGGCCGCGTTCGACGAGCAGGTGCGGCAACGGTTGCTGGCGTTGGCGCAGGCCCATCGGAGCCTGCCCATGCCGCTGCATGTCGGCCGGGTCATAGCTTTGCCCCCGGCCAGGGCCTAGTGCCCGGCCGGCAGACCAGGATGGCCTGGTGCGCGTACACCCATCCCTGACAACGATTTCGCGGGCCAGCATCCCGCAAGGAGACCGCCATGAATGCCGTAGACCCCTCGCTCCAGGCCGCGCCCATCGCCGATTGGCGTACCTACCCGATCAGTGCCGATCTGGTTGGCCTCGACGCTACCCGCGACAGCCTGCAGGTGACCTGGAGCGATGGTCGGGTCAGCCCCTTCCATTACCAGTGGCTGCGCGACAACTGTCCCTGCAGCCAGTGCGTCTACGGTGTGACCCGGGAGCAACTGCTGGAGATCGTCGACGTGGCGGAGGAGCTGGCTCCGCAGCGGACCTGCATCGACGAGCAGGGCCATCTGTTGATCGACTGGCAGGGCGGTCACCACAGCCGCTTCCACCCCGGCTGGCTGCGGGCCCACGCCTATGACCTGGCATCACGCGACGAGCGCCAGGCGCAGCGTCCGCAACCACAGCTGTGGGGCGCCGAACTGGCCGAGCAGTTGCCGCGCTTCGACTACCAGGCGGTGCTCGAGGATGATGGCACCCTGTTGCGCTGGTTGCTGGCGGTGCGCGATCTGGGCCTGACCCAGCTGGTGGCGGTGCCGGCCAGCGAGGGCGTTCTGCTCCGGCTCGCCAAGCGCATCTCCTTCATTCGTGAGAGCAACTTCGGCGTGCTGTTCGACGTGCAGTCCAAGGCCGATGCCGACAGCAACGCCTACACCGCCTTCAACCTGCCGCTGCACACCGACCTGCCGACTCGCGAGCTGCAGCCGGGCCTGCAGTTCCTGCATTGCCTGGTCAACGATGCGACGGGTGGCGAGAGCGTATTCGTCGACGGTTTCGCCATCGCCGAGGCGCTGCATCAGGAGTCGCCCGAGCTGTTCGACATCCTGTGCACGACGCTGGTGGAGTTCCGCAACAAGAGCCGCAACAGCGACTACCGCTGCCTGGCGCCGATCATCGCGCTGGATGCCGAGGGGCGGATCGGCGAGGTGCGCATGGCCAACTTCCTGCGCGGCCCGTTCGACGCGCCGGTCGAGCGCATGCCGGCGCTGTATCGGGCCTATCGGCGCTTCATCGCGCTGACCCGCGAGCCACGTTTTCGCCTGCAGCGCCGGCTCGAGGCCGGCCAGCTGTGGTGCTTCGACAACCGCCGGGTCATGCACGCGCGCAGCGAATTCGACCCCGCCAGCGGCGCGCGGCATTTCCAGGGCTGCTATGTCGACCGCGACGAACTGCTGTCGCGCATCCGCGTGCTGCAGCGCTGAAACCCCGGAACGCGCGGCCTACTTCGGCTTGTAAGCGCAATACCCCGGCCGCGGGCCGACCTTGGGGTGGTGGCGGCAGGTGTCCGGGCGCTTGTCGTAAACGGTGCACAGGCGCGTCTTGCGATCGAGGAACAGGCAGTCGTTATTGGACATGCGGATCAGGGTGAAGATGCCTGATTTCTGGTTGAAGCGCTCGACGATGCCGTCCTTCTGCAGGCGCTTGGCGATATTCTTCGGCGGCTCGCTGCGCTCGAACTCGTCCACCAGCTCCAGGCGGATCAGATCGTTGAGGCGCACCTCAACCGGCATGGTGCAGCAGGTGGACATGCAGCTGTGGCACATGTCGCTGGTGTATTTGGCCCAGGTTTCCAGGCGGTCGATCTCTGCAGCGGCTATCAGGCGGGGCTTCATCATGGTTTTGGCTATCGTGCGGTCTGCGCCGCTGCTGTCACGGGGGCGGCGATGATAGCGGGCGCGGGGCGTTTGTGAAGCACCGGCTGGCGGCTGATCGTTTTCCGTTGTGCCTGTGAACAGCTTGGCAGTCGTCTCTCTGGGTGTGGGTCGGCGCGACTCCTATACTGTGGCTCGTCTCTGGCGGCCAGCAGGAACGTGAGGCGACTTCTTTCTCAGGATTGGGACATAACGCATGCAATGGATTTTCATGCTGGTCGGTTTGGTGCTCGGTGCGGGCGTCAGCGAATCGGTCACAGGCGCGCTGCTTGGCGGGCTCATCGGCCTCGGTCTGGGTCAGGCGCTGCGTCTGCAGGGATTGGAGACGCGCAATGCGCAACTGACTGCGCAGCTCAAGGACTTCGCCGAGCGCTTCGATCGCGGTACGCGCGCCATGCATGAACGCCTGGTCAAGGTCGAGCAGGGCGAGCGGGGCGAGCCGCAACCTGCTCCCGTCGAACCCGTCGCCAGTCCAGCGCCAGAACTGCCGCCCGAGCCGGCCGTTGTCGAAGAAGCGCAGCCGGAGCTGGACTGGACGCTGCCGGAACTCGAAACCCCTCCAGCCGAACAGCCTGTCCCGCTTGCCGCACAGGTCGTCCACGAGCCGCAGCCTGGTCCCCAGCAGAGCCCCTGGCGCGAGCAGACCCCGCGCGAGCCGAATCTGATCGAACGTGGTATCGCTGCTGCCAAGGCCTGGTTGTTCGGTGGCAATACCGTGCTGCGAGTCGGCGTGGTGCTGCTGTTTCTCGGTCTGGCCTTCCTCCTGCGTTACGCCACCGAAGGTGTCGAGGTGCCGGTAGAGCTGCGTTACATGGGCGTCGCGGCCAGTGCCCTGGCCTTGCTCGGCCTTGGCTGGTGGCTACGCCTGCGCAATCGCAACTATGCCCTGGTGCTGCAAGGTACCGGTATCGCCGTGCTGTACCTGACGGTGTTCGCCGCCATGCGTCTGCATCCATTGCTGGACCCTGGCCTGGCACTCGGCCTGCTGGTGGCGGTGACGCTGTTCTCGGCGATTCTCGCGGTGCAGCAGAACGCCCTGGGCCTGGCGGCTGCAGCGGCACTCGGCGGTTTCGCCGCGCCCATTCTCACTTCCACGGGTAGCGGCAATCATGTTGCCCTGTTCTCCTACTTCGCCCTGCTCAACGCCGGCATCTTCGCCATCGCCTGGTTCAAGGCCTGGCGTCTGCTCAATCTGATCGGTTTCGTCGGCACCTTCGGTATCGGCCTTGCCTGGGGCCTGCGCTCCTATACAGCGGATCTGCTCTGGAGCACCGAACCTTTCCTGATCCTGTTCTTCCTGATGTACGTGGGCATCGGCCTCTTGTTCGCCCGCCGCACCCTGCGTGACGCGACGGATGCGCCCGAGTCGCGTGACGAACTGCTGCGCTGGTCGTTGCGCCGTGGTGACTATGTCGATGCCACTACGCTGTTCGGTCCACCGTTGATCGGCTTCGGTCTGCAGGTGGCGCTGGTACGGCATATCGAATTCGCCGCGGCGTTCAGTGCCCTCGGCCTGGGTTTCTTCTATTTGTTGCTGGCACGGGTGCTCAAGGCGCGCGCTGGCGACCGTGCACTGTTACTGGTGGAGACTTGCCTGGCGCTCGGCGTGGTCTTCGCCAGCCTGGCCATCCCACTGGGTCTCGATGCGCGCTGGACGGCGGCGGCCTGGGCCGTGGAGGGCGCCGGCATCTACTGGTTGGGCCTGCGTCAGCGCCGACCGCTGGCGCGGGCTTTTGCCCTGCTGCTGCAGGTGGGCGCGGCCCTGGCCTTCGTCAGTGGTCTGGACGTCGGCCATGAAAGCCTGCTCGATGGCTCGCCGCTGGGCGCGCTGATGCTCGGTGCGGCGCTGCTGTTCAGCTACTGGCAGTTGCGGTCGATGCCCGAAGCGGCAAACGCCTGGGAAAATCGCCTGCTGCCCTGGCTCGGTATCGTCGGCCTGGCGTTTCTCTATCTGATCGCACCGCTGCTGTTCGAGGCTCCCGGCACGGCCATCGCCTGGGCGCTGGCGGGGCTGGCGACCCTGTTCGTCGGCCTGCGCATCGCTGCGCCGAGCTTCGTCTACAGCGCCTTTGCCGTGCAGTTGCTGGGCGGGCTGCTGTTCCTCGGGCAGATGGCGCTGGATTCGCTGTTCGGGCGTGGCGGCTTCAGCGCCGGCTGGTTCGGCCTGCTGGCCGCGTCGATGGTCGGTTTCGGCCTGATCGCCGGCATGCTGCTGGCGGCGCGCGACCCGCAGATTCGCGAGAATCGCCGGCTGCTCGGCGCCTTGTCGATGGTGATGCTGGTGGGCCTGGTGTTCATCAATCTGGCGGTGCTGTTCGTGCTGCCCTGGGTGGCGGCTGCGGCCGTGTGGGGCGGTACGGGCCTGCTGATTCTCTGGCTGGCGCTGTATCTGCAGCAGCGCGCCGCCTTCCTGTTCAGCTTGCTCCTGCAAGTGTTTGCCGGCCTGGCCTTCCTCGCTGCCGGGCCGTTGCTGCTGTCGGGCATCAGTGGCGAGGGGCTGGCGCCGCTGGCGCACACCGGCTTCTGGACGCCCGCTGTGCTCGGCCTGGCTGCGCAGATCGGCGCCTGGCGCCTGCAGGGGCTGGCGCGTAGCGGCCGTGATACGGGCATCGATGGCGTCAGTTTGCAGCGCCTGGGCCAGCTGTTGCTGGCCTGGGGAGGCGCCTGGTGGGCATTGGCACTGGCCAGCGAAGTGCTGCGCTTCGTCGCGCCGCAACAGCAAGCCAGCGTGCTGCTGGTACTGGCAGCCCTGTCGGCTGTGGTGTGGATGCTACTTGCCCTGCGTACTCGCTGGCGCGAACTGGCGATGCTGTGCAGCCTGCTGGCGCCGGTGGCGGGTTTGATCCTGATTCATGCCTGGCACCCGCTTTATCACCCGGCGGCTAATTTCGGCTGGTTGGGCTGGGCTGCGGTGATCGCGGTGCATCTGCTTATCCTGCGGTCCCTGGCCGATCTGCTGCCGAGTAAGGCGGCCAGCGTCGCCCATGTACTCGGTTGCTGGCTGCTGCTTGGCGTGCTGGCACTGGAGCTGCGTTATCTGCTGCTGAGCCTGTCCGATCACTACAACGCCTGGCGCTGGCTGGGGTGGGCGTTGCTGCCGACCGCCTACCTCTGGGCGATGGCGCAGGCGCGCCGCCTGCCCTGGCCGGTGGCCCGCTTCGAGCGCGAGTACCGGTTGTGGGCGGCGGCACCGCTGGCCGCGCTGATGCTCGCCTGGTTCTGGCTGGCCAATGCCAATAGCGCCGGTGATAGCGATCCGCTGCCTTATCTGCCGCTGTTCAATCCACTGGAGTTGGGTTTGCTGCTGTGTCTGGGCGCGCTGTTTGTCTGGGCACGCGATGCCCTGCCGCGCTTTGGCCTGGAACCTGCGCGTGCACAGCAATTGGTGCAGGGCGTCGCAGGGCTTTCTCTGTTCGCCCTGCTGACGGTGATGGTGATGCGTACCGCGCACCACTGGGGCGGCGTGCCCTGGCAGAGCGCGGCACTGTTCGACTCGATGCTGGTGCAGGCCGGGCTGTCCATCGTCTGGACCCTGATCGCCCTGGCGTTGATGCTCTTCGGCCACCTGCGCGTACGCCGCGAGCTGTGGCTGGTAGGCGCCGCGCTGATCGCCCTGGTGGTGGCCAAGTTGTTCTTCGTCGAGCTGGGCAACCGCGGCGGCCTGGAGCGCATCGTCTCGTTCATCGGGGTTGGTGTGCTGTTGCTGGTGGTCGGTTACTTCGCGCCGTTGCCGCCACGCAAGGTCGATGATTCGGCCGCTAACCAACAGGAGTCTGCCGTATGAACCTCATCCGTTGGGGCCTGCTCCTGGGCCTATCGCTGAGTGCACTCAGCCAGGCCAGCGAGAAACCTCAGGACTATCGGCATGGCGCTGCCCTGCAACTCGCTGGCGAGGGACCCTGGTATCGCCTGGAGCTGCCCTTCGCTGCTCACCTCGCCGCCGGGCATGGCGATTTGCGTGATCTGCGCGTATTCGACAGCAAGGGTCAGATGCAGGCCTATGCACTGATTCCGGGGCGTGGCGAGACCGTGCAGCAGGAACAGGAGCATGGCGTGCGCTGGTTCCCGTTGAGGGGCCGCGCCGATGCCCAGGAAATGCCTGCGCTGCGAGTCGAGCGCAGCACCACGGGCACGCTGATCGAACTGCGCGGCGATGCGCCGGCCGAAAGCGAGCAGCAACTGCGCGGCTGGTTGCTCGATGCCAGCGCCATCGATGCGCCGCTGGTGCGTCTGAATCTGGACTGGAGCGGGGTAGAGGACGGATTTCAGCGCTTCAGCATCGAGGCCAGTGACGATCTGCAGCATTGGCGCGGCTGGGGGGAGGGGCAGGTAGCGCGTCTGAGCTTCGCCGATGAGCGTATCGATCAGCGCCAGGTCGAATTGCCTGGGCAGCGTGCCCGTTATCTGCGGTTGCTGTGGCGCAACCCTGCTCAGGCCCCGCAATTGGAGGCCGTTACCCTGCGCAGTCAACGGCAGGCTCATCAGGCTGCGCCTTTGGTGTGGTCCGAACCCCTGTCGGCGCAGGCCAACGCTGAGGGGCAGTTCCAGTGGCAGTTGCCCTTGTCGTTGCCTCTGGAGCGACTGCGGGTCGAGCTGGAACAGAGTAATACGCTGGCGCCACTGCGTTTCGAGGCGCGCAGCAGTGATCAGGGCGCCTGGCGCCAGCTGGTCAACGGTGTGCTCTATCGCCTGCCCGAGGCTGGGCGCGAAGTGGTGAGCGATGAGTTGACCCTGCCCGGTTGGCCGGTGCGACAACTGCGTGTGCAGGTGGATGCGCGAGGGGGCGGCTTGGGCACGGATACGCCACGTATGCAGGTAGCGCTGCGCGCCACGCAACTGGTGTTTCTCGCACGTGGCGAGCCGCCTTATCGGCTGGCGCTGGGTAGCCCGAGTGCGCAGTCGGCAGCATTGCCGCTGCACACCCTGATCCCCGGTTATCAGCCGGAACGACTGGTCAGCCTTGGTCGTGCCGAGTTGACCGAGGCGTTTGCCTCCCCGGTCGAATCACAGACTGGCCCCGCTCGAGACTGGCAGCGTTGGGGACTCTGGGCTGTACTGCTAGTGGGCGTTGGATTGCTGGCTGCGATGGCCGCCAGTGTGCTGCGTCGCCCGCCAGACGCCTGAGAGGCATGGAGCAACAAAGCCCGGCTGCGGCAGGGCTTTTGCAGTATCTTAGGCGCCCCGCGCCAATCCAGCATTGAAGGTCAGGAAGGCCCTTGCGTATTTCGATTCGCGTCATCGCCCAGTCGCCTCGTGTCGCTTGCCTCCGCGACTCACGCACTGCTTCGCCGGGAATGCGGAGGCGTCGCTGATGCAAGCCTGCATGGCTTCCGGCTGGAGTTTCTCGGCCCCCGTACTGGTGACGCTGCTGGTGTGCCTCGGCGTGATTCTGCTGGCGCACTGGGTGACCCGTCAGCGCGACTTTCCCGGACGTGACAGTTTCATCCTGCTGCATCTGGCCAGCCTCTGGTGGATGGTGGCTGCGGCGCTGGAAATGACCTTCCTCAGCGCCGACTGCAAGATGTTCTGGGCCAGCATGGCCTGGCCCGGCATCATTTCCACGCCCACGTTCTGGGCGGTGTTCCTCTGGCAATACGTCAACAGCATGCGCGCGCCGATGGCGCGCTCCAGCATCCTCGGGCTGAGCCTGGTGCCGCTGCTGGTCTGGGGGCTGGCGTTGAGCAACCCCGGGCACGGGCTGTTCTACGGCGCTGGCAGCGCACCGGTCGACGCCAGTCTGGGCGCGCCGGTGCGCTACGAGCATGGCCCGCTGTTCTACGCCACGGCCGTCTACGTCTACCTGTTCATGGCCTTCTGCATGGGCATAGTGATCCGCGCCGCAGCGCTGAGTCAGGGGCTGCATCGGGGCCACTACCTGGCCTTCGTGCTGGTCACCGCGGTGCCCTGGGTGGCCAATATCGGCTACGTAGCGTTCGGCTGGACCCTGTTCGGCTTCGACCCGACGCCCTTCAGTTTCGCGTTCACATTGGTGGCGTTCTCCTGGCTGATCGTGGGTGTGCGCCTGTTCGACCTGTTGCCGGTGGCCCGTCATCTGCTGCTCGAAGCCTTGCTCGATCCAGTGCTGGTGATCGACCCACGTGGGCGCGTGATCGAGGCCAACCCGGCGGCGCTGAAACTGGCGGGTCTGCAATCGGGATGGCAAGGCACCGAGTTGGGGCAGTGGCCGGTCTTCGGTGCCGATCTGCAGCAACTGCTGCAAGCGCACAACGGCACCGAGCAGGACCTGCCGCTGACGCTGACCAGTGCCGCGCGCTACTACGAAGTGCGTGTACGTGCCATTCGGCGCGCTACCCGCCATGGCCCGACGCTGCTCGGCCATATGCTCTACATCCGTGACGTGACCCAGCGCCACCTCAGTGAGCTCAAACTTGCCGAGGCGCTGGCGCTCAGCGAGGAACGTCTGCGCACCATCTCCAGCCTGCACGAGCAACTGCGTGAGCAGGCCCTGTGCGATCCGCTGACCGGGCTGTACAACCGCCGTTATCTGGATGAGTTCTTCGAGCGCGAACTGGCCAGGGCGCAGCGCGAGAACCTGCCACTGGCGCTGGCCCTGATCGACCTTGACCATTTCAAGCGCCTCAACGACGACTGCGGCCACCTGGTCGGCGACGACGTACTCAAGGCCGTCGCGCAGCACCTGCTGGATAACCTGCGCAGCACCGACGCGGTGTTTCGTATCGGTGGCGAAGAGTTTCTGTTGATACTGCCGGGCGTCGATCCGCATGAGGCCAGCGAACGCCTGCAGAGCATCTGCGCGCAACTGGCGGCTCGCGATGTCGCCACCCGTGGCGGTGACCAGCGTGTGACCCTGTCTGCCGGCCTGGCCCATTGGCCTGAGCAGGGGCAGGCGCTCGACGAGCTTCTGCAGGTTGCCGACGCCGCGCTTTACCAGGCCAAACGCGACGGGCGCAATCGCGTTTGCGGACTGCTGGCCGACGCCGATCTCAGCCATCCATCCCGGCAGGCAGCATTGCGCGGCGACTCGGGTTAAACTGCGCGCGATTTTTCCCCTTTCCGGAGCCGTCCATGTCCCGCGTCACCCTGAGCCGCTACCTGATCGAGCAGACTCGCAGCCACAACACCCCGGCCGACCTGCGTTTCCTTATCGAAGTCGTGGCACGGGCCTGCAAGGCGATCAGCCACCAGGTTTCCAAGGGCGCCCTCGGCGGCGTGCTGGGCAGCCTGGACAGCGAGAACGTGCAGGGCGAAGTGCAGAAGAAGCTCGACGTGATCTCCAACGAGATCCTGCTCGAAGCCAACGAGTGGGGCGGCCACCTGGCCGGCATGGCCTCCGAGGAAATGGACAACGCCTACCAGATCCCTGGCAAGTACCCCAAAGGTGCCTACCTGCTGGTATTCGACCCGCTGGACGGCTCCAGCAACATCGACGTCAACGTCTCGGTCGGCACCATCTTCTCGGTGCTGCGCAGCCCCGAGCGTAACGGTGAAACCGGCGACCTGGGCGAGGAAGCCTTCCTCCAGCCGGGTACCCAGCAGGTCGCGGCCGGCTACGCCATCTATGGTCCGCAAACCATGCTGATGCTGACCCTCGGCGACGGCGTCAAGGGCTTCACCCTGGATCGTGAACTGGGCAGCTTCGTGCTTACCCACGACACCATCAAGGTGCCGGAGGCGACCAAGGAGTTCGCCATCAACATGTCCAACCAGCGTCACTGGGAAGCCCCGGTGCAGCGTTATGTCTCCGAGCTGCTGGCCGGTGAAACCGGGCCGCTGGGGCGTAACTACAACATGCGCTGGATCGCCTCGATGGTGGCAGACGTGCATCGCATCCTCACCCGCGGCGGTGTGTTCATGTACCCGCGCGACGCACGCGATCCGTCGATGCCGGGCAAGCTGCGTCTGATGTACGAGGCCAACCCGATGGCGATGATCATCGAACAGGCTGGCGGTGCTGCCACCGACGGTAACCAGCGCATTCTCGATATTCAGCCCACTTCCCTGCACCAGCGTGTGCCGGTGTACCTTGGCTCCAAGGAAGAAGTGCTGCGCATCACCGCGTACCACCGCAGCTGATGCACGCCTGGCAGCCGCTGCTCGACTGGTGGTTCGGTGCCGACGGCAGCGCCACCGAAGTCGCGGCAGCGCGCCAGGGGTTGTGGTTCGGCAAGCGCGACAGCCAGGATCGTGAGGCCGAGGCGCGTTTCGGCGCCCTGGTCGAGCAGGCACTGGCTGGCCAGCTCAAGGGTTGGATGGACGATCCGCAGGGCTGGCTGGCGCAGCTGATCCTGCTCGATCAGCTGCCGCGCATGATCTTTCGCGATACGCCACGCGCATTCGCTGGTGACCAGCTGGCCCGGCCGCTGCTGCGCGATGGCCTGGATCGCGGCTGGGATCGCAGGCTGACGCCGATCCAGCGTGTCTTTGCCTATCTGGTCTTCGAGCACGCCGAAGATCTGCCCTTGCAGGACCGCGCGGTCGAGCTGTTTGCTGATCTGCTGAACGAAGCCGCTGTCGATGAGCGGCCATTGTTCGCCAATTTCCTCGATTTCGCCGAGCGCCACCAGAGGGTGATTGCCCGCTTCGGTCGCTTCCCTCATCGCAATGCGATTCTCGGTCGCGCCTCCACTGACGAAGAGCAAGCCTTCCTGCGGGAACCCGGCTCGCGTTTCTGAACTCCAAGCGGGCAAGTCGTCGCCGGCTATGCCAAGCTTGCTGGCACCTTCCCATCAGGAGCTTCATCCATGTCGATGCGTATCCTCGCGTTGCTCGCCTGCTGTCTGCTCGCCGCCTGCAGCAAGATCAATCAGGAAAACTACTCCAAACTCAAGGCCGGCATGAGCAAGCAGGAAGTGGAAAGCCTGCTCGGTGCGCCGGGCGAGTGTGCCGGTGCGTTGGGGATGACCAGCTGCACCTGGGGTGACGACAAGGCCTATATCAGTGTCCAGTACGCCGGGGACAAGGTCATGCTGTTCTCCGGCAAGGGACTCAAGTAAACAGGAGCTTCCATGCGTTCGATCCTAATCGCCAGCGCCATTCTCGCCCTTTCAGGCTGTGCCAACTCCGGTACCGGCAGCATCCCCACACCGCCACCGCAGACCATGCAGGTCGACCTGCAGCGCTACCAGGGTACCTGGTACGAGCTGGCACGCCTGCCTATGTTCTTCCAGCGTAACTGCGTGCAGTCCGAGGCGCACTACGGGCTGCGTGACGATGGCCGCATCGACGTGACCAACCGCTGCCGCGACAAGGACGGCAAGTGGATCGAGGCCAAGGGTGTCGCCGAGCCTCAGGTCGAAGGGCAAACCGACAAGCTGTGGGTGCGCTTCGACAACTGGGCAAGCAAACTGCTGCCGATCAAGGGCGACTACTGGGTGATCTACCACGATGAGGACTATCGCGTGGCGCTGGTCGGTCACCCGGAGCACAAGTACCTGTGGCTGCTCTCGCGCACCCCTGAAGTGGATCAGCAGACCCGCGACAAGCTGCTCAGCGTGGCGCGCGAGCAGGGTTATGTCACGTCGGACCTTATCTGGCGTCAGGCTGACTAGCCTGTAGCCCGGATTGCATCGGCTACGTAACTGGGTGCCTTAGGCCCGCCCCCTGTAGGAGCGAGCTTGCTCGCGATCAGATCGGATGGCGAACATCGAGTGATCGCCGGCAAGCCAGCTCCTACGCAGGCGGGGGGCGGGCTACGCCTTCACTCCCAATCCAGGCGCGCGAGCTTCCATTCGCCGCCGTCGAGCCACCATTCCAGTTTCACCGAGTAGTGCCGCGCACTGTCGGGGATCAACCCCTCGGCGCCGCTCAGGCCGACCTGGGCTTCGGTGTAGCCCTTGCTGCTGATCGCGGCGTCGATCCAGCTGTTCTTGCCCAGTGCGATTACCTTGATGTTCTTGTGGCGCAGGAACAGCAGGGCCATGGTGCGCTTGGCCCACTCACGGTCCAGCTCCTGGCGGGCCAGGAAATCGCCATGCAGCTGGTCCAGCACTGCACTGGTGCTCTTGGCCTCGATGTTGTCCTGCAACTGCTGAACGGCCGCTTCCAGAGCGGCCTGCGGGTCGTCACGGTCGCCGCAGCCGGCGAGCAGGAGGGTGAAGGACATAAACAGCGACCAAGCCAGATGACGCATCGACATGCCGAACTTCCTTTTCATGGTTATGATGCCGGGCAGAGTGGAACACGGCAGTTGTAGCCCAGCCAACAGGAGCCAACCATGCAGACTTTGTACCCGGAGATCAAACCCTACGCTCGCCATGAACTGGCGGTCGAGCAGCCGCACGTGCTGTATATCGACGAGAGCGGCTCTGCGGATGGGTTGCCGGTACTGTTCATCCATGGAGGCCCCGGCGCTGGTTGCGATTCTGCCAGCCGCCGTTACTTCGATCCCGCCCTGTACCGCATCGTCACCTTCGACCAGCGCGGCTGCGGTCGTTCCACGCCGCACGCGAGTCTGGAGAACAACACCACCCAGGCGCTGATTGCCGATATCGAGCGTATTCGCGAGCATCTGGCCATCGACAAGTTCGTGCTGTTCGGCGGCTCCTGGGGCTCGACCCTGGCGTTGGCGTATGCACAGGCGCATCCGCAGCGCGTGCATGGACTGATTCTGCGCGGCATTTTCCTGTGTCGGCCGCAGGAGTTCAGCTGGTTCTATCAGGAGGGCGCCAGCCGCCTGTTCCCCGATTACTGGGAAGACTACGTGGCGCCCATCCCGGTGGAGGAGCGTGGCGACCTGATGCAGGCCTTCTACAAGCGCCTGACGGGTGCCGACCAGATTGCCCAGATGCATGCGGCCAAGGCCTGGTCGACCTGGGAAGGGCGTACCGCGACCCTGCGTCCCAATACCCAGGTAGTCGACCGTTTCAGTGAGGCGCACCGGGCGCTGTCCATCGCCCGTATCGAGTGCCACTACTTCGTCAACGACGCCTTCCTCGAACCTAACCAGCTGCTCCGCGACATGCCGAAGATCGCCCACCTGCCGGGCATCATCGTGCATGGCCGCTATGACGCCATCTGCCCGCTGGACAACGCCTGGGCGCTGCACCAGGCCTGGCCCAACAGCGAACTGCAGATCATCCGTGACGCCGGCCACTCGGCGGCGGAACCCGGCATCACCGATGCGCTGATCCGCTCCGCCGAACAGATGGCCCGGCGCCTGCTCGACCTGCCGCCGGAGGATGCATGAAGCTGCTGATCCAGCGCGTCACTGGCGCGCGGGTTGAGGTCGAAGGCGAGGTGGTGGGCAGCATCGATCAGGGGCTGCTGGCGCTGGTCGGCATCGAGCCGCAGGACGATCAGGCCAGTCTGTCCCGTGCCCTGCACAAGCTGTTGAACTATCGGGTATTCAGCGACGAGGCGGGCAAGATGAACCGCTCGCTGACGGACGTACAAGGCGGGCTGTTGCTGGTGTCACAGTTCACCCTGGCTGCCGACACCAAGAGCGGCATGCGCCCCAGCTTCTCCAGCGCCGCGCCGCCCGCGCAGGGTGCTGCGCTGTTCGATGCTCTGGTCGAAATGGCCAGAGCCCAGCACCCGCAGGTCGCCACCGGACGCTTCGGCGCCAACATGCAGGTGCACCTGGTCAACGATGGGCCGGTGACATTCCTGCTCGAGGTATAGCGGTAGCTCGCTCCTACAGGTTGCTCACGCGTTCTTGGTGCCTAGGGTGGACAACGCGAAGCTTGTCCACAGCCAAGGCATCAGAACAACCTGGCCAACAGCACCGGCACCGCCGTTTCCACCCGCAGAATACGTTCGCCAAGCTGTACCGGTTGCAGGCCTGCGGCTTCGCGCAGCAACTCGACTTCGTAAGGAATCCAGCCGCCTTCCGGGCCGATGGCCAGGGTCACTGGTTCCTGCACCGCACGTGGGCAGGCCGGGTAATCGCCGGGATGGCCGGTCAGGCCAAGCGTTCCCGCCGCCAGGGCCGGTAGGCGGTCTTCGACGAAGGGCTTGAAGCGCTTCTCGATGCTCACCTCAGGCAGTACCGTGTCGCGCGCCTGCTCCAGGCCGAGAATCAGCTGTTCCCGGATCGCTTCCGGTTCGAGGAATGGCGTCTGCCAGAAACTCTTCTCCACGCGATAGCTGTTGAGCAGTACCAGGCGTGGTACGCCCATGGCGCTGACCGTCTGCAGCACGCGCTTGAGCATCTTCGGGCGTGGCAGGGCGAGGATCAGGGTCAGCGGCAGCTTGGCCGGTGGTGCTTGCTCGAGGCTGACCTGCAGTTCAGCGTGCTCGGCATCCAGGGCGACCAGTCGACCTTCGCCCATCAACCCACCAAGGCGCCCGACGCGCAGACGGTCACCTGCTTCTGCGCGATGCACTTCATGTAGATGCTTCAGGCGCCTGCCACTGAGGCGTACCCGATCGCCGTCGACGAAGTCGGCGTCTTCCAGCAGCAGCAGGTTCACGGCAGTGGCGCGGGCGGTTGGTCTTCGGGCTTGGCTTCTTCTTCGGCCTGTTCCTGGTCGCGCTTGCGCTTGACCAGCGCGCCAGCCAGCACGCCGGCCTCGAACAGCAGCCACATCGGCAGGGCCAGCAAGGTCTGCGAGAACACGTCCGGCGGCGTCAGCACCATGCCGACCGCGAAGCAGCCGACGATCACGTAGGGACGGCTCTTGCGCAGGGTAGCGACGTCGACGATGCCGACCCAGATCAGCAGAAAGGTGGCGATGGGGATCTCGAACGCCACGCCAAAGGCGAAGAACAGGGTCAGGACGAAATCCAGGTACTGGCCGATGTCGGTCATCATCGCCACGCCTTCCGGGGTCACGCTGGCGAAGAAGCCGAACATGATCGGGAACACCACGAAGTAGGCGAAGGCCATACCGGCATAGAACAGGAAGATGCTGGAGATCAGCAGCGGCACCGCGATGCGCCGCTCATGGGTGTACAGCCCTGGCGCGATGAAACCCCAGGCCTGGTGCAGGATCACCGGCATGCCGAGAAACAGCGCGCACATCAGGGTCAGCTTGAAGGGCGTGAGAAACGGCGAGGCGACGCCGGTGGCGATCATCGTCGCACCGTCCGGCAGATAGGCGCGTAGCGGCGCGGCGACCAGGGCGTAGATGTCCTGGGCGAAGTAGAACAGGCCGGCGAAGATCAGCAGGATGATCACCACGCAGTGCAACAGGCGTGTACGCAGTTCGGCCAGGTGCGAGACCAGAGGCATTTCCTGGTCGTCTTGCGAATTTTTGCTCATGGCTGGGGATTCTTGTCCTGAACGCTCGGGGCTGCTTCGGCGACGTTCTCGGCAGGCTGACTGTTGCTGCCAGTGCCAGTGCCGAGAATGTCCTGCTTCATTGCCTTCATCTCGCGCTCGAGCTCGAGAATCCGCTCGTTGTGCAACTGACGGCGAATTTCATCAGCGCCGATCTCGCGTTCCACCTCGGCCTTGATCGAGTTGAAGCTGCGCTTGATCCGGCCGATCCACAGGCTGGCCGTACGCACGGCACCTGGCAGGCGCTCAGGGCCGAGCACCACCAGGGCCACCAGACCGACCAGCAGCAGCTCGGTAAAACCGATGTCGAACATGGCTTAGTCTTTCTTCGCTGGCTCTTCGACCTTGTGTGCCTGGGCGTCGATGGTCTGGCCCTTGGGGTCTTCCACGGCTGGCTTTTCAGCTTCGCCGCTATCCATCGATTTGCGGAAACCCTTGATCGCGTCGCCCAGATCCGAGCCCAGGCCTTTCAGGCGCTTGGTGCCGAACAGCATGACCACGATGAGCAGGATGATCAGGAGTTGCCAGATGCTGATACCGCCGAAACCCATGATATGTACTCCGTTATGAAGGTTTATTCGGATTGCGGTCGCGCGGCTTTTTCCGCGTGGCCGGAGAGGCCGAAACGGCGATCCAGTTCATCCAGTACGGCCTGGGGATGCTGGCCGAGGGCGGCGAGCATGACCAGGCTATGGAACCACAGGTCGGCGGTTTCGTAGATCAGGTCCTTGCAGTCACCGCTGGCGGCGGCGTCCTTGGCGGCGAGGATGGTTTCCACCGATTCCTCGCCGACCTTTTCCAGAATCTTGTTCAGGCCCTTGTGATACAGGCTGGCGACGTAGGAGCTGTCGGCCGCTGCGCCCTTGCGCGACTCCAGTACCTCGGCCAGGCGGCTCAGGGTGTCACTCATGGCGGTGTCCTGCATAGATGGCGTGCGGATCTTTCAGCACGGCGTCGACGGTTTTCCAGCCGCCATTCTCGTATACCCGATAGAAGCAGCTTTCGCGACCGGTGTGGCAGGCGATGCCGCCCAGTTGTTCGACCATCAGTACGATGACATCGGCGTCGCAGTCCAGGCGCAGCTCGTGCAGCTTC
Source organism: Ectopseudomonas alcaliphila (assembly GCF_900101755.1). Lineage (GTDB taxonomy): Bacteria > Pseudomonadota > Gammaproteobacteria > Pseudomonadales > Pseudomonadaceae > Aquipseudomonas > Aquipseudomonas alcaliphila. The sequence continues at coordinate 1,656,871 of NZ_FNAE01000001.1, read as the reverse complement.
TGCACATGACCGGATTCCTCACCCTTGCGCCACAACTTGCCACGTGAGCGCGACCAGTAGATGGCGCGTTGTTCGCTGGCGGTGAGGGCGAGGGATTCGCGGTTCATCCAGGCCATCATCAGGATGCGGCCGCTCTGGTGGTCCTGGGCGATGGCCGGCACCAGGCCGTCTTCGTTCCAGTGGATTTCATCGAGCCAATCGTTCATCGGTATTCCGTGTCTGTCTCGCCGGGCCTCGGCCCGTGAATTCGCCAAGTGTGCCAGTGCCGCAGCCAACTGGCTATCGGCGCAGCACCAGATAGAGCCCGCCTCCGACCATCAGCCAGGCTGGCCAGGTGGCCAGCAGTGGCGCCAGGCCCTGCATAGCGCCGGCGCCGATCAGCGCCGCGCCAAGCAGGCGCAGTGCCCAGTGATCGCGCGATGCGGTGGTCTGGACCTGTACCGGCTGCTGCAGACGCTCCAGGGTGTCGCGGGCGATCTGTGACAGGTGCGGTACCTGCTCGGCTTGTTGCTGCAGGTTGCGCAGCAGATGCAGCGGGCTGATGCGCTCGCGCATCCAGCGTTCGAGGAAGGGCTGCGCGGTGCTCCACAGATCCAGATCGGGGTAGAGCTGACGGCCCAGGCCTTCGATATTGAGTAGGGTCTTCTGCAGCAGCACCAGCTGCGGCTGCACTTCCATATTGAAACGCCGGGCGGTCTGGAACAGGCGCAGCAGCAGCTGGCCGAAGGAAATGTCCTTCAGTGGTTTCTCGAAGATCGGCTCGCACACGGTGCGGATTGCCGCCTCGAACTCGTTGACCTTGGTGTCGGCCGGCACCCAGCCCGAGTCGATGTGCAGCTGCGCCACCTTGCGGTAGTCGCGCTTGAAGAAGGCGATCAGGTTGCGCGCCAGGTAATCCTGGTCCTCGTCGGTGAGGCTGCCGATGATGCCGCAGTCGATGGCAATGTACTGCGGGCTCCAGGGTGTGCGGGTGCTGACGAAGATGTTGCCGGGGTGCATGTCGGCGTGGAAGAAACTGTCGCGGAACACCTGGGTGAAGAAGATCTCCACACCGCGCTCGGCCAGTAGCTTCATGTCGGTGCGCTGGTCGGCCAGGGTGGCCAGGTCGGTCACCGGGATGCCGTAGATGCGCTCCATCACCAGCACCTGGTGGCGGCACAGGTCCCAGTACACCTGCGGCACGTAGAGCAGCGGCGAGCCGTCGAAGTTGCGCCGCAGCTGGCTGGCGTTGGCGGCTTCGCGCAGCAGATCGAGTTCATCGAAAATGGTTTTTTCGTAGTCGCTGACCACTTCCACCGGGCGTAGGCGGCGGGCATCGGCCGAAGCCTTTTCGGCAATGCGGGCGATCAGGAACAGCCAGGCCAGGTCCTGGCGGATCACCGGTTTGAGACCGGGGCGCACCACCTTGACCACCACCTGCTCGCCACTCTTGAGCTGCGCGGCATGTACCTGCGCGACCGAGGCCGAGGCCAGCGGCTGGCTGTCGAAGCGGGCGAAAAGCTCGCTCACCGGGGCGCCGAGTTGGGCTTCGATCAGGGCGATGGCCTGGGCTTCGGGGAAGGGCGGTACCTGATCCTGCAGGCGCGCCAGTTCGTCGGCGATGTCCGGCGGCAGCAGGTCGCGGCGGGTGGACAGCAGTTGGCCGAACTTGATGAAGATCGGCCCCAGGTCTTCGAGTGCCAGACGCAGGCGTGCGCCGCGCGACAGCGCCAGCGGCTTGCGTGGCAGCCAGCGCCAGGGCAGCAGGCAGGACAGCGCGCGCAGCCAGAATGGCAGCGGCAGCTCGAAGAGCATCTCGTCCAGTTGATAGCGGATGACTACGCGCTGGATGCGCAACAGGCGGCGAACGGCAAGCAGCTTCATGCGTCGGACTTATTGGCAGAAGTGAGGCGCTCGATGCGTGCTTCCAGGCGGTCGAGGGCGAGTTTGAGTTGATCCAGCTCGGCGAAACGCGCATCGGCTTCGCGCTGGCCCACCAGGGTGCGTGACTCTTCGGCCAGGTAGTCGGCCAGATTCTGCTTGAGGCTGGCGGCGCCGTGGCTGGCGAGATTGGCCCGGCTGCGCAGGTGACCCGCGAGCAGGGTGGTGGCCACCGGGCCGAGCCAGCGGGAGAGCTCGTATTCCCAGTCCAGCTCCAGATCCTGGAGGATGCCGGCCAGTTGCAGCAGCACCGCGCTGTCGCCATCGAGTGATACCTCGGGGCGGTGCAGGGCGGCGGTTTTCTCGCGGCTCAGGGCCAGGCGTGCCAGGCTGGCGGCCGGGGCCGTCAGGGTGCAGTCAGCCGCAGCGTGCCACTGTGCGGCGAGTTGCAGGCCGTCGCCGCTGGGCAGGATGAACAGCTCCAGTGCCGGGCTCTGACACTGCACGGCGATGACCTTGCCGCTCAGTGCCTGCAGACGCGGCAAGGCCGTGCCATCGAGGCGCAGGACGCGGTTGAGGCCAGTCTCGACGCCTGCCAGCAAGCCCATGATGAGCATTAAGGTTTGATGCCGCGATGCAGGGCGACGATGCCGCCGGTCATGTTGTGGTAGGTGACGCGCTCGAAGCCGGCCTCGACCATCATCGCCTTGAGCGTTTCCTGATCCGGGTGCATGCGGATCGACTCGGCCAGGTAGCGGTAGCTTTCCGAATCGTTGGTGATCAACTTGCCGGCCAGCGGCATGAAGCTGAACGAGTAGGTGTCGTAGACCTTGGCCAGCAGCGGGTTGCCGGGCTTGGAGAACTCCAGCACGAGCAGGCGGCCGCCCGGCTTGAGCACGCGCAGCATCGAGCGCAGGGCGTCTTCCTTGTGGGTGACGTTGCGCAGACCGAAGGCGATGGTGACCACGTCGAAGTGGTTATCGGGGAATGGCAGCTTCTCGGCGTCAGCCTGGACGAACTGCACGTTGCCGGCCACGCCCTTGTCCAGCAGGCGATCACGACCGACCTTGAGCATGGAGTCGTTGATATCGGCCAGCACCACCTGACCGGTTGGGCCGACGATGCTGGCGAACTTGCGCGTCAGGTCGCCGGTGCCACCCGCGATATCCAGCACGCGGTTACCGGTGCGCACGCCGGACAGCTCGATGGTGAAGCGCTTCCACAGGCGATGCAGGCCACCGGATAGCACGTCGTTCATCAGGTCGTACTTGGCCGCCACCGAGTGGAAGACTTCGGCCACCTTCTCCGCCTTCTGGCTTTCCGGCACGTCCTGGAAACCGAAGTGGGTGGTGGGTTCCTGCTCGTGGGCCTTGCGTGGATCGCTCATGTCGCTCTCACCAGGTAAAAAACCTGGCCATTCTAAAGCCGCCTGCCGCCTTTGTCTTGCCTGGGTGCCAGGTGGGTTGGCGGGCTGTTAGAGTGCTGTGACTTCATGCCGCAGTGCTGCGGCGCCTGCCTGATTGAGGAGCTGTCATGTCCCGTATTCGTGTCGAACGATCCCATTCCCTTGGCCGCGAGGCCGCGCGGGAGAAAGCCGAGCGTCTGGCCGAGCGTCTGGCCAGCGAATACAACGTGCGCTACCGCTGGAACGGCGACACCCTGGAGTTCAAGCGCAGCGGTGCCGACGGCAGCATCGCGGTTGGGGACGATACCGTGCGTGTTGAGCTCAAGCTGGGGCTGTTGCTGTCGCCCATGGGCGGCATGATCCAGCGCGAAATCGAGCAGGTGCTGGACAAGTCGCTGGCCTGAGAGCAGTGGCAAGCCAGTAGGGTGCGCTGTGCGCACCGCCTCTGGGTCGCTTGGGCATGCATGCTGTCGCCTGTTCCTAGTATGCGATTTCTAATTTTTCTCCTTAGGGTGTACCCAAGCCTGCATTCCGTGGGCGTTTCCGCTAACTGTCAAAGCGCGTGAGGTGCACCATGTCGAAAGTTGCCGTGAAGAAAAAAGTAGAAGCCGTGGTCGAAGACAAAGCCGGTCTGTTCGACGACGTGAAGGGCTATGCCCGCAAGATCTACCTCGCAGGCCTGGGCGCATACGCCAAGGCGGGTAGCGAGGGGGCCGAATACTTCAAGGAACTGGTCAAAACCGGTGAAGGCGTCGAAAGCAAAGGCAAGAAGCTGGTCGACGAGCAGGTCGAAGCCGCCAACAGCCAGATCGAATCGGTCAAGCAGTCGGTCAACAGCAATGTCACCAGTGTCAAAGGCAAGGTCGAAGTTCAACTCGACAAGATCGAGAAGGCTTTCGATACTCGTGTGGCTTCCGCTCTGAACCGTATCGGCATTCCGTCCAAGCAGGATGTTGAAGCACTCTCTGCTAAGCTGGATGAGCTGAGCGCGTTGCTCGAGCATGTCGCGCGTACCAAATAAGGAGATCAGGATGGCTGTTAAGAAGAAAACCGAGAAACAGACCAGCTCCTGGATCGGCGAGGTCGAGAAATACTCGCGTCAGATCTGGTTGGCAGGCTTGGGCGCTTACTCCAAGGTCAGCAAGGACGGCACCAAGCTGTTCGACACGCTGGTCAAGGACGGCGAGAAGGCTGAAAAGCTGGCCAAGAGCGAAGTCGACAAGCAGGTTGACGCGGTGAAAGCCGGTGTCGGCTCCAAGGTAGGTTCCGCCAAGTCCAAGGTCGATGAAGTCCGGGGCAAGGCGATCGGCAAGTGGGGTGAGTTGGAAGAGGCTTTCGACAAGCGTCTGAACAATGCCATCTCGCGTCTGGGCGTGCCCAGCCGCAATGAGGTCAAGGCACTGAATGACAAGGTCGACAGCCTGACCAAGCAGTTGGAGAAGATCGCTGGCGTATCGGCCAAGTCGGTTGCCAAGCCTGCTGCCAAAGCTGCACCTAAACCTGCCGCCAAGCCTGCTGCGAAAGCAGCGGCCAAACCCGCAGCGAAGCCGGCCGCCAAGCCTGCTGCTAAGGCTGCAGCCAAGCCAGCTGCCAAACCGGCCGCTGCGAAAGCTGCCGCGAAACCTGCAGCTGCCAAGCCAGCAGCTAAACCTGCGGCGAAACCAGCAGCCAAGGCCGCCGCGAAACCCGCTGCCAAGCCAGCGGCAGCCGCCAAACCAGCAGCTAAACCTGCTGCGGCGAAGAAGCCGGCGGCGAAGAAACCTGCTGCGCCCAAGGCAGCTGCCCCGAAACCGGCTGCACCGGCTCCGGCTCCGGCCGCTGCTGCTACGCCGGCCGCTGCACCGGCTCCGGCTGCCACTGCGGCAACCCCAGCCACTTCGTCCTGAGTTTCTCAGGATCAAAAACGCCCGGCCCAGTGCCGGGCGTTTGCGTTTAAGCACGGGGCGAACCGGGTCACCGGTCTCTCGCACTGCTCGAGCAGGTCGCACGAATCCGTGCCGCTCTACCTGCCTGACGGCCTACAGCTTTGCACACGCTACGTCCTGGAGTGCCTCAGGCTTCCAGATAACGCTGCGCCACGTGCTCGACGGCTCCGCGTGAAGGCTGGGCCAGGTGCGGCGCGACCAGCATCATCACCTGGTAGACCACCAGGCGGCTTTCGCCGTGGTTGCCGAGGATGCGCTGGTAATCCAGGGAAAACAGCAGGGTCAGGGTGATCTGTTCCACCAGTTGGCCCAGGGCGCGGGTATCGCTGACCAGTTGCCCATCGGCCATCAAGCGTGCCAGCAGGGACGCCAGGGTGCGCTTGAGTGCGTTGAGCCAGTGGCGGATGCCGCGCTCCAGCTTGGGCAGGCGTCCTGCCAGGTTGGACAGGTCCTGGAACAGGAAACGGTACTGCGCCAGGCGCTCGACGATCAGGTGGAGGAACAGCCAGTAGTCCTCGACATCCAGCTGCGCCTCGGCGGGAGGATCGAGCAGCGGCGCCATCTCAGCCTGGAAACGCTCGAACAGTTCGAGAATCAGCGGTTCCTTGCCGTGGAAGTGGTAGTAGAGATTGCCCGGACTGATCTCCAGTTCGTTGGCGATCTCCAGGGTCGAGACGTTGGGCTCGCCCTGCTGGTTGAACAGCAGCAGGGCGGTTTGCAGGATGCGCTCGCGGGTTTTCATCCGGTCTTCTTGTTTGTGGCGCGAAAGCGGTGACGATAACCGTCCGGCGCGCCCTCGACCAGCCCCTGGTTTGCTGTGCCTGGGCTCAGCGGCGTTGTGTTCGGTATGCTCGGCTAGCGCCCTGCAGTGACGCACCGCTGGAACTCGCGAGGCGCGTCATGCGTCTTTGTCGTGAGCGCCAATCGTACCGATATGCCGCAACGCCAGCGCGGCGAGGATCGCCAGGATCGCGATACCCAGAGCGCTGAGGCTGGTAGACAGGCTCAGGCCCTGGATGAAGGCGGCCCTGGCTTGCTCGAGTAAGCCAGCGGGCAAGTGCTGCGCCACCGCCGAGGATGCCCAGAGGCTGTCGCCGACGGCCCTGGCAAGCTCTTGCGGTAGCGCCGCGGGAATATGCTCGAGGATGCGCAGGCGATAGACCGTGGCGGCCAGGCTCCCGAGGGTCGCCACTCCCAGCGCTACACCCAGCTCCTGGACCATCTCGGACATCGCCGAGGCGGCGCCGGCCTTGTCCGCTGGTGCTGCCCCCACCACCAGGTCGGTGCCCAGTGCTGCGATGGTACCCAGGCCGAAGTAGACCAGGGCAAAACCGCCCACCAGCAGGCCGATACCGGATGCGTCCCGCACTTGCGCGAGCAACAGGTAGCCGAGTGTTGACAGTGCCAGGGCTACGGCGACGACCAGACCCGGGCGGATGTGCCGGGCGATCAGCGGCGCCACGATCCCGGCCGCAACCATGGCCAGAGCCGGTGGCGCCATCCATATGCCGGCGGCCAGTGGCGAGAGCCCCAGCACCAGTTGCAGATACTGGGTGACCAGCAACATGGTGCCACCGACGGCTATCAGGCCGACCAGCAGGACGATCAGCGCGGCGCTGAATGTCCGGCTGGCAAACAGTGCCATGTCCAGAAACGGTTCGGCGAGGCGCCGCTGCCGACGGACGAACAGCACGGCAAAAAACACCCCGGCAGCCATGCTCAGCAAGGGGCCGAGTTCCACGCCGGCCTTGCCGAGCTCCTTCACACCGTAGATCGCCGGCAGGATGGCGGCGAGCGATAGCGCAACGCTGAGCAGGTCGAAGCGGCCGCTGTGCGCCGAGCGGTACTCCGGGAGCAGTACCGGGGCCAATGCCAGCAACAGGGCAATCACCGGTAGCGCCAGGAGAAACGAGGCGCCCCACCAGAAGCGCTCCAGCAGCACACCGCCGACCAGCGGCCCCACTGCCATGCCCAGCGCGAACATGGTTGCCCACACACCGATAGCCTGGGCGCGCTGGCGAGCATCGGAGAACATGTTGCTGATCAACGCCAGGGTGGAAGGCATCAGGGTCGCCCCGGCCACGCCCAGAGCGGCGCGCGCGATGATCAACATCTCGGCACTGGTGGAGTAGGCCGCCAGCAGCGAAGCGCCGGCGAACGCTGCGCCGCCGATCATCAGCAGCCGTCGGCGGCCGACCCGGTCGCCCAGCGTGCCCATGGTGATCAGGAAGCCGGCAATCATGAAGCCGTAGATATCCATGATCCAGAGTGCCTGGGTGCTGCTGGAGTCGAGGTCCGCTGCCAGGGCCGGAAGCGCCAGGTACAGAAGAGTGACATCGAGGCCGAGCAGCATAGTGGGTAAGGCCAACACTGCCAGCCCCAGCCACTCGCGGACTCCGGCATGGGGCGTGGCTGCGTGGCTGGTAGCGGGCGAGTGGGGCGGCGATAGGTTTCGGTTGCAGTCGAGGCTCATGTTGCCTTCTCCTCCATGATGGGAGAGGGCATTATTGGAAGGCTATTTTGGTATTACAATTTAGTAATTTATCCTATTACTCGAGGCAATACCTTGACCCCCGTGCGCACCCTCGACCGTACCCGCCAGGACCTTTCCGAGTTCCTGCTCTATCATCGACGCAAGCTCGGGCCTGCCGATGTCGGCCTGCCCGCCACCGGCCGCCGGCGAACCCCGGGTCTCAGGCGCGAGGAAGTGGCCGCTCTCGCCGGGGTCGGCCTCACCTGGTACACCTGGTTCGAGCAAGGGCGCGACATTGGCGTGTCCGAGAGCTTTCTGCTTAACGTCGCGCGTGCCCTCAAGCTGGATGACGCCGAGTGCTGCCATCTCTTTCTGCTGGCGCATCGTCGTCCGCCACCTGCCGAAGCCCATCAGTGGCCGTCGGTCACTCCGCTGATTCAGCAACTGATGGACGACCTGGTTGCGCGACCGGCCTACGTCATCAACCTGCGCTGGGACGTCATCGCCTGGAACGGGGCGGCAGACCAGCTGTTCGGCTTCGCCGGCAGGACCCTGGCGGAGCGCAACTTCATCCGTATGGTGTTCACCGCCCCGGACCTGCGCAAACGCCTGCCAGAATGGCGCGAGGATGCGCAGCGCCTACTGTCGCACTTTCGCTGTGATCTTGCCGCGGCGCCGCGGGACGACCCGGCCATACTGGCGCTGACTGAGGAGTTGCAGAGGCTGTCGGCGGACTTTCGCCGTTGGTGGGAAACGCCGGGTGCGGGCGAATACAGTCGCGGAGTGCGCACGATTAGCAGCGTCGACGATCCGCTTCGCCTGGAATTCCAGCACGAGATACTTACCGTGGATGAGCATCGCCATCTACGCATGGTCGTCTATTTTCCCGCCGGCCTGCCCGCGACGGGATCGGCAGCAACTGATGGGCTGTCATAGGGCGGCAACAGAGCCAGGCGGGCCACCAAGCCTTGTGCAGTGACGGGCTGTTCCTGAGCTAGGAGCTCAGCGAATATGCACGTAGGTGCCGGGGGCCGCCTCCATGGCCGGATGGTTCTGGTTGCCCAGCGCCATCAGGGTTTCGCGTTGCTCGCCGGAGCGGGCCTGAATCCATTCCAGCCACTGTGGCCACCAGCTGCCTTGCTGGTGCGTAGCGTCGTGATACCAGGCGCGTGGGTCGGAGGTGAGCTTGGTGTTTTCGTAGTAGTTGGCCTTGGGGTTGCCCGGCGGGTTGAGAATGCTCTGGATATGCCCGCTGTTGGACAGGATGAAGCGGCGGCTGCCGCCGAGCAGCAGGGTCGAGCGATAGACCGCATCCCAGGGCGTGATGTGATCGTTGATGCCGGCCACGCTGAAGCTGTCGACGTTGACCTTGGCCAGGTCCACCGGAGTACCGCAGACCTCCAGCGCACCCGCACGGCTGAGCGGGTTGTGCTTGAAGAAATCGATCAGGTCGCCATGCAGTGCAGCGGGCAGGCGGGTGTTGTCGTTGTTCCAGTAGAGGATGTCGAAGGCCGGCGGTTGCTTGCCGAGCAGGTAGTTGTTGACCCAGTAGTTCCAGATCAGGTCGTTGGGGCGCATCCAGGCGAATACCCTGGCCATGTCGCGGCCGTCCAGCACGCCTTGCTGGTAGGAGCGGCGCTTGGCCGACTCGAGGGTTTCCTCGTCGGCGAAGAGCATCGCCGGGCTGTCGATCTGACTATCGAGCAGGCTGACCATGTAAGTGGCGCTGGAAATCTTGCGCAGTTGGCGGCGTGCCTGCAGGTGGCCTTGCAGGGCGGCTATGGTCAGGCCGCCCGCGCAGGCGCCGAGCAGGTTGACGTCCTTGCTGCCGGTGATGGCGCGGCAGGCATCGACGGCCTCCTCGACGGCCTGCACATAGCTCGACAGGCCCCATTCGCGGTGACGCGGGTCGGGGTTGCGCCAGCTGATCATGAAGGTCTGCAGGCCGTTCTTCAGTGCGTACTGGACGAAGCTCTTGTCGTTGGACAGATCGAATATGTAGTACTTGTTGATCTGTGGCGGCACGATCAGCAGTGGGCGCAGGTACTGCTTCTCGCTCATCGGTTTGTACTGGATCAGCTCCAGCAGCTCGTTGCGAAATACCACGACGCCTGGCGTGCAGGCCAGATTACGGCCGACCTCGAAAGCATGCTTGCTGACCTGGCTAGGCAGGCCGTCGTTGTTCAGCAGGTCGTCGAGCAGGTGGCGCAAGCCCTTGAACGCACTGCTGCCACCGGTGTTGAACAGCTCCTTGAGCGCCTGCGGGTTGAGTGGGCTGTTGGAGGGCGACAACGCGTCGCTCATCAGCGATAGGAGAAAGCGCGCGCGGGCGCGGTCATCGGCCGACAGGTCGCTGTCGTCGATCCACGCAGCCAGTTGTTTCTGCCACGCCAGATAGGCCTGCAGGCTGCGCCGGTAGAAGGGATTGAGGTGCCAGGTCGGATCGGCGAAACGCGCGTCCAGCGGGTTGACCTTGTGCGGGGTGTCGCCCAGCAGCACGCGTCCGAGCTGGCCGCCAAAGGCCAGCAGATGACGACCGCTGCGCAGCGGATTCTTCAGGCCCTGTGCCGCCAGCAGGCGCATGGTGGACAGCAGATCGCGACCGCGTACGCCGACCACGGCGCTCTGGGCATTCATGAAACTGGCAGGTGCCGGCAGTGAAGCCGGGTTCGACTTGTCTCGCATGGGGCAACACTCCATCGTCAAACCGTCTAGAGACGTTCATGGCGCGGACTGCCTGACACGCACCTTGTACTTGTGCACGGTGTGCAGCAAGCCCTGTACCAGGCGCGCGGGAAGTGCATTCCAGAGCGCCGCGTCGAAAAACGAGAGGCCTTGATGGGCCCCTTTGTCGAGCACGCAGAACATTGCGCACCAAACCGGTGCCGTCAATGCTGGCGCAATGGTGTGGGCTGCGGGTGCATCACCGCGCGGTGCCGTTCCTCCTCGAGAAACTTCATGATGATCGGCGCCACTGCTTCGGCGCGGGTCACCAGGAACAGGTGGCCGTCGTCGATCACATGCAATTCGGCGTTGGGAATGCGCCAGGCCAACAGGCGCATGTTGATCAGCGGAATCAGCGGGTCGTCGTCGCCGGCCATCACCAGCGTCGGTTGGCGGATCTTGTGCAGCCAGTGGATGCTGGTCCAGCCGAGGCCGGCGAACAGTTGCCAGTAGTAGCCCATCTTTCCGCCCGAGCGCACCTTGCTGGCATGCGCCATAGCCAGCTTGGGATCACGACGGAAGGCGCCGCCGTAGATGTCTGGGGCGATGCGTACGCCATAGGACGGTTGCACATAGCGGCGCGGGCTGGCCATGCGCCAGAGCACCTTGGGTTTGCCCGGCACCATCACCGCGCCGGCCGAGGTGGCGGCGAGGATCAGCTTCTTGCAGCGCTCGGGATAGTCATGGGCGAACTGCTGCGCCAGGGCGCCGCCCCAGGATACGCCGATGGCATTGACCTGACCGTAGTCGAGGTAATCGAGCATGCGCGCTGCCAGCTTGGCCAGGCCAGGGAAGCGGTAGGGGGTTGCCGGCGTGGAGGAACCGCCGACACCGGGGACGTCGAAGGCGATGATTTCCAGCTCCGGATCCAGGGCGGCGACGAAGGGCATCACCAGCTCCAGGTTGGCGCCAATGCCATTGAAGATCAGCAGCGGCACCAACTGGCTGTTGCCTGGCCGCACCGCCGTGCGGATGGTCTGACCATCGAGATCGATGGTGCGGAATACGAATGGTTGCGGCATAGGCGCAGCCCCTGTGGAGTTGAGCGCTGGAGAGGGCCGTCCGGGCCGCCTCCAGGGTTACCAGGGGTTACCTGGCTCCACGCCGGTCAGACCGTCGTGGCGTGCGGCACTTCCCGGTGCCGCTGCGGTTGAGACTGAAAATCAGCGTTCGTGTACATAAGTGCCCGGTGCGGCTTCGCCAGCCGGGAATTTCTTGTTGCCCAGCGCCCGTGGAGCATTCTTGGTTTCGCCCGAGCGTTCGCTCAGCCACGTCTGCCAATGCAGCCACCAGGAGTCGGCATGCTTGGTCGAGGTTTCCTGCCAGGCCTTCGGGTCCAGCGGCATCTCGCTGTTGGTCATGTAGCGCGCCTTGGGGTTGCCCGGCGGGTTGAGAATGCTCTGGATATGGCCGCTGTTGGACAGCACGAACTCGCATTTGCCGCCGAACAGGTGCGCCGACTTGTAGCAGGAATCCCATGGCGTGATGTGGTCGGTGGTGCCGGCGAGGACGAAGAAATCACAGGTGACCTGCTTCAGGTCGATCGGTGTGCCGCAGACCTCCAGCGCACCTGGCCGGGTCAGTGGGTTGGTCTGGAACATGTCGATGAACTCGCCGTGCAGCGCGGCTGGCAGACGCGTGGTGTCGTTGTTCCAGTAGAGGATGTCGAACACCGGCGGCTCATTACCGAGCAGGTAGTTGTTGACCCAGTAGTTCCAGATCAGGTCGTTGGGGCGCATCCAGGCGAACACCTTGGCCATGTCGCTGCCTTCCAGCACGCCGGCCTGGTAGGAGCGACGCTTGGCGGCTTCCAGGGTCTTCTCGTCGGCGAACAGCGCCACCTGAGTGTCGAGCTGGGTGTCGAGGACGCTGACCAGCAGGGTCAGGGCGTTGACCTTCTGTTGGCCAAGCGCAGCGTAGTGGCCGAGCAGGGATGCCGTGGTCAGGCCGCCGGAGCAGGCGCCGAGCATGTTGACGTCCTTGCTGCCAGTGATGGCGCAGATCACGTCGATGGCTTCCTTGAGCGCCTCGATGTAGGTGGACAGGCCCCACTCGCGCTGCGCCTTGGTCGGGTTGCGCCAGCTGACCACGAAGGTCTGCACCTGGCTGCGCAACAGGAAGCGCGCCAGGCTCTTTTCCGGCGACAGGTCGAAGACGTAGAACTTGTTGATCTGTGGCGGCACCACCAGCAGTGGGCGCTCGTGCACGCTCTCGGTGATCGGCTTGTACTGGATCAGCTCCAGCACGTCGTTGCGAAACACCACGGCGCCATCGGTGGTGGCCAGGTTCTTGCCGACCTCGAAGGCTTCCATGCTCACCTGGCTGGGCATGCCGCCGTTGTGCACCATGTCCTTGGCCAGGTGCGAGAGGCCGTCGAGCAGGCTCTTGCCGCCGGTCTCGAAAAAGCGCTTGACCGCCGCCGGATTGGCCATGCTGTTGGACGGCGCCATGGCCTCGGTCATCAGGTTGATCACGAAGTGGCCGCGGCTGGCGTCCTGCTCGGACAGCGAGCTGTGCTCGATCCAGTCATGCAGCTCCTTGCGCCAGGCCAGGTAGGTTTGCAGGTAGCGGCGATACAGCGGGTTCTGGCTCCAGGCTGGGTCGGCGAAGCGGCGGTCGCCGTCTTCGGGCTTGAGCGCAGACTGGCCGAGCATGACGTTCTTCAGTTCGAGACCGAAATGGGCGACGTGCTTGGCGCTATGAAAGGGTTGCTTGAGTGCCTGAGAGAGCACCATGCGGGCAGAGGTCAGGAGGTCCTTGCCGCGGATACCAATTACCGGGTTGAGTCCCAGGGTGTTTTCCGAGGCCTGGCGTTTCAGGTCTTCGTTATTCTTATCACTCATCTACGACGCTCCATTGTCCTGAGACGAATACCGGCCTGCGAGGGCGCGCGGCGACACAGGGCCTGGTACTGCTCGGGTTACCGGGGGCGGATCGAGTCCGCCTATTTCGTTGCACCTGGCACAGCCAAATGCAGGGAACCTGCCAGTTCCTTGGTTACCCGAGTTTGTGAAGTTAAGCAAGCTGATCGATGACGCAGGAGTATGCCGCGATAGATTAGAAAACTCGCCCTAACTGTCGCTAACGTAGTCGTTGTCGGTTGTGCCTCGCCCTCTATGGCGAGGGTTTTCCGGGTGCCTCAGAGCATCAGGCGCACGACCGATTCGTTGGGGTCGCGGGATTTTCCGGCGGCGCTGAGCTGCGCCAGATAGTCGGCCCATAGCTGGTCATGACGGGTGGCCAGCTCATGCAGATATTCCCAGGTGAACAGGCCGCTGTCGTGGCCGTCGTCGAAGCACAGTTTCAGTGCATAGTTGCCGGCCGGCTCAATGCGCTCCAGGCCGACCTCGAGCTTGCCAGTCTGCAGGATCGGCTTGCCATGCCCCTGCACCTCGGCCGACGGCGAGTGCACGCGCAGAAATTCGGCGCTGAGCTGATAGCCCTGCTCTCCGTAACGCAGCTCCAGGATTTTCGAAGCCTTGTGCAGTTTGATCGCGCTGGGGATGGGCATGCTGGATTTCCGTTATCGGCAGCCCGGATGCAATCCGTGGGCTTCAGGAGCCCCGGATTTCATCCGGGCTACGGGGCCTACAGAATATAGCGCGACAGGTCTTCGTCCTGGGCCAGCTCGCCCAAGTGGCCGTTGACGTAAGCCGCGTCGATACGGATCGCCTCGCCGTTCTGCTGGCCCGCGAGATCGCCGGCGCTGAAGGAAACTTCCTCCAGCAGGCGCTCGAGCAGGGTGTGCAGGCGACGGGCGCCGATGTTTTCGGTCTTCTCGTTGACCTGCCAGGCGATTTCGGCCAGACGCTTGATGCCGTCTTCGGCGAACTCGATATCCAGCCCTTCGGTCTTCAGCAGCGCGCTGTACTGCTCGGTGAGCGAGGCATGCGGTTCGCTGAGGATGCGCTCGAAGTCCTGCGGGCTCAGCGCCTTGAGCTCGACGCGGATCGGCAGGCGACCCTGCAGCTCGGGCACCAGATCGCTGGGCTTGCTCAGGTGGAAGGCGCCGCTGGCGATGAACAGGATATGGTCGGTCTTGACCATGCCCAGCTTGGTGTTGACCGTGCAGCCCTCGATCAGCGGCAGCAAATCGCGCTGCACGCCCTCACGCGAGACGTCGGCACCGCCGGTATTGCCGCGCTTGGCGACCTTGTCGATCTCGTCGATGAAGACGATGCCATGCTGCTCGACCGCCTCCAGCGCGCGGGCCTTGAGCTCTTCTTCGTTGACCAGGCGGGCGGCCTCCTCGTCGCGCACCAGTTTCAGCGCGTCGGCGACCTTGAGCTTGCGGCTCTTCTTCTTGCCCTTGCCGAGGCCGGCGAACAGGCTTTGCAGCTGGTTGGTCATCTCCTCCATGCCCGGCGGGGTCATGATCTCCACGCCCATGGGCGAGTCGGCCACTTCGATGTCGATTTCCTTGTCGTTCAACTGACCTTCGCGCAGGCGCTTGCGGAACAGCTGACGGGTGTTGGAATCCTCGCTGCGCGCCGGCTCGTCACCGAAACCCTGGCGTGCGGGCGGCAGCAGGGCGTCGAGAATGCGCTCTTCGGCGGCATCTTCGGCGCGATGGCGGACCTTGGTGATTTCCTGCTCGCGGAGCATCTTCACTGCGGCGTCGGCCAGATCACGGATGATCGATTCGACGTCGCGGCCGACATAACCGACCTCGGTGAACTTGGTGGCTTCCACTTTGAGGAACGGCGCATTGGCCAGCTTGGCCAGGCGGCGGGCGATCTCGGTCTTGCCGACACCGGTGGGGCCGATCATCAAAATGTTCTTCGGCGTGACTTCCTGGCGCAGATCGGCCGGCAGCTGCATGCGTCGCCAGCGGTTGCGCAGGGCGATGGCTACGGCGCGCTTGGCGTCGTCCTGGCCGATGATGTGGCGGTTGAGTTCGTGGACGATCTCGCGGGGCGTCATGGACATGGAATCGGGCTCGCTATCGAATCTGTATGAAGAACGGACGTCACTCGGGGGCGTCCAGTTCCTCGATGGTCTGGTGATGGTTGGTGAACACGCAGATGTCACCGGCGATACCCAGCGCAGTCTGGGCAACCTCGAGGGCGGACAGGTCGGTCTTCATCAGCAGGGCGCGCGCGGCAGCCTGGGCGAAGTTGCCGCCGGAGCCCATGGCGATCAGGCCTTCCTCGGGTTCGACGACGTCGCCGTTGCCGGTGATGATCAGCGAAGCGTCCTTGTTGGCCACTGCCAGCATGGCTTCCAGACGGCTCAGGCTGCGATCGGTGCGCCAGTCCTTGGCCAGCTCGACGGCGGCGCGAACCAGGTGGCCCTGGTGTTTCTCGAGCTGACCTTCGAAGCGCTCGAACAGGGTGAAGGCGTCGGCGGTGGCACCGGCGAAGCCGGCCAGTACCTGGCCGTGGTAGAGGCGGCGCACCTTCTTGGCGTTGCCCTTCATGACGGTGTTGCCGAGGGAAACCTGGCCGTCGCCAGCCATCACGACCTTGCCGTGGCGGCGCACTGAAACGATGGTGGTCAAGGGTGAATCTCCACGCTGCGGGGCGAACTTGCCCGGATGGAAACTCAGATGGGGTGCCCGCCGCAGCTTTTCAACCGGCGGCGGATCAATCGGCGATCAGCGGACCTGGCGCTGCTGTAACAGCAGGTTGCTGAAGCCGCCGGCTGCCAAGGTCTTCTGCGCGCTGGCCAGTTGCTCGCGGCTGGCGAAGGGGCCGACCAGTACGCGGTGCCAGGTTTCCTCGCGCACCTTGCCGGTTTCCACGCGTACGTTCTGGCCGAGCAGGATGATCTGCGCGCGCAGGCCGTCGGCGTCATCGCGTTTGCGGAAGGAGCCGGCCTGGAGGAAGAACTGCGTGGTGACCGGCGCGCTGGCCAGCACGGGCGGAGGAGGCGGTGGCACCTGGCCGTTGAGTGCCGCTTCGGCGCGGGCCGTGTCGATCTTCGCGGCTTCTTCCGGCGTGACCGGCTTTTGCTCAGGCACGGGTGGCGGCGTTTCTTCCAGGGCCTGCGGCAGGATCACTTCCGACTCCGGCAGCAGGGTGTAGAAGTCGTACTTGGGTCTGGCCGGCTCGGGTTGCGTCGGCTTCGGCTCGGGCTTGGTGCTGCGCACCTGTTCGCCCTTGTCGCGCTTGATCTCGTCACGGCCCGGTTCGAGGCTGAACAGGAACATGAAGAAACCGCCGACCACCAGGCCGCAGGCCAGCCAGATCCAGCCCGGTACGGGCTTCTTCGCCGGGGCTTGATAGCGACTGGCGCCGCGTTTCGGCGCCGGTTTCTTGCGCGCTGCCATTTACATCCGCTCCAGAGTTTCCAGGCCGAGCAGCTCCAGGCCCTGCTTGAGGGTGCGGCCGGTAAGTGCAGTCAGGCGCAGACGGCTGTCGCGCGTGGCGTCGTTCTCGGCGCTGAGGATCGGGCAGTTTTCGTAGAAGCTGGAGAACAGGCCGGCGATGTCGTACAGGTAGGCGCACAGAATATGCGGAGTACCCTTTTCGGCTACGTTACCGAGCAGTTCGTTGAACTGCGCCAGCTTAGCGGCCAGGGCCTGTTCCTGCTCGGCGACCAGGGTGATTTGCCCGCCGATTTCGTCCACACCCTTGCCCAGCTTGCGGAATACGCCGGCGACACGGGTATAGGCGTACAGCAGGTAGGGCGCGGTGTTGCCCTCGAAGCTGAGCATCAGGTCGAAGTTGAAGCTGTAGTCGCTGGTGCGGTGCTTGGACAGATCGGCGTATTTCACCGAGGCGATACCGACCACGCGGGCGATCTGACGCAGCTCGTCTTCGGCCAGGTCAGGGTTCTTGTCCTTGACCAGGCTGTAGGCGCGCTGCTCGGCTTCGTCGAGCAGTTGTACCAGCTTCACGGTGCCGCCGTCGCGGGTCTTGAACGGGCGGCCGTCCGGGCCGTTCATGGTGCCGAAGCCCATGTGTTCCATGTCCATGCTGGCGGGTACGAAGCCGGCCAGGCGCGCGCAGGCGAAGACCATCTGGAAGTGCAGAGCCTGGCGCTGGTCGACGAAGTACAGCACGCGGTCGGCCTTGAGCGTGCCGGCGCGGTAGCGAGTGGCGGCCAGGTCGGTGGTGGCGTACAGGTAGCCGCCGCCAGCCTTTTGCACGATCAGCGGCAGTGGGTTGCCCTCGGCGTTCTTGAACTCGTCCATGAATACGCATTGGGCGCCGTTGTCTTCGGTCAGCAGGCCCTTGGCGGCGAGGTCGGCGACCACATGCGGCAGGTCGTCGTTGTAGGCGCTCTCGCCCTTGACGTCAGCCATGCTCAGCTTGACGCCGAGGCGGTCATACAGCGCCTGGCAGTGCGACAGGGAGATGTCGTTGAAGCGGTGCCACAGACGCAGGCACTCGGCGTCGCCGGCCTGCAGCTGCACCACCAGCTCGCGGGCGCGGTCGGCGAACTCGGGGGATTCGTCGAAGCGCTTCTTCGCGGCGCGGTAGAAACCTTCCAGGTCGGCCAGCTCGCTCTCGGCGGCGGCCGGGTTTTCCTGCATGTAGGCCAGTAGCATGCCGAACTGAGTGCCCCAGTCGCCGACGTGGTTCTGGCGGATTACCGTGTCGCCGAGGAACTCCAGTACGCGCGCCACGCCGTCGCCGATGATGGTCGAGCGCAGGTGGCCGACGTGCATTTCCTTGGCCAGGTTCGGCGCCGACAGGTCGACCACCACGCGCTGCGCCGGGCCGTTCTTGCGCACGCCGAGCTTGGCATCGGCCCGCGCGGCTTCCAGGCGCTGGGCCAGGGTGTCGCTGTTCTGGAAGAAGTTGAGAAAACCGGGGCCGGCGATTTCCACCTTGGTGATCTGCTCGTCGGCCGGCAAGGCAGCGATCAGCTTCTCGGCCAGGTCGCGCGGCTTCATGCCCGCCGGTTTGGCCAGCATCATGGCGATATTGCTGGCGAAATCGCCATGGCTCTTGTCCTTGGTGTTCTCCACCTGGATAGCCGGCGTCAGGCCTGCAGGCAGCACGCCTTCGGCGGTGAGGCGGTCGAGGGCTTGCTGGATCAGGTGGCGAATACTGTCTTTCATGGTCGGCTCGGGTTGCCTTGGGGCTTTGGTCGAAAACTGCGCATTATAAGAGCAGCTGCAAGCTGCAAGCCACAAGCGGCAAGGAAAAGCGTGCCGCGTTTCCGTGGGTAGTGGGTAGGGTGGGCTTCAGCCCACCAAGGCTGGCCGCTGTTGGTGGGCTGAAGCCCACCCTACGGACTGAAGCGGGACGCCGCCCGGCCCACCCTGCGGATTAGAGGCCTGCAGCGTGTCGCTTAGAAAAGGTCGATCGGGTCGACATCCAGTGACCAGCGCACTGCACGGCCGCTGGGCATCTGTTCCAGCGCATGCAGCCAATGGTTGAGCAGGCGGTGCAGCGGGGCGCGGGCATTGCCCTGCAGCAGCAGTTGCGCGCGGAAACGGCCGGCGCGACGCTCCATCGGCGCCGGTACCGGGCCGAGCAACTCGATGCCGGTCAGGCCCAGTTCGCCCAGCAAATGCTCGGCTTCGCTGCAGGCCTCATCGAGAAAGCTTTCCGCCTGGCCCGGCTTGTGCGCTTCGGCGCGTAGCAGAGCCAGGTGGCAAAAGGGCGGCAGGCCGGCGCCGCGGCGTTCGCTCAGCGCCTGTTCGGCGAAGGCGAAGTAGCCTTGTTCGGTCAGTTGCACCAGCAGCGGATGGTCGGCCAGATGGCTCTGGATGATCACCTTGCCCGGCTCTTCGGCACGGCCGGCGCGGCCGGCGACCTGCACGATCAGCTGTGCCATGCGCTCGCTGGCGCGGAAGTCGGCCGAAAACAGGCCGCCGTCGGCATCGAGGATCGACACCAGCGTCACTCTGGGGAAGTGATGACCCTTGGCGAGCATCTGGGTGCCGACCAGAATGCACGGCTCGCCCTTGTTGATGGTGGCGAACAGGCGATCCATGGCGCCCTTGCGCGAGGTGCTGTCGCGGTCGATGCGCAGCACCGGGTAGTCGGGAAACAGCACCGCCAGGCGCTCTTCGGCGCGCTCGGTGCCAGCGCCGACCGGGCGCAGGTCGACGTGCTGGCATTTCGGGCAATTGCTCGGTTGCTTCTCGACATGGCCACAGTGATGGCAGCGCAGTTCCTGATAGCGCTGGTGTACGGTCATGCGTGCATCGCAACGCGGGCACTCGGAGAGCCAGCCGCAGTCGTGGCAAAGCAGGGTCGGGGCGAAGCCGCGGCGGTTGAGAAACACCAGCACCTGCTGGCCGGCCTTCAGGGTCTGGGCGATGGCCTGTTGCATCGGCCCGGAGATACCCGAGTCCAGCGGCCGGCTTTTAACGTCCAGGCGCAGGAAGCGTGGCTGGCTGGCGCCGCCAGCGCGTTGGGTCAGCTTGAGCAGGGCGTAGCGGCCGCTGTAGGCGTTGTGCAGGCTTTCCAGCGAGGGCGTGGCCGAGCCGAGGACGATGGGCACGTCCTCCTGGCGGGCGCGCACCAGCGCCAGGTCGCGCGCGTGGTAGCGCAGGCCTTCCTGCTGTTTATAGGAGGCGTCGTGTTCTTCGTCGACGATGATCAGCCCCGGGTTCTTCATCGGCGTGAACAGCGCCGAGCGCGTGCCGATGATGATGTCGGCCTCGCCGTCGCGCGCTGCCAGCCAGGCGTCCAGGCGTTCGCGGTCGTTCACCGCCGAATGCAGCAGGGCGATACGGGCGTTGAAACGACGGGAAAATCGGTCGAAGGTCTGTGGGCCGAGGTTGATCTCCGGGATCAGCACCAGGGCCTGCTTGCCGGCTTGCAGGCATTGGTGGATCAGTTGCAGGTAGACCTCGGTCTTGCCGCTGCCGGTGACGCCGGCCAGGAGAAAGGCATTGAACTGGTCCCAGCCCGATGCCACGGCATTCACCGCTGCGCGCTGCTCGGCGTTCAGTGGCAGCTCCGGCTGCGCCAGCCAGTGCGCCGGTTTCGCATGAGGTTGGGTGCGGCGCACCTCGACCCGTACCAGCCCTTTCTCATGCAGCAGTTGCAGGCTGTCGCGGTTGAGTTGCAGCTGGCTGAGCAGGCTGTGGGCCACACCATGCGGATGCTGTGCCAGCGCCTTGAGCGCGTCGCGTTGGCGCGGGGCACGGGCCAGGCGTGGGTCGTCGACGCTGGCCTCTTTATTGACCAACCAGTAACGTTCCTGGCGGGTTTCGGCCGGCTCGCCTTGGCGCAGCAATACCGGCAAGGCCCAGCTCAGGGTGTCGCCGAGGCTGTGCTGGTAATACTGCGCCGTCCACAGGCACAGCTTGAACAGCGACGCTGGTAACGGTGGGCGGGTATCGAGCAGTTCCAGGGCTGGCTTGAGCTTGTCCGTTGGGACTTCGCTCTGGCTGTCGACTTCCACCAGCACGCCGATCATCTCGCGCCGGCCGAAGGGCACGCGCAGGCGTACACCGGGCTGCAAGGCACTGCGCGACACGCCAGCGGGGGCGAGGTAGTCGAACAGGCGGCGCAGCGGCGAGGGCAGGGCGAGGCGCAGGATCAGGTTGGGCAAGCCAGAAGCTCCATTGACAGGCCGGCGATCTTAACACGCGACGACCGGCGCCTTGCGTGGCTTGCATCGGCCTGAGCGTCTGGTAAGATGCGCGGCCTATTTCTGTGCGGTGCCTGACATTGGTCGGGTGGCGGCACGACTACCCCGAGGAAAGCACGATGAAAGCCGATATCCATCCGAACTACGTCGAAATCGACGCTACCTGCTCCTGCGGTAACGTGATCAAGACCCGCTCCACCCTGGGCAAGAACCTGAGCCTCGACGTTTGCTCCGAGTGCCACCCGTTCTACACCGGTAAGCAGAAAGTGCTGGACACCGGCGGCCGTATCGATCGCTTCAAGCAGCGCTTCGGCGTATTCGGCGCCAAGTAAGCGACCGAACGAAAACGGAATCTGGCATGCGCCACTCCGTGATACTGAAAAAGGCGTCCCTGGTGGGCGCCTTTTTCGTTTCTCTGCTGTGCGTCGATCTGGCGCAGGCCTTTTGTCCACACCGCGCAGATCTGGTTCAGGTCGCCGTGCGTCAGGTGGTCGACGGCGACACCGTGCGCCTGGTCGATGGGCGCAGCATTCGCCTGATCGGTATCAATGCGCCCGAGTTGGGGCGCAAGGGGCGCAGTGACGAGCCTTTCGCCGTGCAGTCCAAGCGCCGCCTGCAGGCGCTGGTCGATGCCAGCGATGGGCGTGTCGGCCTGCTCTACGGCGAGCAGCGCAAGGACCGTTACGGTCGCACCCTGGCCCATCTTTACGACCGCCAGGGGCGTAATCTGGAAGCGCAGTTGCTGGGCGAAGGCCTTGGTTTCATGGTCGCTGTGGCGCCCAATAGCGCGCTCGTGAGTTGTCAGGCAGAGGCCGAGCGCCTGGCGCGGCGTCAGCGTCTGGGGGTGTGGCGTACCGAGCAAGTGAAAACGGCTGGCCAGCTGAATGGTGGTGGCTTCGCCCTGCTCGGCGGGCGGGTTACCGGCGTGCAGCGCAATCGCGGTGGCCTCTGGCTCGATCTCGATGGAGGTCGGGTGCTGCGCGTGGCGCCAGAGCTGCTCGGCGAGTTCGACGTGCGCGCGTTGCAGCGGCTCGAAGGGCGACGGGTGGAGGCGCGGGGCTGGGTCATCGATCGCCAGAGCCGCGGTGGTTTGAAATCCGGGCAGGCGCGCTGGATGTTGCCGCTTACCCATTCGGCGATGCTGGAGGTGTTGCCATGATACGTGCATTGACGCTGTGTCTGATTTGCGGCTGGTTGGCGGGTTGCGCGGTCAATCCTGCCACTGGCCGCACCGATTTCGTGATGATGAGCGAGCGCCAGGAGCTGGATCTCGGCGCGCGCTACAACCAGGAAATCCTCAAGCAGTATCCGCGCTACGAGGATGCCAAGCTGCAGGCCTACATTCAGCGCGTCGGCGAACGGGTGGCACGCAGCAGCCATCGCAATCAGCTCAAGTACGTCTTCACCCTGGTCGACAGCCCGGACGTCAACGCCTTCGCCCTGCCGGGGGGCTACATCTATATCCATCGTGGCCTGCTCGCCTATCTCAACTCCGAGGCGGAGCTGGCCGCCGTGCTGGGTCACGAGGTTGGTCACGTGACCGCGCGCCATAGTGTCCGCCAGCAAAGTCAGTCCACGGCCTGGGGGTTGCTCGGTCAGGCTGCGGCGATCGGTACCGGTGTCGGCGCGGTAGGGGATCTGACCAGCGCCATGGGCAATGCTTTCGTGCGCGGCTACGGGCGCGACATGGAGTTGGAAGCCGATGGTCTTGGCGCGCAATACCTGGCACGTGGTGGCTATGATCCGCAGGCGATGATCGAGGTGGTCAAGGTGCTCAAGGGGCAGGAGGATTTCGCCCGCGAGCAGGCTGCCAAGCGGGGCGAAGCACCTGCAACTGGAGGCTATCACGGCTTGTTCGACACGCACCCGGACAATGATCGGCGTTTGCAGGAGGTGATTGGGCCAGCGCGTGCGCTGGCGGGCGGCAATCAGGAAGTGGGGCGCGACAATTTCCTGCAGATGCTCGACGGCTTGGTGTTCGGCGATTCGGCAGCCAGTGGCATTCGTCGCGGACGCAATTTCTATCACGGCGAGCTGGACTTCACCCTGAGCTACCCGCAGGGCTGGCAACTGGTCAATCGCCCTGATGTGCTGATCGGTCATACCCCTGATGAGCAAGCTTTCATCGCCATGACCCTGGAGGCGGTGGACAAACGTCTGTCGCCTGCCGAATTCCTTCGCCAGCGTGTCGGCAACCAGCGTCTAGTGGCGGGCGAGGAGTTGCGCCTTGGCGCGCAGCAGGGCTATACGGCGGTGTTGCAGGGCCAATCGGCGCGGCGCGTTGCGGTGATCTATCGGGGCGACAATGCCTACCTGTTCGTGGCGGCGGTGAAAGGGCGCGCTTCGCTGGAAACCGAGGACCAACGTTTCCTCGATGTCATCCGCAGCTATCGGCCGCTCAAGGCGGCCGAGCGCAAGCTGGCCGAGCCGGTGCGCCTGCGTCTGGTGCGGGCCAAGGCGGGGCAGAGCATCTCTGCTTTGGCCAAGGATTCGCCGCTGCCAGCTGATGGCGAGGTGCAGCTCAGGCTGCTCAACGGGCTCTACCCAAGCGGTGAACCGCGCCCTGGCGAGTGGCTGAAAACGCTGCGCTAGCGCGGCGCTTCAATCGCGACCGAACGGTCTTGTGCAGGTGTATACAACTTGCGTATCCTCGGCCGCCTGCCCGTTCAACAGCCAACAAAAGCGGAAATGCCACTATGTCAGATCTAAAAACTGCCGCTCTCGAATATCACGCCCAGCCCCGCCCCGGTAAGCTGAGCGTCGAGTTGACCAAAGCCACTGCTACTGCCCGCGACCTGTCGCTGGCCTACAGCCCGGGTGTCGCTGAGCCGGTTCGCGAAATCGCTCGTGACCCCGAGCTGGCCTACCGTTACACCGGTAAGGGCAACCTGGTAGCCGTAATTTCCGATGGCACCGCTATCCTCGGCCTGGGTAACCTCGGTCCGCTGGCCTCCAAGCCGGTGATGGAAGGTAAAGGCGTGCTGTTCAAGCGTTTCGCCGGTATCGATGTGTTCGATATCGAAGTCGATTCGGAAAGCCCGCAGGCGTTCATCGACACCGTAAAGCGCATCTCCATCACCTTCGGCGGCATCAACTTGGAAGATATCAAGGCCCCCGAGTGTTTCGAGATCGAGCGCGCACTGATCGAGCAGTGCGACATTCCGGTATTCCACGATGACCAGCACGGCACTGCGATCGTTACCGCTGCCGGCATGCTCAACGCCCTGGAAATCGCCGGCAAGACTCTCGAAGAAGCCAGGATCGTCTGCCTGGGCGCCGGTGCTGCCGCCATCTCCTGCATGAAACTGCTGGTGAGCATGGGTGCCAAGGTCGAGAACATCTTCATGATCGACCGCAAGGGCGTGATTCACGCCGGTCGTGACGATCTGAACCAGTACAAGGCAGTGTTCGCTCACGAGACCGATCGCCGCACCCTGTCCGATGCGCTCGACGGCGCGGATGTATTCGTCGGCCTGTCCGGCGCCAATCTGCTGAGCCCGGAAGATCTCAAGCGCATGGCGGCCAACCCGATCGTCTTCGCCTGCTCCAACCCGGATCCGGAAATCAAGCCGGAGCTGGCGCACGAGACGCGCAATGACGTGATCATGGCCACCGGTCGTTCCGACTACCCGAACCAGGTCAACAACGTTCTGGGTTTCCCCTTCATCTTCCGTGGTGCTCTGGACGTGCGCGCCACCCGCATCAACGAAGAGATGAAGATCGCCGCAGCGCTGGCGCTGCGTGACCTGGCCAAGCTGCCGGTGCCGCAGGAAGTCTGTGACGCCTACGGCGGTATCGAGCTGTCGTTCGGTCGCGAGTACATCATTCCGAAGCCGATGGACCAGCGTCTGATCACCGTGGTTTGCGATGCAGTGGCCAAGGCTGCCATCGAATCCGGTGTGGCGACTCTGCCCTATCCGAAGCACTATCCGCTGAAGTCGGTGGATGAAGTGTTCAACGGCTGATCAGCCGAGCAATAAAAAAACCCGCTTCGGCGGGTTTTTTATTGTCGGTGATTCGGCTCAAGGCGACGCTTGCTGTCGCCTGAGCCTCAGTCCTAGAACAAGTCGATCGGCGCCATCTCGTCGGCCGGCAGCGGGCTGCCCGGAACACCCATGCCGGGTTCGAACTCACTCATCGGTGGTGGCGAGTCTTCGCTTTTGAACAGCTCGAAGTAGGCATCCGGCGTGCCGGGTGCCGCAGCGCGGCCGCTGACCGGATCGACGCGCAGCGTCAGCAGTCCCTTGGGTTCCTTGGGCAGATGATTGGGGCGATCCTTGAGCACCGCGCCCATGTAGTTCATCCAGATCGGCAGCGCGACAGTACCGCCGTACTCATGGCGACCGAGGCTCTCCGGCTGGTCGAAGCCTGCCCAGGCGGTGGTCACGTAATCGGCGTTGTAGCCAGAGAACCAACTGTCTTTGGACTCGTTGGTGGTACCAGTCTTGCCCGCCAGGTCGTTACGTCCGAGAGTCATTGCGCGGCGGCCGGTACCGCGCTTGATCACATCCTGCAGCATGCTGGTCATGATGTAGGCGGTGCGCTCGTCGATGATCTGCTCGGCGACCTTGGGTTCCTCCAACGGCAACTCATCAGTTGCGTTGACGGTGAGGGTGGCATTCTCCTCGGTCGGTGCGCTGCCAGGCACGCGGGCTGGGTTGGCGCGGAACAGCGGTTTGCCGTTGCGGTCGTCGATGCGTTCGATCAGGTAAGGCTCAATCTTGTAACCGCCATTGGCGAAGGTGGCCCAACCCTCGGCGATTTCCATGGGCGTCAGGCTGGCGGTGCCAAGTGCCAGCGACAGGTTGCGCGGCAGGTCTTGTGGGTCGAAGCCGAAGCGCTCGATGTAACGAAGGCTGCGGTCGATGCCCATGTCCTGCAGCAGGCGGATGGAGACCAGGTTTCGCGACTTGTATAGCGCCTCGCGCATACGAATCGGACCGAGGAAGGTGTTGTTGTCGTTCTTCGGGCGCCACTTCTGCGACAGATAGTCGTCGGAGAGGATGATCGGCGCATCGTTGACCAGCGTCGCCGCAGTGTAGCCGCTATCGAGTGCCGCGCTATAAATGAAGGGCTTGAAGCTCGAGCCAGGCTGGCGCTTGGCCTGCACGGCGCGGTTGTAATTGCTCTGATCGAATGAGAACCCGCCGACCAGAGCCTGAATGGCGCCGCTGTAGGGGTCGAGGGAAACCAACGCGCTCTGCGCCGCAGGCACCTGGGTAAAGCGCAGGCTGCCATCCTCCTGGCGTTGCACGCGCACGATATCTCCAGGCTGGACGACATCGGCAGGTTGCTGCGGGCGCGGGCCCAGGCTGTTGGTATTGAGATAGGGGCGTGCCCATTTCATGCTGTCCCAGGCCACGGCCTGCTCTTCGCCGTTGCGGGTCAGCACCATAATGCCGCTTTTCTCGACCTGGGTAACCACTGCCGGCTCCAGGCCGCCGATGCTGCGGAACTTGGCTAGTTCGGTCAGCCAGGTTTCGCGGGTCATACCTGGCAGGCGGCTCTCGGGGCCGCGATAGCCATGGCGCTGGTCGTAGGCGATCAGTCCGTCACGTAGCGCGATATTGGCCGCTTCCTGCAGATGGCTGGGCACGGTGGTGGTGACATTGAAACCTTCTGTATAAGCCTCGCTGCCGTAACGTCCGACCATTTCCGCGCGCGCCATCTCGGCGATATAAGGCGCGCTCAGTTCGGGCGTGGGAACGTGATAACGCGCGTCGACCACTTCGGCAAGCGCTTCCTCGTAGCTGGCCTGATCGATACGGCCCAGGCGATACAGGCGGCCGAGAATCCAGTCGCGGCGCTCCTTGGCTCGCGTCGGGTTGACCAGCGGGTTGTAGCGTGACGGTGCTTTCGGCAGGCCGGCGATCATCGCCATCTGCGCCAGGTTGAGCTCGCGGATCGATTTGCCGTAATACACCTGTGCGGCAGCTTCGATGCCGTAGGCGCGGTGGCCGAGGTAGATCTTGTTGACGTAGAGCTCGAGGATTTCGTCCTTGCTCAGCTCGCGCTCGATCTGCAAAGCCAGGAGGATTTCGGTGGCCTTGCGTGAGAAGCTGCGCTCACTGGTGAGGAAGAAGTTCTTCGCCACCTGCATGGTGATGGTGCTGCCACCGCTCTGAATCTGGCCGCTTTTCAATAATTGCGTGGCAGCGCGCATCAGGCTGGTCACATCGACGCCATAATGATTGGCGAAATTATCGTCTTCGGCAGCCAGCAGGGCGCTGATGAATTCCTTGGGGATCTCGTCGAAGCGAATGGGCGAACGGCGCATCTCGCCGAACTCGGCGATCAGCTTGGCATCGCTGCTGTAGACGCGCAGAGGAATCTGCAGCTGGACCTGACGCAGCGACTCGACGGACGGAAGGGTCGGGCTAAGATAAAGAAACGCGCCGCTGAAACTGAGCAACAGCCCACAAAAAACGGCAACGCAAGACCACCAGATGAACTTCAGCAGGCGTATCAAAATGTTCGGAATTCCAAGTAAAAGAATGAGTTAAGCAGGAGTCGAGGCAAAAAGGGAAAAGCTGATCACATTATAAGCGTTTTTTTTCCCGGGGAGCCATTTGCGCTTCTGTCAAGACTGATATTTAATGTGGAAAAACATAAATAGTCCGTAAGTCGCGGATGCCAATAGGAAAACGGTCGTGCTAGGGCTCTTCACTAAGAAAGCGAATACGCTGCTGGGGATCGATATCAGCTCGACTTCGGTCAAGCTCCTCGAACTGAGTCGCTCGGGAAGCCGCTACAAGGTAGAGGCTTATTCAGTCGAGCCGCTTCCACCCAACGCAGTGGTAGAGAAGAACATCGCCGAGCTTGAGGGGGTCGGTCAGGCACTCTCGCGCGTGCTGGCCAAGGCCAAGAGCGGCGTCAAGACGGCCGCGGTTGCTGTGGCGGGTTCGGCTGTCATCACCAAGACCATCGAGATGGAAGCCGGTCTTTCCGAGGACGACTTGGAAAACCAGCTGAAGATCGAGGCTGATCAATACATTCCCTACCCGCTGGAAGAAGTCGCCATCGATTTCGAAGTGCAGGGTCCGGCACCACGTAATCCCGAGCGGGTCGAGGTGCTGCTGGCTGCATGCCGCAAGGAGAATGTGGAGGTCCGCGAGGCAGCCCTCGCTCTCGCTGGGCTTACCGCGAAAGTGGTCGACGTCGAGGCGTATGCCCTCGAGCGCGCCTACGGTCTGCTCGAGGCGCAGTTGGGCGGCGGTCACGATGAGTTGACCGTCGCGGTGGTGGATATTGGCGCGACGATGACCACGCTCAGTGTTCTGCACAACGGCCGCACCATCTACACCCGCGAGCAGCTTTTCGGTGGCAAGCAACTGACCGAGGAGATCCAGCGTCGCTACGGTCTGTCTGTCGAGGAAGCTGGTCTTGCCAAGAAGCAAGGCGGTCTTCCAGATGACTACGACAGTGAGGTTTTGCAACCGTTCAAAGAAGCGGTCGTTCAGCAGGTTTCCCGCTCGCTGCAGTTCTTTTTTGCCGCAGGCCAGTTCAACGATGTCGACTACATTCTTCTGGCTGGCGGTACCGCGTCCATTCCTGATCTCGATCGGCTGATCCAGCAGAAGATCGGTACGCAGACGCTAGTGGCCAATCCCTTTGCCGATATGGCGCTGAGCAGCAAGGTCAATGCCGGTGCGCTGGCCAGTGATGCGCCGGCACTGATGATTGCCTGTGGTCTGGCGATGAGGAGTTTCGACTGATGGCGCGGATTAACCTACTTCCCTGGCGTGAACAGCTGCGCGAGGAGCGCAAACAGCGGTTTTTGGTAACTCTTGTCGGTGTCCTTGTTGTGGCTGCTGGTTTGGTATTTCTGGGGGATCAATTTCTCAGTGCGGCGATCAGTAATCAGAATGCGCGAAATGACTTCATAAAGAAGGAGATCGCAGTTCTCGATGCGCGAATCAAGGAAATCAGTGAGTTGAGAACGCGTCGCCAGCAATTGCTGGAACGTATGAAGATTATTCAAGACTTGCAGGGCAACCGACCAATTATCGGCCGGGTATTCGACCAGTTGGTGAGAACGCTGCCGGACGGTGTGTATTTCACCGATGTGAAAATGGCAGGTAAGAGCATTGCCATTATTGGCGCGGCTGAATCGAATAATCGAGTCTCGAACCTGATGCGTAACTTGGATGGTTCTGAGTGGTTATCCGCTCCCAATCTGACCGAGGTCAAAGCTGTTACGGCGGGGGCTTTGGATCAGGCGAATGTGTTTCAGTTGACAGTTCAGCAGACACAGCCTGATCAAGAAAAAGCGGAGGCGGTGCAATGAGTATTAAGAATTCCTTGGACAGCCTGCGCAGCATTGATGTCAACGACCTTGATCTGAATAATGTTGGGTCGTGGCCAGGCGCGGTCAAATTCATTGCCGGCCTGCTCTTGCTTATTGTTGTTCTGGCGTTGGGCTATAACTTTCACCTCAAGGATCTGCAGAACATGCTGGAGCAGAGCCAGCAAGAAGAGGTGACGCTAAAGGATCAGTTCACCACCAAGGCCTTTCAGGCGGCGAACCTGGAGGCTTACAAAGAGCAGATGCAGGAGATGGAGGTGTCCTTTGGCGCTCTTTTGCGTCAGTTGCCGAGCGATACCGAGGTTCCAGGGTTGCTGGAGGATATAACCCGTACCGGCTTGGGTAGTGGCTTGGAGTTCGAGGAAATCAAGCTATTGCCGGAGGTGGCCCAGCAGTTCTATATCGAATTACCGATTCAGATCAAAGTCACCGGTGGTTATCACGACCTTGCAACTTTCGTAAGCGGTGTTGCCAGTCTGCCGCGTATCGTTACCTTGCATGATTTCCAGTTGGTTCCAACCAGTGCCGAAAGCTCCAGCCGCCTGAACATGCAAATTATGGCCAAGACCTATCGCTACAATGATAAGGGGGCTCAATAATGAGTTTCTCTCGTTTGGTTCTGGTGGCCGGGTTCTCTCTTCTGACAGGATGCGGGATCGGTGGTGATTTTTCCGATTTGCGTATCTATATGGATGAAGTGCGCGCAAAGCCCAAAGGCTCGATTGAACCGCTGCCGACTTTTCAGCCGTATGAAAGCTTCACCTATCGTGCTGCCTCTTTGCGTAGCCCCTTTCAGCCCCCGGTCAAAATCGATGTCGTGACTCGGCAAAAAGGGGCGCCAGAGATCAAGCCGGATGAGAGCCGTGTCAAACAATTCCTCGAAGGGTTCAATATCGAAACATTCGAGATGGTTGGCACGCTGAGAAATGACCGCCAGTTATTCGCTCTGGTTAACGGTGCGGGTGGTGTTCATCGTGTAAAAGTAGGCGACTTTCTTGGGCGTAACCACGGCAAGATTCTCGTGATCGATGACTCCAAGATCGATGTTATGGAAATTGTTCCAGATGGCGAAGGTGGCTGGCTTGAGCGACCACGCAGCCTTTCCTTGAAGGAGCGCTCCTGACGGGGCGGGGTGAGAAATGAATATAAATAATCTGTCTGCCACACGGGATACGAAAATGAACAGCTCTCTTTCGCGTCTTAGCGTCGCTCTGCTGGCGGCGCTGCTGTCGCCCGCGGTATTGGCGGCCAATCTTCAGGACTTGAATGTCGCCAGTTTGCCTGGTGACCGGGTTGAGCTGAAGCTCTCCTTCGATGAGCCGGTAACGGCACCTCGCGGCTATACCATCGAGCAGCCTGCGCGTATTGCTTTGGATCTGCCGGGCGTATCGAACAAGCTCGGTTCCAAGAATCGTGAACTGGGCGTCGGCAATGCGCGTAGCGTCACCATCGTCGAGGCCAAGGATCGTACCCGTCTGATCGTCAATCTCACCAGTTTGGCGCCATACAGCACTCGAGTTGAGGGTAACGATCTGTATGTCCTGGTGGGCGATTCTTCTGCCGCTGCAGCGCGGCCCTCTGCCTCGACGCCTGCATCGGTAACGGCGGTTGCGCCGAAGAAAACCTACGGGCCGCAACCGAAAGCAATCAGTAATATCGACTTTCAGCGTGGTGAGCAGGGCGAGGGTAATATCGTCATTACCCTTTCCGATGCCTCGATAAGCCCTGATATCCAGGAGCAGGGTGGGAAGATTCGTTTGGATTTTGCCAAGACTGAGTTGCCTGAATCCCTGCGTGTACGCCTGGATGTGAAAGATTTCGCGACGCCGGTGCAGTTCGTCAGTGCCACGGGTAGCGCAGACAAAACCAGTATTCTGGTCGAGCCGGTCGGTCTTTATGACTTCCTGGCTTATCAGACCGAGAACAAGCTGACGTTGAGCGTCAAGCCTCTCAGTCAGGATGATGTTGAGCGCCGCAAGGCGGAGCGCTTTGCTTATACCGGAGAGAAATTGTCGCTCAACTTCCAGGATATTGATGTGCGTTCCGTCCTGCAGTTGATCGCTGATTTCACCGATCTGAATCTGGTGGCGAGTGATACTGTTGCTGGCAATATCACCCTGCGCTTGCAGAATGTGCCTTGGGATCAGGCGCTAGATCTAGTGTTGAAGACCAAAGGGCTGGATAAGCGTCAGGTCGGGAATGTCTTGTTGGTAGCACCGGCGGACGAGATAGCCGCTCGTGAGCGCCAGGAGCTGGAGTCACAGAAGCAGATTGCCGAACTTGCTCCGCTGCGTCGTGAGCTGATTCAGGTCAACTACGCCAAGGCCACCGATATGGCCAAGCTTTTTCAGTCGGTGACCAGTGCCGATGGTACGCCTGATAGTCGTGGTTCTATCACGGTCGATGATCGTACCAACAGCATTATCGCGTATCAGACTCAGGAACGCCTCGACGAGTTGCGCCGTATCGTTGCTCAGCTCGATATCCCGGTCAGGCAGGTCATGATCGAGGCGCGTATCGTTGAAGCCAATGTCGATTATAACAAGGCTCTTGGTGTGCGTTGGGGCGGGTCCTCTCGGAGTGGCCGTTGGGATGTGAGTGGTAAGGATGGTGCTCAAATATTCGACAAGGACACCGGGCAGCAATTGAATATAGGTACAGATCGGATCGGTAGCACGACCGTGGATGATGGCTTGGCGCGTCTTCCATTCGTTGATATGGGAGTCCAAAACAGTACCTCCGGTATTGCAATCGGTTATCTGGGTAGCAATGTGGTGCTGGATCTGCAGCTCTCTGCGATGGAGAAGACTGGCAACGGTGAGGTTGTTTCCCAGCCGAAAGTCGTCACCTCTGACAAGGAAACTGCGAAGATCTTGAAGGGTCAAGAAGTTCCGTATCAAGAGGCCAGTTCGAGTGGCGCGACCACTACGTCCTTCAAAGAGGCGGCGTTGGCTCTGGAAGTGACTCCGCAGATCACCCCGGACAATCGCATCATCATGGAGGTCAAGGTCACGAAAGACGCTCCTGATTTCGGGAACCTGGTAAACGGCGTGCCTCCTCTGAACAAGAACGAGGTCAATGCCAAGGTGCTCGTAAATGATGGCGAAACCATCGTGATCGGTGGTGTTTTCTCGAACACCCAGTCAAGTGCGGTGGAGAAGGTACCATTCCTGGGTGACCTACCCTTCGTGGGGCGTGTTTTCCGCCGGGACATCGTTACGGATAACAAAGCCGAGTTGCTGGTTTTCATCACTCCGCGCATCATGAACAACCAAGCCATTGCCGTGAACCGATGACCTAAGTGCGGAATGTAATCCTCGTGGGCCCGATGGGAGCTGGAAAGAGCACCATCGGGCGTTTGCTTGCTAAAGAGCTGCGTTTGTCTTTCAAGGACTCCGACAAGGAGATCGAGCAGCGTACCGGTGCCGATATACCCTGGATCTTCGATGTCGAGGGTGAGCAGGGCTTTCGTGAGCGGGAGCGGGCGGTGATCGCCGAGCTCTCGATGCAGGACGGTCTTGTGCTGGCTACTGGCGGTGGGGCGGTTATGCGTCCGGAGAATCGCCAGGCTCTGCATGCTGGTGGGCGAGTCGTCTACCTGCATACTTCGGTGGAGCAGCAGATCGACCGCACGTCGCGCGATCGTAATCGTCCGTTGTTACGCACGGCCAATCCGGCTCAGGTGCTCAGGGATCTGATGGCGATGCGTGATCCTCTGTATCGAGAAGTCGCCGATATCATCATCGAGACGGACGAGCGTCCGCCGCGCATGGTGGTTCAGGAAATTCTCTCGCGTCTGGAAGCCTTGTCGCCCCGTTAAAGCGCGGGGCGAACTGCGCTATCCTAGTGGCCTTTTTATCCTGGGGGCCTCATGCAGACTCTTCACGTCGATCTCGCTGAACGCAGCTATCCCATTTATATCGGTCAGGGGCTGCTGTCCCGCCCTGAGCTGCTCACGCAGCACATAGCTGGGCGGCAGGTGGCGATCGTGACCAACGACACCGTCGCGCCGTTGTATCTGCAAAGGCTGCTGCAGGTGCTCGAAGGCTACAGCGTCACCTCTGTGGTGCTGCCCGATGGTGAGGCGTTCAAGAACTGGGAAACCTTGCAGCTGATCTTCGATGGCCTGCTGAGTGCTCGCCATGATCGCCGCACCACTGTCGTTGCGTTAGGTGGGGGCGTGATTGGTGATATGGCAGGCTTTGCCGCGGCCTGCTATCAGCGTGGTGTCGATTTCATCCAGGTTCCTACGACACTGCTTTCTCAAGTCGATTCGTCGGTGGGCGGCAAGACGGGCATCAATCATCCGCTGGGCAAGAACATGGTAGGCGCCTTCTACCAGCCCAAGGCCGTTCTGATCGATACAAACAGTCTGAATACCTTGCCCGTTCGCGAGTTGTCGGCTGGCCTTGCCGAGGTCATCAAGTATGGCCTGATTTGCGATGAGCCCTTCCTTACATGGCTGGAGCAGAATATGCCGGCCTTGCGTGCGCTCGATCAGCAGGCGCTTACCGAAGCTATCGAGCGATCCTGTGCGGCCAAAGCGCGTGTCGTCGGTGCGGACGAGCGTGAGTCGGGAGTGCGTGCCACGCTCAATCTCGGTCACACCTTTGGACACGCCATCGAGACCGAGCAGGGTTATGGTGTGTGGCTGCATGGCGAGGCAGTTGCCGCAGGAACGGTGATGGCATTGGAGATGTCCCACCGTCTGGGCTGGCTATCGGCGGCGGATCGGGACCGAGGTGTACGCCTGCTGCAGGCTGCCGGGCTGCCAGTGGTGCCGCCGCACGACATGACGCCCGAGCAGTTCCTCGAGCATATGGCCGTGGACAAGAAGGTGCTCGATGGTCAGTTGCGTCTCGTGTTGCTCAAACGTTTGGGTGAGGCTGTAGTGACTGCCGATTACCCGCGTGAAATTCTCGACGCCACGCTGCGTAGCGACTACGCAGCGCTGGCTCAGTCGTCCAACTCTTGAAGAGTGATCCATGACCAGTTTGCATGCTGACGAAGCTTTCCTGGCGCATTACCAGTTCAGTCACGACCCCTTTGCGCCACGAGTGCCCGGATTTAAGTTCTTTCCAGCGCAGAGAAAACCGGTGCTGGGGCAATTGCATCACCTGGCGCGTTACAGCCAGTTGTTGCTGGCGGTAGTCGGCCCGGAAGGCAGTGGTAAGACCCTGCTGCGTCAGGCGCTGGTCGCCAGTACCAACAAGCAGGCGGTGCAGAGCATTGTCGTTGCGCAGGGTGTCACCGGTAGTGAGGCCCTGCTGCGCCAGGTAGCTCAGGGACTGTCCATTGCTCAGGCCGATGTGCGTTCGATTCTGGCGCAGGTAGGGCAGTTGGCGTTGACCGGGCAGGAGGTCTATCTGTTGGTCGACGATGCTGATCAACTGGATGACGCGGCACTGAAAGGCGTCTTGGCACTTGCTGCGGGAAATGCCGAAGGGCGCCCACATATCTTTCTGTTTGCCGAGCAGGATCTGTTGGCGCGGTTGGAAGCGCTGGCAGGTGGCGAGGAGTGTTATCACGCGATCGAGCTTCAGCCTTACGCTGAAGAGGAAACGCGCGACTACCTGGCGCAGCGGCTCGATGGAGCCGGTCAGGGTATTGATTTGTTGACCGAAGAGCAGATCGAGGACATACACGTCCGCGCTCAGGGTTGGCCCGGGGCAATCAATCAAGAGGCGCGTGAACTGCTGGTCGAGCAGATGCTCGCGCAGCGCTCGGCTGGGCGCGGTGCCGGCGGCGGGTTTGCTCTGCCGAAGAAGCATCTGTTGGCGCTGGCCGTCGTGTTGGTAGGTGTCGCCGCTGCCTGGTTCATGCAGGGGCGCGAATCGGCCTCGCCGGCGCCAGTGGCCAGCAACACGTCGCTGCCTTTGCAGTCTTCCGCGCCGGCGGTAGACGCTGAAGAGCCGGTGCAAGCGCCTGCTGCGGCAAGTCGCGCGCCAGCCATTGAATTCGCAGGGGCCAGTCAGCCGCTGCCGTTGCCGTTGGTGGGTGAATCGCAGACCGTTATTCGCCAGCCGTTGGCTGAGGCGGCTGGTGAAGAATTGGATAACTTCGAGCCGCCGACTTCGCCTGAGCCCTCGACAGCTACACCGCCGTCAGCTCCAATTGCACCTGCACCTGCACCTGCACCTGCACCTGCACCTGCACCTGCACCTGCACCTGCACCTGCACCTGCACCTGCACCGCCGGCCCAGCAGTCTGAGTCGGCCACGCCCAAACCGGCGGCCCCGGCCCCTGCGCCCAAACCTGCTCCTGCTCCGACTCCCGCGCCGACTCCGGCTCCGGCTGTGGCCTCAGGTGGGGCGGCGACCAGCTGGTACGCGCAGCAGCCTGCTTCCCGCTATGCCTTGCAGGTAGTCGGGTCGCGTTCGGAGGCCAACATCCAGGCGCTCGTGCGTGAGGGTGGCAGCGAATACCGTTACTTCAAGAAGGTCCACCAGGGAAAGCCGCTGTATGTGCTGACCTATGGTAGCTTCTCCAGTCGCGATGCCGCTCAGGCAGCCGTGAAAACCCTGCCTGCCAAGCTGCAGGCGGGCAAGCCCTGGCCTCGCACCCTGGGTAGCATCCAGCAGGAAATGAGCCGCTAAGCGCTCTGTCCCAAGATGACCGCTTGGTCGTTAGCACGACCTTGCGGTCTTATCCTTCGTTTTTGCGACATAAATATTCACCCCCTCGTCACGAAAGTTTGTGACGCCATGGGTGGATATGTACAATGACCTCCCTTTTGCCTGTGCAAAGCTGGCCCGTGCCCGCTTTTCGGGTTTAAGTAATTGAATTAGAAAGTAATTTGCCTGAGGTCTAGGCAGCCTGGTGAGAGTTTCCCCTATGAAAGCAGGTTTGTACCGTCCTGATGAGTTCAAGGATAACTGCGGCTTCGGCTTGATCGCCCATATGCAAGGTGAGCCTAGTCATCACCTGCTTAATACCGCTATTGAGGCCCTCACCTGCATGACCCACCGCGGCGGTATCAACGCCGACGGCAAGACCGGTGATGGCTGTGGCCTGCTGATCCAGAAGCCCGATCAATTCCTGCGTGCCATCGCCCAGGAGCAATTCGGCGTCGAACTGCCTGCGCAATATGCCGTGGGCATGGTGTTCTTCAATCAGGATTCGGCCAAGGCCGAGGCTGCTCGCGAGAACATGAACCGCGAAATCCAGGCTGCCGGCCTGCAACTGGTGGGCTGGCGCAAGGTGCCGATCGATACCAGCGTGCTGGGCCGGTTGGCGCTGGAGCGCCTGCCGCAGATCGAGCAGGTGTTCATCGGCGGTGAAGGTCTGAGCGACCAGGAATTCGCCATCAAACTGTTCAGCGCCCGTCGTCGCTCGTCGGTGGCCAATGCCGATGACAGCGATCACTACATCTGCAGCTTCTCGCACAAGACCATCATCTATAAAGGTCTGATGATGCCGGCGGACCTGCAGCAGTTCTACCCGGATCTGGGTGACGAGCGCCTGCAGACCGCCATCGCGGTTTTCCACCAGCGCTTCTCCACCAACACCCTGCCGAAGTGGCCGCTGGCGCAGCCCTTCCGCTATCTCGCGCACAACGGCGAGATCAACACCATCACTGGCAACCGCAACTGGGCGCAGGCCCGGCGCACCAAATTTGCCAACGAGCAGATTCCCGATCTCGACGAGCTGGGCCCGCTGGTCAATCGCGTCGGTTCCGACTCCTCGAGTATGGACAACATGCTCGAGCTGATGGTCACCGGTGGTATCGACCTGTTCCGCGGCCTGCGCATGATCATTCCGCCGGCCTGGCAGAACGTCGAGACCATGGACGCCGATCTGCGTGCGTTCTACGAATACAACTCCATGCACATGGAGCCGTGGGACGGCCCGGCTGGCGTGGTGCTGACCGATGGTCGCCATGCCGTGTGCCTGCTCGACCGTAACGGTCTGCGCCCGGCGCGCTGGGTCACCACCAAGAATGGCTATATCACCCTGGCGTCGGAAATCGGCGTGTGGGACTACCAGCCCGAGGATGTCATCGCCAAGGGCCGTGTCGGCCCGGGGCAGATTCTCGCTGTCGATACCGAGACCGGCCAGGTACTGGACACCGAGTCCATCGACAGCCGCCTGAAGTCGCGTCATCCCTACAAACTGTGGCTGCGCAAGCATGCCCAGCGCATCAAGGCGACGCTGGAAGACCGTGACCACGGTTCGGCCTTCTACGACCCGGATCAGCTCAAGCAGTACATGAAGATGTTCCAGGTCACCTTCGAGGAGCGCGATCAGGTCCTGCGTCCGCTCGGTGAGCAGGGCCAGGAAGCGGTCGGCTCCATGGGCGATGACACGCCGATGGCCGTGCTCAGCCAGCGGGTGCGCTCGCCTTATGATTACTTCCGTCAGCAGTTCGCGCAGGTCACCAACCCGCCGATCGACCCGCTGCGTGAAGCGATCGTCATGTCCCTGGAAATCTGCCTGGGCGCCGAGCGCAACATCTTCAGCGAGTCGCCGGAGCACGCCACCCGCGTGATCCTCAGCAGCCCGGTGATCTCGCCGGCCAAGTGGCGCGCGTTGATGAGCCTGGATCGTCCGGGCTTCGACCGTCATGTCATCGACATGAACTACGACGAGTCGCTGGGTCTGGAAGCCGCCGTGCGCAACATGGCCGACCAGGCCGAGGAAGCCGTGCGTGCGGGCAAGGTGCTGCTGGTCCTGACCGACCGTCACATCGCCCCGGGCAAGCTGCCGGCGCATGCCGCGCTGGTCACCGGCGCCGTGCACCACCGCCTGACCGAGAAAGGCCTGCGCTGCGACTGCAACATCCTGGTGGAAACCGCCACCGCGCGTGACCCGCACCACTACGCCGTGCTGCTGGGCTTCGGCGCCTCGGCGGTATATCCGTTCCTGGCCTACGAAGTGCTGGGCGACCTGATCCGCACCGGCGAAGTGCTGGGCGATCTCTACGAAGTCTTCAAGTACTACCGCAAGGGCATCTCCAAAGGCCTGCTGAAGATCCTGTCGAAGATGGGTATCTCTACGGTCGCGTCCTACCGCGGTGCGCAACTGTTCGAGGCCGTCGGCCTGGCCGACGAGGTCACCGAGCTGTGTTTCCGTGGCGTGGCCAGCCGCATCCAGGGCGCGCGTTTCGTCGACATCGAAAGCGAGCAGAAGCTGCTGTCCCTGGAGGCCTGGAACAACCGCAAGTCGATCCAGCAGGGCGGCCTGCTCAAGTTCGTCTACGGCGGCGAGTACCACGCCTACAACCCAGACGTGGTGCGCACGCTGCAGGAGGCCGTGCAGCAGGGCAACTACGAGAAGTACAAGGAATACTCGAAGCTGGTCGACACCCGCCCGGTATCGATGATCCGTGACCTGCTCAAGGTCAAGGAATCCGCCGCGCCGATCGCTCTCGACCAGGTCGAGCCGCTGGAGTCGATCTTCAAGCGCTTCGACGCCGCCGGCATCTCCCTCGGCGCGCTGTCGCCGGAGGCGCACGAGGCGCTGGCAGAGGCAATGAACCGCCTGGGTGGTCGCTCCAACTCCGGTGAGGGCGGCGAAGACCCAGCCCGCTACGGCACCATCAAGAGCTCGAAGATCAAGCAGGTGGCCACCGGCCGCTTTGGCGTGACCCCGGAATACCTGGTCAACGCCGAAGTGCTGCAGATCAAAGTGGCCCAGGGCGCCAAGCCCGGCGAGGGTGGCCAGCTGCCCGGCGGCAAGGTCAACGGCCTGATCGCCAAGCTGCGCTACGCGGTGCCGGGCGTGACCCTGATCTCGCCGCCGCCGCACCACGACATCTATTCCATCGAAGACCTGGCGCAGCTGATCTATGACCTCAAGCAGGTCAACCCGAAGGCGCTGGTGTCGGTCAAGCTGGTGGCGGAAGCCGGCGTCGGCACCATCGCTGCCGGTGTGGCCAAAGCCTATGCCGACCTGATCACCATTTCCGGTTACGACGGTGGTACCGGCGCATCGCCGCTGACCTCCATCCGCTATGCCGGCGCGCCCTGGGAACTGGGCCTGGCCGAAACCCACCAGACCCTGCGCGGCAACGACCTGCGCGGCAAGGTGCGGGTGCAGACCGATGGTGGCCTGAAAACCGGCCTGGACGTGATCAAGGCAGCCATCCTCGGCGCCGAGAGCTTCGGCTTCGGTACCGCACCGATGGTTGCCCTGGGCTGCAAGTACCTGCGCATCTGTCACCTGAACAACTGCGCCACCGGTGTGGCCACGCAGAACGACAAGCTGCGCAAGGATCACTTCATCGGCACCGTCGAGATGGTGATGAACTTCTTCACCTACGTCGCCGAGGAAACCCGCGAGTGGCTGGCCAAGCTGGGCGTGCGCAGCCTGGAAGAGCTGATCGGGCGTACTGACCTGCTCGAGATGCTGCCGGGCGAAACCGCCAAGCAGGGCAACCTGGATCTGTCGCCGCTGCTGGCCAGCGCGCATATCCCGGCTGACAAGCCGCAGTTCTGCCAGGTGCCGAAGAACCCGCCGTTCGACGAAGGCCTGCTGGCCGAGAAGATGGTGGAAATGGCCAAGGACGCCATCGCCGGCAAGACCGGCGGTGAGTTCGATCTGAACATCGGCAACTGCGACCGCTCCATCGGTGCGCGCATTTCCGGCGAGATCGCGCGTGTGCATGGCAACCAGGGCATGAACGGCGCGCCGATCACCTTCCGCTTCAAGGGCACTGCCGGTCAGAGCTTTGGTGTGTGGAACGCCGGCGGTCTGCACCTGCGTCTGGAAGGCGACGCCAACGACTACGTCGGCAAGGGCATGACCGCCGGCAAGATCGTCATCACCCCGCCCGCTGGCAGCCCGTTCGCCACCGAGGACAGCGCCATCATCGGCAACACCTGCCTGTACGGCGCGACTGGCGGCAAGCTGTTCGCCACCGGCACCGCAGGTGAGCGTTTCGCCGTGCGCAACTCCGGCGCTCACGCCGTGGTGGAAGGCACTGGCGACCACTGCTGCGAGTACATGACCGGCGGTTTCGTCTGTGTACTGGGCAAGACCGGCTACAACTTCGGCTCGGGCATGACCGGCGGTTTCGCCTATGTGCTCGACATGGACAACGGCTTCTACGACCGCGTCAACCACGAGCTGGTGGAAATCCAACGCATCAACAATGAAGCGATGGAGGCTTACCGCAGCCACCTGGAAAGCGTGCTCGCCGAGTACGTCGAGGAAACCGGCAGCGAGTGGGGTCAGAACCTGTTGGAGAACCTGGACGATTACCTGCGCAAGTTCTGGCTGGTGAAACCGAAGGCGGCCAGCCTGAAGTCGCTGCTGTCCAGCACCCGTGCCAACCCGCAATAAGAATGCGCCTGAAGTGGTTTGATGAGGTAATGCAATGACTGAACGTCTGAATAACGACTTCCAGTTCATCGAAGTCGGGCGCAAAGACCCGAAGAAGAAACTGCTGCGTCAGCGCAAGAAGGAATTCGTCGAGATCTACGACAACTTCAAGCCGGCGCAAGCTGCAGACCAGGCACATCGTTGCCTGGGCTGCGGCAACCCCTATTGCGAGTGGAAGTGCCCGGTGCACAACTTCATTCCCAACTGGCTCAAGCTGGTCTCCGAGGGCAACATCCTCGCTGCCGCCGAACTCTCGCACCAGACCAACACCCTGCCGGAAGTCTGCGGCCGCGTGTGCCCGCAGGATCGTCTGTGCGAAGGTGCCTGTACCCTCAATGACGGCTTCGGCGCGGTGACCATCGGCTCGGTGGAGAAGTACATCACCGACACCGCCTTTGCCATGGGCTGGCGTCCGGACATGTCCAAGGTCAAGCCGACCGGCAAGCGTGTCGCGGTGATCGGTGCTGGCCCGGCCGGCCTGGGCTGCGCCGACGTGCTGGTGCGCAACGGCGTGACGCCTGTGGTGTTCGACAAGAACCCGGAAATCGGTGGCCTGCTGACCTTCGGCATTCCCGAGTTCAAGCTGGAGAAGAGCGTGCTCAGCCGTCGCCGTGAAGTCTTCACCGGCATGGGCATCGAGTTCCGCCTGAACACCGACGTCGGCAAGGACGTGACCATGCAGCAGCTGCTGGATGAGTACGATGCCGTGTTCATGGGCATGGGCACCTACACCTACATGAAGGGCGGTTTCCCGGGTGAGGACCTGCCGGGCGTGTACGACGCGCTGGATTTCCTCATCGCCAACGTCAACCGCAACCTGGGTTTCGAGAAGTCGCCGGAAGACTTTATCGACATGAAGGGCAAGCGCGTCGTGGTGCTCGGCGGTGGCGACACCGCGATGGACTGCAACCGCACCTCGATCCGTCAGGGCGCCAAGGCCGTGACCTGCGCCTACCGCCGTGATGAAGAGAACATGCCCGGCTCGCGCAAGGAAGTGAAGAATGCCAAGGAAGAGGGCGTGAAGTTCCTCTTCAACCGCCAGCCCATCGCCATCGTCGGCGAAGGCAAGGTGGAAGGCATCAAGGTGGTCGAGACCCGTCTCGGCGAGCCAGATGCCCGTGGCCGCCGCAGCCCCGAGCCGATCCCGGGTTCCGAGGAAGTCATCCCGGCCGAAGCCGTGCTGATCGCCTTCGGTTTCCGCCCGAGCCCGGCTCCGTGGTTCGAGCAGTTCGAGATCCAGACCGACAGCCAGGGCCGCGTGGTGGCGCCCGAGCAGTCGCAGTTCAAGCACCAGACCAGCAACCCGAAGATCTTCGCCGGTGGCGACATGGTGCGCGGTTCCGACCTGGTGGTGACGGCGATCTTCGAAGGCCGCAACGCCGCCGAGGGTATCCTGGATTATCTGGGCGTCTGATCGATTGCGTCGTGGTTTGCCCGCGACAAATTGACCCGATGGACAAAAGGCACGGCACCCGCCGTGCCTTTTGTTTTGGGGTCTGCGAAAATGCCCGCACTTTTTTCGCCGGATGCCGCCATGACCGCCCTGAAGAACGACCGTTTCCTTCGTGCCCTGCTCAAGCAACCCGTGGATGTCACGCCGATCTGGATGATGCGCCAGGCCGGCCGC
The DNA here is from genome assembly GCF_900101755.1 of Ectopseudomonas alcaliphila. GTDB lineage: Bacteria > Pseudomonadota > Gammaproteobacteria > Pseudomonadales > Pseudomonadaceae > Aquipseudomonas > Aquipseudomonas alcaliphila. The sequence goes on along the minus strand of NZ_FNAE01000001.1, from coordinate 1,614,727 downwards.
TATCTGCCGGAGTATCGCGCGACCCGGGCCAAGGCCGGCGACTTCGTGAGCCTGATGAAGAACCCCGAGCTGGCCTGCGAGGTCACCATCCAGCCGCTGGATCGCTACCCGCAACTGGATGCGGCGATCCTCTTCTCCGATATCCTCACCATTCCCGACGCCATGGGCCAGGGTCTGTACTTCGAGACTGGCGAGGGCCCGCGCTTCAAGAAGGTAATCAGCAGCCTGGCCGACATCGAGGCGCTGCCGGTGACGGATGCCGAGAAGGATCTGGGTTACGTGATGGACGCCGTGCGTACCATCCGCCGCGAACTCAATGGCCGCGTGCCGCTGATCGGCTTCTCCGGCAGTCCGTGGACGCTGGCCACATACATGGTCGAAGGCGGTTCGTCGAAGGACTTCCGCAAGTCCAAGGCGATGCTCTACGACAACCCGCAGGCCATGCATGCGTTGCTCGACAAGCTGGCGCAGTCGGTCACTGCCTACCTCAACGGGCAGATTCTGGCGGGGGCGCAGGCGGTGCAGATCTTCGATTCCTGGGGCGGCGCGCTCTCGGCGGCGGCCTACCAGGAATTCTCCCTGGCCTACATGAAGAAGATCGTCGATGGCCTGATCCGCGAGCACGACGGCCGTCGTGTGCCGGTGATCCTGTTCACCAAGGGTGGCGGCCTGTGGCTCGAATCCCTGGCTGACAGCGGTGCCGAGGCGTTGGGTCTGGACTGGACGTGCGACATCGGCAGCGCCCGCGCCCGTGTCGGTGCCAAGGTCGCCCTGCAGGGCAACATGGACCCGGCGGTGCTGTACGCCAAGCCGGAGGCGATCCGCGCCGAAGTGGCACGTATCCTGGCGGCCTATGGTGCCGGCAGCGGCCATGTGTTCAACCTCGGGCACGGCATCACCCCGGAAGTCGATCCGGCTCACGCTGGCGCGTTCTTCGAGGCCGTGCACGAGTTATCGGCGCAGTATCACCGGTAAGTCGAAGGCTGCGTGGCGGGCGGGCTTCCAGCCTGGCCGTCACATGGCCTAGCGGTCCCCATTGCGCGGCGCTGCCGGCGCCAGGTGTTCCTTCTTCTTGCGCGGTGGGTGCAGGCGCACGCTGATCAGGGTATCCGTCGTGCCATGCTCGAACAGGCTGTCTTGGGGCGTGGGTTTGCCGCCGAAGAGCGACGGATTGCCGGAGAACCCCATCGGCTCCAGCGGGATACCGCGGGGGCTGAGATCCAGTTGGCCATTGCCGTTGCTGTCCTGGAATACCTGCACGGCATAGCGACCGGGCGGAAGATCGCTCAGGCGCAGCGGCGTTTCCGTTCCCTGCAGCTCGCGCAGGCGGGGCTGCCAGTCCTGTTGATCGGCGGGTACCAGCGCCAGGTACAGGTTTGCCTGGTCCTGTTTGCCTTCTACGTCGATCAGCAGATCGCCTGCCTGGAGCGATTGGCAGGCGAGCAGCGGAACCAATAGGCAAAGCTGGCACAGGCGGGTTACGGTTTGAAGAAGGCTCTGTGGCATAATCCGGCCATTTTGCAGGGAATGCGCCGCGAATGCGTCATGTTTTAGTCGTCCACTTCTCACAGACCGGCCAATTAGACCGCTTGGTGCAATCGGTCTGTGCGCCGCTGCGCGAATGCGATGACATTCAGGTGGATTTCCTGGCGCTGCAACCCGCTGAACCTTTCCCCTTTCCCTGGCCGTTTCTCGGCTTCTTTCGCATCTTCCCGGAAACCGTGCTGATGAAGCCGCAGCCCTTGCTGCCGCTGAACGTCGATGCCGACAAGCGCTACGATCTGGTGATTCTGGCTTATCAGGTCTGGTTCCTCTCGCCCTCGCTGCCGTGCACCAGTTTCCTTGCCTCGCCCGAGGCCGCTCGTCTGCTGAAAGGCACGCCGGTGGTGACCTTGATCGGCTGCCGCAACATGTGGCTGATGGCGCAGGAGAAGGTCAAGGCGCGTCTGCAGGCACTCGGCGCGAAGCTGGTGGACAACGTGGTACTGACCGACGCCTGCGGTACGGCCGCCAGTTTCCTGGCTACACCGCTATGGATGTTCACTGGCCGGCAGAAACCCTATAGCTGGGTGCCGCGTGCGGGTATCGACGAGCGGGAATTGGCGGCAGCGAGTCGCTTCGGCGACGCTATGGCAGGTCGTCTGCTGGCAGATCGGCAACCCATCGACAAGCCGATGCTCGCAGGCCTCGGCGCGGTAAAGGTGGATGAGAAGCTGATCGCCAGCGAAAAGGTCGGTAATCGCAGCTTTACCCTGTGGAGCCGTCTGCTCTCGGCGCTGGGCCCGCAGCAGAGTCGCCGGCGAGGTGCCGGACTGGTGCTGTACATTGTGTTCCTGATTTGTCTGATCCTGACCGTGGTGCCGATCACGGCTCTGCTGAAGAAGTTGCTGGCCCCGCTGTTCAAGGCGCGCATCCAGCGAGAGAAGGCCTACTTTGCCGGCCCGTCCGGCGAGTGAAGTGACCCGAGGTAAGACCGTGGCAACCCCTGTATTCATCAACCGCATCAGTGCCTGCCTGCCGCACGAGCCCGTGGACAACGAGCAGATGGAAGCGCGCTTGGGCATGGTCGGCGGCAAGCCATCGCGTGCGCGCAAGCTGGTGCTGCGCCGCAACGGTATTCAGCAGCGCCACTATGTCATCGACCCCGCGACCGGTGAGCCGAGCATGAGCAATGCCCAGCTCAGCGCCGAAGCGATACGTGGCTTGCAGGGCGAAGGTTTCGAGCTGAACCAGCTCGATTGCCTGGTAGCCAGCACATCATCGCCGGACCAGGTAATGCCAGGTCACGCCGTGATGGTGCATGGCGAGCTGGGCAATCCGTCTTGCGAGGTGGCGACCACTGCCGGCATCTGTCTGTGTGGGATGACAGCGCTGAAATACGCCTGGATGAGCGTGACCAGCGGCGAAAGCCGCACTGCCGTGGCCTGTGGCTCGGAGGTCGCTTCGACCCTGATGCAGGCACGCAACTTCAACGCCGAATACGAAAGCCGCGTCGACGAGCTGGAGAGTCACCCGGAGATCGCCTTCGAGAAGGATTTCCTGCGCTGGATGCTGTCCGATGGCGCTGGCGCCGTGCTGCTGCAGGATAGCCCCAATCCGAACGGGCTGAGCCTGCGCGTCGACTGGCTGGATATCCTTTCGTTCGCCGACCAGATGCCGCCCTGCATGTACGCCGGTGCCGACATGCAGGACGGCACACTGCGTGGCTGGAGCCACTACGATGCCGAGGCGCGCGCGAAGCAGTCAGTGATGGCGATCAAGCAGAACGTCAAACTGCTCAACGAGAACATCGTCAAGTACACCGTGGAGGAGGCGCTGCGCCGCATCATGGCGCGCCGCGATCTGCGCGTGGCGGACATCGACTGGTTCCTGCCGCATTACTCCTCGGAATTCTTCCGCGAGCCGCTGGCTGTGGGCCTGGCCAATGTCGATCTGCCGATCCCGATGGAGCGCTGGTTTACCAACCTGACCCGCAAGGGCAACACCGGCGCGGCGTCGATCTTCATCATCCTTGAGGAGCTGTTCAACGGTGGGCGCCTGCACGGTGGTCAGCGGCTGCTCTGCTACGTGCCCGAAAGCGGGCGTTTCTCCAGTGCGTTCATGCATCTGACGGTGGTTGGCAATGAAGCTTGATGAGGTTCCCCAGGATCACAGCTCAACCTATGGTGGCCATAGCAAACTGGTTTACGCCGTGGATGCCAGCGGGCATTACCAGGGCACCCAGAGCGATGGCTGGGAGCCGGAGGCCTATTCCACGCTGCTTGCCGTCGCCGAGCTTGAGGCCCAGGAGGCCGAAGCCAGAGAGGGTTGGCAGCGCGGCGAGCTGTCACCGCTGAAATGCCTGATGTACCGCTACCGCATGGATGAACCCGCGCTGGCGCAGATCACCGGCCTGTGGCAATGGCGGGTACGCCGGCACTTTCGCCCGCAAATCTACCGCCGCTTGAGCACCTCGCTGCTGGCGCGCTACGCCGAGGCCTTTGGCCTGACCGTCGACGAGTTGCGTCGCTACCAGAGAGAGTTGCCATGACCGCGTTCGAACACCGCCAGAGCGCCCACTGCGAAAGTGGTGTCATGGCCAGCCTGCTGACTCACGCCGGTTTGCCGATGAGCGAGCCGATGGCTTTCGGCCTGGCATCGGGTCTGGCCTTCGCCTACCTGCCGATCGTCAAGCTCGGTGGCATGCCACTGATTGCCTACCGCATGCCGCCACGGCACCTGATCAAGACCCTGAGCAAACGCCTCGGCGTGCGCCTGACCAGCCGTACCTTTGCCAGTCCCGAGCAGGGCCGTGTGGCGTTGGATGCGGCGCTGGACAGCGGCCGCCTGGCGGGTTTGCAGAGTTCGGTGTTCTGGCTGCCGTACTTCCCGCCGGAAATGCGCTTTCACTTCAACGCGCACAACCTGCTGGCGTATGGGCGCGAGGGCGATGAATATCTGCTCAGCGACCCGGTGTTCGAGGAACCGGTGCGTTGCGCCAGTGCCGATCTGCAGAAGGCGCGCTTCGCCAAGGGCGCGCTGGCGGCCAAGGGCCTGATGTACTACCTCGATGACGTGTCGCCGGATCAGGACTGGGAACGCCTGATTCGCCAGAGCGTACTGTCCACCTCGCGCATCCTCGACGGCATGCCACTGCCGTGGATCGGCATTCGTGGCATCCAGCACCTGGCCAAGTGTGTCGAAGCGCTGGATCCGGCGCAGGCCAAGTACAACCGCCTGTACCTCACCCATATCGTGCGCATGCAAGAGGAGATCGGCACCGGTGGTGCGGGTTTCCGCTTCATGTACGCCAGCTTCCTGCAGGAGGCTGGCGAGAAGATCGGCGATGCCAGCCTGCAGGAGGCTTCGTCCCGGCTGACGGCGGTGGGCGACGACTGGCGCCAGTTCGCTTCGGCCTGCGTGCGGGCCAGCCGCAGCAAGGGCGAGGCGCCGGATTTCAGGCCAATCGCCGAGATGCTCCGTGGCATCGCCGGGCAGGAGCGAGTGTTGATGAAAGAGCTGGGCGCCTGGGCCAAGCGCAAGGGGTGAGGCGGGGGCTCTTTGCGTTCTGAGAGGCTGGTTGCGGTGGGCTGAAGCCCACCCTACGAAGCCGCATCTCAGTTGTCGGGTGGGCCGGGCGGCGTTCCGCTTTAGCCCACCAATGCCATCAACAAATCAGGTTAGAGCTGCAGATGAAGGACTTCGATGCCTGCCGTCAGCTCGGCAAAATCCTGTGCTTTGGTTGGCGCCCCGATCAACACCGCCTGCGCCTGAAAAGCGCCATTCTCGTCGAGCACCACCAGCAGCGCCTGGGTGATGGTGCCGTCGGCCAGATCAAGAGCAGCCAATGTCTGTAGCTGTCTCCACACGTTCGCCCCGGCGCCGATAAACAGGTTCGGTCCCTCCAGCCCGAGCTGTGCCGCGACATGGAAGCCGGCAGCATTGCTCACGCTGTTGACGAATTCGAAGGGCTTGGGCTGGCGCTGATGGACGCATACGGCATCGAGCAATGCACCCATGGTGGCCCGGGCCGGGTGGCGCGAGGCCAGATAGAGACCGCAGTCGCTGCGTACGTGCGCTTTGAGTGGCGCGCTGCACAGCAGCGCCTGCAGGATCATGCGGTCGATGCGCCGTGGCGGAGTGGCCAGCCACTGGCCCAGAGCGGCCTTGAGATCCTTGTCGGAGTGGCTTGCATCTCCGCGAGTGCTGCAGGCAGCGATGACCGGCTTCATGCTTCGTTCCCCGCGCAGCTTTGCAGTATCAGGCTGGCGTTGTTGCCACCGAAGCCAAAGAAGTTGGCCAGCAGCAGGCTGTCGGCTGCGATGCTGGTCGGCTGGGCGCTGAGTGGCAGCAGCGCCTCGGCCGCATAGTCCAGGCCTGGCAGGCTGGCGAGGTTGTTCACCAGCAGCAGGGTTTCGCTGAGGCCGCAGGCGCCCAGCGTATGGCCGAGCCAGGGTTTGAGCACGCACAGTGGCGGCAGCGCGTCGCCGAACAGCAAGCGCACGCCATTGCTTTCGGCGCGGTCATTGGCGCCGGTGGCGGTACCGTGCAACTTCACCAGACCGATTTGCTCGGCGCTGACGCCGGCGTTACGCAGGGCTTCACGCATGACCCAGTCGATATGGCTGCCATCTTCGCGGGTGGTGGTCAGGTTGCTGGTGTCGCAGGCGCTGAAGCCGCCGAGCAACCTCGCCAGTGGCGCCGCTCCGGGCTCTCGTGACAGCAGTGTCGCGGCGTAGGCTTCACCGAGAATCAGACCGTCGCGCTGCGGGTGGAAGGGCCGGTAGGCGCCGCTCGGACTGGTCAGATCGAGGGCGCCGAAGCCTTGCTGGGCGATGGCGCTGGGCGTCTCGAAAGCCAGCACCAGGACGCGCTCGTACAGGCCGGCAGCGAGCATCCGGGCGCCGTACAGCAGGCCGTTGGCCGCGCTGGTGCAGGCGGTGTTGAGGGTGAAGGCATCGGCGAAGCCCCAGCGCTGGCGCAGGTTGTCGGCCAGCAGGTCGAGCGTTGTCGAATGCTCCGTGTGAAAGCCACCTTTTGCGGCGGTGAGCTGTTCGAGATCGTTGATGTCGAGACTGGTGCTGGTGATGATCAGCAGGCAGTCATCCAGTCCACCGGGCATGTCGCCCAAGGCTTCGCCGAGCAGTCGGTCACAGCGCTGCTCGCGGCTTTCACCACTGTCGCCGACGGCCAGATAGGGACGCGGCTGTTGCAGTTCATGCAGCAGGAACGAGCCGGGCACGGGCAGCTGGCCGTGTTGCAGGGCCGCGCCGGCAGCGCGCAGGTCGGCGCCAAGGGCGCTGTGCAGGGCGCCGCGTTGGAGATAGATGGGCGTCACTTTTTCTGCCTGATAAAGGCGGCGATGCTGGCGATGCTGTTGAGGATGCGCCGCCCGTCCTTGGCCCCTTCGATACGTACGCCATAGTGCTGCTGCAGTGCCAGGGAGACCTGCAGGGCATCGAGGCTGTCCATGGCGATGCGGCTTTGCTGACCGAACAGCGGCTCGTCATCGGCGATGCTCTGCCAGTCGATGTCGTCTTCCTTGTCGCACTCACGGATCAGCAGTTGCTTGAGTTCTTGTTCTAGTAATGTGTCGTCCATTGCGTTTGCTGCACTCGTTTGCGGAACAGGAAAAGCCCGGCGGCGCCTAGCAGTATGGCGAACAGCAGAAGACGGGCACAGTCAGGGGCAATGTCGGCAAGCGTTCCCTGGCCCACCAGCAGGGTCAGGAAGGCGTCCAGCGCCCAGCTCATCGGCGAGATGTCCGCCAGTTGGCTCATCGCTTCGGGCATCACGCTCTTGGGCACCATGATGCCGCCGATTGCGGCGAGGATGATATTGAGGCCGCCGCCCAGCAGCAACGCCTGTTCGCCGCTACGCGCCAGCGCGGCCAGCAACAGGCCGAGGCTGCATGCGGCCAGGCTCAGGCTCAGGGCCAGCAGCGCATAGGCCAGTGGCGCGCCGGGAAGGCTCAGGCCGCTCAGGCCGAGCAGCGGTAGCAGGTATACGCCGATGGCCAGCAGCAGGGCGAACTGCAGCAGATTGATCGCCAGGTAAGGCAGTAGCTTGCTCAGCACCAGTGTGGCAGGGCTCAGGCCCAGCGCGCGAAAACGCAGCAGTGCGCCGCTCTGCTGTTCACGCTGGAAGCCGCCGGCCATCGGCAGGGCGACGAAGAACATGCCGAAGATCAGCCAGGCTGGCACGCTCAACTGGCTGGCGTTGGCCTTGCCGCTAAGCTCGCCGCTGGCCAGTACCTGCAGCTCGCTGAGCTGGCTTTGGGTACGCTGGCGGATGAGTTGCAGGCGCTGCTCTGCGTCCATGTCCTGTGGCAGTGCGTCGCTGTCTTCCAGGTAGGCGAGCAGGCGGGTCTGGGCCAGGGCGATGTTGACGGCGGCGCGCAGGCGCTGACGGGTCTGACTGTCGACGCGCGCGGGATAGGTCAGTGCGGGGCCTATATGCGGTGTATCCAGCAGCGTCTCGCTAAAGTCATCGGCCAGGATGATGTGTGGCAGCGCTTCGTCGCTGCTGACGAGCACCCGGCTGCCTGGCAGTTGCTCCTGCAAGGCCTGCTGGAAGAACGCACTGGCCTCGCTGTGCTGCGGGGCTTCGAGCACAAGGTCGAGGGGTGGTGGTTGGTCGCTCAGGTAGTTGGACAGCGCGGCGGCCATCAGCACGAGAAATAGGATCGGCATGACGAACAGCACGGCCAGCGCATGCGGGTCGCGCAGCAGCAGTAGGCATTCCTTGCGCACCAGCGCCAGTAGCGGACTCACAGACGGCCTCCGTTGAGGCTCAGGTAGAGCTGCTCCAATGAGGGGCGACCAAAGCGCAGCAGGCTCGGCGGGGTCGGCTGAGCAGCGAGGAACTGGGTGATCGCCAGCAGTTGCTGGCTGTCCAGATTGCCGATGCGTAGGCCGTCGGGCAGCGTTTCGGCGCTAAGCTGCAGCTGGCCGAGTAGCGCCTGAAAACCGGCCGGTACCTGTTCCGGCCATTCCAGCAGCAGGCCGTGGCTACCATCGAGCAGTTGCTGCTTGTCCAGATCGAGGCGCACCTTGCCCTCATGAAGAAGCAGGATACGTCCGGCCACGCGCTCGACCTCGTCCAGATAGTGACTGGTGTAGATCACTCCATGGCCTTCTGCGGCGAGTCGCCCTACGGCATCGAGCAGCAACTGCCGGCTACCGGCATCGACGCCGACGGTCGCCTCATCGAACAGGTACAGGCGCGCCGGCTGCAAAAGGCCGATGGCGAAGTTCAGACGACGTTGCTCGCCACCGGACAGGCGTGCGGCGCGACGCGGCAGCTTGTCTTCGAGGGCGCAGCTGGCGATGCACAGCTCCAGGCGCTGGCGGCGTTGGGCGCCCTGCAGGCGGTAGAGGTCGGCGAACAGCGCGAGGTTTTCGGCAACCGTCAGTTCGGCGTAGAACGCCAGTTGCTGCGGCACCAGGCCCAGGCTGCGCGGGCCGTGCCAGCGAATTTCTCCCTGTTGCAGAGCCAGCGTGTCGCTGAGTAAGGCCAGCAGTGTGGTCTTGCCGGCGCCGTTGCTGCCGAGCAAGCCCAGGCACTGGCCTTCCTCCAGCTGCAGGTCGATGCCTTGCAGCGCGAAGGCGTCTGCGCCTGGGTAGCGAAAACTGACGCCGCGTAGCTCAAGCACGGACGAGCACCAGCAGCAGTTTGCCTTCCAGCAGCGGCTGCGCGCCGGCATGGATGGCAAAGGCGTAGAGGGCGCCGGTCGGGCTCAGCGCCTCCTGCTGGGCGCTCACCAGTAGCGGCTCTGCGCTGCGTGTGACCGGGTGCAGATGGAGTTGGGAAAGTTTGCCGACCAGGGCCATTTCGATGGCATCCGCTTCGCCGTATAGGGCACCATGTGCGGCGCAAAGCTGGGCTGCGGCTTCGAACAACAGGCAAGGCGAGGCATTTTCGCCAAGCTTGTCGAGGTGATGCCAGGCGCTGAGTCCGCGGATATTCAGGTTGTCATGATCGACCAATGCATCCAGCCAGAGCGCGTCGCCCTGGTGCGGCAGCAGTGTGTGCAGTTGGGTGCGATCCATGGCAGGCGGTCGGTGCGTACGGGCGACGCAGTGTAACAGAGGCAGGGATAGAGGGAGGATGCAGTGACGATCTGGCAGTTGGTGGCTTTTGTGATGCTCAGCGCAGTGCTGGTGGGTATTTCCTGGCGCACCCTGGGCAATCCACGCAGTCACGGGTTCTATCGTTTTCTTGCCTGGGAGGCGATGGCGGTGATGCTGGTGCTCAATGCACCGTCCTGGTTCGGCGACCGGGGTGAACTGCATCAGCGCATATCCTGGGTGCTGTTGAGTCTTTCGCTGTTGGTGCTGTTCGCGGGTGTGTACCAGATGCGCCGTTTTGGCCAGGCGGGTACGCAGCGTCAGGATGATGAGCTGTTTGCCTTCGAGCGCACGTCGCAGCTGGTGACGGGCGGCATCTTCCGCTACATCCGTCATCCCATGTACTGCTCGTTGCTGCTGCTGGCCTGGGGCATCGCTTTCAAGCGTATCGATGCGCTGATTGTGCTGCTGGCGGTGCTCTCCAGCATGCTGCTGTGGTGTGCGGCGCGTTGTGAGGAGCGCGAGTGCCTGGCCTATTTCGGCGAGGCCTACCGCGAGTACATGGGGCGAAGCTGGATGTTCGTGCCGCTCGTGCTCTGAACCCGGCACTCAGGGGGTCTATTGCGCGCTCTGGTGCTCTAGCAGGAGCTGCCGATAGGCGCGTTGATAGTCTTCATAGCCGAGCTTCTGCTGTTGCAGGTCATGCACTCGTTCATCCAGGCTTTTGCGTGGCTCATGTGTGGAGTCTGCCTGTTGCGCGATTGTGCTGCTCAGCTGGGCGTTGGCCAACAGCTCGTCAATGACGGGATCGATCTTGCTCTTGGTGCCTTGCCATTTCATCAGCGACAAGCCGCCTTTGCCGCGCAGGTGATAGCTGGCCTTGGCCAATGTCTGACGACGAGGGCCGAGGATGGTGATTTCGGCGGTGGACAGATACGGCGCCATGTCCCATGAGCGGCGAGCCGTGTACGTCACCACGTACGGGCAATCTGCCCTGGGAATCTTCGAGTAAAGCTGCGTCTGGATGCCATGTCGGGCGAAGCCTTCCTGCAGCACGGGTACGAAGTCGCTGACCTGAACCTTGGGGTTCTCCTCGATGCACATCTGGTCGGCCGCCGTCTTTAGCGGCGTGACCCGGGTAGCAGTGCAACCGCCGAGTAGGGTTAGCGCCGCGAGCAAGGGCAGGGTAATACGTAGCTTCGACATGGGAGAGGGCTTCCTTGCGTGAGAAGGCCACCTCGACGGTGGCCTTTGCGTGAGTGCGGGTGGCGTCACTTCACCTTGGCGTATTTGGCCTTCAGTGCGACACCGGCCATGATGGCGCCAGCATGGCATTCGTACTTGCTGTCGTCGCGGTATTCCTTGTTCTTGTAGTTGCTGGCCAGGTCGACCACAGCGTTGGCACCTGCGGCCTTGGCGGCGTTCTGCAACTTGATCAGGGCCGATTGCAGAACCCAGCTGCAGGCTTCTTCATCACTCTTGTTGAAGGCGTTGGTCTTCTGGCTGGTGGTGACGTTGGCATTGATGATCTGTGCGCCAGCCGGCGTCTTGTTCAGGTAGAACTTCACCGAACCGTCGAGACGACCAGCCTGGGTGGCTTCGTTGACTACCGACTGGAAGTCCAGGAAATGAGCGGTGTCGCGCGCCTGGCTGAGGCCGGGCAGCAGAGCGACGGAGAGAAGTGCGGCAGTGGTCCAGATTTTGGCTTGCATGGGTATCTCCTTGAATATCACTGGTGCATGTAGAGGGAAGACTTGCTCAATTCCTGCTGAATACTGCGGTCCAGATTATGGATCCACTTGTTGTAATTGCGGTGGATCTTGCCGTTCTTGTAGTCGAGGTTCTGGCTGTCGCGATAGCGGATCGAGTAGCTCGACGCGCTGTAGGGGATGGTGATCTCGGCCTGGTGGTTGCGGCGTTGGATCAACGCCATGATGTTGCCCCGGTCGGCACGCTCGACCGTCCACTGACGGTTCTGCAGGGCGGCGAGAATAGCGCGGCGCATATCATCCTCACTCCTGACCGCCGACGCGGGGGTGCGGTTCTCAATGTTCATCACCGGTTTCGACGTACAGGCTGCGACGCCCAGCAGCAGCGCAACGATCAGACCAAATCGAGTGAAACGAGACATCATCCATGTTCCTTGTCAGTTGAAGGTCAGTGCCAGCGTTTGAAGATCAGCGAGGTGTTCACGCCACCAAAGGCGAAGTTGTTGTTCATCACGTACTCATGGCTCATCTGGCGGAACTCGCCGCGCAGATAGTCCAGTTCACCGCAGGCCGGGTCGATCTCGTCCAGATTCAGGGTGTAGACGTAGCTGTCTGAATTCATCATCTCGATGCTGAACCAGGACTCCAGCGCGCCACAGGCGCCCAGGGTATGGCCGAGGTAGCTCTTCTGCGAGCTGATCGGCATCTGCGCGCCGAACAGGCTGCTGGTGGCCAGGGTCTCGGCGACGTCGCCCTGTTCGGTGGCCGTGCCATGGCCGTTGACGTAACCGATTGCCGAGGGCTCCAGGCCAGCGTCATCGAGTGCCAACTGCATCGCGCCGCGCATGGTTTCCTGTACCGGCTTGGTGGCGTGCTGGCCGTCGGAGTTGCAGCCGAAACCGACGATCTCGGCATGGATGGTGGCGCCACGGGCGAGGGCGTGCTCCAGCTCTTCGAGTACCAGGATGCCGGCGCCCTCGCCGATCACCAGGCCGTCACGGCCTGTGTCATAGGGGCGCGGGCTGGTGTGTGGCGCGTCGTTCTTCAGACTGGTGGCGTAGAGCGCATCGAAGACCATGGCCTCGGTGGCGCACAGTTCCTCGGCGCCGCCGGCGAGCATCATCTTCAGGCGACCGAACTTGATCGCCTCGTAGGCGTAGCCGATGCCCTGGCTGCCGCTGGTGCAGGCGCTGGAGGTGGGAATCAGGCGGCCCTTGAGGCCGAAGAAAATGCTGATATTGGCCGCGGTGGTGTGCGGCATCATGCGGATGTAGGAGTTGGCGTTGAGGCCGTCGGCTACCGAGTTCAGCAGCATGTTGCCGAAGGCTTTGACCTCCTCGGTGCTGCCAGTGGACGAGCCGCAGGCCACGCCCATGCGCCCGTCGGCGATGCACGGGTCGCCGAGCAGGCCGGCGTGCTCCAGGGCGCGCTCGGCGGCGTACACCGCCAGCTTGGACACCCGGCCCATGCTGCGCGTCTGCTTACGGTTCCAGTGCTTGGGCTGGACGAAGTCATCCACCGGGCCACCCAGGCGGGTGTTCAGCTCGGTGAAACGATCCCATTCGTCCATGCGGCGGATACCGCTCTTGCCGGCCCTGAACGCGGCCGAGATGGTTGGCCAGTCGCTGCCCAGCGAGGTGATGCCGGCCATGCCGGTGACGACTACACGTTTCATCAACACAAACCACCATTCACCGCGAGGACCTGGCGCGTAATGTACGCCGCCTCGTCGGACATCAGAAAGTTCACCGCACCGGCCACCTCTTCGGGAGTGCCCATGCGGGCGGCCGGGATCATCTTGAGAATCTCGTCCACCGGTACCAGCTCGTCGAGGATCTCGGTATCGATCAGGCCGGGCGCTACGCAATTGACGGTGATCCTGCGCTTGGCCAGCTCGATGGCCAGCGCTTTGGCGGCACCGATCACGCCGGCCTTGGAGGCGCTGTAGTTGACCTGGCCACGGTTGCCGACCAGCCCTGACACCGAGGTGATGCAGACGATACGGCCTGGCGCACGGCGGCGAATCATCGGCATGGTCAGCGGGTGCAGCACGTTGTAGAAACCGTCCAGGTTGGTGCGCAGCACCTGATCCCAGTCCTCCTCGGACAGCGCCGGGAAGGCGCCGTCACGGGTCAGGCCGGCGTTGCACACCACGCCGTAGTAGGCGCCGTGTTGCTCGACGTCGGCCTCCAGCGCCTCGCGGCAGGCGGCGCGGTCGGACACGTCGAATTGCAGGATGCGCGCCTGGCGACCCAGTTCGGTGATCTGTTTCTGCACGGCTTCGGCTTCGTCGCGACGCGAACGGCAGTGCAGGACGATGTCATGGCCCGAGCGCGCCAGGCGCAGGGCGATGGCGCGGCCGATGCCACGGCTGGAGCCGGTGATCAGAACGGTGGCGGCAGAAGTGCTTTCAGTCATGGGATTGTTCTTGCGGTTCTTGAAGATAGATCGCCGGTTGCGGCGGGCGGAACACGTTAAGGCGGGCTTCGGCCTGGATGCCGGGGCCTGTGAGGTGGCATTCGAACACGCCCATGCCGTTGTCGTCCTGCAGCGAGCACAGGGCACGTATGTGCAACTCGCTGCCGGCCGGGAAATGCTCGACGTTGCAGGCGTACTTGCGCGTGCCGAGCAAAAAGCCCAGCTCCACCGGCAAGCCGGCGCGCTTGGCCTGGATACCGGCAAAGGCAGCGATGGCCTGCGCCATCAGCTCGATGCCGGTCCAGGCTGGCAGGCTGCCGTCGGCCGCGCTGAGCAGACCGTCGGGACGCACTTTGAGGCGCACCTCGATCGCTTCGGTATCGCAGCTCAGTACTTCATCGAGCAGCACCATGTTGCCCGCATGGGGCACCAGTTCGGCGACGGGCCACAGGCTCATGATGCATCTCCCAGGATCAGCGCAACGTTGTTGCCGCCGAAGGCGAAGGAGTTGCTCATCAGGTAACGGCCCTGGTCACGGGCCAGGCGGGCGCCAGGCTGGACGAGTTGGAGGGGCGCCAGTTCGGGGTCATGCTGGCCATCCCAGAGGTGTGGCGGCAGCAGTCCGTCACGGTTGTAATGGCTCAGAGTCAACCAGCAGAAGGCTGCTTCCAGCGCGCCCGCAGCGCCCAGGGTGTGACCGGTCATGGGTTTGCTCGAGGAGCAAGGCAGACCCGCGGGGAACAGGGCGTGCACGGCCTTGCTCTCCATCACGTCGTTATGCCGGGTAGCGGTGCCGTGCAGGTTGAGATAGTCGATTTCGCTGGCGGCGATGCCGGCGTTGGCCAGCGCCTTCTCCATGGCCGCACGGGCGCCGAGGCCTTCCGGGTGCGGTGCGGAAATATGGTGGGCGTCGGAGGTGGCGCCGCCGCCGAAGAAGGCGATGGGGCCGTGCTCACGGGTCATCAGAAACAAGACCGCAGCCTCGCCGATGTTGATGCCGTGGCGGTTCACCGAGAACGGATTGCAGGGCTCGGCCGAAACTGCCTCCAGCGACGAGAAGCCATTCAGGGTGAGGCGGCACAGGCTGTCGACGCCACCGCAGATCACTGCATCGCACAGACCCTGGCTGAGCAGGCGATGAGCGCTGAGCAGGGCGCGGGCGCTGGAGGTGCAGGCCGTGGACTGGCAGTACACCGGGCCAGTCAGGCCCAGCCAGTCGGCAAGGAAGTTGGCCGGTGCAGCCATTTCCTGTTGGGCGTATTCGTATTCGGCGGGCAGCGTGCCCTCGTTGAAGTGGCGCGCGATATGCTCGCCCGCTTCGCGGATGCCTGAGGTGCTGGTGCCCAGCACCAGGCCGACGCGCTGCGCGCCGTAGCGGGTGATGGCTGCGCGCAGCTCGGGCTCGATCTGCTGCGCTGCGGCCAGCAGCAACTGGTTGTTGCGACTGTGGGATGCCTCGAAACCTGCCGGCATGGCGGGCAGATCCACATGCACGGCGCCCACCGTCAGGCTGCGGTCTTGCACCCAGCCGTCTTCAGCGCGCATGCCCGCGGTGTCACCAGCGAACAGCGCATCGGCGACGGCCTGCTTGCCTTCGCCGAGGGCGCAGAGCAGGCCGAGTGCATTGAGGTAGCCGGGGGTGGGGGAGCGGGGCATCAGTCGCTTTCTTCCAGGTTCAGTGCGCGTATCCGGTAGGTCAGGCCGGTCTTGCCAAGGGTGAAATCCAGGGGAGCCTGGTAATGGATGCTCCAGTCCGGGGTTATGCGGCGTTGGCCTTCGGCATCCTGCTGCCAACTGTCGGCCGGGTAGCCGTGCAGCGCGTCGGTGCGGGCCAGGGCGAACAGCAGTGCGGCGAACAGCTCACGTGCCTCGGTATTGGGTGGCAGCAGGCCGTCGTTGCGCCATTGTCCCGCCTCCAGCAGCTGGCGCGCCTGGGGGATGCCGAGCGGATCCAGCAACGACCAGCGCAGGGCCGGGCCTTCCTGCTGGATCACCAGTAGCCAGTCCTGACGCACGTCCGCCTGTTCACGCTGGATCTGCAGGGTGAGCGGCAGCGCTGCGACCAATGCCGGAGCCACTGGCGGCACGGGGGTGCGTGCGGCGCAGGCGCCCAGCAGCAGGCTGGCGACGAGCAGGAGTATGCGTGGCATCACGGCTTGCGCGCCACTACGTTGAGCAGCGTTTCGTCGCGTTGACCGACGGGTTTTGGCTGCATCAGCCCCCAGCGCTCCAGCAGGCCGAAGTCCTTGGCCCGGCTCCACCACAGGTAGGGGTAGGAAACGCTGGCATCGTCGAACTGAAAACCCTGATTGCGCAGCATGTCCAGGTACTGTTCGGCGCTGCGTTGTACGTGCATCGGATGGCGGAACAGCCAGCGGATCACCCAGGTGTCGATATAGAACTTGGTCGACTCGGCCAGCAGCAGCCGACCACCAGGTTTGAGCACGCGCCAGAACTCGGCGAGCGCCTGTTCCTGCTCCACCAGATGGTGCAGGGTCTGGTGGCAGAACAGCAGGTCGACGCTGGCGTCGGGCAGGTCGATGGAGGCGCAGTCACTGGCGATCAGTTCGACTTCCAGGCCCAGGCGCTCGGCCTCGCGGCGCGAGCACTCGAGGCTGTGCGGATCGGCGTCGAGGCCGATCATCCGCGCCGGTGCGAAGGCGGCGTTGAGCAGGCCGAAGGAGCGGCCCTGACCGCAGCCGGCATCGAGCAGCACGGGCGCTTGCGGCAGCGGACTGCCGGTCAGGCGCACCAGGTCGTTGATCGCGACCCGCAGCACATGGTGTTGCCACACGTGGCTCTGCAGGAACCAGAAGCCGAAACGGGTTTCTTCGACGTAGGTAGGCGAGACGGGACGGAGAGCGGTCATCGACGGTCCTTGTCAGGGTTGGGAGCACAGCTCGGCCAGCACACGCAGGCGCCGGCGAGGTTCGGAAACGTAGGGATTCTTACCGTCCCAGGCGTAGCCGGCAAGGATCGAGCTGATCATGCGGCGAATCTCCGGGGAGGCGTTCTCGTAATAGATCACGTCCTGGAAGGAGCCCTCGTACCAGCCCTCGACATAGACGCGGAAGGTATCCACGCCGCGCTTGAGCGGGATGGCGAACTCGTTTTCCCAGTCCACCGTTTCGCCACCCAGCTGACGATGCAACAGCCCGGCGGCCATGCTCGCCGAACGCATGGCGATGGTCACGCCCGAGCTGAACACCGGGTCGAGGAACTCGGCGGCATTGCCCAGCAGGGCAAAGCCCGGACCATGCAGGCTCTTGACGTTGGCCGAGTAGCCATTGATCTCGCGGGCCGGGGTGTCCCACACGGCGTTGCCCAGCACCTTGCTCAGCGATGGGGTTTCGGCGATGAACTGCTTGAGGCAGGCATCGAGATCCTTCGGGTAGTTCTCGTAGTGTTCGGCCGCGCAGACCACGCCCAGCGAGCAGCGGCCGTTACTGAATGGAATGGTCCAGAACCACACATCGCGAAGGGTCGGATGGGTGGTGATGAGGATCATTTCACGGTTGAAGCCCGAGGCTGGATCGATGTTGTCCTCGATATGGGTGAATACCGCGCGCCGCACGGGAAAGGCCGATGGCGTGTCGAGGTCGAGCAGGCGCGGCAGCACGCGGCCATAGCCGCTGCCGTCGAGAACGAAGGCGCACTCGACCTGGTACTCGTGGCCGTCGGCCAGGCGGCGTACCGACAGGCGCGGGCAGTCGCCGGAGAAGTCAGCGGCGAAGATTTCCTCCTCGTAGCGGATCTCCACGCCCTGACGCTCGGCCTCATCGGCCAGCAGCTTGTCGAAGTCGGCGCGGATCACCTGGTAGGTCGAACCCTTGCCCTCGGTGAATTTGTCGCGGAAGTCGAAGCTGGTGTAACGCTCGCCCCAGGCGAACGCGGCGCCATGCTTGGTCTGAAAGCCTGCGGCCTGGACGGCTTCGAGCATGCCGGCCTCTTCGACGAAATCCAGGCAGTGCGACAGCAGGCTCTCGCCGATGGAAAAGCGCGGAAAGCGCTGGCGCTCCAGCACCAGCACGTCATGGCCCTGGCGTTTGAGAATGGCGGCGGCGATGGCGCCGGATGGGCCGGCACCGATAACGACGATCTGGCGTTGTTCGAGTTCAGGAGATTTCATAGCGGGCTTTCGCTTCATGATTGACGGCGTGCCGGCCCAGCAGGGCAGGCAGCAGAGTAGAGAACAGACTCATCAGCAGCAGGCCGAAGTACACCGTTGAATCAATCAGCTGGAGCTGCAGGAGCAGGTTTAGGAACACGATTTCGGTCAGGCCGCGGATGTTCAGCAGCAGGCTCTCACGCCACTTGATCCGCGCTGACGCAGCCGGGTCTGCCCAATGCAGGCCCAGCCAACTGCCCAGCACCTTGCTGGTGACCGGCAGCGCCAGCAGAGTACCTATCACCAGCCAGGACATGTGTTGACCCAGGCCATGGAAATCCACCCGCAGTACGCCGTAAGTGAGAATCAGCGGGACAGCCACGCCATTCATCAGCAGCTTCCAGTGACGCTGCGACAACGGCAGCACGAACGGCTGCTTCAGATAGCCCAGACACAGCATGTAGGCGATACCGAATACCAGCGCATTGAGCCCCAACTGCTGAAACAGCAGCATCAGTGCGAAGAACGGCAGGCTGTAGCACGACGGATGACGCAACTTGAAAGCGCGCGCGAGCAGCGGCAGCAGCGCCGCCAACAGCGGCCAGAGTAGCGTCGCCGGTTGGCTGCTGCCCTGAGCCAGGCCGAACAGGCTCCAGCACATGAAGTCCATCAGAATGGCCGCATGCAGCAAACGTTTGCTGGCGGCGGCCGGGTAACCGATGCTCTGCAGGAACAGATAGAGCACCGGGATGGCAGTGATGGAGAACAGCAGACCAATGCCCACCGCGCTCAGCCAGCCGCGCTCGCCGGGCAGTAGCCACAGCGAACAGGCCAGGCCCGCCAGCATCGGCACGAGAAAGCTCGGCAGGGCGATCTTCACGCAAGCCGGGCTGAAATCGAGGTCGATTACGTCGCTGAGGATGTAACCGAGCAGCAGGGCGAAGCACAAACCGTAGGCAACACTCAGCCAGTCGGGCGCCAGCAGGTCGTTGGCGCTCAGGTGCCAGTGCGGCTCGGCCCACAGCAACAGCAGTGCAGGGATGGCGAGTGCCGCCACCAACAACTGGCCGACGATCGGAATCAGGCGGCGCCCACCGACGACCGCGACCACTGCGTAGATGGCCAGGGCCAGCAACCAGAACAGGGCGATCGTCATGGATGCTTGTCCTCTGCCTGCGCGTCACCCGCCCAAGGGGCCAGGAGGAAGCTGAAGGCCAGGCCGATGCTGATGGCCAGGCCGAAGTTGCTCACTGCAGGCGTACTGGAAACCGCCAGCAGACCGAACGATAACCAGGTGGTCAGCGCCGACAGCAGTGTGCCGAGCAGGCTGGTGGCCGCACCGCCGACCCGCTCGCGGATGAGGATGGCGTAGTCCACGCCGATGGCGGTGACCAGTAGCAGGCCGAACAGGCTGAACAGGGTCAAGGGTTGGCCAAGCCAGCCGAGGCTGGCCAGGCTGGCCAGTGCGGCCAGCAGCGAGACCGCCAGTACGCGAGCGGCGCCGCGTGCGCCGAAGAAGATGCACAGCACGGCGAAGATCAGCAGGCAGGAGGCCAGCTTGAGTTCGGCGGCGCTGACTTGTGTGGCGGCGAACAGGCGATTGAGTTCGCCGAGGCGGTCCACCAGCTTCACCCCGTCCAGTCCTTCGGCCTGGGCTGCAAGCAGGTCGCTGTCGGTCAAGCCTTGCAGGCTGATCAGCCCGGCGACCTGGCCGTCATCCGCATGCCCCAGCCAGAGTGGTCGCCAGGGCTCACTCAGTGGGGCGGCGAGCACCTGTTCGATGTTCAGCGTGGGCAGGGCTTGCAGCTGTTGCGCCTCTTGCTCGATGGCATCGGCGGGGATGCCCAGTTCGCTGAGTGCGGCGCTGTGGCTCGGCAGCTGTGCCACGGTCTGACGCAGTTTTTCCTGCTGCGTGGCAGGCGCCATCAGCTGGCTCAGCGCCAGATAGCTCTTCAATTGACCCTGCTCGACCAGCCTGTCCAGGCGCTGGCGCAACGACTGCTGGCGTTGCAGCAGTTGCTCCTCGTCTTCGCCGCGTACCAGAAAGAACTGACTGGTCGGTTGCATGCCGACGATCTGGCTGATGGCTTTCGATTGCTCCAGCAATTGCGGCGGCACGCTGGCCCACTGACGCAGATCGTCCTTGTGCGAGAGCTGCAACAGGCCACCGGCGCAGAACAGGGCGAAGATCAACAGCAGCCAGGGTGTTGGCAGCCGGCGTAGCATGGCTTCGCGCCAGTCGAGCAGGCGCTGTGCCAGAGCATGCGGCGGCTGCCAGGGCCGGATCGCGGCCTTGCCGAGCAGCATTGGCAGCAGAAACAGGGTGCTCAGGTAGGCGCCAAGCAGGCCAGCGGCGGAAAAGATCGCCACCTGCTTGAGTGCCGGGAACGGGGTGAAGGCCAGGGCCAGATAGCCGATGACGTTGGTCACCAGACCGAGGGTCAGGCCAAGAAACGTGGCGCGCAGGGCACGCCAACTATCCCAGGGTTGCAGCGTCCAGCTCTTCGACAGCAGGTGCAGTGGGTAGTCGATGGCCACGCCGATCAGGCTGGCGCCCAGCACCAGGGTCATCACGTGGATATGGCCGAATACCGCGACGCAGGCCGTGAGCCCGGCGAGCACGCCAATGGCTGCGGGGATGAAGGCGAGCAATACGCGTACCCGGCGAAACACCAGCAGCATCATCAGCAGGGCGCCGGCACTGGCGATGCTGCCCATCAGGCCGATTTCGCGGGTGGCCTGGCGCTGGCCGTGGGCGGAATAGAGCAGGCCGCTGCTGGCGAGCAATTGGCCGCCGCGTGCCTGCACCTCGTGGCGGGCCTGGGTGACCAGATCGTCCACAGCCAGCGCCAGGTTGCCGTCGAAGGCGTCGGCATTGGTGCGGGCGCGCAGCACTGCCCAGGTGGTCCCCTCGCTTTCGGCGATCAGCGCACCGCTGAGATCGACCTGGACATTGTGATGCTGGGGAAGCCCCTTCTCCACCAAGGTACTGAGACCGAGCAGATCATCGTTGGTGGCGACCACGCCCTGGCTGCGGAAGGGGTCGAACAGATCCTGTACACGTCGTTCGACGAAGGCGGTCGGGTTGTCAATCAGCAGCTCGCTGTCGGCAGCCGGCAACAGCGCCAGGCGTTGATCCTGCAATTGCTGACGTATGCCGGACAGGTCGGCTTGCGGGGCCCACTGCACCTTCTCGAACAGCGCCTGCTGCTGCCAGCGCGTGCCCAGTTCGGCGGCCAGCGCCAGGGTCTGTTCGCGTTGCGGGTGGCTGATCAGCACCAGCAACTCGCGGTTGAGCGGCTCCTGCATGCGTTGCACGGCCTGCTGCTCGAGCGCGTCCGGCTTGCCGTTGGGTACCAGCTCCAGCAGATTGGCGGAGATGGGCGCGCCGCCGCGCCACTGCCAGGCGGCAACGACAACGAGCAGCAGCAGGGCGAGCGGGAATAGCCTTGAACCCCAGTACTCAATTCTGGAAGTCATGCTGCTCCGCGTCGCTCAGGGACTGATCGGCCTGGCTGGACTCAAGGCGCAGCACGGTGCTGTCGCCCTGGGTTTCCTGCAGTTCGATGCGCTGGACCAGCTCACCACCAGTGATGACGATGGCCTTGAATACCTGCTTGAGCAGGACGCTGCGAGGCGTCAGATCGAGCTGCCAGGCCTCGGCTGTGCCGCTCAGGCTGAGCTCGAAATCCTGACGCAGACCGCTGCTGTCGCCCTTGAGCACGGCAAGGAACAGGCGGTTCTGCTGTGCGGTGGCGCTTTGCTGGGCGACGAACTGCCAGCCCTGCTCGCTGCGCCGGGCGATGCCTTGCGCGTCGATACGGTAGTCCTGCTGCAGCGGGCGTTCGAGCAGCCAGAGCAGGCCATGATCCTTGGCCAGGACGAACCTGCCACGGCTGGTCAGCGGTTGCGGCAGGGCGCGCAGGTGTTTTTCCTGGATGAAACTGCCGCGCACCACCTCGGGCTCGCCGAGTTGCTCGCTGAGTTGGTCGAGGTCGAAGGCCATCGCCAGCTGGGCAATGCTCGCCAGCAGTAGACCGGAGGCAATCCGGGAGATGTAGCGGGCGATGAAGTGTTTCCCGGATTTCATCCGGGCTACGCATCCGATGCCAGCCAGGGCGGGGCTGAGCAGGCGTTTCACGCGATGGCCCTCTGTACGGCATCGATGAAGACCAGGGGCGAGGCGAACTGCATTTCGCGCGTGGCGATTTCCACAGCCACCTGTACGGTGCTGCCGCGGGTCATGCGCTCGCCCGTCTCGGCATCGCTGATCAGGTAGTTGATCTTCAGGCGACTCTCCCATTCCACCAGGTCGGCGCGCACGATGATGCGCTGGCCGAACTGCGCGCCGCGCACGTAGCGTACCTGCAGGTCGATCACCGGCCAGGCGTAGCCGGAGTCACGCATCTGCCGGTAGTTGTGGTCGAGCTTGTCGAGCAGGGCGCAACGCGCCTGCTCGAAGTATTTGACGTAGTGGCCATGCCAGACGATTTCCATCATGTCGACGTCATAGAACTGCACCTGCAGTTCGATTTCCGCCTGCAATACGCCTGACTTACGCATGTTGAGATCCTTTACCAAAGGTGCGCACGGTGCACCCTACGCGGCGGAGGATCGTAGGGTGCGCCATGCGCACCAGAGCGAGCTTAGGCATACAGCCTCCAGTGCTGAGTGCGGATGCGTTCCAGGCACAGGCGCAGCTCGCCTTCCAGGGCGCGGTCTTCGATCACCGGCGGGAAGTCGCTGGCCAGTTGTTCGCGCATGGCGGCCAGTGGTGCGGGGATGTCCTGCTTGCCGGCGCGCTCGCGCAGCCAGACGCCCTGGTTGGCGGCCAGCAGGGTGGCGGCAGCGACCTGCTCGGTCAGCTCCAGGCTGCGCAGGGCATCGCGTGCAGCGATGGTGCCCATGCTCACCTTGTCCTGGTTGTGACACTCGGTGGAGCGTGAGAAAACGCTGGCCGGCATGGTGTTTTTCAGCGCTTCGGCGGTCCAGGCGCTGGTGCCGATCTGCACGGCCTTGAAGCCGTGGTTGATCATCGCCGTTGCGGCCGGCGCGCCGGACAGGTTGCTCGGCAGGCCATGGTTGTAGCGGGTGTCCACCAGAAGGGCGAGCTGACGGTCGAGCAGGTCGGCGACGTTGCCCACCAGGTTCTTCAGGCTGTCCATGGCGAAGGCGATATGCCCGCCGTAGAAGTGGCCGCCGTGCAGGGTGCGCTCGGTCTCGGCGTCGAACAGCGGGTTGTCGTTGGCGCTATTGAGTTCGATCTCGATGAACTGGCGCAGCAGGCCGAGGCTGTCGGCCAGCACGCCAAGCACGTGCGGCGCGCAACGGATCGAGTAGCGATCCTGCAGGCGGTGCAGTGGCGGCAGCGGCGCCTCGACCGCCAGATCCTGGCGAATCCAGGCGGCGACCTGGGTCTGGCCCGGGTGCGGCTTGGCGGCGAACAGGCGCTCGTCGAAGTGTTCCGGGTTGCCCTCCAGGGCGATCACGTTGAGCGCGGTGATGCGCGTGGCCAGCTTCAGCAGGTAATCGGCGCGGGCATAGGCCAGGCAGGCCAGGGCAGTCATCACGGCGGTGCCGTTCATCAGCGCCAGGGCTTCTTTCGGGCGCAGGGTCAGTGGCGTCCAGCCGAGTTCTTCATGCACCTCGGCGGCGCTGCGACGCTCGCCCTTGTACAGCACGTCGCGCTCACCGCTGAGGGTGGCTGCGACGTAGGACAGCGGGGTGAGATCGCCGCTGGCGCCGACCGAGCCTTCTTCAGGGATCAGGGGCAAGACGTCGTGCTCGATGAACGCCTGGATGCGCTCCAGCAACTCCACACGTACCCCGGAAACGCCATGGCACAGCGACTGCAGGCGGGCCGCGAGCACGGCGCGGCTGCTCGGCGCGTCGAGCAGTTTGCCCAGGCCGCAGCCGTGGAAGGTGAACAGGTGCTTGGGCAGAGCTTCGACCTGATGCAGTGGCACCGCTACCACGCAGGAGTCGCCGTAGCCGGTGGTCACGCCGTAGATCACGCCTTCCTTGTCCAGCAGGGTGTCGAGGAAGCGTGCGCCCTTGGCGATCTTTTCCCGGTAGGCGGCATCATCCTGCAGCTGGGCGCGGGCCTGGCGCTGCGACAGGGCTACGATGTTCTCGATGGTCAGGGCGCGCTCGCCGAAGATCACCGGCTCAGGCTGGTATGTCGTCATCTCGCTTCCAGAAAGGGTAGAAGTTGAACCATTGCTGCGGCGCGTCCAGGCAATGTTCGCCCAGGCGCTGCGCGTAACGTTGTGCCCAGCCGTGAACCACCTGGTCGCGCTCGCTGCGCTTCCAGCTCACCGCATCGGCGAAATGTTCCAGGCGTACCTGGTAGCGCCCGTCGATCTTCAGGCAGTGCATCAGCCCGACCGGGCATTGCAGCAGGCCGGCCAGCAGCCAGGGTCCTTGAGGGAAGGCTGCGGGCTGGCCAAGAAAGTCGACCGTGACATTGCGTCCGCCATGCAGCGGTACGCGGTCGCCGGCGATCGCCAGCCACTCGCCGCGCTCCAGACGCTCGGCCAGTTGCAGCATGATGGCGGGGTCCAGTTCGCTCACCTGAATCAGGCGCAGGTGGCTGGCACCGGATTCGCCCAGCAGGCGGTTGAAACGCTCGGCGTGCTTGGTGTGCACCAGTACATTCATGCGCACCCGCTCGCCAAGTTCGGCCAACGCCCGACAGACTTCCAGGTTGCCCAGGTGGGCGCCTACCAGCAGCCTTCCGCGGCTACCGTCATGCAAGGTGTCGCGCAGGTTGCCGGGGTCGACCAGTTGCAATTCCTGCAAAGGCAGGCGGCCGTTCCATACATCGAGCTTGTCCAGCAGGCTGTCGGCGAACGCCAGGAACTGACGCAGTACCGAACGGCGGCTCGGGCGCAGATCGGGACGTGCGCCCCAGCTCGCCAGGTTGTGCTGGTATTGATGGATGCTGGTTCGCGCGCTGCGGCCGAAGATGTAGAAATACAGGACGATCAGATACAGCAGCGGCACCAGGGGGCGACGGCCGAGCAGGCGCGCGGCTGCGACGGTGAAGCGCATCAGCAGAAAACTGCCGCGCTCCTTCTGCCGAGCCCAGTGATGGTTGTGCTCGGCAGCGCTCATGCGACCAGCCTGCGCCATAGAATCCTCGGCGCGCGTCGCAACATGCCGAAGAACAGTCGGGCGTGCATGCCGGAGATCAGCAGGTTGTCGCGCCACAGGCGAAAGTGCGAGAGACCATCGGCCGGGTAGTGCACGCGGGTTGGCAGCCAGTGCATGGGCTGCTCGCGCCAGGCCAGGCGCACCAGTATTTCGGTGTCGAAATCCATGCGTCGGCCGAGTTTCACCGTATCGAGCAGGGCCAGGGTGGCCGGCAGCGGGTAGATGCGAAAGCCGCACATGGAGTCGCGAATCTGCAGCGAAAGGCAGTTGATCCAGACCCAGACGTGGGTCAGGTAGCGGGCGTACAGGCGCGACTTGGGCACGCTCGCATCGTATTGCGGATAACCACAGACCAGGGTTTGCGGGTGAGCGCGAGCGGCGGCGATGAACTGATCCAGAGTGCTCAGGTCGTGCTGACCATCAGCGTCTACCTGCAGGGCATGGCTGTAGCCGAGGCGCGCCGCCTCGCGCAGGCCGGCTATCACCGCGCCGCCTTTGCCCTGGTTGCTGGGCAGGCGCAGCAGGTGAATGTCCGGCTGCTGGGCCAGTTCGTCGATTACCGCCGCGCAGGTCGCGTTGGAACCGTCGTCCACCAGCAGGCACGGCAATCCGGCGCAGCGCAGTTGCTCGACCACGCCGGGCAAGGGTCGCTCGTGGTTGTAAACCGGGATCACCGCG
Organism: Ectopseudomonas alcaliphila; assembly: GCF_900101755.1. Classification (GTDB taxonomy): domain Bacteria; phylum Pseudomonadota; class Gammaproteobacteria; order Pseudomonadales; family Pseudomonadaceae; genus Aquipseudomonas; species Aquipseudomonas alcaliphila. The sequence continues at coordinate 1,589,111 of NZ_FNAE01000001.1, read as the reverse complement.
CAGGGCTTGAAGCCTGACTCAGCCATTGGCCTGCTCCAGCAGAATGCGCCCGGAAGAACAGGCAGCCTCGCCATTGCGATAGGCGAAATACAGCTTGCCGCGTTCGGCGTCGAAACGCAGGGACAGCTGCAGGGTGTCGCCGGGGCGCACCAGTTGCTGGAATTTCAGCACTTCCATGCCGGCGAAGCGCGGCGGCAGATGTTCGATCAACTGGCGAGCCAACTGCTGGGCCCAGTCGACCTGCACCACGCCCGGCAGCACCGGGGTCTGCGGGAAATGGCCGGTGAAATGGGCGAGGTCCGGCGGTACCTGCAATTGCAGCAGCCATTCGCCGTCGCGCTCTTCGGTGCTGACGGGTTCCACCCGCGTCGGGCGTGGCGCGGCCAGCAGGGCTTCGATCTGGCTCTGCGCCAGCTTGCCCTGGCTGCTGTAGGGCAACTCCAGCAATAGGCGCCAGCGGCGCGGCAGGGCGATGGCCTCGCAGTGTTCGGCCAGGTGCCGGCGCAGGGTTTCGGTCACGCTGCGACGGCCCTGATTGCGCAGGGCATGTAAGCCGTTCGGGCTCAGGGCCAGCACCGCGCCGAGGAAGGCTCGACCTTCCTGAATCACGCCAAGGCGGGCATCGTTAACCCAGTCATGGCCGCTCAGCGCCTGCTCGAGCATGGGCAGGGAGATGCGTTTCTCTTCCAGCTTGACGATGCGGTCGAGGCGCCCACGCAGGACGAAACGGCCGTCGGCGCCGATCTCGGCGGCATCCGCGCTCTGTTCGATATGCCCAGCGGGCAGGTACGGCGAGGCGATGCGCAGGGCGCCGGTTTCATCGAGGCTCAGCTCGACACCAGAAAACGGCTGCCAGGCTGTGTCGCCCTGACGCCAGCCGATGCCGCCGGTTTCCGAGCTGCCATAGATTTCCGTCGGCCACTGGCCCAGGCGTTCGTGCAGGGTCTGCGCAGCCTCGACGGGCAGGGCGCCGCCAGAAGAGAACACCCGCTTGACGCGACTAAGCGCCGTCCAGTCGAGGTTGTCGCCCATGCGTTTGAGCAAGGCCGGGCTGGCGACCCAGGCGAAGCCAGGGGCGGCGCAAGCTACTGCGCTCGATGCTGCCGCGTTGAGAAGCGGCTCGGCCTGCTCATTTACCGCCTGTAAACTCTGCGGCCTCGCCTCTTCTCGCCTTACATCCTCTTCGCTCGCTACGCTTGCACTGCCCCTGGCGATAGCCAGGCTTGCCTGCTGCAGATCTTCAGGGAAGGGCAGGGCGCGGCGGTACAGAGGGCGACCGGCGCACAGCGGCCAGAGAAGGCGAAACAGCAGGCCATAGATATGCTGGCAGGCGACGCTGCCGAGGATGGTGGCCTGGCCGAGGCTCTGCCCCCACAACCGCTCCAATGCCTCGACCTCGTTGGCCAGTTGCGCAAGGCTCTTGTCGATCAGCTTGGGTTCGCCACTGGAACCCGAGGTGCACAGGGTCAGACGGCAATGCTCGGGCAGCAGGCGTGCGCCAGGCAGTGGCTCGGCATCCAGCCCGGTCAGGTCGTCCAGCCACAGGTCGACCTGGGCTGCCAAGCGCTGGCGGGTCTGTGCCTGGGCGTCGGCGGGTAGCAGTACCTGCACCCCGGCGCGCCAGGCCCCGAGCAGAGCGATGGCCAGCTCGGCAGCATCTTCCAGATACAGCGCTACGCGTTTTACACCACGTGCCTGCAGCGCAGCGGCCAGGCGCAGGGCGCGCTGGCGCAACTCTGGATGATGCAGGGTCGGTTCCAGGGCAACCTGACGCGCGGGCTGAGCCTCTGATAACAGATCGGTGATGGGCAACCAGGTCATTCGTGTTTCCTTACCTGCTGGCGTATCAACCATTCGCCAGCGAACAACAGGCCAATCAGGCCGTAAGAGATGAATCCGGTGTAGAGCGTCCACCAGGAGAGTGGCGCCCACATCGCCAGCGCCATCAGCAGGACGGTATTGCCGAGGAAGAACAGGGCCCAGACCTTGGTGACGGTACGCGTGTAGCGCACGGCGACGTCCGGCAGCTCCGGTTCACGCAGGCGCGCCATGCGTTCCACCAGTGGCGGGCCGAACTTCAGACTGAGGCCGAACAGCGCCAGCAGCATCAGGTTGAGCAGTACCGGGTACCAGCGCAGCAACGCCGGTTCGTTAGCGACACCGAGCAGCAGGCAGAACACCAGCGCCGCCACGGCCAGCCACAGGCCGCCCGGCCGTCGGCGTGCCGTCAGGGCACGGGCCAGCCACAGGCCGCCCAGCAACGCGGCGAACACACGTGGCGACCAGTGCTCCAGGCCGTAATAGACGGCGAATGGATAGAGCACGCCGGCTATCAGCAACAGCAGGCCAAACAGGCGAGCCATGGGGTCAGTCTTGGGTCTGAGGCGTGTCATTGATCAGGCGATAGACGGCCTCGACCACATCGCCCACGCTGCGCACGCTCTTGAACTCTTCAGCGGCGAGCTTGCGTCCGGTCTGGCGCTTGATATGGTCGATCAGGTCGACCGCATCGATGCTGTCGATCTCCAGGTCTTCATACAGGTTGGCGTCCAGGGTCACACGCTCGGCATCCAGCTCGAACAGCTCCACCAGGGCGCTACGCAGGGTGACGAAGATTTCTTCACGGCTTTGCATCGGTGAAATCCTCAGGCAGCTTTCTGGGCGGAAACGAATGCAGCCAGGCTCGCGACGTTGGCGAAGTGCTTGCGAGTGTCCTTGGCTTCAGCGTCGATCTTGATACCGAAACGCTTCTGGATCGCCAGCCCCAGCTCGAGGGCGTCCACCGAGTCCAGGCCAAGCCCTTCGCCAAACAGAGTCTGCTCCGCGCCAATGTCATCGGCGCTCATGTCCTCGAGGCCGAGGGCATCGATGATCAGGTTCTTGATTTCAAGTTGCAGATCGCTCATCTGAAGCGAGCTCCTTCATAAAGTGTTGGTGCAGATGGTCGTTGAGCTTGCGCGAAGCAATCGGCAATGGCGCCTGCTCGGTGAATTGGCGCGGATCGATATCCTCTCCGACCCGCAGCCGAAAGTGAAAACGGCGCGACGGAATGCTGTACCAGGGCTCAGCCTTGGTCAGCGTCGTGGGGGTCACGCTGATGACCACCGGGGTCACCACGCTGGCGCCGCGCACGGCAATCGCGGCGGCGCCACGATGAAACTCCGGGTTGGTGCCGGGTACGGTGCGGGTACCCTCGGGGAAAATGATCAGGGTTTCGCCGCTTTGCAGGGCGCCGGCCGCTTCGTCGAGCATGTCCATGCTGCCGCTGTTGCTGATGTAGTGGGCGGCGCGAATCGGCCCGCGCATGCAGGGGTTTTCCCACAGGCTCTGCTTGACCACGCAGTTGGCGTCGCGGATGAAGGCGATCAGCACGACCACATCGATCAGCGAGGGATGATTGGCGATCACCATCTGTCCGGGACGGCCCAGTCGTTCTGCGCCCTCGACCTCATAGGTGAGTACACCCGTGCGGAACATGAACTCGACGAATATGCGAAACGTGCGGCTGACCACGGCGCGTGCTCGGGTACGCCGACGCAGGGTGTCGCCGGGCAGCAGGCTGAGCAGCGGGAATACCAGCACGCGCAGCAGTACGCCGCCGACGCCGAACAGGGCGAAGCTCAGTGCGGTGGCGACAAGCCTCCATGCATAAGGCGGGCTGTAAGGGCTCAGGCCTCGTTGCGTGACCAGGTCCATTGGCGGTCTTTCCAGTAATGAATCAGCGTTCGCTGCCCGCCATGCAAGGCGCGCAACAGGTTCAGGGGGTGTGGCCAGGCGGCGGGTAAGCCGGATTCGGCGGGTGCGAGGCTCAAGGTCCAGGTTTTGCCCGGTTTCAGCAGCAAGGCCAGCGCGTAGGAGAAGGGTACGTCATCTATATAGGCTGTGTAGAGGTCGGGCGGTAACTCTTCCGCAATGACCAGCAGCACCGCGGGGGCGCCTTCGGCAAGCAGGCCGCTGGCTTCGAGCATGGCCTGTTCCAGGCCGTCGCCGGCAGCGGCCATGGCGGTCATCTCGCTATTGTCTTCACGCAGGATCGACCACAGACCGATGATGGCGTTATGCACCGACAGGCTGAATTGAGTGGGCGACAGCGGTTCGCCCTTCGCCAGCTCGTTGAGGATCGCCAGCGTGCGCGGCGTCTCGCCATGGCGTGAGGCGAACACCAGTGGCAGAGGGCCTTGCCCTTCGGCCAGCGGCCAGGCGACATGGAACAGCATCCGCGCCAGCCGGCTGAGGCGACGCCGTTGCATGGCGGGTAGAAAACTCACGTCCGGCTGCTGCTGGTCGTCGGGCACGACCACGGGGGCGTTGCACCAGGCACGCCAATCATCCTCTGACTCCAGGCCGGGGGCCCAGGCGCGCAATCCTTCGATCTGGAAATTCATAGCACGAGGCTTTTCGCCACTCCGGGCATACTGGTCGGCACGACAGGGCGCCTGAAAGAGGCGGCGTCAGTCAGTGCCATGGCATAGTGCCGGTATCTGTTCGGGCGGGCATTATCTAGATGCGCGCGGCACTGTGCAAATGTTGCGCAGCTTCTTCTGATGGGCGGATGATGGCGATGTGGCCTACGTCTCGTGCTTGTCATGGGCTTTGCATAAAATTCGGAACATTCCAGATCAGGGAGAGCGGCGATGCGACGTGTGGTGTTCAACCAGAAGGGGGGCGTGGGCAAATCCAGCATCGCCTGTAATCTCGCGGCGGTAAGTGCGGCGCAGGGCTACCGTACGCTGTTGATCGACCTGGATGCCCAGGCCAACTCGACCCACTACCTCACCGGGCTCACCGGTGAGGAAATTCCCATGGGCATTGCCGACTTCTTCAAGCAGACCCTGTCTTCCGGGCCTTTTGCCAAGAAGGGCAAGGTGGATATCTACGAGACGCCGTTCGACAACCTGCACGTGATCACCGCTACCGCCGAGCTGGCCGAGCTGCAGCCGAAGCTGGAGCAAAAGCACAAGATCAACAAACTGCGCAAACTGCTCGACGAACTGGCCGAAGATTACGACCACATCTACCTGGATACCCCGCCAGCACTGAATTTCTATACGGTTTCAGCCTTGATCGCGGCGGACCGCGTACTGATTCCCTTCGACTGCGACAGCTTCTCGCGCAACGCCCTGTACGGCCTGCTGGCCGAGATCGACGAGTTGAAGGAAGACCATAACGATGGTCTGGAGGTGGAAGGCATCGTCGTCAACCAGTTCCAGCCGCGTGCCACGCTGCCACAGCAACTGCTGGATGAGCTGATTGCCGAGGGCTTGCCGGTGTTGCCGGTGAACCTGATGAGTTCAGTGAAGATGCGCGAATCGCACCAGGTGTGCACGCCGCTGATCTATCTCGATGCACGGCACAAGCTGACCCAGCAATTCGTCGAGTTGCACGATCTGCTGAACGCGGCTGACTGACGCCGTCCAGGGCGGCTTGAGTAAAAGCCTTCAGCGCCCGCCAAACAGGAACGCCCCGATGTTATCGGGGCGTTCCTGTTTCAGCTTGATGCTTCAGAGTTTGTTGGCGGTTTCCTGAGCGATTTCCTTGAGACCGGCTTCCGTGATGGCTTTCCAGTCGCTATCGGTAACGGCTTGCATGCCATCGCTTTTCAGCGTGACGATCTCCATGTTCGGTTGGCCTGCAGCTTCGATGTTCAGGCGCGACTTGTTGTTGACCGTCACGTAGAAGAAGCCTGGCGAAAACCATGACCAGAACTCCTTGACGCGAACCTTCACCTCGGTAGCGCCAGCGGCGTTGGGCTCTGTCACCACGTCATAGCCGGCTTGCCGATAGGCAGAGGCCACGGACTCTTCGACCAGGGCGGAAACGGTGCGGCCAGATGGCAGCAAAACGTCCCCAAGCGCTTTGCCGTAGCCATTTCTCTTGCGACCAACGGCCCGCTCGGTGATCGAGCGGTCAGTCGTTTCCGCATTCTTCAGCGACGGGATGTCGGCCTGGTCAGGCTTGATTTCGAAAACGCGTTCATCGACTGCGCTGATGTACACCTTCTTGCCGTTGCCGGCTTCGGGGTTAGCGGCCAGCTCCAGTGACGGAACCTTCACATCGATCTCGGAACGACTCGTTGCGCAGCCAACGCAAAGCGCGAGCAGGAGTGTAACGGCGGCCATTCTGAACATCTTTTCCATACTCATAGAACTACTCCTTGAATGCATCGTTTTGGCCATTTAGGCGGGGGCGATTCTACAAGGACGATGGCTATTTGGCATCCATGCAGCTGGCAGCCGTGGCAGCGCAATCGAGTAGGTGTTTGGATGCCGGCTGCGGGCCTGCTGGTCGCTGTTCGGCAGACGGAGTTGTTACGGTATTGCAAAGGGCGGCCGGTGGGCCGCCCTGGGGGAGACGCATGGGGCGTGGATCGCCGGGCGGCTATCCAAACGCGAGGATCCTCGCGATGGTTTCAGCGCACCACGAACACGTCGCAGGGCGCCTTGTGCAGGAAGTGCTGCGCCAGGCTGCCCAGCAGGGCTTGGGAGAAGGCGCTGCGGCCGTGGCTACCGAGAACCAGCAGTTCGCCACGGCGCGTCTTGATCTGCTCCTGCAGGCTGCGCAGGATACCGCCCTGCAGCACTTCGTGGCTCAGCTTCGGACCGCCAGGCGGCAGGCTTTGCGCCTCGTCCTGCAGCAACTGATCGATCAGGCCGTGCTGGGTCTGAAGCTGCAGTTCGACCTCTTGCGGCGTGCCCTTGTCCGGCTCGAATACATGCAGGGCGTGTAGCTCGGCATCGCCGGGCAGCAGGCGATAGGCCTGGCCGAGGGCACTGCAGGCGCACAGGGAGAAGTCGATGGCCGCCAGCGCCCGCTTATATGGCTGGACGTCGTTGCGTGCGACCAGCAGCAGCGGCACGGTGCAGCGGCGGGCGATGCGATCGAGGCTGGTGCCGGAGAAGAAGTCATGGCGCTGGTGGTGCCCGCCCAGCACCAGCAGGTCGCAGCCACTGTCCTGAACCTGTTGCAGGACGACCTCCGAAGGTTTGCCGCTGAGCATGCGCAGTTCGGTGCCAGGTGGGGCATATTGGGTCAGGCTGCGATCCAGCGCTTGGCGCGCTTTTTCGTGCTGTTCGCTGCTCTGGCTGGGGTCGAGCACATGCAGGATGCTCAGGCGTGCGTTGTGCTGCTGAGCCAACTGCGTGGCACGGCACAGCGCCATGTCAGCGGTGTCGCGCAGATCGTGGGCAATAAGAATATGGTTGAACATGGTGACGGCTCTCCTGCCGATACCCTTCGGCAATTTTATTGTGCCTGTTCAGATAGCCGCTCTTTTGACCTATGGCAAGGTCGCAGACTGTTACCGATTGCGAATGCAGGTCGCGGCGCGGTTCAGCGTAAACGCAATTGGTAGTGACCGCGACTTTCTGCGACCACTTCTCCGTTGCCGTCGGTCAGTTGCAGTTCCAGCAGATACTCGGCCTTGCCTTGCTGGCTCGCCTGTTCTTCCAGGCGGGTGATTTCCTCGGCCGAGAGACGGGCCTCGACCTGTATGTCTCCCGTGGCCGGGCGGCGAAAGCGCAGGTTCATTTCCTTGATGATGGGGTAGAAGCGCTGGACGTCGAAGCTGGTCAGAAACAGCGCGCCACCGGGTATTTCCGCGAGGGTGAAGAGGGCGCCCGCGTACATGCTGCCGATATGGTTCTGGTTGCCTTGCAGGGGCATGCGCAGGCGTACGAAGCCTGGCTCCAGCGTCTCGGCCTTGAGGCCGCTGCGTTTGACGAAGGCGATCTGCTCTTCGGTGAGTTGGCGAGCGATTTCCACGGGCAGCGACATGGCGAAACTCCTTGAAAGGGCGTTTTGCCAGACTACGGGGTGGTTGGCCCGCTGCAATTGACCACAGCGCCCGTGGCGACTGACCGAAGCGCTCAAGAGCCCCAGACACGTAGCCCGGATGCAATCCGGGAAATTGCGTGCCGGCTATCCCCGGATTGCATCCGGGCTACAGGTGCATTCTAGATGCCCTGCTGACGTAACCAGGCCTGCAGTTGCGGCAGCGGCATGGCGCCGCTCTGGCGGGCGACTTCGACGCCGCCCTTGAACAGGATCAGGCTGGGAATGGAGCGGATGCCGAGTTGCCCGGCCAGGTTGGGGTTGGCTTCGCTATCGAGTTTACCGAGGCGGCAACGGCCTTGCAGTTGTGCGGCGGCCTGCTGGAAGGTCGGTGCAAAGGCCTGGCAGGGACCGCACCAACTGGCCCAGACGTCCACCAGCAGCGGCAGGTCGCCCTTCAACTGGCTGGCGAAGTTGGCTTGGGTGAGCGTGATGGGCGCAGCAGGCAGCACTTCACTCTTGCAGCGGCCGCAGCGTGGGGCATCGCTCAGACGCTCGGCGGGAATGCGGTTGAGCCCGTTGCAGTGCGGGCAGGGGATCAGCAGGGGATCGGACATGGGGCGAGGCTCCGTGGGTCATGCGCTTTAGATGGAGCCATCGCCTGCGGATATCAAGTCAGACCGGCGTCAGTGGGAAGAACCAGGGGATGACCAGGGTGGCCACGCCCCACAGCAGCAGGTTGAGAGGAATGCCGACCTTCATGAAGTCGGTGAAGCGGTAGCCACCGGCGTTGTAGACGAAGGTGTTGGTCTGGTAGCCGATGGGCGTGGCGAAGCTGGCGCTGGCGGCGAACATCACCGCGACCACGAAGGCGCGCGGGTCGATGCCCAGGTGCTGGGCCAGGCCGATGGCGATGGGCGTGATCAGCACCGCCACGGCGTTGTTCGACAGCATTTCGGTGAGCACTGAGGTCAGCAGATAGATCAGGCTCAGCATCAGCAGTGGGCCGGCCCAGGGCAGCCAGCCCATGAGGTTCTCCACCAGCAGCTTGACCAGGCCGACCTTGTCCATGGCGATGCTGATGGCCAGCATGCCGAAGATCAGGCTGAGGATCTTCCAGTCCACCGCCTTGTAGGCGTCCTCCACGTCCAGGCAGCGAGTGGCCAGCACGGTGACTGCGCCGATGATCGCCAGGCCCTCGATGGGCATCACGCCGAAAGCGGCCAGCAGCATCACGGCCAGGGTCGAGAGAATGGCGATCGGCGCCTTGTCGCGACGGAAGGCGCGCTCCTGCACGGCGTTGAGGCTGATTAGCTCGCCGTTGTCGGCGAAGCGTTTGATCTGCGCAGGGGTGCCCTCGACCAGCATCACGTCGCCGAATTGCAGCTCGAAATCATCGAGGTTGCCCTGCACGTTTTCGTCCTGGCGATGCACGGCGAGTACGGCGATGCCGTAGCGCGCGGTGAGGTCCAGATCGCGCATCGGCCGGTGGCTGTAGCGTGAGTTGCGCCCGACTATGGCTTCGGCAAGGATCACGTCGTGGCTGCTGATGGTCTCGAAGGCGTCACCACGGTTGAAGCTCAGGTGGCCACTCTCGCGCAGCTCCACCACATCCTTGACCTGGCCGTGCAGCACCAGGCGGTCGCCGCTGGCCAGCAGGGTGTCGGCGCCGGGGGCGGTCAGCTCCTGCTCTTCACGGAACAGTTTGAGCACCTGCAGGCCGCTGCCGCCGTTGAGGTTGGCGTCGTGCAGCGTCTTGCCGATCATCGGCGAGTCATGCGGCACCAGCAGTTCGGTCATGAAGGTGCGCGACAGGTCGGGGCGCAGCTGGCGCGACAGGGTCTCGCGCTCTGGCAGCAGGTGGCGGCCGATGGTCAGCAAGTAAAGCATGCCGACCGTGGCCAGGATCAGACCCGCACCGGTGATCTCGAAAATGCCGAAGGGCTCCATGCCGGCCTTGCGTGCTACGCCGTCGACCAGGATGTTGGTCGATGTGCCGATCATGGTCAGGGTGCCGCCGAGGATGGTGGCGTAGGACAGCGGAATCAGCAGTTTGGATGGCAGGGTGCCGGCGCGGCGCGCCAGGGCGATCGCCACCGGGGTGAGGATAGCCACTACCGGCGTGTTGTTCAGGCAGGCGGATACCACCAGTGCGGTGACGGTGAGGCCGGTGAGTACGCGAATCGGGCTGGTGCCGACCAGATTGCCCAGCCAGTTACCGAGGGCGTCGATGCAGCCGGTGCGCTCCAGCGCGGCGGACAACACGAACATGCAGGCGATGGTGACGGGGGCCGAGTTGGACAGCACGCTGAGCACTTCGCCTGGCGTCAGCAGCTGGCTGACCAGCAAGGCGGCCACGGCGATGGCGGCGACGATGTCCGGGCTCCACTTTTCGCGAACGAAGGCATAGAGCACCCAGACCAGCAGGGCGCCGACAAACAGCAGGGGCAGGGAGTCCCAGAGCATGAAAATCCTTAGAACCGGCCTCTGATCGGCTAGGCGGCCTGGCTGTTTGGGCAGCAGGTCCCGGCCAGCAGGATCGGGGACAGATTCTTTGCGTCGAATCTCGTGTGAGGTATCGGGCACGCACTGGGCGGCCTGGCAGGGCGCCAAGATAGAGGGGTTCTTTTAGATAGTCTAAGAATGTTTGGGCAGATTGATATGCCATTTCGATTTAATAGATAAGACGTCCAGCTTGGGTGGCTGGCGCGTTATCCACCAACCTGAGCTGATTGTTTTAGTAGGGCGGGTGCAACCCGCTGGCAGCGGTGATGGGTTCTATCCTGCGCGGTCGCGGACTGTTGGTGCGCGCGGCGCACCCTACGGCCAGGGGCACGCCATATTTACGACGAACAGCTGATCTCCAGGTGCTTGCCCCACTCCGGCGGGCGTTCGGCATAGCGTTGCATATCGGGTTGCTCGTCGAACGGTCGTGACAGCACGCTGTGCAGTTCGCGCACCGGGCCATAGTCGCCGCCCTCGGCCGCTTCGATGGCCTGCTGCGCCAGGTAGTTGCGCAGGATGTAACGGGGGTTGATCGCGTGCATGCGCGCCTGGCGTTCGCTCTGCTCGCCACCTTCCAGGGCGTAGCGCGCCAGGTAGTCCTGGCCCCAGGCATCGAAGCCCGCAAGGTCGACGAAATCCTCACGCACGACTTTCAGCGCTTCGGCAGGCGCCTGTTCGCCAAGGCGGCGGAAGAACAAGGTGTAGTCGGTGGATTTACCGGCCTGCATCAGTTGCAGCAGGCGCTGGATCAACGCTTCATCCTCATCCTCGGCGCTGGTGAAGCCCAGGCGCTTGCGCATCAGGTCGAGGTAGTGTGCCTGATACAGCGGCAGGAACAGGTCCAGCGCCTCACGCAGTTTGTCCACGGAGGCGAATGGGGTCATGGCCTGGGCCAGAGCGGCGAGGTTCCAGTGCGCGATGGGCACCTGGTTGCTGAAGCTGTAGCGGCCAGTGTCGTCGGAGTGGTTGCAGATGTGATTGGCGTCGAAGTCGTCGAGGAAGGCATAGGGGCCGTAGTCGAAGGTGATGCCAAGGATCGACATGTTGTCGGTGTTCATCACGCCATGGCAGAAGCCATAGGCCTGCCAGTGGGCGATCATTGCGGCGGTGCGTTCGATCACCTCGCGCAGCAGCGCCAGCCAGGGTTCGTCCTGTTCCAGGCAATGCGGGAAGTGGCAGGCCATGACGTGTTCGCCAAGGGTCTTCAGGTGCTCGTGCTGGCGCGTGTAGTAGAAGTATTCGAAGTGGCCGAAGCGCACATGGCTCTGCGCCAGGCGCATCACCATGGCGGCGCTTTCCTGCTTCTCGCGCCACACTGGCGTGCCAGAACCTGTCACGCACAGCGCTCGCGAACTGGGGATGCCCAGGGCGTGCAGGTGTTCGCTGGCGAGAAATTCACGGATCGAGCTGCGCAGCACCGCGCGGCCGTCGCCCATACGCGAGTAAGGCGTCATACCGGCGCCTTTGAGGTGCAGATCCCAATGTTCGCCGCTCTGGTTGACCACTTCGCCGAGCAGCAGGCCACGACCATCGCCCAGGCGTGGGGTGTAGCCGCCGAACTGGTGGCCGGAATAGACCATGGCGCGAGGTTCGGCCTCTTCCCACAGCTTGTGCCCGGCGAACAGTTCGGCGAACTCGGGGCGCTGTGCCTCTGCAGGGTTGAGATCGAGCAGGGCCATGGCCGCCTCGCTCGCCACCACCAGGCGTGGCTGCTCGATGGGTTCGGGCAGCACCTCGGTGGAGAAGGCATCACCAAGGCGGGCGAAGCGGTTGTCGAAGGTCAGCGTGTCGAGATTTTTCACCTGGGCTCCTGACTGCTTAAGGCGTTGTGGGCGGCTGGGGTGTTTGTTGCACCCCGGCGGCTCCTGCGGCGGCGGCCTTGGCCAGACTCTTCTGGTCGAGCTTCTGCTCGCCATGCTCGAGATTCTTTACGTACACCTCGACCTGGCGGAAGGCGATGTTGATGCCGTTCTTCGGGAACTCGCGGTCGATGAAGCGGTTGATCTCGTCGGTGGCCGGGTTGCGGTCGCCGAGGTCGCGCACGTGGATACGCAGCTCGTGGTCGAGCGTACTCTCGCCAAAATTGAGGAAGTAGACGATGGGCGCCGGCTCCTTGAGCACTCGCGGGTTTTCCTGCGCTGCCTGCAGCAGCAGCTTGCGCACCAGGTCGAGGTCCGAACCATAACCGACGCCGACCTTGAGGGTGACGCGGGTAACCGTGTCGCTCAGCGACCAGTTGATCAACTGGCCGGTGATGAAGGTCTTGTTCGGAACGATGATTTCCTTGTGGTCGAAATCGGTGATGGTGGTGGCGCGGATGCGGATCTTGCTCACCGTGCCGGAGAGGTTACCGATGGTCACCACGTCACCAATACGCACCGGGCGCTCGAACAGGATGATCAGGCCGGAGATGAAGTTGGCGAAGATTTCCTGCAGGCCGAAGCCCAGGCCGACCGATAGCGCCGCCACCAGCCACTGCAACTTGTCCCAGCTCACCCCCAGCGTCGACAGCGTGGTGACGATGCCGATGGCCACCAGCGCATAGGACAGCAGGGTGGTGGTGGCATAGGCGCTGCCCTGCGCCAGGCGCATGCGTGACAGCACCAGTACCTCAAGCAGGCCGGGCAGGTTGCGGGCCAGGGCCACGGTGATGGCGACGATGATCAGTGCACCGATCACGTCCATCAGGCTGATGGGCACCAATGTCGCGCTGTCCCCGGAGCCGCTGCTGTATTCGTAGAGAGTGACCGTATCGAGGTAGGTGAATACGCCGATCAGATCGGCCCAGACCGCGTACAGGCAGACCAGGAAACCGCCGAGCAGGGCCAGGCGGATCAGGCGCAGGGACTGCTGGTTGACCTGCTCGATGTCCAGAGTGGGCTCTTCCACCGGTGCTTCGCCATCCAGGCTTTCCTTGCTCTGCGCCTGGCGTTTGGCCAGGGCGCGCTGATAGGCCAGGCGCCGTGCCGCCACACTCAGGCCGCGTACCAGCGTGGCTTCGACGATCAGCAGGATGATCAGCAGGTACAGGGTATCGATCAGCCGGTCGGTGAGCTTGAGTGCGGTGTAGTAATAGCCGAAGGCGACTGCGCCGATCAGCGCCAGCGGCAGCAGGTTGAACAGCACGCCGACGCCGGTGCGCAGCCCCGAGGTGTTCTCGCGCAGCGGTGCGCTGAACAGCAGGTGGAACAGCAGCCAGGCCATCAGGGCATAGCAGCTCAGCACCACGATGATGCCGATCACGTCGCCGGCCAGGCTCGCCGGCTGGTGCTCGGCGATGCTCACCACGGCCACCAGGGCCATCACCACCAGCCCCAGGCGACGCAGGTGCTGACGGAAGAAGGCGACGTTGGCCGGTGGCCAGTGGAAGTGCAGGATGGCCACGCCATCCGGGGAGAGAATCCGGTGCAGGGTGTAGAACACCAGCCAGGCCTCGGCCATCTCGTAGAGCGCGGCGCCCAGGTAGAGGTTCTGCCCGCGTGCATCATGCAGCAGAGCGTAGCCGCACAGTGCCAGGAACAGCGTTACCGGCAACGCCAGGATGATGTTGAGTCCCAGCGCCATGGGCGTGTGCAGCTGGCTGTCGTGCTTGTAATGACCAATGTCGCCATGCAGCGCGCCGAGCTTGCTGAACAGGTACTGGCGCCGCCAGAGGATCAGGGCGCAAAGCAGAATCAGCGGCAGGAACACCAGCGGGCGCTCGAACAGGCCGGCGCCGAGCTCGCTGATGGCCAGGCCCCAGGGCATGTTGGCCAGTTGCTGCTCGAGACGACGCGGTGCCGATTTCAGCCAGTCCAGATCGAGTGGCTTGTTGCTGGGAATCCAGAACATCTGCTCGTCGATGGTGGCGCGTAGGCTGCTTGCCGTGTTTTCCAGCTCCTTCTGATTGAGCTGCAGGGTGATCGACTCGTTGAGCAGCGCATTCAGCGAGCGGTTGAGGCGATCGAGCAATTCACGCCGGGTATTGAGTTGGTCGCGCAGTGCGCTGCGCAGTGCCGGCGTGACCTCCTCGCTCGGTTGGCCGCTGAGCAGATTGTCCACATAGCGGGCGGGGTCGCTGATCTCCTCACGCTGCTTGTTCAGCTCGAACTGGTAGAGGCGAATATCGGCGATCTCGTTGGCGAGTGAGCCCTCTTCGAGTTTCAGCTTCGGTAGCGCTTGCTTCTGCTGGTAGAGCACCCTCGACAGCAGCAGGCTGCCTTGCAGCACCCGGATCTGCTCATCAAGCGCCTGGTTGGCCTGGTTGAGGTTGTCCAGCTGCTGGCGGGTTTGCAGGTTCTGCTCGGTCAGTCCATTGAGGCGATCTGTCGCGCGCAGCAGGTAATCGGAGAGCTTGAGGTTGAGCGTACTTTCCCGGGCCAGCAGTTTGTCCGAGCTGGCGCGCTCGGCCTCACGCGATTGCTCGGCGACGGTCTGTTCCGATTCTGCGCGGCGGCGTTCGTTGATCAGGCTTTGCAGTGCCTGGCGTTCCTGCTCCGCACGATTGATGCGCTCCTCGAACAGGGCCCGCTGTGCGCTGCCGAGGTCCTGTAGCAGGCTGTTGCCGGCCAGTTCCTGGCGGCGCAGCTGGGTTTGCGCCGCGAGCAGCGAGAGCTCTGCAGTGAGTTGATTGCGGCGCTCCTGAGTCAACGCCTTGCCATCGAAGCGACCGCTCTTGAGGCCGTCGTTGATCAGCTGGCTGCGTGTCTGGTTCTGGCTGATCTCCGCCTGGGCGCGCTCCGGCCGGGTCTGTGCGGTGATCACCAGGCTGTTGGCCTCGATGATTGCCTTGTTCCATTCGCTGAGCTGAGTGGAGCGCTCGCTCAGTAGTTGCTCGAGCTGAGCGAGCGAGGTTCGTGCGTGGCGCTCGGCGATCTGCTGTTCTGGGCTGGCCTTGAGCTTGTCCAGTTCACGCTGTGCTTCGCTGATCAGGCGTGGCGCCTCGTCCAGTTGTTTGCGCAAGTCGTTGAGGCGCTGGTCGGCGGTTTGCCGGTCCCGCAGCATGCGCAGCGTTTGTTCGAGGGTCTGCTTGAGCGCCAGTTGCTCGGCTTCCGGCAGTTTGCGATCAGCCAGGCTGTCCAGGCTCTGCTGCACGCTCTCTGCTGTCGGTGGTTCTTCGGCGAACACGGGTGGGATGCCGATGAACAGGGCAAACAGAACGGCTGCTAGGGAAAGGCGCGACAGATGCATGGTCGATTGATCTACTGAGTGAACGGCAACGATGGAGAATACCTGTGGCACAACGAAGACGCGGGCCCTTGTGGCCCGCGCGTGATGCTGATGCTAGCAGAGTCCTGGCAGGTAGTTTTCAACTGCTTGCTAGAAGTGCAGCCCGGGGCCAGGGCGTGTGCCTTCTGGGAATCTGACGCCGACTTTACGCACCTTGTTCCCCTCCATGGCCGCGACCGTCCAGGTCAGGCCCTGCCATTCCACCTGGTCACCCACTACCGGTTCGCCACCGATTTCGTGAGCGATGAAGCGGCCCAGCGGCTGATTGCCCTCCACCTCATCCAGTTTGAGGCCGTAGAGCGAGGCAACCGCGCTCAGTTCGGCGTCGCCTTCCAGCACGAAATCACCGAAGAAGCGCAGGTCCTGACCCCGCTTGGGTGCCTGGCTGAACAGCTTGCCAAGGGCCGGCAGGTCGTGCTCGTGGCCGATCACGCAGAGCAGATCCCCTGCTTCCAGGCGGGTACTGCCGGAGGGGTGAAGCAGGTCACGGCCACGGAACAGCGCGGCGATGCGGGTGCCCTCGGGCATTTTCAGCTCACGCAGGGCCGCGCCGATGCACCATTTTTCCGCGCCGAGTCGATAGACGAACAGCTCCCACTGGCTGGTCGGGTGTACTTCCAGGCCGGCGCGTGACACGGGGACGGGCTCTGGCGGTACGGTGACGCGCATCAGCTTGGCGGCCAGCGGCAGGCTGGTGCCCTGCAGCAGCAGGGAGATGATCACGATGAAGAACGCCACGTTGAAGAACAGCTGCGCATTGGGCAGGCCGGCCATCAGCGGGAACACCGCGAGGATGATCGGCACGGCGCCGCGCAAGCCAACCCAGGCGATGAAAATTCGCTCGCGGTCATGGAAGGCACGGAACGGCAGCAGGCCGAGGAAGATCGACAGCGGTCGCGCGAAGAGGATCATCCACAGCGCCAGGGCCAGGGCCGGCAGGGCGATGGGCAGCAGCTCGTGCGGCGTGATCAGCAGGCCGAGGACCAGGAACATGCCAATTTGCGCCAGCCAGGTGAGGCCATCGAGCATATGCAGAATGCCGTGGCGCGAGCGGATCGGCCGGTTGCCCAGCAACAGCCCGCACAGGTAGATGGCCAGGATGCCGCTGCCGCCCACGGCGGTGGTGATGGCGAAGATGATCAGGCCGCCGCTGACCACCAGTAGCGAGTAGAGACCCGCGGCCAGTTCCATGCGATTGACCAGCTTGAGCAGCAGCCAGCCCCCGCCCAGGCCCAGCAGGGCACCCAGGCCGAACTGCTGCACCAGTTGAATCGGCAGATCCCAGCTGAAGCCGGTCTGGCCGCTCGCGAGCATGGCGATCAGGGAAACGGTGAGGAACACCGCCATCGGGTCGTTGCTACCCGACTCGATTTCCAGCGTGGAGCTGACCCGCTCGTTGAGGCCGCGTCCGCCGAGCAGGGAGAACACCGCAGCAGCATCGGTGGAGCCGACTATGGCGCCGATCAGCAGGCCTTCCAGCAGGGTCAGGTTGAACAGCCAGGCGGCGGCCAGACCGGTCAGGCCCGCGGTTATCACCACCCCCAACGTCGCCAATGAGAGCGAGGGCCACAAGGCCACGCGGAAGCTGGAAACCCGGGTGCGCATACCGCCGTCGAGCAGGATCACCGCCAGCGCCAGGTTGCCGACCAGGTAGGCCAGGGGATAGTTGTCGAAGACGATGCCGCCGGGGCCATCAGTGCCGGCCAACATGCCGACGCCGAGGAAGATCACCAGAATGGGGATGCCAAAACGCGTCCCGAACGCGCTGACCAGAATACTGACCGCTACCAGCAATGCGCCGATCAAGAACAGATTATTGATGGCGCTGGCATCCAACTGCGCGTACTCCTGGCTGGGAAACGTGGGGCGCCGCTATGCATGGCGCGTGCCAGGGATTCTAACCGTAGCCTTCCTACCGCTGTCAAAAAGGTTATTACATTTTTCTAAATGGCCCCGAAGCGCCCCGCGCTGGGTCGCCCGGGGCCTTTGGCTCAGCTTCAGAACCAGGTGTCCTGCATGCCCAGGCAGGTATCGTCGCGTGCTTCGAGAATGGCCAGGTCGTGATGGCAGCTTGGCACTTCCCAGGTCAGAAAGTAGCGCGCGGCTTGCAGCTTGCCGCGGTAGAAGGCCTGCTCGTCGGCATTGTCCGCGCGGGCCAGGCCCTGCTCGGCGCGAATCGCCTGCTCCAGCCAGCGCCAGCCGATCACCATGTGACCGAATACTTTCAGGTACAGCGCCGAGTTGGCCAGCGCCTGGTTGATCTTGCCGCTCATCAGGTCGCCCAGTAGCGCCAGGGTCACCGCCTGCAGGCGAGCCAGCAATTGCTCCAGCGGCTGGCGCAGGGCAGTGAGCGATTCGTGCTCGCTGGCGCGCTGGCAGCAGTCGTTGATCAGCTTGAGCAGTTGCTTGAGCGCGGCGCCGCCGTTCTGCGAGACCTTGCGTCCGAGCAGGTCGAGCGACTGGATGCCGTGGGTACCCTCGTGAATCGGGTTGAGGCGGTTGTCGCGGTAGTACTGCTCCACTGGGTATTCACGGGTGTAGCCGTGGCCGCCGAGTATCTGGATGGCCAGCTCGTTGGCCTTGAGGCAGAACTCCGACGGCCAGGATTTGACGATGGGGGTGAGCAGATCGAGCAGTTCCAGGGCGCGGGTGCGCTCTTCGGCGGTTTCCAGTGTGTGGGTATCGTCGAACAGCCGTGCGGCATACAGGCCGAGGTCGAAGGCGCCTTCGACGTAGGCCTTCTGCGTCAGCAGCATGCGGCGTACGTCGGCGTGCTCGACGATGGAAATCTGCGGGCTGCTCGGGTCCTTGCCGTCCGGCTGGCGGCCCTGCGGGCGGTTGCGCGCATAGTCCAGCGAATAGAGGTAGCCGGCGTAGCCGAGCATGATCGCGCCCATGCCGACGCCGATGCGCGCCTCGTTCATCATCTGGAACATATAGGACAGGCCAGCATGCGGCTTGCCCACCAGGTAGCCGACGCACTCGCCGTTGTCGCCGAAATTGAGCGCAGTGGAGGTGGTGCCGCGCCAGCCCATCTTGTGGAACAGGCCGGCCAGGGTCACGTCGTTGCGCGCGCCCAGGCTGCCGTCGTCATTGACGTGGAATTTGGGCACCAGGAACAGGCTGATGCCCTTCACCCCGGGCGGTGCGTCCGGCAGCTTGGCCAGCACCATGTGCACGATGTTCTCGGAAATCGGCTGGTCGCCGCCGGAGATGAAGATCTTGTTGCCCTTGAGGCGGTAACTGCCGTCGGCGTGTGGTTCGGCCTTGGTGCGAATGTCCGAGAGCGAAGAGCCGGCGTGCGGCTCGGTCAACGCCATGGTGCCGAAGAAGCGGCCATCGATGATCGGCTGCAGGTAGCGGTCTTTTTGCTCCTGACTGCCGAAGGCCTCGATCAGGTTGGCCACGCCCATGGTCAGCATCGAATAGGAGCTGGTGGCGATGTTGGCCGACTGGAAGTGGGCGAAGCAGGCCTGCGACAGCAGGTTGGGCAGTTGCATGCCGCCATGCTCGAAATCGCGGGTGGCGTTGAGAAAGCCGGCTTCGTGGAAGGCACGCAGGGCCGGTTCGACTTCCGGGATCAGCACCGCGGCGCCATCGACGTACTGCGGCTCGTGCTCGTCGTTCTTGCGGTTGTGCGGGGCGAACAGCTCCTCGGCGATACCGCGCGCGGTGCTGATAGCCGCATCGAAGGTTTCGCGGTTGTGATCGGCGAAGCGCGGACGCTGGGTCAGGGCTTCGGCGTCGAGCACCTCATAGAGTTCGAACGCCAGGTTGCGGGAGCTGAGCAGGGTCTCGGACATGGAACGGGCCTCCAGATGATCGACCGAGTCTAGGCAGTCAGTCGCCCGGCTGCCCAGCATCATCAGTGGCGGTGATAAAGCACCACACCACCCTGCCAGCCCGGGATCGTAGGAGCGGCTTCAGCCGCGATGTGCTTCGAAGCCCCGTCCCAGCTCATGGGTCAGCTCTGCAGCCGGCATCACTCTACAATTGGCGACATTCTGTCCCGCCCATAACGGCGAAAAGTCCCCGCTAACTTGTGCTTCGGCCGCCGCGCGCAATGGCGCGATGGCCGCAGTGGCCAGGGGAAAGGCGGGCGCCTGCGTGCTCAGCGGCCCCAGCTCGCGCATCAGGCGATTGACGATGCCGCGCGCCGGGCGCCCACTGAACAGGTTGGTCAGCGCCGTGTGGCGAGCCGCCGGGCTCTGCAGCGCCGCGCGGTGCAGGACGCTGGTCGTGGCTTCCGGGCACAGTAAATAAGCGCTACCAACCTGTACGCCTGCTGCGCCTAGGGCCATGGCAGCGGCCACGCCACGGGCATCGCTGATGCCGCCGGCGGCGATCACCGGCACCGACAGTGCATCCACCAGCTGCGGTAACAGGGCGAAGGTGCCTAGCTGGCGGCTCAGGTCGAAATCGAGAAAGTGCCCGCGATGGCCGCCGGCTTCCAGGCCTTGGGCGATCACCGCATCGACGCCACGTTCCTGTAGCCACAGCGCTTCGTCCAGGGTGGTGGCGCTGGAGAGGATCTTGGCCCCGCTGCGGCGTACTCGCTCCAGCAGGTCAGGCTGCGGCAGGCCGAAGTGGAAGCTGACCACCGCAGGGCGGAACTCCTCCACCAGTGCGGCCGCGTCGTCGTTGAATGGCAGGCGCCCAGGCCCGCTGGCAATGCTCGCCGGGTCCACGCCCAGCTCGTCGTAGTAGGGCGCCAGCGCTTGGCGCCAGCCAGCCTCGCGGGCCGCGTCTGGCTCGGGCGGCACATGGCTGAAGAAGTTCAGATTGAACGGGCGCTCGGTCAGGCTGCGCATCGCCTGCAGCTCCTGGCGCAGGGCTACGGGTGTGAGCATGGCGCAGGGAATCGAGCCGAGGCCGCCGGCCTGGCATACGGCGGCAGCCAGGCGGTGATCCTGCGAACCGGCCATTGGCGCCTGGATCAGGGGAAGTTCGCTGCCGAGCAGCTTTTGCAGGGGCATGGCGGGGTTCTCGCTGTCCATGGAGGAGCGTGCAGCCTAGGCCTTGAAGGTGCACTGGAGCAAGCCGCGATGCGAGTTGTCGGCGGCCTGTTAAACTGCGCGCCTGATTCGAGGACTCCCGCATGAACTACCGCCACGCCTTCCATGCCGGCAACCACGCCGATGTGTTCAAGCACCTGGTGCTGACCCGCCTGATCGCCCTGCTGTCGCGCAAGGAGGCGCCCTTCGCCTACCTCGACAGCCACGCTGGCATTGGCCTCTACGACCTGCGGGGCGACCAGGCCAGCCGTACCGGCGAATATCAGGAGGGTATCGCTCGTCTGTGGCAGGCCACGCAACTGCCGGATGCGGTGCAAGCCTACCTGGAGGTGGTGCGAGCGATGAACCCGAATGGCGAATTGCGCTATTACCCCGGTTCGCCAGAGCTGGCACGCCTGCTGACTCGCGAGCAAGACTCTCTGCAGCTCAACGAGAAGCACCCCGAGGACGGCCGTCTGCTCAAGGACAACATGCGCGGTGACCGCCGCGTCGCTGTGCACCTGGGTGAGGGCTGGCACGTGCCGCGCGCGCTGATGCCGACTCGGGAGAAGCGCGTGCTGCTGCTGATCGATCCGCCGTTCGAGAAGGCCGACGAGCTGCAACGCTGCGTCGAGGCCTTGAACGAAGCGCATGGGCGCATGCGTCAGGCCATCGTGGCGATCTGGTACCCGATCAAGGACGAGCGTCAGTTGGCGCGCTTCTACCGCGACCTGGGCAAGAGCGCCGCGCCCAAGTTGCTGCGCGCCGAGCTTTACGTGCATGCGCCGGACGATGCCACGCGCCTGAGCGGCTCGGGCCTGGTGATCAGCAACCCGCCATGGGGTCTGGAAGATGAACTCAGGCAGCTTCTACCCTGGTTGGCCGATGTGCTTGGCCAGAGTCAAGGCGGCTGGCGCCTGGATTGGTTGATAGAAGAAGCGCCAAGCGGCAAGTCATAAGCGCGCAGCCCGGATGAAATCCGGGAGCCGTGGCCCCCGATCCCCGGATTGCATCCGGGCTACAAGGGGCTCAAGCGGGCTTGTGGTTGGGCTCGATGTGGTAGCTCAGGTTGCGCCGCGGGCTGAGGTATTCCAGTACCTCCAGCGGTAGCTGCGAGGGGCGCAGGCTGCGGGCGATGGCGAGCTTCGGCTCCTGGACAAGATCGACGATCAGGGCTTCCTGCTTGGGCGTGTCGGCGTCGTAGAGAATCAGCGTCGGTTTCAGTGCCTGAGTCGGGTTCATGCCCAGCACCAGCGCATAGCGCTCATCTTCCAGCTGCACCAGGCTGCCTGGTGGGTAGATGCCCATGACGCGAACGAAGGCCTTCAGCGCCACCTCGTCGAAGCGCTCACGCTGCTGCTTGAACATCAGCGCCAGGGCCTCGTGTGGGCTCAGGGCCTGGCGCGGGTCGAGCGGGTTGCACAGCCCGTCGAAATGATTGGTGATGGCCACCAGACGACTCAGGCGACCGATAGCGGCCTCGCGCAGCCCACGCGGATAGCCACTGCCGTCACAGTGCTCGTGATGTTCATGGATGATGCGCAGCACCTCGTCATCGAGCATCAGTTTCTGCCCCATGCGCAGGCCGAAGTCGGTGTGCATCTGCAGCAGTTGCTGCTCCGGGCGGCTCAAGGGTTCGGGCTTGAGCAGCACCTTGCTCGGCACTTCCAGCTTGCCGATGTCGTGCAACAGGGCGCCGAGGCCGAGGCTATGACAGGCCTCGCTGTCGAGTCCGAGCTGGCGCCCGAGCAGCAGGGACAACACGGTGACGTTGAGGGCATGGAAGTAACTGTCCTCGGCCGCCTTGCCAGTGATGCCATGCAGCACCACGCCGGGCGCCCCGAGCAGGGTCTCGACCATCTCGCCGACGATGGCCCCGGCCTGGCGCATGGCGTCTTCCGGGCGGCTGCGCAGGGTCTGGCTGAGCGTCTTGATGCGTTGACTGGCCTCGATGAAGCGGCGATCCACCTCGGCCAGGCGGCTGCGCAGGTGACGCAGTTTCTCCACGCGTTCCTGGCGTGCCTGACTCTCCGGATCGACCGGCGGTTCTTCGACAGGAGGGGCGGTGACGCTGTCGACGAGAGAAGGGGGCGGGCAGTCGCTACGCGCTGGGTCATAGCGCAGCTGCTTCAGGTTGAGCGCGCGCAAGGCGCGAATCTGCGCTTCGTCCTTGATCTTGAAGTTGCTGAAGGCGAAATCATGCTCCCACCAGCTCAGGTCCAGATGAACGTAGAGGCCGACGCAAAGCTGATCGGGGGTGATGGTGGGCAGAGGGGCGGGCATGCCGGGCTCGTCGGTCGATGGCTAATTGCCCGCAGTTTAGACCGGCTGATGGCCTGAAGACATTAGTTGTTCAGGCCATCACGTCGATGCTGTTGCCCAGGTTGGGTGGGTTGCTGGGGGCGCTGACCGGCGCAGCTGACTGCACCAGCCCGGTGATGTTGGCGGCCTGCAGCTCCAGGGTCTTGCGCAGCAGCAGAAGCGACATTTGCGCGGAGATTTGCGCCGATGCCTGACTCGATACCTGGCTGGAAATGCTGCTCAGCTCCACGACCCGTTACCCCGTGCTCAAGATTCAGGAGGTAGACATACGCCTGTTCCGCCCAGGCCGCAATAGCCGCCCGGATTCTTCGCCAGGTATTGCTGGTGATAGGTCTCGGCGTAGTAGAAGGTCGGCGCCTCGGCGATTTCAGTGGTGATGCTGCCCACTCCGGCCTTGTCCAGCTCAGCCTGGAAGCGTGCCTGGCTGGCTTTGGCGGCGCTCAGCTGAGCGTCGTCCTGGCAGTAGATCGCCGAGCGGTACTGGGTGCCCTGGTCGTTGCCCTGGCGCATGCCCTGGGTCGGGTTGTGCACTTCCCAGAACACCTTGAGCAGCGCTTCGAAGCTGGTCTGCTGCGGATCGAACACGACCAGTACCACTTCGGTGTGTCCGGTCAGGCCAGAGCAGACTTCCTCGTAGGTAGGGTTGGGCGTGAGGCCGCCGGCATAGCCGACCGCCGTGCTGAACACACCGGGCTGTTGCCAGAAGCGTCGTTCGGCGCCCCAGAAACAACCGAGGCCGAACACCGCCTGTTGCAGGCCGGCGGGGAAGGGCGCCTTGATCGGGTTGCCGTTGACATAGTGGGTGTCTGCCACGGGCATCGCCTCTGCGCGGCCGGGCAGGGCCTGCTCGGCAGTCGGCAGGACATCCTTGTTAACGAGAATCTGGGAACGCAGAACCATGGCGGTCTCCTGGAAGTGGGTGGGTAGTGGACTACGCGCAGTGCGGCGTATTACGTCCGTTGGTCGGCCTGTGGCCGACAGGGGTAGCGGCGCAGACTGTCGATCAGTTCGCGGCCAGGAATCGGTTTGTCGAACAGGTAGCCTTGGCCGACGTCGCATCGCTGACGGCGCAGGAACGCGAGCTGGGCGCCGGTCTCGATGCCTTCTGCGACCACCTTGAGCTTGAGGTTGTGGGCCATGGCGATCACCGCCGAGGTGATCTCCATGTCGTCCTGGTTGTCGGGAATGTCCTTGATGAAGCTGCGATCGATCTTGATCACGTCGATGGGGAATTTCTTCAGGTAGCTGAGCGAGGAATAACCGGTGCCGAAGTCGTCCATGGCCAGGGTCAGGCCCAGGCTCTTGAGGCGGCCGAGCTGGTGGCGGGTGTCCTCGGTGGCTTCCAGCAGCAGGCTCTCGGTCAGCTCCAGCTCCAGCAGGCGCGGGTCGAGCTGTTCTTCGTGCAGGATGGCGGCGATGGAGCCGACCAGATCTGGGTCGGAGAACTGTTTGGGCGACAGATTGATCGCCACCTGCAGTTCGCCCATGCCGATGGCGGCGATCTGCTTGCTCATGCGACAGGCCTGGCGTACCACCCATTTGCCAATGGGAATGATCAGGCCGGTTTCCTCGGCGACGCTGATGAACTGGTCAGGGCGGATCATGCCCTTCTCCGGGTGGTGCCAGCGCAGCAGCGCCTCCATGCCCAGCAGCTGGCCGTTTTTCAGGCACAGCTTGGGCTGGTAGAACACCTCCAGCTCACTCTGGGTCAGGGCTCGGCGCAGGTTGTTCTCGACGAACAGCTTGTAGTTGGCCTCGGCATTGAGCTCTTCGGTGAACAACTGCACCTGATGCTTGCCGTTGGCCTTGGCCTTGTGCAGGGCCAGGCCGGCGTGCTTCATCAGCGTCTGTGGGTCGTCGCCGTGTTGCGGAGCCAGGGCCAGGCCGAGTGAGCCGGTGATGCTGATCAACTGGTTATCGACGAACAGCGGCTTGTCCAGGGTCTGCAGCACCTGATGAGCGACACGCAGGCCCGCGTCCTGATCGCAACCGTCGAGCAGGATGGCGAATTCGTTGCTGGCGAAGCGTGCCAGGGTGCCCTTGGCGCCGAGGCTGTTGCGCAGGCGTCGGGCCAGGGCCGAAAGCAGCTTGTCGCCGGTCTGGTGGCCGAGGCTGTCGTTGATCCGCTTGAAGTTGTCGATGTCCACCAGCAGCAGGACGAGCGGCTGCTGCGTATTGTCAGCGAAGCGTTGTTCGAGACTGCGGATAAACGAGGGGCGATTGCCCAGGTTGGTCAGGTTGTCGGTATAGGCCAGGCGCTCGATGCGTTGCTGGGCCAGCTTGGCTTCGGTGACGTCCTCGTAGATGCCGATGTAGTGGGTCAGCTCGCCGTCGTCGCCATACACCTTGGATATCGACAGATGGCCCCAATAGGGGTCCAGGTTCTTGCGCCGGCTGCGGAACTCGCCCTGCCAACTGCTGTGCTCGGCGAGGCTGGAACGGGCATCGAACAGCAGGTCGCTGAGGTTGGCCAGGGCGGGCAGTTCGGAGAGGCGATGGCCGCAGACCTCGTCGCTGCTGTACAGAGTGATGGCCGTGAAGCTGGGGTTGACGTACTCCACCCGGCCGTCGCGGTCGACCAGCAGAAAGGCGCTGGCGCTCTGTTCGACGGCGCGCTGGAACAGATGCAGGGCGTTGGTGGCGCTGCGTTTCTGCTGATTGATCAGCACCTGGGCGAACTGATCGGCCAGCTCGCCGGCGAAGGCGATCTCGTCGGCCTGCCAGGTGCGTGGGCCGCCGATATGCTCCAGGCAGAGTACGCCGACCACCTCGCCTTCGATGCGTATGCTGGCGTCGAGCATCGAGCAGATGCCCTGCGGCTGCAGGTAGCCGGCGGCCAGTTCGCAGGTGCGCGGATCGCGCTGGGCGTCGTGTGCGTCGATGGCGCGGCCGCTGTGCAGCGCTTGCAGATACTGCGGGACGTTACGCGCGTTTATCGGCGGCAGTTGTTCGTGCTGGTCCAGGTCGCGGCGGTACAGCGACACGGAATCCAGGTGATGACTGCCCAGCTTCCAGATGCCTGCGCGAGCGACACCGTAGACCTCGCAGGCGGCCTGGGTGATCAGTTCGGCCGCTTCCCGCTGCGGGTCGCTGGAGGCGTAGCGCTGGCGCGCCAGGCGCACGATCAGTTGCTGCTGGGTGCGTGAACGGGCGAGGTGTTGCAGGTGGTCATTCTGGGTGCGCTGATATTGCTGCAGCGAGCTGCGCAGTTGCTGATTCTGCGTGTGCAGTTCCTGTTCGGCAGGGGCGTACTGATCGAGGCTCTCGTCCGCCACCAGCAGGTAGCCACGCAGTAACTGGCGGTTGCGCTGTTTGAAGGGTTCGCCCATTTCCAGCAGGGTCAGCGCGCCCTGTGGCGTATGCAGGGTGTAGCGCACCAGGTAATGCGGACCTTGCAGCAGTTGCTGCTGGATGGTGTCGTGCAGACGGTAGCGCGCCTCGGGCTCCATCAGACTGGCGTAGGGGGCGTCCACCAGCGCGCAGAGATCGCTGGCGCTGATACCCAACTGACGTTCGCAGGCCGGGTCGAGAAACAGCAGCGCCCAGCTTGGCTCGTTCAAGCGCTCGAAACGCAACATGCCGAGCCGCGAGGGCACTGGCAACTGCGTCACAACCTCGGCTGCCGAGCGTGCGCTGGCATCGGGATGGCTTTTCATTGGGCGGTGGGCTTCCAGTATGCTGACCAGGCGAGGCATCCGTTCTCAGTACAGGGTCGCTGCTGCCAGAAGGTGCAGCGACACGGACGGAGGCTAGGGCTCAGGCCTACTTCACTATAGCGTTCGGCAAGGGTGCATCATGCAAGCGAGACTGACAAGAAAACTCATGGCCTTGGTGCTTGGCGGAGCACTTTTTACGGCCATACCCGCGGTTGCCAGCGCCGATGACGCGGCAGCGCTGCAGGGCGCCGAACAGGCCGCTTATCTGGACGGGCTCAAGCGTCTTTATCTGACCGACAACGAGCGCAATGCGTTGCTCGCGCACAGCAACGCATTGCTGGAAACCTACGCCCTGCGCGCTGGCTACCAGGTTGGCCAGGCGCAGCGGCAGGATCTGCTGTACCGCTTGAATGTCGGCAATGCCGGCGAGCTTATCCTGCGCGAGGAGAGTCGTGGCGCGCAGGGCACCGCCATCTCGGTGCGCAATCAGCGTGTTGCGGTGTTCGGTATCGATCCGTTCATCCGCTACGAGTGTCCGACCGGCGGTATCCGCTGTGTGCTGTTCAATCCGGCTGATGGCAGTCCGTTGCTGAGCATCGTGCGTGACCACCAGGGGGCTGGTGAGTTGGCCAAGGCGTTGAGCTTTCTGATTCGCAACGTGCAGAAAGGATAAGGCAGCCACAAGCCACACGCTCGCATCAGCGAGGCGTTCCTCCGTGGAGTGTTCGCGGCGCCCCTGATTTGCTCTTGCTTGGAGCCTGTACTTCGACGCTTGCCACTGAATAAAAAAACCCCGCCTGGATGGGCGGGGTTGAGGAGACGAGCGTGGCGTGCTCGAAACGATTTACAGCAGGATGGTGCGGATATCGGCCAGCAGCTGCGACAGACGCTGAGTGAAGCGTGCGGCGGCAGCGCCGTTGATCACTCGGTGGTCGTAGGACAGCGACAGCGGCAGCATCAGCTTGGGCTGGAAGGCCTTGCCATCCCACACCGGCTGCATGGTCGCCTTGCTGACACCGAGGATCGCCACTTCCGGCGCGTTGACGATCGGCGTGAAGCCGGTGCCGCCAATGTGGCCGAGGCTGGAGATGGTGAAGCAGGCGCCCTGCATGTCATCAGCCGAGAGCTTCTTGGTGCGCGCTTTTTCCGCCAGGGCGGCGGCCTCAGCCGCAAGCTGCAGCAGGCTCTTCTGATCGACGTTCTTGATCACCGGCACCAGCAGACCGTCCGGCGTATCGACGGCGAAGCCGATGTGCACGTACTTCTTGCGGATGATCGCCTTGCCGCTCGGGGCCAGCGAACTGTTGAAGTCCGGCAGTTCCTTGAGCAGGTGGGCGCATGCCTTGAGCAGCAGCGGCAGCACGGTCAGCTTGACGCCAGCCTTTTCGGCCACGGCCTTCTGCGCGACGCGGAAGGCTTCCAGGTCGGTGATGTCGGCCGAGTCGAACTGAGTCACGTGCGGCACGTTGAGCCAGCTGCGATGCAGGTTGGCGGCGCCGACCTGCATCAGGCGGGTCATCGCCACTTCTTCGATTTCACCGAACTTGCTGAAGTCCACGGTCGGGATCGGCGGGATGCCGGCACCGCCAGTGGCAGCGGCTGCAGTCGCCTGCGGTGCGGCCTTGGCCTTGTGCATCATCGCCTTGACGTACACCTGCACGTCTTCCTTGAGGATGCGACCTTTCGGGCCGGTGCCGGCGATATCCGCCAGTTCCACGCCGAAATCACGGGCCAGCTGACGCACGGCGGGGCCGGCATGCACCTTGGCGCCATCGCGCTTGGGCGCGTTGGCGACTTCGGCAGCTGCAGCCGACAGCGAGGCAATGGCGCGGACTTCTGCGGCCACTTCCGGGGCGGCGCCTTCCGGTACGCGGTGCACTTCCTGGCTGGCTTGTGCCGGCGCAGCGGCCGGTGCAGCACCCGCCACCTTGAGCTTGAGAATCAGATCGCCGGTGCCAACTTCGGCATCCAGCTTGACCAGCACTTCTTCCACCACGCCGGCAGCCGGCGAAGGGATTTCCATGGAAGCCTTGTCGGACTCCAGGGTGATCAGCGACTGGTCGGCTTCGATCGTATCGCCGGCCTTGACCATGACCTCGATGACCTTGACCTTGCCATCGGTGCCGATGTCCGGCACGTGCACGTCCTGTACCGAAGCAGCAGCCGGGGCGGCGGCAGCGGGGGCAGGTGCGGCGGCTGGCGTAGCAGCGGGTGCTGCGGCTTGAGCCGGCGCAGTGCTGCTGGTTGCACTGCCAGCAGTACGCAGCTTGAGGATCAGGTCGCCAGTGCCGACTTCGGCATCCAGCTTGACCAGCACTTCTTCCACCACGCCGGCAGCCGGCGAAGGGATTTCCATGGAGGCCTTGTCGGACTCCAGGGTGATCAGCGACTGGTCGGCTTCGATCGTGTCACCGGCCTTGACCATGACTTCGATGACCTTGACCTTGCCATCGGTGCCGATGTCCGGCACGTGCACGTCCTGCACGCTGCTGCTGGTTGCAGCGGCGGGCGCGGCAGCCGGAGCGGCTGCTTTCGGCGCTTCGGCAGGCGCGGCTTCGGCTTTCGGCGCAGGCGCCGCTTCGGCGGCACCTTCGACTTCCAGCACCAGCAGTTCGTCGCCTTCCTTCAGGCGGTCACCGATCTTGACCTTGATTTCCTTGATCACGCCGGCTTTGGGCGAGGGCACTTCCATGGAGGCCTTGTCGGACTCCAGGGTCAGTACGCTCTGGTCGGCTTCGATACGGTCGCCGACCTTCACCAGCAGTTCAATCACCTCGCCTTCACCGCCGAGGTCGGGTACGCGAATCAATTCACTCATCGCTACGCTCCTTAGCAGTCCAGGGGGTTGGCTTTGTCGGCGTCGATACCGAACTTGGCGATGGCATCAGCCAGCACCTTGGCTTCGATCTCGCCACGGTCGACCAGGGCTTCCAGGGCGGCCAGCACGACCCAGTTGCGATCCACTTCGAAGAAGTGACGCAGCTGCTTGCGGCTGTCGCTGCGGCCGAAGCCGTCGGTGCCCAGGACCTTGTATTCCTTGCTCGGCACCCACTGACGAACCTGCTCGGCGAACAGCTTCATGTAGTCGGTGGACGCGATGACCGGGCCCTTGCGGCCGCTCAGGCACTGCTCGATGTAGGTCTGCTTGGGCTTCTGGCCCGGGTGCAGACGGTTGCTGCGCTCTACGGCCAGGCCGTCGCGACGCAGTTCGTTGAAGCTGGTGACGCTCCACACATCGGCGCCGATGTTGAACTCGTCACGCAGGATCTTCGCTGCTTCGACGACTTCACGCAGGATGGTGCCGGAACCCAGCAGCTGCACGTGGTGCGCGGCTTCCTTCTTGTCTTCCTCGAGCAGGTACATGCCCTTGATGATGCCGTCTTCCACGCCTTGCGGCATGGCCGGCTGCTGGTACGACTCGTTCATCACGGTGATGTAGTAGAAGATGTCCTGCTGCTCTTCGGTCATCTGACGAATGCCTTCGCGGATGATCACGGCGAGCTCGTAGCCGTAGGTCGGGTCGTAGGTGCGGCAGTTGGGGATGGTCGCTGCCAGCATGTGGCTGTGACCGTCTTCGTGCTGCAGGCCTTCACCGTTGAGGGTGGTACGGCCGGCGGTGCCGCCGATCAAAAAGCCTCGGGTGCGGCTGTCGCCAGCGGCCCAGGCCAGGTCGCCGATGCGCTGGAAGCCGAACATCGAGTAGAAGATGTAGAACGGCAGCATCGGCTGGTTGTGGCAGGAGTACGAGGTGCCGGCGGCGATGAAGGAACTCATGGCGCCCGCTTCGTTGATGCCTTCCTCGAGGATCTGACCTTTCTTGTCCTCTTTGTAGAACATCACCTGGTCTTTATCGACCGGCTCGTACAGCTGGCCGACCGAGGAGTAGATGCCGAGCTGACGGAACATGCCTTCCATACCGAAGGTACGGGCTTCGTCCGGGATGATCGGAACGATGCGCTGGCCGAGCTCCTTGTCCTTGACCAGCTGCGCGAGGATGCGCACGAAAGCCATGGTGGTGGAGATTTCGCGGTCGCCCGAACCGTCGAGGATGGCCTTGAGGGTATCCAGCGGCGGCGTTGGGATGCTGAAGCTCTGCTGGCGACGCTGCGGTACGAAACCACCCAGCGCGTTGCGGCGCTCGTGCAGGTACTTGTACTCGGGGCTGCCCGGCTCCGGGCGCACGAACGGCAGGTTTTCCAGGTCTTCATCCTTGACCGGAATGTCGAAGCGGTCGCGGAACTGACGCAGGCTGTCGACGTCGACCTTCTTGGTGTTGTGCGCGGTGTTCTTCGCTTCACCGGCGCCGGTGCCATAGCCCTTGATGGTCTTGGCCAGGATCACGGTCGGCTGGCCGCTGTGGTTAACGGCCTGATGGTAGGCCGCATAGACCTTGTACGGGTCGTGGCCACCACGGTTGAGCTTCCAGATCTCGTCGTCGGAGAGGTCCTTGACCATCTCCTTGAGCTCCGGGGTATTGAAGAAGTTTTCGCGAACGTAGGCGCCGTCTTTGGCCTTGTAGTTCTGGTATTCACCGTCGACCACTTCGTCCATGCGACGCTGCAGGGCACCGTCCTTGTCCTTGGCGAACAGCGGATCCCAGAAGCGACCCCAGACCACCTTGTTGACGTTCCACTGGGCACCGCGGAACACGCCTTCGAGTTCCTGGATGATCTTGCCGTTGCCGCGTACCGGGCCGTCGAGGCGCTGCAGGTTGCAGTTGATGACGAAGATCAGGTTGTCCAGCTTTTCGCGGCCGGCCAGGGAGATGGCGCCGAGGGATTCCGGCTCGTCGCACTCGCCGTCGCCCATGAAGCACCAGACTTTCTGCTTGCCGGCCGGAATGAAGCCGCGCGCTTCCAGGTACTTCATGAAGCGGGCCTGGTAGATCGCCTGGATCGGGCCGAGGCCCATGGATACGGTGGGGAACTGCCAGAAGTCCGGCATCAGCCAGGGGTGCGGATAGGACGACAGGCCTTTGCCATCCACTTCGCGACGGAAGTTCTTCATCTGGTCTTCGCTGATGCGGCCTTCCATGAAGGCGCGGGCGTAGACGCCAGGGCTGGCGTGGCCCTGATAGAACACCAGGTCGCCACCGTGTTCTTCGGTCGGGGCCTGGAAGAAGTAGTTGAAGCCGATGTCATACAGCGTCGCGGAGGAGGCGAAGCTGGAAATGTGGCCGCCCAGATCCGGGTCGTCCAGGTTGGTGCGCATCACCATGGCCAGGGCGTTCCAGCGCACCAGCGAGCGGATGCGGCGCTCCATGAACAGGTCGCCGGGCATGCGAGCTTCATGGGTTACCGGGATGCTGTTGCGGTAAGGCGTGGTGATCGCGTAGGGCAGTTGCGCACCGCTACGGGTGGCCAGCTCGCCCAGACGGGTCATCAGGTAATGGGCACGGTCTTCACCCTCACGGTCGAGGACGGATTCAAGGGCGTCCAGCCATTCCTGGGTTTCGATCGGATCGAGGTCTTGCATGGCTTGCTCCAGGGCGGAAAGGCTTCCAGAATCGGAGGCCAGTTGGGTCTCACCGGCTTTTTGGGCGGGCGAGTTGAAATTCTTGGATTTACCGGGGGTAGGACCGGCCGCTTGTAGTTTTACTACATTTCGACGACGGATTCAGCCCTCTGGATACAATTCTTTCGTAGTAAAACTACAATCCGCGGCACTGCCGGCCGCGCGTGCCCTGCTGGTGCGGGGCTATGGGCGATTGCGCCGTGCGTCCGGCAGTCCGCCAAAAGGATAGACCATGAGCCTGCCGTTGCTGGTCGAGTTGCCCCCTTCCCTGATCTCTCTGGCCGACCGCGCCGAACAGTCACTGCAAGCGGCGCTGGCCGAGCATGAGGGGCTGGCTGAGCGTGTCGCCGTCTGGCCGCGCGAGCGACACGATGCCTGGCGGCAGGTCTCGGCCCTGAGCGATTTCGTTGCCGAGCAGGCTCAGCGTGATCCGCAGATGTTCGTCGCGCTGGCCGAATCCGGTGAGTTGGAGCGCAGCCTGGCGCCGGGTGAGTTGCGTCAGCAACTGGATGCGCAACTGGCCGAGTGTGCCGATGAAGACGCCCTTGGGCGCTGCCTGCGGCGTTTCCGTAACCGTCAGCAACTGCGCATCATCTGGCGCGACTTCAGCCGGCAGGCAGGACTGGGTGAAACCTGTCGCGATCTGTCCGATCTGGCTGACGCCTGCATCGATCTGGCCTATCACTGGCTCTATCCGCGTCATTGCGCGCAATTCGGTACGCCGGTAGGGCGGCGCACTGGCCAGGCGCAGCACATGGTCATCCTGGGCATGGGCAAGCTCGGCGCGCACGAGCTCAACCTGTCTTCGGACATCGACCTGATCTTCGGCTACCCGGAGGGCGGTGAGACCGAGGGTGTGAAGCGGCCGCTGGATAACCAGGAGTTCTTCATCCGTCTGGGGCAGCGGCTGATCAAGGCGCTGGATGCGATTACCGTCGACGGTTTCGTCTTCCGCACCGACATGCGTTTGCGCCCCTATGGTTCCAGTGGTGCGCTGGTGTTCAGCTTCAATGCGCTGGAGCAGTACTACCAGGATCAGGGGCGTGACTGGGAACGCTACGCGATGATCAAGGCGCGCGTGGTCGGTGGTGACCAGAAGGCTGGGGCCGAGTTGCTGGAGATGCTGCGGCCCTTCGTCTATCGCCGTTATCTGGATTTTTCCGCTATCGAAGCGCTGCGTGCGATGAAACTGCTGATCCAGCAGGAGGTCCGGCGTAAGGGCATGAGCGAGAACATCAAGCTCGGCGCCGGCGGCATCCGCGAGATCGAGTTCATCGCCCAGGCTTTCCAGCTCATCCATGGTGGGCGCGATCTCAGCCTGCAGCAGCGACCCCTGCTCAAGGTGCTGGCGACGCTGGAGGGGCAGGGCTACCTGCCGCCGGCAGTGGTCGCGGAAATGAAGGAGGGGTACGAGTTCCTGCGTTATGCCGAACACGCCCTGCAGGGCATCGGTGACCGGCAGACGCAGATGCTGCCGGCCGATGCCCAGGATCAGGCGCGGGTGGCAGCGATCATGGGCTTCGCTGACTGGGCGAGTTTTCATGAGCGTCTGATGCACTGGCGCGGCCGCATCGAATGGCATTTCCAGCAGGTGATCGCCGATCCCGACGAGGATGAGTCGGATGCTGGCGAGGCCTGCGTTGGCGCCGAGTGGCTGCCTTTGTGGCAGGGGGCGCTGGACGATGAGGCTGCCGCGCTGCAGTTGCAGGAGGCGGGTTTCATCGAGCCTGGCGCAGCCTGTCGGCGTCTGGGTGATCTGCGTAGCGGCCCGCAGGTGCGCGCCATGCAGCGCCTCGGACGTGAGCGGCTGGATGCTTTCATTCCACGTCTGCTGGCGCAGACCGTCGAGCACGGCAAGCCGGATCTGGTGCTGGAGCGGGTGCTGCCATTGGTGGAAAAGGTTGCACGGCGTTCGGCCTACCTGGTGTTGCTGAGCGAAAACCCGGGCGCGCTGGAGCGCCTGATCAGTCTTTGTGCAGGTAGTCCGTGGATCGCCGAGCAGATCGCCCGTTACCCGCTGTTGCTCGATGAGTTGCTCAACGAGGGACGGCTTTATTCGCCGCCGCTGGCGCCGGAGCTGGTGGCCGAATTGCGTGAACGGCTGATCCGCATTCCCGAAGAAGATCTGGAGCAGCAGATGGAGGCGCTGCGTCACTTCAAGCTGGCCCACAGCCTGCGTGTGGCGGCTTCGGAAATCGCCGGCACGCTGCCCTTGATGAAGGTGTCGGACTACCTGACCTGGCTGGCCGAGGCGATTCTCGATCAGGTGCTGGCGCTGGCCTGGCAGCATACGGTGCAGCGTCATGGTCGCCCGCAGCGTGCCGATGGCACGCCGTGCGACCCGGACTTCATCATCGTCGGCTACGGCAAGGTCGGTGGTCTGGAGTTCGGTCATGGCTCGGACCTGGATCTGGTGTTCATTCATGACGGCGATCCGCAGGCCGAGACCGATGGCGCCAAGCCCATCGATGGCGCGCAGTTCTTCACCCGTCTGGGCCAGCGCATCATCCATCTGCTGACCACCCAGACCACCTCCGGCGCGCTCTACGACGTGGACATGCGCCTGCGACCATCGGGCGCAGCCGGGCTTCTGGTGAGTTCGCTCGGCGCCTTCCAGCGCTATCAGGAAAACGAGGCCTGGACCTGGGAGCACCAGGCGCTGGTGCGGGCGCGGGTGCTGGTGGGATGTTCGCGCCTGGCCGGCGAATTCGCTCGCGTGCGCGCCGAAGTGCTGGGACGCCAGCGCGATATCGAGGCGCTACGCGTCGAGGTCAGCGAGATGCGCGCGAAGATGCGCGACAACCTTGGCAACAAAAATACCGCAGCCGGGACGGCGGTAAATGCCTTCGAGGCCACGTCCTCCTTCGATCTGAAGCAGGACGCCGGTGGTATCGTCGATATCGAATTTATGGTGCAATACGCGGCTCTGGCCTGGTCGTGGCAATACCCGCAGCTACTCGAGTTCACCGACAATATCCGCATTCTGGAAGGGCTGGAGCGGGTCGGTCTGATGGACGCCGAGGATGCCGCATTGCTGCGAGAGGTCTACAAGATCTATCGCTCGGCCGCTCATCGCCAGGCACTGCAGAAGCAGCCTGGCGTGGTGCCGGGGGATCAGTTCCAGGATGAGCGCCGCGCCGTGATGCGCGTGTGGCGTGAGCTGGGGCTTGAGTTGAACAATGGGGCCTGAGGCCCCAACTACTGATCGAACCGTGAAGCGAATTTGAGGAGCAGGCAAGATGTCGATGTCCGACCGTGATGGCGTGATCTGGTACGACGGCAAACTGGTGCCGTGGCGTGAAGCCAACACCCATGTGCTGACCCATACCCTGCACTACGGCATGGGCGTGTTCGAGGGCGTGCGCGCCTACAACACCCCGGACGGCACCGCGATCTTCCGCCTGCAGGCACACACCGATCGACTGTTCGACTCCGCGCATATCTTCAACATGCAGATCCCTTTCACCAAGGAAGAGATCAATGAAGCCCAGCGCGCCGCAGTGCGCGAGAACGGCCTGGAAAGCGCCTACCTGCGTCCGATGGTGTTCTTCGGTAGCGAAGGCATGGGCCTGCGCGCCGCTGGCCTGAAGGTGCACGTGATCGTCGCCGCCTGGCACTGGGGCGCCTACATGGGCGAAGAGGCGCTGGAAGCCGGCATCAAGGTGCGCACCAGCTCCTATACTCGCCACCACGTCAACATCGCCATGACCCGCGCCAAGGCCAATGGTAACTACATCAACTCGATGCTGGCCCTGCAGGAGGCCATCTCCGGCGGCGCCGACGAGGCCATGCTGCTGGATCCGGAAGGCTACGTGGCCGAGGGTTCGGGCGAGAACATCTTCCTGGTCAAGGATGGCGTGGTGTACACCCCGGAAGTGACCTCCTGCCTCAACGGCATCACTCGCAGCACCATCCTGACCCTGGCCGAAGAACACGGCATCAAGGTGGTCGAGAAGCGCATCACCCGCGATGAGGTTTACATCGCCGACGAGGCCTTCTTCACCGGTACTGCCGCCGAAGTCACCCCGATCCGTGAAGTCGATGGCCGCAAGATTGGCGCCGGCCGCCGTGGTCCGGTCACCGAGAAGCTGCAGAAGGCCTACTTCGACCTGGTCACCGGCAAAACCAGTGGCCACGCCGAATGGCGTACGCTGGTCAAATAAGTCGGTCGTCTGGGCTATGACGGGGAGGCTTCCAGAGTCCATCAGCACGCTTGCGAGCTAGTGTCAGGCTAGGCGGAGCCGGGGCGACGGTGCGGAATTTACTGTGGTAAATCAGCGCCCGAGGCTTGGCTCCAACGATGCATGAGCGACGCGCAGCCGATTGCTGATGGGCTCTGAGCCTCCCCGGTCGTTTCTGGAAAGAATATGAAGATACTTATCGTTGGGCCGAGTTGGGTAGGCGACATGGTGATGGCGCAGACGCTGTTCCAGTGCCTGAAACAGCGCCACCCCGCGTGCGAAATCGACGTGCTGGCGCCAGACTGGAGCCGGCCGATCCTCGAGCGCATGTCCGAGGTGCGTGCCGCGCTGAGCCTGCCGCTGGGCCATGGCGTACTCGATCTGGCCACGCGCCGGCGCATCGGCAAGTCGCTGGTCGGCCAGTACGACCAGGCGATCCTGCTGCCCAACTCGCTCAAGTCCGCTCTGGTGCCCTGGTTCGCCGGCATCCCCAAACGCACGGGCTGGAAGGGCGAGATGCGCTATGGCCTGCTCAACGATATCCGCACGCTGGACAAGGCGCGCTATCCACTGATGATCGAGCGCTTCATGGCGCTGGCCTATGAGCCCGGCGCTGCGTTGCCGCAGCCCTATCCACAGCCACGTCTGGTCATCGATGAAGCCAGTCGTGATGCCGCGCTGGCCAAATTCGACCTGCAGCTGGATCGCCCGGTGCTGGCGTTGTGTCCGGGGGCCGAGTTCGGCGAGGCCAAGCGCTGGCCGGTCGAGCACTACGCCAAGGTGGCCGAGATCAAGATTCGCGAAGGCTGGCAGGTCTGGCTGTTCGGCTCGAAGAATGACCATGCCGGCGGCGAAGACATTCGCATGCGGCTGATTCCCGGCCTGCGCGAAGAGGTCAGCAACCTCTCCGGGCAAACCAGCCTGGCCGAGGCCATCGACCTGATGTCGGCCGCTGCGGCTGTGGTGTCCAACGACTCCGGGCTGATGCATGTGGCGGCGGCGCTGAATCGTCCGCTGGTGGCGGTCTACGGCTCCACCTCGCCCGGTTTTACCCCGCCGCTGGCCGATCGCGTCGAAATCGTCCGTCTGGGGCTGGAGTGCAGCCCCTGCTTCGATCGAACCTGCCGTTTTGGTCACTACAACTGCCTGCGCGAGCTCAAGCCGCGGCCAGTGATCGAGGCGCTGGATCGGCTGGTCGGCGAAACCTTGACCCTGGTCGGGGGCGACTGATTTGCGGGTACTGATCATCAAGACCTCGTCGCTGGGCGACGTGGTGCATACCCTGCCGGCGTTGACCGATGCCGCTCGCGCCATTCCCGGAATCCGTTTCGACTGGGTGGTGGAAGAAGGCTTCGCCGAGATTCCCGCCTGGCATCCGGCGGTTTCCCAGGTGATTCCGGTAGCCATCCGCCGCTGGCGCAAGCACCCGCTGCGTACCTGGCGCAGTGGCGAGTGGGCGCGCTTCAAGCAGCGTCTGCGCGAAACCCGTTACGACCTGGTGATCGACGCTCAGGGCTTGCTCAAGAGTGCCTGGTTGACGCGCTACGTGTCGGCGCCGGTGGCCGGGCTGGACCGTGATTCGGCGCGTGAACCGCTGGCCAGCCGCTTCTATGACCGTCGTTACACGGTGGCCAAGGATCAGCATGCCCTGGAGCGCGTGCGCCAGCTGTTCGCCAAGGCGCTCGGCTATTCGCTGCCGTCCGGCACCGGCGATTACGGTTTGAATCGTGCGGCGATGATGGACGCTACGACGCAGCCCTATCTGGTATTCCTGCATGGCACCACCTGGGTCAGCAAGCACTGGCCGGAAGCCGACTGGCGTGCCCTGGCCGAGCGTATGGACGAACTGGGCTGGGCCGTGCGCCTGCCCTGGGGTAATGAGACCGAGAAGGCGCGTGCCGAACGCATCGTCGCCGGGCTCAGCCATGCTGCCGTGCTGCCGAAGCTGAACCTGGCTGGTGTGGCCAAGGTGATCGCGGGCGCCAGCGCTTGCGTCTCCGTCGACACCGGGCTCGGTCATCTGGCCGCGGCGCTGGATGTACCCAATCTTTCCCTCTATGGTCCGACGCTGCCTGGCAAGGTGGGCGCCTATGGTCGTAGCCAGATTCACCTGTGCGCCAGTGGCCCGGGCGCCGGCAGCGGTGACCGTGACAAGCCTTGCTTCGATGGCCTCGGCGCCGAGCGCGTCAGCCTGGAACTGGAGGCGCTGCTGCTGGCGCCTCCCGGCACTCTTTAAGGAGCGACTATGCAACTGGCCTTCGTTCTCTACAAATATTTTCCCTTCGGTGGTCTGCAGCGCGATTTCATGCGCATCGCCCTCGAATGCCAGGCGCGTGGCCATGCCATCCGCGTCTACACACCGATCTGGGAGGGGGAAAATCCCGCAGGCTTCGATGTGCGCGTGGCGCCGGTGCGGGCCCTGTTCAACCATCGTCGCAACGAGAAATTCAGCGCCTGGCTGCAGGCCGATCTGAAGCGTGACCCGGTCGACCGGGTGATCGGCTTCAACAAGATGCCGGGCCTTGATGTCTACTATGCCGCCGACGGCTGCTTCGAGGACAAGGCGCAGACGCTGCGCAACCCGATCTATCGCCGCTGGGGCCGCTACAAGCACTTCGCCGACTACGAGCGTGCGGTGTTCGCGCCGGAATCGAAGACTGAGATCCTGATGATCTCCGAGGTGCAGCAGCCGCTGTTCGTCAAGCACTACAAGACGCCGCTGCAGCGCTTCCACCTGCTGTCGCCGGGCATCGCCCAGGATCGTCGGGCGCCGGACAATGCCGCCGAGATTCGCGCCGAGTTTCGTCGTGAGTTCAAGCTGAGTGACGATGAGCTGCTGCTGGTGCAGATCGGCTCCGGTTTCAAGACCAAGGGTCTGGATCGCAGTCTCAAGGCATTGGCTTCACTGCCGAGTGAGTTGCGCAAGCGCACGCGCCTGATCGCCATCGGCCAGGATGACCCCAGGCCCTTCCTGCAGCAGGTCAAGGCGTTGGGGCTTTCCGATCAGGTGCAGATCCTCAAGGGGCGTAGCGACATCCCGCGCTTCCTGCTCGGCGCCGATCTGCTGATCCACCCGGCCTATAACGAGAATACCGGCACCGTGCTGCTGGAGGCACTGGTGTCCGGTCTGCCGGTGCTGGTCACCGACGTGTGCGGCTACGCCCACTACATTGCCGATGCCGATTGCGGGCGTGTGCTGCCCAGCCCGTTCGAGCAGGGGCAGCTCAATCGCACCCTGGCCGATATGCTCGCCGACCCCGAGCGCCGTGCCTTCTGGGGGCGCAATGCTCTGGCCTACGCAGACAGCGCCGACCTGTATTCGATGCCGAAGAAGGCCGCCGACGTGATACTCGCGGAGAGCCGCGCGTGAAGCTGATTCTTGCCGAGCCCTTCAAGAGCCTGTGGGCCGGCCGCGATGCCTTCGAGGCCGTCGAGGCGCTGCAAGGTCAGGTCTACCGCGAACTGGAGGGACGCCGCACCCTGCGTACCGAAGTCGACGGGCGCGGTTACTTCGTCAAGATCCACCGTGGCATCGGTTGGGGCGAGATCGTCAAGAACCTGCTCAGCGCCAAGGCGCCGGTGCTTGGCGCGGCGCAGGAGTGGCAGGCGATCCAGCGTCTGACCGAGGCTGGCGTGCCGACCATGACTGCCGTGGCCTACGGCGAGCACGGTGGCAATCCGGCGCGGCAGCACTCGTTCATCGTCACCGAAGAGCTGGCGCCGACCGTCGACCTGGAGCAGCTCAGCCTCAACTGGGCGCAGCAACCGCCGAAGGCCGCGCTCAAGTGGGCGCTGATCCGCGAAGTGGCGCAGATGACCGGCAACATGCACCGCGCCGGGGTCAACCACCGCGACTGCTATATCTGCCACTTCCTGCTGCACACCGATCGGCCGATTCAGGCCAATGATCTGCGCCTGTCGGTCATTGATCTGCATCGCGCCCAGGTACGCAGTGCCACGCCACGGCGCTGGCGCGACAAGGATCTGGCCGCGCTGTATTTTTCGGCGCTGGATATCGGCCTGACCCGTCGTGACAAGCTGCGCTTTCTGCGCACCTACTTCCAGCGCCCTCTGCGCCAGGTGCTGCGTGAGGAAGCAAACCTGCTCGCCTGGCTGGAGCGCAAGGCGGCGAAACTGTATGAGCGTAAGCAGCGTTATGGAGATCGACTGTAGATGTCGGAGAGCAAGACACTGATCGCCCCGGGGGTGAAGGTGGCGCTTGTGCCGTGCCCGGCACTCGGAGACACCACTTTGTTCCTACGCCTTGCCTGGCGCTTGCAGACTGCCGGTGCACAGGTTTCCCTGGCTTCCGCTTCGCTGGCTTCCATACGCGAGTATTTGCCAGGGCTGGAGGTAGTGGGTGGTACACCTGATGTGGTTGCTCTGGCAGCGTGCAACGATCTGGTGATCTGCGCCATCGACTGGCAGGTCGATGTGCCGCTGAGCAATGTGGCCTACTTGGCTGGCAAGAAACTTCCGCGTGGGTTCAAGCCCGAGCAACAGCCTGTTTCATTGCGAGGGCGTGAGATTGCGGGGGCGCATAATGTCATCTGCCGCGATCCCAAGGCTGGCAAGAGCATGGTGCAGTGGATAGATCTGTATGCCGAGGAAATACTGGAGCTTGACCTGACTCAGCCTGTTGCAGGTCTGCAGGCGATGCCTGCCCAACCTGCAGATGCGGAGCGGCGCATCGCTATCTTTCCAACGACGCCGCATACCAGCAAGAACTTTTCATGCTCTGGATTTCGCCGTCTGGCACGGCGCCTGGTCGCCCGGGGGTGGCTGGTCGAGTTCGTCGGCATTCCCGCTGAGCAGCAAATGTTGAGTGCTGCATACCCAGGCTACAGCGTGCATGCATTCAATGATCTGAAAGGGCTTGTCGACTTTCTGCGTACCTGCTCCGTCGTCATCAGCAACGACTCGGGAGGCGGGCATCTCGGTTCGCTCATGGGCCTGCGCACGTTCACCATTACCCGTCGTCGTAGCGATTTCACCTGGCGCCCAGGCTTCAACGAACTCAATAGCGTCATCAATCCGGTGCTGAGCTTCAAGTGGTTGGGCAAGACGGTGTGGCGTCCGTTTATTCCGTTGCGCCGGATCGTACAGGCCTTGCCAAGCTGGAAAGGAAAACAGGCATGACGGCCTGGAGGCACGATCTGCAAGATCCGCAGTTGCTCGCGGCGTTCGGTACGCTCGAGGCCGTATTCGCCCTCGAGGGGGAGCGCCTGACCAAGGACCCATTGTCTGAGGTTATTCGTGTCGAGCTTCTGGGCGTGCGCTATTACGTCAAGCGCTACTGGGGGGCCGGCAAGGGTTTGCGGCGCTATCTGGGGCGTCCCAGGGTCAAGGCCGAATGGCAGAACCTCAAATTGTTCGCCAAGTGGGGTATTCCCACTGCGCCGATCGTCGCTCATGGACTCGAGCGCCGCGGCGGCGCATTCGTGCGTGGCGCGCTGGTGACCCGTGAACTCGAAGGGACGCTCGACCTGGCAGAAATGGCAAATCGACGCGACCCTCGTTTGGCTGATGCCAGGTGGGTTGAGTGTGTCAGCCGGCAGCTGGCCGACGGAACCCGGGCGCTGCACGACCATCACTTCACTCACAATGATTTGAAGTGGCGCAATTTGCTGGTCAACGAGAAAGCCGAGCTGTTCTTTATTGATTGTCCGACCGGCAGTTTCTGGTGGGGGCCGTTACTGCGCTATCGGATCGTCAAGGACCTGGCGTGCTTGGACAAGGTCGCCAAATACCATCTGTCGCGAACGCAGCGTCTGCGCTTCTACCTGCAATACCGGGAACGCAGTCGACTGAGTCGCGATGACAAGCAGCGTGTCCTGCAAATCCTGAAGTTCTTCGAGGGGCGCGAATGAGCGACTTCATTGCAATGGAGGATCGTGCGCTGCTCGAGCGTCACGGGCTGGCCAGTTTCGAGGCGCTCTGGGCGCTGAAGCTGGAGGCGGTGGACGAGCCCAATACCGAGCGTGGCGGTTGGAGCAGTGTGTATCGCCTTGAGCTGGACGAGCGTGCTTTCTATCTCAAGCGGCAGAGCAATCATCTGACTCGCAGCCTGCTGCACCCCTTCGGCGAACCCACTTTTGCCCGCGAGTTTCGCAATATTCGCCGTTATGCCGAGTTGAACATTCCGGCCCTGCAGGCTGCGTTCTTTGCTGAGCGCCGAGTGCCGGGCGAGCGCCGTGCCGTTCTGCTGACCCGCGCATTGGACGGCTGGCA
This sequence comes from Ectopseudomonas alcaliphila, assembly GCF_900101755.1. Lineage (GTDB taxonomy): Bacteria > Pseudomonadota > Gammaproteobacteria > Pseudomonadales > Pseudomonadaceae > Aquipseudomonas > Aquipseudomonas alcaliphila. The sequence continues at coordinate 1,546,730 of NZ_FNAE01000001.1, read as the reverse complement.
GGATCTGGATAGCTGGCTGTCGCGCTGGCACGAACTCGATGCGCTGCATCGCGGCGGCATCCTGCGTGCCTGTGGCGAGCTGGCGCGACGCCTGCATCAGGCCGGGCAGGTGCATGGCTGTTTCTATCCCAAGCATATCTTTCTGCACGAACAGGTCGATGGTTTCGAGGCGCAACTGATCGATCTGGAGAAGACCCGGCCGCTGTTGCTCGGTCGCCGCGACCGGATCAAGGATCTGGAGCCCCTGTTGCGCCGCGCCAGAGTCTGGAGCGAGGCTGAGGTGCGCGAACTGTTGGCTGCCTATCTGGGCGCTGCGACGGATGTTGATGGCTGGTGGTTTCAGTTAGGCGCTCGTCAGCGTCACAAGGAGGCGCGCTGATGCGCTTGAGCGAACTGGCCGAGGCTGGGCGCAGCCCCGAGCTGCCGCTGACGCTGCAGGTCGACGGTGAGCCGTTGATACTGGAGCGCCTGCTGCGTGTGCTGCCTGGGCAGCGTTACGTCGGCATGGCCCGCTGGCGGGGGCGCCAGGTGTTGGCCAAGTTGCTGGTGGGCGGCAAGGCGCAGCGGCACTTCCAGCGCGAGCTCGAGGGCGCGCAGATGCTGGCCGAACAAGGGCTGGTCACGCCCGAACTGCTGGCGCAGGGTTGTATCGACGGGCAGGGCGGCTGGCTGCTGTTTGACTATCTGGACAGCGCGCAGAGCCTCTGGCAGGCCTGGCACGAGGTCACGCAGCAACCGATTCTCAGCGATGGCCAGCAAGGCGTGCTGGCCCAGGCGCTGGGCGCTATCGGGCAGATGCACGCTCAGGGGCTGTGGCAGGCCGACCTGCATCTGGACAACCTGCTGCGGCACGCGGGGCATCTGTATCTGATCGATGGCGGTGGTGTGCGCTGGGAAACCCCCGGCCAGCCGCTGTCCCGCGCGCGCGTACTGGAAAACCTCGGCGTGTTCTTCGCCCAGTTGCCGGCCGAGCTTGATCCCTTCCTCGAAGAGTTGCTGATCCACTACCTGCTGGCCAACGGCGAGCACGCGTTGCCGCTGGAAATGCTCCAGGCCGAGATTGCCAAGGTGCGCCGTTGGCGGCTGCGCGATTACCTGAAGAAGGCGGCGCGCGACTGCAGCCTGTTCGCTGCACGTATCGGTGCCTTCGGCCTGCGCGTGGTGCGCCGGGAGGCGGAACCGGCACTGCAGCCGCTGCTGGCCGATCTGGACGCTTGCATCGATGCCGGGCACATCTACAAGACCGGCGGCGCCGCCACGGTGGCGCGCGTCGAGGTGGGCGGTCGGCCTCTGGTGGTCAAACGTTACAACGTGAAGAACTGGCTGCACTGGCTCAAACGCTTCTGGCGGCCGAGCCGCGCCTGGCATAGCTGGCGCGAGGGCAATCGCCTGCAGCTGCTGGGCTTTGCCACGCCGACGCCGTTGGCCGTGATCGAGCGGCGCTGGTGCTGGTTGCGCGGGCGCGCTTACCTGATTACCGACTATTGCGGCGGGCAGGATATAATCGCGCGTTTCGAGGCATACAAGCAGGCCACACCCCCGGAAAACGAGCTGCTGGCGCTTGATCGCCTGTTCGCCGCCCTGTTGCGCGAGCGCATCAGCCACGGTGATTTCAAGGGGCACAACCTGTTCTGGGATGACGTGCAGGGCGCCTGGTCGCTGATCGACCTGGACGCCATGCGCCAGCATCACAGTACGCGCAGTTTCGCCCGGGCCTATGCCCGCGACCGCGCCCGTTTTCTGCGCAACTGGCCGGCGGATTGCGCTTTGCACCAGTTGCTCGACCAACGTTTACCGCAGGTGCCCGGCACCTGCCCGAATTAGAGGCTCAAACCTGTGGCACTGACCATTCTCGGCCTGTCCGGCGCCCTCAGTCACGATCCGTCCGCTGCGCTGTACATCGACGGCAAGTTGATCGCGGCGGTGGAGGAGGAGCGCTTCGTGCGCGACAAGCACGCGAAGAACCGCATGCCCTATGAATCGGCCAAGTTCTGCCTGGAACAAGCCGGCATCAAACCGTCCGACGTCGACGTGGTGGCGATTCCCTTCGCCCCCATCAGCATCTTCGAGAAAGCTCGCTGGCAGTACGCCAAGCGTTACGCCTATGCGCCTGATCGCGCTCTCGATGCGATCCTGTTCGGCAACCGCCGTTACAAGCGCTACAAGAAGCGTATCGAGTGGTGCCTGGTGCAGCTCGGCTTCGACCTGAAGAAGGTCAAGATAGAGCCGGTCGAGCACCACCTGGCGCACGCCTCCAGCGCTTATCACTGCTCGGGCTTCAAGGAAAAGACCGCGATCCTCGGCATCGACGGCAAGGGCGAGTACGCCACCACCTTCTTCGGCTGGGGCGAGAACGGCAAGATCCACAAGATCAAGGAGTTCTTCGACCCGGACTCGCTGGGCGGTCTGTACGGTGCGATCACCGAGTACCTGGGCTTCGAGATGCTCGACGGCGAGTTCAAGGTCATGGGCATGGCGCCTTACGGTGACGCCGCCAAGTACGATTTCTCGCGCCTGGCCAAGTTCGAGAACGGCGAGCTGATCATCAACACCGAGTACGCCAACGTCATCGGCTTCCGTCGCTACAAGGAAAACGGCAAGGGCTACTACTTCTCGCCCAAGCTGATCGAATGGCTCGGACCCAAGCGCGAGGGTGACATCGCCGACGACCCCTACATCCATTACGCGGCCAGCATGCAGGCGCTGTTCGAGAAGCTGGCGCTGCAGATGATGGAGTACTACCTCGGCGACATCCTCAAGGAAACCGGCAAGATCGCCTTCGCTGGCGGCTGCGCGCTGAACGTCAAGCTGAACCAGAAGATCATCGCCCGCGATGACGTCAAGGAACTGTTCGTCCAGCCGGCTTCCGGTGATGCCGGCACTGCCGTCGGCGCCGCTGCCTACGTCTCGCATCAGCGCGGCGTGCCGGTGGAGAAGATGGAACACGTCTACCTCGGCCCTGCGTACAGCAACGAAGACGTCATTGCCGCCTGCGCCAAGCACCCGAGCCAGCCGGTGTTCAAACGCATCGACAATACCCCCGAGCGCATCGCCAGGATCATGGTCGACGGCAACCCGGTGGCCTGGTTCCAGGGCCGCATGGAGTTCGGCCCGCGCGCCCTCGGTGGCCGCTCGATTATCGGTTGCCCGAGCATTCCGGGTGTGGCTGACCGTATCAACGAGCAGATCAAGTTCCGCGAGCGCTGGAGACCCTTCTGCCCGTCGATGCTCGATACCGTGGCAGCGAAGATGCTCAAGGTCGATCATCCGAGCCCGTTCATGACCTTCACCTTCGAGGTGAACGAGGAATGGAAGGAGCGCGTTAGCGAAGTCGTGCATGAAGACGGCACCTCGCGCGCCCAGGTGCTGGAGCGCCGCTTCAACCCGCGCTGGTATGACCTGATGCTGGAGCTGGAGAAGCTCACCGGCAACGGCGTATCGCTGAACACCTCGCTCAACCGTCGCGGTGAGCCGATGATCTGCTCGCCGACCGATGCGCTGAACATGTTCTACGGCTCGGATCTGCAGTACCTGATCATGGAAGACGTACTTGTGGTCAAGGACGGCAAGGATTGGTATGACGGCATCTGAGCAGGCTTCTGGCCAGGCGCAGCGCTGGGTTCTGCAGTTCTGTCATGGTTATGACGGTCCTTTCCTGGATTGTGCACGGCAATATGCCGTGCTATTCCAAGGCACGCCCTACAAGGTCTGCACGGTCTACCTGACCGGCGCACCGTCGTCGGACGTCGAGCGTGGTTCGGCTTCCGACGAGGTAATTTTCCTCGATTATTCCAGTGCGCAGGTGCGCGGTCTCAAGTTGGGTGCAATCCGCGATTTCCGTCGGATCGCCGCCTCGCGTGATTTCGCCCTGTGCGTCGCCCATCGCTTCAAGCCGATCTATGTTGCGTTGCTCGGCAGCACGTTGCCGGTGATCGGCGTGCATCACGCCTTCGGTGACTACAAGCGCCGTTCGCGGCAACTGTTCGCCAACTTCTTTCGCAAGCGTCTAGCGTTGCTCGGTGTGTCCAACGCCGTGCGCGACGACATACGTGCCTGCCTGCCCGAGTGGCCGACGGAGCGCATCGAGACCTTGTACAACCGTATCGATGTCGAGGCGGTGCAGGCAGAGCAGGTATCTCGCGAGGCCGCTCGTGAACATCTGGGACTGCCGCAGGATGCCTGGGTCGTTGGCAACGTGGGGCGTCTGCATCCAGACAAGGATCAGGCCACGCTGATTCGCGGTTTCGCTCAGGCTTTGCCGCACCTGCCGGCAGGCAGCCTGCTGGCGATCATGGGCAGTGGCCGGTTGGAGAACCAGCTCAAAATCCTGGCGGCAGAGCTGGGTGTTCGCGAGTCGGTGCGCTTTCTCGGGCAGGTGCCAAATGGGCGGCGCTACTTCAAGGCGTTCGATGTGTTCGTGCTGACCTCTGATCATGAACCGTTCGGCATGGTGTTGTTGGAGGCGATAGCGGCAGGAGTGATGGTGCTGGCGACGGATTGTGGGGGGGCTCCCGAGGTGGTTGGCGAGCCCGAGGCGCTATTCGCGCTGGGGGACGATATGACATTGGCGTCTCGTCTGTCGGCTGCATCGAGTGCTGAGTTGAAACGAGTGGAGCATGCTGTGAAGGCCAGTTTCACGGACGAGGGCGGTTATGCTCGTTTCTGGTCTCTACCGTGTGTGGCCTCCCTAATGCCGTCGAGGACGCCATGATGGCTGAGCACGTATCCAGGCAACTGGTTTATCTGGTTTACGGAGGTAAACCCGAGTATCACCGGGAGGCCAAGTACAGCATTCTCTCTGCCCTGCATCATGCGCAGGGCAGCTGTCCTCGTATCCTGCTCTACACCGATGAACCCGCACAGTTCACTGGTTGGCCGGTCGATATTGTCGAACTCGATGCAGATACCTTGAAAGTCTGGACAGGCCCTGCGTCTTATCTGCATCGACGCAAGGCCGCTGCCATTCGTGATGCACTGAAGTATGCCGATCAGAGTATTTTCATCGATACGGATACCTTCTTTCTGGACTCTCCATTGAGGCTCTTCGAACGCTTGGCAAAGGCTCAGTGGCTCGTCGACGAAATCGAAGGTGTCTGGAGCGAGTGCAAGGGCGATGAGCTGCACACCGTGCTCTCGCCTTATTTATCAGAGCAGCATGGTGTTGATCAGCAGATGTTGCTGATCAACTCTGGGGTTCTGGGCTTTCAGGGCGCTGCCGCTCAGCTGATGGACAACACCTTGGCGTTGATCGATGTGATGCACCCAATGGTGCCGAGGATCCATATCATCGAGCAGTTCGCCGTCGGCGTTGCCGCCAGGCATCTGGGGCGGCCTGCGGAGTCCCGAGGGGTGATCAAGCATTACTTCTCGGGTAAGAACTATTGGCGTCACATGGTCGCTGCGTTCTTTCAGCGTCATGGTGACGCGTTTTCGGCGCATGCCATACAGGCGGTTCGCGAGGTGCCAACTGCAAAGCCCCGGCCTGCCTGGTGGCACCGTTTGAACTTTCGTTTGCGAAGTCTGTTCCTGCCCTCCCGAGCCCGCTCTCATGCCAAGCTGGCCTACTACGCTGCAGTGATGCGCGCCGATCCCTACGCTGAGGCCTGTGGTCATGGCTATGCAGAGGAGTTGCGACGCAAAGCCATTCCCGCAGGTGAAAGCCTGAGCATGCAGCCCTGGAGCAAGATATTGAGTGGGCAGCAGAAGCGGTATCTGGCGAGGCTGCTGGGTGAGGCTGCTTCAGGGAGCTCTCGTGATCTTTCCTAATCGCGTATTCGAGGTGTGCCTTTGAACGTGCTTTTTCTCGTCCAGGCCGAGCAACGAGCGATACTGGATCGACTGTACGACGGTATTGCACAAGCGTGCGATAGCTGTGATATCCGTTGGCTTAGCAGCGATGAACAAGCCAATCTGCAGCGTTACTTCCGTGAGCACGTGGATGTATCGCGTTACGACAGGATTCTCTTCTTTCTGCGTTTCAAGAAAGAAATGCGTCAATGGCGTTTTATTCGCACCCTGCCCAATCTGGTTATCCTGGAACACGACGCCTACCAGAACTACATCCCCTGCAAGTACACGGGCAAGTTCAGCGCGCATTACCGGCGGATGCCCTGGGTGCGCATCATCAGTTCCGGTGCACAGGTCAGCCAGCGTTTGCGCGATGAGGGCTTCGACGCCTGTTTCGTGCCAAAGGGCTATGACCAGGCGTTGCTCTCCTATCAGGGCCGGGAGCGGGATATCGAGTTGGCTTTCGTCGGCAGCACCAAGAGCGTGGCCTACAGTGGACGCAAGGCGCTACTCGATGAGCTCGGGCAGGTCGAGAATCTGCTCGTAACCAAGACCAAATCGGGTGAGGAGTATTGCGATACGCTCAACCGTATTCGCTTCTTCGTGAGTGCCGATGTCGGTATGGGCGAGTACATGATCAAGAATTTCGAGGCCATGGCATGCGGTTGTGTGCTGCTGGCCTATGACCAGGGTGAAGTTGAGAACGCAGCGCTGGGCCTTCGCGATATGCACAATGTCGTGCTTTACCGGACGGTGCACGAGTTGCGAGAAAAACTGGCCCATCTCAGGCAGAACCCTGAGCTGACGCTACGCATCGCCCGGTCTGGGCGTATGACTGCCGAAGCGCATTACGGTTTTCATCAGATCGGCCACAAGATCATTGATGTGATGCGGCCAGTCCTCAGACCCCCTAAGCGTCGCGCGGGTTGGCTGGCGTGGCTGGGGTTCTGATACGACATCTCGCACCCGTCCTCAGGTCCCCGTGTATCGTCCGGTGCGACCTGCAGTGACTGGAGAAGCGGTGGTGGAAGTGCAGTCATGAGGTTTTTGAGGGAGAGTGTGGGTGAGTCAGTCGGATCAAGTTGAAGGGGGGCAGTCGCAGACCTTGCCGCTCGTTTCGGTCATCGTCGCGTCCTATAATCACGCGCCATATATCGAGGCCTGTATTCGCAGTGTGATGGGGCAGACCTACCGCAATGTCGAATTGCTGGTCATCGACGACGGTTCGAACGACGACAGCGTCGAGCGTATCAGCCGCCTGCAGGCTGAATACGGCTTTGATTTCCAGGTCCAGCAGAACGCCGGGCTGAGCCGAACGCTCAACAGCGCGATCACCAGAAGCCGTGGCAGTCTCATCGTTCCCTTCGGCTCAGACGACATCATGCGTCCCGAGCGCTTGGCGGTACAGGTCGAATACATGCAGGGTAAGCCCGAGGTGGGAATCTGCTCGGCCAACATTGACATCATCGATGCCCAGGGTAACCCACTCCCGGAAAGAGAGCAGAAACAACGCAATTTGCCGTTCCGGCGCCTTAACTTCGACGATCTTTTTCTGGACCTCAAGCCGGGACCACAGGCCGCTACACTGATGTTCCGGCGCGAGGCGCTGGATGCGGTAGGAGGCTTCGATCCAGAGATTCGTCTGGAGGACGTCTATATCTGTCTGAGCATTCTCAGGGCAGGCTACTTGATTGATATCCTGCCGCAGGTGCTGGCTGATTATCGCAAGCATGAAAGTAACACCTACAAGCATTTGCGCTTCATGGTGGAGAACATGCTCAAGACCTATGCGAAGTTCGCCGATCATCCAGCTTATGCCAGTGTCAGGCTAAAGTACCTGACGTCGATGTTTCTCAAATCCTCGAGTCGCGACAAGGCGCTCGCACGTGAGCTACTCGCCGAACTGCCGTTGCATACCTGGAATGCCAAGGTCGCCCGGGGTATCTGGCGGATGTGGTTCTCTTGAGAAAGGTAGTGGGAACTGCGAACTAACACTCTCAGGGAATAGGTATTTGATCAATGTGGCTTGAACGACTTTATCGGGGTTACCAGCACTACTGGTTGCCATTGGCACTTTTGTTGTTGCTGACCGGTATGTTCTGGGTGGGCGATCGCTCGCTTTATCACAAACTGTATTATTTGACGCTGGCAGCGCCGACATTACTACTGTTGCTGTGTCGCCCGCATCGGTTCGCGTTCCTGTGCAGTGAGCCGCTGTTTCTTCTGTTCGTCGGGTTTGCGCTGTATGTGATGCTGTCGCTGAACTGGTCGCCGGCGCCCATCGATTACTCCAAACTCAAGCACCCACTGTATATCGGCATGTTGATCGTTGCAGTTGCCGCGCTGGGCGAAAGTGACATGCGTCGGCTTGTCGGGGTAGTGGCACTGGCCAGTCTGTTCGCCGTGCTCGCCGCGTTGGTCACAATTACGGCCCACTTCGCTGGGCCTTTGTCCGGATACCGTCTTGAGGGGGTAGGTGCGCTTTACAACCCGCTACTGACTTCGCATGTCTACGGATTTTTTGCTGTCGTCTGGTTGGCTGCACTGGTGGCATCGCCCAGGCTTTGGGCGATCAAGCTGCTGTTGTTCCTCGCGCTGGTATTCCTTCTGTTCCTGACTGGTTCGCGTACACCCTTTATGGCACTTGGCGTCTGTACGGCATGGCTGGTCGTCATGGTGTCTGATCGACGCGTCATCTGGCTTGCGTTGGCTCTAGGAGTCACCGTCGCAATCGGACTCTGGTTCTTCGATTCGGCGTTGCTTGAGCGCGGACTATCCTATCGGCCGCTGATCTGGGCCGACGCCTGGAGACAGATACTTCCGGCTCTATGGTTTGGTCATGGCTACGATGCCGGTATCGATATCGTCATCGTTAGCCTCAATGTGTTGTTAGCGGATCCGCACAACTTGACGCTGGGCGTGGTCTATCAAACAGGCCTTGTAGGTGGTGCTATGTGGCTGGCTATCTACGTCTACAGCCTACTAAGTGCCTGGCGTTTGCGTGGTTCTGGCTTGGTTCTGATCAGTTCGACACTTTTGGTATTCGGCTTCGCCGCCGGAATGACCGAAGGCGGTTCGTTCATGTCGAGGCCAAAAGAGCACTGGTTTTTGATCTGGATTCCCTTGGCAATTCACTTGGCAGTACTGCGCAAGATCAAAGCCGACAGGTTGCGGGCGGAAATGGCCGGTTAGGGTGCGAGCACTTGTTCGCAGAGGGCAGTAAACGGGAATTGTGGCATCAAGTGGTTGTGCTTCAGGTAGCGTTCGAAGTGGGCCAGGTTGCGCTGCACCTTGGCGCGAGGTAGTGGGCCTGACTGGAATTTCAGGTCCGCTATATCGATGAGGCCCAGTTGCCCATCTTCCGTCAATACGATGTTGCCCAGGTGCATGGAGCGGAAATAAATACCCTTACCGTGCAGATCCCTGAAAAGTTTCACAAGTTCCTGCAGCAGTGCAGGCGTCAGCTCTCTTTGCTGCTCGTAGATGGTCTTTAATGTGATGCCGGCCAGGGCTTGATAGCGCACGGCCGTCCATCCGGCCTTGGGCAGCCTGAACAGCTCTTGCGGCGTGACTGTGGGGATGCCGAGTCGTTGCAGTCGCTGCGCGTTGCGCCAGAATCGCAGCGAGTAGGGGGTCAGCAACGCTGAGGAGATCAAGCGCTTACGCCTGAATAGCTTGAGGTAGTCGCCATTGCTCAGCAGATAAACCTTTGGGCCGTAGCTGTCTTCTTCTATGCTGCGTGCATCGACTACGAGTTGTTCGAAGGCGGCTTGTGATAGGACTTGTACTGTCGGCTTGGTCATAGGGCTGCTAGGGCGGTTCAGCTTCTGCACTGCTTCAGCCTCTCAGTCAATGTCGCCCGGGCGGCGTATTTGAACAAGATGCTGAGAGAGCTCCGGGTGAAATTGGCCAGCCAGGGTACGCAAAATCGGATGATTCAGCCACCGCTTTAATGTACTCGCGTCGAGCCGTTGGCCTTTTCGGCGCTCCGCGTTTTCTAGGGCTTTTTCCCACCAGACTGGCGTGCAGGCGCGGTCGAACTCGTTCGGGTAGTGATAGCAGCCGTAGAGCGACTCGCGTATGAATTGACGCTGTTGCGCTGGAACGGCGAGCGAGACGAACTTGTGCAGATTGCGCAATAGCCGCGGTGGACGGGGTACCCTGGCATTGACCTGGATCGCGTCAGCGAGCGCCTCGTCGCTCATGGGTGCCTGTTGATGCTTGTTATTCCAGGCCATGATCTTGGCTCTGAACTGCGCCTTTCGGCTCCAGTAATGATGCAGTAGGTCCGGGCATTGCTCTAGTCTGAGGTGTCCGTGCGCTGCCACGGCTAGGCAGATTTCCTCGAACGTATAGACCTGATGTGCTGTGCATTGCAGCTCATCCATCAGTTCAATGGATCTGTCGAGGAGTCCGGCGTCATCGGTATGCAGGCCGATGACGCCGGAGTTCGTCTGTCGCAGCGAGGTGTCCAGGAGACCCTTGCGTTCAAGTGCCGCCATGAACGCGGCTGAATGGTCGCTGTCGACGAGACGTTGACCAATACTGTTGCATAGCAACTGACCTGGAAGAATGCGCTCGAACAGCCGGCTTGGAGAGTCATGGAAGAATGTGTCGGTATCGACCAGGGCAGCGACTTTATGTCGACGAAGGACTTCCCGCAGTGCGGCATGCTTAATACGAAAAGGGTAGCCGTGCGGGCCGTTCCATTGCGGTTCTATGGGGTGCGTGGCTACTGGAAGTGCTGAAAAGAAATGTGGCGCATCGGTGAAGACTCGGATGTCCCAGTCAGGGAGAGTGCCTCGCGCAAGCGATGAAACGATGCTGAATATCGCCTCCCGCTGGTAAATCTCCGCGCCGAACGCGAGGTAGAGAAGTTGTGGGCGATTACTCATGGCACGCTCCGGTGCCGGGCGAGCGATACCTGGTTTAGTGAGCTTCATGGCGTGTGCAGTTTCGTCGCCGGGATGGATCTCTTTGGCACGAGAATTTTGTCCTCGCTAGTCGAGTTTTGCTAGCAAGGTTGAATACTGCCGGTAAGGTTGTGGCAATTTGATTTCGCTACCAAGCACTATCTTTCCTGTCTGCATTCGTCTGTTCGCATCAAGCGTGCTCAAAGCCCTAGATTTTTAAGCGTGCCGGACTGTTACAATCCGCCCCTTGCTAATCCTGCCAGTGCATGAGGCGAGCCGAATGGCCAATTCCAACCAGCAATCCAGCATGAAGGTGTATCTGCGATTGCTGCGCTACGTGGTTCCCTACTGGGGCCTTTTCACCATCAGTCTTCTGGGCTTCCTGATCTTCGCCTCCACTCAGCCGATGCTGGGCTACATCCTCAAGTATTTCGTCGATGGACTGTCCAATCCCGAGGCCAGTCTGTTCGCGGGCGTGCCCTGGCTGTTGGAGCATGCGCCTTGGCTAGCGCACCTGAAGCTGCTGCAGGCGGTGCCATTGCTGATCGTGCTGATCGCATTGTGGCAGGGTATTGGCTCTTTCCTTGGCAACTACTACCTGGCCAAGGTCTCTATGGGGCTGGTACAGGACTTGCGCATCGCGCTGTTCAACAACCTGCTGACGCTACCCAACCGCTACTTCGATAACCACAACTCCGGTCATCTGATCTCGCGTATCACCTACAACGTGACCATGGTCACCGGTGCGGCTACCGATGCGATCAAGGTTGTCGTTCGTGAGGGTATGACGGTGATCTTTCTGTTCGCCACCCTGTTGTGGATGAACTGGAAACTGACGTTGGTGATGGTGGCGATCCTGCCTGTCATCGGTCTGATGGTGACCAGTACCAGCAAGAAATTCCGTAAGCAGAGCAAAAAGATCCAGAGCAGCATGGGCGATGTCACCCACGTCACCTCCGAAAGCATCCAGGGCTACCGTGTGGTGCGCAGTTTTGGTGGCGAAGACTATGAGAAGCAGCGCTTCTTCGATGCCAGTGAGGAGAACAAGAACAAGCAACTGAAGATGGTGCGCACTGGCGCCGTCTATACGCCTTCGCTGCAACTGGTTATCTACAGTGCCATGGCCGTGCTGATGTTTCTTGTCCTGTGGCTGCGCGGCGATGCCTCGGCGGGGGATCTGGTGGCTTACATCACGCTGGCGGGCCTGCTGCCCAAGCCGATTCGCCAACTGTCCGAGGTCAGCTCGACCATCCAGAAAGGTGTGGCGGGTGCCGAGAGCATTTTCGAGCAGCTCGACGAGGAGCCGGAGGTCGACCGCGGCACCCAGGAGCGCGAGCGCATCAACGGCCGACTGGAAGTAAAGGCGCTGAGCTTCAGCTACCCCGGCTCGGATAAACCTGTTCTGAACAATATTTCCTTCGTTGCCGAACCGGGGCAGATGGTGGCGCTGGTCGGGCGTTCCGGTAGCGGCAAGTCGACCCTGGCCAACCTGATTCCGCGGTTCTATCACCACGAGCAGGGCAGCATCCTGCTCGACGGGGTGGATGTGGAGGATTACACCCTGCGCAACCTGCGCCGGCACATCGCCCTGGTCACCCAGCACGTCACCCTGTTCAACGACACGGTGCGCAACAACATTGCCTATGGCGATCTGGCCGGCGCACCGCTCGAAGCCGTTCAGCAGGCGGCGGGCGATGCTTATGCCGCCGAGTTCATCGAGAAGATGCCGCAGGGCTACGACACCCTGGTCGGTGAGAATGGCGTGCTGCTCTCCGGCGGCCAGCGTCAGCGCCTGGCTATCGCCCGCGCGCTGCTCAAGGATGCGCCTGTGCTGATTCTCGACGAGGCCACTTCGGCACTGGATACCGAATCCGAGCGACATATCCAGGCCGCGCTGGACCAAGTGATGCAGGGTCGCACCACCTTGGTGATCGCGCACCGCCTGACCACCATCGAGAAGGCCGATCTGATTCTGGTGATGGATCAGGGGCAGATCGTCGAGCGCGGCGGTCATGCCGAGCTGCTGGCGCAGAACGGCTACTACGCGCGGCTGCACGCCAAGCAGTTCGAGGATGGCAGCCAGCCTGCTGCGGTCGAGCAGGACGCCTGATGCTTAGCCGTCTGCAATTCTGGCGTGAGCGCGGCTGGACGCCGATTAGCGCCGCCGATTATGCCGAGGCCTGGTCGCGTTTCGGTGGCAGCGTCGCCACCCATCCCGACGTGGTGGCGCGTCTGGCTGATCTGGCTGGCATTCCCGTGCGCTACCTGGGGTGGTGGGTCGATGGCCAATTGAAGGCGGCGATGCCGACCTGGGGCCGGCACCTGGCGCTGTCCAAGGATGTGCTGAAGAAGCGGGGACAGCGCGGCATCTTCGATCTGGGTAATGCCGAGATCATTCTGCCTATTGCCCAGGATGCGCGCGTGCAGGTGCAGCACTCCATGGGCTATGTTTCCGAGCTCAACGCGGCGCAGATCACCTCGCTGCGCGAGCAGCCCGAAGGGCTGGCGTTGGCTCGCGAGCCGGAGCAATACAGCAAGAAATTTCGCTACAACCAGCGCCGCGAGCAGCGTCTGCTGGAGGAGGCGGGCGGGGTGATCCGGCCGATGCTGGAGCTGACGGCGCAAGAACAGGCGCGCATCTACGCTGATCTGTTCCAGCGTCGCTGGGGTTTCGAGGCCACAGGAAAAGAACATCTGGCCGAGGTGTTTAGCCGGCTGCGCGAGTTCATGACCGGCTCGCTGATCTATCTGAACGACGAACCGGTGGCGATCCAGGTGCTCTATCGGGTCGAAGCGCCACAGTGGGTCAGTCTGGAATACATCAACGGCGGGGTCGATCCGCAGCAGCGCGACTTCAGCCCCGGTAGCGTGCTCAGTTTCGTCAACACGCAAAGCGAATGGGAGCATGCGCGGGCGCTGGGCAAGCCGCTGCGTTACTCCTTCGGGCGGGCCGACCGCGAATACAAGGATCGCTGGTGCAACCGGGTACCGGTCTATCAGGTGTGAAGCGATGAACGGACGCAAGCAACAGCTGCTCAAGCGCCATCGGCGTAACAAGCGTATCGCCCTGCTGGTCGCCCTGCTGGCCCTGCTGTTGGTGGGTGTGTTCGTCGCCTGGTGGCTGCCGCTTCTGCTGGTGGTTCTGGGCTGGGTGGTGCACGAGGCCTGGTTCGCCGATCACCTGTTCTATTCGCCGCGCGACGATTACCGCTACGACTTCCCGGGCGATTGCCTGAGCGTACCGGTGCGCATTGAGCAGGGCGTGCTGCATGTCGACGCCGATCTGGAAGGCTATGACACCCGGCTCCTCGAACTGCGGCTGACGGCGACCTGGCTGGGGCGCTGGCTCGATCCCCATGTGCTGCTCGGCAATGATCGTCAGGATTTCGAACGTGGCGTGTCCGGACGGCGCTACCTCAATCTCTCCGGGATGCAGGCGGGCGGTTTGGCAGTCGTGCCGCGCTTCTGCCGCATCGACGGCGAGGTGCGCCTGCATGCCATGCGCAACCCCGACTTCACTGCGCAGCGCTTGCTGATCATCGCGCCGCACGCCGATGACGCTGAGCTGGCCGCCTTTGGCCAATACAGCCGCGCGGCCGATGTCGCCATCGTCACCCTGACCCAGGGCGAGATCGAGGCGCAGTCCTACCAGCGACTTGGTCTGGACGAGGCCGCTGCTGCTCGCCTCAAGGGCCGTCTGCGCGCCTGGGACAGCCTGGCTGCGCCGCTCTGGGGCGGTGTCGCTCAAGAGCGTTGCGTGCAGCTCGGTTATTACTGCCTGCAACTGCCAGCCATGGCTGAGCAACCGCAAACGCCGTTCGGCTCGCGTGAGTCGGGCGAGAGCGATGTGCGCAGCGTGCGCCAGCACAACCCGTTGACGCTGCCAGCCGACAGCGATGGTCAACCGACCTGGGACAACCTGGTCGCCGACTTGGCTGCCGTGATCGAGCATTACCGTCCCGAAGTGCTGCTAACGCCGCACCCGGAACTCGACCCGCATCACGACCATGTCGCCAGTACACGCGCTGTACTGGAGGCCTGCGAACGCACGAGTTGGCAGCCGAAGACCCTGTTGCTCTACGCCAACCACCTGCATGACAACGACCGCTGGCCGATGGGCCCGGCGGGCAACGGTATTGCCCTGCCTCCAGCCATCACTGCACTGCCGGCCGACCGTCTGTGGAGCCCGACGCTGGATGCCGAGCGGCAACTGGACAAGGCCATGGCCCTGGGCCTGCAACACGACCTGCAAGGTTCGCTGCCGCTGAAAAAACGTCTGCGCCGGCTGATCCAGCACGCGCTGGCTGGGCGCCGCTGGCCCGCCTCCGGCGAAGATGAATTCTTCCGCAAGGCCGTGCGCCGCCATGAGCTGTTCTGGGTGCGCCTGCGTTGAGCGGCGCGCCGTATGCACCATGCTATGATTTTTCCCGTTTTTCTCCCCTTCTGGAGCTGCCATGAAACTGACCATGCCCCGCTATGACCAAGCCGCCGTTCTGGTGGTGGGCGACGTGATGCTCGATCGCTATTGGCATGGCGGCACCTCGCGGATTTCCCCGGAGGCGCCGGTACCGGTGGTGCGTGTCGACCAGATCGAGGATCGTCCCGGTGGCGCCGCCAACGTGGCCCTGAATATCGCCGCGCTTGGTGCGCGCGCCTTGCTGGTCGGTGTCACTGGTGAAGACGAAGCGGCCAAAAGCCTCAGCGACAGCCTGCGTGGCGCCGGAGTGGAAAGCCACTTCCAGCGTCTCGGCGACCAGCCCACGATCGTCAAACTGCGGGTGATGAGCCGACACCAGCAACTGCTGCGCATGGACTTCGAGGAGCCGTTCAATACCGACACCGTCGCCCTGGCGCGCGAGGTCGATGCGTTGCTCGATGGGGTCAAGGTGCTGGTGCTGTCGGACTACGGCAAGGGCGCCCTGCAGAACCACCAGGCGCTGATCCAGGCGGCGCGCAAGAAGGGGATTGCGGTGCTGGCCGATCCCAAGGGCAAGGACTTTTCCATCTACCGTGGTGCCAGCCTGATCACCCCCAATCTGCACGAGTTCGAACTCATCGTCGGCGGTTGTGCCGATGAGGCGGAGTTGGTCAGCAAGGGCGCCACGCTGATGCACGAACTGGAGCTGGGTGCCCTGCTGGTGACCCGCGGCGAACACGGCATGACCCTGCTGCGCCCGGAGCACGCACCGCTGCACCTGCCGGCACGTGCCCGCGAGGTGTTCGACGTCACTGGCGCAGGCGATACGGTGATCTCCACCCTTGCAGCTTCCATCGCTGCCGGCGAAGAGTTGCCGCTGGCGGTGGCCCTGGCCAACCTGGCTGCCGGCATCGTCGTCGGTAAGTTGGGCACTGCGGCCATCAGTGCACCCGAGCTGCGCCGCGCCGTGCAGCGTGAAGAGGGTTCCGAGCGTGGCGTGCTGAGCCTGGATCAATTGCTGATCGCCATTGAGGACGCCCGCGCCCATGGTGAGAAGATCGTTTTCACCAACGGTTGCTTCGATATCCTTCACGCCGGCCACGTGACCTATCTGGAGCAGGCCCGTGCGCAGGGTGACCGCCTGATCGTGGCGATCAACGATGATGCCTCGGTCAGCCGCCTGAAAGGCCCGGGGCGTCCGATCAACGCAGTCGACCGGCGCATGGCGGTGCTCGCCGGTCTCGGCGCGGTGGATTGGGTGGTGAGCTTTGGTGAGGATACCCCCGAGCGCCTGCTCGCACAGGTACAGCCGGATGTGCTGGTCAAGGGCGGTGACTACGGCATCGAGCAGGTGGTAGGTGCCGATATCGTCCAGGCATATGGCGGCGAAGTGCGTGTGCTGGGTCTGGTGGAAAACAGTTCAACCACCGCCATCGTCGAGAAGATTCGCAGCAAGTAGGGCGAGCGTGGCGCCCACCTTGTCCCGCGCTGGCGCCGCAATCTTCGGCATGTCCATCGTTTCGTCTTGACCCGATTGCCGCCGTCTCGCGGCTTGAGGGTCATAGGCGCCCATGACATGGTGGCGCATCATCGACGGCATCCCCCATGCGGAGCGAGATGCCATGATCGTCGATGTGCAGGGCCAGGCCCTGAGCGTACTGAGCAAACTGGCCCAGGCCGATTGGCCAGACCGCCTCAAGGTACGCAAATCCTTCGAGAAACTCGTCTACAGCGGTAGCCGCGCCAGTTTTCGCCTGGCTGCCGGCCGCGCCAGCAACAAGTCGCGCCCGGCGGCCGATGATCTGTTCGACCTGTCACTGACTGAAGAACAGCAGATGCTGGTGGAAATGCTTCAGGGCTTCGCTCTGGAAGTTTTGCGCCCGGCGGCACATGAGGCCGATGCTCAGGCGCGCGTACCGGCAGCCCTGATCAATCAGGCGCATGAGTTGGGTCTGGCTCATTATGGTGTTGCTGAGGCGCAGGGTGGTCTCGCCGAGGCGCGTACCGTGCTGAGCAACGCGCTGATCGCCGAGAGCCTGGCGCAGGGCGATTTTTCCCTGGCCGCGGCATTGTTGGTGCCGCTGTCTGCAGCCAATTGCATTCGTCGCTGGGGGAGCGTGGCGCAGCAGGCTGCCTGGTTGCCGGCATTCGTCAGTGAGGAAGGCGCGCCGGCCTTCGCCTTGGCGGTAACCGAGCCAGGCGTATTGACCGATGCCGGTCAGCCTGCGACGCGGGCGCGCAAGCGCGGCAAGCACTATCTGCTCGATGGTGAGAAGGCGCTGGTCATCGCCGGTCTGGATGCCAGTCGGTTGATCGTCAGCGCCCAGGCAGGTGATGGCCCGGCACTGTTTATCGTCGATGCGGCGAGCAAGGGCGTCAGTCGTCGTGCCGAGCCGGGCATGGGGCTCAAGGCCTGCGGGTTGGCGCGTATTCAACTGAAAGGCGTCAAGGTACCGGGCGAGTGCCGTCTGGCAGGCGAGTGCTTCGATTTTCCGGCCTTTCTCGATTACTCAGCCTTGGCATTCTGCGCCCTCGCCGTGGGTACGGCGCAGGCGGCACTGGACTACGTGACGACTTACTGCAACGAGCGCCAAGCTTTCGGCGAGCCGATCAGCCATCGCCAGGGCGTGGCCTTCATGGTGGCCGACATCGCCATCGAGCTGGACGCCATGCGGCTGCTGCTCTGGCGTGCCTGTGCCCGTGCCGAGTCCGGTCTGCCATTCCGTCGAGAGGCTTACTTGGCGCGTCTGCTCTGTGCGGAGAAGGCGATGAAAATCGGCAGCGATGCGGTGCAACTGCTGGGCGGCCACGGTTTTACTCAGGAACACCCGGTCGAGCGCTGGTATCGCGACCTGCGCAGCTTGGCCGTTCTGGCCGGCGGCCTTCATCTCTAGGCAGGCAACCATGAATCTGGAAACCCCGAAGAAATTCCGCGGCCTGCAGCAGCAGGCGCAGCAAGTGGCCAGGCATTATTTCCGGCCGATCTCGCGCAAGTACGACAAGGCCGAGCACGCCTACCCCAAGGAGCTGGATCTGCTCGCCGCTCTTCTCGACGGTATGAACGAAGGATCGCCCGATGCCGTCGGTGCCGGCTCGGCCAGCAAGCGTGGGGCTGCGCGCGAAGAGCAGGAAGGCATCAGGAATGGCGGCAACATGGCGGCGCTGCTTGGCGTGATGGAGCTGTGCTGGGGCGATGTCGGCCTGCTGCTGGCCATGCCACGTCAGGGGCTGGGCAATGCGGCGATTGCGGCGGTGGCCAATGACGAACAGCTGACGCGCTTCGGCAGGACCTGGGCCGCCATGGCCATCACCGAGCCCGGCTGTGGCTCTGATTCGGCTGCGATTCATGCCACGGCAGTCAAGGATGGTGACCACTACATCCTCAATGGTGAAAAGATCTTCGTCACTTCCGGTGAGCGGGCGGATTCGGTGGTGGTCTGGGCCAGCCTGGACAGGAGCCTTGGGCGGGCCGCGATCAAATCCTTCGTGGTGGAGAAGGGCACTCCCGGCATGACAGTGACCCGCCTGGAGAAGAAGCTGGGAATCAAGGCCTCGGACACGGCTTCGATCAGCTTCAGTGACTGCCGGGTACCGGCGGCAAACTTGCTGGGTAATGCCGAGATCGATGTGCAGAAGGGCTTTGCCGGAGTCATGGAAACCTTCGACAACACCCGGCCGCTGGTTGCCGGGATGGCGGTCGGCGTGGCTCGGGCCGCCCTGGAGCGTACCCGCGAGCTGCTGACCCAGGCGGGCGGGCGCTTTGGTTATGCCAAGCCGCTGCTGACCGTTTCCCATGCCGAGGCCACGCTGTATCGCCTGGAGGCGGAATGGGAGGCTGCTCGCCTGTTGACGCTGAAGGCGGCCTGGATGGCTGACAACAAGTTGCCCAATTCGAAAGAGGCCTCCATCGCCAAGGCCAAGGCCGGACGTGTGGCCAGCGAGGTGACGCTCAAGTGTGTGGAGCTGGCCGGTGCCCTGGGTTATGGCGAAGACGAGTTGCTGGAGAAATGGGCGCGCGACTCGAAGATTCTCGACATCTTCGAAGGCACCCAGCAGATCCAGTTGCTGATCGTCGCTCGGCGCCTGCTGGGCAAGAGTTCCAGCGAGCTGAAGTAAGTCAATCCAACCTGTGCGCTCCGCACTCCCGGTAAGCAAAAAGCCCGCATTTGCGGGCTTTTTCTTAGAAGCGGAAGACTTCCGTATCGATCTTGATCGGTTCCGCCACCGGGATTTTCGGCCCGGCAGTAGCGGGGTCCTGCGGTTTGGCTTTGGCCACCGGAGGCTTTTTGCGCGGCGGCTCGGGCGGCGGCTCGGCTGCAGCGATGGGCTGAATGGCCACTGCCAGTTCAGCGGCCAGGCGTTGCAGCAACATACTCTGCGCCTTGACCTGCTCGGCCAGTGGGCCGCCATGCGCTTCTTCCAGACGGATCAGTCGGCTGTCGCGCAGTTGCCCGCGGCGATCGAGCAGGCGCCACTGCGCTTCCAGCACGGCCGGTTGAGTCGGGCCTGAATCCAGGCGGGTGATGGTCAGCATGACCTGCGCATCGGCACTGAAGCCAGGTGCAGCCGGGGCTAGAACCAGGCGCTGGCTATCCAGACGCCAGGCCAGCTGGCGCAGCATCTGCTGGTCGATGTCGTTGGCCAGGCCGCTGGCCCAGCGGGCATCATGCGCGGCCACCAGGCTGCCATCAGCCTGACGTTGCAGCAGATTTTGCTGACGCAGGTAATCGGCCACGCTGATTGGGCCGACCAGTACGGTCACGCCGTTGTCCTGGGTCGGCGTCACGGCGCTGCCGCTATCGAGTTGGTAAAGAGGCACCGGCTTCTGCTGCAGCAGACTGCAGCCGCTCAATACGAGCAGCGCGGTCATAAGCAGGGCCACAGGGCGTACTACAGTCATCATTAATTCCAGGCAGCCGCTTCTGGGGCAGCTGCACATCGTTCCCATATCATGCTGTGGGGTCATTTGCGCATGACCCGGGGCGCGTATCATCCGTCAAACCGCGCTACGACTCCAGTCTTGCCTGCTGGCTGGTAGCGCGGATATCCCGGAAGAACGGCGCGTGTTGCCGACGCTATTCCACCAGAAGTTGGTCGACGCGCTGGAAGCCACGCGGCAGCTTGTTGCCGCGGCGGCCGCGCTCGCCCTTGTAGTGCTCGAGGTCGTCGGCTTTGAGTGTCAGGGTACGCTTCCCGGCCTGCAAAACCAAACTGGCGCCGCTGGGCAGCACGGCCAGATCGGTCAGATATTCCTCACGCGAGGCTACGCGCTCGCCGGGAATGCCGATGATCTTGTTGCCCTTGCCTTTACCCAGTTGCGGCAGATCCGTGACCTTGAACAGCAGCAGACGACCTTCGGTCGTCACCGCGGCCAACCAGCCGTCTTCCAGATTGGCGACGGGCTTCGGTGCGACCACCTTGGCGCCGTTGGGCAGGGTCAGCAGCGCCTTGCCTGCCTTGTTCTTGGCCTGCAGATCCTCGCCCTTGACCACGAAACCGTAGCCAGCGTCGGAGGCGATGACGTACAGGGCGCTGTCTTCCGGCAGCATCACGCATTCGAAGGTCGCCCCCGGTGGTGGCGTCAGGCGACCGGTCAGCGGTTCGCCCTGGCCACGGGCCGATGGTAGCGAATGGGCGGCCAGCGAGTAGCTGCGCCCGGTGGAGTCGATAAATACCGCGTACTGGTTCGAGCGGCCCGGCGCTGCTGCCTTGAAGCCGTCGCCGGCCTTGTAGGACAGGCCGGTGGCGTCGATGTCGTGACCCTTGGCGCAGCGCACCCAGCCCTTTTCCGAGAGCACCACGGTGACCGGCTCGGTCGGCATCAGCTCGGTTTCCGACAGGGCCTTGGCTTCGGCGCGGGCGACGATCGGCGAGCGGCGGTCATCGCCGTACTTCTCGGCGTCCTCGATGATTTCCTTGCGTACCAGCTTCTTCAGCTTGGCTTCGCTGCCGAGCAGGGCCAGCAGTTTCTCGCGTTCCTTGGCCAGCTCGTCCTGCTCGCCGCGGATCTTCATCTCTTCCAGGCGCGCCAGTTGACGCAGGCGGGTGTCGAGGATGTAGTCGGCCTGTACATCGGTCAGGCCGAAGCGCTCCATCAGTACCGGCTTGGGCTGGTCCTCGCTGCGGATGATGCGAATGACTTCGTCGAGGTTGAGGAAGGCGATCAGCAAGCCTTCCAACAGGTGCAGGCGACGTTCCACCTTGTCCAGGCGGAACTGCAGGCGGCGGCGCACGGTGCCGACGCGGTATACCAGCCACTCGCTGAGCAGGGTGCGCAGGTCCTTGACCGACGGCTTGCCGTCGAGACCGATGACGTTGGTATTGACCCGGTAGCTGGACTCCAGATCGGTGGTGGCGAACAGGTGGGTCATCAGTTCGTCGGCATCGACGCGGTTGGAGCGCGGGATGATGACGATGCGGGTCGGGTTCTCGTGGTCGGATTCGTCACGCAGGTCGGCGACCATCGGCAGCTTCTTGGCCTGCATCTGCGCGGCGATCTGCTCCAGTACCTTGGCCCCGGAAACCTGGTGCGGCAGTGCAGTGACGACGATGTCGCCGTCCTCGATGCGATAGACGGCGCGCATGCGCACCGAGCCGCGGCCGGTCTCGTAGATCTTCAGCAGATCGGCCTTGGGCGTGATGACCTCGGCTTCGGTGGGGAAGTCCGGGCCCTGGATATGCTCGCAAAGCTGCTCGACCGTGGCGCTGGGCTCGTCCAGCAGACGCACGCAGGCCGCCGCGACTTCGCGCAGGTTGTGCGGCGGCACGTCGGTGGCCATGCCCACGGCGATGCCGGTGGTGCCGTTGAGCAGCAGGTTGGGCAGGCGCGCCGGCAGCGTCGCCGGCTCGTTCATGGTGCCGTCGAAGTTGGGCACCCAGTCGACGGTGCCCTGGCCGAGTTCGCTCAGCAGCACCTCCGAATAGCGCGACAGGCGCGCCTCGGTGTAACGCATGGCGGCGAAGGACTTGGGATCGTCCGGCGCACCCCAGTTGCCCTGGCCGTCGACCAGGGTGTAGCGATAGCTGAACGGCTGCGCCATCAGCACCATGGCTTCGTAACAGGCGCTGTCGCCGTGCGGGTGGAACTTGCCGAGCACGTCACCGACGGTACGCGCGGACTTCTTGTGCTTGGAGTCGGCGTCCAGGCCCAGTTCGCTCATGGCGTAGATGATGCGCCGTTGCACGGGTTTCAGGCCGTCGCCGATATGCGGCAGGGCGCGGTCCATGATCACGTACATGGAGTAGTTGAGATAGGCCTGCTCGGTGAAGTCGGCGAGTGACCGGCGTTCAACGCCTTCCAGGCTCAAATCGAGGGATTCGCTCATGCGGGCCTCATTGCAAGGTTGATTGGCGCAGCACCAGGGTGCCGCCCTTCTGACTGAATTCGAGTTGTTTCAGGGCGCTCATGCCCAGCAGCACTTCGTCGCCGTCCATGCCAGGGGCGATCAGTGCGGCGACGTCACGCAGTTCGATATCGCCCAGACGCAGGCTGTCCAGGCGGGTGCGATGCCCGGTAGCACGGCCGTTGGCAGTGCTGATGATGATCGGGGCGCCGCGTTGCAGGCCAAGACGCTCGGCCACCGCGCTGGGTATCGCCACCTGGGTGGCGCCGGTGTCGAGCAGAAAGGTCACGTCATGCCCATCGATCTGGCCATTGACCAGGTAGTGCCCCTGACGACTGCTGGCCAGGCTCACCTCGACGAAACCATCGCCATGCACCGACTGCGGCGTCTGGTTCGGGTTGCGCTGGCGATCCTCCCAGTTGCCGAAGAAGTGCGTGGCCAGCAGCAGACCGGCGCCCCAGGCGAGTATCAGCATCACTCGTCCGGCACGACGGCCCGGCGTCTGTTCACTCACGGACGCCGGCTCCAGCCGCCCTTGGGCGCGGTGAAACGCCAGACAATGGGGCGATCTTCGCCATCGACGCGGGTCTGACTACCATTGTCGACGCCGATCCAGGCGCCGTCCTTGTCGATCCACAGCGCCTCGGCCATGCCGTAGCTCGGCGTGTAGCGGCGTGGTTCGCTCAGGGCGTCGCTGGCGAACGACCAGCACATCTCCACCACGCCGTCGCTCAGCGTGCGCCGGCAGATACGGTGAGCCTGACGCTCCAGGGTGAAGAGTTTCTCACCGAAATAGGCCAGGCCGGAGAAGTCGCGTGGTGCCATATGGCCGCCGAGCGCTTCGGGCGAGGCTTCTTCACCGCTTTCGCTGGTCAGCACGCAGCCGCCGGTACAACGCCAGCTGCTGCCGCGACGATGCAATACGGTGAGGCCGCGACGGCGCTGCTCGGCAGCCAGCCACAGGCGATCACCGGACGGATCGATGGCGATGCCTTCGAAGCCCTGGTTGAAGTGCAGCAGCATGCCGCTGGCGCGAGCCTGGCGCACCAGCCCGCTGGGCAGGTTTAGCCACTGTGCGTTACCGTTGCTACTCACCTGCAGCACGGCGGCGCGGGTTTCGCTGACCAGGTAACGGTTGCCTTGTGCATCGCACGCCAGGCCCTCGAAATCCAGTGCGCCACCGCGTACCAGGCCGGCCGCCCAGTTGCGCATGCGCAGGCCCCAGGGCAGGGCGCTCTCGGGTGGTTCGGGGGCGACGAAGGTTTCTGCTTCGGCGCGCAGCAGGCCTTCTTCGCGATGCAGTTGATAGAGGCGGTCGTCGTCACGGTCGGAAACCGCCCACAGCGTTTCGCCGCACAGGGCCAGGCCGGACAGGTTGCCGCCCGGCATTTCCGTCACCGGGTATTCAGCCTGCAACTTCAGTTCTTCCAGCACCACTGGCTCGGCGTTCGCGACGCCAGCCAACAGACCGAGTGCAAGGAGGTGATTGCGCATCAGGCCAATACCTCGGCCAGGTTGCCCTTGCTTTCCAGCCAGCTCTTGCGATCACCGGCGCGTTTTTTCGCCAGCAGCATGTCCATCACTTCACGGGTGCCTTCGAAATCATCCAGGGTCAGTTGCACCAGGCGCCGGGTGTTGGGGTCCATGGTGGTTTCGCG
Source organism: Ectopseudomonas alcaliphila (assembly GCF_900101755.1). Lineage (GTDB taxonomy): Bacteria > Pseudomonadota > Gammaproteobacteria > Pseudomonadales > Pseudomonadaceae > Aquipseudomonas > Aquipseudomonas alcaliphila. The sequence continues at coordinate 1,522,612 of NZ_FNAE01000001.1, read as the reverse complement.
CAGTTGCGGCGGGTTCATCTCGCCGAGGCCTTTGAAGCGGGTGACCTGTGGCTTGCCACGGCGTTTCTCGGCCACCAGGCGGTCGAGGATGCCATCGCGCTCGGCGTCGTCCAGGGCGTAGAAGATTTCCTTGCCCAGGTCGATGCGGTACAGCGGCGGCATGGCCACGTAGACGTGACCGGCATCCACCAGCGGGCGGAAGTGACGGACGAACAGGGCGCAGAGCAGGGTGGCGATGTGCAGGCCGTCGGAGTCGGCGTCGGCGAGGATGCAGATCTTGCCGTAGCGCAGCTGGCTCAGGTCGCTCGAGCCTGGATCGATGCCGATGGCCACGGCGATATCGTGCACTTCCTGCGAAGCCAGCACTTCGCTGCCGTCCACTTCCCAGGTGTTCAGGATCTTGCCGCGCAGCGGCATGATGGCCTGGAACTCCTTGTCGCGCGCCTGCTTGGCACTGCCGCCGGCCGAGTCACCCTCGACCAGGAACAGCTCGCAACGCAGCGGATTCTGCCCCGCACAGTCGGCCAGCTTGCCGGGCAGCGCCGGGCCCTGGGTGATCTTCTTGCGCTCGACTTTCTTGCCGGCCTTGAGGCGACGGCCAGCGTTGCTGATGGCCAGCTCAGCCAATGCCAGGCCGGTTTCCGGGTGGGCGTTGAGCCACAGGCTAAAGGCGTCCTTGACGACGCCGGAGACGAAGGCGGCGGCTTCGCGCGAGGACAGGCGCTCCTTGGTCTGGCCGGAGAACTGCGCATCCTGCATCTTCATCGAGAGGACGAAGGCAATCCGCTCCCAGACGTCTTCCGGGGCGAGTTTCACGCCACGCGGCAGCAGGTTGCGGAACTCGCAGAACTCGCGCATGGCATCGAGCAGGCCCTGGCGCAGGCCGTTGACATGCGTGCCGCCCTGCGCGGTGGGGATCAGGTTGACGTAGCTTTCCTGCACCGCGTCGCCGCCTTCGGGCAGCCACAGCAGAGCCCAGTCCACCGCCTCTTTGTTGCCGGCCAGGCTACCGACGAAGGGCTCGGCCGGCAGGCGCTCGAACTCGCTGACGGCATCGACCAGGTAGGAGCGCAGGCCGTCCTCGTAATGCCATTCGACCTTCTCGCCCGACGCCTTGTCTTCGAAGCTGACGTTCAGGCCTGGGCAGAGTACGGCCTTGGCCTTGAGCACGTGCTTGAGGCGGCTGATGGAGAACTTGAAGGAGTCGAAGTACTTGGCGTCCGGCCAGAAATGCACGCTGGTGCCGGTGTTGCGCTTGCCGACCGAACCGATGACTTCCAGCTCGCTGGCCTTGAAGCCATCGGCGAAGCTCATCTGGTATTCGTTGCCGTCACGCTTGACGGTAACCACCACACGGGTCGACAGGGCGTTGACCACGCTGATGCCGACGCCATGCAGACCACCGGAGAACTGGTAGTTCTTGTTGCTGAACTTGCCGCCGGCATGCAGCTTGGTGAGGATCAGCTCGACGCCCGGCACGCCTTCTTCCGGGTGGATGTCCACCGGCATGCCACGGCCGTCGTCGAGCACTTCCAGCGAGTTGTCCTCGTGGAGGATCACCTGGATCGACTTGGCGTGGCCGGCCAGGGCTTCGTCGACGCTGTTGTCGATGACTTCCTGGGCCAGGTGGTTGGGGCGCGTGGTGTCGGTGTACATGCCCGGGCGCTTGCGCACCGGGTCGAGGCCGGAAAGGACTTCGATGGCGTCTGCGTTATAGGCGTTCTGCTGGGCCATAGGGTCTCTTGGTCGTCAATTGAATGCGGAAAAGTCGGTATCGCGCCAAAGTGTGGCGTTGATGCCGGCAAAAGCGAAGAGTGTCGGCAGGCGTTCGGCGAAGCCCTGGAATCCATGATCGCCACCGGCCTGGATGCGCAGGGCGCAGGCACGGTAGTAACGCTCGGCGTCACGGTAGTCGAGGGTTTCGTCGCCGGTTTGCAGCCAGATCTGGTAACGCGCCGGGTCGCTCGGCGCTGCAACGTCGAGTTCGGCCAGGGCGTGGACGTGATCCTCGGTGAGGTCCCAGGTCTCGTCGCTGTAGTAATTCTTCTGCGGGCCCAGGTAGCCGTCGAAACGCAGGTGCGGCTGCACGGCCGGGTTGATCAGCAGCGCCTTGAGCCCATGCTGTTCGGCCAGGTAAGTGGCGTAATAGCCGCCCAGGGAACTGCCAACCAGTACGGGGGCGCCGAGTTCGCTGATCAGCGCCTGCAACTGCGCGATGGCCTGGCGTGGATGATGATGCAGGGCCGGTACGCGCAGCTGGTTTTCCAGGCCCAGATGGGTCATGGCGCGGCTCAACTGGCTGGCCTTGTGCGAGGTCGGCGAGCTGTTCAGGCCGTGTATATAGAGGATGGATGCGGTCATGGAGCGGGAGGCTACTCGTCCGGGGCCTCAAGCTGCAAGCTTCAAGCTGATTGGGGGTATGTCAGTAACCCTTGACGCTGTAGTCCACTTCGAAATGGATGCCGGTAACGCGCGATACACCGGTGTCCAGTCTGCCGTCGGCATGCAGGCGCAGCCAACGGTAGCCGGGGGCTTCGCTGCCCACCTGAAACTCCTGGCTGCCCGGCGCGAACTGCACGCAGGTCGAAGGCGAGGCGAGCAGGCGCAGATTACCGCGCTGCTGGTCGAACTCCTGGTGGATATGCCCCCAGAGCACGGCGCGCGCCTGCGGGTAGCGGTCGAGCACGGCGAACAGGGCGTCGGGGTTGCGCAGGCCGATGGGCTCCATCCACTTGCAGCCGATGGAGACCGGATGATGGTGCAGGCAGATCAGGTGATGGCGCTGTGGTGCTTCGCCAAGGGCGTGTTCGAGCAGCTCGAGTTGACTGTCAGCAAGAAAACCTGGCACCGCACCGGGGATCGAGGAGTCGAGCATGACGATGCGCCAGGCGCCAAGGTCGATTACCGGTTCCAGCAGCTCGCTGCCTTGGCAGGCGGCCTGCATGGGGGGGATTTCATCATGGTTGCCGGCCAGCCAACGGGTCGGCGCATCGATGGCTGAAGTGAGTTGGCGAAAGCGCTGATACGACATCTCGCTGCCGTCCTGCGAAAGATCGCCTGTGGCCAGGGTCAGGTCGATCTGCGGCTGTTCCTGCAGAACCCGTTCGATCACCCGCTGCAGGCTGTCGCAAGTATCCATGCCCAGCAGCTTGCCGTCCGCTTCAGCGAACAGATGGCTGTCGGACAACTGCACCAGCAGTACCGAGGAATCAGTGGATGGGGTGGGCAGGCTCGGCAAGACCGTCTCCTAGGGCACAATCGAGTGAATTATGGTGGTTGCTGCAGCAAAGGGAAAACCCGGGAAGCGGACGCAGATCACAGAAAAAACGCCAGAAGCGCTTTTTGCCATCATTCGCGACGGACTTCAGGCTGGGCTGACCGCCTAAACACTACAACGCCGCGCTATCGGCCATGCGCTGAAAAGCTTGATCGGCGGTTGGCGACGACGTCCTACATCACCGGCTGTGGCTCGTGCCCGCAGGCCAGGCAATGGCTCAGCCATTCGCCGAGGAACAGGTTGAGCTGACTCTTTTCGTCCGGTTGATGCATCGCCGCGTTGGGGTAGGGGTAACGGATATGCAGGCGGCGCGCGTTCTCGGCGCCGACCACCTCGGCCATACGTGCGTCGTGATAGACCCGCACTTGCAACTGCGGCACCGGTAGCCAGGGCAGGCTGTGTTCCTGACGCACGCACAGTGTGGTGGTGTAGGGGCAGCTTTCCAGCACGTCCAGCGCCAGGACGCCGAGCAAGTGTTCGCCCTGGCTCAGGGCGACGCGGCGGCTTCCCGTGTGCTCGCGCATGTGCGGCAGCAGGCGCATCAGGCGTGCATAGTTGGCCTCGCAAGCCGCTTGCAGCTCGACCAGGTCGACCCGATAGCGCTCGCGCAGCAGGTTCACGACCACATTCCTCGCACTTCCTCGCGGTTCAGCGCCAGCCATTGCAGGGCGATGATGCTGGCGGCGTTGTCGATACGCCCGTCGCGCACGGCGGCCAGCGCATCCTCCAGTGGCATCACCTGTACCCGGATGTCCTCGCCTTCCTCGGGCAGGCCATGCACGCCACCGGCACCTTCGCTGCTGCAGCGACCGACGAACAGATGCACGCGTTCGTCCGAGCCGCCGGGCGAAGGATAGTACTGGGTGATTGGCCATAGCGAAGTCAGGGGCAGGTCGGCCTCCTCGATGGCCTCGCGACGGGCGACCTCCTCGGGCTCCTCGTCCTTGTCGATCAGCCCTGCGACCAGCTCCAGCAGCCAGGGGTTGGTGCTCTTGTCCATGGCGCCGACGCGGAACTGCTCGATCAGCACCACTTCGTCGCGCTGCGGATCGTATGGCAGCACGCACACGGCATCGTGACGCACGAACAGCTCACGGGTCAGCTGCGGGCCCATGTTGCCGGCGAACTGGCGATGGCGCAGCTTGATCCGGTCGAGGCGATAAAAACCGCGAAAGCAGTTCTCGCGCTCGATGATGTCGATGTCGTCTTTGCCCATAGAAACTCCCCAGATAGTCGTAACGGGCCAAGCTCAGACTGTGTGAAAACTACTGCGCTCGCTCATGCTGCGTTAAAAAACGGCTCAAAGTGCTCATTTACAGCTCGTAAACTGCGCCTTTTCGCCGTTTTTTGCCTTGCCTGACCTTCGCTCGCTACGTTTTCACACGGTCTGATGCGGCCCGTTACCTGTCACACTAGCGAGCATAGCGCTGCCAGATCAAGCTTCCATGACGGTCTGTTACACGCGTTGGTAGAGCTGGCTGCCTTGCGCCTTGAATTCCTCGGCCTTGGCCTGCATGCCCTGTTCGGCATCCAGATCGACGGCGTCGATGCGCTGCTCCTTGGCGTACTCGCGCACTTCCTGGGTGATCTTCATCGAGCAGAACTTCGGCCCGCACATGGAGCAGAAGTGCGCCACCTTGGCCGAATCCTTCGGCAGCGTCTCGTCGTGATAGGCGCGCGCGGTGTCCGGGTCCAGACCCAGGTTGAACTGGTCCTCCCAGCGGAATTCGAAGCGCGCCTTGCTCAATGCGTTGTCGCGGATCTGCGCGCCCGGATGACCTTTGGCCAGGTCGGCGGCATGCGCGGCGATCTTGTAGGTGATGATGCCGGTCTTGACGTCATCCTTGTTCGGCAGGCCGAGGTGCTCCTTGGGCGTGACGTAGCAGAGCATGGCGCAACCGAACCAGCCGATCATCGCCGCGCCGATGCCGCTGGTGATGTGGTCGTAACCCGGGGCTATGTCGGTGGTCAGCGGGCCGAGGGTGTAGAACGGCGCCTCGTCGCAGCATTCCAGCTGCTTGTCCATGTTCTCCTTGATCAGTTGCATCGGCACGTGGCCGGGGCCTTCGATCATGCACTGCACGTCGTGCTTCCAGGCGATCTTGGTCAGCTCGCCAAGGGTTTCCAGTTCACCGAACTGCGCTTCGTCGTTGGCGTCGGCAATCGAGCCCGGACGCAGGCCGTCGCCCAGCGAGAAGCTGACGTCGTAGGCCTTCATGATTTCGCAGATGTCTTCGAAATGGGTGTAGAGGAAGTTTTCCTTGTGGTGCGCCAGGCACCACTTGGCCATGATCGAGCCGCCGCGCGAAACGATGCCAGTGACGCGCTTGGCGGTCAGCGGCACGTAGCGCAGCAACACGCCGGCGTGGATGGTGAAGTAGTCCACGCCCTGTTCGGCCTGTTCGATCAGGGTGTCACGGAACAGCTCCCAGGTCAGGTCCTCGGCGATGCCGCCGACCTTTTCCAAGGCCTGGTAGATCGGTACGGTGCCGATCGGTACCGGCGAGTTGCGGATGATCCACTCGCGGGTTTCGTGGATGTGCTTGCCGGTGGACAGGTCCATCACCGTGTCCGAGCCCCAGCGGATGCCCCAGGTCAGCTTGGCCACTTCTTCTTCGATGGAAGAGCCCAGTGCACTGTTGCCGATATTGCCGTTGATCTTCACCAGGAAGTTGCGGCCGATGATCATCGGCTCCAGCTCAACGTGGTTGATGTTGGCCGGGATGATGGCGCGGCCGCGGGCGACTTCGCTGCGCACGAACTCGGGGGTGATCTCTTTCGGAATGGCAGCGCCGAAGCTGTGGCCAGCGTGTTGTTCATTGAGCAGGCCGGCTTCACGCGCTTCGGCCAGCTTCATGTTTTCGCGGATGGCGACGTATTCCATCTCCGGCGTGATGATGCCTTTCTTGGCATAGTGCATCTGGCTGACGTTATGCCCGGCCTTGGCCCGGCGCGGGTTGCGCACGTGGGCGAAGCGCATCTTGGTCAGCTCTTCGTCGGCGAGGCGGCGCTGGCCGAACTCGGACGACAGGCCTGGCAGCTTCTCGGTGTCACCGCGATCCTCGATCCAGGCGCTGCGCACGTCGGCCAGGCCTTTGCGCACGTCGATGGTGACGTTCGGGTCGGTGTAGGGGCCGGAGGTGTCGTAGACGGTGACCGGGGCGTTGATCTCGCCGCCGAAGTCAGTCGGGGTGACGTCCAGGCTGATTTCACGCATCGGCACGCGGATATCCGGGCGCGAGCCTTGTACGTAGACTTTCTGCGAACGGGGGAAGGGCTGTACCGACTGCTGGTCGACCTGGGCGCTTTCGCTCAGGTTCTTTTGTTGTTGTGTGCTCATCAAGGCTCTCTCCGGGATAGATGTCGGAGTTGGAACCTGAGCGGACGAAGGGCGCGAGATACACCGTGGGCGGTGCCGAGAGGACTCGCCGGTACGCTGGCGAGGACATCTTGTTCCCTACGCAGGCCTTAACCTGATCAGGTTCAACGGGATCCGGCAGCTGCCAATCTCAGCCCCGCATTTGGGGCACCCCGACAAGAACTCGGGCAGTCTAAACAAGCTGGTGGGAGAAAACCAACTCGGTGGTCAATAAATAGCGACCCGTGCGTCGGAAAGCGACTGCTCACGCTGCTGATGGCGGATTGTTCCCGACGAGCAACATAGCTTGCCGCCAGCTAGACTGATGCCGTCCATGGCGCGCTTGACCCCCGACTGTGGCGACCCGTAGCCTTGCCGATTACCGCCTATTCAAGGATCGACATCCATCATGTTGCGCAGACTATCCCTGGCAATCGCCGTGGCCGCCGCTTCGGTGGGCCTGGTTCAGGCCGAAGAGGCCCCGCTGTCGAGCAAGACCGACCTGGTCACCGTGTATCAGGAAGCGGCGAAGAACAATGCCGATATCGCCGCCGCGCGCGCCGATTATCAGGCGCGCCGCGAAGTGGTGCCGCAGGCCCGTGCCGGACTGCTACCCAACCTGTCCGCAGGCGCCAACTATGGGGACACGCGCACCGAAGTCGATTCGCCGAGCGCCACCGTCTCGCGCAGCGGTCTGGTCTATCAGGCCAACCTCAGCCAGCCGCTGTTCCGTGCCGATCGCTGGTTTCAGCTGCAGGCTGCCGAGGCTACCAGCGAGCAGGCTTCGCTGGAGTTGTCTGCCACTGAGCAGAATTTGATTCTGCAGAGCGCCGAGACCTACTTTGCCGTGCTGCGTGCCCAGGACACCCTGGCCTCGACCAAGGCCGAGGAAGCGGCATTCAAGCGTCAGCTGGATCAGGCCAACGAACGTTTCGACGTCGGTCTGTCCGACAAGACCGATGTGCTCGAGGCCCAGGCGGGGTTCGATACTGCCCGCGCCAACCGCTTGCTCGCTGAGCGCGCGGTGGATGACGCCTTCGAAGCGCTGGTGACCCTGACCAACCGCGACTATCTGGCCGTCGAAGGGATCGTTCACACCCTGCCGGTGCTGGCGCCGACGCCGAACGATGCCAAGGCTTGGGTCGACACCGCTGCAGCGCAGAACCTCAACCTGCAGGCCAGCCTGTATGCCGTGACGGCCGCCGAAGAGAATCTGCGTCAGCGCAAGGCCGGCCATGCGCCGACCCTGGATGCCGTGGCCAGCTATCAGCAGGGTGACAACGACAGTCTGGGCTTCACCAATTCCGGCTCCTTTGGTGCGCCGCGCTATAGCGGCGACGTGTCGCAGCGTTCCATCGGCTTGCAATTGAACATCCCGCTGTACAGCGGCGGTCTGACCAGCTCGCAGGTGCGTGAGGCATATCAGCGCCTGGGGCAGACCGAGCAACTGCGTGAGAGCCTGCGCCGCCAGGTGGTGCAGAACACGCGCAACCTGTTCCGCGCGGTGAACACCGACGTGGAAACCGTACAAGCGCGCCGCCAGTCGATCATCTCCAACCAGAGCGCTCTGGAGGCTACGGAGATCGGTTATCAGGTCGGTACCCGCAATATCGTCGACGTGCTCGATGCCCAGCGTCAGCTGTACAGCGCCGTGCGTAATTACAACGACGCGCGTTACGACTACATCCTCAACAACCTGCGCTTGAAGCAGGCGGCCGGCACCCTCAGCCCGGCTGACCTGGAAGCGCTGGGCAGCTTCCTCAAACCGGACTACAACCCGGACAAGGACTTCCTGCCGCCGGATCTGGCTTCGGCCGCCGAGTCGCGCCTGCAAGGTAATCCGGATTTCTGAACCCTTTGCAGCAAACAAAAAGCCCGACTCGCGTCGGGCTTTTTCATTTCGGTGATGTACCACGTAGGGTGCGCTGCGCGCACCGATCTGGTTGGCGGTGCGCACGGCGCACCCTACCCGTGTTTGATCCGAGCTAAATCAGGCGGCGCAACCCTTCCAGTCAGTAGCCCGGATGCAATCCGGGGAGTATCAAGCGGCGTGACGTTTCCCCGGATTGCATCCGGGCTACAGAAGACGCTGCAAACCTTCCAGCAGACGCTCCAGCGCGCCCTGATTGGCCTTGAGCACGCTCAGGCCGGCCTCGCTCATGCGCTGCATCTCGCCAGGCTCGCCCAGCAATGCGGCAACCCTGTCCGCCAGTTGCGCGGCGTTTTCCACCTCGCTCAGGGCGCCGGCTTCACGCAACTGCGCGGCGATTTCCAGGAAGTTGAACAGGTGCGGACCGCTCAGTACCGGCTTGCCCAGTGCGGCTGGCTCCAGCAGGTTGTGGCCGCCGTTGGCCACCAGGCTGCCGCCGACGAAGGCGATATCCGCCAGCGCGTAGAGAAACAGCAGCTCGCCCATGGTGTCGCCCAGCAGCACCTGGTCGCCGGCTTGCACCGCTTCACCCGTGGAGCGCCTGCGTGTCGTCAGACCCTGACTTAGGCAGAGTTCATTCACCGAGTTGAACCGCTCGGGATGGCGCGGCACCAGGATCAGCAGCGCATCCGGGTGATTGCCAAGCAAGTGGCGATGGGCCGCGAGGATGATTTCGTCTTCACCGGCATGGGTGCTGGCAGCAATCCAGACAGGTCGAGTCGTTGCCTGCCATTGCTGGCGCAGCGCATCTGCGCGTTGCAGCAGTTCGGCATCGATCTTCAGGTCGAACTTGATCGAACCGGTCACCTCCACGCCGGCAGGGCGAGCGCCCAGGTCGAGAAAACGCTGCGCCTCGGTCTGGGTCTGCACGGCGATCAGCGACAGTTCGGCGAGCATCGGTGCGGTGAGTTTGCGAAAACGTGCGTAGCCGCGTGCCGAGCGCTCGGACAGGCGCGCATTGGCCAAGGCCACCGGGATACCGCGCCTGGCGCACTGATGGATATGGTTAGGCCACAATTCGGTTTCCATCACCACGGCCAGACGGGGCTGCGCGCGATCGAGAAAGCGCGCGGCTGCCCAGGGCAGATCGTAGGGCAGGTAGCAGTGCTGCACGCTTTCACCGAACAGTGCCTGGATGCGTTCGGAGCCGGTCGGCGTCATGCAGGTCACGGTGATCGGCAGGTCAGGGTAGCGTACCTGCAGCGCACGAATCATCGGCGCGGCGGCAATGCTTTCACCGACCGATACCGCGTGTACCCAGATGCCGCCCGGTTTCATTGCTGGCAGGCCAAGGGAGAAACGTTCGTTGATACGCCGCGCGTAAGCCGGCGCCTTGCGCGCGCGCAGCGCCAGGCGCAGGGCGATCAGGGGCAGGGCCAGGTGCAGCAGCAGGGTGTAGAGGGGTCTGTTCATGGGGGCGCAGCTTAGCAGGCTGTTGAAAAACTATCTGCGTTGCCACTGCTGCGTTAAAAACAGGCTCAAAATGCTCATTTACAGCTCGTAAACTCCGCTTTTTCGCCTGTTTTTGCCTTGCATTGGCTGCCTCGCCTACGTTTTTCAACGGCCTGCTAGCGCCGCCGGTCATCCTCTGGAAGCGTGATCATGCCTGTGGACGCAGCAGTTCGCGCGCCAGGCAGTCGGCCAGCCAGTTGGCAGCGGGGCCGAGCGCGCCGTCGCGACGGCAGACCAGCTCCACCACCAGTGGCAACGGCGCCCAGTCGCTGCGCAGCTCCTGCAGGTGACCCAGGTAGGTCGGGTACTGCGCCACATGGCGCGGCAGCCAGGCCCAGCCAACGCCGCGTATTACCAGCTCGGCCATCACGTAGAAACTGTCAGCGCGCCACACCAGCGGACTGATCTGTTCGCCGCCGGGGTAGTGGCTGTCCTGCGGCGTCATCAGCAGCTGGCGATGTTCGGCGAGGTCGCGACGTTCCACGCTGTCGAGCTCTGCCAGCGGGTGTTGCGGGCTGCATACCGTGACCATCTCGATGGTGCCCAGGCGTTGGCTTTCCAGCGCCCTTGGCATCTGCTCGTGATGAAACAGCAGGCCCAGGTCGGCCTGGTGCTGCAGCAGCTTGCGCGCCACGTCGCCCTGGGCGCCGCTGGAGAGCTGGACTTCGAGCAGGGGGAAGGCATTGGCCAGCGCTTCTAGGCTGGCCAGCACCGGTTGGTAGGGCATGGCTTCGTCCTGCGCCAGACGCAGGCGCGCTTCCTCGCCACGTGCCAGGCCCAGCGCGCGGCCATCCAGGCGCTCGCACTGCTGCAACACGCTGCGGGCCTGCTCCAGCAGCGCCGCTCCTGCCTCGGTCAGCTGTGGCTGGCGACCGCTGCTGCGTTCGAAGAGGGTGACGCCGAGATCGCTTTCCAGCAGGGCGATGGCGGTGCTGACCGCCGATTGCGCGCGTCCGGTTTGCCGAGCCGCAGCGGAAAAGGATCGGCTCTCGGCGGTGTGGACGAACAGCTGGAGCTGATCGAGATTCCAGTTCATGGCTGACCTATCTCAAAAGCAGATAGGTAATGACTTTAGCCCATCATGAAAGAACTTAGAATTGTGGCCATCTTTCAGGAGTCGCCAGCATGCCCGGATACCTCTATCTCGCCATTGCCATCGCGGCCGAAGTGGTCGCTACCACTTCGATGAAGGCTATCGATGGCTTCAACAAACCCTTGCCGCTGTTACTGGTGGTGGTGGGTTATGGCATCGCCTTCTGGATGCTGACCCTGGTGGTGCGCACTATTCCAGTGGGTGTTGCGTACGCCATCTGGGCTGGTCTGGGCATCGTGTTGGTCAGCATCGCCGCAATGTTCATCTATCAGCAGAAGCTCGATCTGCCGGCCATGCTCGGCATGGGCCTGATCGTCAGTGGCGTGGTGGTTATCCAGCTGTTCTCCGGCGCCACTGGCCACTGAGGGCCGTGCGCACCTGAGGCCTTTTGGTGCGCGCGACCTGGGCGGCCCGGCGACACCCGACGACCGTTGGCCGAAGCCGTTATACTGCCCGCCTGTTTTTCGCCGAGGCCCGTTCATGTCCCAGTCTCTCAGCACCGATGTCCTGATCGTCGGCGGCGGTATCGCCGGCCTCTGGCTCAATGCGCGCCTGCGTCAGCAGGGTTTCTCCACCGTGCTGTTGGAGTGTGGCAGCCTGGGCGGCGGGCAGAGCCTGAAGTCGCAGGGCATCATCCATGGCGGCGCCAAGTACGCCCTGCATGGCGCGCTGACCGGCGCTTCCGAGGCCATCGCCGATATGCCGCGCCGTTGGCGCGAGGCCCTGGCGGGCAATGGCGAGCTGGATCTTTCCGGCGTACGCATTCTCTCCGAAGCGCATTACCTGTGGTCGCCAGGCACTCTGGCCGGCAACCTCACCAGCTTCTTCGCCAGCAAGGCGGTGCGCGGCCGCGTCGATCAGGTCAAGGGCGAGCAACTGCCGCCAGCTCTGCAGCATCCGAAATTCAAGGGCAAGGTTTACCGCTTGGCCGAGCTGGTGCTCGATGTGCCCAGCCTGATCGCTCGCCTGGCCGAGCTGGCTGGTGATGGCTTGCTGGCCGCCGAGCGTATCGAACCGCTGCAGGAAAACGCTGAGTTGTGCGGGTTGATCGTCGATGGGCGCGAGATTCGCGCGCAGCGCGTGGTACTCAGTGCTGGCGCCGGCAATGCCGAGCTGCTGGCCGCTCTGGGCGTCGAGCAGCCCGCGCAGCAGTTGCGCCCGCTGCATATGGTGCTGGCCAAGGGGCCGGCGCTGAAGCCGTTGTACGCGCATTGCCTCGGTGGCGGGCCGAAGCCGCGGGTCACCGTGACCACGCATCCGGCGGCCGATGGCCAGTGGGTCTGGTACCTTGGCGGCGACCTGGCCGAAGCCGATGGCGTGGCCCGCGACGAGGCCGCGCAGATTCAGGCGGCGCAAAAGGAAATGGCGGCATTGCTGCCCTGGGTCGACCAGAGCCAGACGCGCTGGGCCACATTGCGAGTGGATCGCGCCGAACCCGCGCAGTCGGGACTGGTGCGTCCGGATAACGCGTTTCTGGCCGAGCAGCAGCGCCTGCTGGTGGGCTGGCCGACCAAGCTGGCGCTGGCGCCGGATTTCGCTGATCGCGTGCTGGCCATCCTGCAGCGGGATAACCTGCAGCCTGCTGGCCATGCGGCGCTGCCTGAATTGCCGCGTCCACCGCTGGGCCTGCCGGTATGGGAGGCACTGCTGCCATGACGACGCTGCACGATCTGCATCGCCCGCTGGGTTCCACCGGCTTGCGGGTTTCGCCGCTGGGCCTGGGTACGGTCAAGCTGGGCCGCGACCAGGGCGTGAAGTACCCCAACGGCTTCACCATTCCTGACGATGCGCAGGCCTTGGCCTTGTTGCAGCAAGCGCGAGAGCTGGGCATCAATCTGATCGACACCGCGCCGGCTTATGGCGTCAGCGAACAGCGCCTTGGCCCGCTGCTGCGTGGCCAGCGTGATGAGTGGGTGATCGTCAGCAAGACCGGCGAAGAGTTCGAACAGGGCCAGTCGCACTTCGATTTCTCCCCTGCGCATACCCGTCTGTCCGTGGAACGCAGTCTCAAGCGTCTGGAAACCGACCGTATCGATCTGCTGCTGGTGCACTCCGACGGCAACGATCTGGCGGTGCTGCGCGAGACAGGTGTGTACGAAACGCTGGCCGAGCTCAAGCGCGAGGGCAAGATCCTCGCCTATGGCATTTCCGGCAAGACCGTCGAGGGCGGGCTGCTGGCGCTGCAACAAGGTGACTGCGCCATGGTCACTTATAACCTGAGTGAGCAGGGCGAGAAGCCGGTATTGGACTACGCTGCCAGTCACGCTAAGGGCATCCTGATCAAGAAAGCGCTGGCCAGCGGGCATGCCTGTCTGGCCGAGGGTGTCGACCCTGTGCGTGCCAGCTTCGAGCTGATCTTCGGCCATCCGGGCGTCAGCAGCGCCATCGTCGGCACCATCACGCCCGCGCACCTGGCGGCCAATGTCGCGACTGTCGCGGCGGTTTTGCGGGGCATCCGCTGAGTCCCCGGTCACGTCCTCTTACAGCCTAGGGTTGTGCTGGGTGGTTGGCTTGGGGCAGCCTTGAGCGGTTTTCGCTTCAACCTGACCCTCGCGTGAAGGCCGGTCGCCGAGCCGCATTCACGCCCAGCCGGAACAAGGAGTCGAGATGCCGCGTACGCTGATCCGCAAGGACCCGAGTAACTTCAAGACCCTGCCGCTGTTCGTCGAAGCTGGTCCCGATGGGCTGAGCTACCAGAGCCTGGGACAGCCACTGAACTTCCAGCAGATGCTCGATCGGCGTCGTCCGGTCGAGGTGGCGGATAGCTCGCGCTTTTCCGTCGAGCTGGCCAACCTCGGCGTGTCGGTGCGCTTGACCCTGCGCCTGCAGGGACGTGACTACTGGTTGCTGGTGCGTCAGCGCCGTCCGGACCGTGGCGATACCGTACTCAAGCTGATTTCCGGTTACGTGCCGGCGCACGAGCTGAATCTGCCGCTGCTCACCGCCATTCAGGAAGTGGCCGAGGAGTGCCTGCTGGAAAGCGCCGATGGCTGGTTATCCGGCCGTTTCGCCGATACCTGGTTGCCCACGCCCTATCAGGGCGCGCTGCGTTATCGCGAGTCGAGTCATTTTCGACTCAGCCCGCTGTCTGGCGCTGCGCGGCCGGTGCAGTGCGGCAACCTGACCTTGCTCGAGCGCCCGCGCGCCTATGTGCACCTGCCGACGGCATCCTTGCAGCTGGTCTATGACCTGAGCCTGGAATTGCCACGCGATGCCCGTCAGCTGAGCCTGTTCCACGTCGACGAATGCCTGGAAGATGGCCGCCTGGTGGCGCGTCTGGAGCGCCGCCGGCCGGATATCTATTTGCTGGCGCTGCAACGCGGTGTGCCGAGCGGCGGGCTGTTCACCTTGCGTAAGGGCGAGCTGCTGCCTGCCAGCACCCGAGGGGTGTGGCTTTCGGAGAGTTTTGCCGAGCAGGATGGCTGGCTGGTACGTGATGAGCGGATTCGCTGGAAGGACTGGCTGCGGCGTTACGGTGTACAGACGCCGCAGCGGCGCGCATTGGTCAGCGCTTGAGTGAAGCCGGGCGTCAGTGCGCCCGGCTTTCGTGCATGCGCGTCAGCTGCCGTTCCAGCAGTGCTGGATAAGGATCGAGCAGGCGCTCCACGCAGCTGGCCCCTTCCGGGCTGGCAATCGGGCGGATGCGGGCGCGCTGGCGAGCCAGGGCATCCCGGGCGACACGTTGCTCGACCAGCAGCAGGTTGCGACTGTGCTGCGACAACGCCAGGGCGTCGAGGGCGCTGTCGCTGAGCAGTAGGTCGGCCTGACCCAGCTCTTCCAGGTCACTGCCCAGGGTCAGTCCCAGCTGCAGTTGCAGGGTGATGCCGCTGTCGGCGACCTCGATCTGCAGGGCATGGCCCAGAGCGCGCATCAGCTCGCCACAGCAGATGGCGTGAGTCAGGTAGTCCTCGCCGCATTCGCGCTCGTGGAACAGCATCAGGCTGCTGCCGTCCTTGAGGGTGTGCAGTTGTCCCTGATACAGCGCGGCAGCCTGTTCCAGGCAAACCCGATAGCGATCCAGCAGGTCCAGCAGTCGCGTACGTGGCAGACGACGCAGCTGCTCCTGAGCGCCGAGCTGGATGGCCAGCACGGCGCTGGCCTGCGAGGGGCGCGGAGCCTTGGCCACCGGCGCGGGGGCTTCGGACTCGTCACGCAGGTCGGCAAAGGGATCATCCGGCTCTATCGTGTCAGGCCAGGGCTTGAGCTGCTCGTCATCGTCGTCACGCAGATCGGTTTCATCGAAGGCATGCTCGGCCGCGATCTCCTCCTGCTCGTCGAAGTGCTCATCGTCTTCTTCGTGCAGATAGTCATCGCTGTCGTCGAGCAGTTGCTCGTCATCCAGTTCCTGCTCGGGCTCCGGTTTTTCCGGCACCAGTCGCGCCTGTAGTTGACGCGCCAGGTCACCGATCTCGTCGTTGCGTCCGGCGCCCGGTGCAGGGTCGTCCGGGTCACGCAGCCACAGGCGCATCTGCAGCAGTGGCGTGGAAATATGCCGGCCGAGGCGCATGCTCAGCGACAGGGTCAGGGCCAGCAGAATCAGGCTGAGAATACCCATGCTCTGCAGGCTGATGGTCATCGGCTGCTGGAACTGGCTCATGTCCAGGCTGATGCGCAACTGCCCGGCCATTACTTCCTGGAAGGTGATGGAAGTGGAGTACAAACCTTCGGTTTCACCCAGCACGCTGCGTGTCGGGCGCGCGCCGGCTTCGGCGAGGATGCGACTGTCCACGCTGTAGATGGCCGCATGTGCCACCAGCGGGTTCTTCGCCAGGTTGTTGAGTAGCACGTTGAGGCTGAGGATGTCGTTGGACACCAGCAGCTCGGTGGCGGAGGCCGCCGTCTGGGTGATCAGCGCCTGGCCCAGGGCGTCGGCCTGCTGCTGCATGGCCTGCTTGAACTGCATGCCCATGACCCAGGCGTAGATGACCATGGCCAGGGCCACCAGCAGCAGGCTGTGGCTGGCGATGCGCAGCACCAGGGGCACCCGCCGCTGGCGCAGCGCGTGGAAGATCAGGATGAAGAAGTTATCGGGTTTGACGGGCGCGGGCCGGTTCACAGAGCACGGCTCTTGTCGACTGAAGTTGCCGCGCAGTATAGCGAGCGGCCTGGGGCGGGCAAAGCGCATGGCTGCCCGGATTGGCGGGAAACTGGGTAGAATGTGCGCCTTTTCGTCGGTCGGTGGCCAATTCGCCGCTTGCCTGCCTCAATCGTCTGCCTTGGAGGGTGCGTCTTGCGCGAAATCGTCCTGATCAATATCACCGGCGAGGATCGCCCCGGACTTACCGCAGCCATCACCGGCGTGCTGGCTCAGGGCGGGGTGAACATCCTCGATATTGGCCAGGCGGTGATCCACGACACCCTGTCGTTCGGCATCCTCATCGAGATTCCTGACAACGGCCGCTCCCAGTCGGTGCTCAAGGATCTGCTGTTCACCGCCTACGAGCTGGATCAGCAGGTGCGTTTCACGCCGGTGTCCGAGGATGACTACCGCCAGTGGGTCGGTGGCCAGGGCAAGGCCCGCCATATCGTCACCCTGCTGACGCGCAAGGTCAGCGCCGAGCAGCTGCAGCGGGTCAGTGCGATCACTGCCAAGTACGGCCTGAACATCGATCACATCGACCGCCTTTCCGGTCGTATGCCGCTGGATATGCCGGCCGAGCAGGGCAAGGGTTGCATCGAGTTTTCCGTGCGTGGCGAGCCGGCCGATCCCGTCGCTCTGCGCGCCGAGTTTCTCAGCGTGGCGCAGGAGCTCAACGTCGACATCGCCTTCCAGCGCGACTCGGTGTTCCGTCGCAACCGCCGTCTGGCCGTATTCGACATGGACTCGACGCTGATCGAGGCCGAGGTGATCGACGAGCTGGCCAAGGCCGCAGGGGTGGGCGAGCAGGTAGCGGAGATCACCGAGCGCGCCATGCGTGGCGAGCTGGATTTTCGCGCCAGCTTCAAGGAGCGTCTGGGCTTGTTGCAGGGCCTGTCGGAAGACGTGCTGGAAGAGATCGGCGCGTCCCTGCGTCTGACCGAAGGCGCCGAGGTGCTGTTCGCCGAACTCAAGCGCCTGGGCTACAAGACCGCGATTCTCTCTGGCGGCTTCACCTACTTCGCTAAGCAGCTGCAGGCCAAGCTGGGTATTGACTACGTGTTCGCCAACGAACTGCAGATCGAGAACGGCAAGGTCACCGGCGTGGCTGTCGAGCCCATCGTCGACGCTCAGCGCAAGGCCGATCTGCTGCGCGAGCTGGCGCAGAAGGAAGGCTTGCAGCTGGAGCAGACCATCGCCGTCGGCGATGGCGCCAATGACTTGCCGATGCTTGGTCTGGCCGGTCTCGGCGTAGCCTTCCGCGCCAAGCCGCTGGTCAAGCAATCGGCCAAGCAGGCGATCTCCACCCTCGGTCTGGACGGCATTCTTTACCTGCTCGGCTTTCGCGACCGTGAGGGGCAGGACTAAGCGCCGACGTTCTGTCAGACATAAAAAAGCCGCCTGTTCAGGCGGCTTTCTCGTTGGCGGGGTTTATTCGTCGCCTGCCGAGAAGTCGTAATCCATCGACTGGCTCGGACCCTGCAGGTAGTAACCCTGAATGAAATTGACCCCGGCCTGCCACAGCGTGGCCAGTACGCTGGCACTTTCCACGAAGGGCACGATGGTCAGCTTGGCCTGCGCATGCAAACTGCTGAGCAGGGTTTTCAGCGCTTCCTGATTGTCGGCATTGCTCAGATCCTGGGAGAAGGAACCGTCGACTTTGACGAAGTCCACTTGCAGGTGCTTGAGCGTGTTGAACGGGTTCAGTGCACAGCCGAACTGGCTCAAAGCCACCTTGCAATGCAGTTCCGCCAGGCCCTGGGTCAGTGCCTTGGCCTGTTTCAGGTAGGCGATGGCGTCCGGCTCGCTGAACTGGAATACCAGCGAGTCCGACGGCAGGCGTGCGGCTTTGAGTGCCACGCTGAGCCAGGGCAGCAGGGTCTGGTCCTGCAGGCTGGCGCTCGACAGGTGTACGAACAGGCGAGTGTTATGGCCTCTGGAGCGATGGTCTGCCAGCAGCTTGATCGAGTTGAGGATTACCCAGCGGTCGATCTTCTCGCCGAGGCCGGCATCCTTGGCGGCGGCGAGGAACTCCAGCGGCGGCACCTCTGCACCCTGCGGATTGAGCAGGCGCAGCAGCACTTCGTAGTGTTCGTGGGCATCGCCACGCAGGCTGATGATCGGCTGGAACAGCAGCCGGAAGCTGTTGTTCTCCAGCGCCTGTTGCACCATCGCCAGCAGGCTGCCGCGGTTGGCGGCTGCAGCGAGTTCATCGGCCGGGTTGAACAGTTTGATGGCATTGCCGTCACTGAGCTCGTCGGCGCAGCGGTGCGCGCGCTCGATGACTTCCTGCGCCTTGGCGGTTTTCTCGCTGAGGCCGGCGATGCCAATCGACAGCGTGGTCTGGGCGGTGCGGCCGCTGACATCGAACAGGTGGGCTTCGACCTTCTTCAGCAGGGGCGCCAGGCTGGCTTCGCATTGCTCGGGTGTCTGGCCCGGGAGCAGGGCGGCGAACACGTCGTCACCGAAACGGGCCAGCTGGGTGTCCGCCGGGAAATGCGCGCGCAGCAGGCCGGCCAGGTCGGTCAGCAGCAGGTCGATGCCGGCCAGGCCGATCTCGCCCTGCATGCTGGCGTAGCGGTCGACACGGATATACGCCAGGGTCGAGGGCTGGCCGGTGTTGACGGCGCGCTCGGCGGCGTTGTCCATCAGCTCGAGGAAGTGAGTGCGGTTGAACAGGCCGGTGACCAGATCCTGACTGCTGATTTCGCGCAGCTTCTCTTCCAGTTCTGCGTTGGAGGTTTCCGCGCGGATCACTACCTGAATACACGGCTCGCCATCATAGGTGGCGGGGGAGAAGCTCATTTGCGCGGCGAAGCTGCTGCCATCTGCGCGTACGCCCTGGCAATTGAGCTCGGCATTGCCTTCGGCGCTCTGGTAGTTCTTCAGGAAATCCTTGAAGGCACCGTGATCGGCACTGGCGATCAGGTCGATCATCGGCATGCCTTCCAGCTCTTCGCCATCCTCGTAATTGAACAGCTCGAGGTAGGCGCGGTTGGCATAGATATGCATGCCGTCGTGGACGTAGGTGATGGCGTCTACCGAGCTTTCCAGCAACAGCTGGCAGCGCTTCTCCGCTTCGCGCAGCGCCACTTCGGCGGCGCGACGGGCGCGGCGCTCCTCCAGGTTGGCCAGCTCACGCTTGGCCACCAGCACCAGGCGTTCGTCCTCTCCTTGCGGCAGCGCGTCTTGAGCACCGAACAACAGGGCTTCGGTGATGATCTCGGAATCATTGTCCTCGACCAGTTGTATGACGGGGATGTCCTTGGCCTGACGGCGGATGGCGCTGATCGCCTCGCCGGGGTCGAGATGCTCGCTGCTTGATGCGCAGATCAGCAGATCCCAGGTCTGTTGCAGGGTCTCGGCCAGGTCTTCGCTGGAGGTCAGGCGATGCACGCGAGTGGCATGCCCTGCGTTACGGAACAGACTGACCAGGCGCTCTGCCTCGTTCTGCGAGTCTTCGAGAATCAGCAGGCGAATGGTTTTTTTTTCGATGGCCATAGAGGAGTCAGTGCGGCGCCGAATGGACGCGAAAAGGCGACAAATGGTGAATCCTCTGGAGCCTACAGAGACTTCCAGAGCGAGTCAAAATCTTCCTCCCCCGCAGGCTTCTGGCTTTGCGAGGCTGTGACCGGTGTCCCGGGCGCACCTTCTTCTTCGCCGACACGGCGATACTCGAACTGATTGAAACTGCCGGTGCTGACCTGTTTGCGGGTGAGTACTGCGCGGTGCTCTTCGCCGTGGTCGTTGATCAGCACCTTGCTGCCCTCTTGGAATGGCAGGCGCGGCGTGATCAGGCTGGCGGGACGAGAAATGGCGCTGATTTCCGGTAGCAGCAGGGCGCGCAGATACTGGCTGTTCTGTTCAGCTTTACGCAGTAACTGCAGACCGCAGGGGCGTGCGTGCGGCGCGATCAGCTCGATACCCATCTGCGTGCCGCCGCCGCGGACCTGGCGAATCCAGCGCACGATGGCCACGCTCCAGCCTTGACTGGGGTTGTCCTGTACACCCAGCAGTTCGCCGGCCTGCAGTTGACTGGGGACCTCTTTGGGCCAGGAGAGGCAGTAACCGCCGGGACTGTGATTGACGATCGGCAGGGGGAAGGTCGGGTAACTCTCGCCATTGTTCTCAGGCTGCGCCTGCTCACCGGGGGTTACCTTGGTGTACTGAATCTCTTCGAAGTGGATTTCGTCAGCGGCATTGCGCTGGGCATCGAAGGCGTTCGACCAGACATTGGGCTCGCCGGTCGAGGGCTTGAATACCGCGGCACCCAGTTCGACCGGACGCTTGAGCACTTCGGCGAAGGAGCGGCGTCCGGCGAGGAAGAAATGCAGCGCGGTCATGCCGATGCACAGGGTCAGGCTGCCTTGCCCCGGCGTGCGCTGGAACGTGCGCTCGGCTATGTCGCCCCAGGCTGCGACAACGTGCTGCAGCAGATCGAGGCTGATGCCCTCCGGAATCATCAGGCGCGATTTGCTGCGCTCGTCTTCGGGTAGTTCCAGATATTCCTTGATGGCATCGACCAGCGGCTGTGTGTCGATGCCCAGCAGGTTGTGCAATTCGCTGCTCTGATACAGCGACTTGTAGCGCGGCGGGCCGTCGACCTGCGGCGCCAGCACGAACAGGCTGTCGGCATGGTCGCCTGGCTGCAGCTTGATCAGCGCGCTCCAGGGCTCCAGGGCTTGCGCCAGGCGTGCGATGCTGTTCTGGCGCATCTGGTTGGTGCGCGCGCAGCCGAGTAGCAGCGCGGTCACGTAGGTGTGCTCGGTGCTCATGCCCTGAGTATGGTGTGCCAACGGGTCGCGAATGGCCTGGCGCTGCAGACGCTGCTCGCAGGCAATCTGATAAAGCTGGTGCAACTCCAGCCAGAGTCCTTCCGGGACCGGGCAGTAAAGCTGGCTGGCACGAATCAGCGGGCTGCACAGGCTGTGGCTGGCGCGCTGCAGGGAGACGGCGAGCAGTTGGTCGCGATCCTTGCCGCTGCGGGTGATCACGCGGGAAATGATCAGCTTGTAGCCGACCGCCAGGTGGTTCTGCAGTGCCTGGCACAGGTTGGCCACTTTGCGCGGGCGCTCGTCGAGAACGATGGCCTGGTTGAGAAAGTGTCGCTCCAGGTGCTGGCAGACGAAACTGACTTCCGGGCGCAGCAACTCGAGCAACTGCAGGCGGTTTTCCGAGGGGGTGAGGAATTGATTGAGTTCCACCAGGCTCTGATACAACTGGCGTGCAGTTTCACCGATGTTCGCCTTGGGCAGGCCTGCGATCCAGCGTTTGAGATCGCGGGGGCTGCCGTCGCAGAAGCTGAGGCTCTGCTTGCTCGGCGTGGGAACGCGCAACAGCTGAAGGTGGGTACTCTGTCTATCCATCAAACTCGGATACTCCGGCCACGCAATACCAAGCGGCTCTAGTAATAGTCTTTCGAACTCTAGCAGTATCTGCCTGTGCTGGCAGCCCGTTCGCATGGACGGGCTACCTCGCCAGAGTACGGATCTATGACCGAACGGTCGAGATGCGGGTTCCTTTTCTCAGCCGCTCAGTTCTGAGCATTGCCCATCAGCTGACCCATGCGCACCGCGCTGCCAGCGCCCAGCTCTTCGGCCCATTGCACCTGATTCGGGCCGAACAGGACGATGGCAGTGGAGCCCAGTTTGAAGCGGCCCATTTCTGCGCCTTTGGCCAGTTCGATCGGGCCGCGCGCTGGCGCGTCATAGCGGGTGCTCTTGAGCTCGCGCTTGGGCGGCGTGACCAGGCCGGCCCATACCGTCTCGACGCTGGCGACGATCATCGCGCCTACCAGTACCACCGCCATCGGCCCGCGCTCGGTGTCGAACAGGCAGACCACGCGTTCGTTGCGGGCAAACAGTTCCGGCACATTTTCCGCGGTGGTCTGGTTGACCGAGAACAGGCGGCCCGGTACGTAGACCATTTCCTTCAGCGTGCCGCCCAGCGGCATATGGACGCGGTGGTAGTCCTTCGGCGAGAGGTACACGGTGGCGAACTGGCCGCCCATGAACGGTGCTGCACGTTCGGCGTCGCCACCAAGAAGTTCGACAGCGCTGAAGCTGTGGCCCTTGGCCTGGAAGATGCGGCCGTGCTCGATGGCGCCGAGTTGGCTGATCGCCCCGTCGGCCGGGCTGAGAATGGCGCCGGGGGTTTCATCCAGCGGGCGCGCGCCTTCTTTCAGGGCGCGGGTGAAGAAGGCGTTGAAATGTTCGAAGGCACGCAGGTCCTCGACTTGCGCTTCGCTCATGTTGACCTGGTACTGCTTGGCGAACCACGAGATCAGCGGATTCTTCAGCCAGCCGATACGGCATTCGGCAACGCAGCCGATCAGGCGCGACAGCAGGTGATGGGGCAGCAGGTACTGGCTGAGGATAAAAAGACGTTGTTTCATCGTGTTTCCTTGAAGGTTCTGAGCCGGCACTGGCGTGACCAGGCCGGGTGCAACTGATTGTCGACGGACTCAGCGTTCGATGGGGGTATCGGGCAGGTTGCCCCACTCGGACCAGGAGCCGGCGTAGGCCTTCACGCGCGGGTAACCGAGCGCCTTGGCGACCACGTAGCTGAAGCCGGAGCGGCGATGGGTCTGGCAGTGAGTGATCACTTCCTTGTCAGGCGTGATGCCCAGGCTTTGCAGGACTTCGGCGATATCCGTGCGGATACGCATGCCGCGCTGCGGGTCCATGCCGGCGGTCCACTCGAAATGGGTGGCGCCGGGGATATGCCCGCCACGCGCTGCACTCAGTTTTTCGCCGCGGTATTCATCCGCGCCGCGCACGTCCCAGATGGCCAGGTCGGCAGCATCCAGGCGCGATTGCAGGTACTCGCGGGTGGCGGTGGGGGCATCGCTCAGCGTCAGTGATACCTCGGTGCGAGTCACTGCGGGCTGTTCCTGGCTCAGCTCGAGGCCATCGCTGATCCAGGCCTGCAGACCACCATTGAGGAAGTGGTAACGCTGGTGGCCGATCACGTCGAGCAGCCAGATGAAGCGACCGGCCCAAGGGCCGCCCTCATCGTCATAGACCACATAAGTGGCATCCGCGTGGTGGCCGATATCGGCGAACAGCGCCTCGAGCTGCGCCCGCTCGGGCAGCAGGCCGGGAGCGGGCGGCACGCCCAGTTGCGTGCGCTTGCTATCCACCCAGCGCGCGCCCGGGATATGGCCGGCGGCGTAGCGTGCCGCGCTGCTCAGGTCGAGCAGAATCAGGTCGGCTGCATCCAGGCGTTCGGCCAATTGGGCCGGCTCGATCACCAGTGGCAAGTTGTCGAAGGCGGACATGACGGCCTCCTTGAATGAAAAGAGGTCGATTGTAGCGGAAACAGAGCGCTTCAGCGTCCGCGCCTGGAAAAGCTGCCCAGAGCGCGTTCGATGCACTGCACGGTCTTGCCGAATGCCTGCAGGCAGACGTCATTGAGCGGTTGGCCGCCCTGGTCCGCCACGACCAGCATTACCACTCGGCCGTTGTTGGCCACGGAGCGCAGCAGCAGGTGTTCGCTGGGGAACAGTGCCTTGAGGTTGCCGGGTAACAGGGCGGAAAACTGCGCGATGTTGTTCGGCGCCAGGCGCAGTTGCCCGGGTTCGCTGAGCAGGCGCTTCAATACCTGGCTCTGTGCTGGGTCGAGGCTGAGGGTCGCTGCGCTGGCATCGAGGCCGGCCTGTTGCTGGCTCTGCAGGCGGCTGTGGTTACGATCGGCAAGCAGCAGCAGGACGCGTTTCAGGCCGCAGGCTTGCAGGGCGTCGCGGGCACAGGCGGTCAGTTGCGGTACGTTGGCGAAGCTGCTGGGTTCGGCAAGCAGGAGGGCACAGTGCTGACGCCAGGCGGCAAGGTCATCGCGCTTGGGCGGCGCTGCTGCGCTAACGGCTGGTTGCAGACGATGGGTGTTCCACGGCCAGATCAGCGCCTGGGCCGGGTGCCACAGCGCGTTGTCGTGAATCAGGCGTGCGCTGCTCACGGCGTGCTGGTGCACTTCCTGTTGCAGCTCGCTCAGAGGTATCTGCAGGTAAAGTCCGGTCAGGCGCTGCCAGCGCAGGCTGTGCGCGGTATCCCAGGCATGGTGAGCGGATACCGCCAAGCCGTTGGCCAGCAGCACGCAGTTGCTCGGATGGGTGAGCCAGTGACGCAGGGGGATGTCGGCGTCGAGCATCTGCTGCTGATGCAGCGGATGTTCATTGTCGCGGGCGATATGCAGTGCCTTGACCAACTGGCGCCGGTCTCGCTCCAGCAGGCGGTAGCTGCGCACGATCCACTCCGGCAGGCGCCAGCGCTCGGCCAGCTTGACGCACAACTGGATCAGGGTGACACCGAGCAGCTCCTTTTCGACTGCGGCGGGCCGCTCGCCCTTGAGCAGCACGCGTTGCTCCCAGGCCTCGAGCAACTGCGGATGGGCGCACAGCAATGGCCAGATCGGCGCCAGAAACAGCAGGCTGCAGCCATGCAGCTCGTTCCATAGGCGCGCCAGGCGTGCGCCGAACAGGCCGCGTGCCTGTTGGCTGGCGTGTTGACTGATCAGCAGGATCTGGCGCAGCGCCAGGGGGATTTCACTCTCGGGCAGTGCTGGTGCCTGGTTGAGGAGGGCTTCGCAACGACTCAGGCCCAGGCGCGACAATGCCGTTTCGACGCTTTCGGCGGGTTCGCTGAGACTGTTGCTGGACTGATTGGCTTCGCGCAGCACCTGCAGGGCGAACGACGGGCTCGACTCTATCTCCTCGGCAATTTCACGCCAGGTGCGGCGGCTGTCGCCGAGGATGCGACGTATGCGCGCATGCTGCTGCTGCTCGATAGGCAGTGGCAGCGTGGCCAGTTGGTGTAACCAGGCGTCCAGGGTGCGTGGCAGTGGCTTTTGCGTCGACATGTGGGTTGAGCCGAACTGGCTTTTGGCCTTAACTGGCTATAGTCTGGCGTATAAGTTCCGATAATTAGAAGTGTTGTTTTTAATAACCCATCCTCTAGGCTCTGCAAGCGTTCCTTTCATGGTAAAAATCATCGGCATCATTGTTGTTTTTGGCTGCGTGCTCGGCGGGTTCATACTCTCGGGTGGGCAGTTCATGGCACTGGTCCACCCCTTCGAGGTTCTGATTATCGGCGGCGCGGCGTTGGGTGCATTCCTGCAGGCCAACCCGAGCAGCATGTTCATGACGGTGTTCAAGAAATCGTTGAGCATGTTCGGCACGCGCTTCACCCATACCTACTACCTGGAAGTGCTCAAGCTGCTGTACGAGATCCTCAACAAGAGTCGCCGCGAGGGCATGATGGCCATCGAGGCGGATGTCGAGGACCCCAACGCCAGCCCGATTTTCAGCAAGTATCCAGGCGTGCTCAAGGACGCGCGGATGACAGCCTTCATCTGCGACTACCTGCGCATCATGTCGTCCGGCAACATGGCGCCGCACGAACTCGAAGGCCTGTTCGACATGGAGCTGACCAGCCTCAAGGAAGAAGTGGAGCACCCGGCGCACGCCGTAGCCAAGGTCGCTGACGGCATGCCGGCCATGGGTATCGTTGCGGCCGTGCTGGGTATCGTGATCACCATGTCGATCCTGGCCGAGGCGGACAACGCGCAGATCGGTCAGAAGGTGGGGACCGCGCTGGTTGGTACCTTCCTCGGTATTCTTGGTTCCTATGGTTTCTTCGGTCCGCTGGCGAACGCTCTGGAACATGACGCCAAGGAAGAGCTGAACCTCTACGAAGCCATCAAGGCGACCCTGGTCGCGTCTGCATCGGGCATGCCGCCGACCCTGGCTGTAGAGTTCGGGCGCAAGGTCTTGTATCCGGCGCACCGCCCGAGCTTCAGCGAGCTCGAACAGGCCATGCGCGGCAGCTAAGCCATGGAAAATAACCAACCCATCATCGTCAAGCGAGTCAAGAAGGTCGCGGGTGGGCACCATGGCGGTGCCTGGAAGATCGCGTTCGCCGACTTCGCCACCGCCATGATGGCGTTCTTCCTGGTGATGTGGCTGATGACATCGGCCACGCCGGAGCAGAAGAAGGCCATTTCCGGCTATTTCCAGGACCCCATCGGTTTCACCGAAAGCGCCAGTCCCTACGCCATCGACTTGGGTGGCACGCCGACGCCGGCACCTGAACGCACGCTCAACCCGGACATCTCCGAGACGCCGGAAAGTCAGCCGGATGAGACCGGAATCAGCACGGACCAGATCGAAACCCTGGCCGACAAGATGGAGCAGGAGCGCCTGGAATTGTTGTTGCAGGAACTGCAGAACAAGGTCGAGGAAAACCCCGAGCTGCAACGTTTCAAGGACCAGATCCTGTTCGAGATTACCCAGGACGGTTTGCGCATCCAGATCATGGATGCCGAGAACCGGCCGATGTTCGCGTTGGGCAGTGCCAACCTTCAGCCGTACTTCGAGGACATCCTGCTGGCCATGGCCGACACCATTCGCGCGGTGCCGAACAAGATCAGCGTCAGTGGTCACACCGATGCCAAGCCCTTTGCCGGGCGTGGCGATTTTGGCAACTGGGAACTGTCAGCCAACCGTGCCAATGCGGCGCGGCGTGCGCTGATCGCCGGGGGGTACGCCGATGAGCAGGTGGCGCGGGTGGTCGGTTACGCCTCCTCGGCCCTGTTTGACCGCGACGACCCCTTCAATCCGGTCAATCGGCGCATCGATATCGTCGTGCTGACCAAGAAGGCGCAGCGCGCCATCGAGGGCGAACAAGGTGGTGAAGCACCGCCTGATCCGGCCGAGGGCGCCGAGCCGGGTGGCGCGGCGAGCGATCCGCTGCCGGCCGGCCAACTGCGCGAGCGTTTGAATATCTTCGAGGAAGGTGCCCTGCAGTTCGATCAGTTGGGCAATCAGTAATCGTCTTCAGGCAGGCTGGCGAGTATGTGGCGGTAGCTGGCCATGCGCTGCGGCTGAATGCGCCCGTCCTCGAGCGCCTGCAGCAGGGCGCAACCCGGCTCGCGATCATGCTTGCAGTCACGGAAGCGGCAGCGGCCCAGCAGGTCGTGGAACTCGATGAAGCCTGCCTCCACATCATCACGGCTGACATGGCCCAGGCCGAACTCGCGAATGCCGGGGGAGTCGATCAGTTGGCCGCCGCCGGGGAAATGGAAAAGCCGTGCGGTGGTGGTGGTGTGTGTGCCCTTGCCGGTCAATTCCGACAATGCGCCGACACGCGTATCGACGCCGGGCAGCAGGCTGTTGACCAGCGATGACTTGCCTACGCCAGATTGGCCCACGAATACGCTGACGTTTCCGTTCAAGCGACTTTTCAGTTGCTCCATGCCATCGCCCTTATGGGCCGAGACTTCCAGCAGCGGATACTCCAGCTGACGATAAACCCTGAGCAGGGCGTCCAGCGCCACCTGGTTCTGTTCATCGATCAGATCGGCCTTGTTCAGCAGCAGCAGTGGGCGAATGCCCGCGTGCTCGGCTGCCACCAGATAACGGTCGATCAGGTTGGCGTGCGGCTCGGGCAGCGGGGCAAAGACGATAACGATCTGGTCGACGTTGGCCGCCACTGGTTTGAGTTGGCCGCGCATGTCGGGACGACACAGTTCGCTGTTTCTCGGCAGTTGCGCGACGATGACGCCGTCACCCTGATTGCCGGGGCGCCAGACCACCTGATCGCCGGTGACCAGTGCCGGCAGGTTGGCGCGCAGGTGGCAGCGAAACACCTGGCCGGCCATTTCACCCTGCAAGCCCTCGATTTCCACCTGTACGCCGAAATGGGCGATTACCAGGCCGGTCTGTTCCGGGCCGAGGTCACCGCCCTCCAGTGCTTCCATTGCTCGCGATTCACGCTTGGCGGCGCGGGCCGCGCGCTCGCCTTGAATCTTTTCGATCCGCCAGTTCTGGCGGCGGTTGAGTTGGCGTTTGGCCATGGAGCATCCGGGTAGTGGAGTGTTGATCGCGGCGAGTTTAGCATGAGCGCTCGGCGGCCATTCGGCTGTCAGACACAGAGGCTGGGAATGACGACAGGCGAGAAAAGAGCGGTGCTGCGGTTACCGCTGTTGCGGGCTCTTTTGGCGCAGGGTTTGGCCATGGCGCTGGTGGTGGTGCTGGTCTATTTGCTGGCGTTGCTGTCCTGGCGCATGTCGCTGTTTTCGGTGGTTCTGCTGCAAGGTGTTGTGGCGGCCGGGATCGGCTGGCGCCTGGGGCTTTCGCGCTGGTGGTTGTGGATCAATCTGGCGTTCCTGCCTGCGCTGCTGGTGATGCAGCGCGCCGATTTGCCGGCCTGGCTGTTTTTGCTGTGCTTCGTCCTGTTGCTACTGGTCAACTGGAACAGCCTGCGCGAACAGGTGCCGCTCTACCTGAGTGGGCGCAAGGCACAGCACCGTCTGCAGCAGTGCTTGAGCGAGCGCGAGCCGCCGCTGCGCGTCGTCGACCTGGGGTGTGGTACGGCAGGTATGGTGCTGCAACTGGCCCGACAGTTTCCGCGCGGGCAGTTCGTCGGTGTCGAGACGGCGCCTCTGCTCTTCGTTTTCGCTTGGCTGCGCTGCCTGTTGCAGGAGAACTGCTGCATTCGTTATCGGAGTTTGTGGCAGGTCGAGCTCGGCGACTTCGATGTCGTCTATTGCTTTCTGTCGCCCGTGCCGATGCCGCGCCTGTGGGCCAAGGCGCAGGTCGAGATGCGCGCCGGTAGCTGGCTGATCAGCAATACCTTCGAGATTCCGGGCGTGCCGGCCGATCGCGTGTTCGACCTCAACGAAGGGCGGCAGACCGCCCTGTTCCTCTGGCAGATGAGGGGCGCGGACATCCGCTAGCAGGTAGTTTCTCGGCAGCCTGTTAGACTTGGCGCCTGAGCCAAGGAGCACCCAACCATGCAAAACCCCAACAACCTGATCTGGATCGACCTGGAAATGACCGGGCTGGAGCCGGAGCGCGACGTGATCATCGAGATGGCCACCATCGTCACCGACAGCGAACTGAACGTGCTGGCCGAAGGCCCGGTGATCGCCGTTCACCAGAGCGACGCGGCCCTGGCCGGCATGGACGAATGGAACACCCGCACCCATGGCCAGAGCGGCCTGACTCAGCGCGTGCGTGACAGCAAGATCGATACGGCGGCGGCCGAAGCACAGACCATCGCCTTCCTCGAACAGTGGGTGCCCAAGGGCAAGTCGCCGATCTGCGGCAACAGCATCGGCCAGGACCGCCGCTTCCTCTACAAGTACATGCCGGCGCTGGAGGCCTACTTCCACTACCGCTATCTGGACGTATCGACGCTGAAGATCCTGGCGGGCATGTGGGCGCCGGAGGTCAAGGACAGCTTTCAGAAAACCGCTACTCACCAGGCGCTGGATGACATTCGTGAGTCCATCGCCGAGCTGCGCCACTACCGCGAGCATTTCCTCAAGGTCTAAGCTCGTCTGTAGGGTGCGCCGTGCGCACCGAGCGATACCCGTGATGTAGGCGTCAATTCGCGTAGCCCGGATGCAATCCGGGGAAATGGGCGGCGCTATTCCCGGATTTCATTCGGGCTACAGAGCGCTGTGTCGCTCCAGGGCCCACTCGACATGCTCGCGCACCAGCGGCGATGGATGTTCGCGGCGCGCGATCAGGGCCTGAAGCACCGGGATGGTCGAGGGCGCATTGCCCAGGCCGACCGCCAGGTTACGCAGCCAGCGCTCGTAGCCGGCGCGGCGTAGCGGCGAGCCTTCGGTGCGGCTGAGAAATTCCTCTTCCGTCCACAGGAACAGCTCGGCCAGGCCGCTGTTGTCCAGGCCGTGGCGCGGCTGGAAGTCGCCCTGCTCGGTGGGCCGGGCGAAGCGGTTCCAGGGACAAACGATCTGGCAGTCGTCGCAGCCGAATACCCGGTTGCCGATGGGCGCACGCAGCTCTACCGGGATCGAGCCTTTCAGCTCGATGGTCAGGTAGGAGATGCAGCGCCGGGCATCCAGCACGTAGGGGCCGGCGAAGGCCGCAGTGGGGCAGATATCCATGCACGCGCTGCAGCGTCCGCAATGCTCGCTGCCGTGTGGGGCGTCCACCGGCAGCGGCAGGTCGACGAACAGTTCGCCGAGAAAGAAATAGCTGCCGGCCTTGCGGTTGAGCACCAGGGTGTTCTTGCCGATCCAGCCGAGGCCGGCCTTTTCGGCGATGGCCTTTTCCAGCACTGGGGCGCTGTCGACGAAGGCGCGGTAGCCGAACGGGCCGATCTGCTGCTGGATACGTTCGGCCAGTTGTTGCAGGCGCTTGCGGATCAGCTTGTGGTAGTCGCGGCCCAGGGCGTAACGCGACACATAGGCCTGTTGCGGTTCTTTCAGGCGTTGGGCCATCTGCGTGTCGCCGGGCAGATAGTCCATGCGCAGCGACACCACGCGCAGGGTGCCGGGCACCAGTTCGTCCGGGTGTGAGCGCTTGCTGCCATGGGCGGCCATGTAGTCCATCTCGCCCTGGTAGCCGGCTTCCAGCCATCGTTGCAGATGCGCCTCGTGTTCGCCCAGCTCGACATCGGTGATGCCGACCTGCTGAAAGCCCAGCTCACGCCCCCAGTCCTTGATGGACAGGGCGAGGGCGTCGAGGTCGAGGGTTTGATCGGACATGAGGAGGGCGCAGGCGATGGACGTGGGTATAATTCTGCCAGACATCCGCCGCGAGCGAGCCATGCATCTACCAGCCTCTTTACCCTTGAGCCTGCACAGCGCCGAACAGGTGCGCGCGCTGGATGCGCAACTGATCGCCGCCGGGACGCCTGGGTTCGAATTGATGCAGCGTGCCGCCCACGCTGCCTGGCGCGCCCTGCGCAGGCGCTGGCCGGATGCTGGTGAACTCACCGTGCTGGCCGGGCGTGGCAACAATGCTGGTGACGGCTACCTGATCGCCGCCCTGGCCCAGCGTGCCGGGTGGCGCGTGCGCGTGCTGGCGGTGGGCGATCCCGCTGCGCTGAGTGGCGACGCTGCTCAGGCCTGCGCCGAGGCCAGGCGAGCAGGCGTGGATATTCTGCCCTGGAGCGAATGCGCGCCACTGACGGGCATCCTGGCCGATGCGTTGCTCGGCACGGGGCTGTCTGGTGCTGTGCGTGAGCCTTATGCCCAGGCGATACGCCTGCTCAACCAGAGTGGCTTGCCGGTGCTGGCGGTGGATATTCCTTCTGGCTTGAATGCCGACAGCGGCGCGCGTCTTGGTGTGGCGGTGCGCGCCGATCTGACCGTGACCTTCGTCGCCCTCAAGCTCGGCCTGCTGACGGGGGGCGGCCCAGAACTGTGCGGCGAGCTGCTGTTCGACGATCTGCAAGGCGATGCCCGGCTATTGGCCCAGGCGCCCTGCGTGGCGCAGCGCCTCGATTTGGCCAATCTTCCACGTCTGAGCGCACGCTCGCCGGTGGCGCACAAGGGCCAGTTCGGCCATCTGCTGGTGGTCGGTGGCGATCTGGGCATGGGCGGCGCCGCGCTGCTCTGTGCCGACAGTGCGCTACGTGCCGGCGCCGGCCTGGTGTCGCTGGCAACACGGGCCGAACATGTCGCGGCCGCCCTGGTGCGCCGGCCTGAAATCATGTGCACGGCGCTGGCTTCGGCCAATCAGCTGTTGGCACTCACCGAGCGCGCCGATGTCTGCGTGGTAGGGCCTGGCCTGGGGCAGGGTGCCTGGGCGCGCAGTTTGCTGTCTGGCGTCTGCGGTCTCGATGTGCCTCAGGTCTGGGATGCCGATGCGCTGAATCTTCTGGCTGCCGGGCAGGTCGTCGCGCCTGGCCAGGGCGTGCTCACGCCACATCCGGGCGAAGCGGCGCGTCTACTGGGCATCGACACTGCTACCGTGCAGGCTGATCGGCCGGCTGCAGCGCGGGCTTTGGCGCAACGTTTCGGGCTGGTGGTGGTGCTCAAGGGGGCCGGCAGCCTGGTCGCGGCGCCGGATGGGCGCCTGGCGCTGTGTGATCGCGGCCATCCGGCGATGGCGGGCGCGGGGCTTGGGGATGTGCTGGCTGGATTGATCGGTGCGCTGCTGGCGCAGGGCATGGCAGCGTATGATGCAGCCTGCCTGGCGGTATGGCTGCATGCGCGGGCCGGTGAGGTGCTGGCTGCGCAGGGGCGCGGGCTGGCTGCCGGTGATCTGCCCTGTACCATTCGTCAGTTATTGGAGGAGTTGTGCCCTTGTGTGAAGTGAAACTCGAAGCGGCTGACGAAGCCGCGATGCTGGCTCTGGGCGCGCGGATCGCCGAAGTCAGCGGTGGCCTGGGCATCATCTATCTGCATGGTGATCTGGGCGCCGGCAAGACCACCCTTTCACGTGGCATTCTGCGCGGCCTGGGCCATGCCGGCGCGGTCAAGAGCCCGACCTTTACCCTGGTCGAACCCTACGAAATAGGCGACTTGCGCGCCTTTCATTTCGATCTTTATCGCCTGGTCGATCCTGAGGAGCTGGAGTTTCTCGGCATCCGCGATTACTTCGAAGGGGATGCCTTGTGCCTGATCGAATGGCCGCAGCGTGGTGCGGGCGTTTTGCCAAAGCCCGACCTGGACATTACCATTAGCCCCCAAGCGAGCGGCCGTTCGCTGTTGCTGCAGGGGCATGGGGCTCGAGGGGAGGCCTGGTGCAAGGCCCTGAGTAGCAAGGAATGAATAAGAAGCGATGGGGTTGGTTATGCGCATAGGCGCGCTGGTTACCGCTGTGGGGGTGTTGTTGGCGGCCCTGGCTGCCGAAGTACTGGCTGCCTCCGATATACGGAGCGTGCGCCTGTGGCGGGCCCCGGACAATACCCGTCTGGTCTTCGATCTGTCCGGCCCGGTACAGCACAGCGTGTTCACCCTGGCTGCGCCTGATCGCATCGTTATCGACGTCAGTGGCGCCAAGTTGGCCACCAATCTCGAGCAGCTTTCGCTCGCCAACACCCCGATCACCGGCGTGCGCTCGGCCCAGCGCAGTGCTGACGACCTGCGCGTGGTCATCGATCTGTCGGCGCCGGTGTCGCCCAAGAGCTTCACCCTGGCGCCTAATCAGCAATATGGTCATCGTCTGGTGGTCGATCTGTTCGATCAGGGCAGTGCGCCACCCGCCACGCAGACGCCCAGTATTGCCGCTGGCGCACCACCTGTGCCGGTCACGCCGACCCAGCCTCCACCCAAGTTGACGCCAGTGCCCAATGGCAAGCGCGATATCATCGTCGCCATCGATGCGGGTCATGGTGGCGAGGACCCGGGGGCGTTGTCGCCGGTCAAGGGGCAGTATGAAAAGCACGTGACCCTGGCCATTTCCAAAGAGTTGCAGCGGCAGATCAATGCCGAAAAGGGCTTTCGTGCCGAGTTGGTGCGCACCGGCGACTACTTCATTCCGCTGCGTAAACGCACCGAGATCGCACGCAAGAAAGGGGCCGATCTGTTCGTCTCCATCCATGCCGACGCGGCGCCGCGAGCCTCGGCGTTCGGCGCTTCGGTCTATGCCCTGTCCGAACGTGGTGCTACCTCCGAGACCGCGCGCTGGCTGGCCGACGCCGAGAACCAGTCCGACCTGATCGGTGGCGCCGGCAACGTCAGTCTCGACGACAAGGACAAGATGCTCGCTGGCGTGTTGCTGGATCTGTCGATGACCGCTTCGCTGTCCTCCAGTCTCAATGTCGGGCAGAAGGTGTTGTCGAACATGGGCGGCATCACCCCGCTGCACAAGCGGCGCGTCGAGCAGGCAGGCTTCATGGTGCTGAAATCACCGGATATTCCCTCGATTCTGGTGGAGACCGGTTTCATCTCCAACCCCAATGAAGCCAAGAAATTGCATACCGCCAGCCACCAGCAGGCACTGGCGCGCTCGATCACCACCGGGGTCAAGCAGTTCTTCCATGAAAACCCGCCGCCTGGCACCTACGTCGCCTGGCTGCGTGATGAAGGCAAGATCGCTGCGGGTCCGCGTGAACACGTGGTGGCGCGCGGTGAGAGCCTGGCGCTGATCGCCCAGAGATACCAGATCAGCCTGGCGTCCCTGCGTAGTGCCAACAAGCTCAATGGTGACGTGATCAAGGTCGGCCAGACGTTGCAGATACCCGCCACAGCGCTGGCAGCCCAGTAGTGAGTGTAATGTCCCGTATTCATTTGCTCAGCCCGCGCCTGGCCAACCAGATCGCCGCGGGCGAGGTGGTCGAGCGTCCGGCTTCGGTCGCCAAGGAACTGCTGGAAAACAGCCTGGACTCCGGTGCCCGGCGTATCGATGTCGAAGTCGAGCAGGGTGGCGTCAAGCTGCTCAAGGTGCGCGACGACGGTGGTGGCATCGCTCCGGACGACCTGCCGCTGGCATTGGCGCGCCACGCCACCAGCAAGATTCGTGAGCTGGAAGACCTCGAAGCCGTGCTCAGCATGGGCTTTCGCGGCGAGGCGCTGGCGTCGATCAGTTCGGTATCGCGCCTGACGCTGACCTCGCGTACCGCCGACGCCGAGCAGGCCTGGCAGGTGGAGACCGAAGGTCGTGACATGGAGCCACGGGTGCAGCCTGCTGCGCACCCGGTGGGCACCTCGGTGGAAGTGCGCGATCTGTTCTTCAATACGCCGGCGCGGCGCAAGTTCCTGCGCGCGGAGAAGACCGAGTTCGATCACTTGCAGGAAGTGATCAAGCGCCTGGCGCTGGCGCGTTTCGATGTCGGCTTCCATTTGCGCCACAACGGCAAGACCGTGTTTGCCCTGCATGAGGCGGGCGACGAGATCGGCCGTGCGCGCCGCGTCGCTTCTGTCTGTGGGCCGGCTTTTCTCGAGCAGGCGCTGCCGATCGAGATCGAGCGCAGTGGTCTGCGGTTGTGGGGATGGGTCGGTTTGCCGACCTTCTCCCGTAGTCAGGCAGACCTGCAGTATTTCTACGTCAATGGGCGCATGGTGCGTGACAAACTGGTGGCCCATGCGGTGCGCCAGGCCTATCGCGACGTGTTGTTCAACGGTCGTCACCCGACCTTCGTGCTGTTCCTGGAAATCGATCCGGCGACAGTGGACGTCAACGTTCACCCGACCAAGCACGAAGTGCGCTTCCGTGACAGTCGCATGGTTCATGACTTCCTCTACGGCACGCTGCATCGCGCCCTGGCCGACGTGCGCCCGGAGGATCAGGTGGCAGCTCCGGCGGCCATATCACCGATGGTGCGCCCGACCGGTCTGGCTGCCGGTGAGTTCGGCCCGCAAGGCGAGATGGGGCTAGCCGCCAGCATCCTTGAAGCGCCGGCCCCCAGTGTGCAGCCGGCTTGGCGCGGCAGTGGCGCTGGCTATCAGCAGCCTGCAGGTAACCCCGGCGTATCCACTGCTGAAGCCCAGGCCGCCTACCGTGAGTATTTCTCGCCCCTGGCAACGGCTCAGGCGCAGGTGATGCCGCAGGAGCAGGGCGACATTCCCCCGCTCGGTTACGCCGTGGCGCAGCTCAAGGGCGTTTATATCCTCGCCGAAAACGCCCAGGGCATGGTGGTAGTGGACATGCACGCCGCCCACGAGCGTATTACCTACGAGCGCCTGAAGCACGCCATGGCTAGTGAAGGCTTGCGCGGGCAACCACTGCTGGTGCCGGAGTCCATTGCCCTCAGTCAGCGTGAAGCGGACTGCGCCGAGGAGCACGGCGAGTGGTTCCAGCGTTTGGGTTTCGAATTGCAGCGCCTGGGTGAGGAAAGCGTGGCGATTCGCCAGATTCCGGCGTTGCTCAAACAGGCTGAGGCCACCCAGTTGGTGCGTGACGTGCTGGCCGATTTGCTCGAGTACGGCACCAGCGACCGCATCCAGGCACATCTCAACGAGCTGCTGGCGACCATGGCTTGTCATGGTGCGGTGCGCGCCAATCGGCGTCTGACCATTCCCGAGATGAACGCCCTGCTGCGTGATATGGAGCAGACTGAGCGCAGCGGCCAGTGCAACCACGGGCGTCCGACCTGGACGCAATTGAGCATGGATCAGCTCGACAAGTTGTTCATGCGTGGTCAGTAATTGAATGAAGCCCTGAGTCAGGGGCGCCCGTCTTCGTGTTTCGAGCCATATCGATGTCTTCGCTTCCTCCTGCAATCTTCCTGATGGGCCCGACCGCCGCCGGCAAGACCGATCTCGCCCTGGAGCTCGCCCGGGTACTGCCTTGTGATCTGATCAGCGTCGATTCAGCGCTGGTCTATCGCAGCATGGACATCGGCACGGCCAAGCCTGAACGCGCCATCCTTGATGAATTTCCCCACGCCCTGATCGACATTCGCGACCCGGCCGAGAGTTATTCGGCGGCGGAATTTCGCGCCGATGCTCTGGCGGCCATGGCTGAGAGCGTTGCGCGTGGGCGTATTCCGCTGCTGGTGGGCGGCACCATGCTGTATTACAAGGCCTTGCTGGAAGGGCTGGCCGATATGCCCAGCGCCGATCCGGCCATCCGCGCCGAGCTGGAAGCAAGGGCTGCGGCTGAGGGGTGGGAGGCGCTGCATCGGGAGCTGGCCGAGGTCGATCCAGAATCCGCGGCACGCATCCATCCCAACGATCCGCAGCGTCTGACCCGGGCGCTTGAGGTCTATCGCGCGAGCGGCCTGAGCATGACCGAGCATCGCCTGCGCCAGGCTGCAGGAAATCCCGATGCGGGCACATCAGGCACCGGGCAATTGCCCTATACTGTTGCTCAGCTTGCTATCGCACCAGCGCAGCGTCAGGTTTTGCATGACCGCATCGCTCAACGATTTCGGGTGATGTTGGAACAGGGTTTCGTGGAAGAGGTCGAAACCCTGCGTAGACGAAGTGACTTGCACGCGGGATTGCCGTCTATACGGGCGGTAGGTTATCGCCAGGTATGGGAATACCTCGATGGCGAGTTGTCCCGGGACGAGATGGTCGAGCGCGGCATCATCGCCACTCGGCAATTGGCCAAGCGTCAGTTCACCTGGCTACGTGGTTGGAAGAGCCTGCATTGGCTCGATAGCCTGGCCTGCGACAATCTGTCTCGCGCCTTGAAATACCTGGAAAGCGTCTCCATATTGAAATGAGACCTTGCCGCTGGTCGTCTATCCTTGGGGGTGGGACGGCCTGAAGCCATTGTTTACCTACTAAAATTATTGAAATTGATCCTCGAAAGGAGTGCGGCACATGTCAAAAGGGCATTCGCTACAAGACCCTTACCTGAATACCCTGCGTAAGGAACGCGTCCCTGTTTCCATCTATCTGGTCAACGGCATCAAGCTGCAGGGCCAGATCGAGTCTTTCGACCAGTTCGTCATCCTGCTGAAGAACACTGTCAGCCAGATGGTCTACAAACACGCCATTTCCACCGTCGTGCCTAGCCGTCCGGTGCGCCTGCCAAGTGCTGGCGATGCCGAACAGGCCGATGGCGAGCCAGGTAACGCCTGATAGGGGGCTGCATTGTTCTTCGAGCGTCATGAGGGCGGTGAGCGGGCCATCCTGGTTCATCTGGAAGGCCAAGACTCCGAGGCGAGCGAAGATCCCCAGGAGTTCCAAGAATTGGCCATGTCGGCAGGCGCCGACATGGTCGCTTTCTTTAGCGTGCCCAGCAGTCGTCTGACTGCCAAGTTCCTTATCGGCAGCGGCAAGGTCGAGGAACTACGCGACCAGGTCAAGGCCATCGAGGCCGATCTGGTCATCTTCAATCACACCCTGACACCGAGCCAGGAGCGCAACCTCGAGCGCGCCTTCGAGTGTCGTGTGCTCGATCGCACCGGGTTGATCCTCGATATCTTCGCGCAGCGTGCGCGCACTCACGAAGGCAAGCTGCAGGTCGAATTGGCTCAGCTCGATCACATGAGTACGCGTCTGGTGCGCGGCTGGACTCACCTCGAGCGGCAGAAGGGTGGTATCGGCCTGCGTGGTCCGGGTGAAACCCAGCTGGAAACCGACCGCCGCTTGCTGCGTGTGCGCATTCGCCAGATCAAGCAGAAGCTCGAGAAGGTGCGCAGTCAACGCGAGCAGGCGCGCCGTGGTCGCAGACGCGCGGATATCCCTTCGGTTTCGCTGGTGGGTTACACCAACGCCGGCAAGTCCACACTGTTCAATACGCTAACCACTTCCGAGGTCTATGCGGCTGACCAGTTGTTCGCCACGCTCGACCCGACCTTGCGTCGTCTGCAACTCGATGACCTCGGTCCGATCGTGCTGGCCGACACCGTGGGTTTCATCCGTCACCTACCGCACAAACTGGTCGAGGCCTTCCGCGCTACGCTGGAAGAGTCGAGCAACTCCGATCTGCTGCTGCACGTTATCGATGCCCATGAGCCCGAGCGTATGGCGCAGATCGAGCAGGTACAGAATGTGCTCAAGGAGATCGGTGCGCACGAGTTGCCGATGCTCGAGGTATACAACAAGCTGGATTTGTTGGATGGTGTCGAGCCGCAGATCCAGCGCGATGCTGATGGCAGACCGTTGCGCGTCTGGTTGTCGGCCCGTGAGGGACGTGGTCTTGAGCTGTTGCGTCAAGCAGTGGCGGAGCTGCTGGGCGAGGATTTGTTCGTCGCTACGCTGCAGTTGCCGCAACGTTTGGGGCGGCTGCGTGCGCAGTTCTTTGCACTGGGAGCGGTGCAGAGCGAAGGGCATGACGAGCAGGGGCACAGCCTGCTGGCGGTACGTATACCGCGAGTCGAGCTCAATCGCCTGGTGAGTCGCGAAGGTTTGGAGCCTCAAACCTTCATCGAGCAACATACTTTGCAATAAAGCCTGGGACGGTGGCTTTGCTGTCACCCCAGGGCTTTGGGTAGCATTGGCCGGCGCGCCGTGGGCGCGCCTTCGCTTTATCAGTACGGAGAACGCTATGGCTTGGAATGAGCCGGGTGGCAACTCGAACAATCAAGACCCTTGGGGCGGCCGCAAAGGCGGTGGCCGGCAGGGGCCGCCGGATCTCGACGAAGCGTTCCGCAAGCTGCAAGAAAGCCTCAATGGGCTGTTTGGCGGTGGCAAGAAACGTGGTGACGACGAATCTGGTCGCAGTGGCGGCGGCGGTGGCTTCGGCCTGCTGTTCGTCGGCCTTGGCCTGTTGGCGGTGGTATGGCTGTACAGCGCGATCTATGTGGTGGACGAGCAGGAGCAGGCTGTCGTGCTGCGCTTCGGCAAGTACCACGAGACCGTTGGTCCGGGCCTGAATATCTATTTCCCGCCAATTGATCGCAAGTTCCAGGAAAACGTCACGCGTGAGCGCGCTTACACCAAGCAGGGCGCCATGCTGACCGAAGACGAGAACATCATCGAAGTGCCGCTGACCGTGCAGTACCGGGTGACCAACCTGCAGGACTTCGTGCTCAACGTCGACCAGCCGGAAGTCAGCCTGCAGCACGCCACCGACAGCGCCGTGCGTCATGTGGTGGGCTCCACCGAGATGGATCAGGTGTTGACCGAAGGTCGTGAGCTGATGGCCAGCGAGGTGCGTGAGCGCCTGCAGCGCTTCCTCGACAACTACCGTACCGGTATCACCATCACTCAGGTGAACATCCAGAGCGCTGCGGCGCCGCGTGAAGTTCAGGAAGCCTTCGATGATGTGATCCGTGCACGTGAAGACGAGCAGCGTGAGAAGAACCAGGCCGAGTCCTACGCCAACGGCGTGATTCCGGAAGCGCGTGGTCAGGCCCAGCGTCTGCTGGAAGAGGCCAACGGTTACCGTGACGAAGTCATTGCTCGCGCTCAGGGTGAGGCGGACCGCTTCACCAAGCTGGTCGCCGAGTATCGCAAGGCGCCGGAAATCACTCGCGAGCGTCTGTACATCGACACCATGCAGGAAGTGATGAGTAACACCAGCAAGGTTCTGGTCACCGGTGACAAGGGGCAGAACAACCTGCTCTATCTGCCGCTGGACAAGATGATCGACAGCCGTGGTGGTGCTTCTTCCTCCAGTTCTGCCAACAGCAGCAATACGACAACGCGTGATCCGGCTGTGCCGCTGAGCAGCGATCTGTCGCAGCGTAACCTGCGTACCCGGGAGGGCCGTTGATGAACAACAAGTCCCTGATCGGCCTGATCGTGGCCGTGGTTGTGGCCCTGGTGGCGTGGAACAGCTTCTATATCGTCGCGCAGACCGAACGTGCGGTGCTGTTGCAGTTCGGGCGAGTGGTTCAGCCTGATGTACAGCCTGGTCTGCATGTGAAGATTCCTTACGTCAACCAGGTGCGCATCTTCGATGGTCGTCTGCTGACGCTGGATTCGACGTCCTCGCGCTTCCTGACTCTGGAGAAGAAAGCGCTGATGGTCGATGCCTACGCCAAGTGGCGGGTGAAGGATGCCGAGCGCTTCTATCAGTCCACCTCGGGCATGAAGCAAGTCGCTGATGAGCGTCTGGCGCGTCGTCTGGAAGCATCGCTGCGTGACCAGTTCGGTAAGCGCACCCTGCACGAGTCGGTATCCGGTGAGCGTGATGCGCTGATGGCCGACGTGACCGCGACCCTCAACCGCGCTGCCGAGCGTGAGCTGGGTATCGAAGTGGTCGACGTACGGGTCAAGACTATCGACCTGCCGCGCGAAGTGAACCGCAGCGTGTTCGAGCGGATGAGTACCGAGCGTGAGCGTGAGGCGCGCGAGCATCGCGCCAAGGGCCGTGAGCTGGCCGAAGGTATTCGCGCCGACGCCGATCGTCAGCGCCGCGTACTGCTGGCCGAAGCCTATCGTGAAGCTGAAGAGCTGCGCGGTGACGGTGACGCCCAGGCTGCCTCTATCTATGCCCGTGCCTTCGGTCAGGATCAGGAGTTCTACTCCTTCTACCGTAGTCTGCAGGCTTACCGCGAAAGCTTCGCTGACAAGCGCGATGTGTTGGTGCTGGACCCAGGCAGCGATTTCTTCCGCTACCTGGAGAAATCCAGGCCTTGATCGGCAACCCTGGCGGCGCAATGCGTCGCCAGGGTGACCGCGAGGTAAAACGTGGTATCATGCGGCAGCCGGGAAAATCCCGGCTTTTTTGCGTCTGTGGGAATCATGTGGCAGGAACTCGGCATCGCACTGTGTCTGGTATTGGTGCTGGAAGGCATCCTGCCTTTCCTCTATCCGCGTCACTGGCGCGGGGCGGTATTGCAGGCGGCTCGTCTGCCCGACCGTCGACTGCGTCTTATTGGGTTGGCCAGCATGCTGCTGGGTACGGCCCTTCTATATCTGCTTCACTGAAGGCTTGTGCCGCCCGGATCGAGAGGGGAATGGCGAAATGGCAACGGTAGACCGCTGGCTGCTGCCAGATGGCATCGAAGAAGTACTGCCGCCGGAAGCGGCACGCATCGAGGCGGCACGCCGCCAGGTGCTGGATCTGTTCCAACGTTGGGGGTACGAGTTCG
Organism: Ectopseudomonas alcaliphila; assembly: GCF_900101755.1. Taxonomy (GTDB): domain Bacteria; phylum Pseudomonadota; class Gammaproteobacteria; order Pseudomonadales; family Pseudomonadaceae; genus Aquipseudomonas; species Aquipseudomonas alcaliphila. The sequence goes on along the minus strand of NZ_FNAE01000001.1, from coordinate 1,481,292 downwards.
TCGTCACCCCTCATATCGAGTACCTGGAATCCCTGCTGACTGGCGCTGGCCAGGATCTCGACCTGCGTACCTTCAAGGTCACCGACCCGCTGTCCGGTCGGCAGATGGGTTTTCGTGCCGACATCACTCCGCAGGTGGCGCGCATTGATGCTCACACCTTGCGCCGTGAGGGGCCGAGTCGTCTCTGCTATGCCGGCAGCGTGCTGCATGCGCAGCCGCGTGCACTGACCACGTCGCGTAGCCCGATCCAGCTGGGCGCCGAACTCTATGGCGACGCCAGTCCGGCCAGTGACATCGAAGTGATCAGCCTGCTGGTGGAGACCCTCGAGCTGGCCGCGGTGCCGGACGTGCATATGGATCTCGGTCATGTCGGTATCTACCGTGGTCTGGCGCGTGCCGCTGGCCTGTCCGGTGAGGCTGAGCAGCACCTGTTCGATGCGCTGCAGCGCAAGGCCATGGATGAGATCGAGAGCCTGACTGCCGCGCTGCCGGCGGGCCTGGGCAGCATGCTGCGTTCGCTCGCCGAGCTGTGTGGCGGCCGGGAAGTGCTGGATCTGGCTCAGGCGGTTCTGGTCGAGGCGCCTGATGCGGTGCACGCTGCGCTCGATGAGCTGGTGGCCATCGCCGATGCGCTGGAGCTGCGCTATCCGGAGCTGCCGCTGTACTTCGACCTGGGCGAGTTGCGCGGCTACAACTATCACACCGGCGTTGTGTTCGCTGCCTTCGTACCGGGTGAGGGTGGTGCCATCGCTCAGGGTGGTCGTTACGACGATACCGGCGCGGTATTCGGTCGGGCGCGCCCGGCTACCGGTTTCTCCACCGACCTGAAGACCCTGGTGACCCTGGGTGACATGCGCGTGGACGAGGCGGTCAGCGGCATCTGGGCGCCGGACAATCATGATCTCTATCTGTGGCAGGCCATTCGTCGTCTGCGTGGTGAGGGCGAGCGCGTGGTACAGGCGTTGCCCGGGCAGAGCGAGGCGGATGCGCGCGAAGCAGGCTGTGATCGTCTGCTGGCGCTGCGCGATGGACGTTGGCAGGTGGCGCCCCTGGCGTCCTGAATTCATTTTCGCCGGCCCGCGGCCGGCATCGAAGCTTGCGCGAAGAGGACAAGTTTATGGGTAAGAATGTCGTCGTCCTGGGCACCCAATGGGGTGATGAGGGCAAGGGCAAGATCGTCGACCTGCTCACCGAGCAGGCCGCTGCAGTCGTGCGCTATCAGGGTGGCCACAACGCTGGCCACACCCTGGTGATCAACGGTGAGAAGACCGTCCTGCACCTGATTCCGTCCGGCATCCTGCGTGAAGGCGTCGAGTGCCTGATCGGCAACGGCGTGGTCGTCGCGCCCGACGCCCTGATGCGCGAAATCACCAAGCTGGAAGAGAAGGGCGTGCCGGTGCGTGAGCGTCTGCGTATCAGCCCGGCCTGCCCGTTGATCCTGTCCTATCACGTGGCACTGGATCAGGCGCGCGAGAAGGCCCGTGGTGACGCCAAGATCGGCACCACCGGTCGCGGTATCGGCCCGGCCTACGAAGACAAGGTCGCGCGCCGCGGCCTGCGCGTCGGTGATCTGTTCCACCGCGAGCGTTTCGCCGCCAAGCTGGGCGAGCTGCTGGACTACCACAACTTCCAGCTGGTCAATTTCTACAAAGAGCCGGCCATCGACTTCCAGAAGACGCTGGACGAGTGCATGGAATACGCCGAACTGCTCAAGCCGATGATGGCTGATGTGACTGCCGTGCTGCATGACCTGCGTCGTGAGGGCAAGGACATCATGTTCGAAGGCGCTCAGGGTTCGCTGCTGGACATCGACCACGGCACTTACCCCTACGTCACCAGCTCAAACACCACCGCTGGCGGTATCGCCACCGGTTCCGGTTTCGGTCCGCTGTACCTGGATTACATCCTCGGTATCACCAAGGCCTACACCACCCGTGTCGGTTCCGGCCCGTTCCCGACCGAGCTGTTCGATGACGTCGGCGCGTTTCTCGCCAAGCGCGGTCACGAGTTCGGCGCCACCACCGGCCGTGCCCGTCGTTGCGGCTGGTTCGATGCGGTGATCCTGCGTCGCGCCATCGAGATCAACAGCATCTCCGGTCTGTGCCTGACCAAGCTGGACGTGCTCGACGGTCTGGAAGTCATCCGCATCTGCACTGGCTACAAGGATGCCAACGGCCAGGTGCTGGTTGATGCGCCGACTGACGCCGACAGTTACATCGGCCTGCAGCCGGTGTACGAGGAAATGCCGGGCTGGAGCGAATCCACCCTGGGCGCCAAGACCCTGGAAGACCTGCCGGCCGCTGCTCGCGCTTACATCAAGCGTGTGGAAGAGCTGGTCGGTGCGCCGATCGACATCATCTCCACCGGCCCGGACCGCAACGAGACCATCGTGCTGCGTCATCCTTTCGCCTGATCGAGAGGCTCTCGAGCCGCACATAAGCCGCCTTCGGGCGGCTTTTTTGTGCTCGTCCGTACGGGTAGTCTCGTAAGGATGCTGGGCATGCGCTTTGCTTGTATTCAATAAATCCCGGAAGTCGCCGTTATAGCTATTACGGTCGTTGAGGAGTGTCCGCCAGTGTTCGCCATTCTTTCCATGTTGCGTAGCCGTCTGTTGCGCCCAGTGTTCGTCGCGCTTGGCCTGGCCATGTTGGTGCAGGTCGGTTTGGCTGTTTGGCTGATGCGCGCCTCGGTCGATGGCATGGTCGAGGACCTGGCGCAGCGCCTGGGTGGTGAGAGCCGCCGTCTTGGTGAAGAGCTGAGCATGGCTGAGCGCGAGATGAGTCAGGGCCTTGCGGCGTTGGCGAGCAGTACCCGCATTCGCCTGGGCGAAGGGCTTTCCGGTCAGTTGAAGAGTGAGCAGGCGCAGCTGCGCGTGGTGCTCGAGGGCAATCTCAAGCAATCCGGCCAGGCGCTGGCGCAACTGCTGGCCGGCGTGGCGCCGAAGTCCATCTGGGATCTGGATATTCCTGCGCTCACTGCGCTTACCCGAATTGCACAGCAGGATCCGGCGGTACTGTTCGCCATCATCTATGACGCCGACGGTCAGCGCCTGACGCGCAACTTCAACCGCAGTAACGCACAGGTGCGCGAACTGGTTGCTGCCGGGCAGGGCGACTCGCCGCTGGAGAAACTGGTGGATGCGGCCTCGCGTGATCCGCGCGTGTATGTGGTCGAGGCTGATATCAGCCCGATGGGCTCACGCATCGGCAAGGTGCAGATGGGCTTGTCGCTGGATGTGGTGGAAAAGGAGCTGACTGCATTGGATGGTCGCTTCACGACGTTGGTCGGTGGCGCGGGTGAGTTGGTCGACAGCAGCCTGGCCGGCGCCTCGGAGGAGGCGACCGGCGCACTGCGTGAGCGCCTCCAGTCTGCCGAGCGCTACACTCAGGAAATGGCGCGCAACGGGGGTGAGTCGGTGCGCGTGGCGGCGGATTCGCTGCGCTGGAACATCGCCCTCGGCCTGTTGATCGTGGGGGCGCTGGCAATGCTGGTGGTCGCCCTTGTGTTGGGCTGGCGGGTGCTGAGTCGCTTGCGCCTGCTCAGTGCGGCGCTCAATGACCTGGCGGCGGGCGAGGGCGATCTGACTCGCCGCGTGAGTATCGACAGTCAGGACGAGGTCGGCGAGATGGCCGATGCAGTCAATCGCTTCATCGCCAAGCTGCAACCCATCGTGCGCGAGTCTGGAGAGGTGGCACTGCGTACAGGCGAGCAGATTCGCAGCCTGACTCTGCGCGGCGTGGCGGCTGAGGCCGCTGCCGGGCGCCAGCGCGACGAAGTGGCTGGCAGTCTGCAGGCTTTGGCGCAAATGGCCGACGAGGCGCAGGCGGAAAGCCAGGCCATGCAGGGCGCGCTGCAGCGCGTCGATACCATCCGCCAGGCGGCGCATGAGAACGCGGCTATCGCTCAGCGTCTGTCCGCGCTGATCGAGGGCCTGGTGGCGCGGGTGGCTGATGGCTCGGCGGTGATCGAGCGCCTGGCCAAGCAGAGCGAGCAGATCGAGGTGGTGTTGACGGTGATTCAGTCAATTGCCGAGCAGACCAATCTGCTCGCGCTCAATGCCGCCATCGAGGCGGCGCGCGCCGGCGAAAGTGGTCGCGGGTTTGCCGTGGTGGCTGACGAGGTACGCGCGCTGGCGAGCAAGACTCAGCAGTCCACCGGCGATATTCAGACCCATATCGCTGCGCTGCAGCGGGGTGCGCAGGAGGCGGTTACCGCCATCGCTCAGGCGGGCGCGCAAGGTGGTGAAGGTCTGCAGGTGCTGCGTGATAGTGCGCGTCTGCAGCAATCGGTGCAGCAGTCGGTGGACGAAGTGCATGGCGCTATCAATGCTGCGACTCAGGCGGCGGCGCATCAGGCTGAAGGCGCTGGAGCGGTGCGCGGGCGTGTCGAGATCATTCATGCCGAAGCGCAGCGTGCGGCCGAGGCGGTGGCTGCGATTGCCGGCAATGCGCGGGCGCTGGATGAGTTGGCGGCGCAGCTTAAGGCCAGTCTGGGGCAGTTCAAAGTGTAGGGTGCGCTGTGCGCACCTCGCTGCTCCGTGGTCTTGGCGGTGCGCGTAGCGCACCCTGCGAGGTGCCGCGCTTTTTCGTGGGCAATAAAAAACCGAGCCGTTGGCTCGGTTTTTTGAAATTTGGTGCCCAGGAGAAGACTCGAACTTCCACGACCGTTAAGTCACTGATACCTGAAACCAGCGCGTCTACCAATTCCGCCACCTGGGCACTACAGCAATGTTCGTCGTTGCCGACACGGAGCGTTGCATCCGTTTATTTGCAAAGTGGGTTATCAAGCCACTTCACGAAATTTGGTGCCCAGGAGAAGACTCGAACTTCCACGACCGTTAAGTCACTGATACCTGAAACCAGCGCGTCTACCAATTCCGCCACCTGGGCACAGAAACCGATGAATCATCATCTGCTTCGTGTTACAACGTCTGCTCGACGCTGTGGGCGCGAACTATACGGGCGGGCATTTACCTTGTAAACCCCTGAGCCCAAAAAAATTATTGTCACCGGAAAAGCTGCCCCGGATGCCTTTTTCGCGCTTCAATAGGCATATGGCATACACCTTTATACATAAGCACAGGTAATCCTCCTTACATGGCCGATTGGCAATCCCTCGATCCCGAGGCCGCCCGCGAGGCGGAAAAATACGACAACCCCATCCCCAGCCGTGAGCTGATTCTTTCGCACCTGGCCGAGCGCGGCGCGCCTGCCAGTCGTGAGCAACTGGTCGAAGAGTTCGGTTTGCATACCGAAGATCAGCTCGAAGCTCTGCGTCGCCGTCTGCGCGCCATGGAGCGTGACGGTCAGCTCATCTACACCCGCCGTGGCACCTACGCCCCGGTGGACAAGCTCGACCTGATCTGTGGTCGCATCAGCGGTCACCGCGACGGTTTCGGTTTCCTCGTGCCGGATGACGGCAGCGACGACCTGTTCCTCAGCCCGGCGCAGATGCGCCTGGTGTTCGATCGTGATCGGGCGCTGGTGCGGGTCGCTGGTATCGATCGCCGTGGTCGCCGTGAGGGCGGCATCGTTGAGGTGATCGAGCGCGCGCATGAGAGCATCGTCGGCCGTTACTACGAAGAGAACGGCATCGGCTTCGTCGTCGCCGACAACCCCAAGATCCAGCAGGAAGTGCTGGTTACGCCGGGCCGTACTGGCGGTGCGCGCATCGGTCAGTTCGTCGAGATCAAGATCACCCACTGGCCTACGCAGCGCTTTCAGCCGCAGGGCGATATCGTCGAGGTGATCGGCAACTACATGGCGCCGGGCATGGAAATCGACGTGGCGCTGCGCAGCTACGACATCCCGCATGTCTGGCCCGAGGCGGTGGTCAAGGAGGCGCGCAAGCTCAAGCCCGAGGTGGATGAGAAGGACAAGGAGAAGCGCGTCGACCTGCGTCACCTGCCTTTCGTCACCATTGATGGCGAAGACGCCCGCGACTTCGACGACGCCGTGTACTGCGAGAAGAACAGCAGCCGCTGGAAGCTGTTCTCCGGTGGTTGGAAGCTCTACGTGGCCATCGCCGACGTGTCGCACTACGTCAGAGTCGGCTCGGCGCTGGATGCCGAGGCGGTCGAGCGCGGCAACTCGGTGTATTTCCCCGAGCGCGTCGTGCCGATGCTGCCGGAGGAGTTGTCCAACGGCCTGTGCTCGCTCAACCCGCATGTCGATCGCCTGGCCATGGTCTGCGAGATGACCATGTCCAAGAGCGGCCAGATGGTCGACTACAAGTTCTACGAGGCGGTGATCCACTCCCACGCACGCCTGACCTACAACAAGGTCAGCCTGATGCTGGAGGATCCCAAGAGCAGCGAGGGCAAGTCCCTGCGCAGCGAGTACAAGGACGTCCTGCCGCACCTCAATCAGCTCTACGCCCTGTATCAGGTGCTGGTCGCTGCCCGCCACGAGCGTGGCGCCATCGACTTCGAGACGCAGGAAACCCGCATCATCTTCGGCACCGACCGCAAGATCGACGAGATCCGCCCGACCCAGCGTAACGACGCACACAAGCTCATCGAAGAGTGCATGCTGGCCGCCAACGTAGCCACAGCGCGCTTCATGCAGGATCACGAGATCCCGTCGCTGTATCGCGTGCACGATGGCCCGCCGCCGGAGCGCCTGGAGAAGCTCAAGGCCTTCCTCGGTGAGCTGGGGCTGTCGCTGCAGCGTGGCAAGTCCAAGGACGGTCCGTCGCCCAAGGACTATCAACGCCTGCTGGAAAGCATCCGCGAGCGCCCGGACTATCACCTGATCCAGACCGTGATGCTGCGTTCGCTGAGCCAGGCGGTGTACAGCGCGCAGAACGAAGGGCACTTCGGTCTCAATTACGAGGCGTATACCCACTTCACCTCGCCGATCCGCCGTTACCCCGATCTGCTGGTGCATCGCGCCATTCGCAGCGTGGTGCGTTCCAAGCGCGACACCAAGCATGTGGAGCGCGCCGGCGCAGCGATCATGCCCAAGGCGCGCATCTATCCGTACGACGAGGCGACCCTGGAAAAACTCGGCGAGCAGTGCTCGATGACCGAGCGCCGTGCCGATGAAGCGACCCGCGACGTGGTCAACTGGCTCAAGTGCGAGTTCATGCAGGATCGCGTCGGTGAGACCTTTGCCGGTGTGATCACTGCTGTGACCGGTTTCGGCATCTTCGTCGAGCTGCGTGACATCTATGTCGATGGCCTAGTGCACGTGACCGCGTTGCCGGCCGACTATTACCACTTCGACCCGGTTCACCATCGCCTGTCCGGCGAGCGCAGTGGCCGCAGCTTCCGCCTCGGCGACAGCGTCGAGGTCAAGGTGATGCGCGTCGATCTGGATGAACGCAAGATCGACTTCGAACTGAGCCAGGGCAAGGCCGGCAAGGGTGATGATGCGCGTCGTGGCGGCAAGCCGAACGGCATGGGCAATACCGATGTGCAGAAGAGCCGGGACGTGAAGAAGGCGCTGTTGGCTGGCGCCAAGGCCGGCAAGGGTGCGAGTGGCAAAGGTGCTGCCGGCAAGTCGGCGAGCAAGCCGGCCGACGGTTCGCGCAAGGGCTCCGGACGTGGCGACAGTGCCCCGCCAGCTGCCGGTAAGCCGCGCAAGCGTAAGGCCAAGTCATGAGTGATCTGGAAAAGATCTACGGCGTACATGCCGTAGAAGCCTTGCTGCGTCATCACCCCAAGCGGGTAAAGCAGGTCTGGCTGGCCGATGGTCGCAGTGATCCTCGGGTGCAGCCCTTGCTGGAGCTGGCTGCGCAGTCTCGCGTAAAAGTGGGGCAGTGCGAGCGCCGTGAGATGGATGCCTGGGTCGAGGGTGTGCACCAGGGTGTGGTTGCCGATGTCAGCCCCAGTCAGGTCTGGGGCGAGGCGATGCTCGAGGAGTTGCTCGATCGCTGCGAAGGCCCGCCTTTGCTGCTGGTGCTCGACGGCGTGACCGACCCGCACAACCTGGGGGCCTGCCTGCGTACAGCGGATGCCGCCGGCGCGTTGGCGGTGATCGTGCCCAAGGACAAATCGGCAACCCTCAACGCCACGGTGCGCAAGGTGGCCTGCGGTGCTGCCGAGGTGATTCCGCTGGTGGCGGTGACCAACCTGGCGCGCAGTCTGGAGAAGTTGCAGCAGCGCGGCCTATGGGTGGTGGGTACGGCCGGCGAGGCCGAGCAAGAGGTCTATCAGCAGGACATGACCGGGCCAACGGTGCTGATCATGGGTGCCGAAGGCAAGGGCATGCGCCGCTTGACCCGCGAGCACTGCGATTATCTGGTCAAGCTGCCCATGGCCGGCAGTGTCAGCAGCCTCAACGTCTCGGTTGCCACCGGCGTCTGCCTGTTCGAGGCAGTGCGTCAGCGTCAGGCTAAGCGCAAGGGCTGACTGCTCAAATAATCGCCAATTCGTCTTGCGTGCGGCGGGGGGCTTCTCTAGAATGGCGCCCCTTGCCGTGACGGCAGGCCTTTTCGCGCCTACCGCCTGGCAAGCTCATCACGAGAAAAACCCACTCCTTGCCTGACCACCTTAGTTGGCAGGCTACAACCCGTAAGGAGCATTTATGCGTCATTACGAAATCATCTTTCTGGTTCACCCGGACCAGAGCGAGCAAGTCGGCGGCATGGTCGAGCGTTACACCAAGCTGATCGAAGAAGACGGTGGCAAGATTCACCGCCTGGAAGACTGGGGTCGTCGTCAGCTGGCTTACGCCATCAACAACGTCCACAAAGCCCACTACGTGATGCTCAACGTAGAGTGCACCGGCAAGGCCCTGGCCGAGCTGGAAGACAACTTCCGCTACAACGACGCCGTGATCCGTAACCTGGTCATCCGTCGCGACGAGGCCGTCACTGGCCAGTCCGAGATGCTGAAGGCCGAAGAAAACCGCAGTGAGCGCCGCGAGCGTCGTGAACGTCCTGAAAACGCCGAGTCCAACGACGGCGATGACAGCGACAGCAACGACAGCGACAACGCTGACGAGTAATCCACGGATCTATTGAGGAGCCAATCACATGGCACGTTTCTTCCGTCGTCGTAAATTCTGCCGCTTCACCGCTGAAGACGTGAAAGAGATCGATTTCAAAGATCTCAACACCCTGAAAGCCTACATCTCGGAAACCGGCAAAATCGTTCCTAGCCGTATCACCGGTACCAAGGCTCGTTATCAGCGTCAGCTGGCCACCGCTATCAAGCGCGCCCGCTTCCTGGCCCTGCTGCCCTACACCGACAGCCACGGCCGCTGAGACCGGACAGTCGACAAGAGTTAAGGAATAGATCGCATGCGCGCCCTGGCTGAATACATCATGCGCGGCCGTATGCAGGCCACCCTCGTGGTGGTGGGATCGGCAGCGATGCCGCTGTTGTTCTGGTTGAGTGCAGCCGCGGGCAGCCTGGTGCTGCTGCGGCGTGGAGCCAGTGATGCCATCGGCATCCTGGCCTGGGCCCTGCTACCGGCGATTGCCTGGTGGTATTTCGGCGAACCGCGCACCTTGCTGGTGCTGGTCGGCGCGCTGGGGTTGGCGTTGTTGTTGCGCGCCAATTGGACCTGGAACCGCATACTGCTGAGCAGTGTGGCACTGGGCCTGGTGTATGGATTTGTCCTTGGGGCAGTGTTCCGCGAACCCATCGCGGCCATGGCCGGTGAGCTGCAGAAGCTCCTGCCGACCATGTTCGATGGGGCTCACCAGCAATTGTCGGTGAGCGAACGCGAGCGTCTCGAGGCTTTGATCGCACCGGTACTGACCGGATTGCTGGCAGCCTTGCTGCAGATCCTGAGCTTGCTGAGCCTGATCCTTGGGCGTTATTGGCAGGCCGTGTTGTACAACCCTGGCGGTTTTGGTCGCGAGTTTCGCGCACTGAGGCTGTCGCTGCCGCAGGCCCTGTTGCTGCTGGCGGGCATGATGCTAGGTCCCAACCTGGGGCCGCAGTTGGCCATGCTCACGCCGCTGTGCAGTGTGCCGCTGCTGTTCGCCGGGATCGCCCTGGTGCATGGCCTGGTGGAGAAGGGTGGGCTCGCTCGCTTCTGGCTGGTGGGTATGTACATCACGCTCCTGCTGTTCATGCAGCTGATCTATCCGTTACTGGTGGTCTTGGCCATCGTCGACAGTCTGTTTGATTTTCGCGGTCGCCTGGCGCGCAAGAACGGCCCGGGCTCTGCGAACGGTGAAGGTTAAAAGTTAAGAGGTAAGACCCAAATGGAAGTCATCCTGCTGGAAAAAATCGCCAATCTGGGCAACCTGGGCGACAAAGTGAACGTTAAAGCCGGTTACGGCCGTAACTTCCTGCTGCCGCAAGGCAAAGCCACCGCTGCCACCGAAGCCAACGTTGCTGCTTTTGAAGCACGTCGCGCCGAGCTGGAAAAAGCTGCTGCCGAGAAGAAAGCTTCCGCTGAATCTCGCGCTGCTCAGCTGGCTGAGCTGGAAGTCACCATCACCGCCACCGCTGGCGATGAAGGCAAGCTGTTCGGTTCCATCGGCACCCACGACATCGCTGACGCCCTGACCGCCTCCGGCGTTGAAGTGGCCAAAGCTGAAGTTCGTCTGCCGAACGGCACCATTCGCCAGATTGGCGAATACGACGTAGCTGTGCACCTGCACACCGACGTTGAAGCCACCGTCAAGGTGATCGTGGTCGCTGCTTAATCAAGTAGCCGCCAAGCGGACTTGCGCTGTAGCGTAGGTCTGCTGACAATCGGGCACGGTATCGCTCTGCGATCCGTGCCCTTTGTTTTTCTATCGCAGTATTTTCTTCCCGAGCCTATGAACGACATCAGCATTCCCGAGCAATACGACCTGCAGACTGCCGCCCTGAAAGTGCCACCGCACTCCATCGAGGCGGAACAGGCGGTGCTCGGCGGCCTGATGCTCGACAACAATGCCTGGGAGCGTGTGCTCGATGGTGTGTCGGATGTCGATTTCTATCGCCACGACCACCGGCTGATTTTCCGCGCTATCTTCAAGCTGGCCGAGCGTAACGAACCCTTCGACGTGGTGACCCTGTCCGAGCAGTTGGACAAGGAAGGGCAACTGTCGCAGGTCGGCGGTCTGGCCTATCTCGCCGAGCTGGCCAAGAACACGCCGTCGGTGGCCAACATCAAGGCCTATGCGCAGATCATTCGTGAGCGCGCCACCCTGCGCAAACTGATCAGCATCAGCAACGAGATTGCCGACAGTGCCTACGCCCCAGAGGGGCGCACCGGCGAGGAAATTCTCGACGAAGCGGAGCGTCTGATCTTCCAGATTGCCGAAGACCGTCCCAAGACCGGCGGCCCGGTGGGCATCAACGACATTCTGGTCAAGGCCATCGACCGCATCGACACGCTGTTCAACAACGGCGATGCGATCACCGGTCTGTCGACCGGTTTCGACGATCTGGACGGGCTGACCAGCGGCCTGCAGCCAGCCGACATGATCATCGTCGCCGGTCGTCCGTCGATGGGTAAGACCACCTTCGCCATGAACCTGGTGGAGAACGCCCTGATGCGCAGCGACAAGGCGATTCTGGTGTACTCGCTGGAGATGCCGTCGGAATCCATCGTGATTCGTATGCTCGCCTCGCTCGGGCGTATCGACCAGACCAAGGTACGTGCCGGTCAGCTCGACGACGATGATTGGCCACGGCTGACCAGCGCGGTCAACCTGCTCAATGATCGCAAACTGTTCATCGACGATACCGCCGGTATTTCTCCGAGCGAGATGCGTGCGCGCACGCGGCGTCTGGCGCGTGAGCACGGTGAGATCGGCCTGATCATGGTCGACTACCTGCAGCTGATGCAGATTCCGGGCTCCAGCGGCGACAGCCGGGTCAACGAGATTTCCGAAATCTCGCGCTCGCTCAAGGGCCTGGCCAAGGAATTCAACTGCCCGGTCATCGCCCTGTCGCAGCTCAACCGTGGCCTGGAGCAGCGGCCCAACAAGCGCCCGATCAACTCCGACTTGCGTGAATCCGGTGCGATCGAGCAGGACGCCGACATCATCCTGTTCGTCTACCGTGACGAGGTGTACCACCCGGAGACCGAGTACAAGGGCGTGGCCGAGATCATCATCGGCAAGCAGCGTAACGGCCCCCTGGGTACCGCGCGCCTGGCCTTCCTCGGCAAGTATTCGCGCTTCGAGAACCTGGCGCCGGGTAGCTACCAGTTCGACGACGAATAACCGCGCGGGAGCAGTGCAGGAGCGAGCTCTGCTCGCGAATCACGCAGTTCTGTAGCCCGGATGAAATCCGGGGCTCTCGGCGCAGAAGCCCCCGGATTGCATCCGGGCTACGCTCCAGATCAATGAAAACGGGTGCCCAGCGGTTAAGATGGGCGCCCGTTTTTCGTTCAGGCCTTCTGTCATGCGTCCGCTTGCCGCCATCGTCGACCTCTCCGCCATCGCTGATAACTACGCCGTCGCCAAGCGCTGCGCGCCTGGGCGTCAGGCCTTCGCCGTGGTCAAGGCCAATGCCTACGGGCATGGCGTGCGTGAGGTGGTAACGGCGTTGTACGAGGTTGCCGATGGCTTTGCCGTGGCCTGTCTGGAAGAGGCGGCCGAGGTGCGTGCCATGCATGACAAGGCGCGCATCCTGCTGCTCGAGGGCTGCTTCGAGGCCAGTGAGTACGCCATCGCCGCGCAGCTTGGACTGGATCTGGTGGTGCAGAGCGCGGCGCAGGCCGAGGCGCTGATTGCCGCTGAGTTGGCGCGTCCGCTCAACGTCTGGCTAAAGCTCGACTCCGGCATGCATCGCCTCGGTTTCGATGCCACCAGCCTGCGCCAGTGGCATGCGCGGCTGGAGGATGCCGAACAGGTCGCCGAGCTCAACCTGCTCAGTCATTTTGCCTGTGCCGACGAGCGCGGCCATCTGCTGACCGAACTGCAGGTCGAGCGTTTTCTAGACCTGCTGGATCTGGATTTCAATCATCGCTCACTGGCCAACTCGGCGGCGGTGCTGACCATTCCGGCAGCGCATATGGACTGGCTGCGCCCCGGCATCATGCTCTACGGCGCGACGCCTTTCGCCGAGCTGAGTGCGCGTGAGCTCGGGCTGAAACCGGCCATGACCCTGGCTGCGCGGGTGATCGCCGTGCGTGAGGTGGCCGTCGGCGAAAGCGTTGGTTATGGCGCGAGCTGGGTGGCCGAGCGGCCTTCGCGTATCGCCACGGTCAGCTGCGGTTATGCCGACGGCTATCCGCGCCACGCACCGAGCGGCACGCCGGTGCTGGTCGAAGGACAGCGCGCCAAGCTGGCGGGCAGGGTATCGATGGACATGCTGGCAGTGGATATCACTGACCTGCCCGAGGCCGATATCGATTCGCCGGTGGAGCTGTGGGGGAGCAATCTGCCTGTCGATGAGGTGGCGATGGCGTGCGGTACCATCGGCTACGAGCTGCTGACCAAGGTCACGGCGCGGGTACCAAGGCGCTATATCGGCTAACGGTCGTTTGGTTAGGCCAGGCCGCTGGATACCTTGAGCACGTCCAGTTGCAGGCAGGCCTGATCGCTCAGTTCGCCATCGTCGCCATGCACGCGCGAACCGGAACGACCCAGTTCCTTTACCCGGTAAAGGGCCATGTCTGCGGCCTTGTACAGCCCGGTGAAGTTCTTCGCATGGCGCGGATAGAGTGCCACGCCGATGCTGATGGTCACGCGCAGGCGCTCGGCACCGTAGTGAACAGGCGTGGATAGCTCGGCCAGCAGGCGCTCGGCAATTTCCCGGGCCTGGCTTTCGGCGTCGCTGCCGCAGATCAGCGCGGCGAACTCATCGCCGCCCAATCGAGCAACCGCATCACCGGCGCGAACGTGCTCGCGCAAGCGCTTGGCAATCACCTGCAGCATCAGGTCGCCGGCGGCGTGGCCGAAGCGGTCATTGATCGGCTTGAAGTGATCCAGGTCGATCAGCAGCAACGCCACGCTCTCCTTGTGCCGCTCGGCGTGAGCCAGTGCCGACTCGCAGCGCTCGACCAGATAGCGTCGGTTGGGGAGTTCGGTCAGCGAGTCATGGAAGGCTGCGTGCTGCAGTTCGCGCTCGCGGTCGCGTAGCTGCTCGTTGGTGGCAGCCAGCTCGGCGGTGCGTGCGGTCACCGCCGTCTGTAGTTCGTCGGCGCTGGCTTGCAGCTGCGCCAGGCGCGCGGTTTTCTCACGGTCCGCCTGTTGCAGGGCAACGGCGCGCTCCTGCTTGAGGATCTGGATGCGATAAGCCAGGGCGAAGGAGAACAGGATGGATTCGGCAGCCACTGCCAGCGGGAATACGTAGGCATTCCACTCGGCCGGTTGCAGCACTCCGGTGGTGCGTAGCAGCAGGATGGCGACGCTGCCCAGAACCAGACCATAGCCGTAGAGATACAGCTGCGCCGGGAAGAAGCCCTGGCGCCAGCGGATCACGGCGCTGCCCAGGGCGGCCGGGATGCTGGTCAGCGACAGCAGGGCGATGGCCCAGGCTGCGAGGTAACGTTGATCGAACAGGGTCAGGGCGATGGCAACGAGATAGATCACGCAGGCCATGTTCAGCAGATGATGCGCCCAGCGCACGTAAACGCGCGTCTGCAACAGCGTCTGGGTGAAGCGGCTGGCGAACAGCCCCCACAACGACGGCAAGGTTATGCGGTCGAGCCACGCCGGTACCGGGTGGTTGGGCCACAGGTACTGCGCGCCATGGCCGGTCATGCTCATGATGAACAGCAGGGCGAAGGCGGTGGTCAGCACGTACCAGAAATAGGCCTTGTCGCGCAGCGAGATGAGGATGAACAGGTTGTACAGCAGCAGCGCGAAAACCACGCCATAGATGACGCCGAGCGCCAGGTTCTCGCGGGTTGCCAGTTGCGTGAGGTCATCGAGCTGCCAGATGCGCAACGGGAAGGAGTTACCCGCAGGGTCGAAGGCGCGCAGATAGAAGGTCGTTGGTTGTTCACCGAGGGTTGGCAGATCGAACACCATGCGGCGGTAGGGGTGGTCGCGGTTCTCGCTGAAGGCGACGCGCTCACCGGACTGACGCACCAGCCAGCCGCCCTGGCCGTCGGGCTGGTGAAGCTGCAGGTCGAGTTGGGTCACCGAGCCCACTTCCAGTACCCAGTGGGCAGGGGCGCGCATATCACGTTGCAGGGTGAGCTTGATCCACCAGGGATTGAGGCTCTGGCCGACGCTGGCACGGCCATTGGCCGGTTGAAAGCGCGACTGCTGCTCAGGGGCGGCAAGGTCGTCGATGGTCAGGGTGCCCTGGGCGTCTTCCAGCAACTCGATATGTGCATTGAGCGGCATGCCGCTGCTGGCATCGGTGAGCAGCACGGATGCTGCTGCCGGGGCCGTGCTCGACAGTCCCAGCAGAAGAACAAGCAGAAAGGCGAAGCGCTGCGGCATAGGTGTCCTGGAGTCGGCTGACCGAGTACTTGAGTATATGCATAGGATTGTTATCGGCCGAAAACAAATATGGCGTAAGGCTACTGCAGGAAAATGTCTGATTTTTCTATCCTTTCTTTCCCGACGTCGGTGCTGCGCCAGAGCCGATGCCCGGAAGAGTGAGCCAAGCGCGTGCCTGAGCGTTTGTCGCAGTGCGTGAAGGCGTATTAAACCCAGCGCAGTAGTCTGGTTTGGTCAATTTTTGTGCTATTATCCGCGCCCCTCGTGATAGCCCATTGATCAAAAAATATGCAAGCCGCCAAGCCGCTGTTCGACTATCCCAAGTACTGGGCCGAGTGTTTCGGGCCTGCGCCCTTCCTGCCGATGAGCCGGGAAGAGATGGATCAGCTCGGCTGGGACAGCTGCGACATCATCATTGTCACCGGTGACGCCTACGTCGATCATCCTTCGTTCGGCATGGCCATCATTGGTCGCCTGCTCGAAGCCCAGGGCTTTCGCGTGGGCATCATTGCCCAGCCGGATTGGCGCAGCAAAGACGACTTCATGAAGCTCGGCGAGCCGAACCTGTTTTTCGGCGTCGCCGCCGGCAACATGGACTCGATGATCAACCGCTACACCGCCGACAAGAAGATTCGCTCCGACGACGCCTATACGCCCGGCGGCCTGGCCGGCAAACGCCCGGATCGCGCCAGCCTGGTCTACAGCCAGCGCTGCAAGGAGGCCTATAGTCACGTGCCGGTGGTGCTTGGCGGCATCGAGGCGTCCTTGCGCCGTATCGCCCATTACGACTACTGGCAGGACAAGGTCCGCCGTTCGATCCTGATGGACGCCACCGCCGACATCCTGCTCTACGGCAATGCCGAGCGTGCGGTGGTCGAGATCGCCCAGCGTCTGTCGCGTGGCGAGCAGGTCGAAGCCATCAGCGATGTACGTGGTACGGCCTTCATTCGTCGTGACACGCCTGAAGGCTGGTATGAGGTCGACTCCACCCGTATCGACCGTCCGGGCCGCGTCGACAAGATCATCAACCCCTACGTCAATACGCAGGACACCGAGGCCTGTGCCATCGAGCAGGCCAAAGGCGAGGTCGAAGACCCCAACGAAGCCCGTGTGGTGCAGATTCTCGACAGCCCGCGCATGACCCGCGACAAGACGGTGATCCGTCTGCCGTCGTTCGAGAAGGTGCGTAACGATCCGGTGCTCTACGCCCACGCCAACCGCGTGCTGCACCTGGAAACCAACCCGGGCAACGCCCGCGCGCTGGTGCAGAGGCATGGTGAGGTAGACGTGTGGTTCAACCCGCCACCCATCCCGATGACCACCGAGGAAATGGACTACGTGTTCGGCATGCCCTATGCGCGCGTGCCGCACCCGGCGTATGGCAAGGAGAAGATTCCGGCCTACGAAATGATCCGTTTCTCGGTGAACATCATGCGCGGCTGCTTCGGCGGCTGTACCTTCTGCTCGATCACCGAGCACGAAGGACGCATCATCCAGAACCGTTCGCACGAGTCGATCATCCGCGAGATCGAGGAGATGCGCGACAA
Source organism: Ectopseudomonas alcaliphila (assembly GCF_900101755.1). GTDB lineage: Bacteria > Pseudomonadota > Gammaproteobacteria > Pseudomonadales > Pseudomonadaceae > Aquipseudomonas > Aquipseudomonas alcaliphila. The sequence goes on along the minus strand of NZ_FNAE01000001.1, from coordinate 1,464,448 downwards.
GGTGCCGGGCTTCACCGGCGTGGTCTCCGACCTCGGCGGGCCGACCGCCAACATGTACCGCATCGCCTGCAAGGACCCGGAGATCGAGAAGCACTGCCGCAAGCCGTCGTGCGTGTTCCCCGGTATCTGCGAGAACCTCAATACCGACCACTCCTCCCTGATCGAGCTGTACCGCAAGGCGCGCGCGCTGCCAGGGGTGAAGAAGATCCTGATCGCCTCGGGTCTGCGCTATGACCTGGCCGTGGAATCGCCGGAGTACGTCAAGGAGCTGGTCACCCATCACGTTGGCGGCTACCTGAAGATCGCTCCGGAGCACACCGAGCGTGGCCCGCTGGACAAGATGATGAAGCCGGGCATCGGCAGCTACGACCGCTTCAAGCAGATGTTCGAGAAGTACTCGAAGGAGGCGGGCAAGGAGCAGTACCTGATCCCGTACTTCATCGCCGCGCATCCGGGCACCACCGACGAGGACATGATGAACCTCGCCCTGTGGCTCAAGCGCAACGGTTTCCGCGCCGACCAGGTGCAGGCGTTCTACCCGTCGCCGATGGCCACGGCCACGGCCATGTACCACTCGGGCAAGAACCCGCTGCGCAAGGTCACCTACAAGAGCGACGGCGTCGAGATCGTCAAGAGCGAGCAGCAGCGTCGCTTGCACAAGGCCTTCCTGCGCTACCACGATCCGAAAGGGTGGCCGCTGCTGCGTGAGGCGCTGACGCGCATGGGCCGCAGTGATCTGATCGGTCCGGCCAAGCATCAACTGATTCCGGCTAACCAGCCAGCTGCTGATGATGGCTACCAGAGCGCGCGGCGCAAGAACTCCACGCCGGTCGGCAGCAAGAAGGCGGGTAATGCAGGCAAGATTCTCACTCAGCACACGGGGCTGCCGCCGCGTGGCAGTGATGGCAGCAAGCCCTGGGACAAGCGAGAGCAGGCCAAAGCCGCGGCTGAGGCGCGTAACCAGCAAGCCGCGCGTGAGCGTGCTGGCGCCGGTAAAGGCAAGGGCAAGAAGCCTGGGAAGAAACCCGCGGTACCGCGCTGAATCATCAGCAGCACTCACGAAAACGCCAGCACTGTGCTGGCGTTTTCGTTTCAGAAGCCCTGATCGGCAACCGGTAGGGTGGGTTTCAGCCCACCATTGTCGTCGTGAGGTGCGACAGGCTCAGTCAGCGCTGAAGCGACAGGTCAGGTAGCGATTGCTCGGGCCATAGCGCAGGATCGACCACAAACGCCTGAACAGGTAAAACGGGTGGCTGCGGTAATACGCCAGCACGGCATTGCCGACGCCTTCCGAGCGGTGCTGGCGTACCTCCTTCTTCGCTGACTTCTTGAACAACCCCGAAAACTCCCAGCGCTGGATCTGCTCGAAACGCTCATGCGGGCGTAGCCCGTGGCGGCCGAACAGGCGCGCGAAGCTGGCCGGGCTGAAGTCATGGAGGTGGTGCGGGTTGCCATCGAGCGTTGGTGTGGTCGGCACCGAGGCAATGATACGGCCACCCTGGGCCAACAGTCGTACGAGGTTTTTTGCCAGGCGCAGCGGGTCTGGCAGATGCTCGATGGTTTCCAGGCTGACGATGCTGTCGAAGCCTGCGCTGTCGGTGAAGGTTTCGGCATTGGCGCACTCATAGCGCAGGTTGGGTCGCTGATAATTCGCCTGTGCGTAGGCGATGGCTTCGGGATCGATGTCGATACCGGTGATCTGCTTGTCCGGATGCCGTTCGGCCAGCAATGCACTGCCATAACCGCAGCCACACGCCATGTCGAGCACGCGCGAGCCCGCTAGCGAATCGCTGGCGAATTCGTAGCGCTGCATGTGCAAGTCGAGAGTGGCCAGGTCGGCGGCCAGGCGCTCATCCATCTTCAAGGGATAGATGCGTTCGAGGGTGTGCATGGCGGCCTGTCCTTGGGCTGCGGAAGTGCTCGTAGTCTGTTGCTTCCCGATAGGGGCTGCAAGCATCTCGCTTGGTTTCATGGCGCGACTTGCGAGGTGGTCCCGGGCTTGGCTTGTTTTTATATTGGAACTATAGTGCCAAGACATAAGAACAACAGCGGAGCCCCATCATGCGCCTTGCCGCCCCCTCGTTTATTGCTCTGTCCTTGCTGCTGACTGCATGCGGTGATTCCGAAGCACCTCCTGTCGCCAATCTCGACTTTCAGAAGCAACTGCAGACGCAGTTGATCAAGGCCAAGCCGGGTGAGGTGATCGAGATTCCTGCCGGCACCTGGCAGCTAGACCGCAGCCTGAGCCTCAAGGTCAGTGGTGTGACGTTGCGCGGTGCTGGCATGGATCAGACCATCCTCAACTTCAAGGGCCAGAAGTCCGGTGCCGAAGGGCTGCTGGTGAACGCCTCCGACTTCACCATCGAGGACCTGGCGCTGGAAGACACCAAGGGCGATGCGCTCAAGGTGGTTGGCGGCCAGAACATCATCATCCGCCGCGTACGCACCGAGTGGACCAATGGCCCGGCTACCGAGAATGGCGCCTATGGCATCTATCCGGTACAGACCGAGAATGTGCTGATCGACGGCGTGGTGGCCATCGGTGCCTCGGATGCTGGCATCTATGTGGGCCAGTCGCGCAACGTGGTGGTGCGCAACAGTCGTGCCGAGCGCAACGTCGCGGGCATCGAGATCGAGAACACCATCGGCGCCGACGTCTATGACAACGTCGCCACCGGCAACACCGGTGGCATCCTGGTGTTCAACATGCCCAACCTGCCGCAGCCAGGTCACACCACACGGGTCTACCGCAACAAGGTCGAGGGCAACAACCACAAGAACTTCGGCCACAAGGGCACGCCGGTCGCCAGTGTGCCGGCGGGCTCTGGCGTGCTGGTCAATTCCAACGACAAGGTGGAGATCTTCGATAACGATATTGGCGACCACCGCACCGCCAACGTTATCGTCAGCAGCTACTTCAGCACCGGCTACACCGACCTCTCCACCGAGGCGGACTTCGATGCCTACCCGGAGGCCATTCATATCCATGGCAACCGTTTCGGCCCCGGCGGGGACAGCCCCGACAACCTCGAGCTGAAGGCGCTGAGGCTGGCCAAGTTCGGTCTCAATGGACGCCTGCCGGACATTCTCTGGGATGGCTATGTGAATCCCGAGAAACTGGTCGATGGCAAGCTGCCGGCCGAGCTGGCCATCTGCATCGACAATGGCGATGCCGGCATCGTCAACGTCGATGGGCCGGGCGGCTACAAGAACATCAGCACCGATATAACGCCGCATCGCTGCGAGCTGCCCCGTCTTCCCGCCGTCGAGCTGCGTGCAGCCCTGGCCGAGGCAGGTGAGGACGCATGAGAGCCGGCTGGCTGTTGCTGGCCACCCTGCTGCTCGGCGGCTGCGAGCAGCAACACGCGCCTTTGTATCTGCCCGGCGGCGAGGACTATCCCGACAAGCTCAGCACCTGGGGCGTGCTGCAGCAACAGGGCGGCTACCTGCAGCCTGCTACCGGTGTGCTGCCCTACTACCTCAATACGCCGCTGTTCACCGACTATGCGCACAAGCTGCGTACGATCTGGCTGCCCGAAGGGAGCCAGGCGCGCTATGCCGAAGCGCGTTTCGATTACCCCGTGGGCACCGTGCTGAGCAAAACCTTCTACTACCCGATCGATGCTCAGGGCCGGCTGCTGCGCAGCGAGCAGCAGGGCGCCGAGGCGGTGCAACTGAAGCGCGTGCGGTTGCTCGAGACGCGCATCCTGCTACGTCAGGAGCAGGGCTGGGTCGCGCTGCCTTACATCTGGGACGAGGCGCAACGCGAGGCCACGCTGGACTGGGCAGGCGCCAGCTTCGATCTGCAACTGCATGATGAAACGGGCGAGGCGCTGGCGGTCGACTATCAGGTGCCCGATGCCAACCAGTGCGCGGGGTGTCACGAGGAGCAGGCTGGCAAGGGCGTACAACCCCTGGGGCCGAAGGCGCGCCATCTGAACAAGGATTTCGCCTACGCCGATGGCACGGCCAACCAGTTGTTGTACTGGCAGGGGAGCGGTTTCCTGCAAGGTGTTCCGGCTGACATGGCTAGCGTTCCACGAAATGCCCTGTGGGGCGCGCCGCGTGAAGGGGAGGGGCTGGAACATCAGGCACGCAGTTATCTGGATGCCAACTGCTCGCACTGCCATAACCCTGAAGGGCCGGGGCGTACCTCCGGTTTGTATCTCGACCCAGCCACACCGCTGAGCATCGCCTATGGCCTGTGCAAGCAGCCGGTGGCTGCGGGCAAGGGCTCCGGTGATCGTCTGGTGGACATTCATCCCGGTGCGCCGGAGAAATCGGTGCTGAGCTTTCGCCTGCACAGCACCGATCCCAGCATCATGATGCCCGAGCTGGGGCGGTCCACCTCCCATCACGAAGGGCTGGAGGTGATCGACCGCTGGATCGCCAGTCTCGATGGCGAGTGCTGAAGTCGTGCGTAATTGTCATCAGGGTTGCCGGCGCCTGCTCTATAGTTGTGCGTCCATCTGACCTTGGTGCGGGCGATGCCCCGATAAGGGGCTTGCAGGGCGTGGCACGCTGGGAAATCAGCGGGTTGCCTCTGGCATAAGTCTTGCGCTGCACTGGGTATCGTCCAGGCTAGCAGGAGGCCGCCGTGTCGATTCATGTCGCGCTGCACCATGTCACCCACTACCGCTATGACCGCGCGGTGAACCTCGGGCCACAAGTCGTACGTTTGCGCCCGGCACCGCACAGCCGCACACGCATCCTTTCCTATGCGCTGAAGGTCGAGCCGGGCGAGCACTTCATCAACTGGCAGCAGGATCCGCAGGGCAACTACCTGGCGCGCCTGGTGTTTCCCGAGAAAACGCGCGAGTTCAAGGTCGAGGTGGATCTGGTCGCCGAGATGGCGGTGTTCAACCCCTTCGACTTCTTCCTCGAACCCTATGCCGAGCGCATTCCCTTCGCCTACACCGAGGGTGAGCAGCGCGAGCTGGCGCCCTATCTGGTCAAGCTGCCGGCCACACCGCTGTTCGCCAAGTACCTGGCCGGTATCTCCCGCGAGCCGGTGCCCAGCATCGATTTTCTGGTCGAGCTGAACCAGCGGCTGTCGGCTGACATCCGCTACCTGATCCGCATGGAGCCGGGCGTGCAGACGCCGGAGCAGTCGCTCGAGCTGGCCGCCGGTTCGTGCCGCGATTCGGCCTGGCTGCTGGTGCAACTGCTGCGTCACCTGGGCCTGGCGGCGCGCTTCGTCTCCGGCTACCTGATCCAGCTCACCGCCGACGTCAAAGCCCTCGACGGCCCCTCCGGCACCGACAAGGACTTTACCGACCTGCACGCCTGGTGCGAGGTGTACCTGCCTGGCGCCGGCTGGGTCGGTCTCGACCCGACTTCAGGCCTGTTTGCCGGCGAAGGCCACATTCCTCTGGCGTGCAGCCCGGAGCCATCCTCGGCGGCGCCGATCACCGGCGGGCTGGACGAGTGCGAGGTGGAGTTCGAGCACCTGATGAGCGTCGAGCGCGTGTGGGAGGCGCCACGCGTCACCAAGCCTTACAGCGAGGCGCAGTGGCAGGCGATCCAGGCGCTGGGTCGGCAGATCGACGAGGACCTGCACAAGCACGACGTGCGCCTGACCATGGGCGGTGAACCGACCTTCGTCGCCCTCGATTACCCCGATGACGACGAGTGGAACACCGCCGCGCTCGGGCCGAACAAGCGGCGCCTGGCCGCCGATCTGTTCTATCGCCTGCGCAGTCACTATGCACCCAAGGCGCTGGTGCACTTCGGCCAGGGCAAGTGGTACCCCGGCGAGCAGTTGCCGCGCTGGTCGCTGAACTGCTTCTGGCGCCGCGATGGTGAACCGCTGTGGCATGACCCCAGGCTGCTGGCCGATGAGAAGCGTGGCTATGGCGCTAGCGCCGAAACCGCCGCGCGCTTTCTCGCCACGCTGGCAGCGCATCTGGAAGTGGATGCCAGTAACGTTTTCCCGGCCTACGAGGACTGGTTCTATTACCTGTGGCGCGAGCGCAAGCTGCCGGATAACGTCACCCCGGATGACCCGCGCCTGAGCGACCCGCTGGAGCGTGAGCGCCTGCGCAAGGTGTTCGACCAGGGCCTCGAGAACGTGGTCGGCCATGTGCTGCCATTGGCACGCCAGGTGGTGGGCGAGGGCTGGCAGAGCGGCCGCTGGTTCCTGCGTGACGAGCACTGCCGTCTGCTGCCCGGCGACTCGGCGCTGGGCTATCGCCTGCCGCTGGATTCGCTGCCCTGGGTCAGCCAGGCCGACTACCCCTACGTCAATCCGGTCGACCCCAGCCAGGTGCTGCCGCCGCTGCCCAGCCCGGCGCAGATCCAGCGTCAGCTGCGGGGTGTCTGGCGTGGTGCCAGTGCCGGCCCGCAGAGCGCACGCCCGGCCAGCGGGCAATCGGCTGCCGGTATCGTGCGCACCGCGCTGTGCGCCGAGCCGCGCGAGGGCCGTCTGTACCTGTTCATGCCGCCGCTGAGCCATCTCGAAGACTATCTGCAGCTGGTCGCAGCCATCGAGGCAGTGGCGGCCGAGCTCAAGTGTCCGGTGTTGCTGGAGGGCTACGAGCCGCCGCTCGACCCGCGCCTGCAGTACTTCCGCGTCACCCCCGATCCGGGCGTGATCGAGGTGAACATCCATCCTGCGGCCAACTGGGATGAGCTTGTCGAGCGCTGCGAGTTTCTCTACGAGGCAGCGCGCCAGTCGCGGCTGTCCAGCGAGAAGTTCATGATCGACGGGCGTCACACCGGCACCGGCGGCGGCAACCACTTCGTCCTCGGCGGCGCGACGCCGGGGGATTCGCCTTTCCTGCGCCGCCCGGACCTGCTGCGCAGCCTGATCAGCTACTGGCACAACCACCCGTCGCTGTCCTACCTGTTCAGTGGCCTGTTCATCGGCCCGACATCGCAGGCGCCGCGTGTGGATGAGGCGCGCAACGATGCCTTATATGAGCTGGAGATCGCCTTTGCGCAGATGCCCGAGCCGGGGCGCGACTGCGCACCCTGGCTGGTCGATCGTCTGCTGCGTAACCTGCTGGTGGACGTCACCGGCAACACCCACCGCGCCGAGTTCTGCATCGACAAACTGTACTCGCCGGACTCGGCCACTGGTCGCCTCGGCCTGCTCGAGCTGCGCGCCTTCGAGATGCCGCCGCACGCGCAGATGAGCCTGGCCCAACAGCTGCTGCTGCGCGCGCTGATCGCCCGTTTCTGGCAGGAGCCCTATCGCCCGGCGAAACTGGTGCGCTGGGGCACCGAGTTGCACGACCGCTATTTGCTGCCGCACTTCGTCGAGCAGGATTTCGCCGATGTGCTGCAGGAACTGGGCAGCTTCGGCTATCGCCTGCGCAGCGAATGGTTCGCGCCGCATTTGGAGTTCCGTTTCCCCAAGGCCGGTGATTTCGCCGTCAAGGGCATCGACCTGGAACTGCGCCAGGCTCTGGAACCCTGGCACGTACTGGGCGAGGAGGGCGCCACTGGCGGCACCGTACGTTACGTCGACTCGTCGCTGGAGCGCATGCAGGTGAGGGTGGCCGGCATGGCACCGGATCGCTATGTGCTGACCTGCAACGGTGTGCCGGTGCCGCTGCGACCGACTGGCAAGGTCGGCGAGTTCGTCGGTGGCGTGCGCTTTCGCGCCTGGCAGCCGGCCAGTTGCCTGCAGCCGACCATCGGTGTGCATGCGCCGCTGGTGTTCGATCTGGTCGATACCTGGATGCAGCGCTCACTGGGCGGTTGCCAGTACCATGTCGCGCATCCGGGTGGACGCAACTACGACAGCCTGCCGGTCAACGCCTACGAGGCCGAGAGCCGGCGCCTGGCGCGGTTCTTCCGTCTGGGCCACAGTCCAGGCAAGCGCCCTGTCATGCAGCCGATAGATAATAATGAACTGCCGATGACCCTGGATCTGCGTCGCGTCTGACGTCGATTCCATCTGTGGGAGGGGCTTTAGCCGCGAACTGTCGCCGCTGAAGCGCCTCCCACGGATGCGGCATCAACCTGCATCACGCCGCACCGCCTTGCCACTGCCGAGCCTGCCATGCACGACCTGCTAGCCGATTACCCGCCCCTTGCCGGGGCCTACCACGAACTGCTCGACGCCAAGGGCAACGTGCGCCCGCACTGGCGGCGGCTGTACGAGCAACTGGCGCGCAGCCGCCCGGAGCATCTGGCGCAGCGTGAGGCCATGCTGGCGCGGCAGATCCAGGAAAATGGCGTTACCTACAACGTCTACGCCGACCCTGATGGCGCCGATCGGCCATGGGAACTGGATCTGCTGCCCAACCTGATTCCGGCTGACGAGTGGCAGCAGATCGCCGCCGGTGTGGCGCAGCGCGCGACTCTGCTCAACCGCGTGCTGGCCGACCTCTATGGCCCGCAAAAGTTGATCGCCGAGGGGCTGCTGCCCACCGAGCTGGTGTTCGGTCACAACAACTTCCTCTGGCCTTGCCAGGGCATGCAGGCGCCGGGCGGCACCTGGCTGCACCTGTATGCGGTGGATCTGACCCGCGCGCCGGACGGGCGCTGGTGGGTCACCGCCGACCGCACCCAGGCACCCTCCGGGGCCGGCTACGCGCTGGAGAACCGGCAGATCGTCTCGCGCGCCTTCCCCGAGTTGTACCGCGACCTGCGCGTGCAATACCTGGCCAGTTTCTTCCGCACCCTGCAGGACACCCTGGCGCGCCAGGCGCCGAGTGGCGGCGAGACCCCGCTGGTGGTGTTGCTGACGCCGGGGCGCTTCAACGAAAGCTATTTCGAGCACCTGTACCTGGCGCGCCAGCTCGGTTACCCGCTGGTCGAGGGCAGCGACCTGACCGTGCGCGATGCCACCCTCTACCTCAAGACCCTGGCCGGCCTGCGCCGCGTGCACGCGGTGCTGCGCCGCCTCGATGACGACTACTGCGACCCTCTGGAGCTGCGCACCGACTCCGCCCTCGGCGTGCCCGGGCTGCTCGAAGCGGTACGCCGTGGCCGCGTGCTGGTGGCCAATGCCCTGGGTAGCGGCGTGCTGGAGTCGCCCGGCCTGCCGGGCTTTCTACCGGCGATCAGTGAGCATCTGCTCGGCGAGGAACTCTTGCTGCCGTCCATCGCCAGTTGGTGGTGCGGTGAGCCACCGGTGCTGGACGAGGCACTGGAGAAACTCGACCAGTTACTGGTGCGTCCGGCCTTTCCCTCGCAGAGCTTCGCCCCGGTGTTCGGCCGCGATCTGGATGACGCTCAGCGTGTCAGCCTGGCCGAGCGACTGCGGGCACGTCCTTATGCTTACGTCGCCCAGGCGCGCGCCAAACTGTCGCAGGCGCCGGTGTGGGATGGCAGTGGCCTGCAGCCGCGGGCCATCGGCATGCGTGTGTTCGCCGTGGCCAGCGCCGAGGGTTATCGGGTGATGCCTGGCGGCCTGACCCGCGTGGCCGCCGAGGCCGATGCCGAGGTGGTGTCCATGCAGCGCGGCGGGGCGAGCAAGGACACCTGGGTGCTCGGTACGCGGCAGAGCGCGGGCGAGCCCTGGCAGACGCAACGCACTCTCGGTACCGCCGATCTGGTGCGCAGCGACCCCTTCCTGCCTTCACGCGTGGTGGAGAACCTGTACTGGTTCGGTCGTTACGCTGAACGCTGCGAGGATAGCGCGCGCCTGCTGCGCATCATGCTGGCGCGCTACGTCGATGACGACGACGACCCGCAGGCGCTGCAGAGCGCGCTGGCGCTGGCGCAGGAGTTGGGCCTGCTGGCAGATCCCGAGGAGGGTGAGCTGGCGGAGCGTCTGCTGCAGGCACTACTTGGCAGCGACTGGCCGGCCAGTCTGCGCTCCAATCTGCAACGCCTGCAGTGGGCCGCTGGCAGCGTGCGTGGCAAGCTCTCTCAAGCCAACTGGCAGGCCCTGGTGGAGCTGCAGCGCGAGGCGCAACTGCTGGAAGGCCAGCCGGCCGATTTCGGCGAGTTACTGGATTTTCTCAACCGCCTGCTGATGTCGCTGGCGGCGCTGTCCGGTTTTGCCCTCGACGACATGACCCGCGACGACGGCTGGCGCTTCCTCATGCTCGGTCGCTACATCGAGCGCCTGCAGTTTCTCTGCGACAGTTTCGCCGGCTTTCTGCGCAGCGGCTCGGCCACCGACCAGTCGGCGCTGGAGTGGCTGCTGGAGCTGGGCAACAGCAGCATCACCTACCGCACCCGCTACCTGGCTTCGGCGCAGTTGATCCCGGTGCTCGACCTGCTGCTGCTCGATGAGCAGAACCCGCATGCCGTGATCTTCCAGATGCGTACCCTGCTGCGTTCTCTCGAAGGGCTTCACGAGCGCTTCGAGCTGCCGGCCGAGCGCTACCTGGTCTATCTGGAGCAGCAATTGAGCGCCTTCAACCTCGCCAGCCTGGAAAATCCGTTGTTCGGCCCCGGCAGCACCCGCGCGGTGCTCGAAGGCCTGGCCGATCTGCTGGTGGCCATCAGCGAGGCCGCCGGCGCGGTTTCCGATCACCTTGGGCTGCGCTTCTTCGCCCATGTCGATGTCAGCCAGCGGACACAATCCTCATGAGCGGCGCGTTGTATCAGGTGCTTCACGACACCCATTACCGTTACTCGGCGCCGGTTTCCCTGGCGCAGCAGCTGGCCCACCTGTGGCCGCGAGACTGCCCCTGGCAGCGCTGCCATGAACAGGCGCTGCGCATCGACCCGCAGCCCTGCCAGCGTCGCGACGGTCTGGACGTGTTCGGCAATCCACTGACCCGTCTGGTGTTCGAGCGCCCGCATGAGGCGCTGGTCGTCAGCGCACGGCTGCGCGTTGAGGTGCTGGCGCGTGCGCCGCTGGAGCTGGACGACTCGCCAAACTGGGAGGCCGCGTGTGCTGCGCTCAGCTACAGCGGCAAGCGCATGGAACCGACGCTGCTGGAGGCGGCGCGCTACCGTTTCGAATCTCCCTACGTGCGTCTCAAGCAGGTGTTCGCCGATTACGCCGACGATTGCTTCACGCCGGGGCGTCCGCTGCTGCAGGCGTGCCAGGCGCTGATGCAGAAGATCTTCGACGAGTTCAGTTTCGATGCCGGCGCCACCCAGGTGGCAACGCCGCTGCTGCAGGTACTGGAGGAAAAACGCGGGGTCTGCCAGGACTTCGCCCACCTGATGCTTGCCTGTCTGCGCTCGCGTGGTCTGGCGGCGCGCTACGTCAGTGGCTACCTGCTGACCCAGCCACCGCCCGGCCAGCCGCGGCTGATCGGCGCCGACGCTTCGCATGCCTGGGTGTCGCTGTATTGCCCGCGTCAGGGCTGGGTGGATTTCGACCCGACCAACAACGTGCGCCCGGCGCTGGAGCACATCACCCTGGCCTGGGGCCGGGATTTCTCCGATGTGTCGCCGTTGCGTGGGGTCATCCTGGGGGGCGGCAGCCACGACCCGGAAGTACAGGTCACGGTACTGCCGTTGGGGTGAGATTCGTGGGAGGGTGCGACAGGCGCATCTCCCACGGTTTGTGACGGCCTCAGTCGACCAGGGTCAGGCTGCCTTTCATCAGCGAGTAATGGCCGGGGAACGAGCAGAAGAAGCTGTAATCCTCGCCTGCCGCCAGCTTGCTCACGTCGAAGGTCACCGACGTGCTTTCGCCGCCACCGATCAGGTCGGTGTGGGCGATCACGCGTTCGTCGCCAGCCTTGACGTAACTGGCGTCCGGACCGGCAGGAATGCCGTCGGTGGCCACGCCGGGCATGTCGGCGGTCTTGCTCAGCACCCAGTTATGGCCCATCGCAGTCTTGGGCAGCGAGCCCGTGTGCTTGAGATTGACGGTGAAGCTCTTGCAGCTCTTGCTGACGGAGATGGCCTGGGTGTTGAAGGTCATCTGGTCGGTCGATTCGACATCCACCGCGCATTCGGCAGCGAGTAGCGGTGTGCTGGCCAGCCCGAGCAGCGCCAGCAGGGCAACGTTACGCAACATCTTGATTCCTCCAGTTTCTGATATCCCGGTCAGGTCCCAAGAGACTCGCACAGCTGCCTGCGCTTATGGATGCGACCGAACGCCACGCCTGGTTATCCAGAAAAGCTGTGGATAATTCTGTGGGGAAGCTCTGCAATGCCATCTCGAGGCCTGTTCTCTTGGGCTTTCTGGGTAACTGATCAGCTTTTGCCCAGGCCGCCCGCCCGTCACTGAAAAATGCTTTGTAATGAATTGCTTGAGCGAGAGCTCAAGGCTTTGCCGGGTGTGTGCAAAGCCGCTTGGCGGTTATCCACGAAAGACGTGGAGCAAGCTGTGGATAAGCTTGGGGAAAGCCGGCCTCGACTGCGCCCGGCAAGGGGCGCAGACGGCTGACGAAAAAATGAGCGTTCCTAACGGGGTTGGGGTGTGCGCAGCGCCTGCCACAGGCGTGTGGCGAGGCTGACCACAGGCACGCTGAGCAAGCCGGCGACGACGCCCAGCAGGGCATTGAGCAGGGTGGGGACCAGCGTCGAAAGCAGGTGGCCGGCATCGCGCGCGACCCATTCGGCGGCGTGATGCACGGCGCTTTCCACAGGCGGTAAGCCATGGCTGAGAATACCGCCGCCGACCATGAACATCGCCGCCGTGCCAATCACCGACAGCGCTTTCATCAACCAGGGCGCCAGGCGCAGGATGCCGCGACCGCAGGCCTGGGCGAAGACGCTGGCGCGCTGGCTGAGGTAGAGCCCGGCGTCGTCCAGCTTGACGATGCCGGCCACCAGGCCATAGACGCCGATGGTCATCAGCAGGGCGATGCCGCTGAGCACCAGCACCTGATTGAGAAAACTGGCGGTGGCGACGGTGCCCAGGGTGATGGCGATGATCTCGGCCGACAGCACGAAGTCGGTACGCACCGCGCCACGAATCTTGTCGCGCTCGAATGCCACCAGGTCCAGTTGCGGATCTGCGATGGCCTCCAGGTGCGCCTGTTGTTCGTCACCCTCGTGCGGGTGCAGCAGCTTGTGCAGCAGCTTTTCGGCGCCTTCGTAGCAGAGAAACAGACCGCCGAGCATCAGCAGCGGCACCACCAGCCAGGGCGCCACGGCGCTGATCAGCAGCGCGGCCGGCACCAGGATCGCCTTGTTGAGCAGCGAGCCCTTGGCCACCGCCCAGACCACCGGCAGCTCGCGATCTGCCCTGACTCCGGTGACCTGCTGGGCATTGAGCGCGAGGTCGTCGCCCAGCACGCCGGCGGTCTTGCGCGCGGCGATCTTGGTCATGGTGGCGACGTCATCGAGTACCGTGCTGATATCGTCGATCAGGGCGAGCAGACTGCTTGCGGCCATGTTGCGGCTTCCGTGGGAGAGAGGCCGCAGAGCGTAGCATTGTGTCAGAACCTGTTCACGATCTGCTGCGCGTCGGCCTTACTGCGTTAAAAACAGGCTCGGAATGCTCATTTACAGCTCGTAAACTCCGCTTCCTCGCCTGTTTTTGCCTTGTATGGCTCTAGCTCGCGAGATCGTGAACAGGTTCTTACATGTCTGCGTACAGGCTCAGACGGGCGAGCGATCCACCCATTTCGGCGCCACGCTGGCGCGCCATTCGCTCAGCGCGTCGAGCAGGTTCTGTGGGGTGTCGGCAATTTGCAGCATCTCGCGGTGCTGCGGGCGAACGAAGCGTTCGGCGACCAGATGATCGAGAAAGTCGCCGAGCTTGCTGTAGAAACCGTTCACTTCCAGCAGACCCAGCGGCTTGGCGTGGTAGCCGAGTTGGCCCCAGGTCCACACCTCGAACAGCTCTTCCAGGGTGCCGAGGCCACCGGGCAGGGCGATGAAGGCGTCGGCCAGCTCGGCCATGCGCGCCTTGCGTGCATGCATGCCGTCCACCACTTCCAGGCAGGTCAGGTTGCGGTGGCCGATCTCGGCGCGTTCCAGGCTCTGCGGGATAATGCCGATGACTTCGCCACCGGCGTTCAGCGCCGCATCGGCGACCACGCCCATCAGGCCGACGGCGCCGCCACCGTAGATAAGGCGAATGCCGCGCTGGGCCAGGTGCTGGCCAAGCGCTTCGGCCGCCTCGCGGTAGATGGGACTGGCGCCGGGGCTGGCACCACAGAAGACGCAGACGCTACGCAGGGACATGGACGGACTCCTTGGCTGAATGCGCCAAGGGTAACCAGCCGCTGCGCAACCACCAAGTGTCAGTGCCGCGTATCAATGCCGCAGGTGGCGCAGGCGTAGCTGGCGAGCAGTTGCTTGAGCAGGTCGTTGAGGTACATGGCGCGGCTTCCTGACGCAGGGACATGTGGTTCAGGCTAGTCCCGTTGCTGGCGCCGCGCCGTTAGATTGTTTCGATGATGGCGATAGCCGCAGCGCGATCAGACCAGCTCCATCGCACTCATCCCGGCCAGACCCAGCAGCACCACGCCGCAGGCTGCGTACGTCAGGCGATGCCAGAGCAGCGACGCAGCGCGGCGAAACCAGTCCACCAGACCGGCGCAGATGAAGCACCAGAGCAGCGACGAAACCATGAAACCGGCGAAGAACACCGCCAGGTGCGTCGGCGTTGGCTGGGCGACGCCGATGGCCGCCATCGCCCCGCCCATGGCGGCCCAGTAGACGACGTTCTGTGGGTTGGTCAGTGACAGCGCCGCGCCGGCGGCGAAGGCGCCACCAGCGGCGACCTGGCCATCGTCGCTGGGTTGCGGCGGGCGATGGGCGTCGCGCAGTGACTGATAACCGAGCCAGGCCAGATAGAGCGCGCTGGCCAGCGTCAGTGGATAGCGAATCTGCGCGCTGTCGAGCAGCAGCGCCAGGCCGGTCAGGCCGAGGGCGGCCCAGGTGGCGTCGCCCACCAGCGAACCGATCTGTACCAGCAAGGCGGGTTTGTAGCCGTCACGCAGGCCACGGCGCAGGGTTTCGCTGAACACGGCACCGGGGGCTGCATTGAACACGAAGCCAAGCAGCATGGCGGCGAGGAAGAAGCTGAACATGAAGCGTCCTTACTAGGCAGAGAAACGAAGGTCACTCGTCCAAGCAGACAACATGCCAGGCAGCGAAAATAAAGTTTTCCACGCAGGCTGTGGGAATAGTTGTGGATAAGCTGGTGGTGTCTGGCTGCGGCGCCTGAATAACGTCGTTTTCAGCCTGCTGGTGAAGATTTGAGCAGTGGGGTTTTTCCTTTGTACACAGAGGGTTGACAGTTTTCTGCGAAGCTGCAGGCGCGACTTGAGCTTGTCCACGACAGCTGTGGGTGATGTTGTGGGTAACTTCTGTACCCATTGCTGCACGCACCGGTTCAAGAGGCTCTCAGCGCTTTGTTCAACTTTTGATCAAGCCTGTTCGGCGTGGGCAAGGGATGAACTTAAGGCCGTTTTGTCCAGTGATTTCTGAGGGGTTGAGCGAGGCGGTGCTGATTATCCCCGGAATGTGTTGATCATCCTGTGGATAAGCTGGTAACAGGTCGGGCCGGTTCCCATCGCGCTGGGGTTTCACGCTGCTGTCGACCTTTTCGCCAGCCTACTCGCTGGGTAGCGCGCTTAGTTGTGTGGAGCGGCCGATTAGCTGCAAGGCGCGATCCGGGTAGTCGGTGATCAGACCGTCGGCGCCCATTTCCAGCAGTCGCCGCATTTCGGGCTGCTCGTTGATCGTCCACAGCTGTACGTGCAGGCCGCGCGCCTGCGCATTGCGTATCAGGCGCGGGGTGGCCAGGGTCAGGCCGCTGTGCTCGGGAGGAATTTGCAGCACCGGGTAGGAGGGCGACAGCAGGTCGCTCAGTCCCAGCCAGTTCAGCGCCAGCAGCAGGCGCACCGAAACCGGCCCCGCCGAGGTGGCGACCTCCGGGCAGAGTTCACGAAAGCGCTTGAGGCTGCGCTCATGGAAGCTGCCGACAATGACCCGATCGAGTTGGTCATAAGCCGCCAGCATTTCGCAGAGCACAGCTTCCATGCCGACATCGGGCACCTTGATTTCGAGCGCCTTGGGGATCAACGGGAAACGCTCGAACACCTCTTCCAGCGCTGCGATGCGCGTACCCTGGCCGCGGTAGGGATAGCTCTGGCCGCCATCGGCCGTCCATTTGTAGCCGGCATCGAGCGCCTGCAGTTCGGCGAGGTTGTAGTGCGCGACCGGCCCCTGGCCATTGGTGGTGCGTTCCAGGGTTTCATCATGGATCACCACCAGCTTGGCGTCCTGACTCAGGTGCAGATCCATCTCCAGCATGTCGACGCCGAGGGCTGCGGCGCGTTCGAAGGCGAACAGAGTGTTCTCCGGCCACAGCCCCTTGCCACCGCGATGGGCGATCACCAGGGGGCGTTCGCCGAGGTCGTCGAGCACCGCAGGCAGGCTCGCCTGACGGCTGGTCAGCGTCAGGACCAGCACGATGACGCCGATCAGCAGCAGCGGGACGAGCAGGAATCGGGTGAAGCGCAGCATGGGCCGGGTCTCGAAAGCGGTTCAGGGCTTTGTGCACCAGTGCTGGGACGTTGGCAAGTGCTGTGGTGGCGGTCGGTAAGGTGCGTCGCGCACCGCGGTGTCCGCGATGGACGAGTCGACATCGGTGCGCATGGCGCACCCTACCGATTGCCGGGCTTAGCTGGCTAGTAGCCAAACACCGGTCGCTGCCGATGCAGCACCGGCGATACGCACCAGAGGCGCGGCCGTTTGCGGCAGAAAACGCACCAGGGCGAAACCTATGGCGTGCAGCGCGGCGGTGGCGACGATGAAACCGATGGCATAGCCGAAGGGGCTGGCCAGGTCTGGCAGCTCCAGGCCGTGGGCGACGCCGTGGGTGAGGGCGAAGATGGCGGTCAGGGTGACCGACACCGCCATGGGCAGGCGTGCAGCCACAGCCACCAGCAGGCCGAAGGCCAGTACCGAACCGGCGATGCCGGTTTCCAGCAGCGGGATTTCCACGCCGGCAAAGCCCAGCAAACCACCGATCAGCATGCTGCCGACGAAGGTCACAGGCAGTGCCCAGCGCGCCGCACCGCTTTGCTGCGCGGCCCACAGGCCGACGGCGAACATCGCCAGCAGGTGATCCAGGCCGAACACCGGGTGGGCCAGGCCGGCCATGATCCCGGAGTCGCCATGCCCAGGGTGGGCGAAGGCCAGCGCCGGGGTGCAGAACAAGGCGATGGCGTAGAGGGTTTTGCGCAGATTCATGAGTATCTCCTTGAATGGGGAATCAGGCCGCCGTGAGCATGCCCTGGCGTTCGATGAAGGCGATGATCTCGTCGAGACCCTGGCCGATTTTCTGGTTGCTGAAGACGAAGGGTTTTTCGCCGCGCATCTTCAGGGTGTCGCGTTCCATCACCTCGAGGGAGGCGCCGACCATCGGCGCCAGGTCGACCTTGTTGATCACCAGCAGGTCGGACTTGCAGATGCCGGGGCCGCCCTTGCGCGGCAGTTTGTCGCCGGCGGAGACGTCGATCACGTACAGGGTCAGGTCGGACAGCTCGGGGCTGAAGGTGGCGGACAGGTTGTCGCCGCCGGACTCGACGATGATCAGATCCAGGCCGGGAAAGCGGCGGTTGAGCTGTTCGACCGCTTCCAGGTTGATCGAGGCGTCTTCGCGAATGGCGGTGTGGGGGCAGCCGCCGGTTTCCACGCCGATGATGCGCTCGGGCTCCAGGGCCTCGTTGCGCACCAGGAACTGGGCGTCTTCCTGGGTATAGATGTCGTTGGTGACCACGGCGATGTTGTAGCGCTCGCGCAGGGCGCGGCACAGGGCCAGGGTCAGGGCGGTCTTGCCGGAACCGACCGGGCCGCCGATGCCGACACGCAGGGGTTGGCTGTTCATTTCTGGGTTCCTCGTCAGGAGCGGAAGAGACGCGAGTACTGGCGCTCGTGCGCCATGCTCGCCAGGGTCAGGCCGAAGGCGGCGCTGCCCCAGTGTTCGGGTAAAAGACTGGCAGCCTGCTGCTGGGCGGCATCGAGCTGCGGCAGCAGGCGGCTGGTCAGGCGTTGGGCGGCCTGTTGGCCCAGCGGCAGCACTTTCATCAGCACGGCCAGCTGATTTTCCAGCCAGCCCCACAGCCAGGCGGCCAGAGCGTCGTCCGGACTGATCTGCCAGGCGCGAGCGGCCAGTGCCCAGGCCAGGGCCAGGCCAGGTTCGGCCTGGGCGGCAAGGGCTGCGCGCGCCGCCTCGTCCAGTTCAGGCAGGCCTTCGAGCAGTTGCCGCAGCGAATAACCCATCTGCCGGCTTTCCAGGGCCAACTCACGCGTTTCACGACTGGCGCGATGCTGTTCGGCCAGCGCCTGCAGGCGCGGCCAGTCACCCTCGTGCGCAGCGCGGCAGTGAGCCAGCAGCAGCGGTGCTTCGAAGCGGGCGAGGTTGAGCGTCAGTTGATCGGCCAGCCAGCGCTCGGCGCTCTCGGCATCGCTGACCAGGGCGCTGTCGATGGCCCACTCCAGGCCTTGCGAGTAGCTGTAACCGCCGATGGGCAACTGCGGGCTGGCCAGGCGGAGCAATGCCCAGGCCGCTTTCATGAGCTGACTCCGATACGCGCGGTCGGGGTGGTTCGACTCACTTGCGCACACCGAACTGGTGCAGGCGCGGGCCGTAGTTGAATTCTTCGTCGCCGTGATGGGAATGGTGATGGCCGCCGCCATAGGCGCCTTGCTCGGGCTGATAGGGCGCTTCGACGGCTTCGACCGTGGCGCCGAGCTGTTCGAGCATGGCCTTGAGCACGTAGTCATCGGGCAGGCGCAGCCAGCCATCGCCTAGTTGCAGGGCCACGTGGCGGTTGCCGAGGTGGTAGGCGGCGCGCATCAGCTCGAACGGGCTGGCGCAGGTGACGTGCAGCAGTGGCTCGGCCTTGGCACGTACGCGGACGACGCGTCCGTCCTTGGCCTGCAGGCACTCACCGTCGGCCAATGCCGGTTGGCCGCGTTCGAGAAACAGGCCGACCTCTTCACCGCTGGTGGTGAAACAGCGCAGACGGCTTTTGCTGCGCGCTTCGAAGGTCAGTTCCAGTTCAGCGTCGCAAGCGCCCTGCGGCGCGATTCGGGAGTGGATCACCAGCATGTGCATCTATTCCGGGGCAATGTGCCCGGAAATAGTGCAAGTGGCTTGCCAAGGCTGGAGAGTGGCGCAGGACAGCGCGCTCCGGCGTGCTGTGGATAACTTGATGAGGTGGTCAGGATTTAATTGGTGCGTTTTCGTTGCGCGCGCACGATTGTGGTGCGCGCTATTCGGAAGGTTTACCCAGGCCCAACCAGTGTTTGCCACCGACCATGATGAAGCGCAGCTGCTGGATGACCTTGGCCTCTGCCGTGAGGTGCGCCGGCAGGGTTTCAGCGGGTGGATCGATCAGTTCGGGCAAAGTGGCGAACACCGTCTTCACCACCAAATCCGACACCACGTCGAGCGCTGCATCGTCGAGGTGCGGCATGCGGTTCATCAGCTTGAGGTCGGCGGCCAGATCGCTGGTGATGCGTTCGCGCAGAGCAGCGATGGCTTGGCGCACGGGCTGCGAGCCGCCGTACTGCTCGCGGGCGAGGAAGAGGAACTGGGCATGGTTGGCAGCCACTTCGGCGAGAAAGATACGCACCGAGGCGTCGATCATGCCGCGCATTTCGAACTCATGGCGGCGCACCTGACGGATCGCCGCACGGAAGGTCTCGCCGACTTCCGCCACCAGCGCCAGACCCAGTTCGTCCATGTCGGCGAAGTGACGATAGAAACCGGTGGGCACGATGCCGGCTACGCGGGTGACCTCGCGCAGGCTCAGGCTGCCAAAGCCGCGCCCGCTCTCCATCAAAGTGAGGGCGGCGTCCATCAGGGACTGGCGGGTCTGCTGCTTCTGTTCGGCGCGTGGCGTCATGCGAAATCGGGTCATTGAGCGATGCCGCACTCTAGCAAATGCACGGCGCCAGCGTCGAACCGTGCGGATTTAGTTCGGTGAACGACTGTTGACTGAAATGCGGGCTTTCTGTCAGCCTTGTGAACAACTGTTCACTGGATTATTGCGGATGGCTCTACTTTCCCTGTCACTGGTGCGGCGAGCTGCTGGTTGCCTGCAACCGTTGCGCCGGCTTTGTGCGGCCGGCTGGTTGCGAGAGGCGGATGTCGATCTGTGCTTGCGCTTGCTACACCCGGCGCTGCGCCTCAACCGCGTATTCGCCAAGGTCGAGGCGCGCCGCTGGGTGGCCGATGACATGCTGGCAATTGAGCTGCGCTGCAATGGCAACACGCGTGACTGGCGAGCCGGACAGCATGTCCAGCTGTATCTGGAGCAGGACGGCGTGCGCCACGGGCGCAGCTACAGCCTGACGTCGGTGGCAGCCGACGGGCGCATCGAGCTTGCGATCAAACGCCAGCCGGGTGGGCGCCTGTCCAATCTGCTGCTCGATCATCTGGCGGTCGGCGAAGTGATCGAGCTGGGCCAGGCATTTGGCGAGTTTGCCTGGCCGCAGGAGCAGGGCGCCGTGCTGTTGCTGGCGGCTGGCAGCGGTATCACGCCCTTGCTCGGTCTGCTGCGTGATGCACTGGCGCGTGGCTTCGCTGCGCCGGTGACGCTGCTGCATCAGGTACGTCGCCAGGGGCAGCAGGCCTTTGCCGAAGAGCTGCAGGCATTGGCAGCGCGTTACGCCAACTTCCAGGTGCGCTGGGCCTTCAGTGCGGTGGC
The DNA here is from genome assembly GCF_900101755.1 of Ectopseudomonas alcaliphila. Classification (GTDB taxonomy): domain Bacteria; phylum Pseudomonadota; class Gammaproteobacteria; order Pseudomonadales; family Pseudomonadaceae; genus Aquipseudomonas; species Aquipseudomonas alcaliphila. The sequence continues at coordinate 1,443,956 of NZ_FNAE01000001.1, read as the reverse complement.
CGGCGGGCGTCTTTGTGCCGAGCATCTGGCGGCGCTGCCGGGCGAGCACCTGCTGGTATGCGGTCCGCGCGGTTTCGTCGACACGGCGTGCGGCTGGTGGCGCGATGCCGGGCGCAGGCCCAGCCTGCAAGCGGAAAGTTTCAGCCCGTTGCCGGTGCTGGCGCAGGGGCAGACAGCTGAGGTTCGCCTGAGCTTCGCCCGCAGCGGCCAGCAGGCGCTGGGTAACGGCAGCGCCAGTTTGCTGGAGCAGGCCGAGGCCAATGGTTTGCGTCCAGCCCATGGCTGTCGCCAGGGCATCTGCGCCAGCTGTACCTGCCTGCTGCTGGCCGGCACGGTGCGTGATCTGCGCAGCGGTGAGCTGTTCGCCGAACCCAATCAACCGATACGTTTGTGTGTCAGTGCCCCGCATGGGGATGTGGAGGTCGATCTGTGACAGCCCGCCTTGATCGCGAACTGACTGCAGCCGAGCTGGAAGCCTTCGGCCAGGAGCTGGATGCTCTGCGCCAGCGCACCCTGGCCGACCTGGGCGAGGCCGATGCGCGCTATATCCGCCGTGTGCGTGGCGTGGTGCGCTGGTGCTGCTGGAGTGGCCGTGCGCTGCTGATGCTCGGCTGGTTCCCGCCGACCTGGTTGCTCGGTACCTTCTTGCTGGGGCTGGGCAAGATCCTCGAGAACATGGAATTGGGCCACAACGTGATGCACGGCCAGTACGACTGGATGAACGACCCGGAATTTGTCGGTCGTCAGTACGAGTGGGACATCGTTGGCCCTGCCGACTTCTGGCGGCACACCCATAACCACGTGCATCACACCTACACCAACGTGCTGGGCATGGACGATGACGTCGGCTACGGCGTGGTGCGCCTGTTCCCCGAGCAGCGCTGGAAACCCTTCTATCGTTGGCAGCCGCTGTGGGTAACGATTCAGGCATTGCTGTTCCAGTACGCCGTGGCGATCCAGCATCTGCGTCTGGACAAGCTGGTCAAAGGCCGCATCAGCAAGGAGGAGGTACGTCCGCTGACGCGCCAGTTCGGCGCCAAGCTGGTGCGCCAGTGGGGCAAGGACTATGTGGTTTTTCCGCTGCTGGCCTTGCTGTTCGGTGCCAATGCCATGGCTGTGCTGGCGGGCAATCTGGTGGCCAATCTGCTGCGCAACCTGTGGACTTTTCTGGTGATCTTCTGCGGCCATTTCACCGAAAAGGCAGCAGTGTTCGCCCCCGAAGTATTGGAGGGGGAGACGCGTGGGCACTGGTATCTGCGTCAGCTGCGTGGCTCGAGCAACCTGTCCGGTGGGTCGCTGCTGCATATTCTGACCGGTAACCTCAGCCATCAGATCGAGCATCACCTGTTTCCGGATCTGCCAGCGCGGCGTTACGCCGATCTGGCGCGTGAGGTGCGCCTGATCGCCGAGCGCTATGGCCAGCATTACAACTGCGGCACCTTGTGGGGGCAGTTTTCGACCGTACTGCGGCGTATCTGGATCTACCGCCTGCCCTCTGCAGGGATGGCGTGACTCGCTGTGCGCTCGCCTGCAAATCACAGGCATGAAAAAGCCCGGAATATGCCGGGCTTGAGGATGTTGCGATAGCGCTTAGGCTGTGCGTCCACGTTGCTTGATCAGGCGATCGGAGCCGCCTTCGGCCAGCTGTACGCGTTGGGCACCAGGGGTGCGATCGTAACCATCTGCGGCCAGTTGGACGCGTTGGGCACCAGGGGTGCGATCGTAGCCATCTGCGGCCAGTTGGACGCGTTGGGCGCCAGGGGTGCGGTCGTAACCATCTGCGGCCAGTTGGACGCGCTGAGCCCCCGGAGTACGCTCATATCCACCCTCTACCAGCTGGATGCGCTGGCTGCCGGGAGTGCGGTCAGAACCGTCTTCAGCCAGCTGGATGCGTTGAGCACCCGGGGTGCGATCGTAGCCATCTTCGGCCAGTTGGATGCGTTGGGCGCCCGGAGTACGCTCGTAGCCGCCTTCAGCCAGCGGTGCGATGGGTTGCTGTTGTACCTGGCTGTCCTTGGCTTCGCCCACCAGCGGGAAGGGCGCGCTGCTCGAAGCGGCGAATACGGTGGTGGTGATCAGGCTAAGGGCCAGAGTGGCGAGGGTCAGTTGAGCTTTCATGTCGATGTCTCCTTGGGGAGTAATAAGTGGCGTCGGAGTCAATTCTTGAGGACATGAGCGCAGATAAGAACTTGACTGGCCTGATAGTGAACATCGACCCCCTCAATACAGGGTCGGGAGGCTCTATCTCGGGGCTTGTGGCCGGGCGTAAAGCGTGGCGGCGAATGTTCAGCGAAGCATCGCGCTGAGTGCCGGGCGCGCGTATGCTTGGCGACCCTTGCGGGTCGTGCTCGATCCGTCCTCTTTTGCAGTTCCCTGGAGGCAGGCTCAGCAATGCTCGCGGCACAGGCAATTTTGCCGATCTTCGCTCTGATCGTTCTCGGCTATCTGCTCGGCTGGCGCCAGTGGCTCACCAACGAGTCGGCGGCCGGCCTGGCCAACATCACCTTCAAGCTGTTCATGCCGACGCTGCTGTTCGCCGGCATCGCCAAGGCATCGCTGGCCGAAGGCCTGTCGCCGATGCTACTGCTGGCCTACTACCTGCCGGTGCTGCTGGTGTTCGTCGTGGTCAACGCGCTGGCGCACTGGCGGCGCGGCACGGCGACGCCGTTGGGATTGGTGGCGGCGTTCTCCAACAACGTGCTGGTCGGCATTCCGCTGATCGCCAGCCTGATGGGCAACGACGGTCTGCTCTACGTCTTCGCCATCCTGGTGTTCCACAGCCTCACGCTGTTTTCCCTGCACAGTTTCTATGCCGCTTTCGGCAGCCAGGAGCGTGTCGACGGTCGGGCGCTGCTGAAGAACCTGGCCAACCCGATGATCATCGGGCTGGGGCTGGGGGCACTGCTCAATCTGTCCGGGCTGCAGGTTCCGGAAAGCCTGTGGCGGGCCATCACCTGGCTCGGCCAGGCCGCCTTGCCCTGCGCGCTGATCGTGCTCGGCGCCAGCCTGTCGCGTTATCGCCTGCGCCCGACCGGCGAGGCCTGGGGCGTGGCGTTGGCCAAGCTGGTGTTGTTCCCGGCGCTAGTCTGGTGGCTCAGCGGCCAGCTGCCCGGCCTGAACGAAACCGCGCGTAGCGTGCTGGTCCTGCTCGCCGCCTGCCCCAGCGGGGTCAACGTGATGGCCTTCGCCCGCAACGCGGAGGACAGTCGCAGCGTCAGCGCGGCGATCTCGCTGTCCACGCTGCTGGCGGCGATTTCCCTGCCGTTATGGATGCTGCTGGTGGGGTTCTGAGTGCTTCGCCTGGCGATTCGTTCTTCCGGGCGATAGGCGTCGACGCGGTGCCTGGCTAGCATCGCGCTTCACGCTCCGCTCAGGAATGCATCGATGAAACGATTCGGCCACATGCTGTTAGGCCTGTTGCTGGTGTTCGGTCTGACCCTTGCGGGCTTCGTCGCCCTCAACTGGGCGCCGGATCGCCCCCTGGATGAGCTCAAGGCACGCTGGGCGCCGCCGCCTTCGCAGTTCATCGACATCGACGGCCTGTCGGTGCACCTGCGTGATCAGGGCCGGCGCGATGATCCCGAACCGATTTTGCTGCTGCACGGCACCTCCGCCAGCCTGCACACCTGGGAGGGCTGGGTGGCAGAGCTGGCCAAGCAGCGCCGCGTGATCAGCTTGGACTTGCCCGGCTTCGGCCTGACCGGGCCGTTTGCCGATGGCGATTACCGCGTCGAGCACTACACAGGTTTCCTCCTCGGCCTGCTCGACAAACTGCAGGTGAGTCGCGTGGTGCTGGTCGGCAACAGTTTCGGCGGTCAGTTGGCCTGGCGCTTTGCCCTGGCTCATCCCGAACGCAGTGCGCGTCTGGTGCTGGTGGACGCCGCCGGCTATCCGCGCAATGCCGATTCGGTGCCGATAGGCTTTCGTCTGGCCGGCATTCCTGCCTTGGCGCCAGTGATGAGCCGGCTGTTGCCGCGCAGCATGATCGAGTCGAGCGTGCGCAACGTTTATGGCGATCCAGACAGAGTCGATGACGAACTGGTCGAGCGTTACTACCAACTGACCCTGCGTGCCGGCAATCGTCAGGCCTTGCGTCAGCGCTTCGCTCAGGCCCCCAGTGGTGAGCTGCACGAGCGCATCGGCGAACTCGAATTGCCCACGCTGATCATCTGGGGTGGGCGTGACCGGCTGATCCCTGCGAACAATGCCGAGCGTTTCGCCGCCGATATCGAGGGCAGTCAGTTGGTGCTGTTCGAAGACCTCGGCCACGTGCCCCAGGAAGAGGAGCCACAGCGCACCGTTGCGGTGCTCGTTGCCTTTCTGCAGCGCTGAGGCTCTAGCGCGGTATTTTCCAAGCCTTTGATTTTGTTCGTGGAAGCGCTGGTCGTTAATGGCTGGCGCGTTTCCTGCTATGGCTCGGCGGGGCGGTTGGCTTTGGCGAATCTTCGTCTAGGCTGACGGGATAACGAACAAAAAAGCAGGAAACTGCATGCGCAAGGGCATCAGAGCTTTCGTCCGGGTCGTGGACGCATTCAACCGGAGGGTCGGGCGTTTCGCCATGTACCTGATCTTCGCCATGCTGGCGGTGCTCCTGTACTCCTCCATCAGTAAGACCTTCTTCACGCCATCGATCTGGACCCTGGAAAGCGCCCAGTTCCTCATGGTCGCCTACTTCCTGCTCGGTGGCGCCTACTCGATGCAGCTCGACGCCCATGTGCGCATGGACCTGGCCTACAGCCACTGGTCGCCGCGCACTCGCGCCGTGGTCGATGCCATCACCGTGTTGATGCTGATCTTCTACCTGGTGATGCTGCTGGTCGGCGGCATCTCTTCCACCGAGTACGCCATCGAATACAAGGAGACCAGCTACTCGGCGTGGTCGCCTTACATGGCGCCGATCAAGATCGTCATGTGTTTCGGCATCGCCCTGATGCTGTTGCAGGCGGTCGCCACCTTCTTCAAGGATCTGTACGCCGCCCGTGGGGAGACGCTGTGATGAGCTACGAGCTGATCGCGTTGCTGATGTTCTCCTCGATGATGTTGCTGCTGCTCACTGGCAAGCGGGTATTCGGCGCCATCGGCTTCGTTGCCGCGGCTGCCGCGCTGCTGCTGTGGGGCGATGGTGGCTCGGAGATGGCCTTCAGCGCGGCCATGAAACTGATGAAGTGGTACCCGCTGCTGACCCTGCCGATGTTCGTGTTCATGGGGTACATGCTCTCCGAGTCGGGCATCGCCGAAGACCTGTACAAGATGTTCCACGTGTGGATGGGCCCGCTGCCGGGCGGCCTGGCCATCGGCACCATCTTCCTCATGGTGGCGATTTCGGCGATGAACGGCCTGAGCGTGGCCGGCATGGCCATCGGCGCCAGCATCGCCTTGCCCGAATTGCTGCGCCGTGGCTACGACAAGATCATGATCACCGGGGTGATCCAGGCTGGCAGCTCGCTGGGCATTCTCATTCCGCCGAGCGTGGTGCTGGTGCTGTACGGCATGATCGCGCGCCAGCCGGTGGGACAGTTGTGGCTGGCCGGGGCGATTCCCGGACTGATGATGGCCGGCATGTTCATGCTCTACATCGCCATTCGCTGTCGCCTGCAGCCGCATCTCGGCCCGCCTCTGGCACAGGCCGAGCGTGAGCAGATAACCTGGGGCGAGAAGTTGCGGTTGCTCAGCGCCGGCCTGGTGCCCGTGTTCATCTTCTTTTCCATGACCGGGCTTTTTCTGATGGGCTACACCAGCCTGGTGGAAAGCTCGGCGGTCGGCGCGGCGGCGGCCACCCTGGCGGCGCTGTTCAAGGGCCGGCTGAGTGGCAAGGTGATGGAAGAGACATTGCGCAAGACGCTCGCCATCAGCTGCATGTTCATGTGGATCATCCTCGCCGCGCTGTGCTTCGGCGCGGTGTTCGACGGCCTCGGTGCGGTCAAGGCCATCGAGCAGTTCTTCGTCGACAGCCTGCACCTGGGACCCTGGCAGATTCTGATCATCATGCAGCTGTCGTTCATTCTGATGGGCATGTTCCTCGATGACACCGCCATGCTGGTGATCGTCGCGCCGCTTTATATCCCGCTGGTCGGTGCCCTGGGCTTCGACCTGATCTGGTACGGCGTGCTCTACACCATCACCTGCCAGATCGCCTACATGACCCCGCCATTCGGCTACAACCTGTTCCTCATGCGGGCGATGGCACCACCCGAAGTGACCCTGCGCGACATCTACGTCTCGGTCATCCCCTTCGTCGTCATCATGGTCCTGGCGCTGACATTGGTCATGGTCTTCCCCCAACTGGCGCTGTGGTTGCCGCAACTGCATTACGGCGGCTGATCAACGGAAATCGGCGCGCCTTGCGCGCCAACAGTCGAGCCGGCTTGTCTGGCCACTGGTAAGGCCGCCAGCTGTGGCGGCATTGAGCGGTTGTATTGCATCTGCATCGACACTATGGAGAGACCAGCATGAGTACGAGACGCGATTTCCTGAAAACCGCCGCAGTCGGTACCGCGGCCTTGGGCTCGGCGCATATCTACGCCGACGAGCCGAAGAAGATTACCTGGCGCCTGCAGACCTACGCCGGCGCGGCACTGGCCGAGCACGTGATCAAACCCTCGATCGATGCCTTCAACAAGGCGGCCAACGGGCAGATGGAAATTCAGCTGTATTACGCCGACCAGCTGGTGCCCACCGGTGAGCTGTTCCGCGCCATGCAACGCGGCACCATCGATGCGGTGCAGAGTGATGACGACTCCATCGCCGCGCCGGTGGACGTCTCGGTATTTGGCGGCTACTTCCCCTTCGCCACCCGCTACAGCCTGGACGTGCCGGTGCTGTTCGAGCAGTACGGGCTCAATGAGATCTGGGCCGAAGCCTATGGCGAGGTCAAGGGCGTCACCTGGCTCGGCGCAGGCGCCTGGGACCCTTGCCACTTCGCCACGGTGGAGCCGATCACCAAGCTCGAACACCTCAAGGGCAAGCGTATCTTCACCTTCCCCACCGCCGGCAAGTTCCTCTCGCGTTTCGGTGTGATCCCGGTGACCCTGCCCTGGGAAGACGTCGAGGTCGCGATGCAGACCGGCGAACTGGACGGTATCGCCTGGTCCGGCATCACCGAGGACTACACGGTCGGCTGGGCCAACGTCACCAAGTACTTCCTCACCAACAACATCTCCGGCGCCTGGTGCGGCTCCTACTTCGCCAACTCGGACAAGTGGGACGCCGTGCCCGAACACCTCAAAACCCTGTTCAAGCTGTGCATGGACAGTTCCAACTACTACCGCCAGCACTGGTACTGGGGCGGCGAGGCGCAGCTGCGGGTCGAGGGCGGCAAACTGGAGCTGACCTCCATCCCCGCCGAGGAATGGGCCACGGTGGAGGCCGAGGCGCTGAAGTTCTGGGACGAAATCGCCAAGACCAGCCCGCGCTGCGCCAAGGTGGTGGATATCTTCAAGAAGTACAACGCACTGATGGCCAAGGCCGGAGCGCCTTATCGCGGTTGATATCGCCCTCGACAGCCCGCCCGCCGCTCACCCTGCGGGCGGGCTGCTCTGATGCAGGCAGGTCATGCCGGATGCCTACGGCGCTGCAGATTCTCTCGGGCCAGGTCCGTGAATGCCTTGAGCGCAGCAGACGGATTGCGCCGGTTCGGGTAGTACAGACACAGCTCATCTCTGGGCGGTGTCCAGTCCTCTAATACCCGCTGCAGGTTTCCCGCGTCGATTTCCGCCTGGACGTCCTGCTCCATGAAGAGTCCGAGCGCCACGTTTGCCTGCACGATGGCCTTGGCCACACTCGGCTCGTCCACGGTGAACTGGCCCTCGACATCGAGCCTGAGCACGTCGCCCGCGCGCTCGAAATGCCAGGGATAGATGGCGCCGTTGGGCAGTCGGATGCGCAGGCATTCATGCTGCTTCAGATCGGCTGGGCTCTGCGGTTCACCATGCTCGGCGAAGTACGTCGGTGTCCCGACCACGGCATAACGCTGTGTCTGGCCCAGTGAGAGGGCGATCATGTCACTGGGGATCAAGCTAGAGGCGCGCACGCCGAGGTCGAAGCCTTCTGCGACGACGTCTACCAGTCGCTCCTCCGTCACCAGGTCGATCTGGACGCGCGGGTAGCGACCGGCAAATTCCAGCACCAGCGGCAAAAGGGCGGTGCGCGCTGCGCTGGCAAATGCATTGATTCTTATCACGCCCGCAGGCTCGGCGTTCTGTGAACGAACCGTTTCCAGTGCGCCGCGTAGAGCCTGCAGAGCTGGCGCCACCTGCTCCAGATAGCGCCTGCCCGACTCTGTCAGTGACACACTGCGGGTGGTGCGATTGAACAGCCGCGTCTGCAGATTCCCCTCCAGCTTGGCGATGGTGCTGCTCAGTGCAGTGGTGGAAACGTTCAGGTCGATCGCCGCACGCCGAAACGAGGCGCGGTGCGCCACGGCGAGTACGGCTTCCAGTTCATGAAGGGCGAGGCGTGAATCGGACATCGAATTGTCCTGTTTTCAGGGATTGGTCATCAATATTTGTCCCAATTGAGCAAATTATCTCGTGAGAGGCAAGATCACAGTCCTGCAAGACTGACCACTTGATAGAGGACATGAGCTTATGAACCTGCAATTACCGAGCGCCGTTCAGACCTACTTCGAGATCAGCAACGGCGATGACATCTCGCGCATGGCGGCGTGTTTCTGTAACGACGCCCGCGTGATCGATGAGAAGCGGATACATCAGGGAATCGAGGCCATCGAGTCCTGGCAGCAGGCCGCGCGCCAGGCATTCACCTATCGGGTGGAGCCCCTCGAGTCGTCTGCCGAGGATGATCAACTGAGCGTCACGGCAATGGTGAGCGGTGACTTTCCCGGCAGTCCGCTGACGCTCAAGCATGTCTTCACCCTTCGGGACGGGCGGATCAGCTCACTGGAGATTGCGCCATGATGAACCTCGAACTTGCCGGCAAGCGTGTGCTGGTGACCGGTGGGACCAAAGGCGTGGGGCTCGCAGTGGTCCGTCTGTTCCATGCGGAGGGTGCGCAGGTGCTGACCGCTGCGCGACAGGCCGATAGCGCCGTGCCGCCAGATATGTTCGTTCAGGCCGATCTTTGTACCCCAGAAGGTTGCGCGGCGTTGGTGGCGGCGACCGAGCAGCGTCTGGGTGGCGTCGACATCCTCGTGCACGTTCTGGGTGGCTCGTCTGCGCCTGGCGGAGGGTTTGCCGCGCTGGACGATGAGCAGTGGCAGCGAGAACTCGATCTGAACCTGTTCCCCGCGCTACGCCTGGACCGCGCGCTGCTTCCGGGCATACTGCAGCGCGCAGAGGGCGTGATCATCCATGTGACATCCATTCAGAGTCGCTTGCCGCTGCCCGAGGCGACCACCGCGTACGCCGCAGCCAAAGCGGCACTTTCGACTTACAGCAAGAGCCTGTCGAAAGAGGTTTCGCCCAAAGGCGTGCGCGTCGTGAGGGTTGCGCCTGGCTGGATCGAAACCGAGGCATCGGTCGCCTTGGCCAAGCGATTGGCAGAGGAGGCAGGCACCGATTACGACGGCGGCAAGCGCATCATCATGGATGCGCTGGGAGGCATTCCGCTCGGTCGCCCTTCGACGCCGTCAGAAGTCGCTGAACTCATCGCCTTTCTCGCATCACCTCGGGCAGCCGCCATCACCGGCAGTGAATTCCTGATCGATGGCGGTACGCTGCCGACAGCATAGTGCGTCGCGGTGGACAGCCTTCGGTTGTCCACCGCCTTGATCGTCATCGTCTATTTTTCTGCCCATCCCCCTGCCATCCCGGCAATCCTGTACCACACTCTATGAGCCTGAAACGGACGCTGTCACACGCGTCGTGCTGCGCTCGTGCGTCGTCGGCCTTGCCTGGCCGGTCATGGATGCCCAGCCCTTCGCTGACCCCGCCCGCGATAACAACAAGACACAGGGGGTAGCATGTTCAAACCACGGGATGTAAAGACCGTCGGCGAGGCCCGGCGCATCGTCGAGGAGCGTGGCCTGAGCCACGTCAAGGTCGGTCTGTTCGACAACGATGGGGTGATGCGCGGCAAGTACATGAGTCGCAGCAAGTTCTTCTCTGCCCTGGAGCACGGTTTCGCCTTCTGCGATGTGGTGCTCGGCTGGGACGTCAAGGACCAGCTCTACGACAACGCCCAGTACACCGGCTGGCACAGTGGCTACCCGGACGCGCCGGTGCGCATTCTGCCGCACACCTGCCGCGAGATTCCCTTCGAGAACGGCATGCTGCTGTTTCTCGCCGAGTTCGACCAGCAGGCCGAGGCGGTGTGCCCGCGCGGCACCCTGCGCCGGGTGATCCAGCGTTGCCAGGACATGGGCTTCGAACCCTATGCGGCGCTGGAGTACGAGTTCTTCATGTTCGATGAAACCCCGGACTCGGCGCGGGCCAAGGGCTTTCGCGACCTCAAGCCGTTCACCCCGGACTGGTTCGGCTACTCGATGATCCGCAACTCGGTGCATGCCGAGTTGTACCACCAGATCCTCGAGATGGGTGAGACCATGGATTTTCCCATCGAGGGCCTGCACACCGAGACCGGGCCGGGCGTGCTCGAGGCGGCGATTGCCGTCGACCGCGCCGAGGCGGCGGCGGACAAGGGTGCGCTGTTCAAGACCTTCATGAAGGTGCTGGCGCAGCGCAACGGCCTGATGGCCACCTTCATGGCCAAGTGGTCGGGCAAGTACCCCGGACAGAGCGGGCACATTCACGTCTCGCTGCGTGATCGCAGCAGTGACAAGTCGGCCTTCTACGACCCGACGCAGGCGCACAACATGAGCAAGCTGCAGCGCCATTTTCTCGCTGGGCAGCAGCGGCTGATGCCGGAATTTTTGTGCATGGTGGCGCCGACCTTGAACAGCTACCGACGGCTGATTCCCGGTTTCTGGGCGCCCACCGACGCCACCTGGGGCGTGGAGAACCGCACTGCGGCGCTGCGGGTGATTCCCGGTGGCGACAAGTCGCAGCGCCAGGAGTATCGCCTCGGCGCTGCCGACGGCAACCCCTTCCTGGCGCTGTCGGTGGCCATCGGCTCTGGCCTTTACGGCGTCATGCAGGAGTGGGAGCCGACCGAGCCGGTCAGCGGTAATGCCTACGCGGTCAAGCATCCCGAGGAGCTGGCGCTGCCGCGCACCCTGTGGGACGCCGCGCAGCGCCTGAAAGGTTCGCAGGCGGCCCGCGAGCTGTTCGGCGATGCCTTCGTCGAGCACTTCGCCGCCAGCCGCGAATGGGAAGAGCGCGAGTACCGCCGCCATGTCAGCGACTGGGAGCTGGACCGCTACTTCGAAATCATCTGATCCCACCGTCCGTAGCCCGGATGCAATCCGGGGCGGTTTCGTCGAGTGTCCCGGATTGCATCCGGGCTGCGCGTGCAAGGTTTATGGAGCACCTTATGAGCAAGCTGCAATGCATTTCCCCCATCGACGGCTCGGTCTACGTCGAGCGTCACCTGGCGTCCAATCCCGAGGTTCTGGTTGCGCTGGCCAAGGCTGAATTGGCGCAGCAGGCCTGGAAGCAGACGCCGCTGCGCGAGCGTATCGCCATCGGCCGGCGCGCCATCGAAGCCTTCGCCGCGCGTGAGGCGCAATTGGCCGAGGAACTGTGCTGGATGATGGGGCGGCCGATCCGTTATGCCGCTGGCGAGATTCGTGGCTTCGTCGAACGTGCCAGCCATATGGCGGATATCGCCGAGGGTTCGCTGGCCGATATCCGCCTGCCGGACAAGGCCGGTTTCACCCGTTTCATTCGTCGCGAACCGCTGGGTCTGGCCTTGATCATCGCGCCCTGGAACTACCCCTATCTGACAGCCGTCAATGCGGTGATGCCGGCGTTGCTGGCGGGCAACGTGGTGCTGCTCAAACACTCGGCGCAGACGCCGCTTTGCGCGGAACGCATGGTCGAAGCCTTCGCCGAAGCCGGCTTGCCCGAAGGCGTGTTCCAGTACCTGCATCTGAGCCATGGCGAGACCGAGGCATTGATTCGCTCACCGAGCATCGACCACGTTGCCTTCACCGGTTCGGTCCCCGGCGGGGCCATGGTCGAGCGCGCTGCTGCAGGACGCTTCATCAGTGTCGGGCTGGAACTGGGTGGCAAGGACCCGGCCTATGTCAGGGCCGATGCCGATCTGCAGCACGCGGTGGAAACCGCCATCGACGGCGCCTTCTTCAATTCCGGGCAGTCCTGCTGCGGTATCGAGCGCATCTACGTGCACGAGTCGCTGTTCGATGAGTTCGTCGAGCGCGCCGTGGCGTTGGTGCGCCAGTACAAGCTGGGGCGTTCGGACGACCCGCAGACCACCCTTGGCCCGCTGGTCCGCAGTGACGCCGCCGACTTCGTCCGCGCGCAGATCGCCGAAGCGGTCGAGCAGGGCGCCAAGGCGCATATCGACCCCGCCGAGTTTCCATTGGATGCACCCGGTACGCCCTACCTGGCGCCGCAGGTGCTGACCAACGTCAACCATGAAATGCGCGTGATGACCGAGGAATCCTTCGGCCCGGTGGTGGGCATTCAGAAGGTCGCCAGCGACGAGGAAGCGCTGGCGCTGATGAACGACAGCGAGTTCGGCCTGACCGCGGCGATCTTCAGCCGCGACGTGCATGCCGCCATGGCCCTGGCTGACCAGGTGGAGGCCGGCACGGTGTTTCTCAACCGCTGCGACTACCTCGACCCCGGCCTGGCCTGGACTGGGGTGAAGCACTCCGGGCGCGGCTGCACCTTGTCGCGGGTCGGCTACGAGCAACTGACCCGGCCGAAATCCTTTCACTTCAAGACTCAGTTGTGAGGCGCGCGCCATGGACCTGAATCAGTACCGCATGAACTGGAACTACCCGACCTCGATGCGCGTCGGCGTTGGCCGCATCAGCGAGCTGGCCGAGGCCTGTCGCCAGCTTGGCATGCGCGCGCCGCTGCTGTGTACCGACCCCGGCCTGGCCGCACTGCCGATGATCGACGCGGCGCTGCGCCAGTGCCGCGACGCCGGACTGAAGGCCGGGCTGTTCTCGGCGATCAAGGGCAACCCCACCGGTGCCAACGTGATGGATGGCGTGGCCGCGTTCAAGGCTGGCGGGCATGACGGCGTGATCGCCTTCGGCGGCGGCTCGGCGCTGGATGCCGGCAAGGCCATCGCCCTGATGGTCGGCCAGGACCGGCCGCTGTGGGATTTCGAGGACGTTGGCGACAACGCCAGTCGGGTCAATGTCGCCGGTATGGCGCCGGTGGTGGCCGTGCCGACCACCGCCGGTACCGGCTCGGAAGTCGGCCGTGCGTCGGTGATCACCGATGATGCTGCGCATATCAAACGCATCATCTTCCACGCGCGCATGCTGCCGGCGCTGGTGATTCTCGACCCCGAGCTGACGGTCGGCCTGCCGGCGAAGATCACCGCCGCCACCGGTATGGACGCGCTGTCGCACAGCCTGGAAGCCTTCTGCTCGCCGCTGTTTCATCCCATGGCCGAAGGCATCGCCCTGGAAGGCATGCGCCTGGTGCAGCAGTACCTGCCGCGTGCTGTGGCGCAGGGCACGGATGTCGAGGCACGCCTGCAGATGCTGGTGGCGTCGAGCATGGGCGCCACCGCCTTCCAGCGCGGCCTCGGCGCGATGCATGCGCTGGCGCATCCGCTGGGGGCGCTGTACGACGCCCACCACGGCCTGCTCAACGCGGTGCTGATGCCCTACGTGCTGGTGGCCAACCGCGCGGTGATCGCGCCGCAAATGGAAAAAATGGCGCGCTACCTGGCCTTGCCTGGCGGCGGTTTCGACGCGGTGCTGGAGTGGGTGCTGGCGCTGCGTGGCGAAGTGGGCATCGCCCATAGCCTGGGCGATATCGGCATCGACGATGCGCGTATCGAGCAGGTCGGGCGTATGGCTGAAGTCGATCCATCGGCCGGCACCAACCCCATCGCCTTTAGCGCCGAGCAGTACAGCGTGTTGTTCGAGAAGGCACTGCGCGGGACCTTGTAGCCCGGATGCAATCCGGGGGGTGCTTGCGCTGCTTGCCCCGGATTTCATCCGGGCTACGGGGCTGAGCCGTGGAGTGCGTCAGTGGTCAAGAACCTGGCTGAAACGTAGCAGGTAACCATCCGGGTCCTGGATCATCAGCTGGCGTACCCTGACCCAGCTGTCGCCAGTGCGGTAGTCCACCGTCTCCGGTGGCAGGCGCAGCGGCACGTCATTGGCGAGCAACGCCTGATACAGCGGCTGCAGATCGGCCACGTCGATCTGCAGATTGATGCCGCGCCCCAGCGGGCGATCTAGCGGCATGACTGTCCAGGGATCGTCTGGCCGTGCATGTTGGTCGATCTGTTCCAGCATCAACGCAGCTTCACCCAGAGCGATGGCTGCAAAGCCATCCTCGGGGCGTTGGTACAGCAGGCTGAAACCCAGCACCTGTTGGTAGAACGTCAGGCTGGCCTGCAGATCACTGACCTGCAGTTCTGGCGTCAGAGCCGGCAGGCGCGTGCGGCTCACGCCTGCTCCTGCGCCGCCTGCAAGGCCTCCAGCGCCGGCGCGGCATAGATGCCCACTTCCACTGCCAGTTCCATCACCCGCGGCAGGTCGCTGGCGTACACCAGCACCGCCTGCAGCTCGTCATCCAGCGGCTCGCTGAAGTCCACCAGCACGTAGCCGCCGGTTTCCGCTGATAGCGCCGAGAGCTGCACCTGGATGCGATTGAGCGCCTTGAGCGGCTCGGTCTTGGCCAGTTGCTTGGGCTTGAGCACGAACTGCACCTGCGGGCCGAAGGATTCGGTGATGCGCTGGAACAGTTCTTCATAGCTGTCGGCCTGGAACAGCACGGTGTCCGGCAGGCTGCCGACTACCACCCATTCGCCCAGGGGAATGGGGAATTCGTCGTCGTAGTTGACGTCCGGATTGGCGGCGAGGAAGGCGGCCGGGTCGGCATAGGCTTGCGTGGCCTCGTCGGCGATACGGGCGATCTCGTCCTCGGGCAGGCAGCCGGAGCTTATCTTGGCGATCAGTTCTTCCAGCTGGGTTTTCATCGGGGCATTCCTGTTCTGGGGCAAAGGCGCGCAGGATAAGGCAAAGTGTGCCGCGCTAGAAGTAAGCCAGCAGGCGGCCGAGGCTCATCACCAGTAGCCAGATCAGCAGCGACAGCGCTGCCTGCACCCGGCCGAGCGCAGGTACGGCCTGGTCCCAATTGGCCAGTCGGGAATTCCACAGGCGACGAAACAGCAGAGCATTGGCGACGCCCAGGACGATCAGCAGCAGCTTGAGCTGCAGCAGACGATCAATTGTCAGCGGTCCGGCGTCGGCGGCGAACAGGCAGAAGCCGCTGCCCAGCAGCAATACGAGGCCGACCACTGCCAGTGGCGTCAGCACCTGCGATACGGCAGGCAGGGAGAAAGCGCGGCCGGCGCCGAGCAGGCGTGCATCGAGCAGCAGCATGGGGCCAAGCAGCAGCACCAGGCCCAGCAGGTGCAGCAGGTTCAACGCAGGGTAGAGCAGTGCCGAGCTGCGCATCTGCTCACCCAGGGCCGTGGCTTCAAGCCAGGCGGCCCAGGCGATCAGGCTGTCCATCTAGCGCAGTTCGATGGTGCGACCGTCGACGATGATGCGCTCGGCGCGGATCTCTGCGGTGCCGTCCTTGCGCGGGTAGCCGACTATGGTCACGGTCTTGCCCTGCGTCAGGTCAGCTTCGGGCAGGCCGCGTGACTGCAGGCGGCTGATCGGTGCGAGGATCACCTGCCAGGTGCGCCCGTCGTGCTCGATGCTCACATCGGCGTGCGGGTTGCGGTAGTTGACGCTTTGCAGCGGCACTTCCAGGGTCAGGAGCTGATCGGCGTCGTAGGAACTCCAGCCGTGATGAGCCTGGGCAATGGCGGCAGCCAGCAGCAGGCCAAGTGCGGTGGTGAGGAGCAGCAGTTTCTTCAGCATGGCGATCACCCGGTGGACTGATTGAACACCGGGTAAACCTAGACCCTGTGACCGACGGTGCGGCGCATGGGCACATTTGGAAACAGAATGAGGGCAACTGCCTCAGCCGTAGCGTTTCTTCGCCTCGATGGCCAGGCCACTGCCGATGCTGCCAAAGGTGTTGCCTTCCACACTGCGCGCCTTGGGCAACATGGCTGCCACGCTCTGGCGCAGCGCCGGCACGCCGCTGGAACCACCGGTGAAGAACAGCGTATCGACCTGATCGGCGCTGACGCCGGCATCGGCGAGCAGCCCGGTGAGGCTGGCGCGGATGCGTTCGAGCAGCGGCTCGATGGCGCTCTCGAACAGCGGACGGGTCAGCTCGGCGACCAGGCCCGGTTCGACACGTGACAGATCGATGGGGCGCTCGTCCTGCTCGCTGAGGGCGATCTTGCTCTCTTCCACCTGCATCGCCAGCCAGTGCCCGGCGCGCTGTTCGATCAGGCCGAACAGACGGTCGATGCCGGTGGCGTCGACGATGTCATAGCGCATGTTCTGCAGCGCCAGCTGGGTCTTCTGCGCGTATACGGCATTGATGGTGTGCCAGGTGGCCAGGTTGAGGTGATAGCTGGTGGGCATGAAGGCGTCGCTCTTCATCCGGCTGCCATAGCCGAACAGCGGCATCACGCCGGCCAGCGACAGCTGCTTGTCGAAGTCGGTCCCGCCGATATGCACACCGCCGGTGGCGAGGATATCGCTCTGACGCTCCGCCAGGTGGTGGCGCTCGGGTGCCAGACGCACCAGGGAGAAGTCCGAAGTACCGCCGCCGATGTCGACGATCAGCACCAGCTCCTCGCGGTCCAGGTTCGACTCGTAGTCGAAGGCCGCGGCGATGGGCTCGTACTGGAACGACACGTCCTTGAAGCCGAGTTTGTGCGCCACGGCCACCAGGGTGTTCTGCGCTTCCTGGTCGGCAGTCGGGTCGTCATCGACGAAGAACACCGGGCGGCCCAGCACCACTTCCTCGAAGGCGCGTTCGGCCTGGGCTTCGGCGCGCTTCTTCAGCTCACCGATGAAGAAGCCGAGCAGGTCCTTGAACGGCAGGGCGCTGCCGAGCACGGTGGTTTCGCTTTTCAGCAGCTTGGAGCCCAGCAGGCTTTTCAGCGAGCGCATCAGGCGCCCCTCATAGCCTTCCAGATACTCGTGCAGGGCCAGGCGGCCATAGACCGGGCGGCGCTCCTCGGTGTTGAAGAAGATCACCGAGGGCAGGGTGATCTTGCCGTCTTCCAGAGGCAGCAGGCTGTCCTGGCCGGGGCGTAGCCAGCCGACGGTGGAGTTGGAGGTACCGAAGTCGATGCCGCAGGCGCGGGCGGGCGTAGAAAAGGACATGAAAACGCAGGGCCGGAAAAAATTGACGGGAGAAATTTTTGACGTCGCGCAGCGACGGCCCGAAGGGTGGCCGCCAGGGATGGCAGGCCACAAAAATGGCCGCGCATTCTATGTCAGTGGCGCAGCGACGGCGAGTCGTCAGGACGGCAGGTTGGCATTGTGCTGTTTGCTCTTCCACTGGCTCCATTCGAAACCCAGTACCACCAGCAGCGACAGGGCGAACGGCAGCAGCAGGTAGAACACGCGGAACACGATCAACGCGGCCAGCACATCGGCGGCGGGAATCTCCGGCAGAGCGGCGAGGAAGGTCACTTCCAGCACGCCGAGGCCGCCTGGCGCATGGGACAGCAGCGCCAAAGAGAAAGAGGCGAGGAACACGCCCAGCACCACCAGATAGCCGGGATGATTGTCGGCCGGCAATGCGAAATAGATGATCGCCGCGGCACAGAGCAATTCCAGCGGGCCAGCCAGCAGTTGGCGACCGACGATGGGCAGGCGCGGATATTCGACGTGCAGCTTGCCCAATGTCCAGGGCTTGAACTGGCGCCAGGAGCCCAGCACGTAGAGGCCGACCAGGCTCAGCAGCACGCTGCCGATGACCACCGATACCAGTGGCGTGACATCGACGACCCGGTGGATCAGATCGGGCTGGGCGATCAGCACGCAACCGCTGGCCAGCAGCGTGCCGAGGGCGAAGGTGAAGGAACAGAAGACGATGAGGATGCCGATTTCCTGCGGCGTCAGGCCCTTGCTGCGGTAGGCGCGATAGCGCACCACTGCACCGGAGAACACCGAGGCGCCGATGTTGTGGGCCAGGGCATAGGTGGTGAAGGAACACAGGGTGATGAAACGCCAGGGGATCTGCTTGCCGAGATGGGCGACGGCGATTCGGTCATACCAGGCCAGGGCCCAGTAAGCGCCGAGGGTGGCGCCGGCTGCCAGCAGCCAGTTCAGATGGCTGATCGCGCGCAGGCTGTCGGCGATCTCGTCGAGGGAGATGTTGCGTAGTTCGCGGTAAAGCAGGAAACAGGACGCCACTACGGCGATGAGACCGATCAGCGTCCAGATCAGGTCGCTGCGTTTCAGCTTGGGTTTGGCTTCGACAACGGACACTGCAACTCCTCGCTCTACAGGCCCGGTAGGCGATCTTGCCGGCCAGGGAGCCTGTCGAGGCTAATGTTCACGACCTTGTAGGTCGGCTCGCGACGGCCGCAGGCTGATGATGCTCTTCGCGGCGCGCTGCGCAGTATCACGGAGGCACTGCTTTCGCTCAACAGGCAAGCACGTATCCGTCGCCGTCTGATTCAGACCCAGGCCAGGGTGATGGCGGCCAGCACGGCGTAACGGCCGGCTTTGGCCAGGGTGACGATGGCAATGAATATCCACAGGCGCTCACGCATCACACCGGCCACCAGGGTCAGTGGATCGCCGATCACCGGCATCCAGCTCAGCAGCAGCGACCAGCGCCCATAACGCGCATACCAGCCTTGTGCCTGCTGTAACCGAGCCGGGCTGACCGGGAACCAGCGCCGCTCGCGATAGTGTTCGATGGAGCGGCCCAACAGCCAGTTGACCCAGGAACCCAACACATTGCCCAGGGTAGCCACCAGCAGCAAGGCCCAGAGCGGATGCTGGCCGGCCAGCAGGAGGGCGACCAGCACCGCTTCGGACTGCAGCGGCAGCAGCGTCGCCGCGCCGAAGGCAGAGAGAAACAGTGCCGGATAGGCGGACAAACTCAGCATGGTAGGAGCACGCCGGCCAGCGGGCCGGCGGGGTTCAGGACTGCGATTCCTGGCCGCTGTTGGCCATGATGTCTTCCAGGCTCAGGCCGGTCAGGCCGTGAATGGTCTTCCACAGGTAGTAGAAGATGGCCATCAGCATGATCATCGAGGGAATGGCGATCATCGGGTAGCTGAGCAGGGTCATGCGCCCCAGTTCGTCATTGAACGCCTCGGTGCCGGCCGGGCTGACCACGATCCATTTGGCCAGCACGTAGTTCATGAACGAGGAGAAGAAGAAGGTGCCGCTGAGCCAGTAGGTCGCGCGCATCAGGCGCGTCTCGAAGTGCTCGACATGGCCGCCTTGCTCGAGACGGTCGTGGATCTTGTCGATGTTGAGCACCGTCTTGTTGAACAGCAGGGTGCGGATAAGCGGGTAGCGGGTGCGCGTCGAAACCAGTACGGCGATGCCGATCAGGCCGGGGATCAGCGCTTCCTTGACTGCCAGCCACTGGGTGTCGAGCTTGAGCAGGCCGATACCGCCGGTCAGCGCGACACTGATCAGGCCGAGCAGGGCGATGAAGTTGAATTTGCGGTATTTGATCAGCTCGAAAGCGCCCCAGCCCAGCGGGAACGCCAGGGCCAGGATCAACGCGCCATCGGCGCCGAGACGGTGCTCGCCACTGAGCTTCATCAGAATGAACGAGGGAATCAGGATGCTGATGGCCAGATCGATCAGCGGGCGGGGCTTGTGCGTCGGGGTACGGCTGTCAGTAGTGGCGGTCATGGTAGCTGGAGTCTGCGTAGGAAGCCCGATGATCGCCTGCCCGGCGCGCCAGGGCTAGCCCGACTGTCGGTTTTGAATGTGAAAAAGTATGAGTCGACAGCTTGCCGACAGGCGTCGCAGCACGGCATGGCGATGCTAAAGTGATGGCAGGGTCCGGGAGTTGAACATGCCAAGAACCACCCTTTTCATTTGCCTGCTGCTGAGCGTCTGGGGCCTGTCGGCGATGCCTGCCTGGGCGCGTGACTGCATCGGGCTGGTGCCGGCTGGCACGTCGGCCTACTGGAGCGAGCTGGAGGCCGGCGCGAGACGCACCGCTGACGATCTGCAATTGGAGCTCTACACGCGCGGCCCGGCCCAGGAAGGCAGCGTCGAGGTGCAGTTGCAATTGATAGATCGCGTACTTGCACAGGGGTGCAAGGCGTTGATCATCGCCCCGGCTGGCGATGCCATCGATACCCGGATCTCGGCCTTGCGCGCCGAAGGTATTCCCACCGTCTATGTCGACCGCGGCGTTGCGGGGGATGGCGCCTACGCACTGGTGGCGACCGACAACTTCCTCGCAGGTCAGCTGGCCGGGCAACAATTGGCCGAGCGTCTCGGCCGGGGTGGCAGAGTGGGCGTATTGCGCCTGCGACCTGGGCTGCAATCGACCGAGGAGCGTGAGCGCGGTTTTTTGCTGGCGGCTCAGGTGTCGGGGCTGCAGGTGGTCTTCGACACCTACCTGGGTGATGACCGCCAGCGCATCGTCGACGCCCTGAGCGAGCAGTTGCCCAAGCTCGACGGTCTGTTCAGCCCCAATGGCACCAGCAGCCGGGCGACCCTCGCGGCGCTGCGCCAACTGGGCAAGGCCGGTACGCTGGACTTCGTCGGCTTCGACGGTGGCGAGCTGCTGTTCGATGCCGTGCGCGAAGGACAGATTCACGCCCTGTTGCTTCAGCAGCCGCAGGCCATGGGCGATCATGCGGTGCGCCTGGTGCATCGGGCCCTGAGTGGCGAGCGCGCCATTTCGCGCCTGCAACTGTTGCTCGAACCTCGGGTACTGACCGCCAGGGAGTTGGCTGAAATGACAGCGCCGCAACAGCCTTGGTGATGGGCGAAGTGCGGGTTTATGATCCTGCTCCTGGCCGCCCTGAATTCGCTGTAGGGCGCGCCCTTGACGGTGTTACGTAATGAACCTGAAGTACCCGGTCGCAGTTCTGTTGTTGTTCTGCAGCTTCTGCGTTCACGTGGCGGCTGCCGATTTGCGGCTGTATACCGAAGACTATCGACCCTTCAGCTATCTCGAGAATGGCAAGCCGAGTGGCATGGCTGTGGCGGTGGTCGAGGAGTTGATCCGCCGCACCGGCGAGCCGGCAAGTATCGAACTGGTGCCCTGGACGCGTGGCTATCACCAGGTTCGTCATCAGGCCGACACGGCATTGTTCTCCACCGTGCGCACGGCGCAGCGCGAAGCCGAGTTTCAGTGGGTCGGACCGATCGCGCGAGGTTATACGCGTTTCTACACGCACAAGGATGCAGGGCTGCGGGTTACCAGCCTGGACGACGTGCGCCAACTCGGCACCCTCGCCGTACCCAAGCAGTGGTACAGCTACGAACTGCTGCGCGAGCAGAAACTGGAGAACCTGTATGGCGTGCCGACGCCTCAGGACATGCTGCGCATGTTTCGTCATGGTCGGGTCAAGCTGCTGCTGGCCAACACCCTGACCCTCGACGGCATGCTCGCCGAGCAGGGCATGAATGCGGAGCAGCTGCAGGCACAGTTCGACCTGATGGCCAATGACTCCTATATCGCCTTTTCCTTGCAGACCGATGCCGGTCGTGTCGCGCGCTGGCGGCAGGCGCTGCAGCAGATGCGTCATGACGGCAGCCTGGAACGGATCTATCGGCACTGGTTTCCGACGGCCGATGAGCGGACGTTGATCGATTTGCTGCGCCTCGAGTGAAGTGGCTGCATGGCGCTCCACGGCTTGCTAGGCTGCAAGCCGGAGGGGCGGGGTGATGATGGGTAAGCGTGTGTATCGATGGTTATGTGTCTTGCTGGCGGCGCTGTGCGCGCCGGCGGCGGCACAGCTGCGTCTGCTCACCGAGGATGCGCCGCCGATGAGCTTCATGCGCGAGGGCGAGCCCAGCGGTTTCTCCGTCGAGGTGGTCAGGGCGTTGCTGGCGCGTACCGGCGACAGCGGGCAGATCGAATTGATGCCCTGGACGCGGGCGTTGCATCTGGCCCAACAGGAGGAAGATGTCGCGCTGTTTTCCACCGTGCGCACAGCCGAGCGCGAAAACAGGTTCCAGTGGGTCGGGCCCATCGTGGTCGGCACCACCAGTTTCTACTCGCTCAAGTCCCGTGAGCTCGTCATCGACACGTTGGAGCAGGCCGCGGCTAGCGGGCCACTGGCGCTGCCCAAGCAGTGGTACACCTTCGAAACCCTCGGCTCAAAGGGCTTTACCAACCTCTATGGCGTGCCCAGTTCGAAGCAGATGATGACCATGCTCAAGCATGGCCGGGTCAATCTGATCGCCACCGAGGACCTGACCCTGGCTGGCGAGCTGGCTGCTGTCGACCTCAAACCGCAGGACGTCACCGCGCATGTGCCGTTCATGCGTTCGGCCTATTACATCGCCTTCTCCCCGCAGACTTCGGTGGTGCGAGTGGTGCGCTGGCAGCGCGCGTTACAGCAGATGCATGACGACGGCAGCCTCGCGGCTATCCTCAGGCGCTGGCTGCCGCATGCACCGATGCCGCCCATCGCTCCGTAGCGTCTCGCGTGGCGACTGGTTAACCTGAGCGCTGAAATCCACCGAGTCCGATCATGTCGCGTCGTAATCTCACTCTTGATCTGCGCAGTCGCGCCGGCCTGTTCGCTCACCTTGGTGCCATGGAGCGGGCGGGCGTGCCCATCGATCAAGCGCTGGCGAGTCTGGATCTCGGTGCGCGCCATGAAGCCGCCGTGAAGCGGTTGCGGCAGATGGTCGGCGGCGGGCGCGACCTGGCGAGTTCCGGCCAGTTGAGTGGCGTGTTCACGCCACTGGAAAGTGGCCTGGTGCGTGCCGCGCAGGAGGCCGGCGCGCTGGCGCATATCCACGAGCAACTGGCGCAGCGCTACGACGAACAGGCGCGTCACGCGGCAGAGCTGAGGTCACGTCTTCTGCTGCCGGCTGGTGTGTTGTTACTGGCGCTGGCGGTCAAGCCCTTGCCTGCATTGGTCGCTGGCAGCCTGAGCGGTGCGGGCTACCTGGCGGCCGTACTGCTGCCGGTTTTGTGGCTGTCGGCACTGTTGCTTGGCGCACGAGCGTTGTGGCGCCGTTGGCAGCAGCGACGAAGCGATCAGCCGGGCCCGCTCGATGATCTGCTCCTGGCCCTGCCGGTACTGGGCAGCCTGCAGCGTCGGGCGGATATGCGTAACTTCTGCGACAGCCTCGGGCTGTTGCTGGAAGCTGGAATGCCGGTGCTCGATGCCTTGCCGCGTGCCTGTAATGCGGTGAGTAGCGCAGGGCTGCGGCGGGATTTCGCCAACCTGGCGCCGCGAGTCGCTGCTGGGCAGTCGCTGGTGCGTGCCTTCGATGGGCTGAGCTTTCCCGGCAAAGCCATGCTGATCGGCGTGCTCAATACCGGTGAGGCGACCGGCCGACCGGGCGAGGCACTGCTGCGTTTCGCCCGCCTGCAGGCGCAGCAGCTGGCTGCAAGCCAGCAGATGCTGGCGAGCTGGGCGCCGCGCCTGTTCTATCTGGCCGTCGCCGCCTGGATGGCATACGGCCTGCTGACTGGCGGTGGATTCTTTCCGGCCCTGCCCGCGGAGCTGGCTGGCCGATAATTTGCTGGTTATCGACCACGGCGGTCCGTCTGAAAGCTGGCAGCAAGTGCCTTGCGCTAGCATTCGTCACGTCTACGCCATTACTAAAAAGAGAAAAAAGCGATTCAACCGACTTTGGAATACGCCCCATGCCCATCTTGCAACGTGCATCCCACCATGAGCTACGCAGCGCTTTTCGTGCCCTGCTGGCTTCCGACCGCTGCTATCACACGGCTTCGGTCTTCGATCCCATGTCCGCCCGTATCGCCGCCGATCTCGACTTCGAGGTCGGCATCCTCGGCGGCTCTGTCGCCTCTCTGCAGGTACTCGGCGCGCCGGACTTCGCCCTGATCACCCTGAGCGAATTCGTCGAGCAGGCCGCGCGCATCGGCCGCGTCTCGCGCTTGCCGGTGATCGCCGATGCCGACCACGGCTACGGCAATGCGCTCAATGTGATGCGTACCGTGGTCGAGCTGGAACGCGCCGGCGTCGCCGCGCTGACCATCGAGGACACCCTGCTGCCGGCCCAGTTCGGTCGCAAGTCCACCGACCTGATTCCCATCGAGGAAGGCGTCGGCAAGATCCTAGCTGCGCTGGAGGCGCGTGTCGATCCGCAGCTCTCGATCATCGCCCGTACCCATGCCGGCGTACTGGAGGTGGACGAAGTGATCCGCCGCACTCGCGCCTATGAGGCTGCCGGTGCCGATGGCATCTGCCTGGTCGGGATCAAGGATTTCGCCCACCTGGAACAGATCGCCGCAGGCCTCAAGGTGCCACTGATGCTGGTCACCTATGGCAACCCGGAGCTGCGCGACAACCAGCGCCTGGCGCGCCTGGGCGTGCGCATCGTGGTCAACGGCCACGCCGCCTACTTCGCCGCGATCAAGGCCACCTACGATTGCCTGCGTGAACAGCGCGGTGCGCAGCCGTGCGACCTCAACGCCACCGAGCTGACCCACAAGTACACCATGCCCGAGGATTACATCCTCTGGGCCAAGGAGTTCATGGAAGTCCGCGAGTAAGAGCCTGTTCACGATCTGCTGCGCGTCGACCCTACGGCGTTAAAAACAGGCTCGGACTGCTCATTTACAGCTCGTAAACTCCGTGTCCTCGCCTGTTTTTGCCTTGTAGGCTTCTAGCTCGCAATATCGTGAACAGGCTCCTAGCAAGAACAGCACTTGCACTTCGCATTCCCCGGGCGCATATCTGTCCGCAGAGCGCGAGGAGACAGAGCATGGCAGGCGGTTGGGCAAGTGACGACGCGGTACAGGAGCAGATCGACAGCAGTATCGAAGACGCTGTCGCGCGTGCTCGCAGCCAACTGCCGAAGGGCGAGAGCCTGCGTCATTGCGAGGAATGCGATGCTGTCATTCCCGAGGCCCGTCGTCAGGCGATTCCCGGCGTGCGCCTGTGCGTCAACTGTCAGGCCGAGCACGACCGGGAGAACGCCGCCTTCACCGGCTACAACCGGCGGGGCAGCAAGGACAGCCAGTTGCGTTGAACTCTCAGAACAGCGCGCCGATATAGACTGCGCCGCCGATCCCCGCCTGGATACCAAGATTGGCTCCTGCCATCACCAGGGCTCCACTCGCGGACTGCATCAGCTTGCGGGTCAGTATTGGCGAGATGGTGAGGTTGGCTGCTGGAGTTGTATTCGCCAGCATCGCTGCCGCCAGTAGCTTCGGGTCCAGACCGAACAGCATGGCTGTTGCGGATACACCTAGCGCAACACCCCCGCCCGCTTCCACGTACATGCAGGGGCCGACGATATCGTCGCGGGTGAGGTCGTCAGCCGTGAGGTCGTCGGCGACGAACACCGCGCCGTCGCTGGGGAAGGCTTCCGCTGCTCCGACTCCACCGACGCTCTTGCCCTTGATCTTGATATCCACTTTGCCGAAGCGCGGCAGTTTGGCCCCCATGCCAATACCGGCACCGATGCCGCTGTAGTGCAGTTTGACGTTCTCGCCGGATGGCGAACGCAGGGTTATCGAACCGCCGCTACCGGCAACAAAGGCCACGGTCAGGCCGCCGCCACTGGCCGTGACGTAGTCCCAGCGGCTGGGGTTGACGGGCAGGGGGATGGTCATCATCGACATATTCGCTTCCTTGTGAAGTTTGCTCAGACGCTTTGCTGAGGCGCGCGTCTGAAGAGGGTCAGCAGCCCGCTGACCATGAAGACGGAGCCCAGCAGCCCGAGAAAGACCGAGGTTCCCCAAAGTGCGCCGAAGTCATCGATCACAGCAGAGGTGGCCGGTGCCTCGGCCCGGTAGTAGACCTTTACCGGCATGCCAACCTGATAGCCGTAAATCCAACCGCCCTGGGGGTAGGAAATACGGGCACCGCTGTCATCGGTGAAAGCTATCTCCGGGTGGGAGCCGCCTGCATTGAGAGAGGCGACATTACCTTCGGCCTGAAGGGCGGATTTCAGGAAATCCACGCGAGAAGAGGTTTGCACGACAGTTGCTGTGAGCAGTACGAGGCCTGCCACGGCGAAGAGACCGCCTTTGAGCAGGCGAGATGGAGTAGTGGGCATCCTGTGGTATTCCTGATCTTCCATGAAAATTGCCAGAGAATTCTGGGCCGGACGTTAGGACAGGTATTCGTCTTCGAGATTCCCTGCCACTGCAACACAGCTTGAAACAGAAGGCATTCGCTGATGCCGGTCTGCATTTCGGCATGCGACCAAGCGTGATCATAAGGGTTCGTGGCGATGCATCGCGTGGTGGGGTTCACAAGGACAGCCAGTTGCGTTGAGCAAGCGGTACGGCACCTATACGAGTCCTGATGGTCTAGTGCTACTACAACCGTGACTCAGGAAGAGGTGCCTGCATGACGATTTTCGAAGCCTTGCGCATCAGCCACGACATCCAGCGCGAACTGGCGCAGAAACTGATCGCCACCCAGGGCGACAGCGCCGAGCGCCACGCGCTGTTCTCTCAGCTCAAGCAGGAGCTGACCGTGCATTCGGTGGCCGAGGAACGCCATTTCTATATCCCCCTGATGCAGCAGGACGCCGGCGTCGATCTTTCGCGCCACGCGATTGCCGAGCATCACGAGATGGATGAAATGATCGAGGGCCTGGAAGAAACCGACCCCAGCAGCCCGAGCTGGCTGGCGCAAGCCAAGGCGCTGGCGGAGAAGGTCGAGCACCATCTCAAGGAGGAAGAACACACCTTCTTCCAGATGGCCGGCAAACTGCTTCGCGACAAGGAGAAGCAGCAGCTGGCCGGTGATTATCTCAATGCCTATGGCGAGATGAAGCAGGCGTCCTGATAGACCAATGAGAGCCGGGCGTAACGCCCGGCTATTGCGTCAGAACAGGAAGTAACGCTGCGCCATCGGCAGCACCTCGGCCGGCTCGCACCAGAGTAGCTGGCCATCGGCCCTGACCTGATAGTTCTGCGGGTCGACCTCGATGTTCGGCAGGTAGCCGTTATGGATCAGGCCGGTCTTGCGCACCTCGCGGCAACCCTTGACCACGCCGATCTTCTTCTTCAGACCGAGCTCTTCGGGCACGCCGGCGTCGAACGCGGCCTGGCTGATAAAGGTGATGCTGGTGGCATGGCGACTGCCGCCGTAGCTGGCGAACATCGGTCGGTAGTGCACCGGCTGTGGCGTCGGGATCGAGGCGTTGGCATCGCCCATCAGGCTGGCGGCGATGGCGCCGCCCTTGAGGATCAGTGTCGGCTTGACCCCAAAGAAGGCCGGGCGCCAGAGCACCAGGTCGGCCCACTTGCCCACTTCGATGGAGCCCACTTCATGGCTGATGCCGTGGGTGATGGCGGGGTTGATGGTGTACTTGGCGATGTAGCGCTTGGCGCGGAAGTTGTCGTTGCCCGGTACGTCCTCGGGCAGCGGGCCGCGCTGCTGTTTCATCTTGTCGGCGGTCTGCCAGGTACGAGTGATCACCTCGCCGACGCGGCCCATGGCCTGGCTGTCGGAGCTGATCATCGAGAACGCGCCGAGGTCATGCAGGATGTCTTCGGCAGCGATAGTCTCGCGGCGGATGCGGCTTTCGGCGAAGGCCACGTCCTCGGCGATGCTCGGGTCGAGGTGGTGGCAGACCATCAGCATGTCCAGGTGTTCGTCGATGGTGTTGCGGGTGAAGGGCCGGGTCGGGTTGGTCGAGCTGGGCAGCACATTCGGGAACCCACACGCCTTGATGATATCTGGCGCATGGCCGCCGCCGGCACCCTCCGTGTGGTAGGTGTGGATGGTGCGGCCCTTGAACGCGCCGAGAGTGGTCTCGACGAAGCCGGACTCGTTCAGCGTGTCGGTATGGATCGCCACCTGCACGTCGTACTGATCGGCGACCGACAGGCAGTTGTCGATGGCTGCCGGGGTGGTGCCCCAGTCCTCATGCAGCTTCAGGCCAATGGCGCCGGCCTTGACCTGCTCGATCAGGGGCTCCGGCAGCGAGGCGTTGCCCTTGCCGGTGAAGCCCAGGTTCATCGGGAAGGCATCGGCGGCCTGTAGCATGCGCGCCATATGCCAGGGCCCGGAGGTACAGGTGGTGGCGTTGGTACCGGTGGCAGGTCCTGTGCCGCCACCGATCATGGTGGTGACGCCGCTCATCAGCGCCTCTTCGATCTGTTGCGGGCAGATGAAGTGGATATGGGTGTCGATGCCGCCGGCGGTGAGGATCATGCCTTCACCGGCGATCACCTCGGTGCCGGCGCCAATTGCAATCGTGACGTCCGGCTGAATGTCCGGGTTGCCAGCCTTGCCGATGGCTGCGATGCGTCCGTCCTTGAGGCCGACGTCGGCCTTGACGATGCCCCAGTGGTCGATGATCAGTGCGTTGGTGATCAGGGTGTCGACCACGTCGGCGGCGCACAGCTGACCCTGGCCCATGCCGTCGCGGATCACCTTGCCGCCGCCGAATTTCACTTCTTCACCGTAGGTGGTGAAGTCCTGCTCGACTTCGATCCACAGATCGGTATCGGCCAGGCGCACCTTGTCGCCGACGGTGGGGCCGAACATGTCGGCGTAGGCTTGTCTGCTGATCTTCATATTCGCTTCCCTTGTGGCGCGAAGGCTGGCGTGTGTTTGTCTGTCTGTCAGGGGATGAGGAGCTGTGGTTCTTCTGTAGGAGCGGCTTTAGCCGCGAAACCGTTATCGCGGCTAAAGCCGCTCCTACAAGCGTCACCTCAATCCAGGTCGCCCATCACCCGGCCGGCGAAGCCGAATACGCGGCGCTTGCCAGCTAGGTCGACCAGCTCCACCTCACGGCTCTGCCCAGGCTCGAAACGCACGGCGGTACCGGCCGGGATGTTCAGACGCATGCCGCGCGCGGCCGCGCGGTCGAACAGCAGCGCATCGTTGGTCTCGAAGAAGTGGTAGTGCGAGCCGACCTGGATCGGCCGGTCGCCGCTGTTGGCTACGGATAAGGTCAGGGTGCGGCGACCGGCGTTGAGCTCGATCTCGCCGTCGGCAATCTGGTATTCGCCGGGAATCATCAGTTGGGCCTCGCAAGCGTCTTGTAGTAGATGGCGTTGGCCCGGTAGATGCCGTCCGGGCCGCAGGCGTAATCGGGTAGACCACCAATGCACTGGTAGTCCAAGTGGCGATAAAGCTGTTCAGCGTCGCTGCCGGCCTCGGTATCGAGGTAGAGCAGGCCGCGCTTGCGGGTCGTTGCTTCCTGCTCGACGGCCTGCATCAACAGACGGGCGATGCCCCTGCGGCGCGCTGTGCTGAGTACCAGCAGTTTCTGAATCTCCGCGCGGTTCAGCCCGTTGGGCTTCTGACACAGGCTGAGCTGCACGCTGCCCAGTACGTGGCCCTGCTCATGGGCTACCCAGAGCAGCAGCGAACCGTCTGCCATGCCCGCATGTACCTGGGTGAAATAGTCAGCGGCGCCTCGTTCGTCGAGGTCGGCAAGAAAGCCCAGCGACGCGCCATCCTTGACTGCATCGAGCAGTAGGACGATCAAGCCTTCGCGGTAGTCGTCGAAGCTGCCACTGTCGAGTCGCTGCAGCGTTACGGCCATGGCATTACTCCTTGGCGCCGAGGATCAGTTGCATGAAGGTCAGATCCAGCCAGCGCCCGAACTTGCGGCCGACCTGAGGCATCTGCCCGGTGATGACGAAACCGAGGCGCTGGTGCAGGCGGATCGAGGCGGCGTTCTCCGACTCGATGGCGGCGACCATGACGTGCAGGCGGGCTTCGCGGGCGCGTTCGATCAGCGCCTGCATCAGCACCGGGCCGAGCCCCTTGCCGCGTTGGTCGGCGTGCACGTAGACCGAATGCTCGACGGTCTGGCGAAAACCTTCGATGGTGCGCCAGGTGCCGTAGCTGGCGTAGCCGAGCACCTCGCCGTCTGCATCGCGTGCCACCAGCACCGGGAAGCCCGCCGCCGTGCGTTCTGCCAGCCAGGCGCGACGGTTGGCCAGGTCCACCAGCGTCTCGTTCCAGATCGCCGTGGTGAACTCCACGGCGTCGTTGTAGATGGCCAGGATGCCGGGCAGGTCGGCTTCGCTGGCATTCGCTATCGAATAACTCATAAGTCACGCAATCGGTTGGTGGACGGTGACCAGCTTGGTGCCGTCAGGAAAGGTGGCCTCGATCTGGATTTCCGGGATCATCTCCGGTACGCCTTCCATCACCTGCTCGCGAGTCAGCAGGGTGGTGCCGAAGTGCATCAGCTCGGCAACCGTCTGGCCGTCGCGCGCGCCCTCGAGCAGGGCGGCGGAGATATAGGCCATGGCCTCCGGATAATTCAGCTTCACCCCCCGCGCCAGGCGGCGCTCGGCCACCAGGCCGGCGGTGAAGATCAACAGCTTGTCTTTTTCGCGTGGTGACAAATCCATGACGGCTCCAGTCGTGGTACGGGCAAGGCAGTGCCGTGTCCGCAATAGTGCTTCGGGCGCCTGGTGGAAAGCGGGGTGCGCTGTTCCACTCTGGCGTGGCTGTACTGCAATCTGTAGGACCGGCTTGCTGGCGATTAGGCCTCTGCTGATCGCCGGCAAGCCGGCTCCTACATGTTCGTTGTGCTCAGGTATTCCAGATTCGGGGTGGCACTGCCTCGCGCCCCAGCAGGGCCGGGCGCAGCAGGTACCACAGGGCGATCAGCCAGGCCCGTGCCTTCAGCGCCTCGCTGGCCAGGCAGCGCGCAACCAGCAGGCCCGCGAGCTGGCTGAGGTCACCACGCACGCCGTCGATCTTCAATTCACGGCAGCGCTCCAGCAGCTCGCTGTCCACCTCGCCGCTGACCAGCAGGGTGGCGAACACCGGCTGGCCGTCGAGGCCGATGGGCGAGTCGAGCAGGCCGTCGTCACCAGCTACACGCTGGCGCTCGTGCCAGAGCAGCTTGCCGTCGTGGCGGATATCCAGCGCGGCCTGGAAGTGGCCGCTGGCAAAACGCTCGTCGGCGGCGGGGCGGCCGAGGGCGACGATATCCCAGTAGAACAGGCGGGCGTCGCCGTGCAACTCGATCTGTGTGTGTAGCTCGGCCTGAGCGCCGGCGTAAATGATGGTTTCCTGTGGTAGCCACTCCAGTGTGGCGCCAGCCTCGACGCTCAGGCGCAGGTTCTGCCGGGCGACACCGGCTGCGCGGTACCACTTGGCGGCTCCGGGGCTGGTGAGCTGCACCCAGGTGCGCTCGCCGGCCTGGGCCGAGATGTCCAGCGTGTCACCGCCAGCGATGCCGCCGGGTGGGTGGACGATGATGTGCTGGCAAACCTCCGGGCCTTCGGCGTACAGGTGCTTCTGCACCCTAAGGGGGCCAAGATGGCGCCGCCGCACTGGAGTGGTGCGCTCGCCCTGGCGCGCGTAGGCCAGCTCCAGCTCGGCGGGCCAGCTTGGCGTGAACAGAGCGGCAGGCAGATTCATGGCAAGGCAGGGGTTCCGCAGGATAGTTGACCGAGTGGGCAAGCAAGAGGCGTGCCTCGAACCAAATCGGTGCGTGGTGCGCTGGTCGCCATTGCCATCCACGCAGACGCACGGAGCTGTCGCGGCTAAAGCCCCTCCCACAAGGCGGATCAGCGCTCGTCAGATCGCCACCAAGCCGCGCACACCTTCGGCTTCCATGTTCTCGCCACGGCCCTGCTGGACGATTTCGCCACGGCTCATCACCAGGTACTGATCGGCCAGTTCGGCAGCGAAGTCGTAGAACTGCTCCACCAGCAGGATGGCCATATCGCCGCGCTCCGCTAATTTACGAATCACCGCACCGATCTCCTTGATCACCGAAGGTTGGATGCCCTCGGTGGGTTCGTCGAGGATCAGCAGGCGCGGCTGGCTGGCCAGGGCGCGACCGATGGCCAGCTGTTGTTGCTGGCCGCCGGAGAGGTCGCCACCGCGACGATGCTTCATCTCGCGCAGCACCGGGAACAGCTCGTAGATGAACTCCGGCACGGCCTTGGCCTGGCTGCCGGGAAAGCGTGACAGGCCCATCAGCAGGTTCTCTTCCACCGTCAGGCGGCCGAAGATCTCGCGCCCCTGCGGCACGTAGGCGATGCCGGCATGCACGCGCTGGTGCGGTTTGAATCCGGTGATGGCCTTGCCTTCCCATTGCACATGGCCGTCCTTGGCCGGGATCAGGCCCATCAGGCACTTGAGCAGGGTGGTCTTGCCCACGCCGTTGCGGCCGAGCAGGCAGGTGACCTCGCCGACTTTCACATCGAACGACAGGCCACGGAGGATGTGGCTGCCGCCGTAATACTGGTGGAGTTGTTGGACTTGCAGCATGTCGATGTCCTTTATTCGTTTTGTGGGAGGGGCCGGGCGGCGAACCGATTAGCCGCGATGCTTCTGATCTTTAAGAGCTCGCGGCTAAAGCCCCTCCCACAGGTATGCGTTAGCGACCCAGATAAACCTCGATCACCCGCTCGTCGTTCTGTACCTGCTCCAGCGAGCCTTCGGCCAGCACGCTGCCCTGGTGCAGCACGGTGACGTGGTCGGCGATGCTGCCGACGAAGCCCATGTCGTGCTCCACCACCATCAGCGAGTGCTTGCGTGCCAGGGACTTGAACAGTTCGGCAGTGAACTCGGTTTCGGCGTCGGTCATGCCTGCCACCGGCTCGTCGAGCAGCAGCAGGTGCGGCTCCTGCATCAGCAGCATGCCGATCTCAAGGAACTGCTTCTGACCGTGGGAGAGCAGGCCGGCCGGGCGGTTGCGCGAAGCTTCCAGGCGGATGGTAGTCAGCACTTCCTCGATACGATCCTTCTGCTCGCCGCTGAGCCTGGCGCGCAGGCTGGCCCATACCGACTTGTTGGTCTTTTGCGCCAGTTCCAGGTTCTCGAACACGGAGAGTGCTTCGAACACCGTGGGCTTCTGGAACTTGCGGCCGATGCCGGCCTGGGCGATCTGCACCTCACTCATGCTGGTCAGGTCGTACTGCTCGCCGAAGTAGGCGACACCGTTGTCCGGGCGGGTCTTGCCGGTGATCACGTCCATCATGGTGGTCTTGCCGGCGCCGTTGGGGCCGATGATGCAGCGCAGCTCGCCGACGCCGATGTACAGGGTCAGGTTGGTCAGTGCCTTGAAGCCATCGAAGCTGACGTTGATGTCTTCCAGGGTGAGGATGGTGCCGTGACGGACGTTGACGCCCTTGCCGACGTTCTTGCCGGTGTCCAGCGCCAGGCCGGTGGGGTCGAAGGCGGCTTCGAGCATGGTTTCAGGTACCGGAGTGGCTTTCATTGATCCTTCTCCGTGGAAGTCGTCAGGAGCGCGTCGCGAGCATTTTCAGCTGCAAGGCGCACGGCGCGCAGCGACGAAGCAGTACGAGTGGGTACGGTGAGGAGCGAGCACCGCGCAACGCCGCAGATGGAAAGCGCAGTAGCGATCATGATGACTTCCTCCGCAATAGACCGACGACGCCTCTTGGCAGGAACAGGGTAACGACGATAAACAGCGCGCCCAGGGCGAACAGCCAGTATTCCGGGAAGGCCACGGTGAACCAGCTCTTCATGCCGTTGACCAGGCCTGCACCCAGCAGCGGGCCGATCAGCGTGCCGCGACCACCGAGGGCGACCCATACGGCGGCCTCGATGGACTGCGTTGGCGCCATTTCGCTGGGGTTGATGATGCCCACCTGCGGCACGTACAGCGCGCCAGCCAGGCCGCACAACACGGCGGAGAGCACCCAGATGAACAGCTTGTAGCCGCGTGGGTCGTAGCCGCAGAACATTAGGCGGTTCTCGGCGTCACGCAGGGCGGTCAGCACGCGGCCGAACTTGCTGCGCGCCAGGCGAAAGCCCAGGTACAGGCTACCCACCAGCAGCACCACGGTGGCGAAAAACAGCGCGGCGCGTGTGCCCTGCGCGGTGATGTCGAAGCCGAGGATGCGGGTGAAGCCGGTAAAGCCGTTGTTGCCGCCGAAGCCGGTTTCGTTACGGAAGAACAAGAGCATGCCGGCGAAGGTCAGCGCCTGGGTCATGATCGAGAAGTACACGCCCTTGATCCGCGAGCGGAAGGCGAAGAAACCGAACACCAGGGCGAGCAAGCCGGGCGCCAGCACCACCAGGCACAGCGCCCAGAGGAAGCTGGAGGTGCCGTACCAGTACCATGGCAGCTCGTTCCAGGCCAGGAAACTCATAAAGGCCGGCAGCCCATCACCCGCCGACTGGCGCATCAGGTACATGCCCATGGCGTAGCCGCCGAGGGCGAAGAACAGGCCGTGGCCCAGCGACAGCATGCCGGCGTAGCCCCAGACCAGGTCCAGCGCCAGGGCGACGATGGCGTAGCAGAGGATCTTGCCCACCAGCGTCAGGCTGTATGCCGAGACGTGCAGGGCATGGTCGGCCGGCAGCAGGTGCAGCAGCGGCATGGCCAGCAGCACTGCCAGCACCAGCAGGCCAATGGCGATGGATACCTGCGGGCCGAGTTTGGCGCTGGCGCGGGCCAGCAGCGTTTGGTTTATCGCGTTCATCAGTCGATCACTCGTCTTTTATTTCCGTAGGGCGGGTGCAACCCGCCGCTGCAGCGATGGCGTTCGGTAGATGTGGCGGGTTTCACCCGCCCTACGGTCGAGGGCGCGCTCATCAATCGATTACCCGGCCTTTCAAGGCGAAAAGGCCTTGCGGACGTTTCTGGATGAACAGAATGATCAACGCGAGGATGAGAATC
Source organism: Ectopseudomonas alcaliphila (assembly GCF_900101755.1). GTDB lineage: Bacteria > Pseudomonadota > Gammaproteobacteria > Pseudomonadales > Pseudomonadaceae > Aquipseudomonas > Aquipseudomonas alcaliphila. The sequence goes on along the minus strand of NZ_FNAE01000001.1, from coordinate 1,409,335 downwards.
TTGCCGAGCACCGCACCGATCTGCGGCTCGAGGAATTTGTTCACCACGCCGAGGCCGAAAGCCGCCAGCACGCTACCGGCCAGTTGGCCGACGCCGCCGAGTACCACCACCAGGAAGGAGTCGATGATGTAGCTCTGACCGAGGTCCGGACCGACGTTGCCGATCTGGCTCAGGGCCACACCGCCGAGGCCGGCGATGCCCGAGCCGAGGCCGAAGGCGAGCATGTCCACGCGCCCGGTGGGTACGCCGCAGCAGGCGGCCATGTTGCGGTTCTGTGTCACCGCACGCACGTTCAGGCCCAGGCGCGTCTTGTTCAGCAACAACCATGTAAGGGCTACAACAAACAGCGCGAAACCGATGATGACGATGCGGTTGTAGGGCAGCACCAGGTTCGGCAGCACCTGCACGCCGCCGGACAGCCATGCCGGGTTGGCCACTTCGACGTTCTGCGCGCCGAAGGTGACGCGCACCAGTTGAATCAGAATCAGGCTGATGCCCCAGGTGGCCAGCAGGGTTTCCAGCGGGCGGCCGTAGAGATGGCGGATCACCGTGCGTTCGAGGGACATGCCGATACAGGCGGTGACCAGGAAGGCGATGGGCAGCGCGGCCAGCGGGTAGAGCGTGAGGTGTTCGGGGGCCAGGCGCTGGAAGCTCAGCTGCACCACGTAGGTGGTGTAGGCACCGAGCATCAGCATCTCGCCGTGAGCCATGTTGATTACCCCGAGCAGGCCGAAGGTGATGGCCAGGCCGAGGGCGGCCAGCAGCAGGATCGAACCCAGCGACAGGCCACTGAAGGCCTGGCCGAGCAGTTCGCCGATCAGCAGTTTGTTCTTCACCTGGGCCAGGCTCTGTTCGGCGGCGGCGCGCACGGCGCTATCGCTTTCCTCGCCATCGAGCAGGCTTTGCAGGCGCGTGCGGGCCAGCGGGTCGCCGGTCTTGCCCAGGCGCTCCACGGCGGCCAGGCGCACGGCAGGGTCGCTGGCTTCCAGCTGCAGGTTGGCCAGGGCCAGGGTGATGGCGTCGCGCACGGTTTCGTCAGCTTCTGCGCTCAGACGATTTTCCAGCAGCGGCAGCAATGCCGGCGGCGTATTGCGTTGCAGTTGCTTGGCGGCAGCGAGGCGCACGGCAGCATCGTCATCGAGCAATTGATGGCTGGCCACGGCAAAGGCGATCAGGCCGCGCAGGCGGTTGTTCAGGCGCAGTTTGCGCGGCGTACCGTTGGCTTCGGTTGCGCCATCGGCAGCTTGCCAGGTGCCAGCCTGTTCGATGAAGGCGCGTTTGTCGGCATCGCTGCCGACGCGGCCTTGCTGCAGGGCCTGCAGCAGTGGCATGCGCTCGGCTGTGGGCGCGGCGGCCCAGTCCTGCAGCAGTTTGGCCTGCTTGCTGGCGTTGGCAGCGACGAAATCGTCGGCCTCGCCAGCCTGCGCCGCTAGAGGCAGCAACAGCAGCAGGCTCAGAAGAATTCGGGTAAGGGCAGTGGGCATAAGGGTGTCCTTGGCGTAGCGGTCTTCCCGGATTGCATCCGGGCCACGGCTGCCCTCTCCCCCGGCCCCTCTCCCGCAAGCGGGAGAGGGGAGACAAGCGACTCGGTGTGTCGTTGAAACACCGTACTAGTCCCCTCTCCCATTTATGGGAGAGGGTTAGGGAGAGGGGGCTTTTGCCTTAGTTCGACTTCACCGGGGTATCGGCTTTCTTGTCGTTGCCTTCGATGAAGGGGCTCCAGGGCTGGGCGCGAACCGGGCCGTCGGTTTCCCAGACCACGGAGAACTGACCGTCTTCCTGGATTTCGCCGATCATCACCGGCTTGTGCAGGTGGTGGTTCTTCTCGTCCATCTTCAGGGTGAAGCCGCTCGGTGCGGCGAACTCCTGGCCAGCCATGGCTTCACGGACCTTGTCGACATCAGTGGTGCCGGCTTTCTCGACCGCTTGCGCCCACATGTGGATGCCCACGTAGGTGGCTTCCATCGGGTCGTTGGTCACCACGGTGTCGGCGTTCGGCAGCTTCTTGGCCTTGGCGTAGGCCTTCCAGTCGGCGACGAACTTCTCGTTGACCGGGTTCTCCACGGACTGGAAGTAGTTCCAGGCCGCCAGGTGACCGACCAGCGGCTTGGTGTCGATGCCGCGCAGTTCTTCTTCACCCACGGAGAAGGCCACCACCGGCACTTCGGTGGCTTCCAGGCCCTGGTTGGCCAGTTCCTTGTAGAACGGCACGTTGGAGTCGCCGTTCACGGTGGAGACCACGGCGGTCTTGCCGCCAGCGGAGAACTTCTTGATGTTGGCGACGATGGTTTGATAGTCGCTGTGGCCGAAGGGGGTGTAGACCTCTTCGATGTCCTTGTCGGCGATGCCCTTGCTGTTGAGGAAGGCGCGCAGGATCTTGTTGGTGGTGCGCGGGTAGACGTAGTCGGTGCCGAGCAGGAAGAAGCGCTTGGCGGCGCCGCCGTCTTCGCTGAGCAGGTATTCCACCGCCGGGATGGCCTGCTGGTTTGGCGCTGCACCGGTGTAGAACACGTTCGGCGACATCTCTTCGCCCTCGTACTGCACCGGGTAGAACAGCAGGCCGTTGAGCTCTTCATAGACCGGCAGCACGGATTTGCGCGATACCGAGGTCCAGCAGCCGAAGGTCACCGCGACCTTGTCCTGGGTCAGCAGCTGGCGGCCACGCTCGGCGAACAGCGGCCAGTTGGAGGCCGGGTCGACCACCACCGCTTCGAGCTGCTTGCCGAGCACACCGCCCTTGGCGTTGATCTCGTCGATGGTCATCAACGCCATGTCTTTGAGCGAGGTTTCGGAAATGGCCATGGTGCCGGACAGCGAGTGCAGGACGCCGACCTTGATGGTCTCGGCGGCCTGGATGGACCAGCTCAGGCCCATGGCGGCGATGGAAGCGGAAAGGGTAAAGGCCTTGATCAGGCTGCGACGTTGCATGGTGCGATCTCCATTCACAATTGTGAGTAAGTGGACAGCGTTGTTATTGGTGGCAGTGATTCAAAGGTCGTTTACGTCACCTTTGCGCCGGCAGTGCCCGTTGCCGGGCGCTGTGCAGCATGTGCAGGGTGATCTTGCGCACTTCCGCTTTGCTGACCTCTATGTGGGTCTTGAGCAATAGCTGTGCCTCTTCGCAGCGACGCGACAGGATCGCGCCGAGGATGCGTGCGTGTTCCTCGTAGGTGAGCGCCACGCGCGGCCCCTGGGTGAAGTCCAGACGCCTGATAATTCGGATTTTTTCGCTGATTTGCGCATGCAGCCGGGCCATCTCGCGATTGCCGGCGGCTTCCACCAGTTGGCAGTGAAAACGCTCGTCCAGACGCGAGACTTCGCGGCCGTCCTGCAGACGCTCCTCGGGTTGCACCATCCAGGTGCGACGCAACTGTTCCAGTGCATCTGGTAGCTCGTCATTGGGGCGTTCGCACAGGCGCTTGACCGCTTCCAGTTCGAGGACGATGCGCACTTCGTAGAGCTCCTCGAAGTGAGCGAAGTCGAACGGCTTGACCTGCCAGCCGCTGCGGAAATACACCTCCAGATAGCCCTCGCGCTCCAGGCGATACAGCGCCTGGCGCACCGGCGTGCGGCTGGCGGCCATGCGCTCGGCGATCTCGCCTTCGCTGAAGCGATCACCGGGCAGCAGGCGGAACTCGAAGATGTCGTCCTTGAGCTGCAGGTAGATGCGCTCGGCGAGATTCTCCGGGCGCTCCTTGCCGCGCTTGGCCGGGCTGACCAGTTGCATCTCAGGCCGCCTCGTTAGGGGTCAGCAGGAGTAGGGTATCGCCCGGCGTCACCGCCTTGCCGGGGGCGCAGCGCAGCGACTTGACCGTGCCGGCCACCGGGGCGGTCACCGCCAGTTCCATCTTCATCGCCTCCACCACCAGCAGCGGCGTGCCGGCCTCCACATGCTGGCCGGGTTCGACCAGCACTTTCCACACGCTGCCGCTCATCTCGGCGGCGACCAGATGGCCGTCCAGATCGGCGTCATCATGGCTCGTGCTGGTCAGCGCTTGTGCGGTGCTCGGATCGTCGTCCTTCCACAGCTCGACCTCGGCGTCGAATGCGGCTTTCTGTTTGTTCTGGAACGCGGCGATATCGGCGGCGTTGTCGGCGATGAAGCGGTTGTAGGCGGCAAAGTCGAACTCGGTTTGCTCGATGCGGATCTGCGCGCGGCCCTCGCGGAAGGCTTCGCGGAACTCATCCAGCTCGGCCTCGCTGACCGGGTAGAAGCGCACCTGATCGAAGAAGCGCAGCAGCCAGGGCTGGCCATTCTCGAACTGGGCGTTCTTCACGTACTTGTTCCAGATCGGCAGAGTGCGACCCACCAGTTGATAGCCGCCGGGAGAGTCCATGCCATAGATGCACATGTACATGCCGCCGATGCCCACGGTGCCTTCGGCGGTGAAGGTGCGCGCCGGGTTGTATTTGGAGCTGAGCAGGCGATGGCGCGGGTCCAGCGGTACGGCGCAGGGCGCGTCGAGGTAGACGTCGCCGAGGCCGAGGATCAGGTAGCTGGCGTCGAACAGGATGTCGCGGACCTGATCGCGGCTGGCCAGGCCATTGGCGCGCTGGATGAAGTCGACGTTGTTCGGCAGCCAGGGCGCCTCGCTGCGCACGGTTTCGCGGTAGCGCTCGACGGCGGCCAGCGTTGCGCTGTCCTCGAAGGCCATGGGTAGGTGGACGATGCGGGTCGGCACCTTGAGCTCGGCGACATCGCCAAGCTGGCGCTCCAGGCGCAGCAGGTGTTCGAGCAGGGTGCGCTGGTGCAGCACGCGGCTGTCGTAGCGCAGTTGCAGCGAACGCACGCCGGGGGCCAGCTCTTCCAGGCCACGCAGCGGCTCGGCCTTGAGCGCTTCCATCAGCAGATGCACGCGCAGGCGCAGGGCCAGATCCAGCACGTTGTCGCCATACTCCAGCAGGATGTAGGCGTCGCCGGCCTGGCGATACACCGCACGCGGGCGGCTGCCCTCGGCCGGCAGCTCGGCCAGCACGGTGGCGGAAACCGTGGTGTCGGGTTGCAGCGATGGCGCCGGCAGGGTCACCGCGCTGATCGCGGCCAGGGCTTCGATGCTGCCCAGTTGCGCCTGCTCCAGGCTCTGCGCCTGCTGGAAACCGATGGGGTGAAAGCGCAGCTTGTCGCCGGGCTTGACCTGGCCGACCTTCCACAGCTCGGCCTTGGCGATGGTCACCGGGCAGACGAAACCGCCGAGGCTGGGGCCGTCCTTGGTCAGGATCACCGGGAAGTCGCCGGTGAAGTTGATCGAGCCGATGGCGTATTCGCAGTCATGCACGTTGGACGGGTGCAGGCCGGCTTCGCCGCCGTCGGCACGCGCCCAGCTCGGTTTCGGGCCGGACAGGCGCACGCCGAGACGGTTGGAGTTGTAGTGCACCTCCCATTCGGCGGCGAAGAATTCCTCGATGGCTTCAGCGGTGAAGAAGTCCGGCGCGCCGTGCGGGCCATAGAGCACGCCGATGTTCCAGGTGGTGCCGTAGCTGGGGATCAGGCTCGGGTGAGCCGCCTGCGGCGGCGCGACTGGCGCTGGCGTGGTGCAGGCGGGCAACTCGGGCTGGGCGATGGCCAGCATGTCGGCGGTGCGCAGGGTGCGCCCGGCATGCCCGCCGAACTGGCCAAGGGCGAAGGTGGAGCGGCTGCCCAGGTACAGCGGCACGTCCAGGCCATTACGTACGGCCAGGTAGGTGCGGCAACCGTTGACGGCGCGGCCCAGTTTTAGCACCTGGCCGGCCTTGACCTCGACTGGCTGCCAGTAGGCCACCGGCGTATCGTCCAGGGTGGCCGGGCAGTCGGCGCCGGTCAGGGCGATCAGTGCATCGCTGTGAAAACGCAGGGTCGGGCCTTGCAGAGTGAATTCCAGGCCGGCAGCTTCGGCGGCGTTACCGACGATGCGGTTGGCCAGGCGGAAGGCGAAATCGTCCATCGGCCCGGACGGCGGCACGCCGATATCCCAGTAACCCAGGCGGCCAGGATAGTCCTGCACGCTGGAGTAGGTGCCGGGCTCCAGCACTTCGATGACGCTGGCCTTGAAGGCGAAGCTGTCGAGCAGACGCGTCCACACTTCACCCTGGGCGAAGCGTTCGTCGGCCACCACCTGGCGCAGGTAGTCGAGGTTGCTGGCGATGCCGTGCAGGCGGGTTTCGCCCAGGGCTTTTTGCAGCTTGGCGATGGCCTCAGCGCGTGTGTCGGCATGCACGATCAGCTTGGCGATCATCGGATCATAGAAGGCCGAGACTTCGCTGCCGGTGCTGACCCAGCCATCGACGCGCACGTCGTCCGGGAAATGCACGTCGGTGAGCACGCCTGGGCTGGGCTGGAAGTTTTTCAGCGGGTCTTCGGCGTAGATCCGCACCTCGATGGCGGCGCCCTGCGGGGCGCGGTTCAGCGCGGCCCAATCCAGCGCATCGCCTGCGGCCACGCGCAGCATGCACTCGATCAGATCCAGACCGGTGACCATCTCGGTGACCGGGTGCTCGACCTGCAGGCGGGTGTTCACTTCGAGGAAGTAGAAGTCGTCACGGGCGGCGTCGTAGATGAATTCCACGGTGCCGGCGCTACGGTAGCTGACCGACTCGCCAAGCTGCACGGCAGCGGCGTGCAGGCGCTCGCGGGTGGTCTGCGGCAAGTTCGGCGCCGGGGTTTCTTCGACCACTTTCTGGTTGCGCCGCTGCAGCGAGCAGTCGCGCTCGCCGAGGGCGGCGACGCGGCCGGTACCGTCGCCGAAAATCTGCACTTCGACATGCCGCGCCTGATCGACGAAGCGCTCGAGAAATACTCCGGCATCGCTGAAGAACTGCTCGCCCATGCGCTTGACACTGTCATAGGCGCTTGCCAGCGCCACGGCGTCGCTGCAGCGGGTCAGGCCGATACCGCCACCGCCGGCGGTGGTCTTGAGCATCACCGGATAGCCGATGCTGTCGGCGGCGCTCAGCACCTCGTCCAGGCTCTGCAGCAGGCCGGTGCCTGGCGCCATCGGCACCTGGGCCAGGGCGGCCAGTTCGCGGGCACGGTGCTTGAGGCCGAACTCGCGAATCTGCTCACCGGTCGGGCCGATAAAGGCGATGCCGGCTGCTTCACAAGCATCGGCGAACTCGGCGCTTTCCGAGAGAAAGCCGTAACCGGGGTAGATCGCCTGGGCACCGGTTTCCTGCGCAGCGGCGAGAATCTTGTCGATACGCAGGTAGCTGTCGGCTGGCTTGTCGCCGCCCAGGGCGATGGCGATATCGGCGTCGCGTACGTGCTGGGCGTTGCGGTCGGCGTCGGAGTAGACGGCCACGCTTTTCACGCCCAGGCGCTTGAGCGTGCGGATGGCGCGGACGGCGATCTCGCCACGGTTGGCGATCAGTACGGTATGGAACATGGGCTATCCCTTCCTCAGTTCTTGGCTGTTTGCAGGCTGGCGATAAAGGCGCGCCAACCACCAAAGCTGGTGATGTCACGCGCGCCATTCAGCGCATAGGGCTCGCAGATAAAGCCCTTGACCCAGCGGCCGTCGGCCAGCTCCAGGTTGCCGATGCCCAGCGGTGGCGGGATTTCGGCAACGAACTCGCCGAAGCGCGCCTGCGGCACGTCCCACAGCTCGACGATGATCTCGGCGCCGTCCTCGGTGACTCGTGCCAGGCCTGGCTTGGGCGGCACGGTGCCGGGCAGGGCATAGAGGCGGTAATGCGTGGCGCTGGTGGTCTGCTCCACCAGCACGGCATCGCGGCTGGTGAGCTGGAAGTTCAGCGGCATGCCGGTCAGGTGCGCGCCGACCACGGCGACACGGATGCAACCGGGCGCCGGCTTGTCGCTGGCGGTTTGCGTTGGCAGCGGCTTGCCGGTGGCGCCCAGAGGCAGATCGACGGCCTGCTGCCAGCGCTGACCGAAGGCGGCCAGTGCCTGGTCATGCCAGGCCGGGGCGAGCAGGGTGATACCGGCTGGCAGGCCGTCGTCGCGCAGCCCTGCCGGCACGGCGAGGGCGCACAGGTCGGCGAGGTTGGTGAAGTTGGTGTAGGTGCCGAACTGGCTGTTGAACAGCACGGGTTCGGCTTGCATCTCGGCCAGGGTGCGCAGGGTCGGCGAGGTCGGCACCACCATGGCGTCGAAGCTGGCCAGGGCGTCGTTGATCACGCGGCTCAACTCGGCGCGGATGTACTCGGCCTTGTAGGCATCGCAGGCGCTGTATTTGTGGCCGTTTTCGACGATGCCGCGCACCACCGGGTTGATGTGTTCGGGGTTCACACCTTCCACCGCGACGGTGCGTTCGGCGACCCAGGGGCCGTAGTAGAGCTGCTCGGCCAGTTGCTGGAAGGGGGAGAAATCGATCTCCACCAGCTCGGCGCCCAGTTCGCGCAGTTTGCCCAGTGCGGCCTCATAGACGGCCTGGTTCTGCCTGTCGCCGAAGAACTCGGGGTTGGCTGGCACTGCCAGGAGCGGCTTGGCCGGCATGCCGACCTTGGCGCTGTTCGGGTTCTGGCGGCTGTAGGCATCGGCGGCGTCATAGCCGCCGGCGATATTGGCCACCGCCAGGGCATCGCTGACGGTCAGGGCGAACACCGAGATGCAGTCGACGGTGCGGCAGGCTGGCACCAGGCCGGTATTGGGCAGCCAGCCCTTGGTCGGCTTGAGCCCGACGATATTGTTGAAACCTGCCGGCACGCGGCCGGAGCCGGCGGTATCGGTGCCGAGAGAGAAGGGCACCAGGCCGCGCGCGACCACGCTGGCCGAACCGGAGCTGGAGCCGCCGCTGACGTAAGCCGGGTTGAAGCTGTTGGGCACCGCACCGTGAGGCGAGCGGGTGCCGACCAGGCCGGTGGCGAACTGGTCGAGGTTGGTCTTGCCGATCAGGATGGCGCCGGCGGCGCGCAGGCGGGCGACCACGGTGGCATCGGCCTGGGCCTGGTAGGCGAATTCGGGGCAGGCCGCCGTGGTGGGCCAGTCGGCGGCGTCGATATTGTCCTTGATGGCGAAGGGCACGCCGTACAGCGGCAGCTTGCTCAGGTCGCCACCTGCGCCCTCCAGCGCGCTTGCCAGGGCATCGAGCTGGGCATCGAGCTGATCTTCGCTGGCCAGGGCGATCCAGGCGGTATCGGCGGCGCGCAGTTCCAGGCGCAGGGCGTGCAGCAGTTCGGCTGGGGATTGGCCGTCGCGGTAGGCCTGTTGCCACTGCGCGAGGGTGAAAGCGATAGGGGCGTTGGACATGCTTCGAGATTCCATCTTGTATCCAAGTTGGAATCGCTAGAGCAATGAGGATGCCAGTTCCTATAAAGTCTTTTATTTCATGTGGTTAGGTGATTTTTAGTGCTGCGAGCAGGGGCGCTGTCGAGGAGGGGTGCACCGCAGTGGGGCCGCGCTGCAAGCGGATGGTGCAGAGCTTCAGGGCTGCTGGTGCGTTCAGCGCAGCGGGCATGTAGGGTGCGCTGTGCGCACCGCCGGCGTTCTGCGATAAAGGCTGGTGCGCATGGCGCACCCTACGGTTTGGCGCGCGCTACGGCTTACGGCACCAGGTAATTCTTCACCCCGGTGAAGATGATCTGTGCGGCCAGGGCGCAGACGAACAGGCCCATCAGGCGGCTGACGATCTGCAGGCCCTGGTCGCCGAGCAGGCGCTCGAACTGGTTGGACAGGTACAGCACCACGCCGACGGTGAGGCTGGCGAGGAAGATCGCCGCCACTGCCACCAGCTTGTCGTCCCAGTGCGGTTGGCTGGCGCCCATCAGCAGCAGGGCGCCGATGGTGCCGGGGCCGACGGTCAGGGGGATGGTCAGCGGCACGATGGTCACGTCCTGCTGCACGTTGTCGCTCTGCACCGCCGACTTGCCCTGGGCCATGCCAAGGGCGGAGATGAACAGCACCGAGCCCGCGCCGATGCGGAAGGCGTCGATGGTGATGCCGAACAGGGTGAAGATGTGTTTGCCGAACAGGTACAGCAGCACGCTGGCGATCAGCGTGGCCAGCGCCACCTTCCAGGCCAGGCGCTTGCGTTCCTTGAGGGTGTAGCCGCGACTGAGGCCGATAAAGCAGGAGAGGACGAAGAAGGGGCTGTAGAGCACCAGCATCTTCAGGTACAGGCTGAACAACTCGGACGCCATGGCGGCAGGCTCGCAGAAAGGCAGAGAAGGTAAATAAGACTATCAGTGTGGCAGCGCGTCACGCTGGCGGCGCAGTTCGCGCTCGGCGATCCAGTGCTCGATCAGCTCGCGCAGCTGCGACAGCTCCACCGGCTTGGACATATGGCCGTCCATGCCCACGGCGCGCGCGCGTTCCTTGTGTTCGCTCAGGATATGCGCGGTCAGCGCCACCACCGGTGTGCGCGGACGCTTCTCGCTCTTTTCCCAGGCACGTAGCTGTTCGGTGGCGGAGAAGCCATCGAGCACCGGCATCTCGCAGTCCATCAGCACCAGATCATAGGGCTGCGCCTTCATCGCGCTGAGGGCTTCCTCGCCGTTGCTGGCGGTGTCCGGCTTGAGGTTGAGCTTGCCGAGCATGCCGCGAATCACCTTGGTGGAGATGCTGTTGTCCTCGGCCACCAGAATGCGGAAGTCGGTCGGCACGTTCAGCGGCGTGCTCACCGGTGTCGGTGCAGCTTGTGCGGGCGTGTCGTTGGGGCGCTGGGCCAGTTCGTCGGCCAGGGTAGTCTTGAGCGTGTAGCCCGCCACCGGCTTGGCCAGGATGCGTTTGATCCCGGCGTTGCGCGCGATCACCTTGCTCGGCGCGTTGCTGATGCCGGTAAGCATGATGATCAGGATGTCGTGGTTGAGACTCGGATCTTCCTTGATCTTGGCCGCCAGCTGCATGCCGGTCATGCCGGGCATGTCCTGATCGAGCAGCACCGCATCGAAGTACTCGCGCATATGCGCCTTGGTGCGCAGCAGGGCCAGGGCCTCCTTGCCGGAGGGCACGGCGCTGACCTGCATGCCCCAGGCGTTGCACTGCTGCATCAGCACCTTGCGACAGGTGTCGTTATCGTCCACCACCAGCAGGCGTGCACCTTGCAGCGGGCTGTCCAGGTCGGTTTCCGGCTGCTCCAGGCGGGCAGCGTCCAACGGCAGGGTCAGCCACAGGGTCGTGCCCTGGTTACCGCTGCCCTGAATGCCGAACTCGCCCCCCATCAGACGCACCAGCTGGCGCGCGATGATCAGGCCGAGGCGCCCGCCCAGGCGGGTGGCAGAGAGGAAGTCGCGGCTCTGCAGCTCGGCGTTGAGCAGGGCGTCGCGCTCTTCCGGCAGCAGTGGACGGCCGCTGTCCTGCACGGCGACGCGCAGGCGGTGCTGGCCGTCGCTGCTGTCCAGCGCAGCGACCAGCAGAATCTCGCCCTCGTCGGTCTGCTTGAAGGCGTTGTCCAGCAGGCTGAGCAGGGCCTGGCGCAGGCGGGTCGGGTCACCGCTGATCACCCGTGGCACCTGCGGCTGAATGAAGCTGATCAGCTCCACGCGTTGCTGCTCGGCCTTGGCGCGGAAGATATCGAGGCAGTCCTCGATCAGTGCGCCGAGGTCGAACTGCACGTCGTCCAGTTCGATCTGCCCGGATTCGAGCTTGGAGATGTCGAGGATTTCGTTGATCAGGGTGAGCAGCTCGTTGCCCGAGCTGTGGATGGTCTGCACGTAGTCACGCTGCTTGGCCGACAGCGGCGTGCCCAACAGCAGTTCGGTCATGCCCAGTACACCGTTCATCGGCGTGCGGATCTCGTGGCTGATCTTGGCCAGGAACTCGGCCTTGGCCTTTAGCTCGGCGCTGCTGGCGGCCAGGGCGGTGCTTTCCTCCAGCGTGTCGCGCTGGATCTGCCGCTGCCGCTCGGTCAGCGAAACGCTGAGAATCAGCCCGGCCAGGGTGGCGACGCTGAACACGCCCAGCACCAGCCAACCCGGATTGAGCTGATCGAAGCCGAGCAGCACCGGCACGAAGAAGCAGAAGCCGAGGTTGAACACCAGCATGCCGACGGTGATCAGGCGCGCCGGCTGATAACCGGAGCGCCAGTGCCGGCTGCTTACCAGCAGTAGATTGATGGCGCTCAGGGCCACCAGCAGGTAGACCAGCGAGCTGAACCAGAACAGGCCGGTGACGACGATGCACAGGGCGTAGACCAGTATCAGCAGGGCATTGCCCTGCAGCAGGCGGTTGAGCGGGCTGCGCTGCACGGGCGTACCGTGCATGAAGCTCAGGCCGAAGGCCAGGGCGCTGAAGGCGGCAAACAGCGCGGAGAGGTCGGCGATCAGTGACTGGTTGTAGCCCAGGCTGGGCAGCCATTGCGCGAAGATGCCGAGATTGGCCGACGAGCACACGGCCAGGCCGATATTCACCCCGGCCAGCCACAGGCCACTGGCGCTGCGGCTGTAGATGAAGCGGATGAGGTTGTACAGGGTCAGCAGCAGCAGGGCGCCGAACAGCATGCCGTAGAGGTAGGCGGGCTTTTCCAGGCTGACCAGTTCGGCCTGATCCATGACCTTGAACCAGGTCATCAACGGGTGGTTGGAGGTCAGGCGGACGTAGGCGACGCGGGCCTGGCCGTCATTGGGCAGAGGCATCAGATAGAAGCGCGACGGCAGCGGTCGCGAAGCCAGCGGCATGGCCTCGCCCGTGTGCAGGTTCTGCTCCAGCTGGCCGTCTCTCAGCAGGTAGTAATCGAGGTATTGCACCCGCGGCGAGAAGATCCACAGCCAGGCCGGTTGCTGCTGCGGTGCGAACTCGGCGCGAAGCCAGACGGCGTGGTCACTGGGGGGAAAGGTAAAGGACTGCTTGCTGAGGGGCTTGAACTGCTGGCGCTGGGCGCGGACTTCTTCGAGGCCCAGGCGGGCGCTGGCGTCGACCAGATAGGACCAGCTGTGCGCACCGCTCTGGGCTGTGTTCGCAGTGGCTGTCAGGGCAAGGCCGAGAAGCAGCGTGCTGGCGAGTAGTCCGATGGCAATCCTGAGCCGGCGCACGGGTAAATCCTTCTAAATGAGTGGCCGGATTATAGCCAAGCATTTGCTCGGGGGAATATGGTGCAGTCAGGCATTTTTTCCGCCCGATGCTGGCAGAAGCCGGCTTTTTCGCCGGACTGCACCCTGTTTCTCAGCCTTCGCCGCGCTCGCGGGCGATGGCCCGGTAGCCGATATCGTTGCGATGGAACATGCCGTTCCAGCGAATCTTCTCGGCCAGACGATAGGCCTGTTGCTGAGCATCGGCGACGCTGGCGCCAATCGCAGTGGCGCACAGTACGCGGCCGCCAGCGGTGACGATCTGGCCGTCCTTCAGTGCGGTACCGGCGTGGAACACCTTGCCGTCGAGCTGAGCGGCTTCATCCAGGCCTTCGATGACATCGCCCTTGGCGTAGTCGCCGGGGTAGCCGCCGGCGGCCAGCACCACGCCCACGGTCGGACGCGGGTCCCAGGTGGCTTCGACCTTGTTCAGCGCCTTGGCCAGGGCAGCCTCGACCAGCAGCACCAGGGAGCTTTCCAGGCGGCACATGATCGGCTGGGTTTCCGGGTCGCCGAAGCGGCAGTTGAACTCGATGACCTTGGGCTTGCCAGCCTTGTCGATCATCAGGCCGGCATAGAGGAAGCCGGTGTAGACGTTGCCTTCGCTGGCCATGCCGCGCACGGTCGGGTAGATCACCTCGTCCATTACGCGCTTGTGTACTTCGGCGGTGACCACCGGAGCGGGCGAGTAGGCGCCCATGCCGCCGGTATTCGGGCCGCTGTCGCCGTCGCCGACGCGCTTGTGGTCCTGGCTGGTGGCCATCGGCAGCACGTTCTCGCCGTCGACCATGACGATGAAACTGGCTTCTTCGCCGTCGAGGAATTCCTCGATCACCACGCGCGAGCCGGCCTCACCGAAGGCGTTGCCGGCGAGCATGTCGCGCACGGCATCTTCGGCTTCCTGCAGGGTCATGGCGACGATCACGCCCTTGCCTGCGGCCAGGCCGTCGGCCTTGATCACGATGGGCGCACCCTTCTCGTGCAGGTAAGCCAGCGCCGGCTCGATCTCGGTGAAGTTCTGGTAATCGGCGGTGGGGATCTTGTGGCGCGCCAGGAAATCCTTGGTGAAGGCCTTGGAGCCTTCCAGCTGGGCGGCTGCGGCGGTGGGGCCGAAGATATCCAGTTTGCGGCTGCGGAACAGGTCGACCACGCCTTTGACCAGCGGCGCTTCCGGGCCAACGATGGTCAGTTGCACGTTGTTCTCGGCAAAATCAGCCAGCTGCTCGATGGCCAGGACGTCGATGGCGACGTTCTCGCACTTGGGCTCGACGGCTGTGCCGGCATTGCCGGGGGCGACGAAGACCTTCTCGACGCGAGGATCCTGCGCCACTTTCCAGGCCAGGGCGTGTTCACGACCGCCGCTGCCGATGATCAATACGTTCATTGCATTCTCCTAGATCGTTCCTACGCGTTGCGTGAGGAGGATCAGTCTGTGCTGTTTGTAGGAGCCGGCTTGCCGGCGATGCTTTACGGGTTGATCGCCCGCAAGCGGGCTCCTACGTCTCGCCTGTGTGCAGGGTGGATGGCCGAAGCCATTCACCAGCCAATCAGTGGCGGAAGTGGCGCATGCCGGTGAACACCATGGCAATGCCGGCTTCATCGGCAGCCGCGATCACTTCGTTGTCGCGCATCGAACCACCCGGCTGGATCACCGCGGTGATACCGGCCTTGGCCGCGTTGTCGATGCCGTCACGGAAGGGGAAGAAGGCGTCGGAGGCCATCACTGCGCCCGGTACCGGCAGGCCAGCGTGCTCGGCTTTGATCGCGGCGATGCGCGCGGAGTTGACGCGGCTCATCTGGCCGGCGCCGACACCCACGGTCTGGCGGTTCTTGGCGTAGACGATGGCGTTGGATTTGACGAACTTGGCCACTTTCCAGGCGAAGATCAGGTCATGGATTTCCTGCTCGCTCGGGGCGCGCTGGGTGACGATCTTCAGGTCTTCCGCCTTGATCATGCCGATGTCGCGGCTCTGCACCAGCAGGCCACCGTTGACGCGCTTGAAGTCCCAGCCTGCGGCGCGCTCGGCCGGCCACTCGCCGCACTCGAGCAGGCGCACGTTGGCCTTGGCGGCGACCACTTCACGGGCGGCAGCGCTGATTTTCGGGGCGATGATCACTTCGACGAACTGGCGCTCGACGATGGCCTTGGCGGTTTCGCCATCGAGTTCACGGTTGAAGGCGATGATGCCGCCGAAGGCCGACTCGGTGTCGGTGGCGTAGGCCAGGTCGTAGGCCTTGCGGATGCCGCCTTCGTCTTCCGGTACCACAGCCACGCCGCAGGGGTTGGCGTGCTTGACGATGACGCAGGCCGGCTTGACGAAGCTCTTCACGCATTCGAGCGCAGCGTCGGTGTCGGCCACGTTGTTGAACGACAGTTCCTTGCCCTGCAGCTGGATAGCGGTGGAAACGCTGGCCTCGCCCTTCTTCGCCTCGACGTAGAACGCCGCGCTCTGGTGCGGGTTCTCGCCATAGCGCATTTCCTGCGCCTTGACGAACTGGCTGTTGAAGGTACGCGGGAAGGCGCCACGGCCTTCGGTGGACAGGGTGTCGCGTGCCTGGTCGATGGTGCCCAGGTAGTTGGCGATCATGCCGTCGTAGGCGGCAGTGTGCTCGAAGGCCTTGAGTGCCAGATCGAAGCGCTGGGCATAGCTCAGGCCACCGGCCTTGAGGGAGGCGACGATGCCGGCGTAATCGCCGGTGTTGACCACGATGGCGACGTCCTTGTGGTTCTTCGCAGCAGAGCGAACCATGGTCGGGCCGCCGATATCGATGTTCTCGATGGCGTCGGCCAGGTCGCAGTCAGGCTTGGCCACGGTGGCTTCGAAGGGATAGAGATTGACCGCGACCAGGTCGATCGGCTTGATGCCGTGTTCGTCCATCACCGCGCCGTCCAGCGCGCGACGGCCGAGGATGCCACCGTGGATCTTCGGGTGCAGGGTCTTCACGCGGCCGTCCATCATTTCCGGGAAACCGGTGTAGTCGGCGACTTCCACTGCGGCCACGCCGTTGTCCTTGAGCAGCTTGTAGGTGCCGCCGGTGGAGAGGATCTCGACACCGAGGGCGGCCAGTTCGCGAGCGAATTCGAGGACACCGGTCTTGTCGGAAACGCTGATCAGCGCGCGGCGGACGGGCAGAAGGGTGGTCTGGTCGGTCATTTCACTATCCATCAGAGCGGGGATATCAGCAAAAAAGGCGGCTCATGCGGGCCGCCCTTTTCGGGAGTTCAGGGTTACAGCAGATCGTACTGCTTGAGCTTCTTGCGCAGCGTACCGCGGTTCAGGCCGAGCAGTTCGGAGGCCTTGGTCTGGTTACCTTTCACGTGATTCATGACGGTTTCCAGCAGCGGCGCTTCGACTTCGGTGAGCACCAGGTTGTACACGTCGGTGACGTCCGCGCCCTCCAGATGGGCGAAGTAGTTATGCAGCGCCTTCTCCACGGCGCCGCGCAGGGTCTGGCCCTCTTCGCTCGGCGTGTTCAGGTGCTGTTTAAGGCTGGTGTTGTCACTCACGGGTGCAATTCCACTCACTAGGGTCTCTGTCATCAACGTCATGCGGCCACCTCGTTTCCATCGTTGTGCCGTTCGCGGAAGAACGCGCGAACGTGGGCGCACTGTGCGTCCGTACTGTCCAGACGGTTGAACTGGGCGCGAAACTCCCTGGCGCCCGGCAGGGTTGCCAGATACCAGCCGACATGCTTGCGGGCAATGCGTACGCCCATCAATTCGCCGTAGAAGGCGTGCAGTGCGGCCAGGTGTTCTAGCAGAATGCGTTCCACTTCGAGCAGGCTCGGTGCCGGCAGGGTTTCGCCGGTACGCAGGTAATGCTCGATTTCACGGAAGATCCACGGCCGGCCCTGGGCGGCGCGGCCAATGAGCAGGGCATCGGCGCCAGTGGCGTCGAGCACGGCCTTGGCCTTCTGTGGAGAGTCGATGTCGCCGTTGGCGAACACCGGAATCGATATCGCCTGCTTGATGGCGGCGATGGTGTCGTACTCGGCTTCGCCGGTATAAAGGTCGGCGCGGGTGCGGCCATGTACGGACAGTGCAGCAATGCCGGCGTCTTCGGCGATTTTCGCCACGGTGATGCCATTCTTGTTCTGGCGGTCCCAGCCGGTACGAATCTTCAGGGTGACTGGCACATCCACCGCACCGACCACGGCATCGAGGATTTCCCGTACCAGCGGCTCGTCGCGCAGCAGGGCGGAACCGGCGGCCTTGTTGCAGACCTTCTTGGCCGGGCAACCCATGTTGATGTCGATGATCTGCGCGCCCAACTCGACGTTCTTGCGCGCTGCGTCGGCCATCATCTGCGGGTCGCCGCCGGCGATCTGTACCGAGCGCGGCTCGGGATCACCGGCGTGGAGCAAACGCAGGCTGGACTTGCGGCTATTCCACAGGCGCACATCGCTGGTGACCATCTCCGAGACCACCAGGCCGGCGCCGAGACGGCGGCACAGCTGGCGGAACGGGCGATCGGTTACGCCGGCCATGGGGGCCAGGATCAACCGATTGGGCAATGTGTAGGGGCCAATACGTGGGGCCGACATGGGGCGTCCCTGCTTGTTGGTTCGCAGTTGAGACAAAGGGCGATCAACACCTGCCCTCCACTGTGTCCTCAGGGGAAACGGCGGTGGGTCGGTGCTCGCGAAAGGGTGGGCATGATACCCGCTCTGGATGACCGGATAAAGGTCGTTTTGAACAAATTCTGAACAGCTATGGGCTTATCGCCAGTAGTTAGATGAAAGGCCTGCGACCACGGGTCGCGCTGCCTCCAGGCTACTCGGGCGAGTGGAAGCTCAGGCTGTAGTTCACCGCGCGTGTGCCTGGATCAAGGATGTCCAGGGAGATGTGGATGGGCGTCTGCGGCGGCATCTCGCTCTGTCCGGCCAGCTCGCCGGCAAGGTACTCGCTGGGTTTGAAGCGACGACTGGCGACCAGTTGTCCGCCCAGGTCGGCGAAGCGCATCTCCAGCAGTGGGAAGGGCTGGGCGAAGGAGGCGCGGTTATAAAGGATGGCGTCGACGATCAGTGCGCCGGAGAACTCCGGGTGGCTGCGTACCACCAGGTTGCTGCTGCGAATCTGGCTGATGTCGACTTTCGATGGCAGGGTGCAGCCGATGTTCGGGCACAGTTGTTCGAACCAGGGACGATAGCGGTCCTGGCGTGCCAGTTCATCGAAGTTGTAGGCGGCGTACTGTGCCAGCAGGCCGCCAGCCGCCAGCAGATTGAGCAACCCCCAGCCGAACAGGCGGCCCCAGGACGTGCCCTGTGGCTGGCGCCAGTCGAGTTGCAAGGGTTCGTCGTCCAGTTCGAACAGGCGCTCCTCGCGCAGCCCCGGCTCGTTGCGCGCTACCTTGGGTTCGTCACGTTCCGTGCGCAGGTCTTCGTCCTGTCGCTCCGGCTCGTCGGGTTCGTCATCGAGGTTACCCAGGCGCGGCTCATCGGCTTCGTCTAGGTCGTCGGCGATAGGCTGTTGGCGCGCAGCGACGATCGCAGCGGCGGGTTTGGGTTCAGGTGTGGCCGGCGGCGCAGGCTCTTGCTCGGTCGGTTGCAGCTCGAGGCTGTCGCGCTCGCGCTTGACTGGTTCGTCACGCAGCAGGGCTTCGGCCCAGGCTTCGTCATGCGCATCTTCCTGCTCATCTGGCGCGCGGCTGCCGAAGTTCTCGGCATAGCGCGGCGCCTGTTCCAGTGCGAGGAACTGCTGCGAGAGCTGTTGTTCCTGCTCTTCCAGCTTGGCCAGTTCCTCATCGAGGTCGAGGCTGTCCAGGTCGAGGTCGTCATGAATCCACAGGGTATCGTCAGCGGGCTTGGCCGCTGGCGCCTTGGGGCGGGTGTCGGGTTGAGCTTTGGTCGGAGCGCTTGCCGTTTTGGCTGCCACTGGCGCAGGTGCGGCTGCGCGGGGGCCGAACAGTTGCTCGGCAGCGTTGAACACGTGCAGGCAGGCACCGCAGCGTACTGCGCCGTGGGCAGCAGCCAGCTGCGCCTGGCTGACGCGGAAGCTGGTACGGCAATTGGGGCACTGGGTGACGTGGCTTTCGCTCATGCGCGGGTCCGGAAAATCCAAGCAGCTAGTCTAACGCAACGACTGCGCGCGGTTCAGCGCTTGACGCCGCTGATGCGCACCCAGCCGTCCTTGATGGCCGTTGGGTCGAGGTCGAAGGCGCCTGCGTAGGCGGCGCGGACTTCCTCGGCCTGCTCGGCGAGAATGCCCGACAGCGCCAGGCGTCCACCGCCTTTGACCAGCGCGGTGATCTGCGGTGCCAGGGAAACCAGCGGGCCGGCGAGGATGTTGGCGACGACCACGTCAGCGGGCTGTTGCGGCAGGTCGGCAGGCAGATACACCGGGAAACGGGCCGGATCGATGCCGTTGCGCGAGGCGTTGTCGCGCGAAGCCTCGAGGGCCTGCGGGTCGATATCGGTCCCGACCGCCTGCGGCGCGCCGAGCAACAGGGCAGCGATGGCCAGAATGCCCGAGCCGCAGCCGAAGTCGAGCACGCTGCAGTCGTCCAGGTTCTGGCCATCGAGCCATTCCAGGCACAGTGCGGTGGTCGGGTGGGTGCCGGTGCCGAAGGCCAGGCCCGGATCGAGCAGCAGGTTGACCGCATCCGGCTCAGGCGCGGCGTGCCAGCTCGGCACGATCCACAGGCGCTGACCGAAACGCATCGGCTGGAAGCCATCCATCCAGCTGCGTTCCCAGTCCTGATCCTCGATGCGTTCGATATGGTGTTCCGGCAGCGCGCCGCCGCACAGTAGCTGCAGGTGGGCGAGCAGCGCGGTTTCGTCGGTGTCGGCCTCGAACAGGGCGAGCAGGTGGGTGTGCGACCACAGCGGGGTGGTCCCCAGATCCGGCTCGAAGATCGGTTGATCTTCGGCGTCCATGAAGGTTACCGATACGGCGCCCACTTCCAGCAGGGCGTCCTCGTAGGTTTCTGCCTGCTCAGGAGTGATGGCGAGACGGACTTGTAACCAGGGCATGAAAAACCTCATGAAGGGCGCGCGTTTGGCCGCGCAGCTTACTTGAAGGGGTGGGCGGCTTGCCAGTTCGACCGCTGAAACGACAGGGGCCGCCCGAAGGCAGCCCCTGTGATGCAGTGAGTCAGGACTCAGTGCTTGTCCATACCCAGTTTCTTTTCCAGGTAATGGATGTTCACGCCACCTTTGACGAAACCCTTGTCGCGGGTCAGGTCGCGGTGCAGCGGCACGTTGGTCTTGATGCCGTCGACCACGATCTCGTCGAGGGCGTTGCGCATACGGGCCATGGCCTCGTCACGGTCCTTGCCGAAGGTGATCAGCTTGCCGATCAGCGAGTCGTAGTGCGGCGGCACGCTGTAGCCACTGTACAGGTGCGAATCGACACGAACGCCATTGCCGCCCGGGGCATGGAAATGTTTGACCTTGCCAGGGCTGGGCATGAAGTTGTCCGGGTCTTCGGCGTTGATCCGGCACTCGACCGAGTGACCGAGAATCTTCACGTCTTCCTGCTTGATCGACAGCTTGTTGCCAGCGGCGATGCTGAGCATCTCCTTGAGAATGTCGATGCCGGTGACCATTTCGGTGACTGGGTGCTCCACCTGAACACGGGTGTTCATTTCGATGAAGTAGAAGCGACCGTCTTCATAGAGGAACTCGAAGGTGCCGGCACCGCGGTAGCCGATCTCGATGCAGGCATCGACGCAGCGCTTGAGCACTTCGGCGCGGGCCTTCTCGTCGATCAGCGGGGCCGGAGCCTCTTCGATCACCTTCTGGTGACGGCGCTGCAGCGAGCAGTCGCGGTCGTACAGGTGAATCGCGTTGCCCTGGCCGTCGGACAGTACCTGGACTTCGACGTGGCGCGGGTTGCCGAGGAATTTTTCCAGATAGACCATCGGGTTGCCGAACGCAGCACCGGCTTCGGTACGGGTCAGCTTGGCCGATTTGATCAGGTCTTCTTCCTTGTGCACCACGCGCATGCCGCGACCACCGCCGCCGCCAGCGGCCTTGATGATCACCGGGTAGCCCACTTCACGGGCGATGCGCAGGGCTTCTTCCTCGTCTTCCGGCAGCGGGCCGTCGGAACCAGGCACCACCGGGACGCCGGTTTTGATCATGGCTTCCTTGGCCGACACCTTGTCGCCCATCAGGCGAATAGTGTCGGCTTTCGGGCCGATGAAGGCGAAGCCGGAGTTCTCCACTTGTTCGGCGAAGTCGGCATTCTCGGCCAGGAAGCCATAGCCCGGATGAATGGCGGTAGCGCCAGTCAGCTCGGCGGCACTGATGATGGCCGGAATGTTCAGGTACGACAGCGAGCCTGCGGCCGGGCCAATGCAGACGCATTCGTCGGCCAGGCCCAGGTGCATCAGTTCGCGGTCGGCGGTGGAGTGCACGGCCACCGTCTTGATGCCCAGCTCCTTGCAGGCACGCAGGATACGCAGGGCGATTTCGCCACGGTTGGCGATAAGGACTTTTTCCAGCTTCTGCATTGCAGGCTCCCCGGGCATCAAACGATGGTGAACAGGGGTTGGTCGTACTCAACCGGCTGGCCGTTTTCCACCAGGATGGATTCGATCACACCGCTGGCTTCGGCTTCGATGTGGTTCATCATCTTCATCGCTTCGACGATGCACAGGATGTCGCCTTTCTTCACGGTCTGACCGATCTCGACGAAGTTACCGGAGGTCGGCGAAGCTGCGCGGTAGAAGGTACCGACCATCGGCGAACGCGCGACGGTGCCGTTCAGTTTCGGTGCGGCGGCCGGGGCGGCTTCAGCGCTCGGAGCTGCTGCGGCGACAGGTGCGGCGACCGGAGCCGGAGCCGGCGCGTACATCGGCTGCGGAGCATAGGCCGGTTGCTTGCTGTGACGGCTGATGCGTACGGACTCTTCGCCCTCTTTGATCTCCAGCTCGTCGATACCGGACTCTTCCAGCAGTTCGATCAGTTTCTTGACTTTACGGATATCCATGAATGGTCAACTCCCAGAGGTGAGGTAGGACTTGTCTACCAGGCTGCGCGTCAGGCGCGCCCGGTCAGTTGTTCGAGTGCCGCTTCCAGGGCCAGCCGATAACCGCTGGCGCCAAGGCCGCAGATCACCCCTACTGCAACGTCGGAAAAGTAGGAGTGATGGCGGAAAGGTTCACGCTTGTGCACGTTGGACAGGTGCACTTCGATGAATGGGATGCTCACCGCCAGCAATGCGTCACGTAATGCGACGCTTGTGTGGGTAAAAGCGGCAGGATTGATCAGGATAAAGTCGACACCTTCACCCTTTGCGGCGTGAATGCGGTCGATCAGTTCGTACTCGGCATTGCTTTGCAGGTACAGCAGATGATGGCCAGCCTCGCGTGCGCGCTGCTCCAGATCCTGATTGATCTCGGCGAGGGTGGTGGCGCCATATTTGTCGGGCTCGCGGGTGCCCAGCATATTCAGGTTGGGGCCGTGTAGCACCAGTAGGGTGGCCATGTACGCGTTCCTTGTTGTTCGGGCTGCGCAGGACTATGCCGCAGCTGCGCGATGTCAGCAATAGTCGACACGATGCCTGCTGTTTGCGGCAGAAATATGACTATAGCGCTGGTTTCGGTCGTTGCCAGGGCATTTGCCAAGAGCGGGCGATGATCGCGTCGACAGCGTTCAACGACCTGCCTGGCGGCTGCTCGCCTGATCCAGGCGGCCGACGAAGGTGGCGGCATTGACCTCACCTACGACACGCAGATCGAGCAATTCGTCACCATTGCCAGCGAACAACTGGATGGCGGGCGGGCCGAACAACTTGTAGCGGTCCAGCAGGGCGCGCTGGGCGGCGTTGCTTTCGGTGATGTCGAAGCGGATCAGGCGCCAGCCGGCCAGTTTGCTGCCCACTTCGGCATTGCCGAATACCTCGCGCTCGATGACCTTGCAGCTGATGCACCAGTCGGCATACCAGTCCAGCAGCAGCGGTTGGCCGCCGGCTTTGGCTTCGGCCAGTGCGGCGTCCAGTTCGGCAGGGCTGCTCAGGGTTTGCCAGGCGCCACTCTTGGCGCTGCTCTGGCTGGCACCGGCCTGCAACTGGCCGAGCGGTTTGAGCGGATCGGTCGCGCCCTGCAGGGCACCGACCCAGGCGGCCAGGGCGTAAACCAGCAGTGCCAGGCCGGCGATCTGGCCGAGCTTCTGCCGATGCGTCTTGGGGCCGAACTCCAGTGCGCCGAGGAACACTGCCACGCCGCCAGCCAGGAGGCCCCACAGGGCCAGGCTGAGACTGCCCGGCAGCACGCGCTCGAGCAGCCAGACCGAAACGGCCAGCAACAGCACGCCGAATGCATTGCGTACGCTGACCATCCAGGTGCCGGTTTTTGGCAGCAGTGCACCACCGCCAACGGCGAACAGCACCAGCGGTGTGCCCATGCCGAGGCCGAGCGCGAGGAGTTTCAGGCCGCCGCCCAAGGCGTCGCCACTGGCGCTGATATAAAGCAGGGCACCGGCCAGCGGCGCCGAAACGCAGGGGCTGACCAGCAGGCTGGAGAGTACGCCGAGCAGGGCGGCATTCAGATGCGAGCCACCATGGGTCTTGCCGGCCAGGCGATCCAGCGGTTCACTGATGAAGCGCGGCAGGCGCAGCTCGAACAGGCCGAACATGGCCAGCGCGAAGAAGGCGAAGAAGGCGGCGAAAGGCACCAATACCCAAGCCGATTGCAGACGCGCCTGTAGGTTGAGGCCTGCGCCGAACAGCCCCATAAGTGTGCCGAGGACGGCGAAACAGATCGCCATCGGCAACACGTAGGCCAGCGACAGAGTCAGGCTGCGAAAGCCCCCCAGTTGCCCGCGCAGCACCACGCCGGACAGGATCGGCAGCATCGGCAGCACACAGGGGGTGAAGGTCAGCGCCAGGCCGCCGAGGAAGAACAACGTCAGTTCTTTCCAGTTCCAGGCTGCAGCCACGTTAGCCACGGTCGACAGGGCGCTTGCCGAGCTCGCCGCCGGCATATCGCCGATCTCGATGAACTCTGTCTCCGGTGGATAGCACAGGCCCTTGTCCGCGCAGCCCTGATAGCCGACCTGCAGGCGCAGCGGGCGCTCATCCGGGTTGTCCAGCGGCACGCGGATATCCAGCACGCCGTAGTACACCTCGACATCGCCGAAGAATTCATCGTGCTTGGCTTCGCCTGCTGGCAATTCGGCTTCGCCGAGCACCAGATCCGCCGGTTCGACACTGAAATTGAAGCGATGGCGATAGAGGTAATAACCCTCGGCCGCGACGAAGCGCAGCGTCACTGCCTGTGCATCGCTGCTTACCAGGCTCAGCTTGAAGGCTTCGCGCACCGGCAGGAAGTCGCTGCTGTTGTTCAGCGGCGCGCCAATCGGCGAGGCGGCAGGGCGCTGGTCGAACAGGTTGGCGCTGGCGGGCAGGCTCAGGCAGAGCAGAAGCAGGGGAAGCAGCAGTCGACGCAGTGACATCGGGCGAATATCTCGGCGAAAGGTGGCGGCATGATACCGGAAAGCGCCCGCCCGTATCGTCGCCGCCGCGCCGGGGCGTCGTTTGCCGGGGATGAGCGGAACCTTGGAGGAGGCCGGCCTTGTCGAGTTCCCGCGCAGATCAAGCCTGCGCTGCCGTGTCGCAGCGGTTAGACGCGAAACGCCTGTACGGCGCTGTGCAACTGGCCGCCAAGGTGCAGCAGGCGCTCGCTTTCGCTGCGTCCGTTGGCGATCAGGCCGAGGTTGTCGTCGCCCAGTTGGTGGATGCGTTCGCCGTGTTCGCGAATCTCGCTGACCGCATCGCTCTGCTGCGCAGTGGCCTCGGCGATACGCCTGGCCATGCTGGCGATGGTGCGTATGGCGCTGACGATCTCGTCCAGCGCGCCGTCGGCTGCCTCGGCTTTGCCGGCAGTGGCTTCGGCGTGCTCGACCTGGGCACGCATGGCCTGCACCGATTGGTGCGCAGCCTGCTGCAGGCGGCCGATCACATCCTGGATTTCCGCCGTGGCGCTGCCGGTGCGTTGCGACAGTGAGCGCACTTCGTCGGCGACCACGGCAAAGCCACGGCCGGCCTCGCCGGCGCGCGCGGCCTCGATGGCGGCGTTGAGGGCGAGCAGGTTGGTTTGTTCGGCGATGCCACGAATCACCGTGAGCACGCTGCCGATGGTGGCGGTCTCGTCGGCCAGGCGCTCGATGGCCTGAGCGTTGCCCTGTACCTCGGTCACCAGTGCATGCAGCCCTTCCAGGCTTTGACCGATGACCTGCTGGCCCTGAACCAGGGCGCGGTCGGCGTCGCGGCTGGCATCGGCGGTCTGGCTGGCGTCCTCGGCGACCTGGCCGATGGTTGCTTCCAGCTCGCTCAATGCGTCGCGGATCAGAGCGGTATCGCCGGCCTGGCGTTCGGCGCCGCCGTGCAGGCCGCCGCTGAGATCGGCCAGGGTACGGCTGGAGCCGGCGACATGCTCGGCATGGCCGCGGATGCTGGCGACCAACTCCACCAGATAGCGGCGCAGGTGATTGAGCGAGTCTTCGATATCGCGTAGCTCGCGGGTGCGGGAATTGATGCTGATCGGCGTCGCGAAATCACCTTTGGCCCACTGTGACAGCGCCGGTACCAGGTGCCCGAGCACCTGTGACAGGCGCCGCTGGATGCGGTCGATGAGCAGGGCGATCAACAGGATCAGGCCGATCATCAGGCCCTGAATCAGCCGGACCTCGCCCTGAATGCGTGCGTATTCGCCTTTTACCAGCGGCTCCAGCGCAGCCAGTGCCTGTTGCACCTGGGTCACACGCTCGGTGGTGGTAATGGCCAGTTGCTGGCGTTGCCCGACCAGCTCGCGGGTACGTTGCAGTTCGCTGGGGTAGCGGCGTACCAGGGTGCCCAGTTCGCGTTTCAGCTCGATGCCGCGGTCCTGCGCCTGCTGTTCCTGCTGTGCGTCATCCAGCCCGAGCAGCGCGGCGAAACCGACGCTGGCAGAGTTGTCGGCCTGTTGCACGCCGAGTAGTGGCAACTTATCCAGCGCTTCTACCTGCTGAGCAAGGGCCTTGAGTTCGCGTTCGACGTCGCCGAGCAGTTCGCTACGGCCCTGATTGGTGAAGCGTTCGCGGGCATGAGCCAGCCTCAGCAGGCGCGAACCGGCTTCCTGCAGCGGTTTGCGATAGTCACCCGCGGCGGGGCTGCTGGCGCCTGCGACGTACTGGGTCAGTTGTTCCAGCGCAGCGAGCATCTCGCGTTCGGCCTGTAGCAGCAGGCCCTGCGGATCACCGGCCAGCTTGCCGGCCGCCAGCAACTGATTGGCGCTGAAGTCGCGCAGTTGCTCCAGGCTTGGGCGCAGCTCGGCGGTCAATTGTCGCGGCAGTTGTTCGATGGATTCGTCGAAGGTGTCGATGGCCTGGGTCGCGGCGCTGTGTTGCACGGCGTTGCCACTGGCCAGGTAGGCCTGAATGTTGTCGGCTACCTCGCGCTGGAACTGTTGCGACAGCGTCAGGTAGCGTTCCATCAGCTGCACCGGTTGCTGCAACGCACGCTGTGACCACCAAAGTGTCGCCGCCAGAGCGACGCAGACGGTGACCAGCAGCAGAGTATTGAGATTGGTGAGTAGCTTGAGGCGCATGACGGGCTCGATCGACGGCTGAACGATGCCCGCGAGGTTATTGCGGTTTGGTTACATCCTGATGACGGTGTGATCCGGGTCACGCTTTGCGTTTGCGCCGGCGAGGCAGTGCGTCAATCGCCGCTGTAAAGCTCCACCCGATTGCGACCACCGTGCTTGGCCTTGTACAGCGCTTCGTCGGCGCGCTTGGACAGCGCGTTGCCGTCCAGGCCTGGCTGCAGCATGGCGATGCCGCAGCTGAAGGTGCAGGACAGGTCCTGCGGCTGGGCCGGGTAGTTGATCTCGGCGAAACGCTGGCGGATTTCATCCAGCACCTTGAGCGCCGACTGCTCGTCGGTGTCGGGCAGTACCACGGCGAACTCTTCGCCACCGTAACGGCCGATATGATCGGTCTTGCGCAGGCGCTGCTTGAGGAACAGCGCCAGGCTCTTGATCACCCGGTCCCCCATGGGGTGACCATAGGTGTCGTTGACCTTCTTGAAGTGGTCGATGTCGAGCATGGCAAAGGCCAGCGGCTGCTCTTCGCGGCGTGCGCGAAAGCAGGCGTCATCGAGCAGTTGCAGGGTATGGGTGTGGTTGTACAGGCCTGTCAGGCTGTCACGCACCATACGTGCCTTGAGGTTGCGCGCACGGGCCGCGCGGTTGCGCACGGTGGCGATCAGGTGGCGTGGTTTGATCGGCTTGGTGAGGAAGTCGTCGCCGCCCTCGCTCATGGCGTCGAGCTGCTTGTCGAGATCGTCCTCGGCCGACAGGTAGATGATCGGCACGCTGACGTAGCGATCGTTGTGGCGGATCACCTTGGCCAGCTCGGTGCCATTGCATTCGGGCATGTACATGTCGAGGATGATCAGGTCCGGCTGGAACTCGGCCAGCGCGTCCATCGCCAGGATGGGCTCGGTCAGGGTGTGAGTGAGGATGCCGGCGCTGTTGAGCACGCGCTCGGTGTGGGTCGCCTGGGCCTTGGAATCGTCGACGATCAGCACCTTGTACGGGTCGTACTGCGAGACGTGGGTCAGCACCTCGATACGTTCGAGCAGGCTCGATGCATCCAGCGAGCCGGTGAAGAATTCCTGGCCACCGGCGCGCACCGCAGCCAGGCGCGTCGGGGTGTCGGTATCGCAGTGGCTGAAGAACAGCAGCGGGATTTTCTGCTCCAGACCTTCTTGCACCGAGTTGGCCAGCTCCAGGCCTGCGCCGGCGAAGTCGACGTCCATGACGATGGCGGCCGGGTGGCGCTCGCTGATGGCGGCACGGAAGGCGCGCTCATCGCTCAGGGCCTGTGCGGCCAGCCCGAAGAATTCCAGTTGCTGGGCCAGGCGCTCGGCGCGCTGGGCATCCTGCAGGGCGAGATAGACCGGTTTACGCAGTGGCGGTAGGAAGGTCTGTTCGAAGGCATCGCTATGACGCAGGCCGGTTCTCGACAAGCGCTGCATGGCCTGATTGAGGCGGGCGATCAGCGTGCTGTTGAGGCGACCGCGATTTTCCATCACTTCATCGAGGCTGACGCCAATGCTCTGCGCCAGCTGGGCGTGCTCGATCTGTTCGAAACGCTCGGCATAACGCAGCAGTCGCAGGTTGGCTTCGCTCAGCTCAGCCATGCCGGCATCGTTCCATTCGCTGCGTTGCAGGCGCTGCCAGACTTCCAGCACCTGGCGTGCCTGGTGAATGACGCGCTGGGCGAAATGGTGCTTGAGGCGATCCCGACTGGGATCCGGGTGCTCGGTCATGGGCCGACTTCTATAGATGGTTAAGTCAGTGGTGGCTTGATGCTATCACTTGCTGGCGGCGCTGACATTGCCGTCGATCAATTGGCGCCGGTATTTCTGTCGAATAAGCGACAGAAAATTAGTTTTCCCTTACCAGCGGTAAGTTTGCCCCTCTGCCCTGCGTTTTGCTGTGGGCTTGCCTTATAGTGCGTAGCAGGTCGCAACCCGTTGGCCGGGTTGTGGTCGAACACTCGAATTCGCTTGAAAAGGACACTGCCATGCTGGACTGGAAGAATCGCGCGACGAACTCGCTAGACGGCGCCGACAAGGCCTCAGGGGGCGGCCGCAGTGGCGGCAGCCTGATCGCTCGAGCCCTGGGCGGCCTGATCGGTGTCTATCTGCTGATCGCCCTGGTGGTCGGCTGGTACTGGAGTCAGGAGCCGTCTGCTTTCCAGGTGCAGCAGCATGCCCAGAATGCGGCGCAGCAGGCGCAACGGCAGATGGTGACCGGTTACACCACGGTGGAAACCCTCAAGCAGGTCGCTAGCACGCTGCTCGACAAGCCGGGCGGCTACCTGTCCAACGACCTCGCACCGCCCGGCCTGTGGTTGGACAACATGCCGAGCTGGGAATACGGTGTGCTGGTGCAGGTGCGCGATTTCTCCCGTGCGCTGCGCAAGGATTTCGCCCGTTCGCAGTCGCAATCGACCGAAGATCCGGATCTGGCCAAGGCCGAGCCGCGCTTCCACTTCGACAACAAGAGCTGGGCATTGCCGGCGTCCGAGTCCGAGTACCGCGAGGGCATCAAGTCGCTGGATCGCTACCTGGCTCGTCTGGCCGACCCGGCGCAGAGAAACGCGCAGTTCTACGCCCGTGCCGACAACCTCAACAACTGGTTGGGTGATGCCGGCACCCGTCTTGGCTCGCTGTCCCAGCGCCTGTCCGCCAGTGTCGGTCAGGTGCGCCTGAACGAGAAGCTGCAGGTGGGCAGCGATGCCGAAGAGTCCGGGCTGATTGGCGAAGGCGGTGTTTACGAGACGCCCTGGCTGCAGATCGACAACGTGTTCTACGAGGCTCGTGGCCAGGCCTGGGCGCTGGCTCACCTGCTGCGTGCCATCGAAGTGGACTTCGCCGACGTGCTGGCGAAAAAGAATGCCACCGTCAGCGTGCGCCAGATCATTCGTGAGCTGGAGGCCGCGCAGGCCACGCTGTGGAGCCCGATGATCCTCAATGGCAGCGGTTACGGTGTTCTGGCCAATCACTCACTGGTGATGGCCAACTACATCTCGCGTGCCAACGCCGGCATGATCGACCTGCGTCAGTTGCTGAGCCAGGGGTGATGGCCGCGATTTCGGCAGCGGAGGCGGCGCATCGCGCTGCCTCCGACAATGAGCGGGTGGCCTGGGTCGATGAACATGACCAACCACTGGGCGGCGTTTCTCGCGCCGAGCTGCGCGAGCGTCGGCTGATCGGGCGCGGCACCTACATCCTGCTGTTCAACTCCGCCGGGCTGCTGTGCGTGCATCGGCGTACCTTGAGCAAGGCGCTGTATCCCGGCTACTGGGACGTCGCAGCCGGCGGCATGGTGCTCGAAGGCGAGGACTACCGACTTTCCGCCGAGCGTGAGTTGGCCGAGGAGCTGGGCATCGCCGAAGCCCAACTGGTCGAGCATGCGCACTTTCTCTATGACGCCCCGGAAAGCCGCCTGTGGTGCATGGCCTATTCGGCGGTATCCGATGCGCCGCTGGTGTTGCAGCCGGAAGAAGTACTGGAAGCGCGCTTTATCAGCGTTGAGCAGGCGCTGGAAGAAACCCATCGTTTGCCGTATTGCCCGGATTCGCTGGCGGCGCTGGAGCGATACCTGGCGGCAGGTTCGTAGGGTGCGCCGTGCGCACCGCCTCTACCTCTGGATGTGGGGCCCTGGTGCGCACGCCACCCTGCGGCGTCGCGGATTTCGAGCGCTTTGTGCGTGATGGCGAACAGGGTCGCCAAAGTGCCGCACAATGACGCAAATCCATACTTAGCAAGCGCCGCCTTTGCCGTTACACTGCGCGGCCTTTTCGGCGGACGTCTGTCCGCTTGCGCTGCCCCTGCCTGAGTGGGGCTTCGCGGTCGACATCGGTCGGCCAGTCGCTATCCTGACCCCTACGAGGACAAGCCGGTGGTCAAGAAAGCCTCTTCATTTTCCGCCCTGAGCGGTCTCGTCTATTCCACCGATGGCGGTCGTCATTGCCCGGATTGCAACCAGGCGGTGGACGCCTGCATCTGCAAGCAGACGCGCATTCCCGAAGGTGACGGCATCGCCCGCGTGCGCCGTGAAACCAAGGGGCGCGGCGGCAAGACCGTCACCACCGTCAGCGGCGTGCCGCTGGCCGAGGAACCGCTCAAGGAACTGGCCAGTGCGTTGAAGAAACGCTGCGGCACCGGCGGTGCGCTCAAGGACGGCGTGATCGAGATCCAGGGTGACCACGTCGACCTGCTGTTGGCCGAGCTGAGCAAACGCGGGTTTACCGCGAAGAAGTCCGGCGGCTGAAGCTCCATTTCCTAAACTTCGATGGTGCTCATGCGGTCAACCGCCGAGCAAACGTCATCTTGCTTTCATCATTTCTAAACTGGCCGCCAGCAAGGTCAGGCTTTTCTCATGGGAGAACCCGATGTCCGCACGACGCACCCGCAAAGACGACGGCAGCCAATGGACCGTAGCCGATAGCCGTAGTGTCTACGGCATTCGCCACTGGGGCGCCGGCTATTTCTCGATCAACGATGCCGGACGCATCGAAGTGCGTCCCAATGGGCCGGACAGCCAGCCCATCGATCTCTATCAGCAGGTCGACGAGCTGCGTCAGAGCGGCCTGTCGCTGCCGCTGCTGGTTCGCTTCCCGGACATCCTGCAGGACCGTGTTCGTCGCCTGACCGGTGCTTTCGACGCCAGTATCGAGCGCCTGGAATACCAGAGCCGCTACACCGCGCTGTACCCGATCAAGGTCAACCAGCAGGAGGCGGTGATCGAGAACATCATCGCCACGCAGAACGTCTCCATCGGCCTCGAGGCCGGCTCCAAGCCCGAGTTGCTGGCCGTGCTGGCGCTGGCGCCGAAGGGCGGCACCATCGTCTGCAACGGTTACAAGGACCGCGAGTTCATCCGCCTGGCGCTGATGGGGCAGAAGCTCGGCCACAACGTGTTCATCGTCATCGAGAAGGAATCGGAAGTCGCCCTGGTGATCGAGGAGGCGGCCGAGCTCAAGGTCGCGCCGCAGATCGGCCTGCGCGTGCGCCTGTCCTCGCTGGCATCCTCCAAGTGGGCTGACACCGGTGGCGAGAAGTCCAAGTTCGGCCTGTCTGCCGCACAGATCCTTTCGGTGGTCGAGCGCTTCCGCGCGGCCGGGCTGGATCAGGGCGTCCGCCTGCTGCACTTCCATATGGGGTCGCAGATCGCCAACATCGCCGACTACCGCAAGGGCTTCCGCGAGGCCATCCGCTACTACGGCGAGCTGCGCGCCATGGGCCTGCCGGTCGATCACATCGACGTCGGCGGCGGCCTCGGTGTGGACTACGACGGCACCCACTCGCGCAACGCCAGCTCGATCAACTACGACATGCAGGACTACGCCGACGCCGTGGTCGACATGCTCAAGGAGTTCTGCGACCGCCAGGAAATCCCCCATCCGCACATCTTCTCCGAGAGCGGCCGGGCCATGACTGCGCACCATGCGGTACTGCTGGTGCAGGTCACCGACGTCGAGCGGCATAACGACAAGGTGCCGGAGATCGATGCGAGCGTCGAGCAGCCGGAAATCCTTCAGGTGCTGATCGAACTGCTGGAAGACAGTGACCCGGAAATGGTCGCCGAAACCTACTGGCGTGCCACCCACTACATCGAGGAAGTGGCCGCGCAGTATTCGGCCGGCAAGCTGAGCCTGGCGCAGAAGGCCCTGGCCGAGCAGTGCTACTTCGCCATCTGCCGTCGCCTGCACAACCAGCTCAAGGCGCGTCAGCGCTCGCACCGTGCAGTGCTCGACGAGCTCAACGACAAGCTCGCCGACAAGTACATCTGCAACTTCTCGGTATTCCAGAGCCTGCCGGATACCTGGGCCATCGGCCAGATCCTGCCGATCCTGCCGCTGTCGCGCCTCGATGAGGAGCCGCTGCGCCGCGCCGTGCTGCAGGACCTGACCTGCGACTCCGACGGCAAGATCCGCCAGTACGTCGACGAGCAGTCCATCGAAACCAGCCTGCCGGTGCACGAGCTGCGCGAGGGCGAGGATTACGTGCTGGGCATCTTCCTGGTCGGTGCGTATCAGGAAATTCTTGGCGACATGCACAACCTGTTCGGTGACACCGACTCGGTGAACATCTACCAGGGCACTGATGGCAGCGTGGTGCATGCCGGTATCGAGACCCACGACACCATCGAGGACATGCTGCGCTACGTGCACCTGTCGCCGGAAGAGCTGATGACCCACTACCGTGACAAGGTGGCCAGTGCCCGCATCAGCGCCCGTGAGCGTACCCAGTTCCTCGATGCCTTGCGTCTGGGCCTGACCCGCTCGTCCTATCTGTCTTCATAACCGGCCAGGCCGTATCTGTGGGAGGCGCTTTAGCGGCGATGCTTTGCGCTTCTCGCGGTTCAGCCAATGACGCCATAACCGCGCGCCATCAGCGCCGCCAGCAGCGGGATCGCCAGCAACAGCAGCAGCTCGATGCGGATGCTCCAGGTCACCAGGCGTACCTGCCGGGCGCTGGGCGTGGGCACCTGGCCTGCCTTCACGGGTTTGCGCCATTTGATGAACACCACCGTGGGCAGGATCGACAGCAGACCAACCAGGACGAACAGGCCGAGCTTGGCATGGAACAGGCTGTTGCTCATGTAGTAGGCGGCGCCCTTGCTGAACCACAGCACGCGGGCGATACCGGTGACCAGCACCAGACCGGCGCAGATGCCATAGGCCAGGTCGCTGATCATCAGGCTGCGCGCACGGGACAGGTCCAGCGGCGCCTTGAACAACACATGTTCGATGCTCAGCAGGGCGAACAGGGCGAAGATCGACAGGTAGTGCAGGTAAGCGACGAACGCGGCAGCCATGTGTGCTTCCTTTCAGTGGGGGCAGGGGGCGAACTCGGTGCGGTTGCGGCCGCCGTGCTTGGCCCGGTACAGCGCCTGATCGGCACGTTTGAGCGCGTCCACGGCGCTCTCGCCGGGGCCGAGCAGGGCACAGCCGAGGCTGGCGGTCTGCTGCAACTGGGCGTCTTCCAGCTGCATCGGCTGGCTGGCGATGGCCAGGCGGATGCGCTCGGCAATCTGCAGCAGCTCCTGCTCGTCGTGCACCTGGGTGAGGATGACGAACTCCTCGCCGCCGTTGCGGGTGACCACATCCTGCGGGCGCACGGCACTGCTCATGCGTCGCGCGCTTTCCCACAGCACGTGGTCGCCGCCATCGTGGCCATGCCTGTCGTTGACCTGCTTGAAGTGATCCAGGTCGCAATAGATCAGGCCCAGGCGCAGTTGGTGGTGCTCGGCAGCGGCTTGCTCCAGCGGCAGGAAGTGCAGCAGCCCGGCGCGATTCCAGAGCTGGGTCAGCGCATCGAGCATGCCCTTGCGCTGCTCGCGGCTGAGGGCATCGCGCAGGTCACTGGCCTGTTGCGAGCAGTGCTGCAGGTGCAGGTAGTTTTCGGTGAGGTAGGCCAGGTCGCGTAGCTTGAATCGATCCTGGTGGTCGAATTGACGTGGCAGCGGGTCTGCCACGCACAGGGTGCCCAGCGGCATGCCGTCGGCATCGCGTAGCGGCCAGCCGGCATAGAAGCGCACATCAGGCGTGTTGAGTGCCAGTTCGGTGCCGGCGAAACGTTGGTCTACCTGGCTGTCTTCGACGATCAGCGGCTCGTCATGCAGGACCACGTGTGAGCAGTAGGACAGGCTGCGCTCCGTCTCCGCGACGTCCAGCCCCTGGCGACTCTTGAACCATTGACGATCACGGTCGACCAGCGTGACCAGTGCCATTTTTACCTGGAACAGGTCGTGGGCCAGGCGGGTCAGGGTATCGAGATAGGGATCGGCAGGTGTGTCGAGCAGCTCCAGGCGATCGAGTGCCTGCTGGCGTTCGGTTTCATTGGCGGGCAGCGGGACGCTGAGCATGGGCGATCTCTCCTGGCAGGCTGTTGAAAAACTACCTGCGTTGACAATACTGCGTTAAAAACGGCCTCAAAATGCTCATTTACAACTCGTAAATTGCGCTTTTTCGGCCGTTTTTGCCTTGTCTTGCCTGCCTCGCCTACGTTTTTCAACGGCCTGCTAATGCCGGGGAAGGGAACCACAGGTCGCGACGGCTCAATTGCCAAGCATAGCCAGCCAGTACCAGGCTGCGCAGCCCCATGAATGCCAGAAATGCCAACCACAGCCCGTGATTGCCCAGGCTTTGCAGCCACCAGGCCGGCGGCAGGGACAACGCCAGGGCGATAAGCATGGCGTTGCGCATTTCCCTGGCGCGGGTGGCACCGATGAACAGGCCATCGAGCAGGTAGCTCCACACCGCCAGCAGCGGCAGCAGCGCCAGGTAGGGCAGGAAGTTCAGAGCCAGTTCGCGGACCTCGGCAATGTTGGTGAGCATGCCGACGAACCAGTGCCCGCCGAACAGGAAGAACAGGGCGAAGCCGACGCTGACCAGCAGTGACCAGGCGCCGGCTACCAGTAGCGAGCGGCGCAGCGCAGCGCGATCACGCGCGCCCAGGGCGTGGCCGCAGAGGGCTTCGACGGCATGCGCCAGGCCGTCCAGCGCGTAGGCTGTCAGCGTCAGGCCATTGAGCAGCAGCGCATTGGCCGCCACCGTGGCATCGCCGAGGCGCGTGCCTTTCACGGTGATCAGGAAGAACACCAGTTGCAGCGCCAGGGTGCGTATGAAGATGTCGCGATTGACCGCCAGCAACGGGCGCCAGTTGCTCCAGCGTTTCAGCGCGCTGCTGTCGAGGCGCCCCGGATAGCGACCCAGCGCGCCACGGACCAGCCACAGGCCAAGCAGGGCGCCACTCCATTCGGCGATCACCGAGGCCCAGGCCGCGCCGGCCACGCCCCATTCGAGGCCGAGCACGAACAGCAGATCGAGCGTCACGTTGATCAGGTTGGCCGTCAGCAGAATGGCCAGCGGGCCACGGGCGCTCTGCGTGCCCAGCAGCCAGCCGATCAGGGCGTAGGTTGCCAGGCTGGCGGGCAGGCCGAGCAGGCGGATGTGGAAATACTGGCGCGCCAGTTGGTCCAGCTCGGCCGATGGCTGCATCAGGCTCAGCGCGGCGCTGCTGAAGGGCAAGGCCAGCAAACCGAGGAGCAGTGCCAGCAATACGCCCAGGCCGAGCCCTTGCACCAGTACCTGACGTAACGCGCCGCCATCCTCGCGGCCTGCAGCCTGGGCGGCGAAGCCGGTGCTGCCCATGCGCAGAAAGCCCATGGCCCAGGTCAGCAGGGTGTAGAGGCTGCCGCCCACCGCCACGGCTGCCAACTGGTGGGCATGCGGCAGGTGGCCGACCACGGCGGTGTCGACCAGCGCCACCAGCGGCACCGAGAGATTGGAGAGAATCATCGGCGCTGCCAGCGCCCAGACCTTGCGCTGGGTCGGGGCGTGGCGCCAGGCATCGAGCAGGGCGGACATTGGCGGCTCCGGCAAAGCGCCGATTATAGGCACAGCGCTGGCGTGGTCGCACGTCGCCTCGGGAGTGTGAGAGGCTTGGCTAATTCTTCTATTTGGCTCGTCGCTCTGGCAGGGCGCCTCGGCTATAGTTGTCGGCCTCTGCGCCCCCTGATTCTGGAGCCCGCAATGCCGAACAAAGGACTGCTTCTGGCCATGGTGCTGACCCTGCTCAGCGCCTGTGATTCCTCCCAACCGCCCGCCACGGTGACCCCCGCCGCCCCTGCTGCGCAACAGCCGCAGGCGCCGAAGCCGGCGGTTGACCGCGAAGCGCTGGCCAAGCGCTACGCCGGGCGCGAGCTGGAGGTGGTCGACGTCTCCGAAGTGCAGCTTGATGGCGCCAGCGCGCTGTCGGTGACCTTCTCCATCCCGCTGGACCCCGAGCAGCCGTTCGCCGAGCGTCTGCACCTGGTCGACAGCACCGCCGGCAAGGTCGACGGCGCCTGGGAGCTGACCGACAACCTCAGCGAGCTGCGCCTGCGCCACCTGGAGCCCAAGCGCAAGCTGGTGCTGACCATCGATGCCGGCCTGAAGTCGATCAATGGCGGCAAGCTCGCTGGCGAGCATGTCAGCCGTTTCGAAACCCGTGACCTGCAGGCCAGCGTCGGCTTCGCCAGCCGTGGTTCGCTGTTGCCTACACGCCTGGCCGAAGGTCTGCCGGTGATCGCCCTGAACGTCGACAAGGTCAACGTCGAGTTCTTCCGTATCAAGCCCGAGGCACTGCCGCGCTTCCTGTCTCGCTGGGGGCGTTCCAGCAATCTGGATACCTGGGAGGCGCGCGAGATTCTGCCGATGGCCGATCTGGTCTATGGCGGGCGCTTCGATCTCAACCCGGCGCGCAACACCCGCGAAACCCTGCTCTTGCCCATCGCCGGCCTCGAGCCGTTCAAGCAGCCGGGTGTGTACCTGGCCGTGATGCGCGAGGCTGGCAGCTACAGCTACTCGCAGCCGGCGACCCTGTTTTCCCTGAGTGATATCGGCCTGTCCGCGCATCGATATCGTGATCGTCTGGACGTATTCACCCAGGCGCTGGAAGGTGGCAAGGCGCAGTCCGGCGTGCAGCTCGAACTGCTCGACGGCGACGGCGCGCTGCTCGCCGAAGGCAAGACCGATTCGGCTGGCCATGCGCAACTGCCGCTGCCCGCCAAGGCCCAGGTGCTGGTGGCCAAGCAGGACGAGCAGACCAGCCTGCTGCGCCTGAACACCCCGGCGCTGGATCTGGCCGAGTTCGATATCGCCGGTCCCAAGGCGCACGCGCTGCAATTCTTCGTGTTCGGCCCGCGCGATCTGTATCGCCCCGGCGAGACGGTACTGCTCAACGGCTTGCTGCGCGATGCCGACGGCAGCCCGGTCAAGGCTCAGCCGGTCAGCGTCGAGGTGCGCCGCCCGGACGAGCAGATCAGCCGCAAGTTCGTCTGGAACGCAGGCGATGACGGTCTCTATCAATACCAGCTGCCGCTCGCCGAAGAGGCGCCGACCGGGCGCTGGCAGTTGTTGCTCGACCTGGGCGACGGCAGCCCGCAGCTTTACGAATTCCTCGTCGAGGACTTCCTGCCCGAGCGCATGGCCCTGGAGCTCAAGGGGCAGGAGCAGCCCTACGCACCGAGCGACAGCGCCGAGTTCGCGGTGACCGGGCGTTACCTCTACGGTGCGCCGGCTGCCGGCAACCGTCTGACCGGACAGCTTTATGTGCGGCCGCTGCGTGAGGCGGTGGCAGGCCTGCCGGGTTATCAGTTTGGCGATATCACCGAGGCCGACCTGAGCCAGGATCAGGAACTCGACGAGCAGAATCTGGATGACCAGGGCCGCGCCGTGTTACGCCCGGAAAATCGCTGGAGCGACGCCAAGTCGCCGCTGCGCCTGATTCTCCAGGCCAGCCTGCAGGAGTCCGGTGGCCGCCCGATCACCCGTCGCATCGTCCAGCCGGTATGGCCGGCCGAGCGCCTGCCGGGCCTGCGCGGGCTGTTCGACGGTGAGGAAGTCGATGCCGACAGCCTGGCCGAGTTCGAGATTCTGGTGGCCGACGCGGCCGGCAACAAGCTGGCTGCCGACAACCTCAAGGTGCGCCTGGTGCGCGAGCGCCGCGACTACTTCTGGAGCTTCTCCGACGGTGAAGGCTGGCGTCACAACTACAACGAGAAGTTCCTCACCCTCAGCGACGAGCCGCTGAAGGTCGCCGCTGGCGGCACCGCCAAGGTCAGCTTCCCGGTGGAGTGGGGTCCGTACCGGCTCGAGGTGGTGGACAACCAGACCGGCCTGCTCAGCAGCATGCGTTTCTGGGCTGGCTACCGCTGGCAGGACAACGCCGATGGCGGCGCGGTGCGCCCGGACCAGGTCAAGCTGGCGCTGGACAAGCCGGCCTATGCCGCCGGCGAGGTGGCCAAGATCACCGTCACCCCGCCGGCTGCCGGCAACGGCTACCTGCTGGTCGAATCCAGCGAAGGCCCGCTGTGGTGGCAGGAAATCAGCGTGCCGGCAGACGGCAAGACCTTTGAGCTACCGATCGACAAGAAATGGGCGCGCCACGATCTCTATCTCAGTGCCCTGGTGATTCGCCCCGGCGAGCGCAAGGCGCAGGTCACCCCGAAGCGCGCCGTTGGCCTGCTGCACCTGCCGCTGGAGCGCGCCCCGCGCAAGCTGGCGCTGAGCCTGGAAGCGCCGGAAAAGATGCGGCCCAAGCAGCCGCTGAAGGTCAAGGTCAGCGCGCGTAACGCCGACGGCAGCATTCCCGAGAAGGTGCATGTGCTGGTCGCCGCGGTCGACGTGGGCATCCTCAACATCACCAGCTACGCCACCCCCGATCCCTTCGCCAACTTCTTCGGGCGCAAGGCCTATGGTGCCGATCAGCTGGATATCTATGGTCAACTGATCGAGGCCCAGGGGCGTGTCGCCAGCCTGGCCTTCGGTGGTGACGCCGGCCTTGCCGCCGGTGGCAAGCGCCCGGATACCAGCGTACTGATCGTCGCGCTGCAGAGCGATGCACTGAAGCTGAACGACAAGGGCGAAGGCGAAGTCAGCCTGGATATCCCCGATTTCAATGGCGAGCTGCGTCTGATGGCGCAGGCCTGGACCGACGAGCGCTTCGGTATGGCCGAGGCCAAGACAGTGGTGGCCGCGCCGCTGATCGCCGAGCTGTCGATGCCGCGCTTCCTCGCCGGGGGTGACGAAACCACCCTGGCGCTGGACCTGACCAACCTGTCCGGTGCCGAGCAGCAACTCGACGTGCAACTGGGCGTCGAAGGTCAGCTGCGTCTGCTCGGCAAGGGGGGCTCGCCGATCAGCCTGAAGGATGGCCAACGCACCACCTTGCGCATTCCGGTGCGCGCCGAAGGCGGCCTGGGCCAGGGCCGTATCCATGTCGAGGTGCAGGGCCTGGCACTGCCGAACGAGGCGCTGGGTGACTTCAGCCGCGAATGGACGCTGGGTATTCGCCCGGCTTACCCGGCGCAACTGCAACACTTCCGCGCCGTCCTGGGAGAAGGCGAGCCCTGGAGCATGCCGGCTGGCACCCTCAACCAGTTCGAGCCTGCCGGGCTGGAGGCCGTGTTGGCCCTGTCGAGCCGGCCGCCGCTGAACCTCGGTGAGCAGATTCGTGCGCTCAAGGCCTACCCCTACGGCTGCCTGGAGCAGACCACCAGCGGCCTGTACCCGTCGCTCTACGCCGACGCCGCGAGTCTCAAGCGCCTGGGCCTCGAGGGCGAGCCGGACGAGCAACGCCGCAAGAGCATCGAGCTGGGAATCGAGCGTCTGCTTGGCATGCAACGACACAACGGTGGCTTCGGCCTGTGGAGCGCCGAGAGCGAAGAGGAATACTGGCTGACCGCCTATGTCACCGACTTCCTCCTGCGCGCTCGCGAGCAGGGCTTCGGCGTACCGCCGGAAGCGCTGAAGAAGGCCAGTGATCGCCTGCTGCGCTACCTGCAGCAGAGCAGCCTGATCGAGGCCAGCTACAGCCAGGACTTCGCCCACACCCGCTTCGCCGTACAGGCCTATGCCGGTTACGTTCTGGCCCGCAGCCAGCAGGCGCCGCTGGGCGCGCTGCGCAGCCTGTTCGACCGCCGCAGCGAAGCACGTTCCGGTCTGCCGTTGGTGCACCTGGCCGCCGCGCTGAAACTGATGGGCGATGCGCCGCGTGCCGAGCAGGCGTTGAACCAGGGGCTGATTCAGCAGCGCGATGGCGAGCGCTGGATGGCCGACTACGGCAGCCCATTGCGTGACCAGGCGCTGATCCTCGCCCTGCTGGAAGAGCACGACCTGGCGGCCGGGCAGCGCGAGCAGCGTCTGTTCAACCTGGCGGATGAACTGGCCGGCCAGCGCTGGCTGTCGACCCAGGAGCGCAATTCGCTGTTCCTCGCCGGCCGCGGCATTCTCGGCAAGCCGGAGCAGGCCTGGAGCGCCAAACTGGCCAGTGGCGCCTTCCAGTTCGAGCTGAGCAACCAGCAGCCGGGCATCAAGCTGGAGCGCGCCGAGCTGGCCGAGCCACTGAGTGTGAGCAATGCTGGCAGCACCACGCTGTATCAGCAGCTGACGCTTTCCGGTTACCCGAGCCAGGCGCCGCGTGCCGGTGGTGAGAACCTCAGCATCGAGCGCGAGTACCTTGGCATGGACGGCCGTCCGCTCGATCTGCAACGCCTGAATAGCGGCGAACTGGTGCTGGTGCACCTGGCCGTGCGGGCCAAGCAGCGCGTACCGGATGCACTGGTCGTCGACCTGCTCCCGGCTGGCCTGGAGCTGGAGAACCAGAACCTGGCGCAAAGCGCAGCGAGCCTCGATGACGCCGGCAGCAACGTCAAGGAGTGGCGTCGTTCGATGCAGAATGCGCGGATCAAACACCAGGAATATCGCGGCGACCGCTACGTGGCAGCGGTGGACGTGGAAGGCTACGGCACCACCCATCTGCTCTACCTGGCCCGCGCGGTGACGCCTGGCAGCTACCGCGTACCGCCACCGCAGGTGGAGTCCATGTACCGGCCGAGCTGGCAGGCATTGGGCAGTGCGCCGGATAGTCTGGTGGTGAGGGGGCGTTAAAAGCGACCCTCTCCCCCAGCCCCTCTCCCGCAAGCGGGAGAGGGGAGCACATCGGCGCGCGGCCCTTAGACATTGCACGGACAAGCTCCCTCTCCCATTTATGGGAGAGGGTTGGGGAGAGGGCAAAAAAGGTTCAA
This sequence comes from Ectopseudomonas alcaliphila, assembly GCF_900101755.1. GTDB lineage: Bacteria > Pseudomonadota > Gammaproteobacteria > Pseudomonadales > Pseudomonadaceae > Aquipseudomonas > Aquipseudomonas alcaliphila. Next base: position 1,368,323 of record NZ_FNAE01000001.1, on the reverse strand, counting down.
GGAGGAACCATGACCTTACTCGACAACGCCAAACGCCTTAGGCACGAGATGACCGATGCCGAGCAACGGCTCTGGTATTACCTGCGCGCTCACCGTTTCCTAGGCCTGAAGTTCAAACGGCAGAAACCCATTGGCCCTTACATCGTCGATTTCATCTGCACCGAACGCTGGCTGGTCATCGAGTTGGACGGTGGTCAACATCAGCAGCAGACCGACTACGACCAACATCGTGGACGTTATCTGGAGAGTCGAGGTTATCGTGTTCTGCGTTTCTGGAATCATCAGGTACTGGCAGAAACGGAGGCTGTGCTTGAGCAGATTCGCCTTGAAATCGGCGAGCAAGACGGTTTGTGAGCGTCACCGCAAGTCTTGGCAAAATGCTGATCCGCTCCTCTTGCCCATTTATGGGAGAGGGGCTGGGGGAGAGGGCCTTGCATGCCCCGCCTAACCCGCCGCTGGCTCCTTATCCTCCTGCTTCCGCTATTCCTGCTCTGGCTAGCCGACCGCCTCTTCCCGCTGCCTCTGCCCGAAGACGATCTGGCTCGCGTCGTGCTGGCCGAAGACGGTACGCCGCTCTGGCGCTTCGCTGATCGTGACGGTGTATGGCGTTATCCGGTGACGCCGGATGAGGTCTCGCCCTATTACCTGGAAGCGCTGCTGACGTACGAAGACCGCTGGTTTCGCCAGCACCCCGGCATCAACCCGCTGGCGCTGGGCCGTGCGGCCTGGCAGAACCTCACTGGCGGGCGTGTGGTGTCCGGCGGCAGTACGCTGTCGATGCAGGTGGCGCGGCTGCTCGATCCGCATGGCCGTGACCTGCCTGGCAAACTCAAGCAGCTGTGGCGCACGGCGCAGCTGGAGTGGCACCTGTCCAAGGATGAAATCCTCACCCTGTACCTCAATCGCGCGCCTTTTGGCGGCACCTTGCAGGGCGTGGCTGCCGCCAGCTGGAGCTACCTGGGCAAACCGCCGAGCCAGCTGACCCGTGCCGATGCTGCACTGCTCGCGGTGCTGCCGCAGGCGCCCAGCCGCTTGCGCCCGGACCGTCACCCCGAGCGGGCCCAGGCGGCGCGTGACAAGGTGCTGCGGCGCCTGGGCGAGTTTCAGGTATGGCCGCAGGCACAGGTGGATGAAGCGCTGGAAGAACCGGTGTTTCTCGCCCCGCGCCGTGAGCCGAGCCTGGCACCCTTGTTGGCGCGACGCTTGAACCGTGCCGGCAGCCCGCCGCTGATTCGCACCACCCTCGATGCCGGTTTGCAGCTGCGCCTGGAAGATCTGCTGCTGGGCTGGCGGGCGCGACTACCGGAGCGCACCTCGGCGGCGATCCTGGTGGTGGAGCACGAAAGCATGGCCGTGCGCGCTTATCTGGGTTCGGTGGATATCAGCGATACCGCGCGCTTCGGTCACGTCGACATGGTCCGCGCGCTGCGCTCGCCCGGCTCGACGCTCAAGCCTTTTCTCTACGGCATGGCCCTGGATGCTGGGTTGATCCATTCCGAGTCGCTGCTGCAGGACGTGCCGCGGCACTACGGCGACTACCGCCCCGGCAACTTCGCTGCCGGCTTCATCGGCCCGGTATCGGCCAGCGAGGCGCTGGCCACCTCGCTCAACCTGCCGGCCGTGCAACTGCTCGAAGCCTACGGGCCGAAGCGCTTCGCCGGCGAGCTGCGCAGCGCCGGTGTGCCGATTCGCCTGCCGGCGCTGGCCGAGCCGAACCTGGCGCTGATCCTCGGTGGCGGTGGCTCGCGCCTGGAGTCGCTGGTGGCGGGCTACAGCGCTTTCGCCCGCGGTGGCATGGCGGCCAAGCCTCGTCTGCAGCCGAGTGATGAGCTGCGCGAGCGGCGTCTGCTGTCGCCCGGCTCGGCCTGGATCACCCGGCGTATTCTCAGTGGCCAGGCGCGCCCGGATCGCGACCCGCGTGCCTACCTGGCGCAGCGTCCGACCCTGGCCTGGAAGACCGGCACCAGCTACGGCTTTCGCGATGCCTGGGCCATCGGCGTCGGCCCGCGCCATCTGATCGGCATCTGGATCGGTCGCCCGGATGGTACGCCGGTGCCTGGTCAGTTCGGGCTGGCGTCCGCTGCGCCGCTGTTGCTGCAGGTACACGATCTGCTGGTCAATCGCGATAGCCAGCGTGGTATCGCCGCCCCGCCTGACCTGCAGCCTGCCGAGGTTGGCGTGGCAGCCATCTGTTGGCCGTTGGGGCAGGCGATGAGCAAGGACGACCCCAACTGCCGGCGCCTGCGCTTCGCCTGGACACTGGAGGGCACCACGCCACCGACGCTGCTGGCAGCTGATCAGCCCCTGGGTAGCGGTTTGCGCGAGCGTTATTGGGTCAATGCCGAAGGACACCGTGTCGGGCCCGGTTGCGCGGGGGCCGAGACGCGGGAGCTGGCCCTGTGGCCGGCTCCATTGGAGCCCTGGCTGCCACGTCGTGAACGGCGCGCGGCACGTTTGCCGAGCGTCGATCCAAGCTGCCCGCCACCCCGTAGCAATCAGGTGGCACCGCTTTCCATTGTCGGCGTACGCAATGGCGATCGTTTGCGTCGGCCGCAGGGCAGTCACGAACCACTAAGGCTCAGCCTGTCGGCACTGGGCGGCAGTGGCCGGCGCTGGTGGTTCCTCGATGGCCGGCCGCTTGGTGACACTGCGCTGGATGCGCCCTTCAACCATGTCTTCGACAGCGGCAGGCATCAACTGAGCGTGCTCGACGAAGGTGGTCAGACCGCTCGTCTGGAATTCAGCGTAGGGCCCTGACGCGACTCGCTGGTGGTATGCGGGCGCCGACCGCTCTGGTCTGAGCCCTGACCATCACTGCAAATCCTCCGGTCTGCGGCGAATAAAACCTGGTGGTGACGCGCCGATATGAAATCTGGCGGTAACCGATTTGCAATTTGTGTACATTTTTGTATCCAATTGCCTGGTCAAACTCCAAACCACCACCGGGAGAAGCCTCCATGCGCCTCTGGCAACGCAGTATTCAGTGGCAATTGATCCTCAGCATGGGCGCCGCCCTGTTGGCCAGCATTCTGATAGTCGTCGGCATCTACTCTGCGGTGGTCAATCGCCTGACCGAGCGCTACCTGATCGAAGAAGCGCTGCCCGCGCGGGTGCTGGCGATCCGCAATGACCTGGAGCGGGTGCTGACTGCGCCAATCACCGCCAACGCCTCGATTGCCGAGAACAGCCTGGTGCAGGACTGGCTGACCGCTGGCGAGGATGCTTCCCGGCGTGACGAATTTGCTCGCTACCTGGAAGGCGTGCGCGCCCAGCAGAACGCCATGACCACCTCCATCGTCGCTCTGGCCAGTGGCAACTACACCACCGGTGAAGGGCTGATGCGCACCCTCGATCGCAGCCAGGCGGAGAACCAGTGGTTCTATCGCCTGGTCGACAGCGACCGTGACCGGGTGCTGGAAATCGACATCGACAAGACCACGCGGCTGCCCACGCTGTTCATCAACCAGCGCATCAAGCGCGAAGGCAAGACCCTCGGCGTGTCAGGGCTGGGCTACAACCTGGCAGACATGTCGAAGATGATCAGCGAATTCCGTTTCGGCGAGCGTGGTCAGGTGTTTCTGATCGACAGCCAGGGCAACGTCAAGGTGCACCCGCGTTCGCAACTGAGCGGTAGCGGCAAGCTCGGCGAACTCTTCGGCGCCGATGCCAGCCGCCAGGTACTCGCCGGCGACAGCCGAGCGGTGCGCTTCGAACGCGATGGCGAGACCTTTCTCGCCGTGGCGCAGAAGTTCGCCAGCATCGACTGGCTGCTGGTCAGCGAAGTGCCCGAGGCCGAAGTCTACGCCGAGGCCCGTCAGGCGCTGCTGATGACCAGCCTGATCGGTGTGGCCGTGGCGCTGTTGTTCCTCGGCCTGGTGGTGCTGCTGGCGCGTGGCCTGGTGCGACCGATTCGTCAGGTGACACTGGCGCTGGTGGAAATCGGTGGCGGTGGCGGTGACCTGACGCGGCGTCTGGATGAATCGCGAGCCGACGAGCTGGGCGACCTGGCGCGTGGCTTCAACCGTTTTCTCGCCAGTCAGCGCGATCTGATCGGCGATGTACTGGCTACCAGCGAGCGTTTGCGCACGGCGGTCGGCCAGGTGGCGCGGGTGGTGGAGAACACCGCAGGGCGCGCCGGTCAGCAGCAGGAAATGACCGACATGGTGGCCACTGCCGTGCACGAGATGGGCCTGACCGTGCAGGAGATCGCGCGCAATGCCAGCAACGCCGCGCAGTCCTCGCACAGCGCACGTGAAGAAGCGCAGAGCGCGCGTCAGGTGGTGGGCCAATCCATCGCCCATATCGAGCGGATGTCCGCCGATATCGGCAGCGCAGCGGGTGCGGTGGCCGAGTTGGCCGAGCAGGTCGCTTCCATCGATCAGGTGTTGGCGGTGATTCGCGGTATCTCCGAGCAGACCAACCTGCTGGCGCTTAACGCCGCCATCGAGGCCGCGCGCGCCGGGGAGATGGGGCGTGGTTTTGCTGTGGTGGCAGACGAAGTGCGCACCCTGGCCAGCCGCACCCAGGCGTCGACCGACGAAATCCAGCAGATGATTCAACGCCTCAAGCAGGGCGCGGAAACGGCCGTCAGCTCCATGCACGCGGGGCAATCGGCCACCGGTACCGGCGTCGAATCCAGTCAGCGCACCGGGCAGTCGCTCGGCGCCATCACCGGGCAGATCGAGCGCATCAGTGACATGAACACCCAGGTGGCAGCGGCGACCGAAGAGCAGAGCTCGGTGACCGAGGAGATCAACCGCAACGTGCAAGGCATCGCCGACCTGGCGCACGCCACCGCCGGAGAGGTGCGCGCCTGTCGTGAGGATTGCCAGACCCTTAGTCGTCTGGCCGATGATCTGGCCGGGCAGATGGGCAAGTTCAGGCTGTAATCCTGAGCTCCGTTCTCAGTGCTCAGCTGCAACCAGGCGGTTGCGGCCTTCGCGCTTGGCACGATACAGCGCGCCGTCGACGCGTCTGAAGAAGGCGTCGGCGTTGCCGTCCTGACGGCTGCTGAAACAGCCGACGCCGAGGCTGGTGGTCAGCTCCACGCGCTGACCGGTCAGCTGCAGGCCTTCCGCTTCCAGTTCCTGGCGAAAGTGTTCGGCCAGCTCCCAGGCCTGTGCCAGGGAGGTGCCCGGCAGCAGCACTCCGAATTCTTCGCCACCCAGGCGCAGCAGCGCGTCGGCATCGCGGCGAAACACCTTGCGCATGCGTTCGGCGAACGCGCTCAGGCAGGCATCGCCACCGGCATGGCCATGTTCATCGTTGACCTTCTTGAAGAAGTCGATATCCATCAGTACCAGCGACAGTGGCTCGCCCTGGCGCACCGCATTGGCCACCAGGCTGGGGAACAGGTTGTTGAACTGATAGCGGTTGCCCAGCTGGGTCAGGCTGTCGGTGCGGCTGAGCAGATCGAGCTGGCTCTGCTGCTCCAGCAGCTTCAATTCCAGATCGAGGGTGGCGCGGTATTCACGATGATTACGGCCGAGCACCAGCACCAGATAGCTGAGGTAGACGGTCAGGGTGATCAGCATCGCATGCTGTTGCTGCCAGTTCAGGGCCATCACCGCCAGGCCCGGCAGGTAGAGCAGGGCCAGTGCCAACAGGGCGCGGCCACGGCGCATGGCGAAGTTGAAGGTCATTGCCGTGCTGAAGGCCACCGTGGCCAGGGTGGCGATCATTTCCGAGTCGTTGTAGTTGTCATTGTATAGCGCCAGCGCGTGGGCCTGGCCCCAGCACAACGAGGTCAGGAGGATCAGGCCCCAGTGACGATCCAGCCAGCGCTGCAACTGTTCAGGGCTGTCGAGGTCATCGGGACGGTGCAGCAGGCGCGCTGCCAGGAGTACGGCGAACACTGCGCTGCCCAGCACGCCGCTGACCATCAGGCTGCCCGGTGCCGCGCTGAATACCCAGGTCAGCAGCCAGGCGAGGACATAGAAGAAGCTCCCCAGACGCGTGCGGATGCGGGTGTCATCCACCTCACGCCACAGGGCGAAGGTATTGGGCTGGCGCGGTACTTCGGCGTCGGTCATCGTGTTCGGCCTGCCACCGCTGGCGGCCACCTCCGGGCCGTCGCAGGCGACGTCAGAGCCTTCTCCAGGAGGCTTTTTTTGTGATCACAGAAGCTGCTTGCCTGAGCATAGCGCCTTTTCGTGAGCGCGAGGATGTCCATTTGCCAGTATTTGCCGCCGCTTGTCAGCCGCGGCGAATCATCCAGATGCCGGCGACGATCAGCAGCAGGCCCGCCACCTTGCCAAAGGTGATCGGCGCTTCGCGAAAACCGGCCCAGCCGAAATGATCGAGCGTGATGGCCATGGCCAGTTGTCCGGCGATCACCAGCACCATGAACAGCAGTGCGCCGACCCGCGGCCCGGCGAAGGCCGCTGTGGCGATGAAGAAGGCACCGAGCAGGCCACCGCTCCAGTGCCACCAGGTAAGTCCCTTGAGCGCACCGAGACCAGGCATCTCGCGCTGGCTCAGGGTCATCAGCAGCAGCGCCAGGCTGCCGACGGCGAAGGAGATCAATGCGGCGGCGAAAACGCTGGAAAGCTGGCGGGCGAGCTGGCCGTTGATGCCCGCCTGCAGAGGCAGCACGGCGCCGGCGAGAAAGGGCAGGGCCAGCAACCAGCCGCTGATGTGGTTCATGGGTAACTCCAGAGAGGACAATCGGGTGACGGGCGAGGGCGTTACGGCAGGGCTTTTTCCAGTTGCACCAGCGCCACGCGGCTACCATCCGGGGCGCGGCGTTCGACGATGCCGACGGCCTGGTAGCCCAGGCGGGCATAGAGCAGCAGCCCGCCTGCATTGGCGTTGAAGCAGGACACCTTCATCAGTGGCGCCTTGTAGCGCTCGCGGGCGATCTTCTCCATCACCTCCACCAGGTACTGAGCGACGCCCTGACTGCGCGCCCAGGGCGCCACCATCAGGTTGCCCAGGGCGCAGAATTCGCCGTGCTGCCACTGGTAGAAATTGGCGAAGCCGGCGACCTTCCCATCAAGTTCCACCACGGTGCTTTCGCGCCGCTCGGCGATGGCGGCGGCGAGCTGTCCGACGTTCAGCGGCCAGATGGCTTTCGGGTAACAGAAGAACAATTCATCGAGGTTCTGTGGGAAAGCGACCACGTCACCGAGGTCGCTGGCCGTGGCCGGGCGGTGTTGCAGGTTGGCGTTCAAACCGGAGGGTCCTTGTTCAGCGCGGTGGATATTGCGAGAGCACCTGGGTGACGGTTTCGCGGATCGCGCGTTCGCGTTCAGCGGGTGTGGGTGGCTGGCTGCGCATGATCTGCTCGCCGCTGCCGCGCCAGACCAGTTTGCCGTCCTTGGCGTCGTACAGATCGATCTGCAGGGTGGCGACCTTGTAGTCGACCCGGCGGGTTTCGGTGAAGGCCGGGCCGCCCCAGTAACCGCCCCAATAGCCACCCCAGCCGCCGCCGTATTGGGTGGTGATCTGGTCCTGGCGCTCGTCGACGATCAGCACGCTTTGCACCTTGAGGTCGCCCTGGCCATCGGCCGCCTGGCGCAGGCCTCGCTGGTCGAGCTGCTCGGTCACGGCCTGGCTGATGCGCGCCTCGGTGATATCGCTTTTCAGGCGGGCGTCATTGGGTTGATAGGCGAGCTTGTCGTCCATCCAGCTCCAGGTGCGGTAGGCGGCGAAATCACGACTGGGGTCGAAGTCGCGCTCCAGGCTGACGCTGGCGCAGCCACTCAGCAGCAGGGCCAGGATCAGGTAGGACAGGTTACGCATGATGCTCTCCAGGGCAGTCGATCAATAGGGGGGATAGCCGTCCAGCGCGCTGCGGATGGCCGCGCGCATGGCGTCGGCCTGCGCCGCCTGGTCCTTGCCGGCCACGGCTTCGCCGCTGCCTGACCAGACCACCTGGCGGTCGCGTGGGTCGATCAGTTCGATGCGCACCACGGCCACTTTCTGTTCGTAGGTGCGCACGATAGGGACGCTACCGTAGGCGCCGTAGCGGCGGTCCCAGTGGCTGCCGGTGCCGTAGTAGCCACCGACGTTGTCCTGATATTGGCGCAGGCGGGTTTCCTGGCTGATGCGGGCGTTGACCAGCACGTCGCCAGGGCCATCGAGTGCCGGACGCAGACCGTACTGGTCGAGGCCGGCGCTGACGCTGTCGGCCAGCTGATCACCGCCTGGCGCACGGCCATCCAGCCAACTCCAGCTGCGGTAGCGGCCGTAGTCGCGCGGTGCGGCCGGGTAGGCGCTGCGGTCGAAGGTGGTGGCCGCTTCGGGTGGTGCCGGTGGCATCGGCAACGACTCGGCCTGATAGGGGTTCGGGCTCTGGCAGGCGGCCAGCAGCGGCAGGATGAATATGGCTATGGCGGTGCGCATGGTCGTCTCCGTGGTCGCGCGCGATATCCCCGATGGCTTCAGGCTACGCCGGACTGCCGGCTTCGTCCAACGCGCTCAGATGGGTCGGCAGATCCAGTGCAGGTAGCGACCCAGGCCGGTGAAACTCGGGTGGCGTCGATGCGCCAGCTCCATTTCCAGCAGGTCGATCAGCTCGGCCCTGGCCTGGAATTCCTGCGGCATGTAGTCATGGAAAACACGCACGCCGCTACGGCTTTCGACCTGCCAGTACGCGCCAAGTTGCGTGGCCAGTTGGCGTGGGTCGACCGGTTGCTGTGGGGTCAGGCTTTGCTTTTCGCCGGCGAAGCGTTCCTTGCGCAGCTTGCGAAAATGGCCCTTGAGCAGGTTGCGGTAGATCAGCGCGTCCTTGTTGTAGAACGCCAGCGACAGCCAGCCGTCCTTGGAAGTCAGTTGGTGTAGCACCGGCAGGATGGCTGCCGGCTCGGCCAGCCATTCCAGCACGGCATGGCACAGCACCAGATCGAAAGGCTCCTGCAGCTGGCCGAGCAGTTCCTGCCAGGGCGCTTGAATGAACGTGGCGTGCTGTCCGGCTTCGGCGAAGCGCTGGCGTGCCCCTTCGAGCATGGGTTCGGCGGGCTCGGCCAGGGTGACCTGGTGGCCGCGCTGGGCCAGCCACAGGCTCATGTGACCGAGACCGGCACCGACATCCAGCACGCGCAGTGGGCGCTCCGGCAGGGTTTCGGCCAGGTCGGCCTGCAGCACGGCGAGGCGGATGGCACCCTTGGCGCCGCCGTAGATCTTCTCGGCGAAGCGGGTCGCGAGTTCGTCGAAGTGGCGGTCGCTCATTTGAGGAAGCGCCGTTCGTTGTCGGCGAGCTTGTCGAGCACCGCCTGATTCATGTCGATGCCCAGTTCACTGCACAGCTGCAGGAGATAGAGCACCACATCGGCCACTTCCTGACCGGCGTGGGCGAGCTGTTCGGGAGGCAACTGGCGGGACTGCTCTTCGCTCAACCACTGGAAGATTTCCACCAGCTCGGCCATCTCCACGCTGGCGGCCATGGCCAGGTTCTTCGGGCTCTGGTAACGGCGCCAATCGTTGTGATCGCGAATGGCGTGCATGCGGGCGGTGAGTGCAGCGATGTTCATGGTGCGGCTCCTGTCGAGCCGCATAGCTTCGGCTCGAACGGAGGCGACCGCAAGTCGTTGGCGGGAAGGCGTCGGCAGAGCAGAGACTTTTGTGGGAGCGAGCTCTGCTCGCGAAGCTTTTCCGCTGGCCAGATTCGCGAGCAGAGCTCGCTCCTACGCAAACGCATAGCCCGTAGCCCGGATGCAATCCGGGGCGGATGTTCTCGATATCAGCTCCCGGATAACGTCGGGCTACGTCAGACAGTCAACGGCTGCCAGCTACCGGCCATATGCGGCGTGTCCTTCTCGCCGATCAGGCGGAACTGGCCGCTCGGGCCGGGCTCGCTGGCCAGCAGGGCGACATGGGTCGGCAGCAGCACCGGCTTCTGAAAACGCACCTCCACCTCGTAGCCGGCCTGCGGCAGGTGCGCCTGCAGCGCCGCCAGGCTGCGCGCCTTGTTCCACAGACCGTGGGCGATGGCGCGGGGGAAGCCGAACAGCCGTGCCGTCACGGCAGACAGGTGGATCGGGTTGTAGTCGCCGGCCACCCGCGCATAGCGTCGCCCGGTGTCGGCAGGGGCGGCCCAGTCGAGCAGTGGCGCCAACTCCAGCGGTTCTTGCTCAGCACGTGGCTGCGGCTGCCCTTCAAGACGCAGGGCGCGACAGAGGATGCGGCTGTCACCTTCCCAGAGCAGGCCGAGCTGATCTTCCAGGCGGGTGACCAGGCTGAAGGTGGCGCCCTTGTCGTGCGCTTGCAGGTCGTTGACCTGCACGCTGATCTGGAACGGTCCCAGCCCGCCCAGTGGGCGCAGTACACGGATACGATTCTCCAAATGCACCAGGCCCAGCAGCGGGAAGGGAAAGCGGCGGTCGGTGAGCAACTTCATCTGCAGGCCGAACGCGAGCACGTGCGGATATACCGGCGGCAGGTACGGGCTGTCTTCGATGGCGCAGACCTGGCGATAGCGCGCCAGGTGTTTCGGCTCCACGTCCACGCGGCAGCGCAGGCCGAGGTTGGGTAGCTGGCGGCCAGTCACCTTGCGGCGCAGGGCTGCGCGCAGGAACAGACCAGGCAGGGCAGGTGGTGCATCGAGATCGAGCCAGTCGATGGCCATTGGCGAACTCCTTGGCGAGTGAATGTCTGCAGCTTAACCCTCAGACCCATGCTGGCATTGGCTGTTCTGCCCCGAGCTTGCGCAGGGTAGTCAATCCGTCTGTTACGCGGTTTGCGCGCGGCGGCTCGCTGCCCCTAAGATGGCGCGGTTCACGAATAACGCTCACGAATAAGAAGAACAGCAGGAATCATGCGTGATCTGACCGACGATGTGGCGCTGATGCGCCCGGTAATCGATGCCCTGCGTGCCAGCGGGGTCGATCCTGACCGTGTGCTGGTGCGTGTTGGCCTGCCTCCCGGCGGGCTTCCGGCCGGCCGCTTTCCCCATGCTGCACAAGCAGCGTTCTGGAAGGCCGCCAGCGATGAATGCGGCGAGGAGCACGTCGGGCTGTACCTGGCCCAGCATCTGCCTGCTTTCCATGGCCTGCTTCTGGAATACCTGTTTCTCTCCAGCGAAACCTTTGGCGCGGGTCTGCGTCATGCGCTGCGCTACGTGCGCCTGCTCTCCGACACCCTCAATGCGCGCCTTGATGTGGACGGCGAGGTAGCCGTGCTGACGTTGGGCCTGGAGGCCGATACGCCGCGTCATTTCCCCGAGATGCTGGCGGGCGCGGTGATCCGTCTGTTCGCGGCCTTGACCGAAAACGATTTTCGCCCGCGAGAGGTGCGCTTCATGCATGCCGAGGGCGCACCCGCTGAGCGCTACCAGGCGGTCTACGGTTGCCCGGTGCGGCTGGGTGCCGAGGATTGCGCGCTGCTGTTCGACGCTGCGGTGCTGGACAAGGCCTCGCGCCATGCCGCGCCGGAATTGCTGCGCATGCACGAGTCGCTGGCGCGGCGGCAATTGGCGGAAGTCGAGCGGCTGGATCTGGTGCGCCAGGTGCGCGAGCTGATCGCCGAGTTGCTGGTCGATGGCGGTGCCACCCTGGAGCAGGTGGCCGGTCGCCTGAACATGCCGGCGCGGCGCTTGCGCGAGCGACTGGCCATGGCCGGTGTGCGCTTCAACGACCTGATCACCGATTACCGCTGTCGCCTGGCCAAGGAGCTGTTGCTCAAGACCGATGAGCGTATCGAAGTGATAGTCGAGCGTACCGGCTTCTCCGAGCCGAGCACCTTTTACCGCGCGTTCAAGCGCTGGGTCGGGGAAACACCGGTGGAGTTTCGCAAGCGCGGCAAGATGTGAAGTCGTAGGGTGCGTCGTTCGCACCTAACATCATGCGTCCAGGCAGTAGGGTGGGCCGGGCGGCGATCCGCTTCAGCCCACCAGCCCACCAGCGCAACGGTCTCAGGCGCCCAGCAGGCTCTGCCCGCACACGCGCAGCACCTGCGCGGTCACTGCGCCCGAGCCCGGCTGGGCGAACCAGGCCACGGCCTCGGCGACGTCCTGCGGCAGGCCGCCCTGGCTCATGGAGTTCATGCGTCGCCCGGCTTCGCGGATGCCCAGTGGAATGGCGGCAGTCATCTGGGTTTCGATGAAGCCCGGCGCCACCGCGTTGATGCTGATGCCTTTCTTGGCCAGTGCCGGCGCCCAGGCCTGAGCCAGGCCGATCACGCCGGCCTTGCTCACCGCGTAGTTGGTCTGGCCCATGTTGCCGGCGATGCCGCTGATCGAGGCGATCAGCACCACGCGCCCGTTGTCGTGCAGCTTGTCGGCGTCCAGCAGCGCCTGGGTCAGCACCTGCGGCGCCTTGAGGTTGACGTCGATCACCGAATTCCAGAAGGCGTCGCTCATCTTCGCCAGGGTCTTGTCGCGGGTGATGCCGGCGTTGTGCACGACGATATCCAGGCCATCGGTCACGGCTTCGACCAGGCGCTGCGGCGCGTCGTCGGCGCAGATATCCAGGGTCACCGCGCGCCCGCCCAGGCGCGCCGCCAGGGCCTGCAGCGCATCGGCAGCCTGTGGCACATCGAGCAGCACCACCTCGGCGCCGTCACGGGCGAGCACTTCGGCAATGGCGGCGCCGATACCCCGCGAGGCGCCGGTGACCAGCGCCCTCTTGCCGGCCAGCGGGCGGGTCCAGTCCCTGACCTGTTCGTCGCAGGCGCCGAGACGCAGTACCTGACCGGAGACGTAGGCGCTTTTCGGCGAGAGGAAGAAGCGCAGCGCGCCTTCCAGTTGCTGATCGCCCCCCTTGCCGACATAGAGCAACTGCACGCTGCCGCCGCGACGGATTTCCTTGCCCAGCGAGCGGGTGAACCCCTCCAGTGAGCGCTGCACGCTGGCCGCGACAGGGTCTTTGATCGACTCGGGGGCGCGGCCCAGCACCACCACGCGCGGGCTGTTGGCCAGGCCCTTGAAGGTGGGCTGGAAGAAGTCGCGCAGCTCGATCAGTTGCTCGAAGCGGGTCAGGTGGCTGGCGTCGAATACCAGCGCCTTGAGTTTGGGGCCGTGTTCGGCGGTCCAGCGTGGCAGGTCGAGCTGGCCGTCGCGAGCGGCGAAGAGTTGGTCGGTAAGCTTGCCGGCGAAGGGCTGAATGGTCTTGAGCAGGTCGCCTTCACCGCCGAACAACAGGGCACCGTCAACCGGTCGCACTCGGCCGGCCATCCAGCGTTCCAGGCGCACGGGCGCCGGCAGGCCGAGGGCGCCAACCAGGCGGCGGCCGGTGGAGGAGTTGGCGAAAGCGAGATAACGATCGGACATGAAGGGCTCCTGCGGGCGAATCGAAAGTCGTGTCACTGTACGCGGCAGTTGGCAAAGCGCAATTGACTCTGTTGCCTCACGTGCCGGCAAGGCGGCCAATGTTCGCGCCCATCCGAGGTTTAGCCTGTGCGACCAGAAGGCTACAGTGTACGTCTCATGTTTCTGGGAACCGGCTGACGGGCAATAGTTCGCCACAGGTTTCTTCGATTTCTCGACCAGCAAGGAGTCACCATGACCCAGTTGCGCCGGGTCGCCATCGTAGGCGGCAACCGTATTCCGTTCGCCCGTTCCAACACCGTCTACGCCAGGGCGAGCAACCAGGAGATGCTGACCAGCGCCCTTGAAGGGCTGGTGGAGCGCTTCAATCTGCATGGCGAGCGCCTCGGCGAGGTGGTGGCCGGTGCAGTGCTCAAGCATTCGCGAGATTTCAATCTGACCCGTGAGTGCGTGTTGGGCTCGCGCCTGGCGCCGGAAACCCCGGCCTATGATCTGCAGCAGGCCTGCGGTACCGGCCTGGAGGCGGCGATTCTGGTGGCCAACAAGATCGCCCTCGGGCAGATCGACTGTGGCATCGCTGGCGGTGTCGACACCACCTCCGATGCGCCCATCGGCGTCAACGAAGGGCTGCGCCAGATTCTCCTTGAGGCCAATCGCGGCAAGAGCACTGGCGACAAGATCAAGAGCCTGCTGAAGATTCGCCCGCGCCACCTGGCGCCGCACATCCCGCGCAACGGTGAGCCACGTACCGGGCTGTCGATGGGCGAGCACTGCGAACTGATGGCGCAGCGCTGGGCCATCCCGCGTGACGAACAGGATCAGCTGGCGCTGGCCAGTCACCAGAAGCTGGCAGCGTCCTACGCCGAGGGTTGGCACGATGACCTGATGACGCCGTTCCTCGGCCTGACCCGCGACCAGAATCTGCGCCCGGACATCAGCGCGGAGAAACTCGCCACCCTCAAGCCCTGCTTCGAGCGCGGCCCGCGCGGCACCCTGACTCCGGCCAACTCCACACCGCTGACCGATGGTGCTTCGCTGGTGCTGCTGGCCAGCGAGGAGTGGGCCAGAGCCCGTGGCCTGCCCGTGCTGGCCTACCTGCGCGATGGCGAGGCGGCGGCAGTGGATTTCGTCCAGGGCAAGGAGGGCCTGCTCATGGCGCCGGTTTACGCGGTGCCGCGCCTGCTCGCACGCAATGGCCTGACCCTGCAGGACTTCGATTACTACGAGATTCACGAGGCCTTCGCCGCCCAGGTGCTGTGCACGCTCAAGGCCTGGGAGGACGCCGACTACTGCAAGGAGCGTCTGGGTCTGGATGCCGCACTGGGTTCCATCGACCGCAGCAGGATGAACGTCAAGGGCAGCTCACTGGCTGCCGGTCACCCGTTCGCGGCCACCGGTGGACGCATCGTCGCCAACCTGGCCAAGCTGCTGGCGGTGGCCGGTGAGGGGCGCGGCCTGATCTCCATCTGCGCCGCAGGCGGTCAAGGTGTGACCGCGATTCTCGAACGGTAATCCAATACGGGTGGTTGCAAGTCATCGCGACCACTCGATGTAAGCAACTCCGTGATTCGGGCGGCCCGCGTAGCGCGTGGCCGCCCTTTTTTTGCGCGCAGGTTCGCGGCGGGGCGCCGCTCCTACAGGTAGGTGCCACAGCTTTTCGTAGGAGCTCCGCCCCGGGGCGAAGCTTTTCTGGGCAGCGCTGCGGTGGCCTGTCGCGCGGCAAATCACCACAGCGCCTGTTGCGTCTTTAGCGGCTAGTCTTTTAGTGCGCATTGATCCAGATCAATGCGGCATTTCGCGCTTTTACTGCGCAGCCGTTCGGCTGCATTCCACTTCATAAGAACAATTTCAGCTCGTTTGACTCCAAGACCTGGAGTCTATGGATCGGCTTTGCGTGCTGGGGCCGAAATAACCCTGAATGAGGATGTGACATGTTCGGTCTAGAGGCGCTTGATCTCGCCCGAGTCCAGTTTGCCTTCACCATTTCCTTCCACATCGTCTTCCCGGCCATCACCATCGGTCTGGCCAGCTATCTGGCGGTGCTCGAAGGTCTGTGGTTGAAGAGCGGGAATACGCTATACCGCGACCTCTACCACTTCTGGTCGAAGATCTTCGCGGTCAACTTCGGCATGGGCGTGGTCTCCGGCCTAGTCATGGCCTATCAGTTCGGCACCAACTGGAGCGCGTTCTCCGATTTTGCCGGGGCGGTCACCGGGCCGCTGCTGACCTACGAGGTGCTCACCGCGTTCTTCCTCGAGGCAGGCTTCCTCGGCGTCATGTTGTTCGGCTGGAACCGCGTCGGGCCGGGTCTACACTTCTTCTCCACGGTGATGGTGGCCATCGGGACGCTGATTTCCACCTTCTGGATCCTGGCCTCCAACAGCTGGATGCACACGCCGCAGGGCTTTGAGATCATCGATGGCCGGGTGATTCCGGTGGACTGGTTCGCCGTGGTGTTCAACCCGTCGTTCCCCTATCGCCTGGCACACATGGCCACCGCGGCCTTCCTCGCCACCGCCTTCTTCGTCGGCGCCTCGGCGGCCTGGCACCTGCTGCGTGGGCGTGACAACCCGGCAATCCGCAAGATGCTGTCGATGGCGCTGTGGATGGCGCTGCTGGTGGCGCCGGTGCAGGCCTTCATCGGTGATCTGCACGGCCTCAACACCCTCAAGTACCAGCCGGCCAAGATCGCCGCCATCGAGGGCCACTGGGAGAACGTCGGCGACGAGCCGACGCCGCTGATCCTGTTCGGCTGGCCGGACATGGAGCGCGAGGAAACCCGCTTCAAGGTGGAGATCCCTGCGCTCGGCAGCCTGATCCTGACCCACAGCCTGGACAAACAGGTGCCGGCGCTCAAGGACTTCCCACCGGAAGACCGCGCCAATTCCACCATCGTGTTCTGGACCTTCCGCGTCATGGTCGCCATGGGCCTGATGATGATCCTTACCGGCCTGTGGGGCACCTGGTTGCGTCGCGGCGAGCGGCTGTACACCTACCGTCCGTTCCTGCATCTGGCCGTGTGGATGGGCCCGAGCGGGATCATCGCCATCCTCGCAGGTTGGTACACCACCGAGATCGGTCGCCAGCCGTGGATCATCCATGGCCTGATGCGCACCGCCGATGCTTCCTCCGGGCACAGCGCGACGCAGTTGGGCATTACCCTGACGCTGTTCGTGGTGGTCTATTTCGTCCTGTTCGGTGCGGGTATCGGCTACATGCTGCGCCTGGTGCGCAAGGGGCCGAAGATCGACGAGGGCAAGGAAGTGTCTTCCGGTGGCCCTGGCCAGCCGCGTACTCCGGCACGACCGCTGTCGGCTGCCGAAGAAGGCATGGAAGATGGCGAAACCGACACCTTGCCGGAGAGGAGCTGAACATGGGTATCGACCTTCCGCTGATCTGGGCGGTGATCATCGCCTTCGGTGTGATGATGTATGTGGTGATGGATGGCTTCGATCTGGGTATCGGCATCCTCTTTCCCTTCGTGCGTGATGATCGCGAGCGCGACGTGATGATGAACACCGTCGCGCCGGTCTGGGACGGCAACGAGACCTGGCTGGTGCTCGGTGGTGCGGGGCTGTTCGGCGCCTTCCCGCTGGCCTACGCGGTGGTGCTCGATGCACTTTATTTGCCGTTGATTCTGATGCTGCTGGGGCTGATCTTCCGTGGCGTGGCCTTCGAGTTCCGATTCAAGGCCAAGGCGCACAAGCGCCATCTGTGGGACAAGGCCTTCATCGGCGGCTCACTGACCGCCACGTTCTTCCAGGGCGTGGCGCTGGGTGCCTATATCGATGGATTCGAGGTGGTCAACCGGCGTTTTGCCGGTGGCGCGTTCGACTGGTTCACGCCGTTCTCGATCTTTTGCGGCGTGGCGCTGATCGCCGCCTACGCGTTGCTCGGCTGCACCTGGCTGATCATGAAGACCGAAGGTCGCCTGCAGCAGCAGATGCATGATCTGGGGCGACCGCTGGTGTTCGTGGTGCTGGCCGTGACCGGCATCGTCAGCTTGTGGACGCCATTTGCCCACCCGGATATCGCCGAGCGCTGGTTCAGCCTGCCCAACCTGTTCTGGTTCATGCCGGTACCGGTGCTGGTATTGCTGTGCACCTGGGCGCTGCTGCGGGCCGTGGCCAACAACGCCAACTACTCGCCGTTCCTGCTCACCCTGGCGCTGATCTTCCTCGGCTACAGCGGTCTGGGCATCAGCCTGTGGCCGAACGTGATCCCGCCGTCGATCAGCATCTGGGAGGCCTCCGCACCGCCGCAGAGCCAGGGCTTCATGCTGGTGGGGGCGCTGTTCATCATCCCCTTCATCCTGATGTACACCGCCTGGAGCTACTACGTGTTCCGCGGCAAGGTTACCCAGGACCACGGATACCATTGAGGTGCGGGCTATGACCAAGATCGAGCAAGAGAAGAAACCCTTGTGGCAGCGCCTGGGTTGGCTGGTGCTGATCTGGACGGCCAGCGTGCTGACCCTGGGCGCGGTGGCCTGGCTGCTGCGCCAGTTCATGAGCGCGGCGGGCTTGGGGACGCCGGGCTGAGCCCGGCGGTTGATCCGCACGGACGATTGTTTCCATACTGGCTCCCTTTGCCGCATGCCGAGGAGGCCCGATGTTCGCCCTCAGCGACACCCTGGAACGGCGCTTTGCCGCGCTGAAAACCACCGCCGATTTCTGGTCGCTGCGCCACGTGCAGGAGAGCCGGGAGTCCTACTGGGTGCGCCGACGGGTCGCGCAAGCGCCATCCTTCGGCGACGATGCCGGCGCCATGCTCAGCGTGCGCGTTGCCGGCGTCGAGGCCTATGCGGCCACCAGCGACCTCAGCCAGGCGGGGCTGCAGGCTGCGCTGGAGCGGGCTGAGCAGATGGCCCGTGCTCTGGCCGGGCATAACCTGCTCGATCTCAGCGACCTTCCACACCCGGTCGAACAAAGCGACGATGTGATGCCCGGTTACCAGCAGGCGCAGGCCAGTGCCGCACATTGGTTCGAGTTGCTGATGGCGGAGTCGGCGCTGATTCCTCGTGACGCGCGCCTGGTCGACAGCCATGTCGGCCTGACCTTTACCTGTCATGAACAGATCTACCTCAACAGTGCCGGCGCCCGCCTGCGCCGCGCGCAGCGCTATGTCTTCCCGCAGGTTGGGGTAACGGCCAGCGATGAACATGACAGCCAGAGCCGCAGCTTCGGTGGCAGCCATCTGGCGCGCCAGGGCGGTGCCGAGGTTCTGCCGCAGTTGGGCGTGATCGGCAGCGCCGCGCGCATCGCCGACGAGGCGTTGCAACTGCTGCTGGCGCCGAACACGCCGAACGGTGCACGTGACCTGCTGCTGATGCCGGACCAGATGATCCTGCAGATTCACGAGTCCATCGGTCATCCGCTGGAGCTCGACCGCATCCTCGGTGACGAGCGCAATTTCGCCGGCACCAGCTTCATCCGCCAGGAGGATTTCGGTCATTACCCATACGGCTCGGCGCTGCTCAACGTGACCTTCGATCCGAGTGTGCCGGGCGAGCTGGCCAGTTACAGCCACGACGACGACGGCACTCCGGCGCAGCGCCAATACTTGATCCGCGATGGCATACTCCAGCGCCCGCTCGGTGGTGCGCTGTCGCAGTGGCGCAGTGGCCTGTCGGGTGTGGCCAACAGCCGCGCCTGCAACTGGAACCGGCCGCCCATCGACCGCATGGCCAACCTCAACCTGGAGCCGGGCGACCAACGCCTGGCCGAACTGATCGGCGGCATCGAGCACGGCATCCTGATGAGCAACAACCGCTCCTGGTCGATCGACGATGCGCGCAACAAATTCCAGTTCGGTTGCGAATGGGGT
This sequence comes from Ectopseudomonas alcaliphila, assembly GCF_900101755.1. Taxonomy (GTDB): domain Bacteria; phylum Pseudomonadota; class Gammaproteobacteria; order Pseudomonadales; family Pseudomonadaceae; genus Aquipseudomonas; species Aquipseudomonas alcaliphila. The sequence goes on along the minus strand of NZ_FNAE01000001.1, from coordinate 1,349,293 downwards.
CAGTTGATCGAAAACGGCGAACTCAAGGGCGTGGTGAAGAACCCCAACTACCGCGGCATCAGCGCGCAGTTCTGGCGAGATCTCAAGGCGGTTGGCGACGCCAGTACGTTCGAGATACTGGGCACACCCTACTGCGGCAAGGGCGAGCCCAATCAGGTGATCCGTGTCGGGCATGCCTCGCCCGCCTGCGTATTCGCCGATATCGACGTTTTTGGAGGGGCAGCCTGATGGATGCACGTCAGCATTTCAGCGCGTTGTTCGGGCACCTGCAGGCGCAGATCGGTGGCGAGGAGGGCTTCACCCTGGGCTATGGGGCGGAGGTGTCCAGCTTTATCCGTTTCAACCAGGGGCAGGTGCGCCAGGCCGGGCAAGTGCAGCAGGTATACGCCACCTTGTCGCTGTATCTGGGTCAGCGCCATGCCGAGAGCAAACTGGCGCTCAGTGGTGCGCTCGACGAAGATCTGCCGCGTCTGCAGCAGGCCTTGCAGCGCCTGCGCGACGTTCTGCCAACGCTGAGTGACGACCCTTATCTGCGTTTGAATCGCGAGGCCTGGCGCAGCGAATTGGCCGGTGATGCGGCGCCGCTGGATAGCACGGCCATGGCGCGGCAGATCATTGCTGCGGCCACGGGCCTGGATCTGGTCGGCTTTCTTGCCGTCGGCCCGCAGTACCAGGGCTTCGCCAGCTCCTGGGGCGCGTTCGGCTGGTACGCTGCGCACAGTTTCAACTTCGAGTTCAGCCTGTTTCACGGCAATGGCCAGGCGGTGAAAAGCGCCTATGCCGGTGAGCAGTGGGATGCCCAGGCGTTCGCCCGCAAGCTGCAGGGTGCGCGACAACAACTGGAGTTTCTCGGTCGACCGGCCAAGGCGCTGCAACCGGGTGCTTATCGTGCCTATCTGACGCCGGCTGCGCTGGAGGAGCTGGTCAGCCTGTGCTGCTGGGGCTTCGGTGCCCAGGCGCTGGCTTCGGGCGGCAGTCCCTTGCAGCGATTGTTCAGTGGCAAGGCCGAGCTCAGTTCGCTGGTGAGCATGGAAGAGCGCATCGAAGGCGGCCTGGCACCGGCCTTTACGCCGGAAGGGCCGCGCCAGCCGCTGTGCCTGATCAGCCAGGGGCGACCTGGCGAGCGTCTGGTCAGCTCGCGCAGTGCCGCCGAATACGAGCTGATCGCCAATGGCGCATGCAGTGGCGAATACCCGTTGTCATTGCGCATGCAAGGCGGTGAGCTGGAGGAACAGGGCGTGCTGCAACGGCTCGGCACCGGGCTGTATATCGGCAACCTGTGGTACGGCAACTTCTCCGACCTGCCGGCCGGGCGCCTGACCGGCATGACCCGCTTCGCCACCTTCTGGGTCGAGGACGGCCACATCCAGGCACCGGTCAACACCATGCGTTTCGACGACTCGCTGTTCGACTTCCTCGGCCCGAATCTGGAGGCGCTGACCCGCGAGCCGGAGCTGCTGTTGCCGGGCGCTACCTATGGCGCCAGGCAGACAGGCTCGATGGCGCTGCCGGGGGCCTTGCTGTCGCGGTTTACCCTGACGTTGTGACCCTTACTCGAGCATGTGAGCGCGTAGCACAAGCTCCTCTCGCATGATGTGGAGAATGAAAACCGCTGCCTCTGTAGGGCGGTAGAGGATTCGGCAGGGCGGGACGACGATTTCGCGATACACGGAGTGTGTACGCTCGTCAGGAATACGGCCCGACAGGGGAAAATCCGCCAAGCGCGCAACCGTTTCAACGACCTTCCTGATCAGCGCGCGAGCGGTATCGGGTTTGTCGAGGGCTATGTACTGCGCCAGATCCTCGAGTTGCTCGAGGGCGGGGTTCGTCCAGACTATTTCAGCCATTTGCTCAGCCGTTCCTTGGCCTGCTCATGGCTGACGGTGTTGCCCTCGAGCACGGCCCGTTCGCCGCGTGAGAGGGCATCCAGTAGGGCGAGGCGCTTCTGCATGAACTGGTAGTCATCGACATCCACCAGATAGGCCGAGGGCGTTCCGTGCTCGGTGATCAGCACGGGCTCTTTGGACTCGTGAAGCTCGGCAAGAATCTTGGTGGCTTGTCGCTTCAGGTTGGTGACCAGCTCGACTTTCATGGCGGGGGCTCGGTGCGCTAATGAAAGTGCTACTTTAGTGATACTTTTCTGCTTGGGCAATTGTTGACGAGGCTGACACCGAACTGTCATTCCCGTGTCGCGCGGCTGCCATCTCCTCCCGCTAAGTTGCTCGCCAATGAGATCGATCTCAAGGCGAGCGAGCATGACGGATCTGAAAGAAGTTGCCCAACGGGCAGGGGTTTCGCGGGCCACTGCCGCACGGGCGTTCGCCTCGCCGGACATGGTGCGCCCGCACACCCGCGAGCAGGTGTTCGCCGCGGCGCGCCAGCTGGGGTTTCGCCCCAATCGCCTGGGCCGCCAGCTGCGTTTGCAGACCACCCAGCTGATCGGCGTGGTGGTGCCCAACCTGCTCAATCCGGTGTTCGCCGAGCAGTTCCAGGCCATGGAGCAGGCGGCGCGTTCGCGCGGCTACAACCTGCTGCTGGCCACCACCGACTACCAGGCCGAGCGCGAAAGCGAGGTGGTCGAGGAACTGCTGCGTCAGCGCGTCGACGGCTTGGTGCTGACGGTGACCGATGCGCGCAGCAACCGCGTGCTGCAGAGCCTGGCCCAGGAAGACACGCCCTTCGTGCTGGCCTACCACCAGCCAGAGAATCCCAATTACAGCGCCGTCTCGGTGGACAACCGCGCCGGCATGGCGCTGGCCACTCGTCACCTGTTGGCTGCGGGCCACCGGCGCATAGGCATGGTCGCCGGCTCGGCCTTGCAATCCGACCGCGCGCGCCTGCGCTACGCCGGTTATCAGGACGCCATGCACGCGGCCGGGCTGCAGGCGTTGCCGCTGATCGAAATGCCCGCCCACACCCAGGCCGACTTCGCCGCCATCGCACCCTGGCTGCAAGGCCCACAGGCGCCCAGCGCGTTGTTGTGCTCCAACGACCTGCTGGCCATCAGCCTGATCAACGAGCTGCGCCGCAATGGTTGGAGCGTGCCGCGCCAGCTGTCGGTGATGGGCTTCGATGGCATCGCCCTAGGCACCCAGATGCACCCGACGCTGTGCAGCGTGGTGCAGCCCATCGCCGACCTGGCGCACACCGTGATCGACCAGTTGCTGGCGCTGATCGCCGGCGCCCCGCCCATTACCTACTGCCTGCCTTGCCATATCCGGCCAGGCGAGAGTATCCGCCCCTACGAGGACACAACCCATGACACGCTTGCGTAAAACCCTCGCGACCCTGCTGTTCTGCGGTGCTTCCAGCTTCGGCCATGCCGCCGAAACGGCGATCTGCTACAACTGCCCGCCGGAATGGGCGGACTGGGGCACGCAGCTCCAGGCGATTGCTGCCGACACCGGCGTGAAGGTGCCGCTGGACAACAAGAACTCCGGCCAGGCCCTGGCGCAGCTGGTGGCCGAGCGCGCCGCGCCAATGGCCGACGTGGTGTACTACGGCGTGACCTTCGGCCTGCAGGCGCAGAACGCCGGCGTGGTCGGCACCTACAAGCCAAAGGGCTGGGACGACATTCCGGCTGGATTGAAAGACCCGGATGGGCACTGGTTCGCCATTCACTCCGGCACGCTCGGCATCATGGTCAATGTCGATGCCCTCGGCGGTCTGCCGGTACCGCAAAGCTGGGCTGACCTGCTCAAACCCGAGTACAAGGGCATGGTCGGTTACCTCGACCCGTCCAGTGCGTTCGTCGGCTACGTGTCGGCAGTGGCGATCAACCGCGCCATGGGCGGTGATCTGGAGGACTTCACCCCGGCCATCGACTACTTCAAGAAGCTGGCGGGCAACTCGCCGATAGTGCCCAAACAGACCGCCTATGCGCGGGTGCTGTCCGGCGAGCTGCCGATCCTCGTCGACTACGACTTCAACGCCTACCGCGCGCGCTACAAGGACCAGGCCAACGTCGCCTTCGTGATTCCGACCGAGGGCAGCATCAGCGTGCCTTACGTGATGAGCGTGGTGGACAACGCCCCGCACCGGGCCAATGCCGAGAAGGTGCTCGACTTCGTGCTCTCCGATCAGGGCCAGGCGCTGTGGGCCAATGCCTACCTGCGCCCGGTGCGCCCGGTGCAGATGCCCGCCGAGGTGGCGGCGCGCTTCCTGCCGGCAAGCGATTACGCCCGCGCGGGGGTGGTGGATTACCAGAAGATGGCCGCGGTGCAGGAAGCCTTCGCCGCGCGTTACCTGAAAGAGGTGCGCTGAGGTGAGCAGCGCCCTGAGCAACCGCTCGGCCGTGACGGCCGACAGCCGGTCGCTGTGGCGTTGGCGGCCCGGCGCTGCCGTGGCGCTGGTGCCGGCTGCCGCGGTATTGCTGGCCTTCTGGATACTGCCGCTGGCCCACCTGGTGCTGCTCGGCGGCGAAAGCCGCGGCGAGGCGGGCAGTGGCTACTGGCAGGTGCTGAGCAGCGGCCAATATCTGAGCAGCCTGGTGCAGACCAGCGTGCTGGCCGCATCGGTGACCCTGGCGGCGCTGCTGGTGGGCAGCATCAGCGGGGTGTTCCTCGCCCGCCAGCGCTTCTTCGGCCGTTCGGCACTGGTCGCCCTGCTGACCTTTCCCCTGGCCTTCCCCGGCGTGGTGGTGGGCTTTCTGGTGATTCTGCTGGCCGGCCGCCAGGGCGTATTCGCCGCGCTGGGCCTGGGGCTGGTGGGCGAGCGCTGGGTGTTCGCCTACTCGCTGGCCGGGCTGTTTCTCGGCTACCTGTACTTCTCCATACCGCGGGTGATCCTCACGGTGATGGCTGCCAGTGAAAGCCTCGATGCCAGCCTGGAGGAGGCCGCCCGTTCGCTTGGCGCCAGCCACTGGCGGGTCACCTGGGACGTGATCGTGCCCGGGCTGATGCCCGCGCTGGTGTCCTGCGGCGCGATCTGCTTCGCCACCTCGATGGGCGCGTTCGGCACCGCCTTCACCCTGGGCACCCAGCTCAACGTCACCCCGGTGGCGATCTACAACGTGTTCACCAACTACGCCAACTTCAGCGTGGCCGCCGCGCTGTCGGTGATCCTCGGTGCGCTGACCTGGGTGGTGCTGTTGATAGTCCGCAAGTGGGTGCGAAAAGCCGGAGGGCTGCTATGAAACGCTCGACGCTGTTTGCCGCGCAGTTGATCTTCACTTGCCTGGTCTGCGCCTTCATGCTGGTGCCGGTAGTGCTGTCGCTGCTCGCCGGGCTGACCCGCAATTATTTCCAGGGGCTGTCCAGCGGCCTGACCTTCGACTGGCTGTTGCAGGTGTGGCAGGCCTATGCGCCGACGGTGTGGCTGTCGCTGCAACTGGCGCTGGCCTGCGCCCTGTGCGTCTGCGTGATCGGCGTGCCGGCGGCCTACGCCCTGGTGCGCATGAACAACCGCTTCAGCCGCGCCTTCGAGGAACTGATGGTGCTGCCGGTGGCGATGCCCGGCCTGGCCAGTGCCCTGGCGCTGTTGCTGACCTACGGCCACCTCGGCGGCTTTCGTGGCAGCTGGCTGTTCATTCTGGTCGGCCATGTGCTGTTCACCCTGCCGTTTCTGGTGCGCCCGGTGATGGCGGTGATGCAGCGTCAGCACCTGCCGACCCTGGAAGACGCCGCCGCCAGCCTCGGCGCCGGCCCGCTGCGGCGCTTCTTCAGCGTGGTGGTGCCCAACTGCCGGGCGGGCATCCTCGCCGGCGTGCTGATGGTCGTCACCCTGTCGTTGGGCGAATTCAACCTGACCTGGATGCTCCACACGCCGATGACCAAGACCCTGCCGGTGGGCCTGGCCGACAGCTACGCCTCGGCGCGGCTGGAAGTCGCCAGCGCCTACACCCTGCTGTTCCTGTTGATGATCGTGCCGCTGCTGATTGCCCTGCAGGCCATCAGCGCCCACCTGTCTCGTGGAGACCAACGATGACCGCTACCTCCATTCGCCTGCACAACTGCCGCAAGGCGTTCGCCGATGGCACCGTCGCCGTGGATGACCTCAGCCTGGAGATCCAGGCTGGCGAGACTCTGGCCATCCTCGGTCCCTCCGGTTGTGGCAAGACCACCACGCTGCGCCTGATCGCCGGGCTCGAACGCCCGGATGCAGGGCAGGTGCTGTTCGCTGGGCGTGACGTCACGCCCTTGCCCATCGAGCGCCGCGACGTGGGCATGGTGTTTCAGAACTACGCACTGTTTCCCAACCTCAACGTGGCCGACAACATCGGCTACGGCCTGAAGGTGCGCAAGGTGGCGCGCGCCGAACGCGAACAGCGCTGCGCCGAGCTGCTCGAGCTGGTTGGCCTGCAGGGCTATGGTCACCGCGCCATCCACGAACTGTCCGGCGGCCAGCGCCAGCGCGTCGCCCTGGCCCGCGCCGTGGCGCCACGCCCACGGGTGCTGCTGCTCGATGAACCGCTGGCGGCCCTGGATGCGCAGTTGCGCGAACGCCTGCGCAGCGAGCTGGGCCAGTTGCTGCGCGAGCTGGCCATTACCGCGGTTTTCGTCACCCACGACCAGGGCGAGGCCATGGCGCTGGGCGACCGCATTCTGGTCATGCAGCGCGGGCGCATCGCTCAGCTGGCCACACCGCGAGCGCTTTACCAGCAACCCGCCAATGCCTTCGTGGCGAATTTCATCGGCACCCTGAATGCCTTCGCGGTGCTCGGCCGCACGGCCAACGGCGTGCAGGTCAGCGGCGGCGAGTTGCCGTGGAGCGCCAGCGAGCTGCCGACCACCCTGTACTGCCGCCCCGAGCACCTGCGGGTGACCAGCGCGCCGGGTCACGTATGCGGGCGTTTGCTCGGGCAGTTCTTCCAGGGCGCACAGAGCCGCCTGCTGGTGGACGTGGGCGGCGCGCAGCCGCTGTCGGTGGACAGCAGCGATGACCACCTGCATACCCCCGGCGATTTGATCAACCTGGCCGTCGAGCCCCAACGCGTGTTCAGTCTCAATGTCTGATGTTATCCCCAGCACTTCGACCTTCCTGATCGCGCAGGTCAGTGACCTGCACCTCAAGGCCGGCGGCAAGCTGAGTTACGGAGTGGTCGACACCCTGGCGGCGCTGCGCCGTGCGGTCGATCACCTCAATGCCAGCCAGCCGCGCCCGGACATCGTGGTCATCAGCGGTGATCTGGTGGACTTCGGCCACCCGGACGAATACGCCGTGCTGCGCCCTGAACTGCAGCGCCTGGCCATGCCCTATTACCTGGTGCCCGGCAACCATGATGATCGCGCGCACCTGCTGGCCGCCTTCGCCGACCACGGCTACCTACCGCCGTCGCCCGAGGCGCCGCTGGACTGGGTGGTCGACAGCCACCCGGTGCGCCTGATCGGTCTGGACACCACGATTCCCGGCAGCCATGGCGGGCAGTTGCAGGACAGCCAGCTGCGTTGGCTGGATGCCCAGCTGGCGCTGCGCCCTCAGGTGCCGACGGTGCTGATCCTGCATCACCCGCCCTTTATCAGCGGCATCGGCCATATGGATCGCGAGCCGTTTCGCAATGCGGCGGCGCTGCAGCGCGTCATCGCTGGCCATTCGCAGGTGGAGCGGCTGCTCTGTGGGCACCTGCATCGCCCGATCCTGCGGCGTTTCGCCGGTAGCCTGAGTTGCGTCTGCCCCGGGGTTTCCCACCAGATCGTGCTGGACTTGCAGCCCAGCGCGCCGGCGCACTTCAACCTGGAGCCGCCGGGCTACCTGCTGCACCATTGGCATGCCGAACACGGCCTGGTGACACACTCCGGGGTGTTCGGTGAATACCCGGGGCCCTATCCATTCTATGACGCCAATGGGCTGATCGACTGAAAGGCGGTTTCCCTGGGGGCCACATCGCTCTGCCCAGGCTAGAAAGGCAGCCCGGTTTGAGCGCCGCGATATTCAGGGCCCCAGACGATGCGGTCCTGCGGCGCTACTTGGTCGCCTTGAGCACCACGAACTTCGGGGTGGCCGCCACCTGCTCGACGCCGCGGAACAGGCGTTTGAGCTTGGCGTGATAGCCCAGGTGGCGGTTGCCGACTATCCACAGTTCGCCGCCTGTGACCAACGCCGCGCGGGCCTGCTGGAACATGCGCCAGGCGAGGAAGTCGCCGACCACCTGCTGCTGGTGGAACGGCGGATTACACAGCACCAGATCCAGCGAGTCGGCTGGCTGTTCGGCCAGGCCGTCGCTGGCGCGGATCGTCACCGGGCGCTCGCCGAGGGCCGCCCGCCAATTCTCCTGCGCCGACTGCACCGCCATGTACGACTCGTCCACCAGGGTCAGCTCTGCTTGCGGGCTGCCCAGGGCGTAGGCGATGCCGAGCACGCCGTTGCCACAGCCCAGATCGGCGACGCGCACAGGGCCCAGGTGGCGTGGCAGGTGTGGAAGAAAAGCGCGGGTGCCGATGTCGAGACCGTCTCGGCAGAACACGTTGGCGTGGTTGATCAGCTCCAGCGCCGGTTTATCCAGGCTGTAGCGGGTGGGGTAGGGCGAGTGCGGCGTGGCTTTGGTTTCATGCGCGGCAAGCAGCAGGCGGGCTTTCTTCACCGCCAGCGAAGCCTGCACCGGGCCGACGTATTGTTCCAGCAGATCACCTGCGGCGCGTGGTAGGTGCTTGATCATCGCGCCTGCCACCACACGGGCGTTCGGCGCCAGTTGGCCATGCAGGCGGATCAGTTGCTCCTCCAGCAGAGCCAGGGTCTTGGGCACGCGAATCAGCACCCAGTCGAACGGTCCTTGCGGCGTTTCGCTGCTCGGCAGAAAGGTTACTGCGTCGCCACTCAGGCCATTGCTGGCGAGGTTCTTCTGCAGGGCGAGAAAGCCCAGGTGCGAATCGCCGCTGCTGGTCACCTGGCAGTGTCCGGCCAGCGAGCAGGCGAGGGCGCCGAAGCTGTCGTTGAGTAGTAGCACCCGGCTGGTGGGTGCGATGCCATGCTCATGAAGATGATGGAGCAGGTATTCGTCGGCGGCGTCGAAGGCTTGGAGCGGCTCGTTCGCCTGGTGCGGCTGACGCTGCAGGTCGAGGCTGGCGAAGGGAGTTTCGAGAGTAGGCATGCAAACCTTCGGTGTTTGTCGCTGGCCGTTTGCGCCAGACTGAGCGGGTATTCGATGAAGGGGGCGATTATGACCGTCAGTGACGACAAGTTCACCCGTCAGACGCTACTCGAGGTGCACAGTCTGACACCGAGTCTGTTCACCCTGCGCACCACCCGCGATGCGGGCTTTCGCTTCCGCGCCGGGCAGTTCGTGCGCCTGGGGGTGGAGCGAGCAGACGGTTCGGTGGTCTGGCGTGCCTACTCGCTGGTGTCCGCACCGCATGACGAGCATCTGGAATTCTTCTCCATCGTGGTGCCGGGTGGCGAGTTCACCAGCGAGCTGAGTCGCCTGCGCGTCGGCGACAGCCTGCTGGTGGAGAAAATGGCCACCGGTTACCTGACCCTGGATCGTTTCGTCGACGGCCGTGACCTATGGTTGCTGGGTAGCGGTACCGGTATCGCGCCGTTCCTGTCGATCCTGCAGGACTTCGAGGTGTGGCAGCGCTTCGCGCGTATCGTGCTGGTGTACAGCGCACGTACCTGTGCCGAGTTGGCTTACCAGCCACTGATAAGAAGCTTCGCCGAGTTGGAGCACTTGGCCGAGTTCGCTGACAAGCTTACCTATCTGCCGGTGGTCACTCGCGAGCAAGCGCCGGACTGCCTGAATGCACGCATCACCGAGCTGCTCGACAATGGCGAGTTGGAGCGCGCCGCCGGGCTTGGGCTGACGCCTGAGCATTCGCGGGTGATGATCTGCGGTAACCCGCAGATGATCGACGACATTCGTCAGCGCCTGAAGGCGCGCGGCCTGAATCTGAGCCTGACCCGCAGGCCGGGTCAGGTGGCTGTGGAGAATTACTGGTGATCAGTCTTCGCGGATCGCCTTGAGCCGATGTTCCCAACGGCGCTTGGCGAAGCGGCGCATGTTGGGGATATCGTCGGTCTCGTCGAGGATCGGCTTGCCGATGATGGTTTCCATGATGTCTTCCAGCGTCACCAGGCCGCGCCAGCTACCGAACTCGTCGTACACCAGGCACATGTGCTGACGTTCCTGCATGAGCAGGGTCATCAGGTTTTCCACGTTCATGCTTTCCGGCACGACCTTGAGCGGCTTCATGATCTGGGTGATCGGTTCGCCGTCGTTCTCGGCCGCCAGGGCGTCATAACGGAACACCACACCCAGCGGCGACTCGTCTTCGCCGATCACCGGGTAACGGGAGAACTGGCTCTCGCGGGCACGCGCCTTGAACGCGGCGATCGATTCATCCGGCGCCGCAGATTCACAGACGATGCGCGGCGTCATGATGTCGCGCAGGCGAATTTCGTGCAGATCGAGGATGTTGCTGATCACCCGCTGCTCGTCTTCGTCGAGCTTGCCCACTTCGCGGCCAAGCAGGGTCAGCGCCTTGATCTCCTGGCGAATGTCGTGCTCCGGCTCCTTGCCGCCGAACAGACGCATGATCAGGTCCGACATGACGATGAACGGCTTGAGCAGCAGGATCATTGCTCGCAGCAGGCTCGGCAGGATGGGTGCCAGAGTACGCCAGTAACGGGCACCGATGGTCTTCGGCAGAATCTCCGAAAGCACCAGGATCAGCAGGGTCATGACCGCCGAAGCGATACCCAGATAACCGTCACCGAAGACGATGGCCACCTGGGCACCGACACCGGTCGCACCGACGGTATGGGCCACGGTGTTGAGGGTCAGGATGGCCGCCAGCGGCTGGTCGATCTTGTCTTTGAGCTCTTTCAGCCTTTCGTACAGCTGCGGTTTTGCGACCTTCTGCTGAGCGATGTAACTGGGCGTGAGGGAGAGCAGGGCGGCTTCGAGGATGGAACAGATGAACGAAACCAGAATGGAGAGGACAGCGAACGCTATCAGGAGTGTCATGTAGAGGGATAAGTGGCTAATGGCCGGTCAATTTAGCGTAAGTGCAGTGGAAAAAGCAGAAAAGCTGCAACATTTCATTTCGGAGTGCTGGCGCGGCTGGAGTTCGCTGCCCGGTGTCTTGCCTGCCGATGTTTCACTGGCTGCACGTAGCCCAGCTTCGACTAGGCTAAGAGAACCATCTCTGGGGAGAGTCCTCCATGCCGCTTGAACATCACCCGCTCAATCGAGAATTTCCGCAACAGCACGATGCGTTACGCAAGTTGATGCAGAGTGACCCGCACTTTCCCCACCTGGCCAGCGAATATGAAGCCTTGGACAAGCGCATCTATGAAATCGAGGATGGCCGCGAGTCTGCCGATGATCTCACCCTGCAGGGGCTCAAGCTGCAGCGGGTGGGACTCAAGGACGAGATCGCCGAGCTGCTGCGCAAGGCGGGCAGTGCTTGATCCTGATCAAGTGAGCGGGCGACGTGTGGCGCTAGGCTGGAGCCATCTTCCTTGTCAGAGGCTTCATCATGCACGTCGACCACCATCCGCTGGTTCATGATTTCCCCGAACTGCGCAACGAACTGCAGCGTCTGCGCCAGAGCGATGAACATTTCTCTCGCCAGGCCGAAGAGTACGAAGCGTTGGACAAGCGCATCTGCCGTATCGAGGACGGTATCGAGTTGCTCGATGATGTCACTCTCAGTGCGCTGAAACTCAACCGCGTAGCGATGAAGGACGAGCTGGCGCGCCAGCTCAAACGTGCCGCGGGTCAGTGCTGCGGTTGTGGCAATGGCTGCAAGGGCTGAGTGTTAGGAGCCGGCTGGCCGGCGATGTTTGTGCAAGGCTGAACGCCCGCAAGCGGGCTCCTGCGCTCAGACGTTTTCAATGCACGGGCGGGTTGATCAGATAAGTGAGCAGCCCGTCCGCCTCTTCTTCCGTCCACACCGGGCGCGCCGGTCTGGGCCATTCGCTCAACAGCGGCTGCCAGAACGCGCAAGCCAGCTCATCCTGACGATAGAAACGCAGCAGCCACGGGCTGCCGTCGCCCATTACCTGCTGCACCAGCGCGCGACCGATGCCGTGGCGGCGATACTTTTTCAGGATGAACAGATCGGCGAATTCCGGCGCATCGATACCCGGCAGGTCGCTGCGCTCGATCAGCAGAAAGCCGGCGATGAAACCATCGGCGAGGATCAGCTGCGCACTCCAGCCCGGTTCCTGCCAGTAGCGTTGCAAGTGTGGTTGGTGGATGTAGAAGCGTCCGTCCGTCTCTACATCCTCCTGCTCCCAGTCGGAACTCTCGTAGGCGTAGAACTGGTAGAGGTTGGCCAGCAGCGGCAGCTGTTCGGCGCTGGTGGGTAACAGTTGGATCTGCATATGAGCATTCCGGGCAGAGTGGTGTGGTCTGTAAATTTATCCAGTTGTTCGGTATCGTTCCAGCCTTCGTTCAGCGGCAGGATTGATCGCAATGGCCAAGGTAAAACGCATGTACGGCTGCACCGAGTGCGGCGCCACCTTTCCCAAATGGGCAGGGCAGTGTGGTGAGTGCGGCGCCTGGAATACCTTGGTCGAAGCCGTGGTCGAGGGCGCCACGCCCAGCGGGCGCACTGGTTGGGCCGGCGACAAGGCCAATATCAAGACCCTGGCTGAAGTCAGTGTCGAGGAAATTCCGCGCTTTTCCACCGCATCCGGCGAGCTGGATCGGGTGCTCGGTGGCGGCCTGGTGGATGGCTCGGTGGTGCTGATCGGTGGCGACCCTGGCATCGGCAAGTCGACCATCCTGCTGCAGACCCTGTGCAATATTGCCACGCGTTTTCCCGCCCTCTACGTCACCGGTGAGGAGTCGCAGCAGCAGGTGGCCATGCGTGCGCGCCGCCTGGATCTGCCGCAGGACAAACTCAAGGTGATGACCGAAACCTGCATCGAGTCGATCATCGCCACCGTGCGCCAGGAAAAGCCCAAGGTCATGGTCATCGACTCGATCCAGACCATTTTCACCGAGCAACTGCAGTCTGCCCCCGGCGGCGTCGCTCAGGTGCGCGAGAGTGCGGCGCTGCTGGTGCGCTTCGCCAAACAGAGCGGCACGGCGATCTTTCTCGTCGGCCACGTGACCAAGGAAGGCGCGCTGGCTGGCCCGCGCGTGCTGGAGCACATGGTCGACACCGTGCTGTATTTCGAGGGCGAGTCAGACGGTCGTCTGCGCCTGCTGAGGGCGGTGAAGAACCGTTTCGGCGCGGTCAACGAACTGGGTGTGTTCGGCATGACCGACAAGGGCCTGAAGGAAGTTTCCAACCCCTCGGCGATCTTCCTCACCCGCGCTCAGGAAGCCGTGCCAGGCAGTGTGGTGATGGCCACCTGGGAAGGCTCGCGGCCGATGCTGGTGGAGGTGCAGGCCCTGGTCGACACCAGCCACCTGGGCAATCCGCGCCGCGTCACGTTGGGCCTGGATCAGAACCGCCTGGCCATGCTCCTGGCGGTGCTGCACCGCCACGGCGGCATCCCGACCTATGACCAGGACGTGTTCCTCAATGTGGTCGGCGGGGTCAAGGTGCTGGAAACAGCCTCAGATCTGGCGCTGATGGCGGCGGTGATCTCCAGCCTGCGCAACCGGCCGTTGCAGCATGACTTGCTGGTGTTCGGCGAGATCGGCCTGTCCGGCGAGATCCGTCCGGTGCCGAGTGGTCAGGAGCGTCTGAAAGAGGCGGCCAAGCATGGCTTCAAACGCGCTATCGTGCCTAAGGGCAATGCGCCCAAGGAAGCTCCGCCGGGCTTGCAGGTCGTCGCTGTCACGCGTCTGGAGCAGGCGCTGGATGCATTGTTCGAATAAAGAAAGTCGCGGCTAAAGCCCCTCCCACAAGTGCCCTGAGTCCACTGTGGGAGGGGCTTTAGCCGCGATCCGGGCATGCGGCGTTCTGCCGCGATCAGGCACCGGCGAAAATTGACTGAGATCAACAGGTAGCAAGCTATCGGCGCGCAGCATGAAGGCGTATCCACTGAAGGAGACACCATCATGTTCCTGTTCTTCGATTTCTTTTCCCGGGCTTTCAACTTCGACGCCAAGGCCGTTGAGTCGCGCGATGCACGCCGTCAGGCGCAGCGTATCCAGGCGCGTCGCCAGCGTCGTGAACAGGCTGAGGCTGCCTGTCTGCGCCACTGACGGCTAATCGTCTTCGCCCAATGCCGCCAGTTCGCGCTCCAGCAGCTGTTCATCGCCGAGGTTGAGTTCGACCAGGCGGCGCAGGTGGCTGATGGACTCCAGATCGATATGGCGGCAGACGAAACCAAGAGACTGCGGCTGGGTGCGCGTCAGCACCACTTCCATCTTCACCTTGGCTTCGTCACCCAGTTCGATAAGGGCTTCGAAGGGCTGGTTCGGGTCCCCGTTCCAGTCACGTGGGGTTTTGACCAGCAGGCCCTTGAGTGAAATATCGTGCAGAGCTGCCGACCATTGCCGCTCACCTTGAGCAATCACGGTGGGGGCGTCGAAGGCGATGCGCTGAAAGCGCCGACGCTCGTTGGCTGATTCACTCATGCCTATACTCCTGAAGGATTTACATCACTATAGCCAAGGCTATTGAGCCTGTGCTGCAGACCTGTGCCCTGGCGCACAACTGAGATATATCAGTTTGACAGGTGGCCAAGTCTCGCCAAAGCTCCTTGTGTAGTTTTTATTACTCGATATTGCGGAGCGACACATATGAGCAAGCGACTGCTAGGCAACGGTTTGGTCTTCGGCCTGTTGAGCATGGCCAGTGTTGGTGCATTTGCCGACGCTGCAGGTGGCAATGGCTGTGGTTGGGGCAACATGCTGTTCGAAGGGCAGCGTGGCATGGCGCCGCACTTCCTGGCCACCACCACCAATGGCACTTCGGGTAATGCCACTTTCGGTATGACTTCCGGTACCAACGGTTGCGACACCAGTGGCGCGCTGGGCTACAACGGCCGCTCCATGCTGGCGATGAACGGCATGCTCGACTCCATCGCTGAAGACATGGCGATGGGCCAGGGCGAAGCGCTGGACGCCTACGCCACCTTGCTGGGTGTGGAGGCTCAGGATCGTGCGCATTTCGCCAAGGTCACTCACGACAACTTCGGCAGCATCTTCAGTAAAGCCGACGCCACCAGTGAGCAGGTGCTGGCAGCCACGCTCGAGGTGATGAGCCGTGACGCGCAGTTGGCGCGCTATGTGAAACAGCCGGCGTAGGCGGTAAAGCCCGCTTCGTTGTGGGTGCGCATGGCACACCCTACGGCCCGCGGAGTTCAGTAGGGTGCGCTGTGCGCACCGGCTGTATCCCGTGCACGACAAGGAAATCTAGAAGGCAAAAAGAAGCCCGCCAAATCGGCGGGCTTCTTCGTTTCAGGCATGCAGGCAGGTGGTTTTTCAGCAGCCTGCTAGCCTCAGTTGCCGTAGACCGGGAACTTGGCGCACAGGGCTTTGACCTGCTCGCGCACGCGGCCTTCGACTTCATCGTTGCCGATATTGGCCAGCACTTCGCAGATCCAGCTTGCCAGTTGACGGCATTCGTCTTCCTTGAAGCCGCGAGTGGTGACGGCGGGGGTGCCGATACGCAGGCCGGAGGTGACGAACGGCGAACGCGGATCGTTCGGTACGCTGTTCTTGTTCACGGTGATGAAGGCGCGACCCAGAGCGGCGTCGGCATCCTTTCCTGTGATGTCCTGCTTGATCAGGCTCAGCAGGAACAGGTGGTTCTCGGTGCCGCCGGAGACCACGTCGTAGCCGTTGTCGATGAACACCTGGGCCATGGTCTGGGCGTTCTTGATCACCTGAGCCTGGTAGGCCTTGAACTCAGGCTGCAGCGCTTCCTTGAAGCACACGGCCTTGGCGGCGATGACGTGCTCCAGCGGGCCGCCCTGGCCGCCCGGGAATACTGCGGAGTTGAACTTCTTCTCCAGCTCCTCGTTCTTGCGTGCCAGGATCAGGCCGCCGCGCGGGCCGCGCAGGGTCTTGTGAGTGGTGGTGGTGACCACGTCGGCGAACGGCACCGGGTTCGGGTACAGGCCGGCAGCGACCAGACCCGCCACGTGAGCCATGTCAACGAACAGGTAGGCACCGACCTTGTCGGCGATGGCGCGGAAGCGTGGGAAGTCCAGCACCTGCGAGTAAGCGCTGAAGCCGGCGATGATCATCTTCGGCTTGTGTTCGATGGCCAGGCGCTCGACTTCGTCGTAGTCGATCAGGCCCTGGTCGTTGATGCCGTACTGCACGGCGTTGTAGATCTTGCCGGAGAAGCTGACGCTGGCGCCGTGGGTCAGGTGGCCGCCGTGGGCCAGGCTCATGCCCAGCACGGTGTCACCGGCGTTGAGCAGGGCCATGTAGACGGCGCTGTTGGCCTGGCTGCCGGAGTGCGGCTGGACGTTGGCGTAGTCGGCGCCGAACAGCTCCTTGGCGCGGTCGATGGCGAGTTGCTCGACCACGTCGACGTACTCGCAACCACCGTAGTAACGCTTGCCCGGATAACCTTCGGCGTACTTGTTGGTCAGCACGCTGCCCTGGGCTTCCATCACCGCCGGGCTGGTGTAGTTTTCCGAGGCGATCAGCTCGATGTGCTCTTCCTGGCGCTGAGCTTCCTGCTCCATCGCGGCAAAGAGTTCGGCGTCATAACGAGCGAGGTTCAAATCACGGCTGAACATAGCAATCCCCTGAAAACCAGTTGGGCGGAAGAAATAGGCGGCGGATTCTACCGCAAAGGTCGCATTCAGGCATATGAAGGTCGGTCATGAGCCTGACAAATGGCCTTCATGCTGCTGGTGCGCAAGGGGCGGCCAATCTGCCTTGTGGCGTTAGCTCAGCATGAACAGCGCTGCACCGCTGAACTGGGCTGTGAGCTGACGTGCAGGCATAGGCCTGCCCAGTAGGTAGCCCTGTACTTCGTCACAGCCGTGTTCACGCAGGAAGTCCAGCTGCGCATGGCTTTCCACGCCTTCGGCGATCACCATCATGTTCAGGCTGTGTGCCATGGCGATGATGGCGCGGGCGATCTGCGCATCCTGTTCGCCGTCCGGCAGACCGTCGACGAAGCTGCGGTCGATCTTCAAAACGTCGATGGGGAACTGCTTGAGGTAGTTCAGCGACGAGTAACCGGTGCCGAAATCATCCACGGCGATGCACAGGCCCAAGTGCTTGAGTTCGCTGAGGGTCTGCATTGCGCTGTCCACGTCGCGCATCAGGATGCTTTCGGTCAGCTCCACTTCCAGGCAGGCCGGAGGCACCTCGGTTCTGGTCAGAATGGCGGCGATGCGCGTCGTCAGATCGCCTTCGGCGAACTGCCGGGCCGACAGGTTGACCGAGATCTTGGGGATGCGGATCTTTTCCTCATGCCAGGCCTTGAGCTGTCGGCATGCTTCCTCCAGTACCCACTCACCGACCTGCACCACCAGGCCGAGCTCCTCCAGCACCGGGATGAATTCATCCGGCGGTACCAGGCCGCGTATTGGGTGACTCCAGCGCAGCAGTGCCTCGACGCCGGTCAGGCGGTGGCCGTCGCCGGAAAATTGCGGCTGGTAGTACAGCACGAACTGGCCCTGCTCCTGGGCGTGGCGCAGGTCGCTTTCCAGTTCCAGGCGTTCCAGGGCGCTGGCGTTCATGTCGGCCTGGTAGAACTGGAAGTTGTTCTTGCCGCGTTCCTTGGCGTGATACATCGCAGTGTCGGCGTTCTTCATCAATTGGCTCAGCTCGTTACCGTCCTGCGGGGCGAGGGCGATACCGATACTGGCGGTGACGAAGAATTCACGTCCTTCGAGGACGAAAGGGCGCGCCAGGCTGGAGAGAATCTGCTCGGCGACATGAATGGCGCGATTCAACGCGCCCTCACGGGTGGCACGCGGCTGCAACAGCAGGGTGAACTCGTCGCCGCCCATGCGTGCCACGGTGTCGTCGCCGTCGACACAGGCTGACAGGCGCACGGCCACGTCCTTGAGCATGCGGTCGCCGGCGGCGTGACCGAGGGAATCGTTGATCGGCTTGAAGCGGTCGAGGTCGAGGAACATCAGCACCACCCATTCGTCATGCCGTTCGGCATGCTGCAGGGCGCTGTGCAGACGATCCTGGAACAGGGTGCGGTTGGGCAGATGGGTCAGGGCATCGTAGTAAGCCAGGCGATGGATGCGCTGTTCGCTGGCCTTGCGTTCGCTGATGTCGCTGAAGAAGCACACGTAGCTGACCAGGTCGCCTTCCTCGTCATGCACCGCGGTGATGCCGACCCAGGCCGGGAAGTTTTCGCCACCCTTGCGTTTGAGCCACACCTCGCCCTCCCAGCTGCCGCGCTGATTGAGCTGGCCGAGGATGTACTGCAGGTGCGCCGCCTGCTGGCGGTCGGCGGTGAGCATGCCTGGGAGCTGGTCGAGCACCTGACCCGCGGAGTAGCCGCTGACACGGCTGAACGCCTTGTTGACCTGCACGATGTAGCCGGCCGGGTCGGTCACCAGGATCGCGGCGTTGGAGTGCTCGAAGACCGTGGCGGCCATGCGCAGGTCTTTTTCCGCGCGGCGTTGCTGGCTGATGTCGCGGCCAACGCCAAGGATGCCTTCGAAGCGACCGTTCTCGTCCCACATCAGCACCAGACGCAGTTCCACCGGGATCTTGTGGCCGTCGGCACGCAGGCAGTCGAACACGAACAACTGATCCGGCAGCTCTTCGCGCAGGCGGTTGAGGCGGTCCCGCTCGCCGAGCGAATCGCGAATGCGTTCGAGCAGCAGGTAGAGGCTGGCGAGCTGCTGCGGGTTGGCCGCCAGACCTTGCAGGCCGTTGGCTGTCACCCATTCGGCGTTGTAGCCGAGCATGGTCTCCACCGAGGGGCTGACGTAGTTCAGGACCAGGCTGTCGTCGGTGGAGACAATCACGTCGCTGATGCTTTCCGCCAGCAGGCGGTAGCGTTGCTCGCTGTCACGCAGCGACTGGTTGCGTTCGATCTGTTCGGTGATGTCCTTGGCCACGCCGATCAGGCGGCTGACACGACCGCGGCCATCGCGTGCCAGCGCCTGCTCACGGATGCTGAACCAGCGCCAATGGCCGTCGCGGTGACGCCAGCGCAGCACCGATTCGAGCAACAGGCCGTCGCCGACCACTTTCTGCAGGTTGCGGATGCGCCAGTAGTATTCGCTGTCGTCCGGGTGCAGTACCTGCTCCCAGAACTCCCCGGCCATTGCCTTGAGCTCGCCGACGCTATAGCCCAACTGCAATCCGAGACTGTGGTTGCTGAACAGGACCTGCCGGTTCTGCATGTCATGCACGTAGAGCAGGTCGGGGACCGAGCGAACCACCTCGGACCAGAAGCGTTCACGCTCGATCAGCGACAGCTCGATGCGCTTGCGGCTGGTGATGTCGCTGATGCTCAGGGTGACGGCCTGATAGTCCTGGAGCATCTCCGGCAGGCGCAGCACCAGCCAGACGTGCCGCTGCAAGCCTTGTGCGGTGACCAACTGGGTTTCCAGTTCCATCAGGTTGGGGCCTTCGAGCACGGCCACGGCCAGGCGGTAACGCAGATCGTCCGGCTGCACCGGGCCGTTGTCGATCAGTTGCTGCCAGGCCTGTTCGGTGGACTTCACCCCGAGCAGGTTGAGCGCCACCTGGTTGGCCTCGGTAATACGCAGTTGCTCGACCAGCCGTTGCTGATGCCCTGCATCGGCCTGCAACCAGCGCTGCAGGCCCGCCGCATCGCGCAACTTGTGCTGCAGCAACAGGCCGCGCAGGCCGGAGAGATCGAGTACGCAGAGGGCCACGCCCGTGCCTTCGAAGATGTCCTGATAGCGCCTGCGGGTTTCCTGCAGTACGCGCATGGCCTGCTGTTCATCGGTCACATCGCGCAGCACCCAGACGTAACCGGCATGGCGCCCGACCTCGCTGATATCGCTACGGGTCACGGCGAACAGCCGCGCGCGCCCCTCGCTTTCGACTCTGATCAGCTCCGGTCCCAGGTCGCTGCTCAGTTGTGGGCTGTTGAGCAGCAACGGGTCGAGATCGGGCAGCAGATCTAGTAAATGGAGCTCCCCGGCCGCTTCGCTGGTAACCCCGAACAGTGCTTCGGCCTGCGGGTTCAGGTAGCGCAATTTGCCGTCGGCCTGAGTCACCAGAATGCGTTCTTCGACAGCGCCGAGTGCACTGGCGGCCTGGCGCAGCGAGCGGCGTGATTCGGTATTCAGGCGCTGCAGGCTACGTTGCTCGCGTTGCAGGCCGTACAGGGCCAGCAGAGTAAGCAGGGTGCACAGCGCGAACAGCAGGAACTTGCCGGCCAGGGTCGGCATCAACTCGTTGCCGGCGCGGTCTGCATCGAACAGGGCGCGCAGTTGCCAGTCGCTGCCGGGCAGGGTGATCAGCTCCAGGCTTTGCGCCTGTTCTGCGGCTGTAACCGGGGCGATGATGCCGCCTGCCTGCTGCAGGTCGTCGGCGCGCGCTATCACGCGGTGACTGAGCAGATCTTCGAGCAACCATGCGTGCTCGCTCCGATGCTGCTCGCGCAGCCAGCCGCGCAGCGCACTGGTGCGCATGCGCAATACCCGGTGACTGTCGTCGGGCTGGCGCAGCAGCAGGTAGAGCGCACCGCCGTCCAGTGCGCTGAAGGCGAAGTGATAGGGCGTCGCGCCGCTGCGTTGCTGCTGGTTGCGAATGAAACTGAGGTCGCGCGACTCGCTGGCACTGTCGGCCAGCAACTGCCCGTTGGCGTCGAGCCAGGCCACGCTGTTCAGGGTCGGGAAGATGCTGCGCAGTGTCGTGACCAACTCGCTGCCGTCGCCAGCGCGCGCTGGGCTGCTTTGCAGCATCGCCTGGCCTGCCTGCGCCTTGAGGCGCATGTTCAGGCTCAGGTGCTTGGCCAGTTGGGCGCTGTAGCCCTGGCTCAGCTGCTTCTGGGTATCGAGCAACTGGCGATATTCCTGGGTCAGCTGCCAGGCCAGCAATACCAGTATCCCCAGCACCAGCACCACCAGTGCGCGGCGCAATGCTGCGCGCGACTCGCCCGGAGAAGAGGAAGGCAGGGATGAGGGAGTCGACACGTTCTGTGAACCTGCAGCCAGTGCTGGGCTATCTTAAGCTTTGAGACGCGCAGGCGTGCTGGCGTTCGCGCGAGCCGGCTAGAATGCCTGCAAACGTGGCCAAGTGCCAGCTGTGCCGACGAACGTCGGTTTGCCCTGCCACGCACATTCCGGTAGTTTTGCGTCGCGCGCGTGAACTGTCCGCGCGGTACTTGGCGTTCGCTCCGGCAGGGGCTAAGGTCTCTGCCAACGCCCCGCCGCAGGCCTCATAAAAACTGCCTGCAGCCGGTAATACGGCGGCCAGGCCGGCACACACCAGCGGTTTATCACCAGGTAGACTGCCGGCGTTGCCAGTATCGTCACTCGCAACGTTGTCGCAGTGTCTGCAAGGCCCGCCATTTTCAGCCCTCATTCTCACCAGTCAGGTTCTCCATGGCTCAGTACGTCTACAGCATGCATCGGGTCAGCAAGGTCGTCCCGCCGAAGCGTGAAATTCTCAAGGACATCTCCCTGTCATTCTTCCCAGGCGCCAAGATCGGCGTGCTGGGCCTCAACGGTGCCGGTAAGTCCACGCTGCTGCGCATCATGGCCGGCGTTGACACCGAGATCGACGGCGAAGCCCGTCCGATGCCGGGGATCAAGGTCGGCTACCTGCCGCAGGAACCGCAGCTCGACCCGAGCAAGACGGTGCGCGACATCGTCGAAGAGGCCGTAGGCGAGATCAAACAGGCCCAGGCGCGTCTCGACGAGGTCTACGCCGCTTACGCCGAGCCGGACGCCGACTTCGACGCCCTGGCCGCCGAGCAGGCCAAGCTCGAAGCCATCCTGCAGGCTTCCGATGGCCACAACCTGGAGCGTCAGCTGGAGGTCGCCGCCGATGCCCTGCGCCTGCCGGCCTGGGATGCGAAGATCGAGCACCTGTCCGGTGGTGAAAAGCGCCGCGTGGCGCTGTGTCGCCTGCTGCTGTCGGCACCCGATATGTTGCTGCTGGACGAACCGACCAACCACCTGGATGCCGACTCGGTGGCCTGGCTGGAGCGCTTCCTGCACGATTTCCCCGGCACCGTGGTGGCCATCACCCACGACCGTTACTTCCTCGACAACGTGGCTGGCTGGATTCTCGAGCTGGACCGTGGCCACGGCATCCCCTACGAGGGCAACTACTCCGGCTGGCTGGAATCGAAGGCCAACCGTCTGGCCCAGGAAGCCAAAGCCGAGGCGTCGCATGCCAAGGCGATGAAGGCCGAACTGGAGTGGGTACGCCAGGGCGCCAAGGCACGTCAGTCGAAGTCCAAGGCGCGCCTGCAACGCTTCGAGGAAATGCAGTCGCAGGAATTCCAGAAGCGCAGCGAGACCAATGAGATCTACATCCCGGCTGGCCCGCGTCTGGGTGACAAGGTCATCGACTTCCACAATGTGTCGAAGTCCTTTGGCGATCGCGTGCTGATCGACGACCTGTCCTTCAGCATTCCCAAAGGCGCCATCGTCGGCGTGATCGGCGGTAACGGCGCGGGTAAGTCGACCCTGCTGCGCATGATCACCGGGAAGGAACAGCCGGATTCCGGAACCATCGAGATCGGTGAGACCGTACAGATCGCCAGCGTCGAGCAGAGTCGCGAGATGCTCGAAGGCAACAAGACCGTGTGGGAGCAGATTTCCGACGGCTTCGACATGATCAAGGTCGGCAACTACGAGGTGCCGTCGCGCGGTTACGTCGGGCGCTTCAACTTCAAGGGCGCCGATCAGCAGAAGTTCGTCAAGGACCTCTCCGGTGGTGAGCGCGGTCGCCTGCACATGGCGCTGACCCTGAAGCAGGGTGGCAACGTGCTACTGCTCGACGAGCCGTCCAACGACCTCGATGTGGAAACCCTGCGTGCGCTGGAAGAGGCGCTGCTGGACTTCCCCGGCGCCGCCGTGGTGATTTCCCACGATCGCTGGTTCCTCGACCGTATCGCCACGCACATCCTCTCCTACGAGGACGACGGCAAGGTCAACTTCTTCGAAGGCAACTACACCGAGTTCGAAGCTGACCGCAAGAAGCGTCTGGGTGATGCTGCCGCGCAGCCGCACCGTGTGCGTTACAAGAAGCTGGCGTAAGCCACCATGCGATATCCCGGTGTTACGCCTGGATAAAAAACGGAGCCTTCGGGCTCCGTTTTTCGTTAGAGATGGTGCGCATCTGTAAGCGCTCCTGCTGATTGCACTGCTCTAAGGGCTTACAGCTTTGCCAGCAGACTTTCCAGCGCCTTGGCCTGATCTTCGGCCAGATCGATGATATGAAAGCCGGCCCAGCAATGCTGGCCGTCGGCGCCAGGGCGGCTCCACAGGCAATCGGCGCCCAGGTGTACTTCCTGTACCGCATCGCTACCTGAGGTGCACACCAGGCGGCATTCCAGCACAGCATCGGCGGTGTGCGGGGTGTCGCTGAACAGCATGAAGCCATCGGCGGACAGGTCGACTATCCGGCCCAGGCGCTGCCCGCTGTTCAGGTCGAAGACCTCCAGCTGCATTTCGGTGCCATGGCGGCTGTGTTGACGACGCTCTTCCATGGGAGTTCCTCAGCGGGGTTCGGCCGTGCGCCCAGTGAAGCGCTGCAGCACACGGTAAATGGCAGTCAGCGCACGATCCATCAGCGGAGTCGCGCGTTCGGGTGTCACGATGCGGGCCAGGCCCTTTTCCATCTCGCTGGCCAACAGGGTCAGCGGCTTGATCGCCACGCGCTGGCCGCTGTGGTCGACGAACATGTAGTTGTGCGTGGTCGGGCTGAACCAGGAAAGCTTGAGCACGCGGGTCTTGCTGCCCTCGACAAACTCGAACCAGGTGCCGAATTCGACGCTGGCCAATTCCTTGGCCAGGGCTTGTGCGCGTGCCGAGAGCTTGCTGCGCGAAGGCGCCTGGCGAGCCAGGTCGGCATCCTCACCGAGCATGGCGCCCAAGGGGCTTTCTGGCAGGGTGGGTTTGAGCTGGGCGGCCAACTGCGGTTGTTTGGCCTGCACGGCATGCTGGCAGGCCACCAGGTCCTGCAGCAGGCGACGGATGCCGTCCTCATGGTAGCCGCCGAGCAATTCAAGGCCCTTGCGCAGGTCGCTGAGCATGGGCACGCGCTGTTCCTGCAACTGCAGCACCTCGGCCTCGCCCAGCGGCGTGCCGCTCCAGGCCAGCTGTTCGGCGACTTCGCAGGCGCGCTGCCACTCCGTACTCTGCTCGCCATGGCGCAGCAGAACGAAGACCAGCACATCGGCCCAGGTCAGTTCGAGGAAATTGCGGATGATGGTTGGCAGATCGCGCTGCCCGACGCAGCGCTGAACCACCTCAAGCGCCTGCTCGCGGGCCCCCAGTAGACGATCACGGCCCTTGGCTGCCTCGACCGCGCGGCGTTCGCGCAGCTCGACCTTGTGGCGCAGGGTGGCGACGTACTCGTTGAACTCGTCGATCAGGCCGTCAAACAGCCCCAGATCACCGCTGAAGCCGTGGATCACACGCTCGACCACCCATTGCATCTTGGCCAGCAGGCTGCGTTCGTCACCTTCGCTGCCGTACAGCACGCCTGCCTGGGCCATGGTGTTGAGCAGGCGCCGCGCCGGATGGTGGTGCTGGGTAAACAGCGCCTTGTCCTGCAGCGCGATTTTCAGATAGGGCGTATGCAGGTGCGAGAGGGCTGTCTTGCAGGCGTCCGGCAGATTCTCGTCATCGAGGATGAAGTCGAACAGCATGCCAACCAGGTCGATCACGTCGGCTTCCTGATCGGACACCTTACTGTCGCCGGGCAGGCTGCTGTGCGATTCCAGCTGCTGCTGCAGGTCGGCCTTGAGGCCTTCAACGGCCTGCGGCTGATGCAGGCGTTGGGCCAGTTCGTGGGCCGACTGCTGTTGCATGCGGTTGAGCGCAGCGAGCAATTCGCTGGCGCTGTAGGTGCGGCTGGCCTCGCGCGGTGAGAAGCTGATGATGCTCCGTGTGCCGCCCAGGAGAGGGGCATCCGGATGGCTCTGGCGGTGCTCGTCGAGCAGGCTGGACAGGCCGCTGAACAGCGCGCCCGGATCGCTCGGCGGCGGTGCGCTGAGGTCCAGGTCGAGCAACGCCGGCTCTACGGGCGCTGGTGTCGTACCCGGCCTGCCCGGTGCTCGCTGTTGGGGCGTCGGGGCTTCTGTGGCGGGCGCATCGGGGCGGCTGACGCTTTGACTGACCTGCGCACTGTACTTGAGGTTGGGCAGTACGCCGGCATCGATCAGGCGCTGGTTGAGCGCAGCATAGAGCGAATCGAGGCTCTGCATCACATGGCGATCGAAGAGCATGTAGAGGATGGTCTTGATCTGCAGTGGGAAGGGGCAGGGCGCCAGCGCATCGCGAAACGCCTGGGCGATGGCCTGCGGGCCGAAGGGGTTGTTGTCCTCGCCGAGCTTCTGGCCGTTGTTGAGCAGTGCCAGGCGTTGCTCCAGAGCGAACAGCGGCTGGGTGCAACGTGCCTTGACCCGGCTGACCATATTGGTGACTTGCAGGGTTTCTTCGTAATCCTCGTTCTGCACCAGGGCCAACTGCTCGGGGTCCAGTTCGGCTGGCGTCTGATTCTGCAGCTTGCCGTCGAGAAAATCGGAAAAATTGTTGGCGATGGTCTGGTGGTAGCTGCGCTCGATCTGCGGGCGTTGCCGGCGGATCTCGCGCATGTTGTCGAAGAACAGCGTCTGCACCTTGTTGTTCTCGGCTTTCTCGGCGCATTCGAACAGAGTGTCATCGACTTGACCGAATACGCCGCTCAGATGCTCCGCCAGGCGATTCATCACCAGTTTGCGGCAGGCTTGTACCAGGTCGCTGAAGCGCGGCTGTATACCACGGCTGGCGAGGCTGACCACCTTGGGATGAATGGGGGGCTTGTCCTGGTTGCTCATGGACTGTCCTGGCTGGCGTCGTCGGCTGGCGCGTCCTGCGTCGTGCCGCAGTTCGATGAAACATATAGTAGTCCATGGCTTGCCTGCAAAGCATTGTCGTAAAAGCAGTTTGCAGGGGTTGACAGGGAAATTTTGCTACGTAAAATGGCGCGCCTCTGAAGCGGTAAAGCGAAAGCCGAAGCGCAGCAGAGCTGGAAGACCGAAGTTCCGCGATAGCTCAGTCGGTAGAGCAAATGACTGTTAATCATTGGGTCCCTGGTTCGAGTCCAGGTCGCGGAGCCAACTTCCTATCGGGGTATAGCGCAGTCCGGTAGCGCGCTTGCTTTGGGAGCAAGATGTCGGGAGTTCGAATCCCCCTACCCCGACCATTTTTGGGTCGTTAGCTCAGTTGGTAGAGCAGTTGGCTTTTAACCAATTGGTCGTAGGTTCGAATCCTACACGACCCACCACTACAACGAACAAGCCCGCCTAGTGCGGGCTTTTTCGTTTCTGCGTCTCACGCGGTGCTTGGCCGGCTCGCATTGTCCCGGTCGCGCTGGCCGGTTCGCACAGGTGCGTCATGCGCACCACGGGCGATCGGCTGTCTTGCAAAGGGGAATTCCAACATTTTCCATGCGGGCGCTTCAGCTCGTAGGGTGGGCTTTAGCCCACCAGCGGTGATCGACGTGGGCTGAAGCGGATCGCCGCCCGGCCCACCCTACAGTCTTGTAGTCTGCCACTGCTTCAATGCAGCTTCAGGCGCGGCTCGGTGCTGCGTCCGATGCGGTCGCTGAGCATCAGCAGCAGGGTGCGTGGCACGCCGTAGAGGGCCATCTGGTGCATGCGGTACAGCGACACGTAGAACACCCGCGCCAGCCAGCCTTCGAGCATGACGCTGCCGGTCAGGTTGCCCATCAGATTGCCGACCGCGGAGAAGCTCGACAGCGAGATCAGTGAGCCGTAATCGCGATAGCGGTATTCCGGCAGCGGCTGGGCGCTGATCTTCAAACGTAGCGACTTGGCCAGCAGCGATGCCTGCTGATGCGCTGCCTGGGCGCGTGGCGGCACGTTGCGGCCTTCAGTGCCAGGTTGTGGGCAGGCTGCGCAGTCGCCGAAGGCGAACACGTCGTCATCGAGCGTCGTTTGCAGGGTCGGACGAACCTGCAGCTGATTGATACGGTTGCTCTCCAGGCCGTCAAGATCCTTGAGGAAACCGGGGGCGCGGATGCCGGCCGCCCAGACTTTCAGACTGGCCGGGATGAAGTTGCCGTCGGCGGTTTTCAGGCCATCGGCAGTCACTTCGCTGACGGCCGCGCCGGTCAGCACGGTAACGCCGAGCTTCTCCAGGGTTTGATGCACCGGGCGTGCGATGCGCTCTGGCAGCGCTGGCAGCACGCGTGGGCCCGCTTCGATCAGAGTGATGCGCATGTCTTCGGGGCGAATGCGGTTCAGGCCATAGGCGGCCAGTTGCTTGGCAGCGTGGTGCAGTTCTGCTGCCAGCTCGACCCCCGTGGCACCGGCGCCGACGATGGCAATGTCGATCTTCGAACCGTCTTCGCTTTCGTTGGCGTGCGCGCGCAGGTAGTGGCTGAGCATGCGGCGGTGGAAGCGCTC
This sequence comes from Ectopseudomonas alcaliphila, assembly GCF_900101755.1. Taxonomy (GTDB): domain Bacteria; phylum Pseudomonadota; class Gammaproteobacteria; order Pseudomonadales; family Pseudomonadaceae; genus Aquipseudomonas; species Aquipseudomonas alcaliphila. Next base: position 1,321,946 of record NZ_FNAE01000001.1, on the reverse strand, counting down.
AGCCTGCGCGCGGGTGTCGAGGAAAATGCAGTGCTCGGCGGCACCGGGGGTGCCGAAGTCATTGGTGGTGCTGCCGACTGCGATCACCAGGCTGTCGTAGGCGATGCGACGCTCAGGCATGAGCACCTGGCCATCGTCGTCCAGCATCGGTGCCAGGGTGATGCTCTTGCCGGCACGGTCGAGGCCGGACATGCGCCCGAGCTGGAACTCGAAATGGTTCCACTTGGCCTGGGCCACGTAGTTCAGTTCGTCTTCCGAGGAGTTCAGCGAGCCGGCGGCCACTTCGTGCAGCAGGGGTTTCCAGATGTGGGTGAGGTTGGCGTCGACCAGAATGATTCGGGCAGCGCCACTCTTGCCCAGTTTTCTACCCAGGCGGGTGGCCAACTCCAAACCGCCGGCGCCGCCGCCGACAATCACGATGCGATGGGACATGGATATTGCTCACAAGGCTTTGAAAAAGACGGTGTGAGTGCGAGAGGGCGAGCGCAAGGCTGCTCATAGCACCAGTCGACTCAGAAAGCGGCTCAGCAGACCCAGGCCAATGGTCACGACCATGACCACCGCCAGCAGGCGCCAAACGCGAAACGGCTGACGTTCGACCTGATGCTGCGGTGCGCTCAGGTACTGGTCGACTTTCTGCTGGTCTTCGGGGCTCAGGCGACTGGTCATGGGCGGGCCTCTGCTTGAATGCGGCTATTCTAGGCGTGCCCGCCAGCCTTGGCGAGCGTCGTTGTCCTGCGGGTCAGATAATGCGTCAAGGGTTTCCACTCTTACGGCGTCCTCCAGGCGGATGATGCCGCCCTCGATCACGCGAGCGGTAATACCGCCATGGCCACGCATGGCCTGGAAGGTGCCGCGACCAAGGCGTTCTTCCAGACGGGCGCAGGGTTGGCACCAGCCGGTGGTTTCCAGCAGCGCCTGACCAATGCGAAAACGCCGGCCTTTGAGGCTGAACAGATTGATGCCGGCGACCGCGATGTTGCGGCGCAGCTCGCTGGGCGGCATGGGAGCATCGCGGCCGAGCAAGGCGGCAACGACAGCCAGGTGTTCCCACTGAATCAGCGTGACCTGCCGCGCATTGCGTGGCCCGGGGCGACTGTGATCGCCGGTCAGGCCGGCTTCACGCCGCGCTTCCACGGCTTCGACTTCGAGCATCGCCTCACGCGCCTTGGGACGCACGCCTATCCAGCGCACCTGGCCGACCTGCGGCACCTCGGCGAGCAATTCCTGCAAGGGGCTCACAGGCCGATACCGATGTCGAACAGCAGGCTGCGTCCGAGGTTCTGCCGCAGAAAATCCGGCGCGTCAGGGTGAGCGAACAGCACACGGGCGAAGCGCGGACCAACCAGCGACAGCGAACGCCAGCCTTGGCGCAGGTATTCAGTGGGGGGCGGGAAGTGGCTGTTGCAGTCGAGTACGGCGCGCTTTAGGCTGACGAAGGCGACCAGATCGAGCTCACCTGGATCGATCCCGCGCTCGCGGTAGTTGTGCGCCTTCTTGCGTAGGGTCGGCGCCAGGCGTGCCTGCATTTCGCTGGCCGGGATGCGTTTGGGGCGCGCTTCGCGGCGTACCAGCTGGCTCAGGGAAAAGGCGCTGCGTCGCCGCTCCAGTTCGGCGCGCCATTCGTCATTTAGGCGCCGGCCTTCATCGAGTACGAAAAACACTTCGAAGTTGGCGTCGCGAAACAGCACGTCCGGCGGCTCCTGGCCGCTGGGCGTGAAATCATCGCTGTGATGGCGCACGTTCAACGCCTGCAGCAGGCGCTGACAGACCCAGCGCTCGCGCTCCCACTTCTTCGCGTTGGAGAGAAATGCGTTGGCCTGTTCGGCCTGATGCGTCAGCAGGCGCAGGTAATCGGAATCGTCCATGGCCGAAGCTTAGCCGTAGCGCTGGCCTGCATGCCAGCGCTGATCGAGACTCGAACGCCGAAGGCGGCCGTCATTCTCGCGCAGAGCCTGTCCTCGAAGTGTTTCTAGTCGGGGGCGGGGATCCGGCGGCTGCCATGAGGCATGAATGGAATTTCCCACTACTGTTTTGCTCTGCTGTCAGACTCGCTGCGAGTGCCGGTGTAGACTGCCTTGCACGGCGATGAATGAGAGGGTGTGTACGCATGATCGCTTCCAACCTGCTGACGTTCGCTACCTTGTTGGGTGGCTGGTTGGTCTACGGGCTGGCGCTGCTCTGGGCAGTGGCGCGGGCGCCCTGGGTCGAGCTGTTCAGTGACCTGCGCCGCCAGCATCTGCTGTTCGGCACCATGCTCGCGCTGTTTCTGCTTTGGCTGGTGCGCCGTGATTTCGACTCCGGACTTTCCTATCACTTCATCGGCATGACCGCCGTGACCTTGCTGCTCGACTGGCCACTTGCCGTACTGGCAGGCCTGGCAGCGCAGCTTGGCTTGCTGGCTATCGGCCGCATCGATCTGGCCTCGCTCGGCATCAATGGCGTGCTGCTGGTGCTGATTCCGGTGTTGGTTACCGAGCTTTGCGCAATCCGTGTAGAGCGTGCGCAGCCGCGTAACCTGTTCGTCTACATCTTCTTCTGCGGCTTCTTTCCAGCAGCGTTGGCGACATTGATGACGCTGCTCGGCGGTCTTGCCCTGTTGTGGATGGACGGGCTGTTCCCCATGCCGCCCTGGCTGGACGACTTTGCCGGCTATCTGTGGCTGGTGGCGTTCCCCGAAGCATTTATCAACGGCACCATCGTCACCGCGCTGGTGGTGTTCTATCCCGATTGGCTGGAAACCTTCAACCGCAGTCGTTACCTGCAGGCGCCCTGGAAGGAGGGTGATCACAGCGAGTGAATGGCGTTCTATCGACCTATTGAATGGTGCTGACAGAATTGATCCTGATCAAGGATCAGAGTGGGTCCGCCGCCATGCTGTGAAAAACGCTTCCGAGGGACTTGAGCATGAGTATTCACAGCTGGGCCAGAAGCGCTCTGCACGATGATTTGCGCGACGCCGAAGCACAGGGTTTCGAGCGCCTGATGGTATTGCGTGCGCTGCTGGCGGAAATCGTGCAGCAGAACAAGGCGCTGCGCGACGCTCAGGAGTTGGCCAGCGAACTGCAGTTTCTCGCCGACAACCTCGACGATGATCGCGATTACGCTTTCATGCGTCCCTGAGGTTCCCGCGATTGTGCTTATGCAGAAGTCGCGCCCCGCAGCGAATGGCGTGGGGCTTAATCCCAAAGCTTAGCCTTGGGACGGGGCTCTACAGGGGGTAGATCAATGCGGTCGCGTCGGCAGCTCGCCGCTGAACATCTCGTCTTCCAGGTCATTGCCGGGAATCGCATGCTCTTCGGCGGCCCAGGCGCCTAGATCGATCAGCTTGCAGCGCTCGCAGCAGAAAGGGCGGTAGATATTCTCGGCTTTCCACTCGACGGGTGCACTACAGGTGGGACATTGGACGGTAGTGATCATGGCTGGCCTCCACGCAGGGTCAGATAGAAGTTGTGCAGGCGCTCGACCTCCGCGTCCAGCCAGGCCCTGTCGCGGTCATTAACCAGCACGTCGTGGGCATGACGCAGACGCTCTTCGCGGCTGGCCTGAGCCTGCATGATGGCGCGAACCTGTTCCTCCGAACTCTGGTCGCGCTCGATGGTGCGTTGGACCTGCAACTCGGTAGGCGTGTCGACGACCAATATGCGTTGGGTCATCTGCCGCTGGCCGGACTCGACCAGTAGTGGCGACACCAGAATTGCATAGGGCGATTCTGCGCGCGCCAGCACCTGAACGATCTCCTGGCCGATCAGCGGATGCAGCAGACTTTCCAGCCAACGGCGCTGCTCGGGGGCGGCAAATATCAGCTTGCGCAGTGCGGCGCGGTCCAGCTCACCATTGGCTTGGAGTACGCCTGCACCGAAGTGCTCGACGATCTTGGCCAGCGCGGGACGTCCCGGTTCGACTACCCAGCGCGCCGCATGATCGGCGTCCACCACGTGCACACCGCGCTCGATAAAGCCTTGCGCTACCGCGCTCTTGCCGCTGCCAATGCCGCCAGTCAGGCCGAGTATCCAGGGTTTCATAACGCCAATGCGGTCTCGTTACTGCTCAAGGCCGCGATTGTAGGGGGGATTTCGATGTGATGCGAACTGGCGTGCGTCGCGAGTCGTCATCCCCGCGAAGGCGGGGACCCAGATTGACGAGTCACGACAACTCCTGGGCTTCCGCCTTCGCGAGAGTGAAGGGGTTCGCTGGGTTGCTTCAAAACCCAGCGAACTTCAGATAACTGCCGGTAATCACATCACCCCACAGCAGGGCGATCCACCCGGCAATCGCCAGATAGGGGCCGAAGGGAATAGGTGTGCCGGAATCGCTGCCACGCAGGCGCAGCATAATTACCCCCAGCACCGCCCCGACCAGCGACGACAGCAGAATGGTCAGCGGCAGGATCTGCCAGCCACCCCAGGCGCCGAGCATGGCTAGTAGCTTGAAGTCACCGTAACCCATGCCCTCTTTGCCGGTGATCAGCTTGAACAGCCAGTACACCGACCACAGGCTCAGATAACCGGCAATCGCCCCCCACAGAGCATCTTCCAGGCTGGTGAACAGTCCGAAGTAATTGACGATCAAGCCCAGCCATAGCAGCGGCAGCACCAGTACATCCGGCAGGATCTGGTGATCGGCATCGATCAAACTCATCGCCAGCAGCCCCCAGGCCAGCACCAGCATCGCCCCGGCTTGCCAGGTAAAACCGAAATGCCAGGCGACGTAAGCGGAAAGCAGCCCGCAGGCCAGTTCGACTATGGGGTAACGCTTGCTGATCGGGGTCTTGCAGTTCGAACACTTGCCGCGCAGGAACAGATAGCTGATGACCGGGATGTTCTCCCAGGGGCGAATCTCATGGCCGCATTGCGGGCAGCAGGAGTTGGGCAGGATCAGGTTGAAGGTTTCTGCTGCTGGTGCAGGAGGCAGCGCCAATACTTCCCGTGCCTGGCTTTGCCAATCACGTTGCAGCATCACGGGTAGGCGATAGATCACTACATTGAGGAAGCTGCCGACCAAAAGGCCCAGCAGCAGAGCACACAAAACAAAGGCCAGCACATGGCTGGCCAGAAAAACGATCACGAGCATCTAGACCACGGCGCCCAGCTGGAAGATAGGCAGGTACATGGCGATGATCAGGCCGCCGACCAGTACGCCCAGTACCGACATGATGATGGGTTCCATCAGGCTGGTGAGGCCGTCGACCATGTTGTCGACCTCCTCTTCGTAAAAGCTGGCGACTTTATCCAGCATCTCATCCAATGAGCCGGACTCTTCACCAATGGCAGTCATTTGTATTGCCATCGACGGGAAGGTGCCCGTGGTGCGCATTGAAAAATTCAGTTGCATGCCAGTGGATACATCTGCCTTGATCTTATTAGTTGCGTTCTTGAACACCACGTTGCCGGTGGCGCCGGATACCGAGTCCAAGGCGTCTACCAAGGGCACGCCGGCTGCGAAAGTGGTTGACAGGGTGCGGGCAAAACGAGCTACGGCGGACTTATACAAAATGTCCCCTACTATCGGTAGCTTCAGAACTCCGCGGTCAACCGCATCCCTGAACTTTTGCGAACGCTTAAGGCCTTCCTTGAAGGAGAAACTGACCGCCAGCAGAACGACCAGTACAACAAACCACCATGACTGAAGCGCTTGTGAAATGCCGATAACCATTTGTGTAAAGGCTGGTAGTTCGGCTCCAAAACTGGAAAAAACAGATTCGAATTGCGGAACTACCTTGATCAGCAAAATTGCAGAAACGATAACTGCCACCACGATTACCGCGATGGGGTAATTCATCGCTTTCTTGATCTTGGCCTTTAGCGCTTCGGTCTTTTCCTTATAGGTAGCAATTCGGTCCAGCAAGTTTTCCAGGGCACCGGCCTGTTCGCCGGATTCAACCAGGTTGCAGTACAGCTCATCGAAGTATTCTGGCTTTTTGCGCAACGAGGTGGCAAAGCTGTTGCCCGCTGCCACTTCTTGTTTAATTTCGTCGACCAGCTTGCGCATGTTGGGGTTGTCGAAGCCTTCGGAGATGATGTCGAAAGACTGTAGTAGCGGCACCCCAGCTTTCATCATGGTCGCCATCTGTCTAGTGAACAGGGCGATATCCATGGGCTTGATCTTTTTGCCCTTGCCAAAGGATAGAGAAGACTCCTTGCGTACTTTGGTCGGGTTGATGCCCTGCTTGCGCAGTTGTGCCTTGACCAGTGCGGGGTTTTGCCCATTGATCACGCCGGAGACGACCGCGCCGCGTCTGTCTTTGCCTTCCCATTTGAATGCGCTGGTTTTTAAAGCTTTTTCGGCCATGGTTAGTCCTTGGTCACGCGGTTGACTTCCTCAAGGCTGGTAACCCCTTGCATGGCCTTGAGCAAAGCGGAGGTGCGTAGGTCATTAAAGCCGTCTTTACGCATCTGCGTGGCAATATCGATTGAGTTGCCTTCTTCCATGATAATCCGCTGTAGGTTGGGCGTGTTTTTAACCACTTCATAAATACCGACACGTCCTTTGTAACCGCCCTTGCAGTTTTCACAGCCCACCGGGCCATAAATCTTGAAGGTGCCGATCTTGTCCTCGGGGAAGCCTTCGGCCAGCAGGGTTTCGCGCGGTACGTTGACTTCCTTCTTGCAGCTGCTGCACAGCTTGCGCGCCAGGCGCTGGGCGATGATCAGGTTGACCGAGGTGGCGATGTTGAACGATGGCACGCCCATATTGCGCAGGCGGGTCAGAGTTTCCGCAGCGCTATTGGTGTGCAGCGTCGACATCACCATGTGCCCGGTCTGCGCGGCCTTGACGGCAATGGATGCCGTGTCCAGATCGCGGATCTCACCGACCATGATGATGTCCGGGTCCTGACGCAGGAAGGCACGCAGCGCTTGGGTGAAGTCCATGCCCTGTTTGGGGTTGACGTTGACCTGGTTGATGCCCTCCAGGTTGATCTCCACCGGGTCTTCCGCGGTGGAGATATTCACATCAGGCGTATTGAGGATGTTCAGGCCGGTATAGAGCGATACGGTTTTGCCCGAGCCAGTGGGGCCAGTGACCAGGATCATGCCTTGTGGTTGCTTGAGGGCGGACATATAAAGCTCTTTCTGTTCCTCCTCGTAACCCAGAGCATCAATGCCCATTTGCGCGCTGGTAGGGTCGAGAATCCGCATCACGATCTTCTCGCCCCAGAGTGTGGGTAGGGTGTTGACGCGGAAATCGATGGCCTTGGTCTTGGAAATTTTCATCTTGATCCGGCCGTCCTGGGGCTTGCGCCGCTCGGAGATATCCAGTGCGGCCATGACCTTGAGGCGGGCGGAAATTCTTGGGGCGAGCTGAATGGGGGGGGCGCGCCGCCTCATGCAGAATGCCGTCGGTACGAAAGCGGACGCGATAGTTCTTTTCGTAAGGTTCGAAGTGCAGGTCCGATGAGCCGCCCTTGATGGCATCCAGCAGCATCTTGTTGACGAAGCGCACTACTGGCGCATCGTCAGCATCGGCGCCGCCGTCACCAGTGGGCTTGTCATCGTCCACCGCCTCGACATCCAGCCCATCGAGGTCGACATCGGCCAGATCTTCCATGCCGCTGTTGGCTGAGTCGAAGAACTTGTCGATGGCATCGCCGAGTTTGTCGTCCTCGACCAAAATTGCTTCTGTGGTCAGGCCAGTGCTGAACTGTACGTCGGTGACGGCCTGGTGGTTGGAAGGGTCGGATAGACCGACGAACAGCTTGTTACCGCGACGCCATAGTGGCAGCACGCGATGCTGGCGTACCAGTTTCTCGCTGACCAGATCCTTGGGTTGACCTTCCTTGTCGATGCTATTGAGGTCAAAGAACGCCACACCGAATTGCTCGGCGGCCAGTTCGGCCAGGGCGCGGCTCTTCACCAGCTTGTTCTGCACCAGGTAAGTCACCAGCGACAGCTTGTTGCGCTGCGCCTGAAGTTGCGCCTGCTGAGCGGCTTTTTCGTCCAGCAGCTCGGCCAACACCATCTGCTTGGCCAGGCCGGAGAGGGATACGCTTTCGTTCATCGGGGGCTCCACACACAATGCCTGCCTTATAGCCTAGATGCTGGCGCCTGCCAAACCACGTTTTGCGGGGTGACAAAAAGGGTCAGTTAGTGCTCAAGTGGGTGTGGTGTGTGCGGGGGGAGCATTATCACCGGCGCCATTTGGCCGGCTTTGAAGGTTGGCACGCGTTCTGCTTTGTCATGCTCAGGTCGTTGGACCTGTTCATTTCTAGGAGAGTTAACGAATGAAAGCTCAAATGCAAAAGGGTTTCACCCTGATCGAACTGATGATCGTAATTGCGATTATCGGCATCCTGGCCGCTGTTGCGATTCCGCAGTACCAGACCTACACCGCCAAGTCGCAGGTTTCCCGTGTGATGTCCGAGTCGGGTCAGCTGCGTACTGCCCTTGAGGCCTGCATCAATGATGGTCGTCTTACCGTCGGTAAGGCGGCTGGCCAGTGTGATCCGGGCGCTACCGGCTCCAACCTGATGCTCAATGGTAACGCCATGGTGACTGGTACTCCGGCTAAAGGTACCGGTACTCCTACTGTGCCTGGCAAGCTGGATACTAAAAGCACTATCAAGGCTGAGTTCGGTAACAACGCTGCTGCAGTGCTGACCGGCAAAGTCCTGACCTGGACTCGTACTGAAGACGGCTCCTGGACTTGCTCCACTGACGTCGAGGAGAACTTCCGTCCGAATGGTTGCACCCTGTAATTGTTTATCCTGATCTGGACTATTCCAGGTCAGGGCTAGGAAAAGCCCCGGCGTGTCGGGGCTTTTTCATGTCCAGTTGTTGCTGGAATATTTGTTTCTTAGGGTTCTGCTGGTGGCCAGGTTTGTATTGAAGGTGGCCGGGGCTTAACCCTGTGTTTTGGAAGGGGCGCTGGGTGAGCAAGGTATCATCTTCACGGTTATACAGCCTGTTGGCGGTATTCATTTTGTCCGGCTTCGCCGGGCTGATCTACCAATCCATCTGGTCGCATTATCTCGGATTGTTTCTGGGGCATGCGGCCTATGCACAGGCCCTGGTGCTGGCCATCTTCATGGGGGGGATGGCGGCCGGGGCAGCCCTGGTGGCGCGTGCAGGTTCGCGCTGGGGCAATCTGATCAGGCGTTATGCCGTCATCGAGGCGGTGATTGGTCTACTGGCCATGCTGTTTCACTGGGTTTTTGTAGGCATGCTCGGGCTGAGTTATGAGTTCATCATTCCTGCGCTGGGCAATGCAAGTTGGGTGAATCTGTACAAGTGGCTGTTGGCGGGGTTGTTGATTTTGCCGCAGACGCTCTTGCTGGGTATGACCTTCCCGCTGATGAGCGGTGGCATCATTCGTCGTTTTCCGGGGGCGGATGGGCATATATTGGGCAGCCTTTACTTCACCAATAGCATCGGTGCGGCTATCGGCGTGCTGTTCGCGGCCTTCCTTATTCTGCCGGCAATGGGGCTGCAGGGGGCGATGCTTTTGGCGGGGGGGCTGAACCTGCTGGTGGCGGCTCTGGCTTGGACCCTTGCTGGTGCCGATCAGTCGGCACCGACTGTCGCCGAGCCGAAAACTGCTATTGCTGGTTCGGGGGCATCTGGCGTCAATGGGCGCTTGCTCCGAATTGTGCTGTTGGGAACCTTCCTGTCTGGGGCTGCGTCATTCGCTTACGAGATCATCTGGATTCGTATGCTGAGCCTGGCGGTGGGCAGCACCCTGCATGCATTCGAGCTTATGCTGGCGGCCTTTATCGCAGGTATTGCCTTTGGCGGGTTGTGGGTCAGAAAACGTGCAGACAGTGCTCGTGACCCTCTGCGCCTGGTCGGTTGGCTGCAGATTGCAATGGGCCTTGCGGCGCTGGTGTCGCTGATTTTCTATGCTAACTCCTTTGGCTGGGTTGGCTTCCTGATGGCGGCGCTTACCCATAGCGACGGTGGCTATGCATTTTTCAATCTGGGTACGGGGCTGATCGCTGTACTGATCATGATGCCAGCGGCGTTCTTTGCCGGCACAACACTGCCGTTGTTTACTGTGGTGCTGTTGCGTGATGGTCAGGGCGAAGCTTCCATTGGGCGTGTCTATGCCTGGAATACTCTTGGGGCGATTTTGGGCGTGTTCGCCGCCATCCATCTGTTGATTCCCGTGCTTGGCTTGAAGATGGCGCTGGTGTTTTCAGCCATGGTGGATATGGTGATTGGCTTGGCTCTGCTGCGCCTCAGAACCTTCGATAGCCGTGATTTTGCCGTGTTCGCTGGTGCCGCCGGCTGCGTCGCTCTGGCAGTTTCTCTTATCGTTTCACAAGTGCCTTTTGATCCGCTGCGCCTGAGTTCCGGGGTCTATCGCTCAGGTCAGGCCAGCCTGGCAAAAGATACGGAAATAGCCTTCTATCAAGACGGCAAGACAGCCAGCGTTGCTGCCACGAATCACAATAGTATTGGTGTGGCAGCCATTGCGACTAACGGCAAGGTGGATGCTGCTATCCGTATGGGGGAGGGCGATGCCACTTCGGACGAGCCGACCATGGTGCTCGCCGCGGCGATCCCCATGGCTTATGTGTCGGATCTGAAAAGTGCAGGCGTGATTGGCTTTGGCTCCGGTCTGACCACTCACACACTGCTTGCCGACCGGCGCGTTCAGCGTGTTGATACCATTGAGATCGAGGCGCAGATGGTGGCAGGTGCGCAAATATTTGGTCATCGGGTGGCGCGCGCCTATTCCGATCCGCGTTCCAATATCATTATCGATGATGCCAAAAGCTACTTTGCTGGCCAGCAGCATCGTTATGATCTGATCGTTTCTGAGCCATCCAACCCCTGGATTAGCGGAGTTGGGGCGCTGTTCTCCAGGGAGTTCTACGAGTTCGTGCCGCAGTTCCTTTCGGACGACGGCGTGTTCGTGCAGTGGCTGCAATTGTATGAAATCGATGAGAAGTTAGTAGGTTCCGTGTTGAATGCCCTGGCCCCTGCTTTCCAGGATTATCACGCCTATTTGTCGAACAGTGCCGATCTCTTGATCGTCGCGAGTAATAAGCCGCTTTCCGAGCAGCCTGACTTTCAGAAGCTTTTTAGCGGGGAGCTGAAGGGGGACCTGCAGGCCGTGGGAATGAGTCACCCTGATCAGCTTCGTTTCCGCAAGGTGGCGGATGCTCAGATGATCCGGGCGTTGGCTCGTTTGTATGCAGGGCCGGTGAACAGTGATTACTACCCGGTTTTGAGCCTGAATGCACCGCGTACTCGCTTCAAAAAACAGTCCGCAGATCAGCTCATGGGAATTCCCGTGGCTAGCCTGCCGCTGTTGGAGTCTCTGGGAGTCAGCGGAGTGTTGGGCGCTAGCGCCGATATCGGTTTCGTAGGGCATTATCGGCGTGCGGACTTTACGGGGCAGGCCCGTGCAGCCAGGGCAGCACTTATGGGGGATGGGGCGGATATTGCCTATCGCCAGACTGTGGAGAGCATGTGGGAAATCAAGGGTGTGGCCGAGTGCGCGCAGCCTTGGACCCCCGTGCGCGAAGAGCTGGCGGTCAAGCACTTTCGGGTCTTGGTGGAGGCTACATTGGCATATATGGGGCCCGAGGAGCTGGAAGGTGTTTTGATTGATCCTTCCTGGCAGTCCTGCAACAACTTGCCAGCTGCATATACCGACCTTTTAAATATTGTGCGGTCAGCAGCGTTGCGGGATGACGCCAGGTTTGTAGAGCTGGCTGCCGAATGGTTTGAGTCAGTCGATAGCCGTCCAAAAATTTATAGCGATGAGTTCGATAAGGTTGTATTTGGCCTTTGGCAGCTTGCGTTGATAAAACTTGAACGGTATGACGAGGCCAAGCAGTTGGAAAGTGTACATGGAGCTCAGGTGCCTGCTTCAGGTTACTATGGGTTCATTCGCTCTTTGCTTCTGGCTTGGCTGGATGTCCATAACGATCAGGAACCTGATGGGCTGATGTCGAACTGAGGCCAGCCTGCCGAGATATTCCAGGCCCACGTTATGTGGGCCAATTTCTCCGTAGGTCGGGTATTGCAGGTTGGTTGAAAGCGTTCTGACGCAAGGGCAAGCCAGCACCCTTTAAGGTCTAGCCCATGTTAATCAGGGCGTTATGTCTCGTACCCAGAGCCGCTCAGATCGTTGGTCGTCCAGGTATGCTTGCGGCTTGGCGTCGTGAGCGGTGGTGTCAACGTTGATCATGAATTGCTACCGTTCCGCAATTGCCTGGTGACGGCTTTTCCTACCTTCATTTCGTCATGCGCGAGTCGCAGCGGTGTCTCGTGCAGAGCTGGCGATCAAGCAGCTATTGGGGTAGTTGCTGTGCGTGAAATGACCCGCTTGGTGTGCCTGGTATCTACGTGAGCTGCACCTTGATCCATACCAACACTATCTGCCTCGTCATCGAATCATAGGATAGTGGGCAGTATGTTGGGCAGTGCGTATTAATCTGCGCAAACACCGCCTTCATCTTCGGTTTGTACGGCTAGCTTTTCAGTTGGTCCGATTGGGCTGGCTTTTAAAATTTGCGGGTGGGATTAGCTGAAGTCTTTCGTTCTGCCTTGTCTCGGAGTTCTTGTTTGGCAACGCTTGGTTAATCGAGGGACTTGGCCTGGGGTTTGCTTAATAAGTGAAAACGGAGGAACGAACGTGAATTACAGTAGAGGCTTCACGCTTATAGAGCTGATGATCGTGGTTGCGATCATCAGCATTCTTGCAGCTATCGCTATTCCGCAATACCAGGAATATGTCGCTACCACTCAGGTGCGTAGGGCGCATGCCGAGGTAGCTGCCTACCGCGCTCCGGCGGAAGAGTTACTGGCGCGTGGGCAAATTCTCATAACTAATGCACAGTTGGGCTATACCCAATCGAATATCACTACAGTGGCAGCCGGTAATATCGCCAGTTTTCTGCTTGATGGTTCGGGAGTTATCGAAGTGACAATGGGCGGCAGTGTGAGCCCAGGAGTGGCAGGGGTGCGTATTTCTATGGTTCGTGCCCCTGGAGGTGCGTGGACATGTCAGGTGGATAGCTCGGCCGCTAGTGGCTGGAAGGGCACCTACATGCCCTGGGGTTGTCAGTAGTTTGAGCGTCTCAGAGGGTAGACCACCGTTTCAGTGGACTTCGCGTTGTCTATTCTTGAGTACCTGTGGCTAGTTGCATTTACAACGCCAACCGCATCGACAAGTCCACCGCCTTCACATCCTTGGTCAACGTTCCTAGCGAGATGTAGTCCACCCCCGTCTCGGCGATCACGCGCAAAGTGCTGTCGTTGATCCCGCCCGATGCTTCGAGCTTGGCGCGGCCGGCGGTGAGTCTTACGGCTTCGCGCATGTCGTCCAGTGACAGCTCGTCGAGCATGACGATATCGGCTCCCGCTTCCAGCGCTTCGCGCAGTTCTTCCAGGCTTTCCACTTCCACTTCCACCGGCTTGCCCGGGGCGATCTGGTGGGCGGTGTTGATGGCCTGGGCGATACCGCCGCAGGCGGCGATGTGGTTTTCCTTTATAAGGAAAGCGTCGTACAAACCGATGCGGTGGTTGTGGCAGCCGCCGCAGGTCACGGCGTACTTCTGCGCCAGGCGCAGGCCCGGTAGGGTCTTGCGGGTGTCCAGTAGCTTTACCTGAGTGCCTTCTACCAGGTCTGCATAGTGGCGGCAGCGGGTGGCGACGGCAGACAGGGTCTGCAGGAAGTTCAGGGCGCTGCGCTCGCCGCTGAGCAGGGCGCGTGCCGGGCCTTCGAGGCGGAACAGGGTCTGGTCGGCGCTGACTTTGTCGCCATCCTGTACCTGCCAATGCACCGCGACGCGCGGGTCGAGCTGGCGAAATACCGCATCGACCCAGGCGGTGCCGCAAATCACTGCCTCTTCACGGGTAATCACGCGGGCGCTGGCCAGGCGCTCGGCCGGAATCAGCTGGGCCGTGATGTCGCCGCTGCCAATGTCTTCGGCCAGGGCGCGGCGGACGTTGGCTTCGATTTCGCTGCTGAGGTCGGCGAGGGTCAGGTTGGGCATGATCAGCTCCGGAATAGGCAAGCGGCGATTATAGAGGCAGGCAGGGGGAGGGCAATGGCCGATAAGGGTTGCGTCTATGGCCTGTGTGCGAAAGAAACCATGCACTTTGCCGCGCAGTGCGACTCTTACCTTGTGAGCCTGGGCCGACCGCCGGTGCAGCGCGCCGGGCTAGGTAGCTATACGCTGTAGTTGCGCCACGTCGGTCGTGCGTAAACGACCGTCTGGAAATGGCTGTGTGCTATCTGTGACCTGCATCATGTCTGCGTGAAAAATTGGCTTGGTATGGCGCGTAGCCTCCCTATAATGCCTTTACTTTTTCCATTATTGACGCCAGGCCTTTGACGTTACGGACGACGCTCGGTTGACGCTGTGCAGACCAGGAAGCTCGGGTTCGAGCAGTCTGCGGGAGACTAGAATGAAGACCGACGCGAACGTGGTGCACCTGAACAAGGCCACCGCAGAGCAATCGCCAACTTCGCCGGTAGGAAGACTGCCCGTGGCGCTGATTCAGGTGCGTGACAAAGCCGCGCAACAGCTCAAGCAGAACCTGCAGAGCCTGTTCGACAATGCCGACGATACCCTCTTCGAGATGGCGGATCGGGCGACCAGCAATGCCGAGCAGAATGCCTTCTTCGAGGCCATGCGCGACCTGCGCCTGAAGCGCAAGAACATCGAGCGCGGCTTTCTGCAGAAGGTGTTCGAGTCCTTCGCCAATCTCAACCAGTATGAAATCGGCAAGCCTCAGCCAGCGTTGGATGCGGTCTCGTTCGACAGCCTGAGCCTGGTGCAGAACGACGAGCTGGAAGAAACCGTGGCGCTGGACGCCATGGTGGCCAAGGTGATGAGCCGAGACGCTGTTGCGTTGGGCCATCTCACCACGCGCCTCAATGCGGTGATCAGCAAAAAGCTGGACGACAAGAGCAACCCGCTCGGTCCGACCCTGCTCAGTGAATATTTCCTCGACGCCTGTAGCAGCCTGGGTGTGGAGATCAAGGTCAAGCTGATCATCCTCAAGCTGTTCGAAAAGTACGTGCTCGGCAGCTGCGACATGCTTTACGCCGAGGCCAATCAGGTGCTGGTCAGTGCCGGTGTCTTGCCTGAGCTGAAGTCCGCGCCGCCGCGTCGTCAGCAGCGCCCGGCAGCTTCCACTTATGTCCAGTCGTCCGGTGAGGAAGGCATTCCCTTGCTCGAAGGCGCCGATCAGGGCGTGCAGGAAGTCTTCGGCGCACTGCAGGATCTGCTCTCACAAGTACGCGGTACGGCGATGCCGCGCCGGGCTCAGGCGACCGATGCACTGCCGATCACCAGCAATGACCTGATGCGTCTGCTGTCTCACATGCAGCAGCGTGCCCCGACGCAGGTCAACGTCGAGGATTTCGACCTTCGCGACCAGCTCGAACGATTGCTCGAGCGTGCCAGTGCCAAGAGTGGCAAGGCGCGGGTGGTTGGCGAAGTCGATGAAGACGTGATCAATCTGGTGTCGATGCTGTTCGAGTTCATTCTCGATGACCGCACCCTGCCAGATTCGCTCAAGGCACTGATTGGCCGTCTGCAGATCCCGATGCTCAAGGTCGCGGTACTGGACAAGACCTTCTTCAGCCGTGGCAGCCATCCGGCTCGCCGTTTGCTCAACGAAATCGCCTCAGCCGCGCTGGGTTGGGTCGACCAGGACGATGCGCAGCGTGACAGCCTCTATCAGAAGATCGAACAGGTGGTTCAGCGCCTGCTGAATGATTTCGTCGATGACCCGGCGATCTTCTCCGAGCTGCTGGCCGAGTTCATGGCGTTCACGGGCGATGAGCGTCGTCGCAGCGAACTGCTCGAGCAGCGTACCCGCGACGCCGAGGAAGGCAGCGCCAAGGCTGAGCTGGCTCGCCGCCAGGTCGAGCAAGCGTTGAATGAGCGTTTACTGGGCAAGACGCTGCCGGAAGTGGTGGTGCGGCTGCTGCAGGAAGCCTGGAGCAAGGTGCTGATGCTCACCTGCCTCAAGCATGGCGTGGCGTCGGATGAATGGCAGGCTGCGCTGCAGACCATGGATGACCTGGTCTGGAGCGTCGCCCCGCATGAAGATCCTGAAGCGCGTCTGCGTTTGCTGGAGTTGGTGCCCGGCTTGCTCAAGGCGCTGCGCGAAGGCATGGCCAGCGCAGCGTTTGATCCGTTCTCTACCAGCGAATTCTTCAGCCAATTGGAAGTGCTGCATGTGCAGGCCTTCCAGCGCTTCAAGCGCGCTGCCCCGGAAGCCGAGACGGCCGTTGCCGAGGATGCCGCGCACACCGAGCTGAGCGAAGCCGGCGTCGAGCTGCCGTTGCTGGAGCTGCCGGCGGCCGAAGAGGTCGAGGACGCCCCGGCGATGATCGAGGTGGTCGAAGAGATCATTCTGCTCGCGCCGGGCCAGACCCGTCCGCAGGAGCCGGACGTGGTGCTCCCGGACGACGACGAGGCGCTGCTGCAGGTAGACAGCCTGCGTGTGGGGAGCTGGGTGGAGATTCAGGAAGATGAGGAGCACAAGCTGCGCTGCAAGCTGGCGGCCATCATCAAGCCCACTGGCAAGTACGTGTTCGTCAATCGCACCGGCATGAAGGTGCTGGAGAAGACACGCAACGCGCTGGCGGTGGAGTTCCGCCGCAACGCTGTGCGCCTGCTTGACGATGCGCTGCTGTTCGACCGCGCCCTGGAGTCGGTCATCGGCAATCTGCGCAAGCTGAAGCACAGCTGATTCCTTGCCTGGGAGCGCTCCGCTCCTGGTAACGGCTTGGTCTGTAGGAGCCGCGCCCCGGGGCGAAGCTTTTTGATCGTGCGGCGTGCTCGATACCTATTCGCCGCGAGGCGCGGCTCCTGCAGAGCGTGATCCTCGTGGTGTTGTGAAAAACGTCATGCCTGCGACAGCAGCTTTATCGCTGAACAGCGCTTGCGCTGGCTGGGGAATAATCCAGAACCTGCGGTTCTCCTGGGCTCCCGCCTTCGCGGGAGTGACGATAAATGGGTTTTTCTGAGTTTCCCTCGATATTTCCCGCCTTTGCACATCCTGTTGCTGTCTCGCTCTTGGCCGTCCGGGTTGGCTGCTCTAGAGTGGTGGCACGTTCAGGAGTGCCACATGCAGCTCGACCCCTCAACTGGCTGGTTTCAGGGCATCCCTCACTGCCCGTCGCCCAACTTCAATGCTCGCCCCGGTGGCGAAATCTCCCTGCTGGTGGTGCACAACATCAGCCTGCCGCCTGGGCAGTTCGGTACCGGCAAGGTGCAGGCGTTCTTTCAGAACCGCTTGCCCACGCACGAGCATCCTTTCTTCGCTGAGATCGCATCCCTGCAGGTTTCCGCGCATTTCTTCATCGAGCGTGATGGTGGGCTGACGCAGTTCGTCTCCTGCCTGGATCGTGCCTGGCACGCCGGGGTTTCCTGGTTCGAGGGGCGCGACAACTGCAATGATTTTTCGCTAGGAGTTGAGCTGGAAGGGACAGATGATCTGCCCTATACCGATGCTCAGTACGCCAGGTTGGCCGAGCTGACGCGGCAGTTGCTGGACGCTTACCCCGCGCTGTCGACGCAGCGTATCCGTGGCCACAACGATATCGCGCCTGGGCGCAAGACAGACCCCGGGGCAGCGTTCGACTGGTCGCGTCTGCACGCCGAATTGAAGGAGAGGTAGCAATGAGTTTTCTGGTGATTCTGCTGGTGCTGTGGGTCGAGAAATTTTCCGCCTGGCGCCTGCGCATCCAGCAGGATGGCCCGTGGTTGGCGCAACTGCAGCGCCTGCAACAAGGCGGGCTGCAGCAGGCCCCGTGGCTGTGCCTGGCCATTCTGGTGCTGTTGCCGGTGTTGGGGCTGGGTCTGGTGTTGCTGATTCTCAAGCCGCTGGCGTACGGCTGGCTGGCGTTGCCGGTGCATTTACTGGTGCTGATCTACAGCCTGGGGCGTGGTGATCTGCTCGCGGCGTTGGGGCCGTTTCGCGATGCCTGGCGGCGCGGTGACGGTCAGGCGGCTTACCACGTGGCCGAGCGTGATCTGGCACTGCAGCCGGAAGAGGGTACCGAGCTGCTGCAGCAGGTTCAGGGTCATCTCCTATGGCAGGCCTATCAGAGCTTTTTCGCCGTTATCTTCTGGTATCTGCTGCTCGGCCCGATGGCGGCGCTGGCTTATCGCCTGTTGGCCTTGAGCGCTGAGCATGCGCAACAGCCAGCCCTGCGTGAGCGCGCCGTACAGCTGCGCCACGCCTTCGATTGGCTGCCGGCGCGGGTGCTGGCCTCCAGTTTCGCGCTGGTCGGCAACTTCGTCGCCGTCAGCCGCGCCTTGCTGCATGAGCTGCTGAGCTGGGACATTTCTGCTGCGCAGCTGGTGATCAAGGCCGGGCGTGCAGCGGGTGAGATGCCGCCGCCGGTGATGGGCGAGGAGGGCGTCGATACCCTCGATCAGCTGTGGCAGCTGCTGATTCGTGCAGCGGTGGTCTGGTACGCCGGTTACGCGGTGTGGGTGCTGTTCATCTAGCACTTTCCTTCATGCCCTGGCCGCTCTCTCTAGTGCGGGTGAAACCCGCCATCGTGCACCGAGGTGTATCGCCAGACCCTGACGAATTTTAGGTGCCGCGCCCCGTAGCGAATGACGGCGTACGGGGAACCTCACCTCCGCCCTGAATCGAGGTTCCTCCTGCGGCGCATAGGCTGAAGCACTGCCGGGTGCGTTTAACTTTAAGTTACAGAGAGCCGTGTCGATAAGGGGTATAAGGAGGCGGTGGGCGACCCTGTTTGGTGATCTTCGTCACATTTATCTGCCTGTATTCGCCGCATCGATCTGTGCACCACAGGTCGGGCGACGCAGGACGCTGTCATCAGCCCGTGAGAGGCTCAGCGGCCGCCCCAGCAACACCTATAACAATAATGGCAACTGGAGACGTCTAGTGAAGACCGTGTTGTATCCGGCCATCGCGCTGATGAATCGCCTCAGCTTCGGCATGAAGTTCAGCCTGATCAGCGTTCTATTCTTCCTGCCCATGCTCGTCACCAACTTCTATCTGGTGCGCGACTCCTATCGTCAGTTCGTCGGCACCCAGACTGCCCTGGAGAGCCTCGAACTACTCGGCAGTAGCTTGCAGCTGCGCCGCGATCTGGAGAGCCTCAACGACCTGGTGCAGATCAACGCGATGATCGGCCAGTCCGGTCAGGCGGGCGATCTGGAAGGGCGTATCGACCAGCTGGAACAGTCGCTCAGTGCCGGGCTGCAACGGCTTCAGCCGGTGACCAGCGATGCTGAGCAGGCGGCAGAGTTCGTCGCCAAACGCGATGAACTGCTGGCCGAACTGAAAAGCGCAGAGGCCGAGACTTCGCTGCAAAGCAAGACGGTGATCGTCGAGAAACTGCTGGGTTCTTCCCAGGTCTTCATCAAGCTGGTGGCCAGTCAGGCAGGGCTGAGTCAGGACCCGCAACGCCAGGTGCGGCAGATCACCGAGCTGATCACCAACGTCACTCCGCAGATCACCGATGTGCTCAGTCAGGGCCGCGCCATTGGCGCCTATTCCCTGGGGCAGGGCTTTCTCAATTCCGCAGCCAGTACCCAGTTCGACGACCTGCTGTTGCGGCTGGAGAAGTTGCAGGCCGAGTACGGCCTGAACTTGCAGGAGGCCCTGGCCGGAAACGTTGCGGCGCAGAACGGTCTGGGCAGTCTGGCTGAGGCGAGCCGCCAGAGCCTGAAGGACAGCGGCGTGGTGTTCGAGGATCAGGTGATCATCGCCGACAGCCTGGATACGCCCTGGACGCAGTTCTACGACCAGATCAGCCAGCAGATGGCCAAGACCTATGTGTTCAACGACGGTCTGCTGGCCTTTCTCGACAGCCAGTTGAGCGAGCGACTCACCGAAAACCGGGCGCAGATGGTGCTGCTGGTGGTGGCGCTGGTGGTGGTGTTCCTGCTGATCGTCTACCTCTACAGCGGTTTCTACGTTTCCACCCGCTCGACCCTGAAAAACCTGGGCCGGGTGATGGACAGGGTTGCCGCAGGCGATATGACGGCCAACTTCCAGGCGCAAAGTCGTGACGAGTTGGGCGAGTTGGGGCAGGTGTTCAACCAGACCGTGGAGCGCATCCATGACCTGATCGAGCGCGTCGGGCACACGGTGGGCGAGGTCGGTGGCCAGGCGGATCGCGTCGAGCTGGTTTCAGGCGAGAGCAACCAGGCGGTGGCCGGCCAGCGTGCGCAGATCGAGCAGGTAGCCACGGCGATGAACCAGATGTCTGCCACTGCCCAGGAGGTGGCGCGCAGCGCCGCCGCTGCGGTGGGTAGTGCGCAGAGCGTGAATCAGGAAACGGTCAGTGGCCGCGCCCTGGTCGAGCAGCAGGTCGGTGCAATCCAGCGTCTTGCCGGTGAAATCGATCAGTCGGTCGCGGTGATCAACCAGCTGGCCAGCGACAGTGCGGCGATCAGTCAGGTGCTCGATGTCATCAAGGGCATCGCCGAGCAGACCAACCTGCTGGCGCTCAATGCCGCCATCGAGGCCGCGCGCGCCGGTGAACAGGGGCGCGGTTTTGCCGTGGTGGCCGATGAGGTGCGCAACCTGGCCAAGCGTACGCAGCAGTCCACCGAAGAGATCGAAGCGATGATCGCCAAGCTGCAGGGCGGTGTGGGGGCTGCGGTAAAGGCGATGAACGCGAGTCACCAGATGGCGGATGGCACGGTCAGCCAGTCGGCCAAGGTGCAGCAGGCCCTGGAGAACATCCTCGGCGCGGTGGGCATGATCGTCGATCAGAACCAGCAGATCGCCGCGGCGGCTGAGCAGCAGACGGCCGTGGCGCACGATATCGATCAGAACATCGTCGAGATCAACCACGCGGGTGAGCGCACGGCAGCTGGTGCCAGCCAGACAGAGCAGGCCAGCCGTGAACTGAGCGAACTGGTCTCGCGTCTCAAGCAGTTGATCGGGGCATTCCGGGTCTAATTTCTCCGCGGGAGGCGCCTCAGCGGAGATGCTTTTTTAGTCGTCGCGGCTAAAGCCCCTCCCACAGCATTCCCACGGCCGTCGCACTGACGCTGTAGGAGCGGCGCCCCGCCGCGAATCTGGGCGACACGGTCTGGAAACATTCGCCCTGGGGCGGGGCTCCTGCGGACGGTCGTGTCGGGCGATTTGCCTGACCATCTGTGCGGTCTAGCCCCAGCCGAACAACTCATCCGCGTTACGGCTACTGGCCGCGGCTAGCTCCTCGGCGGTAATGCCACGCAGCGCTGCCAGCTCGCTGCAGATGTCCGTCAGGTATTCCGGGCTGTTGCGCTGGTTCGGGTACATGGCCGGGGCCATGTCCGGCGAGTCGGTTTCCAGCACGATGGCCTCCAGCGGCAGCCCTGCCACCACCTTGCGCAGGCGATTGGCCTGCGGCCAGGTGGCGGCGCCGCCCAGGCCGAGGCGAAAACCCAGCTTGATGTACTCGCGTGCTTCCTCATTGCTGCCAGCGAACGCGTGAATGATGCCGCCGCGCGCCAGGCGAAAGCGCTTGAGCGTGGCGATGGTCGCGGCATGGGCGCGGCGTACGTGCAGCAGCGCTGGCAGCTCGAACTCGTCCGCCAGCTCAAGCTGCGCTTCGAACAGTGCCTGCTGCCGCTGCCGATCCAGATGCTCCAGGTAATAATCCAGACCGAACTCACCGACGGCGCACAGCTTGCGGTGCCCGGCCAGCTTGCCCAGCCAGTCGCGCAATTCATCGAGATGCTGCGGATGATGGTCGTCCAGATAGACCGGGTGCAGGCCGAACGCGGCGTACAGACTTTCATCTCTCTCGACCAGTTGCCACAACCGTTGCCAGTTGGCCTGGTAGACGCCAAGCACCACCATGCGCTGCACGCCCAGCGCTCGGCTGCGCGCGAGCACTTCGTCGCGGTCGGCGTCGAAGTCGGGGAAGTCGAGGTGGGTGTGGGTGTCGATCAGGCGCATCGTTCGGCTCACCAGTGGGCTTTCAGAGTCGGCTATTTTCTCCTTTGATGCCAGCGTGAGGGAGCGTTGGCTAATCTTTTCAGTCGTATGGATATGGATGGGTTTCACTCGGGCAGTGAAGTAAGGAGGTCGCTGGGTGCGCCAAGTACGCAAGCTGTTGGGCGCGTTGCTCGCTGTTTTTCTGCTGTTGGTGGCAGCGCTGATGCTGTTTCTGGTGCTGTTCGACTGGAATCGGGCGCGGCCGCTGATCAACGAGCAGGTTTCTGCGGCCTTGAATCGGCCGTTCGCCATCGAGGGCGACCTGCGGGTGGTCTGGCAGCGCGAGTCCAGTCAGCAGGGTTTGAGCGCCTGGATGCCCTGGCCGCATTTTGCCGCCGAGCAGTTGCGCCTGGGCAACCCCGATTGGGCGCAGGGCGATACCTTCGTCAGTCTCGATAGCGTGCGCTTTCGCCTGTCTCCGCTAGCGCTTTTGTGGAAGACCGTGAGTATCCCCAGTATCGAACTCGGCGCGCCGGTCGCCGATCTGCAGCGCCTGAGCGATGGTCGGGCGAACTGGACGTTCGACCTGGGCAAGGAGCCGGCGGACGACACCGATCAGCCCAGCCCCTGGACACTGGATATCGGCACCATCGGGTTCAACAAGGGGCAGGTGAGGCTGGATGACAAGGTCAGCAACACCCGTCTGGAGGCGATTATCCAGCCGCTGGGCGAGCCGATCCCATTCGCCGATATCGTCGGCAAGGGTGCTGCCGAGCGCCTGGCCGAGAGCAATGCCAGCGCTCAGGATTACGCCTTCGCCTGGCAGACCAAGGGCAGCTTCCGCGGCCAGCCGTTGACCGGTAACGGCAAGGTCGGTGGCCTGCTGGCGCTGCATGATGCGGCGCAACCCTTCCCGCTACAGGCCGACCTGCGCATTGGCTCGACCCGCATCGTGTTGGCGGGCAGCCTGACCGATCCGCAAAATCTGGGAGCCCTGGATCTGCGTTTGCGCTTGTCTGGCGTCAGCCTCGGTCATCTGTATCCGCTGACCGGTGTGACGCTGCCGGATACCCCGCCCTATAGCACCGATGGCCGTCTGCAGGCCGATCTGCACGATGCCGACGGGGCGATCTTTCGCTACCTAGGTTTCAACGGCCGGATCGGCGACAGCGATATCCATGGCGACCTGACGTTCGTGGCCCGCGAACTGCGGCCGAAACTGTCCGGCCGGCTGACCTCCAACCAGCTGCTGTTCAGCGATCTGGCGCCGCTGATCGGCGCCGACTCCAGCGAGGACAAGCGCGAGCGTGGTGAGCGGGACGTGCAGCCGGCGAACAAGGCGCTGCCCGTCTCCGAGTTTCGTACCGACCGCTGGCGCGCGATGGACGCCGATGTGCGTTTCGTCGGCAAGCGCATCGTGCACAGCGAGCAGTTGCCGATCACCGATCTGGACACCCATGTGGTGCTCAATGACGGCATGCTGAGTCTGGAACCGCTGCGTTTCGGCATGGCCGGTGGCGTGCTCGACTCGCAGATCCGCCTCAATGGCGCGACCACGCCGCTACAGGGGCAGATGCGTTTGCGGGCCCGCGAACTCAGGCTCAAGCAGCTGTTTCCCACCTTTGCGCCGATGCAGACCAGCCTTGGCGCGCTCAATGGTGATGCGCGCGTCAGTGGTCGCGGCAACTCGGTGGCGGCGTTGCTCGGCAGCGCCGATGGCGAACTGAAGATGCTGATCAACGATGGCGCGGTGAGTCGCGGGCTGATGGAGATCGCCGGCCTGAACGTCGGCAATTATCTGGTGGGCAGGCTGTTCGGCGACGAGGATGTGAAGATCCACTGCGCGGCGGCCGATCTCGGCATCAAGCAGGGGCTGATGAGCACGCGGCTGTTCGTCATCGACACCGACAATGCGGTGATCAAGGTAGACGGCAACGCGAACTTCGCCAGCGAGCGCCTGGATTTCACCATCACGCCGTCGACCAAGGGTTTTCGTATCTTCTCCCTGCGTTCGCCGCTCTACGTGCGCGGCACCTTCAAGGAACCGGCGCCGGGCGTGCAGGCCACGCCGCTGGCATTGCGTGGCGCCGGCTTGGTTGCGCTCGGCGTCGCGGTGGCACCAGCTGCCGGCTTGCTGGCGCTGGTGGCGCCCAGTGCAGGCGACGAGCCGAGCCAGTGCGAGCCGCTGTTGCAGAAAATTCAGGGGGGTTAGCAAGGGGCATCAGAGCGAGCTGTAGGATGCGCTGCGCGCTCCGATCTTTTCCAGCAGTTGGTGCGCAGGGCGCCCCTTACCTCTGGGTTCGGTCCTTGAAGCTGCGGCCGATGGCTTCGATGCCGGGCTGATAGTCGTTCTGTTCCACTGCCCGTAGCGTCCAGGCCAGCACCCGTTCAGCGATACGCTCATGCTGCTGGCTCATGGCATTGACTCGCAGGGGCAGAAAATCCAGTAGCTGGGTATCGCCGAAAGTGGCCAGGCGCACCGCTGGCCACTGTTCGCTGCCTTGTTCGCGCAGCGCATCGAATACCCCTTCGAGCAATACGTAGGCGGTGGTCAGCAAGGCATCGGGCGGGCCGACTTCCTCCACTAGCCTCTTCATCTGCCGGTAGCCACAGGCGCGGCTGAACAGCTCGCCGTGATAGACGCTGACGCGCCCGTCGAAGCCAGCCAGTGCCGTATGGAAGCCGCGTTCACGGGCCTGGCTGATGACCAGCTCGGCACGGGCACCGAGCAGGGCGATATGGCGAGGGCTGGGTGTCAGCAGGCTTTCGGTCAGAGTGTGCCCGGCCTGCTCGTCATCGCTGACCACCGAGCGGATATGCGTGGGCGACAGCGCCCGATCCACCGCCACCACCGGCAGGCCGGCGGCGACGATGGCGGGATACAGCGGGTCGTCCGCTGGCAGGCAGCTGGCGACGATCAGCGCCTCGCAGCGGCGCGAGCGGAACAGCTCGAGCAACTGTCGCTCGGTGCCCGGGTCATCGTCGGAGCTGGCGATCAGCAACTGATAGCCGGCGGCGCGGGCCTTCTGCTCAAGCAGCTTGGCCAGGCGCGCATAACTGGGGTTTTCCAGGTCCGGCAGGATGAAACCCAGGCAGCGGCTTTGCCCGCGGCGCAGGCTGGCGGCTTGCTGATCCGGGCGATAGCCATGTTCCTCGACCACCGCCAGTACTTTGGCCACGGTCGCCGGGCTGATACGCCGGCGCTCGGCCTGACCGTTGATCACGTAGCTGGCGGTGGTCACCGAGACCTGAGCCAGGCGGGCAATGTCGCTGAGTTTCACGGGCGCAGCACCATAGAGAAGAGGTTTCGAGCGTGCGAGCGCGGCGAGTCTACACCGACTCGACGACGACCGGGCTTCAAGGATTACCCATTATCGGATAAGGTGCCAGCGTTTGATGAAACGTTTCAGCAATACAATTCATCAGCTAGTCTTAGCCAAAACAATAAGTCGGAGACCACCATGCTCGAACTTGATGCCAGCCAAATCCAGATGGGCCGGGCGGCGGAGAACAAGGGCGAAGCCCTGGCCATGCTCGGCGATGCGCTGGCCAGTGCCGGCCTGGCCACTCCGGCTTATCTCGAAGGCCTGCAGGCGCGTGAAGCTCAGGGCTCGACCTTCCTTGGTCAGGGCATCGCCATTCCCCATGGCGCGCCGCAGACCCGCGATCAGGTGCTGCGCACCGGCGTCAGCCTGATCCAGTTCCCCGCCGGTGTGGACTGGGGTAATGGCCAGCAGGTCTACCTGGCTATCGCCATCGCCGCACAGTCCGACGAACACCTGCACCTGCTGCAACTGCTGACCCGCGCCCTGGGCGAGGGGGATCTGAGCCAGGCGTTGCGCGAGGCCAGCGACCCGGCGCAGATACTGGAGTTGCTGCAGGGCGCGCCGCAGGCATTGGCGCTGGACGGCCAACTGGTGGCGTTGGGGCAGCCAGCTGAAGATTTCGACGAATTGCTCTGGCAGGGCGCGCGCCTGTTGCGCCAGGCCGGTTGTGCGCGCAGCGGCTTCGCCCTCGGGCTGGCGCGGGGCGAGCCGTTGCCGCTGGGCGATGGTCTGTGGTGGCTGCACAGCGAGGCCAGCGTCGAGCGTCCTGGCCTGGCCTTCGTCACCCCGGCGCAGCCGCTGAGTTTTCGCGGCGAGGCGTTGCGGGGTCTGTTCTGTCTGGCCAGCCAGGGCGAGGCGCATCGTCAGGCGCTGGAGCGGTTGTGCGATGTGCTGATCGGCGGTCGTGCAGCGGCGTTCAGCGAGGCCAGCGATAGTCGCCAGGTGATCGAGGCGCTGGGTGGTGAAGTGCCGCCGGACTGGCCCAGCCTCAGCGTGCCGCTGCTCAATGCCCATGGTCTGCATGCGCGCCCGGCCAAGGCGCTGAGCGAGCTGGCGCAGGGGTTCACCGGTGAGATCCGCGTGCGCCTGCTGGGCGATACGGGCGCCGGGGTCTCGGCGAAAAGCCTCAGCCGTTTGCTGGCGCTGGGCGCGCGTCGTGGGCAGATGCTCGAATTCAGCGTCGAGCCGGCGATTGCCGACGGCGCACTGCCGGCCATTCGTGCCGCTCTGGAAAGTGGCCTGGGCGAGGCAGTCGAGCCGCTGAGCGAGGCGTTGCCCGAGGTGGCGGCGCAGCTTGAGCCGGTCGAGGCGGTCGCCCCGGTTGCTGGTAGCCGCTTGCTGGCGGTCGGAGCTTCGCCCGGTATCGCCATCGGCCCGGCATTGGTACGCACACCACCGCAATTTCATTTCGCCGAGCAGGGCCAGGGTCTCGAACAGGAGCGAGCGCGGCTGGACACCGCCCTGGCTGTCGTCGCCACGCAGGTTCAACGTCTGGTCGACGGCGCCGGCGTAGCGAGCATTCGGGAAATCTTTAGTGCCCACCTGGCCATGCTCGCTGATCCGGCGCTGCGCGAAGACGTCGAGGCCCGCCTGGGCAAGGGTGCCAGCGCCGAAGCGGCCTGGCAGGTCGAGGTGGAGGCGGCGGCCAGGCGCCAGGAGGCGCTGCACGACCCGCTGCTGGCCGAACGCGCGGCTGACCTGCGTGATATCGGCAACCGCGTGCTGGCGCATCTGTGTGGCGTCGAGCTACCCAGTGAGCCGAACGAACCTTACATCCTGGTGATGGCTGAAGTGGTGCCGTCGGACGTCGCCGGCCTCGACCGTCAGCGCGTCGCCGGCATTGTTACCGCGCGCGGTGGCGCCACCGCGCACAGCGCGATCATCGCCCGCGCCCTGGGCATCCCCGCCGTGGTGGGTGCCGGTGATGGCGTACTGGCGCTGGCGCAGGGCACGCCCTTGCTGCTCGATGGCGACAGTGGCCTGCTGCGCATCGCCCCGGATGCGTCCGAGCGCGATCAGGCGCTGCATGAACGTGAGACGGCGCAGCTGCGTCGCGAGCAGGCGCATGCCGAGCGTTTCAACCCTGCGCAGACCCGCGATGGTGTGCGTGTGGAGGTGGCGGCCAATATCGGTGCCAGCGGTGAAACCGCCGATGCGGTGGAGCTGGGCGCCGAAGCGGTGGGTCTGCTGCGCACCGAGCTGGTGTTCATGGAGCATGCCCAGGCGCCGGATCACGCCGCGCAGGAGCGTGAATACCGGCGTGTACTCGATGCACTGGACGGGCGCCCGCTGGTGGTGCGCACGCTGGATGTCGGTGGCGACAAGCCCCTGCCGTACTGGCCGATGCCGGCCGAAGAAAACCCCTTTCTCGGCGTGCGTGGCATTCGCCTGAGTCTGCAGCGTCCGGAGATTCTGGAAACCCAGCTGCGCGCCTTGCTCGCCTCGGCCGATGGCCGCCCGCTGCGGATCATGTTTCCCATGGTCGGTTCGGTAGAAGAGTGGCGTGCGGCGCGGGACATGGTGCAGCGTCTGCGCGAAGAGATCGAGGTACGCGACCTGCAGATCGGCATCATGATCGAAGTGCCCTCGGCAGCACTGCTGGCGCCGGTGCTGGCGCGCGAGGTGGATTTCTTCAGCATCGGCACCAACGATCTGACCCAGTACTGCCTGGCCATCGATCGTGGTCATCCGCAGCTGTCGGCACAGGCCGATGGCCTGCATCCGGCCGTGCTGCGCCTGATCGAGATGACCGTGACCGCTGCCCACGCCCAGGGCAAGTGGGTCGGCGTTTGCGGCGAACTGGCCAGCGACCGTCTGGCTGTACCGCTGCTGGTCGGCCTGGGGGTCGATGAGTTGAGTGTGACGCCGCGTTCGATTGCCCTGGTCAAGGCGCGCGTGCGCGAGCTGGACAGCCGCCAGGCGCGAACCCTGGCTGATCGCGCCCTGACCCTGGACAGTGCCAGCGCCGTGCGCGCGCTGGTGGCGGAGATGCACTGATGGCTCGAATTCTGACCCTGACCCTGAACCCGGCGCTGGACCTGACCCTGCGTCTCGACCGCTTGCAGCCCGGTGCGATCAACCGCTGCCATGAGCTGCGCAGCCACGCTGCCGGCAAGGGGCTGAACGTCGCCCAGGTGCTGGCCGACCTCGGCCACACCTTGAGCGTCGGTGGTTTTCTCGGCCGCGCCAACGCCGCGCCGTTCGAAAGCCTGATACACAAGCGCGGCTTTCACGACCTGTTCGTCCGGGTGCCGGGCGAGACACGCAGCAATATCAAGCTGGCCGAAGCCGACGGCTGCATCACCGACCTCAACGGCCCCGGCCCGCAGGTCGAGGCCGAACACTTGCAACGCCTGGAGGACGAGCTGCAGCCGCTGCTCGCCGGACATGACGCCGTGGTGGTGGCCGGCAGCCTGCCGCGTGGCGTGACCCCGCAGTGGTTCGCCGGACTGTTGCGGCGGATCAAGGCCAGCGGTGTGCCGCTGGTGGTCGATAGCAGTGGTGCGGCGTTGCAGGCGGCCCTGGGCGTCGCGCCCTGGCTGATCAAGCCCAATGAGCACGAGCTGGCCGAGGTGTGCGGCAGCGACCTGCCGGCTGCCGTGCAGACCCTGCGTGCGC
This sequence comes from Ectopseudomonas alcaliphila, assembly GCF_900101755.1. Classification (GTDB taxonomy): domain Bacteria; phylum Pseudomonadota; class Gammaproteobacteria; order Pseudomonadales; family Pseudomonadaceae; genus Aquipseudomonas; species Aquipseudomonas alcaliphila. Next base: position 1,293,166 of record NZ_FNAE01000001.1, on the reverse strand, counting down.
AAGGTATCGAGCACGTGCTGCTGTCGCGTGGTGCAGATGGCGTCGACTGGCATGGGCCGGGCATCGCCCTGCGTGCCATACCACCGAGTGTCGAAGTGGCCAGCACGGTCGGTGCCGGCGACTCGCTGCTGGCTGCCAGCCTGCATGGTCTGCTCGAAGGCTGGGCGGCCGAGCGCACGTTGCGCCTGGCCACGGCGGTGGCAGCGCAAGCCGTCACCCAGATCGGCTTCGGCATCCATGATCGCGAGCAACTGGCGCGCTTCGAAGCGGCCGTGCAACTGCACCCTTTAGAAAAATAAGAGGCACCCTCCATGAATCTGCTGATCGTCACCGCCTGCCCCAATGGTCAGGTCACCAGCGTGCTGTGTTCGCGGCTGTTGCAGGCCGCGGCCGAGCGTCTGGGCTGGCAAACCCGTGTCGAGGTGCATGACGCGCGCGCGATTGGTTCGCCATTGAGCGAGGCGCAGATCGCCGCCGCCGACTGGGTGCTGGTGGTCAAGACCGGTGAGCTGTCGCTGGCCCGTTTTGCCGGCAAGCGCCTGTTCCAGGCTTCGCCGGCCGAGGCATTGGCCGACCCGCAGCGTTTTCTGCGTGAAGCGGCCGAGCGTGCTCAGCCCTATGGCGAAAGCGACGAGGCAGCGCCGGATGGCCGCCGCCGGCTGGTCGCGGTCACCGCCTGCCCGACCGGCGTGGCGCATACCTTCATGGCCGCCGAAGCGCTGCAGCAGGCGGCTATGCGCATGGGCATCGACCTGCAGGTGGAGACCCGCGGCTCGGTGGGCGCGCGCAACCTGCTCGACGAGGCCGCCATCGCCGCGGCCGATGCCGTGCTGCTGGCCACCGATATCGAGGTGGACACCAGCCGCTTCGCCGGCAAGAAGGTCTACCGTTGCGGCACCGGTGTGGCGCTCAAGCAGCCGCAGCAGACCCTGGAGCGGGCGTTGAGCGAGGCGCGCCCGCTGAGCGAGTCGGCATCGGCCGAAGGCAAGGCCGCTACCGGCAGCGGCGAGAAGACGGGCCCGTACAAGCACCTGCTCACCGGTGTGTCCTACATGCTGCCGATGGTGGTGGCGGGCGGTTTGTTGATCGCCTTGTCGTTCGTCTTCGGCATTGAGGCGTTCAAGGAGGAGGGCACCTTTGCCGCCGCATTGATGCAGATTGGCGGTGATGCGGCATTCAAACTGATGGTGCCGGTGCTGGCCGGTTACATCGCCTATTCCATTGCCGACCGGCCGGGGTTGGCACCGGGAATGATCGGTGGGCTACTCGCCAGTTCGCTGGGGGCTGGCTTTATTGGCGGCATTATCGCCGGTTTTCTCGCCGGCTATTCGGCCAAGGCCATTGCCCGCTGGGTGCGCCTGCCGGAGAGTCTGGAAGCGCTCAAGCCGATTCTGATCATCCCGCTCGCCGCCAGCCTGTTCACCGGGCTGGTGATGATCTATCTGGTAGGCAGCCCGGTGGCGGGCATGCTGGCGGGGCTCACGGCCTTTCTCGATGGTATGGGCAGCACCAACGCGATCCTGCTCGGCGTACTGCTTGGCGGCATGATGTGCGTCGATCTCGGTGGGCCGATCAACAAGGCTGCCTATGCCTTCTCCGTCGGTCTGCTGGCCTCGAGCAGCTACGCGCCGATGGCGGCGACCATGGCCGCGGGCATGGTGCCGCCCATCGGCATGGCCATCGCCACCGTACTGGCGCGGCGCAAGTTCGCCCAGAGCGAACGTCAGGCGGGCAAGGCGGCTGGCGTGCTGGGATTGTGCTTCATCTCCGAGGGGGCGATTCCCTTCGCGGCCAAGGACCCGCTGCGGGTGATCCCGGCGAGTATCGCCGGTGGTGCCCTGACCGGGGCGCTGTCGATGTACTTCGGCTGCAAGCTGATGGCGCCGCACGGTGGTCTGTTCGTGTTACTGATCCCCAACGCCATCAATCACGCGCTGCTCTACCTGCTGGCTATCGTGGCCGGCAGCCTGGTCACAGGTGTGCTCTATGCGCTGATCAAGCAGCCCGAGGCACAGCCGATGGCGGTCGAGGCGCAATAAGCGCATGGTCCTGCGGCTCGGTTACACTGATTTGAACAGCGCCGGGCAAGTAGGAGTCTGTTGACGGGGCCTCGCGACGATTCGCCGCGACGGCCCCGCGCTGGCTTCGTGGCGCAGTCGCCCTCACAAAGAAAGGACCTTCTGTAGATGACTCAAGCTCTCGCGCATCGCTGGCGCTTCTTCCGTGCCGGCGGCTTCGATCAGGTGCAACTGGAAACCCCCGCCGACCTCGCCGCCCTGCGCAGTCTGGACCAGAAGCTCTGGGCCAGCCTGGCCTGCCCGGTGAACAACCTGGAGCTGGATCGGCGCATGCTGCAATACATCGACCTGAACAATGACGGTCGTATCCGCGCCCCGGAAATTCTCGATGTGGTCGATTGGACGCTGGCGCGTCTGGCCGACCCTGCCGTGCTGTTTCATGACGGCCCGCTGCAGCTGTCGTCGCTTACCGACGATGCCGTGGGCGCAGGCCTGCGCCTGGCTGCGCAGCGCCTGCTGGGCGTGCTCGGGCGGCCCGATACCGAGAGCCTGACCCCCGCCGATACTGCAGACCTGGCGAAGCTGTTCCCACCACAGCAACCCAATGGCGACGGTCTGGTGCCGGCCAGTATGACCGATGATGCCGAGCTCAAGGCCGCCATCGCCGACATCATCGCCTGTCTGGGCGCGCAGACCGACCGCAGTGGTGAGCCCGCCATCGGCGCCGAGCAGATCACCGCCTTCTTCGATCAGGCGCGGCAGCTGCACGCCTGGCATGCGCGCGCCGCCGAGCAGGGCTTGGATGCCTTCGGTGAAGGCACCGTGGCGGCAGTCGAGGCGCTGAGCGCCGTGCGGGCCAAGATCGACGATTACTTCACCCGCGTGGCCATGGCCGAGTTCGATCCGCGCGCCGCCGCGCTGATGAATGCGAAGGAGGAGGAGCTGGTGCGTCTGGCGTCGCTGTCGCTGGCCGATGCCGGCGAATTGGCCAGCCTGCCCCTGGCGACTGTGCAGCACGGCGACGAGCTGCCGTTGAGCAAGGGCCTCAACCCGGCCTGGCAACGCGCCATCGATGAGTTCCGCCAGCGCGTCGTGGTGCCGGTATATGGCGAGCAGGACAGTCTGTCGCGCGAGCAGTGGCAGCATCTGGTCGCACTGTGCGGCAGCTATCTGACCTGGCGCGCCGAGACGCCGAACGTGGCGATTGCCGAGGTGCTCGAGCGCGGGCGTATTCTCGAATTGGTCGAGCTGGGCGCAGAGGCTCGCCTGCTGGCGCTGGTCGAAGAAGACAAGACCGTGGCCGAAGCAGCGGGCGGTCTGGTCGAGCTGGACAAACTGATTCGCCTGCGTCACGGCCTGGTCCGGTTGCTGCGCAACTTCGTGTCCTTCCAGGTCTTCTATTCGCGTCAGGAGAAGGCCGTGTTCCAGGCTGGCGTGCTCTATATCGACGGCAAGAGCTGCGAGCTGGTGGTGGAGGTTGGCGACATCGAGGCGCATGCCAAGGTGGCGACGGCCAGTGATTGCTTCCTGCTCTACTGCACCTGCACTCGCCGTGGCGAGCCGGTACGCGGCAAGGAGACGCTGAACATCGTGGTGGCGGTGACTGCCGGCAGCGAAGGCGATCTTCAGGCCGGGCGCCATGGCCTGTTCTACGACCGTGACGGCAACGACTGGGATGCCACCGTGGTCAAGGTGGTGCAGCACGCCATCAGCATTCGCGAGGCGTTCTGGTCGCCGTATCGACGCATTTCCAAGCTGGTTTCCGACCAGGTGCAGAAGCTGGCTGCCAGCCGCGACGCCGACATGGTCAGCAAGACCGCGACCAAGGTTGGGGAAACCGGTGCTGCGCCAGCCGCGACGCCTGCCCCGGCTTTCGATATTGCCAAGTTCGCCGGTATCTTCGCTGCCATCGGCCTGGCGGTCGGTGCCCTGGGTACGGCCCTGGCGGCGGTGCTCACGGGGATTCTGTCACTGGCCTGGTGGCAGGTTCCGCTGCTGCTGCTCGGTGTGCTGCTGGCCATCTCCGGCCCGGCGATGCTGCTGGCCTGGTTCAAGCTGCGGCGTCGCAGCCTGGGGCCGATCCTCGATGGCAACGGCTGGGCGGTGAATGCCCAGGCGCGCATCAGCATCCCCTTCGGCACCGCCCTCACGCAGATCGCAGAACTGCCCAAGGGCAGCGACCGCGCACTGCGCGATCCTTATGCCAACAAGCCGGTGGTGTGGCCGTGGGTTCTGGCGCTGCTGCTGGTGCTGGGCCTGGGGTACTACGCCAGGAGCAACGGCGTATTCAGCCCGGAGCCTGAGGTGCCGGCCGAAGCGGCGGCGCCCGTCGACGCCGCGGCTGGCTGAGGGACAACTGGTAGGAGCCGGCTTGCCGGCGATCCTGCACGATGCTGATCGCCAGCAAGCTGGCTCCTACATTTTGACGTTCAACCCGCCAACAGCTCCGCCACCCAGCGCGGCAGCTGTTCGGTGGCCGGGCCATAGCGTTTCTCGGCGAACAGCGAATGGCCCTGGCTCGGTTCCAGATTGATCTCCAGCGTATGCGCGCCGGCCTGGCGCGCCTGCTCGACGAAACCCGCCGCCGGGTAGACGTGGCCCGAGGTGCCGATGCTGACGAACAGCTCGCACTGTTCCAGCGCGTCGTAAATGCGTTCCATGTGATAGGGCATTTCGCCGAACCAGACGATATCCGGGCGCAGGGTGCCGACCAGGCCGCAGCAGGCGCACGCCTGGCTGACCGGCATGTCCTCCAGTAGTGGGAAGCGCTGCTGGCTGTTGCTGCACAGCATCGACTGCAACTCACCGTGCATGTGCAGCAAGCGCCTGGAGCCGGCGCGTTCGTGCAGGTTGTCGACGTTCTGCGTGACCAGCAGGAACTCACCCTGCCATCCGGCCTCCAGCTCGGCGAGGGCCAGATGCCCGGCATTGGGAGCGATGGCCGGGTCGCGCAGCTGGGCACGGCGCATGTCATAGAACCGTTGCACCAGCGCCGGATCACGGGCGAAGCCTTCGGGCGTGGCCACCTCTTCGATGCGGTGGTCCTCCCACAGGCCGTCAGCGGCGCGGAAGGTGCGGATGCCGCTCTCGGCGGAGATACCAGCGCCGGTGAGGATGACGATGTTCGGGTGGGCCATTGGTGCTCCAGGGCAAATCGGTTCAGGCGCCACTTTATGCCAACACTGGCGACGCGGGGAGTGCGCAGCCGCGCTGCCTGTCACTCATGCCGCCGCAGAATCGCTGAACTCTCATCCTCACTTCGCATCCACAGATCACGGCCCTGGTCTGGACGGGGCAGTGATTCGGGGAGCGAGCAATGACTGAGAACAACAAGGCGCAGCCCCTGCGCATCAAGCTGACGGCCTGGCTGGTCGCTATTCTGGGCGTACTGCTGGCGCTTGGCGGCGCCTATCTGCTGTGGCTGGGCGGGTCCTGGTACTACCTGTTGGCCGGCCTCGGCCTGCTGCTGGTGGGTGTGCTGATTCATCGCCGTCAGCGTGCGGCCTTGTGGCTGTATGCCCTGGTGCTGCTGGCGAGTCTGGCCTGGACGATCTACGAGGTGCGCTTCGACTGGTGGCAGATGGCGCCGCGTATCGACCTGTGGTGCGTACTCGGCCTGTGGCTGCTGCTGCCCTGGATCAACCGACACATCGCGCCCGGGCAGCCCTGGCGTGACGGTGCCAGCGTGGTGCTGGGTATCGGCCTGCTGCTGGGCGCGGGCACGGCGGTTTATTCGCTGACGCAGGATTACCATCGCCTGCCCGGTCGTTTCGACGAGCCGCGCATGGCCGCTACCACCGTAGTGCCAATCCGTCGTTCGGCCAGCGAATGGACCGCCTATGGCGGCTCGTCGCGTGGCGATCGCTACGCCAGCGCCGAGCAGATCACCTCGGCCAACGTCGGGCGGCTGAAGAAGGCCTGGGAGTTTCACACCGGCGATCTGCGTGGCGAGGGCGATCCCGGTGAGCTGACCAATCAGGTGACGCCGCTGAAGATCGGCGACAACCTGTTCATCTGCACGCCACACAGCATCGCCATCGCCGTGGACGCCGATAGCGGCGAGGAACGCTGGCGCTTCGACCCGGCCATCAACCGCCAGGCCGAGTATTACCAGCACATGACCTGCCGCGGCCTGGCCTACCACGATGCGGCAGCCTATGCCGGCCCCTTGATCGCGGCGCGAGACGGCGCGCTCCCCGAGCTTTCGCCGCAGGCACCGCCGCGCTGTACCCAGCGCCTGTTCCTGCCGACCAACGACGCCACGCTGTACGCGCTCGATGTGCACGACGGCAAGCCTTGCGAGGATTTCGGCGAGGGCGGCATTGTCGATCTCAAGGTGGGCCTGGGCGACGACGCGCTGGGCGTCTACCTGCCCACCTCGCCGCCGGTGGTCACCGAGAAACTGGTGATAGTCGGCGGTTCGGTGACCGACAACGGCTCGGTGGATTCGCCGGGTGGGGTGATCCGTGCCTACGACGTACGTAGCGGCGAGCTGGTGTGGAATTTCGATCCTGGCCGCCCCGATGCCACCGAGCCGCTGCCGGCCGGAGAAACCTACGTGCGCAGCACGCCGAACTCCTGGACCATCGCCACGGCGGATGAGGCACTGGGCCTGGTGTACATCCCCATGGGCAACCAGACGCCTGACCAGTGGGGCGTGCAGCGCAGCCCCGAGGCCGAGCGCTTCACGGCGGCGCTGGTAGCGCTGGACCTGGAAACCGGACGGGTGCGCTGGGAGTTTCGCACCGTGCACCATGACCTCTGGGACCGCGACCTGCCGTCCCAGCCCACCCTGGTGGATATCGAAGGCCCCGAAGGGCCGCTGCCGGCGATCATCCAGGCGACCAAGCGCGGCGACCTCTACGTGCTCGACCGGCGCAGCGGCGAACCTATCGTGCCGGTCAGCGAGCATCCGGTGCCGCAGGGCACGGTGGAGGGCGACTTCACCGCACCGACCCAGCCGGCCTCCGCACTCAGCTATGCCCCGGATGAGCCGCTGCGCGAGCGCGACATGTGGGGCGGTACGCCGTTCGACCAGTTGATCTGCCGCATCCAGTTCCACCGCCTGCGTTACGAAGGCGACTTCACCCCGCCGTCGGAGCAAGGCTCGCTGATCTACCCGGGCAATGTCGGGGTGTTCAACTGGCCCTCGGTGGCGGTCGATCCGCAGCGGCAGATTCTGTTCGGCGCACCCAACTACCTGGCCTTCGTCTCACGCCTGGTCAAGCGTGAGGGGGACGCTGGGCAGGCCAGCGCCCGTGGCAGCGAACGCGGCCTGCAACCCAACCTCGGTGCGCCTTACATGGTCAGCCTGGAGCCTTTCCTGTCACCGCTGGGGCTGCCATGCCAGGCGCCGCCATGGGGCTATGTCACGGCAGTCGATCTGCGCAGCATGGACAAGGTGTGGCAGCGCAAGAACGGCACCAGCCGCGACAGCGCGCCGCTGGGTATTCCCCTGACCGTTGGTGTGCCGAACCTCGGTGGCCCGTTGATCACCGCCAGTGGCCTGGGCTTTCTCAGCGGCACCCTGGATTACTACCTGCGCGCCTACGACATGCGCACCGGCGAGGAATTGTGGAAGGACAGGCTGCCGGCCGGCGGCCAGGCCACGCCGATCAGCTACGTCTCGGAAAAGACCGGCAAGCAGTACGTGGTGGTGATGGCCGGCGGACACGGCTCGTTCGGCACGCGTATGGGCGACTCGCTGGTGGCCTGGACACTGGAGGATGAGCATTCCGAGTAACGGCACTGGGAGCGCGAGGGGGCGCTCAGGCCAAGGCAAGCGGTTGCCGAGACACACGGGATGTCGGTCTCTGACAAGCCCAGACTATGGGCGCTGTTCGCCCATCGCTGTCATGGCCACCGAGGCTGCGGCGGTGCGGGTTTCCACGCCGAGCTTCACGTAGACGTGCTCCAGGTGCTTGTTCACCGTGCGCGGGCTGAGGCCGAGGATGTCGCCGATATCACGGTTGGTCTTGCCGCAGGCCACCCAGCGCAGCACCTGCACTTCGCGCTCGGTGAGCTGGAAGCGCGCCGATAGCTTGGCATAGGCGGGGGCATCGTCGAGGCTGAGGCTGACCGGCTTCGATGCAGCACGCGCGGCCTGGAGTATGCGCGCCGTGCGCAGGTGCGAGGCGACACGGGCGAGTACCTCCTCGGGGTTGATCGGCTTGGTCACGTAGTCGATACCGCCGGCCTCGAAGCCCTGCACCACATGCTCGCTGTCGGTCAGTGCGGTCATGAACAGCACCGGGATATCGGCGCTGCTCGGCTCAGCCTTGATTCGCCGACAGGTCTCGAAACCGTCCAGCCCCGGCATCATCGCATCGAGCAGGATCAGGTCGGGCCTACGCCGCTGGATCCGGCCTAGAGCGCTTACACCGTCCAGTGCTACCAGCACCATGTAGCCGGCGTCGTCGAGAGCGTCGGAGAGCAGCGCGAGGTTGTCCGGTGTGTCGTCGACGATGAGGATGATGCCGCGCTCGGCCGACAGGCTGGCGGGCGAGCACGACTCAGGCTGGTGGAGTGGCGCATTCATGTTCGGCCTCCTTCAGTTGGCGGTTGAATTCGTCGAGCTGGAAGTTCTTCACCAGTAAACGCAAGGCGGCGGTGAAGCCGGCGCAGGCCGGGTGGCGCTGGTCGATATCGTCCAGGCGTTGCTGGATGCCGCGCACGTAACCCAGAGCGCCCAGTTCGCGCAGCGCCTGCAGGTCGTCGCTGCCGGGTAACGTGATGGCCTGAGGCGGTGGCGCTTGCTCCCGGGTGCGGCGCAGCCAGGTCAGGCCGAGCTGCTGCTGGATGCGTTCGAGAAACTGCGGGGTGTACACCGGTTTGGCCAGGTAGTCGTCGCAGTCGGCGGCGACGCTGCGTTCGCGGTCGTCGGTGAAGGCATTGGCGGAGATCACGATGATCGGCGCCTGGCACCGCGTGTTGCGGCGAATCAGGCGGCTGGTTTCCCAGCCGTCCATCTGCGGCATGGACAGGTCCATCAGGATCAGATGCGGGTTGTGCAGCGCCACCTGACGAATCGCTTCCTGGCCACTGGCGGCCTGGATGACCTGGAAAGCCAGCGGTTCGAGCATGCCGGCGAGCACGCGGCGATGTTCGAGATGGTCGTCCACCACCAGGATCAGCCTGCGCTCGCCCTGGTAGCCGATGATGTCGTGCTCGACGTGCACCACCGCCTGCGGCACCCGTACTTCGGAGAGGAACAGGCGGACCTGGAAGCGTGTGCCCTGCTCGGGTTCGCTGTGCACCGACAGCTCGCCGCCCATCAGTGAGGTGAGCATGCGGGTGATGGTCAGGCCGAGGCCGACACCGTTGTCCTGGCGCATCAGGTCGCCGCGTTCGAAGGGCTGGAAGATCCGCTCGATCTGTTCCGGGGCGATGCCGATACCGGTGTCGATGATCTCGAAGGTGGCCGTCTCGCGCATGTAGCCGACGCGAAGACGCACTTCGCCACGCTCGGTAAAGCGCACCGCGTTGCCCAGCAGGTTGATCAGGATCTGCCGCACGCGTTTCTCGTCGCCCCGCACCACTGCCGGCATGCGGCCGATGCATTCGAGGCGAAAACGCAGGCCTTTCTCGGCGGCCTGAGGGGTGAACATGCGTTCGATCTGGTCGATGAATTCCGGGAAGGGAATTTCCGCCAGTTCCAGGTGCAGTTTGCCGGCTTCGATCTTGGCCACGTCGAGCAGGCCGTCGATCAACGACAGCAGGTGCGAACCGCTACGCAGGATGGTGGCCAGGGCATCCTGGTGCTGGCTCGGCATGGCTGCGTCACGCTGCAGGATCTGGGTGTAGCCCAGGATGCTGTTGAGCGGCGTGCGCAACTCGTGCGAGAGCCCGGTGACGTAGCGACTTTTCGCCGCGTTGGCGGACTCCGCCGCCTCCTTGGCCTGCTGCAGGGCTTCGTCGGTCTTGCGGTGAGCTTCGATCTCCTGCATCAGCAGCAGGGTTTGCCGATCCGATTCCTCCTGCGCCACGCGGCGGCTTTCGCGGGTCAGTACCAGCCACCAGGCGAGCATGGCGGCGAACAACGAGAGGGTCAGGAAGGCCTTGAGGAAAGCCTGGAACAGGGTCTGGCGGACTTCTGGCTCCTGTGTCAGCAGGCTCAGCGACACCTGGCTGTAGATCAGCGCCAGTGCGCCGAACAGCATCAGCACCAGCAGGCTCAGCAGGCCCAGGTACTGCGCCAGGCGACTGTGCAGGCGCGGGATGGAAACGCGCGGGAAGAGCCAGCCGATGAAGTCGTCGAGCTGATCGCTCAGGCGGGCTCTGGGTTTGCAGCGATCCTCGCAGCGTGCGTCGAGCGAGCAGCACAGTGAACAGATAGGCGCGCCGTAGGCGGGGCAGTGTGCGGTGTCCGGCTCTTCGAAACGGTTGTTGCACAGACCGCACTGCACCTGGCCGGCTTCGGTATGGGGATAGAGCAGGTGCGGCTGGCGCTCGCGGGCGATGTAGTAGCGCCCGCCAGTGAGCCAGGCCAGCAGCGGCGCCAGCAGGAATGCCGAACCCAGCGCCACGGCTGGCGAAGCCGCTTGTGCCAGGGCGCCGAACAGGCCGCCATGAGCGAGCACCGAGAGCAGGGAGGCGATCAGCATGGCACCGACGCCCACCGGGTTAATGTCGTAGAGGTGCGCGCGCTTGAACTCGATGTATTTCGGCGACAGGCCCAGCGGCTTGTTGATCACCAGGTCGGCCACCAGCGCGCCGATCCAGGCGATGGCGATATTGGCGTAGAGACCGAGTACCTCCTCGATCGCTTCGAACACGCCCAGCTCCATCAGCATCAGGGCGATGGCCACGTTGAACACCAGCCACACCACGCGACCGGGGTGGCTGTGGGTAATGCGGGCGAAGAAGTTCGACCAGGCCAGCGAGCCGGCGTAGGCGTTGGTGACGTTGATCTTCACCTGGCTGACGATGACGAACAGCACCATGGCCGCCAGTGCCCATTGCGGCGAGGCGAACACGTAGTTGAAGGCCACCAGGTACATCTGCGTCGGCTCGGCGGCGCGTTCCATGGGGATTTCATGCTGCAGGGCGAGAAAGGCGAGGAAGGCGCCGGCGAGCATCTTCAACGCGCCAGGGATGATCCAACCGGGGCCGGCCAGCAGCAGTGCCGTCCACCAGCGCACGCGGTTGGCGCGGGTTTTTTCCGGCAGGAAGCGCAGGTAGTCGACCTGCTCGCCGATCTGCGTGATCAGGGCCAGGGCGACGGTGCAGGCAGCGCCGAAATGCAGCAGGTTGAAGCTGCCGGGTTCGCCCTCGCGGCCGGCGAAGCTGGTCCAGTCCGATAGCGCCTCGGGGTTCTTGGCGATGACGAACACATAGGGCAGCACCAGCAGAAACAGCCACACGGGCTGCGTCCACATCTGCAGACGGTTGATCAGGGTGATGCCGTAGGCCACCAGCGGAATGATGATGATCGAGCAGATCACGTAGGCCAGGGCCAGCGGGATGTTGAAGTACAACTCCAGGGCCAGCGCCATGATCGCCGCCTCAAGGGCGAAGAACAGGAAGGTGAAGCTGGCGTAGATCAGCGAAGTGATGGTCGAGCCGATGTAGCCGAAGCCGGCGCCACGGGTCAGCAGGTCCATGTCCAGGCCGGAGCGGGCGGCGTAGTAGCTGATCGGCAGGCCGGTGAGGAAGATCACCAGGCTGACCGCGAGGATCGCCCACAGGGTGTTGGTGAAGCCGTAGGACAGCGCCAGGGCGCCGCCGATGGCTTCCAGGGCGAGGAACGACACGGCGCCGAGTGCGGTGTTGGCGATGCGCAGCTCCGACCATTTGCGGAACGACCTGGGCGTGAAGCGCAGGGCGTAGTCCTCCATGGTCTCGTCGGCGACCCAGGCGTTGTAGTCGCGGCGGATCTTGATGATGCGCTGGGTGCCGGTTGGCTGCACGGGCGAAGTCCTGCTGGCGTTATCGGGTAAGACCGTCCCTGTCGCGCGTCCCTGTAGGAGCCGGCTTGCCGGCGATCTGCGTGACCAGGAAGGGCGCCTCGCCCGCAAGCGGGCTCCTACGGTGCGTAGAAATTGCAACTTCCATGCCCCGGCTCGGCGAGGTCTCTGCCGCGCGCGCGGGCTTCTGTCTGCCTGGTTTTTCTGCGCTCAGCTTGCACCAGGCTGGGGCAGGGCGCTGTACGTCAGATGACGTATGCCCTTACGTCATGCTGCGTATACCCCGCTTGCCGGGGGCGACGCATCCTGACTGCGAAGCCGGCGTGGTTCGGCACGAATAACCAGCACAGGAGCACGACCATGGACTCTCAACCGATTCGACTTCTTCCACGCCGGCTGGCGGTGGGGGCGGCAGCGCTCTCGCTGCTGGCGGCCAGCCTGTTCAGCCATGTGGCCAGCGCCGAGGTGAACACTACCGGCCTGGCGGTGACCGACAGCGAGGTCACGGTCGGCATTCTGCATTCGGCCACCGGCACCATGGCCATTTCCGAAACCGGTTCGATCCAGGCCGAGCGCCTGGCCATCGAGCAGATCAACGCCAGTGGTGGTGTGCTCGGCCGGCAGATCAAGGTCATTCAGGAAGATGGGGCTTCCGACTGGCCGACCTTCGCCGAGAAGGCGCGCAAGCTGCTGGTCGGCGACAAGGTCGCCACCGTGTTCGGTTGCTGGACCTCGGCCTCGCGCAAGGCGGTGCTGCCGGTGTTCGAGAAGGAAAACGGCTTACTCTACTACCCGACCTTCTACGAAGGCCTGGAGCAGTCGAAGAATGTCATCTACACCGGCCAGGAAGCGACCCAGCAGATCCTCGCGGGCCTCGACTGGGTCGCCAAGGAGAAGGGCGCCAAGACCTTCTACCTGCTGGGTTCGGACTACATCTGGCCGCGCACCTCGATGAAGATTGCGCGCAAGCACATCGAGAACGTGCTCGGCGGCAAGGTCGTCGGCGAAGAGTACTACCCGCTGGGTAACACCCAGTTCGGCTCGCTGATCAACAAGATCAAGCTGCGCAAACCTGACGTGGTGTTCGCTGCCGTGGTCGGTGGCTCCAACGTCGCCTTCTACAAGCAGATGAAGGCCGCCGGCGTGACTGCCGACAAGCAGACCCTGCTGACCCTGTCGGTGACCGAAGACGAGTTGCTGGGTATCGGCGGCGAGAACATGGCCGGCTTCTACGCCTCGATGAAGTACTTCCAGAGCCTGGACAACCCGAACAACGCTGCCTTCGTCGAAGCCTTCAAGGCCAAGTACGGCAAGGACGCGGTGATCGGTGACGTGACCCAGGCTGCCTACCTCGGCCCATGGTTGTGGAAAGCCGCGGTGGAGCAAGCCGGCAGCTTCGACATCGACAAGGTGGTTGCCGCTTCCCCAGGCATCGAGCTGGACACCGCGCCGGAAGGCTACGTCAAGGTGCACGACAACCATCACCTGTGGAGCAAGACCCGCATCGGTGAAGTGCAGAAAGACGGTCAGTTCAAGGTGGTGTTCGAGTCCGACCTGATCGAGCCGAACCCCTTCCCGGCAGGCTACCAGTAAGTAACACCCTCTCGTGGGAACCGGCTTGCTGGCGATGAATGGATCGCCGGCAAGCCGGCTCCTACAGGCCTTTCTGTTTTCTTCTGGAGACCATCGACATGGAATGGCTATCGGAATTCGGCGCCATCGCAGCCATGCAGGGGTTCAACGGTTTGTCCGTGTTCTGCGTGCTGCTACTGATGGCTCTGGGGCTGGCGATCATCTTCGGCCAGATGGGCGTGATCAACATGGCCCATGGCGAGTTTCTCACCATCGGCGCATACACCACCTTCGTGGTGTCCTCGCTGACGTCCAGCTACGCACCGGCCTTCGGACCTTACTATTTCTTCCTCGCGATCATTCTCTCGTTCTTCATCGCCGGCGCCATCGGCTGGCTAGTGGAGTGGGCGATGATCAGCAAGCTCTACCAGCGTCCGCTGGATACCCTGCTGGCTACCTGGGGCCTGTCCCTGGTGATGCAGCAGGGCTTTCGCTCGATCTTCGGCGCGCGTGAAGTCAGTGCCACGTTGCCGGACTGGCTGATGGGGTCGTGGAACCCGACCGAGGCCATCGACATTCCGCGTAACGGCCTGTTCGTCATGGGCCTGACCCTGCTGCTTACCGCGCTGCTGTTTCTGATGATCTACCGCTCGCGCTGGGGCCTGCAGGTACGCGCCACCATGCAGAACCGGGTGATGGCGCGCTCCGTGGGCATCAATACCAAGCGCGTCGACCGCATGACCTTCGCCCTTGGCTGCGGCGTGGCCGGCGTGGCGGGCGCGGCCTTCACCACCATCGGTTCGACCGGGCCGACAGCCGGTTCGCTGTACATCGTCGACACCTTCCTGGTGGTGGTGTTCGGCGGCGCCTCCAGCCTGCTCGGCACCATTGCCTCGGCGTTCAGCATCGCTCAGGCGCAATCGCTGCTGGAGTTCTTCACCAGTGGTTCGATGGCCAAGGTGCTGACCCTGTCCGCTGTGGTGCTGATCCTGATGCTGCGCCCGCAAGGGCTGTTCTCGGCCAAGGTGCGCAAATGAAAAGTAGGAGCCCGCTTGCGGGCGATTGCAAACCTGTTCATCGCCCGCAAGCGGGCTCCTACGGGACTGTTGAATTGAGGGCATGGGCATGAATCCGACACTCGACAAACTGCTCGGTGGCAAGCAGGGCGCCATCGGTCTGGCGCTGCTCGCCGCGCTGATCCTGGTGGTGTTCCCGCTGGCGCTCGATGCCTTCCGCCTGAACATGGTGGGCAAATACCTGACCTACGCCTTCGTCGCCGTTGGCCTGGTGTTGTGCTGGGGTTATGGCGGCATCCTGAGCCTGGGCCAGGGCATCTTCTTCGGCCTGGGGGGTTACTGCATGGCGATGTTCCTCAAGCTCGAGGCATCCGACCCGGAGAGCACCAAGATCCAGTCCACGCCTGGAATTCCGGACTTCATGGACTGGAACCAGATCACCGAACTGCCACTGTTCTGGGAGCCCTTCCACAGCCTGGGCTTCACCCTGATCGCGGTGGTGGCGGTGCCGGTATTGCTGGCCTTGGTGATCGGTATCGCGATGTTCAAGCGCCGCGTTGGTGACGTGTACTTCTCCATCGTCACCCAGGCCATCGCGCTGATTCTCACCGTGCTGATCATCGGCCAGCAGGGGCTGACCGGTGGGGTCAACGGCATCACCGACCTGCGCACGCTCAAGGGCTGGGACATCCGCAGCGACGAGGCCAAGCTGATCCTCTACTTCGTCAGTGCGGTGCTGCTCATCGGCTGCATTCTCATCGCCCGTTTCATCATCGCTTCCAAGCTCGGTCGCCTGCTCCTGGCCATGCGCGACAAGGAAGAGCGGGTGCGTTTCTCCGGCTACGACGTGGCCAGCTTCAAGATCTTCGTGTTCTGCGTCGGCGCGGCCTTCGCTGGTATCGGCGGGGCGATGTTCACCCTGCAGGTGGGCTTCATGTCGCCGAGCTTCGTCGGCATCGTGCCGTCGATCGAGATGGTCATCTTCGCCGCAGTCGGTGGGCGTCTGTCGCTGCTCGGCGCGGTGTATGGCGCGTTGCTGGTCAACTTCGGCAAGACCTATTTCTCCGAGAGCTTCCCCGAGCTGTGGCTGTACCTGATGGGCGGCCTGTTCATCGTCGTGGTCATGTACTTCCCCAATGGCCTGGCCGGCCTGTGGGACAGCCATGGCAAGCGCTGGCTGGCAAGGCTGCGGCGTAAACCGCAGGTGGCCGCTGCGCCAAAGCCCGTTGCCGTTGCCACCAGCAAGCGCCCAACCCCTGAACTGGAGACCACGCCATGAGCAGCCCTGCAGGCTTTCAGGCCGCCAAGCCGGTACTGGCCATCGAGGGGCTGACCGTGTCCTTCGACGGCTTCAAGGCGGTCAACGACCTCAACCTCTACGTCGACCGCAACGAGGTGCATGTGGTGATCGGCCCCAACGGCGCCGGCAAGACCACGGTGCTCGACCTGATCTGCGGCAAGACCCGCGCCACCGCCGGCAGCATCGATTTCGACGGCCGTGAGCTGACCAGGATGCGCGAGTTCGACATCGTCCGTGCTGGCGTCGGGCGCAAGTTCCAGAACCCGTCGATCTACGAAAACCTGACAGTGTTCGAGAACCTGGAAATGTCCTACCCGGCCGGGCGCAAGGTGTTCGGCGCGCTGTTCTTCAAGCGCACGCAAGAGGTGATCGAGCGGGTCGAACAGGTGGCGCAGGAAATCATGCTCGGTGATCACCTGCACCGGCAGGCCGACCTGCTTTCGCACGGGCAGAAGCAGTGGCTGGAGATCGGCATGCTGCTGATGCAGGACCCGCAGTTGCTGATGCTCGACGAGCCGGTGGCTGGCATGAGCGTCAGCGAGCGGGTGGCCACGGCCGAGCTGCTCAAGCGCATCAGTCAGGGCCGCTCGGTGCTGGTCATCGAGCACGACATGGAGTTCGTCAAGAGCATTGCCCACCGCGTCACCGTGCTGCACCAGGGCAAGGTGCTGGCCGAGGGCAGCATGGACGCGGTGCAGAGCAATCCCAAGGTCATCGAGGTGTATCTGGGGCATTGAGTGCTTTTTCGTAGGAGCCGGGGGGACGCCTAGTTCTTGCCGGCGATCGAATGCGCAACCGACGCGGATCGCCCGCAAGCGGGCTCCTACCCCTATCGTCTTAGTCGGCTACAAGGAATCCAGCATGTTCCAGATTAGCAACCTCGCTTCCGGCTACGGCCAGAGCCAGATCCTCCACGAGCTCAACCTCGACGTGGCGAAGAAGGAAATCGTCGCGGTGATGGGCCGCAACGGCATGGGCAAGACCACCTTGTTCAAGAGCCTGATGGGCATCCTGCCGCAATGGGGCGGGCAGATTCGCGTGGACGGCAAGGACGTGTCGAAACTGGAGACCCATCAGCGCGTGGAAAGCGGCATTGCCTACGTGCCGCAGGGACGGATGATCTTTCCCAGCATGACCGTGCTGGAAAACATCCAGACCGGCCTGCCGGCCTCCGCTGGCGGCAAGGTGCCGGACGATCTCTATGCGTTGTTCCCGGTGCTGCTCGAGATGCGCCACCGCAAGGGCGGCAACCTCTCCGGTGGCCAGCAGCAACAGCTGGCCATCGCCCGCGCGCTGGCCACTAACCCCAAGGTGCTGCTGCTCGACGAACCGACCGAGGGTATCCAGCCGTCGATCATCAAGGACATCGCCCGCAGCCTGAAGGAGATCCGCAACATGCGTGACCTGACCATCGTGGTATCCGAGCAGGTGCTGTCGTTCACCATGGAAATCGCCGACCGCTTCCTGGTCATCGAGAAGGGCAAGTTCGTCGTCGAGGAAAGCCGCGACAAGGTCGATGAGGCGAGCATCAGCCGTTATCTGTCGGTGTGACGCAATCTGTAGGAGCCCGCTTGCGGGCGATGCTGTCGCTTGCAATCAATCGTCGGCAAGCCGGCTCCTACAGGTACAAATTCCCGCTTTACGGCCGGTGTGTTCTCCATGCGCCGGCCGCTTTTTCGCGCCTGCGAAAAATACCTGAAGGCCGCATGAGGTCTGCTGTTCGCACATACGTCATCCAACGTATTGGCCGATTTCACCGTGCGTTCGAGACTGGCTGCGTACCCCGGCACAGGCCGGCATTCATCCCAGGTCTTATGGAGCTCAGTCATGACCGATACCCTGATCAAGGTCGACCTCACCCAGGCTGCTACCGATAACGAACAGGTGCACAACCGCTGGCACCCGGACATTCCCATGGCCTGCTGGGTCAACCCAGGCGACGACTTCATTCTCGAGACCTACGACTGGACCGGCGGTGCGATCAAGAACGACGACGACGCCAGCGACGTGCGCGACGTCGACCTGTCCACCGTGCATTACCTGTCCGGCCCGGTAGGCGTGAAAGGCGCTCAGCCGGGCGACCTGCTGATCGTCGAGCTGCTGGATATCGGCGCCAAGCAGGACATGCTCTGGGGTTTCAACGGCTTCTTCTCGAAGAACAACGGCGGCGGCTTTCTGACCGACCATTTTCCCTCGGCGCAGAAGTCGATCTGGGATTTCGAGGGCATGTTCACCAAGAGCCGGCACATTCCCGGCGTGCGCTTCGCCGGCCTGATCCACCCAGGGCTGATCGGCTGCCTGCCGGATCACAAGATGCTCGCCGACTGGAACAAGCGCGAGCAGGCGCTGATCGATACCAACCCGACCCGCGTACCGCCGCTGGCCAACCCGCCGTTCGCCAGCACCGCGCACATGGGCAAGATGAAGGGTGAGGCCCGCGACCTGGCCGCCGCTACCGGCGCGCGCACCGTGCCGCCGCGTGAGCATGGCGGCAATTGCGACATCAAGGATCTGTCGCGTGGCTCGAAGATTTTCTTCCCGGTCTACGTCGATGGCGCCGGCCTGTCTGTGGGCGACCTGCACTTCAGCCAGGGTGACGGCGAGATCACCTTCTGCGGCGCCATCGAGATGGCCGGCTGGGTACACATGAAGGTCGAGCTGATCAAGGGCGGCATGGCCAAGTACGGCATCAAGAACCCGATCTTCAAGCCCAGCCCGATCGTGCCGACCTACAACAACTACCTGATCTTCGAAGGCATCTCGGTCGACGACGACGGCAAGCAGCACTACCTGGACGTCAACCTGGCCTACAAGCAGGCCTGCCTCAACGCCATCAACTACCTGACCAAGTTCGGCTATTCGCCGGCTCAGGGCTACTCGCTGCTTGGCTCGGCGCCGGTGCAGGGGCACATCAGTGGCGTGGTCGACATCCCCAACGCCTGCGCCACGCTGTGGCTGCCGACCGATATCTTCGAGTTCGACATCAACCCCAGCGCCAGCGGCCCGACCAGGTTCCTCGACGGCAGCATCGACCTGCCCATCGCCTACGACAAGTGAGCGTACCCGCCTGTGGGAGGGGCTTCAGCCGCGACAATCGCCGCTAAAGCGCCTCCCACAATGCGCCGTCGTCCTATCTTTTGCGAGGAACCAGTCATGCCCATCTACGAATACGACTGCCCGAGCTGTGGCGATTTCACCGTGCTGCGGCCGATGGCCGAGCGTGACGCCGCCTGCGCCTGCCCGTACTGCGACACGCCGAGCGAGCGGGTAATTCTCAGTGCGCCGGGCCTGACCAGCATGGCCGGCAGCCAGCGCCGCGCCCATGAAACCAACGAGCGCAGCGCCCATGCGCCGCAAAATCTCGAAGAGTACAAGGCCAACCGCAAGCACCCGGCCGGCTGCAGTTGCTGCGGCCCGAGCAAACCGGTCGAGCTCACCAAGGCCAACCCCCACGGCCTCAAGGCCAGCCCTTCGGCGCGGCCGTGGATGATCAGTCACTGAGGCTGTTTATTGGGTCTCCGCCTGCGCGGGGATGACGTGGGTTTTCACCGTCATTCCCGCGAATGCGGGCATCCAGTTCGCAGAACGTTCCTGTCGGAGCGGCTGGGCGGCATTCCGCTTCAGCCGCAATAAAAGGCGACACAGAGAGAATTTCGCGGCTGAAGCCGCTCCCACAAACCGCAGTCAACCGGAGGATCTACAGCCATGCGCCACGGCGATATTTCCAGCAGCCCTGATACCGTCGGCGTTGCCGTCGTCAATTACAAGATGCCGCGCCTGCACACCAAGGCCGAGGTGCTCGACAACGCGCGCAAGATCGCCGAGATGATCAAGGGCATGAAGCTCGGCCTGCCCGGCATGGACCTGGTGGTGTTCCCCGAGTACAGCACCATGGGCATCATGTACGACAAGGACGAGATGATGGCCACCGCCGCCACCATCCCCGGTGAGGAAACCGCGATCTTCTCCGCCGCCTGCCGCGAGGCCAGGACCTGGGGCATCTTCTCGCTCACCGGCGAGCGTCACGAAGAGCACCCGCACAAGGCGCCGTACAACACGCTCATCCTGATCAACGACCAGGGCGAGATCGTCCAGCGCTACCGCAAATGCATTCCCTGGTGCCCCATCGAGGGCTGGTATCCGGGCGACCGCACCTACGTATCCGAAGGCCCCAAGGGCATGAAGGTCAGCCTGATCATCTGCGACGACGGCAACTACCCGGAAATCTGGCGCGACTGCGCAATGAAAGGCGCCGAGCTGATCGTGCGTTGCCAGGGCTACATGTACCCGGCCAAGGATCAGCAGGTGCTGATGGCCAAGACCATGGCCTGGGCCAACAACTGCTACGTGGCGGTGGCCAACGCTACCGGCTTCGACGGCGTGTACAGCTACTTCGGCCACTCGGCGCTGATCGGCTTCGACGGTCGCACCCTCGGCGAATGTGGCGAGGAGGAAATGGGCATCCAGTACGCCCAGCTGTCGGTGTCGCAGATCCGCGACGCGCGCGCCAACGACCAGTCGCAGAACCACCTGTTCAAGCTGCTGCATCGCGGTTACACCGGCGTCTACAACTCCGGTGATGGCGACAAGGGCGTGGCCGATTGCCCGTTCGAGTTCTATCGCACCTGGGTGCTGGACGCGCAGAAGGCCCAGGAGGATGTGGAGAAACTCACCCGCTCGACCATTGGTGTGGCCGACTGTCCGGTGGGTGAGCTGCCGCATCCGGGCAAGGAGCGCGTTGCTGGATAGGACTTGATCGCCGGCAAGCCGGCTCCTACACGACCTCGTAGGAGCCGGCTTGCCGGCGATGCTTTGGCTTTATGGAACAGAGAATATGCCCTTCGCCAACGATCTGATCGACAGCAACCGCGAGCGCCTGGAGCAGCAGGGCGTTACCCTGCTGCAATCACGTTTCCTCTTCGAACCCGCTGCCGTGATGGCCGTGCTGCGCTCGCGCATCGTCGGCCAGGACGCGGTGCTGGCGCAGCTCGAGGCCATGCTCAAGGTGGTCAAGGCCGATATCGGCGAGCGTGAGCGGCCACTGGCGGTCAACCTGTTCATGGGGCCGACTGGCGTCGGCAAGACCGAGGTCGTGCGCCTGCTGGCGCAGGCCATTCATGGCCGCGCCGATGCCTTGTGCCGCATCGACATGCACACCCTGGCCCAGGAGCACTACGCCGCTGCGTTGACTGGCGCGCCGCCTGGTTATGTCGGCAGCAAGGAAGGCACCACGCTGTTCGATGCCGAGGCCATTGCCGGCAGCTTTGGGCGGCCTGGCATCGTGCTGTTCGACGAGCTGGAGAAGGCCAGCCCCGAAGTGCTGCGTAGCCTGCTCGGCATTCTCGAACATGGTCGACTGACCCTGACCGCCGGCAGCCGCACCCTGGATTTCCGTAACAGCCTGATCTTCATGACCAGCAACATCGGCGCGCAGCAGGCGCAGCGTTATCGCGATCGTTTCGCCTGTGGCTGGCGACGTTGGCTGGGGCTGGCGCCGAGAGGCGAGGCTGCATTGCTGGAGCAGGTGCTGCACGAGTGTTTCGAGCCGGAATGGCTCAATCGTATCGACCGCATTCTGGTGTTCGAGCGCATCGACGAGCAGTGGCTGGACGCCTTGCTGAACATCGAACTGGACAAGCTCAACCAGCGCCTGGGCCGTCAGGGCCGTTCGCTGCACGTAGAGCAGAGCGCCCGCACCTGGCTATGCCGCGACCATGACATCCGCTTCGGTGCTCGCGCATTGGCGCGGCGGCTGCGCACCGAACTGGAGCCGGCAATCGCCGAATGCCTGCTGGATGACCCAGCCACGACACGACTGCTTTGCACCTGCGAGCGCGATAGTTTGCTGGTCAGCGAGTGCTCTTCGTAGGAGCCGGCTTGCCGGCGATCTGTTTTGAGCAGAAAAGCATCGCCGGCAAGCCGGCTCCTACAGGACGGGCGTTACAGCCAGATCGCATCCCAGTGGGGATAGTCTCCGATGTGCTTTACCAGCCCAGCACGCAATGGATTGGCGACGATGTAACGCGCCGTGGTGGTTAGCTCTTCTTCCTTGCGCAGGGCATGATCGTGAAAGCCCTTCTGCCAGACGCGACCGCTGGCGTTTCGAGCCTTGTTGATGGCGATGGCGCTGCGGGATTTGAGCTGCAATACCAGCTTTGACAGTGGCATCTCCCGCAGCTGGACAAGCCAGTGCAGGTGATCGGGCATTACTACCCAGGCGAGGGAGTGGACGAGTTGCTGATCATGCAGGCGGCGCATTTCTGCAATCAGCAGCCTTGCTGAGCGCCAGTCCTGAAAGGTGGGATGCCGTTGATAGGTGACTGTAGTCAGCAGGTAGGCGCGATTCGCTTCGGAAAGGCGGCCGGAGCGCAGGGCATGGCCATGATGGGTAAAACGGCTGGAATCCATTCCAGGTCTCTCGCTATCAAATGTAGGAGCCGGCTTGCCGGCGATCAGGGGCAAGCGTGGTTCAGAAGCTGATCGCCCGCAAGCGGGCTCCTACACGTTTGAGCCTTTAGTGATGCTCGCGCGTGGCGCGGAACTTGACCTCCGGCCAGCGCTCTTCCATCAGGCTGAGGTTGACGCGGGTCGGGGCCAGGTAGGTGAGGTGGCCGCCGCCGTCGACGGCGAGGTTCTCATAGGCCTTGTCCTTGAATTCCTTGAGCTTCTTCTCGTCGCTGCATTCGATCCAGCGCGCCGACCAGACGTTGATCGCCTCGTAGGCGCATTCCACCTTGTATTCCTCCTTGAGGCGACTGGCGACCACGTCGAACTGCAGCACGCCGACCGCGCCGAGGATGATGTCGTTGTTGCGCTCGGGGAAGAACACCTGGGTGGCGCCTTCCTCGGCCAGTTCCTGCAGGCCCTGGCGCAGCTGCTTGGATTTCAGCGGGTCTTTCAGGCGCACGCGGCGGAACAGTTCCGGGGCGAAGTGTGGGATGCCGGTGAAACCCAGGTTTTCGCCTTCGGTGAAGGTGTCGCCGATCTGGATGGTGCCGTGGTTGTGCAGGCCGATGATGTCGCCGGCGTAGGCCTCTTCCAGGTGCTCGCGCTCGCTGGAGAAGAAAGTCAGGGCGTCGCCGACGCGCACGTCCTTGCCCAGGCGCGCGTGGCGCATCTTCATACCCTGTGTGTATTTGCCCGAGCAGATACGCATAAAGGCAATCCTGTCCCTATGCTTCGGGTCCATGTTCGCCTGGATCTTGAACACGAAGCCGGAGAATTTCTCTTCGGTCGGCTCCACAGTGCGCTCGTTGGCCGCGCGTGGCAGTGGGCGCGGCGCCCAATCGACCACGGCGTCGAGCACATGGTCGACGCCGAAGTTGCCCAATGCGGTGCCGAAGAATACCGGGGTCATCTCGCCCTTGAGGAAGGCCTCGGCATCGAATTCGTGGCAGGCGCCCTGCACCAGTTCCAGCTCTTCAACGAAGCGCTCGTACATGTCGCCGAGGTGGTTGCGAGCTTCGTCGGAATCCAGCTTCTCGATGATCTTGACTGCGGTGCGCTCATGGCCATGACCCGGGGTGTAGACGATGATGTAGTCGCCGGTCAGGTGGTAGACACCCTTGAAATCCTTGTAGCAGCCGATCGGCCAGGTGATGGGCGCGGCCTTGATGTTGAGTACCGCCTCGATCTCGTCGAGCAGCTCGATGGGGTCGCGGATATCGCGGTCGAGCTTGTTGATGAAGCTGACGATCGGCGTGTCACGCAGGCGGCACACGTCCATCAGGGCGATGGTGCGTGGTTCGACGCCCTTGCCGCCGTCGAGCACCATCAGTGCACTGTCCACCGCGGTCAGGGTGCGGTAGGTGTCTTCGGAGAAGTCTTCGTGGCCGGGGGTGTCGAGCAGGTTGATCATGTGCTCGCGGTAGGGGAACTGCATCACCGAGGTGGTGATGGAGATGCCGCGCTGCTTCTCCATTTCCATCCAGTCGGAGGTGGCGTGGCGGTCGGATTTACGCGACTTCACGGTCCCCGCGACTTCGATGGCCTTGCCCATCAGCAGCAGCTTTTCGGTGATGGTGGTCTTGCCGGCGTCCGGGTGAGAAATGATGGCGAAAGTACGGCGCTTGGCGACTTCGGCGGCCTGGGTGGTCATGAATGCGTGCCTGGATGAAAGCGTTGAAGGCACCTTGGTGCCCGGAAAACTGCCGATTATACCGATAACTGCATACTCTGGCCGAGGGACACTGATCGGCTTTGGAGCTGCCGTGGGACGGACCTGAGGTGGGCCGGCAGGTGATGCGCAGATGCGTAAATATCGCGTAAATGAATGGTTATGAAAATTATTCCCATATAGAGTAGCCGCCCGTCGCAGTGGGTCAGGGTAAGGGTGGCTCCGTCGTGTTCAAGAAAATCATCTTCCAGTTGCACTGGTTCTTCGGCATCAGCGCCGGCCTGGTGCTGGCTGTCATGGGGATCACCGGTGCTCTTTATAGCTTCGAGGGCGAGATAACCCGGGCGATCAATGCCGAGCGCTGGCAGATCCAGCCCAGCGCGCAGGGGCATCTCACGCCAGGCGAGCTGGCTGCGCGGATCGAGGCTGCCACCGCTGACCGTGTCACCGGATTGTGGGTTGACGGGCGGCATGACGGGCCGGGCATGGCCTTTCTTTCTCCACTACCGGGTGAGCGGCGCGGGCCGCGCATCGTCTTCGACCCTTACACCGGTGAGGTGCTGGCCAAGCCGATCGGCCAGGACTTCTTCCAGTTGATGCTGATGCTGCACCGCTTCCTGTCCATGGGCGAGGTGGGCAAGCAGATCACGGCTGCCAGCACCCTGGCGCTGATTTTCTTCTGCTTGTCCGGCCTCTATCTGCGTTGGCCGCGCAAGGCGCTCAGTTGGCGCACCTGGCTGACCCTGGACTGGAAGAAGAAGGGCCGCAGCTTCAATTGGGATCTGCACGCAGTTGCCGGCACCTGGGCGCTGCTGTTCTACCTCTGCGCCGGGCTCACGGGGCTGTACTGGTCCTATGACTGGTATCGCGAGGGGCTGACACGCATGCTCTCCGATACGCCACCGGAAAAGCGCGCTGAAGGGCGTGGTCGCGGTGGTCGTGAAGCGCCCAATGGCGCCGCTCCCGAAGTCGACTACGACGCCGTGTGGCAGAGCATCCAGCAGGCCGCCGGACCCAAGCTGCTGGCCTGGAATCTGCGCCTGCCGCCGGTTGCCGGACAGCCGGCGACCGTCTTCTACATGCTCGATGGCGCCGAGCATGTGCGCGCCATCAACCAGTTTCAGATCGACCCGAAAAGCGGCGAAGTCAGCCGCCATGAACGCTACGCCGAGAAGAGCTTCAAGGCGCAATTGCTGGCCAGCGTCTATGCCCTGCATGTCGGCGAATACTTCGGTATGCCGGGCCGTATCCTGATGATGCTGGCCACTGGCGCCATGCCGCTGTTCTTCATCACCGGCTGGCTGCTGTACCTGGATCGCCGGCGCAAGAAGCGCGCGGCGCTGGCGGCACGCGGTGCGTTGAAAGACGCTGACACGGGCGAAGGCTGGTTGGTCGGCTTCGCCAGCCAGAGCGGTTTCGCCGAGCAGCTGGCCTGGCAGAGCGCCGGGCAGTTGCAGGCCGCCGGCATCCCGGTGCGGGTCGAGCCGCTGTCGCGTGTCGATGCCGACAGCCTGCGCCAGACGCAGAAGGCGCTTTTCGTGGTCAGCACCTTTGGTGATGGTGAGGCGCCGGACGCCGCGCAGGGCTTCGAGCGCAAGGTGCTCGGCGGCTCGGTGCCGCTCGAACAACTGAGCTATGCCGTGCTGGCGCTGGGTGACCGGCAGTACCAGCACTTCTGCGGCTTCGCCCGACGGATCAACGACTGGCTGGGTTTGCAGGGCGCGCAGCGCCTGTTCGACAGCGTTGAGGTCGACGGCGCCGACCAGGCTGCTCTGCAGCAATGGCAGCAGAAATTGAGCGAGCTGACCGGCGCCGCGCCGATTCGTTTCGAACAGGCGCCCTGGCAGAGCTGGACGCTGGTCGAGCGGCGTTTGCTCAACCCTGGCAGTCAGGGCGCGCCGGTGTTCTTCCTCGGCCTGACGCCGGCTGCGCAGATCACCTGGCAGGCCGGCGACATCCTGGAAATTCATCCACGCCATGCCTCTGCGCGCGTGCTGGCCTGGCTGCAGCACTCCGGTTTCGACGGCTTCGAGCCGGTGACGCTCGATGGCCAGGCGATGAGCCTGCGCGAAGCCCTGGCCGAACGCCAGTTGCCGGACAGCTTCGCCCATCTGGTCGGGCTGCATGCCCAGGCGCTGGTCGAAGCGCTGGTGCCGCTGGGCACGCGGGAATACTCCATCGCTTCGGTGGCGGCCGATGGTGTGCTGCAACTTATCGTGCGCCAGGCCGTGCAGACCGACGGCAGCCTTGGCCTGGGTTCCGGCTGGCTGACCGAGCATTTGCCCGTAGGCGGCCAGTTGCTGGCGCGGCTACGGCGCAACAGCGGGTTCCATCTGCCGGACGATGACCGCCCACTGATTCTGATCGGCAATGGCACCGGCCTGGCCGGGCTGCGTTCGCTGCTGCGCGCGCGCGCACTGGCCGGGCAGGGGCGCAACTGGTTGCTGTTCGGCGAGCGTAACCGGACCTGCGACTTCTTCTGTGGCGATGAGCTGCAGGCGGCGCTGGCGGCAGGTGAGCTGCAGCATCTGGATCTGGTGTTTTCTCGCGATCAGGCCGACAAGCGCTACGTGCAGGATCTGCTGCGCGAACAGGGCGAGCGCCTGCATGCCTGGCTGAACGAGGGCGCGGCGATCTACGTCTGCGGCAGCCTGCAGGGCATGGCCGGTGGTGTCGATGCGGCGTTGCGCGAGCTGCTTGGCGACGCGACGGTACAGGAGTTGGTCGAGGAAGGGCGCTATCGCCGCGACGTCTATTGACCCCGAGCAAGATGCGCCGTGCGGGGCGAAGTTGCCGAAGTGGTTTTTATATATGAGAATCATTCGCCTTAATTGCCCCGAGTAGCCGACATGACCGCCAGCCTGGCCCGTATCCTGATCGTCGAGGACGATCGCACCCTGGCCGCCCAGCTCGGCGAGCTGCTGCGCGGTCAGGGCTATGCCATCAGTGCCTGTCACCTGGGCGAGTCGGGGTTGGAGACGGCGCTGCGCGAGGCGCCGGACCTACTTCTGCTCGACGTGATGCTGCCGGACGTCAACGGCTTTTCCGTGCTGCGTCGCCTGCGTGAGCAGCAGCAGACGCCGGTGATCATGCTCACCGCCTGTGGCGCCGAGGAAGAGCGCATTCGCGGCCTGCGCCACGGTGCCGATGACTACTTGCCCAAGCCCTTCAACATCACCGAACTGCAACTGCGCATCGACGCCGTGCTGCGCCGCACGCGCCCCCAGGAGAACGCGCGCGGCGGCCAGGCGCAGCAGTTGCAGGTCGACGAACTGCACCTGGACCGCCACGCCCAGCAGGCGCGGGTCGGTGACTGCGACCTGACGCTGACGCCGCTGCAATTCCGCCTGCTCTGGTTGCTGGTCAGCCATCGCGGCGAGGCGCTGAGCAAACCCTACCTGTACCGCATGGCGCTGGAGCGCGAGTACAGCCAGTACGACCGCAGCCTGGACATGCACGTCAGCCGCATCCGTCGTCGCCTGGCCGAAGCCGGCCTCGGCGCCGACCGACTACAGACCCTGCACGGCCGCGGTTACGCCTTCACATGAATCACCGTCTGTTCTGGAAGCTGTGCCTGGTCATCGGCCTGGGCAGCGTGCTGCTGTTCTGGATCATCGCCCGCGTAGCCTGGCAGACCGAGGAGCGCATGAGCTTCATCGATGCCGAGCACCAGCGCACCCTGCGCCACTACGGCGAGCAGGCCGAGGCGATGTACCGCGCTGGCGATCATGAGGCGCTGGCACGCTGGCTGACCACCCTGCAGCAGCAGGAGCAGACCTGGGCGGCGGTGGTCGAGTCCGACGTGCGACCGCTGGCCGGCAGCGTGCTCACCGAGCGCTTCCAGGAGGGCTTCGGCCTGGGCCGCGACGTGAGCTGGAAGATCCACCTGTACTTCCAGGAAAACCCGATCATGGACCTGCCGTTCGCCGACGGCCGGACCCACTTCCTGATCATCCTGCCGCAGCGCATGCGCCCCGGCCTCAACTGGCATTACGCCAAGTTGCTGCTGCAACTGGTGGTGCCGCTGGTGCTGATGCTGATCGTCTGCCTGGTGCTCTATCGCCACCTGATGCAGCCGCTCGGTCGCCTGGAGCAGGCCACCCGGCAGTTCAGCGATGGCCGCCTGGACGTGCGCGTGCGCTCGCTGCTGGGCTCGCGCAACGACGAGCTGGCGCGCCTGGCCGAGACCTTCGACGCCATGGCCGCGCGCACCGGGCAACTGATCATCGACCAGCGTCAGCGTCTGGCGGATATGTCCCACGAGCTGCGCACGCCGCTGACGCGCATCGAGATGGCGGTGAGCCTGGCCGAGCAGGATGGCGGCCAGCGCCAGTTGCTCGAACGTATCCGCGACGACTGCGCCGGCATGCGTCGTCTGGTCGAGGATGCCCTGACCCTGAGCTGGCTGGAGAACGAACGCCCGGAGCTGCGTGACGAGAACCTGGACCTGTCCGAACTGCTCGACAGCATCCTCGACGATGCGCGTTTTGAGTACCCGGATCGGCAGGTTCTCTGCCAGATGCCCGACAGCGCGCCGCTACATGGCAGCAGCAGCCGGGCGCTGGGCCAGGCCATCGAGAACGTGGTGCGCAATGCGTTGGATCACACGCCGGCAGGCGGCCAGATCGAGGTCAGCCTGAGCGAGGAGGGCGATGCCTGGCTGTTGCAGGTTGCCGACCAGGGGCCGGGCGTAGCCGAGCAGTGGCTGGAGCGTATCTTCCAGCCATTTTTCCGTGGCGGCAGCGAGCGTGCCGGTTTCGGCCTCGGCCTGGCGCTGGCGCAGCGCCAGGTCAGCGCCACCGGCGGCAGCGTTCGCGCGAGCAATCGCGTCGGCGGCGGTTTGCTCATGGACATCCGCCTGCCACGCGCGGCGATGTAACAGTTGTAAAAGTGATTCCCAGTCCAGGTGCTTGTGATGAGAATTCGCAAATGCGAAATATTCACATCTTTCCTGGGGAGGATCGATCATGCCGCACTGCCCTTATCGCCTGAGTCTGCTCGGCGCCATTACCTTCGGTAGTCTGCTCGCCGCGCAGGCGCACGGCGCCGATGCCGCGCTGGAGTTGCAGGCGCAGGAGATCACCGCAGCGGCCATCGACCGCAACGAGAGCGTCGAGGCCGAGCAGTTGCAGCGCTACCAGGCCAGCGACCTGCAGGAAGTGTTCGAGTCCAACCCCGAGGTGTCCGTGGCCGGCGGCCCCGGCGTGGCGCAGAAGCTCTACCTGCGCGGCCTGGAAGACACCCTGCTGAACATTAGCATCGACGGTGCCAGCCAGCCCGGGCAGACCTTCCACCACACCGGCCGTATCGGTATCGAGCCTGAGCTGCTCAAACGCGCCGAGGTGCAGGCCGGCACCGGCGACGCGACCGCCGGACCGGGCGCGCTGGGCGGTGCGATCCGCTTCGTCACCAAGGACCCGGACGACCTGCTGCGCGACGGCGAGCAGCTCGGTGCGCTGCTCAAGACCGGCTATTTCAGCAATGGCGAAGGCTACAAGAGCAGCGCCAGCGTGTTCGGCCGTTTCAACCAGAACTGGTCGGCGCTGGCCATGACCACCTACCAGGATCAGAACGACTACGAGGACGGCAGAAACGACGACGTGCTCGGCACCGCTGCGCGGCAGAAGCTCGGTTTCGCCAAGCTGGTGGGCAAGCTCAGCGACGAGCAGACGCTGCGCCTGAGTTACGAGAAGCGCATCGACGAAGGCGAGCGCAGCCAGCGCCCGCAGTGGATCCCGAGCAGCTTCAACCGTCTGTATCCGCTGAGCACCGAGCGCGAGACCTGGACGCTCAACTACGCCTGGCAGCCGGTGAACAACGACCTGCTGGATGTCGAGCTGACCACCTATCACACCACCAACGAGCTGGAGCAGGACGGCCGCTTCGGTCTCTACATCGGTGATACCCGCAGCACCGGCTTCGACCTGCGCAATACCAGCCGCCTCGGCGCCCACCAGCTGACCTATGGCGTCGACTTGCGCGATGACCGCACCACCCTCGGCCCGGCCGGCGACCGCGAGCTGGACCACGAGGACGGCGAAGTGCTCGGCCTCTATCTGCAGGACCGCTACCAGATCACCTCGCGCCTGCAGCTCGACGCCGGCCTGCGCTACGACCGCTACAAGCTCGATGACCGCGACAAGCAGAACTTCACCGAGGAGGGCGTCAGCCCCAACCTCGGCCTGCGCTACCAACTGACGCCCGAGCTGGCCGTCTTCGCCGGCCAGGCGCGCGCACTGCGCGGGCCGCAGGTGCGTGATGCGTTCAAGATGGACAGCTCCGGCAATGACCCGGATCTGAAGGCGGAAAAGGCGCGTACCGACGAGATCGGCTTCGACTACCGCGCCGGCGGCTGGGAGCTGAACGGCAAGGCCTACGTCACTCGGATCAAGGATGCCATCGCCGACCCCATCGGCCGGCCAAACCTGTATGAGAACGTCGGCGACCTGAAGAGCAAGGGCCTGCTGCTCAGCACCGCCTACCACTGGCAGCAGCTCAGCCTGGGCCTGAGCTACCACCGCAACGAGGCGCGTCTGGATGGCGAGCGCCTCAACGTCTACGAATACAACGGCCTGGGTACCAGCCTAGGCGACACCTGGACCAGCTTCGCCGACTATCGCGCCAGCGATAGCCTCAGCCTCGGCTGGCAGGGCCGCTTCGTGCGTGGCATCGACACCCTGCATACCGGCGTCGGCGACGTGTCCAAGCCAGGCTATGGCGTGCATGACCTGTATGCCGAATGGCAGGCCGTGCCTGAAAGCCTGACCGTGACCCTGACCCTGAAGAACCTGCTCGACAAGCAGTACCTGGATCACGCCAGCAACGAGGATTTCGAGCACATTCCGGACTACGAGGGCATCCGTGGCTCTTACGAGCCAGGGCGTGAGCTGCGTCTGGGCCTGGCATGGCGAATCTGATGGGGCGAGCAATCGTTGCGGTATTGCTGGGGCTGGCGTTGCTGGCCCCGGTGCAGGCGCAAGTGCTGAGCGATCTGGCCGGGCGTGAGGTCGAGGTGCCCGAGCGGGTCGAGCGCATCGTGCTGGGTGAAGGCCGTCTGCTGCCGGTGCTGGCCATTCTCGAAGGCGAGCACCTGCTGGAGCGTCTGGTGGGCATGCCGGCCGACCTGGCGCTGGTCGATCCGGGCAGCGCGCGGCAATACCAGCAGGCCTTTGCCGAACTGGCCAGCGTGCCGCGTATCGGCCAGGGTGCGGCCGATACCTTCAGCCTGGAGCAGGTACTGACATTGCGCCCGGATCTGGCCATCTTCAGCCTCTCCGGGCATGGTCCGGACAGCAGCCAGGGCCGGCTGATCGAGCAGTTGCAGCGCGCCGGGGTGGCGGTGCTGTTCGTCGACTTTCGCGAGCAGCCGCTGACCAATACGCCGCGCAGCATGACCCTGCTCGGCCAGGCCCTGGGCCGTGAGGCACGTGCCGAGGCGTTCAACGCGGCGCATGCCGAGGCGCTGGCCGCGGTGCGCGAGCGCTTGCCGCAAGGCGCCGCGCCCAAGGTATTTCTGCACAGTCGCGCCGGCCTTGGCGATGGCTGCTGCGAAAGCATGGCGCGCGGCATGTTCGCCGATCTGCTGGCCGAGGCCGGCGGCGACAATATCGCCCGCGAGCGCCTGCCCGGCCATGCCGGCACCCTTAGTCTGGAACTGCTGCTCAGCCAACCGCCCGAGCTGTATATCGCCAGCGCCGTGGGCTCGGCCGACAGCCTGGCCGAAGGCGCGACCTATATCGCCCTGGGGCCGGGCGTGGCGGCGGATGCGGCGCAGGCCTCGCTCAGACGGCTGCTTGGGCGTGGCGGTCTGCAGCACCTGAGCGCCGTGCGCGAGGGCAGAGCACATGCCATCTGGCATGGCTTCTACAACAGCCCGTTCAACGTGGTGGCGGTGCAGGTATTCGCCAAGTGGCTGCACCCCGAAGCCTTTGCCGATCTCGATCCGCAGCGCACCTTGGAGCGCTTCTATCGTGAGTTCCAGCCGGTGGCGCTGGACGGCCAGTACTGGATCAGCCTGTGAGTGCGCAGACCATGCAGGCGCTGGGTCGCGCCTATCGCCGCACGCTATGGCGGCGCTGGGCCTGCCTGGGTGCGCTGGCGGCGTTGCTGCTGGCCAGTTTCATCGCCGATCTGGCCACCGGCCCGGCTGGCCTGAGCTGGTGGGACGTGGCGCGCGGGTTGCTGCAGCCGCAGCAGCTGGACGCGGCGCAGGCGGTGATCATTCTCGAGATCCGCGTGCCTTACGCGCTGATGGCGCTGGTGGTGGGCGCCAGCCTGGGCCTGGCCGGCGCGGAGATGCAGACGGCGCTGAACAACCCCCTGGCCAGCCCCTTCACTCTGGGCGTAGGTGCGGCGGCGACTCTCGGCGCGGCGCTGGTGATTCTGCTGCGGCCCAATCTGGCCGGGCTCGGCGCCGATCTGCTGCTGCCGCTGGCGGCCTTCGTCTGCGCCTTCATCTCCTGCCTGTTGCTGCTTCTGGTAGCGCGGGTGCTGGGCGAGGCGCTGCACACCCTGGTGCTGTTCGGTATCGCCCTGTTGTTCGGGCTCAATGCGCTGGTCGGGTTGCTGCAGTTTCTCGCCGATGCCGATGCGCTGCAGCAGATCGTGTTCTGGACGTTGGGCAGTCTGGCGCGTGCCGATCTGCAGCGGGTGGCACTGGTGGCCGTGGTGCTTGCCGTGTGCCTGACGCTTGCGCTGCGCCAGGCCTGGGCCATGACCAGCCTGCGTGGCGGCGAGGAGCAGGCACGCAGTCTGGGCATTCGCGTTGGCCGCCTGCGCACCTTCGTGCTGTTGCGGGTCAGCCTGCTCACCGGCGTGGCCACGGCCTTCGTTGGCGAGGTCGGCTTTATCGGTCTGGTCGGGCCGCATGTGGCGCGTCTGTTACTGGGAGAGGATCACCGCTTCTATTTGCCCGGCAGCGCACTGGCCGGTGCTCTGTTGCTGTCGCTGGCGTCCCTGGCCAGCCGCGCGCTGCTGCCTGGGGTGATCCTGCCGGTGGGGTTGGTGACTGCCGTGGTCGGTGTGCCGCTGTTTATCGCTCTGATCCTGGCGCGAGGGCGCAGCCTATGAGCCTGCTGATCGAGGGACTGGGGCTGAGCTATGGCGCGCGCAGCATCGTGCAGAATCTGACCCTGCCGGCCGTGGAGGCTGGCAGCCTGGTTGGCGTGCTCGGCCCGAACGGCGTCGGCAAGTCCTCGC
Organism: Ectopseudomonas alcaliphila; assembly: GCF_900101755.1. Taxonomy (GTDB): domain Bacteria; phylum Pseudomonadota; class Gammaproteobacteria; order Pseudomonadales; family Pseudomonadaceae; genus Aquipseudomonas; species Aquipseudomonas alcaliphila. The sequence continues at coordinate 1,260,041 of NZ_FNAE01000001.1, read as the reverse complement.
TGCTGCGCGCCATCGCCGGCTTGCAGCTGTGTCAGGGAATGGCGCAGCTGGGTGAGGCGCCACTGAGCGGCGTGCCGCCCTGGCGCCAGCGGGCGCAGGTGGCTTATCTACCGCAGCAATTGCCGCAGGCGGTGTCGCTGCTGGCCTACGAAAGTTTGCTGGCGGCGGCGCGGGCGCGTTGTCCGCAGCTCGCTTCGCACGAGCTGGCAGCGCGGGTCGAGGCCATCCTGCAGCGCCTGGGCATCGAGCATCTGGCCCTGCAGCGTATGGATCGCCTGTCCGGCGGGCAGCGGCAACTGCTCGGCCTGGCGCAGGCGCTGGTGGGTGAGCCGCAACTGCTGCTGCTCGACGAGCCCACCAGTGCGCTGGATCTGCACTGGCAACTGCGTGTACTCGACTGTGTCGCCGAGCGTTGCGGCACCGAACGTGCCATCGCCTTGGTGGCCTGTCATGACCTCAACCTGGCGCTGCGTTTCTGCAGCCACCTGCTGTTGCTGGCGCCGGGCGGTGCCTACCGTTTCGGCGTACCCGCCGAGGTGCTGGACGCCGCCTGGCTGCGCCGCGCCTATGCCATCGAGGCGCGTATCGAACATTGCTCGCTCGGCCAGCCGCTGGTGCTGGCCGATAGCCCGCTGCTCAAGGAAGCCCCACGTCATGCCCAACAGCCATAGCCGTTTTCCCACTACCCAGGCACCGCGCCTGCTGGGTCGCCTGTGTAAGCACTTTTCGCACAAGATCGAGGCGCGCTGGAGCGAGCGCGAGGGACTGTTGCGTTTCTCCATCGGCGAATGCGTGCTGCAGGCCGATGACCAGGCTCTGCAGCTGACCTGCACAGCGCCGACCGCGGCCGAACTGGATGAGTTGCAGGAGGTGATCAGGCGCCATTTGCAGGGCTTCGCCCAGGTGGAGGAACTGGTGCTGCAATGGCACTGAAACAAGGCTGCGGCAAACTGGCTGAAAGCCCCGCCTGTTCAGCATTTCAGGGCGTTTTGTGTGATATCCGGAACGAGATGAAATTAGGGGTAATTTCCGGTTGATCTGAGGGGCGCATGGTCTTAAAGTCCGCGCCCGAACGTCCATGCTGGAAACGATCCATCCGGCTCAAGTACTGACGACGAGAGGTTGCCGGCCGGCGAGGTCGGTACCGGTGATGCTCGGCGACATGCCTTGGGAAGTAGGCGAACCAAAGTGGGGAAACTGTCAGACGTTCAGGCCAGCGCGATGCGCGGCCAGCCCCGACACGTGGCGGAACCTGTAAGCGGTTCTGCTGCCCGAATCAATGTGTTCCCGGTTTTGCCATTGGAGTCCCCAGCATGTCGATCAAGGTCGAAGACTACTACGCACCCGCCACTTTCCAGCGCATGAAGGCGTTCGCCGATCAGCACGAAACCCCGTTCGTGGTGATCGACCGGCAGATCATCAGCGATGCCTACGATCAGCTGGGCAACTGCTTCCCGTTCGCCAAGATCTATTACGCGGTCAAGGCCAACCCGGCCACCGAGATCATCGAGCTGCTGCGCGACAAGGGCTCGAGCTTCGATATCGCCTCGATCTACGAGCTGGACAAGGTCATGGCCACCGGCGTTGGCCCGGAGCGCATCAGCTACGGCAACACCATCAAGAAATCCCGCGATATCCGCTATTTCTTCGACAAGGGCGTGCGCCTGTTCGCCACCGACTCCGAAGCGGACCTGCGCAACATCGCCAAGGCCGCGCCGGGTTCCAAGATCTACGTGCGCATCCTCACCGAAGGCTCGACCAGCGCCGACTGGCCGCTGAGCCGCAAGTTCGGCTGCCAGCCGGACATGGCCCTGGACCTGCTGATCCTGGCCAAGCAACTGGGCCTGGTGCCTTACGGCATCTCCTTCCACGTTGGTTCGCAGCAGCGCGACATCGACGTCTGGGACGCCGCCATCGCCAAGGTCAAGGTGATCTTCGAGCGCCTCAAGGAAGAAGACGGCATCACCCTGCAGATGATCAACATGGGCGGCGGCTTCCCGGCCAACTACATCCAGCGCACCAATGACCTGGAAACCTACGCCGAGGAAATCACCCGCTTCCTCAAGGAAGACTTCGGCGACGAACTGCCGGAAATCATCCTCGAGCCGGGTCGTTCGCTGATCGCCAACGCCGGTGTGTTGGTCTCCGAAGTGGTGCTGGTGGCGCGCAAGTCGCGCACTGCAGTCGAGCGCTGGGTTTATGCCGACGTCGGCAAGTTCAGCGGCCTGATCGAAACCATGGACGAGTCGATCAAGTTCCCCATCTGGACCGAGAAGAAGGGCGAGATGGAAGAGGTGGTGATTGCCGGCCCGACCTGTGACAGCGCCGACATCATGTACGAGCACTACAAGTACGGCCTGCCGCTGAACCTGGCCAGCGGCGACCGCCTGTACTGGCTGTCGACCGGCGCCTACACCACCAGCTACAGCGCCGTGGAGTTCAATGGCTTCCCGCCGCTGAAGTCCTACTACCTGTAAGCGACTTTAGCGGCTATCGACGCCCTCCGAGTCGCCGCCTGTGCAAGCAGGGTGCTGTGTCAGCGCCTTGCAGCATTCGCTATAGCGTGAAAAGGCTGCGTCTCTGAAGCGCTGCCGCAAAGCAAAACGCCAGCCCTGGGGCTGGCGTTTTTCATGGGCGCTATGATCAATCAGAAGTCGATCACGGCGGATAGCCAGAGACGGCGGCCTTCTTCCACGGTGCCAGTGGTGGACTGGCCGGTCTGGATGTAATAGGACGACCAGGCCTGGTTGCCGCCGCTGTCCGTATACACCTTGCCGTCGAGGAAGTCCTTGTCGAACAGGTTGTAGATGCTGGCGTTCAGGGTCACGTTCTGCGAGGCCTTGAACGAGCCACCGAGGTGAAACACTTCGTAGGCCTTGAGGTCGCCGACCTGTTCATGGACCGCCAGATCAGCAGCCGACAGGTTGGCCGTGCGTTGCAGGAAGCGGGCACGTTCACCCCGGTATTCGCCGGAGAACCACAAGCTCAGACGATCGGTCGGTTTCCAGTTCAGCTTGGCGTGCGCCATGTGCTGGGGCGTGTTGGTCAGCGGTGCGCCCTTGTTGGCGCCGCTGCTCTGCTCGCTGTCGGTGTAGGTGTAGTTGCCCGACAGCGTCCAACCCGGTGCGAACTGCCAGCTACTGGCCAGTTCCAGACCTTGGGTGACAGCCTCATCGACGTTGACCAGCGGCGCACAGCCGGGATTGGGGGTGCCATTGACGTTCTGATTGCCCAGGCACAGCGGATGATCGGCGATGCGTGGCCCCTCGGCGATCTTGTCCTTGAACTTGTTGTGGAACAAGGTGGCATTCGCCTTGAAGCCAGAGAGACTGTCGAAGTAGGCGCCGATCTCGGTGCTGGTGCTGGTTTCCGGCTTGAGGTCAGGGTTGCCCACTGTAACGGCGCGGCCCTGTGCGGTGATGCCGTTGATGCCGTCGTGCAGGTCGTTCAGATCGGGCGTTTTGTAGCCACGGCTGACACCACCCTTGAGGGTCCAGTTGTCGGTGGTGTTCCACACCAGGTAGGCGCGCGGGCTGACATGGCCGCCGAAGGTCTCGTGGTCGTCGTAGCGCACGCCGAGGGTGAGCGCGAGATCTTCACGCAGGCGCCATTCGTCCTCGGCGAACAGTGCCCACATGCTTTGCTCGTAATCCTTCTGCGCCAGGCTGTCGGTCATCTCGGCTTCCCACCATTGGCCGCCAATGCTGGTGATGTGGCTATCACCCAGCGGGGCGACCAGCTTGGTGTCGAGCACCAGATTGCTGGTTTTCAGCTCGCGGTCGGCGCCGACGATGGCCCAGGGCGCGGAAGGTAGCGGCTGGCCGATATCGCCCCCGGCGTTACGTCCGGGGATGGTGCGGCCAAAGGTTTCCGTGGTGCTGTGAGTCAGGCTGTTGTCCCAGGTGCCGAAGCCCAGGCGTGCGGTGTGGCTGAGAGCGTACTGCTCACGTTCGAAACGCAGCTCGTCCTTGTAACCGCTGGCGCGGGGAGCAGTCGGGCCACAGCCTGTAGTCGGTGCGGTGTTGCCCGTGTTGGTGCCGTCGAGGCTACCGAGCTGGCATTCATCGTTGTCGTAGACCTGGCGGCCGCGTTCGATGTCGAGCGCGAAGTCATGATCTTCATGGGGGGTGAAAGTCAGTCGGCCACCGACGTTGCTGTTGCGGCCCTCGACCGGCGAGGCGCCGCGCCGGCTGACAGTGGTGTCGTTGTCGAAGCTCAGATCCGACGCCCCACGGTCATACAGGCTGCCGCGCAGTTGCAGGCCGAGCAGGCCGTCGATCAGGGGGCCACTGGCGTACAGGCTGGCCTTGCTGGCATCGCCGAAGTCGCGGTTCTCTTGATAGGTGTGATCCAGGGTCAGCGAGCCAGCCCATTCCTTGCCGACCTTGCGGGTGATGATGTTGATCACCCCGCCCATGGCATCGGAACCATAGAGGGTCGACATTGGCCCGCGGATCACTTCGATGCGCTCGATGGCGGACAGCGGTGGCATGAAGCTGGTGGACGTCTCGCCGAAACCGTTGGGCGTGACGTTGCCGGCTGCGTTCTGGCGGCGGCCGTCGATGAGGATCAGCGTATATTCGCTGGGCATGCCGCGGATGCTGATATTCAGCCCGCCAGTTTTGCCGGTGCCCTGACGCACGTCGATGCCTTCGACATCCTCGAGTGCCTCGGCGAGATTGCTGAAACTTTTCTGCTGCAACTCCTCGCGGCTGATCACACTGATGCTGGCGGGGGCTTCGGTGATCTTCTGTTCGAAGCCGGAGGCACTGACGACCACATCGCCCAGGGCGATAGGCTCATTGGCCTGGGCGCCGAAGCTGGCGGCCAAGGCGATGGCGCTGGCCAAGGCGGTGCGGGAATTGAGGGCGGACATCGATCTACTCCTGGCAGTAAGAGGGTGCAGTCGGAACGGTTGCAAACGGCCGGGATGATAGTGATTTGCATATAAGGTTCAATTGCGGATGATACCGGTGGACAGGGCATTCGGCTGGAGAGGCCGTGGCGATTGGCCTGCAGGCAGGTGTAAATTTTGTAAATGCGATTAATTCTCGAGTGTGCGACGGACTTTGCGCGTGCTTTGCTGGCGCTCTAAGCTGCCGGCATGAACCCTATTCTTCTCAACTGCGACATGGGCGAGGGCTTCGGCGCCTGGCGCATGGGCGACGACGCGCTGGCCATGCCGCTGATCGATCAGGCCAACCTGGCTTGCGGCTTCCATGCCGGTGATCCGCTGATCATGGCGCGCAGCGTGGCGCTGGCTGTCGAGCATGGCGTCGGCATTGGCGCGCATCCGTCCTATCCGGATCTGCAAGGCTTCGGCAGGCGCCATCTGCAGTGCTCGCCGGAGGAGGTTCGTGCTCTGGTGCTGTATCAGGTGGGTGCCCTGGATGCCTTCTGCCGCGCGTCCGGCTGCCAGTTGGCTTACGTCAAGCCGCATGGCGCGCTGTACAACGATCTGGTTCGCGATGATGCGTTGCTGACGGCAGTGCTCGATGCCTGCGCCAGCTACCGCAAAGGCCTGCCGCTGATGGTGCTGGCGCTGGCTGACAATGATCGGGAGTTGCGCCTGGCTGACGAGGCCGATGTGCCGCTGATGTTCGAGGCGTTCGCCGACCGTGCCTATCTGTCCGATGGGCAACTCGCGCCACGCCGGCTCAATGGCGCTGTGCACCAGGATCCTGAGCGCATCCTCGCCCAGGCCCTGGCCATAGCCCGTGGCGAGCCTTTTGCCGATATCGACGGCAAGCCGCTGCGCCTGCGGGCTGACAGCCTGTGTGTACATGGCGACAACCCCGAGTCGCTGGCGGTGCTGCGTCGTTTGCGCGCCCGGCTGGATGCGCTTTGAGGGATCAGCTGGGCTGCCAGTCCAGGGTCAGCTCTTCCTGCCAGGCAAAGCGCTCGAAGTGGCTGCCGACGACGCCCTCCAGGCGTTGCAGGTCTTCACTGCTGGCGCTTTCAACCCGCAGGCGCAAGCCCTGGTCTTCTGCTTTCAAGGTCGCCAGACCGGCGCCGAACTCGATACGGCCCTGTTGTTCGTCGAAACTGACCGGAATCTTGTGCGCGAAGTGCTTGCACAGACGACTGATATAGCGCGCCGGGGTATCGGTAGCGACGAAGGCGCTGCTGCTGAATAGGGTCATGCAAAATCCTCTTGAGCTGTGTTTCATGGCGCCTGCCGCGCTGCGACAGCGCGGCGGCGAGCCTCAGTAGGCCAGGGTAAAGCGTTGACGAATGTGCTGCGGCTGCTCGACTTCGTCCAGCAGTGCCACGGCCAGGTCGGCCACCGAAATGCTTCCCGGCTCATCGCCATTCATCAGCAGTTCGTCACGACCCAGGCGAAACTTACCGGTACGTGGGCCTGGCACGAGCAGGGCGGCTGGTGAGAGAAAGGTCCACTCCAGCTCCTGTTCGCCGCGCAGGATTTCCAGAGTCTGGCGCGCACCTTCGGCGCCTTCCTTGTAGTCGGCGGGGAAGTCGGGAGTGTCGATCAACTGCACGCCTGGGGCGATGTACAGACTGCCGGCACCACCGACCACCAGCAGGCGTTTGACGCCGGCCTGCTTGCTCGCCGCGATGATCGAGCGGCTACCGGCAATGAACTGCTCACGAATATCCGCGACGCCCCAGCCCGGGTTGAAGGCGCTAATCACCGCATCGTGATCGCGCAACTGCTCGGCCAACGCGGCACTGTCCTGAACGTCTGCCTGAACGGCGGTGAGCTGCGGATGTGCGTCGAGCTTCTGCGGATGACGTACCAGGGCTGTGACCTGGTGACCACGGTTCAGGGCTTCTTGCAGCAGCGGGGCGCCAACAAAGCCAGTGGCGCCGATCAGAGCGATCTTCATGGGGGAAACCTCGAATGGTGATGGTGGACACATGATCGCTGCTGGATAAACGCGGGAAAAAGTGGCTTGATGAACTTGGATAATTAAGCAGGGCTTCATAATGGAGCAGCTCAAACGCATGGCGCTGTTCGCCATGGTGGTGGAGAAGGGCTCGATGGTGGCGGCGGCCGCAGCCATGGGTATGAGCGCGTCGGCCGTCAGTCAGCAGATTCGTCGCCTGGAAGAAGCCACCGGCGTCACGCTGCTGCATCGCACCACGCGCAAGCTGACCCTGACCGAGGCCGGTACGACGTTCTACGACAGCTGTCGGCAGATAGTCGAACTGGCCGAGCAGGCCGAGCAGCGCCTGGCCGAGCAACGTGAAGCGCCGGTTGGCGAGCTGCGTATCGCAGCGCCGGTAGGCTTTTCCGGCCCGCTGTTGTGTGAAGCGCTGGCGCCGCTGCTGAGCGCCCATCCGGCGCTGAGCCTGCGTCTGTTTTTCCAGGACGAGCAGATCGACTTGATCGAGCAGCGTATCGACCTGGCCATCCGCGTTGGCCAGCAGGATGATTCCAGCCTGGTGGCCCGGCACGTCGCCGACTGGCGCATGCTGGTCTGCGCCTCGCCTGCCTATCTGGCGCAGCGCGTCTGGCCGGTGCAGCCGCAGCAGCTGTTCGAGCTGGACTGGATCGCTCTCAACACCGAGTGCAGTCAGCATCTGCTGCTGCACGGGCCGGGCGGCGCGACGCAGCGCCTGCGTCTGGAAAGCCGCATCGCTTGCAACAACATCCTTGCGGCGCGTCAATTCACCCTGGCCGGCATGGGCGTATCGCTGCAGCCGGAACCGGAAGTTCGTGAGCTGCTGGCTCGCGGCGAGCTGCTGGCGCTGCTGCCGGACTGGCAGCAGGAGCCCATCGGCCTGCATATCGTCACTGTGCGTCGTGATGCACAACCGGCCAAGGTGCGTTACGCCATCGAGGCGCTCAGGCGGCATCTGGTCAGTGCCTGAGCGGTGGGAGTCGGCATCTGCCCCGCGCTGTGAGAGGATGACTCCTGAACGTCCCGCCCCTGGCCAAAAAGGACCCGTGATCCACACCGATGAAGACGCCCAAACGTATTGAACCCCTGGTCGAGGACGGCCTGGTGGACGAGGTGCTGCGGCCGCTGATGAGCGGCAAGGAAGCAGCGGTTTATGTAGTGCGCTGCGGCGACGAGTTGCGCTGCGCCAAGGTCTACAAGGAAGCCAACAAACGCAGTTTCCGTCAGGCATCCGAGTACCAGGAAGGCCGCAAGGTGCGTGGCAGCCGGCAGGCGCGTGCCATGGCTAAGGGCAGCAAGTACGGGCGCAAGGAGCAGGAGCAGGCCTGGCAGAACGCCGAAGTGGCGGCCCTCTTCCATTTGGCCAGCGCCGGAGTGAGGGTGCCCAAACCCTACGACTTTCTCGACGGCGTGCTACTGATGGAGCTGGTCACCGATGGTGAGGGTGACGTCGCTCCGCGGCTCAATGACGTCGATCTGCATCCGGATGATGCGCGTGAATTCCACGCCTTCATGATCCAGGAAATCGTCAAGATGCTCTGCGCTGGCCTGGTGCATGGCGACCTGTCCGAGTTCAACGTGCTGCTCGGCCCAGAGGGGCCGGTGATCATCGATCTGCCGCAAGCCGTGGACGCCGCCGCCAACAACCATGCCTTCAGCATGCTCGAACGCGATGTACGCAACATGTCCGAATACTTTGGCCAGTTCGCCCCCGAGCTGAGATACACCAAGTACGCCAAGGAAATGTGGGCGCTCTACGAGGCCGGCAAACTGCAGCCCGACACGGCGTTGACTGGTGAGTTCGCCGAACCGGAAGACGCTGCCGATATCGACGCGGTGATGCGCGAGATCAAGGCCGCGCTGGCCGAGGAAGCGAAGAAGCAGGCCCTGCTCAACGCCGAAGACGAGCCCAAGGACGCCGAACCCATACCGCCCTGGATGCGCTGAGCTGCGCTTATCGGGGGCTGTGCCTTGCCGTAGCCCGGATGAAATCCGGGGCGGTTTTCGCAGCCTCCCCCGGATTGCATCCGGGCTACAAGGTGCCTCCGTGAGCGCATTTCGCTGCGCCGCAGCTCACGCCCTCCTCGATCCCCTTCAATATCGGGCAGTCCGGTCGGTCGTTGCCCTGGCAGCTGTTCGCCAGCTCCACCAGCGTATCGCGCAGCGCGCTCATCTCGGTGATCTTGCGCTCAAGCTCGGCGATATGTTCTTCGGCCAACGCTTTCACATCGGCGCTGGCGCGCTGCTTGTCCTGCCACAGCTCCAGTAGTCTGCCAACTTCCTCCAGAGAAAACCCCAGATCCCGCGCCCGCTTGATAAAGGCCAGACGATGCAGGTCGTTGGCGCTGTACTGCCGATAGCCGCTCTCCGAGCGCCCGGCGCGGGGCAGCAGGTCGATGGACTCGTAGTAACGAATCATCTTGGCACTGAGACCGGTGTGTTTGGCGGCCTGACCGATGTTCATCGCATTGGATCTCCTTTCGGTTTCCAGCGGGTCAGCAGCAGTGCGTTGCTCACCACGCTGACGCTGGACAGGGCCATGGCGGCGCCGGCGAACATGGGGTTGAGCAGGCCGGCGGCGGCCAGCGGGATGCCGATCAGGTTGTAGATGAAGGCCCAGAACAGATTCTGGCGGATCTTCGCGTAGGTGCGTCGGCTGATGTCCAGCGCGGCCGGCACCAGGCGCGGGTCGCCGCGCATCAGGGTGATGCCGGCAGCGTGCATGGCGGCGTCGGTGCCGCCGCCCATGGCGATGCCGACGTCCGCAGCGGCCAGGGCCGGCGCGTCGTTGATGCCATCGCCGACCATGGCCACGGTGCCCTGCTGGCGCAATTCGCCGATCAGCCGCGCCTTGTCCGCCGGTAGCACCTGGGCGTGGGGTTGGGCGATGCCCAGTACGCTGGCCACCGCCGCGACGCTACCCTGATTGTCGCCGCTGATCAGGTGGCTGGTGATGCCCTGTTCGCGCAGCTCGGCGATGGCTTCGGCGGCGCCGTCCTTCAGTAGGTCACCAAAGGCCAGCAGACCGAGCAGGCGTGGCGTGCTGCCGGTTTCGATCAGCCAGGACAGGGTGCGGCCCTCGGCCTCCCAGGCTTGCGCGGATGAGCCCAGCGCGTCGGCCTGCAGGTGGTTTTCTTCCAGCAGGCGGTTGCTACCCAGTTGCAGGCTGCGACCTTCGATCTCGCCGGCGATGCCACGGCCGGCCAGCGCCCGGCTGTCGCTCAGCGCCGGCAGTGTGATGTGCTGTTCGGCACAGCGCTGCAGCACGGCCTTGGCCAGCGGGTGCTCGCTGCCCTGTTGCAGACCGCCGGCCAGGCGCAGCAGCTCTTCTTCGGTGGCCTCTGCCAGGCCGATATGGACGATGCGCGGCTTGCCTTCGGTGAGGGTGCCGGTCTTGTCGAAGGCGATGTGCTGCACGGCGTGCGCCACTTCCAGCGCTTCGGCGTCCTTGATCAGGATGCCGTGACGCGCGGCGACGCCGGTGCCGGCCATGATCGCGGTCGGCGTGGCCAGGCCCAGGGCGCAGGGGCAGGCGATGACCAGCACGGCCACGGCGTTGAGCAGGGCGTTTTCCAAGGGCGCGCCGAACGCCAGCCAGCCCAGCAGCGTGGCCAGGGCGATCAGCAGCACCGCCGGGACGAACACCTGGCTGACCTTGTCCACCAGTTTCTGGATCGGCGCCTTGGCCGCCTGGGCGTCCTCCACCAGGCGGATGATCCGCGATAGCACGGTCTCCGCGCCCAGGGCGGTGGTTTCCACCAGCAGGCGACCTTCGCCGTTGATGGCGCCAGCCGTGACCTTGTCGCCTGGCTGCTTGGCCACCGGCAGGCTTTCACCGCTGATCAGCGCTTCGTCGGCGTGGCTGTTGCCCTCCAGCACCTGGCCGTCGACCGGGAAGCGCTCGCCCGGCTTGACCAGGATGCGGTCACCCAGCACCAGTGCATCGATGCCGACGCGCTCCTCGCGGCCATCGGCCAGGCGCACCGCGTGATCGGGGCGCAGCGCCTGCAACGCGCGAATGGCGCTGGCGGTCTGGCGCTTGGCGCGGCTTTCCAGGTACTTGCCGAGCAGGATCAGACTGATGATCACCGCCGAGGCTTCGAAATACAGATGCGGCATGCCGCCTGACGGTGTCACGGCCCACTGGTACAGGCTCAGGCCGTAACCGGCACTGGTGCCGATGGCCACCAGTTGGTCCATGTTGCCGGCGCGGGCCTTCAGCGCCTGCCAGGCGGCGCGGTAGAAGCGGGCGCCGAAGATGAACTGCACCGGGGTGGCGAGCAGGAACTGCACCCAGGCCGGCAGCATCCAGTGCAGGCCGAAGGGCTCGACCAGCATCGGCAGCACCAGCGGCAGGGTCAGGGCGATGGCCGCCAGCAGCGTCAGACGCTCACGCTGCAAGCGACGCTGCGCCTGATCCACGGTCGGCTGGCCGTCGAGCAGGCTGGCCTTGTAGCCGGCGGTGGCCACGGCTTTCAGCGCCTGTTGCGGGTCGAAACCGGCGAGCACCTGCAGACGTGCTTTCTCGTCGGCGAGATTGACGGCGACCTGGCTGATGCCCGGCAGTTTGCTCAGCGCGCGTTCGATGCGACCGACGCAACTGGCGCAGGTCATGCCTGCGATGCTCAGTTCCAGGGGCTGGCTGGGTACGCTGTAACCGGCGCCCTCGATGGCGGCGATCAGCTGCGTCAGGCTACCGACGGGCGCTTCGATGCGCGCCTGCTCACTGGCCAGGTTGACGCTGGCGCTGCTCACTTCGGGTAATTTGCGCAGTGCGCGCTCGACACGGCCGGCGCAACTGGCGCAGGTCATGCCCTGGATGGGCAGGTCGAAGGTGGTCATGGATGGGCTCCCTGTAGCAGGCCGTTGAAAAACGTAGGCGAGGCAGGCAAGACAAGGCAAAAACGGCCGAAAAAGCGGAGTTTACGTGCTGTAAATGAGCATTTTGAGGTCGTTTTTAACGCAGTAATGCCAACGCAGGTAGTTTTTCAACGGCCTGGTGACGTCATGGCTACAGGATCAACCTTGCCCCCATGGCAAGGTCAAGCCTTCAGTGCAATGGCGGCGCGGCATGCAGTCGCAGACCGTCGCTCTCCATGGCGACGCGGTAACGGCGCACTTCGCCGGCATGGAGCTCCAGCGACTGGCCTGCGAGTTGAGTGATGCCGTCCTGGCATGTGCCGGTGCCGGTCAGGCCAAGGCGCAGCGAGACCTTGCCTGGCGGCAGGTTGAAGGACACCGACTGGCCCTGGTGCAGGCGGGCGGCCATCTGGTCATGCAGATACAGCGCGATCTCGCAGGTGGTCGCCACCTCCAGACGCTCGCGCGAAACGATCAGCACCGCGTAGCCCTCGCCCTGGCTGGTCGATGGCAACGGTGCCAAAGGTTCGGCCTGAGCCAGAGGCGCCAGCAGCAAGGTGAGGGCGGAGCAGAGCAGGCGCATGGTGAGGGACCTCGTGCAGAAACCGGGCGGATGACATGAAGCAAGGGCTTGACCTTGCCATCGTGGCAAGGTCGAGACTACACCCATCGTCCAGCGGTTCAAGGAGTCAGCAGATGCAGCAATTCAAGGTTAGCGGAATGTCTTGTGGTCATTGCGTCAGATCCGTCACCCAGGCGATTCAGGCGCTTGATCAGGCGGCCAGGGTCGAGGTCGATCTGGCTGCAGGGCTGGTGCGTGTGGAGGGCGGCCTGGATGCTGCGCAGATACAGCTCGCCATTCGCGAGGCGGGTTACGAGGTTGCGCCGGCCTAGGGTTTGGAGCGGCTAAGGCCACTGCTGCAGCAGGCCGCGAAAGCAGCTGTCGATCATCGCCGGCGTATCGGTCTGGGCGTCGAACAGGCTGGGGTCGCGTAGCCAGTCGCTGAACAGGCCGACGATCAGCGCGTGCAGCGTGCGCGAGGCCAGGCGCGGGGTGATGCCTGGCTGCAGGTACGGTTGCACGGTCGGCAGGGCGAACTGCTGTTCGCACAGGTCGATGAACTGATTGACGAAGGTCTCGTGACGTTCCTCGGCTTCGCGCAGTTCCTCGGTGAACTCGCAGCGGCGCAGCAGCACGGTGAGGATGCGTCGGCGTTGCTCGTCGAGCACCAGATTGGCCATGGCCTCGATGCACAGATCACGCAGCAGCTGCAGCGATGACAGGCCATCGACCGCTGCCAGTTGCTGGGCCAGCGGCTCCAGCGGTAGGCGTACCTGATTGAGCATTTCGTGGAACAGATGCGCCTTGTTCTGGAAGTGCCAATAAACCGCACCGCGCGTAACCCCGGCATGTCTGGCGATATGCTCGAGGCTGGTATGGGCGACCCCACGCTCGAGGAACAACTGTTCCGCAGCAGCGAGGATGGCGCAGCGGGTTTTCTCCGCATCTTCTTTGGTTCTACGCATGGCGATCCGGTTAATTGGAACTAGGCTCAGATTGTGCCGAGTTTACCGATTTTGCCCCGCCTGCTGGTGGCGGGCTTGGTTGTCCTGCATCTGCCCCGCGTCTAGCCAAGGAGAGGAATGCCTCATGCCCTTCGTTCGTCTGGTCGGTTTCTGCCTGCCCTTCAGCCTGGCCTTGCTGGCCGCGAGCGTCCAGGCTGCCGATGTGCCACCGACAGCGGTGACGGTCGAACAGATCAAGGCCAGCGAACTGCCCATCGTGCTGGAATATCCGGCGCGAACCGCCGGTTACCGCGAGGTGCAGGTGCGGGCTCAGGTCGGCGGCATCCTGCAGGAACGCACCTACCAGGAGGGTAGTCGGGTGCAGAAGGATCAGGTGCTGTTTCGCATCGATCCGCGCCCTTACGAGGCTGCCCTGGCCCGTGCCAAGGGCGCTCTGGCGCAGGAGCAGGCGCGTTTTCGGCAGACCGATCGCGACCTCAAACGCATCCGTGAACTGCAGAAAAAAGGCTTCGCCAGCGAGAGCGAGCTGGACAATGCCATCTCCAATTTCGAGCAGAGCAAGGCCAATATCGAGGCGGCCCAGGCCGAGGTGCAGTCGCGCCAGATCGACCTCGACTACACCACGGTAAAGGCGCCGATCACCGGTATCACCAGCAAGGAAAGCGTCTCCGAAGGCAGCCTGATCGTCGCTGGTGATCCCAGTGCCAGCCTGCTGACGCAGATCACCCAGCTCGATCCGATTTTCGTCAACTTCGCCTACCCGGACGCCGAGGCCGAGCGTCTGCGCCGCGAACTGTCCGAAGGCAGCCTGGTGCCACCGGCCAGCGGCAAACTCAGCGTGGAAGTGCATTTCGGGGACGGATCGGCCTATCCGACCGCTGGCGAAGTGGACTTCACCGACAGTCTGATCGACCGCGGTACCGGCACCGTCAGCGCCCGTGGCGTGGTGCCGAATCCCGAGCAGAAGCTGCTGCCCGGGCAGTTCGTGCGTGTGCAGGTCAAGGGCCTGACTCGCCCCAACGCCGTCACCGTACCGGAGCGTGCCGTCGCCCAGGGGCCGCGTGGCACCTTCGTCTATGTGGTGGATCAGCAGAACGTCGCACGCATGCGTCAGGTCACCACGGGCGATACGGCTGGTGGGCGCTGGGTGATTCTGGCCGGCGTCAGCGATGGCGAGCGGGTCATCGTCGACGGCCTGGCCAAGGTCCGGCCGGACAGCCCGGTCAAGGTCGAGGAGGCGAAGGCAGCCACGCCTGCAAGCCCGGCGCAGGAGTAACGGCCATGATCTCGCGCTTCTTCATCGACCGTCCGGTATTCGCCACCGTCATCTCCATCGTCATCGTGCTCGCCGGCCTGGCCGCGATGCGCGCACTGCCCATTGCCCAGTACCCGGAAATCCTGCCGCCGCAGGTGTCGGTTTCGGCTGCCTATCCTGGCGCCAGTTCGCAGGTCATCGCCGAAACCGTGGCCGCACCGCTGGAGCAGGCGATCAACGGCGTCGAGAACATGATCTACCAGTTGTCCAACTCCTCCAGCAGTGGGGCGATGAGCCTGACGGTGTATTTCGAGGTCGGTACCGACCCGGACCAGGCCACCATCAACGTCAACAACAAGGTGCAGGCGGCGCTGGCCAAGTTGCCGGAGGAGGTACGCCGCCAGGGCGTGAAGGTGGAGAAGAAGTCCTCCGACATCCTCCAGGTGATCACCCTCTACTCGCCGGATGATTCGCGTGACCCGATCTTCATCAGCAACTACGCGCTGATCAACGTCATCGACGAGCTCAAGCGCCTGCCCGGCGTGGGCGATGCCAGCCAGTTCGGCTCCAAGGACTATTCCATGCGCATCTGGCTGCGCCCGGACAAACTGGCGCAGTACAACCTCACGCCCACCGATGTGGTCAATGCCATCCGCGAGCAGAACTCGCAGTTCGCCGCCGGCAGCTTCGGCCAGCAGCCGCTCAAGGTGCCGCAGGACTTCACCTACACGGTAACCACGCAAGGACGCTTCACCGATCCCAAGGAGTTCGAGAGCGTCATCCTGCGCACCGACGACACCGGCGCCAGCCTGCTGCTCAAGGACGTGGCGCGGGTCGAGTTGGGCGCGCAGGACTACTCGCTGGTCACCACCCTCAATGGCCAGCAGAACGCCGCCTTCGGCATTTACCTGCAGCCCGGTGCCAACGCCCTGGACACCGCCGAAGCGGTGCAGCGCACCATGGAGCGGCTGGCCAAACGCTTCCCCGAAGGGATCGCCTACAAGATTCCCTACGACACAACCAAGTTCGTCCGGGTCTCCATCGAGGAGGTGATCCACACCTTCTTCGAGGCGCTGGTGCTGGTGGTGCTGGTGGTGTTCATCTTCCTGCAGAACTGGCGCGCCACGCTGATTCCGGTGCTGGCCATTCCGGTGTCGCTGGTTGGCACCTTCGCCGGCATGTACATGCTGGGCTTCTCCATCAACCTGCTGACGCTGTTTGGCATGGTGCTGGCCATCGGCATCGTGGTGGACGATGCCATCGTGGTGATCGAGAACGTCGAGCGGGTGATGCGCACTCAGGGGCTCAATGCGCGAGATGCCTCGATCAAGGCGATGGAGGAGGTGACCGGGCCAATCATCGCCATCGTTCTGGTGCTCTGCGCGGTGTTCGTGCCGGTGGGCTTTCTCGGTGGCCTGGCCGGGCAGATGTACAAGCAGTTCGCGATCACCATTGCGGTGTCGGTGGTGATTTCCGGCATCGTCGCCCTGACTCTTTCTCCTGCGCTCTGCGCCCTGTTGCTCAAACCCGGACACCACGAGCCGGCGGCACCGTTCCGCGCCTTCAACCGTTTCTTCGACAAGGCCACCGAGGGCTACGGCGCCGGGGTACGTTTCTTCCTCAAACGTTCGCTGGTCGGCCTGCTGCTGTTCGGCGGCATGATCGCACTGATCATGCTGCTGTTCTCGCGTGTGCCCGGCTCGCTGGTGCCCGATGAGGATCAGGGTTACGTGATCAACGCCTACTACCTGCCACCGGCCGCTTCGCTCAATCGCACCGAGGCCCTGAGTGGCGCGGTAAGCCAGCAGCTGATGGAGCATCCGGCAGTCGAAGACGTGGTGACGTTCGCCGGTTTCGACGTGCTCACCTTCGGCGTGCGCAGCAATGCCGGGGTGTCCTTCGTGCCGCTCAAGGACTGGAGCGAGCGCACCACGCCCGAGCTCGATGCGCGCAATCTGACGCGCGAGTTCATGGGCATGGGCGCTGCGCAGAAGGATGGCCTGGTGTTGTCGTTCAACCCACCGCCGATCACCGGCATGAGTACCACCGGCGGCTTCGAGTCCTTCATTCAGGACCGTTCCGGTGGCAGCGTCGAGCAGCTCGGCGAGAAGGTTCAGGCCTTCGTCGAGGCCGCCAGCAAACGGCCGGAGCTGGCCGGTATTCAGAGCACCTTCAGCGCCAACGTGCCGCAGTACTACATCGATCTGGATCGGACCAAGACGCGGGCACTGGGCGTCAGCGTCAGCGACGTGTTCACCGCCATGCAGGCGACCTTCGGCAGTTACTACGTCAACGACTTCACCCTCTTCGGGCGTACCTGGCAGGTCAGCCTGCAGTCGGAATCGGAGTTCCGCCGCAAGCCGGAGGATCTCGGCCAGGTCTACGTGCGCTCCAGCAGCGGCGATCTGGTGCCGCTGTCGACCCTGCTGCGGGTGCGGCGCATCCTTGGGCCGGACTCCTATGACCGTTTCAACGTCTATCCCTCGGCCAAGGTGCTCGGCGGCCCCGCGCCGGGCTACAGCTCCGGACAGGCGCTGGCGGCGATGCAGGAAGTGGCCGACGAGGTGCTCGGCGAGGACTACAGCCTGGGCTGGATCGGCTCTGCCTATCAGGAGCTGGCGACTCAGGGTTCGGGAACCCAGGCCTTCGTCTTCGGCCTGATCCTGGTGTTCCTGATTCTTGCCGCGCAATACGAGCGCTGGACGCTGCCGTTGGCGGTGGTCACCGCCGTACCCTTCGCGGTCTTCGGGGCGATTCTCGCGGTGTGGCTGCGCGGCATTCAGAACGACGTGTACTTCCAGGTCGGCCTGGTCACCCTGATCGGCCTGGCGGCGAAAAACGCCATCCTCATCGTCGAGTTCGCCGTGCTGCTGCGCGCCGAAGGCAAGGGCATCTTCGACTCGGCGCTGGAGGCGGCCAAGCTGCGCTTCCGTCCGATCGTGATGACCTCGCTGGCGTTCATTCTCGGCTGCGTACCGCTGGCCATCAGCTCCGGTGCCGGCTCGGCCAGTCGCCACTCCATCGGCACCGGGGTGATCGGCGGCATGCTCGCGGCCACGCTGTTGGCCACCTTCCTCATTCCGATGTTCTACCTGCTGGTGGAGTCGGCGGCGCAGCGGGTGAGCCAGCGCGGCAAGGCCAGGGAAGAACAGCCGCCGCATTGATAACCGCGAGCCGTCGTTGGGCGGTCCGCGCTTTCATCTGCGGCCTGGTCGGTGAGATGATTAGCCGGCTAACAATTGTCCGGAATATTCATGAACCTGCGAACCCTTCTGATTCTGGGCGCGCTGAGCGCCTTCGGCCCCTTGGCCATCGATTTCTACCTGCCGAGTTTCCCTACACTGGCCCAGCAGTTCGGCACCGACGTCGAACATATTCAGCTGTCGCTGGCGGCTTATTTCGTTGGTATCGCCATTGGCCAGCTGTTCTACGGGCCATTGGCGGATCGTTTCGGTCGTCGCGTGCCGCTGCTGGTTGGTGTGGCGTTGTTCACGCTGGCATCGCTGGCCTGCGCCCTGGCGCCGAACCTGGAGTGGCTGGTGACCGCACGTTTCGTGCAGGCCCTCGGTGGCTGCGCCGGCATGGTGATCACCCGCGCCGTGGTACGCGATCTGTGCGACCCACTGGCGTCGGCCAAGGTGTTCTCGCAGTTGGTGCTGGTGATGGGGCTGGCGCCGATTCTCGCGCCCCTGGGGGGCGGCTTGCTGCTCAACACCCTGGGCTGGCCGTCGATCTTCCACAGTCTGGCGATCTTCGCTGGCCTGTGCCTGCTGGCCGTGCTGTTGTGGTTGCCGGAGACCCGTCCGCAGCATCTGCAACCGGCGCCGCTGAGCGGTGCCTTCGGCCAGTACCGCGCGCTGCTGGGCAATGCGCCATTCATGGGCTACAGCCTGGCCGGCGGTGTGGCCATGGCCGGTATGTTCGCCTATATCGCCGGCTCGCCCTTCGTCTTCATCGAGCTGTATGGCGTGCCGGCCGAGCACTATGGCTGGCTGTTCGGCAGCAACGCGGCGGGTTTCGTGATCATGGCGCAGGTCAACGCGCGCCTGGTGCGTAGCGGCGGCCCGGCGCTGTGGTTGCGGCGCATGGTGCTGGTGTACCTGGCCAGCGGCCTGTGCCTGCTGGTGCTGGCCTTGTGGCAACCGGTGCAGCTGTGGCCGCTGATGGTCCCTCTGTTCATCTGCGTCGCCAGCCTCGGTTGCGTGCTGCCCAATGCCACGGCCTGCGCCATGGCCGGGCAGGGCCGGCATGCCGGCAGCGCTTCCGGGCTGCTGGGCAGCATGCAATTCAGCGTGGCGGCCAGTGCGTCGGCGCTGGTGGCCTTCCTGCATGATGGTTCGGCCATGCCCATGGCGTTGGTGATTGCCCTGTGCGGCGCTGCTGCCTGTGGGTTTGCCTGGTGGAGCAAGCGCTTCGTGGTCTGACCCGGCGCGTTACAGACGAGCCGCCTTGAAGGTGTCGCAGCGCCCCGGCTGGCCGCTCTCGAAACCGGTGCTGAACCAGCGCACGCGCTGCTGTGAAGTGCCGTGAGTGAAGGCGTCCGGCACCACCTGACCGCGCGCCTGCTTCTGTAGGCGGTCATCACCGATGGCGCTGGCGGCATTCAGCGCCTCCTCCAGGTCGCCGGCCTCCAGCCAGTCATGCCGGCGCTGTGCATGATGCGCCCAGACCCCGGCCAGGCAGTCGGCCTGCAGTTCCTGACGCACCAGCAGGCCGCCATCGCCCTCGACCCGCTCGCCGCGCTGGCGCGCCGCGTTGACCTTGGCCGATACGCCCAGCAGCGTCTGCACGTGGTGGCCGATCTCATGGGCGATCACGTAGGCCTGGGCGAAGTCGCCGGCGGCGGAGAAGCGCTGCTCCATCTCGCGGAAGAACGCCATGTCCAGATACACGCGCTGATCGCCAGGGCAGTAGAAGGGGCCAACCGCCGAGCTAGCGAAGCCACAGGCGGAATTGACGCCGCCGGAGAACAGCACCAGTTGCGGGTCGCGATATTGCTGGCCGGCCTGCTGGAACAGCTCGCGCCAGGTGTCTTCGGTATCGCCGAGGATGGCGCGGACGAACTCGCTCTGCTCGTCGTTCGCCGCTGGCGCGCTCTGCGGTTGAGTCACCTGCGGCTGGGTGGCCTGGCCGGCGATCTGGCCAAGGATCTGCAGCGGGTCCTGGCCCATCAGCAGGCCGACGATGACGATCACCGCCACGCCGCCCAGGCTCAGGCCGCCGCCGATGCGCCTGCCGGAACGGCCGCGCGCATCCACCACGTTGTCACTGCGTCTACCGCGTTGCCAGCGCATGGCGGCACTCCTGGGTTGCTGATCGCTGCAGTTTAGCTGCCTTGGCGCCCGACTCAGTTGGCCGGGTAGTCACTGAGCAACTGATCCTTGCGTTCGCTATCCAGGCCGATGACCTGATAGGCGTCGACACGATCACCATATTCCATGCCAGGCGACCCCATGGGCATGCCGGGTACTGCGGCGCCGATCAGGTCTGGGCGCTGACGCAGTTTAAGAATGTCGGCGGCTGGAACATGGCCCTCGACGAACTTGCCGTCGATAACGCCGGTGTGACAGGAAGCCAGGCGCGGCGGTACGCCGAGTCGCTGCTTGACGGCGCTCATGTCGGCCTCGACATGGTCGTTGACGGTGAAACCGTTGTCCTGCAGGTGGCTGATCCAGGCCTTGCAGCAGCCGCAGTTGGCATCGCGGTGCACATCGATGGTCAGGGGCTCGCTGGCATGAGCCAGGCTGGTGAAGAGGCAGAGGGCGAGCAGGGAACGACGCATGGCAAGGCTCCAGATAAACGAATGCTCAGCATAGCGCCGACATAGCGGCTGCCCAAGCCATTGCGACTATGCGTCGCGACCAGTGGCGGCCTATGCTGGCGGCAGTCACCCATTGCCTGGAACCTGCCGATGCTCTTCGCCCGAATCGTCCTGTTGATCCAGATCGCTGCCCTGGTCGTGTTGGGGCTGGCCTACTTCATTCGTCCCGAGGAAATGGCCAGCTTCAGCGGCGCGCTGCTGATGGGCAACGCCGCAGTGACCGAAGTGCGCGCCTACTACGGAGGGCTGCAACTGGGCCTGGCCGCTTACCTGGCGATGGCGCTGATGCGCCTGGACCTGCTGCGCCCGGCGCTGCTTCTGCTGGTGCTGCTGTACAGCGTGCTGGCGCTGGCACGCGCAGCCGGGCTGTGGCTGGACGGGGGCACGCAACAGACCTTCAACCTCTACGCGCTGCTGCTCGAAGTGGTGTCGGCCGGGCTGGCCTGGTGGGCGTTGCGAGGGCTCTAGCGCGAGAGACGTGCGTCACGATACGGCACGCTTGCTGTAGGCGTCACTTGGCAGGAAAATTCGCGGCGCAATACTCCGCGAACAAGGACCTCTGATATGGACATCGTAATGGGCCTGATCGGCCTTGGCTTGATTGCCTTCTTTGCATTCAATGCCACCCGCTTCTTTGGCGAGCATCTCTCGGGACGCATGAATCTTCAGGATCTGCGCCTGCATGGCAAACCCCACCGTACCTTGCAGCAGAACGAGCGTGACAGCCTGGCCGAGTTCGCCGAAGGGTTTGGCTATCTGGGCAGCATGGCGCCTTCATACGAGCCGTTGACTGACGATGTTTATCGTTTGAAAGGCGAGGGCAAAGTCGTTCGCTACAGCATCAGCGGCGCCAATTCTGAAACCACCACGATCGATGGGGTTCCCGTCGAGATTCCCTACACGCTGCGCGAGGTTCTGCTTGCTCAGGATAACGAGGCCGAGGTGGTGCTCGCCAAAGGCCATGCGCTGGTGCTATCGCTCAATGGCTACGCCATTGCCCTGCCGGACAGCACGCAACCAGCGACCTGAGGTTCAGCGCCTTTCCAGCAGTACACCCGCTTCCATGTGGTGGGTGTAGGGGAACTGGTCGAACAGTGCACTGCGCGTCACCTTGTGGGTGTCGCTCAGCTGGGCGATGTTGGCGGCCAGGGTCTCCGGGTTGCAGGAGATGTACAGGATGCGCTGGAAGCGTCGGGTCAGCTCGCAGGTATCCGGGTCCATGCCGGCGCGCGGCGGGTCGACGAAGACGCTGCCGAACTCATAGCTCTTGAGGTCGATGCCGGCCAGACGGCGGAACGGGCGCACCTCGTTCAGCGCCTGGGTCAGCTCCTCGGCGGACAGGCGCACCAGCTCGACGTTGTTCACGCCATTGTCAGCCAGGTTGGCCAGGGCGGCGTTCACTGAGGTCTTGCTGATCTCGGTGGCCAGCACACGGCGCACGCGGGTGGCCAGTGGCAGGGTGAAATTGCCGTTGCCGCAGTACAGCTCCAGCAGGTCGTCTTCACGCTCGCCGAGCACGTCGAAGGCCCAGTTCAGCATCTTCTCGCAGACCTTGCCGTTGGGCTGTGTGAAGGCGCCTTCCGGCTGGCGATAACGGAAACTGCGCCCGGCCACGCTCAGCTCTTCTTCCACATAGTCGCGGCCGATCACCAGGCGCTGGCCACGGGAGCGGCCGACCAGGCTGACGTTCAGCTCGGCAGCCAGGCGTTCGGCCTCGGCCTGCCAGGCGTCGTCCAGCGGGCGGTGGTAGGCCAGGGTGATCAACGCATCGCCGGCCAGGGTGGTGAGGAACTCCACCTGGAACAGCTTGAACGACAGCGCCTCGCTGGCCTGCCAGGCGGCGCGCAGGCGCGGCATCAGCTCGTTGATGCGCAGGCTGGCGATGGGGAAGTCGTCGAGCAGGATCGGCGTGTGCTTGTCGCCCGGCGCGAACATCGCATAGTGACGCTGGCCGTCTTCACGCCACAGGCGGAACTCGGCGCGCATGCGGTAGTGCTCGCGCGGTGAGTCGAACACTGCAGGCTCGGGCGCGGCGAAGGGCGCCAGCAGTTCGACCAGGCGGGCCTTCTTCTCGGCGAGTTGGGCGTCGTAGGTGGCGGGGTCGAATGCGGGGCGGCTCATCGGTCACTCATTGGGGCAGGAAAACGGGGCGACATTGTAGCGGAGGCGATGTTGCCGTGCGTGGCTGTCGATGATCGGTGTGCGGGACGCGGAGCGCCCGGGGAGGCATTCCCACGCAGAGCGTGGGAACGATCATGGCGGTGGGCTGAAGCCCACCCTACGCCTGTTGTCATCCACCTTTTGCGCTGATCAGGCGAAGTAGGCCAGCTTGACGATGAACAGGGCCGAGAGCACCCACATCGCCGGGTTCAGTTCGCGCCAGCGGCCGGCCAGCACCTTGACTGCCGTCCAGGCGATGAAGCCGAAAGCGATGCCGTTGGCGATGGAGAAGGTCAGTGGCATGGCCAGGGCGGCAATGGCCACCGGGGCGGCGACGGTCAGGTCGTCCCAGTCGATCTGCGCCAGGCTGCTCATCATCAGCACGGCGACGAACAGCAGTGCTGGTGCGGTGGCGTAGGCCGGTACGGCGCCAGCCAGTGGGGCGAAGAACAGGGCGAGGAGGAACAGCGCAGCCACCACGCAGGCGGTCAGGCCGGTACGCCCGCCGGCGCTGATACCAGCAGCGGATTCGATGTAGCTGGTGGTGGTACTGGTGCCCAGTGCAGCGCCGGCCATGGTGGCACCGCTGTCGGCCAGCAGGGCACGGCCCAGGCGCGGCATCTTGCCGTCCTTGTCCAGCAGGTTGGCCTTCTGCGCGACACCGACCAGGGTGCCGGAGGTGTCGAACAGGTCGACGAAGAGGAAGGCGAAGATCACGCTGATCAAACCGATATCCAGCGCGCCGGCGATGTCCAGTTGCAGCAGGGTCGGCATCAGCGACGGGGGCATCGACACCACGCCTTTCAGCTCGGACAGACCGAGGACGATGGACAGGCCGGTGACCAGCAGGATACCGATCATCACCGCGCCGGTGACCTTGCGATAGGCCAAAGCGGCGATGACGAAGAAGCCCAGGCAGGCCAGCAGCGCGCCGCCCTTGCTCATGTCGCCGAGGCCGACCAGGGTGGCCGGGTGATCGACCACGATGCCGGCGTTCTTCAGCGCGATGATCGCCAGGAACAGGCCGATACCGGCGGCGATACCGGCGCGCAGCGCCAGCGGAATGCTGTTGATGATCCACTCGCGGATCTTGAAGATCGACAGCAGAAAGAAGATCGCGCCGGAGAGGAACACCGCGCCCAGAGCGGTCTGCCAGCTGTAGCCCATGGTCATCACCACGGTGTAGGTGAAGAAGGCGTTGAGGCCCATGCCGGGCGCCAGGGCGATTGGGTAGTTGGCCAAAAGGCCCATGATCAGTGAGCCGATGGCGCCAGCCAGGCAGGTGGCGACGAACACCGCGCCGTGGTCCATGCCGGTCTTGGCCAGCATTTCCGGGTTGACGAAAAGAATGTAGGCCATGGTCAGGAAGGTGGTGATCCCGGCCAGTACCTCGGTGCGCACCGTGGTGTTATGGGCTTTGAGTTGGAACAGTCTTTCCAGCATGGTGGCTCCCCGAGGCGCGAGCGCGCCGAAATTGATCTGCAGAAAGCAAAGCACATTCGTCCGTACGGGCCGGAAAATTGCTCGATCTGGCAAAAGCCGCGCATCATACCAGCAAGGTTTTGCCGGGTGAATTTACGGTCTGTCGTGTCTTTTTATGACCAGATGGACAGTTTCATTTTCTGTCTGAAGGAGTGGTGAAATGAGCAAGCGAGCACTGATTGCCGTCGCCGATGGTGTCGAGGATCTGGAATGCGTGACCTTGATCGACGTGCTGCGCCGCGCCGATGTGGAAGTGTTGGTGGCGAGTATCGAAGAGCGCAGGATGATCACCTGCGCCCGTGGTACCCGCCTGACCGCCGATGCCATGCTGGTGGACGTGCTGGCGCAGGATTTCGACCTGATCGTCCTGCCCGGTGGCATGCCGGGTGCGCAGCATTTGGCGGATTTCGAGCCGCTGGCCGAGCGCGTACGCAAGCAGGCCAAGGCGGGCGAGCTGTTCGCCGGGATCTGCGCCGCGCCCGCGCTGGCCTTGCAGAGCTACGGGGTGCTCAAGCAGCGGCGCATGACCTGCTACCCGGCGTT
Organism: Ectopseudomonas alcaliphila; assembly: GCF_900101755.1. Taxonomy (GTDB): domain Bacteria; phylum Pseudomonadota; class Gammaproteobacteria; order Pseudomonadales; family Pseudomonadaceae; genus Aquipseudomonas; species Aquipseudomonas alcaliphila. The sequence goes on along the minus strand of NZ_FNAE01000001.1, from coordinate 1,235,527 downwards.
CAGTGATCGGCTGAGCGGTTGCACCTTCGTCGACGAAGCGGTGGTAGTCGACGGTAACTGCATCACCAGCCAGGGGCCGGGAACGGCATTGGCGTTTGCCCTGACCCTGGTGGAGCAACTGGTTGGCCGCGGCACACGCAACGAGGTGGCCAAGGCAATGCTGGTGTAGGGGGCGGCGAGAGAGTTGGTGCGCATGGCGCACCCTACGGGTGTTAACGCATAGCGAAGAAAGTCGTAGGGTGCGCCGTGCGCACCGACAGCGCTACGACTGCTCCTGCTCCAACAGTTGGCGCTTGCGTTGCAACCCCCAGCGGTAGCCGCTGAGGCTGCCATCGCTGGCCACCACGCGATGGCAGGGCAGCAGCAGGCCGATGGCGTTGCTGGCGCAGGCGCGGGCAATCGCCCGTGGGTGGCTGTGCAGCTGCCCGGCCAGCTCGGCGTAGCTGCGGGTCTCACCGCAGGGAATGCGCTGCAGCGCCTGCCAGACGCGTTGCTGAAAAGCCGTGCCGCGAATATCCAGGGGCAGATGGGCGGCGCGTTCCGGCTCCTGCAACTGCGCCAGCACCTGCTGCAGCCAGTTGCGCAGACCCTGTTCATCCTCTTCGAGCCGGGCGGCGGCGAAGCGCTGTTGCAACTCGTCACGCAGCGCTGCCGGCTGGTCGCCGAACAACAGGGCACAAACGCCTCGGTCACTGGTCGCCAGTAGCACCTGCCCGAGCGGGCAGGGGGCGATGCTGTAGCGCAGGCGTTCGCCGGCGCCACCCTGGCGGCGCTGAGCGGGGCTCATGGCCTGGGGCTTTTCATACAGCGCGCGCGTGCCGGAATAGCCGGCAGCCAGGGCAGCGTCAAGCACGCTAGGTGCGTGCGGCAGATGGGCTTCCAGGCGCTGGCTGCGCTGTGCTGCGGCCCAGGCATTGGGCGTCATGCCGGTGCGCGCTTTGAACGCCCGGGCCAGATGCGATGGTGACAGGCCGATGCGTGCAGCCAGCTGCGGCAGCGTCAGACGTTGTTCGCCACCCAGAAGCTCACAGGCGGCCGCAACCAGTGCATCGAGTTGCTGGACCGGGCTTTGCCCTTGCGGTGAGCAGCGCTTGCACGGGCGAAAGCCAGCTGCCTCGGCACTGGCTGAATCGGCATGGAAACTGACGTTGTCGCGCCGTGGCCGCCGCGCCGGGCAGTTCGGGCGGCAATAGATGCCGGTGCTGCGCACGGCGAAAACGAAGCGCCCGTCGAACGCCTCATCACGTTCGCAGACGGCTTGCCAGCAGCGTTCCTGGTCGAGCATGGGGCAGCCCTTCGGTGACGATCCTGCTGACGATTGTCGGCTGCGCTCGCTGCTCTGCCAATCCGCATTGCACTTTCAAACCCCTGCTGAGGTCATTTGTATGACGGCGTGAGCGCAAATACAGCCCAGCGCCTTTAATGATGGTTAGGCAGGTGCCAACGGAGATCACCATGCGCGGGATGCTCGATAGGCTGGAGCAGGAACTGATTCTGGTTGTGGACGATTCGGTCGACGCGCGCCAGCGGCTTGGCGCGCTGTTGGTCGACCGCTATCAGGTAAGGCTGGTTGCCAGCGAGGACGCGCTGCACGCCGCCAGAGCGCGGCCGCAGCCCGACCTGATTCTGCTGGGCTGGCAGGACGACTACGCACTCTGTCGCGCGCTCAGGAGTGATCCGCAAACCCGCTATATCCCGTTGATCCTGGTCACGGCCAGAAGCGATGCGGCCGACGAGCAAATGGGCTTCGACCACGGCGCCGCCGACTACATCACCAAACCGGTCAGCCCACCCATCGTGCTTGCGCGCGTGCGGGCGCAGCTGCAGCTCAAGGCGGCCACCGACTACCTGCGTGACAAGAGCGAGTATCTGGAGCTCGAGGTCAAGCGCCGCACACGCGATATCCAGAACCTGCAGGACGTCACCATCGAGGCCATGGCCAGCGTTGCAGTCATGCGCGACAACCCGAGCAGTCGTCGCCTGGAGCGTATCGAGCGCTACATGACCTGCCTGACCGCTGCGCTTGCGCGACAGCAGCCGGCCCTGTCGGAGTCTCTGAGCGAGGAGCGCATCGCCCAGTTGGGCAAGTCGGCCATGCTGCATGTGATCGGCCGGATGACCCTGCCGGATCGTGTGCTGCTCAGCCATGGCGAACCGGATGAAAATGACCTGCGCCTGTTGAGCGAGGGTGTGATCGCCGGGCGCGACGCGTTGGAACGGGCCGAGCGCAAGTTGGGCAGCGTCACCGACTTTCTGTCCGACGCCAAAGACATCGTCTACGGTCAGCATGAGCGTTGGGATGGCAAAGGCTATCCGCAGGGGCTGTTCGGCGAGCAGATTCCGCTTTCGGCGCGTCTGATGGCGCTGGTGGGCCACTTCGAAGAGCTGAGCTGTCGGCATCCTTACCTGCCGCCCATCAGCCCGCCGCAGGTGGTGGCGCAGATCAGCGCGGCCAGCGGCACGCGCTTCGACCCTATGGTGGTGCTGGCCTTCGTCGAAGCGACGACGGAGTTCCTGCATATCGCCGAAACCTTGGCCGATGACGCCGCTGCGGTCGGCGTAGAGCTGCAGCGGTTGGAGGACTCGCTGGCAGAAAGCATCGAGCTGACTCTGCCGCCGACGCCGTGACGCGTCGCCGGCTTGTGTAGGGTGCGCACCGCGGACAGCGAGGTGCTGGGTGCTTACAGCCTGACTACCCGCCACCGCCACACCCTGCAAGGCGCAGACAGCGCGCTAGTCGATGATCCGCTCCACATGGTGACAGGCCACCTGCCGTGCATCGATCAGGCGCAGCTCCGGGCGCTCGCTGCGGCAGCGTTCGTCGGCGTGCGGGCAGCGTTTGTGGAAGGCGCAGCCGGACGGCGGGTTCAGCGGATTGGGCAGCTCGCCGCTGATCTTCATCCGGGGCTTGTCCGGGTCTGGGCGAATCGCCGGTGTCGCCGACAGCAGGGCGCGGGTGTAGGGGTGCAGTGGGCGGCTGTAGAGCAATTCCGATGCGCCCATCTCTGCCGGGCGGCCGAGGTACATCACCAGCACGTCGTCGGCGACATGGCGCACCACCGCGAGGTTGTGCGAGATGAACACGTAGCCTGTGTCGAACTCTTCCTGCAGGTCCATGAACAGATTGAGTACCTGCGCCTGGATCGACACGTCCAGCGCCGAGGTCGGCTCGTCCGCCACCAGCACCTTGGGCTGCAGCATCATGGCGCGGGCCAGGGCGATGCGCTGGCGCTGGCCGCCGGAGAACATGTGCGGGTAGCGCTGGTAGTGCTCGGGGCGCAGCCCCACCTGCTGCATCATCGCCTGGACCCGCTCGCGGCGTTCGACGCGTGAGAGGTCGGTGTTGATCAGCAGCGGCTCGGCCAACTGATCGCCGACCTTCTGCCTGGGATTGAGCGAGGCATAGGGGTTCTGGAACACCATCTGTACGTCGCGGCGCAGCTGCTTGCGCTCGGCCTTGCTGGCGCCGGCTACCTCGCGCCCGGCGATCTGCAGGCTGCCTGCACTGGGCTCTTCGATCAGGGTCAGGGCGCGCGCCAGGGTGGACTTGCCGCAGCCGGATTCGCCAACCACCGCCAGCGTCCTGCCGGCCTGCAGGCTGAAGGACACGCCATTGAGCGCCTGCACCAAAGCCGCCGGCTTGAACAAGCCGCGGGAAACGCTGTAGTGACGGGTCAGCTCATGGGCTTGCAGTACGGTGCTCATCGGGCCACCTCCGCCGTTGGTACAAGAGGGAAAAAACAGCGCGCGGCGCCGCGCTCGTGTGCGTCCAGCGTTGGGCGCTCGTCGCGGCAGCGCGGCTGCACGTAGGGGCAGCGCGGTGACAGCAGGCAGCCCTGTGGGCGGTCATAACGGCCGGGCACGATACCGGGCAGGGTGGCCAGGCGGTGAGCGCCTGCGCTGTGTTCGGGGATCGCCTTGAGCAACGCTTCGGTGTACGGATGGCTGGGCGCATCGAACAGGGTCGGCACCTGGCCCAGCTCCACCGCTTGCCCGGCGTACATCACGCAGACGCGCTGGGCGGTTTCGGCCACCACCGCCAGGTCGTGGGTGATCAGCACCAGGGCCATGCCCTGGTCGCGTTGCAGATCCAGCAGCAGCTCCATGATCTGCGCCTGAATGGTCACGTCCAGGGCGGTGGTGGGTTCGTCGGCGATCAGCAGCTTGGGTTCGGCGGCAATCGCCATGGCGATCGCCACGCGCTGGCTCATGCCGCCGGAGAGCTGATGCGGGTAGGCATCGAGGCGACTGGCCGCGCCGGGTATCTCGACCCTTTCGAGCAGTTCGAGGGCGCGAGCGCGCGCCGCTTTGCCTTTAAGGCCGAGGTGCTGATGCAGCACTTCCTCGATCTGGAAACCCACGGTGTAGCTGGGGTTGAGGGCGGTCATCGGGTCCTGGAAGACCATGGCCAGGTCCTTGCCGACGATACGCCGACGCTGGCGCCCCTTCAGGCGCAGCATGTCGGTGTTGTCGAACTGCATGCAGTCGGCCTGGACGATGCCGGGCGAGTCGATCAGGCCCATCAGCGCCATCATGGTCACCGACTTGCCGGAGCCGGATTCGCCGACGATGGCCAGTACCTCGCCTTTGTCCACGCTGAGGTCGAGCCCGTCGACCACCGGTACGGCGTCGGCCGCGCCGAAGCGTACCGAGAGGTTACGGATATCCAGCAGGCTCATCGGGCGCCCTCCGTGTGTAGGGAGGACGACGCTTCTCCCGTCCACCGCCGTGCGTTGATGGTGGATGAAAAGAGCGTCATCCACCCTACGCAGCTGTGGTGCGCCATGCGCACCGAGATCATCTTGTGCATATGGGCTTCCTCAGATGGCGTTCTTCAGTTTCGGGTCGAGGGCGTCGCGCAGGCCGTCACCCATCAGGTTGATCGCCAGCACGCTGAGCAGAATCGCCAGGCCAGGCAGGGTCACCACCCACCAGGCGCGTTCGATATAGTCGCGCGCCGACGCCAGCATGGTGCCCCACTCGGGCGTCGGCGGCTGTACGCCGAGGCCGAGAAAGCCCAGCGCGGCGGCATCGAGAATCGCCGAGGAAAAACTCAGGGTGGCCTGCACGATCAGCGGCGCCATGCAGTTGGGCAGCACGGTGACGAACATCAGCCGTGGCAGGCTGGCGCCGGCCAGTTGCGCAGCGGTGACGTAGTCGCGGTTCAGCTCGCCCATCACTGCTGCGCGGGTCAGGCGCACGTAGGACGGCAGCGAGACGATGGCGATGGCGAAGATGGTGTTGATCAGCCCTGGGCCGAGGATGGCGACGATGGCCACCGCCAGCAGCAGCGATGGCAGCGCCAGCATGATGTCCATCAGGCGCATGATGCCGGGGCCAAGCAGACGCGGGAAAAATCCGGCGACCAGGCCCAGCAGGATGCCGGGAATCAGCGACAGCACCACCGACGCTAGGCCGATCAGTAGCGACAGGCGTGCGCCGTGGATCAGGCGCGAGAGCAGGTCGCGGCCCAGTTCGTCGGTGCCGAGCAGGAAGCGCCACTGACCACCGTCCAGCCATACCGGCGGGGTGAGCAGGAAGTCGCGGTACTGTTCGCTGGGATGATGCGGCGCGACCCAGGGCGCGAACAGCGCGCAGAACACCATCAGCAGCATGAAGCCGAGGCCACAGACGGCGCCCTTGTTGTGGCTGAAGGATTGCCAGAACTCCTTCAGCGGCGAAGGGTAGAGCAGGCTCTGGTCGAGGCTGGTGGAGGTGCTCATGGGTGTACCTCGCCTAGGGTGGATGACGTTTTTTTCATCCACCGTGAAGAGGCAGCGGTGGACGGGTGAAGCGTCGTCCACCCTAAGTAATCTTTATGGTTCTTCATCGCGCCGTCCCTATTTCTGATGGCGAATACGTGGATTGGCCAGGCCATAGAGGATGTCCACGGTGAAGTTGACCAGGATCACCAGGCAGGCGATCAGCAGGATGCCGTTCTGCACCACCGGGTAGTCGCGCGCGCCGATCGATTCGATCAGCCATTTGCCGATGCCCGGCCAGGAGAAGATGGTTTCGGTCAGCACTGCGCCGGCCAGCAGGGCGCCGACCTGCAAGCCGAACACCGTCAGCACCGGGATCAGCGCGTTGCGCAGGCCGTGCACGAATACCACGCGCGTCGGCGACAGACCCTTGGCCCGTGCGGTGCGGATGTAATCCTCGCGCAGCACTTCGAGCATGGCCGAGCGGGTCATGCGCGCGATCACCGCCAGGGGAATGGTGCCGAGCACGATGGCGGGCAGGATCAGGTGGCGCAGGGCGTTGACGAAGGCGCCAGGCTCGTCGCTGAGCAGGGTGTCGATCAGCATGAATCCGGTGACGGGCGGGATGTCGTAGAGCAGGTCGATGCGCCCGGACACCGGCGTCCAGCCCAGGCCCACCGAAAAGAACATGATCAGCAGCAGGCCCCACCAGAAAATCGGCATCGAATAGCCGGTCAGCGAGATACCCATCACGCCATGATCGAACAGCGAGCCGCGCTTGAGTGCGGCGATGACTCCGGCGATCACCCCCAATGTGCCGGCGAACAGCAAGGCGGCCAATGCCAGTTCGACGGTGGCGGGAAACAGGGTGAGAAACTCGCTCCACACGCTTTCGCGCGAGCGCAGCGATTCGCCCAGGTTGCCGCTGGCGAGCTGGCCGATGTAGTCGAAGTACTGCGCATACAGCGGCTTGTTCAGCCCCAGGCGCTCCATGGCCTGAGCATGCATTTCCGGATCGACGCGGCGTTCGCCCATCATCACCTCCACCGGGTCACCGGGGATCAGACGGATCAGCGCGAAGGTCAGCAGGGTGACGCCGAAAAAGGTGGGGATCAGCAAGCCTAAGCGGCGTGCAATGAAGCTCAGCATGGCGGTGGGTAACTCCTAATCAGAACGGTATCGAGCAGCCTGGAATTCTGGCGATTCCTTCGCGCAGGTTGCAGGTTAGCTGTTCGATCACGACATGACCCGGGCGTTTGCCCGGGGCGTCGTTCGAGGGCGGACGCACAATGGCGGTCGCGCAACGGGCTGTCAGTTGTTGCTGACACCGATGAAGCTGTTGCGCCCGAAGGGACTGATCTGGAAGCCTTTGACGCTGCTGCGCATCGGTTGGTAGACCGTGGAGTGAGCGATCGGCGTGATCGGCACTTCGCGCTTGAGAACGACCTGCGCCTGACGATACAGCTCGCTGCGTTGTTCCTGTTCGGTCACGCGCTTGGCGGCGACCACCAGCTTGTCGTATTCGGCGTCGCACCACTTGGAGAAGTTGTTGCCGTCTACCGAGGCGCAGCCGTACAGGGTGCCGAGCCAGTTGTCCGGGTCACCGTTGTCGCCGGTCCAGCCGATCAGCATGGCGTCGTGTTCACCGGCATGGGCGCGCTTGATGTACTCGCCCCACTCGTAACTGACGATGCGCGCCTTGATACCGATCTTGGCCCAGTCGTTTTGCAGCATCTCGGCCATCAGTCGCGCATTGGGGTTGTAGGGCCGCTGCACAGGCATGGCCCACAGGGTGATCTCGGTGCCTTCTTTCACGCCGGCGGCCTTGAGCAGCTCCTTGGCTTTCTCCGGATCGTAGGTGGCATCTTTGATCGACTCGTCATAGGACCACTGGGTCGGTGGCATGCCGTTCACCGCCAGTTGGCCGGCGCCCTGGTACACGGCGTCGATGATGGCCGCCTTGTTCACCGCCATGTCCAGCGCCTGACGCACTTCGCGCTTGTCGAACGGTGCGCGGGTGACGTTGTAGGCGATGTAGCCGACGTTGTAGCCAGGCTCGGTCGGTACGTTGAGGTTGCTGTCGGCCTGCAGACCCTGGAGATCGGCAGGGCGCGGGTTGAGGGTGACGTGGCATTCACCGGCGCGCAGCTTCTGTGCGCGCACCGAGGCGTCGGTATTGATGGAGAAGATCAGGTTGTCGATCTTCACCTGCTCGGGCGCCCAGTATTGGGTGTTGCCCTTGAAGCGGATCACCGCGTCCTTCTGGTAGCGGCTGAACACGAACGGGCCGGTGCCGATGGGCTTCTGGTTGATCTCGGCGGCCTTGCCCGCCTTGAGCAGCTGGTCGGCATATTCGGCCGAGTGTATCGCGGCAAAGCTCATCGCCAGGTTCTGTACGAAGGCGGCGTCGACGGCATTGAGGGTGAAGACCACGGTCATGTCGTCGGTCTTCTCGACGCTGGCGATGTTCTTGTCCAGGCCCATGTCGGTGAAGTAGGGGAACTCGCTGGGGTAGGCCTGGCGGAACGGGTGGTTGCGATCGAGCATGCGCTGATAGGTGAACAGCACATCGTCGGCGTTGAAGTCGCGAGTCGGCTTGAAGTAGTCGGTGGTGTGGAACTTGACCCCTTCGCGCAAGTGGAAGGTGTAGGTCAGGCCGTCTTCGCTGATGTCCCAGGAGGTGGCCAGAGACGGTTGCGCCTTGGTACCGCCGCGCTCGAACTCGGCCAGGCGGTTGAACATGGTTTCCGAGGCCGCATCGAAGTCGGTGCCGGTGGTGTACTGGCCGGGATCGAAACCACCCGGGCTGCCTTCGGAGCAATACACCAGGTTGCTGGCGTGGGCGAACGAAGCGCTGGTGAACAGTCCTGCGGTGAGCAGGGCCTTGCACAGGGGAGACATACGCATGCGAACCTCTTTTTTCTTTTTGTTCGCGCCTCGGTGCAGCGCGAGCTCGGTATGCGGTGAAGGCGGGTAGCCCACCGGGTCGGGCTCGAGATTAAGTCATGCTGAAATTGCGGTCAACAAAAATTAAGCAGCACTAACATTGCGCATATTCGCCCTGAATTGGGGCAAAAAATCACTCGCTGGCGGGGTGATCGCCGAAAAGCGCCATGGTGGTCATGGTCAGTACTTCGGCCGGCGCATCGGCGGTATTGGCCAGTCGATGCAGCTTGCCGGCATCGAAATGCACCGAGTCGCCGGGGCCCAGGGGATAGTCGCGGCCTTCGATGGTGTAGACGATCTGCCCGCTGAGTACGTAGGAGAATTCCACACCCTCATGCGCGATCAGTTCCGACTGATAGCCCACCGGAATGTTCATCTTCACCGCGTTGATCGAGTTACCGGGAAATGAGCTGGACAGGCGCTCGTAGGCCAGTAACTGGCCGCCTACGGTGTAGCGCACCCGTTCGTTGACGTGAGAATCCGGTTGCGCCTGGCTGGGCTGGTCGAACAGCACGTTGAGCGGCACATCGAGTGACTTGGCGATGCTCGCCAACGACGATAGCGATACGCCGGTCAGGTTGCGTTCTGCCTGGGACAGGAAACTGGCGGTCAGGCCGGCGTCTGCCGCTACCTGATTGAGGGTCTTGCCGGCGGCCCGCCGGTAGCGGCGCAAGCGTTCGCCAATGCGATCTGCGGTCATGGAGGTGGCTCGCTGTTCGGGTCAGCGCAGTATACCCATGAGGGGCAGGGACTCCAGCCTGATGCCGGGTCGCTTTTTAAGTCCTGCTGAAAAAAACTTTGACCGAAATTTAAGTTGCACTTAAATTTTGCCGCAGCAAATTGCCCGGTGACGATGTTCGTCGTGGGCGCCAGACGAGGATGCGCAGATGACACTGGGAGTGGGCGGCAGCACGCCGGAGCAGGCCTTGGCGCGCCTGCAGAACATGATGGCCGGCGCGGAGCCGATCAGCGAGGCGGAATATCAGGCACGCATCGCCCGCGCTCAGGCGTTGATGCGCGAGCAGGACATCGCCGCGCTGTTTCTTGCTGCTGGCAGCAACCTGCAGTACTTCACCGGCGTGCAGTGGCATGCCAGCGAACGCATGGTTGGGGCGATTCTGCCGGCCAGTGGCGCACTGGAGTATCTGGCGCCGGCGTTCGAGGAAGGCACGGTGCGCGACTTTCAGGTGGTGCCCGGCGTGATCAATACCTGGCAGGAGCACGAAAGTCCCTATGCGCTGCTTCTGGATTGCCTGAAGCGCCTGGAAATATTGCCCAATGATGGTGCGCAGCCAAAGGTAGGTCTTTGTTCTTCCTTGCCTTTTTTCATGTTCGAAGGCATCCGCCAACTGACCGACGGTTATCGCTTCGTCGATGCCGGCGGCATCACCACGGCCTGCCGCCAGTGTAAATCGCCCGCCGAAATCGCGCTGATGCAGCGTGCCAAGGACATGACCCTGGAAGTACACAAGGCGGCTGCGAGCATCCTCCATGAAGGTATCAGCACCACCGAAGTTGCCGAGTTCATCCACCAGGCGCACCGCCGTGTCGGTGCGCCTGGCTCGGTCTTCTGCATCGTGCTGTTCGGTGCTGCCAGCGCCTTTCCGCATGGGGTCAAGCATGCGCAGCGGCTCAAGGACGGTGACATGGTGCTGATCGACACCGGCTGCAAGGTGCACAGTTACCTGTCGGACATCACCCGCAGCTACGTTTTCGGCACGCCCAGCGCGCGTCAGCGCGAATTCTGGGGCAAGGAGAAAGCCGCTCAGCAGGCGGCATTCGAGGCCGCCACCCTGGGAGCGCCCTGTTCGTCGGTGGACGCGGCGGCTCGGCGTAGCCTGGAGGCGGCAGGGCTTGGGCCTGGTTATGCCTTACCGGGCTTGCCGCACCGTACCGGTCATGGCATCGGCCTGGACATTCACGAGGGGCCTTACCTGGTCGGCGGCGATGACACCCCGCTGGCCGAGGGCATGTGCTTCAGCAACGAGCCGATGATCTGTGTGCCGGGCGAGTTCGGCATCCGTCTTGAGGATCATTTCTACATGACCGCCGACGGCCCGCGCTGGTTTACCCAGCCCAGTCATTCGGTGGACGACCCCTTCGGTCTGGGCGCCTAACCGCGCCCAAGTCTGACTCGGACGCCCTGTCCATCAGGGATCGAACCATGGTCGTTCATGGCACGTTCACCCTGGAATAGTTGTTCGAGCCCATCGGGCTGAGCACGAAGCCTTCGACACCCTTGCGCAGCGCTGCGAACTGCTTGGGGTGGGCGAGGGCGATCCACGGCGCCTGCTCATGGAAGATCGCCAGTGCCTGGCGATACAGCGCGGCGCGTTTGTTCTGCTCGGGCTCGCGGCGCGCCTGGGCGATGAGCGTATCGAAGGCCTTGTCGCACCAGCCCGCCTGGTTCTCGCCGCTCTCGGCCGCCGCGCAGGAGAGGTTGGGGGTGAGGAAGTTGTCCGGGTCGCCGTTGTCGCCGGCCCAGCCCATGAACACCAGGTCGTGCTCGCCGTTCTTGGCCCGCTTGATCAGCTCGCCCCACTCGAACACGCGAATGTCGCTGCGAATGCCGATGGCGGCTAGATCGGCCTGCAGCATCTGCGCGCCGATACCGGGGTTGGGGTTGGTCGGCCCACCACCGGGGCGGGTCCAGATCGACAGGGCGAAGCCATCGGCGTGACCGGCTTCGGCCAGTAGTTGGCGGGCCCGCTCGGGATCGTGCGGCCAGTCCGTGAGCGCCGGATCATGACCCCAGAGCGTCGCCGGGTAGGGCGCCACGGCCGGCGTGGCGTTGCCTTCGCCATATTGGGCGCGAATGTAGGCGGCCTTGTCGAATGCCAGGTTCAACGCCTGGCGCACGCGTACATCGTCCAGCGGCGGGTGACGGGTGTTGATGCCGATATAGGCGGTCAGCAGCGAGTCCAGCTCCATTACCTGCAGTTTCGAGTCGGCCTTCAGAGCTGGGATGTCCACCGGGCGCGGGTAGAGGGCGATCTGACAGTCGCCGGCCTTGAGCCGTTGCTGGCGTACGTTGGGCTCGGGGGTGATGGCCAGTATCAGGCGCTCGACCTTCGGCGCCCCATCCCAGTAATCCGGGTTGCCGCGAAAGCGTACCTGGGCGTCCTTGGCATAACGCTCGAAAACGAAGGGGCCGGTACCGATGGGGGCGTTGTTCAGGCGTTCGGGTTTGTTCGTTGCGAGCAGATGCTCGGCATACTCGGCCGAGTAGATCGAGGCGAAGCCCATGGCCAGGTTGGCCAGGAAGGGCGCCTCCGGATGCTTTAGAACGAAGCGCACGCGATGCTCGTCGAGCTTTTCGATGCGCTCGATCAGGTGCGCCAGGCCCATGGCCTCGGCGTAGGGGAAGCCGCGCAGCGACAGCTGATGCCAGGAATGCGCCGGGTCCAGCTGGCGCTGGAAGCTCCACAGCACGTCGTCGGCGTTGAATGTGCGGCTTGGCGTGAAATCCTTGTTGGCGTGGAACTTCACTCCCTCGCGCAGGGTGAAGGTATAGCTCAGGCCGTCATCGCTGATCTCCCAGCTCTGCGCCAGCGCAGGGACTATTTCGGTGCTACCGGGGGCGAAGGCCACCAGACGCTCGAACAGGGTTTCCGCCGTGGCGTCGGCGGTGGTGGCTGCGGTGTATTGAACGATATCGAACCCTTCCGGGCTGGCTTCGCTGCAGACCACCAGGCTGGCTGCCTGGGCCTGAACTGCGAGTAGCGCGGCCAACAGCAGGCCGCCGCGCGGGAAAAGCAGGGCTGACATGGCAACTCCTTGGTGGATAGGGCGGCGCGTGTCATCGCGCGACCTCGCATGCAGCGGTTGGCTTTCGTAGGGTGCGCCGCGCGCACCAGGTTTGGTTACCTGTACACGCGGTGCGTACGGCCTAGGCGGCCCCGCGACACCCTACGGTCCCCACAACACCGAGACAGCCCGTCAACGAGCGCCGCGCGCCCTCACTTGCCGATACTTACACCATAGAACGAGTTGATGCCGAACGGGCTGATGCGGAAGTCCTGCACTTCCTTGCGCATCGGCTGGTACACGGTGGAGTGGGCCAGCGGGGTGATCGGCACCTCACGCTTGAGGATCACCTGCGCCTGTTTGTACAGCTCGGTGCGTTCGGCCACGTCGGTGGTGCGCTTGGCGGCCTTGACCAGTTTGTCGTAGTCCTCGAAGCACCATTTGGAGAAGTTGTTGCCGTCGACCGCGTCGCAGCCGTAGAGGGTGCCGAGCCAGTTGTCCGGGTCACCGTTGTCGCCGCTCCAGCCAATCAGCATGGCGTCGTGTTCGCCGGCCTTGGCGCGCTTGAGGTACTCGCCCCACTCGTAGCTGACGATACGCGCCTTGATGCCGATCTTGGCCCAGTCGGCCTGCAGCATTTCGGCGATCTGTCTGGCGTTGGGGTTGTATGGGCGCTGCACCGGCATGGCCCACAAGGTGATCTCGGTGCCTTCCTTGACGCCGGCGGCCTTGAGCAGCTCCTTGGCTTTCTCCGGGTCGAAGGCCGGGTCCTTGATGTCTTCGTTATACGACCACTGGGTCGGTGGCATGCCGTTGACTGCCAGCTGTCCGGCATTCTGGTAAACAGCGTCGAGAATCGCCTGCTTGTTTACCGCCATGTCCAGCGCCTGGCGCACTTCCAGCTTGTCGAATGGCGGGTGGGTGACGTTGTAGGCGATGTAGCCGACGTTGAAACCGGCCTGCTCGGGCATCTGCAACTTGGCGTCCTGCTGCAGCGAGGCGATGTCGGCCGGGCGCGGGAACAGGGTGACGTGGCATTCGCCGGCACGCAGTTTCTGCATGCGCACCGATGAGTCGGTGTTGATGGCGAAGATCAGGTTGTCGATCTTCACGTCATCGGGCTTCCAATAATCCTGATTGCCCTTGTAGCGGATCACCGCATCCTTCTGGTAGCGGCTGAACACGAAGGGGCCAGTGCCGACGGGTTTCTGATTGATGTCGGCGGCCTTGCCCGCTTTGAGCAACTGGTCGGCGTACTCGGCGGACTGGATCGAGGCGAAGCTCATCGCCAGGTTCTGCACGAAGGCGGCGTCCACTTCGTTGAGGGTGAAGCGCAGGGTCATGTCATCGAGTTTCTCCAACTTGGCGATGTTGCTGTCCATGCCCATGTCGGTGAAATAGGGGAACTCGGTGGGGTACGCCTTGCGGAACGGGTGATCCTTGTCGAGCATGCGGCCGAAGGTGAACAGCACGTCGTCGGCGTTGAACTCTCGGCTGGGCTTGAAGTATTCGGTGGTGTGTAATTTCACCCCGGGGCGCAGCTTGAAGGTGTATGTCAGCCCGTCATCGGACACTTCCCAGCTTTCGGCCAGGCCGGGCTCGACCTTGGTGCCGCCGCGCTCGAACTGGGTCAGGCGGTTGAAGATGGTTTCCGCTGCGGCGTCGAAATCGGTGCCGGTGGTGTATAGGCCTGGGTCGAAACCGGCAGGGCTGCCTTCGGAACAGAACACCAGGTTGGCGGCGCTGGCGAGGGGAGCGCTGGCGATCAGCCCAGCGGTAAGTAAAGCCTGGAGAACGGCGTTCTTGCGCATCTTGACCTCATCGTTGTTGTGGTTGTGGTCCTTGAGGAGCCTCTTGTGGAGACCACCGCCGAAACTATGCAGGCCTTGTGCCCGAGGCAAGGGGGACGCCGCGCGGGAAATGGTTAGCGCTACAGCGGTGTAATTTGCTGTCGCATTTATGAAATTTTTGCGGGGAAAAGATGGCGAAACGCCGTTATCTGGCGATAACGGCGCTGCTTTGTTGCGGAGCGTGGTTCAGGGCATCTGCACTTCGATGACGCCGTCGGCGCTGACAGTGACCTGGCTGGTGCCGGCTTCGATTTGCGGTGTGGGCGCTGCGTCCATCATCGCCATGCCCTTGGCTTCGAAGTTGCGCATGGGCATCGGCGGCTGGAAGCCGCCAGTGTTGAGGCTCAGGCTGACCAGTTTGTAGCCCTTGCCGCCGAGCGCTTCGGTGGCCAGTTGCGCACGTGCCTTGAAGGCGTTGACGGCGTCCTTGAGCATGGCGTCTTCGCGAGTCTTGCGGGTGTCGCTGGCTATGCTGAAGTCCATGCCGGCCATTTTCATCGATTGCAGCAACTCGCCGGTCAGGGCGGAAAGCCGGGCGAAGTCGGCGCTTTCCAGGCGTACTTCGGCGCGCTCGCGCCAGGCGGTGATCTTCTGGCCCTTGTCGTCATACACCGGGTAGCTGTGGCGGCTGCCAAGCTTGACCGCCACGCCCTTGACCTGGCGCACCTGCTCCAGCGTCTTGTTGAGGGTGGTGGTGATCTCGGCGGCCAGCTTGGCCGGGTCGCTGTGCTGCGCTTCGGTATAAAGGGTGACGTGCATCAGGTCGTGTGCCACTTCCTGGTTGACCTCGGCGCGCAGGGCGATCTGGTTGTAGCGCGCCTCGGCGGCCAGCAGGCCGGTGCTGGCCAGGCTGGCGGCAGTGAGGGCGAGGGCGGTGGCGATACGGGTCATGGTGCGCATGGTGCGGTTCCTTTTTCGATGGCCTTGTGGCCGTTTCCCGAGGTTAGACGGAGGCGAGTCGCGATCCGGGTTAATGCCGATTCTATTTTTTTCATTCTGGGCGTCGGTGAGGTGTGCGTCCGGTTGCCGCAGCGGCGGAAGGCCGCGCCAGGCTTGGTTATACTCGGCGCAACCAATGGAGTCGCCATGCTCGAACCCGTGCAACTACTCTCCGCCAGTCGCCAGAATCTCTGGCGTCTGACCCTTATCCGTATTCTGGTGCTGGCCGCTCAGGCTGGCTCGGTCGGTCTCGCCTACAAGTCGGGCATGCTACCGCTACCCTGGTTGCAATTATCGGTCACCCTTGGCGTTTCTCTGCTGTTGTGCCTGGGTACGGCCGTGCGCCTGCGTGGCCCCTGGCCGGTGACCGAGGTTGAGTACGCCGTGCAGCTGGGCTGCGACCTGATCATCCACAGCGTGCTGCTGTATTACTCGGGCGGCTCGACCAACCCCTTCGTTTCCTATTATCTGGTGCCGCTGACCATCGCTGCGGCAACGCTGCCGTGGATGTTCACCATCGTCCTGGCCGGCCTGGCCTTGGCCGGCTATACGCTGCTGCTGGTGTGGACCCATCCGCTCGAGTTGCCGGCGGCGCGTGAGAGTCTGCTGGTTTATGGCATGTGGCTGAGTTTTGCTCTCTCTGCCGCGCTGATCACCTTCTTCGTTGCCAAGATGGCCGAGGAGTTGCGCCGCCAGGACGAGCTGCGCGCCGAGCGCCGCGAGGAAAGCCTGCGTGACCAGCAGCTGCTGGCCGTGGCCACTCAGGCCGCTGGCGCCGCCCATGAACTGGGTACGCCGCTGGGCACCATGAGCGTGCTGCTCAAGGAGCTGCGCCAGGAGTACCGCGACAAGCCGGCGCTGCAGGACGACCTGGCCCTGCTGCAGGAGCAGGTCAAACTGTGCAAGTACACCCTGCAGCAGTTGGTGCGCGCCGCCGAGAACGATCGGCGTCAGGCGGTGGTGGAGCAGTCCTGCGTCGAATGGCTGGAAACGACCCTGAATCGCTGGCACCTGATGCGCCCCGAGGCCAGCTATCGCTATCAGTGCCTGGGCCGTGGCACGCCACCGCGCATCATGCCGCCGGCCGATCTCACCCAGGCGCTGCTCAACCTGCTCAACAACGCCGCCGACGCCTGCCCGGACAAGCTCGATATCCGTCTGGACTGGGACCACCAGTGGCTGCGCCTGAGCATCCGCGACCACGGGGCGGGTGTGCCGCTGGCCATCGCCGAGCAGCTCGGGCGACCGTTCTTCACCACCAAGGGCAAGGGTTTCGGTCTGGGGCTGTTCCTCAGCCAGGCCAGTGTGACGCGTGCCGGTGGCACGGTTAAGTTGTATAACCATGAAGAAGGCGGCACCCTCACCGAATTGAAGTTGCCGCGAGCCTATGGCGTGGCCTGACAAGGAAAACCCAGCATGAGCGAAGAATCCCTGTTCGAAGGCGAAGAGCAGCCCCATCTGCTGCTGGTCGACGACGACCCCACCTTTACCCGCGTCATGGCGCGCGCCATGAGCCGCCGTGGTCTGCGCGTGTCCACCGCCTCCAGCGCTGAAGAAGGCCTGGCCCTGGCCAAGGACGACCTGCCGGATTACGCCGTGGTCGACCTGAAGATGGAAGGCGACTCCGGCCTGGTGCTGCTGCCCAAGCTGCTGGAACTGGACGCCGAGATGCGCGTGGTGATCCTCACCGGCTATTCGAGCATCGCCACCGCCGTCGAGGCGATCAAGCGTGGTGCGGCCAACTACCTGTGCAAGCCGGCCGATGCCGACGACGTGCTCACCGCACTGCTTTCCGAACACGCCGACCTCGACAGCTTGGTGCCGGAAAATCCGATGTCGGTGGACCGCCTGCAGTGGGAACACATCCAGCGCGTGCTGGCCGAGCATGAAGGCAACATCTCCGCCACTGCCCGTGCCCTGGGCATGCACCGCCGCACGCTGCAGCGCAAGTTGCAGAAACGCCCGGTTCGCCGCTGAGCCCTCCGTAGCCTGGATACAATCCGGGGACTGTGCCGTAGGGTGGGCCGGGCGGCGATCCGCTTTAGCCTACCAGCGGTGCTCAGCGTGGGCTAAAGCCCACCCTACAGCTGCGCGGCTTTTGCCGATGGTCGAAGAATGCTCTGGCCCACCCTACAACTGCGCGGCTTTTGCCCGTGGCAGATAAATGCTTAGCCAGCTAACATAGGTCGTCAGACAACCTGCTGGTGTCGTC
Source organism: Ectopseudomonas alcaliphila (assembly GCF_900101755.1). GTDB lineage: Bacteria > Pseudomonadota > Gammaproteobacteria > Pseudomonadales > Pseudomonadaceae > Aquipseudomonas > Aquipseudomonas alcaliphila. The sequence continues at coordinate 1,218,131 of NZ_FNAE01000001.1, read as the reverse complement.
ATGCTCGCCGTCGCTGCACAAACCCTCGCCATTACCGCTCCCGTGTTCGCCATGCTGTTTCTCGGCGTGGCGCTCAAGCGCCTGCGCTGGATCGATGCGCCCTTCATCGATACCGCTTCGAGCCTGGTGTTTCGCGGCACCATGCCGACCCTGCTGTTTCTCGGCGTGGTCAAGGCTGACCTGGATGCGGCCATGCAGCCGCAATTGCTGAGCTACTTCTTTCTCGCCACTACCGCGTCGTTCTTCGTCGCCTGGGCCTGGGCGATCTGGCGCGTGCCGTTCGAGGATCGCGGCATCTACACCCAGGGTGCCTTCCGCGGCAACAACGGCATCGTCGGCCTGGCGCTGGCCACCAGCATGTACGGTGACTATGGGTTGTCGGTCGGCTCGTTGCTCGCCGCGCTGGTGATCCTTTGCTACAACGCGCTCTCGGCGGTGGTCCTGGCCATCTACAGCCCGGGCGTGAAACCCGGCGCCAAGGCCATCGTGCGCAGCATCGTGACCAATCCGATGATCATTGGCGTGCTGTTGGCGGTACCGATTGCCTACTGGAAAATACCCCTGCCGCAGTGGTTCATGACCTCGGCCGAGTACTTCGCGCAGATGACCCTGCCGCTGGCGCTGATCTGTATTGGCGGCACCCTGAGTCTGGCGTCGTTGCGCCGCAGCAGCGGCACGGCCATCGGTTCGGGCATGATGAAGATGGTCTGGCTGCCGCTGCTGAGTACCTCAGGCGCCTGGCTGCTGGGCTTTCGCGGGGCGGATCTGGCGATCCTGTTTCTGTATTTCGCCAGCCCGACGGCGGCGGCCAGCTTCGTCATGGCCCGCGCGGTGGGCGCCAACCATGAGCTGGCGGCAGCCATCATCGTCATCACCACCCTGGCGGCGGTGGTCACCACCAATATCGGTCTGCTGTTGCTGCAGTGGGGTGGCTGGATCTAGTGCGTTCTGCAGGAACCGATTTGCCGGCGATTGGCGGGTCGCCGGCAAGCCACCTCCTACGCGGCGCTGTTCTGGTACTCGTCGATCACTTCCTGCGCGGCGCGGAAGGCATCGATGCTGGCCGGCACGCCGGCATACACCGCGCAGTGCAGCAGGGTTTCGCGGATTTCCTCCACCGTGCAGCCGTTGTTCAGCGCGCCGCGCACGTGGCCTTTGAGTTCCTGCGGGCATTTCAGCGCGGTCAACGCGGCCAGGGTGATCAGGCTGCGGGTCGCGCGCGGCAGGCCGCTGCGCGTCCATACACCGCCCCAGGCATGTTCGTTGACGAAGTCCTGCAGTGGCTGGGTGAACTCCGTGGCATTACCCAGGGCGCGGTCGACGAAAGCGTCGCCCATCACCTCACGGCGTACCTGCAGACCGCGGTCGTGGTTGTCGCTCATGTTCAGATACCCGCCTTGCGATGGTTGCGCCAGGAGCGCCCAGTGATGATCACCAGGGTGATGGCGGTCAGCGGCAGCACGTAGCCGAGCATGGCGTCGCCGAAGGTCTGGGCGAAGGGGCGGCCGGTGGCGAACAGCACCAGGTAACCGGTGTAGGCCAGGTAATAGGCGAGGAACAACGCGCCCTCCCAGCGATTGATGCGATAGCCGGTGAAGAAGATCGGCAGGCAGGCCACGGCGACGGCGATCATCACCGGGAAGTCGAAGGCCAGGGCATTGGACGCGACCGCGATGGTCGCCGGCGCCACCAGCGAGGCCAGGCCCAGCACCATCAGCAAATTGAAGATGTTGCTGCCGACGATATTGCCCACGGCGATGTCGCGCTCGCCCTTGAAGGCGGCGATGATCGAGGTGGCCAGTTCCGGCAGCGAAGTACCGATGGCGATCACCGTCAGGCCGATCACCAGCTCCGACAGACCGAGGGCACGCGCCAGGGTTACGGCACCTTCCACCAGGAAATTCGAACCCAGTACCAGCAGCGCCAGGCCGACGATGATCAGCCCGAGATTGATGGCCCAGGCGTAGGGCTTGGGCGCCTCGTCGAGGCCGAATTCCTTGGCGAATTCGTCATCGTCGCCGCCCTTGTCCTTGCGCGCGTTGTAGATCAGGAAGCCGGTATAGGCCAGTACTGCGCCAAACAGCAGGGCGCCGTCGAGGCGACTCAGCGCGCCGTCCCAGGCCAGGGCATAAACCACCAGGCTGGCGCCGATCATGATCGGCACGTCGAGGCGGATCAGTTGGCGCGAGACGATCAGCGGTGCCACCAGGGCGGTCAGGCCGAGAATCAGCAATACGTTGGCGATGTTGCTGCCGATCACGTTGCCGATGGCCAGATCGCCGCTGCCGTTGAAGGCCGATTGCACGCTGACCGCCGTTTCCGGCGCGCTGGTGCCGAAGGCCACCACGGTGAGGCCAATCACCAGTGGCGGAATGCCGAACTGGGCGGCCAGCTTGGCGGCGCCGCGCACCAGCACTTCGGCGCCGGCGACCAGCAGCACCAGGCCGGCGATCAGGTAGACATAGGTCATCAGGGTCATTGCAGAGTAGCTCCGGAAAAAGTGCGGCTAGTGTAGCGATGGCGTTATTGGCCGCTAGATGCGCCAGAAAGATTTTGTTGCCAATTGTTGGTCAGTCCAGTGCCTCGACCCGTACCGGCACCACGCCTGCACGCAGCATGTCCAGGCGCACGGCCGCGGCACGTGAAACGTCGATCACGCGGCCGCGTACGAAGGGCCCACGATCATTGATGCGCAATACGACGCTGCGTTCATTGTTCAGGTTGGTCACCCGCACTCGCGTACCGAAGGGCAGGGTGCGATGCGCGGCGGTCAGGGCGTTCTGGTCGAAGCGTTCACCGCTGGCGGTGCGCTGGCCGTGGTGGCGATCACCATAGTAGGACGCCTTGCCGGTTTCGCTACCGCCTGCGCCGCCGAAGGTGGAACAGCCGCCGAGCAAGGCAAGTGCGCCGAGTAATGCGAAGGTGCGTAGCCCGGATGTAATCCGGGGCAATGAAGGTTCCCGGATTGCATCCGGGCTACGGATCGTCATCTGTTCTTTCTCCATGAAAAAACGCCGGGGGAACCCGGCGTTTTTCAGTATCAAGCGAAACGGCCTGGCTCAGCCTTCGAGCTTCTTCTTCAGCAGTTCGTTCACTTGCCCCGGGTTGGCCTTGCCCTTGGAGGCTTTCATGGCCTGGCCGACGAAGAAGCCGAACATCTTGCCGCGCTTGGCTTCGTCGCTGGCGCGGTATTGCTCGACCTGCTCGGCGTTGGCAGCCAGCACTTCGTCGAGCATGGCTTCGATGGCGCCGGAGTCGGTGACCTGCTTGAGGCCCTTGTTCTCGATGATCTCGTCAGCGCTGGCGCCTTCACCGGCGGCCAGGGACTCGAAGACCATCTTGGCGATCTTGCCGCTGATGGTGTTGTCCTTGATGCGCAGAATCATGCCGCCCAGCTGCTCGGCGGACACTGGCGACTGCTCGATCTCCAGGCCTTCCTTGTTGAGCAGGCTGGACAGCTCGCCCATCACCCAGTTGGCCGCCAGTTTGGCGTCGCCACACACGGCATTGACTGCCTCGAAGTAGTCGGCCAGTTCGCGGCTCGCGGACAGGACGCTGGCGTCGTAGGTGGACAGGCCGAACTGGCTCTCGAAACGCTCACGCTTCTGCGGCGGCAGTTCGGGCAGGCCCGCGCGCAGTTCATCGAGGAAGCTGCGCTCGATCACCACCGGCAGCAGATCCGGGCAGGGGAAGTAACGGTAGTCGTTGGCTTCTTCCTTGCTGCGCATGGCTTTGGTTATGTCTTTATTGGGGTCATAAAGGCGGGTCTCCTGCACCACCTTGCCGCCGTCCTCGATCAGCTCGATCTGGCGCTGCACTTCATGGTTGATGGCTTTTTCGATGAAGCGGAACGAGTTGACGTTCTTGATCTCGGCGCGGGTGCCGAACTCGGCCTGGCCTTTCGGGCGTACCGACACGTTGCAGTCGCAGCGCAGCGAGCCTTCGGCCATGTTGCCGTCGCAGATGCCTAGGTAACGCACCAGGGCGTGGATGGCCTTCACATAGGCCACGGCTTCCTTGGCCGAGCGGATGTCCGGCTCGGAGACGATCTCCAGTAGCGGCGTGCCGGCACGGTTGAGGTCGATGCCGCTCATGCCGTGGAAGTCTTCGTGCAGGCTCTTGCCGGCGTCCTCTTCCAGGTGTGCGCGGGTGATGCCGATGCGCTTGACGGTGCCGTCTTCCAGGGTGATGTCGAGGAAGCCCTTGCCGACGATGGGTTGGTCCATCTGGCTGGTCTGATAGCCCTTCGGTAGGTCCGGGTAGAAGTAGTTCTTGCGCGCGAAGACGTTACGTTCGGCGATCTCGGCGTCGATCGCCAGGCCGAACTGGCAGGCCATGCGCACGGCTTCGGCGTTGAGCACCGGCAGGGTGCCGGGCATGCCGAGGTCGACCAGGCTGGCCTGGGTGTTGGGCTCGGCGCCAAAGGTAGTGGCGCTGGCCGAGAAAATCTTCGACTGGGTGCTGAGCTGAGCGTGGATCTCGAGCCCGATGACGGTTTCCCATTGCATCTTTAGTGTTCCTCGAATGCGTTGCAAATGGCTGCAGCCTCTCGATCCGTAGGAGCCCGCTTGCGGGCGATCCATTCATCGCCCGCAAGCGGGCTCCTACAGGGGCCGGCCTTTGCCTCAGAAGCCCTTGGGTGCTTGTTTGTGCCAGTCGCTGACCTGTTGGTACTGGTGCGCGACATTGAGCAGACGACCTTCCTGGAAGTAGTTGCCGAGCAGCTGCACGCCCACCGGCAGACCATCGACGAAGCCGGCCGGCATCGACAGGCCGGGAATGCCGGCCAGGTTGGCGGTGATGGTGTAGATGTCTTCCAGATAGGCGGACACCGGGTCGGCGTTCTTCTCGCCAAGCTTCCAGGCCAGGTTCGGCGTGGTCGGGCCGAGGATCACGTCGACGTCCTTGAAGGCAGCGACGAAGTCGTTCTTGATCAGCCTGCGAATCTGCTGGGCCTTGATGTAGTAGGCGTCGTAGTACCCGGCGGACAGCGCGTAGGTGCCGACCATGATGCGGCGTTTGACCTCGGCGCCAAAGCCTTCGCCACGCGAGCGCTTGTACAGGTCCTGCAGGTCCTTCGGGTTCTCGCAGCGGTAGCCGAAGCGCACACCGTCGAAACGCGACAGGTTGGAGCTGGCCTCGGCCGGTGCGATCACGTAGTAGGCGGGAATCGCGTGCTGCATGTTGGGCAGCGAGATTTCCTTGACGGTGGCGCCGAGCTTTTTCAGCTCCTCGACCACGGCCATGATCTTCTCGCCGATGCGCGCGTCGAGGCCGGCGCCGAAGTATTCCTTGGGCAGGCCGATACGCAGGCCGGCCAGTGGTTGCGCGAGGGCGGCGAGGTAGTCATCGACTGGCTGGTCGACGCTGGTGGAGTCCTTGGCGTCGAAACCGGCCATGGCGCCGAGCAGCAGTGCACAGTCCTCGGCGGTGCGAGCCAGCGGGCCGCCCTGATCGAGGCTGGAGGCGTAGGCGATCATGCCCCAACGCGAAACACGGCCGTAGGTGGGTTTGATCCCGGTGAGGTTGGTCAGCGCCGCCGGCTGGCGGATCGAGCCGCCGGTGTCGGTGCCGGTGGCGGCCGGCAGCAGGCGTGCAGCAACGGCTGCCGCCGAGCCACCCGAGGAGCCGCCTGGTACGCGGGTCAGGTCCCAGGGGTTCTTCACCGGGCCGTAGTGGCTGGATTCGTTGGCCGAGCCCATGGCGAATTCGTCCATGTTCAGCTTGCCCAGGGTGACGGTACCGGCGGCCTTGAGTTTCTCCACCACGGTGGCGTCATAGGGCGCCTTGAAGCCGGTGAGGATCTTCGAGCCGCAGGAGGTCAGTACGCCATTGGTGCAGAACAGGTCCTTGTGGGCGATCGGCGCGCCGAGCAGCGGGCTGTTTTCGCCAGCAGCGCGACGTGCGTCAGCGGCCTTGGCCTGTTCGATGGCGAGGTCTTCGGTGACGGTGATGAAGCTGTTGAGCTGCGGGTCGAGCTGGGCGATACGCGCCAGCAGGCTGCAGCTCAGTTCTTCGGCGGAGAATTGCTTGTCGGCGAGGCCGCGGGCGATCTCGGCCAGGGTCAGTTGATGCATGTCGAGCCCTTTCCTTTATTCGATGACTTTCGGCACGAGGTACAGGCCGCTTTCCACGGCCGGGGCGATCGCCTGGTAAACGTCGCGCTGGTTGCTCTCGTTGACCACGTCGGCGCGCAGGCGCTGGGTGGCTTCCAGCGGGTGGGCCAGGGGTTCGATACCCTGGGTGTCGACGGCCTGCATCTGGTCGATCAGACCGAGAATACTGTTCAGGGTCTCGGTGGTTTGCGGAATATCGCCTTCGTTCAGACCCAGGCGGGCCAGGTGGGCGATTTTTTCCACCTCGGAGCGTTCAAGCGCCATCGGGGGTTCTCCAGTGGAAGTAAGACAGAGAGGGCATCGGTGATGCGGCTGCAGGGAACGGATGTCGCGAGCCAGCGGTCAAAGGCCGCGATGTGCAGCTACAAGGCCCGGAAAAACAGGCAATCTACCATATTGCCGCCTTGCTCAAAATCCCTGCCGTTGTTAGAGTTTGCCGCACTTTTTACCTGCGCGTTTTCCGCGCCTGGCCTTCACCCACGCGTTGCCTAGGGTCCCTTCCTAATGTTCAAGAAACTGCGTGGCATGTTTTCCAGCGATCTTTCGATCGACCTGGGCACTGCCAATACCCTTATTTATGTGCGCGAGCGCGGTATCGTCCTGAATGAACCGTCCGTGGTCGCTATCCGTACCCACGGCAACCAGAAGAGTGTCGTGGCCGTCGGCACCGAGGCCAAGCGTATGCTCGGCCGCACCCCCGGCAACATCTCCGCGATTCGCCCGATGAAGGATGGCGTGATCGCTGACTTCAGCGTCTGCGAGAAGATGCTGCAGTACTTCATCAACAAGGTTCACGAGAACAGCTTCCTGCAGCCTTCGCCGCGCGTGCTGATCTGCGTGCCGTGCAAATCGACTCAGGTCGAGCGCCGTGCCATTCGCGAATCGGCCCTCGGCGCCGGTGCCCGTGAAGTGTTCCTGATCGAAGAGCCGATGGCCGCTGCCATTGGTGCCGGCCTGCCGGTCGAAGAGGCGCGCGGCTCGATGGTCGTCGATATCGGTGGTGGTACCACCGAGATCGCCCTGATTTCCCTGAACGGCGTGGTGTATGCCGAGTCCGTGCGTGTTGGCGGCGACCGCTTCGACGAAGCCATCATCACCTACGTGCGCCGCAACTACGGCTCGCTGATCGGTGAAGGTACCGCTGAACGCATCAAGCAGGAAATTGGCACTGCCTACCCGGGTGGCGAGATCCGCGAAGTCGACGTACGCGGCCGTAACCTGGCCGAGGGCGTACCGCGCAGCTTCACCCTGAACTCCAACGAAGTGCTCGAAGCGCTGCAGGAATCCCTGGCGACCATCGTCCAGGCGGTCAAGAGCGCGCTGGAGCAATCGCCGCCCGAGCTGGCCTCGGACATCGCCGAGCGTGGCCTGGTGCTGACCGGTGGTGGCGCGCTGCTGCGTGACCTGGACAAGCTGCTGAGCCAGGAAACCGGTCTGCCGGTGATCGTTGCCGAAGACCCGCTGACCTGCGTCGCCCGTGGCGGCGGCAAGGCCCTGGAAATGATGGATCGCCACGCCATGGACCTGCTCTCCACCGAGTGAGTCCCACGGCTGTGGACGCTCGCCGTGCCGCCTCCGGGCGGCACGCGCATATTCGAGCATTGCAGTACACTCGGCCCAACCTTCGCCTGACCGGTTTGCCTTTCGCATGAATTCGCGCGCTTTCCGCCCATGTGGCGCACGAGGAGCAGGTCATTAAGCCGCTCTTCGCCAAAGGCCCCTCGCTGGGCATTCGCCTGCTGGTATTTGCCGTGCTGTCGGCAGTGCTGATGGTGGTCGATGCCCGCTTCGAGACGCTCAAACCGATGCGCAGCCAGATGGGGCTGGTGCTCACGCCCTTCTATTGGCTGGCCGATGTGCCCGTGCGTGCGTGGGACGGTGCGACTCAGCAGATTTCTTCGCGCAGCGAACTGATGGCCGAGAACGAGAAGCTCAAGGCCGAGGCCCTGCTGTTGCAGCGTCGCCTGCAGAAGCTGGCAGCGCTGACCGAGCAGAACGTGCGCCTGCGCGAGTTGCTCAACTCCGCCGCGCTGGTGGACGAGGAGGTTCTGGTCGGCGAGCTGATCGGTGTCGATCCCAACCCCTATACCCACCGCATCCTGATCGACAAGGGTGAGAAGGATGGCGTGTTCCTCGGTCAGCCGGTGCTCGATGCGCGCGGGCTGATGGGGCAGGTGGTCGAGATCATGCCCTACACCTCGCGCGTGCTGTTGCTTACCGACACCACCCACAGCATCCCGGTACAGGTCAACCGCAACGGCCTGCGTGCCATCGCCGTCGGCACCGGCAACCCGGAGCGCCTGGAGCTGCGCCACGTTGCCGATACCGCCGATATCAAGGAAGGCGATCTGCTGGTCAGCTCCGGCATGGGCCAGCGCTTCCCGGCCGGCTACCCGGTGGCCACGGTCAAGGAAGTGATTCACGACTCTGGCCAGCCGTTCGCCATCGTCCGTGCCGTCCCCACTGCCGCGCTCAATCGCAGCCGTTACCTGCTGCTGGTGTTCTCCGACCGGCGCACGCCCGAGCAGCGTGCCAATGATTCCGCCGAGGCTCAGGAAGCCGCCGACCGCGAAGCCGAGCAGGCGCGCAATGGCGAGGCGGCACCTGACGCACCGGCCGCGGACGCCCCCGCAGAGGAGACGAACTGATGGCTGGCGTACAGCCCCGTAACGGCTGGGTGATCTGGCTGAGCCTGGCGCTGGGCCTGCTGCTCAGCGTTTCGCCGCTGCCCGAGTTCATGCAGATCGGCCGCCCGCTGTGGGTCGCCTTGATCCTCACCTACTGGGTGCTGGCCCTGCCGCATCGTGTCGGCATGACCACCGCCTGGATTCTTGGCCTGGCGCAGGACGTGCTGTTCGGCACCCTGCTCGGGCAGAACGCCTTGATCCTCACCCTGATCACTTTTCTGGTGCTGAGTCTGCATCAGCGCCTGCGCATGTTCCCCATGTGGCAGCAGAGCATGGTGCTGATGGTGGTGTTCGGCCTCGCCCAGCTGGTTCAGCTGTGGCTCAACGCCCTGACCGGTAGCCGTCCTCCAACCCTGGCCTTCGTCCTGCCGGCACTGGTCAGTGCCCTGCTGTGGCCCTGGATCTGCGCCATCCTGCGCGGTCTGCACCTGCGCCTCAACGTCAACTGAACGCGGCCTGCCGCACGGCTGGCCGCAGTTCGCCAAGGGAGATACCCGCATGGCCGAGCTGTTTCTGGCCTCCGCCTCGCCCCGTCGCCGTGAATTGCTGGCTCAGATCGCTGTGCCTTGCGTCACGCAAATCGCCTCGATAGATGAAAATCCATTGCCAGCCGAGCCGGCAGCAGCCTATGTAGAGCGTCTGGCGCGGGAGAAAGCGCGTGCCGGTCTGCTCGCCTTGGGCGGGCGTGACGATGCCGTGGTGCTGGGCGCCGACACCGCTGTGGTGCTGGATGGACGCATTCTCGGCAAACCGGCGGACTTCAATGAGTCGCGCGCCATGCTTCGGGCCCTGTCGGGGCGCAGCCATCAGGTGCTGACGGCCGTGGCGCTGGTCGGTGGCGGTCGCGAGGCGGCGCGCGTGGTCAGCAGTGAGGTGAGCTTTCGTCCTATCAGCGAGGCGGAAATCGAGGCCTACTGGGCCAGCGGCGAACCATGTGACAAAGCGGGCAGTTATGGTATCCAGGGGTTGGCGGCCGTGTTCGTCAGCCAATTGCAGGGCAGCTATTCGGCAGTGGTCGGTCTGCCGCTGTGCGAAACTGCCGAACTGCTTGGCGAATTCGGTATTGCCTGCTGGCAGTTGCCGGCGAAAGGGCCGCGCTAGGAGCCCAGGCGGTGGCAGCATAGGTAGTTTTTGGACGTGCCCGAAAGCTTGAGTCCGCGGGGCGGTGCAGTAGCCCGGCCGGCATGATCACCAGGATGGATGCATGAGCGAAGAGATTCTGATCAATATCACGCCGATGGAGTCGCGCGTGGCGGTGGTGGAAAACGGTGTGCTGCAGGAAGTGCACGTCGAGCGCACGCAGAAGCGCGGCATCGTCGGCAATATCTACAAGGGCAAGGTCGTACGGGTGCTGCCTGGTATGCAGGCCGCCTTCGTCGATATCGGTCTGGAGCGCGCGGCCTTCATCCATGCCTCGGAGATTTCCACCCGCGAGGGTGCTGCGGTGGAGCCCATCAGCGCCCTGGTGCACGAAGGGCAGAGCCTGGTGGTGCAGGTCACCAAGGACCCCATCGGCAGCAAGGGCGCGCGTCTGACCACCCAGCTGTCGATCCCTTCGCGTTACCTGGTATACATGCCGCGCACCAGTCATGTCGGCATTTCCCTGAAGATCGAAGATGAAGCCGAGCGCGAGCGCCTCAAGCAGGTGGTCGCCGATTGCGTCGCCGCCGAAGGCATCGAGGAAGCCGGCGGCTTCATCCTGCGCACCGCTGCCGAGGGCGCTGGCGCCGACGAGATTCTGATCGACATCCGTTATCTGCGTCGCCTGTGGGACCAGATCGGTGCGCAGATCCAGAACAGCAAGGCGCCCACGGTGATCTACGAGGATCTGTCCCTGGCGCTGCGTACCCTGCGTGACCTGGTCAGCCCGCGCACCGAGAAGATTCGCGTGGACTCGCGGGAAACCTTCCAGAAGATCACCCAGTTCGTCGCCGAATTGATGCCGGAGATTGCCGATCGTCTGGAGCACTACCCAGGCGAACGGCCGATCTTCGATCTGTACGGTGTCGAGGACGAAATCCAGCGCGCACTGGAGCGCAAGGTGCCGCTGAAGTCCGGCGGCTACCTGGTGGTCGACCCCGCCGAGGCGATGAGCACCATAGACGTCAACACCGGCGCCTTCGTCGGCCATCGTACCCTCGAAGAAACCATCTTCAAGACCAACCTCGAGGCGGCCACGGCCATTGCCCGCCAGCTGCGTCTGCGCAACCTGGGCGGCATCATCATCATCGACTTCATCGACATGGAGGACGAGGAGCATCAGCGTCAGGTGCTGCGCACCCTGGAAAAGCAGCTCGAGCGTGATCACGCCAAGACCAACATCATCGGCATCACCGAACTGGGCCTGGTGCAGATGACCCGCAAGCGTACCCGCGAAAGCCTCGAGCAGATCCTCTGCGAGCCCTGCAGCGCCTGCCAGGGGCGCGGCAAGTTGAAGACGCCGGAGACCATCTGCTACGAGATCTTCCGCGAGATTCTGCGTGAAGCGCGTGCCTACCAGGCGGAAAGCTATCGCGTGCTGGCCAATCAGAAGGTGGTCGATCGCCTGCTCGATGAAGAGTCGGGCAACGTCGCCGATCTGGAAGCCTTTATCGGACGTACCATCAAGTTCCAGGTGGAAACCATGTATTCCCAGGAACAGTACGACGTGGTGCTGCTCTGAGCACGGGGGCCGTCGAGGTGAACGCCCTGGCGCGCCTTTTTTCGGCGCTGCTGCGCTGGGGCCTGGGTCTTTGCGCCGCCTTGCTGGTGCTGGCTGCGCTGTACGTCAGCCTGGGCCGTGAGCTGGTGCCGCTGGTCGCCGAATATCGGCTCGAACTGGAAGACCGTGCCACGGCGCAGCTGGGTGTGCCGGTTCGTATCGGTCGCCTCGAAGGTCGTTGGCAGGGTTTTGCCCCGGTGCTGGAGGCGCATGACGTACGCCTGGGTAGCGAAGAGGAAGGCCTCAGTCTGGAGCGCGTGCGACTGGTGCCGGATGTGGGCGGTAGCCTGCTGGCACGCCAGCCGCGCATCGCCCACCTGCAGTTCGACGGTCTGCAACTGAACGTGCAGCAGAACGCCGAAGGTGGCTGGCAGTTGCAAGGGGGGCCACAGCGCAGCGGTCCTGAGCTGAATGTCGAACAGTTACTGGAGCAGTTGCAGATCGTGCACCGCATCAGTCTGCTCGACAGTCGCGTGGTGGTGCAGCCGCTCGATCAGGAGCCGCTGCTGCTCAGCTACGTCAACCTGAGCCTGCGTTACGGCAGCAACAGTCAGCGCCTCGACGGCCGCCTGCTGCTGCCCGATGGTCAGCCTGTGGCGCTGCGGCTGCGCACGCGCATGCAGCCCAAGACCTGGCGCGAGGCGCAGTCCGAGCTTTATCTGAGCCTGCCGCAGAGCGACTGGGCCACCTGGCTGCCCAAGTCGCTGCTTGGCGACTGGCAGGTGCAGCGCTTGCAGGCCGGCGGTGAGCTGTGGCTGGAGGGCCGTGGCCTGGCCTTGGACCAGGGCGCCTTGCGTCTGCATGCCCCAGAGCTGGCCGGCGGCCAGGCCAAGCATGAGGCGGTGACGCTCAAGGACCTGGCCTTCAATGCCTTCTTCACGCAAGACAAGCAGGGCGTGCGGGCGCAGATCGACTCCCTGGCCTTGACCCATGATGAGCAGCGCATCGGCGAGCTGCACCTGAACCTGAAGCAGCAGGATACGGGCGAAGCCGACGAGCGCTGGGCGCTGACGGCTGATCGTCTTGATCTCGCTGCCTGGTCTCCGTTGGTTCACGCGCTGGTGCCGATGCCCGATGCCGCACGCGATGTGCTGGTCGCGCTGGCTCCGGTTGGCGCGGTCAACAACCTGTTGCTCGACTATTACCCGCAGCGTGAAGGCGCCGAGCGCTTGCAGTTCGCCGCCAATCTGGACAAGGTGGGCATTCAGGCCTATCACGGTGCGCCGGCGGCCGAGAACGTCAGTGGCAGTGCCTCGGGCAATATGTTCCAGGGTGAACTGCGCCTGAACAGCGAGAATTTCGCCCTGCATCTGGATCAACTGTTCCCCAAACCCTGGCGTTATCGGCATGCCCAGGCGCGGTTGAGCTGGGACTGGAGTGAAACCGGCCTGACCCTGTACAGCCCCTATATGCGCGTGGACGGCGAGGAAGGGCAGGTCGCCGGGGACATGCTGATCCGCCTGCTGAGCGATCCCGAGGCCGAAGACTACATGGACCTTCGCGTCGGTATGCGCGACGGCGATGCGTCCTACACCGAGAAGTACCTGCCGAGCCGCGCGCCCGGCATGAGCGCCGAGCTCGATCATTGGTTGAAGACGGCGATCCGCGCGGGCCACGTCGAAGAAGGCTACTTCCAGTATCAGGGGTCGCTGAACAAGGGCGCACCGTTGGGCGCACGCAGCCTCAGCCTGTTCTTCAAGGTCAAGGATGCCGAGTTGGCCTTCCAGCCTGGCTGGCCGTCGCTGCGTGACGGCGTGGGCGAGGTGCTGATCGAGGACGATGCGGTGCGTGTGCGTCTGCAGAGCGGGCGTTTGCTGGAGAGCCAGGTCAATGACGTCACTGCCAATATCCCCCTGCGCCATGACGGCAAACCGCCGCGCCTGGAACTCGATGGTCAGGTCCAGAGCAGCCTGACTGACGCCATCAAACTGTTGCAGGAAGCGCCTCTGGGGACAGCGGAGATCTTTGCCGGTTGGCAAGGTGAAGGGCCTCTGGCCGGGCGCCTGCAGCTGGATATTCCGTTGCAGAAAGGGTTGCCGCCCGGTGTGGTGGTGGACTTCGCCACCAAGGGCGCCAACCTCAAACTGGCCAATCCCGACCTGCAACTGAGCAAGGTGCAGGGTGCGTTTCGCTTCGATAGCGCTGCCGGGCTGAGCGCGCCGGATGTTCGCGCCGAGGTCTTCGGGCGTCAGGTGCGCGGCACTATCCGCGCCGAGGGTGCGCGCGGGCAGGCACGCACGCTGTTCGATCTGCGTGGACAGGTCCAGGTCGATACCCTCAGCCAGTGGCTGGGTGGGCCGCAAAAGTTGCCGGCCAGCGGACTGCTGCCTTATCGCCTGCGTCTCACCCTGGATGGCGATGACAGCAAGCTGCGCGTCGACTCCAATCTGCGCGGTGTAGCGATCGATCTACCAGCCCCCTTCGGCAAGAAGGCGGAGCAGGAGCGTGATACCGATTGGCGCATGACCCTTTCCGGGCGCGAGCGTCGTTACTGGGCGAATTATGGTGAGCTGGCCAGCCTGAGTCTGGCCGCACCTCCGGGGGCGCTGGCTGACGGCCGTGGTGAGGTGGTGCTCGGTGGTGGTGCTGCGGGGTTGCCGCCCGGCCAGGGGCTGCGAGTGCGTGGGCGTCTGGATGAGCTGGACCTGGATGCCTGGAAACAGCTCGGCAGCCAACATCCGGTCAAGGTGGATGCTGACAGCCAGCGCCTGTTCCGTAGTGCGCGGCTGGATATCGGACGTTTCCGCGGCTTTGGTCAGGAGGTCGAGCAACTGACGCTTGGCCTGGAACGAGAAGCTCAGGGCTGGGCCTTGCAGCTCGACAGCGAGCTGGCAGCCGGGCGCGTGCTGCTGGCTGATGCCGAGGGTGTGCCTATTCGCATCGATCTGCAGCATGTGCGGTTGCCGGCGCCGGATCCCGAGGCGACGAAAGTCAGCGATGCGCCCGATCCTCTGGCCGATATCGACCCTCGGCAGATTCCTGCACTGGATATCAATATTCAGCGCGTGCAGCGCGGTGACAAGGTGCTGGGCGCCTGGTCACTCAAGGTCAGGCCCGAAGCTCAGGGTGTGCGCTTCGAGGAGCTCGACCTCGACCTGCAGGGGCTGAAGATCGGTGGTAGCGCCGGCTGGCGGGGTACGCCGGGCAACACCAGCAGTTGGTACAAGGGGCGCATGCAGGGCGAAGATCTGGGCAAGGTGTTGTTGGCCTGGAACTTCGCTCCGAGCGTCACCAGCGAGAGTTTCCGTGTGGACGCCGACGGCAACTGGCCCGGCTCACCGGCCTGGTTCTCGCTCAAGCGCTTCTCCGGCAATCTCGACGCCTCGCTGCGCAAAGGTCAGTTCGTCGAAGTGCAGGGCTCGGCTCAGGCGCTGCGCGTGTTCGGCCTGCTCAACTTCAACTCCATTGGCCGCCGCCTGCGTCTGGACTTCTCCGACCTGTTGGGCAAGGGGCTGAGTTACGACCGGGTCAAGGGTAACCTGCAGGCGATCAATGGCCTGTTCGTGACTCACGAACCGATCACCCTGAGCGGACCTTCGAGCAACCTGGAGCTCAATGGCAATCTCGACATGCGCAACGAGCGCATCGACGCCAAGCTGCTGGTGACCCTGCCGGTGACCAACAACCTGCCGCTGGCGGCGTTGATCGTCGGCGCCCCGGCCATTGGTGGGGCGCTGTTCGTGGTGGACAAATTGCTCGGCGACAGGGTCGCCCGCTTCGCCAGTGTGCAGTACGACGTCAAGGGCCCGATGCAGGACCCGGAGATCAGCTTCGACAAGCCCTTCGAAAAACCGCAATGAGGTCGTCTCTTGGCGTACGCTGTTACTCCAAGAACCGATGAGTGACGCCATGAATCTCGCTGTAATCCAGATGGTCAGCCAGGACGACGTGCAAACCAACCTGCGTCTGGCCCGCCGTATGCTGGAGCGTGCCGCGCAGGGCGGTGCGCGCCTCGCCGTGTTGCCCGAGAACTTTGCTGCCATGGGCCGTCGTGACCTGGCTGCCATCGGTCGCGCCGAGGCATTGGGCGAGGGGCCGATCCTGCCGTGGTTGAAACGCGCTGCGCGTGACCTCAGTTTATGGATAGTGGCCGGCACCTTGCCGCTGCCTCCCGACGATGATGCCGACGGCAAGCCGCACGCCTGCTCACTGCTGATCGATGATCAGGGCGAGCGTGTGGCCCGTTACGACAAGCTGCACCTGTTCGATGTCGATGTCGCCGACAACCGTGGTCGTTATCGCGAGTCCGACGATTTCGCCCATGGCCAACGTGTGGTCGTCGCGGATACACCGGTGGGGCGCCTGGGGCTGACGGTGTGTTACGACCTGCGCTTCCCTGAGCTGTTCGGTGCGCTGCGTGAAGCCGGCGCCGAGCTGATCAGCGTGCCGGCAGCGTTCACCGCCGTGACCGGTGCGGCGCATTGGCAGGTCTTGACCCGCGCCCGCGCCATCGAAACCCAGTGCTATGTACTGGCGGCCGGGCAGGGCGGTGAGCACCCCGGTCAGCGTCTGACGTTCGGCCACTCGGCGATCATCGACCCATGGGGTCAGGTGCTGGTCGAGCAGGATCAGGGAGAAGGGGCCTTGCTGGCTCCCCGCGATGCCGCCGAGCAGGCGAACATTCGCCAGCGCATGCCGGTGCAGCAGCACCGCCGATTCTTTTCATCGGACGTACCGCGTCCGATTGTTGTGGAGTGACCATGAATACGATGTTGCAATCCGTCAGCGAGCATCTGCTTGCGCCCGGTAACCTGACGTTCGACAGCCTCAGCAGCGTGCTGGGCGAAGTCGCAGGTCCAGGCATCGATGCCGCCGATCTGTACTTTCAAAGCCAGGTTTCGGAAACCTGGGTACTGGAGGATGGCATCGTCAAGGAAGGCAGTTTCAACCTCGATCAGGGCGTTGGTGTGCGCGCCCAGTCCGGCGAGAAGACCGGTTTTGCCTACAGCAACGCGATCAGCCTCGATGCGCTGACCCAGGCCGCACAGGCCGCGCGTTCGATCTCGCGTGCTGGCCAGCAGGGCCGTGTGCAGGCTTTCGTCAGCCCGCAGGTGACCCAGTTGTATGCCGAAGGCAACCCGCTGGACGTCATGAGCCGCGCCGAGAAGGTCGAATTGTTGCAGCGTATCGACCGCGCCACGCGCGCGCTCGACCCGCGCATCAAACAGGTCACCGTGAGCCTGGCCGGGGTCTGGGATCGCATTCTGGTCGCTGCCCATGACGGCAGCCTCAGCGCCGATATCCGCCCGTTGGTGCGCTTCAATGTCAGCGTCATCGTCGAGCAGAATGGTCGCCGCGAGCGCGGTGGCCATGGCGGTGGCGGACGTACCGACTACCGCTATTTCCTCGATGAAGACCGCGCCATGGGCTATGCCCGCGAGGCGCTGCGCCAGGCGCTGGTCAACCTCGAGGCCATCGCAGCACCCGCCGGTAGCATGCCGGTGGTGATGGGCGCCGGCTGGTCCGGCGTGCTGTTGCACGAAGCGGTCGGCCACGGCCTGGAAGGCGACTTCAACCGCAAGGGCAGTTCGGCCTACAGCGGCCAGGTCGGCCAGAAGGTTGCTTCCAGCCTGTGCACCATCGTCGATGACGGCACCCTGGCTGGCCGTCGCGGCTCGCTCAGCGTCGACGACGAAGGCACGCCGACCCAGTGCACCACGCTGATCGAGAACGGCGTGCTCAAGGGTTACATGCAGGACAAGCTCAACGCCCGCCTGATGGGCGTGGCCGCCACCGGCAACGGGCGTCGCGAGTCTTACGCGCACCTGCCGATGCCGCGCATGACCAACACCTACATGCTGGCTGGCGAAAGCGATCCGGAAGAAATCATTCGTTCGGTGAAGAAGGGCATCTACTGCGCCAACCTGGGTGGCGGCCAGGTGGACATCACCAGCGGCAAGTTCGTCTTCTCCACCAGCGAGGCCTACCTGATCGAGGACGGCAAGATCACTGCGCCGGTCAAAGGCGCCACCTTGATCGGCAATGGCCCTGAGGCCATGAGCCGCGTGTCCATGGTCGGCAATGATCTGGCGCTGGACAGCGGCGTCGGCACGTGCGGCAAAGACGGTCAGTCGGTGCCGGTGGGCGTCGGCCAGCCGACGCTGAAGATCGACGCGATCACCGTTGGCGGCACTGGTGCGTAAAGCGAAGCAGGTTCAGCGCAGGCCGCGGTGGATTTCGTCGAGCTCGCGGATGTACTTGAACACCTTGCGCGCCGCAGCCGGTGGCTTGTTGCGCGCGGCTTCGTGCTGAGCATGACGGACCAGGCCGCGCAGGTGCTGGACGTCAGCGTCGGGGTAGAGCTCGACGAAGCTCTCCAGCGCGCTGTCGCCTTCGGCGATCAGGCGGTCACGCCAGCGCTCGAGGGCGTGAAAGCGTTCGTTGTACTCGCGGGTGGAGCTGTCCACCTGGTCGAGCATGGCGACGATCGCGTCGACATCCTGTTCGCGCATCAGCTTGCCGATGAACTGGATGTGGCGTTTGCGCGCGGCGTTGGCGGTATGTTTCGGCGCTTCGGCGAGGGCGCGGCGTAGGGCATCGGTCAGCGGCATCTTGGCCAGCAGATCCGCCTTGAGCGTGGTCAGTCGCTCGCCAAGGTCCTGCAGGGCATGCAGTTCGCGTTTGACCTGGGATTTGCTCTTCTCCAGGGAGAAGTCGTCGTAGGAATCAGACATGGGGTGGGTCCAGAGGGAAACGCCGCCATGATAGCAGTAACCGTGACTGCCGGCCCGTGGGCGGGCAGTCGAGAGCAGGCCTTGGGTTCGTCCAGAGAGTGCCTGCGCCAAGAGAATCGGGAGTGGTTATGAGTGAAGTAGAACGCATCGGGCCGCAGGCTTTGCCAGCGCTGCAAGAGCAGGTCGAGGCCATTCTCGCCGAGGCCAGGCGCCAGGGTGCCAGTGCCTGCGAGGTCGCGGTCTCGGCTGGTCAGGGCCTGTCCACCACGGTGCGCCAGGGTGAGGTGGAGACCGTCGAGTTCAATCGCGACCAGGGTTTCGGCATCACCCTGTACGTTGGCCAGCGCAAGGGCTCGGCCAGCACCTCGGCCACCGGTAGCGAGGCCATTCGTGAGACCGTGGCGGCGGCCCTGGCGATTGCCAAACATACCAGCGAGGACGAGTGCGCCGGCCTGGCCGATGCCGCACTGATGGCCCGAGAGCTGCCTGAGCTGGATCTCTATCACCCCTGGTCGATCACCCCGGAGCAGGCGGTGGAGCAGGCGCTGGCCTGTGAAGCTGCGGCTTTCGCGGCTGACCAGCGGATCAAGAACGCCGATGGCACCAGCCTCAATACCCATCAGGGTTGCCGTGTGTATGGCAACAGCCACGGTTTCGTCGGCGGTTATGCCAGCACCCGCCATAGCCTGAGTTGCGTGATGATCGCCGAAGGTGAGGGGCAGATGCAGCGCGACTACTGGTACGACGTCAATCGTCAGGGTGAACTGCTGGCCGATGCGGCGGGTATCGGCCAGCGCGCCTCCGAGCGTGCGGTCAGCCGTCTTGGTGCGCGTCCGGTACCCACCTGCGAAGTGCCGGTGTTGTTCGCCGCCGAGCTGGCAGGTGGGCTGTTTAGCCACCTGCTGGCGGCCATCTCCGGTGGCAACCTGTATCGCCAGTCCTCCTTCCTTGAAGGCGCCCTCGGCCAGCGGCTGTTCCCTGAGTGGCTGAGCCTCGACGAACGTCCGCATCTGCCACGCGCACTGGGTAGCGCGACCTTCGACGGCGATGGCCTGGCCACCTACGCCAAGCCGTTCGTGGAGAAGGGCGAGCTGGTGTCCTACGTGCTCGGCACCTATTCCGGGCGCAAGCTGGGTTTGCCGAGTACCGCCAACTCCGGCGGTGTGCACAACCTGTTCGTCACCCATGGCGATGAGGATCAGCAGGCGCTGATTCGCCGCATGGGCCGTGGCCTGTTGGTCACCGAACTGATGGGGCAGGGCCTGAATCTCGTTACCGGTGACTATTCCCGTGGCGCGGCGGGCTTCTGGGTGGAGAACGGTGAAATCCAGTTCCCGGTGCAGGAGGTGACCATTGCCGGCAACCTGCGCGACATGTTCCGGCAGGTCGTCGCGGTCGGGCGCGATCTGGAACGGCGCGGCAATATCTGCACCGGCTCGGTGCTGATCGAGAAGATGACTGTCGCCGGTAGCTGAGTGCCGTCATGCTCTGGCAATAAGTAACGCGCGGCCTTGCGGGCCGCGCGTATCCCGCAAGCTGCGGTCCGGCCCGGACGAGGGCGGACCCGCTTCTATTTGAAAGTCCACATATTCTGTGTATTGATTATTTTTCTCAAAAGAGAATAAATATCATTTCATTGATAGGTGGACGCCCATGTTCTATCCCTTCTTCACGCCTTGCTTGAACTGCTGGCATTGGCAGGGCTTTCTCGTGCGCTGCGCCCTGCGGCCCGATGAACCCCGCCTGCTCGATTTCCACGAATGGCACGGGTGGCAACTGGTGGATCGTGGCCTGCTGGACGCCTGGCGGGTCTCGCGCATCACGCTGGAACTGTTGCTCGACACCGCCTGTGACCCGGCATTGCCCTGGCATTGGCGCGCCCTCTGCCTGGATCGTGCCTACCGGCCTCTGCGGGTCATGCAGCAACAGGCCAACGACCTTTCTCGTCAGCGCAGCCTGAACCTCCTGCTCAATCGTCTGGCGACCCTGCGCCTGCAACCTTCCCTCTCATTCAACGAATCGGCACAAGGACATTCCTATGAGTGACACCCACGGTGACTTCCGTATCGAGCGCGACAGCATGGGCGACCTGGAGGTGCCGAGCACGGCGCTCTATGGTGCGCAGACCCAGCGCGCGGTCAACAACTTCCCGGTGTCCGGGCAGCGCATGCCGGCGCCCTTCATCCGTGCGCTGATTCTGGCCAAGGCTGCTGCCGCGCGGGCCAACGTCGAGTTGCAGCAGCTCGAGCCAGCCATGGGTGATGCCATCGTTGCGGCCTGCCAGCAGTTGCTCGAAGCCGACTTCATGGCGCATTTCCCGGTGGACGTGTTCCAGACCGGCTCCGGTACCAGTTCCAACATGAACGCCAACGAGGTGATCGCCACCCTGGCCAGCCGCATTCTTGGCGACCAGGTCAGCGCCAACGATCACGTCAATTGCGGCCAGAGCAGCAATGACATCATCCCCACCACCATTCACGTCAGTGCCGCCATCGAGTTGCATGAACACCTGCTGCCGGCGCTCGGTCATCTGCTCAAGGTGCTGTGCGACAAGTCGCTGGAGGTTCAACCCTACATCAAGACCGGCCGCACTCACCTGATGGATGCCATGCCGGTGCGCATGAGCCAGGTGCTGGACGGCTGGGGACAGCAGATCCAGGCCAACATCGAGCACCTGCGCGCACTGCAGCCCAGCCTTCAGGCGCTGGCGCAGGGCGGCACCGCCGTTGGTACCGGAGTCAACGCCCATCCTTGCTTCGCTGAGCAGTTCTGCTGTGAGCTGGGTCGTCTGACCGGCGTGAACTTCACCTCCGCTGGCAACTTCTTCGCATTGATCGGCTCGCAGGACACCGCAGTGGCCGTCTCTGGTCAGCTCAAGACCACGGCGGTTTCGCTGATGAAGATCGCCAACGACCTGCGCTGGATGAACTCGGGACCGCTGGCGGGGCTGGCGGAGATCGAGCTGGAGGCCCTTCAGCCCGGCTCTTCGATCATGCCGGGCAAGGTCAATCCGGTGATCCCCGAGGCGGCGGCCATGGTCGCGGCGCAGGTGATCGGCAACGACGCGGCCATCGCCATCGCCGGGCAGTCCGGCAACTTCGAACTGAACGTGATGCTGCCACTGATCGCCGACAACCTGCTCTACAGCATGCAGCTGCTGAGCAATGTCAGCCGCCTGTTGGCCGACCGCGCCATCGCCAGCTTCAAGGTCAATCAGCCCAAGCTCAGGGAGGCGCTGGAGCGCAACCCGATCCTGGTCACGGCGCTGAATCCGCTGATCGGCTATCTCAAGGCCGCCGACATCGCCAAGCAGGCCTACCGCGAGGGCCGGCCGATCATCGAGGTGGCGCTGGAGCACACCGACCTTTCGCGAGCGCAGCTCGAGCAACTGCTGAACCCGGAAAAACTAACCGAAGGCGGCCTCTGAGCTGCTTTCTTCTCGGCGTCTGTTCACGAGCCAGGTTCGGCCATGCAGTCAATGCACGTTATTGGCAAGCTCAGGTCGTGATGGCTGATCGTGGGCAGGCTCTCACCAGGAGGTCTGTCATGGAGCACTGGAAAACCACCATCGAAGCCGGTAACCGCTGTTTCTCCGAGGGCGATTGGGTACGGGCTCGCGAGCTCTACCTGCAGGCGCTGGCAGAGGCACAGGTAATGTTCGGGCGCTGGCCTGATCACAACATGGCGGTGGCGGCCTTTGTGATTTCCCATCACAACCTGGCCGATCTGCACCTGGCACTGGGGCAACCGGAGGAGGCCGCGGAAAACCTCTGCGCCAGCCACGAGCGCCTGCTACAGACCCTGGCCGACAGCCAGCGGCCGCAGGCGCTGCGCGAGATCGCCTTGCACCACAGTCGCCGTACCTACGTGGAGCTGTTGCAGTTCATCAGCGAGCACGGGGCCTTCCCGCGCACCGATCGCTTGCTGGGGGCTTCGCAGCGCCATGCCTGGCAACGTCCCACCGTCAATCCAGCCAGCCATGGCCGCTACTATCACTGAAGGAGAACGCTCATGCCTCATCGCCTGCCGCCACTGCCTTACGCCTACGATGCCCTGGAGCCGCATATCGATGCGCAGACCATGGAAATCCACTACAGCAAGCACCATCAGACCTACATAAACAATCTGAACACGGCACTGGAGGGAACGTCCTATGCAGAAGTACCGGTGGAAGACCTGCTGATCCGCCTGGGCGAGATGCCGCCAAACCTGCACGCGGCATTGATCAACCAGGGCGGGGGGCATGCCAACCACACGCTGTTCTGGACGGTCATGTCACCTGCGGGTGGCGGTGAGCCCCATGGCGAACTGGCGGCGGCGATCGATGCCGAACTGGGTGGTTTCGCGGCGTTCAAGGAGGCCTTTACCAAGGCCGCGCTGAGCCGTTTCGGCAGCGGCTGGGCATGGCTGAGCGTGACGCCGCAGAGGACGTTGGTGGTGGAAAGCAGCGCCAATCAGGACAGCCCGTTGATGCACGGCAACACACCGATCCTGGGACTGGATGTCTGGGAACATGCCTACTACCTGCGCTACCAGAACCGCCGGCCGGAGTACATCGGCGCCTTCTACAACGTCATCGACTGGGACGAAGTGGCGCGCCGATACCGACAGGCCCTGAGCTGAACAGGCGGATAGCGAACACGATGCGAACCTTGCTCACTTCCTTGCCCGGCCTCAATGGCCGGGTTTTGCGCTATCTGCTCGGCGGTGTGATTCTGCTGTGTGGCAGTCTGTTGCTGTTCATCCAGGCTGCGGTGCTGATCGACCAGACGGTTCAACCACAGTTGCTACGGGCGTTACAGGGCGGTTTGCTGTGCGCCACCGGCACGGCGGTCGGTGCCTTGCCGGTGCTGTTGATGGGCGAGCTGTCCGGGCGCTGGCGCGACAGGCTGCTGGGCTTCGGTGGTGGTGTGATGCTGGCGGCGACGGTGTTCTCCCTGCTGGTACCAGCGCTCGAGGTTGCCGGCGAGCAGGGTTTCACGCCCTGGGGGGCCGGGGCTCTGGCCAGTATTGGCCTGCTGCTGGGCGCCGGCGCTTTGCTGGGGTTGGGCCGTGTGCTGGCGCAGCGGCAGAGCGTCGGTGCGGCCGAACTGCAACGGGGCGCTCTGGCGCCTGGCGCACTGCTGTTCGTCATCGCCATTGTGTTGCACAACGTCCCCGAGGGCATGGCGGTTGGCGTGGCGGCGGGAGCGGGGCTGAGTGGCGCCGATGGCCTGGCGATCGGCATCGCCCTGCAGGACGTGCCGGAGGGGCTGATCGTCGCCCTGGTGCTGGCAGGTGCCGGAATGGGACGCGGCAAGGCGGTGCTGATCGGTGCGGCCTCAGGCCTGGTCGAACCGCTATTCGCGGTGCTCTGCGCCTGGCTGGTCGGCGTCTCGCACATGCTGCTGCCCTGGGGGCTGGCACTGGCGGCGGGGGCCATGCTGTTCGCGGTGATCCACGAGATCATTCCCGAGTCGCATGGCAATGGTCATGCCGGCGATGCCAGCATGGCGCTGGCGGTGGGCTTCTGTCTGATGATGGTGCTGGATACGGCCCTGGCGTAGAGGAAGCCGTGCACGCGAAGACCCTACGACTGTCTACTCACCTTCGTCGAAGTAGTTGTCGATCAGGCCGACCAGTGCATCGAGCGCCTCGTGATCCTGCTCGCCTTCGGTCAGCAGGTGCACATTGGTGCCCTTGCCGGCGGCCAGCATCATCACCGCCATGATGCTCTTGCCGTCTACCAGGCTTTCGGCGCTGCGGCCGATGCGCACCTGGCAGGGGTAGGTGCTCGCGACACCGACGAACTTGGCTGCAGCACGGGCATGCAGACCAAGTTTGTTGATGATGGTGATTTCACGTGCTGGCATCGCGGCATGGCTCCTTAGCTGAGGTCGCGGTGACGCACCTGGACGTTCTTCAGCGAGTCTTTGAGTGCCTGGCTCAGGCGGTTGGCCAGGTACACCGAGCGGTGGTGGCCACCAGTGCAGCCAATGGCGATGGTGACATAGGCCCGGTTGCTGGCGGCGAAGCGTGGCAGCCATTTTTCCAGGTAGGCGAGGATGTCCTGATACATCTCTTCGACCTCCGGTTGCGCGGCGAGGTAGTCGATCACCGGCTGATCCAGCCCGGAGTGATCGCGCAGTTCCGGCTTCCAGTACGGGTTGGGCAGGCAGCGCGCATCGAACACCAGATCAGCGTCCACTGGCATGCCGCGCTTGAAGCCGAAGGATTCGACGAGAAAGGCGGTGCCAGTCTGAGTCTGGCCAAGCAGGCGCAGCTTGAGCGTATCGCGCAGCTGGTAGAGATTCAGGCGTGTGGTATCGATCCTCAGATCGGCACGATCTGTGATCGGCGCCAGCAGTTGGCTCTCGTAGGCAATGGCCTCGGCCAGCGAGCGGTTTTCGTTGGTCAGCGGGTGGCGTCTGCGGGTTTCGGAAAAACGCTTGAGCAGGGTTTCGTCTTCGGCATCGAGATACAGCACGTCGCAACGGATACTGCGTTTGCGCACTTCGTCGAGCAGTTCAGGGAAGCGCTGGAGCTGGCTCAGCAGGTTGCGCGCATCGATGGAGACGGCCACCTGTGGCAGCAGCATGTCGCTATGCGGCAGGAAACGCTCGGCAAGATCCGGCAGCAGGCCGGCCGGCAGGTTGTCGATGCAGTAGAAACCGTTGTCCTCAAGTACATCGAGGGCGGTGCTCTTGCCCGAGCCCGAGCGACCGCTGACGATGATCAGGCGCATGTTTATTAACCGTTCTGAATGTCCACGACGACCTGATAGAGATCTTCGCCGCTGTTGGCCTGGCGCAGACGTTCACGTACATCCTGGCGATCGAGCATGCTGGCGATCTGGCGCAGCAGTTCCAGGTGCGCATCGGTTGCCGCCTCTGGCACCAGAAGCACGAACAGCAGATCGACCGGCGCGCCGTCGATGGCGTCGAAGTCGACAGCCGTCTCCAGATGCAGGACTGCACTGATCGGGGCACTGCAGCCAGCCAGGCGGCAGTGGGGAATGGCGATGCCGTTGCCGAAGCCGGTAGAGCCGAGCTTCTCGCGGGCGATGAGGCTTTCGAAAATGTCCTGGGCATCCAGGTCAGGCAGATCGCGCGCAACCACGTTGGCGATCTGTTCGAGCACGCGTTTCTTGCTGCCACCCGGCACGTTCACCAGGGAACGGCCGGGGGTCAGGATATTTTCAAGTCGGATCATGGATGGGGAATGTTAGCGGGCCGTGGCGCCTTGCAGGCGTTCGAGCTGCTTTTCCTTGTGCTTGATGAGTTGACGGTCGAGTTTATCGGCCAACAGGTCGATGGCAGCGTACATGTCCTGATGTTCGGCATTGGCGACGACTTCGCCACCGGCGATGTGCAGGGTGGCTTCGATCTTCTGCTTGAGTTTCTCGACCTCCATGGTCACCTGTACGTTGGTGATCTTGTCGAAGTGGCGTTCCAGTCGGCCCAGTTTCTCGCCGATATAGTCACGCAGGGCGTCGGTCACATCCAGCTGATGTCCACTGATGTTGACTTGCATACCGCTTTCTCCTTGTTGCCTTGTGTAAGAGACGGGTCTGGTTCGACCCGCCGCCGGAACACGTTGGCCTGAAGGCCTGAGGCCTTCAGTCGATCTGGCCTACATCAGTCGCTTGCGCTCACTGGAGGGCGCTATGCCGAGGGACTCGCGATACTTGGCGACCGTCCGACGGGCGACTTGGATGCCTTGTGCCTCCAGTAAACCAGCGATCTTGCTGTCGCTCAACGGCTTTTTCGCGTTTTCTGCTGCAACCAGTTTTTTGATGATCGCGCGGATCGCGGTGGACGAGCATTCGCCGCCTTCAGAGGTGCTGACGTGGCTGGAGAAGAAATATTTCAGCTCGTAAATACCGCGCGGGGTGTGCATGAATTTCTGCGTGGTAACGCGTGAAATAGTCGACTCGTGCATGCCCACCGCCTCGGCGATGTCATGCAGCACCAGCGGTTTCATCGCCTCGTCGCCGTAGTCGAGGAAACCACGCTGGTGCTCGACGATCTGCGTGGCCACCTTCATCAGCGTTTCGTTACGGCTCTGCAGGCTCTTGATGAACCAGCGTGCCTCCTGCAGCTGATTGCGCATGAAGGTGTTATCAGCACTGGAATCGGCGCGTTTGACGAAGCCGGCATACTGCGGGTTGACTCTCAGGCGCGGCATGGCTTCCTGGTTCAGCTCCACCAGCCAGCGTTCGTTATGCTTGCGCACGATCACGTCAGGCACGACGTATTCCGGCTCGCTGGATTCGATCTGCGAACCCGGGCGTGGATTGAGGCGCTGGATCAGGTCGATGACCTGGCGCAGTTCGTCTTCCTTGAGTTTGGTGCGGCGCATCAGCTGGGCGTAATCGCGGCTGCCGAGCAGCTCCAGATAGTCGCCGACCACGCGCTGAGTCTCGCTCAGCCAGGCTGTGCCGGCAGGCAGCTGGCGCAGTTGCAGGAGCAGGCATTCGCGCAGGTCGCGGGCGCCGATACCCGCCGGTTCGAACTGCTGGATGCGGTGTAGCACCACTTCCACTTCGTCCAGTTCGACATCCAGCTCGGGGTCGAAGGATTCGGTCACTTCCTCGAGCGTTTCTTCGAGGTAACCGTCGTTGTTGATGCAGTCGATCAGGGTGGCGGCGATCAGCCGATCCTTGTCCGACATCGGTGCCAGGTTCAGTTGCCAGAGCAGGTGGCTGTGCAGGCTCTCACCGCTGGAGGTGCGGGTGGTGAAGTCCCACTCGTCATCATCGTTGCTGGGCAGGCTGCTGGCGCTGGTCTGGTAGATGTCTTCCCAGGCCGTGTCGACTGGCAACTCGTTGGGAATGCGCTCGCCCCACTCGCCTTCTTCCAGGTTGTCCACCGTGGGGGCGGTTTCCTGGTAGCTGTCTTCCTTGCTCGGGGTCGGGGTGGCGCTCTCGGCGCCATCTGCCATCGGATCGCTGTTGTCGAAGTCGTCGCCGTCTTCCTGGCGCTCGAGCATGGGATTGGACTCCAGTGCCTCCTGGATTTCCTGTTGCAGGTCCAGGGTAGACAGTTGGAGGAGGCGGATAGCCTGTTGCAGCTGCGGGGTCATCGTCAGCTGCTGGCCCATCTTGAGGACTAGCGATGGTTTCATTGCAGACCTTAATTTACTGGCGAGTTACGCCTTCCACATCAGGGCGCCGAAGCGCCGCCAGGAAGCAAATTATATGCCTGAATTTCTCGTTTTTGCCTAGGGGTTGCAATATTTCTGTAGCGAAATAGTGGGCGACCTACAGGCGGAATTCGTGGCCCAGATATACCTCTTTCACCGTCTGGTTGGCGAGGATGGTCTCGGCGTTACCTTCGGCGATCAGCTGTCCATCGTTGACGATGTAAGCGGTCTCGCAGATGTCCAGGGTTTCGCGCACGTTGTGATCGGTGATCAGGATGCCGATGCCCTTGGTCTTGAGGTGATGGATGATCTGCTTGATATCGCCCACCGAGATCGGGTCCACCCCGGCAAAGGGTTCGTCGAGCAGGATGAACTTGGGGTTGGTCGCCAGAGCCCGTGCAATCTCCACGCGGCGTCGTTCACCGCCGGACAGGCTCATGCCGAGGCTGTCGGCGATATGGTGGATATGGAATTCCTGCAGCAGGCTTTCCAGTTCCGCCTGACGCCCGGCGCGGTCCAGGTCCTTGCGCGTTTCGAGGATGGCCATGATGTTGTCGGTCACCGACAGTTTGCGGAAGATCGAGGCTTCCTGCGGCAGGTAACCGATGCCAGCGCGTGCGCGACCGTGCATGGGCTGATGACTGACGTCGAGGTCGTCGATCAGCACGCGGCCCTGGTCGGCGCGTACCAGGCCGACGATCATGTAGAAGCAGGTGGTCTTGCCTGCGCCGTTGGGGCCGAGCAGGCCAACGATCTGGCCGCTTTCGATGCTCAGGCTGACGTCACGCACGACCTGGCGGCTCTTGTAACTTTTCGCCAGGTGTTGGGCTTTGAGAATGGCCATTACTGCTGCTGATCCGCGGGTTTGTTCTTCGGTTGGATGACCATGTCGATACGCGGGCGCGGCGTGCTGACGTTGCCGCCTGTTGCGCGGCCGGCGTTGACGATCTGGCGGCGGGTGTCATAGACGATCTTCTCGCCTTCGAAGGTATTGCCTTCCTGAATCACCTTGGCCTGGTCGATCAGTACGATGCGCTCATTGCTGGCGAAGTACTGGATGGTCCTGCCGTAGGCTTTGACGATGTCCTTGTCCACGGCCGGCTTCTGCTCGTAATAAGCCAGGTTGCCCACCGAGGTGAAGACGTCGATATCGCCACTGGCGGTCTGGGTGATGGTGACTGTGTCGCCCGTGATCTTCAGGGTACCCTGAGTGATGATCACGTCGCCGCGGTAGACGGCTACACCTTGCCTGTCATCCAGTTCGGCGCTGTCGGCCTGGATGCGGATCGGTTGATCGCGATCCGATGGCAGTGCCCAGGCAGCCGCGCTTCCCAATGCGGCGCCGAGGCTGAGAATCAGGGGGAGGGTATTAACGAACCTCATGCTGGCCTCTTACGTTGGACTGCAGGAGCATCCTGCCGTCATTCAAGTACGCTTTCATTCCTTGTGCCGTGGTCACCCCGTTGGCCGCGACGATTCTAACGGCTTGCTCGGTCTGCGCATATTCCTTGTCAGGAATAACGGTCATGCGGCTGCTGGTGATGACCGTGGGGCGGTTCTTGGCGTCGGTGCGGGCGATGCGCACGTCGTCGATCAGTTCTACCTCGACGCCGCCAGGCGAGACTTCGGCACGCTGACTGGTGACTTCCCAGGGCTGTTCGGTGCCACGATAGAGCTCCAGCTTGGGCGTGTCGATCAGGGTGATGTCGGTGCTTTTGATGTGCTCGAGCTTGTCCGCGGTCATGCGGTAGTGCAGTTTGCCGTCATCCTGAAACTGCACGGTGCGCGCGCCGACCGCATAGAAGTCAACGACGTTGTCATCGCTGGCCTGCTGGGTCTGGCGGGCGCTGTCCGGGGCAAGGTTCCAGTAGCCGAGTGCGGCCACGACGACTGCAATCAGAGCAAAGATCAGGGTGTTGAGGATTTTACGCGGCATGCTGTTCTCTACAGGTAGGCGGCCTGGGCCGCATCCAGTGTGCCCTGGGCACGCATGATCAGTTCGCAGAACTCTCGCGCCGCACCATCACCGCCGCGCGCCTGGGTTACGCCATGGGCGTGCTGGCGCACGAAACCATCGGCGCTGGCCACGGCCATGCCCAGTCCGACACGACGAATCACTGGAAGGTCCGGCAAGTCGTCGCCAAGATAAGCGACCTGTTCATAGCTTAGGCCGAGTTCGGCGAGCAGGCCGTCGAGTACCACGAGTTTGTCTTCGCGGCCCTGGAACAGGTGCTGGATGCCGAGGTTATTGGCGCGGCGCTCGACCACCGGGGTCTTGCGTCCGCTGATGATGGCGGTGCGCACGCCCGAGTTGATCAGCATCTTGATGCCGTGGCCGTCGAGCGTGTTGAACGTCTTGAATTCGCTGCCGTCTTCGAGGAAGTACAGGCGGCCGTCGGTGAGTACGCCGTCGACGTCGAAGATCGCCAGTTTGATGGCGCGGGCGCGTTGCAGCAGGTCGTTCATCACATTACTCCGGCGCGCAGCAGGTCGTGCATGTTCAGTGCACCGACCGGCTTGTCTTGTTCGTCGACCACCACCAGAGCGCTGATCTTGTGGTCTTCCATGATCTTCAGCGCCTCGGCTGCGAGCATTTCGGCGCGAGCAGTCTTGCCGTGCGGGGTCATCACCTCGTCGATCAGCGCCTGGCGCACGTCGATGCCCTTGTCCAGGGTGCGGCGCAGATCGCCGTCGGTGAAGATGCCGGCCAGGCGGCCGTCGTCTTCCATCACCACGGTCATGCCCAGGCCCTTCTGGGTCATTTCCAGCAGCGCATCGCGCAGGCTGGTGCCGCGGCGTACGCAGGGCAGGGCGGGGCCTTCGTGCATCACGTTCTCCACCTTGAGCAGCAGGCGGCGGCCGAGGGCGCCGCCGGGGTGGGAGAACGCGAAGTCTTCGGCGGTGAAACCGCGCGCTTCCAGCAGGGCAATGGCCAGTGCGTCGCCCAGCACCAGGCTGGCGGTGGTCGATGAGGTCGGCGCCAGGTTCAGTGGGCAGGCTTCCTGCGAGACGCGTGCATCCAGATTGACCTCGGCGGCTTTGGCCAATGGAGAATCCGGGTTGCCGGTCATGCTGATCAGGCGGATACCGAGGCGTTTGATCAGCGGCAGCAGGGTGACGATCTCGGCGGTCGAGCCCGAGTTCGAGAGCGCCAGGACGATGTCGTCCTTGGTGATCATGCCCATGTCGCCATGGCTGGCTTCTGCCGGGTGGACGAAGAACGAGGTGGTGCCGGTGCTGGCCAGGGTCGCAGCGATCTTGTTGCCGATGTGCCCGGACTTGCCCATGCCGACCACGACCACGCGGCCCTTGCAGCTGAGAATAAGCTCGCAGGCCTTGATGAAATTGGCGTCGATGCGGGGCAATAGCTCTTGCACCGCTTCAAGTTCGAGGCGGATGGTGCGCTGCGCGGAATCAATCAGGTCGCGGGTCTGGTTCATGCTGGGCAAGGCTGTCGGGCGAAAAAAGACGGGGATTATAGCGGGAAAAGCTCTCCGCGCTCACCTTTGCTGCGTGTAGAGCAATATCGAAGCTGTCGCAAGTCTGAACGCTGCACCGTGGTGCTATTGGGCGGCATGTTCGGCAAATGCTATAGTTCGCGGCCATTTTGGCCCCCTCTGGCTGGCGCGTGTCCTCGCTTCTGGAGGCGGCGTCTGCCAGGAAGGCCTGATTTTCAAGGAGTTCAGATGAGCGCCGAGCACGAGTACGCGATCGAGTTGCAGGGCGTCAGCTTTCAGCGCGGCGCGCGGTCGATTTTCGACAGGGTCGATATCCGCATACCACGCGGCAAGGTCACCGGCATCATGGGGCCCTCCGGTTGCGGCAAGACCACGTTGCTGCGCCTGATCGCCGCCGAACTGCGTCCTTCGGCCGGCGATGTTCGCGTTGACGGCGTCAGCCTGCCGAAGCTGTCGCGTGACGAACTGTTCGATATGCGCAAGCAGATGGGCGTGCTGTTCCAGAGCGGTGCGCTGTTCACCGATCTCGACGTGTTCGAGAACGTGGCGTTCCCCTTGCGCGTGCACACCAAGCTCCCTGAAGAGATGATTCGCGACATCGTCCTGATGAAACTGCAGGCCGTCGGTCTGCGCGGGGCGCTGGAGCTGATGCCGGACGAGCTGTCCGGTGGCATGAAACGCCGCGTGGCGCTCGCTCGTGCGATTGCCCTCGACCCGCAGATTCTGCTGTATGACGAGCCATTCGTCGGTCAGGACCCCATCGCCATGGGTGTGCTGGTGCGCCTGATTCGTCTGCTCAATGATGCGCTGGGGATCACCAGTGTGGTGGTTTCTCACGATCTGGCAGAAACCGCCAGCATCGCTGACTACATCTATGTCGTCGGTGATGCACAGGTACTGGGGCACGGCACGCCGGCCGAGCTGATGGAATCGGATAATCCACGTATTCGTCAGTTCATGAAGGGCATTCCGGATGGCCCGGTGCCGTTTCATTTTCCGGCGCCGGACTACCGCGAAGATCTGTTGGGGAGAGGTTGATGCGCAGAATTTCACCGCTCGAACGGCTGCGGCTGTTCGGTCGTGCGGGTATCGATGTCGTGGCGACGCTGGGGCGCTCCGTTCTGTTCCTGGTGGGCGCGCTGTTCGGCCGCAGCCGTGCCGGCAAGCCTATGCAGCTGCTGATCAAGCAGCTTTTCGCCGTTGGCGTGATGTCGCTGGCGATCATCGTCGTGTCCGGTGTGTTCATCGGCATGGTGCTGGCCCTGCAGGGTTACAACATCCTGGTCAGCTATGGCTCCGAGCAGGCCGTGGGGCAGATGGTCGCGCTGACCCTACTGCGTGAGCTCGGTCCGGTGGTGACCGCGCTGCTGTTCGCTGGCCGCGCCGGTTCCGCGCTGACCGCCGAAATCGGCAACATGAAGTCCACCGAGCAGCTCTCCAGCCTGGAGATGATCGGTGTCGACCCGCTCAAGTACATCGTCGCGCCGCGGCTGTGGGCTGGCTTCATCTCCATGCCGCTGCTGGCGATGATCTTCAGTGTGGTCGGCATCTGGGGTGGCGCGATGGTCGCCGTGGATTGGCTGGGTGTATACGAGGGCTCGTTCTGGGCCAACATGCAGAACAGTGTTTCCTTTTATGACGACGTGCTCAACGGCGTGATCAAGAGCATCGTCTTCGCCTTCGTGGTGACCTGGATCGCCGTGTTCCAGGGCTACGACTGTGAACCCACTTCCGAGGGCATCAGCCGCGCGACCACGCGTACCGTGGTGTATGCCTCGCTGGCCGTGCTTGGCCTGGATTTCATTCTGACCGCTTTGATGTTTGGAGATTTCTGATGCAAAACCGCACGCTGGAGATTGGTGTCGGCCTGTTCCTCATGGCTGGTGTGCTGGCCCTGCTGCTGCTGGCCCTGCGTGTCAGCGGCCTGAGCGTCGGTAGCGCTGGCGATACTTACAAGGTGTACGCCTACTTCGACAACATCGCCGGGCTGACCGTGCGCGCCAAGGTCACCATGGCCGGCGTGAGCATCGGCAAGGTCACGGCAATCGATCTGGACCGTGACAGTTACATGGGCCGGGTGACCCTGGAGCTCGATGGCAGCGTCAATAACCTACCTGAGGATTCCACTGCGTCGATTCTGACCGCTGGCTTGCTCGGCGAGAAATACATCGGCATCAGCGTTGGTGGTGACGAGGAGGTGCTCAAGGACGGCGGCACCATCCACGACACGCAGTCCTCGCTGGTGCTGGAAGACCTGATTGGCAAATTCCTGCTCAATTCGGTCAATAAAGATGAAGCCAATTGATGAGGGCTCCTGACATGTTCAAAACCGTGCGTAATTCCCTGCTGGTGTTGCTGGCTGCCATGCCGCTGCTGGCCGTTGCTGCGCCAAGCGCCCATGAAGTGGTGCAGCAGACCACCGATACCCTGCTGGCTGATTTGAAGGCCAACAAGGAGCAATACCGCAACAATCCCAACGCCTTCTACGACTCGCTCAACGAAATTCTCGGTCCGGTGGTGGATGTCGAGGGCATCGCCCGTGGTGTGATGACCGTGCGCTATTCGCGTCAGGCTTCGCCCGAGCAGATGAGCCGCTTTGAGGAAAACTTCAAGCGCAGCCTGATGCAGTTCTATGGCAATGCTCTGCTCGAATACAACAATCAGGACATTCGCGTGCTGCCAGCCAGCGGCCGTGACGAGGGCGAGCGCACCTCGGTCGGTATGGAAATCCGTGATGGCAAGGGCGTGGTCTATCCGCTGTCCTACACCATGGTGTCGATGGATGGTGGCTGGAAGTTGCGTAACGTGGTGATCAACGGCATCAACGTCGGCAAGCTGTTCCGCGACCAGTTCGCTCAGTCGATGCAGAACAACCGCAACGATCTCGACAAGGTCATCGACACCTGGGCTGATACCGTGGCCAGGGCGCGTCAGGCTCGAGGCGAATCGTGAGTCAGGCGAGCATCAGCGAACGCGCTGCTGGGCAGTTGCAGCTCAGTGGTGTGCTCGATTACAGCACCGGGCCGCTGCTGCGTGAGCAGGGTGCGCGCCTGATCGCCGCCAGCAGCGCCGCGCGGCTGGCGCTCGACTGCAGCACGGTGGAAAAGTCCAGCAGCGTCGGTTTGGCGTTGCTGCTGGCGTTCATGCGCGATGCGCGCAAGGCCGGGCGCGAGCTGACGATCAGCGCGCTGCCTGACGACATGCGCGAGATCGCTCAGGTCAGTGGATTGCTCGAGTTGCTGCCGCTGCAACAGTGAACCGCTTCCCGTCGTTCCGTCAGTACCGCCGCTGGCGGGGTTCGCAGGCGGGAGGCTTTTTTGTATGATGGCCGACCCGCGGGCGCTGGTAGCCCGAATGCGTCAGTCGAGGTCGAGCATGCAGGCTGCAGAAGTAAAAAGCCTCCTAGAGGAAAAACTCCCGAATACCCAGGTGGAAGTCGAAGGCGAAGGCTGCAACTTCCAGCTCAACCTGATCAGCGACGAACTGGCCGCTCTCAGCCCGGTCAAGCGTCAGCAGCAGATCTATGCCCACCTCAATGCCTGGATCGCTGATGGCAGCATCCACGCCGTGACCATGAAATTCTTCAGCCAGGCCGATTGGGCCGCGCGTTCCTGAGCCTGCGGGCGACGAGATTCCTATGGATAAACTGATCATTACCGGCGGCGCTCGCCTCGATGGCGAAATCCGCATTTCCGGTGCGAAGAACTCTGCTCTGCCGATTCTGGCGGCCACCCTGCTGGGCGACGCCCCCGTCACCATCTGCAATCTGCCGCACCTGCACGACATCACCACCATGATCGAGCTGTTCGGTCGCATGGGCATCGAGCCGGTGATCGACGAGAAGCTGGCGGTGGAAGTCGACGCCCGTGCCATCAAGACCCTGGTCGCGCCTTACGAGCTGGTAAAAACCATGCGCGCCTCGATTCTGGTGCTCGGCCCCATGGTCGCGCGCTTCGGTGAGGCGGAAGTAGCGCTGCCGGGCGGTTGCGCCATCGGTTCGCGTCCGGTCGATCTGCACATCCGTGGCCTTGAGGCCATGGGCGCGATCATCGATGTCGAAGGCGGCTAC
The DNA here is from genome assembly GCF_900101755.1 of Ectopseudomonas alcaliphila. Taxonomy (GTDB): domain Bacteria; phylum Pseudomonadota; class Gammaproteobacteria; order Pseudomonadales; family Pseudomonadaceae; genus Aquipseudomonas; species Aquipseudomonas alcaliphila. Next base: position 1,183,303 of record NZ_FNAE01000001.1, on the reverse strand, counting down.
ATCAAGGCCAAGGCGCCGGAAGGCGGTCTGCGCGGTGCGCACTTCTTCTTCGATGTGGTCAGCGTGACCGGCACCGAAAACATCATGATGGCCGCGACCCTGGCCAAGGGCCGTAGCGTGCTGGAAAACGCCGCGCGCGAGCCTGAGGTGGTCGACCTGGCCAACTGCCTGATCGCCATGGGCGCGAAGATCCAGGGCGCCGGTACCGACACCATCATCATCGATGGCGTCGAGCGCCTGCACGGTGCGCGTTTCAACGTCATGCCCGACCGTATCGAAACCGGTACCTACCTGGTCGCCGCTGCCGTTACCGGTGGTCGGGTCAAGGTCAAGGACGCCGATCCTTCGACGCTGGAGGCCGTGCTGGCCAAGCTGCAGGAAGCTGGCGCCGAAATCACCACCGGTCCGGACTGGATCGAGCTGGACATGAAGGGCAAGCGCCCCAAGGCCGTCAACCTGCGCACCGCTCCATACCCGGCGTTCCCCACCGACATGCAGGCGCAGTTCATCGCCCTGAATGCCGTAGCCGAAGGCACCGGCACCATCATCGAAACCGTGTTCGAAAACCGCTTCATGCACGTCTACGAGATGCTGCGCATGGGTGCCAACATCCTGGTCGAAGGCAACACCGCGGTGGTTACCGGGGTCGACAAGCTCAAGGGCGCGCCGGTGATGGCGACCGACCTGCGTGCTTCGGCGAGCCTGGTGCTGGCCGCACTGGTGGCCGAGGGCGACACGCTGATCGACCGCATTTACCACATCGACCGTGGTTACGAGTGCATCGAGGAAAAACTGCAGCTGCTCGGTGCCAAGATCCGTCGCGTTCCGGGTTAAGTCTCCACTGCCCTATGGCCGTCTCCCTTGGGGGCGGCCGCTTCCGCTCAAGGAAACCGTTTCATGCTGACCATTGCCCTGTCCAAAGGCCGCATTCTCGATGACACACTGCCGTTGCTGGCAGCGGCGGGCATCGAGCCGACCGAGAACCCGGACAAGAGCCGCAAGCTGATCATTCCGACCACTCAGGATGACGTGCGCCTGCTGATCGTGCGGGCCACCGATGTGCCGACCTATGTCGAGCATGGCGCGGCCGACCTCGGCGTGGCGGGCAAGGACGTGCTGATGGAATACGGCGGCCAGGGCATCTACGAGCCGCTGGATCTGCAGATCGCCAAGTGCAAGCTGATGACGGCTGGCAAGGTCGGCGCGCCGGAGCCGAAAGGGCGCCTGCGCGTGGCCACCAAGTTCGTCAACGTCGCCAAGCGTTACTACGCCGAGCAGGGCCGCCAGGTCGACATCATCAAGCTGTACGGTTCGATGGAACTGGCGCCGCTGGTGGGGCTGGCCGACAAGATCATCGACGTGGTCGACACCGGCAATACCCTGCGTGCCAACGGCCTGGAACCGCAGGAAATGATCGCTACCATCAGCTCGCGGCTGATCGTCAACAAGGCTTCGATGAAGATGCAGCACGCGCGCATCCAGGCCCTGATCGAGACCCTGCGTGGCGCCGTCGAGGCGCGACACCAAGGCTGACTCCTTTGCGCGGCCTCTGGTCGCGGCAGCCTATCCGTGTCATAGCCATTTTTCTTGGGTGCCCGCACGGTGGGCTTGCTACATTACGGGCGCCCGAGAAAATGCCATTTAGATGAGGCTTTCGCTATGACCGCACCCGTTGCCATCCGCCGACTCAACGCTGCCGACACGGACTTCGCGCGTCATCTGGATCATCTGCTGTCCTGGGAAAGCGTCTCCGACGATGGCGTCAACCAGCGCGTGCTGGAAATTATCCAGGCCGTGCGCGAGCGCGGCGATGCTGCCCTGGTCGAATACACCCAGCGTTTCGATGGTCTTGAGGTCGCCTCCATGGCCGACCTGATCCTGCCGCGCGAGCGCCTGGAACTGGCCCTGACCCGCATCAGCCCGGCCCAGCGCGAGGCGCTGGAAGTCGCAGCCGAGCGTGTGCGCAGCTACCACGAAAAGCAGAAGCAGGATTCCTGGCGCTACACCGAAGCCGACGGCACCGTGCTGGGGCAGAAGGTCACGCCGCTGGATCGCGCCGGCCTCTACGTGCCGGGCGGCAAGGCGTCCTATCCGTCCTCGGTATTGATGAACGCGATTCCGGCCAAGGTCGCCGGCGTGCCCGAGGTGGTGATGGTGGTGCCGACCCCACGCGGTGAGATCAACGAACTGGTGCTGGCTGCTGCCGCCATCGCCGGTGTCGACCGCGTGTTCACCATCGGCGGCGCCCAGGCCGTTGCGGCGCTGGCCTATGGCACCGAGAGCGTGCCGCCAGTGGACAAGATCGTCGGCCCCGGCAACATCTATGTGGCCACCGCCAAGCGCCATGTGTTCGGCAAGGTGGGCATCGACATGATCGCCGGGCCCTCGGAGATTCTCGTGGTCTGTGACGGCCAGACCGACCCGGACTGGATCGCCATGGACCTGTTCTCCCAGGCCGAGCACGACGAGGACGCCCAGTCGATCCTGGTCAGCCCGGATGCCGCCTTCCTCGACCGGGTCGCCGAGAGCATCGCCAAGCTGCTGCCGACCATGGAACGTGCCGAGATCATCCGCACCTCGCTGGAAGGCCGTGGCGCTCTGATCCAGGTCGCCGACATGGCACAGGCCATCGAGGTGGCCAACCACATCGCGCCGGAGCACCTGGAGCTGTCGGTGGCCGACCCGGAGGCCTGGCTACCGCAGATCCGCCATGCCGGTGCGATCTTCATGGGCCGCTACACCGCAGAAGCCCTGGGCGATTACGTCGCCGGCCCGAATCATGTGCTGCCGACCTCCGGCACCGCGCGCTTTTCCTCGCCGCTGGGGGTGTATGACTTCCAGAAGCGTTCGTCGATCATCTTCTGCTCGCCGGATGGTGCGTCGGAGCTGGGCAAGAGCGCGTCCGTGCTGGCCCGTGGCGAGTCGCTGACTGCCCACGCGCGCAGCGCCGAGTACCGGATCAAGCCATAGGCCAGACCGAACCTGTAGGAGCCAGCTTGCTGGCGAGCCGCGGCTAAAGGCATCGCCGGCAAGCCGGCTCCTACACAAAACAGATCGAACCACTTTGAGGAGAGAAGGGCAGATGAGCAAATTCTGGAGCCCCTTCGTCAAGGACCTGGTGCCCTATGTACCGGGTGAGCAACCCAAGCTGAGCAAGCTGGTCAAGCTCAACACCAACGAGAACCCCTACGGCCCCTCGCCCAAGGCTATCGCGGCGATGCAGCTCGAGCTGAACGACGACCTGCGCCTGTATCCCGACCCCAACGGTGACCGCCTGAAGCAGGCCGTGGCCGAGTATTACGGCGTCCAACCGGCCCAGGTGTTCGTCGGCAACGGCTCCGATGAGGTGTTGGCGCACGCTTTCCATGGGCTGTTCCAGCATGAGGCGCCGCTGCTGTTCCCGGATATCAGCTACAGCTTCTATCCTGTCTATTGCGGCCTGTACGGCATCGAGTACCAACAGCTGGCGCTGGACGAGCAGTTCCAGATCCGCGTCGAGGACTATGCCCGGCCCAACGGCGGCATCATCTTCCCCAACCCCAATGCGCCGACCGGCTGCCTGCTGCCGCTCGAGGCCATCGAGCGCCTGCTGCAGAGCAGCCCGGACAGCGTGGTGCTGGTAGACGAGGCCTATATCGACTTCGGCGGCCAGACGGCCATCGCTCTGGTCGACAAGTACCCGAACCTGCTGGTCACCCAGACGCTGTCCAAATCACGCTCGCTGGCGGGTCTGCGTGTCGGTATCGCGGTTGGTCACCCGGATCTGATCGAGGCGCTGGAGCGGATCAAGAACAGCTTCAACTCCTACCCGCTCGACCGTATGGCCATCGCCGGCGCAGCAGCGGCTTTCGCGGACCGTGATTATTTCGAGAAAACCTGCCAGCAGGTGATCGAAAGTCGCGAGGCAGTGGTCGCCGGTCTGCAGGGGCTGGGTTTCGAGGTGCTGCCCTCGGCGGCGAACTTCGTCTTCGCCCGTCATCCAGGCAAGGATGCTGCCACGCTGGCGGCCGGGCTGCGCGAGCAGGGAGTGATCGTGCGCCACTTCAAGCAACAGCGCATCGCGCAGTTCCTGCGTATCACCATCGGTACCCCGGAGCAGAACCAGGCCCTGCTGGACGCCCTGCAAGGCCTTTGATCCAGGCGGTTCTGAACAGAGCCGGTGGCGCGTCAGCGTCACCGGCTTTTTTCATGGCGCAGAGGAGGCTTACTCGTGGTGCGGCTGGCCAAGGAAGGTCAGTGAGGTGAACAGGCCGCGGCTCTCGATATTCGGGTCGTTCTCCACCGGGACGTAGACCGAGGCGCTGATGATGTTCAGCGCCTCGTTGCGCACCGTTACCTGGGCGCGGCCCTCGGCATCGGTTACCGCGCTGACCTGATGCGGCGCGCCGCGATAGTCGCCGACCAGCTCGACGCCAGCCATCGGCTTGCCGTCCACCAGCACGCGTACCGGCAGCGGCTTGCCCGGGCCGACCTTGAGCGGGTCGGTTTCCGGCACTATGACCATCTTCAGCTGTTCCAGCGCAGGCAGCTTGGCGTCTTCTGTGTAGATCGCCAGGCTGTACTTGTAGGTGTGCAGCGACTGGGTCGAGTTCGACACCTGGCTGCGGCCCTGGTTGATCCATTGGCCTTCCGGGGTCTTCGACCAGGCGCCATTGTCCAGGGCCACGCCGAGTACGGCAGGCTTCTTCAAAGGTTGCAGGCGAGCATGATCGGCCAGGCGTTCGACGGTCACCGGAATCATTCGACCTGCCGCGTCATAGGCCCAGGCACCGCTGATCTTTTCCGCCTTGAAGGCATCGTCCTCGGCACCGTGGCCATAGACGACTTCGATGTTGCCGCGGCGCTCTTCGGTCCAGAGGCCGTGAGCGAAAGCGCTGCTGCTGGCGAACAGGCCGGCGAGAAGCAGGTAGGCAGGAATACGCATGTAAATCTCCGATTCAAAGGTTGAGGGTCAGGCTGACGCTGAGATTGCGAGGGTCGCCGGGCATTACCCAGACGTTATTGAACGAGCGCTCGTAGTACTTGCGGTCGAACAGGTTGTTGAGATTCAGGCCCAGGCTCAGGTCGCGGGTGGCTTGCCAGCGCGCGAGCAGGTCGACCGTGGTGTAGGCCGGCAACTCGAAATCGCTGCCGGTCTGCCCGGAACGGTCGCCAACGTAGGTGATCGCGGCGCCCAGTTCGGAGCCTTGCAGTGCGCCACTCTGGAACTGGTAAACACTCATCAGGCTGGCGCTGTTGCGGGCGATGCCGAGCAGGTCGCTACCTTCAGGGATGCTGTTGTCCTTGGTCACTTCGGCGTCGATATAGGCATAGGCACCGATGACCCTCACGGCCTCGCTGAGTTGACCGGTGATCTGCAGATCCAGACCCTGGCTGCGCGCCTTGCCGGCGGCGATGCTGTCGCCGGGGTTGTTCGGGTCGGCGGTCAGCACGTTTTCCTTGTCGATATGAAACAGCGCCACGGTGGCGCCGATGCGACTGTCGAAGAGGTCGAGCTTGAGGCCGGTCTCGTAGCCGAGGCCTTTCTCCGGTTTGAACACCTGGCCCTGGGCACCGATGGCGTTGGGCTTGAACGACATCGAGGCGTTGGCGAACACGCCGACTTCCGGTGTCAGCTGGTAGAGCACGCCGGCGCGCGGCGTGGCGACATCCTTGCTCTGCTCGTTGCTGACGCGGGTGCTGCGGTTCAGAGCGGTCTGCTCGAACCGCTCCAGACGCACGCCGAGCAGGCCGCTCCAGCGCTCGTTGAAGCTGATCTGATCCTGCAGGTTGAGGGCGTAGCTTTCGGTGTGCTCGTGGAAGTCGTTGGGATTGACGAGGGGTGGTTTCGGTTGCCCATAGATCGGCGTGTAGATGTCCTGGCCATAGCCCAGGCCGGTGACGCTTTGCGGGTACTTCTGGCTGTTGCGATAGTTCTCGTACTCCAGCCCGAGCAGCGTCTGATGCTGCCAGCCGGCCAGCTCGAACTGCCCATGCAGCTCGGCCTGGGTGATGCTGTCGTTCCATTCGAAGCTGCGTTCGCGATAAAAACGCGTGACCTGATCGCCGATCAGGCGTGATGGTTCGGAGCTGTTGCCGTCCAGCGTGCCCTGGCTGTAATGGCTGGCTAGGCGCAGTTTCCAGGCATCGTTCAGGTAGTGCTCGAGGCTGACCTGCAGCAGCTGGTTGTCGTTGCGGATCTTGCCGTCGTTGGGCTCGCCGAGAAAGGTCGAGCGCTTGACCGCGCCCATCTTGCCGCCGACGGCGGGAATGCCACGGTCGAACACCGAGTCGGTGCGCGAGAACTCGCTGTCGATCATCAGCAAGGTGTCGGGCGACAGCTGCCAGCTGAGTGTCGGGTTGATGATCTGCCGCTGGTTGCCGACGTGATCACGAAAGCTGCCGTTGTCCTCCACGGCCAGGTTGACCCGCGAAAGCAGGGTACCGTCTTCGTTCAGCGGCGTGTTGACGTCGAGGCTGCTGCGGTAGCGATCCCAGCGTCCGGCGTTGGCCTTGAACTGGGTGAAGGGCTCCAGTTGCGGGCGCTTGGTGACGATGTTGACCAGGCCGCCGGGATCGCCACGGCCGTAGAGTGCTGCCGCCGGCCCCTTGAGCACTTCCAGACGCTCGATGGCCGAGGCGTCCGGCGAGCTGTAGCTGCCGCGGTTGATGGCGAAACCGTTGCGGTAAAGCTCGCCGGTGGTGAAGCCGCGCACGCTGTAGTTGAGGAAGGTCAGGCCGCCGAAGTTGTTTTGCCGCGAAACGCCGCCAGCGAAATCCAGGGCGCGGTCGATACGGCTGCTGCCAAGATCGTCCAGCACCTGGGCGGGTACCACGCTGATAGCCTGGGGAATTTCGCTGATCGGGGTGTCGGTGCGGGTGGCGCTGGATGAGCGTTTGGCACGGTAGCCCTGCACCGGCCCATCGGCTTGTTCGCCGGGGGCGCTGATGATGCTGTCAGCCAGCTGGGCCGGAGATTCGGCGGCAAGAGCGCAGGGGGTTAACAGGCTGCCGACAAGCAAGGCGGAAGTGACACGCAAGGGAGGAGTCTCCGGAAGATTGAGATTGATGTAATAACATTACAATAACCTCAATCGAGAAAAGTTCCCACTTGAAAGTGCGCGTCGATCAGTTGCCGTTGACGGGAGGGCGAATACCGATCTCGGCGGTCAGTTGCAGCGGTTTGCCGTTGCGCAGCACGTCGATGCGGATCTTGTCGCCCGGTTTGGTACGCGCGACCTGATTCATCGAGCGGCGACCATCGCTGGCCGGTTCGCCATCGATGCTGAGGATCAGATCGCCAGGTTGCAGACCGGCACGTTGCGCCGGGCCGTCACGGTAGACGCCTGCGACGACGATGCCGGGGCGGCCATCGAGGCCGAAGGATTCGGCGAGTTCCGGTGTCAGCGGTTGCACCTCGACACCGAGGTAGCCGCGAATCACCTGGCCGTGCTCGATGATCGCCTGCATCACCTCCATGGCCAGTTTCACCGGGATGGCGAAGCCGATGCCTTGCGAGCCGCCGGACTTGGAGAAGATCGCGGTGTTGATGCCCACCAGATTGCCGTGCGCATCGACCAGCGCGCCGCCGGAGTTGCCCGGGTTGATCGCCGCATCGGTCTGGATGAAGTCTTCGTAGGTGTTGAGGCCCAGCTGGTTGCGCCCGGTTGCGCTGATGATGCCCATGGTCACGGTTTGGCCGACGCCGAAGGGGTTGCCGATGGCCAGGGTGACGTCGCCAATGCGAATGCTGTCGGAGCGACCCAGGGTGATCGCGGGGAGATTGGGCAGGTCGATCTTCAATACGGCCAGATCGGTTTCCGGGTCGTTGCCGATCACCCGCGCCAGGGTTTCGCGGCCGTCCTTGAGTGCAACGACGATCTGGTCGGCGCCGCTGACCACGTGATTGTTGGTCAGCAGATAGCCTTCACGGCTCAACAGTACGGCCGAGCCGAGGCTCGACTCCATGCGTTGCTGGCGTGGCAGGTTGTCGCCGAAGAAGCGGCGGAAGGTCGGGTCCTCGAACAGCGGATGGGCCGGTTTGCTCACCAGTTTGGTGGTGTACAGGTTGGCGACGGCTGGCGATGCGATATCCACTGCCTCGGCGTAGGACACCGGGCCTTCCTGCAGGCGGCTGTAGAGCGGTGCTTGCACCAGCTGCACGTCCTGGCGTGGCAGGCCGACCCATTGCGGGTAGCGCTGGATCAGCAGCAGTGCGAACAGCACACCGACCAGCAAGGGCCAACCGAGAAAACGCAGTGCCTGGGGCATCGAGACAATCCTGAGGGTTGCGGGGGCCAAATTCGGCCCTTAAGGTGGCGCATTATAGTGAGGTGCTCGCCAATTAGGCAGCGGCCCGCAACAGCTTGTGAGGAATCTTCATGGCCATTGCCCTGTCCACGCTAGTGGAAGAAGCTGACGCCTTTCTTAACGCGTCGCGCATCAGTGATTATTGCCCCAATGGCCTGCAGGTCGAGGGCCGTCCACAGGTCAGCCGCATCGTCAGCGGGGTTACCGCCAGCCAGGCACTGATCGACTCGGCGATCGAGGCCGAGGCCGATGTGCTGCTGGTGCATCATGGCTATTTCTGGAAGGGCGAGAACCCCTGCGTAACCGGTATGAAGCAGCGTCGCCTGAAAGCGCTGCTGGCCAACGACATCAGCCTGCTGGCCTATCACCTGCCGCTGGACGTGCATCCCGAGGTGGGCAACAACGTGCAGCTCGCACGGCAGTTGGGCATCGTCGTCGAGGGTCCGCTTGAACCGGAAAATCCGCGCACCGTTGGCCTCGTCGGCTCGCTGGAAGAGCCGATGAGCGCGGCCGACTTCGCGCGTCACGTGCAACAAGCGCTGGGGCGTGAGCCGCTGGTGGTCGAGGGCGATGGGCTGATCCGTCGAGTCGGCTGGTGCACGGGCGGCGGGCAGGGCTACATCGATCAGGCGATTGCTGCCGGTGTCGACCTGTACCTGACCGGCGAAGCCTCCGAGCAGACCTTCCACAGCGCGCGTGAGAATGGCGTGAGCTTCATCGCCGCCGGCCATCACGCCACCGAGCGCTACGGCGTACAGGCGCTGGGGGAGTATCTGGCACGGCGTTTCGCCCTCGAACACCTGTTCATCGACTGCCCCAATCCGATCTGAATCGCCCGTACGGGCAGGCATAACGCTAGATCGTTTCGGTCTAACTGGCGTCCTGAGTATAAGCAGACGCTGTGATAGAGTGCGCGCTCGTCCACGGCCCGCCGGCCCCATAACAGCAAACCGTGAGTAGCCATGCTCGACAAATTGACCCATCTGAAGCAGTTGGAGGCGGAAAGCATCCACATCATTCGTGAAGTGGCCGCCGAATTCGACAACCCGGTGATGCTCTATTCCATCGGCAAGGATTCAGCCGTGATGCTGCACCTGGCCCGCAAGGCGTTCTTCCCTGGCAAGCTGCCGTTTCCGGTGATGCACGTCGACACGCGCTGGAAATTCCAGGAGATGTACCGCTTCCGCGAGAAGATGGTCAGTGAGATGGGCCTGGACCTGATCACCCACATCAACCCGGATGGTGTGGCGCAGGACATGAACCCCTTCACCTACGGCAGTGCCAAGCACACCGACGTGATGAAGACCGAAGGCCTCAAGCAGGCGCTGGACAAGTACGGCTTCGACGCCGCCTTCGGTGGCGCGCGCCGCGACGAAGAGAAGTCGCGCGCCAAGGAGCGCGTGTATTCCTTCCGCGACAGCAAGCACCGCTGGGACCCCAAGAACCAGCGTCCCGAGCTGTGGAACGTGTACAACGGCAAGGTCAAGAAGGGCGAGTCGATCCGCGTCTTCCCGCTGTCCAACTGGACCGAGCTGGACATCTGGCAGTACATCTACCTCGAGCAGATTCCAATCGTGCCGCTGTACTTCGCCGCCGAGCGCGAAGTGATCGAGAAGAATGGCACGCTGATCATGATCGACGACGAGCGCATCCTCGAGCACCTGTCCGATGAAGAGAAGGCGCGCATCACCAAGAAAATGGTGCGTTTCCGTACCCTCGGCTGCTACCCGCTGACCGGCGCGGTGGAGTCCACGGCACTGACCCTGCCCGAAATCATCCAGGAGATGCTCCTGACCCGTACTTCCGAGCGCCAGGGCCGCGTGATCGATCACGATGCCGCCGGGTCGATGGAAGAAAAGAAACGTCAGGGCTATTTCTGAGGATCGCGCACCATGAGTCACCAATCCGATTTGATCGGCCAGGACATTCTCGCTTACCTGGCCCAGCACGAGCGCAAGGAGCTGCTGCGCTTTCTTACCTGCGGCAACGTCGACGACGGCAAGAGCACGCTGATCGGCCGCCTGCTGCATGACTCCAAGATGATCTACGAGGATCACCTGGAAGCCATCACCAAGGATTCGAAGAAGGTCGGTACCACCGGCGATGACATCGACCTGGCACTGCTGGTCGACGGCCTGCAGGCCGAGCGCGAGCAGGGCATCACCATCGACGTGGCCTACCGCTACTTCTCTACCGCCAAGCGCAAGTTCATCATCGCCGACACCCCCGGCCATGAGCAGTACACGCGCAACATGGCCACCGGTGCTTCGACCTGCGACCTGGCGATCATCCTGATCGACGCCCGTTACGGCGTGCAGACCCAGACCAAGCGCCACAGCTTCATTGCGTCCCTGCTGGGCATCAAGCACATCGTCGTCGCCGTCAACAAGATGGACCTCAAGGGCTTCGATCAGGGCGTGTTCGAGCAGATCAAGGCCGACTACCTGGCCTTCGCCGAGAAGATCAATCTGCGCCCGACCACCCTCGAGTTCGTGCCGATGTCGGCGCTCAAGGGCGACAACGTGGTCAACAAGTCCGAGCGCTCGCCCTGGTACACCGGCCAGTCGCTGATGGAGATTCTCGAGACCGTCGAAGTCGCGGGTGACCGCAACTTCGACGACCTGCGCTTCCCGGTGCAGTACGTCAACCGTCCCAACCTCAACTTCCGCGGCTTCGCCGGCACTCTGGCCAGCGGCATCGTGCGCAAGGGCGATGAGGTGATGGCGCTGCCGTCGGGCAAGACCAGCAAGGTCAAGTCCATCGTTACCTTCGAGGGCGAGCTGGAGCATGCCGGCCCGGGCCAGGCCATCACCCTGACCCTGGAAGACGAGATCGATGTTTCCCGGGGCGACATGCTGGTGCATGCCGACAGCCGCCCGCAGGTCACCGACAGCTTCGAAGCCATGCTGGTGTGGATGGGCGAAGAGCCGATGCTGCCGGGCAAGAAGTACGACATCAAGCGCGCCACCAGCTACGTGCCGGGCTCGATCCCGAGCATCGTGCATCGCGTCGACGTGAATACCCTGGAGCAGGGCGCCGCCAGCGAGCTGAGGCTCAACGAGATCGGCCGGGTCAAGGTGGCGCTGGATGCGCCGATCGCCCTGGACGGTTACGAGTACAACCGCACCACCGGCGCCTTCATCATCGTCGACCGTCTGACCAACGGCACCGTCGGTGCCGGCATGATCATCGCCGATCCGGTCGCCCATGGCGGCGGTCAGCATGGCCGTCTGGCGCATGTCTCGACCGAGGAGCGTGCTTCGCGCTTCGGCCAGCAGCCGGCCACCGTGCTGTTCAGCGGCCTGTCTGGCGCGGGCAAGAGCACCCTGGCCTATGCCGTGGAACGCAAGCTGTTCGACATGGGCCGTGCCGTGTACGTGCTCGATGGCCAGAACCTGCGCCATGATCTGAACAAGGGCCTGCCGCAGGACCGCGCCGGCCGCGCCGAGAACTGGCGCCGCGCGGCACATGTGGCGCGTCAGTTCAACGAGGCCGGCATGATCGCCCTGGCCGCGTTCGTGGCCCCTGACGCCGAAGGGCGCGAACAGGCCAAGGCACTGATCGGCAGTGAGCGCGTCATCACCGTTTACGTCCAGGCTTCGCCGCAGATCTGCGCCGAGCGTGATCCGCAGGGCCTGTATGCTGCCGGTGGCGACAATATCCCGGGCGAAGGCTTCCCCTACGATGTGCCGCTGGATGCCGATCTGGTGATCGACACCCAGGCGCAGTCGGTCGAAGAGGGCGTCAAAGCAGTGCTGGATCTGCTGCGTAGCCGCGGCGCGATCTGACGTTCTTGCGCTGAACGAGAAGCCCTGCAGTGATGCGGGGCTTTTTCATTCCTGGCGCCGGCCAGTCGTAGGAGCGAGCTTTGCTCGCGAAGCTTTATGCCTCTGGTTCGCGAGCAGAGCTCGCTCCTGCAATCTTTGTCCAATAAAAAGCCCCGCAATCGCGGGGCTTCTTGGTCTGGCTGGCGGGTTACTTCTTCAACCCGTAGCTCTCATCCAGCATGCCGGGGCCGTCGCTTTTCGGCGCGTAGTCCTTGGGCATCTCGTGGTTCTTCGGCGGAGTCAGGCGTTCGCGCTTTTCGCCGGCTTCGGTGCTGTTCAGGGTGGCCAGCAGGCGCTGACGGGTCAGCTCGTCCAGGGCCAGGCGGTTGGCACCGTCGGACAGGTGTTCCTGCACGTCCTGATAGCTCTGGGTGAGTTTCTTCACCAGGCTGGCGGTGGTGTTGAAGTGGGTCACCACTTCGTTCTGGTAGGCCTCGAAGCGTGCCTGCATTTCATCCATCTGCCGCTGCGTACGGCCCGGTGCAGCATTGGGGGCCAAGCGGGCGAGCAGAAAGCCCACGGCGATGCCGACCACCAGGGTCAGGGCGGGTATCAACCAGGCTGTAACGGTCTGTTCCACGAGTCCTTCCTCTCAAAACGGCTTTGCTTTACGTTAGCGGCTCGAACCTGCGCTGTATACGTTTACCTCGCAGGCAGTTTGCTAGACGAGTCGACCCGTTGCGGGGTCACGGAGTTCAGTGTTGCTCAGTCGCGAAACCCCTCTTTTCATTCAAGGCCCGGTGGGTCAACTCGAAGCCCTTCTGCTGGAAGTGCCTGACCCCCGAGGCGTGGCGCTGCTTTGCCATCCCAATCCGGTGCAGGGCGGCACCATGCTCAACAAGGTGGTGAGCACCTTGCAGCGCACCGCGCGTGACTGTGGATATCACACATTGCGTTTCAATTATCGCGGCGTCGGCGCCAGCGTCGGCAGCCATGACATGGACACCGGCGAGGTGGACGACGCCGAAGCCGTCGCCGCCTGGCTCAAGGAGGAATATCCGAACCTGCCCATCACGCTGCTGGGCTTTTCCTTCGGCGGCTTCGTCGCCGCGGCGCTGGGGGCGCGCCTGGAAGCGAAGGGGCAGGTGCCGAGCAAACTGTTCATGGTGGCCCCGGCGGTGCATCGCCTGACGGCCGATACGCCGCCGGCCAGCCAGTGTCCGCTGGTGGTGATCCAGCCCGATACCGACGAAGTGGTCGAGCCGCAGGGCGTGTACGACTGGTCGGCCAATCTCGGGCGTGCCCACGAGCTGCTGAAAGTGGCAGAATGCGGGCACTTTTTTCACGGCAAGCTGACGGATCTGAAGGAACTTCTTCTGCCGCGTCTATAAAACCGTCATTCCCGCGCAGGCGGGAACCCAGAGGGCCGCAGCACCTAGGCTCCCGCCTTCGCGGGAGTGACGGCAAATGAAGGCCTGCCACGTCATTGCAGCAAGACAAGCGAATTACTATGACCACCCGTATCCTTACCGGTATCACCACCACCGGCACGCCGCACCTGGGCAACTACGCCGGCGCCATTCGTCCGGCCATCGCGGCCAGCCGCGACCCGCAGATGGACTCGTTCTACTTCCTCGCTGACTACCACGCGCTGATCAAGTGCGATGATCCGTCGCGCATTCAGCGCTCGCGCCTGGAAATCGCGGCCACCTGGCTGGCGCTGGGCCTGGATACCGACAAGGCGACCTTCTACCGCCAGTCCGACATCCCCGAGATTCCCGAGCTGTGCTGGCTGCTCACCTGCGTCGCCGGCAAGGGCCTGCTCAACCGCGCCCACGCCTACAAGGCTTCGGTGGACAAGAACGTCGAACAGGGCGAGGACCCGGATGCCGGCGTGACCATGGGCCTGTTCAGCTACCCGGTGCTGATGGCCGCGGACATCCTGATGTTCAACGCGCAGAAGGTGCCGGTTGGTCGCGACCAGATTCAGCACGTGGAAATGGCCCGTGATATCGGGCAGCGCTTCAATCACCTGTTCGGCAAGGGCAAGGATCTGTTCGTTCTGCCCGAGGTGGTCATCGAGGAAGAGGTGGCCACGCTGCCGGGCCTCGATGGGCGCAAGATGAGCAAGAGCTACGACAACACCATCCCGCTGTTCGGCAGCGCCAAGCAGCTCAAGGAGGCCGTGGCGCGCATCGTCACCGACTCACGCGCACCAGGTGAGCCCAAGGACGCCGAAGGTTCGCACCTGTTCACTCTGTACCAGGCCTTCGCCAATCAGGCGCAGCAGGCCGAGTTCCGTGCCGAGCTGGAAGGCGGCCTGGCCTGGGGTGAGGCGAAGAACCGTTTGTATCAGCTGCTCGAAGACACCCTGGGCGAAGCGCGCGAGCGCTATAACGCCCTGATCGCCAGGCCGGCCGATCTGGAGGACATTCTCCTCGCTGGGGCGGCCAAGGCGCGCAAGATCGCCACACCGTTCCTCGGTGAGCTGCGCGAGGCGGTGGGCCTGCGCTCGTTCCGTGAGCAAGTGCAGATCGCCACTGGCGAGAAGAAGAAAGCCGCCAAGAGCGCACGCTTCGTCAGCTTCCGCGATGAAGACGGCAGCTTCCGCTTCCGCCTGCTGGATGCCGATGGTGAGCAACTGCTGCTGTCGAAATCCTTCGCCGATGGCAAGTCGGCCGGCATGATCAACAAGCGCCTGCAATCCGGCGAGCCGCTGGATGTGCGCGCCGAAGGCCAGGTGTTCTCGGTCTGGGTCGATGGTGAAAGCGTGGCGAGCAGCCCCGAGTTCGCCGACGGCCAGGCGCTGGAAGATGCCATTGCCCGTCTGCGTGAGGCGCTGGCGCTGCAGGAGTGAAGTAGCCCGGATTGCATCCGGGCTACGGCCATGATTGCCAATCTACGGGGGCGTCGCTAAAGTGACGCCCCCGTTTTTACTTGCCCGGCTAACGAATCATGACCCCCTTAGAGCGTTATCAGGCCGATCTCAAGCGGCCCGACTTCTTCCATGATGCGGCCCAGGAAAATGCCGTCCGCCATCTGCAGCGTCTTTACGACGATCTGATCGCGCGCGACCAGAGCAAATCCGGGCTGATGGGCAAGCTGTTCGGCAAGAAGCCGCAGGGGCCGGTCAAGGGCTTGTATTTCTGGGGCGGCGTCGGGCGCGGCAAGACCTATCTGGTCGACACCTTCTTCGATGCGCTGCCCTTCGAGCAGAAGATGCGCACTCACTTCCACCGCTTCATGAAGCGCGTGCACGAGGAAATGAAGACCCTCAAGGGCGAGAAGAACCCGCTGACCATCATCGGCAAGCGTTTCGCCGACGAGGCGCGGGTGATCTGCTTCGACGAGTTCTTCGTCAGCGACATCACCGATGCCATGATTCTCGCCACACTGATGGAGGAGCTGTTCAAGAACGGCGTTTCCCTGGTGGCCACTTCCAACATCGTGCCGGACGGCCTTTACAAGGACGGCCTGCAGCGCGCGCGCTTCCTGCCGGCCATCGCCCTGCTCAAGGAGCACACCGACATCGTCAACGTCGACAGCGGCGTCGACTATCGCCTGCGCGCGCTGGAGCAGGCCGAACTGTTCCACTTCCCGCTCGGCCCGGCCGCTGAAGACAGCCTGCGCAAGAGCTTCCAGAGCCTGCTGCCGGACTGCACCCATATGGTGGAGAACGAGGCGCTGATGATCGAGAACCGCGCGATCCACGCCGTGCGCGTCTGCGAGGACGTGGCCTGGTTCGAGTTCCGCGAGCTGTGCGACGGCCCGCGTAGCCAGAACGACTACATCGAGCTGGGCAAGATCTTCCATGCGGTGATCCTGGCCAATGTCGAGCAGATGAGCGTGGCCAAGGATGACATGGCGCGGCGCTTCATCAACCTGGTGGACGAGTTCTACGACCGTAACGTCAAGCTGATCATCTCCGCCGAGGTGGAACTCAAGGATCTGTATACCGGCGGCCGCCTGAGCTTCGAGTTCCAGCGCACGCTGAGCCGCTTGCTGGAAATGCAATCGCACGAGTTCCTCAGCCGTCCGCACCGCCCCTGAGCGAAACCGCCCACCCCGTTCGGGGTGGGCATGGCTCGCTCACTGTGGCAACCAGCTGCGCCCTACCTCCAGCGCCTGCGCGCCGTGCTGGACGATCAGTTCACCGCCATAGGTGACGATCAGCAGTGCCACGATCATGACTGTCATCGGCAGAATCCAGCGCTCATAGCGGTAGTAGAAACTCTTGTCGCGCACCTCCTCATTGGCGGCAGCGATCTCCGCCTCGCCCACCACCTGCCGGGCCAGCAGATGGTTGAGCGCCACGGGCGGCGACAGGTAGGCCAGTTCCATGGCGGTCAGGGCGATCATCCAGAAATGCACCGGGTGAATGCCGTTGGCATAGGCGATCGGCGCAATGGTGGCCGATACCAGGATCACCACGCCAAAGGCGTCCATCACCATGCCGATCAGGAACAGCACCACCATCAACGCGGTCAGTGCCAGCCAGATGCTCTGGAAGTCCTGCGGGATCAGCTCCATGAGACCGGAGCGTTCGATCACCCCGCCAGTGGATACCGACAAGGCCATCAGCAGGGTCAGTGCGCCGATATGGCCGACGGTGTCGTAAGTGGCGGCGCCCACGGCCTGGGTGAAGTTGCGCTGGCTGTTGCCTTGATCGTTGTCGAGGGTGCGGGCACTCGGAGCTTCCACCAGTGACTCGCCGCGCAGCTTGTCGAAGATCAGCACCACCAGCAGGATGACCGGCAACATCACCGGCGCGGTGAACTCGTTCAGGCGGGTGTCGAGCAGGTAGCTGTAGACCCAGACCACCACGATGGCGATGAGGATGTAGGGTGCCACCGGCACCAGAGCGCGGGCCATGGCGGGCATGGCGTCACGCGGGTGGGCGATGTTGATCGGTTGCTGGCGCAGCACCTGCGAGGCGATGAAGAACAGCGACGAGGTCAGGACGAAAACGGCGATCCCCCAGTTGTACAGTTCGGCCGTGGTCACCTGCTTGTTCAGTGCTGCGACCACCACGATCAGCAGGCAGGGACGCAGTACCACGCCGAGCGAGCCGGACATCGCCGAGACGGCCAGGGCGAATTGACGGCGGCCCCCGGAGAGCAGCACTTCGCGGTAGATGATGGCCCCGGCGGCGATGACGAAGATGCCCGAGGCGCCCGTGTAGGCGGTCGGCACGGCGGCGCCGATTAGCAGAATCCAGGTCAGCAGTTCCGGCGACAGTCGCCAGGGGCGGACCAGGTCGAGGAAGCGGTCGACCACGTTGGTCTGCTTGAGCAGCATGCCGGCCCAGATGAACAGGGCCAGGTTGAGGAAGATGCCCGACAGCTCGACGAGCTGGCCCAGGTAGATGGCGATGCCGCCATAGTGACCCTGCAGCGAGAACGAGGTGAAGGAGCTGATCGCCATGATGGCGTAGAGCGGCGTGGAGAGCAGCGCCAGCCCCGGATTGCCGCCAGGTTCGGCGTCTGCCGGTGGTTTCAGCAAGTGATAGACGCTGATCAGGCACAGGCAACTGAACAGCGCGATCCACAAGCCATTGAGATAGGGCCTGCTCAGTGGCAGGTCGGCGTTGAGCAGGGTATGCAGGTAATGGCTGCAGGAAAACACCAGCAAGGCGTTGGCGATGACCATGCCGGCAGCCGAGACGCGGTGATCGAGCCGGGTCTTGGCGGGGCGCAGCGAGATGTGATGACGGCGCAGGGTGGTGGTGACGCCGGCGATGCTTATGAGTAGCAGCAGGAGCAGGGCACGGTTGTCGGTGCCGAAGCGGAAGATGCCGAAGAACGAGGTCTCCAGACTGCGGAACAGTTTCAGTTCGGGCGTCATGTGCGCGACGACGGCCGCGTGCAGCGTATGCCGCTGCGCGCAGAGTTGAGCGGCACGTTCCAGGGCGCTGCGCTGCGCTTGTGGGTTGACCTCGGCAGTATCGAACAGATCGTCGATATCGCTGCTGGCCTGGGCCGGTTGCCTGGCCAGCAGAGCATCGATATCTGGGGTGGGGTCGCAGGTCGGGGTCACTGGGTCGGCGCGCAGCATGAAGTACTGCACGCCGGCAGCCGGATCACCGAACAGACGCTCGCCCATGCGCAGAAGTTGGCCATGGAGCATTTCCCCGGTGCCTATGACCAGGGTGAGGGTCAGCAGGAGGAAGACCGGCAGGGTGGAAAGCCATCGGCCAAACAGAGGGCGTTTGAACGTCTGGGTTGGTGCAGTCTGGTCATGGCTGGTCATGGTCGAGGCAATAGGCATGGCAGGCTCTACGGTCAAGGCGGAGTCCGGGGGCGTGCACGCCCCCGTTTCGTTATTGTTATTCGAGGTTCTGGG
Source organism: Ectopseudomonas alcaliphila (assembly GCF_900101755.1). Taxonomy (GTDB): domain Bacteria; phylum Pseudomonadota; class Gammaproteobacteria; order Pseudomonadales; family Pseudomonadaceae; genus Aquipseudomonas; species Aquipseudomonas alcaliphila. The sequence continues at coordinate 1,164,905 of NZ_FNAE01000001.1, read as the reverse complement.
CGCACTCGGCATCGGCTGAGTCGATCTGGCAGCGCACGCGCTTCATCACCGCCATCATGCGTTTGTCGTAGATGCCTTCCTCGGTCAGCGAAATACGCGCCTCACGCAGCATCACGGTGTACTTCTCCATGTCCTCGGGCGGAATGTCGATCCAGTAGTGGCTATCGATCTCGCTTTCCGATTGCGTGATGATGTCCATGGCGCGGCTGTACTGGCTGAGGGCGAACTCGCGTGATTGCTGGCCGAAACCTTCGGGGAAACGGTCGGGGCGGATGACTAGCTGGTAGGTCAGTTGCAGTACCGGGAAGCGCGCCACACCGCCGCGCTGGCCCAGGCCCTTCTGCAGTTCCAGCGGTTTGTAGGCCGCCGCCGGTGCACCGACCACATCCACCGAGCCGTTGTTGAACTTGCCGGCGAAGTTGGTGACATCAGAGGCAACTGGCTGGGCGCCGATGCGCTGTACCATCTTCGCCTGCGCATTGTCGTAGTCCATGATCGCGAACTTCTTGCCCGACAGTTTGCTGATGTTGTCGATGGTGCGGTCGTTGACGAACAGGTAGGCCGCGCCCATGGGCACGATGCCCGCCACTTCGTAGGGGCCGTTGATCATGAACTTGCTGGCCTTGGGTGAGCTCAGGGTGGTGATCACCGTTTCCAGCGCCTGGTAGCTGGGCAGGGCGCCCATTGCTTCCAGGCTACCGGTGAAGCCGTTGAACTGACGGGCGCGCAAGCCCATGATCATCACGCCATCGCATTGCCCTGCCTTGAAGTCCTCTGCTGCGATTTTCTCGTCGGTGTAGGGCTTGAGCTCGAGGCTGGCGCCGAAATTGTTGGCAGCCAGTTGGTAGTCCTTCATCAGGCTGTAGGTGTCGCCCTGGGCGCCGAGGATGTCGAACACGCAGATCTTCTGGGCGAGCGCCTGGGGGGCGGCGCCCAGCGTCAGGCTGAGCAGAGCGGTGGCGGCTAGGTTGGAACACTTCATGGCGGATACTCCGGGTCATGCCGCTGAGGCAGGAGGGCTTGGGACGACCTGACTAGAGCAGGTCGTCGATCTCGATGCCGGTATCGACCGGCTGCTGCTTCTCGTCCCAGAAGCGCAGCAGGCCGCCGATTGGCGTGCGTGTGCCGGCATTGGCCGTCCAGTAGCGATCGGCATTGTTCATGACGGTGCTGCTGCTGATGGCGTCGACCTGGGCATAGGACTCATTGAGCGTGAAGCTGCTGTTCGCCGTCTGGGTCGAGCCGAAGGCCCGGAGCGCGCTGCGCAGGTGCTGCTCATCGTTCTTCGCCGTGGCGGAGATCGCGTAGAGGGCGTGGGCCAGGCGTACGCCGTGACGCTCGCCGATCTGTCGCGACTGCTCGAGCACCTGCCAGGGGTTCTGTCCCTCGCCGCTGCCTGGCAGCATGTTCCAGACCAGGGCGCGCGCCGCCATCGGCGCACCCCACCACTTCTCGTTGTCCAGGCAGGTCATGGCGCGCTCGGTCTTGGCCGCGATGTCCTTGGGCACGCCGACGGCGTTCTGCGAGTTGATGTCGTTCTGGATGGCTTGCAGTCCCTGGATCAGGCCTAGCAGGTAGATCAGCTCGTCGAGATCCTTGTCGAAGGCCGGGCAGCTATCGCCGATGCGGATATCGAAGCGCTTTTCGTAGTAGTTGGCGAAGTTCTGGTACGACTGGTATTGGCGGCGTGCCGCCAGCTCGGCGTAGCGCTTCTGGGTGATGCGTGCGTCCTGTGCCTCTTCGATCTGCTTGCTGCGTGAGGCGCGCAGGTAGCGCAGCTCCTGCTCGAAGGCGGTCTGCTCGGCACAGCTACCGGCAGTGAGGTAGAGCAGGGTCAGTAACTGCTGATTGTCGGCGCCCAGGCCGCTGGTGGACTGGATGAGCGGCGCGACGGCCGCGCCCGAATAACAGGCCATGTCGGCGTCATGGCTTTCGAGCATGGGACCGAGCAGGTTGTTTTCCATGAAGCGCAACGATTGGTCGGCACCGAAGCGTTTGATCGGGGTGCAGGCTGTCAGTAGCACCAGCGATGCAATGGCACACAGGCGCAGCGCACGAGAGACTCCCATGGTGTTCTCCGTCGTTATTGTTGTTGTAGAGGCGCATCCAGCGCACGGTCTTGTGTGTCTGCCACGCGTCAGCGGGCCGACCACAGTAAGCACTCTACTGGCAGCTGCTTGGGCTGATACCCAATCTTCTGGTGGGTGTGGCGGGTCGTTAGACTGGCTGTCTAGTGCCGGGCGTTACCGAATCGCCGCAGGCGTGGAGAATGGCGCCTGCGCGATTTCACTGGGGCTGCTGCTGAAATTGGCGGCGGTAATGGTTGGGGGACAGCCCGGTGTGCTGGCGGAACAGGCGCGCGAAGAAGCTGGCATCGTCGTAGCCGATCTCGTAGCTGACGGTCTTGATGCTCTTGCGGGTAGAGGACAGCAGGCTCTTGGCGGTTTCGATGCGCAGGCGCTGCAGATAGTGCAGTGGCTTGTCGCCGGTGGCGCCCTGGAAGCGGCGCATGAAATTGCGGATGCTCATGCCATGCTCGCGGGCCACGTCCTCGAAGCGGAACTTGTCGGCATAGTGCTCCTCAAGCCAGTGCTGGATCTGCAGCACGGTGACGTCCTGGTGCAGTTTCTGCCCGCCGAAGCCGATGCGTCCCGGGGTGTAGCTGCGTTGCACTTCGTAGAGGATGTCGCGTGCCACGCCCTGGGCCACGCCGGCGCCGCAATAACGCTCGATCAGGTAGATATAGAGGTCGCAGGCCGAGGTGACGCCACCTGCGCAGTACAGGTTGTCGGCATCGGACAGGTGCTTGTCCTGATTGAGCAGCACCTTGGGGAAGCGTTCGGCGAATTCGCGGAAGAAGCGCCAGTAGGTGGTCGCCTCCTTGCCATCGAGCAGGCCGGCTTCGGCCATCCAGAACACCCCGCTGGCTTCGCCGCAGATCGCCGTGCCGTTGGCATGCTGGTGTTTGAGCCAGTCCAGCACCTGTGGGTAACGCCGACTGAGTGCATCGAAGTCGTCCCAGAAGGCCGGCAGGATGATCACGTCGCAGGCATCCAGGCCGCCGTCGACTGGAACGCGGACGTTGCTGAAGCTGTTCACCGGCAGGCCGTCGGGGCTGACCAGATGGATCTCGAAGGGCGGTTGATCGCCAAGGCCCTGCTGCCTGGCGTAACGGATGCCGGCCATGTGGAAGAAGTCCTTGGCCTGCATGAGGGTGGAAGCGAACACGCCGTCGGTGGCGAGAATGCTGACGCGCCGTAAGGCGCCTGACTGATGATTAACCATATGTTGTTTTTATAAAGGCTAAGTGGTCACTAGGCGGCTGGATCGTCTTATTTTTTGGCGCTTGTGTCCAGTGCGACCAAGCGTTTGCTTGGCTAAAGTCGAGGCCATGCTTTTCCTCCCGTCTCAGACACAGGTAGCGCCATGATCCCCAGAACCCTATTCAGCTCCGACCATGAACTGTTTCGCGACAGCGTGCGCAAGTTTCTCGAGCAGGAAGCGGTGCCTTATCACCATCAATGGGAGAAGGACGGGCATGTCGACCGCGCGCTATGGAACAAGGCCGGCGAGGCGGGAATGTTGTGTTCGCATGTCCCCGAAGAGTATGGCGGCATGGCGGCCGACTTCCTCTATAGCACCGTGGTGATCGAAGAGATCGGTCGGCTTGGCCTGACCGGCATCGGTTTCTCGCTGCATTCGGACATCGTCGCGCCCTACATCCTGCATTACGGCAGTGAGGCGCAGAAGCAGCATTACCTGCCCAGGCTGGTCAGCGGCGAAATGGTCACTGCCATCGCCATGACCGAACCGGGTGCCGGCTCCGACCTGCAGGGCGTGAAGACCACGGCCGTGCTCGATGGTGACGAGTACGTCATCAACGGTTCTAAGACCTTCATCACCAACGGCTGGTTGGCCGATCTGGTGATCGTCGTGGCCAAGACCGACCCCAAGGCTGGCGCCAAGGGCACCAGCCTGTTCCTGGTGGAGGCCAATACGCCAGGTTTCTCCAAGGGCAAGCGCCTGGAGAAGGTGGGCATGAAGGCGCAGGACACCTCCGAGCTGTTCTTTCAGGACGTGCGCGTACCCAAGGAGAATCTGCTGGGCCAGCCGGGCATGGGCTTCGCCTACCTGATGCAGGAGCTGCCGCAGGAGCGGCTGACTGTGGGTATTGGTGCGCTGGCCTCGGCCGAGGCGGCGCTCAAGTGGACGCTGGACTACACCCGTGAGCGCAAGGCGTTCGGCAAGGCCGTGGCGGATTTCCAGAACACCCGCTTCAAGCTCGCCGAGATGGCCACCGAAATCCAGGTTGGTCGTGTGTTCATCGATCGCTGTCTGGAACAGCATCTGGCGGGCAAGCTCGATGTGCCGACGGCGGCGATGCTCAAGTACTGGAGCACCGATCTGCAGTGCAAGGTGCTCGACGAGTGCGTGCAGCTGCACGGCGGCTACGGCTACATGTGGGAATATCCGGTGGCGCGCGCCTGGGCCGATGCCCGGGTGCAGCGTATCTACGCCGGCACCAACGAGATCATGAAGGAGATCATTTCCCGTTCGCTGGTGTAATCGGGCAATGGTTCGCGGGGCGAACTCGGGCGTCGCCCCGGCGCTCCAAGGCAGAAATGCCTGGAGAGCCTCATGACCCGATTAAGCGACCTGGCCGCCTCCCCCTTCGCGGATTGGGACGGCAGTCCGGCGGCTGCCCGCGAGCTGCAGACGCACCTGGCCCGGCAAGTTCGGCTGGAGGACGATTATCCGACGCTGCGGCGCCTGGCGGGCGTGGATGTCGGCTTCGAGGAGGGCGGCGCCATTACGCGCGCTGCCGCAGTGCTGTTGGATGCCGATACCCTGGAGCCGCTGGCCGAATGCGTGGCGCGCATCCCCACCAGCATGCCCTATGTGCCGGGCTTGCTGTCCTTTCGCGAACTGCCCGCTTTGCTTCAGGCGCTGGCTGGCTTGCCGCACGAGCCGGATCTGGTCTTCGTCGACGGCCATGGCATCGCCCATCCACGCGGCCTGGGCATCGCCGCGCATTTAGGCGTGGTCAGCGGCTTGCCGACCATTGGCGTGGCCAAGAAGATCCTCACGGGGCATCACGCCGAGCTGGACGAGGCGAGGGGCGCATGCGTCGAGCTGCTGAGCAGGAGGGGCGAGCGGATCGGTTGGGCGCTGCGCAGCAAGGATCGCGTGCGGCCGCTGATCGTCTCGCCGGGCAATCGGGTTAGTCTCGAACGTGTGCCGGAGCTGGTCATGGCCTGCGTCAGGCGTCACCGTTTGCCCGAACCGACCCGCCTGGCTGATCGCCTGGCCTCGCGACGCGATGCCGGGAGCGATCAGCCTTCACTCTTTTAAGGTGCCGGGTTGGGCTGTGCTTTGTGAATGGCTTCGATGCCGACGAGCACTTCTTCGGAGAGCTTCAGCTCGGCGCTGGCCAGGTTGCTGTCCAGTTGCTCCAGGCTGGTGGCGCCAATGATGTTGCTGGTCACGAACGGTTGCGCGGTGACGAAGGCCAGGGCCATCTGCGCCGGGTCCAGGCCGTGCTCGCGGGCCAGGGCCACGTAGCGTGAGCAGGCTGCTTCCGACTGCGGGTTGGTGTAGCGGGCGAAACGGCTGAACAGGCTGATGCGTGCGCCAGCAGGACGGGCACCACCTTCGTATTTGCCACTGAGCATGCCGAAGGCCAGTGGTGAGTAGGCCAGCAGGCCGCACTGCTCGCGAATCGCCACTTCCGCCAGGCCCACTTCGAAGCTGCGGTTGAGCAGGTTATAGGGGTTCTGGATCGACACCGCGCGCGGCCAGCCACGGCTTTCGGCCAACTGCAGGAACTTCATGGTGCCCCACGGGGTTTCGTTGGACAGGCCGATATGGCGGATCTTGCCGGCCTTGACCTGCTCGTCGAGCACTTCCAGGGTTTCTTCCAGCGGCGTGAACTCAACGTCCTTGTGTTTGTAGTCGAGTTGGCCGAAGAAGTTGGTCGGCCGCTCCGGCCAGTGCAGCTGGTACAGATCGATCCAGTCGGTTTGCAGGCGCTTGAGGCTGGCGTCCAGTGCGCTGACGATGTGCTGGCGGTTGAACCTGAGCTGGCCGTCACGAATATGGCTGATGCCGTTGCCGGGGCCGGCGATCTTGCTGGCCAGAATCCAGTCGGCGCGGTCGCCATGCTGCTTGAAATAGCTGCCGATGATCTGCTCGGTCTTGCTGTAGGTTTCGGCGCGCGGCGGTACCGGGTACATCTCTGCGGTATCGATGAAATTGATGCCGCTGGCCTTGGCTCGTTCGATCTGAGCGTGGCCTTCGCTCTCGCTGTTCTGCTCACCCCAGGTCATGGTGCCCAGGCACAGTGCGCTGACATCGAGATCGGTTCGGCCTAGCTTGCGGTATTCCATGGAGTACTCCCTTGGCAAAAGAGTCATACAAGCAGGTTGAAATTTTTTTCGCAATCAGGATAATTCGGCACCTCTTTCTGCGGTGGAAGTGATGCGCCGCCTGCCGAAGAATCTTGCCGTATTGTGGACGCGCTGACCCGAGCCCCCGATAGCGTCCGTATGCGGCTGCCTTTGACTTGTCAAAGTACGCACTATCCAGTAAGATCCGCCGTCTATTTTTGCTGGGCGGCCCCTGAGGCTATAAAGAATGAAAACTTTCACTGCTAAACCGGAAACAGTAAAACGCGACTGGTTCGTCGTTGATGCTGCTGGCAAGACCCTGGGTCGTCTGGCCACCGAAATCGCGAGCCGTCTGCGTGGCAAGCACAAGCCTGAGTACACCCCGCACGTTGATACTGGCGACTACATCGTCGTGATCAATGCCGAGCAGGTGCGTGTAACTGGTGCCAAAGCCAGCGACAAGAAGTACTACTCCCACTCCGGTTTCCCGGGCGGCATCAAAGAGATCAACTTCGAGAAGCTGATCGCTCGTGCTCCTGAGCGCGTGATCGAGACTGCGGTCAAAGGCATGCTGCCGAAGAACCCGCTGGGTCGCGACATGTACCGTAAGCTGAAAGTGTACAAGGGTGCAGTTCACCCGCACACTGCTCAGCAGCCCCAAGAACTGAAGATTTAACGGAATAGTTCATTATGTCGGCGACTCAAAATTACGGCACTGGCCGTCGCAAGACCGCAACCGCGCGCGTTTTCCTGCGTCCGGGCACTGGTAACATCTCGATCAACAATCGCACCCTGGATACCTTCTTCGGTCGCGAAACTGCTCGCATGGTCGTGCGTCAGCCGCTGGAGCTGACCGAGACCGTCGAGAAGTTCGACATCTTCGTCACCGTTGCTGGTGGCGGTGTCAGTGGTCAAGCTGGTGCCATCCGTCACGGCATCACCCGCGCTCTGATCGAGTACGACGAAACCCTGCGCAGCCCGCTGCGTAAAGCTGGTTACGTCACTCGCGACGCCCGTGAAGTCGAGCGTAAGAAAGTCGGTCTGCGTAAAGCGCGTAAGCGTCCGCAGTACTCGAAGCGTTAATCGCGACTACGCTTCCAAAAGCGCCCAGTTTCCTTACGGAGCTGGGCGTTTTTTATGGGCGTGGCAAATTGCTGCGACAACGTGCCGCATACGCGTAAGCCGCACCCGCCAAGGCTTTCGCCAGTCTCTTCGGGGGTAATTACCTTGTCAGAAAAGGGGCTTTTCTTTACCATTTGGCGAATTTTTTGCGCGGCCCGATTTTTACTTAGTAGAGGCCTGAACAACAGGCCACAAAGCTGATGGGAGACGACTGAATGAGCAATGACGGCGTGAATGCAGGCCGGCGTCGCTTCCTGGTTGCAGCCACCTCCGTGGTGGGTGCAGCAGGAGCGGTAGGTGCTGCGACTCCGTTCGTGGGGTCATGGTTCCCCAGTGCCAAGGCCAAGGCGGCCGGTGCACCGGTGAAGGTGAACGTCAGCAAGATCGAGGCAGGTCAGCAGATGGTTGCTGAATGGCGCGGTCAGCCGGTGTTCATCGTGCGCCGTACCGAGGAGATCCTGTCCAACCTGACCAAGATCGAAAGCAGTGTCGCCGATCCCGAGTCCGCTGCCTCCGTGCAGCCGGAGTACGTGGACAAGAAAACCCGCTCGATCAAACCAGAGCTGCTGATTCTGGTAGGTCTGTGCACCCACCTGGGTTGTGCGCCGTCCTTCCGCCCGGAAGTAGCCCCGGCAGACTTGGGTCCGGACTGGGTGGGTGGCTATTTCTGCCCTTGCCACGGTTCGCGTTACGACCTCGCCGGTCGCGTGTACAAGGCGCAGCCTGCACCGCTGAACCTGCCGGTGCCGCCGCACACCTACGAAACGGATGATGTGATCATCATCGGTGTGGACCAGGAGAACGCGTGATGAGCAAATTCATGGAATGGGTGGATGCGCGCTTCCCCGCCACCAAGATGTGGGAAGACCATCTCTCCAAGTACTACGCCCCGAAGAACTTCAACTTCTTCTATTTCTTCGGCTCGCTGGCTCTGCTGGTGCTGGTCAACCAGATCGTTACCGGTATCTGGCTGACCATGAGCTTCGAACCTTCGGCTGAAGGCGCTTTCGCTTCCGTCGAATACATCATGCGTGACGTCGAGTACGGCTGGATCCTGCGTTACCTGCACTCCACCGGTGCTTCCGCGTTCTTCGTGGTGGTCTATCTGCACATGTTCCGCGGTCTGCTCTATGGCTCCTACCAGAAGCCGCGTGAGCTGGTGTGGATCTTCGGCATGCTGATCTACCTGGTGCTGATGGCCGAGGCCTTCATGGGCTACCTGCTGCCCTGGGGCCAGATGTCCTACTGGGGCGCCCAGGTGATCATCTCGCTGTTCGGTGCCATCCCGGTCATCGGTGACGACCTGACTCAGTGGATTCGTGGTGACTACCTGATCTCCGGCATCACCCTGAACCGCTTCTTCGCCCTGCACGTGATCGCACTGCCGATCGTTCTGCTTGGCCTGGTCGTGCTGCACATCCTGGCCCTGCACGAAGTGGGTTCGAACAACCCGGACGGCGTCGACATCAAGAAGTTCAAGGACGAGAACGGTGTGCCGCTCGATGGCATCGCCTTCCACCCTTACTACACCGTGAAAGATATCGTCGGCGTAGTGGTGTTCCTGTTCGTGTTCTGCTTCGTGGTGTTCTTCTTCCCGGAAATGGGCGGTTACTTCCTCGAGAAGCCGAACTTCGAAGCGGCCAACCCGTTCAAGACCCCTGAGCACATTGCCCCGGTTTGGTACTTCACGCCGTTCTACGCGATTCTGCGTGCGGTGCCGGACAAGCTGCTCGGCGTCATTGCCATGGGTGCTGCCATCGCCGTTCTGTTCGTGCTGCCCTGGCTCGACCGTAGTCCGGTCAAATCCATGCGCTACAAGGGTTGGATGAGCAAGGTCTGGCTGCTGGTGTTCTGCATCTCCTTCGTCATCCTGGGTGTGCTGGGTGTGCTGGCGCCGACCCCGGGTCGTACCCTGCTGTCGCAGGTGTGCACCTTCCTGTACTTCGCGTACTTCATCCTGATGCCGTTCTACACCAGGATGGAGAAGACCAAACCGGTTCCGGAAAGGGTGACTGGCTGATGAAAAAGCTCTTTGCTGCATTTGTTTTCGCTGCGCTGCCGGCCCTGGCCATGGGCGCTGCCAGCAACTACCCGCTGGACAAGGTCGATATCGATCTGGCCGACAAGGCTGCCATGCAGGACGGCGCGCGTACCTTCGCCAACTACTGCATGGGCTGCCATGCTGCCCAGTACCAGCGTTACGAGCGTGTTGCCGATGACCTCGGCATCCCGCACGAGATCATGCTGGACAATCTGGTGTTCACCGATGCCAAGATCGGTGACCACATGAAGATCGGCATGAAGCCGGACGACGCCAAGGCCTGGTTCGGTGCGGCGCCGCCTGATCTGACTCTGGTCGCTCGTGTGCGTGGCAACGACTGGTTGTACACCTACCTGCGTACCTTCTACGCAGATCCGAGCCGTCCGCTGGGCGCCAACAACAAGGTGTTCCCGAACGTCGGTATGCCGAACGTGCTGGTTGGTCTGCAGGGCAATCAGGTCATTGGTTGCAAGCAGGTTCAGGTCGTCACCGACGGCAAGAAGCAGTTCGACCCGCTGACCGGTGCGCCGATCACCCATGAAGCCTGTGATCAGCTCACCGTAGAGCCGAATACCGGCACGCTGAGCGAGGCCGAGTTCGACGAGAAGGTGAAGAACCTGGTGACCTTCCTGGCCTATTCGGCCAACCCGGTCAAGCTGAAGTCCCAGCGCATCGGCACCTATGTGCTGTTGTACCTGGCGTTCTTCTTCGTGTTCGCCTACCTGCTCAAGCGTGAGTACTGGAAGGACGTGCATTAAGCCGTTGCAGTTCTCTGCATACACCTGCGCGCCCTTATGGGCGCGCAGGCTTTTGTGCCCTGCCATTCCGGGTGACCACCTTGCGGTGACGTCACCTGCAACTTCAAGAATTGCCCTTGGCAATTTTTCGTGTTTCTGGAAAATCAAAACAAGCGAGGAGGATCGCCATGGCGGTGACCAATAGGTTGACCTGCTACTCCGACCCCGCCGACCACTATTCCCATCGCGTGCGTCTGGTGCTCGCCGAGAAAGGTGTCAGCGTCGAGATCATCGATGTCGAGCAGGGGCGTTGTCCGCCCAGGCTTGCCGAGGTCAATCCCTATGGCAGTGTGCCAACGCTGGTCGATCGCGACCTGGCGCTGTACGAGTCGTCCGTGGTGATGGAGTATCTCGACGAGCGCTACCCGCATCCACCGCTGCTACCTGTTTATCCGGTTGCTCGCGCCAACAGCCGTCTGCTGATGCATCGCATCCAGCGTGACTGGTGTGTGCTGGTCGACCGTATTCTCGACAAGCGCAGCAAGGAAGCCGAGCGCCAACTGGCGCGCAAGGAGCTGCGCGAGAGTTTGACCGGTGTGTCGCCGCTGTTTGCGGACAAGGCATTCTTCCTCAGCGACGAGCTGAGTCTAGTGGATTGCTGCCTGCTACCCATGCTCTGGCGTCTACCTGTTCTGGGTATCGAACTGCCGCGTCCGGCCAAGCCGCTGCTCGACTATATGGAGCGTCAGTTTGCCCGCGAGGCCTTTCAGGCCAGTCTTTCCGCTGCCGAGCGCGCGATGCGCTGAGAAGGAGGAAACCATGAATTCCAGTCGTCCCTATCTGGTTCGCGCCCTCTACGAATGGATCGTCGATAACGATTGCACGCCGCATTTGCTGGTCAGTGCCGAGTATCCGGGTGTGCAGGTGCCGCCTGGCTTCGCCAGTGATGGCCAGATCGTGCTCAATGCGTCACCCAGCGCCGTGCGTCATCTGCATATGGACAACCAGGCTGTCAGCTTCGAGGGCCGTTTCGGCGGTGTGGCGCATAGTCTGTACATTCCGATTGCAGCGGTCCTGGCGATCTATGCGCGGGAGAATGGCCAGGGCATGGTCTTCGATATGGAGCCGCCGCTTGCCGGTAGCCCTGAGGGGCCTGAGCCGGATGATGACGGGCCTTCCGGTGGCGAGCCGTCGCGCCCCAGTGGCCGGCCAAGTCTGAAGGTGGTCAAGTAAGCAATGAAAAGGGCGCCCATGGGCGCCCTTGTCGTTTCTGCGTTCGAATCAGTTGGTGTATTCGAACAGGCGCACCACCCGCTGTACGCCCGATACGCTCTGTACCACGCGAGTGGCTGCGTTGGCTTCTTCGCGAGTGACCAGGCCGAGCAGGTAGACGATGCCGTTCTCGGTCACGACCTTGATCCGGGCGCTCGGTACGCTGCTGTCGGCCAGCATCTGCGTCTTGATCTTGGTGGTCAGCAGCGAGTCGTTGCTACGTGCCAGCAGGGATGCCGGCTGCTGCACCTGCAGCTCGTTGTAGACCTTCTTCACGCCCTGTACACCACGGGCGGTCTGGGCGGCGCGATCCTTGAGTTCGCTGCGCGGGGTTTGCCCGGCAAGCAGCACCACGCCGTTATAGCTGGTGACTACGATGCGCGAGGTCGGGCTGGACAGGTCGGCGTGCGCATTGCTGATGCGTGAGGCGACTTCCGGGCCGAGGAACTGGTCATCGATCTTGTTGCCGATGCTGCGGCTGCCACAGCCTGCCAGGGTCAGGGTAACGGCCAGAGCGGCCAGAATCAGGGCGGAACGCTTCATTCTTCACTCCCAAACAATTGACTGTCGATCAGGTCGCACAGGCAGTGGATAGTCAGCAGATGGACTTCCTGGATGCGTGCGGTGACTTTGGCTGGAACGCGGATTTCGACGTCCTCCGGTAGCAGTAGCGAGGCCATGCCGCCGCCGTCGCGGCCGGTGAGGGCGACGACGGTCATCTCGCGATCATGTGCAGCTTGAATGGCCTGGATGACATTCGCGGAGTTGCCGCTGGTGGAAATCGCCAACAGCACATCGCCGGGCTGGCCGAGTGCGCGGATCTGCTTGGAGAAGATTTCGTTGTAGCTGTAGTCGTTGGCGATAGAGGTGATGGTCGAGCTGTCGGTGGTCAGGGCGATGGCCGGCAGGCTGGGGCGCTCGCGCTCGAAGCGGTTGAGCAGCTCGGAGGAGAAATGCTGAGCATCGCCGGCGGAGCCGCCGTTGCCGCAGGAGAGAATCTTGCCCTCGTTGAGCAGGGCCTGGACCATCACCAGGCTGGCGTGCTCGATATAGGGAGCCAGGACTTCCATGGCCTGCTGCTTGGTGTCGATGCTGGCTTGGAAGAGCTGGCGGATTCGGGATTGCATGTCCATCGGTTAAACCTTGAATTTACGGCCGTCAGGCATCGAAGGCGTTCTTGATCCAGTCGAGGCGAGTAGCACCATCGGTACTGATGGCGACCACATCGAAGCGGCAGGGGTAGCGGGCCCAGCGTAAGTGTTGCTGAAGGAAGAGTTCTGCGGCGATGACCAACTTGCCACGCTTGCGCGCATCGATGCTCTCCAGGGCGCCGCCCCAGGCACTGTGGCGGCGGGCGCGGACCTCGACGAATACTACTGTATCGCCGTCGAGCATGACCAGATCGAGCTCGCCACGCCGACAGCTCCAGTTCTGTTCGATCAGCTGCAAGCCGTTGCGTTCCAGATGCTGGCGAGCCGCCTGTTCAGCGGCTCGCCCCAGATCGTTGTGCGTGCTCAATTGATGCTGTCAGGAAGGCGCTGAACCCTGCCGCCACGGAACTCGGCCCAGGGCAGCTGGCGCTCGATGCGCTGCGTGGCATTGAGGCTGAGGCTGCCCGACAGGCCGTCGATGCGCGAGTCCGGCAGCGCCTTGAGCTGACCCAGGCGCGGTGCCAGGCGGTAGGCGTCGACACCCATGGCATACAGGCGGCCCAGGCTGCCACCGGCTTGCGGCCACTGGTTGCTGACTTCCTGGCGCAGCGGGGCGTGGGCGTCGAGCAACCAGGGGGTTTCGCAGAAGCGGATGCCTTCCAGGTCCTGATACTGGGCCTGGCTATGGGCGCCGGTGAACAGGTGCGAGGTGGCGTAGACGGGCACGTCGCCTGCGTACTGGAAGGCCAGGGTCGGCTTGATCTGCTGCGCCTGTTGCGGTGTGGCGGCGAGGAAGATGAAGTCGATGTCCTGACGGCGCGCCGGCTGTGCATCCAGGCTGGTGCCCAGGGTGTTCTGCAGGCGGCGCGCGCGGACTTCGCTTTCGCGCAGTTGGAACAGATCGGCGATCTGCCGGGCCAGTTCCACGGGCTGGTCGACGTGCTCGGCGGCGATCAGGGTGCCGCCCTGGGCTTGCCAGCTCTGGCGGAAGGCGTCCAGTACGCGGTCGCCCCAATCACCACGTGGCACCAGGGCCACGGCGCGGCGCATACCGTCATTCCAGGCGCGGCGCGCCACTTCGCGGGCTTCGTCCTCGGCGGCCAGGCCGAACTGGAACAGTTGCGCCGGCCCTTCCTGGCCTGCGTCGCTGTAGTTCAGGGCGAGGGTGGTGATGGGCAGTTGTTCGCGGTCGCTGAGCTGTTTGACCAGCGGTTTTTCCAGCGGACCGACTACCAGTTGCACGCCATCGGCTTGTGCCTGTTGGTAGAAGGCGTCCAGCGAGCCAATTCGAGAGCTGTCGTAGAGCTTTATTTCCGGTGGGTTCTGCCCGGCCTGTTGAGCTTCGTAATGCGCGGCGAGGAAGCCGTCGCGCAGGGCGCGGGCGACACTGGCCAGCTGACCTTCCTGTGGCAACAGCAGCGCGACGCGGGTCAGCGGTTGGCTGGCCAGCTCGCGCAGTTTGCCCAGTGCTTCGGGCAGTTGCTCGGCTGCCGGGTGTTGCGGGTTCTGTGCGACCCATTGGTCGATAGCCGCTTGCTGCTGCTCGAGTGTGGCGCCGCTTTTGGTCGCTTGCGCCAGTTCCAGCCAGCCGGCCAGGTCGCTGTCGGCGCCGGCAGGGGTTTGTGCTGGCAGGTTGGACACCAGTGCCCAGATGTTTTCGTGGTTGTCGTCGGCGGCCTGGCCGCTCAGCAGCGGCGCGATGAACACACGCTCACGGGCGGCGGCCAGGGTCTGGCCATCGGCTTCCAGGGCGCGGGCGCGGACCAGTTGGGTGCGGATCTGTTGTTCGACCGGAAGCTCGCCCAGGCGCTCGAAGCTGGGGTGCTGCAGGGCTTTCAGGGCACTTTGAGGTTGCTTGCGGGCCATGGCCAGCTCGGCCTTCAGGGTGCTGGCGAAGATCTGTTGGGCTGGCTGCAGGCTGGCGATATCGATTGATTCGAGAATGCGGGTGGCGCGTGCCACGTCGTTCTGCTGGTAGCTCTGGTCGGCTGCGGACAGGCGCAGCAAGGCAGCCTGCTCCGGTTTGCTCTCGGCTGCTTGCTGGAGCATCTGCTCGATGCTGGCTTGTGGTGTGCGCGGCAGCTGGCCCAGGCTATTGGAGGGCGAGCTGGCGCAGGCGGTGAGCAGACCGGCCAGGAAAAGAGCAGAAAGAGGGCGCAGGCTAGCGATCATCGGGTCATCCTGATACTTGAGCAAAACGAGCGGCGATTGTACCCAAGGGGCGACATCCATGCGATGCCGCCGGGTCGGAACCGGCTAGAATGAGCGCTCTTTCAATTAACGAGGTGTTTCCAGTGAGTCAGCCCGCAGTCGCAAGCGTCCAGCCAGGCAGCCTGTATGTGGTCGCCACGCCAATCGGCAATCTGGATGACATCAGCGCGCGGGCGTTGCGGATCTTGCGCGAGGTCGCGCTGATCGCTGCTGAAGACACGAGACATTCGGTGCGCCTGCTGCAGCATTTTGGTATCGAGACGCCGCTGGCTGCCTGTCACGAACATAACGAGCGCGACCAGGGTGGGCGTTTTCTGGCGCGCCTTCAGGCTGGCGAGGATGTTGCGCTGATTTCCGATGCGGGTACGCCACTGATTTCCGATCCGGGTTATCACCTGGTGCGCCAGGCGCGTGCTGCGGGGATTGCAGTGGTGCCGGTGCCCGGCGCCTGTGCCCTGATCGCCGCGCTTTCGGCGGCGGGCCTGCCATCGGATCGTTTCATCTTCGAAGGTTTTCTGCCGGCCAAGGCTGCTGGTCGGCGCGCGCGCCTGGAGCAGGTGCGAGAGGAGCCGCGCACGCTGATTTTCTATGAAGCGCCGCATCGTATTCTCGAGTGCCTGGAGGACATGCGCGAAGTGTTCGGCGGCGAGCGCCCCGCATTGCTGGCGCGCGAGCTGACCAAGACCTTCGAGACCCTCAAGGGCTTGCCGCTGGATGAGTTGTGCGCCTGGGTTGCCGCAGACAGCAACCAGCAGCGTGGCGAGTGCGTGGTGCTGGTGGCCGGTTGGCAGGCGCCGGAAGGCGAGGCGGCAGTCAGCGTCGAAGCGCTGCGAGTGCTCGATCTGCTCATGGCGGAAATGCCGCTCAAGCGTGCGGCGGCGCTGGCGGCGGAAATCACCGGGGTGCGCAAGAACCTGCTTTATCAGGTGGCGCTGACGCGCCAGGGATGAGGCTGTCGTAGGAGCGAGCTCTGCTCGCGAACCCCCTGCAACGCAAAAGCTTCGCGAGCAGAGCTCGCTTCGGCAGGCGGGCGTGCCAGGCTGCTTTTTCTTGCCGCTGGTAGCTTGCGGCTTGCGGCTTTGTTAATCTTGCCGACGGAGAGTCGATCGGACAGTCGCTGCCTTCGCAAGAAGGGGGAGGAAAGTCCGGGCTCCATAGGGCGGAGTGCCAGGTAATGCCTGGGAGGCGTGAGCCTACGGAAAGTGCCACAGAAAATAACCGCCTAAGCGTTTCGGCGCCGGTAAGGGTGAAAAGGTGCGGTAAGAGCGCACCGCACGGCTGGCAACAGTCCGTGGCTAGGTAAACCCCACTCGGAGCAAGACCAAATAGGGTTCCATCGGCGTGGCCCGCGCTGGAACCGGGTAGGTTGCTAAAGGCGTGCAGTGATGTACGTCGTAGAGGAATGACTGTCCTCGACAGAACCCGGCTTACAGATCGACTCTCCTCCTTCCTTTCTCGCGTTGTGCTTCTATCTCCCTCCCGTCTGATACCGAAAAAATCTTACTCTTAACAAATTACTTTAAGTTCGAATTTCAGCTGGCTGGAATGGTTGAGATTTATCTGTCAAAAGCCGGTTCCGGCATCTCTTTTCCCCTCGCCTTTGTTCGCTAAATCTCCGTCCTATAAGGATTTTTCCCTTCTGGAGCGCCTTGACGGTGGGGCGTGCGCGTTCCTATAGTGTGCGCAAGTGGTAAGAAGTGGCACGAAGTGGGTTTTTTTGGGCATGGAAAGCTAATTACAGGGGAAGCGCAGCCGTGTTTCGCGGAGCTAACGCCATCAGTCTCGACGCCAAAGGGCGCCTCGCGATGCCGAGTCGGTATCGTGACGAGCTCGTTGCGCGTTGCAGTGGCCAGCTCATCGTGACCATCGACGCCGTCGACCCCTGTCTTTGCGTTTATCCCCTGGCCGAGTGGGAACTGATCGAGAACAAGCTGCGTGAGCTGGCCTCCTTTCGTGAAGAGAACCGCCGCCTGCAGCGCCTGCTGATCGGTAATGCCGTCGATCTCGAGCTGGACGCCAGCGGCCGCTTTCTGGTGCCGCCGCGTTTGCGCGAGTACGCCAAGCTGGACAAGCGAGCGATGCTCGTCGGTCAGCTGAACAAGTTTCAACTCTGGGATGAAGATGCCTGGAATGCCGTAGCCGAAGCCGATCTGGCTGCCATCAAGCAGCCGGGTGCCCTTTCCGATGACCTGCGTGACCTGATCCTGTGACCATGACCGATAGCAACTTCCGCCATATCACCGTGCTGCTCGACGAGGCCGTCGAGGGGCTGGCTGTGCGCGGTGATGGTCGTTATATGGACGGCACCTTCGGGCGTGGCGGGCACAGTCGGCTGATCCTGCAGAAACTCGGGCCAGATGGGCGGCTCTTGGGGTTCGACAAGGATCCCCTGGCGATAGCCACCGGGGAAGCATTGGCGGCCGAAGACGGCCGCTTTGTCGTTGTGCAGCGCAGTTTTGCGGAACTTGGCGAGGAAGCCGTTGTCCGCGGCATTTGCGGTCAGGTCTCCGGCATCCTGCTGGACCTCGGCGTATCCTCGCCGCAGCTGGACGATCCCGAGCGTGGCTTCAGTTTCCTCAATGACGGCCCGCTGGACATGCGCATGAATCCGGATGTCGGCGTCAGTGCCGCTGACTGGATCGCCACAGCGGCCGAAGACGAAATCGCCCGCGTGCTCAAGGATTACGGCGAAGAGCGTTTCGCCAAGCGCATGGCGCGCGCCGTGGTGCAGCGCCGCGCCGAGCAGCCGTTCACCCGCACTGCCGATCTGGCCCAAGTGCTGACCGTGGCCAATCCGGCCTGGGAAAAGGGCAAGAACCCGGCGACTCGTGCCTTCCAGGGTATTCGCATTCACGTCAACAACGAGCTCGGTGATCTCGAGCGCGGCCTCGAAGCGGCGCTCGAAACGCTGGAAGTCGGCGGTCGTTTGGTGGTGATCAGCTTCCACTCGCTGGAAGACCGCATCGTCAAGCAATTCATGAAGCGTCAGGCCAAGGGCGAAGCGGACAAGCTGCCGCGCGACCTGCCGATCATCCCGAAAGCCTTCGAGCCGCGTCTGAAGCTGATCGGCAAGCCGGTCTACGCTGCCGAGGCCGAACTCAAGGCCAATCCGCGCTCGCGCAGCGCGGTGATGCGCATCGCGGAGAAGTTGCGGTGAGCCGCCGGCTGATCAAATCCATGCCCAGCGGCAGCTTCCTGATGCTGCTGCTGTTCATCGCCATCCTGATTTCCGCTGTGGCAGTGTCTTACAGCGCGCACTGGAATCGCCTGCTGCTCAACGAGCTGTATGGCGAGCTGAGCGTGCGCGACAAGGCGCAGGCCGAGTGGGGCCGCCTGATTCTCGAACAGAGCACCTGGACCGCGCACAACCGTATCGAAGCGCTGGCCAGCGAGCAGCTGAAAATGCACATCCCCGACCCCGCCGCCGTGCGTATGGTGCGTCCATGATCGGGCTCGAAGGCGCACTCTACCCCTGGCGCTTCCGCCTGGTGCTGGTGCTGCTGGCACTGATGGTCGGCGCCATTGCCTGGCGTATGCTCGACCTGCAGGTGCTCGACCATGATTTCCTCAAGGCCCATGGCGATGCCCGCAGCGTGCGTCATATTCCGATCCCGGCGCACCGTGGGCTGATTACCGACCGCAATGGCGAGCCACTGGCCGTCAGTACTCCTGTCACCACCCTGTGGGCCAACGGCAAGGAGCTGCAGGCCGGCCGTGAACAGTGGCCGGCGCTGGCCGCTGCTCTGGGGCAGGATCCGGCCAACTTCGCGGCGCGTCTGGAGCAGAACAAGGAGCGCGAGTTCATGTACCTGGTGCGTGGCCTGACCCCGGAGAACGGTCAGCGCGTGCTGGATCTGAAAGTGCCCGGCGTTTATGCCATCGAAGAATTCCGCCGTTTCTATCCGGCTGGTGAGGTGGCTGCCCATGTGGTCGGCTTCACCGATATCGACGACCGTGGCCGCGAGGGTATGGAGCTGGCCTACGAAGATTGGCTGGCCGGTGTGCCGGGCAAGCGCCAGGTGCTCAAGGACCGGCGTGGCAAGTTGATCAAGGACGTGCAGGTCGCGCAGAACGCCAAGGCTGGCAAAGCCTTGGCGTTGTCCATTGATCTGCGCCTGCAGTATCTGGCCCATCGCGAACTGCGTAATGCGCTGCTGGAAAACGATGCCAAGGCCGGCAGTCTGGTGATGGTCGATGTGAAGACCGGTGAAGTGCTGGCGATGGTCAACCATCCCACCTACAACCCGAACAACCGTCGCAACCTGACCCCGGCAGCCATGCGCAACCGCGCCATGATCGACGTCTTCGAGCCCGGCTCGACCATCAAGCCGCTGACGATGTCCGCTGCGCTGGAAACCGGTCGCTGGAAGCCCAGTGACATCGTTCAGGTCGGCAACGGCACCCTGCAGATCGGCCGCTACAGCATTCGTGATGTGTCCCGCACTCAGGGCCCGGCGCTGGACCTGACCGGCATCCTGATCAACTCCAGCAACGTCGGCATGAGCAAGATTGCCTTCGACGTGGGCGGGGAGAACATCTATCAGGTGCTGAGCAACCTGGGTTTCGGTCGCGACACCGGCCTCGGGTTCCCGGGGGAGCGGGTCGGCAATCTGCCCAATCACCGCCAGTGGCGCCAGGCGGAAACCGCAACATTGTCCTATGGCTACGGCCTTTCGGTGACGGCGGTGCAGCTGGCTCACGCCTATGCCGCGTTGGCCAACGGCGGCGGCATGACGCCGCTGTCGATGATTCGCGTGGACAGCAAGCCGGGCGCCATGCAGGTAATGTCGGCCGATGTGGCCAAGACCCTGCAGGGCATGTTGCAGCAGGTGGTCGAGGCGCCGCGTGGCGTGTTCCGTGCCCAGGTGCCGGGTTACCACGTCGCCGGCAAGAGTGGCACGGCGCGCAAGACCAATGCCGGGGCCAAGGGCTACCAGACCAATTCCTACCGCTCCCTGTTTGCCGGTTTCGCCCCGGCGCAGGATCCGCGCATCGCGTTGGTGGTGGTGATCGACGAGCCCGGCAAGGGCGCCTATTACGGCGGCCTGATCTCCGCCCCGGTATTCAGCCGGGTGATGGCTGGCTCGCTGCGTTTGATGAACATCGCGCCAGACAATCTGCCGCCGCCCGAGCAGAAGATGGCCGCCGTTGACCAGGGAGGGCGCAACTGATGCCCATGTCGCTCAATCAATTGTTGCCAGCTGCCGGGAGCAGCGTGCTGATTCGTGAGCTGACCCTGGACAGCCGCAAGGTGCGTCCGGGTGATCTGTTCCTGGCGGTGCCGGGTACCCAGCAGGATGGCCGCGTACATATCGCTGATGCCATCGCGCGCGGCGCTGCGGCAGTGGCCTTCGAGGCCGAAGGCGCTGCACCCATGCATGCTGAAAGTGCGGTGCTGGTGCCGGTCAAGGGGCTGGCCGGCCAGCTCTCGGCCATTGCCGGGCGCTTCTACGGTGAGCCGAGCCGCGCTTTGCACCTGATCGGTGTTACGGGTACCAACGGCAAGACCAGTGTCAGCCAGCTGCTGGCGCAGGCGCTGGATCTGCTCGGTCAGCGCTGTGGCATCGTCGGTACCCTGGGTACCGGCTTCCATGGCGCGCTGGAGCAGGGCAAACACACCACGCCCGATCCGGTTGGCGTGCAGGCGACCCTGGCCTCGCTCAAGCAGGCAGGTGCACGCGCCGTGGCCATGGAGGTCTCTTCCCATGGTCTCGATCAGGGGCGTGTCACAGCGCTGGAGTTCGACGTGGCGGTGTTCACCAACCTGTCGCGTGATCACCTCGACTACCACGGCAGCATGGAGGCCTACGGCGCTGCCAAGGCCAAGCTGTTCGCCTGGCCGAATCTGCGTTGCCGGGTGATCAACCTCGATGACGCCTTTGGTCGTGAGCTGGCTGCACAGACGCACGAATCGCGTCTGATCGGTTACAGCCTGAACGATAGCAGCGCCTTCCTTTATTGCAGCGAAACGCATTTCGATGATCACGGCGTGCGTGCGCGCCTGGTGACCCCGCGTGGCGAAGGCGTGTTGCGCAGCAACCTGCTTGGTCGCTTCAATCTGAGCAATCTGCTGGCTGTGGTCGGTGCACTGCTGGGTCTGGACTACGCGCTCGACGAGATTCTCAAGGCCCTTCCACAGCTGCAGGGGCCGGCTGGTCGCATGCAGCGCCTGGGCGGTGGCGACAAGCCGCTGGTGGTGGTCGATTACGCGCACACCCCGGATGCCCTAGAAAAGGTACTCGAGGCCATGCGCCCGCATGTCGAGGGGCGCCTGCTCTGCCTGTTCGGCTGCGGTGGTGACCGTGACCGCGGCAAGCGTCCGCTGATGGCAGCGATTGCCGAGCGTCTGGCCGATGGGGTGTGGGTGACCGATGACAATCCGCGTACGGAAGAGCCGGCGCAGATCGTCGCCGATATTCGCGCGGGCTTCCAAGCGCCGGAGCAGGTGCAGTTCATTCACGGCCGTGGCGATGCCATCGCCCGTCTTATCGCTCAGGCCGAGGCTGCCGACGTGCTGGTGCTGGCTGGCAAGGGCCACGAGGATTACCAGGAGATCATGGGCGTACGTCAGCCGTTCTCCGATCTGATCGAAGCGAACAAGGCCCTGTCGGCCTGGGAGGCCGCTCATGCTTAAGCCCTGGCTGCTCAGCGAAGTTGCTGGTGAGTTGAACGCACGGGTGATCGGCGCCGATGTCGCTTTCTCTGCAGTGGGCACCGACAGCCGTACCATTGCTGCCGGGCAACTGTTCGTGGCGCTGGCCGGGCCGCGTTTCGACGGCCACGACTACCTGGCCGACGTCGCCGCCAAGGGTGCGGTTGCTGCGCTGGTCGAACGTGAAGTGGAGGGAGCGCCGCTGCCGCAGTTGCTGGTGGCTGATACCCGTATGGCGCTCGGTCAACTGGGCGCGCTGAATCGCCAGGCCTTCGCCGGCCCGCTGGCTGCCGTGACCGGCTCCAGTGGCAAGACCAGCGTCAAGGAGATGCTCGCTTCCATTCTGCGTGTCGCCCTGAACGGTGCGGTGCTGGCCACGCGCGGCAACCTCAACAATGATCTCGGCGCACCGCTGACCCTGCTGGAGTTGGCACCTGAACATCGCGCCGGGGTGATCGAGCTGGGTGCCAACCATGTCGGCGAGATCGCCTACACCGTCAGCCTGACCCGGCCGCAAGTGGCGATCATCACCAATGCCGGCAATGCCCACGTTGGCGAGTTCGGCGGCCCTGAAAAGATCGTGGAAGCCAAGGGCGAGATTCTCGAAGGCCTGCCGAGCGATGGCGTGGCCGTGCTGAATCTGGATGACAAGGCTTTCCTCACCTGGCAGCGCCGCGCTGCTGGACGCAAGGTGCTGAGCTTTGCCTTGCGCGACACTCGCGCCGACTTCCACGGCAGCGATCTGGCTCGCGACGAGCGTGGCTGCCAGGGTTTCACCTTGCGTAGTCCTGCTGGCAGCGCGCGCATCCAGCTCAACCTGCTGGGCGAGCACAACGTGGCCAATGCGCTGGCTGCCTGTGCTGCCGCTCATGCCCTGGGCATGCCGTTGGTCGCGATGGCCCAGGGATTGGAAAACCTGCAGCCGGTCAAGGGTCGCGCCGTAGCGCATCTGGCAGCCAATGGCGTACGGGTTATCGACGACAGTTACAACGCCAACCCGGTGTCCATGTGTGCGGCGGTGGATATACTCGCCGGCTTCTCCGGTCGCACCGTTCTGGTGCTGGGAGACATGGGCGAGCTGGGCGAGTGGGCCGAAAAGGGCCATCGCGATGTCGGCCGCCACGCCGCCGGCAAGGTCGATGCGCTGTATGTCGTTGGCCCGCTGATGCGTTTTGCGGTCGAGGAGTTTGGCTCAAAAGGCCGCCACTTCGTCGATCAGGCCGAGCTGATCGAAGCGCTTCGCGCCGAACAGGCCGGCAGCACACTACTAATCAAGGGATCACGCAGCGCAGCCATGGACAAGGTCGTGGCGGCGCTGTGTGACGTATCTGGGGAGATTCACTAAATGCTGCTGCTGCTGGCGGAGTACCTGCAACAGTTCCACAAGGGCTTCGCGGTCTTTCAGTACCTGACCCTGCGCGGCATTCTTGGCGTGCTCACCGCCCTGGCGCTGTCGCTGTGGCTCGGCCCATGGATGATCCGCACCCTGCAGGTACGTCAGATCGGCCAGGCGGTGCGCCACGATGGCCCGCAGTCGCACCTGTCGAAGAAGGGCACGCCGACCATGGGCGGTGCGCTGATCCTCAGCGCCATCACCGTAAGTACGTTGCTCTGGGCCGACCTGACCAACCGCTACGTCTGGGTGGTGCTGGCCGTGACCCTGCTGTTCGGCGCCATTGGTTGGGTCGATGACTACCGCAAGGTGATCGAGAAGAACTCGCGCGGTCTGCCGAGCCGCTGGAAGTATTTCTGGCAGTCGGTGTTCGGCCTGGCTGCAGCTGTCTTCCTTTATATGACCGCGCAGAGCCCGGTGGAGACCACCCTGATCCTGCCGTTGCTGAAGGACGTCGCCATTCCCCTGGGCGCTGGCTTCGTGGTGCTGACCTACTTCGTCATCGTCGGTACCAGCAATGCGGTGAACCTCACCGACGGTCTCGACGGCCTGGCCATCCTGCCCACGGTGATGGTGGCCGGTGCGCTGGCGATCTTCTGCTACCTGTCGGGCAACGTGAACTTCGCCGAGTACCTGCTGATTCCCTATGTGCCGGGCGCCGGTGAACTGATCGTGTTCTGCGCCGCGCTGGTTGGCGCCGGCCTGGGCTTTCTGTGGTTCAACACCTACCCGGCGCAGGTGTTCATGGGGGACGTCGGCGCGCTGGCGCTCGGCGCCGCGTTGGGCACCATCGCCGTGATCGTCCGCCAGGAAGTCGTGCTGTTCATCATGGGCGGCGTGTTCGTCATGGAAACCCTGTCGGTGATCATCCAGGTCGCCAGCTTCAAGCTGACCGGCAAGCGCGTGTTCCGCATGGCACCGATTCACCACCATTTCGAACTCAAGGGCTGGCCTGAGCCGCGCGTGATCGTCCGTTTCTGGATCATCACCGTGATTCTCGTGCTGATCGGCCTGGCCACCCTGAAACTGAGGTAATAGAGCGTGTCATTGATCGCTTCCGACCAGTTCCGCATCGTTGTCGGCCTCGGCAAGAGCGGCATGTCCCTGGTGCGCTTCCTGGCGCAGCAGGGCGTGCGCTTTGCCGTGGCCGATACGCGCGCGAACCCGCCGGAGCTGGAGACGCTCAAGCGTGACTACCCGCAGGTGGAAGTACGTTGCGGCGAGCTGGACGTGGACTTCCTCTGCCGCGCCTCGGAACTGTACGTGAGTCCGGGCCTGGCCGTGGCCACGCCGGCGCTCGCCGAAGCCGCTGCGCGTGGGGTGAAGCTGTCCGGCGATATCGACCTGTTCGCCCGCCACGCCAAGGCACCGATAGTCGCCATCACCGGCTCCAACGCCAAGAGCACCGTCACCACCCTGGTCGGCGAGATGGCCGTCGCTGCCGGCAAGCGCGTCGCCGTGGGTGGCAACCTGGGTACGCCGGCGCTGGATCTGCTGGCCGACGACGTCGAGCTGTATGTACTGGAGTTGTCCAGCTTCCAGCTGGAGACCACCGATCAACTCAACGCCGAAGTGGCCACCTGCCTGAACATCAGCGAAGACCACATGGACCGCTACAGCGGCCTGCCGGCCTATCACCTGGCCAAGCACAGGATCTTCCGTGGCGCCCGTCAGGTGGTGATCAACCGTGACGACGCGCTGTCGCGCCCGCTGATCGCTGACCAGGTGACCTGCTGGGAATTTGGCCTGGGCAAACCTGATTTCAAACGCTTCGGCCTGCTCGAAGAGAACGGCGAGAAATCCCTGGCGTTTCGCTTCGAGGCGCTGCTGCCGGTGAGCGAGCTGAAGATCCGTGGTGCGCACAACCAGTCCAACGCCCTGGCGGCGCTGGCGCTCGGCCATGCCGTGGGCCTGCCGATGGAGGCCATGCTGAGCTCCCTGCGTCAGTTCGCCGGTTTGCCACACCGTTGCCAATGGGTCGGTGAGCGTGCCGGGGTGAATTACTACGACGACTCCAAGGCCACCAACGTCGGTGCCGCACTGGCAGCCATCGAAGGCCTGGGCGCGGATATCGCCGGCAAGCTGGTGCTGATCGCTGGCGGCGACGGCAAGGGCGCCGATTTCACCGCGCTGAAGAATCCGGTCGCGCGTTTCTGCCGCGCGGTGGTGCTGCTGGGGCGTGATGCTCAGCGCTTGGCCGACACTCTTGGTGACGCCGTGCCGCAGGTGCGGGTAGCGAGCCTGGAAGAAGCCGTGCAGCGCTGCAGCGAGCTGGCCGAGGCCGGCGATGCCGTGCTGTTGTCGCCGGCCTGCGCCAGCCTGGACATGTTCAACAACTTCGAAGAGCGCGGGCGCCTGTTCGCCCAGGCTGTGGAGGGGCTCGTCTGATGCTGTCCTTCCTGCAGATTCGCCCCTCGCCGCTCCTGGGGCGCGGCCTCGATCTGGACTTCCCGCTGCTGGCCGGTTGCCTGGGCCTGCTCGGCCTCGGCCTGGTGATGATCGCTTCGGCGTCTTCGGAGGTGGCCGCTGCACAGACCGGTAGCCCGCTCTATCACATGATTCGCCATCTGATTTACCTGGTCATCGGCCTCGGCGCCGCTGGCGTAGTGCTGATGGTGCCGATGAACATCTGGCAGCGTTACGGCTGGATCATGCTGCTGGCGGCTTTCGCCTTGCTGGTGCTGGTGCTGGTGCCGGGAATTGGCCGTGAGGTCAACGGTGCGCGGCGCTGGATCGGCTTCGGCGCCTTCAACGTGCAGCCGTCGGAAATCGCCAAGGTGTTCGTGGTGGTCTACCTGGCCGGTTACCTGGTGCGTCGTCAGGAAGAGGTGCGCGAGAGCTGGGCCGGTTTCTTCAAGCCTTTCGTCGTGCTGCTGCCAATGGCAGGCCTGTTGCTGCTGGAGCCGGACTTTGGCGCCACCGTGGTGATGATGGGGTCGGCCATGGCCATGCTGTTCCTCGGTGGCGTCGGCATGCTGCGCTTCGGTCTGATGGTGGTCCTGGCAGTCGGTGCGGTGTTCGTCCTGGTGCAGACCCAGGAGTACCGCCTGCAGCGTCTGATCACCTTTACCGATCCCTGGGCCGACCAATACGGCTCTGGTTATCAGCTGACCCAGGCGTTGATCGCTTTCGGCCGCGGCGAGTGGTTCGGCGTGGGTCTGGGCAACAGCATTCAGAAACAGTTCTACCTGCCGGAAGCCCACACCGACTTCGTGTTCTCCGTGTTGGCCGAGGAGCTCGGCCTGGTTGGCGCGTTGGCGACCCTGGCGCTGTTCGTCTTCGTCAGTGTGCGTGCGCTGTACATCGGTCTGTGGGCCGAGAAGGCCAAGCAGTTCTTCTCCGCCTATGTCGCCTACGGTCTGGCGTTCCTGTGGATCGGTCAGTTCCTGATCAATATCGGGGTGAACACCGGTCTGTTACCGACCAAGGGCCTGACCCTGCCGTTCCTCAGCTACGGCGGCTCGTCGCTGGTGATCTGCTGCGTGAGTCTGGCGCTGCTGCTGCGTATCGAGTGGGAGCGGCGCAACATACTGGGTAACGAGGACGTGGATTTCACCGAAGCGGATTTTGCCGAGGAGGTCAGCCATGCGCGGTAATGTGCTGATCATGGCCGGCGGTACCGGTGGCCACGTGTTCCCGGCGCTGGCCTGCGCTCGCGAGTTCCAGGCGCGCGGTTACGCCGTGCACTGGCTGGGCACGCCGCGCGGCATCGAGAACGAACTGGTGCCGCAGGCGGGCCTGCCGCTGCACCTGATCAACGTCAGCGGCCTGCGTGGCAAGGGCAAGTTGTCCTTGCTCAAGGCGCCTTTCCAGCTGCTGCGTTCGCTGCTGCAGGCGCGTCGTATCGTGCGTGAGCTGCAGCCGGTGTGCGTGCTGGGCATGGGCGGCTACGTCACAGGTCCCGGCGGCCTGGCTGCACGTATGGCCGGTATACCGCTGGTGATCCATGAGCAGAACGCCGTGGCCGGCACCGCCAATCGTCTGCTGTCGCGTATCGCCACGCGCATCTGCGAGGCCTTCCCGAACACCTTCGGCGCTTCCGACAAGCGGCGCACCACCGGTAACCCGGTGCGTGAGGAGCTGTTCCTGGAAACGCCGCGCGAACCGCTGGCCGGGCGCAAGCCGAAATTGCTGGTGCTGGGCGGCAGCCTGGGCGCCGAGCCGCTGAACAAATTGCTACCGGCCGCGCTGGGGAAAATTGCCGCTGACGTGCGTCCGCAGGTGTTCCATCAGGCTGGTAAACAACATGCCGAAATCACTGCGGAGCGTTATCGCGATGCTGCGGTCGAAGCCGAGGTCGCGCCCTTCATCAAGGACATGGCTCGCGCTTATGGCTGGGCCGATCTGGTGGTTTGCCGCGCTGGCGCACTGACCGTCAGCGAGCTGGCTGCCGCGGGTCTGCCGTCGTTTCTGGTGCCGCTGCCGCACGCCATCGACGACCACCAGAGCCGCAATGCCGAATACCTGGCGAAGGAGGGCGCTGCAGTCCTTCTTGCGCAACATGCCACTGACGCGGACACGCTTGCCGCGCAGCTCACCGAGGTTCTGATGCACCTGGAAAAACTCAATGTCATGGGCGCCACTGCGCGTCGCCTGGCCAAGCCCGATGCCACCCGCACGGTGGTCGACATCTGCCAGGAGGTGATGCGTGGCTAAGTCTCCCGCTGCGGTCAAGGCCGAAGTTCGGCGTATGCGCCGTATCCGTCGTATCCATTTCGTCGGGATCGGCGGCGTGGGCATGTGCGGCATCGCCGAGGTACTGCTGAACCTGGGGTACGAAGTATCCGGTTCCGACCTCAAGGCCTCGGCCGTCACCGAGCGCCTGAAGAGTTTCGGCGCGCAGATCTTCATCGGTCATGCTGCCGAGAATGCCGAGCAAGCCGACGTGCTGGTAGTGTCCAGCGCCGTCAACACCAGCAACCCGGAAGTCGCCACCGCGCTGGAACGGCGTATTCCGGTGGTGCCGCGTGCCGAGATGCTCGCCGAGTTGATGCGCTATCGCCATGGCATCGCCGTGGCCGGCACCCATGGCAAGACCACCACCACCAGCCTGCTGGCTTCGGTGTTCGCTGCCGGCGGCCTCGATCCGACATTCGTCATCGGCGGCCGGCTGAACGCGGCCGGCACCAATGCCCAGCTCGGCTCTAGCCGCTTCCTGATCGCCGAAGCCGATGAGAGCGACGCCAGCTTCCTGCATCTGCAGCCGATGGTCTCGGTGGTCACCAATATCGACGCCGACCACATGAGCACCTACGGCGGCGACTTCAACAAGCTGAAGAAGACCTTCATCGAGTTCCTGCACAACCTGCCGTTCTACGGTTTGGCGGTGCTCTGCGTGGATGACCCGGTGGTGCGCGAGCTGCTGCCGCAGGTCGGCCGCCCAACCGTGACCTACGGCTTTGCCGAGGACGCCGACGTGCGCGCTATCAACGTGCGTCAGGAAGGCATGCGCACCTACTTCACCGTGCTGCGCCCTGACTGCGAGCCGCTCGACGTGTCGGTGAACATGCCGGGCAATCACAACGTTCTCAACGCGCTGGCGACCATCGCCATCGCCACCGACGAAGGCATCGACGATGCCGCCATCGTAGCCGGGCTGTCTGGCTTCCAGGGCGTCGGTCGGCGCTTCCAGGTCTACGGCGAACTGCCGGTGGACGGTGGCAGCGTGATGCTGGTCGACGACTACGGCCATCACCCGCGTGAAGTGGCCGCAGTGATCAAGGCCGTGCGTGGCGGCTGGCCGGAGCGTCGTCTGGTGATGGTCTACCAGCCGCACCGCTACAGCCGTACCCGCGATCTGTACGACGACTTCGTGCAGGTGCTCGGCGAAGCCAACGTGCTGCTGCTGGTGGAAGTCTACCCGGCCGGTGAGGAGCCGATTCCCGGTGCCGACAGCCGCCAGCTGTGCCACAGCATCCGTCAGCGTGGTCAGCTCGATCCGATCTATGTCGAGCGCGGTGCCGACCTGGCGCCGCTGCTCAAACCGCTGCTGCGTGCCGGCGACATCCTGCTGTGCCAGGGCGCTGGCGATATCGGTGCCGTGGCGCCGCAGTTGATCAAGCACCCGCTGTTCGTGGGGGAGTCGAAATGAGTTTGCACAGTACCCTCGATCCCAAGGCCTTCGGCCGCGTCGCCGTGCTGTTCGGCGGCAAGAGCGCCGAGCGCGAGGTGTCGCTGAAATCCGGCAACGCCGTGCTTAGCGCCCTGCAGGCGGGAGGTGTGGACGCCTTCGGCATCGACGTGGGTGATGATTTCCTGGCTCGCCTGAACAGCGAGAAGATCGACCGCGCCTTTATCGTGCTGCACGGCCGCGGTGGCGAGGACGGCTCCATGCAGGGCCTGCTCGAGTGCGCCGGTATTCCCTACACCGGCAGCGGCATCCTGGCTTCTGCGCTGGCGATGGACAAGCTGCGTACCAAGCAGGTATGGCATAGCCTCGGCCTGCCGACGCCGCGTCATGCCGTGCTGACCTCGCAAGCCGACTGCGAGGTAGCCGCCGCCGAACTGGGCTTCCCGCTGATCGTCAAGCCAGCCCATGAAGGTTCCAGCATCGGCATGGCCAAGGTCGAGAGCGTCGAGGCGCTGATCGCCGCCTGGCAGGACGCTGCCCGCTACGACAGCCAGGTGCTGGTCGAGCAGTGGATCGCCGGCCCCGAATACACCATCGCCGTGCTGCGCGGCGAAGTGCTGCCGCCCATCGGGCTCGGCACGCCGCACACCTTTTACGACTACGACGCCAAGTATCTGGCTGATGACACCCAGTACCGCATTCCCTGCGGCCTGTCTGCCGAAAAGGAAGCCGAACTCAAGGCGCTGACCGCGCGTGCCTGCGAGGCCGTGGGCACTCAGGGCTGGGCGCGTGCCGACGTGATGCAGGATGCCAGTGGTCAGTTCTGGCTGCTGGAAGTGAACACCGTACCGGGCATGACCGATCACAGCCTGGTACCGATGGCCGCGCGTGCTGCCGGTCTGGATTTCCAGCAACTGGTGCTGGCGATCCTGGCTGACAGCGTCGAGGCGAGGGGTTAAGCGATGAGCATCGCTCTGCGTCATCAGGACTCGCTGAGGGCTCCGCAACGCGGCAAGCCCGCGCCGCGTGGCGCCAGCCGTCTGGTGGCCAAGGAGCCGATGCGTCTGCGTATGCCCAAGGCGGATTTCTCCTGGGCAGGAAAGCTGCTT
Source organism: Ectopseudomonas alcaliphila (assembly GCF_900101755.1). GTDB lineage: Bacteria > Pseudomonadota > Gammaproteobacteria > Pseudomonadales > Pseudomonadaceae > Aquipseudomonas > Aquipseudomonas alcaliphila. Next base: position 1,134,761 of record NZ_FNAE01000001.1, on the reverse strand, counting down.
TGGCCGCTGGTTCTGGTCGGTTTGGGGTTCGGCGCCTATGAAGGCGCACAGCGTCTGCTGCCCTACGCCGACCGCCCGATCGCGCGCATCAGCGTGCAGGGCGATCTGGCTTACGTCAGCCAGCAGGCGGTGCAGCGGCGGATCGCGCCGTTTATCGAAGCGAGCTTCTTCAGCGCTGACCTGCGCGGTATGCGCGAAGAGCTCGAGCGCATGCCCTGGATCGCTCATGCCGAAGTGCGTCGCGTCTGGCCGGATCAGATCGACGTGAGTCTGGAAGAACAACTGCCCATCGCCCGTTGGGGCGACGAGGCGCTGCTCAACAACCAGGGCCAGGCGTTCGCGCCACAGGAGCTGGACAACTACCAGCATCTGCCGCAGCTGTCCGGCCCGAAGCGGGCGCAGCCCAAGGTGATGCAGCAGTACCAGATGCTCAGCCAACTGCTACGACCGATGGGCTTCACCGTGGTCGGGCTGCAGTTGCGCGAGCGCGGCAGCTGGTTCCTCTCGGCCACCGAGAACGCCAGCGGCCAGCGCATCGACATCCTGCTGGGGCGTGATCACGTGGTGGAAAAAATGCGTCGTTTCGCCGCCATCTATGAGCGGGAACTGAAAGAACAGAGCGCGAACATCGCGCGCATCGACCTGCGTTATGCCAACGGTCTGGCCGTGGCCTGGCGTGAGCCGGTGGAGCCGGCTGCGGCCGCGCAGAAAGTGAATTGAGGAGAGGCAGGACTAATGAATAGCGCGCAGAGCGGCAAGATGATCGTTGGCCTGGACATCGGTACCTCCAAGGTGGTGGCGCTGGTGGGCGAGGTGACGGCCGACGGCCAGCTGGAAATCGTCGGTATCGGCACCCATCCGTCGCGCGGGCTGAAAAAGGGCGTGGTGGTCAATATCGAGTCCACCGTGGCCTCGATCCAGCGCGCGGTGGAAGAGGCGCAGCTGATGGCCGGCTGCCGTATCCACTCGGCGTTTGTCGGCGTGGCCGGCAACCATATCCGCAGCCTCAACAGCCACGGCATCGTCGCCATCCGTGATCGCGAAGTGAGCCCGGCCGATATCGAGCGCGTGCTCGATGCTGCGCAGGCCGTGGCGATTCCGGCGGACCAGCGCGTACTGCACACCCTGGCGCAGGACTATGTGATCGACAACCAGGAGGGCGTGCGCGAGCCGCTGGGCATGTCCGGTGTACGCCTGGAAGCCAAGGTGCACGTGGTGACCTGCGCCGTGAACGCCGCGCAGAACATCGAGAAATGTGTGCGCCGCTGCGGCCTGGAAGTCGACGACATCATTCTCGAGCAGCTGGCTTCAGCCTACTCGGTACTGACCGAGGACGAGAAGGAACTGGGCGTGTGCCTGGTGGACATCGGTGGCGGTACCACCGATATCGCCATCTTCACCGAAGGCGCCATTCGCCACACGGCGGTGATCCCGATCGCTGGCGATCAGGTCACCAACGACATCGCCATGGCCCTGCGTACGCCGACCCAGTACGCCGAGGAAATCAAGATTCGCTACGCCTGTGCCCTGGCCAAGCTGGCTGGTGCCGGCGAAACCATCAAGGTGCCGAGCGTGGGTGATCGCCCACCGCGTGATCTCTCGCGCCAGTCCCTGGCCGAAGTGGTCGAGCCGCGTTACGACGAGCTGTTCACCCTGGTTCAGGCCGAACTGCGTCGCAGTGGCTACGAAGACCTGATCCCGGCCGGCATCGTCATGACCGGCGGCACGGCGAAGATGGAAGGCGCGGTCGAGCTGGCCGAGGAAATTTTCCACATGCCGGTTCGACTGGGCGTACCGCACAGCGTCAAGGGCATGGGCGACGTGGTGCGCAACCCGATTTATTCCACCGGTGTGGGTTTGCTGTTGTACGGGCTGCAGAAGCAGAACGATGGCATTTCCATGTCGGTGGGCAGTCCTTACCAGGACGAAAACAAAACCCCGGTACTCGAACGCATCAAGCGTTGGGTGCAAGGCAATTTCTAAATTTGCAGTAGGCGTTACAACTAGAAAGGAAGGAGAGGGATCATGTTCGAACTAGTAGATAACATTCCGCAAAGCGCGGTTATCAAAGTAATCGGTGTCGGTGGTGGCGGCGGCAACGCAGTCAATCACATGGCTGTCAGCAACATCGAGGGCGTCGAGTTCATCTGCGCCAACACCGATGCGCAGGCGCTGAAGAACATCGGCGCACGTACCGTGCTGCAGCTCGGCCCGGGCGTGACCAAAGGCCTGGGTGCCGGCGCCAATCCGGAAGTCGGTCGTCAGGCCGCTCTGGAAGACCGCGAGCGCATCGCCGAAGTGCTGCAAGGCACTGACATGGTGTTCATCACCACCGGCATGGGTGGCGGTACCGGTACCGGCGCTGCGCCGGTGATCGCCGAGGTCGCCAAGGAAATGGGCATCCTCACCGTGGCCGTGGTCACCCGTCCGTTCCCGTTCGAGGGCAAGAAGCGCATGGTCATCGCCGATGAAGGCATCCGCGCGCTGTCCGAGAGCGTCGACTCGCTGATCACCATCCCCAACGAAAAGCTGCTGACCATCCTCGGCAAGGATGCAAGCCTGTTGTCCGCCTTTGCCAAGGCTGACGACGTGTTGGCTGGTGCCGTGCGCGGTATCTCCGACATCATCAAGCGTCCGGGCATGATCAACGTCGACTTCGCCGACGTGAAAACCGTGATGAGCGAAATGGGCATGGCCATGATGGGCACTGGCTGCGCCAGCGGTCCGAACCGTGCGCGTGAAGCCACCGAGGCGGCGATCCGCAACCCGTTGCTGGAAGACGTCAACCTGCAGGGTGCGCGCGGCATTCTGGTGAACATCACTGCCGGTCCGGACCTGTCCCTGGGTGAGTACTCCGACGTGGGTAACATCATCGAACAGTTCGCTTCCGAGCACGCCACCGTCAAGGTCGGCACCGTGATCGATGCCGACATGCGCGACGAACTGCACGTCACCGTGGTCGCTACCGGCCTCGGCGCGCGCATGGAGAAGCCGGTCAAGGTGGTCGACAACACCGTGCAGGTAGCCGTCAGCCAGCCGGTTGCCCAGCAGCCTGCCGCGCAGCCGCGCAGCGAGCAGTCGGTCAACTACAAGGACTACGAGCGTCCGACCGTGCAGCGTCAGAGTCATGGCGGTGCGGCCACTGCAGCCAAGCTCAATACCCAGGATGACCTCGATTACCTGGATATTCCGGCTTTCCTGCGTCGCCAGGCTGATTGATGGAATTTATCAGGAGTATATGGGTGATTGGTGTTCAGCAAAGGTCGGTTCTGCTATCATTCCCGACCATTGTTGAAAACAGTTCGCAACTAGCGATATAGCGGCCAAGCCATGATCAGACAACGCACCCTGAAGAACATCATCCGTGCCACCGGCGTTGGCCTGCATTCGGGGGAGAAGGTTTACCTGACCCTGAAGCCGGCTCCGGTGGACACCGGTATCGTGTTTCGTCGTACCGACCTCGACCCCGTCGTGGAAATCCGCGCGCTGGCCGGGAATGTCGGTGAAACCACCATGTCGACCACGTTGATCAATGGTGATGTCAAGGTGGATACGGTAGAGCATCTGCTTTCGGCCATGGCAGGCCTGGGCATCGATAACGCCTACGTCGAGCTCTCCGCGTCCGAAGTACCGATCATGGATGGCAGTGCTGGTCCCTTTGTATTCCTGATTCAATCCGCTGGCCTGCAGGAGCAGGAAGCGCCGAAGAAATTCATCCGCATCCTGCGTGAGGTGACCGTGGAGGAGGGCGACAAGCGCGCCACCTTCATACCTTTCGACGGTTTCAAGGTGAGCTTCGAGATCGACTTCGATCACCCCGTGTTCCGCAATCGCACGCAGAGCGCCAGTGTGGATTTCTCCAGCACGTCTTTCGTCAAGGAAGTCAGCCGGGCCCGCACCTTCGGCTTCATGCGTGACATCGAGTTCCTGCGTTCGCAGAACCTGGCGCTCGGTGGCAGTGTGGAAAACGCCATCGTGGTCGACGAATATCGCGTGCTCAACGAAGACGGCCTGCGTTACGAGGACGAATTCGTCAAACACAAGATTCTCGATGCCATCGGCGATCTGTACCTGCTGGGTAACAGCCTGATTGGCGAGTTCAAGGGCTTCAAGTCTGGTCACGCGCTGAACAATCGTTTGCTGCGCACGTTGATCGAACAGACCGATGCCTGGGAAATGGTGACCTTCGAGGACGCCAAGCTCGCACCGATCTCTTACATGCGCCCGGTTGCGGCGGTGTAAACCTACTCTCTTTCCAGCTTTAATTTGAGGCCACCTTCGGGTGGCCTTTTTTATGCTGTGGCGTTTGGGGTGAATGAGCTGTTCAGGAGAATTTATGGCGCCATTTACCTGGCGAGTGCGGCGAAGTGAAGCACGCCGACGAACGGAGGACGGGCGTTATTCGCTCTTCTGCGTATGACTGGCCAGGCGCTCAAGTGCCGCGCGCAGCCTGGGGTCGCTGATGCCTTCGGCTGTCGCCTGGATACTTTGCGCGGCGCTATTCGACAAGTGCAAGGTGCGACCGGTTCCACGATTCTGGCCGCCTTGAGGTTGCACCTTGAACATGATTTTCGTTAAGGTCGCGAATTCTTCGAGCGCCTGTAGTTGTCGTTGCAGTCTTCTCTGCTGATAACGCAGGCGTGTTGCCCAGTGGCCATCGGTCACGATCAATAGCAAACAGCCGTCGCGCCAGGACGCTACATGACAGTGTTCCCGGGCAGCAGGCTGTAGCTGGCTATCGACAAGACGCTGTAGGTGGGTAAGGCGTTGCGCCTGACCGAACAGCGCTTTCAGGGGCTTGGCTTCGCGTAGCAGCGTAGCGGGTGCCTGGGCCGGCAAGGGACGAAACGTCATGGCAGGAAGCCTTAAATTGCAGAGCCGTCATGGTAGCAGAGCCTGCTGCCGGCCTGTGTTCTGCGAAAAGGGGAAGCCATGCATATCATCTTGCTCAATAGCCGTCACGGTTCGGCGCGAACGATCCATCTAGACCTGCGCTGGTTGCTGCTGTCGGTTGTCCTGCTGCTGGTCCTGAGCCTTGGTGCTGGTGCTGCAATGGGTGCCAAGTGGCTGACCACCGAGCCAGTGCTCGACTCCTCGCTGGCCGAAGCGCTCGACCAGCAGCGCGAACAGGTCGGCGCAGTGCGCCAGGACGCACAACGTCAGCTCGACGCATTTGCCGTACACGTGGCGGATTTGCAGGCACGCCTTACCCGGCTCGATGCCCTGGGTGAGCGCCTCACGGAGCTGGCAGAACTGGATGCTGGCGAGTTCGACTTCTCCCTCAGTGTTGGCCAGGGTGGTGCGGAAGATGCGCTGGGGGTTTCGGCTTATGCGCCGCCACCTTTCATGAGTGCGCTGGATGAGTTGGCGCTGCGCGTCGACAGTCGCGAGCAGCAGTTGGAAGTGCTCGAGCAACTGCTTGGCGAGCGCCGTTTGAGTGAAGCGGAAACCCTCTCCGGTCGCCCGGTTTTGCAAGGTTATGTGTCGTCACCTTTCGGGCGCCGTGTGCATCCGTTGACCGGCCGTGCCAGTGTCCACAAGGGGATCGATTTTGCGGCCAAGCCCGGCAGTGACGTGGTCTCGGTTGCCGCTGGCGTGGTGACCTTTTCCGGCCGGAAGAATGGTTACGGCAATACCGTGGAAATCAGCCACGCTGACGGCTACGTCACGCTCTATGCCCACAACCAGAGCAATACTGTGCAGATCGGGGATCTGGTGCAGCGTGGCCAGACCATCGCCAAGGTCGGCCGCAGTGGTCGCTCCACCGGTTATCACGTGCATTTCGAAGTCAGCAAGGATGGCCGACAGGTCAATCCCGCCCTTTACATCGCGCGTGCCAACGGCGTCGAGTGAGCCGGGACGCTGGCTGGCCTTGAATTGCCAGCATTCATCCCCATATAGAGTTTCACGCTGCGCCCCTGGCTGACCGGGGATGCGTGGCCTGCGCCATCACACGGCAGCAACGGGCTGACAACGTCACTTTCCTCCCTGAGTTTTCCGGGTAGAATGCCCCCTTCGCCCGCAGCCATGCTGGCTGCCAGGTCGCGATTTGCGCCGACCTCCATCCATTCGCCGGAAGATCCTGTCGATATGTTTGCGCCTCTGTTTAAAAAACTTTTCGGAAGCAAGAATGAGCGTGAAGTAAAACGCTTGGTCAAGGCGGTGCAGTCCGTCAACGTCCTCGAAGAGCAGATGATCGCCCTCTCGGACGAGCAACTGCGTGGCAAGACCGAAGAGTTCAAGGGCCGTCTGGCTCAGGGCGAAACCCTCGACAAGCTGCTTCCCGAAGCCTTCGCTGTGGCCCGTGAGGCCGGCAAGCGAGTGATGGGCATGCGCCACTTCGATGTGCAGCTGATCGGTGGTATGACCCTGCACGAAGGCAAGATCGCCGAGATGCGTACCGGTGAGGGCAAGACGCTGGTAGGGACCCTGGCGGTCTACCTCAACGCGCTGTCCGGCAAGGGCGTGCACGTGGTCACGGTCAACGAATACCTGGCTCGCCGCGACGCCAACTGGATGCGTCCGCTGTATGAGTTCCTCGGCCTGACCGTGGGTATCGTCACCCCCTTCCAGCCGCCGGAAGAGAAGCGCGCCGCGTACGCCGCCGACATCACCTACGGCACCAACAACGAATTCGGTTTCGACTACCTGCGCGACAACATGGCCTTCAGCCTGGAAGACAAGTTCCAGCGCGAGCTGAATTTTGCCGTGATTGACGAAGTCGACTCCATTCTGATCGACGAAGCCCGTACCCCGCTGATCATCTCCGGTCAGGCCGAAGACAGCTCCAAGCTGTACATCGAGATCAACAAGCTGATCCCGCGCCTCAAGCAGCACATCGAGGAAGAGGAAGGCGTGGTGACTCAGGAAGGTCACTACAAGGTCGACGAGAAATCGCGCCAGGTCGAGCTCAACGAGGCCGGCCACCAGTACGTCGAGGAAATGCTCACCGCTGCCGGTCTGTTGGCTGAAGGCGAGAGCCTCTATTCGGCGCACAACCTCGGTCTGCTGACCCATGTGTATGCCGGCCTGCGTGCGCACAAGCTGTTCAATCGCAATGTCGAGTACATCGTGCAGAACGGCCAGGTGATCCTGATCGACGAGCACACCGGCCGTACCATGCCGGGCCGCCGTCTCTCCGAGGGCCTGCATCAGGCCATCGAAGCGAAGGAAGGGGTGAACATCCAGGCCGAGAGCCAGACCCTGGCTTCGACCACCTTCCAGAACTACTTCCGCCTTTATAACAAGCTGTCCGGCATGACCGGTACCGCCGATACCGAGGCGTTCGAGTTCCGTCAGATCTATGGTCTGGACGTGATGGTGATCCCGACCAACAAGCCGGTCGCGCGCAAGGACTTCAACGACCTGGTCTATCTGACCCAGGAAGAGAAATACCTGGCGATCATCGCCGACATCAAAGATTGCCAGGCCCAGGGCCGGCCGATCCTGGTCGGTACCGCCACCATCGAAACGTCCGAGTACGTCAGCCAACTGCTGAATCAGGAAGGCATCGAGCACAAGGTGCTCAACGCCAAGTTCCACGACAAGGAAGCCGAGATCATCGCCCAGGCCGGTCGTCCGGGGGCGCTGACCATCGCCACCAACATGGCCGGTCGTGGTACCGACATCCTCCTCGGTGGTAACTGGGAAGTGGAAGTCGCGGCGCTGGAGAACCCTACCGACGAGCAGATCGCGCAGATCAAGACCGAGTGGCAGAAGCGTCACCAGCAGGTGATCGAAGCCGGCGGCCTGCATGTGATCGCCTCCGAGCGCCACGAATCGCGTCGTATCGACAATCAGCTGCGTGGCCGCGCCGGCCGTCAGGGCGACCCAGGTTCCAGCCGCTTCTACCTGTCGCTGGAAGACAACCTGATGCGTATCTTCGCCTCGGATCGGGTGAAGAACTTCATGAAGGCCCTCGGCATGCAGTCCGGCGAGGCCATCGAACACCGCATGGTCACCAACGCCATCGAGAAGGCCCAGCGCAAGGTCGAAGGCCGCAACTTCGACATGCGCAAGCAACTGCTCGAATTCGACGACGTGGCCAACGAGCAGCGCAAGGTGATCTACCACATGCGCAACAGCCTGCTGGCTGCCGAGAGCGTTGGCGACACCATCGCCGAGTTCCGCGAGGAAGTGCTGAGCGCCGCGGTCAACAACCACATCCCGCCGCAGTCGATGCCAGAACAATGGGACGTGGCTGGCCTGGAGTCGACGCTGCAGAGCGACTTCGGCATCAAGCTGCCGATCCAGCAGTGGCTGGATGAAGACGACAAGCTGTACGAAGAAACCCTGCGCGAGCGCATCCTCGCCGAGCTGCTGAGCGCGTACAACGAGAAGGAAACCCAGGCCAGCGCCGAAGCCCTGCGTACCTTCGAGAAGCAGATTCTGCTGCGCGTGCTGGACGATCTGTGGAAAGACCACCTGTCGACCATGGATCACCTGCGTCACGGCATCCACCTGCGCGGTTATGCGCAGAAGAACCCGAAGCAGGAATACAAGCGCGAGTCCTTCGCCCTGTTCCAGGAGCTGCTGGAGTCGATCAAGCGCGACGCCATCCGCGTGCTCAGCCACGTTCAGGTACGTCGCGAAGATCCGGCCGAAGAAGAAGCCCGACTGCGCCGCGAGGCCGAAGCCATGGCCGAGCGCATGCAGTTCCAGCACGCCGAAGCTTCGGCCCTGGCGGCTGAAGAAACCGGTGGCGAAGAGGGCGACGTCGCCGTTGCCGCAGTGCCTGTACGCGCCGAGTCGAAGGTTGGCCGTAACGAACCCTGTCCTTGTGGTTCGGGCAAGAAGTACAAGCACTGCCACGGTCAGATCGGCTGATCATGGCAGGTGCGCGCCGCTGAAGGCGCTTGCAGTAGAGAGGGCTTCGGCTATGCTGTCGCCGCCCTCGATGACGCCGCGACGGCCCTGCCGTTCGCGGCGTTTTACCATCTTTCAGACCGCCTGGCGGTCGGCAACGTCTCACAAGGAGCTCACCTTATGGCTGTTGGTCTTGGCCCGCTGTCCACCCTGCACCCGGTTCCTGGTTTCGAGCTGGGCATCGCTTCCGCCGGCATCAAGCGTCCGGGGCGCAAGGATGTGGTGGTGATGCGTTGCGCCGAAGGTTCGCGCATCGCCGGGGTGACCACCACCAACGCCTTCTGCGCGGCCCCTGTGCTGATCACTCGCGAGCGTCTGGGTGGTGAAGTGCGTTACTTGCTGACCAACACCGGCAATGCCAATGCCGGTACCGGCGCCGACGGCCTGGCCCGTGCGCGCCGTGCCTGCGCGCGTCTGGCCGAGCTGACCGGGGTTGCCGAAAGCGCCGTACTGCCGTTCTCCACCGGTGTGATCGGCGAGCCGCTGCCAGTGGAGAAGATCGAGTCCGCCTTGCAGGCTGCGTTGGATGATCTGAAGGCCGACAACTGGGAAGCGGCCGCCACCGGCATCATGACCACCGACACTCTGCCCAAGGGCGCCAGCCGTCAGTTCCAGCACGATGGCGTGACCATCACAGTGACCGGTATCTCCAAGGGCGCCGGCATGATCCGCCCGAACATGGCCACCATGCTCGGCTACATCGCTACCGACGCCAAGGTCGCCCAGGGCGTGCTGCAGGATCTGGTGCGCGACGCGGCGAACAAGTCGTTCAACCGCATCACCATCGATGGCGACACTTCCACCAACGATTGCTGCATGCTGATCGCCACCGGCCAGGCTGCATTGCCGGAAATCACCGAGGCCTCCGGTGAACTGTTCGCCAAGCTCAAGCAGGCGGTGTTCGAGGTATTCATGGAAGTGGCGCAAGCCATCGTTCGTGACGGTGAGGGCGCGACCAAGTTCGTCACCGTGCAGGTCAACGGCGGTGGCACCCATCAGGAGTGCCTGGACGTGGCCTACGCAGTGGCCCACTCGCCGCTGATCAAGACCGCGCTGTTCGCCTCCGACCCGAACTGGGGGCGCATCCTGGCTGCTGTGGGCTATGCCGGTGTACCGCAGCTGGATGTGAGCAAGATCGACGTGTTCCTCGGTGAGGTCTGCATCGCCAGCAAGGGCTGCCGCGCGACCACCTACACCGAGGAGCAGGGCGCGGCGGTGATGGCCCGTGAGGAAATCACCATCCGCATCGAGCTGGGCCGCGGCAGCTGCAGCGAGACCATCTGGACCACCGACCTGTCCCACGAGTACGTCAAGATCAACGCCGAATACCGCACCTGATCGCGTCCCGCTGGTCTCTATTCCCGCGCCTCATGCCCCCATGACGCGCGGGAATTTGCTATTCGGGGTGCAGGCTTTTAACGTCGAGCGACTTCTGGATACTTCAGGAACCTAGGCGAGGACGCGCGAGATGGCTCTGAAACTGGTGATTGGCGACAAGAACTACTCATCCTGGTCGTTGCGTGCCGCACTGGCGGTCGAGCTGGCCGGTGTGGAGTGTGAAGAAGTGCTGGTGCGCCTGTATCAGCCCGACAGCCGCGCACAGCTGCTGCGTCATTCGCCCACCGGCAAGGTGCCGGTTCTGCTGACTGAGCAAGGGCCGGTGTGGGACTCCCTGGCGATTGCCGAGTATCTGGCCGAGTGCTATCCCGAGGCGCAGTTATGGCCGCAGGATCGCCAGGCGCGGGCACTGGCGCGTAGTGTCTGTGCGGAGATGCACAGTGGCTTCGGTGCTCTGCGCAGCCACCTGCCGATGGACCTGGTGCGAGATAAGGCGCTGACCGAGCTGCCGGACGCGGCGCAGGCCGATATCGATCGTATCTGCTCGATCTGGGCCGGCTGCCGCGAGCGCTACGCCAGCTCAGGCCACTATCTGTTCGGTCAGCCCAGCATTGCCGATGCCTTCTATGCACCGGTCGCCGCGCGTCTGCGCAGTTATCATGTGGCATTGCCGACTACGGCGGCGGCCTATGTCGAAACCATCTATCGCTGGCCGGCGTTCCAACGCTGGTACCAGGCAGCATTGCAGGAGGTAAAGGGGTGAAACGCGTTCACGTCGCAGCAGCGGTGATTCGGGGGGTAGACGGACGCATCCTGATTGCCAGACGTCCGCAGGACAAGCATCAGGGCGGTCTGTGGGAGTTTCCCGGCGGTAAGGTGGAGGACGGCGAGGCCGTGCGCGTCGCTCTTGATCGCGAGCTGGAAGAGGAGTTGGGCATTCGTCCACAGGCTGCGCGCCCGCTGATCCAGATTCGCCACGACTACCCGGACAAGCAGGTGCTGCTGGACGTCTGGGAAGTCTCGACTTTCAGTGGCGAGCCGCATGGCGCAGAAGGTCAGCCATTGGCCTGGGTCAGCGAGCGGCAATTGCTGGAGTACGCGTTTCCCGCCGCCAACAAACCCATAGTGGCTGCCGCGCGGCTGCCCGAGCGCTACCTGATCACCCCGGATGGCCTTCAGCCGAGCGAGCTGCTGGCCGGCGTACGCAGCGCCCTGGCGCAGGGCGTGCGGCTGGTCCAGCTGCGCGCACCGAACATGTTCGATGCGCAGTACCGCGACCTGGCGGTGGACGTACAGGGGTTGTGCGCCGGCAAGGCGCAACTGATGCTCAAGGGGCCGCTGGAGTGGCTGGGCGATTTTCCCGCGGCCGGTTGGCACCTGACCGCCGAGCAGCTGCGCAAGTATGCCGCTGGTGGCCGTCCTTTCCCTGACGATCGCTGGCTGGCGGCGTCCTGCCACAGTGCCGAGGAGCTGGTACTGGCGGCGCAGATGGGCGTGGACTTCGTCACCCTGTCGCCGGTGCAGGCGACCGCGACTCATCCCGATGTGCAGCCGCTGGGCTGGGAGGCCGCGAGCGAGCTGCTGACTCATTTCAACCTGCCGGCTTATCTGCTGGGCGGTGTCGGCCCGGGTGATATCGAGCGCGCCTGGCAGATCGGCGCCCAAGGCGTGGCGGGTATCCGCGCGTTCTGGCCGCAGTAGGGCGTCGCGGGGCCGCCCAGGCCGTGCGCACCGAGCAGCTATCGCAGTATTTCAGGTGCGCACGGCGCACCCTACGCCCAGGTTTCTGGCTTCAGGGCTTGTCTGCCGCCTTCCACAGCACTTCAGCAATGCCCTGGCGCTTGGCGATCAGGCGGGCGGCGACGAACAGCAGGTCGGAGAGGCGGTTGACGTAGGCCAGGCCCACGGCGCGTAGCGGTTCGACGGCGTTGAGGTGCTGGCAGCGGCGTTCGCAACTGCGGGCCAGGCTGCGGCAGACATGGGCCTGGGCGATCAGCCGGGAGCCGCCGGGCAGGATGAAGTTTTCCAGTGGCCCGACTTCTTCGTTCCAGCTGTCGATGGCCGCCTCCAGACGCTCCACTTCTACCTGCTGCAGGGCCTGGTACTCGGGCATCGCCAGTTCGCCACCGAGGTCGAACAGGCGGTGCTGGCAGGGGCTCAGCACGTCGCTGATCTCCTTGAGTGCCGGCCAGGTCGTGGCGGCATCATCCAGTTCGGCGAGCAGCAGGCCGAGCTGGCTGTTGAGCGTGTCCAGCTCGCCGATGGCCTCGATACGTGGGTGGTCCTTGCCGACCCGGCGGCCGTCGGCAAGGCCGGTTTCTCCCTTGTCGCCAGTGCGGGTGTAGATCTTCGAGAGGCGAAAGCCCATGGCTCAGAGTCCTGTGTGGTCGGGCAGGGAGGCCAGCGGCAGGCGCAGGGTGAAACAGGTGCCCTGGCCCGGCGTGGAGTGCACCTCCATCTGTCCTTTGTGATTGTTGGTGATGATGAAGTAGGAGACCGCCAGGCCGAGCCCGGTGCCTTGGCCGACCTCCTTGGTGGTGAAGAAGGGTTCGAAGATGCGTTTGCGCACCGCTTCGCTCATGCCGGTGCCGTTGTCTTCCACCTGAACTTCCGCCCAGCTACCTGCCTGCCGAGTGCGCAGGATGATACGGCCAGGTTCGGCCTCCTCGTCGCGCTGGTGAATGGCCTGGGCGGCGTTCTTCAGCAGGTTGAGCAGTACCTGTTCCAGCTCGTTGGCGGTGCCGGCCACCGGGCCCAGCAGCGGGTCGAACTGGCGCACGATCTCCAAGGTCTTGAAGTCGAAGCTGTCGGCCAGGTCGAAGTCATTGCCGGCGATCTCCAGGGCCTGGTCGATCAGCGCCGGCAGATCACAGGGCGATAGCTGGCGGTCGCTACGCCGGCTGAAACTGAGCATGTGGCTGACGATCTTGGCGGCGCGCTGGCCGGCCTGCTGGATGCCGTCGAGCAGGCGCGGTACCTCGCGCGCCTCCATGTAATGCTCAATGGCAGTCAGGCTGACGCCGGCCTGTTCCGCCTGTTCGAGGTTCTTTTCCAGGCTCGGCGACAGGCGCCGGCGGATGTTCTGCACGTTGTGCAGGATGGCGCCGAGCGGGTTGTTGATTTCGTGTGCCATGCCTGCCGCCAGGCCGCCGACGGAGAGCATCTTCTCCGACTGCACCATCATGTCCTCCAGGGCCAGGCGCTGGGTGATGTCGTCGATGCGGATCACCACGCCCCGGCCGGCGCTGCCCATCAGCGGGTAGAAGGTCAGGGCGTAGTGGTGGGGCTCGTCGTCCTTGTGCCAGGTAACGCGCTCGATCTTCTCCACGCGATGCTGCTCGGCGGTGCGTTTGAGCTGCGCGAGAAAGGGTTTCAGCGGCGGGAACGCGAGAAATATCGGTTGGTTCAGCGCCTCTTCCAAGCGCGTGCCGGACAGGGCGCTGGCTTCCTGATTCCACTGCGTCACGTAGAGTTGTTCGTCGAGGGCGATCAGCGCCGAGGGCATGGAGTCGATGATGCTGTTGAGGTAGTTCTGAAAGCCGGTGAGCTTCTTCTCGATCTTGCTGCGCACCTGCACCTCCAATTCCAGCTTGCGGTTGGAGTGGCGGGTTTCCTCGGCCAGGCTCTGCGCCTGATCGAAGGCCTGCTGGGCGTCGTCGCGGGCGCGCTTGAGCTGCTGCTCGCGGGCTTCCATGCGCATCAGCATGGTGTTGAACGCATCGGCCAGGCTGCCGATTTCGTCCTGATTGCCGCGATTGGCGCGCAGCGCATAGTTCTCTTCGCGGGTGACCTGGCGTGACAGTTCTTCCAGGCGGCGAATGGGTTTGGTCACCAGGCGTTTGATCTGCCTGGCTACCAGCATCCATAGCAGCACGCTGAACGCCAGAATCACCAGGCTCGCGGTCAGGGTGCCGGTATAGAAGGCCCCAGGCAGTTCGCTGGAAGCCACCAGCAGCAGAGCGCCGGGCCGACCGCTGGGATGCGGCAGGTCGACCAGCAGGTTGGTGCGAAAGGCCGTTTCGCGCCAGTTCTGCAGCTGGTTCAGTTGCTGCGGCAGCTGCAGTTTTTCGCCGCGTTGCAGTTGCGCCAGGCTGTTGCCATTGCTGTCATAGATAACCGCTGCACGCAGGGGCGCGTAATCGTCCAGGCGTTTGAGCAGGACCTCGGCCGAGGCGGACGAGTGCAAGGCTTCCTTGCTCAGCGTCGGGCTGGCGATAAGCCGGCCGAGGGTGTGCAGGGCCTGCGGTGCCATGCTCTCCTGGGTGATCCAGTAGGCTGCGCTGATGAAAGCCAGATTGGCCACCAGCATCACGGCGGCGAGCAACACCAGCAGTGCGGCGAGCAGTTTGCGGCCCACTGGCAGGTTTTCGAGGCGCTGACGCAGTCTCATGAGGTCATCGTTGTGGCGAGTAAGGACGGCAGGTTAGCGCGCCAGGGCAGTCATTGCCACGGTCCGGGCCGCTAGTTCAACGGCAGGCCACGGTCGTCGAGATGCCTGAGCAGGCGCTGTTGCAGATGCTGCAGGTGCGGCACGTGCAACTGATGACGCTGCGCCGCGGCGCAGGCGTAGCCCAGCAGATAGCTGATCTCGGTGCGACGCCCCTGTGCCACGTCCTGATGCATGGAGGAGTAGTTCGCGGCAGTGGCGCTGATCACGCGCTGTACCTCTTCATGCAGATTCTCTGCGGCTGCGGGCTGGCCGCAGCGTTGCAGCAGCTCGCCGAGTTCGGCGCACAGGGTGGCGACTTCGGCAGGGTGCTCGGTCAGGCCACCATTGCGGCAGTCGTGCAGTACGGTGAGCGGGTTGATCGCGCAGTTCAGCGCCAGCTTGCGCCACAGACGCGTGAGGATATCCGGGCTCCACTGGTGAGCGATGGCGGCGCGCTGCAGCTCGTCCAGCCAGGTTGGTTGCTGGGGATCGCTCGGGTCGCCCAGCCAGTTGTGGCCATTGCCGGCGAACACCACCTGAAAGTCGGCGGGGCGAAAGGCGCCTTCTGTGCTGGAGACGAACAGGCAGCGTTGTCTGGGTAGGCGTTGGGCCACCTCATCCTGGCTGCCCAGACCATTCTGCAACAGCAGCAGTTCGGCGCCAGGCGTCAGGCGTTCAGCGATGGTCGCCACCGCGCTTTGCGCGTCATAGGCCTTGCAGGCCAGCAGCAGGCGATGGATGGGCGTGTCCGTTTGTGGCAGCTCCGCAGGAATGGCGTAGTGCTGGGCCAGGCCTGCTTCGATCAGCGTCAGGCCGCCGGCCTGGTGATAGGCTTCGAGACGTTGCGGGTTGCGCAGGATGAGCCTGACCGGCAGGCCGGCACGGGCCAGGCGTGCGGCCCAGAGGCTGCCGAGGCTGCCAGCGCCGAGAATGTGCCAGGTCACGGCAGGGGCAGGCGCATGGCGGCGACCCGGCCGCTGGCGTAAGACTCTGGCAGCAGATTTTGCGCATGCTGAATCAGTTGTTCAGGGTCGGTGGGCAGTGCTTTGGCGTCCAGACCGACCAGGCTGATGCCCGCTTTCAACGTAATGAACCCTTCGCTGGTCTTGAAGGCCTTGAAGTTGAGGCCTTCGTGCAGACGTTTGAAGCTGCTCGGCGAGCACTCATGCAGGTCTTCGAGCAGGGTGATCAGGCCGAAGTGGTTGTCATCCAGGCGCGTCAGCACGTCCAGGGGCCTGACAAGCTGCTGCAGGCGTCGTGCGACGCCATGTAGCAGTTCGTTGAAGAAGCGATCACCGTACTGGTTACGCAACTGACCGGCGTCCTGCAAACCGATCAGCAGGTAGCATACGGCGCCGCCGCGCGATTCGATCTGACGCAGGCTGTCGGTGAGCTTCTGGCGCAGATAGCGCGGGTTGCCCAGACCTGTGAGCGGATCGACCAGATTGCGCCGTTCCAGGCTGGCGATGTTCTGCGTGAGCATGCGGTTTTCGTGCAGCAGGCGTTGCAGGGTGTTGCACAGGCGATCAGCGGCGTACACGCGTGGCACCAACTGTTCGTTCATCGCCGCCTTGCTGATGAAATCATCGACGCCACGGTCGAAAGCTTCGCCAAGAACGTTTTCGCCTTCCTTGCCGGTCAGCAGGATGATGTAGGTGTAGTGATCGGCGGTTTCGTCCAGCTGGCGTACCCGTGCGGTCAGCTCCAGGCCGTCGATCTCGGGCATCAGCCAGTCGGCCAGCAGCACGCTGGCGGGACGCTGCTCGAGCAGTTGCAGCGCTTCGCTGGCGCTGCTGGCGAAGCGCACGTCCTGATAGCCAGCCTGGCTCAGTGCACGACCGATCATGGCGCTGGAGAACTTGGCGTCGTCCACCACCAGGATGCTGAGATGGGGGTTGGGCATGGGGCAGACTCGCAGGCAGAGAGGAAGGACGCCAAACGGCGCGTATCAGACTGGATATAATGAGCCCGCCATAGTTATCGTCAAGTCAGGCGCGTTCACTCCGTGAAGAGGATCGCGCCGTCCATCAGGAGCCCACTCATGCCTTCGTTCGACATCGTGTCTGAACTGGACAAACACGAACTGACCAATGCGGTCGACAATGCCATCAAGGAGCTCGACCGCCGGTTCGACCTACGTGGCAAATGCAGCATCGAGAGCAAGGACAAGGCGCTGACCTTGACCGCTGAAGCCGAGTTCATGCTCGAGCAGATGCTCGATATCGTGCGCAGCAGCCTGGTCAAGCGCAAGATCGACTGCCAATGCCTGGAAACCAAGGATCCCTATGCCTCGGGCAAGGTGATGAAGCAGGAAGTCACCTTCCGCGAAGGCATCGACAAGGAGCTGGCGAAGAAGATCGTCGCCCACATCAAGGATGCCAAGCTCAAGGTGCAGGCTGCCATCCAGGGTGAGCAGGTACGCGTCACCGGCAAGAAGCGTGACGATCTGCAGGAGGCCATCGCGCTGCTGCGTGGCCACGAGTTCGGTATGCCGCTGCAGTACAACAACTTCCGCGATTGAACCTTTGTGGCGCTGAGGCGTCGCAGGCTAGGTTGATAGCATTTTGACCGCCATGGCATGCCATGGCGGTTTCGTTTCATGTACAGGAAAACGGGAGTACCCCTATGGAGATGAACGTCGACGAACTGGTCAAGCTGTCCGAGGCCTGGCTGCCTGTGGTGCTTGAGTACAGCGGCAAGCTGACCCTGGCAGTGATCACGTTGCTAGTGGGCTGGTGGCTGATCAGTCGGCTGACGTCGAGCATCGGCAGGCTGCTCGAAGCGCGCAAGGTGGATCGTGCGCTGAGCAGCTTTATCAGCAGCCTAGTCAGTATCGTGCTGCGCGTTCTGCTGTTGATCAGTGTGGCGTCGATGATCGGTGTGGAGACCACTTCGTTCATCGCCATGATCGGTGCGGCGGGTCTGGCCATCGGCCTGGCTCTGCAGGGCAGCCTGGCCAATTTCGCGGGCGGCGTGCTGATCATGCTGTTTCGTCCGTTCCGTGCGGGTGACTGGATCGAGGCGCAGGGCGTTTCGGGCAGCGTCGACAGCATCCAGATCTTCCACACCACGCTGAAGACGGCGGACAACAAGGTGGTGATTGTGCCCAATGGCGCGCTGTCCAACGGTCATATCACCAACTACTCGCGCGAGCCGCGTCGTCGTGCCGACATCAATATCGGCATCGATTACTCCAGCGACATCAAGCGCGCGCGTGAGGTGCTGCTGGAGATCGCCCAGGACCCGCGTGTACATGTCGATCCTGCGCCGGTGGTGTTCGTGACCGGCCTGGGTGACAGCGCGGTGAACCTGTCGCTGCGCGTGTGGGTGGCGACTGGCGACTTCTGGCCGGTGACCTTTTCCTTTACCGAACTGGCCAAGGAGCGTCTGACCGAAGCGGGTATCGGTATTCCGTTCCCGCAGCGGGTGGTGCATCTGGCCAAGGCCGATTGAGGCACCTGGAAAGGTTTTTCTTCGCGTAGTTTGGGAGAAGTGCCGATTGATACCGGACTGGCAAGTTTGTGTGCGTCTTGCTTGCTGACTTAGCACTATCTATCACCGCGTGCTCTGAGCGTTTGGGTTGCGCCCCTTACGGGCGCCACACCTTTCTTGCTTGCCCAAGAAAGGTGTGCCAAAGAAGGGCACCCCGACATCCGGGTTTCGCTGCGCGAAACTTCCCTCGCTCCGGTGCTGCTCCGGGGGCCGGCTTACATGGGCCATCCTTGGCCCATTAAGCCTCTCGCCGCATCCATGCGGCTCGCTCCCCTACGCAACACCTACACTCGGCCTCCTGAAGGGGACCGGGTCGCGAGCTTGCAAAAGCTCCGCAGAATTGACCTTCGCGGCGACTGTGTTTTGCCTTTGCTCTGAAAGTGCGATCTCACAAGCGACGCCCAAGTCCCCTTCAGGAGGCCGAGTGGAATCGCCGTGGAAGGGGTTGAGCGACATGGATGTCGCGAGAGCCACGATGGGCCAGGGATGGCCCTTCGTGGCGTGCCCCTGGAGCGGTGATGGAACGAGGGAACCCCGGCGCAGCCGGGGCCGAATGGTGGGGTGCCCTTCTCTTTGGTTACTTTCTCTTGGGCAAGCAAGAGAAAGTGACTCGCCCGTAAGGGGCGAAACCAAGACGAAAGATCGACACGCCAATGATCTTTGCCTGGATATGAATAGCGCAAAAGAACACACAAACTTGCCAGTCCGGTATCAAGCCCTTTCCACTGGGGCCACCGGGGCGTCGCCGTTGGGCTGGCGTTTGTCGCGGCGCCACTGGATGATGATCAGCAGCAGTGTCGGTATACCCATCAGCGCCGTGGCGAGGAAGAAGTGGGCGTAGCCGAGGCTTTCCACCATCACGCCGGAATAACCGCCGATCAGGCGCGGCAACAACAGCATGATGGAGCTGAGCAGGGCGTACTGGGTGGCCGAGAATTTCAGGTTGGTCAGGCTCGACAGGTAGGCGACGAACGCCGAGGTGGCCAGGCCGGCGCTGAAGTTGTCACAACTGATGGTGACGATCAGCATGTTCAGGTGCGGCCCCATCCCCACCAGCAGCATGAACATCAGGTTGGTAGCCGCCGATGCGGTAGCGCCGATCAGCAGAATCGGCATGATGCCGAAGCGCACGATCAGCAGCCCGCCGACCCCGGCGCCGAGCAGCGTCATCACCAGGCCGAAGACTTTGCTGACACTGGCGATCTGCTCTTTGGTGAAGCCCTGGTCGATGTAGAAGACGTTGGCCATCACGCCCATGACGGTATCCGACAGGCGATAGGTGGCGATCAGGCTCAGCAGCAGCAGGGCCTGCCAGCGATAGCGCACGATGAAGTCGTTGATCGGCGTGAGCACCGGTGCCATGCCGCCCCAGAACAGGCTGGAGATCGACAGGCCGGTGAGCAGGGTATAGAGCAGCGCACGCAGGAAGGCGCGGTCGTAGTACAGCAAATCCTGCAGGCTTACCTGGCCCTGGAACAGCAGCATCAGGTCACTTTCGTAGAACTGGGTGACCATGGCCGGAACCGCGATCAGCAGGATGATCAGCAGCAGCACGGAAAGTAGCTGGTGGAAGAACCCGTACCTCGCCGCAGCCGTTTTCAGTACCGGTGCCAGCCCGCCCCAGAACAGCCCGGATGCACAGACGCAGGCCAGGGTGCTGTAGAGCATGGCGCGCAGGAAGGCGCGGTCGCTGTAGAGCAGCTCCTGCATGCTGACGTCGCCGAGCAGCATCGGCACCAGATCGCTCTGATAGAACTGGATGAACATGGTCGGCACGGCGATGATCAGCACGATGACCGCGCTGATCGCCAGCAGTTGGTGGAAAAAACCGTGCTTGGGTGGTGCGACATTGATGTGCGGCGGCGCTGGCGGCTCGCGCATCCAGATGGAGGTGAGCAGGCCAGGTAGCATCAGCAGGGCGAAGAGCATGTAGGTACCGGTCCAGGCGCTGAACTGGTAGTCCTTGGCGGTCGAGCCAAAGCCTTCGGCAAAATACAGGGCGCCAGCCGTGGCCAGCAGCGCGGCGACGCGGTAGCCGGTCATGTAGGCGGCGGCCAGCGCAGCCTGATGCTCGTCGCCGAGAATTTCCAGACGGTAGGCATCGACGGCGATGTCCTGGGTGGCCGAGGCAAAGGCCACCAGTACGGCGAGCGCGATCAGCGAGGACAGATGCGTCTGTGGGTCGTAACTGGCCATGCCGATCAGGCCGATGGCAACCAGAGCCTGCGACAGCACCAGCCAGGAGCGGCGCCGGCCGAGCTTGCCCAGCAATGGCAGGCGCCACTGGTCGAGCATTGGCGCCCACACCCATTTGAAGGCGTAGGCCAGACCGATGAGGCTGGCGAAGCCGATGGTTTCGCGCGCCACACCGGCTTCGCGCAGCCATACCGAAAGTGTCGAGAACACCAGCATGTAGGGCAGGCCGGCGGCAAAGCCCAGAAGCAGAAGAGCCAGTGTGGCGGGGTTGGCGTAGGTCGCGAGGGCTTCTCGCCAGGATTTGCGTGGCATCAGGCTCGAATCTGGGCTGGGGGGAGTTTTGATAGGGCGCACTCTAACTGCTGTGCTCCATTGGACGCCAGCCGTGACGGCGCATATCCACACGTTCGTTCAGGATACTGATGCCCTCTGCACGCAGGCGCGCCCGTTGTTCGGCGCCGGAAGGGCTGCCGGCGGCCAGGCTGAGGCGCCCGCCAGCGGCGATCACCCGATGCCAGGGTAGCGTGGTGCCGTTCGGTAACTGGCTCAGCGTTCGCCCAACCCAGCGCGCGGCGCGGCCAAGACCGGCCAGTTGGGCCAGTTCGCCATAGCTGACGACTTTGCCTTCAGGCACCTGTGCCAGTACCAGATACAGCGCTTCGCGACGCGCCTCGACGCTTGCCGGTGGCGGTGCCGGCCATGCAGACTCTGGCGGTTTCGTCTTGCCCATAGGGTTCGTCCTTATCATGCGTGTACTGATCGCCTTATTCCTTTTTACCCTGGCCGCTCCGCTCTGGGCCGATACCGTGTGGCTGGACAACGGTGATCGCCTCAGCGGAGAGATCATCCTGCTCGATGGCGGCAAGCTGGCACTCAAGACCAAATATGCCGGCCAGGTGCTGATCGACTGGAAGGATATCGATACCCTCAGTTCGGACAAACCCCTGCTGGTGCGCCGCAGCGGCTTCGACAACGAACGCAGCGAAAGGTTGGCTGCGGCCGGCAGTGGCATGGTCCGGGTGCAGGGCGAGCGTGAGTACACCCTGCCGCTGGCGCAGATCAAACGCCTGGTGCCACCGCGGCCGCTGCTGGAGGATCGTCTATGGGAAGGCAACCTCGATGCCAAGCTGGATATGAAGCGCAACCAGAATGATGTCGACGAATGGAAGCTCAAGGGCAATACCCGTGTCGAACATGGGCGCTGGCGCCATGTGCTCAGTGGCGAGCTGGAGCGTGAAACCAAGAACGACAGAAAGGTCGAGGACAACTGGGAGCTGGAGTATGACCTCGATCGCTTTTTCACCGAGCACTGGTTCTGGCGGGTGGGTGTACAGCAGGCCGAGGACGAGTTCGAGACGGTCGACCGTCAGCGCATCGTCGGCACCGGGCCCGGTTATCGCTTCTGGGACGATGAACTGGGGCGCTTCGACCTGATCGGCCAGTTCAATCGCGTGCGTCTGGAGTCGGACGTTGCCGATCTGGCTTTCAATACCACGTCGCTGGAGCTGGATTACAAGCGTCTGCTGTGGGGGACGCGGCTGGAGTTCTATGCCAACGCCGAACTGCAGATCCCTCATATCGAAGAAATCGATTACGTGCTCGATAGCGAATTCGGCCTGCGCTACCGCCTCAACCAGTGGGCGCGCTTATCACTCCTGTACGAGCTGGATCAGTTGCGTGCGCAGGGGCAGACAGTTTCGGATCGGCATTATCTGATCGGTATCGGTGTGGGCTGGTGATGCCGCTCGACGGAAAAAGCTGAACTCTGTGTATTCAGCCCGGTCAGCTGTTGCTCTGGCGCCGGGGTTGCGGATAATGCCCGGCTTTCGCCCACTAACGCCGTTATCCAACTTATGTCGCGCCCTACATCGCTGTCCCTGCTAGGCCTGAGCATCGCTCTGTGCAGCTCCGTCACTTTCGCCGATACCGTCTGGTTGAAGAACGGTGACCGTCTCTCCGGCACCATCCGCTTCTTCGACGGTAGCAAACTGCTGCTGCAAACCGACTACGGCGGTTCCATCCCGCTGGACTGGAAGAAAATCGCCACCCTGGAAAGTGATCACGAGCTGCTGGTCAAGCTCGGGCCGGTGGATGGCGAGCGTGCCAAGTCGCTGCTGGCTGCCGAGCCTGGCAAGGTCACGCTGGCCAATGGCGATTCGCCGAAGACCATCGAGCTGGCGCAGATCGAGCAGATCATGAAGCCCAAGCCGCTGGTGGAGGATTTTACCTGGAAGGGCAATATCGACCTTGGTCTGGACTACAAGCGTGGCGAGCGCGATTCCGATGATTACGATGTCGGTATCAAGACCCAGGCTCGGCATGGGCGTTGGCGCCATAACGCGATTGCCGATTACAACCGCGAGCTGAAGAATGACGTTGTCAGCACCGACAACTGGAGCGCCGAATATGCGCTCGACCGCTTCCTCACCGAGCAGTGGTTCTGGCAGGGGCGCTTCGAGTACAAGCGCGACCGTATCGAAGAGGTCGAGCGCCAGCGTACTTTGGGTACCGGCCCTGGTTACCAGTTCTGGGATGACGAACTGGGCGCGTTCTCCATCACCACCCTGGCCAACCGCAGCGACTATCGCTACAGCAACGGCGAGCAGGATCGCTTCTACGCGCTGAGTATGAAGTGGGACTACAACCGCTACCTGATCGGCAAGACCGTCGAGTTGTTCAGTGTCGGTGAGGTCGGTCGTCCGCTAAGTGGGGCCGCGGATTACAGTCTGGATGCCGAGGTCGGTCTGCGCTACAAAGTGACTGACTGGGCTTCGCTGAACATGAAGGCCGAGAAGGATATCGTCAGTGGTGCCGAGGGTGATCTGGACGAAACCCGCTATACCCTTGGCTTCGGGGTCGGCTGGTAAGTTCTCGCACAGGCACAAAAAAGCCCCGGGTCGACCGGGGCTTTTTATTGGGCGCTGGAATCAGGCTTCTTCCGGTTCCCGTTGCTTCCAGCCAGCGCCACCTGGCAGCACCAGATTGAGCAGCAGGGCAGTGATCGCGCACAGGGAAATCCCTGACAGGGCGAACTCCTTGCCGCCGATGACCATACCGCCGATGCCGAACACCAGGGTCACCGACACGATGATCAGGTTGCGTGCTTCGGAAAGGTCGACCTGATGGCGGATCAGAGTGTTGAGGCCGACCACGGCGATGGAGCCGAACAGCAGGCAGAGAATGCCGCCCATCACGGGGACCGGAATGCTCTGCAGGGCCACGCCGAACTTGCCGATGAAGGCCAGGGCAATGGCGAATACCGCTGCCCAGGTCATGATCTTCGGGTTGTAGCTCTTGGTCAGCATCACCGCACCGGTGACTTCGGCGTAGGTGGTGTTGGGCGGGCCACCGAACAGGCCGGCTGCCGACGTGGCGAGGCCGTCGCCGAGCAGGGTGCGATGCAGGCCTGGTTTCTTGACGAAGTTCTTGCCGGTCACGTTGCCAATCGCCACCACGCCGCCGATGTGCTCGATGGCTGGTGCCAGCGCGACCGGCACCATGTACAGAATGGCGCCCCAGTGCAGTTCCGGTGTGACGAAGTTGGGCACGGCGAGCCAGGCCGCCTGATCGACGGCTGTGGTGTCGATCACGCCGAGCACCGCGGCGATGGCGCAGCCAACGGCGATGCCGGCGAGGATCGGCACCAGGCGGAAGATGCCACGGCCCAGCACCGCCACCAGCAGGGTGGTGATCAGTGCCGGCATCGAAATCATCATCGCGGTGCTGTACGGCACCAGCTCGACGCTGCCATCACCGGCCTTGCCCATGGCCATGTTCACCGCCACCGGCGACAGCGCCAGGCCGATGGAGATGATCACCGGGGCGATCACCACCGGCGGCAGCAGACGGTCGATGAAGCTGGGACCGCGCAGTTTGACCAGCGCCGAAAGCAGGATGTAGACCACACCGGCAGCGATCACGCCGCCCATCACTGCAGGCAGGCCGAACTCGCCCTTGGCCGCCAGAATCGGAGCGATGAAGGCGAAACTCGAAGCCAGGAAAACCGGCACCTGGCGCTTGGTCACCAGTTGGAACAGCAGGGTGCCAATACCGGCGGTGAACAGCGCGACGTTAGGGTCCATGCCGGTGATCAACGGCATCAGTACCAGGGCGCCGAAAGCCACGAACAGCATCTGTGCGCCAGAGATACCCTGGCGCCACAGCGGTTCGTTGAATTCCGTCTGCGACATGTCAGGCGTCCTTCTGCTTGGTGCCGAAGATCTTGTCACCGGCATCGCCCAGGCCCGGGATGATGTAGCCGTGCTCGTTCAGCCGCTGATCGATGGAGGCGGTGAAGATGGTCACGTCCGGGTGAGCCTGCTCGACGGCCTTGATGCCCTCGGGGGCAGCGACCAGGACCATGGCGCGAATGTCCCTGCAGCCGGCCTTCTTCAGCAGGTCGATGGTGGCGACCATCGAGCCGCCGGTGGCCAGCATCGGGTCGATGATCAGGGCCAGGCGCGAGTCGATTTCCGGCGCGAGCTTTTCCAGGTAGGTGTGCGCTTCGAGGGTTTCCTCGTTGCGTGCCACACCCACGGCGCTGACCTTGGCGCCGGGGATCAGGCTGAGCACGCCGTCGAGCATGCCGATGCCGGCGCGCAGGATGGGTACCACGGTGATTTTCTTGCCGGCGATTTTCTCGACCTGCACCGTGCCCGCCCAGCCTTCGATGTCGTAGGCTTCCAGCGGCAGGTCGTTGGTGGCTTCATAAGTCAGCAGGGCGCCCACTTCCTGGGCCAGCTCACGGAAATTCTTGGTGCTGATATCGGCGCGGCGCATCAGGCCGATCTTGTGACGGATCAGCGGGTGGCGGATCTCGCGAGTGGGCATGGGCTGGGATCTCCAACGGGGCTCTGGGGAAAATCGCGTTAGATTAAAGCATTGCACATGCCAAGTGGTGGGTGACTGATGAGTCACGATGTCCCGCGCCGTGCATCGGCTACGCTGGTCAGTCGATACTTGGCAAGCGTGGTCCGGGTCTGTACCTTTGCCCGCTTTTATTTGACGGCTCGATCAGCTTTCAAGCTGTCTGCCGCCATTCATCAGCCCGATCTAGAGAGAACATCATCATGTCCGCCGATCTCGTGCACATTCGCCAAGTCATGGCGGAAGCCGACTGCCTGTTCACCGAAGCCGTGGTGGAGGCGGCCATCGACAAGGTCGCCAGCCAGATCAACGCCGAGCTCTCCGAGCGCAACCCGGTGGTGTTCTGCGTGATGAACGGTGGCCTGATCTTCTCTGGCAAGCTGCTGACCAAGCTGAACTTCCCGCTGGAGGCTTCTTACCTGCACGCCACTCGCTACCGCAACGAAACCAGCGGTGGCGAGCTGTTCTGGAAGGCCAAGCCGGAAGTTTCCTTCATCGACCGTGACGTGCTGATCATCGACGACATCCTTGATGAGGGGCACACCCTTGGCGCGATCATCGATTTCTGCCGCCACGCCGGTGCGCGCGCCGTGCACACTGCAGTGCTGATCGACAAGGAGCACGACCGCAAGGCGCGCCCGGACCTGAAGGCCGACTACGTAGGTCTGCAGTGCATCGACCGCTACATCTTCGGTTACGGCATGGACTACAAGGGCTACTGGCGCAACGCCGCCGGTATCTACGCGGTCAAGGGCCTGTAGGAGCGAGCTCTGCTCGCGAACCGCGGTTAACGCAGGATGCGCTGCACGCACGGCTTTCCTGATGCTTCCCCGGTGCGCATCGCGCACCCTACTCGGCCAGCGCTTCTTGTGCTGTGTCATGCAGCCAGCGCAACGCCTTTTCCCGCGCCTGCGGCAGATCCCGCACGTATGCCAGCTCGCCTTCGCGGCGCTGCACACCGGCGCGGCGCAGCTGCAGGCGTACCTGCGCGGTCGGGCCACTGAGGATCAGCGCCACGCCCTGCTGGCGGTAGTCGCGCAGCACGTTGTCCAGCGCGGCGATGGCGGTCATGTCCAGCAGCGGCACCGCACTGATATCGACGATCACCACACGCACTCCCGGGGTAAGGCGGCGCAGCACGCTCAGCGCCTTTTCCGCCGCGCCGAAGAACAGCGGGCCGCGAATGGCGTAAGCCAGCACGTGCTTGGGCAGATCTTGCAGGGCTTCTCGCTGTTGGCGGTTCAGGGCTGCGGTATCGGTCAGCTCGCTCATGCGCTTGATGAATAGCCCGGCCGCCAGCAGCAGGCCGACGCCGACAGCCAGCACCATGTCGAACAGTACCGTCAGCACCAGGCAGGTCAGCAGCACCAGCACATCGCTGCGCGGGGCGATGCGCAGGGTATGGGCCACATGCTGTGGTTCGCTCATGTTCCACGCCACCATCAGCAGTAGCGCCGCCAGCGCCGCCATGGGCAGGTAACTGAACAGTGGCGCGAGCAGCAGAATCGCTGCCAGCACCACGCCAGCGTGAGCCAATGCCGCCACCGGCGAGAAGGCCCCGGCGCGGACGTTGGCTGCCGTGCGGGCGATAGCGGCGGTGGCGGTGATGCCGCCAAAGAACGGCGCGGCCAGATTGCCCAGGCCCTGGCCGATCAATTCGGCGTTGGGATCGTGCTTGCTGCCGGTCATGCCGTCGGCCACCACGGCGCACAGCAGTGACTCGATGGCGCCCAGCATGGCGATGGCGAATGCCGGGGCCAGCAGTTGGCGGATCAGTTCGAACGACAGCGCCAGCGGCTGGCCGTCAGCGCCAGGCAGGTTCCAGGGCAGGGCCAGGTCCGGCAGGAAGGGCGGGATGCCGGGATGCTCGATGCCATCGAGCGAGTAGCTGAAGCGCTCGCCCAGTGTCGCCACGGGCAGCCCCATGCGTTCCAGTGCGAGGGCGAGCAGCGCGCCAACCGCCAGGGCGACCAGGTGGGCGGGGACTTTCGGTGCCAGGCGCGGCCAGATCAGCAGTGTTGCCAGGCACGCCGCGCCCACCAGGCTGTCGCCAGGCTGCAGGCTGGGGAGGGCGCGGACCAGCAGATTCACCTGTTCCAGCAGATGTTGAGGCGTGCTGGCCAGGTGCAGGCCGAACAGGTCCTTGATCTGCAGGACGGCGATGACGATACCGATGCCAGCGGTAAAGCCCAGTGTCACCGGGTAGGGCACGAATTCGATCAGACGCCCGGCACGCAGCAACCCCAGGATGATCAGGATCACGCCAGCCATCAACGTGCACAGCAGCAGCCCGCCGAGGCCGTACTGCTGAGTGATCGGCAGCAGAATCACCACGAAGGCGGCGGTGGGGCCGGAAATATTGAAACGCGAGCCACCGCATAGCGCGATCAGTGGCGCGGCGATCAGGACGGTATAGAGGCCGTGCTGTGGCGCCACGCCCACGGCGATGGCCAGCGCCATTGCCAGCGGAATGGCGATGATGCCGACCGTCAGGCCAGCGCTCAGATCCCCGCGCAGGGCTTTCCAGGAGTAGCCCGCACGCAGGGTCTGGCGCCAGGCGGCGAACAGCGGTAACGATGGACGTGACATGCTGGCTCCCTAATGGCTCGGCGCATTATAGAAGCCCGGCAACGCGCTGCGGCATGACCTAGGTCTGCTGTTGCGTCGATGGCCCGCGTGTTAGCCTGCCCGGCTGCGCGTTGAGCCGCGCGCGGCTCGGCGGTACACTGCCGGCCCTCTGTAATGCTGGCGGGAGCGGGCGATGCGTAAAGACAAGAAGCAGGTGATTGGCGAAGAAATCAGCGATGACTCGATCAAGCTGTTCCTCTCGGTGGAGCCAGCGGACGCCACGCCGCCTTCGCTGCACAAGCTGGTCAAGGCTTATCGCGGTCTGCGTATCGATGACTTCGAGCGTTTCGTGGGGTTCTTCGTCGCAGAAGGCTACGACCTCTCTGCCACTGACGCACAGGGCAATGACTTCGTCGCGCTGATTCAGGATCAGCGCAATGCCGAGCCTTACATCGAAGTGATCAAGGCCGCTCGCGGCTGATCTTCGCTGTTTTAGAGAAATGCCCGCATTCCGCAAGGAGGCGGGCATTTTTCATGGATGCACGGCTGCGGGCTTGAATTTAGGGCAATAAAAAACCGGCTTCTAGAGCCGGTTTTTCAAGAACCTGTCGCGATTAGGCGGCAGCAGCTTCGCCCAGCGCCTTGATGTGCGCGTTCAGGCGGCTCTTGTGACGAGCGGCTTTGTTCTTGTGGATGATGCCTTTGTCA
The DNA here is from genome assembly GCF_900101755.1 of Ectopseudomonas alcaliphila. Classification (GTDB taxonomy): domain Bacteria; phylum Pseudomonadota; class Gammaproteobacteria; order Pseudomonadales; family Pseudomonadaceae; genus Aquipseudomonas; species Aquipseudomonas alcaliphila. The sequence goes on along the minus strand of NZ_FNAE01000001.1, from coordinate 1,106,299 downwards.
GCCATGCGGTCGATGACCGGAACAGCTGCAGTGTAAGCAGTCTTGGCAAGCTCGAGATCTTTGGCAGCAATAGCCTTGACCACGTTCTTGATGTAAGTACGAACCATCGAGCGCAGGCTGGCGTTATGGCTACGGCGCTTCTCAGCCTGTTTGGCGCGTTTTTTGGCAGAAGGTGAGTTGGCCACCGTCAAGCTCCTCGAAAACTGGGGGGTTACGACAAATAAGGCCGCGAATCATGCCGATCCATCTGCCTACTGTCAAGTCCGATGACGTTTTCCTGTGCTGGCCTGACCAGTGGTGGCTCGCTACACTCGACGCCTTCGTTGGGCGGCGGATTGTCCGCTACTGCAACTCTTTATGGAAGTCGAAATACCCCATGAATCTGCTCAAATCCCTGGCTGCCGTCAGTTCTCTGACCATGGTGTCACGTGTGCTGGGGTTTGTGCGCGATACCATCATCGCCCGCACCTTCGGTGCCGGGGTGGCGTCGGATGCCTTCGTGGTGGCCTTCAAACTGCCCAACCTGCTGCGCCGTATTTTTGCCGAAGGCGCCTTCTCGCAGGCCTTCGTACCGATTCTGGCGGAGTACAAGATGCAGCAGGGCGAGGAGGCCACGCGCACCTTCGTTGCCTACGTCTCCGGTTTGCTGACTCTGGTGCTGGCACTGGTCACGGCCATCGGTGTGCTCGCGGCGCCCTGGATCGTCTGGGCCACGGCGCCGGGCTTTGCCGATGAGGCCCAGCGCTTCGAACTGACCGTCGATCTGCTGCGGGTGACCTTCCCTTATATATTGCTGATCTCCCTGTCATCACTGGCCGGCGCCGTGCTCAACACCTGGAACCGTTTTTCGGTGCCGGCGTTCGTGCCGACCTTGCTCAACGTCAGCATGATCGTCTTCGCACTGTTTCTGACGCCCTATTTCGATCCGCCGATCATGGCGCTGGGCTGGGCTGTGCTGGTCGGCGGGCTGGCGCAGTTGCTCTGGCAGCTGCCGCATCTGAAGAAGATCGGCATGCTGGTGCTGCCGCGTGTGAGCTTCGGCGACCTCGGTGTCTGGCGCGTGCTCAAGCAGATGGGGCCGGCGATCTTCGGCGTCTCGGTTAGCCAGATTTCGCTGATCATCAACACCATCTTCGCTTCTTTTCTGGTGGCCGGCTCGGTGTCGTGGATGTACTACGCCGACCGTCTGATGGAGTTGCCTTCGGGTGTGTTGGGCGTGGCACTGGGCACCATCCTGCTGCCGGCGCTCTCCAAGACCTACGCCAGCAAGAACCGCGACGAGTACCGGCGCCTGCTCGACTGGGGGCTGCGCCTCTGTTTTCTGCTGGTGCTGCCCTGCACTCTGGCGCTGGCGATTCTCGCCGAGCCGCTGGTGGTGTCTCTGTTCCAGTACGGCAAGTTCGGTGCAGAGGACGCGCTGATGACGCAGCGGGCGCTGGTGGCCTACTCGGTCGGCCTGCTGGCGTTGATTCTGATCAAGATCCTCGCGCCTGGCTTCTACGCCCAGCAGAACATCAAGACGCCGGTGAAGATCGCCGTGATCAGCCTGCTGGCGACCCAGGCAATGAATGCGCTGTTCGTGTTCGGCCTGGAGATGGCGCACGTCGGTCTGGCGTTGGCGATCAGCCTGGCGGCCTGCCTGAACGCCGGCCTGCTGTACTGGCAGCTGCGCCGCGCCGATATCTTCCAGCCGTTGCCGGGTTGGGGGCTGTTCCTGCTCAAGTTGGTGGTGGCGGTGGCCGTGATGGTCGCTGTGTTGCTGGGTCTGCTGCAGCTCATGCCGGCCTGGGCGGAAGGTGAGATGCTCGTGCGCCTGTTGCGTCTCGGTGTGCTGGTGGCTGCCGGACTCGTCGCCTACTTCGGCGTATTGCTGATATTGGGATTTCGCCCGCACGATTTTGCCCGGCGCTCGTTGTAGCTTTCCAGGCATCACGATGCCTGTTGTGCATGGCCTGCTGTGCGTATAATCGACCACTTTGTGAACAAGAAGCGTGCTATGCAGCTGGTTCGAGGTCTTCATAACCTGCAGCCCCAGGCGCGGGGCTGTGTGGTCACCATCGGTAATTTCGACGGCGTTCATCGTGGGCACCAGGCCATCCTGGCGCGCCTGCGCGAGCGTGCCGCGGAATTGGCCGTGCCCAGCTGCGTGGTGATCTTCGAGCCGCAGCCGCGTGAATTCTTCGGCCCGGACACTGCGCCAGCGCGGCTGACCCGCCTGCGCGACAAGCTCGCCCTGCTGGCTGCCGAAGGCGTCGACATGGTGCTGTGCCTGGCCTTCAACCGCCGCCTGCGCGAGTTGTCGGCAGCCGAGTTCGTCCAACGTGTGCTGGTCGACGGCCTGGGCGTGAAGGACCTGGAGATCGGCGACGATTTCCGCTTCGGCTGCGACCGTGCCGGGGATTTCGAGTTTCTCAAGGCCGCCGGCCAGCGCCACGGCTTCAGCGTCGATGCCTCGACCACCGTCGAGGTGCTCGGTGGCCGGGTCAGCAGCACCCGCGTGCGTCAGGCATTGGCCGATGGCGATTTCGAGCTGGCCGAAGCCTTGCTCGGTCGGCCGTTTCGCATCGCCGGGCGTGTATTGCACGGGCAGAAGCTTGGCCGCCAGCTCGATGCGCCCACTGCCAACGTCCAGCTCAAGCGGCGCAAGGTGCCGCTGACCGGCGTTTATCTGGTGAGCTGTGAAGTCGATGGTGTGATTCAACCGGGCGTCGCCAATATTGGCGTGCGCCCCAGCGTTGCCGGTGACGGCAGCGCCCATCTGGAAGTGCACCTTCTGGATTTTGCCGGCGATCTGTATGGCCGGCGTCTCTCGGTGGCTTTCCACCACAAGCTGCGTGATGAGCAGCGTTTCGCCTCGCTGGAGGCCTTGAAGGCGGCGATTGCCGCTGATATCGCCGCTGCCCGTGATTATTGGCAGAGCCACCCGCTGATGAAGAGCCCGAAATGACCGACTACAAAGCTACGCTGAACCTGCCCGATACCCAGTTCCCGATGAAGGCCGGCCTGCCGCAACGCGAGCCGCAGACCCTGCAGCGCTGGAACGAGATTGGCCTGTATAGCAAGCTGCGCAAGATTGGCGAAGGTCGGCCGAAGTTCGTCCTGCACGACGGCCCGCCCTATGCCAACGGCAGCATCCACATCGGTCACGCGGTGAACAAGATCCTCAAGGACATCATCACCCGCTCCAAGACCCTGGCCGGCTTCGACGCGCCCTATGTGCCGGGCTGGGACTGCCATGGCCTGCCGATCGAGCACAAGGTCGAAACCACCTTCGGCAAGAACCAGCCGGCGGACCTGACCCGCGAGCGCTGCCGCACCTACGCCAGCGAGCAGATCGAAGGACAGAAGGCCGACTTCATCCGCCTCGGTGTGCTCGGTGACTGGGACAATCCGTACAAGACCATGGATTTCGCCAACGAGGCCGGCGAGATCCGCGCCCTGGCCGAGATGGTCAAGCAGGGCTTCGTGTTTAAGGGCCTGAAACCGGTGAACTGGTGCTTCGACTGTGGCTCGGCCCTGGCCGAGGCTGAGGTGGAGTATCAGGATAAGAAATCCGATGCCATCGACGTCGCCTTCCCCATCGAAGACGCAGACAAGCTGGCCGCCGCTTTCGGTTTGAGCGAGCTGAGCAAGCCGACCGCCATTGTCATCTGGACCACCACGCCCTGGACCATTCCGGCCAACCAGGCGCTCAACGTCCATCCGGAGTTCACCTACGCTCTGGTCGACACCGGCGAGCGCCTGCTACTGCTGGCCGAGGAACTGGTCGAGTCCTGCCTGCAGCGCTATGGGCTGCAAGGTCAGGTTATCGCCACCGCGCAGGGCGCGGCGCTGGAGCTGATCCGCTTCCGTCACCCGTTCTACGAGCGTTTCTCGCCGGTGTACCTGGCCGAGTACGTCGAGTTGGGCGCCGGTACCGGTATCGTCCACTCGTCGCCGGCCTACGGTGAGGACGACTTCCGCACCTGCAAAGCCTACGGCATGAGCAACGACGACATCCTCAGCCCGGTGCAGAGCAATGGCGTCTACACCCCGGATCTGCCGTTCTTCGGCGGCCAGTTCATCTGGAAGGCCAACCCGGCCATCGTCGAGAAACTGGCCGAAGTCGGCGCGCTGCTCAAGCACCAGCCGATCCAGCACAGCTACATGCACTGCTGGCGCCACAAGACGCCGCTGATCTACCGCGCCACTGCACAGTGGTTCGTCGGCATGGACACTCAGCCCAAAGAGGGCGAGCCGCTGCGTGAGCGTGCGCTGGCCGCCATCGAACAGACCCAGTTCGTGCCTGCCTGGGGCCAGGCGCGCCTGCACAGCATGATCGCCGGTCGCCCGGACTGGTGTATCTCGCGTCAGCGCAACTGGGGCGTGCCGATCCCTTTCTTCCTGCACAAGGCCACGGGCGAACTGCATCCACGTACCGCCGAATTGATGGAAGAAGTGGCAGTGCGCGTCGAGAAAGAAGGCATCGAAGCCTGGTTCAAGCTCGACGCCGCCGAGTTGCTCGGCGCTGAAGCGGCAGACTACGACAAGATCAACGACACCCTCGACGTGTGGTTCGACTCCGGTACCACCCACTGGCACGTGCTGCGCGGCTCGCATGACATGGGCCACACCGCTGGCCCGCGTGCCGACCTGTATCTGGAAGGTTCGGACCAGCACCGCGGCTGGTTCCATTCGTCCCTGCTGACCGGCAGCGCCATCGACGGTCACGCGCCGTACAAGGCGCTGCTGACCCACGGCTTCGTGGTCGACGAGAACGGCCGCAAGATGTCCAAGTCGCTCGGTAACGTGGTCGCGCCGCAGGAGGTCAACGACAGCCTGGGCGCCGACATCATGCGCCTGTGGGTCGCCTCCACCGACTATTCCGGCGAGATGGCCGTGTCCAAGGTGATCCTGCAGCGCAGCGCCGACGCCTACCGCCGCATCCGCAACACCGCGCGCTTCATGCTGGCCAACCTCAACGGTTTCGATCCGGCCAAGGACCTGCTGCAGCCCGAGCAGATGCTCGACCTCGACCGCTGGGCCGTTGACGCGGCGCTGCGCCTGCAGGAAGAGATCATCGAGGCGTACGCCGACTACCGCTTCTGGAACGTCTATTCCAAGGTGCACAACTTCTGCGTGCAGGAGCTGGGCGGTTTCTACCTGGACATCATCAAGGACCGCCAGTACACCACCGCCGCCGACAGCGTGGCGCGCCGCTCCTGCCAGAGCGCGCTGTTCCACATCAGCGAGGCGCTGGTGCGCTGGATCGCGCCGATCCTGGCCTTCACCGCCGAGGAAATCTGGCAGTTCCTGCCAGGCGAGCGCAACGAATCGGTGATGCTCAATACCTGGTACGCCGGCCTGGAACGTCTGCCGCAAGGCTTCGAGCTGGACCGTGCCTACTGGGATCGCGTGATGGAGGTCAAGGCTGCGGTCAACAAGGAGCTGGAGAACCTGCGTACGGCCAAGGCCATCGGCGCCAGTCTGCAGGCCGAGGTCACCCTGTTCTGCGACGACGCCAAGCAGGCCGACCTGGCCAAGCTCGGCGACGAGCTGCGTTTCGCCCTGATCACCTCGGCGGCGCAGACCGCGCCGCTGGCCGATGCGCCGGCCGATGCGGTGGTGACCGAGGTCGAGGGCCTGAAGCTGAAGATCCTCAAGTCTGCTCACGCCAAGTGCGGCCGCTGCTGGCACTTCCGCGCCGATGTCGGCAGTCATGCCGCGCATCCTGAATTGTGCGGTCGTTGCGTGAGCAACATCGAGGGTGAAGGCGAGGTGCGCAAGCATGCCTGAGTCCTCGCGTTTCGGGCATCTGCCCTGGTTGCTGCTGAGCGTGCTGATCCTGATCGCCGATCGGGTGACCAAGGACATCTTCGAGGGCACGCTGAGCATGTATCAGCGCATCGAAGTCATTCCGGGTTACTTCGACTGGACCCTGGCCTACAACACCGGCGCGGCGTTCAGCTTCCTGGCCGATGCCGCCGGCTGGCAGCGTTGGTTCTTCGCGGCCATCGCCATCGTCGTCAGTGTCGTGCTGGTGGTCTGGCTCAAGCGTCTCAAGCGTCACGAAACCCTGCTGGCGGTGGCGCTGGCCATGGTACTGGGCGGCGCGCTGGGTAACCTGTATGACCGCGTGGTGCTTGGCCACGTGGTCGACTTCATCCTGGTGCACTGGCAGAGCCGCTGGTTCTTCCCGGCGTTCAACCTGGCCGACACCTTCATCACCATCGGCGCCATCCTGCTGGCGCTGGATATGTTCAAGAGCGACAAGTCCGCGAAGGAGGCTGCGCAATGACAGACGTACGCATCGGTCCGGACAGGGAAGTGACCCTGCATTTCGCTCTCAAGCTGGAAAACGGCGATGTGGTCGACAGCACGTTCGACAAGCAACCCGCGACCTTCAAGGTCGGCGACGGCAACCTGCTGCCCGGCTTCGAGCAGGCCCTGTACGGCTTCAAGGCCGGCGACAAGCGCAGCGTGCAGGTGCAGCCGGAGCAGGGCTTCGGCCAGCCCAACCCTCAGAACGTGCAGATCATGCCGCGCAGTCAGTTCGAGGGTATGGAGCTCTCCGAAGGCCTGCTGGTGATCTTCAACGACGCCGCCAATGCCGAGCTGCCGGGTGTGGTCAAGGCGTTCGATGACAAGCAGGTCACCATCGACTTCAACCATCCGCTGGCCGGCAAGGTGCTGGACTTCGATGTGGAAATCATCGAAGTCAAGGCGCTCTAGCCCGTATCGCCGCTCTCGTGGGAGCGGCTTGAGCCGCGAAGCTCTTGTTGCAGCCTGCGCTTATCCCGCGCAGGCTGTATCTTCCGGGATCGACCGATAGCGATGCTTCGATCCCCGATCAATACCGAGACAGCCAGCATGCATATCAAACTTGCCAACCCCCGCGGCTTCTGCGCCGGCGTCGATCGCGCCATCGAAATCGTCAACCGCGCGCTGGAAGTCTTCGGCCCACCGATCTACGTGCGCCATGAAGTGGTGCACAACAAGTTCGTGGTCGAAGACCTGCGCGCCCGCGGCGCTGTGTTCGTCGAAGAGCTGCATCAGGTGCCGGACGACGTCATCGTCATCTTCAGTGCGCACGGCGTGTCCAAGGCCGTGCGCGACGAAGCTGCTCGACGTGGCCTCAAGGTGTTCGATGCCACTTGCCCGCTGGTGACCAAGGTGCATATGGAAGTGGTGCGCTACAGCCGTGAGGGCCGCGAGTGCATTCTCATCGGCCACGAAGGCCACCCGGAAGTCGAAGGCACCATGGGCCAGTACGACGCCAGCAACGGCGGCGCTATCTACTTGGTGGAAGACGAGACGGACGTCGCCGAGCTGCAGGTGCGCAACCCCGAGAACCTGGCGTTCGTCACCCAGACTACCCTGTCCATGGACGACACCAGTAAGGTGATCGACGCCCTGCGCGCCAAGTTCCCGGCCATCGGTGGCCCGCGCAAGGACGACATCTGCTACGCCACACAGAACCGCCAGGATGCGGTCAAGCAACTGGCCACCGATTGCGACGTGCTGCTGGTCGTCGGCAGCCCCAACAGCTCCAACTCCAACCGCCTACGGGAACTGGCCGAGCGCATGGGCACTCCGGCTTACCTGATCGATGGGGCCGAGGATCTCAAACACGAGTGGTTCGAAGGTGTGAATGGCGTCGGCATCACAGCCGGTGCCTCGGCGCCGGAAGTGCTGGTGCGGGGGGTGGTTGATCAACTGCGCGCTTGGGGGGCAGTGGGGGAGACCGAGCTGGATGGAAGGCCGGAGAACATTACCTTTTCTATGCCGAAGGAGTTGCGGATCAAGGCGCTCTGAGTGTTGTCGATTCAGCCTCTTGTGCGCTGGCGTGATCGGAACGGTAAGCGTTGCTTGTTCCTGCTTCGATAAAAACAGCGAACCAAAATGAAACGCCCCGGCTTCAACGAGGCCGGGGCGTTTTTCTGCGTTTACGTTATATCAACGCCAGCAGTCAGCAGTGCTCATGCCGCTTCCGCTGCTACCCCTGACGCCTCGTGCGTTCAGGCTCAAGTTTCCGCACTTGGTATCGTTGAACTGCTGATTAGCGGTCAGGGTATAGCCGCCATCATTGTCGACTTTGCTAAGAACCAACTCGTATTTGCCCGTCTCTGACTTATTTCCATTCTTCAACGCGAGCTTGCCAAGGTCGGCGTCCTTGGTGATGTAAGCGTTATTCTGCGAGAAATAGCGCTCCTGGCGTGCTGATACGTCATTGAGAAATGCCTGGCCCTCACTGCGGTTACCGCGTTTCACGTGTTCGCTGTAGTTCGGATAGGCGATGGCGGCCAATATGCCGATTATCAGTACCACGATCATCACTTCTATCAGGGTGAAACCCTGCTGTCGGTTCAACTGCTTGCTCATGTTTAGTCCTCAGTCTCCACACGGCGCCAGGTCTGGCGACCGATGCTAGACGGATCGGGGTAGATATTCGCGCAGGTCTGGCCAGTGCAGTACTGGAAGCCGCCGTCGGAGTTCTGCGAGATGGTACCGCCACCTTCGCCGTCCTGACGAATGGCAGATATGTTGGTGCTCTCCGCATCACCGGTTGGCGTGTAATCGAAAGAGTTCTGAACGGTCCGTCCGCCGGTAAATGGGTTGAGCGCATAGGTCCAGTTGGCTGCACCATCGCCGCACGGATCGTCGTTGGGTACCAGGGACTGCATGAAGATGGTCCGGCCCAGCTGCGACATGTTCTCCACGACCATTTCACCATCGCTTTGCACGAGGTTCAGATACCAACCGTTCTGCGTACCCCAGTCTATGGCGTTGTTACTGATAACGCGGCCCTGACGAGTGCTGCCGTCTGCGGCACTTACAGTGGTCTGCTCGCTGATGCTTTGCTGTTGCAGACTGCTGCGGTTGATCCCTGGGTTGCTGGCTAGCTCGCCCCGGGTTTGTTTGTCCCAGATACCATAGACCGACTGCGCAATGCTCTTGTTGCCTTCTTTGTCACCGGTTTCAAAGAACTTGCCAGTGCCGAAGACCACCAGATAGCCAGTGCCGGTGGGATGCAATACCAGGCTCGGTGCGGAGGTAATAGGTTGGGGAGTATTGTTGAAGGTGGCGCGGAACAATGGGGCGCCGCTATAAGCCACCTTGAAGTCGGAGATCGCTGTTTCTCCATCATCTTCACGAGTGAAGGGATCGCTTTCACTGCGGCCGCTGCGCAGAAGATCGAAACGCCACACATTGCCCTGCAGGTCACCGGCATAGGCATAGTCGGCTACACCGTCAGCGTTGAAATCGCCAAGTTTGGCTGAGGACAGGCCGTTGGGGACGCCGACAGTGCCTTGTACCTCAAGGCTCTTGAGCAAGTTACCCTCCAAGGCATCGATGACGAACAGCGCGGCTTTCCCGCTGGTATTGCCCTCGCTTTCGTAACCGTTGCCGATCACCACCGCCCACTTGCCTGTATGCAAGCGGGCGATCGTTGGTTGCGCGAAGCTGTAACCCATCTTCACTGTCGCTTCGCTAAGTTTGCTGTCGTCAAACTCCCACAGCAGTTTTTCTTCACCGGGAGTGGTGATATCGAGGGCGAAAATGGACTTTCCACCTGCCTTGAGCGTGCCAACCAGAATGGTGCGCCATTCGGTACCGGTAAAGACATCACCCACCACCGGAGTGCCTTCTACATAAAACTCATGGCTGTAATTGCTACCGGTGAGTTTGTTCAGTTTGTTGAACACACTGCTGGGTATGAAGGCGAACTCTTCCGCGCCGGTTTTGGCATTGAAGGCATGCAGCATGCCGTCGTTGCCACCAACGTAGACGCGCGGAGTACGCTTTGCGGCTTCTTTGGCGAACTCGCTGTAAGTATTGGTTTTTTCAAGGGCATTGGTGACGTTGACCAGATAGCGCGCCCCACTTACCACTGCAGGTGTAGAAGAATAGAAATCGCCCAGCACGCTGCTGCGTTGGCGGAAGGTACTCCCTTCACCGCTGCGGTTGCCACGTAGGTATTCCAGGCGCTGCTGTGCCCGATTGTCGACGACGTTGCTGTTCTCTGGGTCGCGATTGAGCCAGTAGGCGAGGGTGCCGACAGTGTTGGCCGAGCCTGCGTTGGCCCAGGTGAAATTCACCATCCCATTGTTGCTGTCGCCTGCGATCTTGATATTGCGGCTGGCCCACGGCGGTATCTGGGACTCTGCACTCCAGACCTGAGCAGTTTCGAAAGCATTGTTTTGTGCGTTCCAGGACTTCTCGAAACGTTTCACATCACCCGACCAGTTGTCGTCACTGGCGTAGGAGGTCTGGTACGAAACAGTGATGACCTTGCCCTCGTCGTTCTCGTCTGCGCTGACCTGGCCGGAGTTGATTGCCGGACGGGCTGCGGTGGACTTGCGATCAGCGATGCGGTCGAGGATGTCGTCGAACGCTTGTACCATCGCTTCCGGGCTATCGACGCTGAAGAATTCACCACGCGAGTTGATAGCGGCATGCCAAAGGTCGTAGACATTATTGGCGCTGCTGCTGGATGCTTCCGGCCAGTCTTTTGTTCCTGCCACCAGAGCTTCATAGCCCGCGCCCTTATGGGTGCTGCCTGACCAGGGAATGCCAGGGCTATTCAGGGAACTGGTCAGACCCAGACCCATGATGAAGTTAGTCATATGTTGCCAAGTGGCCGGGTCGTTGCGTGCATCCCAGTAGTCAGTAGTGCTGTCGCCACTTTTAAACGGGATATATCCGGGGAGCTTGTTACCCAGATTGGGATTCAGGTCTGTTGACCAATAATGCATGGCTAGGTCAGCGAGAGTACTTTCCTTGGCATCCTTATAGGGGTGTTGTCCTGTATAAGTTTTGCCGTCAGGTAGCTTGATGTTGACATTATCATGGTTGAATGGATCGGGATCGCTCGTGGTGGCATTCCACATACCGTCAGTCATCAGGATGTGGTAGCTGGCCCTGCAAGCATAGGTGTTCTCTGTTGTGTTCCTGTCGGACGTATTCCGGCTGTTTGGATACTTATGCCATGCGACATCTTCCTTGAGGAATTCACCGGCTCTTTTCATAGCGGCGGGCAGAGGGGTTCCGCTGTTGAAGTAGATGTCTTTGAGCCAGCTATAGAATTGTCCCTTATGCAGAGAGTCATACTGGCGGAACTTGTTGTCCTTGCAGAGTGAGGCGCTACCGCCATTGAGAGTGGTGCAGCGTGCAAGATCCTGCCAGCCCAAGCGTACTGCGGGCGATAATTGGGCGAATGCGAGGCTTGTGGCGGACAGGGTTGCCAGGGCGCGGGTTCTATAGAAGGAATACCAAATGGCAAAATTTTCTTTTTCGTCATCCCCTACAAAAACAAGTTTGTAGCAGTTTGTATTTGACGTGGAGTTATTGCAACTTGCAAGAGTGCTATCGAAGGCGTAGTAATATGCTGGTGTGGAAGCAATGTATGTGTTAGTGGTTCCACTCCTGGAGCAAGTAAAATTGGTTGTACTCTGTACCGGGCCCGACTGCTTTATTTCGCATGTGCGAGTACCGCCAGGGCGAGACAGTCTGAACACGATGCCTGCGGAACTTGTAACTTCTACTGGAGTCTGGTTAGTCGTTAGCGCTTGGGTGACTCGGAAGTCATTTTCTGGACCATTTAGCCGGTTATGGGCGCCAGTAGGCATACGGTACTCTTTGCCTGTGGGGCGATAATAATCGGACAGATTTAGGGTGCCGTCATCAGGTCTGAAACCGTTGATCGGTGCGCTGGTAAATTCCGTCGAGAGTTTGACCTCGTTGCCTTTTTCATCAAAAAACGGTGGAATCACATACTTGGTATTCGGATTGTAATACATCGGGTTGAACGCACTTGCGGCATAGAGGCGCGTAATGTATGAACCGCTGATGACACTGCTTTCAATCGAGTCCGGGACATAGCCCCAAGACATGCTGCCCGATTCATCTAGGGTGAGAAGAAGATTTGGTGGGACGCCAATAGTTAGGCTCAATGGGCTCTGGGATACATCTGCATAGCTGTTCGCTGCGCTGAGCAGGATGATGCCGGATAGAGTACTGGCCAGGGTCCTGGCGCGGATGTCACGAATGGCGTTCATGTTGGCTTATCTCAGTTATTGAGGCCGAGGTAGATATTGGCGTGGCTTGACTGTACGTAAGTAACGCCGCCGCTTTGGCCCTCTTTCGGAGTGGCCTTGGCGTTGTTCAGGTAGAAGTAGGTGCCTTGCCCTTCAAGGGCCATGCCGTATTCGGCATTGACGGCGGCAGTCTCGCTTTGCCCGGCCAGCATGCTGTTCCACTCGGCTGCGTGGCTGCCGCTGGGGGTGGTGGTGTTTGCCGGGTCTGTACCTTTATACGGCATCCAGATCAGGCTGCCACTTGAGCCGGGTGCCAGGAAGTCGGCCTTTATTTCTTGAGGTTCTTCTACAAACGCCTGCAAGCTTTCTTTAACAATTTCCAGCAGGCAGGGTTTGTTCAAACCGTTGACCTTCAAGGTATTGCTTGGGTGACAGTTGACCGGGTTGGCATTGAGCTTGTCGGCCAGGTTGCCTGGGCCGTAAAAGCGGAACTCCGCTTCCCGCAGGCCTGCCTCGGCGACATTCACCAGTTGCACGCTGTGCGCGCGATTAGCGGTGATGCGCGTTTCCAGGGTGACGCCGCGCATGCTGCTGACTGCCAGCAGAGTCAGCACCAGAAGCATGACCAGAGCGACGAGCAGGACGGCGCCATTTTGGCGGTGGCTAGGGAAAGCTGTCATGGCATTAGATTCCTGAGGTTTTGCGTGCTACTGGCGATCTGGTAGATGCGACGATCGTCAGCGTTCTGCAGGCGCGTCTTGCTGGCTTCGGGTGCACCCTCAAGCCATTTGTCCAGTACCAGAGAGTCATCGCTGTCGCGCAGTTTTGCGCGACTGCTCAGCAGCAGGTTGTAGCGAATGCTGCGAATGGCACCGGAGTCGGCTGTCCAGTCTTTCTGAGAAATAAAGGTGCTCACTTCCTTATCCAGCGCGTCGCTGTTGCCTACACCGAACTCCAGGCGGATATCTGCAATGCCACTCAAAAGCTCGCTGTATTGGGGGGCCGTGGCGTTAAGGTTCTTGCACAGCAATCGCCCCTTCTCCAGATCGGTGTTACCGCCAGACTCATACTTGAATGCAAGAATGACCTGGTCAGCGCTGGAGAAAGTACTAGGGAAGGCTTCGGTGTAATTGACACCGCTACTGCTTCCCTGGCAATCCAGCTCGCCGCTTACTTGAGGTTGATAGCGGATGCAGAAACCATCCCCAACGTCGGGGTTTAGGCCTGTTGCTGTGTGTCCAGCCTTGAACTCAAGGCAGTCGCCTCCGGCTGCCCGGCTAGGGAAGCTGGTTTCGACTAGGGCTGCGGGGTTGCGCCGATAACCGGCCTTGCCCAGGTATTGGTCGATTACCAGTGCGGCAAAACGGCTGCCCTCGAGGTTGCCCATCTGGTTCAGTTGGAAAACCTGGTTGCGCTTGTTGTCGATGTAGACCTGAGTGATACCGAGGATCAGGAAGCTGCTGATTGCGAGGCTGATCAGCAGCTCGATCATTGATAGGCCGTTTTGGCGTTGGCTGCTCTTCATGGCTGGACCCGCACGGTGTAGGTACAAATGGTGGCTTGGGGATCACTGGCGTCCAGGCAAGCGCCTGCGCGAACTTGCCAGGCCAGACGAATTTCAAGCATCGAGCCTTGGTTGTTGTTGCATTGTCCAGGTGTGGCGCTGCGGCAAAAGTACATATCGCTTGTGAACAGTTCGTCGCCGCCGGGAAGCATTTTTTCGACACGCTCAGCCCAGCAATCGCGTTGTTCCTGGGCTGTCTTCGCTACGTTGGTGGCGCTGACTACGCAATCCTCACGGTTGCTGAAGTCCTCATCTTTCTGCTTGTAGAAAGCGGAGGAGCTGCGCATACCGCTGTTCATGGGGAACGTCGGTGGCACGTTATTGAACATAAGTTGAGGGTTGGCGCGGACGATCTCGATCAGGTCGTTGGCCAGTTCCACCGCCGCGTTCCGCTGTACTGAGTCCTGGGTGTACTGAATGCTGCGGCCTTGCAGTGCGACCATGCCAAGCACGCCCACGGTGGTGAGCAGGAGAGCCATAAGCACTTCGATCAGGCTGAAGCCTTTTGCGGTTGTCATCATCTTCCTCACAGAGTGCAGCTGTTCAGATCGTTGCCGTCAGCGTTCTTGCCCGCCTTGCTCAGCGTGATTGCGCCACTGATCTGGATTTCCAGGGAAAACCCCCGCCCGGTATCGCCGTCCTTGCAGACGACGAAGCTGGCTGCGGTTGCGGTGCCATTGCTTCTAAAGCGTACTTCGTCGACGTTGGAATCTATCTGCACCAGCTCAGGGTTCTGGGTGAGCTGACGGATAATTTCTCCCGAGTTGCGCTTGGCTACCCACAGGTCATCGTCGTCTTCGTCCAGGGTCACCGTGATGCTGGTGTTGCGGCTTACCGCTTCGCCGCGGGCATACAGAAGGAAGGCTTGCAGCTCTTGAGCCTGGGTCTGTATGCGGTTGCGTTCGATGAAGTCCATGAAGTTCGGTATCGCAATTAAGGAGACGATGGCCAGCAGCGCCAGAACGATCATCAGCTCTATCAGGGTAAAACCACGGCTTGTCACTGGGCCTGACATGGTGAGCTCCACTATGAATGTCAGGTTAATGCTCGCCGATATGAACGCTGGGGTCGCCTGTCGCGGGATAACCGGCGCAAGTGAGAGGACGACCGGCGGGTGGTGCATGGAATATTTGCGCCAGTTCACGACTTGCTACTGCTAAATGCAGCGATGGACCTCGTTGAGGTTTTCCTTAGAGGTGGCCGGGCGGACGCGCCCTTGTCGGCTGATGATCAGTTGCCACACGAGTTTGCCGTCGTCGTCACAGAGAGTGAAACGGCCGTTGCTCAGGGGCGTTTGGCCGTTATCGCGAAAGTGAATCTGGTCTCTGGCACCTTTCCAGCGTAGAGGTAAGTCGACTTGGGATAATTGTTCGACGGCCAGGATTTCTTTGCTGGCGGCAACACGTAGAATCCAGCCTTTGTGCCAGTTGCCGTCACAGTCCAGGGCATCCGCCGATCCGCATAACTCCATAGTGCGGTTCTTTAGCACGGCCTGGGTTCTTGCCATTTGCAGGCTGTTGAGAAGCTTCTCGCGCAGCACTTGCTGTTTGTTGGTGGAAATCCACTTGGCGAAGCTTGGTATTGCGTAGGTACTGAGTAGTGCCAGCAATGCGAGGGTGATGAGGAGTTCTGGGAGGGTTGTGGCTCGTTGCCGCGAGTTGCGCATAGTCGGTATCCCTACAGTGGTGAGTGCCTTCCTGGCTCTTAAAAGGTGTAGACCGCTGCTATTAATCTGGCAAGTGTGGAGTCGATAGGGTGAAAAACGTGGTTGTGGTTGGGGGCGGTGCTATTGGTCTGTTGACTAGCCTGCTGTTGGCGCGCACTGGCATCACGGTAGTGCTGATCGAGTCCTCCGGTGTCGGCCGCGAGTCCTCCTGGGCCGGCGGCGGCATCGTTTCGCCGCTCTATCCCTGGCGTTACAGTGCGGCGGTGACGGCGCTGGCGCACTGGTCGCAGGATTTCTATCCGGGTTTTGCGCAGCAGTTGCTGGAAGACACCGGCGTCGATCCCGAGGTGCATGTCACCGGGTTGTACTGGCTGGATCTCGATGATGAGGCCGAGGCGCTGGCATGGGCTGCTCGCGAGGGGCGTGCGCTGTTTTCGGTGGATATCGCTGAGGCGTATCAGCAGGTGTCTGTTCTGGGTGGTGGTTTCAAGCGCGCCATTCATATGCCGGGCGTGGCCAATGTGCGTAACCCGCGGTTGGTCAAAGCGTTGCGGGCGGCCTTGGCGGCCATGCCGAACGTGGAGCTGCGTGAGCATTGCCCGGTCACCGGCTTTATTCAGGAGGGCGGGCAGATTCGTGGTGTGGTGACGGCTGCTGGCGAGATTCGTGCCGAGCGCGTGGTCCTGGCGGCCGGAGCCTGGAGTGGTGAGTTGCTCAAGACGCTTGGGCTGGAGTTGCCGGTCGAGCCGGTGAAAGGGCAGATGATTCTCTACAAGTGCGCCGAGGATTTTCTGCCAAGCATGGTGTTGGCCAGGGGGCGTTATGCGATCCCGCGGCGTGATGGGCATATCCTGATTGGCAGCACCCTGGAATACGCCGGATTCGACAAGACGCCGACCGATGATGCGCTGGCAAGCCTCAAGGCGTCGGCCGAAGAGTTGCTGCCTGCGCTCAAGGATGCCGAGGTGGTGGGGCATTGGGCTGGGTTGCGGCCTGGCTCGCCAGAGGGCATTCCCTTTATCGGCGAGGTGCCTGGGCACCCGGGCCTATGGCTGAACTGTGGGCACTTCCGTAATGGGCTGGTGCTGGCGCCGGCATCCTGCCAGTTGCTGGCTGATCTGATGCTCGGGCCTAAGCCGATTATCGATCCGGCGCCTTATGCGCCGGCCGGGCGCTTGGTTGGTGCAATAGCCTAAGGATGTTCTGAAAAAGCCATTCATCGTCACTCCCGCGAAGGCGGGAGTCCAGGTGATTCGCAGGTTCTGGATGCCCGCCTGCGCGGGCATGACGGCTTTTTCAGTGCATCCCTAAGCGCTGGGCTCAATCGATGCCCAGCTTCTTCAGGCGATAGCGCATCGAGCGGAAGGTCAGACCCAGGCGTTGAGCGGCGGCGGTGCGGTTCCAGCGCGTCTCTTCCAGTGCCTGCATGATCAGCTTGCGCTCGATGTCTTCGAGGTAGTCCTCGAGGTTGTCGATCTGCGCCAGGCTGGCTTCGCCGCCTTCGTTGCTGGGGCCGCTGGCGTCGGCCAGGCGCAGGTCGCTGGGCGTTATCTGATCGTCTTCGCACAGGGTGTAGGCACGTTCGAGCATATTTTCCAGCTCGCGCACGTTGCCGGGGAAGCGATAGTTCTTCAGCTTTTCCAGCGCATCGGGATGCAGCTTGGCAGCGGCAAGGCCGGTGCCATCGGCCAGGCGCGCGAGCATCACGTCGGCCAACTGGGCGATATCTTCGCGACGCTCACGCAGCGGTGGCACGCGCAGTTCGATGACGTTGAGGCGGTAGTAAAGGTCCTGGCGGAAACGGCCGGCAGCGACTTCGGCGGCCAGATCCTTGTGGGTGGCGCAGAGGATGCGCACATCGACCACCACTTCCTGCTGGCCACCGACAGCGCGCACGGCTTTTTCCTGAATCGCGCGCAGCAGTTTGACCTGCATCGGCAGCGGCAGGTCGGCGACTTCATCGAGGAACAGGGTGCCGCCGTTGGCAGCCTGGAACAGCCCCTGCTTGTCTTCGATGGCACCGGTGAAGCTGCCCTTCTTGTGGCCGAAGAACTCGCTCTCCATCAACTCCGAGGGAATCGCGCCACAGTTGACCGGCACGAAGGGCTGCTCGACGCGGGGGCCCTGTTCATGGATCAGACGGGCAACCAGTTCTTTGCCGCTACCCGATTCGCCGCTGATGTAGACCGGCGCCTGGCTGCGCGAGAGCTTCTGGATCTGTTTGCGCAGGGACTTCATCGGTGGCGAGTCGCCGAGCAGGCGGCTGTCGACCGGGGTTTCCTCGCCTTCGGGTGAGCGAATGCGCAGGGCGGTGGCCACCAGTTCGCGCAGGCGACCGAGGTCCACCGGTTTGGTGAGGAAGTCGAAGGCGCCGGCCTTGAGCGAGTTGATCGCGGTGTCCAGGCTGCCGTAGGCGGTGATCATCGCCACTGGGACTTGCGGATGGCGTTGCTGGATGTGCTGTACCAGATCCAGTCCGGTGCCGTCGGGCAGGCGCATATCGGTCAGGCACAGATCGAACGGCTCGCGCGCCAGCCACTCGCGCGCTTCCTTGACGTTGCGGGCGCTGCGGGTGTCCAGCTTCATGCGTCCGAGGGTGATTTCCAGCAATTCGCGGATATCGGGTTCGTCGTCGACGATAAGGGCTCTCTGACGGTTCATGCTCAGCTCAGTTTGCGCGGATGGGCGAAGGTGATGCGAAAGCAACTGCCGCCACCTTCACGAGGTTTATAGTCGAGGCGAGCCTGGTTGCTCTGGCAAAGCTCGCGAGAAATATACAGACCGAGGCCGGTGCCCTTGTTTTCGGTAGTGTAGAAGGGCTCGAAGATGTGCTGCTCCTGCTCGGGCGGCACGCCGGGGCCGTCGTCGAGGATCTCCAGCACCGGCAGGTCACTGCTCTCGTCGCGGAAAAGGCGCAGCCAGACCTGGCCGAGCCGATGTTTCTGCGCGCTGTAGCGCAAGCCGTTCTGCACCAGATTGGTCAGCACCTGGGTCAGCTGGTGTGGGTCCATGCGCGTCTGCAGGCTGCCGCCCTGGGTCTCCAGATGGATCTGCCGGTCGCTCGGTGCCGAGCTGCGAAACTCGCTGGCGAAACGGTGCAGCCAGTACTTCAGGTCAAGCAGTTGCGGTTCGGCCTGGCGCCTGCGTGACAGTTGCAGGACGTTCTCGATCACCAGGTTCATGCGCTTGGAGTGATCCTGAATGATCTGCGCCAGGCGCTGATCCGGGCCTTGCAGATCCTCCGACTCCTGCAGCAGCTGCGCGGCATGGCTGATGGCACCGAGCGGGTTGCGAATTTCGTGGGCGATACCGGCGGTCAGGCGGCCGAGTGAGGCCAGTTTGAGCTGCTGCGCCTGCTGGGCGATCTGCGAGATGTCGTCGAGAAACACCAGCGTGTGCTGTTGGTCGCCGCGCTGCAGGGAAATGAAACTGGGTTGCAGCATTGGACCGTCGACCTGTGCCTGCAGGCTGTCCGGGCGCAGGGTGGGGTTGTGCAGCCACTGTTGCAGGCGCTTGAGCAGCTCTGGGCAGTGTGGGTCGATGATCTTGCCAGTCAGCTCGCCGCGCCCCAGTAGCTGGGTCGCGCCCTGGTTGGCCAGCAGCACACGGTGCTGGGTATCGAGCACCAGGATGCCGGTGCGCATGCGCTGTAGGATCTGCGCGTTGAGCTCTTCGAGGTTGGCGACGTCGGCGGCGCGCTGTTCGGCCAGGCTCTCGCTGACCTGCAGGCGGCGGGTGATGCCCTGAATGAACAATGCACCAGCGAAACACAGTGCGCCGAGGGCGCCGGCCTGCACGTACTGGGCGGCGGCGGCCGGGCGGCTGAGGCTGAGGTAGAAGGTCAGGTAGATCAGCGCCATGGCGGCGACGGCAGCGATCAGCAAGCCGATTCGCCCGCGCAGCAGGATATTGGCGATGGCCACCGCGACTACCAGCAGGTTGCCGATGCCGCTGGGCGTGCCGCCGGCTGCGTAGAACAGCGCGGAGAGAAAGATCACGTCGACCAGCGCCAGGCTGAACAGCTGCATCAGGTGCTTGGGTTTCTGCACCAGTACGGCGATGAAGATGTTGAGGATCAGGTAAACCCAGCTGCCAGTGCGAAACAGTTCGATATGCACGACGTCCAGCAACTGCTCGTCGAGGTTGCTGGAGATCATCAGGATCAGCGCTAGGCCGATGCTCAGGCGATAAAAGTGATAGAGCCTGAGGATGCGTCGACCCTGAGTGTTGTCCTGCGCGCTGATATCAGCGGTCACCGGTGTGCGGGCCTTGTTCGAGGTGGGCCTGGCTGCAGTACCACTGCTGATCCTGGCTCAACGCCTGGGTCTTGGGAATGTGCACGCCGCAGTGGGCACAACGCACCATGGGGGCTGCGGTGCTCTTATCCTCGCTCGAGCGAGGGCGCTTGGCTTTGCTGATGAAGCGGCGCCAGATCCAGATTGCGGCGAAGATCACGGCAACCCAGAACAGCAGGCGGAACAGGCCCATGGTGTGCTCTTTTATCCGGTTAAAGCCGGCAGTTTAGCCAAGCTGAGACCATCGGCACAGGGGGGGCGGTGGCAGGCTGTGAGCTGATTCCGAGGGGCGGGCCGCAAGTCGGAGGCGGGGCCATGGTCTGGATGAAATCCGTGGGCACAAAAAAGGGAGGCCGTGGCCTCCCTTCTGCGCTGCCGTGTCGATCAGTCGAACAGACCGAAGGTCAGGTAGCTCCAGATCGAGCGCTTCTTCTCGGTTTCGCCGGTCTTGGCATCCTGCTGCAGTTCGCGCGGAATCTGCTGCGCGGCGTCTTCGTACTGGCGGATCACGTCCTGGCTGGCGCGGGTTTCGCCCGGCGGCAGCGGCGTCTCGGTTTCGATCAGACCGAGCGTGGCCTTGGCCAGCCAGGAGCGGTTGTCGGCTTCTTCTTCAAGCGGGACGAACTGGCCGTTCTCCAAGCTGGGGTGGTCCGGATAGTTGAGCTTGAGGGTCTCCAGGCTGGTGGCAGCCAGGTCGTCCATGGACAGACGCTGATAAGCCTCGGTCATGATTGCCAGGCCGTCACCGACCGATGGCGTTTCCTGGAAGTTCTCCACCACGTAGCGGCCACGGTTGGCGGCGGCGACATAGGCCTGACGGGTCAGGTAGTAGTGGGCGACGTGCACTTCGTAGGCGGCCAGCAGGTTGCGCAGGTAGATCATGCGCTGTTTGGCGTCCGGGGCGTAGCGGCTGGTCGGGTAACGGCTGGTGAGCTGGGCGAACTCGTTGTAGGAGTCGCGCGCGGCGCCCGGGTCACGCTTGGTCATGTCCAGCGGCAGAAAGCGCGCCAGCAGGCCACGGTCCTGGTCGAACGAGGCCAGACCCTTGAGGTAGTAGGCGTAGTCGACGTTGGCATGCTGCGGGTGCAGGCGGATGAAGCGCTCAGCCGAAGACTTCGCAGCCTCCGGCTCGGCATTCTTGTAGTAGGCGAAGATCAGTTCCAGCTGAGCCTGCTCGGCGTAGCGCCCGAACGGATAGCGCGACTCCAGCGCCTTGAGTTTGGCGATGGCCTGGGTGTAGCTGCGGTTGTCCAGGTCGGCCTGGGCCTGCTGGTACAGCTCCACCTCGCTGAGGTTTTCATCGACCTCCGCCTGTTTGGAGGAACAGGCGGCGGTAAGGGCGAGGATGGCGATCAGCAGCAGGTGTTTCACTTGCATGGCGGCTTGCGTCCCTGTGACGGCCGCGCGGCCGTCCTGTTATGATGAGCGCCCCCGGAAAACCCTGGGGCAAAGACGCCGTATTTAACCACAAGCCTGTCGCCGAAACCAAAGGCCAGGCTCCCGCCGTTGCCGAAGATGACTTCTATAAACAAACAGCTGATCCAACTCCAGGCCATTGTCCCCTTTGAACAGGGCGGTCAACGTCTCGACCAGGTGGCTGCGCAGCTGTTTGGCGAGTTCTCCCGTTCGCGCCTTTCCACCTGGATCAAGGAAGGTCGCCTGACCGTCGATGGCGCCGTGGCGCGCCCGCGCGACACCGTGCATGCCGGCTCGACCCTGGTGCTCGATGCCGAGCAGGAAGCGCAGGGTGAATGGATCGCCCAGGACATCGAACTGAACATCGTCTACGAAGACGAACACCTGCTGGTGATCGACAAGCCGGCTGGTCTGGTCGTCCACCCGGCCGCCGGGCATGCCGATGGCACCCTGCTCAACGCGTTGCTGCACCACGTGCCGGACATCATCAACGTACCGCGCGCCGGCATCGTCCATCGTCTGGACAAGGACACCACCGGCCTGATGGTGGTGGCCAAGACCCTGCAGGCGCAGACCAATCTGGTCGAGCAACTGCAGAAACGCAGCGTCAGCCGCATCTATGAATGCATCTGCATCGGCATGATCACCGCCGGCGGCACCATCGATGCGCCGATTGGCCGTAGCTCCAGCCAGCGTCAGCGCATGGCGGTGACCGATGGCGGCAAGCCGGCGATCAGTCACTACCGCGTGCTCGAACGCTACCGCTCGCACACCCATGTGCGGGTCAAGCTGGAAACCGGACGTACCCACCAGATCCGTGTGCACATGACCCACGTCGGCTATCCACTGGTGGGCGATCCGGTCTACGCCGGGCGCTTCCGCATTCCGCCGGCGGCGAGCCCGACCCTGGTGCAGAGCCTCAAGGAGTTTCCGCGTCAGGCCCTGCATGCGCGCTTCCTGGAGCTCGACCATCCGGCTACTGGCAAGCGCATGAAATGGGAGTCGCCGTTACCGGACGATCTGGTCTGGCTGCTGACCCTGCTGCGTCAGGATCGCGAGGCCTTCGTCGGGTGAGTGCCCACGACTGGCTGACGCCCGACTGGCCGGCCCCGGCCAACGTGCGCGCTTGCGTGACCACGCGTAGCGGCGGTGTCAGCGCTGCGCCGTTCGATACGTTCAACCTGGGCGAGCATGTCGAGGACGACCCGGCGGCGGTGGCGAGCAACCGTCAGCGTCTGGTCGATACCCTGGGTTGCCAGCCGGCCTGGTTGCGTCAGGTGCATGGCATCGTCGTGGCCGAGGCCGACCCGGCTCAGGTCATCGAAGCCGACGGCAACTGGACCAGCACCCCCGGTATCGCCTGTACGGCGATGACTGCCGATTGCCTGCCAGCATTGTTCTGTGACCGCGCCGGTTCCCGCGTGGCGGCGGCCCATGCCGGTTGGCGCGGGTTGGCCGGTGGCGTGCTGGAAGCGACCGTACGGGCGCTGGACGTTGCACCGCAGGAGCTGCTGGTGTGGCTCGGCCCGGCTATCGGCCCGGCCGCTTTCGAGGTGGGCGCCGAGGTGCGCGAGGCTTTCGTGCAGCAGCATGCCGAGGCTGCCAGTGCATTCGTGCCCAGCGTCAATGCCGGCAAGTTCATGGCCGATATCTACCAACTGGCGCGCATTCGCCTGGCTGCCATCGGTGTCACCGCGGTCAGCGGTGGTGGGCTCTGCACCTACAACGACCCGCGTTTCTACTCCTATCGCCGCAGCGCTCGCACCGGGCGCTTCGCTTCGCTGATCTGGCTGCAGCCCTGAGTCGGCTTGTTGGAGCGAGCTCTGCTCGCGAAGCCTTTGAGTTGCAGGATTCGCGAGCAGAGCTCGCTCCTACCTGTTCTGACGTGGGCATCCGTCTTGTGTGTTCTAGCTCTTAATCACCACTATCAATAGTGCTGTGCCGAGCGAGACGACCGGTCATATGCTCGCGCCATGAACAGCATTCGACTCGACAAGCGTGACCTGATCCTGAGCAAAGGCTCGGCGGTGATGACGCGCCGTGGCTATCACGGCACCGGCGTGCTGGAGATCGTCCAGGCGGCCGGAATTCCCAAGGGCAGCTTCTATCACTACTTCGCCAGCAAGGAAGACTTCGCCCTGCAGGCGTTGGCCTTCATCTATCGGCCGCGCCTGGCGCGCTATGCCCAGGCACTCAATGACCCAGCGCTGAGCCCGCGTGCGCGCATCCTCGCTTATTACCGCGACCTGCTCGCGCACTTCGCCCGCCAGGAGACCCCGCAGTATCACTGCTTCATCGGTAGCCTGAGTTTCGAGATGAGCGAGATGCTCCCGGCCATCGGTGCCGAAGTCGCAGCTATCCAGCAGGCTTCGGTGGAGATTCTGCGCGACTGCCTGGAGCAGGCGCAGGCCGCCGGTGAGCTGCCGGCCGATGAGGACTGCGGCAATCTCGCCACCTTTATCAGCGATGCCTGGCAAGGCGTGCTCGCCCGCCTCAAGGTGGGCCGCAATCTGCAGCCGCTGGAAGCTTTCGTCACCCGCCTGGAGCGTTTGCTGCAGGCCTGATTACCGTTCAACCTCAGAGGAAAGATGATGAGCGCACCCGTTCAAGCCCTGTTCGCCCCGTTCCGTCTCGGTAACCTGGAACTGCCGACCCGTGTGGTCATGGCGCCGATGACCCGCTCCTTCTCGCCCGGTGGCGTGCCCAACGCCAAGGTCATCGAGTACTACCGTCGTCGCGCGGCAGCGGGTGTGGGCCTGATCGTCACCGAGGGCACCACCGTCGGGCACAAGGCCGCCAACGGCTACCCGAACGTGCCGCGTTTCTATGGCGAAGACGCCCTGGCCGGCTGGAAGCAGGTGGTCGACGCCGTGCATGCCGAAGGCGGCAAGATCGTCCCGCAGCTGTGGCACGTGGGTAACGTGCGTCGCCTCGGCACCGAACCGGATGCCAGCGTTCCGGGTTATGGGCCGATGGAAAAGCTCAAGGACGGCGAGGTGGTCGTGCATGGCATGACCCAGGCCGATATCGATGAGGTGATCGCCGCTTTCGCTCAGGCCGCCCGCGACGCCAAGGCCATCGGCATGGACGGTGTGGAGATTCATGGCGCCCATGGCTACCTGATCGACCAGTTCTTCTGGGAAGGCAGCAACCAGCGCACCGACCAGTACGGCGGTGACCTGGCGGCGCGTTCGCGTTTCGCCATCGAGCTGATCCAGGCGGTGCGCGCGGCGGTCGGCCCGGACTTCCCGATCATTCTGCGTTTCTCGCAGTGGAAGCAGCAGGACTACAGCGCGCGCCTGGTGCAGACCCCGCAGCAGCTGGAGGCCTTCCTCAAGCCGCTGTCCGAGGCTGGTGTGGACATCTTCCATTGCTCGACCCGCCGTTTCTGGGAGCCGGAGTTCGAGGGCAGCGATCTCAACCTGGCTGGCTGGACGCGCAAGCTCACCGGCAAGCCGACCATCACCGTCGGCAGCGTCGGCCTGGATGGCGAGTTCCTGCAGTTCATGGTCAAGACTGACAAGGTGGCCGAACCGGCCAGCCTCGAGAACCTGCTCGAGCGCCTGAACAAGGAGGAGTTCGACCTGGTGGCCGTGGGCCGCGCGTTGCTGGTCGACCCGGATTGGGCGCTGAAGGTGCGTGAAGGCCGCGAGCAGGACATTCTGCCGTTCAGCCGCGATGCGCTGACTACCTTGATCTGAGTCTGTTTCTAGCGGGCGTCGCGATCCGGCGCCCCGTTTTCAGCCCCGGCACATCGGGGCTTTTTTACGCCTGCATGTTTTGAGCGGATGTGATCACGTAGGGCGGGTGCAACCCGCCAGATTGTCTCAGTGGCGGGTTTCACCCGCCCTACTGCGAAGCTCCGTGCTGACGCAGAGGGGCGCCGGCTGCATGGCGCTACGCAGGTGTTGTTCGAACAGCACCACGATGCCATCCCAGCTCAAATGGCTGGCATGCCGGCGTGCATTGAGGCGGATGCGGCGGAAGACTTCCGCATCGTCCAGCAACTCACAGGCGGCTTCGCAGAAACCGGCCTCGTCGCCAGGGCGAGCGAGCATGCCGTTGTGGCCGTGATGGATGTGCTGGGCTGCCGCCGCCTGGTCGAACGCCACCACGCCGAGGCTCGATGCCAGGGCCTCCAGCACCACGTTGCCGAAGGTTTCCGAGAGGCTGGGAAACAGGAACAGATCGCCCGAGGCATAGTGCGTGGCCAGTGCTTCGCCGCGCTGCAGGCCGCAGAACAGCGCCTCCGGTAGTTGCGCCTGGAGGCTGGCGCGCAATGGCCCGTCGCCTACCAGGATCAGGCGCATGCGGCGCTGCGGGTGAGCTGTCTGCAGGGTGCGGAAGGCCTTGACCAGCAGGCCGAGGTTCTTCTCTGCGGCCAGGCGACCGACATGCAGCACCGCCAGGTCATCCGACCCCAGTCCCCAGCTTTCGCGCAGCTCGTCGCTGCGTTTGCGCGGATGGAACAGCTGGCTGTCGACCCCGCGTGCCAGCAGGGCAAGGCGCTCGAAATCACGGCGTTCAAGATCGACCTTCTGGCCGATGCTCGGCACCAGCGTCAGCTGCGTGCGGTTGTGGAACCAGCGCAGGTAATTGGTCATCGCCCGCGTCAGCAGGCCGATGCCGTAGTGGCCGGTGTACTGCTGGAAATTGGTGTGAAAACCGCTGACCACCGGGATTGCCAGCCGTCTGGCCGCGCGCAGGGCGGACAGGCCCAGCGGGCCTTCGGTGGCGATGTAGAGCACGTCCGGGCGTTGTCTCTTCCAGCGCCGCAGCAGCTTGTGCAGCGAGGATTGACCCCATTGCAGACCGGGATAGCCGGGCAGCGGCCAGCCGCGAGTGAGCAGCAGATCATTGCCGGCATCCTGCTCCTGATCGACCTCCTGGCGCGGCCGTATCAGTTGCACGCGATGGCCACGGCCACGCAGGCCGTCGACCAGGCGGCCGAGGGTGTTGGCGACGCCGTTGATTTCCGGCGGAAAGGTTTCGCTGATCAGCGCGATATGCAGAGAAGGTGCGTTCATGTACGCAGTCTCTGCCCGGGTCATGTAGTGAACATGACGTTTCGATTGCGTTTATGTGTCAGGTGAGCAGGCCGTGCAGTCGCTCACGCAACCAGATGTGCGCCGGGTCATGGTGCTGCTGGCGCTGCCAGATAGGGCTGATCTGCACCCTCGGCACATAGAAGGGCTGCAGTGCATTCATCTGGCGAAGGCTTTTGTCTGGCTCCGCTAGCGCACCGGGCAGAAACGAGTCCTGACGCGACGTTAGCTTCGTTCACCTCGCTCGCGCACCCAGAACAAGGTCGCTCCGGCCACGGCGGCGGGCATCATCAGGATATTCAGCCCCGGCACCAGCAGGGCGGCGTAGGTGATGCCGCCGAAACTCAGGCTCTGCCAGCGTTTCTCGCGCAGCCAGGCGAGCATGTCCTGCCAGCTCATCTTGTTGTTGTCCGCGGGGTAATCGATGTACTGCACGGCCATCATCCAGACGCCGAACAGCAGCCACAGCGGCGCGGCGACCAGGTTCACCACCGGTATGAAGCTGAGGATCAGCAGGCCGATGGCGCGCGGCAGGAAGTAGGCCAGCTTGCGCATCTCACGGCCCATGGTGCGCGGCACCATGGCTGCCAGTTCGGCCCAGCTGAACGGCGGGAAGTGATCCTCGCCACGCGCTACCACCTCGACCTTCTCCGCGAGAAAACCGTTGAAGGGCGCGGCGATGATGTTGGCCAGCAGGGTGAAGGTGAAGAACACCATCAGCAGTACCAGTACCACGAACAGCGGCCAGAGGATGTACTGCAGAAAGCTCAGCCAGCTCGGCAGGGTGGGCATGAAGGTATCGACCCAGCCGCTGAACTGCTGCACGGCAAAGCTGATCAGGGTGACGAACAGGATCAGATTGACCGCCAGTGGCAACAGCACGAACAGACGCAGGCCAGGGCTGAGTACCAGTTTCAGGCCCTCTCGCAGGTATTGCGGGCCGGACAGGACGGGAGCGGCGGGCATGGCGTTCTCCAGGGTGGTTGATGCGCGCGACCATACCGACTTTGCCCGCGCGGTGAAAGTTCAGCCATGGGGCAAGGTTCAACCCAGGCGGCAATAGGCGGATTCTATTCGCGGAATTGGTAATGGGTATTTCCGCTTCGCACGCGGCCCCGATAGCCTTGCGCCCAGTTTCCTTTTAGGGCGCCTCTAAAAACGTAGGCGAGGCAGTCAGCGCGAGGCAAACACAGGCGAAAAAGCGCAGTTTACGAGCTGTAAATGAGCATTTTTGAGCCTGTTTTTAACGCAGCGATGACAACGCAGGTAGTTTTTAGAGGTGCGCTTTTTTGCGGGGCTCTCAACGTTCCAAGCCTTCCCCTAGTGCTTCGAGAGTCCCTTTTTATCTGGCCTGCCGGCCCTGTTGGCCGGCGAGGAGTTAGCGATGTCTGCCATTCGTCATGCCCGCGTCATCATCCTGGGTTCCGGCCCTGCCGGTTACAGCGCGGCGGTCTATGCCGCGCGCGCCAACCTGAAGCCGCTGTTGATCACCGGTATTCAGGCCGGCGGCCAGCTGACCACCACCACCGAGGTGGACAACTGGCCGGGCGATCCCCATGGCCTGACCGGGCCGGCGCTGATGCAGCGTATGCAGGAGCACGCCGAGCGCTTCGACACCGAGATCGTCTTCGATCACATCAATGCCGTGGACCTGGCCGGCAAGCCCTTCACCCTGGTCGGTGACAGCGCCACCTACAGTTGCGATGCGCTGATCATCGCCACTGGCGCCAGTGCGCGCTACCTGGGGTTGCCCAGTGAAGAGGCGTTCATGGGGCGAGGCGTTTCGGCATGCGCGACCTGCGACGGTTTCTTCTATCGTGGCCGCGAGGTGGCGGTGGTCGGTGGCGGCAACACCGCCGTGGAAGAGGCCCTGTACCTGGCCAATATCGCCAGCAAGGTGACCCTGATTCATCGTCGCAATGCCTTTCGTGCCGAGAAGATTCTGCAGAACAAGCTGCAGGAGCGCGTGGCCGAGGGCAAGATCGAGCTGCAGCTCAATGCTGAGGTCGACGAGGTGCTGGGCGATGCCAGCGGCGTCACTGGCGTGCGTCTCAAGCAATACGGCGGCGCTTACCGCGAGCTGAAGGTGGATGGTCTGTTCGTCGCCATCGGCCATACGCCTAACACCAGTTTGTTCGAAGGTCAGCTGGCGCTGAAGGACGGCTATCTGGTGGTCAACGGCGGGCGCGAGGGCAATGCCACCGCGACCAGCATTCCCGGCGTGTTTGCCGCCGGCGATGTGGCCGACTCGGTCTATCGCCAGGCGATTACCTCGGCCGGTGCCGGCTGCATGGCGGCGCTGGATGTGGAGCGTTATCTCGACGGGCTGTGAGTCCGGTTGCGACCGTAGGAGCGGCTTCAGCCGCGAAAGCGCTGATAAACGGCCCCGGATTTCATCCGGGCTACGCGGCTGAGGGCGGGTAGGGTGCGCTGTGCGCACCGCGCTTTGCTGGACCGTAGCGGATAGCGATTAGAAGCCGGTGCGCGCGGCGCACCCTACGGGCGTCCGTATCAATCCACAGGTTTCAATCCGGCCAATGCCAGGGCGGTTCGTCCAGCATGCCCTGGCCGCGGATGCTGGTCTGGCCGAGCTGCTTGTCCAGCTCCAGGGTGTTGCATTCGGGGCTTTCCTTCAGCGTGGCGATCAGGCGGTTGGCGTGGGAGACGACCCACACCTGGGTGTGCTTCGACGCGGCGATGATCAGGCGTCCGAGTGCCGGCAACAGGTCCGGGTGCAAGCTGGTTTCCGGTTCGTTGAGCACCATCAGTGATGGCGGCCGTGGCGTCAGTAGGGCGGCCACCAGCAGCAGGTAGCGCAGCGTGCCGTCGGACAGTTCGGCGGCGTTCAAGGGGCGCAGCAAACCTTCCTGGCGCAGTTCCACGGCGAAGCGCCCGCCGGCCTGGAAATCGATATGCAGGCGGCTGCCGGGGAAGGCGTCGTCGATGGCCGCGTCCAGCGCGGCGCGGTCGCCGATCTCGCGGATGGTCTGCAGTGCGGCGGCCAGGTCGCGGCCATCGTGGTGCAGCACCGGCGTGCGCGTACCCAGTTGCGGCTGGCGTGCCGGGGCCTCGGCGTCACTGCGAAAGTGATCGTAGAAGCGCCAGCGGCGGATGGCTTCGCGCAGTTGAAACACTTCCGGGCAGTTCGGGTCGTTGCCGATCTGGTCGAACAGGCTGTCGTAGTTCGGCACATGCTGGGCCAATACCTGCCAACTGCGGCCTTCGCGCATGCGCACCATCGGCCCGGCGCGATCCACCAGCAGTGAGGCGGGTCTATAGCTGGCGCCGGCCCAGATGCACTCGCGCTTGATCTCCGGGTCCAGGGCGAAAGCCGAGGTGCTTGGCTCGGGTAGACCAAGGGCGATGGCGTAGCCGAAATCCTCGCCGGCAAAGCCCAGGCGCAGGCGCATCACGTTCTGCCGTGGGCCACCCTGCACGGGCACCTCGCCGTTGCGCATGCGCCGGGATATCTTCTCCGGCCCCGCCCAGAAACTCGACTCCAGTCCACCTTCGCGCGCAAGGGCGTTGACCACGCCACCTTGTGCGGTTTCCGCCAGCAGGCGCAGGGCTCGGTAGAGGTTGGACTTGCCGCTGCCGTTGGCGCCGGTGATCAGGTTGAGTCGGCCCAGCGGCAGGATCAGGCTGTTGATCGAGCGGTAGTTGGCGACGGCGAGGGTGTGCAGCATGGCGAAGTCATCCTGACAGAAAGATCAGCGGCCATGGCGTGGCGAAAACGCCAGCCAGGCCAGCACCGGGTAGCACAGGTAATGCAGGCTGAAGAGAAACAGGCCCATGGGGCTGGGCGTGTCCTGCAGATACATCATGCCCAGCAAACCCAGATAGAGCAGCCCGAGTACGCCGCCATAGAGCAGGGTCAAGCGCCAGCGTTCGGCATTGCTTGGCGCGCGCCCGGTTCGCCAGTGAAATACCAATGCGAGACCGGCGGCGATGGCGGCGGCGATCAGCAATGTGGTGAACACGCCGCCCAGACGCACGAAGGTGCGCAGCAGCAGGTTCAGCACGACGGCCGCGACTATCCCCGCGGCCGCGTAATAGCGCAGTTGCAGGCTCTGACTCACAGGCTTTGCACCAGGCCGAAGCGTTTGCGCAGCACGCGCTCGAGCAGGGCCTTGGGCAGCAACGTGGCGAGCAGCGGCAGGGCGCGGCTGCCATTGCCCAGGCGTAGCAGGCGCGGGGGCTTGTCACGTTGCACGGCGGCCAGCAGTTGCGCGGCGAAATCCTTGGCCGGGGTCGGATTATCCTGCGAGGCGTTGGCGCGAGCGCGGATACCGTCGCGCAGCGGCCACCAGGGCGAATCCTCACGGATCAGCGCCTCGGCCTGTTGGCTGGCGTTGGCGCCGAAGCTGGAGGCGATGGCGCCGGGCTGCACTTCCATCACCCCGATGGAGAAGGGTGCCAGTTCCATGCGCAGCGCATCGCTCAATGCATGCACCGCTGCCTTGGAGGCGCAGTAGGCGCCGGCGAAGGGGGTCACCAGCAGTGCGGAAACGCTGCCGATATTGACCACCAGGCCACGGTTACGGCGCAGCAGCGGGAAGAACGCGCGGGTGACGCCGACGATGGAAAATACATTGGTTTCGAACTGTCGCTGCATGGCCTCCACGCCGCCGTCGAGCAGCGGGCCCATGGCGCCGTAGCCGGCGTTGTTGATCAGCACATCGAGGCCGCCGATGTCCTCGCTCAGACGTGTGCTCAGCTGTTGCAGCGCTTTGCCATCGTTGACGTCGAGTTGTACGGCATGGAACCCGGCCTGTTGCAGGGCCGTCACATCGCCCTCCTTGCGCGCGGTGGCCCAGACGGCGTAGCCGCCAGCCTGGAAAGCATCGGCCAGGGCGCGGCCGATGCCGCTGGAACAGCCGGTGATGAGGACGCTGGGTTGAGGCATGGCGGGGTTCCCTGAGGCAAGATGGGGCTGCAGCTTAGCAGGCTGGGGATGCTGGGGGCTCGATTGAGGTGATGGCGGACTGTTCGCCTCGCTGTGAGCGGCCGGCGCAGGCGTTTTCGTCGTTTTGTAGCCCGGATGAACTCCGGGTACCGTCACAGGCAACCTCCCCGGATTGCATCCGGGCTACGAAGCTGGCAATGGATGTCGATCCTACGGGTTATCGGATGAACTTGCCCTGCAGGCGTTCGGCGCGAAACTCCAGGGTAGCTGGGCGATAGCCGCTGCGCAGGTCGGGCAGGGGCATGCAGTCGTTCCAGCTGGCGCCCGGCAGCAGCTCACCCGGGCCGCTGTAGCGCGGCGATTCGTAGAGGCGCTGGGCCAGGTTGGTGGCATTGCCGGGACGGTAGGCGGCGACTTCCCAACGCAGCTCGAGCAGGGCGGCGTCGCTGCCGTTTTTCAGGTTGATGGCCAGCGGGCGGTCGCCGGGGCATTGCTGCGGGTCGTAGTTCAGGCGCAGTTCGAGATGGGCGATGTAGCGCTCGTCGCGCGTTTCCTGCCAGAGCACCCAGGTGGCCACCAGGCCAAGACCAACCAGCGCGGCCATGGAAACCGGCAGAGCCTTGGTTGGGTAGCGGATCAGCAGGATCAGCCAGGTAATGACGAGTACGATACCGAACAGCATGAGGGCATTCCTTTTGGAAGTCTGCTCTCATCCTACACAAGGTGCTGTTGTGCGGGTAACCGTGCAGGCGTTACCGCGGATGTGCGTAGGGACCGGCTTGCCGCGGTCCGACGTCTCGGTGATCAGGGGCGTAGCCCGGATGCAATCCGGGGTCGAGATCGACCCGGATTGCATCCGTACTACGAACAGCTCAGTGCAAGGCGCCGACCGCTACCGCATCGCTACGACCGTAGACGTCTTCCAGACGCTCGATATCGTCCTCGCCCAGGTAGGTGCCGGACTGCACTTCGATGATCTCCAGCGGGATCTTGCCCGGGTTGGAGAGGCGGTGCACCGAGGTCATCGGGATGTAGGTGGACTGGTTCTCGGTGAGCAGGAACTCACGGTCGTCGCAGGTCACCTTGGCCGTGCCGGACACCACGATCCAGTGCTCGGCGCGGTGGTGGTGCATCTGCAGCGACAGCTGCGCACCCGGCTTGACGGTGATGTGCTTGACCTGGAAGCGGCCGCCCATGTCCACCGAGTCGTACGAGCCCCAGGGGCGGTACACCTCGCAGTGGTTCTGGGTCTCGCAGCGGCCCTGCTCGTCGAGCTTGCTCACCAGTTTCTTGACGTCCTGCACGCGGTCCTTGTGCGCCACCATCATGGCGTCCTTGGTTTCCACCACGACGATATCGTCCAGGCCCAGCACCGCTACCAGCTTGCCATTGCCGTGGATCAGGCAGTTGCGGCTGTCCTCGATCACCACGTCGCCCTTGGTCACGTTGCCGGCGTCGTCCTTGTCGTGCACCTCCCAGATCGACGACCAGCTGCCGACGTCGTTCCAGCCGGCGGCAAGCGGCACCACGCAGGCGCGATTGGTCTTCTCCATCACCGCGTAGTCGATGGAGTTGTCCGGGCAGCAGGCGAAGGTGGCCGGGTCGATGGCGATCTGCGTGTCCTCGCGCTGGCTGCGCTCCAGGGCCAGCAGGCAGGTGTCGTAGATGTCGACGTCGTGGTGCTTGAGCTCTTCCAGGAAGCGGCTGGCGCGGAACAGGAACATGCCGCTGTTCCAGTAATAGTCGCCGCTCTTCACATACTCGGTAGCGCGCTGGGCGTCGGGCTTCTCGACGAAGCTGGCGACGCGGGCCACGCCATCGGGCAGGGCGCCGTCGGCCTGGCCGCGGATGTAGCCGTAGCCGGTTTCCGGACGGTCTGCCGGCACGCCGAACAGCACCATCTCGCCTTTTTCGGCGGCCACTGTGGCCAGCGCCAGGGCCTGGCGGAAGGCTTGCTGATCGTCAATCACGTGATCGGCTGGTAGCACCAGCATCAGCTCGTCTCGGCCTTCGGCGAGCAGTTGCAGGGCCGCCATGGCCACCGCCGGGGCGGTATTGCGGCCAAAGGGCTCGAGCAGCAGCAACTGCGCCTGCTGGTCGATCTGCTCCAGCTGCTCCATCACGATGAAGCGGTGTTCCTGGTTGGCCACCAGCACTGGCGGTTGCATGCCCTCGATGGAGAGGCGCTGCAGGGTCTGCTGGAAAAGGGTCTGCTCACCGGTCAGAGCGAGGAACTGCTTGGGGTAGAGCTTGCGCGAAAGAGGCCAGAGTCGCGAGCCGCTGCCACCGGAAAGGATGATGGGGGTCATGATGGTGTCTCTCCTTAACGTTCATTTCGAAATGGATGCCCGTGTCGTGTCGGTGCGGCGTGTACCCGCCGTTTTCCTTGTTCTAGAAACTCTCTGTATCAACCGTCGATGGGGCGCTTGACCCACACCGGCGACAACTTGCCCTGGGCGCCGGTGACGAACAGGCTGACCACTTCGCCGCGTTCCAGCGTCACCGGTTTCAGATCGGCGACCTTGCGCTCGCCGTCGAACAGCGCCAGGCCGACCTTGACCGGGTTGATCTCGCGGTCGCCACGGCCGTCGGGTTTGACGTCGGCGACCACATCGGTCTTGCCGTCGGCGGTCTTCAGGCTGAGGGTGCTGTCAGTCAGGTTCTGCACGCGCAGCAGGGCTTTCTGCCGGCTGGTGAAGGGCGGCTCCTCGACCAGGCGCGGCTCGGCGCCGGTCTGGCTGACCAGGGTGTAGTAGCGCGCGGCCTCCAGATCCACCGCCATCTGTGCGTTGCCGACCTGGGCCTGATAGCTGCCGGCCGGGAGGAACTTGAAGTCACTCGAGCCCAGCGGCGAGATCTGCTTGAGCTGGGTCTGGCCGACGCTGACATCGAGCTCGGCGCTGCTGGCGTTGTAGGCGCGGACGAAGGCCGAGCCCTTGGGCGCCTTGGGTCCGTAGAGGGCGCCGTCATCGGCCTGTGCCTGGAGCATGCCGAGGCCCAGGGCCAGGGCGCAGGCGCCCAGAGTGAAACGGCGTAGGGTGGTTTGAGTGTTCATCGGATAGTCCTCCTTGGGAGATGAATCAGTGACTGGCAGCAGCCAGCCCCTGGTGCTCGCCGGCGTCTTTGAGCGCGGCGAGCCATTGCGGGTCGAAGTCGGTGAAATCGCTGGTCATCGGCAGATAGCGCTCCGGGAATTCCCAGATCACCAGCTGTGGTGGGTTGTTCTCGAGCTCGTCGCTTTGCAGGTACTTGAGCATCGGCACCAGCGGACCGCCGCCTTCCTCGGCGTGGTTGGCCAGATCGCGCTGCAGGTGCTCGCGCAGGGCGCCGGCGAAGTTCCATGAGGGATTGGCGCTGTAGCTGGTGCCGACCAGCGTCACCGGCAGGTCGCTGTCGCCGAACAGGTCGTCAGTGTCACCTTCGGCGGCGTGGGTTTCGCGCTGCTGCAGGCGGTCGGCTTGTGGCATCAGGCTTTCGAACAGCGGCGCCAGCGGCAGGAAACGGGTCAGGTCGCCCTGGTGCGCACGGGTTTCCACGGTCTCGGTGACGAACTGCTGCGGCTCGCCACGTAGTTGCATGGCGCTGTGCACCACTTCGCTCAGGGCGCGGGCAGTGACGTCGGCCCCCTCCGGGGTCCAGTGGGTATCGGTGCGCAGGAACATCGGCGCCTCGCGCTTGGCTGCCTGCAGCGGTTCGAGCAGGTCCGGCGCGGCAATCCCGGCGTTGCGCACCGCGCGGTGAAAACGCGGGTACAGGCTGCGCTGCAGGGCGCTGGGGCGATGGTTGCCAGTGTGCTCCGGGTAGAGGCGGGTCTTGGCCGGAACGATGGCCAACAGCAGCTGGATATCGCGCTCCTGCAGCTGGCGCTGCACGCCACGGATCAGCGCCAGGTTATCGCGTAGCTGGCGCTGACCGTCGACCACCGGATCGAACTCTTCGTCCGAGTACAGCCAGCCGTCTTTGCCAATCACCAGGCCGCTGCGGCCCTCACCGAATGCCAGGTATTCCACGGCGGCCCAGAGGTTGATACCGGCCTGCTTGAGCGGGAAGTTCTCGTCGTAGTGACGCTCGACGCTCTTGGCCAGGCCGCCGTCGAGCACGCTCGGCTGCGCCGGCATGCGGTAGTCGCTGAGCTGGCTCAGGGCGAGCAGGCTGACCGGCAACAGCAGCAGGGCGAACAGCACGACATACAGGGTCTTGATGGGGCGATTCATGCTTGGCCTCCGCTCAGAACTGGAAGTAGAGGAAGGGGGAGTAGCTCTGCGCCGAGAGCTTGAGCAGCGAGACGCAGAACAACAGCAACAGGGCGCCGCGCATGGCCACCAGGCGCAGGTCGACGGCCTGCAGGGCGACGCCGGCGCTGGCCAGGGTCAGGCCCGGCTCATGTTTGCGGCTGGCGAGGAACTGGCGGGCGCCGTTGACGGCAATCACCACCCAGGCCAGCACCAGCGTGACCATCTGCAGGCCGGTGATGCGCGCCTGGGTCAGCTCGCTCAACTGCCAGTCGCCGAAGGGCAGCAGCGCGGCGTACATGCGCCCGGCCACTTCAAGGTTTTCGGCGCGGAAGATCACCCAGCCAAGCATCACCAGCAGCAGGGTGAAGGCCCATTTCAGCGGGTTGAACACAAGCGGTGCGGCTTTCACGCCGAGCGCCCGTTCGATGGCCAGCCAGGTGCCGTGCCAGGCGCCCCAGATCAGGAAGGTCCAGTTGGCGCCGTGCCAGAAGCCGCCCAGCAGCATGGTCAGGAACAGGTTGCGGTAGGTGTTGAAGGTGCCGTGGCGGTTGCCCCCCAGCGGCACGTAGAGGTAGTCGCGCAGCCAGGTGGACAGACTGATGTGCCAGCGCCGCCAGAACTCGGTGATCGACTGGCTGATATAGGGCTGGTTGAAGTTCTCCATGAAGCGAAAGCCCATCATCAGGCCCAGGCCGATGGCCATGTCGCTGTAGCCGGAGAAGTCGAAGTACAGCTGCGCGGTGTAGGCGATCATGCCCAGCCAGGCGTCGCCGGTGCTGGGGTTTTCCAGGGCGAAGCAATGGTCCACCAGCGGCGCCAGGCTGTCGGCGATGAACACCTTCTTGACGAAACCCTGCATGAAGCGCGTGGCGCCCTCGGAGAACTTGTCGAGGCTGTGGCTGCGGTCGGTGAACTGGTCGGCCAGGTCCTTGTAGCGCAGCACCGGGCCGGCGATCAGTTGCGGGAACAGGGCGATGAAGGCGGCGAAGTTGATCAGGTTGCGCGTCGGCTCGGTGTCACGCCGGTACACGTCGATGAGGTAGCTGATCGACTGGAAGATATAGAAGGAAATACCGATCGGCAGGATCACCGAGGTGAGGACGAAGGGCTCCATCCCCATGGATTCGAGCACGGCGTTGATATTGGCCACGCCGAAGTTGGCGTACTTGAAGTAGCCCAGCGTGGCCAGGTTACCGACCACCCCGGTGACCACCCAGCGGCGTGCCGTCTGGGTGCCAGCGTGGGCGTGAATACGCAGGCCGATGCCGTAGTTCCACAGCGTGACTGCGGCGAACAGCAGGAGGAAGTCCACCCGCCACCAGGCATAGAAGGCGTAGCTGCCGATCAGGATCAGCAGGTTGCGCCCGCGATTCGGGCACAGGTAGTACAGGCCGAGAAAAATCGGCAGAAACAGGAACAAAAAGACGTTGGATGAAAAGACCATCCGTGCTTCTCCGTGAACAGCCGGGGCAGCGCCCCCCTTTCCCCCCGCGAGCGGAGGGTTTGTTTTTGCTACGTCCTGTAGGCGCTGGCTTGCCAGCGATCAGCTTTTAAAAGCATCGCCGGCAAGCCGGCTCCTACGGCTTTCCAAACACCTGGGTCACCTCGCCGCCGAGGCGGAAGCTGTTGAACGGCCCCTTCTCCTGGTTCAGTTCGCGGGTCTGTTCGCTGCAGGCATAGAGGCTGCAATAGGGCGCCAGCCAGGCGTACTTGAAGTTCTTACGCAGCTCGCTCATGTCCTGCTTGGAGCCGGTGCGCTGGGCGAACGCCGCCGGGTCGCGCGCACCTTGCAGCACACGTTCGGCCAGACGCTGCAGGGCGCCATGGTTTTCACCGCGCAGGTCGACTTCATTGGCCTCGGCAAAGGCCGCGATCATCGCCAGTGGCGGCAGGGCATAGTTGTGATAGGCCAGGGCGCGTTGGCTACGGCGCATCTCATTGGCCAGGTAGCCCTCGTCATCGACCTGATTGGCGGCGATGCGGAACTGGCCCACGGACCAGTCGAACAGGTCGCGGCGGTCATCGATCACCGCCACCGCCATCACCGACCAGGCGGCCCAGTAGCTGTGGTTGTTGATCTTGCGCAGCGGCAGGTCGCTCCACTCGCGCACCGTGTGTTCGGCCAGGCGGGTGAACCAGGCCTCGATGCGTGCGCTCTGCTGCGGGTAGGCGGCCAGCGGCTGCGACTCGGAGAACTTCAGGCGCAGCCAGGCGCCGGCCAGGCTGCCGAGCGCCCATTTGCGCATCGACTTGCCGGTGTGGTTGAACTGCTCGGACTCCAGCGCATCGGCGCTGGCCCACTGGTCGAGCCATTCGATGGCGCATTCCAGGCGCTCTGGCTGACCGGTGCGCATGTAGCCGGTGATCATCCGTCCGGCTTCCTTTTCCAGGCGGACGATGTGTGAAGTCTGCTCGCGGAAGTTCTTCTCCGCCTTGCGGTTGAGCGTGGCGCGCGCGCTGTCGGAGCCGGCGTACTTGCTGGTGAACTGCAGCTCCCCGGTGTAGGGCTGCGGCACCGCGGGGCAGGCCGGCGCCTTGCCGTCGCGCTGGCCAACGGCGGCGTAGTAGCCCGCTGGCGGTTGCAGTTCGGCGAAGGCCGGGGCACTGAGCAGCCAAGCTGCAAGGGTGAAGGGGGCGAGTCGTGTGAGCATGGTGACCTCCTCAGTCGTTCGCGCGGTGCTGCGCGACCTGCTGGCTGGGCCCGCTCGGGCGCTGGCACAGGCTGGCCTGGACTTTCAGGTCGTCGGCGCTGTCCTCGGGCTTTTCGATTTCCAGGGCGAAGAAGTTCTGCTCACCCCAGCCCGGCTCGTCGCGCAGTTCCACGGCGAAACGCCCGTCGGTATCGACGGTGTGCGGTTTCTCCAGCTTGAGCTGTTCGCGGCGGCCGTTGAGGTACCAGATGGTGGCGTCGACGCGCTTGACCGATGGATCGCTGAAACGCAGGTCGAGCTGGTGGCGATTGCCGGCCAGGGTCAGCAGCTTGTTCTCGCCGTTGACGAGAATTTCGTTGCTGCCTGGGCGCAGTCGTTTCTCGCTGCTGAGCAGTTCGGTCTGGCCACTGCAGCCGTTGTTCAGGGTGGCCATCAGCTGGCGGTGAATGCGGTCCGAAGCCAGGTCGTAGAGCGGCGAGAATTCCCAGATGAGAATCTGCGGTGGGTCGTTCTGGAACGACTCGCTGGCCAGGTACTCGAGCATCGCGCCTTCCAGGCCGCCGCCGGGGAAGGCCGCGTTGAGCACGTCGGTGCCCAGGTACTCTTCGAGAAAACCGCCGAAGTTGTAGTTCTTGCCGCTGTGGCTGGTGCCGATCAGGGTGATCTTCGGGCTGCTGTCGTCGCCGAACAGCGCGTCGCCATCGCTGGCGTCCTTCGGTTCGGTGATGAACTGGTCGACGTACTGCACCGCATAGCCGGTGCCGCACAGCTGGCTGGCGACGTTCTGCATGGTGCCGGTCTTGCCCATCAGGCCGACGCGCTCGGTGACGAATTCCTTGCGTGGAATATCTTCGAAACCGGGGATGCGCTTGACCGTCTCGGCCACCAGGCGCGCGGTGCGCTCGGCGCCGTAGGGTGTCCAGTGCTGGTCACGGCGGAAGTAGAATTCCTTGTCGCTGTTCTCGTCGGTCAGCGGGGTCAGGTCCGGCACCCAAATGCCGAGCTGTTCGAAGCGGGTCAGCGCCTGGCGGTAGTTGCGCAGCGCCTTGTCGTAGTCGAAGCGCTGATAGTCGTCCGGGCGCAGTTTGCTGCGATTGACCAGGCCGCGGGTGGGTTGATAGACCACCACCAGCTCCACGCCACGCTGCTTGAGGCCGTCGCGCAGCTCCTTGAGGCGCTGGTAGCCGACCTCGCTGGTGCCGAATTCGGTGCGCAGGTCTTCGACGCTGCGGAACAGCCAGCCCTCGTCGGCGTCGAGCAGGGTGACGAAGTTCTTCATGTAGTTGGTGGTGTAGCGGCTGGCCTCGTGGGCAGCCGGGCACAGCGAGCAGCAGTCTTCCACCTGATATTGCGGCGCCTGGCGCTCTTCGGCCTGCAGGCTGCTGCCGAAGGCGGCGCAGGTCACTGCCAGGGCCAGGGTCTTGAGTTTGTATGCAGTCATGGGAGGCCTCGTCAGTTGGTCATCGGCTCGGGCTGGATCGGATCGATCAGCACGGGCAGGCGCTGGCGCACCATGAGGTCGAGGATCTCGTCCTGCTTGTCGCCGAGGATGCCGGCGAGCTGGATGCCGCTGCTCTTGCGCGGCGCGAGCATCTTCACGCGGTACAGCTCGACCGACAGCGGCGAGTCGATACTGATCGGGCTGGAGCCGTTACCGGCCAGGGTGCCGCCGACGACGATCATCGAGATCTTGGTGTCGAACGGGTCCAGCTGCAGGTCGCGGTCGGTGTCGGACAGGTCCTTGATGTGGCCGTACACACCGGTCAGCTGGTTCATTGCCGAGAGGTTGTCGTAGAGGCGGATGTTCTCGCTGTTGCGGATGCGGATGCCGTGGCGCTGATTGCCCAGCACATGGTTGCCCCACAGCAGGTTGTCGCCGCTCTCGTACAGGGTGATGCCGTCGGAATGGTTGCCGTGCACGCGGTTGTAGGCGATCACGTTGCGCTCGCTGTTACGGTCGATCACCACACCGGAGAGCTTGTTGTCGTAGCTCTCGTTGTTGATGATCCAGCTGTCGTTGACCTCGCGCGAGATGATGATGCCGTGCTTCTTCTTGGTGCCGAACACGGTGTTCTCGGCAATGATCAACCCATGCGAGCGGTCGTGCGGGTCGATGCCGTAGACGATGTTGTCGCGGTAGGTGTTGCCCTTGATCACCACGTTCTGCGCTTCGTAGCAGTAGAAGCCATACCAGTGGTCGACGAACTCCGAGTCGATCAGCCAGCCGGTCGGCTCCTCGCGTTGCAGGCGCTCGTGCATGTTCGGCGTGTACTGGGTGATCGACACGCCGTAGGACTTGGAGTTGTCGTAGCCCAGGCTGGTGATCACGCTATTGGCGATATACAGCTCGCTGCCGCCCCAGGACACCAGGAACGGGCGGAACTCCTTGCCGTTGTCACGCATGCTCGCCGGGCCGTTGTCGGCCTCGCGCCAGGCGGTGACGCGGGTGTCGGTGAGGAACATCAGGCCATCGTTGACCAGGAACGCGCCGCGCTCCTGCGACAGGCGCAGCTCGCGGGTTTCCTTGCCCACGTGCAGCGCCGCGCCCTCGGCGACGACGATGGGCAGGCGGGCGATGTACACGCCCGGCTCCTGCTCGGCGAACTGGCTGTCAGGCAATGCCTTGGCCAGGTCCTGGGCGGTGACCAGGCCGCCTTCGATGAAGATCGCCTGGGGCATGCCCTGCTGGCGCTTGATCCACTCGCGCAGGCGCTCGTTGCCGCCGGTGAAGTCCTTCAGCGCGTCCTGGCGCAGCATGCGCCGCACCACCACCTGGCCGCTTTTTTCACGCGGAATCTTGGCCAGCACGGCCTCCTTGGTGTAGCCGGACAGGTCCGGTAGCGTGGGTGCTTCCATATGCAGCTCGTCGGCCGGTGCACTGCGCACGCGGTAATCGAACTGGTGCTGCTCGGGGTTGGCCTGGGCCAGGGGCGCGGTGAGACACAGCGCGCCGAGCAGCAGGGGTAGGGCTAAGCCGTTGGGTTGCATGATCCGATCCCTCAGAAGCGCCAGATGAAGTCGACGAAGGCGCGGTGCATCACCGAGTCGGTGCCGCTGCCATAGGCGTCGCCCGGCAGGAACACGCCCGCGCGCAGGCGCACCAGGGCCGAGCGGTCATCCAGCTGTTCGGCGACGCTGGCCGGCAGCAGGCCCTGCTTGAAATAGCGGGTCAGCACCAGGTCGACTTCCTGGCCGATGTCTTTCTCGCCGGCCACCAGCGGCGCGGTGATGCCGCTGTCGCCGACGTCCTGATCGCCATCGACGCGCCAGAAGCGGTGGTAGACGACGCTGGCGTCGTAGTCCTGGCCCAGTTGCCAGGAGCTGAACGCACTGGCCACCTGCAGGTTGGAGAGCTCGCCACGGAAGGCTTCGCCATAGCGGTGCAGGCGCGATTCGACGCCGGTGAAGTTGGCGCGGTTGCTGTGCAGGCCGGTCTGCATGAACTGACGCGACTTGCCTTCATCACCACCGCCGCTGCCACGGGCATAGGCAGCGCCGATCTTCCAGTTGTCGTCGAGGCTGTAGCGCAGGCCCAGGTCCATGGCCCAGGCGTCGACGTCCTGGCTGCGCGAGCCGGTGGCGATGCGGTCGCTGCCAACCACTTGCTGCTGCAACTGGTCGGTGTCGCCCTTGAGCCAGGTCATCTGTGCCCAGTAATTGAGGCGGTTGCGCGAGTTGCGCTCGAAGAAGCCGCCGTCGACGTGCAGGCCGAACCAGGTCAGGTCACCGGTATAACGCTTGCTCAGCTCATCGACGCGTTCGCCGGGGTTGGCCAGGCGGCCGTCGTCGCGGCTGTGGTGCAGCTTGGCGCCGATGCGGTGGCCGGGTGTCCACTGGTAGTCGAGGCCGGCGAAGAAGTGGCGACGGTCTTCGTCTTCGGGCGCT
Source organism: Ectopseudomonas alcaliphila (assembly GCF_900101755.1). Lineage (GTDB taxonomy): Bacteria > Pseudomonadota > Gammaproteobacteria > Pseudomonadales > Pseudomonadaceae > Aquipseudomonas > Aquipseudomonas alcaliphila. The sequence goes on along the minus strand of NZ_FNAE01000001.1, from coordinate 1,064,619 downwards.
AGGTCGTCGAGGTCGGTGCGGTAGTCGGAGAAGCGCTCGGCAATGCCGACATTGGCTTGCAGCAGAGTGGTATCGAAGCGCCAGTTGACCGCCTCGATATTGGTGTCCCACCAGCTGCCTTCGTTACTGCGCAGGCGCTGACGGCCGACGCGCAGGTGTTCACCGGGGTAGGCGGTGAGGCCGGCGTAGTCGACCCAGAATTCGCGCATGGCCAGGTAGCTCTTGTCCGGCTGACGCGCGTCGCTGCGCTGCGTGCTGTCTTCGCCGTCGTCCTGCAGCGGGTCGGTTTCGATGGTGTCGGTGGCGGTAACCGCCTGGCCCATGGCGAAGGCGCTCCAGTTGCCGCGTTCGCCGTAGGCCCAGGGGCGCAGGTCGAGACCGATACCGCTGACGTCGCCACCCGCGCGGGTGCCGAGGTCGCGGTCGTCTTCCGATTGCGCGGTGATCTTCACATCCAGGCCGAAATTCTTCGGCGCATCCGCCGCCCAGGCGGTGCTCGCTGCCAGCAGACTGGCACTGAGCCCCAGCTGACTAACGATACGATTTAGCTGCATGCGTGCATCCTTGTTCATGGCTGGCTGACCTGCAGGGCGGCCTGCTGCTGCAGAACGATGCCGCGGGCATCGCGCTCTTCGCGCAGCAGGCGTTGGCCTTCGGCCAGTTGTGCCGGGGTCAGGCTCGCTTCCACCTCATGCGCCAGTTCGAAGGTTGGCGGCGTATTGCGTGGCAGGGCCAGTTGACTGAAGACATAGGCGTTGACCGGGTTGGGCTTGACCCCGCGACCCTGGCTGAACATCTGCGCGAGGACGAAGTCGGCGCTGAGCTGGCCGGCACGGGCGGCGCTGAGCAGGTGGTCGAGCGCCTGCTGGGCATAGACCTCGCCGAGGTAGCCGCGCAGGTAGATCTGCCCCAGGTAGTAATTGGCGCTGGGTTCGCTAGGCGCGGCCTTGCGCAGGTGCTCTTCGGCTTTCTTCGGCTGCTGCGGCAGCAGCTTGCCTTCGTAGTACAGGCGACCGAGCAGCAGCTCGGCGCGCGGCAGGGCGGCTGCACGGCCCTTGTCCAGATAACCGAGCAGGGTGTCGATATCACCTTGGCCGGGATAGTCGTAGAGCAGCCGCGCGAGGCTGACCCAGGCGGCCGGATAGTTCGGCGCGATGGCTTCGAGCAGATCCTGGGCGAGTTGCGGTTGCGGCTGACCCAGCTCGGGATCACTGAGTACCTGAGCCACGGACTCGACCTGGTTGGGCGAAACATTGCCGGCGCGGTAGCCCGTCAGCAGTTGCTCGAGCAGCGCTTCACGGTCATCTTCGCGACTCTGCTTCTGGTACACCGTGGCCAGCTCGGCGTAGCAGGCGTCGTTGCTGGCCAGGCGTGCCTGGCAGATACGTTCGATCTCGCCCAGGTGCTGGTCGTAGGTGCCATCGGTGCGGTACAGAAGGATCTGCGCCAGTTCCGCCTGCGGCAGACCCTGCTGGCGCCAGTCTTGGATACGTTGCGCGAGGTTCATGGCGGGAAAGTCCTGTGGATAGAACAGGTAGAGTTCGGTCAGCGGCAGCAGCGCGCTGGGCTCGCGAGCCTGGGCTGCGCTTTCCAGCAGCTCGGCGGCCTCCTGGCGCTCGGCCAGGGTGCTGCCGGGCTTGCGCGCCAGCAGCTTGCCGAGACGCGCCTGGGCGCGCGGCGAACCATCCAGGGCCTGGCGGTAGATGCGCTCGGCCTCAACCAGGTCCTGGCTCTGACCGTTGGCGGCGTAGATGTCGGCCAGGCCGATCTGCGCGTCGCTGTAGCCCATCTCGGCGAGCTGGCGGAAATGCCATTCGGCAGTCTGCGCATCGCCGCTCTGCAGGGCTTCGCGAGCCAGGCGCTGGTCCGGCAGGCCGGCGCAACCGGCCAGCGTGGCGCTGACGGCGAGGCCAAGCAGGGCAGGGCGAAGAAGGGGCATGCTCACGGCGTGTTCTCCTTAGCGGCCTGCCGCTACGGCGCGATCGACCAGCCAGCCCAGCGACGGGCCACGGTCGATGACCACGTCCACCGGTTGCCCGGCGAGGCTGGCCGGCAGGGTTTCCTGCGGCTTGATCACCACGCGGATGTCCGAGCTCAGGCCGCCGTCATGCAGGGCGCTGCTGACGATCTCGCCGTGACGCGCCTGGTCTTCGCCGGCCACCTTGAAGGTCACTGGCGTGCCGGGGCGCGCCTGTTCCAGATGGCGGTAGGGGAAGCTGGCGCTGACGGTGGCGATGCCGTCCTGCGGCACCAGTTCGAAGATCACGTCGCCCTTGCTGGCGAACTGACCGTCGGCCACCAGTTGGCGGGAAATCTTGCAGTTGCACGGGCTGGTCAGGGTGCCCTGCATTTCGCGGGCGAACAGCGCTTCGATCTGGCTCGGCTCGAGCTGATCGTCACCCAGGTGGCCCTTGAGCATTTCCAGCATGCTGGTGGTGAAGGTGGCGATCGGCGCGCCTTTTTCCACGACGCCATCGGGTTGCGCCAGGCTCTGTACGCTGCCTTCACGCGGCATGGTCACCTGCAGCGCCGGCAGGCTGATCTGCGCCGACTGCGCGTGGGTGACGAAGTACAGGCCGTAGATCGACTTGCCGATGTAGCCGAAGGCGGCCAGACCGATGAGGAAGATCGCGCCACTGAAGGTCACGGCGCGCAGGCGATCGAACATGCCCATGCCACCGCCTGCGCCGTTCTTGCGCGCCTTGGTGAAGTTGTCGCGCTGGAGGATGTGCAGCACCTCGCCGACATTGACCAGCTCACCAGCCAGGTGGGCGCTGATCAGGTGGCGCAGGGCGGCGGCTTCTCGTGCACCAAGGCCGTGGAACTGGCAGCCGACGCGGTTGTGTTCGGGCAGCACGGCATTGATCTGAAATTCCACGTCCAGGCCCAGCACCAGGCTGTCGAGCTGGAACTGCAACTGGCCGCGATGAAAATCACCGACCTTGTGCGTGGTCTTTTCGTTGGTAAAGCTGAAACCGCCGGCAGACACATCCTGCAGGCGCGCGTCGATGCGTTCGCCCTTGGCATTGGTGAAGCGCAAGCGCCCTGGCAACTTGACGCGGGCATGCTGGCGCTGGGCCTCGGACTCATGGACGACGTTGTGATTGGCGACGGAGTTCATGGTGGCTAATTCCTATTCGAGTACGGTCACACCAGCGCTAGCAGCGCGGCGATGAAGACAGAGGCGGCAGAGAAAGTCATGGCGCGCGACGACCAGCTGTTGAACCAGTTGGCGAAGCTGGAAAGGCCGCGATTGAGCTTGGTGTTCTGGCGCGTCCAGGATTGTTGGTCGAGGCGAAAGAACACGTAGATCTTCACCAGCGCGCCGACGATCTGGTTGTAATAGAGCAGCGCCGGGTAGGCCGGACCGATGCGGTGGCCGGAGAGCATCAGCAGCAGCGTCAGGATCAGCCGCGTGCTGCCGATCCACAGCAGGTAGATCAGCAGGTACATCAGGCTGTACTTGAGGCTGGCGATGATCGCCACGCACAGGCCCAGCAGGCAGGTCCACATCGACACGCGCTGGTCGAACAGCACCAGGCTGGTGAAGGCGCCGAGGCGACCCATGCCCAGCCGCAGGGCGCGCGAGTTCTGCCGCAGGTTGTTGCCGTACCAGCGGAACATCAGCTTACGGCTGGCCTTGATGAAGCTCTTCTCCGGCGGGTGCTCGACCGTGTTGATCGCCGCATCCGGCACGTAGAAGGTGTCGTAGCCCAGGCGCATCAGGCTGTACCAGCTGGACTTGTCGTCACCGGTGAGGAACTGGAAGCGACCGAGGCGCCAGTGCTCCAGGTGATCGCTTTCCACGTCGCGGATGAACTCGGGGTCGGTCACCACGCTGGCGCGGAACACCGACATGCGCCCGGTCATGGTCAGCACGCGTTTGGAGAGCGCCATCGAGCACATGTTGAGGTGGCGCTGGGCGAAGCGCAGCTTGTGCCATTCGCTCATCAGGTAGCTGCCGCGTACCTCGCAGAACTCGTTGGTGGTCAGCCCGCCGACGTTGGGGAAGAGCTTGAACCAGGGCACGGTCTTGATCACCACACCCGGCTCGAGCACGGTATCGCCGTCGATCACCGCCACCACCGCATCGCGGTCCGGCATCTGCCGGGAAATGGCACGAAAACCATGGGCCAGACCATCACGCTTGCCGGTGCCGGGGATGCGCACGATGTCCAGTTTGACATGCGCCGGCGGCTTGGCATGAGCCCAGAGGTTCTTGATCAGCAGCTCGTCGGAGAGCTCGACGATCGAGCACACCACGGTGCACGGATAACCGCAGTCGATGGCTTCGCGAATCACCGAGCGATAGACCATGGCGGTGGTCAGCGCCTCGATGCGAAAGCTGGTGACCAGCAGATACACATGAGAGGGGTCGGCGTCCTTGCCGAGTTTTGTAACCTTGCGGCGATACCAGGGGTAGACCAGGTAAAGGAACAGGCAGCCGCGCACGAAGTGCATGGCGCCCATGGAATAGCGCCAGATGCCGACGATACCGATGAGCAGGATGAAATCCCGCGCTTCGGGGTCGAACACCGTGCGTGGCAGGGCCAGTGCCAGCAGCATCAGCAGGCTGAGATAGAGCATCCAGCCGCTGGCTTGATTGAGGCCGTTCTTGAGCTTGTCCATATGCGTCTCCGAGTACCTGCACGCGCTGGGCGCGCAGGTACGTTCGGGTCCTTACCAGCAGATGCCTTCGGCCACGCCGTTGCTGGCGTGGGGCATGAAACCGACCAGGTCGATCACCCGTTTGCCGCTCGGCGCCTGCTCGGCCAGCTTGGCGAAACGCTCGTCGCTGTTGCCCAGGACGATGATGTCGGCCTTGGCCACCACGTCGTCCAGGTCACTGTTGAGCAGCGAGGAGACGTGCGGGATCTTCGACTCGATGTATTCCTTGTTGGCGCCGTGGACGCGGGCATATTCGACGTTGCGGTCGTAGATGCTCAGGTCGAAACCCTTGCCGATGAGCATTTCCGCCAGCTCCACCTGCGGGCTTTCGCGCAGGTCATCGGTGCCGGCCTTGAAGCTCAGGCCGAGCAGGGCAACCTTGCGCGAGTCGTGACTGGCGATGATGTCGAAGGCCTTCTGCACCTGGGCGGCGTTGCTGCGCATCAGCGAACCGATCAGCGGCGCTTCCACGTCCAGGCTGCCGGCGCGGTAGTTCAGCGCGCGTACGTCCTTGGGCAGGCAGGAGCCGCCGAAGGCGAAGCCGGGCTTCATGTAGTACTTGGACAGGTTGAGCTTGTGGTCCTGGCAGACCACGTCCATCACCTCGCGACCATCGACGCCGACGGCCTTGGCGATGTTGCCGATCTCGTTGGCGAAGGTGACCTTGGCCGCGTGCCAGACGTTGCAGGTGTACTTGATCATCTCGGCGACTTCGATGTCCTTGCGGATGATCGGTGCGTCGAGCTCTTCGTAGATGCTGGCCAGCAGGTCGCCGGAGGCCTTGTCCAGCTCACCGATGACGGTCATCGGCGGGAAGTCGTAGTCCTTGATCGCGGTGCTTTCACGGAGGAACTCGGGGTTCACTGCCAGGCCGAAATCGACGCCGGCCTTCTTGCCCGAGCAGTCTTCGAGAATCGGCAGTACCACGTTCTTGGCGGTGCCTGGCAGCACGGTGCTGCGTACCACCACGGTGTGGCGCTCGTTCTTGTCGCGCATTGCCATGCCGATCTCGCGGCACACGCCTTCGATGTAGTTCAGTTCCAGGTCGCCGTTCTTCTTGCTCGGCGTGCCGACGCAGATGAACGACACATCGCTTTCCAGAACGGCAGCGGCGACGTCGGTGGTGCCGCGCAGGCGACCCTGACGCAGACCCTGTTGCAGCAGTTCTTCCAGGCCCGGTTCAACGATGGGCGATTTGCCGTTGTTGATCAGGTCGATCTTGTTCGCGGAGATATCCACGCCAATCACGTCGTGACCACGTGCCGACAAACAGCCGGCACAGACGGCACCTACATAACCCAAACCGAAGATACTGATTCGCATGGTATTCACCTCGTCCGTTTGATGCAGTTTCAAATACTGGCCTTATGGCCAAAACTAGTCCGTGAACTCGCCGTTTTAATAGGAGCAAGTTCATTCAGGCATAAGTAGAGTGGGGCGCCGGAAGTGGCACCAAATGCGGGCCTTTATATTGAAGGGTGGCCCTTTGATGTTGTCGCTGCCGCCTCGCTTGAGGCCTCTATCTCGGTGCTGTGACGGGTTGCTATATCTCCCTTTGAAATACACGGACTTTTCTTGGGGTGAAGCTGTCCGGCGAAAGTTAATTCGCTATTTGGCAGTTTCAAGTGATCAGAAAGTTATGTATTGAAATGTGTTACGGGCTGTATGAGTGGCGGCCCTTTCGGATAGTTCCTACCGTTCGTCCTGAAGCTGAATCGAAGCTGAACGGCTAAGTTGATTGCAATATAATGGCAAGTTGCAAAATGCATGATGGCATATTGCGAGTTAACTAACTCGAAACTATCCGATAACTTAACGGCGCAATAAGTTCTGTGGAAAGTGCGCTTACGCTGAAACTGTGATGCCAAACAGGTTTTTGAGAATCAAACGCAACGCCGAGGGAATTTTTGCCAAGCGCGGCGCTCGGGGCGCAACGAAGCGCTAGGGGGAAGAAGGAGGGGAGTGGCAAGCGCAGCGGCCGAACCCATGCAGCAACCGATGAGCGGTGCATGGGTTGGCCGGCGTAGGGGTCAGTCTTGCGGCTGGTCGCGCAGGAAAACCAGGCTGTCGGCCTTGGAATGCTCGGCCGAATAACGGTAGCCCTGATAGTTGAAGTCCTTCAGGCCTTCGGGGTTGCTCAGGCGCTCCTTGATCACGTAGCGCGCCATCAGACCGCGGGCCTTCTTGGCGTAGAAGCTGATGATCTTGTACTGGCCGTTCTTCAGGTCCTTGAACTCGGTGTCGATGAGGCGTGCGTTCAGCGCCTTGCGCTTGACCGCGCCGAAGTACTCGTTGGAGGCCAGGTTGAGCAGCACGTCATCGCCCTGGGCGGCCAGCGCTTCGTTGAGCCAGCCGCTGATGCGCTCGCCCCAGAAGGCGTACAGATCCTTGCCGCGGCCGTTGGCCAGCTTGGTGCCCATCTCCAGGCGATAGGCCTGCATCAGGTCCAGCGGGCGCAGCACACCGTAGAGGCCAGAGAGCATGCGCAGATGAGTCTGGGCGAAGTCGAAGTCGTCTTCGGAGAAATCCTCGGCATTCAGCCCGGTGTAGACGTCGCCCTTGAACGCCAGCAGCGCCTGTTTGGCGTTGGACGGGTTGAACGGGCGCTCCCAGCTACCGAAGCGCGCGGCATTGAGGCCGGCAAGCTTGTCCGACAGATGCATGAGTTCGGCGATCTGCGCCGGGCTGAAGTCGCGCAGCTGCTCGATCAGTTCCTGGGCGTGGTCGAGGTGCTCGGGTTGGGTGAAGCGCGGGGTGGCAGGTGGCGTCTCGTAGTCGAGAGTCTTGGCCGGTGAAATCACCATCAGCATGTGCGGAGTCTCCAGAAAGCGTGACGGCGATTCTAGAGGTCAGGGGTCGGCAAGACCACCTATCGGGGTGATTGAGAAGAACAGCATTGATGTCTTCGTAGGAGCCAGCTTGCTGGCGATCTCGTCAGCGCTGATCGCCGGCAAGCCGGCTCCTACGGGAACGCAGATAGTCAGGCGATACGAACAGCGCCTGCACCTGATTGGCGCAGCATGCTGCAAGTGGGGGCGGGTAAGCGAGGTGGGTTACAGCAGGTAGGACTTCGGACTTTAACGGGGTGCTGGCGGCTCGCCAAGCACTATCTGTCGCGTCAGCAAATAAACCTGCGTGGCGATAAAAAAACGTTTTTCTGTCATGTGAATTGGAGTAATAAAAAAGCAAGACCGCCGAAACCTGCAGACAGGTGGCGGCCATTGGCCCTCACCTTGCTTGCCACCTTTCGGCCCCGACCCTGAAAAAGTCGGCGGTCTCTGTCCGGCGCAGCACCGCCTCTGGTATTGCGTCGCCTGGCTACTACAAGAAGGTGACCGACGTATGGATGACCACGGACGCTCCAAGCCCACCGCTCCAACCCTCTACGCTCTCGACACCAACGTCCTGATTCACGATCCCAACGCCTTGCTCAACTTCGAAGAACACCACGTCGCCATCCCGATGACGGTGTTGGAGGAACTCGACAAACTGAAATCCGGCAAGCATGGCGTCGCTGCCGAATGTCGTCAGGCCATTCGCCTGATCGACCAGATTCTCGCCGGTGCCGAACCCGAGGACGTCGAATACGGAGTACCCATCCAGCGCGGCAAGAGCGGCCCCTGCGGGCGTCTTTCCATCCTCATGAGCAAAAGTGCGGCGCCGGTAACCTGGCTGCCGGAAAACCTCAACGACAACAAGATCATCAACCAGTTGGTGGAGCTGAAGTCGCGCAACCCCGGCCTGTCCGTGGTGCTGGTGACCAAGGACATCAACATGCGCCTGAAGGCGCGCGCCTGCGGTATCGACGCCGAGGACTACCACACCGACCAACTGGTCGATGACGTCTCGCTGCTGTCGAAGGGTTATCACGACATGCCCGGCTCGTTCTGGGATCGCGTGAGCAAGGTCGACACCCGTCAGGACCACGGCCGCACCTGGCACCGCGTGCAACTGACCGACAACCTGCCGGCCGTGCATGTCAATGAGTTCATCCTCGATGAACAGGGCTTCGTCGGCTGGATCAAGGCGATCAAGGGTGATGAGCTGGTTATCCTCGACATGCACCAGGAGCCCCTGCTGCATCAGGAAGCCTGGGGCCTGAAACCGCGCGACATCCACCAGGCGCTGGCGCTGTTCGCGCTGCTCGATCCGGACATCCACCTGGTCAACCTGTCCGGCGCCGCCGGTTCCGGCAAGACCATCCTGGCGCTGGCTGCCGCCATCGAGCAGACCATGGTCAGCAAGCGCTACCGGCGCATCATCGCCACCCGCAGCGTGCAGGGGCTGGATCAGGAAATCGGCTTTCTGCCCGGCACCGAGGCGGAGAAGATGGAACCCTGGCTCGGCGCGATTACCGACAACCTCGAAGCGCTGCACATGGAGGACGAGAGCACCCACGGCAGCGTCGACTACATCCTGCAGAAGGTGCCGCTGCAGTTCAAATCGCTCAACTACATACGCGGGCGCAGCTTCCAGCAGAGCCTGATCCTCATCGACGAATGCCAGAACCTCACCCCGCACCAGATGAAGACCATCATCACCCGTGCCGGCAATGGTTCGAAAGTGGTGTGCCTGGGCAACCTGGCACAGATCGACACCCCCTACCTGTCAGCGCCCAGCTCGGGTCTGACCTACCTCACCGAACGCTTCAAGGACTTCCCGCACGGCGTGCACATCACCCTGCAAGGCGTACCGCGCTCGATCCTCGCGGAGTACGCGGAAACCCATATGTAACCCTCGGGCTGTGAAACACCCGCGCCCCTGTTCGCAAGAGCAGGGGCGTTTTAGTCTGCATCAACGAATCACCACAGGTTCCGTGGGAGCGGCTTCAGCCGCGATGATCGCGGATAAATCCGCTCCTACAGTTGCGTAGCCCGTAGCCCGGATGCAATCCGGGGATTTTTGTCGCCTTGGCCCCGGATTTCATCCGGGCTACGAAATCCTGACCTGCAGGTTTACAATCGGTCGATTCCCGTCTGGAGCTTTCCCGTGCTGACCCACCTCGATTCCCAAGGCCGCGCGCACATGGTCGACGTCACCGACAAGGCGACCACCTTCCGCGAAGCCACCGCCGAAGCGCGCGTGCGCATGCTGCCTGCCACCTTGCAGATGATCGTCGCCGGCGAGCATCCCAAGGGCGACGTGTTCGCCGTGGCGCGCATTGCCGGCATCCAGGCGGCGAAGAAAACCAGCGATCTGATCCCTCTTTGCCACCCGCTGATGCTCACCGGCGTCAAGGTCGAACTGAGTGCCGAAGGCGATGACTGCGTGCATATCACCGCCCGCTGCAAACTGTCTGGGCAAACCGGTGTCGAGATGGAAGCATTGACTGCCGCCAGCGTCGCCGCGCTGACCCTCTATGACATGTGCAAGGCCGTGGATCGCGGCATGGTCATCGAGCAGGTGCGCCTGCTGGAGAAGCTCGGCGGCAAGAGCGGTCACTACAAGCTGGAGGAACAAGCATGATCCGTGTGCAGTACTTCGCCCGCTACCGTGAAGCCCTGGGCCGTGACGACGAACAACTCAGCGGCGACTTCGCCACCCTCGACGACCTGCGCCTGCACCTGGTGGCCCGTGGCGGCGAATGGGAAGTGCTGGGCGAGCAGAACCTGATGTGCGCGCGCAATCAGGAACTGTGCAGCCTCGACGAGCCGCTGGCCGAGGGCGATGAAGTCGCCTTCTTCCCCACCGTTACCGGCGGCTGAGAGCGGCGCTATACCCTGGCCGGACGGAACTCGTAGGGTGGGCTTCAGCCCACCGCTCCATCTCCGTGCCCCAGGATGGGCCGGGCGGCGTTCCGTTTCAGCCCACCAAACCGCCTCTGAAAGCGCCCCATCAAACGAGACACCCCGCATGACTATCCGCGTTCAAGCCCAACCCTTCGACCCCGGCACCGAGCTCAACGCCCTGCACGCCGCCAACCTTGGCATCGGCGCGGTGGTCACCTTCGTGGGCTACGTGCGCGACTTCAATGAGGGTCGCGAAGTCGGCGGCATGTTCCTCGAGCACTTCCCCGGCATGACCGAAAAGGCCCTGGCCAAGATTGCCGACGAGGCGCGTGAGCGCTGGCCACTGTTGGGCATCGAGATCATCCACCGCATCGGCCGCCTCGAGCCGGGCGAGCCCATTGTCTTCGTCGGCACCAGTAGCGCCCATCGCCAGGCCGCGTTCGACGCCTGCAACTTCATCATGGATTACCTGAAGACCCGCGCGCCGTTCTGGAAGAAGGAAGACACCAGCGAAGGCCCGCGCTGGGTCGAAGGCCGCTGCAGCGACCAGAGCGCCGCCGAGCGCTGGCAGAAACCGTAGAGGCCTACATTGCCCGATGCGCATGGCGCACCCTACGGCTGCCGCGCAGCCTTTCGAATCATCTTGCGATGATCCCCCGTAGGGTGCGCCGCGCGCACCGGCTGTTCGCAACGCCGTGCCCGAATAAATCGCGACACCATCAATATTGCTTGGTGCGCATGGCGCACCCTACGGTGGCCTGAGTCCTACGCCAGCGCCAGATGCACCCGCAATGCAATCGGCACCAGCATCAGCAATACGCCCAAGCCCAGCACGCGCACGCCCCACTCGTGTTCACGAAAGTTGAAGCCGACTCCCAGCAGCAGAAATCCACCAATCAGCAGCATCAGCATCAGGTGATAGTGGTCCATGGCTCTTCTCCGCTTCGCAGTCCTGATTACAGCTTAGTCCCTCCGTCTGGCTTGGGGCTGACCTGTAGCAATGAATGGCTGACTCGATTGGCGACAAAGTGCGTCTCGATTGGTCGCTGCCTGGCGTCATGACCTGCTCCATACTCTGCGCAGTCATCGTCAAGGATCGTCCATGCGCCTGTTCCCCTCACTCCTGCTCGCCGGCCTGCTGAGTGCAACGCCGCTGGTCGCTGCCGAGCGCAATTTCACCATCCTGCACAGCAACGACTGGCAGTCGCGCCTGCTCGGTTTCGGCCCCAACAATGAATACAGCCCGGCAACGGTGAACGATGACGACACCGTCGGCGGCGTCGCCCGCCTGGCCACATTATTGAATGAGCGTCGCGCGGCAGCCGGTGAAGAGCCTCTGCTGTTGCTCGACGGTGGCGACTTCACCATGGGTACGCTGTTTCACACCATTGCCCGCGAGATGGGCAGCGAACTGCGTCTGATGACCGAACTGGGCTATGACGCTGCGGTGATCGGCAACCACGAATTCGACTTCCGCCCAGCCGGGCTCGCCGCGATGATCAGCGCCGCGCACAGGGCCAAGGGCGACGCGCTGGTGCCGCTGCTCTCCAGCAACATGCGTTTCGATGACGCGAGCAAGGCCGACGACAGCCTGCAGGCGCACGTCGAGGCCGGGCGCATCCTGCCGTACAAATTGATGGATCGCGGCGGCATTCGCTTTGGCCTGTTCGGCCTGCTCGGCAACAACGCCGTGGCCGTCAGCCCGATGATCAAGCCGGTGACCTTCGCCGACCCGGTCGCCACCGCCAAGGAAACCGTGGCCAAGCTGCGCGAGGAGGGCGCCGAGGTGGTCATCCTGCTCTCGCACATGGGCGTCACCCAGCAGGCCGATGGCAGCTGGCGCGGCGAAGAGGTTGAGCTGGTCGAGCAGGTGCCGGGCATCGATATCGTCGTCGGCGGCCACTCGCATGTGGCGCTGCCGCAACCCGTGCTAGTGGGGGGGCGTACCCCGGTGGTGCAGGCCGGTTCCGAGATCCAGTACCTCGGCGAACTGCGCATGAGCCTTGGCGACGACGGCGTACCGCGCTTGCGTGATTACCGCTTGCATGCGGTCAATGACAGCATCGTCGGCGACGCGACCATCACCGCCAAGGTCGAAGACTTCAAGCAGGTGGTCAGCGAGCGCATGCTGGCACCCAAGGGCTATCGCTTCGACCAGCCGCTGGCCAAGGTTGACCAGAGCCTGGGCCGTGACTTTACCGATCAGACCCTGGCCAACCTGGTCACCGACGCCCTGCGTCATGCCGTCGATGCCGACCTGGCCTTCACCGGCAACGGCACCATCCGCGATGACCTGCTCAAGGGGCGTAATGGCGTGCAGGATGTCTCCGACCTGTTTCGCATCGCGCCGCTGGGCATCGGCCAGTTCGACGACGAGCCGGGCTACCCGATGATCAAGGCGTACATCAGCGCCCGCGAAATCAAGTCGTTGCTGGAAGTGCTGCTGCTCGCCTACCAGTTGCGCGACAGCGATAGCTACTACCCGCGGGTTTCCGGCGTGCGCTTCACCTACAACCCCTGGCGCGTGCCGTTCGATCGCGTCAGCCGCATCGAAATCGGCGATCCGCATGGCGGTTACCGTGACCTGGACCTGAACGACACGCGCCTCTACAGCATCGGTGCCACCAGCTACGTCGGCAGTTTCACCTGGCTGGTGCCGGACCTGACCAAGGGCCTGCTCGACGTCATACCCAAGGACGCCGAGGGCCGCCCGTTGCCGCGTATCGAAGATGCCATCGTCGATCAGCAGCCGGATAAGGAAGGCGTGCAGGAACTCAAGGAATGGCAGGTGTTGCTCGACCATATCCGCAGCCTGCCGGATCTTGACGGCGACGGCCTGGCTGACATTCCCACCAGCGGCTCGGCTGCCGAAGCGCGGATGATCCGCGCGCCCAGCCTGCACCCGGCCGAGCTGTTCCGCCTGGCCGGGCCGATGCAGTGGGGCGCCAGCGCGGTGATCCTGGCCGGCGTACTGCTGATTCTCTGGCTGCTGAGCCGCCCGCTGCGCCGCCGCAGTCAGCGTTAACCTACGTAGGGTGCGCCGCGCGCACCGAATACGCCGAGATACTGCAACGCTCGCCGCTGAAGCGCCTCCCGCGGTTTGGCTCCGGCCGATTCGTGGGAGGGGCTTTCGGCTCGGGCATCCTGCTTCGCTCTACCTCCTGCATCCATGCAGTCGTAGCCATGATGGTGTCACTGCAGAGTTGGTGCGCACGGCGCACCCTAGGGTCCGCCACCTTGCCAAGCATTGCGTGCCTCCGTATGGTGCAAAGCCGACTGATTCGGAAGCTACGCAATGATCGCTCAGCTCTGCCCGCTCGGTGACCGCGCACAGCCGGCCAACCCCCACTCAGATAAATGTCGCGCCCTTGGTGTGGCATCCGCCTTATGAACGCACTCAATCATTCGCGCCCGCTGGCGCTGTTCGGCCTGTTGCTGGCCAACCTCTGCTGGTCCGGCAATGCCCTGGTGGCGCGCGCCTTCGCTGGCGAGATCGCCCCGTTCACCCTGTCGTTCTGGCGCTGGTGCCTGGCCCTGGCGCTGCTGCTGCCCTTCGTCACCATGCCGCTGTGGCGTCATCGCGTAGCGGTGCGCACCGCCGGCTGGCGCCTGCTGGTGCTCGGTGGCCTGGGCATCGCCGGCTACAACTCGCTGCTCTACAGCGCGGCACAGACCACGGCGGCAATCAATATCTCGCTGGTCAACACCTGCTTGCCGCTGGTGACCTTTATCGGTGCCGGACTGCTGCTCAACGAATGGCCGGCACGCCGCGCCTGGTGGGGCATGCTGGTGGCCGTAGCGGGTCTGGCGGTGCTGATCAGCCAGGGGCAATGGAGCCGCCTGGCCAGCCTGTCGTTCAACCAGGGCGATCTGATCATGCTGCTGGCCGTGGTCGATTGGGCACTGTATTCGCTGCTGCTGCGGCGCTGGTCTGCTTACCTGCAGCCGATCCCGCCGCTGGCATTGCTGGGCGTGTTCATCCTGCTTGGCGTACCGCTGATTCTGCCGTTCTATCTATACGAACTGAGCCAGGGCGCGCATCTAGCAATCAACGCTGCCAACCTCTCGGCCATCGCCTACACGGCGGTGTTCGCCTCGTTGGTGGCCTACCTGGCCTGGAACCATGGCATCCGCGTGATCGGCGCGGCCAAGGCGGCGCTGACCAACTACGTCATGCCGGTATTCACCGCGTTGCTGGGCTGGGTGCTGTTGAACGAGAGCCTGCAGCTCTATCACTGGCTGGGCGCCGCGATGATCTTCGGCGGCCTGCTGCTGGCCACGCGGCCAGGCAAAACACTGTAGGAGCGGCGGGGCTACACAAACGCAGCAGGCACCGCATCACCCTGTAGGAGCCGCGCCTCGCGGCGAATCGCATGACCACCGCAAAAGCTTCGCCCCGGGGCGGGGCTCCTACGAAATGCTGTAACGCTGGTAAGCCGCGCAGGGTGGATGGCGCTTCACCGATCCACCTTTCAAAGCCGGCGGATGAAAAAATCGTCATCCGCCCTACGGCGATCCCCTCACTCCGGCTTCAACATCACGAAGGCTTCACCGCCTACGCGATCATGCATCAGGATGAACGACTGCCCGGCGATCATCATCTTCACCGGCACCTTGCGCGGCACTGTGGTGCCGGCGTTGATCGCCGCTGCGCTGAGCAACTGGCGAGTCAGGCTGTCATCCTCCTGCGCCTCGCTGGTCACCACGCATTCGTGACTGACTTTCACCTGAATGCTCAGGCTTTTGTCCGCATTGAAACCGACGGTGGCAAAGCCCATATCGGTCATCTCGGTGACGCCATGCTGCCGCGCCACGCGATGCGCCTCGGCAAAGCTTGGCGCTGTCTGCAGGCAAATATCGCGAAAGGCCTGCACCACCGGCGAAGTGACCGGCACCGGCGGCTGGGAGCCCAGGTTGGCGCAAGCGCCGAGAAGGCCAAAGCTGACAAGCAAGGCGAACTTTCTCATCGCATCATTCCTTAATGAATAGGTGTTCAGGGTTGCTGGCAAAGATCATGCCCCAGCAACTGTGAGGCCAGCCCTTTGGCCAGATAGGTCTCCACCACGCGGCCATCGCCGCACTCGGTCTTGTGGCCGATGGCGAAACCGATGGAAAGCAACACGAATAGCGCCAGGCCGATATTCTGGATGGGCGTCATGACAGGGCTCGCTGGGTAAACAATGGGGCAGAATGAAGATACGGGCAGGGGATGGCAAGTGCGCCAGCGCTCAACCCTGGCGTTGTCGGCTTGGCGAGCCAATACTGGCTATCACGCAAACCAGGCAAGGGACTGTGCAATGAAGAAACTGATCATCATCCTGCTGCTGGGCGCCGCCTTCTGGCAGTTCTACCTGAGCCAGCCCGGCAGCCCGGTGATCAGCAACATCGCCAGCGATGGCTCGGTGATGGACAACCCGGTGGTCACCCAGCCCGCTTCGTCCACCTTCTCGCTGGACAGCCTGCGTCCCTCATCCTCGATCAGCCAACCCGCAACCCAGGTCGCCAGCAAGCAGTATCGTTGCGATGGCCGCACCCACTGCTCGCAGATGACCTCCTGCGCCGAAGCCACTTTCTTTCTGCGCAACTGCCCAGGCACCAAGATGGACGGCGACGACGATGGCGTGCCCTGTGAAGGGCAATGGTGCGGGCGCTAGCAGGCCGTTGAAAAACGTAGGCGAGGTAGGCAAGACAATACCGATGGCGGCCCCGCAAAAACGACCGAAAAAGCGGAGTTTACGTGCTGTAAATGAGCATTTGATTCGCTTCGCTCACCCTTTCGGGGCCGCGCTAAAGCGCGTTCAGCTTTTGGCTGTGAGGGCGTTTTTAACGCAGTATTGCCAACGTAGGTAGTTTTTCAACAGCCTGTCAGGGCAGGGAGATCGACAGGCTGCTCAGCGCGACCTGGGCGACAAGCATCCAGACAACCGCACTGATGATGCCCAGCATGCTGTAGCCGACGACGATGCCGATCGCGATCTGTTTCCACAGCCCGGCATGGCGGTTGGGTTCGTTTCGGTAGTGCGTCGGCCCGTCACGCTCCGCCCGCAGATCGTCGAAGTCGTCTCTCGCTCTCAAGGTGTTCTCCTGGTTCATGGGGCAGCGCGCGGCGGCGCTGCAGCCTGCTGGAGGCGGATTTTCCGGCATCGCCTGACAGCCCCGCAAGCACCGTTCGGACTGCTACATACGCGCAACGTCTGGCTATCGGCTTGCCTGGCTGCCAGTGATTAGTTGAACCGGGTATCGTTCATCAATCTGGAGCAGTCCTATCATGCGCGGAGAGTGGCTTCGTCCACCATGACGCTTGATCGTAAAACAGGAATTTACATGGATATCGTGCTGCCTCACTTCCCCTATCACAAGGACCCTCTGGTTACTGGCGCTATAAAGGCCAGCGATACGGTTTGCCGTTGCTGCGGGCTGGCGCGGGGTTATATCTACGCGGCCTCGGTCTATTCCAGGGAGGAGCTGAGAGACCGGCTTTGCCCTTGGTGCATTGCCGATGGCAGTGCAGCCAAGCGTTTCGAGGCCTCCTTCATCGAACATCACGCATTGGCCGAATCGGGAGTGGCCGACTCCGTCATCGAAGAAATCGACCTTCGCACACCAGGCTACTTTTCCTGGCAGGGCGCGACTTGGCTGGCGCACTGCAATGATGCTTGCGAGTTTCACGGCGATGCCAGCGTGGAGGACGTGCGCCAGGCGAGCGCTGCGACCAAGCAGCAATGGATGCAGGATTACGAGCAGGCAGAGAAAGATTGGGAGTGGGCAACCAGAGGCTACCAACCGGGTGGCGACTCAGCGTTTTACAAGTTCGTCTGCAAGCACTGCCAATTGGTCACGTTTGCCTGGGATCTCAGCTAACGGTGGCGGTTTTGTCGTCCAGGCAGCAGCCTGGGGCCTGCCCAGGCGCCACAGCCTAACCGCTTGATAAAACGTAAATTTATCGATGATCTGGGGTTGACAGCGGTAGGCGAGACGCGGACAATGCGCGCCGTTGGCTACATAGCTCAGTTGGTTAGAGCGCAGCATTCATAATGCTGATGTCCCAGGTTCAAGTCCCGGTGTAGCCACCATAAATTTCAAGGGGTTAGCGCAAGCTAGCCCCTTTTTATTTGCCCAAGCAAAAGGCGCCAGAGCGGCGCCTTTTTCGCTTAGCTGCCGACCGCTCCTACACATGAGGTGTAGCGCTTGGCGATGGCGATCACCTCGGACTTGCTGGCAAAGCTCTGAGGGGACTGGCCAAAGATGCGGTTCTCGCACATTTCCCGATAGTTCTCGTAACGCGCCATGCAGTTGGCCGGTGTCGAGCCGCCTGTAACCTGATAGCTGGGATCACTGCATATGAAGGCTGCAAGGTTGTTGGCGCCGACCTTCACCTCGTCGAGGCTTACGCTTGTGGCTTCGGCCTTCTTCAGCAAAGCCTGGTAGCTATCGACCGTGATGGCGGTAACGGAGAAGTGCTCGTTGTAGACGTAATAGCCACCGGCGGCGATGGCGATCAGTAGTAGCAGTGTTTTCACGTGGTTCATCCCTGATGGCGAAAGGCCGGCAGATTAATTGCTCGCACTGAGGCTGTCCATCGCGTTCTGGGTGCGAGCGTCAGGGCAGGAACAATCCGCCTCTATTGTTTTTTTCAGGCGTCCCTAGACCGAAGTTTGTTCAATACCGCTTCGCGTGAAGGTAATGGGCGTTCCGCATCGGCAGGCGTGACCTGAAAACCCGCCAAGCGCAGGCTGGCGATGTAGTTGGAACGACGCACCTTGGCAAAGTAGGCCTTTTTGATCTGCAAAGATGGGTGCGACATGACGGCTACCTCTATCGACGGTGACAATCGTTCCAGCGATCAGGCGAACGCCCGTTAGGCAACCTGCTTCAGGTCTACGTGTGTCGGATTGGTCAGCTTAGGAAAAGGGGACGAATTAATTTTCTGCTGCCTGTCACGGATAGATGCTCTGGAAATTCGCGACGGTAAATCCATTCAGTCGCTTGTTTCCTACCAGTATGACCGGCACGCCATTGCCGCCAATTGCGTCATAGGCTCTGCGGGCGTTCTGGTTTTTCTCGATATCGTATTCGACGAAGCTGATACCGCTGCGCCGGAAATACTGGCGGGCTTGCTTGCAGTAGCCGCACCAGGCTGCGGAGTACATGATGACGCGCTGCGATGTCGCGCTCTGGGCTGGCGTGAAAGATTCGTAGCTGACGCTTTCGTAGGAGTTGATCTTCAGCGAGAGCTGCTCGGCTTGGTCCTTGTCCTTCGGCTTGTCACCAAAATGAACGCGGCCACTCTCATCCGTCCACTTGTAGATTTCTGCAAAGCAGATCAGCGGCAGGATGGCGATCAGGGCAAGGATGAGTCGGATCACGCGGGCAGCTTCCATGCAGGGGAGGGCGTGCTGGTAGTCCCAGGAGCGCCATGTCTCAGGCCAAGTGGGCAGGACCCAACACATGCAATGGATACTAGCCAATGACCCTCATGTACGGAAGCCCCGTTTTTACAGGCATCCGGCCGGGTTTCTTACAAGCGGCTGGCGGCGCTGCCATAGACTTTGCTGCGTTCTCGCTTGCCTACGGCGATCACGGTAACTACCAAGCGGCTGTCGATCACTTCATAGACCAAGCGATAACCGATGGAGCGCAGCTTGATCTTGTAGCAGTTGGGCATATCCCGGAGTTTGTCGGCCTCGATCCGAGGATTCTCAAGGCGCTCCTTGAGCTTCTTGGCGAACTGCAACTGTATGGTTTTGCCCAGCTTGCCCCACTCCTTGAGTGCTTGGGCGTTGAACTCCAGGGCGTATTTAGTCGGCTCCGCCGGCTTGCGCGATGAGGTCATCGATATCTACTCGTACAGTAGGTTCACCAGCCCGAGCGCGTACGATTTCAGCCAGTTGTAGATCGTCAATCAGCTCCAGCATGGCTTGATAGCGTGCGGGGGGCACAGCATAGAATGCAGGCTCGTTTCGATTGAGGATCACGACGGTTTCACCGCCGCCTTCGCGGATGGTACCCATAGGATCTTTTTTGAGTTCTGTAACTGACGCGGCAACGTCAGCCAAAACCGCATAAGTCATCGCCATATCCACCTGTTCTCTGCTATCTGCAATTCATCGTGCCTGAGCTCTATCTCTAAGGGCCGAACCTTCAAGCTTCACTGAGCTGATCTTGGTTCTGTCGCTATAGGCCGAGCTATCTCTAATCAGGTCTTTTCTTCATAAGGTCATTTGTGCGAACACGGGGTAAGCGTTCGTAGACTAGCACCCATAAAGACACCTTTAAAGGTGTTTTTAGGTGTCTTTATGCGGGGTGTCGTCCACACAAGGGGGGATTGGTTGGTCAGTCGAAAAGGCTTTATTTCCCTTTCAATCTCATCGCCGCACTCAGCGTACGCCTTGGCCAGAGAGTGCACGCTCTGCAGATTCATCCAGAGCTGGGCCGAGGTCCCGAAGTAGCGGCCAAGCCGTATGGCCATGACAGCAGTGATGTTCCGTGCTCCCGCACTATGTCTCTGATGGTCGAGGCTGACACATTCAGCGCACGAGCAAGTGCGGGGACCGTCATCCCGAGCTCCTTCAGGAATGCTTCACGCAACAGTTCGCCGGGGTGGATAGCGCAAGGGGGATTGAGCGAACAATGCTGCCTTGCGCAAGTTACCTGCGCGCCGTGCGGGGTAGTGCTCGAGAGCGCATCCCGCAAGATCTGCCGCACTTCCTCAGCCATCGAGCGCCCATTACGGGTTGCCTGACCGCGCAAGCGTTGCTTGAGATCGTTGTCCATGCGAATGGTCAGGCTAGCCATCAACGCCACCAGCGATTGAGCAGAGCACGCAACGAGCACTCGCCGGTTGCCGGCGGTGGGGCGAAGCGCGGCATGTCACGCAGGGCGATCCACAGGTCACCTTGCCATTCCAGCAAGCTGATGCGCTGGCGATCCCAGGCCATCAGTGTGCGTCTGGGTTCCTGTGCGCGATGCTCCCAGGCGTCGCGCAGAGCGGGCAGGGCTTCGTGAGTGAGCCAGCGGCGCAGGCTGCGATTCTCGGGATGGCTGAAACGGCACAGGGCGCGATAAAGCGCGGATTCGCTGAGCACCTGCACAGGCTCCGCATCGCCTTGGTGAGTGTGGAAGATCACCGTACGCACCTGGTCGTCATCCATCAGCCGGCAGATTCGCTCCGGGTGGCGGTGCCCCATCAACAGGCCGAACTCCTTGGCGCAGACCCAGGGCTGGCGGTCGATCATCACGCCACGCAGCGGGCGGTTGTGGCGCATCAGCAACAAGGGGACATAGCTTTCTTCCATAAAGGCCTCCGTGGATTCACGCTGGCGTCTGGTCATCTCTGATCCGTGCTGTGCCCAGGAGTTGGACCAGCATGGATTTCGTGCAGAACTGCGCTCGGAAGCGCGGCACATCAGACCGTTCCGTAACAAAGTCCCTATAATCGGGAAGCACCTGAATGGCTGTGGGAAGTGCCAAGCGCTCGGGTGGAATAATACCACTGTCTGTCGATTGTGGAATATTTCAACAGGCTATTGTTAAGACCGTTATGGAATCAACCCACGATAGAGTTCGGCTCTTCTTATCTAAGATCGGTCACCGAGAGGTCAGTGAAGCCACTGGCATCAAGGAGGAGCGCTGCAAGACGATCAGGTACGACAAGAGAGCGAACCTGAGGACCAGCGAACTGGACTTGATGGCAGAGCGCTACCCTGAATATTCTCTGTGGCTCAGAACGGGCCGGATCGATCCCGCCAATGGCGAGATCAGCCCTGACAGCGAATAGACCAGCCGGGATCTCACCAATCCAAACGCCGGGTAGTGATTACGCAGGATATCGCTAAGCGGTGGGACGCCCGCAAGCAGCTCAAGGACGGCAAGCAATGATCACACTCGAAGCTCTCGAAAGGCGTAACAACCTAGGCTTTTCAATCGTGGCAGGCAGCGCTCTAAGCGGCTTGCTCTATATCGGATTTAGCTTTTACGGAAGCCTCTACACGGGCTTCTACTGCCTCACGTGTTTCGCATCCATTATCTGGCTAAGCCTCTCGTCAAAACGCTGGAATCCGCTTCTAGGGCTAAGGCAGCTCTATATATTCGATTGGGTGTTGGTAGCGCTTATAGCTTGGTTTATGACCAATAGCGTGATGCTGCCTGGTCACAAGATGCTGGTTGCCGCGTGGATGACGGTATGTATGGCCGCCGCTGTGGTATCGGCCCGTAGAAAGCGGGTGAGGGCGTAAGGCAGAGGTAGACATTAGTGGTGCTTGCTTACTGGCGATTTGATGGCAGAGAATGGCCATAAGGGGCCTAGCTATAGCGAGGCCAATCCAAGCGCGGGATAGCGATCACCCAGGAAGTAGCTAGGCGCAGGTAAGCCCGAAGGAATGGAGGAGACCAATGAAAAGGATGCTGTTGGCATTAGCCCTAGCCGCAAGCCCCACCCTCGCAGAAGAATCCAAGCCCGTTGCCACCCAAGTCGGTGAAGCAATGCGGCCAGCAGCCGAAGCTTATGGCAAGACCATGAACCGGCTGGTCAATGAATACATGGCTGGGGCCAGCAAAGGCCCCCTTGGCGATGCAGCCAGAGCCAACCTCAAAGCCCAAGATCAACGAGAACGCGAAGCCAATCGCGGGGTTCGTCGCACCATGAAGGAATGCATCAAGCCTGGAAACGTCATTGATGATGACGTGAAAGAGTGTATTGAGGGGCTTCGGGCTAAAGAGTGGTGAGCCTACGTATTACAAGTAGGCGATGGCGCAATTAGGCTTGGCGCAAGACCACAAAAGAAAAGAATCCAAAGGCGAATTGCGAGCAGCGGAAGAGAAATGACAAAAAATACACTCCCTTCTCTTGGGGATACGATAGGCGATCTAGTGAAATCTCTGGTGCCCGATATAATTGGTGCTGGTGATAAAGAGTATAAAAAGTATCAGGTTAAACTAGAGTCTTGTTTCAAGAGGCATATAACGCGAACGCATAGCAAATATTCAAAAATAAAAACCCTCCTGTATCGCGACAAACCTGTAAGTCTGCAAGATCACTATGTGGCTGGTGACTTTTTTATTGCCGGGGAGAGCCATAATGGGGATGATTTGCTCCCTGATCTTCTAGCAAATAAGCGTAATGTAATAGTAGGTACTGCGGGGTCTGGAAAATCTGTTTTATTAAGAAAGTTAGCGATTGAGGCAATAAGTCAGCCTAGGGGAGTAATTCCCGTGCTTGTTGAGCTGAGGCTGCTTAGAACTAGGGATGGAGATCTAAGAATTGGTGAGTATTTATTCAATACGATTTCTGATCAAGATGAAGGTTTTTCCAAAGACCAGCTTCATACGGCCTTAAAGCTTGGTAAAATTCTACTCCTGCTGGATGGGTTCGACGAAATAGACTTCCAAATTAGGGAGGCATATGAAGAAGAAGTATTGGAGCTTTCTAATAAATACCCGCAGACGCCCATAGTGCTATCAAGTCGCCCGGATAGTATATTCAATTCTTGGGAGGAGTTTTATATATATAGAGCGCTTCCTCTTAATCAGGCTCAATCAATTGAGCTTATATCAAAGATTGACTACGATGCCGTTGTAAAGGAGCGCTTCATCAAAGAACTTTCGGAGGGTCTGTATGATAAGCATTCTGACTTCCTCTCTAATCCGCTGCTCTTAACTATGATGCTGTTAACATATGAGCAACTAGCGGAGATCCCCGAAAAAATACACATTTTTTACGAGCAAGCGTTCGATACACTATTTCACAAGCATGATGCGTTAAAATATTTATACAAAAGGAAATCGTATAGCAATCTTCCTGTAGACGATTTCAAGAAGGTTTTTTCAGCGTTTTGCCTTACCACGTACTATGATAGAAGAATGAGCTTCACCCAAAGTGAAGTACTAGACTACATCCAACAGGCGGCTGATTTAGAGGATGTCAGTGCGTCGGCAAATAATATCTTCAATGATCTAGTGAAGTCAGTTTGTATATTGCAAAAGGATGGCAACTACTTCACATTCTCACATAGATCATTTCAAGAGTATTTTGCAGCAGTTTTTATTTCAAGATCCAATTCCATTGACACAGGAAAGGCACTCGACGTAATCGTAAGAACCTCCCAGTCAGATAACGTTATTCCGCTTGCTTGGGAGTTAAACAGAGAACGTATTGAAACGAAGTGGATCCATCCAAGGCTCAGGGTGATTATAAGAAAATGCGAGAAGCTTATGGATGAGGATAAGTCAATAGAATTCCTTTCGCAATTCTTTGAGTCTTTTGCAATTCCGGAAAAGGGTCATGTCGGATATGGGTTGTCTGAAAGGAAGTCAAAAGGTTATTTCTTGATATATCTCTACCGGCTATACAGAGATGAATCTAACAAGGTTTTTGGATGGAGGGCGGAAGGGGCTCAAAAGGCTGAGTTAGAGCAGTGGCATAGCTCTCTGCTTGAAGAGCTAAAGAAAGCGCATCCAGTCGAGCCAGAGGATGATGAATTAGATATGAGGGTTCCACTTGCAAAGGTAGTGCGAACACCCGCGATCTTAAAGTTGGCTCATTTGGACTGCGAAAAGCACTTGCGGTTTTTTAAAATGATAGAAGAGCAAATATACAAAAAATACAATAGGCGTGAAAAGGCGTTGGCAAAATTAATACTAAGAGGTCATCCCTAGTCAGTGACTACATCAGTTTTCTTCTCTGGAAAGCTATGGAGCAGTGAGATCTGTGGAGGGCTAGAAGCCCCGGGTTATGGGGCTTTCTGGCTCAGTCGGGCGGTTCGTAGCGGATTCATAATGCCCAGCTCCCGCGAGCCCTAATCCATCAATTCCTCACCCCCCCAAAAAATAACAAAACCCCGCCAAGGCGGGGTTTTGTTTATGCGCTGCTTACAACGATCAAACGTTAAAGCGGAAGTGCATCACGTCGCCGTCCTTGACGATGTAGTCCTTGCCTTCCAGGCGCCATTTGCCGGCTTCCTTGGCACCGGCTTCGCCCTTGTACTGGATGAAGTCGTTGTAGGCGATGACTTCGGCGCGGATGAAGCCTTTTTCGAAGTCTGTGTGGATCGCTGCAGCCGATTGCGGGGCGGTGGCGCCGACCTTGACGGTCCAGGCACGCACTTCCTTCACGCCTGCGGTGAAGTAGGTCTGCAGGTTGAGCAGCGAGTAGCCGGCGCGGATCACGCGGTTCAGGCCCGGCTCTTCCATGCCCATGGTCTCGAGGAACATCTGCATCTCTTCGAGATCGTCCAGTTCGGCGATCTCGGCTTCGATCTTGTTGCACACCGGTACGACGATGGCGCCTTCTGCGTCGGCGATGGCTTGTACCACGTCGAGCAGCGGGTTGTTCTCGAAGCCGTCTTCGGCGACGTTGGCGATGTACATCACCGGCTTGGTGGTGAGCAGGTGGAAGGTCTTGGCCAGGCGCTTCTCGTCGTCACCCAGGTCCTTGAGCAGGCTGCGCGCCGGCTTGCCTTCGGTGAGGTGGGGGATGAGCTTTTCCAGCAGGGCCTTCTGCGCCACGGATTCCTTGTCGCCACCCTTGGCGGTGCGAGCCACGCGCTGCAGTTGCTTCTCGCAGCTGTCGAGGTCGGCCATGATCAGTTCGAGGTCGATGATCTCGATGTCACGCTTGGGGTCGACGCTGTTGGCGACGTGGATGACGTTGTCGTCTTCGAAGCAGCGCACCACGTGGGCGATGGCGTCGGTTTCGCGGATGTTGGCGAGGAACTTGTTGCCCAGGCCTTCACCTTTCGACGCGCCCGCGACCAGGCCGGCGATGTCGACGAATTCCATGGTGGTGGGGATGACCTTCTCGGGCTTGACGATCTCGGCCAGGGCATCCAGGCGCGGGTCGGGCATGGGCACGATGCCGCTGTTCGGCTCGATGGTGCAGAAGGGGAAGTTCTCCGCCGCGATGCCGGATTTGGTGAGGGCGTTGAACAGGGTGGACTTGCCGACGTTGGGCAGGCCGACGATGCCGCAGTTGAATCCCATGATGTGTCCCTCGGGGGAAAGGTGGTTACTTGGTGGCCTTCTGGCTATGCAGCTTGCGCATGGCCACGGTCCAGTCGCCGGCGAGTATTTCCGGCAGGACGTCCAAGGCGAAGTCGATGCTCTGGTCGAGCAGGTCCTGTTCGCTGCGTGGGGCGCGTCCGAGCACGTAGCCGGATACCAGGCTGGCGTGCCCCGGGTGGCCGATGCCGAGCCGCAGGCGGTGGAAGTTATTCTGGTTGCCGAGCTGGGCGATGATGTCGCGCAGGCCGTTGTGTCCACCGTGGCCGCCGCCCTGTTTGAGCTTGGCGACGCCGGGTGGCATGTCGAGTTCGTCGTGGGCCACCAGGATCTCTTCGGGTTTGATCTTGAAGAAATTGGCCAAGGCCGCCACGGACTGGCCGCTGCGGTTCATGTAGGTGGTGGGGATAAGCAGACGAACTTCGCGCCCCTGGTGGTTGAACTTGCCCACCAGGCCGAAATACTTGCGATCGACAGATAGGTTGACGCGCTGGCTTGCCGCCACGCGCTCAACGAAAAGGGCCCCTGCATTGTGCCGGGTCTGGTCGTATTCGGGGCCGGGGTTACCCAGGCCAACGATCAGTTGTACGGCAGTCATACAGGAGCCCTTTTGAGGAAATCGCCCGGCGTGATCGCCTGCCGGGCGGGTTCCGCGCTGCGATTACTCGGCGGCGCCTTCTTCGTCTTCAGCCTTCACGCGCGAAGCGTGAATGTTGGAGACAGCCAGGTCGTTACCGTGAGCCAGAGCAACCAGCTCAACGCCTTTCGGCAGCTTCAGGTCGGACATGTGGACAGTCTGGCCAACTTCTACGGCAGCCATGTCGACTTCGATGAATTCCGGCAGGTCTTTCGGCAGGCAGGAAACTTCGACTTCGCTGATGGTGTGGGAGATCTCGCCACCTTGCTGCTTCACGCCAACGGAAGTTGCTTCGTTGAGGAAGTGCAGGGGTACGTGAGCGGTCAGTTTCTGGCCGGCAACCACGCGCTGGAAGTCAGCGTGCAGGACGAAGCCTTTGGCCGGGTGGCGCTGCAGGGCCTTGATCAGGACGCTTTCTTTGGTGCCGGCAACGTCCAGGCTCAGAACGTGGCTGAAAGCCGCTTCGTTTTCCAGCAGCTTGGCCAGGTCTTTGGCCAGCAGGCTGATCGATTGCGGGGCTTTGTCGCCACCGTAGATCACGGCAGGAACCATGGACACGTTACGACGCAGGCGGCGGCTCGCACCTTTCCCCAGGTCGGAACGCACTTCGGCATTCAGGGCAAATTCAACAGTCATTTCACTTCTCCAAAATAACCAAACCGCCTTGTGGCTTGCGACCAGCCTCGGGCGGTAGGGCAAAAAGCCCCGCACGAGGCGGGGCAGTGTGATCTGGCCAGTTCCGCTTAGCGGAACATGGCGCTGATCGATTCTTCGTTGCTGATGCGGCGAACCGCTTCGGCGACGACCGGGGCGATGTCGAGCTGGCGAATACGCGAGCAGGACTGCGCCGCAGCGGACAGCGGGATGGTGTTGGTGACCACCAGCTCGTCCAGGACGGAATTCTCGATGTTCTCGATGGCGCGGCCGGACAGCACGGGGTGGGTGCAGTAGGCGTAGACCTTGGCGGCGCCGCGCTCTTTCAGTGCTTTGGCGGCGTGGCACAGGGTACCGGCGGTGTCGACCATGTCGTCGACAAGGATGCAGGTACGGCCTTCGACGTCACCGATGATGTGCATCACTTCGGACTGGTTGGCCTTCTCACGACGCTTGTCGATGATCGCCAGGTCGACGCCCAGGCTCTTGGCCACGGCGCGGGCACGAACGACGCCGCCGATATCGGGGGAAACGATCATCAGGTTGTCGAAGCGCTGGTCTTCGATGTCGTCGACCAGGACCGGGGAACCATAGATATTGTCCACCGGAATGTCGAAGAAGCCCTGGATCTGGTCAGCGTGCAGGTCGACGGTCAGCACGCGGTCGATACCGACCACGGTGAGCATGTCGGCAACCACTTTGGCGCTGATCGCCACGCGCGCGGAACGCGGACGGCGATCCTGGCGGGCATAACCGAAGTAGGGGATGACTGCAGTGATGCGAGTCGCCGAGGAGCGGCGGAAGGCGTCGGCCATCACTACCAGTTCCATCAGGTTGTCGTTGGTGGGCGCACAGGTCGGCTGAATCAGGAAGACGTCCTTACCGCGAACGTTCTCGTTGATTTCGATCATGACTTCGCCGTCGGAGAACTTACCGACCGAAGCATCGCCGAGGGGAATGTGCAGCTGACGAACGATCCGTCGCGCCAGATCGGGGTTTGCGTTCCCCGTGAAGACCATCATCTTGGACACGCGCAGTACCTGCCGGCTGGGGGTATACCTGGATGGGTATGGAAAATGGCAGGGGCGGCTGGATTCGAACCAACGCATGCCAGGATCAAAACCTGGTGCCTTACCGCTTGGCGACGCCCCTATATTCTGTGTTGAATGCTTTTTGACTCGGTTCTCGATGCCTCCCGAGGGAGGTTATGGCAGGGGCGGCTGGATTCGAACCAACGCATGCCAGGATCAAAACCTGGTGCCTTACCGCTTGGCGACGCCCCTGTATCGTATAACCGAATGCTGAGCATTCACTTCTTGGCCAATGCTTGGAGCTTGCGGTGCAGCATCGAAATGTTGCGACCTTGAGCGACAAAACTCGGCAGAGTGCCTGGAAGTTGGCGGGCGACTTTATCAGCATCGTCCCGATTTGGGAAGCTCCCAAATATGCAAGCTCCAGTGCCGGTCAATCTAGCTGAAACAAATTTGTTCAACAAGATCAAAGCGTTACGAACTTCAGGGTAACGCTTCTCTACGACCGGCTGGCAGTCGTTTCGACCACCCCCCGCAAGAAGGCTGCGAACTTTAATGGGCGGCGTATCCCGTGTCAACTCGGGCGAGCCGAAAACTTCTGCTGTGCTTACAAAGACTTGCGGTACGGCGACGAGGAACCAGGGTTCGTCCAGTTCTACGGGGGTCAGGCGCTCGCCAACGCCCTCGGCGAAGGCGGCGTGGCCGCGTACGAATACCGGCACGTCGGCGCCGAGGGCCAGGCCCAGTTCGGCCAGGCGATCTTCGCCCAGTTGGGTGTGCCACAGGTGGTCGAGACCGAGCAGGGTGGTGGCGGCATCCGAGCTGCCGCCGCCGATGCCGCCGCCCATGGGCAGGCGTTTGTCCAGCCAGATATCGGCGCCGAGCTGAGTGCCACTGGCTTCCTGCAGTCTTTTCGCCGCGCGCACGATCAGGTTGCTGTCATGCGGTACGCCTTCGATGGGCGTGTGCAGGTGGATTTCGCCATCCTGGCGCAGGCTGAAGCCGAGCTCGTCGCCGTGGTCGAGAAACTGGAACAGGGTCTGCAGCTCGTGATAGCCATCGGCGCGGCGGCCGAGGATATGCAGCATCAGGTTGAGCTTGGCCGGGGCGGGCAGGATCAGTTCGGCGTGGGTGGGGATGACGGTCATGGTCGGGGCAGGGGCATCGTCGTGAGGCATGTGGCGATTGTATTCGGGAAATGCATCGGCAGGTGCGTCAGAGGAGCATCGCGGCTGAAACGGAATGCCGCCCAGCCGCTCCTACAAACACCGCGGCCTCCCCCGTAGGAGCGGCTTTAGCCGCGAAATGCCCGGTTCGTAGCCCGGATGCAATCCGGGGCTTGGTGGCGATGGTTCCCGGATTTCATCCGGGCTACGGCTGCGTGCGCGAAACTTGTAGGAGCGAGCTCTGCTCGCGAAGTGGTTGGCGCCTTATCAGGTTGAGCTTGGCCGGGGCGGGCAGGGTGAGTTCGGCGTGGTTGGGGATGACGCTTTTCCAGTCATCGGCTGTGCGCTGTGGAAGGTGCTGGACAAGCTGTCGCGGCTGAAGCCCCTCCCACAGGATCTGTAGTGAGCTTATTGCCCTAACTGACGCGGCCGCCAGTCCTTGATCACCAGGGTCACTTCCAGGTCCTGACCGTAAAGCTTCAGGCGCTCCGGCAGGGCGTAGCCGTTCTGCTGCGTGTAGCGCTGATATTCCACCTTCCAGCCGTCCTGTTCCAGCTGCGCCAGGTGGCTTTCGCTGTCGAGGGTGATGCGGCTGCGGCTGTCCGGGGCGGGCAGGCCGCGAATCCACCAGAGCAGGTTGGACACTGGCAGGTCCAGACGCAGTTGCTCTTGCAGCAGCGCTTCCGGCGACTCGGCGCGGAAACGGCCGCGGTTGGATACTTCCAGCAGGATGTCACCCGGGCGGCCGGTCAGGCGTGCAGCGCCGCCACCCAGTGGGCCGGACAGGCGAATGTCGTAGTAGTCCTGGCGCTGCAGCCAGAACAGCGTGGCGCTGCCGGAATCCTGCGGGGCGCGGATGCCGATCTTGCCGTTGATCTGCCAGCCGTCGAGCTGAGTGATCTGCTCTTTGTGGGCTTTCCACTTGGCCGGGTCGCCCTGGCCTTCCAGCGCTTCGTGCGAGGTGAGGCCGGCGCAACCGGCGAGCAGGGCGAGGAGGCTGAATACAAGTAGGTGACGAAGCATCAAAGAGTCTCGGAACCGGTCAGGCGCAACAGCGTGTCACGCAGAATGGGGCTATCGGGCGTTTCGCTGAGGGCGTCGCGCCAGATGCGTCGGGCTTCGCGCTGTTTGCCCTGGGCCCAGAGCACTTCGCCGAGGTGGGCTGCTACTTCATGGTCGGGGAATTTCTCCAGAGCCTGACGCAGCAGGCGTTCGGCCTCGTCGAGGTTGCCCAGGCGATAGTTGACCCAGCCGAGGCTGTCGAGAATCGCCGGGTCGTTCGGGTTGAGCTGGTGCGCTTTCTCGATCAGCTCGCGCGCTTCTTCATAGCGCGTGGTGCGGTCGGCCAGGGTGTAGCCGAGGGCATTGAGCGCCATGGCGTGCTCCGGCTCGCGCTTGATGATGTAGCGCAGGTCGGTTTCCAGCTGGGCCAGGTCATCGCGCTTTTCCGCCAGCATGGCGCGGGTGTAGAGCAGGTTCAGGTCGTTGGGGTACTGCTCCAGGCCGTCGTTGATCACTTTCCAGGCCGTCTCGACCTGGCGGCGATTGCTCAGGCCTTCGGCTTCGATCAGGTACAGCTGGATGGCGTAATCGGGCTGCGCGTCGCGGGCCTGGGCCAGGCGTGCGCTGGCTTCTTCGCTGCGTTGTTGGGCGAACAGCAGTTCGGCCTGGCGTTGCTGGGCCGGCAGGTAATCGTTGCTCGGGCCGACCAGTCGGTATTCCTGCAGGGCGCTGTCGGTATCGTTCAGCGCCTCGTAGGCGCGACCGAGGTTGTAGTGCGCGGCATCGACATGGCTGCGGCGTTCGACCAGCTCTTCCAGGTAGACGATGGCCTCTTCCCAGGCTTCGGCTTCCAGGCACACCAGGGCCAGGGAGAAACGCAGGTCGTCGTCGTTGGGGTTTTCCTGCACCAGCTTGGAGAATTCGCCCTTGGCGTCGTCGAGGCGATCCTGCTCGACCAGCAGGCGCGCGTAGGTCAGGCGCAAGCGTTTGTCTTCGGGGTTCTTGCGGATGCCTTTCTGCAGCAGCGGCAGGGCCTCGTTGCCACGGTCGAGGCTCTGCAGCAGGCGGGCGCGCAGCAGGATCGGCGACACCTCGTTGGTGCTTGCTGCGCTGTCTTCGAGCAGTTTCAGGGCCTCTTCGGCGCGGCCGTCCTGTTGCAGAAGGATGGCCTTGCCGAACAGCAGCTGGCTGTTGTCCGGGTTCTTGATCAGCAGGCGGTCGAAGCCCTGCAGCAGGCCGGCGCGGGTATCCGGGTCGGTCTCTGCGGCAGACAGGGCGAGGAAATCGAAGTGGGTGTCGCCCTGGCGCTGCAGCACCTGCTCCATATAGGTCATGGATTCGTCGTAACGGCCGGCGCGGGCCAGCTGCACGGCGGCGGCGCGCTGGGCGTCGATGTTGCTCGGCGCGTTCCTGGCCCAGATCAGTGCGCTGTCGAGCGCAGCCTGTTCGGCGCCGAGGTATTCGGCAATACGGAAGGCGCGTTCGGCGACGCCGGCATCGCCAGTGGCGTTGGCCTGCTGCACATAGTTGCCGAGGGCGATGTCGAAGCGATTGCGCTGCCCGGCCAGCTCGGCGGTGAGCAGGGCGAACAGGGTTTCCTGGCTGAACGAGCCGTATTCACTCGGCTCCAGCTGGGTGGTCTGGTCGGCTTCCTGTACCGGCGGCGTACCGTCCGGCTCACTGGGGGCGAAGGTTTGGCAGCCGCTGAGAAGGGCCAGTGCGGTGACTAACGCGAGGGGTCTGTTCATAGTGCCTTGTCGTGCGTTATTCCGGGGCGACGGCCGTGCTGGCTCGTGCCCTGCGACGTTCGCGGCATCATGACACAAGCCTTGGAGCAAGCCCACTGGCGAGCACGATGCGGCGAACCGTCTATTGGGACAATAGGTCGCGGGAGTTGTTCTCTCGGGGGCGAAGTAGGACAATTGCCGGCTCTCGTATTGCCCCTCAGCGACCCTGCATGGCCTTTATCGCCCTCGGTATCAACCACAAGACCGCCTCGGTAGAGGTGCGCGAGCGCGTTGCTTTCACTCCGGAGCAACTGGTCGAGGCGTTGCAGCAGCTGTGCCGGCTGACGCCCAGTCGCGAGGCGGCGATCCTCTCTACCTGCAACCGTAGCGAGTTGTACCTGGAGCAGGATCAGCTGAGCAGCGACGAAGTGCTGCAGTGGCTGGCCAACTTCCATCGACTGAGCGTCGACGAACTGCGTGCCTGTGCCTACGTGCACAGCGAGCAGGACGCGGTACGGCACATGATGCGTGTGGCCTGCGGGCTGGATTCGATGGTCCTCGGCGAGCCGCAGATACTCGGCCAGCTCAAGTCCGCTTACGCCGTGGCGCGTGAGGCCGGCACCGTCGGCCCGCTGCTCGGGCGCTTGTTCCAGGCCACCTTCAGCACCGCCAAGACCGTGCGCACCGACACCGCCATCGGCGAGAACCCGGTGTCCGTGGCTTTCGCCGCCGTGAGCCTGGCCAAGCAGATTTTCGCCGACCTGCATCGCAGCCAGGCGCTGCTGATCGGCGCCGGCGAGACCATCAGCCTGGTGGCGCGTCATCTGCACGATCAGGGCATCAAGCGCATCGTCGTCGCCAACCGCACCCTGGAGCGCGCCAGCCAGCTGGCCGAGCAATTCGGCGCCCACGCCGTGCTGCTCTCGGACATTCCCGACGAACTGGCGCACAGCGACATCGTCATCAGTTCCACCGCCAGCCAGCTGCCGATTCTCGGCAAGGGCGCGGTGGAAAGCGCGCTGAAAAAACGCAAGCACAAGCCGATCTTCATGGTCGACATCGCCGTGCCACGCGACATCGAGCCGCAGGTGGGCGAGCTCGATGACGTCTATCTGTACACCGTCGATGACCTGCATGAAGTCATCGAGGAAAACCTCAAGAGCCGCCAGGGCGCGGCGCAGGCTGCCGAGGAGCTGATCGCCGCCGGCACCGAGGACTTCATGCAGCGCCTGCGCGAGCTGGCGGCGGTGGATGTGCTCAAGGCCTACCGCCAGCAGGCCGAGCGCCTGCGCGACGATGAGTTGACCAAGGCCCAGCGCATGCTGGCCAACGGCAGCAACCCCGAGGACGTGCTGGCGCAACTGGCGCGCGGCCTGACCAACAAGCTGCTGCACGCACCCAGCGTGCGCATGAAGAAACTTACTGCCGAGGGGCGCGTCGACGCGCTCAGCCTGGCCCAGGAATTGTTCGCCCTCGACGAGAGCGCGCCGCAGGACAAAGGTCTGCAATGAAAGCTTCACTGTTGAACAAGCTGGACAACCTCAGCGACCGCTTCGAGGAACTGACGGCGCTGCTCGGCGACGCCGAGGTGATTTCCAAGCAAACGCAGTTTCGCGCCTATTCCAAGGAATACGCCGAAATCGAGCCGGTGATCGCCACCTTCCGCGAACTGCGCAAGGTGCAGGGCGACCTCGAAGGTGCCCAGGCGCTGCTCAAGGACAGCGACGCGGACATGCGCGAGATGGCCGAAGAGGAAGTGGCCCAGGCCAAGGAAGCGCTGGTCACCCTGGAAGACAAGTTGCAGCGCATGCTGCTGCCGAAAGACCCCAACGATGGGCGCAACGTCTACCTGGAAGTGCGCGCCGGCACCGGTGGCGACGAGGCTGCGATCTTCTCCGGCGACCTGTTCCGCATGTATTCGCGTTACGCCGAGAGGCAGGGCTGGCGCGTCGAGGTGCTGTCGGCCAACGAGGGCGAGCACGGCGGCTTCAAGGAAGTGATCGCCCGCGTCGAGGGGGACAACGTCTACGCCAAGCTCAAGTTCGAGTCCGGTGCTCATCGCGTGCAGCGCGTGCCGGAAACCGAATCCCAGGGCCGCATCCATACCTCGGCCTGCACCGTGGCGGTATTGCCGGAGCCGGACGAGCAGGCGGCCATCGAGATCAACCCGGCCGACCTGCGCGTCGATACCTACCGCAGCTCCGGCGCCGGTGGTCAGCACGTCAACACCACCGACTCGGCGATCCGCATCACCCACATTCCCACCGGCACCGTGGTGGAATGTCAGGAAGAGCGCTCGCAGCACAAGAACCGCGCCAAGGCCATGGCCTGGCTGGCGGCCAAGCTGCAGGACCAGCAGGAAGCGGCGGCGCACAAGGAAATCTCCGAGACGCGCAAGCTGCTGGTAGGCTCCGGCGACCGCTCCGAGCGCATCCGCACCTACAACTTCCCGCAGGGCCGGGTGACTGACCACCGCATCAACCTGACCCTGTACTCGCTGAGCGAAGTCATGGCCGGTGGTGTCGAGGCGGTGATCGAGCCCTTGCTGGCCGAGTACCAGGCCGACCAGTTGGCGGCGTTGGGCGATTGAGTTTCGCTTGAGGTCATTGCGGTGCGCATGGCGCACCCTACGCCGCGTATACCGTAGGGTGCGCCATGCGCACCACAACCGTAGCCCGGATGCAATCCGGGGACATACTTCCCGGATTGCATCCGGGCTACGAGAGAAATATGGCCACCATCGAATCCCTGCTCACTATCGCTGACCTGCCCGACTCGCCGACGCCGCGGCTGGACGCCGAGTTGCTGCTGGCGGCCGCGCTGAACAAGCCGCGCAGCTACCTGCGTACCTGGCCGGAGCGTGAGCTGGACGCGGCCCAGCAGGCGCAGTTCAGCGCGTTCATGCAGCGCCGCCGGAATGGCGAGCCGGTCGCTTACATCCTCGGTCATCAGGGCTTCTGGAGCCTCGATCTGGAAGTGGCGCCGCATACCCTGATTCCGCGCCCGGACACCGAGCTGCTGGTGGAAACCGCGCTCGAGCTGCTGCCTGCCGGACCACTGGCGGTGCTGGATCTGGGCACCGGCACTGGCGCCATCGCCCTGGCCCTGGCCAGCGAGCGTCCGGCCTGGCAGGTGACCGGCGTGGATCGCGTCGAAGACGCCGTGGCCCTGGCCGAGCGCAATCGCCAGCGCCTCACGCTGGGTAATGCCTGCTTCCTGCATAGCCACTGGTTTTCCGCGCTGGTCGAGCAACGCTATGGCCTGATTCTGAGCAACCCGCCTTATATCCGCGCCGATGACCAGCACCTCGAACAGGGCGACGTACGCTTCGAACCGAGCAGCGCCCTGGTTGCCGGCAGCGACGGGCTGGACGATATTCGTGCGATCATCCGGGCCGCGCCGGACCACCTGCTGTCCGGCGGCTGGCTGATGCTGGAGCATGGCTTCGATCAGGCCGAGGCCGTGCGCAGATTGCTCGACGCCGGCGGCTTCGTCGAGGTACACAGCCGGCGTGACCTCGCAGGCCTCGACCGCATCAGTTTGGGACGTTTCGACCGTGAGTGATCAGATGCTGAGCGATGACGAGCTGCTGCGCTATAGCCGGCAGATCCTGCTGAAACAGATCGATGTGGAAGGGCAACTGCGCCTCAAGCAGGGCCGGGTGCTGATCGTCGGCATGGGCGGCCTCGGCTCGCCGGTGGCGCTGTACCTGGCCGCAGCCGGTGTCGGTGAGTTGCATCTGGCTGACTTCGATACGGTGGATCTGACTAACCTGCAGCGGCAGATCGCCCACGACACCGCCAGCATCGGCCAAGCCAAGGTGGATTCGGCCATGGCGCGCCTGGCGGCGATCAATCCGCAGGTCCGCCTGGTGCCGCATCGTCAGGCGCTGGACGCCGACTCGCTGGCTGCGGCCGTGAGCGCCGTCGACCTGGTGCTGGACTGCTCGGACAATTTCGCCACCCGCGAGGCGGTCAATGCCGCCTGCGTCGCGGCAGGCAAGCCGCTGGTCTCGGGGGCGGCGATCCGCCTGGAAGGCCAGCTGTCGGTGTTCGATCCGCGTAATGCCGCCAGCCCCTGCTATCACTGCCTGTACGGGCACGGTAGCGAAGCCGAGCTGACCTGCAGCGAAGCCGGTGTGGTCGGCCCGCTGGTGGGCCTGGTCGGCAGCCTGCAGGCGCTGGAGGCACTCAAGCTGCTGGCCGGTTTCGGCGAGCCGCTGGTAGGCCGCCTGCTGCTGATCGATGCACTGGGTACGCGCTTTCGCGAACTGCGGGTCAAGCGCGATCCGGCCTGCGGGGTGTGCGGTGGGCGCTAAGGATCGTAGGAGCGAGTCGCAGGCGCCGATTGGCGTTTTCGACTCGGGCGTCGGCGGCCTGTCGGTGCTGCGCGAGATTCGTCAGCTGCTACCCAACGAAACGCTGCTCTACGTCGCCGACAGCGGCCACGTGCCCTACGGCGAGAAGAGCCCGGAATACATTCGCGAACGCTGCGTGCTGATCACCGAGCATCTGCTGGCGCATGGCGCCAAGGCCCTGGTGCTGGCCTGCAATACCGCGACGGCTGCGGCGGCTGCCGAGCTGCGCGAGCGTTATCCGGATTTGCCCATCGTCGGCATGGAGCCAGCGGTAAAGCCGGCCGCAGCGGCGACCCGCAGTGGCGTGGTCGGTGTGCTGGCAACCACCGGTACGCTGAAGAGCGCCAGATTCGCCGCACTGCTCGACCGCTTCGCCAATGACGTGCGGGTGGTCACTCAGCCCTGTCCGGGGTTGGTGGAATGCATCGAAGCGGGCGAGCTGCAGGCACCGGCAACCCGTGAGTTGCTGCGAGGCTACGTCACACCGCTGCTGGCCGAAGGCTGTGACACGCTGATTCTCGGCTGCACGCACTACCCCTTCCTGCGCCCGCTGCTGGGCGAGCTGGTGCCGGCTTCGGTGACCTTGATCGATACCGGCGCGGCCGTGGCGCGTCAGCTGCAGCGTTTGCTCACTCAGCACGACATGCTGGCAACCGTACCTGCTCAGGCCACTCGCTATTGGAGCAGCGGAGACACTGCGCAACTTTGCCGAGTATTGCCGATTTTGTTGAATGAAAAGGCCGAAGTTCGTTCGATATAGTGAATTTTTTTCGAATTAAGCTTTCTCTGATATCGAATGCTTCTATATTTTTGCAACGAGCCTGTTAAAACCTCCCGCTATAAAAGGAATGACTCATGAAGAAGTTATATGCCTTTGCTGCAGCTACGGCCCTGACGTTCGGAACTATGGGTGCTGCGCAGGCTGCGGACGTAACCGCAGCTATTGGTCAGAGTGGCGATTCCACCATGGTTTACCGTGTGGGTGCGCAATGGGATTGGAACCACAGCTGGCTCGAGAGTAGCTATGGGCGTCTGACTGGCTACTGGGACCTGGGTTACACCTACTGGGATGGCGATGACACGGCGAGCAATCACAGCCTGTCGTTCTCGCCAGTGTTCGTCTACGAGTTCGCCGGGCAGAACGTGCGTCCTTACATCGAAGCCGGTATCGGCGTGGCCGCCTTCTCCAGTACTGAGCTGGAGAGCAACAAACTGGGCTCGTCGTTTCAGTTCGAAGACCGCATCGGCTTCGGCCTGCGTTTCGCCGGGCAGGAGATCGGTTTGCGTGCCGTTCACTATTCCAACGCGGGCCTGAAGAACCCCAACGACGGGGCGGAAGCCTACACCGTGCATTACCGCACGAGCTTCTGAATAAAAAGACCGGGCAAGCCCCGGTCTTTTTCATTGTGCCCCTGGCCTGCGCGGTGCGCTCCGCTAGCGATAGGCCTGAGCGATGCCCTGGCGCTCTTCC
Source organism: Ectopseudomonas alcaliphila (assembly GCF_900101755.1). Classification (GTDB taxonomy): domain Bacteria; phylum Pseudomonadota; class Gammaproteobacteria; order Pseudomonadales; family Pseudomonadaceae; genus Aquipseudomonas; species Aquipseudomonas alcaliphila. The sequence goes on along the minus strand of NZ_FNAE01000001.1, from coordinate 1,027,183 downwards.
AGGCATTCGGCCGCACCCAGCTCGAACTCCCGGCAGATCAGTGGGCGCACCTCGTAGATGGTGCAGCGCATGCTGTTGCGGTCCAGCGCCGCGCACCAGTTGTCGTCCAGGCGACGCATCACTTCGCTGCCCCACTGGTCGGTATCGATGAAGCGTTGCGGTACGTCTTCATCGCCGAACAGCATCACTTCCAGCTGGCAGCAGCAGGCCGCGCAGGTGCTGCAACTGATCTCGGGCTCGGTTGGCAGTTGGGTATGGGGGATGGTCTGGCTCATGGCGCGGCAGTGTACGCCATGCAATGGGTACGCGGGGCTTGGGCTGACAGGGGGCAGTGCCGCCAGTTCAGCAGGCCTGCCAGCCGCTTTTGCGTAGGAGCCCCGCCCCGGGGCGAAGCTTTTCGAACCCGAGCCGAACCGGTTCGCGGCGGTGCGACGCTCCTACAGAGGCTATCGGCTAGGCCGAGCGGCGGCTGCGCAGGCTCTGCTCGTATTGCGCCCGATACAGCTTGGCGAAGCCATGCAGCACCGGCATCACCACGGCCCAGACCAGCGCGAAGATCACCAGGGTTGGCCAGGTACCCAGTGGCAGCGTGACGCCGGCAATCTTGGCGCCGCCGTAGTAGGACAGCGGCGCGGCGACAGCGCCCAGCAGGCTGGCCCGCCACCAGGGCTGTGCGGTCCAGGCCAGGCAGTGATTGAGCGTACTGGCCAGCAGCAGCCAGAGCAGGGCCAGCCACAGCGGAATCAGCTGGCGTTCCTCGCCGAAATCGAACACCCCGAGGTTGAGCAGAAAGCTGTCCAGCGCACTGCCGGCGAGAAACACGCTGAGCAGCAGTTTGCCTTCTGCCGCCCAGCTGCTGACCCACAGCAGGTGCACGCCGATGATCGCTGCCACCAGCAGCAGCCAGAGACTATCGCCTGCGAAGACGCAGACCAGCCAGCCGAGCTGGAACAGGAGGGCATTGGCGATCAGCTTAGGCATCGAAGTTTCCTAACAGAGGCGCAGGGCGGGCGGCCGGTTTGGCCAGTAGCAGTTGCGCGGTGCCAATGGTGCGTTCGAGGAAGCCGCCTTCGCAATAGCAGAGGTAAAACTCCCACAGGCGATAGAAGTAATCGTCGTAGCCCAATTGCTCCAGGCGCTGCCGAGCATGGCGCAGATTGTCGTGCCACAGGCGCAGGGTGCGCGCGTAGTGCAGACCGAAATCTTCCATGTGATGCAGGTTGAAGTCGGTATGCCGGGTGACCACATCGAGCATCTTCTGCACCGAGGGTAGCGCGCCGCCGGGGAAGATGTAGCGCTGGATGAAGTCCACCGACTTGCAGGCCTGCTCGTAGCGTTGATCTCGAATGGTGATGGCCTGCAGCAGCATCAGCCCGTCAGGCTTGAGCAGGCGCGCGCACTGTTCGAAGTAGGTAGGCAGGAAGCGGTGGCCGACGGCCTCGATCATCTCGATGGAGACCAGTTTGTCGTACTGGCCATCGAGGTCGCGGTAGTCCTCCAGCAGCAGGGTCACGCGATCTTCCAGGCCCAGCTCGCGAATGCGTTGCTCGGTGTGGGCGTGCTGCTCGCGGGACAAGGTGGTGGTGGTCACCCGGCAGCCGTAATGGGTCGCGGCATAGAGGGCCATGCTGCCCCAGCCGGTGCCGATTTCCAGCAGGTGGTCGCTGGGTTTCAGCGCGAGCTTCTGGCAGATGCGCTCGAGCTTGTTGAGCTGCGCCTGCTCCAGGCTGTCGTCCTCGCGGGTGAACATGGCCGCCGAGTACATCATGGTCGGGTCGAGGAATTGTTCGAACAGGTCGTTGCCCAGGTCGTAGTGCGCGGCGATGTTCCGGCGTGAGCCTTGCCTGGTATTGCGATTGAGCCAGTGCAGGCCCTGGATCAGCGGCCGCCCCAGGCGCGCCAGGCCGCCTTCCATGGCATCCAGCACATCGAGGTTGGCGACGAAGATGCGGATCACCGCAGTCAGGTCCGGCGTGCTCCAGTAGCCATGGATATAGGCCTCGCCCGAGCCGATCGAGCCGTTACCCGCCACCAGCCCCCAGACAGCAGGGTCATGCACCGTGATTTCGGCGCGCAGATGGGCCTGCGGGTTGCCGAAGTGCAGGCTGTCACCCGCTTCGTGGATCACCAGCAGGCCGTGGTGCAGGCCCTGTAACTGGCGCAATACGGCACGCCGCAACAGGCCGGCACCAATGCCGTTGCCACTGCGTACCAGGCTTCTGGTGGAGGTCAGGCTAGAGCTCTTCATGGGGCATGTCCTTCACTTGCGGGCGGGCGACACGGAAGCTGCCTTCCGCAGGCTTGTGGTCGAAAATCGGGATGCGCTTGAACAGCAGGCGCAGCGCCTGCCAGTGGATGGCGGCCAGGGTCTTGCCGGTCATCCAGGGGAAACTGAGCAGATAGCGGTGCAAGCTGGCGCGGTCGAGGGCTTCGCGGTGCAGGCTGAGGCTGGCGTCGAACAGCTTGGTTTCGCCTTGCCAGTCGGCCATGTGCACGCCAAGGCGTTCGCCCACGGCGCTGAAGCTCATGCGGTATTCCAGCTCGCGCGGCAGGAAGGGCGAGACATGGAAGGCCTTGTCCACACTGACCTGATGGCGGCCTTCGCCCTCTGCCGGCAGCACGTAGTGATAACGCTCACGCCACGGCGTATTGCTGACTTCACAGAGAATCGCCATCAGCCGCTGGTCGGCGTCATGGCAGTAGAAAATGCTCACCGGGTTGAAGGCCAGGCCCCAGCTGCGCGGCTGCGTCAGCACGCAGATGCGGCCTTGCGGACGCATGCCCAGTGCTTGCTCCACGCGATCGCGCACCGCCTCGTGCAGCGCCACGCCCTGGCGGGTCGACTCCGGCAGGTAGTCGGTCTCACGGAAGGCGAAGGGCGCCCAGCGGCCGGAGCCAGCCAGCTTTGAGAGGGCGAACAACTGCGCCTGTTCGCTCAGGTCGAGGTACAGCAGGCCCATGCGATAGCGAAAGGCATGGGCGCGCGGGGCGAAGCGGCGATGCTGCACCCAGCCGCTGTACAGGGCACTGTGCATCAGAGCGTCTCTCCGAAGGCGCGTGCCACACGCAGCGCGCTGACCACGCCATCTTCATGAAAACCGTTGGCCCAGTAGGCGCCGCAGTAGTAGGTGTGCTGCGCGCCGAGCAACTCTTCCCAGCGCGCCTGGGCCGCGGTACCGGCCAGGCTGTACTGCGGGTGGGCGTACTGGAAGCGCGCGAGGATCTTGCTCGGGTCGATGGCGGCAGTCTGGTTGAGGCTGACGCAGAAGGTGGTATCGCTGTCGATGCCCTGCAGGATGTTCATGTCGTAAGTCACCGCCGCCGGCTGATCGCTCGGCCCGCCCAGGCGATAGTTCCAGCTGGCCCAGGCCAGCTTGCGCTTGGGCAGCAGGCGCGTGTCGGTATGCAGCACCACGTCGTTGCTGGCGTAGGGCAGGGCGCCAAGAATATCCCGCTCCTGCTCGCTGGCCTGCTCGAGCAGTGCCAGTACCTGGTCGCTGTGGCAGGCGAAGATCACCTTGTCGAAACGCTCGCTGCCGGCAGCGCTGTGCAGGGTGACGCCGTCCTCATCGCGCACGACGCGGCTGACCGGGCAATTGAGGCGAATGCGTTCGGCGAAGCTGGCGGTCAAGGGCGCCACGTAGCTGCGCGAGCCGCCTTCGATCACCTGCCAGGTCGGGCGGTCGCTGACCGAGAGCAGGCCGTGGTTCTTGCAGAAGCGCACGAAGAACTGCAGCGGGAAACCGAGCATGTCGGCCAGCGACATCGACCAGATGGCCGAGCCCATCGGCACGATGTAATGCTCGATGAAACGGCGGCCATAGCCGTTGCTGTCGAGGTACTGGCCGAGCGTGGTATCGGCGCTGATGCGGTTGTTGGCCAGGTCGTCCAGCGACTGGCGATTGAAACGCAGGATGTCGCGCAGCATGCCCCAGAAGGCTGGCGACAACAGGTTGCTGCGCTGGGCGAACAGGGTGTTGAGGTCGTGGCCGTTGTACTCCACGCCGGTGGCCGGGTCGCTCACCGAGAAGCTCATTTCGGTGGGTTTGTAGCGCACCCCGACCTGCTCCAGCAGGCGGATGAAGTTGGGATAGGTCCAGTCGTTGAAGACGATGAAGCCGGTATCGATGGCGTAGCTGCGACCCTCCACCTGCACGTCGACGGTGTGGGTGTGGCCGCCGATCCAGTCGCTGGCCTCGAACACCTGGATGTCGTGCTGGCGGTTGAGCAGATAGGCACAGGTCAGGCCGGCGATGCCGCTGCCGACGATGGCGATTTTCATGCGTTGTCCTCGTTACGCGCCAGGCGGCGACCTATGGCCAGTTGCAGGCTGCTGGGCAGGCTGCCGAGCAGTTTCAGGATGGCGATGAAAGGGGTGGGGAACGCGATCTCGTGCGGGCGCTTTTCCAGGCGTTCGGCGATATGCCGGGCGGCGCGTTCTACCGGCCAGCGCATGGGCATGGGGAAGTCGTTCTTCTGCGTCAGCGGGGTGTCGACGAAGCCCGGGCTGACCAGGGTAACGTCGATGCCCTCGCTGGCCAGGTCGATGCGCAGTGTCTGCATCAGATAACGCATGGCGGCCTTGGAGGCGCCGTAGGCTTCGGCGCGCGGCAGCGGCATGAAGGTCACCGAGCTGCCGACACCGACCAGGTGCGGGCGATTGCCCAGGCGCAGCAAGGGCAGGGCCGCTTCGATGCAGTAGCTGGCGGAGAACAGGTTGGCAGTGACCACGCGTTCGATCATCGCTGCCTCGAACTGGCGCACGTCGACGTATTCGCAGGTGCCGGCGTTGAGGATCACGCAATCGAGCGCGCCCCAGTGTTGAGCGATGCGCTCGCCAATGGCACGCACCTGCTCGGCGTCGGTCAGATCCCCGGGTGCGACCAGTACCTGATCGCCATAGCGCGTTGCGAAATCCTGCAGTGGGCCACTGCTGCGTGCGCTCAGTGCCAACTGATGGCCTGCCTTGAGCAGTTCTTCGGCCAGTGCGGCACCGATGCCGCTGCTGGCGCCGGTGAGCCAGATGCGCTTCATGCCAATCTCCTTTTCAGCCAGGCAATGACGCTGCCGAGCAGTGGCAGGTGTTCGTAGAGCAGCGCGCCGGCGTCGAAATAATCGCGGTGCTGATAGACGCGGTCGCGCCAGAGCAGGTGCGAGCAGCCTTCGACTGCGATCTCGGCGCCGCCACGCAGGCGCGGGTGGCGGTAGCGCATGGTCCAGCGCAGATAGCCTTCACCGTCGGCGACCTGATCGAAGCCGTGAAATTCGAAGTGCAGCGCTTCCACGTTGGCGTACAGCTCGGCGAAATAGCGGCGCATCTCGTTCAGGCCATGCACTTCGTGCAGCGGGTCGCGAAACAGCACATCGTCGCTGTACAGCTCGCCCAGCAGGTCGAGGTTGTCCTTGTTCAGCGCGGCGAAGCGCTCGGCGAAGTTTTCAAGGAATGCGCTCATGCCGGAACCTCCCGCGCAGAGAGGTTCTTGAACGCCGCCAGAGCGCGCTCGCGCGAGCGCGGTAGATCGACGATCGGGCGCGGGTAACCGGAGGGCGCGAACAAGCCGCCGAGTGCGGACGGATCATGAATGTCACGCTTGTTGAGCCCGGCCAGCTCCGGCACCCATTGGCGAATGAACTGGCCATCGGGGTCGAATTTCTGCGACTGGCTGATCGGGTTGAAAATACGGAAGTAGGGCGCGGCATCGGTACCGGTGGAGGCGCTCCACTGCCAGCCGCCGTTGTTCGCCGCCAGGTCGCCGTCGATCAGATGACGCATGAAGAAACGCTCGCCCTCGCGCCAGTCGATTAGCAGATTCTTGGTCAGGAACATGGCGACGATCATGCGCAGGCGGTTGTGCATCCAGCCGGTTTCCAGCAGTTGGCGCATGGCTGCGTCGATGATCGGCAGACCGGTGCGGCCCTCCTGCCAGGCCGCCAGCTCCTCGGGGGCGTGGCGCCATGGCACTGCCTCGGTTTCCAGGCGGAAGGCACGGTGGCGCGATACCCGTGGGTAGCCGACCAGTGTGTGCTTGTAGAACTCGCGCCAGAGCAGCTCGTTGATCCAGGTGACGACGCCGGGGTTGCCACTGTCGAACTCGCCCTGGTTGGCCGCGAGTGCGGCGTGCAGGCACTGTCTCGGGGAGACGACGCCTGCGGCCAGGTAGGCCGACAGCTGGCTGGTGCCAGGCTTGGCGGGGAAGTCGCGTTCGTCCTTGTAGTAGGCCACCTGCTCATCGGCAAAGCGCTGCAGGCGCTGCAGGGCCTCCTCCTCTCCGGCGGGCCAGAGCAGGCGCAGGCTGTCGCTGGGGGTGGCAAAACCCTCTACGGTTTCGGGAATCGTGTCACTGCTGATGGCCTGCGGCGTTTGTGCCTTTGGTTGGGCGATCAAGGCCGGCAGGGCAGTGTGCAGGCGCTCGTAGCAGACCTTGCGAAACTGGCTGTAGACCTGGAAGTAACCGCCGGAACGAGTCAGCACGCTGCCGGGCTTGAAGAAGATCTGGTCGAGATGGCTGTGCCAGGCGATGGCCTGCTGGCTGAGGTAGGCGCACACCTGTCGGTCGCGCAGGCTTTCGTTGATGCCGTATTCCTCGTTGACGTGCACGGCGATGATGTTGTGCTCGTGACAGACCTCGGCCACCTGGGCCGGCGCCTCGTGCCAGTCGTGGCAATGACGCACCAGCAGCGGCACGTTGAGCGCGGCCAGGGCCTTGCTCAGTTCGGCCAGATTGCGCAGCCAGAAGTCCACCTTGCTCGGGGCATCGTCATGGCGCTGCCACTGGCCGGGCGTGACGAGATACAGGGCGATGGTCGCGCCGCTGCTCATGGCATGGCTCAGGGCGGTGTTGTCCTGGGTGCGCAGGTCGCTGCGAAACCACATCAGTTGCTGCATGGGGTTACCTCTTGAGCGCCGAGCAGGCCGTGACGCAGCAGCCAGGCGTGCGCGGCGAGCGGGTCGCTGGCCGACTCCAGGTCAGCCAGCGCGTCGCGATGAATGTGGGCGGCGGGGCCGGCGAGCAGCAGCGGCACCGGGCATTGTTCGGCCAGACGCGGTAACTGGCGGCGCACCAGGGTGCCGTCCAGCGCTTCTTCGGCATACAGCAGCACGGCGCGCGGCGCGATGTGCTCCAGCGCCGTCAGCAGTTCATTGGGCGGCAGCGGCCAATCGAAGACCTCCACCGGACAATCGCTGGCGCTGGCCAGCCAGGCACACAGCCACAGGCCTGGTTCCATCGGCGCTTCACCGAGGTTGATCAGCAGCAGCGGTGAGCCGCCGACCTGGCGATTGCAGTGATAGATGCGGGTAGCCAGTTTGCTGCGTAGCCAGGAGAGGAAGAACACCTGCTCGGCGCGTGCGCCGAACTGGCCTTGCCAGCGCTGACGTAGCTCACCGAGCAGTGGCCAAAGCAGCTGCCCGACCAGGGTGCTGGCCGGGTACAGCGCCAGTGCCGAGTTGAAACGGTCGTCCAGACGTCGCTCGTTGAGCTGGACGATGCAGCCGAGCATCTCGTTGCGCTGACGTGACCAGTTGTCGGTACTGGTCGCCTGAGGCACCTGCTCATGGTCGAGCAGCGCCTTGACCTGACCGACGGCAACGCCGCGAGCAAGCCAGGCGAGAATGGCATTGATGCGTTCAAGGTTGGCCGGTGAATAGAGACGATGCCCCTTGGGCGTGCGGTAGGGCACGATCAGGCCGTAGCGGCGCTCCCAGGCACGCAGGGTCACGGCGTTGATGCCGGTGCTTCGCGCGATCTCGCGGATCGGCAGGTAGCCCTCGTCGAGCGCCTGGCGATAGTCGTGGCCGGTTTCTTCGTCGGCGATGGTTTCGCTGGTCATGGCATCACAGCGCGTTGCGCAGGCTGAGTGGCTCGGGGTGCGGCTGCAAGTACGCCTGCCCGGCGATATAGCGATCCGGGTGACGGCGGAAGTGATGCTTGAGCAGCGTCAGCGGCACCACCAGCGGCACGATGCCTTCGCGGTATTGGCCGATCAGTTGCTGCATCTCCTGCTTGTCCTCAGGGCTCAGGGCGCGTTTGAGGTAGCCGCTCAAATGCTGCAGCACGTTGCTGTGGGTGCCGCGGGTGGCGCATTTCTTCAGGGCGCTCATCAGCTCGCTGAAATAGCGTGGCGCCAGTTCGCCGAGATCGTGTTGGCTGAGGTCGCCGAGCATGCGCCCGAGCGATTTGTAGCGCACCGGGTCGGTGGCCATCAGCAGGTACTTGTAACGCGAGTGGAAGGCGATCAGCGCACGACGCGTCAGGCCCTGCTGCAGCAGGCGTTGCCATTCGGCATGGGCGTAGACGCGGGTGATGAAGTTCTCGCGCAGCACCGGGTCGTTGAGGCGACCGTCCTCTTCCACCGGCAGATCCGGATGCCGCGCGCAGAAGGCCGCAGCGAAGATACCGCGGCCCGGCTCGCTCGGGCGTCCGCCTTCCTGATAGACCTTGACCCGCTCCAGGCCGCAGGAGGGTGATTGCTGCATGAAGATGTAGCCGCTGATGCCCTGCAGGTCAGTGGCCATGCGCTCGCCATAGGCGGCCAGCGCGTCGGTGACGTCGCGCGTGCGGTCGACGGTGCCGACAGCGCGCGGAGCGTGTGGATCACCGACCAGGCGAATCGGCTCCCGCGGGATCGACATGCCGATGCCGACCTCGGGACAGACCGGGATGAAATCGAAGTGTTCGGTCAGGCTGCGGCTGCACAGGCGCGACAGCTTGTGGCCGCCGTTGTAGCGGACCTCGGCGCCCAGCAGGCAGGCGCTGATACCCAGTTTGGCTTTGCTCGCTTGCATAACCTGACCTCGTTAGACCTTGTACATGAAGTCATCCATGTACAACTTGTGTCTATCATAGGTGCGCAGTTATACAAGTCAAATGATTTGTATAGGTTTGGTATTGGTTTCGCGTGCGGGCAAGCGGCGTCAGCGCGAGGGGGCCGCCGCCAGGTATCGCGGGAGGGTCAGCGCCAGCCTTGCAGCCAGCGCTCGCAGTCTTGCAGCTGGCGCCAGTCGAGTTGCTGGCTGCGTTGCGTAAGTACCGCCTGCAGCTCGACGCCGAGAATGTTGTCCTGCTCGTCGCGAATCAGCTCGGTCACCAGGAAATGGCGCTCGCGGTTCTGCGGCTGCGCGGCTGTCCATTTCGACAGCAGCAGCTTGCGCGGGTTGAGGCGACGTTTGCCAGGCGGGCTCATTGCAGGTGCTCGAGCAGACGGCGCGCAGCATCCTGGCCGCTGAGCCAGGCGCCTTCGACCCGCCCCGACAAGCACCAGTCGCCACAGGCATACAGACCCAGATCGGCGTCGGCCAGTGCCCCCCACTGATGCGCCTGTGCGGGGCGTGCATAGAGCCAGCGATGGGCGAGGGTGAAGCTCGGCGGCGGCACGGCGCAGCCGATCAGCTCGGCGAAGGCGCCGTGCAACTGTTCGATCACCGCCTCCTTGGGCAGATCCAGATGCTGCCGGCTCCAGGCGCTGCTGGCGTGCAGCACCCAGGTGTCGAGGTGAGTGTCGCGGCCAGGTTTGCTGGGGTTGCGCGCCAGCCAGTCGAGCGGGCTGTCCTGCACGAAGCAGCCCTCGACGCGAGTGTCCAGGGGGCTGTCGAAACCCAGAGCCACTGCCCAGGTCGGATCCATGATCACGCTCGCTGCGGTGCCGGCCAATTTCGGTGCGGCCGCCAGCAGGGCGCTGGCTTGCGGGGCGGGGGTGGCAACGATCACGTGGCTGTAGGGGCCGTGGCTGTTGCCTTCGGCATCCTGCAGGCTCCAGTAGCGGTCGCCACGAAACACTTCGGTAATGCGGCAGCTGAATCTGACCGGCAGGGCGCCGAGCATGGCACGGGTGATGGCGCTCATGCGTGGGCGGCCGACCCAGCGCAGTTGTTCATCCGGCGAGGCACTGAGCTGACCGTCCTGAGCGTTGTACAGGCTCGGCTGCCATTCGGCGACCCAGCCACGGGCCTGCCATTGCTGCACCACTTCGACGAAGCGGCGGTCACGTGCGGTGAAATATTGCGCGCCAAGATCCAGGCTGCCGGCGTCGCTACGCTTGCTTGCCATGCGCCCGCCACTGCCACGGCTCTTGTCGAACAGTTCGATGTCCTGGCCGGCAGCGTGCAGGGCCTGGGCCGCGGATAGCCCTGCGATGCCGGTGCCAATGATGGCGATGGGTGCGTTCATGGTTACCTCGTCAGCGCTGAATGCTTTACAGGCTAAGGCTTGGACAAAAGCTATACAAGAGTGTTTTCATGTATAGCTGTCGCCGAAAGTGGCGCTCCCTTGCTTTAGGTTTAGGACAAACACGGCAATCAATAAAGGCACGTGTGCGCGTCATGAACCAGACTAAAGGTGAAGTTTCTTCCATTGCCATGCGAGGACGATGCCATGCATATCCTGCTGACCGGCGGTACCGGTCTGATCGGACGAGCGCTTTGCGCACACTGGGCCGAGCAGGGCCACCGTTTGACCGTCTGGAGTCGTGAGCCAAGCAAGGTCGCGCGACTCTGCGGAGCTGACGTTCGAGGCATTGCCCGGCTCGAGGAGCTGGCTGAAGAGCCATTGGACGCCGTGATCAATCTGGCCGGCGCCCCCATCGCCGACCGCCCCTGGAGCAGTAAGCGCAAGGCGCTGCTGTGGTCGAGCCGTATCGGGTTGACCGAACAGCTGCTGACCTGGCTGCAACGGCGCCAGCAGCGTCCTGCGGTGCTGCTGTCGGGCTCGGCGGTGGGTTGGTACGGCAACGGCGGTGAACGTGAGCTGAGTGAAGATACACCACAGGTCACCGATGATTTCGCCGCGCAGCTGTGCGGGGCCTGGGAAGAAACTGCACAACGCGCCGAAGATCTGGGGATTCGCGTGGTGCTGGTGCGTACCGGTCTGGTGCTGAGCCCTGACGGCGGCATGCTCAAACGCCTGCTGCTGCCATTCAAGCTCGGCCTCGGCGGTCGCATCGGCGATGGCCGGCAGTGGATGCCCTGGATTCATATCGCCGATCAAATCGGCCTGATCGATTTTCTCTTGCAGCAGGGCGACGCTCGCGGTCCTTATAATGCCTGCGCGCCATTACCCGTGCGCAATGCCGAGTTCAGCAAAGCGCTGGGCCAGGCGCTGAGCCGCCCGACCATTTTCCCGGCGCCGGCCTTCGTCCTGCGCACGGCACTCGGCGAGATGTCCGAGTTGCTGCTCGGCGGCCAGCGCGCCGTGCCGACGCGTCTGCTCGAGGCGGGTTTCAGTTTCCGTTTCACCCATCTGGATGTGGCCCTGGTGGATCTATTGGCCCATCAATGACTAGGATTTCGCATGACCGATCACGCATTGTTGCTGGTTAACCTGGGTTCGCCCGCGTCCACCGAAGTAGCCGATGTCCGCCGTTACCTCAATCAGTTCCTGATGGATCCCTATGTGATCGATCTGCCCTGGCCACTGCGTCGTTTGCTGGTGTCGCTGATTCTGATCAAGCGCCCTGCCGCATCGGCGCATGCCTATGCCTCGATCTGGTGGGACGAAGGTTCGCCCCTGGTGGTGATCAGTCGCCGTTTGCAGGAAGCGATGAAGGCTCACTGGAATCATGGTCCGGTGGAGTTGGCGATGCGTTACGGCGAGCCTTCCATCGACTCGACCCTGCAGCGTCTGGCCGCGCAAGGCATCCGTGAAGTGACCCTGGCGCCGCTGTATCCGCAGTTCGCCGATAGCACCACCACCACGGTGATCGAAGAGGTCAAGCGGGTGATGCGCGAGCGCGGGCTGAACCTGCGCCTGTCGATCCTGCCGCCGTTCTACGATCAACCTGAATACCTCGACGCCCTGGTGGCCAGCGCCAGGCCTTACCTGGAGCAGGATTTCGACCACCTGCTGTTGAGCTTTCACGGCCTGCCGGAGCGCCACCTGCACAAGCTCGACCCCAGCGGTCATTGCCTGAAAGGCGACGACTGCTGCCGCAGCGCTTCGCCGCAGGTGCTCGCCAGCTGTTACCGCGCGCAATGCCTGCGCAGTGCCGAGCTGTTCGCTCAGCGCATGGGCCTGCGCCCTGAGCAGTGGTCGGTGAGCTTCCAGTCGCGCCTGGGCCGCGCCAAGTGGATCGAGCCCTATACCGAGGCGCGTCTCGATGAGCTGGCGGCGCAGGGGGTGAAAAAGCTGCTGGTGATGTGTCCGGCCTTCGTCGCCGACTGCATCGAGACCCTGGAGGAAATCGGCGACCGTGGCCGCGAGCAGTTCGTCGAGGCGGGGGGCGAGAGCCTGCAGTTGGTGCCTTGCCTGAACGACCATGCGGATTGGGCGGCGGCGTTGAAGGTGCTGTGCGAGCGAGCGCCGCTGATGATCTGAGCGCCTGTTCAGGTGAAACAGCGCTGCGGCCAATACCGGTCAGAGACAGAGCTGTAGGAGCCGGCTTGCTGGCGATCCGTTCAAAAAGCATCGCCGGCAAGCCGGCTCCTACGGATTCGCTTAACTGACGGGCAATACTTTCTGAGCGACTATTGAATCTCGATACCGAGCCATTCGCCTCGGCGGGTATGAAGCATTCGCCGATCTGATAACACCTTCGAGCGATACTCACCGCCGTTTATATCGTCCTAAGCTGGTGCTTCTTTCAACCGTCGCGCGTCGCGTTCTGCGGTGCCGAGGAGAGCGTCCGTGCATAACAACAATAACGGCTATCCCTCCAGTGCCCGAGCCTGGGTCACTGTCGCCATCCTGATGGTGGCGTACGTTCTGTCCTTCGTGGATCGGCAGATCCTCAATCTGCTGGTCGAGCCCATACGTCGCGATCTGGCGATCAACGATACGCAGATGAGCCTGCTGATGGGCCTCTCGTTCGCCCTGTTCTACACCGTATGCGGTATTCCGCTGGGGCGTGTGGCCGATACCCGCAGCCGACGCGGCTTGATCGCCATTGGCATTCTGTTCTGGAGCGCCGCCACCGCAGCCTGCGGCATGGCCAAGATGTACTGGCAGTTTCTGCTTTGCCGCATCGGTGTGGGCGTGGGCGAGGCAGCGTTGTCGCCGGCCGCTTATTCGTTGATCGCCGACAGCTTTCCCGCCGAGCGCCGGGCCACGGCCATCAGCGTCTATTCCATGGGCGTCTACCTCGGCTCGGGCCTGGCCTTTCTGGTCGGCGGCCTGGTCATTCAGTTCGCCTCGGCGCAGGGCGATGTGACCCTGCCGGTGCTGGGCGAAGTGCGTCCCTGGCAACTGATCTTCCTCATCCTCGGTGTCGCCGGTGTGCTGTTCACCCTGCTGATGCTGGCGGTCAAGGAGCCGGCCCGACGTGGCGCCGGCGCTGGCGTCGCGGTGCCACTCAGCGAAGTGGGCCGCTACATTCGCGCCAACCGTCGCACCGTGCTGCTGCACAACTTCGGTTTCGCCGGGTTGGCCTTCGCCGGTTACGGCAGCGCGGCCTGGGTGCCGACGTTCTACATTCGCACCTATGGCTGGGACGCCGGCCAGGTCGGCATCGTCTACGGCTGCATCGTGGCAGTCTTCGGCTGCCTCGGCATCGTCTTCGGCGGGCGCCTGGCGGACTGGATGGCCAAGCGTGGGCGGAGCGACGCCAACATGCGCGTCGGCCTGTACGCCGCATTGGGCGCGTTGCCGCTGGTGGTGCTGTTCCCGTTGATGGACACCGCCTTCTGGGCCAGCGTGCTGCTGGCGCCTACGGTGTTCTGCCTGAGCATGCCGTTCGGCGTGGCGCCGGCGGCGATCCAGGAAATCATGCCCAACTCGATGCGTGGTCAGGCGTCGGCCATCTATCTGTTCGTCATCACCCTGATCGGCCTGGGGGTCGGCCCGACCGCCGTGGCGCTGGTGACCGATTTCGTCTTCGCCGACGATAACGCGCTGCGCTACTCGCTGCTGATCGTCACCACCCTGGCGGTGCTGATGTCGATCATCCTGTTGGCCAAGAGCCTCAAGCCCTATCGCGAGAGCGTCACGCGTCTGGAGCAATGGGCCGCCAATCCAGCCTGAGCAGGCGCATTTTTCTGCCGTGCTGCGCAGTGTTCGGCACGGTTTATGCGCCAGGGCACAGGCAGCGTGGAATTTTTGCGCTTTACTGAGGTTCTGAGTGTTGCGCGCGCCACTGGGGCGCGTGCCAGCCAGGGAACCTTCGCATGGGAGTGAAGCCAGCGTCTGCTGCACACGGCAGGCCAATCAACCGCTCGGTATTTTGGCAACGGCTGATGCTGCCAGGGTTGGCTGCGCTGTTGCTATTGGGGGGGTGCACTGGCCGGCTGGACAACGACTCCATCTTGCATACGCGCAACCCGGTCAAACCCGCCGAGTTGCTGCAGACCGACGTTGACCGCATGGCGACCCTGGCCATGCGCAACAACCTCAACAGCCTGTATCGGCTGATGAACAAGCTGTATCAACGTAACCCGCGCGAGTGGCGCAAGAATTCCCTGCCTGACGCCGCCGCTGCCGAGCGCGCCATCCAGTACGCCATCGAGCACAATCAGGACTGGCCGACACTGGGCGGTCGGCGTGATGTCGCGGCGCTGGATTATTCGCTGAGCCCGGCATTCGAGGGCGACCGCGTGGCGGCCTTCACCTATGCCATTGGCAGCATGCTGGTGACGGCTCACGGTGGCCGCACAGAGTTCTACCTGACCGACAGCTTCAATGCGCAGTTCATCCACAACGCCGCGCGCAACCTGGAGAAGGCCGGCTGGATGCTCTCGCAGCGCCGTGATGCCACGGGCCAGCCGCTGCTGCTGTCCAACGAGTTCTCCGAGCAGGGCAACAACATCAGCTATGCGGTGGAGTTCGGCAAGATGGTGGCGCGACTCGATCTGCTCACCCATGTGCTGGAAGAACGCTACCGGCGCATGGGCGCCAACTATGCGCAGAGCCTGTTCTTGCTGAATTTCCTGCCAGTGCAGTAGCGCGTCACTGCTGCCAGCGTTGCTGAATCTCATCCAGTTTGCCGGCCTTGCGCAGGCGCACCAAGGCTTCGGAAAACTGCCGCGCGCGCTCGGTATCGCCTTTGGCGAAGGCGACGAAGCGCGGCATCTGGATCAGCGGGCGAGGTAGCACGCGCACCTGGTCCTGGGCGCGCTGTTCGCGAATGAAATAGAGCAGCTGGGTATGGTCGCCGACGATGATGCCGATGCGTCCGGCCAGCAGCATCGATACCAGTTGCCGTGGGTTCTGTGCGCTGCTGTCGCGGGCCAGGTCGGCGCGGTCGAAGTTCTCTTCATAGGCATAGCCGCGAACCTGGCCGATCACGTAGGGTGACAGGTCGTCCAGCGTCTTCCAGTCGCTGATCGCGGTCTTGGCCGTGGTCATGAACACGGTCGAGCCACTGCGCAACGGGCCGACCAGCTGGTACTGCTGCTGGCGCTGCGGCGTGCCGGCGAACTGGAAGGCCATCTGCACTTCACCGCGGTCAAGCATGCGCTTGACCCGCTCCCAGGGGTACAGACGGATTTCGTAGGGCACCTGCGCCTCGCGCAGCACCGCGTCGACCAGCTCGACGTCGAGCCCGAGCGGTGTATCGTCTGCGGCGGTGACGAAGCTGTAGGGGGCGAACTGTTCGTCACCCACCACCCGCCAGGGCTGCGCTGCCAGCGAATGGGTCAGTGCCAGTAGAGCGAGCAGCAGATAGCGCATGGCGGCGTTCCTCATGACCGGCCTATTTTGAGGCTAGCCAATTTCCATGAGGAACGCGCGAAATGCGCTGTCGGATCAGACCTTGCGTACGAACTCGGACTTGAGCTTCATCGCGCCGATGCCATCGATCTTGCAATCGATGTCGTGATCGCCGTCGACCAGGCGAATGTTCTTCACCTTGGTACCGACCTTGACCACCAGCGACGAGCCCTTGACCTTGAGGTCCTTGATCACGGTGATGGTGTCGCCGTCCTGCAGCAGGTTGCATACCGAATCCTTGATCACCCGCGCATCATCACCCGCGTCGGCGTTCTCGCCGGCTTTCCACTCGTGGGCGCACTCGGGGCAGACCAGTTGATCGCCGTCTTCGTAGGTGTATTCGGAGTTGCATTTGGGGCAGGGCGGCAGAGCGGTCAAGGGGTGTCCTCGTTGCTGGTGAGAAACCGCAAATTATATAGGGTTTTGTTCGCGGGCGCCGCTCTAGAGCGTGGGCCCCTGGGAGATGGGTGTTTTAAATATTGGACTTATAACCAGGTGGTAGTTTGCCTGGCGTGCCCGTTGAACGCCATTTCAAGGGCATTTAATCGATGTGAGGTAAATGGCTCGTTGGAAAATCTCGAGCGTTTTTGTTTGACATATTTTACGGCTCGGGCAGACTGGCTGCAGATTCCGTTGCCGAACCGGGTAACGGGCAGCGTTGCTGCAGCCCCCTCTCTGGATGGAGTTGACCCGGTTCGAGCCGCCGTCGGAAGGCGACACACAGGCTCAGGAGGCGCTTGGGTGCACGGGGTTAGCCAAACAGGCCATGGGTGACACAGCAGAGCCTTCTGCTTGGCATCGGCCTGCACAGCAACGATAGGCCCGGCCTGTCCCAAGGTGACGTATGTCCGACAACAAGATTCGCAATACGCTTTGCAAGAACAACCCCCGCAAGCCCGTCGTGTTGATGTCCATGGGCGCTCAAGAGCGCAAGGGCCACGACTATCAGGTAATGACTCACAAATACATCCAGCCTCTGGTCGAGTTCTCCGGTTGCGTGCCGGTGCTGGTGCCCACCTGCTGCGGCATCGAGGATCTCGAGCAGTATCTGGATATGGCCGATGGCGTGTACCTGACCGGCGCCGGGAGCAACATCGACCCGGCGCTCTACGGCCAGGAAAACGAGACGCCGAACAAGGGCCAGGACCGCGACCGCGACCTGTTCGATCTGCCGCTGATTCGCGCCGCCATCGCTCGGGGTCTGCCGATCTTCGGCATCTGCCGTGGCATGCAGGAAATCAACGTGGCGCTGGGCGGCGACATCTACCAGAAGGTCTACGCCGAGCCTGGTTTCAACGACCATCGCGAGAATCCCGAAGACCCGGTCGAGGTGCAGTACGCGCCCAGCCATAGCGTGCGCCCGCTAGCCGGCAGCTGGTTCGCCGAGCTGATGGGCAAGGCAGAGATTCAGGTCAACTCCCTGCACGGTCAGGCCATTCGTAACCTGGGCAAGGGGCTGGAAGTTCTGGCCACCGCCGAAGACGGGCTGATCGAGGCGATTCACGCGCCGAGCCTGTCACCCTTCCTGTTCGCGGTGCAGTGGCACCCGGAATGGCAGGCGGCGAAGAACCCGGATTCGGTAAAAATCTTCCAGGCCTTCGGTGACGCCTGTCACCGCCGAGCGGCTTCGCGCAACAGCCGTCAGGCTGCCTGAACCAGGCGTTGCCGCCGGCCCCCGCGTCAGTAGGGGCTTGGCGGCTGCGGCCAGTTCAGGGTGCCGCTGTCGCTGAAGCGGCGGGTGCCGAACAGGCCGTCGGCCAGTTTGCCACGCAGCATGTAGGGTACTTCCTGGCCGGGTTGATAACCGGCCACGCCCCACGCCTGACGCATCACCGAAAACGCCGAAATACTCACCGGCACGCTCAATACCGTCTCGCCGAAACGCGGCACGCTGCCGCTCTGGTCGCTGACGCCACTGGCCAGCGGCTGCCCGTTCACGTCCAGATCCAGTGCCATGCCGTTGAAATTCACCGCGCTGTCATTGGGGTTCTGCACCCGTAGCTTGACCGCGAAGCGTACCTCCAGTCCCTGGCCCGGCAAGGGCTCCAGGCCGACCAGATCGACCCGCAACGGGTCACGGCTGCCCAGGCTGGCGCAGGCGCTCAGGCCTGCTGCCAGCAAGGCAACGAGGCAAAGACGAAGCAGACGGTGCATGGCGATCTTCCCTGGACGTTATGGGTTCAGGATAGAAGACCACTGCGCGCGCCATTAGCTCCCGGCGCGTTGTCGGCTGCCCAGCACCAGCGCGATACCGCCGAGCACGGCAACGGCGCTCAGCATCAGGCGCAGGCTCAGCGCCTCGCCCAGCAACAGGCTGCCGCCAAGCGCGGCGAGAATCGGCACGCTCAGTTGTACCGTGGCGGCCTGACTGGCGCGCAAGCCGGGCAGGGCGCTGTACCAGATGGCGTAACCGACGCCTGAGGTCAGGGCGCCGGACAACACCGCGTAGAGCAAGCCAGGTCCATCCCAGTTCAGTTGCGACAGCAGCACCAGCGCCAGCAGCACGGCCAGCGGTGCCGCACGCAGGAAGTTACCGGTGGTCACGGCCAGCGGATCACCCTGGCCGCGCCCGAGCAGCGAGTACGCGCCCCAGGCAACGCCGGCCAGCAGCATCAGCAGTGCAGCCAGCAGCGGGGGCGCACTGGCGCCGGGTAGCAGCAGCGCCAGCAGGCCAGCCGTGGCCAGCACCGTACCCAGGCTGGCGCTGAGCCCCAGGCGTTCGCCACGCAGCAGGCCCCAGAGCAGCATGCTCAGTTGCACTGCGCCGAACAGCAGCAGGGCGCCGACGCCGGTATCCAGTTGCAGGTAGGCGAAGGAAAAAGCCGCCGCATAGGTGAACAGCGCCACGGCGCCAGACCAGTTGCCGGCGATGGGCTGCCCGGCCTGCCTCAGCGTGAGCAGCAGCCAGAGCGTCAGCGCGCCGGAGAGCAGGCGGATAGCCGTGAAGCTGGCCGCGTCGATTTCGGTTTCACGCAGCGCCAGACGGCACAACAGCGAGTTGCCGGCGAAGGCCAGCATGGCGAGGGTGGTGAGCAGCAGGATACGCGGTGGCATCGTCCATCCTTGGTTGAAGGTCTGGTGATGCCGGGCAGCTAAACACGTCATATTGCCGGAGGGCATTGGCAGAAGGTCGCAAGTTACTGCGACCTTGGCCAGTACGCGCGCAGACGCGGCTCAGAAGTGCGCCTTGACCAGCAGGCTGGCGGTGTTCTGGTCGGTCGAACCGACGAAGTTGTCGCTGACGAAACCGCCGTCCTTGATGCCGTACTTGTTCTTCCAGTAGTCGTATTCGATACCGACGTAGAGCTGCTTCTCGCCCCATTTCAGCGCCTTGCCCAGGTCGTACTTGATCTGTGGGTTGAAGTGCAGGTTGGCGTGGTAGTCGCCGCGACGATTGCTGTCGTTGTCCACCACCCAGTCCATGAAGCCATCGATGAGAATGTCCGATTCGCCCACCGGGATGGTGTAGCTCCACACCGGGGTGATCTGCCAGACGTTGCTGCCGGGGCGGCTGCCATCGGTGGTGCGCAGGTAGGTGTTGAGCTGGAAGTAATCGAAGCCGGGGATGTCCAGATCGACGGCCGGGCCGATCAGGTAGGACTCGACGTCGTCTTCACCGAACTCGTAGGTGGTGGCGATCAGTACGTCCTTGATCGGGCCGAAGGAGAAGTCGGCACCGGTGATCTTGCCCAGCGAGAAGCGCGGGCTGAGTTCGCCGTAGAAGGTGTGGCCGTCACCGGCGCCGTTGGTGGCGTCGGTGTTGTACTTGATCACGTCGACGAACAGGAACAGGTCGCCGAAGCTCCAGCCGCTGGCGTGCTCGAAGGTGACGGTCTGCTGAATCTCCGGGTCGATCTTGAAGTCTTGCCCGTAGAGATAGGTCAGGCTGTTGTTCTGCCAGTGCAGCAGATCGCCGGCGACGGCCTGGCCGCCTGCCAGCAGACCGCTGGCGAGCGCCAGCGAAGAGAGAGTGCGATTCATGGAAGCTCCTGATGGTTAAGACGTGTCGTTATGATTTTTAAACCTGTCCATCTGGTCAGGCTGGAGCTGCTAGAGCAAAAACGGCGCCAATTCTTTATGCCGTAAATAGTCTTTTAAGATCAATCAGATGGCGAAATTTATGCAGGGCGGGACGGACGCCGCGCTGCACTTTTTCTGATCGCTGAGACAGCTTTGGCTTTGACTTGGTGCGTGTCGTCAGCTCAGGGGCGCCGTTTGCGTGGCTTGCGCGGTGCGCGCTCGGTACCGGGTACGTGCAGGTAGGCCATGACGCTCTCGGTCAGTTCCTGAGCGAGGCTTACCGCTTCCTTGTTACGCGCCATGACGCCTGCCACCAGGGCTTCGATCAGGGCCAGCACGGCGCTGTTGGAGCTGATCAGCACCGGGTGTTCGGCGGGGGCGAACAGGCTGTACTCGGCGATCTCCACCAGCGGCGAGGCGGGTGAGTCGGTGATGGCCAGCACGCAGGCGCCGCGTTCGCGGGCAAAACGCGCCAGCTGCAGGGTGTCCAGCGAATAGCGCGGCAGGGAGATGGTCAGCAGCACGTCCCGCTCGGTGATGGCGGCCAGGCGGTAGGCGGCGTTCTCGTTGCCGCCTTCCATGCTGATGGCGGTGGCGTCATCGCAGAAGGGCACCAGGTTGGCCGCAGCCAGGCCGGCCATGTAGGCGCTGTTGCCGAAGCCGAGAATGTAGATGCGGCGCGCCCCCAGCAGGCGTCCGATCACCGCCTCGAACACGGCGGCGTCATTGTTGCTGGCCGCCGCGCCGAGATTGCTGCTGGCGATCTGTAGCTGTTCGTGCAGACCGAAGGCCCCGTCCGGGCGCTGCGCCAGCTCGTCGCGCAGCTTGTCCACCGGCGACACCATGTCCTGCAGGGTGGCGACCAGCTCGGCCTTCAGGCTGATATAGCCGCGCAGCTCCATGGCCTTGGCCAGGCGATTGACCGCTGCAGGCGAAGTCTGCGTGGCCTGCGCCAACTCCTCGATGGTCAGGGTCGCCGATTTCAGCGGATGGCGCAGGATGAAGTCGGCGACCTTGCGCAGTGAAGGCTGCAACTGGGGTGCGACTTCGGCGAGCTTGCGCAGGATGGGGGCGCTGTAAACGGTAGAGGAGGACGACGAGGTGCTCGGCATGGCTGAGGCTGATCCGGTCTGACGAATGGGCGCAGTTTATCCGAAGCGCGTCGCCGCGCGTGTCTTTCGCTTACTTGAGACTGCCGCTGAGGAACTGTTGCAAACGCTCGGACTGCGGATTGACCAGCACCTCGCGCGGGCAGCCGGTCTCCTCGACCACGCCCTTGTGCAGAAACACCAGTTGGTTGGACACCTCGCGGGCAAAGCCCATCTCATGGGTCACCACCACCATGGTGCGGCCTTCGCTGGCCAGGTCCTGCATCACCTTGAGCACTTCGCCGACCAGCTCCGGGTCGAGCGCCGAGGTGGGTTCGTCGAACAGCATCACCTCCGGCTCCATGGCCAGGGCACGGGCGATGGCCACGCGCTGCTGCTCACCACCACTCATATGCGCGGGGTAGGCGTCCTTGCGGTGCGCGACGCCGACCTTGGCCAGGTAGTGCTCGGCCTTGTCGCGCGCCTCGGCCTTGCTCATGCCGAGCACGTGCACCGGCGCTTCGATGACGTTGTCCAGGGCGCTCATATGCGACCACAGGTTGAAGTTCTGGAACACCATCGACAGACGCGAGCGCATGCGCTGCAGCTGTTTGCTGTCGGCGGCCTTGAGCGCGCCGCCGCGATTGGCGACCAGCCTGAGCTCTTCGCCATTGAGCCGGATGCGGCCGGCATGCGGCTGCTCCAGCAGGTTGATGCAGCGCAGAAAGGTGCTCTTGCCCGAGCCGCTGGAGCCGATGATGCTGATCACGTCGCCGGCCTTGGCGGCCATCGATACGCCGCGGATCACCTCGTGGCTACCGTAGCGTTTGTGCAGATCCTGAACTTCGAGTTTGTACATGTTGTTGTTCTCTTGAGTCATGAATCAGTCGCTGAGCAGGCGACCCTGTCGAATGGGCGTTGCGCCGGCGACCTTGGCCAGCCACAGGCCGGGGCGGGCGAAGCGCATGCGCTCGCGGGCATAGAGCACGCCGCAGGTTTCGGCGCGGACGATGCTGTGCTGCTCGCTCAAGGGGTCTATCACCTCGAACAGTGCCTCGCCGCGCTCGACCCGCTCGCCCGGCTGTTTGAAGAAGCTGACCACGCCCGGATGCGGAGCGAGGGCGTACTGCGCGCCGGCAAAGGGCGTGGCCTCGCAGCAGTGCTCCGGGGCTGCCGGCCAGTCGCCGGCGATCAGCCCCTGCTCGGCGAGGAAGGCCAGAATCGCCTCGGCGCTGGCTACCGCGCGTTCGGCTTCGGTGTCGGCCATGCCGCCCAGCTCCACGGTGGTGGCCAGGCAGGCCAGGGGAATCTCGGCTTCGGGAAAACGCTGGCGCAGGCGCTGCCAGGGCATGGCGCAGGCCTCGTCGAACGAACTGCCGCCGGAATCCTCGGCCAGCAGCACCGCGCCGGCCTGCAGGCGCGCCGCCAGAGGGCGCAGTGCCGGCCAGTGCTGCGGCGCGCTGTACAGATGTACCGCTGCCTCGAAGTCGCAGTGCAGGTCGAGCACGACGTCGGCATCGCAGGCATGGCGCAGCAGCAGACGTTGCATGCCTTCCAGCTCCGAGGCCGGCGCGGGCAGGGCGTCCAGCGCCTCGGCCATGGCGCGGCGAATCACGCGCACGTTGCTCGGCCCGTCGCTGCCCAGCTGGCCTTCCACATGCGCTGCGACCGCGGCCGCCAGATCGACGAAGTCGCGGTTGAAGTTTCTGCCGCTGGCGAATTCGAAGCGGCCCTGGACCGCCGCCTGGAACAGCTGGCTCAGGCCGATGGGGTTGGCCACCGGCACCAGTTCGATCACGCCGGTCAGGCGTCCGGCGCTTTCCAGCTGCAGCAGGCGGCGTCTGAGTTCCACCGCCACGCGCATGCCCGGCAGCTCGTCGGCATGCAGGCTGGCCTGGATGTAGGCCTTGCACGGGCCACTGCCGTAACGCAGCACGCTGAGGTGGCGGCTGGTACCGGTCGGGCTCCAGGGCAGTGGGTGGTCGATACGTTGCATGAGGCTTCCTTGTTAATGCTTGCGTGGGGTCAGGTGGGCCAGCCAGCGCAGTTCGGCGTATTTGAACAGACGCACCAGGCCCACCGTCAGCAGCAGATAGAACAGGCCGGCGGTGATGAAGGCTTCGAATGGCATGTAGTACTGCGAGCTGATGGTGCGGGCCGCACCGGTGAGGTCGATGAGCGTCACCAGCGAGGCCAGCGAGGTGGTGTGCAGCATCATGATCACCTCGTTGCTGTATTGCGGCAGCGCACGGCGCATGGCCGAGGGCAGCAGGATGCGCCGGTAGAGCTTGGTGCGCGACATGCCCATGGCCTTGGCCGCCTCGATCTCACCAGGCGGCGTGGCCTTGATGCTGCCGGCGAGAATCTCTGCGGTGTAGGCGCTGGTATTGATGGCGAACGCCAGGCAGGCGCAGAAGGTGGCGCTGGAGAAGTAGGGCCACATGAAGCTGTCGCGGATGACGTCGAACTGGGCCAGGCCGTAGTAGAGCAGAAACAGCTGCACCAGCATCGGCGTGCCGCGAATCACGTAGGTGTAGAGCCAGGCCGGGAAGTTCACCAGCGGCGAGCGCGACACGCGCATCAACGCCAGCGGCAGAGCCAGCAGCAGGCCCAGGGCAAGGGCGATCAGCAGCAGCTCGAAGGTGACCAGCAGACCGCTGGCATACAGCGGCAGGCTGGAGAGGATCAGGTTGAAGTCGAGCATGGGGCAGTCCTTCAGAGTTCGGCCAGGCGGGTGCCGACCGAATAGCGTCGTTCGACGGCCCTGAGCAACAGCAGCGAAACGCTGGTCAGCAGCAGATAGAGGGCGGCGACGGCGAGGTAGAACGTGAAGGGTTCACGGGTGGCGTCGGCAGCGTTCTTGGCCTTGAACATCATGTCCTGCAGGCCGACCACCGAGATCAGTGCGGTGGCCTTGGTCAGCACCAGCCAGTTGTTGGTAAAGCCGGGAATGGCGAAGCGGATCATCTGTGGCACCAAGATGCGGAAGAACACCTGGGCGCCGCTCATGCCGTACGCCGCACCGGCCTCCGCTTGACCTTTCGCAATGGCCATAAAGGCGCCGCGGAAGGTCTCCGACAGGTAGGCACCGAAGATGAAGCCCATGGTGAACACGCCGGCGACGAAGGGATTGATGTCGATGTAGGCGGTGTAACCCAGGCTGGGCGCGATGCGGTTTACCAGGTCCTGACCGCCGTAGAAGATCAGCAGAATCAGCACCAGATCGGGAATACCCCGGATCAGCGTGGCGTAGGCGTCGCCCAGATTGGCCAGCCAGCGCAGCGGCGACAGGCGCAGCGCCGCGCCGGTGAGGCCGAGCAGGATGGCCAGTGCCATGGAACACAGGGCCAGAGTCAGGGTCAACCAGGCGCCCTCGATAATGATCGGGCCGTAGCCTTGCAGCATGGTGGGAAACCTCGTGGAGCGCAGGGAAGCCGGCGCCTGCTATGGGCGCCGGCGAGGGCGGCGGATTACTGGCCGTAGATGTCGTAGTCGAAGTACTTGGCCTGCACCTCGGCGTACTTGCCGTTGCTGCGGATGGCGTCGATGGCGGCGTTGAGTTTCTCGGCAGTGGCGGCATCACCCTTGCGCACGGCGATGCCGGCGCCGCGGCCGAAGTAGCGCGGGTCATTGAAGTCCGGGCCGACCAGGGCGAAACCCTTGCCGCCGTCGGTTCGCAGGAAACCCTCGTCGATGTTCACCACATCGGCCAGCACCGCGTCCACCCGGCCTGCCAGCAGGTCGAGGAAGGCTTCGTTGTTGGAGCCGTAGCGCACCACGTTGACGCCGGCCGGGGTCAGTTCGGCGGTGGCGTAACGATCGTAGGTGGAGGCGCGCTGCACGGCGACCTTCTTGCCCTTGAGGTCGACACTCGGGTCCTGGATCTGGCTGCCTTCCTTCATCACCAGCTTGCCCGGGGTGTGGTAGTACTTCTTGGAGAAGTCCACCGATTTCAGGCGGTCCTCGGTGATAGACATGGAGGACA
Source organism: Ectopseudomonas alcaliphila (assembly GCF_900101755.1). Lineage (GTDB taxonomy): Bacteria > Pseudomonadota > Gammaproteobacteria > Pseudomonadales > Pseudomonadaceae > Aquipseudomonas > Aquipseudomonas alcaliphila. The sequence goes on along the minus strand of NZ_FNAE01000001.1, from coordinate 1,002,458 downwards.
GCACGGCGTCGACCTTGCGCACCTTCAGCGAGGGAATCAGACCGTCGAACTCCTGCTCGATCCACTGGCATTTGACCTGCATCTGCGCGCACAGCTCGTTGCCGATGTCGTAGTCGAAGCCGGCGATCTTGCCGTCGGCGGTCTTGAACGCGAAGGGCGGGTAGGCCGCCTCGATACCGATGCGCAGCGCCGGCTCTGCGGCGATGGCGAAGGTGCCGAAGGTGGACAGCGCCAGGGCGCCGAATAGAGCGATCTTGTTCATCTTGTTACTCCAGTGGATGGCGGTTGGGAGACAGTTTGCGTCGCGACAGGCGGCGGCTGGTCGAGCGTTACGCCGACTGTTGCCAGGCGGCGCCGGCAGGGCCTTGTGAGCCTTCCGGTGGGCGAATGGGTGGAACGCCCGGGCAGGTGCATGACTATCTGTGACGTGTTTTTTTTCACGAATCTACTTTTAAGAAATATTTATGTCAAACATCGCTTGGGGTGCTTGTGCCTCGATTTTGCCTGGTATATAAATTTTCACGCGTCTCGATAGTGAAAAAAACATTTCATATCGCTGTGTCTGCCGTCACCCCGTTTCAGTTGGCCGGCGAGCAGGAGCACACCGCTTTCGACTTCTGATAAGAGCAATAACAATGAACAAGCAGCGCAACCTTCGCGGCCTTCTCGCCGCGCTCATTCTCTGCGGCAGTGCCGACCAGGTACTGGCCGACGGCAATCTCCTGGCGGTCGGCGGCATGCTGCGAGCCAGCAACAGCCTGGTCTACGAGAAACTCATCGAACTGGCTGGCGGCACCGAGCAGGCGCGTATCGCCATCATGCCCACCGCCAGCGGCAGCCTGGGCTCCAGCAAGCGCTTTCAGGCCGAGCTGGAAGCCCTGGGCGTGTCTGCCGAGCACATTCGCATCGTCGGCATCGACCGCCACAACTACCAGGACACCATGAACGACCCTGCCGTGGTCGCGCCGCTGCGCGAGGCCAGTGCGGTGTGGTTCGTCGGTGGCGATCAGGCACGCATCGCCCGTGCGCTGTTCAACGCCGACGGCAGCCCGTCGCTCGCCATGCAGGCCGTGCAGGCGATTTACGACAAGGGCGGCGTGGTGGCCGGTACCAGCGCCGGGGCCAGCATCCTCGGTGCGCGCATGCCCACCGCCTACGGAGTGGTCATGGACACCCTGGATTTCGGCGTGGCCACTGCCGAGGGGCGGCGCGGTACTGCCCTGCTCGGGGGCGCAGGTCTGTTCAAGGCCGGCGTGATCGACCAGCACTTCGACAAGATCGAGGAAACCAGCAGCGGGCGTGCGGCGCGCATGGCCAGCTACCTGCTGGAGCAGCCGGCTCCGGGCAAGGGCTTCGGTCTGGATACCAACACCGCCATGTGGATCAAGCCCGGTGGTGAGCTGGAGGTGCTGGGCGAGGGCTACCTGACCATCATGGACCCTGCCGCGGCGAAGAAGAGCTTCGGGCTCTACGGCACGCGCATCGACGACATGCGCCTGGCCATGCTCGGTCATGGTGATCGCTACGACCTGGCCTCGGGCGAGATCCGGCCGGATGCCGGCAAGCAGCCGATCGAGCCTGGCAACGAGTACCTGGTGGGCAACCGCCTGCTCACCGACCTGTCGGCCGTGTCGGCGATCAACCGAGCGGTGCTCTATGGCCTGGCCGACAACACGGCGAGCCGTCAGCTCGGGCTGATGACCCGCTACAACCCGGCCAACGGCTACCACTACGGCTATCGCTTCGAGTTCAGCAAGCGCGCGGATTTCGCCGCCCACAGCCGCTTCCACGATTCGCAGACCAACTACAGCGTCAGCGGCGTACGCCTGGACATCCGTCCGGTGACCGCCGATCTGCGCGAGCCGGCCGCCGGCGCGCCGCGTGATGCCGGCAACGGTCGCCGCGGCGACGCCATTCGTGCGGTGACCTTCCGTGGCCTGATGACCCTCAACGCCGAGGGCGCGTTCGAAGCCGAGCGCCCGATCACCCGCGGCGAGCTGGCCAATGCCCTGCAGATGACCCTGTCCGCGGAGCCCAATCTCAAGGCCGTGCCGACGCTGAGCGACGTGCCCGCCGAGCATCCGCTGCGCGAGCACATCGAGGTGGTGGTTTCCAACGGCTGGATGGATGGCGCCGAGCGTTTCGACGCCCAGCGGCCGGCCAGCCGCGCGGACTGGGCGCTGGCCTGCAAGACGCTGGTCGAGCGCTTCAGCGGGGCCACGCTGAGCAAGACCGTGGCGCTGCAGGACATCGCCGGCCTCGCCGCGCCCAACGCCGAGGCTGCCGCGCAGACCGTGGCCGAAGGTTGGCTGAGCGCCAACCAGGGACGCTTCGAGCCCGCTGCGCCGGTCAAGCGCGCCGAGGTCGCCGAGACCCTGGCACGCATCATCGGCCTCTAGACCCTTTTTCTACATCTATCCCGGCCCGCCTGCACCGTCCAGGCGGGGTGGGTACGGCTGCGCCGGAGAAACGAGCCATGCAACTGAACCGAGTGGAAGTCTTCGCCCTGCACAAGCTGCTGCAGGGCAACGCCCAGGTGGCACTGAGCGCTACTGCACCGAGCGTGCAGGTGCTGGAGCGGGTGCAGACCGGCGCCGGCTTCTTCTCGGTGATTCGTCTGCCGCGCCGGCTCGAGGTGAGCAGCGAGCTGCGCGAGCGGCGCTGGCCGTTTCGCCTCAAGCGCCGGCGTGGCGCCGGCTACTTCGTGTGCTGGCTGGAGGACAGTTCGCTGTGCCTCGAGGCCGTCATCGAACGCGGCGAATGCCCCGCCGATCTGGTTCCCGAGCTGTTCACCTGAGCGGCTGCGAACACCGCCCGCGTTGCGGGTACCCCATACCAATAAAAGCAATGGAGTAAGGCATGAAGATTCTGCAACTCAGCTGTCTCGCCGTGGCGATCGGCGCCCTGGTCTCGCAAGCGGCCATCGCCGGTCAGCAGCAGGAGGCCAACGGCTTTATCGAGGACAGCAGCCTCAAGCTGATCAACCGCAACTTCTACATCAATCGCGACTACCGTCATGGTGGCAGCAATAGCCAGGGCATCAATGGCGCCAAGCCTTCCAGTGAGCGCAACGGCTATCGCGAGGAGTGGGCCCACGGCGCGCAGCTGAACTTCAGCTCCGGTTTCACCCAGGGCACCGTCGGTTTCGGCGCTGACGCCTTCGCCTATGGCGGGGTCAAGCTCGATAGCGGCCGCGGCCGGGTGGGTGGTGGTCTGCTGCCGATCAGCAACAACCGCACGGCCGATGCCGAGGTACCGGACAGTTACGGTCAGGTTGGCGGCGCGGTGAAGCTGCGTGCCTCTTCCACCGAGCTGAAGTACGGCGAAATGCGCCCAACCGCACCGGTGTTCGCCACTGGCGACGCGCGTCTGCTGCCGGAGACCGCCACCGGCTTTCAGATTTCCAGCAACGAGTTCGACGCGCTGTCGTTCGAGGCCGGCCACTTCACCTCGATCAACCGCCGCAACTCCACCAACTCCGATGACGACATGACCAGCGAATACGCCGGGGCCGAAGCGCGCAGCGTCGACTTCGCCGGCCTCAGCTATGTGGTCAATGACGATCTGAGCCTGATGTTCTATGCCAGCGAAGCCAAGGACGTCTGGCGTCAGTACTTCGCCAACCTGAACTACAACATCCCGCTGGCCGATAGCCAGGCGCTGAACTTCGACCTGGTGGCGTACAAGACCCGCGACGAGGGCGAGGCACGTGCCGGCGAGCTGGACACCCTGACCTGGTCGCTCAAGGGTGCCTACAGCTTCGGCGCGCACAGGCTCAGCCTGGCCTATCAGAAGGTGCGTGGCGACGAGTTCTTCGACTACATCGGCGGCGACTCCATCTGGCTGGCCAACTCGGTGCAGTACTCCGATTTCAACGCTCCCAACGAGCGCTCGGTACAGATCCGCTACGACCTGAACATGAAGCACTACGGCATTCCCGGCCTGACCTTCATGGCGCGCTACATCAAGGGCGACGACATCGACGGGACCAAGGCCGATCCGAATGGCGCCTTCGCCGGCTGGGCCGGTGACGACGAGAAACACTGGGAGCGCGATCTGGAAGCGCGCTACGTGTTTCAGGAAGGCGCGGCCAAGGACCTGTCGCTGCGCCTGCGTCATGCCACTCACCGCTCGACGGCATTCGATGATGACCTCGACGAGGTGCGCCTGATCATCGAGTACCCGCTGAGCATCCTGTAACGGCATTCTCCGGGCGGCGACAGATCCCGGGCCGCCCGGAGCTTTTTCTTCAAGGTCAGCTCCCATGCTCCTTTGGCCTTAAGGCGTCGCCAGCGGCGCCTTCCTTTCCGCCAGGAGCCCTGACCACCTGGCCCCGCGCGGGGCAAGGAGTCGAAATGCTACGTATGCTGTTGTGTCTGTTCGCTGTGCTGCTTGCCCAACCGGGCGCGGCAGGACCGTTGCGGGTTGCCATGGAGGGGCAGTTCCCGCCTTTCGAGGAACTCGATGCGCAGGGCAATCTGGTCGGCTTCAACGTCGACATCGCCAGGGCCCTGTGTCAGCGCATGCAGCGCGAATGCGAACTGCAGCGCTTCGCCTGGGATGAGCTGATCCCGGCACTCGACGCGGGCCGCGCGGACCTGATCCTGGCGTCCATGTCGATCACCGCGGCGCGCGCCGAACGGGTGGATTTCACCGCTCGCTATGCGCAGACCCCGGCCTTCTTCTTTGCCCGCAAGGGCCATATCAATCAGATGCTGATCACCCCGCGGCGCATCGCCGGCAAGCGCGTCGGCGTGCAGCAGGGCACCACCTACGAGCGCTTTCTCGAGGCCCGCTTCGCCGAGCATGTGCAGCTGCTGCGCTATCCCAGCGCCGCCCAGGCCTACCAGGCGCTCGCAGGCGACGAGCTGGATCTGGTGCTCGACGACGCCGTTTCCGGTTACTTCGGCTTCCTCCTGACCGAACTGGGCCGCGACTTCGAGCAGGTCGGCGGCCCCGTGGTGGCGCCGCAGTTCTTCGGCCAGGGGCAGGGCATCGCCGTGCGCAAGGGCGACGACCAGCTGCGCGAACAGCTCGATCTGGCGCTGGCGGCGATCCTCGCCGACGGCACCCACAAGCGCATCGAGAAACGCTACTTCAAACAGTTTTCCGTTTACTGAGGCCGGCCCGCCGTCTGCGCTCTGGCTCCCAATCACCGTTCCCCAACCAGCGTCACCAACCGTGCCCGTGCGGCACCTGCGGAGAAATCGAAATGATCGGATCGGTTATTCGTTACACCCTCATGCTGGCTCTTCTGTTACCGCTGCCGGCCCTGGCGGCCGGCCCGCTGCTGCTGGTGGGCGGCGGGCTCAAGGACGACAACGCGGTCATCTACCAACGTCTGGTGCAGCTGGCCGGCGGCAGTCAGGCGCGCATCGGCGTGATCACCGCCGCCTCGATCCCGCCGAGTCAGGACCCGGACGCCGGCACGGCCAACGCGCGCAACTCCAAGGCCAATGGCGAGTTTTATGCGCAGCTGCTGAAGACCTACGGCGCCCAGGATGCCCAGTGGATCCCCATCGACCTGGACAGCATCGGCAACAACAGCAACCCGCAGGTGATCGCGCAGATCAACGGCATGACCGGTTTCTTCTTCGGCGGCGGCGACCAGTCGCGCCTGACCCAGACGCTGCAGACCGCAACGCGCGCCGACACGCCGGCACTGGCCGCGATTCGCGCCCGGCACGCTGCCGGCGCCGTGCTCGCCGGCAGCAGCGCGGGAACCGCGATCATGGTCGGCGGGCCGATGATCACCGGCGGCGAGAGCTATCCCGCTCTGCGCTACGGCGTCTACACCACCCCGGGCGGCGATGACCTGTCCTACGACATGCAGGGCGGTTTCGGCTTCTTCAGCCACGGCCTGCTCGACACCCATTTCAGCGAGCGCGGTCGCCAGGGGCGCATCGTGCGCCTGGCCGACTACACCAACGTGCCGTTCGCCTACGGCGTCGACGAGGACACCGCGCTGCTGGTGCAGGACAACCCCAGTCTCGGCCAGGTGGAGATGGAAGTGCTCGGCAGCAACGGCGTGTTCATCTTCGACCTGCGCAACAAGCAGCGCGGCACCGGCAGCAGCTATGCCCTCTACGACGTGCTGGCCAGCTACCTGACCGCCGGCGACCGTTACCGCCCGGCCAATCAGCAGTTCGTGATCGCCAGCGGCAAGACCAGCCTGCGTGGGCGCGAGTACTACAGCTCGGCGATGACCGCCACCGGCGACATCTTCAGCAGCCCGAACAACAGCGGTGCCAACGGCCGCCGCAACCCGCGCGAGTTCGTCAAGGTCAGTACCGACCTGTTCGACAGTCGCTCGACCAGCACCCTGGGCCGCACCTACGAGAACAATCCGCGTTTCCGCGTCGACCTGATCAAGAGCACCGCGTTCGACAGTCACGGCTATCAGGGCGTCATCAACGGCAAGCGCCTGACCTCCTATCTGCGTCTGCGCGTGGATATGCGTCCCAACTGAGAGAGTGCCTCGTTCGCGCTGCCTGCATCCACTCAGGCAGCGCGGCTTCGTGCTGATCCAGAGCGAACCTGTCGCGCAAGCAAGCGGCGCGTTACACGTGATTTCGCGGGGCTGGCCGAGGCCGTAGGGTGCGCCGTGCGCACCGGAGGGCGTTGCTCTTCGAACTGCCGTGGCCCCGTCTTCGCTTGTGCCGAAAGCTGGTGCGCACAGCGCACCCTACGGAACGCCGGCGCGTCCATTCGAGCGGAGGCGCACCGCCTGTTCGGCCGCTATTGGCCCTGCACCTGCTCGATCAGCCGGCGGCGGGTGGTCTTGAGCAGGCGGTCGGACAGTTCTGGGTCCTTGACGCTGCGCGATAGCAGCAGGGCGCCGACCATGGCCGAGAGCAACAGCACACTCTGGTCGGCGGCGTCATCGCCGCCGATGTTGGCTTCGATCAGCGCCAGGCGATCTCGCACCAGCGCGTCGGTGGTTTCACTGGCCTCGCCACGCTGGCCCAGTTCGGCAGACATGGTCGGCAGCGGGCAGCCATTGCCGGGGTTGGCGCGATGCGCGCTGGACAGATAGCTGGCGATAAAGCGTGGCAGCGGCGTCTCGGCATCCTTCGCCAGTGCCTCGGTGCTGCTGGAAAGTTCCTCCACCGCATGGCGCAGGGCGGTTTCCACCAGGTCGTCCTTGGACTTGAAATGGGCGTAGAAACCGCCATGGGTGAGGCCCAGAGCCTTCATCAGCGGCTGCAGTCCGGTGGCGCCCACGCCGTCGCGGCGAAAGCGCAGGGCCGCCTCTTCGATGATGCGTTGGTGAGTCTTGGCCTTGTGATCTTCCGAATAGCGCATGGGCTCTCTCGTTTATCAGATGCTGGCTGTCATCTTACACCTGCATCGGTGTTCTGGCGCGGGGCGCCCATATCGAGGATCAGGCAGGTGGTGGAGGCGACGGCATAGAGGCGCTCGTCGACGTCGTACAGGCGGCCTTCGGCCAGGGCTGTGGAGCGGCCGACGTGGATGATGCGGCCTTCGGCGCGTACCGGGCCTGCTTCGCTGCGCAGGGCGCGGACATAGCTAACCCGCAGATCGGCGGTGGTGTAGCCCTGGCCGGGCTTGAGCAGGGTATGCACGGCACAGCCCATGCAGGAGTCGAGCAGGGTGGCGATATAGCCGCCGTGTACGCTGCCCAGCGGGTTGTAGTGGCGTTGGTCCGGTGTGCCCTGGAAGACGAACAGGCCGCTGGCCCATTGCACCGGGGTGAAGTCGAGCACGGCATTGATTGGTGGCGAGGGCAGGTCGCCGCGGCCGCTGCCGTCGAAGAAATCCATCGGCGTCATGGCGGCCACTTCCGCCAGGCTGAGGGTGCCGGGGGCGGCGAGACGGCTGCGCACCGCCTGTTCTTCTGCGATCCAGGTGGCGAGGCGAGCGTCTCGTGATAAGGCGGTCATGCGGGCTCCTGATAAATATGATGGACGACATTCAATGTTTCATATTATGGTCGAAATATAAATAGCCGCCAGTCGCTGTCGATCGGAGTCTTGCCATGCACCCGTCCCGTGCCCTGTTGATCATTTTGATGCTGCTGACTGCGCTGGGTGAAACCTCCACGCAGTTGCTGATTCCCGCGCTTGGCGAATTGGAACGTGGACTGAACGCCGAGCCCGGCAGCAGCCTGTTGGCACTTTCATTGTTCGTCGGCGCGTTTGGCCTCGGCCAGTTGCTGCTGGGGCCGCTGTCGGACCGGCTGGGGCGCCGCCCGGTGCTGCTCGTAGGTTTGAGCCTTTATCTGCTGGCGACGCTGGGCATGCTGCTGGCGTCGAATATCGAGCTTCTGATCGGCATGCGTGTGCTGCAGGGCCTGGGGGCCTGCGCGGCCCTGGTGCTGGCGCGCGCCATCGTGCGCGACGTATGGCAGGAGCAGGCGGGGCCAGCCCTGGCACTGACGGTGCTGGGGATGTTCGCGGCCATCGTTCTGTCTCCCGTGGTCGGCGGTCTGCTGACCCAGTACGGCGGCTGGCGCGCGCCGCTGCTGGCCACCCTGATGCTTGGCAGCCTGGCGTTGCTGTCGGTGCTTGGCGGTTATCGTGAGACCCATCTTCAGCGGGATCCGCAGGCTGGCCGGCTCAAGGGGCTGCTCGCCAGCTACCTGCAGGTGTTGCCCAGTTGCCGAGCCCTGGCGCTGACCATCGCCTGCACCTACGGCGCGATGTTCGTTGTGGTGGCCGGTTCGTCGTCGGTGTACATCGGCCTGCTGGGGCTGAGCGCCGCGCAGTACGGGCTGACCTTCGCCTTGATCGTTTCCGGCTTGCTCGGCGGCGCGCTGTTCACCTTGCGCAACGTGCAACGCCTGGGGCCGCAGCGGGTGGTGGGTATCGGCGTCGCGCTGGTGCTGGCCGGGGCGCTACTGACCTTGACGGTCTATCTGTTGTTTGGCCTGTCGCTGCTGGGGCTGTCATTGCCGCAGGTGCTGGTCACGCTCGGCGGCGGCATGCTGTTGCCCGCCGCGGTGGCCGGTGCGGTGATTCCCAATCCGCAACGCGCCGGGTTGGCCGCAGGGCTGATGGGATTCTCGCAGATGGCCGGTGCCACCCTGGCCGGCCTGTTGCTCGGCGCCCTGCAGGATGGCTCGGCCTGGCCTATGGTTGCCTTGCATGCGCTGTTCGCTGTGCTGGCATTTTTGTTCTTCCACCTCTTGCGGGTACGCCCGGTCGTCAAGACCGCGGTGGCCGGCGAACTGCCCTGATTCGAGGAAATGCTATGAGCAGCTATGACGTGGTGATCATCGGCGCCGGCCCCGGCGGCTATAACGCCGCCATCCGCGCTGGACAACTTGGCCTGAAGGTGGCTTGCGTTGAGGGGCGCGAAACCCTCGGCGGGACCTGTCTGAACGTCGGCTGCATGCCATCCAAGGCATTGCTGCATGCCTCCGAACTCTACGAGGCGGCAGCCGGTGGTGAGCTGACTGCATTGGGTGTGGAGGTCACGCCGACGCTCAACCTGGCGCAGATGATGAAGCAGAAAGCCGACAGCGTCGAAGCGTTGACCAAGGGGGTGGAGTTTCTGTTTCGCAAGAACAAGGTGGAATGGATCAAGGGCTGGGGGCGGATCGACGGTCCTGGGCGAGTGCAGGTCAAGCTGCACGAGGGCGGCGAGCGCCTGCTGGAAACGAAGAACATCGTTATTGCCACGGGCTCCGAACCGACGCCATTGCCGGGCGTGGACATCGACAACGCACGCATCCTCGACTCCACTGGCGCGCTGTCGCTGCCGGAGGTGCCCAGGCATCTGGTGGTGATCGGCGCCGGCGTGATCGGTCTGGAGCTGGGCTCGGTATGGCGTCGCCTGGGCAGTCAGGTCACCGTGGTGGAATACCTCGATCGCATCTGCCCGGGCCTGGACGGTGAGACCGCCAAGACCCTGCAGCGCACCCTGAGCAAGCAGGGCATGAACTTCAAGCTCGGCACCAAGGTATCCGGCGCGAAGACGGGCAAGTCTGGCGTGACCCTGACGTTGGAGCCGGCCGCCGGTGGTACGAGCGAGCCCTTGGAAGCCGATTACGTGCTGGTGGCCATCGGCCGGCGCCCCTATACCAAAGGCCTTGGGTTGGAGAACGTCGGCCTGAACACCGACAAGCGTGGCATGCTCGCCAACGACAAACACCAGAGCGGCGTGCCCGGCGTGTGGGTGATTGGCGATGTCACCTCGGGGCCGATGCTGGCGCACAAGGCCGAGGACGAGGCGGTGGCCTGCATCGAGCGCATTGCCGGGCATGCGGCGGAGGTTAACTACGGGGTGATTCCCGGGGTGATCTACACCCGGCCGGAAGTGGCCAGCGTCGGCAAGGGCGAGGAGGAACTGAAGGCCGAAGGGCGCGCCTACAAGGTCGGCAAATTCCCTTTCACCGCCAACAGCCGGGCGAAGATCAACCACGAGACCGAAGGTTTCGTGAAGATCCTCGCCGACGCCAACACCGACCAGATTCTGGGTGTGCACATGATCGGCCCGAGTGTGGGCGAGCTGATCGGCGAGTATTGCGTGGCCATGGAGTTCTCCGCCTCGGCCGAGGACATCGCGCTGACCTGCCACCCGCACCCGACCCGTTCGGAGGCAGGACGCCAGGCGGCGATGGGTGTGCATGGCTGGACGATGCAGGCGTGAGAGCTGGGAGGGGCGTCCTACCTTCCTAGGCTGTCGACGCTGAGGTAGAGCGATAGCCAGGGATGGTCGGGTTGGGTGGCTTTGTTCTTTTCGATCAGCGAGTGTATGAGTCTGAGCGGCAGGGTGTCTGACGCCAGTTCTTCAATGGCGATGTTTTTCCAGGTGCCCGAGCCATCTTTGCCAACCATGAAGGCCAGGATGGGTTTGTCCTGGTTATTCAGGTTCTGATACTCGGGCAGGGTTGGCTCCCGGCTGGGGTCATTGCGCAGCATCGACGCTGCATAGGCCTCCAGCTCGGCTGCTGGTGGCCAGTTTCGCCAGGCCTTCTCTCCCTCGCTCATGGTGCCGATCAACTGTGCATCCCTGAGAAAACTGGTTACCAGGAACCATGGCGCGGAGTCGTCCGTCCTTTCCAGCTTCTTGCTCAGGTCATAAGTCTCTTTGCGATACACCAGATCTCGATTGGTCATTTCCAGAAACGCGACCTGGCGCTCTGCCGCAGTAAACAGCCCTGAGTCATCGAAGGAAATCCTTGAAAGCGCTACTCGATCCAGCGCTGCGAACGGATTTTCTGCGGAGCGGCTGATATGGAGTTTCTCCTCACCGTAATGATGGCTGAGAAGATAGTTGGCTGCTTGCTGGGCCAGTGTTTGCCGCTCCGGGCTAAGGTCCTGAGACATTTCCTTGAGGAAATCGGCATTCTTGCCCTGTGCCTTGATCTGCTGGTGGTTGCTCTCCAGAAACTCATCGAATCCTACTGCCCCACTGGCCTTACCCGCAGATTCGTTCTGAAGTAGCAAGGATATTTTCGTGGCCGCAGGAGAGAGGGTTACCTTCACGCCCGCATCAGTGCCAATGGCCTTTGGGCCAGGCGATGATCTGGATTGATCGGCATCACGCTGAATAACGGCGTTTGCCGCGCCCGCCTTAAACGAACGATATGCCAGCAGACCTTCCACGCTGAAGTTTGTCATTTCCATATCCCTTGGAATCTTGCTGTTATGCGCGTGCAAAAAAGTGTCGGACGCGCGATGTCGACTGTGCTCAATTATGTGATCGGCAGCGAGGAATTAGGCTTTAGTGGCTGAAGCACCCTGAATGCGGCGCAGAGACCCAAGAGCATGCCGATGAGCGTGCTCGCATTGCCTGGCATGCCCATGAGAGTGTCTTTCTTTTACAAGCAGATTAGGGGCTCGGTGCGGCGTTCTTGAGTGATCTTCCCGGATTTCATCCGGGCTACGTCAGAGCACGTGATCGAGGTTCACCGGTTCGCCCGGTTGGAGATTGAGTTTGCTGCGGATATCAGCGAACACCTTGTCGTACTCGTCGTGGCCGCGCATCACCGGGCTGGCGTTGGGGTGCAGGCCATGGCGGGCGGCGATGCGGGTGGCGACGCTGGCGAAGTTGAAGGCGACGTCGCGGTGCAGTTCGAACTCTTCCTCGAAGTGCCTGCCGTCCACGTCGCCGACCAGACGCATATGCAGCATCGGCCCCTGTTCCGGGTCCTTGCGGACTTCGTAGTAGAAATCCACCGAGAAGGGCGGCAGCAGGCGCATATGCTCGGGGCGGTCGTTGTTGTCGCGGTGCAGGTGGCCGGGTGTGAACATGATCGAGCCCTCTCTCAGCGATAGGCGATGCCGTTGTAGTTCAGACTGATGCGCGTGCCCGAACGACCCTGGACGATGGCTTCGATATTTTCCAGCGAGCCGATTACCGCCGTGCTGCCGGTATTGCGCGCGAATTCGCAGGCGGCCTGCACTTTCGGCCCCATGGAGCCGGCGGCGAAGCCGAGCTTTTCGATCTCGTCGGGATGGGCTTCGGCGATGGATTGCTGCGTGGGTTTGCCCCAGTCGATATAGGCAGCGTCGACATCGGTGGCGATCACCAGCAGGTCGGCATTGAGCTGTTCGGCCAGCAGCGCCGAGCACAGGTCCTTGTCGATCACCGCCTCGACGCCGCGCAGCTGGTTGCCGTCATACATGGTCGGGATACCGCCGCCACCGGCGCAGATAACCACGCTGCCTTTTTCCAGCAGCCACTTGATCGGGCGGATTTCGAAGATGCGCTGCGGCCTCGGGCTGGCCACCACGCGGCGGAACTTGTCGCCGTCCGGGGCGATACTCCAGCCTTTCTCGGCGGCCAGACGTTCGGCTTCTTCCTTCGTGTAGACCGGGCCGATGGGCTTGGTGGGGTTCTTGAAGGCAGGGTCGGCGCTGTCTACTTCCACTTGCGTGAGCAGGGTAGCGAAGGGCACTTCGAACGGCAGCAGGTTGCCCAGCTCCTGTTCGATCATGTAGCCGATCATGCCTTCGGTTTCGGCGCCGAGCACGTCCAGCGGGTAGGGGTTGGCGGCGTCATAGGCGTTGCCTTGCAGGGCCAGCAGGCCGACCTGCGGGCCGTTGCCGTGGGCTATCACCAGTTCGATGCCTGGCGCCACCTTGGCGATCTGCTCGCAGGCGACGCGCACGTTCTCTCGTTGGTTTTCCGCGGTCATGGCTTCACCGCGGCGAAGCAGGGCGTTGCCGCCCAGGGCGATGACGAGTCGCATGGTGTTCTCCTTGTTTGAGGTTGTAGCCCGGATGCAATCCGGGGCGATGGGGTAGGCTACTCCCGGATTTCATCCGGGCTACGTGACATGGCATTCACGAACGGCCCCCTCTCCCCCGGCCCCTCTCCCGCAAGCGGGAGAGGGGAGGCAAGCGTGCAGCGTCAGATGTCAGCCAGAGTGGCCACCAGAATCGCCTTGATGGTGTGCATGCGGTTTTCCGCCTGCTCGAAGGCGATGTTGTAGGGCGACTCGAACACGTCTTCGGTGACCTCGATGCCGTTCTTCAGGTGCGGATACTGCTCGGCGATCTGCTTGCCGACCTTGGTCTCGCTGTTGTGGAAAGCCGGCAGGCAGTGCATGAACTTGGCGCGCGGGTTGCCGGTGGCCTTCATGATGTCCATGTTGACCTGATAGGGCAGCAGTTCCTCGATGCGCTCACCCCAGGCTTCCACCGGCTCGCCCATGGAGACCCAGACGTCGGTGTGGACGAAGTCCACGCCCTTGACCGCCTCTTTCGGATCTTCGGTGAGCAGGATGCGTGCGCCACTTTCTTCCGCGAACTTCTTGCAGGCGGCGACGTGTTCGTCGCTCGGCCACAGCGCCTTGGGCGCGGCGATGCGTACGTCCATGCCGAGCTTGGCGCCGACCAGCAGCAGCGAGTTGCCCATGTTGTTGCGGGCGTCACCCAGGTAGGCGTAGGCGATGTCATGCAAGGGTTTGTCGCTGTGCTCGCGCATGGTCAGCACATCGGCGAGCATCTGCGTCGGGTGGTATTCGTCGGTCAGGCCGTTGAACACCGGTACCCCGGCATAGGTGGCCAGCTCTTCGACGATTTCCTGCTTGAAGCCGCGGTACTCGATGGCGTCGTACATGCGCCCGAGCACGCGGGCGGTGTCCTTCATCGACTCCTTGTGGCCGATCTGCGACGAGTTCGGGTCGATGTAGGTGACGTTGGCGCCCTGGTCGTAGGCCGCCACCTCGAAGGCGCAGCGGGTGCGGGTGGAGGTCTTCTCGAAGATCAGCGCGATGTTCTTGCGGGTCAGGTGCTGCTGCTCGGTGCCGGTGTACTTGGCGCGCTTGAGGTCGCGCGACAGGTCGAGCAGGTAACGCAGCTCGCGGGTGCTGTGGTGCATCAGGCTGAGCAGATTACGGTTGTGCATGTTGAAAGCCATGGTTCTTTCTCCTTTTGGGCCGTCGAAACACCCCGGCGGTGGGTGGTCGCCGGGGCTGGCTGGATCAGTAATCGATAGGGTCGCGGATGATCGGGCAGGTCATGCAGTGGCCGCCGCCGCGACCACGCCCCAGTTCGCTGGCGCTGATGGTGATGACCTCGACGCCGGCCTTGCGCAGCAGGGTGTTGGTGTAGGTGTTGCGGTCGTAGCCGACCACCACGCCCGGCTCCAGGCAGACCACGTTGTTGCCGTCGTCCCACTGCTCGCGCTCGGCCTCGTAGGCGTCGCCACCGGTTTCCACTACGCGCAGTTTCTTCAGATTGAGGGATTCGGCGACCACGTCGACGAAGGGCTTGTCCTCGCGGCGTACGTCGATGCCGCCAGGGCGGCTTTCGTCCGGGCGCAGGATGAAGGGCACGATGCTGTTGGCGACTTCCGGGAAGATGGTCACCAGGTCGCGGTCGCAGAAGCTGAACACGGTATCGAGGTGCATGGCTGCACGGGAGCGGCCGAGGCCGGCGACCACCACCTTGTCTGCCGCGCCCTTGGCGAACAGTGCCCGCGCCACCTGGCCGATGGCCTGATGCGAGGTGCGTTCGCCCATGCCGATCAGCACGGTGCCGTTGCCGATGGGCATCACGTCACCCCCTTCGAGGGTGGCCGAGCCGTGGTCCTTGTCCGGGTCGCCGTACCAGATCTCGAATTGTTCGTCGGCGAAGTCCGGATGGAAGGTGTAGATAGCGCTGGTGAGCAGGGTTTCCTGACGGCGTGCCGGCCAGTACATGGGGTTCAAGGTGACACCACCGTAGATCCAGCAGGTGGTGTCGCGGGTGAACTGGGTGTTGGGCAGCGGCGGGAATATGAAGCTGGATTCGCCGAGGTAGGCGTTGAACATCTTCGCCGCCTCGGACTCCTTGTGCTTGACCAGGTCGGCGCCGGAAACGCCGCCGATCAGGAACTCGGCAATCTTGCGTGGCTCCAGCCCTTCGATGAAGGAACGTACTTCGTTCTGCAGGCCGAGGCCGACGCTGTTGGGGGTGATCTTGCGATCGAGAATCCACTTCAGCGCGTTGGGATTGCTGACGGTCTCTTCCAGCAGGTTGTGCATCTCCACCACCTCGATACCGCGCTCGCGCATCTTGGTCATGAAGTCGAAGTGGTCGCGTTTGGCCTGGGATACCCAGATCACATCGTCGAACAACAGTTCGTCGCAGTTGGCGGGGGTCAGGCGCAAATGGGCGAGGCCTGGCGAGCAGACCATCACCTTGTGCAGTTTGCCGGCTTCGGAATGAACGCCGAGGGCTTTCTTGGACATGTCGAACTCCTTCTCTTACAGACTCAGGAAACCGTCATACAGCCCGTAGGCGGCGATGGCGGCACCGATCAGGACGGCGACGAAAATGATCTTCTCGACGCCGGTGAAAATGGGCTGTCCCAGTTCGCGCTTGGCCTTGGCGAAGAGGATCGCGCCAGGGGCATAGAGCAGCGCGGACAGCAGCAGGTATTGCACGCCTGCGGCATAGACCAGCCACACCGCGTACAGGGTGGAGATGGCTGCGATCAGCAGGTCCTTGTTGCGCTCACCGGTGTCGTGCTCGTAGGTCTCGCCGCGCACTGCCAGCAGCACCGCGTAGGCGCTCGACCAGAAGTACGGCACCAGGATCATCGAGGTAGCCAGGTACAGCAGGCTGAGGTAGGTGGAGGCGCTGAACAGGGTGATGATCAGAAACAGCTGGATCAGCCCGTTGGACAGCCACAACGCATTGGCAGGAACGTGGTTGACGTTCTCCTTGCGCAGGAACTCGGGCATGGTGTGGTCGCGGGCGCTGGCGAAGAGAATCTCGGCGCACAGCAGGGTCCACGACAGCAAGGCACCTGCCAGCGAGACGACCAGACCGATGGAGATCAGTTGCGCCCCCCAGGGACCGACCACCTGCTCCAGCACGCCAGCCATGGACGGGTTCTTCAGCCCGGCCAGTTCGGCCTGGGCCATGATGCCCTGAGACAGGATGTTGACCAGCACCAGCAGCAGAAGCACGCCGACGAAACCGATCACCGTGGCTTTGCCGACATCGCTGCGCTTCTCGGCGCGGGCGGAAAAGATGCTCGCACCCTCGATGCCGATGAACACCCAGACGGTGACCAGCATCATGTTGCGCACCTGATCCATCACGCTGCCCAACTCGGTATTGCCGCGGCCCCAGAAGTCCGCGGTGAACACGTCCATCTTGAAGGCGATGGCGGCGATGACGATGAACAGCGCCAGTGGCAGCATCTTGGCGATGGTGGTGACGGTGTTGATGAAGGCCGCTTCCTTGATCCCGCGCAGCACCAGAAAGTGCAGCAGCCAGAGCAGCACCGAGGCGCCGATCACCGCTGGCAGGGTGTTGCCCTCGCCGAATACCGGGAAGAAGTAACCCAGGGTGGAGAACAGCAGCACCATGTAGCTGACGTTGCCGATCCAGGCGCTGATCCAGTAGCCCCAGGCCGAGGAGAAGCCCATGTAGTCGCCGAAACCGGCTTTGGCGTAGGCGTAGACCCCGCCGTCGAGTTCGGGCTTGCGGTTGGCCAGGGTCTGGAAGACGAACGCCAGGGTCAGCATGCCGACCCCGGTGATCAACCAGCCGATCAGGGTAGCGCCGGCGCTGGCGCTGGCCGCGATGTTCTGTGGAAGCGAGAAGATACCGCCGCCGACCATGGAGCCGACGACCAGCGCGATCAGCGCGCCGAGGCGGAGTTTTTGCGTCGAATCAGACATCTCAATTACCTCCGTGTCACAAGGGGACATAGGTATTGAGCGCGTTTGGCGAGCACAGCATCCTGACTTGAATCAATAGTCAGGATTCGTCAACGCACATCCATGTCGTAGCCGTTGCCGAGCACCTGATGCAGATCAGGACTGCTGCTCCAACCGGCGCTAGGGCGCGCCAGTCCTGACACGATAGTCCGAACTTTATGTTACGCAATGATGGCCAGTTGCGATGGTACGCCAGCCGGGAGAGGGGATGGGCGGGGCGGTTGGCCCCGCTCGACGCGCCGGCCGGATAGGCTGGCGCAGACCCGAAGGTCAGAAGGAGAGAACACGGCGCCGGGCGGGTAGCCCCTGCAGGCAGTTGCGCCGTGTGGGTGCAGCATGGCGCGGGAAGCTTTCAGCCAGCTTTCCGCGACGTTACCGGCCGGTGAAGATCAGCCGATGGTCATCAGGCTGGCGTTACCGCCAGCCGCAGCGGTGTTGACGCTCAGGGCGTGTTCCACCAGCAGGCGTTCCAGTGCGATGTCGGTCTCGCCCTTGTTCAGGCCGTGTACGCCGACGATGGCGCCCTTGCGCTGTGCTGCCTGCTCGCTGACCGCGCGCAGCTGGTCGGAGTCGCCGTGGTGCAGGATGGCGTCCAGCTCCACGTCGACGCTGTTCCAGTCGGCCACCAGCTGGATGTGCTTCTGCACCTCCTTCGGCAGTTCGCTGTACAGCGCGCGCTGGCTTTCCAGCCAGATCGCCCGGCTGCCAACGGCGAGGGTGGCGGCCAGCTGGGCGAGCAGGTCGCTGCGCTCGTCGGCCAGGTTCAGCACGTGCTCGCGCGGCAGTAGGGTATAGCTGTTGCGCTCGCCGGTCGGGCCGGTGAGGGTGTGGCTGCTGTAGCTCTGCGACAGCGTACGGTACTGCTCGAACAGCGCGGCGATGGCCGGCTCCTGCTTGCCTGCCCATTCGGCAAAGGCGACGCGCACCTTGTCCAGCTCGGTCGGTGCCGGCAGTGCCTGTACCTCGGCCTGTTGCAGGTACTGGGCAACGGCTTCCTGCGGACGGGTCGACAGCAGGCGATAGAGGTACAGCGGGCCACCGGCTTTCGGGCCGGTGCCGGACAGGCCTTCGCCACCGAACGGCTGCACGCCGACCACGGCGCCGACCATGTTGCGGTTGACGTACAGGTTGCCGACCTTGGCCGTGCCGACCACCTGGGCGATGGTCTCGTCGATGCGGGTGTGCACGCCGAGGGTCAGGCCGTAGCCGCTGTCGTTGATCTGCTGCAGCAGCTTGCCCAGATCCGCGCGCTGGTAGCGCACCACGTGCAGCACCGGGCCGAAGATTTCGCGCTTCATCTCGTCGAAGCTGTCCAGCTCGATCAAGGTCGGCACGACGAAGGTGCCGCGTTTGATTTCATCACCGTTGACGCGCGCCAGTTGCGTGACCTTGCGGCCTTTCTCGCGCAGCTTGGCGATGTGCGTTTCGATGCCGGCCTTGGCCTCGGCGTCGATCACCGGACCGATGTCGGTGTTCAGGCGCTCCGGGTTGCCCAGGCTGTATTCGGCCATGGCGCCCTTGAGCATGGTCAGTACGCGGTCGGCCACGTCGTCCTGCACGCACAGCACACGCAGCGCCGAGCAGCGCTGACCGGCGCTGTCGAAGGCGGAAGCGACCACGTCCATCACCACCTGCTCGGTCAGCGCCGAGGAGTCGACGATCATGGCGTTGAGGCCGCCGGTTTCGGCGATCAGCGGGATGGTGCGGCCCTGAGCGTCGAGACGACCGGCGATGTTGCGCTGGAGGATGCCGGCCACTTCGGTGGAGCCGGTGAACATCACGCCACGCACGCGCTCGTCACCCACCAGGCGCGCGCCTACGGTTTCACCACGGCCCGGCAGCAGCTGCACGGCACCGGCTGGTACGCCGGCCTCGAGCAGGATGCGCACGGCCTGGGCGGCGATCAGCGGGGTCTGTTCGGCCGGCTTGGCCAGCACGGTGTTACCGGCGGCCAGTGCGGCGGCCACCTGGCCACTGAAGATCGCCAGCGGGAAGTTCCATGGGCTGATGCACACCACCGGGCCCAGCGGGCGGTGGCTGTCGTTGCCGAAGCTGCGTGCCTGGATCGCGTAGTAACGGAGGAAGTCCACCGCCTCGCGCACTTCGGCGATGGCGTTGGCGAAGGTCTTGCCGGACTCGCGCACCAGCAGGCCCATCAGTTGCTGCAGCTCGGCTTCCATCAGGTCGGCGGCGCGCTCCAGCACGGCAGCACGTTCGGCCGGCAGGGTGGACTGCCAGATCTGGCCGCTGGCCAGGGCGCAGAGGATGGCGCTGTCGACGTCCTTGACGCTGGCTTCGCGCACGTGGCCGACCAGATCGCGGTGATCGGCCGGGTTGCGCACTGGCTCCGGCTCGCCCGGGTTGGGTGCATCGCAGCCGAGCATGGGTTCGGCGACGTAGCTGAGGTTGGTGGACGACAGCAGCGCCGAGGACAGCGAACCGAGGCGGTGCTCGTTGGCCAGGTCGAGGCCGGCGGAGTTGACCCGCTCCTTGCCGTACAGGTCACGCGGCAGGGCGATACGCGGATGCGGCAGACCGATGGCGCCTTCCTGCGCGGCCATCTGCTCGACCTGCAGCACCGGGTCGAGCACAAGGTCTTTCAGCGAGATGCTGTGGTCGGCGATGCGGTTGACGAAGCTGGTGTTGGCGCCGTTTTCCAGCAGGCGGCGTACCAGGTAGGCCAGCAGGGTTTCATGGCTGCCCACTGGTGCGTAGATACGGCACGGACGGTTCAGCTTGCCGTCGGCGATCTTGCCCACCACCTGCTCGTACAGCGGCTCACCCATGCCGTGCAGGCACTGGAACTCGTACTGGCCCGGGTAGTAGTTCTGCCCGGCCAGCTGGTAGATGGCCGACAGCGAGTGGGCATTGTGGGTGGCGAACTGCGGGTAGATGGCTTCCGGCGCGGCCAGCAGCTTGCGTGCGCAGGCCAGGTAGGACACGTCGGTGTACGGCTTGCGGGTGTACACCGGGTAGCCTTCCAGACCGTTGACCTGGGCCAGTTTGATCTCGCTGTCCCAGTAGGCGCCCTTGACCAGGCGGATCATCAGGCGATGACGGCTGCGCTTGGCCAGGTCGATGACGTAGTCGATCACGTACGGGCAGCGCTTCTGGTAGGCCTGGATGACGAAACCGATGCCGTTCCAGCCGGCCAGCGATGGTTCGAAGCACAGGCGCTCGAGCAGATCCAGCGACAGCTCCAGGCGGTCGGCTTCCTCGGCATCGATGTTGAGGCCGATGTCGTACTGCTTGGCCAACTGGGTCAGGCCCAGCAGGGTCGGGTACAGCTCGTCCATCACGCGCTCGTACTGGGCGCGGCTGTAGCGCGGGTGCAGGGCGGAGAGCTTGATCGAGATGCCCGGGCCTTCGTAGATGCCGCGGCCATGGGAAGCCTTGCCGATGGCGTGGATGGCCTGCTCGTAGGAGGCCAGGTAACGCTTGGCGTCTTCCTCGGTCAGCGCGGCTTCACCGAGCATGTCGTAGGAGTAGCGGAAGCCCTTGGCTTCCAGGGTGGCGGCGTTGGCCAGGGCCTCGGCGATGGTTTCGCCGGTGACGAACTGCTCGCCCATCAGGCGCATGGCCATGTCCACGCCCTTGCGGATCACCGGCTCGCCGCTCTTGCCTATGATGCGGTTGAGCGCCGAGGTCATGCCGGCTTCGGTGTGGGTCGACACCA
Organism: Ectopseudomonas alcaliphila; assembly: GCF_900101755.1. Lineage (GTDB taxonomy): Bacteria > Pseudomonadota > Gammaproteobacteria > Pseudomonadales > Pseudomonadaceae > Aquipseudomonas > Aquipseudomonas alcaliphila. The sequence continues at coordinate 981,651 of NZ_FNAE01000001.1, read as the reverse complement.
GCTTGCCGGTGATCAGCAGGCCCCAGCTCGCCGCGTTGACGAACATCGACGGGCTCTGGCCGAGGTGCTGGCTCCAGTTGCCGTTGGCGATCTTGTCGCGGATCAGCACATCACGCGTGGCTTTGTCGGGGATGCGCAGCAGGGCTTCGGCCAGGCACATCAGCGCCACGCCTTCCTGCGACGACAGCGAGAACTCCTGCAGCAGCCCCTGCACCAGGCCCTGGCGGCCGCTGGCGTTCTTCTGGTTGCGCAGTTTCTCGGCAATCCCCAGGGCCAGCTTCTGCGAAGCCTCGGCCTGGTCCTTGTTCAGGCGCGCCTGCTCCAGCAGCATCGGTACCACTTCGGTTTCCGGGCGGCGATAGGCGCTGGTGATGGCGGCGCGCAGCACCGACTGCGGCAGGATGCTTTCGGCGAAATCGAGGAACACCTGCAGGCCCTGCTCGGTCAGCGACTCCAGCGCTTCTTCACCGGCAGCAGCAGCCAGGCCGGCATGCTCGGCGGGCGTCAGGCCACTCTCGACTTGCTCCAGATAATTGAAGATCGCCTGCTTGATCATCCAGTGCGGCGTACGGTCGATCTGCGCAGCTGCCTTTTTCAGGCGCTCGCGGGTGGCATCGTCGAGTTTTACGCCAAGCGTGGTGGTGGCCATGGGGTGTCCTATTGTTGTCGGTTGTACAGGGTGAAACTGCCTGGAGCAGTTTCTGGCGTCGCTTGCGACGGCCCGAGGGCTCCCGCCATGGATGGCGGGCAACAAAAAGCTGCGGGAGATTAAACCTGCTTCGGTGCTTGGTGCAACTAGGTGCAACCAATTAGGGCGGCGTCCCGACGGACGTTCATTTCTCCCTCATTGTTGCCGCTATAGCCCCTGTGCCTTGTGGGTTACAGGGCATGAAGCAGATTCGGCAGATGCGATGCGGACAACGACAAACCATTCTCCCAATCCAGCCTGGCAATGCGCTGCATTATCATGGTGCAACCCTGGTGCTACCCCTTTGCTCTGGCTCACTCCTGAGGGTGGCCGGCGCTTCGAACACATCGTTCAGCATAGACCGCGTCACCGGAGCGGCGTGGCTCCCGGTCGTCGGAAGGGAGCCGCTTTAGCAGGCCGGTGAAAAACGTAGGCGACGACTGCATGGACGCGGGAGGCCAAAGCCGAGGTGGTTTTCAACCGCCTGCTAGGTCCGTTCGCGGATGATGGCAATGAACGCCTGCAGCGGCGCCGGAACATGGCGATAGCTGGAGTAGTAGAGACACAGGCCCGGGCACGGCGGCGTCCAGTCCTCCAGCAGCAGGACCAGCTTGCCTGCCTCCAGTGCCTTGCGAGCAAAAGCCTGTGGGACGTAGGCGATGCCCAGTCCGCAGCAGGCAGCCTCGACCAGCAGATCGTTATCGTCCAGGCTCAATGCGCCCGGTACGTCGAGCGCCAGTTGCTGCGTGCCCCGCTCGAACTCCCAGCGATAGCGCTTGCCGCTGGGCATGCGTTGGCGGATGCACCGGTGGGATCGCAGCTCGTCAGGCGTTTCAGGACGCCCGAAGGCGGCGATATACGCCGGTGAGGCAACGGTGACGAAGCGTACGTCGCCGCCGAACGCCACAGCCACCATGTCCTTGGGGACCGACTCGGCCAGTCGTACGCCGGCGTCGAAGCCCTCGGCGACGATATCCACCAGCCTGCCCTCGCTGACCAGGTCGAGTTCTATGTGGGGATGGCGTTGCAGGAATACCGGCACCACATGCTCGAGCAACCAGCGCGCCCCGCCTTTGCTGGCATTGATGCGCAGGGTGCCGGCGAGTTCCTCGGGGCCATGGCTGACCGCATCCAGTGCGTCGTCCAGCTCCTGAAGCAGAGGCGTCAGACGCTGCAGCAACTGTTCTCCAGCCTCCGTCACGGCCACGCTGCGGGTGGTGCGGTGCAGCAGGCGAACCCCCAGACGCTGTTCGAGCCCCTTGATTGCGTGACTGAGAGAGGAGCGCGACACCCCGAGGGAGTCGGCGGCCTTCTGGAAGCTGCGCTGCTGAGCGACCTGAATGAAGGCCTTGAGATCGGCGAGGCTGGGGTTGCTCATTGGTGAGTTTTTTTCACGAGGTTGTTCGTATTGGTGGGACTTATCATAGCTCGACCCGGCTCATACCATCGGCTCAAACCTCTGAGGAGAACGCCGATGAAGACTTGGTTGATTACGGGCGCGTCATCCGGGCTTGGCCTGATCATGGCGAGAAAGCTGTTGGCGCGAGGCGATCGAGTGGTCAGCTGCGGGCGGCGTGTGGCGCCATTCGAGGCGTTGCAGCAGATGGCGGGCGACCGGTTGCGCATCGCCAGCTTCGACCTTACCGACACCGAGGCATTGCGCCGGGAGGTGGACGCGGCCTTTAGCGCCTTTGGCCGTATCGATACCGTGGTCAGCAACGCCGGCTACGGGCTGTTCGGTGCCGCCGAGGAGCTCAGCGATGCTCAGATCGAGCGCCAGATTGCCACCAATCTGACGGCTTCGATCCAGCTGGTACGGGCCGTCCTGCCACATCTGCGCGCTCAGGGAGGTGGCCGGATCATGCAGGTTTCATCCGAGGGCGGGCAGGTGGCCTATCCCAATTTCAGCCTGTACCACGCCACCAAGTGGGGCATCGAAGGCTTCCTCGAGGCCGTCGCCCAGGAAGTGGCGCCGTTCGCTATCGATGTCGTGATCGCCGAACCGGGGCCGACCGCGACCGGGTTCGGCGGTGCGCTGGATCATGCATCACCCCTGGCGGTATACGACATGACCCCGGCAGGTGAAGTACGTCGCGCGATAGCCAGCGGCGCCTTCGAGATCAAGGGGGACGCCGAACGTACCGTCGATGCGATGATCCAGGTGGCGGACTCGGAGCAGCCACGGCTGCGGATCGCCCTGGGCAGCACGGCTTTCGAGAACATTCATCGTGCGCTGGCGTCCCGTCAGGACGACTTGCTGGCGCAGAAGGCGCTGACATTGTCGGGGGATCGCACATGAGAGGTTGGCTCGCACTGCTGATGACGTGTTCCCTGGCGGCCATGGCCGGTGAGCCCGAGATGTCCAGGCACAAGGCCAATCAGGTTGCCGGCACCTGGCGCATGGTCTCGGCGACTCTGGAAGCAGATGGCAGGATCGAGCGTCCCTACGGCGAAAACCCGCAAGGCATGCTGGTGTTCACGCAGGACATGCATTTCGTCGAAGTATTGACCGACGGCGATATGCCGCGCTTTCAGTCCAATGCGCGCGGCGGGGGTAGTGACGAAGAAAATCGCCGTGCCATGGCGTCGAGCATCGGCTTCTTCGGTACTTACAGCGTGGATGAACAGGGCCGTTTTGCCGGTAACCGGGTCGAGGGCGCCACCTTCCCCAACTGGGTCGGTGGCGTGCGCACGACGCATGAGTTGCAACTCAGGGTCGAGGGGGAGCGGATGTACGAGACCTTCACGCGGCCGGACGGTGGACGCTTCAGTGCCGAGTTCGTGCGGTCCAGGTAACGCCGGGGTGTGTGGCGCTTGAGGTGGTCAGTAGCGGCAGTCTTCGCCGGTACGTTGGTAGATCAGCGTGTGCTGTTCACCTTTGGAGTCCAGATAGACCATGCGGGCTTCACCCGCTTCGCAGCCTTGCGGCAGCGTCTGACTGATGACCTTGGCGATGTCCAGCTGCATGCCATAGTGGTAGTGCTCGGGCGTTTCGGCATGTGCCAGGGTAGCGGCGCAGCCGAGGGCGAGCAGGCAGGCGATACGTTTCATGATGGCCTCGATGCAAGAAAAAGGGCCGTGTCAGCGGCCCGAGGGACGCCGGTCAGGAGCGCGGCCGGCGCCAGGTAAGCCTGGGTTTAGCCGTGCTGGCCGGTACTCTGCGTGCTCGCGGTTTGCGCCTGCTGGGTGGCTGTGGCGTGCGGCTGCTGCTGGTGGGCCTGTTGATGAGCGACGAAGGCAGCCGATTCTTCGGCGAAGCAGGCCTGGGTAGCCAGCAGCGTGGAAAGGGACAGGACAGTGGCAGTGAGAAGGTTCTTCATTGGGGCGATCCTCTTGGGATTCTTCGTGGGTTCGAAGTCATCCTAATGAGGCACTGAGGCCCGAAAAAGCGCGCTCCGGGTGAATGACCGTTACCTTTTGCGCAACAATCATTGGGCGCTGTTGCCACCTCGTCGCGCCGTGCGCGAAACGGCAACAGACCCTAGGGCGTCGCCCAGTATTGCGCGTCGTCCAGTACGGCTTCGTCAGCGCGCAGCAGCGGCGGCAGCTCGGCCTTGAGAAACTCCACCCAGGTGCGGGTCTTGGCATCGAGAAAGCGTCGCGACGGATACATCGCATAGATATTCAGGGCGCGCAGGCGGTGCTGCGGCAGGATGCGCAGCAGGCGTCCTTCACGCAGCGGCTGGCTGGCGACGAACGAGGGCAGCAGGCAGAAACCCATACCGGCCTGCGCCGCCTTGACCAGCGCTTCGGCGACGTTGACCTGGAAGCACTCGGCCGGCAGGGCCTCCAGTTGTTCGTCGCCGAAATCCCATTGGCCACGGTACAGCGGGTCGGTCAGGCGCAGGTAGCGGTGCTGCTGCAGGTCGCTCGGCTGCTGCGGGATGCCATGCTGGGCCAGGTAGCTGGGAGCGGCGCAGAGCACGCTGTAGACCGGGCCCAGGCGTTGCGCGACCAGTTGCGAATCCGGCAGGTCACGAGCGAAGGCGATGGTCACGTCGTGGCCGTCTTCGAGCAGATCCGGTGTGCGTTGCGCCAAGGTCAGTTCGACCACCACCTGTGGATAACGCTCGGCGTAGCGGGCGATCAGTGGCGTCAGGTGTTGCAGGCCTAAGCCGGTCATGGTGTGCACGCGCAGGCGACCGCTGGGGGTGTGATGAGCGCCGCGCGCCTCGGCGTCGGCTTCGTCGATCTGGCCAAGAATCTGCCGGCAGCGCTCCAGATAGCGCTCGCCGGTTTCGGTCAGCGCCAGACGTCGCGTGGTGCGCTGCAGCAGGCGCGCCTGCAGGTGTTGTTCCAGGTCGGTGATCAGTCGCGATACTTGCGCGGTGGACAGATCGAGTGCCTGGGCAGCGGCGGTGAAGCTGCCGCGCTCGACCACCTGAACGAACACGCGCATCGCATGCAGGGTATCCATTGTTGCTCCTGGCGTAATGGGCCAGACGCATTATGCGCGACTGCGAACCTTACAACGCACCCAAGATCAGCTGCGCCGCGACGGCGAACATCATCGCTGCCACGCCCAGATCGATCAGGCGCCAGGTCACTGGCCTGGCCAGCCAGGGCGCTAGCCATGCCGCGCCGAGCGCCAGGGCGCTGAACCAGAGAAAGGAAGCGCTGGCCGCGCCGGCGGCATAGGCGCCAGGTTCAGGCTGTTGGGCGCCGAGCGAGCCGATCAGCAGCACGGTATCCAGATAGACGTGCGGGTTGAGCAAGGTGACCGCCAGTGCGGCGAGCATCACTGCGCGCAATGAGCGCGGTTCGCTGTCTGCCGCCTGCAGCGATTGCGGGCGCGCGGCGCGCAGCAGCGCCTGGCTGCCGTACCAGATCAGGAATGCGGCGCCGCCCCAGCGGGCGATGGCCAGCAAGGTCGGGCTTTGCGTCAGCAGGGTGGCCAGGCCAAATACGCCGGCGGCCACCAGCAGCGCATCGCAGACGATGCACAGCGCTGCCACCGGCAGGTGATGTTCGCGGCGCAGGCTCTGCGCCAGGACGAAGGCGTTCTGCGCACCGATGGCCATGATCAGACCGATGGCCACCAGCAGGCCGTTGCTGTAGCTCTGCCACATCACGCCAGCTCCGGTATGGACGCCGCCGACAGGGCGCGCAGGGTGGATAGCGCCCGTTCGGCGCGCTCGCTGGGCACGAAGATATGGTCGTGGTGAAAGCCGGCGACCACGTTGCAACTGACGCCGGCCTGCGCCAGGGCGGCGGAGAAGGACGCCGTGAGACCCACGGCAGCCAGCGACGAATGCACCTCAAGGGTGATCCAGGCGGCGACGTAGTCGTAGTGCAGGCCATGGGCGTCGGCGATTTCGCGCGTCAGCACCAGGCTCAGACCCTCAGGTTCGCGCATGCTGGCGATCGGCTGCAGGTTGCTGCAGTCATGATCGGCTGAGACACAGCAGAACACGTACTGACCGGGATTGAGCTGCGGCGTCATGCTCTGCAGTAGGCGTGCGAGGTTGGTTTCGCCAGACATGGCGGGCTCCTGATTGGGCTGAATGCTGGCGAGTCTGCTGCGTGGGGATGTATAAGAGAAACAAATATTGCTGATCACTCATTAGGAAAATCGATTGTTCGATTACAAACTCCTGGCGGCCCTGGCTGCGGTGGTGGAGCAGGCCGGCTTCGAACGCGCGGCGCAGGTGCTGGGGCTTTCGCAGTCGGCGGTGTCGCAGCGCATCAAGTTGCTCGAAGCGCGGGTCGGCCAGCCGGTGCTGGTACGCGCGACGCCGCCGGCGCCCACCGAAATCGGTCGGCGCCTGCTCAACCACGTGCAGCAGGTGCGCCTGCTCGAACGCGATCTGCAAGGCCAGGTGCCGGGGCTGGATGAACAGGCCTTGCCCGAGCGTCTGCGCATCGCCATCAACGCCGACAGCCTGGCCACCTGGTGGGCGAAGGCGACCGCCGAATTCTGTGCCACTCAGCAGGTGCTGATGGAGCTGGTGGTGGAGGATCAGGAGGTCGGTCTCAAGCGCATGCGCGCGGGCGAGGTGGCCGGTTGCGTGTGCGCCGCCGAGCGCCCGGTGGCGGGTGCGCGCAGTCTGGCGCTGGGGGCGATGCGCTATCGCGCGCTGGCCAGCCCGGCCTTCATCGCCCGGCATTTTGCCGCTGGCGTCAGCGCTGATGCGCTGGTGCGTGCGCCAGCCATCGTTTATGGCCCGGATGATCAGTTGCAGCATCGTTATCTGGCAGGCCTCGGTGTTACCGGTGCTTTTGCCTATCACCTGTGCCCCTCGTCCGAGGGCTTCGTGCGCCTCGCTGAAGGTGGGCTGGGCTGGGGCCTGGTGCCGGAATTGCAGGTGCGTGAGGAGTTGGCCAGCGGCAGGCTGGTGGATCTGCTACCCGAGCGCTTTATCGACGTGCCGCTGTACTGGCACCACTGGCGCAATGGCGGCGAATTGCTCAGCGAGTTGACCGAACGTCTGCATCGCAATTCAGCTTCGATGCTGGTAGCACTGCAGTAATGAGCGGCTTGCCGGGTCGTAGTTCTGGCCGCCACTGACAGGGCAGGCAGGACTGAGCGCTGCTAGAGTGCGGCAAACACAAGAACGACAGGGGGATGCGATGAGGATTCTGGTCACCGGCGCGAGTGGCTTCATCGGTGGGCGTTTCGCGCGTTTCGCGCTCGAGCAGGGCCTGGATGTGCGGGTCACCGGTCGTCGCGCCGAGGGCGTGCAGCATCTGATCAAGCGCGGTGCCGAGTTCGTCCAGGGCGATCTGGGCGATGCCGAGCTGGCTCAGGCGCTGTGTCGGGATGTCGAGGCCGTGGTCCACTGCGCGGGCGCGGTTGGTGTGTGTGGCGACTACGCGCATTTTCATCAGGCCAACGTGACGGTCACCGAGCATGTCGTCGATGCCTGCCTCAAGCAGAAGGTGCGGCGCCTGGTGCATCTGTCCTCGCCGTCGATCTATTTCGATGGAAAATCTCATGTCGATGTTCGCGAGGAGCAGGTGCCCAAGCGGTTCTCCGATCACTACGGCAAGACCAAGTACTTGGCCGAACAGCAGGTGTTCGCCGCGCAGGAGTTTGGCCTGGAGGTGATCGCCCTGCGTCCGCGCTTCGTCACCGGCGCGGGCGATACCAGCATCTTCCCGCGGCTGATCGGCATGCAGCGCAAGGGGCGCCTGGCGATCATCGGCAATGGCCTGAACAGGGTCGACTTCACCAGCGTGCACAATCTCAACGACGCCTTGCTCAGGTCCCTGCACGCGGACGGCACGGCGCTCGGTCAGGTGTACAACATCAGCAATGGCGCGCCGGTGCCGCTGTGGGACGTGGTCAATTACGTGCTGCGCCGCCTGGAGCTGCCGCCGGTGACCAGGCATGTCCCTTACCCGCTGGCCTACGCTGCGGCGACGCTCAATGAGGGTATCTGTCGAGTGCTGCCGGGGCGGCCTGAGCCAGGCCTGTTTCGCCTGGGTGTGGCGGTGATGGCCAGGGATTTCTCCCTGAACATCGACCGCGCTCGCGAGTACCTTGGCTACGAACCCCGGGCCAGTCTGTGGGATGCACTGGATGAATTCTGCACCTGGTGGCAGGCGCAGATGGGACCTCAGGCGTAGATGCGCTGCCCACGATAGATGCGCACCGAGCCGGTTGGCGCGCCGACCGGCAGCTCCATGGCGGCCAGTGGCGTGACCGCCGCGCGCTGTGGTTGATCGGACAGTTCGGCCAGGCGCAGGCCGAGGCGGCGGGTTTCTTCATCGTCGGACTTCAGGCTGCCATCGAGCATGGCACCGACTGCGTTGGGCTGGCTCAGACGAATGTCCACGTCCTGCTCTTCGCGTAGGCGGCGGCGCAGCGCTTTCATGCAGTCCAGTACTTCTTTGTTCAGTTCCATTGCCACTTCCCCCGATTGGTTGAAGGGTCACGGGTTCAGGCGTTCCTCACCATCCGTAACCGCGCCAGCCGTCATCCTTGGGCTGGGACACATCTTCGTGCTTTGCAGAACTTTCAGGCCGCCTGCTGGCTTGTGAGCGACGCGCTATCGGCTCGTTCACGACGGAAGAAAAAGCAAAGTGCGTACCAGTTCAAGTTTTGCGGAACTGCTGGGTTACAGGCGAGTCGATGGCCCTGTCGCGCCCTTCGTCGGTGCGCCGCGCACCTGCTTGGCGCGACGCTGATGGTGTAATGGCGAATCGGTATACTGCGCGACATTTCCGTTTATTCGTTCCAACCATAGGTCCGACCATGCGTAACGACGCCAACGACGAACTCGACAACCTGCCCAGCCTGACTCCGGAGCGCCGTGAGGATTTCGCCGAGCCGCGTGAGGAGCCCGCTGCGCGCAGCAGCCGTGTCACCAGCAGCAAGGCTCCAGTGGCCAAGGGCGCCAGCACCGGGCCGCTGTGGGCGCTGGTTGGCGCGCTGAGTTTCGCCCTGGCTGGCCTGGGCTGGTGGAGCCTGCAGCAGATCGGCCTGATGGAGCAGCGCCTGGTGGCGACCCAGGAGAGCTTCGCGCGTATCAGCGAGGAGGCTGCCGGACGCATTCAGGATATTTCCGGCAAGGTGGTGGCCACCGAATCCAGCGTCACCAGCGGCAGCGAGGCGCTCAAGCTGCAGGTCAAGCAACTGGAAAATCGCCTGGCCGAGCTGAGCAAGCAGCAACAGCAGAGCGCCACGGCGCAGGCCGCACTGGACAAACGTGTCGAGCAACTGGGCACGGAGCTGAAGAGCGGCATTGGCGCCAGCGCCGATTTCGACAAGCGTCTGCAGGCGCTCTCCACCGAGCAGGCCGCACTGAAATCCGCGCAGGGGGATGCCAAGGCGACCCAGGCCGAACTGGCCAAGCTCGACACGCGTATCAAGGCCCTCGGTGGCGATATCGATGCGCTGAAGAAGCAGGGCAACCCGGCGCAATCGATCCGTAGCCTGGAGCAGGATCTGCTGGTGCTGCGCAGCGAACTGGACAACCGTCCTGCCGCCAGTGCTGGGCCGACTACCGCCGAGTTCGATGCCTTCCGCGCGCAGATGACGCGCAACATCAACACCCTGCAGAGCCAGGTGGTGAATCTGCAGCAGCAGATCAATCAGCGCTGAGTGCCACCATCTCGATAAACGAACGCCCCGCAATGCGGGGCGTTCGTTTATTGGTCGCGGCTAAAGCCCCTCCCACAGGATATCGCTTGCGGGAGGTTCATTAGCTGCGATCTTACAGACGCGGATAGTCGATATAGCCGACCGGACCCGAGGCGTAGAAGGTTTCCGGGTGCGCCTCGTTCAGCGCGGCGTCCTGCTCCAGGCGCTGCGGCAGGTCCGGGTTGGCGATGAAGGGGACGCCGAAGGCCACGGCATCGGCCTTGCCTTCGGCCAGCCAGGCGTTGGCCTGATCCTTGGTGAAGCTCTCGTTGGCGATGAACACGCCACCGAACTCCTTCTTCAGTTGCGGCGTCAGGCTGTCGTCGCCTTCCTTCTCGCGGGCGCAGATGAAGGCGATGCCGCGCTTGCCCAGTTCACGCGCCACATAGGTGAAGGTTTCGGCGAGGTTGGCATCGCCCATGTCGTGGATGTCGGCACGTGGCGACAGGTGCATGCCTACGCGGCCAGCGCCCCAGACCGAGATGGCTGCATCGGTCACTTCCAGCAACAGGCGAGCACGGTTTTCGAGGCTGCCGCCGTACTGGTCGGTACGCTGGTTGGTGCTGCTTTGCAGGAACTGGTCGAGCAGATAACCGTTGGCGCCGTGGATTTCCACGCCATCGAAACCGGCGGCCATGGCGTTCTCGGCGCCTTGACGATAAGCCTCGACGATATCGGCGATCTCTTCGGTCTCCAGCGCACGCGGGGTGACGAAGTCCTTCATCGGGCGCACCAGGCTGACGTGGCCGGCCGGCTGGATCGCGCTGGGGGCGACCGGCAGTTCGCCGTCCAGGTAGATGGGGTCGGAAATACGGCCGACGTGCCACAGCTGCAGAACGATCTTGCCGCCGTTGGCGTGCACCGCCTTGGTCACGTTGCTCCAGCCGCGAATCTGCGCATCCGACCAGATGCCGGGGGTGTCCGGGTAGCCCACGCCCATCGGCGTGACGGCGGTGGCTTCGCTGATGATCAGGCCGGCCGAGGCGCGCTGTACGTAGTACTCGGCCATCAGGGCGTTGGGCACGCGGCCTTCGTCGGCGCGGCAGCGGGTCAGCGGCGCCATGATGATGCGGTTGTTCAGCTGCAGATCACCGATCTGGATGGGGTCGAACAGTGTGGGCATGGTGTTTTCTCCGAGGGAAAGGTCAAATCAAAGTTGTTGGCGGAGGCGCTCGAGGAAAGCCTGGATCAGCTCGTCGTTGCGCTTGAAGAAGTGCCACTGGCCAACCTTGCGGCTGGTCACTAGACCGGCGCGCTGCAAGGTGGTGAGGTGGGCGGAAACGGTGGATTGCGATAGCCCGGTACGCTGGAAGATCTTGCCGGCGCATACGCCGATCTCCAGTGGGTGATCCTGTTCGGCGAAGTTGAGTTCGGGTTCCTTCAGCCAGTCGAGAATGTCGCGGCGCAACGGGTGGGCGAGGGCCTTGATGATGGTGTCGATGTCCATGGCGGTGTCGGTGCGTATCGTCATGGGGCGAACCTTATATCGGCTGTAGACGATATACAGATCGATTGGCGCGATAGTCCTTATCACTGGCTTCGATTGTGCGGGCCGAGGCGGTAAGCTCGGCGCATGAACTACCTCGCTCACCTGCACCTGGGCGGCGACGCGCCAGCGCAGCTGCTCGGCAGCCTTTACGGCGATTTCGTCAAAGGCCCTCTGGCCGGGCGCTGGCCGGCGGAGATCGAAGCGGCCATCCGCCTGCACCGGCGCATCGACGCCTTTACCGACAGCCACCCGCTGCAGGCGCGCGCGCGTGCCCGGTTTCCCGCCGCGCGGCGGCGCACGGCCGGCATGCTGCTGGATCTGTTCTTCGACCATTGCCTGGCGCGCGACTGGGCCGAGTATGCGGCGCAGCCGCTGGATCATTTCACCCGCAAGGTGTATCGCGTGCTGGCCGCCGAGGCCGAGCTGCCAGGGCGCCTGGGGTTGATGGCGCCGCGCATGGCGGCGCAGGACTGGCTGGGCAGCTACCGCGAGTTCGCGGTGCTGGAACAGGTGATCGCCGGCATGCAGCGGCGTCTGTCCAAACCGCAACTGCTCGACGGCAGCCTGGCGGAGCTGGAGCGTTTGTATGAGCCGCTGAGCGAAGACTTTCGCGCCTTTTATCCCGAGCTGATGGCCTTTGCCTGCGCTGAGTTGCGCCGCGACGGGGCCGTGGATTCGCGCCACGGGTAGGAGCCGGCTTGCCGGCGATCAAGTGATACGCAAATCGCCGGCAAGCCGGCTCCTACTGGGAGTGTGGTGGGGTTCCGCGACACACCTGGGAGCGCACGGATGTAGGGTGCGCCGTGCGCACCGCGCTTACCCGTTCGGTTGCAGGCGCAAACGACGGATCAGCCACTTCTCCAGTTCGGCGATGACGAACACCGCCAGGCCGGCCAGCACCACGCGCGTCCATTGCCCCAGGTCCAGTGGGGTGGAATTGAACAGCCGCTGCATCGGTGGCGCGTAGGTGTACAGCGCCTGCAGCACCAGGCAGGCAGCGATGGCCAGGAGTACCGCGCGGCTGCCGAACAGGCCGTCGAGGCTGAACACCGAGGCGAAAATGCGCCGGCTGTTGATCAGGTAGAACACCTCGCACATCACCACGGCGTTCAGCGCCATGGTCCGCGCGCTGTCCAGCCCGGTGCCCTGCTGCAGTTCCCAGAGGAACAGGCCGATGCCGGCGCCGGCCATCAGCAGCGATACCAGCAGCACGCGCCAGACGAAGAAGCCCGACAGCAATGGCTCGTTCGGCGCCCGTGGCGGGCGGTCCATCAGGCCCGGCTCGGCCGGTTCGAAGGCCAGGGCCAGGCCCAGGGTTACCGAGGTGACCATATTGATCCACAGCACTTGGGCCGGGGTCAGTGGCAGGGTCAGCTGGAACAGGATGGCGATGATCACGATCAGCGCCTGGCCGCCGTTGGTGGGCAGGGCGAAGAGGATGAATTTCTTCAGGTTGTCGTAGATCGCCCGGCCCTCGCGCACGGCGCCGGCGATGGTGGCGAAGTTGTCATCGGCGAGCACCACTTCGGCCGCCTCCTTGGCCGCCTCGGTGCCCTTGTCACCCATGGCCACGCCGACGTCGGCGCGCTTGAGGGCCGGTGCGTCGTTGACGCCGTCGCCGGTCATCGCCACCACTTCGCCGCTGGCCTGCATGGCCTGTACCAGGCGCAACTTGTGCTCCGGGCTGGCACGGGCGAACACCTCGACGCCGGGCAGTACCTCGCGCAGGCTGCGCTCGTCGAGCAGTTCCAGCTCGGCGCCGGTCATCGCCGGCAGGCCGACACCTATACCCAGCTGGGCGCCGATGGCGCGGGCGGTTTCGGCGTGGTCGCCGGTGATCATCTTGACCCGAATGCCGGCGCGCTGGCATTCGGCGACGGCGGCGATGGCCTCCTCGCGTGGCGGGTCGATAATGCCGACCAGGGCCAGCAGGGTCATATCCTGCTCCACATCGGCGAAGCTCAGGCTGCGTTGGGAGGCCGAGGCTGCGCGGCTGGCGATGGCCAGCAGGCGCAGGCCGCGGGCAGCCAGATCGGTGGCCTGGCGCCGCCAGTAGTCGGCGTCCAGCGGCTGCACGCCACCGTCGGCATCGCGCTGGCCGCTGCACATCTCCAGCAGGCGCTCCGGCGCGCCCTTGAGGTAGATCACGCCATGGCCCTGATGGTCGTGGTGCAGGCTGGCCATGAAGCGATGCTCGGACTCGAAGGGAATGCTGTCGCTACGTGGCAACTGCTGGTTCAGTGTCGGGGTATCCAGCCCGGCCTTCAGGGCCAGGGTGTGCAGCGCGCCCTCGGTGGGGTCGCCCTGCAGGCGCCAGCTACCTGCGGCGTCCTGCTGCAACTGGGCGTCATTGCACAGGGTGGCGGCGCGAGCGACTTCCAGCAACGCGGCATCCGGCTCCACCAGCGCCGCGTCGAGATGAAAGGCTCCCGTCGGGGCATAGCCGACGCCGCTGACGTCGAGCACGCGGCTGGCGCTGACCAGACGCTGCACGGTCATCTCGTTGCGCGTCAGGGTGCCGGTCTTGTCCGAGCAGATCACCGTCACCGAGCCGAGGGTTTCCACTGCCGGCAGACGCCGTACGATGGCATTGCGTCCGGCCATGCGCTGCACGCCGAGGGCGAGAATCACCGTCATCAGCGCCGGCAGACCTTCGGGGATGGCGGCAGCAGTCAGCGCCACCACCATCATGAACATTTCGGCCGGGTCCTGACCGTGCCAGAAGGTGCCGAGGGCGAAGGTGGCCATGGCGAAGATCAGGATGGCCAGCGCCAGCCAGCGGCTGAACTGCTCGATCTGCCGCAGCAGCGGCGTGGTCATCGTCTGCACTTGCTGCAGCATGGCGCCGATGCGGCCCAGCTCGGTGCCAGCGCCGGTGGCGACCACCACGCCGCTGGCCTGACCGCTGGCCACCAGGGTGCCGGAGTAGGCCATGCAGCGTCGGTCGCCGAGGGCGGCATCCGCCTGGCAATGGGCCATGGATTTCTCCGCCGGTAGCGATTCGCCGGTCAGTGCCGCTTCTTCCACCAGCAGGTTCTTCACGCTGAGCAGGCGCAGGTCGGCGGGCACCTTGTCGCCGGAGGCGAGCAGGACGATGTCGCCCGGCACCAGCTGATCGGCGTCGATCTCGCGACGCTCGCCGTCCCGCATGACCAGGGCGTGCGGTGACAGCAGATTGCGGATGGCGTCGAGGGCGTTCTCCGCCTTGCCCTCCTGAATGAAGCCGATCACCACGTTGATCAGCACCGCGGCGAGGATCACCCCGGTATCGACCCAGTGGCCGAGCAGGGCAGTGACCAGGGCGGCGGCCATCATCATGTACAGCAGCACGTTGTGGAACTGGTACAGCAGGCGCAGCAACGGCCCGCGTCGTTTCGGTGGCGGCAGGCGATTGGGGCCATGGCGTTGCAGGCGCAGCTCGGCTTCTTCCTGGCTGAGACCGCTGGTGCTGCTTTGCTGGGTGTCGAGCGCTTGTTGTGCAGTCAAACCGTGCCAGGTGTGGTCACTATGTTGAGAGGGGGCATTGCCCATGGGGCGCTTCTCCTTCGTTGGGCCGGGCTGCGCTGGTCGGCCGCCATCTGGCGGGGCAGTGAGCAGTCCTGATTACCCTAGTCTGCTTTACAGCGTCGGGGCTGACCTGCATCAAGGAGTACGGGGTCGGTAGGCGCTTGAATGTAACGCGGTGTTAAACCCATGGAGGAAACGAGATGATCAAGATTCTGGTAGCGACCGATCTGTCCGAGCGTTCGGCGCATGCGGTACAGCGCGCCGTGCAACTGATCCGGCGACAGGGTGGCGGCGAGTGGAGCTTGCTGCACGTGATCGATGACGATGCGCCAGCCGAGCACGTGCAGCGTCAGGTGCAGCAGGCCGAAACCCTGTTGCAGGCGCAGGCCGAACGCCTTGCTGAGCAGGCCGGCAGTATCCCGAGGGTGATCGTGGGCACTGGCGAGGCCGCCGCAGTGATCGTCGAAGGTGCTCAGGGTATGGGCGCCGATCTGCTGGTGGTGGGTGCGCATCGCAAGTCGGCGCTGCGCGACTTTTTCGTCGGCACCACGCTCGAGCGTGTGGTGCGCAGCAGTCATCTTCCGGTGCTGCGGGTCAATGGCCCGGTGACGCACGAGTATCGTCATGCGCTGCTGGCGATGGACCTGTCGCGCACTTCGCAACAGGCTCTGAAACGCGCACGTGAGCTGGGCCTGGCGAGCCTGGACAATCTGCATGTGGCCAGTGCGGTCGAGCCGGTAGCGGCGGGTGCAATGATGGAGGCCGGTATCAGCGCCGAGGTACTGGAGAACCAGCGCGAGCTGCTGCGTGAGCAACTGGTGGAGCGTCTGGATGCAGTCGGTGTGAAGCTCGGTCACGAGCGCTTGCTGGTGCAGATCGGCTCGCCGGAAGGTGTGATTGGCGAGGCCTTGCGTCACTCCGGCGGGGACCTGCTGGTACTCGGTACCCACGCCCGTGAAGGCGTTTCGCGCTTCTTCCTCGGCAGCGTGGCCAGCCACCTACTGGCGTCGGTCGACAGCGACGCGTTGATCGTGCCGCCGGCTGCCTGAGGCTAGGCGGCTTCGGCCTGTTCCTGCTCTGCGGCGTGCAGCAGCAGGGCGCTGGCGATCATGGCCTGGCTGTGCCGGGCCAGTTCGTTGCGGCTGCGTGATTCGCTGGGGATTGGCGCGAGCAGGCGTATCTCCACTTCACAGGCCGAGCTGGAAAGCAGGCGCAGCAGGTGCGAGAGCATGTCGTCGTCGCCGACAAAGGGCGCCACCGGACAGGGCTGGCCATCGCGCAGATAACGGATGGCCACCGGCTGTACGGCCACACCGCTGTCGATGGCGCTGCTCAGCAGGCGGCCGTGGAAAGTGCGCAGCGCGAGGCCGTCGGTGGTGGTGCCTTCGGGGAATATCAGCAGGTGATGGCCCCGTTGCAGGTGGCGGGTGAGCTGCTGGCCGACCTGGCTGCTGTCGCCCGCGCCGCGACGGATGAACAGGGTGCCGGCCTTGTGTGCCAGCCAGCCGGCGACTGGCCAGCCGCGTACTTCGGCCTTGGATAGGAAGGAAAGCGGCTGCAGGGCGCCCAGCAGTGGAATGTCGGTCCATGACACATGGTTGCTGACCCACAGCATCGGTTGCGTCGGCAGCTCGCCCTCGACCCGTACGCGAAATGGCAGGGCGCCGCCCAGGCGCGCCAGGAACCAGCGCGTCAGGCGCTGGCGCAGGGACATCAGGTCGTGCCGCACCACGCGTTCGCAGAGGCTGACGATGCCGGCCAGCAGGGTGCCGAAGGCGATGATCAGGGCCAGATGGACGAGGCGCAGGGACAGACGCAGTTTGGCCATCGAGGCCTCCGCTTGAGGACGAGTGCCGGCATTATCCATGGATAGAGTCATTTTGCGATGCCTGGCGATCATGCCGTCGTGTAGGAGCGAGCGCTGCTCGCGAACTGTCAACGCTCTCGTTCGCGAGCAGCGCTCGCTCCTACAGCCGGGTTTCAGACCGCAGCCTTGAAGTGCCGTGCGTAGCGCGGGCACAGCTCGTCGCGTTTGAGCAGGATGAACACGTCGGCCACCTGGAAGTCCTTGTCCCAGCACGGTTCGCCACAGATCTTCGCGCCCAAGCGCATGTAGGCCTTGAGCAGCGGTGGCATCTCGGCGATGACGTTGCCCGGCAGATCCAGTTGCGGCAGCGGGTGTTTGGGTTCTGCGCGTAGATGCTCGGTGCACAGGTAGCGCTCGCGCAGACGCTGCATCACGGCATGGGCCTGGATGCCGCCGTCCTGCATGGAGATGCTGGCGCAGCCCATCAGGTAGCGGTAGCCGCCCTCGTTGAGCACCTCGGCCAGTTCGCCCCAGAGCACGGCGATGGTGGCGCCGTTGCGGTAGGCAGCATCGACGCAGGTGCGACCGATTTCCAGCACCGGGCCTTCCAGTTTGGCCAGGCCGTGCAGGGCGAATTCCTCTTCGCTGTAGTAGCGACCGAGGCCGGCAGCAGCCTGATGGTCGAGCAGGCGAGTGGTGGCGACCAGTTCGCCGCTGTTGAGGTCACGCACGCCGATATGGCGGCAGTGGATGTCGTAGTCGTCCATGTCCAGACCCAGTTCGGCGCCGTTGAGCTTGGCATCGAATTCCGCGCTGAATACGCGGTAGCGCAAGGCCTGAGCTTCACGCAGGGCGGCGGGGCCTTGCAGACGTTCGGCCTGCAGACGGCGAGCGGTTTGAGTCATGCCAGATCCTCCGTGTGCCGGCTGAATGCTTGCAGCCGGTCGATCTTGTTGGGCAAGCTCAGGCTAGGTAGCTGCGGTGTCACCACCGTGACGCTTTTCTTATGCTTATGTGACAGCGGCCCGGTTGGACACTTTTAAAAACGTAGGCGAGGCAGCCAGTGCAAGGCAAAAACAGGCGAAAAAGCGGAGTTTACGAGCTGTAAATGAGCATTTTGAGCCTGTTTTTAACGCAGAAATGGCAACGCAGGTAGTTTTTAGAGGTGTCCGGCTGCGGCTGCGAGGAGGCCTGCAATGCCCTGGTCGAGTCTGTTTCAGCCCAGCGAGCGCCTGACTGCCGAGGTGAGCCTGGAAGACTGGTACGCCCGCTTGCTGGAGCGTCTGGGCGGCACCCCGCAACCCTTCGAGCTGGCGCTGGTGGGCGGCCTGCAGGCGGCCACGCCGGGGTTGGCGTTTCTCGCCGGCTATCAGGCGGCGTTGCGCGTGCTGTGGCCGGCGGCGCCCTGGACGGCAGGCGCCCTGTGCGTGACGGAGAACCGCAGCACTCGGCCGGCGGACATGAACACACGCATCGATGGCCTGCAGATCACCGGCCGCAAGGATTTCGTCACCGCTGCTGAATGCGCCGACTGGCTGCTGGTGGCCGCCCGCGAGGAGGGGCAGGGTGAAGCGCCGCGCCTGGCCCTCGGCGTGGTGCGCCAGGGCGCGCCGGGCGTACGTATCGAACCACTACCGGCGCTGCCGCTGATGCCGGATATCGGCCATGCGCGACTGCACCTGGAACAGGCCCACGGCGAGCGTCTGGCCGGCGACGGCTGGGACGACTACGTCAAGCCCTTCCGCACCCTGGAAGACGTGCACGTGCTCACTGCTGTTGCCGCCTGGCAATTTGGCGTGGGGCGCGATTGTGCCTGGCCTGAAACGCTGCTGTTGCGCCTGCAGGCGCTGCTGGCCGGTTGTGCCGAGGTGGCGCGGCAGGCGCCCGACGCGCCCACTACTCATCTGCTGCTGGCCGGGTTGTTCGCCGAGCAGCAGGCGTTGGCTGGCGAGCTGGAGCTGGCCTTTGCCGGCGGTCCTGCGCAATGGGCCGAGCTGTGGCAGCGTGACAAGGGCTTGCTGCGCATCGCCGAGGCGGCGCGCAGCAAGCGCCTGGACAAAGCGCGGCGGATTGTCGCCGGCCGTTGATCCATATCAGTACCGGCTGGCGGTCGTGCGCATAAGGTTGCCTCGCGAATCATCCAAGAGGTTTCCATGCGCCGCGAGCCCATCGTGCTGTTCGATAACGGCAGCCACCAATGCCTGATGTTCGATGACCTGGTCAGCGGCGAAGGCGTGCAATCCAACCAGTTCCTGATCACCGACAACGAGCAGTATCTGCTGCTCGATCCGGGCGGTGACCTGACTTACACGCCGCTGTCGCTGGAGCTGTCCAAGCACATCCCGGTGCAGGACCTGACCTATATCTTCGCCTCGCACCAGGACCCGGACATCATCGCCTCGCTGGACAAGTGGCTGCTGCACACCCGTGCGCGGGTGATCTGCTCCAAGCTGTGGGCGCGTTTCCTGCCGCACCTGACCGCCAACTACCTGGTGCTGAGCCGTGGCATCAACACCTTCGATCGCATCATCGCGTTGCCGGATCGCGGCCAAAGCATCCCGCTGGGCAAATGCACGCTCAAGGCCGTGCCGGCGCACTTTCTGCATTCGGTGGGCAACTTCCAGGTCTATGACCCGGTGAGCAAGATCCTCTTCTCCGGTGACATGGGCGCTTCGATGGTCGACGACGCCTCGCCGGTGCGCGACTTCGTCAACCATGTACCGAACATGGAAGGCTTCCACCGCCGCTACATGGCCGGTAACAAGGCCTGCCGCCTGTGGGCGGCGATGGTGCGCGAAATGGATGTGGCGATGATCGTGCCGCAGCACGGCCGGCCCTTCGTCGGCCCGGAAATGATCAGCGCCTTCCTCTACTGGATCGAGAACCTGGAATGCGGCCTCGACCTGATGGGGCCGGAGGATTACCAACTGCCCAAATGAGATGGCGGTTTCGTCTCTTCAAGCCGTCATGGTCGCCGTGCTAGGGTGCGCCACGATTTCTGATCGAGGCCGCCCATGCCCACTTCCTTCGTTCGTCGACTGAGCCTGGCGCTCGGTTTCAGTCTGCTGGCCGGCGCCGCCCAGGCGCAGAACTGGCCGCAACCCGATTGGCAGAGTCAACCCCGTGTCGAGAGCGCCGCGCTGGCCGAGCTCGAACAGTATGCCTTTGCCGAGCGCGATGACGTCGAACGCATGGGCGTGCGCACCGATGCGCTGCTGGTGATTCGCGACGGGCAGATCGTCTACGAGCGCTATGCAACGCCTACCACGGCGCAGACTGCGCATCTGACCTGGTCGATGGCCAAGAGCCTGCTCGCCACCACCCTCGGTGTGGCATACGGCGAGGGGCGCTTCAAGCTCGACGCGCCAGCCGCGCAATATTACCCGGCGATGGCCGAGCATCCGCAGATCAAGCTCGGCCACCTGCTCAACTGGGCCTCGGGCCTGGCCTGGGAAGAGGACTACGAATACGCGCCGCTGAAATCTTCGGTGGTGGCCATGCTCTACACCCGCGGTCGCGCCGACATGGCCGCGTTCACCGCTGCGCATGTGGCCGATGCCGCACCCGGCACGCGCTTTCGTTATTCCAGTGGCGACAGCAATGTGCTGGCGGCTGCGTTGCGCGGCATGGTCGGCGAGCCGGCCTATGCCGACTATCCCTGGACCGCGCTGTTCGAGCCGCTGGGCATCACCAGCGCGACCTGGGAACGTGATGCCAGCGGTACCTTCGTCGCGTCCTCCTATGCCTACATGACCGCGCGCGACCTGGCCCGTGTCGGCCTGCTGATGCAGCGCGGCGGCCGCTGGGGTGAGCGTCAGCTGCTGCCGGCCGCCTGGGTCGATTTCGTCTCCACGCCTTTCGCCGGTTATCAGCCGCAATTGGCCAAATCGGGCGATGCCGTGCCGGGTGGGCATTGGTGGCTAAACGCTGAACTGCCAGGCAGCACGCGGCCCTGGCCGGATGCCCCGGCCGATACCATCGCTGCGCTCGGGCATTGGGGGCAGGGGCTGTACGTGATGCCACAAGAAAACCTGCTGGTGGTGCGTTACGCCGATGACCGCGACGGCAGCTTCCAGCACAACGAACTGCTCAAGCGCGTGCGTGCGGCCTTCGCCGTGGAGGTGCAGCCATGATTCGTCGTCATCCGATTATCAGTGTGCTGGCGTTGCTGCTGATTCTGCTGCTGGCCTGGGCCTGGGCCTGGGCCAATCGCGCGCATCTGCAGGCATTCCCCGACATCATCGGCGCCTACACGGCCAAGGAATACTGCTCCTGCCGTTACGTCAGCGGCAACCCGGCGGCCTACTGCGAAGGCTATGTGAAACAGTACGTACCGATCAGCAGTCTGCTCGATGACGACAGCACCAGGCGTGTGACCGCCAGCGGCCTGGGCCGCACCCACAGCGCGGTCTGGCTGGGCGAGCGGCAGGGCTGCCAGCTGTTGCCGAACGACTAAGCCGTAGCCCGGATGAAATCCGGGGCATGGTGGTAAAGCACTCCCGGATTGCATCCGGGCTACGAGTGGAGGAGGCGCCGGGCTTTGCAACGTTGGCCATGGCGACTATCGTTGCCGCCTGGTCATGCCGTTTTTCGAGTCCTCATGCGCCGTTCGCTTCTCGCCCTGCTGCTTGCCGCTGCCTTGCCCGTTCACGCCGACTGGTACCTGGACAACGAGTCCTCGCGGCTGTCGTTCATCTCCACCCATTCCGGCAGTCAGTCGGAGGTGCATCGCTTTCTCACCCTGCACGGGCAGATCGCGGCTGATGGGCGCGCGCGTCTGCGTGTGGACCTGGACTCGCTGAGCACCGGCATTCCGCTGCGTGACGAGCGCCTGCGCGCCATGCTGTTCGACACCTCGCGTCTGCCCGAGGCGCGCATCAGTGCCCAGGTCAACCTGCCGCAACTCACCGACCTGGCGCCCGGCGCACAACTGGAGCTGCGCCTGCCCCTGCAACTGACTCTCAACGAGCGCAGCCGCGAGCTGGATAGCGAGCTGCTGGTCACCCGTCTCGATGATCGCCGCTTCCAGGTGGTGACCCTGGCGCCACTGGTGCTGCACGCCGAAGATTTCGCCCTGGCTGGCGGCATCGAAGCGCTGCGCAAAGTTGCCGATCTGCCGGCCATCAGCCTGTCGGTACCGGTAGGCGCTGTGCTGATCTTCACGGCGCGTTGAGCGTGCATAAGCGCGGTCGCATCTTTCCCTGGCGAGGCGGCAATCGCTTCGAATTGCTGCTCGACGGTTCGGTGTTTTTCCCGCGCATGCTGGCGGCCATCGACGGCGCCCGCCAGCAGGTGGAGATCGAGCTTTACCTGATCGAGGACGGCCGCTGCAGCGAGCGCCTGGTCGATGCCCTGTGTCAGGCGGCCGAGCGCGGGCTGGCGGTGCGCGGTCTGTTCGATGCCTATGGCGCGGCGAGGCTGGGTGCCGCGCTGCGTGAGCGCATGCAGGCCGCAGGTGTACAGTTGCGCTGGTACAACCCGGTGCGCTGGCGGCGTGGCATGCGCAACTTTCACCGCGATCACCGCAAACTGCTGCTGGTGGATCAGTGCCTGGCCTACGTCGGCGGTACCGGCTCCACCGACGAGTTCTGGCTGCCGGATGAAGCCCGTAGCCCCTGGCACGAAGCCATGGTGGAAATCGAAGGGCCACTGGTGGGCGACTGGCAGCAGTTATTCGAGCAGCTTTGGCGTGCACGATTTTCCTGGCGCCCGAGTCATCAACCGGTGCCGCTGAGCCTGCCCGAATGCCCGCCAGCCGGCATTGGTCTCGGGCGTGTGGCCTACGCCGATGCAGCGCAGCATCGCGACATTCTGCTCTCGCTGCTGCGTGCGCTGCGAGGGGCCAAGCAGCGCGTCTGGTTAGCCACGCCTTACTTCCTGCCGACCTGGAAAATCCGCCGTGCCTTGCGCCGCGCCGCCGCGCGGGGTGTGGAGGTGCGCCTGCTGCTGGCCGGGCGCAACACCGATCACCCTCCGGTGCGTTTTGCCGGGCAGCGCTACTACCCCAAATTGCTCAGGGCCGGCGTGCGCATCTTCGAATACCAGCCGCGTTTTTTGCATTTGAAGATGGTGCTGGTGGACGACTGGGTCAGCGTCGGCTCGTGCAACTTCGACCACTGGAACCTGCGCTTCAACCTCGACGCCAACGTCGAGGCCCTCGACCCCGATTTCACCCGGGCAGTGACGGCCAGCTTCATCGAGGACTTCGGCGCCAGCCGCGAGATCACCCTCGACGACTGGCACCAGCGACCCTGGTGGCGCCGCGCGCAACAGCGCCTGTGGGGCTGGCTGGATCGGCTGGCGGTGAATCTGCTCGATCGCTGGCGCTAGGCAGCGTCAGCGGGTGCTGAGGTTGCGCCCGAACAGGCTGAAGAACAGCAGATGCAAGGCCACCGGTAGTAACAACCACTGGAAGTGATATTCCTCGCCAAGCCACAACCGGTATAGCGCAAATGGATGGGTCAGCATCAGCGACCACCAGGTGAAAACAGCCAGATGGCTGCGCCAGGTATTGCCATGTTCGCTGCGAAAATTGTGCAGACCGAACGAGCCGGGTAGCAGGGCGAAGATCGTACCCATGCCAACGCCCAGTGTGGCGATGAGTTTCAGCAGTATCTCCATGATCGTTGTCGCTCCTGTGGTTCTCGGGTGCACAGCATGCCTGGGCCATGGCGTGCAGGAAAGTTCCCCCGCTCCCTGATACCCCGTCATTCAGCACGCTGAGTGTCGCGGCCTGCGGTCCGCGCCAGGGCGCCATTCATCCTTTCGGGCGACAGATGAAATCCCTCCTTGGTGCGCTTATCCGGCTATCGGTCGCTGCGTAGGGTGCAGTTGGCCTGCTGCCTTGTTCCGCATTGCGCGCGAACGAGGCTGGCGGGCTCGACAGCTGCACCCCAACTCAGGAGACCCGCATGACAACAACAACAGGGCCCGGACTATTCCAGCCGCACACCTTGGCTTTGGCCGTCGCCGTCGGTTTCGTCGCACCGGCGCAGGCCGCCAATTTCAACATCGGTGAGATCGAAGGGCAGTTCGACAGCTCGCTGTCGGTCGGCGCCAGCTGGTCGATGCGCAGTCCGGATCGCGATCTGATCGGCCCCAACAACGGCGGCCAGGGCCAGGCGCAGACCGGCGATGATGGACGCTTGAATTTCAAGAAGGGCGAGACCTTCTCGAAGATCTTCAAGGGTATCCACGACCTTGAACTGAAGTACGGCGACACCGGCGTGTTCGTGCGTGGCAAGTACTGGTACGACTTCGAGCTCAAGGATGAGAGCCGTCTGTTCAAGGACATCAGCGACCACAACCGCAAGGAAGGCGCCAAGTCTTCGGGAGCAGAAATTCTCGATGCCTTCCTCTACCACAACTACGCCCTTGGCGATCTGCCTGGCACGGTGCGGGTCGGCAAGCAGGTGGTGAGTTGGGGTGAGAGCACCTTCATCGGCAACAGCATCAACGCCATCAACCCGATCGACGCCGCCGCCTTCCGCCGTCCCGGTGCGGAAATCAAGGAAGGCCTGATCCCGGTGAACATGCTCTATGTGTCGCAGAGCCTCACCGACCGCCTGAGCATGGAGGCCTTCTACCAGCTGGAGTGGGACCAGACCATTCTCGACAACTGCGGCACCTTCTTCTCCACCGCCGACGTGGCCGCCGATGGCTGCGACAGCGGCTATCACATCGGCTCGCCGGCCATCGCGCCATTGCAGCCAATAGCGGCGGCCGCTGGTCAGGGCTTCCGCGTCGACAGCGAAGGGGTGATCCTGCCGCGGGCCGGTGACCGCGATGCGCGCGACAGCGGCCAGTGGGGTCTGGCCCTGCGCTGGCTCGGTGACGAGACCGAATACGGCGCCTACTTCATGAACTACCACAGCCGCACGCCCATCGTCAGCACGCAGAACGCCGGCCTGGCGACCCTGGCGGTGCTGCAAGATATCAGTGACGCGGCCGATGCAGTCTTGCCGGGCAGCGGCGCCGGCCTGGCGCAGAGCGTGATGCTCGGCAATGGCCGCTACTACCTGGAATACCCGGAGGACATTCGTCTCTACGGCCTGAGCTTCTCCACCAGCCTACCCACCGGCACTGCCTGGAGCGGTGAGATCAGCTACCGGCCCAATCTGCCGCTGCAGATCAACACCACCGACATGACCCTCAGCCTGCTCAACCCAGTTACGAATGGAGCTGCTGCTCCTGTCGTGGCCGGCCCAGGCCAGGACAACGTCGGTTACCGGCGCAAGGAAGTCACCCAGGTACAGACCAGCTTCACCCATTTCTTCGATCAGGTGATGGGCGCCGGGCGCTTCACCCTGGTGGGTGAAATCGGCATGGCCCACGTCGGCGGGCTGGAGAGTCGTGAGGACCTGCGTTATGGCCGCGATTCACTGTTCGGCGCCTACGGCTTCCGCGGCGACACCCACGGCTTCGTCACCAGCACTTCCTGGGGTTACCGGGTGCGCGGCATCTGGGAGTACAGCAACGTGTTCGCCGGGGTGAATCTCAAGCCGAACATTTCCTGGTCGCACGACGTCGACGGCTACGGCCCCAATGGTCTGTTCAACGAAGGCGCCAAGGCCCTGAGCTTCGGCATCGACGCCGACTACCGCAATACCTACACCGCCAGCCTGTCGTACACCGACTTCTTCGGCGGTGATTACAACGTCGCGGTCGACCGTGACTTCCTGGCGCTCAGCTTCGGCGTGAGCTTCTAGGCCATAGGATCAGTTGAGGAATGCAGATGAATACAACCCTTAAGATGCTTGGCGCGCTTTCTCTGAGCCTGCTGGCCAGCAGCGTGCTGGCAGCGGTGAGCGCCGAGGAAGCGGCCAAGCTGGGCACCAGTCTGACCCCCCTGGGCGCGCAGATGGAAGGCAACGCCGCGGGCACCATCCCGGCCTGGACCGGCGGCCTGGCGCCCAATGCCGGGCAGGTCGATGCACGTGGTTTTCTCAGCGACCCCTTCGCAGGCGAGCAGCCGCTGTTCACCATTACCGCGCAGAATCTGGAGCAGTACCGCGACCGCCTCACTGCGGGGCAACTGGCGATGTTCCAGCGCTATCCGGAAAGCTACCGCATGGCGGTATACCCAACCCACCGCAGCGCCGCGGTGCCGGACAACATCTATGCGGCGGCCAAGACCAGCGCGCTGAACACCGGGCTGGTGGAAGGCGGCAACGGTTTGACCAACTTCAGTCAGAGCCGTTACTACGCGTTCCCGATTCCGCAGAGCGGCCTGGAAGTGGTGTGGAACCACATTACCCGCTATCGCGGCGGCAACCTGCGCCGCAATATCGTCCAGGCATCGCCACAGGCCAATGGATCCTACACGCTGGTCAACTTCGAGGATGAGGTCGCCTTCCCGGATAACACTCCCGATATGGACCCGGCCAAGGCGGAAAACACCCTGCTGCTGTTCAAGCAGCGGGTCACCGCGCCGCCGCGCCTGGCGGGCAACGTGCTGCTGGTGCACGATTCGCTGGACCAGGTTCGCGAACCGCGCATGGCGTGGATCTACAACGCCGGCCAGCGTCGCGTGCGGCGTGCCCCGCAGGTGGCATACGACGGTCCGGGTACTGCGGCCGATGGCCTGCGTACCACTGACAACTTCGACATGTTCAGCGGTGCTCCGGATCGTTACGACTGGAAGCTGGTTGGCAAGCGCGAAGCGTTAATCCCGTACAACAACTTCCGGCTGGCCTCGCCTCAAGTGAAGTACAGCGACATTCTCAAGGCTGGCCATATCAACCAGGATCTGGCCCGTTACGAGTTGCACCGTGTCTGGGAGGTCGAGGCCACGCTCAAGAGCGGCGAGCGCAACATCTACGCCAAGCGACGCTTCTACGTCGACGAGGATTCCTGGCAGATCGCCCTGTCCGAGCATTACGACGGTCGTGGTCAGATGTGGCGTGTCGGTGAGGCGCTGCTGTTCCAGCAGTACGAGAAGAAGGTGCCGGTATACGCGCTCGAAGCGCTGTATGACGTGATCGCCGGGCGCTATATCGCTATCGGCATGGCCAACGAGGAAAAGACTGCCGTGCAGTACGGCACCCAGGCCTCGGCCAAGGACTTCACCCCGGCAGCCCTGCGTAACGCCGGCGTGCGCTGACCGCTAAGCAAGCCGAAGCAAGCCGGTGTCGCCCTGTGCGCCGCCGGCTTTTTTGTGCGCCTCTCTCACGTGAATCTCGCGCCATAAGCGTCAAGGGGTGGTCGTGCGCGTTGAGGGGGGTACCATCGCGGGGTGGTTCAACAATGACAAGCAGAGAGAACCGCTGCCATGCCGACCCTTGCTATTGCCCGTCCGAGTGCGTTGCAGGCGCAACCTGCCGACCTACCGCGGCTGCCGCCCTGTGTGGTTTCCCGTCCTGCCCTGCTGCAGCGTCTGCTCGCCAGCGAGTCGCGACTGCGCCTGCTGTGCGCGCCTGCCGGTACCGGCAAGAGTGTGCTGCTGGGCCAGTGCGCACGCCACACGCCGGCCGCCGTCGAGCGAGCATGGCTCGACCTTGGTGGACGCAGCCTTACGCCGGTGCAGCTATGCAGGCGACTGGCCGCCGCCCTGCAACTGCCGAACGATGATGCCAACGAAGCGGGACTGATCGAGCGGTTGCATGAGCGCGCGGGACGTCTGTGGATCTTCATCGATGACTATCCGCGGCAAGCTGACGACGAGCTCGATGCCTGCCTCGACCGTCTGTTCGCAGCGGCACCGGCGCAGGTTACCTGGTGGGTCAGTAGCCGTCGCACGCCGGCCTGGAATCTGCCGCGCCTGCTGCTGCAGGGCGATCTGCAGGAACTCAAGGGAGAAGAGCTGGCGCTGGACGAAGAAGGGCTGGTCGAGCTGCTGACGGCGCTGCAGGTGAATCTGGCCGATGACGTTCGGCAGGCGCTGCTGCACAGCAGCGAGGGCTGGCTGGCGGCGATTCGCCTGTTGCTGCTCGACGCCGACGAGGAGGCGCTGCGCCAGCGCCTGCAGGCCGGCTGCCCGCTGTTGCGTGACTACGTGCAGCGCGAGGTGCTGGCCGATCTGGATGACGAGCTGCGCAGCGATCTGCATGCGCTGGCTCTGCTGCCACGGTTTGCCCTGTCGCTCTGTGAGCACCTGTTGGAAGGCCGCGGCGCCGAGTTGCTGAGCGAGCTGCAGCGGCGCCAACTGTTCGTGCACAGTCTCGACAGCAGTGGTACCTGGTTCCGTCTCTGGCGGCCGCTGGCCAACGTATTGCGCAGCCTGCCCAGTGGACCGATGCCGGCGCCGATACACGTGCGTGCCTGCCAATGGTTCGCCCGCCACGGCGATATTCGTGAGGCGGTCGAGCACGCCCTGCAGGCGGGGCAGGTGGAGGTGGCCGTCAACTACCTGCAGCGTTTCAGTCAGGAGCAACTGCTGCAGGGGCATTCGGTCGCGCAGTTCCTGCAATGGCGCGAGGAGCTGCCGGCCTGGCTGTTTGCCAGTTCGCCACGGCTGATCGTGCTGCAGGCCTGGGCGCTGATCATCTGTGCTCGCTTCGACGAGGCGCAGGCCTGCACCGAGGCGCTGACGCATTTTCTGCCTCAGCCCGATGCCCGACGTCAGCGCAAGCTGCTCGGCCACTGGCAGGCGCTCAGCGGTGTGCTGGCACGCCAGTGCGGCCGTCGCGACGCACGTCAGCACTGCCTGGAGGCGCTGCAGGCGCTGGACGACAGCGGCTGGTCGCAGCGCATCCTCTGCTACCAGGCCCTGGCCCAGCAGTACCTGGCGGAGAACGCCCTGGATCAGGCGCAGCAGGCGCTGGATGAAGGGCTGCGTCTGTCGCGGCTGCACGGCAGCCTGATCTACGAGGCCCTGCTCAATACCGACCGCTGCCTGCTGCTGGAAATGCAGGGCGAAGCCGGGCGCGCTGCGGAGCTGGCCGAGCAATCGCTGGCGTTGCTGCGCGGCCGAGTTAGTCACAGCCCGGTGGTCGGTCGCCTGCTGCTGTTGCGTGCCAGCCTGTTGGCGCGCCAGGGGCTGGATGAGTTGGCGCAACTGGCCTATCGCCAGGGGTTGCAGGAGGCCGAACTCTGCGAGGACGCCTACACCATCTCCGGCTATCTGGGGTTGGTGGAGCTGGCCGAGGCGCGCGGCGATCTCGACGAGGCCTACCAGTGGATGCAGAAGGCCGAGCGCGCCATGCAGTGCTCGCACGTGCCGGAAGTGCGCTATCGCGGCGTGCTGCAGCTGCAGGCCGGGCGCCTGTTGCTGCGGCAGGAACAGTACGGTCGTGCCCGCGAAGTGTTCGCCCAGACCCTGCAGCAGTTGCAGCAACGCCAGCAACTGGCGCCCTCGGGCTTCTATGACCTGCTACCGCACCTGCGCCGTTACCTGGCCGTGAGCGACCTGTTGCTTGGCCATCATGGCGCTGCCGAGCACGCCCTGCGTCTGCTGCTGGACGAATGCCTGATGGCCGGGCATCGCAGCCTGACCTGCGAGTGCCACGTGGCGTTGGCCGAAAGCCTGTTGCTGCAGGGCCGTGCCGAGCAGGCCGAGGTGCTGCTGCAGCAGGCCCTTGGCGAAGCGCGCCAGCTGCGCCTGCTGCGTCCGCTGCTGGAGCTGCAGCAGCGTCAGCCGCAATGGCTGGAGCGGCTGCTGCCGGGGGAGGCCGGGCAGAACCTGTACCAGCGCCTGTTCGAGCCGGCACCGCGGTTGGATGAACCGGCCAGCGCCGGCACCGCGCTGCTCAGCTCGCGGGAGCTGGCGGTGCTGCAGTTGATTGCTCAGGGTTGTTCCAATCAGGAGATCGCCGATCGCCTGTTCATTTCCCTGCATACGGTGAAGACCCATGCGCGGCGGATCAACGTCAAGCTCGGTGTGCAGCGACGCACCCAGGCGGTGGCGATGGCGAAAGCATATGGCCTGATGGGGGATTGAGCCGGCGATGTCCAGATGGACCGGTCCCCGCTCTTTCAGGGGGCGAGCTCTATGGGCCGCCGCTGGTGGGCTGAAGCCCACCCTACACGAGGCGGATCGCCGCCCGGCCCACCCTACAGACTGAAACTAACCCCAGCCCGTAGGGTGGGCTTTAGCCCACCTAAGTTGGTGGCATTAGCTGAAACGGATCACCGCCCAGCCCTGCGACATGGCTTCGCTGCTCGCTCAGCCGAGGAAGTAGAACGCGCCGCAGATCACCACGCCCGAGTACAGCAGCATGATCAGGCAGTAGCCCATGATGTCGCGTGCGCCCAGGCC
Organism: Ectopseudomonas alcaliphila; assembly: GCF_900101755.1. Lineage (GTDB taxonomy): Bacteria > Pseudomonadota > Gammaproteobacteria > Pseudomonadales > Pseudomonadaceae > Aquipseudomonas > Aquipseudomonas alcaliphila. The sequence continues at coordinate 951,880 of NZ_FNAE01000001.1, read as the reverse complement.
GACGATGCCCAGCAGCGGCAGCGCCCAGAACGGCTGGATCATGTTGGTCCAGGCGTCGCCCCAGGCAATCGCCATGGCGGTGACGGTGGGCGATACGCCGAGCGCCTGAGCCGCCGGCAGCATGATCGGCCCCTGCACGGCCCACTGGCCACCACCGGACGGCACGAACACGTTGACCACGCCAGCGCTGAGGAAGGCCAGCAGCGGGAAGGTGTCGGCCGAGGACCAGGAAATGAACGACTCGGTGATCTGCCGGCCGAGGGAAATGCCGTCGGCGTTGGCACCCATCATCATGCCCATGATCCCGGCGTAGAAGGGGAACAGCAGGACGATGCCACCGATGCCGCGCACGCTCTCGTCCACCGCGCGCATGTAGCGCTCCGGGGTGCCGTGCATCAGCAGGCCGCTGAACAGGAATATGGCGATGACCACATCCAGGCCAAGCACGAAGCCCTTGGTGGCGAAGTGGTTGAACAGGTAGATACCGGCCATGACTACCAGAGCGAGACCGAGGATGCGGCTGTCGTCCAGGCGCTGTGCCGGGGTTTCACGGGCCGGCAGTTCGGCGTGCGATTCCACCAGCTTGGCGGGGTCGGCGACCTTTGCGTTTTGACGCGGGTGCATGGCGCGGTTGAGCAACGGCAGGCCGATCACCAGCAACGCGACGATGGTCAGGTTCAGGGTACTGAACAGGGTTTCGCTGATGCTTACCGGGTCGGTCAGCACGCCTGCAGTGATGCGCGCCAGGTCCGGGCCGCCGGTGGCCAGAGAGAGCGGCACCGAGCCGGCCAGGCCGCCGTGCCAGACCAGGAAGCGCGAGTAGGCCGAAGCTACCAGCAGCGGGTAGTCGACACCCGCGACCTTGCGCGCGAGGGCGCGGGCAAACACCGCGCCGATCACCAGGCCGAAGCCCCAGTTGACCCAGCAGCCGAGCAAGGCCACCAGGGTGACCATGATGATCGCCTGGCCGGGTGTGCGTGCCAGACCTGCCAGGTGGTCGAGCTGACGGTTGATGATCGGCGCGCTGGCCAGGGCGTGGCCGGTGACGAAGATCAGCGACATCTGCATGGCGAAGCCGAGCAGCGTCCAGAAGCCGCCGCTCCAGTGCTGCACCATGGCCGGCAACGACTGCCCGGTAGAGAAGATACCGGCGAGCAGCACGCCCAGGGTGAGCAAGGTGGAGAAGACGAAGGGTGAGGGCAGGTACTTCTGTACCAGGCTCACGCTCATGCGAGTGAGGGTGTTGAACATGGGGGACGCCTCTTTCTTATGGTTGTGTAAGGACTTTAACCAGGCATTCAGAGTTGGCTACGCCTGGGCGTTGCAGTGGATATGACAAAGCTCGGCCGAGGCCGAGCTGGTTGGTGTAGCCCGGATGCAATCCGGGAGGTCCATGTCAGGTTTCCCCGGATTGCATCCGGGCTACGGTGTTGTAGGGTGGATGTCGCTTTTTACATCCACCAAGGCGGTGGACCGATAAAGCGCGATCCACCCTACGCATCAGCGCTCGATGGCCAGCGCCACACCCTGGCCACCACCGATGCACAGCGTGGCCAGGCCTTTCCTGGCGTCGCGGCGGATCATTTCGTGCAGCAGGCTGACCAACACGCGGCAGCCCGAGGCACCGATGGGATGGCCAAGGGCGATGGCGCCGCCATTGACGTTGACCTTGTCAGCGTCCCAGCCCAGTTCCTGGCCGACCGACAATGCTTGAGCAGCAAAGGCTTCGTTGGCTTCGATCAGGTCCAGATCGGCCAGGCTCCAGCCGGCCTTGTCCAGGCAGCGGCGGGTGGCGGAAACCGGGGCGATGCCCATGATCGCCGGGTCGACGCCGGCGTTGGCATAGCCTTTGATCCTCGCCAGCACGGGCAGGCCCAACTCCTGCGCCTTGGCCGCGCTCATCAGCAGCACGGCAGCAGCACCGTCGTTGAGGCTGGAGGCGTTGCCGGCGGTGACGCTGCCGTCCTTTTTGAACGCCGGCTTGAGCTTGGCCAGGGATTCGGCGGTGGTGCCGGCGCGCGGCTGCTCGTCACGGGCGAAGGCGACGGGGTCGCCCTTGCGCTGTGGAATCAGTACCGGGGTGATTTCGGCATCGAAACGGCCGGCTTCGATGGCGGCCACGGCCTTCTGCTGCGAGGCGGCGGCAAAGGCGTCCTGGGCTTCGCGGCTGATGCCGTACTTGTCCACCAGGTTCTCGGCGGTGATGCCCATGTGGTAGTCGTTGAAGGCATCCCACAGGCCGTCGACGATCATACTGTCGAGCATCTGTGCGTGGCCCATGCGCAGGCCGGTGCGCGCCTTGGGCAGCACATAGGGCGCCTGGCTCATGTTCTCCATGCCGCCGGCGATCACCACCTCGGCGTCGCCGCAGCGAATGGCCTGGGTGGCCAGGTGCAGCGCTTTGAGGCCCGAGCCGCAGACCTTGTTCAGGGTCATGGCCGGTACGGCATGCGGCAGGCCGGCACGAATGGCGGCCTGGCGCGCGGGGTTCTGGCCGCTGCCTGCGGTAAGCACCTGGCCGAGGATCACTTCATCGACCTGGGCGGCGTCGAGGCCGGTCTGCTCCAGCAGGCGCTTGATGACGATGGCGCCGAGCTCGGGCGCGGGAATATCGGCCAGGCTGCCCTGGAAGCTGCCGATGGCGGTGCGGGTGGCGGCAACGATGACGACGTCTTGCATGGGATAACTCCTCTCGGCTGATGGGCCGCGTATTGTGGGAGGCGCTTTAGCGGCGAGCCTTTCTCGTCGCGGCTAAAGCCCCTCCCACAATGCAGAAAAACGTTCCGTAGGCGCCGTGCGTGGTGGCGCCTACAGAACGGTAGACAACTTAGAAGCTCATTTCCGGTACGTGTTCGGGGACGATCAGCTTGCCGGCGGTCTTGGCGACGATTTCCTCGATGCTCACGCCCGGCGCGCGCTCGCGCAGGATGAAGGCGTTGTCCTCGATCTCCAGGTAAGCCAGGTCGGTCAGCACCTTGCGAATGCAACCGCAGCCGGTCAGCGGCAGGCTGCAATGCTCCAGCAGCTTGGATTCGCCGTCCTTGGAGGCATGGGTCATGGTGACGATGATGTTGTCGGCACCGGCCACCAGGTCCATGGCGCCGCCCATGCCCTTGACCAGCTTGCCGGGGATCATCCATGAGGCAATGTTGCCGCGCACGTCCACCTCGAAGGCGCCGAGCACGGTCAGGTCGACATGGCCGCCACGGATCATGGCAAAGGATTGCGACGAATCGAAGATCGCCGCGCCCTTGATCGCGGTGACGGTCTGCTTGCCGGCGTTGATCATGTCGGCGTCCACCTCCTCCTCGGTGGGGAAGGCGCCCATGCCGAGCAGGCCGTTCTCCGACTGCAGCATCACCTGCATGCCCTCGGGCACGTAGTTGGCCACCAGGGTGGGGATGCCGATGCCGAGGTTGACGTAGAAGCCGTCCTGCAGCTCGCGGGCCACGCGCTGGGCCATTTGTTCACGGGTCAGTGCCATGCTCTTGTCCTCAGCTGCGCAGGGTGCGTTTTTCGATGCGTTTCTCGAAGCTGCCGCAGATCAGCCGGTCGACGTAGATGCCGGGGGTATGAATCTGCGTCGGATCGAGCTCACCGGGTTCGACGATCTCCTCGACCTCGACCACGGTGATGCGTCCGGCGGTGGCGACCACCGGGTTGAAGTTCTGCGCGGTGTGGCGGTAGACCACGTTACCGAAATGGTCGGCCTTCCAGCCTTTGACGATGGCGAAGTCGCCGGTGATGGCCGGCTCGAGGATGTAGTGGCGGCCGTTGATCTCGCGCGCTTCCTTGCCCTCGGCGACCGGGGTGCCGTAGCCGGTGGCGGTGAAGAAGGCGGGGATGCCGGCGCCGCCGGCGCGCAGCTTCTCGGCCAGGGTGCCTTGCGGGGTGAGTTCGACTTCCAGCTCGCCGGACAGCAGTTGCTGTTCGAACAGGGCGTTCTCGCCGACGTAGGAGGCGACCATCTTGCGGATCTGCCGGTCTTCCAGCAGCACGCCGAGGCCGAAACCGTCGACGCCGCAATTGTTGGACACCACGGTCAGATCGCGCACGCCACGGCGGCGGATCTCGGCAATCAGGTTCTCGGGGATACCGCACAGGCCGAAACCGCCGGCCAGCACGGTCATGCCGTCCTGCAGGCCGTCCAGGGCTTCTGCGTAGCTGCCGACGCGTTTGTCGAGTCCGCTCATTCGAGGCTGCCTCTTTTGTTGTTATCTGGGGTGAGGCCAAGCTTCTGCGCTATGGGCTTATTTGTTAAGTTTGTTTTTCCTCTTGATTGATCAGGTAAATAAATCAATGACCGTCAAGCAGCTACGCGCTTTTCTCGCCGTGGCGCAGAGCCTGAGTTTCGCCCAGGCCTGCGAGCGCCTGCACCTGTCGCAGCCGGCGCTGAGCCTGGCGATCAAGAACCTGGAGCAATCGCTTGGCGGCCAGTTGCTGGTGCGCACCACCCGCAGCGTGGCGTTGACCCCTGAGGGTGAGACGCTGCTGCCCATCGCCGTGCGTCTGCTGGCCGACTGGGACAACGCCGAGGACCTGCTGCGCCAGCACTTCACCCTGCAGATGGGCAAGGTGGCGGTGGCGGCCATGCCGTCGTTCGCCGGCAACCGCCTGCCGGCGGCGCTGCGCGCCTTTCGCGACGCCTACCCACGGGTCAACGTGGCGGTGCATGACGTGATCAACGAGCAGGTGATGGAGATGGTGCGCGACGGCCGTGTCGAGCTGGGCATCGCCTTCGAACCGGCGACCCTCGATGGCCTGCAGTTCACACCGCTGTACGAGGATCGTTTCGTCGCCGTGGTGCCAGCAGATAGCGAGCTGGCCGAGCAAGCCGCGCTGATCTGGGCGCAATTGCTGGAGCAACCCTTCATCACCCTGCAACGCCCTTCGGCGGTGCGCCTGCTGCTGGAGGACAGCGTGATCGCCCGCCACGGCAGACTGCCGGTGGCGTTCGAGAGCCATCAGTTGGTGACGGTCGGCCGTATGGTTGCCGAAGGCCTTGGCGTCAGCGCCGTACCGCAACTGTGCCGGCAGCAGATGGAAGAACTGGGCGCCCGCTGCCTGCCGCTGAGCGAGCCGCAGGTGTCGCGTCGCGTCGGCCTGCTGCACCAGGCCGGGCGCCAGCTGTCCAGCGCGGCGCAGGCCTTGAGTGAGGTGTTGTTGCGTCAGGCTGGGCAGTAGGGCGGGTGAAACCCGCCACCTGCGTTGTGGCGGGTTGCACCCGCCCTACGAATCTAGAGCTGAATCAGGTCTGCCGGGGTGTCGATGTCCTGCAGTACGCCAGGATCGTCCAGCTCGATGATCTGTACGGCTTCGGCGTTGTGCTGCAGCACGGTCTTGGCGCCGGCATCGCCGCTCAGTGCGGCAAGTTGTGGCCAGAAATCGCGGCCGAACAGCACCGGATGGCCGCGTTTGCCCTGGTAGCTGGGCAGTACGATTTTGTCTGCGTTGGCGTAGGTGAGCAGAGTTTCCAGACTGTCGCGACGGATCAGCGGCATATCGGCGAGAAAGATCGCCACGGAATCAGCGTCGGATTCGACCAGCAGTCGCTCGGCGCCTGCGGCCAGGCTGTGGCCCATGCCCTGGGCCGTTAGCGGATGCTGGACGAGCTTGATGCTGGCGGGTAATCCCAGCTCCGTGATGGACTCGTCCTGGCGCAGCACCAGCCAGACTTCTTCGAGCATCGAACAGGGCAGTGCCAGGCTGGCTGCCAGCAGCGAGCGGCCGTCGTCGAGCACGAGCCGGCGCTTGTCGGCACCGAAGCGGCGGCTGTACCCGGCCGCCAACATCAGTGCGGCCACGCCCTGGGCAGGGTGCTCGCTGGCCATGCTCAGCCGGCCAGGCCCGCTGCTTTGGCGCGCGCAGCGTGCAGTTTCTTGTAGCTGTCGATCAGGCGCAGGTGCTTGTCCAGGCCTTCGAGCTTCATGCTGGTCGGGGTCAGGCCATGGAAGCGCACGCTGCCGTCCACCGAGCCGATCACCGCGTCCATGCGCTCGTTGCCGAACATGCGCCGCAGGTTGTGCTCGAAGTTGGCCAGCTCCAGATCGTCGTCCAGCTGGATCTCCAGCACGGCGTTGACCGCCTGGTAGAACAGGCCGCGCTCGACGGTGTTGTCGTTGTACTGCAGGAAGGCCTCGACCAGCTCCTTGGCGTCGTCGTATTTCTTCAGCGCCAGGTTGATCAACAGCTTCAGCTCGAGAATGGTCAGCTGGCCCCACACCGTGTTGTCGTCGAACTCGATGCCGATCAGCGTGGTGATGTCGGTGTAGTCGTCGACCTCGGTGTTGTTGAGGTTGCGCAGCAGCGACTTCAGTTCGCGGTCGCTCAGGGCGTGCAGGTTGAGGATGTCCTTGCGGAACAGCAGCGCCTTGTTGGTGTTGTCCCAGATCAGGTCCTCGACCGGGTAGATCTCCGAGTAGCCCGGCACCAGGATGCGGCAGGCGTTGGCGCCTAGGTCATCAAAGGTGGCCACGTAGACTTCCTTGCCCATGGCCTCGAGGATGCCGAACAGGGTCGCGGCCTCCTGCTCGTTGGAGTCGGCGCCTTCGCCGGAGAAGTCCCACTCGACGAACTCGAAGTCCGGCGTGGCGCCGAAGAAGCGCCAGGACACCACGCCGCTGGAGTCGATGAAGTGCTCGACGAAGTTGTTCGGCTCGGTCAGCGCCAGGCTGTCGAAGGTCGGCTGCGGCAGGTCATTCAGGCCTTCGAAGCTGCGCCCCTGGAGCAGTTCGGTGAGGCTGCGCTCCAGCGCCACTTCCAGGCTCGGGTGCGCTCCGAAGGAGGCGAACACGCCGCCGGTGCGAGGGTTCATCAGGGTCACGCACATCACCGGGAATTCGCCGCCGAGCGAGGCATCCTTCACCAGCACCGGGAAGCCCTGTTCCTCCAGGCCCTGGATGCCGGCGACGATGCCCGGGTACTTGGCCAGCACCTCCTGCGGCACGTCCGGCAGGCACAGCTCGCCTTCGAGGATCTCGCGTTTCACCGCCCGCTCGAAGATCTCCGACAGGCACTGCACCTGGGCCTCGGCCAGTGTGTTGCCGGCGCTCATGCCGTTGGACAGGTACAGGTTCTCGATCAGGTTGGACGGGAAATACACCGTCTCGCCATCGCTGCGGCGCACGAACGGCAGCGAGCAGATGCCGCGTGCGGTGTTGCCCGAGTTGGTGTCGAACAGGTGCGAGCCGCGCAGTTCGCCGTCCGGATCGAAGATGGCCCGGCAGTGCTCGTCGAGGATCTCTTCGGGCAGCGCATCCTTCGGGCCCGGCTTGAACCAGCGCTCGTTGGGGTAGTGGACGAACTCGGCGCCCGCGATGTCTTCGCCCCAGAACTGGTCGTTGTAGAAGAAGTTGCAGTTCAGCCGCTCGATGAACTCGCCGAGGGCCGAGGCCAGGGCGCTTTCCTTGGTTGCGCCCTTGCCGTTGGTGAAGCACAGGTTCGACTGCGCATCGCGAATGTGCAGCGACCAGACGTTGGGCACGATATTGCGCCAGGAGGCGATCTCGATCTTCATCCCGAGCTCCGCGAGGATGCCCGACATATTGGCGATGGTCTGCTCCAGCGGCAGGTCCTTGCCCGGGATGTAGGTGGTGGTGTCACTCACCGGCATCAGCAGTGCCTGGGCATCGGCGTCGAGGTTTTCCACCTCCTCGATGATGAACTCGGGGCCCTGCTGCACCACCTTCTTCACGGTGCAGCGGTCGATCGAGCGCAGGATGCCCTGTCGGTCCTTCTCGGAAATGTCCGCCGGCAGCTCGACCTGGATCTTGAAGATCTGCGCGTAGCGGTTCTCCGGGTCGACGATGTTGTTCTGCGACAGGCGAATGTTCTCGGTGGGGATGTCGCGGGTCTGGCAGTACAGCTTGACGAAGTACGCTGCGCACAGCGCCGACGAAGCCAGGAAATAGTCGAACGGCCCCGGCGCCGAACCGTCGCCCTTGTAGCGGATCGGTTGATCGGCGATCACCGTGAAGTCGTCGAACTTGGCCTCCAGGCGCAGGTTGTCGAGAAAGTTGACCTTGATTTCCATGGGGCAGTACCAGCGAGCGAAACAAAATGGCCGCCATTATCCGGGTTTTCGGCGGTCTGTCTTGCTTGGCTGCTGGCGATGAAGGCGCGCCGGACCGGCGGCGAGTGCAACGCCGGTCCGAGCGAGGGCTCAGCTGTCGAGTTCGGTGGGGCTGCTGGTGCCGATGGAGGTGTAGCTCGGCCATTGCCGCAGCAGGGTTTCGACGAACTGTTCCGCTGCCGGCGACAGCGAAGAGCCGCGGCGGCGCACCAGGCCCAGGGTGCGGCTGATCACCGGATCGACCAGCGGCCGGCTGACCAGAATCGGATGGTCTTCGGCCGGCATCGCCAGGCTGGGGAGGGCAGCGATGCCCAGGCCGGCTTCGACCATGCCCAGTGAGGTCGAAAGGTGCTGCACTTCGTAGAACCAGCTCGGGCGCCAGTCGAGATGGGCCAGGCCGTGATCGAGCAGCACGCGGTTGCCACTGAGGCGGCCGACGCCGATCAGGCGGTAGTCGCTGAGCTCGCGCCAGGCCACTTCCGGCTGCTTGGCCAGGGGGTGGTCGCGCCGGCAGGCGAGCACGAAGGGCTCGTTGACCAGCGGGGTGAAGTCGATTTCCGCGCTCTGTCCGCTCTGCATGTTGATGCCGAAATCCGCTTCGCCGCGAATCACCGCTTCCAGCCCCTCGTGAGCGCTGAGGTCGAGGATACGGATGCGGATCTTCGGGTACTGCAGGTTGAAGGTACGGATCACCGTCGGCAGGAAGTAGAAGGCTGCGGTCGGGATGCAGGCGAGGGTGACCTGGCCGGACTGGCGCTCGGCCAGTTCGCGGATGCCGAGGATCGAACGCTCGAAATCGTCCAGCAGGCGCTGTGCCTTGGGCAGAAAATCCCGGCCCACGGCCGTCAGGCTGACGCGGCGCGTGGTGCGGTCCAGCAACTGGATGCCGAGGCTTTCTTCCAGCTTCTGCATGCGTCGTGTCAGTGCCGGCTGCGACAGATGGATGGCGTTGGCGGCCTCGTGAAAGTTGCCGAACTCGGCGATTTTCACGAAAGCGCGGATGTCTTGCAGTTCGTAATTCATGCGCTTGGGTTATCAGTCGTGCGTATTTTTGTTTGAAAGTTAGCAATGAACCCTAGTCTTTCGGCTCAGGACTGGCAAGCGGGGAAATACGCGTATGCATTAATGCGTAAAATGGAATAAATATCGAAATATATGCATTTTACAGAATAAATATCCGCTCCTCATAATCGACGCAAAGCAACAATCACTGGTTTTATTGCGTTGGAGGCATCATGCGGACGGTACCTTGTGTACTTATGCGAGGCGGTACTTCGAAAGGGCCGGTCTTTCTGGCCAATCACCTGCCCACGGACCCGCAACAGCGCGACGAGGTATTGCTCAGCCTGATGGGCTCTGGCCACGAGCTGGAAATCGACGGCATCGGTGGCGGCAGCCCGCAGACCAGCAAGGTGGCGATCGTCAGTCGTTCGCCGCATCCGGACGCCGATGTCGACTACCTGTTCGTGCAGGTCATGGTCACCCAGCGTCGCGTCGACACTGCGCCCAACTGCGGCAACATGCTCTGCGCCATCGGCCCTTTCGCCATCGAGCATGGCCTGGTCAATGCCGGCTCGCCGATGACCCGGGTGCGCATTCGCAACCTCAACACCAACACCTTCGTCGATTCCGACGTGATGACCCCTAACGGCCGCGTGCGCTATGACGGCGATACCGCCATCGACGGCGTGCCCGGCACTGCCGCGCCGATCAAGCTGACCTTCCTCAACGCCGCTGGCGCCAAGACCGGCCGCCTGCTGCCCACCGGCCGCGTGCGTGACGAGTTCGACGGTGTCCAGGTGACCTGTATCGACATGGCCATGCCCATGGTGCTGATGCATGCCGAGGCACTGGGCAAGACCGGCTACGAGTCGCCGGCCGAACTGGATGCCGACAGCGCCTTTCTCCAGCGCCTGGAACGCATCCGCCTGCAGGCCGGCCTGGCCATGGGGTTCGGTGACGTTGCGCAGATGGTCATCCCCAAGCCGGTGCTGCTGGCCCCGGCGCGACATGGTGGCACGCTGAGCGTGCGTTATTTCATGCCGCACAACTGCCACCGCTCGGTCGCCGCCACCGGGGCCATCGGCCTGGCCACCGCTTGCGCGCTGCCCGGCAGCGTCGCCCAGGACATCGCGCCCATCGAAGGCGAGGCGCTGGTGCGTCTGGAGCATCCGGGCGGGCAGATCGAGGTTTCCCTGCAGCCTGCCGCTGACGGCAACCCCGAGCACCTGCGCGCCTCGCTGGTGCGCACCGCTCGCCGTCTGTTCTCGGGTGAGGTGTACATCCCCAGCCTGCGGCGCACCGGCACCTGATTTCGCTTCACCACAACCACACCCGTAGGGCCAACCACAATGACAAGAAAAAAATCCCTCAGCTGCTCCGTCGTCGGTATGACGGTCATGGCGTTGCCTGCAGTCGGTGCCAACGCCGCCGGTTTCATCGAGGACAGCAAGGCCAGCCTGGAGCTGCGCAACTTCTACCTCAACCGCGACTTTCGTGAGAATGCCGGGCAGAACAAGCGTGAAGAATGGGCGCAGGGCTTCATTCTCAACCTGGAGTCCGGCTTCACCCAGGGCACCGTGGGTTTCGGCGTCGATGCCATCGGCATGCTGGGCCTCAAGCTCGACTCTTCACCGGATCGCAGTGGCACCGACCTGCTGCCGCGTGACAGCCGTAATCGCCCCGAGGACGACTACAGCAAGCTCGGCGTAACCGGCAAGGTGCGTTTCGCCGAAAGCCAGCTGCGTGTGGGTACGCTGCTGCCGAAGATGCCCTACCTGCAATACAGCAACTCGCGTCTGCTGCCTCAGACGTTCGAGGGCTGGCAGGTGCAGAGCAAGGATCTCGAGCGCGCCACTTTCACCCTGGGTGAGATCGACCGCGTGGTGCAGCGCAATGTCTCCGGCTCCGACAAGCTGACGCTGAACAACAAGAACGGCCGTTTCGGCGGCAGCCCGGAAAGTGATGAATTGCGCTTCGGCGGTGTCGACTATGCGGTCAACCCGCAGTTGCTTGCCAGTTATCACTACGCAGAACTGAGCGACGTCTATCGCCAGCACTTCCTCGGCGTGCAGCACAATCTGGCGCTGGGCGCCGGCAAGCTGAAAAGCGACCTGCGCTACTTCAACAACAGCGAGGCCGGGCGGGAGCGGGTCGGCGATATCGATAACCGGGCCATCAATGCCATGTTCACCTACAGCGTCGCGGGTCATGCCCTCGGGCTGGCTTACCAGAAGATGCTCGGTGACGATGGTTTTACCTACGTCAACGGGGCCACGCCTTACCTGACCAACTTCCTGCAGATCAACGATTTTGCCGGCCCCAACCAGCGTTCCTGGCAACTGCGTTACGACTTCGACTTTGCCAAGGTCGGCGTCCCCGGCCTGACCTTCATGACCCGCTACGTGCGCGGCGATCAGGTCGACCTGGCGGTAGGCGAAGGGCGTGAGTGGGAACGTGACACCGATATCGCCTACGCCTTCGGTGATGGCCCGCTGAAGAATCTGAAGGTGACCTGGAGAAACGCCACCTACCGGTCGAGCTTCGTCCGTGATCTGGACGAGAATCGCCTGATCCTGAGTTATATCGTGCCGCTCTGGTAATGCATCGGCTGTACATACAAGACCAATAAGAGGAACCCATCATGATCACCTGCTCCATTCGCCGCATTCTGCCGCTATCCCTCGCCGTATTGCTTGCCAGTGGCTCGGTACTGGCTGGCGAACCCTCTCGTCCGGAGTGCATCGCCCCGAGCAAACCAGGCGGCGGTTTCGACCTGACCTGCAAGCTGGCCCAGGCCGGTTTCAAGGATGAAGGCCTGCTCAAGGCGCCGATGCGCGTGACCTACATGCCTGGCGGCATCGGCGCCGTGGCCTACAACTCCATCGCCGCCAACCGTCGTGCCGAGCCCGGCACCTTGGTGGCCTTCTCCGGCGCCTCGTTGCTCAATCTGGCGCTGGGCAAGTACGGTCGTTTCGACGAGAACGCAGTGAAATGGCTGGCCACCGTCGGCAACGATTACGGCACCTTGGCTGTGCGTGACGATTCGCCTTACAAGAACCTCGATGACGTGGTGCAGGCGCTGAAGAAAGACCCGAAAAGCATCGTGGTTGGCGGCGGTGGCAGTGTCGGTGGGCAGGGCTGGGTGAAGATCGCTCTGTTGGCCCGCGCTGCGGGTGTCGATCCGCGCGAGCTGCGTTACGCGGCGTTCGAGGGCGGCGCGGAGCACTACATGGCGCTGATGGGCGGCCATGTGGGCCTGGTCACCGGCAGCGCCAGTGAGATCCGGGCGCAGCAGGGCAACAAGATCCGCACCCTGGCGGTCTTCAGCGAAGAGCGCCTTGGCGGCGATCTGGCTTCGATCCCCACCGCGCGCGAGCAGGGCTACGAGATCCAGTGGCCGCTGATTCGCGGCTACTTCCTCGGTCCTGACGTGAAAGAGCAAGATGTGGCCTGGTGGCAGGAGCGTTTCGCCAAGCTCGCCGCCTCCAGCGACTTTCAGGCCTACCTGGCCGACCGCGATGTACTGCCTTACTACGTGACAGGGCCGGAGCTGGATGCGCTGGTCAAGAGTCAGGTTGAGGAGTACCGCAAGCTGGGTCGTGAGTTCGGCCTGGTCGAGTAACAGAGTTCCCATGCGCCGTCACTGACGGCGCAGCGTTCTGGAGCGCATCCACATGCATGACCGTATCTTTGCGGGGGTGACCCTGCTGCTTTGCTGCATCCTGGGATTTTTCGCCTGGGGTTACAGCGCCCCGTTTTCCTACGAGCCGGTCGGGCCCAAGGCCTTCCCGTTGCTGCTGTTACTGCTGATCGCCTTTGGCTGCCTGCAATTGCTGCTCCAGCCGGCCGGCGACGTGCAAGGCGAAGAGCCGCCCCTGAACCGCGAAGTGATGGTCAAGGCGCTGGTGTTTCTCGGCCTGATGATCGGCTACGCGGTGCTGTTCGAATCGCTCGGTTTCATTCCCGCCAGCGTGCTGTTCGGCATCGGCATGGCGCGCCTGTATGGCGGCAGTTGGCTGCACAGCCTGATCAGCGGTGTGGTGTTGGCTGTCGGCCTCTACCTGCTGTTCGACAAAGCCCTTGCCGTACCGCTGCCGCTTGGCATCCTTTCGACCCTGGAGAGCTGAACCCATGGATACTCTCGGTTATCTCAGCCATGGCTTCGGCGTGGCGCTAAGCCCCTACAACCTTCTAACTGCCCTGTGCGGCACCCTGATCGGCACCGTCGTCGGCCTGCTGCCGGGCCTCGGCCCGATCAACGGCGTGGCCCTGCTGATTCCGGTCGCCTTCGCCTTGGGGTTGCCGCCGGAAACCGCGCTGATTCTGCTTGCCGCGGTGTACCTGGGCTGCGAATACGGCGGTCGTATTTCCTCGATCCTGCTCAACATTCCCGGTGAAGCATCCGCAGTGATGACCACCCTCGATGGCTACCCGCTCGCCCGTCAGGGCCAGGCCGGTGTCGCACTTTCCCTGTCGGCCTGGAGCTCGTTCATCGGCGGCCTGATCGCCACCGCTGGCGTCGTGTTGTTCGCGCCGCTGCTGGCCAGGTGGGCCGTGGCATTCGGCCCCGCCGAGTATTTCGTGTTGATGGTGTTCGCCATCACCTGCCTGGCCGGGATGGCGGGCAACAAACCCCTGAAGACTGCCGTCGCGGCGCTGATCGGCCTGCTGCTGTCGTGCGTGGGCATCGACGCCAACAGCGGCGTCTATCGCTTCACCTTCGGCAGCCTGGGCCTGGCCGATGGCATTCAGTTCGTGGTGCTGGTGCTGGGGCTGTTCTCGGTCAGTGAGCTGCTGGTGCTGCTCGAGCGTACCCATCATGGGCAGAAGGCGATCAAGGCCAGCGGGCGGATGCTGTTCAGCATGAAGGAGGGCGGCTTCGTGCTTGCCACCAACCTGCGCAGTGGCGTGGTCGGTTTCGTCCTTGGCGTGCTGCCAGGTGCCGGCGCGACCCTGGCCAGCGCGGTGTCGTACATGAGCGAGAAGCGCATGGCGGTGAAGGACAACAAATTCGGCAATGGCGACCTGCGCGGCCTGGCCGCACCGGAAACCGCCAACAGCGCTGCTGCCTGCGGCTCCATGGTGCCGATGCTGACCCTCGGCGTGCCAGGGTCGGGCACCACTGCGGTGATGCTCGGCGCCCTGACGCTGTACAACATCACCCCGGGGCCGCTGCTGTTCCAGAACCAGCCGGACATCGTCTGGGGCCTGATCGCCTCGCTGTTCGTCGCCAACATCATGCTGATCGTCATGAACGTGCCGATGATCAAGGTCTTCACCAAGGTGCTGGCCGTGCCTTACTGGGCGCTGGTGCCGGCAGTGGCGATCATTACCGCCATCGGTGTGTACGCGGTGCACGCGACCACCTTCGACCTGTACCTGATGATCGCCATCGGCATCTTCGGCTATGTCATGCGCAAGCTGGACTTCCCGCTGTCGGCGATCCTGCTGGGCTTCATCCTCGGCGGGATGATGGAGCAGAACCTGCGCCGGGCGTTGTCCCTGTCCAGCGGTGCTCTCGGTATCCTGTACGCCAGCCCGATCACCTGGGTGGTCTGGGCGCTGGTGGCAGTGATGATCGTGCTGCCATTCTGGCGCGCCTGGCGTGCGCGTCGTCAGCAGGGCCGCGCCGCCAGCGTGGTCTGATTCGGAGGGTTGGCATGCGTATCGTGATACCGGATGACTATCAGCGGGTCGTGCAACAGCTCGATTGTTTCAGCCTGTTGGAGGGCTTCGATGTTCGCGTGTATCACGATGCCGCCAGCGATCCGGACGTGCTGGCCGAGCGTTTCGCCGATGCCGAGGCGCTGGTGCTGACCCGCGAGCGCACGCGTATCGATGCCGCGCTGCTGGCACGCCTGCCCAAGCTGAAGCTGATCAGCCAGACCGGGCGAGCCGGTCCGCATCTCGATCTGGAGGCGTGCCGCGAGCGCGGCGTGACCGTCGCCGAGGGCACCGGCTCGCCCATCGCTGCGGCCGAACTGACCTGGGCGCTGATCCTCAATGCCCGGCGTCAGCTGCGCGAAGCCATGAACGGTCTGTATGCCGGGCACTGGCAGGTCAACCTGGGCCGGCGTCTGTATGGCCAGACGCTGGGTATCTGGGGCTACGGCAAGATCGGCCAGCGCTTGGCGCGCTATGCGCGCGCCTTCGACATGCGCGTGCTGGTGTGGGGCAGCGAGGCCTCGCGCCAGGCCGCCATCGCCGATGGATACGAGGCGGCGCCGACGCGCGAAGCCTTCTTCGAACAGGCCGATGTGCTCAGCCTGCACCTGCGCCTGGTGCCCGCGACCCGGCATTGCGTGAGCGCTACCGACCTGGCGCGAATGAAACCTGACGCCCTGCTGGTCAATACCAGCCGTGCCGAACTGATCGCTCCCGGAGTACTACTCGCTGCGCTGGACCGTGGCCGCCCTGGTCAGGCAGCGCTGGATGTGTTCGAGCAGGAGCCGATCCTGCAGGCCGATCATCCACTGCTGGCTCATCCGCGCATTCTCTGCACCCCACATCTGGGCTATGTCGAAAAACACAGCTACGAAGCCTACTTCGGTGAAGCCTTTGCCAATGTCAGGGCGTTTGCGACGAAGGTGGCCGCCACGGGCACGGTCAAGTGCCCCTGATTTTCCCTCGCGGAACATGCGAGCATCCCGCTTTCAACGCGATCTGCTCGGTTTGCACCTAACCACGCTCTAGTCGCCTGTCACGCAGCCGCCTTCGGGCGGCTGTTTCTATGGCTGCAATGGCCAGCTCAACACGAAGCGGCTGCCACCCTTGGCCGAGGCCTGCCAGAAGACCTGCCCGCCATGCGCCTCGACGATGGCCTTGACCACCGCCAGGCCCAGGCCGCTGCCACCGCTCTTGCGCGAGCGCGAAGGGTCGCCACGACGAAAGGCTTCGAAGATATTGATGGTCAGGGCGCTGTCGATGCCGGGGCCGTCGTCTTCCACGCTCAACTGGCAGTCGTCACCGACCTGCTCCAGGCGCACCCGCAGGTTGCCCGGGTCGGCATGGCGCAGGGCGTTTTCCAGCAGCGCCATCAGTGCCTGGCGGATGCGTACGGCATCGCACTCCACCAGCAGGACGGCGTCCAGTTCCTGGTGCAGGTGAAAGCCCTTTTCCGCCAGGGGCGTGGCGAAAGCCTGCAGCACGCTGCCCAGTTCAGCGGCCAGCCTGACGCTGACCCGTTGCACTTCCAGGTGGCCGCTGTCGTTGAGGCTCAATACACGCAAGTCTTCGATCAGACGATTGAGTCCCTCTACCTGGCGCAGCAGGCCCTCGAACAGCTCGCTGCTGGGGCTGAACACGCCTTCTGCCAGGCCTTGCAGGCGGCCGCGCAGAATGGTCACCGGCGTGCGCAGTTCGTGGGCGATGGCGGCGTTCCAGAATTCGCGCTCGCGGGTCATGCTCTGCAGGCGCTCGGCCATGGCGTTGAAGTCGCGCACCAGTTGCGCGGTCTCGCCCATTGCCTGTTCGTCCAGCGGCGCGCGGGCGGTGAGGTTGCCCTGAGCCACTTCGCGCAGGCTGTGCGCCACCGAGTTCAGCGGGGTAATCAGGCGTCGTGACAGGCGAATGGCGACGTACACCGACATGCCCAGTGCGGCGGCGATGGTGCAGCCGATCCAGATCATCTCTACCCGCGAGGGCATCCAGGTTTCGGAGATGCTGTCCGGCAGGTAGGTCACGGCAAGGGCGTAGAACACATAGGTGCCGATCACCGATAGGCAGATGATGCCCAGCGCCATCACCGCCAGGGACTGGATGATCTGCCGGCGCAACCCTGGTGTCGGCTTCATGGCTCGGCGCCGAAGCGATAACCCACGCCCCAGACGCTGGCTGGCACGCCCTGGATGTCGAGCGCCTCGAGCTTCTTGCGCAGCTTGCTGACGTGGCTGTCCACGGTGCGCTCCTGGGTGTCGCCTTCGGGCAAACAGTTGACCAGCAGTTCGGCGCGGCTGAATGCCCGTTTCGGCGCACGCATCAGGCAGGCCAGCAACTTGAACTCGGTCAGGGTCAGCTCCAGCGTCTGCGTTTGGCCATCGCGTTGTACGCTGGCCTCGTGGTTGTCCAGGTCGATCTGGAACGGGCCGACGCGCAGCATCTGCGTCGCGGCAGGCGCGCTCGCCCGCGTGCGCCGCAGCACTGCCTGCACCCGCGCCACCACCTCGGCCGGGTTGAAGGGTTTGACCACGTAGTCGTCGGCGCCCAGGCGCAGACCCATCAGCTTGTCGATGTCCTGGTCCAGTGCGGTGAGCATGATCACCGGGGTGTCGCCACGAGAGCGGATTTCGCTGAGCACCTTCCAGCCATCGAGGACCGGCATCTGCACGTCGAGCAGCAGCAGATCGGGCTTGAGCGTCTTGTGCAGGGCCAGCGCCTGCTGGCCGTCGCTGGCGTGCTGAGTGCGCAGCCCGCTGCGTTGCAGGTAGGCGATAAGGATGTCGGCGATCTCGGCTTCATCCTCGGCGATCAGCACCAGTGCCGTGGCGGGGGAGGCGGGGCTGGTGCGCGCGTGGGGATCGGACATGGGCGGGCTCGCAGACGATGGCGCTGAATGTTATCGCGCCCTCCATGCTTTCTCCACAAAGCCTCGAATCATTCGCAACAGCGCTGTTCCAGACTGCAGCCTCGATCAGCTCCCGGTCGCCATCAGGTCAGCGGAGCGTAGTGGGTAATGAGGAGTGGGTTATGGGCAGCAAATACCGGCATCTGAGCAGCGTGCTCGCAGGGCTTGCCGTATTGGCATTGGCTGGGTGCGATGCGGTGCAGCAGGGGGGGACAGCACCCGCACCGCTGCAGGTTTCAGTGCTGACGCTTGAGGCGCACGAACTGTCGGTCAGCGAGGATCTGCCGGCACGCGTGGCGGCCGTGCGTAGCGCCGAGATTCGCGCGCAGATCGGTGGCATCGTGCAGCGCCGTTTGTTCGAGCAGGGCGCCGAAATCAAGGCCGGTGCTGTGCTGTTCCAGATCAACCCGGCGCCGTTCAAGGCCGAGGTCGACAGTGCCGCTGCTGCTTTGCAGCGCGCCGAGGCCGTGTTGTCGCGGGCGCGGGTGCAGGCTGAGCGCCTGACCTCTCTGGTGCAGGCCGAAGCGGTCAGCCGCCAGCTGTATGACGACGCCGTGGCGCAGCGCGAGCAGGCCGCCGCGGATGTGGCTCAGGCCCGTGCGACGCTGGCGCGGCGCAAGCTGGACCTGCAGTTCGCCAGCGTCGAGGCGCCAATTGCCGGGCGCATCGACCAGGCGCTGGTCAGCGAAGGGGCGCTGGTATCGCCCACCGATGCCACGCCCATGGCGCGCATCCAGCAGATCGACCAGGTGTACGTCGACGTGCGCCAGTCCGCCTCGATACTGGACGCGCTGCGTCAGCAGGCCGGCTCGGCGACGCCGGAGCTGAGCGTGGAGATCCTCGGCAGCGATGGCAAGCCGCTGGGCATGCGCGGGCGCATCCTGTTCTCTGGCATCGAGGTGGATGCAGGCACCGGCGACGTGCTACTGCGCGTGCTGGTGGACAACCCGCAACGCCGCTTGCTGCCAGGCCTCTACGTGCAGGCGCGGATTCCCCGCGCGCATTACCCCGCCGCCCTCAGCGTGCCGCAGCAGGCAGTGACCCGCACGGCTGGCCAGGCCAGCGTGTGGGTGGTCGATGCCCAGGGCCAGGTGCAGCCGGTGCGTATCGAGCTCGGTGAGCTGGTCGAGCGCCGTTACCGCGTGGTGTCCGGGCTCAGCGCCGGACAGCAGGTGGTGGTCGAGGGCATCGAGCGCCTGAGTCCCGACGCCCAGGTTGCCACGCGCGCCTGGCAGCCCGCCGTCGCCCGCGAACAGCTCAGCGCCGTCGCGCGCTGAGTTCGGAGAATCAGTCATGCCGCAGTTCTTTATCAACCGTCCGGTGTTCGCCTGGGTGATCGCCCTGTTCATCGTACTGGCTGGCGTCATCGCCATCCCGCAGTTGCCCATCGCCCGCTACCCGTCGGTGGCGCCACCCTCGGTAACCCTCTACGCCACCTATCCGGGGGCCACCCCGCAGACGCTCAACGACTCGGTGGTGAGCCTGGTCGAGCGCGAGCTGTCGGGGGTGAAGAACCTGCTGTACTTCGAGTCCTCGGTCGACACCTCGGGTACCGCGCAGATCACCGCCACCTTCAAGCCGGGCACCGATGCGGAGCTGGCCCAGGTGGACGTGCAGAACCGTATCAAGGCGGTCGAGCCGCGCCTGCCCCAGGCCGTGCGGCAGAACGGCCTGCAAGTGGAGTCCGCCGCCTCGGGCTTTCTGATGATGGTCGGCCTGACCTCGCCCAACGGCCAGTTCGATGAGGTCGCGCTGAATGACTACCTGGCGCGCAATATCGTTCAGGAGCTGCGCCGCATCGACGGCGTCGGGCGCGTGCAACTGTTCGGCGCCGAGCAGGCCATGCGCGTCTGGGTCGACCCGAACAAGCTAACCGCCTATGGCCTGACGATGAACGAGCTGGCCCAGGCCATCGACCAGCAGAACGCGCAGATCGCGCCTGGGCGGATCGGCGACGAGCCGGCGTTACCGGGCCAACGCCTGACCGTACCGCTGACCGTGCAGGGGCAACTGAGCACGCCGGAGCAGTTCGCTGCCGTGGTGCTGCGCGCCGGTGCCGATGGCGCAAAGGTGGTGCTCGGCGACGTGGCGCGGGTCGAGCTGGGGGCGCAGTCCTACGGTTTTTCCAACCGCGAGAACGGCGTGGCCGCCACCAGTGCGGCGATTCAGCTGTCGCCCGGGGCCAACGCGGTGCGCACCGCATCAAAGGTGCGTGAGCGCCTGGCCGAGCTGGCGCCGAGCATGCCGACCGGCATGGCCTACTCGGTGCCGTTCGACACCGCGCCCTTCGTCAAGGTGTCCATCGAGAAAGTGATCTACACCCTGTTCGAGGCCATGGTGTTGGTGTTTCTGGTGATGTTTCTGTTCCTGCAGAACCTGCGCTACACACTGATCCCGGCCATCGTCGCGCCCATCGCGCTGCTTGGCACCTTCGCGGTGATGTTGCTGGCCGGTTTCTCGATCAACTCGCTGACCATGTTCGGCATGGTGCTGGCCATCGGCATCATCGTCGACGACGCCATCGTGGTCGTGGAGAACGTCGAACGGCTGATGGCCACCCAGGGGCTGTCGCCGAAAGAGGCGACCAAGCAGGCAATGCGGGAAATCACCGGTGCGGTGATCGGCATCACCCTGGTACTGACTGCCGTGTTCATTCCCATGGCCTTCGGCAGCGGCTCGGTGGGGGTGATCTACCAGCAGTTCACCCTGTCGATGGCGATGTCGATCCTGTTCTCGGCCTTCCTCGCCCTGACCCTGACGCCGGCGCTGTGCGCCACGCTGCTGCGCCCGGTAAGCGCGGATCATCATGACAAACGCGGCTTCTTTGGCGCCTTCAACCGCGCCTTCGAGCGCCTTACGGCGAGCTATGGGGCGCGGGTGGCGCGCCTGGTCGGACGCAGCGGGCGGATGATGGTGGCCTTCGCCGTGCTCTGCGCGGTACTGGCCATCGCTGCCGCGCAACTGCCGTCCTCATTCCTGCCCGAGGAGGATCAGGGCTACTTCATGACCTCCATCCAGTTGCCGACGGGGGCTACCAGCGAACGCACGCTGGAGGTGGTCAAGGCCTACGAGACGCACGTCGCCTCGCGCCCGGGGCTGGACGCCAATCTGGTGGTGCTGGGCTTCAGCTTCGCCGGCTCCGGTCCCAACGCGGCCATGGCCTTCACCATGCTCAACGACTGGGACCAGCGCAATGGCGCCACGGCGGCCGAAGAAGCCGCGCTGGCGCAACAGGCCATGGCCGACAATGTCGAAGGCACGGTGATGAGCCTGATGCCGCCGGCCATCGACGAGCTGGGCACCTCCTCCGGCTTCACCCTGTTCCTGCAGGACCGCGCCAACCGTGGCGAGGCCGAGCTGCTGGCCGCGCAGGCGCAATTGCTGGCGCTGGCGGCGCAGAGCGAGGTGGTCAGCGATGTCTACCCCGATGGCCTGCCACCCGGCGAGAGCATCCGCCTGGAGATCGACCGGCAGAAGGCCGAGGCCATGGGCCTGTCCTTCGCGGCGGTGAGCAGCACGCTGTCGGCGGCCATGGGCTCGCTGTACGTCAACGACTTCCCCAATGCCGGGCGCATGCAGCAGGTCATCCTGCAGGCCGACGCCCCGGCGCGCATGCAACTGGACGACGTGCTCGGCCTGCGCGTGCGCAATGCCAGCGGCGGCATGGTGCCGCTGCGCGAGGTGGTGACGCCGGTATGGAGCGAGTCGCCGCAGCAGATGATGCGCTTCCAGGGCTTCCCCGCCGTGCGTATCGCCGGGGGCGCGGCGGCTGGCGTGTCCAGCGGTGCGGCGATGGCCGAGATGGAGCGCCTGGTGGCGCAGTTGCCGCAGGGCTTCGCCGTGGCCTGGACCGGGCAGTCGCTGCAGGAGCGTCAGTCGGCAGCGCAGGCGCCGTTGCTGATGCTGCTTTCGGCGCTGGTGGTGTTCCTGGTGCTGGCGGCGCTGTACGAGAGCTGGTCGATCCCGCTGGCGGTGATGCTGGTGGTGCCGCTGGGCCTGCTCGGTGCGGTGGCGGCGGTGATGCTGCGCGGCATGCCCAACGACGTGTTCTTCAAGGTGGGGATGATCACCATCATCGGCCTGTCGGCGAAGAACGCCATCCTCATCGTCGAGTTCGCCCGCCAGCTGCATGGCGAGGGGCGCACGCTGATCGACTCAGCCGTGACCGCCGCACGCCTGCGCCTGCGGCCGATCCTGATGACCTCGTTGGCCTTCACCCTTGGTGTGATGCCGCTAATGCTGGCCTCCGGTGCCAGCGCCGAAACCCAGCATGCCATCGGCACCGGGGTGTTCGGCGGCATGCTCAGTGGCACCTTGCTGGCGGTGTTCTTCGTGCCGGCTTTCTTCGTTTTCGTCATCGGCACGCAGGAGCGTTTGAGCGCCTGGCGTGCGCAGCGTGGCGCCACCGCGCTGCCTCAGGAGAACCCGTGATGCGTTTGTTACTGACCCTGCCGCTGCTCGTCTGCCTGAGCGCCTGCTCGCTGACGCCGACCCTGGGGCGCCCGGCCGCACCGGTGGCGGCGAGCTTTCCCGTGGCCGCGGCCACATCGGCTTCGACGCTGCCGGCCAGCGCATTGGGCTGGCGCGCGATGTTCGGCGACCCGCGCCTGCAACGGCTGATCGATCTTGCGCTGGCCAATAACCGCGACCTGCGCCTGGCGGCACTGAACGTCGAGGCAGCGCGAGCGATGTTCAATATTCAGGAGGCCGCGCGCCTGCCGTCGGTGTCGCTCGATGCCAGCCACGCGCGCGAGCGGGCCCTGGCACAGGGCAACAGCGGCGAATCGCGCCGCGAGGTGAATCGCCAGGTTGCCGTGAACGTCGGCACCAGCGCTTTCGAGCTGGATCTGTTCGGCCGTGTGCGCTCGCTGTCCGATGCCGCGCTGGCCCGTTACCTGGCCAGCGAGCAGGGCCGCGATGCGGCGCAGATCGCCCTGGGCGGTGCGGTGGCCGAGGCCTACTTCGCTCAGCGTCTGGCCGATGAGCAACTGCAACTGACCGAGCGCACCCTGACCGACTGGCAGCAATCGTTGGAACTGGCACGCCTGCTCAAGCAGGCCGAACAGAACAGCAGCCTGGACGTGGCCCAGGCCGAAGGGCAGGTGGCCCTGGCCGAAGCCGACCTGGAAGCGCGCCGACGCGCCCTGGCGCAGGCGGACAACGCCCTGCAGTTGCTGGTGGGCAGCGAGCTGCCGGGCGACCTGCCTGCCGGCTTGCCGCTGGAGCGCCAATCGGTGATTGCGCCACTACCGGCCGGGTTGCCAGCCGACCTGCTGCTGAACCGGCCGGACCTGCGCCAGGCCGAGCAGGTGCTGGTGGCCGCCAATGCCGATATCGGTGCGGCACGGGCGGCGTTCTTCCCGCAGATTTCCCTGACCGCCTCCTTCGGTTACGCCAGCACCTCGCTCGGTGGGCTGTTCGACCCGGCCCGGCAGGTCTGGCGTTTCGCCCCGCAGATTTCCCAGCCGCTGTTCCAGGGGGGGCGCCTGCGCGCCGAACTGCGCCTGGCCAAGGTGCGCAAGTCCGAGGCCGTGGCCCAGTACGAGCGCGCCATCCAGACCGCCTTTCGCGAGGTGGCCGATGCCCTGGCCGGCACCGCCACCTTCGATCGCCAGATCGAGGCGCAACTGCGCGCGGTGAGCACTGCCGAGCGGCGCCTGGCGCTGTCCGACCTGCGCTACTGCGCGGGCGTCGAAGGGCGCCTGGAACTGCTCGACGCCCAGCGCCAATTGCAGTCCGCCCGGCAGGCGCTGCTGGAGCTGCGCCGGGAGGAAATCGCCAACCGGGTGGCGCTGTACAAGTCGCTGGGTGGCGGCTTGCACGAGCGCGATGCCGCGGAGATTGCTGCTGTCACGACCGCTCAGTAGAGTCCATTCACCTTGCCTATGAGTCTTTCCATGCGTGCTGTCATACCTCGTCGCTGGCTGATCCTGCTGGCCGTCATGCTGGCCTTTCTGCCGGTGGTCATCGACATGACCATCCTGCATATCGCCGTGCCCTCGCTGACACTGGCGCTCGGCGCCTCGGCCACCGAGGTGCTGTGGATCATCGACATCTACCCGCTGCTGATGGCGGGCCTGCTGGTGCCCATGGGCACCCTGGCCGACCGGGTGGGCAACAGGCGTATTCTGCTGGCCGGCCTCAGCGTGTTCGGGGTGGCGTCGACGCTGGCGGCGTTCGCGCCCACGCCGGCGCTGCTGATCGCCGCGCGGATACTGCTGGCCCTCGGTGGGTCGATGATCATGCCCTGCGTGCTGGGCATCATCCGCCGGACCTTCGAGGATGAGCGCGAGCGGGCCATGGCGCTCGGCTTGTGGGGCACCGTTGGCGCTGCAGGCGCGGCGGTCGGTCCGCTGGTGGGCGGTGCGCTGCTGGAGCATTTCTGGTGGGGCTCGGTGTTCCTGATCAACGTGCCGGTGATGGCGGTGGTGATTCCGGTCGCCTTCGTGCTGTTGCCACGCGTCGAGGAAACCACGCCCGGCAAGTGGGCCATCGGTCAGGCGCTGATCCTGATTGCCGGCATCATCAGCGTGGTTTACGCCATCAAGGCCGGCGTCGGCGGCACCCAGCCGCTGCCGGTTACCCTGCTGGTGCTGATCGTGGGCCTGGCGTTGCTGTCCCTGTTCGCCCGCCAGCAGCTGCGCGCGACCGAGCCGATGCT
The DNA here is from genome assembly GCF_900101755.1 of Ectopseudomonas alcaliphila. Classification (GTDB taxonomy): domain Bacteria; phylum Pseudomonadota; class Gammaproteobacteria; order Pseudomonadales; family Pseudomonadaceae; genus Aquipseudomonas; species Aquipseudomonas alcaliphila. Next base: position 927,583 of record NZ_FNAE01000001.1, on the reverse strand, counting down.
CGATCTGTCTCTGTTCGGCCGGCCGGTACTGCTGGCCGCACTGATCATGGCGGTGGTGGCCATCGGCGCCCTGGCCGGTGTGGAGCTGACCTTGGCGATGGAGCTGCAGTACGTGCTCGACAAGTCGCCGCTGCAGGCCGGCATCTTCATGATTCCCATCATGGCGGCGGCGGCAGTCGGCGGGCCGCTGGCCGGCTACCTGTCCAATCGCTTCGGCCTGCGCGCGGTGGCCAGCCTGTCGCTGCTGGTTTCCGCCGGTGCCCTGGGCTTCGTGGCGTTCGCCGATCTGCATGAGCCGGGCGTGAGTGTGCCGGTGATGCTCGCCGTGCTGGGGCTGGCGCTGAGCATCGGCCTGACGGCTTCATCCATTGCCATCATGGGCGCGGTGGAGGCCAGCAAGGGCGGGGCCGCGGGCGCTCTGGAGGCCACCGCCTACGAGCTGGGCACGGGGTTGGGGATCACCTTTTTCGGCGTGTTCATGTCCAGCGTGTACGGCCACACCATCGCCTTGCCGGCACAGTTGGCGGCGCCGCTGGCGGAGCGGGTGATGCGCTCGATTGGTGACAGCTACCTGGTCGCTGCCGAGTTGCCGGCCGAGCAGGGCAGTGCGCTGATCGACGCGGCCAAGGCGGCGTTCTCCAGCACCCACTCGGTGCTGCTGTGCACCGCGGCCGTGGTGGTCGGCGTGTTGGCCATCGTGGTGTTCAGGTTGTTCAAGGGGCAGCGTGGGCAGAGCGCCCACTGAGAAACGGGCCGCCATGGCGGCGGCCCGGGTGTGCTACCAGCGATAGCTCACCGTACTCACCACCTGGCGTTCGTCACCGTAGTGACAGGTGGAGAACCCGCACTGCGTGTAGCGCTTGTCGGTCAGGTTGCTGGCGTTGACGGTCAGGTCCCAGTGGTCATCGATCTGGTAGCGCGCCATGGCGTCGAACAGGGTATAGGCTGGCATGGCCGACTCCATAAGTGAGGCCTGCGTTGTACCCATGTAGCGAACGCCGAGGCCCACGGTCAGTTGCGGCATGCCCCAGTTGACGAGGTCGTAGCTGCTCCACAGGGCGGCCTGGTGGTAGGGCGTATCATCGGTACGCTGATCTACTTCGGTGGCAATCGCGCTCTTGGTGGTGCGTGCATCGGTATAGGTATAGGAGGCGATCACGCTGAGTGCTTGGGTGACATCCGCCCTGGCTTCCAGCTCCAGACCGCGCGAGCGAACCTCGCCAGTTTGTCTCGGATCGTCATTGCTATCCAACGTCAGCACGTTGGTTTGGGTCAGCTCATAGATGGCGGCACTGAGTAGCAGGTTGCTGTCCTTGGGCTGATAGCGCACGCCCACTTCGTATTGCTTGCCTTCGGTGGGGGCGAAGCTTTGGCCAGTCACTTCTGCAACAGAAACAGGGAAGAACGACTCGCTATAGCTGATATAGGGGGCCAGGCCATTGTCCGCCAGGTAGACGAGCCCCGCGCGGTAGGTGGTGGCTTCGTCACTCTGGCTGGCCTTGGCATCATTGCTATGCGCCGTTTGCTGCTGGTCGGCCCAGTCATGACGGCCACCCAGCACCAGAATCCACTTGTCGTTGAACTTGATCTGATCCTGGAAATAGACGCCCTTTTGCAGCGTGTCGAGCTGTGAGCCGCGATCCTGGCTGCGATCCTTGTTCACCACTACCGGTTGCCCATAGTTGTAGTGGGTCAGATCCAGGCTGGGGGCATTGCCACGGAAGTTATGTGAGTCGTAGGAGGTGTCGTAGCCATCGAAACCGACCAGCATGGTGTGCTCGACGTTGCCGAGCTGCCATTTCGATTCGATATTGGTATCGCTGGCCCATGTCCGCGCACGTTCGTGGCGATCACTGTAGCGGCGCAACAGTGTGCCGGTATTTGCGGAGAAGTTAATGGCTGCGGGAGACGGTTGAATTTGCAGATAGCTCCACTTCACGTCGGTTTCGTAATAACGCAGCTTATGGTTGAGCGTGAAGTTTTCGGTGAAGTGGTGTTGAAATTCGTAGCCCAGAGTCGACATCTCGCCATTCATGTCGTCGTAGTCCGGCTCGCCGATGAAATCGTGGCGACCGATCTTGAAAGCGCCGTCACCCACACCTTTGACCAACTGATAGGGCAGGGGCGCGGGGAAACGCGTATCGGTCTTCTGGTAGAAGGACAGCAGGGTCAGCGAGGTGTCTTCGTTGGGGCGCCAGGTCAGTGCCGGGGCGATGTAGAACCTGTCGTCGTTGATATGATCCTGCTGGGTGTCGCTGTTGCGGCTGAGCAGGGTCAGGCGATAGCTCAGGGTGTCGCTGCCGGCCAGCGGGCCGCTGAAGTCAGCAGAGAGTTGCTTGCGGTCATGGGAACCCACGTGCAGGTTCAGCTCATGGAAGGGCGTTTCGGTCGGGCGCTTGCTGACGCCATTGATCATGCCGCCGGGCGAGAGCTGGCCGTAGAGCACCGAGGCAGCGCCGCGAATGACCTCGACGCGCTCCAGGCCATAAGGTTCCTGAATGCCATCGTAGGAGTTGTTCTGCAGGCGCAGGCCGTCACGCAGCGAGCCGCCGGTGGCGGATTCGACCTCGAAGCCGCGGATGCGGAAGCGGTCCGCGGTGCGGTTGAAATTGGTCGGGCTGCTGGTGAGCCCTGGCGTGTAGCTCAGCGCCTGGGACAAGGTTTCCGCCTGGCGGTCGCGAATCTCATCGTTCGTCACCACCGAAATGGACTGCGGCGTCTCGGTGATCGGCGTATCGGTCTTGGTAGCGCTCATGTTGCGCTTGGCCACGTAGCCAGCCACATATTCGTTGGGGTGTTCCTCGTTGGCACCGATCACGGTCGTCGCGCTCAGCTCCAGGCTATCGCTCTGGCGAACCAGGACATAACCGTTACTCCCCATGCGGGCTGAATAGCCGCTGCCTCGCAGCAGGGTGGCGAAGCCTGAATCGATATCGTACTGACCGTGCAAGCCCGCGCTTTGCAGATCAGCTAGGCGTTGTGGCTCGAATGCCAGGGGCACACCGGCTTGTTGCGCGAAACGGTTCAGTACATCGGCCAGGGGGCCGGCTGGGATGTCGTAGTGGGTTTGCGCTTGCTCGGCTGCGTGAGCGGGCGCAGGCATGGCGACAACGCTGCCCAAAAGGCCTGCGAAGGTCAGGTGAACGGCCAGGGCCAGGGGCGTGACAGCGTAGCCAAAGGGCGCGGCGAAGGTGCGCATGATCGATAGAGTCCCGTGTTTTTTGGTGTCTATCGTCCTTGACGGGGCAGGCGCGAAAACCGGAACCCCGGTCGTGCGATTTTTTGTGTTTTGGCGGTTCAGGGAGCGCGGCTGACCACTCTCAGCCATGGGGTGAACTCGCGAATCTGCAACGGCAGCGCTTCGGCGAGCAGGTTCAGTGCACGGTTGCTGTCGTCCAGTGGCAGCACCGCAGATACGCGCAGGTCGGCCAGTGCTTCGCGGTCGAACTGAAGATGCCCCGGGAACTGCCTGGCCAGTTGATCGAGCACCTCGGGCAAAGGTTGATCCCTGACCACCAGTTGATGGTGGCGCCAGGCGTCCTCGACGCTGCGGGTATCTACTGTCGTCGTCAGTTGCACGTCGTGACGGGTAATGCGCGCCTGCTCGCCAGCGCTGACCTCCACAGTAGCTGGCGCGTCCATGGCGCTGGCCGCTACGCGCGATTCGAGCATGGTCACCAGCGTGATGCCATCTGCATGAGTGACCACGAAGCGGGTGCCCAGCGCACGGATCTCACCCTGTTCGGTCTCCACGATGAAGGGCCTGGTCGAGTCATGGGCGACGTCGACCAGCACTTCGCCGCGCAGCAGGCGAATGCGTCGCTGCTGGCTGTCGTACTGCAGATCGAGAGCACTGTTGCCGTTGAGGGTCACCCGCGAATGATCCGGCAGCTCATGCTCCAGCCATTGAGCGGGCTGAGTGCGCAGGTCGGCCAGCAGATAGCTGGGCAACTCGTTGCGCCAGAGCGCCCAGGCCGGTAGCAGCGCCAACAGCACAATGGCGATGGCCGCGCCTTTGCTGCGGTAGTTGCGCTTGCGGCTGGTGAAGGCAGCATCCAGCGCCGCATGCACCGAGGCCTTTTGCGGACGCAATGCCGCCATCTGCCCGATAAAGGCCTGAAGCCGCTCGGCCGCTGCAGCATGGCGAGCGTCGCTGCGTTTCCAGGTTTCGAATTCGGCGAGAAGCTGCTCGTCGGCGCCGGGCTCACTGAGCCGGATCAACCAATTGGCGGCTTGCTCGTTGATCGAATCGAGGCTGCTCATTCTGTCTCTCAGACCTCCAGCGCATTGCCGCACTGCAACAGCGCCTGCATCAGATGCTTGCGCACCATGCGCTCGGAGATACCCATCTGCAGGGCGATGTCGACCTGGCGTTGGCCGTCGAGGAAGTAGAGCAGGAAGGCCTGTCGCTGTTTTGCGCTGAGCTCTTCCAGCACGAACGCGATCTGCTCCAGGGCTTCGAGTGTGGTGAGAATCTGCTCGGGCGACTGGTAACCCGAAAGGCTTTCGACGGTCAGCGCCAGTTCACGCAAGTAGGCGTCTTCGATCTGTTTGCGGCGTGACTGGTCGATCACCAGACGGCGCGCTGTAGTCGTCAGAAACGCGCGCGGCTCGCGAATGCCGGCGACTACCTCGCGCGAGGAAAGGATGCGGGCAAAGGTGTCCTGCGCCAGATCGGCGGCGTTATGAGAGCAGCCAAGCTTGCGCCGTAACCAGGCGAACAGCCAACCGTGATGGTTGCTGTACAGCTCATGGATCGTTTGCTGGAAGGGAGGCTCGGCCGCAGACATGCGCAAACTCGCAATGGAGGAGTCAATACTCAAGTTCAATTGAGAATTGTTCGCATGATATCGATTTGCCGGTGTGAGCCGCAAGCGGCGCTGACAGCACATGCACCTTTGCCGTTTATCCTCTCAGTGCGACAGGTTGATTCAGAGACGGCGTTTGGCGGGCTTTTGAGCGAATCGAAGATATCGATACATGCCTGTGTCAGGTATTTCGGTAGGATCGCTCCTGAGTTCAGAGATGGAGATTGGAATGCACTCATCCGAGCGCCTGAAGGGGATCGATGTCTTTGTTGCTGTCGCTGATTTTGGCAGCTTTACCGCCGCTGCCGAGCGCCTCAATCTCACCAGTTCTGCCGTCAGTAAAAGCGTGGCGCGGCTGGAAGATCGCCTGCGAACGCGGCTTTTCAATCGCACTACGCGGACACTGGCCCTTACCGATGCCGGCGTGCTGTTCTACAAGACGTGCACATCGGTTCTATCCGAGCTGGAGGAAGTCGAGCATGCGCTAATCAGCCAGGAAAACGAGCCTCACGGCAAAGTTCGGATAGACCTCCCGGCTTCCTACGGTCGTCTCCATGTGCTGCCGTTGATCATGGATTTTGTCCGCCTGTACCCCATGCTCCAGCCACATATCTCGTTCACTGATCGGTTCATCGATCCTGTCTACGAGAACATCGACATCGTCGTACGCATCGGTGGCTCGGATACCTGGCCGGCCAATCTTGATCATGAGTATTTTGGCGCACAGCGCCTGATCTTCTGTGCCTCGCCTGATTACGTGCGGCGCTGTGGCTACCCGGAGAACCCGCGTGACCTGGATAACCACCAGTGCATCGGCTACGTGCAGAGCGATGGCTTGGTCAGCCCCTGGTTCTTCAGGGGCGCGCGTCCGGGAGAGATGGAGCGCCGAACGGTACAAACGCGAATTGCCGTGGGGGACGGTGAGGGGGAGGTGGCGGCGGTGCTCGCAGGGCACGGTATCGGGCAGCTACCGACCTGGCTTACGCAGCGCCACATCGAGCAGGGAACGCTCGTCGAAGTGCTACCAGACCTGGCTACGGATGGTTTGCCCATGCATTTGATCTGGCTGAAAAGTCGCGAGAATGTACCCAAGGTCAGAGCCCTGCTGGACTACCTGCGCCATCGGCTTACGCCGCATGGCACTTGAACCGAGGCCAATCACGCAGAGCACTGATTACGCCGAACCATGCTCCGCATTGACCAGAGCCTACGCCGTCAGGTCGCGGGAGCCTGCCGCCGCCGGGGCGCCAACTTATGTACCAGCGGCACCAACATCAGAGCCAGAACGGCGATAGCCGCAGCCGCATAGCCAAGGTACTCGATGCCCAGATTGGCAATGGTCATGCCGCCGACAATGGCGCCAATACCGATGCCGGCATTCGCCGCCGATACGTTGGTGGTGCCGGCCAGTGCCTTGGAATGGGAGGCCGAACTCATGACCCGGACCTGGCTGACCGGATAAAGAGCGGTATTGGCAATGCCCCACAAGCCCAGCGCAGCACAGAAGATCAGGCCCGTATGCGCGAACGGAACAACTGTAGTCATGCCGATCGCCAGCAGGAGCAGAAAGAGCGCGCTGGCCTTGATCGGGGATACATCAAGCGCCTTGCCGCCAATCCAGTTGCCGATCAGGCCGACTGCGCCGAATGCCATCAGCCACCATCCGACATTTTCCGGATGCACTCCCGCCACGCGCTCCAGGATGTCGGCGAGGTAGGTGTAGGCGGTGAACATGGCGCTGAACACGACGATGGAAAGCAGCACATTCGAAAGGAAATAGGGTTCCTTGAAAATCTTCGCTTGCTGCAGAAAATCCACCTTGGCGGTGCGGGAAACGGTGGGCATGAATGTCAGGATTGCCAGCGCCATGATCATCGATAAGCCGGCCAGCAGCCAGAATGCGCCCCTCCAGCCAAGCGCATTCGACACCAGGGTGCCCAGCGGAATGCCGAGCAGCATCGCAGCAGAGATACCCAGATAAACGTTCGCGATCGCCTGGCCCGCTCTTTCGGGCCCGGCAAGTTGCCCGGCGGTTTCACTGGCAGTACCCCAGAAAACGGGCAGCGCCAGCGCGGGCACTATGCGCGCGACGGCGAGAAGCCAGAAGCTGTTTGATACCGCCGCAAGTGCGTTCGATGCAGCGAAAATCAGCAAAATGGCTACGAACAGCTTCTTCCTATCAAGATGAGAAAGCACTGCTGTCAGCGGGGGGCCGAAAATCATCACCGTGAAGGCAAAAAGAGTTATCAGTTGGCCCGCCATGGAGATGGAAATGTCCAAGTCTCGGGCAAGGGCAGGCAGCAGGCCGACGATCAGAAATTCAGTGGTAACGATGAGGAAGGCGGAAAACGCCAGTATGGCGACGCTAAGGACGGCATCTCGTTGCGAGACGACTGATTCATACACAGACATGGGCGGAGCTCCGATAAGAACGGCCGCGAGTCTATTGATTATTCCTGTTCTTATTTTTGGTATTAATTCATTGAATTAATGAATTGAATTCTTTAGTTGCTTGAGCGCAGTTGAGCGTTGACCAGAACGACGATCCGCCTACCAGCCTGGCCATGACCATGCGCACATGGAGCCGGATCATCTGCAGGATGCGGTACGCTTTGGCCCGCTCTCGTCTCTATGATTCAGATATTCCATTGATGGAATATTCCTTTGGGGTTATATTTTCGCCATGACTTGGGATATTGAATACACCGACGAGTTCGGTGAGTGGTGGGAAAGCTTGTCTGCTGAGGAACAGGAGTCCGTTGCGGTGTCAGTCCAGCTCTTGGGGGAGCGAGGCCCGTCACTTGGCTTTCCACACAGCAGCGGAATCAACGGCTCTCGTCACAGCCACATGCGGGAGCTGAGAACGCAGCACGAAGGCCGACCATACAGAACCCTGTATGCATTCGATCCCAGGCGTTCGGCTATTTTGCTGATCGGTGGCGACAAGACTGGTGATGGTCGTTGGTATGACATCAACGTTCCGCTGTCTGATCGACTGTATGACGAACATCTGGAACAGCTTCGAAAGGAGGGCTTGATAGATGGCTAAGAAATTTGCAGAGCTGCGCGCAAAAATGGCGCCTGAGGCTCAGGCCAGGGTAGAGGCCAAAGCCCAGGAGCTGCTTGCAGAGATGCCGCTTAATGAGCTGCGTCAGGCTCGTGGGTTGTCACAGAAGGTGCTGGCTGAGGTGCTGCATGTACAGCAACCATCCATTGCCAAGATGGAAAAGCGTACTGACATGTACATTTCCACTTTGCGTAGCCACATCGAAGCCATGGGTGGTCAGTTGGATGTCATTGCCCGGTTTCCCGATGGTTCAGTGAAGATCAGTAATTTTTCAGACATCGAGAGCGATCTTCTCCAGCAGGCCTAACGCTTCGACACCCAAAGAAAAACCCCTGACTTTCTCTAGGAAAATCAGGGGTTTATTTGGTGGAGCCGGGGGGATTTGAACCCCCGTCCGCCAGTTCTCCACTGTCGGTACTACATGCTTAGCCGTGTCTATTGAGTTAACCCTCAGCCGCCCGACGGGCAGGGTGCATTGGGCGAGTTGTGTAAGTTTTAGCCACTTCGTCCACAACGTACTACGCGGCGATCCTGTTCTGCATGACAATCACTTCAGGTTTACAGGCATCCCCTAGTGATCGCTGGAGCCGAAGCTACCAGAAGGACTAGTCGCGCCGCTTACGCAGCGAGAGCGTAGCCCTCGTAGTTTTCGTCATTGGCAACTATAGAAAGTTGCAACAGTTGATTTACGACTTCTGTTACCAAGTCGGCATGCACCTCGAGCTTCGCTACCGGCGTCGAATCCTAATCGGCCCCAAAACTTTTCGGTTACAGATAGGACGCTGAGTGTACGGCAAAGGTTCCTCAGCGTCGACTGCGGATTCCATCGCGGGAAGCTATGATGGCGCCTCGCATCTGCCCGCGCCCTCTGCAAAGGAGCCGTAATGCCGAGTTCTAGCCGCTACCCTCTACGTCAGTGGATCTGGCGAGCGTTCGTGCAAAGCGCGCTGATCCCGTTGATTCTGGTGGAATCGGTGCTGATCGCGGTGTATCTGCTGAGCAATCAGGCGATTCGCGACGCGCAGATTGGCCATCTGCAGGAGGCCGCGGTCAAGGATCTGGCCAGCGCCGCGTTGCGCGAAGCGCAGATCATCGACGGGCGGCTGCGTTCTATCGAGTCGCTGGTGCAGGTCTATCGCGATGGCGCTCACAAAGCACTGCTCGATACCCGTTTCCAGGCAGACGAACTCGAGCACCAACGCCATGCGATCACTGACAGTGGCGTGTTCTATACCCGCAGCGATGACGGGCGTGCGGCATCCTTCTATGCCAACAGCACGCCACTTGCTCAGCAGGATCACGCCAAGGTCATGCGTCTGTCGCAACTCGATCCGCTGATGCGTTCGATCCAGCAGGCAAGCCCTCTGGTAGCGGCGCTGTATTTCAATACCTGGGACAGCTACAACCGCATCTACCCCTGGTTCGATACGCCTGCGCAGTATCCCCACGACATGGTGATACCCGATTACAACTTCTATTACCTCGCCGACGCCAAGCACAACCCCGAACGCAAGGTGATGTGGACCGAGGTTTACCTCGACCCGGCTGGCTTGGGCTGGATGATGTCGGCCATTGCCCCGGTGTATCGCGATGACTTTCTCGAAGGCGTGGTGGGTCTGGATGTGACCGTCGGCCAAGTGCTGGGGGAGATTGCTGAACTCAACGTGCCCTGGCAGGGATACGCGATGCTGGTCAGCCACGACCACAACATCATGGCGTTGCCGAAGGCCGGGGAGATGGATTTCGGCCTGCGCGAGCTGACGCAGTACTCCTACGAAGAGGCCGTGCGCCGTGAGGTACTCAAGCCCGAGGACTTCAACCTGGCCAAGCGTGCGGGCATGGCGCCGTTGCTGCAGGCGATGAACGACGGCAACGGCAACGTGCAGGAAGTGATGCTCGGCGGCCGCGAGCAACTGGTGGCCTGGAGCGAAATTCCGCAAACCGGCTGGCGCTTGCTGCTGGTGGTGGATGAGGAACAGATTTTCCATGACACCAATCAGTTGGCCGAGCGCTACATGCAGATCGGCTACCTGCTGATTGCCGGCCTGGTGGCGTTCTATCTGTTGTTCTTCGCCTTGATGTGGCTGCGCTCGCGCAACCTGAGCAAGCAGTTGGCCGAGCCCATCGATGGCATCGTCGACATGGCTGCCAGCCTGGGGCAGGGCAAATATTTGCCAGCGGTGCCGGACAGCCATATTGCCGAGGTCAGCCGCCTGGCCGATGCCGTACAGCAGGCCGGCAAACAGCTCAAGGCCAGCGAGCATGAGCGGCAGGAGGCGCAAAGCATTCTGCAACTGGTACTGGATAGCACCACCGAAAGCCTCTGGCAGATCGATACCACTGATCTGACCATCGATCTCAGCGAGCGCTTCGTACGGCGTTTCGGCCTGGGTGCGAGTCACTTGACGCTGAGCGAGTTCAACCAGCGTGTGCACCCCGATGATCTGGAGCGGCTGCGTCACCTGCGCAAGCTATTCGCTGACAGTGGTGAGGAGTATTTCGACGCCGAATATCGCTATCTCGATTGCCACGGCGATTACCTCTGGCTGCTCAGCCGTGGCAAGGTCCTAGCGCGTGACGAGAGCGGCTGGCCGCTGCGTATTGCCGGTACGCACGTTGACATCACCCGGCTCAAACAGGTGCAGGAAGAGCTGCGTCACGCCAGCCTCGAAGCGCTTGCGGCCAGTCAGGCCAAGAGCCGCTTTCTATCGAGCATGAGTCACGAGCTACGCACGCCGCTCAATGCTATCCATGGCTTCGCCCAGTTGATCGAGATGGAGGCGCAGGACAAGCACGACGCCAAACTGGAGACCGATTACTCGCGTGAAATCGTCACCGCCAGTCGCCATCTCACTTCGTTGGTCGACGACATTCTCGACTTGTCGAGTATCGAGAGTCGGCGCCAGCAGTTGCAGTTCCAGGCGATCGAAATCGGCGCGTTGCTCAGCGGTTGTGCGGAGCTGGTGCAGCCCGAAGTGCAGCAGAAACAGCTGCAACTGCAGGTGATGGAGGCGGCTGATCCGCCCTTGTTCGTGCAGGGTGACCCGCGCCGGGTACGGCAGATATTGCTCAACCTGCTTTCCAACGCCATCAAGTACAACAGCCCGCGCGGCATGATTCGCATGGGTTACGAGGTGCGTACCGATTGTGTGCGGTTGTGGGTTGACGACACTGGGCCTGGCCTTTCCAGCGAACAGCAGGCGCAGCTGTTCCAGCCGTTTCAGCGTCTCGGCCGGGAGAGCTCGAATATTCCCGGTACCGGCATCGGGCTGGTGCTTTGCCGCGAGCTGGCCACGCTGATGGAAGGCGAAATCGGTGTGCGTAGCGAGCCTGGTGTAGGTAGTCGTTTCTGGCTCGACATACCCAGTGCGGCCAGCCCCGAGGGTCAGGGCGACGGGATTGCCGAGGTGCCGGCGCCAGCAGCGCAAAGTCTGGTGCAGGTGCTGTGCGTGGAGGATCACCCGGCTTGCATGAAGATCCTGCAGGCATCGTTGCGTGAGTTTGCCGAGGTTCGGGGCGTGAGTTCCTGCCAGCGGGCATTGGCCGAATTGCACGACAGCGAGCCGGCCCTGGTGCTGCTGGATATCGACCTGCCTGACGGCAACGGGCTGGAGGTGCTCGACGCCATGCGCGCCGAGCCGCGGTTACGTGATGTGCCGGTGATGGTGATCAGTGCGGTGGCCGACGCACGTTTGTTCGAGGATGCCAAAGCACGCGGCGCTTCGGCCTGCCTGAGCAAACCGGTGGATCTGCAGGAGGTGCGTCAGGTCGCGCTGGGCTTGCTGTACAGTGGCTATTGAGCGAGCCCAGCGGGATTCATTCGCTGGCGGCCAGCAGGTCGAGGGCTTCGCCCAGCACCTTGACCGACTCGGCATGATCGCCGGCCTTGTGCAGAGCTTCGCCTTCGGCGCGCAGCTCCTGCACCTTGGCCAGCACCTCGGGGTCGGCGGGCGGATCGCTTTGCAGCAGCGCGTCGATCTTGGCCATGTCCTGCGGACAATGCATGGCCCACAGCGGCAGGCTGATCAGGGTTGCGGCGAGAAACATGAGCGTGCGACGCATGGCGACTCTCCTGAAACGGGTTAGGGGAATCTCAGTATAGGAGAGCTCAGAGCCATCGGCGCCTGACGGGTTTCAGCGACGCCGAAGTTCCACCTGCAGGACGCGTTCATTGGTTTGGGTGCAGGTAATGGCTACATCCAGGAAGTGCTGGATCACCTGCATGTTGCTATCCAGATGCTCGCTCATGTGCGTTGTGCTGAAGCTGCCGCCTCCGGCCATGGCCAGTGGCAGCAGCAACTGATCGGCCAGGTGCTCGGCCACGGCTGCGCCGCTGTGCAGCCACTGCCGCGCCTGCTCCACAGCCTGATCCGCGACCTGCTCGGCACGCACGCTGCTCTGGCCGATGCTGCTGAATACCTCGGTAACGTGCTCGCAGGCGATTTCCAGCAGCAACACGTTGCCCGGGCCGATCTGCTTGTCCAGCCAGATGCCTTTCAGTGCCTGTTCCGGCCACTTCATGCGCTTGCCGACACGTGCCAGCTCGCGCTCGGCCACATGGCCTGGTACATCCGCCACTATGGCAGTGGCCAGCTGATTATGAGCGACGCCAGGTGCCTTCAGGTGCAGAGGGCTTAGCATCGACGGCACGACCTGCAGCTCGATTGCACCGCCACCGGCCGGTGCGAAGCCGTGTCGCAGCAGTTCGATCTCCACCTGCGCGCCCATGCGCCGGAGCAGCGGCAGCCAGGCCCGTTCGAGAAACTCGAAGGGCGGCGCCAATGGGTTATGCGTGCCGCCGCTGATGCGTACCCGGCTGGGCTGGTCGGCTTGCAGCAGGGCGGGCAACAGTGTCTGCATCACCAGGCTGCAGCTACCTGCGGTGCCGATGGCGAAGTCATAGTCGCCGCCCTGGATCGCGCCCGGCGCGAAACTCAGGCTCTGCGAGCCGAGCTGCGCGCCTTCCACGCGGGCCGAGCTGATCTGCGCGGCCGCCGTTACAGCCGTGAGATGCTGACGCAGCAGGCCTGGGCGGCTGCGCTTGGCGCGGATGTTGTGAATACGAAACGGCTTGCCGGTGATCATCGACAGGCTCAGCGCGCTGCGCAGTATCTGGCCGCCGCCGATGGCGCCGTCCAGCTCGATAAGGTCCTTGTTCATCTGTTAATCCTTGGTGATCGTTTCCACGCTATGCGTACGGTGGATATTGGATCGGTAGCCTGGGTTGAGTTAGCGACACTATGGGTCATCCCCGGAGGGCGCTTCGCTCGAGCCAGGCTACGAGCTGTACTTGGCTCAGGCGTAGCGTTTCACCGTCTCGCGCAGGTAGGCGTCGAGCAGACCGCTGTCTGCGCGAGTGCGCGGCAGACTCGGCACTGGCTGCTGCAGTTGCGTTGCGATGAACGCATGCAGGGCGGGGCGACGCGGGCCATAGGCGGACTCGTCGGCGCTGCGCTTGAGGGCCAGCAGTTCGTCCACCTCAGCCAGCAGCGCTGGGTCTTCCACCGTCTGCAGTAGCTCGGCGAAGGTCATCGGCGGCCGGCCACGGCCCTGGTCGATCCACAGCACAGCGAGCAGCGGGCGCAGCACGTAGAAGTACTTCTTCAAGCGCACCGTCTCGTCCTGCAGATAGCCGCGAAAGTTCTTCTTCGCCATCGACAGGTAATGATTGCGCGCTGCCGGCGGGCTATAGAAGTGCTCGGCCAGCTCGCGCAGGCGCGCCGTTGTCTCGTCTTCCTGGCGATACACCAGCGGCGAGTCGAGCCACTCCAGCAGCGTCGGGTTGGATTTGCGCAGCAGGCCCAGGGTCTTGCGCAGTTCCCAGCCGCTGACATCCAGTTCGTCGTCCAGTGGTCGTTCGATCACGTCACGCGGCGCGTCGACCTGGATGAACCAGTCGGGCTTCTCCACATAGACGAAGCGCACGTCGTAATCGCTGTCCGGCGAGGCGAAGCCCCAGGCGCGGCTGCCCGATTCGCAGGCATACAGCACCTTGACGTTGCGCTCGCGCTCGAGCCGCTCGAGTTCTTCCAACACCCGCGCGCGCATGGCGTCGCTGAGCGGGTGGTTTTCCATCACGTTCATTTCCTTCATTCCTTGCATAGGCCGCTAGCGGCGGCCTTCCTATCCTTTCACGCACACCACCTGACGCAGGGTATGCACTACTTCCACCAGCTCACGCTGGGCATCCATTACCTGATCGATGTCCTTGTAGGCCATCGGTATTTCGTCGATCACGTCGGCGTCCTTGCGGCATTCCACATGAGCCGTGGCGCGGATCTGATCTTCGATGGTGAAGACCTTCTTCGCCTTGGTCCGGCTCATGGTTCGCCCGGCGCCGTGGCTGCAGGAGCAGAATGCCTCCTCGTTACCCAGGCCGCGCACGATGTAGCTCTTGGCGCCCATGGACCCGGGGATGATGCCCAGTTCGCCCTTTTTCGCCGACACCGCGCCTTTACGGGTTACCAGCACTTCTTCACCGAAGTGACGTTCCTTCTGCACGTAGTTGTGGTGGCAGTTCACCGCCTCCAGCGCCACCTCGAACGGCTTGGCGATCACGCCTCGTGCTGCCGCGATCACTGCGTGCATCATCAGTGCGCGGTTCTGCTTGGCGAAGTCCTGCGCCCAGCCCACGGCTTCGACGTAGTCATCGAAGTGCTGGCTGCCTTCTTCGAAGTAGGCCAGGTCACGGTCCGGCAGGTTGGCGATGTGCTGGCGCATATCGGCCTGGGCCAGTTCGATGAACAGGTTGCCGATGGCGTTACCTACACCGCGCGAACCGCTGTGCAGCATGAACCAGACGCGGCCCGCTTCATCCAGGCAGACTTCGATGAAATGATTGCCGGTACCCAGGGTTCCCAGGTGCTTGCGGTTGTTGGTTTTCTCCAGGCGCGGGTACTTGTCGGTGATGGCCTTGAAGCGCTCGCTCAGTGCCGACCAGGCGTGGTCGGCCATATCGGGCACGTTCTCCCAGGCACCCCGGTCGCGGCCGGCGCGCGTGTTGCTGCGCCCGTGCGGTACGGCTTTCTCGATGGCGGCGCGCAGCCCGGCCAGGTTATCCGGCAGGTCGTGCGCCATCAGCGAAGTGCGCGCGGCGATCATGCCGCAACCGATATCCACCCCGACCGCAGCCGGGATGATGGCGCCGACCGTGGGGATCACGCTGCCGATGGTCGAGCCCTTACCCAGGTGCACGTCTGGCATCACGGCCAGGTGCTTGAAGATGAAGGGCATCTTCGCGGTGTTCATCAATTGCTGCTTGGCGTCTTCTTCAACCGGGACGCCTTGCGTCCACAGTTTGATCGGCTTGCCATTGGCGACTTCCAGCAGGTTGTAGGTCTTGGTTTGCATCATCACTCACTCGTAATCGGGCTGGCCGGACCAGCGTGTTTGCAGTGCGGCGACAATCGTTGGTGAAACATGCGCGTCGCTCTATCCAGTTGAGCTACCCGTTGCCGGGGCGGGATTTGAACCCGCAACCTTCACGTCCTGTAGTTCCACCGGCATTCGCCGGGTCAATAAAAATGGTGGAGGCGGGCCTCCGTGCAGCGACGAGGTGATGGGCACATTTGCTCTACCGACTGAGCTACAGCCTTGCGGCTGACGGGGCTCGAACCCGCGACACAATGTAGTACCCAAGGCATTCGCTGCCTGAAAAAGATGCGACGACAAAGAGTGGTGAAACATATTTTCGTGTTCTGCCATTGAACTACGGCCCCCCAGTGATGGAGCCGACGGGATTCGAACCCGCATCTCGACCGTGGAAGGGTGTAGTTCCACCGGCATTCGTCGCAAAACCGTGAATCAGGTGGCACGACAAGATAAGTGACTGTTCCGTGTTGCCACGGGCCGGTATCGAAACCGGCATAACCGATGTACAGCCACTGGCATTCGTGCCTTCGCTCGTAGTCGACAAGAGATGAAGGGACGCCTTCAGATGTAGTCCCAGCAGCATTCGAATACGCTCGAATCGTTGATCTGTGCGCCCGGCCCCAATTGGTCGGGCGCGTTCTCATATCTCCATCTGCTCGATGGCGTCGACCCAGTGGCCGGCGCCGAAGGTGCCGCTGGCGAACTGTGCCACCACGTCGAACACCGCGTCGCTGAAGCCGCCGACATTCAGGATGTCCGCACGATCCGGCGCCTGGGTGGTGCCATGGGGTTGCAGGTCGATGCAGATCAGCCGCGCTTGCGGGTTGAGCTGCTTGATTCGCTCCCACTGCCGCAGCGTCTCGGTGGCGCCATGGCGGCGGGCGTCGATCCAGGATTCGTTGTCGGAAACCAGAATCAGCGTATCCACTTTCGCCTTGGCATCGGCCAACTGCTTCAGCGGGGCGGAGCAACTGGTGCCGCCGCCGCAGATCGCCGCCAGCCTCGAAGCGTTGCTCATCACGCTGTCACGCGGGTTCAGCGCCACCTTCACCACCTTGTTCTCGAACGGCAGCAACTGGGCTTGCGGCTGCTTGCGCAGGATCGCCGCGGCCACCAGTGCTGCCACGTCGATGCAGCGCACCGCCGTGGTCGCGCCCTGGCGGTAGCCGGTCACCGGGCTCGACATCGAGCCGGACACATCCGGGCATACCACCACCTGGCCGCTCAGCGCCGGTACATTGCTCAGCGACAGCTCCAGAGCATCCTGCAGCGCCTCGCGCACCGTCGTTGGCACGCCGTCGCCGGTCATGCGGTACGCCGCCAGCAACTGGTACGGGTAGACCCGCGCCTTGCCGATTGCCTCGCCATTGGCCAGACGCCGCGCCACCATTTCGGCACAGCCCTCGACCGCAAATGCGCCATGGCGCACCAGGGTATTGAGGTTCATGCGCAGCGCCTGCCAACCCATGCGACCAGCCAGTTCGGCCCATTGCTCCGCGCTCAGCGTCTCGTTGCCGAGCAGCTGGAACGGCACGTCCGGCAACTCGCTGCTCGCGCCGCTGCGAAACGCCAGCAGGGCGCGGGTCAGCGGCGGCAGGGCAGCAGCATCGGTCGGCTTGCCGATCAACCAGGCGAAGAAAGCTTCACGCCAGGCTTCGCTCGGCTTGGGGTGAACCATCTTCACCACGTCAGCCAGCGACGGCTGGTTGCCGACTGCGGCCTGCAGCAGTTGGCGTTCACTGGCGGTGTTCAGCCAGTTCTGCACCAGACGCTTGGGCTGCGAACCGAGCGACTTGCGTCCGGTCACGCCGCTACGCAGGATCTGCACGAAGGTGCGCAGCATCTTGCCGTTATCCACCACCTGCTCGAACAAGGCCTGCACCAGGCTCGAGCGTTGTGCGGCCAGGGCCGCCAGCAGCAGGGCCGGCATGTCCTTCATGTGGCCCTTCTTACGGGCATAGAGCGCGGCCTTGGCCACATAGCGGGCGTCCAGCTCGCCGACCAGCTTGAGCACTTCGGCCAACTGGGTTTGCGCATCGGCGTAGAAGGTCTGGTTCAGGCAACCGGTGACCGCCAACTGGGCCAGCTTGTGCTTGGGCTTGTAGGCATAAGCCGGCGCCTGCTGGTTGTTCAGCGTGTCGCTGGCCGGCAGCTGGGCTTGGCGGGTGTTGAACAGGTTGAAGTTGGCCATCTTGGCGTCTCGCTGTGTTGTCCGTTGTTGCCAGGACTATTGCAGCGGCTGTGCCAGGTTTATCTTTCAAGTTTCTATTTTTATTTAAGTTATTGATTTGAAAGTTTTTTATTTTTGTTCGATATGTTTTTTGCTGGATCTTGAGCTGGTCGGTTTCAGCTATCTAATATCTATATGGATAGCAGTTTATCTTTTTAGATAAAATGCTTGAGGGTCTACGAGGATTGAACATGATTCGCAAGCGTACCGTCGCCATCGGCTTTATCGGCACCACCCTGGATCGGGTCGGCAAGGGTGCCAATCGCTGGAACAAATGGCGGCCGAGCATCGGCCTGTGCCAGCAGCCGGATCTGCTGATCGACCGGCTGGAGCTGATTCACGGCACCGATGCGCGTGATATCAGTCTGGCCGAGCGCATTGCTGCGGATATTGCGCAGATCTCCCCGGAAACCGAGGTACGTCTGCAGTCGATGCAGCTGCGCAACCCTTGGGATTTCGAGGAGGTCTATGGCGCGCTGCACGACTTCACCAGTGCCTATGCCTTCGATACCGAACACGAGGACTATCTCGTGCATATCACTACCGGTACGCACGTCGCGCAGATCTGCTGGTTCCTGCTGACCGAGGCGCGCTACCTGCCGGCACGGTTGATACAAACCTCACCCACGCGCAGGCGCGCCGAGGTCGATCCGGTCACAGGCACCTACACGCTGATCGACCTGGATCTGTCGCGCTATGACCGTATCGCCTCACGCTTTCAGAACACGCGTCTGGAGGGGCTGGCCTTCCTCAAGTCGGGCATCGCCACACGCAATGCCGCCTTCAACCGCTCCATCGAGCAGATCGAGCGAGTCGCCGTGCGCTCCTCGGCGCCCATGCTGCTGATCGGCCCGACCGGCGCGGGCAAGTCATTCCTGGCCCG
This sequence comes from Ectopseudomonas alcaliphila, assembly GCF_900101755.1. GTDB lineage: Bacteria > Pseudomonadota > Gammaproteobacteria > Pseudomonadales > Pseudomonadaceae > Aquipseudomonas > Aquipseudomonas alcaliphila. Next base: position 909,224 of record NZ_FNAE01000001.1, on the reverse strand, counting down.
GCGCGTGTACGAACTCAAGCGCAGCCGCCACTTGGTCGATGGTCGCTTCGTCGAGGTCAACTGCGCCACCTTGCGCGGCGATGGCGCGATGTCGGCGCTGTTCGGCCATATCAAGGGCGCCTTCACCGGCGCGCAGAATGCCCGCGACGGCCTGCTGCGTTCCGCTGATGGCGGCATGCTGTTTCTCGACGAGATCGGTGAGCTGGGCCTGGACGAGCAGGCCATGCTACTCAAGGCCATCGAGGAAAAGCGCTTCTTCCCCATGGGATCGGACAAGGAGGTGAGCAGCGATTTCCTGCTGATCGCCGGTACTCATCGGGATCTGCGCACGCGGGTGGCCGAAGGGCTGTTTCGCGAAGACCTTTACGCCCGTATCAACCTGTGGACATTCGAATTGCCGGGCCTGGCTGGGCGGCGCGAGGACATCGAGCCGAACATCGATTTCGAGCTGGAGCGCCACGCCCGCGAACAGGGGCGGATGGTGCGCTTCAACCTGGAGGCGCGGCGGCTCTATCTGGCCTTCGCCAGTTCCAGCGAGGCTGCCTGGCAGGGCAACTTCCGTGAGTTGTCCGCCTCGATCACGCGCATGGCGACCCTGGCCGACAGCGGGCGTATCGATGAAGAACAGGTGCGTGAGGAGATCGAGCGTCTGCGCAGAGCCTGGGGGCAGGTGGGCGAGGACGATGGGCTGAGTGCATTGCTGGGCGAAGCAGCGGACGGCTTGGATCTGTTCGACCGTCTGCAATTGCAGGCTGTGCTGGGAGTGTGTCGTCAGGCCGGTAGCCTGTCCGACGCCGGGCGCCGCTTGTATCAGGTGTCGCGACTGTCCAAGGCGCAGACCAACGACGCGGATCGCCTGCGCAAGTATCTGGCGCGCTTCGGTCTGGAGTGGAAGGATCTGCACAGCAACTGATGGCCGTGTTTTGCTCCGGTATGCTGTGCGCCTGATTCAACCCTTGCAAGGAATGCTTATGAACATGCCCATCACCGTCGAGCAACTGCAGCAGGCCTGCACCGCTGGCGATAGTTTCGACTATCTGTATTTCTGGGGGCACAGCCGTGCGGCAGGGTCACCGATCGGCAAGAGTTGCCTGAGCCAGTGGTACCCCTCGGCTTTTACGCTTGGGGGCTTCCAGTACGCGACGGCCGAGCATTACATGATGGCCGGCAAGGCCCGGCTGTTCGGTGATGCCGAGGCGCTGGAGCGCATTCTGGCAGTGCATACGCCGAATGAGGTCAAGGCGATTGGCCGGGAGATTCGTGGCTTCGACGAGGCGATCTGGCGTGAGAGTCGCCAAGCTATCGTCTTCGAAGGCAATCTCGGCAAGTTTTCTCAAAACCCCGAGCTGGCGCGTTACCTGCTGGGCACCGCGCCTCGTGTGCTGGTCGAGGCCAGCCCTGTCGATCCTGTCTGGGGTATCGGCCTGGTGGAGGGCGACTCGAATGCCCATACCCCGGCGACCTGGCGTGGCCTCAACCTGCTGGGCTTCGCCCTGATGCAGGTGCGCGAATGCTTGTTGAACGAGCCGAGCGTGAGGCTTGAGTGAGCAGCCTCTATCGGGGCTGGCGAGACGCCGCTAGCAGGTAGTTTTTCAACAGCCTGCTAGTGCTGTTCCGATCAGTAGTGATACCAGCGCAGCTCCAGCTTCACCTCATTGACCGGGCTGGCGAGCTGGCTGAACTCGCGCTGCGCGTTCAGGCGCAGGCCGAGGTTGCGCGAGACTTCCCATTGCTGGTTGAGCGACAGCCGTCGGCGCACTTCGCCGTTGTGAAAGTAATCGCCGGCCGCCTCCAACGTCAGGTTGCCCAGCGGGTTGCGCCATAGCAGACCGCTATTGAAGCCCGCTGCGGGGGAGACCACGGCAGCGAAATCCTCGTTGTATTCCAGGCGCGCGGTGCCGAGGGCGAAGCCGAGCAGGTCGTGGTGCAACTGCCAGGTGGCACCGGCGCCGCCGCTGATATGGCCGACCAGCGGGGTGTCGCCATCTTCGCCGAGCACGCGTTCCAGGCCGCCGCCGATCTGCCAGGAAAGCGGTTGCAGCAGGGCATTGCGCGGTGTCAGCGAGCGGATGTTGGCCAGGTCCAGGCGCTGCAGTTGCCAGTGATTGTTCTCGTACTGGCGAAGCTTGAGCTGAAGAATCTCGATCTGTGCGCCGAGCGGGAAACCGTCGAGGTTGTCGTTCAGATCGTGGTAGGCCATGCGCAGGCCGTATTCGGCGAAGGCGCGATCATCGCGGCTGCCGCCGGCCAGTTGCCAGGTGCGCGATTGGTGGCCTTCCTCGGGCAACGGCGGGCGCTCGACCTCCAGCGGTGGCGGCGGGTTGCGGTTGATCGCGCCGAGCAACTGGAAGCTGCGCTGGGCGTTGCTGCTGCGTCCTTCATCGTTGGCGTGGTAACGCACCAGGCGGAAGGCGGCGTCCTGGATCAGCGCGCGACGTTCTGCCGGCAGGGCAAGGAAGTCGGCATCCTCGAGTCGCGCCGGGTCCTGGTTCAGGCGCAAGACCCAGGCCTCTTCGTCGGCCTGCAACGGCTCCGCGCGCGCCAGCAGCTCACGTTCGCGCGAAGGGCGGTAGTCGATGCGCTCGATCAGTCCGGCGTCCTTCACGGCACGCACGGTGTCGGTGGGGATGGCGGTAAGCGGGAAATGCTCGGTCAGTTCGATGCCGGGGCGGGCGATTTCCAGCAGCTCCAGCAATCGGTAGGAGCAGTTCTCGTCGAAGAAGAAGTAGTCGAAGCGGATCTGCTTGAGTTCCCAGACATGCTCGACCATGCGCGCGGTCTCTTCCGGCGTCAGGTTCAGGCGGTATTCCCACAGGTCGCGGTTTTCCAGGCGGTTGTACTCGCTGAGCTTGTCGCGGTAGGGCACCAGAGCGAACAGGCCGGGGTAGCCGCCCATCAGGCCGCGCCAGGCATAGAGGATGCTGTTGTCGTCACCTTCGATGAAGGCGCCGAAGTTCAGCGCATAGCTCAGCAGCGCGGTGTTGTGGCTGTCGATGTCGGGCTGGTCGATGCGCAACAGGGTATGGCCGAACATCGACGAGGGGCTGTTCAGGTAGGCCGCGGGAAACACCAGCACCGTGCTGTGCGGATTGACGTCGGCGATCCAGTTTCGGTATTCGGCGCAGTCCGGGCTGGGCAGGTCGTCGAGCTGCAGTTGCGCTTTGAGCCAGCGGGTGCGCGCCGGGTAGATACATTGTGGGTGGCGGTCGCCCTGTTCGGCGGGTTGGTAAAGCGCTTTCAGGGTCGCCTGCAGTTCGGCGGCCGGGTCGCTTTCGCCCCCTTCGGCGAGGAAGAAATCGTCGTCGTCGACATAGCTGCGCCAGCCGCCGAGCTTGCCGGTTTCATAGTGGCCAAGGGCGATCCAGTAGGGATCGTTGGCCAGTTGCTCGGCCGTGGCGGCATGCAGGGGAAGGCTGAGGCTCAGGGCAAGGACGGCGAATATCCGTTTCAAGGTCGCTGTTCTTCTGGTCATGGCGATGGCCGAGCTTTGGCCAGGCGGACGAGTGGTGTCAAGGCAGTTGAACAAGGCATTTCGCGCAAGTGCTGATCGGCGTCAGTCACGGGCATTGCGCAGCGGAGCACACTGAGCGCTCTTCATACGTAAGGAGATCGTTCATGGCTCATCGTGATGTGCTGGATGCTTTACAACGTGACTATGCTGCCCGTGCCGAGGCGATTCGTCGCGATCTGGGGCGCAGCCACTCGGCGGATTTCGCTGAGCAGGCGCAGCAGCGGCAGAACGACGAAGTGCTCGAGGCCCTACTGGCCGAGGCCGAACAGGGGTTGTTGTTGGTACGTCAGGCTCAGCAGCGTCTGGCCGAAGGGCGCTATGGCGAGTGTCTGTGTTGCGGCGAGCCGATCGAGGCTGCGCGCCTGGCCGCCCTGCCGGTTGCCGAGTACTGTCTGGGCTGCGCGCAGTTCAACTGAGCGGTTGCTCCATCTCTTGCAGCAGGCGCCGGGCGGCGGAGTCGGCCGCATCGATATAGGGCTGCAGGATGCTGGCAGCGCCGGCCCGTGTGAAGGCTTCCAGATCCCCTTCGCGGAACGCGCTGAGGGTCACGCTGCCACGAAAGCCGGCGCTGCGTGCGGCGCGCAGCAGCAGCGCATTGACCTCGCGCTGCGGAATGGTACTGACCAGCGCGCGCGCCTGCTGCAAGGGCAGGTGGGCGATGAAGTCGGCGTCTTCGGCATCGCCGTAGCACACCACCAGGCCTGCCTGACGGGCGCTGGCCAGCGCCTGCGGGTCGAAATCCACGCCCAGCACCCGCAGGCCACCGTCCTGCAGGCGATGGGCCAACTGGCGCCCGTAGCGCCCCAGGCCGTAGACGATGACTTCAGGTTGCGTCTGATCCGGGGCATTGTCTTCGGCGCTTTCGCGATGGGCGACGCGCCGTTCGAAGATTCCGAGCCAGGGTGAGAGGCGTTCGAACAGTGGCTGCGAGTAGAGAATCATGTAGGTGGACAGGGTGATGGTGATGATCCCTACCAGGGTGGTCAGCCCCAGTGCCGCGCCGCCCACATGACCGAGGCTGATGCCCATGGCGACGAAGATGATGGAGAACTCGCTGATCTGTGCCACGGTGAGCCCGGCCATGAAACCGGTGCGCTTGCGATAACCCATCACCCCCATGATCGCCATGACGATCAACGGGTTGCCGATCAGCACGAACAGCGACAGCAGCACGGCGCTGCCGATCTGTTGGTGCAGGTAGGAGAAGTCCAGCTGGATGCCCAGGTGCAGGAAGAAGAACAGCAGAAGGAAGTCGCGCAAGCTGGTCAGACGGCTGGCGATGGCTTCACGCAGTGGCGTCGAGGCCAGGCAGAAGCCGGCGATGAATGCGCCCAATTCCTTGGACAGGCCCAGCGCCTCGGCGCCACCGGCCAGCAGCGTGCCCCAGGCAATCGCCACCAGCATCAGCAATTCCGGCGAGCGGGCCATGGGGGCTAGCAGGCGCGGCAGGGCGAAGCGTATCAGCAGGTAGAGCAGCGACAGGCTGGCCAGTAGGGCGCCGATCAGCGCCAGAGGGGAGAGGCCCGTGTGCTCGCCATTGCTCGGCTGATACAGGCTGATGACCAGCATGGCCAGCACCACGGCGATGTCCTGTACGATGAGAAAGCCCATGGCAATGCGCCCGTGCAGCGAGTCGATCTCGCCTTTGTCCGACAGCAGCTTGACGATGATGATGGTGCTGGAAAATGTTAGCGCCACGGCGACGTAACCGGCGCTCACCCAGTCCAGCCCCAGCAGGCGGCACAGGACCAGGCCGGCGATGATGGTGAAGCTCAGTTGGCCCAGGCCGGTGGCCAGGGCGACGGCGCCCAGGGTGCGCACCAGATGCATGTCCAGCTTGAGGCCGACGACGAACAGCAGCACCGTGATGCCGATTTCCGACAACAGGCTGATCGAGCTGTGATCACCGGCCAGATTCATTGCGGCTGGGCCGGCGATGATGCCGACCAGGATGTAGGCGATGATCAGTGGTTGGCGCAGCCGTACGGCGAGCATGCCCAGCAGGGCAGACAGGCTGAGCAGGGCGGCGATTTCCTGAAAGGCACTCATAGGCAAGGCTCCCGATTGTTGTGCTGCCCGTCGTGGCCGCAGGCTTTGCAGAGGAATGCATGGAAGCTTATCGCAGGCCCGATTTAGCGTATTGCCATGAATCAAGCCTTGATCCTGCTTGTGCCACAGGCCCAGAATCACCCCATGTTTTGCGGAAACTTCCGCCCGCTATAAGGATCGCCAATGTCCAAGCGTAGCCTCGATGCTTTGCGCCTTGCCCCCGAATCACTGACCCGCCCCTTCGCCCCCGAGCAGTTCAACTTCAGCAGCACCGATGATCTCGAACCTTTCCGCGGCGTATTGGGCCAGTCGCGCGCCGTCGAGGCGCTGCAGTTCGGCGTGGCCATGCCGCGCCCCGGCTACAACGTGTTCGTCATGGGCGAGCCCGGCACCGGGCGCTTCTCCTTCGTCCAGCGTTACCTCAAGGCCGAAGCCAAGCGCATGGAAACGCCGGCCGACCGGGTCTACGTCAACCATTTCGACGAGCCGCGCGAACCGCGCGCGCTGGAGCTGCCCTCCGGCACCGCAAGTGATTTCATCGCCGACATCAACCAGCTGATCGACAATCTGCTGGCCACCTTCCCGGCAGTGTTCGAAACACCGACCTACCAGCAGAAGAAGAGCGCCATCGATCGCAGTTTCAACAAGCGCTATGACCAGGCGCTGGACGTGATCGAGAAGCTGTCGCTGGAGAAGGGCGTGGCCCTGTACCGCGACAGCACCAATATCGCCTTTACCCCAATGGCTGACGGCAAGGCGCTGGACGAAGCCGAGTTCGCTCAGCTGCCGGAGGCCGAGCGTGAGCGTTTCCATGCCGATATCGCCGCGCTGGAAGAACGCCTGAACGAGGAGCTGGCCAGCCTGCCGCAGTGGAAGCGCGAGTCGAGCAACCTGCTGCGTCACCTCAATGAAGAAACCATCACCGTCGCCCTGCAGCCGCTGTTGGCGCCATTGTCGGAGAAATACGCGGAAAACGCCGGTGTCTGCGCCTATCTGCAGGCCATGCAGATCAACCTGCTGAAAACCGCCGTCGAGCAGCTGGTGGATGTCGACAAGGCCGACCCGCAACTGCGCAAGCTGCTGGAGGAAATCTACTGCCCGAGCCTAGTGGTCGGTCATCACGCCAACGGCGGCGCACCGGTGGTGTTCGAGTCGCACCCGACCTACGACAACCTGTTCGGCCGTATCGAATACAACTCCGATCAGGGCGCGCTGTACACCAGCTACCGTCAGCTGCGCCCCGGCGCGCTGCATCGGGCCAACGGCGGCTACCTGGTGGTCGAGGCGGAAAAACTGCTCAGTGAGCCCTTCGTCTGGGAAGCGCTGAAGCGCGCCCTGCACTCGCGCCAGTTGAAAATGGAGTCGCCGCTGGGTGATCTCGGCCGCATCGCTACCGTCACGCTCAACCCGCAGGTCATTCCGCTGCAGCTGAAGGTCATCATCATCGGCTCGCGCCAGCTGTATTACGCATTGCAGGACGCCGATCCAGATTTCCAGGAAATGTTCCGTGTGCTGGTCGACTTCGACGAGGACATCCCGCTCGCCGAAGAAAGCCTGGAGCAATTCGCGCAATTGATGAAAACGCGTACCTCGGAAGAGGGCATGGCGCCGCTGACCGGTGCCGCGGTGGCGCGCCTGGCTACCCACAGCGCGCGTCTGGCCGAGCACCAGGGACGCCTATCGGCGCGTATCGGTGACCTGTTCCAGCTGGTCAGCGAGGCCGACTTCATTCGCCAGCTCGCCGGGGAAAGCATCACCGACGTCGGTCATATCGAACGCGCGCTGAAGGCCAAGGCCACCCGCACCGGGCGTGTGTCGGCGCGGATCATCGACGACATGCTGGCCGGCATCATCCTTATCGACACCTGCGGCGCTGCCGTCGGCAAGTGCAACGGTCTGACCGTGCTGGAAGTGGGTGATTCGGCCTTCGGTGTGCCGGCGCGGATTTCCGCCACCGTCTATCCGGGCGGCAGCGGCATCGTCGACATCGAGCGCGAGGTCAGCCTTGGCCAGCCGATCCACTCCAAGGGTGTGATGATCCTCACCGGCTTCCTCGGCAGCCGCTATGCACAGGAATTCCCGCTGGAGATTTCCGCCAGCATCGCCCTGGAACAGTCCTACGGTTATGTCGACGGCGATAGTGCCTCGCTTGGCGAGGTGTGCACGCTGATCTCGGCGCTGTCGCGCACGCCGCTCAAGCAGTGCTTCGCCATCACCGGTTCGATCAACCAGTTCGGCGAGGTGCAGGCGGTCGGTGGGGTCAACGAGAAGATCGAAGGCTTCTTCCGCCTCTGCGAGGCGCGCGGCCTGACTGGCGAGCAGGGGGTGATCATCCCGCACTCTAACGTCGCCAATCTGATGCTCGATGACCGCGTATTGCAGGCGGTGCGTGCCGGCCAGTTCAACGTCTATGCCGTGCGCCATGTCGACGAGGCACTGAGTCTGCTGGTTGGCGAGCCGGCCGGGCACCCGGATGAAAAGGGACGCTTCCCCAAAGGCAGCGTCAACGCCCGCGTAGTCGAGCGTTTGCGCGATATCGCCGAAATAGGTCTGGAGGAAGAGAGCAAGCCGGCCGAGGCGGACAAGGCGAAAGCCGAGGCCGAGGCTGCTGCGGCGAAACCGGTCAAGGCGCCCCGTCGTAAGAAAGGCGAGGGCGAAGGCCCAGCGAGCTGAGCAAATCTTGCACGATTGCCCCGGCTTGCACGGGGCAGGCGCGCAGGCTTTCTTGCTCACGCCTCATGCACAGAGTTATCCACAGATTGCGTGGATAACTTTAGCCTTCACAGTGCGGCCGCTCGGGGTGTAGGCTGGAACCTGGATTCCGCGAGGGTCGCCGCCATGTCGCGCAGCCTCTGCCTCACCCGCCAATGCCTGGGTCTGGTCACGCGCATCGAATGCGTGATCAAACCGCTGGCAGGAGACAACGGACGTTGGACACTGCTTTGCGCTGCCGGTATGTCGGGGGCACAGCCCTCGGCGATCAAGGCGCAGGGCCCGTTCTATGGGCCTTCTGTCGCTGAAGAGGCGCTTACGGCGATTGCCGAGAGCCTGGCCCTGCAAGGCTACGTAGAATGCGGCGAACCACCGATCTGGCATCTGCATCTGCAGGCCGAGTTGCGTCGTGTCAACGGCGAACGCCACAGCCAGGCAGGTGCATTCCAGTGGCGCCCCGAGACTGACGGACAGAGCTGAAACGCCTGCCACACAGCACGCCAGGGCAAACCGGGCGAGGACACAGGGCTGTGGTTATCCACAGTAAGTTGGGCATCTTCTGCTGATGCTGGGCGATGGGTATACTCGCCGCGATTTTCCATCCCCTCAGTGAGCTCTCCATGGAACGCTTCATCGAAAACGCCATGTACGCATCGCGCTGGTTGCTGGCGCCCATCTACTTCGGTCTTTCTCTTGCCGTGCTGGCGTTGTCGCTCAAGTTCTTCCAGGAGCTTTATCACATCCTGCCGCAGATCTTTTCCCTAACTGAAGCCGACGTGATTCTGAAGCTCCTGTCGCTGGTCGACATGGCGCTGGTCGGTGGGCTGCTGGTGATGGTGATGCTGTCTGGCTACGAGAACTTCGTTTCGCGCCTGGATATTCATGAAGGCACCGAGAAGCTCAGTTGGCTCGGCAAGATGGACTCCAGTTCGCTGAAGATGAAAGTGGCAGCCTCCATCGTGGCGATTTCGTCCATCCATCTGCTCAAGGTGTTCATGGATGCGAAGAGCTACGATCTGAAGTATCTGAAATGGTACGTGATCATTCATTTGACCTTCGTGGGCTCTGCCTTCGCCATGGGCTATCTGGACAAGGTCACCAAACACGACTGATCTGAGCCGCTTCACAACCGCCCGTCCGAACGTGACGGGCGTTTTGTTTTTTGGGCTTGAGCTTTTTCTTTATTGTACAAGAATTAATTTTGTATAAGTTCTTGTATAGTTAAAGGCAGGAGGCAAGCCCGATGAACTTGCATGATCTATCCGCTCACGCTCAAGCCGGGCGTATCGAAGAACTCAACCTGATTTCCCTGGAAGGTGGCATCTATCTGCTCGAAGCGCGGATGGAAGGGCGTGCCCACCCGATTCTTGCCGAACAGGGCAGTACGCTGAACCTGCGTTCGGTAGAGCATGCGCGTGACGTGCTGCAGGAAATGCCGGCGCTACCTTTCTTTCTGGTGCACAGCTCGGTACATGACGAGATGTGCGGTATGCCATCGGCTGACAACAGCCTGCGGGTGCCCATCTCCTTCCGTTCTGGCTGGTGACTGCTGCGTTGGTACCGGCCGCGACACTGCAGGGTATAGCCCTGGCAGTCGTGGAGGTGAAGACCACTGGAGTCCACCCGGCACGTGATGCCATCTGGGAGCTGGCGATCATTCAGGTCGATGCTGATGGCTGTGTCGCAGAGCGCTTGCACTGGCTGTTCGAGCCTGGTGTCGCGCTGCCCTCGCAGTTGCTCAGCCTGAGTGGATTACACCCTCTGGAATTACGCGGCCTGCCACGTATCGAGAGCGAGGCGCAAGCGATAGCCGATGCCATTCGCGGCCGCGTGCTGGTGGGCCACAACCTGCGCTTCAGCCTGGCGTTCTTGCGCCGCGTGTTGCCGGACTGGAGGAGGCAGCGCTCGCCGCAGCTCTGCACCCTGCGTCTGGCCAGAACGGCGCTGCCTGAGCTGGCGAGCGCCGGCTTCGATGCGCTTTGCGCACATTTTGGCATCACGCGTTTCTTCCGCGATCGCGCCTTGCCTGATGCAGAGGCCGTGTTGACGCTGGCTCGGCACCTGCTGCAGCAGGTCGCGCCTACGGCTCTGGGGCATCAGTTGCGAAGCGCGGCGCGGCCCCCATTACTGGCCGCGGAGCGTTTCGCCCAGTTGCCGGAGCGTCCAGGGGTTTATTACTTCCTGGGCGACGCTGGTGCGCAACTGTACGTGGGCAAGAGCCGCAATCTGCGCCGCCGGGTGATGTCGCACTTTCAGAATGATCACCGCGACCGCCGCAGCTTGCAGATGGTGCAGCAGATCCGCGATGTGCAGGTGGTTACCACGGCCGGTGAGCTGGGCGCTCTGCTGTTCGAGTCTGCCGAGATCAAGCGTCTGCAACCCTTGTACAACCGTCGTCTGCGCAAGCAGCGCGAGCTGTTGACCTGGGCGCTGGCCGGCGAGCCTGGTGATCTGCATATCGAACTGCTCCAGCACCAGGCTTTGACGCCTGGGCTCAGGCACGCCGGGCTGTTTCGCTCACGTCATCATGCGCGGCAATGGTTGCTGGCGCAGGCGCGTGAGCGGCAGCTGTGCTTGCGTGTACTCGGCCTGGAGGAGGGCGATGGCGCCTGCTTCGCCTTCCAGCTCGGGCGCTGTGCCGGCGCTTGCTGCGGCGAGGAGTCGCGTCAGACCCATGATGCGCGACTGCTGGTCGGCGCCGAACGCCTGCAGACCCAGGCCTGGCCCTGGGGTGGGCCGGTTGCCCTGATCGAGCGCGATGACCTGCACGACCTTACTCAGTGGCACGTGCTCGATCAATGGCGCCACCTTGGCACGGTAGATCGTTTCGAACGGGTCGAGCCATTACTGGCCGAGCGCCGTGGCGGCTTCAACCTCGACACTTATCACATCCTGCTCGGCCATCTGCGCCGCCACCCGAACATGGAGATCGTGCTGCTGTGACTGTGCGCCGTCTGATTCTAATCCTGGGCGATCAGCTCACCCAAGGCCTCGGTGCCTTGGGGGATATCGAGCCGGTACATGATCATGTGCTGCTGGCCGAGGTGATGGAGGAGGCCAGCCATGTGCCGCATCACCCGAAGAAGATCGCACTGATCTTCAGCGCCATGCGCCATTTCGCCGAAGCGCTGCGCGAGCGTGGCATTCAGGTTCATTACGTGACCCTGGACGACCCTGAAAACAGCGGTTCGCTACCTGGCGAGCTGCTGCGCTGGACGCAGTTCCTGAACCCCGCCGAAGTGTACATGACCGAGTGCGGCGACTGGCGTCTGGAGCAGGCGCTGCGCCACTGTGGCGTGCCGATTCACTGGCATCAGGACAATCGCTTTCTCTGCACTCGCGACGCCTTTGCCGCCTGGGCCAAGGGGCGCAAGCAGCTGCGCATGGAGTTCTTCTACCGCGAGATGCGCCGTGCCAGCGGTCTGTTGCTCAACGCCGACGGCACGCCTGAAGGTGGCGCCTGGAATTTCGACGCCGACAACCGCAAGGCGCTGCCCAAGGGCGTGCGTCCGCCGGCGCCGCTGCGCGTCGAGCCGGACGCCATCACGCGTGACGTGCTGGCGTTGGTCGGGCAGCGTTTCGCCAGTCATTACGGCAGCCTGGAAGGTTTCGATTACCCGGTAACGGCGGAACAGGCCGAGCGCCTGTGGCAACATTTTCTCGCCCAGGGCCTGGCCGACTTCGGCGATTATCAGGACGCCATGGCCGATGGCGAACCCTTTCTCTTTCACTCGCGCATCAGCGCGGCGCTGAATATCGGCCTGCTAGATCTGCGGCGGATCTGCGCGGAGGTGGAGGCGGCCTATCGTTCCGGCGACGTGCCGCTCAACGCCGCCGAAGGCTTCATCCGCCAGTTGATCGGCTGGCGTGAGTATGTGCGCGGCATCTACTGGCTGCGCATGCCGGAGTACGCCGAGGGCAATCGTTTTGGCAACTCACGTGCGCTGCCGGAGTTCTACTGGACCGGTAAGACGCGGATGAACTGTATGCGCCAGGCCATTGGCCAGACCCTGGAGCACGCCTACGCGCACCATATCCAGCGGCTGATGGTCACCGGCAACTTCGCCTTGCTCGCGGGCATCGTGCCCAAGGACATCTGCGACTGGTACCTGGCCGTTTACATGGATGCCTTCGACTGGGTCGAATTACCCAACACTCTGGGCATGGTGATGCACGCCGATGGCGGCTACCTGGGCTCCAAGCCTTACTGCGCCAGCGGCCAGTACATCAAGCGCATGTCCAACCATTGCCAGGGTTGCAGCTACAAGGTGAGCGAGAGCACCGGCGAGTCGGCCTGTCCGTTCAATGCCCTGTACTGGCATTTCCTCATGCGTCACCGTGAGCCGCTCGAGCGCAACCCGCGCCTCGGCATGGTCTATCGCAACCTGGCACGCATGACCGAGGCCAAGCAGCAGGCGCTGTGGGATTGGGGCGAGCGCCTGCTGGCCAGGCTCGATGCTGGTGAAATGCTGTGAAGAAGAGCCAGTTACCGGTAAAGGCCTGTGTGGTCTGCGGGCTACCGTTCACCTGGCGCAAGAAGTGGGCGCGCTGCTGGGACGAAGTGCGTTACTGCTCCGAGCGCTGCCGACGTCGGCGCAACGCCATCTAGGGTCGAGGCTATCGCCGCTGAAGCGCCTCCCACAATGGGGGCTTTTGGCGTGCTGCTCGGCTCTGGCATCCTGCTTCGCTCTACCTCCTGCATCCAGGCAGTCGCAGCCGCGACGTGCAATGCGTGGGGCCGTGACGTCGCGTCAGGCTTCTGTGCTAGTCTGGCCGGCCTTTTTCACAGCCCCAAGCGGAGCCTTTCATGTCCGAATTCAACTTCAGCCCCGATCTGTCCTCCGATGAAGGTCGCGTCAGCTACGGCATCGGTCGTCAACTCGGCGGTCAGTTGCGTGACAACCCGCCGCCCGGCGTTGACCTCACTGCTATCCTCGCCGGTCTGACCGACGCTTTCAGCGGCCAGGCCAGCCGTGTTTCCGAAGCCGAGCTGGGTGCCAGCTTCAAGGTGATCCGCGAAATCATGCAGGCTGAAGCTGCCGCCAAGGCCGAAGCCGCTGCCGGTGAAGGCCGCGCCTACCTGGCCGAGAACGCCAAGCGCGAGGGCGTGACCGTATTGGCCTCGGGTCTGCAATACGAAGTGCTGGTCGCAGGCGAGGGCGCCAAGCCGTCGGCCGAGGATCAGGTGCGTACCCACTACCATGGCACCCTGATCGACGGTACCGTGTTCGACAGCTCCTACGAGCGTGGCCAGCCGGCTGAATTCCCGGTCGGTGGCGTGATCCCGGGTTGGGTCGAGGCGCTGCAACTGATGGGTACCGGCAGCAAATGGCGCCTGCACGTGCCGAGCGAGCTGGCCTACGGCGCCCAGGGCGTCGGTAGCATCCCGCCGCACAGTGTGCTGGTGTTCGATGTCGAGCTGCTCGACATCTTGTAAGCGAAATCGACAGGCGGATCGTAGGGTGGACAACGCTGTTTTTGTCCACCATTCACAACGACGGTGGACGGGTGATGCGTCGTCCACCCTACGCTACTGCGAGACAGCCCAATAAAGCGGGGCGCCTTGGTGACAAGGCGCCCCGTTTGCGTTTCTCCACCTAGGGCGCGCCGCGCAGCGAGAAATAGGGTGATTACTCGGCTGCCGCGAGTCTGTTCACGGACGCAAGGCCCGTGCATAGCAGTAGAGAAACAGACTGCGCACCAGCTCCTTGAGGACGATGGGTTCGCTGGAGCTGAGCTCGTGCAGGTCCAGGTCGCCCTGGTCGCGCAGTTCGTCCAGGGCTTCTTCCTCGAGCATGGCGCAGACTTCCCCGGTTTCGCGGTTGAGGATGCGCAGGTAGGGATGCGGGCGGTCCAGCCAGGCATCGATCAGGTAGGTCATGGCAGGTCTCCTTGGCCGTCATTACGTAACTGAGAATAATTCCTATTACATAAATAGCAAGGGTTAATTGCGACCTTTTGTCGTTTGCCCGTTTTCAGTGGGTGGGGCGCAGATGTCGAATGCGTGTCCGCCCTGCGTACCTTCCCTCAAGCGAGCTGGAGGGCCGCAGCCTGCGCCTCGCTATCCGAAGCCGCGCAGGCCGTAGATGCTGAGAGTGAGGCGCACGCTGCGTGTTCATGCCGGTTCGCAGGTTGGCTCAGGAACCCAGGCGGCGAGTCACTTCGCCCAGTTGCCCGGACATGTCATGCAGGTTGCGGCTGGCCTTCTGCGTGCGCTCGACGTTGTCCTGGTTGGCACTGGCGATGGCGGTCAGCTCGGTGAGGTTGCGCGAGATATCCTCGGCTACCGAGGTCTGCTCTTCGGCGGCGGTGGCGATCTGCTGGTTCATGTCGCGGATGGCCTCTACCGCCTCGGTGATGCGCTGCAGCATGGCCCCCGCTTCGGTGACCTGGGTCACGCCCTGCTCGCTGCGCTGCTGGCCGCTCTCGATGGCGCGCACGGCATTCAGAGCGCCGGTCTGTACGGTATCGATGATCTGGTTGATCTCGGCGGTGGACTCGGCGGTGCGCTGGGCGAGGTGACGCACCTCGTCGGCGACCACGGCGAATCCGCGACCCTGTTCGCCGGCACGGGCGGCTTCGATGGCGGCGTTGAGGGCCAGCAAATTGGTCTGCTCGGCGATGCCGCGGATCACCTCCAGTACCTTGCCGATGCGCCCGCTGTCGCTTTCCAGGCGACGGATCACCTCGGCGGTATTGGCGATCTCGCCGCGAATGTCGGTAATGGTGGCGATGGTCGATTGCATCACCGTGCTGCCCTGGCGCGCCGAGTCGTCGGCATCGTTGGCCGCGTGCGCGGCATCGGCGGCATGCCGTGCCACTTCCTGAGCGGTGGCGGACATCTCGTGCATGGCCGTGGCGACCTGATCGGTGCGCTCGAACTGCTCGCTGACGCCCTCGGTCATGCGTGAGGCGATGGCGTTCAGCTCGCTGCTGGCGCTGTCGAGGTTCTGTGTACTGTGGTGCAGACGCTCGCTGGTGCTGGCGAGAAAGTCGCGCAGGGTGTTCGCCGCTCGCGCCAGCAGGCCCAGCTCATCCTGGCGGCTGCTTTCCACGCGCTGGCCGAAACGGCCATGGCTGAGTTGGTCGACATGGCCGATCAGGTGGCGAATGGGGATGATCAGGTTGCGATTGACCAGCCACAGGCTGAACACGGCGATGACCAGCGCCGCAACCAACATCACGATGGTGCCGCTGAGAATGGTACGTGCGGCGCTGGCATTGATCTGCTCGGCCTGGCTCAGGCTGTTCTGGCGCAACTGCTCGACCAGGGCGGTCATCTGCTCGCTGGCCGCGCGGTCGATGCCTTTTACCGCGGCATCGCCGGCCTGGGCATCGGCGCCAGCGGCGACGAAGGCATCGCGGCCCTTGCGGTAATTGCCACCAAGCGCCTGATGTTCGTTGCGCAGGCGCTCGACCTGCGCTTTCAGCGCCGGGTCGGCGGCTGCGACCAGGGTCAACTGGCCGAGTATCTCCTGCACATTGCGCTCCTGCGCTTCGAACTGGCTCCAGTAGCGCTGCAGGTTGGCGCTGTCCTGGCCGCGCAGCAGGACGTTCTTCCATTCCTGCACCTGGATCTTGAATTCGACGTTGGCCGCGTCGATCAGGCGTGATGACTCCAGCGGTCCGTCGAGCAGGCCGCGGTAGGACTGAATGCCGCTGGAGAGAAAACTGAAGCAGGCCAGGGCGGTGAACAGGATCAGCGCCAGGCTGCCGCCGAGCAGGGCGAGAATCTGCGCGCGCAGGGATTTTTGCAGGAACATGATGGGATGCCTCGGAGGTCAGGCGGAGCGGGACATATTCAGCGTAGACGGTGAATGTTGCAGATTTATGAAATGTCTAGACGAGTCCGGCACATGGCCATCAGCAGTGCCAGGCATTGGTGGGTAATTCTGATGCTTGAATGATTGCGCAATCATCTTAATCTGACTCGGGTTGTCCATTTTCGGCGGCCTATCGGGGCGTCGAGTTTCATCACGAGGAAGATGCCATGACCGATAACGCCACCCCATGCGCCGACGACGATCGCATCACCTGGCTCAGCCTGCGCTCGGTAGCACTGCCGCTGGCCAATCCGATCAGCGATGCCAAGGTGCTCACCGGCCGGCAGAAGCCGATGACCGAAATCGCCATCCTGATCGCCGAGATCGAGACCCGCGACGGTCACCGTGGCCTGGGTTTCAGCTACTCCAAGCGCGCCGGTGGCCCCGGCCAGTTCGCCCATGCTCTGGAAGTGGCGCCGAACCTGATCGGCGAGAACCCCAGCGACATTGCCAAACTCTGGGACAAGCTGTGCTGGGCCGGCGCGTCGGTAGGGCGCAGCAGCCTGGCGGTTCAGGCCATTGGCGCTTTCGACGTCGCCCTGTGGGACCTCAAGGCACGCCGCTGCGGTCTTTCGCTGGCGCGTCTGCTCGGCAGCCATCGCGATTCGGTGCGTTGCTACAACACATCCGGCGGCTTCCTGCACACGCCCCTCGATCAGTTGCTGAAGAACACCGACATTTCCCGCGAGAAGGGCATTGGCGGGATCAAACTCAAGGTCGGTCAGCCCGACTGGGCACTGGATATCCACCGCGTCAGCACGGTGCGGGAGCATCTGGGCGAGAGCTTCCCACTGATGGTCGACGCCAATCAGCAGTGGGATCGGCCGACCGCACGGCGCATGTGTCGGCGCCTGGAGCCTTTCGATCTGATCTGGATCGAGGAGCCGCTGGACTGCTACGACGCCGAGGGGCATGCCGAGCTGGTGCGTCTGTTCGATACGCCGATCGCCACTGGCGAAATGCTCACCAGCCCGGCCGAGCACTGGGAGTTCATCCGCCAGCGCGGCGCCGACTTCCTCATGCCCGATGCGCCGCGCGTAGGCGGCATCACTCCATATCTGCGCGTGCAGACCCTGGCCGAGCAGGCCGGCATGACCCTGGCGCCGCACTTCGCCATGGAGCTGCACGTGCACCTGGCCGCGAGCCACACGCGCGAACCGTGGGTCGAGCATTTCGAATGGCTGGAGCCGCTGTTCAACGAGCGCCTGGACATTCGCGACGGGCGCATGCAGGTGCCGACCCGTCCGGGGCTCGGCCTGAGCCTGAGTGAGCAGGTTACCGGCTGGACGGTGCAGCAGGCGGAAGTCGGCAAGCGCGCCTGAGCCGTCAGCTCTGCGGATAGATGTCGTGAGCGGCCTGGCGCACGGCATCGATCACCGCCGGTAGTGCGGGGTTGTCGTTGTCGTCGCGCCAGACCAGATGCAGCTCGCCACACACACCCTTGGGTAGCGGCAGGTCGCGGAAGCGCACCTGCTCGAAGCGAATGGCGCTGGCGCTGCGCGGCACCAGCGCCAGCCCCATGCCGGCGTTGACCAGCGACAGGATGGTCAGGGTCGAGCCCAGCGCCTGAACGAACTCTGGCTGGATGCCGCTGGCGCGAAACAGGCCGGTGTGCAGCTCGTTGAAAGGCTGCCAGGCGGTATGCGCATAAAGAATGAAGGGCTGGCCATGTAGCATTTCCAGGGTCGGCCGTTCGTGCTGCGCCAGCGGATGTTCGGCGGGCGCGGCCAGCACGAAGGGTTCGCGCAGCAGGCATTCGCTGATCAGCCCGGGTTGCTGCAACGGCGCCCGCACGATGGCCAGGTCCACGCGTCTGGCGCGCAGTGCCTGCACCTGCTCGAAGGTGCTCATCTCCAGCAGGGCGATATCCACGCCGGGGCGTTCACGCTTGGCAGTGGTGATCGCGCGTGGCAGCACGTCATAAACCGCGCTGGCGACGAAGCTGATATTGAGCGCACCGCTTTCGCCGATGGCGGCCAGCCGGGCGCTTTGCGCGGCGCGGTGGGCCTGATCGAGCAACGCCTGGGCTTCGACGAAGAACGCGCGGCCAGCCGCCGTCAGGGTTACCGAGCGGGTGCTGCGTAGGAACAGGGGTACGCCCAACTGATGTTCGAGCAACTGGATCTGCCGGCTCAGCGGCGGCTGGGTCATGTTCAGGCGCTCGGCGGCGCGGCGAAAATTCAGCTCGGCGGCCAGGGTGGTGAAGCAGCGCAGTTGAGCCAGGTCGAACATTGATTCATTCCGGGTATCAATCAAGTGATCGATTAGATTAGACCTGGATCAATGAGGGCGTCCATCATCTTGCTCAAGCCGCTGTGGTTGGCGTTGTAGAGGGCTGGAGGCTGAAAAGGTAGCAGTCGGAAATGAACCGCCCCCTGAGCAGAGGGGGCGGTGGAGTGGGTCAGGTACGCAGGATCTGGTTGATCGCGCTGGGTTTGGGACGCAGCGCGCTGAACACCTGCCAGAGTACGAATGCCAGGGCCAGGCCGAGGAAGGTGCCGGCAATCGGGTTGGTGAAGAACTCGGCGAAGCTGCCGTCCGACAGCATCAGGCCACGGCGCAGGTTGGTCTCTGCCATCGGCCCGAGGATGAAGCCGATGATGAACGGTGCCGCTGGCATCCCGGCCTTGACGAAGGCATAGCCGAGCAGACCGAACAGCAGGATCGACCAGACATCGAACAGGCGGCTGGATAGACCAAAGGCGCCGACTACGCATAGCACCAGGATGATCGGCAGGAGGATGTGCTTGGGCACGTCGAGCAGCTTGATGAACAGGCGCAGACCGTAGAACTCCATGAACAGCATCATGCAGGTGGCGACGATCAGGGCGGCGAAGATGGTGTACACCAGCGGTCCCTGGCTGATGAATAACAGCGGGCCGGGCTGGATGCCGTGGATGAGAAAGCCGCCGAGCAGGATCGCGGTGACGGTGTCGCCGGGGATGCCCAAGGTCATCAGCGGCATCATGGCACCACCGACGCCCGCGTTGTTGGCGGTCTCACTGGCGACCACACCGCCGATGTTGCCCTTGCCGTAGGTATGGCCGTCTTTCGCCCGCTTCTTGGCGATGATGTAGGAAACCAGGTTGGAGGTGCCGGCGCCGATGCCCGGCAGGATGCCGATGCCCAGGCCGATGATGCCGGAGCGGCCGGCATTGGGCAGTTGCTCACGGAATTCCTTGAGCGAGAAACCGAAGCCCTTGATGTTCTTCATGCTCACCGACTTGGCCTTGCCCTGCACGGCATGACGACCGGTTTCGGCGAGTTTGATGATCTCGGCCACGGCGAACATGCCGATCATCACCGTGAGCATGGAGAAGCCGCCGTTGAGCTCGCTCACGCCGAAGGTGAAGCGGCGCACCGCCTCGACCGGGGCGATACCCACGGTGGACACGGCGATGCCCAGGGTACCGGCGAACAGGCCCTTGACCATGGAACCGGCCGACAGGGTGGCGATCAGCGTCAGGGAAAACACGGCGATGGCGAAGTATTCATGCGGGCCGAAGCTCAGCGCCACCTTGGCCAGCTGCGGGGCGATGAACATCAGCGCAACGATGCTGAAGATGGTGCCGAGGAAGGAGAACACGATGCCGACGCCCAGCGCTTTGACGCCGTGGCCCTGTTCCATCAGCGGGCCGCCATCGAACACCGTGGCGATCGATGAAGGCGTTCCCGGAATCTTCAGCAGGATCGCCGAGATCAGGCCTCCGGACGTGGCGCCGATGAACAACGCGACCAGCAGCGACAAGCCAGCCTGCGGCCCCATGGTGAAGGTCAGCGGCAGGCACAGCGCCACCGCCATGGTCGCGGATAGGCCGGGCACGGCGCCGAACACGATGCCCATGGCCACACCGACGGCCATCAGCAGCATGATGTTGAGTGAAAAGACGGCACCGAAGCCTTGCTGCAGTAATTCGAGCATGGTCGATCCTCAGATGTAGTCGTTCAGCAGGCCAGCGGGCAGCAACAGGTCGAAGGCCTCGCGGAACAGCAGGAAGATGAGCGCAGAGCAGATGACGGCAATCAGCAGATAGGTCAGGTGTCTGGCTTTCTGGTTTGCCGGGGTCAGCACGAGGAACTGCAGATACAGGTAAACCACGGTCATGATCGGGAAGCCCACAGGGCCGAGCAGGGCCATGTAGCCGAGGATCAGACCGAGGGTCTTCAGGACGGTCTTGGGTTCGATGACCTCCACCGCTGGCTCTTCAGCCTCTGCCGGCACTGGGCTGGCGGGCTCGGCGACGGCCTTGGGTTTGGCAAAGGCGCTGACCAGTTGCATCAGGCCGAGCAGAGACAGGAATCCGGCCAGCAGTTTCGGCACGGTGGCCGCATCGACACCATCATGCCCGGGGAGCTGCTGCGCCAGTACCAGGTAGGTAAGGCTGGCGCCGAGCATGGCGATGCCGATGATCAGTTCTTTCTTGTTCGGGGTGTTCATCGCGTACCTCGATGTTCTGAGGTGCAGCGCCGGCCGGAATCGATCGGGCCGGCGCTGCGTTGTGGCTTACTTGGCCTTGCGCAGCTCATCCTTGAACTGCATGAAGTCTTCGCGGGTCTTGGCCAGAATCTGCTTGGCCTCTTCGGTACCGTAGAAAGCGACCGGCTGCTTGAATTTCTTCAGGTCTTCAGCGTAGGCAGGTTGCTCGGTGATCTGCTGCATGATGTCGGACATCTTTTTCACGATCGCCGGATCGGTGCCTTTCGGGAAGGCCACCACGTAGGGCTTGTCCATGGTGATGTCGAGGCCCTGCTCCTTGAGGGTCGGTACGTCACCCAGCATGGCGTTGCGTTCGTCGTTGGGCTGGCCCAGTGCGACCATTTGCCCGCCCTGCACATAGTCCTGTACGGAACCATAGGTGATGGCGCCCATGTCCAGACGACCGCCGAGCATGCCGACCACGCGGTCGGATACGGTGCCGCCGTCGACCATCTTCAGTTTGGCGCCGCTGAGTTTTTCCAGCATCAGGCCCTGGATGTGCGAGAAGCTGCCCATCTCGGTGCCGTAGGTGATGCTGCCCGGGTTGGCTTTCGACTTGTCCACCAGGTCCTGCATGCTGGTCACGCCGGATTGTTTGGAGGCGACGAACACGGTGCTCTTGTCGACGCCGGCAATGCAGGAAATATCGAAGGTCTCAAAGCTGTCTTCGGTCAGACCGGCCACTTCGTTGACGATCAGCTGACCCGGGTGGGTGAAGAGAATGGTGTTGCCATCCGCTGCCGCGCCCTTGACCTGTTCGGCGGCCAGGGTGCCACCGCCGCCAGCGACGTTGGTCACCACCATGGTCTTGCCGGTGATCTGATTGAAGTACTTGGCCATGGTGCGGGCGTTGAAGTCAGTATCGCCACCGGGGTTGGCGATGACCACTACCTGGATCGGGCGAGTCGGCCATTTGACCTCATCGGCGAAGGTGGCGGAATGAGTGACCAGGGCACCCATACCGACCAGGGCAGAAAGGAGGGAGGCGCGGAATGTTTTTTTCATTGGAATACTCCGGGTTGGGATAAAAGCCGCGTGAGTCAGTCGCGGCCGAGGCTGGGACGTTTCGGGTCGTATTGCCAACCCGGAACCAGGTACTGCATGGCCATGGCATCGTCACGCGCGCCGTTGGCCACCTTCTTGTAAAGCTCGTGGGCGGCCATGATCCGCTCCATGTCCGGTTCGATGCCGAGACCGGGCTTGTTGGGAACCTCTACCTGGCCACCAATGATCTGCAGCGGCTCGCGAGTCAGGCGCTCTTCGCCTTCCTGCCAGATCCAGTGGGTGTCGATGGCGGTGACGCGGCCTGGCACGGCCGCGGCGGCATGGGTGAACATGGCCAGGGAAATGTCGAAGTGGTTGTTGGAATGCGAGCCCCAGGTCAGGCCGAATTCCTCGCACACCTGACCGAGACGCACGGCGCCCTGCATGGTCCAGAAGTGCGGGTCGGCCAGCGGGATGTCCACTGCCTCCAGACGCAGCGAGTGGCCCATCTGCCGCCAGTCGGTGGCGACCATGTTGGTGGCGGTGGGGATGCCGGTAGCCCGCTTGAACTCGGCCATCACCTCGCGACCGGAATAGCCGTTCTCCGGGCCGCAAGGGTCCTCGGCGTAGGCCAGCACATGGTTCTGGCCCTGGCACAGGGCGATGGCTTCATCCAGCGACCAGGCGCCGTTGGGGTCGAGGGTGACGCGGGCATCGGGGAAGCGTGCCTTGATCGCGCGAATCGCGTCCATCTCCTCGGCGCCACGCATCACGCCGCCCTTGAGCTTGAAATCATTGAAGCCGTAGCGCGCATGGGCTGCTTCGGCCAGGCGGGCGATGGCCGCCGGTGTCATCGCAGCCTGATGGCGCAGGTGATACCAGTCATCCGCCGAGCCTTTGCCGGCGAGGTAGGGCAGGTCGGTGCGCTGGCGCTCACCTATATAGAAGAGGTAGGCGAGCATCGGCACGCTGTCGCGCTGCTGGCCGCTGCCGAGCAGTTCGGCCACCGGCACGTCCAGGTGCTGGCCGAGCAGGTCGAGCAGGGCGGCCTCGACGGCGGTGATCACGTTGTCCAGGCGCAGGTTGATCTCGTGGGGCTGCTTGAGCACGCGTGCTTCGGATTCCGAGGTGACCTGATGCTGAGTGGTCTGCGGCCCTTTGGCCGGCCCGGCGATGGCCTGGCGCAGACGATTGAGAATACGGTTGTAGCGACCGACCGGTTGCCCGATCACCAGTTCGCGGCAACGCTCCAGCGCCTGGCGGATGCCTTCGCCGCCGGGGACCTCACCACAGCCGATGCGCCCGGCATTGTCCTTGAGCAGTACCAGATTGCGGGTGAAGTAGGGGGCGTGGGCACCGCACAGGTTGAGCAACATGCTGTCATGACCGGCTACCGGAATGACCTGCATCTCGATTATCTGAGGTGTGTTGCTGCGGGGGGCTTCGTACATCTTGGCTGGGGCTCCGAACGTGGCGCGGCCCTTGGCCGCAATGGCGAAGGTACGGGTCAGTCGTGCACCGGGATCAGCAAGCGATCCGCGCTACGGCAAGTTTGAGCATGGGCAAGGATGGCAACGAAGCCAGCGCAGGCTGCGCTGTCCCGGCAGGTGCTGGCAGGGGTGCGACGAGGTGCACGGTGGCAGCAGGTGGCGGCAGTGAAGGTCTGTGACATGACCTGGGCCCTCGATTGTTTTTATTGGAATGTCATAGGTTGTCGTATGACTTGGTGAAATTAGTACCAGCCTGTTCATAGCCTGTCAACGCTGCTCATGGCTAATCATGATTGCGCTGCCATCTCTTCTGGCGCCATGACGGAGCCTGCTCTACGCTGAGCTCTAACGCTTGCGGGCTGGTTTTGCGGGCGGGTCTGGCGGAGCGGGAAACACTTCGACGAACGGACAATGCAAAAACTGGTGTTTTTTTTGTTGTTGTACGATAACGTATCTCTACAGCTGCGGCTGACGCTATTTCTCACAACTCGCTTTACAGGGTGTTCGCATAATGAATCCACAAGAACTTAAGTCCATCCTCTCTTCCGGTCTGCTGTCTTTCCCGGTAACCGATTTCGATGCCGCCGGTGATTTCAACCCGGCTGGCTATGTGCGCCGCCTCGAGTGGCTGGCGCCTTACGGTGCTTCCGCCCTGTTCGCTGCCGGCGGTACTGGCGAGTTCTTCTCCCTGGCGCCGGACGAATACAGCGCCGTGATCAAGACGGCCGTAGATACCTGTGAGAAGTCCGTACCTATCCTGGCTGGTGTCGGCGGCCCGACCCGCGTCGCCATCCAGATGGCGCAGGAAGCCGAGCGCCTGGGCGCCAAGGGCCTGCTGCTGCTGCCGCACTACCTGACCGAAGCCTCGCAGGACGGCGTTGCCGCTCACGTCGAGCAGGTGTGCAAATCGGTGAAGATCGGCGTGGTGATCTACAACCGTAACGTCTGCCGTCTCAACGCCAACCTGCTTGAGCAACTGGCCGAGCGTTGTCCGAACCTGATCGGCTACAAGGACGGCCTGGGCGACATCGAGCTGATGGTGTCGATCCGTCGCCGCCTGGGCGAGCGCCTGACCTACCTCGGCGGCCTGCCGACCGCTGAAGTCTACGCAGCGGCCTACAAGGCCCTGGGTGTACCGGTCTACTCCTCGGCGGTGTTCAACTTCATCCCGAAAACCGCCATGGACTTCTACCGCGCCATCGCTGCGGAAGATCACGTCACCGTTGGCAAGCTGATCGACGATTTCTTCCTGCCGTACCTGGACATCCGCAACCGCAAGGCCGGCTATGCCGTGAGCATCGTCAAGGCCGGTGCCAAGATCGTCGGTTACGATGCTGGTCCGGTGCGTGCGCCGCTGACCGATCTGCTGCCGGAGGAGTACGAAGCTCTGGCCAAGCTGGTCGAAGCGCAAGGCGCGCAGTAACACCGCAGGTGGCCGCTCGCCTCGGTGAGCGGCCCAGGCCTGTGCGTCGCGTTCCGGAAGCTCCGGCGCGACAGCGTTGAACAATTGTCGAACCCGTATAAGAACAACAGGGTAACGTTCATGACTTCTCAGATTCCTGCCGCTGTCGGCACCCCGCTGATCACCGAGCTGCAAGTCGTACCGGTCGCCGGCCAAGACAGCATGCTGCTCAACCTGAGCGGTGCCCACGGCCCTTATTTCACCCGCAACATCCTCATTCTCAAGGACAGCGCCGGCCATGTCGGGGTCGGCGAAGTCCCCGGTGGCGAGGGCATCCGCAAGACCCTCGAAGACGCCCGCTCGATCCTCGTCGGCCAGCCGGTCGGCAACTACAACGCGCTGCTCAACCAGGTGCGTCGCGCTTTCGCCGATCGTGATTCCGGCGGTCGTGGCCTGCAGACCTTCGACCTGCGCATCACCATCCATGCGGTCACCGCGCTGGAGTCGGCGCTGCTCGACCTGCTCGGCCAGCACCTCGGCGTGCCGGTTGCCGCCCTGCTCGGCGAAGGCCAGCAGCGCGATGCGGTGGAGATGCTCGGCTATCTGTTCTTCATCGCCGACAAGGACAAGACCGATCTCGGCTACCGCGACGAACGCGATGCCGACGATAACTGGGAGCGCGTGCGCAACCAGACCGCGCTGACCCCCGAAGCGATCGTGCGCCAGGCCGAGGCCGCGCATGCGCGTTACGGCTTCAACGACTTCAAGCTCAAGGGCGGCGTGCTGCATGGCGAAGCCGAAGTCGAGGCGATTCGTGCGCTGGCTGCGCGCTTCCCCGAGGCGCGTGTGACGCTGGACCCCAACGGCGGCTGGTCGCTGGATCAGGCCATCGCCCTGTGCCGTGACCTGCATGGCGTGTTGGCGTATGCCGAAGACCCCTGCGGCGCCGAGAACGGCTACTCGGGCCGCGAGGTGATGGCCGAGTTCCGCCGCGCCACCGGTCTGCCGACCGCGACCAACATGATCGCCACCGACTGGCGGCAGATGGGCCACACCCTCTCCCTGCAATCGGTAGATATCCCGCTGGCCGACCCGCACTTCTGGACCATGGCCGGTTCCGTGCGGGTGGCACAGATGTGCAACGACTGGGGCCTGACCTGGGGTTCGCACTCGAACAACCACTTCGACATCTCGCTGGCCATGTTCACCCACGTGGCCGCCGCTGCGCCGGGTCGCGTGACCGCCATCGACACCCACTGGATCTGGCAGGACGGCCAGTATCTGACGCGCAACCCGCTGCGTATCGAAGGTGGTCTGGTGCAGGTGCCGAAAACGCCGGGCCTCGGCGTCGAACTGGACTGGGATGCGCTGGCCAAGGCGCACGAGCTGTACCAGGCCAAGGGCCTGGGCGCGCGTGACGACGCAGTGGCCATGCAGTACCTGATTCCGGGTTGGAGCTTCAATAACAAGAAGCCTTGCCTGGTCCGTTGAGCCGAGTCCGTAGGGTGGGCTTCAGCTCACCTTAAATTGAAGCCGGTGGGCTAAAGCCCACCCTACGGGTCGACTGCCGTTGGTGGGCTGAAGCGGAACACCGCCCAGCCCGCCCTAAGAGCTTTTGTCTCACGAGCCTTGCCGATGCCAGATGCCAAACCGGGTCGAGTGCGCTACAGCATTCTGCTGATGCTGTTTCTGGTCACCACCATCACCTTTGCCGATCGCTCCAGTCTGTCCGTCGCCGGTTCGGCGATGCAGGCCGGCCTGGGCATCGATGCGGTGACGCTCGGTTATATCTTCTCCGCCTTCGGCTGGGCCTACGTGATCGGGCAGATTCCCGGTGGCTGGTTGTTCGACCGCTTCGGCACCAAGCCGGTGTACACCCTGGCGCTGTTCGTCTGGTCGGCGCTGACCCTGCTGCAGGGCTTCGTCGGCTGGCTGCCAACCTCCTGGGCGGTGACCTCGATGTTTCTTTTGCGGCTGCTGGTGGGGTTCGCCAGCGCGCCGTGTTTTCCCGGCAACGCGCGGATCATCGCCTCCTGGTTTCCCACGGCCGAACGCGCCACCGCCACGGCCATCTCCAGCTCGGCGCAGTACGCTGCCACCGCGCTGTTCGCGCCACTGATGGGCTGGGTGGTGCAAACCATGGGCTGGCAATCGGTATTCATCGTGCTGGGTTGCCTCGGGCTGGCGCTGTCATTCGTGTGGTTGACGCAACTGTACGGTCCGCGTACGCATCCACGCATCGCTGCGGCCGAGCTGCATTACCTCGAGCAAGGTGGTGCGCTGATCGATCTGGAGGGGCAGCGCGGCAGTGTCGGCGGCTCGCAGTGGCGGTATCTGGGCCTGCTGCTGCGCCAGCGCACGATGATCGGAATCTACCTCGGCCAGTACTGCAACAACGCCATTACCTATTTCTTCCTCACCTGGTTTCCCGTTTACCTGGTGCAGGCGCGTGGCATGAGCATTCTTGGCGCCGGATTCGCTGCGGCATTGCCGGCCATCAGCGGCTGCGTCGGCGGCGTGCTCGGCGGGCTGTTGTCCGATGGCATGCTGCGCCGTGGCCATTCGCTGACCCTGGCGCGCAAGCTGCCGATGGTGTTCGGCTTGCTGCTGTCGAGCAGCCTGGTGCTGTGCATTTTCGTCGAGAGCGACACCGCCGTGGTGGCGCTGATGGCCCTGGCGTTCTTCGGCAAGGGCCTCGGCTCGCTGGGCTGGACGCTGGTCGCCGACACCTCGCCGCGGCAGATCCTTGGGCTGTCCGGCGGGCTGTTCAACACCTTCGGCAACCTGGCGGCGATCACTACACCCATCGTCATCGGCTACCTGGTCAGCCATAGCGGTTCTTTCGATGGGGCATTGGCCTATGTCGGCCTCAATGCCCTGCTGGCGGTCGTCAGTTTCGGCCTGATCGTCGGCCAAATTCACAGGGTCGAGCTCGGTGAAGGGACGAGGGGCGATGACGCCACGCGTTCCAAGCCTGACTCGGTATCCTGAGCGCACAACAGGAGCACGCAGCATGCAGTTGATTCCCCATCAGGATTCGCCCCGTTACATCCGCCTGCACCCGACCGACAACGTTGGCGTGGTGGTCAATGATCAGGGTGTCGCCGCCGGTGGCCAGTTCGACGATGGCCTGACGGCTATCGAAGGCATCCCGCAGAGCCACAAGGTGGCACTGGTGGATATCGCCGAGGGCGGCGAGGTGGTGCGTTATGGCGAGGTCATCGGTTATGCGCTGAAACCCATTGCCGCCGGCAGCTGGGTCACCGAGCAGGTGCTGCGCATGCCCGAGCCGCCAGTGCTGGACAACCTGCCCAAGGCGACGATCAATACCGCGCCCGGCGAGCCGCTGCAGGGCTACAGCTTCGAGGGCTTCCGCAACCCGGACGGCAGCGTTGGCACCCGCAATATTCTCGGTGTGACCACCACCGTGCAGTGCGTGGTCGGCGTGCTCGATCATGTGGTCGAGCGGGTGCGCAAGGAAGTGTTGCCCAAGTACCCCAACGTCGACGACGTGGTCGCGCTGTCGCACAGCTACGGCTGCGGCGTGGCGATCAACGCGCCGGACGCCGTGGTGCCGATCCGCACCCTGTACAACATCAGCCGCAACCCCAATCTGGGTGGCCAGGCACTGGTTATCAGCCTCGGCTGCGAGAAGCTGCAGGCCAACCAGTTGATGGATGGCGATCAGCTCACCAACGGCATGGACGAGGAAGACTGGCTGTTCCGCCTGCAGGATTCCGGCACCGGTTTCACCGGCATGGTCGAGCAGATCATGGCCATGATCGAAGAGCGTCTGAAGGTGCTCGACCAGCGCCGCCGCGAGACGGTACCGGCCTCCGAGCTGGTGGTTGGCATGCAGTGCGGCGGCAGCGATGCCTTCTCCGGCATCACCGCCAACCCGGCTCTGGGCGTGGCCGCCGATCTGCTGGTGCGTGCCGGTGCCACCGTGATGTTCTCCGAGAACACCGAGGTACGCGACGGCATCCACCTGCTCACGCCGCGCGCTGCCAGTGTCGAGGTGGCCGATGCGCTGATCCGCGAGATGGACTGGTACGACCGTTACCTGCAGCGCGGCATGGCCGATCGCAGCGCCAATACCACGCCGGGCAACAAGAAGGGCGGGTTGAACAACATCGTCGAGAAGGCCATGGGTTCCATCGCCAAGTCCGGCAACAGCCCGATTGCCGGCGTGGTCGCGCCGGGTGAGCGGATTCGTGGCAAGGGCCTGTGGTTCTGCGCCACGCCGGCCAGCGATTTCATCTGCGGCACCCTGCAACTGGCGGCAGGCATGAACCTGCACATCTTCACCACCGGTCGCGGCACGCCCTATGGCCTGTCCATGGTGCCGGTGATCAAGGTGGCCACGCGCACTCAGCTGGCCGAGCGCTGGCCGGACCTGATCGACGTCGACGCCGGGCAGATCGTCTCCGGGCGCATGACGCTGGAGGAAATGGGCTGGCATATCTTCCAGCTCTACCTGGACGTTGCCAGCGGTCGCAAGCAGACCTGCGCCGAGCACCTGCGCCTGCACAACGACCTGGTGCTGTTCAACCCGGCGCCGGTGACCTGAGATGAGTGGCCTTTCCGATGATCTGCTCCAGGCGCTGCGCGAAGCGGTTGGCGAGGCTGGCCTGATCACTGACGCCGAACGCATGCAGAGCTATCTCAGCGACTGGCGCGGCGCATACCGCGGTCACGCGGCTGCGGTGCTGCGCCCGGCCACCACCGAGGAGGTCGCCGCCGTGGTGCGCCTGTGCGCGCAGGCCAGCGTCGCACTGGTGCCGCAAGGTGGCAACACCGGCCTGTGCGGCGGCTCGATCCCGGATGACAGCGGGGCGCAGGTCGTGCTGTCGCTGACGCGCATGAAGCGCATCCGCGACGTGGACGTGGCCAACGCAACCATCACCGTCGAGGCCGGGGTGATCCTCCAGCAGCTGCAGGAGGCCGCTGCCGAAGTCGGCCGGCTATTCCCGCTGTCGCTGGGCGCCGAGGGCAGCTGCACGGTCGGCGGCAACCTGGCGACCAATGCCGGCGGCACCGCCGTGCTGCGCTACGGCAACATGCGTGACCTGACCCTGGGGCTGGAAGTGGTACTGCCCGACGGGCGCATCTGGGATGGCCTGCGCGGCTTGCGCAAGGACAACACCGGCTATGACCTCAAGCATCTGTTCATCGGCAGCGAGGGTACCCTGGGTATCATCACTGCCGCTGTGCTCAAGCTGTTCCCGGCGGTACGCAGCCTGACCACTGCCTGGGTGGCGCTGCCCAGTCCGCAGGCAGCGGTCGAGCTGATCGGGCAGATGCGCGGGCTGTGTGGCGACCGCCTGACCGGCTTCGAGCTGATGTCGCGGCAGAGCGTCGAGTTCGTCCTGCGTCATGTCGCCGGTGTCAGCGACCCCTTTGCCGAAGCGCATCCCTGGTACGTGCTGATCGAACTGAGTGACACCCAGCCCAATGCGCCGTTGAACGAGATGCTCGAGCAGGGCATCGGCGAGGCCTTCGAGCAGGGCGTGGCGCTGGATGCTGTGCTGGCTGGTAGCGATGCGCAGGTGCGCGCCTTGTGGGCGCTGCGCGAAGGTATCTCGGAGGCGCAGAACCACGAAGGGCCGAGCCTCAAGCACGACATCAGCGTGCCGGTCAGCCGTATTCCCGACTTTATCGCGCGTACCGATCAGGCGTTGCAGCAGACATTCCCCGGCGTGCGCATCGTGGCCTACGGCCACGTCGGCGACGGCAACCTGCATTACAACATCAGCAAGCCAGTCGGCGCCGAGGATGGCCCCTTCAAGGCGCAGGCCGAGGCGATCATGCGGGTGATCTACGATCAGGTCCTGGAAGATGCTGGCAGTATCAGCGCCGAACATGGCCTGGGCCAGTCCAAGCGCCTGGCCGCGCAGCACTACAAGGCGCCGCTGGAGCTGGAACTGATGGCCCGCATCAAGCAGGCGCTGGACCCGTCCGGGCTGATGAATCCGGGCAAATTGCTGTAACAGTCCGTTGAAAAACGTAGGCGAGGCAGCCAGTGCAAGGCAAATACAGGCGAAAAACGGTCGGAGTCGCGCTCGACTTTACGCGCTGTAAATGAGCATTTTGATCGGACTCGCGCACGAGCCTGTATTTAACGCAGCAATGGCAACGCAGGTAGTTTTTCAACAGCCTGGTAAATCGCACGATCCAAACAGGAGGAACCATGAGCAAAGCCAAGGTGCTGCAGATCGGCCCGCTGAGCGAGCGCTTCAACCGCGAGCTGGCCGAGGAATACGAGGTCAGTGCGCTGTGGCAGCAGGCCGAGCCGCTGGCCTTCCTGCGTGAACAGGGCGAGCAGTTCATCTACATGGTGTCCTCGGCGCGTTTCGGCTGCACGGCCGACCAACTGCGGCTACTACCCAATCTGCGCGCCATCTGCAGTTTCGGTGTCGGCTACGATCCCTATCCGCTGGAGCTGCTGCGTGACCGCGGCATCGTCCTCAGCACCACGCCGGACGTGCTCAACGACTGCGTCGCCGACCTGGCCATGGGCCTGATGATCGACAGCGCGCGGCGTCTGTCCGAGGCCGATCGTTTCGTGCGCAGCGGCGCCTGGAGCAGCACCACGGGCTTTCCCCTGGCGCGCCGGGTCAGCGGCAAGCGCCTGGGCATCGTCGGCCTCGGTCGTATCGGCGAAGCGGTGGCGCTGCGGGCTTCTGGGTTCTCCATGCCAGTGCGCTACCACAACCGCCGTGCGGTCGAGGGCAGCCCGCACCAGCATGAGCCGGATCTGCTGGCGCTGGCGCGTTGGGCGGACTTTCTGGTGCTGACCTGCCCGGGCGGCAAGGCCACCCATCATCTGATCGATGCCGAGGTGCTCGAAGCACTCGGGCCTGATGGTTTCCTGATCAACGTGGCGCGCGGTTCGGTGGTCGATGAGGCGGCGCTGATCGCTGCACTGCAGCAGAAGGTGATCGGTGGCGCCGGACTGGATGTTTTCGAGCATGAGCCCCAGGTACCGGCGGCACTGCGCGAACTGGACAACGTGGTGCTGCTGCCGCACGTCGGCAGCGCCAGCGTCGAGACGCGCCAGCAGATGGCCGATCTGGTACTCGATAACCTGCGTTCCTTTATCGCCAGCGGCCAGTTGCTGACGCCGCTGTAACCCATTTGCGTGACGGCGCCCGTCGCCACGCTTATCGCCGCAACGCCACAAGCGCTGTGGCCGCTTCTCCCTCAACCTCACCAGCAGCACCGGCGCGCCACAAGCGCGCCGGGTTATCCCGCTATGCCTGCGTTGGCTAATGGCTAGGGTGTCGCGGGGCCGCCCAGGCTGTGCGCACCAAGACCGGTTTCGTTGCTCGGTGCGCACGGGGCCACCTACCGGCCCGAGGCTTTGCACAACGAACCCATAATGCACTTGCCCTGCCTGGGTGGTCAGGCTCTACACTCTGTGGTTTTTCCGCAGGCAAGGACTCTCACCGTGCACTCGGTCATCTCTATTCAGCAATTGAACAAGACCTATGCCTCGGGCCATCCGGCCCTGCAGGGCATCGATCTGGACATTCGCCAGGGCGAGATCTTCGCCTTGCTCGGCCCCAACGGCGCCGGCAAGACCACCCTGATCAGCATCATCTGCGGCATCGTTAATCCGGGCGAGGGCCGGGTGCTGGTGGCTGGCCACGATATCGTTCGCGACTACCGCGCCGCCCGCTCGCAGATCGGCCTGGTGCCGCAGGAACTGGTCAGCGACGTGTTCGAAACGGTGTGGGCGACGGTCAAGTTCAGCCGTGGCCTGTTCGGCAAGAAGCCCGACCCGGCCTACCTGGAGCAACTGCTCAAGGACCTGTCGCTGTGGGACAAACGCAACGCCAAGATCATGGAACTGTCCGGCGGCATGAAGCGCCGGGTGATGATCGCCAAGGCGCTCTCGCACGAGCCGCAGATTCTCTTCCTCGACGAGCCCACCGCCGGCGTCGACGTGGAGCTGCGCCGCGACATGTGGAACATGGTCAGGCGCCTGCGCGAACGTGGCGTGACCATCATCCTCACCACCCACTACATCGAAGAGGCCGAGGAAATGGCCGACCGCATCGGCGTGATCAGCAAGGGGCGGATCATTCTAGTGGAGGACAAGCAGGTGCTGATGCACAAGCTGGGCAAGAAGCAGCTGACCCTGCACCTGCAGCAGCCATTGTCCTGCGTGCCGGCCGAACTGGCGCGCTATGGTCTGGAACTGGCCGATCAGGGCCATGCCCTGGTGTTCACCTTCGACGCCCAGCACGAGAACACCGGCATCGCCGAATTGCTGCGTGAACTCGCCCAGCACGGTATCGACTTCAAGGATCTGCAGTCGAGCCAGAGTTCGCTGGAGGAAATTTTCGTGTCACTGCTGGAGGAGTCGCGCGCATGAACCTGTACGCCATCAAGGCCATCTACCTGTTCGAGCTGGCGCGCACCTGGCGCACCCTGCTGCAAAGCATCGCCACGCCGGTGATCAGCACCTCGCTGTACTTCGTGGTGTTCGGCTCGGCCATCGGTTCGAGCATGACCCAGGTGCAGGGCGTGAGCTACGGCGCCTTCATCATTCCGGGCCTGATCATGCTGGCGCTGCTGACCGAGAGCATTTCCAACGCCTCGTTCGGCATCTACATGCCCAAGTACTCGGGGAGCATCTACGAGATTCTTTCGGCACCGGTGTCCTACCTGGAAATCCTCATCGGCTACGTCGGCGCGGCGGCCACCAAGTCGGTGATCCTTGGCCTCATCATCCTGCTCACGGCGCGGCTGTTCGTCGATTTCGAGATTCAGCATCCCCTCTGGATGGCGGCGTTCCTGATCCTCACCGCGCTGACCTTCAGCCTGTTCGGCTTCATCATCGGCGTCTGGGCCGATGGCTGGGAGAAGCTGCAGATCGTCCCGGCGCTGATCGTCACGCCGCTGACCTTCCTGGGGGGCGCCTTCTATTCGATCAGCATGCTACCGCCGGTCTGGCAGACGGTAACCCTGTTCAACCCGGTTGTGTACCTGATCAGTGCCTTCCGCTGGAGCTTCTACGGCGTTTCCGACGTCAACGTCGGCATTAGCCTGGCGATGGTGCTGGGCTTTCTGGCGCTGTGCATCTTGCTGGTGGGCTGGATCTTCAAGACCGGTTACCGGCTCAAGAGCTGAGCCTCCGGATAGCAGCATTCGCGGCTGAAGCCGCTCCTACATCGGTCGCGTACGCCTCTGATTGTAGGAGCGGCTTCAGCCGCGAAACGTTGGAAACGAGGGGCGCATCTGCGCCCCTTGTTAATTTCAGTCTGTAGGGTGGATTAAAACGCGCCGTGAATGGGTAACGTACGAGAGGTGCTTTAGCGGCGATTCGCTTGCCCTCGTCGCGGCTAAAGCCCCTCCCACAGAAGCGGTTCGGGTCACTTAACCCGCAATTCACACTCGAAGGTTTCCGCCGGCGGTACGTTCGGCTCCCACGGCTGCTGGTAGGTCAGCAGCAGACGACCTTCGCCCGATTCGCGAGCGGTAAAGCGCCAGGTGGAGATGCCGCCAGCGCCCACCAGTCCGGCATCTTCCGGGTTGCTGTACACCTCAGGGCCAAGGCTTTGCAGCACGTTCGCCGCAGCGTCACGCACCTCCCAGCGAAAACCGGTGGTGGGGTTGCTGGGCAGGCTGAGAATCAGTTGCTGACCCTTGTTCAGCGTCAGCGGGCACTGCCGATCCTTCTTCAACTCCAGCGTGCCGGACTGATGGGCACAAGCCGTGAGCAGAGCCAAGGCGGGTAGGGTAAGCAGGCGCAAGGTGGCGTGCATGACGAACTCCAGTCGAACGAAACCTGGCCCAGCATAGCCGCATTGGCTTGTCGGTGGCGACCGTCGAGGCGGGTGGTTTGCTGTAGGAGCGCGCTCTGCTCGCGAATGTCGGCGAGCCTGAAAAGCTTCGCGAGCAGAGCTCACTCCCACATATGCCTCTTTACTCGAACAGCACCCTGGCGACATCGCCATAGCGCTTGGCGAAGTGCACGGTGATGCCTTCCTTGAGGTAGTTCGGTAGTTCCTCGTAGCTGCCGCGGTTTGCCTCCGGGAGGATCAGTTCATGGATCTTCTGCCGCCGCGCCGCGATCACCTTCTCGCGCACGCCGCCGATGGGCAGCACCTGGCCGGTGAGGGTCAGCTCGCCAGTCATGGCCACGCCCTTTTTCGGCGCCTGGTTGCGCGCCAGCGAAAGCAGCGCGCTGGCCATGGTGATGCCGGCGCTGGGGCCGTCCTTGGGCGTGGCGCCTTCCGGTACGTGCAGGTGGACGAAGGCCTGATCGAAGAAGGTCGGGTCGCCGCCGAACTGCTTGAGGTGCGAGCTGACGTAGCTGTAGGCGATCTCCGCCGATTCCTTCATCACCTCGCCGAGCTGGCCGGTCAGCTTGAAACCACGGTTGAGCGTGTGGATGCGCGTCGCCTCGATCGGCAGGGTGGCGCCGCCCATGCTGGTCCAGGCCAGCCCGGTGATGACCCCGATGCCGGCCAGAACCCGCTCGTTGCGGAACACCGGCATGCCGAGGGCTTCCTCCAGATCCTTGGCACCGATGCGGATCTTCGCCTCGGCGTCCTCCAGCAGT
The DNA here is from genome assembly GCF_900101755.1 of Ectopseudomonas alcaliphila. GTDB lineage: Bacteria > Pseudomonadota > Gammaproteobacteria > Pseudomonadales > Pseudomonadaceae > Aquipseudomonas > Aquipseudomonas alcaliphila. The sequence continues at coordinate 874,203 of NZ_FNAE01000001.1, read as the reverse complement.
TTCACCACCGACTTGCGCACCAGCTTGCCGAGCTGTTTTTCCAGCTGGCGCACGCCGGCTTCGCGGGCATAGCCTTCGATCACCGCGCGCAGTGCCGCGTCGCTGATGGACAGGCGCGCTTTCGGCACGCCGGCCTTTTCCAGCTGCTTGGGCCACAGGTGGCGCTTGGCGATGGCCAGTTTTTCCTCGGTGATGTAGCCGGACAGGCGGATCACCTCCATGCGGTCGAGCAGCGGTCCGGGGATGGAGTCGAGGGTGTTGGCGGTGCAGACGAACAGCACCTTGGACAGGTCCAGGCGCAGGTCCAGGTAGTGGTCGAGGAATTCGACGTTCTGCTCCGGGTCGAGGGTCTCCAGCAGCGCCGAGGCGGGGTCGCCCTGGTAGCTGGTGCCCATCTTGTCGATCTCGTCGAGCATGATCACCGGGTTCATCACCTCGGCTTCCTTCAGCGCCTGCACCAGCTTGCCGGGCATGGCGCCAATGTAGGTGCGGCGGTGGCCCTTGATCTCCGCCTCGTCACGCATGCCGCCCACCGAGAAGCGGTAGAACGGCCGGCCGAGGGATTCGGCGATGGACTTGCCGATGCTGGTCTTGCCCACGCCGGGCGGGCCGACCAGCAGCACGATGGAGCCGGCGATCTCGCCCTTGAAGGCACCGACGGCGAGGAACTCGGTGATGCGCTCTTTGATGTCGTCCATGCCGGCGTGGTGCTTGTCCAGCACCTTGCGCGCGCGGCCCAGGTCGAGCTTGTCCTGACCGTGAATACCCCAGGGCAGGGCGGTGGCCCAGTCCAGGTAGTTACGCGTGACGGCGTACTCCGGCGAGCCGGTCTCCAGGATCGACAGCTTGTTCAACTCCTCGTCGATGCGCTTCTGCGCGGGCGCCGGCAGGGTCTTGCCTTCGAGGCGGGCGAGAAACTCCTCGCGATCCGCGCTCTTGTCGTCCTTGCTGATGCCCAGCTCCTGCTGGATCAGCTTGAGCTGCTCCTTGAGGAAGAATTCGCGCTGACGCTCGCCGATCTGCTTGTTCACCTCTGCCGACAGCTCCTTCTGCAGGCGGCCGACCTCGACCTCCTTGCGCAGCAGTGGCAGTACTTTCTCCATGCGCTTGAGCATGGGCACTGTGTCCAGCACTTCCTGCAGCTCCTGGCCGGAAGCGGTGGTCAGGGCCGCAGCGAAGTCAGTGAGCGGCGACGGATCGTTGGGACTGAAGCGATTGAGGTAGTTCTTCAGCTCCTCGCTGTACAGCGGGTTGAGCGGCAGCAGTTCCTTGATCGCGTTGATCAGCGCCATGCCGTAGGCCTTGACCTCATCACGTGGGTCGTTGGGTGACTGTGGATATTCCACTTCGGCCAGATACGGGCCACGGCGGCTGAGCCAGCCGCGAATGCGCACGCGGGTCAGGCCCTGGGCGACGAACTGCAGTTTGCCGCCTTCCTCGCTGACGTGATGTACGCGCACCAGCGTGCCGTGCTCTGGCAGGGTATCGAGGTCGAATTCGCCATTCTCGTCCGGTGGATTGTCGACGAAGAACACCGCCAGGCATTTGTGCTCGGTATTGCCGACGCGCGTCAGCGTACGGCCCCAGGGCTGCTCGTTGACCATGACCGGCAGCACCTGCGCCGGAAAGAACGGGCGGTTGTGGATGGGGATGATGTAGAGCTTGTCCGGCAACTGCTGAGCGGGCAGTACCAGTCCGGTGCTATCGGCCTTGACGTGAACTTCGACAGCTTCGGGGGTGTTGTCCTGATCGTTCATGGAGCACCTTTGCGTGTACGTTGGTTGCTACATGGGGCGAGCGCAGGATTTTTTCAACGTTTCAGTCGAGGCTCAGGCGAATGCCTTGCAGGCGCTGCTCGATCAGTGGCGTGAGCAGAGCGAAGCATTCAGCGGGCGCCAGACGAATCTGCGCCGACTCGATCAGGTCACCTTGCAGGCGCTCGATCAGCGCGAGCAGATGTGCGTCCTGCTCCTGATCGAGCAGGCGCTTGCAGAGAAAACGCAGCTGCATCTGCAGGCCGGGCGGGCAGCGCTCGTAATTGGCTGCGCGTACCGCCAGGCCGCGCAGCCTGGCAAGGTCTTCGAGCGAGCGGCAGGCCTCGCCGAGCCCGCGAATTCTCGGGTGATGTTGACGGTAAAGGCGATCTTCGAGTTGTTCGATCACCACCAGCAGTGTCTCGATCAGTCGGCAGTGGGCATCGAAGTCGGCGGGGTTGCGGCGCAACTGTGGCCAGTGTTGCTGCAGGGGCGGTAGTTGCATGCGGGCACCAGGCCAGTTCAGCCACAGCTCGTCGAGCTGCTGCGCCAGCGCATTGCGCTGCGCGATGCTCGCAGCATCCAGCTGCGCACCCAGGCCACGGTGTTTCTGCAGGGCCTGAAGCAGGTCGAGGCAGCGCTGCACGATCTCGGTATCCGCCTGTGTGTCGGCTTTCAGCTGGCGATTTTCCGCTCGGTGGGTGAGCCAGTAGCCCAGGGCCAGCAGCACGACAAGCAGGGTCAGAAGAATCAGGGCGGTGTCGCTCATTGGGGCTCGCTTGTCTGGGCCGGTCTAGGGGCGAAGCAACTCTCCTGCCAGCTACCAGGGCTGTGTAGTACGGGCCAGCAAGGCCCGGTGGGTGCACAGTAATGGAGCATGTTGGCATTCAGGCGGTGAATTGGTGCATTGGTTGCTATAGGTGCAACCGTTTCGCGATAGGTGGTTGCGGCGTTTTTCATTGGAAAGGAGTAAAGTGCAACCCTTGTTTCGTGCCGCCAGTCTTTTGCGATGCTGCAAGCCCGTGTGATCCGCCTGGATGAACAGGCCCATGAACATGCCCATGATCATCATCAGTTGGTGATGTCCCTGGTCGGCCGCGCCGAATTCGAGGTCGGCGGCCGCGGTGGGGAAGTCTGTCGTATGCGCGCCTGCCTGGTGCCAGGCGACGCTGCCCACCAGTTCGCTGGCATGGGCGACAACCGCATGCTGATCCTCGATCTGGACGAGCAGGACACCCCCAGCGAAGACCTGGAGCTGCTCCATCGCCTGTTCGAAAAGCCTCGCTATCCCGCCCTCGATGTCGATTTCCAGCACCTGCTGAGCTATGCCGGCGCGGAGCTGGAGCGCTACGGCAGTGACTCCATCCTCGCGCGTTCTCTCGGTGGCGTATTGCTCCGTGCTCTGCACCTGCGCCTGTTTGGCGAGCAGCGCCGGCAGCCGCAGGGGGCGCTGGATCTGCAGCGCCTGGATGATTACATCGGCGAGCACCTGGCGCGGCGCATCAGCGTCGCCGAGCTGGCGCACGAAATGTGCCTGAGCCCCAGCCACTTCCATGCCCAGTTCAAGGACAGCGTCGGCCTCACGCCACACCAATACCTGCTCCAGACCCGTCTCGACCGCGCCGCGCGCATGCTGCGCGAGAGCAACCTGCCGTTGGTGAGAATCGCCGAGGAATGTGGTTTCTCCAGTCAGAGCGCGCTGACTACCGCCATGCGCCGCTATATGGGCCTGACCCCGAAACGCCTGCGCCGAGAATAGCGCCGCTGCTGGCCAATTGCCGCTGGCCGGTTCGCTGCCAGCCAGCTAGGCTGTCAATTCTGTACGCCAAACTCGGTTGCCAAGATGGCATGTAATCCTGTGGACGCCCCGGCCGCTGGCCCGGGCCAAGGCTCGCGCATGACTGGTCGCAATTCCCGCCTGCTCCTCCTCGTTCTGTTCGCCGCCCTGGTCCTGCCCGGCCCGGCGCATGCCGCGGCGCTGCATGCCGATCTGCTGGACGCCGCCGGCCAGCCGCTGGCCGATGCGGTGATCAGCCTGAGCGGCCCGTTGGACGCATCCCAGGCGCCACCGCCGGCGCTCATGGATCAGCGCGACAAGCAGTTCCAGCCCCATGTGCTGGCGGTGCGTACCGGCACCCTGGTGTCCTTCCCCAACAGCGACGATATCCGCCACCAGGTCTACTCCTTCTCGCCGGCCAAGCGTTTCGAGTTGCGCCTGTACCAGGGCACGCCGAGCGAGCCGGTGCTGTTCGACAAGCCCGGTCTGGTGGTGCTGGGCTGCAATATTCATGACTGGATGCTCGGCTATATCTATGTCACCGACGATCCCTGGTTCGCCGTCAGCGACGAGAACGGCCGTGCGGCCATCGCCGGGTTGCCGGCCGGCCGCTACGCCGTGACCCTCTGGCACCCGGGCAATCCGCAGTTGTTGCCGCAGGCCGCTGGCGAGCTGCAGGTGCAGGGGCAGACGCTGAGCCAGCGGTTCACCCTGGCCAGCAGCGGCCCTGCCGACCCGCCCGCGCCGCCGGCGCCGAGCGCGTTCGGTGAGGCTTTCAGGAAGGCCGCCGAAGATGCTGCGCAGTAGCTTCCAGGCGCGTATCAGCGGCGTCCTCATCCTGCTGTTGCTGGTGGTGATCGGCGCTCTCTATGTCGCGGTGAAGGCCGCCACCGATGCCGCAGTGCGCGCCCAGGCGCAGGAGCAGCTGAACGTCGGCAGCCTCGTCTTCGAGCAACTGCTGGCGCTGCGCAGCGACCAACTGCAGCAGGCCGCCCAGGTACTGGCGGCCGATTTCGGCTTCAAGGAGGCGGTGGCCAGCGGCGATGCACCGACCATCCGCTCGGCACTGGCCAACCAGGGCGCGCGCATCAACGCCGACGCGGTGTTCCTGCTGGGGCTGGACGGCAGCCTGCAGGTGAGCACCGACCCGAACATCGACGCCGAGGCGCTGGCCCGTCTCGACGGCCAGCTGCATCTGCCACAGCGCGACGGGGCGCGGCTGTTCCTGCTGCCCATCGGCAGGCAGATCTATCTGCTGGTGGATGCCACAGTGAGCGCACCGCTGCCGATCGCCCGAGTGCAGATGGGCTTTGCCGTGGACCGCGAATTCGCCGTGCAGCTGCGTGAGCTGACCCACCTGGAGCTGAGCCTGGTGGCCAGTCGCGACGGTGCGGCGCCGACCTGGATCAGTACCCTGCCGGCCAGCGCCCAGGCCCTGTTGCAAGCGCAGATGAAGGCCGCCGGCGCGATGCCGCAGCGTCTCGACGGCGGCAGCGAGCATTACTTCGGCCAGCATCTGCAACTGGCCAGCGGCCCCGGCTATCGCGTCGAGGCGCTGCTGCACAAGTCCCTCGGCGAGGCCGAGGCGGCGTTCGCACAGCTGGATCGGCGCATCCTGCTGATCAGCCTGGGGGCCATGCTCGCCTCGCTGGTCGGCGCGCTGTTGCTGGCACGCAGCGTGTCGCGGCCGGTGCGCGAGCTGGCCGCTGCCGCCCAGCGCATCGGCCGTGGCGACTATCAACAGCCGGTGGCCCTGGCCCGCAGCGACGAGTTGGGCGTGCTGGCGCTGGCGGTCAATGACATGCAGCGCGGCATCGCTGAGCGCGAGCGGCAACTGGCGCACAACGCCCTGCACGATGCGTTGACCGGTTTGCCCAACCGTACCCTGGCGCTGGAGCGGCTGGGCAGCGCGATCACCGCCGGGCGGCCCACGGCGCTGCTGTACCTGGGCATGGGCAACTTCGCCGCGATCAACGAGAGCTGTGGCCAGGGCGGCGGCGACCTGGCCCTGCAGCAGTTGGCCCGGCGCCTGCAGGCGACCCTGCGCCCCGGCGACAGCCTGGCGCGCCTGGTGGGCGACGAGTTCCTCCTGCTGTTGGAACAGTGCGACGGCAGCAGCGCAGTGGCCAGTGCCGACCGCCTGCATCAGTTGCTGCTCAAGCCGCTGCGCATCGGCACGCTGGACACTACCCTGGACTGCCGCATCGGCATTGCCGCCTACCCGGCCGACGGCGACACCCCGGACGATTTGCTGCGCCGTGCGCGCATCGCCATGCAGGATGCCGCCCGGCACCCCGGGCGCCTGCAGCTCTACCAGCAGGGCCGCGACGCCCTCCAGCAGCGGCAGATCCGCCTGATCCGCGATCTGCGCCACGCCGCCGCGCAGGGCCAACTGCTGCTGCACTACCAGCCCAAGCTGGACATCCGCGAGGGCCTCGTGCGCCAGGCCGAGGCGCTGCTGCGCTGGCAGCATCCGCAGCTGGGCATGGTCTCGCCTGGTGAATTCATTCCGCTGGCCGAGCGCACCGGCAGCATCCAGCTGCTCTCCGCCTGGGTCATCGAGGAGGCCATGCGCCAGTTGCAGGAGTGGGACGGGCGCGGCGTTTGGGTACAGCTGTCACTGAATATCTCTACCGCAGACCTGCTCGACGCAGAGCTGCCGGGGCGCGTTGGCGCACTGCTGGCACGCTACCGGGTGGCGCCGGAGCAATTGATCTTCGAAATCACTGAGAGCGGGGTGATGCTCGACCCCGAGCGTGCGTTGCAGGTACTGCACGGCTTGCGCGACTACGGCATCGGCCTGTCGGTGGACGATTTCGGCACCGGCTATTCCTCGCTGGCGCAGCTCAAGCGCATGCCGGTGCAGGAGTTGAAGATCGACCAGAGTTTCATCCGTGAGCTGGACGACCACAGCGAGGACTCGGTGATCGTTCGTTCCACCATCGAAATGAGCCACAGCCTGGGCCTTAAGGTGGTGGCCGAGGGTGTCGAACTGGCCTCCGGCCTGAGTCTTTTGCAGCGCTGGCACTGCGATACCGCACAGGGCTATCTGATCAGTCGGCCGCTGGCCGCCGAGGCCTTCGAGGCCTGGCTGGCACAGCCTTATCGTCCCCCCCTGGCCAAGGTGCACTGAAGCATGCGACTCGCCTGTCTGTTGGGTATGTGTCTGTACGCCGGGCTGGCTAGTGCTGGCGAAGGCCGCTTGCTGGCCACCGGCGGCGCCACCAGCCTCGAGGGCGCCGCTGGCGGTGGGCTCACGCCCTGGGCGGTGCTGGCCGGTTACGGCGAGCGCGGCGAATGGGGCGCGGACGTGTTCGCCACCCGTGTCGAAACCGGCGACTACCGCCTCGACGTGGCCGGCGTGGCGGCGGCTTACGGCAACCGCATCGAGCTGTCCTACGCGCGCCAGCGCTTCGACCTCGGCACCCTGGCGCGCGACCTGCGCCTGCCGGACAACAGTCTCAGCCAGGACGTGCTCGGCCTCAAGCTGCGCCTGGCCGGCGACCTGATCTACGACCGCCTGCCGCAGATTTCCCTCGGCCTGCAGCACAAGCGTCAGCGCGACTTCCTGGTGCCCAGCCTGGTCGGCGCGCAGCGCCGCGAGGACAGCGAAGGCTACCTGGCGGCCAGCCGGCTGATCCTAGGCGGTGCTTTCGGCTACAACCTGCTGCTCAACGCCAACCTGCGCTACAGCCGGGCCAACGAACTGGGCCTGCTGGGCTTCGGCGGTGACCGTCGCGACCGCCATTCCTGGCTCAAGGAAGGCTCGGTGGCGGTGCTGCTGGATCGGCACTGGGCAGTGGGCATCGAGTATCGGGAAAAACCCGACAACCTGAGCTTTGCCGGCGAGAGCGACTGGGCCGATCTGTTCGTCGGCTACTTCCCGAGCAAGAACCTGGCTGTGGTGCTGGCCTACGCGCGGCTCGGCGAGATCGCCACGCTGGACAACCAGGACGGTGTCTACCTGTCCGTGCAGGGGAGTTTCTGAACATGCGCCTGGCCATGCTCTGCCTGCCGCTGCTGCTGGCGGCCTGCGCCCAGCAGGCGCCGCGCGACGACGGCCTGTACCGCGTCCTGGGCGAGGAGCCCGGTATCGTGCGGATCGTCGAAGGCATGCTGCTGGGCTCCGCGCGCGATCCGCGCATCGCCCGGCACTTTCTCGACATCGACATCGAGCGTCTGCGCGAGAAGCTGATCGAGCAGCTGTGCTTCGAGAGCGGCGGCCCCTGCGTCTACACCGGCGACAGTATGGAGGAGAGCCACAAGGGCCTGCGCCTGACCCCCAGCGACTTCAACGCCCTGGTCGAGCACCTGCAGGACGCCATGGAGGCCGAGGGCGTACCGACGCCGGCGCAGAACCGCTTGCTGGCGCGCCTGGCGCCGATGCGTGGGCAGGTGATCGACCGCTAGCGAGCGGGGCGCCCGGGTTCAGGCGTAATTCTGCGGGCTCAACTGGCGTTCGATCAGCTCGATAAGGATGTGCAGCGTCTTGATGTGCAGCTCCTGTACGCGGTCGGCGAAGTCGCCGCCCGGGGCGCAGATGCACACGTCGGCCAGGCTTTCCAGCAGCGAGCCGGGTTTGCCGGTCAGGGCAATCACCTTCACACCCAGCGCCTTGGCGGCTTCGGCGGCCTTGACTACGTTGGGGCTCTTGCCGCTGGTGCTGATGGCGATCAGTACGTCACCTTCGCGACCATGGGACTCGATGTAGCGCGAAAAGATGAAGTCGTAGCCAAAGTCGTTGGCCACGCAGCTGATATGGCTGGGATCGCTGATCGACACGGCGGCGATGCCGGGACGGTTCTTGCGATAGCGCCCGGTCAGCTCCTCGGCGAAGTGCATGGCGTCGCACATCGAGCCGCCGTTGCCGCAGGAAAAGGCCTTGCCCTTGTGCTCGAAACTCTCGACCAGCAACTCGGCGGCCTTCTGGATGTTGCCCAGGGTTTGTTCGTTGGCGAGGAAGGCCTCCAGCGCACGCTGGGCTTCCTGCAGGCTGTTGCGGATATGTTCGATCATCGCGTCTCAGAACCTCAAGGGAGTTCAGGGCTGGAGTAGAAGGCGGTCAGCACTTTCACCAGATGATCCAGGTCGTGGCTGCCGGCCAGTTCGCGGATCGAGTGCATGGCGAAGGTGGGCAGGCCGATATCGACCGTGCGCACGCCGAGCTGGCTGGCGGTGATCGGGCCGATGGTGGAGCCGCAGGCCATGTCGCTGCGCACCACGAAGCTCTGCACCGGCACTTCGTTTTCCAGGCACAGGTGGCGGAAGAAACCAGCGGTCTCGCTGTTGGTGGCGTAGCGCTGGTTGCTGTTGATCTTGATCACCGGGCCGGCATTGAGCTTGGGCCCGTGGTTGCCGTCATGCTTGTCGGCGTAGTTCGGGTGCACGCCGTGGGCGTTGTCGGCCGAGACCAGCAGCGAGCGCTGGATGGTGCGGACGAAGGCATCGCCGTCTGGCAGCACGCGGCGCAGCACCTGTTCGAGGAAGGGGCCGTCGGCGCCGCAGGCCGAGCAGGAGCCGACTTCTTCGTGGTCGGTGCAGACCAGCACGCAGGTCTCCTCGTCGTCCGAGTCGATCAGCGCCTGCAGGCCGGCATAGCAGGACAGCAGGTTGTCCAGGCGCGCGCTGGCGATGAAATCCTGGTTGAGGCCGACGATGGCGGCGCTCTGGGTGTCGTAGAAGCTCAGCTCGTAGTCCAGCACCGCGTCCGGGTTGAAGTCGTGCTCCATGGCCAGCTGTTCGGCGAGCAGGGCGCGGAAGTCAGCGGTTTCGCTGCTGGCGAGCTGGGCGAGGATCGGCGGCAACTCGTTCTGCGGGTTGATCGCCCAGCCCTGGTTGGCCTCGCGATTGAGGTGGATGGCCAGGCTGGGGATCACGGCGATGGGCTGGTAGAAGTCGATCAACTGGCTCTCGACCTTGCCGTCGCGTCGGTAGGTCACGCGGCCGGCCAGCGACAGGTCACGGTCGAACCAGGGGGCGAGCAGGGCGCCGCCGTAGACTTCCACGCCGAGCTGGAAGAAGCCCTGGCGCTGCAACTCCGGGGTCGGTTTGACGCGCAGGCAGGGGCTGTCGGTATGTGCACCGACCAGTCGAATGCCGCCGTCCACGGTCGGACGCTTGCCGAGCTTGAAGGCGATGATCGAGGAGTCGTTGCGGGTCACGTAATAGCGGCCACCGGCTTCGGTATGCCAGGGTGCGCGTTCGTCGAGGTGACGATAACCGGCGGCTTCCAGGCGCATGGCCAGGCTGGTGGTGGCGTGGAAAGGGGTCGGCGAGGCGTTGAGAAAATCGAGCAGGCCTTGAATCAGTTCTTCGCGCATGTATGACTCCGGACAGCGATGGCGCAGTGTAACCGTTTTGCCTGTTCTTGGCAGAGCGGCGCGTGCATGGCCCGGATAGAGAGTGGCAATATTGCGTGAGGGGCGGCAGCATCAGGTGAGGGATGCCCGGAACAAAAAAGCGGATACCGACAGGGCCTCAATCTGCCGATATCCGTACGCTGCAAATCAGAATTTGTAAGTGGCCGAGAGGCTGAACACGTCACCCTTTGCTTTCACTTCACCATCCATGCTGGCGCCGCCCAGGCGATCCTGGTTGACGGTGCGCAGGCGCGCCTTGTCGACGAACTGGTGGGAGTAGGCCGCGTCGATGCTCAGGTTCGGCTCGGACGCGAAGCGGTAGCTGCCACCGAAAGAGACGAAGGTGCGGTCGCCATCGGGAATCCGCGCGTCACGGGTGGAGTTGCGGGTTGGCGTCTGATCCAAGGCCACGCCGGCACGCAGGGTGAGCTGGTCGGTGACGAGGTAATCGCCGCCGATCGAGTACATCCAGGTGTCCTTGTAGTTGTAGGGAATGACCACCAGGGTATTACCGCTGGATTCGAGCTTGAGCTCCTTGAACGATGACCATTGTGTCCAGGTAACGCTGACCCCTAACGAGAAGCGGTTGTTGAACTCATGGACCCAGTCCAGCGTGGCGCTGGCAGGTATATCCAGGCGGGACTTGGCATCGGCGCCGTCCGGGTTCAGGTTCAGGCCGGGGAAGGCCAGTTCGATGGCGGTCGCATCGCCGAATACCGGAGGGAACAGCGGGTTGGTCATCAGATCATAGGAGTATTGATCTGCATGGATGTTGTAGTTCCCTTCGAGCTTGTTGCGGATGCGGGCGTGATAGTTGAGGCCCAGGGTGTCGCGCTCGGTAGGTTTCCAAGCGACACCGGCAAACCAGCCGAAGGAAGTGTTGTCCACCTTCACCCGGATCAGTGCGTCGCTGATACCTGGCGGCAGGCCCAGCGGCAACTGGGAGGATGGGGTGCCGGCAGCTGCCAGCAGATCGAGGTTCTGGCTGATAAAGCCCTTGGTGTGCTGGACGATGACGCCACCGCCGACGGCAAAGGCATCGTTGACCTTGAAGGACAGGGAGCCGGTGAGGCCGACGGTCTCGATCTTGGTATCCACCGCGAAGTCCTGACCTTTCCAGTCACCATCCCAGGTGGTTTGCGCGCCCATGGGCACCACCTGGCTCAGGCCGAAACTCAGTCGGTCGTTGATCGGCATGACCAGAAAGCTGGTGGGCAGCGCCTTGCCGAAACCACCCTGACCGCCATCGTTGGTGATGGGGCCGTTATCGATGATGTTCCCGGTCGGGTTACCGGCCGGGTCAAATTCCAGGTCGCGATCCGAGCGCAGGTCGCCCTGATGGTCATAGACGTTGCCTTTGTACTTCAGGCTGACTCGTGCGTGGTGCACGGATACCTGAGCGACGTTATGGTCGATGAAAGCCATGGCGGCAGGGTTGTTGAAAGCGGCGCTGGGGTCGTTCTTCCACATCGACCCGCCAGCGAATGCTCGACCCCAGCCTGGCGTGCCGTAGGTTGGAACACCGAATGCACCCGCCTGAACCTGGGAAGCGGCCAACATGGAACCTGCCATGGCGGCAATCCAGAGAGTTCGGTGTGTTTTGGCAGAGAGAATATTATTTTTATTGCGCATGGCTGATCTCTTTTGTCTGAGAACTTCATTACTTCCAATAACCCGCGCCGTTGTTGAACGATTCAACGCGGACGCGGGTTATTACTACGTGCCGGACTGCAACTATTCAGTTGACCGAAATGGCCGGCGCCTGAACGTTCAGAGAACGGATATTGCAGTTGCCCGCCAATGCCTGTGCGGAGGTGACGCGCAGGGTGTTATTGGAGTTGGTCCATTGCACGTTGATGGTGGTCGGGCCTGCGCAGTTGGAGGCCGGGATCAGGGGCGGAGCACCGGCGATGGTGAAGCCGACGCCGGATACGGTACCGAGCCAGGTCTCGCCGCCGTCGGTGGTGGTGCTCGGAGTCAGTGTCCATGGCAGGCCGGTGATGGTCGGCAGGGCGCACAGGCCGCTACCACTGACGGTCACGGTATTGATGTTGGCGCTCGCCCCACCGGCGTTGATGGTGCCGTTGAAGACGACGCTGCAGTTCACCGTTGCGCCAAAGGACGAGGGCCCCGAAACGCCGATGGTGCCAGTTGCGGTGAACGGGGAGCTACCAGTGATGGTGGCCGCCGAAGCCATGCCGGAAATACCCAGGCCGATTGCCAGAGCACCGATGACACTAACCAGTTTTTTGTTTTTCATTGTTTCCTCACTAACAGATTGTTGTTGTATGTATGGCTGTTACGAGATGCACAACAAAACACTTGACCTATCTCTTCCAGCCCGAACTTTTCGAACAGTCCCGAGTGTTTATTCAGGCAAGCGCTCGGGATACAGCTAACTGCATGCAGGTGTCGCTGTATGCATGCAGTTGACTGTTTTGCAGGCGAAGAAAAAGTTCGCCGAATCTCTGTGAAACGTCCTTATTTCTTCCAGGGCGTAATGGCTGAAGAAATAGAGTGGGATACAGCACCCTGCCGAGGCGTGACGAAATGTCGTCCAGGCAGGAAACGGGAGCGGATGAAGAGTTGCGTAGCGAGCAGTTCCATCTGGTTCAAGCTCCCCGTCATGTTGTTGGCAGGACAGTTCGAGTTGAGCGATATGCAAACCGTGCGGTGCAATCGGCGGGCTCGTTGTTTGTCTCTAAGGTAATCCTCTGTGACGAAAGAAAACCCCAGCCAAGGATGGGTTGGGCTGCTGACCGATCGATCAACTGTGAGTAACCGTGAAGAAGGTACACACCGCCTGTCGCCGATCCATACCAACGGATGGGGTCGGTGTGATCAGTTGGGGACTCGTACGTAACCGGGCTCGAGCCCGAAGACTTCCAGCCCCTCGGGCATCGAGCGACCGGCCTCGACTTCGACCATGCTGACGGGATGCTGGGGTGTGCTGCGGTACTCGAGCAGCCACTTTTCCCCGGCGCGACGCATGGCGGCGCTGGGCACCACGAGCGCTTCGGGGTTGTGATAGGTGAGGATGCTCAGCTTGGCGCTCATGCCCAGCCTGACCTGGCGTATCTGTGCTTCATCCAGTTCCGGGATGCTCACCACGACCTCGAACTGGGAGCTGCCGCCGGGAACGCTACCGCCGAGAGCCTGGCCGCCCACCACCATGACCTTGCCTTGCAGGTGCTGGCCATCGAAGCCGTCGCCGGTAACGTCGACCGGCTGGCCTTCTTTCAACTGATTGACGTCCAGTTCGGCGACTCGGGCAATGACGCGCAGCCCCTCGATGCTGGCGAGACCGAACAGCGGTTGGCCCTGGCTGACTCGGCTACCTGTCTGCACCGGGCCTTTGGCTGCTTCTTCGGCGCTTATGCCGGGGGCTTGCACGACTATGCCGGAGAACGGCGCGAGGATCTCTCCTGAGGCCAACTGCCGGCTCAGGGCCGCGTGCTTGACCTCGGCATTGGCCAGCTCCATCTCGGCAATCTGCCGGTACTCGCCGCGGCCGCGTTCGAGCACGGCTTGCAGCTCCGCCTCCGCAGCATGCAGGTCCATGCGTTGCAGCTGCGTTTGTCTTTCGAGCTCTTCCAGTTCGTTGCGGGCAACTATGCCTCGTTCATGCAGCGAGCGCGTGTCCTTGAGTTTCTGTTCGTTGCCGTCCAGGCTCATCTGCACACTGCGCAAGGCGCGCCGTGCCCGGCTTACATCTTGGCCCGCCTCCCAGTCCTGAAATTCGCGCACCGTGCGACGGGCCTTGAGCAGCGTGGAGAGGGCGTCACGTACCTGCACCTCCAGCTCGCTGGCATCCATGCTGAGCAAACGCTCGCCCTTGACCACCCGTTGCCCGGGTTCGACGAGGTTGTTGGCGATGTTGCCGCCAAACGGGGCGCTGATGCTGATGGTGCGCTCTGGCTCGATGCGGCCGACCAGCCCGATGCGGTGTTCCAGGTTGCTCGGCTGCACGGCCAGCCACTGCGCGGATGGCGGTTCGGCAGTGGCGCGTGGCTGCATCTGCAACGACAGCGCTGCGATGCCCGCCAGCAGTGCCAGTCCGGTGATCATCAGGCGCGCTCTGCGCCAGTGTTTGCGCTTAGTGGTCATTGAGAATGATGTCCCAGCTTTCCAGTGTCATGCCCAGGGTCAGGTCCAGCTGCGTCTGCGCGTTGAGGTAGGCGATCACGGTGTTGAGACGAGCGTTCTCGGCGTTCTGCAGATCGCTTTCGAAGCTCAGCACCTGAAAGTTGCTGGAGCGCCCTGCGGCCAGCTTGTCCCGTTCGATCGCCAGCTTGCGCTTGGACAGTTCCACGCCACGCTGGGCGATTTCGTACTGCCGCCAGCGGGTGCTTACATCCCGTATGACATCCTTGACGTTGCGTATCAGTGCCTGCCTGGCATCGGCCAGCTGCAGTTCCTGATCTTCGACGTTGATCCGGGCGTGTACTTCCCCCTGGCGCCTGCTCAGATCGCCGATGGGGATGTCGAGCCGGATGCCGGCATAGCTGTCCCAGCTGCGATCTGCGCCACTGCCATACGTCGAGCCGTAACGATCTCTGGCCTGATTGGCGCCGACTTCGAGCGACAGATCCCAGAGGCTCTGATTCTTGGCGACCAGCAGGTTGATGTCCGCCTGCTGGCGCATGATCAACTGGCGCAGAAAGTCGGGCTGCTGTCGCTCGGCCAGGCTGATGGCCTGGCCGGGGTCGATCTCGATCGCTTCAGCATGCAAGGCGTCGGTTGCCCGCACGGGCGAGGAGAGATCCAGCGCGAGCAGGCGCAGCAGCTCCAGGCGGCTGCTGTCGACCAGATTGGCCGCTTCCTCGACGCCAAGCTCCTGGCTGGCCAGGCTGGCTTCGGTCTGCACCACCTCGAACTCCGCCATCCGCCCGGCCTCGATCATCGCCTGGTTGACGCTCAGCAGCTCCTGCGAACGCTTCAGGGCAGCCCTGGCGATGTCCAGTTGCTCCTGGGCGCGCAGCAGCTCGCGGTACGCGAAAATGATCGCCGCGACGGTCTGCGAAATGCCGGCCTTGAGGCCGAGCCGGTTGGCTTCTTCGGTCAGTTGCGCGAGTTGCAGTGGCGCGGTGGTGACGTCGCGCCCGCCACCACGCAGCAGCGGCTGGATGATGCTGAAGTCGACGCCGTCGTTGCGGCGCCAGCCTGCCTGGTTGGCTTGCGTGTGGTACTTGCTCCAGCCGAGGCTGACCACGGTGCCGTATTCTCCCAGCAAGGTCGCTGTGGCGCCGAGCTGACCCGCACGCTGGCTATCGGCATGCCCCCGCGAGGCTCGGTAGCTGTTGGAGAGGTGCAGTTTGGGATTGAACGCATCCTCCGATACCCGCAGGTCGAACTTGTCGGCGATGCGCCAGAGATAGGCGCTCTTGATCGAGCGGTTGTTGCGCAGCCCGAGAAACACGGCGTCGACCAGCGACAGGTCGGCCATCTGTTCGCTGAGCAGTTCAGCTGGCGCCGGGTTGGGCATGCTGGGTGCCGACGGGCGCAAGGGTTCTTCCCGCCATGCCTGTGCTGGGGCGCTGAGGGTGACGATGAGGATTGCGCCGAGCGCCAGTCGCCTATTCATCGCGCAGCGCCTCTACCGGTTGCAGGCGTGAGGCGGCGATGGCCGGATGCATACCGAAGAACAGGCCGACCAGGACAGTACTGCAGATGCCCAGGGGCAGCGCGCCGGGGGCCAGAAAGAATGCCCAGCCAGACAGTTGCGCATAGCCCCAGCCTCCCGCCACGCCGAGGACGGCGCCCAGTAGCGCGCCAACGCTGGTCAAGGCCACGGCCTCGACCAGGAACAGGTTGCGGATGTCTCTGCGCCGTGCGCCGAGGGCCAGGCGCACGCCGATCTCGCGGCGGCGTTCGCTGACGTTCATCAGCATCACGTTCATCACTCCCACGCCGCCACCTATCAGCGAGACTACGCCGAGCGCTGCCAGCAGGTAGGTGAAGGTTCGGGTCTGTTGCTGCATGCCTTCGAGGATCTGCTGGGCGAAGATCAGGTTAAGCGGAGCATCCCCCGCGATGCGCTGGGCGAGTGCCTGGTGCAGTTGCTCGCCGGCCTGGATGACGTCCTCGGCGCTGTTGGCGCGGGCCACCACGTGACTGATCTGTGGCAAGGGATTGATGCGCGTCATGCCCTCCAGGGGGATGAACAGTGTTTCGTTGGCATTGAACGGCAGGAGCATGCCGGGAGGTCCTTCCTGCAGGATACCGATGACCTTGAATTGATAGGACTGCAGGCGTAGCTGATCACCAGGTTGCAGCGGATCGTCCGGCAGGCTCAGGGTCTGTGCCAGCGAGGCGCCGATGACCGCATAGGCTTCCTTGCGGTCGAACCCCGACAGCGACCGGCCGCTGGCGATCTCCAGGCGCGCGGCCTCGAACAGTTCCGGGTCGGCACCGATGATATTGGCGTTGCCAACCCGTCCGTGGAAGATCGCCGGTGCGCCATAAGTCATCACCGGGGACAGGTTGGCGACGGCCGGGGTTTGCTGACCCAGCGCCTCCACGCTCAGACGCAGGGGCAGGCCGTCGCGCCCGGTGGGTTGTGGTGGCAGCTGCAGCACCAGGGTATCGCTGCCCAGGTTGCGGAAGATGGCTATCGATTGCGCTGCGGCATTGCCACCGATGTTGAGCAGGGCCACCACCGAGCAGCTACCCATGACGATGCCCAGCAGGGCCAGCAAGGAGCGCCGACCGAGCAGGCGCAGGCTGTTCAGCGCCTCGACCAGTATCTGCGCGGCGCTAGGCCCGGTGCTGGAGGGCATGGCCAGGCTCATGCTGCGCCGGCCTCGCGCAGCAGCCCCTGGTGCACCTCGACCCGGCGCGCCAGCTGGCTGGCGATCAGAGGGTCATGGGTGACCACGATCAGCGTGACGCTTTGCTCGCGGTTGAGCTCGATCAGCAACGCCATGATCTCCTGGGCTGTGCTGGCATCGAGGTTGCCAGTCGGTTCGTCGGCGAGAATCAGAGCAGGCTTGCCGACCAGCGCACGGGCGATGGCGACG
This sequence comes from Ectopseudomonas alcaliphila, assembly GCF_900101755.1. GTDB lineage: Bacteria > Pseudomonadota > Gammaproteobacteria > Pseudomonadales > Pseudomonadaceae > Aquipseudomonas > Aquipseudomonas alcaliphila. The sequence continues at coordinate 857,294 of NZ_FNAE01000001.1, read as the reverse complement.
CGCTGGCGCTGCCCACCGGACAGGCTGGCGGGGCGATGCTCGCTGCGTTCGCCAAGGCCGACCCTGGCGAGCATGGCGTGCGCCTGCTCACGCGCCTGGCCAGGCGCGATGCCGCGATAGGTCAGGGGCAAGGCGACGTTGTCCAGTGCGCTGAGGCGGGGAAGCAGATTGAAACTCTGGAAGACGAAACCTATCAGCTGGTTACGCAGGGCGGCCAGCTGGTCCGGGCTGGCCTGGGCGACGTCGATGCCATTGAGGCGGTAGTTGCCGGTATCGGGCAGATCTAGCAGACCGAGCACGTTGAGCAGGGTGCTCTTGCCCGAGCCGGAGCTGCCGAGGATGGCGCAGCTTTCTCCGTGCGCGATCCGCAGACAGACGTCGTCGAGGATGTGCAGCGTCTTGTCGGCAAGCCGGTAGTGCTTGCCGATGTGCTGCAACTGGATGAGCTGTTCTTCGTTATTGTTTTCGAGCATCCCGATGCCACTGCCTGCGTCCATGTCGATGAACCACTGAGCATCGCCTTGTCAGGCACTTCCCGGAGCCGAAGCCATATGGCTCTGTTCCGGGAAATCAAAGGGCAGTCGTCCCTCTGAAAGCGGCCGTAATAGGGCCATGCCCGATAGCAGGATTGGCAGCGCTGGCTTGTCTGTAAAGCCAACTTTCTTCTGGTTCGCTCAGGCAGTGTTACCGATGCTCACACCTTCTGTGTAGAGCGGCTGAGTGTGCCGAAATAGGAGATGGATGAGGGCATCTGGCTGCCCTCGGTACAGGCGAAGGATCAGAACGGAGCGGGGCACTCGAAACGCATGCGTTCACCCGTTTGCGGGTGGGTGAGGGCGAGCATGCTGGCGTGCAGACACAGGCGCTCGTGGGCGGCCAGGGCTTGATCATGGGCGTAGAGGCGGTCGCCCAGCAGCGGATGACCGATGGACAGCATGTGCACGCGCAGCTGGTGTGAGCGCCCGGTGATGGGCGTGAGCTCGACCCGGCACCAGTCGCCACAGCGCTCGACGATGCGCCAGTGAGTCAGGGCGTGCTTGCCCAGTTCGTGATCGACGACGTGGCGTGGCTTGGTTGGTGGGTCGTAACGCAGTGGCAGGTCGATGCTGCCGCTGTCGGCCTGCGGCTGGCCCCAGCACAGGGCGGTGTAGGCCTTCTCGGTTTCGCGGTCATGGAACTGGCGTGACAGCTCGCGGTGGCTGTCGGCGTCGCGGGCCAGGACGATGATGCCGGAGGTTTCCCAGTCCAGCCGATGAACGATGCGCGCCTCGGGGTAGCCGTTCTCCTGCAGGCGGGTGACCAGGCAGTCCTTGTTGTCATCGGCGCGGCCGGGCACCGACAGCAGCAGGGTGGGCTTGTTGATCACCAGCAGGGCGGCGTCCTGGTGGAGAATTTCGATCTGGCTTAGCGGCATGGTGTCTGGGCTGGTGTAGGAGCGGATTCATCCGCGATGCTGTTGGCCTGTAGAAGCTTCGCGGATGAATCCGCTCCTACAGGTGCGCGTTGCTACAAACGAACACGGCGGCCGAAGCCGCCGTGAGCGTAACCGGTCTCGATCAACGATCCGGCAGAGTGATGTTCAGCTCCAGGATCGAACAGCTGCCCTGGTTTTCCAGTGCGACCTGCACCTGATCCGATTCGATATTGACGTACTTGCGGATCACTTCCACCAGCTCCTGCTGCAGGGCAGGCAGGTAGTCCGGCTGGCTACGTTGGCCACGTTCGTGGGCAACGATGATCTGCAGGCGCTCTTTGGCGATGGATGCGGTGGTTTCCTTCTTGCGCGAACGCAAGAAGTCAAAAATATTCATTCTCGACCTCCAAACAGGCGCTGCAGGAAGCCCTGCTTCTTCACATCCAGGAAGCGGTGCGCGACTTCCTTGCCAAGCAGGCGATCGACTGCGTCGCTGTAGGCCTGACCGGCATCGCTCTGGTCATCGAGGATGACCGGGATACCCTGATTGGATGCCTTGAGCACGGCCTGGGATTCGGGGATCACGCCGAGCAGGCGGATGGCGAGGATTTCCTCGACGTCTTCGACGCCCAGCATCTCGCCCTTGGTGACGCGCTCGGGGTTGTAACGGGTGAGCAGCAGGTGTTCCTTGATCGGCTCTTCGCCTTTCTCGGCGCGGCGCGATTTGCTCGCCAGCAGGCCGAGCATACGGTCGGAGTCGCGTACCGAGGACACTTCCGGGTTGGTCACGACGATGGCCTCGTCGGCGAAATACATCGCCAGGTGAGCACCTTTCTCGATGCCGGCCGGCGAGTCGCAGACCACGTATTCGAAATTCTGCGACAGCTCATTGATGACCTTCTCGACGCCTTCCTGGGTCAGCGCGTCCTTGTCACGGGTCTGGCTGGCGGCCAGCACGTAGAGGTTCTCGAGGCGCTTGTCCTTGATCAGTGCCTGGGTCAGGGTTGCTTCGCCGTTGACCACGTTGACGAAGTCGTACACCACGCGGCGTTCGCAGCCCATGATCAGGTCGAGGTTACGCAGGCCGACGTCGAAGTCGACGATGACGGTCTTGTGCCCGCGCAGGGCGAGGCCGGTACCGATGGCAGCGCTGGTGGTGGTTTTACCGACGCCACCTTTGCCGGAAGTGACTACGAGGATCTTGGCCAAGGTGATTCACCCCAAAAAATGAAAATAACGCGGGAATCTGAGGCCCTTATAGGCTTCCAGATGCCCTTTTTGTGTCCGTAAAAAGTGGCCGCAGTATCCGTTAAAGGCGGGTGATGTTCAACACGTCTCCCGACAGGCTGACGTGCACCGCATCGCCCCAGAGCGGGTCGCGGCGCAGGTCTTCGGCGACCTTGTAATGGCCGGCGATCGACAACATTTCGGCGCCCATTTGCTGACAGAAAATTCGTGCCTTGGTGTTGCCCTTGATACCCGCCAGGGCGCGACCACGCATGGGCGCGTAAACATGGATATTGCCATCGGCGAGAAGTTCCGCCCCGGCGCTGACCGGCGCCAGCACGATCAGATCGCCACCCTGGGCATAGATCTGCTGGCCGCCGCGTACCGGGCTGGTGACGATACGGCTGGGTTTGTGCTCGGGTTCGGCCGGTTTTTCTTCCGCTTTCTTCGGCGCCGGATCGAGGGGCCGCTCGCGCGCGCCGGAGGGCGGCAACACCGGCAGGTCCATGGCTTCGGCGGCGGCGACGTCGCTTTCCCGCGAGGCACGGATGGCCAGTGTGCGCAGGCCATGGCGGCGGCAGACGGCCATCAGCTCGGCCAGATCCAGCTCGCCTTCGCCTTCCGGCAGTTTGTCCAGCGCCAGCACCAGCGGCGTGTTGCTGAAGAAGGCCGGGGCCTGGGCGACCTTTTCCGTCAGTTGCGCGTCGAGGCGTTCGAGGTCGTTGTGCGCCAGTTCCATCACGGTGATGGCGAGCATGCTGCCCTTGAGCTGGAATACGGGGTCTTGGGCGAGGAGGTCGGCTTGGCTCATGGTGGTGCGATGGGCCTTCTGGCGAGTCGAAAGATGCCCGGACTTATAACGACATAGCCCGCATGCCGCAAGCTGCGCGCGTCAGCGAGGCAGATGCGAGACCATATGAGGCGCAGGTACTGGCTGTCGATTCGCTGTCTTGACCTCGCTTCCCGGCATGGATGCCAGCCAGTCGGGCGGAAAAACTGCGTTAGAATGCGCGGCTTTGTAAGTGATCGGAACCGCCTCATGGATCGCCCCCGCTTTCGCGCCTATTTTCTTCATCCGCGCTTCTGGCCGCTGTGGCTGGGTTTTGCGCTGCTGTGGCTGGTGGTGCAGCTGCCTTATGCTCTGCAGCTGAAGCTGGGACGGGCGCTGGGCTGGCTGATGTACCGCACGGCAAGCTCGCGCCGGCAGATCGCCGCCCGCAACCTGGAACTGTGCTTCCCCGGCAAGAGCGCGGCCGAGCGCAAGCGTCTGCTCAAGGAAAACTTCGCCTCTACCGGCATCGCCTTCTTCGAGATGGCCATGAGCTGGTGGTGGCCCAAGGCGCGGCTGGCGCGCCTGGCGCACGTCGAAGGCCTCGAGCACTTGCAGCGGGCACAAGCCGAAGGGCAGGGCGTGATCCTCATGGCGGTGCACTTCACCACCCTGGAGATCGGCGCGGCGCTGCTTGGTCAGCTGCACACCATCGACGGCATGTACCGCGAGCACGACAACCCATTGTTCGACTTCATCCAGCGTCGTGGCCGTGAGCGCCACAATCTCGACGCCAGCGCCATCGAGCGCGAGGACATTCGCGCGATGCTCAAGGTGCTGCGTGCCGGCCGCGCCATCTGGTACGCGCCGGATCAGGATTACGGCCGCAAGCAGAGCATCTTCGTGCCGCTGTTCGGCATTCAGGCCGCAACGGTTACCGCCACCACCAAGTTCGCCCGCCTGGGCAAGGCGCGCGTGGTGCCCTTCACCCAGCAGCGCCTGGCTGACGGCAGCGGTTATCGTCTGGTGATCCATCCGCCGCTCGAAGGGTTCCCGGGTGAAAGCGAAGAGGCCGATTGCCTGCGTATCAACCAGTGGATCGAGCAGGTGGTCAGTGCTTGCCCCGAGCAGTATCTGTGGGCGCATCGGCGTTTCAAGACGCGCCCCGAGGGCGAAGCGAAGCTGTACGGAAAGCGCAAGTAGCGCACCTATACTCAACAGAAAATCAGGATTGGCCGATGACAGCAGCTGCCCACCCCCATGAGCCCGTCACCGGGCTGATTCTCTCCGGCGGTGGGGCGCGGGCGGCCTATCAGGTCGGGGTGTTGGCGGCCATCGCCGATCTTCTGCCGGATGCTTCGCACAATCCCTTTCCGGTGATAGTCGGTACTTCGGCCGGGGCGATCAACGCCGTTGGCCTGGCCTGTGGTGCGCTGCAGTTCGGCGAGGCGGTGCGGCGCCTGACGTCGGTCTGGCAGGGCTTTCACACCCATATGGTGTACCGCAGCGACTGGCCCGGCGTGCTGTGTCAGGCGGCGCGCTTCGTTGGGCACAGCCTGCTCGGTTTGGGGCGCGATGCTCCGGTGGCCTTGCTCGACAGCTCGCCACTGCGTGAGCTGCTGGAGCGCGAGCTGGATTTTTCCGGCATCGCTGCGGCGGTGCGCCACCGGCAGCTGCGCGCCGTTGCGGTGACTGCCTTCGGTTACGAAAGCGGCCAGGCGATGACGTTCTATCAGGGCCGCGCCACCATCGATCCCTGGTTCCGTCATCGTCGCGTCGGTGTACCGACGCGTCTGCAGCTCGACCATTTGCTAGCCAGCGCGTCGATCCCGCTGATCTTTCCGCCGGTGAAGATCAACCGCGAGTATTTCGGCGACGGCGCAGTGCGCCAGGCGGCGCCGATCAGCCCGGCATTGCATCTCGGGGCCAGCCGCGTGCTGGTGATCGGTGTCAGCGGCAATGCCCAGCTTGAACCCGATGCCGCGTTGCCGCGCGTGATCAGCACCCGACCGCCGAGCCTGGCGCAGATCGGCGGACACATGCTCAACAGCACCTTCATCGATAATCTGGAAACCGATATCGAACTGCTCGAACGGCTCAATCAGATGAGCGCACTGGTGCCGCCGGAACGGCGTCCGCGTGGGTTGGGGTTGAACCCGGTGGACGTGCTGGTGATTGCCCCGAGTCAGCCGCTGGATCAGATTGCCGCCCGCCATCAGCGCGAGCTGCCCAAGGCGCTGCGCCTGTTCCTGCGTGGTCCGGGCGCGACCAAGGCGGGTGGGGCGGGTGTGCTCAGCTACCTGCTGTTCGAACCCGGCTATTGCAGCGAACTGATCGAACTGGGGTATCAGGATGCAATGACGCGCAAGGCCGACCTCTGCCGTTTTCTTGGGTTGGCCGAGGTCGCCCATTCCGCCTGATGTATGTCAGGCCAGCACGCCATCATGAAAATCGCGCAGGGCCTGCTCGATTTCCTCGCGGCTGTTCATCACGAACGGTCCGTACTGGACGATGGGCTCGTTCAATGGTGTGCCGGCAATCAGCAGCACGCGCGCGCCATGGGTGCTGGCCAGGTGCAACTCGCCTTCGTCGGATAGCCGCACCAGGCGCCCGGCACTGACCGGCTGTGCGCTGGCTTCGGTCAGCTCGAGCAGGCCTTCGTAGACGTACAGCATGACCCGCTGACCATCGGCCAGACGCGGTGCCACCTTGCTGCCCGCCGGCAGGTGCAGGTCGAACAGCTGTGGCTGGGTGTGTGGGCGCTGCACGGCGCCGGCCTGGCGGATCTGGCCATCGTCGAATTCGCCGGCGATCACCACCACCTCGGCGCCGGACGCCGTGCTGATGCGTGGAATTTGCGTGGCGGGAATGTCGCGATAGCCCGCTTCACCCAGCTTGTCCTTGGCCGGCAGGTTGAGCCAGAGCTGGAAGCCGCGCATGGCGCCCGACTCCTGCTCGGGCATCTCGCTGTGGATGATGCCGCGCGCAGCCGTCATCCATTGCACACCGCCGCTGCCGAGCAGGCCAACGTTGCCCAGGTGATCCTCGTGGCGCATGCGCCCTTCGAGCATGTAGGTGATGGTCTCGAAACCGCGATGCGGGTGCGGCGGGAAGCCGGCGATGTAGTCGTCGGGGTTGTCGGAGGAGAACTCATCGAGCATCAGGAACGGGTCGAAGCGCTCCAGGCCAGGCCCGCCGATCACGCGGTTGAGGCGCACACCGGCGCCGTCTGAGGCGGGCTGGCCAGGCTGGATGCTGATAACGCGGCGTTGCGAAGTCATGGCGGGCTCCTTGAAAGGTAGGAATGACGCCATGCTATTCGCATCGAATCGATATTTGGGTGGAAAATTTTCGGGCCATACATCGATTAATTCGATGTATGGCCCTGGGTCAGTCGGCGATCTTCAGCTTGCGCGACTCGTGATAGAAGTAGCGGATCTTTTCGTACTCGAACGGCGAGTTCAGTTGGCCATAGCGGAAGCCGGTATTGGCGCGGGTGTCGACGATACGCAGGGCGGTGATGCCGGGATTGCTGCGGCTGGCGTCGGCCACGTCGAGGTAGTTGACCGCGCTCTCCAGGCTGTAGTCCGCCACCAGGCCGCCGGTGTCGCGCAGGTTCGACGGCCCGAGCAGTGGCAGCATCAGGTAAGGGCCGGCAGGCACACCGTAGTAGCCCAGCGTCTGACCGAAGTCCTCGCTCAGTCTGGGCAGGCCCATTTTCGTCGCCGGATCCCAGATCCCGCCGACACCGAGGATGGTGTTGAACAGCAAGCGCGCAGTGCTGTTCATCGCTCGTTTGCCCTTGAGCTGCAGCACGCTATTGGCCAGTGTGGGAATTTCGCCGAGGTTGTTGAAGAAGTTGTGTACGCCGGTTTGCACCAGGTTCGGGGTGACGTAGCGGTAGCCGTCGACCACGGGCAAAAACACCCACTGATCGAAACGGTAGTTGAAGTGGTAAACGCGGCGGTTCCATGACTCCAGCGGGTCATAGACCTGCAGGGCATCGCTGGAGGCGCGTTCGAACTCCTGCTGATCCAGGCCCGGGTTGAACTGCAGGTTCTGCAGCGGGTTGGTGAAACCGTCGGCATCGACCTGGCCTTCGGCCAGTGCCTGCCCGCTGGCCAGCAGCAGGGCGATGATGAGAGTGCTGTGCTTAACCACGGAAGAACTCCAGCATGGCGTCGGCGTTGACGCGATAGTTGAGGTTGCCGCAGTGCCCGCCGCGCGGGTACAGGGTCAGGCGGTCGCCAAAGGTGCGGCGCAGAAAACCGATATCGCCCTGGCCGAGGATCAGGTCATCGGCGTTGTGCATCACCGAGACCTTGTCGCTGCCTCTGAGGTACTCCTCCAGTGCATACATGCTGCTCTTGTCGACCAACTGGTTGAGGCTGCCGCCATCGTGACGAGCGCGCCACATGGGCATCAGTTGCTCGGCGATATAGCAATCGAAGTCGCAGCGCAGGGCCATCTGGAAGAACGGCGTGAGGCTGGTGCTCTCGGTGATGCGGTAGTCGCGCGGGGTAATCAGGCCACGACGATTGAGCAGGTCCGAGGTAAACACGATATCGGCAGACGAGAAGCGAAACGAGGTGCCGATCAGCATGGCCATCTGTTCGTCGGAGAGTCGCTCCGTGGACTGCTGGAAGTCGTAGAGCATGGCCTCGTTGATATCCAGATAGCCCTTGTCATTGAAGTAACGGGTCAGCTTGCTCAGCACCAGGTCATAGAAGTTGGTGCTGTTGTCGATGCCCTGGACCTTGGTCTGCACCAGCTTGTCCAGGTTGGTGATAGAGGTGTAGAGGTTGACCGGCGGGTTGAGCAGCAGCACGCGTTTGAAATCGAAGGCGCGGCGGGTTTCATCGATCTGGCTGACGAAGGCGGCATGCAGCGCGCCGAGGCTATAACCGGTCAGCAGGAACTCGCTGACCTCCAGCTTCGGGTGCTGGGCGCGTACGGCCTGCATCACGCGGTACAGGTCGTCGGCATCATCCGGGCTGTAGCCCGGCGTGGCAGAACGCGAGGCGGCGGCCATGAAGTCGTAGCTGGTCGGCGATGATAGCTGCACGACGTGGAAGCCGGCTCCGTAGAACAGCTTCTTCAGGTACTCGGTGGTGCCGCTGGCGTAATGGGCCCCGGTGCCGGCGATGATGAAGATCAGCGGTGCACGGCCTTTCTGCTGGGCCAGGCGGTAGTGCAGTCTGGTCACCGGCCAGAAGTTGTCCAGCAGCTCGAACTCGCGGTCCGGGCGCAGGCGTACCGAGTAGTCGCGCTGACTGATATCGCCATCGGCCGGCAGCGTCGGGCGCAGCTCGGGCGGTGTGGTGGCGATGGTCGCTTCGAACGGGTTGGCCAGTGGATAGCCGTAGCTTTCCGCATCCACATCGGCGGCCATCGCTGAGACACAGAAGGCCAGGCCACCGAGCAAGGCGGCGAGTCGGGCAAGGCTGGGCATGGGCTAAGTCCCTTTGAATAAGAGCGCGTCTGGATTGAACAGCTGGCTTATGACAGCAGCAAGCTGGGCAAAGTGCCAGACTATCCTGCCTTATCGCAGGGAAACTTGAGTAGCTGGAGTGCGAGTTGTTTACGTTGGGCTGATTGCAGGCTTTGTCAGTCAGGCGTGATGGTGCAGCCAGGCATGCTTGGGACGCTCTGCCGACGGCTGACGACGGCGCTCGAAACGTTGCCAGACCTTCTCGTGGAAGTAGAAGCCCACGGAGTTGCACAGCGGTTCGATCGCGGCCACCAAGCTACTGGCCGCCACGCTGCCGGTCAGCGCGTAGGTGACGGCGAAGGCGATGCAGAAGTGCATGATGGTGAAGGTCAGGGTCTTGAGCATGATGCACCTCGTTGAGAATCATTTCGTCATGCTGGAAGGCTAGCCCTGTTCGTCAGCCTCGGGAAATGTGGCCTTTGCATGGTCTTGATAGTGGTGGTCAATTGATTTTTATTTTTAGAGAGTCTCTGTCTATTTATTTCGGCCCCGCGGTGGCTGCGTTAAGGTGGCGCTCTGTTTCGATGGAGTCGGGCTATGCAGATCAGTGATATTCCTTTTGGCGTGACGGACTGGGCGGCGATACCAGTGACCGAACATCCGGGCGAGCGGGGCGTGGCACGTTGGCGTACTTGCCAGTTCGGTGCGCTGCGTGTGCGTGTGGTCGAGTATTCGCCGGGGTATCTGGCTGACCACTGGTGTCAGAAAGGGCATGTGCTGTTGTGCCTGGAGGGGGAGTTGACCACCGAGCTGGAGGATGGCCGGGTATTCGTGCTCAAGCCCGGTATGAGCTATCAGGTGGCTGATGGTGCTGAGGCCCATCGTTCCTCGACAGCGTCCGGTGCGCGCCTGTTCGTGGTGGACTGAGCCGCGATGGCTTGGCGGCTGGCTGCCGATGCCCTGGTGGTGATCCACCTTGGCTTCATCCTGTTCGTTCTGCTGGGCGGGCTGTTGCTGCTGCGCTGGCCGCGCTTGATCTGGCTGCACCTGCCTGCGGTGGCCTGGGGCATCGTGGTGGAGTGCCTGCATCTGGGTTGCCCGCTGACGCCCTGGGAAAACCAGCTGCGCGGAATGGCCGGGCAGGCGGGCTATGACGGCGGCTTCATCGAGCATTACCTGATACCACTGATCTATCCGGCCGGGCTCACACCGCAGATCCAGATCTGGTTGGGTGCCATCGTGGTGCTGGTCAACCTGACCGTTTACGCCTGGCTGATCTGGCGCTGGCGCAATAAGGCTTGATCGCGATTTGCCCTGCCTATTCATAAGCCTGATGAAGGCGCGGGAGCTTTATTGCCTTCGCTACACTGGCAGCCATTGCAACCAAACATTGAAGGCAGGGCTGCTATGCAAAACCGCATGATGATCACTGGCGCGGGCTCCGGCCTGGGGCGCGAAATTGCCCTGCGTTGGGCGCACGAGGGCTGGCGTCTGGCGCTGGCCGACGTCAACGAGGCTGGTCTGGCAGAAACCCTCAAGCTGGTGCGCGAGGCCGGCGGCGACGGTTTCATCCGTCGCTGCGACGTACGTGACTACAGCCAGCTGACCGCCCTGGCGCAAGCCTGCGAGGAGCAGTTCGGCGGTATCGATATCATCGTCAACAACGCCGGTGTCGCCTCCGGTGGCTTCTTCAGCGAGTTGTCGCTGGAGGACTGGGACTGGCAGATCTCGATCAACCTGATGGGCGTGGTCAAGGGCTGCAAGGCATTCCTGCCGCTGCTGGAAAAGAGCAAGGGCAAGATCGTCAACATCGCCTCCATGGCCGCGCTGATGCAGGGGCCGGGCATGAGCAACTACAACGTCGCCAAGGCGGGCGTGGTGGCGCTGTCGGAAAGCCTGCTGGTGGAGCTGCGTCAGCTGGAAATCGGCGTGCATGTGGTCTGCCCATCCTTCTTCCAGACCAATCTGCTGGACTCTTTCCGTGGCCCGACTCCGGCGATGAAGGCCCAGGTCGGCAAGTTGCTGGAAAGCTCACCGATCAGCGCGTCTGATATCGCCAATTACATCCACGATGAGATGGCCAAGGGCAGTTTCATGATCCTGCCGCACGAAATGGGCCGTATGGCCTGGGCGCTGAAGCAGAAGAGCCCGCAGGCGCTGTACGACGAGATGGCCAGCATGGCCGAGAAAATGCGCGGCAAGGTCAAATCCGTCAGCTGACCACAGGGTCAGCTATTTGCGCCTGCAGGCTTGCCTGGCAAGGCCTGCAGGGGTAGGGTGGCCGCCCCGGCCTGCCTGCCGTAATGACCATGGAATACCTGTGAAACCAGTCCCTCGGGCCCTGCTGCTGGTGGCCCTGGTGCTGGCGGCGATCAATTTGCGCCCCGGCATCACTTCCCTCGCGCCGCTGATCGAGCGCATCGCCGCGGAGCTCTCGCTGAGTCGTAGCTTCATCAGTCTGACCACGGCCTTGCCGGTGTTGTGCATGGGCCTGCTCGCGCCATTGGCACCGCGTCTGGCCATGCGCTGGGGCCTCGAACGTACCATCGTGCTTTGCCTGGGACTGATCGGCCTGGCGCTGCTGGCGCGTCTGGCCGCGCACCAGAGTGCGGTGCTGATCGGCAGCGCAATCGCTTTGGGAGCCGCCATCGCGGTTGCCGGGCCTTTGCTGTCGGGTTTCATCAAACGTCACTTCGCCAGCCAGATGGGCCGTGTAGTGGGCTGGTATTCGCTGGGCATGGCTATCGGCGGTGCTGGCGGTGCGGTGCTCACGGCTCCGGCTACGGCGCTGTTCGGCGATGCCTGGCATCTGGGCCTGGCGGTGTGGGCTACGCCTGCGCTGCTCGGAGTGATGCTCTGGCTGTGGTTACCCAATCAGGTCAGCGCCGTTGACGAACAGGAAGGTGGTGGTCTGCCCTGGGGGCAGCCGCGCGCTTGGCTGATCAGCTGTTTCTTCGCCATTCAGGCGGGGTTGTTCTACGCCTTGGCGACCTGGGTGGTGGCGCGCTATCACGAAGCGGGACTGAGCCTGCTGCGTAGCAACTCGCTGCTGAGCATCTCGATGCTGATGGGGTTACCCAGCTCCTTCCTGCTGCCCTGGCTGGCGCAGCGTTACAACGCCCGCTATCCACTGCTGCTGGCCTGCGGCGCGATAACCTGCGGCTGCCTGGCGATGGTTACCTTCATGCCACGCCTGGTGCCGGAGTTGTGGGCGGTGATCATAGGCTTCTCGCTGGGCGGCTCTTTCGCCTTGTCGCTGGTGCTGCCGCTTTACGAAGCCGGCTCGCCACTGGCCGTCAGCCGCTGGACGGCGATGATGCTGTTCACCGGTTACAGCCTGGGCTGCCTGACGCCCATTCTCACCGGACTGGCACGTGATCTGTCCGGCAGCTACCGTCTGCCGTTCACGGTGCTCACTGCGCTGGCACTGGTGATGACACTGGTGGCCTGGTTGTTGGGGCGTAGTCGGCGCCAGCCTCGCTGAAGAATTCGCGCCAGTTCCTTTCTTGCCCTGGCGCGCTGTGTTAGAAGGCGTTCTGCTTTTTCAGGAGTGCCGGTGTGGAGTCCGAATCCATCGTCTATGGCTGTATCCGCGACTGGCCCTCGGATGACCCCGAGTTGCGTCGTCTGCGCCGTGAAACCAATCGTGGCGTGCTGGCCGAACTGCCGGCCGGTGAGCTCTGGCCGTTTCTTGGCCGTGAAATGTTCTCCTTCTGCGACCTGCCCGGTGCGGGCCTGTACCAGACCCAGGTGATCCACTTCGGCGCCAGCTATGGCGCGATCGAGTACGAATGGAACCTGTGGATAGAGGCCTTCGAGGCGCTGCTCAAGCGCCTGTACTGGGCCAGTGCGGTGGTGCACCTGGAAACCGAACTCAATGGCATGCATACCTTCCGCTGGGAGTCCGATAGCGGCTTTCACAGCCCGCAGGAAGGCGGGTTACGTGTGCGCTGCGCCTGGGAGCGGGAAGGTGCCTTGCGCGGTTAGGGGCCGAGAATGATCAACTACCTATGGTTTCTTCTGGCGGCCCTGTTCGAGATCGCCGGTTGCTATGCCTTCTGGATGTGGTTGCGGCTCGATCGCAGTGCCTGGTGGATCGCTCCGGGGCTGCTCAGCCTGGCGTTGTTTGCCTTGATTCTGACCCGCGTAGAAGCCTCTTTCGCCGGTCGCGCCTATGCCGCCTATGGCGGTGTGTATATCGTCGCTTCGCTGCTGTGGCTGGCGCTGATCGAAAAGACCCGTCCCATGCTCAGCGACTGGTTGGGCGCTGCGTTGTGTCTGGCGGGTGCTTTGATCATCCTACTCGGACCGCGGCTTCATCCCTCTTGACTTGCTTATAAGCAGTAGAAGTAAAAAGTTCCGCTGTCATCAAATCTTTATATATCGGCAACTGAGCTGAAATAACCCCTCGCCAAGATTCCCCCAGCACGAACGAGCCAGTGGCTCGGGTGTTTTCAACACTAAAAGTCCAACAGGGGAATTTCTCGATGATCCGTAAGCACTTCGCCGGTTTCGTAGCCAGCGCCCTGGCCCTGGCCGTTTCCGCCCAGGCTTTCGCCGGTACCGTCACCACTGACGGCGCCGATATCGTGATCAAGACCAAAGGCGGTTTTGAAGCTTCCACCACCGACAAACAGTTCGGTTTCAAGATCGGTGGTCGTCTGCAGGCTGACTTCGATCAGTTCGATGGCATCTATACCCGTAACGGCAAAACCGCCAACGAAGCCTACTTCCGTCGCGCCATTCTGGAAATTTCCGGTGTTGCTTACACTGACTGGAAATACGCCTTCAACGTCGACTTCGGTGAGAGCGGCAGCAGCAAGTGGGACGAGGCCTCCATCACCTACACCGGTTTCAAGCCGGTCAACGTGAAAATCGGCCGCTTCGATCCTGACTTCGGCCTCGAAAAAGCCACCAGCTCCAAGTGGATTACCGCCATCGAGCGTTCTGCAGTCTATGACCTGGCCGACTGGGTGAACGACAAGCAGGATGGTATGGGCGTTCAGGTCAGCGGCGTCGCTGGCGACATGTTCTACGGCTCGGCTGGCTTCAACCGTGCCAAGGGTAATGAAGACGTAAACGGCAAGAACAACAACACCTACAACCTGCGTGGTGTGTTTGCTCCCATGGCTGAAGCCGGTAACGTCCTGCACTTCGGCGTCAACTATGCCAAGCGCAATACTGAAGACTTCGATGGCCGCATCCGTTCGCGCCTCAACGTACGTGGTACGACTGAAGACGGCGTAAACGGCAACCGCCCTGACTTCGCTCCGGCCGTCGCTGGTCAGTTCGACGGTGATAGCGCCTGGGGCCTGGAAGCGGCTTTCGCAGCTGGTCCGTTCTCCATTCAGAGCGAATATCTGCGTCGTGACATCGACGCTAAGTCTGGCTCTGCGCGTGATGACCGCGAAGCCACCGGCTACAACGTCCAACTCGCCTACACCCTTACCGGCGAGGCGCGCGGCTACAAGCTCGACGGTGGCAAGTTCGACAGCATCAAGCCGAATGACAAGCAATTTGGCGCTTGGGAAGTGTTCTACCGTTACGACAACATCAAGGCCGAAGAGTCGAGCGTCATCGATACCAAAGCCAAGATCCACACCGTTGGTGTGAACTGGTACGCCAATGAAGCAATCAAGGTTTCGGCCAACTACCTGAAGGCTTCTGCCGACAACGTGGTCAACACTGCTAACGACGACGATGGTGATGCCGTAAGCCTGCGCCTGCAGTACGCGTTCTAATGCACCACTGATTCTGCTCCTGATTGAGCCCCGCCACTGGCGGGGCTTTTTTTCGTCCGTCGTTTTCGCCAGACTGGCCTCATGTCTCTGCACACCTTACCCCTGCTATCCCAATTACCGGCCGCGAGCTGGGATGCCCTGTTGCCAAAGCCACAACCGTTCTTGCGTCATGCCTTTCTCAGTGCGCTGGAGGACAGCGGCAGCGTTGGTGGCCGCAGTGGCTGGCAGCCCTCGCACCGGCTCTGGTGCGATGAGCACGGGACGGTGCAGGCCGTGCTGCCGGCTTATCTGAAGCAGCACTCCTACGGTGAGTACGTGTTTGATCACGGCTGGGCTGACGCCTGTCGCCGTGCCGGTATCGGCTACTACCCCAAGTTGCTGGGCGCCGTACCGTTCTCTCCGGTAACCGGGGCGCGCTTGCTGGGCGATGCCCATGCGGCCGGGCAGTTGCTCGACGCGCTGACAGCCGGGCTGGACGCGGAAGAGTTGTCGAGCCTGCATATCAACTTCACCAGCCCGGCCTGCGATGCCGTCGTGGTGCAACGACCGGGTTGGCTGGAGCGCCTTGGTTGCCAGTTCCATTGGCACAATCGGGGTTACCGGGATTTTCAGGATTTTTTCGATGCGCTCAGTTCGCGCAAACGCAAGCAGATGCGCAAGGAGCGTGAGCAGGTGGCGGGGCAGGGCATCGAGTTCGACAGGCGTCTGGGCCATGAGCTGAGCGAAACTGACTGGGACTTCGTCTACCACTGTTACGCCAATACCTACCATGTGCGCGGTCAGGCGCCGTATCTGACGCGGGATTTCTTCAGCCTGTTGGCCGAACGCATGCCCGAGATGATTCGTGTGGTGTTCGCCCGGCAGCACGGTCGTCCGCTGGCCATGGCCTTCAGCCTGGTCGATGGCGATACCTACTATGGGCGCTACTGGGGCTGCCTGGCCGAGTTCGACCGGCTGCATTTCGAAACCTGCTTCTATCAGGGCATGGAGTTGGTCATCGCCGAAGGTCTGCAACGCTTCGATGCCGGGGCGCAGGGCGAGCACAAACTGATCCGCGGTTTCGAGCCGGTTCTCACCCGCTCGTGGCATTATCTCTGCCACCCGGGCCTGTATGCTGCGGTTGCCGACTTCCTCGAACAGGAACGCCCTGGCGTACTGGCCTATGCCGAAGAGGCGCGCAGCTACCTGCCGTACCGGCAGGCGTAGGCTCGCCATCCCCAGGCCGCAATGTCCCGCCCTAGGCGCCCGCAAGCCCTGTGTGGGCAGACCTGGTACCGAACGCTCGTTCGCCAGAAGTTCCCCGGCCTGGAGATTTCTGCAAAAACTCCAGAGGTTTTTGCAAGAAGCCCTTGCGTCGGACCCTCTACATTCCGCCCCTCGCTCCTCTTGCGTGCAGCAAAATTGGTCAGACCAGGATTGCTGAGCTAGACCGATACTAGGAGTTCTACAGGGCACGAGGCAGTCGTCCAGCGCGGCGTATGTCGAAATGGCGGTTGCAAGAGGGAGGGGCGTCGCTAGGGCGGCACGTGTATTCCCGGGGTTGTGCCCAACAGGCATTGCCCTTATCTGACTTGGCCCGCCTGGCGGGCGTCAGACCCGGCAGCGGTTGCACCTGCAGTCGCTTGAACCATAACCACGGCCACGGCCGTGACAAGAAAGAGAACAACAAAATGAGCGAGCAGAACGTTCTTGTTGTAGGGGTGACCTTCGTGGTCTACCTGGTGTTGATGTTGTGGCTGGGCCTCGTTGCCTATCGCCGTACCAGCAGCCTGTCCGACTACATCCTTGGTGGCCGTTCCATCGGCCCGACCACCGCCGCGCTGTCCGCCGGTGCTTCCGACATGAGCGGCTGGCTGCTGCTGGGCCTGCCGGGCTATGCCCTGGTAGCGGGTTTCGAGGCATCCTGGATCGCCATCGGCCTGCTGGCCGGTACCTGGCTGAACTGGCTGTTCGTTGCCCGTCGCCTGCGTGTCTACTCCCATGTAGCCAGCGACTCGGTGACCATGCCGTCCTACTTCGAGCACCGCTTCAACGACAAGTCCCATGCGTTGCGGGTGATCTCGGCAATCTTCATTCTGCTGTTCTTCCTCTTCTATGCCAGCTCCGGTCTGGTCGCAGCCGGCAAGCTGTTCGAAACCGTATTCGGCTTCGACTACAGAATTGCCGTGGTCGTTGGCACCCTGGCTGTCGTTTCCTACACCCTGTTCGGTGGCTTCCTCGCCGTGGCCTGGACCGATGTGGTGCAGGGCCTGCTGATGGCTGCCGCGCTGGTACTGGTACCGGTGTTCGCCCTCAACGCCGTGGGCGGCGTCGATGCTGCGCATGCTGCCATCGTGGCCAAGAACCCCGAGCTGCTGACGTTCTTCAATGACGCAAAAGGCCAGCCGCTGGGCATCATCGCCATTCTTTCGCTGCTTGGCTGGGGGCTGGGCTACTTTGGCCAGCCGCACATCCTGGCGCGCTTCAAGGCCATTTCCGACGACAAGGACATGCCTACCGCTCGCCGTATCGCCGTGGGTTGGACCGCCGTTACCCTTTTCGCTGCACTGGCCATCGGCTGGGTTGCCGTCGGTTATCTGGAGAGCGATCTGGCCGATGCCGAGACCGTGTTCATGGTGCTGGTCAACAGCCTGTTCCACCCGGTAGTCGCCGGTATCCTGATGGCCGCAGTACTGGCCGCGATCATGTCCACCGCCGATTCGCAACTGCTGGTGAGCTCCTCGGCTCTGGCCGAAGACTTCTACAAGGCGATCCTGAAGAAGGACGCCGGTGGTGCCGAGCTGGTATGGATCGGCCGTGGCGCGGTAGTGGTGATCGCCATCGTCGCTCTGGTCCTGGCGCTGAATCCGGACACCACCGTACTGGGCCTGGTGTCCTACGCCTGGGCTGGCTTCGGTGCTGCTTTCGGCCCGGCCATCATCCTTTCGCTGTACTGGAAGCGGATGAACCGTAACGGTGCGTTGGCCGGCATCCTGCTGGGCGGCATCACCGTGGTGGTGTGGAAGCAGCTGTCCTCCATGGGCGGCATCTTCGGCCTGTACGAGATTATCCCGGGCTTCATCCTCGCCACTCTCGCCATCGTCGTGGTCAGCCTTATCACCGAAGAGCCGGAAGCGGCCGTCCAGGCGCAGTTCGACGACGTCGAGCGCAAACTGGCGTAAACGCTTGATCCTGGCTGCGGGCGATGTTCCGTAGCCAGTGCTGCAACGGCCTCCACCGCAGGGTGGGGGCCGTTTTGCTTTATAACGCCTATGAGGGGGCACCGATCCGATGGACGCCGGGCTTTCGCCCGCTGTTGTCATTGGCTAAGGTGGCGCTCCCTGCCTCGGCACTCAGTACAGGTTGTCCATGACTGCGAAAGACCCGCTCCACGGCGTCACCCTGCAAGCCATTCTCACCGCTCTGGTCGAGCGTCTCGGCTGGGATGGGCTGGCACAGCATGTCGACGTGCGCTGTTTCAAGCATGAGCCGAGCATCAAGTCGAGCCTGACCTTCCTGCGCAAGACCCCCTGGGCGCGGGCCAAGGTGGAGCAGCTCTATCTGCAGCAACTGCGCCAGCAGAAGTAGAAGGTGCGTAGCCCGGATGCAATCCTGGGCTATGCCGCTATCTTGCTTGCATCCTCAGGAACCCACTGACCGCTCAGTTCAAGGCCAGGTCGAGCGCCTGCAGGGCCTGGCGATAGCTGTTGCCAGCCATGCGCAAGCCGTTGTTGTGGTTGGCGCCGTCGATCAGCAGCAATTGTTTGGGTTCGTTGGCGGCGGCGAACAGCGCTTCACTGAAGCGTGAAGGCACGTAGCGGTCGTCGCGCCCGTGGGCGATCAGCACCGGGATACCTACCTCGCCGATCTTGCTCAGCGAGTCGAACTCCTGCGACAGCAGCCAGCGCACGGGGAGTGAGGTGTTGGTTACCGCGGCGGCGATGTCGCCCAGGTTGGTGAAGCTGGATTCGACGATCAGGCCGGCGGCCTGCGCTTCGTCCTGTTCGCTGGCCAGCTCGCGGGCCAGATTGACGGCGACCGCGCCGCCGAGCGAGTGTCCGTAGATGAAGCGCTTGGCCGGGTCCGGCTGCAGCCTGGCCAGATGCTGCCAGGCGATCTGCGCGTCCTGGTATACGCTGCGCTCGGAAGGCAGTGCGCCGCGGCTCTGGCCGAACCCGCGATAGTCGACGGCGAGCACGGAAAAGCCCATGGCATGCAGCTGTTCGATGCGAAACAGCTGGCCGGTGAGGTTCCAGCGCGAGCCATGCAGGTAAAGCAGCGTCGGTGCGTCCTGGCGCGAGGACGGCCACCACCAGGCGTGCAGGCTCTCGTCGGCCGCCAACTCGGGGGACTGCAGTTGCACGTCCTCGAGGCCCGCAGGCAAGCCTGCGAACCAGCGCGCGGTTCCCGGTTCTATGCGAAACACCAGCTCGCGCTCGGTCTGTTCCAGTTTGGCGCAGCCGATGGGCAGTAGCACCAGCAGGCTGGCCATCACGATCAGCGTCAGGCGGCGACGACGCAGCAGGGTTATCCAGGATGCGGGCATGGGTGAGGCTCATAAGCTAAACGGACGATGCAGCCATGGACTGTGCGTTCGCCTTGCGGTTTCATCCCGTCGGCACCGCGCTGGTTACCGCGTGTTACCGCCAACTGATTTGCGGTGTGCTCTGCGGCGCTTGGCAAAGGGTGGCGCTACCAGGTTCCAGATAGGGGGCGAGTATCGGTGCCATGCCTTTGAGCACCTGTACCGGCAGGGCCGAGGTGAAGGTGAAACGCTCCGCCTCGCGTCCCGGCACGAAGGCGGTCAGGGTGCCGTAGTGACGCGGGCCGAGGAAGAACACGAAGGTGGCCGTGCGGTTCATCGCCCGTGAACTGATCACCCGTCCGCCGGCGCCGACACTTTCAATACGATTGTCGCCGGTGCCGGTCTTGCCGCCCAGGGTCAGATTACGGCCGTCCTGCAATTGGAAGGTACCCTGCAGCCGTCGCGCAGTACCGCCTTCTACTACCTGGGAAAGTGCATTGCGCAGTGCGGCCGCCACTTCCGAGGGCATTACCCGCTTGGCACCGTGGGTGTTGCGCTCGACTCGCGTCTCGTAGGGGGTGCCGGCGGCAAAGTGCAGTTCGTCGATGCGCAGCACGGGTTGGCGAATGCCGTCGTTCTGGATGATGCCCATCAGTTCGGCCAGCGCCGCCGGCCGATCGCCTGAGCTGCCCAAGGCGGTGGCCAGGGAGGGCACCAGGTGCTGGAAGGGATAGCCGAGGTTCTTCCAGCGGCGATGGATGTCGGAGAAGGCTTCGACCTCCAACATGATGCGGATGCGACTGTCGCGGGCACTCTTGTGCCGGCTGCGGAACAACCAGCCGTAGACTTCCTGGCGCTCGTCGATGCTGGCGGCCACGGCGTCGCTGAAGTTGGCCTGCGGGTTGTCGATCAGGTAACCCAGCAGCCACAGTTCCAGCGGATGCACGCGGGCGATATAGCCCTGATCCGGCAGGCTGTAGGCACCAGGGCCGTAGTCCTTGTACAGGCGCGCGATGCGTTGGTCGGTGAGTTTTTCCTGTGGCAGTTGCGCGCGCAGAAAGGCCGCGAAGGTTTCTTCGTCGGCCTGCGGCAGCAGGTAACGGTGCACGGCGCCCAGGCGCACCGGGGTCTGGCGCAGGCCGCTGATGAACGTCTCCAGGCGCTGTTGCGGCGGTTGGCCCTGGTATTTGCGCCAGAAGCGCAACAGGAAGGTGCGCCCCTCCTGGTCAGCGAAACGTTGCAGGTATTCCTGACGGCGCGGGTCCTTGTCGTCCTTGAGCAGTTCGGCGCTGTTCTGGTAGGTGCTATAGCGCACCAGGTCGCGCATCAGGCGGACGAACGGCAGATTGATCGACTCGCGCAGCGATTCACGCAGGGTCGGGTTGCGGCCGTTGTCCTCGCGGCGGAAGTTGCCGAAGGTGTGCAGGCCGCCACCGGTGAAGAAGCGTTCGTGGGGGCTGGCCGAATAGCGTCGTTCCAGCGCGGCTTCCAGCATGCTGGCCAGGTCGACACCGGGATTGGCCTGCAAATAGGTGACTGCCCAGCGGCTCAGGTAGTCCTGCGCGGCGATCTCGACGTTGCGCAGCTCGGCCGGGTTCTTGTCGGCGTGGCGCTGATGCAGCTCGGCGATGACCTCCAGGTAGGTCGCCAGCACCCGTAGTTTGGCGGTGGAGCCCAGTTCCAGCTTGCTGCCTTCGTTGATGTCGAAGGGCTGGTCGGTGCTGTCGGTCTGCACGCGTACCCGACTGCCGGTGGCCGTGCGTTCGAACAGGGTGAAGCTGTAGCGCACCTCGGCGGTTTTCTCTGGCGATAGCAGGCGCTCACCGAACAGGCCGATCTTGCCGGCGAACTCAGGATCGGCCAGACGTTGCAGGTAGGTGCTGGTCTCCTGCTGCAGGTCGCGTTGCAGGGTGCTGCGTGCTTCCAGGTCGAGGCGGTCCAGATCGTAAAGGGGCATGCCCAGCAGGTTGGACAGGCGTGAGCGGGCCACGCTGATGCCCTTGTCGCTTTCCACCGGTCGTAGATTGGGTTCCTGTTGCCAGTCGCGGTATTGCAGCTTCTGCGTCAGCGCCGCGTCACGCAGCTCGGCGTCGATCAGCCCTCCTGCAGCCAGCAGACGGATATGGCTCTCCGTCAGCGCTTCCATCTCCTTGCGCCCCTGCGCCAGATAGTAGGAGGGACGGCGTTGGGCGATCATCAGCGAAAGCATCTGGCGCAGGGCCAGGCCACGTTCAGCCATGCTGGCGTCGGGCGTGCGCTCTGGGTCAAGCAGCGCATTGCTGCGCTCGAAATCCGCGCCGTACCAGATGCGTAGGCCGTCGGCCAGGCCATGAACTTCGCCATGCCCCGGGGCGGCTGACAGCGGTACGCTGTTGAGGTAATCGCGCACGATGGTCTGGCGCGCTTCGAGGGTCTGCGGTCCCTGCTGGTAGGCGCGTACGCTGGCGGAGATCATCTGCCGCAGTTTTTCTTTCGCCGACAGCGTCAGGCCATCGGGAGAGTGACGGTATTTCTCCAGCTGGGTCGCCAGGGTGCTGCCGCCAGCGGACTGATCCTGCACATCGAGCACCTTGCCGATCTGCGACAGCGCGGCCATGGCGAACCGTGGCCAGTCCACCGCCGGATTGGCCAGTGGCTGATCGCTATCCAGCAGATGACGGTTCTCGATGAACAGCAGGCTGCTGACTACCAGCGGCGGAATACTGGCGAAATCGGCGTATCCCTGTTGCGGATAGCGGAACTCATAGAAGGGCGTGCCGCGGCAATCGCTGATGCTGAGCCCGGTCTGGCTTTTCTCGGCGAAGGGCGGGAACAGGCCGCGACGGCTGTAGTCCATCAGCGCCGGAGAGAAGCGCGCCTGCTCGCTGATCAGGAAGTCGCGTTGCTGCAGGCGCTCCAGCATCAGTGGCAGGTAGGCATAGCCCTGACGTTTGTCGAAGGGGCCGTCAGCAGGGTAGAGAATATCCGGGCTGGGCCCCGGCTCGACACGGTAGGTGAGGGTGGCGGCATAGCGGCTCAACTCACGGGCCTGGAAGTGTGCGCTGCGCAGCTCGAAAAACAGTAGAGCGGCTGCAGCAGCCAACGCCGATGCCAGGAGCAGGTAAAGCACCAGGCGCCAGCGACGTGGCCGCTGGGCCGGCTTGTCGTCGACCTCCGGCAGGACGTTCGACGCCAGTTCGCGGTGCTGAGGATCCGATTGCCATAACACGCCCATAGTCCACCGGCTTGGCCTATCTGCTCCACGGAAAACACGAGACTGCCGATCGCCGGGCTCTGCCCCTGGCGCCTCGTCTGCTTACCTATCAGCTTAGTCGCTGTGAACGGGGCTGGCTGGCGGTTTTGACGCAAAGGGTGTCGGGGTGGCCCATTGGCGCTAGACTCGCTGCAACGCACAAATGCAGGGAATCGGCATGCAGCGCGACCATCGAGAACAGCTTCAGCAAAGCTGGCAGGCCAATGCCGACGCCTGGGCTGCTGCGGTGCGCGAGCAGCGCATCGAAAGCCGGCGCCTGGTTACCGATGCCGCGATCATCCAAGCCGTATTGGCGCTGCAGCCCAAGCGAGTGCTGGATATTGGCTGTGGCGAGGGCTGGCTGTGTCGGGGGCTGGCAGAGCACGGTATCGAACCGGTGGGGGTGGATGCCTCCGCGCCGCTGATTGAGGCGGCTCGCGCTGCGTGCGACGGGCGCAGTCAGTATCGGGTCTGTGGCTATGCCGAGCTGGAAGAGCATGCCGAGCAACTCGGGCGCTTCGAGGTGCTGGTCTGCAACTTCGCCCTGCTTGAAGAGCCGTTGCAGCCGATTCTGCGCAGCTTGCAGGGCTTGCTCGCACCCGGCGGCAGTCTGCTGATTCAGACCCTGCATCCGTGGCGCGCCAGTCATGGCGAGCCTTATCTGGACGGCTGGCGGGTGGAGGATTTCGTCGGGTTCGGTGAGGGTTTCCAGGCGCCGATGCCCTGGTTCTTCCGCACCCTGCAATCCTGGCTGACACTCATTGGTGAAACCGGCTGGCGCCTGGAATGGCTGCAGGAGCCGCTGCATCCCGAGAGTGTTCAGCCGGTGTCCTTGCTGCTGTTGCTCAAGCCGCTCTGATCATGCAGGTGCTGCTCAACCTCGACGTTCCCGATCTGCCAGCGGCGGTTGCTTTCTACCAGCAAGCGCTTGGCTTCAGTGTCGGGCGTGTGTTGTTCGGTGGTACGGTCGTCGAGATGCTCGGCGCGGCTGTACCGCTCTATCTGCTACACAAGGCCGCGGCCACTCGACCCTGCCCCGAGGCCGGCGTGCAACGTGATTACCGTCGTCACTGGACGCCGCTGCATCTGGATGTCGTCGTCGATGATCTCGACGCAGCGCTGGCTCGGGCACTTGCCGCAGGTGCCCGGGCAGAAGGTGAAATCAACGAATATGCCTGGGGGCGGCTGGTAACGCTGAGTGACCCCTTCGGCCACGGGCTGTGCTTGCTGCAATGGCGTGGCGAGGGCTACGACCTGGTCAGAACCCACTTGGGAGAAAATGATGCGCAGAATTGAATTGGCAGGTGTGCAGGTACCGGTGATAGGCCAGGGGACCTGGCGCATGGGGGAAGATGAGCGCCAGCGCTCGCGTGAGGTCGCGGCGCTGCGTGAGGGCTTGGATCTGGGCCTGAGCCTGATCGATACCGCCGAGATGTATGGCGAGGGCGGCGCGGAGCTAGTGGTGGGCGAGGCTATCGCCGGGCGCCGGGACGAGGTATTTCTGGTCAGCAAGGTGTACCCGCACAACGCCAGTCGGGATGGCGTTCAGGCGGCCTGTGAGCGCAGCCTCAAACGACTGGGTTGCGAGCGTATCGATCTCTATCTGTTGCACTGGCGCGGGCGCTACCCGCTGGCTGAAACGGTCGAAGGCTTCGAGCGGTTGCGTGAGCAGGGCAAGATCGGCGCCTGGGGCGTCTCCAACTTCGATCTGGATGATCTACTCGAGCTGGATCAGCCGGCCTGTCGCAGCAATCAGGTGCTGTACAACCTGCAGGCGCGTGGCATCGAGTATGACCTGCTGCCCTGGCACCAGCGCGCCGGTATGCCGCTGATGGCTTACTGTCCGCTAGGCCAGGCCGGCACACTGCTGCACGAGTCCGCACTGCTTGAGGTGGCCCAACGGCATGGGGTCAAGCCGGCTCAGGTTGCCTTGGCCTGGGTGCTCAGGCAGGACGGTGTGATTGCCATCCCCAAGGCCGTGGGCAGCGCCCATCTGCGTGATAACGCTGCGGCAGCTTCCATTACCCTGAATGCGGATGATCTGGCTTTGCTGGACGCGGCCTTTGCTCCGCCGCAGAACAAGCGGCCGCTGGAGATGGTCTAGCCTGTATAGCTCGGTGTAGGGCGGGTACTACCCGCCCTCCGATACCGCGGCATATCGATACCGCGAGAAAACGGCAAATAAGGTCAGTTGGCCGGATCGGCAGCCAGACGTCCGGCATCCTTGAGCAGCGCCTTGAGGAAGGCATCCTGCAACTCAGGATCGTTGCGGGTCAGCTCGATCAGGCTCTGCTCCAGCTCGCTGGCCTCTTCTTCCAGACCAAGATCGGAAAGGCGTTTGACCCGGTGTACCCACTGGTCAACATCGCCGCCTTCGAGGTCATCGAAGATCAGGTCATGCGCTTCACGCAGCTTGCCGCGCAGGGTATGGCTGACCATAAGAGTCGTTTCCGCACGCGCGACATCGTCGCCCAGGCGATCTTCGACGCTCAGTTGCAGCATGTTCAGGCGCGCGATGTCCTGTTCGCTGAACGGGCTGTCGAGCAGGTTGAGGCGCAGCACCCCGCTGCTGTCCGTAAGCAGTTCGAATTGCTGATCGCCAGCCTTGACCTGTACCGGGCGCTCGGACCAGGGCAGGTTGGTGTACTCCATGCGACGGTCGCGCTGCAGTTCCTCGATACTGGCCAGGTTCTGCTCGGCGCGGCCGTTTGATTCGACGTTCATGAAGGGGTTCAGGCCCGCCATGCCGTAACTGATCCAGCCACGGGTAGCGGTTTCCGGCAGGCTGCCGAGCAGCACGACGTTGAGTATGTTGGCGCCCACGCCCGCAACCACTGCTACCGCACCCATTGGTACTTCATAGATCTCGCGCCAGGGCTGGTAGGGTGTGTAGCGGTCGTAGCGGCGGGTCACCTCGAAGGCGGTGACCTCGTAGCTTTTCTGGTCATGCACGCGAACGCGGCGTTGCGGTAGCTCCAGCACCTTGGGTTCGCCAGCATCGATCTGCAGCTGGTGATCCAGCAGCTTGCGTTCGACGCGCTCCTCATGCTCGCTACGCTGTGGCAGCTGATTGGCGCAGCCGCTGAGGAAGAGGGCGCCGCACAAGGCGGCGCCGGTCAGGCGAAGGTTGTTGCTCGTGTGCATGATGGCTCGGTAGGGCGTGATCAGCGGCTGATACGGGCTTGCAGGAAGGACAGGATATCGGCCAGCGGCACGGCTTGCGCGTCGGTTTCGGCGCGGCTCTTGTACTCGAGGTTACCCTCGGCCAGGCCGCGGTCGCTGACGACGACGCGGTGCGGGATACCGATCAGCTCCATGTCGGCGAACTTGATGCCGGGGCTGGTTTTCTTGTCGCGGTCATCCAGCAGCACTTCATAGCCAGCGGCGGTCAGCTCGGCATACAGCTTGTCGGTGGCCTCGCGAACCTGCTCGGTTTCATAACGCAGCGGTACCAGAGCGATATGGAACGGCGCCAGGGCATCGTTCCAGCGAATGCCGCGCTCATCGAAGTTCTGCTCGATGGCCGCAGCCACCACGCGAGAAACACCGATGCCGTAGCAGCCCATGGCCAGGGTCACGGGCTTGCCGTTCTCGCCCAGTACCTGGCAGTTCATCGCCTCGCTGTACTTGGTGCCGAGTTGGAAGATGTGACCGACTTCGATGCCGCGCTTGATTTCCAGAGTGCCCTGGCCGTCCGGGCTGGGGTCGCCGGCGACGACATTGCGCAGGTCGGCAACCTCGGGCAACGGCAGATCGCGCTCCCAGTTGACGCCGAAGTAGTGCTTGTCTTCGATGTTGGCGCCGGAGGCGAAGTCGCTCATCAGCGCCACGCTGCGGTCGATGATGCAGGGGATCGGCAGATTGACTGGGCCGAGCGAACCGGGGCCGGCGCCGATGGCGGCGCGAATCTCGGCTTCACTGGCCATCTGCAACGGGCTGGCAACCAGCTCCAGGTTGGCAGCCTTGATCTCGTTCAACTCGTGGTCGCCACGAACGATCAGCGCGATCAGCTTGCCTTCTTCGGCGGCGTGCACCACCAGGGTCTTGATGGTCTTCTCGATGGCCAGGCCAAAACCCTGTACCAGCGCGTCGATGGTCTTGGTGTCGGGGGTATCGACCAGGCGCATCGCTTCGGTCGCTGCAAGGCGTTCCTTCTCGCGCGGAATGGCCTCGGCTTTCTCGATATTGGCGGCGTAGTCGGAGACATTGCTGAAGGCGATATCGTCTTCACCGGAGTCGGCCAGGACGTGGAACTCGTGCGAGCCGGTGCCGCCGATGGAGCCGGTATCGGCCTGCACCGGACGGAAGTTCAGGCCCAGGCGGCTGAACACGTTGCAATACGCCTGGTGCATGCGGTCATAGGTTTCTTGCAGCGAAGCCTGGTCGGCATGGAAGGAGTAGGCATCCTTCATGATGAACTCGCGGCCGCGCATCAGGCCGAAACGCGGACGGATCTCGTCACGGAACTTGGTCTGGATCTGGTACATGTTGATTGGCAGCTGCTTGTAGCTGTTCAGCTCGTTGCGGGCCAGGTCGGTGATGACTTCTTCATGGGTCGGGCCGACACAGAACTCACGATCATGACGATCCTTCACACGCAACAGCTCAGGGCCGTATTGCACCCAGCGACCGGATTCCTGCCACAGCTCGGCCGGCTGAATGGCCGGCATCAGCACTTCCAGCGCGCCAGCGGCGTTCATTTCCTCGCGCACCACGTTCTCGACCTTGCGCAGCACGCGCAGGCCCATCGGCAGCCAGGTGTACAGGCCGGAAGCCAGCTTGCGGATCATGCCGGCACGCAGCATCAGCTGGTGGCTGATCACCACGGCGTCGGAAGGGGTTTCTTTCAGGGTCGAGAGCAGGAACTGACTGGTACGCATGTTTGGCCGTTCTGTCGGTTGCTAGGGCTTGGAATAGGCCGGCATTGTACGGTGCCTATACAGTGGCGTACAGGACGGGTGCAGGCGCGAAAGCGCTACTGCGCTTGCCGGGAGGAATAAAGAGTGGGATTGACTGCACTTGAGGTTCAGAGCCTGATTCGAGCGGGGCTCCCGATGGCCGAGGATATCGATCTACGGATCGACCGGCTTGATGAAGAGGGCGTGCTGGCGCGCGTGCCTTTTCACGCCAAATTGGTGCGTCCGGGGGGCACGTTATCCGGCCCGACCATCATGGCGCTGGGGGATGCGGCGATGTATGCCGTGGTGCTGGGGCGTCTCGGCCGGGTGGAAATGGCGGTGACGTCCAATCTCAATATCAACTTTCTGGTCAAGCCCAAGCCGGTGGACTTGTTGGCAGAGGCGCGCATATTACGTTTGAGTCGGCGTCAGGCAGTTTGTGAGGTTTCGTTATATTCGGCTGGTAATGAGAGTGAATTAGTAGCGCATGTGACGGGGACTTATGCGTTGCCCCTTTAAAGCACTGAGCCAGAAATAGAGAAACCCGGCCAAAGCCGGGTTTCTTTTATACCGCTATCGAATAGCGCTGAAGTTACAGAACGCTCAGCGGGTATTCGACGATCAGGCGGAAGTCATTGAGGTCGCCTTCAAAGGAGTTGCGGTAGAACGCCTGGCGAACACGGAAGGACAGATCCTTGGCGGCGCCTTCCTGAATCACGTACTTGGCTTCAATGTCGAGCTCGCGCTCTTTCTCGTTGTTGCCAGCAGCAACATCCATATCCGTACCACGAATGTAACGAGTCATGAAACTCAGACCCGGCACACCGAAGGAGGCCATGTTGATGTCGTAACGTGCTTGCCAGGACTTCTCATCTTTGGCGTTGAAGTCGGAGAACTGAACCGAGTTGGCCAGCCACACGGTGCCACCGCCGTCTACACCGTAGTCATAGCCGCGATCACCGGTCGAGCGCTGGTGGGCCAGAGTGAAGGTATGAGCGCCCATGGAGTAGGCAGCTGCCAGGCTCCAGATGGTGTTGTCTTGGTCGCTGGTGGTGTTGGTGTAGGTCTTGTCGTAGTCGGTCTTGTAAATGTTGAAGTCGAAGTTCAGAGCCTGTTCTTCGGCCAGCGGCAGGTTGTAGTTTACGTTGCCGTAGTACTTCTTCCAGTAATCTTCTACGTCGGAGGCGTGGAATGCTGCGCTCAGATCGTCGGTGAAGGAGTAGGAAGCGCCCACGATGTTGGCATACTTCAGGCCAGCTTCACCCTTGCCGTTGATGTCATCACGGCTGGTGCCAGTCTGGCTGCTCATGGCGGTGAAGCGACCAGCGCTCAGTTCCAGACCTTCGATTTCGTTACTTACCAGGTAAGTACCGGTGGTGACTTCTGGCAGGATACGGCTGTCGCCGGTGGAGAACACCGGGCTGGCCGTGAACTGGCTACCGTACTTCAGAACTGTGTCGGAGATACGGAACTTGATGGCGCCGCCTACTTCAGTCTGAGTGTCGTCGCCACGACCGTCGTCGGTCTGGGAGAACAGGCCATTGCCATAGCGGCCGCGACCGCTGTCCAGCTTGATGCTGCTCAGGGAGTGAGCGTCTACGCCGACGCCTACGGTGCCTTGGGTGAAGCCGGATTCGTACAGCAGGCGGATGCCCAGACCGGTTTCTTCACGGTAGCCAGCCGGGTTGGCGGAGGTGCTTGCGCCGTTCGGGCCGTTACGGAAATCGCGGTTCATGTACAGAACGCGATTGAAGATGTTGAAGCTGCTGTCTTCGATAAAGCCGTTGGACTCGGACTGGCTGGAAGCCACTGCCATTTGGCTGGTGCCCGCGGCTACTGCCAGGGCGATTACGCTCCACTTCATCACTTGCATCGTGATTGCTCCTTTGGTTTAGAAGAGTTGCGCTGCCCACTGTTTTGTTATATGGGCGGCTCTTTCTTTTTGTGTCGGCGGTAACTTATAGCACGCAGCCGATATTGGCGATAGTTGCAGTCTATTCATTACGACTTCGTTCATGCTGGTGTCGCATCGCGTGAGGAAGAATGTCGCAAATCTATAGCTCTGTACTTGCGTTTCGTTGCGCCGACGCTTTCGCGGTTCTGAGGTGCCTGGGACCGCTGTTATTGATCGACTGCACGGCTTGCCGGGCATTGCTTTCACAGTTAGCAAAAGTCGTGCTCAAAACCTGCCTGCCCCACTAAAACCTTGATTTTTGGGGCGCATGGCAGCGCTCGCGGCAGCGCCGGCGCTGCTTTTGGTGCGGATTCGTCAGGGGGGCGCCAGTGTCCGCGGTCAGAGGTCAGCTGGTGTCGTCAGCTCACTTGCCTGTGGTTTCACCGGTAACGCTTCGCGCTGTCTATTACGGGAAGAAACAAAATGGTGCACGTCTGCGGTGCGTGTGCGTCCGAGCTGCCTTGCGTTGGTGCGCGGTCACCGGGTGAAGTCTCGACCCAGCCAGCGTATGCTGCGCGCCATCGCTCGCCCCTCGCTGGGGGGCTACGCTTGATTGATCTGTTTTAAAGGAGGAAGGGCGTCATGTTCGCTCTGGATTCGCGTCTGCAGCAGGATTGCCTGCTGGTCGGGGATTTTCCCCTGTGTCGTTTGCTGCTGATGAATGACTCCAATTACCCCTGGTTCATCCTTGTGCCTCGGCGTGAGGAGGTCAGCGAGTTGTTCCAGCTCGACGCTGATGATCAGCGCCAGCTGTGGCAGGAAACCACGTTGCTGGCTGAAACACTGAAGGACACCTTCGCGGCCGACAAGATGAACGTGGCCACGCTCGGCAATGTAGTCAGTCAGTTGCATATGCATGTGATTGTGCGCCGACGTGAGGATGCAGCCTGGCCTGCTCCAGTATGGGGGCGGCATCCGGCGCAGCCTTACAGTGAGCAGCAGGTGGGGCAGATCATCGACAAGCTGCGCCTGGTACTCACCGAGGATTTTCAGTTTGCCGGAGAGTCAGCATGAGCCTCGAGTCGCGGATCATGGAGTTGGAAAGCCGCCTGGCTTTTCAGGATGACACCATTCAGGCGTTGAGCGATGAACTGGTCGAGCAGAATCGGCGTATCGAGCGGATGCAGCTGCAATTGACGGTTCTAGCGCGGCGCCAGGAGGAGTTGAATGGTCAGGCGGGTATTGCTGAAGACGAAGCACCGCCACCTCACTACTGATATGAAAAAGCCCGGTTTCCCGGGCTTTTCTTTGCGTGCCGCTCAGCGCCGAGGAGGGGCTGCTGCGATCACGTCTTCCGCCTGCAGGCCTTTGTCACGCTGCATGACCGAGAACTCCACGCGTTGGCCTTCGATCAGGACGCGGTGGCCTTCGCCGCGAATGGCGCGAAAGTGCACGAAGATATCGTCACCCGAGTCGCGGGAAATGAAGCCGAACCCCTTGGATGTGTTGAACCACTTGACCGTACCGGTCTCGCGATCATCCTGAGTCGCGCCGGTACTGGCACTGGCTTGTTGCACGGACGGGCGTTGTTCTGTGGTGCGTGGTTGCGTGTTCAGTTGAGCCGCAAGGCTCAGTGCCACGGCGATGACCAGGGTCAGTAGCGGCAACCAGATGGCGGGTTGGCTACCAATGCTGGGCAGTGGGGCAAGCAGGATCAGGCTCTGTACCACGGCGGCCAATATCAATAGCGCCGAGGAGAGGCCCAGCAGTTGTTGGCGCGCTGCGGGTACGCTTTGTTGTTGCGATGCGGCAAGCAGGTTGAGCAAGCCGGTCAGGGCCAGATAAATGGCATCCGGGGTAGTCAGGAACGAAGTGGAAAAACCGGGTACGGCAGACAGCAGCAGGGCGGCAAACCCTGTCACGAGATGGGCAATCTTCAACATCTTCGATGAACTCACTGATTGAATGATGACTCAAGGTGTTGCGGAGAGAGCGCGCTTTACGGGTTGCCAGTCGAACGGCAATGACGCGCGCCGGTATACAAGGTTAGCGACGCCGCAGGACGGTAATGCGGCGTGCAAGGCTATTTAACAGCAAAGGCGGGGGCTTCTCAAATCAAGCGCTTAGCATCGTTTCGCTGGTAATCGGGTGCACCTGATTGCGGCCGGCGCGTTTGGCCTGATAAAGCGCGTCATCGGCGCGGGTGAGCAGTGATTCGAATGTGTCGCCTTCTTCGGCCATGGCGCAGCCGAAGGACGCAGTAATGCTGTCCAGAATCTGGTCTGTTCGCCTTACCTTGATTCTCAGCGACTGGATCTTGTGGCGCAGCTGTTCGGCGAAATCGAGGACTTCGTTGAGGTTGGCGCAATTGCGCAGCACCACGCAGAACTCTTCGCCACCATAACGTGCAGCAAAAGCGCCCGGTGGCAGCAGCTCACGTAGCAGCTGTCCGACATGCTGCAGCACGCGGTCGCCCAGAGGGTGGCCGTATTGGTCGTTGAACTGCTTGAAGTGATCGATATCCAGAATCACCAGCGCCAGACCCTGTTGTGATTCGTTCAGAGCGCGCTCCAGCAGGCGGGTAAAGGCATGGCGGTTGAATACTCGGGTCAGGCTGTCGAGCGTTGCCGCCAGATGCGCGCGTTCCAGCTGGCTGCGCAGATGAGTGATCTCTTGCTGCGCGGCGCGCAGGCGGTAAAGGAATTTTTCCTGCTGATCCTGCATCAGCTGGGTGCTTTCCTGCAGTTCGCTGAGCACGCTGGGTAGGTCGTCGATGATGGGTTCCTGCAGCGCGCTGAGGCCCTGGCTCAGGCTCTGCTGGTAATGCTGGCTGCCAAGCACGCTATGTGAAACATCGCCTTCGATATCATCGACCAGCTCGATTACCTGCTGCTGGCCGGCACGAGCTTCTTCCAGCTCGCCGCGGATGATGTAATCGCGAAACAGCCGACTGGCGGTTTCCGGCGGGAACACGTCGAAGTCCTCCACCACCTTGTCCAGGCGGCGATTGAGCTCTGGTTCGCTGCCTCTGCTGTAGGTGTACCACAGCGCATAGTGCACCGGGTTCGGCGGGATATCGTGACGCATCATCAGCGGCACGGCCTGCTTCAGGAGCTCGGCCGCCTTGCGGGTTTCCTCCGGATACAGATCGATGATGCTGGGCGGTTTGGCTGGCTGACTCATGGATCTCGGAAGCTCAATGGCGAATGGCCAGAGCATAGATCAGGGCGGGGCTGCATGCCTAATGAAAAGGCCCGGATCACCGGGCCTCTGAGCATCTCAAACAGCGAGTAGGCTGCGCAGCATCCACGCGGTTTTCTCGTGCACCTGCATGCGTTGGGTCAGCAGGTCGGCAGTCGGCTCGTCGCTGACCTTGTCCAGCAGCGGGAAAATGCCGCGGGCAGTGCGTACGACGGCCTCTTGGCCTTGCACCAGTTGCTTGATCATTTCATCGGCGCTGGGTACGCCTTCCTCTTCCTTGATCGAGGACAGGCGGGCATAGGCAGCGTAGGTGCCTGGCGCCGGGAAGCCCAGTGCACGAATTCGTTCGGCGATTGCGTCAACCGCCAGCGCCAGTTCTGTGTACTGACCTTCGAACATCAGGTGCAGGGTGTTGAACATCGGACCGGTGACGTTCCAGTGGAAGTTATGGGTCTTCAGATACAGGGTGTAGGTGTCAGCCAGAAGGCGCGAGAGACCTTCGGCGATGGCGGCGCGATCCTGTTCGGCGATTCCGATATTGATTTCCATGGTTTTTTCTCCTTTCAGGTGAGCCCAGGGTGTCTATCCCGCAGTGTTGGTGAGAGCCTAACACGCAGGGCATCGGGATGATCTTGGCTTATATCAATGAAAGCGATGTTTAGAGGCTATTGATAACGCACGGTTCATTTGGGTCCAATAAATCCTGCCCATGGCTGGTCGTCAATCCTGTGCGTGGCGCAATACTCGCTCAGCCGTGCGCCAGTCGCGGCTGCTGCAGGGTGCGATTGAACACCTCCACCCAATGGGCGCTGAATTGCTGCCCGGCAAGGTTGTTGATTTCGAGGATGGCGCGTAGCAATGGGCGTTTGCTCAATGTCTGATGGGCGCGTTCATGGGTCCTTGCGTCAAAGGTATCGACGATATGCAGGATCAGTGCGCCCGGGGCTATCTCCTTTTCGCTCAGACCTTTGGGGTAGCCAGAACCGTCGGCATGTTCCTGATGCTGCAGAATGATCTCCATGGCCGCCGCCCAGCCAGGCATGCGTTTGAGCAGGTCGCTGGCCAGGCGTGGGTGGCCTTGCATCATGCGTCGTTCTTCACGGCTGAAATGGCTTTGCTTGTGCAGAAGATCCAGCGGCAGGAAGGCCATGCCGAGGTCATGCAAACAGACTGCGGCCGCCAGTTGCTCGGGCTGTTCGGCGTAGCCGCCCGCTGCATTGATGCTCAGTGCCAGTTCCAGTAGGCGCAGGTTGCGGCCTCGCCAGTAGGGGGAGCGCTGTTCGGCGGCCTCGGTCAGTGCGCAAAAGAACTGCAGGTCGGGCTGGATCACGATTGCGTGGCGTGCCAGCAGCGCTTCGCTGCGGCTTGGTTCTGCTTCTGCAGTCAGTTGCAGGCGAGTGCTGGGGTCCATTTGTTGCAGCCGCTCGAGACGTGCTTTGGTCTGCCTCTCACTCGGTGTCATGGCCAGCGCCTGCAGTGCGCTGCACAGCTGACTGACCTGCGTGCTATCGGGAGCTGGGTCGGTGCCGCCCAGTGCTCGAGCGACCAGGGCGCGTAGATGGTCGAGGCTGAGCAGCAATATGTCCCCGAGCAGGCTGTCGAAGGTCAGGCCGCCCGAGCGTAGGGCATCGAGCACGTCCTCCATGGCTTGTGGCAACGGCATCAGTTCGGTGAGCTCGACGTAACCCAGGTTGCCCTTGAGCGTATGGATCAGGCGAAACAGCTCGCGCAGTCGTTCTGTACTCTTTGGCGCTCGTTCCAGTTCGATCAGCAGTTGCTCGCAGCGCGGAAACTGCTCGGCGGCGTCAAGGCGGAAATCTTCCAGCAGATCGCTGGGCAGGTCGCTGCGATGGGGTTGGGCCATGGTCATTCTCCAGGCAGGAGGCGCTCTTCATTATAGAAGGCATCTGCCGAGCGGCTGCGTCATGACGATTTACGCTATATAATCCCGCTCTTTATCGAAGCGCGGCGTAGGGTTGGACGTTCGCCGCGGTGTAGCTCCTGCCCAGGGCGTTGGGGGCTGCCTGACCTATCCAAGACCTTAGAGAAGCGAAACACGATCATGATGCGCAGCCACTATTGCGGCCAGTTGAACGAGAGCCTGGATGGCCAGGAAATCACCCTTTGCGGCTGGGTACACCGTCGCCGTGACCATGGCGGGGTGATCTTCCTCGATATCCGTGATCGTGAAGGTCTGGCCCAGGTGGTATTCGATCCGGATCGCGCCGAGACCTTCGCCAAGGCCGACCGCGTGCGCAGCGAGTACGTGGTCAAGATCACCGGCAAGGTGCGTCTGCGCCCTGAAGGCGCGCGCAACCCGAACATGGCCAGCGGTGCCATCGAGGTGCTGGGTTACGAGCTGGAAGTGCTGAACGAGGCGGAAACACCGCCGTTCCCGCTCAACGAATACACCGATGTGGGTGAAGAAACCCGTCTGCGCTACCGCTTCATCGACCTGCGTCGCCCTGAGATGGCCGAGAAGCTCAAGCTGCGCTCGCGCATCACCTCGAGCATCCGTCGCTACCTGGATGACAACGGCTTCCTCGACGTCGAGACGCCGATCCTGACCCGCGCCACCCCGGAAGGCGCGCGTGATTACCTGGTGCCGAGCCGTACCCATGCTGGCAGCTTCTTCGCCCTGCCGCAGTCGCCGCAGTTGTTCAAGCAACTGCTGATGGTTGCCGGCTTCGACCGCTACTACCAGATCGCCAAGTGCTTCCGCGACGAAGACCTGCGTGCCGACCGTCAGCCGGAATTCACCCAGATCGACATCGAGACCAGCTTCCTCGATGAAAAAGACATCATGGACATCACCGAGACCATGGTGCGCAACCTGTTCAAGGAAGTGCTGGATGTCGAGTTCGGCGAGCTGCCGCACATGACCCTGGCCGAAGCCATGCGCCGCTTCGGTTCGGACAAGCCAGACCTGCGCATTCCGCTGGAACTGGTCGACGTGGAAGATCAGCTCAAGGACGTCGAATTCAAGGTCTTCGCTGGTCCGGCCAACGACCCGAAATGCCGCGTCACCGCGCTGCGTGTACCGGGCGGGGCGAGCATGCCGCGCAAGCAGATCGACGATTACACCAAGTTCGTCGGCATCTACGGCGCCAAGGGTCTGGCCTATATCAAGGTCAACGAGCGTGCTGCCGGCGTCGAAGGTCTGCAGTCGCCGATCGTCAAGAACATCCCGCTGGATAACATCAACGTCATCCTCGATCGCGTTGGCGCCGTCGATGGCGATATCGTGTTCTTTGGTGCCGACAAGGCCAAGATCGTCAGCGAGGCCCTGGGCGCGCTGCGTATCAAGCTCGGCCATGACCTCAACCTGCTGACCTGCGAGTGGGCGCCGCTGTGGGTCGTCGACTTCCCGATGTTCGAAGAGAACGACGACGGCAGCCTGACCGCCATGCACCACCCGTTCACCTCGCCGAGCTGCAGCCCGGAGGAACTTGAGGCCAACCCGGCCGCCGCGCTGTCACGTGCCTACGACATGGTGCTCAACGGTACCGAGCTGGGTGGCGGTTCGATCCGTATCCACGACAAGGCCATGCAGCAGACCGTGTTCCGCGTGCTGGGTATCAGCGAAGAGGAGCAGCAGGAGAAGTTCGGCTTCCTGCTCGACGCACTGAAGTTCGGCGCGCCGCCCCATGGTGGCCTGGCCTTCGGCTTGGACCGTCTGGTGATGCTGATGACCGGTGCGCAGTCGATCCGCGAAGTGATCGCCTTCCCGAAAACCCAGAGCGCGGCCTGCGTCATGACTCAGGCACCGGGTATCGTCGACAACAAGTCGCTGCGCGAGCTTCACATCCGCCTGCGTGAGCAAGCCAAGGCCGAATAAGCCTGCACAAGAAGCCTGGATTTCCAGGCTTCTTCGTTATGGGGTGGAGAGACTCGAGCGCTCACGCCCCGGGAATTGTGAAAACCTTATAGATGGAGTGAGTTATGGCCGGTCATTCCAAATGGGCCAACATCAAGCACCGCAAGGGGCGTCAGGACGCCAAGCGCGGCAAGATCTTCACCAAGCTGATTCGTGAGCTGACGGTCGCCGCCAAGCATGGCGGCCCGATTCCGGCGGACAACCCGCGTCTGCGCCTGGCCGTGGACAAGGCACTGACCAACAACATGTCGCGTGACGTGATCGACCGCGCCATCGCCCGTGGTGCCGGCAACAACGAAGCCGACAACGTCGTCGAGTTCAGCTACGAAGGTTACGCACCAAGCGGCGTGGCGATCATCGTCGAGGTGATGACCGACAACCGCAATCGCACCGCCGCCGAAGTGCGCCATGCCTTCACCAAGTGCGGCGGCAACCTCGGCACCGATGGTTCAGTCGCCTACATGTTCGAGCGCAAAGGCCAGATCAGCTTCGCGCCGGGCGTCGATGAAGATGCCCTGATGGAAGCCGCGCTGGAAGCCGGTGCCGACGACGTGGAAATGGGTGAGGACGGTTCGGGCCTGGTGTCGACCAGCTTCACCGAGTTCCATGCCGTCAACGAAGCGCTGAGTGCGGCTGGCTTCAAGGCCGAGGAAGCGGAAATCGCCATGATCCCCTCGATCAGTGCGCCGATTGCCGATCTGGAAACGGCGCAGAAGGTGTTCAAACTGATCGATATGCTCGAAGACCTGGATGACGTGCAGAACGTCTATCACAACGCTGAAGTCGCTGACGAGATCATGGAACAGCTGAGCTGAAGCAGCTTGTCGCCTGATGCGTAGGGTGGGCCGGGCGGCGATCCGCTTTAGCCCACCATGCCAGGCGACCTTGGTGGGCTGAAGCCCACCCTACGCCCCCTCCTTCTACGGTTTTCTCTGGTTCCACCGGCGCGTCACGAGTGACGGCGCATGATGACCCCCGTATACTCGCCAACTGGATAAATAGACAGTTGCTGATATGACCCTCATCCTAGGAATCGACCCCGGCTCGCGTATTACCGGCTATGGCGTGGTGCGCGATACCGGGCGTGGTTGCGAGTACGTGGCGTCAGGCTGCATTCGCACGGGCAACGGGCCGTTGGCCGAGCGTCTGCAGATCGTCTTTCGTGGTGTCAGCGAGGTGATTCGCACTCATGGACCGGTGACGATGGGCATCGAGCAGGTGTTCATGGCGCGCAATGCCGACTCGGCGCTCAAGCTTGGGCAGGCGCGCGGTGCGGCCATCGTCGCGGCGGTGGAGGCGGGGCTGGAAATCAGCGAATACACCGCCACCCAGGTCAAGCAGGCTGTGGTCGGCACGGGGGCGGCGGACAAACAGCAGGTGCAGATGATGGTCATGCATCTGCTCAAACTGGTGCAGAAACCGCAGATCGACGCCTCCGATGCACTGGGCATCGCCCTGTGTCATGCCCATCACCGACAGAGTCTCATTCCCCACGGGCTCGCTGGCGCCAAGCGGCGTGGCGGCCGTCTTCGTATGTAATCGGATTAATAAAGGAAAGCAGCGGTGATCGGACGTTTGCGCGGCACCCTGGCGGAGAAGCAGCCGCCGCATTTGCTTCTGGATGTGAATGGCGTCGGTTATGAGCTGGAAGTACCGATGACGACCCTTTATCGTCTGCCTGCGGTGGGCGAGCCGCTGACCCTGCACACTCATCTGGTGGTGCGTGAGGATGCGCATTTGCTGTATGGCTTCTTCGAAAAACGCGAGCGCGAGCTGTTTCGCGAGCTGATTCGCCTCAATGGCGTCGGTCCCAAGCTGGCGCTGGCGCTGATGTCGGGGCTCGAAGTCGATGAGCTGGTGCGTTGCGTACAGACTCAGGACACGGCGGCGTTGGTCAAGGTACCGGGTGTGGGCAAGAAAACCGCCGAGCGTCTGCTGGTCGAGCTCAAGGATCGCTTCAAGGCCTGGGAGTCGATACCGTCCATTGCGCCTTTGGTGGTGGAACCTCAACTGGCTCAGGCAGTCTCAAGCGCGGAGAATGATGCCGTCAGTGCCCTGATATCCCTTGGCTACAAGCCGCAGGAGGCCAGCCGAGCAGTTGCCGCCGTCAAGGAAGATGGTATGAGCAGTGAAGATTTGATCCGACGCGCGCTGCGCGGCATGGTTTAGTGGAACCTTATTGATGATCGAAGCCGATCGCCTGATTACCGCCAGCCCCCGTGAGCGCGAAGAGCAGCAGGATAGAGCCATTCGTCCGTTGCGCCTGGCCGATTACATTGGCCAGCCAGTGGTGCGCGAACAGATGGCGCTGTTCATCCAGGCTGCGCGGGGCAGGGCGGAAGCGCTCGACCATACCCTGATCTTCGGTCCGCCGGGCCTGGGCAAGACCACCCTGGCCAATATCATTGCCGAGGAAATGGGTAGCTCGATCAAGAGCACTTCCGGCCCGGTGCTGGAGCGGCCGGGTGATCTGGCCGCGCTGCTGACCAACCTGGAAAGCGGCGATGTGCTGTTCATCGACGAAATTCACCGTCTTTCGCCGGTAGTCGAGGAAGTGCTGTATCCGGCCATGGAAGACTTCCAACTCGACATCATGATCGGTGAGGGGCCAGCGGCGCGCTCGATCAAGCTGGATCTGCCGCCCTTCACTCTGGTGGGTGCCACCACCCGTGCCGGCATGCTGACCAACCCGTTGCGTGACCGCTTCGGCATCGTCCAGCGCCTGGAGTTCTACGGTATCGACGACCTGGCCACCATCGTCTCGCGCTCGGCCGGGATTCTCGGTCTGCCCATCGAGGCCAAGGGCGCCTTCGAGATTGCCCGGCGCGCGCGAGGTACGCCGCGTATCGCCAACCGCCTGTTGCGCCGCGTGCGCGATTTCGCCGAAGTGCGCGGCACTGGCCACATCACCCTGACGATCGCCGATCAGGCCCTGAACCTGCTGGATGTCGACGAGCGCGGTTTCGATCATTCCGACCGTCGCTTGCTGCTGGCCATGATCGAGAAGTTCGACGGCGGTCCGGTGGGGCTGGACAGCCTGGCGGCGGCGATAGGTGAAGAGCGCCATACCATCGAGGATGTGCTCGAGCCTTATCTGATTCAACAGGGCTACATGATGCGCACCCCGCGCGGGCGCGTGGTCACTCGTCACGCCTACCTGCACTTCGGGCTGAACATTCCCAAGCGCGCTGGCGAGCAGGCCGGTAGCGATCTTTTCTCGACAGGTGACGAATGACTAAAAAATTGTTACCAGGCCGGATTGGCAAGCAGCAGGCCGGGGACTAGAGTATGCGCGCGCAAAACGGAGTCCAGCCGTTCAGCCACCACTGCCGGGTCTATTACGAAGATACCGATGCGGGCGGCATCGTCTACTACGTCAACTACCTCAAATTCATGGAGCGGGCTCGCACCGAGCGCCTGCGTGAGCTGGGTTATGCCCAGTCGACGCTTGCCGGTGAGGGCCTGTTGTTCGTCGTGCATTCGGCCGAGGCGCGTTATCACGCGCCGGCGCGACTGGATGACGAACTGGTGATCAGCGCCGATGTGATCGAATTGAACCGTGCCAGCCTGCGCTTTCGTCAACAGGTCAGGCGGGCTACGGATGATGCGCTGCTCTGCGAAGGGCAGTTTCTGGTGGCCTGTGCGCGCGCCGACAACTTGAAACCCCGGGCTATCCCCGAAACCCTGCGACACGCGTTCGCCGGGACGCAGGCGCCGGGTCTAATTGCAGCAGGAGAGTAAGCGTGGAAGCTAACGCCGTTGACCATATGTCGATGTGGAGTCTGATCAGTAGCGCCAGTCTGTTGGTTCAGTTGGTGATGCTGACCCTGGTGGCCGCCTCGGTCATTTCCTGGGTGATGATCTTCCAGCGCAGTAATGCCATCCGCGCCGCCAAGCGTGCGCTGGACAATTTCGAGGACCGTTTCTGGTCCGGCATCGACCTGTCCAAACTGTATCGCCAGGCGGGCAGCAACCCTGACCCGGATTCCGGCCTTGAGCAGATCTTCCGTGCCGGTTTCAAGGAGTTTTCCCGTCTGCGTCAGCAGCAGGGCGTAGATCCGGATGCGGTGATGGACGGTGTCGCGCGTGCCATGCGTGTGGCCATCTCCCGTGAAGAAGAGAAGTTGGAGACCGCCTTGCCGTTCCTGGCAACCGTCGGTTCCACCAGCCCGTACATCGGCCTGTTCGGCACCGTATGGGGCATCATGAATTCCTTCCGCGGTCTGGCTCAGGTGCAGCAAGCCACGCTGGCTACCGTGGCACCGGGTATTGCCGAAGCGCTGATCGCTACCGCTATCGGCCTGTTCGCAGCGATTCCGGCGGTCATTGCCTACAACCGCTTTTCTGCCCGCAGCGAGATGCTGATCGGTCGTTACTACACCTTCGCCGACGAGTTCCAGGCCATCCTGCACCGCAAAGTGCACACCTCGGAAGACTAAGGCGAGCGAAGAGGACAGGTTTTAACCATGGCGAGAATTCGCAACAGACGCAAACCGGTCGCCGAGATGAACGTGGTGCCCTACATCGACGTGATGTTGGTACTGCTGGTCATCTTCATGGTCACCGCGCCGATGCTCAATCAGGGCGTCAAGGTCGATCTGCCCAAGGTCAGCAGTGAAGCGCTGCCGCAGGACAACGACGCCCAGGTGTTGACCATCTCCATCAAGGCCGACAAGACCTACTACTGGAACATGGGCAGCGAGGTCGACGTCGATACCGAGCAGGAGCGTGCCTCGACCCTCGAACAGATGACTCAGGCCGTGTCGGCGATCATTGCCGAGAACCGTCGTCAGGGTAAGCAGGTGCAGGTGTTCGTGCGCGGTGATCGCACGGTCGATTACGGCACCGTGATGTCGGCCATGGGCGGTCTGCAGCAGGCCGACGTGGGCAACGTCGGACTGATTACCGAGGCTCCCTGATGCAGCAAGCCGAGCGTTCGCAATCGGAAAGCTACTTCTGGCCCGTGGTTTGGGCCGTGGGTCTGCATGTCCTGATGTTCGCCATGCTGTTCGTCAGCTTCGCCTTCACCCCGGAGCTGCCACCGGCGCGCCCAGTGGTGCAGGCTACGCTGTATCAATTGCAGTCCCAGAGCCAGGCCACTACCCAGACCACGCAAAAGGTTGCAGGCGAGGCGCAGAAGACCTCGGCGCCGCAGTTCGAGACCGAAAGGCTCGAGCAGAAGAAGGCCGAGGAACAGAAGCAGGCCCAGGCCGAAGCGCAGAAGGTAGCCGCAGCCAAGAAAGCCGAGGAACAAAAGCAGGCGGAAGAGGCTCGAAAGGCCGAGGCGGCGAAGAAAGCCGAGGCCGAGAAGACCGCCGAGCAGAAGCGTCAGGCCGATATCGCCAAGAAGCGCGCCGAGGAAGAGGCGAAGAAGAAAGCCGCTGAAGAGGCCAAGAAGAAGGCCGCTGCAGAAGAGGCGAAGAAAAAAGCGGCAGCCGCCGAAGCAGCCAAGAAAAAAGCTGCCGAGGATGCACGGCGCAAGGCCGCCGAGGATCAGAAAGCCGCCGCACTGGCCGAGTTGCTCTCGGACAATGTGCAGAACCAGCAGGCGCTGGCCGAAACTCATGGTGACCAGGTAGCCGGCAACCTCGATGATCTGATCATCAAACTGATCACCGAGAACTGGCAGCGGCCGATGTCGGCGCGTCGTGGCATGAGCGTCGAGTTGCTGATTCAGATGCTGCCCGATGGCACAGTGACCAATGCCAGCGTATCGCGCTCCAGTGGCGATGCACCGTTCGACAACTCGGCCGTTGCAGCTGTACGTAACGTCGGGCGTATTCCCGAGATGCAACAATTGGATCGCGCTACCTTCGACCGTATGTACAGGCAGCGACGCGTTATTTTCAAACCGGAGGATTGAGCTCTGTGAACAACCTGATTCGTATCGCCCTGCTGGGGCTGGTCATGCTGGTCGGTAGCGTCCAGGCGGCCGACCCGCTGGTGATCTCCCAGGGCGCTGACCGCGCCACGCCCATCGCCGTCGTGCCGTTCGGCTGGCAGGGCGGTTCGGTACTGCCTGAAGACATGTCGCAGATCATCGGCAACGACCTGCGCAACTCCGGCTACTTCGAGCCGATCCCGCGGCAGAACATGATCAGCCTGCCGACCCAGGCCAGCGAAGTCATCTACCGCGACTGGAAAGCGCTCGGCGCCCAATATGTGCTGGTCGGCAACATCGTGCCCAACGGTGGCCGATTGCAGATTCAGTACGCGCTGTTCAACGTCAGTACCGAGCAGCAGGTCATGACCGGCAATGTCGGTGGTGGCACCGATCAGCTGCGTGATATGGCTCACCATATCGCCGACCAGTCGTTCGAGAAGCTTACCGGCGTCAAGGGCGCGTTCTCCACGCGCCTGCTGTACGTCACTGCCGAGCGCATGGGGACCAACAACACCCGTTACACCCTGCAGCGCTCCGACTACGACGGTGCCCGTGCGGTGACCCTGCTGCAATCCCGTGAACCGATTCTGTCGCCGTCGTTCGCGCCGGATGGCCGTCGCATCGCCTACGTATCGTTCGAGCAGCGTCGTCCGCGCATCTTCGTGCAGCATATCGATACCGGTCGCCGCGAACAGATCACCAATTTCGAAGGTCTTAACGGCGCGCCGGCCTGGTCGCCGGATGGCAACCGCCTGGCCTTCGTGCTGTCCAAGGACGGCAATCCGGAAATCTACGTGATGGACATGGGCAGCCGGCAGATGCGCCGCGTCACCAACCATTACGCCATCGATACCGAACCCTTCTGGGGTAAGGATGGTCAGACCCTTTACTTCACCTCGGATCGTGCGGGTCGTCCGCAGATCTACAAGACCAACATCAATAGCGGGGCAGTGGAGCGAGTGACCTTCGTCGGTAACTACAACGCCAACCCGAAATTGTCGGCTGATGAGAAGACCCTGGTGATGATTCATCGTCAGGATGGCTTCACCGTGTTCAAGGTGGCTGCACAGGACCTGGAAACCAACCGTCTGCGCATACTTTCAGACACAAGTTTGGATGAGTCGCCCACTGTTGCGCCCAATGGCACCATGCTAATCTACGCCACCCGCCAGCAGGGCCGGGGAGTCTTGATGTTGGCGTCCACCAATGGACGCGTGAGGCTCCCTCTTCCTACCGCTCAAGGCGAAGTTCGAGAGCCTTCTTGGTCCCCTTACCTGAACTGATGCGGCGTTACACCTTTTTGCTTAACACAACTGGGGTTCATTAGGAGTTACATGATGGAAATGCTGAAATTCGGTAAGTTCGCTGCACTGTCCCTGGCTCTCGCCGTTGCCGTAGGTTGCTCCTCCAAAGGCGGCGACGCTGCTGGCGAAGGCGCTGTCGACCCGAACGCTGGCTACGGTGCCAACACTGGCGCTGTTGATGGCAGCCTGAGCGAAGAAGCTGCTCTGCGCGCTATCACCACCTTCTACTTCGAGTACGACAGCTCCGACCTGAAGGCCGAAGCCATGCGCGCTCTGGACGTACACGCCAAGGACCTGAAAGGCAACGGCGCTCGCGTCGTTCTGGAAGGCCACGCTGACGAGCGCGGTACCCGTGAGTACAACATGGCTCTGGGCGAGCGTCGTGCCAAGGCCGTGCAACGCTACCTGGTTCTGCAGGGCGTTTCCCCTGCTCAGCTGGAACTGGTTTCCTACGGCGAAGAGCGTCCGGTTGCCACTGGCAACGACGAGCAGTCCTGGGCTCAGAACCGTCGCGTAGAGCTGCGTAAGTAAGCTGCCATGCGTGATTGCCGCCGTATCCTGACCCTTCTGACACTCGCCTTGCCGCTCGCGGCGATGGCGGAGGTTCCCGTACTGGAAAGCAGCTCCATGCAACAGGGCAGCAGCTATCCACCGGCGGGTTACGGAACGGCCGGCTCCTTCGCCGGAGCGGGTGCGCAAGCACCCGCTTCTGCGCAGGGTATGCTGTTCAACCAGCTCGAGCAGATGCAGCAGGAAATTGCGCAACTGCGTGGCATGGTCGAAGAGCAGCAGAATGAAATCCAGCGCCTCAAGCAGGAAGGCCTGGAGCGTTACCAGGATCTGGACCAACGCATTTCCTCCGGCGCCGCTGCCGGTGGAGCTCCCGCACAGAATTCAGCCAATGGCGCGGTAAACGCCAATGGCACCCCGACGCCACCTGCCGCACAGCAGCAGGCCAGCGCCGAGCCGGGTGACCCGGCCAAGGAAAAACTCTATTACGACGCAGCCTTCGACCTGATCAAGGCCAAGGACTTCGACAAGGCGTCGCAGGCGTTCAGCGCCTTTCTCAATCGTTATCCCAACAGCCAGTACGCGGGTAATGCCCAGTACTGGTTGG
This sequence comes from Ectopseudomonas alcaliphila, assembly GCF_900101755.1. GTDB lineage: Bacteria > Pseudomonadota > Gammaproteobacteria > Pseudomonadales > Pseudomonadaceae > Aquipseudomonas > Aquipseudomonas alcaliphila. The sequence goes on along the minus strand of NZ_FNAE01000001.1, from coordinate 812,801 downwards.
GCGAGGTAAATCTGGCCAAGGGCGACCTGCAGGCAGCCGGTCAAGCCTTTGCCAAGGTCAGCCAGGCCTACCCGAGCCACGCCAAGGTGCCGGATTCGCTGTTCAAGCTGGCCGATGTCGAACGTCGCCTGGGGCACAACGACAAGGCCCGTGGCATCCTGCAGCAAGTCATCGCGCAGTACCCGGGTAGCTCGGCCGCGCAGTTGGCTCAGCGCGACCTGCAACGGCTGTAAATCGAGATTCGATGAATAAACCCGCGCCCGTCGCGGGTTTTTCTTATCTGGTCTCGCGTGATCCATTAGAATGCGCGCTCGCATGTGCGGCGGGGTTTCAGCTCGGCTGATGTCCTTGTTGCCATGCCTTGTCGAATGTCGGCCGATGTCGACGTTCCTGTCTTTCCACGCAACGGAAGCGGATGGCCTGTTTCGTCATCACGCTCGTGGCTACCATGCAAGAAACCCTGCGCATCACCGAGATTTTCTACTCGTTGCAGGGGGAGACGCGTACCGCTGGCTTGCCAACGGTATTCGTGCGCCTTACCGGCTGCCCCCTGCGCTGTCAGTACTGTGACACCGCCTACGCCTTCAGCGGCGGCGAGATCGTCACGCTGGACAGTATCCTCGATCAGGTGGCCGCCTATCGGCCGCGTTACGTCTGCGTCACCGGCGGCGAACCGCTGGCTCAGCCCAACTGCATTGGCTTGCTCACACGTCTGTGCGACGCCGGTTACGAGGTGTCTCTGGAAACCAGTGGCGCGCTCGACGTGTCCGCGGTCGATCCGCGGGTCAGCAAGGTCCTCGATCTGAAAACGCCCGGCTCGGCGGAAGTTCAGCGCAATCGCTACGAGAATGTCCAGTGGCTGACACGCAACGATCAGGTCAAGTTCGTCATCTGCTCGCGAGAAGACTACGACTGGGCGGTATCCAAGTTGATCGAGTACGACCTGGCTGCCCGAGCCGGCGAAGTGCTGTTCTCGCCCAGTCACAAGCAGGTAGACGCGCGTGCGTTGGCCGACTGGATCGTGGCCGACAACCTGCCCGTACGCCTGCAACTGCAGCTGCACAAGATCCTCTGGAACGACGAGCCGGGACACTGAACATGAACGACAAGAAAGCGGTCATCCTCCTTTCCGGCGGCCTGGACTCGGCCACCGTGGTGGCCATGGCCAAAGCCGAGGGCTACAGCTGCTACAGCATGAGTTTCGATTACGGCCAGCGCCATCGCGCCGAGCTGCAGGCAGCCGAGCGGGTGGCGCGGCAACTGGGCGTGGTCGAGCACAAGGTGATCGGCCTCAATCTCAACGGCATCGGCGGTTCGGCGCTGACCGATAGCAGCATCGCCGTGCCTGAGTCCCCGACCGAGGGCATCCCCGCGACCTACGTACCGGCACGCAATACGGTGTTTCTCGCACTCGCGCTGGGCTGGGCCGAGGTGCTCGAGGCGCGCGATATCTTCATTGGCGTCAATGCCGTGGATTATTCGGGCTATCCCGATTGCCGGCCGGAGTTCGTAGAGGCCTTCGAGCGCATGGCCAACCTGGCGACCAAGGCGGGTGTGGAAGGGCAGGGCTTTGTCATCCGCGCACCGCTGCAGCAGATGAGCAAGGGCGAAATCATTCAGGCCGGTATGCGCCTGGGGGTGGATTACGCGCTCACGGTCTCCTGCTACCAGGCCGACGATGATGGCCGCGCCTGTGGCAAGTGCGACAGCTGCCGCCTGCGCGCAGCCGGTTTTGCCGCGGCAGGTGTGCCCGATGCAACGCGCTACTTCTGAAAAAGTTTTCGCGAAGTGTTGATTTCCTGAATTAAATCAGTATCATGCGCCTCGCGTTGGGTCGTTAGCTCAGTTGGTAGAGCAGTTGGCTTTTAACCAATTGGTCGTAGGTTCGAATCCTACACGACCCACCATCCTTTCAGGGATTTCCAGTCTTTTCACTGGTTTTTCCCATAACAGAGAAGTCCGCCCTTGCAGGCGGACTTTTTTGTTTCTGCTCCTCCCAATCATCTTGCCTGACTGAGTGAGCCGATCTCATCGGCGGCCACCCAGGCATGTGCTCTGTACTGTTCGATGCCCCGCGCCTTGGCACGCAAGCGCAGCCTCACGTCATCGCCGAGCTGCGTGCATTCGTACAGCTCGAAGCCTGGGGCCAGTGCGAGGGAATCTGGCGACAAGCCTTCGATCAAGGGCCGAGCGTTGGCTCCCAGCAAGCGTGGCGCCACATAGAGCAGTAGCTCGTCGACCAAGCCGGCTTTGATCAGCGCTCCACCCAGGCGGGCTCCCGCTTCGACGAACAGATCGTGGATGGAGCGTTCGCCAAGAACCTCCATCAACTCCCAGAGCATCTTCTCGTCATCTCTGGCCAGCAGCGGCAAGCGCTCTACGTGATCGGCCAGATCCGTAGCGGGAGGGTTGTCGTAACGATGGGCGACGAGGGTGGGGGCCTGGGTATCGAAGACCCTGGCCTGCGCCGGGACTCGCGACCAGCGATCCAGCACGATTCGTTTCACCGGCGGTACCGGCTGATCGAAAGGAATGCGCACGGTCAGTTGCGGGTCGTCCGCCAGCACGGTTGCGCTGCTGGTCAGAATGGCCGAGCTGGCTTGTCGCCATAGTTGCACGTCATGCCGGGAGGCCTCGCTGGTGATCCACTTGGATTCGCCATCGGCCAGGGCGGTGCGCCCATCCAGGCTCATGCCATATTTCAGGCGCACCCAGGGCCGACCGCGCCGAGCATTGGAAAGAAAGCCCAGGTTGAGTGCCTCTGCCTCTTCGCGCAGCAAGCCCACTTCTACCTCGATACCCGCCTCGCGCAGCAGCCGCAGGCCATTGCCGTCGACCTGGTGAAAGGGATCCTGGCAAGCCACCACGGCGCGGCGGATGCCGGCCTCGATCAAGGCAAGGCTGCAAGGTGGGGTACGTCCGTAATGGGCGCACGGCTCGAGCGTGATGTAGGCGGTAGCACCCTTCGCCGCGGCACCGGCCTGTTGCAAGGCGAAGACTTCGGCATGGGGGCCTCCTGCCCGCTGGTGCCAACCTTCGCCGACGATCCGACCCTCGTGCGCCAATACACAGCCCACGCGAGGGTTGGGATGGGTGCTGTAACGTCCTCGGCTGGCGAGTTCCAGAGCACGAGCCATGCAGCGTCGATCTGTTTCGATGAAATTCATTGCAATGATCCATGCCTGCGCTGCCGGGGCGGCGCAGGGCGCGTGGTGCCTACGAGGTGCAAGCACCCCGCAGGCGGGTGGCGTTTCAGGCTCGAGCCTCGATGGGATACAGATGCCCGTCGTAGGAACTGGCGATGAAGGCCTCCGTCTCCGGCGAGTAGGTGATGCAGGAGATGCCACTGGTGGTCGGTTTGCGCTGGATGACCCAGCGCTGCGTTTCCAGATCGAACAACGCCACCGTGCCACCATAGCTGCCAGTGGCGATCAGCTTGCGGTCCGGTGAAGCGGCGATGCATTTGACCGAGTGCAGGTGCGGGGTCTTGAACACCTCGCTCTTGCCGGCACGCCACAGGCGCAGCTTGAGATCGCGCCCCACGCTGGCGAAGCCGCCGTCGATAGTGGTGCAGGCGTTGGAGATGCGCTCATGAGCAAGCTCGCTGTAGGCGTGCTCGCTGAAGTCGGAGATGCGATGGAACGCGGCGGCCGTATTGGCACAGACGCTGAAGAGGAACTCCTCATCGGCGGATATGCCTTTGATGGCGTTGTCGTGCATCAGAATCTCGCCCTGATGGATCACTTCGCCCTGGTCATCCAGGGCAAACACCAGCGCCTCGCCGGTATAGGTGCCGATTGCCGCGTGTGGTCGACAGTCGCGCAGGAATGCCGTGCCGCAATTGAGTGGCGAACGATGCTGGTAGATCAGCTTGCCGCTTACCGCATCGAACACCTGGCCCATCTGGCCGCCGGTCAGAATGGCGTCGCCAAAGGGCAGCAGGAAATTGCACAGGCTGCCGATCAGCGTGCTCGGCTTGCCGTTGACCAGCAGCAGGCCGGCATCCCCGATGGCGTAGGTATTGCCTTGATGCACGGCGACGGCATTCAGGCTGATGGCCTGCTCGATGCCCTCGAGATCCCATTCGTTGGTGACGTGGTTCCACACGCCGTAGGACGAACCGAAGGTGACGAAGGCGATATGCCGTTCGCCGAGGAAGGTGCAGCTACGTGGCCAGATGAGATTGGGCAGGGAGCTTTCGGCGAGTTTCCTTAGCTCACCGTTGCCGAGTGCGTGCCAGAGCACCACCGAGCGATCGTAGCTGAGGCTGATCAACCAGCGTTTGCGATCATCCCAGACGACTCGCTTGACCCCGGCGGCATGGGCCTGATGGCGACGCTGGCCGCTCTTGTCGATGATGGTCAGGCGTCCTTCATCGTCACCCGCGAAGATGGTGCCGTCGCTGGCCAGGGCGATGGTATCGGTTTCCACTCCGCCCAGGTCGATGCTCTCGAGCTGGACACCGCGCTGGACGTCCCAGCGGCGAATGGTGCCGTCGTCGCTGCTGGAAACCAGGCTGGCGCCGTCGGCTGCCCAGCTCACCGAAATGACATCGGCTTGGTGGCCGCGCAGCACATGACGGCACTGGCCGCTGGCGACATCGAACAGGCGGATGCTGTGGTCGCGTGAGCAGGTGGAGACGGTATCGCCGGCTGGGTTGAAGACGGCCATTTCGATATCGTCTTCATGGCCGATGAGCGCCGCTTTCAAGCGCATGCTCGGGACTTCCCAGATGCGGGCGCTATAGTCGCTGCTGGCGCTTACCAGCAGTTTGCCGTCCGGGCTGAAGGCGCACTGGTTGGCGAGGTGGTCATGGAAGACCCGGTGGATGGCTTGCTTGGTTCGCGCGTCCCACAGGATGACCTGGTTGTCATAACCGGCAGTGGCGACGTAGCGCTCCTGAAAACTGGCGATGCCGCTGATGGGGGCAAAATGTTTCATCGCAGAACTCCTTGTATGTCAAACCGGCAGATCGAGCTTGATGGCGTGATTCTTTTTCTGGGCCTTGGCCAGCAGGTAATTACGGTTGTGCGCGGTCACGAAGATGCCCGTGGGAATCACCTCGTCAACCTGCAGGCCGAACGCGTGCAGCGCCTTGACCTTTTCCGGGTTGTTGGTCATCAGGCGGCAGCGTTTGACACCCAGCGCCGCGAGCATCTGCGCCGCGACGGTGAAGTCGCGTCCGTCATCGGGGAAGCTCAGTTGGCGATTGGCCTCGAAGGTATCCAGCCCGCCGTCCTGCAGGCGGTAGGCGGCCAACTTGGCGTACAGCCCGATGCCCCGGCCTTCCTGGCGTAGATAGAGCAATACGCCGCCTTCTTCGCTCATGCGCTCCAAGGCTTCGTTCAACTGGGCGCCGCAGTCGCAGCGATGGGAGCCGAAGATGTCGCCCGTCAGGCATTCGGAGTGCACTCTGACCAGAGGCGACTCCTGCTCCAGGGAGCCCATGACGATGGCAACATGTTCTTCGGGGGATTCAAGCCCATCGAAGGAAAAGAACTTTCCTACATGGCCATTGGGCAGGATCGGGATTTCGACGCAATTTCTTATACGGTATGCACACATAGCGGAATCTCTCTGGAAACAGGCAACGGATGTGCTGGCTGCAAGGCTCAGAGGCTCTCGGCCAGGCGAAAGCCCATCACGTAGATCGGTCTGGGAAACTTTCCGTGGCGCCGCGTGGCGCGTGCCAGATCACGGAAACGGGAAAAGCTCCCGCCGCGGGCGACCCGATGGTTCCCTACGGCGGCGATCAGGTCGTCGTTCACCTGCTCCCCTCCCGGATACGGGCGGTAATCGTCGGCTACGTATTCCTCGACGTTGCCGGCCATGTCCAGGCAGCCGAACGGCGAGGCACCGCAAGCGAACAGGCCCACAGGCGTGGTCTGCAACAGGCCGGCTTCGGCGGTATTGGCGTGGTCTGGCAGGAACTGCTGCCCCCAGGGGTATTCGAGGTTCTGCGGCCCGGCGGCGGCATACTCCCACTCGGCTTCGCTGGGCAGGCGGAAGCACCGGCCGGTCGTCTCCGCCAGCCAGGTGGCATAGCAATCGGCATCCTCCGCGCGCAGGCCGCTGACCGGGTGATTGGCCTGCTCGGCGGGATAGCGCCCGAGGAACCAGTTGTCCGGCAGGCGCTGCTCGCCGCTTAGTTGCAGAAAGGTTCGATATTCCAGGTTGGTCACCGGGTAGCGGGCGATCCGGTAGGGCTCGAGCCGCACGCGGTGACGCGGTGTCTCCTTGGCGATCCATTGGCGGTCGAGATTGAGATCCGCCAATCTATCCATGATGGCGTCCAGCTCGGCCGTATCCAGGCCGATGCAAACCTCGCCGCCATGCACGTCGAGCATCTGCGGGGTGAGGGCATCCAGGCGTGGGTCGCCGTACAGGGCGAGCAGACGCCCGGCCTGATAGCGCCGAGCCAGTGGTTCGTCTTGGCTTTCCAGCAGTGCCACCAGGCGCAGCCTGTCGAACTGGGCCAGAGCACGCAATTGATCTTCCGGCAGATGCAGTTCACGCGTGGCGGTGTAGGACTCGGGAAGTCCCAGCAAGGCCCGGTCGCTCAATTCCGGTGAAGCCTTCGCCAGGAAAGGAGGTGAGTAGAAATGCTTTTCCATTGCCATCTTATCGCTCTCCATTAAATTAATATCAGGCAACGACTATGGCTTAAAGCCGGCAGGTCAAGCCGGTCTGCAGGCAGTTTTCCTGGAAGGTATCCCAGAAGCCCGGGGTATAACGTTTGATATCGCTGTCCAGGAGCATGGGCTTTTGCCAATGCACTTCACGAAGTCCGGCGTCGGCCATGGCCGCGTCGTAGTCCTCGCGGCTCCAGCGGAAGAAGGTGAAGGGGCTGGGTGGGGTGGTGACGAACTCGGCCTGATGACGGAAACCCTCTCCCCACGGCTCTTCGGTTAGTACATTGACTCCGTAATTGGTGAAGTTTCCCTTGGCCAGTTGGAAGTCCGGTTCGACCGTATAGGCGACGAGGCGCCCTGACGGTTTCAGGTTGTTGGCCACGGCCTTGAACATCTTTTTCATGTCATCCAGAGATTCGGCGTAATTGAACAACCAGGCCGCCATCACCATGTCGAACTTGCCAAACGACTCCATGTTGCAGACGTTACGTACATGAAATTCGATGGTGTCGCCGTTCTTGCGTGACTCTTCTCGAGCCAGGTCGATCATCTTTTCCGAAATATCCACGCCGACCACGTGGCTTGCGCCTTTCCTGAGCAGTTCACGGCCGAAGAAACCATATCCGCAGGCCAGATCCAGAACACTCTGGCCTTTCACGTCCCCTGCCATGTGCATCAGCGTGCGCACTTCAACCGCACGTTGAGCAGCAGTGTCGGTAAAGTTCTCGAAGAGTCCGCCGATCGAGTCGTAGGTCGATTTATTTTTCATCTCAAGTGTCTCTTGTCATGGCATTGAAATAGTGAGCCTTTGCTCTGCACTAACAGAACGGGGCACAATCATTCAACTTAAGGGTGCACCAGGGTGCACCAGGGTGTAATGGCAAAGTGATTGTCGGTTCACACATCTGGCAGGCAGTTAATTGAAGCGAAATCATTCGCGACGCGAATAGATATAGGGGAGTTCTCAGGGGGGTTCCAATTCTTTTGCTGCATCATGAATATTCTTGCGGCGAATCAATCGTTATTTGTAATGCGCAAGTTAATCTACTATTGCACTGCTTTAGAAAGGCGCGCGATATGCAGCAAGGGGTGAGGCGCAGCACTGAACTGCGATAAAAGAACAGTAATGGATGGCCGCCGTGGGCAAAAGGGCGAAGATCGGCGCTTACGGGAAATGAAGGATTTATTTAATCAATATCCATATCCAACTCAGCCATCATTCGCCACGCGCATGATCATTTGTCTCAACCACGAATGCGCGGGATCGCCTTCGCGGCGTTGATGCCAGATCAGATCGAAGTCGAAAGGCTCGATCGCCAGCGGTGGCTCAAACACCCGCAATCGCGGATCCACTTCAACCGACTCGAGGCTGCGCCGGGCCACGGTGAGAATCAGGTCGGTGCCGGCGATCAGCTCGTTGGCCACGCCCCAGTGCGGCAGGATCATCGCGATTCGCCTGTGCAAACCTTCCCGCGCTAATGCACGGTCGATTTCGTTGTCACCGCCCGAGCGCATGGCCACCAGGACGTGCGGACGTGCCAGCCAGGCTTCGCGATCGAGCACGCCGCTTTCTGGCAGGGTCGACGAGTCGGCCAGGCAGGCGAAGCGCTCGACGAACAGCGTACGCATGCGCAGCTTGTCCGAGTTCTGCCCCGGAAATACACCGAGCGCCATATCCGTTTCGCCATCGATCACATCGGCCAGCATCGACTCCCGGCTGGCCTGGTTGACGACGAGGTCGATGCCTGGCGCGATGGCACGTAGCGAGCGGGTCAGGCCTGGCAGCAGCACGCGTGCGCCGTAATCCGACATGGCCAGGCGAAATGCCCGCTGCGCGCGGGTGGGATCGAACTGTGGCGGATCGAGCAGCGCGCCCAGTTGATCCAGGGAGTCGGTCAGCGGCTGCATCAACTCGCTCGCCCGTGTGGTCAGCTCGAGCTTGCCCGAACGTCGGATCAGCAAGGGGTCATCGAACAGCTTGCGCAGATGAGCCAACGAATGGCTGACCGCCGGCTGGCTCTTGTGCAGGCGCAAGGCCGCCCGTGAGATGTGTTTCTCCAGCAGCAAGGCATGCAGGGTGACCAGGAGATTGAGATCGATGCGCCTAAGTTTATTCATGTGAAGAATATCCATTAAAAGAAATATGAATTTCCATTCAGGATATTAATACGTAAAAGTTCTTCCCAGGACAACCTATGACCTTGGAGTGATCGCATGTCTTCTCCGCTTTCTCTCGCTGGCGCCGCGCTGGCCCTGGCCGCCCTGGTCGCCGGAGCCCTGGTGCCATTCCAGGCCGGTAGCAACGCTGCGCTGGGACGGGCACTCGGCCACCCCTTGTGGGCAACCGTGGCCTCGCTGCTGGTCAGCCTGCTCGTCGTGCTGCCGGTCATTCTGGCCATGAGGGCGCCCGCGCCATTGCTCGGTCAGGCTGGCGCGCTCCCTCTGTGGGCCTGGTTCGGTGGCGTCGCCGGGGTCATCTACATCACCTCGGCGCTGATGCTGACTCCCCGCCTGGGCGCCACCGGCTTCATCGTCTGCGTGATCGCGGGGCAGATGCTCACTTCTTTGCTGATCGACCACTTCGGCCTGATGGGGCTTGCGGTGAAAGAGGCTAATCCGGGTCGTGTCGGCGGGGTCGTGCTGATCTTCGCCGGCATGCTCATGGTGCAGTGGTTCACGGATCGTTAGCAGGCACGGGGTCATTGCGATAGCCACCATCAACGCATCCTCAAACGCGGGAGACTTACAGGATGAAGACCTCGCTCGCTCTTGCAGTGGCCGTTCTGGGTACGGCTTCGCTGGCGGCCTGGAGCCTCTGGCCGGTGCAGGCCAAAGAGGCTGAGGCGGACATGCAGCCCAGGGTGAAGGTCGCCTTGAGTCAGGTCGAGCGCCAGGAAATGCCGCGCTATTACAACAGTATCGGTACCCTGGAAGCCGTCAGCCAGGTACAGGTGACCGCGGAAGTGCCGGGTCGGGTGGCTGCCTTGCATTTCGATTCAGGGCAGAGGGTCGAGGCCGGGCAACTGTTGATCAGCCTCAATGACGCGCCGGAGAAGGCGCAAAGACGACGCCTGGAGGCCGTGCTGCGCAATGCCGAGCAGCGTCTGCAACGCATTTCCAAACTGGCGCCCGGTGGTGCGGCTAGCCGCGAGCAACTCGACCAGGCCCGTGCCGATCGTGATGCGGCCCGGGGTGAGTTGGAGCAGGTCAATGCGCTGATCGCGCAGAAGAATATCCGTGCGCCTTTCAGCGGCGAATTGGGCCTGCGGCAGGTTCACCTGGGGCAATACCTCAACCCCGGCGACTCCATCGCCAACCTCAGCGACAATAGTCACCTGCGGGTCAATTTTTCCCTTGATGAACAGGCCCGCACCGAGCTTGAGCTGGGGCAGGTCGTCGAACTGCGTTTTCATGCACGCCCGGATCAGCTCTTCGAGGCGAGCATCAATGCCATCGACCCTATCCTCGACGATGCGCGGATGATCCGCGTTCAGGCCAGCCTGGACGGTGGCGACAACCATCTTGCCGCCGGGATGTTCGCCGATGCCCGGGTACGCCGCCCCAGCCGTGGCAAGACGCTGAGCGTTCCGCAAACCGCCGTTGTGGCGACCGCCTATGGCGACATGGCGTTCGTCGCCCGCGAGGAGGACGGCGTGCTGCGTGCCAAGCGCGTGCTGGTACGCACCGGCGAGGCCTGGAACGAACGGGTGGAGGTGCTCAAGGGGCTACAGGCCAACGAGCGAGTGGTGGTGTCCGGGCAAATCAAGCTGAGCGACGATACGCCCCTGCAAGTGCTGTCCCGAAACAGCCTGGACGATGCCACCGGGCAGAGTGAGCAGCCATGAAGTTCACCGACCTGTTCATCCTGCGGCCGGTTCTGTCGCTGGTGGTCAACGCACTCGTCCTGTTGTTGGGGGTGCTGGCGCTGGAACACCTGCCGATTCGCCAATACCCCTTGCTGGAAAATGCCACGATCAGGATCACCACCGAATACCCAGGTGCTCCGGCCGAACTCATGCAAGGTTTCGTCACCCAGCCGATTGCTCAGGCGCTGGCGTCGGTGGAAGGGGTGGATTATCTGAGTTCTTCCTCGGTTCAGGGCAAGAGTGCGATCGATGTGCGCCTGCGTCTGGGACAGGACTCGACCCAGGCTCTCATCGAGGTGATGGCTCGGGTCAATCAGGTGCGCTATCGCCTGCCAGAAGAAGCTTACGATCCGGTGATCGAGCGCTCCAGTGGCGACTCCACCGCTGTTGCCTACGTTGGCTTCTCGAGCCAGGAGCTGGCCACCCCGGCGCTGACCGATTACCTGTCGCGCGTGGTGGAACCGATGTTCTCCTCGATCGATGGCGTCGCCAAGGTGGAAACCTTCGGCGGCCAGCGCATGGCCATGCGCCTCTGGCTCGACCCGGCGCGCCTGGCCGCGCGCGGGCTCACTGCCGAGGAGGTGGCGGCGGCGATTCGCGCCGAGAACTACCAGGCCGCGCCAGGCAAGATCAAAGGTCAGTATCGGGTTTCCGCTATCGAAGTGGATACCGATCTGACCAGCGTCGAGCAGTTTCGGGAGATGGTGATCCACAGCGACGCCCGTGGTCTGGTGCGGATCAAGGATGTAGGCACCGTCGAGCTGGGCGCGGCTGCCAGCGAAACCAGTGCGCTGATGGATGCTCGGCCGGCGGTGCACCTGGGCGTATTCGCCGCGCCGCGTGGCAACCCGCTGGTGATAGTCGAAGGGATCAAGCAACGCTTGCCGGAGATCCGCAAGACGCTGCCGCCAGGTGTCGAGGTCGAGTTGGCATTCGAGACCGCGCGTTTCATCCAGGCTTCCATCAATGAGGTCATGCACACCCTGATCGAGGCGCTGTTGATCGTCGTGGTGGTCATCTACTTCTGCCTCGGCTCGTTTCGCACGGTGCTCATCCCGATCATGGCCATCCCCTTGTCGATGCTCGGCGCCGCCGGGCTGATGCTGGCCTTCGGCTTCAGCATCAACCTGCTGACCCTGCTGGCGATGGTGCTGGCCATCGGCCTGGTGGTGGACGATGCCATCGTCGTGGTGGAAAACACCCATCGACACATGGCCGCAGGCAAGTCGGCGGTGGTCGCGGCCCTGCTCGGCGCACGGGAGGTGGCCGGGCCGGTGATCGCCATGACGTTGACCCTGGCTGCGGTATACGCCCCGATTGCCTTCATGGGCGGGCTGACCGGCGCCCTGTTTCGTGAATTCGCCCTGAGCCTGGCGGGCGCCGTGCTGATCTCCGGCATCGTGGCCCTGACCCTTTCCCCCGTGATGGCCTCCATGCTGCTGCGTCACGATCAGGATAGCCGCGTGGCACAGGGGGCGAATCGCTTCTTCGAGTCCCTTGCGCAGCGCTACGGCAACCTGTTGCAGCGCTCGCTGGCGCATCGAGGTATTTCCCTGACGGTTGCCGTGATCGTGCTGGGCAGCCTGCCGTTGCTCTACCAGCAGGCGCAGCGTGAGCTGGCGCCCGTGGAGGATCAGGCAAGCATCCTCGCCGCCATCAAGGCGCCGCAATACGCCAACCTGGCCTATAGCGAACTGTTCTCCCGCAAGCTCGATTCGGTATTCCAGGAGCTGCCGGAAACCACCAGCCGCTGGATCATCAACGGCACCGACGGGCCGGCCACCAGTTTCGGTGGCATCAACCTGTCCGCCTGGGATGAACGCGAGCGCGACGCCTCGGCGATCCAGGCCGATCTCCAGCAGAGGGTCGGCGATGTGGAAGGCACCAGCATCTTCGTCTTCCAATTGCCCCCCTTGCCCGGCTCCACAGGGGGCATGCCGGTACAACTGGTGCTGCGCGCGTCGCAGGACTACCGGGTCTTGTATGACAGCATGGAAACGCTGAAGCGCAAGGCCCGTGACAGTGGCCTGTTCGCCGCGGTGGACAGCGACCTGGATTACAACAATCCGGTGCTGCGCCTGCGTGTCGATCGTGACAAGGCCAATGCCATTGGCGTGCGCATGAGCGACATCGGCCAATCCCTGGCGGTGCTGGTCGGCGAGAACTACGTCAACCGCTTTGGCTTTCAGGGGCGTTCCTATGACGTCATCCCGCAGAGCTCGCGTGAGCTGCGGATGAGTGCCGAGGCCCTGGGGCAGCAATACGTGCGCAGCCGTGATGGGCGCTTGGTGCCGCTGTCCTCTCTGGTGCAGGTGGAAGAGAAGATCGAACCCAACAAGCTGACCCAGTTCAACCAGCAGAACTCGGCAACGCTCCAGGCCATTCCTGCGCCTGGGGTCAGCCTCGGTCAGTGCGTGGCCTTCCTGGAGCAAGCCAGCGCCGATTTGCCGGTGGGCTTCACCCTGGACTGGCAGGCCGACTCACGGCAGTACGTACAGGAAGGCAATACCCTGGCGTTCGCCTTCGCGCTTGCGGTGATCGTCATTTATCTGGTGCTGGCCGCTCAGTACGAGAGCCTGGTGGATCCCCTGATAATCCTGTTCACCGTGCCATTATCCATCTGCGGTGCGCTGATTCCCCTGGCCTTGGGGCTGGCGACGCTGAACATCTACACCCAGATAGGTCTGGTCACCCTGATCGGTCTGATCAGCAAGCACGGCATTCTCATGGTGGTCTTCGCCAACGAGATACAGGTCAGGGAAGGGCTCGATCGTCATGCCGCCATACTGCGTGCTGCACGCATTCGCCTGCGGCCGATCCTGATGACCACTGCGGCGATGGTCGTGGGCCTCATCCCACTGCTGTTCGCCAGCGGTGCCGGGGCTCATAGTCGGCAAGGCCTGGGGCTGGTGATCGTCTGCGGAATGCTCATGGGCACCGCCTTCACGCTGTTCATCCTGCCCACGGCCTACAGCTTGCTGGCCCGAGATCATCGGGCGCTGGAACTCGATCCAAGAACCGTCGAGTTGAAACAGGTAACGCAATGAGGCACTGCAAGGCGCCTGGCAACTCAGCCACGACCTCGCTTGGTGCCTTGCCGTAAGCCGACTTTCCTCTGATTCGCCTATCCGCGCGTTCTTTCCGAGGTTCTCGGGAAGGTATACTCGGCACGCCGGACAACAATCAGAGCCTGATGAAATGACGCAGATTTCCGAACGTCTCCTCGTTCAAGCCCACCTCGATGCCAAGCAGCCCAAGCCGCTGACGGCCGAGGAGGAGGCTGTCTATCGCCGCGAAATCGCCGCCGAGCTGAAGAAGCAGAACGCGGTGCTGGTGGCGCACTATTACTGCGATCCGGTCATCCAGGCGCTGGCCGAGGAAACCGGTGGTTGCGTCTCCGACTCTCTGGAAATGGCTCGCTTCGGCAACCAGCATCCGGCGCAGACCGTGGTGGTGGCCGGGGTCAAGTTCATGGGCGAGACGGCGAAGATTCTCAACCCGGAAAAGCGCGTGCTGATGCCGACGCTGGAGGCGACCTGCTCGCTTGATCTGGGCTGCCCGGTGGACGAGTTTTCGGCTTTCTGCGATCAGCACCCGGAGCGGACCGTGGTGGTGTACGCCAACACCTCGGCCGCAGTGAAGGCGCGTGCCGACTGGGTGGTGACCTCCAGTTGCGCGCTGGAGATCGTCGAGAGCCTGATGGACAACGGTGAAACCATCATCTGGGCGCCGGACAAGCATCTGGGCAACTACATCCAGCGCGAGACCGGCGCCGATATGCTGCTGTGGGATGGCGCCTGCATCGTGCACGAGGAGTTCAAGTCCAAGCAGTTGCTGGACATGAAGGCGCTGTATCCGGACGCCGCCATTCTGGTGCACCCCGAGTCGCCGCAGAATGTGGTCGAGCTGGCCGATGCGGTGGGCTCCACCAGCCAGTTGATCAAGGCGGCGCAGACTCTGCCGAACTCCACCTTCATCGTCGCCACTGACCGCGGCATCTTCTACAAGATGCAGCAGCTGTGCCCGGACAAGACCTTCATCGAGGCGCCAACCGCCGGCAATGGCGCTGCCTGCCGCAGCTGTGCGCACTGCCCATGGATGGCGATGAATACGCTGGAGAGGGTGCTGACCGGCCTGCGTCAGGGCTCCAGCGAGATTCACGTCGACCCGGCGCTGATTCCCAAGGCGATCAAGCCGCTCAAGCGCATGCTCGATTTCACTCAGGCGGCGCGGATGAAAGTCGCCGGCAACGCCTGATCTCGAAGTGCTTAACAAGAAGCCCAGCCAATGCTGGGCTTCTTGCTTTGCGTATCCCGGATGCAATCCGGGGGCTGGCCCCGGGCTACGCCTGCATCAGCTCGCCCAGTTTTCCGGTTCGTTGACCACATTGAGCAGGGCCCGCAAGCGGCCGTAGTCGCGACCGTTGAAGGCGAAGGCCAGGCGGGTCAGGTGGCACAGTTCCGGTTCGTCGCGTTCCTGTTCGCAATAGGGTTGTTGGGTAAAGCCACCCTCTTTGCAGAGGCAGGCGAAATCGCTGTCCAGCTTTGCCAGAGCCGCCTCGTTGAGCGGGTGATTGAGGCGAATCACGAAGCGATCCCTGAGCCAACGACTGGAGTGGAAGTTGCGGTAGAACCGGGCTATTTCATCCACTGCCTCTTCGGCGCTGTAGACCAGATGCATCAGGTTGAGGTCGGTCGGCAGGATATAGCCGTTGTCGCCCAACTGGCGACGAATGAAGCCCAGTGCATCTTCCCAGTAGCTGCCGCCCGGCTGGTCGAGCAGCACCACTGGCACCAGCGGGCTCTTACCGGTCTGGATCAGGGTCAGCACTTCCAGCGCTTCGTCTAGCGTGCCGAAGCCGCCGGGGCAAAGCACCAGACCGTCGGCCTCCTTGACGAAGAACAGCTTGCGCAGAAAGAAGAAGTGGAATGACAGCAGATGATGGCTACCACGAACCGTGGCGTTGGCTGTTTGTTCAAAGGGCAGGGTGATATTGAAGCCCAGGCTGTTTTCCACGCCTGCACCTTCATGGGCGGCGGCCATGATGCCGCCGCCAGCGCCAGTGACCACCATCAAGTCGCGGTGCGCCAGCAGTGCGCCAAGCTCGCGAGCCTGCTGGTACAACGGATGGTCGGTCGGGGTGCGTGCTGAGCCGAATACCGTGACCTTGCGCCGACGTTTGAGCTGCTCCAGTACGCCGAAGGCATGTTCCATCTCGCGCAGGGTCTGCAACATTATCTTGGCGTCCCAGCGGTTGCGATCCGCCTGAGCCATATGGATCACGGTGCCGAGCATCTCTCGGTATAGCTGCAGGTTCGGGCTGTTGCCGGGGGCTGCCAGGGCCACCAGCTCGTCCACCTTGCTGGTCAGGTCGACTTCGCTGGTTTGCACATGGCGGGACAGATAGTCGTCCGCTTCGTAAGGCATGAAGGCTCTCCTGTTCTGAGCCGGGCGAGAGGCTGATGCTGCTCGCGCCCGTGCCGGTTCCTTGATTATGGAGTTTCATGGAGCTTGCCACAGCCAGGTTGCCGTTTCGCTGTCACCTTTTCGTAAGCGCCGGTTACAGGGCAATCTGTTCGCCCGGTTCGGGAATGTTGGCGATCCAGTTCAGGCGCTCGCGCAGAGCCGCTTGCAGTGTTTGCATCTTCTCCAGCTCGCCATGCACCAGATACAGCTCGGGGTGATGCTCGAACCGGCTGGCCCAGTCCAGCAATTGCGACTGTCCGGCATGGGCGGAGAAACCGCCAAGGGTGTGCACCTTGGCCTTCACCGCGATGCGCTGGTGCAACACCTTGACCGTCTCGGCACCGTCGACGATGAGCCGCCCGAGTGTGCCCTTGGCCTGGAAACCGGGGAATACCAGGTGGCAGTTCTCGCGCCAGAGATTGTGCTTGAAGTGATGGACGATGCGCCCGCCATTGCACATGCCGGCACCGGCGATGATGATCGCGCCGCTCTTGATCCGGTTGATCGCCATCGATTCTTCGGCCGTCGGTGTGCAGCGCAACACTGGCAGCCAGTCCTCGACCCGTTTGGCCCCCTTGGCGGCCAGTGCGGCGCGGTCCTCGGCCGCAAACTGGTCATGGAAACGGCTGTAAATGGCGTTGGCGCGGATGGCCATGGGGCTGTCGAGGAACACCGCCTGCTGGGGCAGGCGGCCCTCCTGGTAGAAGCGACCAAGGTAATAGATCAGGTCCTGAGTGCGGCCGACGGCAAATGAAGGGATCAGCACGTTGCCACCCTCCCTATGGGCTTGCTGCAGTATGTCGGCCAGCTCCTCCAGGGTTTCGTCGCTGGGGCGATGATCACGGTCGCCGTAGGTCGACTCCATCAGCAGCACATCCGCCTGGTTCAGTTGCGTTGGCGCTTGCATCAGCGGCGAGCAGGTGTTGCCCAGGTCGCCGGAGAACACCAGATGACGATGCAAATGATGGTCTTGCACCTGCATCTCGACGATGGCCGAGCCGAGGATATGGCCGGCATTGTGGAAGGTGACCTGCACGCCCTTGGCCACCTCGACCGCTGCGCCATAGGCGTGCGCGCGGCGTTGGCTGAGCGCCTGCTCGGCGTTGGCGATGGTGTATAGCGGTTTGACCGCCGGTTTGCCCTGACGGGCGCGCCAGCGATTCTCCCACTCGGCGTCCTTCTCCTGGAGGAAGGCCGAGTCCAGCAGCATCAGTTCGAGCAGTTCGCAACTGGCCTCCGTGGCGTGGATCGGGCCGCGATAGCCCTCGGCGACCAGACGCGGCAACAGCCCGCTGTGATCGAGGTGGGCGTGGGAGATCACCACTGCATCCAGGTCGCGCGGGTCGAAGGGGAAGGCGCTGCGGTTCAGGTCCTCCTCTGCGCGGCGCCCTTGATGCATGCCGCATTCGAGCAGGACCTTGGCGCCATCGCGGCTCTCCACCAGATAGCAGGAGCCGGTGACCTGTTGAATCGCACCGAGAAAAGTGAGCAGGGCCATGGTTCTGTCCTTGTTGTGTTGATGAAGCGAGTCTGCCGGTTCGAGCCGTGTCGGGTCTTGATGCAGGTCAGCTGGTGCTTTTCCCCCAATGCCTAGACTGGAGATAGACATTCAGGAGATGACTCATGACTCAGCTACTGCCCGACGCTGCCACCTTGGCTCAGCACGCTCAGCAATATCCCGACTTTGCTCGCTGGCAAGCTGGCCACGGACCTGTCCAGCATAGTCCGCAGACCAGTGCCGCAGTCTTTCGTCTCGCCCATCAACTGGTGCAGAACGGTATGCAGCCTGATCTGCCGAGCGTCTATCGCCTGTTGCAAGCACTGGACTCGCTGACGGCAGCCGGCCTCTGGCTGGTGGTGCACATGACTTATGCACGGCGCGTAAGACTTGATGGCCAGCCGCTGCAGGCCGATGACTTCAAACCCGTGCCCGAAGGCCATACCGGTGGCGCGCTGAACATGGTGCCGGCCTATGCCGGCTACCTGGCGCTCGATGCCCTGACTGGCGAGACGCGCGGCTGGTTGATGGGGCAGGGGCACTGTGTGGCGGCGATAGAGGCACTGAACCTGCTGACTGGCAACCAGCATCCGGAACAGGCCGCCCGTTATGCCTGTGATGAAGCGGGCATGAGTCGCCTGGCGGCGGACTTCTACAGCTACACCCAGGCTGCGGACGGCAGCCCTGGCGTGCCGTTGGGCAGTCACGTCAATCCGCACACCGCTGGGGGCATCGCCGAAGGCGGTTACCTGGGTTTTGCCGAGCTGCAGTACGCCCATCTGCCATTGCCGGGGGAGAAGCTGGTGGCCTTTCTCTCCGACGGCGCCGCCGAGGAGCAGCGTGGCAGTGACTGGATGCCACGCTGGTGGCGTGCCGAGGATTGCGGCGTGGCGCTGCCGGTGATGATCGCCAATGGCCGGCGTATCGAGCAGCGTACCGAACTGGGTACGCTCGAAGGTCTGGAGGGCTTTCGCCGGCACCTGCGTGGCTGTGGTTTCGACCCGGTGAGCTTCGACGGGCGTGATCCGGCAGCCTTCGTCTGTGCGCTGTGGGAGATGGAGCAGCGCCTGGCGCATCGGGTGAATGAGATGAACCACGAGTTGATCGGTTATCCCTTGCCCATGCCCTACGGCATTGCCGAAACCACCAAGGGTTATGGCTTCTATGGCGCTGGCAGCAACGCCGCACACAACCTGCCGCTGCCTGCCAGCCCGGCGCTCGATGAGCATGCGCGCGAGCTGTTCAACCAACATGCTGCGGCCTTGTGGGTGGAGCCGCAGGCGTTGTCCGAGGCCTGTCGCCTGTTTGCACAGCGTGCAGGGCGGGTGCTTGAGCGTGACAATCCATTGGCCCGGCGTCAGCCACTGCTGCCAGTGCAGCCGCAGCTGCACTTTCATGATCGGCCCTGTTCACCCATGAGTGCGCTGGATCGTTATTTCGTCGATCTGGTGCGTGCCAACCCGCAGTTGCGACCGCGTGTCGGCAACCCGGACGAACTGGCCAGCAACCGCCTGGGCGGGGTACTGGCGGCGCTCAAGCACCGCGTCAGCCAGCCGGAGAGTGAGCTGGAGTCGGTGCAGGGAGCAGTGATCACCGCACTCAACGAGGAGGCCGTGGTGTCCGCCTGCCTGGCCAACCAGGGCGGGCTGAATCTGGTGGCCAGCTACGAAGCCTTCTGCGTGAAAATGCTCGGCGCCGTCCGCCAGAGCCTGATTTTCGCCCGTCAGCAGAAAGAGGCAGGGCGTCCGTCCGGCTGGCTGGGGTGGCCGCTGGTGGCCACCTCGCACACCTGGGAGAACGGCAAGAACCAGCAGTCGCACCAAGACACCACCTTCTGCGAGGCGCTGCTGGGCGAGATGCACGATGTCATGCGCGTGCTGTTGCCGGCCGATCACAACTCGCTGCTGGCCCTGCTGCCTGGCATCTATCAGGAGCGCGGCCGGCTCGCTTGCCTGGTGGCGGCCAAGCGTGAACAACCCTGCAGCTTCAGCGTCGAACAGGCGCAGCAACTGGCCCGTGAGGGGGCTTTGCTGGTCGATGCCGAAGGCGATGGCGAACCGGTGCTGCTGATTGCCAGCGGCAGTTACCAGTTGAACGAGATGCGCCGCGCTGCCGTTCGTCTGAGCAGGCAGGCTGTGGCCTGGCGTCTGATTTACTTGCAGGAACCGGGACGTTTTCGCATGCCGCGCGATGCTTGGGAGGCTTCCAGCCTGGCCAGCGCCGAGCAGCGCGAAGCGCTGTTTCCCGCAGCCTGCAGCCGGCGCGTGCTACTGACTCACATGCGCCCGGAAGTCGCTGCGGGACATCTATGGCCGGTGCTGGGCGATGCTGCTGCATGTCGCGCGTTGGGCTACCGCAACCGTGGCGGTACCTTCGACGAAGCCGGCATGCTGTTCGCCAACGGTTGTACCTGGGCGCACGTACTGCAAAGTGTTGCCGAGGTGCTCGGTGTCTCGCTCGACGGCTGGCTGACAGTCGAGGAGCGCGCGGCTCTGGCTGGGACGGGGGATCCTCGCTCCCTGCGTTGAGCCAGCTGTCTGGGTCAATAGGAAGGGAGGGGCAGGCATGCCCAAGCTTATTCTGGAGATCGAAACGGACCTCTATCGCACGCTGCAAGAGGCTGCGCGAACCAATCAACTGAGCCTGGAGGATGAGTGTCTACGTCGCCTTGAGGGCGGTGTACGACGGTCGCGCTATATGGAGGCCTTGCTCGCCGAGCTGCGCGCCGCTGATGCGCAGCGCCGAGCGGAAAGGGACTGACGTCGGCTCTGGGTCAGAGGCCGCAGTCGCTCTTGTCGAACACTTCGACGGTAACCGGGCGGTTGCTGCGGTATTCACTGAACTGGTAGCGCAGCTGTGCACCCTGGGCCAACAGGGTGCGATAGCCCGGGTTGCGGCAGACGCTGGCGGCCAGCTGCGCACGCACGATGTCGGGATTGCCGCGCATCTGCGCCGCATGCGCTTCACGCACGCTGAGGTGGTTGATCAGCGTGTGGCCTTCTACTGTGTAGCCCTGATCGAGAATGTCCTCGTTGATCGCTCGCGGCGTGCCCTCGCTGCTCTGCCGGGCGACCTGCTCCAGGGTGCGTGTCAGTTCCATCTCCTTCAGCGAGGCTGCCTGGGCAGTGGGAAGCATCAGGCTGAGCGCGAGAGCGGGGAGGATGTAACGCAGCATGTGATGTGACTCCTGAAAGCGTGGACGAGGGTTGGACAGGGCCTTGCAGCGAATGTTCGCGCCGCTGGCCATTTGCCCGCGTGAAACAAAGTGTTACCGATAGGGACATGCTGGCCTCTGGCCTCCGTCCGTCACCACGACCAAAGGCCGGGGATCATCGGCCAAACCTGCACGTCACAGACATTGAGCCGCCGTTGCAGTCGGATGTCGCCAATACAGACCTGCCTGAAGTCTGTCTCTGGTGCTCACCGAGCTGCGCGGTGTTCAAGCAGCGTGCAGGAGAATAACAATGACAATGCTCTTTCGGCGCTGGCCATCGCATGTGGTGGTCGGCAGTTTACTGGTTTTGCCCGTTGCGCAGGTGCAGGCATCCGGTTATCACTTTGGTTCGCAATCGGTAGCGGCGCAGGGTTCGGCACATGCCAACGGTGCTGAGGCGGCCGACCCCTCGACCATCTTCTACAACCCGGCTGGCCTGGCTCGCCTCAAGGGCACTCAGGTGACCTCCGGCCTGAGCATTCTGCTGCCGGACGGCGATTACAAGGACAAGGGTAGCCGCGACGTGTTCGGCAATTCTGTCTCGGGGGATGCGGGCGAGTTCCTGCCCGATGCAGCCGCTGCGCCCAACTTCTATTTTTCCCATGAGATCAACGACCGGGTGACGGTCGGCCTGGGCATCTTCACCCCGTTCGGCGCGAAGCTCGACTACAAGGAGGACTGGGCCGGGCGCTACGGCATCCAGTCGGCCAGCCTGGAGACGGTGACCTTCAACCCGAGCATTGCCTTTCGCTTCAATGAACACCACAGCATCGGTTTCGGTGTTTCGGCGCAGTACATCAAATCGGTGCAACGTGGGGCGGCGGATGTCAAAGGCGCGTCGCGGCAGTTGGCTGGGCAGTTCGTCGATGCGAACTATGAAAGCACCCGCAATGCGGCGGACCCCATTCTAGGGCCTATCGTGGGGGGCATCGCCGGAGTGCCGGTACCGGAGGAAATCACCTCCTGCCGCGGCGTCGCGGACAGGGACGGTTTCGTCGATTGTGTGGCGGGTAACTTCGCCGACAACGTCCAGGGCGACGGTTATTTCCGGGTCAAGGGTGATGACTGGGGGTTTGGCTGGAACATCGGCTACTTGTGGGAGCCGACCGAGTCGACGCGCTTTGGCGTGTCCTATCGCTCCAATATTCGCCATACCCTGGAAGGTGAGACCAAATGGAGTTTCTCTGGTGTGCAGGGCAGCGTTCCTTCCCCGGATACCTCGCTCGAGGGCGGTTTCACCATTCCCATCGTGGATATCTACGTGCCTCCGACCGATGCCCTGCAGGAGCTGTTCGACCCGGGCAACTGGGTCAACCCTGGCGATTTCGCTGGCTCCAGGTTGCACCCAAACTCCAAGGCCAAGACCGCCATCGATACACCGGAGATGCTCTCCTTCAATGCCTTCCATCAGCTCAACGACAAGGTGGCGTTGATGGCGGATCTGACCTTCACCCGTCACTCGCGGCTCGACGAAGTGCGCATCGGCATCGATCAGGTGGCCGGCTATCCCTACTTCAATGGCGTGACCGAGGGCGACCTGAGCGTCAAGCAGGACTGGAAGGACAGCTACAAGATCTCCATGGGCATGAACTACCAGTACAGCGATGACCTGCTGCTGCGCACGGGGGTAGCCTACGACCGCTCGCCGGTCAATTCGCCGCAGTTGCGCCATCCGGCCTTTCCCGATGCGGATCGCTACTGGCTGTCGTTCGGCGCCAACTACAAGGTGATGCGCGATACTTCGCTGGACTTCGCCTACAGCTACGTACAGTTCTCCAGCGGCAAGATGGATTATCAGGACGGCTGCTCCCCGGCCGGCTGGGTGCCAGGTGCCGGCGGGCTGTACCAGGACAGCGGGGTGCGTTGTACCGGCAATGGTGGCAACTTCACCGGCGAGTACAAGACCCACATCCACTTCATCGGCCTGGCGTTGAACCACACGTTCTGAGGCGTCTGAGCGGCAAACGGGGGTGCTAGAATCGCACCCCCGTTTGCAGTTGCGCCCTCCATGACCCATCCAGCACCACATGCCGTCGCCCGCTTGCGCACAGAACGCCTGGCGCGCAGCCTCAAACCCTTCGTCGCCCGTGGCTCGCGCGCCGAGCGCTGCCCGCACTGCCGGGTGCAGCCGACCCATTGCCTGTGCGCCTGGCGCCCGCAGGTCGAGGCCAACGCCGCAATGTGCCTGGTGATGCACGACATCGAGGCGCTGAAACCGAGCAATACCGGCTGGTTGATCGCCGACGTGGTGCCCGAAACCCACGCCTTCGGCTGGACGCGCACTGGCGTCGACCCGGCGCTGCTGGAGCTGCTGGCCGATCCGCAGTGGCAACCTTATCTGGTGTTTCCCGGCGAGTACGTGGCGCCGCAGCGCGTGGTGGAGGAGGTGCGGCTTGCGCCCGGTAAGCGGCCGCTGTTCGTGCTGCTCGATGCCACCTGGACCGAAGCGCGCAAGATGTTTCGCAAGAGCCCGTATCTGGACGCACTGCCGGTGCTGAGCCTGACGCCGGCGCAGCTATCGCGTTATCGCCTGCGTCGCTCTACGCGCGGCGAGCACCTGTGCACCGCGGAAGTGGCTGCCATGTGTCTGGAGCTGGCGGGCGACCTGCGTGCCGGTGAGGCGCTGGACGATTATCTCGACGTTTTCAGTCAGCACTATCTGGCCGCCAAACGGCGTCTGCCGCTGGATCTCAACGACGCTCTGCACCAGCGTTTGCAGTCGTACCGCTGAGTTCACTCGGCAGCGGCTTGGGCCACAGCTGAGCCAGCAGCATGCCGCCAAACATCAGCGCACAACCCAGATAGCCGCGCGGTGCCAGCACTTCGCTCAGCAACAGGGCGCCGGCGATGGCCGCGAACACGGCTTCCAGCGAGAGGATGATCGCCGCATGCGAGGCGATGGCATGCTGCTGCGCCACCACCTGCAGGGTGAAACCGATCGCCACGCCGAACACACCGCCGTAGAGGATGGCCGGGCCGGCGGCAATGATGCCGTCCAATGTCGCCGTCTCGAACACCAGAGCCAGCGCCAGGCTGATCACCGCGCAGGTGGCGAACTGGATGAAGGCCAGACGCAGTGGGTCGTGACGGCTGGCGAAGAACCCCACCAGCAACACATGCACGCCCCAGACGAAGGCGCCGGCCAACTGCAGCCAATCGCCGGAGGCCACGGTGAAGCCTTCGCCGACGCTGAGCAGGAACATGCCGACCACTGCCAGGCTGGCGCCCAACCAGATGCCGGCGCTGCTGCGCTGGCCGATCAGCAGGCCGAGAATCGGTACCACGATCACGTACAGCCCGGTGATGAAGCCGGAGTTGGTCACCGTGGTGAACAGCAGGCCGACCTGCTGCAGATTGATCCCCAGCGACAGCGCCAGGCCCATGATCACGCCACCCACCAGCAGGTTGCGATTCAGCGGTGCAGCTGGACGCTGCTGGCGACGTTGCAGCAAAGCCAGCACCGGCAACAGAACCAGACAGGCGAGGGCGAAGCGCAGGCCGGTATAAAGGAAGGGTCCGATGTTATCCATGCCCAGACGCTGAGCGACGAAGGCGCTGCCCCAGATCATCGCGGTAATCAGCATCAACAGGTCAGCGCGCAGGGCTTGGCTTCGCATTGGGGCGTCTCGGCAGGAAAGCTGCGCATCCTGCCGCAAAGCATTGAGCTTGACCACCCCGCCACAGCTCGGCATGCTGAGCGCCGCCGTCGGTCCGAGTGGGGAGTCTGTGATGCTCAATGAGCAGGCTTGAGCGGGTCTTCAGGCGAAAAGCACTGCCATACTCACCTCAGTGCCACTCATAACAAGAACAGGATCTGCCAATGGCCGCCTACGAAATCCTGATTGCCGACGACCATCCGCTGTTTCGCAGCGCGCTACAACAAGCACTGACCCTGGGCCTGGGGCCTGAAGTGCGTCTGGTAGAAGCTGCCAGCATCGCCGAACTTGAAGGCCACCTGGCCGCCAAGAGTGATTGGGATCTGGTTCTGCTCGACCTCAATATGCCCGGCGCCTACGGTTTTTCCGGCCTGGTACTGCTGCGCGGTCAATACCCGCAGATCCCTGTGGTGATGATCTCCGCCCAGGAGGAGGCCTCCGTGGTCAACCGCTCCCGCGAGTTTGGGGCCAGCGGCTTCATCCCCAAATCCAGCCCGCTGGAAACCCTGCAACAAGCGGTGCGTCAGGTACTCGATGGCGATACCTGGTGGCCGCCGCTGGCCGAGGAGAGCGCGCCGGTTTCCGCCGAGGCCAAGGCCGCCAGCGCCGGCCTGGCCAGCCTGACGCCGCAGCAGTTCCGTGTTCTGACCATGGTCTGCGAAGGCCTGCTGAACAAGCAGATTGCTTACGAGTTGAGCGTATCCGAAGCGACGGTCAAGGCGCATGTGACGGCGATTTTCCGCAAGCTGGGCGTGCGCACCCGCACGCAGGCCGCGTTGCTGCTGCAGCAGATGGAATCGATCCCTGCGCAGTGAGAACCTGTCTACGATCCGCTGCGCGCCGGTCTGGGCGATCATTCTGCTCGGCCAAGCCACTCAGACGATCGGCGGCAGCACGATCTGATCGCTACGACTGACGCCAGCTGTCAGCGCGCGGCATTGTTCGAGAAACTCGCGCATCGCCGCTGTCTGGTACTTCTGCTTGTGCCAGATGAAGTAGAACTGCCGACGCAGGTCCAGCTCCGGGGTTTCCACGGGCATCAGACTGCCGCGACGAAAGGCATCGCGCAGCGCCAGACGCGAAATGCAGCCGATGCCCAGGCCGGATTCCACGGCGCGTTTGATTGCCTCGGTGTGTTCCAGCTCCAGGCGGATGTTGAGGTTGCGCGGGTGATGACGCATGGCCTGATCGAAGGTCAGTCGCGTGCCCGAACCTTGTTCACGCAGAATCCAGGCTTCGTGCGTCAGCTCTTCCAGGCTGGCACTGCCGTGCTGGGCCAGTGGGTGTTGTGGCGCGCAGAACACCACCAGTTCGTCCTCTACCCAGGGTTGCACCTCGATATCCGGATGCTGGCAGTCGCCTTCGATCAACCCCAGGTCCAGCTCGTAGTGGGCGATCTGCTGCACCACGTGGGCAGTATTGTGTACCTGCAGCTTCACCCGGCATTCGGGATGGCGCTGCATGAAGCTGCCGATCAGCAGGGTGGCGAGGTAATTGCCCACGGTCAGGGTGGCGCCAACGTTCAGCGAGCCATAACCGCTCTTGCCCCCCAGCAGACGCTCGATCTCTCGGGCCTGATCAATCAGGGCCACCGCCTCGGGTAGCAACTGTCGACCCAGCGCATTGAGTGCCAGGCGCTTGCCGGCGCGATCGAACAGCTGGCAGTCGGATTGACGCTCCAGTTCGGTCAGCGAGGTGCTGGTCGCAGACTGCGACAATGCGAGCGATTGCGCAGCGCGCGAGACGCTCTCATGCTGCGCCACGGCAACGAACACCTGAAGTTGTCTGAGAGTAAATCGCATATCGATATAACCGATAACCTATATCTTGATAATCCACTTAACAGATATTGTTGCCGCGAATAAAATGCCGCGCAATTGCGTTTTTGGCGCTGAAGTTCTTCGAGGAAATCATCATGAGCAATATGAACGTCGAGCGCGTGCTCAGCGTCCACCACTGGAACGATACGCTGTTCAGCTTCAAGTGCACCCGTGATCCGGGCCTGCGCTTCGAGAATGGTCAGTTCGTGATGATCGGTCTGCAGCAGGACAGTGGTCGCCCGCTGATGCGCGCTTACTCCATCGCCAGCCCGAACTGGGAAGAGCACCTGGAGTTCTTCAGCATCAAGGTGCCGGACGGTCCGCTGACCTCGCAGCTGCAGCACCTGAAGGAAGGCGACGAGATCATCATCAGCAAGAAGCCCACCGGCACGCTGGTGCTCGATGACCTCAACCCCGGCAAGCACCTCTATCTGCTCAGCACCGGCACCGGTCTGGCACCATTCATGAGCGTGATCCAGGACCCGGAAACCTACGAGCGCTTCGAAAAGGTGATCCTGGTTCACGGCGTGCGCTATGTGAACGAAGTCGCCTACCGCGAGTTCATCACCGAGCACCTGCCGCAGAACGAATTCTTCGGTGATGCGCTGAAGGACAAGCTGATCTATTACCCGACCGTGACCCGCGAGCCGTTCGAGAATCAGGGCCGTCTGACCGACCTGATGCGCAGCGGCAAACTGTTCGCTGATATCGGCCTGCCGCCGATCAACCCGCAGGACGACCGCGCCATGATCTGCGGCAGCCCGAGTATGCTCGACGAGACCAGCGAAGTGCTCGACAGCTTCGGTCTGAAGATTTCCCCGCGCATGCGTGAGCCGGGTGATTATCTGATCGAGCGTGCCTTCGTCGAAAAATAAGCTTTCGATCTGCTGCGCGTCGGCCCTGCTGCGTTAAAAACAGGCTTGAAATGCTCATGTGCTATAGCACACTCCGCTTTCTCACGTGTTTTTGCCTTGCATGGCTCTAGCTCGCGAGCTCGAATAACAAAGCCGCCCTATAGGCGGCTTTGTCTTTTGTTTGGTGTCTTACAGCACCGTAGCCCGGATGCAATCCGGGGAGGGTGTGTGGCGATCTCCCGGATTGCATCCGGACTACACCAGTGTCTTAAAGACGCTTGGCATCGATGATCAGCACCGGCTCGCGCGGTACGTTCTGGTGCATGCCGCGGTTGCTGGTGGGCACCTGGGCGATCTTGTCCACCACGTCCATACCGCGAGTCACCTTGCCGAACACGGCGTAGCCGAAGTCACGCGAGCCGTGGTCGAGGAAAGCGTTGTCCTTGTGGTTGATGAAGAACTGGCTGGTGGCCGAGTCGCGTACCTGAGTGCGGGCCATGGCCAGGGTGCCACGAACGTTGTGCAGGCCATTGTCGGCCTCGTTCTTGATCGGGGCATCGGTGTCCTTCTGGCGCATGTCGGCATCGAAGCCGCCGCCCTGGACCATGAAACCCGGAATCACACGATGGAACTGGGTGCCGGCATAGAAACCACTGTCGACGTACTTGAGGAAGTTCTGCGTGCTGATCGGCGCCTTGTCGGCGGCCAGTTCGATTTCCACTTCGCCGAGGCTGGTGGTCAGCAACACCTTGGGGTTTTCCGCGGCCAGCAGGCTGGTCGACAGCAGCAGGGCACCGGTGGCGAGAATGAGTTGCTTGAGCATGATGGTCAGTTTTCCTTGTTGGCAGTCTCGCCGAGAAAGGCGAGCAGGGCGTTATTAAAGCGTTCCGGTTGATCCAGTGGTGTGGCGTGGCGCGAATTTTCGATCACCAGCAAGCGCGCGTCGGGCATTTCTGCCACGTACTCGCGCTTGCGTTCAACAGGCGTGTAGTCGCGGTCGGCGGTAATCACCAGGGTAGGACAGGTGATGCGAGCGAGGCGTTCCCGCACGCCCCAGCCGATGATGGCGTCCAGGCTGGCTAGGTAGGCGCGCTTGTCGTTCTGTGGCCAGCGCTCTTCGATCTTGCGCCGCAGTTCGGCCTGCTCGGGCCGGGGAAACAGCAGCTTGGCCAGGGCCCTGGCGATGGTTTCCAGGCTCAGCAGGCGCGCTAGCGTCCAGCGTTTGCCGATCTCCAGCCAGTCACGTGCGCTCCTGGCCTTCACTTCAGGGCCACTGTTGACGATGGTCAGGCTGCGCAGCAACTCGGGGCGGTCGACACCAAGCTGAAAGCCGATCATGCCGCCCATTGAGATGCCCACCAGATGCACCGGCGACAGTTGCAGGTGTTCGATCAGGGTGGCCACATCGTCGGCGAAGTCGGCGATGCGATAAGCCTCGCGCGGCTTGTCCGAGCGGCCATGACCGCGCACGTCGAGGGCGATCACCCGGTAATGCTGGGCGAGCACCGGGATCTGGTATTCCCAGTCGCGCGTGCTCGAACCCAGTCCATGCACCAGCAGCAGCGGCGCGCCGTGGCCGTATTCTTCGTAATGCAGCTGGCAGCCATCGTTGTCGAAATAGGGCATGGCAGGGCTCTCAGTTGGCCGACTGCGGGGCGGCGAAGGGCGCGTCCAGAGGGGCGGCATCGAAGTTCTTGATCAGCTCGATGAGAATCTGCGTGGCCGGGCCGAGCACGCGCTCCTTGTTGCTGTAAAGGAAGAAGCGCGGTTTGCGGATAGCGCCCTGAGTCAGGGGCAAAGGTTTCAGCAGACCATCCTGCATTTCACGGACGATCAGGTGGCGCGGCAGCCAGGCGAAGCCCAGGCCGCTGCTGACGAAGGTGCGCGCAGTCGGCAGGCTGCCCACCGTCCAGCGCTGCTCGGCGCCCAGCCAGCCGGCGTCGCGCGGCTGCAGCCGGCCGCTGTCACGGGTGACCACCTGCATCTGGCCTTCCAGATCCTGGAAGCTCAGCTCGCGTTGCAGGCGGTGCAGCGGGTGTTCCGGGTTGGCGACGGCGACGAACTCCACTTCACCCAGTTCGATGCCGAGGTGGCCAGTGATGTTCAGTGCGCTGATGGCCAGGTCGGCGGTGCCTTCGAGCAGCACTTCCTCGACCCCGGACAGCACCTCTTCACGCAGGCGCACGCGGCAGCCGCGGCTCTGCGGCATGAAGGCGGTCAGGGCGCGGACGAGATTGGCGGTGGGGTAGGCGGCGTCCACCACCAGGCGCACTTCGGCTTCCCAGCCTTGCTCCATATGGTGAGCCAGGTCTTCCAGCTGGCTGGCCTGTTTGACCAGTTGCCGCGAGCGGCGCAGCAGCACGTCGCCGGCCTCGGTGAGCACGGCCTTGCGCCCGTCGATGCGCAGCAGCGGTACACCGAGCTGCTCCTGCATGCGCGCCACGGTATAGCTGACCGAGGACTGCGAGCGGTGCAGCACGTCGGCGGCCTGGGCGAAGCCGCCCTGGTCCACCACGGCCTGCAGCGTGCGCCATTGATCCAGGGTTACACGAGGAGCTTTCATCACATCATCCTGCCTGAGTCGGCTGTTATCGCCGATGATCTCCACCTACACTGGCGATCCCATGTTGGAGAGCACCGATGAAAAAAATAATCTGCTTGCTGTTCGCCTTTCTGCCGTTGGCCGCCCATGCCTATCCCATCGAGCTGGAAAAACAGTTCAACGGCGCCGAGGTCTCCGCGACCACCCAGGAAATCGACCACAACATGGCGGCGTTGATGCTCTACAACTACGGCCAGAGCGAAGCCGAGTGCCGTGCTGTGTTCCGCAATGGCCCTGAAGCGCCACGTACTCGGCGGACCGTGTTGGCGCCTGGCGCCAGCAACAATATGACGGTGAAGTTCACCCGCAGCGTGATTCGCCTGCGGATCAACCTGACCTGCAACCTGAAGTGACGAAAGACTAGATGCGGCAGGTCGATAAATCAAATTAGTCGATATATGTAAGCGGATATTTACGCTTTTTAATCGAATGTCGCGTCTCTACTCTGTGCTCCATCGACTCTTACTCATCTCGATGGAGCCTCAGACATGTCCCGTATTCTCGTAATCGAAAGCAGCGCCCGCCAGCAAGGTTCGGTCTCCCGCGAACTGACCCAGCAATTCATCGCCAACTGGCAGGCGGCACATCCAGCTGACCAGATTCAGGTACGCGATCTGGCGGCCGAACCTGTGCCGCACCTCGATGCCACGCTGCTCGGTGGCTGGATGACGCCGAGCGAGCAGCAGAGCGAAGCCGAGAAAGCCGCCCTGGCCCGCTCCAACCAACTGACCGATGAGCTGCTGGCTGCCGATGTGCTGGTGCTGGCTGCGCCGATGTATAACTTCGCCATCCCCAGTACCCTCAAGGCCTGGCTGGATCATGTGCTGCGCGCCGGCGTCACCTTCAAGTACACCGAAACCGGCCCCCAGGGGCTGTTGATCGGTAAACGCGCCTTTGTGCTGACCGCTCGCGGTGGCATCTACGCCGGTAGCGCGCTGGATCATCAGGAGCCCTACCTGCGCCAGGCACTGGCCTTCGTCGGTATCCATGACGTGCAGTTCATCCATGCCGAAGGCTTGAACCTGGGTGCCGAATTCAGCCAGAAAGGTCTGGCCCAGGCCAGGGCCAAGCTGGCTGAAGTGGTCTGATACCCTCTGCCTCACTCCCTTCCCTCAGGCAGCGTGCCCCATTCGGGCGCGCTGCCTCGCCGTTGTCCTTCCGCATCAGCCGCGTGGTTACGGAGCATCCGTAGCGTATTGCGCTAGATTGTTTCTACGTCTTCATAAAACGCCGTACTGGCCGATACTCGTCCAGTCATCAATCTGTCTGGTGTGCGCTGAATGGGGCGCTGCTGCAACAGCCTGTGCAAGGCTTGGGGGGAAAACGGTGGATCTGGCGACGCTGATCGGTCTGGTGGGTGCTTTGGTGGTGATCGGCGCGGCGATTATTCTCGGGGCATCCAGCGAGGTGTTCTTCAACGTGCCGTCACTGCTTATCGTGGTGGTCGGCAGCCTGTTCGTGGTGCTGGTGAAATTCAGCTTCGGGCAGTTTCTCGGCGCCTTCAAGGTGGTGGCCAGGGCGTTTCGCTTCCGTCTGCCTTCAGTCGAGGGCTGCATCAGCGAGATGGTGGAAATCGCCCAGGTGGCGCGCAAGGAGGGCGTGCTGGCCCTGGAGGGGCGCGACTTCAGTTCGCCGTTCCTGTCGGCCGGCGTGCAACTGATGATCGACGGGCAGGGCCAGGACACCATCCGCGCCTTCCTGGAAAAGGAGAGGGTGTTGACCCTCGAGCGCAACCGCGAAGGCGCCAAGGTGTTCTCCGCTCTCGGCGATGTCGGTCCGGCCATGGGCATGATCGGTACCCTGGTGGGCCTGGTGCAGATGCTGTCGAACATGGAGGACCCCAAATCCATTGGTCCAGCCATGGCCGTGGCACTGCTGACCACGCTCTACGGCGCGATGATGGCGACCATGATCTGCCTGCCACTGGCGGACAAGCTGAGCCTGCGCAGCAGCGAGGAGGCGCGGATGCAGGCGCTGTGGATAGATGCCCTGTTGGCCATTCAGGACGGGGTCAATCCGCGCATCATCGAGCAGATGCTCAAGAGCTACCTGCCGCCTTCGAAGCGCGAGTTGCAAGCCGAGAAGTCGGGCTAGCAGGCCGTTGAAAAACGTAGGCGAGGCAGGCAAGACAAGGCAAAAACGGCCGAAAAAGCGCAGTTTACGTGCTGTAAATGAGCATTTTGAGGACGTTTTTAACGCAGTATTGCCAACGCAGGTAGTTTTTCAACTGCCTGCTAGGAGAGCGTCATGGAGTTACCTGAGGAGGAAACCCGGGCGATGCCGGCCTGGGTCATGACCTTTGCCGACCTGATGTCGCTGCTGATGTGCTTCTTCGTGCTGCTGCTGTCGTTTTCCGAGATCGATGCGCAGCGTTTCAAGCAGATCGCCGGCGAGCTGGCCAAGGCCTTCGGTGTGCAGCGCGAGGTGCCGGCGTTGGAGGTACCGCTGGGCACCAGCCCGGTGTTCGACAAGTTCTCCCCTGGCAAACCGGAACCCACCGAGGTGCAGGAGATTCGCCAGCAGACCACTACCCAGGACCCGCATCTCGATACCTTGCGCGGCGATGCCGAGGCCGAGCTGCTGGCGCGTGCCGAGGAGCAGGTCGATCAGCAGGTGCGTGAGAACGTCGCCGCTTTGCAGCAATTGCTGCAGAGCGAACTGAGCGAGGGGCGCCTGCAACTGCTCGAAGAGCGGCGTCGGATCATCATGCGGGTCGAGGAACGAGGCTCCTTCGCTTCCGGCTCGGCTGAGCTGACAGCAGCTTTCGAGGACATGCTGCTGGGCATGAGCGAACTGCTGGCGGAAATGCCAGGCACGCTGACCATCGAGGGGCACACCGATGACGTGCCGATCAGCACTGCGCGCTTTCGCTCCAACTGGGACCTTTCCGCCGCGCGTGCTTCGGCGGTGGCCAATGCGCTGCTGTTCAATCCCGCGCTCGATCCGCAGCGCCTGGCGGTCAAGGGCTTCGCCGATACCCGGCCGCGCGTGGCCAACGATTCACCTCAGCAGCGAGCATTGAACCGGCGCGTGGAGATCATCATCGACCAGAGTGCCAGTGATGAGGATCAGGCCGAGCAACTGCGCAGCCTGATGGGCGATCAGTTGCAACATGAGGTTGAGACGCAGCGACACTGATCTGGTCGTTGTCGCTTGGCTGGGCTATGGTGCCGGCCCCAGTTCAACCCGGAGCTTGCGATGCGTTACCTGCTGATCGTTACCCTGCTGTGGGCTTTTTCCTTCAGCCTGATCGGCGAGTACCTGGCCGGCCGGGTCGACAGCTATTTTGCGGTGCTGACGCGCATCGTCATTGCCGGCTTGCTGTTCGTGCCGCTGACCCGCTGGCGCGGTCATGCTCCGGCGTTCGTGCGCGGCATGCTGCTGATCGGCGCCCTGCAGTTCGGCATCACCTACGTGTGCCTGTACCTGAGCTTCTCGGTGCTGACGGTACCGGAGGTGCTGCTGTTCACCATTCTTACGCCGCTGCACGTGACGCTGATCGAGGATGCCTTCAACCGCAGATTCAACCCCTGGGCGCTGATTGCCGCCCTGGTGGCGGTGTTGGGCGCCGGGATCATCCGCTATGACGGTATCAGCAGCGGCTTTTTGCTCGGCTTCCTGCTGTTGCAGGTGGCCAACTTCACCTTCGCCGCCGGGCAGGTGCTGTACAAGCATTTGCTGCTCAAACACCCGTCGGCCGAGCCGCAATACAAGCGTTTCGGCTTCTTCTACCTGGGGGCGCTGCTGATTGCGCTGCCGGCCTTCCTGTTGCTGGGCAATAGCGAGCGTCTGCCGAGTACGGCGCTGCAGTGGGGCGTGCTGGTGTGGCTCGGTGTGGTGGCGTCCGGGTTGGGGCTGTACTGGTGGAACAAAGGCGCCAGCCTGGTCGACGGCGGCACTTTGGCGGTGATGAACAATGCGCTGGTGCCTGCCGGCTTGCTGGTCAATCTGCTGATCTGGAATCACGACGCTGATCTGTTGCGTCTGGCTCTGGGCGGTGCAGTGATCGCCGCTTCGCTGCCTCTGGTCCGCCTGGGGCGCACACCCCGTACACGTGCCGAGGTGCACTGATGCAACTGTCAGGACGGGGTGTGGCGCTGTCGGTCGGCGCCTCGGTGTTGTTCGCTGTGCTGCCTGGCTACGTGCAGTGGCTGACGCCGCTCGACGGCGTGCAGATATTCGCTCATCGCGTGCTCTGGTCGATTCCCCTGGTCTTGCTGCTGGTGCTGCTGGCACGGCAGACCACCTTGCTGCGCGAGACCTTCGCGCGTCTGCGCCGTGAGCCGCTGTTGTTGGCCGCCTGTCCGCTGGCGGCGGCGCTGATCGGAGTGCAGTGGGGCCTGTTTCTCTGGGCGCCGTTGGCCGGGCGCATGCTGGAAGTGTCGATGGGCTACTTCCTCCTGCCACTCGCGCTGGTGCTGACCGGGCGATTGTTCTATGGCGAGCGCCTGCGTCCACTGCAGCGATTGGCGGTGACCTGTGCCGTACTTGGTGTGCTGCACGAACTGTGGCGTACCCAGGCCTTCTCCTGGCTGACGCTGGTGACCGCACTGGGCTATCCACCCTATATGATGCTGCGCCGCTGGATGCGCCTGGATGCGTTGTCCGGTTTCGTGGTGGAGATGCTGGTGCTGGCGCCGTTGGCGATCTGGTTGATCATCGCGTACGGACCGCTGGGTGCGTTCACCGATCGTCCATTGCTATGGCTGCTGGTGCCGCTGATGGCCTTGATCGGCACTCTGGCATTCGCCGCGTACATGGCTTCTAGCCGGCTACTGCCGTTGGGGCTGTTCGGCATTCTCAGTTATGTCGAGCCGGTGCTGTTGTTCGCCGTGGCGCTGCTGGTGCTGGGCGAGCGCTTCGATGTCGGGCAATGGCTGACCTATCTGCCGATCTGGGGAGCAGTGCTGCTGGTCGGTTGGGACAGCGCAAGGCTGCTGCGCAAGCAGCAGCGCGAGAGCGTCAGGCCGCGCTGATGCGCGTGGTGGGGATTTGCATGACCGCACTGGCCTGCTTCTGCACCTGATAGTGCACCTGCAGGGTGCCGCTGTTGAAGCGCCGCTGCTCGCTGAGTGTCAGGCTACGCTCCATGCCGGTGGCCAGCAGTGGAACTCCGGCACCAAGCAGGTGTGGCACCAGATTGATCACCACTTCGTCGATCAGCCCGGCGGTGTAGCAATTGCCGGCGAGCAGGCTGCCGCCGACCAGCCAGATGCGCTGGAAGCCCGCTTCATTCAAGGCCGCGACGGCTTGGGCTGGGGTGCAATGCGTCAGCTGAATTTCGTCCGCCGCACGCGGCAGGGCGAGGCGTGTCAGCACCACGCAGGGCTTGCCGGGGTAGGGCCATGGGCCGCCACGCTGGAGCAGCGCTTCGTAGGTGACCCGGCCCATCAGCAGGGCATCGATGCCGGAGTAGAAGTACTGGAAGTTGTACTCCTCGTCAGCCTGGCGCAACGAATCAAACCAGTCGAGGCGGCCGTCGGGGCGAGCGATGTAGCCATCGAGACTGGAGGTGACGTGGTAGATCAGTGACGGGTTCATCATTGCACCTGCGGACGGGCCATCTGAAAATTGGAGTGGCGCCGCCGAGACAAGTTCGTCGTGCGCCGTACCGCTTGTCGGAAGGCCGCGCGATAGCCCCTCAGTCCAGAACGTTGCGCAGGATTTCGTAGACGATCCCCGTCGCGATGGCGACCAGTACCACGTCACGGCCGATCTGCTTCCATTCATAGCCCTCGTAATTGGGCAGGCGCGAGATCAGGCGGCTGTCGAAGTTCTTGGCGATACCCGGTGGCAACGGCTTGCCGCGAGCCAGGTTCTTGGCGATGCCCGGTGGCAGGGAGGAGGTCGGGCCGATCAACTGGCGATTCTCGCCGAGGATGATGCGTACCTTTCCAATATCCACGGTCGGGCCGCGCAGATCGATCTGGACGCCATCATGCGGGCCCGGCTTGCCTTTGCCTGGGGGCGGGTTGGCAAGCACTGGTGATGCGGCCAACAGCACGCACAGGCCAATGCTGAGGGTCGTTTGGGTCTTGATAAGCATGGCGCAGTATTCCTTGAGTGTGATGCCAATTGGATATCCCGCGAGCCGTCTCGGTTCCCCTTGGCCCGTGCTGGATAGCGCCCTTCTGGCACACGTCCATCGTCGCCTGAGCGCGACTTTCGTGCAAAGAAACTCGGCCCCGACGGCGGAAACCGTTAGGCTATGCACCGTTTTGTCGATTTTCTTGAGGTAGTGCCCCCGTGTTTGCCCAATTCGCCCTGCATGAACGCCTGCTGAAAGCCGTGGCCGAGCTTAATTTCGTCGAGCCGACTCCGGTGCAGGCGGCAGCGATTCCGCCTGCGCTGGAAGGCAAGGACCTGCGGGTGATCGCCCAGACCGGCAGCGGCAAGACCGCTGCTTTCGTCCTGCCGTTGCTCAATCGCCTGCTCGGCGATGGCAACTCGCAGCAGCGTCTGAGCATTCGCGCGCTGATCCTGCTACCGACCCGCGAGCTGGCGCAGCAGACGCTCAAGGAAGTCGAGCGCTTCGCCCAGTTCACCTACCTCAAGGCCGGCCTGGTGACCGGTGGTGAGGACTTCAAGGTGCAAGCTGCGATGATGCGCAAGATCGATATTCTGATCGGCACACCGGGCCGACTGATCGAGCACGCCAACGCCGGCAATCTGCCTCTGAACGAAGTCGAAGTGCTGGTGTTCGACGAGGCCGACCGCATGCTCGACATGGGTTTCGCCGAAGACGCCCAGCGTCTGGCCGAAGCCTGCGGCCCGCATCAGACCCTGCTGTTCTCCGCTACCACTGGCGGCAACGGCCTGCGCGAGATGGTCGCCAAGGTGCTCAAGGACCCGCAGCACCTGATGCTCAACAGCGTCAGCCAGCTCAACGAAGGTACCCGCCAGCAGATCATCACGGCCGACCATAACTACCACAAGGAACAACTGGTCGACTGGTTGCTGACCAACGAGGCCTACGACAAGGCCATCGTCTTCACCAATACCCGCGTGCAGGCCGACCGTCTCTACGGCAAGCTGGTGACCGCCGGGGTCAAGGCTTTCGTGCTGCATGGCGAGAAAGACCAGAAGGATCGCAAGCTGGCCATCGACCGCCTGCGCCAGGGCGCGGTCAAGGTGCTGGTGGCCACTGACGTGGCGGCGCGCGGCCTGGACGTCGAGGGCCTGGACCTGGTGATCAACTTCGATATGCCGCGCTCCGGTGACGAGTACGTGCACCGCATCGGTCGTACCGGCCGTGCCGGTGGCGAAGGTCTGGCGGTATCGCTGATCTGCCATACCGACTGGAACCTGATGTCGAGCATCGAGCGCTACCTCAAGCAGCGTTTCGAACGTCGCACCATCAAGGAGCTGAAAGGCGTTTACCAGGGGCCGAAGAATCTCAAGGCATCCGGCAAGGCCGCTGGCAGCAAGAAGAAAAAGACCGAGAAGAAAGACCCGAAGAAAGCCACCGCCTCCAAGCGCAAGACTGGCCCGCGCCCGGCTGGCAAGCCTTCTGTGCTGGTCAGCGCCGATGGCAGCGCGCCGCTCAAGCGCAAGAAGCCGGCTGCGGAGTAAGGGTGTAGGGTGGACGACGCCTCATCCGTCCACCGCTCTGCGATCGCAATGGTGGATGAAAAGAGCGTCGGCTACGCGCCCCGATCCACCCTGCGCGCTGCGGAGTAAGCCGGCAGGGGGCGCAGCATTGTGGGAGGTGCTTTAGCGGCGAGTCGCGGCTGAAGCCCCTCCCACGCACTCATTCAACCCCAACGAAACCACCTGTCTGATGCTGCCACAGGCGTGCATACAGGCCGCCACGGGCGATCAGCTCGGCGTGGGTGCCGGTTTCGATGACCTGCCCCTGGTCGATGACCACCAGGCGATCCATCCGTGCGATGGTCGACAGGCGGTGGGCGATGGCGATCACCGTCTTGCCTTCCATCAGGCTGTCCAGGCTTTCCTGAATGGCCGCTTCCACTTCCGAATCCAGCGCCGAGGTGGCTTCGTCCAGCACCAGGATCGGTGCGTCCTTGAGCAGCACGCGGGCGATGGCGATGCGTTGGCGCTGGCCTCCGGACAGTTTCACACCGCGCTCGCCCACCTGAGCATCCATACCGCGTCCGCCCTGGCTGTCATCGAGGGTGGGGATGAAGGCATCGGCGCGCGCCTTGCGCACCGCTTCCCAGAGCTCGTCGTCGCTGGCGCCGGGTTTGCCGTAGCGCAGGTTGTCGCGGATCGAACGGTGCAGCAGGGAGGTGTCCTGGGTCACTACGCCGATGTTGGCGCGCAGGCTTTCCTGCGTCACCGTGGCGATGTCCTGGCCGTCGATCAGGATGCGTCCGCTTTCCAGGTCGTACAGGCGCAGCAGCAGGTTGACCAGGGTCGACTTGCCGGCGCCGGATGGGCCGACCAGGCCGATTTTCTCGCCGGGTGCGATGGCAATGTCCAGACCGTCGATCACACCGCCCTTCTTGCCGTAGTGGAAGTGGACATCCTCGAAACGCACGCCGCCCTGCTGCACCTGAATCGCTTTGGAATCATCGTGGTCGAGCACCTGGCGTGGCTGAACGATGCTCTGCATGCCGTCCTGCACGGTGCCGACGTTCTCGAAGATGCCGTTGACCACCCACATGATCCATTCGGCCATGTTGTTGATGCGGATCACCAGGCCAAGCGCCAGCGCGATGGCGCCGGTGGTGATCAGCGACTGGCTCCACAGCCACAGGGCCAGAGCGCCGGTACCGACGATCAGCACGCCGTTCAGGCAAGTGATCAGGAAGTCCAGCGCGGTGATGGTGCGCGACTGCAGGCGGAACTTGTCGAGCAGGTCCTGCATGGCTTCGCGGGCGTAGCTTTCCTCTTCCTGCGAGTGAGCGAACAGCTTGAGCGTGGCGATGTTGCTGTAACCATCGACCACGCGCCCCATGACCTTGGAGCGCGCCGAGGAAGCGGCGGCCGAGCGTGCCTTGATGCGCGGCACGAAGTACCAGAGCGCAGCGCTGTAACCGACTATCCACAACGACAGCGGCACCACCAGGCGCAGATCGGCGGCGGCGAACAGGTACAGTGCGCTGCCGGCGTAGACCACCACATGCCACAACGCATCGATCACCTGCATGGCCGAGTCGCGCAGCGAGGGGCCGGTCTGCATCACGCGCTGGGCGATGCGGCCGGCGAAGTCGTTCTGGAAGAAGCTCAGGCTCTGCTTGAGCACGTAGCGATGGTTCTGCCAGCGGATCAGGTTGGTCAGGCCCGGGTTGACCGCCTGATGCGTGAGCAGGTTGTGCAGGCCGAACACCACGGGGCGGATGACCAGCGCCACCAGCAGCATCCACAGCAGTTCGTTCTGGTGTTCGCTGAAGAAGCTGCTGGCATCCGTGCTGGCCTGGGCCATGTCGATCAACTGGCCGAGGAAACTGAACAGCGCGACCTCGATCAGGGCGGCGAAGAAGCCGATGATCAGCACTGCCAGCATCAGCGGCCACACCTGTTTCAGGTAGTGGCCGTAGAAGCGAAGCATGCCGGTGGGCGGGGCGACGTCGGGGCTTGGTTTGAAGACGTCGATCAGGGATTCGAAGCGGCGAAACAGCATTGCAGGCGTCCTGCCTCAATAG
Source organism: Ectopseudomonas alcaliphila (assembly GCF_900101755.1). GTDB lineage: Bacteria > Pseudomonadota > Gammaproteobacteria > Pseudomonadales > Pseudomonadaceae > Aquipseudomonas > Aquipseudomonas alcaliphila. The sequence continues at coordinate 773,585 of NZ_FNAE01000001.1, read as the reverse complement.
GAATGGACGCCGATAGTAACGCCGTTAGTGCGAGCGAGTCTCAGTTAAAAGCGGTTTTTGCAACTCGCCGGCCCAGGCCAGCAGTGGAACCTTCAGTTCGGGTTGCCAGATGCGCTTGAACAGCAGGGCCAGGTGTTCGGCCTCGCCACGCTCGAAGGGCAGGCGATCGATGTGCTTGTGCACCTGCCATTGGCCGTCCTGCAGGCGGGCGAAGTCGAAGCGGAAGGGATGAAAGCCGGTCATGCCCAGGCGCAGATCGGTGACGATCAAATGCTCGCCGACCTGGTCGTAGCGCAGCACGCCGCCGGTGAACCACTCCAGCCGTTGGTGCATGGGGGAGTCCGTCAGGTGTTCGCGCAGGTGCGTGCCGCGCGGCAGACGTTGCAGTTGCGGCGGCTCGGCGTCGAACCAGCCGACAAGGGCTTCGTGATAGTCCTCGCCATCGAGCACGATGACGCGCCACAGCAAGGTGTTGAGTGGCGTCGGCGTGGTGAACAGCTGTTCGGCCTGGATGCCCTGGCGCGCCAGCTCGTGCTCCACGCGCTGTTCGGCCATGAATTTGCCGGCCAGGCTGAAACCGATGTACAGCGTCGATACGGCGAGCGCCACGGCCGGCACGCGCCAACTCTGCTCGCGCAGCCCGGTGAACAGGCTGATCACCACCGCAGCGATCAGCGGCACGGTATACATCGGGTCGATGATGAACAGGCTCGACCAGGCCGTGGGTGTCGGCATCAGCGGCCAGAACAGCTGGGTACCGTAGCTGGTGAAGGCGTCCAGCAAGGGATGGGTGATCAGCACCAGCCACAGCGTCAGCAGCAGGCGATTGGCCGAGTAACCGGGGTGAGGGCGAAAGCGCCTGGCCAGCCAGGTCAGCAGCAGGGCGAAGCCGCTGAGGACGAACAGCGAATGGCTGAAGCCGCGGTGGTAGGTCATGTTGGCCACGGCATCGCCATATTCCATGACCACGTCCAGATCGGGAACGGTAGCGAGCATCGCGCCGTAGAGCAGAGCTTTACGGCCCTGCCAGCGACCGAGCAACGCGCCCTGGATGCTGGCGCCGAGTACCGCCTGGGTTATGGAGTCCATCGCGTGCTTCCGGAAAAAGACAGGCCGCTACGTTAGCCGAGGCGCCGAGCGAATGCCGTGGAGAAATTTCAAGCAAAGATTACAGCTGTGACGGGTATCCTGATGGCCATGACCTTCAAGAAATCATGGCCATGCTGATCGTCTCCAACAGTGTTCACCTTCCTGATGAAGAAATCGAACTGACCGCCATCCGTGCCCAGGGCGCTGGCGGGCAGAACGTCAACAAGGTGTCCAGCGCGGTGCATCTGCGCTTCGACAGCCAGGCTTCGTCGCTGCCGCCGTTCTACAAGGAGCGCCTGCTGACGCTTGCCGACAGCCGCATCACCGCTGACGGCGTGGTGATCATCAAGGCGCAGCAGTATCGCACTCAGGAGCAGAATCGCGCCGACGCCCTCGAGCGTCTTGCCGAGTTGATCCGCAGCGCCGGCAAGGTGGAAAAGAAGCGCCGCCCGACCAAACCGACTCTCGGCTCGAAGAAGCGCCGCCTGGACGGCAAGAGCAAGCGCGGGGCGATCAAGGCGGGGCGGGGCAAGGTGGATTTCTAGGTCCTGTCAGCGCCGAGGATAATGGCGGCTACGCGCAGGGCCGCGCGGGGCCGCCCAGGCTGTGCGCACCCTAGCCGCGTGCCGCCAGATAGGCCTGATAGTCGGGAATACGGTATTCATGCTGCTGCCCCAGCAGGGGGCTGCTGAGCATGTAGTCGGCGCTGCTCTCGTTGCACGCCACCGGAATGTTCCACACTGCAGCCACGCGCAGCAGGGCCTTGATATCCGGGTCGTGTGGCTGTGGCTCGAAGGGGTCCCAGAAGAACACCAGCATGTCCACGCGTTGCTCGGCGATGCGTGCGCCGATCTGCTGGTCGCCGCCCAGCGGGCCGCTGATCATGCTCTCCACCGGCAGATCCAGGTGTTTGCTCAAAAGCAGGCCGGTGGTGCCAGTGGCCACTAACTGGTGGTTGGCCAGCCGCTCGCGCTGGCGTTCGCACCAGTCCAGCAAGAAGCCTTTGCAATGATCGTGCGCCACCAGAGCGATACGTTTGCGCGCCGGCAACTGGGCGCGGGTAAAGCTGATACGGCTCATCGAGCCTCCTCGTTAGTGCAGGCGGGCCAGGACCAGGCAGTTGTCCAGCATGCGGTTGGAGAAACCCCACTCGTTGTCATACCAGGCCATTACCTTGAGCAGCTTGCCGCTGACCTTGGTGTGGTTGGCGTCGAAGATCGATGACAGCGGGTTGTGGTTGAAGTCGCAGGACACCAGCGGCAGCGCGTTGTAACCCAGCACCGAGGACTGTTTGCTGGCAGCTTCGAGCAGTGCGTTGACTTCCTCGGCACTGGCCTCGCGCTTGACTTGCAGGGTCAGGTCGACCAGCGACACGTTGATCACCGGCACCCGCACGGCCATGCCGGTGAGCTTGCCGGCCAGCTCGGGCAGCACCAGGCCGACCGCTTCGGCGGCGCCGGTCTTGGTCGGGATCATCGACTGGGTTGCCGAACGCGCACGGTACAGGTCGCTGTGGTAGACGTCGGAAAGGTTCTGGTCGTTGGTGTAGGCGTGAATGGTGGTCATCAACCCCTGTTCGATGCCCAGTTCGCGGTGCAGCACCTGCGCCACCGGTGCCAGGCAGTTGGTGGTGCAGGAGGCGTTGGAAATGATCTGCATGTCAGGCGTCAGCACCTGTTCGTTGACGCCATACACCACGGTGGCGTCGGCACCCTTGGCGGGTGCTGATATCAGTACCTTGCGCGCGCCGGCTGCGAGATGCGCGGCGGCCTTGTCGCGCTCGGTGAACAGCCCGGTGCATTCCAGCACCACATCGACCTGATGGGTCTTCCAGGGCAGTTCGGCCGGATTGCGAATGGCGCTGACGGCGATGCGATCACCCTTGATCCACAGGCTTTCGCCGTCCACTTTTACGTCCTCGGGGAAATGGCCGTGGACGCTGTCATATTGCAGCAGGTGGGCATTGATGGCGCTGTCGCCCAGGTCGTTGATCGCCACGACCTGCAGGTGCTGACGATAATTCTGGGTATAGAGTGCGCGTAGCACGTTGCGGCCGATACGGCCGAAGCCATTGATGGCGATTCGTAGTGTCATGGTGAGGTCCTCGTAATTTGTTATTAGAATTACAAGATTATTCCCATGGCTCTGGAAATCAAGCCCGCTGGGTGGCAATATTTTGTTGTAAATACAAACAGACGCTAGAAGCTAGCCTGGAGATTCCCCATGCATCCCCGCGTTGTTGAAGTTACCGAACGTCTTGTCGAGCGCAGTCGCGCCACGCGCCAGCGCTACCTTGAGATGATCCGTGCGGCCGCCAGTGAAGGGCCGCAACGTGGCAAGCTGCAGTGCGCCAACTTCGCTCACGGCGTAGCGGGCTGCAGCGGTGACGACAAGCAGACCCTGCGTCTGATGGATGCGGCCAACGTCGCCATCGTATCTGCCTATAACGACATGCTGTCGGCGCACCAGCCCTACGAAACCTTTCCCGCGCAGATCAAACAGGCTCTGCGCGACCTCGGCTCGGTGGGCCAGTTCGCCGGTGGTGTGCCGGCCATGTGCGATGGCGTCACTCAGGGCGAGCCCGGCATGGAACTGGGCATTGCCAGTCGTGAGGTGATCGCCATGTCCACCGCTGTGGCGCTGTCGCACAATATGTTCGATGCCGCGCTGTATCTGGGCGTGTGCGACAAGATCGTGCCGGGTCTGGTGATGGGGGCACTGCGTTTCGGGCATCTGCCGTCCATGTTCGTGCCGGCAGGGCCGATGACCTCGGGGCTGTCCAACAAGGAGAAGGCCGATGTGCGCCAACGTTACGCCGAGGGCAAGGCGACCCGCGACGAGCTGCTGGCTGCGGAAATGGCCGCTTACCACGGGCCGGGCACCTGTACCTTCTATGGCACCGCCAATACCAATCAGCTGCTGATGGAGGTGATGGGCCTGCATCTGCCTGGCGCATCCTTCATCAACCCGGGTACGCCGCTGCGTGATGCGCTGACCCGTGAAGCCGCGCAGCAGGTGACGCGGCTGACCAAGCAGAGTGGCCAGTTCATGCCCATTGGCGAGATCGTCGATGAGCGCTGCCTGGTCAATTCCATCGTTGCCCTGCATGCCACTGGTGGATCCACCAACCACACCCTGCACATGCCGGCCATTGCCCGTGCCGCCGGCATTCTGCTGACCTGGCAGGACATGGCTGATCTGTCCGAGGTGGTGCCGACCCTGGCGCACGTCTATCCCAACGGCAAGGCCGATATCAATCACTTCCAGGCCGCTGGCGGTATGGCCTTGCTGATTCGTGAGCTGCTCGAGGCCGGGTTGCTGCATGAAGAGGTCAATACCGTGGCCGGGCGCGGTCTGTGGCGTTACACCCAAGAGCCCTTCCTGGAGGAGGGCAAGCTGGTCTGGCGCGATGGGCCGACCGAGAGCCTGGAAGAGAGCGTGCTGCGCCCGGTGGCGCGGCCGTTCTCGGCAGAAGGTGGTCTGCGCCTGATGCAGGGCAACCTGGGGCGTGGGGTGATGAAGGTTTCCGCTGTGGCGCCTGAACATCAGGTAGTGGAAGCGCCTGCGCTGGTGTTCGAAGATCAGCTGGAGTTGGTCGAAGCTTTCAAGGCTGGCAAGCTGGAGCGCGATTTCGTCGCCGTGGTGCGTTTCCAGGGGCCGCGCAGCAACGGTATGCCCGAGCTGCACAAGATGACGCCTTATCTGGGCGTGCTGCAGGATCGCGGTTTCAAGGTGGCGCTGGTGACCGATGGGCGCATGTCCGGTGCCTCAGGCAAGATCCCGGCGGCCATTCATGTTTGCCCGGAGGCTTTCGATGGTGGGCCATTGGCGCGGGTGCGCGATGGCGATCTGGTACGCCTCGATGGGCTGACGGGAGAATTGCTGCTGCAGGTCGACGAGGCCGAGTTCGCAGCGCGCGAGCCGGCGGCGCGGCCTGCTCCGGCAAGTGGTTGTGGGCGCGAGCTGTTCGCCTTCATGCGCCACAACTTCAGCTCGGCAGAGCAGGGCGCCAGCGCCTTTACCGAGAGTCTCGAGTCGCTGGTCTGAGGCTGGCGCCAGTAGCCCGGATGAAATCCGGGAATCGCTGGTGCAATGGCCCCGGATTGCATCCGGGCTACTCGTCAGGTGCCGACAAGGCCTGCAAAGCCGCTCTTCGTAGGGGCCCCGCCTCGGGGCGAAGCTTCATCTAAGCGTGCCCCGCCCTGATTCGCGGCGGGGCGCCGCTCCTACAGACCTGCGTCCTGCTTCAGATGCCCTGCGGAATCTCTTCGCCGCCGAGGGCGGTGAACAGCTCCGGCAGAAATTCCACCAGGGTCATCATCATCAGGATGAAGCTGGCGTCCTGCTGGGCCAGCGCATCGTCACCACCGTCCTGCTCGGCCTGCTCCTGCAGTACGTCTTCGAAGCGCAGGCGCTTGATGGTCAGCTTGTCATCGAGCATGAATGACAGCTTGTCCTGCCAGGCCAGCGACAGCTGGGTAACCTGCTTGCCGGTGGACAGGTGCAGCTGGATTTCTTCGCTGGTCAGGTCCTGGCGTTTGCAGCGCACCACGCCGCCGTCCTCGTGGGTATCGCGCAGCTCGCACTCATCGAGTACGAAGAAGCCTTCGGCAGCGCTCTGATTCTTCAGCCAGTCGGTGAGGGTGGCGGTGGGGGCGATCTTCACCGACAGCGGGCGTACCGGCAGCGAGCCAATGGCCTCACGCAGGGTGGAGAGCAGGTCTTCGGCTTTCTTGGCGCTGGCACTGTCGACCAGGATCAGGCCCTGCTTCGGCGCGATGGCGGCGAAGGTGCCGGATTTACGGATAAAGGCGCGTGGCAGGAAGGCCTGGACGATTTCGTCTTTGATCTGATCGCGCTCTTTCTTGTACACCTTGCGCATCTGGGTGTTTTCGATCTCGTCGACCTTCTCCTTCAGCGCGTCGCGCACCACCGAGCCCGGCAGGATGCGTTCTTCCTTGCGCGCGCCGATCAGCAGGAAATCACCGCTGACATGCACCAGTGGAGCATCGGCGCCTTTGCCGAAGGGGGCGGTGAAGCCGTAGGTGGTCAGCTCCTGGCTGGCGCACGAACGTGCCGGCTTGCTGGCCAGTGCGGTCTCCAGTGCTTCGGCGTCGAAAGGGATGTCCTGGGTGAGGCGGTAGACCAGCAGGTTACGAAACCACATGAGCGGGTGACTCTCCATTGATGATGAAGTCGCGGGTTGGCGCCATCCTTGGGCTTTCCCTTCCGGGAAAGCCGGCGCGCGGCGACGGATGAGGGTGGCGGGTTATCAACAGGGGCATGATGGTCCGCCGGCACAGAGCGCGCATTATTCTCCGCTGGCGTGCTCAGGCCAACCCTGACAACGAGCCACTGAGGAAATTCGCTGGCCTCGCCTAAGTTCTTGCTGCGGCGATAAATTTTTTTGCGAAGAGGGCTTGCCAAGGTCAGGATCGCTCTCTAGAATGCGCCCCACTTCGAGAGTGAAGGGTGATTAGCTCAGCCGGGAGAGCATCTGCCTTACAAGCAGAGGGTCGGCGGTTCGATCCCGTCATCACCCACCAATCTCGCAGTTACGCGCAGCGGTAGTTCAGTCGGTTAGAATACCGGCCTGTCACGCCGGGGGTCGCGGGTTCGAGTCCCGTCCGCTGCGCCATTCTTCTCCTCGCTTCATCCCCTCCTGTGACAACACCTCGGCATTCGCCGAAATCTTCGAAAAAATCCTTTGTTTGCTTGAACTTATGCGCATTGCTCGGCTCCTATGCCGTAGCCAGTGATTGCGGCGTACTGCTAAGCTCGCGCTTTCACACGACGGCCTTCGGGCGCATCTACAAGGAACAAGCATGAAACAGCATCGTTTGGCGGCAGCGGTTGCCCTGGTGGGCCTGGTGCTTGCCGGTTGCGATTCGCAAACCAGCGAAGTCGAACTCAAGAGCCCGGCGCAGAAAGCCTCCTACGGCATTGGCCTGAACATGGGCCGCAGCCTGTCCGAGGAAGGCATGGACGATCTGGATTCCAAGGCCGTCGCTCAGGGTATCGAGGACGCGCTGGCGAAGAAGGAGCCGCGCATCAAGGACGAAGACATGATCGAGGCCTTCTCCTTCCTGCAGAGCCGTGCTGAAGAGCGCATGACCGCGCTGAACAAGGAAGCCGCTGAAGCCGGCAAGAAATTCCTTGAAGAGAACGGCAAGCGCGAAGGCGTGGTCACCACCGCTTCTGGCCTGCAGTACGAAGTGATCAAGAAGGCCGACGGCGAACAGCCGAAGGAAAGCGACGTAGTGACCGTTCACTACGAAGGCAAACTGACTGACGGCAGCGTCTTCGACAGCTCCGTCGCTCGCGGCAGCCCCATCGATCTGCCGGTTGGCGGCGTGATCCCTGGTTGGGTCGAAGGCCTGCAGCTGATGCATGTCGGCGAGAAGTACAAGCTGTACATCCCCAGCGAGCTGGCTTACGGCGAGCAGAGCCCGTCCCCGGCCATTCCGGCCAACTCGGTACTGGTGTTCGATCTGGAACTGATCGGCATCAAGGATCAGGCAGCTGAGCCGACCGAGCAGTAACACTCGGTAGTCGTTTACAACGCCCCGTCTTGACGGGGCGTTGTCGTTTATGGGGCTGTAAACAAGGATGTGGAGATCAGGGTGTTACGCTTATGCACATCATGGGAAACATTCCTAACAAGTCTGTGCTACAACTGAGTTGTGCTCGTGTCAATCGGCAACCTGTTGATTTTCATGGATTTTATATGCTGTATAAAAAATATCCGATCTAAGCCCAGGCCCCATGCCACGGGGCTTTGATAAGCTTGTCGAAAGACTTTGCACAGATTTATCCACAGCTTCGGTGGATAAGCGAGGCAAGCCCTGATACTGCCTGGCTTGCCGAGGAGGCCGCATGAAAATTCCGTGGAAACTGACGCGTTACCTGCCGCTGGCTGCCCGCTTCCTGCGTGAAGGCCGGTTGCCGGAGTTGCTGCGCGCTCTGGGTGACAAGCGCACGCCGCAAGGGCAGCGTTTCGTTGCATTAAAGGAGGACCTGCAGCTGCTGCGCGCACTCAGCCTGGCCTGGTTCAAGGGCGAGTACCGGCAGATCAGCAGTCAGGCCCTGTTGATGGTGGTGGCTGCGCTGCTTTACTTCATCACCCCGTTCGATGCCATTCCCGACTGGCTGGTGGGTGTCGGTTTCGTCGATGACCTGGCCGTGCTGGCCTGGGTGATGCGTACCTGGCATGGCGAGCTCGAAGCCTTCAGGGCCTGGCGCGACAAACAAAGCCCGGAGCGTTTGGCGCTCATCGAGCACCTGCCGACAGCGGAGCGGGTCGATCCGTTGCACTCCTGACGGCTTCATCCAGCCATTGACCGATCATGCGTCGATCGCGCAGTTCCAGCAGTAGGGCGTCCAGTCGTTCTGCCGGGATGGGCAGGTGGCTGCTGTAGACGCAGTAGACCTGATAGCGCTGCACCACCCAGGGGCTGAAGCGCAGTTGCATCTGTGGATATTGAGCGAGCTTGTAGGTCAGGTTGCGCTGCATGTCGATCACCGCATCCAGGCGCTGCTTGTCGAGCATGTGCAGGCTGGTATCCAGATCGCGCACGTCCCGCCTGTCGACCTTGCCGGTGCTGAATGCGGCCATCAGTGGCTGGCTGTAGGTGTAGCCGAGGCTGGTGCCAAGCACCTTGCCGTAAAGACTGGCAAGGCTGGTCAGCTCTGGTTGGTCCGTGCGTTGCAGCAGGACGTCCTGTTCGTCATAAAGTGGCGGTGACCAGTGATACTGCTGCGGTTGGCTGACCCACTCGGGGTTGGTATTGCAGATCAGGTGCAGGCGACCCTGTTGCAGATAGGGTTCCAGCCGATTGTTGGGGGTTTCGAGAAACTCGACGGGAAGCCCGAAGCGTCTGCCGATTTCCTGACTGACTTGGTAGGCCAGCCCGTGCCGCACTTGCTGTTGCGTCAGGCCCACATAGGGCATGGTGTCGGCCGGGCCGTAGCCCCACATCAGGCTTTCGGCGCTACAGAAGTTGCTCAGTAACCCGAGCGACAATGCGCATGATCTTCTCAAGGCGACTCCCCACCGCAGGTTTACGGGGTCGTTTCCGCTCAGATGCGGCTGGGCCGCAGTGTGGGAACCGGGCTTGATACCACGGCAGTATAGATCACGCCCCAGGCGCCACACGCCTGTTAAGATGGCCGCGTTCAAGGAAGGGGTCGAGGTCGTCGGCCCTGCTTTCCAACGGAGAGACTCATGAGTGTGCAAATCATTGCCCGCGATGGCCAACCCGAATACGCGGTGCTGCCATGGGCCGAGTATCAGACCTTGCTGCAGGCCGCAGGACGCCAGCCAGCGTCAGCGCCCAAGGCCGTTGAACAGCCTGTCGAGGCCAAGCGGCCAGCGCTCGATCAGCTGCGTGCGCTGCGTGAGGCCAAGGGGCTGGCGGCAGAGAGTCTGGCGCGTAGCGTCGGTATCAGTCCGCACTACCTGGCGATGATCGAGAGCGGCGAGCGCCAACCCGATGCCGCGATTCTGCGCTCGTTGGCCTGGGAACTGGGTTTGGAGGGCTGGTCTTGAGTGTACGTATCAGTCGCCAACACTGGCAGGCATTGCTGACGGAGCTCGACGACGCTCGCCGTCAGCGTCATCTACTGACCTATCGCGCGCTGATCGAACGACTCGATCTGCCCACGCCGGCCATGCAGACTCTGACCGCTGCATTGGAGCACCTGGCGGCGCTGGATGCTCGCGCCGAGCGTCCGCTGCGCAGCGCCCTGGTCATCAGTCAGGGCGCCAGTCGTCTGCCGCGTACCGGATTCTTCGACTGCGTGACGAGCCTGGGGCGCTTCAGTGGGGCATCCGATGGTGTGGCGGCTGCATCCTGGCACGCTGCTGAGGTGGTCAGGGTATTCGAGTTCGATTACCCCGCCGATGTCTAGGTGGCTCTGGCAGGTCCGCGCACGCCTTGGCTACTGGCTGGCCCGGCGCCTGTTTCATTGGCCCGCGGCGCTGCGGCAGCCGCGTTTGTGGCAATGGATGCAGGGGCAATACGGGCGCATGGCCAATCTTGGTGATAGCGCGGCGCAGAGCTTTTACGGCCATATTCTGCTGTTTCGCGGCCAGGGCCTGGGGGCGCGTGAAGAAGGGCTGAGACTGTTGCGTCTGGCCGCCAATGGTGGCGACGGCAAGGCCGCCTATCAGCTCGGCGTGCAAGCCTTGCAGGGCGATACCCGGCAGGCGCCGGATGCAGTCCAGGCGGTGCGTTGGTGGGAGATGGCGCTGGCTGCCGGCCATCCTCTGGCTGCCAGCCGTCTGAGTCAGCTCTATCGCGACGGTGCTCCCGGGCTGGACGCAGACCTGCCAGCCGCCGAGCGCTATGCCGCCATGGCGGACGAGGCTACCCGCTCAGGCCGTTGAGCCTTGGAGAATATGCAGGCTGTAGCCAGGCACGGCCTTGGCTTGACGCTTGGCCTCGGAGGCCAGTTCGGCCAGACGCGAGGCATCGAGCTGAGCGCAATCTTGCGCTTTTACGTGCACCACGCCGATCGAAAGCGACAGCAGCGCATATTCCTGGCGCTGCCCGTGGCGGTTGTGGGCGATGAAGCAGCCAGCCTGAAGATGCTCGTCGCGATAAAAGCGGCGGCACTGATTCTGAAAGTCCTCGATCAGCTTGCCGAGCTTGTCGCGCCAGTCTGACGAGCCGAGCACCAGCATGAAGTCGTCACCGCCGATATGACCGACGAAGTCGCGGGCCGGGTCGACCCGATCGTTCAGGCATTGAGCCAGGCACAGCAGCACCTCGTCGCCCTTGGCATAGCCATAGAGGTCGTTGAAGGGTTTGAAACTGTCGAGATCCACGTAGCACACCGCGGCTTCGCGCTGCTGTTGCAGCAAGCGGCCAAGGCATTGCTGGATCGGTACGTTACCCGGCAGCAGCGTAAGCGGATTGGCGTGACGGGCCTGCTGCAGCTTTTGCTCGGTGATCAGCTTGAGCACGTCGATGACCCGGCCCAGGCCGAGGTAGCGGCCGTTCTGGATGATGATGAAGTCTTCCTCGATGCGCTGGCGCGCGCGGCTGGTGAGCAGGCGACTGACCTTCTGCAGGGACTGCGTCAGTTCTACGGCGAGAAAGTCCTGGCTCATCAGGCGACTGATGGGTTTGCGCGCGAACAGATCGGTGGCGAAGGGCTTGAGCAGCGCTTCGGACAGCGAATGGCGGTGGACGATACCGACCGGTTGACGCTGCGTGTCCAGTACGGCCAGGGAGTTCAGGTTGGCCTGGGCACGGAACACATCCAGCACTTCGGCGATGGCCGTGTGCTGATCGACCGCGGGTTGGTCATTGAGCAGGGCGCTGAGGTCATGGCTGTCCTCGCTTAGGCTGGCCTGACTGCTCTGCACCTGGGGTAGCAGTTGACGGGCATCGCGTGGCGGCTTTTCCTGCGGCCTGCTGAGCAGGTAGCCCTGCACCAGGTCGACACCCATCTCCGCCAGTACGGCCAGCTCTTCGGGCAGCTCTATGCCTTCGGCGATCACTTGAGCCCGCGAGGCTTCGGCCATCTTCAGAATCGAGCCGACGAACTCGCGCTTCACCGCGTCCTGATGGATGCCGTCGATGAAGTGGCGGTCGATCTTCACGTAGTCCGGGCGCAGTTCCGACCACAGGCGCAGGCTGGAATAGCCAGCACCGAGGTCATCCAGGGCGATGGAGAAGCCCATGGCACGGTAGTGGTGCAGGGCGTTATCGAGCAGGGCGAAGTCTTCGGTCGGGGACTGCTCGGTGAGTTCGATCACTACCTGGCTCGGTGGAATACCGAAGGCCTGCAGCAATTTCAGGGTACGCCCTGGTTGGTGGCTGGGGTCGAGCAGCGACTCCGGCGAGACGTTGAGAAACAGCTTGCCGTCCAGGCCCTGAGCGCTGAAGCCTCTGCAGGCACTCTTGCGGCAAGCCATTTCCAGCTCGCTCAGGCGGCCGGCATGGCGGGCGACGGCGAACAGCGTCAGTGGCGAATGCAGCGGGCTGTTGGAGGGGCCACGGGTCAGTGCCTCATAGCCGAGGATGCGCTGTTCGGACAGCGAGACGATAGGTTGAAACAGGCTGCTGAGGTCGCCGTGAGCGAGGATCTTTCCCAGCGCGCTCAACTGCTCGGTGACGGTCATGGTGTTCTCGATCTGCCGGAAACGAAAGGGCCGGTGTTTAACCGGCCCTTCATTTCACGACAGTTCGATGACGATTTGATGACGCTCGATGAGTCGTCTCAATGCAGCGCCAGCGAGGGGTTCAGACCCAGGTAATCGAGCAGGATGCGTCCGCTTTCTGCCAGATAGGCGTCGTCTTCCGGTGTGCTCTTTTCATCGGCGACTGGCAGCGCGTCCTCGTCTTCCTTGGTCAACTCCTTGAGCAGCTCTTCGCCCTTGGCCTGGCGGCGGCTGTTCTCCAGTGCCAGTTGCTTGGCTTCGACTTCGGCCTGGCGCGCACGACGAGTCTGCTCGTTGAGGCTGACGGTGGTTTCCGCCATCAGCTTCTTGGCCAGGGTCAGACGGTCGCGAGTGAAGACGAAGTCCGGGTCCTTGGCTGTACGCAGGTCATGACGTGTCTTGAGCTCGGTCAGGAAAGGCTTGATCGGGTCCAGTTCGGGGGTGATCGCCGGACGGATGCTGTCCCAGGGCAGGGCCGCAGGCAGCGCGCTTTCGCCGATGTCCTTGGTGTCCATCACGTCCGGATAGGTGATGTCAGGAATCACGCCCTGATGCTGGGTGCTCTGGCCGGAAACGCGATAGAACTTGGCCAGGGTCAGTTTCAGTTCGCCATGGTTGAGCGGCTGGATGGTTTGCACCGTGCCCTTGCCGAAGGTCTGGCCGCCGAGAATCAGCGCGCGGTGATAATCCTGCATGGCACCGGCGAAAATTTCCGAGGCCGAGGCGGACAGGCGGTTGACCAACACGGCCAGCGGGCCGCTGTAGTAGACACCCTTGTTCTCGTCGGCGAGCACGTCGACGCGACCATCGGCGTTGCGTACCAGCACGGTAGGGCCCTGTTCGATGAACAGGCTGGTCAGTTCGGTGGCTTCCTGCAGCGAGCCACCGCCGTTGTTGCGCAGGTCGATGACCACGCCGTCGACCTTCTCGGCCTGCAGCTCGTCGAGCAGGCGTTTGACGTCACGGGTGGTGCTCTTGTAGTTCGGGTCGCCAGCGCGGAAAGCCTTGAAGTCGAGGTAGAAGGCCGGCAGTTCGATCACGCCGAGCTTGTAGTCACGCCCCTCGTGTTTGAGCTCCAGAACCTTCTTCTTGGCAGCTTGCTCTTCCAGCTTGACCGCTTCACGGGTGATGGTGACCACTTTGCTGGTCTGGTCGCTGGGCGGATTGCTGGCCGGGATCACTTCCAGGCGCACGGTGGAGCCTTTCGGGCCGCGAATCAGCTTGACCACTTCGTCCAGTCGCCAGCCGATCACGTCGACCATTTCATCGCTGCCCTGGGCCACGCCGACGATCCTGTCGGCCGGTGCGATCTGCTTGCTCTTCTCGGCCGGGCCGGCAGGCACCAGACGGACCACCTTCACGTGCTCGTTGTCGCTTTGCAGGACGGCACCGATGCCCTCCAGCGACAGGCTCATGTTGATGTCGAAGTTTTCCGCATTATCCGGCGACAGATAGGTGGTGTGCGGGTCGTAAGTGGTGGCGAAGGCGTTGATGTAGGCCTGGAACACGTCCTCGCCACGGGTCTGCTTGAGGCGCGCCAGCTGGTTCTTGTAGCGCTTGGTCAGCAGTTCCTGAATGTCCTTGGTTTCCTTGCCGGCGATCTTCAGGCGCAGCACTTCATCCTTGACGCGCTTGCGCCACAGCTCGTCGAGCTCGGCTCGGTCCTTGGCCCAGGGGGCTTTCTCGCGATCGACCTGCAGTTTCTCGTCGATGCTGAAGTCGATCTTGTCGACGCCTTTGCCCAGCTCCGCCAGCGCGTAGTTCAGGCGCTCTTCCATACGGGTCAGGTGGCGGCGATAGATGGTGAACCCCGGCTCGAGGTCGCCGCTTTTCAGCAAATCGTCGAATTTGGTACGCCACTGGTTGAATTCGGCGATGTCGGCCGCAGTGAAGTAGCTACGAGACGGATCGAGCGACTTCAGGTAGTTGTCGTAGATCTGAGTCGAGCGTTCGTCGTTCAGCGGCGGCTTGTTGTAGTGGTGGCGACGCAGCAGTTCCACTACGTTGAGGCTGGCAATCACCTGCTCGCGATCCGGCTGCAGATAGTCCCAACTGGTCGCTGTGGTGGTCTTGGCCGCCAGCGGCAGGGCACTGAAGCCGAGTACGAGGGCGAGGGCGGTGCTTGCAAGAGATCGCTTCATGCTGATTCGACGTAGTGGCAGTTGATAACGCATATTAGGCCGTATTTGAGGGCGCCAGGTTCCGTTGGCGCTAGGCGAAAGCCCGGCGGTCAGCGCTGGGCTCGGTTCACTTGCACTATGGAGGCAGCATGAAGGCATTGCAAGGCGTCGAAGGGCGCGCGGAATGGCTGGAACAACCGGCGCAGACCTGCGACGCGGGGCAGATTCGGGTGAAAGTGGCTGCCGCTGGGCTCAACCGGGCTGACCTGTTGCAGCGCGCCGGGCTCTATCCGCCGCCTCCTGGGGCGAGCCAGGCGCTGGGCCTGGAGTGTTCCGGTGTGATTGTCGAAGTCGGCGCCGGCAGCGCCTGGCAGGTGGGCGATCGGGTCTGCTGTCTGCTCGCGGGTGGCGGCATGGCCGAAGAGGTGGTGCTCGATGCTCGCCACGCCATGCCGGTGCCAGCGGGCTTGAGTCTGGTCGAGGCGGCTGTGGTGCCGGAGGTATACGCCACCGCCTGGCTCAATCTGTTCCAGCTCGGCGGCCTGCGCCCCGGTGAAAAGGTCCTTCTGCATGCCGGCGCCAGTGGGGTCGGCTCGGCCGCCATCCAGCTGTGCAAGGCATTCGGCAGCCCGAGCTGGGTCAGCGTCGGCTCGCCCGAGCGACTGGCCTACTGCGAAGCGCTGGGTGCCCAGGGTGGGGCTCTGCGCGGTGAAGACCTGCAAGCACTGCGTGATTTCGGGCCGTTCGATGTGATCCTCGATCCGGTTGGTGGGCAGTACGCGGCACTCAATCTGGAGTTGCTGGCCCGTGATGGGCGCTGGATCAATATTGGCTTGATGGGCGGGCGCGAGGCCACGCTGGACCTTGCTCAGGTGCTGGGCAAGCGTATTCAGCTGATCGGTTCGACCCTGCGCAATCGTGACGATCAATTCAAGGCGGATCTTTTGCGCGATCTGCAGCAGCAGGTGTGGCCGTTGTTCGGCGAAGGGCGATTGAAGCCGCAACTCGAGCGCAGTTTTGCCATCGAAGACAGTGAAGCGGCGTTCGAGACACTCGCTGGTAATCAAGTCGCGGGTAAACTTGCGCTGCTGATTGATCCCAGCCTGGTCTGACCCAGGGCTACAGCCCGCGTCTGGTGCGGGCTGACACATCGATTGGAGCATTCAATCGATATCATGGTCGTAATCAATAAGCTTTTTTCCGTTAGGTAGCTAATATAGCGACCGTAGATTCTTAACCCTCACAGAAACCTCATAAGGAGTCAGAGATGTCCCTCATCAATACTCAAGTCCAGCCGTTCAAGGTCAACGCTTTCCACGCTGGCGAGTTCATTGAAGTCACCGAGCAGTCCCTGCAAGGCAAGTGGTCCGTGCTGATCTTCATGCCGGCCGCTTTCACCTTCAACTGCCCGACCGAGATCGAGGACGCTGCCAACAACTACGCCGAGTTCCAGAAGGCTGGTGCCGAGGTCTACATCGTGACCACCGACACCCACTTCTCGCACAAGGTATGGCACGAAACTTCGCCGGCCGTTGGCAAGGCTCAGTTCCCGCTGATCGGTGACCCGACTCACCAGTTGACCAACGCTTTCGGCGTGCACATTCCGGAAGAAGGTCTGGCTCTGCGCGGCACCTTCATCATCAACCCGGAAGGTCAGATCAAGACCCTGGAAATCCACTCCAACGAAATCGCTCGCGACGTCTCCGAGACCCTGCGCAAGCTGAAAGCCGCTCAGTACACCGCCGCTAACCCGGGTCAGGTTTGCCCGGCCAAGTGGAAAGAAGGCGAAGCCACTCTGGCTCCGTCGCTGGACCTGGTTGGCAAGATCTAAAAACGGTTTCAGAGCTGCTGCGCTCGGCTAGGCAGCGTTGTAATCCGACTCGGGCTTGTCATGTACTTCAGTACAATCCGCGCCCTCGTCAGACTACGCCTTGCCTAGCCGTCGCTCGCGACGCTCTGAAATCCGTTTTGCCATTGCTACCTGCGCTGTTTGGGCCATCAACCGGCCCTTGTGGTGCCCGATGCCCGGGCGCGATCCGCCCGGGCATTTTATTGTCCGAATTTTCGTCTTTGAGGAATTTCCGCCATGTTGGACGCCAATCTTAAAGCCCAGTTGAAGGCCTACCTGGAAAAGGTCACCCTGCCGTTCGAGATCGTCGCGTCCCTCGATGACAGCGCGAAATCCCAGGAGCTGCTCGGCCTGCTCCAAGACATCGTCGGCCTGACCGACAAGATCACGCTCAAGACCGACGGCAGCGATGCCCGTCGTCCGTCCTTCGCCCTGAATCGTCCGGGCGAAGACACCGGTGTTGCCTTCGCCGGTATCCCCATGGGCCACGAGTTCACCTCGCTGGTGCTGGCGCTGCTGCAGGTGGGCGGTCATCCGTCGAAGCTGGATGCTGACACCATCGCGCAGATCAAGAGCATCGAAGGCAAGTTTGAGTTCGAGACCTACTTCTCGCTCTCCTGCCAGAACTGCCCGGACGTGGTCCAGGCGCTGAACCTGATGGCCGTGCTCAACCCCAATATTCGCAACGTCTCCATCGACGGTGCGCTGTTCCAGGAAGAAGTCGAGCGTCGCCAGATCATGGCCGTGCCGAGCATCTACCTGAACGGTGAGGTGTTCGCTTCCGGTCGCATGGAAGTGAAGGAAATTCTCGCCAAGATCGACACCGGTGCCGCCAACCGCGATGCCGAGAAGATGAGCGCCAAGCAAGCCTTCGACGTGCTGGTGGTCGGCGGTGGCCCGGCCGGTGCCTCTGCTGCCATCTACGCCGCGCGTAAAGGCATTCGCACCGCCATCGCCGCCGAGCGTTTCGGTGGTCAGGTGCTGGACACCATGGCCATCGAGAACTTCATCTCGGTCAAGGAAACCGAAGGCCCGAAACTGGTGCGCGCGCTGGAAGAACACGTCAAGGAATACGAGGTCGATGTGATGAACCTGCAACGCGCCTCGGCTCTGGTTCCGGCCAGCAGCGAAGGCGGCCTGCATGAAGTGAAGTTCGAGAACGGCGCTTCGCTCAAGGCCAAGACCGTGATCCTCTCCACCGGTGCGCGCTGGCGCGAGATGGGTGTGCCTGGCGAGCAGGAATACAAGGCCAAGGGCGTGTGCTTCTGCCCGCACTGCGATGGCCCGCTGTTCAAGGGCAAGCGCGTGGCGGTGATTGGCGGCGGTAACTCCGGCGTCGAAGCGGCCATCGACCTGGCAGGCATCGTCGCCCACGTGACCCTGCTGGAATTCGCCGACACCCTGCGTGCCGACGCCGTCCTGCAGAAGAAGCTGGGCAGCCTGCCGAACGTGACCGTGATCAAGAGCGCGCAGACCACCGAGGTCAAGGGCGACGGTCAGAAGGTCAACGGCCTGGTGTACAAGGATCGCACCACCGAGGAGCTGCACACCGTCGAGCTGGAAGGCATCTTCGTGCAGATCGGCCTGCTGCCCAACAGCGACTGGCTCAAGGGCACCGTGGAGCTCAACCGCTTCGGCGAGATCATCGTCGATGCGAAGGGGGCGACCAATATCCCTGGCGTATTCGCGGCTGGTGACGTGACCACCGTACCGTACAAGCAGATCGTCATCGCCATGGGCGAAGGCTCGAAAGCATCGCTGTCCGCCTTCGACCACCTGATCCGCCATAGCTGATCGGTTATTGCAGAAACGCAAAGGCCACCCCTCGGGGTGGCCTTTTTCGTTTGTGTAAGGTGCGTATGCGTCTCAAGCTTTCTCAGCAGGGCTTTTGCTGCGAGATCTAGCGGCTATTACTCCTTGGGGCGCGTGCCATATTGGCTGTGCAGTGAACAGCCGTACCCCGGTTTCGTTCCGTTATTCGCGCCAGGGCTGGGCCGGCGACTACGGCCAGGGCGCAGACACCGAGCATTGCCGAGGTCAGGCAGAGCAGCATGCCGGTGTAGCCCAGGTGGTCGAGGAGCACGCCGGCGGCCACCGGTACTGCCAGGCGCGAAACGACGAACAGGCTGGCCTGCAGGCCGTAATCGACGGCCTGGCGCTGTTGGCGGGTGAAGAACATCATCAGGCCGAATACCATGGCGGAGATCGCACCCATGGCGGCTGCCACCAGGGAGGCGCCGATAACCAGCCCGAGCGTGCCTGCCTCGCTCCAGACCACGCCGCTCAGGCTGGCCAGGGCGAAGAGGGCGAAACCGGTGAACAGTGGCAGTGCGCGGGCGACCCCGAGGCGGCGGAGCAGAAACCCACCCGCTACGCTGGCCAGGGCGCCGATCACGCCGCCGCCGACTCCGGCTACCCAGGCCACCTGAGTGGCCGGCATGCCCTGGTCGAGCAGCAGGGGCTTGAGGTACAGCCAGCTGGCGCCAATGAACGGGAAGCAGGACAGAAGCAGGCAGGTCCACAGCACTGCGCCGGGTTGCTCGAAGTAGCCGCGCCAACTCGGGCCGCAATCTCTTTTCGCCTCGCTCTGACGGACTTGTACCGCCCCTTCGCCAAGGAGCGGCAGTGCCAGTGCCCCCAGCAGCAAGGTGACGCTCATCAGCGCAAAGGGTGCTTGCCAGCCCCAGCATTCGTGCACCAGCAGCATCAGGCCGCCGCCGACGATGGCGGCCATGAACAGTGCCGCCGAGCGGATAGCCCCGGCGCGCACGCGTTCGCTTTCTGGCAGCAGCTTGATCGCCAGGGCGTTGACCGGAATGTCGGCCCAGGTCGCCAGTACCCCGGCCAATAGCGTCAGGACGAAGAACAGGGCGCGCCTTTCGAGCAATTCCTGACGACCCACCAGCAACAGAACCGCCGCCAGCCCCAGGCACAGCAGCAGTGCCCAGCTCCTGTAGTGAGCGCCGGCGAAGCGCCAGCGCTCCACCGGCAGCGCCAGGAAGAACTTGAACACCGCCGGTAACCCGGCCAGCTGGAATAGGCCGATTTCGGTGCCAGACCAACCGTGCTGGCGCATCACCAACGGCATGCCGAGCAACAGGTAGATACTCGGCACCGCCAGAACGAAATTCAGCCAGCCGAACAGCGCCTGGCGCCTGAGCAGACGCAGGGCTTGGGTGTTCATCGCGAGCTCCTGCGGCCGATCACGGCGGTAACCGGCGTCATCGGGAAGGGTACTTCGCGCAACGTTTCCAGCGCAGTGAAGCCGGCCCGTTCCATGGCCTGGCGCAGGCCGTCGGCGTGTGTCAGCTGGCGCCCCAGCATGCGCATCGACAGGTAATATGAGAGCATTTGCCGCGCTGCGTCCTGATCGTCGGGAATTTCCGCCTGGGCGCAGACCAGCACGCCGCCAGGGCGCAGCGCAGCGTGGATCTTGCTCAGCGCCTGATTGATGTCGGGCACGAAATGCAGCACTGAGGAACACCAGATCAGGTCGTAGCCTTCGCCGAGAGGGTCGCGGATCAGGTCGCCGGCGCGTCCTCGCAGACGCTCGCCGAGGCCGGACGCGACGATGTTCTCTTCGGCCACGCTGATGGTCTGCGCAAGGTCGAACACCTCGCCGTGCAGGGTCGGATTGACCTTGGCCAGGGCGATGGCCACCAGCCCGGGGCCGCCACCCAGATCGAGCAGGCGTTCGGCACGGGGGAACTCGGGCAGTTGCGAGATCACCGCCAGTGCCGCATCGGTCGTTGCCGCACGCTGCTCCTGGGCGATCTGCAGACGTGCGGCTGCCTGCCAGTTGGCTGCGGTGCCGGCGAGTCGCGGCGCGGTGCTTGCTTCGCCGCTGCGCAGTTGCTCGCCCAGCTGTTTGCCGAAATGGCGCAGGGCCTGCAGGCGCAGGTTCCAGGCATCGCCACAGTGCTGGTCCGAGTCGCAATCCAGATAGCGTCGTGCCAGCGAGCTGGCTCGGTAGATCCAGCCGAGGGTTGGTGCATCGCCCTGCTGACGCTCCAGCAGGCGCATGCTCCAGAGCATTTCCAGCAGATGTGCGGTGTTGTCCGGGTGCAGGCGCAGGCGCTCGGCCACCGTGCCGGCCAGCATGGGTTCGGCGAGCAGGCGGAACAGCTTCAATTCCAGGGCCACGCGCAGGGCGTCGGCCTGTACCGATGCCAGGGCCAGATCCCAATAGGGTTGCAGAGGGTGGCGGGTGGTTACGCTCGTGTGATGATTCATAGCTGATAGCTCAGGCGCAGGCCGAACTCGCGTGGCTCGCTGTACACCCGCGCCATGCCGTTGAGATAACCGACCGCGTCGTAGCTCTTGTCGGTGGCGTTTTCCACATAGGCGGAAACGCCGAAGTGGTCGAAGTTGTAGCCGGCGCTCAGGTCGAGCAGGGCGTAGCCGGCGCGGCTGTAGCGGTTGGCCGAGTCGAGATAGGTGCGGCCCACGCCACTCAGCCCGGCCTGGGCGAACCAGCCTGCGGCGGCGTCATAGCGCAGGCCCAGGTAGGTGGTGAGGTCCGGAGCGAAGGGGGCGTGGTTACCCTTGTAGTCGGCGCTGCCGTCCTGGAAGCGTTCGAAGCGCGTGCGGTTGACGCCAAGCGAGGCCTGCAGGCGCCAATTGGGGCCGAGCAGGTAGTCGGCCTCCAGCTCCAGACCGGTGGAGCGGGCACCCGCGGCGTTGGTGATGTAGACCATCCCGGGCTGGACGATCTGCTGCACCTGCATGTCGCTGATCTGCATCCAGTAGAGGGCGGCCGAGTAGCGCAGACGGCGTTCCGCCGTCCAGCCCTTGATACCGAATTCATAGGCGTCGACCTGCTCCGGGTCGTAACCCGGATAACCGGCCGAGGCCGCGAAGGCATTGAAGCCGCCAGCGCGGAACCCTTCCGAATAGCTGGCGTAGGCCTGGGTGTCGCTGTTCCAGGCGTATTGCAAGGCCAACTTGGGGGTGAAGCGTTGCCACTGGTCGCTGCGGTTGTCGCTGTCACGGGGCGACAGGCTGACCTCGTTGCGCTCCATCCGCGCGCCCAGGGTTAGGGACCAGTGCGATGTCAGCGCTTGCGTCCACTGGCCGAACAGGGCGGCGGTATTGCCGCCCAGACCCACCTGGGTGCGGGTCATTGCCATGGGCTGCTTCTGGCGAAAATCCAACGAGTGGTCGTCGCGATCGGCATAGAAGCCGGCGAGCCACTTGCTCTCGGCCCATTCACCCTCCAGGCGCAATTCCTGGGATAGCGTGCTCAGATGATGGTCGCGCTCGATATGCAGTGCGTCGAAGGGGAGGAAATCGGTGTCCTGGCGGACGCGGTCGTAGAAGTCGTTACGCGCCGTGATCGAACGCAGGCGCAGGCCCGAATCCAACTCGTGCTCGACATCCAGCGACAGGCTGCGGCCGCTGGAGTGGTTCCAACTCGTGGTGCCGGAGCGAACCTCGCGGTGTGACGCACCAGCCGCCCCCCATTGCGAGCCGGCATCTCGGTAGTCCTGACGGCTGTAACGCAGGGTGGCGCTGGTCGGGGCCGCTGGCGTCCAGCGGAGCACGGCGCGGCCGTTATGCCGTTCGCGCCGGTCCTCGTCGCCGCCGTGGTAGACGTTGTCGATGAAACCGTCCTGTTCGAGCCATTCGCCGGCAATGCCGCCGTACAGCGTATCCGCCACCAGCGCCTGGCTCAGGTCGAAGCGCAGCGAGCGCTTGTCGCGGTTGCCCAGGGTGGCATCGACCTGCGCATGGGGTTCTTCGCCGATCTGACGGGTATACAGGTTCAGCACGCCGGCCTCTGCGTTGCGCCCGTACAAAGTGGATTGCGGGCCGCGCAGGATTTCCACCCGTTCCACAGCCAGCAGGTTATGGTCGAATCCCTGTCCCGTCAGGGTAGGCACGCCATCGACCAGCATCAGCATGGATGAAGAGAACGCCGTGGCACTGGAGGTCAGGCCGCGCACCACTGGCACGTTGGTGCCGGACTGACCGAACGGCTGGAATACGAAGTTCGGTGTGCGCCGGGCCAGCGCCTGCAGGTCTTCGGCCCCGGCATCGCGCAGATCATCGCCGTGCACGACCGACAAACTGGCCGGCACCTCTTCCTGATGCTGTTCGATCTTGTTGGCAGTAACGGTCATGACCGGCAGATGCTGCTGCGTCGCTGCAACCGTCAGCGTCGGCACCAGCAAGCCCCCAAGCATGGCGAACCCCAAGCGGATACTTTGTTCCCCCATCTCTCCCCCGAACGAAGCAAATGAAAAGTGCATACACCCGCAGGCAGAGCGCCTGTCACAAAGTGCGTGCTCTCGATGTGATACGAATGCTATAGATAGATAAGAATGCGTATCATCTAGATTGATATGATTTCAGGATTTTCCCGTATCTGAACTGGAGGAAGGACCCATGGCTGCTGTTCAACGGATACCCCAGCCGCATCGGCTAGCGATGAGCCAGCCGCGCCTGATTCGCCGGGAAACCTCCGGCTGGGAGCGTCAGCAATTACCGGAGGAGCTGGGCGAGTGCTATTCGGAGCGTTTCGTTCTGGACCACGATCTGGTGGTGGTTCGCTCGCGCTACCATCCGATCCGTGACCTGATAGAGGAGACTGTCAACCCTCACGACCGGCATATGCTGGTGATCACCCTCGGTCTGCAGGGGCAGTCCGGCTACAAGGCTCGTAATGGCGATACGCTCTGTTTCCGTGGCGGTTTCACCACCGTCACCGCTTTCCACGGCAGCCAAGGGGAACGCTGCTACGAGGCTGGCACCACGGTTTCCCAACTGCGTCTGCTGGTGGGCGAGAATACCTTGGCCAGGTATCTGGGGATGGAACGCGCAGGGGCATTGCTGGGGACGGGACACATCCGCCAACTGGCCTTTCGCAAGACCTCTGGGGCCAGCAGCGCACATGCCGGAGCGCTACTGCGCTACCTCAATGAGCCGCAGCGAATAGCGGCGCTGGATATGCACATTCACACACTCAGCCTGCTTTCCGAGCAGCTCAAGCTGCTCAGCCCGCCAGACCCTGCGGCGCTGCAATTCAGCGCCCACGACATCGAGAAGCTGGAGCGTGTCCGTGATCTGATGCTCGAGCAGATCGACCAGCCACTGACCATTGCCTATCTGTGCGCAGCGGTGGGGCTGAACGAATTCAAGCTCAAGGAAGGCTTTCACTATCGCTTCAACACCACGCCCCATCGCATGCTCCACGAAATGCGCATGCGCAAGGCCTACGTCCTGCTGGAGAGTGGTTACCAGGTGGCCCAGGTGGCTTATCGAGTGGGGTATCGCTACCCGAACAACTTCAGCGCGGCGTTTTCCACGTTCTTCGGCCAGGCGCCGAAGTCGGTGTTCGGCGCGCACCGGAGCAAGAAGAGCGGTTTAGGGGGAGAGGCGTCGGAGTGTGAGGTTCGCCCAAGCTGAGAGAAAAACGCCGCGGTCTCGTCGGAGAGCGCGGCTTTCAATCTAGCTGCGGCGATGGTTGCCCGGCGCAGTCTTAACGCTTTAGGCCGCCCAGGGTCAGCGGCATCTGGCGGTTCACATCCTTGTACAGCAGGTAGCGGAAGCGGCTCGGGCCGCCGGCGTAGCAGGCCTGCGGGCAGAAGGCGCGCAGCCACATGAAGTCGCCGGCCTCGACCTCGACCCAGTCCTGATTCAGGCGGTATACCGCCTTGCCTTCCAGCACGTACAGGCCGTGTTCCATGACGTGGGTTTCGGCGAAGGGAATCACGCCACCCGGCTCGAAATTGACGATATTGACGTGCATGTCATGGCGCATGTCGCTGATCTCGACGAAGCGCGTGGTGCTCCAGCGACCTTCGGTGCCTGGCATGACGATCGGCTCGATGTCCTGCTCGTTGGTGACGAAGGCTTCCGGGTAAGGCACACCTTCGACCGGTTGGTAGGCCTTGCGCAGCCAGTGGAAGCGCACGGCCTCGCTGCCGTTGTTGCGCAGCGACCAGTCGCTCTGCGGCGGGATGAAGGCGTAGCTGCCCGGACGCATGGCGTGCTGGGTGCCATTGAGGGTCAGGCTGAATTCGCCTTCGACGACGAAGATCACGCCTTCGGCGCTCGCGTCCAGCTCCGGCTTGTTGCTGCCGCCGTTCGGGCCGACTTCGACGATGTACTGCGAGAAGGTTTCGGCGAAACCGGTCAGCGGGCGGGCGATGACCCACATACGCATGTTGTCCCAGAACGGCAGGTGGCTGGTGACGATGTCACGCATCACGCCTTTGGGGATCACGGCGTAGGCTTCGGTGAACATGGCGCGGTCGGTCAGCAGTTGATCCTGACCTGGGTGACCGCCATGCGGTGCGTAGTAGTAGGGCGATTTGCTCATCGAGAGATTGCCTCGGCGGGTGAATGGCGCGGGGTTCGATCCCCGAGCGGAAAATTGACTCCCATGCACTATAGGAATTCGCGGATGGATTCGGAAATTAAATAGTAGAATGCCTGCCAGTGGATTTCATGATGGGTAGCGCTATGCTCGATCCGGTGCTGTTACGCAGTTTTCTCGCCGTGGTGCAGACCGGCGGCTTCACCCGTGCGGCTGCCAGCCTGCACCTGACCCAGTCCACGGTCAGCCAGCAGGTGCGCCGCCTGGAGGAGCAGCTCGGCGCCGAACTGCTCGACCGCAGCGGCCGCTATGTGGTGACCACCACCGAGGGCGAACGCCTGCTGGGTTACGCCAACCGTATCGTCGCGCTGATGGACGAAGCCATGCTGGCGCTGGGGCAGAGCGCGGTGGAAGGCGAAGTGCGCCTCGGCGTGCCGGACGATTTCGCGGCCAACAGCCTGACGCCTTATCTGGCCGATTTTGCCGATGCCCATCCTGGCATTCGCCTGGAGATCACCAGTGGTCTGAGTCACGACGTGTGGCGCGCGTTCAACGCCGGCGAGCTGGATCTGGCGTTGATCAAGCAGCGTGCCGGCAGTGCCAAGGGCGTGGCCAGTTGGGCCGAGCCGCTGGCCTGGCTGGACAGCCGCGCGCGTCCGGTGCTGGCGCGCAACCCGGTGCCGCTGGCGGTGTTCCCGCCCAATGGTCTGTATCGCCTGGAGATGACTCACGCGCTGGATGCCATGGGCAAGCCCTGGCGCATCGCCTATGTCAGCAGCAGTTTGCCTGGCGTCAGTGCCGCCGCCGAAGGTGGGCTGGGCCTGACCCTGCTGCCGCGCCGCCTGATCACCACCGCGCATCGCGAACTGGGCGAGGCCGAAGGCTTCGCCCCGGTGGCGCCGGTGGAGGTGGCCCTGCACGCGCGCAACCAGTTGCCCGGTTACGCACGTGAGCTGGCAGCGGCGTTGATCGAGGCCTGCGAAGGCATCATGAGCAAGTAGGGTGTCGCGGGGCCGCCCAGGCCGTGCGCACCAAATTTCCCCGCTCAGGTTGGTGCGCACAGCGCACCCTACGGCGGCTCAGCGCCAGCTGAGAATCGGCCAGCCGGCCTGCTCGGCGTGGGCGCGCAGGGTCGGGTCGGGGTTGACGGTGAACGGCTTGTCCACCCGTTGCAGCAGCGGCAGGTCGTTGCGCGAGTCGGAATAGAAGCTGGCGCCAACCAGGCTTTCGTCCTGTTCGATCAACCAGCTCTCCAGGCGAGTCACCTTACCCTCACGGTAGGTCAGTACGCCCTGGGTACGCCCGCTGTAGAAGCCGTGCTGCAGCTCCAGGTCGATGGCCAATACCTCGTCGATACCGAAGCGCTCGGCGATGGCGCTGACCAGGAAATGCGCCGAGGCGGAAATCACCAGCAGACGGTCGCCGGCGGCACGGTGCGCGGCCAGGGTGCGGCTGGCGTCGCTGTAGAAGATCGGTTCAATCACGTCCTCGACGAAGGGCTCGACCACATGGGCGACCTCCTCGGGCGTGCGGCCGACCAGCGGCGACAGGGTGAAGGCCATGTAGTCTTCCATGGCCAGGGTACCGGCGGCGTACTGTCGCATCAGCTCCTGTTCGTGGCCGATGAAGGATTCACCGTCGGCCCAGCCGATCTTCACCATTTCCTGGGTCCACAGGCTGGCGCAGTCGCCGTGGATCAGGGTTTCGTCGAGGTCGAAAATCGCCAGGGCCATCACGCCACCTCCCGGATCGCATCGGCGCCAATGGCCAGGTTGACGCTCTGGCCGTCCTGGTGCAGGTCGGCCGCGGAACGATTGAGCACGTCCACCAGCAGCTCTACGCCACGGGCCTCGACCCGGTAGCGCACGACGTTACCGAGCAGGCTGTGACTGAGAATGGTGCCCTCGATACCAGGGCCGCCCAGCTGGATGGCCTCCGGGCGAATCGCCACGCGGCTGTTCACCGGGCGCAGCAGCAGGCGACTGGCGGCATCGGCGTCGAGCAGGTTGTAGTTGCCGATAAAACCTGCCGCAAATGCGTCCGCCGGTGCGGTGTAGAGGGTTTCGGCGTCGCCGCTCTGGACGATCTGGCCGCCGTTCATCAGCACGATGCGATCAGACAAGACCAGCGCTTCCTCTTGGTCATGGGTGACGAAGATGGTGGTCAGGCCCAGCTCGCGCTGGATGGCGCGGATCTGCTCGCGCAGGTGTTTGCGGATGCGTGCATCCAGCGCCGACAGTGGTTCGTCAAGCAGCAGCAGGCGTGGGCGGGTGACCAGCGAACGGGCCAGGGCCACACGCTGGCACTGGCCGCCAGACAGTTGTTGCGGGTAGCGATTGGCGTAGTCGTTCAGCTCCACCAGCTCCAGCACCTCGGCGACGCGCTTGCTGGCCTCGGCGGCTGGGACTTTCTGCATGCGCAGGCCGAAGGCGACGTTCTGTTGCACGGTCATATTGGGGAACAAGGCGTAGCTCTGGAACACCATGCCGATGCCGCGTTTTTGCGGCGCCACGGGTACCAGGTCCTCGCCGCCCAGCAGGATCTGCCCGCCGTCGACCGCGGTCAGGCCGGCGATGCAGCGCAGCAGGGTGGACTTGCCGCAGCCGGACGGGCCGAGCAGGGTGATGAACTGACCCTGGCCGATCTCGATATTGATGTCGGTGAAGATGCGGGTCGGGCCGTAGCTTTTGTGCAGGCCGCGGATATTCAGGTAACTCATGATTTGTCCTTGTTCAGACGGTTGGCCGCCCAGGTCATCAGCAGCACGAACATGAAATAGGAGATCACCAGGGCGCTGGTGAAATGGCCGCTGTCGTTGCGCATGTTGTACAGGTAAACCTGCAGCGTCTCGTAGCGGCTGCCCACCAGCAGGTTGGCGAAGACGAATTCGCCGAACAGGAAGCTGAAGGACAGAAACACCGAGACCATCAGGCCCTTGCGCAGATTCGGCAGCACCACCATCAGGGCCGCGCGCCAGGTGCTGGCGCCGAGCAGGTGGGCGGCGTCCATCAGGTCGCGCAGATTGATCGCTTGTAAATTGTTCGTTATCGCCCGGTACATGAAGGGCAGGGCGATGGTGAAGTAGCAGCCGATCAGGATCCAGGGTGTGCCGAGGATCGGCAGCGGGCCGGCCGCGAACAGCTGCATCAGGCCCACCGAGGACACCACCGGGGGAATGGCGAACGGCAGCAGGATCAGCACGTTCATCACGCCGTCCAGCTTGGGGAAGTGGTAGTTGACCACGAACAGCAGCGGCAGGATCAGCAGCAGCGCCAGCGCCAGGGCACCGAAGCACACCAGCAGCGAGCGGCCGAAGGCGGCGAGAAAGCGCGTGTCGCTCCACAGTGCCACGTACCATTTGAAGGTGAAACCGCTGGGCAGGATGGTCGCCGACCAACTGCTGGACAGCGAGTACACCAGGGTGCCGAGCAGCGGCAGCAGCAGGATCAGAAACAGCAGGTAGACCACCAGTTGGTGGAACAGCGGCGAGCGTTTTTCAGCGGGTGACATGGTAGCTCCGGCGCAGCAGCCATTGGTGGACGATGGTGATCAGGGTCATCAGGCCGACCAGCACCATCGCCAACGCGCTGGCCATGTTCGGGTCGAGGAAGATGTCGCCGGAGACCATCGCCGCGATACGAATCGGCAGGATGTTGAAGTTGCCAGTGGTCAGCGCATACACCGTGGCATAGGCGCCGAGGGCGTTGGCCAGGAGGATGACGAAGGTACCGAGCAGCGCCGGTGTCAGCACCGGCAGGCCGATATGGCGCCAGAACTGCCAGGTGTTGGCGCCGAGCAGTTCGGCCGACTCACGCCAGTCTTCGCGCAGGGCGTCGAAGGCCGGGTAGAGCAGCAACACGCCGAGGGGAATCTGGAAGTAGGTGTAAAGGACGATCAGGCCGGTCTTGGAATAGAGGTTGAAGTCCTCGATCACGCCCATCTGCTTGAGCAGGATGGTCAGCGCGCCGTTGAAGCCAAGCAGGATGATGAAGGCGAAGGCCAGCGGCACCCCGGAGAAGTTGCTGGTCATGTTGGAGAAGGCCATGACGAAATCGCGCAGGCGGCTGCTGACCTGGCGCAGCGAGTAGCTGCCGATGATGGCGATGACGATGCCGAACAGGCTCGACCAGAAAGCGACTTCCAGGCTGTGGCGCATGGCCTGGCGGTAGAAGGCCGAGGAGAAGGCCTGCTGGAAATTGCCCAGGCCCCAACCTTCGGCGGTATTCAGGCTGTTGCTCGCTACCCAGGCCAGCGGCGCGATCTGGAAGGCGAAGAAGAACAGGGCGAAGGGCACCAGGCACAGCAGTGCCCAGCCCTTGCTGGAGATGGTGGATTTCATGCAAGCAATTCCCTGCACCAGGGTTTGTCGTGGGCCGCGCCGAGCAACTGGCAGATGGTGCCGCATAGCTCGGTCTGTTGCGGGCGAGCGGCCGGGTCGAGGCTGAAGGCGCTGCCGAGGACGATCAGCGGCACTTCGCGCTCTTCCGGCAGCACGCCGTTATGGCTGCGGTCGTTGTTCATGCCGTGGTCGGCGGTCACCAGGATCTGGTAACCGGCGTCGAGCCAGGTCTGGATGTATTCGGCCAGCAGCACATCGGCCATGCGCGCGGCGTTGCGGTATTGCGAGCTGTCGAGGCCGTGCTTGTGACCGGCGTCATCGATGTTCATCGGGTGCACCAGCAGCAGGTTCGGCGCGTGAAGCTGGCGCAGGCTGTCGGCATCGGCGAACAGGTGCGAATCCGGGTAATGGTCGGCGTAGTAGAAGTGGCCGTGCTGGATCGGTAGCGACTCATCACTGGTATGGCGGTCGCGGGCAGCCTGGAAGGGCGCGCGGTTGTACAACTCGCTGACCCAGTGATAGGCCGCGGCGGCAGTCGTCAGGCCAGCATCACGGGCGTAATGAAAGACGCTGCGCTGGTTCGACAGGCGTACCACATCGTTGTGCACGATGCCGCTGTCGATGGGCGCAACGCCGGTGAGGATGCATTCGTAGAGCGGGCGGGACAGTGCCGGCAGTGCGCAGTCCAGCTTGTACAGCGCGGCGCGCCCGGCCTGGCAGTAAGCCAACAGGTGGCCCAGCGCATGCTGGGCCACCTGATAGCTCAGGCCATCCAGTACCACCAGGATGACGTTGTGTTTCATCGGTTTCTCTCTTTCGCTCGTAACCCGGATGCAATCCGGGTTCCGTTCAGATCTGGCAGGGCGTGGCGTCTCTCACCCTCTCCCCCGGCCCCTCTCCCGTAAACGGGAGAGGGGAGGCGGGCATCAATTCATATTGATGATCACGTGCTCCTGCCACAGGCGCGGCAGGGCCTTGGAAGTGGCTTCCCAGGCAGCGGCATCCTTGATCGGCTGAACCTTGGCGTATTGCTCCTGCGGCAGCAGCTTGGCCTGTACGTCAGCCGGCAGGTCGATGTGCTCGGCGCGGATCGGACGGGCGTTACCCTTGGCCAGGTTGATCTGCCCGGCATCGCTGAGGATGTATTCGCGGGTCAGCTTGGCGGCGTTGGGGTTCTTCGCCCATTTGTTGATGATGGTGCTGTAGCCGGAGATCACCGAACCGTCGGACGGGATCAGTACCTCGAAGCGCTCGGGGTCGATCTGGTCGCGGTAGCTCAGGCCGTTGAAGTCCCAGACGATGCCGACTTCCACTTCACCCTTTTCCAGGGTCTGGATGGTCGGGTTGGCCAGCAGCAGGCGACGCTGTTTGGCCAGATCGGCATACATGTCCAGCGCGGGTTGCACGTTGCTTTCGTTGCCGCCCAGCGCGATGGCTGCGGCCAGCACACCGTTTACCGCTTGCGCTGCGCTGCTTACGTCACCTGCAGCCACCTTGTAGGTACCGGTCTTGAGGTCCGCCCAGGAACGGGGGATGTCCTTGACCAGTTGCTTGTTGACGATGAAGGCGATTGTGCCGGTGTAGGCCAGCATCCAGTGGCCGTCCTGGTCCTTGGCCCAGTCCGGGATCTGCTCCCAGGTGCTCGGCTTGTACGGCTGGGTCACGCCCTGCTGCACGGCGATGGGGCCGAAGGCGGCGCCGACGTCACCGATATCGGCGGTGGCGTTTTCCTTCTCGGCGGCGAACTTGGCGATTTCCTGCGCCGAGCTCATGTCGGTGTCCTGGTGCTTGAGGCCGTAGAGCTTGGTCAGATCCGCCCAGGTGTCTTTCCAGTTGGCCCAGCTGTCGGGCATACCCACGCTATTCACCGCGCCTTCGGCGCGTGCAGCCTTTTCCAGTGCCTGCAAGTCGGTGCCTTCGGCCATGGCGGAGGTCGCCAGAGCGATGGCCGAGCCCATCAGTGAAGCCAGCAGCAGTTGTTTCATTGGAAACTCCTTTGCAGTGAGAGTGTTGGTCTAGATCAGCAATACCCGAGCCAATCTAAGCGCCTTCGATGACAGTTTTATGTCCGGCCACGAGTGGCAGATGTCTAGGTCTAGCGGGCCGGTGCGCTTCACAAGCGTAGACCATGGATAAGTGGCTGATTTGCTGGGCTGTGAGTGAGCATGACGGTGGCATGCAGCGTGCTTGCAGCAGAGTTGTCATCTATCAGTCATCTAGACTGCCTAGTCTTGTAACCCGTGTGAGCGAGTGACTTTTGCCCTGTGATGGGGCTGGACTAGTCCAAAAGGGGAAATTTTGATGCGCGAAGAAGCGCCACGGGCCGTCACCATCATCTGCCGCGCCTTGCAGGAGCAGATCGACCGGGGCCTGTTGCCCTCCGGCAGCAAGTTGCCGGCCGAGCGCAAGCTCAGTGAGTTGTTCGACACCACGCGCATCACCCTGCGTGAGGCCCTTGGCCAGTTGGAGGCGCAAGGGCTGGTCTATCGCGAGGAACGTCGTGGCTGGTTCGTTTCGCCACAGCGGGTGGCCTACAACCCCCTGGTGCGTACCCACTTCCACGCCATGGTGGCCGAGCAGGGGCGGGTGCCGGCTACCGAAGTGCTGAGCGCCAGGCTGATGCCGGCCAGCGCACAGATCTGCCAGGTGCTGGAGCTACCGGCGCTATCGAGCGTCTATCAGGTGTGTCGCGCGCGGCGCATCGACGGGCGCCTGGTGCTGTATGTCGAGCATTACCTGAATCCGGCCTACTTCCCCGGCATTCTCGACTTCGACCTGACCCGCTCGCTGACCGACCTCTATGCCAGTGAATATGGCATTCACTATGGTCGCGTGCGTTTCGACATGGTGCCCACCGCCCTGCATGCCGAAGCCGCAGCCAGCCTCAAGGTGGCGCCCGGCAGCCCGGCGCTGCGCATTACCCGGGTCAACCGCGACCAGCATGGGCGCATCATCGACTGCGATCTGGAGTTCTGGCGTCACGACGCCATTCACGTCAGCGTCGAAGTGCCCGAGTAGGGTGCGCTGCGCGCACCGAGGTTGTCGGCAGACTTCTAATCGCCAGTGCGCAAGGACTACGGAGAGGCCGGTGCGCACGGCGCACCCTACCGTTCGTCGGTTCCGACGATGTTTTTCCGGCCAATGTCGAACTGCGTACGCCGCGTTCGACTATCCAGTACCCACCGCCAAGGAACTGGAGCACGCCATGAAATACCTCTGCCTCGTCTACGCCAATGAACAGGAGCTGCACAGCTCCCCCGACAGCCCGCACGACAGCGAGTGTCACGCCTACGCCCAGCGTGTGCAGGAGAGCGGGCGCATGCTCGCCGCCGAGGCGTTGCAGTCGGTGCAGACCGCCACCATCGTGCGCATGCGCGGCGGCAAGTTGGCGATCACCGACGGCCCCTTCGCCGAAACCAAGGAGCAACTGGCCGGCTTCTATCTGGTGGAGGCGCGCGATCTCAACGAGGCCATCCAGCTCGCCGGCCACATTCCTGCCGCCCGTGTCGGCTGCGTGGAGGTGCGCCCGGTACGCGAGCTGGATATCCAGCCGGCGCAACTTCAGGTCGGCCAGCACTGAGCCGACAAGGCTCGATCAACAGGGAGAACCGATATGGACCGCAGCTATATCCCCCAGGTAGCCACGCGCGAGCAGTGGCTGGCAGCACGCAAGGCGCTGCTCGAGCAGGAAAAGGCCCTGACCCGCCAGCGCGACGCGCTCAACCGTGCGCGCCGCGCGCTGCCCATGGTGCTGGTGGAGGAGGATTATCGTTTCGACGGGCCGCAGGGCGAGGTCGGGCTGGAGGCGTTGTTCGACGGCCGTAGCCAACTGATCGTCTACCACTTCATGTATCACATGGACCGCGGCGAGGGCTGCGACGGCTGCTCCTGTCTCGTCGACAACATCGGCCATCAATCGCACCTGCATGCGCGTGACACCAATCTGGTGCTGGTCTCGCGCGCACCGCTGGCCGATCTCGAAGCTTTTAAACGACGCATGGGCTGGACGCTGCCCTGGTACAGCTCCTACGGCAGCCGCTTCAACTACGACTACCACGCCACCACCGACGAGCAGGTCGCGCCGGTCGAATACAACTACCGCGACAAGGACGAGCTCGAGCGCCTGGGCCTGACCTATCACGTCCAGGGCGAGCAGCCCGGTGTCAGCGTGTTCCTGCGTGACGGTGGGCGGATCTATCACACCTATTCCTGTTATGGCCGTGGGCTGGAGATGCTGATGAGCAGCTTCCATTTCCTCGACTTCACGCCTTTTGGCCGCGGCGAAGGTTGGGATGGCATGCCCGATCTGCACGGCAAGGGGCTCAACTGGACGCGCCTGCACGACGAGTACGAGCAAGCCGCGCCCAGCCACGACTGCTGTGCCCACAAGGCCTGAACCTCAGATAAGGAGAACGACATGAGTCAGCACGAACTGCAAGACGCACTGAACAGCTGGACCGAAGCCTGCCGCAGCAAGGACGTGGCGCGCATCATGAGCCACTACGTGGAAGAGGTGGTGTCCTACGATGCCGTGGGTCCCTTGCGCTTTCAGGGGCGCCCGGCGTATCAGGCGCATTGGCAGGCCTGCATGGAGATGTGCAGCGGCCCGGGGATGTTCGAGCCGCATGAGCCGACCTTCACCGCCGCAGGTGATCTTGGCGTGACCCACTACCTGCTGCACTGCGGCGGCACCAACGACAAAGGCGAGATGGAGAGCTGCTGGATGCGCGTGACCCAGTGCCTGCGTCGCCAGGGCGGCCGCTGGCTGATCTTCCACGAACACTTCTCGGCGCCTTGCGATATGCAAAGCGGCAAGGCCCTTTTCGACCTGCAGCCCTGATGCAGGGCCGCGACCTACCTCGATTTACTGACGACCCAGCGCCGCGCAGGACAGCTCGTAGTTCTGCTGGCAGGCACTCTGGTACAGGCGCTGGGCCTGGTCGGGATCGCGCGACACGCCACCTTCGCCGCGCCGGTAGAGGTTGCCGAGGACATGCTGCGCCATGGGGTTACCTGCAGCGGCTGACTGATTGAGGTACTTGAGCATGTCGCGCTGGTTGGCGAACTCTGGCGCATCGCGCCCCGTATAGAGGTAGGCCAGGCTTACCGCAGCCATGGCATGACCCTTGTCTGCGGCCTGCTTCCACCAGTATTCGGCCTGCTTGAGGTTCTTCTCCGGTTGGCCGACGAAGTAGCTGCTGCCGAGCTGGAACTGGCTGTCCAGATCACCGCGTTGGGCCTGCTGGCGTAATTGCTCCTGCTCGGTCTGGGTGATGGGTTGTTCGGCCTGCGGCTGTTTTTCCGGTGCAGTGGAGTCGGGGTCACGCCCGGCGCAGCCTGCCAGCAGCGCGAGGGCGAGCAGGGCGGTGGTGGCGTGAAACAGGTTGATCGGGCTGGGCATGGCAGAGACTCCGTAAGCGAGAAACAGGGCAAGTGGCTGTTAGGCTGACCCTGACCACCATAGTTCGCTGTCGTTGATCAGTCTGTCGCGGTGCGACTTCACACTCGCGCCATGAACTGCAATCCTGAGCACTGATTTCGCTTACGAGGCAGTCATGAAGATCAGCGCGGATTTCGACAGTGGCAACATCCAGGTCATCGATGCCAGTGACCCGCAGCGCGTGCTGCTGGCCATGCGGCCGGACCTCAACAGCTACCATTTCCAGTGGTTTCACTTTCAGGTCGATGGCCTGCAGCCTGGTCAGCGTTATGGCTTCAGCCTGACCAATGCCGGGCAGTCGGCCTATAACCGCGCCTGGGACGGTTACCAGGCCGTGGCCAGCTACGATCAGCTGGACTGGTTTCGCGTGCCGACCCGTTTCGAGGACGGTCAATTGCATTTCGAATTGCAGGCCGAGCATGAGTGCGTGCGGTTCGCCTATTTCGAGCCCTATCCACGGGCGCGACATGAGCGCTTGATCGCCAAGGCGCTCGAGCGCGGTGCCGAACTGGTGGCCAGTGGCAGAAGCCTGGAAGGGCGCGATATCCAGCTACTGCGCATCGGCGGCCAGGCGGGCGCACGGCTCAAGCTGTGGATCATCGCCCAGCAGCACCCCGGCGAGCACATGGCCGAGTGGTTCATGGAGGGGCTGATCGAGCGTCTGCAGAATCCGCAGGATGCCGAGATCACCGCGCTGCTGGCCGAGGCCGAGTTCTATCTGGTGCCGAACATGAACCCGGACGGCGCCTATCGCGGTCATCTGCGCACCAACCATGCCGGACAGGATCTTAATCGCGCCTGGCAGTCGGCCAGCTCCGAGCGCAGCCCTGAGGTGTTGTTCGTGCTGCAGCATATGCAGCGTCTTGGCGTCGACCTGTTCCTCGACATCCACGGCGACGAAGAAATCCCCCACGTGTTCACCGCCGGCTGTGAGGGCAATCCGGGCTACACCCCGCGTTTGGCTGCATTGGAAGAGGACTTTCGCAGCCGCCTGGTCGGCATCGGTGCGGAGTTCCAGACCCGTTTCGGCTACCCGCGCGACGAGCCGGGTCAGGCCAACCTGACCCTGGCCTGCAACGCCGTCGGCCAGGCCTTCGACTGCCTGTCGTTCACCATCGAGATGCCGTTCAAGGACCACGACGACAACCCGCAGCCACGCACCGGCTGGAATGGCGCACGCTCGCAGAAGCTGGGGCAGGATGTGTTGACCGTGCTGGCGCAGATGGTCGCGACCCTGAGGTAGGGACGCTGCTCATTGATGCGCACCGCGTAACAAGCAGGGTGGATCACGCTTTACCGATCCACCGCTCGGAATGCCCCGGATTGCATCCGGGCTACGAGGTTGTAACCGTCGGGGTCTTGTGGGTAGGCCTGGCGACAAAGGCCTGTTTGTCGTTCGGGTCAAAACCTGCGGCTTTATAGAAGCCCAGCGTGGCTTCGTCCTTGCGGCCGGTCATTAGCATGACCTTGTAGCAACCTGCCTCCCAGGCTCGCTCTAACGCATGCGCCAGCAGTTTCTTGCCAAGGCCGCGCTGACGGTAGTCGCTATGCGTGACGACATTTTCGATCAGTCCATACGGCTTGCAGCCATGGGTCAGGTTGGGGACCAGGGTCAGGGTGCAACTGGCGGTCAGGCGACTTTCTTGAAAGACGCCGAGATACTGGTAGCGGGGATTGGCCATCAGTTCGTGCCATATCGACTCGACCGCTTCTGGATCGGGTAGTGGTTCGTCCTGGGGATGAAGATGCTGGTACAGGCCCAGGAGCTGTCCGAGTTCTTCCGTGGCTATGTGCCGGATATGCATGTTGTTACCTGTTGCCAGATGTTCAACGGGGGGTTGCCACTTATACCTTATCGATCAGGCATCCATAGCCGGATGCAATCTTGCGCGTACAAAAAAAGCCCGTCACGAGGACGGGCGTAAAGTGCCGTAACACACAGGAGTCAATAGGACGCAGTGAAGCGTCCGGTATTACAGGATCGACAGCGGATAGTTGATGATCAGACGGTTCTCGTGCAGATCCTGGCCAACGTCGCGGCGGACGTTGGAGTTACGCCAGCGCACGTTCAGGTTCTTCAAGGTGCCTTCCTGGATGGTGTACGCCAGCTCGGTCTCGCGGCTCCATTCTTCGGCGTCGGTACGGCCGCCGGCATGGATGTTCGAGCCGCTGGTGTAGCGGTTCATCAGGGTCAGGCCGGGGACGCCAAGGCCGGCGAAGTTGTAGTCATGACGCAACTGCCAGGAGCGCTCCTCGGGGCTGTCGAAGGCCGACAGGAAACCGTCGTTGACCAGCGAGCCGCCACTGGCACCGTCGACACGCAGGAACTTGGTGTCACCGCTCAGGCGCTGGTAGGTGACCTGAAAGGTGTTGTTGCCTCTCTTGGCCGATAGCGCGCCCTGATACACCTTGTTATCCAGATCGCCAGCTTTGGATGAGCCTTCGTCCTTGCCGTTGAAGTAACCCAGGTTGGCGCCCAGTACCCAGTCACCCACCGGCTGGCTGTGGGTCAGCTGTACGAAACTTTGCTGATAGACATTCTCCAGGCGAGCGTGCCAGACGCCGACCATGGTGCTGTTGCCGTTGAAACGGTATTCACCGCCGGCAAAGTTGAAGTCATCACCCTCTACCAGGCCAATTGTGCCGCCGGCGTTGTAGGCCATCTCTTCGCGACTTGCATCGTGACGCTGGCTGTTCTTCCAGAACTGGCCGCCATACAGGGTCAGGCCGTCGATTTCGCCGGACGTCAGCTGAGCGCCCTGGAAGGTTTGCGGCAGCGAACGACCGTCGTCAGCACGCAGGATCGGCAGCACGGCGAACCACTCGCCGACCTTCAGTTCGGTCTTGGAGAGCTTGGCCTTGGCAGCCACGGCGGTACGGCCGTATTGATCGGCGGCTTCACCGTCATCGTGGATCGGCATCAGCTGGGTGTTGGCGGCGCCACGGTTGCCGTCCAGTTTGATGCTGTACAGGCCGAGTACGTCGAGGCCGAAGCCAACGGTGCCCTGGGTGTAGCCGGAGCGGGCATCGAGGATGAAGTTCTGCGTCCAGCCTTCGGCCTGGCCCTGGCGCTCACCACGGATCACGGGGTCGGTGCCGTTCAGGTAGTTGCGGTTGAAGTAGTAGTTGCGCAGGCCGAGGGTGACCTTGGCGTCTTCGACGAAGCCGGCAGCGTGCGTGGCGGTCGGCATAACCAGGGCCAGAGCCGTGCTGCCGAGCAGGGCCAATGGAATGATGTTGCGTGCGGTCATTGTTGTTGTGCTCCCAGTTTTTGAACGAACCATCCCCTGCTGGTCTGCATCAGGACCTGCATTGATGGGAATGTTGTGTTTGCCCCGTAGAGGGCGATAGCCCGGCCGAACGCGGCCGGTCATTGCTGGTGGCTGACGTCAGCCTCCGGCGAATCCGGTTCTATGGCGTGTGGCGGCGATGGATGCCGAGCAGGCGAGGAGCTGCTGCGCTGAGGGAGAGGCGAGAATAGTCATGTTGTGGCCCTGATTCTTGTTGTTATCGCTGTCATATGTCGTCATACAACTTGATGGATTATCGACAGCCTTTTTAGCGCTTGTCAACGCATGGCTAGACGAAAGTCTGAGTGGTTTTCCCTTATGCAGCGGCGCTATTGGCGATGAGGTTGGCTTTCAGCACGGTTCTGCGCAGAGCCGGTAAACCAGCTGGTATCGGGTTTGTTGTGTGATAACGTATGACAAATTCACTTACATCAAGGGCTTATCCATGCCGCATTGCCTGATCGAAGCCGCCCGCGAGGTGA
The DNA here is from genome assembly GCF_900101755.1 of Ectopseudomonas alcaliphila. Lineage (GTDB taxonomy): Bacteria > Pseudomonadota > Gammaproteobacteria > Pseudomonadales > Pseudomonadaceae > Aquipseudomonas > Aquipseudomonas alcaliphila. The sequence goes on along the minus strand of NZ_FNAE01000001.1, from coordinate 735,486 downwards.
GTGAGCTGATCGCGCCGCAGGAACTGGTGCAGCTGGTGCATGACCAGGCGGCTGACACGGGGCTGTTCCAACCCGGCGAGGTCAAGGTGCGCCTGAGTTTGTACGAGCACCACTGCATCGGTGGCGAGCCGGGAATGTTCGTGCACCTGATCTTCTACGTGTTGGCCGGTCGCAGCGATGACGACAAGCGGGCGCTGTCGCTGCGTATCGTGCGCGCCCTGGTGCAACGCCTGCCCCAGGTGCCGGCGATTTCCCTGGATGTGCGCGACATTCGCCGCGAGGTATTCAGCAACAAGCGCAACTGCCAGGACGATTAATCCGCCTCCAGCAAATGCGCCCCCGCGCCCTGTTCGCCGAGTTCGTCCCTGGGGTTGCGCAGTGGGCAGTCCTGCATCGACAGGCAGCCGCAACCGATACAGCCGGTGAGCTGATCGCGCAGCCGCGTCAGCTGCTCGATGCGCGCATCCAGATCGCGTTGCCACTGCGCCGACAGGTGCTGCCAGTCCGCTGCCGTGGGCATGTGATCGCAGGGGAGCGTACTCAGTGCCACCCCGATATCGGCCAGGGGAATACCCAGGCGCTGCGCCACCTTGATGATCGCCACGCGGCGCAGCACATCACGCCGATACCGCCGCTGATTGCCGGCATTGCGCTGGCTGTGGATCAGCCCTTTGGTCTCGTAGAAATGCAGCGTGGAAACCGCCACGCCGCTGCGTTCGGCGATCTGGCCGACGCTCAGAGGGCGTTCGTGGATGGAACGAGGCGTCGTCATGAAAAAAATCCTGTTGACCTCAGGTTAAGTTGAGGTTTTACCCTCGCTGGCCTTGATAGACAACACCGAGGGCAATTCCATGCAGGACCGCATCCGACTGGTACTGATTTACGGCAGCGTGCGTGAAGAGCGCTTCTGCGACCAGGTGGTGGCCTGGGCGCGTGAACAGATCGAGCAGCGCAGCGAGTTCGAGCTGAGCCTGGTCGACCCGGCGGTGATGTTCCGCCAGCCCGGCGAAGCACGGGAGTTCGCCGAGCAACGGCATCAGTCGTTGCAGCAACTGCTGCGCGCCGATGCCTTTCTGATCGTCACCCCGGAGTACAACCACGGCTATCCGGCGGCGCTCAAGCAATTCATCGATGAGGTGCCGGCATCCTGGGAAGCACGGCCGGTGGGGTTCGTCAGCTATGGCGGGGTATCCGGCGGGCTGCGCGCGGTGGAGCAGCTGCGCCAGGTGCTGGCGGAGCTGCATGCGATGACGGTGCGTGGCTCGGTGAGCTTCACCAATGCCTGGGAACAGTTCGATGACCAGGGCCAACTGAGCGAACCACGGCGCGCCAACTCGGCGCTGGCGCATACGCTGGTGCAACTGAACTGGTGGGCACAGACGCTGCGCGCCGGGCGCGAGCGGGTGCCTTACGAGCGGATCAGGGGGTAGAAACGACGTAGCCCGGATGCAATCCGGGAGCCTTTGAGGGCATCCCCGGATTTCATCCGGACTACGGAGTAGTCATCTGTAGGGCGGGTGCAACCCGCCAGGGTTATGTGGCGGGTTTCACCCGCCCTACGAACTACGGAGCAGAGGGCGCGCGATGAGTGTAGGAGCCTCGCCCCGAGGCGAAGTTTTTGCGCCTTTCGACGCATTCGACGCGAGGCGCGGCTCCTACAGAGCAGGGCTACGTTGCGGATCAGCCGCGGTAGTAGCGCTGCGGCACGAACGGGGTCTTGGCCACTTTCATCGCGACGCGCTTGCCGCGCACCACGGCCCAGACATCGCTGTCGATGGCGACATGGCTGGCGTTGACGTAACCCATGGCCACCGGCGCGCCGAGGGTCGGACCGAAGCCGCCGCTGCACACCTGGCCGATCACGGTGCCATCGGCATCGACGATTTCCGCGCCTTCACGCACCGGTACACGCTCCTGCGGCAGCAGGCCGACACGCTTGCGCGCCACGCCTTTCTGTTGCTGCTCGAACACGCGCTCGGCGCCCGGGAAGTTGCCGGCGCGCTCGCCATCGGCACGACGCACCTTGGAGATGGCCCACAGCAGGCTGGCTTCGATCGGTGTGGTGGCGCTGCTCATGTCGTGGCCGTAGAGGCACAGGCCGGCTTCCAGGCGCAGTGAGTCACGCGCCCCCAGGCCGATGGCCTCGACTTCCACTTCGGCCAGCAGGCTGCGCGCCAGGGCTTCGGCCTGATCGACGGCGACGGAGATCTCGAAACCGTCTTCGCCGGTGTAGCCGCTGCGGCTGACGATGCACTCGCTGCCCAGCAGGCGCACACGGGCGACCTGCATGAAGGTCATCTTGCTCACTTCCGGGGCCAGGCGGGCCAGCACGTCGACCGCTTTCGGGCCTTGCAGGGCGAGCAGGGCGCGCTCTTCGAACAGGCACTCGATCTGGCACTGTTCGCCGATGTGTTTCTGCAGGTGGGCCAGGTCCTGATCCTTGCAGGCAGCGTTGACCACCAGGTACAGGGTGTCGTCGCCCAGGTTGGCGACCATCAGGTCGTCGAGGATGCCGCCCTGGGCGTCGGTGAACATGGCGTAGCGCTGCACGCCCACCGGCAGGTCGATGATGTCCACCGGCACCAGGGTTTCCAGAGCGCGCGCGGCGTTTTCGCCACGCAGCAGGATCTGGCCCATGTGCGAAACGTCGAACAGGCCAGCGGCGTCGCGGGTGTGCAGGTGTTCCTTCATCACGCCCAGCGGGTATTGCACGGGCATGTCGTAGCCGGCGAAGGGCACCATGCGTGCGCCGAGTTCGAGGTGCAGGGCGTGCAGCGGAGTCTTGGCGAGAGTTTCAGTGGTCATGTCGATTTCCTGTTGGGTGCGTCGCGCGCACCGGTTGGGGCCGCCGCGCGGCCCGTGGTGAGTCTGGTGTCAGTCAGCGTAGACCGGGAAGGTGGCGCAGAGGTCGGCGACCTGGCCGCGCACGCGCTCGATCACGGCCGGGTTTTCCAGGTCGTCGAGGATGTCGCAGATCCAGCCGGCCAAGGTGCGGCACTCGCCTTCCTTGAAACCGCGAGTAGTCACCGCCGGGGTACCGATGCGGATGCCCGAGGTGACGAACGGCGACTGCGGGTCGTTCGGCACGGCGTTCTTGTTCACGGTGATGTGAGCGTCGCCCAGTGCCGCATCGGCCGCCTTGCCGGTCAGGCCCTGCTTGACCAGGCTGATCAGCATCAGGTGGTTGTCGGTACCGCCGGAGACCACGTCATAGCCGCGCTCGACGAACACTGCAGCCATGCCGCGCGCGTTGTCGATCACCTGCTGCTGGTAGGCCTTGAAGCCGGGCTCCAGCGCCTCCTTGAAGCACACCGCCTTGGCCGCGATCACGTGCATCAGCGGGCCGCCCTGGGCGCCAGGGAACACGGCGGAGTTGAGCTTCTTCTCGATCTCTTCGTTCCTGCGCGCCAGGATCAGGCCGCCACGTGGGCCGCGCAGGGTCTTGTGGGTGGTGGTGGTGACCACGTCGGCGAAGGGAATCGGGTTCGGATACAGGCCAGCGGCAACCAGGCCGGCGACGTGGGCCATGTCGACGAACAGCAGTGCACCCACCTTGTCGGCGATGGCGCGGAAACGTGGGAAGTCCAGCACGCGCGAGTAGGCCGAGAAACCAGCGACGATCATCTTCGGCTTGTGCTCGATGGCCAGACGCTCGACCTCGGCGTAATCGATCAGGCCGTTCTCGTCGATACCGTACTGCACGGCGTTGTACAGCTTGCCCGAGGACGACACCTTGGCGCCGTGGGTCAGGTGGCCGCCGTGGGCCAGGCTCATGCCGAGGATGGTGTCGCCCGCGCTCAGCAGCGCCAGGTACACGGCGCTGTTGGCGGAGGAGCCCGAGTGCGGTTGCACGTTGGCGTAGTCGGCGCCGAACAGCTGCTTGGCGCGCTCGATGGCCAGCGCCTCGACCTTGTCCACGTGCTCGCAGCCACCGTAGTAACGCTTGCCCGGATAGCCTTCGGCGTACTTGTTGGTCAGGCCGCTGCCTTGCGCCTGCATCACGCGCTGGCTTGCGTAGTTTTCCGAGGCGATCAGCTCGATATGGTCTTCCTGGCGCTGTTCTTCGGCCTGGATCGCCGCGAGCAGGGCATCGTCATAGCCCTGCAGTTGGTCGTGCTTGCTGAACATGGTGAGGCCCTCTTTATCGTTTTTCTCGGGATGCAGTCGGCCCGCCCCGGTGAGGGGAGCCGAAAGGAATCGGGGTGGATGTAGCCCGGATGCAATCCGGGGCACGAGGTTATGTAGGAGCCGGCTTGCCGGCGATGGCGGTTGCCGTGATCGCCAGCAAGCTGGCTCCTACAGTATTTCACCGTGCTTACGCGTCCTGATACGCCTCGATGGACGGGCAGGCGCAGACCAGGTTGCGGTCGCCGTAAACGTTGTCCACGCGGCCTACCGGCGGCCAGTACTTGGCCTCGATCAGGCTCGCCAGCGGGTACACGGCCTGCTCGCGGCTGTAGGCGTGGTGCCACTCGCCAACCAGTTCCAGGGCGGTGTGCGGGGCGTTCTTCAGCGGGTTGTCGTCCTTGTCCAGGCGGCCTTGCTCGACCGCGCGGATTTCCTCGCGGATGGCGATCATGGCGTCGCAGAAGCGATCCAGCTCTTCCTTGGACTCGCTCTCGGTCGGCTCGATCATCAGCGTGCCGGCCACCGGGAAGGACATGGTCGGGGCATGGAAACCGAAGTCGATCAGGCGCTTGGCCACGTCGTCGACGCTGATGCCGCTGCTGTCCTTGAGCGGACGGATGTCGAGGATGCACTCGTGCGCCACCAGGCCGCCTTCGCCGGAGTACAGCACCGGGTAGTGCTCTTCCAGGCGACGGGCGATGTAGTTGGCGTTGAGAATGGCCATCTGCGACGCGCGCTTGAGGCCGTTGCCGCCCATCATGGTGATGTACATCCAGGTGATCGGCAGGATGCTGGCGCTGCCGAACGGCGCGGCGCTGACTGCACCTTCCTTGCGTGCCATGTGAGCATGGCCCGGCAGGAACGGCGCCAGGTGCGACTTGACGCCAATCGGGCCGACGCCCGGGCCGCCGCCACCGTGCGGGATGCAGAAGGTCTTGTGCAGGTTCAGGTGCGACACGTCGCCGCCGAACTGACCCGGCGCGCAGAGGCCGACCATGGCGTTCATGTTGGCGCCGTCGATGTAAACCTGGCCGCCGTTGTCGTGGATGATCTGGCAGATCTCGCGGATGCCTTCCTCGAACACGCCGTGGGTGGACGGGTAGGTGATCATGATCGCGGCCAGACGATCCTTGTGCTCTTCGGCCTTGGCCTTCAGATCGGCGATGTCGACGTTGCCGCGCGCATCACAGGCGGTCACCACCACGCGCATACCGGCCATGGAGGCGGTCGCCGGGTTGGTGCCGTGAGCCGATTGCGGGATCAGGCAGATGTCACGCTGATCGTCGCCACGGCTCAGGTGGTAGGCACGAATGGCCAGCAGGCCTGCGTACTCGCCCTGGGAGCCGGCGTTGGGCTGCAGCGACACGGCGTCGTAGCCGGTGGCGGCGCAGAGCATGGCTTCCAGTTCGTTGGTCAGCTGGGTGTAACCGGCGGCCTGCTCGACCGGCGCGAAAGGATGCAGGTTGCCGAATTCCGGCCAGGTCACCGGGATCATCTCGCTGGCGGCGTTGAGCTTCATGGTGCAGGAACCCAGCGGGATCATGCTGCGATCCAGGGCCAGGTCCTTGTCGGCCAGCTTGCGCAGGTAGCGCATCAGCTCGGTTTCGCTGTGGTAGCGGTTGAACACTTCGTGCTGCAGGATGGCGGATTGGCGCAGCAGGCCTTGCGGCAGGCGGCTGGCGATCTGTGCGGCCAGGTCGCTGACGGCAGGGGCGGCCTGGTCAGCGGCGAACAGGTTCAGCAGCGCCTCGACGGTGGCCTGGTCGGTGGTTTCGTCCAGCGACAGACCCAGACGCTCGGCGTCGATCTCGCGCAGGTTGATGCCGGCGGCACGGGCCTTGGCATGCAGCTCGGCGGTCTTGGCGCCGGTCTTGATGCTGAGGGTGTCGAAGAAGTGCTGCTGCTCGACACTGTGGCCCAGCTTGGTCAGGCCCAGGGCGAGGATGGCGGTGAAGCTGTGCACGCGCTGCGCGATGGCGGTCAGGCCTTTCGGGCCGTGGTACACGGCGTACATGCTGGCGATGTTGGCCAGCAGCACCTGCGCGGTACAGATGTTACTGGTGGCCTTCTCGCGGCGGATGTGCTGCTCGCGGGTCTGCATGGCCAGGCGCAGGGCCGGCTTGCCGAAGCGGTCAACCGACATGCCGACCAGGCGCCCCGGCATGTCGCGCTTGAACGCGTCGCGGGTGGCGAAGTAGGCGGCGTGCGGGCCACCGAAGCCCAGCGGCACACCGAAGCGCTGGGCGCTGCCCAGGGCAACGTCGGCGCCGAACTCGCCCGGCGGGGTGAGCAGGGTCAGGGCCAGCAGGTCGGCGGCTACGGCGACCAGGGCATTGGCGGCGTGGAAACGCTCGACCAGGGCGCGGTAATCGAAGATGTCACCGTTGCTCGCCGGATACTGCAGCAGCGCGCCGAAGTAGGCGCTGGCGTCAGTGATGGCGGCTTCGTCGCCGACTTCGATGTCGATGCCCAGCGGCTCGGCACGGGTGCGCAGCACGTCGAGGGTCTGCGGGTGGCAGTGCTGGGAAACGAAGAAGGTGTTGGCAGCCTTGTTCTTCGACAGACGCTTGCAGAAGGTCATGGCCTCGGCGGCAGCGGTGGCTTCGTCGAGCAGGGATGCGTTGGCGATCTGCATGCCGGTGAGGTCGCTGATCAGGGTCTGGAAGTTCAGCAGCGCTTCCAGGCGGCCCTGGGAAATTTCCGGCTGGTAGGGGGTGTAGGCGGTGTACCAGGCCGGGTTTTCCAGCAGGTTGCGCAGGATTGGGCTCGGCGTGTGGGTGCCGTAGTAACCCTGGCCGATGAAGTTCTTGAACTGCAGGTTCTTGGCGGCGATGGCCTTGATCTTGGCCAGGGCGTCGGCTTCCGACAGGCCCGGCTGCTCGCCGAGGATGCTGGTGCCCTTGATGCTCTCGGGAATCACGGCACCGGTCAGCGCGTCGACCGAGTCATAGCCGAGCAGTTCGAGCATGGCGGCGGTGTCGGCATCGCGCGGGCCGATGTGGCGGGCGATGAATTCGTTCTGGGTATCGAGCTTGGTCATGGCGGTCACTCAGGCGTCGGCGTTGGCGTTCAACAGACGATCATAGCCGGCCTTGTCCAGCAGGTCGGCCAGCACGGCGTTGTCGGCCAGGCGCATGCGGAAGAACCAGGCCTTGTCCAGCGGCGACTCGTTGACCAGCTCCGGGCTGCCTTCCAGGTCGCCGTTGACCTCGACGATCTCACCGTCCAGCGGCATGACGATGTTGCTGGCGGCCTTCACCGACTCCAGCACGGCCACTTCCTCGCCCCGAGCGTAGGACTTGGCTTCCGGCAGTTGCACATAAACCACATCGCCGAGTGCGTCCTGGGCGTAATGGGTGATGCCGACGGTAACCAGACCATCGTTGTCCAGACGCAGCCATTCGTGATCGGCGGTGAAACGCAACTCGCTCATGTCAATTCCTCAGGGGGGTAATGGTGTCCGCTTCTAGGTGGCGGGCAGGTTGCGAGAGCGTTTGCAATGCCGGTGCCAATGTAAAAATAATCAATTAAATCAATCACTTAATTATATTTCTGGGTGTTGTATACAGTCCTCTGGAACGATATCGCTACGAATCCAGGCGTCGCAAATGGAAAAGTCGAAGTCGCACCAGACAGGGCGCGGCTTTCGCTAGTTTGTTGCTAAATCGTTACGGTGGAATGATATCGATACGTCATCTAACTGGAACCGCTCAGGTGCATCGAGGGTCGGTAACTGGGAGGCTTAATCAACAAGGAGATAGATCGACCATGAGACCCCTTATTCCTCTGGCATTCGCGCTACTCGGCGCCACCAGTCTGCAGGCCAGCGAGACAGTTACAGTGACCCTCGAACAGGCTACCGAAAATGGCACTGGCGCGCCTGTTGGCACCGTGACCATCAGCCAGTCGGACTATGGCCTGGTTTTCACCCCTCAACTGCAGGGCCTGGAGCCGGGCGTGCATGGCTTCCACGTGCACACCGAGGCCAACTGCAATGCGGCGGAAGTGGACGGCAAACTGACGCCGGCCGGCGCGGCAGGCGGCCACTGGGACCCGGAAAAGGCCGGGCGCCACGGTTTCCCCTGGGAGGACAACGCCCACCTCGGCGATCTGCCGGCGTTGCTCGTCACCGAGGATGGCAACGCCAGCCAGCCGGTGCTGGCGCCGCGCCTCAAGAGCCTGCAAGACCTGCACAATCGTTCGCTAATGATTCACGCCGGCGGTGACAATCATGCCGATCACCCGCAACCGCTGGGCGGCGGTGGTGCGCGCGTGGCCTGCGGGGTGATCAAGGTGCCGACCAGCACCACGCCGATCTGACTCAACGCCGAGAACCGTAGGGTGGGTTAGCGGCGCTGATCGATGAACGATCTGACAGTGCGGTGGTGGTGCGCCGCGTAACCCACCGGGCGATCTTCCGCGTTGCGCCGATGGTGGGTTACGGCGCGGCAGAACCTGTGGGGTCACCTGTATTTGCGACAAGCGCCTAACCCACCCTACATGGCTTGGCGATGGCGGAGGGCGAGTGCGGTCATAACCGTAGGGTGGGTTAGCGGCGCCAGTCGGCGAACGTTCAGGCACTGCGGTCGTTGTGCGTCGCGTAACCCACCGGGCGGTCTTCCGCGTTACGCCAATGGTGGGTTACGGCGCAGTAGGCGAGATCATCAGTACTTAAGGCACGCGCCTAACCCACCGGGCGAGTGCGTCAGTGCTTGCCCGGTATCCCGTACTTGCGCAGCCGCTTGGCGATGGCAGTGTGCGAGGTGCCCAGGCGCGTGGCCAGTTGGCGGCTGGATGGATGACTGTCGTAGAGCTTTTCCAGCAGCGCCTTCTCGTACTCGTCCATGGCCTGTTCCAGGCTGGCGACTTCCCCTTCCACCTTCGGCGCCACTTCGGTGCCGGCGATATCCAGGTCATCCATTTCTACCCAGTTGCTGTCGCAGATGGCGGCGGCGCGGAAGATCACGTTCTGCAATTGGCGCACGTTGCCCGGCCAGCGCCCGGCCAGCAGCGCCGGAAAGGTGGCCGGTGCCAGGCGGCAGGGCAGGCGCTGGATCTGCGCGCAAGCCTGGGCCATGAAGTGCTGGGCCAGCAGCAGAATGTCCTGGCCACGCTCGCGCAGCGGCGGCACTTCCAGGTTGAGCACGTTGAGGCGGTAGAACAGGTCTTCACGGAAGCTGCCTTCGGCCACCATCTTTTCCAGATCACGGTGAGTGGCGCTGAGGATGCGTACATCCACCTTCACCTCGCGGTCGCCACCGACGCGGCGGAAGCTGCCGTCGCTGAGAAAGCGCAGCAGCTTGGCCTGCAGATAGGGCGACATTTCGCCGATCTCGTCGAGAAACACCGTGCCCTGGTTGGCCAGCTCCAGCAGCCCCGGCTTGCCGCCGCGCTGGGCGCCGGTAAAGGCGCCAGGGGCGTAGCCGAACAGCTCACTCTCGGCCAGGTTTTCCGGCAGGGCGGCGCAGTTCAGGGCCAGGAAGGGCGCAGTGCGGCGCACGCTGACGGTATGACAGGCGCGCGCCACCAGCTCCTTGCCGGTACCGGTCTCGCCGTGGATCAATAGCGGCGCATCGAGCGACGCCACGCGCAGCGCGCGGGCCTTGAGCGCACGGATAGGCGCCGATTCACCGAGCAGCGAGTCGAAGCCCTCGGCATGGTCGTGATGCAGCGCGGCCAGACGCTGGCCCATGCGGCTCGGTGCATAGAGGGTGAGCAGGCCGCCGGTAAGGCGACCGTCCTCGGTAATCGGCTGGGCATCGAGCAGCAGCGGCTGGCCGGCGAAATGCACCTCGCGCAGCGGCTGGTGAAAACCGGCGGCGAGCAGCGATTGCTGCAGTGCGTCATCGGCGAACAACGCGGCGATGCTCAGGCTTTCGGGCGTACGGCCGCACAACTCCACCAGAGCCGGGTTGGCCAGTAGCACGGTAGCGCGGTCATCCACCGCCAGCACCGGGTCGGGCATGGCCGCGAGCAAGGCATCGAGCTGCAGGCGGCGACGCTGGCCGGGCAGAATGTCCACCACCTCCACACTCTGCACGCCGTGCACCTGCAGCAGCGCGCCGCGCAGCTCCTCGAGCACCGCGGCGCTCAGGGTCGGTGCGTCGATATAGACGTTTGGCGGTACCATCTCCACCGCATCGAGGTTCAGATTGCGCCCGCCAAGCAGCGCCAGGACTTCCTGGGTGATGCCGACGCGGTCGATGAAGCTGACGTGGATGCGCATTGATGACGGTCGAAATGGGCGAACAGGCGGCGATTATGCCTGCTCTGCCGCGCATGAGGAAAAGGGCAACAGCGTGAGTACAGAAAAACCGAGCCGTGCCGACTACCACCGCGAACACCAGGCCCGCGCCGAAGCCGAGGCCCAGCGCCTGTTGGCGCGCAAGGCCGAGCTGCAAGGGCGCTGGCTACCCTGGGTGGCGCAGGAGCTGTACCAGCTCAGCCCGCCGGAGTTCGCCAACATGGTGCGCCGCGAGTTGCAGCGTCAGGGCTAGCGTGGGAGAGGGGAATGCCTGGGGAGGGGCCGCTCGGTGCTTTTGGGTGGGTTGTCTGTGGTTTTGGGGCTTGACAGTCGAAGCGTGTGGCGATAATTAGTCTATTTATTCGTATAAATATAAAAAATTAAGCACTGCTCCGTTTATCGGTTTTTGGTCCTGCCACACGGCTGCATCGCAGCTACAACAAGAAAGGTACCCAACCATGAAACGACGCTTCACTCCGCTCAAGCTGGCTCTGTACGCCGGCATCCTTCTTGGCTTCGTCATGCTCGAGAGTCCGTTGGTGATGTTGGCCAACATGGCCGATCCATTCGTCCTAGGTATGCCCTTCCTGTTCTTCTGGAACCTGTTGTGGTGGTCGGTCATCACCTTGCTGTTCCTCGTAGGTTACTGGTGCAACTGGGGCAGCCGCTCCGGTTCTCCGCGCGCTGGGGAGGCCTGAGCCATGACAGCCAGCATTCTGATCATTGCCGCCTTCATGATCATTCCGATGATCGTTGGCCTGGTTTCCGCCAAGCAGTCGGTGGCGACCAGTGAAGACTTCTTCGTCCAGGGGCGTGGCATGGGCAGCGTTGCGGTGTTCTTCACCGTCGCCGCCACCTGGTGGAGCGCCTTTGCCTTCCTCGGTTCGAACGCCACGTTCTACACCAACGGCCCGGTCTACCTGACCGCGCTGGCCTGGAACCTGTTGTTCGGCCTGATGTACTACTGGGTCGGCAAGCGCGTGTGGTTCCTTGGCAAACGCTTCAACTACCTGACACCCTCCGACCTGCTCGGCGACTTCTACAACAGCGAGGCGTTGCGCATCGTGGTGGCAGCCATCGCCCTGGTGTTCACCATTCCCTACCTGCAGATCCAGCTCACCGGCGGTGCCTACCTGATCGAGGTCGCCTCGGGCGGAGTGATCAAGTTCTGGCTGGCGGCGTTGCTGTTCTATTTCGTGATCATCGTCTATGTCTGGGTGGGCGGCATCCGCGCCATCGCCTGGACCGACGTGATCTACGGCGCTCTGCTGTTTTTCGGCATGATGTACGCCGGCTACTACATCTCCAGTCAGGTGGGTGGCCCTGGCGCATTGTTCGCCCAGTTGCAGGCCAGCTCACCGGCGCATCTGACGCTGCCAGGGCCGAACGGCAGCATGGGTTATCCGATGTGGTTCTCGCTGTTCCTGATTACTGCAGTCGGCGCTTTCATGGGGCCGCAGATTTGGCTGCGCATGTACTCGGTGAAAAGCGGGCGGCTGTTCAATCTGATGCCGTTCCTGCTCGGTGTCGCGGCCTTCGCCTACGTCGGCTCGATACTGTCCGGGTACACCGGTGTGCTGCTCGAACCCGGCGTGGCCAACCCCGACCAGATCCTGCCGATCATGCTGATGAAGTACGCCCCTTTTGTACTGGCCTCGCTGATCCTTGCGGCAGGCGCCTCGGCGGCGATGTCCACCGCCAACTCGCAGATACATGCGGTTTCGACCATCGTGACCATGGACATCTATCAGCGCTACATCGATCGCAACGCCTCGCAGGCGCGCATCGTCAGCGTCGGCCGCTGGTCGCTGGTGCTGTTCTCGCTGATTGCCTATGTGATGGCGCTGACGGTGCCCGGCGTACTGGTGACCATCGGTATTGCTGCCCTGGCAGGTACGGCGCAACTGATCGTGCCCACTGTCGGTGCCATTACCTGGCGTCGGGCGCACCCCATGGCAGCCATCTGGGGCTTGCTGGCGGGAGTGGCCTGCGTGCTGTTGATGACCTTCGTGCCGGCGTTCCGTGCTCCGCTTGGCTATCACGCCGGTGTCTGGGGGTTACTGTTGAACAGCGCGGTGTTCGTGGTGCTGAGCCTGTGTCTGCAGCGTCATGACCGGCAGGTGGTCGAGCGCTTCGCCGAGGCGCGTGATGACTATGATGCTGAGTACCATCCGGAGACCCTGGATGATGGTCGTGCGCCGCTCACCGAGGTGACGCCAGCGACGTCCGCCAGGTAGAACCCAACCCTCTGGCGGCCATGGCGGCCGCCAGACCAATCATGGAAACGAACAAGATCATGGCTGCACCCAATCGCCCCAAACGCCAGAAACTGGCCGAGCTGATCGCCGAAGACGTCAAGCGCTGGATTGCCAGCGAGCGGTTGGGCGCTGGTGACCGGCTGCCGAACGAGAAGACCCTGATGGAGTTGTTCGGCTGCGCCAAGGGCACCATCCGCGAGATGCTCAAGATCCTCGAGGTCGAAGGGTTGGTCAGTCTGCGCACCGGGCCCGGGGGCGGTGCGGTCATCAACCCGCCAACCACCGAGCCTGCCAGCCGCACACTGCGCAACTTCCTGCACTTCCAGAAGCTCGATGGCGAGCAGGTCTATCAGTTGCGCAAGCTGCTCGAGGTGGAGCTGGCGATGTCCGTGGTGGGGCAACTGGGTGAGGGTGACATTGCCTCGCTCGAGGCCAATTTGGCGGCCTGCCGGCAGTGCCATGAGGGCGAGGAAGAGCAGCGGCGCCAGCGTATTCTCGAACTAGAGTTCCATAACATCCTGGCTCGGGCCTGCCCCAATCCACTGCTGGCCTTCATGTGCCAGTTCCTCAACGACATGCTGCGTGACCTGGTGGTGTTCAAGAAGGCCTACAAACCCGAGCGCAAGGCTTTCGACCAGGCCAACCAAGATTATCACCAGCAACTGATAGATGCCTATCGCGAAGCGGATCGCGAGAAAGTGCGCGCCCTGATGAGCGAGCACATGTGTGACGCCGAGCACCACATGAGCGCCCTGGAGGCGCAGATGGCGGCGCAGATGCTGGTCAGCGGCGAGGCTTCCAATGCGCTGGCCGCCGACTCACCGTTGCCGACCTATGAACAAGTCCTGTCACGGCGTCTGATGGAGCCCACCTGAGCCCATCGGTGCCCGCTACACAGAGAGTACTGAAATGACCATCGCAATCGAAAGCTTCCAGCGTGCGGCCGTGCCGCGCGTCGATCAACACCGCCTGTGGCAATCGCTGATGGATCTGGCGCGCCTGGGCGCCACGGCCAAGGGTGGCGTCAACCGCCAGGCCATGACGGAACTGGATCGCCAGGCACGTGACCTGTTTATCCAGTGGTGCCGGGCAGAAGGCTGCGAGATTCGTATCGATGCCATCGGCAACCTGTTCGCCCGGCGCCCGGGACGCGACCCGCAGGCAGCGGTAGTGATGACCGGCAGCCACATCGACACCCAGCCCACTGGTGGCAAGTTCGATGGTTGCTATGGGGTCATGGCCGGGCTGGAGGTGCTGCGCAGTCTGAACCAGCACGGCATCCAGACGCGCGCGCCGATCGAGGTGGTGGTCTGGAGCAACGAGGAAGGCTGTCGCTTTGCGCCCTGCATGATGGGCTCGGGGGTTTTCACCGGGCAGTTGGAACTGGACGAGATGCTGGCGAGATGCGATGCCGACGGTGTCAGCGTTGCCGAGGCACTGCAGGCAATAGGTTATGCCGGCAGCGACTCGGTCAGCCCGGATCAGGTCCAGGCCTATTTCGAGGCGCATATCGAGCAGGGGCCGATCCTGGAGGATTGCGATACCACCATCGGTGTGGTGCTTGGCGCGCTAGGCCAGAAGTGGTTCGACCTAGTCCTCACGGGTGTCGAGGCGCATGCCGGGCCGACGCCCATGCACCTGCGCAAGGATGCACTGCTCGGCGCTGCCGAACTGGTACAGGCAGTCAACCGCATTGCCGAAACGCACCAGCCAGACGCACGCGGCACGGTCGGCTATCTGAACGTGCACCCCGGTTCGCGTAACGTCATTCCTGGCCGTGTGGAGATGAGCATCGACCTGCGCCACCTCTGTTCCGAACGGCTTGAGGCGATGGTCGCCGATGTGCGCTTGGCAGTGGGCGAGGTCGCCCAGCGCAGAAGCCTGGGACACACGTTGACGCCTACGGCGGATTTCGCTCCGCAGCCCTTTGCCGAGCCCTGCATCGAAGCGGTGCGTGATGCCGCCCGCGAACTCGGCCTGTCGCATATGGATATCGTCAGCGGCGCCGGTCACGACGCCATTTTTGTCGGCCGTATCGCTCCGGCGGCGATGATCTTCGTGCCCTGCGAAGGGGGGATCAGTCACAACGAGATCGAGAACGCCAGTGCCGAGCACCTGGCGGCAGGTTGCGACGTGCTGCTGCGCGCCATGCTGCGCGCGGCTGGCGTTGTCGAGTCGTGATATCAGGAGGAAACCCGATGAATCCGCAAACCGATGCCGTCAGTGAGTTGGCCGCCCTCGGAGCCGTCGAGGCGCTGGCGCTGTTTCGGCGCAAGGCACTGTCCCCGGTCGCACTGCTTGAGGACTGCCTGGCACGTATTGAACGCTACAACCCGCAGGTGAATGCCTTCTGTCATGTCGATGCCGAGGGAGCGATGCAGGCCGCACGCGCTTCCGAGGCGCGCTGGCTGGCGGGGCAGCCCTGCGGGCCGCTCGATGGTATTCCCACCAGTATCAAGGACCTGACGCTGACTCGGGGCATGCCCTCACGCTTGGGCTCGGCCACCAGCTCGGCGACTGGTCCCTGGGACACCGACGCACCTGTTGTCGCGCACTTGCGCAAAGCCGGCGCGGTGCTGATCGGAAAGACCATCTCGCCGGAGTTCGGCTGGAAGGGGGTAACCGACAACCCGTTGCATGGCATCACCCGCAACCCGTGGAACCTGGCGTTGACGCCGGGCGGGTCATCCGGCGGGGCGGGTGCGGCGGCTGCACTGAACCTCGGCTTGCTGCACCAGGGCAGCGATGCCGGTGGCTCGATTCGTATTCCGTGCAGCTTTACCGGCACCTTTGGCATCAAGCCGACGTTCGGCTGGGTGCCGCAGTGGCCGTCCAGCGCGATGAGCACGCTCTCGCATCTCGGGCCGATGA
This sequence comes from Ectopseudomonas alcaliphila, assembly GCF_900101755.1. Classification (GTDB taxonomy): domain Bacteria; phylum Pseudomonadota; class Gammaproteobacteria; order Pseudomonadales; family Pseudomonadaceae; genus Aquipseudomonas; species Aquipseudomonas alcaliphila. Next base: position 719,985 of record NZ_FNAE01000001.1, on the reverse strand, counting down.
CCCGCAGCGCCGACGACAGTGCGCTGATGCTGAGTGTCATGGCGCAGCCTGATCCGCGCGATGGCTACCTGGGTAATCCGCGCGGCGGCGACTGGCTGGTGCCGGCACCTAGCAGTCTGAAAGGCTGGCGCGTAGCGGTCAGTCTCGATTTCGGATACGTCGAGGTCGCTCCTGACATTCGGGCGTGTGTCGAGCAGGCGGTGTTGCTGCTGCGCGAATTGGGCGCTCAGGTGGAGCGGGTCGATCCGGGTTTCAACAACCCGCAGGAGACTTTCACGACGCTCTGGTACGCCGGCGCGAGTCAGACTCTCGGCCGACTCGACGCGCAACAGCGTGCGCAGCTCGACCCAGGCTTCCGTCGTATCGCCGAGCAGGGCTGTGAGATCAGTCTGCAGCGCTACCTGCAGGCCCGCCGCGAGCGGGCCGAGCTGACGGCGCAGATGGCGCAGCTGCATGAGCGCTACGACCTGCTGGTGACACCCATGATGCCCATCGCTCCGTTCCAGGCTGGTGTAGAGGTGCCTGTGGGGGGGCGATTCAGCGAGTGGACGCAGTGGACGCCCTTCAGCTATCCCTTCAACCTGACCCAGCAGCCGGCCGCTTCGCTACCTTGTGGCCTGGATAATGGTGGTCTGCCGGTTGGCCTGCAGTTGGTCGCCGGACGCTTCCAGGATCACAAGGTCCTGCAGGCTGCACGCCTGCTCGAGGTGCGTTTGCCACGCCTGCGCCTGAACAGCCCTCGGGGCTGAGCGCAGGCCTCTGGTCTCACGGGTTCTTGCGGCAGGCGCTCAAGTCGACGCTGCCGACGTGATGGTTGCCCCAGCCCATCACGCAGGCCACCTGCTGGTTGCGCTGCTGCTCCCAGACCTTGGGCGGGTAGGCCTTGCTCCAGGCCTCATAAAGCTGTCGATCCTGTTTCGACAGGCGCAGCTTGTAGCGGTCGGCCATGTAGAAATAGGTGCGCGCGATCATTCCGCGGATGGCCGGGCGCGGCATCACCTTGCGCGCCTTGAAGTCCACCACCGTCTCGCACTGTCCGTACTGGTGCGGCTTCTGCGGCAGCCAGGCGAAGCTGTAGTTGCTGCGGTCGCCATTCACCTCGCCGATGCTCGGCACAAGGTTGTGCAGGTCGGCCTCGGCCCTGCGGAACTGCGCATCGTTGGCCGCGCAGTTCTTGCGGCCGCCTTTCTGCCAGCACTGACGCTGATGGCCGATCACCCAGGCCGGGACGATATGTTCCCACTCGATGCGCTGGGCGCGATTGGCATTCTTGCGTGGCGTGTAACCACAGGAACGCAGATCGACCCGATTGCCGCTGTACTTGCAGCCGCAATAGAACTCGGTGGACTGCTGCTCATACAACGGCCAGGCCAGGCGCTTGGCCTCGGCGAAAGTGGCGGGTGCGGCGTGCAGGGAAAGGGCTGTGAAACAGCAAAGCAGGGGCAGTAGGCGTCGAATCATGGGGCGGCAGAGTAGCCGTCACCGCTGTCGATGTGAAGATGAAAATTTCAGGTTTTTCAAATGCTTGCGTGATGGCTAGAAGCCTTTATTGCAGGCTGCTTGGCGCATTGGCTGCGCTCAGGGCGTCAGCCTGCAAGCAGCGCTGACGCCCTCCGGCCTTCGCAATTAGCTGAACTTCGGCAAGCGCTGATCCGAGTCGCCGCCCTCGTTCTCCAACTGCTGCGGCAGGCCGGCGACCTTGAGTACCGGCATCCTCTCGCCCACCAGACGCAAATCGCGACGGGGCAGGGCGAAGCGCACATCCAGCTCGCGCAGGGCATCGAGCAACTGCAGGTTGATCTCCTGCTGGATGTCCATGTACTGGTTGTAATCCGAGGTGAGCACGATATAGACCACCTCGAAGGTCAGCTGGCTTTCATCGAAACCGAGAAAATGCGCGCGGTCGAACCTGGCCATGGGCGTGGCGCGGATGATATCGCCGACCTTCTCCGATACCTGACGCACCTTGTCGCTGGGCGTGTCGTAGTTGATGCCGAACTTGAAGACGATACGCCGGGTGTTCATGCGCTTGTAGTTGCGCACGACCTGGCGCAGCAGGTCGGCATTGGCACAGACCACCTGCTCACCGCTGAGGCTACGAATGCGCGTGGTCTTCAGACCGATATGCTCGATGGTCCCGGCCACCTCGCCGAAGACCACGAAGTCGCCGATCTCGAACGGCTTGTCGACGCCAATGGATAGCGAGGCGAACACATCGCCGAGCACCGTCTGCACCGCCAGCGCCACGGCGATACCGCCAACACCCAGGCTGGCCACCAGCGCGGTGATATCCACCCCCAGATTGGCCAGGATCGACAGCAGCATCACCGACCACACCACGATCAGGATCATGATGCTGATGATGGTGGTCATCACCGGGTTGTAGCTGCCGCCACTCTTGCCCATCACCAGGCTGCGCGACCACAGGCGCACGCCAGTATCGACCCACAGCGCCACCTGCAAGGCCAGGGCGACGAACCAGGTGTGGCTAAGGGCGCTGTGCCAACTGCCGGGCAGCTCCGGCAGACGCAACGCCAACAACAGGGAAAAGGCCAGCAGCAATACGCGGCTGGTTCGCCCGATCACCATGGCGACGAAGTGCTGCCAGTTGCCGTCCTGATCCTTCGACCAGGCCTTGAGCCGCTTGTGCAGCGTATTCACCAGGGTACGCAGCACGCTGTAGATCAGCACCGTGGCGACCACCACGATCGCGACGTTGAGCCAGAGATCGCGCTCGAGCCAGATATTCCACTGTTCCATCGCCAGGGCCTCCAGAAAAAGACGTATAGGGTTCTGGTGGCGTTGGTGGGCAGAAGTTCCGGTTGGATCAGTGCTTTGGCGAGGGGGCAGCGCGGGCTTGAGGTAACTACTGCCTGATCAAGACAGCGATAAACCAGAAGCGTCGGGCGTCGTGCAAAGGCATCGATGCAGTCGCCCGAACGGCTGGCCGTCACCCGCGCTGCGTCTTCAGGCTGCCCGCACCTTGAAGAAGCTCACCTTGTCGGTCAGGCGGTTCGCCAGGGTTGCCAGCTCTTGGCTGGAGGCCGCCACCTGCTCCGAGCCGGCGGAGGTTTCCAGGGTCGCGTTGTGGATGCGGCTGATGTTCTGGTTGACCTCCTCGGCGACCGCGCTTTGCTGTTCCGAGGCGCTGGCGATTTGCGTGTTCATGTCATTGATCGCGGTCACTTCATCACTGATCTTGCTCAGCGCCTGTTCGGCCAGCACGGTCTGCTCGACGGTCTTCTGCGCCAGTTGGCGGCTCTCGAGCATCACTTCTGCAGCCTTGCCGGCGCCTTCCTGGAGCTTGGCGATCATGCCGCGAATTTCCCGTGTCGAGTCCTGCGTGCGGGTCGCCAGGGAACGCACCTCGTCCGCCACCACGGCAAAGCCTCGGCCGTGTTCACCGGCGCGGGCAGCCTCGATGGCTGCGTTGAGCGCCAGCAGATTGGTCTGTTCGGCGATGGAGGTGATCACCTCGATGATCTTTTCGATGCTCTCGCTGTCGGTGGAAACCTGCTGCACGCTCTGCGTTGCACTTTCGAGGGTGCGCGCCAATGTCTGGATGGCGGTTGCCGTCTCGTTCACCACGCGATTGCCAATGGTCACCTCACCGCCGGCATTGCGTGTGGCGGCCGCCGCGCTGGCGGCATAGTTGGCCACCTCACTGACCGTGGCGGCCATTTGGTTGATCGCCGTGGCCATCTGCTCGGCCTCGCTCGATTGCAGGCGAATCTGCTGGTTGTTGCTGTCGGACGTGGCCATCAACTGATCCGACGAATGAGTCAGCTCCGTTGCCGCGCTGCGTACCTGCGCGATGGTGTCGCTCAGGTGGCGCACCATGTTCTGCAGGTCCGCCATCACGCTCTTGGGATACTGCGTTTCGATCTGCTGATCGAGCTCGCCCTTGGCTAATTGCTGGATCACCTGCGCGACCCGGTGCGGCTCGGCGCCCAGGGTCGATTTCAACTTGTTGATGATCAACAGGCTGATGCCCACGCTCAGCAGCAATGCAGCGCCCGTGACCAGCAAAATCAGCAAACGGAAGCCACCCGCCACCTCGCGCACCTCGCCCAGGTCCTGGCTGATCACCTCTTCCTGGTGATCGATAAAGGCATTGATGTGCTTGAGCCACTCGCTGTAAGCCGGAGAAACCCGCTCCATCAACAGCGGCAGTGCTGCCTGGTTGCCGTCGCGGCGTAGGTTGATCAACTGCTCGGTCAGCGTCAGCGTGCTGCGCTCAATGGTCTTGATATTCTCCAGCAGACGCTGTTCCGCTGCAGTGGGCGCCTGTTTCGCCAGCAGCGTTTCCATGGCCTGCGCCGACTCCTGATAGAAGCGGTCCAGACGCTGGATCTCGCCCAGGTGCCCGGCCAACGCCGCCCCATCACCATCCAATACCGCATCGCGAATGGCGATGGCGCGATCATGCACGCTGCCGCGAAAGTTGATTGCGTAGCGCTGCTTCAGCGCGGCGCCATCGCTGACGGCGGTCAGCGTTTCGTCGATGAAACCGACGCGCTGCACACCGATGAGCGTGATCAGAATCATCAGCGACAGCACCAGGCCAAAGCCCAGGCTCAGACGCTGAGCAATACTCATGGGGGAATTCATGCGGTTACTCCTCAAGATGCAGACAACGCCGCGCGGCTTGCGCGATTCACACACCCGGCCTGCTGCGACCTTGTACAGGATTTTGCGTTTGTATAGCTATTAGGGCTTTTCAATGGGCAGGCTTGGCGAAGCTAATTGATGGCACTTTGCCGCTCTAGATCGGGCTTATGAGCTTGCTGTGGCTAAAATTCAAGGCCTGGAGTGGGTTGTGCTAGGCGATTAATGGCGTGCTTGCGGGCGTGTTGAGTATCGGAGAGGGGCGTCGAAATCTTGTACAAGCTGATCGTCGCTGCCTTGCCTATCGCTGTGTCGCACGATTACAAGTCAAGGGCGGCGCACCTGCGGATTCGAGTTGTTGATGCTGAACCGGGTCGCGTGAGGCTGGGGATAGATTTGATTCTTGGGCGGGGGAGGCGATTAGGGTCGCACTGAAAGCCGTCATGCCCGCGCAGGCGGGCATCCAGAACCGACGAATCATCTGGGCTCCCGCCTTCGCGGGAGTGACGATAAATGGCTTTTTCAGAACATCCTTAAATCAACCCTCTTTCATCAATGCTCATTGCTGTTTTGCCGAAGCGCTGGATTTTTGTACGAGCTTCGCTAGAGGCTGTAGCGACCAGAAAAACAGGAGCAACATCGTGGTGGCGAGATGGCTCAGTGCTTCCGAAAACTCGCCACTCCACAGATACAGTGCAAACAGGAAGCCGCTGTAGAGAGTGGCTGCCAGCAGAATCAGTCGGCACAGCTGGATGCTGCGTTTGGTGAAGAATTTGTGGTCGTTCATTGGGAATTCCTTTTCGCGGTGTGAAGCAACTGGCGCGAGGATACTGTGATGGCTGGCGGGAATCGAACCCTTTCCAGGCCTGTGCAGTGATCCGCAACGCCCGGCTTTACTGGCCTTGTAGCCTGCCCAAGACGGCATTTTTCCGCTATCCCTTGCAGTGTTTTCGACACTTTTTCGACACAACAGCTAGACAGTGCAGGTGTAGGCGCAGTAGCGTCTAGCTATGACGGCGTTGTGCCAGTGTATCGTCTCTATTGTTCTTTTTGAGATATGGCAAATTTTCTATTCTAATTTATATATAAACGGACTTAAAGGCATATGGAAGCTATACATGTAATGGCTATGGCGTCATCTCTCGGCGCTGCTCTGTCTGGTTTGGCTACAGCTACAGCAGTTTATGTCGCTTATAAAGTTCATCAAAGTCAAAAATTATTAGCGCAAAGACAGTTGTTGATTCCGTTATGGGATCACATGGCGACTTTGACGAAAATCAATCATCTTGATCCGGTAACGCCTGACATAATAAAGGTTGTCAATACTTTGGAGTTGGTTGCGCTTTGTTGTGAAGGTGGGATGATAGATGAGGGCGTCATAAAAAGAACATTTAGGGATCAGTTCACGGATCATTATGAGTCTGTGATGAAGTGTCAGATTGTCCCTGGGTTTGATCATGGTGGCGATACTCTTCTTAAGCAAAATAGAGCTGCTACACAGTTTTATCGGTCTTTAGAGGCTGAGAGGCTAAGTCAGGATAGTATTAAGAAACTTTAATAAGGAGAGGTTGATATTATGAAAGAAGATTCAATAAAGCAGGCGGTTTCGGATTTTTACAATAGTGGGGAAAGTCGCTACCAGAAAGAGTTTTCTATCTCAGGGAAGTCTGACGAATTTATCACTGTAACAATTAAGCGTACTAAGCTTGTTATGGCGAATGAAAGCCTTTCTTTTGAGGCTAGAGCAAATACTGTTTCTGCTCTCCCATCTGGTTCATCTTGTGGCTGTTGTGGAGGCTCAGGGCGTTCAAGCTAGCTTGGATGTTAATCGAGCGCTTCTCTCGTAGGCGCTCGATTTCTCGAACTTCATTTAGGTTGCTAGATTAATATATTCTGGTGGTTGCTGAGATGGCTGATTCTGAAGAGCTTCTTGTGTTTCCTGATATAGTGCCCGATAGCATTGTTAGAACAAGGTTGTGGGTGCACGAAAATAGCGATTTTAAGGATGAAGAAGCGATTTCCGATTTATTGGGTCGATTATACGACTATCCAGAGGATGATTTTTGCTTGTATGTATTGAGAGAGGAGTCAGTTGCTCCGCTCTTGGGTGCAGCAATCGATAATGGTGTCGTCTCTATATCTGAAGCTAAGGGGCACTATTATCCTCATCCAAAGTTTAAGCGTGATTATATTTGTATTAAGGAGTCCCTCATTCGTTGGGAATGGGAGCGCGAGGTTTTATTGAAGGGTAATATGTACTTTCAACACGCATTAAAGTTGACAGTTAAGGCGCGAAGAGAATTTGAGATGCAGCAACAGGTCGCCATGCACAAGGCCGCAGACTCCAATCCTTTAATGCTGCAGCCGAATTTCATGGGGCTAGGTGTTGACCTAAATAAAGCCTATTCGTGGCTTTCTCGGAAGATGAAGAAGTAAAGTTTTCGTTTTAATTTTTTATAGTGGGTTGAAGTTCCTGCTGGCATGGCAAAATCGATCATCGCTTACGTTGCACTTTCTTTTGAAATACTCTTTTGCTCTTTTACGGCACTCGCGGTATTCAATGCTTCCGCTTCTCTCATTCATACAAACTGTTGAAAAGATGATCTGGTTATTCTCAGTCATCCAATTGAATCGTTTTTGTGATTTGTAAGTTTTAAGCCCTTCACGCCTTTCAGAGGTGTAATAGCCAGTTTCTTGTCTAGGTGCCGCCATCGCTGTCATGCACGTACTTATAGCCATGAATGCGGCTAGGGCGGTTACGGCTGCTTTCATTATGTGTCCTTACAAGTGCTTTCCATTTTCCGGGCATACCAGCGCCTAGCTGTTTCCTGGGTGATCGCTATCCCGCGTTGGGTTGGCTCAAGTTTCGGTTGGCTTCGTCGTAGGCTGGGCTGGTTTGGCCGATCTCCGGCGCAGTCTTCCCGCTAGCCAGCCATAGGGCGTACTGGGGGTAAATCTTCACCAGTACGTCGATCTCGTCCGCGCTTACGCGTACAGCGCCCTTGCTGACGTTTCTCCACCGCTCGTAATCCCCGCCTTGTTCGCTTGCTTTTTTCGGGCCTACCAGCTTGATCAATACGCGTGCTCTATCGGCTGCGCTTTCCATATAGAAAATATTTCCTGAGTAGTAATTGCTCCATCGTGGGGGATGGGTAACAATCACTCTATGGGTAGCTATTACCCATGTCGTTGGTTGCTTATTAATGCCGAACATAGTGGATTAAAGCTTATGGATACGGAAGGTCTCGACCCGCAAAAGCTGCACGGTGCACCGCCCTTGATGCCGTGGCAGAAGTTCGCCGAGTGGATCGGCATGGGCGACGAACCCATCGTGGTACGCACCTGGGTAGAACGTAACTACCTGCCTTCGCAGAAGGTCGGCAAACGCACCATGGTCAACGTGGCGTTGCTGACCCGCCAGCTACTGGAACAGGAGTGGACGCTGTGAGCCGAACAGACCCGCAATTCAAGCTGCGCGTACCGCCCGAGCTGCGCGCCAAGATCGAACAGTCCGCCTTCGCCTCGCGCCGTTCGATGAACTCGGAAGTCGTCATTCGCCTGGAAGCGAGCTACGCCCAGGACAAGCCAGCAAAGGAGCCCACGCCATGACACACGTAATAGGCCGCGATCTGTGCGCCATCGATACCTTCGCCACCGCCTGCGGCGTTGAGGAACAAGAGGTGCGCGGTTGGGTACAGAACGGCACCCTGCCAAGCGTGAAGCTGGGCGATCAGCGCTTCATCAACGTCAGCCGCCTGCAGGCTGATCTGCTGAGCGGAAAGGACGCCTTTGACGCGGGGGACTATGACCATGACTAGCACTGGCCTGACCCTGGATGCCGCAAGCGCTATCGGCTACATCGGCCAGACCGTTCTGGTCGAACTGTACTGGGATGATGAACCGCAGACCGTCTGGCATTGCCTGCACATCGTCGGCGTCATGCTGCCCGTTGAGGGGGTGTATCCGCATGGTTGCTTCATGACCCTGGATTTGAACGGCAGCGACGACTTTCCGAATGAGGTGTTCTTTACGAACATCCGCACTATCAGGGCGATGCGGCACCGCGACCGGCATGGTTCCGGCAACGTACTGGGCCGTATGACCCTGACCCATTCCGCCGATGGTTCCGGGTCAGGGGCCGCGCTCCCGGCTCGTCGGAACAGCTCCACCGTTCCGGCGAACGGAAGCACGGGCGCAGCGAACCCTTGACCCCACGCCATGAAAACAAGCCTGACCACGGGAGAGTGGGGCAGCTTCACCGCCCCGCGCTCCCGAGCCCTCGGCGGCAAGAGTGGGATGACAAGGGCAAAGCCCTTGGTGTTGATCTTCAACGCCCGCCAGCACCGCGAAACCTCCACGTCTGATCCTGGGCGTTCCCGCCTGCATCTGCTCCCGCCCACACCTGAAACCCTGCCGGGCTTTCTCGCGTTGATCCTCTACCTGCTGCTGTCCGCCTGGGGGAATAACTGGGTCTCCATGATGAGCCCAGGAAGCCCCTCGCCGAGCGCCTGGACAGTGACAGACGAAGGATGCGGGCCGGCGGTGGGGTTGCGTGCGAGGCACGAGCGCGGGTGCGCGCCGCCGGCCCGCTGACGCCCCTGTAACACGTCAGAAAGTAAGACGAAAACTTCCGCAGTAATCAGCAATAGGTGACCAAGTGAAAAAGCCAAAAGACTTCCTGAGACTCGACATGCTGGCGCGTGAAGATGCAACTGGCCGGCTGTTCGTAGACCCGGGCAGCGCCCGTATCGTTGACCTGTCGAAAGTCCGCCTGCTGCACTGCGGCGTCGATACCGTTCGCCAGTTGTACCGTGGCCTGCTCCGGCCGGAGCTGCTGTGCCTGTTCGACAAACCCGGCACCATCGTCGACTTCGCGGGGGAGCGTTGGCATGCAGGCCGTGTCAGCAAGGATTCGGGCTACCAGTACAAGCTGCAGAACGCCGACCTGGGCTTCGTGCTGCTGCTCAAGAACTACAACGCCAAAGTCGAGAACATCGGCCCACACCTGAAAATCGAAGTGTCACCCCATGCCATCGACAGTCTGTCGCCCGAGCGCCTCCAGGCCCGCATGGATTTCTACGCCGAGCAGATCCTCACCCACATTGAACGCAACCAATGCGCGGTGCATCTCGCCCTGGATGTTCAAGGCTGGCAACCGCCCGCTGATCTGGTCGCCCGCATGCACTGCCGCGCCCGATCCGCTCGCGATATCTCTGGCATCAAGGAAATTACCTGGGAGACCAAAAGCAGCGTTTACGGTCGTGGTGAGACCTACATGTTCGGCTCTGCCGGTGGCGTCCAACTGGCGATCTACAACAAAACCGAACAGGCCAAGGCCACCGACAAGCTCGATTACTGGGAAGGCGTCTGGCGGCGTCGTGACAGCTTCGACGAAGGCGACCCGGACAACTACAACCGGGACCAGACCGTGTGGCGTATCGAGCTGCGTTACCACCATTCGGTGATCCAGCAATTCGCCAGCGGCTCGGTCGATCTGCACACCGGTAACGCCATCGACACGAACAGCTATGCCGCCTTCACACCGCACTTGGATGGCCTCTGGCGCTACGGCATGCAGCAATTCAAGTTGCTGGCTCGCCCTGGGTACTACGAACCGATCTGGACCCTGCTACGTGAAGACGCCCGCGTCGATCTGCCGGTCGATTCGCTGCTCGATGACACTGAGTACAAGCGCAACTACAAAACGTCTCGGGGCTTCTCCGGCAAGAACGTGGAACTGTTCCTGGGAAACTTCGTAAGCCTGCTGGCACGGGAGCGAGTGGGCGCTAGAAAGGGTTTTTACCGGCTCAAGGATTGGGAATGCTGGCCGGTGATTCGTGACCACTACGCCGCCAAGGGCATGGATGAGGATGGACTGTACAAGCACCTCAAGAACATCCTGGAGGAACGGCACGTAAGGTGGGGCAGGGCGATCTGATGGCGATCATCCAACAGCCTGACGGGCGCTGGAAGGTCGATGTAGAACCCATCAAGGGGCGGCGCTTCCGCAAGACGTTCAAGACCAAGGCTGAGGCGCAACGGTTCGAAACGTCCTGCAGGGCCAAGGTGATGGAAACGCCCGACTGGGCACCCAAGCCAAAGGACCGCCGCAAGCTCTCTGAGGTGTTCACCCGCTATTACGATCTGCACGGCCACACCCTGGCCGACTCCAAGCGCTTGAAGCAGGTGCTGGCGAACATCGCTCATGACCTGGGCGACCCGATAGCGGCCAAGTTCACCGCTGACCAGTTCTGCACCCTGCGCGGCAAGCTGCTGGTTGAAGGCATCAACGGCAAGACGCTGAACAACCGCCTGGGCTATGTTAAGTCGGTATTCAACGAGCTGCATCGCCTGGGCGATATCGACTACCCGAACCCGTTGGCCAAGGTGCGTCCGTTACGCCTGCAGGAACGCCCGCTGTCGTATCTGACCCAGGAACAGATAACCGAGCTGCTGGAGGCCTTCGACAACTACCCGAACTGCACGCATATGGCGCTGATCGCTCGCGTCTGTCTGGCCACCGGGGCACGTTGGGGTGAGGCTCAGGGGCTGGTGCCATCCAGGGTGAAGAATGGCGCCGTGACCTTCGCCAACACCAAGTCGAGACGCACCCGAACCGTGCCGATCGCGCCGGCTCTGGAGCGAATGCTGTTGGACTACTTCAAGGAGTACGGGGCGTTCCCGAACTGCATCCGGCATTTCAGTCGAGTGCTGCAATCGACCTCGATCACGCTACCGGCCGGACAAGCTACGCACGTTCTGCGGCACACCTTCGCCAGTCACTTCGTTATGGCCGGTGGCAATATCCTGACCTTGCAGAAGGTCCTGGGACACTCTTCTGTGACGATGACCATGCGCTATGCACACTTGTCGCCCGATCACCTGCAGGACGCGCTACGGCTGAATCCCATCGTCGACACTTTATCGACACTTCCAAAACCCGGAAATGAAAAAGCCCTGTAAAAACAGGGCTTTAAATCTGCGATTTTGGAGCGGGTGATGGGAATCGAACCCACGGCTCTAGCTTGGGAAGCTAGGGTATTACCATTATACGACACCCGCAGCGGGTGCCTTTATACCGGAACTCGGCGGGGAAATGAAGGGCGAACCGGCGCTTGTCGTGCAGCCGGTTCGCCTCTGGGCCGGTTCATATGGCCATGGCCTGCAGTTCCTGCAGCTCGCCGCGCGTCGGCAGTTGCAGGCGTTTGCTGGGGGCGTTGAAGAAGTCCAGCAGTACGCGTTGGGTCTGCAGCCAGGCGGCCTTGTGTTCCATGTCGAGGAAGTGGCCGGCGTCGTCGATCACGGCGAACTGGGCGTGGTCGATGTGCTGGGCGAATAGGCAGGCGTCTTCGACCGAGGTGTATTCGTCACGTTCGCCGTTGACGAATATCAGCGGAATGTCGATGGACTGCAGGCATTCCTTGCCGCAGTGCGCTTCCATGTTCAGCACCTGCTTGATGTGCGCGTACATCTGCCGGTACTCGTGCTCGGCGAGGGTGCTGACGTGCTTGTGGTTGAAGCGCTTGAACAGCGACGGCAGGTGCTTGCCGATGGTGCTGTTGACCAGCAGAGCGATGTTGTCGCGGTCTACCGAGCCGAGGAAGCGCAGGCCCTTGTGCAGGTAGTCGAGCATCGGCACGTTGAGGATCGGCGAGAAGGAGCAGATGGCGGCCTTCTCCAGCGTCGCCGGGCGTTGTGCCAGGGCGAGCAGGGAGGCGACGCCGCCCCAGGAGAAGGACATCAGGTAGTTGGCGCCGTAGTGGTCGATCAGCTTGAGCAGGATCGCCGCTTCGTCTTCCTTGGTGATGGGCGTGAAGTCGCTGTTGTGCGGCTTCGACTGGCCGGCATAGGGCAGGTCGAAGGCCACCACGTTGAACTGCGGCTGCAGGTACTTGACCGTTTGCGTGAACGAGGCGGTGGTCGCCAGAGAGCCATTGACCAGGATGATGGTCTTGCTTGCTGCCGGGTTGCCGTAGAACTCCGTGTGAACTTTGTGCTTCCTGTTGATCTCGACGACTGCGGTTTCTGGCCTCATGTCGTTTCCTCCTGGCGCAAGTGTGTCAAGGCGAGCGGGCGGCCGTTCGCATTTGATTGAGCAGTCAGAAAAGCGCCTGAGCGTGACAGCATGATGTCAGGCTGGAGATTTTTATAAGTATTGGAATTTCAATCAGTTAGGATCGAAACAGGCGAGCGCTCCAGGCCTTTTCAGGGCCTTGGAGAGGGCGGTGTTACCAGGCAGGAATCCAGTCGGCGCGGGGCGCCAGTAACTGAAAGAACGTATAGCTGTCTCGTAGTGACCGGATAGTCATCTCAAGACTTATGGTTCGATTCAAGCAGTTACCTTGCAGCCACGCAAGGGTGAGTCACATCTTTGTAGCTGATTGGGGCTGCCGTTGGTCGGGTAGTCGGATTGCGGGGCATGAGGCAATCAGACGCTGGCGATTTCAGCGGCGGTCAGGGCGCGGTATTGGCCGGGGGCGAGCTGTGGGTCGAGGACGATTTCGCCCATGCTTTCGCGGTGCAGGGCGACCACGCGATTGCGGAAGTGGCCAAACATGCGCTTGACCTGATGGTAGCGACCTTCGAACAGGGTCAGGCGGGCTTGGTGGCTGCTCAGTACATCGAGCTGGGCGGGCAGGGTGGTGAGGTCTTCGAAGGCGAAGTACAGGCCTTGGGCGAAGACCTCGGCGTACTCGGCGGTGATCGGCTGTTCGGTGGTGACGTGGTAGACCTTGGGTTTGCGCTGCTGCGGCTGGGTGATGCGCCGCGACCAGCGCCCGTCGTTGGTGATCAGCAGCAGGCCGCTGGTGTTCAGGTCGAGGCGCCCGGCCAGGTGCAGGTCATGCTTGTCCGGCTCGTCGAGCAGATCGAGTACGGTGCGGTGTTCGTCGTGCTCGGTGGCGCTGACCACGCCGACCGGTTTGTGCAGCATCCAGTAGCGTGCGCTGCGTCCGGCCTGCAGCAGTTCGTCATCCAGTTCGACGCGCTGGAAGTCGCGCACCTCATGGCGCGGGTCGTGAACCACCGCGCCGTCCACGCGCAGGCGGCCGGCGCTGATCAGCAGGCGGCTGTCCTGGCGGCTGAAACGCGGGAAGTTGCTGAGGAAGCGATCCAGGCGCATGGCTCAATCGTGCTCGCGGGGCTCAGTGGCTTTCAGTGCGCCGGCGCAGGCAGGGCACAGGCAGGCCTGGTTGCGTTGCTCGGGCGTCAGGCGCTGCAGCGCAGCCGGGTCGATCTGCGCCTCGAAGCACCAGCAGGGTTCGTCACGCCCGGCGGCGACGCAGCACTGGTTGACCTTGCCGCATAGCGGGCAGTGTTGGCTATCCATCAGTTATCGATGCAGACGCGGTCGCGCCCGGCCTGCTTGGCGCGGTACAGCGCACGGTCGGTGCGACCGAGCAGGGTGTGCAGGCTCTCGCCGGCTTGCCACTGGCTGAGACCGAGGCTGACGGTGACTTGCAGGCGCTGGCCTTCGATTTCATAGCGCTGTTCGGCGCATTGCTGGCGGAGTTTTTCCGCCAGGTCATGGGCGGCCTGGCGGTCGGTGTTCTTCAGCAGCAGGATGAATTCTTCACCGCCCCAGCGGCAGAGAATGTCGGACTGGCGCAACGTGCCGCGCAGTTGCTGGGCGAAGTCGTGCAACACCTGGTCGCCAGCGAGGTGACCGTGCTGGTCGTTGATCAGCTTGAAATTGTCCAGGTCCAGCAGCACGGCGCACAGCGGGCTGCTGTCGCGCTGCGCTTCCTGTAGCGCCTGTTCGGCGAGGATATCGAAGCCGCGACGATTGGGCAGTTCTGTGAGGCTGTCGGTGGTGGCCAGGGCGGCGATGCGCTGCTGGTAGCGACGAATCACCAAGCTCACCAGGGTCAGCACGATGGCGGTGACCAGCAGGCACAGCAGCAGGTTGATGTAGAGCCCCTGGCGGATGCCGGCCAGGGCCTTGTCCTGCTTGTCGACGAACAGGTACCACTCCAGCTCGGGGATGTAGCGCACGTTGAGAAAGTGCTCGCGGCCCTGTTCCCGATATTCGAACTGGCCGCTTTGTGGCGTAGGCAGTTTTTCCATCAGGCCATCGAGGCCGGGCACGTCGGCCAGCGAATCGCCGACCTTGGCGCCCATCGGCCCGCCCTGGGCGCCAGTGAGGGTGATGCGCCCGGTGGTGTCGACGAAGTAGACGCTGCGCTCGTAGCGCGCCTGGTACTCGTCGATCAGCTTGACCACGGCATCGACCGCCAGGCCGACGCCTGTGGCGCCGATGAAGCTGCCGTCGTAGTCCTGCACCTTGTAGTTGATGAAGATGGTCAGGCGGTCGGCATTGGCCAGGTCGACGTCGACGTTGATCTCGTAGGGCTCGTCGAGGCCGCGTACGCGGTAGTACCAGACGTCACGCGGTTCGTCCGGCTTGACCTGCTTGAGCACGCCCTTGGCCTGGTAGTAGGTGCTGGTCTTGTCGGAGACGAAGAAGCTGGTGAAGGCGCCGTAGTGCTCCTGTACTTCGCGCAGGTAGCGGGTCATCTGCCCGTTGTCCTGTTCGCCGGCCAGCACCCAATCACGCAGGAAGGTGTCGCGGGCCATCATCGAGGAGATGAGGATGGGGCGCACCAGGTCCTTCTGGATTTCCGAGTAGACAGTGTCGGAGGTCAGCGGCAGTTCGGTATTGATGATGCTGTCGCGGATCGAGTCGCGCGAGGCGTAGTAGCTCAGCAGCGAGGTGGTGAGAAAGCCGCTACCAAGCAGGAACAGGAGCAGTAACACCAGCGAGGTTTGCGTGTGCCGTTTGGGGCGCAGGGACATGGGTGAATCCGGCGGCGGGCTTTCGGCGCCATGCTAGCGTGCGGGACTGGGATAGCGCTAGTTGTGATCATGCTTGGCGTTGTGTAGCCCGGATGAAATCCGGGGTTATGCCAATCCGGCAAGGCTGGCAAACCAGCCTTGCATAGGAGCCCCGCCCCGGGGCGAAACTTTGCGCGTCCGCGTCAGACACCTTCGCGGCGGGACGCCGCTCCTACAGGTTTGGTGCATCGACATTCAACCGGGTGGAGCTGGGCAGGTGGCTGTTTTCCCGGATTGCATCCGGGCTACGGGGCTGTAGGAGCGGATTTATCCGCGATTGGGGTTGTCGGTATTGCGGTGTGTCATAAGGCGATCGCGGCTGAAGCCCCTCCCACAAGGGCTGGTCAGGCCCTGTGGGAGGCGCTTCAGCAGCGAGCTTTTCAGGCTTCTTCCAGCACCACCACGCGCTGCCCGGCGCGTACCGGCGAGCCGGGCTGCACACGTACCTCGCGCACGGTGCCGGCCACCGGTGCGGTCAGCGGAATTTCCATCTTCATCGATTCGAGAATCACCAGCACGTCGCCGGCCTCCACGCGCGCGCCTTGCTCCACCTGCACTTGCCAGAGGTTGCCGGCGATATGGCTGTCGATGCTGTGCTGACCGGCGCCCAGCGGGGCGTCATCGCCAAGTTCGGCGGCCACTTCCTCGACCTCGAAATGCGCCTGACCTGATTCGATCCAGCGCTGGCGTTCGGCATCGAAGGCTGCGCGCTGCTGCTGGCGGAAGGCGGCGATGCCGTCGGCTTCGTCATCGAGGAACTGTTGGTAGTCGGCCAGGGCCAGTTCGCTGTGTTCGATGCGCAGCGGGTAGCGGCCCAGCGGGAAGTCGCGGCGGATGCGCAGCAACTCGTCGGCCGACACCGGATAGAAGCGGATCTGGTCGAAAAAGCGCAGCAGCCAGGGCTTGCCGTCGAAGGCCTCGACCGCGCGGTAGCGGTTCCACATCTGCAGAGTGCGGCCGACGAACTGGTAGCCGCCGGGGCCTTCCATGCCGTACACGCACATGTAGGCGCCGCCGATGCCGACTGAGTTCTCCGCCGTCCAGGTGCGCGCCGGGTTGTACTTGGTGGTGACCAGGCGATGGCGCGGGTCGAGCGGGGTGGCCACCGGTGCGCCGAGGTAGACGTCGCCCAGGCCCATGACCAGGTAGCTGGCGTCGAATACTGTGCGGTACACCTCGTCCAGATTCGGCAGGTCGTTGATGCGGCGGATAAATTCCAGGTTGCTCGGGCACCAGGGGGCGTCCTTGCGCACGGTGGTCATGTACTTGTCGATGGCCAGCTGGCAGGCCGGGTCGTCCCAGGACAGCGGCAGGTGGACGATACGCGACGGCACCTTGAGGTCGCGGGCGGCGCAGACGGCGTCCCACTCGCCGGCGACGATGTCGAGCAGTTGCTGCAGCGCCAGGGTTTCCGGCTGGTAGTGCACCTGCAGCGAGCGGATGCCCGGTGTCAGGTCGATCACGCCGTCCAGTTGCTTGGCCTCCAGCGCCTGCATCAGCGCGTGGCCACGGAAGCGCAGCACCAGATCGAGCTCGGGCTGGCCGATTTCCAGTAGCAGATGGGTGTCGCCGGACAGGCGCGCGACCAGGCGGGTGTCGTCGGTGCCGAGGTCGAGGACGATGGGGGAGGTCAGCTGTGTAGGAGCTGGCTTGTCAGCGATCCGCGATGTTGGCTGATCGCCCGCGAGCGGGCTCCTACAGAGTTCTGCGTATTCGCGTGCATTGTTCCGTGCCAACTCCCGCGCGGTGACGATATCCACCGGCACGAAGCGCACCTTGTCGCCGGCCTTGAGCTGGCCGAGCTGCCACAGGTCGGCCTCGATGATGGTCACCAGGCAGACGAAGCCACCCAGGCTGGGGCCGTCCGGGCCGAGGATCACCGGCATGTCGCCAGTGAAGTCCACCGCGCCGATGGCGTAGGGGTTGTCATGGATGTTGGACGGGTGCAGACCGGCTTCGCCGCCGCTGTCACGCACCCACTCGGGCTTGGGCCCGATCAGGCGCACGCCGGTGCGGCTGGAATTGAAGTGCACTTCCCACTCGGTGGCGAGGAAGCTGTCGACATAGGCGGGTGTGAAATATTCCGGCGCGCCGTGTGGGCCGTAGATCACCCGCAGTTCGCGTACGGCCGGCAGGGCCGGGCAGAGTTCGACAGGCAACTGCGCGCCGCTGCTGGTATCGACGAGCGGCAGCAGGTGCAGTACGTCGCCGGCACGCAGCGCACGGCCGCCATGGCCGCCGAACTGGCCGAGGGTGAAGGTGCTCTTGCTGCCCAGGTAGTCCGGAACCTGGATGCCGCCGCGAATGCTCAGGTAGCTGCGCGCGCCGCTGCCTGCAATGGTGCCGAGCGTCAGGGTGCTGCCGGCCTTGATCAGCAGCACGGTGTTCAGTGGCTGGGCGAGGCCATCGATGCTCAGCGGTATCTCGGCGCCGGTAACGGCGACCACAGCGTCCGTGTTGAAGCGCAGGGTTGGGCCGCTCATGGTGAGTTCCAGGCCAGCGGCACCTTCTTCATTGCCGAGCAGACGGTTGCCCAGGCGCAGGGCGCGATCGTCCATCGGCCCGGAGGGCGGCACGCCAACGGCCCAGTAGCCGAGACGGCCAGGCACATCCTGCACGCTGGTCTGGGTGCCGGCGCTCAGTACCTCGAAGGTGTTGGCCTGGTAGACGAGCTTTTCCAGACAGCGCGTCCACGGCGAGCCACTGGCGAAGGGCGCGTCAGCCAGGATCTGGCGCAGGTAGTCGCGGTTGCATTCCACGCCGTACAGCACGGACTCGGCCAGGGCCTTGTCCAGCGCGGCGCTGGCCTGCTCGCGGGTTGGTGCCCAGGTGATCAGCTTGGCGATCATCGGGTCGAAGTAGGGCGGAATCTCGCAGCCGGCTTCGACCCAGGTGTCGATGCGCAGCGCCTTGCCGTCGGCTTCGGAGAAGCTCACGGCAGTCAGCAGGCCAGGGCTGGGCTGAAAATCCCGGCCCGGGTCTTCGGCATACAAGCGTGCCTGGATGGCATGACCGGATGGCTTGAGCGTCTTGGCCAGTTCACTGAGCGGCGTCAGATCGCCGGCTGCCAGTTCGATCATCCAGCGCACCAGGTCGACGCCCCACACCTGTTCGGTGACGCCGTGCTCGACCTGCAGGCGGGTGTTCACTTCGAGGAAGTAGAAGTGCCGCGTCTCGCTGTCGTAGACGAATTCGACGGTGCCGGCGCTGCGGTAATTCACCGCTTTGGCCAGCTTGATCGCTGCGGCGCACAGCTCATCGGCCATGCCGGTGGGCAGGTTCGGCGCCGGGGTTTCTTCCAGCACTTTCTGGTTGCGGCGTTGCACCGAGCAGTCGCGCACGCCGAGGGCGAGCACCTCGCCCTGTCCGTCGCCGAACACCTGTACTTCCAGGTGGCGGGCGCGCTGGATGTATTTCTCGATAAACACGCCGCTGTCGCTGAAGTTGTTCTGCCCCAGGCGCTTGACCGCCTCGAAGGCGTCACTCAGTTCCTCTGCGCTGCGGCAGACGCGCATGCCGATGCCGCCACCGCCAGCGGTGCTTTTCAGCATCACCGGGTAGCCGACCTGTTCGCCGGCCTTGAGTGCGGCGTCGAGGTTTTCCAGCAACTCGGTGCCTTCGAGCATCGGCACGCCGTGCTGCCTGGCCAGGGCGCGGGCGGTGTGCTTGAGGCCGAACACGCGCAGTTGCTCGGGCGTCGGGCCAACGAAGGCGATGCCGGCCGCTTCGCAGGCTTCGGCAAACGCCGCGTTCTCGGAGAGAAAACCGTAGCCGGGGTGGATGGCTTTAGCGCCGCTGTTTTTGGCGGCAGCGAGAATCTTCTCGACCACCAGGTAGGTTTGCGCGGCCGGGCCGTCGCCGAGGGAGAAGGCTTCATCGGCCTGCTGGATATGCAGGCTGGCGGCGTCGGCTTCGGAGTACACGGCTACGCCGCCGACGTTCAGTTCACGCAGGGTGCGCAGGATGCGGCAGGCGATGGCGCCACGGTTGGCGATTAGCAGTTTCTCAAACATCAGGATGACCCTCGAAGGTCATGGCGGGCCGTCCCGCCGTCATTCGTCATGTGTCACGGTCGTCCGTGGCAGAAAAATCCGGGTGGCGCGTGTTGCATATGTAGGAGGCTTTAACCGCGAACCGGCAAATCCGGTGGATGTAGAAAGCGACATCCACCCTACGGGTATCGCGGCTGAAGCCGCTCCTACGGGGTCGACTTTTGTAGGGCGGGTGAAACCCGCCGGGCCTTGGCGGGTTTCACCCGCCCTGCGTCAGTTCCAGACCAGCACTTCGGCGGGGGTTGGGTTCCAGCCGTTGCAGGGGTTGTTCAGTTGCGGGCAGTTGGAGATCAGCACGATCAC
Organism: Ectopseudomonas alcaliphila; assembly: GCF_900101755.1. Classification (GTDB taxonomy): domain Bacteria; phylum Pseudomonadota; class Gammaproteobacteria; order Pseudomonadales; family Pseudomonadaceae; genus Aquipseudomonas; species Aquipseudomonas alcaliphila. The sequence continues at coordinate 700,189 of NZ_FNAE01000001.1, read as the reverse complement.
GTCGGTCTCGGCGCGCAGCTCCACGTATTTGCCGGGCGCGGAGATGCCGTCCTCGAAGGTCAGGCCGCCTTCGGGCGTTACAGGAACGTTCATGAAGAAGTTGATGTTGGCGCCAATGTCGCGCTTGCTCAGGCGGCCGTCGTGCAGGCTGGCGCGCAGGAAGTTGTCGCGGCAGCTGTGCATATAGCGCTTGTCCAGGGCGTAGCGCACGGTGTTGCTTTCCTGGGCGCAGGCGCCGCCGAGGGTGTCGTGGCGGCCGCAGGTGTCGGCGACTATGGTCAGAAGCGGCGTGCCGAGGTTGGAGTAGAGCACCGTGCCGGTGGTCAGGTAGACGTTGTTCTGCTTGCGCAGGGTGCGCTGCGGGTCGAAGCGCTCGCGCGGGTTTTTCGCGGCGAAGAACAGGGTGTCGATCGCCTGGTTGCCTTCCAGATCGTGCAGACGCAGGGTCTGCCCGGCCTTGACCTCGAACAGGTAGGGTTCGCCCGCCGGGATGGTGTGGCGGAACACGGCGGTTTCGGGATGCAGGTTGCTTGCGATCAGGCTCATGTCGGCATCCTCAGAGGTACTGGCGTTCGGTGTTGTGAAAGCCGCGGCCGTTCTCCGGGCGCGAGGTGCGGCAGAGCACGGTGATGCCGTCGCTGTCTACCTTGCTCCAGGTCAGTTGCACCGGCTTGGGGGCGTACTGCGGGTTGGGGTCCATCGGGTGCTGCAGGGCGGTGAGCACCACCAGGCAGTCCATCGGGGCGTACAGCTCGATGTAGTCGCCGGCCTTGCTGTTGTCGGGCTGGAAGTGGAAGGCGCCATCGGCGTCGACGTCCACGCGGCTGAACAGGTTGAGGTTCATCAGCAGGTCGAGCAGGTTCAGGTCCCACTTGCCCATTTCCACCAGCAGGTTGTCCATGCCGTTGCGGAAGAAGCCGTTGCGCAGCTCCTGGTAGCGGCCCTGGCCGTACTTCTCCAACACCTCGTCGGCATTCAGCACGCCGCCGAAGCTGTCGTGCCAACCGCAGGTATCGGCCGTGATGGCGGCCAGCACCTTGCCCATGTCCGAGTACAGGCAGTGCCCGCCGGTGAGCTTGGCGGTGTGCTGGCACTTGAGGGTGTCGGGCAGGTTCAGGCGCTCGCTCTTTTCCGCTGCGTTGAACAGCAGCAGGCTGACGTTGGCGCCGCCTTCGAGGTCGGTGATGCGTAGCAGCTGGCCGCGTTTGAGCACGAAGGAGGTGTGGCCGCCGCCGGGTACGGTTTCTTCGTACAGGGTGGGGCGGAGAAGGAGGGCAGTTGTCATGGGGACCTCGAGATCAAAGCCTGGTCGTCAGGCGCCGGCAGGGGCGCCTGATCATTGTTGCGATACGGTTTAGGGCGGCTCTAAAAACGTTGGCGAGGCAGTCAGCACAAGGCAAAAACAGGCGAAAAAGCGGAGTTTACGAGTAGTAAATGAGCATTTTGAGCCTGTTTTTAACGCAGTGATGGCAACGCAGGTAGTTTTTAGAGTTGCCCGTCAGAGCTTGCCGTCGACGGCCATCTGCACGTAGCTCGGGTCGAAACGCAGCTTGATGTTGGCGCTGTCGCCGGTAGTCACGCCGCCCGCGAAGGTCATGCCGATGGCGTCGGCGCTGCGCGCGCCCTCACCGAGGATGCCGTGCTCGAAGCTGAAATTGGCGACCTTGGTCATGGTCTCCGGCAGGGCCGGGCTGGTGACGAAGTCCAGGGTTTCCTGCGGCGTGTAGAACAGCTTGGTGGTTGCCAGCTGGGCCTGGAAACCGGCCAGGTCGGTGCCGGAGGCCTTGGCCATTTCGGTCAGGGCGTCGGTGGCTTCGGGGGTGCCGGCCTGCATCAGTTCGAGAATCTCGAACCAGGCGCCGACCAGGGCTTTGCCGAAGTCCGGGTTGTCCTGCAGGGTCTGGGTGTTGACCACCATCATGTCGAGGATTTCACCGGGGATCTTCGAGGAATCGAACACCTGGGTGCTGCCGGGCTGAGCGATGATTTCGGCGAGCATCGGGTTCCAGGTGGCGGCAGCCTGTACGCTGGGGGTGGTATAGGCGGCGATGATGTCGGCGTCGGAGGTGTTCACCACCGTCACGTCGCGCTCGCTCATGCCTGCCGACTCCAGCGCCCGGGCGAGGAAGTAGTGGGATACCGACAGCTCCACCAGGTTGATGCGCATGCCCTTGAGGTCGGCCAGGGTCTTGCCCTCGCCCTTGATCAGCAGGCCGTCGTTGCCATTGGAGTAGTCACCGACGATCAGCGCGGTGCTGTCCACGCCACCGGCGGCGGGAATGGTCAGGGCGTCCATGTTGGTCATGGTGCAGCCGTCGAACTGACCGACGCTGTACTGGTTGATGGACTCGACGTAGTCGTTGAGCTGCACGACATCGATGTCGATGCCGTATTTCTTCGCCCATTTGTCGACGATGCCGGAGGTGCTGGCATAGCCCCAGGGCATCCAGCCGGCGTAGAGCGTCCAGCAGACGCTGAAGCTGTCTTTCTTCTCGGCATGAGCGCTGAAGCTGAGCAGCGCGGCCAGACCGGCAGCGGCGAAGGAGAGCAGACGGTACTTGCGCATTTGGAACCTCCAGTCTTGGTGAGTACGGGCAGGAGTCGCGGCACGTTTCGAATGGTTCGAAAGGCGCGTTCTCCCGGGCTTTTATCCCGCCGTGTAACCTCACTGGAGGTCGATGACTCTCGGACCAGTCACCCGCTTGCGCGGATCGGAACCCTAGTCATCCATTTCGCAAATTGTGGTGCCGCGATTCCGGGAAAACCCGGTTAGAACCTGCACACCCAGGCTTTAGCGAATAGCGTGCCAGCTCGCCGAGGCCCGTGTTTGGGCGCTCTGGCGAGGCTGCTTGTGGTTCGCGTGCTGCCTGATGGGGCTTTCGGGGTGCGAATTGCACCGTTCGGGGGCGATTTGGCTCGCGGCATCGCGCCCTGGCGGCGTTAGGGCGGTGGCATGGAAATCGCTATCGACCCAGTTGCAGAGGAGGCCTTGCTGCCGCCTTCGGGACGACCCGATCCGCTGCTCGTCTGGACGACCAGGTAACTCACTTGTTCAAGGGAGATTGCCATGGCGCATACCCATTTCACCTCCATTCCTCTGATCGACGTTTCCGGTCTGTATGCCGACGACCCTGCCCAGCGTCAGCGCGTTGCCGATGAACTGGGGCGCGCAGCCCGTGAGGTCGGTTTTCTGCAGATTACCGGGCACGGCATTTCGCGTGAGCTGCGCGACGGTTTGATCGAGCAGGCGCGCAGTTTCTTCGCCCGTCCGCTGGACGAGAAGATGCGCTTCTATATCGGCCAGTCGAGCAACCACAGCGGTTACGTGCCGGAAGGCGAGGAGCAGTTCGTCGGCGGCAGCAAGGATCTCAAGGAGGCCTACGACGTCAATTACGACTACACCGAGGCGGCGCAGGTCTATCCGCTGCTGGGGCCGACGCAATGGCCGGACTCGGCGGACTTCAAGCGCGAGGTCAGTGCTTACTACCGCGCTGCGCTGGCCCTGGGCGACACGCTGTTTCGTGGTTTCGCCCTGGCGCTGGGGCTGGCTGAGGATACTTTCGCCGGCATCACCCGCCATCCCACCAGTCAGCTGCGCATGATCCATTACCCGCTCGACCCCGATCCGGTGGCTGATCGCCCCGGCATCGGCGCGCACACCGACTACGAGTGCTTCACCATTCTGTTGCCGACCGCCGAAGGCTTGCAGGTGCTCAACGGCGACGGGCAGTGGATCGACGTGCCGCTGGTGGAGGACGCCTTCGTGATCAATATCGGCGACATGCTCGAGGTGCTCAGCAACGGTCATTTCGTCGCCACCTCGCACCGCGTGCGCAAGGTCAGCGAGGAGCGTTTCGCCTTCCCGCTGTTTTGCGCCTGCGACTACCCGACGCGCATCGCGCCGATTGCCGGCCTGCCGGCGCGCGGTGAGCGTGTGTACGCGCCGGTGAGTTGTGGCGATCACCTGTTCGCGCAGACCGCGCAGACCTTCCGCTATCTGCGCGAGCGTCTGGAGGACGGCTCGCTGAAATTGCCGGATGGTGCGGCGGGTTTGTCCAGCTTTGGTCAAGGCCGTCGGGAGGTGACGGCATGAACCTGCTGGAACTGGTCGCACGTTACCCACAGCGCGCCGAGGGTGGTGTGCCGGACTGGATGCTCGGGCACTTTCGCCGGCGCACCATCAGCTTCGCCGATGGCCGCAGCGACCAGCGCACGCAGGTGCACTGGCTGCAAAGCCGCAGCTTCACCCTCGACCTGCGCCTGCCGGAGGTGCCCGCGCTGCCGGTAAGGGCCTGGCAGGACTACGACGCCGCTGAGTTGCGCCAACTCGCCAATCATGAAGGCTGGGTGGCCGACAGCGTCTGGGAGGACGGCTACCTGAGCTGGCATGGCGGCGTGTCCCTGCAACTGCACAACCGCTGGCCGGAGCCGGCGCAGTTGCAGCGCATCGGCAATTGCATGATCGAGTTCGGCACCAGCGGCGCCTATGTCGAGGACTGGCGTTTGCAGGCCAGCAGCGGGCCGTTGATCGGCCTGCGCCTAGTGGAGGAATGCGACGCCGAAAGCGGCGAGGTGCTGCAGCGCGGTGGCGGCCTGATTCTCTGTGGCGAGCAGCTTGGCTGGGTTCATGGGCGGGCGGTCGAGCTGGCTGAGTCAGCGCTGCAACTGCGCGAGCGGGTCGAGCTGGCGCAAGGTGATGGCGAGGCTTTGGCGGCGTTGTTCGACTGCGAGGCCTCGTTGGCCTACGCCGATCAGCAGGGGCGTTATCAGGTGGCGCTGTCCACATTGCCGGCGCGGGTAGGGCAGATGGTTTCGCTTGAGGGCTTCGAGCTGTCGGCGGCCGGGCGTGTGTGCCAGTACCTGCAAAGACCGGAGGGCCGTGCGGTGGTGCGCACCTTCCTTATCGATACGCTGGAACCCGATTGGCGCGCCGATCTCGCCACGCCGACTACCGACGAGGCGCAGCGCTGGTTTGCCGCGGAGGGCGAAACGCTGTCGCGGTATCTGGAGGTGTTGAGTTAGCCGGGTGGTAGCCGCCTGATTCACCGCTGAAAAGCTCGCCGCTGAAGCGCCTCCCACGGTTTGGCTCCGGTCGATTTGTGGGAGGGGCTTTCGGCTCTGGCATCCTGCTTCGCTCTACCTCCTGCATCCATGCAGTCGTAGCCGCGACGGTGTAACCGCTGAGTTGGTGCGCCGTGCGCACCGAATACGCCGAGATAGGCTACATCTCAGGTCCGTAGCCCGGATGTAATCCGGGGAAAATGTGCTGGTGATCCCCGGATTTCATCCGGGCTACAGTTCGTTGCGTGCAGCGATACGCTCGGCCAGTTCACTGGGCAATTGCGTTTGCGCCCGGCGCGTCTCGTTCAGCGGGATGTCGTAGGTGATTCGCGCGCCGTAGGCGCCCGGCGCCTGCGGGTCGTGGCGAACCTTGTCGAACACCAGTAGGCGGGTGCCGAGGCTGAAGCCTTCGGACAGGTCGTGGGTGACCATGAACACCGTGAGGCGGGTTTCCTGCCACAGCTCCAGCAGCAGCGCGTGCATGTCCTTGCGGATGCCGGGGTCGAGGGCGCCGAAGGGTTCGTCAAGCAGCAGCATGCGCGGTTGCATCACCAGCGCCTGGGCGATGGCCAGGCGTTGTTGCATGCCACCAGAAAGCGAGCTGGGGTATTTGCTCAGCGCGTGACCGAGGCCGACCTGGGTGAGGATTTCAGCCGCGCGCTCGCGGGCTTCGCGCTTGGCGGCGCCGAACAACCGGCCCAGCAGCTTCGATTTCGGCAGCTCCAGGCCCAGGACGACGTTGTCCAGCACGCTCAGGTGCGGGAATACCGAATAGCGCTGGAACACCACGCCACGGCTCGGGTCCGGCTCGTTGGGCAGCGCCTGGCCGCCCAGCAGCAGCTCGCCACGGCTCGGGCGTTCCTGGCCGAGCAGCATGCGCAGGAAGGTGGACTTGCCGCAGCCGGAGGCGCCGACCAGGGTGCAGAACTCGCCTTCTTCGACCTTGAGGTTGAGGCGCTCGAGCACCACCAGGTCGCCGTATTCCTGCCACAGGTTGCGCGCTTCGATAAAGGCGGTTTTCGCTGTGCTTGCAGGGGCCGTACTGCAGTCGCTCATGGCAGGTTCACTTAGCGGGACGACGTGTTGGCTGAACAGGGTCATGCCTTGCCTCCTTCATGCCAGGGGAAGCACAGGCGCAGTACCTGGCGCAGGCCCAGGTCCATCAGCCAGGCCAGCAGGGTGATCCACACGACGTAGGGCAGGATCACGTCCATGGCCATGTAGCGGCGCACCAGGAAGATGCGGTAACCGAGGCCGTCGGTGCTGGCGATGGCTTCGGCGGCGATCAGGAACAGCCAGGCCGAGCCGAGCATCAGGCGCAGCGAGATCAGCAGGCGTGGCATCAGTTGCGGCAGTACCAGGCGCAGGATCAGCGTCCAGGAGTTGGCGCCGAGGGTCTGCGCCTTGATCAGCAGCTCGCCGGGAATCTCGCGGGCACGCTGTTCGATGTCACGGGCGATGCAGGGGGTGATGCCGATGACGATCAGCATCACCTTGGACAGCTCACCCAGGCCGAAGACGATGAACAGGATCGGCAGGATGGCCAGCGGCGGAATCATCGACAGCACCGTGAGCAGCGGCGATAGCGGCGCGCCGAACAGCGGCACGCTGCCGGCGGCGATGCCCAGCACCAGGCCCAGTAGCGCGGCGATGCCGAGGCCCAGGCCCAGGCGCTGCAGGCTGGAGGCGGTGTCCTGCCAGAACAGGTACTGGCCGCTGCGTTTGTCTTCGGTGAAGGCCAGGCGGTCGATGGCATCGACCATCTGGCTGGCGCTTGGCAGCAGCTTGTCGTTGGGATTGTCGGCCAGGCGCGTGGCCGAGGCGCTGAAATAGACGAACAGCAGCAGGGCGAAAGGCAGCAGGATCAGCAGCAGGCGGCCGCTGCGATCCGGGTGGCGGTTGATCAGGCGCATGGATGGTCCTCGTCGGGCCTGGAACGAAAGGCGTGCGCAGCTAGCAAGCGCAAGGGCGCGCTGGTTTCGGGCCTTTGGGGATGACGGCTGGTTGCCGCTGATGCGAGTGGGGCGTACCCATGATGAACCTCCAGTTTGACAGGGGCGGGCAGGAGTTCGCGGCGGTCCCCACGGATGGGGCGCGTTCTCCCGGGCTTTTGTCCCGCCGTGTAACCTCGCTGGAGGTCGCTAGCTCTCGGACCAGTCGCTCGCCTGTGGCGAGCCGGAACCCTAGCCGGCTATTGGCAAATTGTGGTGCCGCGATCCCGGCGAACCGGGTTGTTCCTGCACGCAGTGTCCGTAGCGAACATCGTGCCAGTTAGCCGAGGCGCCTATCTCGCGGGGTTCGTCGCTGTCTGCCGCTACGGCTGCGCGTTATTGGTGCGGGCTGTGATCCGTCTGCTGTGCGATGGGGCGTTACAGCGCCCCTTCGGCTGCCAGTTCCATATAGCGATGGTTGAAGCGCAGCAGAATGCGCTGCGGGTTGCCAAGCGGCTTCTCACCACTGAATTCGATACCCAGATTGGTCAGGCCCATGCCGCTTTTGCCCAGCAGGCCATGAGCATCGGCGAAGCGCGCGACCCGTTGCATGATGTCCGGCAGTTTGCCGGTACGCGCGAAGTTCAGCGCGCTGCGCGGTGAGTAGAACGAGCGCAGGGTGCCCAGCTGGGCGTCGAAATCTTCCGGGGTGGTGTCGGCGGCGGCTGCCATTCTGGCCCTGGCCGCGCGACCGGCCGGGGTGGGCAGGCCCAGCAGACGCTGGGTCTCGAACCAGGCGCCGGTCAGCGCGCGGCCGAATTCCGGGTGCTGGGTCAGGGTCTGGCTGCTGACCACGGTGAGGTCGAGGATTTCGCCGGGAATCAGGTTGGAACTGAACACCTGGCTGACCTCGGCCTTGCGCCGAATCTTGGAGAGGATCGGGTTCCAGGTGATCACCGCGTCGCCCTTGCCTGCGAGGAAGGCATCAGCGATTTCGGTGTCGGAGACGTTGATGATGGTCACGTCGCTTTCGTCGAGCAGCGCCCACTCCAGTGCGCGGCTGAGCAGGTAGTGCGAGACCGAGTTCTCCACCAGCAGCACGCTCTTGCCTTTCAGGTCCTGGATTCTCTGGCCGCTGCCGCGCAGCAGCAGGGCGTCGGCGCCGTTGGAGAAGTCGCCGATGATCAGCGCGGTGCTGTCCTTGCCGGCAGCAGCGGGAATGGTCAGGGCATCCATGTTGGTCATGCTGCAGGCATCGAACTGGCCGGCGGTGTAGCGCTCGATGGAAGCGACATAATCCGGCACTTCCTGCACCTGAATGTCAATTCCATACTTGTCCGCCCACTTCTTCACGATGCCCTGTTCGGCGGCGTAGCCCCAGGGCATCCAGCCGGCGAATATCGACCAGCACAGCTTGAAGGTCTTTGGCGCGGCCTGGGCTGTCGGAGCGCCGAGCAGGCAGGCGCAGAGCAGGACGGTAAGCAGGGAACGAATGGACATGGAAACCTCGGGTCATGGACGAAAGCGGGAAAGCTGGCAGCCTGGCTGCGCGTTCTCCCGGGCTTTTATCCCTCCGTGTAACCCCGTGGCTTCCCGCCGCTGCATGAGGTCGCCGACTCTCGGACCAGCCACTCGCCTTCTGGCGAGCCGGAACCCTAGTCGGCCATTGCGATTCGCTACCACTGACGACCCTGTGCATGGATCGGCTTTCCGCGGCGCTGAGCAAGCGAATGCCATGCCAGTGGTGTGGCGATTGTCCTGTGCTCTTGTTGTTTTGCGCCTTTGGTCACAGCCGACGAAGTGAATCGCACCTGTTGTGGGCGGCGCTGTCTGATGCGTCAGGGATCACCATCCCGGAGGCCGACATCGGTCGGCGTCGTCCCAGCGGTCACAAGGAGGCCGCCATGCCCTACAAAATCCTGCTATGCGCCTTGCTGCTCTCACTTTCCGGTTGTGCCGTTTACGGTGGCGGCTACGACCGTGGTTATCACAACGGCCATGCCTATCGTTATTCCGATGGCTACCGGGGTGATTACTACAGGCCGCCTGTCTACGTCACGCCTCGTTATTACTACTACGAGGACCGTCGTCAGCATTACCACCCGGTACCACCGCGCCATGTGCCGGCACCGCCGCCGCGTCATCATTATGGCCATGATCGCCGTTATCGCGACGGCTACAAGCACCAGCAGCCGCGACACGACTACCGTCGCGATCAACGTCGCCAGGAACATCGCAGCGGGCAGACCCAGCGCGGCTGGGACGCCGGCCGCAATACGCAGCATCGTTTCTCCAACGGGCGCAGCAATAACGAACAACGCCGTAGCGGCGAGCGCCGCTGGTAAGCCTTACTTCAACCCGCCGCGTGCCCGGCGCGCGGCGTCTGTTCATCCACCAGGCGAATCGCTGCGACCATGACTACACCGCTGGCGACATCGGGAAAAGCTCTGGTGCGCGCGGCGCACCCTACGGCGGCGGTGCGATCGGTTCCAGGTAGGGTGCGCCATGCGCACCAGCCTTATCGGGAAAAGCCCCTGGTGCGCACAGCGCACCCTACGAGCTCAGCGCCGGTGCGACTGTGCATGTATGCGCACTGGCTGTAGACGCTACTCCACGAACAATTGCTGTATCACCGAGAAATCCTGCTTGCCCTTGCCCTGCTTGAGCAGCAGGCGATACAGCTGCAGCGCCAGGGCGCCCATGGGGGCGTTGTTGCCGCTGTGGCTGGCGGTTTCCTGGGCCAGGCCGAGGTCCTTGGCCATCAGCTCGGCCATGAAACCGCCGCTATAGCCGTTCGAGGCAGGGGCGTTCTCCATCACTCCGGGCCAGGGGTTGTACTTCTCCAGCGTCCAGTTGCCGCCGGAGCTCTGCCGCATGATCTCGGCCAGCACTGCCGGCTCCAGGCCGTTGGCCACGCCCATGGCCATGGCTTCGGCGGTGGCGATCATCTGCACCGCGAGCACCTGGTTGTTGCACACCTTGGCTACTTGGCCGGCACCCTCCGGGCCGGCGTGGAAGATGTTCTTGCCCATGGCGGCGAGCATCGGTCTGGCTTTCTCCAGCGCTTCGGCTTCACCACCCACCATGAAGGTCAGGGTGCCGGCTGCCGCGCCACCTGTACCCCCGGATACCGGCGCATCGAGCAGCGCGATACCGCGCTCGCGGGCGGCGGCGTGCACCTTGCGCGCGGCCTCCGGGGCGATGGTCGAACACTCGATCACCAGCGTGCCGGCAGGCAGCTGCGCAAGCAGGCCTGCGTCGCCCAGGTACAGGCCTTCCACATGACGGCTGGCCGGCAGCATGCTGATCACCACCTTTGCCTGATCGATGGCGTCGGCGGCGCTATCGGCCGCCACGGCACCTTCGCCGGCCAGCGTGTCGACGGCGCTGCGCACCAGGTCGAAGACTTTCAGCGCATAGCCCGCCCTGAGCAGGTTGCGGGCCATGGGCAGGCCCATGTGGCCGAGGCCGATAAAGGCGATGGGGACCATGTTGGTTCTCCTTTTCTTGTTGTTAGCGCGTGAACATGTCGTTGAGTTCGGCAAAGGGGGCGGCATCCCTGGCGAAGTCCGTGCTGCCCTGGCGCAATTCACGTGCGGCCCGCAGGAACCCGCCGAAGGCGGCGCGTGCCAGGCTGGAGCCGACGCTGACCCGGCGTACGCCCAGCGCAGCCAGTTCGTCGAGGGTCAGCGGGCTGGCTGAGAGCCCCATCAGCACGTTGACCGGTTTCGGCGCGACGGCGCGCACCACCGCATCAATCTGCGCGCGCGTGGTCAGGCCGGGCGCGTAGAGCACGTCGGCGCCCGCCTCGGCATAGGCTTCCAGGCGGTGCAGGGTATCGGACAGGTCTTCACGCCCGTGCAGGAAGTTTTCCGCGCGGGCGCAGAGGGTGAAAGGAAAGGGCAGGCTGCGCGCAGCGGCGACGGAGGCACGGATGCGCTCCACCGCCAGCTCCATGGGATAGATGGGTGCATCCGCACGCCCGCTGGCATCTTCGATGGAGCCGCCCACCAGCCCGCAGGCAGCGGCCTGGAGCAGCGTGTCGGCGCAGCCTTGCGGCTCATCGGCAAAGCCGTTCTCCAGGTCGGCCGCCACTGGTAGCGGGGTTGCAGCGACTATGGCGCGGGCATTGTCCAGGGTTTCCTCACGGCTGATCAGCCCTTCGCCGTCCGGGCGCCCGAGCGTAAAGGCCAGCCCGGCGCTGGTGGTGGCCAGGGCCTCGAAACCCAGGGCCGCGAGGATCTTCGCCGAGCCGGCATCCCAGGGGTTGGGCAGCACCAGCAGCTCGTCGCGTCGATGCAGAGCCTGGAAGGTCAGGGCTCTTTGCAACTGCTTGTCGTCCATGTCGGTACTCCTCTGGGGGCGTCGTGTCTGCCCTATCGCGAATGAATGCGCTGCTGCACCTGGACCGTGGTCGATGCCCCGGATTGCATCCGGGCTATGGGACATGTGTAGGGTGCGCCGTGCGCACCGGTCCGCGGCCTAGAGATCCGCCAGCGGATGCTCGCCTTCCCAGGCCGGCGCGAAGTGCGCTTCGATCACGGCGGCGGGGATCGCGGCCACGTCCGGCCAATGCCACTTCGGCGTTTGATCCTTGTCGATCAGGCGGGCGCGCACGCCTTCTGGGAATTCCGGGTGGCGGCAGCAGTTCAGGCTCATGGCGTATTCCATGCGGAACACCTCGGCCAGCGACAGGTGGCGGGCGCGGCGGATCTGCTCCCAGACCAGATGCGCGGTCAGCGGGCAGCCATGTGCCAGGGTCTTGGCGGCGCGGGCGAGCAGGGCGTCGTCATCTGCCTGCAGGGCGCAGAGCGCGTGCACGGCAGCCGGCAGGTCGGCGACGTCGAGCAACTCGTCGATGCGCTCGCGACGTGGCAGCCACTGGGCTGCAGGCAGTTCGCTGCGCGCCTCGTTCTCCAGCGCCCGTAGCAGGCTGTGCAGCTGTGCAGCGGGTTGTTCGCGCCAGTTAAGTTGCACCAGGCCTTCGAGCAGGGCGTCCTGCTGGTCGTCGCGCAGAAAACGGTCGGCCAGATTCAGGTCCAGCGCATCGCGGGCATTGATGCTGGCTGCGGTGAGACCAAGGAACAGGCCCAGGCGACCCGGCAGGCGGGCGAGGAACCAGCTGCCGCCGACATCCGGGTAGAGGCCGATATTGATTTCCGGCATGCCCAGTCGGCTGCTCGGGGTGACGATACGGATACCGGCGCCCTGCATCAGGCCCATACCGCCGCCTAGCACGTGGCCGTGGGCCCAGCAGATGAAGGGCTTGGGGTAGGTGTGGATGCGATGGTCGAGGCGATATTCGTCGGCGAAGAAGCGTCGCGCCAGGGCCGGTACTTCGCCTGGCTGTTCGCGACACTGATTGACCAGTTGCACCACGTCACCGCCGGCGCAGAAGGCCTTGGGGCCGTTGCCGCGCAGCACCACGCAGGCGATGGTCGGGTCTTCTGCCCAGGCCTCGAGGCGCGCGTCGAGTGCTTCGATCATCGGCAGGGAGAGGGCGTTGAGGCTCTTCTCCGCGTCGAGGCTGACGATGCCGATGCGGTAGCCGTGCAGGCTGGGGCGTTCTTCGAATTGCAGGTTCATAGGGGCTTCCTGCGTAGGGTGGATGACGTTCTATCTATCCACCTTACGGGTTTGTGGTGGACGTAAAAGGCGACGTCCACCCTACAGGGCTTCGAATTGCAGGTTTACAGGATCTTCCTGCGTAGGGTGGATGGCGCTCTATCCATCCACCGTGTGGGTTGCTGGTGGATGTAAAAAGCGACATCCACCCTACGAGCTTGCAGCCGCTGGACTTATTTGTTGCGCCACTGCGGGTCGCGTTTTTCCAGAAAGGCGTTGACCCCTTCGCGGGTGTCGTCGGCATCGAACAGGTCGACGAAGCGCTCGCGCTCCTCCGGCAGCCAGGTGTTGGCGCCACGCTCACGGGCGCCCTGGATCAGCGGCTTGATGGTGCGTACCGCCACCGGGCTTTGCCGCGCCACCTTGGATGCCAGCAGCAGGGCGGTACCGCGTGCTTCGCCAGTGTCCACCACCTGTTCCACCAGGCCGATGCGCAGGGCGGTTTCGGCGTCGATGCGTTCGCCGCAGAGGATCATGCGTTTGGCCCAGCCTTCGCCGACCAGCCAGGGCAGGGCCTGGGTGCCACCGGCGCAGGGCAACAGACCCACGGCGGCTTCCGGCAGGGCCATCTGCGCCTGGCGTTCGGCGATGCGGATGTCGCAGGCCAGCGCGCATTCCAGGCCGCCACCCATGGCGTAGCCGTTGATCGCGGCGATGGACACACCGCGAAAATCGCGCAGTGTCTCGAAGGCCTCGCCAAAGCGCCGCGCCATCTCGCGGGCGCGCGCCTTGTCGCCATCGGCGAACATGTTCAGATCGGCGCCGGCGGAGAAGAACTTCGGCCCCTGGCCGGTTACCACCAGGGCATACACCTCGTCATCACGGTTGAGGTGCTCGACCACCTGCTTGAGACCGATCAGCGAGTCGCGGTCCCAGGTGTTGGCCGGTGGATGATTGATGGTGATCAGTGCGGTGTGGCCGTGCTTTTCCACGGTGAGCTTGTGGGTCAGGTCGAAGATGCCGGACTTGTAGGTTTCGATGGCTGTACTCATGGTCGTCCTCGATACGGATCATGGCTGTAGGAGCGAGCTCTGCTCGCGAGCATCGCTCGTTCCTACATATCGTGGTTACTACAGCAGCTGATCGAGCATGCCGCCCTGCTGCAGCAGGCGGCGGGCAACGATCACCCGCATGATCTCGTTGGTGCCTTCCAGTATCTGGTGCACGCGGGCGTCGCGCACCCAGCGTTCCAGTGGGTAGTCATTCAGATAGCCGTAACCACCGTGCAGTTGCAGCGCTTCGTTGCAGACATCGAAGCAGTGGTCGGTGGCGAAGCGCTTGGCCATGGCGCAGTACAAGCTTGCCTCGCCGTGGCCATGGTCGAGCTTGTGCGCGGCCAGGCGCACCATCTGCCGGCTGGCGGTCAGGGCGGTGAACATGTCGGCCAGCTTGAATTGCAGGGCCTGGAATTCGCTGAGCGCCTTGCCGAACTGCTTGCGTTCTTCTACGTAGCGCAGGCTTTGCTGCAGCGCTGCCTGAGCCGCACCGAGCGAGCAACTGGCGATATTGAGGCGCCCACCATCAAGCCCCTTCATGGCGTAGACGAAGCCTTCGCCTTCCGGGCCAATGCGGTGACTGGCGGGAATGCGTACGCCTTCGAAGGTGATGGTGCGGGTTGGCTGTGCTTTCCAGCCCATCTTGTCCTCGTTGCGTCCATAGCGTACGCCGGGCGCATCGGCAGGTATCAGGAAGCAGGAAATGCCCTTGGCGCCGTCCTCGCCGGTACGCGCCATGACGATCAGTACCTGCGTGCTTCCCGCACCGGAGATGAAGCACTTGCTGCCGTCGATCACGTAGTCGTCGCCGTCGCGCCGCGCACGGGTGCGCAGGTGAGCGGCATCGGAGCCGGCGTCCGGCTCGGTCAGGCAGTAGGAGGCCAGCGACTGGCCGTTGATCAGCCCCGGCAACCAGGCATCTTTCAGCGCCTGGTCGGCGAAGCTGGCGAGCATCCAGGTGGCCATGTTGTGGATGGTCAGGTAGGCGGTGGTGGCCACGCAGCCGGCCGCCAGTTGTTCGAAAATCAGTGAGCTGGACAGCCTGGACAGGCCCAGGCCGCCATCCTCTTCGCGCAGATACAGGGCCAGGTAGCCCTGTTCGGCTGCGCGGCGAATCACCTCGACAGGGAAGTGCTGCTCGCGATCCCACCCGGCGGCGTGGGGCGTCAGCTCCCGCGCGGCGAAGGCGCGAGCGCTGTCGGTCAACAGGCGTTGTTCATCACTGAGTTCGAAGTCCATGGCATCTCATTGCAAGGTCAGGGGTTGGCCGCCAGCGCGGCGCTCGGCCTGCCATTCGGCGAGGCTGGGCAGCGCGCTGCTGGCATCGAGGCGGTCGACGATTTCGAAGTAGTCCTGCTTGAGCGGGTCCTTGAGCACCTCGTCGCGCGGCTTGACCTTTACCGCGTAGACCGTCTGCAGGTTCTGGTGGTCGAAGGCGCGCCATTGCTGTTCGTCTTTGAGCAATGTGTAGCGGTGGCCTTCCAGTGCCTTGATCAGCGCTTCGCTGTCGAGGCTCCTGGCTCGTGTGGCGGCGTCGGCCCACTGCTGGACGATGCTGTAGGCCGAGGCGGCAGAACTGGATGGGTACATCTCGTAGCGGGTCTTGAAGGCTTCGACGAAGGCTTCGCCACGCGCGGATTTTTCCAGCGCCGGCACGCGCCAGGTCCAGGGCTCGGTGCCGATCACCCCGGCCATCAGATTGGGGCCGGCCTGTTCGACCATGCTCTGGGTCAGGTTCGGCGCGACGATCTGCATGCGCTCGGTCAGGCCAAGGTCCTTGGCGACGCGCATGGCGCGTACCAGGTCCTCACCGAACAGCACCAGGGCGAGAATCTCCGCGTTGCTGGCGGCGGCCTGGGTCAGTGCGTCCTGATAGTCGGCCAGGCGCGCACCCGGGAAGGGGATGCGTACGCTGGCGTGCTGGGCGGCATTGTCGGTGGCGGTGGCCTGGCGCAGCGACGCCTCGCTGGTGTGGCCCCAGGTGTAGTCGGCGGTGACATAGAAGTAGCGCTTGTTCGGCAGGGTCTTGCTCAGGTATTGGCCGAGTACCTTGGCGCTCATCCAGGCGTTGTTGCACTCGCGAAACATGTAGCGATGGCCATCCTTGCCAGTGGTGTCGTTGGAGTAGGTGAGGGTGCCGAAGTACAGCAGGCCGTGCTGCTTGGCGCGCTTGCCTGCGGCGATGGCGACCGCGCTGGAAGAGCCGCCGAAGAGCATCGCCGCGCCCTCGGCGGCCAGCTTGTCGACGTTCTTCTCCGCCTTGGCCGGGCGCGAGGCGGTGTCCTTGCTGGACAGGCGCAAAGGCCGGCCCAGCACACCGCCAGCGGCGTTGATTTCATCGATGGCCAGCAGGGCTCCACGCATCTGCGCCAATCCCTCCTCCTTGTATGGTCCGGTGCGCGGGTAGTTGAGGCCGAGGGTGATCGGCTCGGCAGCCTGCGCACAGGCGGTAAGTGCGGCCCACAGGGCCAGTGTGGCGGACAGTTGGCGCATTGCAGTTCTCCTTGTTTTTGTTCTGCAGAGAACCGTTTTACGCCGCTCGTCCAGTTCGAGTGATCGTCTATTAGTCTAAGAAACGGTCACCCAGTTCTCATTTCAGCTGAATAGTCATGTTCGGGCCCTCGCCGAGCGGTTTGTCGTCGAACCAGCGGCTGGTCACCGTCTTGGTTTCGGTATAGAAACGCACCGCCTGCTTGCCGTAGGCGTGCAGGTCGCCATAGAACGAGCCCTTCCAGCCCGTGAAGGAGAAGAACGGCAGTGGCACCGGAATCGGCACGTTGATGCCCACCTGGCCGACTTCAATCGCATGCTGGAAATGTCGGGCAGCGCCGCCGGAGCGGGTGAACAGGCTGGTGCCGTTGCCGTAGGGACTGGCGTTGACCAGTTCGATGGCTTCTTCCAGGGTGTCGACCTCCATGCACACCAGCACCGGGCCGAAGATCTCCTCGCGGTACAGGCCCATCTTCGTCGTCACGCCACGGAACAGCGTCGGCCCGACCCAGTTGCCGTCCGGGTAGCCTTCTACCTTGCAGTGCGAGCCGTCGAGCAGGCAGTCGGCACCTTCGGCCTTGCCTTCCTCGATCAGGCGCAGCACGCGCTGGCGTGCCTGCGGGCTGATCAGCGGGCCGTAGGCGGCGCCGCTGTCTTGCCAGTGACCGGGGCGCAGGGTGGCCATCTGTTCGGCCAGTTCGTCGATCCATTGCTTCGACTCGCCAATGAACACCGCCACGCTGATCGCCATGCAACGCTGACCGGCGGCGCCACAACTGGCGCCGAGCAGGTTGCTGATCACTTGATCCTTCGGCGCGTCGGGCATGATCACCATATGGTTCTTCGCCCCGGCGAAGGCCTGTACCCGTTTCAGGTGCTGGGTGCCGGTGCGGTAGACATGCTGGCCCACCGTCACCGAACCGACGAAAGACACTGCGCGTACCAACGGATGCACCAGCAGCGCATCGACCTGCTCGCGGCCGCCATGCAGCACCTGCAGCACACCGGCTGGCGCACCCGCTTCGAGGAACAGTTCGGCGAGACGATTGGGCGTCATCGGGTCCTGTTCCGAGGGTTTGAGAATGAAGGTATTGCCGCAGGCGATGGCCAGCGGAAACATCCACAGCGGGATCATCGCCGGGAAGTTGAACGGGGTGATGCCGACGCACACGCCCAGCGGCTGGATCCAGCTGGCGGTGTCGATCTCGCGGGCGACGTTCTCCACCGTCTCGCCCATCATCAGGCTGGCGATATTGGCGGCGTGCTCGGCCACTTCGATGCCGCGCCAGACGTCGCCCTTGGCATCGGCGAAGGTCTTGCCGGTTTCCGCCGCGAGAATCTCCGCCAGCTCGTCGTGATGCTCCTTGAGCAGGTGCTGATAACGCAGCATCAGGCGTGCGCGCTCCGATACCGGCACCTCGCGCCAGGCGAGGAAAGCCTGCTGCGCGCCGCCCACTGCAGCTTCGATTTCCTCGGCAGTGGCCTTGGGGGCGAGGGCTATCACGTCCTGGGTGGTCGGGTCGGTGACTTCGATCAGGTCCGGGGCCTGGCTTTGCAGCCACTGGCCGTCGATCAGTTGCGGTAGCGTGCGGGGCATGGTCGCCTCCTGTTGTTCTTGTATGGGCTCTTTATAGCCACTCGATGTCCGCTTGTGGATTGACGATCTTGGTCTTGGGATGGACGATCTTGTCATTCAGTCCGTTATGAAAGGGAACTCTGGGTATGGGCTTGCGGGTGGAAACCTCCAACTGGCCACTGCCGCTCGGCGGGCAGCGCTTCATCACGCCGCCGCGTTTGCGTCGTTTGCTGGCGCGGCATGCGCTGAGCTCAGGCTGTTATCCTTTGGCCATCGGCTTCTACCCGGAGGCGGCTGGGCACCAGATGAGGCGCCTGCAACCGGACGATCATCTGCTGATCTACTGCCGTTCAGGCAAGGGTTGGCTGGAAACGACGGATGGACGATTCGAGATTGCTGCTGGCGATCTGTTGCTGCTGCCCAAGGACGCGCCGCATGCCTATGGCGCCGATGCGCACAGCCCGTGGACGATCTATTGGGTGCATTTCGACGGTAGCCTCAGCGAGGACTTTCTGCGCCTGCTGGGCACGCAGACGCTCCGGCGTATTGGCGTGCAGCCCCGCCAGCTCGGCGACTTCGAAGCGTTGCTGGGGCTGCAGCGCCAGAGCCTCAACGCCTTGCCCTTCATCCATGCTGCGCACCGTTTGCAGGCGATGCTCAGCTCCCTGGCGGTGTTGCCGGCACGGGCCAATCTCAAATCCGGGCGAGTGCTGGATGTCGAGGCGGTGCAGGCGGTGATGCGCGAGCACCTGCACGGCAGCCTCAACCTCGACGAACTGGCGGCGCACTTCAAGCTGTCACGCTTTCACTTCGCCAAGACCTATCGTGCACTGACCGGTCACGCGCCAATCCAGGACTTCATTCAGTTGAAAATGGCCCTGGCTTGCCGCCTGCTCGATCGCGGCGATATCGAGGTGCGTCAGGTTGCCGAGCAACTGGGCTATGAGGATCCGTATTATTTCTCACGGCTGTTTCGCAAGGTGGTGGGCATGGCGCCCAGTCATTATCGGACGCTGCATCAGGGCTAGCCCGTGACCGGAGTGGTCACACCCGCGCTATGGTCGCCAGGCCGGTGGCCACCAGCTTTTCCTGGCCGTCCTTCACGGCGAACACGTCGGCTCGGCATACCGCCTGGCGCTGCCCGGCCTTGAGCACTTCGGCGCGGCACAGCAGGCGTTCGCCGAGCGCGGGTGCGAGCAGGTTGAGCTTGTATTCGCTAGTGACCACGTCGCCGACCATCGACGCCGCCGCCCAGGCGCAGCCACTGTCGACCATGAAGCCGACCACCGCGCCATGCATGTAGCCGTGGTGCTGGCACAGGTCGGGACGACTGCGCACCTGCAGGCTGACTCGGCCCGGCGCGAAGTCGAGCAGTTCGGCGCCGAGCAGCTGGGCAAAGGTGGAGTGGGCGAGCGCCTGTTCCAGACGCTCGCGGCTGATGCCGTTCGAGTCGCTCATATGACCTCCTGCACGATGCGTGCAGATGAGTCTCGACCGGCTCACGGATGTCGGCAAGGTGCATCCAGCTGCCTGATGAGGTTGTATAGCAGGCGCTTCAGGTGAGCAGGCGCTTCCACAGTTGCAGTTCGCCCGCCAGCTCCTGCCTCAGTTCGTCGAGCGGCTGCTCCAGGCCCAGTTTTACCTGCGCTGGCAGCGGTCCTTGCAGCGTCTGGCTCGTCTGCAGGGCACTGGCGAGCAGGACCAGATCCGCGAGGTCGGCAGCGCCGTCATGCTCGCGCTGCCACTGGCCATAAAGACGGGTGGATTCGATGATCGCCGAGGGTAGTTGCCAGCGAGTCAGGACCAGGGCGCCGAGATCACCGGACAGGCGCTCGCACAGTTCTTGAAGCGCTTCGTTCTCGCGCGGCACGTTCGGCCAGTGCTCCAGCTCCGAGAGCAGCGGCAGGCTGCCGATGTCCTGCAGCAAGCCGCCGAGCATGGCGTCGTCCAGCGACAAGCCTGTGCGCTGCGCCAGCACTGCGCAGTGGGCGGCACGCTCCCTGGCACTGCGCCAACGAGCGCGAAATGCCTGCTGCAGCGCAGGTTCGGTGCTGGTGAACAGATTTTGCAGGCTGAAGCCCAGCACCAGGTCTGCCAGTTGGCGGGTACCCAGGCGGCTCAGCAGTTCGCGTAGCGAACTACAGGAGCGCTCCCCGCGCAGCAGGGGGGTGTTGGAGAACTGCATCAGGTACGCAGCCAGCGGCGGGTCGCCAGTGATCACGCGGGTCAACTGTTCCAGCGAGGTGCGTGGGTCGTCCAGCAGCTTTCTGATGCGGACGGCGGCTTCAGGCATCTGCGGAATCCTGGCTTCGCCCTTCAGGAAGCGGTTGAGCAACGCCATGCGCAGGGTATCGGTAGAAGTAGGCATCGGCTTGGCATCATCGATTTATACGGTTCCCGAAAGGCTAGCAAAGCATCCTCGGCCCTGCCGGCCAGCTCTTCCTTGACTTGCCTTGCTCCCTTCTCTAGCGTGCCTGCACTCGTTTTGTACCCGCAGGAAAACCGCATGACCGACGATCGCATCAAGCTCGAAGCCAGCTGGAAACACGCGCTGCGTGAGGAGTTCGACAAGCCTTACATGAGCGAACTGCGTGCGTTCCTGCAGGCGGAGAAGGCGGCCGGCAAGGAAATCTATCCGCCGGGCCCACTGATCTTCAATGCGCTCAATTCCACGCCGCTGGATCAGATCAAGGTGGTGATCATCGGTCAGGACCCGTACCACGGCCCCGGTCAGGCGCACGGCCTGTGCTTTTCGGTGCAACCGGGCGTGCAGACGCCGCCCTCGCTGCTGAACATCTACAAGGAGCTCAAGCGCGACCTCAACATCGACATCCCGGCGCACGGCTACCTGCAGAGCTGGGCCGATCAGGGCGTGCTGCTGCTCAACACCTCGCTGACCGTCGAACGCGCCAATGCCGGCTCGCACGCGGGCAAGGGCTGGCAGTTCTTTACCGACCGGGTGATCGAAGTGGTCAGCGAGCATCAGCCCAAACTGGTGTTCCTGCTCTGGGGCAGCCATGCGCAAAGCAAACAGCGCCTGATCGACCCGACCAAGCACCTGGTGCTGCGCTCACCGCATCCGTCGCCGCTGTCGGCGCATCGTGGCTTTATTGGCAACGGCCATTTCAGTCGCTGCAACCAGTTCCTCAGCCAGAACGGCATGCAGCCCATCGACTGGCGCCTGCCAGCGTTATAGGCGCGATCGCATCGTAGGGTGCGCCGTGCGCACCGGCTCAATCGGTGCGTACGGCCTGGGTGGCCCCACGCCACCCAGTGCCTATCGGCTGCCATTGTTTCAACGACTGACTACTGACTCGCCCGCTTGGCACTGCTGCGCAGCCAGGTCGGCATGCAGGCTTTTCAGGCGCTTGTCGGCTCGCTCCATCTGTTTTGAGTCAGCCTGGGCAACCAGGTCGACGATCATCTCGGCCATGGCCTGACGATTCTTATCAAAGCTGGCCTGGTAGGCGCTGGTGTAGAACCGCTCGCGCTGTTGCAGCAGGGCGGTCATGCGGGGGGCGAAGTCGTCGCCGCGGCGTACTTCCAACGCCTCACGCAGGGCCTGCTGCCAGGCCATGCGGTTTTCCAGCCAGACCTGATTCTGCTCACCCAGGCCCTGTGCCCAGCTCTGCACCCGTTCGCGCTGCTCGGCGTTGAGCGGGCCGAACCAGGGTTGCAGACGCTCTTCCATGCGCTCGGCGCGCTGGCTGACCTGCTCCTGCACGGGCGGTTCGAGAAACTCTTCACGCAGCTTGGCGTTCTGCTCGTCCATGGCCGCCAATAGCTGATCGACCTGACGCGGGCTGAGGCCGCGCAGCAGCTCGATGGTGCTGGGGGTGATTTCCACGGCGATGCGCTGCATGGCCTGTTCGAAGTCGGCCAACTGGCTGGCCATCAGCTCGCTGTCACGGCTGCTCAGCGCCTGCTGGCTGCGTTGCAGCCAGTCGAGATAACGCGGCAGCTCGACGCTGCAGTGCCAGGCCAGGTGCTCCTGCAGCTGGGGTTTGAGCCAGGCGCTCTGCTCGCTGCTCAGTGCCACGTAGTCGCTGAGCTTCCACGGGATCAGCCAATCGAGATTGCGATAGGCCAGGCCGACGCGGCTGCAGGCGCCCAGTAGCAGGGTGATGGCCAGTAGCAGGAGCAGAGGCTTGCGCATGATCGGGGCTCGCGAGGGCAGAGTTATTGAGACTAATACTCGTCGCATCTGACGCAAGAGGGTGGAAATATCCGCTTAAGAGTTCGGTGATGTGAGGTTTGGATCGCGGGCAAAAGGGGAGGTTCTTTGCATGGTGTGGGAAAGTGCAGATTGATACCGGACTGGTAAGTTTGTGTGCGTCTTGCTCACGGGCTTAGCACTATCCGTTACTGCGTGCGCTGAGCGTTTGGGTTGCGCCCCTTACGGGCGCCACACCTTTCTTGCTTGCCCAAGAAAGGTGTGCCAAAGAAGGGCACCCCGACATCCGGGTTTCGCTACGCGAAACTTCTCTCGCTCCGGCGCCGCTCCGGGGGCCGGCTTACATGGGCCATCCATGGCCCATTAAGCCTCTCGCCGCATCCATGCGGCTCGCTCCCCTACGCAACACCTACACTCGGCCTCCTGAAGGGGACCAGGTCGCGAGCTTGCGTAATCTTTGCGGAATTGGAGTTGGCGGCGTCTGGCTTTTGCCTTTGCTCTTCAACTGCGATGGTACAGGCAACGCCCAAGCCCCCTTCAGGAGGCCGAGTGGAATCGCCACGTAAGGGGTTGAGCGACATGGATGTCGCGAGAGCTGCGATGGGCCAGGGATGGCCCTTCGCAGCGTGCCCCTGGAGTGGTGATGGAGCGAGGGAACCCCGGCGCAGCCGGGGCCGGATGAACGGGGTGCCCTTCTCTTTGGTTACTTTCTCTTGGGCAAGCAAGAGAAAGTGACTCGCCCGTAAGGGGCGAAACCCATCAGATCAGACGACGCGCTAACGGATAGTACTAGGCACGTGAGTAATACACGCATACACAAACTTGCCAGTTCAATGTCAAACGCATCCAAATACGAATAACCAATAAAAAACCGCCCCGAAGGGCGGTTCCGATGTCGCAGGTATCGCTTAGCCGCCGAGGTAGGCGTCGCGTACCTTGGGGTCGTTGAGCAGCTCTTCGCCGCTGCCCTGCATGACGATGTGGCCGTTCTCCAGCACGTAACCGCGATCGGCCAGCTTCAGCGCCTGGTTGGCATTCTGCTCGACCAGGAACACGGTCACGCCGTCTTTGCGCAGTTGCTCGATGATGTCGAAGATCTGCTGGATGATGATTGGCGCCAGACCCAGCGACGGCTCGTCGAGCAGCAGCAGGTTGGGCTTGCTCATCAACGCACGACCGATGGCGAGCATCTGCTGCTCGCCACCGCTCATGGTGCCGGCGCGCTGGGCGAAGCGTTCCTTCAGGCGCGGGAACAGGTGCAGCACCTTGTCCAGTTGCTCCTGATTGTCCGCCTTGTCACCGAAGAAGCCGCCCATGGCCAGGTTTTCCTCGACGGTCAGGCGGGCGAACACGCGACGGCCTTCCGGCACGATGGCGATGCTCTTGCGCATGATCTCCGGGGTATCCATGCCCACCAGTTCTTCACCCAGGTAACGGATGCTGCCGCTGGTGGCACGCGGGTTGCCGCACAGGGTCATCAGCAGGGTCGACTTGCCGGCACCGTTGGCGCCGATCAAGGTGACGATCTCGCCTTTCTGCACTTCGATGCTGACATCGTGCAGGGCCTGGATCTTGCCGTAGAAGGTTGAGACGTTGTTGAAGCTGAGCATGGATTACGCCTCCCCCAGATAGGCTTTGATCACGTCCGGGTTGTTGCGGATGTCGTCCGGCGTGCCGTCGGCCAGGGGAGTGCCCTGGTTGATCACGTAGATGTGGTCGGAAATGCTCATCACCAGCTTCATGTCGTGCTCGATCAGCAGCACGGTGACATTGTGCTCGTCACGCAGCACGCCAATCAGCGCTTTCAGGTCTTCGGTTTCACGCGGGTTGAGACCGGCGGCCGGCTCGTCGAGCATGAGGATGCTCGGGCGCGTCATCATGCAGCGGGCGATTTCCAGACGACGTTGCTGACCGTAGGCCAGGGTGCCGGCACTACGGTTGGCGAAGTCCACCAGGTTGACCTGCTCCAGCCAGTAGGCGGCGAAGTCCATGGCCTCGCGTTCGCTGCGGCGAAACCCCGGGGTCTTGAACAGGCCAGCCAGGTAGCCGGTGTTGAGGTGGCGATGTTGAGCCACCAGCAGGTTCTCCACCGCGGTCATGTCCTTGAACAGACGTACGTTCTGGAAGGTTCGTACCACGCCCTTGCGGGCGATCTTGTGGCCGGGCAGGCCTTCGATCGCTTCGCCATTCAGGCGGATGCTGCCGGAGCTAGGCTGATAGAAACCGGTCAGGCAGTTGAAGACGGTGGTCTTGCCGGCGCCGTTCGGGCCGATCATCGAGACCACCTGCTTTTCCTTGACGTTCAGGCCCACCCCGTTGACGGCCAGCAGGCCGCCGAAACGCATGGACAGGCCGCTTACTTCGAGAATCGTGCGGCTCATCGCTTCAGCTCCAGGTGGGGACGTTGCATCGGCAGCAACCCTTGCGGGCGCCAGATCATCATGAAGATCATGACCAGGCCGAAGAACAGCATGCGGTACTCGCTCAGCTCACGCATCTCCTGCAGCATCACCATGATGATGGCCGCGAGAATCACGCCCAGCTGCGAACCCATGCCACCCAGCACGACGATGGCGAGGATCATCGCCGACTCGATGAAGGTGAACGACTCCGGCGTCACCAGACCCTGACGGGCAGCGAAGAAGCTGCCGGCGAAACCGGCCAGGCTGGCGCCGATGGTGAAGGCCGAGAGCTTGATCACGGTCGGGTTCAGGCCCAGCGCGCGGCAGGCGATCTCGTCTTCGCGCAGCGCTTCCCAGGCACGACCGATCGGCATGCGCAGCAGGCGGTTGACCAAAAACAGGGTCAGCAGCACCAGCAGCAGGGCGATCAGGTAGAGGAAGATCACCTTGTACTGCGAGTTGTAGGCGATTTCGAAGTAGCCATGGAAGGTCGGCATGTCGGCTGGCACGCGGCGTTCGAAGGACAGGCCGAACAGGGTTGGCTTGTTCTCGTTGGCGATGCTCAGGCCGTTGGGGCCGCCGGTGTACTCGGTCAGGTTGCGCAGCAGGATACGGATGATCTCGCCGAAACCGAGGGTCACGATGGCCAGGTAGTCACCGCGCAGGCGCAGCACCGGGAAGCCCAGCAGGAAGCCGAACAGCGCGGCCATCATGCCGGCCAGCGGCAGGCAGATCCAGAAGCCCAGGCCGAAGTAGTGAGCCAGAATCGCATAGCTGTAGGCGCCGACGGCGTAGAAACCGACGTAACCCAGATCGAGCAGGCCGGCGAGGCCGACCACGATGTTCAGGCCAAGGCCGAGCATCACGTAGATCAGGATCAGCGTGGCGATGTCCACCGAACCGCGACTGGCGAAGAACGGCCACACCAGTGCCACCATGACCATCGCCAGAATGATCCAGCGCTGGGTGGAGGGCAGGGTGAGGAAGTTACCGATCTGACCGGAGCCACTGGGCAGCTTGGGCAGTTTGGCCCAGGCCGGAGTCAGTCGGTCACGCAACAGTTGCCAGAGGAAGATCAGCGTAGCAGCGCCGCCGATGCACCAGAGTTCGAAGGCAGTGGCGCCTTCCACGCGCAGGCTGATGCCGACGGTGGAGAGTTTCAGGCCCAGGACCGGGTAGGAGATGATCAGCACCAGCAAGGCGCTGAAAATCGCGGATTTGATGTTGCGGCTCATACCTTTTCCACCTCCGGGCGGCCAAGGATGCCGGTTGGACGGAACAGCAGCACCAGCACCAGCAGGCTGAACGCCACGACGTCCTTGTATTGATCACCGAAGATATCGGCGCCGAACGCTTCGGCAACGCCCAGCAGCAGGCCGCCGAGTACCGCGCCAGGGATGCTGCCGATACCGCCCAATACCGCAGCGGTGAAGGCCTTGATGCCGGCGAGGAAGCCCAGGTGCGGATTGATCACACCGTAGTTCATGCCCAGCAGTACCGAGGCGATGGCGGCCAGCGCAGCACCGATGACGAAGGTCAGGGCGATGATGTTGTTGGTGTTGATGCCGAGCAGGTTGGCCATCTTCAGGTCTTCGGCGCAGGCGCGGCAGGCACGGCCCAGGCGCGAACGGGAGATGAACAGGGTCAGACCGATCATGGTGACGAAGGTGACGATGAAGATCAGCACCTGCATGTAGGACACCACCACGCCGTTGGCGGCGCTTTCGCCGAAGACGAAATTACCGGGCAGCAGGCTGGGGATGGCCTTGTCCTTGGAGTCCTGTGAGAGCAACACGGCATTCTGCAAGAAGATCGACATACCGATCGCGGAGATCAGCGGGATCAGGCGATTGCCGCCGCGCAGGGGGCGATAGGCCACCCGTTCGATGCTGTAGCCGTAGGCGCTGGTGACGATCATGGTGGCCGCGAAGGCCGCGATCATCACGAAGGGCACGGCTTCCAGGCCGAACATGGCGAGGCCGGCGATAACGGTGAAGGCTACGTACGAGCCAATCATGTAAACCTCGCCGTGGGCGAAGTTGATCATGCCGATGATGCCGTAGACCATGGTGTAGCCGATGGCGATCAGGGCATAGGTACTGCCAATGGTCAGGCCATTGATCAGCTGTTGTAGGTAGTGATAAAGATCAGGCATTGCCTAACTCCTGGGCCTGGCGTAAAGCGGCGCTTGTGGCGCAGCGCGAGGCCGGAATTCTTCTAATAGACAAAGCCCACTGCAGGCTGCAGTGGGCTTTGGGTTCAGGCGGGGTCTTACTTGGCTTCGGACTTGGTGCCGTCCTGGTGCCACTCGTACACCACGAAGCTGAAGTCCTTCAGGTCACCCTTCTCGTCGAAGCCCAGGGCGCCGGTGGGGGTGTCGAAGCTGTTGGCGCGCAGGGCAGCCGCTACCTTGGCGGTATCGGTGTCGCCGGCTTTCTCGATGCCTTCGGCAATGACCTGAACGGCAGCGTAGGCCGGGAACACGAACGGACCGCTCGGGTCTTCGTTCTTGGCCTTGAAGGCCTCGACCAGCGCCTGGTTTTTCGGATCCTGGTCGAAGGACTTCGGCAGGGTGACCAGCAGGCCTTCGGAAGCCGGGCCGGCGATGGCCGAGATTTCCTTGTTACCCACGCCTTCCGGGCCCATGAATTTGACGTTCAGGCCACGTTCTTTGGTCTGGCGCAGCAGCAGGCCCAGTTCCGGGTGGTAGCCGCCGTAGTAGACGAAGTCGACGCCAGCCTGGTTGAGCTTGGCGATCAGCGCCGAGAAGTCCTTGTCGCCGGCATTGATGCCTTCGAACAGGGAAACCTTCACGCCTTTGCTTTCCAGGGTCTGCTTGACCGCGGTGGCGATGCCTTCGCCGTACTGCTGCTTGTCGTGAATGACGGCGACGTTCTTCGGCTTGACGTGGTCGGCGATGAAGTTACCGGCGGTCGGGCCCTGCAGGCTGTCCAGACCGATGGTGCGGAAGACCAGCTCGTAGCCACGAGCGGTGATGTCCGGGCTGGTGGAGGCCGCGGTGATCATCAGAATGCCTTCGTCTTCGTAGATGTCGGAAGCCGGCTGAGTGGAGCTGGAGCACAGGTGGCCAACCACGAACTTGACGCCGTCGTTGACGATCTTGTTGGCAACGGCAACGGCCTGCTTCGGATCGCACGCGTCGTCGTAGACCACGCCTTGCAGTTGCGCACCGTTCACGCCGCCGGCCTTGTTGATCTGCTCGATGGCCATCTTGGCGCCGATGAATTGCATCTCACCGTACTGAGCAACGGCACCGGTCACCGGACCGGCCAGGCCGATCTTGATGTTGTCGGCCGCCATCGAATAGCTGGCCGCCCCCGCCAGTGCCATTGCCGCGAACAGCTTGGAAATCTGCTTAGTAGCCTTGTTCATGAGTGCTCCACTCTTGTGTTTTTCGTTGTTGTAGTTCTTGCGGCCGAAGCTGCAGAACCGGGTCTGTTACCCCGGTAATGCCTCCGGCAACTGTACCGGAACAGTGTAGAGCGCGGATTTGCGCCTTGAAAAGCCGGCAGCTGGAGGCGAAACGTGGGGTTGTCGCTAAATTGCAAGGAATGTATAGAAAAACGGCGTGGCCTGGGTCGGCTGGCGAGCGTCGCGCGGTTGCCAGGGCAGTTGCCGACGTTATCATTGCGCGCCTGCATTCAAAGCCATCGACACGGGACACACCATGACGGATCAATCTAGCACCCTCTATGCCAAGCTGCTCGGTGAGACCGCACCGATTCGTTGGCAGGAACTGCAGCCGTTCTTCGCGCGCGGTGCGCTGCTCTGGGTCGAGGGTGGCCAGGATCTGGTGGCGGTCGCGCAGGCTGTGGCCGAGAACGACCATGCTCGAGTTGCGCAATGGATGAACCAAGGCCTGCTGTGCAAGCTCGAAGATTCACGTGCCGAAGATCTGCTCTCGCGTGACCCGCAGTTGTGGGCAGTCGTGGTCGCCCCCTGGGTGTTGGTACAGGAAAGGGCAGTGGATTCGATCCTGCACTGAAATGGCGCGCTGCAGGCTGTGAGCAGCGAGCTAGACTCTTCGCATGCTCCCGTCTGGGAGCCTCTCACAGCGCTATGGCAAAGGAGTGAGCCCCATGTTCGAACCTGGTCACCTGCATCGCAGCAACCCGCCTGGCCTGGGCGGGCAACCCGGTTACAGCATCGATTTCTACTATGAGGTGCGTAAGGATTCGCACGAGGGACCCATGCTGCATGGGCGTCTGGTTGGCGAGATCGAGGGCAGGGCATTCGAGGAAGTCTTCGAAATGCATCGCGATACCGCCTTCAACTTCGCCAGCGTGATTTCCCGCCTGGTGGCCAAGCATGGCTTGCCGCCCAACCACAGCCCGATCATGCGTGCCCATGCCGAATACGATGCGCTCTTCGAAGATATTCGCGCCAAGCTGCATGCCAAGCCGGGTGAAGCGGTGGACCTCGATCATCTGGAGCGCGACGGCCTGACGTGAGCCCATGGTTGTTCGAGGACGAAAAAAAACCGGATGCTGAGATCCGGTTTTTTCATTTTCGGGTCGTGCTTCAGGCAGCGACGAAACCTGCAGGGTAGGCCAGCGAGGCCTGGCTGCTCTGCACTTCGGCGATGGTTTCGCGCACGACCTGCTTGGCCAGGCAAGCGCACTTGCCGCACTGGCTGGCAATGCCGAGCGTGCCGCGCACTTCACGATAGCTGCAGCAGCCTTCGTAGACCGCGTCGCGGATTTGAGTATCGGTGACACCTTCACAGAGGCAGACGTACATAAGCAAGGCTCGTCTAGGTTGTTCTGTTCGATGGGTCGGATACTAATGTTAATGAGAATGCTTGTCAAAGATCGGTTGCGAATGCTCGCATCTCCTGACGAACGGTGTAGCGGCCGGCAGGGTTCGGGCAGAGAAAGGTCTTTGCGTTTTCGCGGGGAGGATACGTTTGATACCGGGCAGGCAATTACGTGTTAGCTGTCGATGACTTGGCACTATCCCTTAGCGTGTCGTCTGATCTGATGGGTTTCGCCCCTTACGGGCGACTCACTTTCTTTGCTTGTGCAAAGAAAGTAAGCAAAGAAACACACCCCTGCATACGGCCCCGGCTGCGCCGGGGTTCCCTCGTTCCATCACCGCTCCAGGGGCACGCTGCGAAGGGCCATCCATGGCCCATCGCAGCTCTCGCGACATCCATGTCGCTCAACCCCTTCCGCGGCGATTCCACTCGGCCTCCTGAAGGGGACTTGGGTGTCGTCTGTACCATCGCAGTTGAAGAGCAAAGGCAAAAGCCAGACGCCGCCAATTTCAACTTCGCAAAGATTATGCAAGCTCGCGACCCGGTCCCCTTCAGGAGGCCGAGTGGAGGTGTTGCGTAGGGGGATGAGCCGCATGGATGCGGCGAAAGGCTTAAAGGGTCATGGACGGCCCTTGTAAGCCGGCCCCCGGAGCGACGCCGGAGCGAGGGGAGTTGAGCGAAGCGAAACCCGGATGTCGGGGTGCCCTTCTCTTTGGTTACTTTCTCTTGGGCAAGCAAGAGAAAGTGACTCGCCCGTAAGGGGCGAAACCAAAACGAAAGATCGATACGCCAATGATCTTTGCCCGGATATAAATAGCGCAAAAGAACACACAAACTTGCCAGTCCGGCGCCAACTCGCACTTGTCCCCAAACTATGTGAAGAACCAAAAAAACCGGCAGACGCCGGTTTTTTTATGGGGTTCGATCGCCGTGCAGAGGCTTACTGATCGAATTCGTCCCAGCCGCCCATTTCCTTCCAGCGATTGACGATGCCGCAGAACAGCTCGGCGGTCTTCTCGGTGTCGTAGCGCGCGGAGTGCGCTTCCTTGCCGTCGAACTCGATGCCGGCGGTCTGGCAGGCCTTGGCCAGCACGGTCTGGCCGTAGGCGAGACCAGCCAATGTCGCGGTGTCGAAGCTGGAGAAGGGGTGGAAGGGGTTGCGTTTGATGCCGCAGCGCGCCACCGCCGCATTGAGGAAGCCCAGGTCGAAGCTGCTGTTGTGGCCGACCAGAATCGCACGCTTGCAGCCAGCCGATTTGATCGACTTGCGCAGGCCCTTGAAGATTTCGCCCAGGGCATGCTCTTCGCTCACCGCCATGCGCAGCGGGTGGTCGAGCTTGATGCCGGTGAACTCCAGCGCGGCTTGTTCGATGTTGGCGCCTGCGAAGGGTTCGATGCGGAAGAAGTGGGTGTGATCCGGGTAGAGAAAACCGCTCTCGTCCATGGCGATGGTGGTCGCGGCGATTTCCAGCAGGGCATCGGTGGCGCAGTTGAAGCCGCCGGTTTCCACGTCCACTACCACCGGCAGATAGCCACGAAAGCGCGCCGCCATGGGCGTGCGCGGGCCGGACGGCAGGCTGGGTTCGAGTTCGTCGTCGTAGTTGTCTTCGCTCACGCCTGAGCCTCCAGCAATTTCCAGCGCAGGGTTTCGCCGGCGCGCAGCGGCACCACGCTGTTGTCGCCCAGCGGCAGGGTGGCCGGTACGGTCCATTCCTCACGCACCAGAGTGATGCTGTCGCTGTTACGCGGCATGCCGTAGAAGTCCGGGCCATGGAAGCTGGCGAAGGCTTCCAGCTTGTCCAGCGCGCCGCGCTGCTCGAAAGCCTCGGCGTACAGTTCGATGGCAGCAAAGGCGGTGTAGCAGCCGGCGCAGCCGCAGGCGGCTTCCTTGGCATGCTTGACGTGCGGCGCCGAGTCGGTGCCGAGGAAGAACTTGGCGTTGCCGCTGGTGGCAGCGTCGAGCAGGGCTTCCTGGTGCACGTTGCGCTTGAGGATCGGCAGGCAATAGAAGTGCGGGCGAATGCCGCCAACCAGCATGTGGTTGCGGTTGTACAGCAGGTGGTGCGCGGTGATGGTGGCGCCGACGTTGGCCGAAGCGGCCTCGACGAACTGCACCGCGTCACGGGTGGTGATGTGCTCGAACACCACCTTGAGCGTCGGGAAGCGTTCGACCACACGGGTGAGGTGCTCGTCGATGAAGGCTTTCTCGCGGTCGAACACGTCGATCTCGGCGCGGGTCACTTCGCCATGCACCAGCAGCAGCATGCCGACTTCGGCCATGGCTTCCAGCGCCGGGAAGATCTTGTCGATGCTGGTCACGCCCGAGTCGGAGTTGGTGGTAGCGCCGGCCGGGTAGAGCTTGGCGGCATGCACGAAGCCGCTGGCCTTGGCTGCGCGCACATCCTCGGGGCTGGTATTGTCGGTGAGGTAGAGCACCATCAGTGGCTCGAAGAGGCTGCCGGCCGGGCGCGCCGCGAGAATGCGCTGACGGTAGGCGTCGGCCTCGACGGCGTTGCGTACCGGCGGTACCAGATTGGGCATGATGATCGCGCGGCCGAAAGTGCGCGCGGCATCGCCGACGGTGTGTGGCAGCACCGCGCCGTCGCGCAGGTGAATGTGCCAGTCATCGGGACGCAAGAGAGTCAGGCGGTCGGACATGGAGGTTTCCAGGCGGGTAAAACGTGGCCGCATGTTAACTGAAAAGCGCCTGCTCGCGCTCGCGCCGACGCGACAATCGCACGCAGGGGGTCAAGTTTCCGCGCGCCTGACCGATACCCCGTGAGAATGCCGTGAACCGCCGTGGAGTCGACCGTGCGTGCGCCCAATTTCCTTCTGATCAGCCTGCTGGCTGGCATGCCTTTGTGCCTGCCGGCACATGCCATCAGCTTCCAGACACGGCTGGAAAAGGTGGAGTGGACGGTCGAGGGTGATCAGTTCGAGTGTCGCCTGAGCCAGCCGATCAGCAATTTCGGCAGTGGCGAGTTCGTGCGCCGTGCTGGCGAGCAGGTCACCTTTCGCCTCAAGGCCCGTGAGCGCTGGATGGGCGCGGGTTCGGCGACCTTGCTGGCGGCGGCGGCGCCCTGGCAGCCGGGGCGCGGTGATATCAACCTCGGGGTGGTCAGCGTCGGCAATGGCGAGGTGCCGTTCAACAGCTCGCAGGAGCAGGGTTCGCGGCTGCTCACCGGTTTGCTCGAAGGGCGCAGCCCGCTGGTGCGCCACCGCACCCTCAATGGCGGCGACAACCTGGAAGTACGTTTGCTGCCGGTGAAGTTTCACAAGGCCTATGACGACTACCAAGTCTGTATCGCCAAGTTGCTGCCGGTCAATTTCGATCAGATTCGTCAGGCGCAGATCGGTTTTCCCGGTGGCGGCATCGATCTCGATCCGATGGCCAAGGCCAAGCTCGACATCATCCTCGACTTCGTCAAGGCCGACCCGAGCATCAACAGCTTCCAGATCGATGGTCACGCCGACAACAGCGGCAATCGTCTGACCAATCGCGACCTCTCACGCCGTCGTGCGCTGGCCGTGCAGGAGTATCTGGTGGCCGGTGGCATTCCGGTCGAGCAGATCACCATGCGCTTTCATGGCGAGCGTTACCCGCTGGTGCCAAACAACAACGAAGCCAATCGCGCCAAGAACCGTCGTGCGACCCTGCGCCTGGATCGTATGCCTGCGCCGGAAGTCCCGGCACAGAGCGCGCCGCAGACCGCTCCACCAAGTACCCCGGTCGATCCGGCCGCAAGCACACCTTCCTGAGGCAAAAACGCCCATTCTCTGCGTCGCTTCGTCGTCACAAGCTGTCGCGCCTCTGTAAATTGGACCGCAGGGCCAGTAGAATCACCGGTTTTACCGTACAACCCGTGGAGTGATGGCATGGCGGACGTCAAAAAGGTAGTTCTGGCCTATTCCGGTGGCCTGGACACCTCGGTGATCCTCAAGTGGCTGCAAGATACCTATAACTGTGAAGTGGTGACCTTCACCGCTGACCTCGGTCAGGGCGAAGAGGTCGAGCCGGCCCGCGCCAAGGCTCAGGCGATGGGCGTCAAGGAAATCTACATCGACGACCTGCGCGAAGAGTTCGTCCGCGATTTCGTCTACCCGATGTTCCGCGCCAACACCGTCTACGAAGGCGAGTACCTGCTGGGTACTTCCATCGCCCGTCCGCTGATCGCCAAGCGCCTGATCGAAATCGCCAACGAGACCGGCGCCGACGCCATCTCCCACGGTGCTACCGGCAAGGGCAACGACCAGGTGCGTTTCGAGCTCGGCGCCTATGCGCTGAAGCCGGGCGTCAAAGTCATCGCCCCGTGGCGTGAATGGGATCTGCTGTCGCGCGAGAAGCTGATGGACTACGCCGAGAAGCACGCCATCCCGATCGAGCGTCACGGCAAGAAGAAGTCGCCGTACTCCATGGACGCCAACCTGCTGCACATCTCCTATGAAGGTGGCGTGCTGGAAGACACCTGGACCGAGCACGAAGAAGACATGTGGAAATGGACTGTCTCCCCTGAGGCAGCACCGGACGCACCGACTTATATCGAGCTGACCTACCGCGCCGGCGACATCGTCGCCATCGACGGCAAGGACATGAGCCCGGCGCAGGTGCTGGCCGAACTGAACCGTATCGGCGGCGAGAACGGCATAGGCCGTCTGGACATCGTCGAGAACCGCTTCGTCGGCATGAAGTCCCGTGGCTGCTACGAGACCCCCGGCGGCACCATCATGCTCAAGGCCCACCGCGCCATCGAGTCGATCACCCTCGACCGCGAAGTGGCTCACCTGAAAGACGAGCTGATGCCGAAGTACGCCAGCCTGATCTACAACGGTTTCTGGTGGAGCCCGGAGCGTCTGATGCTGCAACAGATGATCGACGCCTCTCAGACCAACGTGAACGGCGTGGTACGCCTGAAGCTGTACAAGGGCAACGTCATCGTCACTGGCCGCAAGTCCGACGATTCGCTGTTTGACGCCAACATCGCGACCTTCGAGGAAGATGGCGGCGCCTACAACCAGCAGGACGCGGCGGGCTTCATCAAGCTCAATGCGCTGCGCATGCGCATCGCCGCAGGCAAGGGCCGCAAGCTGGTCTAAGCTGAGCGACTTGCGCCACAGGAACCCCGGCCATGCGCCGGGGTTCTGCTTTCTAGAAGAGGAAAACCTGATGAGACTGCTGCACACCATGCTGCGCGTCGGCGACCTGGACAAGTCCATCGCCTTCTACACCGAAGTGCTGGGCATGACCCTGCTGCGGCGCAAGGACTACCCGGACGGTCAGTTCACCCTGGCCTTCGTCGGCTATGGCGACGAGGCGCACAACAGTGTGATCGAGCTGACCCACAACTGGGGTGTGGACAGCTACGAACTGGGTAGCGGTTACGGCCATATCGCCCTGGAAGTCGAAGACGTCTACAAGGCCTGCGAGGACATTCGCAGTCGCGGCGGCAAGATCACCCGCGAGCCGGGTCCGATGAAGCATGGCAGCAGCATCCTGGCCTTCGTCGAGGATCCGGACGGTTACAAAATCGAGCTGCTGTCACCGTCGCGCCGCGACTGAGCACCCGATACGAAAAGCCCCGCAATCAGCGGGGCTTTTTCTGTGCAGCTCGATAATCAGATATCGAAATCGTACTCGGCCAGCTGTTTGTGCAGGCGACGCTCTTCGAGGAAGTTGTCGATGATGCGGCGCTTGGTCAGGTTGGTCTTGGCGACTTCCACCGCAGGCTCGGCATCGTCCGATTCTTCCGCGACAAAGTCTTCGTCCAGCTCGAGATCTTCTTTGTCAGTGCTCATCTATTCCACTCCAGGCCAGTTACTGGGGCCGTTTGCGCACCTTATAGCGGCAAAAATTGAGCGGGTAAAAAAGATTTTTTCAATCAGGAGATCACCAGATTCTATGGTCGATCAATCGTCGGAAGTCTTGGCCTTGTACTCGCACAGATCTTCGATGCGGCAGGCGCCACAACGTGGTTTGCGCGCGGTGCAGACATAGCGCCCGTGCAGGATCAGCCAGTGATGGGCGTCGAGCAGATAATCCTTGGGCACGAACTTGAGCAGCTTCTTCTCCACCTCGACCACGTTCTTGCCCGGTGCGATGCCGGTGCGGTTGCTGACGCGGAAGATATGCGTGTCCACGGCCATGGCCAGCTGGCGGAAAGCGGTGTTGAGCACCACGTTGGCGGTCTTGCGACCTACGCCGGGCAGGGCTTCGAGGTCTTCGCGGTTGTCCGGCACCTGGCTGCCGTGTTTCTCGATGAGGAGGCGGCAGGCTTCGATGACGTTCTTCGCCTTGCTGTTGTACAGGCCGATGGTCTTGATGTACTCGGAGAGTCCTTCGACGCCCAGGGCGTAT
This sequence comes from Ectopseudomonas alcaliphila, assembly GCF_900101755.1. Lineage (GTDB taxonomy): Bacteria > Pseudomonadota > Gammaproteobacteria > Pseudomonadales > Pseudomonadaceae > Aquipseudomonas > Aquipseudomonas alcaliphila. The sequence continues at coordinate 664,806 of NZ_FNAE01000001.1, read as the reverse complement.
ATAGCCTCCGGCGTGTTGGCGACCGGAAACAGCTTGGCCGTGGCCTTGTTGACGCTGACGTCGGTGGCCTGGGCCGATAGCGTCACCGCCACCAAGAGTTCGAATGGCGTGCTGTAGGCCAGCTCGGTCTTGGGCTCCGGGTTGTCCTCGTGCAGGCGGCGGAAGATTTCCAGGCGTTTGGCGGCGTTCATGGCTTCAGACTTCAGGCGTAGCCCGGATGCGATCCGGGGCGGGTGGTTTCGGCATGCCCGGATTGCATCCGGGCTACGGTTGGGCGCTCGCTTGCGGCGTCATTCGATCACGCCGGTGACCCGTACACGACGGCTTTGTGCCGGCGCTTCGGGCGCGCTGGCCTTGGCCCGTTCGACGGCGATCTGATCGATGCGGTTCTTGCCGGCGATCAACAGGCCCAGCACGATAAAGGCGCCCGGCGGCAGGATGGCCAGCAGAAACCCCTTGTAGTCATGCACCAGGGTGAGCGTCCAGTCGGCGGCGATGGGGCCGAACAGCAGGTGCATGTTGGCGAACAGGGCGCCGGTGCCGAGCAGCTCACGGATGGCGCCGATCAGCACCAGCACGATGCCGAAGCCCAGGCCCATCATCAGGCCGTCGTAGGCGGCGCGGGCCGGGTCATGCTTGGCGGCAAAGCCGTCGGCGCGGCCGAGGATCACGCAGTTGGTGGTGATCAGCGGGATGAAGATGCCGAGTATCTGGTACAGCTCGTAGGTGTAGGCCTGCATCAGCAGCTCGATGCAGGTGGTCAGCGCGGCGATGATCATGACGAAGGCCGGCAGGCGCACGGCGGTGTTGACCACGCCGCGTACCAGCGACACGGCGGTGTTCGAGCACACCAGCACCACCGCGCTGGCCAGCGCCAGGCCGAGGGCATTGACCGTGGAGTTGCTCACCCCCAACAGCGGGCAGAGGCCGAGCAGCTGCACCAGCGCCGGGTTGTTCTTCCACAGGCCATTGAGGCTGATTTCGCGGTAACTGGTCATTATTCGTCCTCCGCCAGGCCCAGCAACTGGGCGCGGTGCGTGTCGAAATAGCGCAGGGCGCCGTGTACGGCCTTGACCACGGCGCGCGGGGTAATGGTGGCGCCGGCGAACTGGTCGAAGTCGCCGCGATCCTTCTTCACCGCCCAGCGCTCTTCACCGGGGTTGCTCAGGGACTTGCCCTCGAAGCTGCGCACCCAGTCGCTCTTGGCCAGTTCGATCTTGTCGCCCAGGCCCGGTGTTTCCCTGTGACTAAGCACGCGCACGCCAGCCAGGCGGCCGTCGGCGAAGATACCCACCAGCAGGTGGATGGCGCCGCTGTAGCCGTCCGGCGCGGTCACCGGCAGGATCAGCGCACTGGGCTGGCCGCCCTTGAGCGCCAGGTAGGCCGACTGCGGGCTGCGGTGACCCAGCTCACGGGCATCGAGTTCGATGCGGTTGTCCAGCAAGTGGTTGTCATAGCTGCCGCTCGGCAGGATCTCGGCCAGGGCACGCACCTGCGCCTCGCGCTCGGCGGCTGCGATACGCTCGGCGGTACCCTGTTGCAGCAGGGCGACGCTGCCGACGGTGCCAATGGCGAACAGGCCGAGTACCAGGGCGTTTTTCAGCATCGAGCGGCTGATTTCCGGCAGCATGCTCATTCTCCCAGCTTGAAGCCGCTGTTGGGCTTGCGGTGGCCGTAGCTGCGTGGCCGGGTGTAGTAGTCGATGGTCGGCGCCGCCAGGTTCATCAGCAGCACGGCGAAGGCCACCGCGTCCGGGTAGCCGCCCCAGGTGCGGATCACATAGATCAGTACGCCGACGCCGATGCCGAACACCAGGCGCCCCAGGTTGCTGGTGGCGCCGGAGACCGGATCAGTGACGATGAAGAAGGCGCCGAGCATGGTGGCGCCTGTCAGCAGGTGAAACAGCGGCGAACCGTTGGAGTCCGAGCCGCTGCCGTTCCAGAACAGCAGGCTCATGACGAACAACGCGGCGAGCATCCCCACCGGCGCGTGCCAGGTGATCAGGCGCTTGTGCAGCAGGTACAGGCCGCCGGCGAGGAAGGCCAGGTTGACCGCCTCGCTGCCGGCGCCGCCGAAGTGGCCGAAGGCCGCATTGCTGGCGCGTAGTTCGTCGATGGTCAGGCTCTTGTTGACCTTCAATGCATCCAGCGCAGTGGCCTGGGCCCAGCCGTCGGGCAGGTTGACAATGCCGAGAATGTGCTTGAGACCGTCCAGCGCGGCGACGCCGTGCGGCGCGGGCCAACTGGTCATCTCCACCGGGAAGGAAATCAGCACCACCACATAGCCGACCATGGCCGGGTTGAACGGGTTCTGCCCGAGGCCGCCATAGAGCTGTTTGCCGAAGCCGATGGCGAAGCCGCAGGCGATCAGGGTCAGCCACCAGGGCGAGTAGGGTGGCAGGGCCAGGGCCAGTAGCACGGCGGTGACCAGGGCGCTGTAGTCCTTGAGAAAGAAGGCCAGCGGGTGCTGGCGTGCGGCCAGCAGCGCGGCTTCGAAGCCCAGTGCGCAGAGGCTGGCCCAGAGCAGGTTGAACAGGGTGCCGGCGCCGAACAGCCAGGTCAGGGCGAGGATGCCCGGCACGGTGGCCAGCAGCACCTGCAGCATGACCTGCTGAGTACGGTTACTGCCCGTGGCGTGGGGCGATGTGATGCGGGGCAGGGCCATCGGCGCTCCGGTCGTTACTGTCGCGGCGCCTTGTCGGGCGCGATTCCCGGATTGCATCCGGGCTACGGTTGTCTGTGTCGCCCGGATGCGATCCGGCGCGACGGGGTGTCTTTTGTAGCCCGGATGAAATCCGGGATGTGTGTTACGGCTGGTATTCGGCCAACTTGCGTTCGGCCTCGGCCAGGCGTGAACGGGCCAGCTCCAGCGTCTCGCTGGCGGTGTTGTCGTCACGTTCCAGCTTGCGCAGGTCGGCGCGGGCGAAAGCTACCTCTGTCTTCAGCGCTTTCAGTTCGGCATCCACGCCGGGACGTTCGGTTCGTACCAGCTCCGGCGCCGGCTTGTTCGAGGCCGCTTCGGCTGCATGCAGAGCCTGCTCGGCAGCGGCCAGGGCATCGCGTAGCGGCTGCAGAGCGGCTTCGTCGTTGCCAGCCTTCTCGGCTTTCTTCAGCTCGGCGCGTTTCATCGCCAGTTCGATCTTGGCCTTTTTCAGCGCTTCGTCACCGGCTGGTTTGGCCGCCGGCGCGGGCGCCTGGTTTTCCAGGTCGGCCAGGGTCTTCTCGGCGGCTTCCAGCTGCTGGCGCACGCGGGCGATTTCGGCCTGCTGGTCGTCGTCCGGAGTTTCGATCTTCTCCAGCTTGCGCAGCTGGGCCTTGAGCATGGCGGCTTCGATCTTGGCCTTCTTCAGCGCTTCGTCACCGGCTGGTTTGGCCGCCGGCGCGGGCGCCTGGTTTTCCAGGTCGGCCAGGGTCTTCTCGGCGGCTTCCAGCTGCTGGCGCACACGGGCGATTTCGGCCTGCTGGTCGTCGTCCGGAGTTTCGATCTTCTCCAGCTTGCGCAGCTGGGCCTTGAGCATGGCCGCTTCGATCTTGGCTTTCTTCAGCGCATCGTCGCCGGATGGTTTGGCCGCCGGCGCGGGCGCCTGGCTTTCCAGATCGACCAGGGCCTTCTCGGCGGCTTCCAGCTGCTGGCGCACATGGGCGATTTCGGCCTGTTGCTCGTCGTCCGGGGTTTCGATCTTCTCCAGCTTGCGCAGCTGCGCCTTGAGCATCGCGGCTTCGATCTTGGCTTTCTTCAGCGCCTCGTCACCGGCGGGTTTGGGCGCCGGTGTAGGTGCAGTCGCCTGGGCGTCGGCCAGGGCCTTTTGTGCGGCTTCAGCAGCGGCGCGCAGCTCATTGACCTGAGCTTGCAACTCTGACGTGTTGTGGGCGGCCAGCTGTTTTTCCGCCTTCTTCAGCGCGACCTGGGCCATGCTGGCTTCGATCTTGAGTTTCTTCAGCGCTTCATCGGCCGGCGCGGCTGCCGCTACAGCCGGTGCCTCGGCCTGCGCTGCCTTGGCGCGGGCGGCCTTCTCGGCGCGGGCCTTGCGCTCGGCTTCCTTCTGTTCCTCGGCGCGGCGCAGGCGCTCCTGGCGCTGCTCGAAGCGCTGCTTGGAGTGTTCGGCCTTGAGCTGCTTCTGCTCCAGCTCGCGGATTTCTGCCTTGGCTGCGCGGTAGTACTGCACCAGCGGAATGCTCGATGGGCAGACATAGGCGCAGGCGCCGCACTCGATGCAGTCGAACAGGTTGTGCGCCTTGAGCTGCTCGTGCTCTTGGCCGAGGGCGAAGAAATGCAGTTGCTGCGGCAGCAGGCTGGCTGGGCAGGCCTCGGCACATTCGCCACAGCGGATGCAGGGCATGGCCGGGGGTGGCGGCGGCAGCTCGGCTGCCGTGCTGGCGAGCAGGCAGTTGGCAGTCTTGACCAGCGGCACGTCGAGGCTGGGCAGGGTAAAGCCCATCATAGGCCCGCCCATGATCAGGCGATTTAGCTTGGCCTGATCCAGCCCGGCAAATTCCAGCAATTCGGCGACCGGCGTGCCGAGCCGCGCCTCGACGTTACCGGGGCGCGCCAGCGCCTCGCCGGTCAGGGTGGTGATGCGCGAAATCAGCGGCCGGCCAAGTACCACCGCATCGTGAATGGCCGTACAGGTGCCGACGTTCTGGCAGAGGATGCCGATATCGGCCGGCAGCCCGCCCGAGGGCACCTCGACGCCGGTGAGGATCTGGATCAGTTGCTTCTCACCACCGGAGGGGTACTTGGTGGGGAACACCCGTACCTGATAATCGCGGCCGACACAGGCAGCGCGCACGGCGGCGATGGCCTCGGGCTTGTTGTCCTCGATACCGATCAGCACCTGATCGGGCTGGATCAGCTGCACCAGGATATCGATGCCGGAAACCAGTTCGCCAGCGCGCTCGCGCATCAGCAGGTCGTCGGCGGTGATATAGGGCTCGCACTCGGTACCGTTGATGATCAGCGTGTGAATCTTCTGCGTCGGTCGTGCGGTTAGCTTCACCGCTGTGGGGAAGCCGGCACCGCCCAGGCCGCTGATGCCGGCCTCGCGGATCAGCGCCAGCAGCTCGGCCGATTCCATGTGCCGGTAGTCGGCATGGGGCGTCAGCTCGACCCACTCGTCCAGGCCGTCGCTGTCGATGACGATGGCCGGTGCCAGCATGCCGGAGACGTGCGGGTAGGGCTGCGGGCCAATGAAGCTCACGGTCCCGGAGGTTGGTGCATGCAGCGGCGCGCTGACGAAGCCGTTGGCCTCGGCGATCTTCTCGCCCTTGCGCACGCGCTGGCCCACGACGACGCAGGGCTCGGCGACCGCGCCGATATGCTGGCCTAGCGGCAGGGTCAGGCGTTGTGGCAGTGGTGCCTGCTGGATCGGCGTGCGGTTGGACAGGTCCTTGCGCTCGGCCGGGTGGATGCCGCCCGGGATATCCCAGATACGTTCCTGCGCGCTCATGCGGCCTGCTCCCGGTCGCTGGCGATCAACTGGCCGGGCGCCAGTGGTTTGTCCCACTTCCAGCTCTGCACGGTGCTGCCGACCTGAATCATGTCGATGCAGTCCACCGGGCAGGGCTCGACGCACAGGTCGCAGCCGGTGCATTCGCTGACGATCACCGTGTGCATCTGCCGCGCTGCACCGACGATGGCGTCCACCGGGCAGGCCTGGATGCACTTGGTGCAGCCGATGCATTCGGCCTCGCGAATATAGGCAACCATCTGCGGCTTCTCGCCTTCCACCGCGTCCAGTGGCTCGGGCTCGACATCGAGCAGATCGGCCAGCGCCTGGATGGTCGCTTCACCGCCGGGCGGGCACTTGTTGATCTTGTCGCCGCCGGCGATCGCTTCGGCGTAGGGTTTGCAACCGGGGTAGCCGCACTGGCCGCACTGGGTCTGCGGCAGCAGGGCGTTGATCTGCTCGGCGATGGGGTCGCCCTCGACCTTGAAGCGCACGGCGGCGAAACCGAGGATGGCGCCGGCGACCAGGCACAGCGCGAGCAGGGCGAGGACGGCGACCAGAACCAGGCTCATAGCTTGATCAACCCGGCAAAGCCCATGAAGGCCAGCGACATCAGGCCGGCGGTGATCATGCCGATGGCCGCGCCCTGAAAGGATTTCGGCACGTCGGCGATGGCGATGCGCTCACGCATGGCGGCGAACAGCACCAGCACCAGGGAAAAGCCCAGGCCCGCGGCGAAGCCGTTGGCGGTGGCGGTGATGAAGGTGAACTCGGCCTTGTTGGCGTTGAGCAGGGCAACGCCGAGGACGATGCAGTTGGTGGTGATCAGCGGCAGGAAGATGCCCAGCACGCGGTACAGCAGCGGGCTGGTCTTGTTCACCACCATCTCGGTGAACTGCACGGTCACCGCGATCACCAGGATGAAGCTGATGGTGCGCAGAAATTCCAGGTCCAGCGGCTTGAGCACGTACTGCTGCACCAGGTAGCTGCACATGGCGGCCAGGGTCAGTACGAAGGTGGTGGCCAGGGACAGGCCGATGGCGGTTTCGATCTTCTTCGACACGCCCATGAACGGGCACAGGCCGAGAAACTGCACCAGCACGAAATTATTGACCAGGATGGCGCTGACCATGATCAGGACGAGTTCGGTCATCGGGTTGCCGTCGAGTGCGCAAAGGCCATAGGAAAAGGGCGCCTATTATCGGGAAGCCGCCCCGGCCATACAAGCCGGATGCGGCGAATTGCCTGCCCTTGGCGACCTCGCGTCGCAACAGTATGGATCTTTTCAGCGGCTGGCGAGGCGCCTCCACAGCTTGCGCAAACCCAGCGCCAGGGGGAACAGCACGATGAGGAAGGGCAGGCTGTAGCCGATGAACTCGATCAGGTTGGCGGTGCCTTCAGCGAGGTTGTACGTCAGGCGCGAGAAGGCGTCACCGATGCGGCCCAGGGGCGAGCTTTCGTAGGGGCTGCTGAAATTCAGGGTCAGCAGGTTGGTATCCAGACGCCGCTGCTGTTGCGCAGCCTCCTGCGCCAGTGCCTGCAGTTGCACTTCCAGGGCGGCCTGCTCGCGGGCCAGGGCCAACAGGTCGGCCACGGCCAGGTCGTCGCGCTTCTCGAACTGCTGCAGGGTCTGTTGCTGGCGCAGCAGTTGCTCGTGCTGGCGCCGGTTGTCGCTCACGGCCTGGGCCAGGTCTTCGGCGCGGGTGGTGCGGCGGGTCAGCTCGCCACCCTCGCTGGCCAACGCGGTGATGGCCTCGACGCCGTCCGGCACGATGCGCAGAGTCAGTTCGCCGTGAGGTGCTCGGCCGCTGCTCTGCTGGGCGGCAATCAGGCTGCAGGTGCCGAAGCGCTCGGCCAGGCAGGCTTCGCGCGTGGCAGCGATACGCTCGCCGATCTGCTCGGCTGGCAGCTCGATGCCCACATGGTGTTCATAGGCCAGGTAGTTGCCGGCCGTGTTGCGTTCACCTTGCAGGGCACCGCCAAGCGGGGCGCCCGATTGCTCGGAGCAGCCGGCCAGCACAGCCAGCAGCGCCACTACCATCCATGGTTTCATCCTTGCCTCCTGGCGCCTGGCTTACTTGACGCGCTGACCCGGCTTGGCGCCGCTGTCCGGGCTGAGCAGGTAGATGTCCTCGCCACCGGGGCCGGCGGCCAGCACCATGCCTTCGCTGATGCCGAACTTCATCTTGCGCGGTGCCAGGTTGGCCACGTACAGGGTCAGGCGGCCTTCCAGCTTGCTCGGGTCCGGGTAGGCGGATTTGATGCCGGAGAACACGTTGCGTTTCTCGTCGCCGATATCCAGCGACAGGCGCAGCAGCTTGTCGGCGCCTTCGACGAACTCGCACTTCTCGATAAGCGCGATGCGCAGGTCGACGGCGGCGAAGGCGTCGAAATTGATCTCGGCGGCCAGCGGGTCTTTGGCCAGTTCGCCATTGCCTTGTGGCTTGGGCGCTTCGGCGGCGAGGTCTTCCTTGGAGGCTTCGATCATGGCGTCTATCTTCGTGGGCTCGATACGGGTCAGCAGCGGGTTGAACGGCTTCAACTGGTGGTTGGCCAGCGGCAGCGTGAGGTCGGCCCAGGTCTGCGGCTTCACGTTGAGGAAGGCTTCTGCCTCGGCGGCCAGCTTCGGCAGCACCGGCTTGAGCATGATCACCAACTGGCGGAACAGGTTGATGCCCAGGGCGCAGATTTCCTGCACCTCGGCCTGCTTGCCTTCGACCTTGTTCAGTGCCCAGGGGGCCTTGTCGGCGATCCAGGCATTGGCGCGGTCGGCCAGCGCCATGATCTCGCGCATGGCACGGGAGAAATCACGCGCCTCGTAAGCCTCGGCGATGCTCGGAGCGGCGGCCTGGAAGGCATCCCACAGCTCGGGCGCCGGGTTGGCGGCGACCAGCAGGCCGTTGTTGCCCTTGTGGATGAAGCCGGCGCAGCGGCTGGCGATATTGACCACCTTGCCGACCAAGTCGGAGTTGACCTTCTGCACGAAGTCTTCGAGGTTCAGATCGAGGTCATCCACGCCACGGCCCAGCTTGGCGGCGTAGTAGTAGCGCAGGTATTCCGGGTTCAGGTGATCCAGGTAGGTGCGCGCCTTGATGAAGGTGCCACGCGATTTGGACATCTTCTGCCCGTTGACCGTCAGGTAGCCGTGCACGTTGACTGCGGTCGGTTTGCGGTAGCCGGCGCCTTCGAGCATGGCGGGCCAGAACAGGGCGTGGAAGTTGACGATGTCCTTGCCGATGAAGTGGTACAGCTCGGCACTGGAATCCTTGCTCCAGAACGCATCGAAATCCAGCTCCGGGCGTTTGCTGCAGAGGTTCTTGAAACTGGCCATGTAGCCGATCGGCGCGTCCAGCCAGACGTAGAAGTACTTGCCCGGTTCGTCGGGAATCTCGAAACCGAAGTAGGGCGCATCGCGGCTGATGTCCCACTCCTGCAGGCCGCCGTCGAGCCATTCGGCGATCTTGTTGGCCACGGCTTCCTGCAGGGTGCCGCTGCGGGTCCACTGCTTGAGCATGGCCTCGAAGTCCGGCAGCTTGAAGAAGAAGTGCTTGGAGTCCTTGAGCACCGGCACCGCGCCGGAAATCGCCGAGCGCGGGTTCTTCAGTTCGGTGGGCGCGTAGGTGGCGCCGCATTTCTCGCAGTTGTCACCGTACTGATCCTCGGCCGCGCATTTGGGGCAGGTGCCCTTGATGAAGCGGTCGGCGAGGAACATGCCCTTCTCGGGATCGAAATACTGGGTTACCGAGCGGGTGGCGATATGCCCGGCGTCGCGCAGCTTCAGGTAGATGGCCGCCGACAGTTCGCGGTTCTCCTGCGAGTGGGTGGAGTGATAGTTGTCGAAATCCACCCCGAAGTCGGCGAAGTCGGCCGTGTGCTCGGCCTGCACATTGGCGATCAGCTGTTCGGGCGTGATGCCTTCCTTTTCGGCGCGCAGCATGATCGCCGAACCGTGCGCATCATCGGCGCAGACGTAAAGGGCCTGGTTGCCACGCAGCTTCTGGTAGCGCACCCACATGTCGGTCTGCACGTACTCGAGCATGTGGCCGAGGTGGATCGAACCGTTGGCATAGGGGAGGGCGCTGGTGACGAGAATCTTGCGGGCTTCGGTCATGGTGATCGGCTGCACTGGTAAAACGAGGGAAGTCGGCAACTATAAAGCAGCGGCAGGCCGCAAGCCACCAGTGGCAAGCAAGAGCTGCGGGCTAAGGAGTCTGGCATGCTGCGTTGCCGCGTGTGGCTGCTGCTATGATGCCGGCTTGTTTTTCCGCTGCCTTCTGGAGTCCATGCATGAGTGCCGTCACCCGCGAAGCGGTCGAAGCCTGTCTGCGTCAGTTCACCGACCCCCATCTCGATCAGGACCCGGTCAGCGCCGGTTGCCTGCGTGAAGTCGACATTCAGGGCGCACGCGTATCCGTGCGCCTGGAGCTGGGCTACGCCGCCGGCTTGTTCAAGAACGGTTGGGCGCAGATGCTGCAGATGGCGCTGGAGAATCTCGATGGCGTCGACAGTGCGCAGGTAAAGGTCGATTGTGTGATCGACTCGCATCAGGGCCAGGCTCAGGTACCGGCGCTGGCCGGCGTGAAGAACGTGATCGCCGTGGCCTCGGGCAAGGGCGGCGTGGGCAAGTCCACCACCGCAGCCAACCTGGCGTTGGCCCTGGCGCGCGAAGGCGCGCGTGTGGGCATGCTCGATGCCGATATCTATGGTCCCAGCCAGGGCATCATGTTCGGCATCGCCGAAGGCACGCGGCCACAGGTCAAGGATCAGAAATGGTTCGTGCCGCTCGAAGCCCATGGCGTGCAGGTGATGTCCATGGCCTTTCTGACCGACGACAACACGCCGATGGTGTGGCGCGGGCCTATGGTCAGCGGCGCGCTGTTGCAACTGATCACCCAGACCGCCTGGAATGATCTCGATTACCTGGTGGTGGACATGCCGCCCGGCACCGGCGACATCCAGCTGACCCTGGCGCAGAAGGTGCCGGTGGCCGGCAGCGTGATCGTCACCACCCCGCAGGACCTGGCCCTGCTCGATGCCAAGAAAGGCGTGGAGATGTTCCGCAAGGTGCACATCCCGGTGCTCGGCGTGGTGGAGAACATGGCGGTGCATATCTGCTCCAACTGCGGCCATGCCGAACATCTGTTTGGCGAGGGCGGCGGCGAGAAGCTGGCCGCGCAGTATGGTGTCGAGCTGCTGGCTTCGTTGCCGTTGTCGATGGCTATTCGCATGCAGGCCGATGATGGCAAGCCGACCACGGTGGCCGATCCGGAAAGCCAGATCGCCATGATCTATCAGGATCTGGCGCGCAAGGTGGGTGCGCGTATCGCCCGTGCCGGCGAGCCGGCCATGCCGAGTATCGAGATCAGTGAGGACTAATAGCGGCCGCGCAGCGGCCCTCTGATGACCCCGAAGGGCGGGAGAGGGCAATGCAGGCAACTCGGTCCTGGCTTGGCGAAGCCCACTCAGATCCCGCTTCTGTAGGAGCGGCTGGGCGGCATTCCGCTTCAGCCGCGAATTTCGCGGATAAATCCGCTCCTACAGGGCGCGCAAACGCCCACAAAAAAGCCCCGCACGAGGCGGGGCTTCTTTCAAGCAGGTCAGATCAGGTTAGACAACCTGAACTTCCTCAGCTTGCATGCCTTTCTGACCACGGGTGGCCACGAAAGTCACTTGCTGGCCTTCTTTCAGGCTCTTGAAACCATCGCTCTGGATGGCTTTGAAGTGTACGAAGAGGTCGTCACCGGATTGCGGGGTGATGAAGCCGTAGCCTTTCTCATCGTTGAACCACTTAACGGTGCCAGTCTGACGATTGGACATGTGATGTCTCCTAACAAAAGTAATAACAGCCCTGGAAAAGCCCAGGCCGGGACTGAGTGCAACGAGTACTAGGAGTCGGACGATGTTTGGATCGAGATCTAGGCATCAAGTAGCGATTCGCGGTGACACATGCAGCACAGTGGGGACACCATACGTGTTTTTATCGCCAAGTGCGAATAGTCGATGCAGCTTTTTTGCAAATAATCCTCAGTGCCGGGGGCCGCGGTCTTTGAAGCGTGGCGCCTGCATCGGTAAGATGCGCTCACTTTTTTCGCAATAACCCAACTCAGGACTCCCCGCCATGAGCATCAAATCGGATAAGTGGATTCGCCGCATGGCCCAGGAACACGGGATGATCGAGCCTTACGTCGAGCGCCAGGTACGTGGTGCCGACGACAGTCGCGTCATCTCCTACGGCGTTTCCAGCTATGGCTACGACGTACGTTGCGCCGATGAATTCAAGGTGTTCACCAATATTCACTCGGCCATCGTCGACCCGAAGAATTTCGATGAGAAGAGCTTCGTCGACATCAAGAGCGACGTGTGCATCATTCCGCCGAACTCCTTCGCCCTGGCGCGTACCGTCGAGTACTTCCGTATTCCGCGTGACGTGCTGACCATCTGCCTGGGCAAGAGCACCTACGCGCGTTGCGGCATCATCGTCAACGTCACGCCGCTGGAGCCGGAGTGGGAAGGTCACGTGACCCTGGAATTCTCCAACACCACCAACCTGCCGGCGAAGATCTACGCCAACGAAGGCGTGGCGCAGATGCTGTTCCTGCAGTCCGACGAAGCTTGTGAGGTTTCCTACAAGGACCGTGGTGGCAAATATCAGGGCCAGGTTGGCGTGACCCTGCCGAAGGCCTGATTGCAGCGCGTTACCGAGAAGCCGGGCCTTGCCCGGCTTTTTCATGAGCGAAAATCGGAGTCAGGCAACATGACCATCATGAAGGCATTAAGGCGGACGGTATTTTTGTGTCTGCTTCTGGGCTGTCTGTCAGCTCGCGCCGAGTTGCAGGTGTACTCGGGCAGCAACGTGTTCGGCCTGGCGCCCACGGCTTCACCGGCCGATTTTGTAATGACCCTCGGCCAGCCGTCCGCGGAGCTGCCGCTGCATGGTGGGCGCCGCGGCATGTTGTATGGCAACAGCCTGATGCTGGTGTTCGCCGGCGATAGCCTGCGTGAAGTGCGTTGCTGGCTCGTGCCGCGTTTCGGTGGTGATCTATATCTGGGCTGGTTGCAGGAGGTGCCTGCTCGTGCCGGGCTGGAAGGTTTCGTGCTGGATGATCGGCTGCGCCTGGGCATGCCGCGTGAAGAGGCAGAGCCGCTGCTGCAAGGGCTGGAAGGTTCCGCCGATCAGAATTCTGCCGTGGCGATCAAACATGGCCAGCCAATCTGGCTGGGCTTCGGCAGTGCTGACAGTCACGCTCAGGCCGAGGACGGTGCGCCGCAGGTACTGGTATCCCTCACCGTGCATTTCAATGCAGGGCGCGTCCGCTAAAAGTTGGAATTAGCACTCACTGGAGCACTCTACCCTCAGTAATCCATCGAGCGAGGGTAGAACCATGTCCGTTTCAGCGTTTACCTTGATCTCCAGTGTGATTCGGGCTGGCGATATTCCCGGCCAGCCCGACCCCGATATCCCTGATCAGCCGGGCAGACCGGTGCCGCCGCAGGAACCGGGGGAGCCGACGTTGCCCGATCAACCGCCGCCGGCTCCGGTGGCCCAGTGTCGGCCTCGCGAGGTTTTCGAGCGCTGCGTCGCGCCAGCAGAGCGCATTGCCGGGGAATGGCATTAGGTTGCTGCGCACATGAAAAAGCCGGGCAATGCCCGGCTTCTTTTTCTGCCAGCGGAGATCAGGGCACCAGCGGCAGTTCGCGTTTGTGGCGCGTGTTGTCGTACGTACGAACGATGGTGGCGTAGGCTTCGTCGCTGACTTTCTCGCCATGCAGGAAGGCGTCGATTTCGGCGTAGGTCACGCCATGGGCTTCCTCGTCCGGTTTGCCTGGGCGCAGTTCTTCCAGGTCGGCGGTCGGCGTTTTCATCACCAGATGCTGCGGCGCGCCCAGGTGCTTGGCGATGGCGCGCACCTGATTCTTCACCAGGCCGGACAGCGGCGCGAGGTCGCAGGCGCCGTCGCCGAATTTGGTGAAGAACCCCATCACCGCTTCGGCGGCGTGGTCGGTGCCGATCACAAGGCCGTTGTTGGCGTTGGCGATGGCGAACTGGGCGACCATGCGGATGCGCGCCTTGATGTTGCCGACGACGAAATCGCGGCGGGCGTCGGTCAGTTTCTGCAGGTGGGTGACCTGCTCGCCGAGACCGGAGACGCTGCTGGCGATATTGACCGTGTCTTCTTCATCGGCGCGGATGAATTTCAGCGAATCCTGAGCGTCGTGCTCGTCGTGCTGGGTGTTGTGCGGCAGGCGCACGGCGATGAAGCGATAGCCCGAGTCGCCCGTCTCGGCGCGCAGCTCCTCGACCGACAGCTGGGCCAGGCGCCCGGCCGTGGTCGAGTCCACGCCGCCGCTGATACCCAGTACCAGCACCTTCAGGCCGGACTGCTTGAGGGTGTTCTTGATGAAGGTCTTGCGCCGCTCGATCTCTGCGCTCAGCGCAGCGTCGTCGGCGAATGGCGGCACCACATCGAGGGCGGCGGCGATTTCGGCTTGGCGGTTGCTCATGTCTGGCTCCTCACTGGGTAACGCGAAAGACGTGTTTCAGGTAATGAACGAAGTTCTCGTCGCGGCATTGGGTCTTGCCGGGCGTATCGGAAATCTTCGCCACTGGCTGACCGTTGCAGGCAATCATCTTGATCACGATGTTCATGGGGGTGACGCCGGGGATGTCGCAGGTCAGGTTGGTGCCGATGCCAAAGCTTACGTGGATTCGCCCGGAAAGTGCACGGTAGAGCTGCAGCGACTTGGGCAGGTCGAGCCCGTCGGAGAACACCAGGGTCTTGCTCCTGGGGTCGATACCGAGTTTCTCGTAGTGGGCGATGGCTTTTTCCGCCCACACCAGTGGGTCGCCGGAGTCATGGCGCAGGCCGTCGAAGAGCTTGGCGAAGTACAGGTCGAAATCGGCGAGGAAGGCATCCATGGTGATGCAGTCGGTCAGGGCGATGCCGAGCAGGCCGCGATACTCGCGCACCCAGCAGTCGAGCGCGGCGATCTGGCTGTCGATCAGCCGTGGGCCGAGCTGCTGGTGTGCCATCAGCCACTCGTGGGCCATGGTGCCGATGGGCTTGAGGTCGAACTCGCGCGCCAGGTGCACGTTGCTGGTGCCAACGAAGCGTCCGGGAAAGTCGCGCTTGAGGATGTGCACCGCCTGTTCCTGCACGCGGTAGGAGAAGCGCCGGCGGGTGCCGAAATCAGCCAGCTGAAAGCCGGCCAGCTCGCTCGGCGAGGCTTCGGCCTTGAGCCAGTCAATTTTCTCGTAGAGGCGTTCGGCGGCCTGTTCCAGCAGCACCTCGCGGTAGCGATAGCGGTTGCGCACTTCGCTGACGATGGCCAGCAGCGGTACCTCGAAGAGAATCACGTGCAACCAGGGGCCGCGCAGGCGAATGCTCAACTGGCCGTCCTCGATGCTGGTGTGCACGTAGCGCAAGTTGAAGCGGAACAGACTGAGAAAGCGAATGAAGTCCGGTTTGATGAAGGGGATGCGCTCGAGAAAGGCGAGCTGGTCCGCGGTAATGCTCAGCTCGCTCAAACGCTCGATCTGGTAGCGGATCTCGGCCAGGTAGGGGGTCAGGTCCTCGCTGCTGCGGCAGCGGAACTCCCATTCCACTTCGGCGTTGGGGTAGTTGTGCAGCACCGCCTGCATCATGGTCAGCTTGTAGAAATCGGTATCCAGCAGGTTCTGCACGGTGCGTTCGGCGAAGATGCTCTCGCTCATCGCAGGTTCTCCTTGGCTAAGACGCTGTCCAGCTGTTCCAGGCTGGCGGCAAGTGTGATGCCCTGTTCGCGCATGGCGAGGCAGGCGGTTTCGGCAGTTTCGCTGGCGATGGCTCGGCAGGCCGGCAGATGGACGATCACCTCGAAGCCGGCGCGACGCAGTTGCAGGGCGGTGGTCTTGACGCAGTAGTCCAGCGCCAGGCCGCCGACCAATACAAGGTCGACGCCATTTTGCCGAAGAAATTCGATCACGCCCGTGCTGCGCTTCTCGGCCAGGTCGTGATAGCAGGCGCCGTAGGGGTGCAGGTCCGGCTCAACGCCTTTCCACACGAAGTAGTCGTAATCCAGCGGCGCCGGCAGGCCGTCGAGCAGTTCGAAGCCGGGCGTACCGGGCACGCAGTGGCTGACCCAGGTCAGGTCGGCATTGGCCAGCGGCAGGGGCTGCAGCATCTGCCCATGCTCTGGCACCACCCAGGCGGCTTGCGGACTGTGGGCATCCTTGCTGCCGATGCGTAACTGGGCGCGTGCGGCCAACTGATTGAGCGCCGGCACGATAGCGTCGCCCTCGGGTACTGGCAGCTCGTTGGGGCACAGCGGGGTGAAGCCTTTCTGGGCGTCGACGTCGAAGCTGGCGATCTTCATGGTGCGCCTCCTTCTCGTGGGTTAGTGACTACATATTTCACCTGATGAAATATGTAGTCAAGCGTTTTTACCAATTCATACGTGAAAGAAGACGAATTATTGGTCAAGATGAAATAAGTACATGAGGGAGCGAGGGAAAAAATGAGTGCAGTCGAAGTTCTGGCCGGGGTGGATATCGTGGCCCTGCGTCTGAGCGAAGAGGGGGCGTTACAGGTGCTGCTGCTGCGTCGCCAGCGCGAACCTTATGTCGGGCAATGGGCACTGCCGGGCGTGCTGGTCAATGGCCGTTGCGTCGATGCCAGCCTGGATGCCGCTGCCGCCCGTGCGCTGGTGGACAAGGCGCGCCTGCAACCGCAGTACCTGGAGCAAGTCGCGACCGTGGGTAACGGCGTGCGTGATCCGCGTGGCTGGTCGTTGAGTACCTGCTACTTGGCACTGCTGGCGCCTGACGCGGTGCCGCAGGATGAAAGTCTGCAATTCGTCGATTTGTCGGCCGTAACCGCAGGGCAGCAGGCCTTGCCATTCGACCATACGCAACTGGTGCGCCTGGCTGCCGAGCGTCTGCGTGGCAAGTCGGTCTACAGCTCGCTGCCGCTGTACCTGCTGGCGCAGCGATTTACCGTGACCGAAGCGTTGACGGCGTTCCAGGCTTGCCTGGGCGAGCCGGTGCAGCACACCACCTTGCGCGGTCGCCTGGAGCGGATGAAGGCGCAGGACTGGATCAGTGATACCGGCGAGAAGAATTATCCGAAGATGGGGCGACCACAGAATCTGTTGGAGCATCGCCCGCAGGCACTCGAGGCCTTTATCTTCGATCGCAGCCTGTTGGCTTAGCAGGCTGTTGAAGAACTACCCCGGCTTGGCTTCCTGCGTCGCTCCATCTCCTGCATCCATGCAGTCATCGGCTAGGGTTCTCAATGGGCCTGCTAGGCGGGAATTGCCTGAATGACAGGCAAAAAAATAGGCGCCAGAGGCGCCAGGGGAGCATTTCAATCGATGCATAGTCTCTGAGCATGCATCGTGCGAGAAGTTCCACCCGATGATGCAAAAAAGCCATCTTTTTTTGCAGGCAAAAGAAAAGGCGCCAAGGGCGCCTTAAACGATGATCTATGGAGTAAGTCGATCATTCAGAGTGAGGCACTGAGGTAAAGGTTCAGCGCCACCCGACGAACGGTCATTACTTGGCCGGCATCAGCAACAGGCGCTGGTTGCCGTAGACCTTGTCCAGATTCTCCGCTTTGAACGGGAAGCTCATGTAGCCGCCCTTGAGCCATGACTCGATGCCATCGGCATAGTGGGGGCTGGCCGGGTTGCCGGACTGACCTGAGCTGTTGACGCCGACCAAGGGTTCGTCAGCGGCAAAATCCACCACGATACGCATGGCCGGGATCAGGAAGGTGTTGAAATCCTGGCCCCAGGCGTAGGCCGATACATTCAGTGTGCTGTGGTCACCCCCGGCTGGATAAGGGCCGCGATCCAGATAACCTTTCAGGGCATTGATGCTGGTGCGTTGGCTGGCGCTCATGTAAGGCGCCATGCGCGTGGTGTCCGTCACCCATTCATAGGTGTGCAGCTTGCCCCATTGCCAGTTGCGACGCTCCGGGCCCAGACGGCTTTCTAGCAGCTCGATGCTGGCTGCCAGACTGCGTGCGAGGATGGTCGGTTTGTCTTCCTGCTCTGGCGTGCGGATGTCGTTCCAGAATGGGCTGTCGGCGCGGCCGAGCAGGTGGTCGGCCTGCGCCGAATAGGAGGTGTTGGCGGTTTGCACCAGCGCCTTCCAGGCCGGGCTGTCTTCCGGGCCCAGCTCGTCGAGGAAGATCTGCCGTGCACTTTCGTGCAGGAAGGCGCCATAGATGGCGGCATCGGCCGAACTGGCGGCGAGCTTGCCGTCGAACGCCAACAGACGTTTCAGTGCTTCATCGGCCCGTGCCCGTTGGCCGGCCGGCAGGGCGGCGATGGCCTGGCGCAGCGAGTCGTGCATGGCCGGGTCGTTGAGCATGGCTTGCAGTTTGGCGACGAAGGGCGAGCTCTGGTCGTATTGCATGGCGATCATGCTGCGGCCATCGTGGCGGCCACTGCCCGCCAGCTCGGCGATGCGTTCGGCGCGCTCCGGGTAGTACCAGGAACTGGACAGCTGCATGCCGTAACCGGGCGGCACGCTGCGCTCATTGGCGGTGCCCAGCCAGCCTTGCGGCGGGTCCTGATCGTAGGGATGCAGCATCGGGTCGGCGAAGCCGTCCCACGCATAGCGCTCGTCCCAGCCGGGCGAGGGCATCAGACCACGACCTTCGCGGCGGTTCGGGTAGCGACCGGTCACCTGCCAGCCAATGTGCTGGGCGTCGGCGAAGACGATGTTCAGCGGCATGGCGCGGATTTCCCGGGTCGCTTCGAAGGCCTGATCGACCGACTGTGCTCGCGACAGGTCGAAGAAGGCGTCGAGGCTCTTGTCACGCTCGAACTGGGTGGTTTTCAGCGCCAGGCCGAAGCCGCTCTGCAGGGCCAGGGGTTGCAGCATATGTTTGCGTTCGCCCAGTACCGAGTTGAGCAGCGGCCCGTTGCGGGTCTCGTAGAGCGTTTCGCGGATCGGCCGCTGGCCCCTGATGAAGAAGGTTTCCTGGCGTTCGCTGACCGGCAGCCACTTGCCGTCGGCTTGGTACATCAGGCGACTGCCTTCGCGCCTGATGCGCTCCAGGTAGATGTCCTGATTGTCGCCCATGACCATGGTCATGCCCCAGGCCAGCTTGCCGTTGTAGCCGGCGACCACGGCCGGTACACCGGCCAGGGACACGCCAGCGGCCTGATACTTGGGCGAGCGGATCTGCACGAAATTCCACAGCGAGGGCATGCTCAGTGGCAGGTGCGTGTCATTGGCCAGCAGGCTCTTGCCGCCACGGCTGCGCTGCGGGGCGATGGCCCAGTTGTTCGAAGCGGCGACGCCGAGCATGTGCTGTTCGGCGATCTGCGCCGCGGTGCGGGAAATCGCCTGCAGGCCTGGCAACTGGCCCTTGAGGTCGAGGCCGGCGAGTTTTTCCGCTTCGGCGAAGGGCAGGGGCTCGTCCGGGTAGATCGGCAGCAGCCAGGGTAGCTTGTCGGCGCCCACCTGCTGGGCCATGGTCAGCGCGGCGATCTCTTCCTGCAGGTTCACCGCCAGGCCGAAGTTGAGCAGGCAGAACAGCAATACCGAGTCCTCGGGTTTCCAGTACTCGGGGCGGTAACCGGACTCGGCCAGATCCATCGGCAGACGATCGCGGTAGCGGAACATATAGGCGTTGACGCCGCGCGAATAGACTTCGAAGAAGCGTTTCAGGCGCGGCGAAGCGTCGGCGTAGAGAATTTCCGCACTCTTTTTCAGGTTGACCGCGCGCATGAAACGGTCCATTTCCAGCACGCCTGGCCCGGCCATCTCTGCCAGGCGGCCCTGAGCCAGCAGGCGCATGCCGACCATCTGGCTGAGGCGGTCACCTGCATGCACGTAGCCCAGGGTAAACAGCGCGTCGTGGAAATTGCTCGATTCGATCAGCGGCATGCCGAGGGCGTTGCGTCGCACCGATGCACTCTCGGCCACGCCTTGAATGCGCTCGACGCCACGGGTGGGCGGCACGCTGTCGGCATAACGGCTGTTGAGCAGGGACTGGCAGCCGGCAAGGCTGGTCAGTGAGGCGGCAAGAGTCAGGCAGGCCAGCGTGCGCATGGCGAATTTCCTTGGTATGCAGACGGTCGAGGCCGGTCGCGCAGTGACCGGCCACAAAGGCGCCAAGGTAATGAGGCTGGTGCTGCCTGGCAAGAGCCCTCAGGCGTTTGCCTGTGGCCTCTTCAGCCCTTCGTCGAGTAACCAGCGCGCGGCGATGCGGGCGGCGGCCTTGTGTTGCAGTTCGAGCTCGTTGAAGCGTTTTTCGAAGCGGCGCCGTTCGGCCTTGTCCAACGCTTTCCAGGCTGCATGCGTGGGCGCCTCGGCGGTCGCCTCGAAGAGCAGATGGAACACCTGGCAGCGGCTGTCATTGCTCAGGGCACTGTCATAGTTGTCGAGCAGCACCTTGATGCGGATGGCACCTTCGATCAACGGCAGTTGCTCGTCGAGCAGGCTGCTGGCGAGGATGTGCAGATCGCCGCCGATACGTTGCTGGCGTTCTTGTTGCGCTTCGTCGCGCACGCGCTGATTTGCCCATACGCGTCGCCACAGGTGCCAGGCATAGGCGGCCAGAGCCGCGATCAGCAGCAGGCCGGTGAGTAGCAGGATGAGGGTCATGGCATCCATGCGCGGCTCAGGCGCCGTGACACTTCTTGAACTTCTTCAGGCTGCCGCATGGGCAGGGGTCGTTGCGGCCGACATCCTTCAGCGTATTGCGTACCGGCTCCTGATGGCCATGATTGCAGTGCGGGCCATGCACATGACCGTGATCGTGATGGTCGTGGTCATGGTTGCAGTCAGGGCCGTGGACGTGGGGTTGGTTGCTCATGGTGTTACTCATGCAGGTTATTCGGGGATGAAATCGCCGGGAATTATCTCGCCATTACGCGCCATGTGCACGCTGCGGCCGAACAACATGCCGGTTTTTACCTCGCCCTTGAGGCTGTAGCGAATCGGCACGTCCGGTTTTTCCAGTGCTTTGACGATCTGCCGCACATGGCGCCAGAGGTTGGTGCGCACTGGTACTTCGAAGGTGTGGTGGCCGTGGGCGGGCACGGTGAACCACTCGTTGGAGTAGCCCTCGGCCAGCTGGATACCATTGAGATGGACGTTGTAGTCCAGCCCACGCACCGGCAGGCTGACACCGTTGGGATTGTCGATTCGAAAACGCAGGCGAAACTCCTGTTCGAGCAGCCTGGCCTTGACTACATCAACTTTGATGAGTTGGACGTCCGGGTCCTTGAAGCCACCTGTCATCCAGGTGGAGCATCCTGTCAGGCCTGAAAGCAGGCCAAAAAACATCAATAGGCTGATAATTCTTATCATTTGCGCCTGAGAAAACATTTCATACCCCCATTGCGGCCCAGTGTAACAAGCAAGCGCTTGGCTGCAACGGGGAAGCTCTCATTATTTTCAATGAGATACTGTGGCGGTTTCGGTGCGTTGACGATTGGGAGAGCATGAATGAGAAGCCTGCAGTGTCAGGGCAAAGGAACCTGCGCCATACTGAGCGGCGAATAGGACAGGAGTGTGACCATGAGTCGCTACGAGATCGCCTTCTCCGGGCAATTGGTGCCGGGCGCCCAGCCGGAGCTGGTCAAGGCCAACATGGCCAAGCTGTTCCAGGCCGATGCCCAGCGCATTGCCCAGTTGTTCTCCGGGCGTCGCATCGTGATCAAGAACAACCTCGATGCCGCCGGGGCAGAAAAATACCGGGCGACCCTCGAGCGGGCCGGTGCGCGGGTCGAGGTCGTCGACATGGACGTGCTGATAGAAGAGGTCGAGCTGGCACCACCACCGCCAGCCGAGCCACTCTCGGCGCCGGCGGTCACCCCCGCTGCGACCAAGCCGGGCCGCCTGCGGGTCGCGCCACGAGATGAGTACATGGCCGCGTTCAGTGAAGTGGATGCACCGGATTTCGACATCGCTCCGGTGGGCAGCGATCTGCAGGACGCCAGGCCCGACGCTGCAGCACCGCAGGTCGACTTGTCGCAGTTCAGTCTGGCGCCCGTAGGCAGCGATATGGGGCAAGCCAAGTCTGCCGCGCCAGCGGCTGTACCGGATACATCGCATCTGAAACTGCAGGATTGATCGTCCCGCAGGTTTGCAACGCCGTGAGCTGCGCAGGCAGCCACGGCGTTTTTGCATCAAGTGTGGCTAGCTCGCCTTGCACCTGGCTTGCGCCTCCTCCGGTTTGAGGTTGCGCACGCTGGTGAAGAACAGCTCGCAGGTTTGCAGTTTATCCGTCACCTGCCATTTTGCGGTGCAGGTGTTCAGCGTCTGCTGCGGATCAGCTGTCGGTTGCTGGCCCATGCCGGCCTGCCAGCAGGCGGCGCTCAGGTCCTGTCCCATGACCCTGATACCCACTGCGTTGGCGGCATCCTCGTTGCCCTTGTTGTTGGCCGGATCGGCGGCATACCAGATATAGCTTGGATGATTGGCGCCGAGCACGGCGACCTGTTGTCCAGGCGCTGCCTCGATCTGACCCAGGCCCAGCACTGGCAGATTCACCCCGTATTGCTGCGTGATCCAATTGCGCACCGGCGCGCCGAAGGCAACCATCGGCAGGCTGGCATTGCCCGAGCCGACGCTGAGCTCGCTGACCATGCGTCGTTGATAGCTGTTGAAGTAGCTGTACACACCTTCCAATGCGCTGCCAGCACTCGCAGGGGCGGCGATGGGGGCGATGTCGATGATGGTCTGGTAAGCGGGTGTGTGTTCCGCCTGTACACCATTGAAACTGAGCAGCGATGCCCAGCGATCGGTGGTGCTCGAGCGCAGATAATCCTGAGCCTGAGTCAGTGAGTAGTCCGGTGGGAAGTGCAGCAGTTCGACGCTCTTGCGGTTCTCCAGTGCCATGCCCAGGGGCAGGAAGAAGTACCAGTTGTACTGCCATTTGCCGTCACGATTGAGCTGACTGGCGCCCTGATAGGCCAGGTCACCGGTATCCAGCAATTGCAGCAGGGGTTTGCCGTAATCCTTTGGCGTGCCTTCGAAACTGGCATGAACGCGTTCCCCGTTACGTGTTACGCGCACATTGGCCTGGGGGTAACCGTCGCGTGTCAGGCTCTGTTGCAGGTAGTGTTCGACCGTCTGCTCCAGCGTCCAGTCGCGGTAGCAGATTACGCTGCAGTTGTTCGGGTAGGCGAACAGGCGGCTGACGCGCTGGCTGTCCCCCAGATCCAGCGTTTCCCCTTGCAGCCCGCCGGGCTGGTTGGCGCATCCCATGAGCAGGCTGGCCAGGATAAGAGCGATACCACTTTTCTTGTGCATGACTTTCTCCTTGTTGAGTGTCCTCGCGGGACGTATCAACTCAAGCAGAAAGCAGGATTAACGCCAATCAGGAATTCAGGTAGGGCGCGCAGCACTTCTTGAACTTCTGCCCGCCTTGGCAGGGGCAAGGGTCATTGCGTCCGGCTTTCAGTGGCGCCGTCGGGTCGAGGAAGAACCAGCGTCCGTCCACTTGCACGAAAGCGGAGCATTCACGGTGGCGATGTTCGCCGTTGTCATCGTGCCAGCGGGCGACGAACGCGACTTGGGCGTGTTCCGGCTTGCCGCCGAATACCTCGCTGCCCTCAACTTCCAGGCCAAGCCAGGTACTTTGGGCGCTCCAGGCGGCCATGGCGTCGCGATCGAGCGCCTGTTGCTGGGCGGGCAGGGTGGTGGCTACCAGGTAATCCACCAGGCCCAGTACATAAGCGCTGTAGCGTGAGCGCATCAACAGCTCTGCGCTGGGCGCGTGGGTGCCGTTGTGGTAGTGGCCGCAACACTGGCTCAGAGGGTTGCCGCTGCCGCAGGGGCAATTGGGATCGAGTGGGCTCATCGCTCTACCACCAGTATTTGCCGAAATTTTCCGGATTGGCCCAGAACTTTGCATTCAACCAGTCGGGAACTTGCTTGTAATCGAGTAGATCATAAGTGAACAGATGCAGGGTCTGTCCCTCGCGCTGGAACTGCTCACTGGCTTGCATGGCCAGAGCGAAAAAGTCGGTTTCCTGCCAACCACCTGCCTTGAGGTCGACCAATACGGCGACCCGGCTGGCGTTGAGATTGCGGATGCCGCCCAGTAGTTGCAGTCCATCGCGTTTGGGTAAGTGCTCCAGACAGTCGACCAGAAGTGCCAGGTCGAAGCGCTGTGCGGCCAGTTCAGGCGCCAGGGGAGCAGCAGGGGCATTGCTGACCTGACATTGCGGGTGGGCGCTGTGAAAGGCGCTGACTGCCGGTAGTTCGCTTGCACCGAGTAACAGCAGTTTCTCGGGGGTATAGCGGGCAAGCAGTGCCGCAATGGCCTGCTGTGGAGTACGGGTGCTAAGGCTGGCGGTCATCGAACTTCCTCGAAAAGTCTGCAAAGACTAACGTGGTGTCGGGATCAGGCCTAGAGTGAGAGAAAATTATCCGCAGAAGCTGCTATAGCTGGCGGATTGTACAACTCCTGTCTTTACTACTATTGAGTCGGTTATGGGCCGATGAACATTGGAGACCTAAAGTATGAGTATCACAAGGAATGCAGTACCCCTGATTCTGGCGAGTACCCTGCTGACCGGCTGCGCCGGCCTACAGAAAACCGACTGGCCCACCTGCGCAGCTGTAGGCGGTGTTGGTGGTGCGGCGTTAGGGGCAATTGAAAGCTCTACCTGGGCTGGTGGTGGTGCGCTGGTGGGTGCCGGTATGGCTGCCGCCTACTGCTGGGTACATGGTGCCGAAGCACAGCAGGTTGCCGTCGTCGAGGAAGTCGTTGTCGAGGAGGTTGTCGTTGCCGAGCCGGCCGAAGCCGTTCGCGTCGAACTGGACGTCAAGTTCGACTTCGATAAGGCCCAGGTCAAGCAGGAAAGCTACGGCGATATCAAAGCCCTGGCCGACTTCATGAAGCAGTATCCGCAGACCAGCACCGTGGTTGAAGGTCACACCGACTCCGTGGGCAGCGATGCTTACAACCAGGGGCTGTCCGAGCGCCGTGCCAGTGCCGTGCGTGACGTTCTGGTCAACCAGTACGGTGTCGAGTCCGGCCGCGTGCAGGCAGTGGGTTATGGCGAAAGCCGCCCGGTCGCCGACAACGCCACCGCTGATGGTCGTGCCATCAACCGTCGCGTAGAAGCCGAAGTCGAAGCTCAGCCGTAAGGCGCTTCACTCCGTCAGAGGCTTCAACCGCACAGGCCCGGCCGGTTCTCCATCGGTCGGGCCTTTTCTTGTGCGAAGCCAGGCCGCCGTCTTTACTCCTGTGATACCGGCAACATGCCGGTATCACAGGAGACACCGCCATGAGAATCCAGCTTCCGAGGGTTTTACCCTTTCTCTTGGTCAGCAGTGTTCTCTCGGGTTGTGCCACGACTTCCAGTACGGGAGACGCGCCGCTCAACCAGGGGAACTGGCCCCTGTGCAGTGCGATTGGAGCCCTGGCCGGTGGCGGCCTCGGCGCAATCGAGAGTTCTACCTGGGCAGCAGGCGGCGCGGTAGCCGGCGCTCTGCTGGGCACCATCATCTGTTACGCGCAGGACGGCGATGAAGATGGCGATGGTGTGTTCGACCGCCGCGATCGTTGCCCCGGTACGCCAGCGGGTACTGCTGTAGGTCATAACGGCTGTCCTTTGCCGCAATATCCAGCCAGCGTTGCCGCCGAGCCGGCGATGGAGCAGCAGGTGCAGGATGAGGTCATTGTCCTCAGCGACCTGGGCAATGTGTTGTTCGCGTTCGACTCAGCCGAACTGACGGGGGAGGCGCAGCGCCTGCTTGCCGATGTCAGCACACGTCTGACCGGCGCCAGTCTGGTCGCAGTCAAGGTCGTCGGGCATACCGATAGCGTCGGTTCTGATACCTACAACCAGGGGTTGTCCGAACGCCGTGCACGCAGTGTTGCAGACTTTCTCGTCGCCCAGGGGGTGCCTGCCGGCAAGCTCAGTACCGAAGGCCGTGGTGAGAGCCAGCCGGTGGCGGACAATGGCAGCGATGCCGGACGTGCTCAGAATCGCCGCGTAGAGCTGTACGTTTCCCGTTGAAGCAAAGGGATGCCCTCAGGTCATCGCAGGCCTGGGGGTATCGCTTTTGCGGCTGGTGTTGGGTGAAACCATGGAAAATAATCCCTCGCTCTGGTGGTCCGGGCCGCGACCGGTTAACGTGCTGCGCTAGTAGAAAAACCAGAGCAAGAGGGCGGGGATGAAAGCACTGTTGATGGTGGGCAAGGCGCTGGCCTTGGCCTTTTGGCTAGTATTCGGGGCAGCGCTGGCCGGTCGTTTCGGCGCTCCTTTCGAGCAACTCGTCTATCTGCTCTCGGCCTTTCTTGCGCTGCTGCATGGGGCGCAGCTGTGGCTGTTTTCGGGTCTCCTGTCCGGTCGCACTAGCCCCTGGCTGGATCGTGTACAGGTCCTGCTGTTCGGCATTTTTCACCTCTACCCGCTGAACGCCGGGCAACAGTCCGAGAGCGCCTCTACGGCAGTGATCGAGGGGGCTGCCCATGCGTAGTCTTGCGCTGCTGCTCTGCCTGTTCGCGGGTACCTCGTTGGCTGCTACTCAGGTCAAGGTGCCTTCCAACACCTTGATGCGTTTGCCGGTTGCCAGCAGCAGCCTGCAGCTCGAGCGGCTGGAGGTGGCGGATCAGGCGACCCTGATGATTCCGGCAACGGTGACGGAGTTGCGCATTGGCGAGCTGCTGATGGGCCGCGACGCGCGTATTGGCGTAGCGCCCAGCGATCAGCCGCTGCGTCTGGTGGTTGAGGATGCCGATATCGGTCCGGGCGCCTGGATCAGCGCCAAAGGTGCGGCTGGTACTTACACTCGGCCGGCTACTCCCGGGCGGGAGATCAAGCTCAAGCTGCATAAGTTGACATTCGAATCGCTGACCCTGGATGTACGCGGTGGTCAGGGCAGGCCGGGTTATGCCGGGCTCGATGGTGCGCATGGGCAGCCGGGTGGTTGCACCTGGGGGCAGGCCAGTGCCGGCCACGATGGTCAGGACGGCACCGATGGGCACGAAGGCGCAGCCGGCGGCAGCGTGGTTCTGGAGGTGCCGCACCATGTCGAGGTCGAGCGCATGCAGGTGTTGCTCGACGGCGGTGCGGGCGGTGCAGCCGGTTCAGCGGGACGTCCCGGCCGTGGTGGCGCCGCCAGGGGGTGCCTGCTCTACGGCGTCGATGGTGCGGCCGATGGCAAACCCGGCCAGCCCGGGCGTGAAGGTGCAACGGGTCGCAGTGGTGCTGTGCAGGTGTTCCGCTTTTAAATAGCTGCGGCTGCCTTCGCTCTCATGTGCAAACGAAGGCAGCCGCCCATCAGAATGACGGGCGCATGGCCGCCAGCGTCATCAGCGCCAGGCCGATCAGCAGGTTGCTGCCCACGACCTTGCGAATTCGTCCCAGTACCTCGCCGCCTGCAGGCCAGTTTTCGGCCTCCACGGCGCGACGCAGTTGCGGCAGTTGCAATGCCTGAATACGCAGGAACAAGGCGAGCATCACCAGATACAGTCCCATCATGATGTGCACGTAGCGCGGTGCGGCGTCGAAACCGCTGTAGCTCATGTGCAGCATGCCCAGGCCGCTCAGTGGCAGGGCCGCTACCGCCACCCAGACCCAGACGAAAAAGCGTTTGAACACGCTCAGCCACAGGCGCAGGCGTGCTGGCGGCTCCAGTGTTTCGACCGCTGCCGGGCGCAGAATCATCCAGGCGAAGAACATGCCGCCGACCCAGACGACGGCGGCCAGCAGGTGTAGCGCATAGAGCGGGGCGTAGGGTGTCATGCAGGATCTCCTGAGGGTCCGTTTGGCAGCTCGTTCGCTTCGATTGGCACGCGAGTCAGCGCCAGATCGACAGGCGCGCTATGATAGCGGCCGCTCCGCGAATACTGAAAATTTATCCAGCCTTTTTCGTTTCAGAATCCATGCTCAGTACCGAACTCAAGTCCCAGATCCAGGGCGCCTACTCGCGCTTTCTCGAGGCCAAGTCGCTCAAGCCGCGTTACGGCCAGCGGCTGATGATCGCTGAGATCGCCAAGGTGCTCGGCACCATCAAGACCGATGACGAGGGCAAGCGTCTGGGCGATCCAGCCGTGGTTGCGGTCGAGGCGGGCACGGGTACCGGCAAGACCGTGGCCTATAGCCTGGCCACCATTCCCACGGCCAAGGCTGCTGGCAAGCGCCTGGTGATCGCCACCGCCACCGTGGCGCTGCAGGAGCAGATCGTGCACAAGGATCTGCCGGATCTGTTGCGCAACAGCGGCCTGAACTTCAGCTTCGCCCTGGCCAAGGGCCGTGGGCGTTACCTGTGTCTGTCCAAACTCGACCACCTGCTGCAGGACGGCGCCGCGCAGAGCGCCACCGCACAGTTGTTCGAGGAAGAAGG
This sequence comes from Ectopseudomonas alcaliphila, assembly GCF_900101755.1. Taxonomy (GTDB): domain Bacteria; phylum Pseudomonadota; class Gammaproteobacteria; order Pseudomonadales; family Pseudomonadaceae; genus Aquipseudomonas; species Aquipseudomonas alcaliphila. The sequence continues at coordinate 637,054 of NZ_FNAE01000001.1, read as the reverse complement.
CTTTCGCATCGACGTGGATGAACAGGGCCAGAAGCTGTTCACCGCAATGATCGAGAAACTCGCCGGCAACAAGTGGGATGGTGACCGCGACAGTTGGCCGGAGGAGCTGGAGGACGTGCGCTGGGCGCAACTGACCACCGATCACAGCCAGTGCACCAACCGCCACTGCCCGAACTTCCAGCAGTGTGCCTTCTACAAGGCGCGCGAGGGCATGGGCAAGGTCGACGTGATCGTCACCAACCACGACATGGTGCTGGCCGACCTGGCCCTTGGTGGCGGTGCGGTACTGCCCGACCCGCGCGAAACCATCTACGTATTCGACGAAGGCCATCACCTGCCGGACAAGGCCATCGGCCACTTCGCCCATTTCACGCGCCTGCGCTCGACCGCCGACTGGCTGACCCAGATCGACAAGAACCTGACCAAGTTGCTGGCGCAGAACCCGCTGCCGGGCGATCTCGGGCGACTTATCGAGCAGGTGCCGGAGCTGGCCCGCGAGCTGAAGACCCAGCAGCAATTCATGTTCGCCGCCTGCGAGCAGATCGCCGACTTCAAGGCCGGTGAAGACATGGAAGGGCGCGAGCGCCCGCGTCACCGCTTCGTCGGTGGCGTGGTGCCGGAGCACCTGACCGAACTGGGTCTGGAGTTGAAGAAGGGTTTTTCCAAGCTCAATGACCTGTTCACCGGCGTTACCGAGCTGCTCAAGGAAGCGATGGATGGCGAGGGCGCCGTGGGCATCGCCAGTCATCAGGCCGAGGAGTGGTACCCGCTGTTCGGCAGCCTGATGGCGCGGGCCAAGGGCAACTGGGAGCTGTGGCTGGCCTTCACCGCTGAAGACCCTGAGGAAAGCCCGCCCATGGCGCGCTGGCTGACCCTGGCCGAGAGCGGTGCGCTGTTCGACATCGAGGTCAACGCCAGCCCGATCCTGGCGGCCGAGACCTTGCGCCGCAACCTGTGGAACGTCGCCTACGGCGCCCTGGTGACCTCCGCCACGCTCACCGCGCTGGGCACCTTCGATCGTTACCGTATGCGTGCCGGGCTGCCCAAGGCTGCGGTCGCGGCCATTGTGCCGAGCCCCTTCCATCATGCCGATGCCGGCCTGCTGCGCGTGCCCGACCTCAAGGCCGATCCGCGTGAGGCTGCGGTGCATACTGCGGCCATCATCCGCGAGTTGCCGGGGCTGGTGGCAGGCAGTCGCGGTACGCTGGTGCTGTTCTCTTCGCGCAAACAGATGCAGGACGTGTTCGACGGCCTGGATCGCGACTGGCGCAAACGCGTGTTCATCCAGGGCAACCTGTCCAAGCAGGAGACCCTGAACAAGCACAAGGCGCGCGTCGATTCAGGCGAGGAAAGCGTGCTGTTCGGCCTGGCCAGTTTCGCCGAAGGCGTCGACCTGCCGGGGGCCTACTGCGAGCATGTGGTGATCGCCAAGATTCCCTTCGCCGTGCCGGACGATCCGGTGGAAGCGGCACTGGCCGAATGGATCGAGGCGCGTGGTGGCAATCCCTTCATGGAAATCGCCGTGCCGGACGCTTCGCTGCGCCTGGTGCAGGCTTGCGGCCGCCTGCTGCGCACCGAGGCCGACCGCGGCACCATCACCCTGCTGGATCGGCGTGTGGTCACTCAGCGTTACGGCAAGGCCATCCTCAATGCTCTGCCGCCGTTCCGCCGACAGATCGATTGAGCGACCTATTCGCCGCCTCTGTTGCGCTGTTCCAGCTCATCGCCCAAACGACCCAGCGTCGGCCGGATACCGGCGCGGTGTGCGGCGCGGGCGATGGCGTGAGCAGCCAGCGGGGCGCTGGCCAACAGAATCAGCAGGCCGATAAAGGCCTCCAGCGCCAGTTCGCCACTGCTGGCCAAGGCCACTGCGCCAAGTAGCAGCACGGCGCCGAGCACCCCGGCCTTGCTCGCCGCATGCATGCGGCTGTAGCTATCGGGCAGGCGCAGCACGCCAATGGCGCCGAGCAGAGAGATCACCGCGCCGCTCAGCACCAGCAGCGAGGCCAGCCAGGCTTGTACTTCGTTCATCGGTGTTCCTCGCGTTTTTCCGGCATCTGGCTGTGGGCATCGTCGAACAGGAAGGCAAAGGCCGCCGTGCCGAGAAACGACACCAGTGCCAGCAGCACGGCGACGTCGATGAACAGCGCCTCGCCGCGCATCAGGCACAGCAGTGCCATGGCGGCGACCGCCAGCAAGGTGAGGGCGTCGATGGCCACCGCCCGATCCGGACGGCTTGGCCCGCGCAACAGGCGATAGAGGCTGATCAAACCGCTCAGTGCCAGCAAGGTTGCGGCCAAGGGCAGTACCCAGGCTGCTCCAGCCAGGTGCAGGGTCATGGCGTTACTCCTTCGGCTTTGCCGGCGTCGAGCCAGGCCAGCAGGCGGCGTTCCAGCTCGATGAGGATTTCAGTCACGTCCTCACGGCGACGGGCATCGAGGGCGTGGATATACAGCAAGCCCTGCTCCTCGTCATAGTCCAGGGCCAGGGTGCCGGGTGTCAGGGTCAGCAGGGTGCCGAGCAGGGTGACCTTGTCCACCTCCCGGCGGGTCACCGGGTAGGCCAGTACGGCCGGCTCCACTTCGACCCGGCGTGCCAGTACCAGAGTGGCGACGTGGTAAGTCGCGAGGAACACCTGAGCGATGAACCACAGGCAGAAGCTGACGCCATGCTCCAGGCTCCGGGCGTAACGGCCAAGGCGCTGGACTGCCAATCCCAGCAGGCGAACGATCAGGTAGAGCAGGGCGAAGGCCAGCAGACCGCCACCCAGATGACCGGCGCCTAGGCTCCAGGCCAGGCCAGCGCTGGCCAGCAAATGGACGAGAAACAGCATCAGGTACCTCCTGCGCCGGTAAAGGGTTGCAGATAGGCTTGCGGGTCGGCGAGTTGCGCAGCGGCAGCCACGGCGTAGTCGATCAGCGGGCCGGCGCCCAAACCGATCAGCACGGTCAGCAGCGCCAGGGCGCTCATGCCCAGCCAGGCAGCGCGCATGCCGGTAACCGCGTGCAGCGCCTCTTCACCTCGTGGATGAGGTTTGAGAAAGGCTTCGTTCCAGATCTTGTTCATCGACAGCAAGGTGAACACGCCGGTCAGCAGGGCGATGCCCGCCGCCCACCAGGCGGCTGCATCCAGACTGGCCTTGACCAGCAGGAACTTGGCCCAGAACCCGGACAGCGGTGGAATGCCTGCCAGAGACAGCGCCGGAATGGCGAACAGCAGCGCCAGCCAGGGCATGCGCCGATAGAGCCCGCCCATGTCGGCCAGACGTTCGGAGCCGCAGATGCGCGCCGCCACGCCACCGATGAAGAACAGGTTGGCTTTCACCACGATATGGTGGATCAGGTAAAACACCGCGCCGGCCAGCGCCAGCGGCGTGGCCAGGGCAAGGCCGAGGATCATGTAGCCGACCTGGCTGACGATGTGGAACGACAGAATGCGCCGTACCTCGGTCTGCGCCGCCGCGCCCAGCACCCCCACCAGCATGGTGGCGCAGGCGACCCACAGCAGCAGTTGATGCGGCAGGCCGTACTCCGGCCAGAGCAGGGTCACCAGACGAATCAGCGCGTACACCCCCACCTTGGTCAGCAGGCCGGCGAACATCGCCGAAACCGCGGTCAGTGCAACGTGATAGGTGGCCGGCAGCCAGCCGAACACCGGGAACAGCGCGGCCTTGATGGCGAAGGCCAGCAGCATCAGCAGCAGCGCCGGTGTCACCCCCGGTGGCGCCTCACCGCTGCGCATGATCACCGCCAGCTCACCCATGTTCAGCGTGCCGCTGGCGCCGTAGACCAGCCCGGCGGAGAGCAGGAAGATCAGCGTGGCAAACAGGTTCAGCGCCACGTAGGTCATGCTGCCGGCCAGCCTGCGGCTGCCACCGCCAAGCGCCATCAGGGCGAAGGAGGCGATCAGCAGCACCTCGAACCAGACGTACAGGTTGAAGATGTCGGCGGTGATGAAGGCGCCGCAGATACCGGTCAGCAGGCCCTGGATGAACAGATGGAAGTCGCGACCGATCTTGCTGTCGTTGTTCTTGGCAACGCCATAGAGCAGGGTGACCAGTGCGACCAGGGCGCTGATGGCGATCATCACCGCCGACAGCCGGTCGATCACCAGGCTGATGCCGAACGGCGCCTGCCAGCTGCCGACCTGACCGCTGAGCACCACGCCCTGTGCGGCCTGCCAGACCAGTACCAGGCCCACTACCAGCAGCAGCACCGTGCCGCTCAGGCTGAGCACGCGCACGGCCAGCAGGTGGCGGCGCAGGATGATCGCCAGCAGCAGGCTGCACAGGGGCACGAGGATCGGCGCAACGAGTAACGCGTGATTCATCGGCGAGCCTCCGCGCCATTGGCGTCGCGTTCATGCTCGCTGTCATGCCAGTCCGGCGCCGGTTGCTCGGTAATCGAGCTGACCGAGTCGGTGGTCTTGTCGCCATGCAATTCGCGGGTGCGCTTGAGCAGCGCCAGGGCGAAAATGAACAGGCTGAAACCGATGACGATGGCGGTTAGCACCAGTGCCTGCGGCAACGGGTTGGCGGTGCTGGCAGCGTTGCCAGCCTCGACGAACGCGGGGCGTTCGCCGAAGAAGCGCCCGGCGGTGAGCACTCCCAGGTTGATTGCGTTACCCAGGACCACCACGCCCAACACGACGCGCTTGAGGTTGCGGTCCAGAAGCATCCACAGGCCCAGACCTGCCAGGCCTCCGGTAGTGATTGCGGCTAGCCATTCCATTACTGGCGAACTCCCGTCAGCTTGTCGATCATGTGCAGGGCGGAGCCGAACACGGTGAGGAATACGCCGATATCGAAGAGCAGGGGCGTGCCCAGCGGCAGCCCGCCGGGGAAGGTCCAGAGACCGGTAAGAAAGGCGCTGCCCGCGATCAGGCCCAGAATGCCGGCGCCCGCCGCGCAGCCCAGGCCGATACCGATCAGTTGCACAGGTGCAACGGGTAGCACCCGGCGAATCTGCCCGTGGCCGTAGGTCAGCACCAGCAGGATCAGGCCGCAGGCCGCCACCAGGCCGCCGATGAAACCACCGCCCGGCAGGTTGTGGCCGCGCCACAGCAGCAGCAGCGAGGCGGCCATCATCAGCCAGGCCAGTGGGCGCAGGCCCTGGCGCAGCAGGGGCGAGGTGAAGGCGTCTTCGCCGCCGTGTTCCTTGCCGATACGTCTGCCGCTGCCCAACAGGCTGGCGGCGGCAAGGGCGGAGAGGGCGACGACGAGGATCTCACCGAGGGTATCGAAGGCGCGGAAGTCCACCAGGATCACGTTGACCACGTTATGCCCGTGGCCGCCCGGCAGGCTGTTGGCCTGATACCACTGGGCGATTTCGCCCGGCAGTGGCAGGCTCACCGCCAGCAGCAGGGCGCCGGTCACGCTGAGGCCGAAGAGGATCGCCACGCTGGCGTGCAGACGGCGTTTCCAGGGTGCGCGTGCGCCGCTGGCTGGAACGGTGGGCATCTTGCGGAACACCAGGGCGAGGAAGATCAGGCTGAGGGTTTCTACCATCAGCTGGGTCATCGCCACGTCCGGCGCATTGACCGAGATGAACACCAGTGCCAAGCCCAGGCCGCAGGCGCCAAGGGCCGCCAGCAGGGTCAGGCGGCCGGGCAGGAACGCCGCTGCCACGCCGCCAGCCAGTGCCAACAGGCAGCCGGCCAGGCCCAGTGGCGAGATCGGGCTGTAACTGCCCTGCAGCAGTTGCGGCAGGGCCGGCAACAGGCCGACCGCCAACAGGCCGCCGACCGCCAGGGCCAGCAATACCAGGTGTTGGCGCAACGAGCCGTGCTGGAAGCGTGCGGCCAGCAGGCCGGCGACATGAAATACGCGCTTGAGCAGGCGATCCCAGAGCAGGTCGCCACTGACGTTCCAGGCCGCGTTGGCGCGATCGAGCAGCAGTCTGACTTTGTCGCGCATCACGTAGAACAGCACGCCCAGCGACACGGTCAGCAGACTGGCCAGCAGCGCAGGGGTGATGCCACCCCACAGATACAGATGCACATCCACCGGGCCGCGCGCCACTGCCTGCACCGCGTTGTTCACCAGCCAGGTTTCCGGCCAGGCATTCCAGGCGCCGAGCAGGAAACCGCCGATGGCCAGCAGCATCGGCCCCAGCCACATTGGCAGGCCGACCTCATGCGGCGTGCGCGGATAGTCGCCTTGCTTGCCGAGGAAGGTCTGCAGGAATACCAGGCAGGCAGCCGCGAACAGCAGGGCGTTGGTGAGGATCATTACCAAGGTCACTGCCCAGCCGATGTAACCCATCTCGATCAGGCCGGTGTACTTGAACTCCTTGGCGATGAAGCCGAAGAACGGCGGCAGGCCGGCATTGGAGAATGCCGCCAGGGCCACGGCAGCGCCGGTCAGCGGCATGAAACGGATCAAACCGCCGAGGCGTGCCAGCTCGCGGGTACCGGTGGCGTGGTCGATTGCACCGACCGCCATGAACAGCGCGCCTTTATATAGAGAGTGCGCCACCAGATAGAGCACGAATGCCTGCAGGCCATAGCTGGTGTTGGTGCCGATCAGCATGGTCAGCTGGCCCAGCACGGTAACCGTGGTGTACGCCAGCAAGCGCTTGAGGTCGGTCTGGCGGAAGGCCAGGAAGGCGCCGAGCACCGCAGTGGCTGCGCCGAAGGTAATCAGCAGGGTGCCCCAGCCGACGGAGCCGCCGAGCACCGGGTTGAGCCGGGCCAGCAGGTAGATACCGGCCTTGACCATGGTCGCCGAGTGCAGATAGGCCGACACGGGCGTCGGCGCGTTCATCGCGTTGGGCAGCCACAGATGGAAGGGCACCTGCGCCGATTTGGTGAAGCAGCCCAGCAGAACCAGAGCAATGATCGCTGGCAGCAGTACATGGCCTTCGATCTGCTCGGCGCTGAGGTTGGAGAACTGCCAGTTGCCGGTCGCGCCGCCGAGCAGGATCAGCCCCGCGAGCAACGCCAGGCCGCCGCCGCCGGTGATCAGCAGCGCCTGCAGCGCCGCGCGACGTGATACCGCCTTGTCGTGTTGAAAACTGATCAGCAGGAAGGAGGCGATACTGGTCAGCTCCCAGAACACGAACATCGCCACCAGGTCGTCGGCCAGCACCAAGCCGAGCATCGCCAGCATGAACACCAGCAAATAGGCGTGAAAGCGACCCAGGTGGGCGTGGCTGGACAGATAACTGCCGGCGTACAGCACGATCAGGCTGCCGATACCGCTGATTAGCAGTGCAAACAGCAGCGAGAGGCCGTCCAGGCGCAGGCTCAGGTTGATACCCAGTGCCGGGATCCAACTCAGGCTCTGCATCACGGCGCCGCCGCCGGCGATCAGCGGAATCTGTTGGACGAACCAGATGAAGGCCACCAGCGGCGCCAGCATCAACAGCCAGCCTGTGCGAGCACCCAACAAGCGCGTCAGGCCGGGTGCCATGATGGCAGCCAAGGCGATCAGGGACAGTAGGTAGAGCACTCGTTTCTCCTGTGCCGAGCGTCGAATCCAAGACGGCCTGACGACCACATACACACCGCAGTTGCGCTATTCAGGGCGTATCGGTCATATCAGGCCGCATTTGTTTCATCATAGGAAAAACCAATCGAAGATCGCTATTTTATGAAGTTTCAGAACATTGCATGATAAGCGGCTGTCATCATTGGCAGCTTAGAGCCAAGCAGAGAAACAGGAGAGCAGCGTGCAGATTCAGGGCTATTTCGACTTGCGCTTCGAAGCGGTGAGGGACGCATTCGCCGCGTTGTTCGATGACGCGCAGGAGCGGGGCGCGGCCCTGTGCGTGAAGGTCGGCGGTGAAACCGTGGTCGACCTGTGGGCCGGAGTCATGGACAAGGACGGCCAGCAGGCCTGGCACAGCGACACCATCGCCAATCTGTTCTCCTGCACTAAACCCTTCGCCGCCGTGGTGGCCTTGCAGCTAGTGGGCGAAGGCAAGCTCGATCTGGATGCACCAGTGGCGCGCTACTGGCCTGAGTTCGCAGCAGCCGGCAAGCAGCGCATCAGCGTGCGTCATCTGCTCTGCCATCAGGCGGGCTTGCCGGCTTTGCGTCAGGCGTTGCCCGCCGAGGCGCTGTACGACTGGCAGACCATGACCAGCGCGCTGGCGGCTGAAGAGCCCTGGTGGCCGCTGGGTGAGGGCCATGGCTACGCGCCCATTACCTATGGCTGGCTGATCGGTGAGCTGATTCGCCGCGTGGAAGGCCGTGGTCCAGGCGAGAGCATCGCCGCGCGCATCGCCAAGCCCCTGGAGCTGGATTTTCATGTCGGCCTGGCTGACAGCGAGTTCGACCGCGTCGCCCATATCGCTCGCGGCAAGGGCAACCTCGGCGATGCCGCCGCTCAGCGCCTGCTCAAGGTGATGATGAGTGACGCCCATGCCATGAGTACGCGTTCGTTCACCAACCCGCCGTCGATCATGACCAGCACCAACAAGCCCGAATGGCGGCGCATGCAGCAACCGGCCGCCAATGGACACGGCAACGCGCGCAGCCTGGCGGGCTTCTATGCCGGCCTGCTCGACGGCAGCCTGCTCGATGCCGAGCTGCTGGGCGAAATGACCCGTGAGCACAGTGTCGGTGACGACAAGACCCTGCTGACCCGCACGCGTTTCGGGCTGGGTTGCATGCTCGATCAGGCCGACGTGGCCAACGCCACCTATGGCATGGGCAGCAAGGCCTTCGGTCATCCCGGTGCCGGGGGTTCCAGCGGGTTTGCCGACCCGGAACGGGACCTGGCATTCGGTTTTGTCACCAACAATCTAGGACCGTTCGTCTTGATGGACCCCCGCGCGCAGAAACTTGCGCGACAGATTGCGGACTGTATCTGATTGAAACGGCTAAACTCGCGCCAACCGTTCAGTACCAACCATAACGAACCGACCATTAGATTTGTGTGACCTCGGGGGCTACATGCGTGCCAACAAGATTTTTGCCTTTACCTGCTGCCTGCTGATTGCGGGCTGCGCCGGCTCGGAAAAGAAGGAGGTCGCCAAGGCGGCCGTCATGCCACCGCCGCAGGTCACGCGTGCCTGGCTTGACGAGTACGAGCCGAAACTGCGTGAAGCGGTCAAAGGCAGCCACTTCGAATTCGAGCGCCGCGAAAACCTGCTGGTGGTCACCGCCCCGGTGCAGGGCTCGTTCAATCCGGATCGCCCGCACATGCTGCTGCCGGTGAGCCTCGGCCCCATCACCCGCGTAGCCAAATTGCTGGAAAGCGACGAAGACGTCGCCGTGGTCATCCTCGGTCATGCTGACAGCAGCGGTGATGACGCCCAGAACCGCGACCTGAGCCAGCAGCGTGCACGCGCCGTGACGTCCATCTTCCGCCTCAGCGGCCTCAAGCAGAACCGCTTGCAGGTCATGGGGGTTGGCTCGGACATGCCCCGTGCCGCCAATGACAGCGTCGCCGGTCGCGCACTCAACCGCCGCGTAGAGATTCTCCTGACTTCGCGTGACACCATGCAGGGCCTGATCGCCAAGTACAGCCAACCGGCCAAGCCTGAGCTCAAGGATGCACCCAAGGTAGCTGCCGCAGATCAAGGAAAAGTGAGCAAGTCGGAGTAAGCTTGCGGGCATTTCCACCCTGCGCGGGCAGGCACCAGCAACCAGGCGGATTGGTTGCTGGCCCTGCCCTGAGGAATTGCCATGACCCAAACCTTGGCCGATATGCGCCGCGACTACACCCGCGATGGCCTGAGCGAAGCCCAGGCCCCGCTGGAACCCTTTGCCCTGTTTCGTCAGTGGTTCGATGACGCGGTCAAGACCGAGCAAATGCCGGTCGAACCCAACGCCATGACCCTGGCCACCGTCGACGAAGACGGCCGCCCGCACTGCCGGGTGCTACTGCTCAAGGGCCTCGACGAACGCGGCTTCACCTTCTTCAGCAACTACGACAGCGCCAAGGGTCGCCAACTCGCCGCGCGCCCGTTCGCCGCCATGACCTTCTTCTGGCCCAGCCTGGAGCGCCAGGTGCGTATCGAAGGGCGGGTCGAGCAGGTCACGCCGGCCGAATCCGATGGCTACTTCCAGGTACGCCCGCTGGGCAGCCGCATTGGCGCCTGGGCTTCGCCGCAGAGCAAGGTGATCCGCGACCGCACCGAGCTGGAGAACCTGCTGGCGGAAACCGAAAAGCGCTTCCTCAACCAGACGCCACACTGCCCACCACACTGGGGCGGCTACCGCCTGCTGCCCGAGCGCATCGAGTTCTGGCAGGGCAGGCCAAGCCGCCTGCACGACCGCCTCAACTACCGCTTCAAGGGTGAGGCCTGGATTCGCGAACGGCTGGCGCCTTGATAGGCAGGCTGGCGTGGTGGGCGCGCCAGGAGCGGCCATTCACGAAGCGAACAGCGGCTGTAGAGGAAGGCTGATTGAGGCCTGCATCGCGGTATTAGGGAATGTTGGTACCCTTGCGACGCCCAACAATTGACGCTTGAGAACTCGATGCTGATCTCAATCCTTTCCAACGGCCGAGCAATAGTACTACCACCGCAAGACGAACCTCTTGTGCCGTGGTGGAGTTTCACTAAAACGGTACTATCCGCTACCGCGCTGACTTTGGTACGCGACGGCCGGCTCGATTTGGATGCACCGCTTCCTGCTAATGCGTTCACCTTGCGTCAACTCCTACGTCACGAGGCAGGCCTCGCTGACTATGGCGAACTTCCCGAGTACCACGCCGCCGTTGCGAATCATGAACCGGCATGGTCCGCGGACGAAATGATGCAGCGCCTGGATGGCTACCGGCTCCGCTATAGCCCTGGAGCTGGTTGGCGCTACTCGAATGTTGGCTTCATGCTTGTAGCCAGGCTTATCGAACGCGCTGCAGAACTGCCGCTTGAAGAAGTCATCAGGCGGCAAGTTTTGCTTCCGCTCGGTATTTCGACGGTTCGCTTCGCAACGGAACGCGCAGAACTAAGTGGGGAGTACCTCGGCAATCTATTGAATTACGACCCCGGCTGGGTTTATCACGGGTTGCTGATTGGCCCTGTTTCACAGGCTGCCCTTCTCCTGGATCGCTTGCTCGCCGGAAAACTTCTTCCTGCCAATCTGCTTCAGGAAATGCAGTCGACAAGGGTATTGGGTGGCCCTATTGCCGGCCGTCCGTGGCTTACGCCAGGATATGCTCTGGGTTTGATGCGAGGCTCTATTGAGGGGGGCTTGACCCTGGCTGGGCATACCGGATGTGGGCCCGGAAGTGTTGTGGCAGTTTATCGATGCACGGTTGGAGACGCGGCCGCGTGTTGCGCAGTTCACTCGACAGAATCGGATGAGGGCGGTATCGAGGCGCTGGTAGTTCACGAGATACGTGAAGCGCTGGAGATGGGGGCTGAAAAAGCTCAGTCCTTCTCCACTGTCTTATGAATACCTATCAGCATCTCGTTTCACCCTCTCCTTAGGGACGTATGCAACCAGAGATGGCTGTCTGCTTCTGGTCGGAACGCTGACCTGCATAAGCCACCTACGGTCTATCCATTACCTACCGCCGAGCACGCCAGTCGCCAATAAGGCTGTATCAAGTCAGCACATGAGATACCCTTGCGCGACGAATCGACCAGGACGCTAACCGAACGATGGGTTTTGAACAATTAGCCGAGCTACGTGACCGCCTGCGGGCTGAAAAAGAGCAGGTAAAGACCGAGAGCGCGAAGCCGCAAAAACGCAAGGCGTCGCAGAAAGCCAAGCCGCGCGAGCAGGATCCTACCGTCGAGGCGATCTGGAGGTTGCAGAAGCACTTCCCCTTGGCCTTTCCGGTCAATCCGGCGCCCAAGGTGCCGTTGAAAGAGGGCATTCTCAAGGATGCCGAGCAGCACCTGCAGTTGCTCGGCATCACCGCTGAGCAGCTCAAGGCGGGTATTGGCGCCTGGTGCCGGGGCGGCCGCTACTGGGCTGCCATGACCGAGAATGCGCCACGTCTGGATCTGCAAGGCCAGCCTGTCGGCGTGGTGACGGCGGCGCAGGCGCTGCATGCCAGGCAGCAGGCCAGGCGGCAACGTGCCGAAGCACGGCGCAATCAGGCCAAGGCGAAAGCGCCAGCAGATGACAAGCCTGTGGAGAACGCTGCAGCGCCTGCTGCGGAGTAAATTCTAGGGATGTTCTGAAAAAGCCATTTATCGTCACTCCCGCGAAGGCGGGAGCCCAGATGATTCGCAGGTTCTGGATGTCCGCCTGCGCGGGAATGACGGTTTTCAGCGTTTCCCTGGCTACTTGAAGGTTTCGCCGGCGCTACGAGGGAGACTTCGTGAAGCGCCGCTGGCGCGCCTACAATGACGGCCTCACTCGCGAGGCCGTTTTTCATGCTCGAACTCGACTCCACCCTGGCGCAGCATATCGTCGACCGCGCCATGGCCATCCTGCCGCACAACATCAACGTGATGGATGCGCAGGGCATGATCATCGGCAGCGGCGACCCCAGCCGCCTGCACACCCGCCATGAAGGTGCACAGCTGGTGCTGGCCAACCGTCGTGTGGTGGAGATCGACGCTCAGGCTGCGGCGTGCCTGCGTGGCGTCAAACCCGGTGTCAACCTGCCGTTGCTGCATGCCGAGCGTCTGATCGGTGTGCTCGGTATTACCGGTGATCCTGAGATCGTGCGGCCCTATGCAGAACTGGTGCGTATGGCTGCGGAGATGCTGGTCGAGCATCGCGTGCTGCAGGCCGAGCGGCACTGGCAGCGGCATCAGCAGGAGGCCTGGTTGCGACAGCTGCTCGATCCCCTGCTGCGCCTGCCCAGCCTCGAGGTCGATGCCGAACGTTTGGGGCTGCAACTGACCTGGCCGCGACAGATGTGCCTGCTGCAACTCGATGGTGAGGGCGATCCGCTGCCGCGTCAGGCGCGTCTGCTCGCCGCACTGGGGGGCAAGAGCGAACATCTGGTGGCGCCGCTCGGGCGTCACGAACTGCTCTGGTGCCGGCCATACAGCGCCACGCGCGATGATCGCGCCTGGCTACAGCAGGCCGACGAGCGCGAGTGGGGCGTAAGCTCGCTGGCGCTCAGCGATCCGCTGCATGATCTGACCGAGCTGCGCCAGGCCAGCCTGGTCCTGCGCGACCTTCAGGCCTACGGCCAGGCGCGCTTTCCCGGTCGTCGCCTGCTGCGTCTGGACGAATTGCGCCTGCCGACGCTGCTCTATGCCCAGCGCCAAAGCTGGTTGCTGCAGGGCTGGCTGGCACCGTTGCGTCAGGTGCTGACGCAGGACCCACAAGGCACGTTACGGGCGACGCTGGAAGCCTGGTGCGCGCATGACGGCCAGGTGCAAGCCTGTGCGCAGGAATTGGGTATTCATCGCAACACGCTGCGCTATCGCCTGGAGCGCATCGCCGAACTCAGTGGTCTGGACCTCAATCGGCTGGATCAGCGCCTGCAGCTATCCTTGGGGCTGGGCTTGCTGGAGCCCGCCGCGACAGCTCGGTAGAACGCTCGGTAATCCGCTCCCAACTGGTGGAAGCGGGGCGATGGCTTTGTGCGATTGCACAGCCTCCTGCGCGTTGCTTCGGCTGTTTTAGTGCCGACGCACAGGGCGAGGGCGGGGTAGGCTGAGCCACAATGTGGCGCCTCTCGGCATTCCCATCCGGGCCCTGCGCCCGCCATAACAACAATGAGGAGACTGGTCATGGGCCTGGTCCTGATTCTGGTGGCACTGATCGCGTTCATCGTGCTGTCCACTACCCGTTTGAAATTGCACCCCTTCCTGGCGTTGCTGGCCGCTGCACTGATCGCCGGTTTCGCCTACCAGCTGCCCAGCGGCGAAATCATCAAGACCATGACTGCCGGCTTCGGCGGCATCCTCGGTTACATCGGTATCGTCATCGTCCTCGGCACCATCATCGGGGTGATCCTCGAGCGTAGCGGCGCCGCCATCACCATGGCCGAGACGGTGATTCGTCTGCTGGGCCAGCGTTTCCCAACCCTGACCATGTCGATCATCGGCTATCTGGTATCGATTCCGGTGTTCTGCGATTCCGGTTACGTCATTCTCAACTCGCTGAAGAATGCCCTCGCCGCGCGCATGAAGGTGTCCGTGGTGGCCATGAGCGTGGCGCTGGCGACCGGTCTGTATGCCACTCACACATTCGTACCGCCAACCCCCGGCCCGATCGCAGCGGCCGGCAACCTGGGCCTGGAAACCTCGCTGGGTCTGGTGATCCTGGTCGGCTTGCTGGTGGCGGCGGTCACTGCCGTGGCCGGTATGCTGTGGGCCAACCGCTTCCTCAAGCAGAACGACCACGAGTTGCTGGAAGAAGCGCCGAGCGAGCTGCTCGCCGACAATGTCGATTTCGATGCGCTGCGTGCCCGCTACGGCAAGCTGCCCAATGCCTGGCAGGCGTTTTCGCCGATCTTCGTGCCCATTGCGCTGATCTGCCTGGGTTCGATTGCTGCCTTCCCGAGCAAGCCCGTCGGCACTGGCGCCGTCTTCGAGGTGCTGAGCTTCCTCGGTCAGCCGGTTGCCGCGTTGCTGGTAGGCCTGGTGCTGGCTTGCTCGCTGCTCAAGGGCGAAGGCAAGCGTCAGCAGTTCCATGATCATGTCGCTCATGGCCTGAAAGAGGCTGCGCCAATCCTGCTGATCACCGGTGCCGGTGGCGCCTTCGGTGCCATTCTCAAGGCCACCGCGCTGACCGGCTATCTGGGGGACACGCTTTCGGTGCTGGGCATCGGCCTGTTCATGCCGTTCCTGGTGGCCGCTGCGCTGAAAAGCGCGCAGGGTTCCTCCACCGTCGCGTTGGTCACTACCTCGGCAATGGTTGCGCCGCTGCTGGGCAATCTGGGGCTCGACAGCGAGATGGGTCGAGTGTTGACCGTGATGGCCATCGGCGCTGGCGCCATGACCGTTTCGCACGCCAATGACAGCTTCTTCTGGGTCGTGACCCAGTTCAGCCGCATGAAAGTGGCTACCGCTTATCGTGCCCAGACCATGGCCACTCTGATTCAGGGTGTGGCCGGTATGGCCACCGTCTGGCTGCTTAGCCTGGTTCTGCTGTAATCCGCGTTACTGGCAGGCGGCTGCGGTCGCCTGCCTCCTTTCGAGGTGCCTATCATGAAAATCGTCATCGCTCCCGACTCCTTCAAGGAGAGCCTCAGCGCGCCCGATGTGGCCGCTGCCATCGCCCGCGGTTGGCAGCAGGTGTTTCCCGAAGCCGAGTGTTTGCTGCGGCCAATGGCCGATGGCGGCGAGGGCACGGTCGATGCGTTGCTGGCCGCCGTTGGCGGTGAGCGTCGTGAGCGTGAGGTGCGTGGCCCCATGGGGGCGCCGGTCAAGGCGCATTGGGGCTGGCTGGGGCAGGGCACGGCGGTCATCGAAATGGCGGCTGCCAGTGGTCTGCACTGGGTGCCGCGTGAACAGCGCGATGCCCGTCTGGCCAGCAGCTTCGGCACTGGCGAGCTGATCCGTGAGGCGCTGGATGCCGGGGCTACGCGAATCATTCTGGGATTGGGCGGCAGTGCCACCAATGACGCCGGTGTCGGCCTGTTACAGGCGCTGGGGGGGCGTTTTCTCGATGCCGAGGGGCATGAGCTGGCGCCGGGCGGCGCGGCGTTGGCCGGTCTCGACCAGCTTGACCTGAGCGGGCTGGATTCGCGTCTGCTCAAGGTGCAGATCGAGGTCGCCGCTGATGTCGACAATCCCTTGTGCGGGCCACGTGGCGCATCCGCGGTGTTCGGTCCGCAGAAGGGGGCGACGCCTGAACATGTCGCGGAGCTGGATACGGCACTCGGTCACTTCGCCCGTATCGTAGCGGCAACGCTGGGCGAGGATCACGCCGGGTTTCCAGGTGTCGGCGCCGCTGGTGGTCTGGGGTTCGCTGCCCGTGCCTTCCTCAAGGCGAGTTTCCGTCCCGGCATCGCACTGGTGGCCGAACTGTCCGGCCTCGCCGCCGCAGTGGCGAACGCGGATCTGGTGATTACCGGGGAAGGGCGTATGGATGCCCAGACCCTGCACGGCAAGACACCGGTCGGCGTAGCGCGCGTGGCGCGTGCTGCCGGCGTGCCGGTTATCGCGCTGTCCGGTAGTCTGGGCGATAACTATCAGGCGCTGTACGAGGCTGGTATCGAGGCCGCATTCAGCCTGGCGCCGGGCCCGCTGTCACTGGAGCAGGCGATGGCCGGCGCGGCGGGTGAATTGCAGGCGCGTACCACGGATATCGCCCGGCTCTGGCGCCTCGCCCGGGCCCGATAGGGCGAACCTGGCTGAACTTGGTCTGTCTGAAATAACTATTGTTCAGGCTTCGTCGTGACAGTTACGCTCGCCCGGCGTCTAATGGATTGAGATACCTCTGGAGGAATTGCTATGCGTAAACCCACTCTGCTCATTACCTCGCTGGCCGCGATGCTGGCCCTCGGGGGCTGTCAGTCCAGCCTGACCGGCGATACCTACAGCCGCGATGAGGCCCGAGCGGTGCAAACGGTACGCATGGGGACCATCGAGTCGCTGCGTCCGGTGAAGATCGAAGGTACCAAGACGCCAATCGGCGCTGGTGCCGGTGCCGTGATCGGTGGCGTTGGTGGCAGTGGCCTTGGTGGCGGGCGTGGTAGTGCGGTCATGGCCGTGGTCGGCGCCGTTGCCGGTGGCCTGCTCGGCGCCGCAGCCGAAGAAGGCCTGACCCGCACCCAGGGCGTGGAAATCACCGTGCGTGAGGACGACGGCACCATGCGTGCCTACGTTCAGGAAGTCGAGCCGAACCAGGTGTTCCGTGTCGGCGAGCGCGTGCGCATCATGACTGTCAACGGTACCAGTCGCGTCTCTCACTGATCGTTGCACACGAGCCGGAGCAGCCTTGGCTGCTCCGGCTTTTTTGTGGCGTGCCGTCCATGGCCGCCACCTCCTGGGTTGTCGTCAGGCAACGTGAAAAACCGCTCCCGGCAATTTCTTCCTGGCCTCGCTGGAATGCTGGGCGGCGGTTAATATCACCTGCGTCAACATGCATGTAACCAAGTGTGTTTAATGATAATTCAATGCATGACGTTGCCTTGATAGTTATGGATAATCGGCCGTTATGCTTGTGCCGACAACGACTTAGCTGAACCGTTGTGGTGCATGAAATATCACCGTCAGGGAGTTGCGACTCCAATTCTCGTCGTTGGGTCAGCTGACCCGGCGTGCCTGCTTAAGGGGTTTTCCGATGGCGCTTGCGCTGATTGTCGCCTTGCCATTTCTTGGGTTGTTTCTGCCGGTGCTTGCCGATCGGCTCGGACGCTCGGCCTGTGCCGCAGCTGCGGCTATAGCGCCCATCGTGGCGCTGGTGCTGCTGTTCAGTTACCAGCCAGCGGTGTTCGCAGGTGAGGTGTTGCGGGTCAAACTGGAGTGGCTGCCGCACCTGGGCTTGAATCTCAGCCTGCGCCTCGATGGTCTGGGCTTTCTGTTTGCCCTGCTGATTCTCGGCATCGGCCTGTTGGTGATCCTCTACGCCCGCTACTACCTGGCCAAGACCGAGCCGATGGGGCGTTTCTTCGCCTTCCTGCTGCTATTCATGGGCGCCATGCTTGGCGTGGTGCTGTCGGAAAACTTGCTGCTGATGCTGATGTTCTGGGAGCTGACCAGCCTGTCGTCGTTCCTGCTGATCGGCTTCTGGGGTTCGCGTTCCGATGCCCGCAAGGGCGCCCGCATGGCGCTGGCGATCACCGGTGGCGGTGGTCTGGCGCTGCTGGCCGGGATCCTGCTGATCGGCCACATCGCCGGCAGCTTCGAGCTGTCTCAGGTGTTGGCAGCCGGCTACGCGATTCGCGCGCATGAGCTGTATCCGCTGGCGCTGGTGCTGGTGCTGTTGGGCGTGTTCACCAAGTCGGCGCAATTCCCTTTCCATTTCTGGCTGCCGCACGCGATGGCGGCGCCGACGCCGGTGTCGGCCTATCTGCACTCGGCGACCATGGTCAAAGCGGGGGTCTTCCTGCTGGCGCGTCTGTATCCGGCGCTGGCTGGTTCCGAATGGTGGTTCTACATGGTCAGCCTGACCGGCCTGGCCACCCTGCTGGTGGGCGCCGGCATGGCGCTGTTCCAGCATGACCTGAAGGGCCTGTTGGCGTATTCGACCATCAGCCACCTCGGCCTGATTACCCTGCTGTTCGGCCTGGATACCCAGCTAGCGGCTGTCGCGGCGGTGTTCCACATCATCAACCATGCCACCTTCAAGGCCTCGCTGTTCATGGCCGCGGGCATCATCGATCACGAAACCGGTAGCCGCGACATGCGGCGAATAAACGGCTTGTGGAAGTACATGCCGCATACGGCGGTGCTGGCGATGGTGGCGGCCTCGGCGATGGCCGGCGTGCCGCTGCTCAATGGCTTTTTGAGCAAGGAAATGTTCTTCACCGAAACCCTGCACCAGCACCTGCTGGGCGGTTTCAACTGGGTGATTCCGGCTGCCGCGACCCTGGCCGGCGTGTTCTCGGTTGCCTACTCGCTGCGCTTCATTCACGACGTGTTCTTCAATGGCGAGCCGATCAACCTGCCCAAGTATCCACCGCATGAGCCGCCGCGCTACATGAAGGTGCCGGTCGAGGTGCTGGTGTTCCTCTGCCTGCTGGTGGGCGTGGTGCCGGCTTACACGGTGGCGCCGCTGCTGGCCGCCGCTGCCACTTCGACCCTGGGTGGCGAGCTGCCCGAGTACAGCCTGGCGGTGTGGCACGGCTTCAACCTGCCGTTGCTGATGAGCTTCATCGCCCTGTTCGGCGGGATCATCGTCTACGCCTGCCGCAAGCCGCTGTTCCACTGGTACGAAGGTTTGCCGGCCCTGGATGCCAAGGACACCTTCGATCAGATGGTGCGCTACATGACGCGCCTGTCCGTGCGTATCACCGCGTTTCTGGAGTGCGGTTCGCTGCAACGCTACCTGGCCTGGATGATCGGCAGTGCCCTGACCCTGGTGGTGATCGCGTTGTCGCCTCTCGAGCAGTTGGCCGGCAGCGTGCCGATGACGCCCATCGATCCGCTGACCGTTACCGGCATGCTGATCCTGATGGTGACTGCGGTGCTCACCGTGGTTTTCCACCGTCGTCGCCTGGTGGCACTGATCATTCTCAGCGCCGCGGGTCTGATGGTGGCGCTGGCCTTCGCCCGCTTCTCCGCCCCGGATCTGGCGCTGACCCAGCTGTCGGTGGAAGTGGTGACCATCATCCTGCTGATGCTCACCCTGTACTTCATGACCGACCGCACCCCGGCGGAGTCCAGCAGCCTGCGCGGCCTGCGAGACCTGGTCCTGGCGCTGGGCAGCGGCACCATGGTGGCGATGCTGACCTACGCCGTGCTGACCCGTCCTTACCAGAGCATCTCCTCGTTCTTCCTCGAGAACAGTGTGTCCGGGGGCGGCGGTACCAATGTGGTCAACGTGATCCTGGTGGACTTCCGCGGCTTCGATACCCTGGGTGAGATCACCGTGCTGGCGATTGCCGCCATCGGTATCTACGCGCTGCTGCATGGCCTGCACCTGCCGCATCCGACCCACGACAAGAACGGGCGCCGGTGGTCGACCGATGCGCATCCGATGATCCTCGACAACCTGGCGCGCGCCATGCTGCCGATGGCGCTGCTGATTTCGGCATTCATCTTCCTGCGTGGGCACAACCTGCCGGGTGGCGGTTTCATCGCCGGCCTGATCACTGCGGTGGCGTTGATTCTGCAGTACATCTCGCACGGTGTGATCTGGACCCAGGAGCGCCTGAAATTCAGCTATCACGCCACCGCCGGTTGGGGTGTGCTGATCGCCGGCTTGACCGGTCTGGGCAGCTTGCTCTTTGGCTCGCCGTTCCTGACTTCGGCGTTCGGCCATTTCCATATTCCGCTGATCGGCGAAATCGAACTGGCGACCGCGATCCTCTTCGATCTCGGGGTGTATCTGGCCGTTGTCGGCGCCACCCTGCTGATTCTTTCCAATATCGGCCATGTCAGTCAGGACGAGTCGTGCAAGGAGGTCATCTGATATGGAGGCAGTATTCGCAATCACCCTCGGGGTGCTGACTGCCAGCGGCGTCTACCTGCTGCTGCGGGCGCGCATCTTCCCTGTGGTGATGGGGCTGACCCTGATCTCTTATGCGGTCAATCTGTTCATCTTCGCCACGGGCCGGCTCGGCACGGGTGTGCCGGCGGTGATCGGCAAGAGCGCCGAGTATGGTGACCCGCTGCCGCAGGCGCTGGTGCTCACCGCCATCGTTATTGGCTTCGCCATGACCGCGTTCGTCGTCGTACTGGCCCTGCGTGGCATGGGTGAGCTGAAAACCGATCACGTCGATGGCGAGGAGCCGCGCGCATGAGTCACGCCATCATCCTCCCCGTTCTGCTGCCGATGTTCTTCGGCGCATTGTTGCTGATCGGCCACGGCTGGTCGCGTGAGGTGAAGCGGGGTATTTCCCTGGTCGGCTGCCTGGTGCTGCTGCCGGTGTGCCTGTATCTGGTGCTGTTGGCCGGTGCGGGGCAGCTGCAGGTCTATGCGCTGGGTAACTGGGTTGCGCCGTTCGGCATCATGCTGCTGCTCGACCGCTTCAGCGCTGCGCTGCTGTTGCTCACCTCGCTGCTCGCCTGCTTCGCCCTGATCTACGCCTGCCGTGGCGACGATGAGCGTGGGCCGCACTTCCATGCGCTGTTCCAGTTTCAGTTGCTGGGCATCAACGGTGCATTCCTGACCGCCGATCTGTTCAACCTGTTCGTGTTCTTCGAGATCCTGCTGATCTCCTCTTATGCACTGCTGCTGCACGGCAACCGCGCCAATCAGGTCAGGGCCGGCGTGCATTACGTGGTGCTCAACCTGCTGGGCTCGTCGTTCTTCCTGATCGGTGTCAGTCTGCTGTATGGCCTGACCGGCACCTTGAACATGCCGGACCTGGCGGCCCGTGTGGCCAGCGCCGACGTTGCCGACGCGCCGCTGATCAAGGCTGCTGCCTACCTGCTGCTGATCGTCTTCGGCCTCAAGGCTGCCGTGCTGCCGCTGTGCTTCTGGTTGCCGCGCGCCTATGCCGCTGCGCCGGCCTCGGTGGCCGCGCTGTTCGCGATCATGACCAAGGTGGGCTTCTACGCCATCGTCCGCGTGTTTACCCTGGTGTTCGGCGAAGAGGCCGGGCCGCTGGCCAATCTCGGCCATGAACTGCTCTGGTGGCTGGCGCTGCCGACCATTGCCTTCGGGGTGATTGGCGCCCTGGGCGCGCGACAGCTGCAGGCACTGCTGGCTTATCTGGTGGTGGTTTCGGTTGGCACGCTGATGGCCGGCTTCGCCATCGGTAACGTAGCGGCGTTGAGTGCCGCGCTTTATTACATGGTGCACAGCACGCTGATCAGTGCCGCGTTGTTCCTGTTGGCGGGTCTGGTGGTCGCTCAGCGTGACAGCGCCGGTGGCGATCTGCAGCAGGAGCGCGTGCTGCGTCAGCCGCTGGTGCTTGGCTGCATGTTCTTCTTCGCCTCCATTTCCGTGGCCGGTTTGCCGCCGTTCTCCGGTTTCCTCGGCAAGATGTTGCTGCTGCGAGCGGCGGAGCCTGGTTGGCAGGCCTGGAGCCTGTGGCCGGTGGTTCTGATTGGCGGTCTGCTGACCCTGGTGGCGTTGAGCCGCGCCGGTACCAGTCTGTTCTGGCTGGGCCAGCAGGCGGATGCAGCGCCTTCGACCGCCGCACCGGCTGACCGTGTAAGCCTCCTGGCTGCGCTGGGCCTGTTGCTGGCCAGCCCGCTGCTGCTGATCGCTGCCGCGCCGATACTGGCCTACTTTGAGGCCGCCGCGGCGCAGTTGCTCGATCTGCAACCCTATCTGTCGATCATCGCCGGAGGTGCGGCATGAGGCGTTTGTTCCCACACCCGCGGATGATGCTGGTGCTGGCGGTGCTCTGGCTGCTGCTGGTCAACACCCTGAACCTCGGTCATGTCCTGCTCGGGCTGTTCCTCGGCTGGGCCATCGTTCATCTGTGCAGCGACTTCCTGCTGCATGTGCCGCGCGTGCGCAAGCCGCTGGGGCTGGTGCTGTTCACTGGCAAGGTGTTCTACGACATCGTGGTGGCCAACCTCCAGGTGGTGCGGTTGGTGCTGGGGCCGAAATCCCGCCTGCAGCCGGCGTTCGTCGAGGTGCCGGTGGAGATCGACAACGAGTTCGTGTTGTCCGCCCTGGCCTGCATCATTTCGCTGACCCCGGGTACGGTGTCGGCGAACATCAGTTCCGATCACAAGACGCTGCTGGTGCACGGGCTCGATGTGCCGGATCGCGACGAGCTGGTCGCGGCGGTGAAAAGTCGTTACGAAGCGCCCCTGCTGGAGATATTCGAATGCTCGAAAACGTAGTCTTTCTGTGCATGGGCATCCTCACGCTGGCCATGCTGCTCAATGTCGCGCGTCTGGTCGAAGGGCCGAACGTGGTCGACCGCGTCCTGGCACTGGATACCCTGTACATCAACGCGTTGGCGCTGATCGTGCTGTTCGGTATCTGGTTGGCCTCGGATCTGTTCTTCGAAGCTGCACTGCTGATCGCGGTGATGGGTTTCGTCGGCACGGTCGCAGTGGGTAAGCACCTGCTGCACGGCGACATCATCGATTAAGGGAGAATGCCCATGCCGTTCTGGCTGGAACTGTTGATTTGCGCCTGCCTGCTTCTCGGCAGCCTGTTCGCCCTGGTGGGTGCCATCGGTCTGTATCGCCTGCCGGATTTCTTCACTCGCCTGCACGGGCCGACCAAGGCCACGACCTTGGGCGTTGGCGGTACGCTGATCGCCTCGATGCTGTTCTTCGCTCACCACACCGGCAGCCTGAGCCTGCACGAGCTGCTGATCACCCTGTTCCTGTTCCTGACGGCGCCGGTCAGCGCACATATCCTGTCCAAGGCTGCGATGCAGCAGAAGGTCGAGTTGACCGAGCGCACGCACGGTCAGCCCTGGGACGACGATCACTGAGCCTTGTTCACTGCCAGGCGTTTCTCGCGTCTGACTGTAGCTGTTGCGCGCCGGGCATTGCTCCTACACTGATCGCCTTTCGACAGGGAGCAGGCGATGCAGACTGGAGGCAGGGCGCTGGCGATGGCCGCGCTGGTACTGGCGATGGCGCTGTGGGGGAGTTCCTTCATCGCGCTCAAACTGGCATTTGCCGAGCTGCCGGCGCTCTGGGTGATCGCCGGGCGCATGCTGCTCGGCGCACTGGTGTTTCTCGCCGCCTGGCGCTGGCGTGGGCGTATCGATTACCGCCCGGGCGACTGGAAGTACCTGCTGGCGCTGACGGCCTGCGAGCCCTGCCTGTACTTCATCTTCGAGGCGCTCGCCCTGCAGCACACCAGCGCCTCGCAGGCCGGCATGATCACGGCTCTGCTGCCGCTGCTGGTGGCCTTCGGCGCCTACCTGTTTCTCCATGAGCGTATCAGTCGTACCACCCTGGTCGGCTTTGCCCTGGCCCTGAGCGGCGCGTTGTGGCTGAGCCTGGCCGGCAGCGCCGATGAGCATGCGCCCAATCCTTTGCTGGGTAACTTCTTTGAGCTGCTGGCGATTCTCTGCGCCACCGCCTACACCCTGCTGCTCAAGCACCTGACCGGGCGCTATTCGCCCTTTATCCTGACCGCTCTGCAGGCACTGGTCGGTTCGCTGTTCTTCGTGCCGCTGGCGGCCTGGCAGGTCGACTGGCCGAGCAGCTTCAGCACGCAGGGGCTGGCGGCAGTGGCCTATCTCGGCGTGGTGGTGACGGTCGGCGCCTATGGCTTGTTCAATTTCGGCGTGAGTCGTTTGCCGGCCAGCCAGGCGACGGCCTTCACCAACCTGATTCCGCTGTTCACCCTGGTGTTCGCTGCCGTGCTGCTGGGCGAGCGTCTCAATGATCAGCAGATGTTCGCGGCCGCCCTGGTGTTCGCCGGGGTGATTCTCAGCCAGTGGCGCAGTACCCCGCGGCTGCCGGCGGGCGTACTGGACTGAAGCGAATGAACGAGATCACTACCCGTTCGGCTACTGCCGAGGACATCGAGTCACTCTGTGCGCTGATCCTCGAGCATGGCCCCAATGCCTGGAATCATCTGCCCGAGGCGGATGTGCGCCGTCACCTCGAGGCCGTTGCAGGTGGTGCGACCCTGGCGGTGCTGGGCGAGGAGCAGGGCCGTTTGCTCGGCTTTGTCAGTTTCCGCCTGAGCCAGGATTTCGCCCGCCATCAGCCACCGGAGCGCGCCGGGCAGGGCCATGGCTATATCTGCGAGGCCGTGGTGCATCGTGATTGCGTCGGCCGTGGGCTCGGTGCGCGCCTGCTGCGCGAGGCGGTGGCCGAACTGTGGCAGCTGGGCGTCAGCGATATCTATATCGACCGCCACGAGGAGAACGCCGCGTCGGCCGGGATGATGCGCAAGGCCGGTTTCAGCGAGTTGCTCACCTACGCCGACCCGGCGCGTCGACCGAATGGTTCGCGGCGTTCGACCCTGTGCTGCCTGCGTCGGGAGAACCTTTGATGCTCAAGCGGCTGGCCGCCATGGGTGTGCTCGCGGCGTCGCAGATGCTGTTGGCATTGCTGCTTTACCGCAGCGCATTCGAGGCCTATCGGCAGGTGGTCGGCGGGATTCGCCGCGATATCAGCTACGGCCTGCAACTGCATCACTCTCTTTATCTGTTCGGTGCGCTGGCCCTGTTCAATGCCATCTGGCAGATGAGCTGCCGCAGCAGGCGTAGCGGTGTGATCGGCGCCTGTGCCTGCATGCTGCTGTGGACGCTGTTCTGGGCCAATGCCTTCGCCAGCATGCCCTACCGTAGCTTGCTGGTCGTGGGGATAGGCACGCTGGTGCTGGCGTTGCCGGCGCTGGCGCTGCTGTTTCGTTTCGCAAGGCCTGGTTCGGTAGCTGTACCTCAGCCGGGCATTGCTTCCTAGCGCTGCAAACCGAGCATATCCCGCGCCACGGCTTCGGCGACGCGAATGCCGTCGACTCCGGCCGAAAGAATGCCGCCGGCGTAGCCCGCGCCTTCGCCTGCCGGGTACAGCCCCTTGAGGTTGAGGCTCTGCAGGTTGTCGCCACGGGTGATGCGTACCGGCGATGAGGTGCGCGTCTCGATGCCGGTGAGCACCGCATCGGCCAGGTCGAAGCCCTTGATCTGCTTGCCGAAGGCCGGCAGCGCCTCGCGGATGGCTTCGATGGCGAAGTCCGGCAGCGACGGGGCCAGATCACCCAGCTTCACGCCCGGCTTGTAGGACGGTTGCACGTCGCCCAGGGCGGTGGACGGTTCGCCTTTGATGAAGTCGCCCACCAGTTGCCCCGGCGCCTCGTAGTTGCGCCCGCCGAGCACGTAGGCATGCGACTCAAGACGCTCCTGCAGTTCCACACCGGCCAGCGGGCCACCCGGATAGTCCTGCTCGGGAGTGATGCCGACGACGATGCCGGCGTTGGCGTTGCGCTCGTTGCGCGAATACTGGCTCATGCCGTTGGTCACCACGCGCTCAGGCTCGGAGGTGGCGGCGACCACGGTGCCGCCTGGGCACATGCAGAAGCTGTAGACCGAGCGGCCGTTGCTGGCGTGGTGTACCAGCTTGTAGTCGGCGGCGCCGAGCTTGGGGTGGCCGGCGTACTTGCCCAGGCGCGCACGGTCGATCAGCGACTGTGGATGCTCGATACGAAAGCCCACCGAGAACGGCTTGGCCTCGAGAAACACGCCACGGGCGTGCAGCATACGGAAGGTATCGCGCGAGCTGTGGCCAAGGGCGAGGACGACGTGACGACTAAGGATCTGCTCGCCACTTTCCAGCACCACGCCCTGCAGCTGATCGTCGTCGATCAGCAGATCGCTGACGCGCTGCTGGAAGCGCACTTCACCGCCGAGCGCCTTGATCTCCTCGCGCATGGTGGCGACCACGCCGGTCAGGCGGAAAGTGCCGATATGCGGTTTGCTGACGTACAGGATCTCCTCCGGCGCGCCAGCCTTGACGAACTCCTGCAGCACCTTGCGCCCGTGGTGGTGGGGGTCCTTGATCTGGCTGTAAAGCTTTCCATCGGAGAAGGTGCCGGCGCCGCCCTCGCCGAACTGCACGTTGGACTCCGGGTCGAGCACGTTCTTGCGCCACAGGCCCCAGGTGTCCTTGGTGCGCTGGCGTACTTCCTTGCCGCGCTCCAGCACGATGGGACGCAGGCCGGCCTGGGCCAGGATCAGCGCGGCGAAGATGCCGCAGGGGCCGAAACCGACGACTATGGGGCGCTCGTCAAGCGGCGCCGCAGCCTTGCCGACTGGCTTGTAGGCGATGTCCGGTGCAGGGCCGACGTGTTTGTCATCGCTCAGGCGAGCGAGCAGCGCGGTTTCGTCTTTCACCTCGCAATCGAGGGTGTAGATGAACGGCATGTCGCCGAACTTCTTCCGTGCATCGTAGCTGCGCTTGAACACACTGAAGGTCAGCAGCTCGGCATCGTCGATACCCAGGCGCTGGACGATGGCCGGGCGCAGGGCCTCATCGGGATGGTCGAGGGGCAGTTTCAGTTCGGTCAGGCGAAGCATGGGCGGTGTCCTGATTGGCCGGTGGTGATCCGGCAAGGTGGAAAAGGGCAGCGATTGTACAGGATCAAAGCCCCCAGTTGCCCGTGCGCTCGCTCAGCCTGGCAGCAGGCTGTCGCCTTGTTCAGTTACGCATGGCACCAACATGCGCGCAGCCACGCAGCACCTGTCCGTCGAGGCGCAGTTCGGCGCTGAGGTGGTTGAGTGTGCCGCTCATGCTATCAACGCAGCGCTGCGGTGCGACCCACAGATCCAGACGTTGGCCGTTGGCCTCGCTGCTGAAGTTGAGGCGACCGTCCGGCAACTGTTCTTCCAGATAAGGCAGGGCCAGCGGCTCCTGGCCGGGGCGGTTGAGTACCAGGCCCTTGCTGCCGACTTCCAGCTGCCAGAACGGCTCATTGCCGCTGGCGCGAAGGGCCAGGCGCTTGAAGTTGAGGTCGTCGCAGCCATGACCTTCGCCCTGCAGGCGATAGATCTGGCTGACTTCGAAGCGACCATCATTGCCCTTGCCCTGGCTGCCGCCCAGGCGACCGGCCAGATCGGCGAACAGGCTGGTCTGGCCATCGCTGCCGAGCTGCATGACTTCGCGCTGGATGCCGGTACTGTCGCCATCGATCAGCACGAAGCGGCGCTGCTCCTGGCAAGGGGTGAACACCAGCTGACCATCCTCGACCTGTACCTGCCCCTGCAGGCGGGTAGCCGGTGGCGGGCCTTCCGGCTTGCCGGTGTAAACCTGGCAGGCGGCCAGAAGTGGGAGGAGGGCGACGCTGGTAAGCAGGGAGCGGGTGATGGACATGAGTCTCTCCAGATACGAGCGGCCACCATAGCTACAGGCGGACGTCCGCTCAAGCCGTTTGCTTTGACTGAGTAGCGCGAGTGCGGCCTAATTCGCCCGTCCGGATCCGCTCGAGCACCTTCTGCAATGCCCAATCCCGCCATGCGCCCCAGCACCCTTCACCTGCCACAGGGCGACTGGGCGACGGTGCTCGACTGCCTGTGCGATCACTTTCCCGCCATCGACCGCGCTACCTGGCTGGAGCGTATGGCGCGTGGTCGTGTGCTGGACGCGGCTGGCGCGTCCATCGACGCCACGCATCCCTATCGGGTCGGGCTCAAGGTGCGTTACTTCCGCGAAGTACCGAACGAGACGCCAGTTCCTTTCGAGGAGCAGGTGTTGTGGCAGGACGAGCACCTGCTGGTCGCCGACAAACCGCATTTTCTGCCGGTAATGCCGGCCGGTGAGTACGTCGAGCAGACCCTGCTGGCGCGCCTGATCAGGCGCACCGGGAATGCCGACCTGGTGCCGATCCACCGTATCGACCGACTGACCGCTGGCCTGGTGTTGTTCTCGGTCGATCCGGCCAGTCGCGGTCAGTACCAGGCGTTGTTTCGCCAGCGTGCAGTGGAAAAACGCTACGAGGCCATCGCTCCGGCGCTGCCGCAGTTGCAGTTCCCCTACCTGCATCGTTCGCGCATGGTCGACGGCGAGCCGTTCTTTCGCATGCAGGAAGTCGCAGGCGAGGCCAACAGCGAAACGTGGATCGAGGTGCTGGAACGCCGCGGCGAACTGTGGCGCTACGGCCTGTCGCCGGTGACGGGGCGCAAGCACCAGCTGCGCGTGCATCTTGCCGGGCTTGGGGCGCCGATTGTCGGTGATGATTTCTATCCGCAGTTGCTGGAGTCGCGCAACCTGCCGGATGACTACAACAAGCCACTCAAGCTGCTGGCGCGCGGCCTGCGCTTCGTCGATCCAGTCAGCGGCCAGCGGCGCGAGTTCGAGAGCCAATTGCAGTTGCAGTGGTAGCCCTGGTTCGCATGGCGCACCCTACGGCTGTGGGAGGGGCTTCAGCCGCGAGCTTTTTCCTTGCCACACAGCCAGGCGTGCAAAAAAAAGCCCGCACAAAGCGGGCTAAGCGTGGCTCTTGCACCAGAGCTTGAATAAGGGTTCGGCGAGGAACATCACCAGAAACAGCCGTAGCACCTGCAGGGCGGTGACGAGAGCCACCGACAGTTGCAACGCCTCAGCGGTCAGGCACAGCTCGGTGATACCGCCAGGCATCATGCCCAGCATCAGCGACAGGTGATCTTCTCCGGCCAGCCAGCCGAGTACCTCGCCGAGACCGGCAGCGGCCAGCATCGCCAGCAGGGTGAACAGCAGGACGCGAGCGAGGAAGCCCGGCGCGCTGCGGAAGAAGGCGCGGTCGAAGTGACAGCCCAGGGCGCAGCCAATCAGCCACTGGCCAAACTGGCCGAGGCCTTGCGGCAGGCCCAGATGCAGGTCGAAGCTGGCGCTGGCCACGGCGCAGGCGGTCAGCGGGCCGAGCATCCAGGGGTTGGGTTGTTTCAGGCGGCTCCAGAACATCGCCAGCACAGCGCCCGCGGCGAGCAGGCCGATCAGCCAGGTCCAGTCCACCGGCGCGCGCGTTGGCGCGCTGACGGCGGGCAGGCCCCAGGTGAACAGCGCCGGAATCAGCAGCACCACCAGCAACAGGCGCAGGCTATGCGCCGCCGCTACTCGCGCCGCTTGAGCATCATGACGCAGGGCCAGGTTGACCATTTCGCTAGCGCCACCTGGCATGCTGGCGAAGAAGGCGGTGGCGCGGTCGACGCCAGCACGGCGCAGGATGGCGATGCCGATCAGGCTGAGAAGCAGCGTGCCGAAGGCGCCCATCACGATCACGGGCAGATGGCTGAGCACCTGCTCCAGCACTTCGCTGGTGAAGTGCAAGCCGATACCGCTGGCCACCAGCCACTGGCCGGCCTTGCGTCCGCCCGGCAGTTCGCTGAAGGCGCGATTGGCCAGGCAGCGTACGGCGATCACTGCCAGAAGGGAGCCGACCATCCACGGCAAAGGCCAGCCGGCGAGGCTGGCCAGGTAGCCGCCGACCACCCCGGCCAGCGGCGTTACCCAGAGATCACGCGGCAGAGGCATCAGCCTGCGCCTTGATCTGCTTGCGCCGACGCATCCAGCGGATGCCCGGCAGGGCCAGCATCAGGACTACCAGCGCCCACAGCGTCAGGGTGATCGGGCTGCCCCAGAGAATGCTCAGCTCACCGGCGGAGATCGACAGGGCGCGGCGCAGGTTGTCTTCCATCAACTCGCCGAGGACGAAACCGAGGATCAGCGCCGACAGCGGGAAGTCCAGCTTGCGCAGGATATAGCCGAACACGCCAAGGCCGATCATCAGCACCAGGTCGAAGGTGGTGCTGTGCACCGCGTAGACGCCGACCATGCTGATCACGGTGATCGCCGGCACCAGCACCCAGTTGGGCACGGCGAGCATGCGTGAGAACAGACCGACCAGCGGGATGTTCATCACCAGCAGGATGACGTTGCCGATGAACAGCGAGGCGATCAGGCCCCAGACCACGTCCGGTTGCTGTTCGAACAGCAGTGGGCCGGGCGTGATGTTGTACAGGGTCAGCGCGCCGATCATCACCGCGGTGGTGCCCGAACCGGGTACGCCAAGGGTTAGCATGGGAATCAAGGAGCCGCACGCCGAGGCGTTGTTGGCCGCTTCCGGGGCGGCCAGGCCGCGCAGGTCACCGTTGCCGAAACGGCCGTTGGGCCCGGCCAGGCGCTTCTCGGTCATGTAGGTCATGGCGCTGGCGATGGTCGCGCCGGCTCCGGGCAGGGTGCCGATGACGAAGCCGGCCAGGGCGCTGCGGATCATGGTCCAGAAGCTCAGGCAGAACTCCTTGAAGTTGAACAGCAGGCGCCCGCTGGCCTTCACCGCCTGCTGCCCACCGTGGGTCTTCTCCAGCATCAGCAGGATCTCGCTGACGCTGAAGAAGCCGATCACCAC
Source organism: Ectopseudomonas alcaliphila (assembly GCF_900101755.1). GTDB lineage: Bacteria > Pseudomonadota > Gammaproteobacteria > Pseudomonadales > Pseudomonadaceae > Aquipseudomonas > Aquipseudomonas alcaliphila. The sequence continues at coordinate 606,874 of NZ_FNAE01000001.1, read as the reverse complement.
GATGACGAACTGGATGCCGTCGGACAGGCTGACGCTGTCGAAGGTGAAGCGATATACGCCGGTGGTCGAGTCCACCCCGACCGTGGCCAGGGCCAGGCCGATCAGCGCCGCCATCAGGGTCTTGACCGGCTTGTCGCCGACCATGCCGCCGAGGCAGGCGATGGCGAAGATCATCAGCACGAAATATTCGGCAGGACCAAAGGCCACCGCCCATTTCGCCAGCAGCGGGGCGAACAGCACCACGCCGCAGGTGGCGATGATGCTGCCGATGAACGAGCTCACCGCCGACAGCGACAGGGCGATGCCAGCCTTGCCCTGACGGGCCAGCGGATAACCGTCGAGGGTGGTCATTACCGCGGCGGCGTCACCGGGCACGTTGAGCAGGATGGCGGAGATGCGTCCGCCGTACTCGCAGCCCAGGTACACGGCGGCGAGCAGGATCAGTGCGGTTTCCGGCGGCAGGCCGAGGGCGAAGGCCAGCGGCAGCAGCAGGGCCACGCCGTTGATCGGGCCGAGGCCCGGCAGCAGGCCGACCACGGTGCCGACGAAGGCGCCGAACAGCGCCACCAGCAGGTTGGTCGGCCTGGTGGCGACGTCGAAGCCCTGCATGAGGAAGTTAAGAGTTTCCATTTCAGCTCTCCACGAAAGCGTCTAGCAGGCCGAGCGGCAGGGGCACGTCGAGCAGCAGGTCGAACAGGCTGTACAGCAGTACGCCCATCAGCACTGCGCTGATCGCGCAAGGAACCGGGCGGCCGGTGAATAGCAGGCCTAGGGCGAAGGTGGCCAGAGCGGTGCTGATGACGAAGCCGAGCAGCTCGAAGGTCAGCGCATAGGCCAGCAGCACCACCACGCACAGGGCGCTGCGCATAGCCACGGGAATGTCCAGGCGTTGTTCGAGCATGCCGGGCTTGATGATCAGCCACAGGCTACCCGCGCCCATCAACGCCAACAGCAGCAATGGGTAGGCGCGCGGGCCGACCGGGTCATAGGCGAAGGGCGCCTGGAAGCCCCAGGCAAGGACAGCGAGCCAGGCGCACAGCAGCAGCCAGATCGCAGAGAACAGGCGAACGTACATGGTGTTTTACCTCGGGAGCGCCGGCCGCCAGGTGGCGGCCGAACGCGGATTACGCAGGAGTGTTACTGGATCAGGCCGAACTCGCCGGCCAGCGCCTTGTATTCCTGTACCTGCTTGAGCACGAAAGCGTTGAGCTCGTCGCCGGTGAGCGACAGGGGGAACAGGTCACGCTGCTCGCGCAGGGTGGCGAAGTCGTCACGGGCGAGCATTTGCTCGAACTGACCCTGCCACCAGGCGAACTGCTCGTCGCTGACCTGCGGGCCCATGTAGAAGCCGCGGATCACCGGCCAGCTGATGTCGAAACCCTGTTCCTTGGCAGTGGGGATATCGGCCAGCTTGCCCGGCAGACGATCGTCGGCCAGCACGGCGAGGATGCGCACCTTGCCGGCGGCCAGTTGCGGGGTGACCTCGCCGAGGCCGCTGGAGGTGACCTGGACATGACCGCCGAGCATGGCGGTGAGGGTTTCGCCGCCGCCTTCGAAGGCGACGTAGCGCAGGTTCTGCGGGTCGATGCCAGCGGCGCGGGCGATCAGTGCGGTCTGCATCCAGTCCTGGCCGCCAATGGTGGCACCGGCGCCGAACACCACGCTGGCTGGGTCCTTCTTCAGCGTCTCGACCAGCTCGCCGAGCGTCTGCCACGGTGCGTCAGCCCGCACGGTGATGGCGCCGTAATCGGTGCCGATGGCGGCCAGCCAGCGCACGGCAGTCTCGTCGTAACGACCGAACTTGCCCTGTGCCAGGTTCAGCAGCGAACCCGAGGAGAAGGCGGTGATGGTGCCCGGGTCCTTGGCGCGCTGGGCGACCACGGCGTTGTAGGCCACGGCGCCGACGCCGCCGGGCATGTAGGTGACGCGCATCGGCGCCTTGAGCAGGCCGGTATCTTTCAGGCCGCTCTGGGCCAGTTTGCAGGTCAGGTCGAAACCACCGCCGGGCTTGGCCGGGGCGATGCATTCCGGACGCTTGGGTTCGGCAGCCAGCAGTTGGCTGGCAAAGGCCAGGCAGGCAGTCGCCAGGGCGGCGCGGGTCAGGACAGATTTCATGATGGGTGATTCCTCGCGAGTCTTGTTGTTGTTTACCAGATCGGCAGCGTGTAGCCGACGATGACACGGTTCTCGTCCGCGTCGCGGGCGAAGTCGGAGCGGAAACTGGCGTTGCGTACGCGTACGTAGAGGTCCTTGAGTGGGCCGTTCTGCACCACGTACTTGAACTCGATATCGCGTTCCCATTCGCCACCACGGTCGTTGGAGCCGGCGATGCGGGCATCGTCACCGCGGATGTAGCGGGTCATGAAGGTCAGGCCGGGAACACCGACGCTGGCGAAGTTGTAATCGTAGCGGGCCTGCCAGGAGCGCTCGTCGGCGTTGGCGAAGTCGTTGATCTGCACGAAGTTGACCAGGAAGGGGTCGCTGCCATCGATGTAGGCAAAGCCGGTGTCGCCGCTCATGTCCTGAAAGCCCAGGCCGAACTTGTGGCTGCCCAGGCCGTAGCTGACCATGGCGTTGAAGGCCTGGTTATCGATTTTGCCTGCGTTGGATGCGCCGCTGTCACGACTGACGATATAACGCACGTCGCTGCTCAGGGTGCCGGCACCGACCTTGTGGCTGCTCAGCAGGCCGAAGAAGTGCTGGCGATAGATGTCGTCCAGATCGGCAAAGTAGTAGCGGCCGGTGAAGCCGGGGGCGAACTTGTAGTCGACACCGGCGAGATCGAGGTGGTCGGCTTCGACGCCGGAGGCGAAGCGGCGGTTCTTGGCGTTGAGCACCATTTCTTCGGAGTTGGTCGAGGCGCGGTCGATGACCTTGTCCAGGCGGCCGCCGGTGAAGGTCAGGCCTTCCATTTCGGAGGAAGTCAGCAGGCCGCCTTCGAACACCTGCGGCAGCAGGCGGCTGTCGCTGGCCTTGACCACCGGCAGCTCGGGCACGTGCGAGCCGTAGCGCAGTTCGGTGGCGGAGACCTTGACCTTGGCAGTCAGCCCCAGGCGGCTGAATTCGTCGGCGGAGCGACCATCGTCGTGTACGGGCAGCAGATCGGTACCGGTGCGGCCCTTGCCCGAGTCGAGCTTGATACCGAGCAGACCCATGGCGTCGACACCGAAACCGACGGTGCCTTCGGTGAAGCCAGACTGCAGGTCGAGGCGAAAGCCCTGGCCCCATTCTTCACGCTTGTTCTGGCCTTCGAACTGGCGGAAGTCGCGGTTCAGGTAGATGTTGGTAGCGGTGAGGCTGGCGCTGCTGTCTTCGATGAAGGCGGCGTTGGCGAGGGGGGTAGCGCCGGTAGCGGCGATGGCTAGGCAGAGCAGGCGGACAGGCGGCAGGGCCTGGCGTGAGGCTGCGAGCATCATGTGGTCTCCGTTTTTGTTCTTGTCGCGGCCTGGCACCACTGCCAGGTCGCTTGAGCAGGTGGATCGAGCCACCTTGAGTCGATGCTATGAGGGCAAGCTTTCACTAGGCTTTCATGGCGACAAGTTTTTCGGCAGCCAGTTGCCGAGGCTGGAGAGGTCATTCTGATACTGATTCAGTTGCCGCTTTGGCAATTGAGCAATTCACAGCAGCCGTGGCGGCGCTAAACTGCGCGCCTTTAACGATGCTGCAGCTGGAGGTGGCGGTGCGGATTCTGCTGGTCGAAGACCATCCGCAATTGGCGGAAAGTGTGGCCCAGGCGCTCAAAGGTGCTGGCTGGACGGTGGACGTGCTGCACGATGGCGTCGCGGCTGACCTTGCGCTGTGCAGCGAAGAGTACGCCTTGGCGATTCTCGATATCGGCCTGCCACGCCTGGATGGCTTCGCCGTTCTGGCGCGCCTGCGTGATCGCGGCCAGACCCTGCCAGTGCTGATGTTGACTGCACGTGGCGAGGTCAAGGACCGCGTGCATGGTCTCAACCTCGGTGCCGATGACTACCTGGCCAAACCCTTCGAAGTGACCGAGCTGGAAGCGCGGGTCAAGGCGCTACTGCGGCGCAGCGTACTCGGCGGCGAGCAACTGCAGCGCTGCGGCGAGCTGGTCTACGACCTTGGGGCACGGCGTTTCAGTCTCAATGGCGAGGCGCTGAGCCTGACTGCTCGTGAACAGGCGGTGCTGGAGGCAATGATCGCCAGGCCCGGCAGGGTGATGAGCAAGGAGCAACTGGCGGCGCAGGTGTTCGGTCTGGACGAGGACGCCAGTCCGGATGCCATCGAAATCTACATTCACCGTCTACGCAAGAAGCTCGAGGGCAGCGCCGTACGCATCGTCACCTTTCGCGGTCTTGGCTACCTGCTGGAGGCGGTCGAGGCATGAGTCGTGGCGTCAGCCTGCGTGGACGTCTGCTGCGGCGCCTGGCGCTGCTGTTGTCGCTGATCCTGCTGCTGAGCAGTTTCAGCGCCTATTGGAGCGCGCGGCGTGCAGCCGATACGGCTTATGACCGCACGCTGCTGGCATCGGCGCGCGCGGTGGCCGATGGTCTGTATGCCGACAATGGCCGGTTGCGCGCCAATATTCCCTACGTCGCGCTGGATACCTTCGCCTACGACAGCGCCGGGCGTATCTACTATCAGGTGCTCGACCTGCAGGGTAATCATGTTTCCGGCTATGAGGACCTGCCACCAGCACCGCCGGGCACGCCGCGTACCGACGATTATCCGGCGCTGGCGCATTTCTACGATGCCCAGTACCGCAGACAGGGTGTGCGTGTGGTCAGCCTGCTGCAGCCGGTCAGCGAACCGCAGCTCAACGGCATGGCCGAGATCCGCGTGGCGGAAACCCAGGGCGCACGCGAGCGTATGGCCCGTGAGTTGCTGATCGGCACCCTGTGGCGCATGGGGCTGCTCTCGTTCAGTGCGCTGCTGCTGGTGTGGTTGGCAGTGAACCTGGCCCTGCGGCCGCTGGAGGCGCTGCGCCGGGAAGTGGCCGAAAGGGCCAGCGACGACCTGCAGCCGCTGCCGGACAGCGGTCTGCCGCGCGAGGTGCTGCCGCTGGTGGAGGCATTGAACCAGTTCAACGAGCGCTTGCGCGGGCTGTTCGAGCGGCAGTCGCAGTTCATAGCCGATGCCGCCCATGAGCTGCGCACGCCGCTGGCGGCATTGAAAGCGCGCATCACGCTGGGCTTGCGAGCTGAGCAGCCCGAAGAATGGCGCAGCACCCTGGAGCAGGTGGCGCAGCAAGGTGATCGTCTGACTTCGCTGGCCAATCAATTGCTGTCCCTGGCGCGTATCGAGAGCGGTGCGCGAGCCATTACCGAAGGCGGCGCGCAGCGTATCGACCTCAGCCAGCTGGCGCGCGAACTGGGTCTGGCCATGGCGCCACTGGCTCACGCTCGCGGCGTCGCGTTGGCGCTGGAGGCCGATCAGCCCGTGTGGGTCGATGGCGAGCCTACGCTGCTCAACGAGCTGCTGAACAACCTGTTGGACAACGCGTTGGCGCATACGCCAGCTGGCGGCAACCTGATCATCCGCGCACTGGCGCCGTCGGTGCTAGAGGTCGAGGACGACGGTCCGGGCATTCCCGAGGCCGAGCATGAGAGGGTTTTCGAGCGTTTCTACCGGCGCAGCAACCTGGGCCATGGTGCCGGTCTCGGTCTGGCCATCGTCGGCGAGATCTGTCGCGCCCACCAGGCTCGGATCAGTCTGCATCAGGCACAGCCGCATGGTCTGCGGGTGCGGGTCGAGTTTCCGCTGTCAGTGGCTGAGGCTTAGCGGCTGCTGAATCTCCAGCAGATACTGGGAAACCTTGCCACTGTCGCGCAATTGCTTCAGGCCACGATTGAAGCGTTGCATCAGCTCGGCATTGCCCGGCACTTCGCGCGACAGCAGCAGATGCAGACTGTCGCTGCGCAGGGGCTTGCGATGAAAACTCAGGCGCTGGCGTTCGGTAGCGCTGAATTTCTGATAGAGCAGGTCGAAGCCCACCACCTTGTCCACGGGAAACAGATCGATGCGTCCGGCCAGCAGTTGGCGCAGGCCCTGTTCATCGCTGGTCAGGCGCATCACCTTGAGTTCACCTGCGGCTTCAGCGCGCTCAAACGCCTCGCCGTAGTCATAACCGCGAGTGCCGGCAATGCGCAGGCCGCGCAGATCCTTGAGATCGTCCCAGTCAAACGCATGGGCCTTGCGATGAAACAGGTAGTAGCCGCTTTCGACCACCGGCTCGCTGATGTGAAAGCGCTGTTCACGTTCGGGATTGGCAAGCCAGACGGCGCTGCCGTCGCGCAGGCCCTGTTCGGCCATTTTCAGGGAGCGTATCCAGGGGTGAAATTCCCACTGCACCTCGACGCCCTGCAGCGCGAACGCCTCGGCGACGATGCGTGAGGCCACACCATGGTGGGGCAGGGTTTTACCGAGATAGGGTGGCCACTCGCCGTTGGTCAGACGTACTTGCTCGGCAGCCTGGGCGCTGCCGAACAACAGGACGAGCAGGACGAATGCGTAACGCATGGCTCTACTTCCTCAAGCGAGTGGCTTGAGTGTAGAGGCGTTCTGCCATCCGTGGCGAGAGGCTTTTATTGCAGCATGCTCATGGCCGCTTCCATGGCGGCGGAGAGGTCTTCGTCGGCCTGCATGTCGACCTGCGGATCGAGGCCGAGCTTGGCGAACGCCGGGACCTTGCTCCAGTCCAGCTGGGTGTAGGGGTGCTCGCTGCCCAGGTAGCTCTGCAGCGTGGCGACCTGGACGATATCGACGTAATCGACCTTGGCCGAATCGCGAGTGAAGTCCAGATACTGGCTCGGCACGATGGCGATGGGCTCGGGAAATTCCCAGGTGCGCAGGATCTTGTCGCCGATGATCGGGTGGATCTGCTCGATCACATGGTTGAGGCTGATGGAGTCGGCCAGCAGCTCGTTGTGTTCTTCGGCGTAGGTGAGAATCGGCAGCACGCCGATCTGGTGCACCAGGCCGGCGAGCGTGGCCTGATCGGGCATCAGGCGGGTGTAGTGACGGCACAAGACGTGGCAGATACCGGCGATCTCGGTGCTCTTGTTCCACACCTCGCGCATCTTGCGGTCGACCACGTCGCTGGTGGCCTGGAACATCTGCTCCATGGCCAGGCCCGTGGCCAGGTTGCAGGTGTAATTGATGCCCAGACGGCTGACGGCCATCTGCAGGTCGGTGATTTCCTTGTTGCTGCGCAGCAGCGGACTGTTGACCACCTTGATGATGCGCGCGGTGAGCGCGGCATCGTTACCGATCACCTTGCTGATCTGCGGGATGCCGATATCCGGATCTTCCGCAGCCTCGCGAACCCTCAGCGCCACTTCGGGCAGGGTGGGCAGCACCAGCTCATCGTTCTCGATGGCGTGGATCAGTTCCTGTTGGACTTTTTCGGCAAGCTTGCTCATGAAATGGCTCTCTTAGGCGATCCGATGCGGCGCCGGGGAAGTTTAGTCAGCGCTGGATTTCCTGGTCGGCATCCAGCTGATAAGGCAGGTCGAGCAGGGTCAGCGTCGGGCCTTCACTGCCGCCGAGATGAATGCGACCGTCGTTGACGGCGTCTTCCTGCAATACGGCGAGCAGCTCGATGACGTCGCCGGCCTGGGCCGCCAGCACCACTTCGCCAACGCTGGAGCCATGCACCGGGGAGAACAATTCGACGCCGACGGCCGGTAGCTCTGCAGCGACCAGGCGCAGGCGTTGCAGGCGGCGCTTGAGCTTGCCCAGGTACTGCATGCGCGCGACGATTTCCTGGCCGGTGTAGCAGCCTTTCTTGAAGCTTACGCCGCCCAGGGCCTGCAGGTTGATCATCTGGGGGATGAACAGCTCACGTGTGGCGCCGAATACCTGGCCCACGCCCGCGCGTACCTGCGCCAGCAACCAGTCGTTCAGTGGCGCGTGCGGCAGCTGGGCTGCCAGGCGGGTTTGCAGGCCTTCGGCTTCGGCAACTGGCGCCCAGAGTTCGGCGCGGCCATCGCTCAGGCGTACGGCGAGCAGTTGTCCGGCGCTGGCCAGGCAATCACTGGCAGCGCCCAGTTGCAGGCCAAGCTCGCTCAGTACGGCATCGGCGCCTGCCAGGCCAAAACGGATCCAGGCGGCGCTTTCGTCGCTGAGCTTGGATTTGGAGAACACCGCATATTTCTGCAGATCGGCCTGCTGCGACTCGATCAGCTCGCGTGCCATGGCCAGCAGGTAGCCGTCTTCCACCGGGACGATGCGAAAACTCGACAGCATGCGACCCTTGGGCGTGCAGCGGGCGCCAAGGCTGGACTGGCTGGCACTGAGGTAATTGAGGTTGCAGGTCACTTGGCCCTGCAGGAACTTGGCTGCGTCCGCGCCGCGTACTGCGAGCAGGCCTTCGTGATCGAGGAGGGTGAAGTAAGCGCTATCGGCCATGATGCAAATCGAATCACTGAATAAGGGTCAGGGGCGTCATCATAGTGGGCGGGGTGGGGCCTTGTCAGCGCAATTGCGCAGTGTCTCGGTGAACAGCGAGGCAATTCGCCGTTATACTGCCGCCCTCGTTCGAGGAGTCCGTTGCATGGTTGAGCAAAGTGAACTGAATCGCCTGTTCTGGCATAGCCGCCGTGGCATGCTGGAGCTGGACGTACTGCTGGTGCCTTTCGTCAAGGAGGTGTACCCGAGCCTGGATGCCGAGAACCAGGCGCGCTACCGCAAGCTGCTGGAGTGCGAGGATCAGGACATGTTCGGCTGGTTCATGCAGCGCGGCGAACCCGAGGATGCCGACCTGCGCCATATCGTGCGCATGATCCTGGATCGTGTCCAACCCAAGTGATGCCTTCGAGTGCCGTTGGCAGCCATCACGCTGGCTGCTGAGGCTCTATCTGTCGGTCCTGGCGCTGGCCTTGTTGGCGCCGTGGCTGGCCGACATTCCCATCTGGTCAAAGCTGCTGTCACTCGTGGCATGCCTGGCACATGCGGCTTGGGTGCTGCCGCGACATGTCCTGTTGACTGCGCCGCAGGCCATCACGGGTTTGCGCCGTGATGGATTCGGCTGGCACCTCTACAGCGTTGCAGCAGGCTGGCAGGCGGTGCAGCTACGCCCGGACAGTCTGGCGTTGCCGCTGGCGGTGGTGCTGCGGTATCGCCTGCCAGGCCAGCGCTTCAGTCGCGGGTTGTGCATTGCCCGCGATGCGCTGGCGCCCGAGCAGCACCGGCGCCTGCGCTTGCGTTTGAAGTTCAGCCGGCGGCGTTGGGCTGAGCCTGGGGCGTCGGCGTCAGAATAGTGTCGCGGGCTTCGGCCAACTGCTCGGGGTAGTCGAGGGTGTAGTGCAGGCCGCGGCTTTCATGGCGCTGCATCGCCGAGCGGATCATGAGTTCAGCCACAAGCGCCAGGTTTCTTAGCTCGATCAGGTCGCGACTGACCTTGTAGTTGGAATAGAACTCGTCGATCTCGTCCAGCAGCAGGCGCACGCGGTGTTGCGCGCGTTGCAGACGCTTGTTGGTGCGCACGATGCCGACGTAGTCCCACATGAAGCGCCGCAGCTCGTCCCAGTTGTGGGCGATGATCACGTCCTCGTCGGAGTCGGTCACCTGGCTGGCGTCCCAGTCCGGCAGGTTGGTGGGCATGTCGATAATGTCCAGCTGCTCGGCGATATCGGCGCAGGCAGAGCGTGCGTATACGAAGCATTCGAGCAGCGAATTGCTGGCCATGCGGTTGGCGCCATGCAGGCCGGTGAAGCTGGTTTCGCCGATGGCATACAGGCCGGGCACGTCGGTGCGGCCGTGCTGGTCGACCACCACGCCGCCGCAGGTGTAATGCGCCGCCGGTACGACCGGGATGGCCTGCCTGGTGATGTCGATGCCAAAGCCCAGGCAGCGTTCGTAGACGGTGGGGAAGTGACTCTTGATGAACTCGGCGGGCTTGTGGCTGATGTCCAGGTACACGCAGTCGACACCCAGGCGCTTCATTTCATGGTCGATGGCGCGCGCGACGATATCGCGCGGTGCCAGTTCGGCGCGTTCATCGAAACGCTGCATGAAGCGTTCGCCATTGGGCAGCTTGAGCAGGCCGCCTTCGCCGCGCACGGCTTCGGTGACCAGGAAGCTCTTGGCCTGCGGGTGATACAGGCAGGTAGGGTGGAACTGGTTGAACTCCAGGTTGCCGACACGGCAACCGGCACGCCAGGCCATGGCGATGCCGTCGCCGCAGGCACCGTCCGGGTTGCTGGTATAGAGGTAGACCTTGGCCGCGCCGCCGGTGGCAAGAATCACGAAGCGCGCGCTGAAGGTGTCCACTTCGCCGCGCGCACGGTCGAGCACGTAAGCGCCCAGGCAGCGGTCGCCGTCCAATCCGAGCTTGCGCTCGGTGATCAGGTCGACGGCAACGCGTTGCTCCAGCAGTTCGATATTCGGGCGTTGCCGGGTCTGTTCCAGCAGGGTGTTGAAAATCGCCGCACCGGTGGCGTCGGCAGCATGGATGATGCGCCGATGGCTGTGGCCGCCTTCGCGGGTCAGGTGGAACTCGAAGCCGCCGTCCTCGCGTGCGGTTTCATCGTCACGGGTAAAAGGCACGCCTTGATCGATCAACCACTGGATAGCCTCGCGGCTGTGCTCTACCGTGAAGCGCACCGCGTCTTCGCTGCACAGACCTGCGCCGGCATTGAGGGTGTCGGCGACGTGGGATTCGACCGTGTCGGTATCGTCCAGCACGGCTGCCACGCCACCTTGCGCCCAGTAGGTCGAGCCATTGGCCAGCTTGCCTTTGCTCAATACCGCGATGCGCAGATGGGACGGTAAGGTGAGTGCGAGGGTCAGGCCGGCAGCACCGCTGCCGATGACCAGAACGTCATGCTGGAAATGTTGGCTCATGTCCGAGTTCCGCGTGAAAGCGAGCCCTAGTATATAGAGAGGGGCAGCGGCACAATAGCCAGCTTATGACCGACCGCGGTGCTCGGGAACTTTCTTAGTCATTAAGGTTCCATAGAGGGTCGCCCATATAAGGGAGAGCGCATGCGCGTGCCTGCATCTGAAGTCAGCGGAGGGTGTGGAAATGAGCGGCGATAAGATTATTTGCGCGAGCGGAAAGGTTCCGCTGGCGCCATTCCAGGCAGAGGGAAGAAAACTCTGCGGGAAGCTTGCTTGGAGGGGAGAACTTTTGCGTAAGACCCGAGTCTATCTTGGCAAGCTGATTCGCTTACGGGCGCAAGCCTCCTCCAAGCGTTACGAGGAGAATGCATGCTAACCCAGGAAGATGATCAGCAACTGGTCGAGCGAGTGCAGCGTGGTGACAAGCGTGCCTTCGATCTGTTGGTGCTGAAGTATCAGCACAAGATCCTCGGTCTGATCGTGCGATTCGTGCACGACACCCACGAGGCTCAGGATGTCGCTCAGGAGGCGTTCGTAAAAGCCTACCGAGCGCTTGGAAACTTTCGCGGTGACAGTGCGTTCTATACATGGCTGTACCGCATCGCCATCAACACGGCGAAGAATTATCTGGTGTCCCGCGGTCGGCGGCCGCCAGATAGTGATGTCAGTAGCGATGACGCGGAGTTCTATGATGGCGATCACGGCCTCAAGGACATCGAGTCACCGGAGCGGGCATTGCTGCGCGACGAGATCGAAGCCACCGTGCATCGAACCATCGCCCAACTGCCGGATGATTTGCGCACGGCCCTGACCCTGCGTGAGTTCGAAGGCTTGAGTTACGAGGACATTGCAGGCGTCATGCAATGCCCGGTAGGCACGGTGCGTTCGCGGATATTCCGTGCACGTGAGGCAATTGATAAGTCCCTGCAACCTCTGTTGCAGGAAACCTAAGGCAGCGGCGACAGCCAAGAGAGGAACACCATGAGTCGTGAAACCCTGCAGGAATCGCTGTCCGCGGTGATGGATAACGAAGCGGACGAACTGGAACTGCGGCGTGTGCTCGCAGCCAGCGAGGATGGCGAGCTGCGTGGCACCTGGTCGCGTTACCAGGTCGCCCGTGCAGCCATGCATCGTGAACTGTTGGTGCCGCAACTGGACATCGCATCTGCGGTCTCCGCGGCGCTGGCCGACGAAGCCGTTCCGGCACGCAAGGCGCCGATCTGGCGTAGTGTCGGTCGCGTAGCCGTGGCAGCATCGGTGACCGTTGCAGTGCTGGCGGGTGTGCGCTTCTACAATCAGGATGACCTGAGCGGCGCTCAACTGGCCCAGCAGGAGACTTCTCCGGTACTCTCGGTACCTCAGGTCCAGGGTCCTGCACTGCTCGCTGGTTACAACAGCAGCGAGGAAGCCGGCGAAGCCGCCGAAGCAGGCACTGCCAGCTGGCATGAGCAGCGCCTGCCGAACTACCTGCGTCAACATGCGCAGGAAGCCGTGATGGGTACCGGTGAAACCGCTCTGCCTTATGCTCGGGCTGCGAGTCTGGAAAACCGCTAAGCGCTAAGGAGTCACATGCGCGCGATTCCCCTCTACCTTCTCGGTGGTCTGCTGGCGTTGCCGGTTCAGGCCTCCGAGGTGCAGGACCTGCTCGGGCGTCTCGCTGCGGCGGAGCGCCAGCAAAGCTTCCAGGGCACGTTCATCTATGAGCGTAATGGGAGTTTTTCTACCCATGCCGTGTGGCATCGGGTGGAGGAGGGGGGCGCAGTTCGCGAACGCCTTCTGCAACTCGATGGGCCTGCTCAGGAAGTGCTGAAAGTCGATGGTCAGGCTCAGTGCGTCACTGGCGCGTTGGCCGACCAGGTCAGTGAAGGGCAGGCATGGCCTGCTCGCCAGCTGGATGCCGAGCAACTGAGCGACTGGTATGACATTCGTGTCGCTGGCAAGTCGCGCATTGCCAATCGTCCAGCGGTCGTTCTGGTGTTGGCCCCCAAGGACCAGCATCGCTACGGCTTCGAATTGCATCTGGATCGTGAGACCGGGCTGCCGCTGAAGTCCCTGCTGTTGAACGAGCGCGGCCAGCTTCTGGAACGCTTCCAGTTCGCCCAACTGGATACTTCTGTACCGGCTGAAAATGCCATGCAGCCTAGCTCCAGCTGCAGGCCGGTGCGGTTCCGCGCTGCCGACAGCATGGACGAAGGCAGTTGGCGATCCGACTGGTTGCCGCCGGGTTTCACTCTGACCACTGCGCAGGTGCGTCGCGGGCCTGCCGCTGATGACTCCGTCACCTATCTGATGTACGGCGATGGCCTGGTGCGATTCTCGGTTTTTCTCGAGCCTCTTAAAGGTCGCGTCGTCGAAGACGCGCGCAGTCAGTTGGGTCCAACCGTCGCCGTTTCGCGACGGATGAGCACCGATGCGGGTGACGTGATGGTTACCGTGGTCGGTGAGATTCCTCTGGGGACTGCCGAGCGCATAGCCCTGTCGATGCGCGCCGGAGTGCCTGAACAGGCTAGCCAATGATCGAAGAGCAGGGGCGTGTAGTGGCGCTCGAGCCCGGCGCTGTCTGGGTCGAGACGCTGCGCAAGAGCACCTGCTCGAGTTGTTCGGCCAATGCGGCGTGCGGTCAGGGGCTGATGGATCGTCTCGGCGTAGGTCGACAGCGCGGTTATGTCCGTGCCCTCAATCAGTCGCAGTTGGCAGTTGGCGACACCGTGATCATCGGAGTGCGCGAGGATCTGCTGGTGCGCAGCTCTCTCTTGGTCTATCTGCTTCCACTTCTTGGTCTGTTCGCCGCCGCGCTGTTGGCGGACGGTTTCGGTCTGTCTGAGCCTCTGGTGATTCTCGCTGGCCTGAGTGGTCTGCTTGCCAGTTGGCTGCTGGTTCGCTGGCGCGCTGCTCGCGTTGCCGAGAACCCCTCGTTGCAACCCGTTGTCCTACGTACGCTGCTGGTGCCTGCGCCAGTGGCGGGTTGAGTGTGTCCGAGTTTTACATGGGGAGTCGTAGTTCGATGAGAAAACTCAAGTCCATTGTGCCGCTGCTGGCGGTAGCCTTGCTCTGGGGGCAAAGTCTGTTGGTTCAGGCCAGTCTGCCTGACTTCACCGATCTGGTAGAGGAAGCCTCGCCTGCGGTGGTCAATATCAGTACCCGCCAGAAGATGCCCGAACGCGCCGTTGCTAGTCAGCCGGGCCTGCCTGATCTGGAAGGCCTGCCGCCGATGTTCCGCGAGTTCTTCGAGCGCAGCATTCCACAGATTCCGCGTAACCCAGGTGGTCGTCAGCGCGAGGCGCAGTCGCTGGGATCCGGTTTCATCATCTCGCCGGACGGCTACATCATGACCAACAATCATGTGGTCGCCGATGCCGACGAGATCATCGTGCGACTGTCCGATCGCAGCGAACTGGAAGCCAAGCTGATCGGTGCTGATCCGCGCAGCGATGTCGCGCTGCTCAAGGTCGAGGGCAAGGACCTGCCCGTGGTGCGCCTGGGCAAGTCCGATGAGCTGAAGGTCGGCGAGTGGGTGCTGGCCATCGGTTCGCCGTTTGGCTTCGATCACTCGGTGACGGCGGGTATCGTTAGCGCCAAGGGGCGTAACCTGCCGAGCGACAGCTACGTGCCGTTCATTCAGACCGATGTGGCGATCAATCCAGGGAACTCCGGTGGTCCGCTGTTCAATCTGCAGGGTGAAGTGGTGGGTATCAACTCGCAGATCTTCACCCGTTCCGGCGGTTTCATGGGGCTGTCCTTCGCTATCCCGATGGAAGTGGCCATGCAGGTGGCCGATCAGCTCAAGGCTGACGGCAAGGTCACCCGCGGCTGGCTCGGTGTGGTGATTCAGGAAGTGAACAAGGATCTGGCCGAGTCCTTCGGTCTGGACAAGCCGGCTGGCGCGCTGGTCGCGCAGGTGCTGGAAGATGGTCCGGCGGACAAGGGCGGCCTGCAGGTCGGTGACGTGATCCTCAGCCTCAATGGCAAGCCGATCATCATGTCGGCTGATCTGCCGCATCTGGTTGGCGGCCTGAAACCGGGCGATAAAGCCGAGCTGGATGTCGTGCGTGACGGCTCGCGCAAGAAACTCAACGTCACCGTCGGCACGTTGCCAGAGGAGGGCCAGGAGCTGGCGTCCTCCGGTTCGGCGCAGGGTGGCGAGCGCAGCAACAACCGTCTGGGCGTCACGGTGGTTGAACTGACTGCCGAGCAGAAGAAAGGCCTCGACCTCAAGGGTGGTGTCGTCGTCAAGGAAGTGCTCAATGGTCCGGCGGCCATGATTGGCCTGCGTCCCGGTGACGTGATCACTCACCTGAACAATCAGGCCATCGATTCCACCAGCGCCTTCACCAAGGTGGCGCAGGACCTGCCGAAGAATCGTTCGGTATCCATGCGGGTGCTGCGTCAGGGGCGTGCCAGCTTCATCACCTTCAAGCTGGCTGAGTAATTCAGGCAATGCGGTAGAGGGGCGCTTTCGAGCGCCCTTCTTCGTATCTGCACCAGCGCTGTGCAGACGTGACGCGGTCGCGAGGGATCGGGTACAATCCCCGGCTATTTTCGGCAAGCGTCTTGCCTATGCCTTCTTCGAGTGTTGATCTGTGAGTGACCTGAGTCATATCCGCAATTTTTCCATCATTGCCCACATTGACCACGGCAAGTCCACCTTGGCTGACCGTTTCATCCAGATGTGCGGCGGCCTCACCGCGCGTGAAATGGAGGCTCAGGTCCTGGACTCCATGGATCTGGAGCGTGAGCGCGGCATCACCATCAAGGCTCACAGCGTCACGCTTCACTACAAGGCGCAGGACGGCAAGGTCTACCAACTGAACTTCATCGACACCCCGGGCCATGTTGACTTCACCTATGAAGTCAGTCGCTCGCTGGCCGCTTGCGAAGGCGCGCTGCTGGTAGTCGATGCCGGTCAGGGCGTCGAAGCGCAATCGGTTGCCAACTGTTACACCGCCATCGAGCAGGGCCTTGAGGTCATGCCGGTGCTGAACAAGATGGACTTGCCTCAGGCCGACCCGGATCGCGTCAAGGACGAGATCGAGAAGATCATTGGCATCGACGCCACCGATGCCGTGGCCTGCAGCGCCAAGAGCGGCATGGGCGTGGACGAGGTTCTCGAGCGCCTGGTGCACACGATTCCAGCTCCGACTGGCGATATCGAAGCACCGCTGCAGGCGCTGATCATCGACTCCTGGTTCGACAACTACCTGGGCGTGGTCTCGCTGGTGCGTGTGCGTCATGGCCGCGTGAAGAAGGGTGACAAGATCCTGGTCAAGTCCACCGGCAAGGTGCACCTGGTCGACAGCGTCGGTGTATTCACCCCGAAACACACCGCCACCGCTGATCTGAAAGCCGGTGAAGTAGGCTTCATCATCGCCAGCATCAAGGACATTCATGGTGCGCCGGTGGGCGACACCCTGACCCTGTCCACGACCCCAGAGGTCGAAGTGCTGCCGGGCTTCAAGAAGATCCAGCCGCAGGTCTACGCCGGGCTGTTCCCGGTCAGCTCCGACGACTTCGAGGACTTCCGCGATGCCCTGCAGAAACTGACCCTCAACGATTCGTCGCTGCAGTACATGCCGGAAAGCTCCGATGCCCTGGGCTTCGGCTTCCGTTGCGGCTTCCTCGGCATGCTGCACATGGAGATCATCCAGGAGCGCCTGGAGCGCGAGTACGACCTCGACCTGATCACCACCGCGCCGAGCGTGATCTACGAGCTCGAGCTCAAGACCGGCGAAACCATCGTCGTCGACAACCCCTCCAAGCTACCGGATGTCTCTTCGGTCACCGATTTCCGCGAGCCGATCGTCAACGCGACCATCCTGGTACCGCAGGAGCACCTGGGTAACGTCATCACCCTGTGCATCGAAAAACGCGGCGTGCAACGCGACATGCAGTTCCTCGGCAGCCAGGTGCAAGTGCGCTATGACATGCCGATGAACGAAGTGGTGCTGGACTTCTTCGACAAGCTCAAGTCCACCAGCCGCGGTTACGCTTCGCTGGACTATCATTTCGATCGCTACCAGTCTGCCAATCTGGTCAAGCTGGACGTACTGATCAATGGCGACAAGGTCGATGCCCTGGCCCTGATCGTGCACCGCGACAATGCGGCCTACAAGGGCCGTGCGTTGACCGAGAAGATGAAGGAACTGATTCCTCGGCAGATGTTCGACGTGGCGATCCAGGCAGCCATTGGCGGTCAGATCATCGCGCGGACCACTGTCAAGGCGCTCAGAAAGAACGTACTGGCCAAGTGTTACGGCGGCGACGTGAGCCGTAAGAAGAAGCTGCTGGAGAAGCAGAAAGCCGGTAAGAAACGCATGAAGCAGGTCGGTAACGTGGAAATTCCACAAGAAGCCTTCCTTGCTGTGCTCAGGTTGGATAGCTAAGGCTCTATGTCGATCAATTTCCCGCTCCTGTTGGTTATCGCGGTCGCCGTTTGCGGCTTCCTGGCTCTGGTCGATCTGATTTTGCTGGCTCCGCGCCGCCGTGCGGCGATTGCGGCGTACCAGGGGCGGGTCGACGATCCCGACGACAGGGTGCTGGAGCGCCTGAGCAAGGAGCCCTTGCTCGTCGAGTATGGCAAATCCTTCTTTCCGGTGCTGGCTATCGTGCTGGTGCTGCGCTCGTTTCTGGTCGAGCCGTTCCAGATCCCTTCGGGATCGATGAAGCCGACCCTGGAAGTGGGCGATTTCATCCTGGTCAACAAGTTCGCTTACGGCATTCGTCTGCCGGTGATCGACGAGAAGATCATCGAGGTGGACAACCCGCAGCGCGGCGATGTGATGGTGTTTCGCTACCCCAGCGATCCAAGCATCAACTACATCAAGCGCGTGGTCGGTCTGCCGGGCGATCGTATCGAGTACACCCAGGGCAAGCGTCTGCTGATCAACGGTGAGCCGGTGGCCGAGAAACTGATCGGCGAAGAAGCTGGCAGCTTGGGCAGTGCGATGCTCTACCAGGAACGCCTTGGGCAGGTCGAACACACCATTCGCAAGGAAATGACCCGCATGCGCCGCGAGCCTGGCGGCCAATGGGTGGTGCCGGAAGGGCACTACTTCATGATGGGCGACAACCGCGACAACTCCAACGACAGCCGTTACTGGCGTGATCGTCATATCCCTCAGGAGCTGTGGGGCATGGTCCCGGACGACCATATCGTCGGCAAGGCCTTCGCCATCTGGATGAGCTGGCCGGAGCCGAAGACCAGCAATCTGCCCAACTTCTCTCGAGTCGGCCTGATTCATTGAGCACTGGCGCGCTGTTCAATACAGCGCCGCAGGCTATAAATAGTCTAGCCGTCAGGCTTTCCAACAAGACCGTTCATTGGGGATACACATGACTTTCGCGCGCTCGCAGCAGGGGCTTTCCATTCTGGGTTGGCTGATGGTTCTGGCCGTGGTGGCATTCTTTGCCAGCACTGCATTCAAGGTGATGCCGCATTATCTCGACTATATGTCGCTGGAGAAGATCATCACTTCGGTGGAAACCGACAAGGCGTCGGATGTGCGCACCGTCGGTGAGTTTTACAACCATGTGAGCAAGGGTATGCAGGTCAACAACATTCGTGACCTGAACATGCGCGACGCTATGCAGGTGAAGGTGGAAAACAACGAGTTTCTGGTCCACCTCAAGTATGAAAAACGCGAGCCGCTGATCGAGAACCTCGATCTGGTGGTGAATTTCGACAAAGAATTTCGTGTACGGATGCCGTGAGTTCAAACCTGTCCCGCCTCGAGCGCAAGCTCGGTTATAGCTTCAAGGACCAGGACCTGATGGTCCTGGCACTGACCCATCGCAGTTTCGCCGGCCGCAACAATGAGCGGCTGGAATTTCTCGGTGATGCCATCCTCAATTTCGTAGCCGGTGAGGCGCTGTTCGAGCGCTTCCCGCAGGCTCGCGAGGGCCAGCTGTCGCGCCTGCGCGCACGTCTGGTCAAGGGCGAGACGTTGGCCGTACTGGCTCGCGGTTTTGAACTGGGCGAATACCTGCGCCTGGGCTCCGGTGAGCTGAAAAGCGGCGGGTTTCGCCGCGAGTCGATCCTCGCCGATGCCCTGGAGGCGCTGATCGGCGCCATCTATCTGGACGCCGGTATGGATGCCGCGCGCGAGCGCGTGCTGGACTGGCTGACCGGCGAGCTGGACGGCCTGACCTTGGTCGACACCAACAAGGATCCGAAAACGCGGCTGCAGGAATTTCTGCAATCGCGTGCCTGCGAACTGCCTCGTTACGAGGTGGTGGACGTTCAGGGCGAACCGCATTGCCGTACCTTCATGGTCGAGTGTCAGGTTTCCCTACTCAATGAAAAGACCCTGGGCCAGGGCGGCAGCCGGCGTATCGCCGAGCAAGTCGCTGCGGCTGCGGCGCTGATCGCCCTCGGGGTGGAGAATGGCAATGACTGATACACCCGTGACCCGCTGCGGCTACGTCGCCATCGTTGGCCGGCCCAATGTGGGCAAGTCGACGCTGCTCAACCACATCCTCGGGCAGAAGCTGGCGATCACCTCGCGCAAACCGCAGACCACCCGCCACAATATGCTCGGCATCAAGACCGAGGGCGAGGTTCAGGCCGTCTACGTTGACACCCCAGGTCTGCACAAGCACAACGACAAGGCGCTCAACCGCTACATGAACCGCAGCGCTTCCTCCGCGCTGAAGGACGTCGATGTGGTGGTGTTCGTGGTCGACCGCACGCGCTGGACCGACGAGGACCAGTTGGTGCTGGAGAAGGTGCAGCACGTCAAATGCCCGATCCTGCTGGCGGTCAACAAGTCCGACCGCCTGGAAGACAAGAGCGAGCTCTTGCCGCACCTGAACTGGCTGGCCGAGCAATTGCCGCAGGCCGAGATCGTGCCGATCTCCGCGCTGCAGGGGCAGAACCTCGACACCCTGGAGAAACTGGTGGGCGAGCGCCTGCCGGAGTCCGAACACTTCTACCCGGAAGACCAGATCACCGACCGCTCCAGCCGCTTCCTGGCTGCCGAGCTGATCCGCGAGAAGATCATGCGTCAGCTCGGCGCCGAGCTGCCGTACCAGATCACCGTGGAGATCGAGGAGTTCAAACAGGAAGGCCGTATCCTGCATATCCACGGCCTGATCCTGGTGGAGCGTGACGGGCAGAAGAAGATCATTATCGGCGACAAGGGCGAGCGCATCAAACGCATCGGCCAGGATGCGCGCAAGGACATGGAAACCATGTTCGACTCCAAGGTGATGCTCAACCTCTGGGTCAAGGTCAAAGGTGGTTGGTCCGATGACGAGCGCGCCCTGCGTTCGCTGGGTTACCTGGATTGATCGGGGCGCCGTGGGCATCCTCGGTGTTGCTCATGGCGCATTCTGGCGGTTACCTACATGACTCCTGCCGCCTACGTTCTGCATAGCCGCCCGTACAAGGAAAGCAGCGCCCTGGTGGATTTCTTCACCGTCCAGGGGCGCGTGCGTGCCGTGCTGCGCGCCGCTCGCGGCAAGGTCGGCAGCGTGGCCCGGCCTTTTGCGCCGCTGGAACTGGAGCTGCGTGGGCGCGGTGAGCTGAAGACCGTCGGCCGCCTGGAAAGCACCGGCATTCCCCTGTTGCTGACGGGCGAGGCGCTGTTTTCCGGTCTCTATCTCAACGAACTGCTGATCCGCCTGTTGCCGGCCGAAGACCCGCACCCGGTAATGCTCGAACACTACGGCCTGACCCTGCAGGCGCTGGCTGCCGGACGGCCGCTGGAGCCATTGCTGCGCGCGTTCGAATGGCGCCTGCTGGATGAGCTGGGCTATGGTTTCGCCCTGGATCGTGACCAGCACGACCAAGCCATCGATCCGACGGCACTTTACCGCTGGCAGCAGGACATCGGCCTGGTGCCGGTGGTACAACTGCAGCCCGGCGTGTTCCAGGGCCGCGAGCTGCTGGCCATGGCCGAAGCCGACTGGCAGACGCCGGGCGCGCTGGCCGCCGCCAAGCGTCTGATGCGTCAGGCGCTGGCACCCCATCTCGGCGGCAGGCCCCTGGTCAGCCGCGAACTTTTCATGACGCTCAAGGAGTCCAAGCGTGACTGAGGCCAATCGTATTCTGCTCGGCGTGAACATCGACCACGTCGCCACCCTGCGCCAGGCTCGTGGTACGCGCTACCCGGACCCGGTCAAGGCGGCGCTGGACGCCGAAGAAGCCGGCGCCGATGGCATCACCGTGCACCTGCGTGAAGACCGCCGGCATATCCAGGACCGCGACGTACGCGTGCTGGCCGATGTGCTGCAGACGCGGATGAACTTCGAGATGGGCGTTACCGACTTCATGCTCGGTTTCGCCGAGCAGATTCGCCCGGCGCACGTGTGCCTGGTGCCGGAAACCCGTCAGGAGCTGACCACCGAAGGTGGCCTGGACGTGGCCGGGCAGGAGGCGCGTATCGCCGCAGCGGTCGAGCGTCTGACCCTGGCCGGTTGCGAAGTATCACTGTTCATCGACGCCGAGGAGCGGCAGATCGAAGCGGCCATGCGCGTCGGTGCACCGGTCATCGAACTGCACACCGGCCGTTACGCCGATGCCCACACGGCGGAAGAGGCTGCGCATGAGCTGTCGCGTATTCGTGATGGCGTCATCTGCGGCCTGAACCACGGGTTGACCGTCAACGCCGGCCACGGCCTGCATTACCACAACGTCGAGGCAGTGGCCGCGATCATGGGCATCAACGAGCTGAACATCGGCCATGCGCTCGTCTCACATGCGCTGTTCGTGGGCTTCAAGCAGGCGGTCGCCGAGATGAAGGCGTTGATCGTGGCCGCCGCCAACCGCGGCTAATGGTAGGCGCGCACTGGGCCGCATAACGTTATGCCGCCGATCAACCTATCGGCCGGACGCTGACTTCGCAGGGTGTGCTGCGCGCACCAAGCAAGCAGCGCGGTATTCCCGGTGCGCACGGCGCACCCTACTTAGCTCTGCGCGAACGCCTGAATCATCTGCGTGGCGAGCGCCTCGATGGCGTCGTTGTGCTGATGGCCGCGAATCAATTTGATGTGGTACTCGCCTAGTGGTGGCAGGCCCTGTTCCGCACCGAGTCGGCGCAGCGGCGGCCTGACCAGGCTGCGCGGGAAGGGCGCGATGGCCAGATCGGCGGTCATCGCCGCTTCCTGGCCAGCGCATTGCTCGCAGGAATAGGCGATGCGATAGGCCACACCCTGACGATCCAGTGCATCGATCGCAGTCCTGCGCCAGGCGCAGCCGGGGTTGGCCAGCGCCAGCGGCAGGGGCGAGCGCTGCATGGCCAGGCCGCCATCACGCCCGGCCCAGACCAGTTCCTCGGAATAGATCACGTCGCCGCGCGCGTCATCCAGACCGTCGTTGCCAGCGTTGATCAGAGTCAGATCCAGCTCGCCGGCATCCAGCTTCGCCACCAGATCCACGCTGCGCCCGACATTCACCTCGACCTCCACGGCCGGATGGCTGCGGGCGAACAGGGTCAGCACGCCGGGCAGCACACGGTCGCCGATATCGTTCGGCGTGCCGAAGCGTACGCGACCATTCAGCGCCGGGGTGAGAAAGCGTGCCACCGCTTCCTCGTTGAGCTTGAGCAGGCGTCTGGCGTAGCCCAGCAGCACCTCGCCCTCTGCAGTCAGTTGCACGCGCCTGGCTTCGCGGATGAACAGGCGCTGGCCGAGGGTTTCCTCCAGACGCTTGATCTGCAGGCTGACGGCCGCCGTGCTGCGAAATACCTGTGCAGCGGTGCGGGTAAAGCTGCCGCTATCGGCGATGGCGACGAAGGTGCGTAGCACATCGCTTTCCAGAAGCGGCGGTGAGATGGGGGCTGTCGCGTTCATGGTCGTTAAATATTACTTAACCAGAGGTTTGATATTTGTCGTTTGTTTGAACGATAGGCGCGTTTCATTCTGATCGCAAGCCCGGCACCGGCCGGTGGCGAAACGGAGGAAAGGTCATGAACAGTTCGAGCAATCACGACAACGGCGCCCACGGATCTCGTCCGCCCATGCCCGAGTTCTATATGCCGGCCATGTGGCCGTTGGATCTGCAGAACGCCATCACCGACTGGATTGGCGCCTGGTTCTGGCGTCGGCGCATGCGCCGCCTGCTGGCGCAGGACATCGAGGGCTCGATTCGTCTGGGCAGTGCTCGCGGCGTGGTAGAGCAGGGCGCAGGTGAGCCGCTGCGGCTGATCGCGCAGCGGCGTGCCTGCTGGCTACGTGGTCAGTAGCGCCGATTGCGCCTCCAGGGCTTACGGCTTACGTGCAATCAGCACGGCGCGTGTCGGCGCCGGCAGACCTTCGACGGTACGGCTGTGGTCGGCCGGGTCGAGGAACTCCGGCAGCGACTGGAAGCGCATCCACTCGGTAGCGCGTTGTTCTTCCACCGAGGTGGTGCTGACGTCGACGCAGCGCACGTCCTCGAAGCCGGCGCGGCGCAGCCAGCGCTCCAGCGCCGGTACCGAGGGCAGGAACCAGACGTTGCGCATCTGCGCGTAGCGATCCTCGGGTACCAGCACCTGTTCGGCATCGCCTTCGACCACTAGGGTTTCCAGCACCAGTTCGCCGCCCTTGACCAGGGTGTCCTTGAGGTCGAGCAGATGATCGATGGGTGAGCGACGGTGATAGAGCACACCCATGGAGAACACCGTGTCGAAGCCTTGCAGCTTGGCCGGCAGTTCCTCGAAGGCCAGCGGCAGGTGCCACACCGGTTGATCCGGCAGGTAGCGTTTCATCGCCAGGAACTGGCAGAGGAACAGCCAGTTGGGGTCGATGCCGACCACGCTGTCGGCACCCGCGCCGAGCATACGCCACATGTAGTAGCCGTTGCCGCAGCCGACGTCGAGGATGCGCTTGCCGGCCAGATTCAGATGCGGGGCGACGCGCTGCCATTTCCAGTCCGAGCGCCACTCGGTATCGACATGCACGCCGAACAGCTCGAACGGGCCTTTACGCCAGGGTATCAGCCCCCGCAGGGCCGTATTCAACTGCGAGCGGCTCGACTCGTCGCAGGCGCCGCCGAAGGCGAAGCGCTGGGCCAGTTCCACCTCGCTCACCGGCAGATCCGGCAGGGCCTGGACGGCGCCGTACCAGCGCGCCAGGTCGCCGTGACCAATGGCCAGCTTGGCATCGAGCTGGCCGGGCAGGTCGGCCGACCAGTCCTGCAGCGGGGTGCCGGCCAGTTGCGCCTGCAGGGCGTCAAGGTCCAGATCGCGCATCATGGCAGGGCCACCAGCGAGGCGAAGTTCAGGCACTGGAACCAGGGCAGCACCTTGCTGAAACCGGCGGCCAGCAGGCGCTGGCGGTGCTGCTCGAGGCTGTCGGGCAGCATCACCTTCTCGATGGCGCTGCGCTTCTGCGCGATTTCCAGTTCGCTGTAGCCGTTGGCACGCTTGAAGGCGACATGCAGCTCGGTGAGCAGGTCGTGCTCGGCGGCGTCCTCGAAACGCAGCTTCTCCGAGAGAATCAGCGCGCCGCCCGGCAGCAGTGCCTGGCGAATATGCGTGAGCAGCTCCAGGCGACGCTCCGGCGGGACGAACTGCAGGGTGAAGTTCAGCGTAACCAATGAGGTGGGTTGCAGGTCGAGGGCGAGAATATCCGCCTCGATCACCTCCACCGGCAGCAACTCCTGGAACATGGCGTCCTGGGCATGCAGGTATTCGCTGCAACGCGCGACCATGGCTGGCGAGTTGTCCACGGCGATCACCTTGCAGCCGTCTATGCGCACGTGGCGGCGCAGCGCCTGGGTCACCGCGCCGAGCGAAGCACCGAGGTCATACAGCGTCGTATGCGGCTGGGCGAACTGACCGGCGAGCACGCCGATGTTCTCGACGATGGTCGGGTAGCCGGGCACCGAGCGCTTGATCATGTCGGGAAACACCCGCACCACGTCCTCGTTGAAGACGAAATCGGGCACCTCGGGCAGAGGCTGGGCGAATAGACGATCGGGTTCTTGGCTCACGGCAGTCGCAACGGGTAGCGGAAAAGGCCGGCATTTTAGCCAAGTGTGGCGCAACAGTCAGGCGCTGTTGCTGCGCTGGAAGGCCGAAGCGGTGATGCCCCACTGGCCGAGCCAGTAGGTGAGGATGATGGCGTAAGGCGCGGCGTCGAAGCTGGCGACGAAACGGTCGATGCCGATCAGGCTGTCGGATAGCACGAAGAGGGTGGCGCCACCAGCGGCGAGCCAGGTGGAGCGCGGCTGCAGATCCGGGTGACCGATACGCGCGAGGGCACGCCAGAGCATCAGACAGATCGCCGTGGCGTAGCAGGCCACCGGGATCAGCAGCTCGCCCAGGCCGCTGCTGGCCAGTATGGCGAACATCGCGCCACCAGCGATCAGCGCCAGCAGCAGGGCGGGCAGGGCCGGTTGCCGGCTGTCGGAGCAGTAGGCGCGCAGGTAGGCCAGGTGACCGAGCAGGAAGGCGCCGAGACCGAACACGAACAGATCGCCGGGCCAGTCCAGCAGGATGTCGCCGGCCAGGGAGAACACCAGGCCAATGCCGATCCAGCGGCGGTAGGTGCCGGCTGGTGCCTGGCGCAGCCACAGCAGCAGGGCGATCACCGGGATGCCCTTGGTCAGCAGGCTGAGCTGCGTATCGCCGGTGATCCGACCGTAAAGAAATAGTGCAGCACCCGCCAGGCCGAGCAGCAACCAACGCATAGCAAGACTCCCTTCGTTATTGGAATGGCGCGACTATGCCCAGCGAGCGAGCAGCTGCCAATGCGAGGGATGCCAAATCGAGTGGCGAATCATGCCGCTCGACGTCGCCGGCAGTATTGGGCACCGTATGGGTTCGTTCAGGAGAAGCGCATGTCGATATCGCCACCTGTTACCGAGCTGATCGAACGGCTATACCGCGCGGAGTCGCGCCGGGTGCTCGCCACCCTGATCCGTCTGCTGGGTGATTTCGACCTGGCCGAGGAGGCGCTGCACGAGGCATTTCGCAGCGCGGTCGAGCAATGGCCGCAGGGCGGAGTGCCGGACAACCCACGTGCCTGGCTGGTCTCTGCCGGGCGCTTCAAGGCCATCGACAACCTGCGTCGGCAACGTCGGTTCCAGCCTCTGGATGACCAGGTCGAGCTGCCCGACGAGAATGCTGCCGAACAGGACGAACTGCTCGAAGACGACCGCCTGCGCCTGATCTTCACCTGCTGTCACCCGGCGCTGGGCAGCGATGCCCAGGTGGCACTGACCCTGCGCGAGGTATGCGACCTCACCACCGAGGAGATTGCGCGCGCCTTCCTCTCCAGCCCGTCGACCCTGGCCCAGCGCATCGTGCGGGCCAAGGCGAAGATTCGCGATGCGCGCATTCCCTACGAGGTGCCGGGGCGCAGTGAGTTGCCCGAGCGTCTGGATGCGGTGTTGCGGGTGGTCTATCTGGTGTTCAACGAGGGCTACTTCGCCAGCTCCGGCGACTCACTGACGCGCAGCCAGCTGTCCGACGAGGCCATTCGCCTGGGACGATTGCTGCTGGAGTTGCTGCCCGAGCCGGAAGTGCAGGGGCTGCTGGCGTTGATGCTGCTGCACGAGTCGCGTCGTGC
This sequence comes from Ectopseudomonas alcaliphila, assembly GCF_900101755.1. Lineage (GTDB taxonomy): Bacteria > Pseudomonadota > Gammaproteobacteria > Pseudomonadales > Pseudomonadaceae > Aquipseudomonas > Aquipseudomonas alcaliphila. Next base: position 580,579 of record NZ_FNAE01000001.1, on the reverse strand, counting down.
TGCGCGTAGCGGCGTCGATGGCGAGGTGATTCTGCTTGACGCTCAGGATCGCAGCCTGTGGAGCCAGGAGCTCATCGCCGAAGGCGAGGCGCTGGTGTTGCAGGCGCTGCACTCGCGTCGCTTCGGCCCCTACAGCCTGCAGGCAGCGATTGCTGCCGTGCACGCCGAGGCGGCCAGCCTGGAGGAAACCGATTGGGCACAGATCGTCGGTCTGTATGACGAGTTGCTGCGGCTGCACCCTTCGCCGGTGATCGAGCTCAACCGCGCCGTGGCGCTGGCCATGCATGACGGCGAGCAGGCAGGGCTGGTGGAAATCGACCGGCTGCTGGCTACGGGTGAGTTGGACGGTTACCACCTGGCCCACGCAGCGCGCGCCGATCTGTTGCGCCGGCTGGGCCGTCGCGAGCAGGCGATTGCAGCCTACAGCCAGGCCCTGGCGCTGGCGCAGCAGGGCCCGGATCGGCAGTTTTTGCAGAAGAGGCTGGAAGAGCTGGGTGCCTAGCACCTGTATCCGTAGCCCGGATGCAATCCGGGGATGACGCACTCCCGGATTGCATCCGGGCTACGGGGCTTGTAGGGCTGCACGTAGGGTGTGCTGCGCGCACCAGCAATATTGTGCGCGCATGAGTTGCGCATGGCGCACTCTACGGAGCGGACGGGCTTAACCCGCTACCAGTACGCGAATCGCTTCCAGGCGCAGGGCAGCCTTGTCGAACATGGCCAGGCTCTGTTCGCGCTGTTCGCGCAGGGCGTCGATCTCGCTGTCACGCACGCTCGGGTTGACCGCACGCAGGGCGACCAGGCGTGCCAGTTCCTCGTCCAACTCCGCGATCAGGCGACGCTTGGCTTCGGCCACGCGCTCGACATGGCGTGGCGCGATCTTGGCTTCAGCGTCGTTGAGCTGCTTGGCCAGCACGTCGCGCTGGGCCTGGACGAACTTGTTGGCGCTGGCCCGTGGCACGCTTTCCAACTGATCGTTGAGGGTCTCGAAGCCGACCTTGGCGGCCAGGTCATTACCATTGGCATCGAACAGGCAGCGCAGTGCGGCTGGTGGCAGGAAGCGCCCCAGTTGCAGCTTGCGCGGGCCGACCACTTCGCTGACGTAGAGCAGCTCCAGCAGCACGGTGCCGGGCTTGAGCGCCTTGTTCTTGATCAGCGCGACGGCGGTGTTGCCCATCGAACCAGACAGCACCAGGTCCATGCCGCCCTGCACCATGGGGTGTTCCCAGGTGAGGAACTGCATGTCTTCGCGGGCCAGGGCCTGCTCGCGATCGTAGGTCACGGTCACCGCCTCGTCGTCGCCGAGGGGGAAGCTGGCGTCCAGCATCTTTTCGCTGGGGCGCAGGATCAGGGCGTTGTCGGAGTGGTCCTCGCTGTCGATACCGAAGGCGTTGAACAGCTCTTCCATGTAGATCGGCAGGGTGAACTGGTCGTCCTGCTCGAGGATGGCCTCGACCAGCGCCTCGCCTTCACCGGCACCGCCGGAGTTCAGCTCCAGCAGGCGATCGCGGCCGCTGTGCAGCTCGCCTTCCAGGCGGATGCGCTCGGCGGTGGCTTCGTCCACCAGTTGCTGCCACTGGCCATCGTCGCCGTTTTCCAGCAGCGGCAGCAGGCGTGGGCCGAACTGGTGCTGCAGGGCATTGCCGGTGGGGCAGGTGGCGAGGAAGGCATTCAGCGCCTGGTGGTACCACTGGAACAGGCGCTCCTGCGGACTGTTTTCCAGATAGGGCACGTGCAACTGGATGCGGTGCTTCTGGCCGATCCGGTCGAGACGGCCGATACGCTGTTCGAGCAGGTCCGGGTGGGCCGGCAGGTCGAACAGCACCAGGTGATGGGCGAACTGGAAGTTACGGCCTTCGGAGCCGATCTCCGAGCAGATCAGTACCTGCGCGCCGAATTCCTCGTCGGCGAAGTAGGCGGCGGCGCGGTCACGTTCGAGGATGCTCATGCCTTCGTGGAACACCGTGGCGGGGATGCCGGAACGCACGCGCAGGGCGTCCTCCAGATCCAGCGCGGTCTCGGCGTGGGCGCAGATCACCAGTACCTTGAATTTCTTCAGCATCTTCAGGGTGTCGATCAGCCACTCGACGCGCGGATCGATGCGCCACCAGCGTTGTTCGTCGTCGATCTCTTCCTGCGCCTGGTAGCTGACTTCCGGATACAGCTCGGCGTGCTCGCCCAGCGGCAGCTCCAGGTATTCGTCCGGGCTCGGCAGCGGGTAGGGGTGCAGCTCGCGCTCGGGGAAGCCCTGCACGGCGGCGCGGGTATTACGGAACAGCAGGCGGCCGGTGCCGTGGCGATCCAGCAGCTCGCGCACCAGGCGGGCCCGCGCCTCTTCGTCACCGCCATCGATGGCGTCGAGCAACTCGCGACCTTCATCGCCGAGGAAGCCGCCGATGGCGTCGCGGGCCTGGGCGCTGAGCTTGCCCTGGTCGAGCAGTTCCTGCACCGCTTCGGCGACCGGGCGGTACTGGCTGCTTTCGGCGCGGAAGGCTTGCAGGTCATGGAAGCGCGCCGGGTCGAGCAGGCGCAGACGGGCGAAGTGGCTGTCCTGGCCGAGCTGTTCCGGGGTGGCGGTGAGCAGCAGCACGCCGGGGATGACCTCGGCCAGTTGCTCGACCAGCGAATACTCGGCGCTGGCCTGCTCCGGGTGCCAGACCAGGTGGTGGGCTTCGTCGACCACCAGCAGGTCCCAGCCGGCGGCGAACAATGCGTCCTGGGCTTTCTCGTCGTCCTTCAGCCACTCCAGGGCGACCAGCGCCAGCTGGCAATCCTCGAAGGGGTTGCTGGCGTCGCTTTCCATGAAGCGCTCGGCGTCGAACAGCGCGACGTCGAGGTTGAAACGGCGGCGCATTTCCACCAGCCACTGGTGCTGCAGGTTTTCCGGCACCAGGATCAGCACACGGCTGGCGCGGCCGGAGAGCAGTTGGCGATGGATCACCAGGCCGGCTTCGATGGTCTTGCCCAGACCCACCTCGTCGGCCAGCAGTACGCGCGGGGCGATGCGGTCGGCCACTTCGCGGGCGATATGCAGCTGGTGGGCGATGGGTTGGGCGCGCGCACCGCCAAGGCCCCAGAGGGACGACTGCAGCAGGCGGCTGTTGTGTTCGAGGCTGTGGTAGCGCAAGGCGAACCAGGATAGCGGGTCGATCTGGCCGGCGAACAGACGATCGCTGGCCAGGCGGAACTGGATGAAGTTCGACAGCTGGGTTTCCGGCATGGTCACCGGCTGATGCTGGGCATTGAGGCCGTGGTAGACCAGCAGGCCATCGATGTCCTCGACTTCCTGCACGGTGAGCTTCCAGCCTTCGAAATGGGTGATCTCGTCACCCGGAGCGAAGCGCACACGTGTCAGCGGGGCATTGCGCGTAGCGTACTGGCGGGTTTCGCCGGTGGCCGGGTAGAGCACGGTGAGCAGGCGGCCGTCCTCGGCGAGGATGGTTCCCAGACCCAATTCCGCTTCGCTGTCACTGATCCAGCGTTGCCCCGGTTGATATTGCGCCATGCCTGTCTGTCTCCCGCGTGAAAAAGCCGGCTATGGTAACGGATGCGGCGCCACGGCCAAAGCGGTCGTGGCACTATCGTCGCGTCCATCAGTCGAAAGTGTAGCGAGCGCGTCCTCAAGTCGCGGTTCCCGGGGCCGACAGCCTGACCAAAGGAGGTGCTGTTCCATGCTGCCACCGATCCCCCAAAGCCTGGTGCCGGTCACTGCCACGCAGGACGTGATCAAGCCCAAGCCCGAGATTCCTCCGGTGACCCCGGTCGAGGCGAGCGCCAAGGAAAGTGCGCTGAGCCTCGACAAGCGGCACCCGCAGGAAACCGAGGAGCTGCTGCGCGAAGAACAGCGCCGCCGCCAGCGGCGTGGCTACACCCCGGAACAGCTGGCCGAGGCCGAGCCGGAAGAGGTGGAGCAGGCGCTCGGAGATCTGCCACGGCAGGGGCTGTGGGTAGACGTTGAAGTCTGATTAAAAGTCTGCTGCGCGTCGGCCCTGCTGCGTTAAAAGCTGGCGAGTAATGCTCATGTACAAAAGTACACTCCGCTTCCTCGCCAGCTTTTGCCTTGCATGGCTCTAGCTCGCGAGACTTTTAACTTTTGCTAGGTTAGCTCCGGAGTGTTGTCATGCTGTTCGCCGACCCCTTGCCCGCACTCGCCGACGCCGAGCTGGACTATCTGCCCGACTGGATCGACGCCGCCCTGGCCGACAGTTGGTTGCACGCGCTGGTCGAGCAAACGCCCTGGCAGCAACCGGAGTTGTTCATTCATGGTCGCTATCACCGAACGCCGCGGCTGACCGCCTGGTATGGCGAGCCCGAAGCGCGTTATCGCTATTCCGGGAAGGTGCACGAGCCGTTGCCCTGGACGCCCTTGCTGGAGGATATTCGCCAACGGGTCATGAGGGAGGTCGGGCAGCCGCTCAATGCTGTGCTGCTCAATCATTACCGCGACGGCCAGGATTCCATGGGCTGGCACAGCGATGCTGAGCCCGAGTTGGGGCGCAATCCATTGATTGCCTCGCTCAACCTGGGCGGTAGCCGGCGTTTCGACCTGCGCCGCGTCGGCAGCACGCGCATCGAACATTCGCTGACGCTGCAGCATGCTTCGCTACTGGTCATGCACGGGCCGACCCAGCATCATTGGCAACATCAAGTGGCGAAGACGCGCCAAGCCTGCGCGCCACGCCTGAATCTGACCTTTCGCCTGATCCGGTTTCCGCTATGAGCAACGATGACAAGCTGATCGATTTCGCCGCCGAGCGCGACAAGCGTATCCACGACCTCAACGACAAGCGCCTCAACGAGATGCGCCAGGTCTTCGAGCAGGTATTGCCGATCGGCAAGGCCAAGAAGAAGTCCAAGAGCAAGCCCAAGAAGCGCTGAAACTCCCGCCGTTCAATCGTTTTGCACGGCTGCCTGGCCGTGTTTCCCGCTTCGTACCCCCTCGATTTCTTGACCTGGGTCAGTATTGCCAATGGCCCGCTCGCGCCTGCTCTCCAGCCATTGACCCAGATCAATTTTCCCGCCGCCAGCGCTGATAACGTGAAGCCATCCCAGACAGACAGGCACAACAGGAGGCAGCCATGTTCGTCGATACAGTGGTTCTCGCCGGCATCGGCACCGTACTTCTGATGGTCGCGTTCTTCGGGGGCGTCGGTTACTTCATCTGGAAGGATGCGCACAAGCGCAAGCAGAGCTGATCCTTCCGGTTCACAGGGCACGCAAGGCAATTCGGGCGACTTCGGTCGCCCTTTTTTTATTTGCGCGCTGCCCGCCTGGGATCGCGGCACCGTCTGGACATAAATGCTTAGCTAGCTAATAATTGAGTTTCGCATGGAGGCGCAACCCAATCGCTACAGCTATGTTCAGAGCTGGGATTTCTTCAGGTAGCCACCGTGCGTGATTCCTTGCTGGCGTTTCTCGCGCCAAGCTCGCAAGCCGTTCAATTCGCCATCAAGACCCTGCTCGGCGGCGGTCTGGCGTTGTGGTGCGCGCTGCGTTTTGGCCTGGAGCAGCCGCAGTGGGCGCTGATGACCGCCTTCATCGTCGCCCAGCCGCTGTCAGGCATGGTGGTGCAGAAGGGCCTGGCGCGGCTGCTCGGCACGCTGGTCGGCACCTTCATGGCGGTGGTGATGATGGGGCTGTTCGCCCAGGCGCCGTTGCTGTTCCTGCTGGCATTCGCCCTGTGGCTGGCGCTGTGTACGGCATCTTCGACCATGTTGCGCAGCGCCTGGTCGTATTCTTTCGTGCTGGCTGGCTACACGGTGGCGATCATCGCCTTGCCGGCCATCGGCAAGCCGCATGTGGTGTTCGACGAAGCCATCGCCCGCTGCACGGAAATCTGCCTGGGTATCATCTGCGCCACCCTGAGCAGCGCCTTGCTCTGGCCGCAGCGCGTCGAGCGACAACTGGCGCAGCAGGCGCGTAACGCCTGGCAGGCTGGCGTGGCAGCCTCGCGTCAGGCGCTGGCTGGTGAAGCTGACGCCCGCCAAGGCTTGCTGGAAGTCTTGGCGCGGATCGTCGCCGTTGATGCTCAGCGGGAGCACGCCTGGTTCGAGGGCGCTCGCGGTCGCCAGCGTGCCGTGGCGCTGCGGGTGCTGAGTCGCGATCTGCTCGGCATGCTGCGCCTTGCCCGCGGAGTAGCGCGGCAGTGGCGACAGCTGAGCAGCGCCGAAGCTCAGGCCGTTGCACCCTGGCTGCAAGTGGTGGATGAGCGCCTGCAGCAGGCGCAGCCAGAAGGCTTGCTGGAGCTTGTCGAGCAACTGCGTCAGGCGGCGCAGGACGAAGAACTGAGCAGTGGGCAGCAACTGTGCCTGGAACGCTTGATGGTGCTGCTGTTGCGCGTCGAGGACGCCAGTCGAGCGTTGCTCGCAGTCGAGGCGGGCAGGGCGCCGGCCGATGCACCGCGCGCCTTGTCCTGGCATTACGACTGGCAGACCGCACTGGTGTATGGCTCGCGCAGCGCGCTGACCTTCCTGGTTCTGGCCGCGTTCTGGCTGGCCACTGGCTGGACCCACGCCACTGGTGCGCTGCTGCTGGCCTGCGTGGTGTGCAGCCTGTTCGCCCGGCTCGAAGCCGCCCCGCAGATCGGCATGATGTTTCTGCGCGGCATCTTCTACGCACTGCCAGTGGCGTTCTTCGTCGGACAGATTCTGATGCCGCAGATCGACGGCTTCGTCATGCTCTGCATGGTGCTGGGCGTGCCGTTGTTCTTTGGTGTGCTGGGCATGGCCAAGCCGGCGACGGCCGCCACCTCCACGTCGTTCTGCCTGCACTTCATCGTGCTCTGCCTGCCGGCGCCGGGTGTCGGCTATAACGTCGAGTTCTTCCTCAATGAAGCGCCCGGCATGCTGATGGGCGTGGGGTGTGCGGTGATGGCCTTCAAGCTGGTGGTGCTGCGCAATCCGGTCTGGCACGGGCGACGCCTGATGCAGGCGATCCTGACCGACCTCGGACGCCTGACCCGGCGCGATCTGGGCCGCGCCGAAAACTGGTTCGGCGGGCGCATGGCCGACCGCCTGATCCAGCTGGCGCGGCACTATCCGGCGCGGCCGGACCAGGCACGCAGCCGCTGGGACGATGGCGTGGCCGGACTCGATCTGGGCGACGAGTTGCTGCATCTGCGCAAGTGCCTGGCCAATGCCGATGCCGGCCTGGCACGGTCGCAGCGGCGTTTCCTGGAACGCCTCGATGATGCTCTGGAACGTGGGCCGGCGCCGGGCCGTGAAGACGATCTGAACGCAGCGGTGGCCGAGCTGCAGGAGGCCCTGCGCGCCTGCACGCCCAGCATCGACAAGCGTCTGGCCGAGGCGGCGCTGTTGCAACTGCAAAACGGCTGGCGCCACTGGTGTCACGTGAAAGGGGAGGCCCATGGGCTTACATGAATGGTCGCTGGGCGGCGTATTGCTGAGCCCGATGGCGGCCTACGCGGTATTGGCGCTGCTACTGACTGGCGTGTTGCGCCTGGGGTTGCAGCGCATCGGGCTGTCGCGCTGGATCTGGCACGAAGCCCTGTTCGATTGTGCCTTGTATGTCTGCGTGCTGGCGGCGGTAATCGCCGTCCTGGCGACTTGAAAGCTTGCCAGCACCTGCTGCGCGTCGGCCCTGCGGCGTTAAAAACAGGGTCGGAATGCTCATTTACAAACTCGTAAACTCCGCTTCCTCGCCTGTTTTTGCCTTGCATGGCTCTAGCTCGCGAGATGCTGAACAAGCTTTGCGGAGACATTAAGGAGAGCGACATGCGTTCGACCATTCGAGTCGGCATAACCCTGGCCATGGTGGTGGTGGCGATCTTCGCCGGCTCCTGGATCTGGCAACACTACATGTACTCGCCCTGGACGCGTGACGCCCGCGTGCGCGCCGACGTGGTGACCATCGCCCCGGACGTGTCCGGCTGGGTGGTCGAGCTCAAGGTGCGCGACAACCAGCAGGTCAAGGCCGGCGACCTGCTGATGAGCATCGATCGTGACCGCTATCAGGCGGCGGTGGAGAAGGCCAAGGCGGTGGTGGATATTCGCCGCCAGCAATTGAGCCTGCGCGAGCACGAGGCCTCGCGTCGCTCCCGCCTGGGTGCCCAGGCGATCAGCGCCGAATTGCTGGAGAACGCGCAGATCAATGCCGAGATGGCGCGCGGTGAATATCGCGAAGCGCAGGCCGACCTGCGTGTGGCCGAGCTGAATCTGGCACGCAGCGAAGTGCATGCCCCGCGCGACGGGCAGATCACCAACCTGGTGCTGGCCCAGGGTAACTATGTGAATGCCGGGCAGGCGGTGATGGCGTTGGTGGACACCCAATCGTTCTACGTGCAGGCGTATTTCGAGGAGACCAAGCTGCCGCGCATTCAGGTCGGCGCGCCGGTGGAGGTCTGGCTGATGGGGGGGGATCAGCAGCTTCGCGGTGAGGTGGACAGCATCAGTCGCGGTATCACCGACCGCAACGCCAGCCCGGACGGGCAGTTGCTGGCCGATGTCGAGCCGACCTTCAACTGGGTACGTCTGGCGCAGCGCATTCCGGTACGTATCAGGCTTGATCAGGTACCCGAGGGCGTGGTGCTGAGCGCCGGCATGACCGCCAGCGTGCGGGTGGAGTAAAGCGGTTCTGGCTTGTAGGAGCCGCGCCTCGCGGCGAATGGTTCAGGCAACGTCGTGAACCTACTATTCGCCCCGGGGCGGGGCTCCTACAAATTGCATCAGGTGCGTTCGATGCTGGTGGGGATGCGGTACCTCAGTTCGTAGGGTGGACAACGCGAAGCTTGTCCACCGCCTGGACTGACGCGATGGTGGATGAAAAAAGCGTCATCCACCCTACGGTTGCAAAGGTTGTCGCGGCTAAAGCCCCTCCCACATTTGAGCGTCAGGCGCGCTCGATACTGGCCGGCGTGCGGCGCATCAGCACCTTGCCGTGGCGGACCGACACCAGCGCGTGGCCCTGGCTGCGCACCATCTCGTAATCGTCCGGCGCCGAGAGAATCAGCAGGTTGGCCGGGCGACCCACTTCCAGTCCATAACCTTCACCCAGGTTCAGCGCGCGCGCCGAGTTGTCGGTGATCAGGTCCAGGCTGCGCTTGAGGTCTTCGTAGCCGAGCATGTGGCAGATGTGCAGGCCGGCTTCGAGGATGCGCAGGATGTTGCCGTTGCCCAACGGATACCAGGGGTCGACGATGGAGTCCTGACCGAAGCAGACATTCATCCCGGCGCGGTCGATCTCCGCCACGCGGGTCAGACCGCGGCGTTTCGGGTAGGTGTCGAAACGGCCCTGCAGGTGGATGCTTTCGGTGGGGCAGGAGATGAAGCTGATGCCGCTCATCTTCAGCAGGCGGAACAGCTTGGAGCAGTAGGCGTTGTCATAGGAGCCCATGGCTGTGGTGTGGCTGGCGGTGACCCGCGCGCCCATGCCGCGCACGCGGGCTTCTTCGGCCAATACTTCGAGAAAGCGCGATTGCGGGTCGTCGGTTTCGTCGCAGTGCACGTCCACCAGGCAGCCGGTGCGTTCGGCCAGATCCATGAGGAACTTGATCGACGCCACGCCCTGGTCGCGGGTGTTCTCGAAATGCGGGATGCCGCCGACCACGTCGGCGCCCAGCTCGATGGCCTGCTCCATCAGTGCACGACCATTGGCATAGGACTCGATGCCCTCCTGCGGGAAGGCGACGATCTGCAGGTCGATCAGGTGGCGGGTTTCCTCGCGCACTTCGAGCATGGCCTTGAGCGCGGCCAGGGTCGGGTCGGTGACGTCGACGTGGGTGCGCACGTGCTGGATGCCGTGGTCGACCAGCATGTCGATGGTCTTGCGCGCGCGGGTCTTGGTGTCCTCGTGGGTCACCAGCGCTTTGCGCTCGGCCCAGCGCTCGATGCCCTCGAACAGCGTGCCGCTCATGTTCCATGCCGGCTCGCCGGCGGTGAGGGTGGCGTCGAGGTGGATGTGCGGCTCGACGAAGGGCGGCACGACGAGATTGCCGACGGCGTCCAGATCGCCTTCGGCGATGGGGGGCAGGGTGTGCTGGGCGTCGATGGCGGCGATGCGCTCGCCGTCCAGGGTGATGCGGTGCAGGCCGTCGCGGCCGCGCAGGCGGGCATTGTGGATGATCATCGGATTTCCTCTCAGGCAGGCGACGACAGGCGCCGGATCAACAGCGCAACGCTGATGTTCAGGCGGTCGTGCGGATCTTCGAACGAGCAGCCGGTCAGCGCTTCGATGCGCTGTAGACGGTAGCTCAGGGTGTTGCGGTGAACGTTCAGGCGTTGTGCGGCCAATGCCAGGTTGCCGTTCTCCTGGAACCAGGCTTCCAGGGTCGGCATCAGCACCGGCTGGTGGCGCGAGTCGTCGCCGATCAGCGGGCCAAGCACGCGCTCGACGAAGCGATCCAGCAGACTGCGGTCGCGGATCGCGCCGAGCAGCTCCAGCACGCCCAGTTCGTTGAAACTGCACAGGCCCAGGCGCTCGGGAAAGCGTTGCGCCACGGTCAGCGCCTGACGCGCTTCCCCCAGGCCTTGAGCGAAACGGGGCGCATCGCAGCCCGCGCTGCCCAAGCCAAGAAACAGTCGCAGCGGGCCGAGCTGCGGGCGCAGCTCGTCGAGCAGCGCGGTCATGGCCTGGCGATTGCGCGCTTCGGTGTGGGCATCGGGACAGGGCAGCAGGGCGATCCAGTGACGGCCCTGGCTGACCAGCGGCAGGGCGTCGCCCAGTTCGCCGAGGCACTGCTCCAGGCGTCGTTGCAGCAGTTGCTGGCGGCTTTGCAGCTGGCGCTCGGCGTCTTCGTCAGGCAGGTCGCCGAACAGTTGCTCGCTGCCATCGAGACGCAGCAGCGCCACCTGACGTGGCAGGTGCAGGGCCAGGCCGAGACTGTCGCCGCGTTGCAACAACGCCTCGAGCGACTGGTAATCACCGTCGAGCACCTGTTCCAGCACGTGCTGGCGCGAGCGCCCGAGCTGCTGCGCCTGCACCAGCGCGGTGCCGATGGCCTGGGTGACCACTACCATCTTCAGTGCGTAGGGCTGCTCGATCAGCGGCAGATTCAGGCGCTCGGCCTCTGCGATGACGCTTGGCGGGATGGTCTGGATGAACTCGGCGCCGGTGAGGATGACCATGCCGGCGACTACACGCTCATGGCCCTCGCGCACCAGGCGCAGCAGGTTGGCTTCGTCGCGCGGGTGGTTGATGCCGGTGACGAAGATCAGCTCGCCGCCCATCACCCAATCGGCGATGCCTTCATTTTCGGCCACGTAGGGCCAGCGCACGGCGTTGTCGCGTCCGGCCCTACCAGCACGCAGGTGCATGCTGGCCAGGCCGGGTAGTGCGAGCACGTCGGCGACGGTCAGGTTCACGCGCCGGCGACCTGCTGGCGGCCGGCCAGGGCCTTGTGAAGTTCGAACAGCACGACGTAAACCACGGCAGCCACGGCAATGCCGACCAGCGGCGCGACCCAGGGCGAGAAGTAGGCGCTCAGTGCGCCGATCAGGTAGGCGCCCAGGCCGACCCAGTTGAACGTCGGTAGGCGCACATCGGCCAGTTTCGGGTAGCGCGCGCGGTGGCCGTAGAAGAAGTCGGCCATGATCACGCCGCCAATCGGCGGGATGATCGAGCCGAGCAGGATCAGGAAGGGAATCAGCATTTCGTACATGCCGCCGATGGCCAGCAGGGTACCGATGCCGGCGCCGACCAGGGTCACTGTCTTGCGCTTGCCGGTGCGCAGCAGGTTGCAGCCGGCGGCGGCGAAGTTGTAGATGGTGTTGTCCTGGGTGGTCCACAGGTTGAGGAAGAGCATGACCACGGCGGCCATGGACAGCCCCTGCAGCACCAGTACTTCGACCACGTCCGGTTGCTGGTAGACGATTGCGCCGTAGGCCCCGGCAATGATCATCAGGCCGTTACCGATGAAGAAGCCGAACAGGCTGGCCAGCACTGCGATGCGGCCGCTTTTGGCGAAACGCGTCCAGTTGGTGGCCTGGGTGGCGCCACTGACGAAGGTGCCGAACACCAGGGTGATGGCCACGCTCAGGCTCATGCTTTCGGACGGTTCCACTGCCAGCAGCCCGGCGAGGCCGCCGATATCACGGGTGGCGATCCACAGCGAAGCCACCAGCAGCACCAGCATGGCCGGCACGGCGACGCGCGAGAGCAGATCGAGGCCCTTGTAGCCGACGAAGGCAGTGAGGCAGAAACCGAAGCCGAACAGCACCATCAGCGGGATGGTCAGGCTTTCGGGCAGGCCGAGAATCTTCACCAGAACGATGGCGATGGTCGCCGTGCCCCAGGCGTACCAGCCGATCTGGGTGAAACCCAGGAGCACGTCGGACAGCTTGCTGCCCATTTCGCCGAAGCAGAAGCGACCCATCAGTACCGAGTTCAGGCCGCTGCGGCAGGCGATCAGGCCCAGCACGGCAGCGTACAGGCCGAGCAGCAGGTTACCGATCACTGCAGCCCAGAGCAGGGTGGTGAAGTCGAAGGCCATGCCGATCTTGCCGCCGGCGAACATGGTGGCGGTGAAGAAGGTGAAACCGAACAACAGGATGGCGGTGGAGAACAGCCCCTTGCGCGCGCCGTTGGGCACCTCGCTGAGGGGGTAATCGCTATCGGGGGTGGCGTGGCTCATGGACCTGGCTCCGGTAAGGGTGTGAGGCCTTGGCGATAGCAGGGGGCGTGCCAGAGTCAGCGCAGCAGGTGGCTTGGCAAGGTGGTCAAAGGGTTTTGTGCATAATGCACAAAGAAACGTACTTATGCAGTGCCAGGTCGCTCAAGATTTGTGAGTGTAGAACAAAAGTGGTGCGCGACGCTGCGGTCGCGCACCAGCTTGCAGCGCGTCAGTCGACGGTGACCTGCGGCATCGGCGGCATGGTCACGGTCTGCTCGCTGGCCGGGGCGAGCACTTCGGCTTCGCCGTCGACCACTTGCTTGCCGTCCTGGTTGAACACGCGGGTGGCGATGCGCACGCGGTTCTTCGGCAGTTTTTCCAGCACTTCCAGCTTCACGGTCAGGGTGTCGCCGAGTTTCACCGGGCGGGTGAACTTGAGCTGCTGGCCGAGGTAGATGGTGCCCGGGCCGGGCAGGCGGCAGGCGATGGCGGCGCTGATCAAGGCGCCAGTGAACATGCCATGGGCGATGCGCTCCTTGAACATCGTCTCGGCGGCGAAGGCGGCGTCCAGGTGCACCGGGTTGTTGTCGCCGGATACGGCGGCGAACAGCTGCACATCGCGCTCTTCCACGGTCTTCTCGAAGGCCGCTTGCTGGCCGACGCTGAGGGCTTCGTAAGGGATATTGGTGACCTGAGTCATGGACACTCCTTGGTTGGGCTTCGACCCTGGCTCAGCGCCTGCTGTAGCCAGTCGATCAGGTGGGCGGTGACCTCGTCGCGATTGCTCTCGTTGAGCAGCTCATGACGGGCCTCGGGATAAATCTTCAGCTGTACGTCGTGCACGCCAGCCTCGCGCAGGGCGCCAGCCAGGTCACCCAGGCGCTTGCCGTCGCTGACCGGGTCGCGCGAGCCGCCGATCACCAGCAGCGGCAGCTCGGCGTCGATCTGCGCCAGGTTGGTCGGCGGGGTGATGTGCTGCATGCCTTCAAGCAGGTCGCACCACAACTGCGTGGTGCAGACGAAACCGCACAGTGGATCGGTCACGTATTTGTCCACTTCCGCCGGGTCGCGGCTGAGCCAGTCGAAGGCGGTGCGGTTGGGCTTGAAGGCCTTGTTGAACGAGCCAAAGGAGAGAAAGTCGATGACCTTGCTGCGTCCCTTGGGCCCCAGGCGCCAGCGCTCGAGGCCGGCAATCAGGCGGGCGGCCTTGTACAGCGTCACGGGCTGGTAATTGGAGCCGGAGAGCACGGCGCCCTGCAGGCTGCAGCTGTGCCCCATCAGGTAGGCCATGCCGATGTAGCTGCCCATGCTGTGGCCGAACAGGAAGATCGGCGTGTGCGGGTGCTGCTGGCGGATGTGGTGGTTGAGGGTGGAAAGGTCGCCGACCACCTTGCTCCAGCCGTCTTCATCGGCATAGTGGCCCAGGGTGCCGCGTTCGGCGGTAGCACCATGGCCGCGCTGGTCCAGCGCGTAAAGCGCGAAGCCTGCCGCTACCAGGGCTTCGGCCAGGCGTGCGTAGCGCAGGCTGTGCTCGGCCATGCCATGGGCCAGCATGACCATGGCGCTGGGCGGCGCCTCACCGTACCAGTGGTTGACATGCAGCGGCAGGCCGTCGCTGGCGTTGAGGGTGAAGGTATCGTGGCGCATGGCGAGTCCTTGTGCCGGGAGTTGGCGGCATTGTGCACCTTGGCTGTCATCACGCAAAGCGCAGTCGAATTTCCACTGAGCAGTAAAGATCGGTTACGAATCACCGCATTTATTGCGAAATTCAGCCCATCAATGACGCCTTCGAGCTATTTGCGGCGCCGCTCTGAACTGCTACTTTCCGGGCAGTCCCGCACTGCGGGCCAGATCACTTCAGGGGAAGAGGACAAGAACAATGCAACCTGATTTCTGGAACGACAAGCGCGCTCCCGGCGTGCCCAACGATATCGACCTGTCCAGCTACAAGTCGGTGATCGAAGTATTCGAACGCTCATGCAAACGTTTCGCCGACCGTCCGGCCTTCAGCAACCTTGGCGTCACGCTGACCTATGCCGAGCTGGATCGTCTCTCCGCGACCTTCGCCGCCTACCTGCAGAAGCACACCGACCTGAAACCGGGCGATCGTATCGCGGTGCAGATGCCCAATGTGCTGCAGTACCCCATTGCCGTGTTCGGCGCCATGCGTGCCGGGCTGATCGTGGTCAACACCAACCCGCTGTACACCGCGCGCGAGATGCGCCACCAGTTCAAGGATGCTGGCGTGCGCGCGCTGGTGTACCTGAACATGTTCGGCAAGCTGGTGCAGGAGGTGCTGCCGGATACCGAGATCGAGTACCTGATCGAAGCCAAGATGGGCGACATGCTGCCGAGCCTCAAGGGCTGGCTGGTCAACACAGTGGTGAAGAAGGTCAAGAAGATGGTGCCCGACTACCATCTGCCCCAGGCGATTGCCTTCAAGCAGGTGCTCAAGCAGGGCCACGGCCAGGCGCTGACGCCGGTCAAGGCCAGCCAGGATGACATTGCGGTGCTGCAGTACACCGGCGGCACCACTGGTGTGGCCAAGGGCGCCATGCTCACCCACGGCAATCTCGTGGCCAACATGCTGCAGGTCGACGCCTGCCTGGCGCAGCTTGGTGACGACGGCAAGCCGCTGATGAAACAGGGGCAGGAGATCATGATCGCGCCGCTGCCGCTGTACCACATCTATGCCTTCACCGCGAACTGCATGTGCATGATGGTCAACGGTAACCAGAATGTGTTGATCACCAATCCACGTGACATCCCCGGCTTCGTCAAGGAGCTGGGCAAGTGGAAGTTTTCCGCGCTGCTGGGCCTCAACACCCTGTTCGTCGCGCTGATGGATCATCCCGAGTTCAAGAACCTCGACTTCTCCAACCTCAAGGTCACCAACTCCGGCGGTACCGCGCTGGTCAAGGCGACTGCCGAGCGCTGGCAGCAGATGACTGGTTGCACCGTGGTCGAAGGCTACGGCCTGACCGAAACCTCGCCGGTGGCCAGTACCAACCCCTATGGTGACAAGGCGCGTCTGGGCACTGTCGGCATTCCGGTGCCGGGCACGGCGTTCAAGGTGATCGACGACGACGGCAACGAGATGCCGCTGGGCGAGCGGGGCGAGCTGTGCATCAAGGGGCCGCAGGTGATGAAGGGCTACTGGCAGCGTGAAGAAGCGACCGCCGAAGTGCTCGACGCCGAGGGTTGGTTCAAGACTGGCGACATTGCCGTGATCGACACCGACGGCTTCGTGCGTATCGTCGACCGCAAGAAGGACATGATCATCGTCTCGGGTTTCAACGTGTACCCCAACGAGATCGAGGACGTGGTCATGGCCCACCCGAAGGTCGCCAGTTGCGCGGCCATCGGCGTGCCGGACGAGAAGTCGGGGGAGGTGGTCAAGCTGTTCGTGGTGCCGCGCGACGGCAGCGTCACGGTCGAGGAGCTCAAGGCCTACTGCAAGGAAAACTTCACCGGCTACAAGGTGCCCAAGCACATCGTGTTCAAGGACGCCTTGCCGATGACCCCGGTCGGCAAGATCCTGCGTCGCGAACTGCGCGACATCGCCTGACCCAAAGGCCCCTCCCTGATGCAGGGGAGGGGCTTTCCCGCCTCAGCTGCCATCGGGCAGTCCAATTGTTGTGATTTGGTAACTACCTTCGCGTGTTTCATGCAGTCCCTTGCTGCACCGGCGGCAGAGACGAGCTAGGCTCTACGCGCTGCAATATGCGAGCTAGAGGCTTTTCGCGGGTTCGCGAAGATAAAGATCGTTTGTGACTTTACTGTCTTTTCTGGTCACTTTCGCGACTCTTTGGGCCATGTATGGTGCTGGTCGGCCTCTGGCAAAGCTGCTACTCTCGGCGCGCTTCCGGGCCCTGGGCCAGCGGGAAAGCGAGCTATACACACAACAAACAACCGCCGTCGCGCGGTGAAGATCAGCTGTTGCTTAGGAGTGGGCTTCCATGACCGAAAACTTCTGGAAGGACAAGTATCCCGTTGGGGTTGCTGCCGAAATCAATCCCGATCAGTACCCGAACATCCTCGCGGTATTGAAAGAGTCCTGCCAACGCTTCGCCGACAAGCCTGCTTTCAGCAACCTGGGCAAGACGCTCACCTACGGCGAGATCTACAAGCTCTCCGGTGATTTCGCGGCCTACCTGCAGAAGCACACCGATCTCAAGCCTGGCGACCGCATCGCCGTGCAGCTGCCCAACGTGCTGCAGTACCCCATCGTGGTGTTCGGTGCCATGCGCGCCGGCCTGGTGGTGGTCAATACCAACCCGCTGTACACCGCGCGGGAGCTGGAGCACCAGTTCAATGATTCCGGCGCCAAGGCGCTGATCTGCCTGGCCAACATGGCCCACCTGGCCGAACAGGTGGTGCCCAAGACCGGCGTCAGAACCGTGATCGTCACCGAAGTCGGCGACATGTTGCCGACCTTCAAGCGTCTGCTGGTCAATGCCGTGATCAAGCACGTGAAGAAGATGGTGCCGGCCTACAACTTGCCCAAGGCTGTCAAACTCAACGACGCCCTGGCCAAGGGCCGTGGCCAGAGTTTCACCGAGGCCACCCCGAGCAACGCCGATATCGCCGTGCTGCAGTACACCGGCGGCACCACCGGCGTGGCCAAGGGCGCGATGCTTACCCATCGCAACCTGGTGGCCAACATGTTGCAGGTCAAGGCACTGATGGGCGCCAACCTGAATGAAGGCTGCGAGGTGCTGATCGCGCCGCTGCCGCTCTATCACATCTATGCCTTCACCTTTCACTGCATGGCGATGATGCTGATCGGTGGCCACAACATCCTGCTGACCAACCCGCGCGATCTGCCGGCCGTGGTCAAGGACCTGGCCAAGTACCGCTTCACTGGTTTCGTTGGCCTCAACACCCTGTTCGTGGCCCTGTGCAATAACGAGGACTTCCGCAAGCTGGACTTCTCCAGCCTGAAGCTCACCGTATCCGGCGGCATGGCCCTGCAACTGGCCACCGCCGAGCGTTGGAAGGAAGTCACCGGCTGCGCCATCTGCGAAGGCTTCGGTATGACCGAGACCAGTCCGGTGGCCACGGTCAACCCGTTCAGCGCCATCCAGCTCGGCACCATCGGCATTCCGGTGCCCTCGACCCTGTGCAAGGTCGTCAACGACGACGGCCAGGAGCTGGCCATCGGCGAGATCGGCGAGCTGTGCGTGAAGGGCCCGCAAGTGATGAAGGGCTACTGGCAGCGCCAGGAAGCCACCGACGAAATCCTCGACGCCGAAGGCTGGCTGAAGACCGGCGATATCGGCCTGATCCAGGAAGACGGCTACCTGCGCATCGTCGACCGCAAGAAGGACATGATTCTGGTGTCCGGTTTCAACGTCTACCCGAACGAACTCGAAGACGTGCTGGCGACTCTGCCTGGCGTACTGCAGTGCGCTGCTATCGGCGTACCGGATGAAAAATCCGGCGAAGCGATCAAGGTGTTCGTGGTGGTCAAGCCGGGCGAGAGCCTGACCAAGGAGCAGGTGATGGAGCACATGCGTGCCAACCTCACCGGCTACAAGGTGCCCAAGGCCGTCGAATTCCGCGACGTGCTGCCGACCACCAACGTCGGCAAGATCCTGCGCCGCGAGCTGCGCGACGAAGAGCTGAAGAAGCTGGGCAAGAAGTGATTCGTATCCGCTGAAACGAAGAACCCGCTACGGCGGGTTTTTTGTTGCCTGTCATCCAGGCTCGCTGTTTTCCGTGCTTACGTGAAAAACGCTTTTTTGCCTGAAAGCCGTGACGGCAGTGCCTCGTCAACTGCACCTGGCACGTAGCAGACTGGCCAGCTTCTTCACTGCTGGCTCCAGCTCGTGCGGCGCGTGCGCGGCGAAGCCCATCAGGATACCGGCCGTGCGCTGTTCGGTGGCGTGCAGGGCGCTCAGCCCCAACAGGTCGATACCGGCCTGCCGCGCGGAGGCCACCAGCTCGTCTTCGTCGATGTCGCGGATGAATACGCAGGGCATCTGCATGCCGCCGCTCGGAACCCGTGGCTCAACGAAGTCGCTCAGGTGCTCGCGCACCAGCCGCGCCAGCACGTCGCGGCGTTCGGCGTACACGGCGCGCAGGGTGCGGATATGGGCGCCGAAGTGGCCACCCTCAATGAAGCGAGCCAGGGTGAGTTGCGGGATCGGCGCGCTGTGCCCGTCGAGCAGGGTACGCGCCACGGTCATCGGCGCGACCAGTGTCGGTGGCAGCACCATGTAACCGATGCGCAGGCCGGGAAACAGGGATTTGGTGAAGGTGCCGATGTAGATCGTGCGCTCGTAGGGATCGAGCCCCTGCACGCAGGCCTTGGGTTTGCCGTCGTAATGGAATTCGCTGTCGTAGTCGTCTTCGATGATCCAGCCCTGCTGACGTTGCGCCCATTCGATGATGGCTAGGCGGCGATCCAGCGCCAGCGTTGCCCCCGTCGGGAATTGGTGTGACGGGGTGAGGAACACGGCCCTGGCGGACTCGCTCTCCTGGTTCAGCCGCTCCACCTGCATGCCCTGCGCATCCAGCGGCACGGGTACGCAGTGCAGGCCGGCGGCCTCGAATGCCTTGCGCGCGCCGTGGTAGGACGGGTCTTCGATGAGGATGCGCTCACCGGCATCGAGCAGCACGGTGGCGCACAAGGTCAGCGCCTGTTGAGAGCTGGTGAGGATCAGCACCCGTTCCGCCGTGGCGCTGGCGCCCCGTTCGAGGTTGATGTAATCGGCGATGGCGCGGCGCAGCGCCTCCATGCCCTGTGGCGGGCTGTGCAGCAGGGCGCGATAGCCCTGTTCCATGAGCACCTGGCGTTGCAGGCGTTCCCAGGTCGGTAGCGGAAAGCTGCGGGTTTCCGGCACGCCGGGGGCGAAGGGGCGCGGCATGAGGAAGTCCCGCACGCCGCCGTTGTGGAATAGGGCGTTGCCGCGCTGGCTCAGGCGCGGCGTCGCCGGCTGCGGTGCCCGAGCCCTGGCCTTGCCGCGCCCCGGCAAGCGCTGCGTGCGCTCCGAGACGAAACTGCCGCTGCCTACACGGCGCTCGATGAAGCCCTCGGCATGCAGTTGGCTGTAGGCCGATTCCACCGTATCGCGCGATACCGCCAGGGACTTGGCCAGGGCGCGTGATGCCGGCAGGGGTTTGCCCGCGTCGAGCACGCCATCGAGGATCAACTGGCGAATCGCCCGCTGCACGCGCAGGTACAGGGGCTGCGCGCCATGGGCTGGGTCGTCGATCCAGGCTTTGACGGATTCGAGCTGGGCGTGCCTGAACAATTGGTCTGTACCCCTATACAGAAATGGACGGATAAATCAGGCCATTCTAGGCCTATAACGTTGCCTCGCAAGCCTTCTCCCATTCCGCCAGGAGCTCTTGTCAGGTCATGTCCGCGTATTCTTCGTTCTCGTCCCTCCGTCCGGGAGACCTCACCCATCCCATCGTGGCGGGGCTGATCTCGGTCATCGTCAACTACGGCGGCACCTTCATTCTGGTGTTTCAGGCGGCCAGGGTGGCCGGGCTCAGCCCGGAGCTGACGGCCTCCTGGGTGTGGTCGGTGTCGATTGGCGTGGGGGTGACCGGCATTGTCCTGAGCTGGATGGCGCGCGCGCCGATCATCACCGCCTGGTCGACGCCGGCGGCGGCGTTTCTGGTGACGGCGCTGGTCACCACGCCTTATGCCGAGGCCATCGGTGCGTACCTTATCTCGGCGGCGGCCTTTGTCCTACTGGGGTTATCCGGCTGGTTCGAGCGGGTCATTCGGCTGATTCCGAATGGGGTGGCGGCCGGGTTGCTGGCGGGCATCCTGCTGCAGTTCGGCATCGGGGCCTTCGCCAGCGTCAGCCTCGATCCGCTGCTGGCTGGGGTGCTGATCGTCAGCTACCTGCTGTTCAAGCGCTTGAGCGCACGCTATGCGGTGGTCGGCATCCTGCTGCTGGGCCTGGCCTTCCTGTTGCTGCAGGCGCGGGTGGATCTCTCCACCGTCAGCCTGGCACTGGCGGCGCCGGTGTTCACCGCGCCTGCGTTTTCCCTCAATGCACTGCTGAGCGTGGCGCTGCCGCTGTTCCTGATCACCCTGACCGGGCAGTACATGCCCGGCATGCTGGTGTTGCGCAACGATGGTTTCAGCACCAGCGCCAACCCCATCGTTACCCTGACCGGGCTTGGCTCCCTGCTGATGGCGCCGTTCGGCTCGCACGCCTTCAACCTTGCCGCGATCACCGCTGCCATCTGCACTGGGCGCGAGGCCCATGAAGACCCCTCCAAGCGCTGGATCGCCGGGATCGCCGCCGGGGTGCTGTACATCCTGGTGGGCATTTTCGGCGTCACCCTGGCGGCGGTGTTCATGGCCTTTCCGGCGACCTTCATCGCTACCCTGGCCGGCCTGGCGCTGCTCGGCACCATTGGCGGCAGCCTGGCCAGCGCCATGGCCGATGCACGCACCCGTGAGGCCTCGCTGATCACCTTCCTGGCAGCCGCCGCCGACATCAACCTGCTGGGCATCGGCGGTGCGTTCTGGGGACTGGTGATCGGCCTGCTGGCCTACGCCATGCTCAATGGGCGCTGGTCACCACGCCCGGCGCAGACCGGCGCGGCGGAACTGCCGGTGAACAAGGGGGTGAACTGATGCCAGTCGATCATCCCACCGCCACCCGCCACGACCACCATGGGCGCTACCCCGAGGCCGCCTCGGTGGAAGATTTTCGCCACAACCTGGCCGAGGTGCAGCGCCGTATCGAAGCGGCCTGCCAGCGCGTTGGCCGTGACCCGGTCTCGGTGCGCCTGCTGCCGGTGAGCAAGACCAAGCCCGAGGCCAGCCTGCGCCTGGCCTATGCCGCCGGCTGCCGGATGCTCGGCGAGAACAAGGTGCAGGAAGCCCATGGCAAGTGGCAGGCCATGCAGGACCTGGGCGATCTGCAGTGGTCGGTGATCGGCCACCTGCAGACCAATAAGGCCAAGCTAGTGGCGCGCTTCGCCACGGAATTCCAGGCCCTGGACAGCCTGCGCCTGGCCGAGGCGCTGGATCGCCGCCTGCAGGTCGAGGGCCGTGCGCTGGATGTGTTCGTGCAGGTCAACACCTCCGGCGAGGCCAGCAAGTACGGCCTGGCCCCGGAGGATGTAGCGGCGTTCGTCCAGGCACTGCCGGCATTTTCCGCCCTGCGGGTGCGCGGGCTGATGACCCTGGCGCTGTTCTCCAGCGAGGCTGAGCGGGTACGCCAGTGCTTCGTGCGCCTGCGTGAGCTGCGTGACCGAATACGCCAGGACGCACCGTCCGGCGTCGAGCTGGATGCGCTGTCGATGGGCATGTCCGGGGATTTCGAGATCGCCATCGAAGAGGGCGCCACGGTGGTGCGCGTCGGCCAGGCGATTTTCGGCGCCCGCGCGCTGCCGGATAGCCACTACTGGCCGGGCGCCGTGCCCGCTGAACAACCCTGATCTTTTCCACTGCTGCTGTGAGGTTCGATCCATGTCCATTGCTCATTCCCATCTGATGCGTGCCTATGCCCGCCAACCGGTGTCCTTCGTTCGTGGCAGCGGTGCGCTGCTGTGGGACGAGCAGGGCGTGGAGTACCTCGATGCCATCGCCGGCGTGGCGGTCACCGGCCTCGGGCATGCGCACCCGGAGATCACTGCGGTCATTGCCGAGCAGGCCGGGATGCTGCTGCACACCTCCAATGTCTTTCGCATCGACTGGCAGGAACGCCTGGGCGATCGCCTTTGCGCACTCACCGGGATGCAGCGGGCGTTCTTCTGCAACTCGGGCGCCGAGGCCAACGAGGCGGCCCTCAAGCTGGCGCGCCTGCATGGCCAACGCAAGGGCATCGCCAGGCCGACCGTGCTGGTGATGGACAACGGCTTCCATGGGCGCACCATCGGCACGCTGTCCGCCTCGGGCAACCCGGCCAAGCAAGCCGGCTTCGAACCCTTGCTCGACGGCTTCGTGCGCGTGCCCTACGACGACATTGAGGCCGTTCGCCAGGTGGCCGAGCAGTGCCCGGACATCGTCGCGGTGCTGCTTGAGCCGGTGCAGGGCGAGGGCGGCATCCGCGTCGCCAGCATTGCCTACCTGCGCGAACTGCGGGCCCTGTGCGACCGGCATGGCTGGCTGCTGATGCTCGACGAGATCCAGGCTGGCATGGGCCGTACCGGCGCCTGGTTCGGCCACCAGCATGCGGGCATCACGGCCGACGTGATGACCCTGGCCAAGGCCCTGGGCAATGGCCTGCCCATCGGCGCCTGTGTGGCGCGCGGCGCCGCCGCCGATCTGTTCTCTCCGGGCCTGCATGGCTCCACTTTCGGCGGCAACCCGCTGGCCTGTCGGGTGGCCTGCAGCGTGCTCGACATCATGCAGCGCGACGACCTGCCACTGCGCGCCGCCGTGCTCGGCGAGCGTCTGCTCGGGCGTTTGCAGCAGGCGTTGGGCGATCACCCGGAAGTCATCGCCATTCGTGGCCGAGGCCTGATGGTCGGCATCGAGCTGAGCCGCCCCTGCAAGGAACTGGTGGGGCGCGCACTGACCGAGCGACGCCTGCTGATCACCGTGACCCGTGACAGCACCATCCGCCTGCTGCCGGCGCTGATCTGCAGCGAAGCGCAGATCGACGACATCGCCCAGCGCATTACCCAGCTACTGAAACCTGCGAACTGACCCACGAGGAAATTACCCCATGTATGACGCCGCCCTGAGCCTCGCCGATTTCGACCCCGAACTGGCCGAGGCCGTGCGCCTTGAAGAAGGCCGCCAGGAGGATCACGTTGAGTTGATCGCCTCCGAGAACTACGCCAGCCCGCTGGTGATGGCGATCCAGCACTCGGTATTCACCAACAAGTACGCCGAAGGCTACCCCGGCAAGCGCTACTACAGCGGTTGCGAGCATGTGGACGTGGCCGAGCGCCTGGCCATCGAGCGGCTCAAGGCATTGTTCGATTGCGACTACGCCAACGTCCAGCCGCACGCCGGGGCCCAGGCCAATGCGGCAGTGTTCCTGGCGCTGACCAATCCGGGCGACACCGTGATGGGCATGAACCTGGCGCAGGGTGGCCACCTTACCCACGGCAACCCGTCCAACTTCTCCGGGCGGCATTACCGCATCGTGCCCTATGGCCTCGATCCCGAAACCGGCCTGATCGACTACGACGAGATGGAGCGCATTGCCCTGCAAACCCGGCCGAAAATGCTGATCGGCGGCTTCTCTGCCTATTCGCGGCACAAGGACTGGGCGCGCATGCGCGCCATCGCCGACAAGGTAGGGGCGGTGTTCTGGGTAGACATGGCGCATGTCGCCGGCCTGGTGGCGGCGGGTGAATACCCCAGCCCGTTGCCCCATGCCCACGTGGTCACCAGCACCACCCACAAGACCCTGCGCGGCCCGCGAGGCGGCATCATCCTGGCCAGGGGGCAGGGTGAGGACTTCTACAAGCGGCTCGATTCCGCCGTATTTCCCGGCATTCAGGGCGGCCCGCTGATGCACGTCATCGCCGCCAAGGCGATAGCCTTCAAGGAAGCGCTGCTGCCCGAGTTCAAGACCTACCAGCGCCAGGTATTGAGCAACGCCCGGGCCATGGCCGCCGTGCTGCAGCAGCGGGGTTATCGCATCGTATCGGGCGGCACCGACAACCACCTGATGCTGATCGACCTGTCCGACAGGCCCTATACCGGCAAGGACGCGGATGCCGCCCTGAGCGACGCCCATATCACCGCCAACAAGAACTCGGTGCCCAACGACCCACGCTCGCCGTTCGTGACCTCGGGGCTGCGCATCGGCACGCCGGCCGTGACTACGCGAGGCTTCGGTATCGATGAGTGCGAGCGTTTAGCCGGCTGGCTGTGTGAGGTGCTGGATGCGCTCGAGGTGGGTGGCGAAACGCAAGTGGCCGTACGTGCCCGGGTGCGTGAGTCGGTGACGGAGCTGTGCCGGCGCTTTCCGGTGTATCGCTGGTAGGCCTCTAACCTAGGTAAATGTAAGGCGTATTAGGTGCGGGCGTACTCAGCTTTAGCTTCCTGCGCCGCTCCACCTCCTGCGTCCATGCATTCGTCGTCAAGCAGTTCGGCCTTGGCCTGGATGGACTGTTCGCTGTCGCTACGCGCGGTCTGCGTGTCGACCCACCCTGAGCGCTGAACCCATCCTACGCGACGCGCAGAGGGCGGGTGCGGAACTGCCCGCTGTCAGGGGTGAAGCGGGACGCCATGAGCATCAACACAAGCGTGGCAGCGGCCATCGCCATCCAGCTCAGGCGCAGGTTATCGGTGTACTGGCGTAGCAGGCCAGCCAGCAGCGGCGCGGTGGCGGCGATCAGATAGCCGCCGCCTTGCACGAACGCCAGCAGATCGCCGGTCTGGCGTGGGTCGTCCAGGTGATCCTGGGCCACCACCAGCGAAAGCGGGAACAGCGCACCGATGCCCACGCCCAGCAGCATGCAGATCGGCACCACCAGTTGCAGCGGTGCCAGCATCAGGCCAAGCAGCCCGGCCAGCAGTGCCAGCAAGACCACCGCCAGTAACACACGTCGATCCGGGTAGCGTGGCAGCAGGCTCGATGCCAGCAGGCCGGCGACTACTTCGCAGAGCGTCAGCGCAGCCAGCAGCAGGCCGCTGTACTGCGCGCTCCAACCCAGCGAGGTGTAGTAAGGCGGCAGCCAGGCCAGCACCAGTGTGTAGCCGGCGGTGCCGATGCCGAAGAAGCTCATCAACAGCCAGGCCCTCGGTGAGCGCCAGACGTCCAGGTGCGCTACGTTGTCTGCTTGCGCCAAGGCTTCATGCGGCGCTGCGCGGCGCCAGTAGGCAGCAGCGAGCAGAGCGGGCAGTGCCCAACTCGCCAGCGCCCACGACCAGCCTATCGACTGCGCCAACCAGGGCGTCAGCGCCGCGCCGAATGCGGCGCCACCCATGATCGCGCAGCTGTAGAAACCGATCAGGCGGCCGCTGTCAGTGGGGAAGCGCGACTTGATCAGGCCCGGCAAAAGCGCCTGCACGAACGCGATTCCCGCGCCAGCCAGCAATGCGGTGATGATCAGGGTGCTGGAGTCAGGCAGTAAGCCGCGCACCAGGCAGGCGAGGGCGATCAGCAGTACGCCGAAGAGAATCCCGTTGCGTTCACCCAAGCGTTTGCGCAGCAGGCCGGCGGCCAGAGCGCCAAGGCCCATGATCACCACAGGCAGACTGGTCAGCAGGCTGGCACCGACATGATCCAGGCCGGTATCGAGCTGGATACGGTCGAGCAACGGGCCGATGGCAGCCAGCACCGGGCGCAGATTCAGGCCGAGCAGGACGATGGCGATGAGCAGCAAGGTCTGGCGCTTCATGCTTGTGCCTCCTTCGTTCCACGCCAGGCCACCAGCAGCACGCCGATGACGATGCACAGCGCGGCCAGCAGCATGCTCAGGCTGCCCTGTTCGCCGAGCAGGCCAATGGCAATGGCAGCGCCGGTGATCGCCGCCACCGAGCCGATCTGGCTGAGAAACACCGTACCGGCCAGGTTCTGCAGGATGAAGAACAGCGCATAGACCGCCGCGAACAGCAGCATCTGCACGGCCAGCAGGCCGGCTGCTGCCGGGGTTTCCAGACGTGGTGCGAGGTCGACGCCGAACAGGCCCAGCGGTACCAGCAGCAGGGCGCCGCCGAGCAGCATGCCGGGGGCCAGGGAGAGCGGGCTGGCGCCAGCCGGCCAGTAGCGCGCGCGGTAGATATTGCCCAGCGCCAGGAACACCGGCACGCAGAGCGCCGCCAGTACCCACAGGATTGGGCTGTCACCGGCATTGAGCTTGCCCAGCGCCAGCAACAGGCTGCCGGCCAGCCCGATACAGATGCCCAACAGGCGAATGCGGCTCAACCCTTCCATGTGCAGGGCCAGGGCCAGCAGGTAGGTGATCAGCGGCGGAAAGGCCAGGCACATCGAGGCGAAACCGGCGCCGACATGGCCAATCGAGCTGAACAGCAAGCCGTTCGGTACGGCGATACTGAGCAGCCCCGAGGCCAGGTAATAGCCCAGCAATCCTGGGCTGATGCCGGGGCGCTCGCCACGTATCCAGGTGAACAGCAACAGCAGCAAACCGCCGCCGAGCAGGCTCCAGAACAGGTAGGCCATGGCTGGCCAGCCGAAGTTGCCGGCCAGCTTCACCAGATTGCTGGTCAGCCCCATCAATGCACCGATGGCCAGCAATAATGACAAGGCGAGAACAGGACGAAAATTGGAGCCGGGCATGCAGCTGTCTCCTGAAAGTGAATGCGTTACGATGCAAACATTCTTTTTGAAAAGTATCTTGATAGCAAGATAAATCGAGGACGATATGCAAGACCGTGCACAACTGGCTGCCCAGCAGTGGCAGCAACAGCGGCCCGATCTGGATGCTTTTGCCATGGCGGTGATTGGCCGTCTGGGCGAACTCAGCCAGCTGATCAGTCGTGATCATCTGCTGCCGTTCTTCGCCGAACATGGCCTGCAGGCCGGCGAGTTCGACCTGCTCGCTACCTTGCGTCGCTCGGGCGAGCCCTATGCGCTGATGCCCACCGTGTTGTACGAGAGCGCGATGATTTCCTCGGGCGGCATGACCAGTCGTATCGACCGTCTGGAAAAGGCCGGGCTGATCGAGCGGCGTAAGCACCCCAGCGACCGCCGTGGCGTGCTGGTGGCACTGACCTCGGCCGGTTTCGAACTGATCGACGGTATGCTCGAAGCCCATGTGGCCAATCTGCAGCGCGTGCTCTCAGGATTGACCGCTGACGAGCAGCGGACGTTGCATGAATTGCATGGCAAGTTGTTGGCGGGGTTGGCTGAGTGAGAAGGGGGCGCTGAATGAGCTTTCAGATACGGATCTATATGCACCCCGACGTTGAGTCGGTTCGAGGAGAAAACACCCTAGCCCTCTGGGAGGCTCGGTGGCCCCAGTGGGTCAATGAACTGGCCGAAGCCGGGAAGCTGACGCGGACCCGCTCTGACAACTTCCCCAGCCTGTACAGGGGAGCGGCCAGCGACATACTGCCGAGGCTGCCAGCAAACCGGAGAATGTCCCCGGCGCTTTACTTCACGCCCGAAGTGCTCCAAGAGCGGATCAGCGCATGTCCGCCTGATGCTGAGCTAGGCATCGAAATTTGGGATCAGTGTTGACCCAGTACACGGCCTGAAGACGAAAGACACTCTGGACGCAGTTCGCGAGGGGTGTCCGATTATTAATATGTAGCCTGGGTTGAGCACAGCGAAATCCGGGGCAGTTCATCTGGCCTGGGCTGCTGTTGCTTCAAGCTTCATTGGGGCGGAGCAGCATATTTCGAGTATCGATGGTGCTTGAAGCAGCGGTGGACAAGCTGCGCGTTGTCCACCCTACGCCTCGGTTTCACCGTAAAGTGGATGGCGCTTTTTTCATCAGCCGTTGCAGTGGATGTCCGGGCTACTTGCTGGCGTTAGACTTGGCACCACCGAGTCAGATCCATATATCGTTCAGCGCGGTTAGATCACCTCCTTCGTGCCCCGTATTCAGGATCCCTCGAGGTTCGATCATCATCAGTTTCGCCTCTCCTTGCGCTGCTGTACGGTGTTCAACACCCCGTGGCACGACGTATAGCTCCCCAGGTTTCACATGGACGCAGCCCTCCGGCAGGTCAATGCGCAAGACACCCTCCAGTACCAGAAACGCCTCGTCAGTTTCCGGGTGCGAGTGCCAGATGAATTCGCCTTCTATTCGCACCACCTTGAACTGGTAGTCGTTCATTTCGGCGACGACCCTTGGGCTCCATTGCTGCTCGATCAGCGAGGCCTTTTGCTTGAGGTCGACTGGGAGGGTGGTTTGTGGGTGACGGGAATGAGGCATGACGGATCCTCTTGTAATGGGAGTCGTCAGCCTAGCGAGGCGAAAAGCATCCCTCTTGTAAGATCCTGCAAGTCAGCATGCAGGACGCAGGCGCGCCAGCCAGCGTAAGGGCGATACGCCATAGCTGCGTGTGAAATGCCGGGTCATATGGCTTTGGTCGTGAAAACCAGCAGCAAGGGACGCGTCTACCAAGGTGAAACCATTCAGAGCAAGCCGTCGAAAGCAATCCAGGCGGCGTAGGGTGACAAATCGGTATGGGCTGGTGCCGTAGAGGGTGCGGAAGTCACGCGATAGGCTCCAGCGTTCGCGTCCGCTGGCTTGCTCGAGCATTTCCAAGGTAATGCCGGAGTGCAGGTGCTCCATGATGAATGCCCGTGCGCGCTCGGCCGCACGGTAATCCAGACGCTTGCGGCCACGTGGCTTGCCTGCGACTGCGTGCAATGCCATCGCAAGGTCATACAGGGCGTCCTGCTCTTCCAGCATTTCCAGCGGGTGATCCAGCGCTTGCACGAATGCTTCACTGGCACGGTACAGGCGTGGATCGTTCGAGAGCCCCCCGGATATGAAGGGCAGGGGTTGTCCGCCCAGAATGTTCTGGATAAGTGCCGGGTCGACATACGCCATACGGTAGCGGAAACCGGCATTGGTGCCGGCCATGCCGTCATGCAGTTCGTCAGGGTGCAGCACAAGCGTATTTCCAGGGACTCCGTGACACAGAGAACCTTTGTAGTTAAAGCTCTGCACCCCTGCGAGGGTTCGTCCGATCGAGTAAGTGTCGTGACGATGTGGGTCATAGCCATGGCCAGCAAACCACGCCTCGATACGTTCCACCCCGCTGGGTAGAGCGCTTCGCACGACCCAATCACTGGAGGTGGGTTGGTTCGTTTTGCTATCCATGAGGGCTGCTCTCGGTCATGCACGTTACTGGCAGGTATGCACTTAAAGATCTGCCAATACTAGGGGGTATGCCTACGCATGTCTGGCTCTTCGATGGTTCTCGCATGGGAGCAAGCCTGTGACGCTCTGCGTCACGGCACAGCGCGCAACTGCCCGTGTGGTGAGCTGTTCGCTGACGCCACGGGCGGTCGGCGTTTCGATCCAACTTACGCGTTCAACGAAGAAAAGACGGCGGATTTATCTTCGGTGCGGCTGGTCTGATTCAACACTCTTCCCCCTTTTTTGTTGGCGGCTGGGATCGGTCGCTCAGTTCTTGACGACGAAGCTAATGGAAAAATGCCATGCATCTTTTACGCATCCATGCCATCGCCTTGGGCGCTATGTTTCTGGTCGGCTCTGCCTCGGCACAGGTCAATATCGGCATCTGGGGCAACGGTATTCTGGGCCAGTCTGCTCTCCGGAATGCGCAGGAGGCAGCAGGTCAGAGCGCTGATGATGAGGAGGCTGAAACCTCTGCGCGGGCTCGACCGGAAGATGCTGCCGCGCTGTCCTTTGAGCGCTCGGGTGAGTTGAGCCGCCAGATCGAGGAGGGTGTCGCACAGCGCTTGTCCGAGATGGTCACGGTGCAATTCCAGATGGAGGACCCGTCATCTCTGGTAAGAACGGCAGGCACTCGCGCCATTTATCGCCAAGAGCTGAAGAAACGCGGCCTACCGGAGGATTCTCTCAGTGGCGCTACGGCGCTGTTCCTGGCCGTCGGTTGGGAGCTTGCTAACGGGCGCTCGTTGTCGGAGGAGCAGACAGCAGCCATTTTCCGGCAGACCGCTGGCGGGCTGCAGCGGTCCCCTTTGGCTCGCAAGAGTGGGCCTGAGCTGCAGCAGGAGTCCGAGATACGCTTGATAATAACCGCGTTGTGGCTGGAGGAGGCACGCGTACGTTCATTGTCATCTCGGTCGACACAGGACCTAGCCGATGCGGTCAGGAGCGACTTGAAGGCGATCACCCGCAATGACATGCGTGCTTATGAAGTGACCGCGAACGGGTTCACCGGGCGCTAGTGCCTCGGTAGTAGGGTCGCCTCCAGTTCTGGCAATCGCCGCTGCTCACATCCGGTGATGTTCCACCAGGAAATCTACGAACACCCGCACCCGCGCCGGCATCGCCGAGCCGCCCACGAACACCGCATGAATCGGCTCCCGATCACCGGGATTGAAAGTTTGCAGCAGCGGCACCAGATCGCCGCGCTGCAGGTCTTCGGCCACACTGAATTCGCCGATGCGCGCGATGCCGGCGCCGACCCGGGCGAACTGCGCCAGCGCCTCGCCGCTGCTGCATTCGATAGTGCCGCAGACCTTCAGGGAGAACCCTTGGCCATCGCGGATGAACGGCCAGTTGGGTTCGGCGCGGCGGAAGTTGAAGCGCAGGCAGTTGTGCTGCAGCAGATCTTCCGGCTGCTGTGGCGTGCCGTGGCGCTGCAGGTAGTCGGGGGAGGCCACCACCACCTGGCCGGTTTCGCCGACTTTGCGGGCGGTCAACGGGCTATCCGGGAGATGGCCGAAGCGCACGGCCACGTCGGCCTGGCCGCCGAGAATGTCGACCACCTCGTCGCCCAGGCTGAGGTCGACGGTGATGTTCGGGTAACGCGCGCTGAAGGCGGCCACCAGCGGCACGATGGCCAGCCGGCCATGACCGAGGGCGGCGCTGACGCGCAAGCGACCCCGTGGCACGCCCTGGTCGGCGATGGCTTCCTCGACTTCCGCCATATCGGCGAGGATGCGCCGGGCACCGCGCAGATACGCCTCGCCCTCGGCGGTAAAGGTGATCGCGCGGGTGGTGCGCAGCAGCAGACGGGTGCCGAGGCGCTGTTCGGTGCGGGCGATGATCCGGCTGACGGCCGAAGGGGTCAGCCCCAATGCACGTGCGGCGGCCGATAGGCTGCCTTGCTCCGCCACGGTGGCGAACACGACCATTTCACCTGATCTGCCGTTGAAGTCCATTTGTGCTCCGTAAGCAAAGGTGTTTGCCAGAAAAGCCATCTACCGCCGTCAAGGTTTGGATCCTAGCATCTGCGGCATAGATGAGGAGCCTTTCCATGCGTATCAATCCACCCCTTGTTGCACTCGCCATCGGTGCCTTCGGCATCGGCGTTACCGAGTTCGCCCCCATGGGCATGTTGCCGGGTATCGCGGACGATCTCGGTGTTTCCATTCCTGCCGCCGGCCTGCTGGTCAGCGCCTATGCGCTGGGCGTGCTGCTCGGCGCGCCACTGATGACCCTGACCACCGGCAGGATTCCCCGGCGTTACCTGCTGATCGGGCTGATGGCCATCTTCACCCTGGGCAACCTGATGTCGGCCCTGGCCACCGATTACACCAGCCTGTTGATCGCCCGGGTGGTCACCTCGCTGAATCATGGCGCGTTCTTCGGCGTCGGCTCCATTGTTGCCGCCAGCGTGGTCGCGCCGGACAAACGTGCCGGCGCGGTGGCGGCGATGTTCATGGGCCTGACCCTGGCGACCATCGGCGGCGTGCCGCTGGCGGCCTGGTTCGGTGAAGTGTTTGGCTGGCGCACCGCGTTCTGGGGCATTACTGGCCTGGGCGTATTGGCCATGCTTGCGCTGTGGTTCGCGCTGCCCAACGTGCCGTTGCCGAAGAGCGACGGCGTGCTGGCAGAAATCCGTGTGCTGGGCCGTGGCCCGGTGCTGGCAGCACTGGCCCTGACTGTGATCGGTTCCAGCGCGATGTTCACCGTGTTCACCTATATCGCACCGTTCCTCAGCAGCGAGACTCAGGCGTCCACGGCCTTTATCACCGCCATGCTGGTGCTGTACGGCATCGGCCTGACGCTGGGCAACATATGGGGCGGCAAGGCAGCGGATCGCTCCGTCGACCGCACCCTGATCGTCTCGCTGAGTGCGCTGATCCTGGTCTTGCTCGCCTTCACCGTATTGATGCGCTGGCCGCTGCCAGCCGCTGTGGCCATCCTGATCTGGGGTATCGCCAGCTTCGCCATCGTGCCGCCGCTGCAGATGCGCGTGATGGAAGCCGCCAAGGAAGCACCCAACCTGGCCTCGGCGGTGAATATCGGCGCCTTCAACCTCGGTAACGCGATTGGCGCGGCACTGGGCGGCGCGGTGATCAACGCCGGGCTGGGCTATCCGGCGATTTCACTGGCCGGTGCAGCGATGGCCGGGCTGGGACTGCTGATGGTACTGGGGTTTGCCTGGCGTGCCAGGGCGGTGGCGGCTGCGGTGGTCTAACGAGAGAGGAGTCGATTTCATAAATCTGTCCCCTTTTTTCGCAGACGCAGCGTTGTAGGGCGTACTCGCGAAGTAGTACGCCTTTTGTTCTGGCAGGTGGAGTTGCATGAGTTCTAAGTAGAAAGGAAAGTTTGTTGTATCTGTTTTATTTTTTTAAGTTGAAGTATTGGTTTATAGTCCAGGTTTTTTGGCTTTCAGGCAATATCGGATGGCTGCGTAGCCTGTAGCCACTCATCGAGTCTAGGATTCTTTGATCAATAGCTGCATCTCCGGAGCTTTCAATTATCGAAATCTCGGGGGTGTCAGAGTTGGCCGTGAATTTTAGTTGTAGCGTCGCTCTATTGAGCGAGCTGCCGGTTTTGATATCTCTTGATAGCTTAGCTTGCGCGTAGCGTATATGGCTGCTTAATGTGGAGCTAAAATTTTTCACCCAGCTCCCATTATACTTTTCTTTTTCTTCGGTATTGAGTTTCAGGCCTTGCGTGCGTAGGCGCTGTATGCTGTTCAATATGTCGGCTTTATAGGGGTGTGGTGACGCTATATAAATGATGAGTGCGCCATCAAGGTCGCGGGGGCCTCCTTTTCCTTGTTCCATGAGTACGGCCAGTTTGGTCGCAGCTGTATTGTTTCCTTTTTTTGCTGCCCGTTCATAGAACTCTCTTGCTTTCACATAATCAACCGGCTCGCCAATGCCTTCTTCTGCCAAGCGCCCAAGTTCTAAATAGGCCGACTCATCTGCGTCTGCCAGGGCTTGGTAAATTGCTTTGGCTTTTGGAATGTCCACTGGCATTCCCAGCCCACGCTCATACATATGCCCAAGGATCGTCTTGCATGCGAGATTACCGCGCTTGCTTTGCTTGCGGACATAGGCAACGTGTTCCTTGGTGATGGGGTTCTGATCTCTAAAGTGCCAGCAGCGAAGTGCAGTAAGAGACTCTTCGTCCATGCTGCCAGGTTTGCTGCTTTGGCATCCAGTTATGGCGGTGGTTAGTACCAGTAGCGCAATGGTTTTTTTCATTAAATGCATCTGTTGGAGCCATGTGACAAATAGATGAGAGGCAGAATATCAGTGCTGATTGATTGAGCAATATCCGCTTTCGCAGAAGTAGATCGACCTCTGATATCCCGGCTGGACTCTCTCTCGGCAGCGTGCAGGGCTCGAATCTGCGACAATCCCGCCTTTGCCCTGATTGCCTCGATCCAGATGACTGACCTCGCCACGCTGCAGAACAACCTCGACCACGTCATGCTCGCCGAGCGCCATCGTTTGCGCCGGCAGTTGCATGAGCTGCAGAAGCACCCTGATGAGGCCAAGCTGGCGCAGTGGCTGGAGCGTTTTCAGGCGTCTAGCGACAAGGTGACGGCGCGGCGCAGTAGCATTCCGGCGATGCGCTATGACGATGCACTGCCGATTGCCGCCAAGCGCGACGAGATCAAGGCCGCGCTGGAGAAGAGCCAGGTGGTGGTGATCGCCGGTGAGACTGGTTCGGGCAAGACCACCCAGTTGCCGAAGATCTGTTTGGAGATCGGTCGGGGCGTGCATGGCCTGATCGGTCATACTCAGCCGCGTCGGCTGGCGGCGCGCAGTGTGGCGACACGGGTGGCCGAGGAGATCGGCACGCCGCTGGGCGAGCTGGTCGGTTATCAGGTGCGTTTCGAGGATCAGAGCAAGGACAGCACGCTGATCAAGCTGATGACCGACGGCATCCTGCTCGCCGAAACCCAGCACGACCGCTTTCTGGAAAAGTACGACACCATCATCGTCGACGAGGCGCACGAACGCAGTCTCAATATCGACTTCCTGCTCGGCTACCTGAAGACCCTGCTGCCGCGTCGCCCGGATCTGAAGCTGATCATCACCTCGGCGACCATCGATCTGGAGCGTTTCAGTAAGCACTTCAATGACGCGCCGATCATCGAGGTGTCCGGTCGCACCTACCCGGTGGAAACCTGGTATCGCCCGCTGGCGGCCGAGGTGGACGAGGAGGGCGAGCGCCTGCTCGATGATCTGTCCATCGACCAGGGCATTCTCGCCGCGCTGGACGAGATCGCCGAGCACGAGCGCAGCGTGGGCCAGCGCCCCGGCGATGTGCTGGTGTTCCTGCCTGGTGAGCGCGAGATTCGCGAGGCGGCCGAGGTGCTGCGCAAGGCCAACCTGCGCCATACCGAGGTGCTGCCGTTGTATGCGCGGCTGACCCCGGCCGAGCAGCAGAAGATTTTCGCGCCCATGCCGGGGCGCAAGATCGTGCTGGCCACCAACGTCGCCGAAACCTCGCTGACCGTGCCGGGCATCCGCTATGTGATCGACAGCGGCACCGCGCGCATCAGCCGCTACAGCTACCGCGCCAAGGTGCAGCGCCTGCCCATCGAGCCGGTGTCGCAGGCCAGCGCCAATCAGCGCAAGGGCCGTTGCGGACGGGTCGAGCCGGGCATCTGCATTCGCCTTTACAGCGAGGAGGATTTTCTCGGTCGGCCGACGTTCACCGACCCGGAGATTCTGCGTACCAACCTGGCAGCGGTGATTTTGCAGATGCTGCACCTGCGCCTGGGCAGCATCGAAGATTTCCCCTTCATCGAGCCGCCAGACGGCAAGGCGATCAGCGACGGCTTCAACCTGTTGCAGGAGCTGTCGGCGGTCAACCGCGAAAGCCAGCTCACGCCCCTTGGCCGCCAGTTGGCGCGTCTGCCCATCGACCCGCGCCTGGGGCGCATGGTGCTGGAAGGTGCCAAGCAGGGCAGTCTCGAAGAGATCCTTATCGTTGCCGCCGCGCTGTCGGTCCAGGATCCGCGCGAGCGACCGATGGATCGCCAGCAGGCCGCCGACCAGGCACACGCGCAGTGGAAGGACGTGGACTCGGACTTCGCCGCGCTGATCAACCTGTGGCGCGGTTTCGAGGAGAAGCGCCAGGAGCTGGGCAGCAACCCGCTGCGCACCTGGTGCAAGAAGAACTTCCTCAACTACATGCGCCTGCGCGAATGGCGCGATGCGCACCGGCAACTGGTGCTGATCGCGCGTGAGCTGCAGTTGAGCGGCAATGCTGCCCGTAGGAGCCCGCTTGCGGGCGATGATGGTCAGGCGGATCGCCGGCAAGCCGGCTCCTACGAGGCGGCGGTTGCTCCGACCAAGGACACCCGCGTCAATGCCATCGCCCGCCAGCAGGCCGAGGCCAGCGAAGCGGCGGTGCGGGCGAAGAACTACGCCGCCGTGCACAAGGCGATTCTCGCCGGCCTGCTCAGCCAGATCGGCCAGAAGACCGAGGAGGGTGACTACCTCGGTGCGCGCCAGCGGCGCTTCTGGATTCATCCATCGAGCGTGATCGGACGCAAGAAACCCAACTGGGTAATGGCCGCCGAGCTGGTGGAAACCACCAAGCTGTTCGCGCGCATGGTGGCGAAGATCGAGCCGGACTGGATCGAGCCGCTGGCCGGCCACCTGGTGAAGAAGAACTTTCTCGAACCGCACTGGGAGAAGAAGCGCGGTCAGGTGGTGGCCTTCGAGCAGGTCAGCCTGTTCGGCATGATCGTCGTCGGGCGTCGCCCGGTGCATTACGGCCCCATCGACCCGCCGGTTTCGCGCGAGATGTTCATTCGCGAGGGCCTGGTGCGTGGCGAGATCAACAGCCGCGTGCGCTGTCTGACCGCCAACCGCCAGTTGCTCGAACGCCTCGACGAGCTGGAGGCCAAGTCGCGCCGCCGCGACATCCTTGCCGACGAGGAAACCCTGTTCGGCTACTACGAGGCGCGCATCCCGCAGGACATCTACCAGGCCGCCAGTTTCGAGAGCTGGTACAAGAAGGGCAGCGCCGCCGACCCGCAGTTGTTGATCATGCGCGAGGAGGACGCCCTGGCCCGCGATGCCAAGGAAATCACCGCCGCGCAGTACCCGGACACCTTGCACATCGGCGAGCTGCAACTGCCGCTGAGCTATCACTTCGAGCCCAACCACCCGCGTGACGGCGTGACCCTGCGGGTGCCGGCGCCGCTGCTGCCGCAATTACAAGCAGAGCGTCTGCAATGGCTGGTGCCGGGGCTGCTGGAAGCCAAGTGCATCGCCCTAGTGCGTGGCCTGCCCAAGGCGCTGCGCAAGAACTTCGTGCCGGTGCCGGACTTCGTCGGCGCCGCGCTGGACAAGCTGGTGTTCGGCCAGGGTTCGTTGCCGCACGCCCTGGGCCAGGAGCTGCTGCGCATGACCGGCGCACGGGTCTCCGACGAGGCCTGGGCGGAAGCGGCTGAGAGCCTGGAAAACCACCTGAAGATGAACATCGAAGTGGTGGATGCCCGTGGCAAGTTCCTCGGCGAAGGCCGTGATCTGGCCGAGCTGACCGCACGATTCGCCGAGGCCAGCCAAGCCGCATTGGCTATTCCACAGCAGAGCGACAAGCCGAAAACGGTGGAGGCCAAGGCCTTCGCCGAAGTGGCCGAGAAGGCCCAGCAGAAGATCGCCGGCCTCTCCATGACAGTCTATCCGGCGTTGGTGGAGGAGGCTGGAGTGGTCAAGGAAGGGCGCTTCCCGACCCAGGCCGAGGCCGACTTCCAGCACCGCCGCGCCTTGCAACGTCTGTTGCTGCAGCAGCTTGCCGAGCAGGCGAAGTTCTTGCGTGGCAAGCTGCCGGGGCTGACTGAGCTGGGCCTGCTGTACCGCGACATTGGCCGTATCGAGGCGCTGGTCGAGGACATTCTGCTGGCCAGCCTGGATGCCTGCATCCTCGACGGCGAAGCGACGCTGCCGCGCGACGGTGCGGCCCTGGCGCAACTGGCCGAGCGCAAGCGCGGCGACTGGACGGCGCATGCCGAACGCATCGCCCGCCTGGTGCTGGATATTCTCAAGCTCAACCACGGCCTGCAGAAGCGCTTCAAGGGCAAGATCGACCTGGCCCAGGCCATGGCGCTCAACGACATCAAGCAGCAACTGGCCAATCTGGTCTATGCAGGCTTCGTGCGCGAAACGCCGGGCGAATGGCTCAAGGAAATCCCGCGCTACCTCAAGGCCATCGAGCAGCGCCTGGACAAGGTCGGTGCGCAGGTGCAGCGCGACCGCGTGTGGACGGGCGAAATCACAGGCTGCTGGGAACAGTACAAGGCGCGTGCTGCCAAACATGCCCAGGAAGGCAAGCGCGACCCGCAGCTCACGCTGTATCGCTGGATGCTGGAGGAGTACCGCGTATCGCTGTTTGCCCAGCAACTGGGGACGAAGATGGCTGTATCGGACAAGCGCCTGAGCAAGCAGTGGACGCTGGTTGAAGGTTGATGATCGGCGCTCGCTCCGGCGTTGGGGCGAGCCAACCACTGATGAATGCGGAAACCGAGAAAGATGAGCGCAAGTGAAGAAAACTCCGGGCTGGGGCGCCGTGGCTGCCTGGGCCTGTTTCTGGCCGGCCTGGCCTTTGTCGTACTGATTTTTGCCGGCCTCATCTACATCATGACCCGCCCCCAGGATGGCGCGATCGAGGCGGCCGAGCGCGCGGCCATCGAAGCCTGCTGGAAAAGCGCGCAGGCCACCGAGCGCAGCTTCACCGAGGAAAGTTGCCAGGAGATGGAGAAGCAGTTCCTGCGCAAGTTCGGCCATCAGCCATGAACCTGCTGCAACGCTTGAGCTTCAAGCACTTGGTGGTGGGTTTCTGCGTGTTGGCGCTTGGCCTGGTGGTGTTGATCTGGTGGCTTAGCGGCGCGGCCTATCTGCGGCCCTATGCCGAGCAGACGGTGATCTTCGGTCAGGGCGAGTTGAAGCTGCCGGCATCGATGGCAGGCCCCGGCCCCATTCGCGTGGTGCATTTCTGGGATCCGGATTGCCCCTGCAACGCGGAAACCGACGCGCACCTGCGCTATCTGATCGGCCTGCACCGCAATGCCGATGTCGAGTTCTACAGCGTGCAGAAGCCGGGCAGCACAGGCGAGCTCGCGCCATTTCTGCGCGGGCGGATGAAGCCCTTGCCCAGCATCGAGGGCATGGAGTCGCTGCCGGCCAGCCCGGCCCTGGCGATCTGGGACCGCGATGGCAACCTTGCCTACGCCGGGCCTTATAGCGAGGGGTTGGTGTGCAACTCCAGCAACAGCTTCGTCGAGCCGGTGCTCTATGCGCTGACCCAGGGGCGTCATGTTTCCCTGGCCAGCGGGTTGGCGGTGGGCTGTTATTGCGCCTGGAAGTAGTTGTGCAGCGCCTTGCTCAGCGTCCATTGCGGCGGTGGGGAGGGCTGGGTGGCATTCCGTTTTAGTGGCTAGGAGCGTCGCGGCTAAAGCCCCTCCCACAGATGCCGCGCCGGCCTCCATTGCGTAGCCCGGATGGAATCCGGGGCGCATATCGAGGCGTTTCGCATTGCATGTGGGTACGAGGGAAAGCAATCGCGGCTGAAGCCGCTCCTACGGGTAGGTGGAAGGCTGCCGGGCCGCCGCAGTCATTTCCCCAGAAGGCGTTGCCGGCCGCATTTGCGTAGCCCGGATGTAATCCGGGGCCGGTATGGGATCGCCCTGGTTTGCACGTGGGCGAAGCAGGCAGAGCTATCGCGGTTGAAGCGGAATGCCGCCCAGCCCGTCCTACAGGTGCATGGCGCCTGCAGACGTTCAACAGTCCCGTGGGAGCGGCTTCAGCCGCGATGCTTTTGGCCGCGCTCAATCGCCCCGGATTGCATCCGGGCTACAGCACCAACCGTCCTCGGCCTCTACTTGACCCCGCTCTGCGCTCAGCCTTTCGCAAGGCTGACGCTCCTCACCTGCGTATTCGAAAATCTCGAAATCTCCTCAATGTCAAGGCCGACCGTGCTGTCAGCTAGCGGCATCTTTCTTGTCATTGATTCCTGTCAATTTGCTGACAAACAGCTCTAAAACGGGGCTGTGATCATTTGTCGCACCCCTTCGATTCTTTGCCGGCTTCTTGCTGCAAAGTGTTTCAAATCTTTGCGTAAATGTTGCGAAATATGTCGCAGAGAGGCCGTCAGTGTGCTCATAAGTAGGCTGCTAATGAATTGTGCGAGGCCGTCATAGCCTTCAACATCGGCGCTCCCCACGGTTTTACCGCTTCGCTTGCACGGATGCTCAAGCTCTGAGTTCCCGCTGCCGGCCTTTTGCTCGATGGGCCGCACGGCGACTGAAGCCGACTGTGGGGCATCACTCAGTTGAAGGTCGTGACATGAAAGAAGAGAAATACCATCGTTGTGCGCGCTGGTTGGTGATGGCGATTGCCTTCTCGGCGCTCGGTGGATGTGACTGGGCACTGTTCAACTCGAAAGGGCAGATCGGTGTCGAGCAGGGCAATCTGATCCTGATCTCCATCGGACTCATGCTGATCGTGGTGGTACCCGTGATCATCATGACCTTCCTGTTTGGCTGGCGTTACCGCGAGTCGAACGAGAAGGCCACCTACATGCCCGACTGGGCACATTCGCACAAGATCGAATTGGTCGTCTGGGGCGTTCCCCTGATCATCGTCGCCGTTCTGGCGGTCATCATCTGGGAAACCTCGCATTCGCTCGACCCCTATCGCCCGATCGAATCGGACAAGCCGGCGCTGAACATCGAAGTCGTCTCGCTCGACTGGAAATGGCTGTTCATCTACCCGGACCAGGGCGTGGCCGTGGTCAATGAGCTGGTGATTCCGGAGAAGACCCCGGTGACCTTCCACATCACCTCCGACACGGTGATGAACGCGCTGTCGATCCCGCAGCTCGGCGGGATGATCTACGCCATGGGCGGACAGCGTACCCAGCTCAACCTGATCGCCAACGAACAGGGCGAGTTCTTCGGCCAGTCCGGCAACTTCAGCGGCGAAGGCTTCTCGGCCATGCGCTTCACCACCCACTCGGTCAGCGACGAAGGCTTCGCGCAGTGGCTCGACAAGGTCAAGCAGTCGCCCGAGGTCATGGACTTCGCCGCCTTCAAGCAGGTGGGCGAGCCGGGCGAGATGGTCAACCACCGCTATCCGATCTACCCGATCCGTTACTTCGGCCAGGTTGAACCCAACCTGTTCAACAAGGTGATCGGCCAGTACGTGACCCTGAAAGATTCCCACAGCACGGCCATGCACGATGCAGCGGAGGTGCAGGAGTGAACATGTTTGGAAAACTGACGCTGGACGCGATTCCGTACCACGAGCCCATCATCATGATCACCCTCGCCATGGTGGCGCTGGGTGGTCTGGGGCTGTTCGCGGCGGTGACCTACTTCAGGAAGTGGGGCTACCTGTGGAGCGAGTGGCTCACCTCGGTGGACCACAAGAAAATCGGCGTGATGTACATCCTCGTCGCGCTGGTCATGCTGGTGCGTGGCTTCGCCGACGCGATCATGATGCGTACCCACCTGGCGATGGCCCACGGTGACGGGCAGGGCTACCTGCCGCCCGAGCACTACGACCAGATCTTCACCGCGCACGGCATCATCATGCTGATCTTCGTGGCGATGCCACTGGTCACCGGCCTGATGAACATCGTCGTGCCGCTGCAGATCGGCGCGCGTGACGTGGCCTTCCCCTACCTGAACTCGCTGAGCTTCTGGCTGTTCGTCGGCGGCGCGCTGCTGATCAACCTGTCGCTGGGCCTGGGCGAGTTCGCCAAGACCGGCTGGGTGGCTTATCCGCCGTTATCGGGGATCAAGTTCAGTCCGGGTGTAGGCATGGACTACTACATCTGGAGCATGCAGCTATCAGGCTTGGGCACGACCCTGACGGGGGTCAACTTCATCGCCACCATCCTCAAGATGCGTGCACCGGGCATGAGCCTGATGAAGATGCCGATCTTCACCTGGACCATCCTGGTGACCTGCGTGCTGATCTGCGGCGCCTTCCCTCCGCTGACCGCGACCCTGGCGATGCTGTCGCTGGACCGCTACCTGGATTTCCACTTCTTCACCAATGAGCTGGGCGGCAACCCGATGATGTACGCCAACCTGTTCTGGATCTGGGGTCACCCGGAGGTGTACATCCTCATCCTGCCGGCGTTCGGCGTGTTCTCCGAAGTGGTGGCGACCTTCTCGCGCAAGACCCTGTTCGGCTATGCCTCGATGGTCTGGGCGACCGCGGCCATCGGTATCCTGTCGTTCGTGGTGTGGCTGCACCACTTCTTCACCATGGGCTCGGGGGCCAGCGTCAACGCCTTCTTCGGCATCATGACCTCGATCATCGCCATCCCCACCGGGGTGAAGATCTTCACCTGGCTGTTCACCATCTTCCGTGGCCGTCTGCAATTGAACGCCATGACCTGGATGACCCTGGGCTTTCTGGTGACCTTCTCCATCGGCGGCATGACCGGCGTACTGATGGCGGTGCCGGCGGCGGACTTCGTGCTGCACAACAGCCTGTTCCTGATCGCCCACTTCCACAACGTGATCATCGGTGGTGCGGTGTTCGGCTACCTGGCCGGCATCAT
Organism: Ectopseudomonas alcaliphila; assembly: GCF_900101755.1. Taxonomy (GTDB): domain Bacteria; phylum Pseudomonadota; class Gammaproteobacteria; order Pseudomonadales; family Pseudomonadaceae; genus Aquipseudomonas; species Aquipseudomonas alcaliphila. The sequence goes on along the minus strand of NZ_FNAE01000001.1, from coordinate 538,719 downwards.
CTACTGGTTCCCGAAAGCCTTTGGCTTCAAGTTGCTCGACCGTTTCGGCCGCTACTCCTTCTGGTGCTGGCTGATCGGCTTCTACTTCGCCTTCATGCCGCTGTACGTGCTGGGCTTCATGGGCATGACCCGTCGCCTCAACCACTTCGACAACCCGGCCTGGGTGCCGTGGGTGCAGGTGGCCGTGGTCGGCGCCGTGCTGATCGGTATCGGCATCGTCTTCACCGTGGTGCAGTTCGTCACCAGCTACATCAAGCGCAAGGAAAACGTCGACGTGAGCGGCGACCCCTGGGACGGCCGCACCCTGGAGTGGGCGACGTCCTCGCCGCCACCGTTCTACAACTTCGCGGTCATCCCGACGGCGGACAAGATCGACGCCTTCTATGAGGCGAAGAAGAACGGTGTCGAGCTGATGCCTGCACCTGAGCACTACGAGCCGATTCACATGCCGAAGAACACCGGCAATGGCCTGATCGTATCGGCGTTCGTCATCGCCTTCGGCTTCGCCATGATCTGGCACATCTGGTGGCTCGCCATCGTTGGCCTGGTCGGCGCCGTGGTCAGCTTCATCGTGCGCTCCTACGACGATGACATCGACTACTACGTGCAGCCCGAAGAGATCGCGCGGATCGAGCAGGCGCACAAGCAAACCAAAGCCAACGCAGTCGTACAGGCCTAACCATGACCGCTTACGAACCTCATTACTCACATGACGCTCATGGCCACGATGGTCATGAGCACCACCACGACAGCAGTGGCATCAAGCTGTTCGGCTTCTGGGTTTACCTGATGACCGACCTGCTGATCTTCGCCACGGTGTTCGCCACCTTCGCGGTGCTGAGCAATTCTTTCGCCGGTGGCCCCACCGCCAAGGAAATGCTCAGGCCGGGCCTGCACCTGGTGCTGGTGGAAACCTTCGCGCTGCTGTTCTCCAGCATCACCTACGGTATGGCCATGCTTGCCACTTATCGTGGTGACAAGGGCGCGGTGCTGCGCTGGCTGGGCGTCACCTTCCTGTTCGGTGCGGCCTTCATCAGCATCGAGCTGTACGAGTTCCGCCACCTGATCCATGAAGGTGCCGGGCCGCAGGTCAGCGCCTACTGGTCGGCGTTCTTCACCCTGGTCGGCACCCACGGCCTGCACGTCAGTGCCGGTCTGCTGTGGATGCTGGTGCTGATGTTCCAGGTTGGCAGCCGTGGCCTGACCGACACCAACAAGACGCGCGTGGGGCTGCTCAGCCTGTTCTGGCACTTCCTCGACGTGGTGTGGATCTGCGTGTTTACCGTCGTCTACCTGATGGGGGTGCTGTAAATGGCTCACCAAGACAATCACGCCGCCCACGCCGTGGGCTTCAAGGATTACCTGACCGGTTTCATCCTGTCGGTGATCCTCACCGTGATCCCTTTCATGCTGGTCATGCATCCTGAAGTACTGGGCCTGAGCCGTGGCGCGACCCTGATCACCGTGGTGCTGTTCGGTCTGGTGCAGGTGCTCGTCCACCTCGTGTACTTCCTGCACATGAAGACCGACGCGGAAGGCCGCTGGAACGTCGTTTCGATGATCTTCACCGTGCTGATCATCGCGTTCGTGGTCGGCCTGTCGGTCTGGATCATGTGGAGCATGCACTATCACATGATGATCAACTGATGCTGGCGCTCCTGAAGCAGTACCTCAACCTCGCCAAGCCGGGCATCGTCTTCGGCAATCTGATTTCCGTGACGGGCGGTTTCTTCCTGGCTTCGCGCGGCGATGCGAACCTGGCGCTGTACCTTGCGACAGCGCTGGGGGTTTCGCTGGTGATCGCCTCAGGCTGCGTGTTCAACAACTACATCGATCGCGACATTGACCAGAAAATGGAGCGCACCCGTAACCGGGTGCTGGCGCAGGGGCTGGTATCGCCTGCGCACGCCATCGTCTATGCCTGCGTGCTCGGGGTAGCGGGGGTGGCCTTGCTGTACGCCGCCACCAACACCCTGGCGGTGATGCTGGTGCTGATGGGCTTCGTGGTCTACGTCGGCCTCTACAGCCTGTGGCTCAAGCGTGGCTCGGTGTATGGCACCCTGGTCGGTAGCCTGTCCGGGGCGGCTCCGCCCGTGGTCGGCTACTGCGCGGTGAGCAACGAGTTCGATGCCGGCGCGGCCATCCTGTTGTTGATCTTCAGCCTGTGGCAGATGCCGCATTCCTATGCCATCGCCATCTTCCGTTTCAATGACTACCAGGCCGCGAACATCCCGGTGCTGCCCGTCATCAAGGGCATCTCGGCGGCCAAGCGGCAGATCGTGCTGTACATCGCCGCCTTCGTGGTCGCGACCCTGATGCTGACGCTCAGCGGTTACGCCGGCTACAGCTACTTCGTGGTCGCCGCGCTGAGCGGTGCCTACTGGCTGTGGATGGGCGTGTCGGGCTACAAGGCCGTCGATGATCGAGTGTGGGCGCGCAAGCTGTTCACCTTCTCGATCGTCACCATCACCATGCTCAGCGTGATGATGTCAGTGGATTTCATCTCCTCGCCCGAGCAGGTATTGGTGACCTCCATCAATCACCTGTGCAGTCAGTTCGCCGGCAGCGAGCAGGGCTTCTGCGCGGTGGTCGCCGGTATCTGATCTTGGCTCTGTGGGAGGCGCTTGAGCCGCGATTGTCGCCGCTGAAGCGCCTCCCACGGGCATTCAGGTCCATGGGATGTACTGGCTTGTCGCCACCGCACCGTGCGTCCGTTTGTGTCCTGCTTCATGGCAAAGCAGGCCACATTGATTCAAGCTTCGCGGCTGATTCGCATATACATAGGGAACATGTAATGGAAATGAAGATTCTGGCCAGCGGCATCGGCGCGGCCATCCCCAAGACCAGCATTGGTTTCAATCTGTTCAGTGGCGTCTACATACAACTCAGACGTTCAAGTGCCGAGAAGCCGCAGGTCTTCGGTATCGCTACCGGGCCGGAAGTCGGTGGTAACAGCGGCACGCTGATCGCCGGCCATATCGAAACTGCCTGGATGAAGATCGACGCAAGCAAGCATGCCTGGTTGTGCAGCCGTTCATCGCTGGTTGGTAAGCTGGGGGAAATCGAGCTCAAGGGTACGTTGCTGTTCAGTGGCAGTGTGGATGTCGCGTTCACCATTTATGACGCCAATAACGAGGCCAATTTTTCCCTCAGCCGGGTGCAGGTCGAGTCGACCGGCGGACAGTTGGCCGATACCAAGGTGCGCGGTGTGATCAAGGACATGATGGGGCAGACTCAGAGCGGGAGCCTGCTCTGTGGCTAACCGTGATCAAGGTCGTTTCCCGCGCTTGAAGACCCTGTGCAATCTGCTTCTGCTGCTGTTGCAACTGATCACCTTGGCTGCGTATTGGGGCATGGTCAGCGCCAGGCCCAGCTATATGGCGATCAGTCAGGAGCTCTACCCGAACAGCGCGCGACTGATGAACAGCTGGCTGGCCGATACGCTGGTTTCCATGCCGGCAATGCTGGTGGTAGGTGCCATCTTTGTGCTGAGTGTCGCCAAGGAGTTTGTCGGGCTTGGTAAGGGGCGACGAATCCAACTCAATGCGCTGACGTTGGGCGTGCTGCTGGTCGTGCTGTATATGGCCGCCTCGCCGCTCTACATGGCCGCTGCCTAAGCGGTTTTGTGGGAGGGGCTTTCGGCTCTGGCATCCTGCTTCGCTCTACCTCCTGCATCCATGCAGTCGCAGCCGCGATTGTCGCCGCTGAAGCGCCTCCCACGGTGTTTTCGCCGTAGGGTGGATGTCGCTTTTCACATCCACCAGCCGGTGGATCGATGAAGCGTGATCCACCCTACGGCAGCACCTTCAATTTCGGCCAGGTGGCCTGCCAGTTCTTGTTACGCAACCGTTCCCGGTAGATCGGCTGTTTCTCGTCTTTGAACCTTCCGGCCGGGCGCACGATCAGCTCGAACAGATCCTCCAGACCGAATGGTGCGGCAATTTCCACGACATCCCGCTCACTGAGCCGCACGGCCACCGCTGTTGCGGTTTCCGGCCAATGTGTCATTGCTTCGGTAGCCGAGCGATAGGGCGAGTCACCATTGCGCAGGTGCATGCGCGCCTGGTTCTTCACCGACCACTGCAGTTGGGCGTTGCAGCCGCGAAGTATGGTATCGAGCTCGGCATCGCGCTCGGGTGAAGCCTGGGTCGGGTCGAACCAGATCACGTCGATATCTGGCGGCAAGGGCGAGGGGCTGCGCCGGTGCAGGTGGTCCCACACCAGACTGCGCACGAAACCGGCGGCCACCCAGCAGTCCGGCAGATCAAGGTCGCGCATCCAGCGCAAGATGCGCAGGCGCTCGGGGTCGCTGGCGACGAGGGTCTGGATACAGGCGGCTGGGGTCATGCGCACATCCTATCAGCCGCTCTGCGCAGATGCCTGCTGCCACGGGCGGGCGCCAGGCTGGCACAACGACTCGACCATCCTGACCAGGGTATCGATCACCTCGTCTTGGCTGAGCATTGAGCCCTGATCACCGAGATAACGGGCAATGGTGTACTGCACCGCATTGATCAGCACGAACAGCAGCGCCGGCAGGTTGTCGATGCGGTATTCGTCGAGGTGACGCATCAGGTACTGCCGGCACAGCTCGGTCATCTGCCGCTCCAGGGTCTGAAACACCGGCGCCGCGTTCAGGCTGTGCCAGTGACGCAGCAATTCGCGTTGCGCCTTGTCCTGTTCGACCTGTTCGAAGATGCCGAGCAGCACGGCGCGCGTGACGGTGGCGATGTCCTGGTCGAGCAGGGGGCTCAGACGCTGCTGCACCCTGTTGATCAGCAGCTCGGCTTTCTGCATCAGCAGGGCGTCGACGAGCATCTCCTTGTTGGCGAAGTACTGATAAAGCGAGCCGATGCTGACGCCGGCGCGCTGCGCGACATGGTTGGTGGTGAGTCTGTCCAGGCCACGGTCGGCGATTTCCAGGGCCGTGGCTTCGAGCAGCAGGACGATCATCTGGTTGGCGCGCTGCTGTTTCGGCTGCTTCCTCATAGGCTTCCCGTTCGCGAGTTGTTTGCGAGCAATTAGTCGCAATAGCGTAGGGCGACTTCTCGAGCAGACAGCCAACCAAGGTATGAAAATGTCCCCAGAACCTGATGTTCTGCCCGGCCGCCATGGCGCCGACCTGCTTCGCGCACGCCAGGTGGCGGCGCCTGTGCGGCGCTTCATCGCAGGCGAGTGTGAACCTGGCCCTGCGCAGTGGCAGGCCATTGGCGAGTCGCTCATGCAGGGCGATGCGCCGATGGATGCACTGCTGGACTGGATGAGCGAAGCCGGTCTGGCGCAGACCATGCCGCTGTACAACCAGGTGCTGGAGCGGGGCATCGATGCCATCCGCGACGCCCCGGAGCCGTTGCGGCGCTTCTTCGCCCAGGTCGAGGCCACGCCGGATTGGCTCGATGCCGAACTGCTCGTCGAAGGCTCGCGGGTCTGCTGCCTGTCGGGGCTGACCGGCATGCGCGTGTTGCGAGACCTGGGTTTGCTGGCGGGGTATCAGGCCTCGGCGATCAACCGCACGCTGGTGCTCACCGGCGCACTGGAGAAGGGAGCGCAGCGGCGCATCGCCGAAACCAGCAAATGGTGGATCGACTGCACCCGGCCCGGCGGCATGGCCCGTGGCGCTGCCGGTTACCGCGGCACGCTGCACGTGCGCCTGGTGCATGCGCTGGTGCGCCGGCGCGTGTCGCGCATGGCCGAATGGGACGCGAGCTACTTCGGCCTGCCGGTCAACCAGGGTGACATGCACGCCACCTACCTGGCGTTCTCGGTGATCTTCCTGATCGGCCAGCGTCTGCTGGGCGTGCCGTTATCGAAGGATGAACGCAGTGCGGTGCTGCACCTGTGGCGCTACATCGCCTGGCTGATGGGCGTCGACGAGCGCTGGCTGCACGCCGAGGAGAACGCCGCCACCCGCGCGCTGTATCACAACCTGCTGTCCCAGGCGCCTGCCGATGCCAGCAGCCGTCAGCTTGGCGCGGCACTGATCGACGAGCCGCTGCAACGTCATTACCCGAACCTGGCGCTGCTGCGTGGGCGACTCAACCGGGCGATTCACCTGAGCATCGCACGCACCTTCATCGACGCCGAAGGGCGCCGCGCGCTGGGGCTGCCGGACGGCATCCTGCCCTGGTATCCGCTACTGACGGCGCCGCCGCGCTACCTGCTGCAGCGTCTGCTGCGGTGCCTGCCGGGTGGGCGGCAGTGGTTGATCGAGCGTGGCGCTCGGCAACAGCAGGCCTACCTGATGACACTGTTCGGGGATAGCCATCCACGCCTGGTCTCACTCATGCAGGTCAGCGGCACAGATTCGTCCACGGCTCGGCCGCGGGTCTGAGCGGGTACGGGTTTCGTCAGCCAGGGATTTGAACAGCGCAGGCGGGGAGAGGAGCTCGGGCATGCTTCAGGCTCGCCTATGCGAACTGGCAAATGGGGGTAAACCGGTGTGTGCAGAGCAATCCCGGTGGTGGCCAGGGGCGGCTTTGCTCTACAGTCCCTGAGCCGGTCGCCGGGACGGATTTTCCCGGCAGATATTTTCGAGGGAGGCGCTTGATGCGTTTACCGCGCATGCGCAACGTGATGGCCTGGACGCTGGTGCTGATACTTTTGATCGTGGTGGCCCTGCTAGGGATCCGCATTGCGGGGCTGTCGTCGTTGCCCGAGCTGGAGCCCTGGCATCGCCTGGTTCCACAGGAGCTTGAGGTCGACGAGTTGGACGCTGCCGACTGGCAGGCCTATCTGGCCGCCGAGGCGGCCCTTTTCGAGCACCTGCAGCGCGAGCTGATCGAGCCGGTCACGGCCTCCGGCAAGGCGCCTTGCAGTCGTTACGCCAGCGACAGCCCGGTTTACCCCGGCAATCTGCCGCGCGACTGGAACCGCTCCTTCATTCTGCAACCATCAGGGCCAGCGCGTGGCGTGGTGGTGTTGCTGCATGGCCTGACCGATTCGCCCTACAGCCTGCGCCATATCGCGCAGCACCTGAGCGAGCAGGGTTTGCTTGCCGTGGTGCCGCGCATGCCCGGTCACGGCACAGTGCCCGCCGCGCTCACCGCGGCGCATTGGGAACAATGGCTGGCCGCCACGCGCCTGGCCGTGCGCGAAGCGCGACGGCAGGTGCCGGACGGGCCGCTGTACCTGGTCGGTTACTCCAATGGAGGCGCACTGGCACTGCGCTACAGCCTGGCTGCGCTGGAGGACGAGCGTCTGGCCATGCCGCAGCGCCTGGTACTGATCTCACCGATGATCGGCGTCACCAGCTACGCCCGTTACGCGGGGCTGGCGGCCTTGCCGGCGTTGCTGCCCGCTTTCGCCAAGTCGGCCTGGATGAACGTGCTGCCGGAATTCAATCCGTTCAAGTACAACTCTTTTCCGGTGCATGCAGCGCGGCAGACCTATGAGCTGACCAGCGAGGTACAAGGCGCCTTCGATGCTGCCGAGGCCGATGGCCGTCTGTCGCGATTGCCACCGGTACTGGCCCTGCAGTCGCTGGCCGACAGTACGGTGAGTACACCGGCTGTGGTGCGCCAGCTGTTCGAGCGCCTGCCGGCCAATGGCAGCGAGCTGGTGATCTTCGACATCAACCGCTCGCAGGCCGCCAGCACCTTGCTGCGGGCCGACATGAGCGGCTTGCTGGAAACATTGCTACCACCGGCCGAGCGTGACTACGACCTGACCGTGGTCGGCGTCGCACCCGAGCAGGGCCGTGCGGTGGAGGCCCGGCGTATCGCCGCTGGCAGCCAGCAAGCGCAGCGCCAGCCGTTGGGCGTGGATTACCCGAGTCAGTTGTTCTCGCTGTCACACGTGGCCTTACCGTTCCCGCCCAGCGATCCGCTGTATGGCAGTGAGCCGATAGCGGGTGAATCCTACGGCGTTGCCCTCGGCACCCTGGCGCCGCGCGGCGAACAGGGCGTGCTGGTGGTGGGGTTGGACAGCCTGCAACGGGCCACCTCCAACCCCTTCTACGATTACCTGCTGCAGCGTATCGACGAGGATCTGCGCTGATCGTTACAGGCGGAAGCGACCCACCAGCCCGTCCAGTTGCGTGGACAGCGCCTGCAAATCGCTGCTGGCCTGATTGAGTTGATCGGCGATATGGGTGGTGCCCACGGTCAGCTCGTTGATGTCGACGATGTTGCGGTTGATGTCTTCCACCACGCTGGACTGCTCCTCGGTGGCGGTGGCGACCTGGATGTTCTGATCGCTGATCTGGCCGATATGGCTGTTGATCTGCTCCAGCGCCACCGAGGCCTTGCTCGCATACTCCACCACCAGCGCACTCTGCCGTTGCCCCTTGGCCATGGCTTCGACGGCCGAGCGTGATTCGTTCTGCAGGCGGTCGATGACCTGCTGGATTTCCTCGGTGGAGGCACCGGAACGGCTGGCCAGGGTGCGCACCTCATCGGCTACCACGGCGAAGCCGCGACCCTGTTCGCCGGCCCGTGCGGCCTCGATGGCAGCGTTGAGGGCGAGCAGGTTGGTCTGCTCGGAAATGCTGCGGATGGTATTGAGCGTGGTGCTGATGGCTTCGGTCTGCGCCGCCAGTGCGCCGATCACCTTGGCCGCCTGTTCCAGCTCGCCATTGAGGGCATCGATCTGTTGCTGAGCCTGGCCGACCACGGCGCTGCCGTCGCTGGCATGCTGGGTCGCTTCGCGGGCGACATTGGCAGCATTTTCGGCATTGCGCGCAATTTCGTTGACGGTGGAGCCCAGTTCGTTGATCGCGGTAGCCACCTGCACCGTGCGGTCGCTCTGCGCGGTGCAGTTGCTCTGCGTCAGGCGCGCGCGTTCGGCCACGTCGCGCGCCATGCCCGAGAGCTGACGCGAGTTGTCGGCGAGTTGGCGCATGGCACCGTGCACCTTGTCGATGAACTGGTTGAAGCTGCGCGCGATCTCGCTCAGCTCGTCCTGGCCGGGCAGTTCGATGCGGGTATCCAGGGCCAGGTTGTCGGCAGCCTGACCCAGGCTGCTCTGCAACACCGCCACACGGCGACGTAGCTGCACCACGATCAGCCAGGAAATGATGATCGACACCAGCAGGCCGGTGACGATGATGGCGATCTGGCGAGTCAGGCCATCGTCATAGCTTTGTGCGCTGTGCCGGTTCTGCTGCTCGGCCTGTTCGAGCAGGGCGTCGAGCAGATCGTTGGCGCCCTGGCGCATCACCCCGTAGGTCTTGGCGTACTGATCGCGATAGATCTGCTGCGCCTTGGCCATGTCGCCGGCATCGAAGGCGGCGAGCATCGGGTTCAGTTCGTTGCTGACCATGGCTTCGAACTGATCGAGCAGTTGCTGGGCCTGCGCCTTGCGCTGCGGATTGACCTGGGCGGCCACGGCCTGACGCATCGCCTCGCGCATGCCGGGCACGTCCTCGTTGCGGGCGTCCTGCACCCGCGACTTGACGCCACGCTCGTCGCGCAGCGGGGTTTCCTGCAGCAGCATCATGTCCAGCCCGACGCGCATGCGCGGGATGCGCGAGGCCACCTCGGCCATGGCGCGCATCGGCGCAGCCGTATTGAGATAGAGCACCTCCGTGTCACGATGCATGCTCGACATGCTGCTCAGGCTGGTCAGCGCCACCAGCAGCAGGGCGATGCAGGGAATTGCCACCGCGATGATCAGGCGGGTTTTCAAAGAAAGGGCGTCGAGACGCATTGGGCAGGCTCCAGTTCAAGGGCAGTTACGGCACATCGGCCAGCGTGCCGTACCGATGTTGCCCTCGTTATATCGGCAGCCCTCGCCCGACGCATGAGGGCAGGTTTGACTTATTTGGTGCTGCGATCAGCGCCCTTGGGGCTAGTGGCTGATCAGGCGATCGAGCGCATCGGGCTTGTCGTAGACCGCGAAGCGATCGACCAGTGTCGCACTGGCCTGGTTCAGCCCGACCAGATCGATCCGGGTGCCGGCGGCGCGGAACTTCAGCACCACCTTGTCCAGCGCACCAACCGCCGTGATATCCCAGAAGTGGGCTTCGGACAGGTCGATCACCACGTTATCCAGTTGCTCACGGGTATCGAATGCATCGGCAAAACGGTCGGCACTGGCGAAGAACACCTGGCCCAGGACGAAATAGCGACGGGTTTCACCCTCGCGTTCGGAGTCGATCAGTAGTAGATGGCCGATCTTGTTGGCGAAGAACATCGCAGCCAGCAGCACACCGGCCAGCACGCCGTAGGCCAGGTTGTGCGTCCACACCACCACGACTACCGTGACGATCATCACCAGATTGGTCGACAGCGGATACTTCTTCAGATCGCGTAGCGAAGCCCAATTGAAGGTGCCGATCGACACCATGATCATCACTGCCACCAGCGCGGCCATGGGAATCTCCCGCACCCAATCGTTGAGAAACACCACTAGCACCAGCAGCACGCTACCGGCCACCAGGGCCGACAGGCGGCCACGGCCACCGGATTTCACGTTGATCACCGACTGGCCGATCATCGCGCAGCCGGCCATGCCGCCGAGCAGGCCGGAGGCGATGTTGGCCACGCCCTGGCCCTTGCACTCACGGTTCTTGTCGCTGCGGGTCTCGGTCATCTCGTCGACGATGGTGGCGGTCATCAGCGACTCCAGCAAACCGACCACGGCCAGGGCGGCCGAGTAAGGCAGGATGATCCACAGGGTTTCCAGGTTCAGCGGCACCTGCGGCCAGAGGAAGATCGGCAGGGTATCGGGCAGCTCGCCCATATCGCCGACGGTGCGTATGTCCAGACCTAGATACATGGACACGGCGGTCATCGACAGGATGCACACCAGCGGTGACGGCAGCAGCTTGCCGACCACCGGCACATGGGGCAGCAGGTAGATGATCGCCAGGCCCGTAGCTGTCATGGCATAGACATGCCAGGTCACGCCGGTCAGCTCCGGCAGTTGGGCCATGAAAATCAGGATCGCCAGGGCGTTGACGAAACCAGTGACCACTGCACGCGAGACGAAGCGCATCAGTGCTCCCAACTTCAGGTAGCCGGCGATGATCTGTAGCACCCCGCACAGCAGAGTGGCCGCCAGCAGATACTGCAGGCCATGCTCCTTGACCAGCGTCACCATCAGCAGCGCCATGGCGCCAGTGGCGGCGGAGATCATCCCGGGGCGACCGCCGACAAAGGCAATCACCACCGCGATGCAGAACGAAGCGTAAAGGCCGACCTTGGGGTCGACCCCGGCGATGATGGAGAAGGCGATGGCTTCCGGGATCAGTGCCAGAGCCACGACCAGACCGGCGAGCACATCGCCACGTACGTTGAACAACCAGGTTTGTTTCAGTGAGTCGAGCATCGGTAAGTCCTGAACAATGCAGCGCGCGGTCGAGCGGTGGGTATGTGGCTCGAGGGCGATACGGATGACTTGTCGAGATGAAGGCCGTGACACGCGCACGGAAAGAATGACCACGCACGGAGTGCGGGACCAGAGAGGCGCCAGGGGGGGCGAGAACTTATGGTGGCGTAGGCAGCCAGGCGAGAGTGGTCATGCGGATGCAGCCAGTACGGTGTCGGAGGGGGCGAACTTTACCTTATCGGCATGGATTTTTCGAGCCTCAACCACGGGCGGCCAAAGGTGTAAAGAGCGCACGACGGATTCTGCGCTCGACCCGCCGCCGCCTCTCAGGCATCGTGTCGCCACAAAACCGTTGCCGTAGGAAACCTTCGCGCATGTTCGAAATTCAAGCCATCGACCCCGTCTACTACCGCCAACGGACCCGCCGCAGCACGCTGGTGATAGCGGTCATTTTCGTGGCGCTGGCCATGCTTTGCGCCACGCTGAGCACGCAGCTGTTCGGCACGCCCGGTGGCGACAATTTCAAGTGGAACCTGCTCGGTGTGGTGGTGGGGCTCGGCCTGACCATTGCGCTGGTGCGCCAGCAACTCTGGTCGCGGCCGTTCATGGCACCGGCCGTTTACGGCTGGCGACTCAAGCGCAGTCTGATGCGCGTCACCAATGTCATGCATCACGTCAAAGCGGGCGTGGCGCAGGGCGATGAAAGCGCCATGAAACTGCTGCGCTTCTACCACCTGGGGGTGACCCAGATGCATCAGCTCGATGGCAATTCCAGCGAGCTGAGCCAGATGGTGCGCGAGATCGACAGCCATCGCGAGGCGATGGAGCAGCAGGGGCTGGACATCGAGCAGACGCGACTCGATTTGGCCTGGCTGGAGCGGGTCAAGATTTTCAAGGGTTAAGCAAAGTGCCCTGAGTCGCGGCTCTGTGCTCAGGCATGGCGTGACATCTCCTCTGACATTTCCAACTGCTTCTGTAGAGCGCTTAAAGGTTATTGAAAGGTTCGCGTCTTAGCCTCCGCGCGCGCCTTTCGTGCGATCTACAAGAAAAAGAGGAGAAATCGCTTTGCTGACCCTGATTGGCCTGTTGACCATCTGCAGCCTGGTTGTGCTGCTGCTCATAGGGCGCATGTCGCCTGTTCTGCCATTGATCGTGGTGCCGCTGCTGGGCGCCCTGGCCGCGGGCTTTGGCCCGGAGGCGATTTCCGGTTTCTTCACCGATGGCATTGGCCGCGTCACTGCGATTGCCACCATGTTCGTGTTTGCCATCACCTTCTTCGGCGTGCTGCAGGACACCGGGCTGTTCCGCCCCCTGATCGGCGGCATGGTGCGTCTGACCCGCGGCAACGTGATCGCGGTGACCGTGGCCACCGCGGTGATCGGCATGCTGGCGCATCTCGACGGCGCCGGCGCCACCACCTTCCTGCTCACCGTTCCCGCGTTGCTGCCGTTGTACAAGCAACTGCGCATGAGCCCTTACCTGATGCTGCTTTTGCTGGCGCTCGGTGCCGGCATCTTCAACATGTTGCCCTGGGCTGGACCGCTGGGCCGTGCCTCGGCGGTGACCGGTATCGAAGTCACCGAACTATGGCGTCCGCTGATCACCATTCAGGGCATCGGTGTGGTGCTGTTGGTCGCTCTGGCGGCGCTGCTGGGCTGGCGTGAGCAACGCCGTATCGCAGCCGGTACGACCGGGGACGAAGGTGTACTGGTGGAAACCAGCACTGACCTGCATGAGCCGAGTGCCGAGGAGCGCGAGCTGGAACGCCCGCGTCTGCTCTGGGCCAACGCCGTGCTGTTCCTCGCGGTGCTGGTCTCGCTGTTCTCCGGCGTGCTGCCGGCCGGCTATATCTTCATGATCGGCCTGTGCCTGGCGCTGCTGATCAACTATCCGGGTGGCAAGGCGCAGATGCAGCGCATCTCGGCGCATGCTCCGGCGGCCTTGAGCATGGGCATGATCATTCTGGCGGCGGGTTCGATGCTCGGCATCTTCACCGGCACCGGCATGCTTACATCCATCGCCCAGGACCTGGCGCAGGTACTGCCGGCGCCGCTGGTGGGGCAGATGCACATCGTGCTCGGCCTGTTCGGCCTGCCGATGGAACTGATGCTGAGTACCGACGCCTACTACTTCGGCCTGCTGCCGGTGACCCTGGAAGTGGTGGGAGCTCAGGGCGTGGAGCCGGCCAGCGTGGTCTATGCGTTGACCATCGGCAACATCATCGGCACCTTCATCAGCCCGTTCTCGCCAGCGCTGTGGCTGGCACTGGGCCTGGCCGGGCTGGATCTGGGCCGGCACATCCGTTACTCGCTGTGGTGGATGTGGGGCTTCTCGCTGGTACTGTTCGGCGCCGCCTGGGCACTCGGTTTGTTCTGACAAGTCCAGCCGGTACCGCATCTAACGCCCGGGCTTGCCCGGGCGTTTTGCGTGCGCACGCCAGCGCTTAGCTGATTTCCACCTGATAGCGGAAGTTCTCCGCCGCCGCGCGGGACAGACGATATTCCAGCGGCGTGCGGTCGTAGCCCAATGCGGTGCGTTCGATCACCACGCTCGGGCTGGCCTCGGCCACGCCAAGAATGGCGGCGAGCTCGGCATCGGCGGCCGAAACCGTGAGGGTCTCCTGGGCCGAAGCGATGCGCTGGCCGCAGTGCTGCTCGTAGAAGGGATAGAGCAACTGCGGGAAATCGTCGGGTGAGATGTCCAGCAAGGCGCCGAAGCGCGAGGCCGGTAGCCAGATGCGTTCATGGAACAGCGGGCGGCCGTCGATCAGGCGCAGGCGCTGCAGGAAGATGCATGGCTCGCCTTCGCTCAGCTTCAGCGCCTTGCTGGCGCTAGCATCGGCAGGTACCTGGCGGCACTCAAGGATACGACTCTGCGGCACCTGCGACTGGCCGCTGGCGTTGACCTGGCGGAAGAAGCGAAACAGCGAGCCGTCGAAGTTCGGCCGCCGTACGAAGGTGCCGCGGCCTTGAGCGCGCAGCAGCAGGCCCTCGCTGACCAGTGTTTCCACAGCCTTGCGCACCGTACCCACAGCCACCCCGTACTGCCGGGTCAACTCCGCTTCGGTAGGGATGGCCTCGCCAGGCAGCCATTCGCCCGCGGCAATTTTCCCCAGCATTTCATCGCGTAACCGCTGATACAGCGGCAGGCGTTCGTCCTGTCCCAGAGCCGTGTTGCTCATAAACCTCAAATCCGCAGTTCGACCGGCCGTCACTTTACCACTGGCCTGCAGATTGACAGCACTCGATCTCTATAGATACAGTCATCTATTCATATATATGAATAGATGTTTTATAAGAAGGAGTCGCTCGTACCGGCCGGCTCGTACAAAAATCGACAGAGGTATCGCTTCGTGACGCCCATGCCTTATGCCGGAATCACCGGCATCGACACCCATGCGCACATCTTTCGCCAGGACCTGCCCATGGTTCCCGGTCGCCGCTACAGCCCCAGCTATGACGCCACCGTAGAGCAGTACCTGGCCCACCTGGACGGCTGTGGCTTATCCCATGGGGTGCTGATCCAGCCCAGCTTTCTCGGCACCGATAACCATTACATGGTCCAGGCGCTGCAGCGCTTCCCGCAGCGCCTGCGCGGCGTGGCGGTGGTCGATGCGCAGATCAGCGATGCCGAGCTGGACGAATTGGCCGTCGCAGGCGTGGTGGGTATACGCCTGAACCTGATCGGCAAGGCGCTGGAGGATTACACCGGCGCGGCCTGGAATGGTCTGTTCCGCCGCCTGGCGCAGCGCGGCTGGCAGGTGGAGATCCAGCGCGGTTTCGGCGATCTGGCGCTGATCGTGCCGGCGATCCTTGAAGCAGGGGTGACGGTGGTGATCGATCACTTCGGCCTGCCGGCACCGAGCGTGCAATTGGACGCTGCCCAGCATGACGCCTTCTTCGATCTGCTCGGCCAGGCGCCGGTGTGGATCAAGCTGTCGGCGGCCTACCGCAGTCAGTCAGACCTGGCGCGTGCCCAGGCTATCGAGGCGCGTCTGCGTGATGCCTGTGGCGGAGTGGGGCGCTTCCTCTGGGGCAGTGACTGGCCCAACACCCAGTTCGAATCGCAGACCCGCTACGATCAGCAGTTCGCGCTGCTCGAGGCCCTGCTGCCCAAGCCCGAGGAGCGCCGCCGCGTTCTGGTGGACAACCCCGCAACCCTGTTCGGTTTCGCCTCGGCGTAACCGTCGCTCACATCAGAACAACAAAAGGAGTCAAACCATGATGAGCTTGCTCGTCGTCGCCGCGATCGTCCTCGCCGTCGCGCTGGGGTACACCACCAAGATCAACATCGGCCTGTTTGCCATCGCCTTCGCCTATTTGCTCGGCTGCTTCGGCATGGGCCTGAGCCCGGGTGACATCATCAACATGTGGCCGCTGAAGATCTTCTTCGTGATCTTCTCGGTCTGTCTGTTCTACAGCTTCGCCACCGTCAACGGCACCCTGGAAAAACTCGCCGGGCATCTGCTGTATTGCTGCCGTGGCGTGCCGCACCTGCTGCCCTATGCCATTTTGCTGACCTCGGGGGTGATTGCCGCCATGGG
This sequence comes from Ectopseudomonas alcaliphila, assembly GCF_900101755.1. Classification (GTDB taxonomy): domain Bacteria; phylum Pseudomonadota; class Gammaproteobacteria; order Pseudomonadales; family Pseudomonadaceae; genus Aquipseudomonas; species Aquipseudomonas alcaliphila. The sequence goes on along the minus strand of NZ_FNAE01000001.1, from coordinate 522,908 downwards.
CGCCGGTTACTACACCGTACTGGCCTTCATGGCGCCGCTGACCCTGCTGCTGTGCCAGCGTACCGGTATGAGCCTGTTTCTCGGCGGCATGGCGGTGAACTACGGCGCGCTGGCCGGAGCCAACTTCGTTTCCAGCCAGAGTGGCATCATCTTCCGCGGCCTGATGACCGGTGCCGGCATGCCCGAGAGCGAAGCCTTCGTCAACGCCCTGGCGATCTTCGCCAGTACCGCGATCATTCCGGTTCTGGTGATCAGCGCCTTCGTCTTCCTCGGTGGCCATGGCCGCAACCTGAAGAATGCGGTGCTCGCCGCCGATCTGCCGGAGGCCTTCAACCGCGAACAGAAACTGACCCTGCTGCTGACTCTGCTGATGATGGTGCTGGTACTCGCCGCGCCACTGGCGCTGCTGGCCTTCCCGGACAACACCACAGTCAGGTTCATCAACAGCAAGGTGGATATCGGCCTGATCGCCAGCGTGTTCTCGGTGATCGCACTGCTGCTCAAGCTCGGTGACGAGCGCAAGGCCATCGCCTCCGTACCCTGGGCCACGCTGATCATGATCTGCGGCGTCGGCATGCTGATCTCGATCGCGATCAAGGCCGGCACCATCGATGCGCTGGCGTCCTGGATCGGCGGCAACATCCCGCCGCTGATGGTTCCGGTGGCATTCGGTGTGGTGGCGGCACTGATGTCGATTTTCGCCAGTACGCTCGGCGTGGTGACGCCGGCGCTGTTCCCGATGGTGCTGCCGCTGTCGGCCTCGATGTCGATCGACCCGATGATCATCTTCATCGCCATCGTCGTAGGTGCCCAGGCCACCTCGATCTCGCCGTTTTCCTCGGGCGGCAGCCTGCTGCTGGGCTCGTGCACGGACGACAAGGTGCGCTCGACACTGTTCTCGCAACTGCTGCTGCGCGCCGCGCCCATCGGCTTCGTCGCGGCGATGTTGTTCAACCTGGCGCTGACCTTTCTGTTCTGAGGAAAAAAAGTTCTTCGCATAGTTTGGGGAAAGTGCGAGTTGACACCGACCTGGCAAGTTTGTGTGCGTCTTGCTTGCTGACTTAGCACTATCTATTACCGCGTGCGCTGAGCGTTTGGGTTGCGCCCCTTACGGGCGCCACACCTTTCTTGCTTGCCCAAGAAAGGTGTGCCAAAGAAGGGCACCCCGACATCCGGGTTTCGCTACGCGAAACTTCCCTCGCTCCGGCGCTGCTCCGGGGGCCGGCTTACATGGGCCATCCCTGGCCCATTAAGCCTCTCGCCGCATCCATGCGGCTCGCTCCCCTACGCAACACCTCCACTCGGCCTCCTGAAGGGGACCAGGTCGCGAGCTTGCAAAAGCTCCACAGAATTGACCTTTGCGGCGACTGCGCTTTGTCTTTGCTCTGAAAGCGCGATTGCACAGACGACGCCCAAGTCCCCTTCAGGAGGCCGAGTGGAATCACCGTGGAAGGGGTTGAGCGGCATGGATGCCGCGAGAGCCGTGATGGGCCAGGGATGGCCCTTCACGGCGGGCCCCTGGAGCGGTGATGGAGCGAGGGAACCCCGGCGAAGCCGGGGCCGGATGGTGGGGTGCCCTTCTCTTTGGTTACTTTCTCTTGGGCAAGCAAGAGAAAGTGACTCGCCCGTAAGGGGCGAAACCCATCAGGCCAGGCGGCGTGCTAATGGATAGTGCCAAGTCATCGACAGCTAACACTTAATTGCCAGTCCGGTGTCAAGCGTATCCCCCCGCGAGAATGCGAAGAATATGAAGAAAGCCCCGGCATCGCGCGATGCCGGGGCTTTATCCCCGCAAGTCCGTATCGCTATTTCAGCCGATAGCGCACCAGCTCATCCTTGCTCAGCAGACGCAAGCGCCCTGGCGCGACTTGATAGATCTCTTCCGCCAGGCTTACGTCGACACCCATGTCACGAAAGTACCTGGCCGGGCTGAACGGCTGGCTGCCATGGGCGGTCTGTGCCAGTGCCGAGTCGCCAGCAGGGAAGGGGGGGCGACGCAGGGCAACGTGGCCGTTGATGGTGCGTTTGGTGCCGGCAGCGAGCAGGTAGATGCAACTGCCCTGGCACATACCACCTGAAGGCACCAGCGCCTCGAAGCCGGTTTCGCGCAGCAGGCGGCCCATGCGTATGGCTTCCGGGGCGCTGCCGCCTATGCTGTCGAGCAGCACGACCTTGCGCTTGTGCTTGCCCGGATTGGCGCGCAAGCCCTGCAGCAATTTCTCGTAGTCGCCTGGAGCGATTTCTTCGGAAATCTTCGCTGCCAGCAGGCCGGCGTTGGCCTCGACTTCCACCTGCGCCTGGACGTTCAGGGCGGTGAACAAGGTGGTAGCGATCAGGGCGAAGCGTAAACGCTGAACAATCATCGGGCGGGTTCGTTGGTGGCTCGGGAGGTAGAAGATACATTGCCCGAGTCACCTCACGCACCTGTTCAGACTGCTGCGTTTCTCTGCTGCACCTTCCACGCCCAGGCAAACAAAAGCAGGCCGCCGATGGCGGTCGCGGCGCCGATGTAGCCGGTGATGGTCCAGCCCATCCCGGCGCTGATGGCCAGGCCGCCGAGCCACGGGCCCAGCGCATTGGCGACGTTGAAGGCGGCGTGATTGGAGGCTGCTGCCAGGGTCTGCGCGCCAGTGGCGACGTCCATCAGGTGGGTCTGCAGAGCCGGGCCTAGGGCGATCATGGTGCCCAGGGCGAAGATCGCCGGCAGGATGGTCCACAGGCTGTGCGCGGCGAAGGGGAAGGCCAGCAGCACCAGCGTACTCCAGGCCAGAATCCAGGCCACGGCGCGCAGGCGCAGGCGGTCGAACAACCAGCCGCCGGCGCTGTTGCCGACGATGCAGCCGGCGCCGAACACGCCCATGGCCAGGGGAATCCAGCCGGGGCCGACCTGGGTAACGTGAAGCAGGGTCGGGGCCATGTAGCTGAACACGCAGAACATCCCGGCGAAACCGATGGAGCCGATGCCCAGCGCCAGCCAGATCGGTGCGCGATTGAAGGCGCGCAGTTCGCCAGCAGGGCTGCTGCGCTGCTCGTGGGGGTCGGCCGGCAGGAAGATCGCCACCATGGCGATGGTGGTGATGGCGATGATGCCGACCAGGGCGAAGGCGTAGCGCCAGCTCATGAACTGGCCGAGCCAGGTGGCCAGCGGGTTGCCGATGAGGATGGCCACGGTCAGGCCCGCCAGCACCCGGCTCACCGCCTTGGCGCGCTTGTGCGGGGGCGCCATGGAGGCGGCCACCAGCATGGCGATGCCGAAGTAGGCGCCGTGCGGCAAGCCGGCGATGAAGCGGAAGATCAGCAGCGGTTCGTAGCTCGGTGCCAGAGCGCTGGCGAAGTTGCCGAGGGCGAAGCAGCCCATCAGCAGCAGAAGCAGGATGCGCCGTGGCAGGCGGGCGCCGAGCAGGGCCAGCACCGGTGCGCCGACCACCACGCCGAGGGCGTAGACGCTGATCACATGGCCGACCTGCGGCTCGCTGACGCCAAGGTCGGCGGCGACGTTGGGCATCAGGCCCATGATGGCGAACTCGCCGGTGCCGATGGCGAAGCCGCCGAGGGCCAGGGCGAGCTGAATGAGAAGGATCGCGCCCGGCGACAGGCTCGTCGCGGCGTCGGATGCAGAACTGTTCATGAGTGACCTGGAAGGGGGGAAAGCAAGCGCGAAATTATAATCTCCCAGTGCCTTGCCTGGATATTGACGACCGCTCTATTTCGGGCTCGGAGACGAATGGTCGGCGTTGTTCTGGGCCTTCACATAGTCGACGAAGGCACGTAGCGGTGCCGGTACATGGCGCCTGCTGTGGTAGTACAGGTAAGGCCCTTCGAAGTGCTGCCACCAGTCATGCATGAACGGTTGCAGTTGGCCGCTGGCGAGGTGTGCCGCGATGTATTCCTCGAAGGTATAGAGAATGCCGTGGCCGGCGCAGGCCGCGGCGATCAGCAGGTCCTGCGATGAGCTGACCAGCCGACCCTCGGGGGCGATGCGCAGGGTACGCCCGTCCTGCTCGAACTCCCACACGCCGAGCTTGCCGCTGGCGAAGCGGTAGCCAAGCAGACGATGTTCGCTCAGTTCGCTGGGGTGTTGCGGCGTGCCATGGCGCTGCAGGTAGCTGGGCGCGGCGACTGCCATGAAACACTGCCGGCGCGGCCCGATGGGGATGGCGATCATGTCCTTGGCCAGGCTTTCCTCGTAGCGGATACCGGCGTCGTAGCCGGCGCCGATCACGTCGATGAAGGTGTTGTCCATGTTCACCTCCAGCGCGATGCCGGGGTAGCGGGCGAGAAAGCCATCCAGCAGTTGCGGCAGGATGTGCCGTGCGATCACGCCCGGCACATGCAGGCGCAGCGAGCCGACCGGGTGTTGCGGATCTTCCTGCAGGTCATTGAGCGCCGCGTTGATCTCGTCCAGCGCAGGGCGCAGACGTTCAAGCAGGCGCGTCCCGATTTCCGTCGGCGTCAGGCCGCGTGTGGTGCGGTTGAGCAGACGTACGCCCAGCTCCTTTTCCAGGCGGCGCACGCAATCACTGAGCGATGAGGCTGACGTACCGCGGCGCTGCGCCGCCGCACGAAAACCGCCGGCCTCGACCACGGCGGCGAACAGGGCGATATCGGAGAGGTTCGGCTGGCGCATGGGCGTCGACTGGGCAATGACGAAGCGTCCGATGATGCGGCGCAGCGGCCGCTTTGCCAATCCTGAGTGGCGCCTGCTGGGATGTAGCCCGGATGAAATCCGGGAATGCATACCAACGGCCCCGGATTGCATCCGGGCTACGCAGCTGATCGAGGCTGGCAATACCCGGTAGCTGTACGCCTGACCGTATACCGTGTCCGGTCGTGACCGGCTTATCGAACAGCGCTTCTGCCCGCACCCTATGTCTTGCGTCGAAACCTGGTCTGGCGCATCGAGCTAACGGATACGAGGAAGCGGCAATGGACAAGAAAAAACACACAGGGCTGGGCCATACGCGCCGCGATGCCCTGAAACTGTTCGGCATGCTGGGCGGCAGTCTTGCCTTGCACGGGGTGTTGGGTGGCGTACCGACATTCGCCTGGGCCAGCAGCGCACAGGGCTGGCAGGCGAGCGACATGCCGTCGCTGATCGGCAAACGCATGCTGGTCACCGGTGGCAGCAGCGGCATGGGCTTCGAGGATGCCCTGGCCCTGAGCCGGGCGGGTGCACAGGTGATCATCGCCGCGCGCAATGCACAGCGCGGCGCCGAGAGCATCGCACGCATTCGTGCGCAGGTGCCGGATGCGCGCCTGCGTTTCGAACAGCTGGACCTGGCCGACCTGGCCTCGGTACGCAGCCTGGCGCAGCGCCTGAATGCCGAGGGCGAGGTGCTGGACGTATTGATCAACAACGCCGCGATCATGGCGCCGCCGCAGCGCGGTGTATCCCGTGATGGCTTCGAGATGCAGCTGGCGACCAACTTCCTCGGCCATTTCGCCTTGACCGGTTTGCTCCTGCCGTCGCTGCGTCAGTCGTCTGACCCGCGCGTCGTGACCTTGGCGAGCATCGCTGTGAATCGTGGCCGTATCAATTTCGATGACCTGCAGTCCGAGCGCGACTACAACCCTTACTCCGCTTATGCCCAGTCGAAGCTGGCCTGTCTGATGATGGCCTTCGAACTGCAGCGGCGCAGCCTGGCCAATGACTGGGGCATTCGCAGCGTCGCCGCGCATCCGGGTGTGGCCGTTACCGAGCTGGTCGAGCGCGGGCCAGGGCTTGAAAGCGAGTTCGCTCAGGAGTGGGCCAAGGACCGCGATGTCTATCACTCGGCGGCGCAGGGCGCGCTGTCGTCGCTGTTCGCAGCGACGGCGGCTGAAGCCGAGGGTGGTCGTTATTACGGGCCGACCGGCGCAGAGGAGAAACGCGGCCCATTGGGCCTGGCCAGGGTGCCGGAGGCTGCGGCGGATGCCGATGATGCCGCGCGCCTGTGGTCGGTGGCCGAACGTCTGACGGGCGTCAGGTACGGCTGAGTCATGCCGGCGCGCCGCCGAGGCGCGCCCTTTCGAGGAATTTCGCATGTCATCGTCAACGATGGCGCAGCGCGTGGCCGTGGCCATCAACGCGCAGCGCAATGAGCTGTGGCCGGCGCTGGCCGGTTTTACCCTGTTCTTCTGCCTGTTCTCGGGCTACTTCATGCTGCGGCCGATCCGTGAGGCCATGGGCATCGTCTCCGGCGTGGAGAACCTGCAATGGCTGTTCACCGCCACCTTCGTGGTGATGCTGGTCGCGGTGCCATTGTTCGCCTGGCTGAGTTCGCGGGTGCCGCGGATTCACTTCATCGACTGGGTGTATGGCTTCTTCACCCTGAATCTGGCGTTGTTTGCCCTGCTGTTCTTCAGCGCTGATGAGAGTGTGTGGCTGGCGCGCAGCTTCTACGTGTGGATTTCGGTCTACAACCTGTTCGTCGTATCGGTGGCCTGGAGCCTGATGGCCGACGTGTTCGACAGCGAACAGGCTAAGCGCCTGTTCGCCTTCATCGCCGCCGGTGCCAGTGTCGGCGGCCTGGTCGGCCCGGCGTTGAGTGCCTTGCTGGTGAGCACGCTGGGGCAGAGTGGGCTGATTCTGCTGGCCGCGGTACTGCTGGCCGTGGCGCTGTCGCTCAAGCAGGTGTTGATGCGCTGGCGCGAGGAGGGTGGCGCGGGGCGTGCCGGTGCCGTGCGGGCGGAAAGCCCGCAGCGTCCGGTGCCGGGCAACCCGTTCAGCGGTTTGATGCGGGTACTGTCTTCGCCCTATCTGTTTGGCATTGCCGGTTTCGTGATCCTGCTCGCCACAGCCAGTACCTTTCTCTACTTCGAGCAGGCTCGCCTGGTAGCCGAGCTGTTCCCGCAGCGCGCCGATCAGGTGCGGGTGTTCGGGGCGATCGATTTCGTGGTGCAGGCCGGCGCGCTGATTGCCCAGTTGTTCATCACCGGGCGCATCGCGCGGCGCCTGGGCGTGCGGGTGTTGCTGGCCTGCGTGCCGCTGCTGGTGTGCGTCGGCTTTATTGGCCTGGCGTTGATGCCGACCTTCGCCATGCTGGCGGCGCTGATGATCGTGCGCCGTATCGGTGAATACGCCTTCGTGCGGCCAGGACGGGAAATGCTCTTCGCGCCGCTGGATGCCGAGAGCAAGTACAAGGCGAAAAACTTCATCGATACCGTGGTCTATCGTGCCGGCGATGCCATGAGTGGCTGGCTCAAGAGCCTGCTCGACATGCTGGCCCAGGGTGCCTGGCTGGTGGCGCTGGTGGGTGCTGCCTGTGCGGCGCTGTGGGGATTGCTCGGTTGGTACCTGGGCGGGCAGGCCGATCAGCGCAGTGCCGAGCAGCAGTTGGCGGCGACCAGCTAGGTCAGCGAAATCCTGCGGTTGCAGCGATGCGGGAGTCGGCGCTCGACTCCCGCAACATCATCAGCCGCGCGCCGGAATGTTCAGGCCGCGTTGTACCGCCGGGCGTGCGAGGAATGCATCGAGCACGCGGCGCACGTTGGCGAAGCGTTCGAACTGCACCAGGTCGCCGGCCTCGTAGAAGCCCACCAGGTTGCGAATCCAGGGGAACACGGCGATGTCGGCGATGCTGTACTCGCCGGCGATCCAGTCGCGGCCCTCCAGGTGCTGGTCGAGCACACCGAGCAGGCGGGTGGATTCGGCGACGTAGCGGTCACGCGGGCGTTTGTCCTCGTACTCAGCACCAGCAAATTTGTGGAAGAAACCGAGCTGGCCGAACATCGGTCCCAGGCCGCCCATCTGCCACATCAGCCATTGAATCGTCTCGTAGCGGGCAGCGGCGTCCTGTGGCAGCAGCTTGCCGGTCTTCTCCGCGAGGTAGATCAGGATCGCGCCGGACTCGAACAACGGCAGCGGATGACCATTGGGGCCCTCGGGGTCGAGGATGGCGGGAATCTTGTTGTTCGGCGCCAGCGAGAGAAACTCGGGGCTGAACTGGTCGTTGCTGTCGAAGCTGACCAGGTGCGGTTCGTAGGGCAGGCCGATTTCTTCCAGCATGATCGAGGCTTTGACCCCGTTGGGCGTGGGCAGCGAGTAGAGCTGCAAGCGCTCGGGATGCTGGGCGGGCCATTTGCGGGTGATGTGGAAGGGGCTGAGGTCGGTCATGTGGGGTTCCATGTCGATTGGGCCTAAGAGCCTGTTCACGATCTGCTGCGCGTCGGCGCTACTGCGTTAAAAACAAGCTCGGAATGCTCATTTACCATTCGTAAACTGCGCTTCCTCGCTTGTTTTTGCCTTGTATCGCTCTAGCTCGCGAGATACTGAACAGCCTCTACGAAAGAAGCGATCAGAACACGAGTGGTCAGAGCGAAGGAAATCGATCCAGCTGCTAGTAGTCATCGACTCGAGCAATCCTGCCTGGTTCCCTGCGTGCGAGGGAGGGGGTATGGTGCGGGTTTTCATCCACCCGGCACGGAGCCCATCGGCATGAGCCTGCACGGTACCTACGATTCCCAGAATATCTTCGCCCTGATCATTCGTGGCGACTTGCCCTGCTACAAACTCTACGAGGACGACGATGTACTGGCCTTCCTCGATCTGTTCCCGCAATCCAAAGGCCACAGCCTGGTGATCCCCAAGCGCGCGGCTGCGCGCAATATCCTGGAAATCGACGACGCCAGCCTGGCCAAGGTCATGGCCGTGGTGAAGAAGGTCACCCAGGCGGTGGTCGACGAACTGCAGCCGGCTGGTGTGCAGGTGGCGCAGTTCAACGGCGCGCCTGCCGGGCAGACGGTGTTCCACATTCACATGCATGTGATCCCGCGCTTCGAGGGCGAGGGGCTGGGTATTCACGCGGCCACCAAGGCCGACCCGGCCGAGCTGGAAGCGCTGCAGGCACGTCTGGTCAAACGCCTGCAAGGCTGAAGCGATATTGCCCCGGACGAGTGACTCGGCCGGGGCATCCTGCAGCGTGTGGCTTAGCCGTTCTGATTGCTCAGCCCGCCCCACTCCACGAAACGCACGGCGTGCACTTCGCCCTGGCTGTCGCGGTAGACCATGACGCTCGGTACTACACCGCTCTTGCGGCTGTTGTCGGTACGCTGCAGGACCTGGTCGATGTCCAGCTGCATGCCGTACTGGTATTCCTGCACATCCACGTTGGTGCTGGCAGGTGCTTTCTCGCTGGCGAAGGCGAAGGGGGCGAAAGCGGCGAGGAGGGTGGCGTTGAGGGCTGCGAATTTCATCTGGGTAGTCTCCGATCAGTTGCGCCGACTTAGGTGGCGCTGGGTTCGAGAGAGATGAAAACACCGCGCCCTTCATTACAGAAATCGATGCTTGTGCTAGCGAAAATCGCTGCCATCGATATCTTGCCCGCAGACGCGTCAAGCCCAATACTCAGGCGGCACTCATCTGCCCATGGAGGGCTTCATGCGCTCGATCCTCATCGCTCTACCGCTGTTGCTGCTGGCCGGTTGTTCGTCGTTTCGGGGCGACCCCGAGCACATCAAACCGGTACCGGAAGATCGCCTGCTGGCCTTTCAGGAGGCGCAGGCAAACGGCGCGCAGATCGTGGTCAATCGCGACTTCGGGATGATGGGCGGTGGCTGCTTCGTGGCCATCGAGGTGGACCGCAAGGTCGCTGCGCGCATCGGCGTCGGCGAGGTCGCGACCTTCCAAGTGCCGCCAGGCACGCGCGTGGTCGGCATCACGCCGGATCGTATGGATGACACCCTGTGCGGCATGGGCCGCCTGCTGCGCGAAGTGGCGGTGCCGGTGAAAGCCGGGGAAACCCAGCACCTGCGCATCGTCAGCCAGAACAAGGGTGGCTTCGATATCCGCGCGGACAAGCCCTGATCGCTTTGCTGCTGTGCGGGCGTTCATACCGAGGATCAAGCGTGCCGGTTAGTATTCCCTGCATCTAATCAGGGAGCATGAATGTGAACGGATTGCCAATCGCGATAGTAGGGGCGGGCACGGCCGGCCTGGCCAGTGCCATATTCCTCGCCCGCCAGGGTTACGCGGTGCGCTTGTTGGAGCGTGTCGAACAGCTGCAGCCGGTGGGCGCCGGCATTCTCCTGCAGCCATCCGGCCTGGCCGTTCTGCAACGACTGGGATTGCTGGCCGAGTGCACCGCGCTGGGTGCGCCGGTAAGCCGTCTTTACGGCACCAGCTGCCAGGGGCGGGTGATCCTGGATACCCGTTATCACGACTGGCAGCCAGGCAGTTTCGGCCTTGGCATTCATCGTGGCGTGTTGATGACGGCACTGCTCAATGCCGCGCAGCGGTTGGGCGTGCAGGTGGAAACCGGTGTGAGCGTCAGCCGTTTCGAGCAGGCGAGTGGCCATGTCCGCTTGCTGCGTCAGGGCGAGGACGGCAATGAGCAATCTTTGGGTGATTTCGCTGCGCTGATCCTGGCCGATGGCACACGTTCGACCCTGCGCGCGCAGATGCAGGTGCGGCAGTGGTCGCGCCCCTATCCCTGGGGCGCCCTGTGGAGCATGTTGCCGACTTCGCCGGCGACCGAGTCCGGCGAGTTGCGCCAGTGGTATCGCGGCTGCCGCGAGATGTTCGGGCTGATGCCGACCGGATGCACCCATCAGGCACGCGAGACGTCGTTGACCAGCCTGTTCTGGAGCCTGCCGCTCAGTGAACATGATGCGTGGCGCAAGAGTGGCCTGGAGGCCTGGAAAACCCGCGTGCGCAACCTCGCCGGCGAGGCTTCAGAGGCCTATCTGCAGCAGATCGATGATCCCGCGCAATTGACCCTGGCGGCCTATGCGGACGTACGCATGCAACGCTGGAACGATGGCCGCGTCCTGGCCATCGGTGATTGCGCCCACGCCATGAGCCCGCAACTGGGACAGGGCGCCAATATGGCGCTGGTCGATGCCGCCGCGCTGGCCGACGCGCTTGGTAATGCCGGTGACGAACAGCAGCACGGGCTCGACTGGAACGCGATTTTCACCCGCTACGGTGATGCTCGCCGTGATCATCTGCGTTACTACCGTCAGGCCAGCCGCTTGCTGACGCCGCTGTTCCAGTCCAACAGCAACACCCTGGCCGTGCTGCGCGATATCGCTCTGATGCTGGCCCGCCACAACAGCTTTGGTCGCCAGCATGCGGTCAGCACCCTGGTCGGTGCACGTGGCGGTTGGCTGTGGTCGGGGGCGCAGAAGCGCGAGCTGCATGCCTGGACGGGCGAGCGCGAGGCTTGGGAGTAGTCTGCCAGCAGGCCGTTCAGTTGCTCTGCAGTTCGAGCAGCGCCTTCTGACTCAGATCCAGCCACTCCTTGTGCAGTGTGCGGTAGTGCCGGGCGGAGCGGCGGGCGTGGGTCTGGATCTGTTGCAGCAGTTCGATGGCCTCACGCTGGCGTCCCAGTCGGCGCAGCAGTAGGGCATAGCGGTAGTTCGCCTCGGGGCTGGCGCTGTAGCTGCCGAGCGCGCGGTATTCCTCTTCGGCCTTGAGGTCGTTGCCCTGGCCTTCCAGCGCACGGGCATACAGCATATGGCCGTCGCTGGAGCGGAAGTCGGGGTTGTGGGCGATCAGTTGATCGAGGCTCGCCTGACAGCCGCTGAAATCGCCTAGGGCGAAACGCGCTTTTGCCAGACCGAGGAGGATGTCGGGTGCGTCGCTGTGAATACCGCGCAGGGCCATCTGGTAGTGCGTAGCCGCTTCTTCGGCCTGGCCCATGCGCAGCAGCTCATCGGCCAGGTTGACGCGGGTATCGCGGGTGTCGCGAATATCCAGCTCATCGCGTAGGGCGCGCAGGTGACGCTCTGGGTCGATGCTGTCATGCAGGCGGTTGAGCGTGCGGCGGCCGCGACGGCTACCGAGCAGATCCGGCAGCATGATGCCGAGGAAGTAGATCAGGCAACCGAGACCAGGCAGGGCGATGATCAGGTATAGCCAGTAGCGTTCCTGACCACTGCGCACCACGTGAAGGCCACAGGTTACTTGGCAGGCGATGACTAACAGAGCGAGCAGAGGCATGGTGCGATCCAGTCCTTTGGAGTGCGAGGGGAGGCATATCAGAGCATGGATCAGCCCTGTTGTCAGGTGACGCATGCACGGCTGTGGCATACGTCACGTGGTAGGCTGCGCGGCTGATTCCATGTTCATAAGGATGCGTGCATGCCGTCGTCGCTGGAGATTTTCGCCAACCTCTTCTATCTGGTTTCGGTCGTGCTGGCGGCGCGCAATTCGGTGCACACCTGGGCCGTCGGCCTGGTCGGCTGCGTACTGTTCGGTTGGCTGTTCTTCAGCGTGCAGCTGTATGCCGATGTCACCTTGCAGGTCTTCTTCATCGCCACCAGCCTGCTGGGTTGGTGGAGCTGGCTACGCGGGCGCCAGGGCGAGGCACTGCCGATCAGTCGTTCGCGCGGGGCCGGGCTTGGCCTGGCACTGCTGCTGGCGGTGCTCGTGGCGGGCGCTTATGGGGCTTTGCTGCACCATTTCACCGATGCCTACGCGCCCTTCATCGACTCGCTGGTGCTGACTTTCAGCGTGCTGGCGCAATTGCTGCTGATGCGCCGCAAGCTGGAAACCTGGTACGGCTGGCTGCTGGTGAACACGCTGGCGGTGCCGTTATTCGCCTCACGTGAGCTGTACCTGACAGCCTTCATCTACCTGCTGTTCTGGTGCAACGCCTGGTACGGCCTGTATCGCTGGCGCCGTGAATTGAACGCGCAGACGGTCTGAGATGAGCAAGCGATTTGCTAAAGGGCTGGTGGTCGGCAAGTTCGCACCGCTGCACCTGGGGCACGAATGGCTGATCCGCCAGGCGCAAGAGCAGTGCGAGCAGCTGGTGCTGCTCAGCTGGGCATGCCCGGAGCTCCCCGGTTGCGCGCCCGAGCGCCGTGCGAACTGGTTGCAGGTGCGCTTTCCCGAACTGCGCAGCTGGGTGGTGACGCCCGAGTGGCTTGCCCAGCAGCGTGCGCGAGGTTTGGCGTTGCCGGACCTTCCCCGCGAATCGGAACCCGATACCGTACAGCGCCAGTTCGTCGCCGATTTCTGCCTGGCGGTACTCGGCCACCCGGTGGATGTCGTGTTCACCAGCGAGGCTTATGGCGATGGCTTTGCCGCGCATTTGAGCCGGTGTTTCGGCCGGCCAGTGGAGCACGTCGAGATCGACCGCGCACGCATTCAGGTCCCTGTGTCGGGTACGCGTCTGCGCGCCGATATTCATGGCTTGCGTCACTACCTGGCGCCGCAGGTCTACGGCGATTTCGTCGAGCACATCGCCTTGCTTGGGGGTGAGTCCACCGGCAAGAGCAGCCTCGCCCTGGCGTTGGCCAAAACCCTGGGCACGCGCCATGCCGCCGAATACGGCCGTGAGCTGTGGGAAGAGCAGGGCGGTGTGCTCGCCTATGACGATCTGCTGCGTATCGGCCGCACCCAGGTCGTCCGCGAGCAGGCACTGGCTGGGCAGTGCCAGCGCTACCTGGTATGCGACACCACGCCGTTGACCACGCTGTTCTACTGCCGTGAGCTGTTCGGGCGTGCCGAGGCTGAACTGGAGCATCTGGCTGAGCGGCGTTATCAGCATCTGTTTCTGTGCGCCGATGACTTCCCCTTCGTGCAGGACGGCACCCGTCAGGACGAGACCTTTCGCCGCCGACAGAACCAGTGGTACGAACAGGAACTGGATCGGCGTGGCTGGGCTTTCACGTGCCTGACGGGCTCGCTGGCGCAGCGAGTCGAGCAGGTGTTGCGGCATCTGAGCGGCTAGTCGCGCTCGTCGTGCGCTTCAGCGATAGCGAGCGAGGATGGCGTCGAACTCGCCATCCTGTCTCATCTGCACCAGTGCACGCAGCAGCGCCTGGGTCGGTACGTCCGGCTCGTCCCGGACGATGCAGGCGATCAGGTCGGCGCTGATTTCATCGAGCCCATGCAGGCGTTGGTCGGGTGGCCGGTCGCGATTGAACCAGGCCAACGCCAGGTGACTGCTGATGGCATAGCGGTAGCGGCCGGCTTCGAGCTTCTCCAGGGCCAGTTCCTGGGTGCGGGCGTCTTCGCGGTGTATTTCACCACTGGCCAGCAGCGGCTCCAGGTGTGGATAGCTGAAGCCCAGCACCGTACCCAGGCGCTCACCCCGCAACTGCTCCAGCTTGAAGTCCGGCTCGGCATGGCGAGCGACGATCAGGTCGCGCTGCACCATGAAGGGCAGGCTCCAGATGTACTGATGATGGGATTCGACGAGCCAGTCTGGATTGACGTAGCAGCGCACGTCGATTCCGCCGCTGACCAGCAAACGTTGAACGCGCAGGCGCGGTAGCACCAGCATCTCTGCACGGCGGCCGACCTTCTGTGCCAGGCGCATTTGCAGATCGTAGAGAATCCCGCCCGTGGCTTGGCCATCGACGATCTTTATCATCGGTATGGCCCAGCTCTCGGACACCGAGAAGCGTAGCGGGCGCTGCTCCTGGGCCGAGGCTGCGAGGCAGAGCAGAAACAGCAGGGCGGAAAGCGAAAGGCGCATGCAGTTACCGGTTCAAGACGTTAAGCGATGCCGCGCCGAGCTTGGCCGTCACAGACTAGACGACGGCCGCTCAGGCCGGTGCCGGCTCGAAACTGTCGGCACGCGCCATGCGCCACATGCGCTCGTAGAACTCCCCTGCGATCTGGCCGCTGAGCAACTCGCCCGGCGCGAGAAACACGTGCTGTTGGGCGAACAGCTTGATCTCGGTGGCGGACATGCGCTGCACCAGGTGCTTTGCATCGATCTGCGCCGGATGGTCGAGGCCGGCGGCGGCGAGCATCTCGGCCAGTGCCTTGAGTGTGTTGCGGTGGAAGTTGTAGACGCGCTGGGCCTTGTCCTCGACCACCAGTGCGCGCTGGCGCAGCGGGTCCTGGGTCGCCACGCCGGTTGGGCACTTGTTGGTGTGGCAGGACTGCGATTGGATGCAGCCAATGGCGAACATGAAACCGCGCGCCGAATTGGCCCAGTCGGCGCCGATGGCCAGCACACGGGCGATATCGAAGGCGCTGACGATCTTGCCGCTGGCGCCGAGCTTGATCTTGTCGCGCAGGTTGCTGCCGACCAGGGTGTTGTGCACGAACAGCAGCCCTTCGCGCAGCGGCACGCCCAGGTGATCGGTGAACTCCAGCGGCGCTGCACCGGTGCCGCCTTCCTTGCCGTCGACGACGATGAAATCCGGCAGGATGCCGGTCTCCAGCATCGCCTTGACGATGCCCATGAATTCCCAGGGATGGCCCAGGCAGAACTTGAAGCCGACCGGTTTGCCGCCAGACAGCTCGCGCAGTTGAGCGATGAATTGCAGCAGTTCGGTCGGGGTGGAGAAGGCGCTGTGGCGCGAGGGCGAGATACAGTCCTCGCCCATGGGCACACCGCGGGTGTTGGCGATTTCCTCGGTGACCTTGTGCTTGGGCAGGATGCCTCCATGGCCCGGCTTGGCGCCCTGGCTGAGCTTGATCTCGATCATCTTCACCTGCGGGCTGGCTGCCTGAGCGGCGAAGCGCTCGGGGTCGAAGCGCCCGTCGGAAGCACGGCAACCGAAATAGCCGCTGCCCAGCTCCCACACCAGATCGCCGCCGTGCTCGCGGTGATAGGGGCTGATGCTGCCTTCGCCAGTGTCGTGGTAGAACTCGCCGAGTTTCGCCCCTTCGTTGAGCGCGCGAATGGCGTTGGCGCTGAGCGAACCGAAGCTCATCGCCGAGATATTAAACAGGGAGGCCGAGTACGGTTGGCTGCATTGCGGCCCGCCGATCTCCACGCGAAAGCTGCAGGGGTCGGTCAGCGGCGCCGGGCGCATCGAGTGGCTGATGAACTCGAAGCCGTTCTGGTACACATCGCTCAGCGTACCGAAGGGTTTGTCGGCGCCTTCGTTTTTGGCGCGGGAATACACCAGCGAGCGCTGTGCGCGGGAGAAGGGCAGTTGCTCGGCGTCGCCTTCGAGCAGGTACTGACGGATTTCCGGGCGAATGCCTTCGACCAGATAGCGAATGTTGCCGAGGATCGGGTAGTTGCGCCGCACCGCATGGCGGGTCTGTAGCAGATCGCCGAGCCCGATCAGGCTGAGCACGCCCGCGAGCAGGGTGAACGGCCACATCCATTCATGGCCAAGGAAGGGCAGGCTGGCCAGGGTGAACAGCACGCAGAAGGCGAAGAATGCGTAGCGGCTGAGCAGGGAGAGGTTCATGCAAGCTCCAGATGCGCGGGTCGAGATAAGACTTTAGACCAAACGGCTATATTGGGTCATGTTCTGTCCACCTAGACACTCTCAAGGGCTGAGGACGAACCCTATCGCCCTGTGGCACACTCAGTGGCCCGGAGCCAACCGTTGCAAGAGCTTGGCCCAAGTCTCCCGATTTTCGGCCTGCGCCATTGTCGCCGGCCTACTGCCTGAGGCCGCCAGCGGCCGAGAAGAGGAATGAGCGTGCATAACGTCGTGATCAGTGGTACCGGCCTCTATACCCCGGCCAACAGCATTTCCAACGACGAGCTGGTGGCATCCTTCAATGCCTATGTGCAGCAGTTCAACGCCGACAATGCCGATGCCATCGCCCGCGGTGAGGTGGAGGCGCTGAGCGAGTCCAGCAGCGGCTTCATCGAGAAGGCGTCGGGCATCAAGAGCCGTTTCGTCATCGACAAGGAAGGCATTCTCGATCCGCTGCGCATGGTGCCGCGTATCCCTGAGCGTTCCAACGAAGACTGGGGCATCCTCTGCGAGATGGCCGTGGGCGCCGCCAAGGAGGCGCTGCAGCGCGCCGGCAAGACCGTCGCCGACATCGATGGGGTGATCGTCGCCTGCTCGAACCTGCAGCGCGCCTATCCGGCAGTGGCCATCGAAGTGCAGGCCGCGCTGGGCATCCAAGGCTGGGGCTACGACATGAACGTGGCCTGCTCCTCGGCCACCTTCGGCATCCAGGCTGCCACCACCGCCATTCAGACCGGCCAGGCTCGTGCCATTCTCATGGTCAACCCGGAGATCTGCACCGGCCACCTGAACTTCCGCGACCGTGACAGCCACTTCATATTCGGCGACGCCGCCACTGCGGTGATCATCGAGCGTGCCGACCTGGCCACCTCCAAGTACCAGTTCGATGTGGTCGGCACCAAGCTGCTGACCCAGTTCTCCAACAACATCCGCAACAACTTCGGCTTCCTCAACCGCGCGGCGGAAGAAGGCGTGGGCGCGCGCGACAAACTGTTCGTGCAGGAAGGCCGCAAGGTGTTCAAGGACGTCTGCCCGATGGTCGCCGAGCTGATCGCCGCACACCTGGCGGAAAACCAGCTCAACGTCAGCGACGTCAAGCGCTTCTGGCTGCACCAGGCCAACCTCAACATGAACCTGCTGATCGCGCGCAAACTGCTCGGTCGCGATGCCGAAGCGCACGAGGCACCGGTGATTCTCGACACCTACGCCAACACCAGCTCGGCCGGTTCGGTGATCGCCCTGCACAAGCATCAGGACGACCTGCCGGCGGGCAGCCTGGGTGTTCTAAGCTCCTTTGGTGCCGGTTATTCGATCGGCAGTGTAATTTTGCGCAAGCGTTGAACTCTCTGTAGGAAGGCCTGGCTGCACGGAGCGTTTGATCGTTCGCGCAGGCGCCATCCATGGGAGTTCTATGTCCGATACCAATCTGTTGGATCGTCTGCTCGCCGGTGAGCAGACGGCCTATCGCGAGCTGGTCGCTCGCTACCAGGGGGCGATGCGGGCGGTGGCCTATGCCATTGTCGGTAGCCGCCACGCCGACGAAGTGGTGCAGGATGCCTGGCTTGCCGTGGTGCGCAGCCTCGGCGGCTTCCAGGGGCGCTCCAGTCTCAAGACCTGGCTGCTGACCATCACCGCCAATACCGCCAAGACCCGTCTCAAGCACAACCGCCGCGAGGTGTTGCTCGACGACCTGCCCGCGCCGCATGGCACGGTGGGTGACCAGCGTTTCGCCGATGACGGCCACTGGCTGCTGGCGCCCCATGCCTGGCACCAGGACAGCCCCGAAGCGCTGCTCACCGAGGACGAACTGCGCCAGTGCCTGGAACACACATTGGCCAGCCTGTCCGAGTTGCAGGCCAGCGTGCTGGTGCTGCGCGAGCGTCAGGGCCTGGAACTGGAGGCGATCTGTAATCTTCTCGACATCTCGCTCTCCAATGCCCGTGTGCTGCTGCATCGGGCACGCCTGAAAGTCTTTGCCACCCTGGAACATTTCGAGGAGACAGGCCAATGCTGACCTGCAAGGAACTGGTCGCTCATTCCAGCGATTATCTCGACGGCCAAATGACGTTGCGTCAGCGCCTGGCGGTGCGTGCGCACCTGGCCATGTGCGGCAACTGTCGGCGTTTCATCCGCCAGATGAAACTGACCCAGGCGGTGATCCGGCAGATGCCGGATGAGGAGTTACCCGAACTCGACGCCCTGGCCGAGCGCCTGGCGCAGAATCGGCGTAATCAAGGATGAACCGTGATCCTAGGGTTTGGTTGGTTTTTCGGATGTTTATTCCGGGGTGCCGCATTTTGTTGAAAGCTATGGTGTCGCCCACCCAGGTGGGCACTGCGTAGGGTGGATCGGGGCGCGTAGCCGACGCTTTTTTCATCCACCGTTTGCGGTGGCTGTCCGGGCTACTTGCTAGCGCCCTGCAGCTAAGTTACCGCTTTTAGAAAATTGTTCCTTAAGGCCAATTTTCAACCACAAACTACCACCTGACTGTATTGAAAGCTTTTTCATCTTTTTTGCCTTGCGCTTCAATATGGATGGTTTTTCGTAATAACCAAATCTTCGCTTGTGCCAGCGCCGATCTGTCTCGTGCTTCACCTTTTTCTTGAACTTGCGTAATGCAATCTCAATTGATTCATCATCTTCTATGTTGACTGTAATTGTCATTTTTTGCATTTTAAGGACTGACGCCTGTCCATATTTGCTTTCTAATGTATGGTTAAGGGGCGTGCTTTAGCCCGTCCCAGTGAGCGAGGCGAACGATTTGAGCCAGTTGTTAGGCGTCATAGTTCGTGGTTATTTTTTTGAAGTACTTGGTGTTGTATGCGATTATGGCTAAGCCAAAAATTATAAAGCCTGCGCCGAGCGTCATTAGAAATGGCTCGCTTCCATTTTTTATGCCAAACCCGAGGAAGGAGATTCCTATGAATATATTGAATATAGGGCCAAACAATGATGCCCTAGGTGATGATGAGTAAGATTTTTTAGTGTTTTGAATCAGCGTATTCAAATGGGTTACTTCTGCTTCATGCACGCCTTTGCATGCAAGTCCATCGTTTAAATCTGTGCAGCAGTCCGAGCATAATGCGCGCTGGCAGTGTTTGCAGATACCAATGGCTTCTGTTGGATGGTTAAAGCACTGCATGATTCCTCCTTGATGCCTAACGTTTGGTTAAGGGGCGGGCTTTAGCCCGTCCCAGTGAGCGCAGCGAACGGTTTGAACCACTAGTTAGAGCTATATTGCACGTGCTTTGTAGCCATATTTTGCTCTTTGCTCAGGGCATATGACATTTTTAGCCATGCTTGGGTGGCATGCCCCAAAGGCTACAAAATTAGCTCTTGCTTGGCGAATGGTGAGGCCATGGTTTGCACCTGATTCTGCATCTGGCTCCTCAATACCAAAGTAATCATCTTCCCAAAAGCATACAGCGCATATTTCATGATTTTCACCTACAGGTATGGTGAAATAGTCGCAGCATGGGCATTGGCAAAGACTCATTGTATAGCTCTAATGTTTGGTTAAGGGGCGGGCTCTAGCCGGTCCCAGTGAGCGGAGCGAACAGTTTGAACCACTTGTTAGGCAAACATAAAAAATTGCAATGAGGCTATTTCTTAGGTACAGAGCTAAATGTTAATGATTTGAAGAATTTCTCAGCGTCTTCCTGCATTTCAGTAGGGATGCTGCTTTCCTTGCCTGAATGTGCAAATGATAAAGATACTATATTATTACTGGATTTTGGGTCTGGGCACTCTATCATTTGCACCATTCGATAAATGGTGTTGTCTTCATTTTCTCTTGGATATAAAGTTTCCCACTTACTAGAGATGCAGTCCATGTTAAGAAAGTTTTCTCTTTTGTAGCTGAGGCTTATTAGGCGTTCTCTATTGCTTTCGTTCAGGGAGAACCTAGATAGGCGCTTCCCTGCATCGTCGATAATATTTTCGATTCTATTGATGCTCGAGTCTACTGTGGAGATTTTAAAGGTTAAAAATGATGTGTAATAAGGCGGTTTATCTGTTTGCCTAGTCAGGCTTAATTCGCTTTCCGTTTGTTCAAGTTTTTTCCATGCAATATTGGTCGGAGCATGAATGCTAATGCCATTAGTAAGCCTATATACATCACTTGCATATGCTGGTGCGGCTAGAGATAAAACAAGGCCTGCCACTATGTACTTTAAGGTAATCAAATTTTTACCTCTTGTTGCCTAACGCTTAGTTAACCCGTGAATTCAGGAGGGCAAAGCCCGGAAGAATTTGTCGGGTTCAACTACTGGTTATATTCCATATCTCACACTGAATTATCCAGCTTATCTGTTAGAGAAATTTTGAATTATTACTGCATCAGATCTATGATCGTTAGAATCGGTTGAGTAACAAAAGCTTATCGACCGATCACTACCAAACTCTGGGTGCAAAGTAGGTCTTAGAAGCCTGGTTTTATTATCATTGAATGGAGTTCTTTTTTGTCCATCTGGATTTCTTCTAACACCATAGCAGTAGCGCTTATTAGGATCCTCGCTATCACTCCTTGATAAAGATGTGACCATTGCTTCTTTAATTTGCGGCGGCTTACCTAAAGTTACTTGAGTTGGAATAAATTGGGCAAAGTACTCATTGAACTGGCTCAATATATCTCCAAGGTTCTCACCATATTCTATATCGAAAAACGCTCTTAACTCTCTCGCGTCAATAAGGAATCCATTTGCGTTTACAGCTGAAAACAGTCGTTCATTAATGTTTTCACTCCTCAACACCTCTACTTTCATCAAGGCGTATTTCGGCTTTTTTTCCCCATCTTCGTACAATTTAGCCAACACAATGTAACTATGCCTATTGTAACTGAAAGGAAACGCATCTATCACCCAGCCATTTTCAATCATATCTGCTTTTAGTAACTTGAAATTGTCAAATACACTCATTTTTTACTCTTGGTGTTCAATGTTTTAATTAGGCCTATTTCGTTGATTCGAATGCAACTATTAGGTGCTACCATCCTTATGGGATATAACGATTAAGCTTAAGGGGCCGGCTTCGCCGGTCCCAGCGAACGAAGTGAGCGCTTTGAGCAATTGTTAGATGCATGGTGCGGGACTCAATCGCTTGCGCATTTTATTTCATGATTTAGAGTGTATGCCTTGCTGAAGAAAGGCATGACTCTATCAATGGTTTTTGTTATGTGGTTCAGCTCTGTGCCAAGCACTTCTTCTCTCAAGGCAATAAGTTCGTGAACAATTTTGTTGGATTTTTCTGGCGGAATCCTCGGTGAATTGTACAGCTCTGCCAGAAGCCATTCGAGGCATGGGTAGTTTGGATTTTCGTTAATGGGAGCGAATAAGGATTCTTCATATGTTTCTATGCATGCCTTTTCGCTGCCGTGATACATGTCGAATGCCATGACGATTCCGTGACTCTAGAAAAGCATCTAACGTTTGGTTAAGGGGCGGGCTTTAGCCCGTCCCAGTGAGCGAAGCGAACGATTTGAACCTGTTGTTAGAGAACTTTGCACGTTGCTTTGGTTGTGTAGCCTAAAGCAGCGGATAGTGTGAATAAAAATGAAAATTTAACGACTGCAACAGCCGCAAAATTTAGTTGTGAAAGTCGATCTTGTAGCCCATGTGTTTGCGTTGCAATCATTGCCAATCCGATTAGGCAATATATGACTCCATAGGTAGCACCCGTGATTGCTCCGTTTCTCAGTGGTTTGTTGTTGGATAAGTACCCAACAACAAAACCTCCAGCCAGCCATGGAAAGCTGTAAATGGCCTCAAGTGTGATGTTCAGATATGGACCCGAAAATGGCTCACCGAAAATAGAGGTGAGCAAGATTTTTATAATCTTTGCAATTAAAAATGCCGCGACTGCTGCGGCTAGTCCAAATGGTATTGAGCGGCTTTCCATGGCGTTCTCTAACAGTGATTAGATAGTCTTCCGTACTAATCCAATAGCATGGAAGGCGGTATAACTCCGAAAAATGGCAGCTTTAAACTCAGAGAAATTTAAACCTTTCAATGACTTAGAGCGTGAAGCATGCGCCAACACGTATTCGCTTGACCTCCACATTTCACGCTTTCATTACTACTGGATAGGTATACACAAAGGCACTGGAAAGGTGCAAGGCACGTGAGAGGCCATGTCGAAATCAAGGGGCGATACAGAGTTGCGGCGCATAGGGTGGACGACGCTTTTTTCATCCGTCGTTTGCTGTGGCTGTTCTTGCTACTGGCTATCGAAAGCTTCGCCGCTGAAGCGCCTCCCACGGTGCGGTGGATTTTCCTGTGCCTGTGGGAGGGGCTTTCGGCTCTGGCATCCTGCTTCGCTCTACCTCCTGCATCCATGCAGTCGTAGCCGCGACTGGTAGCGGGCAAAGCGCCCCCAGATTTCACCCGGGCTACGAAAAACTTTTTTCCCCGCTGTAACGCCAGCATCCCTGCCTCGTCAATTGCTGCGAGGGCGCCAACCTGGCCCCGCATTCGAAACCGATGGAGAGATGCCATGAAACAACTCAATACCCTGACTGCCACCTTGGGCGCCGCACTGCTGACTTCCGTGGCCTTCACTGCCCATGCCGCCAGCAACCCCTTCGCTGCGCAGGAACTGGCCAGCGGCTACAGCCTGGCGGCCGCCGAGAAGGCGCAGGAAGGTTCCTGTGGTGAAGGCAAATGCGGTGGAGAGATGAAAGCCGACAAGGAAGGCAAGTGCGGCGAGGGCAAGTGTGGCGCCGAGAAGAAGGCCGACGCCGAGGGTAAATGCGGCGGCGAGAAGAGCGAGTAAGGGCAAGGGGAGGACGGATCATGCACCTCGCAAACCTCACCGGCGCCGGTCTCGGCCTGCGTCGCGGGCTGCTCGCCGAGCTGATCGGCGATCATGCCAGCGGCGCCGACTTTCTCGAAGTAGCGCCGGAGAACTGGATCGGTGTCGGTGGCCGCCTGGGCAAGCAGTTGCGCGCCCTGAGCGAGCGCCGGCCGTTGTTGTGCCATGGTCTGTCCCTCAACCTTGGCGGCTTCGCGCCGCTGAACCTGGAGTTGCTGTACGCCATCAAAGGCTTTCTCGACGCGCATGGTGTGTTGGCCTATAGCGAGCACCTGTCGGCCTGCGCCGACGATGGTCAGCTGTATGACCTGATGCCGTTGCCGTTTTCCGACGAGTCGGTGTTGCGCATCGCCGAGCGCGTGCGCATCGTGCAGGACGTGCTGGAAAGGCCGCTGATCATCGAGAACGTCTCGGCCTACGCGCGCCTGCCCGGCGAGCTGGACGAGGCGGATTTCGTTCGCGCCGTGCTGGAACGTGCCGACTGCCAGCTGCTGCTGGACGTCAACAATGTCTACGTCAACAGCCTGAACTTCGGCTTCGATGCCGAGGCCTATATCGCCGCGATGCCCAGTGAGCGCATCGCCTATTTGCACGTCGCCGGTCATTACGACCAGGCGGCAGACCTGAAGATCGACACCCACGGTGCGCCGGTGATCGACCCGGTGTGGGCACTGCTGAGCAGCGCTTACGCGCAGCATGGCGTGCGCCCGACGCTGCTGGAGCGCGATTTCAACTTCCCGCCGCTGGCCGAGCTGTATGCCGAGCTGGCGCATATTCGCAGCCTGCAACAGGCTGTGCAGCCGCTGAGCAGGTACGGCACATGAGCGGCATCGAGCGGCAGCGCGACTTCGCCGCGCGTATTCGCCAGCCCGAGGCGCAGCCTCTGCTGCAGGGCATCACGGCCGAGCGCATGGCGATCTACGAGGAGCTGTTTTTCAACAACGTCGCCAGCCTGGTCGGCGGCGCCTTTCCGGTACTGCGCGGGGTTCTTGGGGCAGAGCGCTGGCAGCGGTTGCTGCGGGCATTCTTCGCCGAGCACCGGGCGAGCACGCCGTACTTTCTCGAGATCAGTCAGGAGTTCATCGCCTGGCTGCAGCAGGGCTATCGCGATGAGCCGCAAGACCCTGCCTTCGTGCTGGAGCTGGCGCACTACGAGTGGGTCGAGCTGGCACTGGACGTCAGCGATGCGCAGGTGCCCGCGCAAGGCTGGTCACCGCTGGCCTGGCCGTTGGCCTACCAGTGGCCGGTGCAGATGATCGGTGTCGATCACTGCCCCACACAGCCGCCTGCTGAGCCGACCTGTTTGCTGGTGTGGCGCGATAGTCAGGATCAGGTGCGCTTCATGCAACTGACGCCGTTTGCCTATCAGCTGGCGCTGCGTCTGCAGGCCGGCGAGCCGTCCGTGCAGGCGCAACAGGCGCTGGCCATCGAGCACGGCCTGGCCGCTGATCGCGCCTATTTCGATAACGCCCGCGCGCTGCTGGATGACTGGCAGGCGCGCGATATCTGGTTTCCGCATTCCGAGGACTGACCACCATGATCGCTTTGCTCAATCGCTTCCAGGACGCGCTGGAGGCTTCCCGGCGCCTGGACTTTCTCGGCCCGCTGTTGCTGCGCCTGTACCTGGTGCCGGTGTTCTGGATGGCCGGCATGCAGAAACTGTCGGATATAGACGCCACCGCCGCCTGGTTCGGTAACCCCGACTGGGGCCTGGGCCTGCCATTTCCCGAACTGCTGGCCTGGGCGGCGGCGCTGACCGAGGCTGGCGGCGCGATTCTGCTGCTGTTCGGCCTGGCGGTGCGCTGGGTGAGCATTCCACTGATCGTCACCATGCTGGTGGCGATCTTCGCCGTGCACTGGCCCTATGGCTGGCAGGCGATTGCCGACCCCTCGGCGCCCTTTGCCAACGAGCGCGTGCTGACAGCAGCGGAGAAGCTCGAACGGGCGCGGAGCATCCTACGTGAGCACGGCAATTACGACTGGCTGACCGGCAGTGGCAGGTTCGTGGTGTTGAACAACGGCATCGAGTTCGCCGCCACCTACCTGGTGATGCTGGTGGCGCTGTTTTTCAGCGGGGCAGGGCGCTGGTTGAGCCTGGATTACTGGCTGGCGCGGCGTTTCAGACAGCGCCGTGAAGCCGTCTAGCCGAGTAGCGTGTCGCGACGCCGACTTCCGCGAAACTCGCCCGGCGTCTGTCCGGTCCAGCTCTTGAAGCTACGGTGGAACGAGCGTGATTCGGTGAAGCCGAGATAACAGGCAATGTCCTGAATCGCCAGGTCGCTGCGCAGCAGGTAGTGCTCGGCCAGCTCCTGGCGCAGCTCGTCGAGGATCTGCTGGTAGCTGGTGCCAGCCTGCTGCAGGTGGCGCTGCAGGGTGCGCACGGTCATGTCGAACTTCTCCGCCACCCGTTCCTTGCGTGGCAGGCCGTCCTTGAGCAGCAGGCGCAGGGCGTTCTTCACCCGGCGTGGCAGTGGCTCGTCGTCATCCAGCCCGGCCATCAGGGTCAGGGCATGTTCTTCCAGTGTGCGCAGCAGGTTGGCATCGGCCTGGCGCAGCGGCACGCCGAGGTAGTCCAGCGGCACCAGCAGGGCATTGCAGGGGTGCTCGAACAATACCGGGCAGCCGAACAGAGCCTGGTATTCGGCCAGCTCGGTACCGGCCGGTTGCGCGTGCTCGAACCAGACTTCGCGCGGCGAATGCTCGGAGTCGGCGATCCAGCGGGCGTACAGCAACCAGGAGGCGAGCACGTTCTCCACCATGTGGCGGCGTACCTCAGGCGCCTGATGACGGCAGCTCCAGATCAGCCGCACGTGATCCTCGGCTGCCTCGATGCGGCTGGTACCCATGTCACCCACCAGTTTCTCGTAGGGCACGATGCGGCCCATGGCCTCGCCCAGGGTGGCGCAATTCATGGCGATATAGCCGAGCACGCTCCACGAGCCAGGCTGGACGAAACGCGCGGCGTGCAGGCCGAACAGCGGGTCGCCGGAAACCGCCATCAGATGCGCCAGCAGGCGCTCGTGCACCTCGCTGGGAATCCGCTTGCCATTGTCGGCCAGGTCCTGCGCGTCAATGCCGGCGGCGGCCAGGGCGCGGTCGATGTCCAGGCCGAGCTGTTCGGCCTGACGCAGGTATTTGAGCAGGGCGGGAACCGAGGTATAGCCGAGGTTTTCCATGGATTCTTCTTGTTCTGCGATGCCTGTCTTGATTGGCGATAGCGCCTGTCCCGATTCGACAGTGACGGAAATCGGCGGCTGGCTAGTATAGGCAGCCATAAGTGCTGATCGGAATGGGGGATGCGATGCGACGCTGGAACGGATGGGGTGACGAGGCGACCGAAGTGGAACTGCCGGCCCATGGCGAGGCCTTTCTCGCCGAACTGGTCGGGCCGGGCCAGCGTTTGGCCGATGCCAGCCTGCAGGATGTTCTGGCGCGCGTGCCGGCCTCGCGCCTGGCGCCGCATCCACTGATCTGTCAGGACGCCGAAGTGCGCGTGCGCCATGCCCGTGGCCAGAGCCTGCCGGACTGGCTGGCGATGCGCTCCGGTGAGTTCGGCCTGTTTCCCGATGGCGTCGC
The DNA here is from genome assembly GCF_900101755.1 of Ectopseudomonas alcaliphila. GTDB lineage: Bacteria > Pseudomonadota > Gammaproteobacteria > Pseudomonadales > Pseudomonadaceae > Aquipseudomonas > Aquipseudomonas alcaliphila. The sequence continues at coordinate 496,418 of NZ_FNAE01000001.1, read as the reverse complement.
CTGCCCGGAAAGCGCCGAGCAGATCCGCGAGCTGCTGGCCTGGGCGCAGAAGCATGACGTGACCCTGATTCCTTACGGCGGCGGCACTTCGGTGGCCGGTCACATCAACCCGCAGGCCGGCCAGCGCCCGGTGCTGACCCTGTCGCTGGAGCGCATGACGCGCCTGCTGGATATCGACGAGGACAGCCTGATCGCCACTTTCGGTCCTGGTGCCAATGGCCCGCAAGTCGAAAGCCAACTGCGCGCCCGTGGCTACACCCTGGGCCACTTCCCGCAGTCCTGGGAGCTGTCGACCCTCGGCGGCTGGGTTGCCAGCCGCTCCAGCGGCCAGCAGTCGCTGCGCTACGGGCGCATCGAGCAGTTGTTCGCCGGCGGCAAGCTGGAAACCTTCGCCGGCACCCTGGATATTCCGACCTTCCCGGCATCCGCCGCCGGGCCTGATCTGCGCGAGCTGGTGCTGGGTTCGGAAGGGCGCTTCGGGGTGATCTCCGAGGTGCGCGTACGCATCAGCCGCCTGGCCGAGCAGGAGCGCTTCTACGCCGTGTTCCTGCCCAGCTGGCAGCAGGCGCTGAGCGCCATTCGCAGCCTGGCCCAGGCACGTGTGCCGCTGTCCATGCTGCGCTTGTCCAACGCCATCGAAACCCGCACGCAACTGGCCCTGGCCGGCCACCCGCAGCAGATTGCCCTGCTGGAGAAGTACCTGGCCCTGCGCGGCGCCCGCGACGGCAAGTGCATGCTGACCTTCGGCGTCACCGGCTGCCGGGTGCAGAACGCCGCCTCGCTGAAACAGGCGCGGCGCCTGCTGAAAGGCTTTGGCGGTGTGTTCACCGGCACCCTGCTGGGCAAGAAGTGGGAGCACAACCGCTTCCGCTTCCCCTACCTGCGTCATGGCCTGTGGGAGCGCGGCTACCTGGTGGACACACTGGAAACCGCCACCGACTGGTCGAACGTCGACAACCTGCTGAACAAGGTCGAGGCCAGCCTGCGTGACGAGCTGGCCGGCGACGGCGAGCGGGTGCATGTCTTCACCCATCTGTCGCATGTCTACGGCGAAGGTTCGAGCATCTACACCACCTACGTATTCCGCCCAGGCGCCGACTATGCCGAGGCCATGGCGCGCTGGCAGCGGCTCAAGGCGGCTGCCAGTCGCACCATCGCCGAGAATCGCGGCACCATCAGCCATCAGCACGGCGTCGGTCGCGACCACGCGCCTTACCTGGTGGCTGAGAAGGGCGAGCTGGGCATGGCCACTCTGCGCAGCCTGGCCACGCATTTCGATCCTGATCAGCGCCTGGCTCCCGGCGTGCTGTTGCAGGACTGAGCATGGAACGCTGGAGCGCCACCTGGCGCGAACGCGCGCTGCCTGAACTGGCCACGCGCGACTGGGACCTGCTGGTGATCGGCGGCGGCATCTGCGGTGCCGGCATTCTCCGTGAGGCGGCGCGGCGTGGTTGGAGCTGCCTGTTGCTGGAGCAGCGCGACTTCGCCTGGGGCACCTCCAGCCGCTCGTCGAAGATGGTCCATGGCGGGCTGCGCTACGTCGCCAAGGGCCAGATCGGGCTGACCCGCGACTCGGTACGCGAGCGCCAGCGCCTGCTCGGCGAGGCGCCGGGGCTGGTGGAACCGCTGAGTTTCGTGATGCCGCACTACCGCGGCGGCTTCCCCGGGCCGAAAGTCTTTGGCGGCCTGCTGAGCCTGTACGACGCCCTGGCCGGCAAGCGCAACCATCTGTTCTACCCGCTGCAGCAGCTGCGCTACCTGGCGCCGGGCATCCGCGAGGAAGGCCTGCTCGGCGGCACGCGCTTCTTCGATGCGGTGACCGACGATGCCCGTCTGGTCCAGCGCGTGCTGGGGGAGGCGCGTGCCGAAGGTGGCGAGGCGCTCAATGGCATGCGTGTGATCGAACTGTTGCGTGAGGCGGGGCAGGTTGTAGGTGTGCTCGCCGAGGACGTTGAAACGGGTGACCAATATCGACTACGCAGCCGCGCCGTGGCGCAGGCCACCGGTGCCTGGGCCGATCGCCTGCGCCAGCCGGGCAATGGCCGCATCCGTCCGTTGCGTGGCAGTCATCTGCTGCTGCCGAGCTGGCGCCTGCCGGTGGCCCACGCCTTCAGCTTCATGCACGAGAGCGATGGACGGCCGGTATTCGTCTTCCCCTGGGAGGGCGCGACGGTGATCGGCACCACCGATCTGGATCACGCGGACGAGCTGGATCGTGAAGCCGCCATCAGCGCCGAGGAGGTCGATTACCTGCTGGTCGCCTGCGCTCAGCAATTCCCGACCGCCGAGGTGACGCGTGGCGATGTGCTGTCGACCTGGGCTGGCGTGCGCCCTGTGGTGGGCGATGGCAGCGTGGGGCTCAAGCCCTCGGACGAGAAACGTGAGCATGCGCTGTGGGTCGAGCCGGGCAGCGTGACCCTGGCTGGCGGCAAGTTGACCACCTTCCGCCTGCTGGCGCTGGAGGTGCTGCGCACCTGCTCAGGCTTCGTCGGCAAACCGGTGGATGATCAGGGCGGCGCCGTGTTCCGCGACTGCCCACCAGTGGTCATGGCCCATCTGAGCCTGGCACAGCAGCGCCGTCTGGCCGGTCGCCATGGTCGCCAACTGGGCGAGGTGCTGCGTCTTATCGACGAGGTGGGCAGCGATTGCGTCGCGGGTACCGACACCCTGTGGGCCGAACTGGCCTGGGCCGCCGAGGGCGAGCTGGTGCTGCATCTGGACGATCTGCTGCTGCGTCGCACGCGCCTGGGCCTGCTGCTGGCTGAAGGCGGCCGTGCCGAACTGCCACGTATCCGCGCAGTGTGCCAACCAAGGCTGGGCTGGAGCGATGCGCGCTGGCAGCAGGAAGAGACGGATTACCTGGCGCTGTGGCAACGCTGTTACAGCCTGCCATGACCCGGATTACCCGGCCCGTAGGGTGTCGCGGGGCCGCCTAGGCCATGCGCACCTGCAACCCGCCGATCCAGACTTGCTGTAGCCCGGATGAAATCCGGGCTACGCATAGCCAAACGCATGACAAGAAGGATCACACCTTGAGCGAACCAAGCTACCTGCTGAGCATCGACAACGGCACCCAGAGCGTTCGCGCGCTGTTGTTCGATACCAACGGCAACCTGCTGGCCAAGGGCAAGGTCGAGCTCGACCCCTATTTTTCCAGCCAGCCCGGCTGGGCCGAGCAGGACCCGGAATACTACTGGGCCAGCCTCGCCGAGGCCTGCCGCCTGCTGTGGCAACAGGTGGACATCGACCGCAGCCTGATCAAAGGCGTAGCGGTGACCACCCAGCGCGGCAGCATCATCCATGTCGATGAGCAGGGTAAGCCGTTGCGCCCGGCGATTCTCTGGCTCGACCAGCGGCGTGCCGAGGTGGCGGGGCGCATCAAGAGCCTGTGGGGCTGGCTGTTCAAACTGGTGCGCGCCGAGGAGGCCGTCGATCATTTTCGTGGCCAGGCCGAGGTCAACTGGGTCGCCCAGCACCAGCCGGATATCGCTGCGCGCACGCACAAGGTGCTGTTGCTGTCGGGCTTTCTCACCCATCGTCTGTGTGGTCGCTTCGTCGATTCCACCAGCAGTTGCGTGGCCTACCTGCCGTTCGACTACAAGCGCCTGCGCTGGGCCGTGCCCGGCGACTGGAAGTGGCAGGCACTGACGGTGCGTCGTGAACAGCTGCCCGAGCTGTTCAAACCAGGCGAGCGGCTGGGCAGTATCTCGGCCGAAGCCAGCCTGCATACCGGTATTCCCGAGGGCCTGCCGCTGATCGCCGCGGGTGCCGACAAGGCTTGCGAAGTGCTCGGCTCAGGTGCGCTGGAGGCCAGCACCGCGTGTCTGTCCTACGGCACCACGGCCACCATCAACACCATACGTAGCCGTTATCTGGAAACCATTCCGTTGATCCCGCCGTATCCGGCAGCGCTGCCTGATCACTTCAATACCGAGGTGATGATCTATCGCGGTTTCTGGATGGTCAGCTGGTTCAAGCGCGAGTTCGGCCTGCGCGAGATGCAACGCGCCGAGGCGCTGGGCGTGCCGCCCGAGGCGCTGTTCGACGAGCTGGTCAACGCCGTGCCGCCCGGCTCCATGGGCCTGATGCTGCAGCCGTACTGGACGCCCGGCATCCGCGAGCCAGGGCTGGAGGCCAAGGGCTCGATCATCGGTTTTGGCGACGTGCACACCCGTGCGCATATCTACCGCGCGATCCTTGAGGGCCTGGCCTATGCCTTGCGCCAGGGCAAGGAGCGTATCGAAAAACGCTCCGGCACCCGCATCGAGCGCCTGCGCGTTTCCGGCGGGGGTTCGCAGAGCGATGCGGCGATGCAGCTGACCGCCGACATTTTCGGTCTGCCGGCCGAGCGCCCGCATCTGTACGAAACCAGCGGCCTGGGTGCGGCGATCAACTGCGCGGTGGGCCTGGGACTGCACGCCGATTACCCGTCGGCCATCGCTGCCATGACCCGCGTTGGCCAGGTGTTCGAGCCCAACCCGGCGGCGCAGCGCGTCTACCAGCAGCTTTACGGAGAGGTCTACCAGCGTATGTATCGCCAGCTCAAACCGCTGTACCAGCGGATTCGCAAGATCACTGGCTATCCGGCGTGAGCTTGCGGAAGGTGTCGTAGGAGCCGGCTTGCTGGCGATGCCGTTAATCGATGATCGCCAGCAAGCTGGCTCCTACAAAAAAAGATCGCCCTCCTAAGCGGAGGGCGATTGGTTTGTGTCAGGCGACATCCACCAGCACGATCTCGCTGTCTTCCTGGGCCTCGATGCGGATCAGTGTTTCATCGGCGATGGCCACGCCATCACGTGCCTTGACGGCCACCCCGTTGACACTGAACGCACCGATCGCGCCCACCAGATAGGCCTTGCGACCCGGCTGCAGCACGTACTCGGCGCTTTGCCCGGCCTTGACCGTGGCGGCAACCAGCCGTGCATCGGTGCGAATGCGCAGTGCGTCGACGTCGTCCTCATAGCCGCTGGCCAGGGTGACGAAGGCTCCCGAGCGGTCGCCTCTGGGGAAGGGTTTGGCCCCCCAGGATGGCGGCAGACCGGCCTGGTTCGGTTGAATCCAGATCTGGAAGATCTTGGTGGTTTCGTCCTCCAGGTTGTACTCGCTGTGAGCGATACCGGTGCCGGCGCTCATCACCTGCACGTCGCCGGCTTCGGTACGGCCTTTGTTGCCTAGGTTGTCCTCGTGGCTGATCGCACCTTCGCGAACGTAGGTGATGATCTCCATGTCGCGGTGCGGGTGCGGCGGGAAGCCTGAGTGCGGTGCGATCTCGTCATCGTTCCAGACGCGCAGGCGGCCCCAGTTCATCCGCTCGGCGTCATGGTATTCGGCGAAGGAAAAGTGGTGACGGGCGTTGAGCCAGCCGTGGTGAGCACCACCGAGTTGTTCGAACGGACGTACATCGATCATGGTCAATCCTCCAGTCATGCACGAGATCAGTCCCGTGCAGCGTTGATGGATGAATGATCTATTTGGCTTGATCGATTTAAAAGCGCAATTTTTACAGCATAAAGATCTATTAATTTGATTAATTATCGCGAGGGCCAGGCACTAGGCTTTCGCTGACCCTTTCAAGGAGGACGCGCCATGCGCGAACGCAAGGCCTGGTTGATCCTGCATGGCAAGCAGTCACTGAACGACGAGGTAAGGGCGGCCGTGAACGGCCTGCGTGAGCGTGGCTGGGATCTGGCGGTGCGCCTGACCTGGGAAGGTGGCGACGCCGAGCGTCTGGTGCGCGAGGGCCTGGCCAGCGGGTACCCGACGCTCATCGCCGGCGGGGGCGACGGCACCTTGCGCGATGTCGCCGAGGCCATGCTGGAGGCCGGCACCGAGGCCAGCCTGGCCATGCTGCCACTGGGCACGGCCAACGATTTTGCCCGCGCTGCCGGGGTGCCGCTGGCGCCGATGGAAGCCCTGCAATTGCTTGAGGTCGACCCCCGTCCGGTGGATCTGGGCCTGGCGGACGGACGGGTATTTCTCAACATGGCCACTGGCGGCTTTGGCTCCAACGTCACCGCGCATACCTCCGAAGATCTGAAGAAGGTCTTCGGTGGGGCAGCCTATCTGCTTACCGGTCTCAGCCGCTTTTCCGAGTTGCGCGCGGCGTTTGGCCGTTTCCATGGGCCGGGTTTCGAGTGGGAGGGGGATTTTCTCGCCATGGGTGTCGGCAACGGTCGACAGGCCGGAGGCGGGCATGTGCTGTGCCCGGAGGCGTTGGCCGATGACGGGATGCTCGACCTGTGCATCGTTCCGGCGCCGCAGGATATCCCGGCCACACTCGGCACCCTGTTGTCGGGTGGCATGCTCGGCCTGGAAACGGTATCGATCCGCGCCAGACTGCCGCTGGTCGAGCTGGAGGCCCCGGAAGGCCTGGCCTTGAACCTCGATGGTGAGCCAACGCAAAGCAATCGGCTACGTTTCGAGATCCGCCCAGCGGCGCTGCGCATGCACCTGCCGCCGGGATGCGCAATGCTCAGTGGCGCGGGTTAGGCGCGCCGTCTGCATCAGTCGTCCGGGCTGATGATGCCCTCGCGCACCGCGTAGAGCACCAGGCTCGGCACGTCATGGATCTGCAGGCGTTTCATGATCTGCGCGCGGTGCGCCTCGACGGTCTTCACGCTCAGCCCCAGGCCGTTGGCGATGGAGCGGGTCGATTCGCCGCGCGTGATCAGGCGCAGGATCTCCAGTTGGCGCTGGGTCAGCCGATGCTCGGAATGGGCATTGACCTTGGAGACGGCCTGCTCGATCACCGGCTGCACGATGGCCGAGCTGAGGTAGCGGTCGCCGCGGCGCACCGCCTCCAGCGCCAGACGTAGCTCGATGGCCGCGGCATCCTTCAACAGATAGCCATGTGCGCCTTTCTGCAGGGCTTCGAGTACCACTTCCGGACCGGTGTGCATGGACAGGATCAGCACCTTGCAGTCCGGCGAATGGCGGTTCAGCACCTGCAGGGCCTCGAGGCCGCTGACTCGCTTCATGGAAATGTCCAGGAGGATGATGTCTGGCTCCAGTTCGCGAGCCAGATCCACCGTTTCCTTGCCGTCCTCGGCTTCGCCGACGATGGTGTAGTCCTCGATGTCCTGGATCATCGCGCGCACGCCGGCTCGAATGACCGCATGGTCGTCGGCCAGCAATACCCGGCAGGTCATGGTCGCACCGCCTTGGCTGCGCGGAGAGGGATGCGAAGAGAAGAACTGTGCATGAGGGACGCTCCCTTTTAGCCCGGACAATAAGTCCGGAGATCCATGGCTAGCGGCCGACCGGCGGGTGATGCGGAGGATGTTGCGAAATTGCGGCGCCGCACCGGCATGAGCATAGTCGATGCTGACGAGATGTCAGGTCGGGGATTGATGGAACGGTCAGCTTGATCGTTTGATCCCGGTTTCGCTGCGCCCGTACTGCTCGATCAATCGTGGTATGCCCTGTAGCGACTCGGTGCTCTGCGCCGCGCCCAGGCGCAGGGCTTCCTTGGGCATGCCGAAGACCACGCTGCTGGCTTCGTCCTGGGCCACGGTGCGTGCACCTGCTTCGCGCATGCTGAGCAGGCCGCGCGCGCCGTCGTCGCCCATGCCGGTCATGATCACGCCCAGTGCGTTGTGCCCGGCATGCCGGGCGACCGAGCGGAACAGCACGTCCACCGACGGCCGATGACGGTTGACCGGCGGGCCGTCGAGCACTTCGACGAAGTACTGAGCGCCGCTGCGCTTGAGTTGCATGTGCCGGCCACCGGGTGCGACCAGCGCCAGGCCCGGGCGTACGCGGTCCATGTGACGTGCCTCGCGCACCTCGATGGCACAGACACTGTCCAGGCGCTGGGCGAAGGCAGCGGTGAACTTCTCCGGCATATGCTGCACGATGACGATACCGGGGCAGTCCACTGGCAGTTGACGCAGCACCACCTCGAGGGCCTGGGTGCCACCGGTGGAGGTGCCCAGCGCCACCACCCGGTCGGTGGTGGTCAGATGAACGGCCGGTGCCCGTTCGATTTTCGTCGCCGCGGCGGGCGGCGTTTCGACGGCCTTGCGCGGCATGGCGCGCGGCTGGCAGCGGGCGGCGATCTCGATTTGCCGGATCAGGTCGCCAGACATCTGTTGCAGGCTTTCGCGCAGGCCCAGCCTGGCCTTGGTGAAAACGCCCACTGCGCCGGCTGCCAGCGCGTCCAGGGTCACCGCGGCGCCGGCTTCGGTGAGGGTGGAGCAGATGATCGCGGGGGTAGGGCGCTCGGCCATGATCTTGCGCAGGAAGGTGATGCCGTCCATGCGCGGCATCTCCACGTCCAGCACCAGTACGTCGGGCCATTGCTTGTGCATCTTCTCCAGGGCGAACAGCGGGTCGGCGGCCTGGCCGATCACCTGAATGCCCGGATGACTGTCCAGACAGGTGGTCAGCACTTGGCGCACCAGCGCCGAGTCGTCGACGATAAATACCTTGATCAGGGCGCTGGCCATGGTGGCCCTCCAGGCAGAGGAATCATTGGCGCTCGAATACCGACGGGCGCACGGTACGCAGCGGCAGGCCGAAACCGTGCAGGCTTTCGGCATGGCCGATGAAGAACAGGCCACCCGGGCGCAGGCGCTCCAGCAGCCGGGTGACGATCTCGCGCTTCTGCTCGGCGGCGAAATAGATCAGCACATTGCGCAGGAAAATCACGTCGAACGGGCCGATGCCCTGGGGCAGCGGCCGCATCAGGTTGACCTCGGCAAAGGTCACCCGATGGCGCAGCGGCTGGCTGATGCGCAGTAGCCCCTCGCTTTCCTCCACGCCGCGCAGGCAGTGGCGCTTGAGCCAGCCAGCGGGAAATTGTCCGGCCTGGTCGATGGAGTAGGTGGCGCTGCGCGCGCGCTCCAGCACGCGGCGGCTGATATCGCTGGCGAACACCGACCAGTCCTGGGTGCGGGCATGCTCGGCCACCGTCATCGCCATGCTGAAGGCCTCTTCGCCGGAGGAGCTGGCAGCACTCCACAGATGCAGTGGCCGGCGCTGCCTGGCCACCCATTCGCCGAGCACCTTGAAGTGCTGCGGCTCGCGGAAGAAATAGGTCTCGTTGGTGGTCAGCAGGTCGATCACCGTGCGCCGTTCATCCACCGATTCCGGCTTTGTGAGCAACTGCAGGTACTGGCTGTAGTCCTGCAGCTCCAGCGAGCGCAGGCGGCCCATCAGGCGCCCCGCGACCAGCGTGCGTTTCTGCTCGGCCATGCGGATGCCCGACTCCTCCAGCATCAGGCGCTGGAGGAAGCGGAAGTCTTGATCATTGAGCTTGGGAAGGTGACCGGTGGGCATCAACTGGCCTGCTGGGCGAGGCTCAACTGGCGGATATCGTCGAGCGAGAGCACCCGTCGCACGTCGATGATGATGGTGAAGCCGCCATCGTCGCGGGCCATGCCGGCGATGAAGTCGGTGCGGATGCCAGCGCCGAAAGGCGGCGCCTGCTCGACCTCGCCCTGTTCGATGTCGAGCACCGCGTCGACCGCATCGACCACCAGGCCGATGCGTTGCTGCTGTTCATCCAGATTCAGCTCGATGATCACGATGCAGGTGCGCTTGCCAGGCCGGGTCAGCTCGAAGCCGAAGCGGGCGGCCAGATCCAGCACGGGCACCACGTTGCCGCGCAGGTTGATCACGCCATGGATGAAGCTCGGCATCATCGGCACCGTGGTCACCTGGCCGTACTCGATGATTTCCCGCACCAGTTCGATGGGCAGGGCGTAGCGGGCATCGCGCACACGAAACGACAGATGCTGCACGCTATCCGGCGGCGCCGCCTGCTGGCTGGCTTGAAGACTGTTCATGCCAGGGCCCTCAGTTGAAGTTGACGAACTGGCCTTCATCGGCCGATGCCGCAGGCGTCTTGCGTTCACTGTTGCGGCGCAGCTCACGCACGTTGTTCGGGCCGCGTTCGTCGCGCCGCGGCGCCTTGGCCGCGTTGCTGGTGCCCAGGCGGAAGTAGCTGATCAGCTCCTGCAACTGGCTGGCCTGGGCGTTCATTTCCTCGGCGGTGGCGGCCAGTTCCTCGGAGGCCGAGGCGTTCTGCTGGGTGATCTGGTTCATCTGGCCCATGGCGATGTTGATCTGCCCGGCGCCGGTGCTTTGTTCCTGAGAGGCGGCGGTGATCTCCTGGACCAGATCCGAGGTCTTCTGGATGTTCGGCACGATCTGATCGAGCAGGGCGCCGGCCTGTTCGGCCAGGTGCACGCTGTTGCTGGCCACGCCGCCGATTTCCTGGGCAGCCACCTGGCTGCGTTCGGCGAGCTTGCGCACCTCGGCCGCCACCACGGCGAAGCCCTTGCCGTGATCGCCGGCACGCGCCGCTTCGATGGCCGCGTTGAGTGCCAGCAGATTGGTCTGGTAGGCGATGTCGTCGATGATGCCGATCTTGTCAGCGATCTGTTTCATCGCCTGGACCATGTCGCGCACGGCCTGCCCGCCCTGCACGGCGTCGTTGGCCGCCTTGCCGGCGATGCTGTCGGTGATCTGCGCACTCTCGGTGTTTTGCGCGATGGAGGCGGACATCTGTTCCACCGATGCGGTGGTTTCCTCGACGCTGGCGGCCTGTTCGGTGGCGGCCTGGCTCAGCGATTGCGAAGTGGCGCTGACTTCCTCGGAAGCCGAGGATAGCGAGTCGGCGGCACTGCGTACGTCGGCCATGACGGTGCGCAGACGCTCGGTCATGTGCTGCATCGAGGCCAGCAGGCGGCCGGTTTCGTCGCGGCTATCGGCCTCGACGGTGACCGTCAGGTCGCCCTCGGCGAGGCTGTTGGCGACGCCAACCGCACGGTTCAGCGGCCGTGAGATGGAGCGGGTGATGAAAATGCCGATGGCGAAGCCGAGCGCCGCGGCGATCAGGATCAGGACGATCATCTGGGTACGCGAGCTCAGGTAGATGTCGGTGATCTGCTGATTGGCATCCTTGGCCCGCTCGCGCTTGTGGACAACCACCTCGCTGAGCAGGTTGTCGATGATTTCGCCGCGCCGGGACAGCTCGGGCATCTGCGCGCTGGTCACGGTCTCGGCCGACAGTGCGCCGGAGGCCATGTAGGACCTAAGCACTTGCTCCAGCAGCACGGCATAGTCGTTCAGCGGATCGTCCAAACGGTCGACATAGGCCTTGCCTTCTGCGGTCAGGAAGGAGTTCTTGGATTGCTCGATCAGCGCCTTGGTATCGACCAGGGCCTTGAAGGCTCTGTTGGCGGCGGTGTCGCGGGCCATCTCGTCGCTGGCCAGCAGGGCGGCGCGCAGCGAGCGGCCGGCGATTATCAACTGGGTATTGGCTTCCTGCAGGGCATTGATGCCAAGCATGTCGTTCTCGTACATGCGGTCAGACAGATGGCTGACTTCCGCCAGGTTGCGGATGCCCAACCCACCGATGGCGACCGTGAGGATCACCACCAGGGTAAAGCCGGCGATCAGCCTGACGCCGATCTTGAGATTGCGGATGAATTGCATGGTGGGTTACTCCTCAGGAGCCGCTGATGTCGAAACGGGATTGACGATGGTTGCCAGTGCTGGCTTCGACCTGGCTTTGCAGATGACGGAAAAGGCTGGGGATATCCAGGATCAGGGCGACTTGCCCGCTACCCAGGATGGTTGAACCGCCGATGCCCTGCAGATGCTGGAACAGCAGGCCAAGCGGCTTGATCACGGTTTGCAGTTCGCCGTGCAGATGGTCGACCACCAACCCGGCCTGTTGCCGGCCGAGGTTGACCACGACGATGTTGCGGCGCTTGCTGCGACTGGCCGGCAGGTCGAAGTGCGCGGCCAGGGAAATGCACGGCAGCGGTTTGCCGCGCAGGGTCAGGTAGCCGTAGGTGCTGTCGCCAAGCTGCTCGGCATCCATTTCCAGGCACTCGGTGACCATGTCCAGGGGGACTACGAAGAATTCCTCGCCGAGACTGATCAGGAAGCCGTCGATGATCGCCAGGGTCAGCGGCAGGCGAATGCGGAAGGTGCAGCCGGCGCCCAGGACCGAGTCGATCTCGATGGTGCCGCGCAGGCCGTCGATGACGCTGCGCACTACATCCATGCCAACGCCTCGACCGGAGAGGTCGGAGACGCTGTCGGCGGTGGAGAAACCGGCGGCGAACACCAGGGCGTGGATGTCCTGTTCGGCAAGGTTGGCCTGGGCGTCGATCAGGCCACGGTCGATGGCCTTCTGGCGGATGCGTTCGGTATTCAGCCCACGGCCGTCGTCGGCCACTTCGATGACGATCATTCCCGACTCATGGTAGGCGTTGAGCTGCAGCTGGCCCTCGGCCGGCTTGCCTGCGGCCAGACGCTGCTCGGCCGACTCGATGCCGTGATCGATGGCATTGCGCACCAGGTGGGTGAGCGGGTCGGCGAGCTTGTCGATCACCGATTTGTCCAGCTCGGTATCGGCACCACGGATTTGCAGGCGAATGTCCTTGCCCAGTTGCTGGCTGACGTCGCGCACCACCCGGTGGAAGCGGTTGAAGGTGTCGCCGATCTCGATCATGCGCAGTTTCAACGCGGCCTCGCGGATCTGCTCGACATGCTGGTTGACGGTCTGCGTGCTTTCCACGCACCCGGTGTCGCCATGGGACTGGGCGCGTAGCTGGGCACCAGCGGCGCTGATCACCAGCTCGCCGACCAGGTTGATCAGTTCGTCGAGTTTGTGTGCTGCGACGCGAATCTGCGTGTTTTCCTGGTTACGTTTCTCACGCACGGATTGCTGTTTGGCCAGGGCGGCATTGACCACCTGCGGCGGGACCATGCCTTCCTCGACCAGCAGGCTGCCCAGCGGGGCCTTCTGCGGCTCGGCTTGTGCCTGCAAGGCCAGGCCCTGGTTGAGCTCGTGCTCGGTGAGCAGGCCGCTGGCGACCAGGATGCTGCCGATGCGCTGGTCGGTTTCCGGCAGCTCGCGGATCAGCCGCAGGTAGTCTTCCTGTGCGCTGTTCGGCGGCAGGATGCGCAGGGTGCAGAAGTCATGGATGAACTCGAAGACCTCTTCGATCTCGACCTTGCTGGCCTCGCTGCACAGGTCGATTTCCAGACCGATGTAGCAGCTCTCCGGGTCCATTTCGGCGAATGACGGCAGGGATTCGTCTATGACGTCGAGGCGCAGAATGTCGCCAAGGCGAGTCAGATAGCGGACGAAGGATGCCGGGTCGAAGCCGTTGCGCAGCAGGTCGGGCTGGAATCGCAGGGAGACATGCCACGCGCCATCTGCGTCGCAGCTGGCGCAGCGTACGAAGGCACCGCGTTGCGCACAGGGGCGTGAAGGCGCGGCCGGTGTGGTCGAGGAGGGTGCGCTTGCGGGCTCACCGAAGGTGGCGAGCGCGGCGAGCAGTTCGTTCTGGTGCGTTTCGTCCACCGGCAGTTCGCCGGAGTCGACATCGATCAGGGCCACCATGCTGGCGATCTCGTCCAGGCAGCGCAGCATCAGCGAGATCAGTGCGGGTTCCAGCTTGCGCTGGCTGTCGCGCACCGACATCAGTAGGCTTTCCAGGTGATGAGTGAAGCTGACCAGTGGCGTCAGGGAAAACAGCCCAGCCGAGCCCTTGAGGGTGTGCATGGCACGAAACAGGCCGTTGACGGCGTCCTCATCCTCAGGCGTCTGGTCCAGTTGCAGCAGGTATTCCTCGGCCTGTTTGATCAGGTCGCCGGCTTCGTCGATGAAACCCCGGAGCAACTGGCTCCATTGTTCTCCATTGAGCATCTGCGTCTCCGGCTCAGGCCTGTGCCGTCGGGGTGATGGGAAGGAGCGATTGCAGGTGAAGCACCTCCAGCAGCTCGCGCGGACCGTCGGCGGCACTGACGACCTCCAGGCTTGCCTGCTGTTGTGTCAGTTGGCGCTGCAGGGCCAGCAGCAGTTGGGCACCGGCGCTGTCCAGCTCTTCCAGTTGGCCGAGGTCGAGCTGCCAGCTACCGCCCGCAGCGCTACCGGCGAGGGCCGCCAACAGTGCTTCGTGGGCCTGGCGTACTTCGTAGATGGTCAGGCTGCCGACCAGCGTCAGGCGTTCGGGCTGCTGCTGCGGGTCGTGAATGAGCTCGAACATCTCAGCTGGCCAGCTTGTCGACGGCCGCCAGCAATTGCTGCGGCTGGAATGGCTTGACGATCCAGGCCTTGGCACCGGCGGCCTGACCCTCGGCTTTCTTGCCCTGTTCGCTCTCGGTGGTGAGCATCACGATGGGGGTGAAGCGGTATTCGTTGCGCGCCTTCACTTCCTTGACCAGGCCAATGCCGTCGAGGTTGGGCATGTTCACGTCGCTGATGATCAGGTTGATCTTCTGCCCGTTGAGCTTGCTCAGGGCGTCGCGCCCGTCCACCGCTTCGATCACGGTGTGGCCGGCGCCAGAGAGGGTCATCTTCACCAGCTGGCGCATGGAGAGGGAGTCGTCGACGATCAGGATGGTCTTGGCCATGCCGGGTTGCTCCTTGGCTAATCAGAAAAAGGTCACGTCGTCTTGCTGTTTGGCGCTGCGCCGGCCACCGTGGCGTTCTTCGTCGGTGGTGAAGCGATCACGCAGTTCCCTGAGCCAGCGCGTCGGGTTGGCGAGGATGCCGTCCTGTTCGCGCACGGCCTGCTGCAGGCGGCCAAGGTCGCTCTGCAGGTGGTCGAGCATCTGGTCGGTACGATCCTGAAACTGCAGGCTGACGATGATTTCCTGGATGTCCGCCTGGGTGGTGCGCGCGTCCTGCTGCAACTGCAGGGAGCTGCTGGACAGTTCGTCGAGGTTGGCGCTGAGGCGCTGCATCACTTCGCCTGCCACCTGGTCGAGATAGTCGAGATTGCTCTTCTCGCTGCCGGACAGTTCCTCGGCGGCGGTCACGGTGGCGCGGATCGCCTGGTTGATTTCGCCAACCTTCTCGCCCATGCGTTGACCGGTCTCGGCCGACAGACTGGAGAGCTTGCGTACCTCGTCGGCGACCACCGAGAAGCCGCGGCCATGCTCGCCAGCGCGGGCGGCCTCGATGGCGGCATTGAGGGCGAGCAGGTTGGTCTGGCTGGCGATGTCCTGCACCAGCTTGGACATCTTCTGCAGTTCGCTGGCATAGCTGTCCAGGTGGGCGATGGTGCCGAGCAGTTCGTTCTTGCGCGCACTGGCGCCATGGAACGAGGCGATGACTTCGTCCAGACGCTGGTGCGCCTCGCGCAGGCTGGCGGTGACGCCGCCGCCGCCGATGCTGTGTTCCGAGCTGCTCAGGGTCTGCTCCAGGCGCCCGCTGAGGCCGGCGAAACGTTCGAACAGGCGCTGGATGTTGTCCTGCACCAGTTGCCGCACCTGACCGAGGTTCTGGCTCCAGGCCGGCAGCACTTCGAGTAGCAGGGGCTCGACACTGGTCTGCTGCGCCGCGTCGGTGGGGGCTTCATCTATTCTTGTAGTGGCGGTCGGCGCCGGACGCGCGGGGCGCTGAAACAACGCGGCCAGGGCGCTGAGGGCGCAGCCTGCACCGATCAGCCAGGGCATGCCGGCGGCAAGCCCGGCGAGACTGATGACGATACCTGTCCAGAGAGCGGAGTAGGGGAGCACGGGAGCTGATCTCTATTGGAAGGAGAATGCTCCAACGATAGATATTGGTACGTATGTGCGATATCGGGGACTCCCCTAGACGCCCCTAGGGGCGCCCCGATGAGGATTGTCCGAGGCAGGGCAGGCTGGTATCTGTATTGGTCAACGAGTATGGTGGCAGAAAGCCAAGCTGCGGCTTTTTCAGGGCCTGCCGATAACCTGGTACCAGGGCTTCGCGCCTGGTCCGCATCCGTTCATATTTCAGCAGGAGCAGGCGATGGCCGGCATTCTCGACTCCGTGGATCAACGTACACAGCTGGTCGGCGAGAACCGTCTGGAAATTCTCATGTTTCGCCTGGCAGGTCGTCAGTTGTTCGCGATCAACGTGTTCAAGGTGCAGGAAGTCCTGCAGATGCCCAAGCTGACGCTGATGCCGCAGCGCCATCGTTATGTCTGTGGCGTGGTCAACCTGCGTGGCCAGACCCTGCCGGTGATTGATCTGTCCCAGGCCATCGGCATGCGTCCGCTGGTACCGGACGAGCGCAGCACCATCATCGTCACCGAATACAACCGCTCGGTGCAGGCTTTCCTGGTCGGCAGTGTCGACCGCATTCTCAACCTCAACTGGGAATCGATCCTGCCGCCTCCAGGAGGTGCCGGGCGTCAGCATTACCTGACTGCCATCACCAAGGTCGAGGATCAGATCGTCGAGGTCATCGACGTGGAAAAGGTGCTGGCCGAAATCGTGCCGATGAGCACCAAGGTTTCCGAAGAAAAACTTGCCGATCCGCTGCTGGAAAAAGCCCGTGGCCGTGAAGTGCTGCTGGTGGACGACTCCAACGTGGCGCTGACTCAAGTGCGCGATACCCTGTCGCAACTGGGTATTCGCCTGCATATGGCCAGTGACGGTCTGAAGGCGCTCAACCTGCTGAAAAGCTGGGCTGACACTGGCGAAGTGATGACCGACAAGTTGCTGATGATCTTCACTGATGCCGAGATGCCGGAAATGGACGGCTATCGCCTCACCAGCGAAATTCGCAACGATCCGCGCCTCAAGGATCTCTACGTGGTGCTGCACACGTCTCTGTCGGGTAGTTTCAACGAGGCGATGGTGAAGAAGGTCGGCTGCGACAACTTCCTGTCCAAGTTCCAGCCGGACAAGCTGGTCGATGTGGTTCGTCAACGTCTCGAGTTGGACGAGCCTCGCTAAGCCCCTAATGCCCCGATGTGCTTGTGAGCGTCGCCGTCAGCTCGTATAACGGCGTTTTGCCAACAGGAAGCTGACCCATGCTGAGTCTCTCGGGGCTGTACCGTTATCCGCTCAAGTCAGGCCGCGGCGAAGTGTTGCAGCGCAGCGCGGTCGACGGTCTGGGCCTGCAGGGCGATCGGCGCTGGATGCTGGTCGACGCCGACAACGGCCGTTTCATCACTCAGCGTCTGCTACCGCAGATGAGTCAGTTGAGCGCCCTGTACGATGCGCGCGGCGGCCTGACCCTGAGTGCGCCGGGTCGTGCTGACCTGGCCGTGGCGCTGCCTGATCCCGAGCAGGATCTGCGCGGCGTCATCGTCTGGCGTGACAGCCTGCGTGTTCCGGATGCTGGTGATGAAGCGGCCACATGGCTCAGCGAATTTTTAGGCAAATCTTGCCGCCTGGTGCAGGTGCCGGAAGGGCGCACCCGTCAGGTCGACACCGCTTATGCCGCGCCGGGTGACCGTGTGGCCTTCGCCGATGGTTTCCCGCTGCTGCTGATCGGCCAGGCGTCGCTGGATGATCTCTCCCAGCGTGTCGGGCAGCCGCTTTCCATGCTGCGTTTTCGCCCCAACCTGGTCGTCACCGGTAGCGAGCCGTACGCCGAAGACAGCTGGAAGCGCATCCGTATCGGCGAAGTGGAGTTCGAGGTGGCCAAGGGCTGCTCGCGCTGCATTCTCACCACCATCGACCCGCAGACCGGCGAGCGTAATCCTCAGCGCGAGCCGCTGGCCACGCTCAAGACCTACCGTGAACGCGAGGGTGATGTGTATTTCGGGCAGAACCTGCTGCCACGCGGTTTGGGTGAACTACAGATCGGCATGCCGGTTGAAATACTGCAGTAGAGGATGAGCTACAAACGGCTATCACTCAGGGCAGCCATCCTTGGCTTGTCCCGTATTGCCTATCGGTCGAGGATGAACGCGCCGGGAGGTGCCTGCACAGCCTGCGATATTTCAGTTGTGCCGGCATCCGCGACGTTGCACTCGATCCTTTGGGGCGAGAGTGAGCTCGGCAATTGACCTCTTGAGTCTGCCTTCAAGATATCGGATGAAGTGACGTTACTTACACGGCCATTTCCTTTGAACATCGAGCTAGACCATTTCCATTGCATCGTTTCCATTCTGCTGTGGCCTCACACGCTGACGAAGCTCACTTGCTTGACGAGCTGCTCTTTCTCCTAAGTCCAGGGCATAGTTTCCTGTGGCACGAGCGCCATCCATGACCTTGTGCGCGCCGGCAACTGCTGCGGATGCACCGGCAACTGCAGTATCTCGGGCAATAGTTGCGCCGGCCACCGCGGTATCCCGAGCCATGGTAGCTCCGGCAACCGCAGTATCGCGGACCGCTGCCTTGGGTGCCGCATGGTTATCTTTGTCGTACCACTCTGCTGCTTTATCAGCGATTTTCTGGCCAACGGCGCCCATGGCTCCGTATGCTCCGAATGCTGCGGCTGAGCCGACAAGGTTGATGGCGTTATCGACCGCAGCCTTGGCAAGTGGATTGCTTATGGGAGCCGTCGCCGCTTTCTGAGCTGCGCTGACGCCACTGAACACAGCGGAAAAGCCACCATTGGCCAGAACGCTACGTGCAGTACCGAGGCTGCGTACGCCCTCTAGGGTGCTGCTCAGGGTGCCGATCGCGGCATTGCCCACGCGGCTGGCACCGTGAGAAAGCATGGACTTGCTGCTGGTGTCCTTGGCTGCCTTGTAGGTTTCGTACCAGTCTCTTTCATCTGCGATATTTTCCTTGGGCTCTGCATCTTTGCGCGCGAAGATCTGCGCTGCGTCGCGTAGGTCATTTCGCTCTTCTCGCATACGTGCCAGATGCCCAGTTCCCATTCCGGCAAGTACACCACCGATGCTGGTAATCGCCACCTTCGAATTGGCCGCATTGGCTGTGGCTGTCGTTTGTGCTTGCGGACTAAGGCCGGGCTGATTCGCGTTGGAGGACAAGTGCGTGTCAAGGCCGTTACGCAAGACGTTACGCGCACTGAATGTCTGCATTTCTGCAGCGCCATCGGCGGCCTGTCTTAACTGCTTCGGTTCTTTGTCTTTCAACGCCTCGACCATGACGTCATGCAGCTTTTCTTCTGGGGCCTTGAGAAAGAGCGAGTCCTTGTTCATCTCATTTTGAGAGGCCGTGGAGATTTGGTCTGCCACGACCGCTTGTAGACTGCCGATGAGTCCTTGAGCGGCTGCTTCGGCGACGGGAGAACTGGTGCCAGCAAGGCTGGTCAACATTTTGGCGGGGGCTTCCACAAGGTTGGGGCTTAGGTGCTGCGCAACCGCAACCAGGGCGAAAGGTAGGCCAGCGACAAAGGAAGAGCCTGAAGTCGAAACCTTGTCGAGGTAACGGGCGTTATCCAGCGTTCTGCAAACGGATTCGAGATCCTCACCTTCACTTGCCAGAAGTTCGGCTCTGGAGGCAACCAGGGCATCGATCTTTCTATTGTGTTCGGCGACTTTCGCATGATCTTCCGCGCTAGCGTCTGGCGGCAGCGCAGTCGGTTTGCGATATTTCTGGAACATGGCGTCCAGGTGATCCTGTATCTGGGCCCGGTTGTTTTCTTGGCGCTGCGCTGGAGTTATCTCGGTTGCCCGGCGGCCCTCGGTGCGGGGGTCATTCTCGATCTGAGCATTCGGTACAACGGGTAATGCAGGGTTACCACGTGAAACTCCGTCCATAAAAAATCCTCTTTCTCTGTGAAACTACAAAGCATCAAATCGCGTATCGCGTGGGCATCAGTGATGCTGCCGTTTCGTCGTTGTTATGAGTTGTGTGGCTGAAATGGCCCAGCTTTTTGCGCGCTGTTTGAGGTTTGAGCGATAACCCGTTGCCTCTTTCAGCCATACAGCCATATCGCTGTGTGGTTTTGGGGGCGGACTGGTTCCATCCGTGAATCGAATGCCATTAGCCACAAATGCCGATCGAGCCTTGCTGGTTGCGGATCGCTGCGGAAAAGCGTGGGGGAGCTTGAACGGGATCAGAGGATGCGTATGGAGGCGGTCAGCGATATAGCTGGAGAGACTGCAGGCAGTTGCAGGGCTCAGCCAGGCAGGCTGTTCTGCGTTCGAGCCGCTGCAGGCTTGCCCTGCAGCGGCTGTTATCGGGGTTATGGCCTCTGTTGGCGGAGGCCAAGGTGGCAGAGCTGGACCTCAGCGTTTTGGCTGATGCTCATTGGTCCTCAAAGAACCGCTCGTTCCACGCCACCAGCGGGTGGGGCGCGCCCAGCTTCTGGCCGTAGATCACCGAGTAGGACAATACGTTCTGCACGTACTGGCGGGTTTCGTCGAACGGAATGTTCTCCACCCACACGTCATAGCTGAGGTGATTGGCACCACGCAGCCACTGGCGCACCCGACCGGGGCCGGCGTTGTAGGCGGCCGAAGCGAGCACGCGGTTGCCATTGAACTGGCCATATACCTGGCTCAGGTAGGCGGCGCCCAGCTGGATATTGGTGTCCGGGTTGAGTACATGCTGCGGCGAGGCCAGGGGAATGCCGAACTTGCGCGCGGTTTCCTTGGCGGTAGCAGGCATCAGCTGCATCAGGCCCATGGCGCCTGCGTGGGAGCGGGCGTCGGCCATGAAGGCACTTTCCTGGCGGGTGATGGCGAACACCCAGCTCGAATGCAGATCACGGCGCTTTGCCTCGCGCACCAGCTCGCCTCGATGGGCCATGGGGAAGCGCACTTCTAGGTCGTCCCAGTACTGGGCCTGGCTGATGGTGCGGATGGCCGGGAAGTACCACTCCATTTCGTAGGCCAGGCGCGCCTGGGCCACCAGTTCGTCACGGCTGAACAGACGGCTGACGTGATACCACTCGCGGCGGCCATCGACGATCTGCCCGCGTTCATGAAATTCCATCGCGCGCTTGATACCGGCAGTATTGCGTACCTTCTGCACCACCTTGGGATCGAGGGCCAGTGGCTGGTTGTTCAGCGCGTAAGGCGCCTTGACCTGATCCGCGGCCATGAAACCATAGAAGTCGCGTTCCTTGGCCAGTGCCTGGAACAGCACCGCCGGTTGCTGGCTGTTGGGTTGCGCCAGTTGCAGGCTGCGCGCATTCCAATAGCGCCAGCGGTTGCTGCTGGCCAGATCGGACGGCATGCTCTGGGTCAGTTGATAGGCCTCTTCCCAGCGGCCGTGACGCAGCAGCAGACGTGCGCGCCACTCGCTGACGGTGTTGTCACGCAGTTGCGGGTCGTACTTGGCCATCACCTGCAGGCCGCGCAGATCGAAGCGTTGCGCCAGGCGCAGGCCGATCTGCCGGGCGATGGCGACCTGTTCGTCCGCGGAGAACTTCATGCGCTGGGCGTAGCCGTCGAGGAGGGCCAAGGCATCTTCCGGGCTCTGCCGAGCCAGGCGACGCAAGCCGAGGCCGACTACATCGCTCATGGCGTCATCGGCAGGTGCGAAGCGCGCGGTGTTCTTCAGCAGCTGCGGCTTCTGCGCCACTTCGACCATCAGCTTGCCGCGCTCGCCGAGCGTTGGCATGCCTTTGATCAGGAAGTTGGCCAGGCCGTAGTTGCCGCTTTCCACCGCCAGTTTGGTGCGCTGCCAGCGACGCTGCTCGGTGAGCTGGCCATTGGCGGCCCAGCGCTCGAATAGCGGGTCACAGGCGTTGGGTTGGGATTTGCCCACCAGCCAGAGCTTTTCGGCGGTGATGTTGCCTTCGGCAGTCAGGCCGTGGCTGAGCTGGTACTGGCCGTACAGGCAGTCCAGTTCGGTGAAATTGAGCTTGGCATCGTAGTGATCGAGGAAAGGCTTCCAGTCACCACGCTCGGCCAGCCAGCGCAACCAGCGCAGTTTCATCCAGCTGGCCTGGGGCAGGTCGCCATGTTCGGCGAGAAACTTCTCGATCTCGGCATTGCTGGCCGATTTCAGCCGGTTGGTCAGCTCGTCATAGGCCAGATAAGGCGTCAGTGGGTAATCGCGTAGCGCGCTGGCGTATTGGCGATAAGGGCCGCTGTCGCCCTTGGCCAAGGCCCGCTTGGCTTCGTCATAGTACTGGCGCTGCTGGGTGAGGCTGGCAGCTTCGACACTGGCGACGCCGCTGGCGGTGAGAATCAGACAGGAAACTACAGAGAGAAAGCGACTGCGCATGGCATTTCCAGGGGCAAGCAGAGGTATGGGGCAACACGGTCCGTGTCGTTGCATACCCCTAGCTTAGCGCTTCATCGGGGCGCGGTGAATGCCGCGGGGCCAGATGGACACATGCAGCAAACATGCGCTGTGCCTGCAGCAGATGCTGAGCAGGGGCGACACCTGTTGCGTCTGTGGAAACGGCAACAGCCGGCTTGCATCTCGGGTAGAATGCGCCCCCTGTTTCTGGAGATGCCCATGACCTTGCTCAAGTTTGCCGACGTATCCCTCGCCTATGGCGCCATGCCCCTGCTCGACGGAGTGTCCTGGCAGATCGCGCGGGGCGAGCGGGTGTGCATCATTGGCCGCAATGGCACCGGCAAATCGAGCATGCTGCGCCTGGTCAAGGGCGATCAGATGGCCGATGACGGTGAAATCTGGCGTGCCCCGGGGCTGAAAATCGGCGAGCTGCCGCAGGAGCTGCCGCGTGCCGATGAGCGCACGGTGTTCGACGTGGTTGCCGAAGGCCTGGCCGGCGTTGGCGAGTTGCTGGCGCGTTATCACCATCTGGCGCAGAACATTCATGGCGATGACGACCTCGAGCAACTGATGCACGTGCAGCAGGAGCTGGAAGCCAAAGACGGCTGGCGTCTGCAGCAACTGGTCGACAGCACCCTGAGTCGACTGCAATTGCCGGCCGACAAGACCCTGGCCGAGCTCTCCGGTGGCTGGCGTCGTCGCGTGCTGTTGGCTCAGGCGCTGGTGTCCGAGCCAGATCTGCTGCTGCTCGACGAGCCGACCAACCACCTCGACATCGGCGCCATCGCCTGGCTGGAAGAGGCGCTGAAAGACTTCGGCGGCGCGGTGCTGTTCATCACCCACGACCGTTCCTTCCTGCAGAACCTGGCCACGCGCATCCTCGAGCTGGATCGTGGCGGCCTGATCGACTGGAACGGCGACTACGCCAGTTTCCTGGTGCACAAGGAGCAGCAGCTGGCCGCCGAGGAAACCGCCAACGCGCTGTTCGACAAGCGCCTGGCCCAGGAGGAAGTGTGGATTCGTCAGGGCATCAAGGCCCGTCGTACCCGTAACGAGGGTCGCGTGCGCGCGCTCAAGGCGATGCGCGCGGAACGGAGCGAGCGCCGCGAGCGCCAGGGCAAGGCGAATATCCAGCTCGATACCGCGGACAAGTCCGGCAAGCAGGTGATGGTGGCGGAGAACGTCAGTTTCGCTCACGCCGGCGGGCCCTTCCTGGTCAAGGATTTCTCCATGGTCCTGCAGCGCGGTGACCGTATCGGCCTGCTTGGCGCCAACGGTACCGGCAAGACCACTCTGCTCAAGCTGCTACTCAGCGACCTGCAACCGAGCAGCGGTAAGATCGAGGTCGGCACCAAACTGGAAGTGGCGTATTTCGACCAATTACGTCACCAGCTCGAGCCGGAGAAGACGGTAATCGACAACGTCGCCGAAGGCCGCGACTTCATCACTATCGACGGCCAGAGCCGTCATGTGCTGAGCTATCTGGGCGACTTCCTGTTCAGTCCGCAACGTGCGCGTACGCCTGTCAAGGCGCTATCGGGTGGCGAACGGGCACGACTGTTGCTCGCCAAGTTGTTCAGCAAGCCGGCCAACCTGTTGGTGCTGGACGAACCGACCAACGACCTGGACGTAGAAACCCTGGAACTGCTCGAAGAAGTGCTGCTTAACTTCCCAGGCACCGTGCTGATGGTCAGCCACGACCGTGCCTTCCTCGATAACGTCGTGACCAGCACCCTGGTATTCGAGGGCGAAGGCAAGGTGCGTGAATACGTCGGTGGCTATCAGGATTGGCTGCGCCAGGGCGGTTCGCCGCGCCTGCTCGGTGTGGGTGAAAGCAAGTCCGGCAAAGCCGAACTGGCCACTGCCATCGTCGAAGCACCGACCCCGGCTGCAGTCGCTTCGGTGCAGGAGAGCGCCGAACCGACGAAGAAGAAACTAAGCTACAAGCTGCAGCGCGAGCTGGAAGCGATTCCGGGACAGATCGATGCCCTGGAGCAGGAGATGGCGGTTATGCAGGAGCAGGTCTCCGATCCTGCCTTCTATCAGCAGTCGGTGCAGGTCACCACGGAAGTATTGGCGCGTCTCGAGGGCTTGCAGAAGGAAATGGACGAGTTGCTCGAGCGCTGGGCAGAGCTGGAAGGCTGACGAAGGAACGAACAGGCAATGGCCATCGAGTACCGCATTACTCTCGACGACAATCATCAGTTCAGCTACCGGATCGAGCTGAATCGCGAGTATGACGCCGCTGAGGCGCAACAGGCTCCCGCCTGGACGCGTCTTGAGCATCAGCAATGCAGCAATTGTCCGCTTAGTCGCGACCAGTTCAGCCATTGTCCGGCAGCGGTCGATCTGCATCGGGTGATCGAGGATTTTCGTGGCCTGCCAGCCTTCAAGAAGGCCAGCGTCTGGGTGCGCACGCCGGAGCGTGAGTACACCAAGCATGTCGGCTTGGAAGAGGGCCTGCGTGCGCTGCTCGGTGTGATCATGGCCACCAGCGCCTGTCCGGTGCTGGCGCGCCTGAAACCCATGGCGCAACACCATCTGCCGTTTGCCAACAATCAGGAGTTCATCCTGCGCGCGGTATCGCTGTACCTGACGCGGCAGTATTTCAACATGCGCGAAGGGCGTCTGGCCGATTGGGAGCTGAAAGGTCTGGTGCGCCTGTTCCAGCAACTGAAACTGGTCAATCAGGCCTTCTGGCAGCGCATTCACGACACCTGTGAAGGCGATTCCAACCTCAAGGCGTTCCTTACCTTCTTCTCGATGTCATCGAGCATGACGGTGTCGCTGGAGACCCAGCTGCAGAAGATTCGCCCGCTGGTCATGAGTGCGGGCGATTCGTTCGAATAAGGCAACTGTGCCCTGCGTAGGGTGCGCTGCGCGCACCACAGTTTCGAAGGCCCCGAAGCCGTCAGCGCTGTCTCTGGTGCGCATGGCGCACCCTACACTCAAGCGCCTTTTTCGCCTTTCTTCAGGCGTACTGCGAGTACATCGCAGGGCGCACCGTGCAGCACGTCATTGGCAGTGGAGCCCAGCAACAGCGCCAGGCCGTGGCGTCCATGGCTACCGACCACGATCAGATCGCAATCCTGTTCTTCGGCCAGGCGGTGGATTTCCTGGCGCGGTTGGCCATAGGCCAGATGGCGCTGGTCCGCAGTCAGCTCGGGATACTTGCCGGTGAAGCTGTCCAGGCGCTCGCGGGCCTGTTCGAACTGCTGTTGCTGCAGCATCGACAGGTCCATCGGCACGTCGCCGCCGAAGGCCATGGCCATTGGCTCAACGATATGCACCAGGGACATCTTGGCGCCACTGGCCAGGGCCAGCTTCTGCGCGCGCACCACTACGGGGTCGCATTCCTCGGTCAGGTCGACAGCGACCAGAATGTGCTGGTAGGGCATGGTGAACTCCTCCTTAAAGGGGGCAAATGGCTCTGTATCAAGTATGGCCCCATTGTGTGGGATAGGGCGACTGGTCATTAAAAAGGCAAAGAAAAGCCCGGTGCGAGCACCGGGCAATAGGTGGGCCAGGCAGGCCGGAAACATGGGGCATCAGTGTTGGCTGGTGGCGTACTGGGCGGCAACGGCTTCCAGACCTTCGATGATGCTGTCGGAATACTTGCTGATCAGGAAAGGTACGGTGTTTTCGTTGTAGTTGCGCAGGGATTTTTCGATGTAACGCCATTTGGTGCCGATGGAGTTCAGGGCCGCGCTGATCTCCGGGGTGTTCTGCTGGGCGGCGCTGAGATTGTCCAGCTTGCTGGCGAACTCGCCGGCCAGCTCGTCGATGGCGCGTTCTTCGCCGCCACCGAAGAAACTGGCGCCGACCGAGGCGCTGCGTGAGGCGTAGTCCAGGGCGATGTTCTGCATCAGCAGGCTCTGTTCGCGGCTTTTCTGGGTCAGCTGCGGTACGTTGAAACCGCTTTCTTGCTGAATCTTCTGATAGAGCTCCTGACTAATGGCCATGATGTTTTGGTTGCTTTCAGCCAGGTCGGCGACAGGTTGCAGGTCGGTGTAGCCCTGACTGCGCATGGCTTCCATCAGTGCCTGGAGTCCGTCGCGATAACTTTGCCAATTGGTTTGCAACTGCGCGCGTAGCGCCTTGCTCGCATCGCCGGGCATGTCGCCCAGGCTGTCAAGGTGCGATTGGCCTTCCTGCAGGGATTCGCCAATCATCCGCGCATAGCGCTGGTCGCCTTCCATGCCCTTGTACATGTAGAAGTCGCCCAGGCTTTTCTGTGTGGCCAGGCGCAGCTGGTGCAGGCGCAACAGATCATTGGCTGGCGCGGCGCTGAGCAAGGTGGAGAAGAGTGACGTGAAGACGAAAAGGAGCAGGGCGCCCAGGGGAAATGCAAGCGAACGGCGGCTCGACATTGGTGACTCCGTGTGGCCCATCGTGGGGCTCGATTTGTTTTTGTATTGCCTTCAGGTGGCGCTGTGCCAGCCGAAAGTGAGACGACTGTACCCGGAGCGTGGTGATTTGGCTAGGCACCCGGGCGTGTCTGTGCCAAGCAGAAAACGCTCGCAATGGTGCGTTATTGACGCTGCTTATCGGAATCGGCTGGAGGCCACGGATGACCTGGCCTGGGTAAGTCTTCGGGAAAACGGCGAAAAGAGGCCAATTGACAAGTGCGGGCTTTTCCCTGAAGGTGTGCACACCCAAATCAAACGGGCGTATGAATTGAGCGTTTGCCTTGTAAGGCGCGCCATATGCAGCCCGAATATCGCGTCGGTGGGTGTGTCGTACCGATTGGGGCTATGCTCAGGCGGCGTTGCTGCGGGCTGGCCTGCCGGTTGGCTCCGATGTGTACTGTTCAGCTTCCATACCGTGGAGATCAGTTGATGATTTACGAAGGTAAAGCCAT
This sequence comes from Ectopseudomonas alcaliphila, assembly GCF_900101755.1. Lineage (GTDB taxonomy): Bacteria > Pseudomonadota > Gammaproteobacteria > Pseudomonadales > Pseudomonadaceae > Aquipseudomonas > Aquipseudomonas alcaliphila. The sequence goes on along the minus strand of NZ_FNAE01000001.1, from coordinate 469,716 downwards.
CACGGTTAAGGCTCTTGAGAGCGGCATCGTCGAATTGAAGTTCGACCTCAAGGGTGAGTCCGTCAACAAATTCAACCGTCTTACCCTCAACGAGCTGCGCGCCTCCGTCGACGCGATCAAGGCTGACGGTTCGATCAAGGGCGTGATTGTCACCAGTGGCAAGGACGTGTTCATCGTCGGCGCCGATATCACCGAGTTCGTCGACAACTTCAAACTGCCCGACGCAGAGCTGGTGGCTGGCAACCTGGAAGCCAACAAGATCTTCAGTGATTTCGAAGACCTCGCCGTGCCGACCGTCGTCGCCATCAACGGCATCGCTCTGGGTGGCGGGTTCGAGATGTGCCTGGCCGCTGACTACCGCGTAATGAGCGATAGCGCCAAGATCGGCCTGCCGGAAGTCAAACTGGGTATCTACCCGGGCTTCGGTGGCACCGTGCGCCTGCCACGTGTGATCGGTACCGATAACGCCGTCGAGTGGATCGCTTCGGGCAAGGAAAACCGTGCCGATGACGCCCTGAAAGTGGGCGCCGTCGATGCCGTGGTCAGTGCAGACAAGCTGCAGGCCGCCGCTCTCGATCTGGTCAAGCGCGCCATTTCCGGCGAGCTGGACTACAAGGCCAAGCGTCAGCCCAAGCTGGAAAAGCTCAAGCTCAACGCCATCGAGCAGATGATGTGCTTCGAGACCGCCAAGGGCTTCGTCGCTGGCCAGGCCGGCCCGAACTACCCGGCTCCGGTCGAAGCGATCAAGACCATTCAGAAAGCCGCCAACTTCGGCCGTGACAAGGCGCTGGAAGTCGAGGCCACCGGCTTCGTCAAGCTGGCCAAGACCTCGGTTGCCGAGAGCCTGATCGGCCTGTTCCTCAATGATCAGGAACTGAAGAAGAAAGCCAAGCACCACGACGAAATCGCTCGCGACGTGAAACTGGCCGCCGTACTCGGCGCCGGCATCATGGGCGGCGGCATCGCCTATCAGTCGGCTTCCAAGGGTACGCCGATCCTGATGAAGGATATCCGTGAAGAGGGTATCCAGATGGGCTTGAACGAGGCTTCCAAGCTGCTCGGCAAGCGCGTCGAGAAAGGCCGCATGACCCCGGCGAAGATGGCCGAAGCGCTCAACGCCATTCGCCCGACCATGTCCTACGGTGATTTCGGCAACGTCGACATCGTCGTCGAAGCCGTGGTCGAGAATCCCAAGGTCAAGCAGATCGTGCTGGCCGAAGTGGAAGATGCGGTGCGTGAAGACGCCATCCTGGCCTCCAACACCTCGACCATCTCCATCTCCCTCCTGGCCCAGGCGCTCAAGCGTCCGGAAAACTTCGTCGGCATGCACTTCTTCAACCCGGTACACATGATGCCGCTGGTGGAAGTCATTCGTGGCGAGAAGTCCAGCGAAGTGGCCGTGGCCACCACCGTTGCCTACGCCAAGAAAATGGGCAAGAACCCGATCGTGGTCAACGACTGCCCGGGCTTTTTGGTCAACCGCGTGCTGTTCCCGTACTTCGGCGGCTTCTCCAAGCTGCTGGGCTTCGGTGTCGACTTCGTGCGTATCGACAAGGTGATGGAGAAGTTCGGCTGGCCCATGGGCCCGGCCTACCTCTCTGACGTGGTCGGCATCGACACCGGCCACCATGGTCGTGACGTGATGGCCGAAGGCTTCCCGGACCGTATGGCCGTGGAAGGCAAGACTGCCGTCGACGTGATGTATGACGCCAATCGCCTGGGCCAGAAGAACGGCAAGGGCTTCTACGCCTACGAGACCGACAAGCGCGGCAAGCCGAAGAAGGTCACCGACCCGGCTGCTTACGAGCTGCTCAAGTCCATCGTGGTCGAAGAGCGTGAAGTCACCGACGAGGACATCATCAACTTCATGATGATCCCGCTGTGCATGGAAACCGTTCGTTGCCTGGAAGACGGCATCGTCGACACCGCAGCCGAGGCCGACATGGGCCTGATCTACGGTATCGGCTTCCCTCCCTTCCGTGGCGGTGCGCTGCGCTACATCGACTCCATCGGTGTGGCTGAATTCGTCGCCCTGGCTGACAAGTATGCCGAGCTGGGCGCCCTGTACCACCCGACCGCAAAACTTCGCGAAATGGCCGCCAAGGGCCAGAAGTTCTTCGGTTAACTGTGCAGCGAACAGAGCGAGAGTAGAAATATGAGCCTGAATCCTAGAGATGCAGTGATCGTCGACTTCGGTCGTACCCCGATGGGTCGTTCCAAGGGCGGCATGCACCGCAACACCCGCGCCGAGACCATGTCCGCGCACCTGATCAGCAAGCTGCTGGAGCGTAACGCCAAGGTCGATCCGGCCGAAGTCGAGGACGTGATCTGGGGCTGCGTCAACCAGACCCTGGAACAGGGCTGGAACATCGCGCGCATGGCGTCGCTGATGACTCAGATCCCGCACACCAGCGCCGGTCAGACCGTCAGCCGTCTGTGCGGTTCGTCCATGAGCGCCCTGCACACCGCCGTGCAGGCGATCCAGACCGGCAACGGCGACGTGTTCGTCGTCGGTGGTGTGGAGCACATGGGCCACGTCGGCATGATGCATGGCGTCGACCCGAACCCGCACCTGTCGCTGTACGCCGCCAAGGCGTCCGGCATGATGGGCCTGACCGCCGAGATGCTGGGCAAGATGCACGGCATCAGCCGTGAGCAGCAGGACGCCTTCGGTGAGCGTTCGCATCGTCTGGCGCACAAGGCCACCGTTGAAGGCAAGTTCAAGGATGAAATCATCCCGATGCAAGGCTACGACGAGAATGGCTTCCTGAAGGTGTATGACTTCGACGAAACCATTCGTCCGGAAACCACCCTCGAGAGCCTGGCTGCGCTGAAGCCGGCGTTCAACCCGAAAGGCGGCACCGTGACTGCAGGTACTTCCTCGCAGATCACTGACGGCGCTTCCTGCATGATCGTCATGAGTGCTCAGCGCGCTCAGGACCTGGGTATCACCCCGATGGCCGTGGTTCGCGCCATGGCCGTTGCTGGTGTGGATCCGGCGATCATGGGTTACGGCCCGGTACCGTCCACTCAGAAGGCCCTCAAGCGCGCCGGTCTGAGCATGGCCGACATCGATTTCGTCGAGCTCAACGAAGCCTTCGCTGCCCAGGCCCTGCCTGTGCTGAAGGACCTGAAGCTGCTCGACAAGATGGAAGAGAAGGTCAACCTGCACGGCGGCGCGATCGCCCTGGGTCACCCCTTCGGTTGTTCCGGTGCCCGTATCTCCGGTACCCTGCTCAACGTCATGAAGCAGAACGGCGGCACTTTCGGTGTCTCCACCATGTGCGTGGGCCTTGGCCAAGGCATCACCACCGTCTTCGAGCGCGTTTAAGCGCTAGCGGACAGGAAACCGGGGCCCAGCGCCCCGGTTTTGCTTTTTACGGCTTTTTATTTTCGGGAACCGCTCATGCAGTTGCAGCCAGGACTCTATCGCCACTACAAAGGCCCGCAGTACCGCGTATTTGGGGTGGCACGCCATTCCGAAAACGAGGAGGAGGTGGTGGTCTACCAGGCGCTATACGGCGAGTTTGGCCTGTGGGTGCGGCCGCTGAGCATGTTCTGCGAAGAGATCGAGGTGGACGGCACGCGCGTTCCGCGCTTTGCTTTGATTCAGGCCGAAGTCAGCCCCATCGGCGCTTCGCAAGTCTGACTGCGCAGACCCTGCGCTTGACCTTCGCTTGGTCACCACTATATATAGCGGGGCCTCAAGGCTCCCTGCCTTTTATATTTCGCAATTCAGGAATTTTCTGATCCATGGGCAAATCGCTGGTCATCGTGGAATCCCCGGCCAAGGCCAAGACCATCAACAAGTACTTGGGCAGCCAGTACGTGGTGAAGTCGAGCATCGGCCACATCCGTGACCTGCCTACCAGCGGCTCGGCAAGCGCCACCAAGGAGCCTGCCAAGCGCGGCAAGGCCGCCGCTGAGACGCCTGCGCTGTCGCCCAAGGAAAAGGCCAAACGCCAGCTGTTCACCCGTATGGGGGTCGACCCCGAGCACGGTTGGAAGGCCAAATACGAGATCCTGCCCGGCAAGGAAAAGGTGATCGAAGAGCTGCGCCGTCTGGCCAAGGATGCTGACACCATCTATCTCGCAACCGACTTGGACCGCGAAGGGGAAGCCATTGCCTGGCACCTGCGCGAATCCATTGGTGGCGATGACAGCCGCTACAAGCGCGTGGTCTTCAACGAGATCACCAAGAAGGCGATTCAGGATGCCTTCTCCAAGCCTGGCGAGCTGGATATCAACCGCGTCAACGCCCAGCAGGCGCGCCGCTTCCTGGACCGCGTGGTGGGCTACATGGTCTCGCCGCTGCTGTGGGCCAAGATCGCCCGTGGCCTGTCTGCCGGCCGCGTGCAGTCGGTCGCGGTGAAGCTGGTGGTGGCGCGCGAGAAAGAAATCCGCGCTTTCGTACCGGAAGAATACTGGGAAGTGCACGCCGACCTCGGCACGGCGAAGAGTGCCAAGGTGCGTTTCGAGGTCGTGCGCGAAAGTGGCGCCGCCTTCAAGCCGGTCAACGAAGCGCAGGCCATGGCCGCGCTGGAGAAGCTCAAGGCTTCCAGCTACAGCGTGGTCAAGCGTGAAGACCGCCCGACCAGCAGCAAACCGTCGGCCCCCTTCATTACCTCCACCCTGCAGCAAGCGGCGAGCAATCGCCTGGGCTTCGGGGTGAAGAAGACCATGATGATGGCTCAGCGTCTCTACGAGGCTGGCTACATCACCTACATGCGTACCGACTCGACCAACCTGTCGAACGACGCCGTGGAGATGGTGCGTGGCTTCATCGGCAGCGAGTACGGTGACAAGTACCTGCCGGGCAAGCCGAATCAGTATTCGAGCAAGGAGGGCGCCCAGGAGGCGCACGAAGCGATTCGTCCGTCCGACGTCAACCTGCGCCCGACCCAGCTGTCCGGCATGGAGCGTGATGCCGAGCGTCTGTATGACCTGATCTGGCGTCAGTTCGTGGCCTGCCAGATGCCGCCGGCCGAATACCTGTCCACCAGCGTCACCGTGGCTGCGGGCGACTTCGAGCTGCGCGCCAAGGGCCGCATCCTCAAGTTCGACGGTTACACTCGTGTGCTGCCGCAGCAGAGCAAGCCGGGCGAGGATGATGTCCTGCCGGAAATGAAGGAGGGCGAGGCGCTCAAGCTGCTTCAGCTCGACCCCAGCCAGCACTTCACCAAGCCGCCGGCGCGTTACTCCGAAGCCAGCCTGGTCAAGGAGCTGGAAAAGCGCGGTATCGGTCGTCCGTCCACCTATGCGGCGATCATTTCCACCATTCAGGATCGCGGCTACGTCACGGTGCATAACCGTCGCTTCTATGCCGAGAAGATGGGGGACATCGTCACCGAGCGTCTCGACGAGAGCTTCGCCAACCTGATGGATTACAGCTTCACCGCCACCATGGAAGAGCATCTCGACGATGTGGCCCAGGGCGAGCGCGAGTGGAAGAATCTGCTCGATGAATTCTACGGCGACTTCAAGAAGAAGCTCGAAGCGGCCGAAGCGGGCGAGGGCGGCATGCGTGCCAACCAGCCGACGCTGACCGACATTCCCTGCCGCGAGTGCGGTCGGCCGATGATGATCCGTACTGCCTCCACCGGGGTATTCCTTGGTTGCTCCGGTTATGCACTGCCGCCGAAGGAACGCTGCAAGGCCACCATCAATCTGGTGCCGGGTGATGAGATCGCTGCCGATGACGAGGGTGAATCCGAGTCCCTGGTGCTGCTCGGCAAGCATCGCTGCCCGATCTGCGCCACCGCCATGGATGCCTACCTGCTGGATGAAACCCGCAAGCTGCATATCTGCGGCAACAATCCCGATTGCAGCGGCTACGAGATCGAGCAGGGCCAGTACCGCATCAAGGGCTACGAAGGCCCGAGTCTGGAGTGCGACAAGTGCGGCAGCCAGATGCAGCTCAAGACTGGTCGCTTCGGCAAGTTCTTCGGTTGCACCAATACCAGCTGCAAGAACACCCGCAAGCTGTTGAAGAACGGCGAGGCAGCGCCACCGAAGATGGACAAGGTGGACATGCCGGAGCTCAAGTGCGAGAAGGTGGACGACACCTACGTGCTGCGTGATGGCGCATCGGGTCTGTTCCTGGCTGCCAGCCAGTTCCCGAAAAATCGCGAGACGCGTGCGCCGCTGGTGCTGGAGATCGTCCCGCACAAGCACGAGATCGATCCCAAGTACCACTTCCTCTGCGATGCCCCGCAGAAGGACCCTGATGGTCGCCCGGCAGTGATTCGCTACAGCCGCAAGACCAAGGAGCAGTACGTGCAGTCCGAAGTCGATGGCAAGCCCACCGGCTGGCGCGCGTTCTTCGATGGTGGCAAGTGGAAGGTCGAGGACAAGCGCTAGGGCCTGTCCACTATCTGCTGCGCGTTGGCCAGGTGTGGTTAAAATCAGGTTCGGCCAGCTCGGCGAGATCGTGAAAGGCCCAGGGCTGACGAGATGCGCGTCAGGCCTGGAGCCGATGCGCGTACCATGACCCGATATGCCGTGGAGGTCGCCGTAATGGCCAAAGAAATCTATACCCGCACCAATCAGAAGATCTTCTTCGCCGGCCTTGCTCTGGATAACTGGCGCAAGGCCGAGGCCTCCGCTGCGTTCAACCTCCAGGCATTGGTGCAAGCCGAGCGAGAAGCCGCGCTGTTTCACCTGTACGGTGGACTGCTCGGGCTGTGCCATGAGATTGCCGGCTATTACCGCATGAACGACGCTACGCCCTCGCGTGTCGAGTCCTTCGTGCAGCAGGCGGTGCTCGACGGTTCGCCCAGCCCGGAGCTGGCTGAATTGGTCGAGCTGGCGCAGCAGCGCGAAACCTGGCTGGCCGAACTGCTGGCTGCCTATGCCGCGTTGTTCCAGCCGCCGCGTGAGGAGCGCAAGGCCAAGGTCGATCCGTCCATGCCATTGATCACTGCTGTCAGCGTTGGCGAAGAGCCGGTCGAACTGAGTATCGATGAGATCGATGCCTGGCGTCAGCAGCTCAAGGCCCTGGTACTGCGCTTTCGCGAAGGCCTCAGCGAGTGCTGATCGGGTTTAACTGGACCAGTGGGCTGGGGATGACCCCGGCTGGCTGTTACAATGTCGTGTTTTTGCACAGAGACTGAGCCATGCCTACATCCTTCCTGGAAATCGTCGAACTGCCCGATGGGCGTATTGCCCTGCGTCGCGCAGAGGATGAAGAGGCACTGGTGACTCTGGACTTCTCCGCTGATGCCAAGGCTTTCCTGCAGGGGCAGCACATCGAGGTGGCCAAGGCCATGCTCAATGTCGGCGTGCAGATGGCCGGCCGAATGGCTGAGGGTGATTTCAGTGGCGAAGAAGAAGGCTCGCGCGTTCTGCACTGAAGGCGTTACGGCTTAACGAAAACGGGGCTCCAATGGAGCCCCGTTTGCGTTTGTGGATCTTTAACCCAGGCTGATGTTCAGGCTTTGTGCCCCGCCGGCATTGGCTGCCTGGGCAAGACGCTGGCGAGTGCTGCACTCAACCGGGTGTAGCCAGCTGATTACGGTATGGCTGCGTCCCAGCTTCAGCGCTTCCTCTGCCAACTCAAGGGCATTTTGCCCTTGTCGCGGATGCAGTAGCAGGATGCGTTCACGGTTCAGTCCAGCATCGCGCAGCCAGCTTTGTGTGAGGCTGGCTGGCGGTGCCACCAGAGTCAGCCAGCGCGCATCCTGGTTCTGGCTCAGTTCGCGAAGAATCGGGGCCAGCAAGTGCAGGCAGTGGCCGGCAGCGCCGCGCAGAGCCAGTTCGCTGAACGCCTGATCATTCTCGCTACGAGAGATGTCACCGGTCGCTACCAGTGGCTCACTCGACGCTCCGGCTAGAAAGGCGTCGAAAAGGGGAAGTTGTGGGCGCTCGAACGACTGCTGCACTTGCATGGTGTCTCCTCAGCGGCGGATTACACCGACGCTCAAACCTTCGATGACAAGGTCCTGGTTTTCCAGGTCTACTTCGATCGGGGCGAACTCAGGATTCTCGGCAATCAGCCAGACCTTGTTGCCCTCGCGCTTGAAGCGTTTGACCGTCACTTCGTCGTCGATACGAGCGACGACGATCTGGCCATTGCGTGCTTCGCGGGTGGTGTGCACGGCGAGCAGATCGCCATCGAAAATACCGATGTCCTTCATGCTCATGCCGCGTACGCGCAGCAGGTAGTCGGCTTTGGGTTGAAAGAATGCCGGATTGATCTGGCAGGATTCCTCGACATGTTGCTGAGCGAGGATAGGTGCACCGGCTGCGACACGGCCGATGACTGGCAAGCCCTCATCGTCGTTGGCGGCGCCTGGCTCGAAGCCAGGAATGCGAATACCACGCGATGCACCTGGGGTCATCTCGATGGCACCCTTGCGAGCGAGTGCCTTGAGGTGCTCTTCTGCGGCGTTGGGTGATTTGAACCCCAGCTCCTGAGCGATCTCCGCGCGGGTAGGTGGGTAGCCGTTGTCTTCCAGGCAGCGTTTGATGAAAGCGAGAATCTCGGCTTGGCGTGGCGTCAGTTTCAGCATGGCTGGGCTCTGTCTTTTTATACAGTGACTGGGATTATATACAGTAAGCAGGGCTTGGCAACGACCATTTTGCAGATGTCTGTGATCTGGCTTGTTACCCAGGTTGGGTAATCTGCGTCTCTGCATGTTGTAAGCTGTGACCGGCCGGCCAAAAGACGGCTCATGCGGCTTGACAATTCAGTGGGATGAAACGTATGTTTCAAACAAGTGTTTGTCAGGTGAGAACTCATGGCTCAGTCGGAAACCGTTGAACGCATTCTCGATGCTGCGGAACAGCTGTTCGCGGAAAAAGGCTTCGCCGAGACCTCGCTGCGGCTGATCACCAGCAAGGCCGGGGTCAACCTGGCTGCCGTCAACTACCACTTCGGTTCGAAGAAGGCACTTATACAGGCGGTCTTCTCGCGTTTCCTCGGGCCTTTCTGCGCCAGCCTGGAAAAGGAGCTCGATCGCCGTCAGGCCAAGTCCGAAACCCAGGTTTCCCTGGAAGAGCTGCTCGAATTGCTGGTCGAGCAGGCCTTGGCCGTGAAGCCGCGTAGCGGCAATGATCTCTCCATTTTCATGCGTCTGCTTGGTCTGGCGTTCAGCCAGAGCCAGGGACACCTGCGCAAGTACCTGGAAGAGGTCTACGGCAAGGTCTTCCGTCGTTACATGCTGCTGGTGCATGAGGCTGCGCCGCGCATTCCGCCGCTTGAGCTGTTCTGGCGCGTGCACTTCATGCTCGGCGCCGCTGCGTTCAGCATGTCCGGCATCAAGGCGCTGCGGGCGATGGCCGAGACTGATTTTGGCGTGAACACCTCGATCGAGCAGGTGATGCGCATGATGGTGCCGTTCCTGGCTGCCGGCATGCGTTCGGAAACAGGGGTCGCCGACCCTGCGTTGGCCGGCGCGCAGCTCAAGCCGCGTACCAAGACACCGAGCGCCGCGCCCAAGGTTTGACCTGATGGCAGGTGGGCTTGGCTTCGCCCTTCGGCTAAGCTAGCGGCCCATGTCCGATCTCGATTTACTCCATATTTCCATTGCCGATCAGGCGCTTTACGGCTTCCGTGCCGGGCGGCTGGTGTTGAGCTTGCCTGTCTCCACAGCGCTCAATGGGGCGGGCGAGCACAGCGGCTCGGGTTGCACGCCGCGCGGGCTGCATCAGGTGCGCGCGAAGATCGGCAGCGGTTTGCCTGTGGCCGCGGTATTGTGCGGTCGTCGCTGGACAGGGGAGGTGTGGTCGCCTGAGCTGCACGAGCAGTTTCCCGGCCGCGACTGGATTCTCACCCGCATTCTCTGGTTAAGCGGTCTCGAGCCAGGGCGCAATCGCCTGGGCGAGGTCGATACCTTTCGCCGATACATCTATCTGCATGGCACGCCGGATACGGAACCCATGGGGACGCCGTTGTCCCATGGCTGCATCCGTTTGCGTAACGCCGACATGCTGGCGCTTTTCGAGCGCGTGCCACCGCACTGCGGGGTGCGTATCGATGAGGCGCCGTGCCCGCAGTGGGCTGCAGACCCAGACTTCAAGTAAGGAAATACGCTTATGCAAGGCTCTTTGATGATGGACATCGCCGGTACCTGGTTGAGCGCCGAGGATCGCCAGATGCTGCGCCAGCCCGAAGTGGGCGGTCTGATCATTTTTGCCCGCAATATTGAATCGCCGCGTCAGGTGCGCGAGCTGTGCCAGAGCATCCGGGCGGTGCGCCCGGACCTGCTGCTGGCCGTGGATCAGGAGGGCGGTCGGGTGCAGCGCCTGCGCCAGGGTTTTCTGCGTCTGCCGGCGATGCGTGCGATTGCCGATAACGACAACGCCGAGGAACTGGCCGAGCACTGTGGCTGGCTGATGGCGACCGAGGTGCTGGCGGTTGGCCTGGATCTCAGTTTCGCGCCGGTACTGGATCTCGACCACCAGCGCAGTGCGGTGGTTGGCAGTCGCGCCTTCGAGGGTGATCCGCAACGGGCCACCACGCTGGCGGCTGCTTTCATCAGGGGCATGCATCAGGCCGGGATGGCGGCTACCGGCAAACACTTCCCCGGGCACGGCTGGGCCGAGGCGGACTCTCATGTCGCCATCCCGCTCGACGAACGCAGCCTCGACGAAATCCGCACCTGCGACATGCAGCCGTTTAAGCGTCTGGCGCACGAGCTCGATGCGGTGATGCCGGCGCATGTCATCTATTCTCAGGTTGACGAGCAGCCGGCTGGCTTCTCCCGTCGTTGGTTGCAGGACATCTTGCGCGGCGAGCTGGGCTTCGAGGGTGTGATCTTCAGTGACGACCTGTCCATGGCGGGTGCCCATGTGGTCGGTGATGCTGGCAAGCGTATCGAGGCTGCGCTCGCGGCGGGTTGCGATATGGGCCTGGTGTGCAATGACCGTGGTTCGGCCGAGCTGGCGCTCGGTGCGCTGCAGCGTTTGCGGGTGACGGCGCCTTCGCGCCTCGAGCGCATGCGTGGCCGTGCTCATGCCACTACCGAATACCGCCAGGCTCCACGCTGGCTTACCGCTGTGGCGGCCCTGAGAGCTGCCCAGTTGCTTGACTGAGGACCTGCCTATGACTGTCTACGCCATTATCGGTGGTACCGGCCTGACCCAGCTGGAAGGGTTGACGATTCATGAAGCGCTGCCGCTGGATACGCCTTACGGCGCGCCCTCGGCCGATATCCTGCGCGGTAGCTACGCCGGGCGAGAGGTGCTGTTCCTTGCGCGACACGGACAGCCGCACCGTATTGCGCCGCATCAGGTGAACTACCGGGCCAACCTCTGGGCGCTCAAGCAGGCCGGCGCCAAGGCCATTGTCGCGGTCAATGCGGTGGGGGGTATTCATGCCGCCATGGGCACCGGGCATTTCTGCGTGCCGCATCAGATCATCGATTACACCTCCGGGCGTGCGCACACCTTTTACGAAGGCGATCTGGAGCATGTGACCCACGTGGATTTCAGCCAGCCTTACGACAAGCAACTGCGCGAGGGGTTGGTGGCTGCGTTGCGCGCCGAGCATGCGGCATTCAGCGATCACGGAATCTATGGCTGCACCCAGGGGCCGCGACTGGAAACGGTGGCGGAAATCGCCCGCATGGAGCGCGATGGTTGCGACCTGGTGGGTATGACCGGCATGCCCGAAGCGGTATTGGCGCGCGAATTGGCGCTGCCCTATGCCTGTCTGGCGCTGGTGGTGAACCCGGCGGCGGGGAAATCCAGCGCCTTGATCACCATGGCCGAGATCGAACGCGTGATCGAGCAGGGCATGGGGACAGTCAAGGCGGTTTTGGCGCGCGTGCTGGCTGGCTGACCGTCTAGTGGTAACGAAAACGGCCAGGCGGATGATGCCGATCAGATAAGGTTCTCAGCGCAGCCTTGTTGAGGCGAAGCTTTTCGAGCCCGCGCCGCCCGGGTTGCCGCTCCCCTGATTCATCGATGTTTGATTGAGCGGCATTGGCCGCTCAATTGCCTTCGCGTTGTTCGCTCAAAGCGGCCTGATGCGTACCAGTGCGCCCAGGCTGCCATGGTCCAGGTAGGTCAGGCTGTTGTCTTTCAGGCGCTGGGCCACTTTCATGTGTTCGCTGGTCTCGAGCAGGCCGTCGGCGCTGAATCGGTTGATCCACAGCTCCAGGTCCAGATCGGCAAAGCGCTCCTGGGTGAAACTCAGGGTGCCTTCGACCGCGTGATGGCCGAAGTGCTCTTCACCACTGCTGACGGCCACTCGGCTCGGCGAACTGCCGATGGTCTGGCTCCAGGCCTTGTGCAGCAGAACCTGGTAGCCGCTGCCCGGATTGAGCTTGGCCGCCTCGGCATCGAGCGTTGTCGGGCGTTCGTTGCCGGTGATCGGCAATGCCGTACCCGCCCAGTCGTCCGGCGCCACCTTGGGGGCGACGACCGGCTCGCCGGCCTGGCGGAACACCAGCAGTTCGACCTGATAAAGACGTTCGGCAAAGGCGCTCGGTGCCAGCAGGCAGAGCAGCAGGGCGATCAGGTGCAATGGGCGCATGTGTGAGTCCTTCAGGTGGTGGGCGCGAGGCGCTCGAGCAGGGCTTCCAGGGTATTGAAACGCTCTTCCGCGCGTTCCATCGGCACCTGGATCTTGAAGACAGTGGCGCCTTCGAACTTATAGCGTTTTGGCTGGGCCTGGATCAGCTTGATCAGGGTCAGCGGGTCCACGCAGGTTTCCGCGGCGAACTCGATGCGTCCACCCTGCGGCCCTGCGTCGACCTTGGTGATGCCAAGCTTGTCGGCCTGCAGTTTGAGCAGAGTCAGGCGCATCAGGTTCTTGGTCGCCTCCGGCAGCAGGCCGAAGCGATCGATCATTTCCACCTGCAGCTCCTTGAGGCCGTCCTCGTCGCTGGCGTTGGCGATGCGCTTGTAGAGGATCAGGCGGCTGTGCACGTCGGGCAGGTAGTCTTCGGGAATCAGCGCCGGTACGCGCAGATTGATCTCCGGGCCGCCGCCCAATGGCTGGTCCAGATTCGGCTGCTCGCCTTTCTGGATGGCCTTGACCGCACGTTCGAGCATTTCCATGTACAAGGTAAAACCAACGGCCTGGATCTGTCCGCTCTGGCCGTCGCCGAGCAGTTCGCCCGCGCCGCGGATTTCCAGATCGTGGGTGGCCAGGACGAAGCCGGCACCGAGGTCCTGGGCGCCTGCGATGGCTTCCAGACGTTTTTCCGCATCCGGGGTCATCTGCTTGCGTGGCGGCGTCAGCAGGTAGGCGTAGGCCTGGTGGTGGCTGCGGCCGACACGGCCGCGTAGCTGGTGCAGCTGGGCCAGGCCGAATTTGTCGGCGCGGTCGATGATGATGGTGTTGGCGCTGGGTACGTCGATGCCGGTTTCGATGATGGTCGAGGCCACCAGCACGTTGAAGCGCTTGTGGTAGAAGTCGCTCATCACCTGCTCGAGATCGCGTTCGCGCATCTGCCCGTGGCCGATGCCGATACGCGCCTCGGGCACCAGTTCGGCCAGGTCGCTGGCGCACTTCTCGATGGTCTTCACATCGTTGTGCAGGTAGTACACCTGGCCGCCGCGCAGCAGTTCGCGTAGCAGCGCTTCCTTGATGGTCGGCTTGTTGCTTTCCATGACGAAGGTGCGCACCGAGAGGCGACGTGCCGGCGGCGTGGCGATGATCGACAGGTCGCGCATGCCGGCCACGGCCATGTTCAGCGTACGCGGAATCGGCGTGGCAGTGAGGGTGAGGATGTCCACTTCGCTGCGCAGCGCCTTGAGCTGTTCCTTCTGGCGCACGCCGAAGCGGTGTTCCTCGTCGATGATGACCAGGCCCAGGTTGTGGAACTTGACGTCGTCCTGCAGCAGCTTGTGGGTGCCGATGACGATGTCTACCTTGCCTTCGGCCAGTTGCTGCACGGCGTCTTCGACTTCCTTGTTGCTCTTGAAGCGGCTCATCACCTCGACTTTCACCGGCCAGTCGGCGAAGCGGTCGCGGAAGCTGTTGTAGTGCTGTTGGGCGAGCAGGGTAGTGGGCACCAGCACGGCGACCTGCTTGCCGCTGTGCACGGCGATGAAGGCGGCGCGCATGGCCACCTCGGTCTTGCCGAAGCCGACGTCGCCGCAGACCAGGCGGTCCATCGGTTTGCCGGCCAGCATATCGCTGCGCACGACGTCGATGGCGGCCTGCTGGTCGGGGGTTTCCTCGAACGGGAAGCCGGCGCTGAAGGTGGCGTAGTCCAGTGCCGGGTCCTGGAAGGCGAAGCCTTCGCGGGCGGCGCGGCGGGCGTAGATGTCGAGCAGTTCGGCAGCGACGTCACGTACTTGCTCGGCGGCCTTGCGCTTGGCCTTCTGCCAGACCTCCGAGCCCAGACGATGCAGCGGCGCCAGGGCGTCATCGCTGCCGGTGTAGCGGGCGATCAGGTGCAGGCTGGCCACGGGCACGTACAGCTTGGCTTCGTCGGCGTACTGCAGGGCGAGGAATTCGGCGGCCTGGCCGTCGAATTCCATGGTCACCAGGCCCAGGTAGCGGCCGACACCGTGATCGATATGCACCACCGGAGCGCCTTCGCGCAGCTCGGTGAGGTTCTTGATCACGTTGTCGCCGCCTTCGCGGCCTTTCTCGCGGCGGCGACGCTGCATGACGCGCTGGCCGAACAGCGGGCTTTCGGCAATCAGTGCCAGGTCGTCGAGCAGCAGACCCTCGTCCAGCGGCGCGATGCAGATGTTCAGGCGCTCGGGGCTGGCGACGAAGGCTGGCCAGCCGTCGACTTCCCTGGGTTTGAGTTTGAGACGGGCGAGCAGCTCCAGCAGCACTTCGCGGCGTCCGGCCGATTCTGCGCAGAACAGCACGCGACCCGGATATTCCTCGATAAAGCGGCGCAGCGCCGCCAGCGGTTCGCCGGCCTTGGCCTGGATCGCCAGGTCGGGCAGGGCGCGCGCGTCGAAGCGGGTCTGGCCGACGCCGGGCTCGATATCGTCCTGATTGACTACCACGCGTGGCCAGTTCTTCAGGCGGGCGAAGCAGTCTTCTACCGGCAGGAAGATGTCGGCGGGTGGCAGCAATGGGCGCTCGGGGTCTACGCGGCGGTCCTCATAGCGGTTGCGTGCATCCCCCCAGAACTGTTCGGCGGCCTTTTCGATGCCGGGCAGGGAGAACACCTGGGTGTCGCCCGGCAGGTAGTCGAACAGGGTGCCGGTTTCCTCGAAGAACAGCGGCAGGTAGTACTCGATGCCGGCCGGGGTGATACCGCTGGAGAGGTCCTGGTAGATCGGGCAGCGACGGAAATCCACGTCGAAACGCTCGCGGAAACGCCCGCGAAAATCGGTGACGGCCTTCTTCTCCAGTGGAAATTCCCGTGCTGGCAGCAGGCGGATCGACTCGACCTTGTCTATCGAGCGCTGATTTTCCGGATCGAAGGTGCGCAGGGTTTCGATTTCGTCGTCGAACAGGTCGATGCGGTAGGGCGTGTCGCTGCCCATCGGGAACAGATCGATCAAGGCGCCGCGCACGGCGAACTCGCCATGCTCGTACACGGTATCGACGTAGCGGTAGCCGGCCGCCTCCAGGTGCGTGCGCATCTGCTCCACATCGAGTTTCTGGCCGACATCCAGCACCAGGCTGCCACCCAGCAGGAAACTCTTCGGCGCCAGGCGGTGTAGGGCGGTGGTGATCGGCACTACGAGGATGCCGCGGCTCAGTTGCGGCAGCCGATACAGGGCGGCGATACGCTGCGAGATGATGTCTTGGTGCGGCGAGAAGACGTCGTAGGGCAGGGTTTCCCAGTCGGGGAAGTGCAGCACTGGCAGGTCGGGGGCAAAGAACGCCAGCTCTTCCTGCAGCCGCTCGGCGCTCTGGCTGCCTTCGGTGAGCACCAGCGTGAAGCGTCCAGCGTCGCTGGCTGCTTCGGCGATGGTCAGGGACAGGGCGGCGCCGGGCAGGTTACCCCACTGTTGTTTGCCGGCGCTGGCCGGTAGAGACGGAAGACGCAGTACGGACACGGGCGGCTCACGGTCGTGACGAAAGGCCGGGAATTGTAGCGGGGCTTGGTGGTCAATGTCAGTCGCGACAGGCGCGCATTGCTCATGCCCGCGCGCGCCGTCATAATGTAGCCCCTTTTTTCAGCCCCTACATGTGGAAGGTACTGCCCGTGACTCAGAAGCCCGACCAGTGTCTCGGTGAATGGATCGATCGTGAAGCCCTCGCGGAAGCGATGATTCCGCTGATTGGTCAGCTCTATCGCAACAACAATGTGGTGACCTCGATCTATGGCCGTGGCCTGATCAACCGTTCGGTCATCGACATCCTCAAGGCTCACCGTTTCGCTCGCCATCGCCTTGCCGATGAGACCGAGCTGTCGGTGCACGACACCTTCCCCATGCTCAAGGCCATGAGCGAGCTCAAGCTGGGCGCCGCTTCCGTGGACCTGGGCAAGCTGGTCGCCAAGTTCAAGGCCGAAGGTGCCGGCTGCGGCGTCGAACAGTTCGTCAAGGACGAGCTGGCCGATGTGGTGGGCAAGCAGAACGGCGCCGGTCGTGAAGGCACCGACGTGGTGCTGTATGGCTTCGGTCGTATCGGCCGCCTGCTCGCACGTATCCTGATCGAGAAGACCGGTGGCGGTGACGGCCTGCGTCTGCGCGCCATCGTCGTGCGCAAGGGCGCCGAGAACGACCTGGTCAAGCGCGCCAGCCTGCTGCGTCGTGACTCGGTGCATGGCAAGTTCAACGGCACCATCACCATCGATGAGGCAAACAACACCCTCACCGCCAATGGCAACCTGATTCAGGTGATCTACGCTAAGTCGCCGACCGAAGTGGATTACACCCAGTACGGCATCAAGAATGCCCTGCTGGTGGATAACACCGGTGTCTGGCGTGATGCTGACGGTCTTGGCCAGCATCTGGCTTGTCCGGGTGTCGATCGCGTTGTCCTCACCGCTCCTGGCAAAGGCGCGCTGAAGAACATCGTGCACGGCATCAACCACAGCGAAATCACCGCTGAGGACAAGATCATCTCCGCTGCCTCCTGCACCACCAACGCCATCGTGCCGGTGCTCAAGGCCGTCAATGATCAGTACGGCATCGTCAACGGTCACGTCGAGACCGTTCACTCGTACACCAACGACCAGAACCTGATCGACAACTTCCATAAAGGCAGTCGTCGTGGTCGTAGCGCCGCGCTGAACATGGTCATCACCGAAACCGGCGCTGCCACGGCTGCGGCCAAGGCGCTGCCGGTGCTCAAGGGCAAGCTGACCGGCAACGCCATTCGCGTGCCGACGCCGAACGTGTCCATGGCCATCCTCAATCTGAACCTTGAGAAGGCCACCACTCGCGAAGAGATCAACGAGTACCTGCGCCAGATGGCCATGCACTCGGATCTGCAGAAGCAGATCGACTTCGTCAGCTCGCAGGAAGTGGTATCGACCGACTTCGTCGGCTCGCGTCACGCCGGTGTAGTGGATGCCGAAGCCACCATCGTCAACGATAACCGCGTCGTGCTGTACGTCTGGTACGACAACGAGTTCGGTTACAGCTGCCAGGTGGTACGCGTGATGGAAGACATGGCCGGGGTCAACCCGCCAGCCTTCCCACGCTAAGCGTCAGGGTCGCAAGTAAGACGGGAGCTTCGGCTCCCGTTTTTTTATGCGCGGAAACTGGCTTGGCAAGGTTGTCGAGTGGAGATGGGGCAGCATCAGTTTGTTGCGCCCTGTTACCGAAAGGCCAAAAAAAGCAAGAGCTTGGGTGGTCAGTGTCGGGGGGCGTCTTTATAATCAAGCGGATTTTTTACCCAGGTTTGGCGCCTTCCTCCACGCCCATATCGTATCGGCGTGGTCGGGTCTATTAGACCTTCGGTAGCGCCGCCTGTCCTATAAAAAGCTTTCTAAATCAGTGGTTAGGCAAACCTATGATCAAACTAAAGCATGGGCTTGATTTGCCCATAACGGGTGCGCCGACACAGCGTATCGAGGCCGCCAGGCCCGTACGTAGTGTCGCCGTCATCGGCTTCGACTATCACGGGATGAAGCCGACGATGGAAGTGCAGGTCGGTGACCGGGTCAAACTCGGTCAATTGCTGTTTACCGACAAGAAGACACCCGGCGTGCGCTACACCGCCCCTGCGGCTGGCGTGATCAGCGCCATCCATCGTGGTGAGAAGCGTGTCCTGCAGTCCGTGGTCATCGATATCGAGGGCGACGAGCAGGAAACCTTCGCCCAATACGCTGCCGACCAGCTCGAGGCACTGACTGATGAACAGGTTCGCGAGAACCTGCAGCAGTCCGGCCTTTGGACCGCTCTGCGTACGCGTCCGTTCAGCAAGGTGCCGGCGCTGGATGCCGTACCGAGTTCGATCTTCGTGACTGCGGTCGATACGCATCCGCTTGCCGCCGATCCTGCAGTGATCATCGGTGAACATGCCGCTGACTTCGAAAACGGCCTGAAGGTTCTCGGTAACCTGGCCAAGATCTTCCTGTGCAAGGCCGACGGCGCCAACCTGCCTGGCGAGAAGCTGGCCAAGGTGCAAAGCGAAGCCTTCTCCGGCCCGCACCCGGCGGGTCTGCCTGGTACCCACATTCACTTCCTTGACCCGGTCAGCACCGGCAAGAGTGTCTGGCAGATCGGTTATCAGGACGTGATCGCGGTGGGCAAGCTGTTCACCACCGGCCAGCTGTTCGTCGAGCGCGTGGTTGCATTGGGCGGCCCGGTTGCCGAGCAGCCGCGTCTGCTGCGCACCCGCCTGGGCGCCAACCTGGAAGAACTTACCGCCGGTGAGCTCAAGCCTGGTTTCAACAGGGTGATTTCCGGTTCGGTGTTCGGCGGTCGTACCGCTCAGGGCGCTTTCGCCTTCCTTGGTCGTTACCACAACCAGGTGTCTTGCCTGGTGGAAGGCAACGACCGCGAGATGATGCATTACCTGCGTGCCGGGGTTAACAAGCACTCGGTTCTGAACGTGTTCGTCTCCAAGCTGGCTGGCGCCAAGCTCTTCAACTTCACCACCACCACCAACGGCAGCCCGCGCGCCATGGTGCCGGTGGGCAACTACGAAGCCGTGATGCCGCTGGACATCCTGCCAACTCAACTGCTGCGCTACCTGATCGTTGGCGACACCGAGATGGCCCAGAAACTGGGTTGTCTGGAACTCGACGAAGAAGACCTGGCACTGTGCACCTACGTGTGCGCCGGCAAGTATGAATATGGCCCGATCCTGCGGGACAACCTCACCCGCATCGAGAAGGAGGGTTAATCCGTGGGCATTCGTGCATTCCTCGACAAGATCGAGCACAACTTCGAAAAGGGCGGCAAGTACGAGAAGTGGTATGCCCTCTACGAGGCCATCGACACCTTCTTCTATCGTCCTGGTAGCGTGACCAAGACCACCGCTCACGTGCGCGACGGCATCGACCTCAAGCGCATGATGATCACCGTGTGGCTGTGCACCTTCCCGGCGATGTTCTTTGGCATGTGGAACACCGGCTACCAGGCCAACCTGATCTTCGCTCAGAGCCCCGAGCTGCTGGCGAGCCAGGAAGGCTGGCGCTTCGCCCTGATCGGCTCGCTGGCGGGTTTCGATCCGAGCAGTCTGTGGGACAACTTCATCCAGGGCGCAGCCTACTTCCTGCCCGTCTACGCGGTGACCTTCATCGTCGGCGGTTTCTGGGAAGTGCTGTTCGCTTCGATCCGCAAGCATGAGGTCAACGAAGGTTTCTTCGTCACTTCCGTGCTGTTCGCCCTGATCCTGCCGCCGAGCATTCCGCTGTGGCAGGTGGCCCTGGGCATCAGCTTCGGCGTGGTGATCGGCAAGGAAGTGTTCGGTGGTACCGGCAAGAACTTCCTCAACCCGGCACTGACCGGCCGTGCCTTCCTGTTCTTCGCCTATCCGGCGCAGATGTCGGGTGACGCGGTATGGACTGCGGTCGATGGTTTTGCCGGCGCCACGTCGCTGAGCCTGGCAGCCTCCGGCGGCATCGAGAACGTGATCAGCAACGGCATCACCTGGATGGACGCCTTCGTTGGCACCATTCACGGTTCGCTCGGTGAGACCAGCACCCTGGCCATCGCCATCGGCGGCCTGGTCCTGCTGATCACCAAGATCGCCGCTTGGCGCATCGTCGCCGGCGTGATGCTGGGTATGATCGGTCTGAGTCTGCTGCTCAACCTGATCGGCTCCACCACCAACCCGATGTTCGCCATGCCTTGGTACTGGCATCTGGTGGTAGGCGGCTTCGCCTTCGGCATGTTCTTCATGGCCACCGACCCGGTGTCGGCCTCCATGACCAACACCGGAAAGTGGATCTTTGGTGCTCTGATCGGTGTGATGGTGGTGCTGATCCGCGTGGTCAACCCGGCCTTCCCCGAGGGCATGATGCTGGCGATTCTGTTCGCCAACCTGTTTGCACCGCTGATCGACCACTTCGTCGTTCAAGCCAATATCAAGCGGAGGCTGGCACGCAATGTCTAGTCAAAAAGAATCCACCGTCCGCACGCTGACGGTGGCCGTGCTGGTGTGTCTGGTGTGCTCGGTGTTCGTCGCCGGCGCAGCGATTGCACTGAAACCGACCCAGGTTGAAAACCGCCTGCTGGACAAGCAGCGCAGCATCCTGGCCATTGCCGGCCTGGGTGAAGCGGGTATGTCCGGCACCAAGGTCAAGGAACTGTTCGACAGCACCATCACCGCCAAGCTGGTGGATCTGGAGGATGGCAAGTTCTCCGATGCCTTCGACCCCATCACCTTCGACCCGCTCAAGGCGGCCAAGGATCCGAAGACTTCCAGCGCGCTCAAGAG
This sequence comes from Ectopseudomonas alcaliphila, assembly GCF_900101755.1. GTDB lineage: Bacteria > Pseudomonadota > Gammaproteobacteria > Pseudomonadales > Pseudomonadaceae > Aquipseudomonas > Aquipseudomonas alcaliphila. Next base: position 449,006 of record NZ_FNAE01000001.1, on the reverse strand, counting down.
CAGTGAGGATATCGCCGGTATCAAGCGTCAGGAGCGTTACACCACCGTTTATATGGTGGAAAAGGACGGTGAAGTCGAAACCCTGATCCTGCCGGTACGTGGCTACGGCCTGTGGTCGACCCTGCACGGTTTCATTGCGGTCAAGGGCGACCTCAATACCGTGGTTGGCATGGGCTTCTACCAGCATGGCGAAACGCCTGGCCTGGGGGGCGAGGTAGATAATCCGAAGTGGACAGGCCAGTGGCCGGGCAAGACCTTGTTCGACGAAAACGGCGATCTGGCTGTGCAAGTCGTCAAGGGCGGTGTAGACCCGCAGAGCCCGAGAGCCGAACACCAGGTCGACGGCCTGGCCGGCGCTACCCTGACTGGCAACGGTGTAGACAACCTGCTGAAGTTCTGGCTCGGTCAGAACGGCTTCGGTCCGTTTATCGCTAACCTGCGTGCAGGGGAGGCTTGATCATGTCGCAGTCGACTGTAAAAGAAGTCCTGCTTAATCCGCTGTTCAACAACAACCCCATCGGTCTGCAGATTCTCGGGATCTGCTCGGCGCTGGCGGTCACCTCGAACCTGCAGACCGCGCTGGTGATGTCCGCCGCGCTGACCCTGGTGTGTGCGTTCTCCAACCTGTTCATTTCGATGATCCGCAGCCAGATCCCCAGCTCGATTCGCATGATCGTGCAGATGGTGATTATCGCCTCGCTGGTAATCGTGGTGGATCAGGTGCTCAAGGCCTATGCCTACTCGCTGTCCAAGCAGCTGTCGGTGTTCGTCGGTCTGATCATCACCAACTGCATCGTGATGGGCCGCGCAGAGGCCTTCGCCATGCAGAACCCACCTGTGCTGTCGTTCTTCGATGGTATCGGCAATGGCCTGGGCTATAGCGTGTTTCTGATTGCCCTGGGCATCATTCGCGAGCTGTTCGGCGCGGGTAAGCTGATGGGCTACGAAGTGCTGCCGGTGATCAATGACGGTGGTTGGTATCAGCCAAACGGCATGCTGCTGCTGCCGCCTTCTGCCTTCTTCCTGATCGGTCTGTTCATCTGGGCCGTACGTAGCTGGAAGAAAGACCAGATCGAGAAGAACGCCTACAAGATGGCGCCTCAGGTATCCAGCAAGGAGGCCTATTAATGGAACATTACATCAGCCTGTTCGTCCGTGCGGTGTTCGTCGAGAACATGGCGCTGGCGTTCTTCCTTGGCATGTGTACCTTCATCGCCATCTCCAAGAAGGTGGAAACCGCCATCGGCCTCGGCATCGCCGTGGTCGTGGTGCTGGGTATCACCATGCCGGTGAACAACCTGATCTACACCAACATCCTCAAGGATGGTGCGCTGGCCTGGGCCGGTCTGCCTGAGGTGGATCTGTCGTTCCTCGGTCTGCTGACCTTCATCGGTGTGATCGCGGCGCTGGTTCAGATCCTCGAGATGACCCTGGATAAGTACGTGCCGGCGCTGTACAACGCCCTCGGCGTGTTCCTGCCGTTGATCACCGTGAACTGCGCCATCATGGGTGGCTCGCTGTTCATGGTCGAGCGCGACTACAACCTGGCCGAAAGCACCGTCTACGGCATCGGTGCGGGCGTGTCCTGGGCGCTGGCCATCGCCGCGCTGGCCGGTATCCGCGAGAAGCTCAAGTACAGCGATGTACCGGCTGGTCTGCAGGGTCTGGGCATCACCTTCATCACCATCGGTCTGATGTCGCTGGGCTTCATGTCCTTCTCCGGCGTGCAGCTGTAAGGAAAGGATGAACAGATGAATTACGAAATCTTCCTCGCCATCGGCATGTTCACCGCCATCGTTCTCGCGTTGGTGCTGATCATTCTCGCTGCTCGCGCCAAGCTGGTGTCCAGCGGCGACGTGAACATCGAAATCAACGGCGAAAAAACCATCGTGGTCCCGGCTGGCGGCAAGCTGCTGCAAACCCTGGCCGACAACGGCATCTTCCTGTCGTCCGCTTGCGGTGGCGGCGGTACCTGCGCCCAGTGCAAGTGCATCATCGAATCCGGCGGTGGCGAGATGCTCTCCACCGAAGAGTCGCACTTCACCAAGCGCGAGGCCCGCGAGGGTTGGCGCCTGTCCTGCCAGGCCGCGGTCAAGCAGGACATGAAGATCGAAGTGCCGGAAGAAGTCTTCGGCGTGAAGAAGTGGGAATGCACCGTCGTTTCCAACCCCAACGTCGCCACCTTTATCAAGGAGCTGACGCTGAAACTGCCGGAAGGCGAGAACGTCGACTTCCGTGCCGGTGGCTATGTGCAGCTGGAATGCCCGCCGCACACCGTGTACTACAAGGACTTCGACATCCAGGAGGAGTACCGCGGCGACTGGGACAAGTTCAACCAGTGGAAGTACGTGTCCAAAGTCGACGAGACCGTGATCCGTGCCTATTCCATGGCCAACTACCCGGAAGAGCGCGGTCTGGTGAAGTTCAACATCCGTATCGCCTCGCCGCCCCCCGGCAAGGACGATCTGCCACCGGGCAAGATGTCTTCCTACGTGTTCAGCCTCAAGCCGGGCGACAAGATCACCGTGTACGGACCGTTCGGTGAATTCTTCGCCAAGGACACCGATGCCGAGATGGTCTTCATCGGTGGTGGTGCCGGTATGGCGCCGATGCGTTCGCACATCTTCGACCAGCTCAAGCGCCTGAAGTCCACGCGCAAGATCAGCTTCTGGTACGGCGCGCGCTCCATGCGTGAGTCGTTCTACAACGAAGAGTACGATCAGCTGGCCGCCGAGAACCCGAACTTCCAGTGGCACCTGGCGCTGTCCGACCCACAGCCGGAAGACAACTGGACCGGCCTCAAGGGCTTCATCCACAACGTGCTGTACGAGAACTACCTGAAGGACCATCCGGCTCCGGAAGATTGCGAGTTCTACATGTGCGGTCCACCCATGATGAACGCCGCAGTGATCAAGATGCTGACCGACCTGGGTGTCGAGCCGGAGAACATCCTTCTCGACGACTTCGGCGGCTAAGCATGAGGTCTGCTGTACTCCAGCCCGTTATCGCTGTCGCCTTGGCGGCAGCCCTAACGGGCTGCTTGCATTCTGAACGGATCGAAGAGTTCGGTGGCCCGACCATGGGCAGCACCTATTCGATCAAATACGTCCGCAGTGAAGGTGTCGCGCCGCAAGCCGAACTCAAGGCCGCGACCGAGGCGATCCTCGCCGAGATCGATCTGCAGATGTCCACCTATCGCGATGATTCGCTGATCGAGCAGTTCAACCGTGCGCCTGCGGGTACCTGCCAGACCATGCCCAAGGGCGTGCTGGATCTGGTGCGTGCCGGCAATCGTCTGCATCAGGAGAGCCAGGGCTATTTCGACCTGACGCTGGAACCCTTGCTCGACCTCTGGGGCTTCGGGCCCAAAGGGCAGGGCGAGTCGGTGCCGGATGCCGAGCGTCTGGCCGAAGTGCGTCAGCGGGTCGGTCAGCAGCACCTGAAGATCGAAGGCGAGCAGCTGTGCAAGGATGTCGATGTGGAAGTCGACTTCAACAGCATCGCGGCCGGCTATGCCGTTGATCTGATCGTGGTGCGTCTGGGCGAGCTGGGCGTCACCAGTTATCTGGTCGAGGCCACCGGTGAGCTCAAGGCGGCAGGCTTCAAGCCCGATGGCAGCCATTGGCGCATCGGCCTGGAAGCCCCGCGCGACGATCAGCGGGTGGCCCAACGCGTTCTGCAGCTCGATGGTTACGGTATCTCCACCTCGGGTGACTACCGCAACTACTTCGAAGAGAACGGCCAGCGCTACTCGCACACGCTCGATCCGCTGAGCGGCAAGCCGGTCAACCACAAGCTGGCGGCGGTGACGGTGGCAGATTCATCGACCTTGCGCGCCGATGGCTTGTCTACCCTATTGATGGTGCTTGGACCGGATGCCGGCATGGCCTTCGCCGAGCGCAACGGTATCGCGGCGTTTTTCGTGACGCGTGAGGGCGAGGGTTTCGTCACACATGGCACGACCGCATTCGAGCAGCTATTCGCTGCAGGAGATGAGCAATGACTTTTCTGGTTGTATTTCTGGCCATGGTTCTGGTCGTCGGCATGATGGCCGTTGGCGTGATCATGGGACGCAAACCCATCGCCGGTTCCTGCGGTGGCATCGCCAACCTGGGTATCGAGAAGGAATGCTCGATTTGCGGCGGTAGCCGTGAAAAGTGCGAAGAGGTCAATCGCGACCAGAGCGAAACGCCGAACACCGACCTGGCTTACGACGCGAGCAAGCGTTAAGCCGGGTGGTAGCTTTGATAGCCGGTGGCTATTATCCGCTGCCGGCCCTGCCGAGGGTGCGCCACAAGCGCTCCGGCCTGATCTGAAGGAGTAAACATGGCGGTCTACAACTACGATGTGGTGGTGCTGGGCTCCGGCCCGGCGGGCGAGGGCGCGGCGATGAACGCGGCCAAGGCCGGGCGCAAGGTGGCCGTGGTGGACAACCGTCCGCTGGTCGGCGGCAATTGCACCCACCTGGGCACCATTCCGTCCAAGGCGCTGCGCCACTCGGTGCGGCAGATCATGCAGTTCAACACCAACCCGATGTTCCGCCAGATCGGCGAGCCGCGCTGGTTCTCCTTCCCCGACGTGTTGAAAAGCGCCGAGAAGGTGATCGCCAAGCAGGTCACTTCGCGCACCGGCTACTACGCGCGCAACCGCATCGACACCTATTTCGGCACCGCCAGCTTCGCTGACGAGCAGACGGTCGAAGTCGTCTGCCTCAATGGTGTGGTGGAAAAGCTGGTGGCCAAGCAGATCGTCATCGCCACCGGTTCGCGTCCCTACCGCCCGGCCGATGTCGATTTCCGCCACCCGCGTATCTACGATAGCGACACCATTCTAAGCCTGGGCCACACGCCGCGCCGTCTGATCATCTACGGCGCTGGGGTGATCGGTTGCGAGTACGCCTCGATCTTCAGTGGCCTGGGTGTGCTGGTCGACCTGATCGACAACCGCGATCAACTGCTCAGCTTCCTCGACTCGGAAATCTCCGACGCCTTGAGCTATCACCTGCGCAACAACAACGTGCTGATTCGTCACAACGAAGAGTACGAGCGCATCGAGGGTGTGGAAAACGGTGTGGTCCTGCACCTGAAGTCGGGCAAGAAGATCAAGGCCGACGCCCTGCTCTGGTGTAACGGCCGTACCGGCAATACCGATCAGCTGGGTCTGGAGAACATTGGCATCGCGGTCAACAGCCGTGGTCAGATCCAGGTCGACGAGCATTACCGCACCGAGGTCAGCAACATCTACGCCGCCGGTGACGTGATCGGCTGGCCGAGCCTGGCCAGCGCCGCCGCCGACCAGGGGCGTTCCGCTGCCGGCAGCATCGTCGACAACGGCAGTTGGCGCTTCGTCGATGACGTGCCGACCGGCATCTACACCATTCCGGAGATCAGCTCGATCGGCAAGACCGAGCGTGAGCTGACCCAGGCCAAGGTGCCTTACGAAGTGGGCAAGGCCTTCTTCAAGGGCATGGCCCGTGCGCAGATCTCGGTGGAGCCGGTAGGCATGCTGAAGATCCTCTTCCACCGTGAAACCCTGGAAGTGCTGGGTGTGCATTGCTTCGGCTATCAGGCCTCGGAGATCGTCCATATCGGCCAGGCGATCATGAACCAGAAGGGTGAAGCCAACAGCATCAAGTACTTCATCAACACCACCTTCAACTATCCGACCATGGCCGAGGCCTATCGGGTCGCCGCGTTCGACGGCCTCAACCGGCTTTTTTGAGCGGCTCCGGCCGGCGGCCTGAGCCGGTCGGGGAGACAGGCTGGGTAGTGGCTTCCGAGTGGCGCTGGCCGAATCGGGAGAGCTTCTAGCGTCTCAGGCGGCAGCAAACGACAAAACCGGCCCCTGGGGCCGGTTTTGTCGTTGTTGGGCGTTGTGTTCGTGTTCTGGCTTGCTCCCCTCTCCCGCTTGCGGGAGAGGGGCCGGGGGAGAGGGCGATGAGGCTCAGCCGCGCAGCGTCTGCACCGCGATGCCGGGGAAGTCGGTGATGATGCTGTCGACACCGAAGTCGGACAGGCGACGCATCAGCGCCGGCTCGTTGACCGTCCATACCGACACGTGCAGCCCCTGCTTCTGCGCCTTGAGCAGGCGCTCCGGGGTGCACAGCGTCCAGTTCAGCGCCAGCAGATGGCAGCCGTAATGCGCCGCCACTTTCAGCGGGTCGAGCCAGGCGTACTCGGCAACCAGGCCCAGCTGCAGCTGCGGAGTCAGTTCGCGCGCGGCCTTGAGCACTTCCCGAGAGCTGGAGGTAATGGTGATCTGCTCGCGCAGGCCAAATCGTTCGACCAGCTCCGAGATGGCCAGCACGGTACGCGCGGCGCGCACTTTCGAGGCGCTTTTCACCTCCAGCTGCCAATGCGCGAATTTGCACTGCTCGAACAATTCTTCCAGGCGCGGAATGGTGCAGGGACGCACCCAGCCAGGGCCGCCCTTGCGCGCGTCGTACTTCACCAGCTCGGCGGCGTCGTGTTCAACCACCTTGCCGCGCAGACCTGTGGTGCGCTTGAGCGTCGGATCGTGGATCACCATCAGCTCGCCGTCGCGCGATAGATGCAGATCCAGTTCGCAGCGGTCGACGCCGTGTTCCAGGCAGCGCTGGAAACTGGCCAGGGTATTTTCTGGGGCTTCGCCCTTGGCGCCGCGATGGCCGTAGATGTGAGTCACTGTTACTCCTTGACGGTGTCGAGGTGGCGCGGCTGGTGATGGCGCACGCTGTTGATCACGTGATCGTATTCGAAATAGACGCTGAATTCGCGGTAGTCCCAGCGCGTGATCGGCGGCTGGCCGACGGGCTTGTGCTCTTCATCGGCCAGGCCGAAACGCTCCAGTACCGAACGCTTGGACTGGCCTTTGTGCGGCAGGTTGCTGGTGTCGAGATCGGCGCCCTGGTTGCCCAGGGGAATGGTCAGGGTATCGGCGAAGAGAGCAGTAGGGGCGAGCAGGGTGAAAAGCAGAGCGAGACGATACATGGCGGTTCCTTGTCGACTGTCATTCGCGGGCTTGGCGACGCTCCAAAGCCTGCTTTTGCAGGATATGCCGAGCCAGCAACTGGCGCTGTGCGTCGGTCAACGCTTCGAACTCGGTGCCGATCTCGAATTGGCCATCCGTGCGTTGGCTGCAGTGCACCACCTGGCCACGCAGCAGGAGGCCGAGCGCCTGTGGCATCAGCACCATCTTGATCGCCAGATGGCTACCCGGCGCCACGGCCTGGGCGTTATTGAAGCTGATACCGCCTTCAGACAGCGATACCTGGCGTGGCGCGCCGATGTCGCGCAGCAGGCTCTGCGCCACGGCCTGGCCGAGCAGGTCGATGCGCTTGTTGATCACCTTCAGGTAGTTGGCCAGGGTGCGGTCGCGTTCAGTGATATGGCGCAGCAGATGCTGTGATTCGAAGTCCATCAGGTGCAGATCGCTGAGCAGGTTGAACAGCGGTGATGGATCGTGAAGCGCGTCGCTGGCATGGGCTTCGGCCCCCGACAGCAGGCTGAATTCCAGTGCGATCGTATCGTCGATACGATAGTATTCGCGGCGATCATCTACATCGTTAGTCGACATGGCGAACCCATGAAAGCGGTGGTGGTCGAAGACCCTGTTGAAAGTCTCGCGAACTGGATGCGTGCCAGGCAAGCGTCGCCGAACAAGCCTCGGTTACGAATGGTAAACGAGCATTGCTCGCTTCGCTCGCCCCTTCGGGGTCACACTGAAGCGCGTTGGCCATAAGCGGCTTTCCACGTGTCTTTAACGCAGCATGCCCGATACGCAGCAGACTTTGAGTTGCTTCTGAGTGTAAGGCTGCTGACCTGGCCCTGCCACAAGGACGTTTTTCTTTCCCCCGAATCTCTCCGACATGTTCAGACCTCTGTTCGTATTTATCGGTACGCGCTACACGCGGGCCAAGCGTCGCAACCACTTCGTCTCCTTCATTTCCCTGACGTCCATGCTCGGCCTCACCCTCGGGGTGATGGTGATGATCCTGGTGCTGTCGGTGATGAATGGTTTCGACCATGAAATGCGCACTCGGGTACTGGGGATGATTCCTCACGCCACGGTCGAATCGGCCACCCCGGTGAGCGACTGGCCGGCATTGGCGCGTCAGGTCGAGCGCCATCCGCGCGTCGAGGCGCTGGCGCCCTTCACCCAGATGCAGGGCCTGCTGACGCACGACGGCAAGGTGCAGAAGGTGCTGATCAATGCCATCGACCCCGAGCAGGAACGCAAGGTGTCGATCATCGATGGCTTCTTCCAGCAGGGCAGTCTCGACAGCCTGCAGCCAGGCGATTTCGCCATGGTCATCGGCGACAAGGCAGCGGCCAAGCTGGGCCTGAAGCTGGGTGACAAGGTCACCTTCGTCGCGCCGGAGGTCACCGTGACCCCCGCCGGCATGTTCCCGCGTCTGAAGCGCTTTACCGTCACCGGTATCTTCCACGTCGGCGCTGGCGAGATCGACGGTGCACTGGCCCTGGCCAACATCAGCGACCTGGCGCGCCTGCAGCGCTGGAAACCGGATCAGGTACAGGGCCTGCGCCTTAAGTTCGATGATCTGTTCCAGGCGCCGCGCAGCGCCTGGGAGATCGCCCAGACCCTCGACGGTGATTTCTACGCCCGCGACTGGACCCGCACCCACGGCAACCTGTACCAGGCCATCCGCATGGAGAAGACCATGATCGGCCTGCTTCTGCTGCTGATCGTCGCGGTGGCCGCGTTCAACATCATTTCCACCCTGGTGATGGTGGTGACCGACAAGAAAGGCGACATCGCCATCTTGCGTACCCTCGGCGCCACGCCGCGGCAGATCATGGCCATCTTCATGGTGCAGGGCACGGTGATCGGTGTGGTTGGCACCTTCATCGGCGCCGTGCTGGGGATTCTCGCAGCGCTGAACGTCAGCAGCCTCATCGCCGGCATTGAGCGTCTGCTGGGCATCAAGTTTCTCAATGCCGATGTCTACTTCATCGATTACCTGCCTTCGCAACTGCAGAGCGCCGACGTGGTGATGGTCTGTACCGCGGCGCTGCTACTGAGCTTCTTCGCCACCCTGTATCCAGCCTGGCGCGCTGCGCGTACCCAGCCGGCCGAGGCCCTGCGCTATGAGTGAGTCCATGAACCAGAACGCCATGAAACAGCACAATGCCGTGCTCAGCTGTCGCAACCTGAGCAAGCGTTACGACGAGGGCCCCGAGTCGGTGGTGGTGCTCGATGGTCTGGAACTGGAGCTCTTGCCCGGCGAGCGCGTGGCTATCGTCGGCAGTTCCGGTTCCGGCAAGAGCACCCTGCTGAACATGCTCGGCGGCCTGGATACGCCCAGCGAGGGCAGCGTCTGGCTGGCCGGCGAGCAACTGTCGGCGCTGAGCGAGACCGCTCGTGGCCTGCTGCGCAACCGTGCGCTGGGCTTCGTCTATCAGTTTCACCACCTGCTGGCCGAGTTCACCGCGCTGGAGAACGTCTGCATGCCGCTGTTGATCGGCAAGACGTCGATCAGCGAGGCGCGCGAGCGTGCCACCAAGCTGCTCGAGCGAGTCGGGCTTGGCCATCGCCTCAATCACAAGCCGTCAGAGCTGTCCGGTGGTGAGCGTCAGCGTGTGGCGATTGCCCGTGCCCTGGTCAACCGCCCGGGGCTGGTGTTGCTCGATGAACCCACCGGCAACCTCGACCAGCACACCGCTGAAGGCATTCAGGAGCTGATGCGCGAGCTCAGTCGCGACTCCAATACAGCATTTCTGGTGGTGACCCACGACATGCAGCTGGCACGGCAGATGGATCGCGTGCTCAGCCTGCAGGACGGCAAGCTGGTGACTCTCTGATGTTTCGTCCGCTGAGTATCTTCATCGGCGCTCGCTACACACGGGCCAAGCGCCGCAACCATTTCATCTCCTTCATTTCGCTGACCTCGATGATCGGCCTGGCGCTTGGCGTGCTGGCGATGATCGTGGTGCTGTCGGTGATGAACGGCTTCCAGAAGGAAATGAGCTCACGCATTCTCGGCATGGTGCCGCACGCCATGCTCTATGGCGCCGAGCCCGTCGCCGACTGGCGTGCCCTGGCGGACAAGGCCATGACCAATCCGCAGGTGCAGGCCGCGGCCCCTTATGCCGAGCTGGAGGGCATGCTCTCGCATCGCGGGCTGATGCAGCCGATTCAGATCCACGGCATCGACCCGGCGGAAGAGGGCAAGGTATCGATCCTGCCCGAGCACATCCGCCAGGGCAGCCTGAACAATCTGCAGCCGGGCGAATTCGGCGTGGTGATCGGTGATATCACCGCGCGCCGTTTCGGCCTGCAGGTGGGTGACAAGCTGACCTTGATCATCCCCGAGCTGAGCAGCGCGCCTGGTGGCGTCACGCCGCGCATGCAGCGCTTGAACGTCGCGGCGGTGTTCAAGGTGGGGGCCGAGCTGGACAGCTCGCTGGCACTGATCAACGTCGTCGATGCCGCTGCCATGCAGCGCTTGCCGGAAGGTACGGTGCCGGGTATTCGTCTGGCGCTGAAGGATCTGTACCAGGCGCCGCAGGTGTCCAAGTCCTTGCTGGCGCAGCTTGGCAGCGATTACCGTGCCGATGACTGGACCCATACCCAGGGCAGCCTGTTCAGCGCGATGAAGATGGAGAAGACCATGATCGGTCTGCTGCTGCTGCTGATCGTCGCCGTGGCGGCGTTCAACATCATCGCCACGCTGATCATGGTGGTCGCGGACAAGGGCGGCGATATCGCGATCCTGCGCACCCTTGGCGCCACGCCGCGGCAGATCATGGCGATTTTCATGGTGCAGGGCTCGGTGATCGGTCTGGTCGGTACGCTGATCGGTACGGTGCTGGGTGTGCTGGCGGCGCTCAATGTCAGTGCGCTGGTGGCTTGGCTGGAGTCGTTCGCCGGGCAGCAGGTGATGAGCTCCGACGTTTACTTCATCAGCAGCCTGCCATCGGACCTGCAGTGGCTGGATGTGGCGCTGATCTGTTCGGCGGCGCTGATCCTGAGTTTCCTCGCCACGCTCTACCCTTCATGGCGGGCGGCGCAGGTGCAGCCGGCCGAGGCGCTACGCTACGAGTAAGAACGAAAAAGCCGTCGACTTCGACGGCTTTTTTTCAGGGGCGTTCCAGTCGGCGCTTTTCCTGACGCTTGCGCCAGCTACGCTGGACCCACCAGCGCCAGTAGAGCATGGTCAACACATAACCCAGTGCGGCGAGAATCAGACCGGAGACGAAGGAGCCCAGGTACAGGGGCTTCCACAGCACGGCGACTTCGGCCGTGATCCATTCCAGGCTGAGGGTCTGCGGCATGCGCACCGGCGGCGTCTGCATGATCCAGGCGCCCATTTTATAGGTGCAGTAGAAGATCGGCGGCATGGTGATGGGGTTGGTCAGCCACACCAGGCCGATGGAGATCGGCAGGTTGGCGCGCATCGGGATGGCGACGGCGGCGGCTGCCAGCATCTGCATGGGCATGGGGATCATCGCCCAGAACAGGCCGATGGCCATGCCGCGGGCTACCGAGTGGCGGTTGAGATGCCAGAGGTTGGGATCATGAATGAGTTTGCCGAGAAAGCGCAGGGACTTGTTACCCTTGATGCTGTCGGGGTTGGGCATGTAGCGCTTGAATAAACGACGCGGCATGAAGAGTCTCTGGGCAGGCAAAAGCGCCGATATTATGCACGGATTCAGCCTGGCCAGCGTTTCCATATTGTGACCAGAGGTGAGTGCTGGACGCGCTCGCGGCAGCTCGATGAGCAGGGAGGAACAATGCGAACAGGGATGTTGGCGCTGGCCTTGGGGCTACTGACGCTGCGTTTTCTGCCAAGCCTGCCGCCGGGCTGGCTGTTGCTGGCGGCGGTCTGTGCCAGCCTGGCGTTGCTGTTCTCGCGCCTCTATCCGCTGGGGTTGTTTCTGTTGGGGCTGGCTTGGGCCTGCAGCTCGGCGCAATCGGCACTGGACGACCGCCTCGATCCGCAGCTCGATGGCCGGACCCTGTGGCTGGAGGGCCGGGTGGTCGGCCTGCCGGAGGTGTCCGATGGCGTGGTGCGCTTCCAGTTCGAAGAGGCGTACTCCCGGCGTGCCGAGCTGCCGAAACGGTTGCGCCTGGCCTGGTATGGCGGGCCGCCGGTGCAGGGCGGCGAGCGCTGGCGTGTGGCGGTCAACCTGAAGCGCCCGCATGGGTTGGTCAATCCGCAGAGTTTCGACTACGAGGCCTGGCTGCTGGCCCAGCGCATTGGCGCTACGGGCACGATCAAGTCTGGCGAGCGGTTATCCCCCGCGACAGGCTTGGGTAGCTGGCGCGACGGTCTGCGTCAGCATCTGCTGGTTGTGCCGGCCTTTGAACGAGAGGGCGCCATTGCCGCTCTGGTCCTGGGTGATGGCTCAGGCCTGAGCGCGGGCGACTGGCGCCTGCTGCAACACACGGGCACGGTGCACCTGATGGTCATCTCCGGCCAGCATATCGCGCTGCTGGCCGGCTTTCTTTACGGACTGGTGGCATTGCTGGCGCGAGTCGGCGCCTGGCCAAGGCACTGGCCCTGGCTGCCCTGCGCCTGTGCGCTGGCCTTGAGCGGGGCCCTGGTCTACGGGATGTTGGCTGGTTTCGAGGTGCCGGTGCGCAGGGCCTGTGTGATGGTCGCGCTGGTGCTGCTGTGGCGCATGCGCTTTCGTCACCTGGGCCCCTGGTGGCCGTTGCTGCTGGCCTTGCTCGTGGTGCTGCTGCTTGAGCCATTGGCGTCGTTGCAGCCGGGCTTCTGGTTGTCGTTCTCGGCCGTGGCGATTCTCGCGTTGGTGTTCGGTGGCCGGCTTGGCGTCTGGGGTTGGTGGCGCGGGCTGACGCGTGCGCAATGGACCATGGCCATCGGCTTGTTGCCGATGATGCTGATCCTCGGCCTGCCTATCAGCAGCAGCGGGCCGCTGGCCAACCTGGTCGCCGTACCCTGGGTGGGGCTGGTGGTCGTGCCCCTGGCCTTGCTGGGCACTCTGCTGCTGCCCGTTCCCGTGATTGGAGAGGGCCTGTTGTGGCTGGCCGGCGGTGCACTGTATCTGTTGTTCGAATTGCTCGGCGTGATCGCTGCTTGGCTGCCTGCCTGGTTGCCCAGCAATCTGCCGCTCTGGGCCTGGCTACTGGCAGCGGCAGGCGCGTTGATGCTCCTGCTGCCTGCCGGCGTACCGTTGCGCCTGCCCGGCCTCGCGCTGTTTTTGCCTGCATTGTTGTTGCCCACACAGCACCTGGACGATGGCCGTGCCGACGTCTGGGTGCTGGACGTGGGGCAGGGGCTGGCGGTGCTGGTGCGTACCCGAGAACACAGCCTGCTGTACGACGCGGGACCGCGTTTCGGCGATTTCGATACCGGGGAGCGTATTGTCCTGCCTTCCTTGCGTGCGATGAACCTCAGGCGTCTCGATCTGATGCTGCTCAGTCATGCCGACAATGATCATGCCGGCGGCGCTGCAGCGATCAAGGCCGGGATGCCGGTGGCCCGGGTCATCAGTGGCGAGCCGCAGCGTCTGGCCAAGGCGCTTGGCGCTGAGGCTTGCGAATCGGGGCAAAGCTGGCAATGGAATGACGTGACTTTCAGGCTGTGGCAGTGGCAGCGGGCCAGCTCCGGTAATCAACGCTCCTGCGTGCTACAGGTGGAGGCCGGCGGCGAGCGCCTGCTGTTGACCGGTGATATTGACATCCTGGCCGAGCGCGCGCTGATGCAGGCCGACTTTCCCCTGGCCTCGCGCTGGCTGCTGGCGCCCCATCACGGCAGTCGCACGTCATCCAGCCAGGCTTTCATCGATGCGGTCGGGGCGCAGCACGTGCTGATCACCCGCAGTCGTCACAACGCCTTTGGACATCCTCACCCGCAGGTGCTGGAGCGCTATCGGGCAGCAGGTGTCGAGGTGCATGACACCGCGTTGCGCGGCGCCCTGCATATTCGCCTGGGTGAACATGGCGCGGCGCGAGGGTTGCGAAGCGAGCCACGTTTCTGGCGGGAAAAATGAGAACGGCGGCGGTCGGCGGGCGTTGCACCCTGTGCTAGAGTGGCGCCACTTTTTCGAGGGGGATTCTCTACCGTGTGGGAACTGGTCAAAGCTGGCGGCTGGATGATGCTGCCGATCATTCTCTGTTCCATCGCTGCTGCCGGCATCGTCGCCGAACGCCTGTGGACCCTGCGGCCCGCCCGCGTCACCCCGGCCAATCTGCTGGCTCAGGTGTGGCGCTGGATCAAGGACAAGAAACTCAACAACCAGAAGCTCAAGGAGCTGCGCGAGGATTCGCCGCTGGGGCAGATTCTCGCCGCCGGCCTGGCCAACTCCAAGCATGGTCGCGAGATCATGAAGGAGTGCATCGAGGAGGCCGCTGCCCGCGTCATCCACGAGCTGGAGCGCTACCTTAATGCTCTCGGCACCATTGCCGGCATCGCGCCGCTGCTCGGCCTGCTCGGCACCGTGCTGGGCATGATCGAGATCTTCAGCTCCTTCATGGGGTCGGGCATGGCCAACGCGCCGATGCTTGCCGGTGGTATCTCCAAGGCGCTGATCACCACGGCAGCTGGTCTGATGGTGGCGATCCCGGCACTGTTCTTCCATCGCTATCTGCAGCGTCGTGTCGACGAGCTGGTAGTCGGCATGGAGCAGGAAGCGATCAAGCTGGTGGAAATGGTGCAGGGTGATCGCGACGTCGACCTGGGTGAGGGCAAGGCGTGAAATTCCGGCGCAAACCGCGGGAGAACGTCGAGATCAACCTGGCCTCGTTGATCGACGTGGTATTCATCCTGCTGCTGTTCTTCGTGGTCACCACCACCTTCACCCGCGAGACTCAGCTCAAGGTCGACCTGCCCGAGGCAGTCAGCGGCACGCCGCCGGAGCAGACCGAGCTCAAGCAGGTCGAGGTGCTGATCGGCGCCGACGGCGCGTTTTCGGTCAATGGCAAGGCACTGCTGGAGAGCAACCTGAGCAATCTCATGGCGGCGTTGCAGAAGGAATCCGACGGCGACAACAGCCTGCCGTTGATCATCAGTGCCGACGGCAACACCCCGCACCAGGCGGTGATCACTGCCATGGATGCGGCCGGCAAGCTGGGCTTCTCGCACCTGCGCATCACCACGGTGGAAGCACAGGAAACCCCCTAGGTGAGCGCTGCTGATCGCTTGCTCGAGGCCTGGTATCGCGGCCACCCGGCGCTGGCACTGCTGCGCCCGCTGGAGTGGCTGTACCGCCGTGTGGTGCAGGGCAAGCGTGCGCGTTTCCTGGCCGGCGAGGGCGATATCTACCGCGCCCCGGTGCCCGTGCTGGTGGTGGGCAATATCACCGTCGGTGGCACCGGCAAGACGCCGCTTATTCTCTTTCTGATCGAACACTGTCGGGCCCGTGGCCTCAAGGTCGGCGTGGTCAGCCGTGGCTATGGCGCCACACCGCCCAGCCTGCCCTGGCGGGTATGTGCCGAGCAGCCGGCGACGCAGGCCGGCGACGAGCCGCTGCTGATCGTTCAGCGCACGGGCGTGCCCCTGATGATCGACCCGGATCGCAGCCGCGCCGTGCGTGCGCTGCTGGCCGAAGAGCCACTGGATCTGATCCTCTGTGACGATGGCCTGCAACATTACCGCCTGGCGCGCGACCTGGAGCTGGTGTTGATCGACGCCGCTCGCGGCCTGGGCAATCGCCGCTGCCTGCCGGCCGGGCCACTGCGTGAGCCGGTCGAGCGCCTCAATGAGGTGGATGCGGTTCTGTTCAATGGCGCCGAAGCTGACCGCATCGATGGCTACGCCTTTCGCTTGCAGCCGAGCGCGCTGGTCAACCTGGCCAGCGGTGAGCGCGTCGGCCTCGATCATCTGCCACCCGGTCAGGCGGTGCACGCGGTCGCCGGTATCGGTAATCCGCAGCGTTTCTTCAATACCCTCGAAGCGCTAAACTGGCGCCCGGTTCCGCACCCCTTTGCCGACCATGCGCAGTACGATGCCGCCCAGCTCAGTTTCGAGCCGTCGCTGCCACTGCTGATGACGGAAAAGGATGCGGTGAAATGCCGGGCCTTCGCCGCCGCCGACTGGTGGTACCTGGCCGTCGATGCCGTGCCCACGCCGGCTTTCGTCGACTGGCTGGATGGAGAGCTGGCCCGCCTCATACCGGGGTCCTGATGACCCCACCAAGGATTCCACCATGGACCTTAAACTGCTCGACATTCTCGCCTGCCCGATCTGCAAGGGTCCGCTGCAGCTTTCCGAAGACAAGACCGAACTGATCAGCAAGGGCGCCGGTGTGGCCTATCCGATTCGCGACGGCATCCCGGTGATGCTGGAAAGCGAAGCGCGCACCCTGAATACCGACGAGCGTCTGGACAAGTAAATGAGCGCAGCCTTCACCGTCGTCATTCCCGCCCGTTACGCCTCCACCCGCCTGCCCGGCAAGCCGCTGCAGGACATTGCCGGCAAGCCCATGGTGCAGCATGTCTGGGAGCAGGCGCAGAAGAGCTCCGCCAGCCGCGTGGTGGTCGCTACCGACGATGCGCGCATCGTCGAGGCCTGCCAGGCCTTCGGCGCCGAGGTGCTGCTGACCCGCGAAGATCACAACTCCGGCACCGACCGCCTGGCCGAAGTCGCCACCCAGCTCGGCCTGCCTGCAGATGCCATCGTGGTCAACGTGCAGGGTGACGAGCCGCTTATTCCCCCATCGATCATCGATCAGGTCGCGGCCAACCTGGCGGCCAACCCGCAGGCAGGCATCGCCACCCTGGCCGAGCCCATCGAAGACGTCACCGCGCTGTTCAACCCCAATGTGGTCAAGGTGATCGCGGACAAAGATGGCCTGGCCCTGACTTTCAGCCGCGCGCCGCTGGCCTGGGCGCGCGATGCCTTCGCCAAGAGCCGCGATGTGCTGCCGCAGGGCGTGCCGTATCGCCGCCATATTGGCATCTACGCCTACCGCGCCGGCTTCCTGCATGACTTCGTCGCCTGGGGCCCGTGCTGGCTGGAAGACACCGAGTGTCTGGAGCAACTGCGCGCGCTGTACAACGGCGTACGTATCCATGTCGCCGATGCCCTCGAAGCGCCCGCTGCCGGTGTGGATACCGCCGAAGACCTGGAGCGGGTACGCCACCTGCTGGGGGCCTGATGAAGGTTCTGTTCGTCTGCCTGGGTAACATCTGCCGTTCGCCCACGGCCGAGGGCGTTTTTCGCCACAAGCTGCGCGCGGCGGGTCTGGACGATCGGGTGTTGGTGGATTCCGCCGGTACCGGCGACTGGCATGTCGGCAAGGCGCCGGACAGTCGCACGCGTCAGGCGGCGCTGCGCCGTGGCTATGATCTGTCCGCGCAGCGTGCGCGCCAGGTCGAGGCCGCCGATTTCCAGCGCTTCGACCTGATCCTGGCCATGGACCAGAGCAACCTGCGTAACCTCAAGGCGCTGCGCCCCGCCGATGCCCGTGCCGATCTCGATCTTTACCTGCGCCGATATGAACTGGCGCTGGATGAGGTGCCCGATCCCTACTACGGCGGCGAGGATGGCTTCGAGCAGGTGCTGGATCTGATCGAACAGGCCAGTGATGCGTTGCTGATCGAGATCAAGGGGCGCCTGTGAGTCTGAATCTGCAGAGCGACGTTTCGCTCAAAGCCTTCAACAGCTTTGGTGTCGATGTGCGTGCACGGCGTTTCGCCGAAGCGCACGATGATGACGATGTGCGCGAGGCGCTGAGCCTGGCGAATCAGCAGGGCCTGCCGCTGCTGGTGATCGGGGGTGGCAGCAACCTGTTGCTGACCCGCGATGTCGAGGCGCTGGTACTGCGCATGGCCAGTCGTGGCATTCGTATTCTCGAGGCCGACGGCGAGCAGGTGCTGGTGGAGGCCGAAGCCGGCGAGCCCTGGCATCCGTTCGTGCAATGGAGCCTGGCGCAGGGCCTGAACGGCCTGGAAAACCTCAGCCTGATTCCCGGCACCGTGGGCGCTGCGCCGATGCAGAACATTGGCGCCTATGGTGTGGAGATCAAGGATCTGTTCGCCGGCCTGACCGCGCTGGATCGGCACACCGGTGAGCTGCGCGACTTCGCGCTTGAAGAATGTGCCTTCGCCTACCGCGACAGTCTGTTCAAGCGCGAAGCCGGGCGCTGGCTGATCCTGCGCGTGCGCTTCCGTCTGAGCCGCCTGGCTGCGCTGCGTCTGGATTACGGTCCGGTGCGTCAGCGCCTGGCCGAGATGGGCATCGAGGCACCGACTGCAAGCGACGTCAGCCAGGCAATCTGCGCCATTCGCAGCGAAAAGCTGCCAGATCCCGCCGAGCTGGGTAACGCCGGTAGCTTCTTCAAGAATCCGCTGGTGCCATTCGAACTGGCCGAGCGCATTCGCGCCGAGCATGCTGATCTGGTCAGCTATCCGGCGGGGGCTGGCCTGGCCAAGCTGGCCGCCGGTTGGCTGATCGAGCGGGCAGGGTGGAAGGGGGCGCGTGAGGGTGACGCCGGCGTACATCGTTTGCAGGCGCTGGTGCTGGTCAACTACGGCAACGCCAGTGGCGCGCAACTGCTGCAGCTGGCGCAGCGTATCCAGGCCGATATCCTGGAGCGTTTTGGCGTAACGCTGGAAATCGAACCCAACGTGCTTTGATCTGTGGGGCGGACGTGAACCGGTGAATGCCGCTCCCGGATTGCATCCGGGCCACCAGTGACGGACATGAAAAAGGGGATGCCTAGGCATCCCCTTTTTACTTACCGCAGGAGGATCAAGCCTGAGGCTTGACCTCCTCCTTGTCGGCTTGCGTTTCTTCTTCCGGCTGCGCTTGCTCTACCGCTTCGCTCACGCTTTGCTCGCTGACGATAGGAGTGGCTTCGGCTTCGGCTTCGGCTTCGGCGACCGGCTCGACCGCAGGAGCGGTTTCGACTGCGCTGGCTTCGGCTTCTGCCGGGGCGCTTGCTTCAGCGACCGGAGCGGCTTCGACTGCTGGGGCAGCTTCTACAACCGGGGCTGCAGCGGCGGCCTGTGCAGCTTCGCGTGCCAGGCGCTCGGCTTCACGCTGACGACGACGCACTTCGCGCGGGTCGTTCGGCGCACGGCCGCTAGCGCTGACCGGGGCTGCGGCAGGGGCTTCGGCGACAGGTGCTTCTACGGCCGGCACCGGCTCCTGGGCGGCTTCTGCAACCGGCTCAGCCTGAACGACCGGCTCGGCAGCTGGCGCTTCAACGACAGCAGGGGTTTCGACTGCGGCCGGTTCTGCCTCAACTGCTTTCTCTGCGACCGGAGCGGTTTCGACCACTTCACTTACCGCAGCCTCGGCTTGCGCCTCGACCGGTTGAGCGGCTGGTGCTTCAGCCTGTACCACCGGAGCTTCGACGGCCGGAGCCTCGCTGGCCACGGTGTCGCTGCTGTCGACGCTTTCTGCAACCACTGCGGCGGCGCTAGCCACGGCAACCGGGGTGACGGCCTGAGCGTCGTTACCGGCAGCTTCGCTGTTCTCGGCGCTCTCGATCAGGTTGCCATCGGCATCACGCTGACGTTCGCGGCGATTGCTGCGACGACGCTGACCGCGGGAGCGGCGACGCGGACGCTCGCCATCGTTGCTGTCCTGCTCGTCGTCCTGCAGTTGCTCTTCGTTCGGCAGGGCTTCGTCCTGCAGGGCCTCGGCCTGCTCGGCACGCGGCTGACGCTCTTCACGCGGCTGACGCTGACGCTCCTGGCGTTCACCACGCGGCTGACGCTCGGCACGCTCTTCACGTTGCTCGTTACCAGACTCGGCATCGATAGGCTCACGCAGTTCGCGCACGCGCTCTTCACGCGGAGCACGTTCTTCGCGTGGCTTGCGCTCGCGACGATTTTCCTGACCTTCGCGCGGCTCGCGTGGGGCGCGTTCTTCACGCGGGGCACGCTCTTCGCGAGGTTGGCGCTCTTCGCGCGGTTCGCGGGCCTGACGCTCTTCACGTGGAGCGCGCTCTTCGCGAGGCTTGCGCTCCTCGTCGCGGCGACCGCCACGATTGCGGCTCTGCTGACGACCGTTGCGACGCTCTTCGCGTGGCGGACGCTCGTTGCTCTTCTTCTCGACCACGGCCGGCTGGGCTTCTTCTTCCTTGCCGGCGAAGAGGCTGACCAGGGACTTCACCAGGCCCTTGAACAGGCTCGGCTCAGGTACCTTGGTCGGAGTCAGCGGTGTTGCTTGCGGCTCGGCAGTGACCGGGGCGCTGCTGCGCGGCGCGGCCTTGATGGCGGCTTCCTGGCGAACCAGGGTGCGCGTGGCGGCGGCCGGCTGGGCAGCGGTTTCTTCGGTTTCCGCAGTGGCGGCGATTTCGTAGCTGGTCTGGCCGCTCAGGGCTTCCGGGCTATCGTCACGCAGGCGCTGCACTTCGAAATGCGGGGTTTCCAGGTGATCGTTCGGCAGGATCACGATACGCGCACGGGTGCGCAGTTCGATCTTGGTGATCGAGTTGCGCTTTTCGTTGAGCAGGAAGGCAGCGACCGGGATCGGTACCTGGGCGCGGACTTCGGCGGTGCGATCCTTCAGCGCTTCTTCTTCGATCAGGCGCAGGATGGCCAGCGACAGGGATTCGACGTCGCGGATGATGCCTTGGCCGTTGCAGCGCGGGCAGACGATGCCGCTGGTTTCGCCCAGGGAAGGACGCAGGCGCTGACGGGACATTTCCAGCAGGCCGAAGCGCGAGATGCGGCCGACCTGTACGCGGGCACGGTCGGCTTCCAGGGCTTCGCGGACTTTCTCTTCGACGGCGCGCTGGTTCTTGGCCGGGGTCATGTCGATGAAGTCGATGACGATCAGGCCACCGATGTCACGCAGACGCAGTTGGCGGGCGATTTCCTCGGCCGCTTCCAGGTTGGTCTGCAGCGCGGTTTCCTCGATGTCGCTGCCCTTGGTGGCGCGCGCCGAGTTGATGTCGATGGACACCAGGGCTTCGGTCGGGTCGATGACGATGGAACCACCGGACGGCAGTTTCACTTCACGCTGGAAGGCGGTTTCGATCTGGCTTTCGATCTGGAAGCGGTTGAACAGCGGCACGCTGTCTTCGTACAGCTTGATCTTGCTGGCGTACTGCGGCATCACCTGCTGGATGAAGGAGAGGGCTTCTTCCTGGGCTTCGACGCTGTCGACCAGTACTTCGCCGATGTCCTGGCGCAGGTAGTCGCGGATGGCGCGGATGATGACGTTGGATTCCTGGTAGATCAGGAACGGAGCGGGGCGGCTGGTGGAGGCTTCCTTGATGGCGCTCCACAGTTGCAGCAGGTAATCGAGATCCCACTGCATTTCTTCACTGGAGCGGCCCAGGCCGGCGGTGCGAACGATCAGGCCCATGTCGGCCGGAGCGTTGAGGCCGTTCAGCGCTTCGCGCAGTTCGTTGCGCTCTTCGCCTTCGATGCGGCGCGAGATGCCACCGGCACGCGGGTTGTTCGGCATCAGCACCAGGTAACGACCGGCCAGGCTGATGAAGGTGGTCAGGGCTGCGCCCTTGTTGCCGCGTTCTTCTTTCTCGACCTGGACGATGACTTCCTGGCCTTCCTTGAGCACGTCCTTGATGTTGACGCGGCCACCTTCAGGGGCTTTGGAGAAGTATTCGCGGGAGATTTCTTTGAGGGGGAGGAAACCGTGGCGTTCGGAACCGAAATCGACGAAGGCGGCTTCAAGGCTGGGTTCAACGCGGGTGATGCGGCCTTTGTAGATGTTGGCCTTTTTCTGTTCGCGGGCGCCGGACTCGATGTCCAGATCGTAGAGTTTTTGGCCATCTACCAGGGCAACACGCAACTCTTCGGGCTGAGTTGCGTTAATTAGCATTCTTTTCATGTGGTACCAATGGGTTCCGGGCTAGCGGAAGCCACGTTAGGCACACACGACTCTCAGGGTCGGTGTCAGGCGCGTCAGAAACGGTCGTAAATCGTTCCACTGTCTAGCGACGGTCAGCCATATCAGGCCGCGGTCGCGACGGACGTCTCCTGCTTGCTGTGGTGACAGAAAGCACTCAGTCAGGAAGAGGAATCAACTGGCGGTAGCGGACGAGATGAGGCGTCTTTGATCAAGCGATATGCTACGCAGTCCGACAGTTGTACATCTCCACCCTACACGTATCGCTGAAAATCGGGTGCCGCGCGCGGATTCCGCAGCGGTTGTCAGTTACCGCGACCGCCCGGTGGGCGAATCGCGCATCATACTCAAGGCTTTATTTCCGAAGTCTTCGTGGCCTGTTGCGGCCTTTCTAACCTGAAGAACCCGTCGGACGGCCTCACGTCCAAATACGTTTGCGCGGGCAGGGGATGGCAAGTTTGGCATTCATCCGCAAGCCAGGCCGCTTTTGGCGGCGTTCGCGACTATAGCAGCAATGATTAAGTGCTTCAATTCCATAAAAAATTGTTATGATTGCGCGATGACTACTCCTGCCTCTCCAACCTCCGGCGTTCAGCTGATCGAGGTTGCACCGGAACTCGCCGGCCAACGCATCGACAACTTTCTCAGGACACAGCTCAAGGGCGTGCCCAAGACCCTGATCTACCGCATTCTGCGCAAGGGCGAAGTGCGCGTGAACAAGGGTCGGATCAAGCCCGAATACAAGCTCCAGGCGGGTGATGTGGTGCGTGTGCCGCCGCTGCGTCTGGCTGAGCGCGATGAGCCCGAGCCGCTGGCGCAGGGGCTGCTCGAGCGTCTCGAGGCCGCCATCGTCTATGAGGACAAGGCGCTGATCGTGCTGAACAAGCCGGCCGGTATCGCTGTGCATGGCGGCAGTGGCCTCAATTACGGTGTGATCGAGGCGTTTCGCCAGTTGCGTCCCGATGCCAAGGATCTGGAGCTGGTGCATCGCCTGGATCGCGACACTTCCGGCCTGCTGATGATTGCCAAGAAGCGCAGCATGTTGCGTCATCTGCATGAACAGCTGCGCGGTGATGGCGTGGACAAGCGCTACATGGCACTGGTGCGTGGCCACTGGGCGACCGCCAAGAAGCAGGTCAATGCACCGCTGCAAAAGAGCAACCTGCGTTCCGGTGAGCGCATGGTCGAAGTCGACGCCGAGGGCAAGGAGGCGCTGACATTGTTTCGCGTACTGCGCCGCTTCGGTGAATTCGCCACCCTGGTCGAAGCCAAGCCGGTGACCGGTCGCACCCATCAGATTCGCGTGCATGCCAAGCATGCCGGGCACTCGATCGCTGGTGACTCCAAGTATGGCGACGACGACTTCTCCCGCGAGATTCGCGAGCTGGGCGGCAAGCGCCTGTTCCTGCATGCCTACGAGTTGCACGTGCCGCTGCCCGATGGCGGCGTGCTGAAGCTGGAGGCGCCAGTGGATGAAGTATGGGCGCGAACGCTGGAGCGTCTGAGTGCCTGATTATCAACTGCTGATCTTCGACTGGGACGGCACGCTGGTGGACTCCATCGGTCGTATCGTCGAGGCCATGCATCGCGCGGCTGATGTGGCGGGCGTGCCGCGCTGCACGGATGTTGCGGTGCGCGGCATCATTGGTCTGGAGCTTGGCGTGGCGATTCGCACGCTCTACCCGGAACTCGATGAGCCGCTGCGAATCGAAACCATCCGGCGTGCCTACAGCGAGCAGTATCTGGCGCTGGAAACCGAACCGTCGCCACTGTTCGAGGGCGTGCGCGAGTCGCTCGAAGTCTTTCGTGATCAGGGCTATCGTCTTGCTGTGGCCACCGGCAAGGGGCGCAAGGGGTTGCATCGCGTGCTGGCTGACAAGGGTTGGCTGGATTACTTCGATATCACCCGCTGTGCTGATGAGACGGCGAGCAAGCCCGATCCGCTGATGTTGCATGAGATTCTTGCGCATTGCCGGGTGCAGCCCGAGCGGGCGCTGATGGTGGGGGATTCGACCTTTGACCTGCTGATGGCGCGCAATGCCGGGATGGATGCGGTGGCGGTCGGTTTCGGTGCGCAGCCATTGTCGGTGCTGCGCGAGTGTTCGCCGCGTTTGGCGATCAATCAATTCAATGAGCTGCGTGCATGGCTGGAAGGCCGTTATGCGCAGCGTCCTGCAGAGGTGAGTGAGCATGTCGGATGAGTGGAAGTCATCGTCTTCTTCGGGCGAGGATGCCAAGAGCTGGAAGCTGCTGGAGAAGGCGCTGCTGTCCAGTGTTCAGGAGCAGCGTCGTTCGCGTCGCTGGGGCATTTTTTTCAAGCTGCTGACCTTTATCTATCTGTTCGGTGCGCTGGCGCTGGTGTTGCCGGTGCTCGACCTGAAAAAAGCCTCGACCACCGAGGCGCATACCGCGCTGATCGAAATTCGCGGCATGATCGCCGATCGTGAGGAGGCCAGTGCCGACAAGGTGGTGGGCAGTCTGCGCGCCGCCTTCGAGGATACCAATACCAAAGGTGTGATCCTGCGCATCAATAGCCCGGGCGGCAGTCCGGTGCAGTCTGGTTACATCTATGACGAGATCCGTCGTTTGCGCGGCGAATATCCGCAGACCAAGGTCTATGCGGTGATCAGTGATCTGGGCGCCTCCGGTGCCTACTACATCGCCAGTGCGGCCGATGAGATCTATGCCGACAAGGCCAGTCTGGTCGGCTCCATCGGTGTCACGGCGGCCAGTTTCGGCTTCGTCGAAACCATGGAGAAGCTCGGCGTCGAGCGCCGCGTCTACACCTCGGGCGAGCACAAGGCGTTTCTCGATCCGTTCCAGCCGCAGAAGGAAGAGGAAACCCGCTTCTGGAAAGGGGTGCTGGACACCACGCATCGCCAGTTCATC
This sequence comes from Ectopseudomonas alcaliphila, assembly GCF_900101755.1. Classification (GTDB taxonomy): domain Bacteria; phylum Pseudomonadota; class Gammaproteobacteria; order Pseudomonadales; family Pseudomonadaceae; genus Aquipseudomonas; species Aquipseudomonas alcaliphila. Next base: position 424,384 of record NZ_FNAE01000001.1, on the reverse strand, counting down.
GAGAGCGTGAAGCAGGGGCGCGGTGAGCGTCTCAAGGCGGACGAGCATCCCGAACTGTTTTCGGGTTTGGTCTGGTCGGGTGAGCAGGCGCTGCAGTTGGGTTTGGTCGATGCGCTGGGCAGTGCCAGCTATGTGGCGCGCGAGGTGATTGGTCAGAAAGAGATGGTCGACTTCACTCAGCGTGATACGCCATTCGATCGCTTCGCCAAACGCCTGGGTACCAGTGTGGCGGATCGTATCGCGCTGTGGATGGGCTTTCAGGGGCCAACGCTGCGCTGATGTATGAAAGAAGGCCCGCGTAGCGGGCCTTCTTCATTGATGGGTCAAGGAATCTCGACGCCTTCGTTCAGTAGCATGTCCACCAGGCGAATCAGCGGCAGGCCGATCAGGCTGGTGGCATCTTCGCCTTCGGTGCTGCGGAACAGGCTGATGCCCAGGCCTTCGGACTTGAAGCTGCCGGCGCAATCGAACGGCTGTTCTCGCTGCAGATAACGCAAAATCCGTTCATCGCTCAGCGGGCGAAAATGCACGGTGAAGGCTATGCAGTCGACCTGGCAATTGCCGTTGTGGGTGTTGAGTAGTGCCAGGCCGGTCAGGAAGGTGACGCTGCTGCCGCTGGCGGCGCGCAGTTGTTGCTGGGCTCTTGGCAGGTCGTGAGGTTTGCCGAGTATCTGCCCGTCGCTGAGTACGGCGACCTGGTCCGAGCCGATGATCAGGTGGTCGGTGTGGTTGCTTGCGAGGGCGCGAGCTTTTTCTGCGGCCAGGCGTTTGACCAGGTCAATGGCTGCTTCGCCTTCCTGGCGAGTTTCATCGATGCTCGGCGATTGCCAGGTGAATGGCAGTTGCAGGCGGTCGAGCAGTTCGCGGCGATAGGGCGAGCTGGAGGCGAGCAGCAGCGCGGGCATGTTCTCTTCCTTTATATAGGTGGGCGGGAAATTCTACTGATCGCAACCGCTTGAAGACAGGCTGAATTTCCTTTGACACGGGCAGGGCGCATCCCTAGAATGCTGCGCCTATGTTGAATGGGCCGATTCCACCTCACGTTGATCCGCGCAAGCTCGCCGACCGCGAAGCTACCCTCGAAGGGCAGCTCGAACTGGCCAGCCTGCAGCGTCTCTGCGACCCGCTTGCCGATACGGCTGGCGTCGTGCAGGCGAAATTTCATTTCGCACGTGACGAGCAGAAAACTGTGGTTATCCGCAGTGAGCTCGAGGTTGAGGTCAAAATGGTCTGCCAGCGTTGTCTGGAGCTGGTCGCGCTACCCATCCGCAGCGAATGTGAATACGCCGTGGTTCGGGTTGGAGCGAACACTCAGTCCTTGCCTAAGGGCTACGACGTACTGGAAGTGGGTGAAGAGCCGCTGGAGCTGCTTGGTCTGGTCGAGGAGGAGTTACTTCTCGCCTTGCCGATCGTTCCTGCTCATGCCCCAGGTGATTGCCAGCAGCCGGACGGTCTCGATGAGCCCGAGCCGGGTGAGGACGAGGTATCGCGGTCCAACCCGTTCAGTGTATTGGCGCAGTTAAAGCGTGACCCAAACGTTTAGGAGTTAATGAATTATGGCTGTTCAGCAGAACAAAAAATCCCGTTCCGCCCGCGACATGCGTCGTTCGCACGACGCCCTCGAGGCCAGCACCCTGTCCGTAGAGAAGAGCACCGGTGAAGTTCACCTGCGCCACCACGTTTCTCCGGAAGGTGTGTACCGCGGTCGCAAAGTGATCGACAAGGGCGCTGACGAGTAATCCTTGTCCGCCTCGATCATCGCGATTGATGCAATGGGTGGGGACTTCGGTCCCCACTGCATTGTTCCGGCCTGCATTTCTGCATTGGCCGAATTCCCCTCGCTGCACCTGACCATCGTCGGTCAAGCCCCTCTCATAGAAGAACAGCTCGCTCGCCAGTCCGGCGTCGATCGCTCGCGCCTGCAGGTTCATCACGCCAGTGAGGTGATCGCCATGGATGAGCGTCCGGCTCAGGCTCTGCGTGGCAAGCCCGATGCCTCGATGCGTGTGGCGCTGGAGCTGGTGCGTCAGCGTCAGGCGCATGCCTGTGTCAGTGCCGGTAATACCGGTGCGTTGATGGCGCTGTCGCGTTACCTGCTCAAGACGCTGCCGGGCATCGACCGGCCGGCGATGGTCAGCCCGATTCCTACCGAGCGCGGTCACTGCTACCTGCTGGATCTGGGCGCCAACGTCGACTGCAGCGCCGAGCACCTCTATCAGTTCGCGATCATGGGCGCCGTCGCCGCCGAGACCTTGGGTATCAGTCGACCGCGGGTCGCCTTGCTCAACGTCGGCACCGAGGACATCAAGGGCAACCAGCAAGTCAAGCTGGCGGCCAATATGCTGCAGCAGGCCCACGGGCTGAACTTCGTCGGTTACATCGAGGGTGATGGCGTGTATCGCGGTGAGGCTGATGTCGTCGTGTGCGATGGTTTCGTCGGCAATATCCTGCTCAAATCCAGCGAAGGCCTGGCCCGAATGATCACGGGGCGGGTCGAGACGCTGTTCAGCGATGGGCTGTTCGCTCAGGCGGTAGGTGCCCTGGCGATGCCGCTGTTGCGACGCCTGAAGGCCGATCTGGCGCCAGCGCGGCACAATGGTGCGAGCTTTCTCGGTCTGCAGGGCATCGTGGTCAAGAGTCATGGTGCGGCTGGCCAGGAAAGCTTTCAGAGTGCCATTCGCTGTGCACTGCGCGAGGTGCAGGAGAATCTGCCGCAGCGACTGCATGGTCGCCTCGAGGACTTGTTGCTGTAAACTCGTCACGTTTTCAGGGCATGGGCTGTGGCGGAATGTGACCGCGGCACGCAGCCTGTCATCCAACTGTCAGTTTGCTGCGCCAGGCTCGCCTGGCGTTGGTTTTTCGACTCAAGGGACCCATTCATGTCTGCATCCCTCGCATTCGTCTTCCCCGGTCAGGGTTCGCAAGCCCTGACCATGCTCGCCGAGCACGGCGCCCAGCAGAAACTGGTGCTCGATACTTTCGGCGAAGCTTCCGAAGCGCTCGGCTACGACCTCTGGGCACTGACCCAGCAAGGCCCGGAAGAGCAACTGAACCAGACCGACAAGACCCAGCCGGCCATCCTCACTGCCTCCATCGCCCTGTGGCGTCTGTGGCAGGCCGAGGGCGGTGCCAAGCCGGCTTTCGTTGCGGGTCACAGCCTGGGTGAATATTCCGCGCTGGTCGCCGCTGGCAGCATCGCCTTTGTCGATGCCGTGAAGCTGGTAGAGCGTCGTGGTCAACTGATGCAGCAAGCCGTTCCGGCCGGGCAGGGCGGCATGGCCGCCATCCTCGGCCTGGACGATGCCGATGTGCTGGCCGCCTGCGCCGAAGCGGCGCAGGGCGATGTGGTCAGTGCCGTGAATTTCAACGCCCCAGGCCAGGTGGTGATCGCCGGTAGCGCAGCTGCCGTCGAGCGTGCCATCGAGGCGTGCAAGGCCCGCGGCGCCAAACGCGCCATGGCGCTGCCGGTCAGCGTACCGTCGCATTGCGCGCTGATGAAGCCGGCTGCCGAGCGTTTCGCCGAGTCGGTCGAGGCGCTGAACTGGCAGGCGCCGCAGATCCCGCTGGTGCAGAACGTCAGCGCTGCCGTGGTGTCCGATCTGGCCACCCTGAAGGCTGACCTGTTGGCGCAGCTGTACAGCCCGGTACGCTGGGTCGAGTCGATGGTGCGTCTGTCCGAACAGGGCGTGACCGACCTGATCGAATGCGGCCCTGGCAAGGTGCTGAGCGGCCTTAACAAGCGCTGCGTCAAAGGCATCAACACTCACAACCTGGATACCCCGGATGCTTTTGCTGCCGCTCGCGCAGCCCTGGCTTGAGCAAGGAGAACGAACATGAGTCTGCAAGGTAAAGTCGCACTGGTCACCGGCGCCAGCCGTGGTATCGGTCAGGCAATCGCACTGGAGCTGGGTCGTCAGGGCGCCATCGTCATTGGCACTGCCACCAGCGCCTCGGGTGCCGAGCGTATCGCCGAAACCCTGAAGGCCAACGGCGTCGAAGGTGCCGGTCTGGTGCTCGATGTGAGCAACGACGAATCGGTTGCCACTACCCTTGAACACATTCAGCAACATCTTGGTCAGCCGTTGATCCTGGTCAACAACGCCGGCATCACCCGTGACAATCTGATGCTGCGCATGAAGGACGACGAGTGGCATGACGTCATCAACACCAACCTGAACAGCCTCTACCGTCTGTCCAAGGCTGTACTGCGTGGCATGACCAAGGCGCGTTTCGGGCGCATCATCAACATCGGCTCCGTGGTCGGTGCGATGGGCAATGCCGGTCAGGTCAACTACGCTGCCGCCAAGGCCGGTCTGGAAGGTTTCAGTCGTGCCCTGGCGCGTGAAGTGGGTTCGCGCGGCATCACGGTCAACTCGGTGGCCCCTGGTTTCATCGACACCGACATGACTCGTGAGCTGCCGGAAGGCCAGCGCGATGCGCTGCTGACGCAGATTCCGCTGGGCCGCCTGGGTCAGGCCGAAGAGATTGCCAAGGTGGTCGGTTTCCTGGCTTCCGATGGCGCAGGTTACGTCACTGGGGCTACTATCCCGGTGAACGGCGGTATGTACATGAGCTAAAAAGGGCGCCTCCGAACGCTCGGAGGCTCTCGAATGTGACGCGAGCCATCAGAAAACTGTCATAGTGGCTGTCTAAAATCCGTTATAAAGCTGCAACAGGTTTATAGACAGATCGTTGAAGTGTTCCTGGGGGCTCCCCGGCATTCAGCTTGAAATGCTAAAAACCCTTTCTATACACTTGGCCGCTACCAGCTGCCTGGATTTGTCCAATAGGAGTGAAAACAAGGTATGAGCACCATCGAAGAACGCGTCAAGAAAATCGTTGCTGAGCAACTTGGCGTCAAGGAAGAGGAAGTAACCAACAGCGCTTCCTTCGTTGAAGACCTGGGTGCCGACTCTCTTGACACCGTTGAGCTGGTGATGGCTCTCGAGGAAGAATTCGAGACCGAGATCCCGGACGAGCAAGCTGAGAAAATCACCACCGTTCAGGAAGCTATCGACTACGTGACTGCCCACGCGCAATAAGTCACCGTCAGCTTTCTGATCGAGAAAAGCCGCACTGCCCTAATCAGGCGTGCGGTTTTTCTTTACGTGCAAGGCGCATGTGGCGCCTGAGTAGAACAAGAGGAGATTGCTGTGTCGCGTAGACGCGTCGTGGTTACCGGTATGGGCATGTTGTCGCCGCTGGGTAACGATGTGCCGAGCAGCTGGCAGGGCATTTTGGCCGGGCGCAGTGGCATCGGTCTGATCGAGCATATGGACCTGTCGGCCTATTCCACCCGTTTTGGTGGTTCGCTCAAGGGCTTCAATGTCGAGGAATATCTCTCCGCCAAGGAGGCGCGCAAGCTCGACCTGTTCATTCAGTACGGTCTCGCTGCCTGCTTCCAGGCCGTGCGTGATTCCGGCCTGGATATCACCGATGCCAATCGTGAGCGTATCGGTGTGGCCATGGGCTCCGGCATCGGCGGCCTGACCAATATCGAGAACAACTGCAAATCGTTGCACGAGCAGGGGCCGCGGCGCATTTCGCCGTTCTTCGTGCCGGGCTCGATCATCAACATGATTTCCGGCTTCCTGTCGATTCATCTGGGTCTGCAGGGGCCGAACTACGCCATCGCCACGGCGTGCACCACCGGTACCCACTGCATCGGCATGGCCGCGCGCAACATCGCCTATGGCGAAGCTGACGTGATGGTCGCCGGCGGCGCCGAGATGGCAGCCTGCGGCCTGGGTATGGGCGGTTTCGGTGCGGCGCGTGCGCTGTCGACCCGCAACGACGAGCCGACCAAGGCCAGCCGTCCGTGGGACAAGGGCCGTGATGGCTTCGTCCTGTCCGACGGCTCCGGCGCCCTGGTGCTGGAAGAGTTGGAGCACGCCAAGGCGCGTGGCGCCACCATCCATGCCGAGCTGATCGGCTTCGGCATGAGCGGTGATGCCTTCCACATGACCTCGCCACCCGAGAACGGTGCGGGAGCTGCACGCTGCATGGCGGCTGCCCTGCGTGATGCCGGTATCAATGCCGACCAGGTGCAGTACATCAACGCTCACGGCACCTCGACCTCGGCTGGCGATCTCGCCGAAGCTGCCGCAGTGAAGAGCGTGTTCGGCGATCACGCCTACCAGCTGTCGGTCAGTTCGACCAAGTCCATGACCGGTCACCTGCTCGGTGCGGCAGGTGCGGTGGAAGCGATCTTCAGCGTGCTGGCGATCCGCGACCAGGTCGCGCCACCGACCATCAATCTGGACGAGCCTGACGAAGGCTGCGATCTGGATTTCGTCGCGCATCAGGCCAAGGCCATGCCGATCGAGATCGCGCTGTCGAACTCCTTTGGTTTCGGCGGTACCAACGGCTCGCTGCTGTTCCGTCGGTTCAACGGCTGATGCTGAGCTGGGTCAACGGCGCGCCCGGCGAGCAGTTGTCGGTTCGCGACCGTGGCCTGGCTTACGGCGATGGTCTGTTCGAAACCATCGCCGTGCGTGGCGGCCAAATTCCGCTGCTGGCGCGGCATATGGCGCGCCTGGCCGATGGCTGTCGGCGCTTGTCCATTCCCCTCGATCCGCTCCTGATGGAAAGCGAGCTGCAGGCCTTTGCCGCGCAGCTGGGCGAGGGCGTGGCCAAGCTGATCGTCAGCCGTGGCGAGGGGCAGCGCGGCTATGCGCCACCGCAGCCCTGTCAGCCGCTGCGTATTCTTCAGGCCGCACCGCTGCCGCAGTATCCTGCGGCGCATGCCGAGCAGGGCGTGCGTCTGTTCCCCTGCGTGACGCGGCTGGCCGAGCAGCCGTTGCTGGCCGGGCTCAAGCACCTCAACCGCCTGGAACAGGTACTGGCGCGCGCCGAATGGCAGGACGCCGAGTATGCCGAGGGCCTGATGCGCGACAGCAGTGGCCGGGTCATCGAGGGCGTGTACAGCAACCTGTTCCTGATCGTCGACGGTGGGCTGCTCAGTGCCGATCTGTCTCGCTGTGGCGTGGCCGGCGTGATGCGTGCCGAGATCCTGCAGCAGGCGCAGTTGCTCGGGCTGTCTGTCGAGTTACGCGATATTTCCTTCCACGAACTGCTGACTGCCGATGAAGTCTTTCTCTGCAACAGCCTTTACGGCATCTGGCCTGTACGGGCGCTGCAAGAGCGACACTGGTCGGTCGGGCCGCTCACCCGTAAACTGCAGGCCATCGTCTGCGACCTACTGAGTAAATAACTGGTGCTACGCAAGATCTTGGTGCTGCTTGAGTGCGGCGTGCTACTGGCTGCGCTGCTAGTCGTGGGTGCCGCCTGGCAGCAGCAGAGAGCGCTGGAACAGCCTCTGCATCTGAATGAAGAAATGCTCCTGGAGGTGCCGTCCGGCGCCACGCCGAGCGGCCTGCTCAATCGCCTGGAGGCGGAGGGCGTGATCGACAATGCCTTCTGGCTACGCCTGTACTGGCGCTTCAACCTGCGCGCTCCGGCCATGCACAGCGGCGAATACCGCTTGCTGCCCGAACACAACGCTCGCGACATGCTCGGCCTGTGGCAGCGTGGCGAGGTGGTGCAGTACAGCCTGACCCTGGTCGAGGGTTGGAACTTCCGCCAGGTGCGCGCCGCCCTGGGCCGTCAGGAGCGCCTGGAGCAGCGCCTGGCCGATCTCAGCGATGCCCAGTTGATGGAGCGCCTGGGCCTGGCTGGGCAGAACCCGGAAGGGCGTTTCTTCCCCGATACCTATCGCTACGTGCGTGGCATGAGCGACGAGGACCTGCTCAAGCAGGCCAACGTTCGTCTTGAGAGCGTATTGGCCGAGGAGTGGCAGAAGCGCGCCGAAGGGTTGCCCTATCGCGAGCCCTACGACGCGCTGATCATGGCGTCGATGATCGAGAAGGAAACCGGTGTGCCCGAAGAGCGCGGCGAGATCGCTGGCGTGTTCGTGCGTCGCCTGCGCATCGGCATGCGTCTGCAGACCGATCCCACCGTCATCTACGGTATGGGCGAGCGCTACAACGGCCGCATCACCCGCGCCGACTTGCGCACGCCAACGCCCTACAACACCTACACCATCGACGGCATGCCGCCGACGCCGATCGCCATGGTCGGCCGTGAGGCGATTCACGCGGCGCTCAACCCGCTCGATGGCACCACCCTGTATTTCGTCGCGCGAGGCGACGGTAGCCATGTGTTCTCCAACACCCTGGCCGAGCACAACCGCGCGGTGCGCGAATACCAGCTCAAGCGTCGCGCCGACTACCGCTCCAGCCCCGCGCCACGCGCGGCGGCCGAAACCGAATAAGGGCAATCCGTGACCGGTCTGTTTATTACCCTGGAAGGCCCGGAAGGCGCCGGCAAAAGTACCAATCGCGAGTATCTGGCCGAGCGCCTGCGCGAGCAGGGCGTCGATGTGCTGCTGACCCGTGAGCCAGGTGGTACGCCGCTGGCCGAGCGTATCCGCGAATTGCTGCTTGATCCGAGCGATGAGCCGATGGCGGCCGATGCCGAGTTGCTGCTGGTATTCGCCGCTCGCGCCCAGCACCTGCAGCAGGTCATTCGTCCGGCTCTGGCCAAGGGTAGCGTCGTGCTGTGCGACCGTTTCACCGATGCCACCTACGCCTACCAGGGCGGTGGGCGCGGTCTTTCCATCGAGCGCATCGCGCAGCTGGAGCAGTTCGTTCAGGGCGAGTTGCGCCCGGATCTGACCTTGATCTTCGATCTACCCATCGAGATCGGCCTGGCTCGCGCAGCGGCTCGTGGTCGTCTGGATCGTTTCGAGCAGGAAGGTCGTGGCTTCTTCGAAGCCGTGCGCCAGGCCTATCTGCAGCGCGCCGAACAGGCCCCGCAGCGCTATCGCGTGCTGGACGCCGGGCAGACCCTGGCCCAGGTGCAAGCCGATATCGATGCTCTGCTGCCGAGCCTGCTGGAGGCCTGCCGTGGCTGATGTCTATCCCTGGCAACAATCGCTCTGGCAGCAACTGGCCGGGCGTAGTCAGCACGCCCATGCCTATCTGCTGCATGGTCCGGCCGGCATCGGCAAGCGTGCGCTGGCCGAGCGCCTGATGGCGCGCTTGCTGTGCCAGAACCCGAATGGGCTGGATGCCTGTGGCAACTGCAAATCCTGTCATCTGCTGGCTGCCGGTACTCACCCGGACAACTACGTGCTGGAGCCCGAGGAAGCGGACAAGCCGATCAAGGTCGATCAGGTGCGCGAGCTGGTCGATTTCGTGGTGCAGACCGCGCAGCTCGGCGGGCGCAAGGTGGTGCTGCTGGAGCCGGCCGAGGCGATGAACATCAACGCCGCCAACGCACTGCTCAAGAGCCTGGAAGAGCCGTCCGGCAATACCGTGCTGCTGCTCATCAGTCACCAGCCCAGCCGCCTGTTGCCGACCATCAAGAGTCGCTGCGTGCAGCAGGCCTGCCCATTACCGAGCGAGGCGCTGAGCCTGGCCTGGCTGGCCCAGGCACTGCCGGAGCTGGGTGACGATGAGCGCACCGATCTGCTGACCCTGGCGGCGGGCTCGCCACTGGCTGCTGTGCGTCTGCAGGCTCAAGGTGTACGCGAGCAGCGCGCACAGGCAGTGGAGGGGGTGAAAAAACTGCTCAAGCAGCAGGTATCCCCGAGCCAACTGGCGGAAAGCTGGAATTCACTGCCGCTGAATCTGCTCTTCGACTGGTTCTGCGACTGGGCGCAACTGATGTTGCGCTACCAGCTGACCAAGGACGAGGAAGGCCTGGGCCAGGTCGATATGCGCAAGGTGGTGCAGTACCTGGCGGACAAGAGCGGGCAGGCCAAGGTATTGGCGATTCAGGAATGGCTGCTCGCGCAAAGGCAGAAAGTGATGGGAAAAGCCAACCTCAATCGTGTGTTGCTATTGGAAGCCTTGCTGGTGCAGTGGGCCGCCTTGCCAGGGCAGGATCGCAGCTGACTCGCGCCGGGGCAGGATTCGGCAGAGCGTCACATTCTGCTGGCTCCCTGCCGCCCGGTTGTTTGCGCATGAGCATGAACAAGCCCTAGAATCAGCCATTAAGCAATAAACGCTAGGAATGCGCTGATGAGCCTGCCACCCAATCTGGGTCCCCGTAACGGAATTCTGTCCCTGACCATCAAGGACAAGTCCGTGCTGTATGCGGCCTACATGCCCTTCATCAAGAATGGCGGTCTCTTCATACCCACCAACAAGAGCTACAAGCTCGGTGACGAAGTGTTCATGCTGCTCAACCTGATGGACGAGCCGGAGAAGATTCCGGTGGCCGGCAAGGTGGTGTGGATCACCCCTAAAGGCGCCCAGGGCAACCGCGCCGCAGGTGTCGGCGTGCAGTTCAACGATGGCGACAACACCGCCCGCAACAAGATCGAAACCTACCTCGCTGGCGCGCTGAAGTCCGACCGCCCGACTCACACCATGTAACCTGCTGGCCGCGAGCAGACTGTCCTCGCGGCCGAAGCATCCCTCAGAGCGTCCAGACACCTGCCGCTTTCGATTACAATTCGGGTTTTCCCTTTGCCCGAGTTCTCCCGCTGTGCTGATCGACTCCCATTGCCACCTTGATCGTCTCGACCTCGCTGCCCATGGCGGTTCGCTGGATGCTACCCTGGATGCGGCGCGCGCCGTCGGCGTCGGGCATTTCCTGTGCATCGGCGTCAGCGCCGACAACGCCGCCACGGTCAAGGGCCTGGCCGAGCGCTATGCGGATGTCGACTGTTCGGTGGGCGTGCATCCACTGGATCTCGAGCCGGGCGCCGAGCCTGCGTTGGACTGGCTGCTGGGCGAGCTGGCGCACCCGAAGGTGGTGGCCATCGGTGAAACCGGCCTGGACTATCACTACGAGCCGGAATCCGCAGCGCTGCAGCAGGCCTCCTTCCGGCTGCATCTGGAGGCGGCGCGCATCACGGGCAAGCCGGTAATCGTGCATACCCGCGAAGCCCGTGCCGACACCCTGGCTCTGCTGCGCGAGGCGGCGCTGCCACAGGCCGGCGTGCTGCATTGCTTCACCGAAGACTGGGAGATGGCCAAGGCGGCGCTGGACATCGGTTTCTATATTTCCCTGTCCGGCATCGTCACCTTCCGCAATGCCGAGGCACTGCGTGATGTGGCGCGTCAGGTGCCTGCCGATCGTCTGCTGGTGGAAACCGACTCGCCTTACCTGGCGCCCGTGCCGCACCGCGGTAAACCCAACCTGCCGCAATACGTGCGTGAAGTGGCCGAGTACCTGGCGCTGCTGCGTGGGGTGAGTTACGAGGCGCTGGCCGAGCAGACCTCGAACAACTTCAAGCGTCTGTTCCCGTTGGCTGGTGTGGCTGACGCGTAACAGCCCGTAGGGTGCGCCGCGCGCACCAGGCGATGTGAGGCGTTGCAGCCATGGTGGATTACGCCGCACCCAGATCCAGCGAAGCAGTCAACGACCGTGACAGGCGGCTAACCCACCCTACGGGAACGGCGATCCGCTGAGCAAAAAAAACCCGGATTCTGGGGGATGAATCCGGGTTAAGACCATTAGGAGTAAATCAAGGTACGCGGTCCACGGTACCTTGGCTGGCGGGGCACTTGGGGGGATATGCCGCACACCAGTAAGTTCCAGTATTAGCCATGATCGGCGAGCGTCCAGGCCAAAGCCTGAGTTTTTTAAACGGATTTGGAATACCGCAGACGCTGCTGAGTCCTCACCCTTTTGCCAACTGGGTTAGCAGGCGCAGTGTTTCCTCGATCACCTGCTCGCTGGTGTAGAAATGAGGCGACAGACGTACACCAGGCCCGCGCTGCACGCAGATCACCTGTTCCTCGCGCAGACGTTGATACAGCGCGGGGTTGTCCCAGCCTGCCAGGCTGAAGTTGAGGATGCCGGCACAGCGCGCCGGGTCGAGCGGGCTATGGATCACCGCACCGGGTAATACGCGAATACCGTCGTTCAGGCGCTGAACCCGTTCTTCCAGTAGCGCGCCGACCCGCTCCATGCCCACGTCTTCGAGCAGCGACAGGCTCGCCTCCAGAGCGAAGGCCCCCAGCATGTTCGGGCTGCCACATTCGAAGCGCCTTGCACTGCGTGCCGGTTGCCAATCCTGGCGGGTGTAATCGCCGGCATGCTCCAGCATGTGCCAGCCGTACTCGTGAAGTTTCAGCTGATCGCGTACCGCACTGCGGCAATAGAACACCGCCAGGCCTTCCGGGCCGAGCATCCATTTGTGGCCGTCGGCCATGGCGAAGTCGCAGTCGTAGGCCTGTACATCGAAGGGCAGGGCGCCCAGCTGCTGAATGGCATCGATGCAGAACAGTACGCCGCGCTGGCGGCAGCCGCGGCCGAGGCGCGGCAGATCCAGGCGCAGACCGCTGGCGAACTGCACGGCACTGATCGACAGCAGGCGGGTTCGCGGGGTGAAGGCGGCGAGCAGGGCTGCCTCCGGGTCATCGCCCTTGAGGCTGACCTCGACCACCTCCACGCCTTGGGCTGCGAGTGCCAGCCAGACGATGCGGTTGGAGGGGAATTCCTCGTCGCTGATGATCACCTGGTCGCCGGCCCGCCAGTCCAGGCCGAAGGCCACGAAGGAAAGCGCCTCGGACGTATTCTTGACCAGGGCAATATCACCAGTACTTGGCGCGTTCATCAGGCGTACAAGGCGTTCACGTAGGCTGCGCTCAAGTTTCAGCCAGTCGGGATAGTCACGCGCACCGCTGGTCACGTTCGCTTCCGAGAACCGTCGAACCGCTTCAGCACTGCGTTTTGGCCAGGGGGCGACTGCTGCATGGTTCAGGTAGCGCAGTCCACTTTCCAGGGGGAACTCATCATGAAACACGTACATGGTCGGATGATCCGTGCAATTTGGCCGCATTTGGGCATAATAGGCGGCTTCGATTTTTGACCCCGCAGTCCCTTTATGCAGAAAGAACCCCGTAAGGTCCGCGAATTCCGTCGCCGCGAGCAAGAAATTCTCGATACCGCGCTGAAACTCTTCCTTGAACAGGGAGAAGACAGCGTTACCGTCGAGATGATCGCTGATGCGGTCGGTATCGGCAAAGGCACCATCTACAAGCACTTCAAGTCCAAGGCGGAGATTTACCTGCGCCTGATGCTCGACTACGAGCGTGATCTCAACGAGCTGCTGCATTCGGCCGATGTGGATCGTGACAAGGAAGCGCTGTCGCGTGCCTACTTCGAATTCCGCATGCGCGATCCGCAGCGCTATCGCTTGTTCGACCGCCTGGAAGAGAAGGTGGTCAAGGGCAATCAAGTGCCGGAAATGGTCGAGCAGCTGCACAAGATCCGTGCTTCCAATTTCGAGCGTCTGACCCAGCTGATCAAGGGTCGCATCGCCGAAGGCAAGCTGGAAGATGTGCCGCCGTACTTCCACTACTGCGCTGCCTGGGCGCTGGTGCACGGCGCCGTGGCACTGTACCACTCGCCGTTCTGGAGCAACGTGCTCGAGGATCAGGAGGGCTTCTTCCAGTTCCTCATGGACATCGGCGTACGTATGGGCAACAAGCGCAAGCGCGACGCCTGATGCTTGACTGGTCGGCCACGGGACTGTGCCGTGGCTGACATAGCGATATACTCCGGTTCTTAACGAACTGGAGCTCTCAATGATCGTCGACCGCCAGGGCAGACGCTTCCGCAATCTTCGCGTCAGCCTGACCGCCGCCTGCAACTACGCCTGCACCTACTGTGTGCCGAACGGCAAGCGTCTGGTCGCCGCTCAGGATGAACTCTCCGCCGACGCCATGGCACGTGGCGTGGCTTATCTGATCGAAGCAGCCGGCATCGAGCGCCTGCGCATCACCGGTGGTGAGCCGCTGGTTAGCACGCGCCTGGAGCCCTTCCTGCGTCAGGTCAGCCAGCTCGGTCTCGACGATATCAGCCTGACCACCAACGGCCAGCTGCTCGAGCGCAAGTTGCCGCTGTTGGTCGAATGCGGTATTCGCCGCCTCAATGTTTCCCTCGATACCCTCGACGCCGACGCCTTCCGCAGCATCGCCCGCGGCGGCGACCTGGCCAGCGTGCTGGCCGGAATGGAAGCGGCGCGCGAAGCCGGGATGAAGATCAAGGTCAACATGGTGCCATTGCGCGGGCAGAACCTCGATCAGGTGCTGCCGCTGCTCGAGTACTGCCTGGAACGCGGTTTCGAGCTGCGCTTCATCGAACTGATGCGCATGGGCCACCTGGCGCGTGATCCCAATGCCTTCAACCAGCAGTTCGTCGGCCTGCCAGAGCTGCTGGAGCTGATCGGCACTCGTCACCAGTACGTCCAGGCCAGCGCCCCGGTGGACGCTACCGCGATGCGCTACGCCATTCCCGGCACCGGCCATTTCGGTGTGATCGCCAACGAAAGCGTGCCGTTCTGCCGTACCTGCTCGCGCTTGCGCCTGTCCTCCACCGGCTGGCTGCATGGCTGCCTGTCTTCGAGCAACCGCCACTTCGTTGGCGACCTGCTGGACAAACCCCGTCACCAGGCCTTGCCGGCGCTGCAGCGTCTGCTGGTCAAGGCGCTGGGTGACAAGCAGGACCTGGCCTTCTCCGGCGGCGTCACGGTGATGAAGATCATCGGCGGCTGACGCGTTGCTCGCTGTTCTGGGGCGATTGGGCAGCGCAATCCTTCAAGTCTTGCTGTTTGCCCGAGCTGCTCCCTGAAAAGCAGGCGTCGGCCTGCTTGTGCAGGTCGGATGCGGCGCGGTCTTCTTCACTGGGTTGTTCACTTGTACGTCTAGTCAGGTGTAGAGGCATCGTGCTCGCTTGCAAGCTACAAGGCCCGCTCGTACCAACTGCGACTCTTGTTGACCATGCGTACCAGCCAGAGCATCACCGGCACCTCGATCAGCACACCGACTACGGTAGCCAGCGCGGCGCCGGAGTCGAAGCCATAGAGCACGATGGCCACCGCCACGGCCAACTCGAAGAAGTTGGAGGCGCCGATCATGGTCGAGGGACCGGCCACGTCATGGCGTACCTTGAGTGAGCGGTTGAGCCAGTAACCGAGCGCGGCGATGAACAGTGTCTGCAGCAGGATAGGCATGGCCAGAATGCCGATCACCAGCGGTTGTTCGACGATGGCCTGGCCCTGAAAGGAGAACAGCAGCACCAGGGTGGCCAGCAGGGCGAGGATGGAGAAGGGGGAGATTTTCGCCAGTGCCGCATCGAAGGCGGGCTTGCCGCGCTTGAGCAGGTGGGCGCGCACGGCCTGGGCGATGGCCAGGGGGATGACGATGTACATCACCACCGACAGCAGCAGGGTGTCCCAGGGCACCGGGATAGACGATACGCCGAGCAGCAGGGCGACGATGGGGGCGAAGGCGAACACCATCACCAGATCGTTGAGCGCCACCTGGCTGATGGTGAAGTTGGCGTTGCCGTTGCACAGGTTGCTCCACACGAACACCATCGCCGTACAGGGTGCGGCGCCCAGCAGGATCAGCCCGGCCATGTAGCTGTCGAGCTGGTCGGCCGGCAGCCAGTCGGCGAACAGGATCTTGATGAACAGCCAGCCGATCAGGGCCATGGAGAAGGGCTTGACCACCCAGTTGACGAACAGGGTGACGCCGATACCGGCTTTCTGCCCGCGCACTTCATGCAGCGAGGCGAAGTCGATCTTCATCAGCATGGGGATGATCATCACCCAGATCAGCACGCCGACCGGGATGTTCACCTGGGCAATCTCCATGGCGCCCACCGCCTGGGCGGCCTGCGGAGCGACCAGGCCGAGTACCGTACCGGCCGCGATACAGAGGAACACCCACAGGGTCAGGTAGCGTTCGAAGAAACCCAGGGGCGCGCCTGCGGATTGCTTCAGGGCGGTGTCGCACGCATTTGTCATCTTCGCTGCCTATCCTCGTCACGGGCGAATGGCTCAAATATATTCGATTTACTGTATATCTGAAAAATAATATATTCGCTCGTGTGCATCCTTGATGGAAATCAACATGAGCCAGAAAAAGCGTGTCCTGTTCCTCTGCGTGGCCAACTCGTCGCGCTCGCAGATGGCCGAAGCGCTGCTGCGCCATACCGACTCCAAACATTTCGAAGCCTTCAGTGCGGGCACCGCGCCCACTGAGGTAGACCCGCGCACCCGCGATGCGCTGGAGCACCTTGGCGTTTCCACCGCCGGGCTGTTCAGCAAGTCCGTCGAGCAGCTGGCGGGCGAGCCGTTCGACTATGTGATCACGCTATGTGACAAGTCTGCGCTGGAGTGCCTGGCGCTGCCTGGTACAGGCGAATACATCGCCTGGAATTTCGAAGACCCGGCGACCAGCTCGCAGAAGGACGCCTATCGCAAGACCCTGCACGAGATCCACGAGCGGATAAAGATGTTCGTGCTGATCAAGAGCAAGCCAGCCAGTGCTGCCAACGATGGCATGACCCCCACTGAGCTGTTCAAGTGCCTGGCCGATGAGACGCGAGCGCGTATCGCCATGCTCGTTACCCTCGAGCAGGAGCTGTGCGTCTGCGAGCTGACCGCCGCGCTGGAAGAGGCTCAGCCGAAGATTTCCCGGCACCTGGCGCTATTGCGCAGCAGCGGTCTGCTGGAAGATCGGCGCAATGGGCAGTGGGTGTACTACCGCCTGCATCCGCACCTGCCCGAGTGGGTCAGGGATGTGCTCAAGCGAACCCTGGACAGCAATGCCGAGTGGCTGCGCCCGGATGTGCAGCGCCTGTGGCAGATGCGTGACCGCCCTGGGCGCAAGCCTGCCTGTGACTGAGAGGCGAGCCTCGTGAAGATCCTGTTCTGACCCATTTTTGGAGCGACACCGTGCAAGACGACCTACCCAACGCCGAGCTGCAACTGCTCGATCTGCCGACTGCGGACAAGCTCACCATCGACTCGGCCTCGACCCACGCGCCGCGCATCCTGCTGCTGTACGGCTCCACCCGCGAGAAGTCCTTCAGCCGCCTGCTGACCGAGGAGGCCGCGCGCCTGCTGCAGCACTTCGGCGCCGAGACGCGCATCTTCGACCCGCGCGGCCTGCCGTTGCCGGACGATGCGCCGGAGAGCCATCCCAAGGTGCAGGAGCTGCGCGAGCTGATGCAGTGGTCGGAAGGCCAGGTGTGGTGCTCTCCGGAGCGCCACGGCGCGATGACCGCCGTGTTCAAGGCGCAGATCGACTGGGTGCCGCTGGCCATGGGCGCTGTCCGCCCGACCCAGGGCAAGACCCTGGCGGTGATGCAGGTCTGCGGCGGCTCGCAGTCGTTCAACGTGGTCAACCAACTGCGTGTGCTGGGGCGTTGGATGCGCATGTTCACCATCCCCAACCAGTCCTCGGTGCCCAAGGCCTTCATGGAGTTCGACGTGGACGGCCGGATGAAGCCGTCCTCGTTCTACGATCGGCTGGTGGATGTGATGGAGGAACTGGTCAAGTTCACCCTGCTGTTGCGCGATCGCTCCGACTACCTGGTCGATCGCTACTCCGAGCGCAAGGAGTCGGCCGAAGAACTGTCCAAACGCGTCAATCAGCGCGCCATCTGAGCGAAGGAACTGCCCGCCATGACTCATCCATACGATGTGCTACAGGTGCCCGGCCTGGCCGGCACGCTGATCTTCACACCGTGCCCTGGCACCCGCGAAACCACGCTCGAAGATGCGCTGCTGGCGCTCAAGCAGGCCGGTGCTGCGGGTGTGATCACGCTGATGCCCTACAACGAGCTTTCCGCCAACGGCGCCGAACGGATCGCCCAGCAGTGCCAGGCCCTGGATCTGGCCTGGTATCACCTGCCGGTGGCCGACGAGCAGGTGCCGCTGGAGGATTTCGGCGAGGGCTGGCGGGCGTCCCGCCAGGTGATCGTCGAGCACCTGCGTGCAGGCCGCTCGCTGGCCATTCACTGCAAGGGCGGCTCCGGGCGTACCGGCCTGATCGCTGCGCGCATCCTCATCGAAGCCGGCATCGCGCGTAGTGAGGCCATTGCCCTGGTGCAGGCGCTGCGGCCCAAGGCCATCCAGCATCCCGCCCACGTCAACTGGATCAACCAGTTCGACACGACCCACTGACAGAGGCATCGACATGACCATCAAAGTAGGCATCAACGGTTTTGGCCGCATCGGCCGTCTGGCTCTGCGTGCCGCCTGGAACTGGCCCGAACTTGAGTTCGTGCAGATCAACGACCCGGCAGGCGACGCTGCTACCCACGCGCACCTGCTCAACTTCGACTCGGTGCATGGCCGCTGGCAGCATGAGGCAAGCAGCGACGGCGACTGCGTGGTGATCGACGGCAAGCGCATCGCGGTTACTGCCAACAAGGCCATCGGCGACACCGACTGGAGTGGCTGCGACCTGGTGCTCGAGGCCAGCGGCAAGATGAAGACGGTCGCCGTGCTGCAGGGCTATCTGGACCAGGGCGTGGGGCGCGTGGTGGTCTGCGCGCCGGTCAAGGAGCAGGGCGCGCTGAACGTGGTGATGGGCGTCAACCAGCATCTGTTCGACCCGGCGCAGCACCGCATCGTCACAGCGGCGTCCTGCACCACCAATTGCCTGGCACCGGTGGTCAAGGTGATCCACGAGGCGCTGGGCATTCGTCATGGTTCGATTACTACCATCCACGACCTGACCAACACGCAGAGCATCCTCGATCAGCCGCACAAGGATCTGCGTCGCGCCCGCGCCTCGGGTATGAGCCTGATCCCGACTACGACCGGTTCGGCCACGGCAATTGCCGAGATTTTCCCCGAACTGCGCGGCAAGTTGAACGGCCATGCCGTGCGCGTACCGCTGGCCAACGCTTCGCTGACCGACTGCGTGTTCGAGGTGGAGCGCGCTACCACGGCTGAGGAAGTCAACGCGCTGCTCAAGGCCGCCGCCGATGGCCCACTGAAGAACATCCTTGGCTACGAGGAGCGCCCGCTGGTGTCCATCGACTACCGCACCGATCCGCGTTCTTCGATCATCGATGCGCTGTCGACCATGGTGGTGGCCGGTACCCAGGTGAAGATCTATGCCTGGTACGACAACGAATGGGGCTATGCCAACCGTGCGGTGGAGCTGGCGCGGATGGTCGGCCAGGCCGGCTGACCCGGTTTGTGGGAGGGGCTTTAGCCGCGACCTGCAGTCTCGTAGGGTGCGCCGTGCGCACCAGCCAGCGCACCGCATGGGAAGGACAGGCTTATGGGGCGTCCTTCCTGCTGCCTGGGACGAATCATCGGCTTGCCCGCATGCCCGTTAGGGAGCGCCATGGTGCGCGCGGCGCACCCTACGCTTGAGGCCAGCCATCCGGCCGCTATAACGCCCGATCAGGAAATCACGCCATGCACGCCCTTGCACGACTCTCTCCGGAGATCCGCCAGTACCTCTTGGTAACCGGCAACTACTGGGCCTTTACCCTCACCGATGGCGCTCTGCGCATGTTGGTGGTGCTGCATTTTCACAGCCTCGGCTACACGCCGCTGCAGATCGCAGCGCTGTTTCTGTTCTACGAGATCTTCGGCGTGATCACCAACCTGGTGGGTGGTTATCTGGGGGCGCGGCTGGGGCTCAACCGCACCATGAATATCGGCCTCGGCCTGCAGGTGCTAGCGCTGTTGATGCTCACCGTGCCGACTGCCTGGTTGACCGTGCCCTGGGTCATGGGCGCCCAGGCGCTGTCCGGTATCGCCAAGGATCTGAACAAGATGAGCGCCAAGAGCTCGATCAAGCTCCTGGTGCCGGACAGTCAGCAGGGCACGCTGTACAAGTGGGTGGCGATCCTCACCGGCTCGAAGAATGCGCTCAAGGGCGTCGGCTTCTTCCTCGGTGGCGCGCTGCTCGCCGTGCTTGGCTTTGCCGGCGCAGTGCTGGCGATGGCCGCTGCACTGGCGCTGATCTGGCTGGCCAGCCTGGTGTTGCTGAAGAAGGACCTGGGCAAGGCCAGGGCCAAGCCGAAGTTTCGCGACATGCTCTCCAAGAGCCGGGCGATCAACATTCTCTCGGCCGCCCGGCTGTTTCTCTTCGGTGCGCGCGACGTCTGGTTCGTGGTGGCGCTGCCGGTGTACCTGAGCTCGGTATTCGGCTGGGACTTCTGGCTGGTCGGCGGCTTTCTCGCGGCCTGGGTGATCGGCTACGGCATCGTGCAATCGCTTGCCCCGCGCATCACCGGCAAACAAAGCGGGCGTGTGCCGGACGGCCGCGCGGCTTTCGTCTGGGCCGCACTGCTGGCCGGTCTGCCGGCGCTGATCGCGTTGGGGCTGGGCACTGGCTGGTCGGCGCAGGTGGTCTTGCTCGGCGGGCTGATGCTGTTCGGCGTGCTGTTCGCGGTGAATTCCTCGCTGCACAGCTACCTGATCGTCAGCTACGCCAAGGAGGACGGCGTATCGCTGGACGTGGGCTTCTACTACATGTCCAACGCGCTGGGCCGGCTGATCGGCACGCTGCTTTCGGGCTGGGTCTTCCAAACCTATGGGCTGGAGGCCTGCCTGTGGGTGTCCAGCGTGTTCGTGCTGGCCGCCGCGCTGATCTCCATGGCCTTGCCCAGACACCGCGATGCCGCTCGGCAGATCTGAACACCTGTCGAGGCTTTCAGGCCTGCGCTGTGCCCAGGAACTGCTCGATCTCGGCGGCGGTACTGCGCGCGGTGCGGGTCACCCCGATCAGGGTGGCCGAGGCCGAGCCGGTCCATTCGCCGTAGCCCACCAGCCATAGCCTGGGCTCCTGTACGGCGCGGGTACCGTCGACCTCGATTCGCCCTTCGTCGGTGATCAGCCCCAGGCTGGCCAGGTGTTCCAGCGCCGGTTTGAAACCGGTACACCAGATCACCACATCCACCTCGCTCTGCATGCCATCGGGCCAGACCACGCCATCGCGGGTGAAGCGTTGAAAGGGGCGTACCGCGTGCAGCACGCCGCGCTCCCGCGCCTCGACCACGGGCGGCACCATCACCACATCGCCGAGCCCGCCCACCGGCTGGTCGATGACGCGACCTTCCTGCTGAGCTTTCCAGCGCTCGGTGGCGCGTTCGAACAGCACGCGACCATCGACATCATCGGGCAGAAACAGCGGCTCGGTGGGCGTCACCCAGGTGGCGTCGGCCACTTTGGAAACCTCTGCCAGGATCTGCGCCCCGGAGTTGCCAGCGCCCACCACCAGCACCCGTTTACCTGCGAACGGCTGCGCCTCGACATAGTGGGCCGAGTGCAACTGTTGGCCGCCAAAGAGCTCGCTGCCAGGATAGTGAGGGATGTGCGGATGGCTCCAGGTACCGGTGGCGCTGACCACCGCCCTGGCGTCCCAATGCCCTTGCCCGGCATGCACGCGCAGCGCCCCCGTCAGGCGCTCCACCGAAGTGACCCGCACGGGGCGCTGCACCGCAAACTGGTAGCGTTCCTCGTAGCGCGTAAGGTAATCGACGACGTGATCGCGCGTGGGGTAGCCATCCTCAACCGGCGGCATCATCCAGCCGGGAATCGAACTCCAGGTCGCCGGGGAGAACAGTCGCAAGGAATTCCAGCCGTGACGCCAGGCGCCGCCGGGCCCATCCTCGGCATCGAGCATCACCAATGACAAACCAGTGCGACGCAGGAAGTACGCGGTCGCCAGAGCGGCCTGGCCGCCACCGATGATGACCACGTCGTGCATGGCTTCAGATTGAGCGGTCATCTGAGGGCTCCTGCGCTATTTGAAAGGGAGAGTCTATCGCCATGCGGGCCTGGGACGGTGATGTGCGGCAAGTCTGCTGCCATTGGTTGAGGGAAGGTTAGCGAGCAGCGGCAGAATGCGGCTGTCAGCGCGCGGGGTGAGCACCGCGGGACCATGGCATTGAGCAGTGCCCTGACCTCGGTGAGACGCTGAAGTATCCAGCGCAGATGAGCCGGCATCAGGCGTTGGTAACACCAACGTGAATGAGGCTGGCGCAGAACCTGCATCTACGCCTCATCCGCCGGTTTTCCGTCACCGGCATGAGGAGGATGGATTCATGCGTAACCTGCTTCTACTGGTGGCGCTGCTGGGGCTGGCTGGCTGCATGAAGGTCAGCGATCTGGCCAGTGGCGCCGAGTACCACCTGCGCGATGCCGGTTTTCTCGACCATGGCCGCACCGAGCGCATGGCTTCGCGGCGCCTGCAGCAGGACTCCTTCATCTACATCGCCCAGGGCCACTTCGTGCCGCCAGGCCACGGCTACCCGCGGCCCAATGTGGTGGCCGAGGAGGCCTTCAAGGGCTTCGTCGAATACTTCCCGCTGGTGCGCCGCGCGCGTCAGCCGGCAGGCCTGGATGAAGCCATGGCCGAAGCCCGTGCTGCTGGCGCGCACTACCTGCTGTACGCCCGTTTCGCCTACAGCGACGACCGTATCGGCACCCTGGAGGAGTGGGAAGATCAGGAAGCACTGGATCGTCTCGGCACCGACCGAGCATCGATTCAGCTGATGCTGATCGAAACCAACACCCGCTACCTGGTGGATACCGCGCGGATTCGCAGCCGTGGCGGATTCCTGACGTTCTACGATGCCCGGCCGCAGGACCTGATCGGCCCGCCGCTGCATGATTACGCGCGCAGCCTGATTGGCGTCGGGCGCTGAGAGCTGAGGGCTACCCTCGTGGGAGGGGCTTTAGCCGCGACAGCTGCCACGGTGTATCCTCTTCGGTTCGCAGCAATGGACGAGGAGAGAGCATGAGCGATCCAGGCAAGGCCGGCGACCTGCTGGCGCAGATCCCCAAGGGCGAAGGCAAGGGCCTGCCCCCCGTGCACCTGTGGAACCCCGATTTCTGTGGCGATATCGACATGCGCATCGCCCGCGATGGCACCTGGTATTACCAGGGTACGCCCATCGGCCGCAAACCCATGGTGCGGCTGTTTTCCACCATCATCCGCCGTGACGGCGAGGACTATTTCCTGATCACCCCGGTGGAGAAGGTCGGCATCCAGGTCGAGGATGCGCCCTTCGTTGCCGTGACCCTGCAGGTGGAAGGTGAGGGCGAAGCGCAGGTGCTGCGCTTTACCACCAATGTCGAGGACGAAGTCGTGGCCGGCGTCGAACACCCGATTCGGGTGGAGATCGATCCTGCGACACTCGAACCCTCGCCCTACATTCTGGTGCGGCGTAACCTCGAGGCGCTGATTCACCGCAACGTGTTCTACCAACTGGTGGAACTGGCGGTGGAGCGCGAAATAGGCGGAGAGCCCTGGTTGGGCGTGTGGAGTGCCGGGGAGTTCTATCCCATCGGGCCGTCCCCGGTCTGAGTGGGCAATTCAGGAGAAGCGCCGGTGCGCGCAGCGCACCCGACGGGTTTGACAGGAGACGCAAATGGATGAGCATCGCATCGAAACCGAACGCCTGACGCTGCGCCCGCCGCAGCCGCAGGATGCCGACGAGATACAGCGCCTGGCCGGTGATTTCCGCATCGCCGATGTCACCCGCAGCATTCCCCATCCCTATCCGCCCGCGCTGGCGCAGCAGTGGATCGAACGCTGCGCGCAGGATTGGGCCAGCGGTGCGGCGGCCAACTTCATCATCACCGAGTCGGACAGCGGCAAGCTGGTCGGCAGCATGGCCCTCATGGATATTGGCCGGGGCGAGGCCGAGGTGGGCTACTGGGTCGGCGTGCCCTATTGGAGCCGTGGCTACGCCAGCGAAGCCTGCAATGCCCTGGTGGACTTTGCCTTCCAGCAACTGCGCCTGCGCCGTTTGCACGCCAGCCACCTGGCGCGCAATCCGCAATCCGGCCGTGTCCTGTTCAAGGCCGGTTTCCGCCATCTGGGCCTGGGTCACAGTCAGTGCGGGTGCCAGGGCAAGCTGGAACCAGTCGAACTCTACGAGCGGGTTTCCGGCGAGTGATCCGCGCTTTATTCATCTGCAGTCGCAATCGCTTGCGCAGCCCGACAGCCGAACGGGTATTCGCCGATTGGCCCGATGTCGAGACCGATTCAGCCGGGCTTGCCCCTGACGCCGAGGTGCGTGTTTCGGCAGAACAGCTCGACTGGGCGACCCTGATTTTCGTGATGGAGAAGAACCAGCGCAGCAAGCTGACGCGCCAGTACCGGGCGGTACTGGCAGGCAAGCGGGTGATCTGCCTGGATATTCCCGATGACTACGCCTATATGCAGCCGGAGTTGGTCAGCCTGTTGCAGCGCAAGGTGCCCGCGCTGTTGCGTTGAGCCCGGTTCAACGCACCCGATCCCGGCTCTGTAACGCCAGGTCCAGCGCCTTCTGCATGTCCAGCCGCGCCGAGCGGCCCACGTCCTTGTCGCTTATTTGGTAGTTGCGCTCGGACGGCAGGATCGGCGCGGTCAGGTCTTCGGCGTCCATCGGTTCGAAGTCGTAATCACCGCCAATGGTCATGGCGCTGCGGCGCAACAGCATGCGCACCTGTTCCGGTTGCAGGCGCGGATTGATCGACAGCATGGCGGCGACCACGCCAGTTACCAGCGGCGTGGCGTAGGAGGTGCCGCAATGCACCTCGCCGGTGGCGTCGACTTCACGGGTGGAGGCGCGAGCACAGGCGGCGGCGGTGATGTCGACGCGCATGTCGACGTTCGACGAGTTGCGTTTGACCGCGTAGCTCGGGTCGTCGATTTCAACCTCGTCCTTCTTGCTGCGCTGATGCCCGCCGACCACCAGCAGTTGCTCGGTGATGAACGAGGAGGGCAGGCGGTACTCGTCCCTGCCTGAGTAGGACGAGCCATTGCCGGCGGAGTTGATCACCAGCACGTCCGGGTGTTCCTCACGCAGCCACAGGAAGAATTCTTCCAGCAGTTCCTCGTAGCCGCTCATGGCGATGCCGGAGCGCACCAGCGAGTCGATCTCGTCGCCTTCGACGTTGCGCGTACCGACGCGGTGAATGCCCCAGCTCCAGTTGAGTACGCGCACACCGTCTTCCACCAGGTTGACCGACGCGGCGATATTGGCGGTGATGCCGGCATCCGAGTTTCGCTCGACTATCACCTCGAAGCCCTGGCTGGCCTTGTCCAGCCCGCGCAGGAAACCGGTGTTGCCGCCCTTGTCCCAGTGCGCGGCGAGGATGCCGGCCACGGTGCTGCCGTGGTTGTCCGGCTCTTCGGCGTCACGCGCATAGACGCAGGTGCGCGGCTGGCCGTCGGGGCAGGCACCGAGGTAATCGGCGAAGTCGGGGGCGTCGAAGTCGACGTTGCGCTCGATCACG
This sequence comes from Ectopseudomonas alcaliphila, assembly GCF_900101755.1. Lineage (GTDB taxonomy): Bacteria > Pseudomonadota > Gammaproteobacteria > Pseudomonadales > Pseudomonadaceae > Aquipseudomonas > Aquipseudomonas alcaliphila. The sequence continues at coordinate 399,372 of NZ_FNAE01000001.1, read as the reverse complement.
CCGATGCGGATCGGCCCGGCTTCGATGGGCGTATCGCCCGCCGGAATGCGCCGCTGGTAATAGTTCACCGCATCCATGAAGCGGTTGGCCGCCCATTCCTCGGAGTTCTTCTCCGGTTTGTGTGCCGGCTTGCGCGCGGCCTCACTTTCCTCGCCGCGCTCCGGCGCGCTTTCTTCCACGACCACGGCATCGACGCTGGTTTCATTGCCGATGCGCAGCACCAGCGCATCGCGCTCGGTCAGGTTCTGCACCGGCAGGCGCAACTGGTGGACGTTCAGGGGCGGGATGGCGCCGACCACCTCGGCGTCGTATTTCTTCGCCAGACGCCTGGCCTCGTCGAGACCTTCGTGGCTCTCCTCGATCAGCAGACTGACCAGATCGACATAGGTGGTCAGGCCATCCATGTTCTTCGCCACTTCATCCGGGCCGGCGGCGAGCACGTGGCTGCGATGCAGCGACAGCCACACCGGGTTGCTGGCGCGCGAGCCGTCTTCCAGCCACAGCGGTGCGCTGCGATGTTCTTTGCTGTTCAGCTGCAGGCGCAGGCCATCGCCACTGCGTTTGACTGCCGAAGCGGGAAGGGTGTCGTCGCCGAGCCGCAGTGTGGGCAGTTTCTCGCCGAGGCCACGCACCTGCATGCACCAGTCCTGCCTTTCGCTGGCAAGCAGATCGCCGCAGCGTTGCAGGCTCTGGATACGCAACGGTTCCTGCGCATCGGCAAGCGGGCTGAGCGCAGCCATGATGAAAGTGGCCAGAAGAACGCGGCTGGGCAACATGGGGCAGGGCCTCCGTGGCGATTGTCCTGCTTTTCCGACTTTCATCGGCGTGCTTCGTTCAGGTGGGATGCATCCTGCTGGTCACCGAGCATGTGCGCGCCAGTGGCGCTGCTGCGTACGAACTTGGTTATAGTATTACGTTTCCTTCACGCCCCACTCGAAGCCTTCCATGTCCTCCAATCGCCTGCTCTCGATCGACGCCCTGCGCGGCTTGGTCATCCTCTTCATGTTGCTCGATCACGTCCGCGAAACCTTCTACCTGCACCAGCAGGTCGGGGATCCGATGGACGTGACCGCCACCGATCCTGCGCTGTTCTTCAGCCGCACCCTGGCACATCTGTGCGCGCCGGTGTTCATCCTGCTCACCGGGCTGTCGGCGTTTCTCTACGGGGAAAAGCAGATGAGCCGGGCAGCGACCAGCGCCTTTCTGTTCAAGCGCGGGCTGTTTCTGGTGGTGCTGGAGTTCATCCTGGTCAACTTCGCCTGGACCTTCCAGTTCCCGCCCACGGTGATCTACCTGCAGGTGATCTGGGCCATCGGCCTGAGCATGCTGGCGCTCTCCCTGCTGTTGTGGCTGCCACGCGTGTGGCTGGCGGCGCTGGGCCTGCTGCTGGTGGCCGGGCACAACCTGCTCGATGGGCTGCACTTCGGTCCCGAGTCGGCGCTGCACATCCCCTGGGCGGTGTTGCATGACCGTGGCTGGATCGAGTTCTCCGACTCGCTGCGTCTGCGCACCTCCTATCCGGTCTTGCCCTGGATCGGGGTTATCGCCCTGGGTTATGTGATCGGTCCCTGGTTCCGCAGCTCGCGCGACCCCCAGCAGCGTTTGCAACGGCTGCAGCGGGCCGGCCTCGGCGCGCTGGTGTTGTTCGTGGGGCTGCGCCTGGTCAACGGCTATGGCGAGAAACCCTGGGCGGTCGGGGAGACCGGGCTGCAGACGTTGATGAGCCTGCTGAATATCACCAAGTACCCGCCGTCGCTGCTGTTCCTGGCGCTGACGCTGGGCATCGGCCTGTTGCTGCTGGCCTGCTTCGAGCGCCGCAACGACGGGCGCATGGTGCGCACCCTGGCTGTGTTCGGCAGTGCGCCGATGTTCTTCTACCTGCTGCACCTGTATGTGCTGAAGCTGCTCTACATCGCCGCCTTCGCCCTCTGGGGCGCCAACCATGGGCATTACTTCGGCTTCGACTCGATGGCCTGGGTCTGGGCTGCGACCTTGCTGCTGGCGCTGGTGCTGTTCCCGGCCACGCAATGGTTCGCCCGGCTCAAGGCGCGGCGGCGGGATATTCGCTGGTTGAAGTACCTCTGAGAGCCTCTGACGTAGGGTGCGCCGTGCGCACCAACGGGCACCTCGAAAATATCCGGTGCGCACGGCGCACCCTACGTTCGCTCGGCATTGGCACGATGTCGTGCGTTGTAGGAGCCCGCTTGCGGGCGATGGCTGACTGACGCGATCGCCGGCAAGCCGGCTCCTACTGATTTGGCTTCAGGCCAGAATCTACAGCTTCATATTCACCGACAGATAGGCCGAGCGGCCCGGAGCGGGGGAGAACATTGGCTGTTCGTCGCCAGCGGCCCAGAAGAAGTTGTCGAACCATACGTACTCGTAATCGCGGTCGGTCAGGTTCTTCAGTTGCAGGTCGAGGCTGGTGGTGGCCGATACCTGATAGCGCACGTTGGCATCGAGCACTGCGAAGCCGCCGTACTTGCCCTGTTCGTTGAGCGTGTCGATGTAGTAATCGCCCTGTGCGCGAGCTTGCAGGCCGAAGCGCCAGGCGTCGTTGAACTGATAGTCGACGCCGGCATTGCTGATGTAGCGCGGCGTGGAGATCACCTCGGTGCCTGCCAGCGAGCGACCGCCGTCGGTAAAGGCGCTGACCACCTTGGCCTCCTGAATGGCGTGCGAGCCCCACACAGTCCACTGATCGTTCAATTGTGCGGTGAGCTGCATGTCGATGCCGCGACGTCGGGTTTCGCCGAGGCCGACCGTGGTGCCGGTCGCGGGCATGTTGGAAACCTCATCGGTGGCGTCCTGTTGCCACACGGCGATGCGCGCTTCCGAGCCGGCGAACGGTTTGAACTTCACGCCCACTTCCTTGCCGGTGTTGATCGACGGTTTGTACGACGCCTGGCCGGCGCTCATGTACGCCGGTGCGGTCGAGCCAGTGAGAATCTGGAAGGTACGGCCCCAGTTGGCGTACACATTCACATCCGGGGTGACGCTGTACACCACGCTGAGCTTGGGCTGCTCGATCCAGCCGTAGTCCTGCAGCTCGGCCTTCTCGCCGTTCATCAGCTCGGTATTACCGGAGAACTTGTCCACCCGGTAAGCCGGGATGATCTTCAACTGCTCGATGGGCTGGATGATGGCCTGGGCATAGGCGCCGGTGTTGTACAGCGTGTAGCTGTCGTCGTTCTGTGTGCGCGCCGGCGGCGCGTCGAAATCGGTGGGGATGCCGAAGTCGTAGCGGTAGCGGCGGTACTCGTTGTTCTGCTGCTCGTAGTTGATGCCGCCGTCGAGGGTGAGCGTCTCATGCGCGCGCCAGGTCAGGTTGCTCAGCACGCCGGTCTGGCGTTCCTCCCACTGGCGGCGTTGGCGCGGGGCGTTGCCGACCGGGTAGTCGGTGAAGGTCACGGTGCGGTCATCGTCGTAGCTGTTGTAGTACAGCTTGTTGCTCAGGCTCAGGTCGTCGCTGAGCTGGAAGTCGGCATGCACGCTGAGGTGCTTCATGTCGCGGTCGTCGCCGTCGTTGGCGTTCTTCGCCGGCGACCGCTTACGGCTGGCGGCCAGCTCCTGTGCGGTAAGAAAGCCCGGTTCCTCGGCCTCGTGGTGGTAGAGGCGGGCGACCACGCCGAGCTTCATGGTCTGCTCGTCATCGCTGACGAACCACTTGCCGCCCAAGGAATATTTGTTGGAGTCGCTGTGGTCACGGAAACCGTCGGAGTCCTGCTTGGCCAGGAAGTAGTTCTGCGCGAAGTTGCCTTCTTCATGGCCCACCGCCAGCTGGAATTCGCGGGTATTGAAGCTGCCGTAGGTCAGGCGGCCATCGGTGTAGTTGCCGCCCTGACGGGTGACGAAATTGATGTTGCCGCCGATGTTGTGCAGGCCGTAGCGCGGGTCGTTGGTGCCGCGCACCACTTCGATGTACTCCATATCCAGCGGGAAGACCATGTCGATGAAACGCTGGTTGCCGCTGTTGACGTTGCTCGGCACGCCGTCGATCAGGGTCTTGATGCCGTTGATGTAACCCTCGCCGTTGAAGGCGCGGAAGGTCACCTTGCCCGATTCGGCGCCCATGCGCGTTTCGGTCAGCTGGATGCCGGGCATCTGGCCCACCAGTTCCCAGCTGTTCATCACGGTTTTGTCCTCGATCTTGTCGCTGCCCATGATGTCGACCGAGCTCAGGATGCTGTCGGTGCGCAGCGTGCCGCTGGCCTCGGGGGTGATGTAGACCGAGCCGAGCGAAACGGTGGAGTTGCCGGACGAAGCCGCGTGAATCTGAGGCGTGACCAGGGCGGTCATGACGGCGAGGGAGGCCGAGGTGGCTTTCATGGTGATTCCTAGCGTTGCGTTTTCTAAGTGAGGGGAGGGTGTTGCGCTGGTCTGCTGCGCGGGCTGGCGAGTCTCCAGGCGGCAACGGGTTGTCCGGTTGACCGGAACGTATCGACGAATTGTCTTTTATAAAGACGTTATATCATAACAATTTTAATGCGCTCAGCCAGCTCGCAATCAAGCTGCCACGGCCAGACAAAGCCCTGGCTAGAGCTCTCGGTGGGTGAGCATGCGGTGCAAAGGCCGATGAACAGCGGCCTGACCTGCACGAACGATTAGACGTCAGCCCGCCAATGGCGTATCAATATCAGGCGCCTTCTGGATTTCTATCCAAGCAGAATCACTATGCAGCCCCTGTATTCGGTCAATGTGCCCAACAGTGCCAATGATGAGCAGCTCGACGGGGTCGTGCGCCTGGTTAGCCGTTATTTCGACTCGGCCGCCGTGCTGGTTTCCGGGACCGGTTCTGCGCGCCATATCTGGGCCAGCCCTGGGCTGAGCGAGACGCGACTGACCAGGATCATCGGCATCAGCGAAACCACGCCCAATACGCTCGTCTGGCCACTGCAGGCGCAAGCAGACACCCCGCTCGGCACGCTCTACCTGCATTTTGACCAGCCGCATCAACTCGACGCCAAACAGCGCGAAGCCCTGCAGGACTTCGCCGCCCTGGCTCTCGATCTGCTGGTGCGCGCAGCGGACGAAGCTCGGCAGCGTCATGAGATTGCCGCCCTGCGCGATAGCGAACGACGCATGGCGCTGGCCATCTCCGGCAGCGGCACCGGCATCTGGGATCGCAATGTCGCCACCGGCGAAATCCATTACTCCAGCAGTTGGAAGGCGCTGCTCGGTTACGCCGAGCATGAAATCGGCAATCGCATCGAAGAGAGTTACACCCGCGTACATCCCGCTGACCTCGACTACGTGCGTGCGACCATCCAGGCGCATCTGGATCAGCGCACCGAGGCCTATGAAGTCGAGCACCGCCTGCGTTGCCGCGACGGCCAGTACAAATGGGTGTGCAGCCGCGGCAAGGTGGTCGAGCGCGACAAGCACGGCAAACCGCTGCGGATGGTCGGCACCACCACCGACATCACCGCCATGCGGCGGCTGTCCGAGCAGGTGCAGCTGACCGCCACCCTGATGACCGACCTGACCAACGAAATCCCCGGCATGGTCTTCCAGTACCGTAGGCAGGCCGACGGCACGTCCGCCTTCACCTATGTCAGCGCCGGCGCGCAAGCCATCTGTGGCCTCAGTGCCATGCAGCTGATGCAGGATGCCCAGGCGCTGACCGACATCGTCCACCCGGATGACCGCAAGGCTTTCATCGATTCCTTCCAGCTGTCGGCCGAGCAACTGACACCCTGGCATCTGGAATTCCGCGTGCAGGTGCCGGGGCGCGAAATCGCCTGGTGCCAAGGCGAAGCCTGCCCGCGCCGCGAAGAAGACGGCAGCGTGATCTGGCATGGTTTCATGACCGACTTGACCGAGCGCAAGCAGATCGAGGCCGAGCTGCAGGCTTTTGCCACCACCGACTTTCTCACCCAACTCGCCAACCGCCGGCACTTCATGTGTCAGCTCGAGGCCGAGCTGGCGCGCCTGCAGCGCAGCCCCGAGCAGAGCGCGGCGATCCTGATGTTCGACCTGGACTACTTCAAGACCATCAACGACCGCTGGGGCCACAACGTCGGCGACCAGGCCTTGCGCCATTTCGCGGGCATTCTCAGCAGTCAGCTGCGCAAGACCGACACCGCCGGACGCCTGGGTGGCGAGGAGTTCGCCGTGGTGCTCAGCGAGGCGAATCTGGACAAGGCCAGAAACTTCGCCACGCGCATCCAGAATGAACTGGCCAGGTCGCCGATCCTGCATGCCGGGGAGCCGATCTTCCTCGCCGTCAGCGTTGGCATCTCATCGCTCAACGCCAGTGATGCCAGCGTCGAGGCCGCCTTGTCGCGCAGCGATATTGCCCTTTACTGCGCCAAGCGCGGCGGGCGTAATCGCATCGAGTATCACTGACCCGCGGCTCGCTCAGGCCGCCAGCAATGCCTGGCTGATCGCCTCGTTGAATGCCGCAATGTCGCCCGGATTGCGCGACGTGATCAGCGTCCAGTTCTGCCCGGGGCACACCTGCACTTCGGCGTCCACCCAGCTTGCACCGGCGTTGGCCAGGTCCAGGCGCACGCTGGAATACGACGTCATCACCTTGCCCTGTACCACGCCGGCATCGATCAGCAGCCAGGGGCCATGGCAGATCGCCGCGACCGTCTTGCCGGCGTCACGAAACTCCTGCACCAGACGCTGTGCATCTTCATCCTGGCGCAGGTTGTCGGCGTTCACCGTGCCGCCAGGGATCACCAGCAGATCGTAGTCCGCCGCGCCCACACCCTTGAGCTGGGTGTCGGACTGCACGGTAACGTCCTTCTCGCTGTCCTTCAGCCAGGTCTCGGCCTTGCCGCCCTTGACGCTGGCGTGGGTGACGCTGGCGCCCTGGTCCTTCAATGCCTGCATCGGCTTGAGCAGCTCGTCGCGCTCGATGCCGCTGTTGGCGGTGATGAACAGTACCTTCTTGCCTTGCAGATTCGAATTCATGATCGATACCTCCGCTGATGCGCCGCGCGGGCGCGCTGAATGACCGCGTTGGTGAACGCGGCATGCATCAGGATTGAAAAGCGTGAGGTGCAGAAGTTCGAACTGATTGCGCGCAGGCCAAAGCGTCATCGTGCCGGCGTCCGCTGCGACTCGGTGCCGGGCTGTGGCGCAGCTCACGCCTGGTTAACCCTCGCAGGGCTGGCTCACAGGTTGGCCGAGGGCAGCTGCAACCAGATGGAAAACACGCCCAGCACGCTCCAGAAAACGATGAACAGCCAGGGGGAACGTAGAAAGAACATCAGCGATTTGTAGGTACTTTCTCGGCTCGCCTCCTGCTCGCTGAACAGCGGCGAATCATCATAGGCATGGCCGAACTCGGGATCGCTGCGCAACAGCTGCTCCTGCTTGTAGTGCCAGTGTTCGATGATCGTGGCGGAGGCCCTGATCCCAGGCCAGGCGTGCAGAGAGTTGATGATGCCCAATAGCGTAAACAGCGCAGGGACTACCAAGGTGAACACCGCCCCCCAGTTGGCGTTCGAGTTGGCCATGGACGATGCATAGGCGATCACCAGAAACGACTGCGCCGTCAGATAGGAGTTGGTGCGCCCGGCCAGCAGGCTGGTTTCGTACTGAATTTCCCGGCGATAGAAATCGAGCCGCTCCTTCGGCGTACCGAATATCAGCAACTCCGCCTGTTTCTCACGCAGTGGGTCATGGATGTCGGAGGTAATGATTCGCGAGGTTTTCATCGATGTCGCTCGACTGTTGGATGGGCCTGCCCGGCAGACGAGCAGCCGCTAGGGGGCTGACGAGTTAGACCGCGAGACCTTCAGTCATTCACTGTTTTTATTGGGCCGGCATGCCACGCACGGGGCGTGGCACCCCAGCCGCAGGCGTAAGCCGGCGGGCATTTGCGCTGGACGCATGGCGCCATGCTGACTAACGTGACTGGCCCCATTCGAAGCACCACAGGAAATCGTCATATGGACGTGCAATGCAAATCCCTTGAAGAGGTGCGCGAGCGCATCGACCAGATCGACCGCGCCATGGTCGACCTCATCGCCCAGCGCGGTGGCTTCGTCGCCCAGGCGGCGCGCTTCAAGAAAGACAGTGCGGATGTTCGCGCCCCTGCGCGCGTCGAGCAGGTTATCGCCAAGGTGCGCACACTAGCCGATGAGCGCGGCGCCTCGGCAGCGGTCGTGGAGCAGGTTTACCGAGCGATGATCGCCGCATTCATTGAAGAGGAACTGCGTACCCATGCTGCGTTGGACGCAGATGCCTGAGCGGCGCCACCGCTTACGCTGAGCCTAACGCTGGCTCAGAGTCGCCACCGATACGCCGGAGGCTACGAAGGTCATCCCAGCACCCAGGTTCAAACCCTTCACCACCCGTGGCCGCGCTTGCAGATAGCGCGACAGCGAGGTGGCGAACACACCCATCAGTGCGAAGCCCACAGCTGTCAGCACCGCGAACCACAGGCCGTAAACCAGCATCTGCGTGCTCACCGAACCGCGTTGCGGATCGACGAACTGCGGGATGAATGCCAGCACGAAAAAGCCCGGCTTGGGGTTGAGCGCGGCGGACAGAAAACCGGTGAGAAAGATGCTCGGCAGCGATTGCCGAGTCACGGAGCGAAAGCTGATCAGGTTGCGCGTGCGCAGCACCTTGATGCCCAGCCAGAGCAGATAACCAGCGCCGATGCACTTGATCAGCCAGAACGCCAGCTCCGACGTCTGCATCAGCAATGTCAGCCCCAGCGATGCCGCCAGCACGTGAAACAGAATCCCGGTGCCCGACGCCATGCCTGAAACGATGGCGGCAAGGCGCCCCTGGCCGAGCCCGCGCGCCACCGCCAACAGATTGTCCGGGCCGGGAGCCAGCACCAGCAAAATGCAGGCGCCCGTATAAGCCAGCCAGGTATCAATAGGGAACATGCACACCTCCATGCCGAAATGAACGAGGGCTCCGCCCCCACGGAAGGCTGACACTAGCGCAGCGTAATTAGCCGGGGCAAACCATCGTGGCTGGAAATTCACCACAACTGCCGAACGGTAAACACAGCAGGAAGCCACTCGTTGGGTACGAACGAGTGGCATCCTGAATCGCCCCTAGTTTCGTAGACGTATCCGAGCCTCATTTGGACTGCCCTCGCTCCTGGCCGAGAGCCGCCATTAGTAAGCGACAGCTACCGGCCAGAAGCGGACTGTTGCCCAGTAAATAAATCTGTCCCCTTTTCCAGCTAGATAGTGTCAGGAAGTCCGGGTCGATTCGCCCTCCCCCCTGAAGCGCTACTTCTCAAAAATTCCGATAGCTCATCCAGTGAGCACGCCCATCGTAAATCACCTACAGATATTGATAGAGATGCAGAATGGCTCGTGTATACCGCAAATGGAGTGCAAACAACTCCAATAACATGCTTGTAGCTTGTTAAGTTAAAGTTATCACCCACCTTCCGAGCTTGGAGTTGGCTGACGATGCTTTCCCAATAAACCACCCCGTTGTCCACCGTCGATGCCGCGTTGCGAATAACGTTGTGCGTACCGCGATCATACTCGCGCGTGTATGGGATGCTTTTGCACGAAACCACTAGTAGGGTGCCATCGTAGGATCCGATAGCATCAATGTCGGTTAGAGCTTGGCCGTCCACTTTAAGCTCCCGCTGCCGCAACCCCCGAATGGAACTGTCTGCCCAAGGGGAAAAATCGATTACCTCCTGAACCACGTCCTCAAACTTGGCTGCACGCTCATTAGCAACCTGCCCTTGAGTCTTGGGGAATTGGAACCAGCCTAGAAAACCCGTAGAAGCGGCCCACATGTCAATACATACGTAGTCGTTCGTAATCCGGAGGATATCTCCGTGGGAGAGGGGCCAGACTTCACCTTTAAAGTTCAAGCAACTGGCGACGAATGCGCTGTAGTTTTCAGGTGCTTGAAACTGTGGAAGATACTGACGAATCTCATCGCATGCCTTGGAGTATTGCTCGTCGGCAAAATTTTCCCACTGCTGGAATTCCATGATGAAATAGCCTAGCTCCATAACTCGAAGGAATGAGTAACGCTGCCTCTGAAGCCAGCGCCCGGCGAGAAAAATCAGCAATAGGCAAAGCGCAGCGTTGTTATCAATGTCGACTTTTTCCATAACAGGCAGGCGGTACAGCTCGAAAAGTTTTGCATAGTCAATGTTCGACGGGCTGAAGCGAACAATTATTTGCCGGTTTCCTCCATAAATTTCAGCTCGTGAGTTTCCGTCAAGAAACTCTTGAGGCGAGAAAACTATTTCATCATGCATCCCCCACAGCGCCTGCGTTATATCGACATGGGCTTTAATGTCGCCGGCTGCTGCATCGTCATGAGCGAGGCCCGCTAAGCTCATCGCTACCCCTTGAAAAGTGCGACGTTGATAGTTATGGCGCTGGTCATAAATCTGCACGGCGGCTTCCAGTAACGGGTGTCGCACGCGGCGTGGGAGGACTGATCTAAAAGCTGGCAGACCCACTATGAACTTGCTTTTTATAAGTGCCCGGTGCGGCTGTCTGGAAAAATCAAATTCGGATCCTTTACTCGCAAAACGAAATCCAACTTGTAAATCATAAATAATCGTAATGAAAGACACAAAGCGCGCGACGTGCCTTAACGTGCTGTCGTTAATCGGAAAAACGAAGCCGTTACTCCCATATGTAGCTGTTTCTGATTTCGTACTGCGATTTGCGTAAACCTCAGCCAATACTCGGGAGTTAACACCAGTGGAAGACAAGTCCCCACTAAAAATTGCATTAGGTGTACGCCGAAGGTAATACATCCAACGCATGCCTGAATATGAGTTGATATTGTCAGTGAATGCTTTTTCTAATTCTCCAATGCACTGAGTGAAAAACTCTGCACTTTCTCGAGCCGGCAGAAGTTGCTTTTCTTGCGCAGCTCGAAAGAAATCCAGATGCTTAACTTTCGATTCCAGCTCTTTGATGTACTTCTGGACATCCGTCTGAAATTTTTTATTTAGTGCAGCTTTTAGAAGCAGATCGCTCATTTAATTATTTATCCAAATCTAGGATGTCGCTTTCGTACGGATGTTGGAAGCGCGAATTATTGGCTCACTGTACTTAATGGGTAGTACCTTCTTACGGTTTTGATACCTGCCCCAATACCCATCCTCCCAGTACACTTTAGACGCGCGGATTCTGACAGTAAGCAACTGAGCAGCGGAGCTTTCGATGAGCGAGTGTATCGCCCGTACCACTTGCACCGACGCAGGAGTGCTGGCTCAACGGAAAGGTAGTACAACACTGCCGGCAGCAACGGTGATGAAAAGAGCACTTCATAACGGGGCAGATTGGTCACCCAAGTGAAGCCACACATCGACAACCATACCCTGAAGGGCTTGCGCGATGCCCTTTCGTTGAATGCCCTTCAGTTAACTAGCGACTGCTTCTGGCCGAAAGCAGCCCGATCACAGTGCATTCTCAGTAGCGTCAGCCCATGAGAGTAGAGGCCAGATTCAAGATTTCTCCTTATCGAGCCGCGCACAAATCATCGGCGCTGCGGCATACAGGCAGGAGTAGTGAGAAAGCCCCTCCATCCGCTCGATGCGAGCATTCCGTGGTAAGCGTTCGGCCAGATGCTCCGACATACCGAAAGGCGACCAGTTGTCCTCGGTACCATGCCACAGGCAGACGTTTGCCTCGCTGGCGAAGGCGCTGGCTGCCCATGGCTGGAGATACTGCTGTATATCCCGCGTGTAGCCGGTTGTGCCTTGCGCAAAGCACTGTCGCAATACCTGACAGATAAGCGCTCTGAACTCCGGTGACTTCACCAGCTCTCGATCCTGCCCCTGAGCGCTGGCGAACAGCATGCGAAACAGCATCTGCGGTGCTCGTTTGGCCAATAGCGCCTGCCACTTCACCAGCCACTGGAACAAACCTGGGTTGCGCTTGGCCATCGAGAAAACGGCCTTGCCAGCCATCTCATTGAGGAAGTATCCGCCGTCGAGCGGGGCGGCTGCGGAAACCAGATGCAGGCTGCGAATCTGGCCCGGCATAAGCGCGCTGACTTCCAGCGCGGCATGGGCGCCGAGGGAGAATCCGATAACGTCGAGCTGAGCGCCTTGCGTCTTCTCGTTGATCGCCTGTGCGATATGCCGGTAGTAGTCGGCACCGCTGATGGCACGGTCGATGGCGAAGCGATCGAAGCAGAGGACACGCAGGCCGTGTTCTCGGGCTGGCGCATCGTAGATGGAACTCTCATGGGGCGAGCCGGGCACCCCGTGGAAATAAACCACCGGTTTGCCTTTGGGGTTGCCATATTCGCTGAAGTCCATTTCTCGTTCCGGGCTGTGGGATGTCTCGATCTTGTATCACCCGCGCACTGAATATGCGCCAGGGCGGGCTGTCGCATGGCGAGGCGTACTCAGGCAGCACATCACCGCTGCCTCTCTCACTCCGTCAACCTGAGCTGCTGTCGATGGCGTGTACTGCCGAGCGCTAGTCGTTTTTTCCGTCTCCATGACGGCATACTGCGCTCCATTGGGCTCCCTGCGAAACAAGGACGTTGTATGCCATCAATCCGAAATCCCCGTGCTCTTCTCGTCATCCTTGCCGCCTTCTGGTTACCGGCGCTGCATGCCAGCACTACAGAAACCGCTGCCGCTTCGGTGGAGTTTCCCATCTGGAGTCACTCCTTTGTCGGCGCTCTGGGCAGCAAGCAGGTAGAGGTTTCCTTGAGCCGCGTTGCCGATAATCTGTCGGGCAGCTACTGCTATCAGCCGTGTAGTAACCAGACGCGCATCCAGCTCGTGCTGGAGGGGCAGGTGCAAGGCGCCGGGGCGGAGCTGATCGAGCGAGACCGCAAGAATAAAGCAGCCACAACGGGCATTTGGCAGATCGAATCGCTGAAAGACGGCATCACCGGTACCTGGGTTTCGCCTGATGGCAAGCGCAGGTTGCCACTGGCTTTGCGCAGGGCTGAGTCCGAGGATGAGTTGCAGGCGCGCTTTCCCTATGAAATACGTTTGTTAGCCGATGCGCTGCCCGAGCCGGAGGGCGAGGGTTGCCCGACGCCCCCGCTGGTTTCGGCCATCCGTCTGTACAAGGACGCTGTGCTGTTGCAGACCCTGGAAACCGAGTCCCAGGGGACCTGCAGCATTTTCACGCCGGTGTTGTTCGATGCGAACTTCGATGGCTGGCCCGATCTGAGCATTGCCCAGTTCTTGCCCGCTGGCCCCAATATCCCTCATCAGACCTGGCTCTATGACCCGGAGGCGGGGCGCTTCGTCGATGCGCCTGCAACATTGCAGGGCATTACCTCGCCTGATTTCGACCCGGAGCACCAGATCGTCTATTCCTTCTGGCGCGCCAGTTGTTGTGAGCATGGTGTTTCGATCTACCGCTGGAAGGGCGCCGAGCTGCATGAGGTCGATACCCGGAGCAGTTATCTCCTGCCAGTGATGGACGGCGATGCGCGGCGCCTTTGCTATATCACCCCTGGTTACGCTGAAGGCTTCATCGAGTATCCAGGGCGGGTTGAGCAGTCTGCAGATGGGCGCTTACGGTTGCACCAGATCGACCTGAAAACCTGCGAAATCGACGACTGGGCTTTTCTGGATCGCACGTATATCGACATCTGGAAACCCGCCAAGCCTGGGGAGAAACCGGTTCTCCTGCGTTCAGAAAACGTTGTCTGGAAATCGACCGAGACCTCGGCCGGCCAGCGTTATTGTCCTGAAGTGCCTTACTTCGACAGTGGCCGTATTCGGCGGGTGATTCTCAGCGACAAGCCGGACCTGTGCAGAGAGGAGAGCCCGACGCAGGAGTAGATGATGAGGTTGGGAGCAGGGAAAAACGACAGCGTTATATGAAGGTACGACGGTTGTGCAGTTGAGTCGGACGCTTTTACAAGCCCGGCTCATCCAGATGCGCACTGACCATATCGTCGAGCATCTCCACCAGTTCCGGGTCCATGAAACGATAGTCATCAGGGATGTCCAGAATGTGCAGCCGCTTGTGTTCGAGCAGGCGGGCGTATTCTGCGCGCATGCGATTGGCGTGCTTGTGTTCCATGACGAAGATGACATCGGCCCAGCGGATATCCGCTGGGCCGATGGGTTTGCGAGCGTTCGGGCTGGTACCAGCCGAGCGGGCTTCGAAGCCGGGGCGGCGGCGCCAGATCGCTTCCGCCGTCGGGCTACGCCATTGATTGCGGCTGCAGATGAAAAGGAGTTTGGTCACTCTTGATCCAGCAGTTGGCGGGTGGTGCGAATGGGGTAGCTGAGGCCGAGTTGGCGTGCTCTGAGCAGTTTCTCCGCTCGGGTATACAGCAGCTTCCAGTTCTTTTCTGGCTGTTGATACGGCAAGCGCATCAGCGGTTTGGGTGCATCTTTGTGAGCCTGTGAGCGTCTCCAGGCACGGGTTCTTTCCATCGTGATTTCCTCGTGAATACCGGGTTCAGCAGCCGCGGTAGTACGAGTTCGGCATATGGTAGATGCGAATCGACGGAATGCCCAGAGGTGCGTGGCTCATTCCCTCCTGACATGTTTGAGCCAGTTCCAGAATGGATCGTCCGACTTCATCGCATCCATGCTTTCGGTGCGTTGAACGATCTCTGATGCACGTTCGGGGATATGCAGTCCCAGTGTCTGGGTAACGTGGATACGGAGCAAGGTGGGAGACGGAGGGTCGCTGTTATCACCGTATTCATCGGCCTGTACTTCTCTGGGAGTACGGTCGAAATGTTCTGGCCAGCAGAGTTCGTTATATCCGATAGCCAGAAGTCGCAGGAGGTCTTCTATGCTTTCCGTCAGGATGCACAACATCAGGGAACCTGAACCTGACCCGAGGTGAACGACTTTCTGCTGCCCGGCGTTATCTCGCCATAAACCAGCCCATGAGCCATCTCCTCCTGTTCTGAGGAAAATAGTAAGCCGCGCGTTCACCTCCGGGTCATCACTGCCGGTCCACAGCGCAGTATCGGCTGCGTCGGGTGTATAGAAGGCAATCGTGCACATATCGCTGTAGTCAGGTTCGGGATGCAGGGTGATGTAGCGAACACCGTCCCGTCGTTTTCGCACACAACCATGCGCTTCCAGCAATTGAAGCGCTTGCTTGAGCAGTGCTGGAATCTTGTTCCCAACCGGAAATGCGGCGGCAATTTCTTCGGTAAATTCCATTTACTTCCCCGCTGCGGTTTGTGCGCTTGCTTGGTCATGAGGCGCGTTAGGCTGAAGAGAGGGTATCCATTATCTCGTCGCGCTCCCACGCTTTCTTCACTCCGGCAATCTGACCTTCTTCTTCGCCCCGAACAGATTCCAGCTGGCCACGAACAACGCGGCTACCAGCGGGCCGATCACGAAGCCGTTGAGGCCCAGCAGGGACAGGCCGCCGAGGGTGGAGATGAGGATCAGGTAGTCGGGCATACGGGTGTCCTTGCCGACCAGAATCGGGCGCAGGATGTTGTCCACCAGGCCGATCACCAGCACGCCGAATAGCGTCAGCACCACACCTTGCCAGACGCTGCCGGTGAACAGCAGGTAAATGGCTACGGGGGCCCAGACGATACCGGCGCCGGCGGCCGGTAACAGCGACAGAAAGGCCATCAGTACGCCCCACAGCAGCGGGCTGTAGATGCCCAGCGCCCAGAAGATGAAGCCGCCGAGCGCGCCTTGCACGGCGGCGACCACCACGTTGCCCTTGACGGTGGCGCGTACCACGCGGGTGAACTTGATTTGCAGGCGCCGTTTGGTGGTGTCGCCCAAGGGGATGGCCGTACGAATGTTGCGCACCAACTCCTTGCCGTCGCGCAGCAGGAAGAACAGCAGGTACAGCATCACGAAGAAGCCGATGAAAAACTCGAAGGTGCCCTGACCGATGGCGAACACCTTGGTGGCCAGGTATTGGCTGCCGGCCATGGCGCCCTTGGAAATCTGTTCCTGCAAGCCTTCGAGATTGGATATGCCGACTCGGTCGAGCTGTTCCTGCATGGAGGGTGGCAGCACCTGGATGATGCTGGTCACGTAGGCGCCAATATCCAGCTCGCCCGACTCCAGCTTCTGGTACAGGGCGGTGCCTTCGGCCACTACCGCCGAGGTGATGAAGATCACGGGCAGAATCGCCACCATGAGGCAAATGATCAGCGTCAGCAGGGCGGCCAGATTGTTTCTGCCGTTTGTGCGCCGTAGCAGGCGCTCCTGCAGCGGCGCGAACACCACGGCCAGCACCATGGCCCAGAATACGGCCCCGTAGAAAGGCAGCAGTATCCAGAAGAAGGCGACCGTCACCAGGACGAGTAGCAGGATGAAGGCTTTGTGTTCGAAGGTCGGGCTCTGCATATCGGGTTCGCTGGGAATGGTCATGTCAGTTAGTCCCCCGACACATTGGCAAAGTGCCGACAAAGTTGGCTTGGGCTTTGGGCGATGCAGTGGGGGCTTGACAGCTCTGGGATACTCGAAGGTATCAGTACGATGATTCGACGGAGGATTTGCCATGCGTGACGAGGAACTCAAGGCGCTGTTCGACCAGCAGGCGGCGGGCTACGACCAGCAGTGGGCGGGGATGGCGCCGATTCGTCAGGCGCTGTATCTGCTACTCGATGCGCTGTTCGTCGGGCTGCCGGCCGATGCGCGGATTCTTTGCGTGGGCGCCGGCACGGGTGCGGAAATCGGTCACCTGGCCGAGCGCTTTCCAGGCTGGCGCTTCACTGCGCTCGACCCTTCCGGGGCGATGCTCGAGGTGTGTCGCCAGCGCGCGGAGCGCAGCGGTTTTCTGCAGCGTTGCGACTTTCACGAGGGTTATCTGGATACGCTGGCGCCTGGGGCAGCCTACGATGGCGCCACCTGTTTCCTGGTGTCGCAGTTCCTGCTCGAACCTGCAGCGCGAACCGGCTTCTTCGGCCAGATCGCGCAGCGCCTGAAACCCGGCGGGCTGCTTGCCAGTGTCGACCTGGCAGCCGATATCCACTCGCCGGCCTACGAGGTGTTGCTGCATGGCTGGATGACGCTGATGGCCGCGGCTGGGGTCGATGCGCAGATGCTGGAACGCGCGCGCACAGCCTATGCCCGCGATGTGGCGGTGCTGCCGGCGCCGCAAGTAGCCGGCATCATCCAGGCCGCCGGTTTCGCGGCGCCGGTGCAGTTCTTCCAGGCCGGGCTGATGCACGGCTGGATAAGCCTGCGCGAAGCCGATGTTTGAGCGGCTCTACTCGTGGCGCGTGCTGCGCTCGCGGTCGCGCGGGTAATGCCGGTCGAAGGGCAAGGGCGGTAGCCAGGCCTCGCGGCGGATGGTCCAGAGTTCGTAGGTGGGGGTGAACCGGTTCGGTTCGTCCAGCGAGCCGACGTTGACTTCGATTTCATCCCCCGAGCGTGCGAACACCGGCGAGCCGCAGCGCGGGCAGAAGTGGCGGCCGGCGTACTGGCCGGTTTCGCCCTCTATCCTCACCGCGTCCTGCGGGAATATCGCCGAGGTGTGGAAGAGGGCGCCGTGGTGCTTGCGGCAGTCCATGCAATGGCAAACGCCGACCCGATAAGGCTGGCCGCTGGTTTCGAAGCGTACCTGGCCGCAGAGGCAGCCGCCGGTGAGGTGGGACATGGCGATGTTCTCCTGTTTCGTGTGCAGGGACTGAGAACATAGCAGGGGATGACGTAATGCCGACCAGTCAAGCCTGGGAGGATTTGTTCGTAGGCGCCCGCTTGCGGGCGATGCGTCTGTCGAAATCGCCGGCAAGCGGGCGCCTAGGGTTTGGCAACGCCTCGCCCTAGGTGATCGAGCTCCTGCTCGATCTTCACCCATTCCGGTTTCAGGGCGCGGCGCAGGTAGGCGATGAAGAGTCGATCGCGCAGGCGGCGCAGGGTGGAGCTCCGTCGCGCGGCCTGGGCTCGCTCGATGGTTTCGCTGAGCCAGGCGCTGTCGAAGCCTGTCCAGATCGGTGGGATGGGCGCGAGCATGTTGGAGTAGCACGCGGGAGCGACATCCTCGTAGAAGGCTGCTTGCGCCGTGACGCGATCGAAACCCTGCACTTGGTGGGCGATGTATCCGTAGTCGACTTCGGTGTCGACGAATACGTCCGACAGCGCCAACCACAGATGGATGCGTTCTTCGCGGGTCATAAGCCTGTTCTGCTCAATGCTGCGTAATCAGTGGCGAGAATGTAATGGCTGGCGCGCATCCTGGCCATTGGCGCGGGCTGCTGCGAAGGCCTGACGGGATGTATCATCGGGCACATATTTGCATGACTGAATCTGCCTATGAGCGTCGGCCGTGCAAGCGCTGTTTTCGTATCCATGGCCGTGCGACACCGGCCCGCCATCTGCGAGTGATGACACCATGATCGAGGTAACCGAAGTTTCCATTGCCGAGCTGCGCGCCGCGCTGGAGGACGGCCGCACCACGGCGGTTGAGCTGGTCAAGGCCTATCTGGCGCGTATCGACGCCTACGACGGCCCGAACACGGCCACCCAGCTCAACGCGGTGGTGGTGCGCAATCCCGAGGCACTGAAGGAAGCCGAGGCCTCCGATGCGCGCCGCGCCCGTGGCGAAACCCTCGGCCCGCTGGATGGCATTCCCTACACCGCCAAGGACAGCTATCTGGTCAAGGGCCTGACGGCGGCCTCTGGCAGCCCGGCGTTCAAGGATCTGGTGGCACAGCGTGACGCCTTCACCGTCGAGCGCTTGCGTGCGGCCGGCGCCATCTGCCTGGGCAAGACCAATATGCCGCCGATGGCCAATGGCGGCATGCAACGTGGCGTCTATGGCCGTGCCGAAAGCCCCTACAACGCGGACTACCTGACCGCACCCTTCGCCTCGGGCTCGTCCAACGGCGCCGGCACGGCGACTGCCGCCAGCTTCGCGGCCTTTGGCCTGGCCGAGGAAACCTGGTCCAGCGGGCGTGGTCCGGCGTCGAACAATGGCCTGTGCGCCTACACGCCGTCGCGCGGGGTGATCTCGGTGCGTGGCAACTGGCCGCTGACGCCGACCATGGACGTGGTGGTGCCTTACGCCCGCAGCATGGCCGATCTGCTGCAGGTGCTCGACGTGGTGGTGGCCGACGATGCCGACAGCCGTGGCGACCTCTGGCGCATGCAGCCCTGGGTGCCGATCCCGAAGGCCTCCGAAGTGCGTCCCCAGTCCTACCTGGCACTGGCGGCCAAGGCTGAAGCGTTGGCCGGCAAGCGTCTGGGCGTGCCAAGGATGTTCATCAACAAGGACGAGCTGGCCGGTACCAGCGAGAACCCAGGCATCGGCGGGCCGACTGGCCAGCGCATTCATACCCGGCCGACGGTGATCGCCCTGTGGGAGGCGGCGCGCCAGGCGCTGGAAGCGGCCGGCGCCGAAGTGGTGGAGGTGGACTTCCCGCTGGTGTCCAACTGCGAGGGCGATCGCCCCGGCGCCCCGACCGTGTTCAATCGCGGCA
Organism: Ectopseudomonas alcaliphila; assembly: GCF_900101755.1. Taxonomy (GTDB): domain Bacteria; phylum Pseudomonadota; class Gammaproteobacteria; order Pseudomonadales; family Pseudomonadaceae; genus Aquipseudomonas; species Aquipseudomonas alcaliphila. The sequence continues at coordinate 380,058 of NZ_FNAE01000001.1, read as the reverse complement.
TCGTCACGCCTGAGTTCCTGCATGACGAGTTGTGGGAGCTCAGCGGCTGGGCCTTCGACGACTTCCTGCGTGCCAATGGCGACCCCAAGCTCAACCGCCTGGCCGATGTGGACGGCCCGCAGATATTCCCGCACGACCCCGGCACGCTACCGAACCGCGAGGGCGACCTGGCGGCGGGCATGGACGAATACGTCAACATGGCCAAGCGCGGCATCAAGCCCTGGGACCAGATCGCCACGCTGCCCGACGGCCTGCGGGGCCTGGAACATACGCGCAAGATCGATCTGGAAGACTGGATGGATCAATTGGGCCTGGATGCGGTGCTGTTCCCCACCGTGGCCGATGTCGGCCCGGCCGATGCCGACGTGAACCCGGCGTCCGCCGATATCGCCTGGAGCAACGGTGTGTGGGTGGCCAATGGCAACCTGGCGATCCGTCATCTGGGCGTGCCGACCGTGACCGTGCCGATGGGCGTGATGGCAGATATCGGCATGCCGGTGGGCCTGACTTTCGCAGGTCGCGCCTATGACGATTCGGCGTTGCTGCAACTGGCGGCGGCCTATGAGTCGACCGGCTCCAAGCGCCTGGTGCCGCCGCGTACGCCGGCGTTGGGGTGAGTGCCCGCAAGGGCTGTAGGAGCGGCGCCTCGCCGCGAAAAGGCTTGGCCGACAGTTGTGTAGGAGCGAGCGTTGCGAGCGAACTGCTTTTCGCGAGCAGAGCTTGCTCCTACAAAGGCACATCGATTCAGCCCTCTGCCCCGGCCCCTCTCCCGTAAACGGGAGAGGGGAGACAGGCGCTCTACAACCCTGTGGGAGGGGCTTTAGCCGCGACTGCTGCAGAGATTGTCGCCGCTAAAGCGCCTCCCACGGGTTTATCCTCGCAACCAACTCGCTCATTGCCGCAAATCCACTGCCGGTGCGCCCTGGCCGTCGAACAGCTGGCCCGGCGTGCTGGGCAGGATGCTGGGACGGCCGTTGTCCGGGCCGCCGTTGCCGATGATGCGAATGTCGCTGTACTTCTTGCCCGACAGCGCAGCCAGGCCGGCGCCGTCGCGGACGATTGTCGGCCGCAGGAAGACCATCAGGTTGCGCTTGATATGGGATTCGCGGGTAGAGCGGAACAGCCCACCGAGCAAGGGAATGTCGCCCAGTAGTGGCACCTTGGAGATGGCCTGGGTGACGTCGTCCTGAATCAGGCCACCGAGCACGATCACCTGGCCGTCGTCGGCGAGGATGGTGCTCTTGATCGAGCGCTTGTTGGTCACCAGATCGACCGCCTGGGCGTTGAGCCCGGTGCTGGGGGCGATGGAAGAGATTTCCTGCTCGATCTCCAGGCGCAGGGTGGCGCCCTCATTGATGCTCGGTGTGACCTTGAGGGTCACGCCGATGTCCTGGCGTTCGATGGTGGTGAAGGGGTTGCCGGCACCCGAGGCGTCGGTGGTGTAGGAGCCGGTCTGAAAGGGCACGTTCTGCCCGACGAGGATTTCCGCTTTCTGGTTATCCAGGGTCAGCAGGCTCGGCGTGGACAGCAGGTTGCTCTTGCTGTTGGCCGAGAGTGCGGTGATCAGTGCGCCGAAGCGGTCGCTGCCGATGCCGATGATGGCGCCGTCTGGCAGGGTGGTGTTCTCCGGTATTTCGCCGTTTTGCAGGATCTGCAGCACGCTGCCAACCGACAAGCCGGTGCCGCCGAAATTCACCCCGCCCAGACCACCGGTTCTGCCGCGGGCATCCACGGCCCACTGCACGCCGAGGGCGTCGGTGATGTCGCCGGAGATCTCGACGATGGCCGCTTCGACCATCACCTGGGCGCGTGGTACGTCGAGCTGGCGCACGATGTCTTCGAGGGTGGCGACCAGATCGGGGTCGGCCAGCAGCACCAGGGCGTTGAGGCTCTCGTCAGCGCGGATGAGGATGTTCGACTGCCTGCCGGTGGTTTCGCTGTTTTCCTGGTTCTTCAGGCCTTCGGAAATGTCGCCGAGGGTTTCGGCCAGGGACTTGGCATCATTGTGACGCAGGCGGATTACCCGCGTATTGGCCGAGCGGCTGGTGGGGCTGTCCAGCGAGCGGGCCAGGTCGGCCAGTTTGGCGCGGGCGTCCGGTGGGCCGAGCAGAATCAGGCGATTGGTGCGGGCGTCGGCCACCACCTGGGTGGCGCTGGTGCCCTTGGCCTGGCCCCGGGCAATGGCGGTATTGAGCACTTCGGCGGCGTCCATTACCCAGGCGTGCTGCAGGGTGACCACGCTGAAGTCCTGTGCGCCGCTCTGGTCGAGCTGGCGCATCAGGTCTTCGATGCGTTCTATGTTGGCGCTGCGGTCGCTGATGATTAGCGCGTTGGACGAGGTGACGGCAGCCAGGTGGCCGTACTGCGGCACCAGGGGACGAATCAGCGGTATCAGTTCGGCCACTGGCGCGTGCTGCACCTGGATCATGCGGGTTTCCAGGCGATCCGGCGCCGGGCGGCCGGCATCGGCTTCGGCCTTGGCTTCGGCGTTGGGCACGATGCGCGCCTGGTCGCCCTGGGTCAGCACGCTGAAACCATGAGTGGCCATCACCGAAAGGAACAGTTGATAGACCTCGGACAGCCCCAGCGGCGCGCTGGAGATCACGTTGACCTGGCCCTTCACGCGCGGATCGACGACGAAGGTCTGCCCGGTGATGGCGGCGATCTGGTCGATGAATTCGCGGATGTCGGCGCCCTTGAGATTGATGGTCCAGCTTTCCTCCTGCTGGTTGGCGCTGGCCGGCACCTGCTCGATCTGCGCAAGCAGAGGCAAGGGTGCAGCGGCCAGGCCGGCGGCGAGGAGGGCGAGGGTCAGACGGCTTCGGAGAACATGCATCGGTTCAGTCGCTTTCCATTGGCTGATCGGCGGGCGTTTCCTCTGGCAGGGTGCCAGAGGCTTCCATCTGTTCGCGCAGGTCTTGCATGCGCTGGCGCAGTTGTTCGAGATTGTTTTGGTCGAGTTGATCGAGCTGTTCGACAGGGTCGTCGATTGTCTCGTCCGGTGGCGTATAGAGGCTGTACTGGCCACTCTGCTGACGAGGGAAGGCCAGGCTTTCGCGGCGGCCGTTGCGCAGCAGTTCGACGCGGTCGGCATAGACGGCATCCAGGCGCACGCCATTGTCCACATCCATGCCGACGGTATAACGCTGGGCGCTCTGGCCCTGGCGCTGGACCACCGCGCTGGAGCGTTGCGGGTCGCTGTGGACGAAGCTGCCGAGCAGGGTCAGTTGCAGGTTGGTGGCCGGGGGCGGGCCGCTGTCGTCCTGGCGTGGGGTGCCGAACAGCTGGGCGATGGGGGCCTGCGCGCGTTGTTCCAGATTGGGGGCGGTCTGACTCAGCGATTGCGCTACGGGGCTGCGCACCAGGCGCAGCAGTTCTGCGCTCTGCCAGGCCAGACTGACGCTCAGGATGAGCAGCACGAGCATGCCGATCAGGCTCGGTGCATTGTCCTTGATCCGCTGGGGAAGGGCCGAAATGGGCAAAAGCATTACTCCGCAAACGACAGTCTAGTTCTTCTTATGTGCTGGGCGTCGCGCGCTGATCATAGCAGCCTGCACGAGGTTGGCATCCCCTAAATAGGGTGGGTGTACAGTTACAGACGATGTGTTAAAGATAATTGAATAAACGCACAAAAAGACCGTCCTAGAGGTAGCCATTAGGTCAAACAGTCAGATTAGGCTGTGCTACCTGAATAAGGTTCTGTTCTAAGGTCACACATGAACAATTCTTTGCCCGAAACTCCCCTTCGCCGTCTGCCCTTCAGCTTTGCCAAGCGTCACGGCGTGGTGTTCGTCATGCAGGATGAGCGCGCCAGCCTGGCCCATCGCGCCGATTGTGATCTGGTGGCGCTGGCCGAGGCGCAGCGTTTCGCCGGGCGCCGCTTGCCGCTTCAGGTGCTGAGTGCACCTGAGTTCGCTCAGGTGCTGGGTGCGGCCTATCAACACGATTCCGCTTCCATGCAACTGGCCGAGGACATCGGCGGCAGCTTCGACCTGGCCTCGCTGGCCGATCAGGTGCCGGAAACCGAAGACCTGCTGGAGCAGGAGGACGATGCGCCGATCATCCGCCTGATCAATGCCATCCTCGGTGAAGCGATCAAGGAAAACGCCTCCGACATACACCTGGAAACCTTCGAGAAGCGCCTGGTGGTGCGCTTTCGCGTCGACGGTATCCTCCGAGAGGTGCTCGAACCCAAGCGCGAGCTGGCGGCGCTGCTGGTCTCGCGGGTCAAGGTCATGGCGCGGCTGGACATCGCCGAGAAACGCGTGCCGCAGGACGGGCGCATCTCGCTCAAGGTCGGCGGGCGCGAGGTGGACATTCGCGTGTCCACGTTGCCCTCGGCCAACGGCGAGCGGGTGGTGCTGCGTCTACTCGACAAGCAGGCCGGGCGCCTGTCTTTGCAGCACCTGGGCATGCGCGCCGAGGATCGTGCGTTGATGGAGGAAACCGTGCGCAAGCCGCACGGCATCCTGCTGGTCACAGGTCCCACCGGTTCGGGCAAGACCACCACGCTGTACGCCAGCCTGGTCAGCCTCAATGACCACACGCGCAACATCCTCACCGTCGAGGACCCCATCGAATATCACCTCGAAGGTATCGGCCAGACCCAGGTCAACACCAAGGTGGACATGACCTTCGCCCGGGGGCTGCGCGCCATCCTGCGTCAGGACCCGGACGTGGTGATGGTCGGCGAGATCCGCGACAGGGAAACCGCCGAGATCGCCGTGCAGGCCTCGCTGACCGGCCACCTGGTGCTGTCGACGCTGCACACCAACAGTGCCATCGGCGCCATTACCCGCCTGGTGGACATGGGGGTGGAGCCCTTTTTGCTGTCGTCATCCCTGCTTGGCGTATTGGCCCAGCGCCTGGTGCGCGTGCTGTGCCCGGCGTGCAAGGAACCTTACCCGGCTGATGCGGCCGAATGCGCATTGCTCGGCGTGCCGGCCAGCCCGCCGCCAACCCTGTATCACGCGCGTGGTTGCGCTCACTGTCATCAGCAGGGTTATCGCGGGCGTACCGGCATCTACGAACTGGTGGTCTTCGATGAAACCATGCGCACCCTGGTGCACAGCCGCGCTTCCGAGCAGGATATGACCCGCCACGCTCGAACTCTGGGCCCGAGCATCCGTGACGATGGCCGGCGCAAGGTGCTGGAAGGGGTGACCACGGTCGAGGAAGTGCTGCGCGTGACGCGAGAGGAATGATGGTGAGCGGGAAGTTGGGCTCGGCTCCTGTGAGAGCGGCTTCAGCCGCGAGTCGGCGACAATCGCGGCTGAAGCGGCTCCTACGGGGACAACTGGAGCGATTTGCCGATGGCAGCTTTTGAATACATCGCCCTGGATGGGCGTGGTCGCCAGCAGAAGGGCGTGCTGGAGGCCGACAGCGCGCGTCAGGTGCGCCAACTGCTGCGTGAGCGACAGCTGGCGCCGCTTGAGGTCAAGGCCACGCGCAGCCGCGAGCAGGACAGTGGTCAGGCGCGCCTGGGTTTTGTCCGTGGCCTGTCTGCGCGCGACCTGGCGCTGGTTACCCGCCAGCTGGCGACGCTGATCCAGGCGGCGCTGCCCATCGAAGAGGCGCTGCGCGCCGCCGCGGCGCAATCCACCAATGCGCGTATCCAGGGCATGCTCCTGGCGGTGCGCGCCCGCGTGCTGGAGGGCCACAGCCTGGCCGGCAGCCTGAAGGAATTCCCGGCCGCTTTTCCCGAGCTGTACCGCGCCACGGTGGCAGCGGGTGAACATGCCGGGCACCTTGGCCCGGTGCTGGAGCAATTGGCCGACTACACCGAACAGCGCCAGCAGTCGCGGCAGAAGGTGCAGCTGGCGTTGCTCTACCCGGTGATCCTGATGTGCGCTTCCTTGCTGATCGTCGGCTTTCTGCTCGGCTACGTGGTGCCGGACGTGGTCAAGGTATTCGTCGACTCGGGGCAGACCCTGCCGGCGTTGACTCGCGGGCTGATCGCCCTGAGCGACTGGGTCAAGGCCTGGGGGCTGGTGGCGCTGGTGGCACTGGTGTTGGCGGTCGTCGCCTTGCGCGCAGCCCTGCGTGATGAGACGTTCCGCCTGCGCTGGCATCGCTTTCTGCTGCGCATACCGCTGATCGGCCGGCTGGGCCGCGCCACCGATTGCGCGCGCTTTGCCTCGACCCTGGCGATCCTCACCCGCAGCGGCGTGCCGCTGGTGGAGGCGCTGGCGATTGCCGGCGAGGTGATCGGTAACCGGGTGATCCGTGGCGAGGTGCTGGTGGCCGCGCAGAAAGTGCGCGAGGGTGGCAGCCTGACCCGCTCGCTGGAGGCCACCGGGCAGTTTCCGCCGATGATGTTGCACATGATCGCCAGCGGTGAGCGTTCCGGCGAGCTGGATCAGATGTTGGCGCGTACGGCGAAGAATCAGGAGAACGACCTCGGCGCACAGATCGCTCTGCTGGTCGGCTTGTTCGAGCCGTTCATGCTGGTATTCATGGGGGCAGTGGTGCTGGTGATCGTACTGGCCATCCTGCTGCCCATTCTTTCTTTGAACCAAATGGTGGGATAGCAGGTGAGAAAATCTCAGGCGGGCTTCACGCTCATCGAAATCATGGTGGTGGTGGTGATTCTGGGCATTCTGGCGGCACTGGTGGTGCCGCAGGTAATGAGCAGGCCCGATCAGGCCAAGGTCACTGCCGCGCAGAACGACATTCGTGCCATCGGCGCGGCACTGGACATGTACAAGCTCGACAACCACAACTACCCCAGTACCCAACAGGGTCTGGAGGCGCTGGTGAGCAAGCCGAGCGGCAACCCGCCCGCGAAGAACTGGAACAAGGACGGCTACCTCAAGCGCCTGCCCATCGACCCCTGGGGCAACCCCTATCAATACCTGGCCCCCGGCACCAAGAGTGCTTTCGATCTCTATTCGCTCGGCGCCGACGGCAAGCAGGGTGGTAGTGACCTGAACGCCGATATCGGCAACTGGGATCTCTGACTCGACCATGCCGTCGTTCGCCTGTAGGAGCGAGTGTCGCGAGCGAAACATGCGTCGTGGAAAACCTTCGCGAGCAGCGCTCGCTCCTACGTTGAAGGCGCAGCGCGGCTTCACCCTGATCGAGCTGCTGGTGGTGCTGGTCATCCTCGGCAGTCTGATCGGTCTGGCGGTGTTCAGTACCGGCATCGCCGGGCCGGCGCGCGAATTGCGCAGCGAGGCCGAGCGCCTCAGTGGGCTGATCGGCGTGCTGGTCGATGAAGCGGTGCTGGATAATCGCGAATACGGCCTGAGTTTCACCCGCGAAGGCTATCGGGTGCTGCGTTACGACCCGCAGCGCAACGAATGGCAGACCCTGGATCGACAGGCTCATCGTCTGCCGGACTGGGCCGAGCTGGCGTTCGAGGTGGAGGGCGAGGCCCTCAGCCTGCCAGCGACAGCTAGCGCTGACGCGCCACAGCTGTTGATTCTCTCCAGCGGTGAACTGACACCCTTCCGTCTACGCTTGGCCGAACGCCGTCGTGACGGCCTGCGCCTGCAACTGTCCAGCGATGGCTTTGGCCTGCCGCGTGTCGAGGAATTGGGCACGGGGCGCGCCGGATGAGGCGCGCGCGCGGTTTTACGCTGCTCGAGGTGCTGGTGGCCCTGGCCATCTTCGCCCTGATTGCTGCCAGCGTGCTGACCGCCAGCGCCCGCAGCGTGCGTACGGCCAGTCAGCTTGAGAACAAGACCCTGGCCATGTGGGTGGCGGACAACCGACTGACCGAGCTGCAACTGGCCGACACGCCACCGGCTGATGGTCGCGACCAGGGCCAGGTGGAGTTTGCCGGTCGTCGCTGGTCGTGGCAGAGCGAGATTCAGGCTACCAGCGAGCCAGCCATGCGCCGCGTGACGCTGTGGGTCGCCGCTGAAGAGCGGGGCGCCCGTGGCGACCTGCGTGAACGGGCGCTGGTCACGCTCAGCGGTTTCCTGGGGGCGCCGCAGTGATTCGTCTGCCCTGTTGGCGTGAGCTCTACTCGCGAAATGGCATCGATGCGGGTTCGCGAGCAGAGCTCGCTCCTACAAAACCACGTCAGCGCGGCTTTACCCTGCTTGAGTTGCTGATCGCCATCGCCATCTTCGCTCTGCTGGGCCTAGCCACCTACCGCATGCTCGACAGCGTGCTCAGGGCCGATACCGTCACCCGTGAGCACGAACGCCAGTTGCGCGAGTTGACTCGTGCCCTGTCAGCCTTCGAGCGCGATCTGCGCCAGGTAACGGTCCGGCCGATTCGCGATGGTTTCGGTGATGCACAGCCGGCGCTGCACAGCGATCTGGCCGATGCCACGGCGCTGGAACTGAGCCGCGTCGGCTGGCGTAACCCGCTTGGCCAACCGCGTGCCGAGGTGCAGCGGGTGCGCTGGCAACTCAGTGGCGAGCAATGGCAGCGGCGATACTGGCGCGTGCTGGATCGCGCTCAGGACAGCGCGCCGCAGATCCAGCAGGCGCTCGATGGTGTCGAGTCGTTGAGCCTGCGTTACCTTGACAAGGACGGGCAGTGGCAGCCTGACTGGCCGCCGGCCAATGCCTCTGGCGATGGTTTGCTCACCGAGTTGCCGCGCGCTGTGGAACTGCGGCTGCAGCATCGACGCCATGGCGAATTGCGCCGCCTGCTGCGCCTGCCCGATCTGCCGGCGCAGAACCGCCCTGGCGCGCCACCGACTGAGCCGGATGAGGGGCCGCAGTCATGAAGCGGCAAAACGGGGTGGCGTTGATCACCGTGCTGCTGGTGGTCGCCGTGGTCACGGTGGTCTGCGCCGGGCTGATCGCTCGTCAGCAGCTGTCGATCCGCAGCAGTGCCAACCAGTTGCACGTGACCCAGGCCTGGCATTACGCCCAGGGCGGCGAGACCTTGGCCAAGGCGATGCTCGAGCGCGATCTGCGCCAGGGCGATCCGCGCCAGCCGGTGGACCATCTGTTGGAGCCCTGGGCCAGGCCGCTGGTGTTCCCCCTGGATGAAGGCGGTGAGCTGCGTGTTCGTATCGTCGATCCCAGCGCTCGCTTCAACCTCAACAGCCTGGTGCGCCAGGGGCGGCCCAATGAGCTGGCGGTGCTGCGCCTGCGCCGCCTGCTGCTGCGTCTGGGGATCGACAAACCCTACGCCGAGCGTCTGCTGGACTGGCTCGATAGCGACAGTGAGCTGCAGGGCGGCAATGGCGCCGAGGACGGCCAGTATCTGCTGGCGACACCGCCTTATCGCACCGCCAATCGTGAGATCACCGACGTGTCAGAACTGCGTCTGCTGTTGGAGATGGAGGAGGCTGACTATCGCCGCCTGCTGCCCTTCGTCAGCGCGCTGCCGAGCGAGGCGCTGCTCAACGTCAACACCGCCAGCGCGATGGTGCTCTCCAGCCTGTCCGATGGTTTGACGCCGGATGCGGCCCTGGCGCTGATCGCCGGGCGCGGCACCGAGGGGTACGCCAGCCCGGCAGCCTTCGCCGCGCAGCCTGTGCTTGCCGGTCTGGGTGAGCAGGCGGTGCAGGGGTTGGCGGTCGGCAGCCAGTATTTCGAGGTGTTCAGCGAGGTGAATCTGGGTGAACGCCGTGTGGTATTGCGCAGCCTGTTGCAGCGCAGCAATGATGGCCAGGTCAGTATCCTGGCGCGTGATCTGGGGCAGGGTGGTATGCCGCCACGCCCTATCGAGGAAGAACAAGAATGAACCCCTTATGGATTTTTCTACCGCCTGAGGCGTGTCACGCTCTCTCCGCGGATCTACCCGTGCAGCGCGTCACTGCAGACGGCAGCCTCACCCTCAGTCTGGCCGAGGCCCTGGCCGATCTGCCGGCGCACTGGGAGCTGGTGCTGCCGGTGGAGGCGGTCACCGCTTGCGTGGTGCAACTGCCGACGCAGAAGGCGCGCTGGATGCGCCAGGCGCTGCCGTTCGCGGTAGAGGAGTTGCTGGCCGAAGATGTCGAGCTGATGCACCTGGCGTTGGGGGAGCAACTGGCCGATGGTCGTCACCGCGTCTATGCGCTGCGCGCCGCTTGGCTGCGCGAGTGCCTGGCCCTGTGTGCGGTGCAGCCGCCGCAGGCGATTCGCGTCGATGCCGATCTGTTGCCACGTCAGGGTAGTCAGTTGCTCTGGTTGCAGTCGCGCTGGTTGCTCGGTGGCGAGGCGCCCTGGCGTCTGGCTTTGCAGAGCGAGGACTGGCCAGCGCTGGCAGAGCGCTGCCCATCACCGTGCATCGTTGGTGCGCCGGCTGGCCTGGCTCTGCCCGAGCCGGTCGATGAGGTGCATCTGCTTGAGGATGCGCACCAGTGGTTGGTGCGTCAGGGCGGCGGTGTCGATCTGGCCCAGGGGGAATTTGCCTTGCGCCAGAGTGGCGACGCCTGGCGGCGTTGGCGCCCGCTGGCCGGGGTGCTGGCGCTGTGTCTCGTATTGCAGTGGGGTTTCAATCTTGCGCAGGGCTGGTATCTGCAGCGCGAAGCCGATGCCTACGCCGCGTCCAGCGAGGCGCTTTATCGCGAGTTGTTCCCGCAGGACAGCAAGCTGATCAACCTGCGCGCGCAGTTCGATCAGCATCTGGCGCAGTCCACGGGCGGCGACAGCCCGGTGCTGGGCCTGCTGGCCGAAGTGGCGGCGGCGCTGCAGGCCGATGGCGCAGCGCTGGTGCAGGTCAATCAGCTCGATTACAGCGCGCCCCGTGGCGATCTGTCGTTGCAGCTGCAGGCGCCGGGCTTTGCCGAGCTGGAGCGTTTGCGTGAGCGTCTGGAGGAATCTGGCCTGTCGGTACAGATGGGCTCGGCCAGTCGCGAAGCCGAGGGTGTCAGCGCACGCGTGGTGATAGGAGGATGATTGGCATGTCGAGGACGGGTTTGACCGATAGCGTGCAACTGCACTGGCAGCGCTCGCCGTTGGCGCAGCGCTGGCAGATGCTGCCGGCGCGTGATCGCCTGGCACTTCTGGCGCTGAGCGCTTTTCTGCTGTTGGTGCTGTTCTATCTGGCGTTGTGGCAGCCGGTGCAGCGCCACGCTCAGGCCGCGCGCACCGCGTTCGAAGAGCAGCGCAGCCTCTATGCCTATATGCAAAGCCGTGCGCCACAGGTTCAGGGGCGCGACCTGCAGCCACGCGCCAGCCTCGACCCGGCGCGCCTGCAGGGTGTGGTCACGGCAAGTGCGGCCGAGCAGGGCCTGATGATCGAGCGCCTGGATACCGAGGGCTTTGGCGCGGTGCAGGTCAACCTGCAGCCAGTGGCATTCGCCCAGTTGCTGCGCTGGATTCAGGCGCTGGAGGGGCAGGGCATACGCATCGAGGAAGCCGGGCTGGACCGCGCCGAGGAAAACCGCGTGACCGCGCGTCTAAGCCTGCGCGTCGACGGGTAGGGTGCGCCATGCGCACCGGCTGCTTGTGGGCTTGGCTATCGCGCGTGGTTATCTCGGTGCGCACGGCGCGCCCTACGGTGTGCATGGCACCACGGTAACATTGCGCACCCAGTTGGGCGGTTAGGGAACGTTGGTGCGCCGATGTGGTGCCATTTTCAGGGTCGGATGAAACGCATGAGAGGCTTGGGTGCCCATGAAATGGGCATTCGTTGATTTGTGGCCTGAGTATTGCTGTAGATATCCGTTTACCCTTTTCTGCTTGATCACTCCTTTTGCAGGCTGTCAATATCTGTCCCCGGCGCTTCCTGTGCTTCTGTAATTAGTTGTCGCATTGAGGAAATATCGCCTCATTGCCTGCCGCTAGAATGCCGCTCACCCAGCCAAGGCCCCTTTGTCGCTCGTCCACCACGACAGCGCAGCACCGCCTTCTACAATCCATAAAAGGCCCGGGCCCCTCACTGCCATCGATGTCATACCCAATTCGAAGGAGCAAAGAATGAAGAAGATCGCACTGCTTGGCGCCCTGGCGCTGTCCCTGATGTCGCCCCTGGCCATGGCCGAGAAGCCGCTGCGCATTGGCATCGAGGCGGCCTATCCGCCCTTCGCATTCAAGACTCCCGATGGCCAGATTTCCGGCTTCGACTACGACATCGGCAACGCCCTGTGCGAAGAGATGAAGGTCGAGTGCAAGTGGATCGAGCAGGAGTTCGACGGCCTGATCCCGGCACTGAAAGTGCGCAAGTTCGATGCCGTGCTGTCGTCCATGTCGATCACCGAAGATCGCAAGAAATCCGTGGACTTTACCGGCAAGTACTACGCTACTCCCGCCAAGCTGGCGATGAAGGCAGGTACCGAGGTCAAGGACCCGCTGGTCGACCTGAAAGGCAAGAAGGTCGGCGTGCAGCGTTCGTCCGTATATGACCGTTACGCCACCGACATCTTTGCCCCGGCCGGCGTGGAAGTCGTCCGTTACAGCTCGCAGAACGAAATCTTCCTGGACATGCAGTCTGGTCGTCTGGACGCCACCCTGGCCGACTCGGTCAACATCGATGATGGCTTCCTCAAGACCGACGCTGGCAAAGGTTTTGCGTTCGCCGGCCCGGATTTCACCGACGTGAAGTATTTCGGCGAAGGCCAGGGCATCGCCGTGCGCAAGGGTGACAAGGCGCTGGCCGACAAGATCAGTGCTGCAATCCTGGCGATCCGCGCCAATGGCAAGTACAAGGAAGTGCAGGACAAGTACTTCGACTTCGACGTTTACGGCGAGTAAGCGATCCGAGGCAGATGAAGTGGCACTAACCTTTTCCGAGGTTGTGCCACTTTTTTCTTGGTTCTGCTGGTCTGGTTCTTCCGCCCTTGGCTGAATGCCAACCCTGTGACCCGTCGCGTGAGCGACATGAATTTCCTCTGTGCTATGTGGCGCCTGCGGTGCCTGAGAGGTATTAGCGCATGCTTCAAGGCTACGGCTCGACCATTCTCGATGGTGCCTGGCTCACTCTGCTTCTGGCGCTGACGTCGATGGCAGTGGCGATCTTCCTGGGTCTGCTGGGTGCAGCCTTTCGTCTGTCGCCGATCCGCTGGTTGGCGCTGCTCGGTGAGACCTATGCCACGGTGATCCGCGGTATTCCCGACCTGGTGCTGATCCTGCTGATCTTCTATGGCGGCCAGGACATGGTGAACCGTCTTGCACCGATGCTCGGCTATGACGATTACATCGACATCAACCCCTTCGTCGCTGGCGTCTTCACCATGGGCTTCATTTTTGGTGCCTACCTGTCGGAAACCTTCCGGGGCGCCTTCATGGCGATCCCCAAAGGTCAGGCGGAAGCCGGGGCGGCCTATGGCATGAGCGGGATGCAGGTGTTTTTCCGCATCCTCGTGCCGCAGATGATCCGTTTCGCCATTCCCGGCTTCACCAACAACTGGCTGGTGCTGACCAAGGCCACCGCGCTGATCTCGGTGGTCGGCCTGCAGGACATGATGTTCAAGGCCAAGAGTGCGGCTGACGCCACGCGCGAGCCGTTCACCTTCTATCTGGCGGTGGCAGGGCTGTACCTGGTGTTGACCAGCGTTTCCCTGTTGGCGCTGCGTTTCCTCGAGAAGCGCTACTCGGTGGGGACCAAGGCGGCTGACCTATGATCTTCGACTATCAAATGATCTGGGAAAACCTGCCGCTGTACTGGGGCGGCGTGCTGGTTACCCTGAAAATCCTGCTGATCTCTCTGGCCGTCGGCCTCAGTCTGGCGGTGCCGCTGGCGCTGATGCGGGTGTCGAAATCGCCCCTGGTCAACTTCCCGGCCTGGCTCTACACCTACGTGATTCGCGGCACGCCAATGCTGGTGCAGCTGTTCTTGATCTACTACGGTCTGGCCCAGTTCGAATTCATCCGTGACAGCTTCATGTGGCCGTACTTCTCCAGTGCCACCTTCTGCGCCTGTCTGGCTTTCGCCATCAACACCAGCGCCTACACCGCCGAAATCCTTGCCGGCAGCCTCAAGGCCACGCCGCATGGCGAGATCGAGGCGGCCAAGGCCATGGGCATGTCGCGCAGCAAGCTCTATCGCCGCATCCTGCTGCCATCGGCGCTGCGCCGTGCGCTGCCGCAGTACAGCAACGAAGTCATCATGATGCTGCACACCACCTCGCTGGCGTCGATCGTGACCCTGATCGACATCACCGGTGCCGCGCGTACGGTCAGCTCGCAGTACTACATGCCGTTCGAAGCCTTCATCACCGCCGGTCTGTTCTACCTGGCGCTGACCTTCATCCTGGTGCGCCTGTTCAAGCTGGCCGAGCGCCGCTGGCTGGCCTATATGGCACCGCGCAAGGGTTGATGCCATGACGATTCAAGAGAACCCGAACATGTACAAACTCGAAGTTCAGGACCTGCACAAGCGCTACGGCAGCCATGAAGTGATCAAGGGCGTATCGATGGCGGCCAAGGCTGGCGACGTGATCAGCATCATCGGCTCCAGTGGCTCGGGCAAGAGCACCTTCCTGCGCTGCCTGAACCTGCTCGAACAGCCGCATGCCGGCAAGATCCTGCTCAACAACGAAGAGCTGAAGCTGGTGCCGGCCAAGGACGGTTCGCTGCGCGCCGCCGATGCCAAGCAGTTGCAGCGCATGCGCTCGCGCCTGGCCATGGTGTTCCAGCACTTCAATCTGTGGTCGCACATGAGCGCCCTGGAAAACGTGATGGAAGCGCCGGTGCACGTACTCGGCATGAGCAAGGCCGAGGCGCGCGACAAGGCCGAGCACTACCTGGCCAAGGTCGGCGTCGCGCACCGCAAGGATGCCTACCCCGCGCACATGAGCGGCGGTGAGCAGCAGCGTGTGGCCATCGCCCGTGCCCTGGCCATGGAGCCGGAGGTGATGCTGTTCGACGAACCGACTTCGGCGCTCGACCCGGAACTGGTCGGCGAGGTGCTCAAGGTCATGCAGGACCTGGCCACCGAAGGCCGCACCATGGTGGTGGTGACCCACGAAATGGGTTTCGCTCGCGAGGTGTCGAATCAGCTGGTGTTCCTGCACAAGGGATTGGTCGAGGAGCGCGGTTGTCCGAAGGAAGTGCTGGTCAATCCGCAATCCGAACGACTGCAGCAGTTCCTTTCCGGCAGTCTCAAATAATAAGAAGCTAGACTTCGCCCTGAGTTGGTGCGTAGCAGACTTTGAACAGGCACTCATGACCCCCCATCGAATTGGCTTCCTCTATTGGCCCGGCACCAAGGCCTTGACCCTGTCCCTGGCTGAGGAAACCCTGCGTGTTGCCCAGCGTGTGCACCCGGAAGTGGTGTACGAGCTGGTGTTTCTCCAGGCTGAACCCTTGGTCGCGGGTGACTGGCGTCTGCCAGGCGAGCCCTGGGCCGGGCATCTGGAGGGGTTAGACAAGCTGTTTCTGCTCGCCGATGCGCCGCCGGCGCAGGTGGCTGCCGGCCTTGCCGCTGCGCTCAAGCAGCAGGTGCGCAGCGGTTGTGTGATCGGTGGTCTGTCTGCCGGGGTCTACCCGCTGGCTCAGCTCGGTTTGCTCGATGGCTATCGCGCAGCGGTGCACTGGCGCTGGCAGGACGATTTCGCCGAGCGCTTCCCCAAGGTCATCGCCACCAGTCATCTGTTCGATTGGGATCGTGATCGCTTGACCGCCTGCGGTGGCCTGGCCGTGCTCGATCTGCTGCTGGCGGTGCTGGCGCGCGATCACGGCGCCGAACTGGCCGGTGCGGTGAGCGAGGAACTGGTGGTAGAGCGCATTCGCGAGGGGGGCGAGCGTCAGCGCATTCCACTGCAGAATCGCCTGGGCTCCAGCCATCCGAAACTGACCCTGGCCGTGCTGCTGATGGAAGCCAACATCGAGGAGCCGCTGACCACCGACGAGATCGCCCAGCACGTGTGCGTGTCGCGTCGTCAGCTGGAACGCATCTTCAAGCAGTACCTCAATCGCGTGCCCAGCCAGTACTACCTGGAGCTGCGCCTGAACAAGGCGCGCCAGCTCTTGATGCAGACCAGCAAGTCGATCATCCAGATCGGCCTCTCGTGCGGCTTCTCCTCGGGGCCGCACTTCTCCAGCGCCTACCGCAACTTCTTTGGCGCCACGCCGCGCGATGACCGCAACCAGCGCCGCAGCAACAGCCCCTTCGAACTGACCTCCACCCCGGTCGAGCGCGGCTGATCCGTCTTGCCTGAGCGAGCTCTGCTCGCGAAGCTTTGGCGTTGCCCCGGTTCACGAGCAGAGTTCGCTCCTGCGCGGCGGTAGCCGTAGCCCGGATGAAATCCGGGGCGATCTCGATGTCAGCTCCCGGATTGCATCCTGGCTACGCAATCGAGGGTTTCGATACCGACCGGTCAGCCTGCGGAGATTTTTTCCGGCGGCGTGCTCCAGGCGGTGATCTGCGATTAAACTGCGCCTTTCCGACGCTTTCTGTCGCTTGGACGAAAACCCGCGGAAAACCTGGGGTGGCGCTGTAATAAGTTGTCGCATGGCGACAATGCCGGCCCCGATTCAGTCCCTACAATCCTTGCATTCCCTGTCGTTGCGGGCCTTTCGTCGCCTGCCTGCGGCTGGTTTTTCTCATCAGGAGAGCTTTGATGTCCGTTCAGCACGATGCGGTGCAACGCGCCGATTTCGACCAGTTCATGGTCCCCAACTACGCCCCTGCTGCCTTCGTACCCGTGCGCGGCCTGGGCTCGCGAGTCTGGGATCAGAACGGTCGAGAGCTGATCGACTTCGCCGGCGGTATTGCCGTCAACGTGCTCGGCCATTGCCACCCGGCTCTGGTCGCGGCGCTGACCGCGCAGGCCAACACCCTGTGGCACATCTCCAACGTCTTCACCAACGAGCCGACCCTGCGCCTGGGCAAGAAACTGGTCGAGGCGACCTTCGCCGAGCGCGTGTTCTTCTGCAACTCCGGCGCCGAGGCCAACGAGGCGGCGTTCAAGCTGGCCCGCCGTGTCGCCCATGACCGTTTCGGCCCGGAAAAGCACGAGATCATCGCCGCCACCAACAGCTTCCACGGCCGTACCCTGTTCACCGTCAGCGTCGGTGGCCAGCCGAAGTACTCCGATGGTTTCGGCCCGAAGATCCAGGGCATCAGCCATGTGCCGTACAACGATCTGGACGCGCTGAAAGCCGCCATTTCCGACAAGACCTGCGCTGTGGTGCTGGAGCCCGTGCAGGGCGAGGGCGGTGTGCTGCCGGCCGACAAGGCCTATCTGGAAGGCGCCCGCGAACTGTGCAACGCGCACAACGCGCTGCTGGTGTTCGATGAAGTGCAGAGCGGCATGGGCCGTACCGGCGAACTGTTCGCCTACATGAACTACGGCGTGGTGCCGGACATTCTCTCCAGCGCCAAGAGCCTGGGCGGCGGCTTCCCCATCGCGGCGATGCTCACCACCACCGACCTGGCCAAGCATTTCTCGCCTGGCACCCACGGTACCACCTACGGCGGCAACCCCCTGGCCTGCGCGGTCGGTGAAGCGGTGCTGGACATCGTCAACACCCGCCAGACCCTGGATGGAGTGAAGGCCAAGAGCGAGCAGTTCAAGACTCGCCTGCTGGCTCTGGGCAAGCAGTACGGCCTGTTCGAGCAGGTGCGTGGCATGGGCTTGCTGCTCGGCTGCGTGCTCAACGAGGCGTGGATGGGCAAGGCCAAGCAGGTGCTCGATGCCGCCAGCGCCGAAGGCCTGATGATTCTGCAGGCCGGCCCGGATGTGGTGCGTTTCGCCCCGAGCCTGGTGGTCGAAGACGCCGACATCGAAGAAGGCCTGGCTCGTTTCGAGCGTGCGCTGAGCAAACTGACGGCGGTCTGAGTATTTCCGGACCAACCGTAGGAGGGGCTTCAGCCGCGACAATCGCCGCTGAAGCGCCTCCCACGGCGCTGTCCATCGCTGTTGCCGATCCGGTGGGCAAGCTTCGAGTCTGCTCGCCCTGAAGATTCCGTGTTTAGAAGGAGTGACCCATGCTGGTGATGCGCCCTGCGCAAATGGCGGACCTGGCGGATGTGCAGCGACTGGCTGCTGACAGTCCGGTAGGCGTCACTTCCTTGCCGGACGATGCAGGCCGGCTGGGCGACAAGATCGCCGCATCGGAGGCGTCCTTCGCCGCCGAGGTCAGTTTCAACGGCGAGGAAAGCTACTTCTTCGTCCTCGAGGACACAGAGAGTGGCCGTCTGGTCGGCTGTTCCTGCATCGTCGCTTCGGCGGGTTACTCCGAACCCTTCTACAGCTTTCGCAACGAAACCTTCGTGCACAACTCGCGTGAGCTGAAGATCCACAACAAGATTCACGTGCTGTCGCTGTGTCACGACCTGACCGGCAACAGCCTGCTCACCAGTTTCTACGTCGAGCGCCCGCTGGTCAGCAGCGCATTCGCCGAACTCAACTCGCGCGGGCGCCTGCTGTTCATGGCCGGTCACCCGGAGCGTTTCGCCGATGCCGTGGTGGTGGAGATTGTCGGCCATAGCGACGAGAACGGTGATTCGCCGTTCTGGGACGCGGTGGGGCGCAACTTCTTCGACATGACCTACGCCGAGGCCGAGCGCCTGTGCGGGTTGAAGAGCCGTACCTTCCTCGCCGAGCTGATGCCGCATTACCCGATCTACGTGCCGCTGCTCTCCGACGAGGCGCAGGAGGCCATGGGCCAGGTGCATCCGCGTGCGCAGATCACCTTCGACATCCTCATGCGCGAAGGCTTCGAGACCGATCACTACATCGACATCTTCGACGGTGGCCCGACTCTGCATGCGCGTACCTCGGGCATCCGCAGCATCGCGCAGAGCCGCCTGGTGCCGGTGAAGATTGGCGAGGCCGAGGCCGGTGGCCGCCAGTATCTGGTGAGCAACGGCCAACTGCAGGATTTCCGCGCCATCGTCGCCGACCTCGACTGGGTACCGGGCAAACCCGTGCTGCTCAGCGCGCAAGCGGCCGAGGCACTGGGTGTCGGTGAGGGCGCCAGCGTCAGGTTGGTAGCGGTTTAAAGAGAAGGCTGCAGACTGCAAACGGCAGGCTGCAGGCAGAGAATGACGGCTTTTGCCCAAGGCCTGGCGCCTGTGGCCTGAAGCCGAATCGGAGGTTCTATGATCGTTCGTCCCGTGCGCAGTGCCGACTTGCCGGCCCTGATCGACCTGGCTCGCAGTACCGGCGCTGGCCTGACCACGCTGCCGGCCAATGAGGAGCGTCTTGCGCACCGGGTCGGCTGGGCGGAGAAGGCGTTTCGTGGCGAGGCCGAGCGTGCCGACGCCGACTACCTGTTCGTGCTCGAAGACGATGCCGGCAAGGTGGTGGGTATTTCTGCGGTGGCCGGTGCCGTCGGCCTGCGCGAGCCCTGGTACAACTACCGGGTCGGCCTGACCGTCAGCGCCTCGCAGGAGCTGAACATCCATCGCCAGGTGCCGACGCTGTTCATGGCCAACGACCTGACTGGCAACTCCGAGCTGTGCTCGCTGTTCCTGCACGCCGATTACCGCAATGGCCTCAACGGACGGCTGCTATCGAAAGCACGCTTTCTGTTCATTGCCGAGTTTCGCCAGCTGTTCGGCGACAAGTTGATCGCCGAGATGCGTGGTATGTCCGACGAGTATGGACGTTCGCCTTTCTGGGAAAGCCTGGGCCGGCATTTCTTCAAGATGGAGTTCTCTCAGGCGGACTACCTCACCGGCGTCGGCAACAAGGCCTTCATTGCCGAGCTGATGCCGAAGTTTCCGCTGTACACCTGTTTCCTTTCCGAGGACGCACGTGCCGTGATCGGCCGTGTCCACCCTGACACCGAGCCTGCGTTGGCCATGCTCAAGGCCGAGGGCTTCAGCTATCAGGGCTATGTCGACATCTTCGATGCGGGCCCGGCCATCGAGGCGGAAACCGGGAAGATTCGCGCCGTGCAGGGCAGCCAGAATCTGGTGCTGGCCATCGGTACGCCGGGTGACGACGCCGAACCCTTCCTGGTGCACAACCGCAAGTGCCAGGACTGCCGCATCACCGCTGCGCCTGCGCGTCTGGCTGCGGGCACCCTGGTGGTCGACCCGCTGACTGCCAAGCGCCTGCGCCTTTCGGCCGGTGATCAGGTGCGCGCCGTGCCGCTGGCGGCGCACGGCTGAGTTATTCGTTTGCGCGGCGGCCCAAGTAGGCCGCTGGAAAATGCTGGGAGTGGTAAAACAAGATGAGCACTCATTACATCGCAGGTCAGTGGCAGCCCGGTCTGGGCGAGTCGCTGCAATCGCTCGACCCCGTCAGCCAGGCGGTGCTTTGGCAAGGTCAGGGCGCCACCGCGGCGCAGGTCGACGCAGCCGTTGCCGCTGCGCGTGGCGCGTTCTCGCTGTGGGCTGCGCACTCGCTGGATGGCCGCATCGCCGTGCTGGAACGTTTCGCTGCCTGCCTGAAGTCGCGTGCCGACGAAGTGGCACGGGCGATTGGCGAAGAGACCGGCAAGCCGCTGTGGGAGGCCGCTACTGAAGTGACCAGCATGGTCAACAAGGTCGCCATCTCGATCCAGAGCTATCGCGAGCGCACCGGTGAGAAGAGCGGCCCGCTGGGCGACGCCACCGCGGTACTGCGCCATAAGCCGCACGGTGTGGTCGCGGTGTTCGGCCCCTACAACTTCCCCGGTCACCTGCCCAACGGGCATATCGTGCCGGCGCTGCTGGCCGGTAACTGCGTGCTGTTCAAACCCAGCGAGCTGACGCCCAAGGTGGCCGAGCTGACCGTGCAGTGCTGGATCGAGGCCGGGCTGCCCGAAGGCGTGCTCAGCCTGCTGCAGGGCGGTCGTGAAACAGGCGTCGCCCTGGCTGGCCATCCCGGTATCGACGGGCTGTTCTTCACCGGCTCCAGCCGCACCGGCAACCTGCTGCATGCGCAGTTCGCCGGGCGCCCGGACAAGATCCTGGCGCTGGAAATGGGCGGCAACAATCCGCTGATCGTCGATCAGGTCGCTGATGTCGACGCCGCCGTTTACACCATCGTCCAGTCTGCGTTCATCTCTGCCGGCCAGCGCTGCACATGCGCGCGCCGCCTGCTGGTACCGCAGGGGGAGTGGGGTGATGCCCTG
This sequence comes from Ectopseudomonas alcaliphila, assembly GCF_900101755.1. GTDB lineage: Bacteria > Pseudomonadota > Gammaproteobacteria > Pseudomonadales > Pseudomonadaceae > Aquipseudomonas > Aquipseudomonas alcaliphila. The sequence goes on along the minus strand of NZ_FNAE01000001.1, from coordinate 359,212 downwards.
TTGGCGCGCCTGGTGCAGGTCGCCGGGCAGATCAAGGTCGGTCGCTTCGACGAACAGCCGGCGCCGTTCATGGGCTCGGTGATTTCCCTGCAAGCCGCCGCGCAACTGATGCAGGCGCAGCAGGACTTGTTGGCGGGCGACGCCACGGCATTGCTGGCGATGACTCAGCCGCAGGCCGATGCTGCGCTGCTGACGCCCGGCATCCTCGATGTCACGGCAGTTGGCGAGCGTCCTGATGAGGAATTTTTCGGCCCGCTGCTGCAGGTGATCCGCTACGACAGCTTCGAGTCTGCCATCGCTGAGGCCAACGCCACGGCGTACGGCCTGGCTGCCGGCCTGCTGTCCGACTCCCGCGCGCGCTTCGAGCAGTTCTGGCTGCATAGCCGCGCCGGCATCGTCAACTGGAACAAACAGCTCACCGGCGCTGCCAGCACCGCGCCGTTCGGTGGTATCGGCGCCTCGGGCAACCATCGCGCCAGTGCCTATTACGCAGCGGACTACTGCGCTTACCCGGTGGCCGGACTCGAAAGTGAAAACCTGACCCTGCCCGCGACCCTGACCCCGGGAGTGACCCTGTGATGTCTGCCTCTGCAATGCCCGCTTTTGAAATGAATGTCGATGGCCTGGTCGGGCCGACCCATAACTACGGTGGATTGTCCTACGGCAACGTCGCCTCGCAGAGCAACAGTCAGTCCGTGTCGAGCCCCAGGGAAGCCGCCAAACAGGGCCTGGCGAAGATGAAGGCGCTGATGGACATGGGCTTCAAGCAGGCTGTGCTGGCCCCGCAGGAGCGTCCGGATGTCGCCGCGCTGCGTCGCCTGGGCTTTACCGGCAGTGACGTCGAAGTGATCCAGCGTGCTGCGCGCGAGGCCATGCCGCTGCTGGTGGCGAGCTGCTCGGCTTCGAGCATGTGGACGGCCAATGCCTGCACCGTCAGCCCCAGCGCCGATACTGCAGACGGCCGTGTGCACTTCACCGCCGCCAACCTCAATTGCAAGTTCCACCGCAGCATCGAACACCCGACCACCAGCCGTGTGCTGCAGGCGATGTTCGCCAACGAGGCGCACTTCGCTCATCACCCGGCGCTGCCAGCGGTGGCGCAGTTCGGTGACGAAGGCGCGGCCAATCACACGCGCTTCTGCAGGGGTTATGGCGACGCAGGGGTGGAGTTCTTCGTCTATGGGCGCAGCGCTTTCGATACCCGTTATCCGGCACCGGCGCGCTATCCGGCGCGGCAAACCCTGGAGGCCAGCCAGGCGGTCGCCCGTCTGCACGGGCTGAGCGAGGCGGGTGTGGTCTACGCCCAGCAGAATCCGGCGGTGATCGATCAGGGCGTGTTCCACAACGACGTGATCGCCGTGGGTAACGGCGAGGTGCTGTTCTATCACCAGGACGCTTTCCTCGATACCGACAAGGTGCTGGCCGAGCTGGGCGACAAGCTGGCTCGCCGTGGTGGCAACTTCCAGGCCGTGTGCGTGCCGGGCTCTGCCGTCAGCGTGCAGGACGCAGTGCGTTCCTACCTGTTCAACAGCCAACTGCTAAGCCGTGCCGATGGCAGCATGCTGCTGGTGGTGCCGGAGGAGTGCCGCAACAACCCCAACGTCTGGCACTATCTGCAGCAGCTGACCGCCAGCGGCGGGCCGATCCGTGAGGTGCGGGTGTTCGACCTCAAGCAGAGCATGCAGAACGGCGGTGGCCCGGCCTGCCTGCGCCTGCGTGTGGCACTTAACGAGCAGGAGTTGGCTGCGGTCAATCCGGGCGTGGTGATGAGCGATGCGCTGCACGACACCCTGGTGGTCTGGGTCGACAAACACTACCGCGACCGTCTCAGCGAAGCCGATCTGGCCGACCCACAATTGCTGACCGAATGCCGCACGGCATTGGATGAACTGACGCAGATCCTTAAACTGGGCTCGGTCTATCCTTTCCAGATGACCTGAACCTAACCTCGATTCCCGGAGATTTTATGAGCGACGCTCTGCAACTGATTCTTGAAGATAACGACGGCACCCAGCTGGAGACCTCCTGCAGCCGCTTTGCTGTGGTCTGGCAGGGCAAGGAACTGTGGGTGCAGGCCGTTGGCGATCAGTTGCTGATCGGCGTCGATGTGGATGAAGGCGATACCGAGTACGTCAATCTGCTGCTGCGCCCGCAGGCCACCAACCTGGTCAGCTTGCAGTTGGAGATGGAACCGGTGGAGATGGACGAGGATGATCACGTTCACGGCCCTGACTGCAACCACTGATTGAACCTTGTAGGGTGAGTCGGGCGGCGCTCCGCTTCAGCCCACCCTACAAGAATGCTGCGAACCAAGGAGTATTCGATGCTTGCCCTCGGCAAACTGCTTGAACTGACCCTGGCCGGCCATGAGCCGTCGGCGAAGATTCAACTGACGCCCGATGGCACGCGTCTGCGCTGGCTCGATGAAGGCGCGCTGGAGGTAACTCCGCCTGCGGCGCGCGACAATGGTCTCGACCTGCTGCTGTCGGCCGGCGTGCACGGCAACGAAACCGCCCCCATCGAACTGCTCGACCGCCTGCTACGCGGCATTGCGCGCAACGAGCTCCACCCGGCGGCGCGCATTCTCTTCCTGTTCGGCAACCCCGAGGCCATGCGCCGCGGCGAGCGTTATGTCGAGCAGGACCTCAATCGCCTGTTCAGCGGTCGTCATGAGCAATCCAGCGGCTTCGAGGCCATTCGTGCCTGCGATCTGGAGCATCTGGCCGCTACTTTTTTCGGCAAGGAATCGGGTCGCACGCGCCTGCATTACGACCTGCACACCGCCATTCGCGGCTCGAAGATCGAGCAGTTCGCCCTCTATCCCTGGCAGGAAGGTCGTGCCCACTCGCGTCGCGAGCTGGAGCGCCTGCGCGCTTCCGGCATCGAGGCGGTGCTGCTGCAGAACAAGTCGTCGATCACCTTCAGCGCCTTTACCTATGCGCAGCTCGGTGCCGAGGCCTTCACTCTGGAGCTGGGCAAGGCGCGTGCCTTCGGGCAGAACGAATTGGTCAACCTCGATCTGCTGGAGAATGCGCTGCACGCGCTGATCGAAGGGCGCGACGTGATCAGCGGCGAGCCGACGCTCGATGGCTTACAGCTGTTTTCGGTATCGCGTGAAGTGATCAAGCACAGCGACAGCTTTCAGTTACACCTACCGGCGGATATCGAAAACTTCACCGAACTGGAGCCCGGTTACCTGCTCGCCGAAGACATCGCCGACAGCCGTTGGGTAGTGGAGGAGCGGGGCGCACGGATCATCTTCCCCAACCCCAAGGTCAAGAATGGCCTGCGCGCGGCCATCCTGATCGTCCCGGACGACGGCGCCGGCCTGGTATAGCGACTGCTGTGGGAGGGGCTTTAGCCGCGATGCGATTACAGCGGATCGCGGCTGAAACCGCTCCTACAATCTCACCGCCCGTGTCGCAAGATTTCGCCTCAACTGTATCTTGTGGGAGTCTCCGCGACCTCTTTAGCATGAGCCTTTCGCCAATTGCCGGGAAAGCCTGTCATGCCCCTGATCGACCTGCGTAGCGACACCGTCACCCAACCCACCGCTGCCATGCGCGAAGCCATGATGGCTGCCGAGCTGGGTGACGATGTCTATGGCGAAGACCCCACGGTAAACCGTCTGGAGACCTGGCTGGCCAATGAGCTGGGCTTCGCGGCGGCGCTGTTCGTCCCCTCCGGCACCATGAGCAACCTGCTCGGCCTGATGGCTCATTGCGAACGGGGTGACGAATACATCGTCGGCCAGCAGGCGCACACCTACAAGTACGAAGGCGGCGGCGCGGCCGTGCTCGGTTCCATTCAGCCGCAGCCGATCGACGGTGAAGCCGACGGCTCGCTGGATCTGGCCAAGGTCGAAGCGGCGATCAAGCAGGATGACTTCCACTTCGCCCGCACCCGCTTGCTGGCCCTGGAAAACACCATGCAGGGCAAGGTGCTGCCGCTCGACTACCTGGCCGCCGCCCGTGAACTCACTCGGCGTCGTGGCCTGAGCCTGCACCTCGATGGCGCCCGCCTGTACAACGCGGCGGTCAAGCTCGGCGTGCCGGCGCGCGAGATCACCCAGCACTTCGATTCGGTCTCGGTATGCCTGTCCAAGGGGCTCGGTGCGCCAGTCGGCTCCGTGCTTTGCGGCAGCGCCGCCTTGATCGCCAAGGCACGCCGTCTGCGCAAAATGGTCGGCGGCGGCATGCGTCAGGCGGGTGGATTGGCAGCGGCGTGCTTGTATGCGCTGCAGCATCAGGTTCAGCGTCTGGCCGATGACCACGCCAACGCGGCGCATCTGGGCGGCGCCCTGGCCGAACTGGGCTACAGCGTCGAGCCAGTGCAAACCAATATGGTCTATGTGCAGCTCGGCGAGCGTGCTGAGCAGATCAAGTCCTTCATGGCCGAGCGCGGTATCGTCGTCAGCGCGGCGCCGCGGCTGCGCCTGGTCACTCATCTGGATGTTGACAGCGCAGATATCGAGCGTGTGATCGAGGCGTTCGCCGCTTTCCGCTCTCATTGAGCAATATGCCGACAGTTCATAGCTGTCGGCTATCAACAAGGTACTAGCCGCGCGCGGTGGGCCCGATATAATGCGGCCCTTTGCAGACTGCGTGAAAACTACTGCGCTCGGTCATGCTGCGTTAAAAACCGGCTCAGAATGCTCATTTACAACTCGTAAACTGCGCTTCTTCTCCGTTTTTTGCCTTGCCTGACCTTCGCTCGCTACGTTTTCACTTTGTCTGCTTCGCCGGCTTTGCCGTGGCCGCCTGATTCCGTGGATATCCCTATGAAAAGCGCAGAAATCCGTGAAGCCTTCCTGAGCTTCTTCGAAGAAAAAGGGCACACCCGTGTCGCTTCCAGCTCGCTGATCCCGGCGAACGACCCGACCCTGCTGTTCACCAACGCGGGCATGAACCAGTTCAAGGACTGCTTCCTGGGCCTGGAAAAGCGCGCCTACACCCGCGCCACCACCAGCCAGAAGTGCGTGCGTGCCGGCGGCAAGCACAACGACCTGGAAAACGTCGGTTACACCGCGCGCCATCACACCTTCTTCGAAATGCTGGGCAACTTCAGCTTCGGTGACTACTTCAAGCGCGATGCCATTCATTACGCCTGGGAGTTCCTGACTTCCGACAAGTGGCTGAACCTGCCCAAGGACAAGCTCTGGGTCACCGTCTACGCCACCGATGACGAGGCCTATGACATCTGGAACAAGGAAATCGGTGTTCCGGCCGAGCGCATGATCCGCATCGGCGACAACAAGGGCGCACCGTACGCTTCCGACAACTTCTGGGCGATGGGCGACACCGGCCCGTGCGGCCCGTGCACCGAGATCTTCTTCGATCATGGCGAGCACATCTGGGGCGGCCCGCCCGGCAGCCCGGAAGAAGATGGCGACCGCTACATCGAGATCTGGAACAACGTGTTCATGCAGTTCAACCGAACCGCGGATGGCGTGCTGCACCCGCTGCCGGCACCGAGCGTGGACACTGGCATGGGCCTGGAACGCATCAGCGCCGTGCTGCAGCATGTGAACTCGAACTACGAGATCGACCTGTTCCAGAACCTGCTGGCCGCCTCGGCCAAGGCCATTGGCTGCGCCAACGAAGGCCAGGCCTCGCTGAAAGTGGTGGCGGATCACATCCGTTCCTGCAGCTTCCTGATCGCCGACGGCGTCACCCCGTCCAACGAGGGTCGTGGCTACGTGCTGCGCCGCATCGTGCGTCGTGCCTGCCGTCACGGTAACAAGCTGGGCGCCAAGGGCAGCTTCTTCTACCAGATCGTCGCCGCCCTGGTGGCCGAGATGGGCGAAGCCTTCCCTGAGCTCAAGCAGCAGCAGGCGCACATCGAGCGCGTGCTGAAGACCGAAGAAGAGCAGTTCGCCAAGACCCTGGAGCAGGGCCTGAAGATTCTCGAGCAGGATCTGGCCGGTCTGCAGGGCTCGGTCATTCCGGGTGATGTGGTGTTCAAGCTTTACGACACCTACGGCTTCCCGGTTGATCTGACCGCCGACATCGCCCGCGAGCGCGAGCTGTCGGTGGATGAAGAAGGCTTCGAGCGTGAGATGGAGGCGCAGCGCGAGCGCGCCCGTTCCGCCAGCGCCTTCGGCATGGACTACAACGCGCTGGTCAAGGTCGACAGTGATACTCGCTTCCTCGGCTACGAAGGCACCAGCGGCAGCGGCAAGATCATTGCCCTGTTCAAAGCCGGCGCTGCGGTCGACAGCCTCGCCGAAGGCGAGGAGGGCGTGGTGGTGCTGGATCAGACCCCGTTCTACGCCGAATCCGGTGGCCAGATCGGCGACTGCGGCTACCTCGAAAGTGCTGGCGTGCGCTTCGACGTACGTGACACCACCAAGGCCGGCGGCGCCTTCCTGCACCACGGTGTGGTGGTCAAGGGCGGCCTGAGCGTCGGCACCAGCGTCAAGGCCGAAGCCGAAGCCGGTGTGCGCCAGGCGACCGCGCTGAACCATTCCGCGACTCACCTGCTGCACGCCGCGCTGCGTCAGGTGCTGGGCGATCACGTACAGCAGAAAGGCTCGCTGGTCGACAGTCAGCGCCTGCGTTTCGACTTCAGCCACTTCGAGGCGATCAAGCCCGAGCAACTGAAGCAGCTGGAAGACATCGTCAACGCCGAGATTCGCAAGAACTCCGAGGTCGAGACCGAGGAAACCGACATCGAGACCGCCAAGGCCAAGGGCGCCATGGCGCTGTTCGGCGAGAAGTATGGCGACCAGGTGCGCGTGCTGAGCATGGGCGGCGACTTCTCCGTCGAGCTGTGCGGTGGTACCCACGTATCGCGTACCGGCGACATCGGTCTGTTCAAGATCACCAGCGAAGGCGGTGTGGCCGCTGGCGTGCGTCGTATCGAAGCGGTCACTGGCGCCGCTGCGCTGGCCTGGCTCAACGGTGCCGAGGAGCAGCTCAAGGAAGCCGCTTCCCTGGTCAAGGGCAGCCGCGACAACGTGCTGGACAAGCTCTCGGCCCTGATCGAGCGCAACCGTCAGTTGGAAAAGGAGCTGGAGCAGCTCAAGGCCAAGGCCGCCAGCGCTGCCGGTAACGACCTGGCCGGTTCGGCCGTGGACGTCAAGGGCGCCAAGGTGCTGGCTGCGCGTCTCGATGGTCTGGACGGCAAGGCGCTGCTGGCGCTGGTCGACCAGTTGAAGAACAAGCTGGGCAGCGCCGTGATCCTGCTCGGCGGCGTGTTCGACGAGAAGGTGGTGCTGGTCGCCGGTGTGACCCAGGATCTGACCGCCAAGCTCAAGGCTGGCGACCTGATGCGTCAGGCCGCCGCTGCCGTGGGTGGCAAGGGCGGTGGTCGCCCGGACATGGCTCAGGGCGGCGGCGTCGATGCCGGCAAGCTGGACGAAGCACTGGCACTGGCTGCTACTTTCGTCGAACAGGGCCTGTAACAGTTGGCAAGCGGGGCCCGCAGTGCGCCCGGCGGGCCTTGGCAGTATGACCCGATGCGGGTTTAATGGGCGCCCTTCGAGGAATCAGGCGGCTTTTTGAAATGGCTTTGATCGTACAGAAGTTTGGGGGCACCTCCGTCGGCACCATCGAGCGTATCGCGCAGGTAGCCGACAAGGTGAAGAAGTTCCGCGAGAACGGTGACGACATCGTCGTCGTGGTTTCCGCCATGAGCGGCGAAACCAACCGCCTGATCGATCTGGCCAAACAGATCACCGATGGCGAGCCGGTTGCGCGTGAGCTGGATGTCATGGTGTCCACCGGTGAGCAGGTGACCATTGCCCTGCTGGCCATGGCGCTGATCAAGCGTGGTGTGCCAGCGGTGTCCTACACCGGCAACCAGGTGCGCATTCTCACCGACAGCGCGCACAACAAGGCGCGCATTCTGCAGATCGATGACCAGAAGATTCGCGCTGACCTCAAGGCCGGTCGCGTCGTCGTCGTCGCCGGTTTCCAGGGGGTCGACGAGCACGGCAACATCACCACCCTCGGTCGTGGCGGTTCCGACACCACCGGTGTGGCCCTGGCTGCGGCGCTGAAGGCCGATGAGTGCCAGATCTACACCGACGTCGATGGTGTCTATACCACTGACCCGCGCGTTGTACCCAAGGCCCAGCGCCTGGAAAAGATCACCTTCGAAGAGATGCTGGAAATGGCCAGCCTCGGCTCCAAGGTGCTGCAGATTCGTTCGGTGGAGTTCGCCGGCAAGTACAACGTCCCGCTGCGCGTCCTGCACAGCTTCCAGGAGGGGCCGGGCACCCTCATTACCCTTGATGAAGAGGAATCCATGGAACAGCCGATCATTTCCGGCATCGCTTTCAATCGCGACGAAGCCAAGCTGACCATCCGTGGGGTACCGGATATCCCCGGCATCGCCTTCAAGATTCTCGGCCCGATCAGCGCGGCCAACATCGAAGTGGACATGATCGTGCAGAACGTCTCGCACGATAACACCACCGATTTCACCTTCACCGTGCACCGCAACGACTACAACAACGCCCTGGGCGTGCTGCAGAAGACTGCGGACGAGCTGGGCGCCCGTGAAGTGGTCGGCGACACCAATATCGCCAAGGTTTCCATCGTCGGTGTCGGCATGCGTTCCCACGCCGGCGTTGCCAGCCGCATGTTCGAAGCCCTGGCCAAGGAGACCATCAACATTCAGATGATCTCCACCTCGGAGATCAAGGTGTCCGTCGTCATCGAAGAGAAGTATCTGGAGCTGGCGGTTCGCGCTCTGCATACCGCCTTCGAGCTGGATGCCCCGGCCCGACAGGGCGAGTGATTCAACTGATTTGAAAGGCGCGGCTGGTTCCGCGCCTTTCGTCTTTTTGACTGACACGTGGGAACTTTCTTTCTACGCGGGCTGGTCAATACTTGGGTGGAGGCTTTCAGGCTTGATTTAGCAGGAGGCCGGCACCATTTTCTTTTTGCAGACTGTTGTCCTGAAAATGTAATCCGTTGAGGAGAAAGGAATGCTGATTCTGACTCGCCGGGTCGGAGAGACCCTGATGGTCGGTGATGATGTGACTGTCACCGTGTTGGGTGTGAAAGGTAACCAGGTGCGCATTGGTGTCAATGCGCCGAAAGAGGTTGCCGTGCACCGTGAAGAAATCTACCAGCGCATCCAGAAAGAGAAGGGTGACGAACCAAGCCACTAATTTTTCTACAAATTTCTGTTTGCAAACGGGGAAAACATGTTTATCATGCGCCCCGTGTTGCGGAGAGGTGGCCGAGTGGCCGAAGGCGCTCCCCTGCTAAGGGAGTACACCTCAAAAGGGTGTCGGGGGTTCGAATCCCCCCTTCTCCGCCATTATTCAGCGAGTCAGGTGTAAGCCGGGCTGGCGAATCAACCAGAGGTGATCTGGTATAAAAGCACCGACCGGACTCATAGCTCAGCTGGATAGAGTACTCGGCTACGAACCGAGCGGTCGGAGGTTCGAATCCTCCTGAGTCCGCCATATTCAAATGGCTTGCATCGCTGCAAGCCATTTTGTTTCAACCAGTGGTGATCTGGTCTAAAAGCGCCAAACGGACTCATAGCTCAGCTGGATAGAGTACTCGGCTACGAACCGAGCGGTCGGAGGTTCGAATCCTCCTGAGTCCGCCATACCGAAAGGGCCTGCAGCAATGCAGGCCCTTTTTTTTGCCCGTCATTTCTTCACGCAGCCGGCTTCGTCGAAGCTGACCTGCCGACTACTGCCGCCTTTGCGTTTTTCGCGGTAGTGATAGCGCTGCTGCCCGTTGCTGGCTGTGACTCGGTCCGGTTTGCCCAGGCTGTTTTCCACGTCGGCACGGCTCATGCCGCGGCGCACTTCCTTGCGGATGATTGCCTGGCGCCTTTCGCTGCTGGTCAGCAGATTGCCGCAGCCATCGTCCTGTTGACCGACGATGACCACCTCGCTACTGCTTGCCGAGGCGGTTGTCGCGCGTCGGCCTGGGTCGGCCAGGGGGATTGCCTTGCCACTGCTGGGCGTATGGTTGCGTGCATCCTGCAGATGCTGCTCCTGATCGGCAGCGCAGCCGTGACGGGTGAAGGTGATATGGCCGTCAGCGTCGACGCAGCGGAACACGCTGGCGGCCGAGCTGTCTTCAATAGGGTAGAGAAGCGCAGCGGCCAATAGCGCTGCGAAGTGCTTTCCTCGCATGACTCGTCCTCCATGACGTTTGCCTGCTTCAGGTTAGACCGTTTTTTCGCGCTCGCCAGGGTGCCCTGGCGCGACTGGCCAGCGTCGCATAACCAGGTTTTCATGCGAGATCGAAGTTTGTGATGCAAGCAATTGTTCTTGCCGCGCTTTTGTCACGTACAAAGCTGTTTTGCGGTGTTATCATTCGCCGCGTCAGCCCCGCCGGGGCTTGTGGAATACCACCATGGACTTACCCAGTAGTTACTCAATACTCCCATCGCACAATCGTGTAAGACCTGATTGATCCCCTTTGGCGTGCCCGCCAACTGGGGGTGGAGCGCGCTATGACTGAAGTAGAAGCCAAAAAGCCGCAAGAGAGCTTGCAGGATCGCCTGGCCCAGGTGATCGAACTGCTGCATCGGCACAAACTGGTCGAAGACCTGACCCATCGTCAGGAAGGCCAGCACCAAGACCGGGTCGAGAACCTGGTGCATCGGCAGAATCTCGTCGAGCTGCAACGCAAGCTCGACGATGTGCACCCCGCCGATATCGCTCACATCCTCGAAGCCCTGCCGCTCGATGACCGTCTGACTGTCTGGCAACTGGTCAAGGCCGAGCGTGACGGCGACATTCTGCTGGAAGTCTCCGACGCGGTACGCGAAACCCTGATCGCCGACATGGACGATCACGAGATTCTCGCCGCGGCCAAGGACATGGACGCCGACGAACTGGCCGACCTGGCGCCGGAACTGCCGCGCGACGTCGTTCACGAGCTGATGGAAACCCTCGATGCGCAGCAGCGCGAGCGTGTGCGCTCGGCGCTGTCCTACGAGGAGGATCAGGTCGGTGCGCTGATGGACTTCGAGATGGTCACCATCCGTGAAGACGTCAGCCTGGAGGTGGTGTTGCGTTACCTGCGCCGCCTCAAGGAGCTGCCAGGGCATACCGACAAGCTGTTCGTGGTCGACTATGACGGCGTGCTCAAGGGTGTGCTGCCGATCAAGCGCCTGCTGGTCAACGACCCGGAAAAGCAGGTCGGCGAGGTCATGGCCGACGATCCGGTGAGCTTCCACCCGGATGAGGACGGCTACGACGCCGCCCAGGCCTTCGAGCGTTACGACCTGATTTCCGCCCCGGTGGTGGACAAGAACGGCAAGCTGATTGGCCGTCTGACCATCGACGAGATGGTCGACCTGATCCGTGAGGAAAGCGAAAGCGAAGTGCTGAACATGGCCGGTCTGCGCGAGGAGGAAGATATCTTCGCCTCGGTGTGGAAGTCGGTGCGCAACCGTTGGGCCTGGCTGGCGATCAACCTGGTCACCGCGTTCCTGGCCTCGCGGGTGATCGGCCTGTTCGAGGGTTCGATCGAGAAGCTGGTGGCGCTGGCGGCGTTGATGCCCATCGTCGCCGGTATCGGCGGTAACTCGGGTAACCAGACCATCACCATGATCGTACGCGCCATGGCGCTGGATCAGGTCAGCACCGGCAATACCAAGCGCCTGCTGCGCAAGGAGCTTGGCGTATCCCTGATCAACGGCATTCTCTGGGGCGGGGTGATCGGTGCTGTTGCCTATGCGCTCTACGGCAGCTGGTCGCTGGGCGTGGTGATGACCACGGCGATGACTCTCAACCTGCTGCTGGCGGCGCTGATGGGGGTGCTGATCCCCATGACCCTGGCACGCCTGGGGCGCGACCCGGCCATGGGAGCCAGCGTGATGATCACCGCCATGACCGACAGCGGCGGTTTCTTCATCTTCCTGGGGCTGGCGTCGATCTTCCTGATGTAGGTCTCGTCAGTTCATCAGCTCGACCAGTCGCCATGTATCGAGAAAGGCCGTGACCCGGGTGATCCGGCCGTTCTCCAGCTGCATGTGCCAGGAATAACTGTTCTCGTAGCGGCTGCCGTCCTTGGCGGTCGCCTGGCCATCCCACTGCACGACGACGTAAGGTCCCTGCGCCACGATCTGGCGGACGGTGGGGACGATAGGTGTCGCGAGTTTTTCAGTGATGGGTTTGACTGCATCTTCCATGAACGCCTCGCGCGTGCGGTACGTCCCGGAGTAAGGGCTGTTGCCGGCCACGACCCAGACGGCGTCATCGGCCAGCAACTGGAAGATGCCGCCTTGGCCTGCACGCCAGTCATCGAAGGCTTGCTGAATCAGAGCCTGATTGGCCTCGGTGTTGTCACTGGCCCAGGTCGGGAGGCAGAGTGATGCACTCAGAAGCAGTGCGGCGACAATCTTTTGCATGTTCATGGGCTTCTTCCCTTGGCTGATGGGTATCGTTACTCGTTAGTTGGGGGGCTTTTGCGGCGCAGCACCATCCCGCCGTGGTAGAGCACGTCGTCGATGAATTCACCGTCGGCGGTAAAGCCGGTGTCGTCGACATAGTCGATGTGATTACCGGTGATCCGGTAGTTGCCCTGATAGGCGCTTTCTCGATTCCCGCGTGCTTCGTCATAACGCCCGTTGGCCAGTAGCGCATGACGGACATGGCCATCGTCCGTTACCCACATGCCTACGTAGGGATGTGGATTGTTCGCTTCTGCCATTGTCATCTCGGGCAACAGGGCGCTGCTTATCAGCAGCGCCGCCAGGGTGTTCTTCGCTGGCATGCGGGTCTCCCTCAATAAGGACTGGCGGTCGGCCGAACGATCAGTTCGCTGACGTCGACGTCGTCCGGCTGTTCGACTGCATAGGCCACGGCGCGGGCGATGGCGTCCGGTGTTATGGCTATACGGCGAAAGGCTTGCATCGCCTCGCGCGCACTGGCGTCGGAGATGCTGTCGGCCAGTTCGGACTCGACCACGCCCGGGCAGATGGTGGTGACGCGTATGCGCTCGCTTTCCTGGCGCAGGCCTTCGGATATCGCCCAGACGGCATACTTGGTGGCGCAATAGACCGCTGCCGTCGGTGATACGGCGTGGGCGCCGATGGAGGCGATGTTGATTACCTGGCCGCGTCCGCGCTCTTCCATGCCCGGCAGCACGGCGGCGATACCGTGCAGCACGCCGCGCACGTTGACGTCGATCATGCGATTCCATTCATCCACTTTCAGGGCGTTGAGCGGCGACAGCGGCATGACGCCGGCATTGTTGATGATCACGTCGATGGGGCCGTGATGCGCTTCGGCGTGCTCGACGAAGGCTTGCATGTCATGCAGTTGGCTGACATCGAGGGCGCGGCAGGAGGCGTGTTGACCTTGTGCTTGCAGTTCTTCTACCAGTGTTTGCAAACGCTCGAGGCGTCGTGCGCCGAGTACCACGTGATGACCCAGGCTTGCCAGGTGTCTGGCGATGGCTTCACCGATGCCGCTACTGGCGCCGGTGATGAGGATGACTTTGCTCATGTCGGTCTCCATTAGGTTCTGGAGAGTCCATGCTAGGCAGGGGAGGGCCGGTTGCTAAGTCTCGTTACTCTTTCGATATTGCCTGTTTCTATTGACTGCTTCCTAAAATGCCGAGTCTTCATCATGAGTGGGTGCCTGAGGCATGAGCGCGAATCCCGAAAGCATGAGGCGGCGCATGGTCGAACTGATGCTGCGCCTGGCCCCCGAGGAGGGGTATACCGCGGCGCAGCTCGACGGGGTCACCTTCATGCGCTCCAATCGGCCGCTTCCGGTGACGCCAGCGCTTTACGAGCCGAGCATCGTGATCGTGATCCAGGGGCGCAAGCGCGGGCTGCACGACGGCAATCTGTACGTCTACGATGCGCAGCACTATCTGGTGCTGGCGCTGCCTTTGCCGTTCTCCATCGAAACCGAGGCCAGTGCCGAAGAGCCCATGCTGGGGGTGGCGCTGCGTGTCGATCCGCTGCTGGTGGCCGAGTTGGTCATGGATCTGGACGAGCCCCAGCCAACTCGACCGGCCACGCTTTATTCCAGCCCGATGGATGCACGCCTGAGCGACGCCACCTTGCGCCTGCTGGAGGCGCTGGCTGACCCCGACGAGGTGCGCCTGCTCGGTCCGTCGATTCTGCGTGAGATCGTCTTTCGCGTGCTGCAGGGTGAGCAGGGCAGTGGTCTGCGCGCGACCCTGGCGCAACACAGTCATTTCGGTCGTATTGCACGCGTCCTGCAGCGGATTCACCGGGATTATCAGGAATCGCTCGATGTGCCCTCGCTGGCCGAAATCGCCAGCATGAGCGTGCCGACCTTCCATGTGCATTTCAAGGCAATGACCAGCCGCTCGCCATTGCAGTATCTCAAGGCCATTCGCTTGCATCAGGCGCGCCTGCTGATGATCCGCAACCAGATGAGTGCGATCAGTGCTGCGCAGCGTGTGGGCTATGAAAGCCCGTCGCAGTTCAACCGGGAATTCAAGCGTCTGTTCGGGCGCACCCCTGGCGATGAGACGCGTCACTTCAAGATGCTGCTGAGGCTTGCTCCTGCCGTTGATACCGCTGCTCGCTCCGCATCCTGAGGCTTCGCTCGCAGGGCCTTTCTACTTCTTTGGTAGTGGATGCTGATAAAGCACTACATAAATAGCCCGTCCAGCTCTTTTGGCGTTTGCTTCAAACGCTTGTTTCACGCTAAGGTTCGCCAGCTTTGCCCAGGTGCTGACTCTGGGCGCTCCTAATCAATAATGAACGCAGCCGCTTAGCTGCTGGCTAAAGGAGCCAAGATGACCCCCAGTGAACTGCTGCTCGAGGGTGTCGAACTCATGCTGTTTGGCATGGGCTTCGTATTTGTCTTTTTGGTGTTGCTGGTGGGTGTGGTCAGTCTGATGTCACGTCTGATCGCGACCTTCGCTCCGCCCGCGCCGACCCCGGCCGTTTCTTCTCCAGCGCCCAGTGTCAAGTCGGCCAGCCATGAGCCGGATGCGGAAACGCTGGTCGCCATCCAATCCGCTATTGCTCAGCACCGCGCACGCCGCGGTTGATCAGGTTCAGAGGGAGCATCTGTATGACTGCCGTGAAACAAGCACTCGGAATCACCGATGTGGTGCTGCGTGATGCGCATCAGTCGATCCTGGCGACGCGTGTGCGTCTCGAAGACATGCTGCCGATTGCGCCCAAGCTCGATCAGGTCGGCTTCTGGTCGGTGGAGTCCTGGGGCGGTGCGACCTTCGACGCCTGCATTCGTTATCTCGGCGAAGATCCCTGGGAGCGCATCCGCGAGCTGAAGAAAGCCATGCCCAATACCCGTCAGCAGATGCTGCTGCGTGGGCAGAACCTGCTGGGCTACCGCCACTACGCCGATGATGTGGTGGAAAAGTTCGTCGAGCGCGCAGCTGTCAACGGCGTCGACGTGTTCCGCGTGTTCGATGCGATGAATGACCCGCGCAACCTGGAAACCGCACTCAAGGCGGTGAAGAAGCAGGACAAGCATGCTCAGGGCACCATCTCCTACACCACCAGCCCGGTGCACACGCTGGAAATGTGGGTCGATCTGGCCAAGCAGATCGAAGACATGGGCGCCGATTCGGTCGCCATCAAGGACATGGCCGGCATTCTTACGCCCTACACCGCGTTCGAACTGGTGTCGCGGCTGAAGGCCAGCCTGAGTATCCCGATTCATATGCAGTGCCATGCCACGGCGGGCTTGTCGTCCGTGGCCATCCTCAAGGCGGTGGAAGCCGGTATCGACAACGTCGACACCGCCATCTCCTCGCTGTCGATGACCTACGGCCATTCGCCGACCGAATCGGTGGTGGCCATGTTCCAGGGCACCGAACGTGATACCGGGCTGAACCTGGAGCTGCTGGAAGAAATTGCTGCCTATTTCCGCGAGGTGCGCAAGAAGTACGCGAAGTTCGAGGGCAACCTCAAGGGCGTCGACTCGCGCATCCTGGTCGCTCAGGTGCCGGGCGGTATGCTCACCAATATGGAAAGCCAGCTCAAAGAGCAGGGCGCCCAGGACAAGTTCGACCAGGTGCTGGCCGAGATTCCGCGCGTGCGCGAAGACCTGGGTTTCATCCCGCTGGTGACACCGACCTCGCAGATCGTTGGCACCCAGGCGGTGATCAACGTGCTTACCGGCGAGCGCTACAAGTCCATCACCAAGGAAACGGCGGGTGTGCTCAAGGGCGAGTACGGCGCTGCGCCCGCACCGTTCAACGCCGAATTGCAGGCCCGTGTGCTCGATGGCGCCGAAGCCATTACCTGCCGCCCGGCTGACCTGCTCGAGGCGGAGATGGACAAGCTGACCGCCGAACTCAAGGGCATCGCCCAGGAGAAAGGCATCAAGCTGGCGGTCGACGAAATCGATGATGTACTGACTTACGCACTGTTCCCGCAGATCGGATTGAAGTTCCTGGAAAATCGCGGCAATCCGGCAGCCTTCGAACCAGCCCCGACCGGTAAGGAAAGCCCGGCTCGCGAGGCCGGCAAGCCTGAGGTCTACACCGTCGAAGTCAATGGCAAGTCGTTCGTCGTGCAAGTGAACGAAGGCGGCGATATCGAAGGCATCAAACCTGTCGGTGGCGCGGCGAGCGCCGCACCGGCGGCGGCTCCGGCCGCCGTGGGTGGCGGCGAGCCGCAAGCCGCGCCGCTGGCTGGCAATATTTTCAAGGTGCTGGTGCAGCCTGGCCAGGCCGTGGAGGAGGGGCAACTGGTGATCATCCTCGAAGCAATGAAGATGGAAACCGAGATCCGCGCCTTCAAGGCGGGTACCGTCGGTGCCGTCAACGTCAAGGTCGGCGATGCAGTGGCAGTGGGCGCAAGCCTGCTGACCATCGGCTGAGGGGCGGACCATGGAAAAGTTGCTCAAGCTCTGGCAGAGCACCGGTCTGTACCATCTGGAGCCCGGTCAGGTATTCATGATCGCGGTCTGCCTGCTGCTGATCTATCTGGCCATCAAGAAGGGTTTCGAGCCCCTGCTGCTGGTGCCCATCGGCTTCGGCGGCCTGCTGTCGAACATCCCGGTGGCCAACATGGCCGAGGGCGCAGGTTTCCTGCATCTGATCTACGAAGTGGGCCTGCCGACCAGCATCTTCCCGTTGCTGATCTTCCTAGGTGTCGGCGCCATGACCGACTTCGGTCCTATGCTGGCCAACCCGAAGACGTTGCTGCTCGGTGCTGCTGCGCAGTTCGGTATCTTCGGCACCCTGCTCGGCGCTCTGGCGATCACCGCGTTGGGCATTCCCGGCATGGAGTTCACCCTCAAGGAGGCGGCGTCCATCGCCATCATCGGCGGGGCGGACGGGCCGACATCGATCTTCGTCACCTCCAAGCTGGCGCCTGATCTGCTCGGCCCCATTGCCGTGGCGGCTTATGCCTACATGGCGCTGGTACCGCTGTTGCAGCCGCCGATCATGCGCGCACTGACCACCAAGGAAGAGCGCGCCATCGTCATGCAGCAACTGCGTCCGGTGGGGCAGACCGAGAAAATCGTCTTCCCTATCGTGCTGTGCCTGCTGGTGGGCTTGCTGTTGCCGGACGCGGCCCCGCTGATCGGTATGTTCGCTCTCGGCAATCTGCTGCGTGAAAGTGGTGTGGTCGAGCGCCTGGCCGACACCTCGCGCAACGCGCTGATCAATATCGTCACCATCTTCCTCGGCCTGACCGTGGGCTCGAAGCTGTCGGCCGAGGCCTTCCTGCAGCTCAAGACGCTGGGCATCCTGATGCTGGGCATGGTGGCGTTCTGCGGTGGCACTGCAGCTGGTGTGCTGATGGCCAAGCTGATGAATGTGTTCAGCACGCACAAGGTCAATCCGCTGATCGGTTCGGCTGGCGTGTCGGCGGTGCCAATGGCGGCACGGGTATCGAACAAGGTCGGTCTGGAGGCCAATCCGCAGAACTTCTTGCTGATGCATGCCATGGGGCCGAACGTGGCCGGGGTGATTGGCTCGGCAGTGGCGGCGGGGGTGCTGCTCAGCTTCGTTGGCTGATCAAGGCGCGGAGTTCGCTCCGCGTCTTTTCGTTGCCCATAAAAAAACCGGCTCAAGGCCGGTTTTTTTATGGGCTCGCCTCAGGCTTCTTCGGCGGCCATTTCCACGTCGTGGGCAATCAGAGCAACCAGCGCGTTCTGCTGGCGGCGCGACAGCTGACGAAAACGCTGCAGCAATTCACGCTCATGGAGGCTCAGTTCGGGGCTGTCGAGGCGCAGGCTGAGATCGTCATCCAGAGCACCTTCCTGAAGCATGCTTTGCTCCAGGCGGGCGATGATTTCCGAGTTCATGCTGCGGTGATGGTTGCGTGCTACGTCAGCGATACGCTCACGCATGCCATCTGGCAAGCGAACGACAAATTTGTCAGCCGTGCGGCTGGAATAAATAGCCTGTTTCATAGGGCGCATACATTACCGGTTAGTTCAGGGAGCGATACTGGTAGTCAGTGTCGAGATTGTCACCGGTTTGACCGTGTTTCGCACTAGCCGTTCAACCGGTATCGCGTTCTGCGTCATTATGACCTGAGGGTCATCTGAACATTTCCTTGACGCCAAATACGTGTCGAATTGTGATTCAGGTGGCGGCTTTATGCCAGCACCGATTGTCTGAAATGCGCGGTATTCGGCAGAACTCATCTTGTTGCTCCGCTGGAGCATAAAAGTTTCAAGTTTTGGTCACTCAATCGTCATCCCCGGTTCACGGGTTTGACACAGCTTGCGCCTACCTTGGTCTACACCAGAAGGCGCCCGCTAGCTGCCTTCGCATCGACAATGATAGTAGAGGGCCAGCCCATGCGCGCAGCGATTCGAGTCGACCGTCTGAACAAGAGCTTCGGCCGTAAACAGGCGTTGTTCGACCTGGCTCTGTCGGTACAGCCGGGGGAAATGGTGGCGTTGATCGGCGCTTCGGGCTCGGGCAAGTCGACCCTGCTGCGCCATCTCGCTGGCTTGGCGCGCGGTGATGCCGGCAGCATCGAGGTGCTCGGGCGTCAGGTGCAGGCCGATGGCCGCCTGAACGGCGACGTGCGTCGTCAGCGCGCCGATATCGGTTACATCTTCCAGCAGTTCAATCTGGTCGGGCGCCTCAGTGTGATGCAGAACGTGTTGCTCGGTGGCCTGGGGCGCATGCCGCGCTGGCGTGGCTGCTTGAGCCTGTTCAACCCCGAAGAGAAGCAGCGCGCCATGCAGGCGCTGGAGCGGGTCGGTCTGGCCGAGTTCGCCGCACAGCGTGCTTCGACCCTGTCCGGGGGGCAGCAGCAACGCGTGGCCATCGCCCGTGCGCTGTGCCAGCAGGCTGAGGTGATTCTCGCCGACGAACCCATCGCCTCGCTCGACCCGGAGTCGGCGCGCAAGGTGATGGAGATTCTCGCCGACATCAACCGCCGCGATGGCAAGACGGTGGTGGTGACCCTGCATCAGGTCGACTACGCGGTGCGTTATTGCCAGCGCGCCGTGGCGCTCAAGGGTGGGCGCATTCATTTCGACGGCCCCACCGATAGCTTCAACCCCGATTTCCTCAACGATCTCTATGGCGGCGATCTCGATATCAGCCTGCTGCTGCCGCAAGGGCAGCGGCCACAGGCTGTAGAGCGTCCGCTGGCGCTAGCCAAGGCCTGACGTCGCCTTCCTCATTCGAAACAAAAACGCCAACCCGCAACAGGAGTGTGCTCTATGTTCAAACGCATCGGCCAGGTGCTGGCTGCCTCTGCGCTCGTCACCGGTTCCCTGCTGGGCTCGGCCCAGGCCGCCGAAGAACTCAACTTCGGCATCATTTCCACCGAGTCCTCGCAAAACCTCAAGGCCATGTGGGACCCCTTCCTGGCCGATATGAGCAAGCAGACCGGGGTGAAGATCAACGCCTTCTTTGCCCCCGACTACGCCGGGATCATCCAGGGCATGCGCTTCGACAAGGTCGACGTGGCCTGGTACGGCAACAAGTCGGCGATGGAAGCGGTGGATCGTGCCGGTGGTGAGATCTTCGCCCAGACCGTGGCGGCCAACGGCGCACAGGGTTACTACAGCCTGCTGGTGGCGCACAAGGACAGCCCGATCGACTCGGCCGAAGACATGCTCAAGAACGCCAAGTCGCTGACCTTCGCCAACGGCGACCCGAACTCCACCTCCGGCTACCTGGTGCCGGGCTACTACGTCTTCGCCCAGAACAATGCCGACGCCGGCAAGATCTTCAAGCGTTCGCTCAACGGCAGCCATGAGGTCAACGCCCTGTCGGTGGCCAACAAGCAGGTCGACGTTGGCACCTTCAACAGCGAAGGCATGGAGCGTTTGGAGGTGACCGCGCCGGACAAGGCCGCGCAGCTCAAGGTGATCTGGACCTCGCCGCTGATCCCGTCGGACCCAATCGTCTGGCGCAAGAACCTGCCGCAGGAAACCCGCGACAAGCTGCGCAACTTCTTCATGACCTACGGCGCCAAGCCGGAAGAGAAGAAGGTGCTCGAAGGCCTGCAGTGGGGCCAGTTCAAGCCGTCCGACAACGATCAGCTGCTGCCGATCCGTCAGCTCGAACTGTTCAAGAAACGCACCGAAGTGGCCAACAACGACAAGCTCAAGGACGCCGACAAGCAGGCTCAGCTCAAGGAGCTGGACGCCGAGCTGGCCAAGCTGGAGCAGCGTATGGCCGAGCGTGAGAAGCAGGGCGGCGCCAGCGCCGGCTGACCGCGAGAGCCGCTCCGCGAAAGCGGGGCGGCTCTCGACAAGCTCGCCGCTGAAGCGCCTCCCACAGGATCGAGAATTACCCATGACCACACTGACCACCTCTACCACAATCGCCGACGGCAAGCGCAGCTGGCCGCAACTGATGGGTTGGGGCCTGTTTTTCGCCGTGCTCGCCTGGTCCTGGCAGGGCGCGGAAATGAACCCGCTGGCGCTGGTGCGTGACTCCGGCAACATGGCTACCTTCGCCGCCGACTTTTTCCCGCCGGATTTCAGCAGCTGGCAGCACTACCTCAAGGAGATGGTGACCACCGTGCAGATCGCCCTCTGGGGCACGGTGCTGGCCATCGTCTGCGCCATTCCGCTGGGCATCCTCTGTTCCGAGAACATCGTGCCCTGGTGGATCTACCAGCCGGTTCGCCGGGTGATGGATGCCTGCCGTTCGATCAACGAAATGGTCTTCGCCATGCTCTTCGTCGTTGCGGTCGGGCTCGGCCCCTTCGCGGGCGTGCTGGCACTGTTCATCAGCACCACCGGGGTACTGGCCAAGCTGTTCGCCGAGGCGGTCGAAGCCATCGATCCGGGCCCGGTCGAGGGCGTGCGCGCCACTGGTGCCAGTGCCCTGCAGGAGGTGATCTTCGGGGTCATTCCGCAGGTGCTGCCGCTGTGGATTTCCTACTCGCTGTACCGCTTCGAATCCAACGTGCGCTCGGCCACGGTGGTCGGCATGGTCGGCGCCGGCGGCATCGGCGTGGTGCTGTGGGAGTCCATCCGGGGCTTCCAGTTCGCCCAGACCTGCGCGCTGCTGATCGTGATCATCCTGGTGGTGAGCGCCATCGACATCCTGTCCCAGCGCCTGCGCAAGCTCTTTATCTGAAGGAGAGGGAGGGCGCCTGCGTGCGCCCTTTTCAAACGATGAACTTGTCTAGACAAAGCGAACCGCTGTACCGCGAACTGGCCGCCGTGCTGCGCGAAGACGTGCAGCGCATGAGCCCTGGTGACTACCTGCCGGGCGAGATGCAGCTGGCCGCGCGCTTCTCGGTCAACCGCCACACCCTGCGTCGCGCCGTGGACGAACTGGTGCTCGAAGGCCGCCTGCTGCGCCGCCAGGGCAAGGGCACCCAGGTGCTGGCCAGACCGCTGGTGTATCCGGTGGAGGCGGGCAGCGCCTTCAGTCAGTCGCTATCGGCGCTTGGCCACCGTGTCGAAGCGAGACTGATCGAGAACCTGCGCCGCACCGCTACCAGCGAGGAGTGCCGCCATCTGCAACTGCCCGAGGGTAGCGAGCTGATCGAACTGGCCACCCTGCGCCTGCTCGAGGGTCAGCCGCTGAGCCTGATCCGCCACCGCTTCTGCGCCAGCCTGGCGCCGCTTCTCGCCGACTACCAGGGCGGCTCGTTGCGCCAGTACCTGGCCGAGCGCGACTTGCCCCTGGCGCGCACCTTCAGCCTGATTGGCGCGCGCCTGCCCAGTCGCGAGGAGGCCGCGCACCTGCTGATGCCGCGCCATGCGCCGCTGCTCAGCGTACTCACCCTGTCCCGCGATCCCGCCGGTCGTGCCGTGGAGCTGGCGCAGTCCAGCAGTCGTGCCGACCGCTTCCAGTACCAGGTAGCGACCTGATGGAGACCCGCATGAACGACCATGATCCGAACACCACCGCGCGACAGCGCTGGATGGGCGTGCTGGCCCGTGCCGGCCAGGCCCTCGATAGCCATGAGGCGGCGCTCAAGGACAGCGCCTATCAGCTGATCCGCGCGCCCGAGGTGGGTATGACCCTGGTGCGCGGGCGCATGGGCGGCACCGGCAGCGCCTTCAACCTCGGCGAGATGACCGTGACCCGCTGCGTGGTGCGCCTGGCCGACGGCCGCACCGGCTACAGCTACCTGGCCGGCCGCGACAAGCGCCGCGCCGAGCTGGCGGCGCTGGCCGACGCTCACCTGCAGGGCAGCGACCAGGCGCGCTGGCTCAGTGACCTGATCGAACCCCTGGCCCGCCAGCAGCGTGAACAACGCCTGGCCCGGGCCGCCCGTACTGCCACCACCCAGGTGGAGTTCTTCACCCTGGTCAGAGGAGAGGATTGATGACTACGCCGCACAGCTCGCACTGGCTGCAACCGGCTTTCGACGACCCGGTGCTGGATGCCCAGGTCAGCTTCCGCGCTGCCCTCGCTGCCCTGGCCGAACCCGGCCTGGCCCAGCCGATGGCGCGCGCCCACACCCTGGGCGACCTGGCGCCGGCCACCTATGGCCTGTGCCTGGCCTTTCTCGACAGCGACACGCCGCTATGGCTGGCGCCGCGCTTCGATACGCCGCTGATCCGCGCCAACCTGGCCTTCCACTGCGGCTGCCCGATCGTCGCCGAGCGCGAGATCGCCCTGTTCGCCCTGCTCGACGAAAGCGAGCTGGATGATCTGTCGGACTTCGACAACGGCAGCGAACGCTACCCGGATCAGTCCTGCACGCTGCTCATTCAACTCGACGATCTGCACGCCGGCCCAGCCCTGCGCTGGCGCGGTCCGGGCATCAAGGATGTGCGCAGTGTCAGCCTGCCATTGCCGGCCTCGTTCTGGCAGCAGCGCCAGGCGCGCAACGCCTTTCCCCGTGGCCTGGACTGCTTCTTCGCGGCAAGCGGCGAAGTCATCGGCTTGCCGCGCAGCACCCGCGTGCTGATCGAAAACGAGGAGGCTGCCTGATGTATGTCGCCGTCAAGGGTGGCGAACGCGCCATCGACAACGCCCATCAACTGCTGGCCAACCGTCGCCGTGGCGATGCTGCTGTCGCCGAGCTGGGCATGGAACAGGTTCGTCAACAGTTGCCGCTGGCCGTGGCACGCGTCATGAGCGAAGGCTCGCTGTATGACGAGGAGCTGGCCGCGCTGGCGATCAAACAGGCGGCTGGCGATCTGATGGAGGCCATCTTCCTGCTGCGCGCCTACCGCACCACGCTGCCACGTTTCGGTGCCAGCGAGCCGCTGGACACCACGCAGATGCAGCTGGAGCGGCGCATCTCCGCCACCTTCAAGGACCTGCCCGGCGGTCAGCTGCTCGGCCCGACCTTCGATTACACCCACCGCCTGCTGGACTTCGCCCTGCTGGCCGAGGGCGAGTATCCGGCGCCGGAAACCACTCTCAGCGATGAGCCCAAGCCCTGTCCGCGAGTACTGGATTTTCTCGCAGGCGAAGGCCTGATGGCCCGCGAGCAGGATGACGGCGCGCCGGTACCGGACATCACCCGCGAGCCGCTGGCCTTTCCCTCCAAGCGTGCCGAGCGCCTGCAGGCACTTGCCCGTGGCGACGAAGGTTTTCTGCTGGCGCTGGGTTATTCCACTCAGCGTGGTTATGGGCGCAATCACCCCTTCGCCGGGGAGATTCGCATCGGCGACGTCGAGGTATGGATGACGCCCGCCGAACTGGGTTTCGCCGTGCCGCTGGGCGACATCGAAATCACCGAGTGCGAGATGGTCAACCAGTTCGTCGGTGAAAGCGCCGAGCAGGCGCAGTTCACCCGCGGCTACGGCCTGACCTTCGGTTACGCCGAGCGCAAGGCGATGGGCATGGCCCTGGTCGACCGTGCCCTGCGTGCCAGTGAGTACGGCGAGGAAGTGCAGGGCCCGGCGCAGGAGGAGGAATTCGTGCTGATGCACTGCGACAACGTCGAGGCTGCCGGCTTCGTCTCGCACCTGAAATTGCCGCACTACGTCGACTTCCAGGCCGAACTGGAACTGATCCGCAAGCTGCGCCGCCAGGCGCCGGCAGAGGAGAACCGCTGATGAACGCTTGTACCGTAAGCGGCGCCCGCGAGGCGTCGGCCTACAACTTCGCCTATCTGGATGAGCAGACCAAGCGCATGATCCGCCGCGGCCTGCTCAAGGCGGTGGCGATCCCCGGCTACCAGGTGCCTTTTGGCGGCCGCGAGATGCCGCTGCCCTACGGCTGGGGCACCGGCGGCATGCAGCTGACCGCCGCCATTCTCGGCGCGGACGATGTGCTCAAGGTGATCGACCAGGGCGCCGACGACACCACCAATGCGGTATCGATTCGCCGCTTCTTCGCCCGCACCGCAGGCGTCGCCACCACCGAACGCACGGTGGAGGCCAGCGTGATCCAGACCCGCCACCGTATCCCGGAAACCCCGCTGTCGGCCGGGCAGATCATGGTCTACCAGGTGCCCATCCCCGAGCCGCTGCGCTTTATCGAGCCCAGCGAGCAGGAGACACGGACCATGCATGCGCTGGAGGACTACGGCGTGATGCACGTGAAACTGTACGAGGACATCGCCACCTTCGGCCATATCGCCACCGCCTACGCCTACCCGGTGACGGTGGACGAGCGCTACGTGATGGACCCGTCGCCGATCCCGAAATTCGACAACCCCAAACTGGACATGAGCCCGGCGCTGATGCTGTTCGGCGCCGGCCGTGAGAAGCGCCTCTACGCGGTGCCGCCCTTTACCCGCGTGGTGAGTCTGGACTTCGAGGATCACCCCTTCGCCGTGCAGCGCTGGGACGAGTGCTGCGCCTTCTGTGGCAGCAGCGAGTCCTTCCTCGACGAGCTGATCGTCGACGATGCCGGCAGCAAGCGCTACGTCTGCTCCGACACCGACTACTGCCGCCAGCGCACCGAGCGCCTCGAGGAGAACCTGCAATGAGCGCCGCCGAACGTCTGCAACCTGCAGTGGCAGCGACCGAGCCGCTGTTCTCGGCGCGCGACCTGACCCGTCTGTACGGCCCGGACAAGGGCTGCCAGGGGGTGAGTTTCGACCTCTATCCCGGCGAGGTGCTGGGCATCGTCGGCGAGTCCGGCTCGGGCAAGTCCACCTTGCTCAGCCTGCTCTCCGGGCGCTGCCCGCCGGATCGCGGCGCGGTGAGTTATCGCGCTCGCGACGGCCAGTGGCTCGATCTGTACAGCGCCAGCGAGGCCGAGCGGCGCACGCTGCTGCGTACCGAGTGGGGCTTCGTCGAGCAGAACCCGCGTGACGGCCTGCGCATGGCGGTGTCGGCCGGCGCCAATATCGGCGAGCGGCTGATGGCCCAGGGCGTGCGCCACTACGGCGAGCTGCGCGCCGCCGGTCTCGACTGGCTGAGCCAGGTGGAGATCGACCCGGCGCGTATCGATGACCTGCCGCGCACCTTCTCCGGCGGCATGCAGCAGCGCCTGCAGATCGCCCGCAACCTGGTCTCCGCGCCGCGCCTGGTATTTATGGACGAACCCACCGGCGGATTGGACGTATCGGTGCAGGCGCGCCTGCTCGACCTGCTGCGCGGCCTGGTGCGCGAACTGGACCTGGCGGTGGTGATCGTCACCCACGACCTGGCGGTGGCGCGCCTGTTGGCCGACCGCCTGATGGTGATGCGCCGCTCGCGCGTGGTGGAGGCGGGGCTGACCGACCAGATTCTCGACGACCCGCAGCATCCCTATTCGCAGCTGCTGGTGTCGTCGGTGTTGCAGCCTTGATTCCGTCTTGTGGGAGGGGCTTTAGCCGCGACCCCTTTTGTCGCGGCTAAAGCCCCTCCCACGCACGCAGAGATTATTGACCATGAACAACCTGATCGAGGTCAGCGGCCTCAGCAAGACCTTCACCCTGCACCAGCAGAACGGCGTCGTCCTGCAGGTGCTGCGTGACCTGAATTTTGCCGTGCGCGGCGGCGAGTGTCTGGTGCTGCACGGCCAGTCTGGTGCCGGCAAATCCACGCTGCTACGCACCCTGTACGGCAACTACCTGGCCGCCGGCGGCAGCATCCGCATTTGCCATGCAGGCAGCTGGGTCGAACTGGTCGGCGCCGAGCCACGCCAGGTGCTGGCGGTGCGCCGGCAGAGCCTGGGCTACGTCAGCCAGTTCCTGCGGGTGATTCCGCGCGTCTCGACGCTGGACGTGGTGATGGAGCCGGCGCTGTCGCGTGGCTGGGCGCGCAGTGACGCCGAGGCGCGGGCCAAGGCGCTGCTGGCGCGCCTGAATATTCCCGAGGCGCTGTGGCAACTGGCGCCGGGCACCTTCTCCGGCGGCGAGCAGCAACGCGTCAACATCGCCCGCGGCTTCATGGTCGAGTGGCCGGTGCTGCTGCTCGACGAACCCACCGCCTCGCTGGACGACACCAACCGCCAGGTGGTGCTGGAGCTGATCAATGAGGCCAAGGCAGCCGGCAGCGCGCTGATCGGTATTTTCCACGACCGCAGCGCCCGCGAGGCAGTGGCCGATCGTTACCTCGACATGAGCGCCGCCGCTGCGCAACCGGAGTACGTCTATGTCGTCTGAACAGATTCTCAGCAACGCCCGTGTCGTCACCGCCGAGCGCGAGTTCCTCGGCACCCTGCTGCTGCGTGACGGGCTGATCGCCGCCGTGGACGAGGGCGCCAGCCGCCTGCCGCAGGTCCAGGATCTCGGGGGGGATTACCTGCTGCCGGGGCTGGTGGAGCTGCACACCGACAACCTGGAAAAGCATATGAGCCCGCGTCCCGGCGTGGACTGGCCGTCGGCCTCGGCGGTGCTGACTCACGATGCACAGATCGTCGCCGCCGGCATCACCACGGTGTTCGATGCCCTGTCCATCGGCGACATCAACCCGCGTGGGCGGCGCATGCAGCAGTTGCCGGCGATGATCGAAGCCATCGCCGCCAGCGAGGCGGCCGGACAGACCCGCGCCGAGCACCGCCTGCACCTGCGCTGCGAGCTGTGCCATCCCGATGCTCTGACGATCTATCGCGACCTGGTCGAGCACCCGCTGGTGGCGCTGGTGTCGGTGATGGATCACTCGCCCGGCCAGCGCCAGTTCGCCAAGGTGGAGAAGTACCGCGAGTACTACATGGGCAAGTACCACCTGAGCCCGGCGGAGATGGAGGATTTCCTCCAGGAACAGATCGCCAACTCGCGCCAGTATAGCGATCGCCAGCGCCGCGCCATCGTCGAGGACTGCCACAGTCGCGGTATCTCGGTGGCCAGCCACGACGACGCGACCCTGGCCCATGTGCAGGAGTCGGCCGGCTTCGGCATGGCCATCGCCGAGTTCCCTACCACCCTGGAAGCGGCCAGGGCCAGCCACGAGCTGGGCCTCAAGGTGCTGATGGGGGCGCCGAACGTGGTGCGCGGCGGTTCGCACTCGGGCAATATCGCCGCCGCCGAACTGGCGCGCCATGGCGTGCTGGATATCCTGTCCAGCGACTACTATCCGGCCAGCCTGTTGCATGCTGCGTGGCTGCTCGCCGGGCAGGACAACGACTATGATTTGCCTGCGGCCATCGCCACCGTGAGCCGCGCACCGGCCAGGGCGGCCGGGATGGATGATCGCGGCGAGATCCGCGTCGGTCTGCGCGCCGACCTGGTGCAGGCCAGGGCGCATGGCGAGCAGCCGGTGATCCAGCAGGTGTGGCGCCAAGCACGAAGGGTGTTCTGATGCAGGGCAGGTTGATCTATCTGATGGGGCCTTCGGGCTCGGGCAAGGACAGCCTGTTGCAAGCCGCACGTGCGCCGCTGGAGGCGCACGGCTGCCGTTTCGCCCGGCGGGTGATCACCCGTAGTGCCGAGTCCGTCGGCGAGGATGCGCTGGGCGTCACCCCGGCCGAGTTCGAGCGCCTGGAAGGCGAGGGCGCCTTCGCCCTGAGCTGGCGCGCCAATGGCCTGGCCTACGGCATCCCGCGCGAGATCGATGACTGGCTCAGTGCCGGGCAGGATGTGCTGATCAATGGTTCGCGCGGTCATCTTGAGGCTGCGCGCCAGCGCTACCCGCAACTGCTGGCGATTCTTCTGCAGGTCGACGAAGCGGTGTTGCGCCGGCGCCTGCTGGCTCGCGGCCGCGAGACGCCGGAGCAGATCGAGCAGCGCCTGGCGCGCAGCCGCGGCTTTAGCACTGTGGGAGGCGCTTCAGCGGCGACTGTCGCGCAGGAGCACATTTGCGTTCTAGACAATTCCGGCCCCCTGCCGCAAACCGTCAGCCGCCTGCTGCAACTGCTCGACGAGGCCCGCCAATGCGCCTGACCCTGCTCGGCACCGGTGATGCGCGCCAGGTGCCGGTGTACAACTGCAGCTGCCCGGCCTGCGATGCCGCCCGCGTCTATCCCTCGCGAAGACGTGGCCCCTGCTGTGCGCTGATCGAATGCGGCGCGCAGCGCTGGCTGCTCGACAGCGGCCTGACCGATCTCACCGAGCGCTTCGCGCCGCACAGCCTCAGCGGCATTCTGCAGACCCACTACCACGCCGATCACGCCCAGGGCCTGCTGCACTTGCGCTGGGGGCAGGGGCTGGTGATTCCGGTGCATGGCCCGGATGACCCGGAAGGTCTGGCCGATCTGTACAAACACCCCGGCATCCTCGACTTCAGCCAGCCGTTCGCGGCCTTCGAGCGCAGGCAGCTGGGTGAGTTGCGGGTGACCGCGCTGCCGCTGAATCACTCCAAACCCACCTTCGGCTACCTGCTTGAAGGCGAGGGCAGGCGCATCGCCTACCTCACCGATACGGTTGGCGTGCCCGAGGCCAGTTGCGTCGAGCTGCTGCGTGCGCCGTTCGATCTGCTGGTGCTCGATTGCTCCACCGCGCCGCAACCCGTCGCACCACGTAACCACAACGACCTGACCCGCGCGCTGGAGGTCATCGAGCGGTTGCAGCCGACGCAGGCGGTGCTGACCCATATCGGCCATGCCTTCGATGCCTGGTTGCTGGAACACCCCGAGGCGCTGCCGAGCGGCGTAAGCCTGGCCAGCGACGGCCTGGTGCTCTGAACCTGGTGTAACCAAATATTTCGATTCGCGCGGCTTTGCCGTTACAGTGCAAAGCCTTCTGATTTCTTGCCTTAAGAAAAGCATGAACGCTCGCCGCATAACCCTGTTGCTGTGTACGGCCGAAACCCTGGGCATGGCTGGCTTTGCCCTGTTCGCCGCGTTGCTGCCGCAATTCCAGACGCTCTGGGGACTGAGCAACACCGAGGCCGGCTGGATCGGCGGTGGCTTCTTTCTCGGCTACATGCTGGCCGTGCCGGTGCTCACTGGCCTGACCGACCGCCACGATGCCCGGCTGATCTACCTGTGGGCCATGCTGCTGACGGCCGTGGCCAGCGCCGGCTTCGTCTTCGCCGAGGGTTTCTGGTCGGCGCTGCTCTGGCGTGTGCTGGCCGGTATCGGCTTGGCGGGCACCTACATGCCGGGGCTCAAGGCACTGTCGGAGCGTATCGACGGCGCTTCGCAATCACGGGCGATCGCCTTCTATACCGCCAGCTTCGGCCTGGGCACGGCGCTGTCCTTCACCCTATCCGGCGAACTGGCCACGCTCGGTGGCTGGCAGCTGCCTGCGCTGCTCAGTGGCGCCTGCGCGCTGTTGGCCTGGGCGCTGGTGTATTGGGGGCTGGCGCCGAAACCGGTGGTGGTCCATGCGCCGCGCAATCTGCTGGATCTGGCACCGCTGAAAAGTCGTGCGGTGTTGGCTTACTGCCTGGCTTACGCGATGCACAACCTGGAACTGTTCGCCCTGCGCGCCTGGCTGGTGGCCTTCGTGGTGTTCTCCGGGCATTTTCAGGGCGTCGATCCCTGGTTGTCCGGTACCTGGGTGGCGATGCTGGCAACGCTGATCGGTATGCCGTCGAGCATCCTGGGCAATGAGCTGGCGCTGCGTTTCGGTCGGCAGCGCTGGCTGATCGGGGTGATGCTCAGCTCTGCGATGCTGGCGGCGGTCGTCGGCCTGGGCGCGGCATTGCCGTTCTGGGTGATGCTGGTGTTGGTGCTGCTCTATGCGGTGACGGTGACCGCCGACTCCGCCTCGCTGACCGCCGGGCTGGTCAGCGTCGCCCCGGCCAGCCACCGTGGTGCGGCGATGGCGCTGTATTCCTGTACCGGCTTTACCGGCGCCTTTCTCGGCCCGCTGCTGTTCGGCATGACCCTCGACGTCCTGGGTGATCAACAGTTGCTCGGCTGGTGGGCAGCGTTCGCGCTGATGGGCCTGCTACTGACGCTGGGCCCGTTGGCCTTGTGGCGGGCGGGTAGGGTGCAAGAGGGCAGCAGGCATCTGTAGAGCAGACGCGCTTGCCTCCATGCTCACGCCTTCTTGCCCAACGCTTCGGCCTTGCGCAGCCAGCTCTGGCGCTGCTCCTCGTTGGACGGGCGCACCGGGGCGAATTCGCTCAGGCGCCGCGTTCTGATCCCGCAGAAACCGAGAATGGTGCGCACCATCTGCCGATGGGCCGGGGCACCATAGATCCAGCGGAAGTACCAGCGTGGCGTGTCCATGGTTACCAGCAGGTCGGCGCTGCGCCCGCTCAGCAGCTTGTCCCAGAGTTGCGAGCGGTTGCGGTACTTGAAGGCAAAACCGGGCAGGAACACCCGATCGAAGAAGCCCTTGAGCAGCGCAGGAATGCCGCCCCACCAGACCGGGTAGACGAACACCAGATGCTCGGCCCAGTGGATCAGACGCTGAGCCTCGAGCAGGTCCGGCTCCAGGCTCTGGCTCTGCTCGTAGCCTTCGCGCAGTATCGGGTCGAACTGCATCTCGCCCAGCCTGAGCTGGCGCACCACATGCCCTTTGCTGCGCGCTCCCAGGCTGTAGGCCTCGGCCAGGGCATGGCAGAGGCTTTCCTTCTTCGGTGTGCCGAGAATCAGCAGGATTCGTTTGCCATCACCTTCCAGCGGTGTGGCGCCGCTCTTGCCTTCACTCATGCCGCCCGGCTCCGAGCATGTCCTGCGGTCGTACCCATTGGTCGAATTCCTCTTCGTTCAGATAGCCGAGCTGCAGCGCGGCCTGGCGCAGGGTGCTGCCCTCGGCGTAGGCCTTCTTGGCGATTTCAGCGGCCTTGTCGTAGCCGATATGGGGATTGAGCGCGGTCACCAGCATCAGGCCGTTTTCCAGATGCGCGGCCATCTGCGCGGCATCCGGCTGCAGATCGGCGGCGCAGTGCTGCTGGAAGTTGCGGCAGCCGTCGGCGAGCAGCCTGATCGACTGCAGCAGGTTATGGATGATCACCGGCTTGAACACATTGAGCTGCAGGTGGCCCTGGCTGGCGGCGAAGCTGATGGTGGCATCGTTGCCCAGCACCTGGCAGGCGAGCATCGACAGCGCTTCGCACTGGGTCGGGTTGACCTTGCCGGGCATGATCGAGCTGCCCGGCTCGTTGGCCGGTAGGCGTACCTCGGCGAAGCCGGCACGCGGGCCGGAGCCGAGCAGGCGCAGGTCGTTGGCCAGCTTCATCAGCGCCACGGCCAGGGTTTTCAGAGCACCTGACAGATGCACAAGAGGCTCGTGGCCGGACAGTGCAGCGAATTTGTTCGGCGCGCTGGTCAGTGGCAGGCCGGTGAGCGCGGCCAGCTCGGCGGCGATGGCTTCGGCGAAGCCGGCCGGCGCATTCAAGCCGGTGCCGACGGCGGTGCCGCCCTGGGCCAGTTCACAGACGGCCGGCAGGGCGGCGCGAATCGCCGCTTCGGCGTGGCCGAGCTGGGCGACGAAGGCGGACAGCTCCTGGCCGAAAGTGATCGGCGTGGCGTCCATCATGTGGGTGCGCCCGGTCTTGACCAGGTTGGCGTGACGCTGCGCCTGCTCCTGCAGGCCGTCGCGCAACTCGGCCAGCGCCGGCAGCAGGCAATGGCGCACGTCCTGTACCGCGGCAATATGCATGGCCGTGGGGAAGCAGTCGTTGGAACTCTGCGCGCGATTGACGTGATCGTTGGGGTGCACCGGGCTCTTGCCGCCGCGCTGGCCGCCGGCCAGTTCATTGGCGCGGCCGGCGATTACCTCGTTGACGTTCATGTTGCTCTGCGTGCCACTGCCGGTCTGCCAGACCACCAGGGGGAATTGCGCGTCGTGCTTGCCTTCGAGCACTTCGTCGGCGGCTTGTTCGATCAGGCGGGCGATATCCGCCGGCAGCTCGCCGCTACGGCTGTTGACCCGCGCCGCGGCTTTCTTGATCAGCGTCAGAGCGTGCAATACGGCCAGTGGCATGCGCTCCTGGCCGATGGCGAAGTTGATCAGCGAGCGCTGGGTCTGCGCGCCCCAGTAAGCGTCGTTAGGGACTTCGATGGGGCCGATGCTGTCGGTTTCGGTGCGGCTCATGGCGTTCTCCGGGGCAAGTGCAAGGTTGCTGGCAGTTTAGGTCGTGCCGCTGGAGACTGGTTCCGCAACTTATCTATCGAGCCGATTACCAGCGGGCGTGGGTTTCCCCCAGCCACCCCAGCGCGCCGTCCACCGGAACGCGCTCGCCCTTCGGACCGCGCAATACGCCGTCATAATGACCGAAGCGCTGTACGGTGTTGGCGTGAACGGGGCCGAGTTTGGGGCAGGCTCTGTGCAGCTGACGGGGCTTGAAGCGCAGGGACACGCGATCGTCTTCGCTGTCCAGGCGCCAGGGGGCCAGTGGCGCCTGTGAACTGCGCTCGATATGCAGCGTGCTGTCGAGCAATTGCACTTCACCGCCGAACCACAAGGCGTTTTCCGACAGGCCGCTGTGATCGAGCCAGCCAGAACCGAAGTTGCCAGCGATGCCGCCCGCCGCCGCGAAGGCCGCGCGCTGCCAGTACGTGTTCAGCGGCCAGACGCCGCGGCCGAAGTCCAGCGCGGCGAAGCTCTGACCGGGCACGCAGCTGTAATGCTTGCTACCCAGTTGCAGGCTGCCGGCGGTGGGCAGGCCCAGCTGGCGACTGGTGGCATGAAAGCCGCCCTTTTGCAGTGGCGACACCAGGTTGACCGATTGCAGGTGGGCAGGGCGCTGAATGTCCAGGGAGACTTGCAGGGGCTGGCCGCCGATATCAGGCGCCGAGGCGGTAAGACGCAGGCGACCGGGGTGTTCATCGATGCGTAGCTGCAGGCGAGAATGGTTGAAGGCGTGGCTTTCCAGCGGCAGATCGGGCAGCTGGCAACCCAGGGCAAAAGGGCGGAACTGGGCGTGGGCGACCGACTGACCGGTTGCCAGATCGAGAAAGTAGGCGGCGCCGTAGCCCAGGTAGTCGAGGTCGGCCAGGGTCAGTGAGAGCATCCACTGCGGCGTGGTGATGCACCAATGATTCCAGCGCTTGCGCCGCCCGGCGTGACCGTGCAGCGTGCAGTCCACCTGCGGTCGATTGGACCAACCAATGGCCTCGTCCAGCAGTCGGCCTTTGCTGTCGCAAAGCGGCTGTAGCGGCAGGGGCGCGTGTGAGGTGAGGCTGGTCATCGGGCACGTCCATGTGTATGCGCGAGCTGGCGATCAATTGCCGGGTCTTGAGGTGCGCACGCCTTGTTGAAAAATGGCGGAGATCGCAAAGAATGCCGAGCCCTGCCGAGCATGAGCAAGTACTGGCATTTTGGCAACTGACCAGTGGGTGCGCCGGTGTGCATGACGCGTGTGAGCCAGTGCACAACTCGCATCGCTTGAGGGATTTCGGCGCAGGGCACAAAATGCCGCCACCGCAGTCTACCCAGACTCATTCATTACCAGTGGAAGCTTCTCATGCTCCGTTTCTCCAAACTCTGCACCGCCGTTCTGCTCAGCGCTTCGACATCCCTGGCCATGGCCGATGCCGCCAGCCACGCCGCCGATGCCGAACGTTTCCTCAAGCTGGCTCACGCCGACAAGCTGACCGTGCCGGTCTATGGCCAGGTGCAGCAGATGTTCGCCCAGCGTTTCGCCGAGGCGCCGGATGGCAAGAAAGCTGTGCTTGAGAGTTACCAGGCCAAGGCCAACACTGCGCTGGACAAGGCCGTCGGCTGGGACAAGCTCAAGCCGGACATGGTCAAGCTCTACACCAGCAACTTCAACGAGCAGGAGCTCAAGGACCTGATCGCTTTTTACGAGTCGCCACTGGGGCAGAAGGTGCTGCAGAAGATGCCGACCCTGACCGCGCAGTCTGCGCAGATCACCCAGAGCAAGCTGGAAACCGCAGTGCCCGAGGTGAACAAGCTGCTGGCGGACATGAGCGGTGAGCTCGGCCTGCCAAAACAACCCTGATGGAGCCCAAGATGTCCAAGCAAGACCTGATCGTCACCGCCCTGGCAGCGCTGCAGCCCGAGCACCTCGATGTGCTGGACGAGAGTCATATGCACAGCCGTGGTCTGGAGACTCACTACAAGGCGGTGATCGTCAGTCCGGCGTTTGCCGGCCTGAATGCGGTCAAGCGACATCAGAAGGTTTATGCGACGGTCGGCGAGCTGATGGGGCAGATCCATGCGCTGGCGCTGCACACCTATACCCCTGAGGAGTGGGCAGCGCAGGGCGTGGCTCCGGCCTCGCCGACCTGCCGCGGCGGTCATTGAGGTAGCCCGGATGCAATCCGGGGAAACCCGTCGGCAATTCCCGGATTGCATCCGGGCTACGTGACAGGCTGTCGCGCCTTGTCGCCAACCTGCCCCGGTGATTCGCCGCTTTGTTACAATCGCCCCGCGCCGGCCTATGCCGGCGTTTTCATGCCACGCCAGTCCGCCCTTTACGTGGGTGACTACTGAGAGAATATTCATGACCGACAAGATCGTCGTCGCGGCGCTGTATAAATTCGTCTCCCTGCCTGATTACCAGGTGCTGCGCGAACCCCTGCTGCAAACCCTTATCGACAATGACATCAAGGGCACCCTGCTGCTTGCCGAAGAGGGCATCAATGGCACCGTTTCCGGCACCCGCGCCGCTATCGATGCGCTGCTCGCCTGGTTCCGTCTGGACGCCCGCCTGGTCGATATCGACCACAAGGAATCCTACTGCGATGAGCAGCCGTTCTATCGCACCAAGGTCAAGCTGAAGAAGGAAATCGTCACCCTCGGCGTGCCCGGCGTCGACCCCAACCAGCGCGTCGGCACCTACGTCGAGCCGCAGGACTGGAACGCCCTGATCAGCGACCCCGAGGTGCTGTTGATCGATACCCGCAACGACTATGAGGTGGCCATCGGCACCTTCGAGGGCGCCATCGACCCCAAGACCAAGTCGTTCCGCGAGTTTCCCGAGTATATTCGTGAGCACTTCGACCCGAGCAAGCACAAGAAGGTGGCGATGTTCTGCACCGGTGGTATCCGCTGCGAGAAAGCCTCCAGCTACATGCTCGGCGAGGGTTTCGAGGAGGTCTATCACCTCAAGGGCGGCATCCTCAAATACCTCGAGGAAGTACCGCAGGAACAGACCAAGTGGCAGGGCGACTGCTTCGTCTTCGATAATCGCGTGACCGTGCGCCATGACCTGTCCGAAGGCGACTACGATCAGTGTCACGCCTGCCGCACGCCGATTTCCGTGGAAGATCGCCAGTCCGAGTTCTACAGCCCCGGTGTCAGCTGCCCGCATTGCTGGGATTCGCTGCCAGAGAAAACCCGCGAAAGCGCCCGCGAGCGGCAGAAACAGATCGAGCTGGCCCGTGCGCGCAACCAGCCGCACCCCATCGGCCGTGACCCCCGCCAACTGAACGAGGCCTGACCATGGCTAGCCGTCTGCTCTACGTGATGGACCCGATGTGTTCCTGGTGCTGGGGTTTCGCGCCGGTAGTCGAAGCGCTCGCCGAGCAGGCGGCGGCAGCCTCTGTGCCGCTGCAGATCGTGGTCGGCGGCCTGCGCCGTGATCAGGTGGCAGTTGATGCCGCCGCCCGGGTGCGTTACCTGGGCTATTGGCAGGCGGTCAATGCCAGCACTGGGCAGCTGTTCGACTTCGAGCGCGGCCTGCCCGAGGGCCTGGTGTACGACACCGAGCCGGCCTGCCGCGCGCTGGTCACCGCGCGCAACCTGCATGCGCCCAGTGCCTGGACGCTGCTCAAGCTGATTCAGGAAGCCTTCTACACCGAGGGCGCCGACGTCACCCAGGCCAGCGTTCTGGTGCAACTGGCCGAGCAGGCCGGTATCCCGCGCATCGAGTTCGCCGAGGCCTTCGACAGCCAGGCCATGGAGGAGGCGACCGCCGCCGACTTCACCTGGGTGCAGGATCTGGGCATCTCCGGCTTTCCCACGCTGTTGGCCGAGCGCGACGGCCAACTGGCGCTGCTGACCAATGGCTATCAGCCGCTCGAGGTGTTATCGCCACTGCTGGGTCGCTGGCTGGAGCGCGCTGCCCATGCCTGATCGGTTGAGCTGGGCAGAAATCCGTCGCCTGGCCCTGCATCACAAGAAGGCGCTGATCCTGGCGAATCTGGTGGCTGTGCTGGCGACCCTGTGCAGTGTGCCAATCCCGTTGCTGCTGCCGCTGCTGGTGGACGAAGTGCTGCTGCACGACGGCGACGCGGCGCTCAAGGTGATGGACAACTTCCTGCCAGCCGACTGGGAAACGGCGGCCGGCTATATCGGCCTGATGCTGTTTTTGACCTTGCTGCTGCGCGGTTCGGCGCTGATCTTCAACGTATTGCAGGCGCGCCTGTTCGCCAGGCTGTCGAAGGACATCGTCTACCGCATCCGCATGCGCCTGATCGAACGGCTCAAGCGCATCTCCCTCGGCGAGTACGAGAGCCTGGGCGGCGGCACCGTGACCACTCATCTGGTCACCGATCTGGACACGCTGGACAAGTTCGTCGGTGAAACCCTGAGCCGCTTTCTGGTGGCGGTGCTGACCCTGGTCGGCACCTCGGCCATCCTGATCTGGATGCACTGGCAGCTGGCTTTGCTGATCCTGCTGTTCAACCCGCTGGTGATCTACGCCACCGTGCTGCTGGGCAAGAAGGTCAAGCACCTGAAGAAGCTGGAGAACGACAGCACCTCACGCTTCACCCAGGCGCTGACCGAGACCCTGGAGGCGATTCAGGAGGTGCGCGCTGGCAATCGCCAGGGCTACTTCCTCGGCCGTCTCGGTGGGCGCGCACGTGAGGTGCGCGACTACGCGGTGGCCTCGCAATGGAAGAGCGATGCGTCCAACCGTGCCAGCGGTCTGCTGTTCCAGTTCGGTATCGATGTGTTTCGCGCCGCGGCGATGCTCACGGTGCTGTTCTCCGATCTGTCCATCGGCCAGATGCTGGCGGTATTCAGCTACCTGTGGTTCATGATCGGCCCGGTCGAACAGTTGCTCAGCCTGCAGTACGCCTTCTACGCCGCCGGTGGCGCACTGACGCGGATCAACGAGCTGCTGGCGCGCAAGGACGAGCCGCAGTACGCCGGGCGTGTCGACCCGTTCAAGGGGCGCGACACGGTCGGCATCGAGGTGCGCGGGCTGACCTTCGGCTATGGCGAGGAGCCGGTGCTCGATCGTCTCGATCTGTCCATAGGCCCGGGCGAGAAGGTCGCCATCGTCGGTGCCTCGGGTGGCGGCAAGAGCACCCTGGTGCAGTTGCTGCTGGGCCTTTACACACCGCAGGCGGGCAGCATTCGCTTCGGCGGCAGCGCGCTGGAGGAGATCGGTCTCGATTGCGTGCGCGACAACGTCGCCGTGGTGTTGCAGCACCCGGCGCTGTTCAACGACACGGTGCGCGCCAACCTGACCATGGGCCGTGAGCGCAGTGACGAAGCCTGCTGGCAGGCGCTGCATATCGCCCAGCTTCACGACAGCATTGCGCAACTGCCGCAGGGCCTGGACAGCGTGGTCGGGCGCAGTGGCGTGCGCCTCTCTGGCGGCCAGCGTCAGCGCCTGGCCATTGCCCGCATGGTGCTGGCCGAGCCCAAGGTGGTGATCCTCGACGAGGCCACCTCGGCGCTGGATGCCGCCACCGAGTACGCCCTGCACGAAGCGCTGGCGCAGTTTCTCGAGGGGCGCACCACGCTGATCATCGCCCACCGCCTCAGTGCGGTGAAGCAGGCCGACCGCGTGCTGGTGTTCGATGGCGGCAGCGTCGCCGAGGATGGCGACCACCAGCAACTGATTGCTGAAGGCGGCCTGTACGCCAAGCTCTACGGGCATTTGCAGCAGGGCTGAACCCTGGGGTGCGCAGTGCGCACCGCGGCGCTCAGGATTGTCGGTAAATTCTTCGCGGCTGAAGCCGCTCCTACGGACCAGGCAGGCTGGGGGGATCGGTCGGCTCTCAGCCGTAGCCCGGATGCAATCCGGGGAACGCTTCGCCACGCCATTTCCCGGATTGCATCCGGGCTACGCAGCTTCCGGGCCTGTCGCGGCTGAAGCCCCTCCCACAAGATTTCGCAGCTGCAATGACAGGCTG
Organism: Ectopseudomonas alcaliphila; assembly: GCF_900101755.1. Lineage (GTDB taxonomy): Bacteria > Pseudomonadota > Gammaproteobacteria > Pseudomonadales > Pseudomonadaceae > Aquipseudomonas > Aquipseudomonas alcaliphila. Next base: position 320,648 of record NZ_FNAE01000001.1, on the reverse strand, counting down.
CCCCCCGCTCTGTGGGAGGCGCTTTAGCGGCGACGCTCTGCCTCAGCCATGGCTCATCAGAGCTTCGCTCAATTCCTCGAACAGCGTCTGCACCGAGCGCAGTGCCCTGCAGTCGGGGCGGGTCAGCAGCCAGAGTTCGGTGTCGCAGCCGGTCAGGGGCGGGCCGAGTGCCTTGAGTTCGGGATGGGCGCGCAGGACGAAGCCGGGCAGGGCGGCGACACCCAGCCCGGCGCGGGCCAGTTGCGCCACGGCGTACATGCTGCTGCAGCGGTAGTTGGGGGTGACGCTCGGCAATTCGCGCAGGCGCCAGAGTACCGTTGCATGGTCCGGCATCGCCTCGTCCGGGGCGATCCAGCTCTGGCGCGCCAGGTCGCTGCGATCCTGGCCATCATCGCGGGTGCAAACGAAGTAGGACACGCTGGCCAGACGCCGGCCGACCAGATGCTCCGGCGGCTGATTGGTCAGGCGCAAGGCCAGGTCGGCGTCGCGGCGGCTCAGGTTGGCGAAGTCGTTCGACGTCACCAGCTCCAGCGCCAGCGCCGGGTAACTGGGCATGAAACGCGCCAGCGCCGGCAGCAGCAGGCTGCTCAGGACCGCATCGGTGCAGGTCAGGCGCACCGTACCGCTGACCACCTGCTTGCCCAGCTCCAGCGCCACGCGTGCAGCATCCAGTGCCTGTTCGGCGCGCTCGGCCTGCTCGGCCAGTGCGCGGGCGGTTTCGCTGGGTTCGTAGCCACGCCGACTCTTCTCGAACAGCGCCACTCCCAGGGCAGCCTCCAGTCTGCGCACGGCGCGGAATACCGTGGAGACGTCGACCTGCATCAATTCTGCCGCTCGCGCGAGGGAGCGGCCACGCACCAGGGCGAGCACCAGGGACAGGTCGGTATGGTCGATCTGATATTGCACGGCTGCAATCTCTGCTTGTCTATTCGCCAATTATTATTGCGCGAGCGCCATCTTATAGTGGCAGGGAGACCGCCATGCAAGAGGGGGATAGGCGTATGTACAGCAAGTGTCGAGTCAAGGTCGCTCTGGTGGGTGACTACAATGCGGCGATTGCCGCGCATCGGGCCATTCCCGAGGCGCTGCGTCTGGCCAGCGAGGCGCTGGGTGTGGCGGTCGAATACGACTGGCTGGCCACCGACAGCATTCTCGATGATGCCGCGCTGATGGCCTATGACGGCATCTGGTGCGTGCCGGGCAGCCCCTATGCCGCCACCGAAGGTGCGCTGCGCGCCATTCGTTTCGCGCGCGAACAGGGCGTGCCGTTCCTGGGCACCTGTGGCGGCTTCCAGCACGCGCTGCTGGAGTACGCGCGCAACCGCCTTGGCTGGACCGATGCCGAACACGCCGAGCTGTCGCCGCAAGCGCAGAATCCTCTGATCGCGCCCCTGGCCTGCGCCTTGCTGGATGTCAGCGAGCACGTGCATCTGGTTTCCGGCTCGCGCATTGCCGAACTCTACGGCGTACGTGAGATCAGCGAGCAGTATCTGTGCCGCTATGGTCTCGTCGATGCTTTCGTCGAGCCGCTGATGGCCCAGGCGCTGAAGGCCTCCGGGCATGACCAGGCGGGCGCGGTGCGTGCCATTGAGCTGGAGGACCATCCGTTCTTCATCGCCACCCTGTTCCAGCCCGAGCGTGCGGCGCTGGAAGGTCGCCTGCCGCCGGTCGTGGCCGGTCTGGTCGGCGCCTGTGCGGTGCAATCGGTACACGAAGCGCATCTGCAGGCAGCAGTGTGATCGCCGTTACGCCTGAGCCACCTTATTACGTGGTGATGTTTACCAGCCAGCGCACCGAAGTGGATGCCGGCTACGCCGAGGCGGCACAGCGCATGCTGGAGCTGGCCGCCCAGCAGCCCGGTTTCCTCGGCGTGGAGTCGGCGCGCAGCGATGGCCTGGGCATTACCCTGTCCTACTGGCAGAGCGAGGAGGCCATTCGTGCCTGGCGCGAGCACGCCGAGCACCGCGTTGTACGTGAGCAGGGGCGAGCCGATTGGTACGCCGCCTTCGCCACACGGGTGGCCAAGGTGGAGCGTGCCTACACCTTCTCGCGCTCCGACTGAGTGCCGGCGGCAAGCCGGCAGACCGCTCTGTAAGGTTTCTTTTACGGTAAGCGGGGCGCTGCCTGCGTTAGCTGCCTGGCGTAACGAAAATTTGCCGGTGCTGCGCTTGGCTGCTGTGTCGAAGTGTCGCAAGCCATCTTGAGAGCGGGTCTGCGCTCGGTTGTCATGAGGTTGTCCGCAACGCATTCGTGCGTCTGCCATAACAATGACAATCAGGAGGCGAAATGACCGCCGTGGCCAAGATCGAGCAGCACAACCCCATCGGAACCGACGGTTTCGAGTTCGTCGAATTCACCGCACCGAACGCCGAAGGCATCGAGCAACTGCGCCAGTTGTTCACTGCCATGGGCTTCACCGAAACCGCCAAGCACCGCTCGAAAGAGGTGTGGTTGTTCCAGCAGAACGACATCAATATCGTGCTCAACGGCAGTCCTACCGGCCACGTGCGTGCCTTCGGCGAAAAACATGGCCCCAGCGCCTGCGCCATGGCCTTCCGGGTCAAGAACGCCGCCCAGGCCGCGGCCTACGTCGAGCAGCAGGGCGCCACGCTGGTGGGCAGCCACGCCAACTTCGGCGAGCTGAACATCCCCTGCGTCGAAGGCATCGGCGGCTCCCTGCTGTATCTGGTTGACCGTTACGGCGACAAGAGCATCTACGACGTCGACTTCGAGTACATCGAAGGCCGCAGCGCCAACGACAACGCCGTCGGCCTGCAGTGCATCGACCACCTGACCCACAACGTGCGCCGCGGGCAGATGGACGTCTGGTCCGGCTTCTACGAGCGCATCGCCAACTTCCGCGAGATCCGCTACTTCGATATCGAAGGCAAGCTCACCGGCCTGTTCTCCCGCGCCATGACCGCGCCCTGCGGCAAGATCCGCATTCCGATCAACGAGTCGGCCGATGACAAGTCGCAGATCGAGGAATTTATCCGCGAGTACCATGGCGAGGGCATCCAGCACATCGCCCTGTCCACCGACGACATCTATGCCACCGTGCGCCAGCTGCGTGCCAACGGCGTGGACTTCATGACCACCCCGGACACCTATTATGAAAAGGTCGACAGCCGCGTCGCCGGCCATGGTGAGCCGACTGATGTGCTGCGCGAGCTGAACATCCTGATCGACGGTGCGCCGGGCGACGACGGCATCCTGCTGCAGATCTTCACCAACACGGTGATCGGCCCGATCTTCTTCGAGATCATCCAGCGCAAGGGCAACCAAGGTTTCGGCGAGGGCAATTTCAAGGCGCTGTTCGAATCCATCGAGGAAGACCAGCTGCGTCGCGGCGTGATCTCCGAGGAGTGATGCCATGAGCCGCCAATGGATCCGTTTCCCCCTGCGCGAAGGCGAGTGTTCGCGCCAGGCGCATTGCGACCTGCCGCAGGGCACCTATGAGCGCGAGATGGGCCGTGAGGGCTTCTTCGGCCCCACTGCGCACCTGCACCACAAGCATCCGCCGACCGGCTGGATCGACTGGCAAGGCCCGCTGCGCCCGCACGCGTTCAACTTCAACGACATCCCCAGCGAGCGAGACTGCCCGCTGGCGGCGCCGCTGACCCTGCACAACGCCGACGTCAAGCTGCGCGTCTGGCGCACCCATGGCGCCATGCGTCACCTGGTGCGCAACGCCGATGGCGACGAGTTGCTGTTCGTGCATGAAGGCAGTGGCCATTTCTATTGCGATTTCGGCCACCTGGAGTACCGCGACGGTGATTACCTGCTGATCCCGCGTGGCACCGCCTGGCGTATCGAGGCCAGCACGCCGAGCTACTTCCTGTTGATCGAGAATACCGACGGCGCCTACCAGTTGCCGGACAAGGGTCTGCTCGGCCCGCAGGCGATCTTCGATGCGGCGGTGCTGAAGCACCCGCATATCGATGACGCCTTCAAGGCGCAGCAGGACGAGAACACCTGGCAGATCAGGATCAAACGGCGCAATCAGATCAGCACCGTGACCTACCCGTACAACCCGCTGGATGTGGTCGGCTGGCACGGTGACAACACCGTGGTACGCCTTAACTGGCGCGACATTCGCCCGCTGATCAGCCATCGCTACCACCTGCCGCCATCGGTGCACACCACCTTCGTCGCCAACGGTTTCGTGATCTGCACCTTTACCCCGCGGCCGGTGGAATCCGACCCCGGCGCGCTCAAGGTGCCGTTCTTCCACAACAACGATGACTACGACGAAGTGCTGTTCTACCACCGTGGCAATTTCTTCAGCCGCGACAACATCGAGCAGGGCATGGTCACCCTGCACCCCTGTGGCTTCCCACACGGGCCACACCCCAAGGCGCTGAAGAAGAGCCAGGAGGATCCGGCCACCTTCATCGACGAGGTGGCGGTGATGATCGATACCCGTCGTGCCCTGGAAGTGGCCGATGCCGCCAGTGCGGTGGATGTCGCCGAGTACGTCAATTCCTGGCGCGCGCCGGGCACACAAGCTTAAGGGCGGGCACCAATCGTCCCCTCTCCCCTCGGGGAGAGGGTTAGGGAGAGGGGGCTGGCAACACACCCTCTCCCCCGGCCCCTCTCCCACAAGTGGGAGAGGGGAGAACAGCCCGCACCCGAACAGACGAATAGGTAGAAACCATGAAACTCGCATCACTAAACCAAGGCCGCGATGGCGTGCTGATCGTGGTCTCCCGCGATCTCACCCGCGCCGTGCTCGCGCCGCAGATCGCCATCACCCTGCAGGCCGCGCTGGACGACTGGGCTGTCGCCCGGCCCAAGCTGGAGGCGGTCTATCAGCGCCTCAACGACGGCCTGGAGGAGGGCGCCTTCGCCTTCGATCAGGCGGCCTGTCACAGCCCGCTGCCGCGTGCCTACCATTGGGCCGATGGCAGCGCCTACGTCAACCACGTCGAACTGGTGCGCAAGGCGCGTGGCGCCGAGATGCCGGAATCCTTCTGGCACGACCCGCTGATGTACCAGGGCGGCGCCGATGCCTTCATCCCGCCGCACAGCCCGATCCGCCTGGCCGACGAAGCCTGGGGCATCGACCTGGAAGCGGAGCTGGCGGTGATCACCGACGACGTGCCGATGGGCGCCACGCCGGCCGAAGCGGCAGGGCATATCCGCCTGCTGATGCTGGTCAACGACGTGTCGCTGCGCAACCTGATCCCCGGCGAGCTGGCCAAGGGCTTCGGTTTCTACCAGAGCAAGCCGTCGTCGAGTTTTTCCCCGGTGGCCATCACCCCGGACGAGCTGGGCGAAAGCTGGAAGGACGGCAAGGTGCATCGGCCACTGGTCTCGCATATCAACGGCGCGCTGTTCGGCCAGCCGGATGCCGGCGTGGACATGACCTTCAACTTCCCGACCCTGGTCGCCCACGCCGCCAAGACCCGTCCGCTGGGCGCGGGCACCATCATCGGTTCGGGCACCGTGTCCAACTACGATCGCAGCGCGGGCTCGAGCTGCCTGGCGGAAAAACGCATGCTGGAAATCGTCGAGCAGGGCGAGGCGAAGACGCCATTTCTCAAGTTTGGCGACCGGGTGCGCATCGAGATGTTCGACGCAGCCGGGCAGAGCGTCTTCGGCGCCATCGATCAGGTGGTGGAAAAGTACGACGCTCGCTGATCGGTAGGAGCGGCTTCAGCCGCGATGTTGTTGGTACGTTCAAGATCGATCGCGGCTGAAGCCGCTCCTACAGTTTGCGTTTCGCGAGGAATCCGCAATGTTGAAGCTCTATGGCTACTGGCGCTCCAGTGCCGCCTACCGCGTGCGCATCGCCCTGAACCTCAAGAGCCTGGCCTTTGATCCGGTGCCGGTGCATCTGGTTCGCGGCGGGGGTGAGCAGCACTCGGCCGAGTACCGTGCGCTGAACCCGCAGGGTTTGCTGCCGCTGCTGGTGGACGAGGAAAACGGCGGCGTACGCATCGCCCAGTCGCTGGCGATCATCGAATACCTCGAAGAAATCTTTCCGGTACCGGCGCTGCTGCCGGCCGACCCGGCCGAGCGCGCGCAGGTGCGGGCGCTGGCGCTGCATCTCGCCTGCGACGTGCACCCACTGAACAACCTGCGTGTGCTGCAGTACCTGAGCAATGAACTGGGCGTTGCCGACGAAGCGAAGAACGCCTGGTACCGGCATTGGGTCGCGTTGGGCCTGGCGGCAGTGGAGGACGGCCTGGCGCCGTTCGACGGGCGCCTGTCGCTCGGCGAGCGGCCGGGATATCTGGAGGCCTGCCTGATTCCGCAGCTGTATAATGCGCGGCGTTTTAACTGTGACCTTGCCGCGTACCCACGCATTGTCGCCATGGCGGCGCGCTGTGAACCCCTGGAGGCCTTCCAACTGGCCGCGCCGGAGGCACAAGCCGACGCCCAGTGACACTTCGGCTTCAACCCAAGCCTTGCATTCCGCTGCGCCACGAGCGCGGCGGGTCCGATTCCGTCACAGATAAAAACAAACAGGTGACGCATGACCCGTGAAAAACCGAAGAACCTCTGGCTCTCGCGCTGGGGCTTCATCCTCGCTGCAACCGGTTCGGCCGTCGGGCTGGGCAATATCTGGAAATTCCCCTACATCACCGGCGAGTACGGCGGCGGCGCCTTCGTGCTGATGTACCTGGCCTGCATCCTGGCCATCGGCATTCCGGTGATGATGACCGAGATCGCCATCGGCCGTCGTGGTCGTGGCAGCCCCATCGACGCCATCGGTCGTGTGGTGCGCGAGAACAATGGCAACCCGTTGTGGAAGGCGGTTGGCGGTATGGCCATGCTCGCCGGCTTCATGATCCTGTGCTTCTACGTGGTCGTCGCCGGCTGGGCCTTCGCCTACACGTGGAAGATGCTCGACGGTTCTCTGGCCGCCACCAGCGTCGAGGCCCTCGGCGGGGTGTTCGAGGCGCACAACGCCAACCCCTGGCAGCTCGGCGGCTGGAGTGTGCTGGTGGCGCTGCTGACCCTGTGGATCGTCGCCAAGGGCGTGCAGAAGGGCATCGAGAACGCCGTGCGCTGGATGATGCCGGGCCTGGCACTGATGTTGATCGTGCTGGTCGGCTATGCCTTCACCAGCGGCAGCTTCCAGGCCGGCTTCGACTTCCTGTTCCATTTCGATGCCTCGAAGATCACCGGTGACGCGCTGCTGGCAGCGCTCGGTCATGCCTTCTTCACCCTCAGCCTGGCCTCGGGCGCCATCCTCACCTACGGCTCCTACATTCCCGACGGCCAATCCATCGCCCGCACCACCTTCCTGGTGGCGATCTGCGACACCTGCGTGGCCTTGCTCGCCGGCCTGGCGATCTTCCCGATCATCTTCGCCAACGGCATGAGTCCGGGGGCAGGTCCAGGCTTGATCTTCATGAGCCTGCCGCTGGCCTTCCAGCAGATGCCGTTCGGCACGGTGTTCGGCGTGCTGTTCTTCGCCATGGTGTCGATTGCTGCGCTGACCTCGGCCATTTCCATGATCGAGGCCAGCGTCGCTTACCTGAACGAGAAACACGGCATCAGCCGCCTGAAGTCGGCGGTGCTGGCCGGTGTGGTGTTGCTGTTGATCAGCCTGCTGGCCATGCTCTCGTTCAACCTGCTGGCCGGTTGGACGCCACTGGGCAAGAACTTCTTCGACTGGCTGGATTACCTGACCTCGCGCTGGATGATGCCGTTGGGCGGCATCTTCATGGTGCTGCTGGCCGGTTACGTGCTGCGCGGCGACATCATGCGCGACGAACTGAACCTGCCGCCGCTGGGCTATGCCTTGTGGTTGTTCATGGTGCGCTACGTCAGCCCGGTGCTGATCATGGTGGTGTTCCTGCATGCGCTGGGCTGGCTGCTGTTCGATCCGGTGGAGCAGTGGTACTGGATTGCCGGTGCCATCGGCCTGCTGGCTGTGGCCGGCGAGGTGCTGCGGCCACGGGTGATGCCGGTGCTGGCTGGTCGCTGAGGCTTTGACGACAGATCGAGGCGCAGCTCTGCGAGGGGCTGCGCCTTTTTTATCGGCGAAAAATCGCCAGTGAATCGGCGTCAATAAGCGGATAGTTGCCGAGCATGGCCAGGTGTTCGCCTTTCAGGGGCTATGCTTAAAAAAGCGAATTGGCGAATTGCCAGTACTCAAGCTGAGTGCCTTTGCTGCCGATATCTGGGGTTCGATTTGGCACAGCAGTTGCCTTGCCTTCCGACCAGGCCGCGCTCACGAGGTGCGGCTTTATAAGAAGAACCTGGAGTTGCCCCTATGTTTGTACCTGCCGCACGCGTATTCGCCAACCTTGCCGTCGGCAAGAAGTTATTCATCGGCTTCGGTCTGGTATTGCTGCTCACTGCAGCCATGACCGGCAGCGGCTTTCTCGCTGTACAGGCGGTGCTGCAAGGGCATGCTCAGGTCGGCCAGTTGGCGCAGGTCAACCAGGAGATTCTTCAGGCGCGTCGCCTGGAGCGCAGTTTCGCCATCGAGCAGACCCCGCAGAGTGCCGAGCTCGTGCGGGCCAGCCTGCTCAAGGTGCAGACGCTGCTGGAAAAGCTCGCCCAGGACGGTTCTGGCGCCAGTTCGCGCAATCAGACCATGCAGCAGGCCGTGGCCGAGTACCTCAAGCAGTTCGACAACTATGTCGAGCAGCAGGGCAAGTCGCGCGAGGCGCGGCAGGACATGCGTAGCGCCGCTGCCGAAGCGCGCGACCAGTTCGAGGTGATCGAGCTGGACATGTACGACGCGGTGCGTGAACTGCGTCTGCAGGGCGATCGCCTGCGCGGCAGCGATCCGCTGACCCTGGCGGAAACCGCATCCGGCTTGAGCAAACGCATGCTCGATCTGCGCGGCCACGAAAGCCTGTACATCATCGACGGTTCGGCTGAGGCGCTGGAGGAGTGGGAATACGTCAGCGAGGACCTGCAGACCGTGGCTCGCAGCCTGATGGTATGGCTCAACGACGACCAGAAAGGCGCCATCGACACCGCGCTGCAGGCGCTGACCTTCTACCAGCGTTCCTTCCTCTATTACCAGCAACTGCGTGAGCAGAATCTGGCGACTGAGACCGCCATGATCGAACGTGCGCGCTCGGTGGTGGATTTGGCCGAAGCTGCCCAGGCTGCGGCCGAGCAGGGCATGCTCGACGAGAGTCAGCGCTCGCTGGTAATGCTCGGCATCATGGGCGCTGCCGCGGTGGTGTTGGGCCTGTGCGCGGCGTTGCTGATCACCCGCCTGATCGTTGCACCGCTGCGCCAGACCGTGACGTTCGCCCAGCGCATCGCCGCTGGCGATCTCAGCCAGGACATCCCGCAGGATCGCCACGACGAAGTGGGGCAGCTGCTGGCAGCCATGCAGGACATGACCCTCAGCCTGCGCACCCTGGTCGGGCGCATTGGCGGGGGGGTAGGGCAGATCGCGGCGGCCGCCGAGCAGTTGTCGGCGATCACCGCGCAGACCAGCGCCGGGGTGCAGACGCAGAAGCTGGAGACCGAGCAGACCGCCACGGCCATGCACCAGATGGCTGCGACCGTGCAGGAGGTGGCGCAGAACGCCGAGCAGGCCTCGCTGGCCGCGCGCGATGCGGACCTGGAGGCGCAACAGGGCAATCGCGTGGTGCAGCAGGCTGTGGATCAGATCGACAGTCTGGCCAACGAAGTGGAACAGTCCGCCAAGGCCATCGCTGACCTGAATCAGGAAAGCGCGCGTATCGGCAGTGTGCTGGAAGTGATTCGCAACGTCGCCGAGCAGACCAACCTGCTGGCACTCAACGCTGCCATCGAAGCCGCGCGTGCGGGCGAGCAGGGCCGTGGTTTCGCGGTGGTCGCCGATGAGGTACGAGCGCTGGCCAAGCGCGCGCAGGACAGCACCGAAGAAATCGAGAGCCTGATCGCAGGCCTGCAGCGTATGGCCAAGGGCGCCGTGCAACAGATGGACAGCAGCCGTGACCTGACCCGTCGCACTGTCGAACTGGCGGGTGAGGCTGGCGACGCGCTGGGGCGCATCACCCAGGCGGTGAGCACCATCGAGCAGATGAACCAGCAGATCGCTGCCGCTGCCGAGGAGCAAAGCGCAGTGGCCGAGGCGATCAACGAGAGCGTCACCCGTGTGCGCGATATCGGTGAGCAGAGCGCTACGGCCACGGAGCAGACTGCGGCCTCCAGCGCCGAGCTGGCGCGTTTGGGTGTCGAGCTGCAGGAGCTGGTGCGACAGTTCCGCACCTGAATCTGAATGCTGCTGGACGTAGGGTGCGCTGTGCGCACCGGCTCTTGCGGAGCATTCCCATACGAGCGCTTGCCGTGGTCGCTTCCACTGGCACGTAACGCCAGTAGCGGCGGTGCGCACGGCGCACCCTACGACGCGGTCGCTACGCTTGCGGCTGGTTGAAGCGCTGGCCCGAGATTGCAGGATGATAGAGCGGCTGGACCTTGTTGCCAGCCGGGTCCAGCAGGTGAAAGCTGCGCGCGCCGTCGCCATGGTCGAAGGGCCTATCCAGCAGCGTCACCCCTTGTGCCTTGAGGTACTGGTACCAGGCGTCAAGTTCCTCGACGCTGTCGACGATAAAACCGTAATGATCGACCAGCGGTACGCCGTGGCTCTCGGCATAAGCGCGGCCAAGCGACAGGTTGTCGTTGCCGCAGGTCAGGTAGACTAGGTCCTCGTTGGCGCGGTGCAGCAACTGCATGCCCAGCACGTCCACGTAGAAGCGCTCGCACTCTTCCAGATTGGGCACCAGCAGGGCCAGGTGGCGCAGGCCATTGAGGCGCGATGGGCGTTCGAGCATCTTTTTGTACTCCAGTTTGTATACAATTATTTTCGAATATAAAACAAAATGGAGTTCGCTGTGTACGTGCTATTGCTCAAGACCCAACTCAAACCTGGCAGTTTCGGGGCGTTCATGGGTGCCATGGGTGTCAACGCGGCCGCTTCGGTGCGCGATGAGCCGGGCTGCCTGACCTTCGACGTGATGCGTGACCGCAGTGACCCCGATCGGGTCTGGCTGTATGAGGTGTACGTCGACGAGGCGGCTTTCGAGGCGCATACGCGAACCGCGCACTTCCTCGCCAGCCGGCCGCTGGTGGAACCGCTGATCGAGCGTCAGGAGGCTATCGAAGCCGATATGCTGGCGCTCAATCCATCACGCTGAAGAGAGGCAGCCCTGGGCTCCGGCCGCTCCGAAGGCTTGGCTCGGTCAGGCCGTGCTCTGTGCCATCTGCACATCCAGCACGCGGATACGCCCTGGCTCGGGATAGTGCCAGTGCACGTCCAGATCCCAGAAGCATGCGCCATAGCGCCGCTCGGGCTGCGGCTGCTGATAGGCAGGGCGCGGATCCTGCGCCAGGCACTGCTCGATCAGCTCCACCAAGGGTTCACCCAGGCGCTGCGCGTGCTGGTGCGCCAGGTTTAGGGCGTCATCCTGCCAGTCCACGGCGATCAGGGGTGGTGGCGCGTCGGCCATGTCGTTGCGCGCATCGGCCACGGCATCGGCGTAGGGCACGTAGGGCTTGATATCCAGTACCGGGGTACCGTCGAGCAGATCGATGCCGGACAGGTGCAGGCGGTCCGGCTCCACTCGCTCCAGGCGCACCACTGACTGGCCGATGCCGTTGGGGCGGTGGGTGGCGCGGGTGCTGAACACGCCGACCGCCTGGTTGCCGCCCAGCCGTGGCGGGCGCACTTTCAGGCGCGGCTTGTCTTCCAGCGCTTGGTGAAAGAGAAACAGCAACCAGACGTGGCTGACCTGTTCCAGACCCTGGACGGCCTCGCCCTGATCGAAGGGTGGCAGCAGTTCCAGCACGCCGCGTGCGGCGGGCGCCAGGTGCGGCTGGCGAGGAATGGCGAATTTTTCCTTGAAGCAGGAGCGAACGATACCGACCGGAGAAACCAGATGCTGCATGGCGTTCTACTTAGCGGCTACGCACAGGCGCGTCGTGCGCTACCCGGCAGCCAGCGTCGCGGAACGGGCCGGTGAAGCGAATCCAGCCCTCACCAGGGCTGACCTGAGCGCAGGTCAGGTGGCCATCGACCTTGCTCTGCCAGAGGAAGAACGGTGCAGGTGCAGCGAGGCTGGGCAGGCTCAGTGCGAGCAGTACGGTAAGGAGCAGGGTGCGCATGATGGTGGTCTCCAGAGCGTGACGGACACAGCCTAACACGACCTCAGAATCGTTCCTTCTCGCCCAGATAGCGCCATTGCCCGACCGGCAACTTGGCCATGGGTACGCCGCCGATGCGGATGCGCTTCATGCCCAGCACCTTCAGGCCCAACGCCGCACAGATCTGCCGCAGCAGGTCGGGAGCCGGGTTCTTCAGGGCGAAGCGCAGGCGCTGTTCGCTCTGCCAGCTGGCCTTGCACGGCGGGAACTGCGTGCCCTTGTGCAACCAGCCTTTCTTCAGGCGTTCCAGTGAGCTGGCGGGCACTTCGCCGGCTACTTCGACCAGGTATTCCTGCTCCAGCTTGGCCGCGTCCTCGCGCAGCTTGCGTTGCGTACGCCAGTCCTGGCTAAGCACCATCAGGCCGCTGGCGCCGGTCTGCAGCGGCAGGCTCTGCTCCTGGCGCAGGAAGTGGCCATGCAGGACGCGCTGGGCGTGCGGATCTTGTTCCCAGTGTCGTTCGCGCACCAGCAGGTGCTGCAACTGTGCGGCGTTGCAGCCAGTCGAGCCATGCACCAGCAGGGTGACGGGTTCCACGGGGTCGAGGCTGGCATCGGGATGCAACTCGACGCGCTGATCCTCGACCTTGAACTGCGGCGCCTCGACCACCTGGCCGTCCACCGTCACCCAGCCGCCGGCGATGTAAAGATCGGCTTCACGGCGCGAGCAACCGAACAGTTCGATGACGCGTTTGGACAGACGGGTGGCTTCGCTCATGACGGCGCTCGACAAAAAGAAGGTCATTGTACCGGCAAGAAGCTGTGGTGCCGGGAAAGAAAAAGCCCCGCATGCTGCGGGGCTTTTCAGGAGATAGGTCGGTCAGACCAGCTCGCCCCACATGTCGTACTCGTCGGCATCGACGATACGCACGCGTACCTTGTCGCCCGGCTTGACGTCGGGGGAGTCGATGAACACGCTGCCATCGATCTCCGGGGCGTCGGCCCAGGAGCGGGCCACGGCACCTTCGGCGTCCACTTCGTCGACCAGCACGTCCATTTCCAGGCCGATCTTGGCCTGCAGACGTGCAGAACTGATGGCCTGCTGGTGCACCATGAAGCGCTCCCAACGGTCCTGCTTGACGTCGTCAGGCACTACTTCCAGGCCCAGGTCGTTGGCTGGTGCGCCTTCTACAGGCGAGTACTGGAAGCAGCCGACGCGATCAAGCTGGGCTTCGGTCAGCCAGTCCAGCAGGTACTGGAAGTCTTCCTCGGTCTCGCCGGGGAAACCGACGATAAAGGTGGAGCGAATGGTCAGCTCCGGGCAGATCTCGCGCCACTTCTTGATGCGCGCCAGGGTCTTGTCTTCGAAGGCAGGGCGCTTCATCGACTTGAGCACTTTCGGGCTGGCGTGCTGGAAGGGGATATCCAGGTACGGCAGCAGCTTGCCGGCGGCCATCAGCGGGATCACGTCATCGACGTTGGGGTAGGGGTAGACGTAGTGCAGGCGCACCCACACGCCCATCGACGACAGCGCTTCGCACAGCTCGAGCATGCGCGTCTTCACCGGCTGGCCGTTCCAGAAGTCCAGCTTGTACTTCATGTCGACGCCGTAGGCGCTGGTGTCCTGACTGATTACCAGCAGCTCCTTGACGCCGGCCTTGACCAGGCGCTCGGCTTCGCTGAGCACGTCGCCCACCGGACGGCTGACCAGCTTGCCGCGCATGGACGGGATGATGCAGAAACTGCAGCTGTGGTTGCAGCCTTCGGAAATCTTCAGGTAGGCGTAGTGGCGAGGCGTCAGCTTGATGCCCTGCGGCGGTACCAGGTCGATCAGCGGATTGTGCTCGGCTTTCGGCGGGATCACCTCATGCACGGCGTTGACCACCTGCTCGTACTGCTGCGGGCCGGTCACCGCCAGGACGCTGGGGTGCACGTTGCGGATGCTGTCTTCGGCCACGCCCATGCAACCGGTGACGATCACCTTGCCGTTCTCCGCCAGCGCCTCACCGATGGCGTCCAGCGACTCGGCCTTGGCACTGTCGATGAAGCCACAGGTGTTGACCACCACCACGTCGGCATCCTGGTAGGTCGGTACGATCTCGTAACCTTCCATACGCAGTTGGGTCAGGATGCGTTCGGAGTCGACGGTTGCTTTCGGGCAGCCAAGGCTGACGAATCCGACTTTCGGGGTGGCGGTGGACATGCGGGCTAACCTCTAACGGGCGCCTGAGTGGCGCCTCTGATCAAAAAGTGCGCAATTCTAGCGGCGCTTCGTGCGCTTGACCAGAGGCGCCTTCACCTCAATTACGCCCCGGCAGCATGCGCGTCAGGGTGTTATCGCGCGCCACGTAATGGTGGTACAGGCCGGCAATGGCGTGTAGGCCGATCAGCCAGTAACCGGCGGTGCCGGCCAACTCGTGCAGTTCCTTGATCTGTCCGGCCAGTTCCTTGTCCGGGCCGATCAGCGCGGGCAGCTCCAGGCCGAAGAAGGGGATGGGCTTGCCAGCGCCGCTGAGGATCAGCCAGCCGGCCAGCGGCGCGCCAATCATCAGTGCATAGAGTGCCAGGTGCATCAGTTTGGCAGGCAGGGCTTGCCAGGTCGGCAGCGGCGGCTCGATGGCTGGGGTGGGGCTGAGTGCGCGGGCCAGCAGGCGCAGCCAGACCAGTGCGAAGACGCTCAGGCCGAGCATGAAGTGCCATTGCTTGAGCAGTTCGCGGGTATCGCTACCCTTGGGGAAATTGCCCTTGAGTTCGATACAGGCGTAAACCGCCGCGATCAGGATCAGCATCAGCCAGTGCAGGCCGATGGAGAGGCGTCCATAGCGGGGTGGGGTGTTTTTCCAATTCATACAAGCTTTCCTCGGTCGATGTCCTGCATCTGCGGCAGGTACGTCAAGCATAGGAGCGCTTGGCTTAAGGAAAACTGAGGAAGATCAACGCTCGGAAACGAAAAAGGCCACTCGATTGAGTGGCCTTTATCTGAAGGTGGTTGCGGGAGCAGGATTTGAACCTACGACCTTCGGGTTATGAGCCCGACGAGCTACCAGACTGCTCCATCCCGCGCCGGCAATTCTACGCTTACTTAATATGTTGTCAATCGATTTGTTTCTTTTGATCGAAAAAGTTAATTTTCCATCAAAGCAAAAAGGCCACTCGATTGAGTGGCCTTTTCGTGAAGCTGGTTGCGGGAGCAGGATTTGAACCTACGACCTTCGGGTTATGAGCCCGACGAGCTACCAGACTGCTCCATCCCGCGTCTGTGGGTCGGCATTCTACAGCCAGAAGCTGGGCTGTCAACCGCTATTTTCAAGAAAAGTGTTTTCAACTCAGGTGCTTAGCGTCAAACAACTGTTAGACTTCCTGGCTCCAGGCCAGGCTGGACGAGGCTTCCGAG
This sequence comes from Ectopseudomonas alcaliphila, assembly GCF_900101755.1. Lineage (GTDB taxonomy): Bacteria > Pseudomonadota > Gammaproteobacteria > Pseudomonadales > Pseudomonadaceae > Aquipseudomonas > Aquipseudomonas alcaliphila. The sequence goes on along the minus strand of NZ_FNAE01000001.1, from coordinate 305,206 downwards.
GGTGTTGTGCGCAAGATAATCCACGTCGACTGCGACTGCTTCTATGCCGCCATCGAGATGCGTGACGACCCGAGCCTGGCCAGTCGGCCGCTGGCTGTCGGCGGTTCGGCGGACCGGCGTGGGGTGATCGCTACCTGCAACTATGAGGCGCGTGCCTATGGCGTGCGTTCGGCCATGTCGTCGCGGCATGCGTTGAAGCTGTGCCCGGACCTGCTGATCGTCAAGCCGCGCTTCGAGGTGTACCGCTCGGTGTCGCGCGATATTCATGGCATCTTCCGCCAGTTCACCGATCTGATCGAGCCGTTGTCGCTGGACGAGGCGTATCTGGATGTCAGCGACTCGCCGCATTTCGCCGGCAGTGCCACGCGCATCGCTCAGGAAATTCGCCGTCGTGTGGCGCAGGAGCTGCACATCACCGTGTCGGCCGGTGTCGCGCCGAACAAGTTCCTGGCCAAGATCGCCAGCGACTGGCGTAAACCCAACGGGCTGTTCGTGATTACCCCGGATCAGGTCGATGATTTCGTGGCCGAGTTGCCGGTGAACAAGCTGCATGGCGTCGGCAAGGTCACGGCGGACAAGCTGACGCGCCTGGGCATCCGCACCTGTCTGGATCTGCGTGACTGGAACAAGTTGGTGCTGGTGCGTGAGTTCGGCAGTTTTGGCGAGCGCTTGTGGCGGCTGGCCCACGGCATTGACGAGCGCGCCGTGCAGGTGGACAGCCGTCGCCAGTCTTTGAGTGTGGAGCACACCTACGATCAGGACCTGCCGGACCTGGATACCTGTCTGGGCAAACTGCCGGCGCTGCTCGAGGAGATGAACGGTCGCCTGCAGCGTTTGGACGCCAGCTATCGACCGGACAAGCCCTTCGTCAAGGTCAAGTTCCACGATTTCACCCAGACCACTCTGGAGCAGGCGGGGGCCAGTCGGGATCTGGAAAGCTACCGGCTATTGCTGAGCAACGCATTCGCCCGTGGCAACAAGCCGGTGCGGTTGCTCGGTGTGGGCGTCAGGTTGCACGATCTGCGCGGGCGGCAGGAGCAGCTCGATCTGTTCGCGTAGTTGCCGTTGTGGGAGGGGCGTTAGCCGCGATCATCAATAAATGTAGCGCCGCTGAAGCGCCTCCCACGGAGTACCTTCACGACTCGATCATTGCGGCCAGAGGCGGATCGGCTTGCCGGTGACAGGCCACAGTTGCAGCTGGCCGATGTCGTTGAAGTCCCAGCGTTGCACTTCAGTCAATGCCGCGAGGAAGCGCTGCTCCTGCTCCATCAGTGAGGGCGCGCACATCTTGCGGGTGCTGCCCGGGGCTTCGAAACGGACGGCATCACCCTTTAACGTGTAGCCGGCGAACCAGTGGTTGCAGCCGGCGTGCCCGTGAGCACGACCGTCAGCGGCAAACGTGACGGTCAGGTGGCTGCGGTCGATCAGCGGGCTTTCGCCGATCCATTCCACTTGGTAGCTGCGTTCGGTTTCCAGCTGCGGTGCGTCGCTGGCGCAGCCGGCCAAAGTGGCGGCGAGCAGGGCGAGGGGCAGGGCGCGGTACATGGTGTCAGGCCTCCTGGCAGGTGCGGCACAAATGGCGGCCGGCGTCGTTGCGCCAGCCCAGTTCGGTGATACGTGCCTCGGCGGCCGGGGCTTGTGCGGTTTTGCCCAAGGCGGCGTCGACGGCGAATTCGAAATCAAGCTGCTTGCCGCAGCTGTCGCAGTTCACTTGCCAGTTATGAATGGCCAGCTCCTTGAACTGCGGGCCCTTGCATACGGCCAGCCATTGGCCGGGCGGGTTGATCAGGTGGCGAACCTTCTCCACCTCCAGGCGCATGTGCAGGTCGCGGCTGCCCTTGAGAGTGACCAGCAGCACGTCATTGGCCTGGATAAAACCGCCGTTGCCGGTGACCTGGTAGCGGCCCGGCGCCAGTGCGCGGCACTCGGTAAGGGTGTGTTGCGGGTTGAGCAGGGAATAACGGAAATCGTGTTCGGCCATGGGTCCTCCAGATCAGCCGGCATGCTATCACGCGCCGGCCTTGACCTCATTGCTCGGCTGGCCGGCGAGCCAGGCAGCGATGTTGTCCAGGGTGGTGCGGGCGATGGCGTCGAGCGCCTCGTGGGTGAGAAAGGCCTGGTGCGCGGTAACGATGACGTTGGGAAAACTCAGCAGGCGGGCCAGGGTGTCGTCCTGCAGTGGCAGGTCGGAGTGATCCTCGAAGAACAGCTCCGACTCTTCCTCGTAGACATCCAGGCCCAGATAGCCGAGCTGGCCGCTTTTCAGGGCCTTGATCAGGACCGGCGCGTCGACCAGCGCGCCGCGGCCTGTGTTGATCAGCATCGCGCCACGTTTCATCTGAGCCAGACGTGCGGCATCTATCAGGTGGTAGCTGTCGTCGGTCAGCGGGCAGTGCAGGCTGAGGATGTCGCTGCTGGCGATCACCTCTTCGAGTGATGCCTGTCGTGCGCCGAGCTCACCGAGCCCGGTCAGCGGGAACGGATCGTAGATCAGCACCTGGCAGCCGAAGCCGTGCATGATGCGGGCGAATACCTGGCCGATCTTGCCACCTCCGACCACGCCGACGGTCTTGCCATGCAAGTCGAAGCCGGTCAGGCCATGCAGGGAAAAATCACCCTCGCGCGTGCGGTTGAACGCGCGGTGGATGCGCCTGTTGAGGGCCAGCACCAGGGCCACGGCGTGTTCGGCCACGGCATGCGGTGAATAGGCCGGTACTCGCACCACTGGCAGGCCGAGGCGCTGCGCCGCTGCCAGGTCGACATGGTTGTAGCCGGCCGAGCGCAAGGCGATCAGACGCGTGCCGCCGGCCGCCAATTGTTCGAGCACCGCTGCCGACAGGTCGTCGTTGATGAAGGCGCAGACCACGTCGTTGCCTGTGGCCAGTGCTACGCTGTCGCGGGTCAGGCGCGCTTCATGAAACTGCAGGTGCCAATCGGACGAGCCGTTGGCCGCCAGGAAAGAGTCGCGGTCGTAGGTTTTGCTGCTGAACAGGCAGATACGCATGGCAGGTCCTCAGGCACTTTGTGCCGCCGCTTCGGTCAAGCGCTCGATCGCTGCGTCCAGTTCGTCCAGGGCGCGCTGGGCCTCGGGGTCGTCCTGTTTGAGCAACGTCTCGCTGCGTTGGCAGGCCATGCGCAGTTGCGGCACCCCGCAGTAGCGCGTGGCACCGTGCAGGCGATGCACCCGCTCGATCAGTGCGGTGCGTTCGCCGGCATCGCGCGCCTGGCGGATCGCCTGGCGGTCGCCGGGCAGACCGGCCAACAACATGCTCAGCATGTCCGCCGCCAGATCGGCTTTGCCCGCGGCCAGGCGCAGCCCTTCTTCGGCGTCGAGTACCTTGGGCTGCGACTGCGGCGCAGCAGCCGGGACCACCCTGTTGTTCGGCTGGTTGCGCAGATTAAGCCCCGTCCACTTCAGCACCACCTGGGCCAGTTGGCGCTCGTTGATCGGCTTGGTCAGGTAGTCGTCCATGCCACTCTGCAGCAGGGCGCGCTTCTCGTTGGCCAGGGCGTGGGCGGTGAGGGCGATGATCGGCGTGGCGCTGCGGCCCTGTTCGCTTTCCCACTGGCGAATCGCTTCGGTGGCTTCGCGGCCATCCATGCCGGGCATCTGCACGTCCATGAACACCAGGTCGAAGCTACCGTGCTGTACCGCTTCTATAGCCGCGTAGCCGCTGTCCACGGCGGTGACCTGAGCACCGAGGTCATCGAGCAGGGTTTGCACCAGCAGCAGGTTGGCCGGGTTGTCGTCCGTGCAGAGGATTTGCGGCCGGCGCGTGTTGCCGATGGTGACCGACTCGCTGGACGGGCGTTGCGGGCTGACCATCTCCACCAGCGCCTTGTACAGTTTGCGTGTGCAGGCTGGTTTGGCCTGCAGTTGGGCGTAGGCATCGGGCAGCGATTCATGAAACAGCCCCAGTTCGGTGGTCGGGCACAGCACCAGGGCCTTGCAGCCGAGCCGGTCGAGATCCTCGATACGTTGACCGAGGGTGTCGGGCGGTAGCTGGCTGGCGGTGATGCCAAGAACAGCCAGGCTCAGCGGGTGTTCGCGATTCTGCTGCTGGCTCACTGCATCGAAGAGTTGGCCGGGGTCGGCGAAGCTTTCCACCTCCAGGCCGCAGTCTTCGAGCTGGTGGGCCAGCGCCTGGCGCGCCAGCTCGTGGCTTTCCAGCACGGCCACGCGGCGGCCCTGGAGGGCGGCACGCGGCAGGTCTTCGGCGTCGTCGCGGGCCTTGGGCAGGGTCAGGGTGATCCAGAACTCGGAGCCTTCGCCCGGGGTGCTGTCGACGCCGATCTCGCCGCCCATCTGCTCGATCAGACGCTTGGAAATCACCAGGCCGAGGCCGGTGCCACCGGCCTGGCGGCTGAGCGAGTTGTCGGCCTGGCTGAAGGCCTGGAACAGCGCACGCAGGTCTTCATCCGACAGGCCGATGCCGGTGTCCATCACGCTGATACGCAGTTGTGCGCTGTCGGCACTTTCATCCTCGACCATGGCGCGCATGACGATGGTGCCTTCGCGGGTGAACTTGATCGCATTGCTGACCAGGTTGGTCAGCACCTGCTTCAGGCGCAGTGGGTCGCCGCGCAGAGCCAGCGGTGTGTCGCGGTAGATCAGGCTGACCAGCTCCAGCTGCTTTTCGTGGGCCGCGGGGGCGAGGATGGTCAGGGTGTCCTGCAGCAGATCGCGCAGGTTGAAGGGGATGGATTCGAGCATCAGCTTGCCCGCTTCGATCTTGGAGAAGTCGAGCACCTCATTGATGATGCCGAGCAGTCTGTCGGCGGATTTCTCGATGGTCGACAGGTAGTCCTGCTGGCGCGGGCTGAGCTCGCTCTTTTGCAGCAGGTTGGTGAAGCCAAGGATGCCGTTGAGCGGGGTGCGGATCTCGTGGCTCATGTTGGCCAGGAACTCGGACTTGATGCGGCTGGCTTCCAGGGCCTCCTTGCGCGCGAAGTCCAGCTCGATGTTCTGGATTTCGATGGTTTCCAGGTTCTGCCGTACGTCCTCGGTGGCCTGCTCGATGCTGTGCTGCAGTTCTTCCTGCGCGTTCTGCAGGGCTTCGGCCATGCGGTTGATACCGGCGGCCAGCTCATCCATCTCATGGCTGCCCAGCGGTGGCAGGCGGGTTTCCAGGTGGCCGTCCTTGAGTTGGGCGACACCGGCCTTGATCTCGCGCAATGGCTCGTTGATGCTGCGGCCCATGCGCAGGGCAAGCAGGGCGGTAACGGCAAGGCCGCCGGCGATCAGCAGCAGGCTGGCGAACAGGCTGCGGTAGCCGCTGAGCAAGGTGCCCTGATGCGAAAGCTCCAGTTCGACCCAGCCGAGCAGCTCCAGCTGGCGATCCTCAGTGAAATCGTCGCTGAGCACCAGGTGCTGGTCGTAGACCGGGAGCAGAAAGCGCGTGGCGTCCTGGCCGCTGAGCAAGCTGATGCCCGGCTGACCGCCGGGTGACGGGTTGAGCATGCTGGGCCCAGCGTGTGCCAGTGAGGCGCGCTCAGGGGTGAGAAAACCCACCGCACGCACATCCGGGTGCTCCAGTGCCTGTTGAGCGATGCGCTCGAGTTTTTTCAGGGCTTTCTGTTCCAGCGCGGGGGCTGCCAGGGGCGCCAGGTGTTCGACCAGCATCTCACCGCGCTGCAGCAACTGCGTCTGCAAACCGGACAACTGCACCCAGGTGAAATAGCCACCCAGTACCAGAGCCAGCAGGCTGGTGGGGAACAGGGTGAGCAGCAGCACGCGGCCTTTGATGCCTAGATCCTTGAACACGACGTTCCTCCTTAATGACATCTGGGCAGTGTAGCGATTCAGCGCGGCGGAATCTGTAGATGAGCGATTGTCGTTTAATAGGTAGAATTGTTCTCATTCTGCCTGTTCGGTTTCTCTTCATGAATGCCAGCTCTGCTTCTCCAGCCCGGATCCTCGCCGTCGAGGACGACCCTCTGCTTGCCAGTCACCTGCAGTCTCACCTGATGGCCCGTGGCTTCGACGTGACCCTCAGTCATGACGGTAGCGATGGGTTGCGCTTGGCTGAGAACGAGGATTTCGATCTGATCCTGATGGATATCCTGCTGCCCGGCACCAACGGCCTGGTGGCGCTGCAGCAATTGCGCCAGCGCTGCAGCGTGCCGGTTCTGCTGATGTCCGCGCTGGGCGATGAGCAGAATCGCATCGCCGGTTTCAGTCAGGGCGCCGACGATTATCTGCCCAAGCCCTTCAGTCTCGGCGAACTGAGCGTTCGAGTGGATGCGATTCTGCGGCGTGTTGCCTATGAACGTCGCGAGCCGCAGTCGAGTGCGGAGGGCAACGGCTTGCAGTTCGACGAGGGGCGTTGCGATGTGGTTTTTCGTGGCACCTGGGTCGGCCTGACGCCCAGCGAATACCGGGTGCTGGAGCTGCTCTGGCGGCACCGGGACGAGGCGTTGAGCAAGCCCTTCCTTTATCAGCAGGCGCTGCGCCGCGCCTACGCCCAGCACGACCGTAGCCTGGACATGCACGTCAGCCACATTCGGCGCAAGTTGCAGGCCGTCGGCTATGAGGCGACGCGTGTCGATACCGTCTGGGGCAAGGGCTATATCCTGACGCAGGCCGGGGCATGAACCTGCCGGGGCGGCACTCACTGCTGTGGCGGCTGGCCGGAGCATTGGCGCTGTTCTGCCTGCTGCTGGTCAGCTTGCATGTGGATGTGGGCCGCGAGTTGATCGATGCGACCTCCTATCTGCCCGAATCCACCAGGCAGACGCTCAAAGGCTATGCCCAGGAGGCGGAAGCGACGTGGCGCGAGGAGGGCGCACCTGGCGTCGATACCTTCCTGCAGCGGCTGCAGGAGCGTGAGCAGATCTGGGCTGTGGTGGTCGATGAGCACAAGGCTTCGCTGTCCTCGCAAGCCTTGACGGCCGAGCAGGCGCAGCGCCTTGATTTCGTGCGCAGGTTGGATTTCCCGGTCGGACGACCAGGTGGCACGCCGACTTTTTACATTCCTTTCAACGACGGCAATGCCCGGTTGGTCATGGAGTTGCCGCAGCGTTTGAACCCGCGCAAGTACAACGAGCTGTGGGAGTTGCTGCTGCAGCGCGTGCTGCCGGCCATTCTGGCGGTCGTCGTGGCCGTTCTGCTCTACCGCCTGCTGATCGCGCCGCTGGCGATTCTCAGGCGTCAGGCCGCCGCGCTCAGCGCTGGCGACCTGTCTGCCCGGCTCGGGCCGCAGGTGACACGGCGCAAAGACGAGTTGGGCGAGCTGGCGCGAACCTTCGATCATATGGCCGAACGCCTGCAGGGCACCGTGATGTTCCAGCGCCAGCTGCTGCGCGACCTGTCCCACGAACTGCGCACGCCGTTGGCCCGCTTGCGCGTGGCAGGGGAGAGCGAACAGGACGTCGAGGCCCTGCGTCAGCGTCTGGCCCGTGAAGTCGAGGAAATGGAAAAGCTGGTCGGCGATGCCTTGGAGCTGGTCTGGCTGGACACCGAAAGACCCAGCTTGCCGCTGGAAGAAGTGGATATCGTCAGGCTCTGGGATGTGCTGCGGGAGAACGCCGGCTTCGAGACGGGCTGGCCGATCGAGCGTATGCCCTGCGAGCTGCCGGCCGACTGCCGGGTGCTGGGCAATCTCAACGGTCTGGCGCAGGCGCTGGAAAACATCCTGCGCAATGCCATTCGCCACTCGCCGGAAGGCGCAGTGGTGCGCCTGGCCGGACAGCGCGAAGGGGACCAATGGCTGTTATGGATCGAGGACCAGGGGCCGGGTGTCGCCGAGAGCGAGCTTGAGACCATCTTCCGTCCCTTCACCCGGCTCAGCGCTGCCCGTCCGGGTGGTGATGGCTTCGGCCTGGGGCTGGCCATTGCGCGCAGCATGATCGCGACTCAGGGCGGTTATCTGTGGGCAGAGAATGCCGCGCCTGGGCTGCGGCTTAAGCTCCGCCTGCAAAGTGTATAGTTCGTAAATTAGATTTACTCTCAAATGTAAATTCTTACTATTTGTGTCTGACCCGACAGGGCCGGCAAGTAGTGGCGCTTCTTTTTTCCTGGTGCTCGCTCTCGATGGCGTGTTGTCCATCCGAGGCTTTGCCACGGCCCTTTCGATTGGTTTCGACCATTGCATGCAGGCTGCTTCCGCTGACCACGGCGGAGCATGCCGCCGATGTTGCGGAATGGGTCAGCCAGCGAAGCCTATGTCCGGGGGAGTGCAGGGTTCGAGTTCCTGTGCAGGACGGTCGCTGGAAACAAGCCGACAACTCGATTCACCTCGATCACTGGGAGCAATCCACATGTCACTGAACCCGCGACGTCTCGTTGCATCGTCTCGGCCTCGATTCAAGAAAACCCTATTGGCAGTCGCGCTGGCTTCGCTGGCCTGCTCGGTTGCTGCCGACGAGAAGTCCAGGCAACTGGAACTCGGAGCGGTGGTCGTCACCGCCACGGGCTTCGAGCAAAGCGTCAAGGACGCTCCCGCCGCCATTACGGTCATCTCCGCAGAAGAGCTGAAGAAGCGCTCCTATACCGATGTGACCGACGCGCTGAAGAATGTGGCAGGTGTGCAGATTGCCGGTGGTGGTGTGGAGCGCTCGATCCAGATCCGTGGCATGACCTCCGGCTATACGCTGTTTCTGATCGATGGTCGGCCGATGCAGGGCAACGACGCCTTCGGCCTCAACGGTACCCAGAACGGTACACCGATCAACTTCCTGCCACCCATCGAGGCGATCGAGCGCATCGAGGTCATTCGTGGCCCGGCGTCGTCCCTGTATGGCTCCGATGCCATGGGCGGGGTGATCAACATCATCACCAAGAAAATCCGCAACGAGTTCGCCGGTAGCATCACCACCGAGTACAGCCTGGCCGACAGCGCCAACAAGGTGAACGAGGACGGTTACCAGACCAGCGCCTATCTCAACGCGCCACTGATCGAGGATGTGCTGGCCTTGCAGGTCAACGGTTCATTCCTGCACCAGGACGAAAGCCATTTCCTCGGCGGTGACGACAGCGCTGCCTCCGACCCCAGGTACAGAAGAAGCAACCTGGGCGGCAAGCTGGGCTGGAACATCAACGAGCAGAACCTGGTCACCTTCAACTACAACGAGGCGCTGCAACGGCGTTGGGCCAATCCGGGTAAGAGCATCGACGTGGCCGATGAGCCGAGCTACAACGAGTCGATCCTCAAGACCTACGCGATCACCCACGAAGGGCGTTACGACAACCTGCTGCTGGATACCTACGTCAACTACGACACCTCGGAGAACCCGACCCGGGTCAACGCCAATACCGGCAATGGCATCGAGTACAACGTGCTGACGGCCAACACCCAGGCGACCTATTTCCTCGGCTCCCATGCGCTGACCGGTGGCCTGACCCACAAGTACGAGGAGCTCAAGGACGGTGCCAGCAGCGGACTGCGTCCGCCGGTCGTTGCGGTTGCCGATGCCGTAGTGGAGATGGATCGCTACCAGAACTCGATCTTCCTGGAAGACAACTGGAGCCTGACCGACGACCTGTCGCTGACCCTGAGTGCCCGCTATGACGACAACGAGGCGTTCGGCAGCGAAGTCAGTCCCAAGGTCTATGCCGTCTATCACCTGACCGAGAACTTCACCCTCAAGGGCGGTGTGACCTCCGGTTACAAGGCACCTAGCCTGCGTCAGGCCGCAACCGATTTTGGCTCCACCTCGAGGGGCGGCGTCATCATCGGCAACCCCGAGTTGACGCCGGAGACCAGCCTCAATCGCGAGATCGGCATCGGCTACGAGAACGTCGATCTGGGTCTCAACACGACCTTGACCGTCTACCAGACCGACTACAAGGACAAGATCAACCGCACCGGTCGTGTCTGCGAGCCGAACGTGCCCTGCGTGTACAACGGCGCCACCTACCCGGCGCACCAGTTCGGCTACACCGCCTACGAAAACGTGGACGAGGCAGAGCTCCGTGGCGTCGAGTTCACCCTGGATTACCAGCTACTCGACAACCTGATGTATCGCCACAGCTACACCTATACCCGCACGGAGCAGAAGACCGGCCAGTACAAGGGCGAGCCGCTCAACGACATGGCCAAGCACATGTTCAACGTCTCGCTGGACTTGCAAGCAACGGAGAAGCTGAACCTCTGGACCCAGCTCAATTACCGGGGCGAAACATCCGGGCGCTGGCAGACCGGCACCAGTGGTGCTTCCACCAATGGTGTGACCTACCCGTCCTATACCTTTGCCGACGTCGGTCTGGTGTACAGGCCGACCAAGGACCTCAGCCTGAAGTTCGGCGTGTACAACGTCACCAACAAGGAAGTCACCACCGACGATGACTATGCCTACAACCTCGATGGCAGGCGGTACGTGTTCGGCCTGACCCAGAACTTCTGATCCGCAGCACAGCTTCCAGGCTGCCCTGGAGTCCTTCCGGGCGGCCTTTGCCACCAGCTCCTGGCGCGCTGCTGCGGCATTCCCGAACACTCAAAAAGTGAGGAAAGCGATATGACGCTGTTCAAGCGTACCCTGATCAACCTGTTGTACCTTGGCGCGCTGATGTGCGCCGTATCGGCCCAGGCCGCCTACCCGCTGGTGATCGAACATGGCCAGGGCAAGCTGACGCTGGACCAGGCGCCCACGCGCGTCGCCGTTTTCGATCTGGGCGTGCTCGACACGCTCGACGCCCTTGGCATCGCCGCCGCTGGCGTGCCGCAGATGGCCGGGCCGGCCTACCTGAAAGCACAATACGCAGGGCGCGAGACCGTCAATGTCGGCACCCTGTTCGAGCCGGATCAGGCGGCCCTGGAACGGCTCAAGCCTGACCTGATCATCATCGCCGGCCGCTCCAGCAATCAGTTCGAGATGCTCTCGGCGCTGGCGCCGACCATCGACCTGAGCATCGCGCCGGACCAGTTCCTGGCGGGTGTTCAGAACAATCTGCAACTGTTGGGCGAAATCTTCGATAAGCAGGAGCAGGCTGCGCAGCTGCAAGCGCAACTGAACAAGGAGCTGGCTGCCGTTCATGCCAAGTCCGCCGGCCTGAGTTCGCTGACGCTGTTCACCGTCAATGACGCGCTGATGCTGCATGCGCCGGGCGAGCGTTTCGGCATGCTCAACGAAGTGCTGGGCACTCGCTCGGTGGTCGAGCCGGTGGACCCGGCGAGCGTTGCGCAGGGGCGCCCGGCGCCGGATTCACCCGAGGCCAGGCAACTGCGCGAGCGGCAGCAGGTACGCCTGGAGGCGGCGTTGAAAGAACAGCCGCAATGGCTGGTGATCCTCGATCGTGGCGCGGCAACCGGCGGCGAAGGCAAGGCCGACGAGACGCTGGGCAAGCATGCCGGTATAACAGCCAGCAAGGCCTGGGCTGATGGCAAGGTGTTCTACCTCGATCCGGCGACCTGGTACATCGCCACTGGCGGCCACCAGGGGCTGATGAGCACCCTGAAGGATTTCGCCGCCGCGCAATAAAGAAATGGCATGGCCCGGATGCCATCCGGGCCACCATCAGACGATCCCGGACAGCATTCGGGTCGAGGCTCGATCACGCCCTGCAACCGATCATGGCGTGATGAAGCGACGGGTTCGGCGTATCATGATGCCCCTTCGCGTCAGTCTGGATTCGAGCGACCCATGACCCTGCAATTCCCCACCATTGCCGACTGCATCGGTAATACCCCCCTGGTACGCCTGCAACGCCTGGGCGGCGAAACCAGCAACACCCTGCTGGTCAAGCTGGAAGGCAACAACCCGGCCGGCTCGGTCAAGGACCGCCCGGCGTTGTCGATGATCAATCGCGCCGAGCTGCGTGGCGATATCCAGCCTGGCGACACCCTGATCGAAGCCACCAGCGGCAACACCGGCATCGCCCTGGCGATGGCGGCGGCGATCAAGGGCTACAAGATGATCCTGATCATGCCGGACAACTCCACCGCCGAGCGCAAGTGGGCAATGACCGCTTACGGTGCCGAGCTGATCCTGGTCAGCAAGGAGGAGGGCATGGAGGGCGCGCGTGACCTGGCCGAGCGGCTGCAGGCCGAAGGGCGCGGAAAGGTGCTCGACCAGTTCGCCAACGGCGATAATCCCGAGGCGCACTACAGCGGTACCGGCCCGGAAATCTGGCGCCAGACCGGCGGAACCATCACTCACTTCATCAGCTCCATGGGCACCACCGGCACCATCATGGGCACCTCGCGTTACCTCAAGGAGCAGAATCCGGCGATCCAGATCGTTGGTCTGCAGCCGCAGGAGGGCTCGGCCATTCCCGGCATCCGCCGCTGGCCCGAGGAATATCTGCCGAAGATCTATCAGGCCGAACGGGTCGATCAGGTGATGGACATGGGCCAGACCGAGGCCGAGCACGTCATGCGCCGCCTGGCGCGGGAAGAGGGCATCTTCTGCGGTGTGTCTTCCGGCGGTTCGGTGGCCGGCATGCTGCGTCTGTCGCAGCAAGTGGAAAACGCGGTGCTGGTGGCGATCATCTGCGATCGCGGCGACCGCTACCTGTCCACCGGCGTTTACGAAGAACCGGCGCGCTGATGGCCAGACGCAGCTCCAACCTGCGCTTTCAGCCCAGCGGCGGCAGTCGTGCGGCGCAGGTTCCGGTCGGCAAGAAGCAGAAGCTCGCCATCGAACGCCTGGCCGGTGACGGTCGTGGCATCGCCTTCGAAAGCGGGCGCACCTGGTTCGTCAGCGGCGCCCTGGCCGGTGAGCAGGTCGAAGCGCGGGTGCTCAGCGCCCGCAGCCAGACCGTTGAGGCGCGCGCCGAGCGCATCATCACCGCCAGCAGTGAGCGCCGTGAGGCGCCCTGCATGCACGCCGACCGCTGTGGCGGTTGCAACCTGCAGCACATGCCCCATGCCGATCAGTTGGCCCTGAAACAGCGCACGCTGGCCGAGCAACTGTCACGTCTGGGCGGTGTGCAGCCGGATGAGTGGGCCGCGCCGCTGGCCGGTCCTGAATTCGGCTACCGCCGCCGCGCGCGTATCGCCGTGCGCTGGGACGCCAAGGCGCGTCAGCTGCAGGTCGGCTTTCGCGCAGAGGCCAGCCAGGACATCGTCGCCATCGACGACTGCCCGGTGCTGGTACAGCCTTTGCAACCCATTTTCAGCGCGTTGCCGACGCTGTTGTGCAGCCTGGAGAAACCGCAGGCAGTCGGGCACGTGGAGTTGTTCAGTGGTACTGCCGAAGCGTTGCTGCTGCGCCACACTGCAGTGCTGACGGAGGCTGATCTGAGCCACCTGCGTGCATTCTGCCGTGAGCATCGCGCGCAGTTGTGGTTGCAGGGTGAAGGGCAGCCGCAGCCCGACGATCCGTCCGCCGAGCTGGGTTTCCAGCTGGAGCGCTGGCAACTGCAGTTGGCCTACCGTCCGGGGGATTTCGTACAGGTCAATGGTCTGGTCAACGAGGCGATGGTCGCTCAGGCGCTAGACTGGTTGGCAGTGCAACCTGGCGAGCGGGTGCTGGATCTGTTCTGCGGTCTGGGCAATTTCGCCCTGCCGCTGGCGCGGCAGGCCGCTGAAGTGGTGGCTGTGGAGGGTGTCGAAGCGATGGTGCAGCGGGCCGCTGGCAACGCGCAGAACAATGGCTTGGATAATGCGCACTTTTTTCGTGCCGATCTGTCCAACCCGCTGGCCTCCGAGGCCTGGGCGCGTGGCGGTTTTACCGCGGCGCTGCTCGACCCTCCGCGCGATGGTGCGTTGGAGGCGGTGCGTGGGATGAGTAAGTTGGGCGTGCGGCGCCTGGTCTATGTCTCCTGCAATCCGACCACCCTGGCGCGCGATGCGGCCGAGCTGGCGCAGCAGGGCTATCGCCTGCGCCGCGCCGGGATTCTCGACATGTTCGCGCAGACGGCACATGTCGAGGCGATGGCTCTATTCGAGAAACCCGAGACTTAGGTCTTGGGCCAAAGCGGTACGTTCGGTACCGCAGGGATGTGCAGGATGCGCATTCTTTCAGTTAATCCGACCGGCTCAGAGAAGGCCGGCGACTGCTCGGTGCGACCTATGCGCGCCGTAGGGAAGGTAAGACGATGGTTCAGGTGAGAGCGCATCAGCCGGTCAACGATGACGGCAGCATCAATCTCGAGGCCTGGTTGGAGCATGTCACTCGCGTCGATCCGGCGCTGGATCGTCAGGCGTTGCAAGAAGCCTGCGAATTCGCCCGTGATCTGGAGCAGCAGGCCAACACCACACCGCATCACTGGAGCGAGGACGCGTCTACATTCCGCGCCGGTCTCGACATCGCGGAAATCCTCGCCGATCTCAAGCTCGATCAGGATTCGCTGGTCGCGGCGATCATTTATCGCGGCGTGCGTGAGGGCAAGATCACCCTGGCCGCGGTGCATCAGCGCTTCGGTCCGGTGGTGGCCAAGCTGATCGAAGGCGTGCTGCGCATGGCGGCGATCAGCGCCAGTATCAATCCGCGTGAGTCGGTGGTGGTCGGCTCGCAGACGCAGGTCGAGAACCTGCGCAAGATGCTGGTGGCCATGGTCGATGACGTGCGCGTGGCACTGATCAAGTTGGCCGAACGCACCTGCGCCATTCGCGCGATCAAGGAAGCCGACGAAGAGAAGCGTCAGCGCGTGGCGCGTGAGGTGTTCGACATCTACGCGCCGCTGGCTCACCGTCTCGGTATCGGCCATATCAAGTGGGAGCTGGAGGATCTGTCCTTCCGCTACCTGGAGCCGGAGCAGTACAAGCAGATCGCCAAGCTGCTGCACGAGCGTCGCCTCGATCGCGAACAGTACATCAACGACGCCATGGCGCATCTGCGTCAGGAGCTGGAAGCCACCGGCATCAAGGCCGACATCAGTGGCCGGGCGAAACACATCTATTCGATCTGGCGCAAGATGCAGCGCAAGGGCCTGCAGTTCAGCCAGATCTACGACGTGCGCGCGGTGCGCGTGCTGGTGCCGGAGGTGCGCGACTGTTACACCACCCTGGGCATCGTGCACACCCTGTGGCGACACATTCCCAAGGAGTTCGACGACTACATCGCCAACCCCAAGGAAAACGGCTACCGCTCGCTGCACACTGCCGTGCTCGGGCCGGAGGGCAAGGTGCTGGAGGTGCAGATCCGCACCCACGCCATGCACGAAGAAGCCGAGCTGGGGGTTTGCGCGCATTGGCGCTACAAGGGCACCGACGTCAAATCCGGCTCCAACCATTATGAAGAGAAGATCTCCTGGCTGCGCCAGGTCATCGAGTGGCACGAGGAACTGGGCGATATCGGCGGTCTGGCCGAACAGCTGCGCGTGGATATCGAGCCGGATCGGGTTTACGTGTTCACCCCCGACGGTCACGCCATCGACCTGCCCAAGGGCGCCACGCCGCTGGACTTCGCCTACCGCGTGCACACCGAGATTGGCCACAACTGCCGGGGCGCCAAGATCAACGGCCGCATCGTGCCGCTGACCTACAGTCTGCAGACCGGTGAGCAGGTGGAAATCATCACCAGCAAGCAGGGCACGCCCAGTCGCGACTGGCTCAACTCCAACCTGGGTTATGTCACCACCAGCCGCGCACGGGCGAAGATCGTCCACTGGTTCAAGCTGCAGGATCGCGACCAGAACGTCGCCGCCGGCAAGCAGTTGCTCGAACGCGAGCTGGCGCGCCTGGCCCTGGTTGGCGCGGACTTCGACAAGCTGGCCGAGAAGGCCAACCTGAAAACCGCCGAGGATCTGTTCGCAGCCTTGGGCGCCGGCGACGTGCGCCTGGCCCATGCGGCCAACCTGGCTCAGCAACTGCTCGAGCCGGAACGCAGCAACGAGCAACTGGAGCTGATCCCGCGCAAGGCGCAGGGCTTCAAGCCGGGCAAGCGTGGCGATATCCAGATCCAAGGGGTCGGCAACCTGCTGACGCAGATGGCCGGCTGCTGCCAGCCGCTGCCGGGCGATCCGATCGTCGGTTACATCACCCTCGGCCGTGGCGTCACCATTCACCGTCAGGACTGCCCAACGGCGTTGCAGCAGACTGCGCGCGAGCCGGAGCGGATGATCCAGGTGAGCTGGGGCCCGGTGCCGGTGCAGACCTACCCGGTGGAGATCGTCATCAAGGCCTACGACCGTTCCGGTCTGCTGCGTGACGTGACCCAGGTGCTGCTCAACGAGAAGCTCAACGTGCTGGCGGTCAACACCCGCTCGAACAAGGAGGACAACACCGCCTCCATGTCGATCACCGTGGAGATTCCGGGGCTCGATGCCCTTGGCCGTCTGCTGGCACGTATCGGTCAGTTGCCCAATATCATCGAGGCGCGTCGCCACCGCGTATCCTAGGCTTCGTACGGAAAGTGCCTGCGCTCGGTGATGCTGCGTTGAAATCGCTCTCAGAATGCTCATTTACAACACGTAAACTGCGCTTCTTCGAGCGATTTCGCGGGGCCGCCATCGGTATTGCCTGACCTTCGCTCGACGACTTTTCGTACAAACCCTAGCGAGAGCTTTCATGTATCGACTCGACGACCTGCTGCATCTGATGGCGCGTCTGCGTGACCCGCAACACGGCTGCCCGTGGGATCTGAAGCAAAGCTACGCGACCATCGTGCCCTACACTCTGGAAGAGGCTTACGAGGTCGCCGACGCCATCGAGCGTGGCGACTTCGAGCATCTGCCGGGTGAGCTCGGCGATCTGCTGTTCCAGGTGGTCTATTACAGCCAGCTGGCGCAGGAGGAGGGACGTTTCGACTTTGCCCGGGTTGTCGATGGCATCACCAGCAAGCTGATCCGCCGCCACCCGCACGTGTTTCCCGACGGCGATCTGTACGGTGCGCCGGATGCGGCGAAGCTGGAAGAGGCCGCGGTCAAGCAACGCTGGGAAGAACTCAAGGCGCAGGAGCGCGCCGAAAAGGCTGCCGCCCCCGAGCAACTGTCGTTGCTCGACGATGTACCCACTGCACTGCCGGCGCTCTCGCGTGCGGCTAAGCTGCAGAAGCGTGCAGCTCAGGTCGGTTTCGACTGGCCCGAGGCACTGCCGGTGGTGGACAAGGTACGCGAAGAACTCGACGAAGTGCTCGAAGCCATGAGCGAGAACGATACCGAGGCGGTTGCCGAGGAAATCGGCGACCTGCTGTTCGTCGTCACCAACCTGGCTAGGCACCTGAAGGTCGATCCGGAAACCGCGCTACGTGCGGCCAACGGCAAGTTCGAGCGACGTTTTCGCTTTATCGAACAAAGCGTGCGTGAAGCGGGACGCAGCATGGACGGTTGCTCGCTGGAGGAGCTGGATGCGCTGTGGGGCGAGGCCAAGAAGCTGGAGAAGCAGTCACCTGGCTGTTGATGGATGCCGCCCGGATTGCATCCGGGTCGCGGCTTGGCTTTCGGGCTGGAGCCGCCGCTGCTTAGCCCTTATGCTGGGCGCCTTGGATTGGTAGCGCGAATCCGCGTCGCTGCCGCAACTGAATCATGTTCGGGATCTTTATTCATGGGTCTTTCCCTGCGCGACCAGCTGCTCAAAGCCGGCCTGGTCAATGAAAAACAAGCCAAGCAGGCTGGCAAGCAGCAGCAAAAGCAGAAGCGTCTGGCGCAAAAGGGCCAGGCCGAGCTGGATGACAGCACGCGCCAGGCGGCGCTGCAGGCGCAGGCCGAGAAGGCCGCCCGTGACCAGGAGCTGAATCGTCAGCAGCAGGAAAAAGCCGAGCAGAAAGCCCGTACCGCGCAGGTCAAGCAACTGATCGAGCGTTCACGCCTGCCCAAGCTCGACGGCGAGGACTACTACAACTTCGTCGACGACAAGAAGGTCAAGCGCCTGCCGGTCAACACCCTGGTGCGCAACAAGCTGTCCAACGGCTGGCTGGCCATCGTCCGCCATGGCGGTGGTTACGAAATCATCCCGCGTGAGGCGGCGCTGAAGATTCAGGAGCGCGATGCCTCGCGCATCGTCCTGCTCAATACCCATGTCGAAGAACCGGATGCCGATGATCCTTACGCGGCCTATCAGATTCCCGATGATCTGATGTGGTAATGCGGCGTTTCTGCACGCTCGCGTAGGCTGCGCTGTGCGCACCGCAGATGAGTGCGACTGCTGCTGGCGCGCATGACTCACCCTATCCCTAGGTGCGTTGCGGCTAGCAGCGGTTGTCGTTCAGCAGTACCCGGCCAAAACTGGCGCCTGCATTCTGCGGGGTGATCGCCAGCAGGCGGTCCATGCGCAGGCGCTGCTCGCCATCTGTTGTGCGCACCAGCAGAAATTCTTCCTTGCTCGCCGTGGTTTCCGTGGTCAGGGCCTGGCCCTGCAGGCGAGAGCCGTCGACCAGTTCGATATCCAGCTGATAGCAGTGCATGCAGGCGATCTCCAGGTAGTCGTAGAGAGCGCAGGCCAAGGGTTGGTATTCGTCCATCGAGTCATCCTCCGCGATCGCCAGAGCCTAGCCGAGAAATGGCTCCGACTGTTTCCAGGGAGACAAAAAACGCCGCAACCCGATACAGGCGTTGCGGCGTTTTCGTTGTGCTGCAGTGTTTACATCAGAGGGATGGTGTAGCTGACGATCAGGCGGTTTTCGTCCAGATCACCGATGCTCGCATTGGAGCGCACCATCGCGTTGCGCCAGCGCAGGCCGAGGTTCTTGAGCGGGCCTTCCTGGATGATGTAGCTGATATCCACATCGCGTTCCCATTCCTTGCCGCTTGCACCACCCACGCCGTCGAAGCCGTCGCCGGTCACGTAGCGGACGAAGGCCGTCAGGCCCGGAATGCCATAGCTGGCGAAGTTGACGTCATAACGTGCCTGCCAGGATTTCTCGTCTTCACGGGTAAAGTCGAGAATCTGGATGTAGTTGACGATGTAGGGGTCGGTCTCGTTGAGGAAGGGGAATGCGCCGTGGCCGCTGACTTTCTGATAGCCCAGGCGGAACGTGTGGGCGCCGAGGCCGGCCCAGAGATTGAGCGAGGTCAGGTCGTTGTCGATCTTGCCGGCTCGTCTGGCGCCGTTGTTCTGCGAGTCGAAATAGGCCAGGTTGGCGCCTAGCTTCCAGTCGCCGATTGGCTGCACGTGGATCAGGTTGTACAGCTTCTGGTCGTAGATATCTTCCAGCTCGCCATACCACAAGCCGACGGTGGTGTTGCCGCCATTGAATTTGTAGTCGCCGCCCGCGAAATTGTAGCGGTCGCTGTCACGTGGGCTCGCCGCCGAGGTGTAGTTGGTTGCGCTGATGTCCTGGCGGTCGGTGGAGTTGCGGAAGTTCACTTCGCGCAGCTGGCCTCCGTTGAGCGTCAGTCCGTCGATCTCCTGCGAGGTGATCATGCCGCCGGTGAAGACCTGAGGCAGCAGGCGCGAGTCGCCAGAAGAGACGATGGGCAGCTTGGGCATCAGCCCGCCAACCTTGGCAACTGTCTTGGACAGGCGCACCTTCACTGCGCCGGTGGCTTCGGAATATTCGTCCGGGCCCTCGTTGCCAAAGGCGTTTGGCAGCAGGTTGGTGCCGGCGCGTTCGTCCGAGGAGTCCAGCTTCAAGCCCAGCCCTGCGTACGCGTCCAGGCCAAAGCCCACGGTGCCCTCGGTGAAGCCAGACTCGGCCTTGAGGATGAAGCCCTGCGCCCATTCTTCACGCTTGGACTGCTGGGCAGCCGTCGTGTCGCGCAGGTCGCGATTCATATAGAAGTTACGGAGTTCCAAAGTGGCTTTGCTGTCGCCGATGAAATCAGCCTGTGCCAGGCTCGGCAGGGTCAGGCTGGCGCCCAGCGTGGCGAGGGCCACGGCGCGGGCGAGGGGAGTCTTACTCATTATTGTTGTCTCCTCGTTGTTATAAGCAGGTCGGCCACTAAGTGACCGGCCAGTTACGGCGCGATGAAATAAAGCATCTCGATAGCGAGTCGACTGTAAGACTTTAGTCTGGCGGGGCTTTGAGCGGAGTCGGGGCTTAGCTGAGCGTGGGCTCTAGGTCGTGGGTATCAGGGATTTCCGTGGTTTGGCCATCGATCGGGAAAAACGCGTTCGAGCACGATCGAGCTGAGAAAAATCGACAACCGTTGGTCGATAAAGGTTAAAGCTTGCCTTTTAATGGCCGTTAAGTTCGGCAGATAACCTGTTCGGGTACTTAGTCATGAATCCTCTGAGCTCACTGAATTCCGCTGCTTCGCGCAGTGCACAAGCCAGCCAGTCCATGGCGGCGCGCAACAATGCCGCCGACGCCCAGGCTACGCTGGCCAATCGTCTCGCCGAGAAGCTCGGCGTGCCGCCGGGCTCGCTGTCTGGCGCGCGTGATGATTACACTCCGGAGAAAGTGGCAGGGCGGATTCTGGGCTTCATCGAGCAGCGCTTGCAGAGCGAGGCCGCTGCTGGCGCTGATCCGGCCAAATTGGACAAGCTGCTGTCCCAGGCGCGTGATGGTGTCGAGAAGGGCTTTGCCGAGGCGCGCAAAATTCTCGATGGCATGGGCGTGCTCAAAGGCCAGGTGGCCAGCGATATCGACGATACCTACAAGCGCATTCAGGATGGCTTCGGCGATCTCGACAAGCGCTTCGGCAGTGCCCCGAGTGCCTCGGACAAGGTTGCGCTGGCGGGTTACAGCGAGCGCTTCAGCGCGCTGGCAGAAACTTTCGATCTGTCCGTCACCACCCGTGATGGTGACCGCCTGCGCATTTCCGTGGCGCAGGCTTCGGCCAGTTGGTCGCAGAGCAGTTTCGCCGCCTCCAGCGACGGCAAGTCCAGCAGCGTGGTGGGCAGCAGTCAGTCTGGCAGCATGCGCATCGGCGGCTGGCAGGTGGATGTCGAGGGTGAGCTGGACGATGACGAGATCAAGGCATTGGAGAAGCTCTTCAGTCAGGTGCAGGACCTCTCCGACAAGTTCTACGCAGGCGATCTGGCCGGCGCCTTCGATCGCGCCATGGCATTGGAAATGGATGGTGAACAACTGGCTTCGATGTCGCTGCGCCTGACTCAGACCACTGTGCGCCAGGCCACCGATGCCTATGGCGCCGTGGCCGGAAAGGGCGCCAGTGCGGTCAATGCTGGGCTGCAGGAATATGCCCAGGGCCTGCTCGATGCGCTGCGCAGTGCCGGCGACCTGGCGCAGGATGCCGGCGGCATGCTCAAAGAGTTGCTCAAGGGCGGCTTCTCGCTCGACGAGCGCTTCGACCTGCCGCGTCTGGAAAAGGCTGACAACCTCAACCGCAGCCTGCTCGACGGCTTGCAGTCGCTGCTCGCCGCTCAGGCGGGCAACAAGGGAGTTGACGCGAGCTGATCCGGGCCGATGTTAAACTGCACACCTTGCTGATAGTGAGGTGCGCTCATGACGCCTGAATGCCAACTTTTCGGAACCCTGGGCTGCCATCTTTGCGAGGTGGCCGAGGCGCTACTGATGCCGTTCGTCGAGAATGGTCTGTTGGTCGAGTTGATCGACATCGCCGAGCATGAGGGAATGGTCGAGCAGTACGGCTTGCGCATTCCGGTACTGCGCCGCTGCGACAGTGGAAGTGAACTGAGCTGGCCATTCGATGCCGAGCAGGTAGTGGCCTTTCTGAGCTGAGAAAGTCATTTCAACAAAACGCAGGCAATAAAAAACCCGCCGATTAAGGCGGGTTCTTGATTGGTCGGAGAGACAGGATTCGAACCTGCGACCTTCTCGTCCCGAACGAGACGCGCTACCAAGCTGCGCTACACTCCGAATGAGCCGTATTCTACCGAAAAACTTTTACCGCACAAGGGGTTAGCCTGAAAAAATCTGCAGGCCAATCATCCCCTTCAGTGCTCTGTACGGAGCTCGACGTCCTTCGGTAAGGCCCAGGCTCCAGTCTCAGAGCTCCTTGACGGTCTGCACCTGATCCTTGTTGATCGTGGCGCGCTTGCCGTCGAGTTGCTCGAATTCGTAGAAGCCGGATTCTTCATCGAACTTGGGCTTGTCCACCGTCTGAATTTCACGCCCGTCATTCAGCGTGATCACCGACGGCGTGGAGCAGCCGGCCAGTACAGCAAAGCCGATTGCCATCAGAAGGGCGGGGATTATCCGTTTGGTCATGGTCTGTCTCCTTGGGTGCTAAAGAGGTGCTATACCCTCGCTCAGACGTATAACTGTCGTATGAGTTCCGCGCAGGGCTTTCTGCTTCAGCAAGGAGAGATGCTGTGCGCGAGCGTTTCCGGGGTATTCAGGTTGGCCAGTCGGGCGTCGTCCAGCGTGCAGTCGACGGCGATGGGCGCCAGTTTGCCGAACCAGCGTTGTGGGCTGCGTTCGCCAGACTGCCAGGCGTGTTCCAGATCGTCTTTGAGCGCTGTGGGCAGCAGGCAGAACAGTGGCTGCCAGTAGTTGCCCTGGCGGATCACTACCGGCCGGCTGCCCGCGTGGGCGAGCAGTGACTCGATCAGCGCATGGTCCACCAGCGGTGCATCGCAGGGCAGCACCAGCATCTGCTCGTGGCGCGCCGCGGCCATGCCAGCGCGGATGCCAGCCAGCGGCCCCTGGAAGTCCTGATCCTGATCTGCGACCAGTTGGTCGGCGTAGGGCGCATAGCGCTCGGTGTTGCGGTTGCAGGAGATGATCAGGTCGTCGCTCAACGGCCTGGTCAGGTCATGCAACCAGGCGATCAGCGGCCGCTCGTGCCACTCCAGCAGACCCTTGTCGCGGCCGCCCATGCGCAGGCCTCGGCCACCGGAAAGCAATAGCACCGAGCAGGTGGGGCGGGCGTTGGATGCGGGCATGTGTGCAGTCTCCGAAGGCAGGCTGTGTGATATAACAGCGCCCATTCTCTCCCAATTGGAAGCCTGCCATGAACCACAAGGCCGACGCGGTTTTCGTACCGCTGAATATTGCCGTGCTGACCGTCAGCGACACGCGCACGCTGGAGACCGATACCTCGGGACAACTGCTGGTCGACCGTCTGACCGCCGCCGGGCACCAACTGGCCGCTCGCGTTCTGCTCAAGGATGATCTGTACAAGATCCGTGCTCAGGTGGCGACCTGGATTGCCGAGGATCAGGTGCAGGTGGTGGTGATCACCGGCGGTACCGGTTTCACTGGCCGCGACAGCACGCCGGAAGCGGTCACCTGCCTGCTGGACAAGCAGGTCGATGGTTTCGGCGAGCTGTTCCGGCAGGTCTCCCTGGCCGATATCGGCACTTCCACCATCCAGTCGCGTGCGCTGGCCGGTCTGGCCAACGGCACCCTGATCTGCTGCCTGCCGGGTTCGACCAACGCCTGCCGCACTGCCTGGGATGGCATCCTCGGCGAGCAACTGGATGCACGCCATCGTCCCTGCAACTTCGTGCCGCATCTGAAGCAGGTGGGCGCCTGCGAGACGCGCGGATGAGTGCTTGCGATCATCCCGGCCTGCTGCCCATGGAGGCGGCGCTGGAGCGTCTGCTGGCATTGGCCGGCGCTTCCCTCATCGAGGAGACCGAGCAGGTCGTGCTGGCCGAAGCTGATGGTCGGGTATTGGCCGAGCCGCTGATCGCGGCGCTGGATCTACCGCCCTGGGCCAATAGCGCCATGGACGGTTACGCGCTGCGTCTGGCCGATTGGACTGGCCAGGCGTTGCCGGTTAGCCAGCGCATTCAGGCCGGCACCGCACCAACACCGCTGGAGCCGGGGACCTGTGCGCGCATCTTCACGGGGGCGCCGCTACCGGAAGGTGCCGACAC
This sequence comes from Ectopseudomonas alcaliphila, assembly GCF_900101755.1. Taxonomy (GTDB): domain Bacteria; phylum Pseudomonadota; class Gammaproteobacteria; order Pseudomonadales; family Pseudomonadaceae; genus Aquipseudomonas; species Aquipseudomonas alcaliphila. Next base: position 281,693 of record NZ_FNAE01000001.1, on the reverse strand, counting down.
AGTGGAAATGCAGGAGAACGCCGAGCTCGATGAATCGGGGTGCGTCAATTTCCGCGAAGCATTGAAAGCCGGGCAGAACGTTCGAGCTCAAGGTCAGGAAACCCGCATCGGCGAGTGCGTGCTGCCGGCCGGTACCCGTCTGGGGCCAATCGAGCTGGGGTTGGCGGCGTCCCTTGGCGCTGCGCGGTTGTCAGTACGGCGGCGGCTGCGCGTTGCCGTGCTATCCACTGGTGACGAACTGGTAGAGCCTGGGCAGGCGCTTGGCCCGGGGCAGATATACAACAGCAATCGGCGTCTGCTGATTGCCTGGCTGCAGCGGCTGGGCTGCAGTGTGGTCGATGCGGGAATATTGCCCGATGACCTGCAGCGTACCCGCGAAGCGCTGGGAGCGCTGGGGGAGGTCGATCTGATCCTCTCCACCGGTGGCGTTTCGGTAGGGGAGGCGGATTTTCTCGGCATGGCCCTGCGTGAGGCGGGCGAACTGACGCTGTGGAAATTGGCGATCAAGCCGGGTAAACCGCTGACTTTCGGCCACTACCAAGGCGTTCCGGTAATAGGTCTGCCGGGCAACCCGGCGTCCACACTGGTCACCTTCGGGCTGTTGGCGCGTCCCTATATGTTGCGTCGTCTGGGGGGGCTGCGGGTAGAGCCGTTGGGCTTCGCGGTACCGGCAGGTTTTACCTGGAGTAAGCCGGGTATGCGCCGTGAATACCTGCGTGCGCGCCTGGAGCATGGCCGTGTTGTGCCCTATGCCAATCAGAGTTCCGGTGTGCTGCGCAGTGCCGCCTGGGCCGAAGGGTTGGCCGAGGTGATGGAGGGCAGCACGCTGGTCGAAGGGGATATGCTGCGTTTCATTCCCTTGAGCGAGATTCTCGGCTAGCGCCTGAAACGCCCGGCTGTGCGGTCGGGCGCTTTAGATGGCGCGGCGAAACTACTGGGTCACATTTCTAACGATAGAATTTGCAAATGAGCCTCGTAGAAGGCATAGTCGCCGACTTGTAAATTCAACTGACACGGTCGTGCCCATGCTAAAACGCTTCGCACCCCTCGTGCCTCTCGCACTCACAGTCTTTCTCGCTGCCTGCGCCGGCCACTCGCCGCAACCGCAGATCAGCGAAGCCAAGGTCGAGCCAGTTGCTCGTCCGCTCTCTCAGCAGGTCGAGCCTGCCGATGATGAAATCACCGCGCTGATCGACGACAAACCCTACGAAATGCCGCAGCTGGCGGACAGTCTGCTCGATCTCGGCCGCTCGCTGATAGGCACTCGCTATCGCTACGGCGGCACCTCGGTACAGTCCGGTTTCGATTGCAGCGGTTTCGTCGGCTACCTGTTCCGCGAGGAAGTTGGCCTGGAGCTGCCACGTTCCACGCGTGAGCTGATCAAGCTCGATGCGCCGAAGGTGGCGCGTGCCGATCTGGAGCCGGGTGATCTGATCCTATTCAATGATCGTGGCCGTGGTCGCGTCAGTCACGCAGGTATCTACCTCGGCGATGATCAGTTCATCCACTCCAGCAGCAGTCGCAGTGGCGGTGTGCGCATCGACAGCCTCGATGACAGCTACTGGAACCGCAGCTATCTGCAGGCCAAGCGCGTCCTCGCGCTGGCACCGGTGGAAGATCAGGCCGCAGCCAAGCGCCATAACTGATGTTTCACAGCGTAACCCCAGGGTTGCGCCGTTCGTCGTGAATCGGCAGAGTAGAGCGCATTCAGGCTCAGGATCGCCTCGCTTATGCCCGTCACGACCCGTGTTGCCCTCATCGCTCTCGTTCTGCTGCTGAGTGCCTGCAGCAGCCGCGCTCCCTCTCCCCAGCCCAGCTACATACCTCCAGTCTCTTCGTCCTCTTATCAGGGGGGCGCTGAAGACGTGCTGTTCCGCGCTCTTGGTCTGGTCGGTACGCCTTATCGCTATGGTGGTAATACCCCTGAGGGTGGTTTCGACTGCAGCGGCCTGATCGGCTATGTCTACCGCGATGCTGCCGGTATCAGTCTGCCGCGCTCGACGCGTGAGTTGAGTGCCATGCGCACCCCTGATGTCCGTCGCGACGCCCTGAAAAGCGGCGACCTGGTGTTCTTTGCCACCAACGGCGGGCGGGCAGTCAGTCATGCCGGGATTTATGTCGGCGAAGGTCGCTTCGTCCATGCTCCGTCCACAGGTGGAACGGTGCGCCTGGACAGCCTCGCCAGCGGTTACTGGCAGGGCGTCTATCTCGATGCCAAGCGGGTCATCACGCCAGAGCTTGCGCGTAACCCCTGAGGCGCTGGCTACTGCAACTCGACGCGGCCTGCCGTGAGCGCCTGCCACAGTTGTTTGATAGTGCACGTACGCTCTGCAGAACCTTCAGTTGCTAGGTGATAACCCTGGGCTCCGCCGCATGTGCAGGGTCGGTGGTTTCGTGTGCTAGCCGGGATGGCAAAGTCTCTTTTGCTTGGTTAGAATCGCCGCGCTCGCAGGATGCACCACTACTTACAGACTTGGCAGTGGATCCAATCGTCAGGGACAGACTCGTTCGCCGCGCTTCTCCTTGCCTGTTTTTCAAGGCATTCCCCTGACGTCCCCGCTTTTTGTCTCTCGGCATGTGCTGAGCAGGCGTATTCATCTATTGAAGTGAGGTTCGTATGAAAAAGACCCTTGCCGGCAGTCTTGCTGGCTTGTTCGTGCTGCTTGCTGGCTGCGCAACGGAGCAGTCGCGCACGCTGGAGGTCGCCAAGGTCAATACTGCGCAGGTGGCCTATGCCGGGGCGCGTAGTCCAATCTCTGTCGGCAAGTTCGATAACCGTTCCAGCTACATGCGTGGGATTTTCACCGACAGCGTCGATCGTCTCGGCGGTCAGGCCAAGACCATCCTGATCACTCACCTGCAGCAGTCCAACCGCTTCAATGTGCTCGATCGCGACAACCTCGCCGAGCTGCAGCAGGAGTCCGGGTTTTCCAAGCAGGCGCAGCAGGTACGTGGCGCCAACTACGTGGTGACTGGCGATGTCACCGAATTCGGTCGCAAGGAAGTCGGCGATCACCAGCTGTTCGGCATTCTCGGCCGTGGCAAGCAGCAGATCGCCTATGCCAAGGTCAATCTCAACATCGTTGATGTGAAGACCTCCGAAGTGGTGTTCTCCTCCCAGGGCGCGGGCGAATACAGCCTGTCCAACCGCGAGGTCATCGGTTTCGGCGGCACCGCCAGCTATGACTCTACCCTCAATGGCAAAGTGCTCGATCTCGCCATTCGCGAGGCGGTGAACAACCTGGTCAATGGCGTCGACAGTGGCGCATGGAATCCAGCCAAGTAAAAGGAACTTAGCAATCATGATCGTTACCCGCAGACTGGCCGCTTTGTCCGGGATGTTGCTTCTCGGCGTGTTGGGGGGCTGCGCCAGTGGCCCGCAGCCCCTGTATTACTGGGACGGCTACCAGCAACAGGTGTACCAGCGCTTCGACGGCAAGAGCGGCACCGAGGAACAAATCGCTGCGCTGGAGGCCAGCGTGCAGAAGGCGCGCGCCGCTGATCGCACCTTGCCACCGGGCTTCCACGCTCACCTGGGCATGCTCTACGCCGATGTCGGCAAGCTCGACCAGGTTCGCCAGCAGTTCGAGACCGAGAAGGCGCTCTACCCCGAGTCCGCCACGTACATGGACTTTCTGATGCGGAAATTCGACAAATGAAGATGAGCCTTTCTCTGCGTTCGCTCAAGGCCGGTGCGTTGCTGGCCTGCCTGGCGATTCTTGCCGGCTGCGCCACGCCCAAGAGCTATGACTACACGGCTTTTCTCGAAAGCAAGCCGGCATCGATTCTGGTCTTGCCGCCCGTCAACCAGTCGCCGGATGTGAAGGCTTCCTACAGTCTTTATTCGCAGGTCACGCTGCCGCTGAGCGAGGCCGGCTACTACGTGATGCCGGTTGGCGTGGTGGACGAGACCTTCAAGCAGAATGGCCTGATGAATGCCGAGGAAGTTCGCGACGCCTCGCCGCAAAAGCTGCATGAGATCTTCGGTGCCGATAGCGTGCTGTACCTGGATGTGACCGAGTACGGCAGCAGCTACAAGATCATCAGCAGCGAAGTGGCCGTTACCGCCTCAGCGAAGCTGGTCGATCTGCGTACTGGCAAGCTGCTGTGGGAAGGCTCGGCCCGCGCCAGCAGTGCTGAGCAGCAGCAGAATAACAGCGGTGGGCTGGTCGGCATGCTGATCGTGGCGTTGGTCGATCAGGTGGTCAATACGCTGAGTGAGCGTGGTCATGAAATCGCCGGCATCACCAGTGCTCGTCTGCTCTCGAGCAACCCGCACAATGGCATTCTGCCGGGGCCGCGCGCTCGTCCCGACGCCGCTCGCTGAGCCGAGTTGACGCGCATGGTGCCCTGCCTCTAACCTGCGCGCCTTGCTTCAGGTGCCCCGCGCCATCATCCGTGATGGCCAAGGGGTGAAACAGGGAAGCCGGTTCCAATGCCGGCGCTGCCCCCGCAACGGTAGGTGAGTCAAACGTCGCTTCAGTCCACTGTGCAATGCACGGGAAGGCGCGGCGTCGAACCGATGGTTCGCTCACAAGCCCGGAGACCGGCCTGTCGCAGTTTCACGGCATCGCGGAGGGCGCTGTCCGGCCAACGCTCCGGTTCTACCGGGGCGTTCGTGTTTTCTGTCTTCCGCTCGCCTGCCAAGCCATTAGCGCCTGAATGAGGATGTGCGGATGATCGCCGCGTCGTTTTCCTCGTTGCCGCCCCACTGCCTACTCAAGCAGGCCGGGGCGGGCGCCTGACAGGATCACCGCATGAGCGAATCGACCGACCGCGATGCCCGCCACAAGGCGCGCATGCAACGCAAGAAAGCCCTGATCGACGAGAAGATCGCCCAGGCCCAGGACGAATACGGCCTGCTGCTGGTGCATAGCGGCAACGGCAAGGGCAAGAGCAGCAGCGCCTTCGGCATGGTTGCGCGCGCCCTTGGCCATGGCATCAGGGTCGGCGTGGTGCAGTTCATCAAAGGCGCGGCCAGCACCGGTGAAGAAACCTTCTTCCGCCGTTTTCCCGAGGAAGTCAGCTACCACGTGATGGGCGAGGGTTTCACCTGGGAAACCCAGGATCGCCAGCGCGACATTGCCAAGGCGCAGGAGGCCTGGGCGGTTGCCCGGCGGCTGCTCAGTGATGAGTCCGTCGGCCTGGTAGTGCTGGACGAGCTCAATATCGCTCTCAAGCACGGTTATCTCGAACTGGATGCGGTGCTGGCCGATATCGAAGCCCGGCCGCTGCTGCAGCATGTGGTGGTGACCGGCCGTGGCGCCTTGCCTGGGATGATTGAGGCGGCTGACACCGTCACCGAGATGAGCCTGGTCAAGCACGCGTTCAAGTCCGGGGTAAAAGCACAGAAGGGCATCGAATTCTGATGGGCGCACGTCACTGTCCGGCGCTGCTGATCGCCGCGCCGGCTTCCGGTCAGGGCAAGACCACCGTCACTGCTGCCCTGGCGCGCTTGCACACCCGCCAGGGGCGGCGGGTGCGGGTGTTCAAGTGCGGCCCGGACTTTCTCGACCCGATGATCCACGCCCGTGCCAGTGGCGCGCCGGTGTACCAGCTCGACCTGGCCATGGTCGGAGAGGCGGAAAGTCGGCGACTGCTTTGGCAGGCCGCTGGCGAGGCGGACTTGATTCTGATCGAAGGGGTGATGGGCCTGTTCGATGGCAAGCCCTCGGCGGCGGACCTGGCGCGCCACTTCGGCGTGCCGGTGCTGGGCGTGATCGACGGTGCGGCCATGGCGCAGACCTTCGGCGCCCTGGCCCACGGCCTGGCCACCTTCCAGCCGGATCTGCCCTTTGCCGGCGTGCTCGGCAATCGTGTCGCCAGTACGCGCCACGGCGAGATTCTGCGTGATGCGCTGCCATCGAATATCCGCTGGTTCGGCGCGTTGCCGCGCAGCGCTGCGGTGGAGCTGCCCAGCCGCCACCTGGGGCTGGTGCAGGCGGCGGAACTGGCCGATCTGGATGCCCGCCTGGACGCGGCCGCCGATGCGCTGGCGGCCAGTGCCAACGTCGACCTGCCGCCTGCGGTGAGCTTCGCCGCGCCGCAGTTCGATGAGTTGGCGCCACTATTGGCTGACGTACGCATCGGCGTGGCGCGCGATGCGGCATTCGCCTTCCTCTATCAGGCCAACCTCGACCTGCTGCAGGTGCTTGGCGCCGAGTTGCACTATTTCTCGCCGTTGGCCGATCGCGAGCTGCCGGCGGTGGACAGCCTCTATCTGCCCGGCGGTTATCCGGAGCTGTACCTGGCCGAGCTGGAAGGCAACCAGGCCATGGCCGCAGCGATCCGCGCCCATCATCAGGCCGGCAAGCCGCTGCTGGCCGAATGTGGCGGTATGCTCTATCTGCTCGATGAATTGCGCGACAAGCAGGGCGCCAGTGGCCGCATGCTCGGCTTGCTGGCAGGCAGCGCTGCGTTGCAACCGCGTCTGACCGCCCTGGCCCTGCAGGCAGTGACGTTGCCGGAAGGTGAGCTGCGTGGCCACAGCTACCATCACTCGCGTCTGGAAAGCCCGCTCGAGCCGCTGGTGCGTGGTCGCTGCCCGAACGGCAAGCCGGTGGCCGAGGCGGTGTATCGTCTGGGGCGACTCACCGCCAGCTATATCCACTTCTATCTGCCGTCCAATCCGGAGGCGGCCGCCGCGCTGCTACGTCCATGAGCGAGCATGCCTTCAGCCATGAGGAGCGCGCGGCGGTGTATCGCGCCATCGCCGAGCGCCGCGACATGCGTCATTTCAGTGGTGGCGAGGTACCGGCCGAGGTCCTGGCGCGCCTGCTCGAAGCCGCCCACCACGCCCCCAGTGTCGGCCTGATGCAGCCGTGGCGCTTTGTGCGGATCACTGATCCGCAACTGCGCGAGTCTGTTCATGAACTGGTGGAGGCCGAACGGGTGCGTACTGCCGAGGCCCTGGGCGAGCGCAGTGACGAGTTCATGCGGCTGAAGGTCGAGGGCATTCGCGATTGCGCCGAGCTACTCGCCGTGGCGTTGATGGAGGGGCGCGAAGCGCATGTCTTTGGGCGACGTACCCTGCCGGAAATGGATATGGCCTCGGTGGCCTGCGCCATTCAGAATCTGTGGCTGGCTGCGCGTGCCGAAGGGCTCGGGCTCGGCTGGGTATCGCTGTTCGACCCAGAGGCGCTGGCCGCGTTGCTGGGTATGCCGGCTGGCAGCAAACCGGTGGCGCTGCTGTGCCTGGGACCGGTACAGGCCTTCTACGAAAAACCCATGCTGGTGGAAGAGGGTTGGGCCAAACCACGACCGCTGAGCGAGCTGCTGTTCGAGAATCGATGGGGAATACAGGGTGACTGAACGATGAGCCTGGCGCTGATCACCTGTGCCGGCGTGGCGCTCGATGCCGTGCTGGGTGAGCCCAGGCGTGCGCATCCGCTGGTGGCCTTCGGGCGCCTGGCGGGGCGCCTGGAGCAGCGCTTCAATCCGGCTGGCGGCGGCTGGCGCAGCCATGGCGTGACCGCCTGGTGCCTGGCGGTGCTGCCGCTGACCCTGCTCACCTGGCTGTTGATGCAGGTGACCTCGCTTGGCTGGGCGGTGGAGATCTTCGCCCTGTATTTCGCCCTTGGCCTGCGCAGCCTCTACGAACATGCGCAGCCGGTGGCCCGCGCGCTGCGCCTGGGCGATCTGCCGCTGGCACGCGAGCGCGTCGGTTGGATGGTCAGCCGCAATACCGCCGAGCTGGACGCCACCGGGGTGGCCCGCGCCGGCACCGAGTCGGTGCTGGAGAACGGCTCCGACGCGGTATTCGCCGCCTTGTTCTGGTTCATCGTCGCCGGCGCTCCCGGCGTCGTGCTGTACCGCCTGAGCAATACCCTCGATGCCATGTGGGGCTACCGCAACGAACGCTTCGAGCGCTTCGGCTGGGCGGCGGCGAAGATCGATGACGTGCTCAACTACATCCCGGCGCGCCTGGTGGCGCTGACTTATGCGTTGCTTGGACGTACCGCTCTGGCCCTGCGCTGCTGGCGCCGGCAGGCGCCCTTGTGGGACAGTCCCAATGCTGGCCCGGTGATGGCGGCAGGTGCCGGCAGTCTGGGCGTGAGCCTGGGTGGTGCGGCGGAGTATCACGGCGAGGTGCATGAGCGCCCGCAATTGGGCGAAGGCCCGCCGCCGTGTGCGCGGGATATCGAGCGGGCGATGAACAGGGTTATCGCCGGCGTTGGTTTGTGGCTGCTATGCCTGATGATCTGGGAGGTGCTGGGTGCTTGAACATGGAGGTCGTCTGCGCGCGGCGGCGCAGCGCTATGGCATCCCACTGGAGGACTGGCTCGACCTGTCCACCGGTATCGCCCCCTATGGTTGGGACCTGCCGCCGCTGCCGGCTCACGCCTGGGCGCGATTGCCCGAGGCGAACGATGGCTTGGAGGCGGCTGCGCGCGACTACTACGGCGCAGCCAGCCTGTTGCCGGTAGCCGGCTCGCAGGCAGCGATTCAGGCTTTGCCGCGTCTGCGTGCGCACAGCAGCGTGGGTATCCTCGCGCCGACCTATGCCGAGCACGCCGCCGCCTGGCGACGCGAGGGACATCGGGTGATCAAGCTCAGCGAGGGCTCGGTGCATCGGGCGCTGTCGCAGCTCGACGTGCTGCTGGTGGTCAATCCCAACAACCCTACCGGGCGCGTGATCGAGCCGGCGCGTCTGCTCGACTGGCACGATGAACTGGCCGAGCGCGGCGGCTGGCTGGTGGTCGACGAAGCCTTCATGGATTGCACGCCGGAGCGCAGCGTGGCGGCCTACAGCGACATGCCGGGGCTGATCGTGCTGCGTTCGTTCGGCAAGTTCTTCGGTCTGGCCGGCCTGCGCCTGGGTTTCGTCCTGGCGGCGCAGGCCTTGCTCGACGAGCTGGAAGCGCTGCTCGGGCCCTGGGCGGTCAGCGGCCCGGCGCGCAGCATCGCCTGCCATCTGCTCGGTGACAGCGAGGGCCAGCGCCGTCAGCGCGAGCGCCTGTTGGCTGATGGCGAGCGTCTGGCCGCCTTGCTGCGCGACTGCGGTATGCCGCCAACTGGCGGTTCGGCGTTGTTCCAGTTCTGCTGTACGCGCCGGGCCGTGCCCTGCGCCGAGCTGCTGGCGCGACGCGGCATCCTGGTGCGCCTGTTCACCGAACTGGACAGTCTGCGCTTCGGCCTGCCGGCCGATGAGGCGGGTTGGCAGCGTCTGCAGCATGGCCTGCTGGAGTGTGCACCGATTCTGGTGAGTCTCGAGGAAACGCCCTGATGCCTACGTTGATGGTGCAGGGCACCACCTCCGATGCCGGCAAGAGCACGCTGGTGACGGCGCTGTGCCGCTGGGCGCAGCGCCAGGGTGTGTCCGTGGTGCCGTTCAAACCGCAGAACATGGCGCTCAACTCGGCAGTGACCGCCGATGGCGGTGAAATCGGCCGGGCCCAGGCGGTGCAGGCGCAGGCGGCCAGGCTGGAGCCGCATACCGACATGAACCCGGTGCTGCTCAAGCCCAACAGCGACATGGGTGCCCAGGTGATCATCCACGGCCGGGCCATCGGCAATATGCAGGCGCTGACATATCACGGCTACAAGCCGGTGGCCATGGCGGCGGTGCTTGAGTCCCACGCCCGACTGGTCGAGCGTCATGAACTGGTACTGGTCGAAGGCGCCGGCTCGCCGGCCGAGATCAATCTACGCGCCGGCGATATCGCCAACATGGGGTTTGCCGAGGCAGTGGATTGTCCGGTGATCCTGATCGCCGATATCGACAAGGGCGGCGTGTTTGCCCATCTGGTCGGCACCCTGGAGCTGCTCAGCCCGAGCGAGCAGGCGCGTATTCAGGGTTTCGTGATCAACCGTTTTCGCGGGGACATCGCCCTGCTCAAGCCGGGGCTGGACTGGCTGGAGCAGCGCACCGGCAAGCCGGTGTTCGGCGTGCTGCCGTACCTGATGGATTTTCACCTGGAAGCCGAAGACGCCGTCGATACCCGTCAGCAGGCCAAGAGCGCGCAGGCGCTGCGCGTGGTGGTGCCGGTGCTGCCGCGCATCAGCAACCATACCGATTTCGACCCCTTGCGCCTGCATCCGCAGGTGCAGCTGACCTTCGTCGGGCCGGGCCAGGCCATCCCTCCGGCCGACCTGATCATCCTGCCCGGCTCCAAGAGCGTGCGCGCCGACCTGGCCCGGCTGCGCGAGCAGGGCTGGGACACGGCCATCGCCCGCCATCTGCGTTATGGCGGCAAGCTGCTGGGCATCTGCGGCGGCCTGCAGATGCTCGGTCGGCAGATTCACGACCCGCATGGCCTGGAAGGCGCTGCCGGCAGCAGCGAGGGCCTCGGCCTGCTGGATTTCGAGACGCTGCTGGAACCGGAGAAACAGCTGCGCAACGTGCACGGCCGGCTGTGCCTGGAGCAGGCGCAGGTCAGCGGCTACGAGATTCATGCCGGCGTCAGCCGTGGGCCGGGCCTCAATGGTGCCGTACAGCTCGATGACGGCCGCCACGACGGTGGCCTCAGTGCCGACGGCCAGGTGCTCGGCACCTACCTGCACGGCCTGTTCGAGCAGCCGCCGGCGCTCGCCGCGCTGTTGCGCTGGGCCGGGTTGCATGAGGTGCAGATGGTGGATTACCAGGCGTTGCGCGAGCGCGATATCGAGCGCCTGGCCGACCAGGTGGAACAGCACCTGGATACCGAGAAGCTCAGAGTGCTTTGTGGTCTGTAGGAGCGAGCTCTGCTCGCGCGGCTTTTTGTGCCGTACGGTGCGCGAGCGGAGCTCGCTCCTACAAGGAGAAAAGAATGTGGATTGAAGCATGCTTGAATTGATCCTCGGCGGTGCCCGTTCCGGCAAGAGCCGGCTGGCCGAGAAACTGGCCGGAGAATCGGGGCTTGAGGTGGTGTATGTAGCCACCAGCCAGCCGCTCGATGGCGAGATGAATGAGCGCGTCGCTCAGCATCGCGCGCGGCGGCCGGCGCACTGGGCGCTGGTCGAGGAGCCGCTGGAGCTGGCCCGTGTTCTGCGCGAGCAGGCCGCGCCCGGGCGCTGCCTGCTGGTGGATTGCCTGACCCTGTGGCTGACCAACCTGCTGATGCAGGACGATCCGACCCGGCTGGCAGCCGAACGCGATGCGCTGCTCAGCTGTGTGGATGAGCTGCCAGGGCGCATCCTGCTGGTCAGCAATGAAACCGGGTTGGGCGTGGTGCCGCTGGGCGAGCTGACCCGTCGCTATGTCGATGAGGCCGGCTGGTTGCACCAGGCGCTGGCCGAGCACAGTCAGCGCGTGCTGTTCACCGTCGCTGGCTTGCCAATGGTGCTCAAGGGGGATGCGTTATGAGTCTGCAATGGTGGCAAGGACCGTGTCAGCCGCTCGATCATGTCGCGAGGGCCAAGGCGGAAAACCGTCAGCAGCAACTGACCAAACCGGCCGGCTCACTGGGCCGGCTGGAGGCACTGGCCATTCACCTGGCAGCGCTGCAAGGGCGTGAGCGGCCGAGCCTGGACAAACTGTGGATCGCCATCTTTGCCGGTGACCATGGTGTGGTGGCCGAAGGGATTTCCGCCTACCCGCAGGCGGTGACCGGGCAGATGTTGGCCAACTTCGTCAGCGGCGGTGCGGCCATCAGCGTGCTCGCGCGCCAGCTGGACGCTGCGCTGGAGGTGATCGACCTGGGCACTGCCGAACCCTTGCCGCCGCTGCCTGGCGTACGTCATCTGCAGGTTGGCGCCGGTACGCAGAACTTCGCCCGTGATCCGGCCATGACCCATGCGCAAGTGATGATCTGCCTGGAAGCTGGCCGCGACAGTATTCAGCGTGCGCGCACCGTCGGTTGCGACCTGTTCGTCGGTGGCGAGATGGGCATCGGCAACACCACGGCGGCGGCGGCACTGGCCTGCTGGCTGCTGAGTTGCCCGGCGAGCGAGCTGGCCGGCCCTGGCACTGGCCTGGACGACGCTGGCGTGGCACACAAGGCGCGGGTGATCGATGCCGCGCTGGCCTTGCACCAAGCCCGGATCGACGGGCCGTTGCAGGCGCTGATCCACCTGGGCGGCTTCGAGATCGCCGCGCTCACCGGCGCCTACCTGGCCGCTGCGCAGCAGGGGATCGCGGTGTTGGTCGATGGCTTTATCTGCAGCGTCGCGGCCTTGCTCGCGGTGCGTTTGAACCCTGCCTGCCGAAACTGGCTGCTGTTCGCCCATCACGGTGCCGAACCCGGTCATGTTCGCGTGCTGCAGGCGCTGAAGGCCGAGCCGCTGCTGGAACTCGGTTTGCGTCTGGGCGAGGGCAGCGGCGCCGCGTTGGCCGTGCCATTGCTGCGTCTGGCCTGCGCTCTGCACGGGCAGATGGCGACCTTCGCCGAGGCCGCCGTGGCCGAGAGACCGAACTGATGGTGCATCTGGAACTGCTGCGACATGGCGAGACCGAGCAGGGAGGCGGGCTGCGCGGCAGCCTGGATGATGCGCTGACCGAGCAGGGCTGGACGCAGCTGCGCAGCGCAGTGCAGGGCGCCGGCCCTTGGGATCGCCTGATCAGCTCGCCGCTGCAGCGCTGCGCGCGTTTCGCCGAAGAGGTCGCGTTGGCCAATGCGCTACCGCTGCACTACGAGGCGGGACTGCAAGAGCTGCACTTCGGTGATTGGGAGGGGCGCAGCGCCGCAGAGCTGATGGACAGCGATGCCGACGCGCTGGGCCGCTTCTGGGCCGATCCCTACGCATTCACGCCGCCCAATGGCGAGCCGTTGCTGCAGTTCGAGGCGCGTGTACTGGCTGCCACACAGCGCTTGCAGCAACGCCACGCGGGCGAGCGCCTGTTGCTGGTTACTCATGGCGGTGTGATGCGCCTGCTGCTGGCGCGCGCGCGCGGCCTGCCACGGCAGGATCTGCTGCAGGTCAACGTCGGCTACGCCCAGCGTTTTCGCCTGAGCCTGGATGCCGGCGGGAGGCTGGCGGAGTTGCCATGATTGCACTGCTGATCGCCTTGCAGTTCCTCACCCGCCTGCCGGTGAGTCTGCCGGGAATGCCGACGTCCGAGCAGGTCGGGCGCTCGTTGCTCTGGTATCCGGCTGTTGGATTGCTGCTCGGTCTGCTGCTGTGGCTCGCCCATCTGCTGCTGGGACAGACGCCAGGTGCGCTGCAGGCAGCGATCATCCTGGCGCTGTGGGTGGGGCTGAGCGGTGGCCTGCATCTGGATGGTCTGGCCGACACGGCCGACGCCTGGGTCGGCGGCTTCGGCGACCGCGAACGCACCCTGACGATCATGAAGGACCCACGCAGCGGCCCTATCGCCGTGGTGGTGCTGGTCCTACTGCTGTTGCTCAAGTTCGCCGCGCTGCTGACCCTGTTGCAGGCCGGGCAGGGCATCTACCTGTTGTTACTGCCCTGGCTGGGACGCAGCCTGCTGCCGCTGCTGCTGGCGACCACGCCCTATGTGCGCGCCGGCGGGCTGGGCCAGGCGCTGGTCGATCATCTGCCGCGCCAACAGTTACCCTGGGTGCTGGGCGTACATCTGCTGGGCATGCTGCTGTTCGGTTGGCAGGGACTGCTGGCACTGGCCTCGGCATTGCTGTTGTTCGTCTGGCTGCGCCGCGCGCTGTTGCGGCGCCTGGGCGGCACCACGGGCGATACCGCCGGTGCGCTGGTCGAGCTGGCCGAGTGTGCTGCACTGTTGGCTCTGGCATTAAGCCTCTGAAACAACTGTTATGGCGACGCGCTACGTAACTGTATGAGTGCCAATCGCTTATGCGGGTATATACCTGCATTCATGTTGCCGACCTCCTGCCTCTGTACCCAATTGCGCCGCGCCAGCCGTGGCATCACCCGCCGCTACGACGATGCCCTGGCTGTCGTCGGGTTGGGGGCTGCGCAGTTTTCCCTGCTACGCCATGTGCAGCGACTCGGGCAGCCGAGCATCTCGGTGCTGGCCGAGGCCATGGGGCTCGATCGCAGCACGCTCGGGCGTAACCTGCGGGTTCTCGAAGAACAGGGGCTCGTGCAACTGGGAGAAGGGCGCGACTTGCGCGCTCGTGAGGTACGGCTCACAGAAGCCGGCCTGCAACGCATCGAACAGGCGCTGCCGCTATGGGAACAGGTGCAGCGTGAGCTCAATGCTCGGTTGGGCGTCGATCGCCGCGCCGAGCTGATGAGGCTGCTCGAGGAACTGGCCTGATGGCCGCATCACTGCCTACACGGTCGCAGGCGACCGTACGCTGGAGATACCGATGACAACTGCATGGCGTTCAACCACCTGGCTGCTGCTGGGCGCATCGCTGATTCTGGCGCTGTCGCTTGGCACTCGCCATGGCTTCGGCCTGTTCCTGCCGCCGATGAGTGCGGAGTTCGGCTGGGGCCGTGAGGTGTTCGCCTTCGCCATCGCCCTGCAGAACCTGATCTGGGGCCTGGCGCAGCCGATCACCGGGGCGCTGGCCGACCGTTTCGGTGCGCGCAAGGCTATCGTCATCGGCGGCGTGCTCTACGTGCTGGGTCTTGTGTGCATGGGCATGGCCGACTCGCCGCTGTCGTTATCGCTGAGTGCCGGCCTGCTGATCGGTATCGGTCTGTCCGGCACGTCGTTCTCGGTGATTCTCGGCGTGGTCGGTCGCGCCGTACCGGTGGAGAAGCGCAGCATGGCCATGGGCATCGCTGCCGCGGCCGGCTCTTTCGGTCAGTTCGCCATGCTGCCCGGCACGCTCGGCCTGATCGGCTGGCTCGGCTGGTCGGCTGCGCTGCTGGCATTGGGGTTGCTGGTGGCGTTGATGATTCCGCTGGCCGTGATGATCAAGGAGACGCCGCCACCAGTGACCAATGGTCCGCAGCAGACGCTGGTCGAAGCGCTGCGCGAGGCCACCAGTCACTCCGGGTTCTGGCTGCTGGCGCTGGGCTTCTTCGTCTGTGGCTTTCAGGTGGTGTTCGTCGCCGTGCACCTGCCGGCTTATCTGGTGGATCACCACCTGCCGGCGCTGACTGGCACCACGGTGCTGGCGTTGGTGGGCCTGTTCAACATCTTCGGCACCTATATCGCCGGCTGGCTCGGTGGGCGCATGGCCAAGCCGCGCTTGCTCAGTATCCTGTACCTGTTGCGTGGGATGGTGATCACCCTGTTTCTGCTGACGCCGCTGACGCAATGGAGCGCTTACCTGTTCGGCATCGCCATGGGCCTGCTGTGGCTGTCCACCGTGCCACTGACCAACGGTACCGTGGCGACCATGTTCGGGGTGCGCAACCTGTCGATGCTCGGCGGTATCGTCTTCCTGTTCCACCAGCTCGGTTCCTTCCTCGGTGGCTGGCTGGGCGGCTATCTCTACGACACCACCGGCAGCTACGACCTGGTCTGGCAGATCTCCATCGGCCTGAGTGTGATGGCTGCAGCGCTGAACTGGCCGGTGCGTGAGGTGCCGGTGGCGCGTCTGCAGGGAGTGCCGGCTTGAGCGGCAGGGCATTGGTTTTCGCCGGCCTGACGGTGGGCCTTGGCCTCCTGTTGGCGCTGGCCTGGTGGGGCTGGCGCCAGGGTGGCCTGGCCTTGCTGCAGTTGGGGGTGGGTATCTGCTAGTTGCCTGGGGCGTGAGCTGCGAGTAGCGTGACGCTATTGCGTTATCTCTTGAGGTTCACTGTCATGTCACTGCGTCGTTTTGCTTGCTGTTTGTTGCTCTCCAGCCTGGCTTTGCCGGTGCTGGCCGCTGAGTGTCCGGCCATGCTCCAGGGCGAGCTGCCCAAATTGCGCAGCAAGGACAGCAGCGTCGATCTCTGTCAGTACGCGGGTAAGCCACTGGTGGTGGTCAATACTGCCAGCTTCTGCGGCTTCACCCCGCAGTTCAAAGGGCTCGAAGCGCTTTACCAGCGCTACAAGGGTCAGGGGTTGGAAGTGTTGGGCGTGCCGTCCGACGACTTCCGCCAGGAGGCCGACAGTAGCGAGGAAACCGCCACCGTCTGCTACGTCAACTACGGCGTGACCTTTGCCATGACCGAGCCGCAGCCGGTTTCCGGTGCCAATGCCATCCCGTTGTTCAAGGGCCTGGCCGAGCAGAGTCGCCAGCCGCGCTGGAACTTCTTCAAGTACGTGGTCGACCGCCAGGGCAAGGTGGTGGCGAGTTTCTCTAGCCTGACCAAACCCGATGATCCCGAGCTGATTGCCGCCGTAGAAAAGGCGATCGCCTCGCAACCCTGAGAACCTATTCAAAGTCTGCTGCGCGTCGGCCCTGCTGCGTCAAGGCTCGGCAAGCCGCTTGCGGCTAACGCGCTTTAGCGCGGCCCGAAGGGCGAACGAAGTGAGTACTGCTCATGTGCTACAGCACAGTCGGCCGCGACTCCGACCGTTCCTCTCCTGTTTTTGTGGGGCCGCCATCGGTATTGCATGACTCTAGCTCGCGAGACTTTGAACAGGCTCTGATTCCTCCCGCTCCACGGCCCTTCACCCATCTGGGCGATGGGCCGTGTCCGTGTGCCTGCCTAGACTGCTCAGGCGCCGGACGCAGTTCACCCGGCGTGCCCACAAGAACAATAAGGAGGCACCCATGCGTCGCGTCTATACCGCTGCTGTCGCAACATTCGCCCTGCTTGGCGCCATCGAGGCCCAGGCCAACTACACCAAGACCAAGTATCCGATCGTGCTGGTGCACGGCGTGACCGGGTTCAACACCATCGGCGGTCTGGTCAACTACTTCCATACCATTCCCTGGAACCTCGAGCGCGACGGTGCGCGGGTTCATGTCGCCAGTGTCGCTGCGTTCAACGACAGCGAGCAGCGCGGCGCCGAGCTGGCCCGGCAGATCGTGCCTTGGGCCACCGCAGGCGGTGGCAAGGTCAACCTGATCGGTCACAGCCAGGGCTCGCCGACATCACGCGTGGCCGCTTCGCTGCGCCCGGATCTGGTGGCCTCGGTCACCTCGATCAATGGCGTCAACAAGGGCTCGAAAGTGGCCGACGTGATACGTGGGGTGATTCCCCCGGGTGGCGGTATCGAAGGTGGTGCCAATGCCATCGCCAATGCACTGGGCGCGGTTATCAACCTGCTGTCCGGGGCCAGCAATCCGCAGAACGGCATCAATGCGCTGGGCACCCTGACCACTGCGGGCACCACTGCCTTGAATGGTCGCCATCCCTGGGGCGTCAACAACAGCAGCTACTGCGCCAAATCCACGGAAGTGCATAACGTGCGCGGGCACAGCATTCGCTACTACTCCTGGACAGGTAACTCGTCCTATACCAACGTGCTCGACGCGGCCGACCCATTCCTGGCCTTCACGGGGCTGGTGTTCGGCAGCGAGAAGAACGACGGCCTGGTGGGCGTGTGCTCCACCTATCTGGGGCAGGTGATCGACGACAGCTACAACATGAACCACGTCGATGCGATCAACCACCTGTTCGGCATCCGTGGCTGGACCGAGCCGGTCTCGCTGTATCGCCAGCATGCCAATCGCCTGAAGAACAAAGGCGTCTGATCCCGATGAGCGCGGCGGGGCAACTCGCCGCAGTGAGGTTGCATGTCCAAGTTCTTCAGTCTTTCCCTGGCTGCCGTGGTGCTGGCTGGCGGCCTTACCCTGTACTGGCGTTGGCCGGCAGCGGAGCCCGGGGTGCAACCTGCCGCCGCTGTCGCCATGCCGTCGCAGCAGTCGTCGATCGAGCAGGCTTCGGCTCCCGCCGCCAAGGCGCCAGCTGAGGCGCAACCGGCAATAGCCGCGACCTTGCCCAGCCTGGCCGGTACCGAGGTGGATGGCCAACTGCTGACGGACTCAGCCGGCAATCTGGTGCTGGATCTGGCGGTTCGCGATTACTTCGATTACTTCCTCAGCGCGGTCGATCGTTCCGGGCTCGATGCGGTGATCGAAGCGCTGCTGGCCGATGCCGGACGGCGTCTGCCGGAACCAGCGCTCGGGCAGTTGATCGGTTTGCTCGGCGACTACCTGGACTACAAGCGCGCGAGCATGGCGCTGATGCAGCAGCCGCTGGATGCCCGGCAGCAGGTCGAGCCGAAGGCGCAGTTGCAGGCGCTGCAGTCGGCTTTCGCGCGTCTGGACGAGCTGCGCCGCGCACATTTCTCTGCAGCTGCGCAGGAGGCGCTATTCGGCGCCGAACAGGCCTATGCCCGTTACACCCTCGATAATCTGGCCTTGCAGCAGCGTGATGACCTCGGCGAGGCGCAGCGCACGCAGCTGCTCGAACAGCTGCGTGAGCGTCTGCCCGATGCGCTGCGAGAGAGCGAGCAGCGCCAGCAATTGGCCCTGCAGCAATTGCAGCACAGTGAGCAGTTATGGCGTGATGACGCGGACGAGCAGCAGGTGCGCGAGTTCCTGGCGATGACCTATGATCCGGACACCGTGCAGCGTCTGCTGGATGAGCAGCGTCGCGAGCGCGACTGGCAGCAGCGCTACCAGGCCTATCGCAGCGAGCTGTCCAGCCTGCAAGGCCGTGGGCTGAGCGAGGCCGATGGCGAGCAATTGCAGCGCCAGCTGCGCGAGCGGCTGTTCAGCAGTGAAGACCGACACCGTGTGGAAACCTATGACGCCATCGCTGCGCAACAGCCGGAGCCGCTCGAGCCCTGAAGGGCGCCGCTCATGAGTGAGCGTCTGCTGCTGGCCCAGCAGCGCCGAGGCTATCGCTCGCTGCGTTTCGTTGCCGAGCTGGAAGCGGGCTTCACCGAGCATCGGGTGCAGCGCATTCGTCGGCGTCTGCCCCTGATCGCCCCCACTGCAGCGCTGTTCCAGCTGATCTATGCGCTGCTGGATTTTCTGCTGATGCCGCTGGCGGTCAGCTTGTCGGTGTTACCGCTGCGCCTGCTCGCCCTGGTGGTGTTGGCGCTGTCCTTTTTCTATTGCCGCCATGCCGATGCACCATCTGCCAGGGTGCCTTTGGTCTATGCCGCGGCCTACTGGGTCAACGGCGTCAGCGTCGCGCTCATCGTGCACCTGTGCTGGCAGCAGGGCGTGGCGATGCCCTATGACGGCCTGTTCCTCGTTCTGCTATTCGGTTACGCCCTGCTGGGGCTGTCGTTCCGCGCGATCAGTCTGTGCAGCTGGAGCTTCTGCCTGCTGTTCATCGGCATTGGCGTGCTGTTCGGTGAAACGGGAGGCGAACTGGCTTACCAGGGGCTGTTTCTGTTCTGCGCCAACCTGATCGGTAGCGTCGGCACCTATATGCAGGAGCACGGTCAGCGCGGCGCCTGGCTGAACCTGCGCCTGCTCGATCTGGCGCGCCAGCGAGCCGAGGCCGACGATGCGCGCAAACTGCGTCTGCTGGCGGCTGCCAGCCACGACCTGCGTCAGCCGCTCAACGCCATGGGGCTGTACGCCGAACACCTGGTGGCGCAGGGCGGTGATCAGCAGACCCGGCGCATCAGCGCGCGTCTGGCCGCATCGGTGGAGCAACTGGGGCGTTTGCTGCAATCGTTGCTCGATTACACCCGTCTGACCCTGCCCGGTGGTGTCCAGGCCAGACCGCATGCGTTCGCCCTGAGCCCATTGCTTGAACGCTTGATCGCCGAAGTGGCCCCGGAGGCGCAGCAACAGGGACTGCAACTCCAGCTGCACTGTGACGAGTGCGGGGTGTACAGCGACCCGCTGCTGCTGGAACGACTGCTGCGCAATCTGCTCAACAACGCGCTGCTACACGCGCAGGCGCAGCATCTGCATCTGAGTGTGCGGCGGGAGGGCGACGAGATCGTGCTGGAGGTGGCGGACGATGGCCGCGGTCTCAGCGAAGCAGAGCAGGCGCTGGTGTTCGAGGAGTTTCGCCAGTTGGACAATCCGGGGCGTAATGCCGAACGCGGACTCGGTCTCGGCCTGGCCATCGTGCGGCAGCTGGCCGAGGTGCTGGAGCATCCCCTGCGGCTGCATTCCCGGCCTGGCGCTGGCACGCGTTTCGTCCTGCGCCTGCCGCTGGCTGAGGTGCCGGCGCCGGCACCACGCATTGATGCTGCGCAGGCGTTGCACGGGCGCATCCTGTTGCTCGAAGACGACGCCACCGGGCGTGAAGCACTGGCCGGCTTGCTGCGTCGCTGGGGTTGTCAGGTGCAGGCCTGCGCCGACCTTGCCAGTGCCCTGCAGGCTTTGCGTCAGGAGGCGCCGCAGTTGCTGATCAGCGACTATCGGCTGGCTGAACAGGGTGACGGGTTGCAAGCCATCGAGCGACTGCGCGAGGCGGCGGGGCAGATGTTGCCGGCGTTGCTGATCACTGCCGATCTGAGCCCCGAATTGCACGAGCGCTGCCTGCCGGCGCACGTCATCCCCCTGGGCAAGCCTCTGTTGCCGGCGCGTTTGCGTCAGGTGCTGGCCACTCAGTTGCAAGCACGCCAGGCGCTCAGCTGATCACAGCCAGCCGCGCTGACGAGCGGCGCTGACGCAGGCGGTGCGGGTATGCACGGCGAAGGTTTCGAACAGCGCCTTGAGATGCGTTTTTACCGTGTCTTCGGCCAGGCCCAGCTCGCGGCTGATGGCCTTGTTCGGCAAGCCTTCTGCCAACAACTGGAGAATCTCCAGCTGCCTGGGCGTCAGCGGTGAGGAGCTGCTTGGCGCCGGCAGGGTTTCGCCGAGCAAGACGCGGGTCACCGCCTGACGCAGGGCGTTGCCATCGGAGCTCTTGGGGATGAAGCCGAGTGCGCCAGCGGTCAGCGCCGCCTGCGCCTCCAGCGCGGAATCACTGGCGCTGAGAATCGCCACCGGCGTGCTCTCGCCGCGTGCCTGCCAGCGCTGCAGCAGCTCGATGCCGGGCTCGTCAGGCAGGCGCAGGTCGAGCAGGATCAGGTCGTAGTCATGCTGACGCAGACACTGCTCTGCTTCTGCAGCGCTGTGCGCGGTGTGGATCTGCAGGTTCTGGCTCAGTGGCGACAAGGCCAGGGAGAGGCCGTCGAGGAAGATGCGGTGGTCGTCGACCAGCAGCAGGCGAAGATTGTCGGGCAGGGTGGTGCAGAGGGCAGTCATGACGTTCTCACGCGGCTTTTATTGTTGTTCTGCCGCGTGAGTTTAGCCAAGGCCGCGCCTCGATTAGAAGCGGTAGCTGAGTGAAGCGCCCAGGCCATGAGCGCTGTTCTTGTAGCGCGCACTGTAGGTGCCACGGGTAGCGCTGACGTGGTTCACGTCCACCGACTCTTCCTGCAGGTAGGAATAGGCCACGTCGATGGTCATGTCCTGGTTGGGGCTCCAGCCGGCGCCGACGCTGAAGATGGTGCGGTCACCGGAGGGCACGCGCGGCGAGCGGTCGACGTTGTTGGTCGGCGATTGGTCGATGGCGATACCGGTGCGCAGCGTCCACTGCGGGCTGACCTTGTACGACAGGCCGACCGCATGGGCCCAGGTATCGTGCCAGTTCTGCTCTTCGACGATGGTGGAGAGGTTGGCCGGCAGCGTTGCCGAGTCGTTCTCCACGCGGATTTCCTTGAAGCGGCTCCAGCGCGTCCAGGTGCTGCCGACATACAGCGTCAGCGCATCGCTCAGGTCGTGCGTGATCGACATATCCACCGACTCGGGCGTGGTCAGGTCCAGATTGGCGTCGTACTTGCCGGCGATGCCGGCCAGCGCGCCGCTACCGGAAACGCGAGTATCGCCTTCCAGTTCGTACTTCACGCGCGAATGGTAGGTCACGCCTGCGCGGGTGTTCGGGGTGAACTCGTAGAGCACACCGACATTGAAGCCGACAGCGGTGTCGTCACCCTTGACCTTCACCTTGCCGTCATTGCTACCGGGACTCAGCGGGTTGAGCGCTGAGGAGGTGAGTTCGCCTTCGATGTGGTTGAAGGTCGGGCCGAAACCCAGCGACAGCTTGTCGTTGAAGCGATAGCTCAGGGTCGGCTGCACGGTGATCACCCGCACGTAGCTCTTGTCGGCGTAGTAGCGGCCCTGGAAGCTGCTCTCGTAGTCGGTCATCAGGCCAAAGGGCACGTATACGCCCAGACCGAAGGCGACCTTGTCGTCCAGTGGCTTGACGTAGTAACCCATGGGTACGCCAGTGGTCGGAACCATATCGCCGTCGTTGCTACCCGACAGCGCCAGGGGGCCTGCGTTGGCGCTGGCGTGGCTGATATCGCTCTTGGCATGAATCGCCGCAGCACCGACATACACTTCGTCGCGCTTGAGACGGGCCATACCGGCGGGGTTGCCGAACACGGTGCTGGCGTCATCGGCGGACGATGAGCGTCCGGCGAAGGAAGTGCCCATGCCGGAAATGCTTTGTTCGTTGAGGGCGAAGCCGCTGGCGAAACCATGGCTCGAGGTGGCGGTGATGGCGACGGCAAGACCGGTCTTGAGAAGACGTTTGCTCACGGGGAAGCTCCTGTGGTGAGGCGGGGGGCGCACGCTACAGTTTTTCCTGACCCCTGCCAAGGCGCTGAAGTTCCCGAAATAGAGCGTATTGTCGGACAATTGGTTTGATAATGTATGGATTTTCTAAATTGGATTTTTTGACGATTCGGTCAGGCTACCTGGCTGACGGGCTCGATGCAGCGTTGCCAGGCAGCGAGAAAGTCATGTTGGCCCGCCTGTGGCTGAAAAACCTTGCACCAGATTCGGCCCATGGCCAGCAGGTCATCGGCAGCCGGCAGCTCCAGGTTTTCGCTTTCCACCAGTAGCCAGGCAATGGCCGTGGCGTAGCGCAAGTTGACCGTCAGCTCCATGTGCGGCGCTTCCAGAAAGGCATGCTGGCTGGCGAGGCCACGTACACGGCTGGCAAGCTCCGGGTCGAAGGCCAGATGCTGATCCCAGAGTCTCTGGTGGCTTTGTTCGCTGATGCGGTAAAGGCCGTGACCTTGCGGGGTGTCCAGCGCGCTGCCCAGTGCCGACTGACAGGCCGCAGCCCCCAGCAGCAGCGCTTCGGCCGTCGCACTATGACGTTCGAGATAGAGAAGGGTAGGGCGGATCACGTGCTGGCTGAGATCGCAGGCGGCTATTCCCATGGCATCCTCGTGGAGGGTGCCGGTGGGGCCGGGCGCGTGGCAGCTTTTCTAGTGGCTCTTCGATAAAGGCCCCACCGGGAGCGGGGTTAGCCGCTCATTTTCAAGTCTAGTGCGATATTTCAGCTGTAAAGGACTGTTTTTAAATTGATTTCAGATCTGAGTTATTGGGCATATTTCGATTGGTGCTTAAAACCATCGATCAATCACCCGTGGCTACCGGGCGCGTCGGATCGGTGATCCATTCGCTCCAGGAACCCGCATAGAGCGGTGCCAGGGGGTAACCGGCGAGGTTCATGGCGAACAGGTTGTGGCAGGCAGTGACGCCGGAGCCACAGTAGGCCACCAGGTTTTCCAGCGAGCGTTCCCCGCGCAGCTTGTCGAAGCGCTCGCGCAAGGCGGCCGGCGGAAGGAAGCGGCCATCGCCATCCAGGTTGTCGGTGAATACAGCGCATTGCGCGCCGGGAATATGCCCGGCGACCGGGTCGAGCGGCTCGACCTCGCCACGAAAGCGCGGCAGTGCACGGGCGTCGAGCAGGGTCAGATCCGGGTTGCCCAGGCGCTGGGCCAGATGATCGGCAGTCAGCAGCAGGCTGCTGTCGGGCTGCGCCGCAAAATCGCCGGGGGCGTTGCTCGGTGCCGCTGTGGTCAGTTCCTGACCGGCTTCACGCCAGGCTTTCAGTCCGCCATCGAGCAGGTACAGGCCATCACGTTTGCCCAGCCACAGCAGCAACCACCAGGCGCGTGCGGCGAAGGCGCCGGGGCCATCGTCATACAGCACCACCTGGCTGTCTGCACGCAGGCCACAGCTGCGCAGGCGTTCGACCAGGGCGCTGGGGTCTGGTAGCGGATGGCGACCGGTCATGCCCTTGACCACCGGGGCGGAGAGGTCCTGTTCGAGGTCGAGGAAATGAGCGCCCGGGATATGCCCATCAAGGTAGCTGCGACGTCCGTACGCCGGGTCTTCGAGGGCGAAGCGGCAGTCCAGTACCAGCAGATTGTCCTGTCCCAGGCGTTGTTGAAGGTGTTCCGTGCTGATCAGTTGAGCGAGTGGCATGGTGTCTCCTGTGTCGTAGCAGGGTTTGCGCCATCATACCGCCTGGCCCGCGATCCGATCCTCCATCACGCAAGAGCCTGTTCAGCTCATTCGGCAGACCTGTCGCGCCAGTGGTGAGCCTCGGTTCAAAAAACGTGATCGATATGCGTGCGCTTAAGGCCATTATTTGGTGCGTTATTGAGTCAGTCGGCTTCCGATATAGAGCCATTAAAATCTTGGCTCATGGGGTAATGCACTAAAAAGTTTCATCAAGGCGACATTTTGATCTGTTTTGGTGCCTTTGTGCCTGATAGAGTGCCGGCCACTTTATCTGCGTGGTGTCGAGGTGCCGCATGTCGTTGTCCGTCGATTCTTTCCTGGCGCGCCTGAAACAGCGCGATCCCGATCAGCCGGAATTCCACCAGGCGGTGGAGGAGGTGGTGCGCAGTCTGTGGCCCTTCCTCGAAGCCAATCCGCGTTATCGCGAGGCCGGCATTCTCGAGCGCATGGTCGAGCCGGAACGCGCCATTCTGTTTCGCGTGCCCTGGGTCGATGACCGTGGCCAGGTGCAGGTCAACCGCGGCTACCGCATCCAGATGAGCAGCGCCATCGGCCCGTACAAGGGCGGTCTGCGCTTCCACCCCTCGGTAAACCTGGGCGTGCTCAAGTTTCTCGCCTTCGAGCAGGTGTTCAAGAACTCGCTGACCTCGCTGCCCATGGGCGGCGGCAAGGGCGGTGCGGACTTCGACCCCAAGGGCAAGAGCGAAGGCGAGGTGATGCGCTTCTGCCAGTCGTTCATGACCGAACTGTACCGTCATATCGGCGCCGATCTGGACGTGCCGGCCGGCGATATCGGCGTCGGCGGTCGCGAGATCGGTTATCTGTTCGGCCAGTACAAGCGTCTGTCCAACCAGTTCACCTCGGTGCTGACCGGCAAGGGCCTGAGCTACGGTGGCAGCCTGATCCGCCCGGAAGCCACTGGCTATGGCTGCGTGTATTTCGCCGAGGAGATGCTCAAGCGTATCGACCAGGGCTTCGAGGACAAGCGTGTGGCCATTTCCGGCTCCGGCAACGTGGCCCAGTACGCGGCGCAGAAGGTGATGGAGCTGGGCGGTCGGGTGATCTCGCTGTCTGACTCGGAAGGCAGTCTGTATGCCGAGGGTGGCCTCAGCGACGAGCAGTGGCAGTACCTGATTGAGCTGAAGAACGTGCGTCGTGGTCGCTTGCGCGAGATGGCCGAGCATTACGGCCTGCAGTTTCTCGCGGGTCAGCGCCCCTGGGGCCTGGCGTGCGATATCGCGTTGCCCTGCGCGACGCAGAACGAGCTGGACGGCGAGAACGCTCGTACGTTGCTGAAGAACGGCTGCATCTGCGTGGCCGAAGGCGCCAACATGCCCTCGACTCTGGAAGCGGTGGACCTGTTCGTCGAAGCCGGCATCTGCTACGCACCGGGCAAGGCCTCCAACGCCGGTGGTGTGGCCACCAGCGGCCTGGAGATGAGCCAGAACGCCATGCGCCTGCACTGGAGCGCCGGTGAGGTGGACGAGCGTCTGCATGGCATCATGCAGAACATTCACCATGCCTGCGTGCACCACGGTGAGGAGAACGGCCGCATCAACTACGTCAAGGGCGCCAACATCGCCGGCTTCGTCAAGGTCGCCGATGCGATGCTGGCGCAAGGCGTGGTCTGAGAAACTGTTCAAAGGCTGACTTTGAACAGGCTCTGAAAGCAGCGTCGCTGTCGTCACAAGGCCCCGCGTACAAACGCGGGGCCTTGTCGTTTCTGGCGGGGCTGTGTTGCCGGACTGTTTCAGGCATGCTGCCTGCCCTCACGCTCGCTACACAGGTCTGCACTCTGCATGAAACGTTTTGTCTTGCTCGACACTGCTCCGATCCCGGGTACGACTGGTGCGCTGAACCTGTTCGAATACGGCGAAGATTTCGTTATCAAGATCGCTGGTGGGGATGGCGGGCAACTGATGAATACCCGCATGCACGGCTCGGAAGATGCCCTGGCCGCTATTCCCTGCAAGCAGATCGCCGGGCGAGCGCAGGTGCGGGTATTGATCGGCGGTCTGGGCATGGGCTTTACCCTGGCCTCGGCGCTACAGCATCTGGGCGCGGATGCCGAGGTGGAGGTGGCCGAGCTGGTGCCTGGGGTGATCGAGTGGAACCGCGGCCCGCTGGGGGCGAAGTCCGGTTATCCGTTGCATGACCCGCGTGCGGTGATCATTCAGGAGGATGTCGCCAAGGTGCTGCAGGCCGCCGAGCATTGCTACGACGCGATCATGCTGGACGTCGATAACGGTCCCGAAGGGCTGACCCAGAAGGGCAATGACTGGCTGTACAGCATGGACGGCCTGCGCCAGTGCGCCAAAGCGCTGAGACCCAAGGGCATGTTGGCGGTCTGGTCATCCAGCGCCGACCGGGCATTCTCGGAGAAGGTGCGCAAGGCGGGTTTCAAGGGTGAAGCGGTGCAGGTGTATGCCCACGGCAATCGGGGCACGCGGCATACCATCTGGATTGCCCAGAAGGTCTGAGCCTGCAGCCTTTTGATTTGGTGGGCTGAAGCCCACCCTACCGTAGGGTGGGCTTCAGCCCACCAACTTGGCGCACCACCGCGAATGACCGCTTCGCCTTTTTACGGTTATTCGCAGGTGACATCTCGTCGAAAGATCGTGGGCAGACTCTCAGTGAATCTGCAGTTTGCCGATGCGGTCGTTGTCCAGACTGCCGAAGTACAGATAGTCGCCCACCGGCTTCACCGAAGTCACCATGCGCAGGTGCGTGCCGCTGGTGTCGTGCAGGCTGCGGATGATCTCGCCGTTCTCGTTGAGGGCGATGGCGAAGCCGTAAGGGATTGCCTTCGGCCACAGCGCGCGCGGCAGTTTGGCCAGTTGTGCTTTCAGCCAGGGGTGGCGATGGAGGAAGTCGGCGTCGGCCTTGCGCGGTGTCGGCAGCGCGACCCAGAAGGTGCCGTTGCGGTCACCCTGCAGGTTGTCCGGCAGGCCTGGCAGGTTGTCGATGAAGATATCGTGCTGGCCCGCCTTGTCGCCCTTGAGCCAATAGCGGGTGATGCGGTAGCGATAGGTCTCGTTGACCAGCACGAAGTCCTCGTTCGCCGACAGGGCTACGCCGTTGGCGAAATACAGGTCTTTCAGCAATACGCGGGTTTCGCCGCTGGCCGGGTCATAGCTCAGCAGGCGGCCGTGAGGACGGGCTTCGAGCAGGTCGAGCAGGTAGTCCGGCTGTTCGAAGCGCGACGAGGCGTCGCTGAAGTAGATGGTGCCGTCGCTGGCGATGTCCAGGTCATCGGTGAAGGCGAAACGCAAGCCCTCTGCTTCGGTGGTCAGTACCGTGATCGCGCCTTGCGGGTCGATGCTCAGCAGGCCCTTGTAAGCGTCGGCGACGATCAGGTTGCCACTGGCGTCGAAGTTCATCCCCAGCGGCCGGCCGCCGGTGTCGGCGAAGGTTTCCAGGCTGTCGTCTTCCAGCACGCGAACGATGCGGCCGTCATGCAGGCCGGCATATACCCGGCCCTGAGCATCGACTGCGGTGTCTTCCGGGCCATGCACCTGGCCTCGTGCCAGCAGCTCGGCTTTCATCAGGGTGTCGTTGGGTTCCAGTGCACCCGTCATCGCCGGGGCGGGTGCCGCGTCCCAGGGCAGCGGATCGATCGGGCTGGGGGTGAGCGCCAGGTAACCAGCGGCAGCGGCCAGCAGCACGACGATCAGGGCAAGCAGTTTCTTCAGCATTGTTGTTCTTCCGTGTAGGAGGTGGTGCGCGGCACAGATTACACAGTTCCCACCATCGGCGGCAGGCCGCTGCCCCGTGCAATGGCCTGGGCATATATACTGCGCGGCATTCTAGACGGGAGAGCCGCGTGGCTAACGACATTCACTGGATTCTCGACGACGCCAGCCTGGCCGAGCATTGCGCCGCCTGGCAGGCGCTGCCCTTCGTCGCGTTGGACACCGAGTTCATGCGCGTCGACACCTTCTATCCCATCGCCGGGTTGCTGCAGGTCAGCGCTGGCGATGGTGCCTATCTGATTGACCCCCTGCGTATCAGCGACTGGCGGCCGTTCGCCGCGCTGCTCGAAGCGCCGACCGTGGTCAAGGTGCTGCATTCGTGCAGTGAAGATCTGGAAGTTTTCTTGCGCCTGACCGGCTGCCTGCCGGCGCCGCTGTTCGATACGCAATTGGCGGCCGGTTATCTCAACCTCGGCTTCTCCATGGGCTACTCGCGCCTGGTGCAAGCCTTGCTGGATATCGAGCTGCCCAAGGGCGAAACCCGCTCCGACTGGTTGCAACGGCCGCTGTCCGAACTGCAGGTGCGCTACGCCGCCGAGGACGTCTCGCATCTCGTCGAGGTGTACCGCGCCCTGATGGCCCGCCTGGCGCCGCAGAAGGTCGAGTGGATTCTGGCGGACGGTGCCGAGCTGGTCGCCAATCTCGGTCGTGAAGTCGCTCCAGAAGATGCCTGGCGCGATGCCAAGCTGGCCTGGAAACTCTCGCGTCAGCAGCAGGCCGTGCTGCGCGCGCTGTGCGCCTGGCGCGAGCGTCAGGCGCGTGCGCGCAACCAGCCACGCAATCGCATTTTGCGTGAGCATTCGTTGTGGCCGCTGGCACGTACCCAGCCGGATAATCTGGTAGCGCTGGCGCGTATCGAGGACATGCATCCGAAAACCGTGCGTCAGGACGGAGAGACGCTGCTGCAGCTGATGCGTGAGGCCGCGGCGCTGCCGCCCGAGCAGTGGCCCGAAGCCTTGCCCGAGCCGCTGCCGATCGAAGCCTCGGCGCTGCTGAAGAAGCTGCGTGCCGTCGGTCAGCGCGAGGGCGAGCGCCTGGATATCGTGCCCGAGCTGATGTTGCGCAAGAAGACCCTGGAAGCCCTGCTGAAAAGCGGCTATCCCAATGGTCCTTATCAATTGCCCGACTCCCTGCGCGGCTGGCGCCGGGAGTTGATGGGCCAGGCTCTTCTGGACTGCCTGGCCGCTGAAGGAGAATCCGCGTGAAACGCATCTGTTCCATCTACAAAAGCCCGCGCAAGAACGAGATGTATCTCTACGTGCTCAAGGCCGATGCCCTGAAGCGTGTGCCCGAAGGGCTGCTCGCTGTGTTCGGCCCGCCTGCGCACGCCTTCGATCTGGTGCTCAGCCCGGAGCGGCAGTTATCTCGGGAAGACATCGCCACCGTGCTGGAAAACCTCGAAACGCAGGGCTATCACCTGCAGATGCCGCCTCCCGAGGAGGAGTACATTCAGCATCTGCCCGACGAACTGCTGCGCCGTAACGATCCGGTGTAAACCATGCGCCTGCTGATCGCTGAAGAGGATCACGCGCTCTATGCCGAGCGCATTCGCAGCGCCCGCCCTGAACTGCAACTGGTAGCAGGCGCGCAGCTCGAACAGCTGCGTGCGGTCGCCGGCGAATGCGACCTCTGGCTGGGGCAGCCCGACCTGCTCGCGCCCTTGCTGCGCGAAGGCGCGCGCCCGCAGTGGTTGCAGTCGACCTGGGCCGGTATCACGCCGCTGCTGGCGGAAGGATTACCGCGCGATTATCGCCTGACCCGCGCCGTCGGCATCTTCGGTCAGGTGATGGCCGAATACGTGCTCGGTCATCTGCTGGCCCATGAGCGGCGCCTGTTCGCCCGGCTGGCGGCGCAGGTCGAGCAGCGTTGGGATCACAGCTTGCCGCGCAGCCTGCGTGGGCGGCGGGTGCTGGTGGTCGGTTGCGGTGATATCGGTCAGGCCGTCGCCGACTTTCTCCAGCCCTTCGGCGTGGAGCTGCGTGGCGTCGCCAGTCAGGCGCGTGAGCAGGCGCCCTTTCTCGACGTGGCGGCCATGGATCAACTGCCGCAAAGGGTCGCCTGGGCCGATTACGTGGTCAATCTGCTGCCGGACACGCCGGCAACGCGCGATCTGTACGATGCCCGGCTGCTTGCCCATTTCCGCCCGCAAGCCGTGCTGATCAATGCCGGACGCGGCGTCGCCGTGGTCGATGCCGATCTGGTCGCCGCGCTTGAGCGCAACCAGTTGGCCGGCGCGGTGATCGATGTCTGTCGCGAAGAGCCGCTGCCGCCCGGTCATGCGTTCTGGAACGCACCGCGTCTGCTGCTCACTGGCCACAGCTCGGCGCCCACCGACCCGCTGCTGATGAGCGAGCTGTTCATCGACAACCTGGCGCGCTGGCAAAGCGGGGAGGCGTTGCGTGGTGAAGTGGATTTCGCCCGCGGTTACTGATGCCGTTGGGCCAGGGCAGCTTGGCCCTGCGTGCCGCCCAAGCTAGACTGCCGCGCTTTTTCCGCCTGAGTCCATACTGCTGCCATGGCCGCCGATCTCGAACCCTTCTGGAAACGCAAGACCCTCGCCCAGCTCGATCAGGGGGAGTGGGAGTCGTTGTGCGACGGTTGTGGCCTGTGCTGTCTGCAGAAGCTCGAGGACGAGGACGATGGTGCCGTCTACTACACGCGCATCGCCTGCAAATTGCTGGACCTGCAGACCTGTCGCTGCAGCGACTATCCCAACCGGGTCAAGCATGTGCCTGACTGCATTCAGCTCACCCCGGCGCAGGCCGACCAGTTCCAGTGGTTGCCGCCGACCTGTGCTTACCGCCTGGTCAGCGAAGGCAAGGACCTGCCACATTGGCATCATCTGGTCAGCGGCGACCCGGATGCCGTGCACGCCGAGCGAGTTTCTCAATCGGGACGTATGCTCAGTGAGAACAGCGTGGCCGAAGACGACTGGGAAGATCATCTGATTTTCCGCGCGGGTTGATTGCTGCGCGGCTTCGTGGCAAATCTGTCCCCCGTTCATGGAATTTGCCCTGTGGCGCAGCTGTCATATGCCGCCACGTCCCGCATCAGGAGTTTTGCTCGATGTCCCTTCGCTTGCCGTTGTACGCGTCTCTGCTGCTTCTGAGTCTGCCGGCCTTCGCCGCCACGCAGAAGGTCGATCTGGATTACCGGGTGCGCTTTCTGCCAGAGAGCAATCAGGCTGAAGTCAGCATCACCCTGGAGAAGGGCGAGCGGGTGCGCAGCCTCGACTTCAATCTTGGCGAAGACGGGCGCTTCAGCGATTTCAAGGCCGATGGCCAGTGGTCGCAGGAGGTTGCCGGGCGCGGCAAGTGGCAGCCGGGCGAGGGCAAGAGCGTACTGAGCTACCGCGTGCTGATCGACAACGAACGCAAACCGGGGCGCTACGACGCCAGGATGACCGACGACTGGGCGTTGTTCAGGGGTGACGACCTGATTCCGGCGGCCAAGCTCGATCAGCAGAACAAGACCGAGCTGGTGGCGCGCCTGCAGTTCGATCTGCCCAAGGGCTGGAAGAGCGTGGAAACCGGCTGGCCGCGCATCGGCAAGAACCGCTTTCGCATCGACAACCCGCAGCGCAAGTTCGACCGCCCGACCGGCTGGATGCTTGCCGGCAAGCTGGGTACCCGTCGCACCCGCCTGGGCGATACCGAAATCGCCATCTCCGCGCCGGTCGGCGAGGGCATGCGGCGCATGGATATCATGACCTTCCTCACCTTCGTCTGGCCGCAGATGCAGCAGGTTTTTCCGCGCGACCCGGACAAACTGCTGATCGTCGGCGCTGGCGATCCGATGTGGCGCGGCGGCCTGTCGGCGGCCAATTCCTACTTCATGCACGCCGACCGGCCCTTGGTCAGCGAGAATGGCACCAGCTCACTGGTGCACGAACTGGTGCACGTATTCGGCCGCATCTATGGCCGCGAGCGCAGTGACTGGATCGCCGAAGGTCTGGCCGAGTACTACGCCATCGAGCTGATGCGCCGCGCGGGTGGTATCAGCGAGGACCGCTATCAGAAGATCCGCGAGCAGCTGATTCGCTGGAGCAAGCCGGTCAACAGCCTGCGCACCGACAATGCCAGCGGCCCCGTCACCGCACGTGCGGTGCTGCTGCTGCAGGAGCTGGACCGGGAAATTCGGCAGAAGACCAAAGACAAGGGCAACTTGTCCTTGGATGACGTGACCCGTGGACTGATGCGTCTGGACCGGGTCAGCACCAAGGACTTCATCGACATCACCGAGAACGTCATCGGCGGTCCGTCGAAGACGCTGGATACGCGGTTGCTGCGCTGAGTTGACTAGCATATGACAATGGCTGTTAAATGATATTTATTATCATTTATAGGCGCTTTCGGGCGCCTTTTACAGTCAGGTGGTCTCGTGCAGGCAGTCTGTGGCACCTTGCCCAGTGGTGCAGTCCGTGGATGAGCAGTTTCGCGGCACCTTCTCTTCCGTTTATCGCAGCGTCCATGCCGAACTGACGCATTTCTTTCGCAAACGTCTGGAGAGTCAGGCCGATGCTGCTGATCTGGCTCAGGATGCGTTCGCCCAGTGGTTAGGGTGGCGTGATCGCAATGGTGTTGAGCAGCCTCGCGCCTTTCTTTTTCATATTGCCCGCAATCTGCTGCGTGATCACTGGCGTCGCCAGCAACGTCAGGGGCAAATCGAGCCATTAGAGGTAATTGCAGATACCGCAGCGGTACAGCCTAGTCCACTGGAACGTCTCGATCAGCAGCAGCGGCTGCGACAATTGGCTCGGGTGCTGGAGGACCTGCCGCCCAGGCGACGCGAAGCCTTGATCCTTCACCGTTTCGAAGGTCTGTCGCAAAATCAGGTGGCTGCGCGTATGGGCATTTCCCTGAGCATGGTGGAGAAGCACATTGCTGCCGCCTTGTTGCATTGCAAGCAGCAGCTGGCGCGTGAGACAGGGACGGATGAGCAATGAGCGAGAACCGAATCGATGTGATGCGGCCTGATGAGCAGGCGGCCAGCTGGTTCGCCCGCCGCAGTGGTGATGCGTTCGATGCACAGGACGAGGTTCGGTTTCAGGCCTGGCTTGCGGCCGATCCGGCCAATGCCCAGGCTTTCGCCGATCTGCAGTTGCTTTGGCAGGACATGGCCCATCTGCCCAGGCCACGAGCTTGTGTGACTCGCCGGCTGCGCCGTCCGCGTTGGCGTTCGTTGGCCGTGGCGGCCTGCCTTGGATTGCTGGCGTTGCTGCCTGTCTGGCTGGATGGTCCGCAGGACGTGGAGCTCACCCTAGTGAGCGGTTCCACGGAGCCTCGCGAGGTGACCCTGGGTGATGGAAGTCATATTCATCTCAATCGCAACACCCGTCTGGAGGTTCGCTTGCTGCCGGATCGACGCGAGGTCGAGCTTTTGCAGGGGCAGGCGTATTTCAGCGTGGCTAGGGATGAGCAGCGGCCCTTTCATGTGCAGGTCGGAGAGGGCAGCGTAACGGTGCTCGGAACGCGTTTCGATGTGCGTCGTGGTAGCGAGCATCTGATCGTGACAGTGGAACAGGGACGAGTCGCTCTGCGTCC
The DNA here is from genome assembly GCF_900101755.1 of Ectopseudomonas alcaliphila. Taxonomy (GTDB): domain Bacteria; phylum Pseudomonadota; class Gammaproteobacteria; order Pseudomonadales; family Pseudomonadaceae; genus Aquipseudomonas; species Aquipseudomonas alcaliphila. The sequence continues at coordinate 248,483 of NZ_FNAE01000001.1, read as the reverse complement.
GCAGGAAGGGGCAGTGCTGACGGAGCTGCTGGCAGGAGATCGCGCGGTCTACGAGCAGGCTCGTGGCGAGCTGCTACGTTCGCGGGTTGCCGAGGATGAGGTGGCCAGTTGGCGGTCGGGACGCCTGCTTTTTCAGCAATTGCCATTGGCGCAATTGCTGGATGAACTGTCGCAGTATCGTACTGCTCCAGTCTCGCTCGGTGATGCTTCTCTGGCCAATAGACAGGTTTCCGGTAGCGTTGATCTTGCGCGGCCCGATGATTTTCTTGCGGCGCTGCCAGTCATGTTGCCTGTGGCGCTGGAGCGTTCGGATGATGGCAGTGTTCGAGTGGTGAAAGCGAAAGATTAAAAATATTTTCATTCGCATATGTGGGTTTTTGTCATTTAACCGTCTCCCATTCCGCCCACCTCATGCCGTGGTGGTGCCGTAATGTAGTGGAGATCTGGATGAAAACCCGCCTTTTGCCACATGACCGGAGATGCGCATCTGCTGGTGCCTCACTGATGATCGGTTGCCTGATGAGCACCATCGCTCAGGCGCAGCCCCGTGACTTCGAGCTTGCCGCTCAACCTATGGGTAGTGCGTTGACAGCCCTGGCCCGTCAAGGACAGCTGCAGATCTTTTTCGAGAGCGATCAGGTGCAAGGGCTGCAAGGACGTGCGCTGCGTGGGCGCTACGAGCCGGTAGAGGCGCTGCACCAGTTGCTGCTAGGCAGTGGTCTTGAATTGGTGGTGACCCCAGGTGGTTTCGTGGTGCGCCAGCAGGCCGTCACGGCGCGTGACGAAAATACCATCGAGCTGGGTTCGGTGAGCATCGTGGGTGATGGTCGCCAGGTCGACTCCAGCAACGTCGGGCGTTCGACCTTGACCAGCAGAGAAATCGAGCAGCGGCAGGCTGACAATGTTCCCAGCCTGCTGCAGACCCTGCCTGGTGTGAGCATGGGGGGCTCGCCGAAGCCGGGTGGTCAGACCATGAATATCTGGGGGTTGGGTGATGCAGAGGATGTTCCCTTCACCCTGGATGGTGCGACCAAGAGCGGTTTCGAACGCTATCAGCAGGGGACGGTGTTCATCGAGCCTGAGCTGATCAAGAGCATCGAGGTGGACAAGGGGCCTCACTCGGTATTTACCGGCAATGGTGGGTTTGGTGGCACCGTCCATATGGAGACCAAGGATGCACAGGACTTGCTGCAGGAAGGCCGCAACGCGGGTGCCATGCTCAAGTACGGCTATCACAGTAATGATCAACAGAAGATATACAGTGGCGCAGTGTATGGTCGAACCGACGACGGCTTTGCTGATTCGCTGCTTTACCTGACCGGGCGTGACGGTCGGGATATCAAACTCGCTGACACCATTCCTGATCCGGACAATCGTTATCCAATCAATCCGCAGCGTTTGCCGAACACGTCTCAGGATTTGGCTGCCGGCTTATTCAAACTCAACTTGCATCCTACCGAGGAGCATGACGTCAACCTTTCCTGGTCGCGCTCGAAAAGTACAAGGTGGACCCCGTTCTCTTCTTCCAGTTACCCAACGCCTCCTACCCAGAGCAATATCAACCAGTACGGGTATGAAGGCGCGTTGCGTCGTTTCCTGGCCCACCGGGAAACTATCGATACGACATGGGCGAGCAAGTATCACTTCCAGCCACTGGATAACCCCTGGGTCGATCTGACCTTCAGCTATGCGCAGTCAAAGGTCGAACAGGTCGATGAGCGTGAGCAAAGTGCGTTTGTACAAGTCGCAACCGGTGGGCGAAAAATGGATACCGCATACCGGGATAAGGTCGTTGAGTTGCGCAACACCAGCCGCTTCGACACGGGGGTGTTTTCCCATGAATTGACATTGGGTGGGGCATGGCGCAAGCACAACCGCGATACTCGGATGTATATCGACACCAGTACCTACAACAATGCCAATTACAATTTTGGCCGTTTTCAGCCGACCTTCATGCCCAGCGGCGAGCAACTGACTCACAGTTTCTATGTGCAGGATGTGCTCGACTACGGCCGTCTGACGATTACGCCATCGATGCGTTTTGACAGTGTTCGCAATGAAGGTGAGCCTAATCTGGCTCCCGTCTATAACAACAGTGCCAGAGGGCATGATTACAGCAGCCAAAGTTATTCGGGCTGGTCTCCGCGTCTTTCGTTGTTCTGGCGTGCAACCGAGCAGCTGGGCTTCTTTGCCGATTACACGCAGACCTGGCGTGCTCCGCTGATAGATGAGCAGTACGAAGTACAGAACAGTACGACTCGACCGGCAACCAGTCGCGATCTCGACCCCGAGCGAATCCATGCCCTGCGCTTCGGTAGCGTGGTCAATCTAGGTGATCTCTTGGTCAATGGCGACAGCCTGCAGGTCCGTACCACGTTGTTTCGTAACAAGATCAAGGACGAAATCTTCAAGAACGTGGGCGTAGGCTGTGCAGAACAGGCCGCTAGCAACGGTACCCTGTCGGGTAGTTGCGGGGCCTACTTGCCCCAGGGTAACTATCGCAACATTGGTGATCTGACCATTGAGGGGTTCGAGGTCGAGAGCTTCTATGACAGCGCCCGTGTATTCGGTGCCCTGTCCTATTCGTGGATGAGCGGCGAGCATGAGGGGGCTTACACCAATCCTTGGGGGCCGGATGTCTGGGCGCGGGGTATTCAGCCAGCGAAGTGGGTGGCTACTTTGGGAGTGAAAATTCCCGAGGCGGATATGCGGCTGGGTTGGCAGGGCGAGTTCGTGCGCAAGACCGACCGACTGCCCAGCGATAGATATTCCGGGGGTATGGGCAGTTCGGTTGGGGACACGTTTTACGATCACTTCGACAATGCCAGTTATGACACTCATCGAGTATTTGCCAGCTGGATACCGCAGCAGGCTGGTTTGAAAGGTACCGAGGTGAACTTCGTGGTGGACAATCTGTTCAACCGTTTCTATCAACCAGCACTCAGTGGTGATCGCGTCTACAGCCAGGGGCGCAATGCCAAGATCAGTGTCACGAGATTCTTCTGATACTCAGGACTTTTTCAGCAGATCGGCCAGCCCGGCCAACCCCTTGTGCGTGACCTTGCTGCCAGAGCCGGCGCTGGCAGCTTCTTCCTTCTGGTAATGCAAATCGACCTGGCGCTGGTGCTCGTTGTCGTGGCAGTACAGGCACAGCAGCTCCCAGTTGGAGCCGTCTTCCGGGTTGTTGTCGTGGTTGTGGTCACGGTGGTGCACGGTCAGCTCGCTCAGGCGCTTGCCGCTGAATTCGCGGCCGCATCGGCCGCAGATGTGCGGATACATGCGCAGCGCCTTTTCCCTGTAGCTGGTTTCGCGGCGTTGCTGGGCTTCGGCGAGGATCTTGTCGAGCTTGCTGGTCGGTGTCATGAGGCAATTCACTGGAACGTTCGTGGGCAGGTGTTGCCAGAATAGAACGAAAGCCAGTCGAGCAGGAGAGCCATCATGCGTATCCCCCGTCTTGCCGCGATGATCCTGGCGTCCAGCCTCGCTACGCTGTCATGGGCGCAGCAACCGGCGCGCATGCCGTCTGCGCCGGAGGCCGGCTCGCCGGGTACGGCAACCCCGCAGCCTTATGGCCAGCCCTCGACTGCGGTACCGATCAAGCGCCAGGGATCGGCGCCCCTTTTGCCTCCGCCGCAGGGGCAACCCCTTCCTGGCGCAACGCCCCGATCCAATGGCGATCAGCCAATTCCGCAACTGGATGAGCAGATGCGCCGTAACAGTCAGGGGTTGGACGGGCAACGCAAGCAGGACTGATCGTCGGTTCTGTAGGAGCGGCTTCAGCCGCGATGCTTGGGGAGTCGCGGCTGAAGCGGAATGCCGCCCAACCGCTCCTACGGGTGTGCTATCCCGAGCACACGGAACAGGAAGGCATACTCCAGCGCCACATCCTTGATGCCCTGATAGCGTCCGCTCATACCACCATGGCCGGCGCCGAGGTCGGTCTTGAGCAGTAGCAGGTTGGCGTCGGTCTTGTCGCGGCGCAGTTTGGCCACCCATTTGGCCGCTTCCCAATACTGCACACGGCTGTCGTTGTAGCCTGCGACGGCGAGGATGGGCGGATAAGCCTGGGCGCGCACGTTCTCGTAGGGTGCGTAGGCCTTGATGCGTGCGAATACGTCGGTCTGGTTCGGGTCTCCCCATTCATCGTATTCGGTCACGGTCAGCGGCAGGTCCGGGTTGAGCATGGTGTTGAGCACGTCGACGAAAGGCACCTCGGCGATGGCGGCAGCGAACAGCTCGGGACGCTGGTTGAGCACGGCGCCGATCAGCAGGCCGCCAGCACTGCCACCACTGATCGCCAGTTGCGCGGGGGTGGTCAGGCCTTCGGCGATCAGGCACTCGGCGCTGGCGATGAAATCGTCGAAGGTGTTCTGTTTGTGCTCGAGCTTGCCGGCGCGGTACCAGGCTTCACCCATCTCGCCGCCGCCACGTATGTGCGCGATAGCGAAGACGAAACCGCGCTCCAGCAGGCTCAGACGGGCGTGGGAGAACCAGGGGTCAAGGCTCGCACCGTAGGCACCGTAACCATAGAGATAGAGCGGCGCCGGCTTGCCTGCGGCGAACACGTCACGGCGCGCCACCAGGCTGATCGGTATCTGCGTGCCGTCGGCGGCGCTGGCCCAGAGGCGGCGACTTTCATAGGCGTCGGCATCGAACGGGCCTTCCACGGGCGTCTGCTTGAGCACCTGTTGTTCACCTGTCACCAGATCCAGCTGGCGTACTTGCGCGGGGCGACCCAGCGCTTCGTAGCGCAGACGGATCACCGGGCTGTGAAACTCCAGGCTGTCCTGCACGTAGAGGCTGTAGGCCGCGTCCGGCAGTTGCACGCGATAGGCTGCAACGCCCTGCGGCTGCACTTCGAGGATCGGCAGGCCACCTTCGCGCAGGGCAAGGGTGAGCGCGCGCTGGTTCAGCGTTGCGCCTTCGAGCATCACCTGCGGGTCATGGGCGCGAATCTGCTGCCAGTGCGGGCGTTGCGGCTGCTCCTCGGTAGCGCGGTAGAGCGCGAAGTTGATGCCGCTCTGGTTGCTGCGGATCAGCCAGCACCACTGACCGTCCAGCATGCCGTGATCGACATCGTACTCGTGACCTTCCTCGCGCGGTGCCAGGCAATTGAAGTCGTTCTGCGGCTGCTGAGCGTCGAGCACCCAGACTTCGCTGGTGGTCTTGCTGCCCAGTTGCAGGATCAACTGGCGCTCGGAACTGGAGCGGTAGCAGTGCAGGAAGAAGCGGCCATCGGGTTCCTCGAATACTGCTTCGGCGGCGGCGTCGCCGAGGCGGTGACGATAGAGCTTGTAGGGACGATGGGTGTCGTCCAGCTCGGTAAAGAACAGCGTCTGGCTGTCGTTCGCCCAGGTCATGCTGCCGTCGCAGTCGTCGAAGGGCAGTTCGCTGATCTGGCCGCTCTCCAGTTCCTTGACGAACAGGCGGTAGATCTCGTCGCCGCTGCTGTCGAGGCTGTAGGCCAGGCGCTGCTGGTCAGGGCTGATGCTGAACGCTCCGACGGAAAGAAAACCGCCGCCAGCCAGCGCGTTGGGGTCGAGCAGCAGCGCTTCGCTGGCCGCGTCGACGTCCAGAGAGCCATCGGCAGGGCGGCGGCAGCGATAGTGCCGCGGATACTCGTCACCGGCCGTGGTGCGCTGGTAGTAGAGGTAGTCGCCCCAGGGTGTCGGTAGCGACAGATCGGTCTCGCGAATGCGCCCCTTGATCTCCTCGAACAATTGCTCGCGCAGTGCCTGTTGCGGTTCCAGCACGGCGTCCAGGTAAGCGTTTTCTGCCTGCAGATGCGCCAGCACCTCGTCGCTGTCGCGGTTTTCCAGCCAGTGATAGGGGTCGTTGCCGGCTTCCTGGCGGGCGATGGGGGCAGAGGACATGGCGTGGCTCCAGAGAACGAGAGGGCGACGGCAGGGGCGCCGCATTGGGCAAAAGCCGCTATCATAAGCGCCCCTTTGCCAGACCTGCCACGCCGGCGCCTGCTTATGATGAATGAAAACGACTACCTACTGGCCTGGGCGGCCTACGGGATTGCCGCCCTGGGTTGCCTGTTGGTGTGGATGCGCCTGACCAGCTGGATGTGGCGCTATCTGCGCGAGCCGCTGCGGGTGCTGATGGCCGTGCTGCTGTTCAGCCCGACCATCGTCGACCCGGCGCGCGAGCTGTTCGCGCCCGCACTGGCGGTCACCGCCATGGATGTAATGCTCAAGGTCGGTAACAACGCCTGGCGTGCGGTCGCCGATCTGGCGCTCTACAGCCTGATCGCGCTCGCCGTGTATCTGCTGTTCGTCGCTGTTCGCTGGCCCATCGAGCGTTGGTGGAAAGGGCGTCAGGCCGAGCATGTCGCCGAGCCCGACGAAGACCCGCGCACCCTGCGCGAGCGCATGGAAGAGGACGACGACCTGCCGATCCGCGACTATGGACGCGATCGCGCTGGTCGTATGGAACCGCGTATTTGATCTGACCCCTTGCGCCTGCCGGCCCAGGCGTTCAGCATGATGGCCTTGTGCAAGGGAGGCCCGATGGATTGCGTGTTCTGTGCCATTGCCGAGCAACGGCTACCTGCTCATCGTCTGTATGAAGACGAAGATTTCATCGTACTGCTGGATATCTTTCCGATGCGTCCGGCCCATGTGCTGATCGTCAGTCGCCTGCATGCGCCGTTTCTACGTGATCTGCCGCCACCGGTTCGTGAGCGTCTGCTGGCCTTGTCCGAGCGTGTGGCTGCGGCGCTGCGCGAGGCGGGCTACGGCGAGAATGGCATCAACCTGCTGATCAACGACGGTCCGGATTCCAATCAGCACGTGCCCCATCTTCATTTACACCTGATTCCGCGTCGGCCGGGTGACCTGCCGGCGCTGCTCTGGCGATTGCTGGTGCGTTTTCTGCCAATGGGCCGCAAGCGAATCGAAGCGCGTCTGCAAGATGAAGCCGAGCGTCTGCGCCTGATCCTCGGCAAGGAGAATTGATTCGATGTGCGAATTGCTCGGCATGAGCGCCAATGTACCCACTGATATCGTCTTCAGCTTCACCGGGCTGATGCAGCGTGGTGGTCGCACTGGGCCGCACCGTGATGGTTGGGGGATCGGCTTCTACGAAGGGCGCGGCTTGCGTCTGTTCCAGGACCCGCGGGCGAGCAGCGAGTCCGAGGTAGCGCAGCTGGTGCAGCGCTACCCGATCAAGAGCGAGGTGGTGATCGGCCATATCCGCCAGGCCAATGTCGGCAAGGTCAGCCTGGTCAATACCCACCCCTTCAGCCGCGAGTTGTGGGGGCGTAACTGGTGTTTCGCGCACAACGGCCAACTGGCTGGCCTGGAAGGCTCCACCACCTTCTACCGACCAGTCGGCGAAACTGACAGCGAGGCAGCGTTCTGCGATTTGCTCAACCGTGTGCGTCGCGCCTTTCCCGAGCCTGTGTCAGTGGAAATGCTCCTGCCGGTGCTGGTGGCGTCCTGTGCCAGTTACCGCAAGCTTGGCGTATTCAACTGCCTGCTCAGTGATGGCGATTGGCTGTTCAGCTTCTGTTCGACCAAGTTGGCGCATATCACTCGTCGCGCGCCTTTCGGCCCGGCGCAACTCAAGGACGCCGATCTGAAGGTGGATTTCCAGTCGCAAACCACGCCCAACGACGTGGTGACGGTGATCGCCACCGAGCCTCTGACCGACAACGAGCAATGGTCGCTGTACCAGCCGGGCGAATGGCGCCTGTGGCGCCGCGGCGAATGCATCACTCACGGCAAGGCCTGACCTCATGCTTAGAAGCTATCTGCGTCTGACGCTGTTCGCTCTCGGCCTGTTGCTCGGCGTGCAAGTGCCGGGCTTCATCGATGATTACGCCAAGCGGGTCGAGGCCCATCGGCTGGAGTCGCAGCAGAGCCTCAAAGGTTTTCAGGAAACTGCGCGCAGTTTCTTCAAGGGCGACATGGATGCGCTGGTGGCTCACTACCGCGTCAGTGACGACCCGGTGATGCGTAGCGATGCCAATAGCGTGGGGCATCTGGTGCAGCGTGCGGCCTTGCTCGAGCGCGAATGGCAGGTCATGCAGGGCGCCTGGTACGGCCAGGCTTGGCACCTGGCGACCGCTGCCGATCACGCGCTGTTTCAGGAGACCCTGCAGGCTTATCGCTACCAGGTGCTGTTCACCCCGGATGCGATTCTCTGGGGCGTGATCAGCGCCTTGCTGCTGGCCTGGCTGGCTGAGGTGCTGGTAGTGCTGTTCGGCTGGATGTTCGGAGCGGGGCGGACCAGGCGGGCGCAGCAACGACACTGGCGCTAAGTGCAATAAAGCGCCGGGAGCCTTTCGTCGCGCAAGCCCGGAGGGTGGTCGGCAAGGCCGGTTTTGCTCCCCGGCTTTGGCATCCTGCGCCGCCTTACCTCCTGCATCCACGCAGTCTTGCCAGGCCGGCATTTCCGCCATCACTGGCGGCCAGATGGCAAGCCACAAAAAAGTGCACTGGTTCGCCTGAGCGCGAGGTAGGTCGTGTTAATGTAATACGGCGTTACATTTACCCTATCTCGCGTTATTGGAGTTTCCATGTCGATCAAGGATTCGATCCTGGCAGCCACCCTGGCTGCTGCCCTGCCGTTCACCTGCGCTGCATACGCCAACCCCGAGACCGCGCCAGACAGCGCTGCGGTCATTGAGGAGATCATCGAAACCGATGATTCGGCGCAATACATCAGCCCCGAGGAGTTCGTCGCCAGCCTGGAATTCAAGACCGGGCGGGTTGTGCTCGGCAAGGATCTGGCCACCCTCAACCTGCCTGATTCGCTGGTCTTTCTCGACGGTGACAACGCCCAGCGCCTGCTGGTCGATGGCTGGGGCAACCCGCCGGATGACGTACCGCCGCTGGGCATGATCCTGCCGGCCGGTGTGTCGCCGCTGGCCGAGGAATCCTGGGGCGTGACGGTGGAGTACGAAGCCAGCGGCTACGTTTCCGACGAGGACGCTGCCGACATCGATTACAGCGATATGCTCAAGGACATGCAGGCCGACATGCGTGAGGCCAACACCTGGCGTGAGGAGAACGGCTACGAGCCGGTGCAACTGGTCGGTTGGGCCGCCGCGCCACACTACGATGCCGAAGGCAAGAAACTGCACTGGGCCAAGGAGCTGAAGTTCGGCGACAGCGAGGCCAATACCCTCAACTACAACATCCGCGTGCTGGGCCGTAAGGGCGTGCTGGTGCTGAATTTCGTCGCCAACATGGATCAGCTGGCGGAAATCGAGGCCAGCGTGCCGGCGGTGCTGGCGGCGACCGAGTTCAACCCGGGCCAGCGCTATGCCGAGTTCGATCCCGATCTGGATACCGTGGCCGCCTACGGCCTGGGCGCTCTGGTGGCCGGCAAGGTCGCCGCCAAGACCGGTTTGCTGGCGCTGCTGCTGGTCCTGCTGAAGAAGTTCTGGTTCATCCCGGTGATACTGGTCGGTTGGCTGTTCAAGCGCATTGGTCTGCGCAAGAAGGAAGCTCCGGCCGAAGCGGTGAGTGCGCCTGTCGCCACGGCTGCCGAGACCAAGCCGCAAGAGCCAGCGCCGGCGCAGACGGTGATGGATCTGAACAAGACGGACGACGCGGAGAAACGCTGAGTTCGAATCTCACCGTAGCCCGGATGCAATCCGGGGCCTGCGCTCGCAAGAATTCCCGGATTGCATCCGTGCTACAAAAACGCCGCGAATCCTGTGCAGGGTTCGCGGCGTTTTTCGTTGCTGCGTGTAGCCTTACTTGGACAGGTACTTCATGCCGTCTTCCAGCCCCTGCAGGGTCAGCGGGTACATGCGATCTTCGACCAACTCGCGCACCAGGCCGGTGGAGGCGGTGTAGTTCCAGGTGTCCTTGGGGTAGGGGTTGATCCAGATGATCTTCTTGAACTTCTCGGTGAAGCGCTTCATCCAGACGTAGCCGGCTTCCTCGTTCCAGTGTTCGACGCTGCCGCCGGCCTGGGTTATCTCGTAGGGCGCCATGGCCGCGTCGCCGACGAATACCACCTTGTAGTCGGCGCCGTACTTGTGCAGCAAGTCCATCGTCGAGGTGCGTTCGCTGGTGCGGCGCATGTTGTTCTTCCACACGCTCTCGTAGACGAAGTTGTGGAAGTAGAAATATTCAAGATGCTTGAACTCGGTCTTGCAGGCCGAGAACAGCTCCTCGCAGACCTTGACGTGGGCGTCCATCGAGCCGCCGATATCCAGCAACAACAGCAGCTTGACCGTGTTGCGTCGTTCCGGGCGCATCTGGATATTGAGCAGGCCACCATCCTTGGCGGTGTGGTCGATGGTGCCGTCCAGGTCGAGCTCTTCGGCTGCACCCTGGCGGGCGAACTTGCGCAGGCGGCGCAGCGCCACCTTGATGTTGCGCGTGCCCAGCTCGACCTGGTCGTCGAGGTTCTTGTACTCGCGCTGATCCCACACCTTGGCGGCCTTGCCCTGGCGCTTGCCGGCATCGCCGACACGAATGCCTTCCGGGTTGTAGCCGCCGGAGCCGAACGGGCTGGTGCCGCCGGTGCCGATCCACTTGTTGCCGCCGGCGTGCTTTTCCTTCTGCTCCTCGAGGCGTTTCTTGAACTCCTCGATCAGCTTGTCGAGGCCGCCGAGGCTCTGGATCTGCGCCTTTTCCTCATCGCTCAGCAGGCGCTCGAACTCCTTGCGCAGCCACTCCTCGGGGATCATCGCCTCGATATGCTGATTGAGGTTTTCCAGACCGTTGAAGTAGGCGCCGAAAGCCCGGTCGAACTTGTCGAAGTGACGTTCGTCCTTCACCAGGATGGCACGCGCCAGGTAGTAGAACTCGTCCATGTCGGCGAACACGACGTTGTGCTTGAGCGCATTGATCAGGTCGAGCAGTTCGCGCACCGACACCGGCACCTTGGCCGCGCGCATTTCGTTGAATAGGTTGAGCAGCATGGCTGCACCCTCGTTTATTTATCTGTGGAGCCTCATGAGCGGTGCTCCAGAGGTAGGCCGTCGGTGATGGAGTACCAATCGGCTTTGGATTCGGGGTAGATGTGCTTTTGCGGAATCTCGCCGAGTGCTGAGTCCAAAGTGCCGAGCGCTACTGAAAGCCAGTTGGGGCGTGGATGCTCGGCGAACCACTGCAGATTGCTGCCGCACTGCCGGCAGAAAGTACGAGTCACACCAGGAGAGGAGTGAAACTCGGTTACCTGCTCCAAACCCTGAGTGAAGTGAAAGTGCTCGCGCCGCACGTTGCCGTAACTGGCGAAGGCTGCGCCATTGCCCTTGCGACACTGGCTGCAGTGGCAATGGGTGGCGGACTCGATGGGGGCGTCGATGCGGTACTTCACTGCGCCGCAAAGGCAACTGCCACTATGCATTGTCATCAGCTTCTCCATTGAGCTGAGCTTGAATTTCCAGTGCCCAGGCGCCGTCGCTCACTCCGATTCCCCGTTCGTGGCGGGATGTCGATGTCTGTTCGGTCACGTCACACCAAAGGTTGCGGCCTATCGCATCCAATGCTGAATAGTCCTCGTTGGTGTCGAGATCGAACTCGACGAAGCGCTGCTCTTGAGTCAGCACTGTGCCACTCACACCATAGCCACCGTATTGCTCAAGGTGCAGATCAACCATGACGCTGCGGTCCCAGTCGATGTTTTGAGCCTTGGGGTGCTGTACAAGCACGCGGGGCAATCGCTCTGGCTGGTTGCGATAGTGCTCCGCTGTCAGTCGTAGGCTTTCACGCCGGAGTAGAGCCTGTTCCTGGACATTCTTCTGGCGCTTTCGCCTGATCCGTTCAAGGCTCATTGCAGTCTCAGCGCGAAGCGCGGCGGGTCATAAAGGCCAGGCGCTCGAGCAGTTGCACATCCTGCTCGTTCTTCACCAGAGCGCCGGCCAGCGGCGGGATAGCCTTGGTCGGGTCGCGTTCGCGCAGCACGGCTTCACCGATATTGTCGGCCATCAGCAGCTTGAGCCAGTCCACCAGCTCGCTGGTCGAAGGCTTCTTCTTCAGGCCCGGCACCTTGCGCACGTCGAAGAACACGTCCAGCGCCTCGGCCACCAGCTCGCCGCTGATGTTGGGGTAGTGCACGTCGACGATCTTCTTCAGCGTGTCGCGATCCGGGAAGGCGATGTAGTGGAAGAAGCAGCGGCGCAGGAAGGCGTCCGGCAGTTCCTTCTCGTTGTTCGAGGTGATGATGATGATCGGACGCTGCTTGGCCTTGATCGTCTCGTTGGTCTCGTAAACGTAGAACTCCATCTTGTCGAGTTCCTGCAACAGGTCGTTGGGGAACTCGATGTCGGCCTTGTCGATCTCGTCGATCAGCAGGATCACGCGCTCTTCGGATTCGAACGCCTCCCACAGCTTGCCCTTCTTGATGTAGTTGCGAACGTCGTGAACCTTGTCGGAATCGAGCTGCGAATCGCGCAGGCGGCTGACCGCATCGTACTCGTACAGGCCCTGGTGCGCCTTGGTGGTGGACTTGATGTGCCAGGTGATCAGGCGGGCCGAGAAGGCGTCGGCCAGTTGCTCGGCAAGCATGGTCTTGCCGGTGCCCGGCTCACCCTTGACCAGCAATGGGCGTTGCAGGGTGATGGCGGCGTTGACCGCGAGTTTGAGGTCGTCGGTGGCGACGTAGGACTGGGTGCCTTCGAACTTCATCGGTAAATCCTCGAACGGTGACGGCCGGCTGCGCCGGGCGTTCGGTATCAGGTTGAGGCGCTGACTATAACGTGCGCCCCCGCGCACTGTGAACGCAGACGCAGCATTCAGTCACTGAATGGTCGGTCACGGGGCCGTGCGATTGCCTGGACCTGTCAGCTAGGCGTCATCCTGCTGCGGCGGCGGGCGTTCGAAGCGCGGATCGAAGGCCTCGACGAAGCCATTGCGCAGAATCGCCAGGAAAGCCTGGAAGGCGCTCACTTCCTGATCATGCACGTTGCCGCTGAGCTCCACGCGGGTGGCGAACTGATCGCGACGCTGATTCTTCAGCAGGGTTTCCCCGCCGCCGACCAGTGCCTCCCACAGCGAGCGCAGCACGCCCTTGTCCTCGTCTTCGACGTCCTGCTCCCAGTCGAACACTTCCACTTCGCGCAGCAACGGCTTGATATAGCCGCTGAGCTGGGCGTCCTCGGCTTGAGCCTCGATCACCAGGTCGCCGCTGCCACGCTTGAAGTCGAAGCGGCCATAGGCACGGGCGAAGTCGTTGAAGCGGGTCAGGTCGATATCCCGCGCGCGCAGGCGCAGCTCGAATTCTTCGAACTGCTCGAACGGATCGAACGATGCCTGGGCCTCCAGCGGCGCATGACCCAACAGCAACGCCTTGCCGTCGAAGTGCGCCACCCGTTCGCCGTCGTCATCGCTGACGTTGGTGAGGTTGTACAGACTGGCGTTGATCTCGCTCGCATTCAGTTCGACTTTCGGGTCGGTGTTGAAGTTGTGGAAGCTGATGCGACCGTCGATCACCCGCAACTCGTTGAGGGTGATGGGCAGCAGCTTGTCCAGTTGGTCGCTCCAGTCGGTGCCGGCGCCGGTCTGGCTGGCCTCGCTGTCATCGCCGCCGTCGACGAAATTCAGCTGCGGCCGTTCGAAGAACACTTGCGCGACCACGGCGCGGTCTGACCAGAGTGCGCGCCAGCTCACTGCCAGATCGATCAGCGGGGCGTCGAGCAGCGGCACCGGCACATCGCCGCTGGTCTTGACGATGCGCAGGTTGTTGATGCGATAGGCGCCGCGCCACCAGGCCAGGTCGATATCGCTGATCTGGCCTTGGTAGTCGCCCATGTCGGCGAGTTTGCCGTTCAGGTAGTCGCGGATCAGCCAGGGCAGCGTGAGTTGCGCCGCCAGTACCAGCAGCAGGGCAACGAGCAGGGTCCTGAGGGGCCAGCTGTAGCGTCGTTTCATTGGACAGTCCATCGGGTGACCTGTCTTCGATTGACTGCACGCATGGCATTCTGTTCGGCTGGACTGCTGCTGCACCTGGGCATAGGCTGGTGCCTTTATCCATCGTCCACCTGCTTAGGAAGGAATCATGAGCCGCATCTTCGCTGACAACTCCCAGGCCATTGGCAATACGCCGCTGGTGATGATCAACCGCCTGGGGCCGAAAGGCGTGACCATTCTGGCCAAGATCGAGGGGCGCAACCCGGCCTATTCGGTCAAGTGCCGCATCGGCGCCAGCATGATCTGGGACGCCGAGGAGCGCGGTGTGCTCAAGCCGGGCATGACCATCGTCGAGCCGACCTCGGGCAATACCGGTATCGGCCTGGCGTTCGTCGCTGCCGCGCGCGGTTACAAGCTGGTGCTGACCATGCCGGCCTCGATGAGCCTGGAGCGACGCAAGGTGCTCAAGGCGCTCGGTGCCGAACTGGTGTTGACCGAGCCGGCCAAAGGCATGAAGGGCGCGATCGAGAAGGCCAACGAGCTGGCTGCCGCCAATCCCGAGTATTACCTGCCACAGCAGTTCGAGAACCCGGCCAACCCGGCCATCCATGAAAAGACCACTGGCCCGGAAATCTGGCGCGACACCGAAGGCGCCATCGATGTTCTTGTGGCCGGCGTTGGCACCGGCGGCACCATCACCGGGGTTTCGCGCTACATCAAGCAAACCCAGGGCAAGCCGATCCTCTCGGTTGCGGTGGAGCCGGTGGGCTCGCCCGTGATCAGCCAGACCCTGGCAGGCGATGAAGTCAAACCAGCCCCGCACAAGATTCAGGGCATCGGCGCCGGTTTCGTGCCGAAGAACCTCGACCTGGCGATGGTCGATCAGGTCGAACAGGTCAATGATGATGAAGCCAAGGCCATGGCGCTGCGCCTGATGCGCGAAGAGGGCATTCTCTGCGGGATTTCCTGCGGCGCAGCGATGGTCGCGGCGGTGCGTCTGGCCGAGAAGCCGGAGATGCAGGGCAAGACCATCGTGGTGATCCTGCCGGACTCCGGTGAGCGCTACCTGTCGAGCATGCTGTTCAGCGATATGTTCACCGAGCAGGAGCTGCAACAGTAAAGCAGCTGCAGGCAAGGGTGGATGGCGCTTTTCACATCCACCTTTTGGGTGGATCGATAAAGCGCGATCCACCTTATGGCTTGGCGACGCATGGTCTGATTGCCAGTCCGTAGCCCGGATGCAATCCGGGAAATGACACCAGCTGTGTCCCGGATTTCATCCGGGCTACGTTCTGCTCACGCTCGGCCTGACCACCAGCCAAAGCGCCAAGGCAATCAGCACGCAGCCAGGCAGGTAGTCCCAGCTCAGCGGTTCGCCCAGCAGCAGGGCGCCCCACAGCACGCCGAACGGCGGGATCAGGAAGGTGGTGGTGCTGGCCTTGATCGGCCCGATATCGGCCAGCAGGCGGAAATACAGCACGTAGGCGAACGCGGTGCAGACCAGGCCAAGGCCGGCCAGCGACAGCCATACCTCGATGCCACCCCAGCTTGGCGGTTGCTGCAGTGCCAGGCTGCCGGCGAACAGCGGCAACAGGAACAGGCTGGCCCCCGCCAGGCTGGCGAAGGCGGTCAGGCGGTTGTCCAGGCCGCCCTGCTGGCCGATCCAGCGGCGGGTGAGGAAACCGGCGAAGCCGTAGCAGGTGGTGGCCACTAGGCAGGCACCAGCGCCCAGCAGCAGTTGCATGTCGAAGGCCACCGGACCGGTGCGGGTCAGCACCGCCACGCCGAGCAGGCCGAGAAACACACCCGCCGCCTTGCTCCGTGTGATGCCTTCATGGAAGAACAACGCGCCGATCAGCACACCCATCAAGGGTGTGGTGGCGTTGAAGATTGCCGAGTAACCGGCCGGCAGGATCAGCGCCGCCAGGCAATACATGGCCGAAGGCAGGCCGGCGTTGATCACGCCCAGGCCGAGGCAGATGCGCAATTTGCCGCGAAAGTCCCAGTCACTGCGCAGCAGCAGGAGCAGCGCCAGCAGTCCCAGCGCGCCGAAGCTGGCGCGAAAGAACGCGGTTGGCATGCTGCCCAGCACCGGAGCGGCAACGCGCATGAACAGGAAGCTGGCGCCCCAGATGGCGGCGAGCAGCAGCAGGCGAAGCAGATCGGCGGTACGCAAGGCGAAGCATCCGGCAGGGTGGGGGCGAGAGTGTTGCTGCTGGGCGGGCTTCTGGCAATCCGCATTGCGCTTTCGAACGAGGTTTGTGCCAACCCGTAGCCCGGATTGCATCCGGGCTACGTTTGGCCGACTTTGCGGCTAAGCTCGCTTCACTCATTTCCTTGCGAGGCACTTCCATGGGGCAGCAATGGCCAGCCGGCGAAATCGCGCGGCTGATCCTCGATGGCTTCGACGATTACCGTGAGCATTTTCGTCAGATCACCGATGGCGCCCGCGTGCGCTTCGAGCAGGCGCAGTGGCAGGAGGCGCAGCTGGCCTCTGCGGCGCGGATCAACCTGTACGAGGAGAAGGTTGCAGAAACCCGCGAGCGTCTGCTGCAAGGGTTCGATGCTTCGTTGCTGGATGTAGGGCAATGGCCGCTGGTCAAGAGTGCCTATATCGCGCTGATCGACCTGCGGTTTGATGACGAACTGGCGGAAACCTGGTTCAACTCGATTTTCTGCAGCCTGTTCAGTCATGACCAGATCAGCGATGGCTGCATGTTCATCCATACCACCCGGCCATCGCTGCGCAACCAGCCCGGCGCAGCGCAGACGCGCAGCTATCGGCCAGCTGGCGAGCTGCACCTGGCGCTGCAGGCGATCTTCGACGACTACCGCTTCGATGCCCCTTACGAGGATCTGTCGCGCGATTTGCAGCGTCTGCAGGAGCAACTGCGTGCCAGCCTGCCGGACTGGGTCTGCAAGGATCCTGAGTTGTGCATCGAGCTGTTTTCCTCGGTGCTGTATCGCAACAAGGGCGCCTACCTGATCGGGCGCATCTACACCCGCGAGGAGCAGTGGCCGCTGGCGATCCCCTTGCTGCACCGCGAAGGGCAGGGCATCCAGGCCGATGCGGCGATTACCGACGAGGCGGAGGTGTCGATCATCTTCTCCTTCACCCGCAGCTACTTCATGGTGGACGTGGCGATTCCGGCCGAGTTCGTCGGCTTTCTCAAGCGCATCCTGCCGGGCAAACACATTGCCGAGCTGTATACCTCGATCGGCTTCTACAAGCACGGCAAGTCCGAGTTCTACCGCGCGCTGATCGGCCACCTGGCCAGCACCGATGACCGTTTCATCATGGCGCCAGGCGTGCGTGGCATGGTCATGAGCGTGTTCACGCTGCCGGGCTTCAACACCGTGTTCAAGATCATCAAGGACCGCTTCGCCCACGCCAAGACGGTGGATCGCAAGACGGTGATCGAGAAGTACCGGCTGGTGAAAAGCGTCGACCGGGTAGGGCGCATGGCCGATACCCAGGAGTTCGCCGACTTCCGCTTCCCCAAGGCCAAGTTCGAGCCCGAGTGCCTTGCCGAGCTGCTGGAAGTGGCGCCGTCGACCGTGGTGGTGGAGGGTGACACCGTGCTGGTGCGCCACTGCTGGACCGAACGGCGCATGACGCCGCTCAACCTCTACCTGGAAGGTGCCAATGAGGCGCAGGTGCGCGAGGCACTGGATGACTACGGCCTGGCCATCAAGCAACTGGCGGCGGCCAATATCTTCCCTGGTGACATGTTGCTGAAGAACTTCGGTGTCACCCGCCATGGCCGCGTGGTGTTCTACGACTACGACGAGATCTGCTTTCTCACCGAGGTGAACTTCCGGCGCATCCCGCCGCCGCGTTTCCCCGAGGACGAGATGAGCTCCGAGCCCTGGTATTCGGTGGGGCCGATGGACGTGTTTCCCGAGGAGTTTCCGCCGTTCCTGTTCGCCGATATCAGGCAGCGCAGGCTGTTCAGCCAGCTGCATGGCAATCTCTATGAGGCCGATTACTGGAAACAATTGCAGGAGGCGATCCGGGCGGGCAAGGTGATCGACGTGTTCCCCTATCGACGCAAGAGTCCGGTGATTTGACGGAGGCTGGTTGAAATCCGTTTGGCCCGGCCTAATCTTATAGGTGAGCCGTTGGCTCGTCCCTTTACTTGGCAGGAGGTCGTACCCATGCTCGCCAAGCTGCAAGAACAACTGCAAGCCCTGTTGCAGGCCCTCGGCCTTGCTCCGCAACCCCAGCCGATTCGCATCAGTGAAGCCGAGCAGCAACGCCTGCGCCGCGAGCGTCAGCGTCGCTGAAACTCGTCAGGTGAGCCGATGGGCGTCGAACCAGGCGTCTATCAGCTCGCGCATGCGCTGCCCCGAGAAACTCGCGAAATGCCCGCCGTGCACGGTGCGTACGGGCAGCTCGCGCAGGCGCGCCAGGCTGTGCGCGTAATCCTCCAGATCCGAATGGTAGGCGTCCTCGATCAACGGACCGTCGTAGAGGATGTCGCCGGAAAACAGTGTTTGCGTCCTCGCTTCCCACAGGCTGATGCCACCGGGTGAATGACCGGGTGTGTGCAGCACCTGCAATACCCGATTGCCCAGATCCAGTACGTCACCATCCTCGATCAGGCGTGTGGCCGGCGCCGCCCGTACCCGGTATTCGGCGTAGCACAGCGGGCAGTCCGGATGCGCTTCGAACATGTCGTCACCGACGAAGTCGGTGGCCAGGGTATTGGCACCGTCCGGTGCGGCGAGGATATCGGCCTCGGCCGGATGCACCAGACGCTCATCGAATTCGTGATGCCCGGCGATATGATCGAAGTGGCAATGGCTGGCCACTGCCAGCAGCGGCTTTTCGGTCAGCCACGGCAGTTGCTCGCGCAGGCTGACCAGCCCGGAACCGGAGTCGATCAGCACGTCATGCTCGCGCCCCTGCACATGCCACATGTTGCAGCGGTAGAAGGGGCGCACGTAGGGCTCGTGGATCAGGCAGATGCCGTCGTGGCGGTGCTCCACCTCGAACCAGCGGTCACGGCTGACGATTTTCATGGTGGTTCCTTAAACCGGGTTCGCACCCTGCGGTGGCCTCGGTGGCGGGTTGCACCCGCCCTACGGGGCGTCGTTTCCGGTAGGGCGGGTGCAACCCGCCACGGTTGTCATCACGCTACGCCAGCTGTGCCCGTGGTACCAGCACCCAGCGGCGTAGTACCGCGTAGCTGGCGGCGGTGATCAGGAACACCGGCAGCGAGGCGCCCCAGGCCAGCGGTGAGACCCAGCCCCAGTAGTAGGCCAGCGCCGCGCCCAGGCCGTAGGCGATGAAAGCGGCCGGGTTGAAGCCGTTCAGGTAACGGTAGCGACCGCCGTCTTCACTGAGCAGTTCATCCACCGCGTAGTCGCCCTTGTGAATCAGGAAGTAGTCGGCGATCAGCACGGCGAAGGCGGGGATGAACACGCTGCCGATCACCAGCAGGAAGTTCTGGAAGTTGTCGAGGATGCCGGGGATCTGCGAGCCGAGGATCGACAGCACGCCGATGGCCAGCGCCGGCTTCCAGAACGGGGTTTTCGGGCTGATGTTGAGGTACGACAGCGAGGCGCTGTACACGCACATGACGTTGGTGGTCATCACCGAGAGGAACACCACGATCGCCGCCGGCAGGCCGAAACCGAAGCCGGCCAGCAGCACGGCCGGGTCGTAGGTCTGCTCCATGCCGCTCAGCACCGAGAAGCCCGAGACGGTCGCGCCCAGGCCCATGGCCAGCAGGGTGGCGGCGACATAGCCGACCCAGGTGCCGATCCCCGCCACGCGTTGGCTACGGCAGTTGCGGTTGTAGTCGGCGGCCAGGGGAATCCAGGAAAACGCGGTGGCGATGACGATATCGAAGGCAATGCCGGGGGTGATTTCGTTGCGCGGTTCGGTGGGCATGGCCAAGAGGCTGTCGAACTCGAACTTCTGCCCCATCACGTAGAACACCGCGCCGGCCAGCAGGAGCATGCCGATGGCGGCCCAGCGCTCGACCCGCTCGATGCCCAGGTGGCCGCGCAGGGCGATCAGCAGCACCAGGGCTTCGCAGAGGATGGTGAACAGCGGCAGGTTGGAGTAGCCGGTCAGGTGCTCCACCGCGTAGTTCAGGCTCATGCCGGCCAGCAGTGCCTGGATCCAGCTCCAGGCCAGCAAAGTCAGCAGATTGACCAACGACGGCAGCTTGGCGCCATGCACGCCGTAACTGCCGCGTGCCAGCACCATGGTGGTCAGGCCGCTGCGCTGGCCCATCAGGCCGACCAGTACCAGCGGCAGGATGCCGATGCCCGAACCGATCAGCACGATAAGCATGGCTTGGGTGAATTTCAGATCCGGCACTAGCAGCATGCCGGTAAGGATGGTGGTGACCACCACGTTGGCGCCCAACCACAGGGCGATGGTGCCACCGAGGCCGAGGCTGCGATGCGCTTTATCGGTTGGGGCCAGACCGTCCTGGCCGAAATGCTGGCTGAGATTCTTGAACATGGAACGACTCCCCGATGCTTGATTATTGGTATTGGTGGGCGGCAGTCAGTGATACAGCTGAATCTTGTGGTTATGTCCGTAGCCCGGATGTAATCCGTGGCGGGGATGTCGCGGCTAACAGGCTGTTGAAAAACTACCTGCGTTGCCATTGCTGCGTTAAAAACAGGCTCAAAATGCTCATTTACAACTCGTAAACTGCGCTTTTTCGCCTGTTTTTGCCTTGCACTGGCTGCCTCGCCTACGTTTTTCAACGGCCTGCTAAAGCCCCTCCTACAGGGGCACCTCGATTTCCGTGGGAGGGGCTTTAGCCGCGATCAATGTCGTCAGGGATGAAAGGGTGCGGCCTCCTGCACTTCGATGATCAAGGGACGATCATGCGGCGCGCTGCGCAGCAACTCGGTCAGATGCGCATGGTCACGCGCACGCTCGGCGGCGCAGCCAAAGCCACGGGCGATAGCCAGCAGATCTGGTGTGTAGATGTCGACGGCAATTGGGGTGATGTCGCGGCGCTGCATGTAGCGCTTGATCTCGCCGTAGCCGGCGTTGTTCCACAGCAGCACGATGATGCCGACCCTTGCCTCTACGGCACTGGCCAGCTCGGCGATGGTGAACTGAATACCGCCATCGCCCATCAGGCTGATCACTGGTCGCGTCGGTTCGGCCAGCTTGGCGCCGATGGCCGCCGGCAGGCCATAGCCGAGGGTGCCGTAGCCGGTGGAGGCGTTGAACCAGCGCCGGGTGCCGTCCAGTTCGACCAGGTGGTTGCCGCTGTACACGGTCTGCGTCGAGTCGCCGACGAAGCGGGCATCCGGCAGGGCATCGAGGATGCAATCGAACAGCTGTCGGTAATGCGCCCAGCCGCTGAAGTCTTGGTTCAGGCGCGCCTGCACGGCTGCGGTACGCCGGGCGCCGGGGCTGCTCGTGTTGGCTTCGCGCGGGTCGAACTCGGCCAGCAGCATGCGCATGGCTACCCGAGCATCGCCCTGGATCGCCAGGTGCGGAGTGAAGTTGCGCTGCAGCTGCTGGGCATCGATGTCGATGCGGATCAGCCGGCCGGGCAGGCGGAAGTCGCCGTCGAACACCACGTCGTAGTCGGTCTCGCCCAGCTCGGTGCCGATGGCCAGTACCACATCGGCTTCCAGCGCCAGGTCGCGCACCGGACGCAGCGACTGGTTGCTGCCCAGCAGCAACGGATGGCCCGGCGGCAACAGGCCCTTGGCATTGATGGTCAGCGCGGTCGGTATATCCAGGGCGCTGGCCAGGGCGCGAGCTTCGGATTCGGCAGCCACGCAGCCACCACCGAGCAGCAGCAGGGGGCGTTCGGCCTGCCTGAGCAGGCCGGCGGCCTCACGGATCAGCGTGCGGTTGGGCGCCGGGCGGCGCACGGTCGGCCGTGGCGCCGGGGTCATGTGCGTGGCGTCGGCGGTGATGATGTCCAGCGGCAGCTCGATATGCACCGGGCGCGGCCGCTCGCCTTCGAACACGGCGAAGGCGCGGGCCAGCACGCCGGGCAGTTCATCGACGCTCATCAGGGTGTGGCTGAACGCGGTGACGCCGGCGGTCATCGCCCGCTGGTTGGGCAGTTCGTGCAAGTAGCCCTTGCCCAGGCCGAGGCGTGCGCGTTCGTTGACGCTGGAAATCACCAGCATCGGGATCGAGTCGGCATAGGCCTGGCCCATCGCGGTGAGGATGTTGGTTATCCCGGGGCCGGTGATGATGAAGCACACTCCCGGCTTGCCCGAGACGCGGGCATAGCCGTCGGCCATGAAGCCGGCGCCCTGTTCATGGCGCGGGGTGATGTGGCGGATGCTGCTCGATGGCAGGCCGCGATAGAGCTCGACGGTGTGCACGCCGGGGATGCCGAACACGGTGTCGACGCCCCAGGCTTCCAGTTGCTTGACGAGAAATTCGCCGCAGGTGGTCATGGTCAGGTCCTTGTGTCGACGTCAGCCGACGATCCAGTGCGCCATCAGCGCGATGATCGGCAGGGTGATCAGGGTGCGGATGATGAAGATGACGAACAGCTCGAGCAGATTCAGCGGCAGCTTGGCCTTGATGATCAGCACGCCGACTTCGGACATGTAGATCAGCTGGGTCAGCGATACGCAGGCCACCACGAAACGGGTCAGTTCGCTCTCGATGCCCTTGCCCAGCACCGCTGGCAGGAACATGTCGGCGAAGCCCACCAGCATCGCCGGCGCTGCCTTGGTGGCTTCCGGCAGTTGCAGCAGCTCGAGAAGCGGCACGATGGGAGCGGACAGCCAGTTGAAGATCGGGGTGAACTCGGCGATGGCCAACGATACCGTGCCAATGGCCATTACCAGCGGCAGCAGGCCCAGCCAGATATCGACCACGTTGTGCACGCCGACCTTGACCATCTGCCCCGGCGAGGGATTGGCGTTGGCGCGCCTGACCGCCTGCAGCAGGCCCCAACGCAGCAGCGAGGTGCCGGCCGGCACGTCTTCCTTGATCTGCTTGCCGACGCCGGCGACGTACTCGTCCTTCTTCCACGACAGCGGTGGAATACGCGGGGTGATGATGGCGGCAGCCAGACCGGCGACCACCACGGTCAGGTAGAAGGGCACGAACAGATGGTCGAGCTTCATGAAACTGGTGATCAGCAGGCTGAAGGCGATCGAGGCGATGGAGAAGTTGGTGGCGATCACTGCCGCTTCCCGCGCGCTGTAGAAACCCTTCTGGTACTGCTGCGCGGTGATCAGCACGCCGACGGTGCCGGAGCCGAGCCAACTGGCGATGGCATCGATGGCCGAGCGTCCCGGTAAGCCGAAGATCTTGCGGAACACATTGCGCACCACGGTGCCGATGAACTCCATCAGGCCGTAGTCGGTAAGCAGCGGCAGGATCAGGCCAGCGACCAGGAAGAAGGTGATCAACACCGGCGCCAGGTCTTTCAACACTACCCCGCCGGTATTGGCATTCCACACCCATTCCGGGCCGAACTGCCAGAACGTCATGGCCGCGAACAGCCCGCCGAGCACGCGCAGGGCGAGCCACAGCGGCGGCAACACGAACAGGTCGTTCAGCGCACGACGCTCGGTGAGCCAGCGTGGCTTGAGCAGGCTGCCGAACAGGCCGAGGGCGGCGGAGAGCAGCAACAGCGCGGTGGCGATGGCGGGCAGCCAGTCGCTAAAGCCGGCTTTGAGGGCATCGGCCATCACGCCGAGGCCGATGGTGACCTTTTCTTCATAAACGATGGGGGTGAGAAACAGCAGCACGCCGAGCAGCGAGGGGATCAGGAAGATCAGCAACTGGCGCAAGCTGTAGGAGGTATCGGCCGGCGGCTGGTCGTCCAGCAGCGGCATGGCTTCTTCGCGATTCATCTGGGCACCCTGATTTGTTGTTGTAGGGATGTACCGGACGCCTCGCGGGGCGCCCGGGCGGAGCAATAAAAGCCGGAGGTCAGCGGCGCTGAACCCCCGGAAGCACGCAGAGCATTTCGTACAACAGGTTGGCACCGAGCAGCGAGGTGTTGCCGGTGGTGTCGTAGGGTGGCGAGACCTCCACCAGGTCGCCGCCGATCAGGTCCAGGCCTGCGCAGCCACGGATGATCTCGATGGCCTGGATGGTGGTCAGGCCGCCGATTTCCGGGGTGCCGGTGCCGGGGGCCCAGGCTGGGTCGATGCCGTCGATATCGAACGACAGGTACACCGGGCCGCCGCCGACCTTCTCGCGCACTTCGGCCATCAGCGGCTCCAGCGACTTGTGCCAGCACTCTTCGGCCTGCACCACGCGAAAGCCCTGCTTGCGGCTCCAGTTGAAGTCTTCGGCGGTGTAGCCCTGGGCGCGCAGGCCGATCTGCACCACGCGCTGGCTGTCGAGCAGGCCTTCTTCCTGGGCGCGGCGGAAGGTGGTGCCGTGGGCGATCTTCTCGCCGAACATGTGATCGTTGACATCGGCGTGGGCGTCGATATGCACCAGGCCGATCTTGCCGTGCTTCTTGTGCAGGGCGCGCAGGATCGGCAGGGTGATGGTGTGGTCGCCACCCAGGGTCAGCGGCTTGATGCCGAGTTCGACGATCTCGTCGTAGGCCTCTTCGATGATGCGCACGGCGTCGAGCAGATTGAAGGTGTTGATCGCCACATCGCCGATATCGGCCACGTTGAGCGAGTCGAAGGGGGCGGCACCGGTGGCCATGTTGTACGGGCGGATCATCACCGACTGGGCGCGAATCTCGCGCGGGCCGAAGCGGGTGCCGGAGCGCAGCGAGGTGCCGATGTCCAGCGGCACGCCGACGAAGGCGGCATCGAGCTGGCGTTTTTCCTCGGGGCTCTGGATATGGGGCAGGCGCATCATGGTGGCGATGCCGCCGAAGCGGGGCATTTCATTGCCGCCCAGGGGCTGGTGGAAAGTCTTGTCCATGGGTAGGCCTCAGGCTCGTTCTGGTTGTGGCCGGATTCTTGGCCGGCCAGGCGCTGGGAAAAATCGGCTGGGGCAAAAACTTACTTCAGGATTGTTTGAAGTAAAGCTGTAAGCCCCGGTTCATAAGGTGCGGCGTGGCGCGCACCTCAGTCGCGGTAACTGGTATCGAGGCGATCGAGCTTGCGCAGCCAGGCCTGCCACAGCAGTTGGCGCTGCCATTCGGCGCCCTGCAACTGTTCGCAGGCATGCTGCGACAGGTGCGTCGGAATCTCGCTGCAGGCCTGGCCGCCGCCAGTGGCGGCGAGCTGGATCTCGCAGGCGCGGTTCAGGTAATACATGACGTAGAAAGCATCGGCGACGCTGGCACCGACGCTGAGCAGGCCATGGTGGTGCAACAGCAGGGCGATGTTGTCGCCCAGCGAGGCCTGGATGCGCGCGCGTTCTTCCAGATCCAGCGCCACGCCTTCGTAGGCGTGGTAACCCAGGCGCTGGTGGAACTCGGTGCTGATCTGGTTGAGTTGCAGCAGGCCGGCGTCCTGCGCGGCCACTGCCATGCCTGCCAGGGTATGGGTGTGGATCACGCAATGGGCATCGTCGCGGGCCATGTGCACGGCGCTGTGGATGGTGAAACCGGCGACGTTGTAATCGGCGTTGCCTTCGACCACCTTGCCGTGCATGTCCACCACGATCAGGTCGCTGGCGCGAACTTCCTCGAAGAACAGGCCGAACGGGTTGATCAGAAAGCGCGGCTCGCCAGCGCCCGGCAGACGTACCGAGAAGTGGGTGTAGAGGGTATCGTCCCAGCCGAACAGGGCGGCCAGGCGGTAGGCTGCGGCCAGGTCGCGGCGCAGGGTGGCGATGTCGTTCATGCGTTTTCCAGGCCGATGAAGCGGCGTACGCGTTCGTGGTCGCCCTGGCGGATGGCGGCGGGTGAGGCGTCGAGCTGGACATGACCGTCTTCCATGAACAGCACGCGGTCGGAAATCGACAGGGCAAAGTCCATCTCGTGGGTGACGATCAGCATGGTCATGCCTTCGCGGGCCAGGTCGCGGATCACCGCGAGCACGTCGCCCACCAGCTCCGGGTCGAGCGCCGAAGTGGGCTCGTCGAACAGCATGATGTCCGGCTGCATGGCCAGGGCGCGGGCGATGGCCACGCGCTGTTGCTGGCCGCCGGAGAGCTGGTGCGGATACTTGTCGGCGTGGGCCAGCAGGCCGACCTTGTCCAGCAGCGCCAGGGCTTGCCGGCGCAGTTCGGCGGTATCACCCAGGCCGTGATAGCGCGGCGCGAGCAGGACGTTGTCGACGATGGTGCGGTGGGGGAACAGGTTGAGGCTCTGGAACACCATGCCGATGCGCCGCACGCCGTCACGCTGGCGGCGGTTCTCGGGGCGGTCACCGGCCTGGATGAAGCTCTCGCCGAACAGCACGATCTCACCTTCGTCGATACTCTCCAGGCCGTTGACGGTGCGGATCAGCGATGTCTTGCCGGAGCCGGACGGGCCGATGATGGAAATCACCTCGCCAGGCTGCACGCTCAGGTCGATGCCCTTGAGTACGTGGTGGTCGCCGTAGTGCTTGTGGATATTGCTCAGGTACAGCGCCGCCGGAGTACCTGGCTCACGAACCCGGGTGTTGCCAGCCGCCACCTGTGGCAGGCCGCTGCGCAGCTTGGCCACCTGGGCATCGCCGAGGGTGCCCGGTTTGCGCCGGCCCAGGTCGAGGTGGCGCTCCAGGTACTGCAGGCCCCAGCCGAACAGGCTGACGATCAGCACGTAGTACACGGCCACGGCGCCGAGGGTTTCCAGCACCAGGAAGTTCTGCGCGTAAAGGCGCTGGCCGACCAGCAGCAGTTCGCTGAGGGAGATCACCGAGACCAGCGAGGTCAGCTTGACGATGGTCACGTACTCGTTGGTCAGGGTCGGCAGGGCGATGCGAAAGGCCTGCGGCACGACGATCAGCCGCTGGGTGCCAAGCCGGCCAATACCCAGGGCACGGGCGGCTTCGCGCTGCCCTTTAGCCACCGACAACAAGCCCCCACGATGGATTTCCGCCATGTATGCCGCTTCTGTCAGTACCAGGGCGAACAGGCCGGCGTAGAACGGATTGGACAGCACCTTGCCGCTGGCAGGCATGAGCTGCGGCAGGTTGTAGACGAAGATCAGCAGCACCAGCAGCGGCACGCTGCGAAAGAACCACACGTAGATCGCGGCTGGTGCGTTGAGCCAGCGACTGGCGGCCTGCTTGGCACTGGCCAGGCCGAAGCCGAGCACAAGGCCGAGCAGCCAGGCCAGGCTACTGAGTTTCACCACAGTCCAGCACGCGGCCCAGAAGGCCGGCATGGAAAACAGGGAGAGGAAATAGCTCCATTCGAACGGCATATGGGGCACCTGTGACTCAAGCCGAAAAGGGGCAGGCCGGATCAAGGACCGGCCTGTGGGGTGAAGCGGTCATTCAACGCAGCGGCCGCGGGCGAGTCATGACGACATGACTCGCCCACGGAATTACCTCAGGCTTCTTCTAGGTTGTATTTCTTCAGCAGTTCGGCGTACTCGCCGCTGGCCTTGAACTCGTCCAGCGCGGTTTTCAGGGCGTCAAGCAGTTGGGCGTTGCCCTTCTTCACGTAGATGCCCAGCACCTGCGGATAGATCGAACCTTGGGAGCTGATGGCGATGCGGCCACGGGATTTCTCGATGATCAGCAGTGACGCCGCATCGATCTCCAGATGCGCCTGGATATGCCCGGAGAGCAGCGCCTGGGACGTTTCGGCGGTGGTCGGGTACTGGTTGATGGTGATGGCGCCGGCTCCCTGTTCCTTGCAGTAGCCATCGGAGACCTTTTGCAGTGCCGGAATCCACGAAGTGCCTTGCTGCAGGCCAACGGTCAGGCCGCACAGTTCTTCAGGGGTAGCCGGTTTCTTCGCGGCGTCGCTGCGCACCATGATCGCCGCGCCGGTCTTGGCGTAGGGGATGGCATCGGCCTTCTCCAGTCGCTCCGGGAGGATGTACATGCCGGAAATGATGGTGTCGAAGCGGCCAGCGTCGAGGCCGAGGATCAGGTTGGGAAAGGTGATGTCGCTGAAGCTGGCGCTCAGCCCTAAACGCTTGGCCAGAGCCGCCGAAACTTCCGGGTCGAAGCCTTTCACCTTGTCGCCTTCGTAGTATTCGAACGGTGGGTAGGAAATCTCCATGCCCACCTTCAGCTCGCCACTAGAGAGGGTCTTGGGTGTTTCGGCGGCGTGAGCGGCGCCGAACTGGAACAGGCCGGCGAGGGTGCAGGCGAGGGCCAGGGCGGTGGTGCGCAGCGGGGTGCGGTTTGCCATTGTGCTTATCTCCGGATCAGTTTTTTGTGTTGGCAGTGGGGAAAGTCACAGCGCGCTCGGCTGGTGCTTCAGGTGGCCGAAGCTGGATGGCGCGCGGGCGCGTTCGGGCAGCTGCAACTGGCCGTCCTCGACGCGCTTCTTGAGGTATTGGTAGGTCTGCAGCGCCTGGCTCCACATGTGCTCGCCGATGCTGATGGTTTCGTAGCTCTGGCCGGTGGCCTCGAACTGCGGCAGCGGGCGGATCTGCGTGTGGTAGTCGCAGGCATAGAAGAACGGGAAGGAGTAGCGCTCCTGGCTGACCTTGCGCACGCGGTGCGAAGTGGCGACGAAGGTGCCGGCGCTCATCACCTCGAGCATGTCGCCGATGTTGACGACGAAGGTGCCTGCGCGCGGCGGGGCGTCGATCCACTGGCCGAGGTCGTTCATTACCTCCAGCCCCGGACGGTCGGCAAGCAGGATGGTGAAGCACTCGTAGTCGGTGTGGGCGCCGATGCCGGGTGCATCATGGGCGTCGCCGTCGAAGGGGTAGTGGATCAGGCGCAGCTTCGACGGTGGGAACTTGGCCATCTCGTCGAAAGTGTTTTCCGGCAGGCCGAGGGCCAGGGCGAAGCCGCGAAACAGCGTGCGGCCGAGCTGGAAGATGCGCGCGTAGTAGGCCTGCACCGCCTCCTTGAAATTAGGCAGAGTGGGCCAGTCGTTGGGCCCCAGCAGCGGCGTGCCGGCCAGTACCAGCGGGTTGTCGGCGGGCACTTCGAAGCCGATGTCGAAGGCTTCTTTGTGGTCCGGCTTGCCGGCGCCGTAGCGCTCCTCGCCCTCGGGCACGAAGCCCTTGTGGCTGGCCGATGTGCCGATGTAGTGGTGCATCTTGGCGTCCAGCGGCTGGGCGAAGTAGTCCTCGGCGGCGCGGTGCAGCCCGTCGATCAGCGTCTGCTCGATGCCATGGCCGCTGATGTAGAGAAAGCCCACCTCGCGCGCGGCGCGGCCCAGTTCCTCGGCCACGGCCAGGCGTGCGGCCGGGTCGCTGCTGAACAGGCCGGCGATATCGACCACGGGGATTTCGGTGAAATGCTTGGCGTTGGTGTTCATCACGGTTCCTCAGCGACTGGTGAAACGGTGGAAGTGCTGGCGCTCGCAGCGCGCCATCCACTGATTGAGCTGCCAAAGGTCGGCCACCGGTACGTCGGTGAAGGGCAGGTGGTGCAGGTAGCCGTCCGGGCCGAATTCGGGGGTCAGGGTGGTGCTCTGCAGGCCGCGCTTTTCCTGGCTGCTCCAGATGCTTTCCCAGTGGCGCTGGTGGAAGGCCAGCACCTCGGCGTACTCCGGCGCGCCGGGGTGTGGCACCTGTGGGCCCTGGTCATAGCCCACGCGGGCCTGGATGTGGTCGACCCGCTCGATGAAGGCGGAGAGGTCGTCGGCGGGGTCGTCGAGCAGGCGTTCGCAGGTCACCAGCCAGTGGCTGATATCGCTGGTGAAGCGCAATTCGGGTACCTGACGGATCACGTCCAGCGTGATCCAGGGGCTGTACAGCGAGCGGCCGCGATGAATCTCGAAACAGACGTGAAGGCCGCAGGCCGAGGCCAGTTCGACGGCATGGGCGAAGAAATCGACCTGCTCGCTCAGCGCCCAGCGATCATTGCCGGGCAGCACGTTGACCAGGCGCGGGCTCAGCTCGGCGGCCCAGTCGAGTTTCATGCGCAGGTCTTCGAGGTGCACCTGCGGGCTATCGCTCTGGCGTGGCAATACCGGTGTGGAGGTGAACAGGGTGGCGATATAGGGGATGTTCTGCTCGCGCAGCAGACGGGCATTGATGGCGCGCTGCGCGGCAGCCTCGGGAATGCGCGCTTCGATACCGTCGAAGCCGGCGCTGAGGGCTTCGTCGAGCGCTTGCTGCCAACTGCCGCGATAACCCCAGAGGGTGCGGAAGATTTCCAGTCGCATGGCCGTCTCCTGAAGAGGGCGAGGGTCAGCGGCAGATTGGCAAGGGGCGTGGTGTGGCGCCCGGTGGCGGCCGATTCGAGTCGGCGCCTGGTTATGGCGGCATTGTTGGCTCAGCCTGCGAATGGGTTAAATCGCATCGAACAAATACTTAGTTCAGTGATTGCTGAACTATTGCTACGACGTGCGTTGCCCCGGATTTCATCCGGGCTACCAAGCTAGCGCCGCTCCGTAGGGTGCGCCGTGCGCACCAGTCGTTTCGCCGGTCTGTGCCTGGAACAGGGCTGTGCAGTCTTGTAGCCCGGATGCAATCCGGGGAAATAGGCTGGGTGTTGTCCCGGATTTCATCCGGGCTACGTTTGCTGGATGTGCCAGGCAAGGGCAGGGCGCTACACTGACGCGTCTTTCATCTGCCGTGCGCCGCCATGTCCCTCGCTTTACCCGATCTGAAACTGCTGAAGATCTTTGTCGCCGTGGTGCGCCATCAGGGCTTCGCCGCTGCGCAGCAGGAGCTGAACCTGTCCACGTCGGCGATCAGCACCTACATGAGCCAGCTGGAGAGTCAGCTCGGCATCGTGCTCTGTCATCGCGGGCGTGGCGGTTTCAGCCTGACCAGCAAGGGCGAACTGTTCCACCAGGAAACCCTGCGCCTGCTCGGCGAACTGGAAGGTTTCGAGCGTTACTCGGCGGCGCTCAAGGGTGAACTGCGCGGCACCCTCAACCTCGGCGTGCTGGACTCCACTGTCAGTGATCCGGCTCTGCCGCTGGCCGAGGTGATCGGCGCCTACAGCCAGGAACACCCTGGCGTGCATCTGCACCTGTCGGTGATGAGCCCCTACGAGCTGCAACTGGCGGTGCTGGACAATCGCCTGGACCTGGCCATCGGCGCCTTTTCCACGCGCATGAACGGGCTGGTCTACCAGCCGCTGTACCGTGAGCAGCACTGGCTGTATTGCAGCGAGCGGCATGCCTTGTTCGAGCAGCGCAGGATTCCCGAAGAGCTGATCACCCAGCAACGCATGGTGGGCCGTGGCTACTGGAGCCAGGCCGAACTGGCTCGCCATGGCTTCAAGCACAGCGCGGCCACCGTGGAGTCGATGGAGGCGCAGCTGATTCTGGTGCTCTCCGGCGCCTACATTGGCTATCTGCCGGAACACTACGCTCAGCCCTGGGCGGACCAAGGCAAGCTGCGTGTGTTGCTGCCAGCTGTATTTGGCTACCAGGCCCCGTTTTCGCTGATCCTGCGCCGGGGACGTACCCGCGAGCCGCTGATTCAGACCTTTCGCGATTTGCTCAAGACGCAACTGAATCAGATCTGAAACAGGGTCGCCTTTCTCCTCCGAAAGGCTTAGAACCTTTAGCTGGCGCGGTTATTAGGCTGTGCTAGTACTTAGTCATACGTCTGCACCCACTTCAATTCGAACAGGGAAGCCTCGATGCGCAATAACCTGCCCGTGACTCAGCGGGAAAGAACCTTCCCAGCGGAAGAGCGCCTGATTTCCACCACCGACCTCAACAGCAAGATCACCTACTGCAACGACGCCTTCGTCGAGATCAGCGGCTTCACCCGCGAGGAGCTGATCGGTCAGCCGCATAATCTGGTGCGTCACCCGGACATGCCACCGGCAGTGTTCGGCCATATGTGGGACACCATCAAACAGGGCAAACCCTGGATGGGCATCGTCAAGAATCGTTCGAAGAATGGCGATTTCTACTGGGTCAGTGCCTACGTCACACCCGTCTACGAGAACGGCCGGGTTTCGGGCTACGAGTCGGTGCGCTCATTGCCAAGCGAAGCTCAGAAACGTCGTGCCGAAGCGCTTTATGCCCGTCTGCGGGCCGGCAAACCACCCGTGCCGAAGCTGGAGTACTGGACCTACGATGTGGTGCGCTCCTGGCCGCTGATCGCCGCGGCGCTGCTGATCGTTGCGGCGCACTGGGTGGTTTCTGGTTGGCCGCTGATGGTTTTTATCGTGCTGACGCTGTTCGCCCTCGGCTCATATCAGCTCTACTGCACGCGACAGTTGATCCGGAGAACGTTGGCGGATCATCCGAAAGCCTTTACCAGCGGCCTTGTCGCGCTGACCTACAGCGACAATCGTGGTGCCCAGGCCCTGCTGGACATGGCGATGATCAGTGAGGAAGCGCGTTTGCAGACGGCGTTGACGCGGCTGGAAGATGCCGGCGAGAACGTCAAGAAGCGCGCCACGCAATCGGCCGAGTTGTCGCGATCCAGCGCGCATATGCTCGATCAGCAGCGTGCCGAGACCGATCAATCGGCCACGGCCATCAACCAGATGGCGGCGACCATTCAGGAAGTCGCGCACAACGTGCAGAACACCTCGCATGCTGCCGAAGAAGCCGATCGCCTGGCGCGTGAGGGGCGCGATCTTGCTGTAGGCAGCCTCGATTCCATGCGCCAGATGGCCACGGCGGTCAACGATATTGGTCAGGCGGTCAACGAACTGGCCAACTCCACGCAGTCCATCGGCAGCGTTGCCGATGTGATCACCTCGATTGCCGAGCAGACCAACCTGCTGGCGCTCAACGCCGCCATCGAGGCCGCGCGCGCAGGGGAGCAGGGCCGCGGTTTCGCGGTAGTCGCCGATGAAGTGCGGTCACTGGCTTCGCGTACTCGCCAGTCCACCGAGCAGATTCACCAGATCATTTCCGACCTGCGTGCAGGGGCCGAGCGTGCGGTGGTGACGGCGGGCAGAGGCGAGGACATTTCCCGTGGCAGCGTGCAGAGCGTGGAGTCGGTACGCGATGCACTGGAGGGCATCAGCGCTGCGGTGACGCGCATCACCGGCATGAGCCAGCAGATGGCGGCTGCTTCCGAAGAGCAGAGCCATGTGGCCGATGACATCAGCCGGCAGATTACGCGGATTGCCCAACTTTCCGACCATAGTGCTGGCCAGGCACATCAGGGCGCGGCCATCAGCCGCGAGCTGGAGGAAATGGCCGATTACCTGCACAGTCTGGCGGAGCGCTTCAACCGCTGACCGCTTAGCCGGATGCCATCCGGGGAGTGATTCGATGCTCCCGGATGGCACCCGGGCTACGCGAGCGCGAGGCGTTCTGGCACACTGCGCGGCATGCCTCGTCCGACCTGCTCCCGCTGCCAGCGCCCGCTCGGCCATTGCCTCTGCCCACTGATTCCCGATCTCGAGAGTCGTACTCGTGTGCTTATCCTGCAGCACCCGAGCGAGGTCGGCCATGCGCTCAATACTGCTCGACTGGCTGCGCTTGGGTTGCGTCATGCCGAGCTGCGCGTCGGCGAGGTATTCGATGACCTGCCGCAGTTGTTCGCCCAGCCTGATTATCGAGCCTGCCTGCTGTTTCCCGGTGATGATGCTGCGGCCCTGACAGGCTACGCACCCAAGGAGAAACCGCTGCTATTGGTCGTGCCCGACGGCACCTGGCGCAAGGCACGCAAGCTATTGCATCTCAACCCGCTACTGGCGGCGTTGCCGCGAGTCAGCCTGAACGCCGCTGCGCCGTCGCGTTATCGCCTGCGCAAGGCGCCCGAAGAAGGGGCGCTGTCGACCATCGAAGCGATTGCAGCCGCGCTGGATGTGCTGGAGGCGCCACGTCGTTTCGACGCGCTGCTGCGGCCCTTCGATGCGCTGATCGAAGGCCAGATCGCGGCGATGGGCGAAGAAGTCTTTCTCCGCAACCACCAGCGCTAAGAAGGTGCGCACGGCGCACCCTACGGTATCGCTTCGGCTGCGTAGCCCGGATGCAATCCGGGAGAACTCTAATGAATGTCCGGCGGTCAAGCGCGAGGCAGGGGCATGTAGGGTGCGCCGCGCGCACCAGCTTTGATGATTTTCACTGTGTCGGAGATGGGCCCGGTGCGCATGGCGCACCCTACGGTGCTGCGTCAGTCGCGTAGCCCGGATGCAATCCGGGAAGGTTCTGCGTCTCGACAATCAATCCCGGATTTCATCCGAGCTACGCGCGTGCACGGCAGGTATTCAACGTTCGCGCATGGCTTCCGAGCGCGCCTTGAGTACGGGCTTGAGCAGATAGGCCAGCACGCTCTTCTCGCCGGTGATGATGTCCACCGTGGCGACCATGCCGGGGATGATCAGCAGCGGGTTCTCCTCGCTGCCCAGGTGGCTTTTGTCGGTCCGCACCTGAATCAGGTAGAAGCTGTTGCCTTCCTCGTCGGTGATGGTGTCGGCGCTGATCAGTTCCAGGTTGGCCTTGAGCCCGCCGTAGATGGTGTAGTCGTAGGCGGTGAACTTGACCATGGCCTTCTGGCCGGGATGGAGGAAGGCCACGTCCTGCGGGCGCACCTTGGCTTCGATCAGCAGGCTGTCGTCCAGCGGCACGATCTCCAGCATGTCGCTGCCCGGCTGCACCACGCCACCGATGGTGTTGACCTTGAGCTGCTTGATCACCCCACGCACCGGCGAGGTGACGGTGGTACGGGTCACCTTGTCCTGGATGGCGACGCTGGTGGCGGTGATCTTCTGCAGCTCGGTGCGTAATTCGTTGAGCTCCTTGAAGGCTTCGTCGCGGAATGCCAGCTCGGACTCCTCCATCTTGCTCCTGATCTCGCTCATCGCCGCTTCGGCGCGCGGGATGGCCAGGTTGGTGGTTTCCAGCGAGCCGCGTACTTCCACCACGCTGCGGCGCAGGCGCAACACCTCGACTTCGGAGATGGCGCCCGAGGCCACCAGGGGTTGCGACATGTTCAGCTCCTGCTGCAGAAGGCCGAGGCTGGAGCGGTACTGCTGGGCCTTGGAGCGAAATTCGGCGAGCTCCTGCTCCTTCTGCCGCAGTTGTTCGCCCAGCGTGCGCTGTTCGCTGCGCAGCCGTTGCTGGCGCGAGCGATACAGAGCCAGTTGATCTTCGGCCAGCTGTGGCGCGTCGCGGGTGATTTCTTCGGGCAGGTGCGGTTCTCGGCCTTCGGCTTCTGCGCTCAGTCGTTCGAGGCGGGCGATGAGCGCCAGCCGATCCGCTTCGGTTTCCCCGCGATTGGAGAGAAAACGTGTGTCATCCAGCCGCAGCAGGGTGTCGCCCTTGTCCACCACCTGGCCTTCGCGCACGAAGATCTCGCTGACGATGCCGCCCTCCAGGTTCTGGATCACTTGCACCTTGCTCGACGGGATAGCCTTGCCCTCGCCGGTGGTGACCTCTTCCAGCACGGCGAAATTTGCCCAGACCAGCGCTGCCAGCAGGCAGGCGCTGACCACCCAGATCGTGGCGCGGCTGAGCCAGGGCGAGTCCTCCAGAATGGCGCCTTCCACTTCCGGCATGAATTCGATGTCCTGACGTTTCTCGCGCAGGCTGCCGAAATAGTTGCCGAGGTTCTGGGTCGCTTGCATCGCACGTCGCTCCTACAGGGTGGCTGGGCCGACGCGGCCCTTGCGCAAGGCTTCGATCACCGCTTCCTTCGGCCCGTCTGCCACCACATGGCCGTTGTCCAGCACGGCCAGGCGATCCACCAGGCTGAGCATGGAGGCACGATGGGTGATGAGGATCAGCGTCTTGCCCTGCACCCACTTGTGCAGGCGTTGGCGCAGCAGGTCTTCGCTGGTGTTGTCCATGGCGCTGGTGGGTTCGTCGAGCACCAGGATTGGCGGGTCGAGCAGCAGTGCGCGGGCCAGCAGCACGGCCTGGCGCTGGCCACCAGAGAGCAACTGGCCGCGTTCGCCTACCGGGCGGTCGAAGCCTTGCGGATGCTGTCGTGCCAGGTCGACCACGCCGGTCAGTTCGGCAACTTCCAGCATGCGTGCGTCGCTGATGTAACGGGCGCCCAGGGTCAGGTTGTCGCGCAGGCTGCCGGCCAGCAGTGGCAGGTCGTGGGCGACGTAGCCGATCTGGTGGCGCAGATCGGCGACGTCGAGCTGACGCAGATCGAGGTTGTCGAGCAGGATCTGCCCTTCGTCAGCGCTGTAGAACGCCATCAGCAAGCGCGCCAGGGTGCTCTTGCCCGAACCGCTGCGACCGATGATGCCGAGGCGTTCACCCGCTCCCAGACGCAGGCTGACGTTGTTCAGCGCCGGTGCGCTCTGGTCGGGGTAGGTGAAACTGATCTGCCGCACTTCCAGGGCGCCCTTGAGCTGGGTGCGGTCCAGCGGGCGCTGCTTGTCCTCACGCTCCTGCGGCAGGGCCATCAGGGCGTCGGTGCTGGTCATGGTCAGGCGCGCTTGCTGGTAGCGGGTGATCAGCCCGGCGATCTGTCCCAGTGGTGCGAGGATGCGGCTGCCGAGCATGTAGCAGGCCACCAGCGCACCAACGCTGAGATTGCCGGCGATGATCAGATAGACCCCTGCGACTATGGTGGCCATGCCGGCGAACTGCTGCAGGAACAGGGTGCCGTTGGTGGCCAGCGAGGCGAGGAATTTCGCATGGCCGTCCAGGCGGGTGAGGGCACCATGGGTTTGCTCCCATTGGTGCTGGCGCTCGCTTTCCGCACCACAGGCTTTGAGCGTTTCCAGGCCGCCGAGGGTTTCGATCAGCAGCGCCTGGCGTTGCGAACCGAGCTGTAGGCTTTTCTGTACCGTGTCGCGCAGGCGTATCTGGATGATGTAGGCGAACAGCGCCGTGAGGGGGAACGCCAACAGCGGGATGAACACCAACGGGCCGCCGATCAGTCCGATCACCAGCAGCATCAGCAGGGAGAAAGGCAGATCGATCAGGCTGGTCAGCGTGACTGCGGTGAGAAAATCGCGCAGTCCCTGAAAGTCGTGAATGCTTTGCGCGAAGCCGCCCACGGTAGCCGGTCGCGCTTTCATAGACATGCCGGTGATGCGCTCGAACAAGGTGGCCGACAGGACCACGTCGGTCTTCTTGCCCGCCGTGTCCAGCAGGTGGGCACGCAGCACCTTGAGCAGCAGTTCGAAGCCGGTGCCGATAAACAGGCCAATGGCCAACACCCAGAGCGTCGCGGTCGCCTGGTTGGGCACGACACGGTCGTAGGTCTGCATCACGAACAGCGGCACCATCAGGCCCAGCAGGTTGATCAGCAGGCTGGCCAGGACGGCATCGGTGTAGAGCCAGCGCGACAGCTTGAGGGTGTCGCGAAACCAGGCTTCGATGCGTGGCACCAGCGGCGTGCGGGCTTCTTCCAACTGATGTCGAGGGCGGGCAAAAAAGGCCCGGCCACTGTACTCGGCGGCCAATTGTTCACGGCTGACCCATTGTTCGCCGCCATCGGTCTCGCAGGGCAGGATCTGCGCCTGCTGCTTCGGCCCCCACTGGCGCAAGACCGCACAGCGACCGTCCTTGAGCAGCAGCAGGACTGGCAGGTTGAGTGAGGAAATGCTGGCAAGGTCGCGCTGCAGCAGGCGACCCTGCAGCCCGGCCCGTGCCGCAGCGCGCGACAGCAGGTCGGGACTCAAGCGTTGCTCCGGCATGGGCAGGCCGGCGCTCAGGGTGCCACGGCTGGCCGAGCAGCCGTGCAGCCTGCAGAGGATCAACAACCCATCCAGTAGCGGATCGTCGTGACTGAGCCGCGGATCACTGGCAGGTCCTGGCCGTTCCATGGTGGTCAATTTCTACTACTCCTCAAGCCGGTACTACTTCATATCCGGCAAACGTGCCTCGCTCTTCACTTCAGTGAGGGCTACAGCTTCTGCCGGGACTACGACCTGTTGCTGGCGCAGCAGATCACCCATTGCCGCGACAACGCGGTACATCGAGAACTCTTCGCCGTAGCGCACTTCGGTGTAACGGCGATTGGCGGTGAACAGCTCGTTTTCGCTGTCGAGCAGGTCGAGCAATGTGCGTTGGCCCAGGCTGAACTGCTGCTGATAGGCTTCGCGAACCCGTGAGGTGTAGTCCGCGTAGTCACGCGCCTTGGGGGTTTGCAGGCGGGCGTTTTCCATGGCGTTCCAGGCCAGCGAGAGGTTCTCGTTGAGCACGCGCAGCGCGTTGTTGCGGATGTCCATCGACTCGTTGATCTGGTGTGCGGCCGACTGCAGCCGAGCCTTGTCGCGCATGCCGTTGAACAGGTTGTAGTTCATCACCACCGCGGCTCGCCAGGTGTTGTAGTGGCCTTCATCGCCCTGCACGTTGTCATCGGCCGAGGTGGCCAGCTCCAGATCGAAGCGCGGGTAGAAGGGCGACTTGGCAACCTCGTACTGCTTCTCGGCAGCGTTGACGTCAGCCTGCGCTGATTTCAGGAAGGGGTTGTTGTCCATCACGGTCTGCCGCGCGGCGAGCAGGTCGGCCGGCATGCCGCCTTTGATCGACGCCGGGCTTTCCAGTTGATCCGGCAGGCGGCCCACGGCGCTGAAGAAGCTGGCTTCGGCATCGGCCAGGTTGACCTCTTCGGTGTAGAGGTTGTTCTGCGCCAGCGCCAGACGGGCTTCGGACTGGTCCAGATCCGCAGTACTGCCGACGCCCTGGCGGCTGCGCAGACCGATCTGGTCGTTGATGCGCTGGTGCGCCTGCAGGTTGTTGCGGGCCAGGGTGACCATCTCGCGGCGCATCAGCACATCGAGGTAGACCTCGACGGTGCGCAGGGCCAGGCTTTCGGACGTACCGAGCAGGCGGTAGGCGCGGGAGTTGACCACTGCCTGGGTGCGCGCCACTTCGTTGGGCGTATTGAAGCCGTCGAACAGCATCTGCCGCAGGCGCAGCTCGGCATCGCGGTAGTTCAGGGTTTCCTTGTTGTGATCGCCAAGCGCCCGTGTGCTGGGGCTGTCCGTACGCTCCCGGCCGTAACCGACCAGCAGGTCAACGGTGGGCAGGTAGCCGCCCTTGGCGAATTTCACATCTTCATCCGATGAGAGTCGGCTATTGGCGGCAGCGTGGATTTCGGGGTGATTATCCAGCGTGCTCTGAATCGCTTCCGAGAGATTCATGGCTTGCGCCTGACTGCAAACAGTCGCCAAAAGCATGGCGCTCCATAGCGGGGTTAAGGTGCGCATTGGCGTTTCTCCTTACTGAAGTTCTTATCCTGTCGCCATAAAAATGGCGTTTTTGCCTGTAAAACCGTTTCAGGCTTGTAACATCAGAGCTAAGAACAACTTTTGGAGAACCTAAGATGTTTTTTTCACAACCTATATTCAGAAAAAATCTTATGAACTCTGCGAAAAGCAGCACATTGTTTCAACCTGTGAGCTGCGCAAGTCCTCATTTTCCGTGGGTGCGCAGCCCAATTGAGTTGTCAGGCATCAAAAGGGCGGGGATTCATCTGATGGAGTAGTTCGACGCAGGCTGTAGTGACATTTTTTTGTCAGTAGCGTTTTTGGGATTTTGCGCCGTTCCATTTCAATCAGCTGTCTTGGTTTTCTCCTCGGCTTCGAAAAGGTGTTCTGGCCCTTTCGGTAGGTACGTGTCGGCGGTGGTCGGCAGCTGTAGTGAGGATGGAATCATGGCTACTCTTATTGGTGTCGTCAGTCAGGTTGTCGGCGAAGTGTTCGCGGTAGCGAGCGACGGATCGCGCCGGCCGATCAGCGAAGGGGATCGGGTCTACGCGGGCGAGCAACTGGTAACCGGCGCCGCGGGCGCGGTGGCCATTGCCATGACCAACGGCCAGCAACTGACGCTTGGGCGCGACAGCAGCATGACGCTCGACGCGCAGATGCTCGCCTATCGCGGCGAATCGCAGACCCCGGTCGCTGAAACGCCTCCTGCCGCTCCCAGCGATGCCGACCTCACCGATGTCGAGCGCTTGCAGGCGGCCATCGAAGCCGGTGTCGACCCGACCCTCGAGGGCGAGGCCACTGCCGCAGGGCCAGGTGCTGGCGCTGGCGGAGCGGGCGGCGTGGGGGGCGGGCATTCCTTCGTGCTGCTCGATGAGGTCGGCGGGGCGCTGGATCCGGTGATCGGTTTCCCCACTGAAGGCCTACCCGGTGGACCTGAGTTTCCGGAGGCTGAACCCATCGCTACTGCCGATGCGGCGCCTGCGGTGGATGGTATTCCCACGGGTGGCACGGCCTCCAATGCGGTGGACGAGGACGGCCTGCCTAACGGCATCGCTGGCGGTGTGAACGACCTGGACGGCGAGGCCACGAGTGTCAGTGGCGTGCTCGGCTACAGTTTCGGGCCGGACGGGCCGGGCACCTTCACCTGGTCGACTGCTGGGCTGGCGGCCCTGGGTATCTCTTCGGGTGGTGTACCGCTGACCTATCAGGTCAGCGCCGACGGACTCGTCCTGACCGCCTTTGCCGGCGAGACGCTGGTGTTCGAGGTGCAGGTCACCAACCTGCTGACCGGGGCTTATCAGTTCGACCTCTTCGCTCCCCTGGATCATGCCGCACCGCCCCTGGGTGAGAGCGACGAGAACGACATCCTGTATCTGTTCAACTACACCATCACCGACGGTAACGGCACCCCGGCAAGCGGGAGCCTGAGCATCCTGATCGACGACGACAGTCCCGAACTGGCCGGCAGTGAAGGTCAGCGTCCGGTCGTCGGAGGCCTGGTGCATGAAGATGCCCTGGCTGTTGTCGGCAATGCCGAGCCCGGCAACCTGCCGGCGCAAACCCATCAGCTGATTGGCGATCCGGGGGCACTGGATGTGCTGGTCAACTTCGGGGCTGATGGGCGTGGCGGCTTCCAGCTGAGTACCGAGCCTGGGGCGCTGGCCGATCTGCAGGCCCTGGCCCTGACGTCGGGTACCGAGCCGTTGGTCTATTCAGTAGAGGTCTCGGGCGATGGCAGCACCAGCACGTTGACAGCGACTGCGGGTGGCGTGCCGGTGTTCACGCTGGTGGTGAGCAGTGATGGTGGGTATGTCTTCACCCTGTTGGGGCCGATCGATCATCCACGCAAGGATGGAGATGACAGTGAGCTGTTGGGCGACAAGGACCTGGCGCTGGACTTCTCCAAGCTGCTGATCGCTACCGACTATGACGGCGACGCGGTGTCAGGCGGCTTCAACCCTGGCAGCTTCGTGATCGACGTGGAAGACGACGTACCTGTGTTGGTGGAAGACGGGGTCAAACACTGCCTTACCATCACCTATCAGGGCGGTGATGCGTCATACCTCAACAGCTACGGCTATTACATCAAAGGCCCAGGTGGTGAGCCGACTGGCGGTCAGATCATCTGGGGCGACACCACCGGTCTGACTGAGGGCGACTCGATCACCCTTCACGGGCTCGATCCGAGTCAGGTTGGGTTTTTCATCATTCCCAATGGGGGCTCGAACGGCGCTGTCAGTAACGCCGAGGTAACTTTCAAGGTCGTCGGTGGGCAGTTGAAGGCCTTCATCGGCGATACAGAAATCAATGGCGCCGGTGGTGCGCACGTATTGTTCGACAACCCAGCGCTGAATCCCAATGGCAAGCCCCATGTTGACGACAATGCCGCGCCGGGCAATCAGAACTGGGAGGATGTCAGCGACGGTAACAGTGACAACGACTACAACGACGTGAACATCCAGGTGGCATGGACCACCAAGGCGCCCGTCGGCGGCACGGTGCACGAAGACCAACTGGACACGCCTTATCCCGGTAATCCTGAAGCTGGTCAGCGCCTGGTGATCAGTACGGAGGGTGGCGCTGGTAGTCTGATGGCGCTGGTGTCCTTCGGGGCTGACGGCCCGGGTGCATTCGGCCTGGTAAGCAGTGAAACGGTAGCAGAGGTACTGGGTGCCCAGGGCCTGACTTCTGGCGGTGAGCCACTGGTCTACAGCGTTAGCACGGCCACGGATCCTGACGGCAACCTGCTTAGCACCACATTAACTGCGACGGCGGTCGCTGAGGTTGGCGGCTATCCGGTATTCACCCTGGTAATCAACGCCGATGGCAGCTTCCGCTTCGAACTGGAGGGCCCCATCGATCATCCTCGCGCCGATGGTGACGATAACGAACTGTGGTCGTCCGAAGGCGGTATCGGCCTCGACTTCACTCGCCTGTTCACCGCTACTGATGGCGACGGCGATCCGCTCCAACTGCCTGAAGGCGCTAAAGGCCTGTTCGTCATCAACATTCAGGATGACGTTCCGCTGCCGGCCCAGCTCAATCCGCAACAGCCGGTGGTCAGTGGGCTGGTACACGAAGATGCGCTGATGCCGGGCAATGCCGAGGGCGACGATCAGGTGCTGAGCGTCAGTGGTGGTGCCGGCACCCTGGATGCGTTGGTGAACTTCGGGGCCGACGGGCGTGGAGGCTTTACGCTGAGCACTGAGCCGGGCGCGCTGACGGCTCTGCAGAACCTGGGGCTGACGTCGGGAGGTGTGGCGTTGGTGTACAGCGTGTCCGCCGATGGCAGCACGCTGACCGCAATGGCTGGAGTCAAGCCCATCTTCACCCTGACCGTGGATGCCGATGGCAGCTACGAGTTCCTGCTGCAGGGCCCGTTGGACCATCCGCTGCAGGATGGTGATGACAGCGAAACCCTGGGCACAAGCAACCTGGTGCTGGATTTCTCCGGCGTATTGATCGCCACTGACGGTGACGGCGACCCGATTGCCGGTGGCTTTGGTGCCGGTAGCTTCGTTATTGATGTTGAGGACGATGTGCCGGTCCTGAAACCCGTCGATCCGCAGAGCCCGGCCCTGGGTGGAACGGTCCATGAGGACCTTCTGACCCACCCGCATGGCGGTAACCCCGACAATGGCGGCCAGACTCTGGTGGTCAGTACCGCTGGCGGTGCAGGCAACCTGTCTTCGCTGGTCTCCTTCGGTGCTGATGGTCCCGGTGCGTTCGGTCTGGTCGAGAGCACTGTGGCCAAGGGGTTGCTGGATGCCCAGGGACTGACGTCCGGCGGCGAGGGGCTGGTTTACGAAATGGTGGCAACCCTCGTCGACGGCAAGCTGGTCAGTTCGACCCTGACCGCCGTATCTGCGGAAAGCCTGGGTAGCTACCCGGTGTTTACCCTGACGGTCCATGCCGATGGCAGCTTCCACTTCGAGCTGGAGGGGCCCATCGACCACCCGGTACAAGATGGTGATGACGATGAGCTGTGGTCCAACGGTGACGCGTTCGGCATCGATTTCACCCAGTTGATCACCGCGACCGATGGAGATGGTGATCCGCTGCAAATGCCCGCCGATGCAGGTGGCCTGTTCGTCATCAACGTGCAGGACGACGTCCCCGAGCTGGTGGATGGCGGCCCCAATCACTGCCTGACCCTTACCTACAAGGGTGGTGATGCCGGCTACCTCAACAGCTACGGCTACTACATCAAAGGGCCTGACGGCATACCCGTCAGTGGCGTGCTGGTCTGGGGTAATACCACCGCCATGCAGATCGGTGATTCCATCACGCTGCAGGGGCTTGATCCCGCGTCAGTGGGCTTCTTCATCATCCCCAATGGTGCCTCGAACGATGTACCTGACGGCACTGCGCTAACGTTCCAGTTGATCGATGGGCAGTGGCAGGCAGTGGCTGATGGTCAGCCGCTTACCGGCAGTGGCGGCGCTGATGTGCTGTTCGACAACCCGGCGCTCAATCCCGCAGGCAAGACCCATGTACAAGACAACGACGCCCCCGGAAACCAGAACTGGGAGGATATCAACAGCGCCAGCGATAGCGATAACGACTACAACGACGTCAATATCCAGGCTACCTGGACGGTCAAGACGCCTGCGCCGGTGGGTGGTACGGTTCATGAGGACAAACTGACCGATCCCCACCAGGGCAACCCGGATGGTCCTGGCCAGACGTTGGTGATCAGTACTGCGACGGGAGCAGCCAGTTTGCTGTCACTGGTTGCCTTCGGCGCCGATGGCCCCGGCGATTTCAGCCTGGTGGGGGAGGATAGTGCAGCCGAGTTGCTGAACGCCCAGGGGCTGACTTCTGGCGGTGAGCCACTCGACTACAAGGTCACCCAGGAGCTCGATGACGACGGCAATCTGGTCAGCACCACGCTTACTGCGACAGCCACGGTTGCAGACGGTTATCCGGTATTCACCCTGGTGGTGGAGGCTAACGGTCACTTCACCTTCACCCTGCAGGGGCCAATCGATCATCCGCTGAAAAATGGCGATGACAATGAGCTCTGGTCGTCGGGCGGCGCCTTTGGCATCGACTTCACCCAGTTGCTGGCGATCACCGATGGTGATGGCGACCCGCTGCAGATACCGCAGGGGGCTGGCGGTCTGTTCGTCATCAACGTGCAGGACGACGTGCCAACCCTGGCCGATAAGGACTGCGGCTGTGACCCGAAGAACATCGATCATGGCATTTCCCATGTGTTGTTCCTGGTCAACACCAATGATGGCGTCAAAGCAGTCAAGATCGAGTATTCCGGCGGGAGTGACATCAAGGATCCCAGCCACCCGCAAGGTTACGTCGCCTGGGTCGAGCAGGCCTATGGCGGCACCGTCGAAACCTATTACATCAAGGCAGGTACCAAGTTCTACGATGGCGATGGTGAAATCGTCGATCCAGTCGCGCTAGGCCTGGGCAACTACCTGGTCGGTGGCAACAGCGCCTTCGGTGGGCCGGCGGTGCTCGAGGCGACGCGGCCGCAGTATCAGGAGGCGGGGGAAAATTGCGCCCCGTCCATCAACCATCTCGTGCATGAAGATCTGCTCAGCGCGCCCTATCTCGGCAATCCCGAGGCTGGCCAGACACTGGTGGCCGAAGGGGGTGCTGGCACTCTGCACGCGCTGGTCAATTTTGGTGCCGATGGGCCGGGGAACTTCAGCCTGACCGGTGATGTGGCCTCGATGCTGACGCAGCAGCTCAGCTCCGGTGGCGTCGAACTGAGCTACCGAGTCGAGTACGAATGGGATGGCGAC
Source organism: Ectopseudomonas alcaliphila (assembly GCF_900101755.1). Lineage (GTDB taxonomy): Bacteria > Pseudomonadota > Gammaproteobacteria > Pseudomonadales > Pseudomonadaceae > Aquipseudomonas > Aquipseudomonas alcaliphila. The sequence goes on along the minus strand of NZ_FNAE01000001.1, from coordinate 203,890 downwards.
CAGTTGGTCAATTCCACCCTGATCGGTGAGGTGGCGGGTGTCGACGGCTATCCGGTATTCAGCTTCGAGGTGGGGGCTGACGGCAGTTATCGCTTCGAGCTCAAAGGTCCGCTGGATCATCCGCTGGGCGATGGCGACGATGGTGAGACCCTGGGTACGGCAGGGCAGCCTATCGATTTCTCCAAGATGCTGCAGGCGACCGATGGCGACGGCGACCCGTTACCCGCCGGCTTCCCGGCGGGGACGCTGGTGATCGACGTGCAGGATGATGTGCCCATTGCCGCCAGCGACAAGCCCGACTGCATCGTTCAGGCCGCCCCGCCGCTGGTGAACCTGACCCTGGTGCTGGACGTCTCGTTGAGCATGGCTGGCGCCAAGCTGGCAGCGCTCAAGCAGGCGGTGATCGCCCTGGCCCAGGGCTATGCCGATCTTTCTGCTCCGGTGCACGTCAACCTGATCACCTTCAACTCGGGTGCTGCGGAAATCGGCGACTTCACCTTCAGTTCAGTGGGTGATCCGGGCTATACGGCTCTGCTCACGGCGGTCAACGGTCTTTCCGTCAGTGGTTTCACCAACTACGAGCAGGCCCTGGGCGTGGCCAAGACGCAGATCACCAACGATATCAACGCTCCGGGCGCCGATCCGGCGCAGCAGCACAAGCTGTACTTCATCTCCGATGGTGAGCCCACCGTCGGAGCGCAGGGCGGGACGCTGACCACCTGGATCGCCAACAACTGGACGAACTTCATCGGCAACATCGATGGCGATAACAACAGCGCCACCAACAGCTTTACGGCGCACTCCGTGGGCATCAACTTCACGGGCTCCTTCATGGGGCAGATCGCCAGTGATGGTTCGGTGATCAACAGCGCGCCTGACAGCCTGTCCGAAACTCTGCTGGACCTGGCCGACCTGGGCGGCAGTGTCTCCGGTGACGTTCTGGCCAACGACAGCCTGGGCGCCGATGGTCTTGGGCGTATTGAGTCGGTCAGTGTCGATGGCCAGACCTTCAGCCTCAACGAGGCCGGCGACGGCATCGAGGTGAGCGGGGCTGGTACCGTCACCTGGGCCTTCAATGCCGCGACCGCCGAGCTGACGCTCACTACCGCAACCGGGACCCTGAAGATTCACCTGGATGGGGACAATGTCGGGCAGTTCGACTTCTCCGCGAAAGGCAACCTGAGCTTCGGCCCCAGCGGGCAGTTGACGCAGAGCTTTACCTACGTGGTGAGCGACGGCGATGGCGACCGTGCTTCGGCCGATCTGGATATCTGCATCCGCGGCGATCAGTCGGTACTGGTTGTCGGCAGCAATGCCGACGACACACCGAACTCCAGCGTGCCTCACCATGTGCCCAGTCAGTATGACGATGGCAAGGGTGCTATCGAAGGGACCTTCGGCAATGACGTGCTGATCGGTGACCTGGGGGGCGCTAAGCCACCGGTGGTCCAGCCGGCGGAGAATTACAACATCGCCTTGATCCTCGATCGTTCCGGCAGCATGAGCAGCGATCCGGATGGCGATGGGGGATACAGCAGCCGCCTGGCGTTGCTCAAGGATGCGGTCAATGCCTTCATTGGCAAACTCGGTACCCATACCGGGCAGATCAATATCGCGCTGATCTCCTTCTCGTCCAGCTCCAGCCTGCTGCTCAGCGGCACCCTGGCGCAGATCCAGGCGGCCCTGGCTGCACCGAACAACGTGCTGATGGCGCTGACCGCTTCCGGGGCCACCAACTACGAGGCGGCGATGCAGCAGACCAATGCCTGGTTCGATGGGGTGCAGGCCAACGGCTACAACAACCTCGCCTACTTCCTGACCGATGGCGACCCGACCACCTATAACGGTGACAACAGCAACAGCGGCAGCACGGTGAACTACCGCGACGTCGACCGGGCTCTGGATCATGCCTCGATCTTGATGGAGCGCGCCGAGGTGCATGCCATCGGCATCGGTACCGGGGTCAACAGCAATGTGCTGCGTTTCTTCGACAATACCGATGTGACTGGGGAGGGGTCACTGTCCTTCGGTGGCAACACCGTCAACGGTGCGGTAGGCCAGCCGCAGATCGTTACCACGCCGAGTGAACTTTTCGCGGTGCTCGACCCCGGCAGCGTCACCGATGGTGGTTACGCCAGCCTGGGTGACGATCATCTGGTGGCCGGTGCAGGTGACGACTACCTGTTCGGTGACGCGCTCAATACCCTGTGGATAGACGCCAGCAAGGCGCCCGGTTATCAGGTACTGATCGACCACCTGACGGCGCTCAATTCCGGGGTGGCCCCGACTCAGACGCAGATCATGGACTTCATCCACCTGCACGCCGAGCAACTGGGTGCATCGGTGCCGGGCGTCGGAGGTAATGACACGCTCGAAGGCGGTGCCGGCAACGACTGGCTGTTCGGCCAGGGCGGCGATGACATCCTGATCGGCGGCGCTGGCAACGATGTGCTGTTCGGCGGTAGCGGCAACGATACTTTCGTCTGGAATGCGGGGGATCGCGGCGGCAACTATCACGATATCGTCAAGGACTTCGGTAACGGAGAGGACACGCTGGATCTGTCGCAGCTTTTGGTGGGCGTCAGCGATCCGGCCAGCGCCGACGTGTTGAGCCAATACCTGAGCTTCGACTTCGTCAGCGATCCGGGTAGTACGGTGATCAACATCGCCAGTGCAGGAGGTGGCGCGCCGGTGGATCAGACCATCACCCTGGAGAACACCATCCTCTCCGGTGGCAATACTGCAGATATCATCCAGGGCATGCTGGACCAGAATCAGCTGGTCGCCTGAGAGGTAAGGGGAGGCCGTCAGCGTTGTGCTGGCGGCCTCTCAGGCAAAGGGAAACGCTTATCAGAGTTTCCTTAGTTGCAGCACTCAACTAGAGTAAGCCCGCTACCCGCTCCGGGTGGCGGGCTTTTTTATGGCGTTTGCTGGAGGCAGCGATGGTTTACGTACAGCGCGACGCGGCCGGGCGTTTGTTGCGAGTGGAACATGAACCCTTTGAGGGTATGACGGAAAACCTGGCTGTCGAGAGCGAGGAGCTACACAGCTGGCTTGAGGCCAGGGAAGAGGTCAAGGCGCGCCTGGACAGCCTGAAACAGTCTGACCTGGAGCTGGTGCGCGTATTGGAAGACGTGGTCAGCGTACTGGTCGAGCGAGGCGTCATCCGCTACACCGACCTGCCCGAGGCCGCGCGGCAGAAGCTCGACCAGCGCGCCATTGCCCGCGCCGAGATCGAGGGCCTTAGCGGCCTGCTTGGCGACGACGAGCACGATCTGGTCTAGGACCACGCCTTTGTAGGAGTCGCGCCCTGCGGCGAAGCGGTCGGTGCGACAACCCGGACCTTTGGAAAGTCGCCCCGGGGCGGGGCCTTTACAGTCATTTGCTGCCCCATGGAGCCGGTGCGCCGATCAGACGGCCCATGGCGCCGTGTATGCCCAGTTCAGTCAGGACTGCGAGCTCCTCTTCGGTTTCCACCATCTCGGCGATCAGCGGCAGGTCGATGCTGTTGGTAGCGCGGAAGATTGCTTCAATGAACAGCCGCTTGTCGCTCTCCTGGTCGATGGCGCGGATATAGGTGCCATCGATCTTCAGGTAGGCCAGGCCCAGGTGGGTGAGATTGCCAATCAGGCTGAAGCGCCCACCGAAATGTTGCAGGCCCAGGTTGAAACCAGCCTCCCGAATCGCCTGGCTCAGCGCTTCCAGCTCGGCGGGTGGCGGCAGGTGGCGTTCATCGATTTCCAGCGTCATCAGGTGCGCTACGTCTTTGCGACTGTTCAGCGCATCAAGCAGGCGCGCTTTGTCCTGTTCATTGCGCAAGGTCGCGGCAGACAGGCTCAGCGCCAGGGGTTGCGGGTGTCGCGTCAGGTGGTCAAGGCTGTGTTCGAGCATCGCCAGATCGAAGCGCGCGGCCCAGCCCAGGCGCTCGATCCAGGGCAGGAAGCGCCCGGCGGTGATGGCTTCGCCGGCCGGATCAAGCAGGCGCGCCAGGACCTTGTGCTGCATCAGCGTGCCCGCGGCGCATTCGGCAACCGGCTGGAAATACAACTGCAATTTGCCCTGGGTCAGCGCATCGTCGATCCAGCCGCGCCAGTCGTGCAGGCCATGAGTGGGCCGGGTGGTGAAGTCGTCGAGGCGCTCCCAGCACCTGTCCGAGCGGCTCTGCGCCTGGGCCAGCGCCTGATCCGCGCGACTCAGCACTGCCTCGCTCTGCTCGCCAGGGCGAAAGGCGGCAATACCGATGTGGGCAACGGGATCGCAGTCGCTGGCACCAGTCTGCTTCAGGCTGTTCAGGGCTTCGCTGAGTTCGCTGGCCAGGCGATCTGCGTCTTCGCCATTGAGGCCGGGCGCAAGCAGCGTGAACTCGCCGCCGCGGTTGCGCGATGCCAGCCATTGGCTGCGCCCTGGTAACGCCAGCAGTTGGCGGAGCTGATCGCCCAATGCGGCGATCAGCGCATCGGTACGCTGGCCGCCGAGGCGCTGGTTGAGGCCGCCCAGGTCGTTGAGGCGCAGCAGCAGCAGGTAGCCCTCTGGATGCTGCTCGTTGATCACTAACTGGTTGCTCAGGCGTATGTCGAACTGACGGCGGTTGGCCAGGCCGGTGAGGCTGTCCTGATAAGCCTCCTCACGCAGTTTCTCGCTGCGCGCGGCTTCTTCGGCGAACAGGGTCTTGAGCTTGTCGACCATCTGGTTCATTGCCAGTACCACGCGCTTGAGCTCCGGCGTGCGTGGTACACGGGGCAGGGTGAGGAACTCGCGGCGGCTGATGGCTTGCGCCTGCTGCACCATGTTGTCCAGCGGCCGCAGTTGGGTACGCAGCAGCCAGCCACCGAGCACGGCACTGACCAGGCCACACAGCAGCAGCCAGAACAGGCTGCCGAGGGCGCTGTCCCACAGCTTGGCCAGGGCGAACTGCGGATGGCTGAGCACCTCTACTCTGGCGGCCTGCTCCCAGCCGCGCATGATCAACGCATCGCCGCCCTGGGGCTGCAGATCGACCAGCTCGACGAACCATCCGGGTACGCTTTCGGGCCTGATCTCGGTGCTGCGTTCGACGATCAGGCTGTCGTCGGCAATGCGTACCACGCGGATGCTGGCGAAGTAGCCGCTGTCGAAGATCGAGCTGACCATCAGCTCGATCATCGCCGGGTCGTCCACGTGCGGCGTCATCGACAGCCCCAGCGCCGTGGCGGCGTCCTGAGCGTGCGAACGCAACTGGCTGATCAACTGTTCGCGCGAGCTCTCCACTCCGGCGATGAAACTGCCGGTGAAGGCCACCACCAGAAACAGGCAGATGGCGAGAAACAGCTGCTTGAGTAGGGACATGGGTTCCTCCTAGCCTTCGCCGATGGCGAAGCCCTCCGCACGCATTTTTTTCAGGATGTCCTGCCAGCGAGAGAGCTTCTTGGTGTCGCTCTTGCGCGTGTTGGAACCTGCGAGATAGAGCCCTTCGGCATTGAAGGCGTACACCGGCAGCAGGTCCTTGCGTTGCGAGGCAGGGCGGATGTCGTTGATCAGGTTGTCCAGCACCAGCGGCTCGGCGGTGGGGCTGGCGTAGTAGGTCAGCACCATGTGCGCCTGGTTGTAGTTCAGCGCCTTGACGTAGGTGATGCGCAGCTTCTCGCTGGGGATACCGAGGCGGCGCAGGGTGAAGTACTTGGCGATGGAGTAGTCCTCGCAATCGCCGGCGCCCTTGACCAGCATTTCTACCGGGGTGGCCCAGTAGTCGTTCTCCTGCCAGAGCTGGATGTCATCGACGAAGCGGATGGTGCGGTTGAAGAAGCGATTGACCTCGTTGAGCTTGTCCGCCTCGCCCAGGCTGGCGCTGGTCTTGATCAGCTCTTCCCAGTCGAGAATGCGTTTGCGCGCAGGGCCGAGGTTGCCGTAGCGGTTCTCCGCGTTCTTCACGATCACCGCGAAGTCCCAATCGGCCAGCGCCAGCGCGGCCAGCAGCCCGCCGCCGATCCACAGGATCAGCAGCCGCCACCGCCATCCCTGAACACGCAGCCGTCGCATGGGGTCGTGGTCTCCAGGCTCGATTGGCTGAGTCTAGGCGAGGTGTCGGCTTTTTGCCGGCCTCTTCGCTGGAGCGAGAAGACGGTGTCAAAAGGTTGTCGATTAAGTGGCTGGCTTCCGTCGCCAAGGCGCAATCCGAGGAAGTGGCGCCGGGTTCCCGGATTGCATCCGGGCTACGCAGACCAATCAGGGATTGGGCAGGGTCTTTTGCTTGAGGATATACAGGCTGACCAGTACCGCACTGCTGAGCATGAATACTCGCGCCCAGGGCATGGGTACCAGATAGCAGGAGAAGCTGATGCTGGCCCACATCAGCACCAGGGCGTAGACCTTGCCCTTGAGCGGGATGCCCTGGCCTTCGAGGTAGTCGCGAATCCATGGCCCCAGGTGCGGATGGGTGACCAGCCAGAGGTAGAAACGCCGTGAGCTGCGCACGAAGCAGGCCGCCGCCAGGAGCAGGAACGGTGTAGTCGGCAATACTGGCAGGAAGATGCCGATGACCCCGAGCGCCACGCTCAGCCAGCCGATGGTCAGCAGCAGGTAGCGGACACTGCGATGGCGGCTTGGCTGGATGTCACGCGGCATGGGCGAGTCTTGGCGGCAGCCGGGGCAGTGCCCCGGCTGGTGCGGTCAGTGGCGGGGTTTGAGCAGCGCAGGTTTTTCTTCCGGAGCCTGGCACAGCAGAAAGAGGGCGGTAAGCAGCTCGGGAATCTGGTCGATCATGCTGTCCACCAGGTCGCGGTCGCGGGCGATCTCGGCAAACTCGGCCTGTTCGTCGAACAGACCGGAACCGACCATGATCGGCAGCAGCAACTCGCTGACTTCGTCTTCGGCATCCTCGAACCACACGGCTTCACGCAGGAACACGCCTTCCATGAAACCGATGCACCAGCCGCGCAGGTCGGAGTCATCCGGCTCGTCACCGAGGTCCAGGTCGCACGGCAGTTCGGGCTCTTCTTCGCCGGCCAGCTGACGGGCGATATGGGCCTTGAGATGGATCAGCGTGCTTTCGACCTCTTCACGCTCGGCGTCGCTACGGTAGTGCGGCGGCTCGGCGAACAGGGCGTCGATCCACTCACGCTCCGGCACCTGATCGGGGCAGATCGCCAGTGCAGTGAGATAACCATGGGCGGCCACGTAGTCCAGCGCTTCTTCGTGCAGCTCATCGGCATCGAGAAAGGCTTGCAGGCGGGATAGTTGCTCAGCGAAGGACATCGTGGGGTTACCTTGAGGCTTAGGGGATAAACGAGGATGGATTCTAGTTCACCGCTGCCTCTGCGACCAGCACGGGCGCTCTACTGACAGCGATTCAGCGGCTTCGGACAGGTAGGCACCCTGTTATGACCGATCCTGCGGCATAATGTGCGGCTCGATTTGGAGGCCTTCATGCTCGACCACGCCATGCGCATTCTCAAAGACGTTTTCGGTTACGACGCCTTTCGCGGCAACCAGGCCGCGATCATCGAGCGTGTAGCCGCCGGCGGTGATGCCTTGGTGTTGATGCCTACCGGCGGCGGCAAGTCGTTGTGCTTCCAGGTGCCGGCATTGATGCGTGAGGGCCTGGCAGTGGTGGTATCACCGCTGATCGCCCTGATGGACGATCAGGTGGCCACCCTTGATGAGCTGGGTGTGGCAGCCGTGGCGCTGAATTCCACGTTGGGCCCTGACGAGCAACGTGAGATCGCCGACCGTATCCGTCGCGGGCAGATCAAGATGCTCTACCTGGCGCCCGAGCGCCTGGTGCAGCCGCGCATGCTGAGCTTCCTGCAGGGCCTGGACATTGCCCTGTTTGCCATCGACGAAGCGCACTGCGTCTCGCAGTGGGGCCATGATTTCCGTCCGGAATACCTGCAGCTTGGTCAGCTTGCCGAGCTTTTTCCCCATGTGCCGCGCATCGCCCTGACCGCCACCGCGGACAAGCGCACCCGCGAAGAAATCGTCCAGCGCCTGCACCTGGACAACGCCGAGCGCTTTCTGTCGAGCTTCGATCGGCCGAACATCTTCTACCGCATCCAGCCCAAGGATCAGCCGCGCAAGCAACTGCTGAACTTTCTCGCTGCGCGCAAGGGTGATGCCGGCATCGTCTATTGCCTGTCGCGCAAGAAGGTCGAGGAGGTCGCTGACTTTCTCAGCAACCAGGGCTTCCCGGCTCTGCCTTATCACGCCGGCCTGCCCAACGAATTGCGTGCCTTCAATCAGAAGCGCTTTCTCAACGAGGAAGGCCTGATCATGGTGGCGACCATCGCGTTCGGCATGGGCATCGACAAGCCCAACGTGCGTTTCGTCTGTCACCTGGATCTGCCCAAGTCGCTGGAGGCCTACTACCAGGAGACCGGTCGCGCCGGCCGCGACGGTCTGCCGGCCGATGCCTGGATGGCTTACGGCCTGCAGGATGTGATCTTCCTCAAGCAGATGCTCAACAATTCCGAAGGTGACGAGCGCCACAAGCGCATCGAGCAGCACAAGCTCGACGCCATGCTCGCCCTGTGCGAGGAGACACGCTGCCGGCGTCAGGCGCTGCTGGCCTACTTCGATGAAGAACTGCCCAACCCTTGCGGGCACTGCGACAACTGCATCGACGGTGTCGAGACCTGGGACGCCACCGAGCCGGCGCGCCAGGCGTTGTCGGCTGTCTATCGCAGTGGCCAGCGCTATGGTGTCGGCCATCTGGTGGATATTCTGCTCGGCCGAGACAACGAAAAGATTCGTGCCGCTGGTCATCAGCACCTGGCAGTGTTCGGTGTGGGCAAGGGTTTTTCCGAAGTCGAATGGCGCACCCTGTTCCGCCAGTTGGTTGCCCGCGGTCTGGCCGATGTCGATCTGGACGGTTTCGGCGGTCTGCGTCTGAGTGAGACCTGCAGGCCGCTGCTGCGCGGTGAGGTCAGCTTGCAACTGCGCCGTGAACCCAAGCCGGCGCAGGCGGCCAAGGCCTCCAGCAGCGCCGCCAGCCAGTTGGTGCGTGGCCATGAACGGGAAATGTGGGAGGCGCTACGTAGCCTGCGCCGTAAGCTGGCCGAGGAACACAGCGTACCGCCGTACGTGATCTTCCCCGATGCCACGCTGCTGGAGATGCTGCGCAGCCAGCCCAGCTCGCTGAGCGAGATGGCCGAGGTCAGCGGCGTCGGCGCGCGCAAGCTGGAACGCTACGGTCAGGCCTTCCTGGAAGTGCTCAATGGCAGCGGCGCGGATGACACGCCGGCTCCGGTGGCCGATCTGCGTCATGAGCTGGTCAGCCTGGCCCGCGCCGGCATGACGCCCGCGCAGATTGCCGGCCAGCTTAACTGCAGCGAGAAGAACGTTTACAGCCTGCTGGCCGAAGCCATCGCCCAGCAGCAACTGAGCCTGGAACAGGCGTTGGACCTGCCTGAGGAACTGTTGGGCGAGATTCAGGAGGCCTTCCTCGATGGCGAGGGCGAGTTACCGGCAGTCAGCGAGATTGCCCCGTTATTCGCCGGGCGGGTCGATGAGGCGGTACTCTACTGCGTGCGCGCAGCACTGCAGGCCGAGTTCGAGATCTGAGCGGCCCGCGGTGAAACTCGCCAGTGTGATTCTGGCGGCATTTCGCTCACAAGGCTAAGGTGTGGGCAGGCCGCCAGATAACGAGGTGAGGGTGCCTAACTATCACGCTTGGCCCGACGAAGTTCGTCCGAGCCCCTATGCCGATCAGTTGAGCCTGGGCTTTCGTCGGTTGCGTTTCTCCCGCGCTCTCGAGCGTGAATATCGTGCGCACATGCTCGAGGATGGCTTCGAGCTAAAACGGATCGCGCTCTGCGTCGCCACGGTCATCTGGCTGGCTCTGGCGGCGCTCGACATGTTGGTGGTGCCTGCATCACACCTGGGGTGGGTGATCGCGGTGCGCGTGGTGGTGCTGGTCATCCTGCTGGTTTGCGCGGCCTTGATCCTGCAACGTCGCTACATTCATCTTTTGCTACCGCTGAGCATGATCTGCATCCTCGTGCTCGGCGTGGGGGCAGCAGTGATTGTCGGCATCGCCCATCGCGCCAACCCCGGCTACCCCTATGAAGGTCTGCTGCTGGTGAGCATGGCGGCGTACTTCCTGGTAGGCCTGCGCTTGAGCCAGGCCCTTGCCTGTTCCCTGGTGATTCTGCTCGCCTATGGGCTGGCGGAACTGGCCGCAGGGCTGCCTGCTCCGCGTCTGATCAACAGCCTGTTGTTCCTGGTCTTCGGCAATCTTATCGGCGCTGTCGGTTGCTACCTACTGGAATACAAGTCGCGCGAGTATTTCCTGATCAGCCGCCTGATGCATCTGCTTGCCCATCACGACAGCCTGACCGGGCTGCACAACCGCCGTAGCTTCAACCGGCAGTTCGAGCGCCTGTGGCGCCAGGCGCAGCGTGACGGCATATCGATTGCGTTGCTGCTCTGCGATATCGATCATTTCAAGGCGTACAACGACTGCTATGGCCATCAGGCTGGCGACGAGGCTTTGCAGCGTGTCGGGTCACTGATCGAGCAGGCCGCACGGCGCCCACTGGATATGGGCGTACGGCTTGGCGGTGAGGAGTTCGCGCTGCTGTTGTTCGACATCAGCGCCAATGAAGCCAGGCAGCGCGCCGAGGCGCTACGCCATTCGCTAGAGGAGGTGGGCATTGCCCATCGTGGCTCCGATAGCGCCGATGTACTGACCATGTCCGTCGGCGTCGCCTGCCTGAGCCCCGACAGCCAGCCTGAATTGAGCCAACTCTACGAACAGGCTGACAGAGCGCTGTACGAGGCCAAGGCTTTCGGACGTAACAGGGTCGCGGCCTGAGTTGCAGTCGGGGCGTAGCGAGTCGGTCGCATTCTGCAATGCTCCTGGCGCAATCTGCGCTTGCCCTGCGCATCGGGTTATGGCTAGCTGACTAATAATTAGTTTTTGACCTTTGTATGAGTCCGCTTGCCCATGTCTTACCCCGATCAACATCGCTTTGCCATGCAGGTCGCCCAGCTGTCACGTGCCTGGCGTTCCGAACTCGATAGACGCCTGGTTGGCCTCGGCCTGTCCCAGGCTCGTTGGCTGGTGCTGCTGCATCTGGCGCGCTTCAGCGAAATGCCGACCCAGCGTGAATTGGCGCAGAGCATCGGCGTGGAAGGCCCGACGCTGGCGCGTCTGCTCGACAGTCTCGAAAGCCAGGGGCTGGTCATTCGCGTGGCGGTACCCGAAGACCGTCGCGCCAAGAAGATCGCACTGCAGCCGAATGCGCAGCCTTTGATCGAGAAGATCGAAGCGATTTCCACCCAACTGCGCCATGAGGTCTTCGCCGGTATCGACGAGGATGATCTGCGCCGCTGTCAGCAGGTGCACGCCCGAGTACTCGGCAACCTGATGAAGTGAGTTCGCCTGTACTGTCAAAAATCCGATCAATTTCTGATCGGATTTTTTCTGTGCCTAATTTTTGACTGATTTACCTTGATGGCACTGTGCTTTCGTCGGCGAACTGGCGTCCAAGCCGCTACTTTGTGAATTAGTAGCCATAATGCAATTCGAGACGGCCTCGACAAGGACCTTGTCGCTCGTTCTCTGAACTATCAAGGGCGCCAGCCTCCCGGCCAAGGGAAGCTCAGACAGGAAGTCGAGGAGGTGGCGTTCGAGCCGGATAACCCTGGAGGTCACATGGCTCGGGTGCGTCAGTTGATGTTGGGTTTGGCGTCTGGGTCTGCTCTCTATTCGGGAATGGCTCCGGCGCTCGGTTTGGGTGAAATCACGCTGCATTCGGCGCTGAATCAGCCTTTCGAGGCCGAAATCGAGTTGCTCGAAGTGGGCGATCTCGGTGCGCAGGATCTGCGTGTCGGCCTGGCGCCTGCCGAGGTGTTCAGTCGTTCGGGGGTCGAACGTTTCTATTTTCTAAACGATCTGCGCTTCACGCCGCTTCTGCAGGGTTCACGTAGCGTGATCCGCGTGGTGTCGAACCGCCCGGTGCGCGAGCCGTACCTGAACTTCATCGTCGAATTGGCGCGCCCCAACGGCCAGCTGCTGCGTGAATACACCGTGCTGCTGGACCCTCCTGGCTCTTCGGCTTACACCGCCGTGTCTGCGCCGAGTGCTGCAGCCATTTCTCAGCCCTCTACTCGCGCCGCGGCACCGGTCTCGCCGGTCAGCACGGTCACGCCGCCGAGTGCATCTGCAGGGCACCGTCATCAGGTCAGCCGTGGCGACAGTCTCTGGTCCATCGCTGCGCGTCTGCGTGAGCAGGGCAGTACGTTGTCTCAGCAGGCGCTGATGGAGGGCATTCTTGCCCTCAACCCGAATGCCTTTGCCGGCGGCGATCCAAGTCGCCTGCAGGCTGGCGCCGACCTGCTGCTGCCAGATGCTGCTCGCGCGGGGGCTGCCCAGGCGAGCGCTGCTCCGGTTGTTGCCGAGGCCGCACCTGCGTTCGCAGAAAACACTGCCGAAGGGCCCGTGAGCGCGCCTCTGGCTGCCCTGGAGCCAGCGCCGCAACAAAGCGAAAGCCTGGAGCTGTTGGCCGAGAAACAGCGCCAGGTCGATCTGGAGCTGGCCAACCAGGCTGCGGAGAATCTGCAACTGCAGCAAGGGCTGGCGCAACTGCAATTGCAACTGCAGCAACTGCAGGAACAACTGGCGCAGAAGGACGCTCAGTTGGCTGAGCTGGCGGCGCGTACGCCGGCCGAGCCGGCGACTCAGCCCATTGCAGCAGCACCGGCCGGTGTCGAGGAGCCTGTGGTAGCAGAACGAGGCTGGTGGTCGACACTGCTGGCCGGTGGTATCGGGCTTCTGCTGTTGCTCGGTGCGCTGTTCTGGGCGCTGCGGCGGCGTGGCGAGAAAACCAAACCGGTGGTGCAGGTACAGCCAAAGGTACAGCCGCCTCAGCAACAGTCTCATCCACAACTCGCTGCGGTTGCGGCACCCGTTAGCGCAGCTCCTGTGGTCAAGGCGGTGCCGACTCCAGCCCCGGCGCGCGCGCCAGGGCCCGTCGACCCGCTCGAGGCCGCCAATGTCTATATCGCCTACGGCCGTCTCAGCGAGGCGCGCGGTGAACTGAACAAAGCCCTGGCGCAGGATCCGCAGCGTAGTGATCTACGCTTCCGCCTGTTGGAAGTTCTGGCACTGCTGGGCGATGGAGTGGGCTTCGCGCGCGAGGAGGAAGTGCTGCGTGCCGAAGCGTTCGACGCCGAGCGCATCGATGCGCTGAAGGCGCGTCATCCTGATCTGCGGGTGATTCAGCAGGCACCGATAGAGCCTGTCGCTGCCCTGCAACCTGTGGCAGAGCCTTCGACTGAACCTGATTTTCAGCTCAATCTCGACGACCTGTCGCTGGATGCCGACTGGGATCTGGTCAGCCCGTTCCCAGCCACTGCCAAGTCCAAACCCAAGGCTGCTGCAGTGCCGGAGTTCGATGCGTCGTTCGCCAGCAATCTGCAGGAGCTGCCGGAGGTGTTCGAGCTGCATCATGAAGACGAGCAGTTGAGCGCCTTTGGTGAGATGGAAATGGTGCTGAGCGATGAAGTGCCGGCGCTGGATGACAACTTCCTCGACGCTTTTGCCGGCGATGCCGATGCCACTGCAGCGCTACAGGGCGACATCGATCACCTGGCGGGCAACCCGGAGCACATGGCCCAGCTCAACCAGGCCCTGGCTTATATCAAGCAGGGCGATATCGCCACCGCCTGCGACATCCTCAACGAGGTGATCGACCACGGCGATGACGAGCAGAGGAAGGCCGCGCGCCAGTTGCTGGCGGAAATCGCCTGACCGACTCTGCTGCTGCACCTGACGAGGCCGCGCACATGCGCGGCCTCGTCGTTTCAGAAGCTCTTGCCCAGGTTCAGGTACAGCGCTTTTTCCCGTTCGTCGTTGAAGCCGTAACTGAAGTTTAGCGGACCCAGCGGCGTATCCAGACCGAGGAAGATGCTCGCTGCGTTGATGTAGCCGCTATCGAAGGCGTTGTCGTTGTTCCAGGCGCGGCCGCGTTCCAGCGACAGGCCCAGGTACAGTGGGAAGTTCAGCGGCAACATCGAGGTTTGCGTCATGCGCCGGTAGTAGATCATCCGCGCCAACGCCATGTTCTGGCCGCTCAGCGAGTCCTGGCGGAAGCCGGACAGCTCCTGGGCGCCACCGAGAATGAAACCTGAGGTGACCACTTCCGCTTCATCCAGCGTGCGTCCGTAGCGGCCACCGAACAGCCAGGTATTGGGTCCATGGCTGTAGGCCTTGTCCAGCTTCAGCTGCCATTGCCGATACTCCTCGTCCGAGCCCAGCCCGCGGTCATACTTGCGCAGCATCAGGCCGATGTCCTCACCGGTACGCGGGAAGTCGAGGTTGTCCAGGGTGTCGAAGGAGTACAGCAGCTCGTAATACCCCTCGCTGAAACTGAAGCTGGGCAGATCGCGCTCGCCGACGCGGACATCCGCTTCGCCCCAGGCCTGAGCGATGCCGAAACGAATCTCGCCGTTGTTGGCGATCTGCCGGCCGAGATTGAGGCCATAGCCGTAGCGCTCCAGGCGGTATTCGGCGATGGGGTCGTTGTCCAGGATCGCTTCGACGTTCTGCGCCTCGCCGAACAGGTAGGGCGCGACGAAGTAGCGTGAGCCGGCGTCCAGTGGCTGATAGAACTCGCTGTAGAGCTCCTGGCGGTCACCCAGCTGCAGGCGTGTCAGCCATTCGGCGCCGAGCTCGTTGATGCCGTTGATGCGGTAACTGGCGCCGATGTTGAAAGCGCTGTCGCCACGCATGTCGTCGGACAGATTGAGCCCCAGGCGCAGGTAATCGGTCCCGGTGCGTTTGCCACGGGCATCGATCACCAGGGCGCTGCCGCGCTCGTCCAGCGGCTCTACCCGGTACTGCACGCGCTCGAAGTAGTCGAGGCCGTAAAGGGTGCCCATGTCCTTCTGCAGACGATCCATGTCCAGCGGTTCGCCCAGTGGCTGGCGAATGTGCCGGCGAATCACCGCATCGCCGACTTTCGAGTCGTTTTCCACCTGGATCTCACGGATCACCGGTGTGCGCTGTTCGCGCGAGCGCGCCATGGCCAGTGCCGGGTTGCCGGCACTGCTGGTACGCAAACGGGCCAAGCGCTCGGCCTGAATCTGTGTGGCGCGATACCCGGCGTCCATCATCTGTTCGCCACGGTTGAAGTCGGCGACGCCGAAGCCGGCCAGAGGTGGCAGGATCAATACGTCGTCCGCCTCCAGCGTTTCGAGTTGAGCCTCGGAGTTCTTGCGCATCATCAGGTTGATCGACTGATTCATCACGTCGACCACGGTGAGCAGCTCCTTGGCCGGTTTCAGTGGCATGCCCAGGTCGACGACGATGACGTGATCGACGCCCATCTGCCGCGCAACGTCGATTGGCACGTTGTTGACCATGCCGCCGTCGACCAGCAGGCGGCCGTCCACTTCCACCGGGGCGAACACCGCCGGGATCGACATACTGGCGCGCATCACCTGCGGCAGGTGGCCGCTGCCCATGATCACCTGCTCACCCGTGACCACATCGGTGGCCACGGCGCGATAGGGGATCGGCAGATGATCGAAGTCGCGGGTGGCGCTGCGATGCACCAGCAGGCTTTCCAGCAGCAGCGCCAGGTTCTGGCCCTGGATCACGCCCAGCGGCAGGCCCAGGCTGCCATCGTCGCGGAAGCTGAGTTTCTGCTTGATCAGAAAATCGCGGTCGTCCTGCTTGCGGCGAAAGGGGATGTCCTCGCGCGGCGGTGAGTCGGACAGCGCCTGTTGCCAGTCCAGTTCCAGCGCCAGGCGCTCAAGCTCAGCCACCGAATAGCCGGAAGCGTAGAGCCCACCGACGATGGCGCCCATGCTGGTGCCGGCGATGGCATCGATGCGAATGCCTTGTTCTTCCAGCGCCTTGAGCACACCGATGTGCGCCAGGCCGCGGGCGGCGCCGCCCGACAGCACCAGGCCGACTCGCTCGGCGGCGATGGCCGGAAGGCTGGACAGGGCGAACAGGCAGAGCAGCGACAAGAGCAGGCGGCGCATGGTGGATTCCGGCAGGAGCAGAGACAAAGGCCGTTATTATAGGCATCAAGCCCCACAGTAGAGCCGCTGCCATGTCCGATCAGAAGCCTGAAATCGTCATCACCTATTGCACCCAGTGTCAGTGGCTGCTGCGCGCCGCGTGGCTGGCTCAGGAACTGCTCAGCACCTTTGCCGACGAGCTGGGGCGGGTCAGCCTGGAGCCGGGCACTGGCGGTGTGTTCCGCATCCTCTGCGATGGCCGGCAGATCTGGGAGCGCAAGGCCGATGGTGGTTTCCCCGAGGCCAAGGTGCTCAAGCAGCGGGTGCGCGATCTGATCGATCCAACCCGCGACCTGGGCCACAACGACCGCTAGAGCCTATTTATGATCTGCTGCGCGTCGGCGTTACTGCGTTAAAAACAAGCTGGAGCGCCAGCTCGGTCGAAATGCTCATGTACAAAAGTACAGTCGCCCGCGACTCCGACCGTTCCTCGCTTATTTTTTCGGGGCCGCCATCGGTGTTGTATCGCTCTAGCTCGCGAGATCCTAAACAGGCTCTTGGGCGACGTCTTCGTTTCAGCGCGCCATCCGCGCCGAAACGAAGATGGCGCTGACGATCAGCACGCCACCGGCCAGCATGCGCAGTGTCGGCTGCTCGCTGAACAGCCACCAGGCGAACAGAATCCCGTAGACCGGTTCCAGGGCGAAGATCACTGCCGTGGTGCGTGCCTTGAGCACACGCAGGCTGGCGACGAACAGGCTGTGCGCCAGGCCCGTGCAGAAAATCCCGAGCATGGCCAGCCACAACCAGTCCACCGCGCGCACGCTGGGCAGCAGCGGCCAGGCCAGCGGCAGGAAGCACAACAGGACGGTGATGTTCTGGTACAGCGCGGCCTTTACCGGGTCGAGGCCGCGCGTACTGGCACGATTGAGCAGCGACAGCAGGGCGAACAGAAAGCCCGACAGCACCGCCCACAGCAATCCGACTGTGGCTTCACTGTTGAGGCTGAACTGCGGCGTAACCAGGATCAGCCCCACGCAGACCACGCCGACCATGGCGAACTCGCTGGGGCGGGTGCGCTCGCGAAACAACAGGCCTTCGAGCAACACGGTGAAGGCCGGGAAGCTGGCGAAGCCGAGGGTGGCGATGGCCACGCCGGAGATTTTCACCGCTTCGAAGAAGGTGACCCAGTGGGTGCCCAGCAGCAGGCCGCCGAGTGCCAGCAGAACCATCTGCCGCAGGCTTGGACGAATCGCGTTGCGGCTGCGCCAGAGCACCGCAGCCAGGCTCAAGGCGAGTACGGCGAAGAAGGCGCGGCCGCCTGCAATCATGTTCGGCGTGGTCGCCGCCAGTTTGCCGAAAATGCCTGACAGGCCGAACAGCAGGGCACCCAGGTGAATCGCCAGCAGGGCGTTACGTTCCGTCATGCCAGGCGCGCACCGTTGGGCAGTGGCCTGTCGAAACCGGCCAGGACGACACGGTTGTCGTTGTCATAGACACCGGTGACCAGCACTTCCGAGCGCACCCCGGCGATGCGTTTGGGGGCGAAATTGCAGACGCACAGCACCTGGCGACCGACCAGATCGTCACAGACGTAATGCGCGGTGATCTGCGCGCTGGAGGTCCTGATGCCCAGTTCGCCGAGATCCACTTCCAGCACGAAAGCCGGCTTCACCGCTTTTTCATTGGGACGGGCGCTGCGAATGGTGCCGACGCGCAGCTCCACCTTCTCGAAATCCTGCCATTCGATGGTTTGCATGGGTACTCCTCGATGATGCGGCGCAGTCTAGGCGGCGCAGACGGTAGCTGTCTGTCGCGGGAGTGATGAGTTTTGTCGCCAGACTCTCGGCAGCGCGTAGGGTGCGCCGCGCGCACCGGGGCCAACCGATAGTTTTGCGCTGCGTACGGCGCACCCTGCGCTCCAGCTGTAGCCCGGATGAAATCCGGGGCGATTTCACGGTTGGGGCGCGAACACGGTCGCTAGCGCGTGCGGCGCAGCTGTCGCGGGGTCATGCCCAGGTGGCGTGATAGGGCGGCGGTAAAGGCGCTTTGCGAGTTGTAGCCGACACGGGCAGCGATTTCGCCGACGGCCAGGTCGCTGCCACGCAGCAGGTGTTCGGCCAGGTGCAGGCGCCGTTGGCGAATGTGTTCCATGGGCGTGCGCCCGGTCTCGGCGAGGAAGCGGGCGTGGAAGCGCGCCACCGACAGACCGGCCAGGCGCGCCAGATCCGCCACCTGCAGCGGATGCGCCGCGTGCTGCTCGATATAGCGATCCAGGGCAGCCATCGGCAAACCGGACGCTTCGGCTTGCTGGCGGCTGCAGGCCAGGCTGCCGAGCAGCAGCGCCGCGCCTTGGCTGGCGATGATCGGATCGTTGATCGGGCTGCAGGCCAGCCAGTTGAGCAACTGGCCCTGGGACGGATCGAGTTGCAGGGCGTTGGGTTTGTCCAGCAGGCGCTGGATGTCGCTCGCGTGTTGGCCGAGCTGGCGTTCCAGCCAGTCGTTGGCCGGCAGGTCCAGCACCAGGCACTGGCTGCCGCGTGGGCTGCCACAGGTATGGCGTGCTGCGGCCGGCACCACTGCCAGGTGGTGGCGCAGCACCTGGCTGCCCTGGCCGTCCACTTCGAATTGTAGCTCGCCAGCCAGGCCGAACACCAGCTGCGCATGGTCGTGGCTATGGCTGAGCACTTCGTGGCTGTAATGACGCAGGGACAGGATCGGGAGCATGGCGGTTTCCTCGGTAACCGCCGGAGTGTAACGCCTGAGCTGAGGCGATGCTGCGTCATGGAACGGTCTTTTTCCTGTCACAAGCCTTTCACCGCGACGCCTCAAGCTCGTCTAAACCCAGCCGGAGGCCGCCCATGACCAGCGCCCAGCTCGCCAAGCCCAGCCGCAAGCAACGTGTCCGTACCCTGTGGATCTCAGACGTGCACCTCGGCACACGCGACTGCCAGGCCGAACACCTGGCAGCCTTTCTCAAGCGCTATCACGCCGACCGCATCTATCTGGTGGGCGACATCATCGACGGCTGGAAACTGCGCGGCGGCATCTACTGGCCGCAGGCGCACACCAACGTGATCCGCCGCCTGCTGACCATGAGCAAGCGCGGTACCGAGGTGATCTACGTCACCGGCAACCATGACGAATTCCTGCGCCGCTATTCCAGTCTGCTGCTGGGCAACATCCAACTGGTCGACGAGGCGGTGCACGTCACGGCCGATGGCCGCCAGTTGCTGGTGATCCACGGCGATCAGTTCGACGTGATCACCCGTTACCATCGCTGGCTGGCGTTTCTCGGCGACTCCGCCTACGAGTTCACCCTGACCCTCAATCGCTGGCTCAATCACTGGCGCAGTCGTTGGGGATACGGGTACTGGTCGTTGTCGGCCTACCTCAAGCACAAGGTCAAGACGGCGGTGAACTTCATCAGCGATTTCGAGGAGGCCATCGCTCACGAGTGCGTCAAGCGCGGCCTGCAGGGCGTGGTCTGCGGCCATATTCACCATGCCGAGATTCGCCAGGTAAGTGGCGTGGAATACATGAACTGCGGCGACTGGGTGGAGTCCTGCACGGCGCTGATCGAGCACTGGGACGGGCAGATCGAACTCTATCGCCTGGCCGAGGCGCAACTGGCCAGCGAGGAGCCAGCCGTCGCCCTCGAGACCGGCGCATGAGGATACTGATCGTCTCGGACGCCTGGGCGCCTCAGGTCAATGGCGTGGTCACCAGCCTGGCAGCGTTGGTTGCTGAGCTGCGCGGGCTGGGTCATCAGGTCAAGCTGCTGTCGCCAGCCGATTTCCGCGCTATGCCCTGTCCGACCTACCCTGAGATTCCGCTGGTGTGGGATCTGTGGCGCGTCGGCGCGGCGATTCGCGCCTTTCGTCCGGACTGTGTGCATCTCGCGACCGAGGGGCCTTTGGGCTGGGCGGCGAGACGTTGGCTGGTCAAGCGTGGGCTGGCGTTCTCCACGGCGATCCATACGCGCTTCCCGGAGTACGTCAGCACGCGCTGGCCCTGGATTGCACCGCGCTTCGGTTATGCCTTTCTGCGCGCCTTCCATCGCCCGAGTCAGGCTGTGCTGGTGACGACCGAGCGACTGCGTGAGGAGTTCGTCAGCTGGGATCTGCGAAGGCTGAAACTGTGGCGCAAGGGCGTGGATACCCGGCTGTTTCGGCCGGACGAGGCGCGTTCACGCCCGGTGCGGCCGGTGTTTCTCTACGTCGGACGCATCGCCCCGGAAAAGAACCTGCAGGCCTTTCTCGATCTGGATCTACCGGGTGAGAAGCGTGTGGTCGGCGACGGCCCGCAGCGTGAGGCGTTGCAAGCGCAGTATCCGCAGGTGCGCTTCGTCGGTTATCGCCATGGCCAGGCGCTGGCCGAGGCCTACCAGGATGCGTCGGTGCTGGTCTTCCCCTCGCGTACCGATACCTATGGCCTGGTGATGCTGGAAGCGCTGGCTTGCGGCACGCCGGTGGCTGCGTTTCCCGTGGCCGGGCCGCTGGATGTGCTGCAACAGGGAATCAGTGGCGTGATGGCCGAGGATCTGCGCGCTGCTTGTCTGGCTGCGCTGGAGCTGGACCGGGGGCGTTGCGCGGAACTGGCGGCAGCGCAGTCCTGGCGCGCTTCGGCGCTGGAGTTTCTGGCGTTGCAGCCGCTGATCGATGGTGAGCCGGCGTTGCTGGATGAGGCGTTGCCGGATACTGCGTTGTAGGCCGTTTTTTCGCGGCTGAAGCCGCTCCTACGTTAATGCAAGCGCCGACCTAACTCATGTAGGAGCGGCTTCAGCCGCGATCCGCCGGGGGCAGGGTCAGAGAATGACCTTGTCACGCAGCTTTTCGGCGGCCTGGTTGAGCGCCTGGATCACCCGCTCCTTGTCGAAGTTCTGGATGCCGTTGGTGTCCAGGTACATGGAGAAGCCCGGCAGCTCATGCTCGACGTAGCTGGACGTGGCACCCAGGTCGCGGCGGAAGTCCACCACCTGGTAGATCTGCACCGGGCGGGTGAAGCCCTTGACGGCGATCTGGCCCTTGTCGCGGCACATGATCACGTCCTTGACCAGCGAATAGGTCTCGTGGGAGATCAGGATTTCGCCGGATTCGGCAGCGCTTTCCAGGCGGCTGGCAAGGTTCACGTCGCGGCCGATGATGGTGTAGTCCATGCGCGTGTCGGCGCCGAAGTTGCCCACCGTGCAGTAGCCGGTATTGAGGCCCATGCGGATTTCCAGCGGCTTGGTGATGCCCTGGGCGCGCCACTGCTGGCGCAACACCTTCATGTGCTTGCGCATGGCGATGGCCATGGAAACCGCCGCTACCGCATCCTTCTTGGCGCCGTTGCTGCTCGGGTCGCCGAAGAACACCATGACGCAGTCGCCGATGAACTTGTCGATGGTGCCGCCGTATTTCAGGGTGATCTTCGACATTTCGTTGAGGTAGGTGTTGAGCAGGTCGGTCAGCGCTTCGGCTTCCAGCTCTTCTGACAGTTCGGTGAAGCCCTTGATATCGGAGAAGAACACCGTGAGCTTCTTGCGCTGAGTCTCCAGGCGCACGCTCTTCTTGCCGGTGAAGATCGATTCCCAGACCTGTGGTGACAGGTACTTGGCCAGATTGCGCGCCAGGCGTGCGGCCTTTTCCTGCTCGCGCTTGATCTCGCTGCGCACCTGGGCCAGGCGCAGGCCCTGCTGGTTGACGAAATAGGCGGTGATGCAGATGTACAGGGTGGCGAAGAGGATGCTGACCAGCGCCACCAGCGTCGGCGTGTCGGTATTGGGATGAACTTCCACCAGCGCGGCGCACAGCGCCATGCCGCTGGCGGCCACCAGCAGCCCCAGGCCCAGATAGCGCATGCCACCGATCACCAGGGCACTGAAACAGAGAGTCAGCAGGAACATCAGGCTGGGTACGGCGGAGAAACCCAGCAGCACGCAGGATGCGCCGGCGTGCAGGGCATCGAAGAACAGCAGGGCGAGGTCGGTCTGTTGCGGATGGTCGCGCTTGAAGCGGCGGCTGAGGTTGTGCGCCAGATGAGGGTAGAGCAGGGCGTAGGGCACCATCCACAGAATGTCGTAGGCGAAGTGCCCGACATAGGTGCCGGCGGCGATGCTGGCGGCCGTGGCGATATAGGCCAGTACGCGCGAATAGTATTCGCGCAACGGCGGCGTCGGTAGCCCGTTGGCACGGCTGGTGATTGCTGGCTTCATCTGCTGGAACTGTCCCTGCTGGATTTCTGGCGTCTCTGCTGGACGCCTGGCTGGTCTGCAAGACCTGAGCCAGAGGCTCGCTGGGCGGGGATCATAACCAAGGGGTGGCGGCCAGCCAAGCATGGCCGCCGAACGGTGGCGTAACAGTGGCCAGCGGTCAGGCGCCGGTATTTTCCATAGCAGCCAGATAGATGGAGTTCTTCGGCCGGGCGAACACGCGCTGCAGCATGGGCTCGAAAAAGCTCAGTGGCAGGCTCTCATAGTCAGGGTCGAAGGCGGCCGCGTCGTACTTGGCGCAGAACTCGATGGTCGCCTGGTACTGGGGGTGATCCTTGAACTGCTCGCGCAGGTGACGATCCATGCCCAGATGATGGAAGAAGTAATAGCCCTGGAAGATGCCGTGTTTCTCCACCATCCAGTGGTTCTCGGCACTGACGAAGGGCTTGAGGATGGCTGCGGCGATGTCCGGGTGGTTGTAGCTGCCGAGGGTATCGCCGATGTCATGCAGCAGCGCGCAGATCACGTATTCCTCGTCGCGGCCGTCGTGATAGGCGCGGGTGGCGGTCTGCAGCGAGTGGGTCAGGCGGTCGACCGGAAAACCGCCGAAATCGCCGTCGAGCAGACGCAGGTGATCGAGGATGCGGGCAGGCAGCTGGGCGGCGTAGGCGGCGAAGTCCTGGGCGATGATGGCCCAGTCCTCGGCCTGGCCGTCTTGCATATGGGTAAAGCGGGCGCGGCTGTTCATGGTTTCTCGTTCTTGTTGTTCTGTAGGCGGGCGTGCATCCGTCTCGTCAGAAACGGATGCGGCCGGTAAAGGCATCCTTGAGCATCACCCAGTCGCCCATCAGGCTGTATAGCGGATACTGAAAGGTGGCCGGCCGATTCTTTTCGAAAATGAAGTGGCCGACCCAGGCGAAGCCATAGCCGGCCAGCGGCATGGCCAGCAGCCATAGCCATTGCTGTGTGAGCAGGGCATAGGCGAGGATCGCCAGCACCAGCAGGCTGCCTGCATAGTGCAGGCGGCGGCACACGGGGTTGCTGTGCTCCTGCAGGTAATAGGGGTAGAACTCGGCGAAGCTCTGGTAGCGTTCGGTAGTCTGGGCGGTCATGGCGCACCTCCTGTTATTGTCACCCACGAGTCTAGACCTGCTGTCTCCGTGGGCCACTGACTTAAGGTGCCAGTCTAGTATCCTTGCGCCGCCAACCCTGACCTTGCTGGCCTGATCGACCATAAGAACAAGACGATGAGCGAAAGAACCACATCATCCAACTGGGCCTTGGCCATCGTGCAGGCGCTGGAGCTGGGCGGCGTCGACTGCGTCGCTCTGTTCGCCGAGCTGGGCATGGATTACGCCGCGTTGAACGATCCGGATGCGCGCTTCCCTCAGGACGGCATGACCCGGCTGTGGCAGCGGGCCGTGGCGTTGTCGGGCAACCCTGCGATCGGCCTGAACATGGCGCAGGTGGTGCGTCCTGCGTCCTTCCATGTGGTGGGCTATGCGCTGATGTCCAGTCGCAATCTGCGCGACGGCTTCACCCGTCTGGTGCGCTATCAGCGCATCATCGGTGAAGGGGCGGACCTGAATTTCCTGCCACAGCCCGACGGCTACGCGCTGACGCTGGTCATTCATGGCGACCGCCTGCCGCCTGCCCGGCAGAGCGCCGAGGCGTCGCTGGCCTACTGTCTGGCGTTTTGCCGCTGGATGACCGGAAAGCCCATTCGCCCTCGTGAAATTCGCCTGCAAGGCCCGGCGCCTGCCGACCTGGTGCCCTACCAGCAGGTGTTTCAGGCGCCGCTGAAGTTCAATGCCGAGCACTATGGGTTGATCTTCGAGCGTGCCGATCTGGAGGCGCCATTGCCCAGTGCCAACGAGGCGCTGGCGCAGCTGCATGATCGTTTTGCCGGCGAATACCTGGCGCGTTTCTGCAGCAGTCGTGTCACCCATCAGGCGCGTCAGGTGCTGTGCCGCCTGTTGCCCCAAGGCGAGCCGCGTCGCGAGGTGGTGGCGCAAACGCTGCACCTGTCGCAGCGTACCCTGCAGCGGCGTCTGCAGGAGGAGGGCACCAGCTACCAGCAACTGCTCGACGACACCCGCCGTGAGCTGGCCGAGCAGTATCTTGGTCAGGTCGACCTGACGCTGCTGGAAGTCGCCTACCTGCTGGGGTTTGCCGATCCGAGCAACTTTTTCAGGGCGTTTCGCCGCTGGTTCGGTGAAACACCGGGCGAATACCGCAGTCGTCGTGGGCTTGTCGGCTGAGCTTCACGCCTCGCTCAATGGCGCCAGAAGGCCGGGAACAGCAACACCAGCACGGTGAGAATCTCCAGGCGCCCGAGCAGCATGCCAAAGCTCAGCAGCCACTTGGCCAGGTCGGGCAGGGTGGCGTAGTTGCCGGCCGGGCCGACCATCTCGCCCATACCCGGGCCAACGCCGGAGACCGTCGCTGCAGCGCCGGTCAGGGCGGTGATCCAGTCCACCCCGCACATCGCCACCGCCAGCGCCAGGGTGGCGATGGTGATGGTGTAGAAGAAGGCGAAAGCCAGTATCGAGCGAACGATGTCTTCATCCAGGCGGTGGCGGTTGTACTGCTGTTTGATCACCGCGCGGGGGTGAATGAGCTGCCTGAGGTTGGCCTTGAGCAGGATGTAGGCGACCTGTAAGCGGAAGATCTTCAGGCCGCCAGCGGTGGAGCCGGAGCAGCCCCCGACGAAGCCCAGGTAGAAGAACATCATGCTGGCGAACGGGCCCCACATGTGATAATCGCCGACGGCAAAGCCGGTGGTGGTCATGATCGAGGTGATATTCACGGCGACCAGACGCAGCGCATCGAGCCAGTAAAGGTCGCTGGTGAGCCATTTCCAGCTAGCCAGCACCACCCAGCTGCCCACCAGTAACAGCAGGAAACCGTGCACCTGAGCATCACGTAGCAGCGCGCGGTAGTTGCCGCGCAGGGCGCTGACGTAGAGCACGAAGGGCAGGCTGCCAAGCACCATGACCATGACCGCGACCCAGTGAATCGCCGGTGCCTGCCATTTACCCAGTGAAGAGTCCGAGGTGGAAAAGCCGCCGGTGGCGATGGCGGACATGGCGTGGTTGATCGAGTCGAACAGGCCCATGCCTGCCAGCCAGAAGGCCAGCACGGCTATGGCACTGAGGCCGACATAGGCCAGCACCATGTACTTGGCGACCATGTGCGAGCGCGGCATGACCTTTTCCGAGCGATCCGACGACTCGGTCTGGAACAGGCGCATGCCACCGATGCGCAGGATCGGCAGGATCGCCACGGCCATGCCGATAAAGCCGATGCCACCCAGCCAGTGCAGCAGCGAGCGCCAGATCAGCGTGCCGGGGGACATGTCGTCGAGGCCGCTGAATACCGTGGCGCCGGTAGCGGTGATGCCGGACATGCTCTCGAAGTAGGCGTCGGTGATACTGGCGCGCTCGGCGAAGAGGAATGGCAAGGCGGCGAAGATCGACACCATCACCCAGCTCGACACCGTCAGCATGTACATGTCGCGTGGGCGCAGTTTCGTTTGCTGGGGCCTGCCCTGAGCGATCATGGCAATACCGGTGAGTGCGGTGATCAGGCTGGACCAGAGAAAGGCATTGATGCCCTGCGGCTGTTCGAAGATCAGCAGGGTGATCACCGGCACCAGCATGCTCAGCGCCAGGGTGACGAGGAAGATGCCGTTGATGAAGGCGAGGATGCGCAGGCTGGACAGAGGCATTGGTCAGTGTTTCCAGAAGCTGCGGGTGACCAGCACCAGCACGGTCAGAATTTCCAGGCGGCCCAGCAGCATGCCGGCACTGAGCAGCCACTTGGCCGAGTCCGGCAGGCTGGCGAAGTTGCCGGCCGGGCCGATGATCGGGCCAAGACCCGGACCGACGTTGCACACGGCGGTCGCGGCGCCGGTCAGTGCGGTGACCCAGTCCAGGCCGACCAGGGTCAGGGCCAGGGCCAGCACACCGATGGTGATGGTGAAGAAGAAGGAGAAGGTGATCAGCGAGCGGACGATCTCTTCATCCAGATTGTGGTTGTTGTACTGCTGCTTGATCACCGCGCGCGGATGCACCAGTTGCATCAGGTTGGCCTTGAGCAGCACGTAGGCGACCTGGAAACGGAAGATCTTCAGGCCGCCCGATGTGGAGCCGGAACAGCCGCCGACGAAGGTCAGATAGAAGAACAGCAGCACGGCGAAACTGCCCCAGCTGCTGTAGTCACCGAGGGCGAAGCCGGTGGTGGTGACCACCGAGGTGACGTTCACCGCGACGATGCGAAGGGCGTCGAGCCAGGCGTGGTCCGAATTGATCCACAGCCAGGTGGCGAACACCAGCCAGGCCAGCAGCAGAAAACCGATAAAGCCGCGTACCTGGTGATCCTTGAACAGCGCCTGGCGATTGCCGCGGACGAAGGCGACATAGAGCATGAATGGCATACCACCGAGCAGCATCAGCACCACTGCCGTCCAATGCACGGCCGGTTGCTGCCAGTTGGCCAGGGACGAATCCGAGGTGGAATAGCCGCCAGTGGAGATCGAGGTCATCGCGTGGTTGATCGCGTCGAAAGGGGCCATGCCGGCGGCCCAGTAGGCCAGGAAGCCGAACCCGGTGAGGGCCAGATAGACCAGCAGCAGGTACTTGGCGGCCATGTGCGAGCGCGGCATGACCTTTTCGCCCCAATCCGAAGATTCGGTCTGGAACAGGCGCATGCCGCCGACGCGCAGCAGCGGCAGAATCGCCACGGCCATGCCGATGAAGCCGATGCCACCCAGCCATTGCAGCATCGAACGCCAGATCAGAATGCCGGGCGACATGTTGTCCAGCCCGGTCAGTACGGTCGAGCCGGTAGTGGTGATGCCTGACATGGTCTCGAAGACGGCATCGGTGTAACTGATGTGCGCGATCAGCATCATCGGCAGAGCGGCGAAACCGCAAACCAGGGTCCAGCTTCCGGTCGTCAGCAGGTACATGTCACGCGGGCGCAGTTGGGCGTTTTGCGGACGGCCGGGAATCACCAGCGCGAGCCCGGCGCCCAGGGTGATCAGGCTGGACCAGAGAAAGGCATTGAGATCTTCCGGCTGCTCGAAGATCAGCAGGGTCAGCATGGGGATGGCCATGCTGATCGCCAGGGTAATCAGGAATATGCCGATGATGAAACCGATGATGCGCAGCGTCGGCAAGGCCATGTAGAGGGCTCTGGCGTGTTGTAAAAGTGCGCCATTCTACCCGCGGACGGGCGGCTGTAAACCGTAACGGTTGGGGGCTTTACAAGCGCATTGCCGAGCATAGAATAGCCGCCAGTTGCCGACGTCCGTCGGTTTCCGAGTTCTCCTCAAATGTCCGAAGCCAATCCCTGCCTTACGTGCGGCGCCTGCTGCGCGTTTTTTCGTGTGTCCTTCTTCTGGGGCGAGTGCCAGTCCGCGGGCGGTAGCGTTCCGGACGAGCAGGTCATCCAGATCAGCCCCCACTACGTCGCCATGCGCGGCACCGAGAGCAAGCCGGCACGTTGCACGCAACTGCTGGGCGACGTCGGTTGTGGTGTGCGTTGCACCATGTACGAACAGCGTTCGAGCAGTTGCCGCGAGTTCGAAGCGTCATGGGCGAACGGTGAGCACAATCCGCGTTGTGACGATGCGCGCAAGGCTTACGGTCTGCCGCCGCTGACGCCGCCAGTACAACCGGTGATATCGCCTGACCGCGTAGCCTGACGGCGGCTGCAGGCTGGCGTGTAGCCCGGATGCAATCCGGGGCCAGCAAGCCCCGTGTTGCATCCGGGCCACGGTTTGACAGGCTTCTGACATCCGCTCCGTGCATTGGTCAGCTTGCAGCTAGCAGCTTGCAGCATTGAGAATGCGCCATCTTTGTTTTTGGAGGTGGCCGATGGAGGCTCTCGACGCTCTGCTCAACCGTGTTTCCGTTCCGCGCCTGGTCGAACCGGCTCCGGATGCGGGGCAGCGTGACCTGCTGTTTCGCGCAGCCTTGCGTGCGCCTGATCATGGCCAGCTACGTCCCTGGCGGTTTCTGACGGTCGAGGGGCAGGCGCGTGAGCGCATGGGTGAGCTGTTCGCCGAGGCCTTGCAGGTCGCCGATGCGCAGACTCCGCTGGAGGCGCTGAACAAGGTGCGTGGCATGCCACTGCGCGCACCGCTGCTGGTGGTGGTGATCGCGCGGGTTCAGGCTCATCCCAAGGTGCCCGCCTCCGAGCAGGTGATCGCTGCCGGCTGTGCTACTCACGGCATGCTGCTGGCCGCGCATGCTCAGGGTATCGGTGCCGTCTGGCGTACCGGCGACATGGCCTACAACGCCCATGTGGCCAAAGGTTTGGGCCTGGCGGCGGACGAGCAGATCATCGCCTACCTCTACCTTGGCACACCGGAGCGTGAGTTGCGGCGCGCCCCTGAGCTCAGCGTCGAGGATTTCGTCAGCGCCTGGGAGGGCTGATCGAGCGTCGATTCAGCTGGTCTGCTGTTTTGCCGGCAGGCGGAGCGTGGCGATGAAACCGCCTTCCGGGTGGTTGTTCAGCAGCAGTTCACCACCATGACGCTGCGCCGCCCGGCGCGCGATGGCCAGGCCGAGGCCATGGCCGGGGCCGCTCTGACCCGGCGCGCGGAAGAAGGGCTTGCCCAACTGCTGCAGGTGTTCATTGGCCACCCCAGGGCCATGGTCGCGCACGCTCAGCGTTACGCTTTGCCCTTGGCTTTGCACGCTGATGAGGACAGGTTGATCCGCTGGGCTGAAGCGCAAAGCATTGCGCAGCAGGTTATCCAGCGCACGCTCCAACATGTCTGGCCAGCCTTCCAGGCGTGCACGTGGGTCGAGATCGATCTGCAGCTGTTGTTGCGGTGCGGTCAGGCGCGCGTCTTCCTGCAGGTTGCCGAGCAGGGCATCCAGGTCGACCGGCTGGGCGGCGCCCGGTTCGGCGTCCAGGCGGGCCAGGGCAAGAATTTCGCTGATCAGCGCTTCCAGTCGATCACACTCCTGACTCAGGCGAGGCCAGAGCTTGTCACGCTCGGCGGCATCGGCGCGCTCTGCCAGGGCCAGTGCAATACGCAGGCGTGCCAGAGGTGAACGCAGTTCGTGGGAGACATCGCGCAGCAGCTGGCGCTGGCTGCCGATCAACCCCTGCAGGCGCTCACCCATGCGATTGAAATCCTTGGCCAGCAGGCCCAGCTCGTCTCGGCGCGTGGCCAGGCGGGCCAGGCTGTTCTGCTGATAGGCGGTTTGGCCAAGGTCATGCACGGCGCCGCGCAGGCGATCCAGTGGGCGGGTGATCGTCAGCGTCAGCATCAGGCTGAACAGTGTCAGTACCACCAGGGCGATGGCGATGGCGCTAAGTGGCCAGAACAGGCTGCCGCGGTGCCAGGCTGCCAGCTCCGGATGCGGGATGCGGTAAATGAACAGATAGCTTTCGCCGCTTTCCGGGCTGGTGTATTCGGCCGTCAGGCGGCGCCAGGGCAGGCGACGGTCATCGCCATGGCGCGCCTCGAAAGCGGCGGCGCGCGACGGAAAGGTGCCTTTGACCAGTTGCTGGCCGCTTTCGCCGAGTACCTGGGTATCGATGCGGTATTGGCGTTTGCGTCGCTCGAGAAAGTCCTGGGCGGCTGCCGGTCCCTGCTGTTCATAGTGCTTGACCCACTTGCTATCGAGATCGCCAAGGCCCGGGTGCAGGCTCAGAATCCAGGCGTCCTGATTCAGGGCGCGGCCGAGCAGCAACGACAGACCGGCCACCAGTGCGATGCCCAGCCAGAAAGTCGCCAGAATCCGCCAGAACAGTGAACGCACGGTGATTCCTCATGCAAAAGCCGCCGGGCTCAGGGAGCGCGGCGGCGGGTCTAGGGGGTGTCGATCAGTTGGTTTTGCTGTCCTTCTCGGCCTTCCAGGCCTTGAATTCGGCCATTTCCGCGCGGCGAGCTTCCATTTTCTTCTGGTGTTCGTCGAAGGCTTTCTGCTGCTCGGGGTTGAGCAGGTCACGCAGGGCCTTGTGCTGGTCGGCGCGGGCCTTGTCCAGCTCCTTCTTCATGGCCTGCTTCTCGGCTTCCGGCAACTTGTCCAGGTAGCGCTTGGTGATGTCGCGATGGGCCTTCATCTGCTCGCCCATCAGTTTGCGAAACTCCTGGCGCTGTTCCTTGCTCAGGTTCAGCTCCTTGAACATGCCGTGGCTGCGGTCATGGTGGCGAGGGCCGCCGTCTTGCATAGGCATGGCGAAGGCCAGGGTCGGCAGGGCAGCGGCGAGCAGTAGGGCGGTGAGGGTCTTGCGCATGGTGATTCTCCTTGTCTCGAAACCGGTAACGACCGGATGGGCTCAGTATGCGGCGGTCAAGGTCAAGGGCAGTCAGGCGTGGGTAAAGCTTGGGTAAAGGCGGTGTTGCAGGCTATTTACCTAGCGCCGGCAAAAGCGCTTACAGCGCGTAGTAATAGCCGCGGCTGCGCAGGGCGAGAATGCGAGGGCGGCCGTCCGGGTGCGGTCCGAGCTTCTTGCGCAGGTTGCTGACGTGCATGTCCAGGCTGCGGTCGTACAGGGTCAATTTGCGGCCCAGGGCGAGTTGCGCCAATGCCTGTTTGTCCACCGGCTCACCCGGTTGGCGCAGCAGGGCTTCGAGCAGGCGGCTTTCGGAAAGCGTCAGGGGGACGTCATGCTCGCCAATGCTGACCACTCCGCGGTTGGGGCTGAAGTTGAGGTCGCCCAGTTCCAGCTGGCTGCTGGCCGGGGCCGGTGCGGTGCGGCGCAGCACGGCACGCAGGCGTGCGGTCAGCTCGCGCGGGTCGCAGGGTTTGGCCAGGTAATCATCGGCGCCCAGCTCCAGGCCGAGGATGCGATCCAGCGGTTCGCCGCGGGCGGAGAGCATCAGTACCGGCAGGTCCGGATGCTCACCTCGTAGTTGCTTGAGCAACTCCAGGCCGCTGCCGTCCGGCAGCATTACATCCAGCACCACGGCGTCGGGCGCCTGTGCGGCGAGTGCCTGACGGGCACCGCCGGCCTCATGGCAAGCGGTCACCTGAAAGCCCTCCTGGGTCAGCCAGCTGGCCAGCAGCTCGCAGAGTTCCTGGTCGTCATCGATCAGCAGCAGTCGGCTCATGGCTCAATTGATCCATTCGCGACGGGTCTTGCGAGAACCACGCAGCAGGGCGCCGAACACCATCGAGATCAGACTCAGGGCGGCGCCAAGGGCGAACCAGGTCTGTTCCTCGCTGAGTAGCCGGGGTTGAGCCTGCGCCTGGCTTTCCTTGAGCTGCAAGCGCAGGCGCTGATTTTCCTGGCGCAGGCGTTGTAGCTGTACGGCGCTGCTCGCTTGCTGCTCGTTGCGCAGTTGCTCGCTTTGCGCCAGGCGCTGCTCCAGCGCCTGACTGTTGGTCGCGGCTGCAGGGGCGGACGGCTGAGCGGGTTCTTCTTCTGCCTGTACCAAAGCACAAGCCAGCATCACGGTGACCAGCAGGGACAGCGGGATCGAGCGCATCGCGATTCCTTGTGTGCGAAAGCAGCGTGGGTGGCGTTTCGTCAGGGCAGCACTTTCTTGAAGGGTTTGACCAACACGCTGGCATACACGCCGGCTGCGCGGTACGGGTCGGCGTCGGCCCACTGCTGGGCAGCTTCCAGGGAATCGAACTCGGCAACCACCAGGCTGCCGCTGAAGCCCGCCGGGCCCGGATCATTGCTGTCGATGGCCGGGTGTGGGCCGGCCAGCAGCAGGCGGCCTTCGTGCTTCAGCTGCTCCAGACGAGCGAGGTGAGCGGGGCGGGTGGCCAGGCGATTTTCCAGGGAGTTTTCGACGTCGGTGGCGATGATGGCGTAGAGCATCTCAGTCCTTATCTAGGGTCGAAGCGGGGGGATGAAGTATTTGCGCCACACGGCGACTGCCTAGCAGGCTGTTGAAAAACTACCTACGTTGCCATTGCTGCGTTAAAAACAGGCTCAAAATGCTCATTTACAACTCGTAAACTCCGCTTTTTCGCCTGTTTTTGTGGGGCCGCCATCGGTATTGCACTGGCTGCCTCGCCTACGTTTTTCAACGGCCTGCTTGGCGCTAATGTGGGGCATAATAACAAACATCAATCTCAACGAAAGCGCCGCCATGATTGTCGATCTGCACTGCCACAGCACCGCCTCCGATGGCGCCCTGGCGCCCGCCGTACTGGTGGCCAGGGCGCACGAACGTGGCGTTCGGCTGCTGGCGTTGACCGATCATGACACGCTGGAAGGCCTCGATGAAGCACGCCGCGCAGCGACGGCTCTGGATATGCAGCTGATCAATGGCATCGAGCTGTCCTGCACCTGGGGTGGAGCGACCATCCACGTATTGGGTTATGCCTTCGAGCGCGAGGCGCCGGCGCTGTGTGCGGCCATCGAGGCCCTGCACCATGGGCGCTGGCAGCGTGCGCAAGAGATCGACCGACGTCTGGCGGCCAAAGGTATGCCTGGCGCTCTGGAGGGCGCGCGGGCGGTTCAGCAGGCACTGGGCGACAGTGGCAACGCGCCGGCCCGACCGCATTTCGCCGAATTTCTGGTGCGCGCTGGTCACGTGCGCGATCGCGCCGAGGCGTTTCGCAAATGGTTGGGCTCGGGCAAGCTGGGTGACGTCAAGCAGCATTGGCCTATGCTGGAAGAAACTGTCGCCACCTTGCGCTCAGCCAGCGCCTGGATCAGTCTTGCGCATCCGTGGCAGTACGACTTCACTCGCAGTAAGCGTCGACGTCTGGTGGCCGACTTCGCGGCAGCCGGTGGCCATGCCCTGGAAGTGGTCAATGGCATGCAGCCCGCCGAGCAAGTCGGTGGTTTGGCCATTCTGGCGCGCGAGTTTGGTTTGATGGCCAGTGTCGGCAGCGATTTTCATGCGCCTGGCGACTGGTCTGAGTTGGGCATGTACCGCCCGTTGCCTGATGACCTGACTGCGCTCTGGGAGCGCTTCGAACATGCACAGCCATCCGCTGTCACTTCATGAGCTGGGAGCAAGTGTGAGTCAATTTTTCCAGGTTCACCCGGAAAACCCACAGGCACGCCTGATAAAACAGGCCGTGGAAATCATTCGTGGCGGCGGCGTGGTGGTCTATCCGACCGACTCCTCCTATGCGCTGGGCTGCATGATCGGTGACAAGAATGCGGTAGAGCGCATTCGTCGCCTGCGGCAGCTGGACGACAAGCACAACTTCACCCTGGTCTGCCGGGATCTTTCGCAGATCGGCCTGTTCGCCAAGGTCGACACGGCGGCCTTCCGTCTGTTGAAGAATCACACCCCGGGCCCTTACACCTTCATCCTCAACGCCACCCGCGAAGTGCCGCGCATGTTGCTGCACCCCAAGCGTCGCACCATCGGCATTCGCGTGCCCAGCCACCCGATTGCCCTGGCGTTGCTGGAGCAGTTGGGCGAGCCGCTCATGAGCGTCAGTCTGATCATGCCGGACGACGAGCTGCCGATGTCCGACCCCTACGAAATGCGCCAGATTCTCGAGCACCATGTCGACCTGATCATAGACGGCGGTTTTGGCGGGCTGGAGGCGTCCACCGTGGTCAATCTTGCTGACGACAGCCCGGAAGTTCTGCGCGTTGGCTGCGGCGACCCGACGCCGTTCGACGATCTTTGAGGTAACACCGAAAAAAGCCGTCATGCCCACGCAGGCGGGCATCCGGACCCTTCGAATGACCTGGACTCCCGCTTCGCGGGAGTGACGATAAATCGCTTTTTCAGAACAACCCTGACGCCGGCTTTTCCGTTGTGGGCGCAGCTACCCTATACTCCTTGGCCTTGTCTGGATTTTGGATAGAACGGTTTGAGCCTTAACGACTCCGAGCGTCGGGTGCTGTCAGGGATGCGTCCGAGCGGTCGTCTTCACCTCGGGCACTACCACGGTGTACTGAAAAACTGGGTCAAGTTGCAGCACGAGTACGACTGCTTCTTCTGCATCGTCGACTGGCATGCCCTGACCACCGAATACGCCGATACCGGCCAGCTTTCCCAGCACGTCATGGATATGGCGGTGGATTGGCTGGCTACAGGCGTAAGCCCCAGCTCCGCAACGCTGTTCGTGCAGTCGCAGGTGCCGGAACATGCCGAGCTGCATCTGCTGCTGTCGATGATCTGCCCGCTCAGCTGGCTCGAGCGCGTGCCGTCGTATAAGGAGCAGCAGGAGCATCAGGGTGGCAAGGACCTCTCCACCTACGGTTTTCTCGGCTATCCGCTGCTGCAGGCTGCAGACATCCTTCTGTACCGGGCCGGACAGGTGCCAGTCGGCGCTGATCAGCTTCCGCACATCGAATTTGCCCGTGAAGTGGCGCGCCGCTTCAACCACCTGTACGGCAGCGAGCCGGATTTCGAGCTGAAGGCCGAAGCGGCCATCGGCAAGCTGGGCAAGAAGGTGGGCAAGCTCTACAGCAACCTGCGCAAGGCCTATCAGGAGCAGGGAGATGCCCAGGCGCTGGAGACGGCGCGGGCCTTGCTCAAGGAACAGACCAGCATCACCCTCGGCGATCAGGAGCGCCTGTACGGCTATCTGGAAGGCGGCGGCAAGGTGATTCTGAGCGAGCCGCAGCCGATTCTTGCCGAGTTTTCGCGGGTGCCTGGCCTGGATGGCCAGAAGATGGCCAAGTCCAGCGGCAACGCGATATTCCTGCGCGACAGCGATGCCGAGCTCGAAGAAAAACTGCGTCGCATGCCCACCGATCCGGCACGCGTACACCGTGACGATCCGGGTGAGCCGCAGCGTTGCCCGGTCTGGTCGCTGCATCAGTTGCATTCCAGTGCCGAGCAACTGCATTGGGTGATCGAGGGCTGCCGTAGCGCCTCGATTGGTTGCCTCGACTGCAAGAGCGCACTGTGCTCGTCCTTGCAGGCTGAGCTGACGCCCCTGCAGCAGCGGGCCGTCGACTATGAGGAAAACCCCGACCTGGTGCGCAGCATCCTCGCCGAAGGCGCCGAGCGCGCGCGTGACGAAGCGCGCGAAACCCTGGCCGAAGTACGCATGGCCATGGGCCTGAATTATCGTTGAAGGAGCGCCAGTCGATGAGTGAGCCCGCCACGCCAACGGTGGACAGCCAGGCCGGCGCCCAGCAGGAGCTGCCGTTCGCCCTGGTTTATGGCGAGGCGGTCACCGAGCTGCCGCTGGATCTTTACATTCCCCCGGATGCCCTGGAAGTCTTCCTCGAAGCCTTCGAGGGGCCGCTGGACCTGCTGCTGTATCTGATTCGTAAGCAGAACATCGACATCCTCGATATTCCCGTTGCCGAGATCACCAAGCAGTACATGGGCTATGTCGAACTCATGCATACGGTGCGTCTGGAGTTGGCCGCCGAATACCTGGTCATGGCCGCCATGCTCGCCGAGATCAAGTCGCGCATGCTGCTGCCGCGCTCGTCCGAGGCCGAGGAGGAAGAAGACGACCCGCGTGCCGAGCTGATCCGCCGTCTGCAGGAGTACGAGCGCTTCAAGGCCGCTGCCGAAGGTATCGACGAACTGCCGCGCGTTGGTCGCGATGTGACCGTCCCAAAACTGGATGCTCCCGAAGCCCGGGCGCGCAAGCTGTTGCCGGATGTCAGTCTGGAAGAGGTGCTGCTGTCGATGGCCGAGGTGCTGCGTCGCGCCGACATGTTCGAAAGCCACCAGGTTACCCGCGAGGCACTGTCCACCCGCGAGCGCATGAGTGAAGTGCTGGAGCGCCTCAAGGGTGGGGCGTTCGTGCCTTTCGTCGAGTTGTTCGCCGCTGAAGAAGGCCGGCTAGGCGTGGTGGTGACCTTCATGGCAATTCTCGAGTTGATCAAGGAATCGCTGGTCGAACTGGTGCAGAATGCGCCGTTTGCCGCCATCCATGTTCGAGCTCGTATCGAGCAGGAAGTGGAGGAGTCGCAACCGTCTCCACAATAGGGTGAGCAGTCTCTGGGAGCATTTTTTAAAGGGAGTTTCAGGTGAGTATTTTTTCGCGTTTCTTCGGTCGCAAGGACGACGACACGGCAGAGCTGACCGGTTTGGTCGCCAATCCCGAGTGCGAGGGGCGAGTGAGCCTGCAGGTGTTGTTCCCCGCTGCGCTGCAGGTGACCCAGGATGGGCTGATCAGTGCCTTGCGGGCCTATCACCCGGAAATGGCCGAGGCGAGTTGCGAGGTCTCCGACGAGGTCGAGCAGTTCTTCGCGCTGGCAGGATGGGGCGCTCACGTGGTTCGGCTGGTGGGCTTCGATGCGCCCTTTCCGGCGGAGTCGGTCGAGGCCTGCGTCGCTCCGGCGCATTACCCGCAAGCACTCAAGGACGAAGTGCGCGCGAACGCCAGCCATATCCTGCTGTATTACGCGGGCCACGACAGCGACCCGCTGGAGCAATACGTGGTGCTGGCGGCGGTGGCCGGTGCACTGGCGCAATTCGGCGCCATCGCCGTGCTCAACGAAAGTGGCAGAACATCCTTGCCAGCGGCGATCTTCAATGACCCGGGGCTGGTGCGAGAAAGTCTGGAGGTGTTGCGTAACCTGCCGCTGACCGCGCTGTACTGTGGCTTCGTCAAATACGACGTCGAGGGCGTGCAGGGCACCTGGATGCGCACCTATGGCGGCGGCGTGTTCGGTATCCCCGACCTGGCCGTGCTGGCTGAAGGGCATCATGAGGGCGAGCGTTACTCGGAGCTGTTCGACCAGGTGATGAGCTACCTGCTGCAGAGCGGTGCGCAGATGGCGCCCGGACACACCATGCAGATCGGCGAGACGGCTTTCATGCGCCTGCGTGCGCCGCTGGCCGAGGAGTATTTCCTCGATGGACCGGACCAGTTGCTGGTTGCGGAGATCATCGAGGGGCACGAGATCAATCAGGCCTGAAGCGGCTTTAGGCATTTGCTAGACTGCAAGGCCGCGTCCAATGCGGCCCTTTCCATTCATTGCTCCAGGTTTGCCAGACGATGACGCTGTCCGATCCGCATCAGCTTGCCACCGTGCTCGAAGGCCTGCTCCTGGCGTCGGGCAAGCCTATGTCCCTGGAACGCCTGTGCGAGCTGTTCGAGGAGGCCGAGCGCCCTGACATCGGTGTCTTTCGTGATGCGCTGAGCATCCTGGCGCGCTCTTGCGAGGGCCGCGCCTTCGAGCTGAAGGAGGTGGCCTCGGGCTACCGCCTGCAGGTACGCGAGCGCTTCGCGCCCTGGGTTGGCAGGCTATGGGAAGAGCGCCCGCAGCGTTATTCCCGTGCGCTGCTGGAAACCCTTGCGCTGATCGCCTACCGCCAGCCGATCACGCGTGGCGAGATCGAGGACGTGCGCGGCGTGGCGGTCAACAGCAACATCACCAAGACCCTGCTCGAGCGTGAATGGATTCGCGTGGTGGGCTATCGCGACGTGCCGGGACGCCCGGCGATGTTCGCCACCACCAAAGGCTTTCTCGATCATTTCAACCTGAAGAGCCTCGACGAACTGCCGCCCTTGGCCGCCCTGCGTGAGTTGGAACCGGAGCCCGAGTTGGCGCTGGATGACGATGCCGAGGTGCCGGCAGGCCTGCAGGCGCGTGCCGACCTGGCCTTGCAGGAAGACGGCGAAGCTGCCGAACCTCGCGAAGAAACCAGCTTCCGCAGCCTGCTGGCCGAGCTGGACGACATGGAACAAGGGCTCAAGACCGATTTCGATGATCTGCGCCTGGCCGACGATGCCGACGATGAGCAGGACGAGGCGCATGTCGTCGATCAGGATGCCGACGAGTCATTGCATTGAGTGCGGCGGGATAGATTGCCTTTGGCATGGTGGTGTCGATTGCTACAACGACTGCTGTTTGTAATCGACGTCTCTTTCGGCGGTATCCAATAACAATGATAGGGAGATGGAAATGCGCACATTCACTGTTGGGGCTTTGGGTATTTTTGGCCTGATCAGCGTCGCAACCTGCGCCCAGGCCCAAACAGGCGCTGTGCGCGATTGGTCCGGCGCTTATTTGGGTGGCAGCGTCGGGGTGGTGGAGAGTCGTGCAACTACCGATGCCTCTACAGCAGATGGTTTCCCAGGCTCCTACTTCACGCCGCCAGATCCTCAGCAGATTGCCGGGGAGGCCGACGGCTCTCTTTCCCACTCAAGTCTTTCCGGTGGGATATTCGGTGGTTTTGGACGGCAGTTCGGCAACCTGTATCTGGGACTCGAAGCCAGTGCCAATACGCTAGGTTTCGACGAAACGCGTACTTCTGGTGCGGTCTATCTCTCAAATGCAGCGGGGGCGTTCACTCAGGAGTTGTCCGTGAAGGCTGATTGGCAGGCGACGATGCGTGCCCGTCTGGGCTGGGCG
Organism: Ectopseudomonas alcaliphila; assembly: GCF_900101755.1. Lineage (GTDB taxonomy): Bacteria > Pseudomonadota > Gammaproteobacteria > Pseudomonadales > Pseudomonadaceae > Aquipseudomonas > Aquipseudomonas alcaliphila. The sequence continues at coordinate 165,525 of NZ_FNAE01000001.1, read as the reverse complement.
CAGGACCGTTGGCTGGTGTATCTGACAGGCGGTGCTGCAGTCGCCCGGATTCAGCTGGATGCAGCGTTCAGTGACGATTTTCTCGGAGTAGGTGCTAGGGGTGGCAATTCTACCAAGGAGACCAAACTGGGCTGGATTGTCGGCTTGGGTGGTGAGTATGCGTTGAACGAAAATTGGTCGATCAGAGGGGATTATCTATATGCCGACTACGGCAAGGTGGATACCTCTTACACCGTAACCAACCCTGTCTTCCCTGTATTCGCCAATACGTTGAAGAGTTCTGCGCAATTCAAGACTCAGACATTGTCGATTGGCATGTCCTATCGGTTCTGATTGCTTGGAGCTGTTGGCAGTGAGCGTTGGATGGAGCAGAAAAGCGTGTGACCTTTCGCTTTCATGCTTCAGATAGAAGGACGTGCTGCGTGCGGTTTGCCTCTTTAAATCGGGGTCATGGAATTCCTCAATCCCGCCTGGGAGGCTGTTGTCTTTATCCTTGCCTGCATTCGATCCCATTTGCGCAAGGTGCCGTCATGAGCAAGAGCCCCTGTATCAAGGTCTGCGAGTTCGAGCGCGATATCTGCCTGGGCTGCGGTCGTAGCCGTGAGGAAATCAAAGGCTGGAAACGCCTGGACAAGGGCGAGCGCCTGGCGCTGTTGGCCGAGGCCGATATGCGGTTGCTGGCGCTGGAGGCGACCGGAAGGCGCAAGTATTGACCGCCCATCCGTGTAGGAGCCGCGCCTCGCGGCGAATGGTGGGGGCGTCGATTATGCGCAAAAGCTTCGCCCTGGGGCGGGGCTCCTACACTTCAGTGTCGTGTTCTTGGTTCGACCGCCGCAGCATCGTCTACCCTATGGGCTCTACAGCGCGTATGATGCGCGCCCTTCGATCATCAACTATTACACCGGGAGGTGCCCAAGATGACTGAGCACGAACAACCGCGTCCTGCAGGCGAGAAACTGCAGAAAGTCCTGGCCCGCCTCGGGCTGGCTTCGCGTCGCGAGATCGAGACCTGGATCGCCGAGGGTAGGGTCAAGGTCAACGGCGCTGCGGCGACCCTGGGGCAGCGTGTCGACGCCAACGACGCCATCGCCCTCGACGGTCGCTTGCTCAAGCGCGAAGAAATCACCGGTTCGGTGCGTCGCGTGCTGATCTACAACAAGCCGGATGGCGAGATCTGCACCCGTGATGACCCGGAAGGCCGCCCCACCGTATTCGATCGTCTGCCGCGTCCGAAAGAGGGCCGCTGGATCAATATCGGTCGCCTCGATATCAACACCACCGGTCTGCTGCTGTTCACCACCGACGGTGAGTTGGCCAACCGCCTGATGCACCCGTCCTATCAGATGGACCGCGAATACGCGGTGCGTGTGCGGGGTGAGGTCACCGAGGAAATGCTGGAGAACCTCAAGAACGGTGTGATGCTCGAGGATGGTCCGGCCAAGTTCACCGACATCAAGGAAGCGCCCGGCGGTGAGGGCTTCAACCACTGGTACCACTGCGTGGTGATGGAGGGGCGTAACCGCGAAGTGCGTCGCCTGTGGGAGTCCCAGGGGCTGGTTGTCAGCCGCCTGAAGCGTGTGCGCTTCGGACCGGTGTTCCTCACCTCCGAGTTGACCATGGGCCGCTGGCGCGAAATGGATCAGCGTGAAGTGGACATTCTCAGCGCCGAAGTGGGCCTGACTCCGCAGGCGCTGCCAGCGATGAAGGAAAAGACCCGCGAGAAACTCGACCGCCTGCAGCGCAAGTCGGCCAAGCCGGTGGAGGTGCGCGGCAAGCGTGTGCTGCGCCCGGCGAAGGACCAGGCAGGCGCAGAAAATGCTCGCCCGAGCCGTGCGCCGCGCCGTGAGGATGGCGAGCAGCGCGCGCCGCGTGGCCCGCGTAAAGACAGTGGTGAGCGTCGTGAAAACGGTCGCGGCACGCCGGTTGCGGAGCGTCCGAGCGATGTGAAGAAGCGTCAGCCACGTCCGGCCGTCGAGTTGTCCGAGCGTCCGGCGCGCAAGCCGCGCCCGGCAACGCCAGGCAAGCGCCCGCCAGCCGGCGATGGTCAGCGCCCCGGTTTCGGCCGCAAGCGCTGATAAACGAAAAAGGGACTCTGCGGAGTCCCTTTTTTCATTCTGGCCCGGACATGACCTGAGCCATATCTTGAGCGCGTCCCGGATTTCATCCGGGCTACGCAGAGCAGCCTCTCAGCCGGCCATGGACAGCCGATTGCGGCCTTCGCGTTTGGCCACGTAGAGCGCGTTATCGGCACGGCGCAGCAGGCTTTCGGCGGACTCGCCCGGCAGCAGGCTGGAACAGCCCAGGCTGATGGAAACGTCGATGGGACGACCGGCATCCAGGCATTGCAGTTCCATCACCGCAAAGCGCAAGCGCTCGCCCACCAGCGCCGCGCCCTCGCGGTTGGTGCCGGAGAGAATCACCAGAAACTCCTCGCCACCGTAGCGAAAGACCATATCGATGTTGCGCAACTGGTTCTTCAGGGTCTGGGCGACCGCTTTCAGCACTTCGTCGCCAAGCGTGTGGCCATGGTTGTCGTTGATGCTCTTGAAGTGATCGATGTCGAGCATCAGCAGTGACAGCGGTTGCAGGTTGCGGCGGGCCAGATCCACCTCGCGCTGCAGTACCTGGTCCATGGCGATGCGATTGCCGGTGTCGGTCAGTGGGTCACGCAGCGCACTTTGCAGTGCCGTGCGGTAGAGCAGGGCATTGCGCAGCGGGAACAGCAGGCTGGCCAGCAGCGACTCCAGCTGGTTCAGTTCGTCTTCGGCAAAGCGCTGCTTGCGACGGAAAATCAGCTCGCCCAGGTATTGCCCCTCATGGCTCAGGCGATAGCCGGCCGAGTGTGGAGCGCGTTCGCCCAGCTCGAGGCGCAGGTCGTGCGACGGGTGCTGGAAGGCCAGCGCATCGAGCGGCACCAGACGCTGCACTTCGCGAAAGAACAGATTGAGGATTCGTTCCACGTCCAGGCTGGTCTGCAGTTGCAGGCTTAATTGGTGACGCAGCTCTACCAGGCTGGCGGGCTTTACCGGCAGGTTGCGACTGCCGGTAAAGCCGAGACGCTGCAGCTTGGCGGCATCGAAATCGATGGTATTGGACTGGCTGGGGGGGACCATGGAGCTGAACCTCGGGCGCGAAGGTGCGACGAGAGGGTTAGAGCGAATTTCGTGCCAGGTGGTTCAAGTGAGCTTAAAGTCTTGTGAAGTCAGTCACTTAGATGTTTTTTTAAAACGCGGATCGGCAAGGGGTTGCCGGTTGCCTGACGGAGATACTGGCAATGTGCTGCCGTTTGGCAAGGGGAGTGGCGGATTCTTGTCGTGCCATGGCCCGCTGACTGACGGCGGGCCATGGCAGGTCATCACTGAGCGTCGAACGCCTGGCCGTTGACGCCCTTGCTGTCCGGGCCCATCAGATAGAGGTAGAGCGGCATGATCTCGTCCGGCAGCGGGCGGGTCGCAGGGTTTTCCCCCGGATAGGCCTGGGCGCGCATAGCGGTACGGGTCGCGCCCGGGTTGATGCTGTTGGCGCGTACGTTGGCGATACCGTCCAGTTCGTCCGCCATGACCTGCATCAGGCCCTCGGTGGCGAATTTCGATACCGCGTAGGCGCCCCAGTAGGCACGACCCTTGCGGCCGACGCTGCTGGAGGTGAAGGCGACGGAGGCGTCCTGCGACAGTTTGAGCAGCGGCAGCAGGGTGCTGCTGAGCATGAACATGGCGTTGACGTTGACGTGCATCACGCGCATGAAGTTGTCCCCGGAGAGCTGCTCCAGCGGCGTGCGCGGGCCGAGGATCGAGGCATTGTGCAGCAGGCCATCGAGGCGGCCGAACTCGTTCTCGATCATCACCGCCAGTTCGTCGTACTGGTGCGGCAGGGCGGTTTCCAGGTTGAAGGGGATCACCACCGGCTGTGGATGACCGGCGGCCTCGATCTCGTCATAAACCTGGCTCAGGTTGGCCTCGGTCTTGCCCAGCAGCAGCACCGTGGCGCCATGGGCGGCGAAGCTCTTGGCGGCAGCTGCGCCGATACCGCGGCCGGCACCGGTGATCAGGATGACACGATCCTTGAGCAGGTCTGGGCGGGCGGTGTAGTCGAACATGTGGTGATCCTTCGGAGAACTCTTGAGGGTAGGGCGGGTGAAACCCGCCGAATTGGAGAATGGCGGTCTGCTCGATCAGCAACTGCACAGGGCGCGATCGAGCACCGCACGCAGTTCCTGGGGGTGGTCCACGACCACGTCGGCGCCCCAGTTGCGTGGGTTGTCCTCGGGGTGGATATAGCCGTAGGTCACCGCTGCCGTGCGGCAGCCGGCAGCGCGGCCCGATTCGATGTCGCGCGCGTCGTCGCCGATGAACAGCACTTCCTCGGGTTTGACGCCCATCTGCTGGCAGGCGAGCAGCAGCATGTCCGGCGCGGGCTTGCTGTGCTCGACATGGTCGGGGCAGACCAGCACTGCCGAGCGCGCGGCCAGATTCAGGCCTTGCATGATCGGCTCGGCGTAACGCGCCGGCTTGTTGGTGGCGACGCCCCACAGCAGGCGAGCCTGCTCGATGTCGTCGAGCAGGGCTTCGATGCCGTCGAACGGGCGGGTGAGGACTGCGCAGTGCTGCTGGTAGCGCTCCAGGAACTCCTGGCGCAGGGCTTCGAACGCGACCGAGTCCGGGTCTTCATCGAAGGCGCAGGCGACCATGGCGCGTGCGCCGCCGGATACCTGGTCACGAATGGCTTTGTCTGCCAGTGGCGGCAGGCCGCGGGCGGCGCGCATGGCCTGGGTGATGGCGATGAAGTCCGGCGCCGAGTCGAGCAGGGTGCCGTCCATGTCGAACAGTACAGCGCGCAAACGCATCAGCCTTTCCTCAGCGTCTGGATCATGTAGTTGACGTCGACGTCGGCTTCCAGCTTGTAGTGCTTGGTCAGCGGGTTGTAGGTCAGGCCGATGATGTCCTTGACCTCCAGCCCGGCTGCGCGGCTCCAGGCGCCCAGTTCGGAGGGGCGGATGAACTTCTTGAAGTCATGGGTCCCGCGCGGCAGCAGGCGCAGGATGTATTCGGCGCCGATCACCGCGAACAGGTAGGCCTTGGGGTTGCGGTTGATGGTGGAGAAGAACACCTGGCCGCCCGGCTTGACCAGCTTGTGGCAGGCGCGGATGACCGAAGACGGATCGGGCACGTGCTCGAGCATCTCCAGGCAGGTGACCACGTCGAACTGTTCCGGCATTTCTTCGGCCAGCGCTTCGGCGGTGATCTGCCGGTAGTCGACTTCGACGCCGGACTCCAACTGGTGCAGTTGGGCGACCGAAAGCGGCGCTTCGCCCATGTCGATGCCCATTACCGTTGCGCCGCGTTGGGCCATGGCTTCACTGAGGATGCCGCCGCCACAACCGACGTCCAGTACGCGCTTGCCGGCCAGACCGACGCGCTCGTCGATCCAGTTGACTCGCAGCGGGTTGATGTCGTGCAGAGGTTTGAACTCGCTTTCGCGGTCCCACCAGCGGTGTGCCAGGGCCTCGAATTTGGCGATTTCGGCGCGGTCGACGTTGCTCATAAGCATCTCTATTCAAAGCAGGGAAAGCGTATCGCCGCTATGTTGCCAGTTTAATAACGGGCGTGGGGCGGCGTGGATTCGTTCAATGTATGTCAGTTTGTCGCAGTCGTTCCGTGAGCGTAGCCCGGATGCAATCCGGGGCGGCTGCATTCTTCCCGGATTTCATCCGGGCTACCTTTTGGCAATCCTGGCTCCCCATTCCCTGGCCTTGGCGATCAGTGCGCTTTCGTCCATGCGCGTCAGGCGGCCGTCGTCCAGCAGCTGCTTGCCGCCCACCCACAAATGCTTCACGCAGTCGCGGCCGCTGGCGTAGATGAGCTGCGATACCGGGTCGTAGATCGGCTGCTGGGCCAGGCCGGAAAGGTCGAAGGCGACCACGTCGGCCAGCTTGCCCAGTTCCAGCGAGCCGGTCTGTGTTTCCAGGCCCAGGGCGCGGGCGCCGTTCAAGGTGGCCATGCGCAAGGCGCTGTGTGCATTCAGGGCGGTGGCAGAACCGGCGACGGCCTTGGCCAGCAGGGCGGCGGTGCGGGTTTCGCCAAGCAGATCGAGATCGTTGTTGCTGGCGGCGCCGTCGGTGCCGATGGCGACGTTGACGCCAGCCTGCCACAGGCGTTCGACCGGGCAGAAGCCGCTGGCCAGTTTCAGGTTGGATTCGGGGCAATGCACGATGCTGCAGTTGTGTTCTACCAGCAGGGCCAGATCTTCGTCATCGATCTGCGTCATGTGCACCGCCTGGAAGCGCGGGCCGAGCAGGCCGAGGCGAGCCAGGCGCGCCAGTGGGCGTTCACCATGCTTGCTGACGGCTTCGGCCACTTCCTGCGCGGTTTCGTGCACATGCATATGAATGCCGGCATCCAGCTCGTCAGCCAGTACGCGAATCTGTTCCAGCTTGTCGTCGCTGACGGTGTACGGCGCGTGGGGGCCGAAAGCGATGCGGATGCGCGGGTGTTGCTTGAGGTCATCGAACAGTTGCAGGCCCGTACGTAGCGCCTCGGCAGCGTTGAGTGCGCCGGGGACCGGGAAATCCAGCACGGGAACGGTGATCTGCGCCCGCACGCCGGCATTGTGCACGCATTCGGCGGCGGTCTGCGGGTAGAAGTACATGTCGGAGAAGCAGCTGATACCGCCCTTGATCTGTTCGGCGATGGCCAGATCGGTGCCGTCGCGGACGAAATCTTCGTCGACCCACTTACCCTCGGCGGGCCAGATATGTTCGTGCAGCCAGGTCATCAGCGGCAGGTCGTCGGCTATGCCGCGCAGCAGGCTCATGGCGGCATGGCCGTGGGCGTTGATCAGGCCTGGGGCGAGCAGGCATTCCGGCAGCTCTCGCACCTGCGTTGCCGGATGGCGCAGTGCCTCGGTGCGCGGCGCGATCAGCGCGATGCGGCCATCGCGTATGCCCAGGCCGTGGTCGCGTAGCACCACCCCGGCCGGCTCAACGGGCACCAGCCAGGTGGGCAGGAGCAGCAGGTCGAGAGGGGCTTCGGGCATGGGCGGTTGTCCGTCTGGCTTGATCGATGCAGGGAAGGGCGCCAGTGTATAGATGAACGCGCGTAGCTTGAAGTCGTGAGGGCGTGCTGGATTGTTCGGCTGGCCTCAGCCGGTCTGCGTATAATCCGCGATTTTTTGGCGGTGACAGATGGAGTGCGCGATGCGCGAGCAATTGCTGGCGGTGGAGAAGGTCCAGGCAATCGAGTGGCGCGATGGTGCGTTATACCTGCTCGATCAGCGCCTGCTGCCGCATCGGCAGACCTGGCTGCGCTTCGATTCTGCCGCAGAGGTGGCTGATGCGATTCGCGACATGGTGGTGCGCGGCGCGCCGGCTATAGGTATCGCCGCTGCCTATGGTCTGGTGCTGGGCGCCCGCGCTCGGCTGCAGGCCGGGGGTGACTGGCGCGAGGCGCTGGAGGCGGATTATGCCTGTCTCGAGCGCTCTCGCCCCACCGCGGTAAACCTGTTCTGGGCCCTGCAGCGCATGCGTGAGCGCCTGGCGCGACTCAAGGATGGCGACGACATCCTGGCGCTGCTGGAGGCCGAGGCGGTGGGGATCCATCTCAGCGACCGCGAGGCCAACCTGACCATGGCGCAACTGGGCATGGAGCTGATCCGCAAGCATCAGGGCAATCCGCAGGTGCTGCTGACTCACTGCAATGCTGGTGCGCTGGCGACCGGCGGCTTTGGCACGGCGCTCGGGGTGATCCGTGCGGCGTATCTGGAAGGCCTGGTCGAGCAGGTCTATGTCGATGAAACCCGTCCCTGGCTGCAGGGCGCGCGGCTGACTGCCTGGGAATTGGCTGGCGACGGCGTGCCGGTCAGCCTCAATGCCGATGCAGCTGCCGCTCACCTGATGAAAACCAAGGGCATCACCTGGGTCATAGTCGGGGCTGACCGCATTACCGCCAACGGCGACGTGGCCAACAAGATCGGCACCTATCAGCTGGCGGTGAACGCCATGCACCACGGCGTGCGCCTGATGGTGGTGGCGCCCAGCTCGACCATCGACATGAGCCTGGAAAGCGGCGAAGACATCCTGCTCGAAGAGCGCGATGGTCGCGAACTGCTGGAGGTGGCGGGGCATCGGGTGGCGGCCGACGTGCACGCGGTCAATCCGGTATTCGATGTGACGCCGGCTGATCTGGTCGACTACATCGTGACCGAGAAAGGGGTTGTGGAACGCCCTGATAGCGCCAAGCTGGCGCAGTTGATGTGCCGCAAGCGCCTGCATTGAGCTGGTCGAGCGCGGCTTACTCCTTGTAGGAGCCCCGCCCCGGGGCGAAGCCTTTGCTTGCATTGGTCGTGCAGCAGCTCCAGCAGGCTGGTCGTTTCGCCTGTTTCCGTCTCGCCTGCTCCGCTTCTCCATGAGGGCGCGCGGGGTAGGTGTGTGGCGCGCTTTGTGGTAATCTCCGGCAGTTTTCAAGGGGGCTGACTACAGCCACCTTCACTGCATCGAATCGTGACATAACTCGTTGATTTGTCGTGAGTCGCTGATGGCTTCAGGCTATCGCGACGAGCTCCGTAGCGTTCAGGAAGAATGACGCGGAGTTTCACCAGAAAAAAGGAACCAGGCTTCTCATGGGCGAACTGGCCAAAGAAATCCTCCCGGTCAATATCGAAGACGAGCTGAAACAGTCCTACCTCGACTACGCGATGAGCGTAATCGTCGGGCGTGCGCTGCCGGATGCGCGCGATGGCTTGAAGCCGGTACACCGTCGTGTGCTTTACGCCATGAGCGAGCTGGGCAACGACTGGAACAAGCCCTACAAGAAATCCGCCCGTGTGGTCGGTGACGTGATCGGTAAGTACCACCCGCACGGCGACACCGCGGTGTACGACACCATCGTGCGTATGGCACAGGACTTCTCCCTGCGCTACCTGCTGGTGGACGGCCAGGGCAACTTCGGTTCGGTTGACGGCGACAACGCCGCGGCCATGCGATACACCGAGGTGCGCATGACCAAGCTGGCGCATGAGCTGCTGGCCGATCTGGAGAAGGAAACCGTCGACTGGGTGCCCAACTACGACGGCACCGAGCAGATCCCGGCTGTCATGCCGACCAAGGTGCCGAACCTGCTGGTCAACGGCTCCAGCGGTATCGCCGTGGGCATGGCCACCAACATCCCGCCGCACAACCTCTCCGAGGTAATCGACGGCTGCCTGGCGCTGATGGACAACACCGAGCTGACCGTCGATGACCTGATGCAGTACATCCCCGGCCCTGATTTCCCCACCGCGGGCATCATCAACGGCCGTGCCGGCATCATCGAGGCCTACCGTACCGGCCGTGGGCGCATCTACATCCGCGCCCGCGTCGAGGTCGAGGACATCGACAAGGTCGGCGGTCGCCAGCAACTGGTGGTCACCGAGCTGCCGTACCAGCTGAACAAGGCGCGTCTGATCGAGAAGATCGCCGAGCTGGTCAAAGAGAAGAAGATCGAAGGCATCACCGAGCTGCGTGACGAGTCCGACAAGGACGGCATGCGCGTGGTGATCGAACTGCGTCGTGGCGAAGTGCCGGACGTGGTGCTGAACAACCTGTACGCCCAGACCCAGATGCAGAGTGTGTTCGGTATCAACGTCGTGGCGCTGGTCGACGGTCAGCCGAAGATCATGAACCTCAAGGACATGCTCGAGGTGTTCATCCGTCACCGCCGCGAAGTGGTGACCCGTCGTACCGTCTACGAGCTGCGCAAGGCGCGTGAGCGCGGGCACATCCTTGAAGGTCAGGCGGTAGCCCTGTCCAACATCGATCCGGTGATCGAGCTGATCAAGGCCTCGCCGACTCCGGCCGAGGCCAAGGAACGTCTGATCGCCACTGCCTGGGAATCATCCGCCGTGGAGGCCATGGTCGAGCGCGCTGGCGCCGACTCCTGCCGTCCGGAAGGTCTGGATGCACAATTCGGTCTGCGTGACGGCAAGTACTACCTGTCGCCGGAACAGGCCCAGGCCATCCTCGAATTGCGCCTGCACCGCCTGACCGGCCTGGAGCACGAGAAGCTGCTGGCCGAGTACCAGGAAATCCTCAGCCTGATCGGCGAGCTGATCCGCATCCTGACCAGCCCCGAGCGCTTGATGGAAGTCATCCGCGAGGAGCTGGAGAAGGTCAAGGCCGAGTTCGGCGATGCTCGTCGCACCGAGATCGTCGCCTCGCGTCTGGATCTGACCATCGCCGACCTGATCACCGAAGAAGAGCGCGTTGTCACCATCTCCCACGGCGGCTACGCCAAGAGTCAGCCGCTGGCCGCCTACGAGGCGCAGCGTCGCGGCGGCAAGGGTAAATCCGCCACCGGGGTGAAGGACGAGGACTACGTCGAGCACCTGCTGGTCGCCAACAGTCACGCCACCCTGCTGCTGTTCTCCAGCAAGGGCAAGGTGTACTGGCTGCGTACCTTCGAGATCCCCGAGGCCTCGCGTGCCGCGCGCGGTCGCCCGCTGGTCAACCTGTTGCCGCTGGATGAGGGTGAGCGCATCACCGCGATGCTGCAGATCGACCTCGAAGCCCTGCAGCAGAGCGCCGGCGCCGACGAAGACCTGGACGACGAAGGTGTGCTGATCGAAGGCGAAGCCGTCGAGGTGGTCGAGGCCGAGGAAGTCGAAGAAATCGAGGGTGAAACCCCTGAGCTGGTTGCCGAGCCGACTGGCGCTTTCATCTTCATGGCCACCGCATTCGGCACCGTGAAGAAGACCCCGCTGGTGCAGTTCAGCCGTCCGCGCAGCGCCGGTCTGATTGCCCTGAAGCTGGAAGAGGGCGACACCCTTATCGCCGCCGCCATCACCGACGGCGCCAAGGAAGTCATGCTGTTCTCCGACGCCGGCAAGGTACTGCGCTTCGCCGAGAGCAAGGTGCGCACCATGGGCCGTACCGCCCGTGGTGTGCGCGGCATGCGCCTGGGCAAGGATCAGCAACTGATCTCCATGCTGATTCCTGAGTCCGGTGCGCAGATCCTCACCGCTTCCGAGCGCGGCTTTGGCAAGCGTACCGGTCTGGGCAAGTTCCCGCGTCGCGGTCGCGGCGGTCAGGGCGTTATCGCCATGGTCACCAGCGAGCGTAACGGCAAGCTGGTCGGCGCCATCCAGGTGCAGGATGGTGAGGAAATCATGCTGATTTCCGACCAGGGCACCCTGGTGCGTACCCGTGTCGACGAAGTCTCCAGCTCCGGCCGTAACACTCAGGGTGTGACCCTGATCAAGCTGGCCAAGGACGAGACCCTGGTTGGCCTGGAGCGTGTGCAGGAGCCGACTCCGGTGGAAGAGGACGAGCTGGTCGAAGGCGAAGAGGGCGCTGAAGTCGCCGAAAGCGCCGAAGCGCCAGTCGCCGACGCCGAGGAAGGCAGCGAGGAATAAAGCCGGGCTCCGTGGGAGGGGCTTTAGCCGCGACTGTCGCCGCTAAAGCGCCTCCCACAGGGCGTAAGGTGGGTTGAGCGCAGCGATACCCATCGGCAAGCAGTGTGGACATGCCATCGCCTGGTGGTGGCGTTCTGTGAATCTGAGAGAGACAGACGTGAGCAAGCGAGCTTTTAACTTCTGCGCCGGCCCGGCCGCGCTGCCGACCGCTGTACTGCAACGCGCCCAGGCCGAGATGCTCGACTGGCAAGGCAAGGGCCTCTCGGTGATGGAGATGAGCCATCGCAGCGACGAGTACATGGCTATCGCCAGCCAGGCCGAACAGGACCTGCGCGATCTGCTCGCTGTACCCAGTGACTACAAGGTGCTGTTCCTGCAGGGCGGTGCCAGCCAGCAGTTCGCCGAAATCCCGCTCAACCTGCTGCCGGAAGATGGCGTGGCGGATTACGTCGAGACCGGCATCTGGTCGAAGAAGGCCATCGACGAAGCCCGTCGTTACGGCGCCATCAACGTCGCCGCCAGCGCCAAGGTGCACGACTACTTCGCCATTCCCGGTCAGAACGACTGGCAGCTGTCGAAAGACGCCGCTTACGTGCATTACTGCAGCAACGAGACCATTGGTGGTCTGCAGTTCGACTGGGTGCCGCAGGTTGGCGATACCCCGCTGGTCGCGGACATGTCCTCGGACATCCTCTCGCGCTCGCTGGATGTTTCGCAGTTCGGTCTGATCTACGCCGGTGCGCAGAAGAACATCGGCCCCAGTGGTCTGGTGGTGGTCGTCGTCCGTGAAGATCTGCTCGGTCGCGCCCGTTCCAGCTGCCCGACCATGCTGGATTACAAGATCTCCGCCGATAACGGCTCGATGTACAACACCCCGGCGACTTATTCCTGGTACCTCTCCGGCCTGGTCTTCCAGTGGCTGAAGGAGCAGGGTGGCGTCGAGGCCATGGAGCGCATCAACCGTGCGAAGAAGGACCTGCTGTACAAGGCCATCGACGACAGCGATTTCTACAGCAACCCCATCGCCCACAACGCGCGTTCCTGGATGAACGTGCCGTTCCGCCTGGCCGACGAGAAGCTGGACAAGGCCTTCCTGGCTGGCGCCGATGAGCGCGGTCTGCTCAACCTGAAGGGGCATCGTTCGGTGGGTGGCATGCGCGCCTCCATCTACAACGCGGTGGGCCTGGATGCAGTCGAGGCGCTGGTGGCGTACATGGCCGAGTTCGAGAAGGAGCATGCCTGATATGTCGGAGCAGGAACTGCAAGCGCTGCGTGTGCGCATCGACAATCTCGATGAGCGCATCCTCGAGCTGATCAGCGATCGCGCGCGCTGCGCCGAAGAAGTGGCGCGGGTGAAGATGAAGGAGCTGAAGGAGGGCGAGTCGCCCGTCTTCTACCGCCCCGAGCGTGAAGCCCAGGTGCTCAAGCGCGTGATGGAACGCAACCAGGGCCCGCTGGGCAACGAGGAGATGGCGCGGCTGTTTCGCGAGATCATGTCCTCCTGCCTGGCGCTGGAAAACCCGCTGAAAGTCGCCTACCTCGGTCCTGAGGGCACCTTCAGCCAGGCGGCGGCGATGAAGCACTTCGGTCACGCGGTGATCAGCGTGCCGATGGCGGCCATCGACGAGGTGTTCCGCGAGGTGGCTGCCGGTGCGGTCAATTTCGGCGTGGTACCGGTGGAAAACTCTACCGAAGGCGCGATCAACCATACCCTCGACAGTTTCCTCGAGCACGACATGGTCATCTGTGGCGAAGTCGAGCTGCGCATTCACCATCACCTGCTGGTCGGTGAAACCACCAAGACCGACAAGATCACCCGTATCTACTCCCATGCTCAGTCGCTGGCGCAGTGCCGCAAGTGGCTGGACGCGCACTACCCGAACGTCGAGCGCGTGGCGGTTTCCAGCAATGCCGACGCTGCCAAGCGAGTGAAGAGCGAGTGGAACAGTGCGGCGATTGCTGGTGACATGGCGGCCAATCTGTACGGTCTGACCAAGCTGGCGGAAAAGATCGAGGATCGCCCGGACAACTCCACGCGCTTCCTTATCATCGGCAGCCAGGAAGTACCGCCGACCGGCGACGACAAGACCTCGATCATCGTCTCCATGCGCAACAAACCGGGTGCGCTGCATGAACTGCTGGTGCCGTTCCACAACAACGGCATCGACCTGACTCGCATCGAAACCCGGCCGTCGCGTAGTGGCAAGTGGACCTACGTGTTCTTCATCGACTTCGTCGGCCACCACCGCGATCCGCTGATCAAGGATGTGCTGGAGAAGCTCGCTCAGGAAGCCGTGGCGCTGAAGGTGCTGGGTTCCTATCCGAAGGCGGTGCTGTAAGCCCGAGCTCTTGTGGGAGCGGCTTTAGCCGCGATATTCGTGACTGAGGTCGCTCCTGCAAAGCCTGTGGTGCTCGGTCGAGACAATGAGGTTTTGTAATGAGTTGCGATTTCCTTACCCTGGCCCAGCCAGGCGTGCAAAAGCTGTCCCCCTACGTACCAGGCAAGCCAGTCGATGAGCTGGCCCGTGAGTTGGGGCTCGACCCGGCCGGCATCGTCAAGCTGGCCAGCAACGAGAACCCGCTCGGTCCTAGCGACAAGGTGCTGGCGGCGATTCGTGCCGAGCTGGACGAGCTGACCCGCTACCCTGACGGCAATGGCTTCACCCTCAAGACTGCCCTGGCTGCCCGTTATGGCGTCGATGCCGCGCAGGTCACCCTGGGCAATGGCTCCAACGACATCCTCGAACTGGTCGCCCGTGCCTATCTGGCACCCGGTCTCAATGCGGTGTTCAGTGACTACGCCTTCGCCGTCTATCCCATTGCGACCCAGGCGGTCGGCGCGCAGGGCAAGATCGTGCCGGCCAAGGAGTATGGTCACGACCTGCAAGCGATGCTTGCCGCCATCGATGACAACACCCGCGTGGTCTTCATTGCCAACCCCAACAACCCGACCGGTACCTGGTTCGGCCCGGATGCGCTGGAGTATTTCCTGGCCAAGGTGCCGGAGTCGGTGCTGGTGGTGTTGGACGAAGCCTATATCGAATACGCCGAAGGCGACGAGTTGCCGGACGGCCTGGATTACCTGGCACGCTACCCGAACCTGCTGGTTTCGCGCACCTTCTCCAAGGCCTACGGTCTGGCGTCGCTGCGTGTCGGCTACGCCATCAGCTCGCCGGCCATCGCCGATGTGCTCAATCGCGTGCGTCAGCCGTTCAACGTCAACAGCCTTGCGCTGGCCGCAGCCTGCGCCGCGCTGGCCGATACCGACTACCTGGCCGAGAGTCGTCGCTTGAACGATGCCGGCATGCAGCAGCTGGAAGAGGGCTTGCGTGCTCTGGGGCTGAGCTGGATTGCCTCCAAGGGCAACTTCATCGCCGTCGATTTTGGCCGCGACACCGCCGCGATCAACCTGGCGCTGCTGCGTGAAGGCGTGATCGTGCGGCCGATGGCGGGGTATCGCATGCCGAATTTCCTGCGCGTCTCCATCGGTTTGCCGAAAGAGAATGCGCGCTTTCTCGAGGCTCTGGCCAAGGTGCTGTCGGCGTGACTGTCACTGCAGTGCAATCGAATGCCCCTAAGATCGGCCGCCTGGTGGTGGTTGGCCTCGGCCTGATCGGTGGTTCCTTCGCCAAGGGGCTGCGTGAGCGAGGGCTGTGTCGAGAGGTGGTAGGGGTCGATCTGGACGCCGAATCATGTCGTCTGGCGGTACAGTTGGGCGTTGTTGATCGTTGCGAGAGCGACCTGGCCGCCGCCTGTCAGGGGGCTGAAGTCATTCAACTGGCAGTGCCTATCCTGGCTATGGAGAAGGTGCTTGCCCAACTGGCCAGGATCGATCTCGGCAATACAGTGCTGACCGACGTGGGTAGCGCCAAGGGCAATGTCGTGCGTGCGGCGCGCCTGGCCTTTTCCGGGAAGGCTGTGCGCCTGGTGCCCGGACACCCCATCGCGGGTTCCGAGCAGAGCGGGGTGGAGGCTGCCAACGCGGAGCTGTTCCGTCGCCACAAGGTCATCCTGACGCCCAGTGAACACAGCGATGAAGCGGCTGTGGCGCTGGTCGAAGGCTTGTGGCGTGAGCTTGGTGCGGATGTCGAGTCGATGGAGGTCGAACATCACGACCAAGTGCTCGCTGCCACCAGCCACCTGCCGCACCTGCTGGCCTTTACCCTGGTCGACTCGCTGGCCAAGCGCAGCGAGAACCTGGAAATTTTCCGCTATGCCGCTGGCGGTTTCCGCGACTTCACGCGGATCGCCGGCAGTGACCCGGTGATGTGGCACGATATCTTCCTCGCCAACCGCGAGGCCGTGCTGCGCACACTGGATACGTTTCGCGACGACCTCGACGCCCTGCGCGACGCGGTCGACGCCGGGGATGGGCATCAACTGCTGGGCGTGTTCACTCGCGCTCGCGTGGCCCGCGAACATTTCAGCAAAATTCTGGCCCGCAGGGCCTATGTGGACGCTATGCACTCGACCGATCTGATTTTCCTGGCAAAACCCGGTAGCAGCCTGTCCGGACGCATCCGCGTACCTGGTGACAAATCCATCTCGCACCGCTCGATCATGCTGGGTTCGCTGGCTGAAGGCACTACCGAGGTCGAAGGCTTCCTCGAGGGCGAAGACGCCCTGGCCACGCTGCAGGCGTTCCGCGACATGGGCGTGGTCATCGAAGGTCCGCACCATGGCCGCGTGACCATCCATGGTGTTGGCCTGCATGGCCTGAAAGCGCCGGCCGGCCCGCTGTACATGGGCAATTCCGGCACCTCCATGCGCCTGCTCTCCGGCCTGCTGGCTGCCCAGCCGTTCGACACCACGCTGACCGGTGATGCTTCGCTGTCCAAGCGCCCGATGAATCGCGTGGCCAAGCCGCTGCGCGAGATGGGCGCAGTGATCGAGACCGCTCCGGAAGGCCGTCCGCCGCTGACCATCAAGGGCGGTCAGCGCCTGACTGGCATGGCCTACGAAATGCCCATGGCCAGCGCCCAGGTCAAATCCTGCCTGCTGCTGGCCGGTCTGTACGCGGCTGGCAGCACCTCGGTGACCGAGCCGGCGCCGACCCGTGATCACACCGAGCGCATGCTGCGCGGCTTCGGCTACCCGGTCAGCGTCGAGGGCAGCACTGCCTGTGTCGAGGCCGGCCACAAGCTGAGCGCTACGCGTATCGAAGTACCGGCGGATATTTCCTCGGCTGCTTTCTTCCTGGTGGCTGCCAGCATCGCCGAAGGCTCCGAGCTGGTGCTGGAACACGTCGGCATCAACCCGACCCGCACCGGCGTGATCGACATTCTCAAGCTGATGGGCGGTGACATCACCCTGGAAAACCAGCGCGAAGTCGGCGGCGAGCCAGTGGCCGACATTCGCGTGCGCGCGGCCAAGCTTAAAGGCATCGACATCCCCGAGGACCTGGTGCCGCTGGCCATCGATGAATTTCCGGTGCTGTTCGTCGCCGCTGCCTGCGCCGAAGGTCGCACCGTGTTGCGCGGCGCCGAAGAGCTGCGGGTCAAGGAGTCCGACCGCATCCAGGTCATGGCCGACGGCCTGATCGCGCTGGGCGTCAAGGCAGAGCCGACCCCGGACGGCATCATCATCGAAGGCGGTGCCATTGGCGGTGGTGAAGTCTGGGCGCATGGTGATCACCGTATTGCCATGTCCTTCAGCGTCGCCTCGCTGCGTGCCAGTGCGCCAATCCGTATTCACGACTGCGCCAACGTCGCCACCTCCTTCCCCAACTTCCTCGCCCTGGCGGCTGAAGTGGGGATCAATGTGGCCGTAGAGGGCAACGCATGAGTGCCCCGGTAATCACCGTCGACGGGCCGAGCGGGTCGGGCAAGGGCACGCTTTGCGCCTTGCTGGCCAAGCAATTGGGTTGGAATCTGCTCGACTCCGGTGCGCTCTATCGTCTGCTGGCCTTCGCCGCTGGCAACCACGGCATCGACCTGACCAACGAAGAATCGCTCAAGCAACTGGCCGCGCATCTGGATGTACAGTTCATCGACAAGCGCATCATCCTCGAGGGCGAGGAGGTGACCGACGCCATCCGTAACGAGCAGGTAGGGGCGGGCGCTTCCATGGTCGCCTCGCTGCCTGCCGTGCGTGAAGCGCTGCTGCAGCGTCAGCGCGCATTTCAGGAGATGCCGGGCCTGGTGGCCGACGGTCGCGACATGGGCACCGTGGTATTCGCCGACGCGCCGCTGAAGATTTTCCTGACGGCCAGCGCCGAGGAGCGTGCGCGTCGCCGCTACTTGCAGTTGAAGGCCAAGGGCGATGATGTTAATCTCGCGAGTCTTCTCGACGAGATACGGGCGCGCGACGAGCGCGATACCCAGCGCGTGGTGGCTCCGCTCAAGCCGGCAGCCGACGCGATAGTGCTGGATTCCACCGAGCTTTCCATCGAGCAGGTACTTGAACGAATTCTGAGCGAAGTCGCTGATCGCGATCTCGCCGGGTAAAGAGTCGCAGCTGCTATAAGCTGACGGACTCGCAAGGAGGCATGCGGGAGACCAGTCCTTGTCCCGTAGGCCTCTTTTTACATGAACGAACCCACATGGTCTGGAATGTGGTTTGGGCGAATCCCCGCCCTTGATCAACAGGAATCAACATGAGCGAAAGCTTTGCAGAACTATTTGAAGAAAGCCTGAAATCCCTCGACATGCAGCCGGGCGCCATCATCACCGGTATCGTGGTCGACATCGACGGTGACTGGGTCACCGTTCACGCCGGTCTGAAGTCCGAGGGCGTCATCCCGCTCGACCAGTTCTTCAACGAACAAGGCGAGCTGACCATCAAGGTCGGTGACGAAGTTCACGTCGCGCTGGACGCGGTTGAAGATGGCTTCGGTGAAACCAAGCTGTCCCGCGAGAAAGCCAAGCGCGCTGAGTCCTGGCTGGTTCTGGAAGCTGCGTTCAACGCTGAAGAAGTGGTCAAGGGTGTTATCAACGGTAAGGTCAAAGGCGGCTTCACCGTTGACGTCAACGGCATCCGCGCGTTCCTGCCGGGTTCCCTGGTTGACGTCCGTCCGGTGCGTGATACCACTCACCTGGAAGGCAAAGAGCTCGAGTTCAAGGTCATCAAACTGGACCAGAAGCGCAACAACGTTGTCGTTTCCCGTCGCAGCGTCCTGGAAGCCGAGAACAGCGCCGAGCGCGAAGCTCTGCTGGAATCCCTGCAGGAAGGCCAGCAAGTCAAAGGTATCGTCAAGAACCTCACCGACTACGGTGCGTTCGTTGACCTGGGCGGCGTAGACGGCCTGCTGCACATCACCGACATGGCTTGGAAGCGCATCAAGCACCCGTCCGAGATCGTCAACGTTGGCGACGAGATCGACGTCAAGGTTCTGAAGTACGATCGCGAGCGTAACCGCGTATCCCTGGGCCTGAAGCAACTGGGCGAAGACCCATGGGTTGCCATCAAGGCTCGCTACCCGGAAAACACCCGCGTTGTTGCCCGCGTCACCAACCTCACCGACTACGGCTGCTTCGCCGAGCTGGAAGAGGGCGTGGAAGGCCTGGTACACGTTTCCGAAATGGACTGGACCAACAAGAACATCCACCCGTCGAAAGTCGTCAACGTCGGCGACGAAGTGGAAGTCATGGTTCTGGACATCGACGAAGAGCGTCGTCGTATCTCCCTGGGTATCAAGCAGTGCAAGACCAACCCGTGGGAAGACTTCTCCGGCCAGTTCAACAAGGGTGACAAGATCTCCGGCACCATCAAGTCGATCACCGATTTCGGTATCTTCATTGGTCTGGACGGCGGCATCGACGGCCTGGTTCACCTGTCCGACATCTCCTGGAACGAAGCCGGCGAAGAAGCCGTGCGTCGCTTCAAGAAGGGCGACGAGCTGGAAACCGTCATCCTGTCGGTTGACCCGGAGCGCGAGCGCATCTCCCTGGGCATCAAGCAGCTGGAAGACGATCCGTTCAGCAACTACGTCTCGATCAACGACAAGGGCACTATCGTCCGTGGCGTTGTGAAAGAAGTAGACGCCAAGGGCGCCATCATCGACCTGGGCAACGAGATCGAAGCTACCCTGAAAGCCTCCGAAATCAGCCGTGACCGCGTTGAAGACGCGCGCAACGTCCTGAAGGAAGGCGACGAAGTAGAAGCCAAGATCATCAGCGTCGACCGCAAGTCCCGCGTCATCAGCCTGTCCGTCAAGTCGAAAGACGTTGAAGACGAGAAAGACGCGATGAAGGAACTGCGTAGCAAGCAAGACGTTGAGAACACCGGCCCGACCACCATTGGTGATCTGCTCCGTGCTCAAATGGAAAAACAGAACTAAGTTCGGTTAATCCATCCAGGAAAAGGGCGGCCCTCGGGCCGCCCTTTTTCGTTCATGCATCCCAAAACTACACACCCCTGTAGGAGCTGCGCCCCCCCTCCTCCCCGCAGCGAATAGCGGCCATCCAGCAATACCGAGCCCATGCCCAAAAGCTTCGCCCCGAGGCGGGGCTCCTACGCGAATGCGCCAGTCGACACTCTCTCTGTAGGAGCTGCGCCCCGCGGCGAATGGTGGCCATCCCGCAATATTGAACCAATACCCAAAAGCTTCGCCCCGAAACAAGCCTCCTACACAAAGCCCCCGTTATCACAACTAACCGCAAAACTCGCTAACACCTTGTTTTTTAGACTGTTCAAAAGATGACCCGCGTGCTACAACCGAACCGTCGAGTCTTCTAGCCGCTTGAAAAAGAAGGGAAAACCATGACCAAGTCGGAGTTGATCGAAAGAATTGTCACTCATCAGGGTCAGCTGTCCTCCAAGGATGTCGAGTTGGCCATCAAGACCATGCTGGAGCAAATGTCCCAGGCATTGGCCACGGGGGACCGCATCGAAATTCGCGGCTTTGGCAGCTTCTCGCTGCACTACCGCGCACCGCGCGTTGGGCGTAACCCGAAAACCGGCCAGTCGGTCCGTCTGGACGGCAAGTTCGTGCCGCATTTCAAGCCGGGCAAGGAGTTGCGCGACCGGGTCAATGAGGACGAGTGACTACGCTTTGTCTTTCCCGCTGATGCAATTCTCCTGATTAGGTGGTCGCCTGGCGTCATACTTTTGTCATGCTTGCGAAATCATGGAAAACCGGCAAAATGTGCGGGCTTTCACAGGCTGCTCCGTTTCCAGCTTTCCAACTGGTTCAGTTAGTTGCGATTTTCTGAACCGTCATCCGCACTACTGGGCCGAGTCCCTTTAGATTTCGCCAGTGTTAAGGGATTGACTCGTGCGGTACCCCTCCATTATTCATCACGGCGCCGTAACAGGCGTTACGGGCTCATGCCATCAACTGCAGATGGATGATGAGCATGCGCTGCTGATTGACTGTGGCCTTTTTCAAGGTGCTGAAACTTCCCCTGAAGGCCGGGCAGGCGCCGCTAAGCTCGCAATCGACTTTTCTCTGGACGGCATCAAGGCGCTGGTCGCGACTCATGTCCATATCGACCACGTGGGTCGCATTCCCTATTTGTTAGCGGCTGGCTTCAAAGGCCCGATCCTCTGCAGTGAGCCGTCGGCCAAGTTGTTGCCCATCGTCCTTGAGGATGCCTTCAAGCTCGGTTTCAGCCGTGACCAGAAGCAAGTCGAGCGCTACCTCAAACTGATCGAGCAGCGCATTGTCGCCTTACCCTACAAGCAGTGGTTCACCCTGATCGACACGAAACAGCTCAGCGCGCGCATTCGTCTACAGCGCGCTGGCCATATCCTCGGCTCCGCCTATGTTGAAGTGGACCTGCAGTACCCCGAGACGGGTGAGAAGAAGCGGATCGTATTTTCCGGCGACCTGGGGGCGCCCCATGCGCCAATCCTCCCGGCGCCTAAAGCCCCATATAAAGCCGATGTTCTGGTCATCGAGAGTACCTACGGCGACCGCCTGCATGAAGATCGCCGCAGTCGTCGTGCACGTCTGGAGAAGGTGCTCGAGCACGCGCTGAGCAACCAGGGCACGGTGCTGATCCCTGCCTTCAGTATTGGTCGCACTCAGGAGCTGCTCTACGAACTTGAGGACATCATTCATCGCAGAGCGTTGAGGGCGTCGGCAAAGACTCAGCCAAGTGCTTCCATGCCGAAAGCAAGCAAAGCTCCAGTCCTCGACTGGGCAAATTTGCCGATCATTCTCGACTCTCCGCTGGCCAGTCGTTTCACTTCGGTTTATCGCGAGCTTGACCAGTTTTGGGATGCAGAGGCGAGGGCGCGCTTGGTCAAAGGCCGTAACCCACTGGCTTTTCGTAATCTGCTAACGGTCGATAGCCACCAGGCCCATCTGGCCATGGTCAATCGCCTGGTTCAAACCACTCAGCCGGCTATCGTTATTGCTGGCAACGGCATGTGCTCCAGTGGGCGTATCGTCAACTACCTCAAAGCCATGCTCGGTGATGAGCGGCATGATGTGCTCTTTGTCGGCTACCAGGCTGAAGGTACGCCCGGGAGACAGATACAGCGTTTTGGCTCGCGTAGTGGCTATGTGGAATTTGACGGGCAGCGCTATGATATTCGTCCTCATGTGCATACCATAGGCGGCTATTCTGCTCATGCAGATCAGAAGGGCCTGGTTAGCTTTGTTACCCGGATGACGCACTGGCCGTCAGAGATTCGTATCGTGCATGGTGAGCCTCAGGCCAAAGCACTGTTGGCCGAGTTTTTGTGCAAGTGCTATCAGGCTCAAGGCCGGTGCGTGAGTGTTGCTGTGCCAGAATTACTTTAATAAGGCAGTTATTTAATGAGTGAAATTCAAGTATCTCCTTCAAGGTCAGGAAAACATGATGATGAGGTAGATCTGTTCGAGTTGTTGCAAAAACTGTGGGCTCAGAAAGTTATAATTATATCCCTGACCCTATTTGGGCTTGCCAGTGCTGCGGGCTACGTTTACCTCACTCCCCCCAAGTTTGAATCGACAACTGTGTTGGCTCCGCCATCGATCACTGCTTTTGCGCCATTAGTGCAGGATGTAAAAGTTAGTTCAAATTCAACGGTTGATCTTTTGGGTGTGGCACTAAAGTTAAGTGATAACGTGATGATACTTTTCAGTAGACGCCTGCTCGCACCAACTACGCGCGCTGCTTTTATTTTGGAGAGGCCGAGCTTTGCAGGTTGTACTATTGTGGCTAATCAAAATAAAAGTAATCTCAGTAAAGTTACTGTGTCAGTTACCTGCGCGGATGAGGTGGCGTCATTGCTTGCCCTTGATGAATATATCAAGTATGCGTCGAAAATGACGGCTAAAGAGTTTCACGCGCTGATGATGGCTGTTGGTGTCGAGAAGTCAATACAGGCAAGTGAGCTTTACAGTGTCGAGTCCCTGCCAAGTACTAAAGTGACGCCTATGAAAGTCTTTATTCTTACTCTGGGTGTCATGTTTGGTGGGATGCTGGGGGTATGTGTTGCTTTGATCCGGTTAGTATTGGGTGGACGCCCTTCACAAGCTGCTTAATTTGGTGAAAACAAGGCATTCATGGTGGAGGAGGTTGTCCTAATATGTGCTGGCATTCATCCATGCTACGGATTTACTGCTTCGCAGATCTAGATTTTGTATTTGGAAGAAATCGGCCTAATTTTAGCTGTGTCAATTTGCATGAGGTTCGTGCTTGATTGTGCTTGCGCAGGTTTGCATGCTTGTGAAGTAAAATTCTGTCGGCGCTGGTTCATGGGGAAGCTAAGTATTGAATGTAAGGCTATTAAATGTATCCATTCGCGTACTGGTTCTGATCAGTAGATTTATGTTTATGTTTGCGTTGGCTAAGTTGTTAGAGCCTTCGCAGGTAGGTCAATACGGCCTTCTAGTGGCTGCGGTAGGGTATTCGATATATTTTATAGGTCTCGATTTTTATAGCTACACAAGTAGGCAGGTGGCTGGTGGTGATCGTTCTCTGTGGGGGCGATATATAAAATCTCAGATTGCTTTGTCAGGGTTTCTGTACTTTGTATTTTTTCCATCCTTTCTCATTATTTTTGCGATAGCTTGGTTGCCTTGGTCATTGGTTGGTTGGTTCTTCGTTATTCTGATTTTTGAGCATGCGTGCCTTGAGATGATGCGCTTCTTTATCGCGGCGTCTGAGCAGCTTTCTGCAAGTCTCGTGCTGTTCTTCAATCAGGCTTGCTGGGCTGTCGCTGTTATCCTTTTGATGGTGTCAGGCGAATACTTCAGGGGGCTAGAGTGGGTTCTCTCATTCTGGATTGGTGGTTCAGCGATTGCACTGGTCTTAGCCTGTCTCAAGTTGAAGCGAATGCAATTGGGGGGGTGGCGCTCGCGGATCGATTGGAGTTGGGTTTGGCTAGGTATCAAGGTCGCGGTACCCATGCTAATAGCGACGTTGGCCTTAAGGGGAATTTTTACCTTTGATCGCTATTTGGTCGGTGAGGTGTTGGGTCTTGAGCAGGTAGCCGTTTATGTATTGTTCATCGGTGTGGCTGGAACATTACTAGCCTTTTTGGATGCTGCTGTTTTCTCGTTCGCCTATCCTGGTTTGATTGAAGCTTGTAAGATGCAGCAGGCGGATATTTTCAGGAGAACTATGAGAATGATGCTGGTTTCGGTAGTTTTATTTTCTATGGTTTTTACGGTATGTAGTCTTTTGGTTTTTCCTTATTTGCTTGTTTGGATTGAGAGAGAGATTTATCTTGAAAGTTATCATGTCTTTTATTGGGTTTTGTTGGCAGTTGTCATTAATGCCCTGTGGCTGATTTTTCACTATGCACTCTATTCTCAGCGGTGTGATGGGCATATCATAGGGTCCCGTTTGTTGGCGTTTTTTGTTTTTTTGATTGCAAGCTATATTTTCTATTTTCCTTATCCGCGTGATTCAATTTTTATTGGGTTGTGTTTGTCGCAGTTTGTTATTCTTGTATGGAACTTTCTGGCCTATCGGGCGGTTACGCCTAGGGCGCTCCTTGGATTTGGCTGGAACTGATTTAATCAATTATTGGGGAAGCTATGATACCTTACGGTCGGCAAGACATTACTGAGAGTGATATCAAGGCGGTATTGGATGTTCTCGGTTCCTCGCATCTGACTCAAGGGCCTGCAGTGCCGAAGTTTGAGCAGGATATTATAAGGCATTCAAATGCCAAGTATGCTATCGCAGTTAACAGCGCGACATCTGCTCTGCATATAGCCTGCTTGGCAATGGGGCTGGGGGAGGGCGACTGGTTATGGACGACGCCCAATACTTTCGTAGCTTCTGCAAACTGTGCGCTGTATTGCGGAGGGAGAGTCGACTTCGTCGATATTAATCCGCTCACCTATAACCTGTGTCCTGTGGCGCTGGAACAAAAACTGATCAAGGCTGAGCGAGAGGGGCTGCTGCCCAAGGTGGTGGTGCCTGTACACTTTGCCGGGCAGCCTTGTGACATGCGTTCAATCCATGCACTCTCTCAGAAATATGGTTTCAAGATCATCGAGGATGCTTCCCATGCCATCGGCGGTCTTTATTTGAATGAGCCTATTGGGAACTGCCGCTACAGCGACATTACAGTTTTCAGCTTTCATCCCGTCAAGATTATCACCTCTGCTGAGGGCGGGATGGCCGTTACTAATAGTGAGAAGTATGCCGAGAAAATGGCGCTTTTGCGGAGTCATGGAATAACCCGTACGCCTAGCCTGATGACCAAGCCCATGGAGGGCTCCTGGTACTACCAGCAGGTTGATCTTGGATTCAATTATCGCATGACCGATTTGCAGGCAGCGCTGGGTAGTAGTCAGATGAGTCGATTACTCCACTACGTGGCGCGCAGGCATGAACTCGCTAATCGCTACAATAAACTACTTGCCGAGCTGCCGTTGATCACTCCTTGGCAGAGTAAAGATGGACACTCTGCCTATCACCTCTATGTCATTCGCTTGAAACTGGACCAGATAGAGCGTAACCACGGAGAGGTCTTTGAGGCGCTGAGGGCGCGAGAAATATTGGTGAACCTCCACTACATCCCGGTTCATACCCAGCCTTACTATCAGGCCATGGGCTTTGCGGTCGGGGATTTTCCGGAGGCTGAAAAATACTACACCGAGGCCATAAGTATTCCACTGTTTCCTGCGCTCAAAGAAAGTGAGCAGGATTACGTCGTAGAATCGCTAAAGGAATTGCTTCTGACATGAGAGTTGCTGTAATTCCCGCCCGTGGCGGCAGCAAGCGCATACCGCGCAAGAACATTAAGCTTTTCTGCGGTAAGCCGATGATTGTCTGGTCGATCGAGGCGGCGCTGGCCAGCGGTTGCTTTGATGCTGTGATCGTCTCGACCGACGATACGGAAATCGCCGAGGTCGCTCGTCATTACGGCGCCGATGTCCCCTTCATGCGTCCAGCGGAACTGTCGGACGACTATGCCGGAACCGTTCCGGTAATCCGGCACGCAGTTGAGTGGTTCATCGCCAATGGTGAGGCCCCGGAGCAGGTATGCTGCATTTACGCTACCGCCCCCTTTGTGACAGGCGAGGATATTCGTAGGGGGTTAGAGATACTGACCGGAAACGATTGTGACTACGCCTTCTCCGTCACCAGCTATGCCTTTCCCATCCAGAGAGCGATCCGCATCACGCCGGCAGATCGTGTCGAAATGTTCAATCCCGAGCACTTCAACACGCGCTCCCAGGATCTCGAAGAAGCATATCACGATGCAGGCCAGTTCTACTGGGGGCGCGCTGGTGCCTGGTTGGAAGGCAAGATCCTGTTTGGGACGCACGCCGTACCGGTTCTGCTACCTCGTCATCGCGTTCAGGACATCGATACCCTGGAAGACTGGGAGCGGGCTGGCTGGCTGTTCAAGGCTATGCAAGCTCAGGTAGAGCGATAAAAGATGAAAATCGCTTTCCGTGCTGACGCCTCGTTGCAGATGGGCAGCGGGCACATTATGCGCTGCGTGACCCTAGCTGACGCGTTAAAGCAGAAAGGCGCACAATGCCATTTCTTTTGCCGAGAGCACCCAGGACACCTCATCGAACTGGTTCGCGGTAAGGGCCATGTCGTTCATGTCTTGCCTTGTGAAACGGAGAGCCCAATAGACAGGGGCGAACTGGTTCATGCAGCCTGGCTGGGCGCTTCTCAGGATCAGGATGCGCAGGCCTGTTTGCCTAACCTGCAAGAACTCCAGCCAGATTGGCTGATCGTCGACCACTATGCTTTGGGCATTCGTTGGGAAGAGCGTTTGCGGCCGTTCTGTCGACGGTTGATGGTCATAGATGATCTGGCTGATCGAGGCCATCAATGTGACTTGCTGCTCGATCAGAACCTGGGGCGGAAGCTGGTGGATTATGCCGGGTTGGTTCCAGGAGCCTGCACCGTGCTCGCGGGGCCGCAATATGCTTTGTTGCGACCGGAGTTTGCTGCTTTGAGAGGGGGCAGCCTCAAGCGTCGGGACGAGCCCCGTTTGCGGAACATACTTATCTCTATGGGGGGCGTGGATGCACCCAACGCCACCAGTCGAGTTCTGGAAGCGTTGAGAGAATGCGTGCTCCCGGATGGTTGCCAGTTGACGGTAGTGATGGGGCCCAAGGCGCCATGGCTTCAACAAGTTCGTGATGCCGCGAGTGCAATGTCTTGTCAAACGGAGGTATTGGTTAATGTAACTGATATGGGGGCTTTGATGATGAGTAGTGACCTGTCCATAGGTGCTGCTGGAAGTACCTCATGGGAACGCTGCTGTCTGGGGGTGCCGAGCATCATTTTGGTATTGGCTGAAAACCAACGCTTCATTTCTTTCGAACTGGACAAAGCCGGGGCGGCCAAGGCGATCGGTCTGGATGAGGGCGATCTTGAAGCTCAACTGAAGAAATTGATCGATAGATACCAGGCATCGGCTTACCTCAAGGAAGCTTCCAAAAGAGCGGCTTCGGTTTGTGACGGAGCAGGTGTCGAGCGAATCGGGAGAGTGTTGCTTGGAAAGTAACTCAATCACAGTCCTTGTTGATAATGATTCTTGGATAATTCCCTATGCCAGAAAGCTGGTGGAGATCCTGAGAGAAAAGGGTTTGGACGCGGCGTTTGCGGATAGCGCTGACAAAGTACGAGTCGGTTGGATCAATTTCATGCTCGGTTGTACGCGGATCGTGGATGATGACGTGTTGCAGCGCAACAAGCATAACTTGGTCGTGCATGAAAGCAACCTACCGGAGGGGCGTGGGTTTGCCCCTATGGCTTGGCAAATTCTAGAAGGTAAACGGCAGATTCCAATATGTCTTTTGGAAGCATCGGACGCAGTTGATGCTGGTGATGTCTGGATCAGGGATATGATAGCGTTGGATGGGACCGAGCTGTGTGACGAGTGGCGGGTTCTGCAGGGGGAAAAAACCATCCAGCTTTGTCTGAGGTTTGTTAATGAATACAAAGTGCTTGCTCCCCTAAAACAAGAAGGAGCGCCTTCTTGGTATGTGCGCCGACGCCCTGTCGATAGTCGTTTAGATATCGATAAGTCGATGCGAGATCAGTTCAATCTGCTTAGGATCGTGGATAACGAAAGATACCCTGCCTATTTTGAAGTTGATGGCCAGCTTTATACGCTGCAGATATTCAAGGCTAGAGGGGGAGATAGCGGTGCATGAAATAGGGAAGGCTACTTATATATTTGCCAGTTGCAAAGTATGGCATATACCTTATTTCGACGCCTTGGCCCAAGAGGAGAATGCCGAGTGGATTTGGGTATCGCAGCCATCGGAATTGGTAAGCAGTCTCGAGCTGAGAAATCCACGCTACATATTTTTTCTACATTGGAATTGGCTTGTTCCCAAGTCTATCTGGGAGCGTCACGAATGCGTTTGCTTTCATATGACCGATGTACCCTATGGTAGGGGCGGGAGCCCTCTTCAGAACCTGATCGCTGCCGGTCATAGGCAGACTAAGTTGACAGCCCTACAAATGGTCGAGGAAATGGATGCGGGCCCGGTATATACGAAAAAAGATCTGGATCTTTCGGGTACTGCGCAGGAGATTTATGTTCGAGCGGGCGCTTTGAGCACTGAGATCATCCGTTGGATGGTTTCTGTCGATCCTGAGCCTGTTCCGCAGTGCGGAGAGCCTGTCACATTTCGGCGCCGAATTCCGGAGCAAAGCAGATTGCCTGAGTCTGGAGATGTGGCCCATCTATACGATTTCATTAGAATGTTGGATGCAGATGGTTATCCACATGCCTTCCTCGACTATGGGGACTTTAGGGTGGAGTTCAGAAAGGCTCAGCAGGGGGACATGGAATTGAGTGCTCAAGTTAAGATATACAAGCGAAAGAACGAGGCTTGAAAATGATTGCAGAAATCAATGGGCGAAAAATTGGTAAAGGTCATCCACCTTATATTATCGCTGAATTATCAGCCAATCATAATGGTTCGCTGGAGCGAGCATTCGAGACGATCAAGGCTGCTCATGAAAGCGGTGCTCATGCAGTAAAGATTCAGACTTATACTGCTGATACTATGACCATTGATTGTGATTTGGAAGACTTTCAAATTCACGGTGGCTTATGGGATGGTTATAAGCTCTATGATTTATATAAGTGGGCTGAAACCCCTTTCGAGTGGCACAAGGCAATTTTCGAGTACGCTGCTAGTCTTGGTGTTACTATTTTCTCCACGCCTTTCGATGAGTCAGCAGTTGATCTACTCGAGTCTCTGAATACGCCTGCTTACAAGATTGCCTCCTTTGAAGCCACTGATCTACCTTTGATCCGCTATGTGGCCAGTAAAGGGAAACCGATGATTATGTCAACTGGCATGTGTTCGGAAGAGGAAATCAGCGAAGCGGTTTCAGCTGCATACGAAGCAGGTTGTAAGAACTTGATTTTGCTGCATTGCATAAGCAGTTATCCTGCGCCGATGGATCAGGCGAATCTTTTACAAATGCCTTGTCTAAGTGAGCGTTTTGGCACCATACCGGGGCTGTCTGATCACACCTTGGGAACTACCGCCTCGGTAGCTGCGGTTACTCTTGGGGCATGTCTGATTGAAAAGCATTTTACGCTGAGTCGTAATGACAAGGGGCCGGATAGCGAGTTTTCCATTGAGCCCGATGAACTTAAGCGCTTATGTAAGGATACGTTTGACGCTTGGTCTGCGCTTGGAAAAGCTGGCTTTGAGCGTCAAAAGGCCGAGGAAGGCAATAAACATTTTCGCCGTTCGGTATATTTTGTAAATGATATGAAGACTGGTGAGATAATTACCCCATTACACATTAGGCGTATTCGTCCTGGGTTCGGTTTGCCACCGAAATATTACGACCAATTGTTAGGCAAGCGTGTGAATCAAAATGTAGTGCGTGGCACGGCTACCAGTTGGGAGCTCATTTGTGACTAAAACTGTCCTAGTTGTCGCGGCGCATTCCGATGATGAAGCTCTTGGCTGCGGCGGCACTATTGCCCGGTATGTGGCTGAGGGAGATTCAGTGCATGCAGTATTTATTGCCGATGGTGTTAGCTCTAGATTGGGAGCAGGTAGTGAGGAGCTAAATCTGCGAAAGCAAGCTGCAGAGTCAGCGCGTCAGATTTTAGGAATATCGAAGACCTATTTTCTTGGGCTTCCTGATAATCGTTTGGACAGCCTTCCTTTGATTGATGTTATCCAGCCGCTGGAACAAATTATTTCTGAGGTAAGGCCGCAGGTTATTTATACTCACCATTATGGCGACCTTAATGTCGACCATCGTATTGCTCATCAGGCTGTTATGACTGCCTGCCGGCCTACGCCAGGATCAAGCGTTAAGGAGATTTACAGTTTTCAAATTTTATCTAGCACTGAGTGGAACACTCCAGGTGTTGCAACATTTGTACCTAATTGTGCTGTTGATATTACCAATTATCTTTCCATTAAGGAGGCCGCGTTACAGGCTTATGCTCTTGAAATGCGACCTTTTCCACACTCTAGAAGCATTGAGAATGTCATGGCGTTAGCTCGCTATACCGGTGCGATAAATGGCTTGATGGCAGCTGAAGCTTTTATTCAAATTAGAGCTGTTAGGTAGCGGAGGAGTTTTGGGTGAGCAAGTTTGATGTTAAGGATCGGCTCGATAATGTACTCTATCGCGCTTATAACTTACTTTCTGATGTTCTCTTTAATCTGAGTGCGGATTTGAAAAAAATTGTCTCGGGAAATTCTATTTTCGAGAATATACACGAAGGCGAGCGATGCTTCATTCTTGGTACGGGGCCTTCGCTAAATGGACTAGAAGAAGCCGAGTTGTCGGTGGTGAATGAGAATGTTGTATTCGGAGTGAATTCTTTATATAAGTCAAGGGTCGGCAAGTTGGTCGCGCCTCGTTATTATACCTTGGTTGATAATTTGTATTGGGGAAGTTGGTCAGGGGCATTTGCCGATGTTTTAGAGGTTTATAAGAGTTCACCTCCAGTTTTTATTACGGATCCGCGTGCTAGGCATATTTTGGCAGCTACGACAGATGCTCAAGCAGCCTTGTACGTTCATGCAAAAAAATATCCTGTTGCTCGTGTGGATAGTGATTTGTCGCGCAATGTCTTTGCAACTATGAATGTGGTTAGTAATAGTATTCTTGCTGCCATTTATTTGGGCTTTAAGGAAATTTATCTACTTGGATGTGATTACAATGCTTTTTGTACGCAAGGCCATGGGCATTGTTATGATGATGGTCATGAGGTTTCGCAGTATGAATACAGCTTGGCATTTTATTTGAAGTACTATCATCTCACTACAGAGTTTCACTATTTGATTGCAAGACTCGCCATGGAGAAGGGGGTTAAAGTTGTGAACTTGACACCGGGAAGTCTTTTGGATGCGTATCCTCGAAAAAGTTTTCAGGATTGCGTTCAGTCGTGGTGAGTGATTTGGGGAGTATTGAATTAAGTCGTCGCGATGCTGTGCGTGATAACGTCTATATTGCTTCTCTGTTTGTGGGAGGGGTGATTTTTTTGTTTGCGCTGCAGCAGCCGTACTCTCTTTTCATGGGGTTTGCTTTCAGTGTGCTCTATTTCTTTTTTTTGGGGGGGGCTAAAACTTTCAGTCTGGTTTCGTTGCTGCTCTTATCGTTATCTGTTGTCATTGTTTCGCTACCCTCTGTTTTTCTTCATCATGGATTGAGTCCGCTATTTTATGTGTGTTCCACGTTATTTGTCGCTGGGGCAGCATTTAGTTTTTCTAGGCTTTCAATTGCAAGATCCTTGAAGTCATTGCATATAGTCTTTTGGTTCTTTTGGGGTGTTACTCTTTGTTTGTGGGGTGTGCATCGAAACTCTGCTGAGCCTCTGGGTGAGATTATTTCAGGCTCTAGCACAAATGGTATACCTTCTTATTTTATTGTTCTTCAAGTCGCAGTATCGTTGGCATTTCTTTTGTGTCATTCGCGTCTACCTATTTTGACACCCATTGCTACGCTTGTTGTTGCTTTTTTGGGGCTTGGGCGTGGGTCTATAGTTGTTGCGCTCGCGCTATTGATGGCCAGCTTGGCTTTTAATTTTTTGTTTTTTTATGGACGATCTATCCTGGTTAGAGGTGCGCTCTGTTCTTTGCTTTCCCTGGTGTCGGTGATTTCTTTGATTGTTGGGTTTTATGTATTAGGTGATTTTTTATCTGCCTATATAGAGCGTTCAAAATTTTCATCTGGGTTGATGGATCCCTATCGTGCTCTTATCTTGAGCGAATATTTGGATAGGCTAGATTTTCTGGGTGTTCTATTTGGTGGCAGCTACGAGGGTACTGTCATTGATTTGAAGTATGATGGCAATCCTCATGTAGCTTTCATTCGCACGCATGCTTTTTACGGCCTACCTGGATTGCTGTTGGTGTTGTTCAGTCCTTTTATATTGTTTTTTGCCCGTCGACCTTTGCGCTTTAGGGTGGTCGGCTTTTCTTTTTTGTGTTTGTTGCTTGTCAGGGCGCTAACTGAACCAATTCTTTTTCCTACGTTGCTGGACTTTTTCTATCTATATATCTTTTTTATTTTTTTTAAAGTTCACGCGGTTGCGAAAAGGTAAGGCGTATGTTTACTTTTGTTAAATACTTTGTGGCAAAGTTTCTAAAAAAGGCACGCTTGGCCGCTGTGAAGAACTCCTTCGTACATCCCTCGTCGAAACTTGAGTCTGGTACATTCTTTTTCGAGTCCAGTATGGATCGTCATAGCTTTTGTGGATATGACTGTGAAGTTCATCATGCTCGCATAGGTGCGTTTACCTCGATCGCAAACGGTGTGGTTATTGGTGGTGCGCGCCACCCCATGGAATGGGTAAGTATGTCGCCAGTGTTCTATGCAGGACGAGATAGCATAAGAACGAAGTTTGCTGAGCATATATTGCCGGGTCCCAAGGGCGTTGTGATAGGTAGCGATGTGTGGATCGGGCGTTCTGCTACTATTTTAGATGGTGTTGTAATTGGACATGGAGCGGTTGTGGGGGCTGGCGCTGTGGTGGTAAAGGACGTACCTCCCTATTCTATTGTTGCAGGCAACCCAGCTCACCTTATTCGTTTGCGATTCGAAGAGCCTATAATTGAAGCATTACTGGCTTCTGAGTGGTGGTGTTTTTCAGACGAGCGCCTGAGCGAGCTGGGTAGCATTTTCAATGATGTGGATACGTTTATTGGAGCGTTAGCACCGCGGTCGCCCAATGAAAAGGAGGTTGTGTGAAACAGTCGGTTTCCTATCGCATTTGCACGCGATGCATTATGGATACTTCAGATCCAAAGATTAGCTTCAGTGATGTTGGTCATTGCGAGTATTGTGAGAATTTCGATACAAGTATCAAGCCAAATTGGCATTCTGACTCCCGCGGTGAGGCGGAGCTTGCAGCACTCGCTGCTAAAATCAAGAAGCAAGGTGAGGGTAAGGATTTCGATTGCATCATTGGCTTGAGCGGCGGCCTTGACAGTTCTTACGCGGCTTATATCGCGAAGGAAAAGATGGGGCTGCGCCCTTTGCTTTTCCACGTGGATGCGGGCTGGAATACCGATCAGGCGGTGGGCAATATCGAGAAGCTGGTGGATGGCCTCGGTCTTGATCTTTACACCGAGGTGATCAACTGGGAAGAAATGAAGGATCTGCAAGTGGCCTTTTTACGCTCGCAGATTGCAGACCAGGACTTGCCCCAGGATGCTGCCTTTTTCTCCGGCCTGTACAAGTTCGCGCGCAAGCATGGCATCAAGTACGTGCTCACTGGCGGCAACTATTCCACGGAGTGCTGCCGCGAGCCTGAAGAGTGGGGCGGCTACCCGGGCATCGACAAGACCTTGTTCGCGGACATCCACAAACGCTTTGGCAAGCGGCCGCTGAAGACCTTCCCCTTGGTCGACATCATGACCTACAAGATCCTCTACCAGCGTGTGTTGGGGATGGAGATCGTCAAGCCGCTCAACCTGGTGCCTTACGTCAAGAAGGACGCCGAGGCGGAGCTTGAACAGCGTTTCGGTTGGCAGAAGTTCCAGCACAAGCATCACGAGTCTCGTTTCACGCGCTTCTACGAAGATTATTGGATGCCGCGCAAATTCGGCTACGAGAAGCGCCGTGCGCATTTCTCCAGCCTGATCATGACGGGGCAGATGACTCGCGACGAGGCGCTGGCACGTATCGCCAAGCCCGAGATGGACGAGCAGTTCCTGAAAACAGAATTTGAGTTCGTGGCCAACAAGCTGGGGCTGTCGGTCGCTGAGCTGCAGACGATTTTCGAAGGCGAAAACAAGACGTATCGGGATTACAAGAACAAGCGCTTTCTCATTGGCATCGGTTCGCGTGTAATGAGCGCCCTTGGATTGGAGAGAAGACTTTTCAGATGATCACCATCATCGATTATGGCCTGGGTAACATTCAGGCCTTCGTGAACGTCTACAAGCGTCTGCATATACCAGTCGCGGTCGCCACGAGCGCTGATCAACTGGCTGATGCCAGCAAACTGATCCTGCCGGGCGTGGGTGCATTCGACCATGCCATGCAGCGCCTGAATGCATCGGGAATGCGGCAAGCGCTCGATGACATGGTTCAAGATCAAGGTGTTCCCGTGCTCGGCATCTGCGTTGGTATGCAAATGCTCGCCGACTCCAGTGATGAAGGCGTGCTGCCGGGCCTGGGTTGGATTCCGGGCCGAGTGCGCAATTTCCATTCCGTAGCTGAAGCCAGCGAATTGGCGCTGCCACATATGGGCTGGAACGATGTGTTGCCTGCCGCCGACAGCCCGTTGTTTCAGGGGCAACAGGAGAGCTGGCTGTTCTACTTCCTTCACTCGTATTTTTTCGAGTGTACTGAATCTGCGCATATCGCAGCCACCGCGACCTATGGCGTCAGCTTCAGTTGTTCAGTGGCTTCGAAGAATGTTTATGGGGTGCAGTTCCATCCCGAGAAGAGCCACCACTACGGTGTCGCCTTGCTGAAGAACTTCGCGGAATTGTGAAATGCTGAGACCACGCATCATCCCCTGCTTGTTGATCCAGGATAGCGGTCTGGTGAAGACCGTGCGGTTCAAGGATCCCAAATACGTCGGTGATCCGATCAATGCCGTTAAAATCTTTAATGAGAAGGAAGCGGACGAGCTGATCGTCATCGACATTGATGCCAGTGCCCATGAGCGTGAGCCTGACTATCAGAAGATTGCCCATCTTGCCTCTGAGTGCAGAATGCCGCTTTGTTACGGCGGGGGGGTACGTACTGCCGAGCAAGCTAAACGCATCATCGCCCTGGGCGTCGAGAAGGTCGCGATCAGCTCCGCTGCGCTCGCCAACCCCGGCCTTATCAGCGAAATCGCCGCTGAGATCGGCCGGCAAAGCGTTGTCGTGGTGTTGGATCATAAGCAGCGGTTGTTGGGTAAGAACCAGGACGTCTGGACGCATAACGGAACGCGCAATACCAAGCGCAGCGTCATCGATGTGGCGCTGGAAATGGAAAAGCTCGGGGCGGGCGAGATCGTTATCAATTCCATCGATAACGACGGCAAGATGAAAGGCTACGACCTGGCCCTTGCTTCTCAATTGCGTGAGGCGCTTACGGTGCCACTCACCGTGCTTGGCGGAGGAGGCAGCCTCGACGATATGCACAAGGTGGTCGCAGCCTGTGGTGTGGTAGGTGTGGCAGCGGGTAGTTTTTTCGTGTTCAAAGGCCCTTATCGTGCGGTACTGATTAGCTACCCCACCGCACAGCAGAAACTTGACTCTATTTATTCAGCCCTGCAAGGTCGACGCTAGGTTGCCTTGCATTCAGATTTCAGGATTGCATATGTTCAACGGAAAGAAATTGCTCATCTCCGGTGGCACTGGTTCCTTCGGTAATGCCGTACTCAAGCGCTTTCTCGATACCGATATCGCTGAAATTCGTATTTTTAGCCGGGATGAGAAGAAGCAGGATGATATGCGTAAGCATTACGCCAGCCCCAAGCTGAAGTTCTACATCGGCGACGTGCGCGACTACCAGAGCATCCTGAATGCGACCCGTGGTGTCGATTACATTTTTCACGCGGCAGCCCTCAAGCAGGTGCCATCTTGCGAATTCCACCCCATGGAAGCGGTCAAGACTAACGTGCTGGGCACCGAGAATCTGCTTGAAGCTGCTATCCAGAATGGCGTCAAGCGAGTTGTCTGCCTGAGCACCGACAAAGCCGTTTACCCGATCAATGCCATGGGTATTTCCAAGGCGATGATGGAAAAGGTCATGGTGGCCAAGTCACGTAACCTTGATGATACCGGTACAGTCATCTGTGGCACCCGCTATGGCAACGTCATGGCTTCCCGCGGTTCGGTGATTCCGCTGTTCATCGATCAGATTCGTGCGGGTAAGCCGCTTTCGATCACCGATCCGAACATGACCCGTTTTATGATGACCCTGGCTGATGCGGTCGACTTGGTGCTGTATGCATTCGAGCATGGCCGTAACGGCGATCTGTTCGTGCAGAAGGCGCCTGCTGCAACTGTCGAAGTGCTTGCGCAAGCGCTGACCTCCTTACTGGGCAAGCCCGACCATCCCATCCAGGTGATAGGTACTCGTCATGGCGAGAAACTCTATGAGGCGTTGCTGAGTCGTGAGGAGATGGCCTGCGCCGAGGATCATGGCCAGTACTATCGCGTGCCGCCGGATCTGCGCGACCTGAACTACAGCAAGTTCGTGGAGCAGGGCGAAGAGCGCATATCCCATATGCAGGATTACAACTCGCACAACACTGAACGTTTGGATGTGCAGTGCATGCAGGAGCTGTTGCTCAAGCTGAACTTCATGCGTGCTATTCAGCGTGGCGAAGATGCTGCGCCAGAGGAGTAAAAATGAGGGTTCTGATCACTGGTGCCAACGGTTTCGTGGGCAAGAACCTCATTGCCCATCTCAAAGAGCGTCAGGATGTCGAGATTCTCACATTCGGTCGCTCCGACGATTTAGAGGCGCTTGTTGAGCGTGTTGCCCAGGCAGATTTCATCTTCCATCTGGCAGGTGTGAACCGCCCCCAGGATCCAGCAGAATTCGGTCAGGGCAATACCGAGCTGACCGTTGAGTTGTGCAAGGCTATCGAAGCCAGTGGCAGGCAGATTTCGGTTGTGTATACCTCGTCTAGCCAGGCTTTGCTGGACAATCCCTATGGTGCCAGCAAGCGTGGCGCCGAGGAGGCACTGCAGGCTTTCTCGATACAGCACGGCAGCACGGTGCGTGTTCTGCGGTTGCCGAACGTATTCGGCAAATGGGCCAGGCCTAACTACAACTCGGCGGTAGCCACCTTCTGCCACAATATCGCCCGGGATTTACCCATCCAGATCAACGACCCGGCCGCTGTCATCAGCCTGGTGTATATCGATGATGTGATTGCCCATTTCCTCGCCTTGATGGAGGGAGAGGACGTCGGTGTTGAAGTGCAGCCGCAATATCAGGTCAGTGTAGGCGAGATTGCCGATCGTTTGCATGGCTTCAAGGAAAGCCGCAGCACTCTGGTCACGGATCGGGTGGGTGACGGTTTCGTGCGCGCACTGTACTCGACGTATTTAAGCTATCTGCCGCCAGAGCGATTCAGCTATGAAGTACCGAAATATGGTGATCCCCGTGGTGTGTTCGTTGAGATGCTGAAAACGCCCGACTGTGGCCAGTTCTCCTTCTTCACCGCGCACCCTGGTATCACCCGTGGCGGTCATTATCACCACACCAAAACCGAGAAATTTCTGGTCATCAAAGGGCGTGCCCGCTTTGGTTTTCGTCATATGACCTCTGGTGAGTTTTATGAGGTGGTCACCGAGGGCGATAAACCGCAGATCGTCGAAACTGTACCCGGCTGGACACATGACATCACCAATATCGGTGATGACGAGATGATCGTGATGTTATGGGCCAACGAGATCTTCGACCGTGTACGCCCTGATACCTATGCCTGCCAGGTGAAACCATGAAAAAACTGAAAGTTGCCACGGTCGTTGGCACCCGCCCGGAAATCATCCGCCTGGCGCGAGTGATGGCCAAGCTGGACGAGCATTGTGATCATGTACTGATCCATACCGGGCAAAATTATGATTACGAGCTCAACGAGATCTTTTTTGATGATCTGGGCATTCGTCGTCCGGATCATTTTCTCAATGCCGCAGGTGCTACGGGGGCAGAGACCATCGGTAACGTGATCATCGCAGTCGACAAGGTGTTGGCTGAAGTCCAGCCTGATGCCTTGCTGGTACTGGGCGATACGAATAGTTGCATGGCGGTGATTCCAGCCAAGCGACGCAAGATCCCTACCTTTCATATGGAAGCAGGCAACCGCTGTTTCGACATGCGAGTCCCGGAAGAGATCAACCGGCGAATCGTTGATCACACGGCGGATATCAACCTGACTTACAGCACCATTGCCCGCGACTACCTGCTGCGTGAAGGCCTATCGCCGGATATGGTTAT
Organism: Ectopseudomonas alcaliphila; assembly: GCF_900101755.1. GTDB lineage: Bacteria > Pseudomonadota > Gammaproteobacteria > Pseudomonadales > Pseudomonadaceae > Aquipseudomonas > Aquipseudomonas alcaliphila. The sequence continues at coordinate 127,390 of NZ_FNAE01000001.1, read as the reverse complement.
CAAGACCGGCAGCCCGATGTTTGAAGTGTTGACTCATTACCGTGCAGGTATTGACGCGTCCGATGTCCTTCAGCGTCTTGAGTTGGAGGAGGGCAAGTTCTTCGTAGTCAGTGCGCACCGTGAAGAGAACATCGACTCGGAGAAGAACTTTCGCAAGTTGGTCGAGACTTTGAATCAAGTTGCTGCACACTACGACCTGCCGGTAATCGTTTCCACCCACCCGCGAACCCAAAAGCGTGTGGATGTGCTGGGCGTGACCTTTCACCCCAACGTAAGACTGCTCAAGCCGCTGGGCTTCAAGGACTACAATAAGTTGCAGGCGTGCGCCAAAGCGGTATTGTCCGATAGCGGTACGATCTCCGAAGAGTCCTCGATTCTGAACTTCCCAGCCCTGAATATCCGTGAGGCCCATGAGCGGCCTGAGGGGATGGAAGAAGCTGCCGTGATGATGGTCGGCCTTGAAGTGGAACGCGTGATGCAGGCGCTCCAGGTGCTCGAGTCGCAAGATCGTGGTGAACTGCGTAGCCTGAGGTTGGTGGCCGACTACAGCATGCCCAATGTGTCGGACAAGGTAGTTCGGATCGTTCACAGCTATCGCGACTACGTCATGCGTACGGTCTGGAAGAGGTACTGATGCCAGGCGAAAAATTAGTAATCGTTAACCGTAGTTTTTGGCCTGTATATCCGGTGGTTGGTGAAGCTCTTCTGCGCTTTGCGGAGCAGGCTGCCGCCAATAACGTTTCGGTTTCGGTAATCCTGCAAGATCATGCAGATATTCGTTCCAGACTGGCAGAAGAAAATCGCGGCAAAGGTGTTCGCTTTTTTCCGGTAAAAGCATGGACAAGCTCGTCCAGCTCGGTGCTGGCAAGAATTGCTGATGCGATTTTTTTTATGTTATGGGTGTTGTGTACGTTGCTGAGGCTACGGCCGAATAAAGTCTATGTTTCAACCGACCCTCCGGTGGTTGTGCCTTTTATTGTTATGGTTTATTGCAAGATTTTTAGGGCAGATTATATTTACCATCTTCAGGATATTCATCCGGAAGCTGCTGATGTCGTCGTCCCCGTTCAGCGGTGGATATTTAAATTGCTCCGGTGGGCTGATGTGCTGGTTATGAAAAATGCCACTCAGCTCATTACTATAACTGAGCAGATGGCTGAATATATTCGTGTGCGATCATCCACCCGGGCCCCCATTCATGTGCTCGAAAATCCTGCCGTTTCATTTGATTCTATTGAATTAAAAAAAACCAAATTACCTGGTTTTTCTTTCTGCGGTAACGCTGGAAGGCTGCAGCGGATACCGCTTCTAATTGACGCTATAGAAAAGTATTTGTCGAGTGGCGGATCTTTGAAGTTCGCTTTTGCTGGAGGTGGAGTTTACAGCGGCCAGCTAAGGGCTCTTTCTGAAAGATATGTGAATGTCGACTATCATGGCTTGGTGAGTGCCAGAGATGCAGCTCAAATTAATGTTGATTATGAGTGGGCAATCTTGCCTATCGCAGATGAGGTGACGCAATTTGCCTTTCCCAGTAAGTCATCTTCATATGTTTTTTCGGGGGCGAAAATTCTTGCGATCAGTGGCAGGGAGACCAGTGTTTCTCGTTGGGTTTTAGATAATAATCTAGGCGTTGCCGTGCCTCCCGATATCGATGCGGTCGTTTCTGCGTTTCAGGAAGTTGAACGATCTAATTATGCCTCTTTAAATATTGATATGGAAAGAGTGCGGCTTAAAAAAACACTGCACTTTGACTCTTTCATTTTTAGGCTTGGCTCTATTGTTTTGGGGTGTGGTTATGGGGCTTGAGTCACGGGTTGTATTGACTGGTGCGAATGGTTTTGTGGGGCGTCATTTGGCCGATACTTTAATGTTTCGAGGATTTGATTTCCTGGCTCTTTCTCGGGTCAGTTGCACTGCAGATTACCCCATTCTCACGATTGAGTCGTTGGGCAATGTAGATGCCATGAAAGCTGCTTTGAGTGGCTATTCAGTGGTTATCCACACTGCCGCTCGCGCCCACGTGATGCAAGACTCGGTTAGCGACCCTATTGCCGAGTATCGTCGCGTCAACACTCAAATTACTTTGGACTTGGCCAAGGCTGCTGTCGCGGCAGGCGTGCGACGTTTTATTTTCATTAGCTCTATAAAGGTACATGGCGAGGCGACTGCCTTGGGTTCACCTTACCGAGCTTCTGACACCCTGATGCCTGATGATCCGTATGGTATGTCAAAGCTGGAGGCTGAGCAGGGTCTCATGAAGTTGGCGGGGGAGACCGGGTTGGAAGTTGTCATCATCCGTCCTCCCTTGGTTTATGGCCCTGGCGTCAAGGGTAACTTCGCCAGTCTGATCAAGCTTATGAGCAAAGGATTACCCCTGCCTTTGGGAGCTATTGACAACAAACGCTCCTTGGTTGGTATAGACAATCTGGTTGACCTGATTATCCGTTGCATTGACCATCCTGCCGCTGCCAACCAGGTGTTTCTGGCTGGCGACGGTGAGGACCTATCAACGACCGAGCTGCTGCGTGGTGTGGCCGAGGCGATTGGGCGACCTGCGCATTTGATTCCCGTACCTGCTGCTTTGCTCAGTCTGGGTGCAACCCTACTGGGTAAGCGTGCCGTTGCTCAGCGTTTGCTGGGGTCACTGCAAGTGGATATAAGCAAGGCACGAGAATTATTGGGCTGGGAACCTCCCGTGTCTGTCAAAGAAGGATTAAGAAGGTGCGTTCGTGATTCGTCTGTTTGATGTTCTGTTTGCCTCGCTGGGGTTGGTGTTCGGTTTCCCTGTCCTGCTCCTGATCTATGTGCTGGGCCTTTTCGATACAGGTTCACCGCTGTTCCGCCAGGAGAGGGTAGGTCGTCACCAGAAACCTTTCATTCTTGTCAAATTTCGTACCATGACGGTTGATACGGCCTCTGTTGCCAGTCACCTGGCATCCAGTGCGTCCATCACGCGACTCGGCGCCTTTTTGCGTAAGTCCAAGCTCGACGAGTTGCCGCAGCTCTGGAACGTGCTTAAGGGGGAAATGAGTCTGGTAGGGCCGCGTCCTGGACTGTTCAATCAACAGGAGTTAACGGCAGCGCGGGCCAGTTGTGGTGTATTCGAGGTGCGACCGGGCATAACGGGGCTGGCTCAGGTAAGTAATATCGACATGTCCACGCCGCAGTTGCTGGCGGAAACTGACCAGCGCATGATCCGTGAGCTAACGTTGGTGCATTATTTCAAATACATTTTGATGACTGTCTTGGGCAAGGGGGCCGGAGATCGAGTGCGCTCGTCGTTGTGAGTGTGCTCTAACTGCTTTGCAATGGCGCCTGTTGCTGTGTGGAGCTTCAAAGGAAGTGAAGGCTTGAGAGATTATTATGTTTAAGGCTGCTGATCGCTTGCGTGGGCGTTTGATTGGGTTGTCTCGACGCTCGAAGCGACTGCTGCAGGTCGCTGCGGATATCATTATTATCTGGGTCGCCTTATGGCTTGCCTTTGTGGTCCGCTTGGGAGATCTCGAAGGTGCTCAGCCGTTCGGTGATCATGCTTGGCTGTTCGCTTGTGCGCCGGCGTTGGCCATCCCGGTTTTTATCCGTATGGGCATGTATCGTGCGGTGATGCGTTACTTCGGCAATGATGCTCTCAAGAGCATTTTCAAAGCCGTTTCTCTTTCTGCTCTATTGTTAGCGCTGATGGTGTACTGGTATCGGGATCCTGACGTGCTGATACCTCGTTCCATGGTTTTCAACTACTGGTGGCTCAGCTTGATGCTGGTTGGTGGGTTGCGCCTGACCATGCGACAGTACTTTATGGGGGATTGGTTGGATCCACTGGGGCGTCGGGCTGAAGTTGGACATGGTGTTTCGCGGGTTGCGGTATACGGTGCAGGGACCGCAGGTAACCAGTTAGTTGCAGCATTGCGCTTGAGCAAAGCAATGCGGGTGATCGCTTTTGTGGACGATGATCCTGGCGTTGCTAACCGTGTTATAGCTGGTGTGAAAGTCTATAGACCCAAGCATATTAAGCAGATGATCGATGAGACGGGGGCTGACGAGATTCTTCTTGCGATGCCGTCTATTTCTCGAGCGCGACGGCGCGAGATCCTCGATGCGCTAGAGCCCTATGCATTGCATGTTCGCAGCGTGCCTGGCTTCACTGACCTGGCCAGCGGGCGAGTGAAGGTCGAGGACATTCAGGAGGTCGACATAGCCGATCTTCTCGGGCGTGATGCGGTGCCGCCTCGGCAGGATTTGTTCGAACGCTGTATCAAGAATCAGGTGGTTCTGATAACCGGCGCTGGCGGCTCCATCGGTTCGGAGCTATGCAGGCAGATTCTCGCCAGCGGCGCGCGAACCTTGCTGCTTTTCGAGCATAGCGAATTCAACCTCTACAGCATCCATGCTGAATTGCAGCAGCGAATCGAGCGGGAGTCGTTGCCGATCAAGCTGGTGCCGATTCTTGGGTCTATCCGTAATTTCGAGCGTTTGTTCGACATTCTGCAGACCTGGCGCGTCAACACTGTCTATCACGCTGCTGCATACAAGCATGTGCCGATGGTCGAGCATAACGTTGCCGAGGGCGTGCTCAATAACCTGGTCGGTACGCTCAATGCAGCGCAGGCCTCGATCAAGGCGGGTGTCGCCAACTTCGTGCTGATCTCAACCGACAAGGCTGTGCGGCCTACCAATGTGATGGGCAGCACCAAGCGCTTGGCAGAGATGGTGCTGCAGGCGCTGAGTCGTGAGTCTGCGCCCGTGTTGTTCGGTGATGATTCAGGCGTTCATCGCGTCAATAAGACCCGTTTCACCATGGTGCGTTTCGGTAATGTGCTGGGCTCTTCCGGCTCGGTGATTCCGTTGTTCAGGGAGCAGATCAAGCAGGGTGGGCCGGTGACGGTGACGCATCCGAACATCACTCGCTATTTCATGACGATCCCCGAGGCGGCGCAGCTCGTCATTCAGGCCGGTTCGTTGGGGCAGGGCGGTGATGTGTTCGTGCTGGATATGGGCGAGCCAGTGAAGATCGCCGATCTTGCAGAGAAGATGATTCGTCTGTCCGGCCTGAGTGTGTGCGATGAGCTTCATCCTCATGGCGATATCTCCATCGAGTTCACCGGGTTGCGTCCGGGTGAGAAACTCTACGAGGAGTTGCTGATCGGCGAGGATGTGAAGCCGACCGAGCATCCGATGATCATGCGCGCGGAAGAGGACATGTTGCCCTGGGACGAGCTCAAGGCTCGTTTGCAGGAATTACTGGCTGCGGTCAGTGAGGATGATTACGCTCGCGTGCGAGTGCTGCTGCGCGAAACAGTACATGGTTATGTGCCGGAAGGTGAGATCGTGGACTGGATTCATCTTAGAAACCGGGAGCGCTGAATCAGGGATTTGACAGCTGGAAGATAGCGTCTAGGTTGATTCTTGTGGGGTTGCAAACCTCACTTGGATCTACTTACGACAAGGAATGCACATCATGCAAAAACTCCGTCTATCTTCGCTTCTGTTCGCTGTTCTCGCTTCCTTCTCTCTGGCTGCCGCCGCAGCTGAAGCCCCAAAAACCGAAAGCGCCAAACCGGCTGCCGCTCAGGTAGCGCAGGTTGCCGCGGTCAATCTGAATACCGCCGATGCTGCAACCCTGCAGCGTGAGCTGGCGGGGATTGGTGCGACCAAGGCGCAGGCGATTGTGGCTTACCGTGAGGAGCACGGTAATTTCGCCTCGGTCGACGAGTTGTTGGAGGTGAAAGGTATTGGCGAGGCGACGCTGGAGAAGAACCGCGACAAGTTGAGTGTTAACTGACGCCTGGCGGCGTTGCTGTCTGGGCCGGTCTTTTGACCGGCCTTTTTCGTTTTTGTAGGAGCCCCGCCTCGGGGCGAAGCTTTTCGCCGCGGGGCGCGGCTCCTACCGGTGGGGTGGGCTCCTTTAGGGAGGCGAATAACCTGGGACATGGTCCCTGGTGAGAGTCTTCAGGCAATAAAAAAACCAGCACTAGGCTGGGTTCTTGAGTCTGGCTCCGCGACCTGGACTCGACAGCGCAGCTGAACGCGCTTCAGCGCGGCCCCGAAGGGGTGAGCGAAGCGAATAACCTGGATATGGTCCCTGGTTAGGGTCCGCAGGCAATAAAAAACCCAGCACTAGGCTGGGTTCTTGAATTTGGCTCCGCGACCTGGACTCGAACCAGGGACCCAATGATTAACAGTCATTTGCTCTACCGACTGAGCTATCGCGGAACAACGGCGCGTATGTTACTGATTAAAAAAGAGAAGTCAACATTTAGTGATGACTTATGTACGGCGGTGAGATGACGTGTGCGTGGGAGGGGCGTTAGCCGCGACAGTAGTGGCAGATCGCGGCTGAAGCCGCTCCTACAGTTGCATTGTTGTGTGGCGCATAAAAAACGCCGGCTTCGAGCCGGCGTTTTTGGGGGTTGCTACTGAAGCTTAGAGCACAGCGTGAATCGCTCGGGTAACGCTGTCCAGGTTGCCTTTGTTCAGTGCGGCGACGCAGATGCGGCCAGTGCCGACTGCGTAGATGCCGAACTCTTCCTTCAGGCGTTCCACTTGCTCCACGGTGAGGCCGGAGTAAGAGAACATGCCGCGTTGCTCGGCGACGAAGCCGAAGTCGCGTTTGGCGCCCAGGGCAGCCAGTTGCTCGACCATGGCCAGGCGCATGCTGCGAATACGGTCGCGCATTTCGCCCAGTTCGGCTTCCCACATGGCGCGCAGTTCGGGGCTGTTGAGCACGCTGGCGACCACGGTGGCGCCATGGGTCGGCGGGTTTGAGTAGTTGGTACGGATAACGCGCTTGAGCTGCGACAGCACGCGGGGCGACTCTTCACGGCTGCTGGTGACCAGCGACAGTGCGCCGACGCGCTCGCCGTACAGCGAGAACGACTTGGAGAAGGAGCTGGAGACGAAGAACTCCAGGCCCGACTCGGCGAACAGGCGCACGGCTTCGGCGTCCTGCTCGATGCCGTCACCGAAACCCTGGTAGGCGATGTCGAGGAAGGGCACGTGCTCGCGCTCGCGCAGCACGTCCAGCACGGCTTTCCAGTCTTCCAGTTGCAGGTCGACGCCAGTCGGGTTGTGGCAGCAGGCGTGCAGCACGACGATGGAGCGGGCCGGCAGGTTGCGCAGGTCTTCGAGCATCCCGCCACGGTTCACGCCGTTGCTGAACGGATCGTAGTAGCGGTAGTTGTGCACCGGGAAACCGGCGGATTCGAACAGGGCGCGGTGGTTTTCCCAGCTCGGGTCGCTGATGGCCACGGTGGCGTCCGGCAGCAGGCGCTTGAGGAAGTCGGCGCCGATCTTCAAGGCGCCGGTGCCGCCCAGGGCCTGGGTGGTGATCACGCGGCCGGCTTCGATCAGGGCTGCGCCCTTGCCGAACAGCAGTTCCTGCACGGCCTTGTCGTAAGCGGCAATGCCTTCGATCGGCAAGTAGCCACGCGGCGCATGGGCCTCGATACGTGCCTTTTCGGCTTCTGCGACGGCGCGCAGCAGCGGAATTCGCCCCTCCTCGTTGTAGTAGACGCCCACGCCAAGGTTGACCTTGGTGGTGCGGGTGTCCGCGTTGAATGCTTCGTTGAGGCCCAGGATGGGATCGCGCGGAGCCATTTCGACGGCAGAGAAGAGACTCATGATGGGTGTGGCAACTCGAGTGAGGGGTGGGTGGCCAGGCGTCCCCGACAAAAGCGCTAGGGGGCGCGTAAACGGGGCGTTAGTATAACGACCCTGAATCCAGGGGGCGACAGCGCAAAGCCCTGAATTAAGGCCTTTTGCCAGGTAATTCGACTCTACCTGGACCTATCGCCGAATCGCCCCGCAATTCATGGCTTTTGACGCAGTCCGAAAGGATGCGTCACAGCCATTTGTCGAGGTGCTGCATGTCCGAATTTCAGTTGGTGACTCGCTTCAAGCCGGCCGGCGATCAGCCCGAGGCGATCCGGCAGATGGTCGAGGGGCTGGAGGCCGGTCTTTCGCACCAGACCCTGCTGGGCGTGACCGGCTCGGGCAAGACCTTTTCCATCGCCAACGTGATTGCTCAGGTGCAGCGCCCGACCCTTGTGCTGGCGCCGAACAAGACCCTGGCCGCGCAGCTCTATGGCGAGTTCAAGGCGTTCTTCCCGAACAACTCGGTGGAGTATTTCGTCTCCTACTACGACTACTACCAGCCGGAAGCCTATGTGCCGTCGTCGGACACCTTCATCGAGAAGGATGCCTCGATCAACGATCACATCGAGCAGATGCGCCTGTCGGCGACCAAGGCGCTGATCGAGCGCAAGGACGTCATCGTGGTCTGCACCGTGTCCTCGATCTACGGCCTGGGCAGCCCCGAGGAGTACCTGAAAATGGTGCTGCACCTCGACCGTGGCGACAAGATGGATCAGCGCGCGCTGCTGCGCCGGCTGGCCGAGTTGCAGTACACGCGCAACGACATGGACTTCGCCCGTGCCACCTTCCGTGTGCGTGGCGATGTGATCGACGTCTTCCCGGCGGAATCGGATCTCGAAGCCATTCGCGTCGAGCTGTTCGATGACGAAGTGGAGAGCATCAGCGCCTTCGACCCGCTGACCGGCGAGGTGATCCAGAAGCTGCCACGCTTCACCTTCTACCCCAAGAGCCACTACGTCACGCCGCGCGAAACGCTGCTGGAGGCGGTGGAGCACATCAAGGTCGAACTGCAGCAGCGGCTGGAGTACCTGCGCGGGGCGAACAAACTGGTGGAGGCGCAGCGCCTGGAACAGCGCACGCGCTTCGACCTGGAGATGATCCTCGAGCTGGGCTATTGCAACGGCATCGAGAACTACTCGCGCTACCTGTCGGGTCGTCCATCCGGCGCGCCGCCACCCACTCTCTATGACTACCTGCCGGACGAAGCGCTGCTGGTGATCGACGAGTCCCACGTCTCGGTGCCGCAGGTCGGCGCCATGTACAAGGGCGACCGCTCGCGCAAGGAGACGCTGGTGGAATACGGCTTCCGCCTGCCTTCTGCACTGGATAACCGGCCGATGCGCTTCGAGGAGTGGGAGGCGGCCAGCCCGCAGACCATTTTCGTCTCCGCTACGCCTGGGCCTTACGAGGGCGAGCATGCCGGGCGCGTGGTGGAGCAGTTGGTGCGACCGACAGGTTTGGTCGACCCGCAGATCGAGGTGCGCCCGGCGCGCACTCAGGTCGATGATCTGCTCTCGGAGATCCGTTTGCGTGTGGCAGCGGGCGACCGCGTGTTGGTCACCACCCTGACCAAGCGCATGGCCGAGGACTTGACCGATTACCTGGGGGACCATGACGTCAAGGTGCGTTACCTGCACTCGGACATCGATACCGTCGAGCGGGTGGAGATCATTCGCGACCTGCGCCTGGGCGCCTTCGACGTACTGGTGGGCATCAACCTGCTGCGCGAGGGCCTGGACATGCCTGAGGTGTCGCTGGTGGCGATTCTCGATGCGGACAAGGAAGGCTTCCTGCGTAGTGAGCGTTCACTGATCCAGACCATCGGCCGCGCGGCACGTAACCTCAATGGTCGGGCGATTCTCTACGCCGATAACATGACCGGCTCGATGCAGCGCGCCATCGGCGAGACCGAGCGGCGCCGCGCCAAGCAGATCGCCTTCAACGAAGCCAACGGCATCGTGCCCAAGGGCGTACAGAAGGACGTCAAGGACATCCTCGAAGGCGCCGTCGTGCCAGGGGCGCGCAGCAGCAAGCGCAAGGGTATGGCCAAGGCGGCGGAGGAGAGTGCGCGTTACGAGAACGAACTGCGCTCGCCGAGTGAGATCACCAAGCGTATCCGTCAGCTGGAAGAGAAGATGTACGCCCTGGCGCGCGATCTGGAGTTCGAGGCCGCGGCGCAAATGCGCGACGAGATTCAGAAGTTGCGGGATCGGCTGTTGCAGGTGTAACGCCAGCGGCCGGAAACCGATTCCCGGATTGCATCCGGGCTACTCTGGGAGGCGCTTTCGACTCTGGCATCCTGCTTCGTTCTGCCTCCTGCATCTATGCAGTCGTAGCGGCGACGGTCGCGGCTGAAGCCCCTCCCACAGGTTTACCTGCCCGCGTCGAGTTGGGTGGAACACGCTTCACCGATCCACCGCTGCGGTGGATGTAAAGAGCGACATCCACCCTACGTGAAAGGCGCCTCAATGCGCCGCTCCACCACCTGCCATGTTCTGCGGCAGCTTTCGCGTCAGCAGGATCGCCAGCATGCTCACGCCCAGGGCAATGCCAATGAAATGAAATGCGTCGTTGTAGGCCATGATCACCGCCTGCTGGTGGGCGATTTCGCTGATTTTGGCCAGGGCCGCCTGCTCGCTGCCGAGTGTCTGCGTCAGCAACTGCAGGCGCTCATCGACTTGTGGATTGGTCGGCACGACGGATTCGCGCAGGTAGTCGAAATAGACCTTGGCGCGGGCGTCGAGCAGGGTGGCGAGCAGGGCGATGCCGATAGCGCCGCCGAGGTTGCGCAGGATGTTGAACAGGCTCGAGGCCGAGCCGGCATCCTGCGGCAGGATGTAGGCCGTTGCGATCAGCGAGACGGTGACCATCACCAAGGGCTGGCCCAGCGCGCGGATGATCTGGATATGCTGGAACTGCTCGCCCGCGAAGTCCGGATTGAGCACGCCGGAGAAGAAACTCGCGGCGCCGAACAGGGCGAAACCCAGGGCGCACAGCCATTTCGGCGAGATGACCTTCATCAGCTTGGGCACCAGCGGAATCAGAAACAGCTGCGGTACACCCATCCACATGATCACTTCGCCGATCTGCAGGGCGTTGTAGCCCTGGATCTGCGCCAGGTACAGCGGCAGTACATAGATCGAGCCGTAGAGGCCCACGCCAAGACCCAGGCTGGCAATGCTGGCCAGGCCGAAATTTCGTTCTCGCAAGACACCAAGGTTGATCAGCGGGTTGGGTCTGGACAGTTGGAGAATGACGAACAGCACCAGGCTGATCGCAGCGATGCTGCCCAAGCCCTGGATCAGGCTCGACTCCAGCCAGTCCTTGCGATGGCCTTCCTCGAGAAAGACCTGCAGGCAGCCCAGGCCCATGCCGAGGGTGACGATGCCAGCGTAGTCGGTGGTCTTCAGCAGCTCCCAGTGCGGCGCCTTCTTTTCCAGGCCATAGAGCAGGCCGGCGATCATGATCAGGCCGGGCGGCACGTTGATGTAGAAGATGTATTCCCAACCCCAGTTTTCCGTGAGCCAGCCGCCGAGGGTTGGGCCGATGGAGGGGGCGAAGGTCGCAGTGATGGCGAACAGGGCCATGCCCTTGGCGCGGCGGTGCTCCGGCAGCTTGATCAGCGTCATGCTGAACGCCAGCGGGATCAGCGCGCCGCCGGTGAAGCCCTGCAGGGCGCGGAACAGGATCATGCTCTCCAGGCTCCAGGCCAGGGAACAGAGCAGCGAGGCGATCAGGAAACCCACCGACACCCATACCGCCAGGCGCCGTGCCGAGAGCAACTGCACCAGCCAGGCGGTCAGCGGGATCATGATGATCTCGGCGACCAGGTAGGAGGTGGATATCCACGAGCCTTCTTCCAGCGTGGCGGACAGCGCTCCCTGGATGTCCTTGAGCGAGGAGTTGGTGATCTGGATGTCCAGCACTGCCATGAAGGCGCCGAGCATGGCGCTCATCACCGCGATCCAGTCGCGGCGGCTGGGTTCCGCCGTGGGGCGGGTCAGTGCATCAGCCGCCATGGCTTTCGTCGCTGCGCAGGTCGACCGTGACCTCTACCGACATGCCGGGGCGGATCAGGCCGTGCAGCGGGTTGTCGGCGGCGAAGGTCAGCTTCACCGGAATGCGCTGCACCACCTTGGTGAAGTTGCCGGTGGCGTTGTCCGGCGGCAACAGGCTGAACTGCGCGCCGGAGGCGGCAAACAGGCTGTCGATGTGGCCTTCGATGGGCGTATCGGGGTAACTGTCGAACAGCAGCTCGGCTTTCTGCCCGGGACGCATGCGGCCGATCTGGGTTTCCTTGAAGTTGGCCTGAATCCAGATGTCCTGATCCGGCACCAGCGACAGTAGATAGGCGCCGCTCTGCACCACCTGGCCTTCGCGCGCTGAGCGTTGGCCGACGAGGCCGCTGATCGGCGCATGGATGTGTGTGCGTGACAGGTTGAGGTCGGCCTGTTTCAGGTCGGCCTGGGCGGACAGGATCAGCGCGTCCAGGCGCTTGAGCTCGGCTTCCAGGCTGGCGACCTGCTGGCGCTGCGCCTGCAGATCTGCCAGGGCCTTGGCCACCTGCGAGCGGGCGACGCGGTTGTCGGCGGCCAGGGTGGTGACGCGTTCTTCGGAGACGTAACCCGGCTTGCGCAGGGTCTGGGCACGGCCGAGATCCAGCTTGGAGCGATCAAGGGTTGCCTGGCTGGCGGCGACGTCGGCCTGGCTGGCAGCAATCAGGCTGGCCTGCTGGTCGAGCTTGCTCTGCGCCTGGGCGCGCTCGGCCTGGTGGGTTTGCAGGGCGGCGAGGGCGCGCTGGCGAGCAAGGCGGAAGTCGGCGTCTTCCAGTACGGCCAGCAGTTGGCCGGCCTCCACGTGTTGGTTGTCACGCACCAGTACCTTTTCGATGCGTGCGTTCAATTGGCTGGAGACGCGGGTGATCTCGCCCTGCACGTACGCATTGTCCGTGCTCTCGTGGTAGCGACCGACCAGTAGCCACCGAGCGAGCAGGGCGCCGGCGATCAACGCCAGCAGGATCATGAAGATGAGGAGGCGACGTTGCAGTTTGGCGGGCATGCTTGAGGCTCGGGATGCGGCAGAGAAGTGTAAGTAAATTTAACAGCGTTCCCTTTGCGCTAGTAGACTCTAGGTTTGGCATGCTTTGTTGCGTATGAGGAACAATCATGGGGCTGGATGACGCTTTGATTTTTACCCGGGTGGTGGAATGCCACAGTTTCACTCAGGCGGCGACCAGCCTGGGGATGCAGAAGTCGACGGTGAGCCGGCGCATCGCGCTGCTCGAAGAGCGCTTGGGTGTACGTCTGCTCAATCGCACCACGCGCAAGTTGCGCCTGACCGAGGTGGGGCAGGCTTACTACGAGCGTTGCCGGCAGATCATGCTCGACTTCGCCGAGGCCGAGCAGGCGGTGATGCAACTGCAGCGTGAGCCATCGGGGCTGTTGCGCATCACGTCGCCCATCGAGTTCGGCCAGCTGTTTCTCGGGCGGGTGCTGGGCGAGTTCATGCGCCAGTACCCGCAGATCGACGCCGAGGTGGAACTGACCTCGCGCTTGGTGGACCCGCTGGAGGAGGGCGTGGACATCGCCATCCAGGTCGGTCAGCCGCAGGATTCCACGCTGATCGCGCGCAAGTTGTTCGAAAGCGGTCGGCGCCTGTGTGCGAGCCCTGCCTACCTGGCGGCGCACGGTACGCCGCGCAGCGTTGCCGAGCTGGAGGGGCATCGAGCGATCCTCCTGCAGCAGGATGCGCCGCGTTACTGGCCGCTGCTGGGCGAGCATCTGCCGTGCCAGCGGGTGATGACCTGCAACAACATCACCTTCGCCCGTGAGGCGACGCTGGCAGGTGCCGGGATTGCCGGCCTGCCGGTGATGATCAGCGAAGAGGCGGTGCGCAGTGGGCGCCTGGTCGAGCTGCTGCCGGAAGCGCGACTGCCGGTGGGGGAGGTCTATGCGATCTACCCGTCGCGGCGCTTCCAGGCGATGAAGGTCAAGACCTTCCTCGACTTCCTGATCATCAGCTTGCCGATTACCCGTGGCGGGCTGCTGGAGCCAGGGGCCGCCGGCCTGCTAACATCGCCCGCTTGATTCAAACCTCGTGTCTTCCTTCCGAGAGCATTCATGACCACCGTCCGTACCCGTATCGCGCCATCGCCAACCGGCGACCCCCATGTCGGCACCGCCTATATCGCGCTGTTCAACCTGTGCTTCGCTCGTCAGCACGGTGGTCAGTTCATCCTGCGCATCGAAGACACCGACCAGCTGCGCTCGACCCGCGAGTCCGAGCAGCAGATCTTCGATGCCCTGCGCTGGCTGGGTATCGAGTGGGACGAAGGCCCGGACGTCGGTGGCCCGCATGGCCCTTACCGGCAGAGCGAGCGCGGCGAGATCTACAAGAAGTATTCGGACGAGCTGGTCGGCAAAGGCCACGCCTTCCCGTGCTTCTGCTCCAGTGAGCGCCTTGATGAAGTGCGCGCGCAGCAGATGGCCAACAAGGAAACCCCGCGTTACGACGGTCACTGCATGCACATGGACCCAGCCGAAGCGCAGCGCCGCATCGCCGCAGGCGAATCGCACGTGGTGCGCATGAAGGTGCCGAGCGAGGGCGTGTGCGTGGTGCCGGACATGCTGCGTGGCAATGTCGAGATCCCGTGGGATCGCATGGACATGCAGGTGCTGATGAAGGCCGATGGCCTGCCCACCTACTTCCTGGCCAACGTGGTCGATGACCACCTGATGGGCATCACCCATGTGCTGCGTGGCGAAGAGTGGCTGCCGTCGGCGCCCAAGCTGATCAAACTGTACGAGTACTTTGGCTGGGAGCAGCCGGCGCTGTGCTACATGCCACTGCTGCGCAATCCGGACAAGAGCAAGCTGTCCAAGCGCAAGAACCCCACCAGCATCACCTTCTACGAGCGCATGGGCTACCTGCCGCAGGCCATGCTCAACTACCTGGGGCGCATGGGCTGGTCGATGCCGGACGAGCGCGAGAAGTTCTCGCTGGGTGAGATGATCGAGCACTTCGACATCAATCGCGTGTCGCTGGGCGGGCCGATCTTCGACCTGGAGAAGCTGTCCTGGCTCAACGGCCAGTGGCTGCGCGAGCTGCCGGTGGAAACCTTCGCCGCCGAAGTGCAGAAGTGGGCGCTCAATCCCGAGTACCTGATGAAGATCGCCCCGCACGTGCAGGGCAGGGTAGAGACCTTCAGCCAGATCGCGCCGTTGGCCGGCTTCTTCTTCTCCGGCGCACTGAATCTGGACGCCAAGCTGTTCGAGCACAAGAAACTCTCGGCCGATCAGGTGCGCCAGCTGATGCAACTGATCCTGTGGAAGCTCGAGTCGTTGCGCCAGTGGGAAAAGGAGCGCATCACCGGCTGCATCCAGGCGGTGGTCGAGCATCTGGAGCTGAAGCTGCGTGACGCCATGCCGCTGATGTTCGCTGCGATCACCGGTCAGGCCAGCTCGGTGTCGGTGCTCGACGCCATGGAAATCCTCGGCCCGGATCTGACCCGCTTCCGTCTGCGTCAGGCGCTGGAGCTGCTGGGCGGCACCTCGAAGAAAGAGACCAAGGAGTGGGAGAAGCTGCTGGCGAGCATCGCCTGACGTAGGGTGCGCCGCGCGCACCGGGGTATCCTCGGTTGCGGCGGTGCGCGCGGCGCACCCTACGGTTAGGTCGGCGTTTGATTGTCGTGTTGGCTCTAAGTAATTGTTCTAGTGGCAAAAACTTTTGGCTGGCAGGAAAAATGTTGTTGACAGCCAATCGGGGCGCTCTTAACATGCGCCCCGTCCTCGAGATGGGGCTATAGCTCAGCTGGGAGAGCGCTTGCATGGCATGCAAGAGGTCAACGGTTCGATCCCGTTTAGCTCCACCAATCACTGTCAAGGCCAGCCTAGTGCTGGCCTTGTTGTTCGAAGGTTTTGTCCCCTTCGTCTAGTGGCCTAGGACACCGCCCTTTCACGGCGGTAACAGGGGTTCGAGTCCCCTAGGGGACGCCATTTTCCAGTCGCAGCGCGCAGGTGCTGCGAACCGACCGCAAGGTTACGGGGCTATAGCTCAGCTGGGAGAGCGCTTGCATGGCATGCAAGAGGTCAACGGTTCGATCCCGTTTAGCTCCACCAATCACACTCAAGGCCAGCCTAGTGCTGGCCTTGTCGTTCGAAGGTTTCGTCCCCTTCGTCTAGTGGCCTAGGACACCGCCCTTTCACGGCGGTAACAGGGGTTCGAGTCCCCTAGGGGACGCCATTTTTCTTGCCGCATTTGCGGGACCCAGGGGTCACTTCTTCGGAAGTGGCCCCTTTTTGTTTTCGCCCCTTCTTTTTCTGATGCTTGTGCGCCGGCCTTGTGACGCTGACCGGCGGTCGATGTGAAGGCTTGCAAATTAATATGATGGTCGTAATATTTCATTCATCATATTAAGGGTGCAGTCATGAGCGAGCGCAAAAGTGAAACCCGTAAGCGCATTCTCGCTGCGGCTGGGCGTGTACTCGCAGAGCGTGGACCTGGCGACCCGGCGGTGGCTGAGGTCATGGCTGCAGCGGGGCTGACGGTCGGCGGCTTCTATGCACACTTCGCCAGCAAGGACGCGCTGATGCTCGAGGCTTTTCGTCAGTTGCTCAAGGTGCGACGTGAGCGCGTGGCGCAGGTGGATCAGGGGCTGAAGGGCAGGGAGCGCAGGGTGCTCCTGGCCGCGTTCTACCTTTCGCGCAGGCACCGTGATGACCCTGACGAGCGTTGTCCGCTGCCGAGTTCGCTGGAGGAAATTACGCGGTTACCGGATGGCTTTCGTCAGGCCCTGGCTGAACACATTGAGCTGATGACCGCGCAGATGAGCGGGACGCCGGAAGAGGGCGATGTGGCGCTGGCTGACCTGGTGCTGATGATCGGTGGTCTGGCGCTGGCGCGGGCATTGGGGCCCGGCGAATTGTCCGATCGGGTGTTGCGTGCTGCCAAGTCGGCAGTGGTGTGAAACTGAGCACGAAGGAGAGGGTGATGAACCAGATGACCTGGGTACGTGGCGTCAATGCAACGCTGGGCAGAGTGGCGCCGCAACTGGTCGCCAGCCGTTTGCGCGAACGCTTCATGACGCCGCGCACGCTGCCGCCGCGAGATTGGGAGCTGCCGCTGCTGGCCAGTGCCGAGCGCATCACCCTGCGTTTCGGTCTCTCCGCGCTACGTTGGGGCAGCGGCCCTACGGTGTTGCTGATGCATGGCTGGGAAGGGCGCCCGACCCAGTTCGCGCTGCTGATCCGTGGCCTGGTCGATGCGGGTTATGGTGTCGTCGCACTGGATGCACCTGCCCATGGTCGCTCGCCAGGGCGTGAGGCCAACGTGGTGTTGTTCGCACGCGCGCTGCTCGAGGCGGCCAGTGAGCTGCCGCCGCTACGCGCCGTGATTGGTCACTCGATGGGCGGCGCCAGTGCGCTGCTGGCCACGCAGATGGGCTTGCGCAGCGAGACCCTGGTGACCATCGCTGCGCCGAGCCGGATTCTCGGTCTGTTACGTGGCTTTGCCCGGTTCATGGGGTTGCCTGCCGAGGCGCGTGCGCATTTCGTGCGTCAGGTGGAAAAGACCGCCGGTATCCCGGCTGCCCATCTCGACGTGCAGCGCTATCAGCTGGAATTGCCAGGCCTGATCGTGCATGCCGAGGATGATCAGGTGGTAGCGGTGAGCGAGGCCGATCTGATCCACAAGGCCTGGTTCGACAGCCAGCTGCTGCGTCTGCCGGCAGGTGGGCATCAGCGCCTGCTGAGTGATCCGTCGATCCTGCAGGCAGTGCTCGACCTGCTGGAACAGGTGCCTCAGGCGTCGTTGAAGGCTTTGGCTTCGTAGCTGACCACGCGGTTACGACCGCTCGCCTTGGCGCGATACAGGGCGCGGTCTGCCAGTTCTAGCCATTGCTCACCGCAGTTGGGGTCGCTCGGCACTCCGGCGTGCAGGCCGATGCTCAGGCTCAGCGATATCGACTGCTGTTGATAGATGCAAGGGTTCTGCGCGAGGTCTTCGCGCAGTTGTTCGGCCAGGTCGAGTGCGCCGGTAAGGTCGGTACTGTCGAGCAGGGCAACGAATTCTTCGCCGCCGAAGCGCGCCAGCAGATCGCTGCTGCGCAGGCGTTGCTGGATGCGCTGGGCCGCATGGCACAGACAGGCATCGCCAGCCAGATGGCCGTAGCGATCGTTGACCTGTTTGAAGTGATCCAGATCCATCATCAATATCGCCAGCGACTGTCGGCTGCGCTCGGCGCGGGCGCAGGCGCGAGCCAGCTCTTCGCTGAGTGTCTGCCGATTGAACAGGGCTGTGAGGCCGTCGCGACGATTCAGTTCGGCCAGGCGCAGGTTGGCGTTGGACAGCTGTTGCAAGGTGTCCTGCAGGGTCGCGGTACGCTCCTGTACGCGCTGTTCCAGGCTGTCGCTGATCTGCGTCTGCAGTTCCAGGTGCTTGGTTTGTTCGGTGCGCAGGCGGCGTTCCTGGTCGATCAGCTTGGCCTGGGCCAGGCGTTCGGCCTCCTGCACGTGGCGGATCCGTGAAGCCAGGGCGATGGAGAACACCGTCATTTCGATCAGGCCGCCAATCTGCTGGGCATGCAGGGTCAGCAGCGAGTAGGGCAGCAGCCCCGTGCCGGTGAGGATGCTGGCAAGGCTGGCAGCAATCAGCACGAACCAGCCCAGGGCGAACAGGCGCGCGGCTGCGTAACCGCCACGCCAGCGCAGCAGGGTGATGATGAAGGCGGCTATGGCGCAGGCCACCACCAGCACGAAGCTACCGATCAGGGCGGGTGCGTACGGGCCAAACAGTGCCATCCCCAGCACCAGCCAGGCGCAGATCTTCAGTGTATTGGTGACCCAGCGGTAAGGCTTCGCGGCCTTGTCCAGCTCCAGCACGCCGTAGGTGAAGTGAATGCCGAACAGGGTGGCCATTGCCGAGCTGAGCGGAAAGCTCAGTTGATGCCAGGTCAGGGCGTTGGGCCATAGCCATTGCAGGGCGAAACCGAGCTGAATGAACTGGTAGAGCGTGAAGCTGGCGACGAACAGGCTGTACCAGAGGTAATTGCGGTCGCGAGTGATGCAGAAAATGGACAGGTTGTAGATCAGCATCGCTACAAGGGCGCCGAAGAACAGGCCCTGCAGCAACAGGCTGCGCTGTTCCTGGTGATCGAAGGCATCGCGGGTCATCAGGCTGGCGCTGAGGTTGGCCGAGCCATCGGTTTGCATGCGTAGCCAGATGCGCTGCTGCTCGCCGGGCTGCAGATTGAGGGGGAGTACCAACTGCCGGTGATCGACCCAGCGCCAGTCAAAGGGGCGCTGGTCGCCGGCACGGTAGATGCGTTTGCCGTCCAGGCCGTAGGCGTCGAGTTGATCCAGCAGGGGATTGCCGATCAGCAGAACCCAGCCAAGCGAGCGATTATGTGGGTTGTGCACGTCCAGGCGCAGCCAATAGGTGCTGCCGCTGTAGCCGAAACTGGCATCTCGCCGGGCTACGGCCTGCCAGGCGGAGTCGGGGAGTGCGCGGACATCCATGAAGTCGGCCTGGCCGTCCGGGTCTTCCCAGAAGTGCATGTAGGGACCGGGCAGCGTCTGCGCCGGACCAATCGGCAATGGCAGGCTTTCTGCCCAGGTCAGCGCTGGCAGCAGCAAAAGCATCAATAGGCGCAGGATGGCAGTCAATTGCTCGTTCTCGGGCTCTCAGGCGAGTGCGCAGCATTATGGCGCGCGGCGATGACGCGATGAAAGCTCGGCACTGCATGGAAAGGCTGCGCGGCGTATTATGCGGCACCTGGCCGAACGGTCGTCGAGGATGCTGGCGGCCACGCTCTTGAATCGGATCGATCAGCTTGCCGCGTGCTGGCTGCAAACCTGGAGGTACAGTCATGAACTGGGAGCTACCCAGCCCCTTCGTCATCGATATCGAAGTGACGGCAGAGGATATCGATGGTCTCGGCCATGCCAACAACGCGGTGTACGTCAGTTGGCTGGAGCGCTGTGCCTGGCGGCATTCGCAGTTCCTGGGGCTGGATCTGGTCGAGTATCGTCGTCTGGATCGGGCCATGGCCGTGGTGCGTCACGAGATCGATTATCTGGCTAGCGCCTATGACGGGCAGCATCTGCAGATGGCGACCTGGATCGTCGAGTCCGACCAGCGGCTGAAGATGGATCGGCGCTTCCAGCTGATGCGCCCGGAAGATGGCGCCACCTTGTTGCGCGCCAAGACCACCTTTGTCTGCATCGAGCTGTCCAGCGGGCGCCCCAAGCGCATGCCGGCGGAATTCGTCGAAGGTTATGGCAAGGCGCTGATGCAGCCCTATCCGCTGGAGCTGTAAGGCCGCTCAGTCGATCATCGGCGCGAGAAATACCTGCTCCGGTTCGACCATGACGGCGAACTGGCGGGTTTCACCGGGCAGCAGCAGTACCGATTGCGCGACATCCGGCCCGCGACCGGCGCAGTAGCCATCCGGTGACATGGCCACGGCGACGCTCAGTTCGCCGCTGGGCAGATCCAGACTGGTGCGTTCGCCCGGGCCGAGTTTCGCCACTACCTGCTGGTTGACATAAAGCTCCACGTCGCAGGCATTCGGCGCGTTGTTGTCGCGGCTGAATATCAGGCGAGCCGGCGCGTCGGCAACCGGGTCTGCCGGCATTCGTTCGATGCCGCCAGGCAAGGCATCGCTGGCCTGCGCGCCCAAACAGCACATACCTAGAACGATCAGCGCGAGATAACGCATGGCGAGCCTCCCTGTTTGGCGAGGAGCCAGTGTCGCCCATCTTGCGCGCCGCGCGCGACCCCTTAAACTGTGCGCCCCCTTTTCCCGGACAACCTCATGCAAATCGCCCTGGCGCCCATGGAGGGGCTGGTCGACGAGATTCTGCGCGACGTACTGACTCGCATTGGCGGCATCGACTGGTGCGTCACCGAGTTCATTCGCGTCAGCGAACGACTGTTGCCGGCTGCCACCTATCACAAGCTCGCCCCTGAGCTCTTCACGGACGCTAGGACCCGGGCCGGCACGCCGATGCGCGTGCAGTTTCTCGGCTCCGATCCGCAGTGCCTGGCGGACAACGCCGCCTTCGCCTGCACGCTTGGCGCGCCGGTGATCGACCTCAATTTCGGTTGCCCGGCCAAGACGGTGAACAAGTCGCGCGGTGGCGCGGTATTGCTCAAGGAGCCTGAGCTACTGCACGCCATCGTCCGTGAGGTGCGGCGCACGGTGCCGGCCGAGATTCCGGTGACGGCGAAGATGCGCCTGGGTTTCGAGGGCAAGGAGGGCGCGCTGGACTGCGCGCGGGCGCTTGCCGAGGGCGGGGCGAGTCAGATCGTCGTGCATGCGCGGACCAAGGTGGAGGGCTACAAGCCGCCGGCGCACTGGGAGTGGGTGGCGCGGGTGCAGGAGGTGGTCGGTGTGCCGGTGTTCGCCAATGGCGAGGTGTGGACGCTGGACGATTGGCGCCGCTGCCGCGAGATCAGCGGCGTGGATGACATCATGCTGGGACGCGGCCTGGTTTCTCGCCCAGGGCTGGCGCGGCAGATCGCGGCAGTCAGGGCCGGTGAAGAGCCTGAGGAAATGAGCTGGGCCGAACTGCAGCCGCTGCTGCTCGACTTCTGGCAGCAGGCACGGCGCAAGCTGGCGCCACGCTATGCGCCGGGGCGCCTGAAGCAGTGGCTGGCGATGCTTACCCGTACCTACCCGGAAGCTGTCGCGCTGTTCGCCGAGGTGCGCCGCGAGCAGGATTGCGAGCGCATCGATCAGTTGCTGACTGAACAAACTCGATAAGAGCGAGCTCTGCTCGCGAAAGTGCGTTCGCGAACAGAGCTCGCTCCTACGCCATCCTCGTCCTTGCGCTCGATGATGAATGCATGGCTTGAAATTCCTCCGACCGACCTCAGATAAGTGACTGCGGGATGCCGAAGTCGGGTCCCGCGATATGACACTTGCTGACTCTTCAGGAGAATACTCATGAGCAACGTACTGTCCCTGGCCCCTCTGTTTCGCCAGTCCGTCGGTTTTGACCGTTTCAACGATCTTTTCGAATCTGCCCTGCGCAGCAATGACGCCGGCAGTTCCTACCCGCCCTATAACGTCGAGAAGCACGGCGAAGACCACTACCGCATCGTGGTCGCGGCTGCCGGCTTCGAGGAAGACGACCTGGAGCTGCAGGTCGAGCGTGGCGTGCTGACCGTGGTCGGCAACAAGCGTGATCGCAGCGCCGAGAGCATCAGCTACCTGCATCAGGGCATCGCCCAGCGCGCGTTCAAGCTGTCCTTCCGCCTGGCCGATCATATCGAGGTCAAGGGCGCCAATCTGGTCAATGGCCTGCTCCATGTCGAGCTGGAGCGCATCGTGCCGGAAGAGGCCAAGGCCAAGCGCATTCCCATCGGCAATCAGCGTCCCGCTCTGGAAAGCTGAGCCGGCGGCAGATGAAGAAGGCGCCCTGCGGGGCGCCTTTTTCGTTGCGCTCGACTTCAGCCGTGCTGGATCCCCAGCAGGTCGCGAAAGGCCTCCTGCGGCAGCGGTCTGCTGAACAGATAGCCCTGGTAGAGATGGCAGCCCTGCGCTTGCAGAAAATCCAGTTGGTCCTGCTGCTCGACACCCTCGGCGATCAGTGCCAGGCCCAGGCTGCGAGCCATGGCGACGATGGCGCGGATGATCTCGGCATCGTTGGGGTCGTTGGTCGCGTCCCGCACGAACGACTGGTCGATCTTCAGCATGTCCACCGGCAGGCGTTTGAGATAAGTCAGCGAACTGTAGCCAGTGCCGAAGTCGTCCATGGCGAAGCTGACGCCGTGCTTTTTCAGACGCAGCATCTTGCCGACGGTGTCGTCGATGTTCTGAATGACGATACCTTCGGTGATCTCCAGCTTGAGCATGGCGTTGGGCAGTTGGCTGTCGCGCAGGCTACCTGCGACCCGTTCGACGAAGTCGTGCTGGCGGAACTGCCGCGGGCTGATGTTGACGCACAGGCTGAAACGCTCGCCGTCGACCAGGCCGTCAGCCAGCAGTTGGGCGCAGAAATGGCAGGCCTCGGCCAGTACCCAGCCGCCGACCTCGACGATCAGCCCGCTCTCCTCCAGCACCTGGATGAACTGCGCGGGCGATTGTGGACCCAACTGCGGATGCTGCCAGCGCAGCAGTGCTTCGGCGCCGACCACCTTGCCATCACGGGCGTCCACCTGCGGCTGGAAGTGCAGTTCGAACTCGCCGCGCGCCAGGGCCAGGCGCAGATCGTTCTCCAGGCGCAGACGTGCGCTGGCGGCTTCCTGCATGGTGGTGCGAAACAATTGGATGGCGTTACGCCCGGAGTCCTTGGCGCGGTAGAGGGCGATATCGGCGCGCTTGAGCAGATCCGCCGGAGTATTACCGTGATCGGGAATCAGGGCGACGCCGATGCTCGGGGTCACCTGCAGGCGGTGACCGTCCAGCAGCATCGGTTCGGCGAGTAGCTGGCGCAGCTTGTCGGCGACCTGACGTACGTGACGGGTGACCTCCGAGCGTTTGCCTTCCAGGCCGGAGAGCAGCACCACGAATTCGTCGCCGCCGAGGCGGGCCACGGTGTCCTCCAGGCGCACGCTGGCTTCCAGGCGCGCGGTGACCAGACGCAGCACGGAGTCGCCGACGGGGTGGCCGAGTGAGTCGTTGATGTGCTTGAAGTGGTCGAGATCGAGAAACAACAGGGCGCCGCGCAGATCATGACGCTTGAGCAGGGCGATCTGTTGCGTCAGGCGGTCCATCAGCAGGGCGCGGTTGGGCAGGTTGGTCAGCGCGTCGTGGTAGGCCAGGTGCTGTACCTGTGCCTGCGCCTGCTTCAGTTCACTGATGTCGCGTGCGGTGAGCAGCAGGCAGGGCGCGCCATTGAGCTCGATGGGCTGCACGGAAACGTCGACCAGGTGCACCTCGCCGTCGCGATGTCGGCCGTGCATTTCCATGTGCAGCACCTGGCCCTGCTGGGTCAGGTGCTCGATCATCCGTGCGCGCTCTTCGGGGTAGGCCCAGATGTCCAGCTCGAAGGACGTGCGCCCGACGACTTCGTCCGGCAGATAGCCGGTGATGCGAGTGAAGCCTTCGTTGACCTCGATGTAGCGGCCGCTGTCACGTTCGGTGATGGTGATGGCGTCCGGGCTGGAGTGGAAGGCCTTGGCGAATTTCTCTTCCGAGGCTTGCAGGCGCTGCTCGCGCAGCAGTCGCTCGCTGATATCGACCAGCGTGCCGACCATGCGCTGCGGTTGGCCGGCATCGTCGAGCTGCAGTTTGGCGGTGCTCTCAAGAAAGCGCAGGCCGCCATTTTCCAGCTGCACGCGATAGGTGACCTGATAGTGACTGCGGCGCTCTTCGACCAGTTGCTGGTAGTTCTGGCGCAGGCTGTGTCGATCCTCCATTGGCACCTGGCGGAAAAAATCGAGGAAGGCGCCTTCAAAAGGTGCTGCTTCCAGCCCTTGCAGTTGCGCTGCGCGGGCGCTGGCAAACAACCGGCTACTGGGAATGTGCCAGTCCCAGGTCCCCAGGTCGGCGGACTCCAGGGCCAGGCGCAGGCGTTGCCTGCTCTCGTTCAATGCCAGCTCCTGCCTGCGCTGCTCGGTGATGTTGCGCACGGTGAGCACCAGGCAGGTGGTGCCGTTCAGCTCGATTTCGCCACCGAACAGCAAGTTGCTGGTGACGCTGCCATCACGGCTGAACAGCCGTACCTCAAGGTTGTTCAGACGCCCGGTCTGCACGGCTTCGAGCATACGTTGACGGTCGCTGGGGTCAGCCCAGATGCCCAGCTCCAGTGAGGTGCGGCCCACGGCTTCGGCGCTGCTCCAGCCAAATTGCTGCTCGAAGCTGGGATTGACCTCGATGAAGCGGCCGGTCGCGCGGTCAGTGATGGCTACCGCGTCGGGGGTGTGCATGAAGGCCTTGGCAAACTTCTCCTCGCTGGCGCGCAGCGCGTTTTCCGCACGCTTGCGTTCGCTGGTATCGAGGAAGGTGCAGAGCATCAGGCGTTCGCCCTGCAGTTCGATGTACTGGCTCGACAGTATGCCGTCGAGAATATCGCCGCCACGGGTGCGCAATTGGACTTCCTGAATCACCGGCTCCTGGCTCAGCGGCGCCTGTTGGCGCAGTTGGTCGCGCTGACTGGCGTGGACCCAGAGATTCAGTTCATGGGTGGGGCGGCCGAGAATTTCGCTGGCAGTCCAGCCGAAGGCCTGGGTGAAGTGCTGGTTGACCTCGACGATCTCGCTGTTGTCGTAGCGCACCAGCATCATGATGTCGGGGCTCAGGCGAAACAGGCTGGCGAAGCGTTCCTCGGAGGCGCGCAGGGCCTCGGCGCGCTCTTGCTGGGCGCTGATATCGCGGATCACACCGAACATGCGCGACCGGCCGTCGGCCTCGCGTTGCAGGCTGCCGGTGATCTCCAGCCAGTGCAGGCTGCCGTCTGGCCAGCGGATGCGGTGGCGCAGGGCGTTGCTGATCTGTTCGCCTTTGAGGATGGCATTGAACTTCGCCAGAACCTCGGCACGTTCCTCTTCGGGGATCAGCTCGATGTAGTGCAGTTCTCGTGTCATCGGGCGCTTGGGGTCGAGGCCGAACAGTGCCTGGGCGCCGCGTGACCAGTTCACCTGGCCACTGCGAATGTCCCAGTACCAGGTGCCGAGATGAGCACCGTTGAGCGCGGCCAGCAAACGCGGCGCGTCTTGCCAGGTCTGCTCGAACTCGGCGGGGTCCATCGCCGGTATGTGTGGCAGGGGCGGGGTCTGGTCAGTCGATCTGGCCATGGCCGAACCTTCCTCCGGAATGCGCGATGCGCGGGGCGGTCGTGAGTGGCATGTAGACACGTTTCTTATCGTTATGTCGCCACGTTAGTCGCAGGCTAGTCGCCTATGCAAGATCGTCGCGTTGGCTATCGAGCAGATCCATGAATGCCCGCGCGGCATTCGATAGCGTACGTTCGGTATGCAGGATGTAGCCCAGCTGGCGGGTCAGCTGGATGCCCGGTATCGGCAGGCGCGCGACCTGTTCGTCGAGCATGGTGCGCGGCAGCACGCTCCAGGCCAGGCCGATGGACACCATCATCTTGATGGTTTCCAGGTAATTGGTGCTCATGGCGATGTTGGGTGTCAGGCCCTGAGCCTCGAACAGGCGCTGGACGATGTGGTGGGTGAAGGTGTTGCCGCCAGGGAAGACGGCTGGGTGCTGTGCCACGTCGGCCAGGCTGATCACCTGGCTGCGGGCCAGGGGGTGTTCCGGTGCGGCGACGAAATCCAGCGGATCGTCCCACACGGCGACGGCGCGGATCGGTTCACGGGTTTCCGGAGCGAGGGTGATCACCGCCAGTTCGGCGCGGCCATGCAGGACTTCTTCGTATGCCACCTCCGAGTCGAGGAACTGGATATCCAGTGCCACCTGTGGGTGCGCGCGGGTAAAAGCACGCAGCAGGGCGGGCAGGCGATGCAGGCCGATGTGGTGACTGGTAGCCAGGGTCAGGCGGCCGCTGACTTCACCGGACAGGTTGGTCAGGGCGCGACGGGTATCGTCCAGCACGTTGAGAATCTGGTAGGCGCGCGGCAGCAGAGCCCGGCCGGCCTGGGTCAGGCCAATCTCGCGGCCGAGGCGATCGAACAGGCGCACGCCCAGTTGCTGTTCCAGGCCTGCGATGCGCTTGCTCACGGCGGGTTGAGTCAGGTGCAGGCGCTCGCCCGCTTCGGAAAAGCTGCCGGTTTCGGCGATGGCGATAAAGGCATTGAGGTTGGCCAGATCCATGGGGCGCTCCGGGGATGCAAAGATGCCCTGAGCTTACATTCCTTTGTGGAATCCTTTGAATAAAAAATATGAATTTGAGTTATTTCGTGCCTGGCAATAGCATTCTCCCCATAAGCCGAAGGGCCATTTTCGCCCAGGCATAGAAAAGTGCACTTCTGACGCCGGGCGGTGATAACGCAGGCAGTTTCCGGATGTGCTCAAAAGGCGCTGATGAGGTAAGGCTGATGACTGGCAAGACGCTCTACGACAAGCTCTGGGAAATGCACGAAGTGAAACGTCGCGACGACGGTTCTTCGTTGATCTACATCGATCGTCACATCCTTCACGAAGTGACCTCGCCGCAGGCCTTCGAGGGGCTGCGCCTGGCCGGACGCAAGCCGTGGCGCATCGACGCCAACATCGCCACCCCGGATCACAACGTGCCGACCACCAAGGCCGAGCGTCAGGGTGGTCTCGAGGCCATCGCCGACGAAGTCTCGCGCATTCAGGTGCAGACCCTGGACGAGAACTGCGATGACTTCGGCATCCTCGAGTTCAAGATGAACGACGTGCGCCAGGGCATCGTCCACGTGGTCGGGCCGGAGCAGGGCGCTACCTTGCCGGGCATGACCGTGGTCTGCGGCGATTCGCACACTTCCACCCATGGCGCCTTCGGTGCGCTGGCCCACGGCATTGGCACCTCGGAAGTCGAGCACGTGCTCGCTACCCAGTGCCTGGTGGCCAAGAAAATGAAGAACATGCAGGTGCGCGTCGAAGGCAAGCTGCCGTTCGGCGTCACCGCCAAGGACATCGTGCTTGCTGTGATCGGCAAGATCGGCACCGCCGGCGGCAACGGCCATGCCCTGGAATTCGCCGGCAGCGCGATTCGCGATCTGTCGCTGGAAGGCCGCATGACCATCTGCAACATGTCCATCGAGGCCGGTGCCCGTGTCGGCCTGGTGGCTGTGGACGAAAAGACCATCGCCTACGTCAAGGATCGCCCGTTCGCGCCCAAGGGCAGCGACTGGGACAAGGCCGTGGCGCAGTGGCAGGGCCTGGTGTCTGACGCCGATGCGGTGTTCGATACCGTTGTCGAGCTCAGGGCCGAGGACGTCAAGCCGCAGGTGAGCTGGGGCACTTCGCCGGAAATGGTCCTGGCCGTCGACCAGAACGTGCCGGACCCGGCCGTCGAAGCCGACCCGGTGAAGAAGGACTCGATCATCCGCGCACTCAAGTACATGGGCCTGAGCGCCAATCAGCCGATCACCGATATCCAGCTGGACCGCGTATTCATTGGCTCCTGCACCAATTCGCGTATCGAAGACCTGCGTGCTGCCGCCGAGGTGGCCAAGGGGCGCAAGGTCGCCAGTACCGTCAAGCAAGCCATGGTGGTGCCGGGTTCTGGCCTGGTGAAACAGCAGGCCGAGGCCGAGGGGCTGGACAAGATCTTCATCGAGGCAGGTTTCGAATGGCGTGAGCCGGGCTGCTCCATGTGCCTGGCGATGAACCCGGACAAGCTGGGCAGCGGCGAGCATTGCGCTTCCACCTCCAACCGCAACTTCGAAGGCCGTCAGGGCGCCGGTGGTCGTACCCATCTGGTAAGCCCAGCCATGGCTGCCGCTGCGGCAGTGACCGGTCGTTTCATCGACGTTCGCGAATTGATCCAGGCCTGAGGAGTTAGATGATGAAAGCCTTCACCCAACACACCGGCCTGGTCTGCCCGCTCGACCGCGCCAACGTCGACACCGACCAGATCATTCCCAAGCAGTTCTTGAAGTCGATCAAGCGCACCGGCTTTGGCCCCAACCTGTTCGACGAGTGGCGCTATCTGGACATCGGCCAGCCGAACCAGGACAACTCCAAGCGCCCGATCAACAAGGATTTCGTGCTCAATTTCCCGCGCTACCAGGGCGCCAGCGTGCTGCTGGCCCGTGAGAACTTCGGCTGCGGCTCCTCGCGCGAGCACGCGCCGTGGGCGCTGGACGAGTACGGTTTCCGTGCGGTGATCGCGCCGAGCTTCGCTGATATCTTCTTCAACAACAGCTTCAAGAACGGCCTGCTGCCGATCGTCCTCAAGGACGAAGAGGTCGATGCTCTGTTCGAGCAGGCCGAGGCCACCGAGGGTTACCAACTGACCGTCGACCTCCAGGCGCAGACCGTGACTCGTCCGGATGGCGTGCAGTACGCCTTCGAGGTCGATGCCTTCCGCAAGCATTGCCTGCTCAATGGCCTCGACGACATCGGCCTGACCCTGCAGGATCAGGATGCGATCAAGGCGTTCGAGGTCGGTTATCAGCAGAGCAGCCCCTGGCTGTTCGGCGCAATCAAGTAGGGTGCGCTGTGCGCACCGACTGACTCACTGTTTAAATGGTGCGCACGGCGCACCCTACTGCGTATTGAGGATGCAATGAGCAAGCAGATTCTGGTTCTTCCTGGCGACGGTATCGGCCCGGAAATCATGGCCGAGGCGGTCAAGGTGCTGAACCTGGCCAACGACAAGTACACCCTGGGTTTCGAACTGAGCTTCGATGACCTGGGCGGCGCCGCCATCGACCGCTACGGTGTGCCGCTGGCTGACGAGACCCTGGCGCGCGCCAAGGCTGCCGATGCCGTGCTGCTCGGCGCCGTCGGCGGGCCGAAGTGGGACACCATCGACCCGGCCATCCGCCCCGAGCGCGGCCTGCTGAAGATCCGTTCGCAACTGGGCCTGTTCGGCAACCTGCGTCCGGCCATCCTCTATCCGCAACTGGCCGAGGCCTCCAGCCTCAAGCCGGAAGTGGTCGCGGGCCTGGACATCCTTATCGTCCGTGAGCTGACCGGCGGCATCTACTTCGGCCAGCCGCGCGAGAGCAAGGTGCTGGAAAACGGCGAGCGCATGGCTTACGACACTCTGCCGTACAGCGAGAGCGAAATCCGCCGCATCGCCAAGGTCGGTTTCGACATGGCCCGTGTACGCGGCAAGAAGCTGTGCTCGGTGGACAAGGCCAACGTCCTGGCCTCCAGCCAGCTGTGGCGTGCGGTGGTCGAGGAAGTGGCCAAGGACTATCCGGACGTCGAGCTGAGCCACATGTACGTCGACAACGCCGCCATGCAGCTGGTGCGTGCGCCCAAGCAGTTCGACGTGATGGTCACCGACAACATGTTTGGTGACATTTTGTCTGATGAAGCTTCGATGCTGACCGGCTCCATCGGCATGCTGCCGTCGGCATCCCTGGATGCCAACAACAAGGGCATGTACGAGCCGTGCCATGGCTCCGCGCCGGACATCGCCGGCAAGGGCATCGCCAACCCGCTGGCCACCATTCTCTCGGTGTCCATGATGCTGCGTTACAGCTTCGGCCAGGTCGCTGCCGCCGATGCCATCGAGAAGGCCGTGAGTCTGGTGCTGGATCAAGGCCTGCGTACCGGCGACATCTGGTCCGAGGGCAAGACCAAGGTCGGTACCGCTGCGATGGGTGATGCAGTAGTCGAAGCGCTGCGTAGTCTGTAATCTTCCCAGCCCCGCCGGGGTGGTTCCGGCGGGCTGTTTATATAGGTGTAGTCGTTATGAAACGTGTAGGTCTGATCGGTTGGCGTGGCATGGTCGGTTCCGTGCTCATGCAGCGCATGCTGGAAGAGCGGGACTTCGACCTGATCGAGCCGGTGTTCTTCACCACTTCCAATGTGGGTGGCCAAGGCCCTGTCATTGGCAAGGACATCGCTGCGCTGAAAGATGCCTACAGCATTGACGACCTCAAAGGCCTGGACGTGATCCTGACCTGTCAGGGTGGCGACTACACCAGCGAAGTCTTCCCCAAGCTGCGTGAAGCCGGTTGGCAGGGCTACTGGATCGATGCCGCCTCCAGCCTGCGCATGGATGACGACTCGGTCATCGTGCTCGATCCGGTCAACCGCAAGGTGATCGACCAGGCGCTGGACGCTGGAACCAAGAACTACATCGGCGGCAACTGCACTGTCAGCCTGATGCTGATGGCGCTCGGCGGCCTGTACGAAGCCGGTCTGGTGGAGTGGATGAGCGCCATGACCTACCAGGCCGCTTCCGGCGCTGGTGCGCAGAACATGCGTGAACTGATCAAGCAGATGGGCGCGATCAACGGCGCCGTCGCCGATGAATTGGCCGACCCGGCCAGTGCCATCCTCGACATCGATCGCAAGGTTGCCGAAGCCATGCGTGGCGAAGGTTTCCCGGTCGACAACTTCGGTGTACCACTGGCCGGCAGCCTGATTCCGTACATCGACAAGGAACTGCCGAACGGGCAGAGCCGTGAAGAGTGGAAGGCTCAGGCCGAAACCAACAAGATCCTCGGTCGCTTCAAGAACCCGATCCCGGTCGACGGCATTTGCGTGCGCATCGGCGCCATGCGTTGCCACAGCCAGGCGCTGACCATCAAGCTGAACAAGGATGTGCCGATGGCCGATATCGAAGGCCTGATCAGCCAGCACAACCCCTGGGTCAAGCTGGTGCCGAATCATCGTGAGGATTCCATTCGCGACCTCGGCCCGACAGCCGTCACTGGCACCCTCAGTGTTCCGGTCGGTCGTCTGCGCAAGCTCAACATGGGTTCGCAGTTCCTGGGGGCTTTCACCGTGGGCGACCAGCTGTTGTGGGGCGCTGCCGAGCCGCTGCGGCGCATGCTGCGGATCCTGCTGGAGCGCTAACAGCGAGGCTGGCATCCAGCGTCAAACAAAGCCCCTCTGCTTCGGCAGGGGGGCTTTGTCTTTTCGGGGGCTGCGCAAGCCGATTGCCTGGGCGATGGGGCGCAGTTACAGTGCCGCTCCTTCTGTGTCGTAGGTCAGCTCATGAGTCAGTCCATCAATATCGCCGTGATCGGCGCCACCAGTAATGTCGGCGAAGCACTGGTCGAATTGCTCGAAGAGCGTGAGTTCCCGGTGAAGGATCTGCATCTGCTGGCCAGTAGCGAATCGGCTGGGCAGAGCCTTTCCTTTCGCGGTCGGCAGGTGCGGGTCAGATCGCTCGACGCTTTCGATTTCACCCAGGTGCAACTGGCGTTCTTTGCCGCGGGCTCTGAGGTCACACGCGCTCACCATGAGCGCGTGGTCGCAGCCGGTTGCTCGGTCATAGACCTGAGCGCCGCTTTGCCGCTGGAGCAGGCGCCATGTGTATTGCCCGAGCTTGGCGCCGAGGGTTTGCCGGCATTGACCACGCCGTGGCGCGTCAGTGCGCCGACGCCTTCGGCGGTTGCCTGTGCGCTGGTGCTGGCGACGTTGAGCCCTGTACTGCGCCCCGAGCAGCTGCAGGTGACTGCCATGCTGTCCATATCGACGCTGGGGCGCAGTGGTGTGCAGGAGTTGGCACGGCAGACCGCTGAGCTGCTCAATGGGCGGCCACTGGAGCCCAAGACAGTGGATCGACAGATCGCGTTCAACCTGCTGGCGCAGGTCGGCGAGGTGGACGATCAGGGCCATGCTCAGTTGGAGAAACGTCTGGCAGCCGAGATTCAGCAATTATTGAGCCTGCCTGAACTTCCGGTGGCAGCGACCTGCGCCTTGGTGCCGGTGTTCTTTGGCGATAGTCTCGCGCTGGGCGTGTATGCTGATTCGGCTATCGATATCAGTGCAGTGCAGCAGTTGCTCGAGGTCGCGCAAGGCATCGAGTTGGTAGAGGCTGGCGACTATCCGACTGCAGTGGGCGATGCGGTGGGGCAGGATCAGGTCTATGTAGGACGTGTCCGTCGTGGCGTGAGCGATCCAAGGCAACTCAATTTGTGGATTGCGTCTGATAATGTAAGAAAAGGCGCCGCCCTGAATGCTGTGCAGATAGCTGAGTTATTGATAAAACACTATCTGTAAAAGATACTTACCTAGAAATTTGAAGAATCTTTCTAGCTTGGCAATACTGGCTGAGTTGATTGCTGAATGGGGAGCCGCTCGTGGAGCGGAGGCAGGCAGCAGTTCTCAAGACCCTCTCGCATGCCGAGAAAAAGATAAAACAAGGGATAACGCTATGGTTCGGGTTCGCAAACTGGTGCTGGCAATCGCAGCCGCTTCCGCGCTGTCTTCCGGTATGGCGCATGCGCTGGGATTGGGTGAGGTTACCCTGCAATCGTCGCTGAATCAGCCGTTGGTAGCGGAAATCGAATTGCTGGAGGTGCGTGATCTTGCTTC
Organism: Ectopseudomonas alcaliphila; assembly: GCF_900101755.1. Lineage (GTDB taxonomy): Bacteria > Pseudomonadota > Gammaproteobacteria > Pseudomonadales > Pseudomonadaceae > Aquipseudomonas > Aquipseudomonas alcaliphila. The sequence continues at coordinate 94,911 of NZ_FNAE01000001.1, read as the reverse complement.
CAACGAGGTAATTCCCAGCCTCGCGTCCCCTGAGGAGTTCGTCAAAGCTGGCGTTGATCGTCAGTATTTTCTGACCGATCTCAAGTTCACTCCGGTATTGAAGCCGAATGGCAAGAGCGTTATCCGCATCACGTCGAGCAAGACCGTGCGTGAGCCTTACCTCAACTTCCTGGTTGAAGTGCTCTGGCCGAACGGTCGCTTGCTGCGCGAATACACCCTGCTGCTCGACCCGCCACTTTACTCGCCGCAACCGTCCGTAGCCGCTGCCCCGCAGCTGCCGGTTGCCGCGCCCGCGCCGCGTCCGTCTGCTGCGCCTGCTCCCGCACCGGCCAGTGCTGCACCTGCTGCGGCCCCGCGTCCTGTCGCGCCGGCACCCGCGTCGCGCGCCATTTCCGGTAACGAATACAGAACCACTGCCAACGATACGCTCTGGGAAATCGCCCAGCGTGTCAGCGGTGGCTCGGTCAATCAGGCCATGCTGGCTATCCAGGATCTGAATCCGGATGCCTTCATCGGCGGCAATATCAACCGTATGAAGAGCGGTCAGGTACTGCGTCTGCCGGATGAACAGCAGATTCGCAGTCGCAGCAATGCCGAGGCGATCGCTCAGGTCGCCGAGCAGAATGCAGCTTGGCGTGAAGGCCGTGCTGTTGCCTCGCGTCAACTGGATGCCACCCGCCGTACCACCGCTGGCGCCGCACCGGCGACTGCAGAAGCGAGTGACAGTCTGAAGCTGGTTGCTGCTGAAGCAGGTCAGTCCACTCGCGGTAGCGATGCCGGTTCGGCTGGCAGCAAAGCGCTGGCCGACAAGCTGGCAGTGACTCAGGAAAGCCTGGATTCGACCCGTCGCGAGAACGCCGAGTTGCAAGGCCGTGTTGGTGATCTGCAGAGTCAGCTGGACAAATTGCAGCGCCTGGTCGAATTGAAAGATAGTCAGTTGGCCAAGTTGCAAGCCGACCTGTCGGCGGCCTCCGACGAGTCGGCGCCGGAAGCCCCGGCTACGGAGCCCGAGGTCGCGCCGCCTGCTGAGGAGGCGGCAACGCCGCCCACTACGCCGCCTGAGGAGGCGGCACCCGACTACAACTATTCCGAGGAACCGGCTGCGCCTGTCGAGGACAGCGCCGCCGCAACCCAACAGCCGGCCAGTGAGCCGGCTGCTGCCGTTGAACCAGTTGCCCCGGCCACACCCGTCGAAGCAGCCAAGCCAGCAGCGCCGGCTCCTGCCCCAGCCCCGCAGAGCTTCATCGATGACCTGATGGCCAACCCGATGACGTTGGGTCTGGCCGGTGGCGGTGCGCTTCTGCTCCTGCTGGTCGGCCTGATGGCACTGTCGCGCCGCAACGCCATGAAAGAGTCCGAGCTGCAAGACGAACTGGCCGACGACCTGTCCCAAGACCAGGCCTTCGCCTCCGACCTGGACATGCCTGAAGACAGCTTCGCCGGTCTCGATGACGAGCCTGTCCAGAGCGCTCAGACCGCTGGCGAAGAGCGTGTTACGGCGCAGACTGGCGACGCGCTGGGCGAGGCTGATATCTACATTGCTTACGGGCGCTTCAATCAGGCGGCCGAACTGCTGCAGAACGCGATCAACGACGAGCCACATCGTGCCGATCTGCGTCTGAAGCTGATGGAAGTCTACGCCGAGCTGGGTGATCGCGAAGGTTTTGCCCGTCAGGATAACGAGCTGCGCGAAATCGGCGGCGTGAATGCCGAAGCCGAGCAACTGAAGTCCAAGTACCCGGCAATCGCTGCCTTTGCAGGGGCGGGCGCCATGGCTGCCGCCGCCTCCGTCGATGACGACATGGGCGAGTTCAGTCTGGACGATCTCAGCCTGGATGAGCCGGCTGCACAAGCACCTGCTTCCACTGCTGGCGATCTGGATGATGCCTTCGATCTGAGCCTCGACGACCTTGAGGCCGATCTGGAGAGTGATATTCAGTCGGCCAAGGCTGAGCAGGCGCCGCTGTCGCTGGACGATGATCTGGACTTCGGTCTGGTCGATGAGCCCGCTGCGCCGGCTGCTTCTGCCGCCGACGATCTGGGCTTCGATTTGGCCCTGGATGATGACAAGGTTGAACTGTCCCAGCCGACCGACGATCTGTCCGCCTTCAGCCTGGATCTGGATGAGCCGGCTGCGGCTGTCAGCGACGAAGCCGACGATTTCCTGCTGAGCCTCGATGACGATGCACCGCTGAGCCAGTCCGCTGACGACCTCTCCGGTCTGAGCCTTGATCTGCCGGAAGAAGCGCCGTCTGCCGATCTCGATCTGCCGGCTGACTTCGATCTGTCGCTCGAGGACGAAGCTCCGGTTCAGCCTGCTATCGCACCTGACAGCTTCGCCGCGCAGCTGGACGAGGTGACCGCCGAGCTGGATCAGCTGTCGACTGGTTTCGAAGAGCCGCAAGCAGCTCCGCTGGCGCCGGCCGACAGTCTGTCCACTGATCTGGATGGCGACGATGACTTCGACTTCCTGTCCGGCACCGATGAAACCGCGACCAAGCTGGATCTGGCTCGGGCCTACATCGACATGGGCGACACCGAAGGTGCGCGCGACATTCTTGATGAAGTGATTGCCGAGGGCAGCGATGCTCAGCAGCAGGAAGCTCGCGAGATGATTGCCAAGATGGTTTGATTGATAGATGTCTGACGCAGTACCTGTAGCGGCCGCCGAAATGGCGGCCGCTGGCTTTTTCAGAATCGCCCTGGGCCTCGAATACAAGGGCGCACGTTATCGTGGGTTCCAGCGCCAGGGCGCGAACGTGCCTTCGATCCAGGGTCACCTGGAAACTGCCTTGTCCAAGGTCGCTGGTGGCGCTCCGGTGAGCATTCTCTGCGCGGGGCGTACCGATGCCTCTGTGCATTCCAGTGGTCAAGTTGTGCATTTCGACACCACTGTCGAGCGTTCGCTGCACGCCTGGATCATGGGCGCCAACATGAATTTGCCCGGTGACATCAGCGTGACCTGGGCGAAGGTGATGCCGGCGCACTTTCATGCGCGCTTCTCGGCCATGGCGCGACGCTACCGCTACGTGATCTACAACGATCCGATTCGCCCGGCGCACATGGCCGAGGAAGTGACCTGGAATCATCGACCGCTGGATGTGGCGCGCATGCGTGAAGCCGCCCTGGCGCTGGTCGGCACCCATGATTTCAGCGCCTTCCGGGCAACGCGCTGCCAGGCCAAGTCACCGGTCAAGACCGTGCACCACCTGCAGTTGATCGAGCACGGCCGTTTCATCGTGCTGGATATCCGCGCCAATGCTTTCCTGCATCACATGGTGCGTAACATCGCCGGTGTGTTGATGACCATTGGTGCTGGTGAGCGGCCGCCGGAGTGGGCGCGTGAGGTGCTCGAGCGCGGCGATCGGCATAGCGGGGGGGTGACAGCGCATCCCTACGGTCTATATCTGATACAGGTCGATTACCCGCAGGAGTTCGAATTGCCGCAGCGCTATCTCGGGCCGCATTTTCTCTCCGGTCTGCCGGACGTGCGACAGCCATAACCCTTTGTTACCATCCGAGCCCGGATGGCGAGAGGTATGAACGTGACGGTCGTACGCAGCAAGATTTGTGGGATCACCCGCGTCGAAGATGCTCTGGCGGCGGTGGAGGCGGGTGCCGACGCCATTGGTCTGGTGTTCTACGGGAAAAGCCCGCGAGCGGTCAGCGTCGAGCAGGCCTCTGCGATCTTGCAGGCCTTGCCGCCGTTCGTGACCAGTGTCGGGCTGTTCGTCGACATGCCGCGCGACGAGTTGCAGCAGTTGTTGCAGCGCCTGCCGCTGGATCTGCTGCAGTTTCACGGTGACGAGTCGCCGGCCGACTGTGAAGGCCATGGCCGCCCCTATATCAAGGCGCTGCGGGTTCGCCCCGGTGAGGACGTGTCGGCAGCCATGGCGCCCTACACTGGTGCGCGCGGTATTCTGCTGGATACCTTCGTCGAAGGCGTTCCGGGCGGTACCGGGGCTTCGTTCGACTGGTCGCTGGTGCCTGAACGTGCCGCCAAGCCAATCATCCTGGCCGGCGGCCTCGATGCAGGTAATGTCGCGGCGGCTATTTGCCAGGTGCGTCCCTATGCCGTGGATGTCAGTGGTGGGGTAGAGGCCAGTAAAGGCATAAAGGATGTAGACAAGATTCGTGCATTCGTGCGGGCGGTGCATGATGCTCAATGTGACGGCGATTGAAGCAGGGCCGTCAATTAGCCTGTCACGCCGCCATGGCTCGTTTCGACGGGTGCTGGGTGCGGCAGAAAAGAATTGCTGGAGATGGGCGTTTCACGATGAGGCGTTCATCCGAACCAACGGTTATGGAGAAATGACAGCATGAGCAACTGGTTGGTAGACAAACTCATTCCCTCGATCATGCGTTCCGAGGTGAAGAAGAGCTCTGTGCCCGAGGGCCTGTGGCACAAATGTCCGTCCTGTGATGCCGTGCTCTACCGTCCTGAGCTGGAAAAGACACTCGATGTCTGCCCCAAGTGCAATCACCACATGCGTATCGGTGCTCGTGCGCGTATCGACCTCTTCCTCGATGCCGAGGGGCGCGAGGAAATCGGTGCCGATCTCGAGCCGGTCGACCGCCTGAAATTCCGCGACAGCAAGAAGTACAAGGATCGTCTGGCCGGTGCGCAGAAGCAGACTGGCGAGAAAGATGCACTGATCTCCATGAGCGGCACCCTCGAAGGCATGCCGATCGCCGTTTGCGCGTTCGAGTTCTCCTTCATGGGGGGCTCCATGGGTGCCATCGTTGGCGAGCGTTTCGTCCGTGCGGCCAATGTCGCACTGGAAAAACGCTGCCCGCTGGTGTGCTTCTCCGCTTCGGGCGGCGCGCGCATGCAGGAAGCACTGATCTCGCTGATGCAGATGGCCAAGACTTCCGCCGCTCTGGCGCGTCTGCGTGAAGAAGGCCTGCCGTTCATCTCCGTGCTGACCGACCCGGTCTACGGCGGTGTTTCCGCCAGCCTGGCAATGCTTGGAGATGTCATCGTGGCCGAGCCGAAGGCGCTGATCGGTTTCGCCGGCCCGCGCGTGATCGAGCAGACCGTGCGCGAGAAGCTGCCGGAAGGCTTCCAGCGTAGCGAGTTCCTGCTGGAGCATGGCGCCATCGACATGATCATTTCGCGCGATGAACTGCGTCCGCGCCTGGCGCGTCTGCTTGCGCAAATGATGAATCGTCCCTCTCCGGTTTCCCTGCCGGCCACTGCATGACCGAACGTAGCCTGGGCGAGTGGCTCGCCTACCTCGAGCAGTTGCATCCTTCGGCCATCGACATGGGGCTGGAGCGCTCGCGTGAGGTGGCGCTGCGGCTCGGCCTGGGCAAACCTGCGCCATTGGTGGTCACCGTCACCGGTACCAATGGCAAGGGTTCTACCTGCGCCTTTCTAGCCAGCCTGATCGCAGCCCAGGGCCAGCGTGTCGGTGTCTACAGTTCGCCGCACCTGCTGCGTTACAACGAGCGTGTGCTTGTGCAAGGGCGAGAAGCAAGCGACGAAGAGCTATGCCAGGCTTTTGCCGCGGTCGAAGCAGCCCGTGGCGAGATCTCGCTGACCTATTTCGAGATGGGAACGCTGGCGGCCTTCTGGTTGTTCGAGCGTGCCCAGCTGGATGCCGTGGTGCTCGAGGTCGGCCTCGGTGGGCGCCTGGATGCGGTGAACCTGGTCGATGCCGATCTGGCCCTGATCACCAGCATTGGTCTGGATCATGCTGACTGGCTGGGCGATACCCGTGAATCGGTCGCTTTCGAAAAGGCCGGGATCATGCGCGCCGGCATGCCTGCATTGTGCGGTGATCTCGACCCGCCGCAGCCATTGCTGCAGCAGGCAGTCACGCTGGATACGCCGCTCTTCCTGCGCAGTCGTGACTATGACCTGAATGTGCAAGCGCAGGACTGGTCCTGGTATGGCCTCGACGCAAAAGGCCAGGTACTGCGACTCGAGCACCTACCGCTTCTCGATCTGCCGATGGAAAACGCGGCGCTGGCGTTGCAGGCCTATGCACTGCTGCCGTTGCCGTGGAATCACCAGCAGATCGTTCAGGCCCTGCTCGCCACGCGGGTAACCGGGCGCCTGGATCGTCGCGCGCTGGATTGGCGAGGCAAGTCACTCACACTGTTGCTCGATGTTGGGCATAATCCTCATGCCGCCGATTATCTGGCGCAGCGCCTGGAGAGTCGCTCGCTGGCCGGGAAGCGTTGGGCAGTGTTCGGTTTATTGGCCGACAAGGATCTGCCTGGCGTGGTGGCGCCGCTTCTGAGTCTGGTTGCTGGCTGGGCCGTGGCGCCGCTGGATACGCCGCGATCACGCTCTGCCGACGAGCTGGCCGAGCACCTGCGGGGGCTGGGCGTGGCAGTGACGCAATATCCGGCTGTACGTGCCGCGCTCGATGCGCAGTGCGAACAGGCGGCAGAGGGTGACGAGATACTGTTGTTCGGATCGTTTTTCTGCGTGGCCGAGGCCCTGGATTGGCTGGCCCGCCCGGCTTGATAAGGGGATTGGGGATGGCAATGCTGGACAGTGGGCTCAAGCAGCGCATGGTCGGTGCTCTGGTGCTGGTGGCGCTGGCGGTGATTTTCCTGCCTATGCTGCTGTCGCGCGAGGACGAGATGCGCCGCGTGGTGGTGGATGCGCCGGCCATGCCGCAAGCGCCGGCTGCTGCGGAGATCATCGTGCAGCCTGCCGAGGTCGTCGAGCCCAAGGAGTTGCCGCAGGAGCCGGTTCCCGTCGAAGAGGTGGAGCCTCAGATCGTCGAGGTGCCTGAGCAGCCCAAGCCGACTCCGCCGCCCGTTGCCCAGCAGAGCAAGCCCGATCCGGCCAAGGCCGCACAAGCGGCGAGCAGTGCTCCTGCCAAGCCGGAAGGGCGCCTGGACGCCAACAGTCTGCCGATCAGTTGGTCGGTGCAGTTGGCCAGTCTGTCCAGTCGCGCTGGGGCGGAAAATCTGCAGAAAACCCTGCGCAGCCAGGGTTACAACGCCTATATCCGCACCTTCGACGGCATGAACCGGGTGTTCGTAGGTCCGTTGATCGAGCGTGCCGAGGCCGAGCGCCTGCGTGACCAGCTCAATCGCCAGCACAAGCTCAGCGGTTTTGTCGTGCGTTTCCAGCCAGAAGCAGGCTAAGCAAGCAAGGGACTTTGCAGCGCCTGGTTACCCGATGCGCCGGGCTCTGCTAAAATGCTCCGCCTTTTCCGCTGGTAGGCCGCACCGTGGTATTCACCTGGGTCGATTGGGCGATCATCGCCGTCATCGCCATCTCTAGTTTGATCAGTCTGAAGCGCGGCTTCGTCAAGGAAGCCCTGTCGCTGCTGACCTGGATCATCGCAGGTGTGGTCGCCTGGATGTTCGGTGGTGCATTGGCCCAGCATCTCGTCGAGTTTATCGAAACGCCTTCCGCGCGGGTCATTGCAGCCTGTGCCATTCTCTTCATCGCCACCTTGCTGGTGGGCGCTCTGGTCAATTTCCTCATTGGCGAGCTGATCCGCGTGACAGGCCTGTCCGGTACCGACCGTTTTCTCGGCATGGTATTCGGCGCCGCGCGTGGTGGTTTGTTGGTGGTGCTGCTGGTCGGGCTGATCAGCCTGGCGCCAGTGGAGCAGGATACGTGGTGGCAACAGTCGCAACTGGTGCCGCATTTTCTGATGGTCGCCGACTGGTCGAAGAACCTCATTCTGGGGTGGTCCGATCAGTGGTTTACCGGTGGATCGGCTCACCCAGCTGATCTGCTTTAAAAGAGTGGCCGCTGCGGAGTAACCGCTGCATCGGTCGCTGAATTAGCCTGAACTATCTAGCAGGGGTCGTGGCACATGTGTGGCATCGTCGGTATCGTCGGTAAATCGAACGTCAATCAGGCGCTGTATGACGGGCTCACCGTCCTCCAGCACCGCGGCCAGGATGCTGCCGGTATTGTCACCAGCCATGATGGCCGCCTGTTCCTGCGCAAGGACAACGGCCTGGTGCGTGACGTGTTCCAGCAGCGTCACATGCAGCGCCTGGTCGGCCATATGGGCATCGGCCATGTGCGCTACCCGACCGCTGGCAGCTCCAGCTCGGCCGAAGCTCAGCCGTTCTACGTCAACTCGCCTTATGGCATCACCCTGGCGCACAACGGCAACCTGACCAACGTCGAGCAGTTGGCCAAGGAAATCTACGAGTCCGACTTGCGCCATGTGAACACCAATTCCGATTCGGAAGTGCTGCTCAACGTGTTTGCCCATGAGCTGGCCCAGCGCGGCAAGCTGCAGCCGACCGAGGAAGATGTGTTCGCCGCCGTTACCCACGTGCACGAGCGCTGCCTGGGCGGTTACGCCGTCGTCGCGATGATCACCGGCTATGGCATCGTCGGTTTCCGCGACCCCAACGGCATTCGCCCGATCGTCTTCGGCCAGCGCCATACCGATGAAGGTGTCGAGTACATGATCGCGTCCGAGAGCGTATCGCTGGACGTGCTCGGCTTCACCCTGATCCGCGACCTGGCGCCGGGCGAGGCGGTCTACATCACCGAAGAGGGCAAGCTGTTCACCCGTCAGTGCGCAGCCAACCCGCAGTACGCTCCCTGCATCTTCGAGCACGTTTACCTGGCGCGCCCGGATTCGATCATGGACGGTATCTCGGTGTACAAGGCGCGTCTGCGCATGGGCGAGAAGCTGGCCGACAAGATTCTCCGCGAGCGTCCGGATCATGACATCGACGTGGTCATCCCGATCCCCGACACCAGCCGTACCGCGGCGCTGGAACTGGCCAATCACCTGGGCGTGAAATTCCGCGAAGGTTTCGTCAAGAACCGCTACATCGGCCGCACCTTCATCATGCCCGGCCAGGCGGCACGTAAGAAGTCCGTACGGCAGAAGCTCAATGCCATCGAGCTGGAGTTCCGCGGCAAGAACGTGATGCTGGTGGACGACTCCATCGTCCGTGGCACCACCTGCAAGCAGATCATTCAGATGGCTCGCGAGGCTGGTGCGAAGAACGTCTACTTCTGCTCGGCAGCCCCGGCGGTGCGTTACCCGAACGTCTACGGTATCGACATGCCCAGCGCCCATGAGCTGATCGCTCACGGCCGCAGCACCGAGGAGGTCTGCGAGCTGATCGGTGCCGACTGGTTGATCTACCAGGATCTGCCGGATCTGATCGAGGCGGTCAGCGGCAGCAAGAAGATCAAGATCGACAACTTCGACTGCGCGGTGTTCGATGGCAAGTACGTCACCGGCGACGTCGACGAGGCGTACCTGGACAAGATCGAGCAGGCGCGCAACGATGCCAGCAAGGTCAAATCGCAGGCAGTCAGCGCGATCATCGATCTGTATAACAACTGATTCGAGCGGGCAGGGCAGCGGTTCTGCCCGTTTCGATGGTGCGCACGGCGCACCCCGGTCCGTAGCCCGGATGCAATCCGGGGGAATGTCACCCTGAATTTCCCGGATTGCATCCGGGCTGTTTTTCGTGAGGTAGCGATATGACTCTGGAATGGGAGGCCGGCAGGCTCGACAGCGACCTGGATGGGGTCGGCTTCGACACCCTGGCGGTGCGTGCTGGCCAGCACCGTTCGCCTGAGGGCGAGCATGGCGAAGCGTTGTACCTGACGTCCAGTTACGTGTTCCGCACCGCTGCCGATGCCGCCGCACGTTTTGCCGGCGAAGTGCCGGGCAACGTCTATTCGCGCTACACCAACCCCACCGTACGCACCTTCGAGGAGCGCATCGCCGCGCTGGAAGGCGCCGAGCAGGCGGTGGCGACCGCTTCCGGCATGTCGGCGATCCTCGCCATCGTCATGAGCTTTTGCAGTGGCGGCGACCACGTGCTGGTGTCGCGCAGCGTATTCGGCTCCACCATCAGCCTGTTCGAGAAGTACCTCAAGCGCTTCGGCATCGAGGTCGATTACGTGCCGCTGGCCGATCTCGATGCCTGGCAAGGGGCCTTCAAGCCCAATACCAGGCTGCTGTTCGTCGAGTCGCCGTCCAACCCACTGGCCGAGCTGGTGGATATCGCCGCGCTGGCGGAGATCGCTCACGCACGCGGCGCACTGCTGGCGGTGGACAATTGCTTCTGCACGCCGGCCTTGCAGCAGCCGCTGAAGCTGGGTGCCGATATGGTCATGCACTCGGCCACCAAGTACATCGACGGCCAGGGCCGTGGCCTGGGCGGTGTGGTGGCGGGGCGTAGCGAGCAGATGAAGGAAGTGGTCGGTTTCCTGCGTACCGCCGGGCCGACCCTCAGTCCGTTCAATGCCTGGATGTTCGTCAAGGGCCTGGAAACCCTGCGCATTCGTATGCGCGCGCAGAGCGAGAGCGCCCTGCAGCTGGCGTTGTGGCTCGAGCAGCAGCCGCAGGTCGAGCGCGTTTATTACGCCGGCCTGCCCAGCCATCCGCAGCATGAGCTGGCGAAGAAGCAGCAGAGCGCCTTCGGTGCCGTGGTCAGCTTCGAGGTCAAGGGCGGCCGTGATGCCGCCTGGAAGGTGATCGATGCCACGCGTGTCATCTCCATCACCACCAACCTCGGCGATACCAAGACCACCGTCGCCCATCCGGCTACCACCTCCCACGGTCGCCTGACGCCGCAAGAGCGCGCTAACGCTGGCATTCGCGACAACCTGATCCGCGTCGCCGTGGGCCTGGAAGAGCTAGAAGACCTCAAGGCGGACCTGGCGCGCGGCCTGGCTGCGCTCTGAGCATGTTGCAGTGGGGGAGCGATGACACGCCCAACAACGGGCGTGTCGCCCTGGTCACCGGAGCCGCGCGTGGCATCGGCCTGGGTATCAGTGCCTGGCTGATCACCGAGGGTTGGCAGGTGGTGCTGGCCGACGTCGATCGCGAGCGTGGCTCGAAAGTAGCGCGTGCTCTGGGTAATAACGCCTGGTTCGTCTCCATGGACGTGGCCAAGGAGGATCAGGTGAGCGTCGGCGTCGCCGAGGTGCTCGGGCAGTTCGGTCGTCTCGATGCGCTGGTGTGCAATGCGGCTATCTCCGATCCGCACACGCCGCCGCTGGAGTCGCTCGATCTCAAGCGCTGGAATCGCCTGTTGGCGGTCAACCTGACCGGCGCCATGCTGCTGGCCAAGCATTGCGCGCCTTATTTGCGCGGGCATCGTGGCGCCATCGTCAATATCGCCTCGACCCGCGCCAGCCAGTCCGAGGCCGATTGCGAGGCGTACGCCGCGAGCAAGGGCGGTCTTGTCGCGCTCACTCACGCGCTGTCGATCAGCCTGGGGCCGGAGGTGCGCGTCAATTGCGTCAGCCCGGGCTGGATCGACGCCCGCGACCCGTCGCAGCAGCGCCTGGAGCCGCTGTCGGTGTTCGATCACGCGCAGCATCCGGTCGGCCGTGTCGGCACGGTGGAAGATGTCGCGGCGCAGGTCGCCTGGTTGCTCTCCGATGCGGCCGGTTTCGTCACCGGGCAGGAATTCGTCATCGACGGCGGCATGAGTCGCAAGATGATCTATCAGGATTGAACTCCCCATGGGAGCGAGCTTTGCTCGCGAAGCGGGGTCTTGAAACCTTCGCGAGCAGAGCTCGCTCCTACCGATTCGACGCAAACGAAAAAGGCTCCCGAAGGAGCCTTTTTCATGTCTGGCCGAATTACATGTTGGGGTAATTCGGGCCACCGGTGCCTTCCGGCGCGATCCAGGTGATGTTCTGGGCCGGGTCCTTGATGTCGCAGGTCTTGCAGTGCACGCAGTTCTGCGCGTTGATCTGGAACTTCTTCTCGCCGTCTTCCTGCGTTACCACTTCGTACACGCCAGCCGGGCAGTAGCGCTGCGCCGGTTCGTCGTACAGCGGCAGGTTCTTCGCCAGTGGGATGCTCGGGTCGGTGAGCTTCAGGTGGCAGGGCTGCTCTTCTTCATGGTTGGTGTTGGAGAGGAACACCGAGCTCAGTTTGTCGAAGCTCAGTTTGCCGTCCGGTTTCGGGTAGGCGATCTTCGCGCTCTCGGCTGCAGGCTTCAGGCAGGCGTAATCCGGCTTGTTGTCGTGCAGGGTGAAGGGCGCCTTGCCGCCGAAGATATTCTGGTCCAGCCAGTTGATGCCGCCGCCGACGATGGCGCCGTACTTGTGGATGGCCGCACCGAAGTTGCGGCTGCGGAACAGTTCGTCGTACAGCCAGCTGGCCTTGAAGCCATCGACGTAGTTGCTCAGCTCGTCGCCGCCTTCACGGCCGGCCGCCAGGGCTTCAGCAATGGCGTCGGCAGCCAGCATGCCGGATTTCATCGCGGTGTGGCTGCCCTTGATCTTGGCGAAGTTCAGGGTGCCGAGGTCGCAGCCGATCAGGGCGCCGCCCGGGAAGACCATCTTCGGCAGCGAGTTGATGCCGCCCTTGCAGATGGCGCGAGCACCGTAGGCAACGCGCTTGCCGCCTTCCAGGTACTGGGCAATCACCGGGTGGTGCTTGTAGCGCTGGAATTCGTCGAACGGCGACAGGTGCGGGTTGGAGTAGGACAGGTCGATGATCAGACCCACCACCACCTGGTTGTTTTCCAGGTGATAGAGGAAGGAGCCGCCGGTGTTCTCGGTGCCCATGATGTCCATCGGCCAGCCGGCAGTGTGCACCACCAGGCCTTGTTCGTGTTTGGCCGGGTCGATGTCCCAGATTTCCTTGATGCCGATGCCGTAATGCTGAGCGTCGGCTTCGCTGTCGAGGTTGTACTGCTTGATCAGCTGCTTGCCGATATGGCCACGGCAGCCTTCGGCGAACAGGGTGTACTTGGCACGCAGTTCCATGCCGGGGGTGTAGTAGCCTTCCTTGGGATTGCCTTCACGGTCGACACCCAGGTCGCCGGTGACGATGCCGCGCACCACGCCGTTCTCGTCGATCAGCGCTTCCTGGGCGGCGAAGCCCGGATAGATCTCGACGCCCAGGTTCTCGGCCTGCTGAGCCAGCCAGCGGCACAGATTGCCCAGAGAAATGATGTAATTGCCTTCGTTGTGCATGGTTTTCGGCACAAAGAAGTCAGGAATTCGGGTAGCCTTGTCAGCGTCGCGCAGCAGGTAGATGTCATCGCGCTTGACCGGGGTGTTCAGCGGAGCGCCAAGCTCTTTCCAGTCGGGGAAGAGTTCGTTCAGGGCGCGCGGTTCGAACACCGCACCGGAGAGGATGTGAGCGCCAACTTCGGAGCCTTTCTCGACCACGCAGACGCTGATCTCCTGACCCGCTTCAGCGGCTTTCTGCTTCAGTCGGCAGGCGGCGGACAGTCCGGACGGGCCGGCGCCGACGATGACGACGTCGAACTCCATAAATTCGCGTTCCACAGGCTATCTCCTACTCAAGGCTCTTCGATATTTTATGTTGGAGGGCGCGGCTCGCTCCCTAAGCACGGCGTGGGCATTATATCTACACCCTCTCAGCGGGCCAATACAAACGTTTGTTTGAATTTTCTGTAGGCCTGTTAGAATCCTACTACATCGCGGATGACCGGCCAGTTCGCTGTATTGACCGGGCCAGGCCGCGGGGTCAAGATACGGGCGGTTTTGCGCTCGCCGTCTGGGCTAAAAGGTTGGCTCCTGCCAATTTGTATCGCTGACCAGGCTCGCCTTGGCGAGATTCTTATTCACCGGAGAGTAACGAGGAATCCATGAAGGTTCTTGTAGCTGTCAAACGAGTGGTTGACTACAACGTCAAGGTTCGCGTCAAGGCGGACAACAGCGGCGTCGACCTCGCCAACGTCAAGATGTCCATGAACCCCTTCTGCGAAATCGCCGTGGAAGAAGCCGTACGCCTGAAGGAGAAAGGCGTGGCGAGCGAAATCGTCGTCGTCACCATCGGCCCGGCTACCGCCCAGGAGCAACTGCGTACCGCGCTGGCTCTGGGTGCCGATCGTGCCATCCTGGTCGAGTCCAATGACGAGCTGAACTCCCTGGCCGTGGCCAAGCTGCTCAAGGCAGTGGTCGACAAGGAGCAGCCGCAGCTGGTGATCATGGGCAAGCAGGCCATCGACAGCGACAACAACCAGACCGGCCAGATGCTGGGCGCCCTGACTGGCTTCGGCCAAGGCACCTTCGCCTCCAAGGTCGAAGTGGCTGGTGACAAGGTCAACGTCACCCGTGAGATCGATGGCGGTCTGCAGACCGTTGCGCTGAACCTGCCGGCGATCGTCACCACCGACCTGCGCCTGAACGAGCCGCGCTATGCGTCGCTGCCGAACATCATGAAGGCCAAGAAGAAGCCGCTGGAAACCGTTACCCCGGACGCTCTGGGCGTTTCCACCGCCTCCACCGTCAAGACCCTGAAAGTCGAAGCGCCGGCTGCTCGCAGCGCTGGCATCAAGGTCAAGTCCGTGGCTGAACTGGTCGAGAAACTGAAGAACGAGGCGAAGGTAATCTAAATGACTATCCTGGTTATCGCTGAACACACCAATGCCGCTCTGGCTGCCGCTACCCTGAACACCGTTGCTGCTGCGCAGAAGATCGGTGGCGACATTCACGTTCTGGTAGCCGGTGCCAACGCTGGCGCTGCTGCCGAAGCTGCCGCCAAGATCGCTGGCGTGGCCAAGGTCCTGGTTGCCGACAACGCGGCCTATGCCAACCAGCTGCCGGAGAACGTCGCGCCGCTGGTAGCCGAGCTGGGCAAGGGCTACAGCCATATCCTGGCTGCCGCCACCAGCAACGGCAAGAACATCCTGCCGCGCGTCGCCGCTGCCCTGGATGTCGACCAGATCTCCGAGATCATCGCCGTCGAGAGCGCTGATACCTTCAAGCGTCCGATCTATGCCGGTAACGCCATCGCCACCGTGCAGTCCTCGGCTGCCATCAAGGTGATCACCGTGCGTAGCACCGGTTTCGACGCCGCTGCTGCCGAAGGCGGCAGCGCTGCCGTTGAAGCCGTTTCCGGCCCGGCCGATGCCGGCAAGTCCGCCTTCGTTGGCGAAGAACTGGCCAAGTCCGACCGTCCGGAACTGACCGCTGCCAAGATCGTCGTTTCCGGCGGCCGTGGCATGGGCAATGGCGACAACTTCAAGCACCTGTATGCGCTGGCCGACAAGCTGGGCGCTGCCGTCGGTGCTTCCCGCGCTGCTGTCGACGCCGGTTTCGTGCCGAACGACATGCAGGTCGGTCAGACCGGCAAGATCGTCGCGCCGCAGCTGTACATCGCCGTCGGTATCTCCGGCGCGATCCAGCACCTGGCCGGTATGAAGGACTCCAAGGTGATCGTTGCGATCAACAAGGACGAAGAGGCGCCGATCTTCCAGGTTGCCGACTACGGTCTTGTCGCCGACCTGTTCGAAGCCGTACCGGAGCTGGAGAAGTCGGTCTAAGCCGCTTTTCACGCACCGAAAAAACCCGCTCACCAGAGCGGGTTTTTTATTGTTCTTCGCATTCTCGCGGGGAAGATACGCTTGATACCGGACTGGCAATTACGTGTTAGCTGTCGATGAGTTGGCACTATCCGTTAGCGCGTCGTCTGGTCTGATGGGTTTCGCCCCCTACGGGCGAGTCACTTTCTCTTGCTTGCCCAAGAGAAAGTAACCAAAGAGAAGGGCACCCCGACATCCGGCCCCGGCTGCGCCGGGGTTCCCTCATTCCATCACCACTCCAGGGGCACGCCACGAAGGGCCATCCCTGGCCCATCGTGGCTCTCGCGACATCCATGTCGCTCAACCCCTTCCACGGCGATTCCACTCGGCCTCCTGAAGGGGATTTGGGCGTCGCCTGTACCATCGCAGTTGAAGAGCAAAGGCAAAGGCCAGACGCCGCCAATTCCAATTCCGCAAAGATTACGCAAGCTCGCGACCTGGTCCCCTTCAGGAGGCCGAGTGTAGGTTTTGCGTAGGGGAGCGAGCCGCATGGATGCGGTGAGATACCGATGGCGGCCCCGCTTAATGGGCCAGGGATGGCCCATGTAAGCCGGCCCCGGAGCAGCACCGGAGCGAGGGAAGTTTCGCGCAGCGAAACCCGGATGTCGGGGTGCCCTTCTTTGGCACACCTTTCTTGGGCAAACAAAGAAACGTAGCGAAGCGCAGTAACAGCCGCAGGCTGGGCCGAAGGGTGAGCAAAGCGAATCAAGGTGTGGCGCCCGTAAGGGGCGCAACCCAAACGCTCAGCGCACGCGGTAATAGATAGTGCTAAGTCAGCAAGCAAGACGCACACAAACTTGCCAGTCGGGTGTCACTTCAGGTCTTCCAGAAACTGCCTGTAGAGCAGGGCGCTTTCTTCGGGGCGCTCGAGCATGGGGGCGTGACCGACGTTATCCATGATCACCACGCTGGGTTTGCGCAACAGTGGTTGCATGACATCGATGCTGGAGACATCCAGCACCCGGTCCTGCCTGCCCCAGAGCAGCAGCGTGGGCGCCTGGATTTTCGCCAGTTCGGGCTCCAATGGGATGGTGCGCTCCACGAGTTGCGTGAATACCAGTTCATAGTGCGCAGCCTTCGCCACAGAGCGCTCGCCCAGATATCGCTTGAGCGACTCGGGCAGATAGGGTGGTTCGACGAAGATGAACTGCAGCAGATTGTCGAAATCCTGCGGCTGCTTGACCACCAGTGGATTGGGCGCACCACTGGTCAGCAATCGATACAGCTCGCTCTTGTGCGGGCTGTCGATCCCGGCGTTGGCGAACAGTGCCAGCGAGCGGACGCGATCCGGGTAGCGTGCTGCGAAGAGTGCGGCAATATGTCCGCCCATCGAGTTACCGAGCACATGCGCGCGCTGAACGCCCATTGCCTCGAGGATGTTCGCCAGGCGCTCTGCCTGGGTGCCGACATCATAGCTGCCAGGTGGCAGGTCGCTGTCGCCGAAGCCGGGCAGGTCCAATGCGATGACGCGATAGTCCTCGGTCAGGTGGCGAGAAAAGCGCAGCCAGTTATCCTTGTCTGCAGCGAAACCGTGGAGCAACACCAGGGTTTCGCCACTCGCCGGTCCTCCCTGGTAGTAATGGATGTTAAGATCGCCGACAGATAGCCGCTCGTGACTGAGCCCGGCGCGCTGTTGTTCCATGAGGCGCAGGCTGAGCAACTGAGCGGCGGGAAAGAAATACAGCGTTGCTGAGGCGGCGAGAAGCAGTAGCAGCAAAGCGAGCAGCAGTTTTTTCATGGCGCGTCCTTATCGCGAGTTATTCCGGCGGCGCCACTAAGCTAGCATGAACACAGAGGATGCCGGGGTGCCAAGCTCATCCTGCCAATCAACGCATAAACCGAGAGTAGCCAATGCCTGAGCGTTGTCTGTTTAAGTCGCTGTTGCTGTGGTGCGCCCTGGTCGTTATGCCAACTGCGGCCCTGGCCGTTGGTAAATGCGAGCGCTTGGTAGCGACCGGTAATCCGGAATATCCCCCCTATCTCTGGCGTGATCCGCAGAACCCACAGCAGTTGATCGGCGCTAATGCCGATCTGCTCAAGCACCTGGCAAAAGAACTCGGCGTGGTGGTTGACGTGATCTACACCGGCCCCTGGTCGCGAGCGCAGGATGAGGTGCGTACCGGGCGCGTCGATCTGCTTGCTGGGGCCTTCATCACCCTGCCGCGGTTGGAACACATGGATTACGTGCACCCGGCGTTCTTCTACACGCCCAGCGTGGTCTGGGTGCGCAAGGGCGAAGCATTTCCCTATGGCAGCTGGATCGACCTGCAGGGGCATACCGGCGACACCCTGGTTGGCAACAGTTTTGGTCAGCAGTTCGATACCTTCGCCAAGCAGAACCTGAAGCTCGAGGGCGTTTCCAGCTTGACCCAGGCGTTCCAGAAGTTGCTGCTCGGCCGCACCGACTATGTGCTCTACGAGCGTTACCCTGGCCTGGCGCTCGCCGAGACGCTGGGTATGGAAGATGATCTGGAGGTGCTGGACCCGCCGATTTCCAGCGAAGGTCTCTACCTTACCCTGTCGCATAATTCGGCGTGCAACGAGCCCTGGCTACGCGGCCAGCTGGCGCGAAAGATGACAGAAATGGTCGCCGCCGGACTGCCTGAGCAGCTCCTGCAAAGCAATCTGGAACTGTGGAAGGCGCAGCAGATGCAGCCCGATCCGGTTGGCGACGTCACTCAGTAGGAAATTTTCGTGATCAATCGAACCCTTCCCTTGCTGCTGGCGCTGGGCCTGACGGCCTGCGCAAGCGATCCTGCTCCCTCCGAGCAGATGCGGCTGACCGAACAGGCGTTGGCGCAGACCAAATCCCTGGGTGTGGTCAGCGAACAGTCCGTGTCACTGCGCCAGGCTGAAGACAAGTTCGCGCTGGCCCAAGCGGCCATGCAGGACGGTGAAAACAAGCGGGCGCGTCTGCTGGCCGAGCAGGCCGAACTGGATGCGCGTCTGGCCGAGGCCGAGCACCTCAGTGCCAAGGGGCGGGAACAGCTGACCGAGCTCAATCAGCGTATCGGCCGTCTGCGCCAGCAACTGGGAGCCATGTGATGAAGGCTTTTGGTCATCTGGGCAGCCTGATGTTGGTCGGTACGCTGTTGAGTGGTTGTGCGTCCAGTCAGCTGGCGAGTGAGCAGGCTCTGGAAGAGGCGCGCCTGAGCTTCCAGTCGGTCAAGGAAGATCCCAGCGTGCTACGCGCCGCACCCAAGGACGTGATTCGCGCTGGCGAGTCGCTGGCCCGTGCCGAGCGCCTGTCCAGTTACTGGGGCAGTGGCGACGATGTGCGTCATTACGCCTACCTCAGCCAGCGCTATGCCGAGATCGCTCGACAACATAGCGATATCAGCCTCAATCAGGAACGCGCAGCCAAGCTCGAGCTGGAACGCCAGCGCCTGCAACTCACTCTGCGTGAAGCCAAACTGCTCAGCGTGCAGCAGCACAACGGCTGGCTGGAGGAGCAGATGGTCAGCCTCGCCACCAGCGAGACCGAGCGTGGCTTGGTGATGACCCTGGGCGACATGCTGTTCGACGCCGGTCGTGCCGATCTGCAACCGGCAGCCAACCGTACGGTGCTCAAGCTCGTGCAGTTCCTGCAGATCAATCCGCAGCGTCGCGTGCGTATCGAGGGCTACACCGACAACACGGGTGATGCCGCCGAGAATCTCGAACTGTCCCGCGCGCGAGCGCAGGCTGTGGCCGATCTGCTGGTGGACCTGGGCGTGGAAGCCAAGCGGATTCAGGTCGCCGGTTACGGTGCCGACTTCCCCGTTGCGGAGAATGCATCAGTACGTGGCCGAGCGCAGAATAGGCGGGTGGAAATCGTCTTTTCCGACGAGCGAGGTCAGCTCGGCGCCGAGCGCTGAGTGGAATGCCTGATAAAGCCCCGGCAGCGTCCGGGGTTTTTTATGCCCTGAGAACGGCGACGATGCCGTGCATGGTTGGCAAGTGATGCCGGACGGAAAAACAGATCGCATCTGTGCCGGTACAATTGTGTAGCAATAGGTTACTGTTATGCTCCAGTGACCCCGGAGGATATCGCCATGACCAACCTGCTGCTCTATCAACGTATCGCCCAGCAGTTGGCCGAAGATATTCGTCGCGGTGTCTACCAGCCTGGCGAACGCGTGCCGTCGGTGCGCAAGATGAGTGCGCAGCTCAACGTCAGTCACGCCACGGTGCTGCAGGCTTACGCCAACCTCGAAGATCAGGGGTTGATTCGTGCACGGCCGCAATCGGGTTTCTACGTGCACCAGACACCGGCGCTGACCGCGCCGACGCCGGATATTGCCAAGGTGGAGCGGCCAGGCCTGGTCACCCGCGCCAGCATCATCAACCAGGTGCTCACCGAATCACGTCGTGAAGGCGTGTTCCCACTGGGCGCCGCGGTGCCGCATGTCGATTACCTGCCAGTGCGTGCGTTGCACCAACAGTTGGCCAAGGTCACCCGTTTTCACAGTCCGCGCGCCTTCAGCTACATGTTCAGCCCCGGTTTCGAGCCATTGCGCCGCCAGGTGGCGATCCGCATGCGCGATGCCGGCGTGGTGGTCGATCCGTCCGAGGTGGTGATCACCCATGGCTGCGTCGATGCGCTGCAGATGAGCCTGCGCGTGCTGACCAAGCCGGGTGATCTGATCGCGGTCGAGTCGCCCACCTACTACGGCCTGCTGCAATTGGCCGACTTGCTTGGCCTCAAGGTCATCGAGATTCCCTGCGACCCGACTACCGGCATCAGCCTTGAAGCGCTGCAACTGGCGGCCAACCAGTGGCCGATCAAGGCGCTGGTGCTCACCGCGCGGTTGTCCAACCCGCTCGGCGGCACCATCCCCGAGGAGCGTCAGCGCCAGTTGTTGCGTCTGGCCGGTGATTACGATTTCCAGATCGTCGAAGACGATATCTACGGCGAACTGATGTTCGAGCAGGGGCCGACCAAGGCGCTCAAGTCGCATGATCGTGACAGCCGGGTGATCTATTGCTCGAGCTTTTCCAAGACGCTGTCACCGGGGGTGCGCATCGGCTGGATCGTCGCTGGCAAGTATCAGGACGAGATCCAGCGGCTGCAGACGTTTTCCACCCATTCTGCGTGCAGCGTCACCCAGATGGCGGTGGCGGCCTACCTGGAAAATGGCGGCTATGATCGCCATCTGCGGCATATCCGTCAGGAGTATCGCAAGAACCTCAACGCCTTCCAGCTGGCGGTGCAGCAGTATTTCCCGATCGGTACGCAGATGACCCGGCCCAAGGGCGGCTTCATTCTCTGGGTCAGCCTGCCGGCGCGGGTCAATACCAAGGATCTGCACGTTCGCGCGCTGCAGCAGGGCATCTCGATCGCGCCGGGGCTGATCTTCAGCAACACCGAGCAGTTCAACCATTGCGTGCGGCTCAACTGCGGCATCCCGTGGAATCGCGAAGCCGAAAGGGCGCTGATGACCCTGGGCATGCTGGCCACCCAGCTGTGTCAGGAGGCGGGCGGTTCGTGGGAGGGCTGAAAAAACGCGTCATGGATTAACCCGGTTGTTCGAAGGGTAGCGTCTACCTGAGTGAAGGTTTCTTGCCATTGCTCAGGAGGTGCACCATGTCCGCTTATTCCTTGTTGCTCGTTCGTCCCTTCGCCGTTGGTTTTTCGGCCAGCGCCTTGTTGCTGCTCGCCGCTTGCAGCGCCTCTGGTCCGGAGCCGGAAGTACAGGCCAGCCCGGCACCGGCGTCACCGCTCGTACGTGAGCGCCTGGCCGCGCCTGCGGCCGCCGAGATGCGTGCCGAGACCAGCCAGAAGCGCCTGGCGACCCTGGCCTACGCGCCGTCTCCCATCGCCGATGTCCTGCCGCCGGGCTACCGTGACGAATCGCGCGAGCAGTATCAGACCTACGCCGATAACCCGGTGTTCGCGGTCGCCGAGACGCCGGTATCCACCTTCAGCATCGACGTGGACACGGGCAGCTACGCCAACGTCCGCCGTTTCCTCAACGGTGGGCAACTACCACCGAAGGATGCCGTGCGCCTGGAGGAACTGGTCAACTACTTCCCTTACGCCTATCCGCTGCCTCAGGGTGACGCGCCCTTCGGTGTCAGCACCGAGCTGGCGGTGACCCCTTGGAACCCGCAAACCCGCTTGCTGCGCATCGCCATCAAGGCGTCGGATCGCAGCGTCGAGGAACTGCCGCCGGCCAACCTGGTATTTCTGGTCGACGTGTCTGGTTCCATGCACCGCCGCGAAGGCCTGCCGATGGTGCAGGGCACCCTCAAGCTGCTGGTCGAGCAGTTGCGCCCGCAGGATCGCGTCTCGCTGGTCACCTATGCCGGTGACAGCCAGGTGGTGCTGGATTCCACGCCTGGCAGCGACAAGGCGAAGATCCGCGCGGCCATCGATCAACTGAGCGCTGGTGGCTCCACCGCTGGCGAGTCGGGCATCCAGCTGGCCTACCAGCAGGCGAGCAAGTACCTGATCGACGGCGGCATCAATCGCATCCTGCTGGCCACCGATGGCGACTTCAACGTCGGCATCAGCGACTTCGACAGCCTCAAGCAACTGGCGGCGGACAAGCGCAAGACAGGCGTCTCGCTGACCACCCTGGGTTTCGGCGTGGACAACTACAACGAACGCCTGATGGAGCAACTGGCCGATGCTGGCAACGGCAACTACGCCTACATCGATAACTTGCGCGAGGCGCGCAAGGTGCTGGTGGATCAGCTCGCGTCCACCCTCGCCACCGTGGCCAGCGACGTGAAGCTGCAACTGGAGTTCAACCCGAGCGAAATCAGCGAGTATCGTCTGCTGGGCTACGAGAACCGGGCGCTCAAGCGCGAGGACTTCAGTAACGACAAGGTCGACGCCGGTGATATCGGCGCCGGGCACACGGTCACCGCGCTTTACGAGATCGTTCCGGCGGGCGGCAAGGGCTGGCTGGAGCCACTGCGTTATCAGACCAATGCCCAGCCCACGAGCAAGAGCGGCGAGCTGGCCTGGCTGCGGATTCGCTATAAGGCCCCCGGGGAGGCGAGCAGCCGTCTGCTGGAACGTCCCATCGCGCGCGCCGAGGCCAAACCGATTGCGGCCGCGAGCGAGGACCTGCGTTTCGCCGCTGCGGTAGCTGCCTTTGCCCAGCAGCTCAAGGACGGACGTTACACGGGCGACTTCGACCTCGCGCAGAGCATCGCGCTGGCGCGTTCGGCCAAGGGCGAGGATCGCTTCGGGCTACGTGGCGAGTTCATCCAACTGGCCGAAATTGCCCAGAGCCTGCACACTTCGGCTTCAACCCCTGCACGAGCTCAGCAGTGAACGCACCTCTCACGGATGACGACGCCGCCTTGTTGCGGCGTTACCGTCGCGGCGATGCCGCGGCCTTCAATACGCTGTACCAGCGCCATCGGCTGGGCCTGTTTCGCTTTCTGCTCGGCCTGTGCGGCGATCACGCCCTGGCCGAGGAAGTGTTTCAGGAAACCTGGATGAGCCTGGTGCGTAGCCAGAGCGAGCAGCGCGAGGCTGTGCTGTTCAAGACCTGGTTGTACCAGATCGCTCGTAATCGTCTGATCGACCACTGGCGCAAGACGGGGCGCCATCAGGCCGGGCATGACCCATACGATGAAGGCCTGCATGCCCAGGCCGACCCGCAACCTGGCCCGGAGCAGCACTGGGGGCTGAGTCGCGACAGTGAGCGGCTGCAGGCGGCGCTGGCCGATCTGCCGGAAGACCAGCGTGAAGTATTCCTGCTGCGCGCCCATGGTGATCTGGAACTGAACGAGATTGCCGAGCTGACCCGTACGCCGGCCGAGACGGTCAAGAGCCGTCTGCGCTATGCCTTGCAGAAACTGCGCCGGCTGCTGGCCACCGAGGAGTTGTCCGCATGAAAGATGAACGAGAACCTCTAGAGCACGAACAGGCGCTGCTGGCGCATTTCCGTGCCCATGGCAGCGGCGAGCCCTCGGCCGAGCTGGATACCCGCATCCTGGCGGCGGCGAGCATGGCAGCGCGTGAAGCGCGCCAGTCCGACACCACCGAGGCCGAGCCTGGCTGGGCGCAGCGCCTGCACCACTGGCTGTTCGGCAGCGGTCGCCAGCGCTGGTCGGTGGCGGTGGCCGGGCTGGCTTGTGTTGGCATTGGCGTCAGTCTGACCTGGCGCACGCTGGAGCAGACGCCGGATGCCTTCGATGCTGTACCACCCAGCGTTGCCATGAGCCCGGCTGCACCGGCGCCGATGGCGGCCAAACGCGCCGCAGAGGAACAGGCGGCTGCGCCCATGGCGGCCCCACAGGAGCGTATGAGAAGCCAGGCCATGGCACGCCAGGCACCCTCTGCCGATATGGCTGAGGCACCGATGGCCAGTAGCGCAGCGCTGGCACCTATGGCCGAGCTGGTGATCCAGAGTGAGCCGCGCGAGGCGCTGTTGCGTCTGCTGGAGCTGCGCAAGGCGGGCGAGCAGGAAGAGGCGCAGCGGCTGCTGGAGCAGCTCAAGGCCGATTATCCGCAACTGGATATCGAAGCCGAACTCGCTCATCTGGCCACCGAGCCGCCGAGTGAATGAGGCACCAGGTAAAAGTCGTGTAAGTCGCCTTGTCAGGCGCGCCCAGGCGGAGGAGCATGGGCGCGTTACTGATCGAGTTACCTATGCCCCATGATGCGTAAGTCTTTTTTCCTGTTGCTGTGCCTGGGTTGGTTGAGTGCCTGCGAACGTGCACCAGAGTCTGTCGCGCAGCAGCCTCCGTCAGAGCCGGCAGCGGTCGCCGCGCCTGTCGAGGTGCCTGTGGTCAAGCCAGAACCTGTTGAGCCGGCAACGCCGATCAACGTTGTCGAGGACAAGTCGGTGGCTGCCCCCGTCAAGCCGCCGGTCGCCGTCAAGCCCAAGCCTGCTGCGGCGCCAAAGCCCAAACCGGTAGAACCCGAGCCGAAACAGGCGTTGGATCTGAGCGTGCCGCAGGAGTTGTTCGAGCAGGCGCTGCAAAGCGAAACCCGCGAGGATCTTTCGCCTCTGTTGCCGCCGTTGTTCGGTGAGAAATCCGAAGTCCAGAGCCCGTTCCAGATCAGTGGTCGGCTGATCAGCAATGAGCGGGTGGACGACTACTGGGACTCCATCGAAGGGGCTGAGCTGCAGTTCGAGTTCAAGCAGTAGCTCACCAGGGCGGCGATCATCTCGGATAGCCATGCTTGAAGCGGATTGCAGGCTGCCTCAAATCTCCTCGCACGGCGTGTTGTTATGATGGCGGCCTCTGACCTGAACCACTGGCAAAGGAGTGCCGAATGTCTGCCAAGACCGATGAATACGATTGCCCTGCCCAGGATAGGGTGGTGTTCGCCTTGCTGGCGCTCATTGTTCCCCTGCTCTCAGGCATCTTCCTGCCGTGGTGGAGCGTGCTGTGGCTGATCGTGTCGATGTTCTTCGCCATCGCGATCATCGCGCTTTCGGGATACCCGGAAGTGGCCAAGCAGTTGCCCGCACCTCTGTTCATGCTGCTTGTTGGCTTCGGATGTCAGCTATGGGGCGAGGTTTCCGGTTGGCTGGGCTTTTTCGTCGGACTTTTCGTTTTCCTGTTTGGCAGCATCCACCTGATGCTGTGGACGCAGTTTCTCGGGTTCGATAGCTACGGCGCCAAGCACAGTTTCAGTCTGCGCTTTCAGGGGGAAGCACCGCCGTTAGTGGTCGCCCCTCGCTCACGCTACCTTCCGAAATTTGGTACTGCCTGGCAGGACAGATCCACCGATGGTTTCGCCTGGGCCATAGACGGTCGAGTGACTCAACAGCTCCAGGTTGGAGTCGATCAGTGGTCGTCACCACGTCTCGTTATCCGCACGGCCGAGGCATCTTCGCCAATCGAGCGTCCAGCCGCCGTCAGTCCCGTGGCTCAGGGGCAGCAATCTCGGGGCGAGGTCGACAGCAACGGGCACCTTATCTGCGCATCACCGCAGGGCAAGCATATTCTTCGAGGCGAGCCTCTCAGCGTGGCGGACGGCAAGGCCGGGTCCGCTTACAGCCTGTGGTTGGACGACAACCCCACGGGGCTGCTGCTCGAGCAAGACGCCTCGGTGCTCTGGAGCGAGGACGGCCAGATGCTCGTCTGTCGCGCGCGTGCCGAGAGCCAATCCGTGGGGGAAACTGCAAGCTGGCTATGGCGAGCGACCTCCGGTTGGCGTCCGCTGGACGAACCCTGGCAGCCGCTTGCCGATGAGCCCGTGATTGAATGGGGCGCACCCTGCCGACTGGGAGGTGGGCGTCTCTTCTATCAGGCACAGATGTCCGTGACGCAAGCTGAGCGTTGCATCAATCTGACCCTATGCATCGAACTGGAAGGGGAGCGGGCAGGCGCCATATCGCTGCAGCTGCCATCGATGCAGGGAGATGCGCAACCCTGCATGACCCTGGTGCGCAAGAGTCGCGATGGTCGCCGCCATGCCTTGGCTTGTCACATCGATGCCTGGCAGCTGCCGGGGCTGTGGTGTCTCGATCAGCGTCTTTCCGATTGTGGGCGTTACCTGGCGCTGATCGCCTTTGCCGAGGCGCCTGCCGTGCCTCATCAGTTGGTGGTTGCGGACGTTTTGGCGCGGCGCTTGCTGAAGCTCGATGAGCCTCTGCTGGTCGCTGGGCTGCAGGCGTTCGAGGGTGGCGTGCTCAGCCTGCAGCAGATAATCGGCAGACAGGCCAGCGCTACCGGTACCGGGCCAGTGCCACGTCTCGACGCACTGGCGCCGGCGGCGGAGCAGGCCGATGCCTTCGTCGCCGCTGGCCGGCTGCAGCATCGAAGCACGCGGGTGGCGGTCGATGCCTGGTCATTGCGCGTGCTGCCCAACTGGCGCCTGGAGTGGCGCCCCGTATCCGCCAGTGAGGAGGGTGATTACCTGCTCGCCGCACCTGGCGCAGACGACGCCGCCTGGTTGTTCGGGCTGGATCGTGACGTGAGCGAAGGGCAGGAACTGGCGCCAGGGGGCGGCTGTGTGCTCACCGCTTCCGGTTGTGGCGTGGCGAATCTGGCGCCTGCCATGGCCTGGTCGGCGAGCGGGCGCTATCTGGCGCTGAGTCGCCGGGTGATCGACGAAAAATCCCAGCAGTGGCACCTGTTGCTGCTGGATACCCAGGAACATACGCTGCGTCATTGCGCACAGCCTCTGGCTGCAATACCGTGCTTCGAGGCGTTCGATGAGACCGGGTTGCACGTCAGCAGCCCGGAGCAGGAATCACAGTTGATCAGCATGGAGGCGCTGCTGGCGTTGCCCAGGCAGATGCTGATCCGCAGTGGCAGCATCTGGTTGCCCGCCGAACAACTCAGCGATGCCGTGCACTGGCAGCGTCTGGACCGCCGTCATCTTGAGAGCTGGCGAGCGATCGAGAGCGACGACTCGCCTGCCTGAACTCTGTGTCAGAAACGATAAGCCAGCAGCTCAATGGCCCTGTGCACATCCTCATCCAGCCTCTGGAAGCCGTTCGAGCCGGGTAGGCGCACGTAGAGCGGGCCCTCGACCTGGCTCGGGTCGTAGCCGGCCTGCTTCAGATCCGTCTTCTTGTACTTGAAGGTACCGGTGGTTTCCACCTCGCCAAGCAGGCGCACGAACAGCGGCGCCGCGTAGGCCGGCAGTTCTGCGTCGAGATGGGCGGCCAGGGCGGTGCCGTCCAGTTCGCAACCTGACGTCAGGCGCAGCGCGGCCATGCCGCAGCGGCCATTGGTGCCGGGAATCTCCACGCCATAGACCACGGCATCTTCCACGCCGGGGAAGGCGCCGAGCACGTTTTCCACCTCGGTGGTGGAAACGTTCTCGCCTTTCCAGCGAAAGGTGTCGCCGAGGCGGTCGACGAACTGCGCATGCTTGCAACCGATGTCGCGCATCAGGTCGCCGCTGTTGAACCAGGCGTCGCCCTTCTTGAACACGTCGCGCAGGATCACCGATTCGCTCTTGGCCGGATCGGTGTAGCCGTCGAACGGCCATTTGGCACTGATCTCGCTGATCAGCAGGCCCGCTTCACCCTTGTCTGCCTTCTGTACAAAGCCCTTCTTGCCACGGATCGGTCGGTCATTCTCCAGGTCGTAGCGGACGATGGCGTAGGTGGCGGGGGTGTAGCCGACGGTGTTGTCGAAGTTGAAGACGTTGGTGAAGCCGATATTGCCTTCACTGGAGGCATAGAACTCGGTGATTTGCTCGACGCCGAAGCGCTGCTTGAACTCGGCCCAGATCGACGGGCGCAAGCCGTTGCCGATCATGCAGCGCAGGCTGTTGCCCTGTTCCGCAGGATGCACGGGCTGGTTGAGCAGGTAGCGGCACAGTTCGCCGATGTAGCCGAAGCAGGTGGCGTTATAGCGTGCTACGTCGCTCCAGAAGGCGCTGGCGGAGAACCTGCGGCGCAGGGCGATGGCCGCGCCGCCGGCCAGCGCTGCGCTCCAGCACACGGTGACGGCATTGTTGTGGTAGCAGGGCAGGGTGAGGTAGAGCACGTCGCGCTCGCCCAGCGTCAGGCCGGAGTGGCCGAAGCCGCCGTAGGCCTTGATCCACTTGCCGTGGCTCATGATCGAGGCCTTGGGCAGACCGGTGGTGCCGGAGGTGTAAATCAGAAAGCAGGCGTCCTTCATGCGTACCTGCTGGCTGTCCGGTGGGTTGTCCTGGGCCTGGCCGGCGGCCAGCTGCATGAGGTTGCTCCAGCCCTGCGGCGCCTGGCCGGGATCGCCCAGGCAGTCCTGGTCGGCGATCCAGTAGCGACATGCCTGCAGGTCATGCAACTGATCGGCGATTTCGTCGAAGGCACCAAGCAGTTCGTCGCCGATTACCAGGAATCCGGGTTTGACCAGGTTGAAGCTGTGCGCCAGTACCTTGCCGCGCTGGGTGGTGTTGATCAGCGCGCCGACCGCGCCCAGTTTGCTCAGGGCGGCGAGGATCGCCAGCAGCTCCAGGCGGTTCTCCAGCATTACCGCAACCACGTCGCCGTGGCTGACACCCTCGGCCTTGAACGCCCAGGCCAGGCGGTTGGCCCAGGCATTGAACGCGCGGTAGCTGAGCTGGCGGTTTTCATCCATCAGCGCCGGACGCTCGGGATGGCGTTCGGCTGCGCGCTGCAGGGCCCAGGCCAGCGACAGGTTCTTCTCGCGATTACGGATGCCGGCGTAGTAGAGGCCACGCAGCATGCGCGGCACGCGTGGCAGGTGTTGCGGCAGGTGGGCCAGGAAGCGGAAGGGCGAAATCAGATCGGCTTGGCTCATGGGGCTCGCACTTGGGATGTTATGAATTGGAGGCGAGCCCTGACTCTAGTCAGACCGGCGCGTACCAGCCATGGCTCTGGTGCGCTCAGCGGCGGGCAGATCGGCAAATACGCGGCATGTCGTAGGCTGCGCTGTTCGCACCGAGCCAGGCGTAAATCCGCGGGTCGTCTTGGTGCGCGCGGCGCACCCTACGGATCGAGGCGCCCGTAGCTCGGATGCAATCCGGGGATCCCGCGCGCCAATTTACCCGGATTGCATCCGGGCTACGAAACCAACGCATCCGAGGCTTCAATCGACGAACAGATCCGGCACCAGGCTGCCGCCCGCGGGATCGAAGCGGTACTGCTCGAAGTCGGTGACGCCCTGTTCGCGCAGGATGTCCTCGTCGATCAGCAGGCGCCCGGTGATGCTGCGACCTTCGCTCGCCAGGATCGCATGGGCGGCATCGGCCATGATGGCCGGGGTGCGCGCCCGCTTGAAGGCGTCGCGGCTGCCCAGTTCGAACTCGATCGCGGCGGTGGCGATCATGGTCTTCGGCCACAGCGAATTGACGCTGATGCCGTACTTCTTGAATTCCTCGCTCATGCCCAGGGTGAGCATGCTCATGCCGTACTTGGTGACGGTGTAAGGGCCGTGCTGGGCGAACCATTTGGCGTCGAGGTTGAGCGGCGGGGAGAGGTTGAGGATGTGCCCGCCCGCGCTTTTTTTCAGATAGGCAAGGGCCGCCTGGCTGCAGACCATCACCGCGCGGGTGTTGATCTGGTACATCAGGTCGAAGCGCTTGGGTTCGAGCTTCTCCACGCCCACCAGCTTGATCGCCCCGGCGTTGTTGATCAGCACGTCGATGCCGCCAAAGTGTTCGGCCGCCTGGGCCATGGCGTTTTTCACCGCGTTTTCGTCACGCACATCGACTTGCAGGGCCAGGGCCTTGCCGCCCACTTCTTCAACTTCAGCAGCCACCGAGTGGATGGTGCCGGGCAGCTTGGCGTGGGGCTCGGCGCTTTTCGCCGCAATCACGATATTGGCGCCGTCACGGGCGGCGCGCAGGGCGATTTCACGGCCGATGCCACGGCTGGCGCCGGTGATAAACAGGGTTTTGCCTTGCAGTGACATATGAGTTCTCCGTGATTTTGTTGTTATTCGTTTGATGGTTCCCACGCTCCGGCGTGGGAACCGACCCGGGGACGCTCCGCGCCGCATGAGACGCGGAGCGTCTCTGCCTGTATGCCCACGCGGACGGTTCGACGCCTCGACGTGGGAACGATCAGCGTTTATGCGACTACGCGTCGGCGGCTTCGATCTCCACCAATAGCTGGCGGTTTTTCACCTGATCGCCACGGCTGACGCCAATCCGCCGTACCACACCGTTGATGCTGGCCTTGAGCGGGTGTTCCATCTTCATCGCTTCCAGTACCACCAGCAGTTGGCCCTTGCTGACCTGGCTACCGGCTTCGACCAGTACCTCGACAATCGCGCCGTCCATGGGCGCCTTGACGCTGCCCGAGCCGGCGCCGGTGGCGCTGCTGACCGGCAGATGGGTGATATCAGTCAGCTGCAGATTGCCGTTATGGCCATACAGCCAGAGGTTGTCGCCGGCCAGGTGATAGGCCAGGCGCTGGCGAATGCCGTCCAGCTCCAGGGTGGCCCAGCGGCCATCGCTGGCCAGCAGCTTGAGGCTGACCTGCTGCTCGCCAATCGTGGCCAGCAGGCTGGGCTGTGGGCCGTCGGCTTGCACTTCCAGCTCTGCCGCGAACTGTTGCTCACCCAGCTTGAGCAGAAAACGCCAGGGCGCGCTGCCGGCATTGCGCCAACCGGAGAGGCCCGGTTGGTGCGCGCGGGCATTGGCCGATTGCTGGAACAGCAGGGCGGCTGCGGCTGCCAGTTCGCAGGCCTTGGGTGCCTGCGGGCTTAGGCTCGGGTCGCTGGCGAAATGCTCGGCGATAAACGCGGTGGTGGCATTGCCGGCGGCAAACTCGGGGTGGCTAAGCAGGTTGGCGAGAAAACGCTGGTTGCCGTTGACGCCCAGCAGCACGCAATCCTCAACCGCACGCACCAGTTTGCGCCGCGCTTCTTCGCGGGTGGCGCCATAGGCGATGACCTTGGCCAGCATCGGGTCGTAGAACGGGGTGATGGCCTGACCTTCGACCAGTCCGTGGTCGATGCGGATGCCCTCGCGCAGCGCCGGCTCCCAGCGCAGAGCGGTGCCGGTTTGCGGCAGGAAACCGGCGGCCGAATCCTCGGCATACAGACGCACTTCCATGGCATGGCCGGTGAGGCGAATGTCGTCCTGCCTGAGCGGCAGCGGCTGACCTTCAGCCACGCGAATCTGCCAGGCCACCAGATCCTGGCCGGTGATCAGCTCGGTGACCGGGTGTTCCACCTGCAGGCGGGTGTTCATTTCCAGGAAGAAGAACTCGCCGCTGGCGTCGAGCAGGAACTCCACGGTGCCGGCGCCGACGTAGTTGACCGAAGCCGCTGCCTTCACCGCCGCCTCGCCCATGGCGCGGCGCAGCTCGGGCGTCATCACCGGGCAGGGTGCTTCCTCGACCACCTTCTGGTGGCGACGCTGCACCGAGCAGTCGCGCTCGCCGAGGTAGAGGATATTGCCTTGCTGGTCGCCGAATACCTGGATCTCCACATGGCGCGGGCGGATCACGGCGCGCTCGAGGATCAGCTCGCCGGAGCCGAAGGCATTCTGCGCCTCCGAGCGGGCGGTGCGGATCTGTCCCAGCAGTTCGGAGGATTCCTGTACCAGGCGCATGCCGCGGCCGCCACCGCCGGCGCTGGCCTTGATCATCAGCGGGTAGCCGATGCGTTCGGCTTCGCTGGCCAGGGTCTCGTCATCCTGGGCGGCGCCCTCATAGCCGGGGATGCAGGGCACGCCGGCTTCGAGCATGGCGATCTTCGACAGGCGCTTGCTGCCCATCAGGTGGATGGCTTCCACGGTCGGGCCGATAAAGACGATGCCAGCCGCTTCGCAGGCGCGGGCGAAGTCGGCGTTCTCGGAGAGGAAACCATAGCCGGGGTGGATGGCATCGGCGCCGGTCTTGCTCGCGGCCTCGATGATGGCGTCGATGCGCAGGTAGGACTGATTCACCTGGGCCGGGCCAATGCACACGGCTTCATCGGCTTGCTGCACATGGCGTGCGTCGGCGTCGGCCTGCGAGTAAACGGCGACGGTGCGGTAGCCCAAATCTTGCGCGGTACGCATCACCCTGCAGGCGATTTCCCCACGGTTGGCGATCAGAATCTTGTTAAAGGCGGGCATCTATGTGCTCCTGTGAGTCGATTCCCGGATTTCATCCGGGCTACGGTCTCTGGTTACGTAGGGTGGATCGCGCTTTATCGATCCACCGCTTGGAGTCCTTGATTACATTGGTGGATGTAAAAAAACGACATCCACCCTACGGGTTTGGCCGTAGTGTCAGTTCGTCCAATCCATCATTGGGCCCACTTCGGCGCGCGTTTCTGCATAAAGGCCATGGTGCCCTCGACGCCTTCGGCGCCGGTTACCGCTGCGGCAAATTGCTCGGCGGCGCGGTCCAGCAGTGGCCCGAGTGCTTCGCTTTCGGCCGCCAGCAGCAGGGCTTTGGTCTGGGCGTTGGCGCCGGGGGCGCACAGGCGCACCTGGCTGATTAGCTGTTGCAAGCGGGCGTCGACGGCTTCGCTGCTGGGTTCGCTGAAGTGCACCAGACCCAGGCGTTCGGCTTCGCTGCCATTGAAACGGGCGGCGGTCAGGGCCAGGCGCCGGGTCTGGGTCAGGCCGATGCGCCGTACCACAAAGGGGGCGATCTGCGCCGGCAGAATCCCCAGGGTGGTCTCCGGCAGACCGAACTTGGCGTCCTGCTGGCAGATGGCGATGTCCGAGACGCAGGCCAGGCCAAAACCGCCGCCCAGCACGGCGCCCTCGAGCACGGCAATCAGCACTTGCGGCGTGTTCTGCGCTTCCTCCAGCAGGCTGCCGAAGGCGCGGTTAAGGCTGCGGTAGGCGTCACCACCCGCCGCACGCGCGCCGGCCATATCCTTGATATCGCCACCTGCGCAGAAATGCCCACCGGCGCCGCGCAGCACAATGGCGCGCACGCTTGGGTCTGCATGCAGGCCTTCCAGCACTGCGCGCAGTTCCGTGACCATGGCCAGGCTCATGGCATTGCGGCTGTCCGGGCGGTTGAGGGTGATATGCAGCATGCCGGCATCGAGGTTAAGCAGCAGGGTTTCGCAATGAGGCAGGTTGCTCATGGGGGCACCTTTAGATCGTTCCCACGCTCCGCGTGGGAATGCATTTGGCGACGCTCTGCGTCCCGTTATGGGTTCCCACGCGGACGGTTCGACGCCTCGACGTGGGAACCATCAGCGTATCTCAGCCCTTCTTCTTTCCCGGCAGGATGCCCATCAGCTTGCAGATGATGCCGAGCATGATTTCGTCGGCGCCGCCGCCGATGCTGACCAGGCGCACGTCGCGGTAGGCGCGTGATACCGGGTTGTCCCACATGAAGCCCATGCCGCCCCAGTACTGCAGGCAGGCGTCGGACACTTCGCGACCCAGGCGCCCGGCCTTGAGCTTGGCCATCGACGCCAGTTTGGTCACGTCACGGCCCTTCACGTATTGCTCGGTGGCCTGGTAGACCAGCGCGCGCAGGCACTCGATCTCGGTCTGCAGCTCGGCCATGCGGAAGTGGATGACCTGGTTGTCGATCAGCGGTTGGCCGAAGGTGTGGCGCTGCTTGCAGTAGTCGATGGTGGTGTCGACGCAGTGTTCCAGGCCCTTGATCATGTTGGCCGCGCCGAACAGGCGCTCTTCCTGGAACTGCAGCATCTGCATCATGAAGCCGGCACCTTCGTGACCGATGCGATAGCGCTGCGGTACGCGCACGTTGTCGAAGAACACCTGGGCGGTTTCCGAGCTGCGCATGCCGAGCTTGTCCAGGTGCGGGCTGACGCTGATGCCCGGGGTCTTCATCGGCACCACGATCAGCGACTTGTTGACGTGTGGCTTGTCGTCGCTGGTATTGGCCAGCAGGCAGATGAAGTCGGCCGATGGCGAGTTGGTGATCCACATCTTGCTGCCGTTGATCACGTAGTCATCACCGTCCTTGCGCGCGGTGGTCTTCAGGCCGGCCACGTCGGAGCCGGCACCGACTTCGGAGACGCCGATGCAGCCGACCATCTCGCCGGTGATGGCCGGGCGCAGGAACTCTTCGCGCAGCTCGTCGGAGCCGAAGCGCGCCAGTGCCGGGGTGCACATATCGGTCTGTACGCCGATGGACATGGGGATGCCGCCGCAATGGATGGTGCCGAATTCTTCGGCGGCGACGATCGAGTAGCTGTAATCCAGGC
This sequence comes from Ectopseudomonas alcaliphila, assembly GCF_900101755.1. Classification (GTDB taxonomy): domain Bacteria; phylum Pseudomonadota; class Gammaproteobacteria; order Pseudomonadales; family Pseudomonadaceae; genus Aquipseudomonas; species Aquipseudomonas alcaliphila. The sequence goes on along the minus strand of NZ_FNAE01000001.1, from coordinate 61,146 downwards.
CCATGCCGCCGAATTTCTCCGGCTTGGAGATGCCCAGCAGGCCCAGCTCGCCGGCCTTCCTGAAGATGTCATGGATGGGGAAGCGGCCTTCCTTTTCCCACTCATCGACGTGCGGGTTGATTTCCTTGTCGACGAAGTTGCGTACGGTACGGCGGAGTTCTTCGTGTTCCTGGGTGAAGATCATTGTTGTTCTCCGTAGGGTGCGCTGTGTGCACCAGATCTTGTATTGAGGTCAGAAACGCGCGACGCCGAAGCTGCTCTTCTTCAACGGCCGCAGGTTGGCTTCGGCGCAAATATCGAGCAAGAAGCCCAGCAGCTTGCGCGTATCGCGCGGGTCGATCAGGCCGTCGTCCCACAGGCTGGCGGTGCCGTAGAGGGCGGTGGACTGGCTGTCGAGCTTCTGCGCGGTGACGGTTTCCAGCATGTCGAGCATCTTCGGGTCGGGCTCCTTGCCCTCCTTGGCGTGCTTGTCCTCGGTGACGATGCGCAGCACCTTGCCGGCCTGCGCGCCGCCCATCACAGCGGTCTTGCTGTTGGGCCAGGCGAAGATGAAACGCGGGTCGAGGCCACGACCGCACATGGCATAGTTGCCGGCACCGTAGGAGCCACCGACGACGATGGTGAGCTTGGGTACCGTGGCGTTGGCCACCGCCTGGATCATCTTCGAGCCGTGCTTGATCACGCCGCTGCGTTCCGATTCCGTCCCGACCATGAAGCCGGTGGTGTTGTGGAAGAACAGGATCGGTGTGTTGCTCTGCTCGCACAGCTGGATGAACTGCGCCGCCTTGGCCGCGCCTTGCGGGGTGATCGGGCCGTTGTTGCCGATGAAACCGCAGGCCTGGCCTTCGATCTGCAGGTGACCGCAGACCGTCTGGCTGTCGAACTCGTTCTTGAAGTCGAGAAACGCCGAGCCATCGGCGATGCGCGCGATGATCTCGCGCACGTCGTAGGGTTTCTTGGCGTCGGCCGGTACCAGGCCGAGCAGTTCCTCGGCCGGGTACAGCGGCTCGCGCCAGGTGCGTTTCTCACGTGCCGGCAACTGCTGGTTCCACGGCAGCATACCGACGATTTCGCGCGCCAGGCGCACGCCGTCGGCGTCGTTCTCAGCCAGGTACTCGGCGGTGCCGGCGACCTGGGCGTGCATCTCGGCGCCGCCGAGTTGCTCATCGGTGGCGATCTCACCGGTGGCGGCCTTGAGCAGAGGCGGGCCGGCCAGGAACATCTTGGCCTTGCCGCGCACCACCACCACATAGTCTGACAGCCCTGGCTGGTAAGCCCCGCCAGCGGTGCTGGAACCATGCACCACGGTGATCTGCGGCAGGCCCATGGCGGACATGCGCGCCTGGTTGGCGAAGCCGCGCGCGCCCTCGACGAAGATGTCGGCAGCGTAGTTGAGGTTGGCGCCGCCGCTCTCGGCCAGGGTCACCACCGGCAGCTTGTTCTCGAAGGCGATCTGCTGCAGGCGCAGGGATTTCTTCAGGCCGCTGGGGGAGATGGTGCCGCCCTTGATCGCGCTGTTGTTGGCGATCACCAGGCAGCGCACGCCGGCGATGTAGCCGATGCCGGCGATCAGGCCGCCGCCGGCCTGGCTGCCGTCCTTGTCGTCGTGCAGCTTGTAGCCGGCCAGCGAGGCCAGCTCGAGGAAGGGCGCGCCGGCATCGAGCAGCAGGTTGATGCGCTCACGTGGCAGCAACTGGCCGCGCTTGTCGAACTTGGCCTTGGCCTCAAACGCCTTGTCCAGGACCTTCTGCTCGACATCACGGAAGGCCGCGATAGCCGCCAGCATGGCCTCGCGGTTCTGCGCGAAGGCGTCACCATGCACGTCGATTTCCGATTGAATCACGGGCATCGCCTTACTCCTGATCTTTCAAGACGTCGGGCACATAGGCCCGGTGAAAACCATTGTAGGGCTCGCTGTTTTTCGCCTTGCCCAGCGTCCAGGCACGGGTGCCCTGGCTGGCGGCGCCATCGATGCGGATGGTGTTGCCGCTGATGAAGTTGGCGCCGGGGCTGAGCAGGAAGACGATGGCCGCCGCCACCTCGGACTCGCTGCCGATGCGTTGCAGGGGCACGTGATCCTTGAGGTTGCGGATCATGTTTTTCATCGACTCGGGGTAAGTGTCCATGCCGCTGGAGGCAATCCAGCCGGGCGCCACGGCGTTGACCCGCACGCCGGCGTGGCCCCACTCGTAGGCAGCGGTCTTGGTGAAGTTCTCCATGCCGGCCCGCGCCGCGCCGGAGTGGCCCATGCCGGGCATGCCGCCCCACATGTCGGCGAGCATGTTGACGATGGCGCCGCCATGTTTGCTCATGCTCTGCAGGAAGACTTCCTTGGCCACCAGGAAGCCGCCCACCAGGTTGGTGCGCACCACGGTCTCGAAGCCTTTCTGGTTGATGCCGATCAGCGGTGCGGGGAACTGGCCGCCGGCGTTGTTGACCAGGTGATGGATGCGTCCGCGCTGCGCAATCACCGCGCCCACCATGGCCTTTACAACTTCTTCGTCACGGATGTCGCAGACCTGGAAGCTGGCGCTGCCGCCGTCTTCGATGATCTCGGCGCAGGTCTTCTCCAGCTTCTCCTGCTTGCGCCCGACCAGCACCACATGGGCGCCCAGATGGGCCAGTTCGTGGGCCACGCAGCGGCCGATGCCGCTGCCACCGCCGGTGACCAGAATGGTCTGGTCAGCGAAAAGGCCAGGTTTGAATACGGAGTCGTAGCTCATTGTTCTTATTGTCCTTATCGGTTGCCGTAGGAGCGGCTTCAGCCGCGATTGGGCTAGGGCAAGAGCATCGCGGCTGAAGCGCTACGCCGCCCGACCGCTCCCACATAAATCAGTCGTGCAGTTGATCCGCCAGCGCCCTGGGCACCGGCACCGGAAACTCCAGCAGTTGCTGGGCGAAGGCCTTGCCCTGTGGGTCGATGCGCAGGCTGGCGACGCCTCCGCCGCCGAGCGCGTTCTCCAACAGGAAGTTGAGGCTGTGGCTGGCCGGCAGGTACCAGCGGCTGACGCGGCCCTGTTCGGCGTCCAGGGTATGCGTCATCCAGTTGGCCACGGCTTCGGGCGTCAGCGCAGCGGCTATCCACGCCAGGTATTCGGGCTTTCTGGCCATTACGCCGATATTGCTGTGGTTACCCTTGTCGCCGGAGCGGGCCACGGCCAGGCGGATCAGCGGCACGGCAGCGTCCGCTTCACCCATCGGTACGGGCAGCGCTGCTGGCGCAAGAAGTCGCTCGGGGTCGAAGGCATCGACCTGGGGCAGGACGACTGGCTGGCGCTCGCCATCGATCTCCACCTCCAGAGTGCAGACGCTCTTGTCCACCAGGAAACTGAATAGACGGATCACCGGGTAGACGGTGGGGCGGCCACCGACAATGCCGGTCAGGCCAGGCGCCATGCCGGTGGCGGCCTGAGCGATCTCGCGGGAGAAGAGGATCAACGCCTCTTTCTTGGCATGGCGTGCAGCGATCTTCACCACCACCTCGCGGCAGTCATTGCGCTGGGCGCGGGTGCCATAAGTGGCTTCGCTGCCGAGCAGCTCGACACTGACCTCCTGGTAACGACCCCAGCCGCGCTCGGCGAACATCTCTTCGGTCTTGTTGATGATCGCCTCGCTGACGCGCTCGGCCTTGGCCACCGCATCGATGCCGGCGAGCAGGAAGCTGGCGGTGCAGCGAAAGCCGTCAGGGTGCGTGGCGCTGACCTTGTATTGGTCGGTGGGCGGCAGGCCGCGAGCGCCCTGCAGCTGCACGCGGTTGTCGCCGACCTGGCTCAGCTCGACCTGGGTGAAATCGCAGACCACATCCGGCAGCAAGTAGGCGCGTGGGTCACCGATTTCGTAGAGCATCTGCTCGCCGACGGTAAAAGGCGTGACCAAACCGCCGGAACCCTCCGGCTTGGTCACGACGAAGCGGCCGTCGTCCTCGACCTCGACGATGGGAAAGCCGATGTGTTCGTAGTCCGGCACATCGCGCCAGTCGGTGAAGTTGCCGCCGGTGCACTGTGCGCCGCATTCGATGATGTGCCCGGCCAGCGCGGCCTGGGCCAGCTTGTCGTAGTCGTTCCAGGCCCAGCCGAATTCGTGTCCCAGCGCGGCGCTGACCACTGCGCTGTCGACCACACGGCCAGTGATGACGATGTCGGCGCCTTGCTCGAGTGCGGCGACGATGCCCGGCGCGCCCAGGTAGGCGTTGACCGAGACGCAGAAGGGCGGCAGCGCGGCGCCCGTGAACATCTCGCGGGTGCCGGCCTTGACCAGCTCGCCGAGCTTGGGCTGCAGGTTGTCACCGTGCAGTACGGCGATCTTCAGTTGCACGTTGGCCTGCTCGCAGGCGGCGCTCAGTGCGGCGGCGCAGGCCATCGGATTGACCCCGCCGGCGTTGCTGATGACGCGGATCTTCTTCGTGGCGATGTCACCCAGCAGCGGGGCGAGCACTTCGACGAAGTCACGGGCGTAGCCGTCGTCAGGCTTCTTCATGCGGGCGCCGGCCATGATCGACATGGTGATTTCGGCCAGGTAGTCGAACACCAGGTAATCCAGTTCGATTCCCCGGACAAGCTGGGCGGCAGCGGTGGAGGTGTCGCCCCAGAACGCGGAGGCGCAGCCGATGCGTACGGTTTTGCTCATTGGAATTGGCCCGTCACACATTGAGAAGGTAGGTCGACATTACCAAGCAAGCGCTTGGTTGAAAAGTGGCGCAAGAGGGCAATTCAGCCAAAAGTGCGGCCAAGCGCTTGCTTGGTCAGCTGCTGCCGCATACATTTCGTCAAGCAAGACAAGCACTTGCCGGCAGCATAGAGAATTCATTAGAACAATCGCCGTGCAGGGCAATCAGGGGAGAAGTCAGCGTGGACGAACACAGAGCCCAGGCCGTGATGCAGGAGCTGGTCGACAACGGCCAGGTCACCGATCCGCAAAGCGCCCGTGGCAAGCTGTTGCAGATGGCCGCCCACCTGTTCCGCAGCAAGGGTTACGAGCGCACCACGGTGCGTGATCTGGCTGCGGCCATTGGTATTCAGTCGGGCAGCATCTTTCATCATTTCAAGAGCAAGGACGAAATCCTGCGCTCGGTGATGGAGGAAACCATCATCTACAACACCGCCCTGATGCGCTCCGCGCTGGCCGAGGCGCAGGGCACCCGTGAGCGGTTGCTGGCGCTGATCCGCTGCGAGCTGCAATCGATCATGGGCGGTACTGGCGAGGCCATGGCGGTGCTGGTCTACGAATGGCGCTCGCTGTCAGAAGACGGCCAGGCGCAGGTACTGGCCTTGCGTGATACCTACGAGCAGATCTGGCTGGCGGTGCTGAGTGAGGCGCGTGATGCCGGTTACTTCAAGGGCGACCCTTTCATCCAGCGGCGCTTTCTCACCGGTGCGCTGAGCTGGACCAATACCTGGTTCCGTTCGCAGGGACCGATGACGCTGGATCAGTTGGCCGAGGAGGCGCTGTCATTGGTGTGCAAGGAAGCCTGAGCGAATTCGGCTAGGATAGGAGCAACTGCCGGTTTTCGGCTCGAACACGGGCGCTGGGGTGCACCCAGGTGGTGATCCGTGACGAGAGGTCGAGTTTGCGCGCGCTAGCCTTTTGCCTGTTGTGCTGTCTTTCACTGTTGCATGTACCTGCTGCCGTTGCGGTGCAGGAGGTGCGTGTCGGCGGTTATCACTTCCCGCCTTATCTGGACAAACCCGAATCACCTTACCCGCAAGGTTTGGTGCCCGAGTTGTTGCGCGCGCTCAATGCAGCGCAGCAGCAATACCATTTCGTCCTGGTACCGACCTCGGCGACCCGCCGTTACCGCGACCTGGAGAACGGACGCTTCGATCTGATGTTCTTCGAGTCCAGTCGCTGGGGTTGGCAGGGCACGTCATACCTGGCCTTGGGGCTGGATATCGATGATGCGGAAGTCTATGTCGCCGCGGCGGCGCCGGGGCGTGGGCAGGAATATTTCGAGGATTTCAACGACAAGCGCATGGCGCTCTACAACGGCTATCACTATGGCTTCGCCAGTTTCGACGCCGACCCTGATTATCTCGCGCGGAACTTCAACGCGCTGCTGACCTATTCTCACGATAGCAACCTGCGCATGCTGCTGGCGCGGCGCGTCGATATCGCTGTAGTGACGCGCTCGTACCTGGAGTTGTTTCTGGACCGGCACCCGGAAGTGCTGCCCCGGTTGCTGGTGTCCGATCGTCTGGATCAGTTCTATCACCATCAGGTGCTGTTACGGCCCAAGGGGCCGCTGAGCCCGGCTGAAGTTGCCGAACTGTTGAACCAGTTGCAGGCCAGTGGAGAGCTATCGAGGCTACTTGGGCGCTATCGTCTGGCATTGGGCAACAAAGTGTCAGTAGAGTGAAAATCCATCTAGTCGGTCAGGAGAGACTGGAGTAGTGTGCACTACACTGAGAGAAGGATTTTTTTGGGGACTCGACATGCGGCATGTGCGGTGCTGGATTCACGGATGTTTGGGTACCTTGGGTCTCTTGCTAGCGGGTTCTCTCTGTGCGGCCGAGCTGGTCAAGGTCGGTGGCGCGCATTTTCCCCCCTATGTGATCAAGTCCAACCTGCAGGACACGAGAGGCCTGCTGCCGCAACTGCTCGAAGCGCTCAATCGAGAGCAGAGCGAATACCACTTCACCATGTTGCCCACCGCCATCGTGCGTCGTTTCGGCGATCTGCAGCGCGGGCGTATCGACATGGCGATTTTCGAGAATCCGCAGTGGGGATGGCAGGGCATCGACGCTGAAGCCGTCGATATGAGGCTGGAGGATGCGGAGCTGTTCGTCGCCAGGAACGAGGCGCTGCGCGGCCAGAGTTACTTCGAACAGCTCGAAGGCAAGCGCCTGGCGCTTTATCGCGGCTATCACTACGGGTTTGCCCAATTCAATAGTGACCCGGAGTTCCTGACCAGCACCTTCAACGCCAACCTCGGTCACTCCCATGACAGCAATCTGCTGATGGTGATACGCGGGCGGGCCGACGTCGCGCTGGTCACTCGCTCCAATCTCTATGACTTCCTCGAACGCAATCGCGAGCATGCACGCCAGTTGCTGATCTCCGAGCGTGTCGATCAGGTCTATCGCCATCATGCGATGATTCGCGCTGGCGCCCCGATAAGTCCTGAACGCTTCGCTGCCTTGCTCGAGCAACTGAGGGTCAAAGGCGAATTGCAACGCATCTTCTCGCCGTACCGTATTGCCGTCACGCCAGTCGTAGCGGATAGCTCAGCAACAGAATATGCAGCAGATTGACCGCTACGTGCAGCGCGATGGCCAGGCTCAGGCGGCCGCTGTAATGAAAGACCAGGCCGTAGCCGAGCCCTGCGCAGGTCGCCACCACGGCAAATAGGCTGCTGAAAGGCAGGTGGGCCGCGCCGAACAGACCCGCTGTCAACAGTAATCCGGGCCAGATGCCCAGGCGCTTGATCAGGGCAGTCTGCAACAGACCGCGAAACAGTAGTTCCTCCGCCAGTACCGCCACGCCGAGATTGACCGCAAGCCACAGCAGCAGGCCCTGCGGCCATTTGGGCTGCCAGGCGACCAGGCCCAGCGCCATGGCCAGCAGCGGTACCAGCAGCAAGGTAGCGATGCAGGCCAGCCAGGCATGTTTCAGCGAAATCACGGGGCTACGCGGTTGTCCCAACCACCAGGCCAGCAGGGCGCTGCCCAGCAGCAACTTGTCCCAGGACAGGCGTAGGCCATAGGGCGCCGCATCAGCACTGATGAGACGTGGCTGCCACAACTGCCAGGAGCTGAAACCGGGTATGAGGTGCGCCGCCAGGGCAATGCCGCCGAGCAGGATAAGAGGCAACCATAGCCAGTTCGGCAGTTGCGATTGTCCGGCCAGCAGGACGATGACGAATGCGCTGCCCAGCAGCAGGCCGGTGGGTTGGATGAAGCCCAGGCCGCTGCCCAAGGCCAGAGTGAGAGCGGGGAGCAGCAAGCGCAGATGCAGGGGCATGGCACCTCTCCTGGGGAAGGCGCGCAGTCTAGCAGGCTGCGTTGCGGGCAGTCTTGGCGTTACCTGACGGGACGAGTGCGTCTAGCGCTGACGCTCGCGCTCGTCCTTGGCTTCCTGCTCGACGGCGCGCTTGCGCATGCGTTCGAGTTGGTCCTCGCTCAGGGGCATTTTCTTGGCGCTGCTGCGCAGCACCAGCAGGCTACCGATCACCGAGCCGAACACCAGAGCCAGCAGCAGCCAGACGTACCAGGGCATGACGATTCCTTACGGGGAGTAGAGCTATCACCATACCCCGCGTGCCGAGGCTTGTCAGTCTGCCTGTCGTGCGACCGGTTGCAGATTGCTGTCGTCCTTGAGTTGCACGCCACTCAGTTGCAGGCGAAGCGCCTGGCGTGCCAGGTAGTCGAGCTTGTGGGCGGCCTGCTCGTAGGGCAGGCCTTCCGGGCGTACGTTGGAGATGCAGTTGCGCGCGCTGTCCGGGCAGCCCACGCGCGGCGCATAGGTCAGGTACAGGCCCAGGCTGTCCGGCGAGGTCAGCCCAGGACGTTCGCCGATCATCACGATCACCAGACGCGCGCGCAGCGCTTCGCCGATGCCGTCGCCGATCGCCACGCGGCCTTGTTCGGCCAGCACCACCGGGGTGTTGGCCCAGTCGGTGTCGAAGCGTTCGCGCAAGGCCTGCAGCAGCGGCAGGGCATGGCGCTGCACTGCGACGGCGGACAAGCCGTCGGCCAGGACGATGGCCAGTTCCGGTGCCGGCAGTTCGTGCTGCAGCTGTACCCGGCAGTCGCCATGCAGGTGGCGGCCGTGATCCGGGCGCAGCAGGTAGGTCTGCCGGTCCTCGGCGTTGCTGCGCACCTTCAGCGCGCGAAAACCCGCTGCATGCAGCTGATGCTTGAGTTCGCCGAAGTCCAGCGGGCGATGCACGGCATCGCGCGCCTGGGCATGAGCCAGGCCGAACTTGAGCACCTCGCGGGTGGGCAAGCTGCAGCCGACGCGGCCGAGCGCGATGCGCGCCGAGGTGTGCGCGCGCAGTTCGTCCCAGGGATTTTGCTGAATCAGGTCATTGGCCATCACGCGGCTCCCGAGATGTGCGGCAGTTGCTTGAGCAGGTGGTGGCCACGACCGATCTCGCGCAGGCGGCCGCTCGGTTCGGTAATGGCCATGCGCGCCAGCCAGGCGTCGAACTCCGGGGCGCGCTTGAGGCCCAGCACGCTGCGTAGGTACAGCGCATCGTGGAACGAGGTGCTCTGGTAGTTGAGCATGATGTCGTCAGCGCCGGGAATGCCCATGATGAAGTTGATGCCGGCCGCGCCGAGCAGGGTGAGTAGGCTGTCCATGTCGTCCTGGTCGGCTTCGGCGTGGTTGGTGTAGCACACGTCGCAGCCCATCGGCAGGCCGAGCAGCTTGGCGCAGAAATGGTCTTCCAGGCCGGCGCGGATGATCTGCTTGCCGTCGTAGAGGTATTCCGGGCCGATGAAACCGACCACGGTGTTGACCAGCAGCGGGCGGAACTCGCGGGCCACGGCGTAGGCGCGGGCTTCGCAGGTCTGCTGGTCGACGCCGTGGTGGCCGCCGGCCGACAGCGCGCTGCCCTGGCCGGTCTCGAAGTACATGAGGTTATCCCCCAGGGTGCCGCGCCCGAGCGACAGCGCGGCCTCGTGGGCTTCGCGCAGGATCGCCAGGGACACACCGAAACCGGCGTTTGTGGCTTCGGTGCCGGCGATGGACTGGAACACCAGATCGATCGGTGCGCCGGCCTCGATGGCCTGGATTTGTGTAGTGACATGGGTGAGCACGCAGCTCTGCATGGGGATTTCGAAGTGCTGGCGCACTTCGTCCATCATCTGCCACAGGCGCATCAGCGTCGGCAGCGAATCGCTGGCCGGGTTGATACCGACTGTGGCGTCGCCGGAGCCGTAGAGCAGGCCGTCGAGCATGCTGGCGGCGATGCCGCGCACATCGTCGGTGGGGTGATTGGGCTGCAGGCGTACGGCCAGATGACCGGGCAGCCCGAGGGTGTTGCGAAAACGGCTGATCACCTGGCATTTGCGCGCCACCAGAATCAGGTCCTGATTGCGCATCAGCTTGCTCACCGCCGCGACCATTTCCGGCGTCAGGCCGGCGGCCAGGGCTGCCAGGCGCGCGCTGTCGGTCTTCTCCAGCAGCAACCAGTCGCGCAGATCGCCCACTGTCAGGTGGCTGATCGGGGCGAAGGCGGTGGCGTCATGGCGGTCGATGATCAGGCGGGTGACTTCGTCCTGCTCGTAGGGAATCAGCGCCTCGTCGAGAAAACGCTTGAGCGGCACCTCGGCCAGTGCCAGCTTGGCGGCCATGCGCTCTTCGTAGGTGGCTGCAGCCAGCCCCGCCAGGTAGTCGCCGGAACGCGCCGGGCTGGCTTTGGCCAGCAGCGTCTTGAGATCGGCAAAGCGGTAGACCAGGCTGCCGATGGTGGTTTGATAGGGCATGGCTGCAACCTGCTGCAAAGAGGATGCGCTTACCGTGCAGTGCTCATGCCAGAGCCCTGATCGCTGACCAGATGCAGCCTGTGCATCGGTGCCCGTCAGATCGGGCGAATGAAAAGGGTGCAAGGGCAGGGCGGATGCACCGGTCTGGCGCACGGCCGTGTGATGCCTGTCACATGATGGCAACCTGGTACTGTTTGAATGGCGGCTTTCCGATAGCACGGGGAGGCCGTTCGTGACCCATGCCAGAGCGTTGCAATCGCTATTGCGAGCCGTCACGCCGCTCGCGGCGTCGATGAGTATCAACGAGGTCGCCGATCTGTTCCTGGCGGCCGAACACCGCGCGTTTCTTTCGCTGCCGGTGGTGGACGAGAACAATCGGCCGCTCGGCCTGGTCAGTCGCGCCACACTGCAGGACATCTTCATGCAGCGCTTCGGGCGCGACCTGCGCGGTCGCCATCCGGTTGGCGAGGTGATGAACGAGGCGCCGCTGATCGTCAGCCTGGAAACCAGCCTCGAGGAGGCCACCAAGCAGGTCACGGCCCAGTTGCAGTACCCGATCACCGAGGACTTCATCCTGATCGATGCGCAGGGTGAATACTGCGGTCTGGGAACGGTGCTGGACCTGCTCAAGGCCATGGAGGCGCGCGTCGCTCAGCGTAATCGTGTGCTGCGCCAGGCGCTGGTGGACCTCAAGGAGTCCCAGGCGCAACTGCTGCAATCGGAGAAGATGGCCTCACTCGGGCAGATGGTTGCGGGCGTAGCCCACGAGCTGAACACGCCGCTGGGCTACGTGAAGAACAACGTGCAACTGCTGCGCGAGCTGAGCGAGCCGTTGTTCGAGCTGGCCGCCGCGCAGGCGCGGCTGGGCCAGTGCCTGAATGATCCCGATTGCGACGAGGCAAGCCTGAGCCAGGCGCTGCAGGCTGCCGAGCAGGCCCGCCAGCAGGCGGCGCCGGAGCTGCTCGCCGAGGACCTGCAGCAGCTGTATGGCGATACGCTGTATGGCCTGGAGCAGATCGCCGAACTGGTGGTCGGTCTGAAGGACTTCGCCCGTGTCGACCGTGCCATGAGCGAGGAGGTGGATCTCAACGACTGCATCCGCAGCGCGTTGCTGATCGCCCGTAATCACATCAAGGACAAGGCCGACGTGGCGCAGCAACTGGGCGAACTGCCACGCATCGCCTGCGCGCCATCGCAGATCAACCAGGTGCTGCTCAACCTGCTGACCAACGCCGCCCAGGCCATCGATGGCATGGGGCGCATCCAGATCCGCAGCTGGGCCGATGCCCAGGGCGTTCACATCTCGCTGCAGGACAACGGTCGCGGCATGCCGCGCGAGGTCATGGCGAAGATCTTTGATCCCTTCTTCACCACCAAGCCGGTCGGCCAGGGCACCGGCCTCGGTTTGTCCATCAGCTACAAGATCGTCCAGGACCACGGCGGCCAGATTCGCGTCGCCTCCGAGCCGGGACGTGGCACGCGTTTTCTCATCAGCCTGCCGTTGCCCGCTACTGTCACCATGAAAAGGAGCGCCTGATGTCTGCACCCGTTCGGATTCTCTTCGTCGATGACGAGGAACGCATTCTGCGCAGCCTTGCCCTGCAGTTTCGCCGTCACTACGAGGTGCTGACCGAGAGTGATCCGCTGCGCGCCCTGCAGCGCCTGCGCGAGGAGCATATTCACGTTTTGGTCAGCGATCAGCGCATGCCACAGATGAGCGGCGCGCAGTTGCTGGCCGAGGCGCGTGAGATCGCGCCGAACACGCTGCGCATCCTGCTGACCGGTTATTCCGATCTGGATGCCGCGGTGGAGGCGCTGAACGATGGCGGCATCTTCCGCTACCTGACCAAACCCTGGGACCAGCAGGAAATGGCCTTCACCCTGCGCCAGGCGGCTGAACTGGCCGTGCGCCAGACGCAGCCGCTGCCGTCGGCCGCCAGCGAGACGCTGAGCGCGCCGCTGTCTCTGCTACTGCTGGATGAAGAGCCGGACACGCTCAGCGTCGTCGGCGAGTTCTGCGTTGCCGGCGGGCACCGCCTGCTGCGCGCGCGCAACCTGGCCGAGGCCATGTTGCAGCTCAACAACGAAAGCGTGGACATTCTGGTCAGCGACCTCAAACTGGCCGGCGAAGACACCGCGCCACTGCTCAAGACCCTGGCGCAAGCGCACCCGCGCCTGCTCAGCCTGGTGGTCACGCCATTTCAGGACACCCAGGCGCTGCTGCGGCTGGTCAATGAGGCACAGATATTCCGCTACCTGCCCAAGCCGATTCGCCGTGGTCTGTTCGAGAAGGGCCTAAAGGCCGCTGCCGAGCAGGCGCTGATCTGGCGCGCGCAACCGCGGCAGGTGGTCAGCCGCCTGGCCGAGGTGCCGCGTGATGAACGTGAGCAGGAAAAAGTGGGCAGCCTGATGGGTATGCTGGGACGTCTGCGTGAGCGCCTGATCGCCTGACCGTTTGGCTGCCCTAACGTTTTCGCGGCTGAAGCGCAATGCCGCCCAGCCTCTCCTGCAGAAATTCATTGCCCCGTAGGAGCGGCTTCAGCCGCGATGCCTTTGTGCCGAAGCCAAGGCCCCGGATTGCATCCGGGCTACGGACCAGCCTGAGAGTCGGGCTTCAGTCACGACCAGTGCCAGGACGCTTTGCGCTACAATGCGCGGCGTTTTTTATCCTGTTCGAGACCCGCCCATGCCTGCCTGCCAAACCCCGATCATCGTCGCCCTCGACTTTCCCAGCCGTGATGCCGCTCTGGCACTGGCCGATCAGCTCGATCCGGCGCTGTGCCGGGTCAAGGTCGGCAAGGAACTGTTCACCCGCAGCGGTCCGCAAGTGGTCGAGGCGTTGCAGGCCAAGGGTTTCGAGCTGTTTCTCGATCTGAAATTTCACGACATCCCCAACACCACGGCGATGGCGGTCAAGGCCGCTGCCGAGCTGGGCGTGTGGATGGTCAACGTGCACTGCTCCGGCGGCCTGCGCATGATGGCGGCCTGCCGCAACGAACTGGACAAGCTGGCTGGCGCCAAGCCGCTGCTGATCGGCGTGACGGTGCTGACCAGCATGGAGCAGCAGGACCTGGCCGGTATCGGCCTGGACGTGCCGCCACAGGAGCAGGTGCTGCGCCTGGCCGGCCTGGCCGCCGATGCCGGGCTCGATGGCCTGGTCTGCTCGGCGCAGGAAGCACAGGCGCTGAAGGTCGCACAGCCGCGCCTGCAACTGGTCACGCCAGGCATTCGTCCTGCCGGCAGCAGCGCCGATGACCAGAAGCGTATTCTCACCCCGCGTCAGGCGCTGGATGCAGGTTCCGACTATCTGGTGATCGGCCGCCCCATCAGCCAGGCCGCCGATCCGGCGCAGGCGCTGGCTGCGGTGGTCGCCGAACTGCGCGCCTGAGCTGTAGCCCGGATGAAATCCGGAGCGGTCTGGCATGCCGTCCGATCTTTTCCGGATTTCATCCGAGCTACCCGCCGATCGCGGCACCGCGCTGGTGGAGTCGCCATCAGCGCCCTGCATGACCTACCACTCCAGAGCCTGATAGTGCTGCTCGCCGTCTGGCTTGCTGGCTAGACTCCTCGCCAATTCAACAAGAATCCCTGCGAGGAAGCAGACATGAGCATGACGTTCTCCGGCCAGGTCGCCCTGGTCACCGGCGCTGCGGCCGGTATTGGCCGTGCCACCGCCCAGGCTTTCGCGGCCGCTGGGCTCAAGGTGGTGGTGTCCGACGTCGATGTAGCAGGCGGTGAGGGCACCGTCGCGCTGATTCGCGCGGCTGGTGGCGAGGCCTTCTTCGTGCATTGCGACGTGACCCGCGATGCCGAGGTCAAGGCGTTGATGGACGCCACCATGGCCCAGTACGGCCGCCTCGACTACGCCTTCAACAACGCCGGTATCGAGATCGAGAAGGGCAAGCTGGCCGACGGCAACGAGGCCGAGTTCGACACCATCATGGGCGTCAACGTCAAGGGTGTGTGGCTGTGCATGAAGCACCAGATCCCCTTGCTACTGGCCCAGGGCGGTGGTGCCATCGTCAACACCGCTTCGGTCGCCGGCCTGGGTGCCGCGCCGAAGATGAGCATCTACGCGGCCTCCAAGCATGCGGTGATCGGTCTGACCAAATCTGCGGCGATCGAGTACGCGAAGAAGAAAGTCCGCGTCAATGCGGTCTGTCCGGCCGTGATCGACACCGACATGTTCCGCCGCGCCTACGAAGCCGACCCGAGGAAGGCCGAGTTCGCCGCCGCCATGCACCCGGTCGGGCGCATCGGCAAGGTTGAGGAGATCGCGGCTGCCGTGCTCTACCTGTGCAGCGATCATGCCGCGTTCACCACTGGTCAGGCGCTGGCGGTGGACGGCGGAGCCACGGCGATCTGACTGCTCTATCCCGTTAGCTAGCGGGCGAATGTTGGCTCGCAGGGCCACTGTCAGCGGTGGCCCTGGCTGCGCAAAATCCTGCCAGGTTCAACTGGAGCGATAACAATAATGACTGCCGATCCCTTGCTGACGTTTTTCCTTCCCGCTGCGCTGGGCATCATCATGCTCGGGCTTGGCCTGTCACTGAGCCTGGCCGACTTCGCCCGCGTGGCCAAATTTCCCAAACCCGTGCTGATCGGTCTGGCCTGCCAGCTGCTGTTGTTGCCGCTGGCGTGCTTCTTCCTGGCCAAGGCCTTTGGTTTGGCGCCGGCACTGGCCGTCGGCCTGATGCTGCTGGCGGCCTCACCAGGCGGCACCACCGCCAATCTCTACAGCCACCTGGCCCATGGCGACGTGGCGTTGAACATCACCCTGACAGCGGTCAACTCGGTGATCGCGATTCTGACCATGCCGCTGATCGTCAACCTGTCGCTGGCCTACTTCATGTCCGCCGATCAGGCCATCCCGCTGCAGTTCGCCAAGGTGGTGCAGGTGTTCGTCATCGTCCTCGGTCCGGTGGCTATCGGCATGTGGCTGCGCAGCCGTTTCCCGGGCTTCGCCGAGCGCATGCAGAAGCCGGTGAAGACCGTCTCGGCGTTGTTCCTGCTGCTGATCATTGTGCTGGCGATGGCCAAGGATTGGCGCACCTTCGTGGATTACGCGCCTTCGGTGGGCGGGGCGGCTTTGGCCTTCAATCTGCTGAGCATGGCGGTGGGCTACTGCGTGCCCAGGCTGCTCAAGCTCAATCTGCGCCAGGCGATCGCCATCGCCATGGAGATCGGTATCCACAACGGCACCCTGGCCATCGCCCTGGCGCTGAGCCCGGCGCTGCTGAACAACCCGACCATGGCCATTCCCGCGGCCATCTACAGCCTGATCATGTTCGTCACGGCGGCGCTGTTCGGCTTGTGGGTCAACCGCGTGCACGGCGCCGAACTAGCCGAGCCAGTGGCACAAGGGGAAAGGGCGTAGCGCTAGCGAATCGGGGGAGGGGCTTTGCCTGCGACAGTCGCGGCTAAAGCCCCTACCACTTTCGACCGAGTCCGTAGCCCGGATGCAATCCGGGGCGGCCTCGCAGAGTGTGCCCGGATTGCATCCGGGGTACGGGTGCTACCGCTTGCCCCAGTTCAGCACGGCCAGAGTCAGCAGGCCGGCGACGATACCCCAGAACGCCGAGCCGACGCCGGCCAGGGTCATCCCCGAAGCGGTGACCAGGAAGGTGATCAGCGCCGCTTCGCGCTCGTTGGGTTCGCTCATGGCCTGGGTCAGGCCACCGATGATCGAGGCGAACAGCGCCAACGCGGCGATGGACAGGATCAGCGCCGCCGGTAACGCGGCAAACAGCGAGGCCAGGGTGGCGCCGAAGATGCCGGCGATGGCGTAGAACACGCCGCACCAGACCGCCGCGGTGTAGCGCTTGCGTGGGTCTTCATGAGCTTCCGGGCCGGCGCAGATGGCTGCACTGATGGCGGCCATATGAATGCCATGGCTGCCGAACGGCGCCATCAGGATCGACACCAGGCCGGTGCTGGTCAGCAGCGGTGAGGCCGGCACGTCATAGCCGTTGGCGCGCAGCACGGCCATGCCCGGCAGGTTCTGCGAGGCCATGGCGACGATGAACAGCGGAATACCGATGCTGATGGCGGCGGCCAGCGAGAAGCTCGGCGTCGTCCATTCCGGCCTGGCCAGTTGCAGCTGGAAGCCTGTGAAGTCCAGCAGGCCGAAGACTGCGGCCAGCACGCTGCCGACGATCAGTGCGGAGAGCACCGAGTAGCGCGGCCACAGACGTTTGCCGAGCAGATAGGCGAGCAGCATGGCGATCACCAGGAAGGGCTGCTGCTCGGCCGCTACGCAGATTTCCAGGCCGATCTTGAACAACACACCAGCCAGCAGCGCGGCGGCAATGGAGCCGGGGATGCGGCGCATCAGTCGGTCGAAGGTGCCGGTCAGGCCGATCAGCACGATCAGCCCCGAGGCGAGGATGTAGGCGCCAATGGCCTCACCGTAGGAGACCTGCGGCAGGCTGGTGATCAGCAGCGCGGCACCCGGGGTGGACCAGGCGATCATCACTGGTGCGCGATAGCGCAGCGAGAGCACGATGCAACACAGCGCCATGCCGATCGACAGCGCCCAGATCCACGAGGAGATCTGTCCGCTGCTCAGCCCGGCAGCCTGGCCGGCCTGGAACATCAGCACCAGGGAACTGGTATAGCCGGTGAGCATGGCGATGAAGCCAGCGACCACGGCCGAAGTCGAGGTGTCCGCCAGCGGGCGCAGACGAGTAGGGGCGGCGTCTTGCATCAGAACGTTCCAGTGTCGACGATGATGGGATAGAGCGAGGCGACCAGCAGCAGCGCCATGCCGATATTGAAGGCGCGCAGCGCGCGCGGGTTGTCCAGCCACTTGCGCAGCATGCTGCCGGCGACGGTCCACAAACCTACGCTTGGGCAGTTGACCAGGGCAAACAGCGCGGCGATCAGCAGCACGTTGCTGAAGAAGCCGTCCTGCGGCGTATAGGTGGTGATGGCGCCGATGGCCATGATCCAGGCCTTGGGATTGACCCACTGAAAGGCCGCCGCCTGGATGAAGGTGAACGGCTTGGCCTCGGGATTCTCGCGGCTTTGCGGCGCGCCGGACTGGGCGATTTTCCACGCCAGATAAAGCAGATACGCGGCGCCGACATAGCGCAGCACATCGTGCAGCACCGGCAGGCGCTGGAACATCTGGCCGAGGCCCAGGCCCACGGCGGCCACCAGCAACATGAAACCCAGGCTGATGCCGAGCATGTGCGGAATGCTGCGGCGCACGCCGAAGTTCACCCCGGAAGCGAGCAGCATCATGTTGTTGGGGCCCGGCGTCACCGAGGTGACGAAGGCGAAGGCGATGAAGGCGAGCAGCAGTTCGGTGGACATGGTCGTTCTCCGGTGACTGGCAAAGCCTATTGCGCGGCTGCAGTGGCGTCGCGGTACAGCCACCGGTGGGTTGGGCCGTACAGTCTGGTAAAGCGCTGCCCGGATGGTTAGCCTCGGTTTTTTGCCGAACAAGGATAAAGGCGATGCAACCGGACAATCCCTACAGTGCGCCGCAGGTGGAGTTGCTCGATAGCGCTGGCGTACAGACGTTGCCAGGTTGGAGCGCCAGGCAGCTGCAGGTGCTGGGCTGGCTGGCACTGGTCTCGGTGGTGGCCAATGCCCTGGTGATCGGGCTTACATTTGCCGGAGCTCTGCTGGAGACGGATGAAGCTGAACTGCTGTTTACCTACACCGACTGGCTTGGTCTGGCGCTGGCGTTACTCGGCTGCTACCTGCTGCTGCGTTTCAAAGCCTTTGCCGAAGCCCGCTTTTTCGCGCGCAACCTCAGCGTACCGATCTGGTTGCTGCTTGCGGTGACGCTGCTGCTGGAAGCAGTGGACATGCTTTTCGGTGACCAACTGTTCGCCGGATTGGACTGGCAGACCATTGGCTACATGGCGCTGCTGTGTCTTATGGGCATATGCACCACCTGGCTGGGGATACGGCTGCTCAAGTTGCAAGCCCCCTATCCGGCGCTGAAAGTGATGGCCTGGCTCGATATCGTCGGCGGGCTGATGCTGGCCAGCGTGCTGTTGATGCTGGTGGCGCTGCTGCCGTTGCTTGGGGCCGGCGTGGCGCTGATGCTGGTGTTCTTTAGAGGGGCGGCTGAGTTAAGTGAGCGCGCCGGTTGATACCTGATGACTCTTGTCCATGATCTGGCTTCGGTCGAACGGGTGCGTCACAGGCAGTGACGCAC
Organism: Ectopseudomonas alcaliphila; assembly: GCF_900101755.1. GTDB lineage: Bacteria > Pseudomonadota > Gammaproteobacteria > Pseudomonadales > Pseudomonadaceae > Aquipseudomonas > Aquipseudomonas alcaliphila. The sequence goes on along the minus strand of NZ_FNAE01000001.1, from coordinate 42,549 downwards.
CCGATGGGTCTCAGAACTCCAGTTGTGCGGAGAACGTTAGGGTACGTGGTGCGCCCAGGTAGTGACTGCTCAACCAGTATTCCTTGTTGGTCAGGTTACTCACGTTTGTGCGCAGGGTCAGGGTGTTGTCGTCATTCAGCGGCATACGGTAACGGGCGCCAGCGTCGAAGGTAGTGAACGACGGCAGGCTATGCTGGTTGGCTTCATCGCTGTACTGCTTGCCTGTGTAATAGACACCACCTGTCAGGGCGAGGCCAGGTACGGCGACGAGGTCGTACTCGGAGTAGAGCTTGGCCAACTGGCTAGCGACATCGGTCGGTTTGTTACCTTCATTGGCTACGTTGGCGGTTTTTTTCACCTTCGGATCGAGTAGGGTGATGCCGCCAACTAGGGTCAGCTCGGGCAGGACCTTGCCGGTAATCGATAGCTCCAACCCATTGTTCTCCTGACGGCCGTCCTGTACGTAGTAACTGGCGCCGTTGGTATAGGCATTGGGTTTATCAATGTTGAACAGGGCGAGTGTCAATAGGGTTTCACCGAGCTCGGCCTTGACACCCACTTCATACTGTTCACTGACCAGCGGAGCCAGGGCCTGGCCTGCATTGAGTGCGGTGCTGGGGGCGATACCACCGGATTGCAGACCCTCAATGTAGCTGGCGTAGGTGGTCAGCCAGGGCAGCGGTTTGTAGATCAGCGATACGTTAGGCGAGGTCTCGCTCGCGTTGTAGCGGCTGGCTGTTTCCGGGTAGCCGAAAGCCTCTGCCCAGACAAAGTCGTTGCTGTAGGTTCGAATGCGGGAGCGGGTCAGGCCAAGGATGGTCGACCACTGTTCGTTCAGAGTGATCACGTCACCTATCAGCAGGTTGTCGGATTGGGTGCGCGAGGACAGGCGCTGATCGCCGTTGCCAATGGAGTAGCCCGGCTTGCCTGTCTGCGGGTTCTCGTAGAAAGGCGATGGGGTGCCGACGACATCGTTGTACTGCGGGCCGGGGAAGGGGATGTGATCTTCGTAGTCACGCACGCGGGCGATATTGCCCTGATAGCCCAGGGTGGCCTGATGCAGAACGGATCCTGTGGCGAAGGCCGCGTCAAGGAAAAGGTAAGCTGAGGTTTCCTCGGTTTCCACTGGAGCAAAGGCGTAGAGCGGCTGAGTATACTCACCAGCGTTGTCGACCGTCGGGCCGGTGTAGGTGTATTCGCTGGTGTACTGACTGTAAGCCAAGGCGCCGCGCAAATTGAAAATGTCGTTTAAGCGCCATTTGAAATTACTGCCAAGGCGATCATGCTCATTGTCGGAGAAGGCCCAGCGTTGGCTGTAGAGCTTGTCGTTGTCCAAATCCTTGGCATCCGGGCGTAAGGCTTGGTCGCTGAAGTACCAGTAGCTGGTCAGGCCGCGTGTCTCACTTTTCTTGTGTGAGGCGTCGAACTGAATTAGAAGGTCTTCGTTGACGTTCCAGTCCAACGCCAAGCTGATCATCTGGCGGCGGCGCTTTTGCAGGTCGATTGCGGTCTCGCCGTCCTGGGTTAGGACGTTTAGACGGTAAGCGAAGGTGCCTTCGGCGTCGATTGGTCCGCCGAAATCTCCGTGCAGATAGTAGTTGTCTCCGCCGGCGTTACCCAGCGTGACGCTGTTGTAGCGCGTCGCAGTGGGGCGCTTGAGAACATAGTTAACCAGGCCACCGGGGCTGGCCGGGCCATAGAGAAAACCGGACAGACCGGTGAGTACTTCGATGCGCTCCATCTCCTCGATGAAATTGCCGCCGTCGTACCTGTTGGAAAAGCGCAGGCCGTCATTGGCTATGCTCAGGTTCCCGGCATCACTGAAGCCGCGCATGCTAACCGCACTAGCATAGCCGGCGTTGGTCGGCGAGGTGAACTGGGTTGCCGGTGCGAGCTTGAACACATCATCCAGTGATTTTGCCTGAATATTCTGCAGAAGCGCCTGGGGTATAACGCTTACAGAGTACGGCGCATCCTGCAGTCGCATGTAGCCCAAGGCACCGATGTTCTTCACGTTATCGCTACGATAGCCGGCGGTCTCGTCGCCTTCGCTGAACTGTTTGCCGCTGACGGTCACGTCCGGCAGCGCCATTGCCGCCTCTGCGGCGGGAGCCAGGCTATAGGCGCCGCCGCTGCCGCCTTGCAGTTGCAAGCCGGTGCCGCGCAGCGCCTGGTTGAGGGCTTCGATGGCTTCGTAGTCACCGCTGACCGGTGCCGAGCGCTTCCCTTCGGTCAGGGTCGGATCGATGCTCAGGGTCACCCCGGCCTGGCTGGCGATCTGGTTGAGCGTGGCCGCCAGGGGGCCGGCAGGCAGCTGGTAGGGCTCGGCATGGGCCAGCCCAGCATGGCCGGCGAAGGCGATGGTCAGGGCCAGCAGCGTGTGCCGGAACGGGGCAGGGCGGAAGGACATTGCGAACCTCTCTTAAGAGTTAATGTATCTCAATGCCCTTTTGCCGAAGCAGAAAGGGAAAATGACAGGGGCAGGGGCGATTATTTTTCCGCCGGCACCACGCGGGTCCACCAGGGGCCCAACTGCTCGGTACGCACAGGCAGGCTGAGCGCGAGCGCCGCCAGCGCCTTGTCACTGTCGTGCAGCGGAAAGCTGCCGCTGATGCGCAACCCGGCCAGGCTCGGGTCGAGGCCCAGGTAGCCGATGCGGTATTCGCCGAGCTGATCGATCAGGCGCTGCAGCGGCAGGTTGTCCGCCACCAGCATGCCGTGGCTCCAGGCATCGGCACCGATGGGGGCGGGGCTGCTGTCGCTGAGGTGCTGCCTGTCCATGCGCACCTGTTCGCCACTGTGGATGATGCGTTCCTGCGCACCGGCCAGCGGCCTTGCCGCGACTGCCGACTGCAATACGATCAGCTCGGTCGCGGCGCCTTCACGTCGCACCAGAAAGCGCGTACCCAGCGCCCGCAGCCGTCCCTGGTCTGTCTCGACGATGAAGGGGCGGGTATCGCCCTTGGCGGTCTGGATCAGAATTTCGCCGCTGCGCAGGTGCAGACGTCGTTCGTTGTCGTCGAACTCGATATCCAGCGCACTGCGACTGTTCAGGCGCACCTGGCTGCGGTCGGCGAGCAACAGGTCGCGCTGCTCGCCACTGGCGGTGTGGTAGTCGGCGAGGTAATCGCCCAACGGGCGCTGCTGAGCCAGCAGGGCCAGCGCAACACAGGCAGCCAGCAACAGGCTCAGGGCGCTACCGCCAAGGCGGCGCAGGCTGCGCCGACGACTGACACTGCTCTGCAGCAGCGCGCGGCGCGCCATTGGTGCGTTGGCGGCAGAAAGCTGTTGGTCGATACCGCCGAGGCGTCGCCAGGCCAGGCCGTGCTCCGGGTGGGCCGCCAGCCAGTTGGCGAAATCATGACGTTGCTGCTCGCTGGCTTCGCCCGAATCCAGGCACAGCTGCCAGGCGATGGCCTCGTCGAGCACCCGATTCGATACCTGGCTCATAGCGGCTTCCCGTACAGCGCGATGTAGCACTGACGCAGGCCTTGGGCGAGGTACTGGCGCACGCGTGAAGGGGACACGCCCAGGCGTTCGGCGATTTCGGCATGACCGAGGCCATCCAGGCGGTTATGGAAGAAGGCCGCACGTGCCTTGCTCGACAGCTGGCCGAGCAGGCGGTCGATTTCGGCCAGCTGTTCCAGCGCCAGCGCCTGTTCTTCCGGGCTGGGCTGCACGGCTTCCGGAACCTGCGCGAGCTCTTCCAGATAGGCGCGTTCCAGCGCGCTACGGCGAAACTGGTCGACCAGCAGCCCCTTGGCGATGGTGGTGAGCAGCGCTCTGGGCTCGCGTGGGCTGTGCAGGTCTGCACGACCGAGCAGGCGCACGAAGGTGTCCTGGCTCAGGTCTTCGGCGCGCTGCGCGCAGTTCAGGCTTTTGCGCAGCCAGCCGAACAGCCAGTCACGGTGATCGCGATAAAGCAGACCGACCAGCTGCTGATTGCTGGAATCCTGAACCGACACGCGCACCTCGCGAGATCTAAGTTAAGGTGATAATGATTCGCATATGATTGCAGAGGTCGAGGCAGGGTGCAATCACGCTTTGGCGTGACATGAGCGGTGGTGCGGAGGAACGAAGGAGGCAGGCTGAATCGGTGGGAGCGAGCTCTGCTCGCGGATAAAAGGGTTGGCGAGCAGAGCTCGCTCCTACGAGTGGAATATGGAAGTGATGGCTACGTGCGTTCGTGTCGGCTACGCGCCAGGGCATGATTGACTTCCAGCCAGCCCCGCACGGCGTCTTCGCCCATCTCGCCGAACACCCGCTGCAACAGGCGCGCCTGTTCGCGGCGCAGGGCCTGTTCCAGTTTGGCGCCTTCGGGCGTGAAGCCGAGAACGCGCTTGCGCTTGTCATCCGCTGCGGCCTCACTCTGCACCAGATTCATCTCGATCAGCTGGCGCAGCGGCATGTTCAGCGCCTGCTTGCTCACGCCCAGGTAACCCAGCAGTTCGGTCATGTTCAGGCCCGGATACTTGGCGATGAAGAACAGGATGCGGTGATGCACGCGTGACAGGCCGCGCTTGGCCAGCATTTCGTCGGGCTTGGCAGTGAAGGCCTGGTAGCCGAAGAAGAAGGCTTCCATGGCGGCCTGCTGAGCAGCGGAATTCTTGATGACCTGCGCGCCCTGACGGCCGGACTGCGTGCCCTCGGCAGGCGACGTCAAAAACTTCTCGGGGAAATTTTTTAGGTCAGTCATATTGACGTATCTCTGGTTGGCGGCGTAGTTTCGGTCAAGCAGTTTGACTTAATTCCAATGACTTTTGCACCCCAGGACACCCCATGGCCTTCTCCGAACGCATCGCCCGCCTGAAAAGCTCCCTGATCCGTGAAATTCTTGCCGCGGCGCAGCGTCCGGAAGTGATGTCCTTCGCTGGCGGTCTGCCGGCCGAGCCGATGCTGCCGAAGGTGGACTGGGCCGAAATGCCGGCGAGCATGGGCCAGTACGGCATGAGCGAAGGCGAACCAGCCCTGCGCGAGGCCATCGCTGCCGAAGCGCGCGCCCTGGGCGTGCCCTGCGATGCCAGCCAGGTGCTGATCGTCAGCGGCTCGCAGCAGACCTTGGACCTGGCCTCCAAGCTGTTCATCGATCCGGGCACCGAGGTGCTGCTCGAGGCGCCGACCTACCTGGCCGCGCTGCAGGCCTTCCAGCTGTTCGGCGCCGACTGCATCAGCGTGCCGCAGGAAGCCGACGGCCCCGAGCTGGCGGCGCTGCGTCAGCGTCTGGAGAGCCACAAGCCGGCTTTCGCCTACCTGATCCCGACGTTCCAGAATCCGTCCGCCACCCGTTACAGCGAAGCCAAGCGCGAAGCCGTGGCGGCGCTGCTCGACGAGTTCGGCGTGACCCTGATTGAGGACGAGCCGTACCGCGAGCTGGTGTTCGATGAAGGCCAAGCCACGCCCATCGTCAGCCGCCTGAAGAAGGCCAGCTGGATCTACACCGGCACCGTATCCAAGACGCTGCTGCCGGGTCTGCGCGTCGGTTACCTGATCGCCACGCCCGATCTGTATCCGCATCTGCTGCGCCTGAAGCAGTCGGCCGACCTGCACACCAACCGCATCGGCCAGTGGCAGGCGCTGCAGTGGCTGGGCAGCGAGCAATACCGCGGCCACCTGGCCGAGTTGCGCGACTTCTACCGCATCCGCCGTGACGCCATGCAGGCGGCGCTGCTGGAACACTTCGGCGACCTGGCCGATTGGCAGATTCCGCAGGGCGGGCTGTTCTTCTGGCTGACTCTCAAGCAGCCGCTCGACACCCGCACGCTGCTGGATGCGGCATTGGCGCAGAACGTCGCTTTCATGCCGGGCGAGCCGTTCTTCATCGATCCGGACGCCAACCCCGGGCACCTGCGACTGAACTTCAGTCACGTGGCACCGGAGCGCCTGGCTGAGGGGCTGCGGCGGTTGGCAGCGGTGATTCAAGAGGCACAGGCGAAGTAGAAGCTTGTAGCGTAGGAGCCGGCTTGCTGGCGATGCTCTTGCTAAGGCGGATCGCCGGCAAGCCGGCTCCTACAGGTAAAAGAAGGAAACACGGGGAGGGCAACGCGATGTTCAAGGTCTACGGCGATTACCGGTCGGGCAACTGCTACAAGGTCAAGCTGATGCTGCATCTGCTCGGCAAACCCTATGAGTGGGTGCCGATCGACATTCTCAAGGGCGAGACGCAGAGCGAAGCCTTCCTGGCCAAGAACCCCAACGGCAAGATTCCGGTGCTGGAGCTGGAAGACGGCACCTGCCTGTGGGAGTCCAACGCCATTCTCAACTTCCTCGCCGATGGCAGCGAGTTCCTGCCCAGCGAGCCGCGCCTGCGCACCCAGGTGCTGCAGTGGCAGTTCTTCGAGCAGTACAGCCATGAGCCCTACGTCGCGGTGGCGCGCTTCATCCAGCTCTACCAGGGCATGCCCGAAGCGCGTCTTGACGAGCATGCGCGCTGCCTGGCGCTGGGCTACAAGGCGCTGAAAGTGATGGAGAAACAGCTGCAGCGCACGCCCTATCTGGTCGGTGAGCAGTATTCCATCGCCGATATCGCCCTGTACGCCTACACCCATGTGGCGGATGAAGGTGGCTTCAGCCTCGAAGCCTTCCCGGCCGTGCGCGCCTGGATCGAGCGCGTCGCCAGTCATCCACGTCATGTGACCATGCTGGGCTGATCAGGGCTCGGCGCTGGCTTTGGGCTTTGTTGTGCAACGCTGCCGCCATATCAGGGGGCTCAGTCCGGTCTCGCGGCGAAAGGTGCGGGTGAAATGCGACTGGTCGCAGAAACCGTGAGCGTGGGCGATCTGCGTCAATGGCTGGTCGGTGGCCAGCATCATCTCTCTGGCTGCTTCGATGCGTTTGCGTGCCACATAGGCCAGCGGCGTGATACCGAAGGTCTGTTTGAACATATGGGAAAAATGGCTGCTGCTCAGTTTGAGTTGGGCGGCCAGGTCGCAGGTGCGAATGGCGGCGGCCAGGTTGTCGCTGATGTACTGATCCAGGCGTCGCGTCTGCCAGCGAGTCATGCCGGTTGCACCATGACCAATGCCGCACTGCTTGCAGGCGTTGAGCTGGCGTAGCAGCGTCATGGCCTGCTCGACATGCAAGTAGGCGCTTTGCGTGTCCTCCAGCAGTTGCGTTTCAGCTTCATTGAGCAAGGCAGCGATACGGTCCAGTAGCTGCGGGTCGTGCCCGACTTGGTGCGGGCAGGGCGCAATTACCTGAAGTTCGCCGAACGAGCTCATTGCGAAACCTCCTTGGATGATTGGTTGTAAAGCATGCGCGGCGCCAGCGGCGGCGCACAGCTCACAAGGAGGTGAGGGGTGACAACACTAAAGTGGGGTGCCGATCTCCAGTACGCCGCGTTGCACGGCGATGGCCACCGCGTGGGTGCGGTTGTTGGCGCCGAGCTTGTCCATGATCAGGCGCATGTGGCCTTTGACGGTGTCTTCAGTGATGCGCAGCTGCAGCGCGATATCGCGATTCGAGTAACCCAGCGCTGCCGCTTGCAGGACCTCCACTTCACGTGGGCTGAGGCATTGCTGGCCTATGTGTTGGGCCAGGTCGGCGGCGATCTCGGGCGGAATATGGCGTTTGCCGGCGGCCAGGGTGCGAATGGTTTCCACCAGCTCCTTGCGCAGGGTGCTTTTCAGCAGATAGGCCTGCGCGCCCGCCTGGATCGCATGCAGTGCACGCACGTCACCGCGGTAGGTCGTGAGGATGGCGATGCGTGCATGCGGGCATTCGCCGCGAATCGCCAGGATGCTGTCGATACCATTCATATGTGGCATCTGCAAATCCATCAGGGTGACGTCGGGGCGCAGTCGGCGAAAGCATTCCAGCGCCTCCCGACCATCGCCGGCCTCGCCGACCAGATCGATATCAGCCTGCCCGGCAAGCACGGCAGCGATGCCCTCGCGCAGCAGAGGGTGGTCGTCGGCAACCAGCACGCGGATGGGGTTGGCAGCGGTCATGACTGCGAGCTCCTGATCAGTCGTTTCCAGTTTAGCCAGCGCCGCGCGCGAGGGAGCTGCTGGCGATAGGCCAATGGTCCGGCCAGTGTCAGTTGTACGTGGCAGCCCTGGCCGGGGGCGCTGTCGATATTCAGCGTACCGCCGATCTTGGCGGCGCGTTCGTACATGCCCTTGAGGCCCCAGTGATCGACCGGCTCCGCGCCCTGCAGATACTCGGCCAGCAAGCCGTGGCCATCGTCGCTCACGCGCAGCGAAAACTGCCGGGGGTGGTAATCCAGCCGCACGCGGACATGGCGAGCCCTGGCATGACGAAAGGCATTGCTGACCGCCTCGCGGGCCAGTTGGCTGAGCTCGTCATGCACCACTGGGTGGAGGGCGCAGGGTGTGCCGGCGATCTCGACCTGATATTCGGTATCAGCATGTTCGTGCAATTGATCGAACTCGTGCAGCGTCTGCGGCAGATCGTTCGAGGCCTCATGGGCGTGGCGCAGGTTGCGCACCCGTTCACGACCTTCGGCGATCACCTGATCGGCACGATCCAGGGCATTTTCCAGCTTGTCTCGCGCCGGCTGATCGGCTGGCAGGCTATCCGCTGCGGCCTGCACGTGGAGCATCAGCCCTTGCACGCCCTGCAGCAAGGTGTCGTGTAGCTCGCGGGCGATACGCTCACGCTCGTCGTGGCGTTCTTCCAGGCGTGTGCGCAGGCGTTCGGCCGCGCGCTGCATGTTGTTGCGATAGAGCAGGTGCAGGGTCAGCAGTACGACCAATGCCACGGCCAGGATGAATAGCGGATGGCGGTAGAACACTTGGTCGATGCTGAACCTGAGTTCGGCATCCTGCTCGCTGGCCACGCCATTTTGATTGAGCGCGCGCACGCGAAAGCGATAGTCGCCGGCCGGCAGGCCGGTATAGGTCGCCTCGCGTTGGCGTCCGGCGGAATGCCATTCGCTGTCGAAACCATCGAGGCGATAGAGAAAATGCAGGCCCTCAGGTGCGGACAGGCTCAGGGCGCCGTAGTGGATGACCAGGCGTTGGCTGTCTGCGGGCAGGGTGGGCGGCGTTTGCAACGAGATGCTCGCACCGTCCGCCAGTAGCGAGGCGATACGCACCTTGGGCGGCTTGTCGCGATGTATCTCCTTATCCGGATTGACGCCGGCCACGCCGTTGCGGGTGACGAACCACAGATGGCCATCGCTGCTGCGCACCGCTGTTGGCAACGCGAGCACCTGGTGTGGGTCATTGGCGAGCCCGCCCTGCAGATCGTAGGTACGGTAATGGATATGATGCGTGGGATCGTTCAGTGCCTTTGCGATCTCCTCGGCCGGTAACTGGAAGACGCCACCTTTGCCATGCAGCCAGAGGTCTTCGCCCTGAGGGCCGGTAACCGGGATGATCGCGTAGAGATTATCGAACAGACCACTCTCGCTTAGCGGCAGATTCTGGAAGCGCTTGCCATCGAAGCGCGCCAGGCCGCGTTGGCCGCCGAACCAGCTGTGGCCCTGTGCATGAGCCATCGCCGTCACGTGGCCAATATCCAGCCCTTCGGCGCTGCCCCAGTGGCGTTCGCCCTGTTCGTCATGGCTGACGATCAGGTTGTTGCGATAGCCGAACCAACGCCTGCCGTCAGGGGCGAGCGCAGAGCTCACCGGCATCAGTTGCGTCGGATCTTCGCTGGGGGCGGGAAGCTGTTGCCAGTCGCCATCGCGCAGCACATAGAGGCCCTGACGGTTGAGCGACAGCCAGAGCGCGCCCTGATTATCGATCAGCAGGGTGCGCACCGAGGAATCCAGATCATGCTCGACCGGCAGGACGGAGACTTTTTCCAACTCCTCGCCAGTGCTGCGCCAGATACCCTCGGATCCGGCCAGCCAGACCGAGCCGCGAGGGTCTGTGCTGATTGCGGTGATCTGGGTACGCAGCGGCAGCTCATGCAGGCCATGCTCATTCAGGCGCATGAGCGGTAGGTTGCTGCTGGCGGCCCAGAGGTTGCCGGCATCATCGGCGGCAATCGCCAGGTTATGCGCCTGGGGCGGAAATCCTGCGGGACGCAGAGGGCGTTCGCGCAGCCGATCCAGGCCGTTCTGTGTGCCGATCCACAGGCTGCCCTCGCTATCTTCGAGCAGCGGCCGGGCGAAGTCGGAGCTGAGACCATCGCGTGAAGAAAGCCGCTCGATATCATCGAAGCCGGCGCTGCCATATTCGTTGGGCCTGGACACGTGCAGCAGACCGCCGCCAGCGGTGCTCAGCCAGAGGCAGCCATGCTGGTCGAACAGTATGGCATTGGCTCCTTCGCCGATGAATATGTGGGTCGCCTGCAGTTGCGGCTGATCGATCTTTACGTGCAGCAGGCCCTCGCGGTCGCTCTCGATCAACCACAGTGCGCCGTCGTCGGCTTGCGCTATCTGGCGAGTGCGTTGGCTGCGAACGCCGGTGTCCTGCAGCTTCCGGGCGCCAGGTGGCAGGACGTAGAGGCGCTGCTCGTCGGCGACCCAGAGGCGGTCACTGCTGTCGACGAAGACGCTGAAGGCATTCTTGCCGATAAAGCCTTCCGCGCTGCCCAATTGCTGCCAGCGCTTGCCGTCGAAACGCATCAGGCCGTCGTTGGCGGCAGCCCAGACGCTGCCATCTGCCGTCTGCGCCAGGGCGTAGATCACGCCGTGGGCGAGATCGAAGCTGCTGGGTTGTTCCTCCATCGATGCGATCAGGTGGACGCCACCGTTGCGCAGGCCGACCCAAAGCCCGGTGCTGCTGGCCAATAGGCTGGACACAATGCCCAGTTCGCGGCCATCTGGCGTGCGATAGCGGGTGAAATCGAAGCCATCGAAGCTATACAGGGAATCGTGAGTACCCAGCCACAGGTAGCCGTCGTGGGCTTCGGCCAACGCGCCGATCTGGCTGGGGCTGTTGTCGTTGAGCGTCCAGCGCCGATGCTCCAGCTGTTGCTCCAGAGCGCTTCTGTCGGCCAGCGCGAGCGTGCTGAAAAACACCAGGCAAAACAGGCCTGCCATGACGCCGAGGCGAGGTTGTGGGGTGTGTGATCTAAAAGCGTCCAACTTGGTTCTGAGCCCATTCGATGCTGTAGTCGGCAATTCTCTCCCAACCGGGTTCGGCGATCAGCCAGTGGCTGTAGCCGGGGAACTGCTTGAAGCTGGTAATGGCGGACGAGCGCCGGTGGCGATGATAGAGGGCGGCCACCACGCTGGCGCGAACGACGCGGGCATTGCCTGCCGCCAGCAACAACAGAGGCCCGCGTTCGCCGTTGCTGAAGTCGACAGCATTGCCGATGCCCAGCGCAGCCTCGACGAACACCCGGCCGGGCGCCGGGACAATGTGACGTGCATAGGCGGCGCTTTGCTGTGCAGGTGTCAGCGTCTGCGCCATATTGCGCGCGAAATACTGCGGTGTCATGTACAGAAGGTTACGCCAACCCATCCAGGGCAACAGCCATGGCCAGGTGCTACAGAAACCCAGCAGACCGGCGCGTGGCGGCAGTGGGTCGAGGGCGATGCCGGCCTGGCCCAGGCCGCGGTCGAGCAAAAGTTGCACCAGCAGACCACCGAGGTCGTGGCCAATCAGCAGGGGCGGCTGCTCCAGGCTGCGTACCAGTGTTTCGTAGTGGGCGAGGAGGGTGCTGATGCCGGGTTGTCGACCGCCCTGGGCGACCGGCCAAGGCGGCGCCGTGCAGCGATAACCGCAGGCGCTGAAGCGTCGCTGGAACGGCTCCCAGATTGCTGGTGTGAGCCAGGTACCGTGAATGAACAGGGCGTGACGAGGCATGTAGCACTCAACCGGTCACGCCCTGGTTCGGGCAGTTGCCGTCGTCAGGGGGTGGCATGGGGCACATCCTTGGCTGGCATCAGAAAATGCTCGATGTGCACGGGCACATCCGGGTTCTGGAAATGCCTGGCCGCCGCCTCGATGCGTTGCTCGGCACGCGTTACCCGGCCGTGATGACGCAGGTGTTCGAGCCAGGATTCGTCAAAGAAGAACTCCTGCCAGTGCCGTGGATTCTCGCTGTTCTGTACCAGCCCCCAGGAGAACGCGCCGTTGCGTCTGCGCATGCGGGCGACCTCGGTCATCGCCTGGCGGAACTCGCTCGCATGCTCCGTGGCGATGTCGTACTGCAGCGTGACCATGACTGGGCCGCGTTCCAGATCGGCTTCGTCAGCCAGGATCGGCGCAGGCCAGTGCAGCGACGGGGCGAGGTCTTCGCTTTCGGTTACCGGCAGTGGGAAATGCAGCGTCAGCAGCAAGCCCAGCACCAGGCAACCTGCAGCGGCGACCAGGGCGAGCGAAATCGTTGCCTGGCTGGCGACATAACCCCAGAGCGCACCGCCAGCGGCCATGCTGCCGAAGAACACCAGGATATACACCGACAGCGCGCGGGCTCGCACCCAGTCCGGCACCGAGGTCTGCGCGCTGATCTGCAGGCTCGACAGCACGGCGATCCACGCCGCACCGCTGAGCAGCATCACCGGTAACAGCACGGCGAACTCACGCACCCAGGCCAGGGCCAGCAGCACCAGTGCGTAGAGCGCGCTGGCCAAGGCCACCAGCTTGTTGGCGCTGATGCGCTCACGCAGTTTGGGCAGCAGCATGGCGCCGAGCACCGCGCCGATACCGACGCTACCGAGCAGCAGGCCAAAGTCGCTGGCGCTGCCGTTCAATTCACCACGTACGATCAGCGGCAGCAGCGACATGCCGGCGCTGGCGCCGACGAAGAACGCTGCCGCGCGCACAAGTACGGCCTGCAAAGGCTTCGAAGCACGGCTGTAGCGCCAGCCGGCGCGCATGGCACCCAGCAGGCGTTCGGCCGGGAAGGTAGCGACCTGGCGTTCGCGCTTCCAGGTCAGCAGCACCGCCATCACCGCGAAGAACGACAGGGCGTTGAGGGCGAAGGTCGCCCAGGGGCCGCTCAAGCTGACCAGCAACCCGGCGATGGCCGGGCCGAGCGCGCGGGCGACGTTGATGCCGAGGCTGGACAGGGCAATGGCCGAGGGCAGGTCGCGCTTGCTCACCAGCTCCGGCGTCAGCGCCGACCAGGCCGGCATCATCAGCGCGGTGCCGACGCCCATGGCCAGGGTCATGCCCAGCAGCAGCCACACCGTGGTCAGCCCGAGCAGGGTAAGCACGGCCAGCAGCGTCGCCACCGCCGCCATCCACAGCTGCACGCCGAGCAGATAGCGGCGTTTGTCGACGATATCGGCCATGGCGCCGGCCGGCAGCGCCAAAAGGAACATCGGCGCGGAGCCTGCCACCTGTACCAGGGCCACGTGCATGGGATTGCTCGACAGGCCGGTCATCAGCCAGCCGGCACCGACCTCGTGCATCCAGGTGCCGATGTTCGAGGCGATGCTGGCCAGCCATAGCCAGCGGAACGTGCTGTGGTTGAGTGCGCCCCACGGCGAGGCTTTTTCGTTGGCCATGTCAGAACGCAAAGCACGAGCAGCCGAAGGCGCCCCAGAAGCCCTGATGGTCGCTCACCGGTATGCTGCTGCGACGCGCGCGGTCATGCTGGTGCTGATGCACGGCGCAGGCGCCGATGCACTGGTGGATGCTGGCGGCCATGGGGGCTGCTGTCGGCTTCCAGTGCCCGGGCACCATGGCCACCGGCGACCAGTCCGGCAGTACCGGCAGCGTGGGTGGGGCGAGCTTGTCGAACTCGCCGGTGCCATGCACCACCTTGCCGCCGACGATGGTGAGCACCGATTCCAGCCACTTGATCTGCTCTTCCTCGACGCTGAAGAAGTCCGCGCTCAAGGCCACCAGATCGGCCAATTGCCCGACCTTGATCTGGCCCTTCTTGCCCTGTTCGCTGGAGAACCAGGCGCTGCCGTGGGTGAACAGCTGCAACGCGGTGTTGCGTGACAGGCCTTGCGGGGTGAGCGTGGTGCCGCCGACCGTCTTGCCGCTGACCAGCCAGTACAGCGCCGTCCAGGGGTTGTAGCTGGCCACGCGGGTGGCGTCGGTGCCGCCGCCGACCGGAATGCCTTCGGCCAGCATGCGCTGGATCGGCGGGGTGGCTTCGGCGGCCTTGGCGCCGTAGCGGTCGATGAAGTATTCGCCCTGAAAGGCCATGCGGTGCTGGATGGCGATGCCGCCGCCGAGCGCGCGTACCCGCTCGATATTGCGCGGGCTGATGGTCTCGGCGTGGTCGAACAGCCAGGGCAGGCCATTGAACGGCATGTCGCGGTCGACCTTCTCGAACACATCGAGCATGCGCGAGATGGACTCGTCGTAGGTGGCGTGCAGGCGGAACGGCCAGCGCTGCTCGACCAGATGACGCACCACCGGCTCCAGGTCGGCCTCCATGCTCGGTGCGAGGTCCGGACGCGGTTCGACAAAGTCCTCGAAGTCGGCAGCGGAGAACACCAGCATCTCGCCCGCACCGTTGTGACGGAGGAAATCATCGCCCTGGTGCAGCTTGACGCTGCTGGTCCAGTTCTTGAAGTCGGTCAGCTCTTCCTTGGGCTTCTGGGTGAACAGGTTGTAGGCGATGCGCACGGTGAGCTGATCCTTGTCGGCCAGCTCCTGGATCACCTGATAGTCGTCCGGGTAGTTCTGGTAGCCGCCGCCGGCGTCGATGGCGCTGGTCACGCCCAGGCGGTTGAGTTCACGCATGAACTGGCGGGTGGAGTTGACCTGATACTCCAGCGGCAGCTTCGGTCCCTTGGCCAGGGTGGCGTAGAGAATCAGCGCATTGGGCCGTGCGATCAGCATGCCGGTGGGCTCGCCGCTGGCATCACGCTGGATCTCGCCCCCGGGCGGGTTCGGTGTGTTCTTGTCGTAACCGACGGCGCGCAATGCGGCGCGGTTGAGCAGGGCACGGTCGTAGAGGTGCAGCACGAATACAGGGGTGTCCGGTGCGGCCTTGTTCAGCTCATCCAGGGTCGGCAGACGTTTCTCGGCGAACTGGAATTCGGTCCAGCCACCGACCACGCGCACCCATTGCGGCGTCGGCGTACGGTCGGCCTGATCCTTGAGCATGCGCAGGGCATCGGCCAGCGACGGCACGCCTTCCCAGCGCAGCTCGAGGTTGTAGTTGAGCCCGCCACGAATCAGGTGCAGGTGCGAGTCGTTGAGGCCGGGGATCACCGTGCGTTTCTGCAGGTCGATCACGCGGGTGGCATCGCCGCGCATGGCCATGGCTTCGGCGTCGCTGCCGACGGCGACGAAGCGCCCGTCCTTGATGGCCACGGCGCTGGCCTGCGGTTTTTCCCGGTCGACCGTGTGCAGACGACCGTTGTACAGAATGAGATCGGCACTCATGTTGCCTCCTGATGAACTGGCGGATGAGTCGCCGGCCATGGCGGCGAAGGGCAGGGTGGACCACAGCGCCCCGGCGGCGCCGAGAACGCTGCTGGTGGCGAGAAAGTGGCGGCGTTTCGGGTCGGAGGGGTCCTGGCTCATGGTCGATCCTCGTCTACGGTTGGGTTCAGCCAGGCGGCGAACAGTCGCGTGGCCATGGGCATGAACAGGTACACCACGAGCAGGACGATGCTCAGGGTGATCACGATGCTGCTCGGCAGGTAGCCGCCGAACCAGGGAATACGCTGGAACAGGGGTTGCCAGAGCAGCGGCACCAGCAGACTCAGTGGCAAGATCACCAGGAAGGTGACGCAGGCCTGTTTCCAGCGGGGCGGCGGCGCCTGCGCGGTTTCCGGCGTGAACCAGAATTCCTTGTTCTCGGCTATTTCCAGCTGATCGCCGGCACGTAGCAGCGGCTCGACTTCGGCGATCAACTGACGGCGTTGTTCCGATTCGATCCAGTTCTGCAGCTGCTGCAGGCTGGCGAAGCGCAGCACGCAGGTGAACTGCGCCACGCCGGGCTGACGGCTGCGCACCACGTCCACACCGAGGTGGCCGGGGCATTGGCTGGCCGTGGCGATGATGCGGCGTAACCAGGCCTCGTAATGTGGCACGTGGCTGGGGCGAACCTGATGGCGCACCACCAGGGTGACGGTTTCCGCTTGCGTCTCGCTCATGCTGGAGACTCTGCTCGAGGCCTTGGTTTTTTCGAGCCAGCGGCGCGCACCGATGCGCGCCACGGGTCGAGTCGAGGGCGTTTCCGCCGTCATGAGGTCAGATGGGCGCCGCTACGGGGGCCAGGGTCGGGCCGTGCTGCACACGCTCCGGCGCCTTGTGCACCATGGTGTAGGCGTAGTCCACACCCATGCCGTAGGCGCCGGAGTGCTCCTTGACCAGCTCCATGACGGCGTCATAGGTGTCGCGGTTCTTCCAGTCGCGCTGCCATTCCAGCAGCACCTGCTGCCAGGTCACCGGTACAACGCCGGCCTGGATCATGCGCTGCATGGAGTAGTCATGGGCGGCTTGCGAGGTGCCGCCGGAAGCGTCGGCGACCATGTAGATCTCGTAGCCGGCGTCATGCATGGCGGAGAGGGCGAAGGTGGTATTGCACACCTCGGTCCACAGGCCGGAGACGATGATCTTGTTGCGGCCGTTCTTCTTCAGCGCGTCGCGAACTTTCTGGTCGTCCCAGGAGTTCATCGAGGTGCGCTCGAGCAGCGGCGCGTCAGGGAACACGGCGAGCAGCTCGGGGTAGGTGTGGCCAGAGAAGCTTTCGGTCTCGACCGTGGTGATGATGGTCGGCACGTTGAAGATCTTGGCGGCCTTGGCCAGGCCCACGGTGTTGTTCTTCAGGGCTTGCCGGTCGATGCTCTGTACGCCGAAGGCCATCTGCGGCTGTTGGTCGATGAAGATCAACTGGCTGTTGTGCGGGGTCAGGACTTCGGTTTTTGGATTGCTCATAGCGGTTACCTGTTGGTGGGCGGTAGACGATGCACGCATCCCGTCGGTCGTTGCCGCCGGGTAGGCGAAAAGGACTATTGCAGAGCGGCCGCCGCCTGGATTGGATGGAACTACGGTTCTGGTATCGGGCTGTGGCGCTCAGGCCAGGTGTTCGCGCAAAACCGCGCCGGCCTGCTGCATGGCAGTGCGCACCGCAGGTACCTCGGCAATCACGTTGAGCAGGCCGTAGTCATGGATCATGCCGTTGTAACGTACGGCGCTGACCGCGACTCCCGCCGCGCCCAGACGCCGGGCGTAGGCTTCGCCTTCGTCGCGCAGCACGTCCATCTCGGCGGTTTGCACGAGAGCCGGTGGCAGGCCTTGCAACTGCTCCAGGCTGGCGCGCAGCGGCGAGGCGTGGATTTCGTGACGCTGCTTCGGGTCGCTGGTGTAGTTGTCCCAGAACCACTCCATCATCGCGCGGGTCAGAAAATGCCCCTCGGCGAACTGGTTGTAGGAGGCGTTGTTGAAGCTGGCGTCGGTAACCGGCCACAGCAACAGCTGGAAACGCAGCTGCGGTGTACCGGCTTCCTTGGCCTTCAGGGCTACCACGGCCGCCATGTTGCCGCCGACACTGTTGCCGGCCACGGCCAGGCGCGAGCCGTCGACACCGATCTGGCTGCCGTTGTCGGCGACCCATTGGGTCGCGGCGTAGGCCTGGTTGATGGCGGTCGGGTACTTGGCTTCCGGCGACGGGGTGTAATCGACGTAGATCGCCGCAGCGCCGGAGTGCACCACCAGGTCGCGGATCAGCCGTGCATGGGTGGGGTAGTCGCCCAGCACCCAGCCACCGCCGTGGAAGAACATGAAGCCCGGCAGGCTGCCCTGGCTGCCCGCTGGACGAACTATCACCAGCGTCAGCCTCTGGCCGGCGGCCTCGATGCTGTGTTCGCGGGTTTCCACGGCCGATAGATCGACCTCGACCGAGGCTTGTGCGCCTACCAGCACGGCGCGCGCTTGCGCAGGCGGTAGTTGTTCGAGTGGTGTGCCACCACCGGCGGCCAAGGCTTCGAGAAAGGCTTGCGTGTTGCGTTCGACGCCGGGACTGCCGGCGCCCAGGTTGGGGGAGGGCTGCATGGCGATTCACCTCATGATGGCTTAAGGATCGATAGCGCTACTGCGTCGGGCATCTTCTGCCCTTGAGGTCGATCCAGCTTGTACCGGCCTGCCGTTTTGGCATCAGGCTGTTGCTGCCGGGCTGCTAGAGTGAGAGCGGAATCGCTGGCGTCCGGAACGAGGTGGGCATGACAGGGGAAAGTCGCAAGCTGGGTCTGGGATCGCTGACCGCGCTGGTGGTGGGCTCGATGGTGGGTGGCGGGATCTTCTCGCTGCCGCAGAACATTGCCGCGCGGGCCGATGTCGGCGCCGTGCTGATCGGCTGGGGCATCACCGCGGTGGGCATGCTGGCGCTGGCGTTCGTGTTCCAGAGTCTGGCCAACCGCAAGCCGCAGCTCGATGGCGGGGTGTACGTCTATGCCAGGGCCGGTCTGGGCGACTACATGGGCTTTTCCTCGGCCTGGGGCTACTGGATCAGCGCCTGGCTGGGCAATGTCGGCTACTTCGTCCTGCTGTTCTCCACCCTCGGGTACTTCTTCCCGGCCTTTGGCGAGGGCAATACGCCGCTGGCCATTGCCTGTTCCTCGGTGCTGCTGTGGTGCGTGCACGCCCTGGTGCTGCGCGGCATCAAGGAAGCGGCGCTGATCAACCTGATCACCACCGTGGCCAAGCTGGTGCCGATCCTGCTGTTCGTCGTCATCGTCGGTCTGGCCTTCGATCGCGAGATCTTCACCCGCGACATCTGGGGCCGCAGCAACCCGCAGTTCGGCGGCGTGCTGGAGCAGGTGCGCAACATGATGCTGGTCACCGTGTTCGTGTTTATCGGCATCGAAGGGGCGAGTGTTTATTCGTCGCGCGCAGCGCGCCGCCGTGACGTGGGCAAGGCCACGGTGATAGGTTTTCTCGGCGTGCTGGCGCTGCTGATGCTGGTCAACCTGCTGTCGCTGGGGGTGATGACTCAGCCCGAGCTGGCGGCGCTGCAGAACCCGTCCATGGCCGGGGTGCTGGAGCATGTGGTGGGGCGCTGGGGCGCCATATTCATCAGTATCGGCCTGGCCGTGTCGCTGCTCGGTGCGCTGTTGTCCTGGGCGCTGCTGTGCGCCGAGATCCTCTTCGTCACCGCCAAGGACGGCACCATGCCGGCGTTCCTGCACAAGGAAAACGCCAACCAGGTGCCGGTCAACGCGCTGTGGCTGACCAATGGCATGATCCAGCTGTTTCTGCTGATCACCCTGTTTTCCCAGGGTACTTATCTGTCGCTGATCTACCTGGCGTCGTCGATGATTCTGGTGCCTTACCTGTGGTCGGCGGTCTATGCCCTGTTGCTCTGCGTGCGCGGCGAAACATACGAGAATCAGGCAGGACTCAGACGCAAGGACCTGCTCATCGGCCTGGTGGCTGTGGTGTATGCAATCTGGCTGCTGTATGCCGGCGGAGTGAAATACCTGTTGCTGTCGGCGCTGCTCTACGCGCCGGGCGTGCTGCTGTTCGCCAAGGCCAAGAGCGAAAGCGGTCAGCGGCTGTTCACTCGCTACGAGTGGGCGATCTTTGCCGCTGTGCTGCTGACTGCCTTGCTGGCCGGCTATGGCCTGTATACCGGGCATCTGAGTTTGTAGTGCTGGACAAAGCGGCCAACGCGCGGATAATCCGGCCCATCGCCCTCTGACTCTGGCTTCGCGACCTCTATGCGCAAGACCCTGCGTTTCGCCCTGATCTGGATACTGATGCTGGCCCTGCCGGCACAGGCCATGGCGGCGCTCGGCATGCAGTTGTGCGAGCAGGTGCACCGCAGCGCTGCGATGCAGGTAACTGGCAGCGAGCACGGCACGCATCAAGACATGGCTACCGATAACGCGCATGGCGCGCATCAGGCTGTCGCGCCTGCTGCCGACAGCGATGCTCCCACCGATGGCAGCGTGTGTGCCCTGTGCGCCTTTTGCGTCGGGGTCGCAGCGCCCAACCAGCCGTTTCTGAACGACTCTGCCCTGCAAACCGTCGAGCCAGCTACAACCTGGCCCGACCGCCTTATCGTCGGCGTGGCCGACACGCCCGAACGCCCCCCGCGTCTTTCTCTCGCCTGAGCCCCTTAGATAGCGTCGTCAATCGGCGCCTGTAGCTCACGCGGCCGCCTGGCCGCCATATGCGAGAACACATCATGACTTTGCATTCCCTTGCCGGAAGGCTGCTGGGCATCGCTGCCCTGGCGCTGCCCGGCATCCTGCTGGCGGCCCAGCCCGACCCGCTGGACGCCAACGCCGCCGTGCCGGCGCAGGATTACCGTTCCCCTCTGAAAGACTACCGCGCGCAGGCCGACGAGCCGTTGCAGGACTGGCGCGCGGCCAACGACCTGGTCGGCCGTATCGGCGGCTGGCGTACCTACAGCATGGAAGGCTGGGAGCAGCCGGCCGAGCAGGGTGCCGAGCCCGCCGAGGGAGGTGGCCATGGTCATCACTAAGCCCTTCGCGCTGCTCTGCGCCATGTCGCTATTGGCCGGCTGCGCCAGTTTCAGCCAGGACGGCGGTTTCGACCCGGTGCAGCAGGCCAGCGAGCGCCAGTTGGACAAGCAACTGCTGTGGGCCCGCGACGAAGCCGGTCGCGGTCAGATCGACGCGCGGGTCACCGAGCTGCTGGCCGAACCCCTGAGCCTGGACGCCGCTGTGCAGCTGGCGCTGCTCAACAATCGCGGCCTGCAGGCGTCCTTCGACGAGCTGGGCATCGGCGAGGCCGAGCGGGTGCAGGCCGGGCGCCTGCCCAATCCCGGCTTCTCCTACGGCCGCCTGGAGAAGGGCAGCGAGGTCGAGTACGAGCGCGGCCTACACCTGAATCTGGCGCGGCTGATCGCCCTGCCGATGACCTCCCGTCTGGAAGGCCGCCGCTTCGAGCAGCTGCAACGACAGACCAGCCTGGCGGTGTTCGACCTGGCCAGCGAAACGCGCAAGGCCTGGTACCAGGCTGTGGCCGCCGAGGAGAGCCTGGTCTACGCGCGGCAGGTGCTGGAAGCCGCAGAGACCGGCGCCGAGTTGGCCCGGCGCCTGGCCGCGGTGGGCAATTTCAGCAAGCTGCAGCAGGCCGAGCAGCAGACCTTCTACGCCGAGGCCGGCATCGGCCTGATCCACGCCGAGCAGGCGCGGGTACGCAGCCGCGAGCAACTGACCCGGCTGCTCGGTCTGTGGGGCGAGCAGCTCGACTACCGGCTGCCCGAACGCCTGCCGGCGCTGCCGAAAACTGCGGACCAGTTGCCGGACGTGGAGCGCCTGGCCATGAGTCAGCGCCAGGACATCCAGGCCGTGCGCCTGGATGCCGAGCGCCTGGCGCAGAACCTCGGCCTGACCCGCACCACGCGTTTCATCAACGTGCTGGAGCTGGGCGTGGTCAACAACCGCTCCAACGAGGAACCGACCCAGCGCGGCTACGAGATCAGCGTCGAGTTGCCGCTGTTCGACTGGAGCGGCGCCAAGGTGGCGCGGGCCGAGGCGCAGTATCGTCAGGCACTCAATCGCGCGGCCGAGACGGCGATCAACGCCCGCTCGCAGGTGCGTGAGGCCTATCACGCCTACCGCAACGCCTTCGAGCTGGCACGCCACTACCGCGCCGAGGTGCTGCCGCTGCGTCAGCGCATCGCCGAGGAAAACCTGCTGCGCTACAACGGCATGTTCATCAGCACTTTCGATCTGCTCGCCGATGCGCGTCGCCAGGTACAGGCGGTGGACGGCTACCTGCAGGCGCAGCGTGATTTCTGGCTGGCCCGCGCCGACCTCGACATGGCCCTGCTGGGCACTCCCAACCCCTCGC
Source organism: Ectopseudomonas alcaliphila (assembly GCF_900101755.1). Lineage (GTDB taxonomy): Bacteria > Pseudomonadota > Gammaproteobacteria > Pseudomonadales > Pseudomonadaceae > Aquipseudomonas > Aquipseudomonas alcaliphila. The sequence goes on along the minus strand of NZ_FNAE01000001.1, from coordinate 20,947 downwards.
TCGGCGCGGCGCCTGCCGCTGCTGCCGAGCCGGCCGCCGCTGGCCACTGAACAAGGATTTCTGTGATGGTTTCACGACGCGATTTCTTTCTCGGGGCCAGCGCTATCGGCGCTGCGGTGGCCACTTCGGCGGTCAGCCGGGTATCCCTGGCGGCCCTGCCCGAACCGGTGCTGCAGGCCAGCGCCGACACCCAGCCGCCGCTGCAGCCGAACAGCGGGCTGCCCTACAACCCGGTGGTCACCCTCAACGGTTGGACTCTGCCGTGGCGCATGAACAACGGCGTCAAGGAGTTCCACCTAGTTGCCGAGCCGGTGGTGCGCGAGCTGGCGCCCGGCTACAAGGCCCACCTGTGGGGCTACAACGGTCAGTCGCCGGGGCCGACCATCGAGGTGGTGGAGGGCGACCGGGTGCGCATCTTCGTCACCAACAAGCTGCCCGAGCACACCAGCATCCACTGGCATGGCCAGCGTTTGCCCAACGGCATGGATGGCGTGGCGGGCCTGACCCAGCCCGCGATTCCGGTGGGCAAGACCTTCGTCTACGAGTTCGTCGCCCGCCGTCCCGGCACCTTCATGTACCACCCGCACGCCGACGAGATGGTGCAGATGGCCATGGGCATGATGGGCTTCTGGGTCACCCACCCCAAGGAGCACCACCCGCTGATCAGCGAGGTGGACCGCGACTATTGCTTGCTGCTCAGCGCCTACGACATCGAGCCGGGCGCCTACACGCCGAAGATCATGCAGATGCTCGACTTCAACCTGTGGACCTTCAACAGCCGCGTGTTCCCCGGCATCGACCCGCTGGTGGCGCGCCAGGGCGAGCGCGTGCGTCTGCGCGTCGGCAACCTGACCATGACCAACCACCCGATCCACCTGCACGGCCACGAGTTCGAGGTAACCGGCACCGACGGCGGGCCCACCCCGGTCGGTTCGCGCTGGCCGGAGGTGACCGCCGACGTGGCGGTGGGGCAGATGCGCCAGCTCGAATTCATCGCCGACGAGGAAGGCGACTGGGCGCTGCACTGCCACAAGAGCCACCACACCATGAACGCCATGGGCCACGACGTGCCGACCCTGGTCGGCGTCGATCACCGCGACATGACCCGCAAGATCGCCAAGCTGGTGCCGGACTACATGGTGATGGGCGAGCGCGGTATGGCCGACATGGCGGAGATGCAGATGCCGCTACCGGACAACACCGTGCCGATGATGACCGGCGACGGCCCCTTCGGTTCGGTGGAAATGGGCGGCATGTTCACCATGCTCAAGGTGCGCAAGGAACAGACCGCCGGCGACTACCGCGACCCCGGCTGGTTCAAGCACCCAGCTGGCACCGTGGCCTATGAGTGGGAGGGTGCACTGGCCAGCCCAAGCCGTGCGCACGATGCTGGTGGCCAGTCGATGCCGCTCAAGCAGCCGCTCGAGACACCGGTGGAAGTGCAGGTACGCAAGCCGAGCGGGCATGGCGGGCATTGACGGGTGCTGAAAACGACTCATGTAGGAGCGGCTGGGCGGCATTGCGCTTTAGCCGCGAAGCGACTTGACGCAGCGCCTGATTAGAGACGCTGCCAGCTCAATTTGAGGAACACGCAGATGAAACAGACAACCCTTTCTACCCTGGTGCTCGTGGCCGGCTTGCTGGTGGCCGGTCCGGTACTGGCCCACAGCGAGGCGCACAAGGGCCATCACGCCGTGGCAACGGTCAAGGAACAGAAGCCCTGGGGCATCGCCGGCGAGGCCAGCCAGGTCGACCGCACCATCGAGATCCGCATGACCGATCAGATGCGCTTTACCCCGGATCGGCTGCAGTTCAAGCAGGGCGAGACCATCCGTTTCGTCCACCACAACGACGGCAAGATCCTCCACGAGTTCGTCATCGGCACCCGCGAAACGCTGGATGAACATGCCGAGGCGATGCAGCGGTTTCCCGGTATGGAGCACGCCGAGCCCTATATGGCCCACGTTGCGCCGGGGCAGAGCGGCGAGATGATCTGGACCTTCAACCGCGCAGGCGAATTCGATTTCGCCTGCCTGATCGCTGGCCACTACCAGGCCGGCATGGTCGGCACCGTCCAGGTGCTGGCCGACTGACCCCATAGGAGATGCATGATGAGAAATACCGTTATCGTCGCGGCCATGGCCGCGCTGTTCAGCCTGCCGCTGCAGGCTGCCGAGCCGGCGCCGCTGAGTCAGGGCGAGGTGCGCAAGATCGATGTCGGTGCGCAGAAGATCACCCTGCGCCACGGCCCCATCGCCAGTATCGGCATGCCGCCGATGACCATGGTGTTCGAGGTCGAGAAGCCGGAATTGCTGGAAGGGGTTTCAGCGGGAGAGAAAGTGAATTTTCAAGTGCAGCAGCAAGGCAGCCGCTACATCGTCACTGAGTTGCAGGTGGTGAAATAAGCAGGGCTGAGCCAGCCCAGGCATAGCGCCTGGGCTGGCGAACACTCAGTTCAGGCCGTCGGTCAGGGCCTTGGCAGGTACCAGCTTGACCACTTTCTTGGCAGCGATTTCGATGGCTTTGCCGGTCTGCGGGTTGCGGCCAGTGCGGGCCGGGCGCTCACTCACTTTCAGCTTGCCGATGCCTGGCAGGGTGATCTCACCGTCGTTTTCCAGCGCGTCGCCGACAATTTCGCCCAACTGATCGATCAGGGTGCGGACAGTGGCTTTGGGCAGGGATACGGCCTCGGCCAGGTCGCTGATCAGTTGGTCTTTGGTGATTGCCATGATGTAACTCCGTTTGCAGGTGAGAGGTTCGGCGCCGCAGACATGGGGCGGCACAGCCGAAAACTTGGGAACGCTAACATAAAAGGCATGGTTCGGCAGTGCCGCAACGGCATTTCCGATAGGGCTTAGTGTCGCATCAGTCCTGGTGGTTCCAGCGTGCGACCAAAAACCGCAGCCGGCCGCTGATGCCGGGTTCGCTGGCGCTGTCAAACGGCACCTCGATCTCCAGTCTTCCATCCTTCTGAATGTTGCCATCGAGTTTGCGGTCGGCGCTGTGCACCCCCTGGTTTTGCCAGGCGTGGCTCACCTGCCAGTCACTGCCGGTAGTGGGCGGGGTTATTTCCAGCGCCAGGCTGTTACGGAACAGATAGCTGCCCTCGAAGTGCTGGTTGATCCATAGTTTGCGCTCCACCTCGTAGTCCGGTACCCGCACGTTGAAGGTCAGGGTATAGGCCAGCCCCTTGCGCCTGCTGTTCACGCGCGCCCGATCAGCGAGAAACAGGCTGCCGAGGTACAGCTTGCCGTTTTCCTGCGGTGCCTTGAGCCAGTGCTGATGGGCGAGGCAGGCCACCGAATCCTCCTCGGCGGTGCGCCGGCTCAGGTACCAGAGCTTGCCACGGGGTGCGGCGAGCACTTCGAACTGGTACAGGGCATTGACCGTCTGCCCCTGGCTTGCAGCCTTGCGCAGCTCCTTGGGCAGGGTGATGGCGTCGACTTCAGCCCAGATGTCCACACGCACATCGCCGAACAGAAAACGCGTGAGATTCTGGTAAGCCTCTTCACTGTTGACGATGCCGAAGTAGCCGGAATGGGCTCGATAGGTAAAGGCCTTGGCGCAGGGGGCTGTCGGTTTGCCGCGAGCGTCCAGGCCGCAGAGGGTCGCGTTGTCGATGCGTACCAGGCCGTCGCTGCCATGCCCGGCGAAGGTACGCGACAGGCCCAGGCCGGCTTCGTAGTCCATGCGGTTGGTGCCGACCATGCAGAAGAAGCGTTTGGATGGAAAGCGTGCCTCGGGTAGCCAGTCGACGCGCTCGGTGAGCGTGTAGGTGGCTTCCAGATCCAGAAAGGTCGCCAGGCGCTGTCGGTTGAAATTGCTGATGTCGCTAAGGCTCAGCCAGCTTGGCGGGTTGATGCCGAGCAGGTCGATACCGTTGTGTGGCGTGGCGTAGGTGAACACCTTGTCCACCAGCTGCGCCGCGCCGCCCGGATCCAGCTTGGGATTTTGCAGCAGACCTCGGCAGACCAGACCTCCCATCGAATGGGCCACCAGGTAGCAACGGAAGTCGGTCTTGGTGATGGCGCTCTTCGGGTTGGCGCATACCAGCTCGCGCACCCTGAGAATCAGCTCGCCAAGCTTGCTGGCGAATACCTCCAGGCTCGGTGCGCTACCTATACCGAGCAGTCGCGAGGCCTCGTCGTAATAGCGGTAGATGATGATCGAGCGGCTGCTCAGACGGTTATCCGGGTTGGCGGCCCACTCGGGATCGAGAATGTCGTAACCATCTTCGTAGACGTCCTGGTAGTCGAATTCCGAGGCCAGGCGTATCACCGGCGACTCGAAGACGAACTTGCGCGGCTGGCGAGTCTTTTCCGCTACCGCGCGGTAGACGGTGGAGCCGAGATTGAAGCCGCAGAAGGGGTCGGCGCTGGTCTGGTCGATTTCCCCCGGTGTCATGGCATAACCACGAACGTAGATGATCGGATGGAAAGGGCTGTGCGAACTGGCCATGGCTGCTCCTGAGGTGGCGTGCGCGTGCCTCGGAATGCTCATCAGGGCCGAACTGCGGGATGCGACGAGTGGCGCGGGTGGTGTTGCAGAAGACTAGCTCAGCGCCAGGGTTTTCGTGCTTTTTGGCACGGCCAGACGGCGACTTGGCGAGGCTCGACTAAGCTACTGATACTTGCCTAATGCTGGGGTGCCATCATGTTGCGCGTATTTGCCGATCTGGGGTTCCGCTGGAAGATTGCCTTGCCCATTCTGTTGTTGGCCGCCTTGCTGGTGGCGATGGGGACGTTGGGAGTGCGCGGCATCACTCAGGTGGCCGAATCCAGTACCACACTGACCAATCGCCATCTGCCGGCCATCAGCCTGCTGCTCAACGCCGACCGCGATCTTTACCAGGCCTTCGTCGCTGAGCGCAGCCTGCTCGGTGAGGGCGCGGGTGAGCACGTCGCCGCGCTCAAGGAAACTCACGCCGAGAACCTGCAGCAGGCCTACGACCGTGTGCACAAGTTCGCCGACATGCAGCCCGGCAGCGAGGCGCTGGCATTGGTGGCGGACTTCGATCGCGGCTTCGAGCGCTGGAAGGCCACCTCGCAGCGGGTGCTGGAGCTGGCCTCCAGCGACCCGGAAGGCGCCAGCCGGCTCAGCTTTGGCGATAGCGAGGCGCAGTTCGAAGAGGCGCGTACTGCCATCGACCAGCTCGGTGAATTGGAAGACAGCGCGGCCAATGCGGTTGGCACCGAGGCCATTGGCCGCGGCGAAGCGCTGGTCTGGCAGCAGGGACTGATCATCGCCATTGGCCTGCTGGTGTGTGTGGTGCTGGTGGTGGGCTTCCCGTTGTTGGTGACTCGTCCGCTGCACAGCCTGCTCCATCGAATCGAACAGATTGCCGACGGTGATGGCGACCTGCGGGTACGCCTGGACGTGCTGTCCAGGGACGAACTGGGCAAGCTCAGTCATGCCTTCAACCGCTTTCTCGACAAGCTGCAGCCGTTGATCAAGGAAGTCGGAAGGGTCACTGGTGAGGTGGCCGACTCGGCGCAGAGTCTCGCCGGCATGGCGGCCGCCAATGATCGATTGATCAGCAGCGAGCACGCGGCAGTGGATCAGGTCAGCACTGCGGCTACTGAAATGAGCGCGGCAGTGCATGAGGTGGCGCGCAATGCGCAGAATGCAGCCGATGCGGCGCGGAGCGCCGAAGTGCAGTCACGCGAGGGTGCCCAGGTGGTCGGCGCGACCATTCATTCGATTCGTCAACTGGCCCAGGAGGTGGAAAGCGCCTCCGACACCATCCAGACCCTGGAGCAGGAGACGGCCAACATCGGTGCGGTACTGGCGGTGATCAAGGGCATTGCCGAGCAGACCAACCTGCTCGCACTCAACGCGGCCATCGAGGCGGCGCGGGCAGGGGAGCAGGGCCGCGGTTTTGCCGTGGTCGCCGATGAGGTGCGGGCGCTGGCAGCGCGTACCCAAGAGTCGACCAAGGACATCCAGCAGATGATCGAGCGTCTGCAGGCTGGTGTGCAGAATGCGGTCAAGGCCACGCATTCGGGCAGTGCACGGGCGCGGCAGAGCGTCGAGCAGGCGGCGGGTGTCGATCAGGCTTTGAGCGTGACCGGCGATTCGGTTCAGCGCATCAACGATATGGCTGCGCAGATCGCCACCGCCTGCGAGGAACAGAGCAGCGTCACCGAGGAGATCGCCCGCAATATCAGCGATATTCGCGACCTCTCCAACGAAGCGGCACAGACCTCCGAACAGAGCACGCGCGCCAGCCAGCACCTGTCCGAGCTGTCCCACGGGCTGGCCCAGTTGGTGGGGCGTTTCCGGGTGTGATGTGAGTGTCTCGCGTATCTAAGTGTTTGAAGCAGTTGTAAGTTTGCGTTTAGCCGTTACAATGGCGCGGCTCGTTGCAATGGCGAGCAGCGTTATGGTGGCCCTGCCGGTCCCCTCGCAACGATTACCCGTTAACCTGGTCAGGCCCGGAAGGGAGCAGCCACAGCGGGAACATCGTGTGCCGGGGTGTGGCTGGTAGGGTCCACCTCCAGTTTTCCAGGCTGTCGCCATCCTCTTTTCACCTCAAAATCCTCAGCGTCTATCTGGCGGCTTTTTGCTGTGCGCAATAAAAAGCCCGCGTTATGGGCGCGGGCTTTTGGGTGTTTGCAGCCTCAGGCGATGCGGTAATTCAACACGCTGTCCTGTTCCTTGAGTGTCTTGCGCAGATCGGCCGGGATATTGCCGGCGCGAACGGCCAGTTCCAGGCGGATTTCTTCCAGGCTCTGGGCGAAGGCATTCTGGTCGTTGATCTGTGGCTTGGCGAGGACGCGGCTGTAGACGGTGCTGTCGCTCTCGTCGAGCAGGGCGAGGATGATGCTGCCGTCCGGTCGTGGTGAGCTGAAGCTGGCACGCAAGGGATTGAACAGGTGATCGACGAGCTGTTGGTTGGTGAGTTCCATGTCCTACTCCATCCTGAGGTTGGTCACCTTCGACCTCAGGATGACGACTTAGTTCATGCAGTCAGCGACTGGCGGGTACGCTCGATCACCTGTTGCAGCGACTCGTCGCTGTACTGGCCTGGGTAGAGGCGCTGGCTGTACTGGGCGATACCGGTCTTGTCGACCAGGGTAAAGCTGAAGCTGCCCTTGCGAGTTGCCTGGATGCGGCAATCGAACGGAGCGAAGGCGTGAGTCAGGGTGCTGATGGCTTTCTGAATTTGATGTTGAGCATTCATTTTTTTGGGTATTCCTTAAAGCATGTGCGCATCGATGCGCGTGGTGTAGCTCCATGTGGTTGGCCGGAAAAACGGCCATAGCATGTCAACCGATCGGAGCTTGATTAGCACGATAAAGTTCCATTGTTACGGTTCTTCGGCGTGGTCGGTACGTCGGAGGCAGGCAGAGGAACTGCACCGATAAACGGCGAGTCGGCCTGATCAGTCAGCAGATGGGATCGGGGAGGGCGGCAGCGCGGAGATGCGCTTGACGTTGAACCGGGAAACCAGCGAGGGGGCGCAAAGGCCTTAATGACTTACAGCGTGGTACGAACGGCGCGCATGATAATGCTTTGTGCAAGAAATAACCAGCGCTATTTCTCAAGTCAGGGTGATGCCGCTTCACGCATGCGGGTGGCGGATGCAATTTGCCGGTTGCTCCGCTAGGATTAGCCCTCTTTTGCTTTCCTCATATGACGGTTTTCCATGAGTTATCAGGTTCTTGCACGTAAATGGCGTCCGCGCTCGTTCCGCGAAATGGTCGGCCAGACGCATGTGCTCAAAGCCCTGATCAACGCCCTGGACAGCCAGCGCCTGCACCACGCCTACCTGTTCACCGGTACTCGTGGTGTGGGCAAGACCACCATCGCGCGGATCATTGCCAAGTGCCTGAACTGCGAAACCGGCATCAGCTCCACCCCTTGCGGCACCTGCTCGGTATGTCGGGAAATCGATGAGGGGCGCTTCGTCGATCTGATCGAAGTGGACGCCGCCAGCCGCACCAAGGTCGAAGACACCCGTGAGCTGCTCGACAACGTGCAGTACTCGCCGAGTCGCGGTCGCTTCAAGGTCTACCTGATCGACGAAGTGCACATGCTCTCCACCAGTTCCTTCAACGCCCTGTTGAAGACCCTGGAGGAGCCGCCGCCCCACGTCAAATTCCTGCTCGCCACCACCGACCCGCAGAAACTGCCGGTCACCGTACTGTCGCGCTGCCTGCAGTTCTCGTTGAAGAACATGCCGCCGGAGCGGGTGGTCGAGCACCTGACTCACGTATTGACTGCCGAGAACGTACCGTTCGAGGACGATGCCCTGTGGTTGCTCGGTCGTGCTGCCGATGGCTCGATGCGCGACGCCATGAGCCTGACCGACCAGGCGATTGCCTTTGGCGAGGGTAAGGTGCTGGCGGCCGACGTGCGCGCCATGCTCGGTACGCTCGATCATGGTCAGGTCTACGGTGTGCTGCATGCGCTGATCGAAGGCGATGCACGGGCGCTGATCGAGGCGGTGCGTCATCTCGCCGAGCAGGGGCCGGACTGGAACGGTGTGCTGTCGGAGATGCTCAACGTCCTGCACCGTGTGGCCATCGCTCAGGCGCTGCCGGAGGCCGTCGACAATGGCCAGGGCGACCGCGAGCGCGTGCTGCAACTGGCCCAGGCGCTGCCGGCCGAAGACGTGCAGTTCTACTATCAGATGGGGTTGATCGGTCGTCGCGATCTACCGTTGGCGCCTGAACCGCGCGGCGGCTTCGAGATGGTGCTGCTGCGCATGTTGGCCTTCCGCCCGGCGGGCGCCGATGACGCGCCCAGGGTCACGCTAAAGCCCTTGGGGATCAGCCAGGCCACTGCTGATTCCCAACAAAACCCAGTGGCCGGCACCGCTATGCCGGCTCCTGTGGTTTCTGCTCCAGTTCCTGTCGCCCCCGTTGCACAGGTGCCCGCTGTTCCGGCGGCCGTTGAGCCGAGTCCTGTCATGCCGGCCCCGAGTGTCACGCCTGTCGCGAGTGAGCCGGTTCAGCCTGTTGAAGTGCCTGTAGCGCCGGCCGCTAATCTGCCCGCCGAGCCCGAGCCCGAGCCGGTTGCTCCCGTGGTTGATGTCCCCTGGGAAACTGCCAAGGCTGTCGAGCCTGTGGCGGAGCCCGTTCAACCTGTTGCGCCGGTAGAGCCAGAGGTGAAAACCGCAGAGCCGGTAGTCGCGCAAGTTGCATCGGTCGAAGTGCCCGCACCGAGTGAGGGCGTGCAACCTGTAGCCGATGCTGATGGCGGTGAAGACGAGCCACCGCTCGGCGATTACGACTATGTCGAAATGGACGCCGAAACCCTCGACTACGATTTTGGCCAGGCTGAAACCGTGGCGCCCGTGGTTGAAGAACCGTTGCCAGCCGCCAAGCCGGCTACCGGTCTGGCAGCTGAATGGCTGTCACTGTTCCCGCAGCTTGGCCTGGGCGGCATGACGGGCAGCATCGCAGCCAACTGCACCCTGATCGAAGCCAATGGCGATGACTGGCTGCTGCACCTAGACCCGGCGCACAGTGCGCTGTTCAACCCGACTCAGCAGCGTCGTCTGAATGATGCGCTGAACCAGCAGCAGGGACGCAGCATCAAATTGCGCATCGAGTTGTGCAAGCCCGAGCAGGAAACTCCGGCGCAGGCCGCAGCCCGGCGCCGTGCCGACCGCCAGCGCAGCGCCGAGGCGTCGATCCATGCCGACCCGTTGGTGCAGCAGATGATTCAGCAGTTCGCGGCCAAGGTGCGCGACGACAGCATCGAACCTATCGATACCCCCAGTTAATTCTGAACACCGAGGATACCGACATGATGAAAGGTGGCATGGCAGGCCTGATGAAGCAGGCCCAGCAAATGCAGGAAAAGATGCAGAAGATGCAGGAAGAGCTGGCCAATGCCGAAGTTACCGGCCAGTCCGGCGCCGGCCTGGTCAGCGTGGTGATGACCGGTCGTCATGACGTCAAGCGCATCACCCTGGACGACAGCCTGATGCAGGAAGACAAGGAAGTGCTGGAAGACCTGATTGCGGCTGCCGTCAACGACGCGGTGCGCAAGGTCGAGCAGAACAGCCAGGAGAAAATGTCTGGTATGACCGCCGGCATGCAACTACCCCCCGGCTTCAAAATGCCCTTCTGAGCCTGTGACGCCCAGCCGGCACGCATTACTGCGTTGCGAAAGGCCCCGAGCATCCTCATTTACAGACGTAAACTCCGGTGCTCGCGGCCTTTCGCGCCTTGTACTGCATACCGTCTGGTCGCCCCGTGGTGATGGTGTGCAAAACGCACCCGTTCGTAGGGTGGGCTTTAGCCCACCAGATCATTGCCCGTCAACTTTTGCAGGACTTCCATGAGCTTCAGCCCTCTGATTCGCCAGTTGATCGACTCCCTGCGCATTTTGCCCGGTGTGGGGCAGAAGACTGCTCAGCGCATGGCCCTGCAACTGCTCGAGCGTGATCGCAGTGGCGGTCAGCGGCTGGCGCAGGCGCTGAATGCGGCGATGGAGGGCGTGGGGCACTGCAAGCGCTGCCGTAGTTTGAGCGAGGACGAAATCTGCCAGCTGTGTCTGGATGAGCGCCGCGACGACAGCCTGCTGTGTGTGGTGGAAGGCCCGATGGATGTGCACGCGGTGGAGCAGACCGGTTTTCGCGGTCGTTACTTCGTGCTCAAGGGGCATCTGTCGCCGCTCGATGGTCTGGGGCCGGAGGCCATCGGTATTCCTGCGCTGCTGGAACGCATCGATGCCGGTGCTTTCAGCGAAGTGATCCTGGCCACCAATCCGACGGTAGAGGGCGAGGCTACGGCGCACTACATCGCGCAGATTCTTGTCGGCAAAGGTCTGGTGGCATCGCGTATCGCCCATGGCATGCCGCTGGGTGGCGAATTGGAACTGGTCGACGGTGGCACCCTGGCCCACGCGTTGGCTGGTCGGCGCCCGATCAGTCTGTAAGTAGCCAAACCCTCTCGACCCGGAGTGCCCGTGATCGCCGACACTCTGTGCCGTAATGCTCTGCTGCTCCTGCTTGGGGCGCCTCTGGCCGCACAGGCTCAATGCCCGGTCGGGCAGGTGCAGGTGTGCCTGGGCGCTTCCTGCTTGTGCGTGCCCGATCCGGTGCGGGTGCGTGAGGACGGCCTGAATATGGCTGCGGCCAGGCTCGAAGCCTGGCTGCTGCAGTCACGTCAGGCAGCGCTGCGAGCCGGGATCGAGCCGATTCCTCTGATGATTCGCGCGCAGCTCGCACCCTTTTACGACGATGCGTTGCTGGACGAAGTGCGCTTTCGCGTAGGCATCACCGACGAGATGGACGCCGCCACCGTCATGCTGCAGAACCCCGATGTGCAGGCCGTCACGCTGGTCGATGTGGTGGTGTTTCGCAATGCCGATGCCGCCGAGCAGGATGCAGCGCTGTGGGCGCATGAGCTTTGGCATGTGCAGCAGTACCGCGAATGGGGAACCGATGGCTTCGCTCGACGCTATACGCGCGATTTCCAGTCAGTCGAAAGGCCGGCTTACGAAATGGGGGAGCGGGTGAGAAAGGCGCTGCGTGAGCAAAAGTAAAACGCTCGCTTGAAAACCAAGCAAGCGCTAGGTTAGGGTGGCCAAAACAATAACGGGAGTACCCGCATGGCCGCCCCACAATCGTATTTCGATGAGTCTCACCAACTGGTTCGCGATTCCGTTCGGCGCTTCGTCGAGCGTGAAATCCTGCCGCATATCGATGACTGGGAAGAGGCCGAGGAGTTTCCTCGCGAGCTGTACCTCAAGGCCGGCGCGGCGGGCATCCTCGGTATTGGCTATCCCGAACAGTACGGCGGCAGCCATGAGGGCGATGTGTTTGCCAAGGTGGCGGCCAACGAGGAACTGATGCGCAGCGGCTCCGGTGGCCTGGTGGCTGGTCTCGGTTCGCTGGATATCGGCTTGCCGCCCATCGTCAAATGGGCCACGCCCGCCGTGCGTGAGCGCGTCGTGCCGCATGTACTGGCCGGTGAGAAGATCATGGCGCTGGCAGTGACCGAGCCTTCCGGCGGCTCCGACGTGGCCAATCTCAAGACACGCGCCATACGTGACGGCGACCATTACCGCATCAGTGGCAGCAAGACCTTCATCACCAGTGGCGTGCGCGCCGATTACTACACGGTGGCGGTGCGCACCGGTGGCGACGGCTTCGGTGGCGTGAGCCTGCTGCTGGTGGAGAAGGGCACGCCGGGCTTCAGCGTGGGCCGCAAGCTGAAGAAGATGGGCTGGTGGGCGTCCGACACCGCCGAGCTGTTCTTCGATGACTGCAGGGTGCCGGTGGAGAACCTGATCGGCGTGGAGAACGCCGGCTTCGCCTGCATCATGGCCAACTTCCAGAGCGAACGTCTGAGCCTGGCGATCATGGCCAACATGACCGCCCAACTGGCCCTGGAAGAGTCGATGAAATGGGCGCGCGAGCGCCAGGCGTTCGGCAAGCCGATAGGCAAATTCCAGGTGCTCAAGCATCGCCTGGCCGAGATGGCGACGCAGCTCGAGGTCTCTCGCGAATTCACCTACCGCCAGGCGGCACAGATGGCCGCCGGCCGCAGCGTGATCAAGGAGATTTCCATGGCCAAGAACTTCGCCACCGATATCGCTGATCGCCTGACCTACGATGCGGTGCAGATCATGGGTGGCATGGGCTACATGCGAGAGTCTCTGGTCGAGCGCCTATACCGCGACAACCGCATCCTTTCCATTGGTGGCGGCACGCGAGAGATCATGAACGAGATCATTTCGAAGCAGATGGGATTGTAGAGGCGGCATTTGGGCCTCAATGGCGCGAGTCCCTGGTCGAGCGCCTGTATCGCGACAACCGCATTCTTTCCATTGGCGGCGGCACGCGCGAGATCATGAACGAGATCATCGCCAAGCAGATGGGGCTGTAGCAGGTGTCGTGGGAGGGGCTTTAGCCGCGATCAGAGGCGCTGCTGAGCACCGTCGTCGCTAAAGCGCCTCCCACGGAAGGCGGCGTTCAGGATGCTTGCTGATTCTGCGCCGCCTGGCGCAGACGGGCGATGTCGCGTTGCGGCGGATCGCCGAACAAACGGCTGTACTCGCGGCTGAACTGCGATGGGCTCTCGTAGCCGACGCGATAGCTGGCCGCTGCCGCTTCGAGGTTGTCGCACAGCATCAGCCGGCGGGCTTCCTGCAAGCGCAATTGCTTCTGGTACTGCAGCGGGCTGAACGCCGTGACGGCCTTGAATCTGTGGTGCAGGGTCGAGGGGCTCAGGTTCACCTCACGGGCCAGCTCCTCGATACGCAGCGGCTGATCGAAATTCTTGCGCAGCCACTCGATGGCGCGGGAGATGCGCTGACTCTGGCTGTCGGCGATGACCACTTCATGCAGGCGGTGACCCTGCGGGCTGAGCAGCATTCGATAGAAAATCTCGCGCAATGCCAATGGCGCCAGCATGGCGATGTCGGATGGGGTTTCCAGCAGGCGCAGCAGACGGATCACCGCATCCAGCAGGCGCGGGTCGAGGCGATCAAGAAACAGCGCCCGCTGTGAGGCCGCATCCGGGGCTGGAATCGCTGGCATTTCGGTGAGCAGGCTGCTGATCAGCGCCGGATCGATCTCCAGCGCGATGCTCAGATAGGGGTGATCCGGGCTGGCCTCGATCACCCGGCCGGTGACCGGCAGCATCACGGATGCCACCAGATAGTTCAGTGGGTCGTAGACATAGCGTTCGTCACCCAGGCGCACCTCCTTGCGGCCCTGCGCGATGATGCACAGGCAAGGGTCGTATACCGTCTGCATGGGTAGGCTGGGCGTGGTGGCGCGTGCCAGCCTCAGACCGGGAATGGCCGTTATATGGATTCCATCCTCGGGCACGAAGCGCTCAACCAAACGTGCCATTTCATGGCTGAGTTCAGCCAGTGGAGTATCGAGGGTTGCAGCGGTATGAAGGGGTGACTGCATGGTGAGCCTCCTGAAAGTCAGCGAAGCCTAGCCAGGTTTTTCAGGCAAGTCATGAGGGGCGGCAGGATTAGGCAAATATTTGCCAGTAATGGGCAAATGACCAGTGATACAGAGTATTTCAAGGGTGGTTGGCGGACCGATGCCCTTGGTTGGTGCGATTTCCTGTCTTGGAGTTTTAGGCAAGGATTTACCAGTAATCGACTAACGCTCTGATGACCTTCTGCCTCATCTTTGTCGCCATCGAGCGCTGCCTCTGCGCCGGCTCGAACGCATGCAGTAGCCATATCACCCGCTGAGCGGTGCCACACATGTCATAAAAGGAGCGAGCCATGCCCAGTAAATGGCTGATCGCGCCGTTGACCCTGTTGTTACTCGCCACTGCCTGGCTCGACTCAAGAGCGGTTGGCGAAGCGGCTTTTGCCGAGCCGGACGCAGCGCCCCATGTTCTGCAGCGAAACGCTGCTGGTATGTATTGATTCAATTCCAGGAGGTTGCCATGAGCATCATTCACCGTATGACCGTTCGCGCCCGCCACGACCGTTCAAACCGGTTGGGGCAGTGCCTGGCGCGGTTGCATGAGGTTGGTCGAGATCTCCCAGGTTGCGAACGCCTGCGTGTGTTCCCTCTGCGCACTGATCCGTTGATCTGGCTGGTAGAAGGGCAGTGGCGCTCGGCAGCGGCACGCGACGCTTTCCTCGGCAGCGAAGGCCTGCGCCGGGTATTGGCCCAGGCGATAGACGAAGGGCTGTTCACTCATCTCGAATGCGGTATGGAGTTGCAGCAGCAGGTCGCCTGATCCGTCAGGCTTGCCTTTGTGAAATTATCTCTATAGATTTTCATGAAATTAATTATTTTAAATTTCATGAGCCATCTATGTTTCACCATGCCAGTGAGCACGTCGACAGCTATTACGCCCATAGCTGCAAGGATCGACTTACCCATCAGCCCGTGCTGCAAGATGATCGGCAGTGCGATGTACTGGTGATCGGCGCCGGTTTCAGTGGCTTGCACACCGCCCTGCGCCTGGCCGAGGCAGGGATGCGGGTTATCGTTCTCGAAGCCAGTCGTGTGGCCTGGGCGGCCTCCGGACGTAATGGCGGGCAGGCGATACTGGGTTGGTCGTGCGATATGCCGCCGCTGGAAAAGGCTCTTGGCCTCGAGCGGGCCCGCCGTCTGTGGGACGGCATGGCCTGGGCAGCTTGCGAGCTGCGCGAACTGCCGCAGCGCCATGGCTTCGACTGCGATTATAGCCGTGGTCATCTGTGGACGGCGGTTCTGCCCCGGCGCGTGGCGCAGCTGCATGAGTGGCAAAAGGAGGCCGCTTATAAGTGGGGGCACCGTGCGCTGCAGTTCGTCTCCCGTGAGCAGATGCCGGAATGGATCGCCAGCGAGCGTTACCGCGCCGGCCTCTACGACCCTGAGGCCGCTCATCTCAACCCACTGAAGTTGGCGCTCGGTCTGGCCGAAGCGGTCGTGCGTGCCGGTGGGCAGATCTTCGAGCAGAGCCGCGCCCTGAGCCAGGAGCGTCATGCCGGGGGCTATCGGGTGCGTACCGGGCAGGGCAGCGTGCAGGCCGACAACCTGGTGCTGGCCTGCAACACCTATATCGATGATCTGGAGCCGCGCCTGGCACGGCGGATTCTGCCGGTCGGCACCTACCAGATTGCCACCGAAGCGCTGGGCGCCGAGCGTGCCGAGGCGTTGTTGCCGCGCAATGCCTGCGTCACCGACAACCAGTTCGTGCTCGATTACTTCCGCCGCACCCCGGATCACCGCCTGCTGTTCGGCGGCGGCTGCACCTATCTGGGTGGTTTGCCAAGGGACATGGCAGCCGCCACCCGGCCTTTCCTCGAGCGCGTGTTCCCGCAGCTGTCAGGTGTGACCATCGACTTTGCCTGGGGCGGGCATATCGACGTGACCCGTAGCCGTACCCCGGATATCGGCGGCGAGAACGGTCGCTACTGGCTGCAGGGCTTTTCCGGTCACGGTGTGCTGCCGACCCTGGCGGCGGCGCGGGCAGTCAGTGATGCCATTCTCGGCAATGACGACGAACTGGCGCTGTACCAGCAACTGCGCAATCGCCAATTCCCATTCGGCGAGCGCCTGGCGGCGCCGCTCGAGGCCATCGGCAAGGCCTGGTATCGACTCAGGGACTATTTCTGATATGGACAAGAATCTGGAGATGGCGGCCCTTGCCGTGCTCATCCACGACCTGCGCAAGCACAAGAAGGTCACCTTGAACGAACTGGCCGAGCGAATCGGTCGTTCCGTGGGCTTTCTCTCGCAGGTCGAGCGTGGCCTGTCGCGTCCGACGGTGGAGGATCTGACCGCCATCAGTGAGGCGCTCGACGTACCCACCACCTATTTCTACAGCCTGCCCAAGCCCAAGGCACTGGACTGGGTTACCCGGCCGGACGAGCGTCGCACCCTGTACCTGGCCGGCGGTATCACCGACATCATGGCTTCACCCACGCTGCAAGGCGCCTTCATGGTGGTCGACAGCCTGCTCGAGCCTGGTGCCAGCAGTGGCGAACGGCAGATGAGCGACCGCTCGGAGCAGGCCGGCTACGTGCTCGAGGGTCAGCTGACCCTGTGGCTGGGCGAGGACGAAGAGAGCGCCACCCTGTATCCCGGCGATGCCTTTCAGGTGCCGAGCTACGCGCGCTTGCGCTATGCCAACCAGGGCGACACGCCTGCGCGCGTGCTGTGGATCTACACCTGAACCTACTCGTAAACCGGAAATAACCATAATGAACGCCACCCGAGTCGAGCTGCTCGATGAAGTCCGCCAGTTCCGCCAGGCCCATCCCGAGGTGCGCTTCGTCGACCTGATCTGCCTGGACATCCCCGGGCACTTCTATGGCAAGCGCTATCCCATCGAGATGCTGGAAAAGGTCGCCGCCGGCAGCGCCCTGAAGTTGCCGCAAAACTGCGTGCTGCTCGGCGCTCAGGGCGGGCTCTACGAGATCGGCGACTACTGCTTCCACGATGGCGACCCGGATGCGCCACGGCGGCTGATTCCCGGCACGCTCAAGCTGGTGAACTGGGAGCGCCAGCCGCTGGGGCAGATGCTGATCAGCTCCGATGGCACCGAAGCGCCCATCGAGTTCGAGCCGCGCGAGGTGTTGGCGCGCGTGGTGCAGCGCCTGGCCGCACGCGGCATTCGTCCGGTGGTGGCGTTCGAGCTGGAGTTCTACCTGTTCGACAAGGCGCTCAAGGACGGCTTGCCGCAGTACCCGCGCGATGATCTGAGTGGTGATGCCGACGACCAGCCGAACATGCATATCGAGCGGCTCTCGCGTTTCGCCGATGTGCTCGGCGACATCACCGAGACCGCGCGCCTGCAGGGCATCGACACCACGGTGATCACCGCCGAGATCGGCCCGGGACAGTTCGAGATCAACTTCAGCCACAACACCGATCCGCTGCAGGCGGCCGACTGGTCGGCGCTGTTCTGCCGGCTGACCCGTGGCGTGGCGCTCAAATACGGCCATCGCGCCAGCTTCATGGCCAAGCCGTACCTGCAGTACCCGGGCAGTGGCATGCACATCCACGTCAGCCTCTACGACGAAGCCGGTGACAACCTGCTGACGCGTGACGAGCAGCGCCCGCTGCGCCATGCCGTGGCAGGCTGCCTGAGTCTGCTGCCGGAGTTGATGCCGATCTACGCGCCGAACCACAACAGCTACCGCCGCTTCGGCGCCCAGGTCAACTCGGCGAGCCAGGCCAGCTGGGGCTTCGAGGATCGCGACGCCTGCGTGCGCATCCCCGAGTCGGACGCGCGCAACCTGCGCCTGGAGTTCCGCCTGCCGGGCGCCGATGCCAACCCCTATCTGGTGCTGGCGGCATTGCTGACCAGTATCGAGCAGGGCCTCGACGCCAAGATCGAGCCCATCGCACCGCTGAATGACGACCGCGAAAGCGGCGTCGACTTTCCCAAGGACATGCTCGACGCCGTGCGCCGCATGCAGACCAGCGAGCGCGTCGTCGCTGGCCTCGGCAGCGAGTTCGTCATGGTCTATTGCGAGAACAAACGCCAGGATCACCTGGCCTTCATGCACGACATCAACGCCAGGGAATATCGCTGGTATCTCTGATGTCACGGATAGAAGGAGGCGCCATGAACAACGCCCAGAACAACCCGAAAACCGCCCAGTGGCAGGCCCTGAGCCAGGCCCATCACCTGGCGCCGTTCAGTGATTACAAGCAGCTGGCCGAGAAGGGCCCGCGCATCATCACCGAGGCAAAAGGCGTGCACCTGTGGGACAGCGAGGGCAACAAGATCCTCGATGGCATGGCCGGTCTGTGGTGTGTGGCCATCGGCTATGGCCGCGAGGAGCTGGTCGAAGCTGCCGCTACGCAGATGCGTCAATTGCCGTTCTACAACACCTTCTTCCAGACCGCCCACCCGCCGGTGCTGGAGCTGGCCCATGCCATCTCCCAGCTGGCGCCGGCCGGCATGAACCACGTGTTCTTTACCGGTTCGGGCTCCGAAGGCAACGACACCATGCTGCGCCTGGTGCGCCACTACTGGGCGTGCAAGGGCCAGGCGAACAAGAAGATCATCATCGGCCGCGACAACGGCTATCACGGCTCCACCGTGGCCGGCGCCAGCCTCGGCGGCATGAAGTTCATGCACGAGCAGGGCGACCTGCCTATTCCCGGCATCGCGCACATCCCGCAGCCGTACTGGTTCGGTGAGGGCGGTGACATGGCCCCGGAGGCCTTCGGCATCTGGGCTGCCGACCAGCTGGAGAAGAAGATTCTCGAGCTGGGTGAGGAGAATGTGGCGGCCTTCATCGCCGAGCCGATTCAGGGCGCGGGTGGTGTGATCATCCCGCCGGACAGCTACTGGCCGCGTATCAAGGAGATCCTCGCCAAGTACGACATTCTCTTTGTCGCCGACGAGGTGATCTGTGGTTTTGGCCGCACCGGCGAGTGGTTCGGCAGCCAGTACTACGATTTGAAACCCGACCTGATGACCATCGCCAAGGGCCTTACCAGCGGCTATGTGCCGATGGGCGGGCTGATCGTCAGCGACAAGGTGTTCGAGGTGATCGAGGCGCACGGCGACTTCAACCACGGCTTCACCTATTCCGGGCATCCGGTGGCGGCAGCGGTGGGGCTGGAGAACCTGCGCATTCTCAAGGAAGAGGGCATCGTCGAACGGGTGAAGGCAGAAACCGCGCCCTA
Source organism: Ectopseudomonas alcaliphila (assembly GCF_900101755.1). Classification (GTDB taxonomy): domain Bacteria; phylum Pseudomonadota; class Gammaproteobacteria; order Pseudomonadales; family Pseudomonadaceae; genus Aquipseudomonas; species Aquipseudomonas alcaliphila. The sequence goes on along the minus strand of NZ_FNAE01000001.1, from coordinate 1,872 downwards.
CCTGCAGAAGCGCCTGCGTGAGCTGGCGGATCACCCGCTGGTGGGCGAAGTGCGTGGCGTCGGCATGCTCGGTGCCATCGAACTGGTGCAGGACAAGGCCATGCGCAAGCGCTTCTCCGGTGACGTGGGCGTGGGCATGGTCTGCCGCGGCCACTGCTTCAACAATGGCCTGATCATGCGCGCCGTGGGTGACACCATGATCATCGCGCCCCCTCTGGTGATCAGCCTTGCCGAGATCGACGAGCTGGTGGAGAAAGCGCGCAAGTGTCTGGATCTGACCTGGGAGCAGGTGCGTAGCTTGGCGTAATCTCGCAGTACGGTGGGAGGGGCTTTAGCCGCGACAGGAACAACCCGCAGCTAAAAGCCGCCCCACAAAAAACAAAACCCCGCGACCGGTGACGGTAGCGGGGTTTCGTTTTTCAGCCGCTTACTTGAGGCTGTTCTTCAGCGTCTGTGCTGCCTGATCCATGGCGGAGCGTACCGCCGGGACTTCCGACACTACGTTGAGCAGGCCGTAGTCGTGGATCATGCCGTTGTAGCGTACGGCGGTCACTGGCACGCCGGCGGCATTCAGGCGGCGAGCGTAGGCTTCGCCTTCGTCGCGCAGCACGTCCATCTCGGCGGTCTGTACGAGAGCCGGTGGCAGGCCTTGCAACTGCTCCAGGCTGGCGCGCAGCGGCGATGCATAGATCTCGTTACGCTGCTTCGGGTCGGTGGTGTAGTTGTCCCAGAACCATTCCATCATGCCGCGGGTCAGGAAGTGGCCTTCGGCGAACTGGTTGTAGGAGGCGTTGTTGAAGCTGGCGTCGGTTACCGGCCACAGCAGCACCTGGGCGCGCAGTTTCGGCGTACCGGCTTCCTTGGCTTTGATGGCGACCACGGCGGCCATGTTGCCACCAACGCTGTTGCCGGCCACGGCCAGACGCGAGCCGTCGACACCGATCTGGCTGCCGTTGTCGGCGACCCATTTGGTCGCGGCGTAGGCCTGGTTGATGGCGGTCGGGTACTTGGCTTCCGGCGACGGCGTGTAATCGACGTAGATCGCAGCAGCGCCTGAGCCCACCACCAGATCACGGATCAGGCGTTCGTGGGTCGGGTAGTCGCCCAGCACCCAGCCGCCGCCGTGAAAGAACATGAAGCCCGGCAGAATGCCGCGAGCACCTTCAGGGCGCACCACCTTGAGGGTGAGCGACTGGCCATTCACCTGGATCACCTTGGTGTCCACGACGATACCGGACAGGTCCACCTTGACGCTGGCCTGGGCACCTACCAGTACGGCGCGGGCGTCTTTCGGCGAGAGGCTTTCCAGTGGCTGACCGCCACCGGCTGCCAGTGCATCGAGGAAGCCCTGGGTGTTGCGTTCCACACCGGGGCTGCCGGCTGCGAAGCTGCTGCTTACGGCCAGAGCGAGCAGCCCGGCAGTCAGAGTGCGAGAAATGTTCATGGTCAAACTCCTGTCGATCAGTTGGGCTGCTAGCTGTCAGTTCTGGTTGGTGCAAACGCTGGAGAGTTGTTCGTAGCTGAGAACTTCCACGTCACCCGCGCTGTTGCGGTAGGTCATCTTCGCCGTGACCACTTCGCACTGCGAGCTGTTGGGCACGTCGATGGAAATCACCTTGGCGATATCCAGGTTCTGGCCGTAGCGGTAGGGCGTGGCCTCGGCACTGTGGGCGAGGGTGGTGAGCGACGCGCTGAGCGCGAGAGCAGTCAGGGCGGTGGCGAACAGGGTGCGGGTTTTCATGGTGGTTCTCCTCTTGGGGCCGCGCTCGGGCTTTGGCCGCGAGCGCTGGCTGCTAGCTGTCAGACGATGGTCAAGGTGACGTCGATGTTGCCGCGGGTGGCGTTGGAGTACGGGCAGACGATGTGCGCGCG
>NZ_FNAE01000018.1 GCF_900101755.1 Ectopseudomonas alcaliphila | reverse complement strand
CGGAAAAGCTGACCCAACTGCAGCGCTGGGCTGTGCAGACGGCAGCCCGTATCGGTCACAACAAGGCGGCGGTGGCGCTGGCCAACAAACTGGTGCGGATCTGCTGGGCGGTGTGGTGCCACGAGCGGCGGTTCAATGGCAATTGGCAGAGCACAAAGCCCGCCTGACGGCGGGTGTAATCAGTAAGGCGTGGTGGTTTTCTTGTGGTTGTGGTGAGTAGCAGCACTGTCGAAACAGGCGAGTCCTGCAGCGGAACAAGGCCGATAACAACGATGATCCCGGGGATCGATTGAACGCTTGGCCCCCGCTGCGCGAACTACAGAATGGCCAGGGAGGAAAGCCCAGAACAGGCCGGATATACGAATGCAACCGCGCTGACGACAAGTGCAAAAGAAAAGCTTTGCCCGCTACTTGTGGGGAGAGTCCATATAAGTTGTTAGCCGCACTGTTGCACAATTAAATTTTGCCTATAGCCGCTTTCTTTAATGGTAATTGGAGGTTTATTGTTGTTAAGCAATTGTTGAAATTTAGGAAGGCTGTTGGCTTCTTCGTAAGCGACCTGGCATGAAGCCGAATCAAATAAATTTCTTAGCTTGGCCTTGACGATTGAAGCTAGCTTCGGCGAAGCACTAACAAAGATAGAAACTATGTCTAATTGATCTGTGACTTCTCGGTACATGTCAATGGCAAAGAGATTTTTAGACTCATTCCTGTTTAAGAAAGCATATACATCGCCTTGGCCGGTTTTTGTTTGATAGAAATATTCTTTATATAGGTGCTTTATGTCCGCATCTAGACCTAGAAGCTCAATTGCCGACTGGATTTCTCTGTTGGCTTCAAAGTCATCATCACCGTCACCATGCCAATTCACTAAATCGCTCATGGATACTACTATGTAAAACTGATGCGTTTCGATGATTTTCATAGGGTGGCTAACGTTTGGTTAAGGGGCGGGCTTTAGCCCGTCCCAGTGAGCGAAGCGAACGGTTTGAACCAATTGTTAAATGACAAGCTCACGAACGGGAAAAAGGGGACAGATTTATTTATTGACCCACATCACTGGTGCCCGAAAATAAATCTGTCCCCTTTTCTCTTCCCTGTTGTCTAGCTCGTAAACTGTGTCTCCATCCCAGCCTTCAAATTCATCGGAGATATGTGTGCTTAGCTGTTTTTGCATGCTCTGTTCTCCTAACGATAGGTTAAGGGGCGGGCTTTAGCCCGTCCCGAGTGAGCGAAGCGAACGACTTGAACCACTAGTTAGCCGATACATTGCGCAGGACGCTTGAGTTGCGGGCTGTTGTGTAGTGTAAGTTTATTACACGCCATTGCCCGTCAACATTTTGCCATAGCTCACTAAAGAAAATTTCTGGTGTTTTATTGTTTTTAGATATTGTGAGGCCTTGGCCATGAATAAAAGCAAAATTGCCAAGATTTAATATTTCTAAACTCAAGTCTTCAGTGCGACTTTCGGGGGCGAACCAACGGCCGCCATCAACTGATTTGGAAATATTATTTAGCTGTTCAATTTTATTTTGTACGCCGAAGTCATTTATGACGGTAAAAGACTCGGTTTCTATTTCATGCATTGTGGCAACGTCACCGGCGATGAAAGCCGAGTACCATTTTTCTCGCGTTCTAAGTAATTGTTGATTCACCCGTACTTTCCTTGTGTCGGTTAACGTTTGGTTAAGGGGCGGGCTTTAGCCCGTCCCAGTGAGCGAAGCGAACGATTTGAACCATTTGTTAGACCTTACACCGCTACTTGGATGAACGGAAAAGCAGTTCTGAATTCTGTAAGGATAGCCTGGTTCATATGTAGTGAGTTTATAGCATGCTCTCTAGTTGGGCCGTCAAATACCTCGCGATTACGTAGATATGCAATGCCAAAAATTGCTTCGTCCTCCTGATTTGTAAAGCTGCGGCCAGGGCTGAAGCCGATTGTTTTGTAGATATGGAAGCGAGGAGCATCAAAGCGAAGCAACTCAGCTATGTAGTCTGGGTATGCTTCAGTTGACTCCATGATTCGAATAGCCCATTGCTGCAATTCATCTGTGCTTATTGAGTTGCTTAGGTAGCAATTCACGACAAAGGCAATGGTTGATGAGTTTTCGCGGGTGAGTCCGTTCATGATCTAGGTCTAACGTTTGGTTAAGGGGCGGGCTTTAGCCCGTCCCGAGTGAGCGAAGCGAACGGCCTTGAACCACTAGTTAGGTTTTCGCAACTGCAGGACAAGATGACACTGTATCTACGACTAGATCGTAGAGTTCTTCAGCTGCGATTTTTGCATTTTGAATTTCTAGGTTATTGAAGTAAACAAGGCCGCTGGAGACTTGATATTCAGATTTTTCATTGGCGTGGCGCATAAAAATCTCTATTGCTTTTTTTGTCGTGCTTTCTTTATGTGTGGCTAAGTGCTGATCAACTTCGTTTGGGTATGTTATGTAGTCCCAGTGCACGTCGGCGAACTTTGTTCTTGTTTTTAGTGTTATAAATGGTGCCTTCTCTCGGCGGCACTTTTCGAACCAAAGGTTCTCTTTCTCGTGCCCCTTGTCTTTCCTGAGTATCTCTACGAATTTTTGCACGGCTATACCTTGCGTTAACCTAACGTTTGGTTAAGGGGCGGGCTTTAGCCCGTCCCAGTGAGCGGAGCGAACGGCTTGAACCACTAGTTAGGAGCTTACGCAGGTGCATGGGGGGCTCCTAACTTTGGTGATTTTGAGCTTAAGCTAAGCAGCGCTACATGTAGTGGGTCTTGATTGCACCAATACTGCTCGATAGCTCCCTCTTGGGTAAACGATGATGTATTGAAGCCTTCCTCAATGTCGTTATACCAGAGGACAAATTTGCCAATTATGGCAATTACCCAGAAGCCACCACCATCGTCTCCCCATGGGGAAAGCGTCCACTTCTGGGGTGTGATAGCGTTTGCCTCAAACAGCATGCGAGTTTCTGGAGAGCACTCCGCAATTTGCTGTGCGATCAGCGTCTTCAGTTCATATAAGGGGATCGATTGCCACATCCTTGGCTCCTAACGTTTGGTTAAGGGGCGGGCTTTAGCCCGTCCCAGCGAGCGATTTGAACCAATTGTTATATGCTTTACCGCTCGAACTGAAATTTCCATTTACTTTCCTCGGAAAGCCAAACCCTTAGTGTTGCTTTTTTGTACATTTTGTTATGGGTTTCTAGTTTTTTTATAATCTGGCAAGATGCCTCAATTATTTCGTCAGTGCACATTACTATGTCTGAATGTCCTTCATCAGATTCAATGTAGTGAGACACTCCATTCTCTTCTGTTTTCATGTGAAGAATAGCCGAATTCCAATGCTCAGGAGTTGCCTCAATTAGGCTAGATCCGAGGTTTGAATATAACTTGCTCAGAGAGTGCTCGATGTCAACGTTGTCCATGCCTGACTCCTGTGCATATAACGTTTGGTTAAGGGGCGGGCTTTAGCCCGTCCCAGTGAGCGAAGCGAACGGTTTGAACCACTAGTTAGGTGATTCACACATAGCGTATTGATTCCACAAAAAATCCGTACTCAGCTTGCACGCTTATTCCAACTGACGGGTAGTCAAACATATTTAATCGGAGCCGAGTCGTACGACACTCACCATTCGTAAAAGCGGGGCTCAAATATTTTTGGGTTTACTTTGTAAGTTCCGTCAAGTGCTTCCGGCATTAGTTCTGGATGCTCGGAATATAGTGGATTTACTATTTTTAGCAGAATTTCGGCCATGACTTTAGCGGCGCCTCGGCGATAAGAGTCAAATTCTTCTTGTGTGCAGTTATCACGGACAAGTGCAATGCTGTCGTTTAGTTGAGCATTGATCTGCATCATCAGGATGCTGATTTTTTCAGCAACTTCATTATTCACGGGATACCTCTTGCGCCTAACGTTTGGTTAAGGGGCGGGCTTTAGCCCGTCCCAGAGAGCGCAGCGAGCGACTTGAACCAATTGTTAGGCATATTAATTGCCGGTTGGTTTTTCTTGTTTTGTACTATAAAAGTATAGTGCAGCTAGAGTAATAATAAACATTCGTTCAGATGATGGATTTGTTTGTGTGTCATCACCCAGGCCGAAAAAAATTAGCTTTATTTTGACTGTGACGCAAAATAGTATTGCCGTGACGTATGCGTGCAATGCGAATCTTGATTTTTTTATAGCAAGAAATCCACCAATAATTATTATTAGCTGAACAGCGCTAAGTGGTATAAGTTTTAGTACATGGAAGTCACCATACCGTGCACTAGGGATGCCTAAATACTTTAGCCATATGGTTAATTCAAGAAGGTTGTAGATTCCATACAGGAAAAAAGCCAGGTTAAAGATTGCGCGCGATTGGGTTGTCGGTAACGAGCCCATGGTTATTCCTTTTGTGGTTTTGCCTAACGTTTGGTTAAGGGGCGGGCTTTAGCCCGTCTCAGTGAGCGAAGCGAACGGTTTGAACCGGTTGTTAGGTGCTTTCCACAAAGTGTTTTGAAACAGAAGTAAAGTACGCCATTGTTATTATAACGCCATCAGAAAGTATGACTATTCCACTTATGCCGGCACTTAGCGGTGTCATAACAGAAAATCCCGAAAAGAAGCTAGCTATAGCCGTTACAATCAGTAGTATGAAAAACGATTTTCGTGCAATAGGAGAAAAGAAGAACAAGCCAATTGAGGTGGCGAGCCATGCAATGAAAAGAGACCAGTAGATTGCGATGTGACTTGGGATATATGAGCCGAAGCCGGCTGCTGCGGCTAAATCAAGTTCATCTGGAGATAACCACAGGTAATCGAAAAACGGCAGTAGCCAAAGCGCTACAAAAAATGCTGTTGATATCGCCACTATATACCTGAATAGAGATTTCATATTTTGTAGTGCACCTAAC
>NZ_FNAE01000015.1 GCF_900101755.1 Ectopseudomonas alcaliphila | reverse complement strand
TGCCGGCACTTAGCGGTGTCATAACAGAAAATCCCGAAAAGAAGCTAGCTATAGCCGTTACAATCAGTAGTATGAAAAACGATTTTCGTGCAATAGGAGAAAAGAAGAACAAGCCAATTGAGGTGGCGAGCCATGCAATGAAAAGAGACCAGTAGATTGCGATGTGACTTGGGATATATGAGCCGAAGCCGGCTGCTGCGGCTAAATCAAGTTCATCTGGAGATAACCACAGGTAATCGAAAAACGGCAGTAGCCAAAGCGCTACAAAAAATGCTGTTGATATCGCCACTATATACCTGAATAGAGATTTCATATTTTGTAGTGCACCTAACGTTTGGTTAAGGGGCGGGCTTTAGCCCGTCCCAGTGAGCGAAGCGAACGATTTGAACCACTAGTTAGGTGCTGCACAGAACCTAGTTGAATTGGCGGGCATATGCAATAACGTGCTCGGGAAACAGTTTTTCATAGAGGGCGGATGGAATGCCAAGGACATTGACCTCTATAAGCGATGAGTCAGCTTCAGCAGAGTAGTCGAGTATGCTTACCCCAGAGCACTGAATGACTACGCCTGCTTCGCTACGAACAGAAAGTTTGAGCGCAGATTGATTAGCGTGGTTTGTGATGCACTCACGTTGAATCGTGATGTAAGCATTTGATGGCGTGAAAGTACCGAACGCCACCCCCATAGGTGGATCGCCGCTCTCGAGTTCGGAGTAGCCAACTACTTCGTCTCTTGAATAAACAGCGTACTTGGCCATGTTTGCACCTAACTATTAATTAGGCGACATTCATGTCGCGTTTCCACGCGACACCTGTCGCATAACCTTCCTAATCGTCCTGCAAGTCCTTGTTTCGCTTGAGGGTGGTCGCGTGAAACGCGACAGCACCTAGGGAGAAACGCGACATGGATGACAGCAAGCCACCCTGCTGGATCACTGCACCAACAGAACCAAGCCAGAACCTATTCCATCCACCGCTGCGCTGTCCATGCGTCGCGGGCGAAATGCCATGTGGGGTATTTCCCACTGGAGAAACGGCGATCAAGACCTTCCCAAACCCACCCACAATTTCTGTTAACAGCGCTGTGGATAACCTTTGCAAAAGCCCTCTGCACCTAGCATTCAAGCGGGTCTCACAAGACCGTTCAGTTTTTGCCCAATGACGCTTTGCTGGCGTTATTGCCAGGTGGAATATCGCTTTTAATCAATCACTTGGCTCGGGTTTTGAACAGTAGGACAGGGCTGGAGTGTGTTGCCGGGTGTCGTGCACAGAATCTGGGGAAAGTGCTGTGGATAAGATGCGGGAAAACTCTTCCAGCCCAGGTGGGGCAAGGGCTGCGCGGGGCTGTTGGTTTTTCGTTCGATGTCGTGCGGTTGTCATGTTTCGTGGCTATAGTGGCCGGTCGATTTATCAGCCGCTGGAGCACTCCGATGTCCGATTCGCCTGAACGTCCCGCCCCGGTCAGTTTGTTGCAGGCCTTCTGGTTCTGGCTGAAGCTGGGGCTGATCAGTTTCGGTGGGCCGGCGGGGCAGATTTCGATCATGCATCAGGAGTTGGTGGAGAAGCGCCGCTGGCTGTCCGAGCGGCGTTTTCTGCATGCGCTGAACTACTGCATGTTGCTGCCGGGGCCGGAGGCGCAGCAGTTGGCCACTTATATCGGCTGGCTGATGCACCGCACCTGGGGCGGGGTGATCGCCGGGGCGCTGTTCGTGCTGCCGTCGCTGCTGATCCTGGTCGTGCTGTCCTGGGTCTATCTGGTATTCGGCGACGTGCCGCTGGTGGCCGGGATCTTCTATGGCATCAAGCCGGCGGTCACGGCCATCGTGGTGCAGGCGGCCTGGCGTATCGGCGGGCGGGTGTTGAAGAACGCCTGGTTGTGGGCCATCGCGGCGGCGGCCTTCGTTGCCATTTTCGCGTTGCAGTTGCCGTTCCCGCTGATCGTGCTGGGTGCCGCGCTGGTGGGGTACATCGGCGGGCGGCGGGCGCCGCAGCACTTCGCGGTCGGTGGTGGCCATGGCGAGAAGGGCGGGACGCATGCGCCAGCCTTGATCGATGACGATACGCGTCTGGCGCATACGCATTTTCGTTCCGGTCGCCTGGCGTTGATTCTGCTGCTTGGCGCGGTGCTCTGGCTGTTGCCCATGGGCCTGCTGACCCTGGCGTTCGGTTGGCAGGGCACGCTGACGCAGATGGGTTGGTTCTTCACCAAGGCGGCGCTGCTGACCTTTGGTGGCGCCTATGCGGTGCTGCCCTATGTGTATCAGGGCGCGGTGGGGCACTACGGCTGGCTGACGCCGACGCAGATGATCGATGGCCTGGCACTGGGCGAGACCACGCCGGGGCCGCTGATCATGGTGGTGGCTTTCGTCGCGTTCGTTGGCGCCTACGCTCAGCCCTTGCTCGGCGGCGATTCGGCTTTCGCTGCCGGTGCGTTGGCGGCGGTGCTGGTCACCTGGTTTACCTTCCTGCCGTCGTTCCTGTTCATCCTCGCCGGCGGGCCGCTGGTGGAGTCGACCCACGGCGAACTGAAGTTCACCGCGCCGCTGACCGGCATCACCGCCGCCGTGGTCGGGGTGATCCTCAACCTGGCGTTGTTCTTCGGTTATCACGTGCTTTGGCCCGAGGGCTTCGCTGGTACGTTCGATTGGGTGTCGGCGCTGATCGCCAGCGGGGCGGCGCTGGCCCTGTTCATGTTCAAGCGTGGAGTGATCGAGACCATCATCGGTTGCGCCGTGGTGGGCTTGGTGGTGCATCTGTTGGTTTGAGTGTTTGGCTTGCGGTCGGCTGGTGAGTTACGCGGCGCTTGAGGTGGGGGCGCGGTTGTTGGAGCTGTGTTCTGCGCCGCTAACCCACCCTACGGGTGCGCGCTGCTAGGGCTTTTGTGGGAGGGCTTTCGGCTCGGGCATCCTGCTTCGCTCTACCTCCTGCATCCATGTAGTCACAGCCGCGAGGCTTGGATAAGTCGCCGCTGAAGCGCCTCCCACAGGCCGGCCCCACTGCATCAATACGCTTTCTTTACGCCCCGGCGGCGGGGCGCCAATCGAATCTTTACGGCCAGCCTTTCGACAATGCTCGCGAGCGGACTTCCCGCATCGTGGAGCTTTGAACATGAACGCAATCGATGGTGTGTCGCTGATCCTGGTGGTCGGCCTCTTCGCCTACCTGCTGGTGGCCCTGCTCACCGCCGGGCGTGGTTGAGGAGACGGCCATGCATGATAACGACTGGCTGCTGCTGGCAGCCTTCTTCCTGCTGGTGCTGGCGCCAGCACCTTTTCTCGGACGCTACTTCTATCGTGTGATGGAGGGCCAGCGCACCTGGCTCAGCCCTGTGCTGCTGCCGGTGGAGCGCCTGTGCTACCGCGTGGCCGGCGTCGACCCGGAACGTGAGCAAAGCTGGCGCGGCTACGCCCTGGCGCTGCTGGCCTTCAGCCTGGTCTGCCTGTTGGCGCTGATGAGCATTCTGCTGCTGCAGGGCGCCTTGCCGCTCAACCCGCAGCAGGTGGCGGGGATGAGCCTGCCGCTGGCGTTCAACACGGCGGTGAGTTTCGTCACCAACACCAACTGGCAGGCCTACAGCGGCGAGGCGCAGCTCAGTTACTTCAGCCAGATGCTCGGCCTCGGCGTGCAGAACTTCGTCAGCCCGGCGGTGGGCCTGGCGGTGCTGGTGGTGCTGTGCCGGGGTTTGGCGCGGCAGTCCAGCGACCGCCTGGGCAACTTCTGGGTGGATATCACCCGCGCCGTGCTCTACGGCCTGTTGCCGCTTTGCCTGGTGCTTGCCGTGCTGCTGGTGTGGCAGGGCGTGCCGCAGAACTTCAGCGACTACATCTCGGCCACCACGCTGCAGGGCAGCGAGCAGAGCCTGCCGATGGGACCGGCGGCCAGCCAGATCGCCATCAAGCAACTGGGTACCAACGGCGGCGGCTTCTTCGGCGTCAACTCGGCGCATCCGTTCGAGAACCCCACGGCGCTGAGCAACCTGCTGGAGCTGGCATCGATCCTGCTGATCCCGGCGGCGCTGGTGTTCACCTTCGGCCACTACGTGCGTGATTTGCGCCAGAGCCGGGCGATCCTGGCTAGCATGCTGCTGCTGTTCGTCATCGGCCTGGGTATCTGTGCCTGGGCGGAGCTGCAGCCGAACCCGGCGCTGGCGGGGCTGCCCATCGAGCAGGTCGGCTCGCTTGAGGGTAAGGAGGCGCGCTTCGGCAGCTTCGCCTCGGCGCTCTGGGCGACCACCACCACGGCGGCGTCCAACGGTTCGGTGAACGCCATGCACGACAGCTTCAGTGCTATCGGCGGGCTGGTGCCGCTGGTCAACATGCTGCTCGGTGAGATCGTCTTCGGCGGCGTCGGCGCGGGCCTCTACGGCATGTTGTTGTTCGTGCTGGTCGCAGTATTCCTCGCCGGGTTGATGATCGGTCGCACGCCGGCCTACCTGGGCAAGAAGCTGGAGGCGCGCGAGGTACGCCTGCTGGTCGCCACGCTGCTGGTGATGCCGGTCGGTGTGCTGGTGCTCGGCGCACTGGCGGTGAGTTTCCCCGGGCCGGCGGCGTCCATCGGCAACCCCGGCCCGCATGGTTTCACCCAGGTGCTGTATGCCTACGGCTCCGGCACAGGTAACAACGGTTCGGCCTTCGCCGGCTTTGGCGCCGACACGACCTACCACGATCTGATGATCGGCCTGGCCATGCTGCTTGGGCGCTTCGGCTTCATTCTGCCGGTGCTGGCGATTGCCGGCAGCCTGGCGGCCAAACGCAGTGCGCCGTTGGGGCAGAACAGCTTCCCCACCCATGGGCCGCTGTTCGTGGTGCTGCTGACGTTGACCATCCTCCTGGTGGGTGGCCTGACCTTCATGCCGGCGCTGGCCCTGGGCCCGCTGGCCGAATACCTGGCGTTCTGAAGGAGAAACCGTGATGAATGCCCCCGTAACGGCGCAACGCAGCGCCAAATCATCCAATGGCCCCGCGCAAACCGGTCTGAGCTCGTTGTGGCGCCCGGCCCTCAAGCAGGCCTTCGTCAAGCTCGACCCGCGCCAGCTGGTGCGCTCGCCGGTGATGCTGGTGGTCGAGCTGACGGCGCTGGTCACCAGCGTGCTGTGCTTTGTCCCCAACCCTGCGGTGAGCACCGCCCTGGGCGTGCAGATCGCCCTGTGGCTGTGGTTCACCGTGCTCTTCGCCAACTTCGCCGAGGCCCTGGCCGAGGGCCGTGGCAAGGCCCGCGCCGACAGCCTCAAGTCCGGCAGTCAGGGCCTGATGGCGCGCAAGCAGGTCGGTGCGCAGTTCCAGTCCGTGCCGGCCAGCAGCCTGCGCAAGGGCGACGTGGTGCGGGTCGAGGCCGGTGAGCTGATCCCCGGTGACGGCGAGGTGATCGAAGGTGTCGCGGCGGTCAACGAGGCGGCGATTACCGGTGAATCTGCGCCGGTTATTCGCGAGTCCGGCGGTGACCGCTCGGCCGTCACCGGCAACACCCGGCTGGTGTCGGACTGGCTGCTGGTGCGCATCAGCGCCAACCCCGGCGAGTCCACCCTTGATCGTATGATCGCCCTGGTCGAAGGCGCGCGCCGGCAGAAGACGCCCAACGAGGTAGCGCTGGATATCCTGCTGATCGGCCTGACCCTGATCTTCCTGCTGGTGGTGGCCACGCTGCAGCCGTTCGCCCGTTTTGCAGGCGGCGACCTGCCGCTGATCTACCTGGCGGCGCTGCTGGTGACGCTGATCCCGACCACCATCGGTGGTCTGCTCTCGGCCATCGGCATCGCCGGCATGGACCGCCTGGTGCGCCTCAACGTCATCGCCAAGTCCGGCCGCGCCGTGGAGGCCGCCGGCGACGTGCACACCCTGCTGCTGGACAAGACCGGCACCATCACCTTCGGCAACCGCCGTTGCAGCGCCATGGTCAAGGCGCCGGGCGTCGCCACGCCGGAGCTGGCCGAGGCGGCGCTACTGGCCTCGCAGGGCGACGACACGCCCGAGGGCAAGTCCATCGTCGAATACCTGGCGTCGCTGCACCCGATGGACGTGCCCAGCCGGGACGGTATGACGCTGATCGCCTTCAGCGCCGAGACGCGCTTGTCCGGTGCCGACGTAAACGGCGTGGCCTATCGCAAGGGCGCGGTGGACGCCGTGCTGGCCTACCTCGGCCTCGGCCGTGACGAGTTGCCGGCGCCGCTGGCGCGCGAGGTGGAGAAGATTGCCCAGAGTGGCGGCACGCCGCTGCTGGTGGCCGGGGCCGGGCGTCTGCTCGGCGCCATCCACCTCAAGGACGTGGTCAAGCCGGGCATTCGCGAGCGCTTCGCCGAGCTGCGGGCCATGGGCATCCGCACCGTCATGGTGACCGGCGACAATCCGCTGACCGCCGCTGCCATCGCCGCCGAGGCGGGGGTTGACGACGTGATCGCCGAGGCCACGCCGGAGAAGAAGCTGGCGCGCATCCGCGCCGAGCAGGCCGAAGGCAAGCTGGTGGCGATGTGCGGCGATGGCGCCAACGATGCCCCGGCACTGGCCCAGGCCGACGTCGGCCTGGCCATGAACGACGGCACCCAGGCCGCCCGCGAGGCCGCCAACCTGGTCGACCTGGACAGCGACCCGACCAAGCTGATCGACGTGGTGCAGGTGGGCAAGGAACTGCTGGTGACGCGCGGCGCGCTGACCACCTTCTCGGTGGCCAACGACGTGGCCAAGTACTTCGCCATCCTCCCGGCGTTGTTCGCCGGCATCCACCCGCAACTCGGTGCGCTCAACCTGATGCAGTTGCACAGCCCGCAGAGCGCGATCCTCTCGGCCATCGTGTTCAACGCCCTGATCATCGTTGCGCTGATCCCGCTGGCGCTGCGCGGCGTGCGTATTCCCGCACTGGACGCCGGCCAGTTGCTGCGGCGCAACCTGCTGATCTACGGCCTCGGCGGGCTGCTCGCGCCTTTCGTCGGGATCAAGCTGCTCGACCTGCTGCTGGTGGGGTTGGGCTGGGTTTAACAGTGTTGTCTGAAGGTGCTGTAGGAGCGGATTCATCCGCGAAATGGTCGGGCACGATGCCAAGACAATCGCGAATGAATTCGCTCCTACACAAGCAACGAATCGATACCGGAGATTGATCATGTTCGAACATATTCGCCCCGCCATCACCACGCTGGCCTGCATGACCCTGCTGCTCGGGGTCGCCTACCCCTTGACCGTCACCGGTGTGGCGCACCTGGCTTTTCCCGATCAGGCCGCCGGCAGCCTGGTACGCGACGACACCGGCGAGGTGCGCGGCAGCCGCCTGATCGCCCAGGCCTTCGATGGTGATCAGTGGTTTCAGTCGCGCCCCTCGGCTGGTGACTACGCCACCGTGGCCAGTGGTGCCAGCAACCTGGCGGCCAGCAACCCGGAACTGCACACCCGCATCGAGCAGGCCAGTGCCAACCTGAACGGCCAGGCGCCGCTGCCGATGCAACTGGCGACCACCTCGGGCAGCGGCCTCGACCCGCACTTGTCGCCCGAGGCGGCCGCCTGGCAGGTGTCGCGCATCGCCCAGGCCCGTGGCCTGCCGGAAGTGCAGTTGCTGCGCCTGGTCGAGGCGCACACCGAGCGCCCGCTGTTCGGTCCGGCAGTGGTCAATGTGCTGGCCCTGAACCTGGCGCTGGTCGACAATCCGCGCTTCACGACTCAATGACGGGATTGCCATGAACGACAGCCTGCGCGCCGAAGCGCTGCTCGCCGACCTGCCCCGCGAGGGACGTGGCCGGCTCAAGGTGTTTCTCGGCGCGGCGCCTGGCGTGGGCAAGACCTACGCCATGCTCCAGGCTGCTCACGCACAACTGCGCCAGGGCATGTTGCTGCGCGCCGGGGTGGTGGAAAGCCACGGCCGCAGCGAGACCGAGGCGCTGCTGCTGGGTCTGCCACAGCAGCCAGCGTTGCGCCTGCCGTATCGCGGTCTGGAACTCAGCGAGATGGACCTCGACGGTCTGCTCGCCGACCCGCCCAAACTGGCGCTGGTCGACGAGCTGGCGCACAGCAACGCCCCCGGCAGCCGCCACGCCAAGCGCTGGCAGGACGTGCAGGAGCTGCTCGCTGCCGGCATCGACGTCTACACCACGGTCAACGTCCAGCACCTGGAAAGCCTCAACGACCGCGTGCGCGACATCACCGGCGTGCAGGTGCGCGAGACGGTGCCGGACTGGGTGCTGCAGGAAGCCGACGAGATCCAGCTGGTCGACCTGCCGCCGCGCGAGCTGCTCGAACGCCTGCGCGACGGCAAGGTGTACATGCCCGAGCAGGCGCGTGCGGCCATCGACGCCTTTTTCTCGCCGACCAACCTCACCGCGCTGCGCGAGCTGGCCATGCAGACTGCCGCCGCGCGGGTCGATGCCGATCTCGACCAGCGCTATCGCCAGCTCGGCCAGGCCGCGCCCAGCGTGCTCGGGCGCCTGCTGGTGGGGGTGGACGGCGACGGCGAGGCCGAGCGCCTGGTGCGCCACGCCTGCCGGGTGGCCGAGCGTCGTCATCTGCCCTGGTCGGTGGTGCATGTGGACGGCCGCCGGGCCATGGACGAGGAACAGCGCGGCCGTCTGCAAGCCGCGCTGCGCCTGGCCGAGCGCCTTGGCGGCGAGGTGGTGACGCTGCATGGCGACTCGGTGGCGCGCACGCTGCTCGACCACGCCCGCGAACGCCGCGCCAGCCTCATTCTGGTCGGCAGCAGCACGCGGCGTCTGCGCCGACGCTGGTTCGGTCGCGGCCTCGGCGAGCGTCTGCTGGCCGCCGGGGCCGGGCTGGAGGTGAGCGTGCTGGATGCGGCGGGTGATCAGCCACAGGCTGGTCGGCGCGCGCGTATCGCGCCGCGCTGGCGTGACTACCTGCTGGCCACACTGGCAACTGCCTGCGCCACGCTGATCTCCCTCGGCCTGGCGCGGGTGCTGGAGTTGCCGAACATCTCCCTGGTGTTCCTCGCTGCCGTGCTGCTGGTGGCGGTGCGCAGCAGCCTGGGGCCGGCGCTGGCGTGCTCGGGGCTGTCGTTCCTGGCCTACAACTTCCTGTTCATTCCGCCGACCCTGACCATGCAAATCCAGCGTCAGGAGGACGTGCTGACCCTGCTGTTCTTCCTGCTCATGGCCGGCCTGACCGGCAACCTGGCCAGCCGCCAGCGGCGCCAGGTACAGGTGCTGCGTCAGGCGCAGGGCGAGACCACGGCGCTGCTCGAGTTGTCGCGCAAGCTCACCATCGCCGCCGACCGTCAGGCCGTGCTGGCCGTGGCCGAGCAGCAACTGGGTGGCTGGGCGGGCATGCAATTGACCCTGCTGTCACGCAGCGCTGATGGGCAATGGCGCCATGAAGGGGGCCTGCACGCCGAGCTGCCCGACGCCGAGCGCGCGGCCGCCGACTGGGCCTGGCAGCACGAGCAGCCGGCGGGCCTCGGCACCGATACCCTGCCCGCCAGCCATTGGTGGTGGTGGCCGCTGTGCGCGGAGGAGGGGCCGCTGCTGCTGATCGGCCTGCAGAGCGCCGACGGCACGCCGCTGGCGGACGAGCGGCGGCGCCTGGTCGCTGCCCTTGGCCAGCCGCTGGCGCAGGCTCTGGCCCGTGCGCAACTGGCCGAGGAGCTGGAGGCGGCGCGCCTGCACGGGCAGACCGAGGAGCTGCGTAGCGCGTTGCTGGCCTCGGTCTCGCACGACCTGCGCACGCCGCTGACCGCCATGCGCGGCTCCATCGACAGCCTGCTGGCGCTGGGTGAGTCGATCCCCATGGCTGATCGTCGTGAACTGCTCGAAGGCACCCGCGACGAGGCCGAACGCCTTGATCGCTATATCCAGAACCTGCTCGACATGACCCGCCTCGGCCATGGCGGGCTCAAACTGGCGCGCGACTGGGTGGCGCCCAGCGACATCGTCGCCAGCGCCCTGCAACGCCTGCGCGCGGTGCTCGCGCCGCTGCAGGTCGAATGCGTGCTGCCGCCGGAGCCGCCGCTGCTGCACGTGCATGCGGCGCTGATCGAGCAGGCGCTGGTCAACGTACTGGAGAACGCCGCGCGCTTCTCTCCGCCCGCTGGCCGTCTGCGTGTGGCGCTGGAGTACGACGCGCAGGAGCTGCGCTTCGTCGTCGCCGATCAGGGCCCTGGCATTCCCGAGGCGGAACGGGCGAAGATCTTCGACATGTTCTATACCGCAGCGCGAGGGGATCGCGGCGGCCAGGGCACCGGCCTGGGCCTGGCGATCTGCCAGGGCATGGTCGGTGCCCACGGCGGTCGCGTCACGGTTGGCGAGGGCCTCGACGGCCGTGGCGCCAGCCTGACCCTGCACCTGCCATTGACCGCGCAACCGCAAGCCGCCGAGGAGGACTGATGAGTCAGGGGCCAAGCATTCTGCTGATCGACGACGAAGCGCAGATTCGCAAGTTCCTGCGCATCGCCCTCAGCGCCCAGGACTACCGGGTGCTGGAGGCGGCGAATGGCGAAGAAGGCCTGGCCCAGGCGGCGCTGCACAACCCGGATGTGGTGGTGCTCGACCTCGGCCTGCCCGACCTCGATGGCCAGCAGGTGCTGCGCGGCCTGCGCGAATGGAGCCAGGTGCCGGTGCTGGTGCTCTCGGTGCGCGCCAGCGAGGGCGAGAAGGTGCTGGCGCTGGATGGCGGTGCCAACGATTACGTGACCAAGCCGTTCGGCATTCAGGAATTTCTCGCCCGGGTGCGCGTGCTGCTGCGCCAGGGGCAGGGCCGCGAAGCGCTGCCGGCGAGCATCGCCTGTGGCGCGCTGAACATCGACCTGGCCTACCGCCGCGTCACTGTCGACGGCAGTGAGGTCGCCCTGACGCCCAAGGAGTACGCCGTGCTGGCGCTGCTCGGCCAACATCTCGGCAGGGTGGTGACCCAGCAGCAGCTGCTGCGCGAAATCTGGGGCCCCAGCCACATCGGCGACAGCCACTACCTGCGCGTGGTGGTCGGCCACCTGCGGCAGAAGCTCGGCGACGACCCGGCCGCGCCGCGCTACCTGATCACCGAAGCGGGGGTGGGCTATCGTCTGCGCGAGCCTGCCTAAAGCTCCAGCGCCAGGCGCAAACGATCCCGATGCTGCAGGCCATTCTCGAACAGCGGTTCGGGGTAGTGCTGCAGGAAGTAATCCGGCTCCACCGCCACCACGCGAAAGCCGGCGCGCTGGTAGAAGGTCAACTGGTGGCCGAAGCTGCCGGTGCCCAGCTCCAGGCGCTGCGCCCCGAGCTGCCGGGCCTGGTCGATGGCGTGACGTAGCAGCAGGGCGCCGATGCCCTGGCCCTGCCGCTCGGGCGCCACGGCGATATTCATCAACTCCCAGGTCTCGGCGCTCAGGGCCTTGATCACGTAGACGCCGACGATTGCCTCGTCCAGGCGTGCGACCACGCAATGGCCATCCTGCAGATAGCGGGCAATGATGGCGGCGCTGGGGTCGGCTTCCAGCAGCAGCGCCATCGGCGCCTGTTCGCTGGGAACCTTGTGCAGGCTTGGGATGGTCATGATGAACCTTCCTTGAATGAATTTTTGGTTATAAATAAATCATTATTTATTCTTTTTGTTTCGATTGGTTCCTGAGCATAGTGAGCACCACGCAAGCTACTGCCAAGGAGCACGATCATGAGCATCCGTCTGGGCGACATCGCCCCTGACTTCGAACAGGATTCCAGTGAAGGCCGCATTCGATTCCACGAGTGGCTGGGCGACAGCTGGGGCATCCTCTTCTCCCACCCGGCTGACTTCACGCCGGTGTGCACCACCGAACTGGGCTTCACCGCCAAGCTCAAGGATGAATTCGCCAAGCGCGGCGTCAAGGCCATCGCCCTGTCGGTCGACCCGGTGGACTCGCACCTGAAATGGATCGACGACATCAACGAGACGCAGAACACCGCGGTCA
This sequence comes from Ectopseudomonas alcaliphila, assembly GCF_900101755.1. Lineage (GTDB taxonomy): Bacteria > Pseudomonadota > Gammaproteobacteria > Pseudomonadales > Pseudomonadaceae > Aquipseudomonas > Aquipseudomonas alcaliphila. Next base: position 33,474 of record NZ_FNAE01000015.1, on the reverse strand, counting down.
ACTTCCCGATCATCGCCGATGCCGACCGCAAGGTGTCCGATCTCTACGACCTGATCCACCCGAACGCCAACGACACCCTGACCGTGCGTTCGCTGTTCGTCATCGACCCGAACAAGAAGGTGCGCCTGACCATCACCTATCCGGCCAGTACCGGGCGCAACTTCAATGAAATCCTGCGCGTGGTCGATTCGCTGCAACTGACCGACAACTACAAGGTGGCCACGCCGGCCAACTGGCAGGACGGTGAAGAGGTGGTGATCGTGCCGTCGCTGAAAGACGAAGCCGAAATCGCCCAGCGTTTCCCCAAAGGTTATCGCGCCGTGAAGCCCTATCTGCGTCTAACGCCACAGCCCAACAAGTAAGGATCGAGCATGCATGTCGTATTGCTCTCCGGCAGTCCTGCGGCGCGTTCGCGTACCGAAGTGCTGCTGGACCATGTACGCCAGCGTCTGGAAGTGCAGCAGGTGGAAGTGAGCCTGCTGCGGGTGCGCGACTTTCCCGCTGAGGATCTGCTGCATGCCCGCTTCGACAGCCCGGCGGTGCAGCAGCTGCAGGCTGTGGTGGCCAGCGCCGATGGCCTGGTGGTCGGCACGCCTGTGTACAAGGCGTCGTTCACCGGTGCGCTGAAGGTACTGCTGGACCTGCTGCCCGAGCGTGCCCTGGCACACAAGGTGGTATTGCCACTGGCCAGTGGTGGCAGCCCGGCGCACCTGCTGGCGGTGGACTACGCGCTCAAGCCGGTGCTGGCCGCACTGAAGGCTCAGGAAATGCTCTCCGGCGTGTTCGCCGTGGACAAGCAGATCGCCTACCCGGAAGGGGACAGGCCCGTGCAGATCGACGACGAGCTGCGCGCACGCCTCGACGAGGCGCTGGAACAACTGGGCGCAGCCCTGGCGCGACGGCCGCAGCCGATCGACCCGAACCTGCTCAACGACCGGCTGGTAAACGCCCGCTGGAGCATCTGATCCATCTGTAACACCCCGCCTTACTCGCCCGCCAACGGGCAAGCAGGTAGCCAACCAAGACATCACCGCAAAGGGAGAGCGCCATGCGCACCATTACTTTGCGTCGAAGCCTGGTCGCCCTGTTTGCCGCGGCCATTTCCTTCGGCGCCATCACTCACGCTCAAGCCGAGACGCTGCGTATCGGCTATCAGAAATACGGCACCCTGGTGCTGCTCAAATCCAGCGGCGCGCTGGAAAAACGCCTGGCCGAAAAGGGTATCGAGGTGCAATGGACCGAGTTTCCCGCCGGCCCGCAGCTGCTCGAAGGGCTCAACGTCGGCTCCATCGACTTCGGCACCACGGGCGAGACGCCGCCGGTATTCGCCCAGGCAGCCGGCGCCGATCTGCTCTACGTGGCCTTCGAGCCGCCAGCGCCGCTCAGCGAGGCGATCCTGCTGCCCAAGGATTCGCCGATCACCTCCGTGGCCGAACTCAAGGGCAAGAAGGTCGCCCTGAACAAGGGCTCCAACGTGCATTACCTGCTGGTGCGCGCGCTGGAGGAAGCCGGCCTGAGCATCACCGACATCACCCCCGTGTACCTGCCGCCCGCCGATGCCCGCGCTGCCTTCGAGCGTGGCAGCGTCGATGCCTGGGTGATCTGGGACCCCTTCCAGGCAGCCGCCGAACAGCAGCTGCAGGCCCGTACCCTGCGCGACGGCCAGGGTCTGGTGAGCAACCACCAGTTCTATCTGGCCGCGCGTCCCTTCGCCGAAAAGCACCCCGAGGTAGTGGTCGCTCTGGTGGACGAGATTCGCAAGACCGGCGAGTGGACTCGCGCCAACGTCGACGAGGTCACCGCCCAGGTCGCACCGCTACTGGGGCTGTCCCCCGAGATCACCCGTGCTGCGGTTGAGCGGCAGAGCTACGGCGCGCAGCTGATCACCCCGGAAGTGGCGAGTGCACAGCAGAAGATCGCCGACACCTTCAGTGATCTGAAGCTGATCCCCAAGCGCCTGAGCATTGCCGAGGTGATCTGGCGGCAGCCGGCCAAGGTCGCCCAGGCCCAGTAACCCGTAGGCCGGATTGCATTCGGGCTACGTCAACGCTTTCGCAAAAGGAGACCACTGCATGAGCCTCAATATCTTCTGGTTCCTGCCTACCCATGGTGATGGCAAGTACCTGGGCACCGCCGAAGGCGCGCGCGCCGTCGACCACGGCTACCTGGTCCAGGTAGCCCAGGCCGCTGATCGCCTCGGCTACGGCGGTGTGCTGATTCCCACCGGGCGCTCCTGCGAGGACTCCTGGCTGGTGGCGGCCTCGCTGATCCCGCTCACGCAGAATCTGAAGTTTCTCGTCGCCCTGCGTCCGGGGATCATTTCGCCGACCGTGGCTGCGCGCCAGGCGGCGACTTTGGATCGCCTGTCGAACGGCCGTGCGCTGTTCAATCTGGTGACCGGCGGCGATCCGGACGAGCTGGCCGGTGACGGTCTGCACCTGTCGCATGCCGAGCGTTACGAGGCTTCCGTCGAATTCACCCGCATCTGGCGCCGCGTGCTGGAGGGCGAAACCGTCGACTACGCCGGCAAGCACATCCAGGTGAAGGGCGCCAAGCTACTCTACCCGCCGATCCAGCAGCCGCGTCCGCCGCTGTATTTCGGTGGCTCGTCCGACGCAGCCCAGGATCTGGCCGCCGAGCAGGTCGAGCTGTACCTGACCTGGGGCGAACCGCCGGCTGCCGTGGCCGAGAAGATCGCCCAGGTGCGTGAGAAGGCTGCTGCGCAGGGCCGCCAAGTACGCTTCGGCATTCGCCTGCACGTGATCGTGCGCGAGACCGATGAGGAGGCCTGGGCGGCGGCAGATCGCCTGATCAGCCATCTGGACCAGGACACCATCGACCGTGCCCAAGCCTCGCTGGCGCGCTTCGACTCGGTCGGTCAGCAGCGCATGGCCGCCCTGCACGGCGGCAAGACCGACAACCTGGAAGTGTCGCCGAACCTCTGGGCCGGTGTCGGCCTGGTGCGCGGCGGCGCCGGCACCGCGCTGGTGGGCGATGGCCCGACGGTGGCGGCGCGGGTCAAGGAATATGCGGAGCTGGGCATCGACACCTTCATCTTCTCTGGCTACCCGCACCTGGAAGAGTCGTACCGGGTCGCCGAGCTGCTGTTCCCGCACCTGGACGTGGCCGCGCCTGCGCGTCCGGAAAGTCGCGGTTATGTCAGCCCGTTCGGCGAAATGATCTCCAGCGACATTCTGCCGAAGGCGGCTTCGGCGAGTTGAGGGTGGTGCAGTCACTGGTTGCCCCGCATTGCATCCGGGCTACGGACTGAATCGTAGGGTGCGCTGCGCGCACCGCGATGGACTGCGGTCTCATTGGTGCGCATGGCGCACCCTACGGATCGATGTTCCTCCGGCTCTCCCATTGATGGGGGAGAGGGGGGTTGTAGCCCGGATGAAATCCGGGAGCACAGGTTCGAGTAAACAGGACTCTTCGAGGCAAAAAATGCGCAACACGACCCTTAACAAACTGGCCCTGCGCGCCGCGCCCTGGGCCTTGCCGCTGGGGCTGCTGGCCGCCTGGCAACTGGCGGTGGCCAGCGGCTGGCTGTCCAGCCGCATCCTGCCCGCACCCAGCGCCGTGCTCGCCGCCGGCTGGGACCTGCTGGCCTCCGGCGAGATCTGGCGGCATTTGGCGATCAGTGGCCAGCGTGCCGGGATCGGCTTCGCCATCGGCGGCGGTATCGGCCTGCTGCTGGGCTTTATCACCGGTCTGTCGAAATGGGGCGAGCGCTTTCTCGACAGCTCGGTGCAGATGATCCGTAACGTGCCGCACCTGGCGCTGATCCCGCTGGTGATCCTCTGGTTCGGCATCGATGAGGCAGCCAAGGTGTTCCTGGTCGCGCTCGGCACGCTGTTTCCCATCTACCTCAACACCTACCACGGCATCCGCAACGTCGACCCGGCGCTGGTGGAGATGGCGCGCAGCTATGGCTTGTCCGGGTTCTCGCTGTTCCGTCAGGTGATCCTGCCCGGTGCGCTGCCGTCGATCCTGGTCGGCGTGCGTTTCGCCCTCGGTTTCATGTGGCTGACCCTGATCGTCGCCGAGACCATCTCGGCCAGCGCCGGTATCGGCTACCTGGCGATGAACGCCCGTGAGTTCCTGCAGACCGACGTGGTGGTGCTGGCGATCCTGCTCTATGCGGTGCTCGGCAAGCTGGCCGATGTCGCCGCCCGTGGTCTCGAACGCGTCTGGCTGCGCTGGCACCCGGCCTATCAGGCCAAGGCAGGTGGGCAATGACAGCGCTGCATAACATTCGTCGGGGCATCCCCCTTGCCATCGAGAAGATCGAGAAAGCCTTCGGCGAGCGCCAGGTGCTCAAGGGCGTTGACCTGCACATTCCCGTTGGCCAGTTCGTCGCCGTGGTCGGCCGCAGCGGTTGCGGCAAGAGCACCTTGCTGCGCCTGCTGGCCGGGCTGGATCAACCTAGCGGCGGTCAGCTGCTGGCCGGCAGTGGTCCGCTCAACGCGGTGCGCGATGACATCCGCCTGATGTTTCAGGACTCGCGCCTGCTGCCCTGGAAGCGGGTGATCGACAACGTTGGCCTGGGGCTTTCTGGCAACTGGCGCAAACAGGCCGAGGAAGCGTTGGCGGCGGTCGGCCTGGCGGATCGTGCCCATGAGTGGCCGGCAGCACTGTCCGGCGGGCAGAAGCAGCGCGTGGCTCTGGCCCGAGCGCTGATCCATCGCCCGCGCCTGCTGCTGCTCGACGAGCCGCTGGGCGCGCTGGATGCGCTGACCCGCATCGAGATGCAGCGCTTGATCGAGCGCCTGTGGCAGCAGCATGGCTTCACCGTGCTGTTGGTCACCCACGACGTCGCCGAAGCGGTGGCCGTAGCGGACCGGGTGATCCTGATCGAGGACGGCCAGATCGGCCTCGACCTCGACGTGCAACTGATTCGCCCGCGCCCACATGGCTCGCCGCTGCTGGCGGCGCTGGAAGCACGCGTGCTCGACCGCGTGCTGGCGCAGCCGCAGTTGCCGACGCCACCTGAACCCGTATCACCCCTGCCCACGCAATTGCGTTGGGCACTGTGAGGCCGTAGCCGGATGCCATCCGGGAGCGGTTATGCAATTTCCCCGGATTTCATCCGGGCTACATCAGTGGACCATCAGGAGAAACACCATGACCATCAAAGCCATCAACGTGCGTAACCAGTTCAAGGGCAGCATCAAGGAAATCGTCATCGGCGACGTGCTCTCGGAAATCGATGTGCAGACCGCCGCCGGCATCGTTACTTCTGTAATCACCACCCGTTCCGTGCGCGAGCTGGAACTGCAGGTTGGCAGTGAAGTGATCGCCTTCGTCAAATCTACCGAAGTGTCCATCGCCAAGTTGTAGGTGCTCGGCGCCGCCCAGCCCTCGGAGACGGGGGCTGCATGGCCTTTGGAAAGAAAAGGCAGTCTGGTTATAAGTGGTAAATAAAAAGATATTTTTCAGCTATATGATTTTTCTGCAAAATCGCGCCATCAAATAGCCTGCCTGCAGGCTCCTCTCTCGATAAGGACGCCTTAGATGCTGAAGAAGATCGTTCTGGCCACCGTGGCCAGCGCCACCCTGCTGACTGGCTCGCTGAGCCATGCCGCTGCCGATACCCCATTCCACAACGCCTCCTACGACATCGCCCGTGAGCTGTTCGGCGAGATCAATCCGCTGTTCGTCGAGCACTGGAAGCAGCAGAGCGGCAAGGAGGTGAAGATCATCCAGTCCTTCGCCGGTACCTCGCGCCAGGCGCAGGACATCATCCAGGGCAAGAAGGTCGACGTGGTCACCTTCAACCAGGTAACCGACGTGGACATCCTGGCCAAGCGCAAGCTGCTGCGCGAGGACTGGGCCGAGCAGTTCCCCAACAACAGCTCGCCGTACTACAGCACCACCGCCTTCCTGGTGCGCGAAGGCAACCCGAAGAACATCAAGAGCTGGGACGACCTGATTCGCGATGACGTGAAGCTGGTATTCCCCAACCCGAAAACCTCCGGTAACGCCCGTTACAGCTACCTGGGTGCCTGGCTGTTCGCCAACGAGAAATTCAACGGCGACCAGGAGAAGGTCAAGGCCTTCGTCGGCAAGCTGCTGAAGAACGTCGAGAACTTCCCCACCGGCGGCCGTGGCGCCACCGTCGCCTTCGCCCAGAACGGCCAGGGCGATGTGCTGCTGACCTTCGAATCGGAAGTGATCAATATCGCCAACGGCGAGGAATTCAAATCCGCCAAGCTGGACATCGTGGTGCCGGAGGTCAGCGTGCTGGCCGAATTCCCGGTGGCCATCGTCGACAAGGTGGCCGACGAGCGCGGCACCCGCGAGCAGGCCAAGGCCTTCCTCGACTTCCAGTACAGCAAGGACATTCAGCAACTGCTGACCCGCTACAACTACCGCGTGCACAACCCGGAAGTGGTCGAGGCGACCAAGGCGCAGTTCGCTCCGGTACGCCTGATCAACCCGACCGAGGTGCTGGGCACCTGGGACGAGATCACCGCCAAGCATTTCGACAACGGTGGTATTCTTGACCAGCTTCTAGCCTCCGGCCGCTGAGCGCTCGTCAACGATCTGCTGCGCGTCGGCCCTGCGGCGTTAAAAACAGGCTCGGAAAGCCGCTTGCGGCTAACGCACTTTAAGTGCGGCCCCGTAGGGGCGAACGGAGTGAGTAATGCTCATGTACAAAAGTACACTCCGCTCCCTCGCCTGTTTTTGCCTTGCAGGGCTCTAGCTCGCGAGATCTCACATGGGCTGTATTCGTCGTGGGCTATTGAGTTTCTGGTCCGTTGGCCGCCTTATTGGCGGCCAACTGCATTTGTAGAGCCGAGCTTTTCGTGAGTAAACCGACGCTGTTCTTCCTGCAGACTCCGCTGCTGCCCGGTTTCGGCCTGAGCTTCGGCGTCAGCGTGCTGTATCTCTCGCTGGTGATCCTGCTGCCGCTGTCGGCGCTGCTGCTGTACGTCAGCGACATGACCTGGGGCCAGTACTGGTTCGCCATCAGCGATCCGCGCGTGGTGCAGACCTACAAGGTGACCATCTCTGCCGCGCTCTACTCGACCCTGGCGGTGCTGGTGATCGGCCTGCTGCTGGCCTGGATCATCACCCGTTACGACTTCCCCGGCCGGCGCATCGTCGATGCGTTGGTCGACCTGCCCTTCGCCCTGCCGACCTCGGTCGCCGGTCTGACCCTCGCCGCGCTGCTGGTGCCCAATGGCTGGATCGGCCAGTGGCTGGGCTTCAAGGTGGCCTACGCCTACGCCGGCATCATCGTGGCCATGGTGTTCACCAGCATTCCCTTCGTGGTGCGCACCGTGCAGCCGGTGCTGCAGGATCTCGGCGCGGAGTACGAAGAGGCCGCGCGCACCCTCGGTGCCAGCCGCGTGCAGACCTTCCGCAAGGTGATCCTGCCGACCCTGGCGCCAGCACTGGTCACCGGTGGCTCACAGGCGTTCATTCGCAGCCTCGGTGAATTCGGTGCGGTGATCATGATCGCCGGCAACATTCCCTACCAGACGGAAGTCAGCTCGCTGATGATTTTCGTCCGTCTGCAGGAGTTCAACTACCCGGCAGCGGCGGCTATCGCTTCGGTGATCCTGCTTGCCTCACTGGTTCTTCTGTTTCTCCTGCAGGTCGTGCAGGGGCGTCTGTTCGCATGGCAACGGCAAGGTCGATGAAAAAGCCCCAAGGTTGGCGCCAATGGGCGCTGGTAGTTCTCGGTTTGGCCATGGTGGCGCTGATTCTGCTGGTGCCGCTGGCGCTGATCTTCAGCAAGGCGCTGGCTGGCGGGCTCGACCTGCTGTGGAGCAATCTGAACGAAGACTACATGCTCCACGCCATCGGCCTGACCCTGCTGGTCGCGGTGATCACCGTGCCGCTGAACCTGTGCTTCGGCATCTGCCTGGCCTGGTGCGTGACCCACTACGACTTCCGTGGGCGCAAGCTGCTGACCACCCTGATCGACATTCCCTATGCGGTGTCGCCGGTGGTCGCTGGCCTCTGCTACCTGGTGGTTTACGGCCTGGAGAGTTTCATTGGCCGCTGGTTCTACGATAACGGCATGCAGCTGATGTTCGCCTGGCCGGGCATCGTCATGGTCACCGTGTTCGTCACCGCGCCCTACGTGGCGCGCATCCTGATTCCGGTGATGCAGGCCCAGGGTCAGGACGAGGAAACCGCCGCCATGTGCCTGGGCGCTAGCGGTTGGCAGATCTTCCGCCGCATCAGCCTGCCGAAGATCAAGTGGGCGCTGCTGTATGGCGTGGTGGTGACCAACGCCCGTGCGGTCGGTGAGTTCGGCGCGGTGTCGGTGGTCTCCGGCAGCATCATCAACCAGACCCTGACCCTGCCGCTGTTGGTCGACCAGCTCAACAACGATTACAAACCCGCTGCGGCCTTCACTGCCGCCGGCCTGCTGGCGTGCATGGCGTTGCTGACCCTGTTCCTGAAAACCTTCATGGAGTGGCGCCAGCGCCGCCTGATGCAGCGCGCCGAGGCCTGATCAGGGTGGCATTGGCGGGCGACACCCCGCTATAGCCTTTATGACCTATCGCGGCTGAAGCCGCTCCCACGGGGAGAGGTGTAGGAGGGGCTTCAGCCGCGATGCTCTTCCGACGCCGCCACCTGCACCTGATTACGGCCACCATGCTTGGCCGCATACAGCGCCTTGTCGGCGCGCTCGCGTAGTTGTTCGGCTTGGCTGTGCACATCGGTGCCGGCGATACCGGCACTGAGAGTGCAGGAGAATTCGCCGCCGTCGGCGATGAAGCGCAACTCGGCGAAGCGTTCGCGAATCTCGTCGACGATCTGTTTGGCCTGCTGCGGCGTGCAGTCCGGCAGTACCGCGAGAAACTCCTCGCCACCATAACGTCCCAGGCTGTCGACCCGACGCAGGCGCTGGCGCAGCAGGTTGGCCAGGGCGCGGATGACGTTGTCGCCGGCGGCGTGGCCATGCTCGTCGTTGACCCGCTTGAAGTGATCGATATCCAGCATCACCACGCTGGCGCGGTCACCGCTGCGTAGCGCGCGCTCCAGCTCGATGGCCACCTGTTCCTTGATATCGCCATGCTTGAGCAGGCCGGTGAGACTGTCGCGGGCCAGGGCGTTGGACAGCAGGCGTGCGCGCTGAGCGCGGGAGAACACGGTGGCGACCAGGGCGTTGTCGGAAATCGGCTTGGTGACGAAGTCGTCGCCGGCCTTGATCAGCGCATTCATCTGCTTGCCGATATCGGTTTCCGCCGATAGGTAGATGATCGGGATGCGCAGCCAGTCGTCGTTGCAACGGATGATCTGCGCCAGCTCAGGGCCGGTACAGTCCGGCATGTTGACGTCGAGCAGCACTACCTCGGGATTGAAGTCGCGCAGATGCTCGAAGATCTGCGCCGGGTCCTGGAGAAATTCCACCAGCATGCCGGCATCGCGCAGCACCAGACTGTAGCGGCTGGCCAGATCGCGGTCGTCGTCGACGATCAACACCCGGTAGGGCTCGCCGCTCTGCTGGGCGAAGCAGCGTTCCAGGCGGCTTTCCAGTTGCGGAATGTCCACCGGCTTGGCGAAGAAACCCAGCGCGCCGGCACGCACCGCCTGCAACTGGGTGCCGAAGTCATCCTGGTGGGTCAGCACCAGCAGCGGCAGGGGCACTTCCAGGCGCTGTTGCACACGTGCGGCGTAGTCCAGGCCGCTGCAGTTTTCGTTGGCCAGGTTGACGTCGACGATCAGCGCGTCCGGTATCTGCCGCTCCAGGGCCGCATCGAGAGCGGCGATGGTGTTGAAGTGCTCGGCCTGATAGCCGAAGTTGTTCAGCGTCAGGCGCATGTTTTCGCCCACGGCCATCTCATCCTCGAGGATGTAGATCAACCGGGACTCGGTTTCTCCGCGTGGTGCCTGCTGCCTCTGCTGCTGCGGTGCGCCGGGTGCCTCGCTGCTTGAGGTCTGGTTGCCCAGGCATTGCAGCGCCGCGATGAATTCGTCGAGTTCGTGTTGCAGGCGTTGTTGGTGTTCCAGCCAGCGTTCGGCTTGTTGTTCCAGCTCGCGGGCTTGCTGGCCGAGCTGGTCGAAACCGAAGGTGCCGGCAGTGCCGGCGAGGCGGTGCAGCTGGTCGCGTAGCGTCTGCAACAAGGGGCCGCGCTGCTGGTCGCCGACCTGGCGCAGTTGCTCGCCCTGTTGCGCCAGCTGCGGCAGCTCCTGGCGCAGGCGTTCGGCAAACTGCTGGCCGAGTTGCTGCAGATGCTCCTGCAGGGTCTGAGGGATGGCGTTGCCGTCGCGTTTATCCATGCCGTTGGCTCCAGATCTGCCGGATCTGGGCGGCGAGCTGCATGGGATCGAAAGGTTTCACGATCACGTCGAGCGCGCCCAGGCTGCGGTAATGGGCCACTTCGCCGGGTTGCACCTTGGCCGTCATGAAGGCGACCGGCACCTCGCCGATGTCTACCAGTTCGCGCAGCCTCTCCAGCGTTTGCGGACCGTCCATGCCGGGCATCATCACGTCGAGCAGGATGAAGTCGGGCGCGAAGCCCTGCACCTGATCGAGCGCTTCCTGGCCGCTGGCGCAGCTCAGCACCTGGAAGCCGCCGACGGCTTCCAGAGCGACCTTGGCCACGGCCTGGATCGAGGGATCGTCCTCGACGTGAAGGATGCGCTTGAGCTCAGTCATGGCGGGTCTCCTTGGCGGGTAACAGACGGTTGAGCATGTGCAGGAAGTGTTGTCCATCATTGCGCGATTTGGCCAGTGTCGCACTCACCCCGGCCAACTCATGACCATCCATCTCGCTGGCCGAGAGCACGGCCACCGGTAGCCCTGGCCGCTGGCGCTGCAGTTCGTCGAGCAGCTCCAGGCCATTGCCGTCGGGCAGGCCTAGGTCGAGCAGGACCAGATCGAAAGACTGTTCGGCGAGCAGGCGGCGCGCTTCGGCGAGGCTGTCGGCGGGGACGAACTCGGCCAGCTCGCGGCCCTGTTCGGCGACTACCAGGCGCAAGTCGTGGTCGTCTTCCACGTGCAGCACGCGCGGGCTTTGCGGCAGATCCTGCAGGGCCTGGGCGAGGCTGGCGAGCAGGCGCTGCGGGTCGATCGGCTTGCTCAGCCAGTCCAGCGCAGGCGCCCCTTCCAGCGCCAGGCGGCCCTCCTCGCAGGCCGCGGAAACCACCAGAATCGGCAGCTCGCGATAGCGCGCGTCGGCGCGCAGTTCGTGTACCAGTAGCATGCCGTCGCCGTCCGGCAGGCGCAGGTCGAGGCTGATGGCGGCGGGTATTTCCTCGCGCAGACTGGCGCGGGCTTCTTCCAGGCTGTGGGCCAGGCGCACGCGATAGCCGGCGTTTTCCAGCAACTGGCGCAGCAGGTTGGCGATGTCCGGCTCGTCCTCGATCACCAGCAGGCTGCGCCGGCCGTCGCTGGAGGCGGGCAGGGTGGCTTCCACCAGCATGGGCAGCTCGAACCAGAAGCAGGCGCCCTGGCCTTCGACCGAGTCGAAGCCGATCTGGCCGCCCATGCGTTCGATCAGCTCCTTGCTGATCGCCAGGCCCAGGCCGGTGCCGCCCTTGCTGCGGCTGTCGCTGGCGTCGGCCTGGGAGAACTTGCTGAAGATGCGCTGGTGAAACTCGGCGGCGATGCCCGGGCCCTGGTCGCTGACCTCGACGCGCACGCGCGAGCCCCGCCGCTCGGCGCGCAGGCACACCTCGGCGCCGGGCGGTGAGTACTTCACGGCATTGGAGATGAAGTTGGCCAGCACCTGCTGCAGGCGCATGGCATCGGCGCGTACACGGGCCGGCAGGCAGTCGAGCAGGCGCAGCCTGACCTGGTGACGGTCGGCGTAGGCCTGGTTGCTGTCCAGCGCGTCCTGAAGCTGGGCGGCCAGCGAGCAGGGTTGCAGGTCGAACTGCATCTTGCCGGCTTCCAGCTTGTCCATGTCCAGCAGATCGTTGATCAGGTGGCTGAGGCGCTGGCTGTTGGCCTGGGCGATGCCCAGCATGGTGCGCATGCTTTCCGGCACCGCGCCGAGGGCGCCGCCGTTGATCAGGCCGAGCGAGCCGGCGATGGCCGTCAGCGGGGTACGCAGCTCATGGCTGACGGTGGAGATGAACTCGCTCTTGAGGCGCTCGATGCGCTTGGCCTCGCTCTGATCCATGGTGGTGCCGGTGATGCGCAGCGGGTAGCCGTTGGCGTCGCGCTGGATGTAGCCGCGCAGCAGCACCGGCAGTTCGCTGCCGTCGACGCGCAGCAGGCGACAGTCGATGGTGAAGTTGCTGGCACCTGAGGACAGCGCCTGCTTCAGACGGGCGCGCGCTGCCGGCAGGTCGTCCGGGTGCACCAGGCTTTCCCAGGCCCACGGGTCGTCGGCAAAGCCCGGCGGGCCCTGCTCCGGATGGCCGAGCATCTGCCAGCCGTGGGCCGAGGCGAAGAAGCTGCCGGCCTTGACCTCGATATCCCACCAACCGTCATTGCCGCCCTTGAGCGCGAGCGCCAGGCGTTCCTCGCTGCGGTGCAGCTGTTCGGTGATGCCTGCGGCCAGTTCCTGTACCTGGGCGCGGCGCAGGCTGAGGCTGCTGACCAGGCAGAACAGCAGCAGGCTGATGCTGCAGCCAAGCACCAGCAGCGCACCTTCGCCGCGGTGTTCGCGTTCGAGGTAGCCCGGTGCGTAGTGGAAGTCCAGGTGCCAGGTCTGGCCGAACATTTCGAGCTGGTGCTGACTGTCGGCTGGTTTCGCGTTCTGCGCCTGGTCGCGGCTGCTGTAGAGCCGCTCGGTGCTGCTGTTGATGGGGCCGGCGTACAGCTCGAAATCCAGTTCGCGCTTGCGTTCGCCGAGAATGCCATGCATCAGGTCGTGCACCCGGAACGGGCTGTAGGCGAAGCCGCGCAGCGCGGCCATGCGCTGTTCGGGGGTGTCCAGCGGTCGCTGCGGCCAGTACACCGGGACGTACAGCAGCAGGCCGGGTTGCACCGTGCCCTGGGTCTCCTGGAGCAGCGTCACGCGGCCGGAGAGACGGCTCTGGCCGCTGCGCCCGGCATCCAGCATGGCGGCGCGGCGTACCGGCTCGGAAAGCATGTCGAAGCCGAAGGCGACCAGGTTGCGCCCGGCGAAGGGCTCGATGAAGCGGATCACCGCGTAGCGCTCACGCTGGCCGGGCGGGTGCGTGCGGAAGTCGGGGAATCCCTCGGCGCGTATTTCGCTCTCGAATGCCGGCCGTTGCTGCGCCTCCAGCATCTGGGTAAAGCCCAGACCCTGGATGCCCGGGTAGCGCTCGTCCAGTCGCAGACGCTGGGCGTAGGTACGCCAGTCGGCACGACTGACCTCTTCGCTGGCATCGAGCAGGCCGGCGGCGCCGAGCAGGATGCTCTCCTGTTCCTCCATGCGCTTGACGATGTCCTGGCTCAGCTCCTCGGTAAGCAGTTCGAACTGGCGGGTGGCGGACTCGGTCTGGCTATGGCGCAGGTTGTACCAGGCCAGCAGCGTCGCCCCCAGGGCCAGCGCCAATACGGCCCAGGCCAGCAGATTGACGCGGCTGAACAGCGAGACGAGCAGGGCTCCCGTGGTTTTCATGGGCGCGCTCCGGCCAGCGGCAGGTCCAGCCAGAAGGTGCTGCCTTGCCCTTCCTCGGAGTCGAAGCCGATGCGTCCGCCCATGTGTTCGATGATTTCCTTGCTGATCGCCAGGCCCAGGCCGGTGCCGCCCTGGCGGCGGGTATCGCCGGCGTCGGCCTGGGCAAATTTGCTGAAGATGCGCGACTTGAAGTCCGGCGCGATGCCCTGACCCTGGTCACGCACGCTGATGCGTACCCAGCTGTCCGTGGGCACGGCCGCCAGCTCCACGCTCTGTCCGGCGGCGGAAAACTTGGCAGCATTGGCCAGCAGGTTGGCCAGCACCTGCTCCAGGCGTTGAGCGTCGGCGCTTACCTGGCAATCGATGCCTGGCAGCAGCAGAAGTTGCACCCGATGATGCTCGGCATAGGGCTGATTGCTATGCAGCACCTGCTGCAACAGCGGGCGCAGGGCCAGCGGCTGCAGATCGAAGCGCATCTTGCCGGCGACCAGTTTGTCGATGTCCAGCAGATCGTCGATCAGCTTGCGCAGCCGCTGGCTGTTGCTCTGGGCGATTTCCAGCATCTGCTGCATGTTCTGCGGCACCTCGCCAAGGGCACCGCCGTTGATCAGGCCGAGTGAGCCGGCGATGGCGGTAAGTGGCGTGCGCAGCTCATGGCTGACGGTAGAGACGAACTCGTTCTGCAGTTGCTCGCCGCGTTTGCGTTCGCTGATATCGCTGATGAAGCCGTGCCAGAGGGTTTCACCGTCGGGCAGGCGCTGCGGGGCGGCGCGCCCCTCGACCCAGAGCGGACCGTGCAACGGATGCAGGACACGGTATTCCTGATGCCAGGTGCTCAGGTTCGCGGCCGAGCGGGCGATGGCCGCGTGCACCTGCGGCGCATCGTCCGGATGCACGCGGGCGAGGACCGGGCCGGCATCCTGTCTGACTTCTTCAGGCGTGCAGCCGCAGATGTCACGGATGCCGGCGCTGGCATAGGGGAAGCAGCTGCTGCCATCGGCGCGCAGCAGGTACTGGTAGACCATGCCCGGCAGCTGGGCGGCGATGCGCTGCAGGCGTTGGCGCGCTTCCTCGCGCTGGCTGAGATCGTTGGCTACCAGCAGGTAGCCCTGGAGCGGCTGGCCTTCGGCGCGAATCGGCGAGAGATTCAGGCGCACCGGCAGGCTCTGCCCACTGCGTGCGCGCATCTGTCCTTCGGTGCTCTGCGGCCCGGCGGTAGAGGCGGCGCACAGGCGTTCGTACTGGCCTGGCTCGAGCAGCAGTTGCGGCAGGTACTGGTCCTTCAGATCCTCGGGCGGATAGCCCAGCAACTGCTGCGCTTCGTGGTTGCTGCGCAGCACTCGCCCCTGCGGGTCAAGCACCAGCACCGCGCTGCCGGCGTTGTCCAGCATGGCCTGGTGCATGGCGCTCTGTTCGGCCTGGCGGCGCGCCTGCAGGCGCAGCTCGAACAGCTCCCCGGTCAGTTGCGCCAGGTGCTGCAGCTGGGTGCGTTGGTGGTTGTCGAGCTGACGCGGTTGACGGTCGATCACGCACAGGGTGCCGAGCGCCAGGCCCTGGCCGTCGTGCAGTGGCATGCCGGCGTAGAAGCGGATATGCGGGTCTGAGGTGACCAGCGGGTTATCGCGAAAGCGTGCGTCATTCAGGGCGTTGTCCACTTCCAACGGTACGTCCGCGTGCACTGCATGGGCGCAGAAGGCGAGTTCGCGTGCGGTCTGTTCGGCATCCAGACCGATCCGGCTCTTGAACCACTGGCGCTGGGAATCGATCAGCGAGATCAGGGCGATAGGGGTGTCGCAGATTTCCGCAGCCAGCGCGGTGATGTGGTCGAACATCGCTTCGGCCGGGCTGTCGAGCAGCTCCAGGGCGTACAGGGCGGCCAGGCGCTCCTGCTCGTTGCTGGGAATCGGGGCTTGGCTCATGACTCACTCCCTGTGATCGGTAGTTCGAACCAGAAGGTAGCACCTTGGCCTGGAGACGAGTCGAAGCCGATATGCCCGCCCATGCGCTCGATGATTTCCTTGCAGATGGCCAGCCCCAGCCCTGTGCCGCCCTGTCGTCGGGTGTCACCGGAGTCGGCCTGGGAGAACTTGCTGAAGATGCGCGGTTTGAAGGCTTCCGGTATGCCGGGGCCGCTGTCCGAAACGCTGACGCGCAGGACCTCGCCGCAATGCTGCAGGCGCACCTCGACGCTGGTGCCCGCTGGCGAGAACTTGGCGGCGTTGGATAGCAGGTTGGCCATCACCTGGGCCAGGCGCTGGGTGTCGACCCGCACCTGGGCGTCGTCCTCGACCTGCAGACGCAATTCGACCTGATGCTGCTCGGCATAGGGCTGGTTGTGCAGCAGTGCCTGTTCCAGCAACGGCTGTAATGCGCGTGTCTGCAAGTCGAAGTGCATCTTGCCGGCAACCAGTTTGTCCATGTCCAGCAAGTCGTTGATCAGGGCGCTGAGACGCTGGCTGTTGCTGTGGGCGATGGTCAGCATGTGCTGCATGCTGTCGGGCACGGCGCCGAGGGCACCGCCGTTGATCAGGCCGAGCGAGCCGGCGATGGCCGTGAGCGGCGTACGCAGCTCGTGGCTGACGGTGGAGACGAACTCGCTCTTCATCTGTTCGGTGCGCTTGCGCTCGGCGATGTCGCGGATCACCGCGATGAAGCGGCGCTGGCTCTGGTGGCTGATCTGCGACACCGCCAGCTCCATGGCGAAGCGCTCGCCGCTCTGGCGCAGGCCCTCCAGCTCGCGGACTTGGCCCACTACCCAGGCTTCGCCGGTGCGCAGGTAGCGTTGGATGTAGCCGTCATGGGCACCGTGGTAGGGTTCGGGCATCAGCAGGCTGACGTTGCGCCCGGCCACTTCGCTTTGCCGGTAGCCGAATATCGCTTCGGCCGCATGGTTGAAGGTTTCGATACGGCCCTGCTCATCGATGGTGACGATAGCGTCGACCACGTTGTCGAGCAGGGTACGCAGGTAATGCTCGCGCTCGCGCACCGCGCGCTCGGCGGCGACACGATCGCTGAAGTCCTGGATCTGCGCGACGAAATGCACGGGCCGCCCCTCGCTGTCGCGTACCAGCGACACGCTGAGCAATACCCAGAGCGTGCACCCCTGCTTGTCCAGGTAGCGTTTCTCCATCTGATAGGCGTTGATCCGCCCGGCCACTAGATCGGCGACGTTCTGCCGATCGGCGTCGAGATCGTCCGGATGGGTGAGCTGCTCGTAGGTACAGGCCAGCAGCTCCTCGCGATCGTAGCCGAGCATGCGGCAGAGCTCGTCGTTGACCTCCAGCCAGCGGCCGTCAGGGCCGACCAGAGCCATGCCCTGTGGCGCGGTATTGAAGGCATTGAGAAAACGCTGCTGGCTCAGGCGCAGTTCATCTTCGATGGCCTGGCGTTCGCTGACGTCCCAGATGAAGCCGTCGACCCACAACAGCCGGCCCTGGCTGTCGTACTCACCGCGGCCCTTCTCGCGAACCCAGACGTTATGGCCATCGGCATGGCGCAAGCGGTAGGTCAGCTCGAAGCTTTCCTGGCGCTCGATGGCCTCGCCAGCGCGGTAGGTGATGGGTAGGTCGTCGGGATGCACGATGCTGGAAAAGCTGCGCACGTGGTTGTCGATGAAATCGCTGGCCGGGTAGCCGCAGAGATTGCGAATCTCCTCGCTGACGTAGCGCATGCTCCAGTCGGCATCGTTGGCGCAGCGATACACCACACCAGGCAGGTTGGCCACCAGGCCGCGGAAGCGGCTCTCGCTCTTCTGCAGCGCGCGGGTGGTCTGCAGCAGCTCGCTGATATCGCTGGCAATGCCGAGAAAACCGGTGATCTGGCCGCCTTCGTCGAACATCGCGCTAACCGTGAGGTTGACCTGGCGCAGGCTGCCGTCCTGGTGGCGATAGGTCCACTGGCGGGTTTCCGGCTCGCCGCCGCGGGCGTTGTGCACGAAGACTTCGAAGCCCTCCACCGGGTGACCGGCGGCCTCGCTCAGCTCGGCGGCGCGAGCCTGGATTTCTTCCGCTAGGTGAAACATCGCCGGGGTGCGATGGCCGACCATTTCCTCGGCGCTGTAGCCGAGCAGGCGTTCAGCGCCGGAATTGAACAGGCTGATGGTGCCGAAGGTGTCGGTGGCGATGATCGATACGCCGGTGGCTGAGTCCAGAACCGCTTGCAGGTAGGCGCGTGCCGCGCGCACGGCACGCTCCTGCTGCTGGCGTTCCAGAATGGCGCCGACCCAGCGGGCGAACAGGCCGAGGAAGTCGCGGTCGGCGGCGTCGAACGGCCGCTTGCGTGGCTCGGGGTTGGCGAAAGCCAGGGTGCCGAAGGGCTTGCCGGCCACGCGCACGGCGGTGCCGATATAGCTTTCCAGGGCGAACTGGCGGTAGCAAGGGTGGCGCCTGTGTGGCGACTCGCCCATGTGCCCGATGGCCAGTGATTGGTCCTGCTGCAAGGCCAGGCTGCAGTAGGTGTCGCCCAATTCGAACAGCTGGCCGTCAGAGAGGGCACCTTCGGGAGAAACCTGCACCAGTACCTGGTACTGCTCGCCGTCGATACGGCTGATGATGCCCAGCGGCATGCCGAAATGCTCGGCGCCCAGACGCAGCGCCTGGCGCAGTTGCTCGGTGCGGCTCAGGCTGGGCAGAGCAGCGATCTCGTTGAGCGCGCGCAGTGCCGCCTGCTGGCGTTGCATCAGGCGCTGCGTGCTGCGCCGGGTGCTGCGTAACAGAACCAGTAGCAGGGCTTCGGCCCCGCACCAGGCAAGTAGCCATTTGATCACCAGCCAGCGTTTGTCGCGCTGGTGCAGGTTGTATTGATCGCTGACGTCGTACCAGATCAGCGCGACCGCCAATGGCTCTGCAGCGGGGTCGTGACGTTGCCGGTAGCTGCTCAAGGCCACCTGATTGACCAGGTAGTGCCGTTCGCCGTCGTCCAGCAGGCGTACGGCATCGCCCTCGGTTGGGGCGGGCAGTCGCTGTTGCTGTTGCCAGGCCAGTATCTGGGGCCGCGAATGATCCATCAACTGCCAGCGCTGGGTATCGCCGGCCAGGCCGCGTAACTCTTCGCCGCTGCCCGAACTCAGCAGCAGGTCTTCGCGCAGCAGCAGGGCCACGCCGCTGTCGAACTCGCGGTCCAGTTGGGCGAGATCCTCGAGCACGCCCATGGCCACTTCGATGGCGCCGACCTGCAATGACCCACGCTCGCCTTCGGCCAGCAAAGGGGCGATGGCGCGCATGCCGATGCTGCCACGGGTCAGGCCCAGACCTGCCTGGCTGCTGGCGCTGCGCAGCGCCTCCAGCACCATCGGGCGCCAGCCGACCTGCAGGTCGCCGAAATGCTCGGGTTCGTGTACCCGCAGCAGCACTTTGACGTCTGGCGCCAGGTGCACGTACAGGCGAAACGGCTGGTGCGCCTGCAGGCTGCGCCAGCGCGGCGCCAGGCGGGTGTAGAGCTGGCTGCGGATGCTGGCCAGGCTTTGCAGGTCGCTCGCCGGCAGGGCGTGGGCCTGGCGTACCAGCTCCGTCACCCAGGCATCGGCAGCGATGGTTTCGGCCAGCAGCTGCGTACGTTCCTGCAGCCCATGCTGGGTGCTGTTCAGGGCCATGCGCTGAATGTCTGCCTGTTTGCTGATCTGCAGTTGCCAGAGCGCTTCGCGCTCGCTCAGTGCCTGGCTCCCGAGAAAGGCGAAGAACAGCGCCAGGCACAGGCTGCCACCGATGACTATCCAATGGCCCGCATCTCGGCGGTCGGCATCCCGGCGCCCGGCGCTGAGTCGACCGAACCAGCGATGACCCAACCTCGGTATACTCATTCGTCGCGCCTCAGCTCAGCCCGGCCAGGCGGCGCAGGCGTTGTACTTCCTGACTGTCGGCACTCTGCAGTTCGACGCTGGCCAGACGCATGAGAATCGGCTCGCGCCGGGCGGTGCCGGGCGCCAGGCCGTAACAGGCACCGATCAGTTCACGCAGCCCGATGGGCAGGCGCCAGTCTGCCTTGAGGCGGTTGGCCAGCTCGCCGCTGTATTGGCGCAGGGCTTGTTGCAGTTGTTCCTCGCTCAACGGTAGACCGAGGTTGCGCCAGATCTGTGCCTGCTGCAGCACGGCCAGCTCGCCCATGCGCTGTAACAGGGCGGCGCTGTGCAGGGGTGTCGGGTCCAACTGACAGGCCTTGGCCAGGACACCGACCCTGTTCAGCAGGTCCAGCTGCGTCTGCAGCAGGTTCTGCCCCAGGGTTCTCAGATCAGCGTCCTGCAGGCTGGCGACGGGGCGCAACGCCAGGCCCTGAATAAGATTCAGCGCGGTGGCCGCACCCAGTCGGCGCACGGCATCGGGCAGGCTGACGCAAGGCTGCCCGCTGCTGTTGTAGAGGCTGCTGTTGGCCGCCGCGATCAGCCGCGCCTGCACCGCCGGGTCCTGCTGCCAGTGTTCGCCGAGTTGCTCCAGAGTGCCGGGGGTGGCGGCTGCGTCGCGTAGTTGCTGACAGAGCTCGTCGCGCAGTGGCAGATCGATCTCCTCATCGGGCAAGGCGCCGAGATGGTGAAGAAAGTCCTCGTCGTTGGCTGCCGCCACGCGAGGTTCATCGTCCTCGGGGAGCAGGTTGCGCAGGCAGTCCAGAACCTTGGGCACCTGGAAGGGTTTGCTGATGAAGGCGTTGATGCCCAGGGCGCGCACCTCGAGCACGCTGCTGCGGTCGGCGCGTGCGGTGATCATCACCAGCGCCACGTCACGGTCCTGGCTGCGTACCGCCTGCAGCAGAAGAGTGCCGCTGCCGTCCGGCAGGTTCCAGTCGGCGATCACCAACTGAGCCGGTTCGCGCTGCCAGGCCGAGATGGCGTCTGCCACGCGCACCTGGCAGTCGACTCGAGCGCCGGGGCGCAAGCTAAGGACGATCTGCTTGAGTAGATCGGCGATCCAGGGATCGTCTTCGAGAATCAGTACGCGCATGCTCAGCTCCTGGGGCTGGACTGGCTATCCTTCGCTTCGCTCAGCGTAGTGGTGTCGACGGTCCTGGCAGGTACCGGTTGCGGGCGGCCGAAGTGATAGCCCTGGCCATAATTGCAGCCTAGCTCGCGCAGGAAGTCCGCTTGAGCCGGTTGTTCGATACCTTCGGCGAGCACCTTGAGGCCCAGACTCTGGCCCAGGGCGATCACCGCGCGGGCGATGGCGGCATCCTCCGGGTCGTCAGGCAGGCCGCGCACGAAGCTCTGGTCGAGCTTGAGCTTGTCCACTGGCAGGCGCTTGAGGCGCGCCAGGGAGCTGTAGCCAGTGCCGAAATCATCGATAGCCAGGCGTACGCCCAGGGCGCGCAGACTGAGGAGCAGTTTCTGCGCTGCATCCGGGTCTTCCATGATCGCGCTCTCGGTCACTTCCAGCTCCAGCTGCTCTGCCGGCAGGCCGGTTTCTGCGAGTACCTGCGCCACTTTCACATCGAGCTCGCCGCGGCTGAACAGGCGGCTGGAGACGTTCACCGCAACGAAATCCAGCGAATAACCTTCAGCATTCCAGCGCACCATCTGCTGGCAGGCCTGCTCCAGTACCCAGGTGTCGATGATGCCGATCATGCCGTTGTCCTCGGCAATCGGGATGAATTCGCCGGGAGGAATCAGCCCGCGTTGCGGATGCTGCCAGCGCACCAGTGCTTCCATGCCCACCTGGCGACCGTCGCGCAGGTCATGCAGCGGCTGGTAGTAGACACGCAGCTCCTGATTATCCAGGGCATGGCGCAGGCTGCTGGCCAGTTCCACGCGCTGGCGGGCGTAGTCGGTCAGCTCCTGCACATAGAAGGCATAGCCTTCGCGGCCGCTGCTCTTGGCCTTGAACAGCGCCGAGTCGGCGTTACGCAGGATCTGCTCGACGCTATCGGCATCTTCGGGGAACAGGCTGATGCCGATGCTGGCGCCGATGTAAAGCTCGTGGCCGTCGAGGCGAAAGGGTGTTTCCAGGCTGCGCAGCAGGCGTTGTGCAAGCTCGGCAGCCTGAGCGGCGTCGGCGCAATTTTCGCTGAGCAGGCCGAACTCGTCGCCACCCAACCGGGCCAGCGTGCTGCCGCTGGGCAGGCCTTGATGCAAACGCTCACCGACGCCCTTGAGCAATAGATCGCCGACGTTGTGGCCGAGGCTCTCGTTGATGTGCTTGAAGTGGTCCAGATCGATCAGCAGTACCGCGCCGCGCAGCTCCTCGAGCTTGCTGCGTTCCAGTGCATGGGCGACACGCTCGGTGAACAGCAGGCGGTTGGGCAGGTTGCTCAGGGGGTCGTGGTGGGCCAGATAATCCAGCTCGCGCTGCGAACGCTTGAGTGCGGTGATGTCGGAGAACACCGCCACATAATGGCTGACGCGCCCCTGCTCGTCGTGGATGACGCGGATGCACTGCCACTGCGGATAGATTTCGCCGCTCTTGCGCCGGTTCCACACTTCACCGCTCCAGGCGCCACGGTTCTGCAGGGCGTGCCACAGGCTGTGGTAGAAGGCGGCGTCATGACGGCCTGATTTGAGCAGGGTGGGGTGCTGGCCGAGAATCTCCTCGCTGCTGTAGCCGGTGATGCGGCTGAAAGCGGGGTTGACGTGAACGATCCGCTGCTCGGCATCGGTGACCAGTACCCCTTCCTGGGTGGCATCGAACACCGCTGCAGCCTGGCGCAGGCTGTCGTCAATGGCGCGCTGCTGGGTGATGTCGCTGGCGATACCGATGAAGCGCTGCGGCTGGCCGTTTTCGTCACGCAGCAGGCGGCCGCGAGAGTGAATCCAGCGATAGCTACCATCGGTATGGCGCAGGCGGTAGATGTTTTCGTAGGGCTGGTCGCTCAACTCGGCGTTGAGTGCATGCAGGGCGCGCTCCACGTCATCCGGATGCAGGCGCGCGGCCCAGTCCTCGCGGGTATCGCCCAGGGTTTGCGGGGTGAGGCCGAGAAGCCTGGCGTAGCCTTCGGAGAAGAATACCTTGCGTCTGGACACGTCCCAGTCCCACAGGCCGTCACGTGTGGCATCCAGTGCCAGGCGCAGACGTTCCTCGTTACCGACCAGCTCCAGGCGTGCATGGCGGTACTGCAGGGCATGACGGTACAGCACCAGATACAGCAGTGAACTGGTGAGCACGACGAAGACCAGGCCCTTCAGGGATTGCAAACGCTCCTGTTGCGCCACGGACAGGCCGAGGGCGGTCAATAGATGATCGCTGAGAAGAATCCACAGAGCGGCGAGCAGCAGGTAGCCCAGGGTCAGACGCAAGGCGGCGGTGTCGATACGCATGGGCAAGCGGCAGCGCTCCCGGTAAATGCTGGGCAGTATAGATGCTTCACTGCTGAAACATTCTCATCTAAAAGACCAACTGGTTTTCTGGCATGGGTCAGGGATAATGTGAGCAGGTTCGTCCTTGTAGGACAAGCCGCGTTCCCCCTTCAAGAGGCACAGCGCCCATGTGGTACAACGGTTTACTCGACCTGTCGGTCTGGCAGCTGGTGGCTGCGACTTTGCTGATGACACACGTGACCATCGTCAGCGTGACTGTCTATCTGCACCGCTACTCTGCGCACCGTGCACTGGAACTGCACCCCGCGCTCAAGCATTTCTTCCGTTTCTGGCTGTGGCTGAGCACTGGCCAGAACACCCGCGAGTGGACCGCGATTCACCGTAAGCATCACGCCAAGTGCGAAACCGTCGATGACCCGCACAGCCCGGTCATCAAAGGTCTGGGCACCGTGCTGCGCAAAGGTGCCGAACTGTATCAGGAAGAAGCGAAGAACCAGGAAACTCTGCGTATCTACGGCAAGAACTGTCCGGATGACTGGATGGAGCGCAATGTCTACAGCCGCTACCCGATTGGTGGCGTGACATTGATGGCGATCATCGACCTGGCGCTGTTCGGCGTACTGGGCATGACCGTCTGGGCGATCCAGATGATGTGGATTCCGGTATGGGCCGCAGGTGTCATCAACGGTCTTGGTCACGCTGTCGGCTATCGCAATTTCGAATGCCGCGATGCCGCTACCAACCTGGTGCCCTGGGGCATCCTGATCGGCGGCGAGGAGCTGCACAACAACCACCACACCTATCCCAACAGCGCCAAGCTGTCGGTGAAGAAGTGGGAGTTCGACATGGGCTGGGCCTGGATCAAGCTGTTCAGCTTCTTCGGTCTGGCTCAGGTGCAGCGTGTCGCGCCCATCGCCCATCGGGTCGAGGGCAAAGGCAGCCTGGACATGGACACCGCCATGGCCATCCTCAACAACCGTTTCCAGATCATGGCGCAGTACCGCAAGCTGGTGATCGCTCCGCTGGTCAAACAGGAAGTGGCCAAGGCCGACGAGTCCGTTCGTCACCTTTTCCGCCGTGCAAAACGTCTGCTGTCGCGTGAGCCGAGCCTGCTGGAAGAGCAGCATCATGCGCGCATCAGCGAGCTGCTGGCGCAGAGCCAGGCACTCAAGGTGATCTATGAGAAGCGCTTGGCACTGCAGCAGATCTGGGTCAAGACCAGCAGCAATGGCCACGACATGCTCGAAGCCATGAAGCAGTGGGTGCACGAGGCCGAGGCCAGCGGTATTCAGTCGCTGCGTGAGTTCGCCGAGCAGCTCAAGACCTACTCGTTGCGGCCTTCCAGCGCGGCAGTCTGAGTTCCGTTCGTTACCTGCAAAGGCCCGCCGAACTGGCGGGCCTTTGTGTTTGTCCAACAGCTCGCACTATGCTCATTTCACTGCACGGCGAGGGAAGGGATGGCCGCTTTAATGGACGATCAAGGCAACGCTGTTTCCGAATTGGAAGAACTGACCTTGGCTCTACTGCACAGCCGTGCCGAAGTGGAGCGCCTGGGCGCGCGCGAGCAACTGTTCAGCAGCTTGCTTGGCAGCGTCAACGCCGTGCTCTGGGCCTTCGATTGGAACGAGCAGCGGATGATTTATGTCAGCCCTGCCTATGAGCGAATCTTCGGTCGTTCCGCCGCGCTGCTTCTGGCCGACTATGGCGAGTGGCGCAACAGCATTTATCCGGACGATATCGACTACGCGGCCGAAAGCCTGGCCAAGGTGCTGGAAACCGGCGCGGTGGAGTCTCGCGAGTACCGCATCATTCGCGCTGATGGCCAATTGCGCTGGCTCAGCGACAAGTGTTTCGTCAGCCCCCGGCTGGGCACCGAGCAGGGCAGCGTGATCGTCGGTATCGCCGAAGACATTACCGAGAAGAAGCGTCTGGAAGGCGAGCTGCATCGCCTGGCCACCACCGATGTGCTGACCCAGAGCAGCAACCGCCGGCACTTCTTCGAGTGCGCCCGCCGCGAGTTCGAGCACGCGCGCAAGTTCGGCAGCCCGCTGGCCTTCCTGCTGCTCGATCTCGACGACTTCAAGAAGATCAACGACCAGTACGGCCACCAGGTCGGCGATGAAGTGTTGCGGCGCCTGGCGCATTGCGGCAGCAATGCCTTGAGGCGCGGCGATCTGTTCGGGCGTATCGGTGGTGAGGAGTTCGCGGCGCTTTTCCCTGGCTGTGAGCAGGATGTGGCCATGCAGGTGGCTGAACGACTGCAGCGCGAGGTGCAACGCCTCAGCTTTCGGCATGAGGGCACCAGCTTCGGCATCACCGTCAGTCAGGGCCTGACCAGTCTGCTGGCAACTGATGCCAACCTCGATGCGCTCTACGCACGTGCCGACGCAGCGATGTACGTGGCCAAGCGCCAAGGCAAGAATCAGATCGTCCTTGGCTGAGGTTATGGCGATTTTCCGCCTGGTAACGGGTTCTCATAAGCGGAAATTTGCCTATTTTCATTGTCATTGCATGGTCACTGCCCTGCAGGAAAAATGTAACCTATTGTCTTAGAAGCCTCGTGGGCTTGCTGTCAGAGACTGGCGCGTTATCTGCATAGGGTCCGGCAGATGCCGGCTAGGATGTCGGCGCAAAATAACAACGACGAGAGAGCATTCACCATGCACCACTCTGCCCGCCTCATTTCGGCCGCCTCGCTGCGTTCGCCGTTGTTCTGTTCTTCCTGAGTTTTTCGTGTCCCCATTCGAGCCAGGCTTTATTCTGTCCTGGCTTGTGGGGGCGTATGCCCCATTCGTGCCGGCCTGCCTCTTCGTGCCGAAGTCTGTGCCGGACGATGCGTCACCTTAAACACACTGGAGAGACACATAATGAGAAAGACCTCCCTGGCACTGGCCGTAGCCGCCAGCACCCTGGGCCTGAGCCAAGTAGCCTTCGCCGATTTCATCGGTGACAGCAAAGCCAGCCTGACCATGCGCAATTTCTACTTCGACCAGAACACCAAGAACACCACCAACAATAATGGTGAGGCCAGCGAGTGGGGCCAGGGCTTCATTCTCAACTACCAGTCCGGTTTCACCGAGGGTACCGTTGGCTTTGGTGTCGATGCAGTCGGCATGCTGGGCGTGCGTCTGGATGGCGGTGGTCGTAACACCAAGGCCGGTCGTGACCGTACTCCTGGCCAGCTGTTCCCGTTGGAAAGCGACGGCAGCGCTGTCGATGACTTCAGCAAGGCTGGCGCGACCGCCAAGGTCCGCGTATCCAAGACCGAGGGTCGTGTCGGTACTCTGATGCCAAAACTGCCGATTCTGGTCTCCAACGACGGTCGTCTGCTGCCGCAGATGTTCGAAGGTGGCATGATCACCTCCAACGAAATCGACAACCTGACGCTGACCGCTGGCCAGATCGAGCACGCTGTTAGCCGTGCCTCGAGCAACAGCACCGGCTTGTCCGTCGCTGGCGGTAGCGAGGCCAGCAACAAGTTCTACTTCGCTGGCGGTGACTGGAAGATCAATAGCGACCTGACGGCGCAGTACTACTACGCCAATCTGGAAGACTATTACAAACAGCATTTCGCCGGTCTGGGCCACAACCTGGCGCTGGGCGAAGGTAGCCTGAAGACCGACCTGCGTTACTTCCGTACCACTTCCGATGGCAAGAACGGCAAGGAAGCGGGTTACTCCGTAGGCGGTTACACCCGCAACGGTAACGGCAAGATCGACAACAACACCTGGAGCGCTGCCTTCACTTACAGCCTGGGTAGCCATGCTGTGATGCTGGGCCATCAGCGTGTATCCGAAGACAGCAACTTCGTGCAGCTGAACCAGGGTGGTATCGAAGGCTCCTCGGGTGCGAGCGTCTACCTGCTGACTGACCGCCTGGTGAACAGCTTTACCCGTGCCGGTGAGCGTACTACCTTCGGCCAGTACAGCTATGACTTCGCCACTCTCGGCGCTCCGGGTCTGAAAGCTTCCGTGGCTTATCTGAAGGGCACCAACGTCAAGGTTGCCGGTGGCAATGATGCCAAAGAGTGGGAACGTGACATCGCTCTGGACTATGCATTCCAGGATGGCGCTCTGAAAGGTCTGGGCCTTGGCTGGCGCTACGGTGTTCTGCGCGGTAACGTCCCTGGTCAGTCCGACGCCGACCAGAACCGTCTGATCGTCAGCTACACCCTGCCGCTGATGTAAGGCGAGAGATTTTCGGGAGGCCTAAAGGTCTGATGTCCCGAAAGCTGAACGAAAAATGCCCGCACCCTTTGGATGCGGGCATTTTTTATGGGCGACTGGTGACGGCTCAGCGTGCGTCTTCAGCTGGCGCTGCCGAGGTGGCGAGAATGGCGCTGGCCAGTGCCATATCGTCGGCTTCCTGCAGTTGCGGGTTGGCGCTGCGCAGTTGCTGCATTGCCGCTTCCAGATGCGGGCCGCGAATTTCGCCGTTACTGGCGACGAAGCTGCTGGCATCCTCTTCGGCCGCCGCAACCAGCTTGCGATCCTTGAAGGTCAGATAGGTCGAGGCGGTGGTCGCGCCCGAGGACAGAATGTCGCGCAGCAGGCCATCGGCTGCTGCGGTCTGGGCGATCAGGCAGGCACTGAACGCCAGTGCGGCACGGCTCGTTACACGCATGATGAAACTCCTTTAGGGTGGTTCCTATCCTAGGAGTCGCACAAGCCGCTGGTGGTTCCTTGATGGCGATGGCTGGTTGCCAGGCCGGTCAGTTGCTGAGCTTGCGTGCTCGCTGCTGATGACGCCGCCAAAGCAGCGCCGAGAGCATTGCCAGTACGCCGAACAGTAGAAATTGCCAAAGCCAGGGCAGGTCGGGGAACAGGTAGGTCAGTGCGCCGACGCCGACGGCCACCAGACCGATCCACAGCAGGTAGCCTCCGGCGCCGAACACCTCGAGAATCAGCAGCAGGGTGGCCAGGGCCAGCCAGTCCCAGAACGACAGGTGTTGCAGGTAGGTGATCATGGGAGGACGCGGCTACCCATACTCAGACTGTTTGCTGATCGCCCTTCGGTGTGCATCGCATAGACTCCATTGCCAGATCTCTCAATCTAAGCACAGTCGACTGGGCTCTGCCGCCGACCCCTTCGCAAGGTGGGCAGGTGCCAGGCAATCCGTGGGAGTCAGGACATGTTTGAGCGTTCGCTGATGCCGTTTTTGCTTGCCGCTCTATTGCTGGCAGCGCAGGGCGCCGTGGCCGGTGAGCTGCTGAATGCCCTGCACCGTGCAGCGCCACAGTTGGAAATGCGTGCGTTGCAAGGTGCGCTACAGGCGCTGCGGTGTGCCGAGCGTGAAGGCGCGGGTGAAGCCAGGCGGTTGGCGGTGATCGATTACTCGCGTTCCTCGCTGGAGCGGCGCCTATGGGTTTTCGATCTGACGCACAGGCGTCTGCTGCAGCGTGAGTTCGTGGCTCATGGTCGCCAGTCCGGCGAGCTGTTTGCCGAGCGTTTCTCCAATCTGCCCGGTAGCCATCAGTCCAGCCTGGGTATGTTTCGCGGTGGCGAAAACTACAGGGGGCGGCACGGCCATTCGCTGCGCCTCGATGGCCTGGAGCCCGGTTTCAATGACCAGGCGCGTGCCCGTGCGCTGGTGATCCATGGCGCCGATTACGTGGCGCCGCAGTGGGCGGAGAGATACGGCCGCATGGGGCGCAGCCTGGGCTGTCCGGCGGTACAGCAGGAGGTGATTCGTGGGCTGGTGGAGCAGCTCAAGGATGGCCAGTACCTGTTCGCCTGGCACTCACAGTTGGCCGACGACCGCTATCGCGACTGCAGGAGCATCAGCGTTGCTCGCTCTGTGGAGTGACGCGCAGTACTTCCTCGATGGTGGTCAGCCCGGCCGCGACCTTTTGCGCGCCGGACAGCCGCAGGCTGCGCATGCCGTCCTTGAAGGCGGCGCGGCGCAGGGCGGTAAGGTCGGTGTCGGCGTTGATCAGCGGCTTGATCGCGTCGTTGATCAGCATGATTTCGTAGACCCCGGCGCGGCCGCGATAGCCGGTTTCACGGCATTCCAGGCAGCCGACGGCGTGGTGTGCCTGAGTCGGCAGCGGTGAGCTCCAGGGCCGGGTCAGGCCGTTCCAGGTGTCTTCGTCCAGTTGCACCGGTGCCTTGCAGTGCGGGCACAGGGTTCGCACCAGGCGCTGCGCCATGACGCCGAGGATGGTGGCCTTGAGCAGGTAATGCGGCACGCCCAGTTCGAGCAGGCGGGTGATGGCGCTGGGCGCGTCGTTGGTGTGCAGGGTGGAGAGCACCAGGTGGCCGGTCAGCGCCGCCTGGATGGCCATTTCTGCGGTTTCCAGATCGCGGATCTCACCGATCATGATGATGTCCGGGTCCTGGCGCATCAGTGCGCGTATCCCGCTGGCGAAGTTCAGGTCGATGTTGTGCTGCACCTGCATCTGGTTGAAGGCGCCTTCGATCATCTCGATGGGGTCTTCGATGGTGCAGACGTTCACCTCCTCGGTCGCCAGCTGCTTGAGCGTGGTGTAGAGCGTGGTGGTCTTGCCCGAGCCGGTAGGGCCGGTGACCAGGACGATGCCGTTGGGCTGGGAGGTCATGCTTGCCCAGCGGCGCAGGTCCTCGGGGGAGAAGCCGAGTTGATCCGGGCTTTTCAGCAGCACTTCAGGGTCGAAGATCCGCATCACCATCTTCTCGCCGAAGGCGGTAGGCAGGGTGGACAGACGCAACTCGACTTCATTGCCATCCGGGGTCTTGGTCTTGACCCGGCCGTCCTGCGGTTTGCGCTTCTCGGCGATGTTCATGCGGCCGAGGTTCTTCAGGCGGCTGACCACGGCCATGGTGACCTGGGCGGGGAACTGATAGACGGTGTGCAGCACGCCGTCGATGCGAAAGCGTACGGTGCCCTGCTCGCGGCGTGGCTCGATATGGATATCGCTGGCGCGTTGCTGGAAGGCGTACTGGAACAGCCAGTCGACGATGTTGACGATGTGCGCGTCGTTGGCGTCTGGTTCCTGATCCTGGGCGCCGAGGCTGAGCAGTTGCTCGAAGTTGCCGACGCCGCTGATCTTCTGGTCGGTGGAATTGGCGCCGCTGACCGAGCGCGCCAGGCGATAGAACTCGGTGGTGAAGCGCTGGATATCGCTGGGGTTGGCTACCACGCGCTTGATCGGGCGCTTGAGCACGTGCACCAGGTTGGCTTCCCAGCTATGCACCAGCGGCTGACTGCTGGCGATGGTGACGCTCTCGCTGTCCACCGCCACGGCGAGAATCTTGTGGCGTTGGGCGAAGGCGTAGGACATCAGCGGGGTGATGGCCGGTACGTCGATCTTCAGCGGGTCGATGCGCAAGTAAGGCTGGCCGGCGAAGTTGGCCAGCCAGGTGGTGAGGGTTTCCAGGTCGAGTTTCTTGCCCGGCCTTTTCTGATCGTCCACCTGCTGTGCGGCGAGAAACTCCAGCGGGTGCTGGGTATTGTTCAGCGAGCTGCGACGGATCGCCAGGCACTGCTCAGCCACATCCTGATCGACCCGGCCCTGGGCCACCAGCTCGCGCAGCAGGTCGCCAAGATCCAGTACACGGTCAGGGGCAGTAGCGGTGAAGGCGGACATGCGGGCTCCTCGGGATTGTCCTGAACAAAGGTAGCAGGTCGCTTTTGCAGCGCTCTACCAGCGGACTAGGATGCCCGAAAAGCCGCACAAGGGCGAAGCGCCTGACGTGATCGAGCGCCCGCTTCAGGCCACCTCCGTCACCAGGCTGTGATCCAGGTGCTGCCAGGTCACCTCCCATACGCATACCAGGCCGCGCAGTTTCTGTGCCAGTACGCCGGCTCGATGCAGCGAAATGCCGGGCAGGCGCAGGCTGATATGCAGGTCGTCCTGCAGGCGCTCCATGTGCAGGGCCTCGGGTAACAGCTGCAGTTGGGCGAACAGACCGAGCAGCCGGCACAGCACATCGGCTTCGGCGTCGGTGCGCAGTTGGTATTCGACACAGGCATCGGGGCGATCCTGCCAGGGATCGCGACGATTGTGGGCGGCGGGGAACGGAGTGGTATCAGGCATGACGGTGGCTCAGGCAGGTTTTGCCTAAGTTTCCGCCTTCCTCCGGCAAAAGTTCTGCCTTGTTTGCTGTGTTAATTGGGCTTTCATGGATAGAATTTCCCAAATAGATCACTAGCCAGGATTTTTTATGTCTATCGCTCTGGATGCCTACGATCAGCGCATTCTTGCTTTGCTACAGGAGGACGCGGGTCTCTCCACGGCGGAGATCGCCGAGCGTGTCGGTCTGTCACAGTCGCCCTGCTGGCGACGTATCCAGCGGCTCAAGGAGGAGGGGGTGATCCGCAAGCAGGTTACGCTGCTCGACCGCAAGCGCATCGGCCTGCACACGCAGGTGTTCGCTCAGGTCAAGCTCAACGCTCATGGTCGCTCCAACCTGACCGAGTTCGCCGAAGCCATGCGCGAATTTCCCGAGGTGCTGGAGTGCCACGTGCTGATGGGGGCGGTGGACTTCATGCTGCGCATCGTCACCCGCGATATCGAGGCTTATGAGCGCTTCTTCTTCGAGAAGCTGTCGCTGGTGCCTGGTATCCAGGAGGTGAACTCCATCGTTGCGCTGTCGGAGATCAAATCCACCACCAGCCTGCCGCTCGTCTAAGGAAACACTGGAAAAGCCGTCATGCCCGCGCAGGCGGGCATCCAGAACCTACGAGTCACCTGGGCTCCCGCCTTCGCGGGAGTGACGATAAATGGCTTTTTCAGAACATCCCTAAGGCTTGATCACCACCGGAGGCGACTGCTCGACGTTGCGCCTGCCAGGTGGCGTGAGGCCCATCGACACATAGATGCTGGTCAACTGATCCACACCCATCTCGGCGGGGCGTATCCACTCTTGAGGGACGTAGAGCAGACCGCCCCCAACAGGAATCGGCGCGGTGGGAATGAGGATGGCGCAGTAGGCGCGGCCTTCCAGCTCGACTGTTTCGGAACTCGGGCGCAGGGCGAGCACGGCAGCGCCATCGCCGCCGAAGAAGCACCAGACCGGGGCCATGGTGGTGATATCCGGGTTCTTGCTCTTGTCCAGCAAGCCAACGAAGCGGTCGGCCAGGTTGTAGAAGTTGCCGATCAGTGGTGTGCGCCGCAGGGTGCGGTCGAGCAGCCAGGACAGCGGACGGCGCAGGCCCAGTTGCACGGCCAGGCCCAGGGGATAGAGGCTGGCCAGCAGCACCAGGCTGCCCAGCAAATAAGCCATATAACCGTTACTGGAGAAAGGCTGGCCAAGGACGGCGAACAGCTGACCGATCAGGGTCGAAGGGCCGACCAGGCGGTTGAGCAGGCTGAATATCCAGGCCAGCAGAGCCAGGGTCAGCACCAGTGGCAGCAGCGCCAGCAAACCGGTCAGCCAGGTGGTAACGACGGATTTCAGGCTGCTTCTGATCATGCCTCGGTTTCCTTGATGAACTAGCCGGCGACTTTACGCCAGGATGGGTGGCCTGGGCAGTCGCGTTCGCACTGCAGACCATGCAAATGGCTATAGCGATATTCATCAGGCTAACCCGCTTTCATGACGCGCAGAACGTGCTGAGCCAATATGTGCGTCGCTTTGTGGTGACAGGAAAGGCGTGCCTCAAGATGACAAGCAAAAAAAGCCCGGCACTAAGGCCGGGCGGAGTGGGTACACGAGGTACCGAAGTAGCAGCGTTGGTTTGAGCGGCTACATGCCGAGCAGATTCGGCAGGGCCATGGACACGGCGGGGATGTAGGTAATGATCATCAGGAAGCTCAGCAACAGCATCAGCCACGGCCAGGCCGCTTTGATCACCGAGGTCAGCGGCATCCCCGTCACCGCCGAGGTGACGAACAGGTTCAGTCCCACCGGTGGCGTGATCAGGCCGATCTCCATGTTCACCACCATGATGATGCCCAGGTGGATCGGGTCGATGCCCAGTTGCATGGCGATCGGGAACAGGATCGGCGCCAGGATCAGGATGATCGCCGACGGCTCCATGAAGGCACCGGCGATCAGCAGCACGATGTTCACCACCAGCAGGAACTGCCACGGCTGCAGGCCCAGATCCACCACCCAGGCGGTGATCTGTTGCGGGATTTGCTCGGTGGTCAGTACGTGGGCGAAGAGCATGGCGTTGGCAATGATGAACATCAGCATGATGGTCAGCTTGCCGGACTCCAGCAGCACCCTCGGGCACTCGCGGATGGTCAGGTCCTTGTACACGAACAGGGCGACGAAGCCTGCGTAGACCGCTGCCACGGCCGCGGCCTCGGTCGGGGTGAACATGCCGGTGTAGATACCGCCGAGGATGATCACCATCAGCAGCAGGCCCCAGAACGCCTCACGCGCGGCGCGCAGCCACTCGCGGAAGCTGGCGCGCGGCAGTGCCGGCAGCTTCTTGATACGCGCGACGATGTAGATCGCGATCATCAGGGCCAGGCCGAGCATCACGCCCGGGATCACGCCGGCCATGAACAGCTTGCCCACCGACTGCTCGGTGGCGGCGGCGTACACCACCATCACGATCGACGGCGGAATCAGGATGCCCAGGGTACCGGCGTTACAGACGATGCCGGCGCCGAACGCCTGCGGATAACCGGAGCGCACCATGCCGGCGATGGCGATGGAGCCGACTGCCGCCACGGTGGCTGGCGAGGAGCCAGACAGCGCGGCGAACAGCATGCACGCCAGCACCGCGCCGATGGCCAGGCCGCCACGGATGTGGCCGACGCAGGCGTTGGCGAAGTCGATCAGACGCTTGGCCACGCCGCCGGT
>NZ_FNAE01000021.1 GCF_900101755.1 Ectopseudomonas alcaliphila | reverse complement strand
CAGACGCGGGTCAGAGCAGCGGTCAGAGTGGTTTTACCGTGGTCAACGTGACCGATGGTGCCTACGTTGACGTGCGGTTTGTTACGTTCGAATTTCTCTTTAGCCATCTTGACCGTCTCCTAGCGAAGAATTGAGCAAGCCATGCCGCCATTAAAACAAAGGCAGATACTTTCATATCTGCCTTCATTAGATGGAGCTCATGAGCGGACTTGAACCGCTGACCTCACCCTTACCAAGGGTGTGCTCTACCAACTGAGCTACATGAGCCAAACTCTGTTGCGCCAACCACAAACTGGAGCGGGTAGCGGGAATCGAACCCGCATCATCAGCTTGGAAGGCTGAGGTTCTACCACTGAACTATACCCGCGGAGCTTGCAGCTCACGCTGAATCTGGTGGAGGGGGAAGGATTCGAACCTTCGAAGTCGATGACGTCAGATTTACAGTCTGATCCCTTTGGCCGCTCGGGAACCCCTCCAAAGTGAGGCGGCATTTTCTAGATCTGCCACCCTACTGTCAAGCTTTTTCTCATTAAAATCTTGAGGTTAGCTACTTTGACAACATCTTCGTCGGGAACCAACTTTGACCACCCTGCGAAGCGGGCGCCATTCTATGCAAACTACTGGAGCAATGCAACGCCTTCGCAAGGCATTAATTGATGCTGCAAACCTGCGAAGTCTCCAGCCAGCCGCCCAAGTAAAAACTCATCGGCCAACCGCCGACTTTCCGGGGC
Source organism: Ectopseudomonas alcaliphila (assembly GCF_900101755.1). GTDB lineage: Bacteria > Pseudomonadota > Gammaproteobacteria > Pseudomonadales > Pseudomonadaceae > Aquipseudomonas > Aquipseudomonas alcaliphila. The sequence continues at coordinate 2,562 of NZ_FNAE01000021.1, read as the reverse complement.
TACACGCACCCAAAAACTACGATGCGCACGTGAGAGTTCGCGAATCTGCGGCTCGTACCCCACATCACGCAAACGCTGCATGACGCTATTGGCCGAGTCGTTGCGAGGAAATATCCCGAGCGATATGCCATTCGCCAGCTCGCCCTGGGTGATGATGTAGCTATCGATGCGCCGGGCCTGCAGCTCGCGCAACTGCCTCAGCGAGGCCTGACGGGAAGCCAAAGGCGGCAGGTAAACCCAATACTCGACACCCGCTGCCGCATCAACACTGCGTACTTCAGCCTGTATATCCAGACTCAGCAGCCGCTGCTCTACAACCCTCGCCCTCGCCTCCGCTTCAAAGCTGCCAAGAAATAGGCAAACGGCAGCATCAGGAGTAGCCGTATCAGCCGGAGCCGACGCCCCCGCACGCGAGCGCGGCGTATCCGCCTCACTCAACAAACGGATATCTTTACGCGCCGCCTGATAAGCATTGGCCGGCGCAACTTCCTTGGCGCGCATGGGGGCCTGCTGCTGATGCCACACGTAATAGAAGGCGTTAAGTAGCAGGAGCAACAGCAGAATCCAGCGCATACCTCGCCTCAGTTCAAGGGACAGGCAATAGCCAGTCCGACAAATACCAGATCAGGAACGACCTGCGCTCCCGGGACCACATCCTGCACCAGACCCGCATCGCCTCCAGTCAGAAAGACTTCGAAACCTTCTGGAAAGCGGGCTTGCGCTTGCAGCAACTGCTCGGCGACGAACCCGCGCAACATCAATACACAGCCACGCTCGACAGCCTCAGCAGTGGAGCGCCCAGGCTCAAGCTCCTGCAAAGCAGCAAGCGCCACCTGGCGATCGTAGCGAATACGCCGAGTGTGCGTACTCAACTGATCACGCATCAACGGCAACCCAGGACAGATAAAACCACCCTGGTGCATACCATCGGCCGATATGAAGTCAGCGGTTACCGCCGTACCAAGATCCACCACCAGGCAAGCGCGCTGTCCTAGATGATAGGCACCCAGCACAGCCAGCCAACGATCCAGACCAAGACGCCGAAAGTCTTCGTAACCGTTCCGCACGCCCCCGACCTGACTGGCAGACTGAGCACAGATCGCATCGACTCCCAGGGACTCACGCAGACGCGTAACCAACTGCTCGGTCTCAGCATCGCTACGCACACTTACCAAGCGACAGCGACTTACCCGCAACTCGGGCGCAGCCGCCAAAGACTCGAAGAGAGCGGCATCGGAGTCGACCACGCCAGCAAAAAGGCGCTGCGCCCCATCCACGGAAATTACCCGCCACTTGATAAAGCTGTTACCGCAGTCGAGCTCAAGAATCATGTTGCAACCTCAGGCTCAACTCACCCCCACTGAAGGAGCGATCGACGCCATCCACGCTCAGCCTAATAGCACCTCGCTCATCAACCCCGAGCACGACGCCCAGAGTCGCATTGCTTCCTGCCGTCAAAGCCACAGCGCGCCCGTGCCACGTATGCAACGCTTCCCACTCCTCGCGCAAACCGGCAAACCCGTGCTGCCAATGAATGGCAAGGCAATCTCGCAGCTGCAGCAACAACTCGGCGGCCAACTCATTACGATCAAGCGTTCGGCCAAGGCATTGGCGGACCGAGGTCCAGGGCTGGTCGATAACAGCGGGAGCATCGACCGCCATGTTGACGTTGACACCCACACCAATGACAACATGACAGACATCTGCCGGATCCCCGGCCAGTTCCAGGAGAATCCCGGATATCTTGCGACCATCGACCAGCACGTCGTTCGGCCATTTGAGTCGCGCGCCGTCGACGCCACAGCCTTGCAGAGCTCTAGCGACCGCAAGCCCGACAGTCAGACTCAAGGCTTCCACCTGACTCATGCCACCGTCTACACGCAGAACGACACTGCAGTAAAGGTTCTCGGCAAAAGGACTGGCCCAGACGCGCCCCCGCCGACCACGCCCAGCAGTCTGACGCTCAGCAAGCAGAACGAAAGGTGCACGCGCCCCCGCATCGAGGCGGCGAAAGATCTCGGCATTGGTGGAGTCAACGCTGGACTCGACAGTGACCGGCCAATCCACGCCTTCAGCACCATGAGATATCTGCCCGGCATTGAGCAGGGTCATGGGCGAAGACAGCCGATAGCCTCGGCCAGGAACCTTGAACACCTCGACCCCCAGCTCAGCCTCCAGGCCTTGCAGCTGCTTCCAGATGGCACTGCGACTTATCCCAAGCGTCGCCCCAAGGGCTTCACCGGAATGGAATCGACCATCCTGCAGAAGTTTCAACAATTCCAGCATGCCAGGCCCCGCTACGAACAAGGCTGGCATGATAACGATGAGGCCTCAGCTTGCATAGAAAACGGGAAGCAGAAGAAAGCCGCACAGAGGAAAGATCACGACAGAGCGCAATATCCCACCCGGAAAAGCCAAACAATCAAAATCAAAAGTGATAAGGCCACCTTCAAGGTGGCCTTTTTGTAGGAGCGATCTCTGCTCGCGAAGGTGTCAGCGGATCAACCGTAGGGTGCGCCGCGCGCACCGGCATGTCGGCGCCTTGAGCGGTGCGCGCAGCGC
>NZ_FNAE01000016.1 GCF_900101755.1 Ectopseudomonas alcaliphila | reverse complement strand
GCACGAACCGGCTCAGGGATGTAGGTATCCAGAGTTTCCACCAGGGTTTTCACCGCAGTGGTACCCATGCCGTTGTCGTCCTGGCCGTTCAGAGCCATCAGCGCGGAGCCGATGATGATCGGAGTGTCGTCACCCGGGAAATCGTAGGTGCTCAGCAGGTCGCGAACTTCCATCTCGACCAGTTCCAGCAGCTCAGCGTCGTCAACCATGTCAGCCTTGTTCAGGAAGACAACGATGTACGGTACGCCAACCTGACGGGACAGCAGGATGTGCTCACGGGTTTGCGGCATCGGGCCGTCGGCAGCCGAGCAGACCAGGATCGCGCCGTCCATCTGGGCAGCACCGGTGATCATGTTCTTCACGTAGTCAGCGTGACCCGGGCAGTCAACGTGCGCGTAGTGACGTACGGACGAATCGTACTCCACGTGTGCAGTGTTGATGGTGATACCACGAGCCTTCTCTTCCGGCGCGCTATCGATCTTGTCGAAATCAACCTTGGCCGAACCGAAAACTTCGGAGCAGACGCGGGTCAGAGCAGCGGTCAGAGTGGTTTTACCGTGGTCAACGTGACCGATGGTGCCTACGTTGACGTGCGGTTTGTTACGTTCGAATTTTTCCTTAGCCACGACAGTAAACCTCTTACTTAAAGGGCGGGATTAGCCTTGTTTTTTAACCAGCGCTTCGACGATGTTCGCCGGAGCCTCTGCGTACTTGGAGAATTCCATGGAGTAGCTGGCGCGACCCTGGGACATGGAACGGACGTCGGTAGCGTAACCAAACATCTCGCCCAGCGGAACTTCGGCACGGATAACCTTACCGGACACCGAATCTTCCATACCCTGGATCAGACCACGACGACGGTTCAGGTCACCCATCACGTCGCCCATGTAGTCCTCGGGAGTTACCACTTCCACCTTCATGATCGGCTCAAGCACCTTACCGCCGCCCTTCTGGGCCAGCTGCTTGGTCGCCATGGAGGCAGCGATCTTGAACGCCATCTCGTTGGAGTCGACGTCGTGGTAGGAACCATCGAACACGGTAGCCTTCAGGCCGATCAGCGGATAGCCGGCAACGACGCCGTTCTTCATCTGCTCTTCGATACCCTTCTGGATGGCCGGGATGTATTCCTTCGGAACCACACCACCAACAACTTCGTTGGTGAACACCAGACCTTCGGTGATGTTGCCCTTGTCGTCCACGTCCGGAGTCGAGAAACGAATCCAGCAGTGACCGAACTGACCGCGACCACCGGACTGACGAACGAACTTACCTTCGATCTCGACAGCGTCCTTGGTGATGGTTTCACGGTAGGAAACCTGCGGCTTACCGATGTTGGCTTCGACGTTGAACTCGCGCTTCATGCGGTCAACGAGGATGTCCAGGTGCAGCTCACCCATACCGGAGATGATGGTCTGACCGGTTTCTTCGTCAGTCTTGACGCGGAACGACGGGTCTTCCTGAGCCAGCTTGCCCAGTGCGATGCCCATCTTCTCCTGGTCAGCCTTGGTTTTCGGCTCTACAGCTACCGAGATAACCGGCTCCGGGAAGTCCATACGCTCGAGGATGATCGGCTTGTCCGGATCGCACAGGGTTTCACCAGTGGTGACGTCCTTCATGCCGATCAGAGCAGCGATGTCGCCAGCGCGCACTTCTTTGATCTCTTCACGCTGGTTGGCGTGCATCTGCACCATACGACCAACGCGCTCTTTCTTGCCCTTCACGGAGTTGATGACCGACTGGCCAGACTCCAGAACACCCGAGTAGACGCGGACGAAGGTCAGCGTACCAACGAATGGATCGGTAGCGATCTTGAACGCCAGAGCCGAGAACGGCGCGCTGTCATCAGCATGACGCTCGTCGTAATCGCCTTCGCCGATTTCCTCTTTCGGCTTGTCGGCCAGATCCGGGTGAATGCCCTTGATTGCAGGGATTTCAGTCGGAGCAGGCAGAAAGTCGATAACGGCGTCGAGAACCAGGGGCACACCCTTGTTCTTGAAGGAGGAACCACAGACAGCCGGAACGATTTCGCTAGCCAGGGTGCGCAGACGCAGACCGGCCTTGATTTCCTCGACGGAGAGGTCACCCTCTTCGAGGTACTTGTTCATCAGCTCTTCGTTGGCTTCGGCAGCAGCCTCGACCATGTTCGAGCGCCACTCGTTGGCCAGGTCTACCAGCTCGGCAGGAATTTCTTCCTCACGGTAGGTAGTGCCCTTGTCGTCGTCGTTCCAGTAGATAGCCTTCATCTTGATCAGATCGACCTGACCTTCGAAGTTCTCTTCTGCACCGATGGCGATCTGAATCGGTACCGGGGTGTGACCCAGACGATTCTTGATCTGACCGACGACGCGCAGGAAGTTGGCGCCCTGGCGGTCCATCTTGTTCACGTAGACGATACGCGGAACACCGTACTTGTTGGCCTGACGCCATACGGTTTCGGACTGCGGCTCAACGCCCGAAGTACCGCAGAACACAACGACAGCACCGTCGAGTACGCGCAGCGAGCGCTCTACTTCAATGGTGAAGTCAACGTGACCGGGGGTATCGATGACGTTTACGCGGTAGTTGTCGTACTGACCAACCGAACCTTTCCAGAAGGTGGTGATAGCAGCAGAAGTAATGGTAATACCACGCTCCTGCTCCTGAACCATCCAGTCGGTGGTCGCGGCGCCATCATGCACCTCGCCCATCTTGTGGCTCAGGCCTGTGTAGAACAGGATCCGCTCGGTAGTGGTGGTCTTGCCCGCGTCAACGTGGGCACAGATACCAATATTACGGTAGCGGTTAATTGCTGTATTACGAGCCATAAAGCCCTCGCAAGGTTAGTGGAGCCGGAATTAGAAGCGGTAGTGCGAGAAAGCCTTGTTGGCCTCAGCCATACGGTGCACGTCTTCACGCTTCTTGACAGCAGCGCCTTTGCCTTCAGCAGCATCCAGCAGCTCACCAGCCAGACGCAGAGCCATGGACTTCTCACCGCGCTTGCGCGCGTAGTCCACCAGCCAGCGCATAGCCAGGGCGTTACGACGGGACGGACGAACTTCGACCGGAACCTGGTAGGTAGCACCGCCTACACGGCGGGACTTCACTTCGACCAGCGGAGCGATGGCGTCGAGAGCTTTCTCGAAGATCTCCAGGGGATCGCTGTTCTTGCGTGCTTTGACAGTGTCCAGAGCACCGTAAACGATGCGCTCGGCCACGGCCTTCTTGCCGCTTTCCATCACGTGGTTCATGAATTTGGCGAGGATCTGGCTTCCGTATTTCGGATCGTCCAGGATCTCACGCTTTGCTGCTACACGACGTCTTGGCATTGATAAGCCCTCAAACGGTCTTCAGGTTAGCTCGGGACCAACGGCGAACGCCGCGCCCGACCTTACTCTTATCGACTCAACTAAATAAAAAGGATCAAGCGGCCTTATTTCGGACGCTTGGTACCGTACTTGGAACGACCCTGCTTACGGTCTTTAACGCCGGAGGTATCCAGCGAACCACGCACGGTGTGGTAGCGCACACCCGGAAGGTCTTTTACACGACCGCCACGGATCAGCACGACGCTGTGCTCTTGCAGGTTGTGGCCTTCACCACCGATGTACGAGGAAACCTCGAAACCGTTGGTCAGACGCACACGGCATACTTTACGCAGTGCCGAGTTAGGTTTTTTCGGCGTAGTGGTGTACACGCGAGTGCACACGCCACGACGCTGCGGGCAGTTCTGCAGCGCAGGTACGTCGGATTTCTCGACGATACGCTTACGCGGCTGACGTACCAGCTGGTTGATAGTTGCCATCTACTAGCTCCACTGTTGTCTTTCGACGCTCACAAATAAAGATGGCAGAGCACAGCGCCCTGCCAAATTTAGGGGTGCATGAGTCTAAAGAGACTCACACCCCCAGTCAAGGCAAAGCCCCGCTGGCGAACCAGCGAGGCCTCGACTCAATTTCCGCTGGAGTTCAGCGCTTCGGTCAGTGCGGCTTCCACCTCACTGGCGCTGACTCGTACCGGCTTGTCGGCATCACGCTTGCGCTTGCGCTCGCTGTGATAGGCCAGACCGGTACCGGCCGGGATCAGACGACCCACGACCACGTTCTCTTTCAGACCACGCAGGTAGTCGCGCTTGCCAGTAACCGCTGCCTCGGTGAGGACGCGAGTGGTTTCCTGGAAGGACGCTGCCGAGATGAACGACTCGGTGGACAGCGACGCCTTGGTGATACCCAGCAGTACGCGGGTGTACTTGGCGACGAACTTGTCCTCTTCGGCCAGACGCTCGTTCTCGCCCAGAACCTGGGTGAGCTCCATCTGATCGCCCTTGATGAAGGACGAATCGCCGGACTCGCTGACTTCGACCTTACGCAGCATCTGACGCAGGATGGTCTCGATGTGCTTGTCGTTGATCTTCACGCCCTGCAGACGGTAAACGTCCTGAATCTCGTTGACGATGTACTTGGCCAGCGCGCTCACACCCAGCAGACGCAGGATGTCGTGCGGATCGCTCGGGCCGTCGGAGATGACTTCGCCGCGGTTCACTTGTTCGCCTTCGAAGACGTTCAGGTGACGCCACTTCGGAATCAGTTCCTCGTACGGATCGCTGCCATCGGTCGGGGTGATGACCAGACGGCGCTTGCCCTTGGTCTCCTTGCCGAACGAGATGGTGCCGCTGATTTCCGCCAGGATCGAAGCTTCCTTCGGACGACGCGCTTCGAACAGGTCGGCAACGCGCGGCAGACCACCGGTGATGTCGCGGGTCTTCGAGGTCTCTTGCGGGATACGGGCGATAACATCACCGACCGCGATCTGCGCACCGTCAGCCACACCGACCAGGGCGTTGGCTGGCAGGAAGTACTGAGCGGGAACGTCGGTACCCGGCAGCAGCAGTTCCTTGCCGTTAGCATCGACCATCTTGATGGCCGGACGAATGTCCTTGCCAGCAGCCGGACGATCCTTCGGATCGAGAACCTCAATGTTGGTCAGACCGGTCAGTTCGTCGGTCTGGCGCTTGATGGTGATGCCCTCCTCCATGCCGACGAAGGTAACGGTACCCTTCATTTCGGTCACGATCGGGTGGGTGTGCGGGTCCCACTTGGCGACGATGGCGCCAGCGTCGACCTTGTCGCCTTCCTTCACCGAAATCACGGCACCGTACGGCAGCTTGTAGCGCTCGCGCTCGCGACCGAACTCGTCAGCCACAGCCAGCTCGCCGGAACGGGACACCGCCACCAGATTGCCGTCCACGCGCTCGACGTGCTTGAGGTTGTGCAGACGGATCGCACCACCGTTCTTCACCTGGACGCTGTCGGCAGCCGAAGTACGGCTTGCAGCACCACCGATGTGGAAGGTACGCATGGTCAGCTGGGTACCCGGCTCACCGATGGACTGGGCAGCGATAACGCCGACCGCCTCACCGATGTTGACCTGATGACCACGGGCCAGATCGCGGCCGTAGCACTTGGCGCAGATGCCGAAGCGGGTTTCGCAGGTGATCGGCGAACGCACGACCACTTCGTCGACGCTGTTCAGCTCGATGAACTCGACCCACTGCTCGTCGATCAGGGTACCGGCCGGAACGATGACGTCCTCGGTGCCAGGCTTGAACACGTCCTTGGCGATCACTCGACCCAGTACGCGCTCACCCAACGGCTCGACAACGTCGCCACCTTCGATGTGCGGCGTCATCAGCAGACCGTGCTCGGTGCCGCAATCGATCTCGGTCACCACCAGATCCTGCGCCACGTCGACCAGACGACGGGTCAGGTAACCGGAGTTCGCGGTCTTCAGTGCGGTATCCGCCAGACCTTTACGAGCACCGTGGGTGGAGATGAAGTACTGCAGAACCGACAGACCTTCGCGGAAGTTCGCGGTGATCGGCGTTTCGATGATCGAGCCGTCCGGCTTGGCCATCAGACCACGCATACCGGCCAGCTGACGGATCTGGGCGGCGCTACCACGCGCACCGGAGTCCGCCATCATGTACATGGAGTTGAAGGACTCCTGCTCGACGGTCTTGCCTTCGCGATCGACAACCGGCTCTTTCGAGAGGTTGGCCATCATCGCCTTGGACACTTCATCGTTGGCCTTCGACCAGAGGTCGATCACCTTGTTGTACTTCTCACCCTGGGTAACCAGGCCGGAGGCGTACTGCGATTCGATTTCCTTCACTTCCTCGGTGGCGGCATCGATGATGCGCGCCTTCTCGTCCGGGATGACGAAGTCGTTCACGCCAATCGACACACCGGAGATGGTCGAGTAAGCGAAACCGGTATACATCAGCTGGTCAGCGAAGATCACGGTGTCCTTCAGACCAACGGTGCGGTAGCACTGGTTGATCAGCTTGGAGATCGCCTTCTTCTTCATCGACTGGTTGACCACGTCGTAAGACAGGCCGGCCGGTACGATCTGGAACAGCAGCGCGCGGCCGACGGTGGTATCGACGATGCGGGTGTTCTTGGTGATGCTGCCGTCGCGGTCCTTGATGACCTCGTTGATACGCACTTTCACACGGGCGTGCAGGGACGCTTCGCCGGCGCGGAATACGCGGTCGACTTCCTGCAGGTCAGCGAATACGCGACCTTCGCCTTTGGCGTTCACGGCTTCACGGGTCATGTAGTACAGACCCAGTACAACGTCCTGCGACGGAACGATGATTGGCTCACCGTTGGCGGGCGACAGGATGTTGTTGGTCGACATCATCAGCGCGCGCGCTTCGAGCTGGGCTTCCAGCGTCAGCGGCACGTGAACGGCCATCTGGTCACCGTCGAAGTCGGCGTTGTACGCGGCGCAGACCAGCGGGTGCAGCTGGATCGCTTTACCTTCGATCAGTACCGGCTCGAACGCCTGGATACCCAGACGGTGCAGGGTCGGTGCACGGTTGAGCAGGACGGGGTGTTCGCGAATCACTTCGGCGAGAACGTCCCACACTTCCGGCAGCTCGCGCTCAACCATCTTCTTCGCAGCCTTGATGGTGGTCGCCAGACCACGCATTTCCAGCTTGCCGAAAATGAACGGCTTGAACAGCTCGAGGGCCATCTTCTTCGGCAGACCGCACTGGTGCAGACGCAGGGTCGGGCCGACGGTAATAACGGAACGACCGGAGTAGTCCACGCGCTTACCGAGCAGGTTCTGACGGAAGCGACCTTGCTTACCTTTGATCATGTCGGCCAGCGACTTCAGCGGACGCTTGTTCGAGCCAGTGATGGCGCGACCGCGACGGCCGTTGTCGAGCAGGGCGTCGACCGCTTCCTGCAGCATGCGCTTTTCGTTGCGCACGATGATGTCCGGCGCGGACAGATCGAGCAGGCGCTTCAGACGGTTGTTACGGTTGATCACGCGGCGATACAGATCGTTGAGATCCGAAGTCGCGAAGCGGCCACCGTCCAGCGGTACCAGCGGACGCAGATCCGGCGGCAGAACCGGCAGAACGGTCAGCACCATCCACTCAGGCAGGTTGCCGGAGTCCTTGAAGGCTTCCATCAGCTTCAGGCGCTTGGACAGCTTCTTGATCTTGGTCTCGGAGTTGGTCTGCGGAATCTCTTCACGCAGGCGGCCGATCTCGTGATCCAGGTCGATGGCGTGCAGCAGCTCGCGCACGGCTTCGGCGCCCATGCGCGCGTCGAAGTCGTCACCGAACTCTTCGAGGGCTTCGAAGTACTGTTCGTCGTTCAGCAGCTGACCCTTCTCGAGGGTGGTCATGCCCGGATCGATCACCACGTAGCTCTCGAAATAGAGCACGCGCTCAATGTCACGCAGGGTCATGTCCATCAGCAGACCGATACGCGACGGCAGCGACTTCAGGAACCAGATGTGGGCGACCGGCGAAGCCAGTTCGATGTGCGCCATGCGCTCACGACGAACCTTGGCCAGGGCCACTTCAACGCCGCACTTCTCACAGATCACACCACGGTGCTTGAGGCGCTTGTACTTGCCGCACAGGCACTCGTAGTCCTTGACCGGGCCAAAGATCTTGGCGCAGAACAGGCCATCGCGCTCTGGCTTGAAGGTACGGTAGTTGATGGTTTCCGGCTTTTTAACTTCACCGAACGACCACGAACGGATCATCTCAGGCGAGGCCAATCCGATACGGATGGCGTCGAACTCTTCGATCTGACCCTGGTTTTTCAGCAAATTCAGTAGGTCTTTCAAGGCCTTTCCTCCTGGCGGAGCGGGCAGCGGGCTGGACGAGCCCCGCTGCCGATTCACGTCGTGTTATTCGGTTTCCAGATCGATATCGATGCCGAGCGAACGGATCTCTTTGATCAGTACGTTGAAGGACTCGGGCATGCCCGGCTCCATACGGTGATCGCCATCCACGATGTTCTTGTACATCTTGGTACGGCCGTTCACGTCGTCCGACTTCACGGTCAGCATTTCCTGCAGGGTGTAGGCGGCGCCATAGGCTTCCAGTGCCCAGACCTCCATCTCCCCGAAACGCTGACCACCGAACTGCGCCTTACCACCCAGCGGCTGCTGGGTAACCAGGCTGTAGGAACCAGTGGAACGGGCGTGCATCTTGTCGTCCACCAGGTGGTTCAGTTTGAGCATGTACATGTAGCCGACGGTGGTCGGACGCTCGAACTGGTTACCGGTACGACCGTCGAACAGGCGCATCTGGCCGCTCTCCGGCAGATCAGCCAGCTTCAGCATGGCCTTGATCTCGGTTTCCTTGGCGCCGTCGAACACGGCAGTCGCCATCGGTACACCGCCTTTGAGGTTCTTCGCCAGCTCGAGGATCTCGGTATCGGAGAACTCGTCGAGGTTTTCCTGACGGCCACCGATCTCGTTGTAGATCTCGGCGAGGAACTTGCGCAGTTCGGCGATCTTGCGCTGCTCTTCGAGCATGCGGTTGATCTTCTCGCCCAGGCCCTTGGCCGCGAGGCCCAGGTGGGTTTCGAGAATCTGACCGACGTTCATACGCGACGGAACGCCCAGCGGGTTCAGCACGATGTCGACCGGCGTACCGTTGGCGTCATGCGGCATGTCTTCGACCGGCATGATCACCGAGACCACACCCTTGTTACCGTGACGACCAGCCATCTTGTCACCCGGCTGGATGCGACGGCGGATGGCCAGGTAAACCTTGACGATCTTCAATACGCCCGGCGCCAGGTCATCGCCCTGCTGCAGCTTGCGCTTCTTGTCTTCGAACTTGTCGTCGAGCATCTGACGGCGGTCGGAGATGTAGGCCTGAGCCTTCTCCAGCTGCTCGTTCAGGGCGTCGTCGGCCATGCGCAGTTTGAACCACTGGCCACGCTCAAGACCGTCGAGGAACTCGTCGGTGATCGCGGTGCCTTTCTTCAGACCAGCGCCGCCTTCGGCGGTAGCGCCAACCAGAGCGGAGCGCAGACGCTCGAAGGTCGCGCCTTCGACGATGCGGAACTCTTCGTTGAGGTCCTTGCGGATCTCGTCGAGCTGCATCTTCTCGATGGACAGGGCGCGCGAGTCGCGCTCCACGCCATCACGGGTGAAGACCTGCACGTCGATGACGGTGCCCTTGGTGCCAGTCGGCACACGCAGGGAGGTGTCCTTAACGTCGGACGCCTTCTCACCGAAGATCGCACGCAGCAGCTTCTCTTCCGGCGTCAGCTGGGTCTCGCCTTTCGGGGTGACCTTACCGACCAGGATGTCGCCCGGGCCCACTTCGGCACCGACGTAGACGATACCGGCTTCGTCCAGCTTGTTCAGCGCCGCTTCGCCAACGTTCGGAATGTCAGAGGAGATCTCCTCTGGGCCGAGCTTGGTGTCACGCGCCACACAGGTCAGTTCCTGAATGTGGATGGTGGTGAAGCGGTCTTCCTGAACCACGCGCTCGGACAGGCAGATGGAGTCTTCGAAGTTGAAGCCGTTCCACGGCATGAACGCAACGCGCATGTTCTGACCCAGCGCCAGTTCACCCATGTCGGTGGACGGACCGTCAGCCATGATGTCGCTGCGCGCCACCTTGTCACCCTTGCTCACCAGCGGGCGCTGGTTGATGCAGGTGTTCTGGTTGGAGCGGGTGTATTTGGTCAGGTTGTAGATGTCGACACCGGCTTCGCCAGTTTCAACTTCGTCATCGTTGACACGAACCACGATACGGCTGGCGTCGACCGAGTCGATCACACCACCACGACGGGCCACGACGCAGACGCCGGAGTCACGGGCGACGTTGCGCTCCATGCCGGTACCTACCAGCGGCTTGTCGGCACGCAGAGTCGGTACAGCCTGGCGCTGCATGTTCGAACCCATGAGGGCGCGGTTGGCGTCGTCGTGCTCGAGGAACGGAATCAGCGAGGCAGCGACGGAAACGACCTGCTTCGGCGACACGTCCATCAGGGTGACGTCTTCCGGCGCCTTGACGGTGAATTCGTTGAGGTGACGTACGGCTACCAGCTCGTCGATCAGCTGACCCTTGTCGTTCAGGGTGGCGGATGCCTGGGCGATAACGTGGTCGGCCTCTTCGATGGCGGACAGGAACACGATCTCGTCGGTGACCTTGCCTTCGTTGACCACACGGTACGGGCTTTCCAGGAAGCCGTACTGGTTGGTGCGGGCGTAGGCAGCCAGCGAGTTGATCAGACCGATGTTCGGACCTTCCGGCGTTTCGATCGGGCACACGCGACCATAGTGAGTCGGGTGTACGTCGCGGACTTCGAAGCCAGCACGCTCGCGAGTCAGACCACCTGGGCCGAGTGCGGAGACGCGGCGCTTGTGGGTGATCTCGGACAGCGGGTTGTTCTGGTCCATGAACTGCGAGAGCTGGCTGGAACCGAAGAACTCTTTCACTGCTGCCGCAACCGGCTTGGCGTTGATCAGGTCTTGCGGCATCAGGCCTTCGCTTTCAGCCATCGACAGACGCTCTTTGACCGCACGCTCGACACGTACCAGGCCAACGCGGAACTGGTTCTCGGCCATCTCGCCGACGCAACGCACGCGACGGTTACCCAGGTGGTCGATGTCGTCGACGATGCCCTTGCCGTTACGGATGTCGACCAGGGTCTTCAGTACGGCAACGATGTCTTCCTTGCTCAGCACGCCCGAACCTTCGATCTCGGTACGACCGATACGACGGTTGAACTTCATGCGGCCAACGGCGGACAGGTCGTAACGCTCGGCACTGAAGAACAGATTGTTGAACAGGGTCTCGGCAGCGTCCTTGGTTGGCGGCTCGCCCGGACGCATCATGCGGTAGATCTCGACCAGCGCTTCGAGCTGATTGGTGGTGCTGTCGATCTTCAGCGTGTCGCTGATGAACGGACCACAGTCGATGTCGTTGGTGTACAGAGTCTCGAAACGAACTACCTGAGCCTTGGCCATCTTGACCAGCAGATCGGCGGTCAGCTCGGTGTTGCACTCGGCGATGATCTCGCCGGTAGCCGGGTGCACGATCGCCTTGGCAGTGGTACGGCCAATGACGTAGTCGAGCGGAACTTCCAGCTCTTTGATGCCAGCCTTGTCCAGCTGGTTGATGTGGCGGGCAGTGATACGACGGCCCTGCTCCACGATCACCTTGCCGCTGCCGTCCTTGATGTCGAGAACGGCGACTTCGCCGCGCAGACGCTGCGGAACCAGCTCCAGGCTGAGGCTCTCGCCCTTAACGTGGTACACGTTGGTGTCATAGAAAGCATCCAGCACTTCTTCAGTGCTGTAGCCCAGCGCGCGCAGCAGGACGGAAGCCGGCAGCTTGCGGCGACGGTCGATACGCACGAATACCGCATCCTTCGGGTCGAACTCGAAGTCCAGCCAGGAACCGCGGTAAGGAATGATACGAGCGGAGTACAGCAGCTTGCCCGAGCTGTGGGTCTTGCCACGGTCGTGGTCGAAGAACACACCCGGCGAACGGTGCAGCTGGGAAACGATCACGCGCTCGGTACCGTTGATGACGAAGGTACCGTTCTCGGTCATGAGCGGAATTTCGCCCATGTACACTTCTTGCTCTTTGATGTCCTTGATCGCTTTGTTCGACGATTCTTTGTCGAAAATGATCAGGCGCACTTTCACGCGCAGCGGCACGGCGAAGGTCACGCCACGCAGGACGCACTCCTTGACGTCGAACGCCGGTTCGCCCAGGCGATAGCCGACGTACTCCAGGGCGGCGTTGCCGGAGTAGCTGATGATCGGGAATACCGATTTGAAGGCCGCATGCAGGCCGATGTCGCGGAACTGTTCCTTGCTCACCCCTTGCTGCAGGAATTCGCGGTACGAATCCAGCTGGATGGCCAGGAGGTAAGGCACATCCATGACATCCGGCAACTTGCTAAAGTCCTTGCGGATACGTTTTTTCTCAGTGTATGAGTAAGCCATCAGCGTTCCCCAGCTTGGTCACCTGCTTGTTTGGCCAGCGCCGGCGGCGATGACCAGAAAATCGTGCAAACCCTCGGTTTGCAACCGCCTCTCTCGGGCGGGGTCTTTCGGCTCCAGGCCGGTTGCTGAACAACCAACCTAGAACGGAAAAAGGCCGGTGGCAAAAGCCACCAGCCATCAGCCTTGTGCGAGTCGCTCGGGCTGTAGACGCAAGGTACGAACTTACTTGAGCTCGACCTTGGCGCCAGCTTCTTCCAGCTTCTTCTTGGCGTCTTCAGCAGCTTCTTTGGTCAGACCTTCAGCGACGACCTGAGGAGCGGTGTCAACCTTCTCCTTGGCTTCTTTCAGGCCCAGACCGGTCAGCTCGCGAACGGCCTTGATCACGTTCACTTTCTTGTCGCCGGCTTCAACCAGAACAACGTTGAACTCGGTCTGCTCTTCAACAGCGGCAGCGGCAGCAGCCGGGCCAGCGGCAACAGCGGCAGCAGCGGTAACGCCGAAGGTTTCTTCCATCGCTTTGATCAGCTCAACGATTTCCATAACGGATTTCTGGCCGATAGCTTCGATGATTTGCTCGTTAGTCAGAGACATGACTATCAATTCCTGTATTGGGGTGACGGCCTACGCGACCATCAAATTAAACGTTTGATTTCGAAAGAGC
Organism: Ectopseudomonas alcaliphila; assembly: GCF_900101755.1. GTDB lineage: Bacteria > Pseudomonadota > Gammaproteobacteria > Pseudomonadales > Pseudomonadaceae > Aquipseudomonas > Aquipseudomonas alcaliphila. The sequence continues at coordinate 3,459 of NZ_FNAE01000016.1, read as the reverse complement.
TCACGCCGCCTCAGGCAGCAGCAGCTTCTTTCTGGTCGCGAATGGCTGCCAGAGTGCGAGCGAGTTTGCTGGTGGCGCCTTGAATAACGCTCATCAGCTGGGCGATGCCCTCGTCGCGGGTCGGCAGACTTGCCAGTACGTCGATCTGGTTTGCTGCGAGGTACTTGCCCTCGAACGCAGCTGCCTTGATCTCGAACTTGTCCTGACCCTTGGCAAAATCCTTGAACAGACGAGCAGCAGCGCCCGGGTGTTCGTTGGAGAAAGCGATCAGGGTCGGGCCTTTGAACACGTCGTTGAGCACGTCGAACTGAGTGCCTTCAACGGCGCGCTTGAGCAGGGTGTTACGCACGACTTTCACGTACACACCAGCTTCGCGGGCCTCTTTACGGAGTCCGGTCATTGCGCCGACGGTCACGCCACGGGCATCAGCCACGACAGCGGACAGACCGGCTTTGGCAGCCTCGTTGACTTCAGCGACGATGGCCTTCTTGTCTTCGAGTTTAATTGCCACGGGTTTACTCCTGGTTTTTACCGTATCGCCGAACCGAGGTTCAGCGGCGTTTTGGTGTCTGATTCGGTAACGAATCGGGAGCACCATCTGCGTAGGCCATCAGGCGAACCTGACATTTAAAACGCGAGTCACCTACGGTCTTGGATAGCCCCCGCCAGGCAGGGACCCCAATCTTTCAAAGCCGGCAGCTCACGGCTACCGGCCCAATCACTTACGCGTCGAGCGAAGCCTGATCGATGATCAGACCCGGACCCATGGTGGTGCTCAGGGTCACACGCTTGACGTAGATGCCTTTCGAAGTCGACGGCTTCAGACGCTTCAGGTCAGACAGCAGGGCTTCCACGTTCTGCTTCAGCGCAGCGGCTTCGAAGCCGACCTTGCCAACGGAGGTGTGGATGATGCCGTTCTTGTCGGTACGGAAACGTACCTGACCAGCCTTGGCGTTCTTGACAGCGGTAGCGACGTCCGGGGTAACGGTGCCGACTTTCGGGTTCGGCATCAGACCGCGCGGGCCCAGTACCTGGCCCAGCTGGCCAACAACACGCATGGCGTCCGGGGAAGCGATGACGACGTCGTAGTTCAGATCGCCAGCCTTCATTTCGGCAGCCAGATCGTCCATACCAACCTTGTCAGCACCAGCAGCCAGAGCAGCTTCAGCGCCCGGGCCCTGGGTGAACACGGCAACGCGGACGGTCTTGCCAGTGCCGTTCGGCAGAACGGTGGCGCCACGTACGACCTGGTCGGATTTACGCGGGTCTACACCCAGGTTCACGGCGACGTCGAAGGACTCGACGAATTTGGCAGCAGGCAGCGAAGCCAGCAGAGTTGCCGCTTCTTCGAAGCTGTAGGCCTTGCCTGCTTCGATTTTTTCGGCGATGGCCTTTTGGCGCTTGGTCAACTTAGCCATTACACACCCTCCACGTTCAGGCCCATGCTACGAGCGGAGCCGGCGATGGTGCGCACGGCCGCATCCAGGTCAGCGGCAGTCAGATCAGCCTGCTTGGTCTTGGCGATCTCTTCCAGCTGAGCACGGGTAACGGTGCCTACTTTGACGGTGTTCGGACGAGCGGAACCGCTGGACAGGCCTGCGGCCTTCTTCAGCAATACCGATGCCGGGGTGCTCTTGGTTTCAAAGGTGAAGCTGCGGTCACTGTAAACGGTGATGATCACAGGAGTCGGCAGACCAGGTTCCATGCCCTGAGTCTTGGCGTTGAACGCCTTGCAGAATTCCATGATGTTCACGCCGTGCTGACCCAGAGCGGGACCCACGGGTGGCGACGGGTTTGCCTGACCGGCTTTAACCTGCAGCTTGATATAAGCCTGAATCTTCTTAGCCATTAGCTACTCCAATTTCGGGTTCGAACGCCTGACGGCTCCCCGAGGTTACTTACGCATTTATCCCAGTGACGACAAAACCCCGCAGCCTAAGGCTGCGGGGTGAGGGATGCTTATGTCAGTTATGCCTTCTCGACCTGACTGAACTCCAGCTCGACCGGGGTGGAGCGACCGAAGATGGTCACAGCAACCTGGATGCGGCTCTTCTCGTAATTCACTTCTTCGACCACGCCACCGAAATCGGCGAACGGGCCATCGACAACTCGCACCATCTCGCCCGGCTCGAACAGAGTCTTGGGCTTCGGCTTGTCACCGCTATCGGCAACACGACGCAGGATGGCTTCGGCTTCTTTTTCAGTGATCGGTGCCGGCTTGTCGGCCGTACCACCAATAAAGCCCATGACGCGCGGCGTATCCTTGATCAAGTGCCAAGTCGCCTCGTTCATTTCCATCTGCACCAAAACATAGCCAGGGAAGAACTTGCGCTCACTCTTGCGCTTCTGACCATTGCGCATCTCGACCACTTCTTCAGTGGGAACGAGAATCTCGCCAAAGTCATCTTCCATACCAGCCAGTTTCACGCGCTCGATGAGCGAGCGCATGACATGCTTCTCGTAACCCGAGTAAGCATGCACGACGTACCAACGCTTAGCCACGAGACACCCTTAACCAACAATCAGGGAAACAAGCCAACCGAGCAGGGAATCGAGCCCCCACAGCAGCAGCGCCATCACAAGAACAACCGCAACCACGATCAGCGTGGTCTGCATGGTTTCCTGGCGGGTCGGCCAAACGACTTTACGAATCTCGACGCGCGCCTCTTTCAGCAGCACCGCGAACGCTTGACCACGAGCAGTCTGAAACGCCACGAAAGCAGCAACAGCACCCAACGCAACCAAGCCCAGAACACGATACAGAACCGGCTCAGCAGAGAAGTACTGATTACCGACAACACCCACAGCAACCAGGGCAGCGACAACCAGCCACTTGACCAGATCAAAGCGAGAGTCTTTGGCTTCAGCCTTAACATTCATTCGAGAGGATCCTGTGAAAGACACGCCAGATTCGTTAGAAAATGGCAGGTCAGGAGGGAATCGAACCCCCAACCTGCGGTTTTGGAGACCGCCGCTCTGCCAATTGAGCTACTGACCTAAAGCAAAATCAGGCCGACCATTATGCCGGCCTGAGAGGAACAGATCAACCGATTACTCGACGATCTTGGCAACCACGCCAGCACCAACGGTACGGCCGCCTTCGCGAATCGCGAAGCGCAGACCATCTTCCATGGCGATCGGCTTGATCAGGGTGACAACCATTTTGATGTTGTCGCCCGGCATTACCATCTCAACGCCTTCCGGCAGTTCGCACGAACCGGTCACGTCAGTGGTACGGAAGTAGAACTGCGGACGGTAGCCCTTGAAGAACGGGGTGTGACGACCACCTTCTTCCTTGGACAGAACGTACACTTCAGCTTCGAACTTGGTGTGCGGCTTGATGGTGCCCGGCTTGGCCAGAACCTGACCACGCTCGACTTCATCACGCTTGGTGCCGCGCAGCAGTACGCCGCAGTTCTCACCAGCACGACCTTCGTCCAGCAGCTTGCGGAACATCTC
>NZ_FNAE01000014.1 GCF_900101755.1 Ectopseudomonas alcaliphila | reverse complement strand
TCGCTCCCCTACGCAACACCTCCACTCGGCCTCCTGAAGGGGACCAGGTCGCGAGCTTGCGTAATCTTTGCGGAATTGGAATTGGCGGCGTCTGGCCTTTGCCTTTGCTCCTCAACTGCGATGGTACAGACGACGCCCAAATCCCCTTCAGGAGGCCGATTGGAATCACCGTGTAAGGGGTTGAGCGGCATGGATGCCGCGAGAGCCGTGATGGGCCAGGGATGGCCCTTCTCGGCGTGCCCGTGTAGCGGTGATGGAGCGAGGGAACCCCGGCGCAGCCGGGGCCGTATGTAGGGGTGTGTTTCTTTGCTTACTTTCTTTGCACAAGCAAAGAAAGTGAGTCGCCCGTAAGGGGCGAAACCCATCAGGCCAGGCGGCGTGCTAATGGAGAGTGCCAAGTCATCGACAGCTCACACGTAATTGCCAGTCCGGTATCAAACGTATCCTCCCCGCGAAAATGCGAAGAATCTTTTTATACCTGCTGTCAGTTGCGTACCACCGCACTGCGGTATTCGCCAGGGCTCACCCCATAGGCCTGCTTGAACTGTCGCGACAGGTGGCTCTGATCGGCGAAGCCCAGCTGCATTGCCACGGTGACCGCTGTGCAGCCCGTTTTGAGCAACGCCCGCGCCTGCTCCAGACGCCGCTGCTTGAGCCAGGCATGCGGCGGCAAGCCGGTCGCGCGGCGAAACACCCGAGCGAAATGAAAGGGTGAGAGGTTGACCGCGACCGCCAACTCCTCCAGCGAGGGCGGCTCGATCAGGCGTTCGGCGAGCATCTGCTTGGCGCAAGCCACTGCCCAGGGCTCACGCCCAGGCGCAGGCGGTTCGGCGAGCCGCGCGTGACGCTGAAACAACAGCAGAATCGCCTCCCGCCAGGCCAGTTGCTGCTGCAGCGCCTCGGCACCGTCCTCGAGCAACTGGTGCAATTGCAGAAAGGCCGCGTGCAAACGCGGATCATGCAGCACGCTGAAGGCAAACGACGGCATGCCGCTCTTGGCCAGGCCCAGTTCCTGCAGCGCCCCCAGTACCTGGGCGTTGCCTGGGTAGAAACCGCGATAGCGCCAACCGTCTTCGTGCGCCCTGGAGCCAGTGTGCACTTCATCCGGGTTGATCAGCACCATGCTGCCCTGAGGTGCCAGATGATCACTGCCCCGATGACGGAAGCGCTGGGCACCATGTTCGATCACGGTGAACACGAAGCCTTCATGCACGTGGGGCGCAAAACGCTGTTCGAGGTAGCGCGCCTGCAACAGCTCGACCCCGTTCAATGCGGAGGCTTGCCAGAAGCGGGTCTGCTCGCGACTGTGCATCAGGCTCAGGCGCCGAAGCCCGCCTCCAGCACCTCACGCAGCGCCGGCCATTCCAGGTCGGTAACGCTGTACAGCACGGTGTCATCGAGACGGCCGTCGGCCAGACGGCGATGGTTGCGCAGCAACCCTTCACGAACGGCGCCAAGCTTCTCGATGGCGCGTTGCGAGCGCAGGTTGCTGGCGGCGGTTTTCAGTTGCACGCGAACCATGCCCCAGTTTTCGAAAGCATGCTTGAGCATCAAATACTTGATGCTGGTGTTCAGCCCGCTGCCATGCTGGTTGTGGTCGAGCCAGGTCCAGCCGATTTCACAAGCTGGCAGCGTATTCATGAAGTCGGCGAAGCGTGTGGTGCCCACCAACTCGTCACCCAGGCGAATGACGAACGGCAGTGCCCGCTGCTCGCGCAGATCGGCCAAGGCGCTGCGGTACCAGTCCAGTCGCTGGGTGCCGCTCATGTACAGCAGCTCCTCGCGATTGACCTCGGCCAACGCAACAAGAGCGGGAATATCCGCATCAGAGAGCGGTTCCAGGCGCAGAGCGCCACGTTGCAAAGTCACCAGCTGCGGCTTGAACATAGGGTCCCTCCTCGGACAGAGTCGCAAACCGACCAAGCTATCAGCCCCAGCGCTGCTGCACAATCGAGTCCCGTCGCAAAGCACGCCTGCTTGGCTGCGACCTTGGTCGCAGCCGACAGACCGAGGCTTTGTGCAACACTGATCAACATCGGCCTCGCCTCGGCGGCCAGGCTCATTTCGTTTCACTGTGCGTTTGGAGTCTGCATGTCGCTGTCCCCCGGGTTGATCGCCGCGGTCGCCCTGATCTACATGGCCATTCTTTTCGCCATCGCCTTCTATGGCGACCGCCGCAGCACGCCCATGCCGCCGAAGATCCGGGCCTGGGTCTATTCGCTGTCGCTGGCCGTTTACTGCACCAGCTGGACCTTCTTCGGCGCCGTCGGCCAGGCTGCCGAGCAGCTGTGGTCGTTCCTGCCGATCTACCTTGGCCCGATCATCCTGCTGCTGACCATGCCCTGGGTGCTGCAGAAAATGGTGATGATCAGCAAGCAGGAGAACATCACCTCCATCGCCGACTTCATCGCCGCGCGCTACGGCAAGTCGCAGTCGCTGGCGATCGTCGTGGCGCTGATCTGCCTGGTCGGCGTGCTGCCCTACATCGCACTGCAGCTCAAGGGCATCGTACTCGGAGTCAACCTGCTGATCGGCGCGCATGCCCAGGATACCGGCACCAGCGCGCAGGACACGGCGCTGATCGTGTCGCTGGCCCTGGCGCTGTTCACCATTCTGTTCGGCACGCGCAACCTCGACGTCACCGAGCACCACCGAGGCATGGTGCTGGCGATTGCCTTCGAATCGCTGGTCAAGCTGCTGGCCTTCCTCGCCGTGGGCGCCTTCGTCACCTTCGGCCTGTACAACGGTTTCAATGACCTGCTGGAACAGGCGCACAACACTGCCGAGCTGGACGACTTCTGGAACGAGGCGGTGAACTGGCCGGCCATGCTGGTGCAGACCGGCATGGCGATGATCGCCATCGTCTGCCTGCCGCGGCAGTTTCATGTCACCGTGGTGGAAAACATCGAGCCCAAGGACCTGCGCCTGGCACGCTGGGTCTTCCCGGCCTATCTGGTGCTGGCCGTACTGTTCGTCGTGCCTATCGCCCTGGCCGGGCAGATGCTACTGCCAGCCGGCGTGACACCGGACTCCTTCGTCATCAGCCTGCCGTTGGCCGAAGCTCATCCAAGCCTGGCGGTACTGGCCTTCATCGGCGGCGCCTCGGCCGCCACCGGCATGGTGATCGTCGCCTCGGTAGCGCTGTCGACGATGATCTCCAACGACATGCTGTTGCCCTGGCTGCTGCGCCGGCAGAGCACCGAGCGGCCGTTCGAGGCCTTCCGCCACTGGATGCTCACCGCGCGCCGGGTCAGCATCGTGCTGATTCTGCTGCTGGCCTACGTCTGCTATCGCCTGCTCGGCGAGGGCACCAGCCTGGCCACCATCGGCCAGGTCTCGTTCGCTGCCATTGGCCAGCTGGCACCGGCCATGTTCGGCGCACTGGTGTGGAAGCAGGCCAATCGCCGCGGCGTGTTCGCCGGCCTGATCTTCGGCGCCATGCTCTGGTTCTACACCCTGGTCCTGCCGCTGGCGGCACGCGGCATGGGCTGGTCACTGGACAGCTTCCCCGGCCTCACCACCCTGCTCTACGCCCCCATCGGCCTGCAGGTCGACCCGCTGACGCGCGGCGTGGTGCTGTCGCTGGCCGGCAACATGCTGTTGTTTGCCTGGGTCTCCTGGTTCTCGCGCACACGGGTTTCCGAGCACTGGCAAGCCGGGCGCTTCATCGGCCATGACCTGGGCACCAAACCCAGCAGCCGCAGCCTGCTGGCGGTGCAGGTGGCCGACCTGCTGATGCTGTCCAGCCGTTTCGTCGGCGAAGAACGCGCGCAACAGAGTTTTACCCGCTTCGCCCTGCGCCAGGGCAAAGGCAAGGACTTCGATCCCAACCAGCCGGCCAACAGCGAGTGGATCGCCCACACCGAACGTCTGCTCGCCGGTGTTCTTGGCGCCTCCTCGACCCGTGCGGTGGTCAAGGCCGCCATCGAAGGCCGCGAAATGCAGGTCGAGGATGTGGTACGCATCGTCGACGAAGCCAGCGAGGTGCTGCAGTTCAACCGTGCCCTGCTGCAGGGCGCGATCGAGAACATTACCCAGGGCATCAGCGTGGTCGACCAGAACCTGCGCCTGGTGGCCTGGAACCACCGTTACCTGGAGTTGTTCGAGTACCCCGAAGGCCTGATCTACGTCGGTCGGCCGATTGCCGAGATCATCCGCTTCAATGCCGAACGCGGCATGCTCGGCGGCGGCGACCTCGAAGAGAACGTCGCCAAGCGCCTGTACTGGATGCGCCAGGGCACCGCGCACAGCTATGAGCGGGTGTTCCCCAACGGCCGGGTGATCGAACTGATCGGCAACCCCATGCCGGGCGGCGGTTTCGTCATGAGTTTCACCGACATCACCGAGTTCCGCGAAGCCGAGCGCGCCCTCAAGGACGCCAACGAAAGCCTCGAACGACGAGTCGCCGAACGAACTCATGAACTGTCGAAACTGAACCAGGCACTGACCGAAGCCAAGGCCCACGCCGAGGCTGCCAACCAGTCGAAGACACGCTTCCTCGCTGCGGTCAGCCATGACCTGATGCAACCGCTCAATGCGGCTCGGCTGTTCTCGGCCGCCCTTTCCCATCAGGACGACGCCCTGCCCGGCGAAGCCCAGGAGCTGGTTCGGCATCTGGACAGCTCGTTGCGTTCGGCCGAGGACCTGATCACCGACCTGCTGGATATCTCGCGCCTGGAGAACGGCCGAATCACTCCGGATCGTCACCCCTTCGCCCTCGCCAACCTGTTCGACACCCTCGCCGCCGAGTTCGGCGTGCTGGCAGCCGAACAGGGCATCGATCTGCGCGTACGCGGCAGTCGGCAATGGATCGACAGCGACATCAAGCTGCTGCGCCGGGTGCTGCAGAACTTCCTAACCAACGCCTTCCGCTACGCCAAGGGCCGCGTGGTGCTGGGCGTGCGCCGTGAGGGCAGTCAGCTGCGCCTGGAAGTCTGGGACCGCGGCATGGGCATCCCCGAGGACAAGCGCAAGGTGATCTTCGAGGAGTTCAAGCGCCTCGACAGTCATCAGACGCGCGCCGAGAAGGGCCTGGGGCTGGGGCTGGCGATTGCCGACGGCCTCTGCCGCGTACTCGCCCATCGTCTGGAAGTGCGCTCCTGGCCAGGCAAGGGCAGCGTGTTCAGTGTCAGCGTGCCGCTGGCGAAAAAACCGGCACCGAAACCGCAAGGCCCGGCCGTGTCGGCAATCGATGGCCAGCCGCTGCAGGGCATCCAGGTAATCTGCATCGACAACGAGGACAGTATCCTCACCGGAATGTACAGCCTGCTGTCGCGCTGGGGCTGTCAGGTGTGGACGGCGCGCAATCGCCTGGAGTGCGAACACCTGCTCAGCGAGGACGTGCGCCCGCAACTGGCACTGATCGACTACCACCTTGACGAAGGCGAGACCGGCACCGAGCTGATGGCCTGGCTACGCACGCGCCTGGGCGAGCCCGTGCCCGGCGTGGTGATCAGCGCCGACGGGCGCCCGGAACTGGTCGCCGAAGTGCATGCCGCCGGCCTCGACTACCTGCCCAAACCGGTCAAGCCCGCCGCCCTGCGTGCGTTGCTCAGTCGGCATCTGGTGTTGCGCGGTTAAGGACCGATTGTCGAGCGAAGGTTTGCCACAGGGCAGCCGACATTCCGTCAACGGCATGACACTAGCTACGCTGCAGGAACCCCTGCAGCAGATGGTGCACACGCTCGCTCAGCTCGCGATTGGCCGCTACCGGCAAGCCGCGCGCCAGCTCGGCCTCGACCACCTGCTCGACCAGCGGACGCAACTGCAGCAGCTGGGCGCTCAGCCCTTCCAGTTGATCGGCATGGGGTAGCGAACGCTGCAGCAGCGGATTGACCAGATGGCCAACGATCATCTGCACGATACCGGTGGATATCTGCTCGACGTGCCGACGAATCGACTCCAGCTCGTCGAATAGCGCCGGCAGGGGAATACCGGCGCGGTACAGCTCGACACCCGCAGCGAACAGGCGCGGGCTGGGCACGCTTAGGTGGTCGCCGGCGAACTGCAGCAGACCCATGGCCTGGGCGCGTTCGAGCACCGCGTCATCTAGGTCGCCGCCGAAGATCGCCTGCAGTTCGGCGAATTCCAGGCGCCCCGGCTGCTCCGGCTCGCCCGGACCACGAATGGCCTGATCGAGCCCAAGCACCTGAGCCAGGTCGCGGCCCTGCGCCCAGGCATCGAACAGTTCGCGGATGCTGGCAATGCTGTAGCCGCGCTCCAGCAGTTGGCTGATCAGACGCAGACGCGCCAGGTGCTCGCCGCTGTAGATGCCGACACGTCCACGCCGCTCCGGTGGCGACAACAAGCCACGGTCCTGATAGGCACGTACGTTGCGCACGGTGGTCTGCCCCGCCCGGGCCAGCTCGTCGACCGTGTATTCAGCGACGGCCGCGGCAGCCTCGGGCGCGGCGTTGCTAAGCAGGCGCTGGAAGAACATGGAAACCTCAGTCATGCGCCGATCATAGTCTCGCGTTGAGTCCCCGCCAACCGTTGCGCTCGCCCCAACCAAGGGCTGGACTTGCAGGGTGCCGGCGCCGAGCAAAATCCCCGATCATCGCGCAGCGCCCATTACAGAGCAGCGCAGATGGCCGAGGTAACGCCGTAACACGTAACCGACCAGATTTGCGTGGCAGCTAGGCAAGAGCCATTCGCCGCACAACAATGACCATTACATCAGAAAATGTAATCGTCATGCCCTGGAGCCTGCCATGTCCCTGCTCGCCCACCCCCTCGGCCTGCTGCGATGAACGCGCCGCTGCAGCCCCATGACCTGCCGCCGCAACAGCTGGACGTTGATAGCGACGGCCTGCGCCTACGCACCTATATCTGGGACAGAGCCGACGCCCCGACCCTGCTGCTGGTGCATGGCTATCCGGACAACCACGAGATCTGGCGGCCGCTGATCCGCGAGTTGGCCGCCGACTACCGAATCGTCGCTTACGACGTGCGTGGCTGCGGTGCTTCCCAGGTGCCGAAGCGCCTGCGCGACTACCGCCTGGAGCAACTCGGTCGCGATCTCGAAGCGGTGGTACTGGCCACCAGCGCGGATCGCCCGGTGCACCTGATCGCCCATGACTGGGGTTCGATCCAGAGCTGGGAAGCGGTAACCGAGCCGCGCATCCAGCCGCTGCTGGCGTCCTACACCAGCATCTCCGGTCCCTGCCTCGACCATGTCGGCCACTGGATGCGCGAGCGCCTGAGCCTGCGTCGACCTGGCGGTCTGTTGCAGGCACTGGGGCAGTTGCTGAGTTCCTGGTACATCGCCTTCTTCCACATCCCGCTGCTACCGGAACTGTGCTGGCGACTGGGCCTGGATCGCGCCTGGCCCAGGCTGCTACGCCGCCTCGAAGGCGTACGCGGTCTGCCGCCGAGCCTTACGCAGCGCAGCGATGGTATGCGCGGTGTACAGCTGTATCGCGCCAACTTCATGCGCCGGCTGCTGCGCCCGCGCAAGCGCAGCAGCCGCGTGCCGGTGCAACTGATCGTGCCGCTGAATGACCGCTTCGTGCGCCCGCAGCTGTTCGATGATCTGCAGCACTGGGCGCCACTGCTGACCCGCCGTGAAATCCGCACCGGCCATTGGCAATTGCTGGCCGAACCCACCACCCTGGCCGGCTGGCTGCGCGACTACGTGAGCCGATTGGAACAGGCCCGGCTGCGACAGGCCCGCCCATGACGCCCCCTGAGCGAGCGCCCCTGCAATTGCCGGCAGGGCCCCGTCACTCGCCCATTTCGTCCAGTGCCGGCAGATCGGCAGATCGCTCGAGCAGCTCGCCCGGCAGGCTCTTGCTGGCGCGGGCGCCCAGTAACTTGAGGTTTTCCACACGGCCAATGAGGTTGCCGCGACCGTCCACCAGCTTGTTGCGCGCGCTGGCGTAGGCCTTGTCCAATTGCTGCAAACGGCTGCCCATCTCGTCCAGGTCGGCGACAAAGGCAACGAACTTGTCGTACAGCTGGCCGGCGCGCTCGGCGATCTCGCGCGCATTCTGGCCCTGACGCTCCTGGCGCCAGAGACTGTCGATCACCCGCAGGGTAGCCAGCAAGGTGGTCGGACTGACGATCACCACCTGCTGCTCGAAGGCTTCCTGGAACAGATCCGGCTCGGCCTGCAACGCCGCAGCGAAGGCCGCCTCGATGGGCACGAAGAGCAGGACGAAATCCAGGCTGTGCAAACCTTCAAGGCGCTGGTAATCCTTGCCGGAGAGGCCCTTGAGGTGGCTGCGCAGCGAGATCAGATGTTGCTTGAGCGCCTGCTGACGAATCGGCTCGTCCACAGCTGCGACATACTGCTGGTAGGCGCTGAGGCTGACCTTGGCATCGACGATCACCTGCCTGTCGCCCGGCAGGCGGATCAGCACGTCAGGCTGAAAGCGTTCACCACCGGCACCCTTGAGGCTGACCTGGGTGTGGTACTCGCGCCCCTTCTCCAGGCCGGCATGCTCCAGCACCCGCTCCAACACCAACTCGCCCCAGTTGCCCTGGGTCTTCTGCCCCTTGAGCGCGCGGGTCAGATTGGTCGCCTCATCGCCCAGGCGCTGATTGAGCTGCTGCAGACGCTCCAACTCCTTGCTCAGGGAAAAGCGCTCGCGCGCCTCTTGTTGATAACTCTCGTCGACGCGCTTCTCGAACGCCTGGATGCGTTCCTTGAGTGGGTCGAGCAACTGGCCCAGGCGTTGCTGGCTGGTCTCCGCGAAACGCTGTTCGCGCTCATCGAAGATCTTCGTCGCCAGCTCGGAGAACTGGGCCCGCAGCTCGTTGCGCGCGCCCTGCAGATCGTCGAGGCGCTGCTGCTGGTTGTCGCGGTTTTCCTGCAACTCGGCAGCCAGCGCCGCACGCTCGGCGGTGAGGCGGCGCAATTCAGCTTCGTTGCGTTCGCGCTGCTGATTCCAGGACTGCGCAGCTTCGCGGGCGATCTGCCGCTCCTGCTGCAGCAGCTCGTTCTCACGACGCAAGCCGGCCAGCTCGGTCTGCTGTTCCACCTTGATCTCGCTGACTTCCGCCAACTCGGCGCGACAGGCCTCAAGCTGCGCCAGCAGGCCGGCCTGGCTCAGCTGCGCATACTCCAGACGTTCCAGCAGCAGCGCCTGCTCGCCTTGTTCGCGAGCCAGCCGGCGCTGCAAGGACCATAGGCCAGCCAGCAACGGAACCAGCGCAACGACGGCGCCGATGGCAAGAGATAGGGGATCGATTGGCATAGACGCTCCGTGTTTGACCGCCGCGCAGTATACCCAGCCGGCGATCTACACGGGGCCAGCACGCAATCAGCGCGACAGACGCTCCAGCTCCTGCTGAGCACTGCGGTCGCCCGCGCGGGCAGCCTGGCGTAGCAGTTCATAACCGATTCGGCGATCGCGGGTATTACCGCAGTCGCGGCAGAGCAGTTGGCCCAACCGGCTCTGCGCCTGCACACAGCCTTTGCGCGCGGGCTGCTTGAGCAGGTTGCCGGCGATGCGTTTGACGCCCGGCGTTTGTCCCAGACGCGGGCTATCGAGCAGCCATAGCGCAACGCGCATGGGCAGATGCGAAGAACCGGAACGACTTGCAGAGGATGAAGAAGGCAAAACGCGAGGCATAAATAAAGGGGGGTGGCTGCCGGGGCGCGCCACTCTACTCCTTTTTTCCCGAAGGTAAAGTCTTGCCTGGCGGAAGGATTTCGGCTCCATGAAAGAGCCCCTCACAATCCACAGAAGCTGTGGATAACTCCGTGCACAACTTGGGCGAAAGAGGTGCCAGGCCCGATGCCATGGGGCTCTCAGTCAAACTGACGATTTTTTCACCAATGAAAAAAATGCATATTTTTCATTGACTTAAAAATCAACCACGAAAAATCAAGCGTTTAGCGGCGTTTCTGACAGTGATGTGACAGCCTGCTTCAGCATTGTGCACAACTCCCTGCGACAGATCCGCGCAGCGCTCTGTTTCGGGGCATCTGACGCGCCAGCGCAGGCCTTACGCGGGGTGCGGCAATTGCCCATGCACCAGGAACTGCTCCCAGTGAAACAGCCGCGGCTGATCCGGCGTCTGCGCATGTTTGAATGCCACGTACTCGCCCGTGGTTTCGCACAGCCAGGCCGTGAGATTGCGCGGGCGTTTTTCCGCGAACGCTGCCGGCACGTAGAGCGCCACGTTGCTGCCGCCATTGGGGCACCGTGCCGAGCGGTACTCGAAAGCCTGGATGCCCGCCGCCCGCATCGCAGCACCCAGGCGCTGAGGCGCGCTGTAATCGCTGGGGTGGGCCAACAGTGCGCCATGCTGATCGAAAGGCGGCTGTTGCAACTGGATACCGCGCTCGACGCGGTAGCGCGCCTCGAACGTGGAATGCTCGGAGAGAATGCGGCCACTGGGTGGGGCAACGGTCATGCCGTTCCACAGGACAAAACGATAGTAGGCGGCCTCGGCCATCGCCGTTTCCACCCGCATAGCCGCATAGAACAAGCTGGGCTCGTGCACGGTGCCGAAGCGCGAGCCCCAACGTAGCGGCGGATAACGAAACGGCGTCTTGAGCAGATAGTGCAGTGGCTCGGCAGCCTCCGGCAGCGGCGGCTTGCTGCTCTCGAGCAGTTCCTCGAGCAGGGCCTGTTCGGCCAGGTTATCCACCAATTGCAGGGTCGCGACCTGCGCCTGGCTCTCCACCATGCGCAGCAGCCTGCCGCGCAATGGCCGCACCTGTCGCTCGCCTTCGCATAGTTGCCAGATATCCATGGCGAAACCTCCCAAGGGTAGAGCCTGCTCAAAACGTCGCGATACTGGAGCCGTGCAAGGCGCTAGTTGGTAACAGCCTGCGACTGGCCAAAGTGGACGAGCAAGGGTTCGAGTTCAGATTTACTGTATCTTTATACAGTATTTTAATTCACTGCGCCCTGCCCTTCTAGCGTCCAGAACAGTGAGTTGGCGGCAAGCGCTCAACCCGGCCGATTGGGCCGCAGACGTTAGTGGCTCTCAGACCTTGCCACGAATGGCGTCCAAGTATTCGACGACGCGTACCAACCCCTGCACCTGACTCATCTGCTGCAGCGGCACGCCAGCCAGATGACGGTTCTCGGTGCGCAGGAAATGGCGCATGTCCTGCTGATTGCCGCCAAACAGTGCAAACAGCGCGCGATAGGCGCGAATCAGCAACAGGGCCAGTTCGCCGGTTTTACTCTGCGGACGCAAACCACCCTGCTCGTTCCAGCGGCTGATGGCACTGCGATGAACGCCGACGATATCGGCCAGCTCCTGCTGCGTCAGCCCCAATTGCTCACGGGTATTGAGCAGGGCCTTGGCCAGTACCGCATCGGCATCGGGCTGAGAGCGAGTCACAGCACTCATCACATCCTCCTTTGCTCGTTTCAAACAAAATAAATATTAAAAGCTGTAAACACACAATAGCACGGAAAGCCGCTTGGCACTCACCCGAGCATGGGGTACCGTCCAATGGACCGCACCGAGCAAGGAACACTCATGAGTCGCCGGCGTTTCTGGCTGAGCATCTGCGTAGCGATACTGGCGCTGCTGTCGCTACTGGCCTGCTATGTCGGCTACCGCGTGCAGCAACTGCTCGACGAGCAGCACATCGAGCTGGACTGGCAGCGACTGAGCCTTTCCTGGCGCGGCCTGCAGCTCCAGGATGCAAGCCTGGTACAACGCCGTGGCGGCGAGCTGCAGGTGCAAAGCGGCGCGCTGCAACTCTACTGGCTGGCCAGTGAGGCGCCTCGCTACCGCCTGGTTGCGCAGGACCTGCGCCTGTCGTGGCAGCCCGCGCAGGCAGAATCCGAAGGCGCGAGCGACAGCGATCTGGCCGGACTCCTGAAGACCCTGAGCAATACCCTGCCCTGGCTACCACGGCGCATCGAACTGTACGACGTCCACGCACAACTGCCCTGCAGCAGCGGTCGCTGCACACTGCAGGGCGACATCGACCTACGGCTTCTGGACGATACCTTGCAGTTGCATACGCAGCTTTTGCGCGCAGCGCACAGGGCGCAGTTGCAAGTACAACTGCTGGGGCTGGGCAGCGAGCTGAACAGCCCACGACAGTTGCAGATGAACCTGCATCTCGATGATCAGCCGCAAATCGCCCTGCATAGCGATCTGCAGGCTCAGGCCGATGCCCTGCAATGGAGCGGCGAACTTGAGATTACAGCGCTGCAGGATATGGCCTGGCTCGCCGAGTGGCTGAGCGAATGGACGCTGCTCGACGCTGCCGCTCTGCCAGCCACACCCCAGCAGGCTGGCATGAACGCCCAGTGGCAACTGCAGGTGCCGCAGGCCCCCCCTACGGTCAGCGAACTGCTGGCCACCTCCGGATGGCTGCGGGTCGATGCGCAGCTACCGCAACCCTGGCCGCTTCCCGGCGTCGGCCTGGTCAGCGGTGAACTGGCGCTCGATCTACGCAACACCCTGGGCGGGTGGCAGGCCCGCCGCTTGAACGGCCATCTGCAGCTCGACACCCGGGACGCCCCCTGGCTGACGTCGCTGCCGAGTGGACTGCGGCCGCAGCGACTGCAGTTGCACCTCGCGCCACTGGATGGCGATGCCAATGAGGTGCTGGGCCTGCAGCTGAACCTCAGCGGGCAAGGCCCGCTGGAACTGCAGGCGGATGCCGAACTGGGCCTGCGCCAATCCCCCGACTGGGCACTCGAAGTTCGGCACCTGCAGCTCGAGGCTCGCAGCAAACGCCTGGACCTGGCCGGCAGCCGTCTCGATGACCTGCGCCTGAACCTTGACCTCGCAGGCAGCGTCACGGAGCAGCAGGTGCAGCTCACCCTGGCCGACAGGTCCCGTCTCGAGGTCCAGCGCCTGCGCAGCGCCGAGCTGGACCTGCAGCAAGCCCAAGCGACGCTGGCTGGCATCAGCCTGAGCGGTGCCCCGGGCGCACCAACCCTGTCCGGCCCGCTGGGCCTGCGCACCCAACGCCTGCACCATCCGCAATTGCAGGCCCAGGGCTGGCAATGGCAGGGAAGCGTCAACGCCGACGCCGGCAGCCAGATCCTAGACGGTGCACTGCTGGCCGATTCGGGCCTGAGCATGGCCCTGCGTGCGAACAACACGAGCAACTCGCTGAACCTGAATGCCACCCTGGACGAGCTGTTCCTGCGCGCCGGCAACCCACTGGCGCAAACCCTGGCCAACTGGCCGCCGCTAATGACCTTGGAGAACGGCCGTATTCAGGGCAACGCCAGCCTCAACCTGCCCAGCGGCAAGCCCCTGCAACTCAAGGCCAGCCTGACTGGCAAGGGCCTGGCCGGCATCTACGACCGCTCCACCCTGAGCGGTCTCGATGCCGAGCTGCGGCTGCAGCTGAGCGGCGACCGACTTCGCCTCGACCTGCCTCAGTTGAGTGCCAAGCAGCTCGACCCTGGCATCGAGCTCGGCCCTCTGCAGTTGCAGGCCAGCTACCAGGCCAGTCTGCAACGGCCACTGGCGGGCAGCCTGACCCACCAGCGCGCGGAACTGGGCATTCTGGGCGGCAGCCTGAGCCTGGCGCCTGCCACCTGGTCGCTGGAACAACCCAGCCAGTTGCTCCAGCTGCGCCTCAATGGCCTGAATCTGCAGGAGCTGTTTCGCGTCTATCCGGCCGAAGGGCTGGCCGGTAGCGGGCTGATCGACGGCACCCTGCCGCTGCGCCTGGGTGGCGCCATCAGCATCGAACAGGGCCTGATCGAAGCCAGGCCACCGGGTGGGCAACTGCGTTTTCATTCACCGCGCATTCGCGCCATGGGCCAGACCAACCCAGGTATGAAGCTGGTCACCGACGCGCTGGAAGACTTCCATTACGATCTGCTCAGCAGTAGCGTCGACTATGATCAGTCCGGCACACTGCGGCTAGGCATGCGCCTGCATGGACAGAACCCGGCCATCGAGAAGGGCCGCCCCATCCACTTCAACATCAATCTGGAAGAAGACATCCCGGCCTTGCTGGCCAGCCTGCAACTGACCGACAAGGTCAGTGGCATCATCCAGCAACGGATTCAGCAATGGATGCGCCAGCGTGTCCCCCAAGAACCAAAGGAGTAGCGCCATGCGCAAGTACCGCCTCCTCGCAGTCCTGAGCCTGGGGCTGCTGTGCCAGGCCTGTACCCCGACGGTACAACTGGCGATGCCGAACGAACCGATCAACATCAACCTGAACGTCAAGGTCGAGCACGAAATCTACATCAAGGTGGACAAGGCGCTGGACAGTGTATTTAGCGAAGGCAGCGGTCTGTTCTAAGGAGAAACGCGATGATCCGATACATTTCGACCCTGTTGCTGGCATTGAGCCTGAGCCTGCCGGCGTACGCACTGAACCTCAACCAGGCCATGAGTGCCCTGGGCGATGCCAAGGCCAGCGGCCAACTCGGCGAGCAACCCAACGGCTACCTGGGCGTGGTCAAGCCCGGCGGCCAGGCCGACGAGATTGCTCGCCTGATCAACCAGGCGCGTCGCGCCGAGTATCAGAAGGTGGCGCAGGACAATGGCATCAGCCTGAACGACGTGGAAGCCATCGCCGGCAAGAAGGCCATCGAGCGCACGCCCAAGGGGCAATTCATCCAGTTGAACGGCCAATGGCTGCAGAAATAGCAGTCACTCCCCAGAGAACCGGTGCGCACGGCGCACCCGTCCGTAGAAACGAAAGAACCCGCCTAGGCGGGTTCTTTTTTGCGCGAGCAGCGATCAGGCGTCGGCTTTGCCAACAGCATCCTTGATCAGGGTCTGCAGCTCGCCCTTCTCGTACATCTCGGTAAGGATATCGCTACCGCCGACCAGCTCACCGCCCACCCACAGCTGCGGGAAGGTCGGCCAGTTGGCGTACTTCGGCAGGTTGGCGCGGATTTCCGGGTTCTGCAGGATGTCGACGTAGGCGAACTTCTCGCCGCAGCCCATCACCACCTGGGCAGCACGGGCGGAGAAGCCACACTGCGGGGCGTTGGGCGAGCCTTTCATGTACAGCAGAACGGTGTTGTTGGCGATCTGCTCTTTGATGGTTTCGATGATATCCATGGGGGCACCTCAGCATAGACTTCGCGACCCGACGGTCGCCACGGTGGCGCGATTGTAGCGAAAAGCCGAGCATAATGCTCGGCCTTGCCGAGCATCCATTGCGCGGTCTTGCGAGGCCCCGTGGGAGCCCCGCCTCGGGGCGAAGCTCTTGGGTCTTTCCCCTACATGGCGTGTTCGCCGCGAGGCGCGGCTCCTATAACCCGGTCGGGAGAGACGCCCTCTACGCAGCCACCACCTCCACCGGCACGCCATTGAGCACCGCATTGCCGGACAGCGCATCGAGCTGGCGTTCGTCGGTCAGGTCGTTGGCGCTGGCACCCGGTTGCGCACGAGCGATGTCCATCTGCACACCGGGTCGAGCATGGCCCCAGCCGTGGGGCAGACTGACCACGCCAGCCATCACCTCATCGCTGGCCGCCACCTCCACCTCGATACTGCCAACCCGCGAGCGCACCCGCACGCGCTGGCCATCGGCCAAGCCACGACTGGCCAGATCCGCCGGGTTCATCAACAACTGATGACGCGGTTTGCCCTTCACCAGACGGTGATAGTTGTGCATCCAGGAGTTGTTGCTGCGCACGTGACGACGGCCGATCAGCAGCAGTTCATGGGCGGCCGGCTGCTGTTGTTCGGCAAAGCGCGCCAGATCGGTCAGCAGCAGCTCAGGAGCCGCCTGCACCGCCTTGCTCGGGGTTTTCAGGCGCGCGGCAAGATTCGGCTGCAAGGGCCCCAGGTCGAGCCCATGCGGATGCTCGCGCAAGGCAGCCAGGCTGAGTTTGCGCTCGCTACTATCACCGTAGGGGCCGAAACGCAGGCCCATGTCGATCATCTGCTCCGGCGCCATGGTCGGCTTCAGCTCAAGGCCATTGCGCGCAGCGAAGGCCTTGGCCAGGCCGACGAAGATTTCCCAGTCGTGCAACGCGCCTTTCGGCTTGGCCAGCACCGCCTCATTGAAACGGGTGACATTGCGCACCGCGAACACATTGAAGGTGGTGTCGTAATGATCATGCTCCAGCGGCGCGGTCGGCGGCAGGATCAGGTCGGCGTAGCGGGTGGTTTCGTTGATGTAGAAATCCACCGAGAGCATGAACTCCAGGCCGTCCAGCGCCTGTTCCAGCTGGCGGCCATTGGGCGTGGACAGCACCGGGTTGCCGGCCACGGTGACCAGCGCGCGGATCTGCCCCTCGCCAGGCGTGAGCATCTCTCCGGCCAGCGCCGAAACCGGTAGCTCGCCGCCATACTCCGGCAAGCCGGAAACCCGGCTCTGCCAACGGTTGAAATGCCCGCCTGAAGTGCTCGCCACCAGATCCACCGCCGGTGTCGTGCAGAGCACACCGCCTGCGCGATCGAGGTTGCCGGTCACCAGGTTGATCAGCTGCACCAGCCATTGACACAGCGTACCGAACGCCTGGGTGGAAACCCCCATGCGGCCGTAGCACACCGCCTTGTCCGCTGCCGCGAAATCCCGCGCCAGTTGCCGGATGGTTTCGGCCGGCACCCCACAACGCGCGCTCATGGCCTCAGCATGGAACCCGCCAATCGCTTCGCGCACCTGCTCCAACCCCTCCACCGGCAGATGACTGCCACGCGTCAGGCCTTCCTCGAACAGGGTGTTGAGCAGCGCCAGCAGCAGCGCGGCATCGCTACCGGGGCGCACGAACAGATGCTGGTCGGCGATGGCCGCGGTTTCGCTGCGCCGCGGGTCGACCACCACCAGTTTGCCACCACGCGCCTGGATGGCCTTCAGGCGCTTCTCCACATCCGGCACGGTCATGATGCTGCCGTTGGAAGCCAGCGGGTTGCCGCCGAGGATCAACATGAAGTCGGTGTGATCGATGTCGGGAATCGGAATCAGCAGGCCGTGGCCATACATCAGGTGGCTGGTCAGGTGGTGCGGCAACTGGTCGACCGACGTGGCGGAGAAGCGATTGCGGGTTTTCAGCTGACCGAGGAAATAGTTGCTGTGGGTCATCAGCCCGTAGTTGTGCACGCTGGGATTGCCCTGATAAACCGCCACGGCGTTTTGCCCATGCGCCGCCTGAATTGTGCTCAGGCGCTCGGCCACCAGTTCGAACGCCTCGTCCCAGTCGATGGCCTGCCATTGTTCACCGATGCGCCGCATGGGCTGGCGAATGCGATCCGGGTCATTCTGGATATCCTGCAGCGCCACGGCCTTGGGGCAGATATGACCACGGCTGAAGCTGTCCTGGGCATCACCCTTGATCGAGCGGATGTGCGTTTCGCCGTCTGCCTGGGTTTCAGTTTCGATGGCGAGCCCGCAGATGGCTTCGCACAGATGGCATGCACGGTAATGGAGGGACTTGGTCATGGCCTGGCCTCTTGTTCTGATCCGAGACGACCGGTCAGGTCGCGGGCTTAGAACTATGGGCCGAGCGCGGAGGCGACGCCAGCAGCGTTCGTCTCATGAATCGGCAGGCATCAAGCCTGCGGATTTAGAAGCGCCACTGATGACGATCAAGACGCCCTCGTTGCCGGTAGCGCTGAAGCACGCAAGGGTGGCAGTTGCCTGCCAGACCTCTACGCAGCGTCTGCAAAGGCTTGCAAAACAGGATTCTGCAAGCCTGCGGGCGGCAATTTGCGCCGTCTCGTCATTTCCTTATAAGATCGCGCCTTCCCCTGTTTCGTCGCACCCTGCGGCCTCCTGCCGCAAGCTCTGCTGTTTTTGTCGGTTTTATCCCCGGCTGCGGGCTTGCGAACTGTAGTGATAAAGGTAGTTAACGATGAGCGTCAGACACTTTCTCTCGATGATGGATTACACACCGGACGAACTGGTGGGACTGATCCGCCGAGGCATCGAGCTGAAGAATCTGCGCAACCGTGGCGTACTCTTCGAGCCGCTGAAGAATCGCGTGCTGGGCATGATCTTCGAGAAGGCCTCGACTCGCACCCGCTTGTCCTTCGAAGCCGGCATGATCCAGCTCGGCGGCCAGGCCATCTTCCTCTCGCCGCGCGACACCCAACTGGGTCGTGGCGAGCCGATCGGCGATGCCGCCATCGTCATGTCGAGCATGCTCGACGCGGTGATGATCCGCACCTTCGCCCACAGCAACCTCACCGAGTTCGCTGCCAAGTCCAAGGTACCGGTAATCAACGGTCTGTCCGACGACCTGCACCCCTGCCAGCTGCTGGCCGACATGCAGACCTTCCTCGAACACCGCGGCAGTATCACCGGCAAGACGGTGGCCTGGATCGGCGACGGTAACAACATGTGCAACTCCTATATCGAAGCGGCGATGCAGTTCGACTTCCAGCTGAAGGTCGCCTGCCCTGCTGGCTACGAGCCGGATGCGCGCTTCCTGGCCCTGGCTGGCGAGCGCGTACAGGTCGTGCGCGACCCACGCGAGGCAGTGGCCGGCGCCCACTTGGTAAGCACCGACGTGTGGGCCTCCATGGGCCAGGAAGATGAAGCCGAGCAGCGCATGGCGTTGTTCCGCCCCTACCAGGTCACCCGCGAGCTGCTCGACGCCGCCGCCGAAGACGTGCTGTTCATGCACTGCCTGCCGGCGCACCGTGGCGAAGAAATCAGCGTCGACCTGCTCGACGACCCGCGCTCGGTTGCCTGGGATCAGGCCGAGAACCGCCTGCACGCCCAGAAGGCGCTACTGGAGATGCTGGTCGAACCGGCGTACCACCACGCATGAGCCAGCCTCTGCTGCAGCTGCGCGGGCTGAACTGCGGCTACCACGCCCACAAGGTGGTGCAGGATCTCGACCTGCACCTCAACGCTGGCGATATCGGCTGTCTGCTCGGCCCTTCGGGTTGCGGCAAGACCACCACGTTGCGCGCCATCGCCGGTTTCGAGCCGGTCCTGGAAGGCGAGATCGAACTGGCGGGCGAAGTGATTTCCCGCGCCGGTTTTACCCTGGCGCCGGAGAAACGCCATATCGGCATGGTGTTCCAGGATTACGCCCTGTTCCCCCACCTGAGCGTGGCGGAAAACGTCGCTTTCGGTATCCGCAAGCAGCCCAACGCCGAGCGCGCCACTCAAGAGCTGCTGGAGCTGGTCAAGCTCGGTAACCTGGCCAAACGCTACCCGCACGAGCTGTCCGGTGGTCAGCAGCAGCGCGTCGCCCTGGCCCGCGCTCTGGCGCCGGAACCGAAGTTGCTGCTACTCGACGAACCCTTCTCCAACCTCGATGGCGAACTGCGCAGGCGCCTGAGCCATGAGGTACGGGAAATTCTCAAGGCGCGTGGTACCAGCGCCATCCTGGTCACTCACGATCAGGAAGAAGCCTTCGCCGTCAGCGATCACGTCGGCGTGTTCAAGGATGGCCGCCTGGAGCAGTGGGACACACCGTTCAACCTCTATCACGAGCCGCTGACGCCTTTCGTCGCCAGCTTCATCGGTCAGGGTTACTTCATTCGCGGCCAGCTGCTCGGCCCGGAAACGGTGCAGACCGAACTCGGCATGATTCGCGGCAACCGCGCCTATACCTGGGCCCAGGGCAGCGCGGTTGATGTATTGCTACGCCCGGACGACATCGTCCCGGACGAGCACAGCGAACTGAAGGCGCGCATCGTCGGCAAGACCTTCCTCGGCGCTGCGACGCTCTACCGCCTGCAACTGCCGACCGGCAGCCAGTTGGAATCGATCTTCCCCAGCCATGCCGACCACCAGCCGGGCGACGAAGTGGGCATCCGCGTCGCCGCCGATCATCTGGTGGCCTTCCCGGCTCTCGGCAGCGTCGCCGCGCAATTGCAGCTCAGCGACTCCGGTGGTGTGCGCAGGGTCAGCAGCAACTGAATCAGAGCATCAGCTGGCCACTGGCGATATGCCGCGCGTGACCAGCGATCTTCACCCGCTCGCCCTCCAGACGACAGAGCAGTTCACCACCGCGCGCCGAACACTGGAAGGCACTCAACGTGGTACGCCTCAGACGCTCGGCCCAGTAAGGCACCAGCATGCAGTGCGTCGAGCCGGTCACCGGGTCTTCATCGATACCTATGCTCGGCGCGAAGTACCGCGAAACGAAGTCGTGCTTTTGTCCGCTGGCAGTGACCAGCACGCCAAGCCCAGGCAGGGTGGCCAGCGCCGACAGATTCGGCTTCAGCTCGCGGAGCTCGACCTCGGAGCCCAGCACCACCATCAGCTCCTGCACACTGCCATCGCCGTTGCCCAGCGCCATCACCTGCTCCACCTGGCGCTCCAGCGCGCGTTCGGCCTGCGCGTGTAGTTCCCGCGTCACCAATTCCACGCGCCGCACCGGGAAATCCAGCTGCAGACGCTCACCCTGACGGGTGACTTGCAGCGCTCCGGACAAGCAGGTGAAATCCAGCACCTCGGCCGGTTCCTGATAGATGTCGAACAACACCTTGGCCGCCGCCAGGGTGGCATGTCCGCAGAGCGGCACCTCGCTGACCGGGGTGAACCAGCGGATATGCCAGGCACTGCCCTCCTTCACCACGAATGCCGTCTCAGCCAGGTTGTGCTCGGCGGCGATGCGCTGCATCAGCGTCTCGTCCAGCCAGGCATCCAGGCGATAGACCATGGCGGGATTGCCCGAGAACGGCTGATCGGTAAAGGCGTCAACTTGATGGAATTCGAAAGGCATGATGCATTCCTGGCCAGATGAGAGCCGCCAGCATGCCCGCGCAAGGCAAGCTGCAACAGATACAGTTCCTGTTTTCCAGATGCCCTACTGGCTATTCGCAGGAGCAGCTTGGCCGCCAACGATCCAGGCTTCGCGGCTGAAGTCGCTCCTGAGATTCTGGAGAGACTCAGCCCTCGCTGCGCACCCGTTTCACCGCATCCAGCCAACCGGCGTAGAGACGCTCACGATGCGCCTCGTTCATTCGCGGCTCGAAACGTTGCTGGCGATGCCAGTGGCTGGCGATGGCATTCAGGTCCTGGTAAAGGCCTAGCTTCAGACCCGCCAGGTAGGCGACGCCGAGCGCGGTGGTCTCGGTAACCTCCGGGCGCTCGACGCTGACCCCAAGAATGTCGGCAAGAAACTGCATGACCCAGTTGTTCTCCACCATGCCACCGTCGACACGCAGCGCACTGGGCGCCGCGGCACCGTCCTGGCGCATGGCCTCGAGCAGGTCGCGGGTCTGGTAGCACACGGACTGCAGGCCGGCAGTGACGATCTCCTTGATCCCGGTGTCGCGGGTCAGGCCGAAGATGGCACCACGCGCCTTGGGGTCCCAATACGGAGCACCCAGGCCGGTGAACGCCGGCACCAGATAGACGCCGCAGGCCTCACCGGTCGCCTCGGCCAGCGCCTCGCTCTCGCGCGCATGGCTGATCAGCTTGATACCGTCACGCAACCACTGCACTGCCGCGCCGGCCACAAAGATGCTGCCCTCCACCGCATAGGTCACCTTGCCATCGAGGCGATAGCCGACCGTGGTGAGCAGGCGATTCTTCGAGCTCACCGGCTGCTCGCCAGTGTTCTGGATCATGAAGCAACCCGTGCCGTAGGTACTCTTGACCATCCCCGGCTCGAAGCAGGCCTGGCCGATCAAGGCAGCCTGCTGATCGCCAGCCATGCCCAGCACCGGAATGCTGGCACCGAGCAACCCGGCTTCGGCATGGCCGAACTCGGCCGCGCAATCGAGCACCTCCGGCAGCAGGCTGGCGGGGATCTCGAACAGCTTGAGCAGCTCGTCGTCCCACTGCTGGGTATGAATGTTGAACATCAGCGTGCGCGAGGCGTTGCTGGCATCGGTGCGATGCACCTTGCCATCGGTCAGGCGCCACAGCAGGAAGCTGTCGACCGTGCCGAAGCGCAATTCACCGCGCTCGGCACGCTCGCGGGCGCCAGGCACGTTCTCCAGGATCCAGCGCAGCTTGGTGGCCGAGAAATACGGGTCAATCAGCAGGCCGGTCTTGGCCGAGACCATCGACTCATGGCCTTGGTCCTTGAGCCCGGCGCAATAATCAGCCGTGCGGCGATCCTGCCAGACGATGGCGGGATGGATCGGCGTGCCACTGACGGCATCCCACACCAGGGTAGTCTCGCGCTGGTTGGTGATGCCGATGGCGGCGATCGCTTCGGGCTGCAGACCACTGCTGGCAATGGCGTCGCGGCAAACCTTGAGCGTGGACAGCCAGATTTCCTGGCCGTCGTGCTCGACCCAGCCGTCCTGCGGGAAGTACTGCTTGAACTCCTGCTGGGCACGTGCAA
Organism: Ectopseudomonas alcaliphila; assembly: GCF_900101755.1. Taxonomy (GTDB): domain Bacteria; phylum Pseudomonadota; class Gammaproteobacteria; order Pseudomonadales; family Pseudomonadaceae; genus Aquipseudomonas; species Aquipseudomonas alcaliphila. Next base: position 55,920 of record NZ_FNAE01000014.1, on the reverse strand, counting down.
CCGGCAAGCCCTGGGCACTGAAGATGATGGCGCGGGAGCTGGTGGTGCCCTGGTCGATGGCTAGCAGGTATTGGGTCATGCAAGATTCCTTGTTGTTATCGGTAGCAGGCTGTTGAAAAACTACCTGCGTTGCCATTGCTGCGTCAAAAACAGGCTCAAAATGCTCATTTACAACGCGTAAACTCCGCTTTTTCGCCTATTTTTTCCTTGCACTGGCTGCCTCGCCTACGTTTTTCAATGATCTGCTAGCGTTCACTGCAGTTGACTGCAGACTGGCTTATTTTGCTGGCAGCATACTGCTCGGTTCAGGCTTTGCCGATAGCGGCGAACTGCCCCTGGGTATGTTGCGCCAGGGTCTCGGCCGATAGCTCCAGCTCCAGCCCGCGCCGACCGCCACTGACGTGAATGGTGGGATGCTGACGTGCCGATTCGTCAATAAAGGTGCGCAAGCGTTTCTTCTGCCCCAGCGGGCTGATGCCGCCGACCAGATAACCAGTGGCGCGCTGCGCGGCAGTCGGGTCGGCCATGTCGGCCTTCTTGGCGCCAGCCGCTGCAGCCAGCGCCTTGAGATCGAGGCTGCCAGCCACTGGCACCACGGCCACCAGAAGCTCGCCTTTCTCGGTCGCCGCGAGCAGGGTCTTGAACACGCATTCGGGCGCCAGACCGAGCTTTTCCGCAGCTTCCAGCCCATAGGACGGCGCCTTGGGGTCATGCTGATAGCTGTGCACACGGTGTTCGGCCTTAGCCTTCTTCAATAGATCGATGGCTGGAGTCATGTTCGAATGTGAAAACGAGATGAAAGATGCCCTACATTAACAGGCCGAAATCCTCCGCATCTACAGCCTATAATGGGTGACCACCACAGGAAGCGCTCATGAATCTCGCTCCCCGCCAGCACGACATCCTCAACCTCGCCCGCGAGCGCGGCTACGTCAGCATCGACGAGCTGGCCCAAGCCTTCGCCGTTACCCCACAGACCATTCGCCGCGATATCAACCAACTGGCCGAGCACGGACTGTTGCGCCGCACCCATGGTGGCGCGGCGTGCGAATCATCGAGCATTCAGAACACCGCCTACGGCATGCGCGCCGGGCAGATGCGCGAGGAAAAACAGCGCATCGCCGAAGCCGTGGCCGCGCAGATTCCGGATCACGCCTCCCTGTTCATCAACATCGGCACCACCACCGAGGCCATCGCCCGCGAACTGCAGAACCATAAGGGCCTGAAGATCATCACCAACAACCTGCATGTGGCCGCGCAACTCAGCGCCAAGGCCGATTTCGAGGTCCTGGTGGCGGGCGGCACGGTGCGCAGCGACGGCGGCATCGTCGGCCAGGCGGCGGTGGATTTCATCCAGCAGTTCAAGGTCGATTACGCCATCGTCGGTATCAGCGGTATCGACGACGACGGTAGCCTGCTCGATTTCGACTATCAGGAAGTACGGGTTTCCCAGGCGATCATCGACAACGCTCGGCAGGTACTCCTTGCGGCCGACTCCAGCAAGTTCGGCCGCAACGCAGTCGTGCGCCTGGGCTCTATCGCGCTGGTCGACCGCGTTTTCACCGACAGCGCGCCTTCAACCGCCATCACCCGCCTGCTGCACAGCCACAAGGTCCAGCTAGACCTGGTCTGATTGCGCTCGATCCGAGTTACACCCAACCTCCGTCAACGACCGCTCGGCGCGCATTCGCGTGCCGGGGTAGCGAAGCTGCGCATCTTCGTCTAGCATATTTTCGAAAGTGAACATAAACACATTCGAATCCAATAGCCGAGCGTGCCACATGCCCCACGACCAGTTCGCCAGCCCTGTTGCGGAAGTCTATGACCTCGCCGTCGTTGGCGGCGGCATCAACGGCGTGGGCATCGCCGCCGATGCTGCCGGCCGTGGCCTGTCCGTGTTCCTTTGCGAAAAGGACGATCTGGCCAGCCATACCTCTTCTGCCAGCAGCAAGCTGATCCACGGCGGCTTGCGCTATCTGGAGCATCATGAATTTCGTCTGGTGCGCGAGGCCCTGGCCGAACGCGAGGTACTGCTGGCCAAAGCGCCGCATATCGTCAAACCGATGCGCTTCGTTCTGCCGCACCGCCCGCACCTGCGCCCGGCCTGGATGATCCGCGCCGGCCTGTTCCTTTATGATCATCTGGGCAAGCGCGAGCGCCTGCCGGCTTCGCGCGGCGTGCGCTTCGGCGCGGGTAGCCCGTTGAAGGCGGAAATCAGCCGCGGCTTCGAATATTCCGACTGCTGGGTGGACGATGCGCGCCTGGTGGTGCTCAACGCCATGGCCGCACGGGAGAAAGGCGCGCACATCCACCCGCGCACTCGCTGCGTCAGTGCCCGGCGCAGCAAAGGCCTGTGGCATATCCATCTGGAGCGCAGCGATGGCAGCCTGCTGTCGATTCGCGCACGCGCGCTGATCAACGCTGCCGGCCCCTGGGTCGCCCGCTTCATCCGTGAAGACCTCAAGCAGCAATCGCCTTACGGCATTCGCCTGATCCAGGGCAGCCATATCGTCGTGCCGCGCCTGTATGACGGTGAGCAAGCCTACATCCTGCAGAACGAAGACCGTCGCATCGTCTTCGCCATTCCTTATCTGGAGCGCTTCACCCTGATCGGCACCACTGACCGCGAATATCAGGGCGACCCTGCCCAGGTGACGATCACCGCCGAGGAAACCGACTATCTGCTCAAGGTGGTCAATGATCACTTCAAGCAACAGCTCAGCCGTGACGATGTGCTGCACAGCTTCGCGGGCGTGCGCCCACTGTGCGATGACGAATCCGATGAGCCGTCAGCCATTACCCGCGACTACACCCTGTCGCTCTCCGGCGCGCCGGGCGAAGCACCACTACTGTCAGTCTTCGGTGGCAAGCTGACCACCTATCGCAAGCTGGCCGAGTCCGCCATGCATGAGCTGGCCGCACATTTCACCAATCTGGGCCCGAGCTGGACAGCCAACGCCCCGCTCCCCGGTGGCGAGGATCTGCAAAGCCAGAGCGCCCTGGTCGAAGCGCTATGCGAACGCCATGGCTGGCTACCCACCAGCCTGGCCAGACGCTGGGCCACCAGCTATGGCAGCCGCACCTGGCGCCTGCTCGATGGTGTGCACAACCTGACCGACCTCGGCGAGCATCTCGGTGCCGGGCTCTACACCCGCGAAGTGGAATACCTGCGCCGTGAAGAATGGGCGCGCAGCAGTGCCGACATTCTCTGGCGGCGCAGCAAACTGGGCCTGTTCATGACCCCGGTGCAGCAGGCCCGCTTGCAGGACTACCTGAACAGCCGCGACCCGCATTCGGCTCACGCCGCCTGAATTCTGCGTGCCCCATGCCCCGCTTTGCGGGGCTTTTTTATGGGCGCGGAAAAATAAAATATCGACTTCCTTTACCCGTTTTAGTCAGCGCAGAACTTTCAGCAACTTTTTTATTGCGTTGATTCAATAACTTGGCGTCATGATGCGGAATAAAAACATTCTTATTCAGTTTTATTTTTACTTATGTTTCAACCACTTAAGTTTGACATAAGGAAGAACCAGGCCGAAAATTCGAGATCATCACGGTCATTGAAACAGCAGGAGCGGACATGAAAGGCGACAAGAAGGTCATTCAACACCTGAACAAGATTCTTGGTAACGAACTGGTCGCCATCAACCAGTACTTCCTGCATGCACGCATGTACGAAGATTGGGGCCTGAAGAAACTCGGCGAGCACGAGTACCACGAATCCATCGACGAGATGAAGCATGCCGACAAGCTGATCAAGCGCATTCTCTTTCTCGAAGGTATTCCCAATCTGCAGGACCTGGGCAAGATCCTGATCGGTGAAAACACCAAGGAAATGCTCGAGTGCGACCTGAAGATCGAGCACAAGGCCCACGGTGACCTGAAGGCAGCCATCGCCTACTGCGAGAGCATCGGTGACTACGCCAGTCGCGAACTGCTCGAAGAAATCCTCTGCTCCGAGGAAGATCATATCGACTGGCTGGAAACCCAGCTCAGCCTGATCGAGGCCGTCGGTCTGCAGAACTACCTGCAATCGCAGATGGACGAATAAGTCCGATCCGCTCGACGAAAAACGGGAGCCACTGGCTCCCGTTTTTTTATTGCTATCAGCAACTTTGCGGGGAAGAGCTTGAAAGCCGCGACAGCATTAAAAGCTCGCCGCTAAAGCGCCTCCCACAACTTACTGCGCCTCGTTTTCCTTGACCCGGAACCACGCCGCATAAAGCGCCGGCAGGAACAGTAGCGTCAAAGCCGTGGCGACCACCAGGCCGCCCATGATCGCTACCGCCATCGGCCCGAAGAAGACACTGCGCGACAGCGGAATCATCGCCAGCACCGCCGCCAGCGCGGTGAGCACGATGGGGCGGAAGCGACGCACCGTGGCCTCGATGACGGCGTGCCAGCGATCCAGGCCACTGCTGATGTCCTGTTCGATCTGATCGAGCAGAATCACCGAGTTACGCATGATCATGCCCGCCAGGGCAATGGTGCCGAGCATGGCGACGAAGCCGAAGGGCTGGCGGAAAATCAGCAGGAACAGGGTGACGCCGATCAGACCCAGCGGCGCTGTGAGAAACACCATCGCCGAGAGCGAAAAACTCTTCAGTTGCAGCATCAGCAACGTCAGTACCACCACGATGAACAGCGGGATACCGGCGTTCACCGACTTCTGGCCGCGTTGCGAGTCCTCCACTGTGCCGCCGACTTCCAGCAGATAACCATCCGGCAACTCGGCACGGATCGGCTCAAGCGTCGGCAGGATCTGCTGGGTCAGACTAGCCGGCTGCTGCTTGCCATACACGTCAGCACGTACGGTAACGTTGGGCAGACGATTGCGGTGCCAGATGATGCCTTCCTCGAAGCCGTACTCCAGCGTCGCCACCTGTGATAGCGCTACGCTGCGACCGCTGTCGGTCGGCACCGCCAGGCTCGGCAGCAGGCTCAGGGCCTTGCGCTCCTGCGGCGTACCGCGCTGCAGAATCTCGATCAGCTCGTTACCCTCACGGTACTGACTGACGCTGGTACCGGATAGCGAGCCCTGCAGGAAGCGCGACAACTCGGCGGTGTTGACCCCCAGGGCACGCGCGCGATCCTGATCGATATTGAGGATCACCACCTTGCTCGGCTCTTCCCAGTCCAGGTGCACGTTCACCACATGCGGATTCTCACGCACCTTGTCCGCCACCTGGCGGGCCAGGGTGCGCACCTCGTCGATATGCTCGCCGCTGACACGGAACTGGATCGGGTACCCCACGGGCGGCCCGTTCTCCAGGCGACTGACGCGACTGCGCAGGCTGGGGAACTCGTCATTCATCACCTTGATCAGCCAACCACGCAGGCGCTCGCGCTCCTCGATGCTCGAAGCCAGCACCACGAACTGAGCGAAGCTCGCCGCAGGCAATTGTTGATCCAGAGGCAGATAGAAACGCGGTGAGCCGGTGCCGACATAGGCCACGTAGTTGTCGATGCCAGACTGCTCCTTGAGCAGTTGCTCCAGGCGACGCACCTCGGCCTCGGTGGCGCTCAGCGACGCGCCCTCCTCCAGCTTGATATCGACCATCAATTCCAGACGCCCGGAGGCCGGGAAGAACTGTTGCGGCACGAAACGGAACAGCAGCACCGAGGCGACGAACAGTGCAATGGTCAGCAGGATCACGATGCCCCGACGGCGCACGCACCATTGCACCGTGGCGCGAACACGGCGGTAGAACGGGGTCGAATAAGGGTCGTGACCGCCTGCGCTGCCACCATGTTTTGCCGCGTGCAGCTTGGCCAGATCGGGCAGCAGCTTGTCGCCCAGATAGGGCACGAACATCACCGCAGCAATCCATGAGGCGATCAGCGAAATGGCCACCACCTGGAAGATCGACCGGGTGTACTCGCCCGTACCGGACTGCGCCGTGGCGATGGGCAGGAACCCGGCAGCGGTGATCAGCGTACCGGTAAGCATCGGGAAAGCCGTGCTGGTCCAGGCGAAACTGGCGGCCTTGAAGCGGTCGTAGCCCTGCTCCATCTTGATCGCCATCATCTCCACCGCGATGATCGCGTCGTCCACCAGCAGGCCGAGGCCGAGCACCAGCGCGCCGAGAGAGATCTTGTGCAGGCCGATACCGAGGTAGTACATGGCGGCAAACGTCATCGCCAGCACCAGCGGGATCACCAACGCCACCACCAGGCCGGTGCGCACACCCAGAGAGAAGAAGCTGACCGCGAGCACGATCACCAGCGCCTCCACCAGCACCTTGACGAACTCGCCCACGCCGGTTTTCACCGCCGCCGGCTGATCCGACACTTTGCGCAGCTCCATGCCCAACGGCAGCGTTTGCTGCAACCGGGCGAACTCACCTTCCAGCGCCTTGCCCAGTACCAGAATGTCGCCGCCGTCCTTCATCGCCACGGCGATGCCGATGGCATCCTCGCCCATGAAGCGCATGCGCGGCGCGGGTGGATCGTTGAAGCCGCGCTTGACCTCGGCCACATCGGCTATACGGAAAGTACGGTCGGCGACGCGAATGGGAAAATCGCGAATCTCCTCCACCGATTCGAAACGCCCGGTCACGCGCAGTTGAATACGCTCGCTGGGCGTCTCGAAAAATCCGGCGGCCGCTACCGCGTTCTGCGCCTCCAGCGCCTGCTGAACGGCAGACAGTGGCAAGCCCAGCGTCGCCAGCTTGGTGTTGGACAGCTCGATCCAGATCTTCTCGTCCTGCAGCCCCACCAGCTCGACCTTGCCTACATCCTTGACCCGCTGCAGCTGCAGCTGCAGGCGGTCGGCGTAGTCCTTGAGCACCGCGTAGTCGAAACCGTTGCCAGTCAGCGCATAGATATTGCCGAAGGTGGTGCCGAATTCATCGTTGAAGAACGGCCCCTGGATACCGGGCGGTAGTGTGTGGCGGATGTCGCTGATCTTCTTGCGCACCTGATACCACAGCTCGGGAATCTCGGAGCTGCGCATCGAGTCGCGCGCCATGAAGGTGACCTGCGATTCGCCAGGTCGGGAGAAGCTGGTGATGCGGTCGTACTCGCCGGTCTCCATCAGCTTCTTCTCGATACGCTCGGTGACCTGGCGCGACACCTCTTCGGCGCTGGCGCCTGGCCAGTTGGTGCGGATCACCATGGCCTTGAAGGTGAACGGTGGGTCCTCGCTCTGGCCCAGCTTGGTGTATGACAGCGCCCCCACCACGGCGAACAGCAGCATGATGTAGAGGACGATCTGGCGATGGCGCAGCGCCCAGGCAGACAGGTTGAAGCTCATGCCGGCTTACTCCTTGGCTGCCAGTTCGACGTTGCGATTGTCCCGATCGACCGGGCGTACCTGCTGACCCTCGCGCAGAATCTGCACCCCGGCGGCGACCACCCAGTCGGAAGCGACCAGCCCCTCCAGCACCGGCACACGGTCGTCACCATAGGCGCCGACACGTACCGGGCGGCGCTGCACGGTATTCGCCTTGGGATCGACAACCCAGACGAACGCTTGGCCGCGCTCGGCGCTGAGTGCCGACAGCGGCACGGCCAGTGGCACCTCACCGTTGCTGGCGATGAATACCCGCGCGCTCTGCCCCAGCTCGGCCGGCACCTTGCCCTCGGTAAAGGCGACACGGGCGGCGAAGGTACGCGATTGCGGATCAGCAGCCGGCGCCATCTCACGGATGCGTCCGGGGAAACGCTGATCGGGCTGCGACCACAGCTCCACCTCGACCACCTGACCAATCTCGAAACGGCCGAAGCTCTGCTCCGGCAGGTTGATCGACACCTCACGCTCACCATCGGCAGCCAGGGTGAACACCGTCTGACCGGCCGCCACCACCTGCCCCACCTCGACCGTACGACGGGCGATCAGGCCGTCCTGCGAAGCTCGCAGCACGGCATAGTCGGTCTGATTGCGGGCCACGTCGTACTCGGCCTTGACCTGTTTCAGACGCGCTTCGCCAGCACGGTACTGATTCTCGACGTTGTCGAACTGCGAGCGGCTGACCAGATTGCGCTCGAGCAGCGTCTTGTAACGCTCACGCTCGGCGCGCACGGTCTGCAGGTTGGCATCGGCTGCAGCCATCTGCGCGCGAGTGGCCTCCAGTTGCAGGCGCACGTCCTGTGGATCCAGCTCGGCCAACGCCTGATCCTTCTTCACCCGATCACCAACATCGACCATGCGCTTGCTCACCTTGCCAGCGATACGGAAGGCCAACTCCGGCTCGTAACGCGCACGCACCTCGCCCGGATAGCTGTCGACCAGGGCAGCGGCCGGTTGCGGCTGCACCACCATGGCAGGACGAATCGGCTGCTCCATCTGCTCACCATTGCCGCAGGCAGACAACACGAATACGAAACCCAGAGAAACAACCAGAGGGAGAACGTGGCGGGACATGGGTATGACCTTTCGAAGAAGGTTTGGGGCTGGATCCAAAAGCGACCTGCACTGCTACGGCGACGCTTATGGTGTTGCCCTTTGGAATATTTGTACTGCCGGGTATAGTAAAAATAGCAAACTCGCCAGTCCAGTATTAAAATCCGCCAATGCCTGACAAGTTGTTACAACCTTCCGGCCCCGGCCGTCCGAAGGATCCCGCCAAACGTCGCGCCATTCTCGAGGCGGCCAAGAGCCTGTTCCTGCGTAACGGTTACGACGGCAGCAGCATGGACGCCATCGCTGCAGAGGCCGGAGTTTCCAAACTCACGGTCTACAGCCACTTCACCGACAAGGAGACCCTGTTCTCTGCGGCGATCAAGGCCAAGTGCGAGGAGCAACTGCCCGAATTGCTGTTCGAACTGCCGGATAACGTGCCGCTGGAAAGCCAGCTCCTGGAAATCGCGCGCGGCTTTCTGGCGCTGGTCAACAGCCGCGAATCGGTAGAAATGCATCGGATGATGGTGAACCTGGCCAGCCAGGGTTCGAAGCTGTCGCAGATGTTCTACGAGGCCGGCCCGAAGCGGGTGCAAGCAGAAATGGAAGTGCTCCTGCACAAGGCCGCCAAGCGCGGCCTGCTGTGCCTGGATAATCCGCACCTGGCCGCGGATCACTTCTTCAGCCTGCTCAAGGGCGGCGCGCATTTCCGCCTGCTGATCGGTTGTGGCGAACCGCTGGAGGGTGAAGCCGCCGAGCACCATGTGCAGGATGCGGTGCAATTGTTTCTGCGCGCCTACAGGCCCTGAGCGCTTACACCTGGGCGCCGGGCTCCAGTTTCTTCTTCGGGTAGATGTCATAACGGCTGGACTTGCCCTCCAGCACGTAGCCCGGCTTGCCACCCTCGATTGCCGGCGCCTTGCGCGGGCGCTTGACCACCACGCGATGAGTGGCCAGCGCCAGCGCCGCTTCGAGCAGCGCCGGCGCGTCAAGATCATCACCGACGAACGGACGGAACAGGCGCATTTCCTTCTTCACCAGCGCGCTCTTGTCACGATGCGGGAACATCGGATCAAGGTAGATCACTTGCGGCGCCTCCCCTTGCCAGTTCTGCATCAGTTCAATGGCATTGCCGGTGAGCAGATGCATGCGCGCAACGATGGGCGCCACATCGAGGCTCAGCGCAGCACGTTGCAGGCCGTCCTCCAGTAGGGCGGCGACCAGCGGCTGGCGTTCGATCAGGGTCATCTCGCAGCCCAGACTGGCCAGCACGAAAGCATCACGTCCCAGGCCAGCCGTGGCATCGAGAACCTTCGGCCGAATACCCGATTGCACCCCCACCGCTTTGGCGATCATTTGCCCACTGCCGCCGCCGAACTGACGTCGATGCGCCGCTGCGCCCTCGACAAAATCTACCCGCACCGGCCCGGGAGCCTTGTCGCCCAGCTCCACCAGCTGCAACCCGTCATCTCCCAACTGCAGGGCGAACTCGGTTTCCCCCTCTTGCGCCAAACCCAGGCGCGACGCCCATTGCGCAGCCGCTTCGGCGTACTGAGGATGCAAGGGATGGATACGGATACTGGCGTTATGCCGCTCGTCGGTCATTGGCTCGTTCTGCTCAAAAATCACTCAAAGCATCGACCACGCGGCCGATATCGAAGAAGCGGCATTCTGCCAGACCCGGCCGCCGACAGCCGCATCGAGAGTGAACATGTTCGACGCCCTCTCCGCTCCACGCCCAAGCAGCAGCCCTGCCAGCCCGCGCCCGCTGGACGATGAACTCGACCGCGCAGCCCACGAATCCATCAACTATCAGATTTTGCGCCGTACTCTGGGTATCGAGGACGAGCAAAGGCCCGGCGACATTGCCCGCGAGCTCCAGCAGACGCAGGAGCAACCGGCAGTATCCAGCAGTGCAGCCGCCGTCAGCCAGGCAGTGATCGATCAGCGAGGCCTGGAGCTGAATGTCAGCACCGGGCAGGCACCGCAATTGGTCGACCCACTGGTGCTGGACTTGGCTGGCAACGGTTTCTCCACCAGCGGCTTGAGTCGCCCCGTGCGCTTCGATCTGGATGCCGACGGACGCATGGACTCGATCAGCGTGCCCACCGGTGATGACGCACTACTGGCGCTGGATCGCAATGGCAACGGGCGTATCGACGATGGCCGCGAGCTGTTCGGCGATCAGCATGGCGCTGCCAACGGCTTCGCCGAACTGGCGCGCTTCGACGATAACGGCGACGGCCGTATCGATGCGGCCGATGCAGTATTCGACAAGTTGCGCCTGCTGCGTTTCGACGCACAGGGCCGCCAGCAGTTGCAGACGCTCGGCGAGGCTGGCGTCAGCGCCATCGACCTGCGCGCCCGTGATGTCAGCATCGCACTCGGCGCTTACGACCGGATCGCCCAGTTGGGCCGATTCGAGTTCGCCGATGGGCGCAGCGGACAGGCGGCCGACCTGCTGTTGGCCAAACGCTAGGGATGGCGAAGCTTTTTTGTTGCCGTAGGGCGGGTGTAACCCGCCATTGGCGCTATGGCGGGTTACACCCGCCCTACGGATCGTAAGCGCCTCAGCGACACATCCGCCACATGCCCATATCGACGTGAAAGTGATCGCGGTGGGCGGCGTTGTAGTCCGGCCCCAGAGTCACGTTGAAACTGTCGCAGGCCGCTTCCTGCACCAGGCGCAGGAAGCGCGCCTTGTCGCCCTGCCCCGGCCAGTCTCGCAGCACGCTGACATGCTGGCCGTCACGCAGACGAAAACCGACCATATCCAGCGCGTTGGCATAGGAATGCTGGCTGGGTCGCTGGCTGCCGGCAATGCTGCGACAGGCGAAGCTGCCGACATGCTCGACGCGGGTCACCGGCTGGCCGAATACCGCCTGCGCAGCCGGCTGCAGCCCATGTCGCTCGAACAGGGCGAAGCTCACCGCCAGCGGACAGGTCGCCATGAAACTGCTGCTCAGGCCAACGCTGGCGCCCTGGATACGCACGGCGTTTTCCACCGGGCAGCCCGGGTACGGCGTGCTGTCGGCAAGACGGGTAAAACGCAGGTCAGAAGTCGCCAGCGCCAGGTCGCACAACTCACGATCCTCGCTCAAGCGCCAGAGTTTGAATGGGGTCAGCAGGTTCGGCGTCTCTCGCACATCCAGCGGTGCCCAGGGGTTATAACGCGGCGCCACATCCACCCAGCCACGCCACAGCGCCACCAGAAGCGCCGCGCCCAGCAGCAGAGAGAGAAACAGCAAACGACCGATTATCCGTATCAGCATATCCATGCTCCATCAGAGTAAACCGAGCTGCTCCAGTTCCTGTTCCCTGTGCAGAACCGGCAGTTCGGGCAGGCCCGGCAAGCGCAGCATCAGCTGCTGGTGAAAACGCCGTGCCAGCTCGGGCGCCAGGCGGTTATCGGAGGTATGAGCGAATACGTAAGGAGACAGCCCCTGTTCGATCCAGCCGGCGACCTTGTCCAGCCAGGGCAGCATGAAGGGATCGTTGGCCAGCAACTCGGGATGACCGATGAAGCGTAGCTGCGGGCTCTGGCTGAACGCGGTGGGCCGAGTCGGCAGGCGCGGCTTCTTGGCTTGCGCATGCAGCACGGCGGGCGCCTGCGAGTCGCAGCTGAACAGCGCACGCGAATCCAGGCAGATGCGCTCGATACCCCCCTCGTGCAGCAGGCGATTGAGCACGCGCTCGGCATCGCCCTTGGCGAAGAATTCCGGATGGCGCACTTCTATCGCCAGAGGCCAGTCACCCCACTGCTCGATGAACGCCGCTAGCTCCGCCAACCGCGACGGTCCGAAGCTGGCCGGCAACTGCAGCCAGTAAGGCGCCACCCGTTCGCCAAGCGGCGCCAGCAACTGGCGAAACTGCGTGACCTCATCCAGTTGCTGGCACAGGTCCTCGCTGTGACTGATGTCTCGCGGCAACTTGGCGCAGAAACGAAAGTGCGCCGGCATCGCCTGCGCCCAGCGCGCCACCGTTTGCTCGCTGGGTCTGGCGTAGAACGTGGTATTGCCCTCAACCGCGTTGAACACCTCGGTGTAGCGACTGAGAAACTCGGTTGGCCGGGTGTCCTGCGGATACAGCGTGGCACGCCAGGCCGCTTCGCTCCATGACGGACAACCAAGAAAATAGGGAAGCGCAGCGCTCATCGGTTTGTTTGGCGAACCTGGCTGAGGGGGCGTGAAACGGGGTTACGCGTAGAGATCGAGGCCGAGCACTTCCTGCGCATCGGATTCGCTGGCGTAAGCGGCGGTGGTGCTGTAGCTGGCCAACGCCTGAGCAGCACGGTTGCTCAGCGCGGGCTGTTGAAAGCCGAGGTCCTGGGAACGGCTCGGCAGGCTATCGGTGTTACTGCTGCTGGCCTGCACGCGGCGAATCTGCGGCGTCTGTTCCAGGCCCTGGCTGCTGGCCGGGGCAGCCGGTTGTTCACGCTGAGCCTCGACCTCCCGCTGCGCCTCGCGATAGGGCGTGACCGCAGTTCCCGAACGGGGGCCGCGATCTGGCGAGTAGGAGGGTAAGTAACCGTCGATCCGCATCTAGGACTGCTCGGTGGGCTCGGCTGAACAAGGGACAGTGGTGGCAATGTAGCGGCGGGCTGCGCCCTTGGCAAATGCCGAAGGGATCTTGACGCCAGGCATCCGACCAGTTGTCATGCCGGCGGTGCTTTCGGCGTGGCGACCTGGTCACGCAGGTACACCGGCTGCGCCTGATCGGCCGGCAACGCCTCGCCGCGTGCCCAGGCAAAACGGGCCAGAGTCAGCAGGTCTTCGGCGTGCGGCAGCATGCCGCCATCCATGCTGGTGGGTTTGAGGGCGATACGCGCGGCAAAGGTGCCCCAACCGGTGCCGGCGCCAAACCACTCACCCTCGCTGCCACGCGGCGCTTCAGCTTGCTCCGGCGGCAACACCGCCTCCTGACCGAGCAGCCGCATCTCGCCGGCTTCGGCGCGGTAGCAGCCCCAATAGACTTCGTCCATGCGCGCATCGATAGCGGCTGCGACCTGAGTCGCGCCCTGCTCACGCAGCGCACGCTGGGCCAGCACAGCCAGATTGGATACCGGCAGCACCGGTCGCTCCAGGGCAAAGGCCAGTCCCTGCACCACGCCGATGGCGATGCGCACACCGGTGAAAGCACCAGGGCCACGGCCGAAGGCGATGGCGTCCAGCGTAGATGCAGCGATGCCCGCCTCGCCAAGCAGTTGCTCAATCATCGGCAACAGGCGCTGCGCGTGCATACGCGGGGCGACTTCGTAGTGGCTGAGCACGCGACCGTCATGCAGCAGCGCGACGGAGCAGGCTTCGGTAGCGGTATCGAGGGCCAGGAGAGTGGTCATTGCGTTCGGACAGCTGAAGAAAAAGAGCCGGCATTAGACCGGCTCGACGAGTTTTTTTCCAGCGTCATGACGGCGCCCGGCTTGCGCCGAGCGACCGACGGGGGTTCAGCGCCGCGTTACCAAGGCTCGACCACCGGCTCGGCCTCCCAGCCCTTGAGCGGCGCCTTGGACCAGGTGCCGTAGCCAGCATTGGGGAACACGATCCACTCGACGCCCCACTTGCCCGACTCTTCGGCGACCGTCTTGCGCTGCGCATCGAGCGGCGTCTTGCGAAAGCGCGCGTCGAAGTCATGCAGCGTGTCGCCCAGCAGCATGATGATCTGCTGATCGGCGCTGACGATGGCGCGGCGTTCGACCTTGGGCGGCCCCAGCAGCAGCACGCTCTCTTCCGACACCTGCGGCAGACCCAGCTTGCTCAGCGTGGCCAGGGTGTATTTCTTCTGCTCGTCGGCGCGGTCGGAGATGTAGCGAATAGTCACGCCGAGCTTGTCGGCGTGCTCGAGGAATTTCTTCGCGCCAGGAATCAGCTCGGGCGTGCCGTCGCGCTCCCAGGGCAGCCAGGTGTCCCAGGCGTCGTACTGGTGACAATTGGCCAGATCGCGCGCCAGCAGCGCGCTGTTGTCGATCACGGTTTCATCGAGATCGGTGACGATGGCCAGCTTCGATGGATCCTTGGCCGCTGCCACGGCCTTGTCGAGTTTCTCCGTGGCGATGTTATAGGCCTGCAACTGCAGCGCCTGGACCTCCGCCGACTGCTGCTGAAAGCGCAAGCCCATGGTGAATTCGGCGACGGAACAATCAGTCGCGGTGTCGGCAAATGCCAACGGAGTGGCCAGCAGCGATACCGCAAGGCCCAGCCAGATGCGTTTCTCGGTCATTGAATGCCCTCTTCCTTATAGGTTATCGACACATCCCCGGCGCAGACCGGAGGCTGCATCGTCGATACTAACCGGCACGCGTTGCGCGGCCATGCTTGAGAACGACCAGAACGTACCAGGTTCCATAAACGAGCAAGGCCCCTTTCGGGGCCTTGCTGCGATGACAACGGGCGATGTGGACTCAGTCCAGCGCCGCCAGGGTCTTCGCGGTGATCTCTTCGACGCTGCCGACACCCGGGATATGGCTGTACTTCGGGGTACCGGATGCAGCGGAGAGCTTCTGATAGAAGTCCACCAGCGGTTTGGTCTGCGAGTGGTAGACGGACAGGCGATGACGCACGGTTTCTTCCTTGTCGTCTTCGCGCTGAACCAGCTCTTCACCGCTGATGTCGTCCTTGCCGGCGACCTTCGGCGGGTTGTACTCGGTGTGGTAGACGCGGCCGGAAGCCGGGTGAACACGGCGGCCGGACAGACGCTTGACGATTTCCTCGTCCTCCACGGCGATTTCAACCACGTGATCCAGCGCGACGCCAGCATCGCGCAGGGCTTCAGCCTGCGGAATGGTGCGCGGGAAACCGTCGAACAGGAAACCATTGGCACAATCGGCTTGAGCGATGCGCTCCTTGACCAGATTGATGATCAGGTCGTCGGAGACCAGGCCGCCAGCGTCCATCACGCTCTTGGCCTTCAGGCCGAGCTCGGTGCCAGCCTTGACCGCAGCACGCAGCATGTCGCCAGTGGAGATTTGCGGAATGCCGAATTTCTCGGTGATGTAGCGAGCCTGGGTACCTTTGCCGGCACCGGGCGCCCCCAGCAGAATCACGCGCATCGATGTGCTCCTCAAGAGTTATGTAGTAATCGGTCGGACTCGCCTCGTGGGGCCAATCTCTTGAATGTAGTGCGGCAGCCGTAGCGGCCAAAAGGCTGCTCAAGATACACAGCGCACCCCAGGCGCACAAGCCGCCAAAAGTCGGATAAAAACCCTCCTCGCAGCGGCCTGGGCCTGCTACGCGGCGCAGGTCAGGCAGCTGTCCACCAGCGCGCTGCCGCCCTCAGCCGGTGTTGCGCAAGCCCGCAGCAATACCTGCCACGCTGACCAGCAAGGCCTGTTCGAGAGGGCTCTCGGGCGCCTGTTCACGTTGCCGGCAGCGCGCCAGCAGCTCGGCCTGCAACAGATGCAGCGGGTCGAGGTAGGTGTTGCGCACGCTGATCGATTCCAGGGTTTCCGGGTTATGGGCGAGCAGGCGCGTCTGCCCGGTCAGTTCCAGCACGGCAGCACAGGCCTGCGACAATAGGTCGCGTAACTGCGCACCCAGTGGCTGCAGTGCCGGTTCGACCAGGCGTTCGTCATACAGGGCGGCAATATTGGCGTCTGCTTTGGTCAGGACCATTTCCAGCATGTCGATGCGAGTGCGGAAGAACGGCCATTGCTCACGCATGCTTTTCAGCAGCTCGGCGTCACCGCCTTGCAGGGCTTGTCCCAGGGCCTGCTCCCAGCCGAGCCAGGCCGGCAACATCAGTCGCGTCTGGGTCCAGGCGAAGATCCACGGGATCGCCCGCAGGCTCTCCACGCCGCCTTCGCGTCGCTTGGCCGGGCGACTGCCCAGTGGCAGACGGCCCAACTCCTGCTCCGGCGTGGCCTGGCGGAAGTACTCGACGAACTGCGGATGCTCGCGCACCACGTCGCGATAGGCCTTTACGCCAACATCGGCGAGACAATCCATCATCGCCCGCCAGCTGGGCTCCGGCGCGGGCGGCGGTAGCAGCGTGGCTTCCAGCACCGCAGCCAGATAGAGGTTGAGGTTCTGCTCGGCGATATCCGGCAGGCCGAACTTGAAGCGGATCATTTCCCCCTGCTCGGTGGTGCGGAAGCGCCCCGCAACCGAGCCGGGCGGTTGCGACAGAATGGCCGCGTGAGCGGGGCCACCACCACGACCGACGGTGCCACCGCGACCATGGAACAGCAGCAGTTCGACCTGATGCTCGCGACACAGACGCACCAGTTCCTCCTGTGCGCGGTACTGCGCCCAGGCGGCGGCGGTTGTACCGGCGTCCTTGGCCGAATCGGAATAACCGATCATCACTTCCTGCGGGCCATGCAGCCGCGCGCGATAGCCGGGCAACCCCAGCAACTGGTCGATCACCGGCCCGGCGTGGTCCAGATCGGCCAGGGTTTCAAAAAGTGGCACCACCCGCATCGGCCGGCGCAACCCGGCCTCTTTCAACAGCAGTTGCACGGCCAGCACGTCGGAAGCAGCACCGGCCATGGAGATCACGTAGGACCCCAACGAGGCAGCAGGGGCCGCCGCCACTTCGCGGCAGGTAGCCAGCACTTCTGCCGTGTCGGCCGAGGGACGATAGTCGTTTGGCAGCAGCGGCCGGCGGTTTTCCAGCTCGCGCTGGAGAAAACTCAGGCGCGCCTCTTCATCCCACTCGGCATAGCGACCGAGACCGAGGTAATCGGTGATTTCCGACATCGCCGCAGCGTGCCTGGCGGAATCCTGACGGACATCGAGGCGTGCCAGGAACAAACCGAAAGTCGCCGCCCGACGCAGACAGTCGAGCAGCGGCCCGTCGGCGATCACGCCCATACCGCAGGCATGCAGCGACTGGTAGCAGAGTTGCAGCGGTGCCAGCAGATCATGATTGTCGCGCAGCACTGCAGCGCTGGGCGCCACATCGGCAGTGAGCGCCTGCTGCGCCCAGCTGCGCGTTTCGCGCAGCCGCTCGCGAAGCTGCTTGAGCAAGGCACGGTAAGGCTCGGCACTGTCGCCCACCTGCGCACGCAGTTCGTCACTGGCCTGCTGCATGGACAGCTCGGCGGCCAGTTGGTCGACGTCGCGCAGGTAGAGATCGGCGGCCATCCAGCGCGCCAGCAGCAGCACCTCACGGGTCACCCGCGCCGTGACATTGGGGTTGCCGTCACGGTCACCGCCCATCCATGAAGCAAAGCGAATCGGCGCAGCCTCCAGCGGCAGACGCAGGCCGGTGGCGGCTTGCAGGCTTTGATCGGCACGCCGCAGGAACTGCGGCACAGCCTGCCACAGCGAATGCTCGATGACAGCGAAGCCCCACTTGGCTTCGTCCACCGGGCTGGGCCTGCTACGACGAATTTCCTCGGTGTGCCAGGCCTCGGCGATCAGCCGCTGCAGACGCTGGGCAATGCGCTCACGCTCGGCTGGCAACAGGTCGCTGTGATCCAGTGCCGTCAGTTGCGCGGCGATCGCATCGTATTTCTGGATCAGCGTACGCCGCGCCACTTCGGTGGGGTGTGCAGTCAGTACCAGTTCGATGTCCAGACGCCCCAGTTGGCGCGCCAGTTCATCGCTGCCCTGCCCGGCGGCGAGCAGGCGCTTGAGCAGCTCGTCGAACACGCGCAACTCGAACGGCTCGGGTTCACCGGCACGGCGACGGCGCACGCGATGCTGCTGCTCGGCGATGTTGGCCAGGTTGAGAAACTGATTGAAGGCCCGCGCCACCGGCAGCAGCTCGTCATCGCCCAGATCTCCCAGGGTGCTGGTCAACTGCTCGGCACCCGCGGCAGAGCCGCGCCGACCGGCCTTGGCCGACTTGCGTATGCGTTCGATCTTGTCGAGAAACTCGTCGCCCAGCTGGGTGCTGATGGTATGCCCGAGCAACTCGCCCAGCAGGTGCACCTCTTCACGTAGGCGCGCATCGATTTCCGCCATGTCGCACTCCTTCTCCTGTCCAGTGTCAACAGAGTGCCCAGCGCGCCAACTTCTTACAAGCGTGCGACGCGCACCAAGGCAGGCCTGCGTGCTGGGACTAGGCTTGCTGATAGGCGTAGTGGATGCGCTAACCGGCACCAGCTGCGCTACCCGTGAGGAATGACGAGATGAGAATTCGCGAACTGGCAAAACACTGGGAACAGAACGCCAAGGGGCACCTGACCCCAACCCGTTATCACATTCACCTGGATGTCGAGTCGGCCGCTCGCCTGGCGGCGCTCACCGAGATGTATCCCAAGCATCACAGCGAGGAACTGCTCGGCGAGTTGATCGGCGCGGCATTGGAGGAACTGGAAGCCAGCCTGCCCTATGTGCGCGGCAGCAAGGTCGTGGCGCTGGATGAACAGGGTGATCCGCTGTACGAGGACATAGGGCCTACACCGCGCTTCCTGGCCCTGTCGCGCAAATATCTGCGTGAACTCAGTGAAACTGGCAAGGGCACGAGTCACTGATGCTGGAACGGCGCGCATTCGTTCGATATATCGTTCAATTTCGCCTACTTACAGTGTAAACGCCGGATGCCAAGCCGCTTCATTCGACAGCGGCAGCTTCCCTGCGCTCCCGACGCGTGCCCTATTCGTGCGCCTACCTGCCTGCCGTTAACGCTGAAATAGCGCAATAACTTGACCGACCGGTCATCGCAAAAATCATGAGCTAACTGTCTTTTTTTCTGAACCATTCAAAAACCGTACGGGTCCCAACTGCAGGCCATCGTGACACGCCAACATCGCCAAGAGCCTTGGCAGGCGCACAAAACGATGGGCCAAACGCTACGGATATAGTCGTTCATAGGAGTGTTTCAAATGGAGTTAGCCGCCATGAAGACCCATACCGAGAAAGCCCCGCGCAGCCGCCTGCACGGGATCAAACTGGCTGCCCTGGCACTGGGTAGCAGCCTGATACTCGCCGGCTGTGCGGGTAACCCGCCCAGCGAGCAATACGCCGTGACTCAGTCTGCCGTGAACTCGGCAATAAGCGCCGGCGGTACCGAATTCGCCGCCGTGGAAATGAAGTCCGCGCAGGACAAGCTCAAAGAAGCCGAGCTGGCCATGCATGAGAAAGAGTACGAGAAAGCCCGCCGCCTGGCTGAACAGGCTGAATGGGATGCCCGACTCGCCGAGCGCAAGGCCCAGGCTGCCAAAGCCGAGCGAGCGCTGCAGGACGCCCGTCAGGGTGTTCAGGAACTGCGTGAGGAAGGCATGCGTAACGCTCAGTGAGCGGCATGCACCCCACCCATTCGCTGACAGATCAAAGGATGAACGCCATGCGTAAACACGTGATGATCCCCGCCCTTCTGGCCCTGAGCGTCGGCCTGGCCGCCTGCTCGCACCAGCCCAATGCCAACCTGGAGTCGGCGCGTAGCAACTTCTCCTCGCTGCAGAGCGATCCGCAGGCGAGCAAGGTTGCAGCGCTGGAAACCAAGGAAGCCCAGGAATGGCTGAACAAGGCAGACAAGGCCTACATGGAAAAGGAAGACGAGAAGAAGGTCGACCAGCTGGCCTACCTGACCAACAAGCGCGTCGAGGTAGCCAAGCAGACCATCGCCCTGCGTAATGCCGAAGCCGAGCTGAAGAACTCTTCGGCGCAGCGCGCCCAGGCCCTGCTCGATGCTCGCGACGCGCAGATCCGCAAGCTGCAGGACAGCCTCAACGCCAAGCAGACCGAACGCGGCACCCTGGTGACCTTCGGTGACGTCTTGTTCGACTTCAACAAGGCCGAACTCAAGAGCAGCGCACTGCCCAACGTCACCCAGCTGGCGCGCTTCCTCCAGGAAAACCCGGAGCGTCAGGTGATCGTCGAGGGCTATACCGACAGCGTCGGCTCGGCCAGCTACAACCAGGGCCTGTCCGAGCGTCGCGCAGAGTCCGTACGTCGCGCACTGATTCGCGCCGGCGTGGAGCCGACGCGCATCGTCGCCCAGGGTTATGGCAAGGAGTATCCGGTCGCGGACAACTCCAGTGACTCCGGTCGTGCGCAGAACCGTCGTGTGGAGGTGACCATCTCCAACGACAACCAGCCGGTCGCTCCGCGCTCCTCTACCGGCGCCTGATCGCACCGCTGCAACGAAGAAACCCGCCATCAGGCGGGTTTCTTTTTTGGCGCAACCGATGACACTCACGCCGACGCTTCGGTGCGCACGGCGCACCCTACATAAGCGCTTTGCCTTACTGCTCCAGCTGCGGAGTCTCCTGGCCCATGCAGCGTACGGCCTGCTTCCTGTTGTCCACCAGCACGCCGGTCAGCCCCTTCTGCTGCATGTCGAACAACACCAGCACGCCGTCGATGCACTGTGCCACCTGGTTGGCCGGCTTCAGCGACACCTTGTAGTCCTCACCGGGGACGGTCTTGAGCATGGTGAAATCGGACAGCAGCAACGCGTCTTCCGGTTTCGCGAAATGCAGGTAGCCGTAGTACCAGAGCACGCCGATGGTGCCGATGATGCTGGCGACACCCGTGAGGATCAGAGGGATGGGATTACGTTCGGTCATTGCGGACTCTCTGTTGCGGATTCGGTAGCCGGCCCCAGGCGCTCGACGTAGGCCTGCGGCGCGACGAAGAACGCCAGCAGCGATTGACGCCAGGCAGACTCGGAAAAGGTTTGCACATGCGGCCCACGGGTCGCCTGAAAGGCGCGTGGCGGGCGCGCAGCTTGATACAAACGCTGGCCATTGGAAAGCGGCACGATCGTATCGTCAATGCTGTGATAGATCAGCAGGGGCACACCTTCGAGTCGATCGATGCTGTGAATCGCGCTGTCACCCTCCGGCACCAGCCAGGACAGCGGCACCTGCAGCGGCCAGGTCAACCAGGACTTGCTCAGCGCATAGCGGGCGACATCACGATAGCTGGCCGGCACACCGTCCAGAGCGATGGCCTGCAAGGCCGATTGGCGCTCGGGATGCTCGGCCAGGTAATGCACGGCCAACGCGCCACCGAGACTCTGCCCAAGCAGGAAAAGCGGCGCGCCCTCTACCTGCGGCGCCTGATCGAGCCAGGCGAAAGCCGCGTCGATATCCTGATAGACCTCGGGCAAACGTGGCTTGCCTTCGGACAGGCCGTAGCCGCGATAATCCAGCATCAGCACCTGATAGCCCTGTTCCGGCAGCCAGTGAACGCCGCCCAGGTGCCAGGCCAGATTGCCGCCATTGCCATGCAGATGCAGCACCGTGCCCTTGACATGCACCCCTGCCTTGGCCGGCAACCACCAGGCATGCAGGCGCGTGCCATCCGCGGCGTACAGTTCGATATCACGGTATTCCAGGCCAGCGCGATCCGGAGTGATCGGCAGCCCTGGCTCGGGGTAGAACAACAGACCACTGCAACCGGCCAACCACAGGCTGGCCAGCAACAAGGCCAGTGCTCGCAGGCTACTTGCCACCAGCACGCACCTCCTCGCGGGCCTGCACGGTCGCCGCATAGACGCGCTCGGCCAGACGCGAGAACGGCAGGCTCTGAATCCACACGGTGCCGGTGCCCTTGAGCGTGGTCAGCAAGATGCCTTCGCCGCCGAACAACATGCTCTTCAGCCCGCCGGCCAGGGCGATGTCGTAGTCGATGCCGCTGCTGAAGGCCACCAGGCAGCCGGTATCCAGGCGCAGGGTTTCGTTGTTCAGCTCCTTGCGGATCACCGTGCCACCGGCATGCACGAAAGCCAGGCCATCGCCTTCGAGCTTCTGCAGGATGAAGCCCTCGCCGCCGAAGAAGCCAGCGCCCAGACGCTTGGCGAAGCTGATACCGATGCTGGTGCCGTGGGCCGCACAGAGGAAGGCGTCCTTCTGGCAAATCAACCGGCCGCCGATCTTTGCCAGGTCGATGGGCACCACAGTGCCCGGATAAGGCGCGGCGAAGGCGACCCGCGCCTGGGTTTTCCCGCTGTTGCTGAAGTGGGTCATGAACAGCGACTCACCGGTGAGCATGCGTTTGCCGACGCTCCACAGCTTGCCCAGCAGACCGCTGGACGAACCGTCCCCCATGCGTGTTTCGAAACGCACGCCGTCGGTCATGTAGTTCATCGCACCGGCCTCGGCGATCACCGTCTCGCCGGGATCGAGGATGATCTCCACCGATTGCGCCGAAGCGCCGAGGATTTCGTATTCGAGTTGATGGCTGGGCACAGGGGCAAATCTCCTTGGTCTATCGGGCACGACGGTTATCGGGTCTGGACGCTTTCCCACTCCAGCAAACAGACCACGGGATCAGCCAATCATTTGCGGCCCAGTATTCGCAGGATGCGCAGGAACAGGTTGATGATGTCCATGTACAACGCAGCCGCACTGTCGATCGCGTTGTCCAGCGTCTTCGGAATCTGGTTGGCGCGCCCCCAGTCGTAGCCGATGTAGCCACAGAAGATCAGCACCACGATCCAGTCGAGGATGCCGTGACGAGCACGGAACACGAAAATCTCCACCAGTTCCACGACGATCACCACCAGCAGGGCCACCGTCAATGCCGAGGAGATGCGCTTGAAGAAGGCAGGAAACAGCGTGCCCAGGATCATCATGCCCACCGTGACCAGCGCGGTGATACGGATCGCCTCCTGCACCAGCTTCGGGTCGTAGCGGTCGACCACCAGGTTGACGATCAGGCCGAATGGCACCACCACCAGGTTGTAGCCGGCGAAGCTGACCAATGGGTTGCTGGAACGGGCGAACAGCGAGACGCCAAGCATGCACGAAGCGAAGTAGCCGCCGAAGAATACCCAGGGATTGATGCCGCGTATCCACTCGGTGCTGATGTTACCCACCATCCACCAGTTGCACAGAAAGCCCCAGAGCAGGGTCAGGCCAATGACCAGGTTATAGGCAGCCGGGCTGATGAGCCGATCCGTGAGCTTTCCTTGTCGCTCGAAAACCGAGTGTTCCATGAGGTAAATCCCTTTACAGAGGTAGTCTGATGCCAGAGCGGCACCGATCAGAGGATATTGGCGTAGTCCGCTTCGATGCGATCCAGGCTCAGATGGTTGAGGAAGTTGGAGAAGCACATCCAGGCCGACAGCGCGTTCATATCCTGAAACTGCGCTGGCAGATACTTGGGCGGCTGCACCAGGCCCTCGTCCACCAGTTTGCGCAAGGTGCGCATGTCTTCCAGGGTGGTCTTGCCGCAGAACAGCAGCGGGATCTGCTCCAGCTTGCCTTTGCGCACCGCCAACTGGATGTAGTTGTAGATCAGGATGAAACCCTTCAGGTACGACAGGTCCTTGGTGAACGGCAACCCGTTCGGCAAGGAGCCGCGGAACACCCGGCTGGCGTTGCTGTAGCCCCCTTCCAGGCCATAGCCCTGCTCGCGGAAGAACTCGAATACCTCGAGAAAATCCGCGCCCTCCTCGGCCATGTGGATGGCACGAGTGCGGTTGGTCAGCTTGCGCAAACGCGTCGGGTAGGAGGCGAAGGCGATCACTTCCATGAGAATGGCCAGACCTTCCTGGGTCACGGTCGACGAAGGCGGCCCCTTGGCCAGGAAGGTGCAGATCGGCTGGTTGAGCCCGTTGAGCGTGGTGCCGACATGCACCAGGCCTTCATGCACTTCCAGCGCCTTGACGTCGCGCTCGTTGAAACGCGCATCGCTGCGGATCTTGATGTAGTCAGCGCCCGCCGCGGCATCGGCGAGAATACCGTCGGACTCGAACACGCGAATGGTGTCGTCGCCGAACACCCCGGCCAGACGCTGCTGCAGGATATTCACCGCATCACTGGCACCGAGAGTCTTGGCCTCGTCTTCCAGGTCACCTCGCGCGGCGATGTTGTTGAGGTAGTCGGAGAGCATCAGGCCGAGGTCGGCCAGGGTCGGATCACCGGCATGGAAGGCGTCGGAGGCAGCGCCATACAGCTCCTGGCTGATCAGGCCGAAATCCTCGGTACCACGGGCCTCGAGCATGCGGATCACCATGCGGTATTCCTTGCACATGCGCCGCATGATCTGACCGACCGGATTGAACTGACCGAGCTGGCGGGTGATGTCGCGCTCGATGTTCTGGAATTCCAACTTCTTCGCGGCGGCATCGAAGGCCAGCGGCCGACTCAGGTAGTAGTCGCGATTCACTGCCGGCGGCTGCTTGCCCTTGGCCTTGAGAAAGCCGTCGCGGATGCCGTCGTCCCACTTCACTGCATCGAGTACACGGATGGGCGTTTGTGCTTCGACGATACGGTCGCTGAGAGCACGAATACAGAGTTGATAGTCGTCCAGTTTTTGCTGGCTGTTCATTGCGATTCCTGCTCGGCGGCCCGCTGATAACGCGCCACCTCGACGAACAGATCGGCATTGGCCGGGTCGTCGAGGTAGGCGAACACCTTGTCCAGCGGGCTGGTGATCAATGCACCGTCAGCTTCGGGCATGGGGACGGTCTGCCCTTCGAGCAGGCCCTTGCCCATGTCCTGAAGGATGCGATCGGTGTCGAGGTTGTAAAGCACCAGTTCATTGTTCTTGGTCAGCTCGAAACCGGCGATGGCGAAGTTGGCACCCAGGCTCTTCGGCAAGCCCGCCGAGAGATACCAGCGGCGGCCATGATGAGCGACGGTGAAACCGAACTCCTCGAGGCCACCTTCGTTGTCCGCGCTGCCTTCGTAGATACGCGCCAAGTAGAGGTTGGAGCCGGCACGGGTGATCTCCAGAAACAGCTGATCGCCCCACTCGTCCTGCCGGGTCCATTCGCCCAGCAGAGGGATGGGTGCGGCCTCGTTGGCCGGGATCGGGTCCTTGAAGGTGACCAGGCAACCACTCAACAGCAGGAAGGACAGGGCGACCAGTGCGCGCCAGGCTTTCATTACGCTCTCCTTGTGAAGACCGTTCGACCCGATGATCGACGGTTTACAACCCCAGAACCAGATTCATGTAGCGTTTAAGGATGGCCAGCATTCCTTGGCTGTCCAGGTGTTCTACGCCGTCCAGCAGGCCCTGATACTCCATCCGCACGATGGCGGCCGTCAACAGCACGGCATCCTGCTCGGGCTGGCGCGAGCCCAGCACCTCGAAGAAGTGGGTGACCCCCTGCTGCAGGATCTGCCGGTGGGCTCGCACCAGCTCGCTGAGACGCGGATTGAGCAGGGCTTCCTGCTGGAACGCCTGCTCGACGATCAGGTGATCACGACGCTCACGCAACTGACGCTGCACGTACTGCACCGCCAGCCCAGCGATCTCGTCGGCCAGTTGCCGACGCGCCTGCTCGCCGCCATCCAGGCGCCCGACCATCTCCTCCAACGCCCCCTGGGTACTGGCCCAGAACGCCGCCATATGCGCCGCGCTACGCTCGACGAACTGGGCGAAGGTATCGGTGATCAGGTCGTCGATATCCTTGAAATAGTAGGTCGTGGCGGACAAGGGCACCTGCGCCTCGGCCGCCACCGCGCGATGGCGCACCGCGCGCACGCCATCGCGCACGATGATGCGCATGGCCGCATCGAGAATCGCCTGACGGCGCTGCTCACTGCCCTGGCGACTGGCCTTGCGGCCCTGGTACTGGACGCTTTCGGCGACGGCGTTGGCTGCCTGGGTGGCATTCGGGGACGCAGGCACGGAGCTCACGGTGGGTCGACCCTCTAGGTTCTAGTTATGACAGGGAGAGTAATGGCTTGGACATGCAAGCAAAAGGCTCCGTTTCGCTTACAGGCCGGGCGCCCAGTGAAATCGCCGTGAAAAGTGCAACGACAAGTAGCAAAAAGCCGCCCGAAGGCGGCTTTCTGTCTGGCATCAAGCCTGCGGACGCATATGCGGGAACAGGATGACGTCACGGATCGACGGCGAGTTGGTCAGCAGCATCACCAGGCGGTCGATGCCGATGCCTTCACCGGCAGTCGGCGGCATGCCGTACTCCAGGGCGCGAACGAAGTCGGCGTCATAGTGCATCGCCTCATCGTCACCGGCGTCCTTCTCGGCCACCTGGGCGAGGAAACGCTCGGCCTGATCTTCGGCGTCGTTGAGCTCGGAATAGGCGTTGGCGATCTCGCGGCCACCGATGAACAGTTCGAAGCGGTCGGTGACGTTAGGATTGTCGTCGTTACGACGCGCCAGCGGCGACACCTCGAACGGATACTCGGTGATGAAGTGCGGCTGCTCCAGCTTGCTCTCCACCAGCTCTTCGAAAATCATCACCTGCAGCTTGCCCAGGCCTTCGTGGCCGAGCACCTTGGCGCCAGCCTTCTTGGCGATGGCACGGGCCTTCTCGACGTCGTTCAGGTCCGCCTCGGTGATCTCCGGGTTGTACTTGAGGATGGAGTCGTACACCGACAGGCGCACGAACGGCTCGCCGAAGTGGAACACCTTGTCGCCGTACGGCACGTCGGTGCTGCCCAGCACGGCCAGGGCCAGTTCGCGGAACAGTTCCTCGGTGAGGTCCATGTTGTCGCGGTAGTCGGCGTAGGCCTGGTAGAACTCGAGCATGGTGAACTCGGGGTTGTGCCGGGTCGAAACGCCTTCGTTACGGAAGTTGCGGTTGATTTCGAACACCTTCTCGAAACCACCGACCACCAGACGCTTGAGGTACAGCTCCGGGGCGATACGCAGGAACATGGCCATGTCCAGCGCGTTGTGATGGGTCTCGAACGGCTTGGCCGCCGCGCCGCCAGGGATGGTCTGCAGCATCGGGGTTTCCACTTCGAGGAAACCGCGCTCGTTGAGGAAACGGCGGATGTGCGCGATCACCTGCGAGCGCACGCGGAAGGTGTGGCGTACGTCCTCGTTGACGATCAGGTCAACGTAGCGCTGGCGGTAGCGCTGCTCGGTGTCGGTCAGGCCGTGGTGCTTGTCCGGCAGCGGGCGAAGCGACTTGGTCAGCAGGCGCACGTTCTGCATGTCGACGTACAGATCGCCCTTGCCGGAGCGGGCCAGGGTACCCTCGGCGGCGATGATGTCGCCCAGGTCGAAGTGCTTGACCGCTTCCAGCTGCTCGGCCGGCAGGGTCTTGCGGTTGACATAGACCTGCAGGCGCCCGGACGTGTCCTGGATGACCATGAAGGCGCCACGGTTGAGCATGATGCGCCCAGCGACCTTGACCGGAATGGCAGCGGCCTCCAGCTCTTCCTTGCTCTTGCCCTCGTACTGTTTCTGCAGGTCGGCGCACAGGCGGTCGCGGCGGAAATCGTTGGGGAAGGCAATGCCCTGCTCACGGACGGCAGCAAGCTTTTCCTTGCGCTGGGCAATCAGCTTGTTTTCTTCCTGTTGCAGTTCGTTCTGGTCGAGTTGTTGGTCGCTCATGGTCGCTTTATCTGCCTGGCGTGTATATGCAATTGGGTTTGGTAGGAGCCAGCTTGCTGGCGATCACACTCTCGAAGAGCATCGCCAGCAAGCTGGCTCCTACAGTGGTGCGGTTAAAGACCCTGCTTGAGGCTGGCCTCGAGGTAGCCGTCGAGGTCGCCATCGAGGACCTTCTGGCAGTCGCTACGCTCGACGCCGGTACGCAGATCCTTGATACGCGAGTCATCGAGCACGTAGGAACGGATCTGATGGCCCCAGCCGATATCCGACTTGGAGTCCTCCAGGGCCTGGGACGCGGCGTTACGCTTCATCATCTCCAGCTCGTACAACTTGGCCCGCAGCATCTTCATGGCGGTGTCCTTGTTGGCGTGCTGGGAACGTTCGTTCTGGCAGGCGACCACGGTGTTGGTCGGCACGTGGGTGATACGCACCGCCGAGTCGGTGGTGTTGACGTGCTGACCACCAGCACCGGAGGAGCGGTAGGTGTCGATACGCAGGTCAGCCGGGTTGATCTCGATCTCGACCTTGTCGTCGATCTCGGGCGATACGAACACCGCCGAGAACGAGGTGTGGCGACGGGCGCCGGAGTCGAACGGGCTCTTGCGCACCAGGCGGTGCACGCCGATCTCGGTACGCAGCCAGCCGAAGGCGTACTCGCCCTTGATGTGCACGGTGGCGCCCTTGATGCCGGCGACTTCACCCTCGGACAGCTCGACGATCTCGGCAGTGAAGCCGCGCTTGTCGGCCCAGCGCAGGTACATGCGCAGCAGGATGTTGGCCCAGTCCTGCGCCTCGGTACCGCCGGAGCCGGCCTGGATGTCCAGGTAGCAGTTGTTCGGGTCCATCTCGTGGCTGAACATGCGGCGGAATTCGAGCTTCTCGAGGATTTCGCGCAGGCGCTCGACTTCGGCGGCGATGTCGTTCACCGCGCCTTCGTCGTTCTCTTCGGCGGCCATGTCCAGCAGATCCTTGGAATCGGCCAGGCTGCCGGTGAGGTCGTCGATGGTTTCGACGATCTGCGCCAGCATGGCGCGCTCACGGCCCAGGGCTTGCGCGTACTCGGGCTTGTTCCAGACGCTGGCGTCTTCCAGCTCGCGGTTTACTTCGACCAGACGATCATGCTTGTGATCGTAGTCAAAGATACCCCCGAATTGACTGGGTTCGCTCGGACAGGTCCTTGATGGCGTTGAGGATCGGATTGATTTCCATGGTAGTCGGCGCTCGCGGCAAATCGGACGGAAAAGCCGGCGATTATACCCGAGCCAGCGCGGGCTGGCAGCCCGTTCTGGGCGACCAATCAGTGATCTCTGGATCAACGGCGCATGCGTTCGCCCAAGCGCGACCTCAACTGGGTTGAAGCTCGCGCACCGAGGAAGCCCGGACCTGACGCTGCGCGTCCTCGGTGATCATCTGCGCCGCCTTCTCCGCGATCATCAGTACCGGCGAGCAAGTGTTGCCCGAGGTGATGCTCGGCATGATCGACGCGTCGACCACACGCAAACCGGCGATACCATGCACACGCAGACGGGCATCGACCACCGCCTCACGGCCCTGGCCCATGGCGCAGGTGCCGACCGGATGGAAGATGGTGGTGCCGATCTCGCCCGCCGCGCGCTGCAGGTCTTCCTCGCTATGGTACTGCGGCCCCGGCTTGTATTCCTCGGGCCGGTAGCCCGCCAGGGCGGGCGCGGCAACGATGCGCCGGGTCAGACGGATGGCGTCGGCGGCCACGCACAGATCCCGCTCATCACTGAGATAGTTGGGGCGAATCAGGGGGGCGACGCTGGCATCGACCGAGGCGATCTGAACGCTACCGCGGCTGAGCGGGCGCAGGTTGCATACCGATGCGGTGAAGGCCGGGAAATCGTGCAAGGGCTCACCGAAGCGCTCCAGCGACAATGGCTGCACGTGATACTGCAGGTTGGCGCGCGCCTGGCCGGGGTCGGACTTGGCGAAGGCGCCGAGCTGGCTGGGCGCCATGGACAGCGGCCCGCTGCGCCTGAGCAGATACTCCAGGCCCATGCCCAGCTTGCCCCAGGACGTGGCCACGATGCGGTTGAGCGTTTTCACGCCCTCGACGCGATAGATCAGACGCAGTTGCAGGTGATCCTGCAGGTTCTCGCCGACGCCAGCCAGCTCATGGCGCACGCCGATACCCAGGCTTTCGAGCAGCGGCCTGGGACCGATACCGGAGCGCTGCAGCAATGCCGGCGAGCCGATGGCACCGGCACACAGGATGATCTCGCGGCGCGCCGTGACGTGCAGCGCACGCCCCTGGCAACGCACATGCAGGGTACGGGCACGCCCCTCGTCCAGCTCCAACCGTTCGGCTTCGGCGCCGGTCAGCACATGCAGGTTGGGACGCTGGCGAATGTCACGCAGAAAGGCCTTGGAGGCATTCCAGCGCACGCCGCGCTTCTGGTTGACCTGAAAGTAGCTGCAGCCTTCGTTGTCCCCACCGTTGAAATCATCGACGCTGGCGATACCGCTCTGCGCCGCTGCATCCCGGAAGGCTTCGAGAATCTCCCAGGACAGACGCTGGCGTTCGACTCGCCACTCGCCATCGCCGCCGTGCAACTCGTTCGTGCCGGCAAAATGGTTCTCCGAACGCTTGAACAGCGGCAACACATCGCGCCAGGCCCAGCCGGGATTGCCCGCAGCGGCCCAGCCGTCGTAGTCGGCGGCCTGGCCGCGCATATAGATCATGCCGTTGATCGAGGAGCTGCCACCGAGCACGCGGCCACGCGGATATTTCAGCGAGCGGCCATGCAGGCCAGGGTCGGCCTCGGTGTTGTAGCACCAGTCGGTGCGCGGGTTGCCGATGCAGTAGAGGTAGCCGACCGGAATATGAATCCAGGGGTAATTATCGCGCCCACCCGCCTCGATCAGCAGCACGCTGACGCCAGGCTCGGCTGAGAGCCGATTGGCCAGCAGGCAGCCAGCGGGGCCAGCGCCGACGATCAGGTAGTCGTATGCATCCAGTGGCAGTTGCGACATAAGCATCCTCGCGCGTCGTTCTTGTAATTGGCCAACAGCCTAAAACAAGCCGGGGGCGAGGATGCATGATCTTTTGGTCTGATGCAGCGGCTGAATGCGCGCCCATCGACTCGCAGCTATGGTGCAGCACCTGCGCTCTGCGCTTTACTTGCAAGCATTCCTGCCTGAGCCCGTCCGCGATGCCACCAGCCCCTGCAAGCAAGCCACACACGCCGCTTCCTGCCACTTCGCAACAGCGCGGCTGGCTACGCTGGCTTCCGGGCCTGCAACTGCTCAAGGACTATCGCCTCGCCTGGCTGCCGAAGGACATTGCCGCCGGCCTGGTGCTGACCACCATGCTGGTGCCGGTGGGCATTGCCTATGCCGAGGCCTCCGGCGTGCCAGGCATCTACGGTCTGTACGCGACCATCGTGCCACTGCTGGCTTACGCCCTGTTCGGCCCCAGCCGTATTCTCGTGCTCGGCCCGGACTCGGCCCTGGCGGCGCTGATTCTCGCCGTGGTGCTGCCACTCTCCGGCGGCGACCCGGTGCGTGCGGTTACCCTGGCCAGCATGATGGCCGTGGTGGCCGGCCTTACCTGCCTGATTGCCGGGCTACTGCGCCTGGGGTTCATCACCGAGTTGCTGTCCAAGCCCATCCGCTATGGCTACATGAACGGTATTGCGCTGAGCGTGCTGATCAGCCAGGCGCCCAAGTTGTTCGGCTTTAGCATCGACAGCCAGGGTCCGCTCAGTGACATCCGGGCAATCGCCAGCGCGCTGATCGAGGGCCAGGCCCACCTCTACAGCCTGCTCGTCGGCGCCGGCACACTGGCCTTGATCCTGCTGCTGAGCCGCTTCAAGCAATTGCCCGGCATCCTCATCGCCGTGACCCTGGCAACCCTGGCTGTCGCCCTGTTCGATCTCGATACTCAGGCCGTGCAGGTGCTCGGCGAACTCCCCCAGGGGCTGCCCAATTTCACCCTGCCCTGGCTGAGCGGCGTCGATCTGGCCAGCGTGGTGCTGGGCGGCATCGCCGTCGCACTGGTCGCATTCGCCGACACCAGCGTGCTGTCGCGTACCTATGCAGCCCGTACCGGACGCCAGGTAGACCCCAATCAGGAGCTGGTCGCCCTTGGCGCGGCGAACCTGGCCGGCGGCTTGTTCCAGGGTTTTCCCATCAGCAGCAGCTCGTCACGCACGCCGGTCGCCGAGGCGGCAGGCGCCATGACCCAGGTCGCCGGTATCGTCGGCGCCCTGAGCGTCGCCCTGCTGCTGGTGCTAGCCCCGGACCTGATGCAGCACCTGCCTACCAGTGCGCTGGCCGCGGTGGTGATTGCCGCTGTCATCGGCCTGTTCGTGGTCACCGACCTGCGGCGCATATTCCGTGTGCAGCAATGGGAGTTCTGGCTGTCGATGGCCTGCTTCGCCGGCGTGGTGACCTTCGGCGTGATCCCCGGCATCGGCATTGCCGTGGTGCTGGCGGTGATCGAGTTTCTCTGGGACGGCTGGCGCCCTTACTACACCGTTCTCGGCCAGGTAGAGGGCATACGCGGTTTCCATGACATCAAGCGACACCCCGATGCAAGGCAGATACCCGGCCTGCTGCTGTTTCGCTGGGACGCCCCGCTGTTCTTCGCCAATGCCGAGCTCTTCCAGCAATGCCTGCTGCAGGCGCTGGAGCGAGCCCCCGCGCCGGTGCGCCGCGTGGTGATCGCTGCCGAGCCGGTTACCAGCATCGACGTGACCTCTGCCGACATGCTTGGCGACCTGGAACGAATGCTGGCGGACGCCGGCATCGAACTGCACTTCGCGGAGGTCAAGGGGCCGCTCAAGGACAAGCTGCGGCGCTTCGGGTTGCTGCATGGCGATCAAGCGCAGCATCTTCAACCAACGGTCAGTGCGGCCGTCGAAGCCTACCTGAGCGATCATGGTGATGACGCGATGCCGGGTCATGCCCGGCATGCGGACTGAAACGAGAGGACGGCTCAGGCACCAACCGGCAGCGAGCGCACCTGAGCTTCCAGCTCGCTCTTCAGCTCCAGCGGCAGTTTCAGCTGACGCGCCAGCTCCTCGAGGTAGGTGCGTTCCATGAAATGCTCCTCGTCGACCATCAGCACGCTGGCCAGGTACATTTCGGCGGCCATTTCCGGTGTGCTGGCGGCACGCGCCACGTCGGCCGGATCCAGCGGTTTGTTCAGCTCGGTGTGCAGCCAGCTCTGCAGTTCGGCGTCCTGCGCCAGCTTGCCCAACTCCTCTTCGATCAGCAGGCGCTCACGCTCGTCGACATGACCATCGGCCTTGGCCGCCGCTACCAGCGCCTTGAGAATGGCGCGGCTGTGCTGCTCGACTTGCGGTGCCGGCAAACGGTCCAGGGTTTGCGGTTCGACCGGCTGCGCGCCGCCCTGCTGGGCTTGCTGCGCCTGCCAGTTGCCATAGGCCTTGTACGCCATCACCCCGAGAGCAGCCAGGCCACCGTAGGTCAGCGCCTTGCCGCCCATCTTGCGCGCTTTCTTGCTGCCCAGCAGCAGACCGACGGCACCGGCCGCCAACGCGCCGCCCCCGGCACCCGAGAGCAGGCTACCCAGGCCTGCGCCAGAAAGCAGGCCACCCAAACCGCCTGCCTGCTGCACCTGAGGGCTCTTCGCCGCAGGTTTCTGCATGGCCTGCTGGCCGGCCTTGAGCAGTTGGTCGAGCAGATTGCTGGTGTTCATCGCGAACTCTCCTGAAAAGTAGGCACCGGTGCATCCGACCCCAGATAGTGCAGGGAAATTCCGGATGCCCCTCAACCGACATCGGTTGAATTGACGAGAGTTTCTAGCAGAGTTCGCCCGAGCCGGACGGGCAGATTGGTAACGCCGGATTTCATCGCAACCGTGATCAGCGCGGCGCGATATGCGCCACCATCAGTTGCACCGTCTCGTTACCGCGAAACTCGTTGAGGTCGAGCTTGTACGCCACTTCGGCCCAGCGCAGCGTCGGGTTGGGCCAGACCTCACGATCGATGTTGAAGGCGATGCCGTCGAGCTGCACGCTGCCGCATTCGGTCTTGAGTACCAGTTTCAGGTGACGTTCGCCGACGATCCGCTGGCCCACGATCTGGAACACGCCGTGGAACAGCGGTTCTGGAAAGTGCTGCCCCCAGGGCCCGGCGTTGCGCAGGGCGCGGGCCAGTTCCAGATGGAATTCGGTGGCATCGAGCTGGCCGTCTGAAAGCAGGCGGCCGGTCAGATCGTCCTCGCACAGCTGGCGGCGTACCTCGGCATCGAAGGCAACGGCGAAGGCGCCGAAGTTTTCCTGCGGCAGCGACATCCCGGCGGCCATGGCGTGCCCGCCGAACTTGCTGATCAGCCCGGGATGACGCGCCGCTACGGCGTCCAGCGCATCACGGATATGCAGCCCAGGCACCGAGCGCGCGGAGCCCTTGAGCATGCCGTCGCCGGCATCGGCGAAGGCGATGGCCGGACGGTGATAGCGCTCCTTCAGACGCGAAGCGAGGATACCGATCACCCCCTGGTGCCAGTCGGGCTCGAACAGGCACAGGCCAAACGGCATGTCGTCCAGGGACAGATCCTTGAGCTGGGCCAGCGCCTCGCGCTGCATGCCCTGCTCGATGGCCTTGCGATCCTGGTTGAGCTGGTCGAGCTGCACGGCCATATCGCGGGCCAGGGCCTCATCGTCGCAAAGCAGGCACTCGATGCCGAGGCTCATGTCATCCAGGCGCCCGGCTGCGTTCAAGCGCGGCCCGAGGATGAAACCGAGATCGGTGGAGGTGATACGCCGATGATCGCGCCCGGCGACTTCAAGAATTGCGCGCAGACCCGGCCGTGCCCGGCCGGCACGAATGCGCGCCAGGCCCTGATGCACCAGGATGCGGTTGTTGGCATCCAGCGGCACCACGTCGGCGACGCTACCCAGTGCCACCAGGTCGAGCAGCTCGCCCAGATTGGGCTCCTGGCGGCTGGCGAACCAGCCGGTTTCGCGCAGGCGCGCGCGCAGCGCCAGCAGCACGTAGAACATCACCCCGACGCCGGCCATGGCCTTGCTCGGGAAGTCGCAACCCGGCTGGTTGGGGTTGACGATGGCATCCGCGGCCGGCAATTCCGGCCCCGGCAGGTGGTGATCGGTGACCAGCACCGTCAGCCCAGCGGCCTTGGCCGCCGCCACGCCGTCGACGCTGGAGATGCCGTTGTCCACGGTCAGCAGCAGGTCGGGCTGGCGCTGCAGCGCCACGGCGACGATCTCCGGGGTCAGGCCATAGCCGTACTCGAAGCGGTTCGGCACCAGGTAATCGACATGCGCCGCACCAAGCAGACGCAGGCCGAGCACGCCAACCGAACTGGCAGTGGCGCCGTCGGCATCGAAGTCGCCGACGATGAGGATGCGCTGACGCTGCGCCAGCGCCTCGACCAGCAGCTCGACGGCGGCGTCGATGCCCTTGAGCTGCTGGTAGGGGATCAACCGTGCCAGGCCCTTGTCCAGCTCCTCGGCAGACTGCACGCCACGAGCGGCGTAGAGGCGGGTCAGCAAAGGCGGCAGATTGCCCAGATCAGGCAGTTGGGCGGGTAAGGGACGGGCTTCGATACGCATGAGCAAGGTGTCGCTTTTCTTGATGTAGCCCGGATGCAATCCGGGGAATGTGCAAAACCATTTTCCCGGATTGCATCCGGGCTACGGTTTCAACGCTGACCAGCAAGCCACTCAATGGGGATCTCGTGCTGACCACGCTCGTCGGTGACGAACAACTCGCCATCGCTGATCATCACGCTCCAGTTCAGCGAACGTGGCATGTCCAGCGCCAGGTCGGCCAAGGCCTCCTGACCGAGAGCAACCACGTTGATGTTCTTCAGGCTGCGCACCGGGTCGAGGCACTTGCCCTGCCACACGCGCAGATTGCCGTAGGCCACCAGGCTGAACTTCTCGGTGCGCCGCGAGCACCAGGTGATGCGTTCGCTGTCGGGCTGGCCCACTTCAATCCAGTGCAACACGCGATCGTCCAGGCTCTTTTCCCACAGCGCCGGCTCGTCGACATCCGACAGGCCGCGACCGAACGCCAGCTGCTCGTGATAGAACAGCGCATAGGCGATCAGCCTCGCAGCCAGTCGCTCCTCGGTCTCCGACGGGTGACGGGCGACGGTGAAACGCAGGTTCTGGTAGACGCTGCGATCCATGTCGGTGAGGTTCAGGTCGATCTTGTAGGTGGTCGATGGCAGGGCCATGGCGGGCTTCTTGGCTGGTCGAAAGAGCGCAAGTCTAACGCGAAAGCATGGCCAACGCCGATCTTCAGCAGGCCATACGGCAGATCCTCAGTTGCTCATCGGTGTACTCGATGGTCCCCTGCAGGCTGCTCAGATCGAGGTGCAAACGGCAGTAATGCTCGCCATGACGCCAGGCCAGCAGCAGTTGGTCGTCAGCCGAATAGTTCTGCTCGAAACGCCCCTCGAAGGCCGGATGCTGACAACGAAAACGCATCAGCGCCAGCAGACGCTGCACCAGGGGTTGCTGCAAGGCCTGCTCGGCCTCCTCGAGGCTGTAGTAATGGCGATTGACGTCGCGCGCCTCGCCGGTCTGCTCGAGCAGGTCGAAGTCGTTGCAGCCAGCCAACAGGCCAACGTAGTAAACCTGCGGGATACCGGGCACGAAGAACTGTATGGCACGTGCGGCGATATAGGCCTCGTCATTACGCATCAACGCTTCGTAGAAGGTGCAGGTCAGCTGGTAGATGGCCCCGACGCTGTGCACGTTCACCGCCGAGCGGCGCATGATCGGATCGGCACTGCGTGTCGAGACCTCATCGATCAGGTACTGGATCTGCGCCTCGGGCAGCATGCCTTCGACATCCGGAATGCAGATGCCGTCATGGGTATCGAGCACGGTGATCTGGTTACGCGGGCACATCCGCAACCAGTTCTTGAGATAGCGGCTGCTGCCACTGAGCAATGCGTGCAAGACCAAAGGCGGCAGAGCGAAGCCGTAGGGACGCATCTGCCGCCGAGAGATGGCGTACTGGTAGCTGATGTGGTCATGCACCTCCGGCAGCATCTCGGCCTCGTACTTGGCCCCGGTCTCACGGAACCACTCGAGGATGCGATACACGTTCGGCTCTACCAGGAAGCAGCTGGTACCGATACGTTTGGTGGTGTAGCCGAAGGCATCCAGGCGAAACAGCTTGACCCCGCGCGCGGCGAGAAAGGCCATGTACTGCTCCATCAACTGGTAGGTTTTCGGCGAATCGTAATTGAGGTCGATCTGCCGTTCGGTGAAGGTGCACCAGACCCGGCAGGTTTCACCATTGGCCAACCGTACCTCGCGGAAAGGCTCCTTTTCCTTGCGGATATGGATCCTGGCCAGGTCGTCATGGGTGATTTCGCCAAAGCGATCCACCTGAACGAAGAGATCCGCGTAGGGCGAGTCCTGGCCATGTGCGACGAAATCGAGAAACTCCGGCGACTCGTCCGCGATATGACTGATCACCAGATCGACGCACAGGTCGAAACGTGCGGAGATGCGCTCGACATCCGCCCAGTCGCCGTAGCGTGGATCCACCTCCATGTGCGTGAGCGGGGAGAACCCTCCATCGGCGTTTGACGGATACAAAGGCAGGATATGCACCCCACCAAGCGCGTCACCCAAATGCCGATCCAGCAGTTGGTAAAGCTCCCCCAGATTACGCCCCAGGCGGTCAGGATAGGTGATCAGTTGAACAGCGTTGCGCAGCGCCATGAGCCCCCCGGGACATTGATGGTCTAGGACTCGATCGCCTCTGCCTCAAGAGAACCCGTGGCATCGGGTCAATGAGCTGAAGCGTCAGAGTCGCGCCAGTATCGCCTGCAACGTCTGCTCTGGCGCCTCCTGCCAGAGACCGTAGCTCAGCGGCAGAGTTTCCAGACCGGCGCGCGCCAGCACCAGGTAACGCTCCAGTTCGAGAAAGCCCTCGCCCTCCCCCGGAAAGCCGATCAGGTCGATGGCCAGGCATTTGTCGCCGCGCCGGCAGAACAGGTCCAGCACCTGCCCGGCCAGCGGATAGTGACTCCATACGCTGACGCCCTGCCCCTGCAGCGCTTCACACAGGCTCTGCCGCACCGTGTCGGTGGCACCGGGTTGCCAGACGGCGCCGGGCTTCTGCAAGAACTCCAGGTAACGACGCAGCAGGTGCGTAGCCGGCAGTTGCCGTTCATCGCCGCTGAACAGCAGCAACTGACGCTCGCGAGCGCGGGTGATGGCGACGTTGAACAGATCGGCACGATTCAGGTAGCTGGCCGCCTGACTGGCGTCAGCATCGATGGCGAAGCTGATGATCATCAGGTCGCGCTCCTCGCCCTGGAAGCCGTAAGGCGTATCCACCAGCAGACGGAACTCGCGCAGTTGCTCCAGCGGCAGCGTTTCGCCGATGCGCATGCGGATGCGCTCGACCTGATCGCGAAATGGCGACAGTACGCCGATGCTCGGTTTGAGCGGGCTGCTCTGGTATTCGGCCAGATGCGCCGTGATCAGTTCCAGTACCCGCTCGACTTCCGCCTCATTGGCACCGTTGCGCCCGCGCTGGCCCTCGATACGCAGCAGTTGCAAGCTGTCGCAGGCATCAACGCCGGGCCGCTCCTTCATCACCCGCAGGCGCTGGTCGTAGAACAGCTCGTTGCTGAAGCGGATCAGCGCCGGGCGGCTGCGAAAATGCTCGTCGAGAAACACCACCGCCTCCTGGCTGGCCAGTTGCAGACCGACCAGATCCAGCACGCTGTTGTCGCGATAGCTCCAGGCCTCGCGCTCCTCGGCGTGCAGGCCGGCGCGTTGCAGCAGTTGCGTCTCGCGTACGCGGGACAGGAAGGAAATGTGCCGCAACT
This sequence comes from Ectopseudomonas alcaliphila, assembly GCF_900101755.1. GTDB lineage: Bacteria > Pseudomonadota > Gammaproteobacteria > Pseudomonadales > Pseudomonadaceae > Aquipseudomonas > Aquipseudomonas alcaliphila. The sequence continues at coordinate 17,612 of NZ_FNAE01000014.1, read as the reverse complement.
GACGCGCATCGCCAGTGACCACGGCACGCTTGCAGCGCTGGAAGGCCGGCAGCGCCGAGGCAATGTCGCACTGCGTCGCCTCGTCCATCACCATCACGTCGAACAATTCCGGACGCAGGGGCAGCAGGCGATGCAGCTCGTCCAGGGTCACTACCCAGATCGGGAACGCGGCCAATAGGCGCGCCGGGTCGATCCCCTCGAACAACGCCAGCTGGCGCTGCGAATTGCGCGCGCGGATGGCCTGGTTGTAGCGCACGAACAACGCGCGGTCGCTGACCAGCAGACGCTTGAGGTTCAGGGCGCGATGACTGTTGAGGTGCTCACGACTGAGAAGCTGGCGGCGCTGCTGGCAATCGCGCAACTCGTCCAGCAAGGCCCAGGGCCGCACGCTGCTGCCGATACGCTTGCGCACCCAGGGCACCTGCAGCCAGCGCTGCCAGAAGGCCAGGCTGCCGCGCTCGGCACGTAGCAGCAGACGGCTCCAGCGCACGGCCCGCTCGCAGCGTTTGCGAAAATCAGCCGACAGGCGCAGCTCGGCCTGCGTCAGCACCTCGAGTTCGCTGCGCTGACGCTCTTCGACCTGTTCCGACACCCACTCGAACTCACCCTGCAGCAACCGCTCCAGACGCTCGCGCAAGGCCTGACGCAGGCTCTGGCCATCCCCTTCGAGTACGCCGTCACGCAGGCCGAAGTCTTCGCGCAACTTGTGCGCGATCACTCGCACCGCCTGGGCGCTGCGGCTGACCAGTAGCACACTTTCACCCTGCAGATAACGATCCAGCGCCAGGGCAGCCAGGCTGTAGCTCTTGCCGGTACCGGGCGGGCCGGAAATCTGGCTCAACGGATGGCGCGCGGCATTGGCCAGCGCCTGGCACTGGGCCGCGCTGAGCTGCGCCGGCAAACGCTGCGGCCTGCTGGACGAGCCCGCTGTCTGCACGGCTGGTGTTTCGCCCAGCAGTTGCAACAAGGCAGGCGACAGTCGCTCGGCGTCCTGCAGCAGTTGCAGCTCATGGGCGATGCCACGGCTACCGCTGCCGCGCGGTACCAGCGCGACGAAGGCACCGGCCTGCAGCGACAAGCTGCGACGCCGCTGGGCCTTGGCCAATACCTCGCCACTCACCAGTTGCGGGAAACCAGCGGCCTCGCTGACCTCGCGCACCTGTGTAGTGCGCGCCACCCAGGCGAGCAACTGGCCCAGCGAGGCAGCATCCAGCGTTCCCGTCGGCAGTGGCAGGCCATCTAAGCTAGCGTTGCCGCGTTCATCGAACAGACGGCGCAGCAGACGCCAGTTGCCATGCACCTGCTGCGGGTCGATGGCGAGCAAGTGGCTCTGCCCGTCCGCCGTCGGTTGCAGGCTCGCCTCGTAATAGAACAGCGGGCCGCAGATCGTCTGTGAACCACCGCTCTCCAATTGCAGGCGGCCGCAGATCGGCAACACGCCATAGACCAGTTGCAGTTCACGCTGATACAACGCCTGCGCCTCGGCCAGGCTGCGCCCCAGCTCGGCCGACAATGGCAACAGTGGTATGCCGCCGCTGGCCAGTTCCTCACGCCCGTCGAGCCAGGCCCAGCGGTTGGCGGGCAGCTTGCCGAGGTTATCCAGGTCCAGGTCGCGGCTGTCGGCCAGGTAGCAACTGCGATAGAAACCGAGGAGCTGGCGAGCGTGAGGATGAGTCATCAATTACCTGCGTAGCGTGCCCAGAGCGCTTCGAATTCACGACTGTAAGCTGCCAGCAGTTGCGGATGGTCGATCACCAGCAGGTTTTCCTCGTTGCTGGTGGTGGCGCTGCGCGTCCAGTTGAAGCTGCCGTTGAGCAGCAGACGGCCATCGAACAGGGCGAACTTGTGGTGCATGTGATAAGGCCCGGCGTCGATACGCAGCGGCACACCCTTGTCACGGAGCCACTGGATATCGCTGCCGGCATCGAACTGTTTTTCGTTGTCAGTGATCACCCGCACGGCGATACCGCGCTCATGACAGGCGAGCACCTCTTCGCTGAGCTGATCGTCGGAGATGGTGTAGACGCAGATATCCACGCTCTTGCGTGCCTGGCGGCACAGCTCGCGGATCTTGCGCCGGCAACTCTCGCCCGGACTGAAGTGAGCGCTGGCATGCTCCACGCGCGGCGCACTGCCGACGCTGTCGAGGGTCTTGATCACCTGCTCCAGCCACTTCAGCACCGGCTCGACGTTCTGCGGCTCACGCATCAATTCACGGGCCAGAGCGAAAGCACGGTTGCGCATGAAACGCACCTGATCGCTGCTCAGTTCGCTGCCCAGTTGGCGCAGTTCGTCGCGCTCCTCGTTGCTCAGACGCAGGTCGGCCAGGCTGTCGCGCAGTTGCTGATCGAGACGGTTGAAATCCATATAAAGTCCTTTTCATCGAGTGAGACGGCGGCGGCTCAGGGCGGCGTAAAGCACGCCACAAAAAGCCCCCGCCAGGTGATATTCGAAGGAGACGCCAGCACGCGGCAGCAAACCGAAGAACCAGCCGCCATAGAGAAAGAACACCAGCACCGCCAACAGCAGGTCGAGCAGGCTGCGCTCGAACCAGGCGCGCGCCAGGAGCAGCCCCCAGAAGCCGAACAGCCAGCCACTGGCGCCGATATGCAGGCCGGTGCGACCGAACAGCCACACCAGCGCCCCGCTGCCGAGGATGATAAAAGCGCTGGCGAACCAGAAGTCGCGACGCGAGCGCAGCAACACCAGGCTGCCGAGTACCAGCAGACCGCTGAGGTTGCTGAGCAGATGTGCCCAACTGCCATGCAGCCAGGGCGCGAAGAGAATGCCGGGCAGCGCCTCGACGTGCCGGGGCACCAGCCCCCAGACGTTCAAGGCGCCAGCGAAGGCGCCATTGACCAGCTGCACCAGCAGCATGCCGCCGGCGATCGCCAGCAGCGGCAGCAATACCTTCAGCCCATCTCGCCTCACGGCGCCTCGTCGTCCGCAGCGCCATCGCGCTGCTCTTGCCCCAGGTGCGCGCTCAGGTCGCGCAGCTGGGTGGAGATTTCCAACATGCGGTTATGGGTGCGCAGATCGATGTCGATCTTCTTGTCCATCGACTTGATCAGCGGCAGGAAGCTGTTCTCCAGGCTGTCGGCCAGGCTCTCCAGCAGTTTCTGCGTACCCGGCTGCGGTGGTGCGACCACCTCCACATGCGGGCGCAGTTTACCGAGATGGTCCAGACCGGCCAGCAACTGTTCCCAGGGCACGCTCGGCGTCTCGGCGCTCGGCTTGTTGGCCGCCAGGCCACGCACGCCTTCGACCAGATCGACCAGTTGCGCCACCACGCGGCCACCGACGTCCGTATCGCTGCCGCCCATGGCCTTGTTGCGCATGAAATCGCGCTTGATCTGCGCCCAGCGCTCGGCCTGCTCGGGCGTCTGGTTGCCGCGCAGCTCGGCGAGCTTGAGCAGGTTTTCCTCGGCGCCGGTGGTGAGCAGCTGCGACTCGCCCTGGTAGTGGTCGGCGATCAGTTGCAGCAGTTCGGCATCGTTCATCACCGAGCTGATCTTCTCGGCCATCTTGTTCATGTTGCGGTAGCTGCCCTGCAGCTTGAACGGCGGCTCGGTACGGTAGGTATCGGCCTGCGCAGCGCTGACGATGTATTGCTGGTTGACCCGGCCGACCACGTCGCGAATCTGCATCAGGCGCTGCAGGGTCGAGGTGATCTCGTTGATCTCGGCAGCGCTGTAGGTGTGCGACAGCTCGTTGGCGGAGAACGGCTTGCCCTCGGCCTTGGCGACGAAGCGATAGACATCGGCCATGTCGCGGGTGGCCAGCGGCGCCAGCACCGGGTTGGAGGTCAGGCTGTTCTCGATGTAGGACAGGGCGAAGGCTTCCTGCATGCCGCCCAGGGTATCCCCCAGGTTGTAGATGTCGGCACGGTTGGCAAGCATGTCGGGGATCTTGAACACGTCGCCGGACTCGGTGTACGGGTTGCCGCTCATCACCACGCAGAACTTCTTGCCGCGCATGTCGTAGGTCTTGGTCTTGCCCTTCCACACGCCCTCGATGCGCCGGGTGCCGTCACAGAGCGAGATGAACTTCTGCAGGAACTCGGGATGGGTGTGCTGAATGTCGTCGACATAGAGCATCACGTTGTTACCCATCTCCAACGCCAGGTTGAGCTTCTCCAGTTCCTGGCGCGAGGTGGCGTCCGGCGCCTGCGCCGGGTCGATGGAGCGCACCTCGTGGCCCAGGGCCGGGCCGTTGATCTTCATGAAGATCAGGCCCAGGCGATGCGCCACGTACTCCATCAGCGTGGTCTTGCCGTAGCCAGGCGGCGAAATGAGCATCAGCAGGCCCATCAGGTCGGTGCGCTTGTTCTCGCCAGCGGTGCCCATCTGCTTGGCCAGGTTGTCGCCGATAAAGCCCAGATACACATCGTTGATCAGCTTGTTACGCACGAAGGACGACAGCGGCCGCGGCTTGAACTCGGACAGGCGCAGGGCCTGGCGCTCGCGGTTGATCACCTCCTGGCGCAGCGCCTGGTAGCGCTGCAATTGCGGCACGAAATCGCCGCGGTGCTGCTGCAGGCGAGCGAAGTAGTCGTCGATGGCCAGCACCAGTGCACCGTCCTGCACACGCGGATGGTCGCCGAGCAGGCCGCTGACGGTGAAGCGCAGGTCGACCTCGGTGAAGCGACGCGGGAACTCGTCGTCCAGCAGGCTGATGGCCACGGCTTCGGGAATGTATTCGATCAGTTCTCCCAGCGCTTGATCCTGCGCGCACAGGCCATCGAGCCAGGTCTGCGCCAGCGACCAGCGCTGCACCGGCCGGCCGCGCAGGTTGTCCAGCGCCTCACGGTAGTCATCCCAGACATGGCTGGCCTGCATGCGCTGCTGCAGGGTGTCGAGCAGTTGCCGGGCGTACTTGCTGAAGGTGAACTCGATGGGCTTGGCCGCCAACTCCTCGACCAGGTAGGCCGCGGCCGCCTGGCGCTGCGCGGTAGTCACCGCCAGCGGGTGCTGGGCGAGGAAGCGCTGCATCGCTGCACCGATCTCCTCCTGCAGGCGCAGCACACCATCTTCACTGCCGAACATCTGCCGCAGGTGCAGGCTGCTGCGCGCGCGCTCGGGCCACAGCTCGGCCTCGATGTCCGCCCCCCAGCGGTTCCAGAACAGCGCGGCGAAGCCACGGGCGGCCGGCGCATAGCGCAGCAACCCGGCGCTTTCGCGCAGTGGCAACAGCTGGATCAGGATCAGCGCGGCATCGTGGTCGTGGATGCCCTTCTCGTAGGCATCCTTGTAGCGCGGCGCGGCGAAGTCGCGGATCAGCCGGGTCAGGTCATCCGGCTGCGCCAGATGAGTCTTGAGCAGATCCAGGCTAAGGCCTTCACGCCCGCTCAGAGCGGCGTCCAGTACCAGCCCGGCGAGGTATTCGGCGCGGTACAGCGAGGGCGATTCGGACTCCAGCGAGACCTGCCAGTAGTCGCGCAGGCTCTCAAGGGTTTCGTCGCGCAGCGGTTCGAGAAAATCGGTACCGGTCAGGTGCAGATACAGCGCATCGCCACGCGGCATCAGGGTCAGATCCAGTTCCTGGGTGTTGACGCTGAAGCGGTGGCGCGGGCCGAGCTTGATGACGTTGCCGCCCTCTTCGAACAGCTCGCTCTTGTCGCGCAGTGCCCGCACCGCCTGGTCGCGGGCGGCCTTCAGGCGCGCCTCGACGTCGTCAGCCTTGACGCTGTCCTTGAGCTCGCGCAGGCGTTCGGCCATTTCGCGCAGCTTGAGAATCAGCGGGTCGGCGGCGAAGAAGGCGTTGAGCTCGTCCATCTGGGTCAGGCGCGCGGTGCGCCGGACGAGGCTGTCGAGGATGCGCTGGGCGGCATCGAGCACACCCTGGGCGCGGCGCTGACGCTCGTCGAGCAGGCTCTGCTTGTGCGACTCGAAGGTTTCCAGCAGCTCTTCGCGCTTGCCGAGGATATCGCTGAGGAACTGTTCCTGATCACCGAACTGGCTTTCCAGCTCTTCCAGTTGCACCAGCAGGCGCGACAGCTGTTCGTCGCACTTCTCCGGGTCCTGGGCCAGCGCCAGGGCGTTGGTGATGCCCTGGCCGAACAGTTTGAACTGGGCGCCGAACTGCGCCACGGTCTCGGCCGAGCCCAGGCCCTTGCGCCGTTGCTCAGCGCGCGCCTTGGCCTGGTTGAGGCGGGCGTAGACTTCGGAAATCGATTCGACGATGGCGGTACGCTGGGTGGCGTCATCGATCTTCAGCGACGCCATCAGGCTCGACAGCATGTCGAGGTTGCCGGCCATCTCCTGCATCTCGACCAGCGGCTCATTGAGCTGGGTGACGGTATCGGCCTTCTGCGCCAGGGCATCCAGCTCGCCCAGGCGCTGTACATAGGGTTGCAGCGCCGCATCGCTGGCGAGGAAGGCCGAAGTTGCGCCGGCCACGCGCTCTTGCGCTTCGAGCAGCTCGGTCTCCATGGCGTCGATACGCGCCACGTCGATGTAGCGGTAGTCGCGAATGGTCAGCAACTGGCCGCGCTGCGCGGTGATGGCGTTGAGCGCCTCGACGAAATGCTGCACCTCGTCCCAGCTGTCCACCAGCAGGCCCGAGAGCAGGCTCTTCTGCCGCGACTCGGCCTCGGCCATGGCCCGGCTGGACTGCTGGCGAATGCTCTCGACCTTCTCGAACTCATCCAGTACCAGCTCGGACGTAGCGGCCACTTCGCGCAGCAACGGCGCCAGATCGGCGCACTGGGCGTCGCCGAGCCAGTGGTAGATGTCGAACAGGCGACGAGTGTTCTGGCACAGCTGGGTGTAACGCGCCACCGACACTTCGCGGCTGTCGATCTCGCGGCTCAGATTGAGCAGATCGGACACGCCACGCACCAGCTCGGCGTTGCCGATGCGCCCGAAGAAGCCACTGCGCGCAGGCTGGCGAGCAGCATGGTCCTCGCTCTCGAACGGCGTCTGCCAGATCTGCATCGGGTGGATGCGCGTCGGTTCGCTGCCCTCGGCGGCGAAGATCACCATGCGCCCGTCTTCCAGGCGCGCGTAACCGTGGCCGAAGATTGGGTTGTGCAGCTGGCGGTTGATCATGTTGTAAGTGAACAGCGCCGAGCGGCCTTCTTCCGGGTGGTAGAAGATGTACTGCACGTCCTCGCCGTTGGGCGAACGCACCGAGCGTTTGAAGCGCATGCCGCCCATGGGCTGCTCGAAGGTCTTGTACTCGCCGCTCTGCAGGTAGTAACCGCCGGGAAAGATGATGCCGTGGTCTTCCGGCAGCTGCACGCAGGCCAGGCCGATGGCATCGATACGCTCGACTTGGTTGGTCAGGCTGTTGAACACCAGGTAGCGCCACTGTTCTTCGCGGTACGGCAGGATCTTGAGCAGAATCAAACTGCCCAGCCGTGCATATTCGATCTGCGCATCATCCAGCGACTGGGTCTTGTCGACCACGGCTTCGCGGTAGATACCCTGGCCGTCCTGGGTGTTGTTCTCGACCTTGATGGTCAGGTCGCCGCCAACGGTCTCGACGAATACGGTGTCGAGGATGTTGACGTGCGGATGGCGGCCCATGACCACCATCTCGCGGGTGGTCTTCTGCCACTCGAAGTCGAACGGCGCCGGCAGCGCGATATCGCGCTCACCGCGGTTGTCGATATAGCGCACGTCCTTGCCGTCGGTGGAGATCGACCAGCGGAACACGCGGATGTCGGTGATGCGCTCACCGATCTGGAAACTCGCCAGCAGCTTGCCGTCACGGATGGCCAACTGCAGCAGGCGGGTGTTCTTGTAGTAGGTGTACAGCTCGTTGAAATCGGCGACGAAGCTGGCCTGGGCCAGGAAGCTGCCGTCCAGCGGCACCGATTCGGCATCGAAGCCGTCTGGGGTTTCCACCAGGCGATAGAGGGAGAACACGTCGGCGACGCTGGTTTCCTTCTTCAACCCCAGGAACACGTTGTAGCCGAACAGCAGGCACTCGCCGACCTGGACGATATCGCGGGCGATGCAGTTGTTCTCGGTGCGGATACGCACCCGACCAATGGCCTCCATCGCGCTGCTGCCGAACTCGGCCAGGCGCTGGCCGTTGAGCGTTTCGGTCAAGCTGCGCAGGCGCTGGCCCTGCTCCTGCAGGCGCCGCTGCAACACCTCGTAGGCGCCGCCTTCGGCGACGGCCTTGTCCAATACGTCCTGTGTGTGTGCGTCCGACATCGTAGTCATCCTGAATCTGCTGCGTCTGAAACGCCCCTCCGCAGAGGGGCTGGCAGGTTGGGCCGGGCGTGGCTCCGCTTCAGCTCACCATGAAGGCCAACATGGTGGGCTGAAGCCCACCCTACAAGCCAGGAGAGTGGGTAGGGTGGACAATGCGAAGCTTGTCCACCCAGCGGGCTATGCGCCGATCTTCTTCTCGACGATGGCGATCTTGTCGCGCAGCGCCGAGTCGATCTCTTCTGGGCGCACCTGGGCGATGATCTTGCGCAGCACCCGCACCTCGTTGTCGTCGATCACGCCATCTCGCTCGGCGATCTCCAGCAGCGCTTTGAGTTCCTGCGCATCCAGACGGCCGTCATTGCTGAAGCACTGGATCGAGCGGAAGGTCATCTCCAGATAATCTCTTGGCTCTGACATCACATGTTCCCTGATTGGTCGAAATTAGGTGGTCATGTGGCGGGGGCAACTAAAGCCCCGACCACAGTGAGCAATGGTGGGCTGAAGCCCACCCTACAGACAGGGCTCAGGCCTGATCAGGCCCGGCGCTCGGCGCTGCCACCGGGGCAGCGGGCGCCGCCTTGCCAGCCAGCAGACGCGACAACACGTCCTGCACCACCGGGCTCTTGCCGACCACACCTTCGATGGCCTTGCCCACCGACAGCGACTTGGCGAAGGAGTTGAAGAAGTCGCCCTCGCCGCCGACGATCTCGATCTTCGCCTTGGCCAGCGCGGTGGCCAGCACCTCGGCCTGATCCTTGGCGATTTCCTTGTTCGCGGCGATGGCGGCCATGGCTTCCTCGAAGCTCTTCTCCAGCTGCATGCGGAACTCTTCGTGAGCACGCGCGTTGTCGCTGAGCGAATCCAGAGCACCGAACTTCTTGCCCAGACCTTCTGCTTCGGCGTTCAGACGCTCCAGCAGCACCTGCGCTTCGGCCATACCCAGATCCTGGGTCGCCTTGGCCTTGGCGGTGCCGAGCTGTTCTTCACCGCGCGCCTGGGCGCCGAGTTTCTCTTCCAGCACCTTGGCGTCGGCCAGGCCGTCTTTTTCCTTGGCAGCCGCTTGCGCTTCGGTAACACGCGCCTGCGCCAGACCTTTCTCCTGCTCGCCCTTGGCCTCGGCGATCAAGCGCTCGGCCTGCACGCGGGCCTCAGCCAGGCCTTCTTTCTCCTTGGCCGCAGCGGTGACTTCACGCACGCGCGCATCGGCCAGGCCAGGTGCAGCGCGCTCGGCCTCGATCCCTTCGGCCATTTTCTTCTTGGCTTCGGCACCCTTGGCCGCCGCTTCCAGCTCGGCCTGGGCCAGGTTGTTGATTTCCACCGCCTTGTGCTTGGAACGGGTTTCGTCGGCTTCGGCCTGCTTGACCTGGCGCACCAGCTCCTGCTCGGCTTCGGCCTGGGCATTGAGCACGGTGACCTGCTTGAGGCGCTCGGCCTCGGAGACTTCACGCACTTCCTTGATGCGCTCTTCTTCCTGGGCCACGGTCTTCTCGACCGCGACGCGCTCGCGGATCACCCCAGCGATGTTCTTGCGCTCTTCTTCCAGCGCCTTTTCCTTCTCGATGCGCTGCAGCTCGACTTCGCGCTCGCGGGCGACCACTTCCAGATCCTTGGCACGGGTGACCTTCTCTACCTCGATGACCACGGCGCGCTGACGGTTCTGCTGGGCCACTTCCACTTCGCGCTGATGGTTCTCGGCGCGGATATCCAGCTCCTGCTGGGTCTGGATACGGGCCTGTTCGGCCTTCAGGCGTTCTTCCTCACGCACCTTGAGGGTTTCCGCTTCCTCGCGGGCACGGATGGTCTCGATCTCGCGCTTCTGGCGCGCTTCGGCATCGGCCTGCTGGCGTTCCAGCGACAGGGTCGCTTCGCGGGTTTCGACGTTCTTCTTCTTCATCGCCAGCTCTTCGTTGCGCTCCAGCTCGTTGGTGATGACGTTCTGCGCAGCGGTCAGCTCGGTAATCTTGCGGATACCTTCGGCGTCGAGGATGTTGCTCGGGTCCAGCGAATGCTTGGCAGTCTGCTCCAGGTAGTCGATGGCCACGTCTTCGAGCACGTAGCCGTTGAGGTCGTTGCCGATCACCTCGACGATACGATCACGAAACTCCTGACGATTCTCGAACAGCTGGACGAAGTCGAACTGCTTGCCGACGGTCTTCAGCGCTTCGGAGAACTTGGCGTTGAACAGTTCGTTGACCGCCGCGCGGTCGGAGGCACGCTCCACGCCGATGGCCTTGGCCACCTTGAGCACGTCTTCCTGGGTCTCGTTGACACGCAGGTAGAAGGCCACGGTGATATCAGCGCGCATGTTGTCGCGGCAGATCAGGCCATCCTTCGCACGGCGGTCGACTTCCAGGGTGATCAGGGAGATCTTCATGAACTCCTTGAGGTGGATCACCGGGTAGACCAGGGAACCGGTGAAATGCACCTTGGGCGTCGAGCTCATGTCGTTGACGATCAGCGCGGTGCCCTGTGGAACCTTGATGTAGAAGGCCTTGAACAGGGCGATCAGGGCAATGATGAAGAGGACGACCAGCCCTGCTCCGACGATAAAGGGAATAACGTTTTCCATTACAGCTGTACTCCTTTGCTAGTTGTGCAGGCAGGTTCGGCATACCCTGCCTGCCCTCTGTTACGTACGGATTGTGGGCAGAGGCTAGACGCCTCGGAACTCTTCTTCGGTGATGATGCGATAGGCGTGTTCGGCCGCCAGATATTCGAGCAGCACCACGCGGTCGCCGCGCTTGAAGCCCAGCGCCTCATCGGCACGTACCCGCAGGATCAAACCAGCGCCGCCATCTTCCAGCACCGCCTCACCATGACTGATGGTAACGCGACCACTGCGAACCACCGCCACCTGGCCCAGCACCGATTTACTGCTGATCGCCTCGACTTTGTGAAACAGCGGCCGCAGCGGCCGGCAGATCACCGCGCACAGCGGTGCAGCCAGCACGAAGGCGCCGGCGATGACCACCAGCCCCAGCGGGTAACGCAGAATGCCCAACGGCAGGTGACGCAGCAGCCATAGCTCGATGAAGTAGCAGGCGAACCAGGCGAAGAAGAACAGCAGCGTCAGCACCAGGGTGACCGGCACGCCATCGAGCTTGAGTTTGTAGAGCAGGCCGGCGAGGCCTTCGGTCTGGCCGCTGCCTTCCATCACAGAATCGGCTTCGACGTCGAGCAAATCGACCTCGAGCAGGCCGGCGGCGACGACCAGCCAGTAGATGACTGCCACACACAGCAGAAAGCTGTAGATGGCGGTGGGAAATGACAGCGCAGTTTGCAGGAAGAGTTCCATTTATTCCTTTCCCTGATGTAGGGAAACGGGGCGCGAGCGCCCCGCATCATTCAAGCCTTGGACTTGTCCTTGAGCCTGGCCAGCACGCTGTCGGCACTGGCGTTGTCGGCCTTGATCCCGGCCGCGCGCAGCTTGGCTTCCAGCGAATCGTCCGGCGCGCTGGTGGCGGCGAGCTCGGCCGAAGCCTCCATCTTCGCCGCACGCTCGGCCTGCTTCTGCTTGATCCGCTCGAGCGACTCGACCGCTGTCTGCAGCTTGGCCTGCGAGCCACCATAGCGCTGGGCTACGGCCATCTGCGCCTTCTGCACGCTTTCGGTAGCCTTGACCGTATCCACCTGCTGCTTGAGGCGCTTGATGTTGCCCTCGGCCTGGGTCACGGCCTTGCGCAGTTGTGCCACGCTGGCGGCGAAACCTTCGGCCTGCTCGCGTTCGCTGGCCTGCTCGACTTCCAGGTTGGCGATTTTCTCGGCCACTTCCTTGGCCAGGGTTTCGTTGCCCGCGTCCAGCGCCTTCAGCGCGTACTGTTCGTACTCGGCAATGCTCGCCGCGCTCTTGTTCACCTTGTCGCTGGCCAGCTTCTGCTTGGCCATGATCTCGGCCAGCGCTTCCTTGGACTTGCGCAGCTCGACATCAGCGTCGCGGATTTCCTGATCGAGGATACGCAGGGCCTGACTGTCGACCACCGCCTCACCCACTTCATTGGCGCCGCCACGCAGCGCCGTCAGCATCTTGCTCCAGACATTCATCGTCTCATCTCCTCTCAGGCGCCAGTTTTGAGGAAGCCTTCATAGGCTTCGGTGGCCTTGATCACGTTGTCCGCCAGCAGCTCGATCTCGAACACCACGTCGGACAGGCTCGAGGACGAGCTCAGCGCACCGAACATGGTGTAGCAATCACGCCCGTCGCCCATTTTTTCCAGGCCGATGGACGACAGCGGGAACAGCTTGTGGGTGCGCAATACTTCTTCGTTGAAGGCCGCCGCGTTCTTGACGTCCACTGCCGGCCAGAGCAGCGCCTCGACGACGATCTGCTCGCCGAACACGGCGATGAACAGCGGCAGGTCGCCATACTCGCGCATGGTGATGTGCAGACTGGCCTCGGCGCCCTGGATCAGCTCGATGCCGGCCTGGCCGCTTTGGAACAGTTCCGTTGCCGCCAGCGCTTCATGCAGCGCCTGAGCGGTCCAAACTTGAGGCATATTCATACCCTCCTCCTTCTCCATCGAAGCCAGCAGCGACTGTGGCTGGCGCAGTTTGCGCTCGAACGCGACCAAAAGCGGCGCATGCTCGGGCAAGATCCAGACTTCCTTCTTCACCAACCCCTGCTCACGCAGGCGCTGGCGATAAAGACGCTGGTAATGGGCTGATGATTTGTTGTCCATGAGTCACAGCCTAGACCCTTACATGTGAGCCGTAAAGTAATCACATGTGATAAATGTGATGCCGTTCGTCAGATGAGCGCGCACGCGTAATCCTCGGCGCAAAACAGCCGAAGGGCAGCTCAGAATGGGAACACGGGAGGCAGGCACCTAGACTCATCCATGATTCGACCAAAACGCTTCCATTCGCGGGGGGTCAAATTAAACCTCAGACGCTTCCGTTGCGCACGGAAAAAAGCGCTAACCGGGTCGCAGTTAAGCCCCCTGCCCAGCCAACCCAATAGACAGGCAGCATCATGAATGAACTCCCACCTGCCGTACGTCAGCTACTGCATGCCAATCAACGCCAGGCGGCCATCGACCTGCTGAGCGAGTACCTGGCAAACGACCAGCAGGAAGCCGAACGCCGCATCGATCAGTACCTGGAGGACGCCCCACCCATCCACCTGCGCGGCGCAGGTATTCTCCGCGCCAGCCGCCTCAATGCCCTGATCTGGCTGATACTGATCGTTCTGATGGCGCTCCTGGCGCTGATCTTCGCCCTTTGAGCGGCGCACAAACGAAACCGGCGCCACTAAGGCGCCGGTTTCGTCGAAGCAGAAAACCTCAGAGAGGCTTGCCGCGATTGCCGTGAGCAGCAACGAACTGCTGCACAGTACGCAGGTCGTTGGCCAGCACCGTGCAACGCTCTTCGCGCTGGAACAGATCGGTCAGATGCGCCGGCAGCGCCGGAACGGCATCGATACCGGCCTTCTCCACCGCCTCGGGAAACTTGACCGGATGCGCGGTGCCCAGCACCACCATCGGCGTCGCCAGGCTGCGACGACACTCACGGGCGGCACGCACACCGATAGCCGTGTGCGGGTCGAGCAGCTCGCCGCACTCCTGGTACACCTCGGTGATGGTTTCGCAGGTCTGCTCGTCGTTCACCGCCAGTGAATCGAACAGCTTGCGCGCCTCGGTCCAGCGATCTTCATCGACACTGAAACCGCCACCCTGCTTGAAGCTGTCCATCAGGCTGGCGATGGCCGCACCGTTACGACCGTGCAGGTCGAACAACAGGCGCTCGAAGTTTGACGAGACCATGATATCCATCGACGGTGACAGCGTCGCGTGCAGGGTTTCCTTGACGTACTGATTGCCGCTCATGAAGCGATGCAGGATGTCGTTGCGGTTGGTGGCGACGATCAACTGGCTGACCGGCAGCCCCATGTTGCGCGCCAGGTAGCCGGCGAAGATGTCGCCGAAGTTGCCGGTCGGCACCGAGAAGGCGATGGACCGCGCCGGCGCACCGAGCTGCAGCGCAGCGTGGAAGTAGTAGACGATCTGGGCCATGATCCGCGCCCAGTTGATCGAGTTGACCGCCACCAGGCGAGTGCCCTTGAGGAAGCCCTGGTCGGCGAAGCTGGCCTTGACCATCTCCTGGCAGTCGTCGAAGTTGCCTTCGATGGCGATGTTGTGAATGTTGTCACCGAGGATGGTGGTCATCTGCCGGCGCTGCACCTCGGACACGCGGTTGTGCGGGTGCATGATGAAGATGTCGACGTTGTCGCAGGCCTTGCAGCCTTCGATGGCCGCCGAACCGGTATCACCGGAGGTGGCCCCCATGATCACCACGCGCTCGCCACGCTTGGCCAGCACGTGATCGAGCAGGCGACCGAGCAGTTGCAGAGCGAAATCCTTGAACGCCAGGGTTGGGCCATGGAACAGCTCCAGCACCCACTCGTTGCCATTCAGCTGACGCAGCGGCGCCACGGCGTTGTGAGCGAACACACCGTAGGTTTCTTCGAGAATCTTCTTGAAATCGGCGTCGCTGATGCTGCCAGCAACGAACGGGCGCATCACCCGGAAGGCCAGCTCGTGATACGGCAGGCCCGCCCAGGAAGCGATTTCCTCGACGGTGAAACGCGGCAGATTTTCCGGCACATAGAGGCCGCCGTCGCTGGCCAGGCCAGCCAGCAGCACATCTTCGAAATTCAGGGCCGGCGCCTGGCCGCGGGTACTGATATAGCGCATGGGATAAACCTTCGTTCTGCAGCACCCGCAGGGCAAAACCTGCGGGTGGACACGGGATTAGTTGAGCTGCTCGACGCGCAGACGCATGACCGGCGAGGTCACGCCATCCAGCGCTTCCATGGCGGCGATGGCCTCGATGATACGCGCCTCGACCACACGGTGGGTCACGAGGATCATCGGCACCAGGCCGTCCTGCTCCTCGACTTCCTTCTGCATGATCGACTCGATGTTGATGCCACGCTCGGAGAGAATGCTCGCTACCTGCGCCAGCACACCCGGATGATCCTTGGCCTGGATACGCAGGTAATAGGCGCTTTCGCACTCCTCGATAGGCAGGATCGGGTGATCGGACAGCGAGTCCGGCTGGAAAGCCAGATGCGGCACGCGATTGGTCGGATCGGTGGTCAGCGCACGAACCACGTCGACCAGGTCGGCCACCACCGCCGAAGCGGTCGGCTCCATACCGGCGCCAGCACCGTAATACAGGGTGCTGCCAACGGCATCACCATTGACCATGACCGCGTTCATCACACCATTGACGTTGGCGATCAGTCGGTCGGCCGGGATCAGCGTCGGGTGCACGCGCAGTTCGATACCCGCTTCGGTACGACGAGCCACACCCAGGTGTTTGATGCGATAACCCAGCGCCTCGGCGTAGTTCACATCAGCCGTGGTCAGCTTGGTGATGCCTTCGGTGTAGGCCTTGTCGAACTGCAGCGGAATACCGAAAGCGATGGATGCCAGGATGGTCAGCTTGTGCGCAGCATCAATGCCTTCGACGTCGAAGGTCGGATCGGCCTCGGCATAGCCCAGCGCCTGCGCCTCCTTGAGCACGTCTTCGAAGGCACGGCCCTTCTCGCGCATCTCGGTGAGAATGAAGTTGCCGGTGCCGTTGATGATGCCGGCCAGCCAGTTGATACGGTTGGCCGACAGGCCTTCACGGATCGCCTTGATCACTGGGATACCGCCGGCCACAGCCGCTTCGAACGCGACGATCACGCCCTTCTCGCGCGCCTTGGCGAAGATCTCGTTGCCGTGCACGGCGATCAGCGCCTTGTTGGCGGTGACCACATGCTTGCCGTTGTCGATGGCCTTGAGCACCAGCTCCTTGGCCAGGGTGTAACCGCCGATCAGCTCGATGACGATATCGATCTCAGGGTTGTTAACCAGCTCGAACACGTCGCTGGTCATGGTAATGCCGGTGGTGTCGTACTGAGGCTTGGGTGAACGAATGGCGATCTGGGCAATCTCGATGCCGCGACCGGCGCGCCGAGTAATCTCCTCGGCATTGCGCTTGAGTACATTCAACGTACCGCCACCGACGGTGCCCAACCCACAGATGCCCACTTTGACCGGCTTCACACTCAATTCCCCATCAGCACTGCACGAAACGGCCGGAGCATGCCCCGGCCGCGGATAAAGAGCCGCACCTTACGAAGCGGCTGTTTGTTAGTCAATCCACGCTCAGTCGTTTGACTCCAGGGCAATCCTGGCCAACTGCGGCGCCGGCTGGTAGCCCGGAATCATCTTGCCGTTGGCCAGAACGATGGCTGGCGTACCATTGACTCCGATCATCTGACCGAGCTGATACTGCCTGGCCACCGGATTGTCACAGGTCGCGTCAGCCACGCTCTGGCGAGCCTTGGCACGATTCATCGCTTCCTGCTGATCCTTGGCGCACCAGACGTTGACCAGCTCCTTGGCGGCCGGGCTGCTCAGGCCCTGGCGCGGAAAGGCGACATAACGCACTTCCACGCCCAGGCGATTGAGCTCCGGCACTTCGCTGTGCAGCTTCTGGCAATAGCCGCAGTCGGTATCGGTGAACACGGTGATATGGGTCTTCGGTGCCTTGGGCGCGAACACCACCATTTCCTTGGCCGGAATGGCATTGATCTGCTGAGCCACCGCGCGGCTTTCTTCGATCTCGGTAAGGTTCACGGCCTTGCCGTCCTTGACCTGGAACAGATAGCCCTGAATCAGGAACTGACCATCGGCGCTGGTGTAAAGCTGGCGCCCACCTTCCAGCTGAACCTGATAGACACCAGGCATCGGGCTCTCGGCAATGGCCTCGATCGGCAAGCTGGCGTCGAGCGACTTCAGCGTCTGGCGGATGACCTGATCGGGATCAGCAGCCAGAGTGACACTACTGCCCAACGCGAGCGCCAGGGCAATGGAAATACGGGTCAGGGACATGAACACTCCTGTCGAACGACGGACCTGTGAAAATCGCTACAGCCTACCACAGATGGCGCTTTAGACAGCCGACCAGGCAGCAGACGACGCATCATCCGGCCGGCATACCTCTCACTCTCCGCTCGCCCACACCAACCTTATACACACCCCATCCCACGCTTATTCCAATAGCCAATGTGCATATAGCCAAATCGTCCATATATTTATATTGCGCACTAATGTTTTGCGCAATATAGTTCGCTCCATGGAAACGGTTAGCACACAAAAGATTAGCAAGCCAATCCATCACTACCCCACCGACAAGGATCAATGCCATGACCATCGAAAACGTTCTCTACCGTGCAACCGCTGAAGCCTTTGGTGGCCGCGAAGGCCGCGCCGTCTCCTCCGACGGCATCCTCGACATCGCCCTGACCACCCCGAAAGAACTCGGCGGCGCTGGCGGCAACGGCACCAACCCGGAGCAGCTGTTCGCTGCCGGCTATTCCGCCTGCTTCCTCGGCGCCCTGAAATTCGTCGCCGCCCGCGACAAGCTGAGCATCCCCGCTGACACCTTCATCGAAGG
>NZ_FNAE01000006.1 GCF_900101755.1 Ectopseudomonas alcaliphila | reverse complement strand
TATTGATTAACAAGCAGTTTTTGAAGCGCTTCATCGCTGAAGTGGCGCGCATTCTACCGCCAGCAGAATGCGCGTCAAGCTTATATTTCAATTTTATTGCTTTTCCAGAGCTTCGCGCAGGCCGCTGCGTCGCGCCACGCGCCGCTGCACAGCCTGCTCGAAGATGCCCGCGCGGCTTTCGACCAGGCTGAACCAGTAACGCGCCCGCGTGATGCCGGTATAGATCAGCTCCTTGGTCAACACCGGATTGAGGCTGTCGGGCAGGATCAGCGCGCAATGGGCGAACTCCGAGCCCTGCGACTTGTGCACGGTCATGGCGAACACGGTGTCCACCGCGCTCAGACGACTGGGCAGGATATGGCGCAAGGCGCCACTGCCGTCATTGCGCGGGAACACAACGCGCAGCACCTCGCGTACAGGCGCACCTGGAAACTCAGGCGGCTCGGGCAGACGCAGCGCGATGCCGATATCGCCGTTCATTAGCCCCAGACTGTAGTCGTTGCGCGTTACCAACACGGGCCGACCTTCATACCAGCCATGCGACTGCTCAAGCAGGCCCCGCTTTACCAGCGCTTCGGCAATACGTTCGTTGAGCGCTTCCACGCCCCATGTACCTTTGCGAACCGCACAGAGCAACTGGAACTGATCGAACGCTGCCAGGACGCGACCGGCCCAACGATCCCAGGCCTGGGAGTCAGCATCTGGAGCCGGACGCTCCGCCTGCATCACCTGCAGATAATGTGCATACCCTTGCGGACGAGGCTCGCCGCCGCCCTGCCCCTCTATTAATAGTCGCTCCAGCGCACGATCCTGCTCACCTGACAAACGCAACACGTGCAAATCATGCGCACCGGTTGCCAGAGTCGCGCGGGCCGACTGCGCATCGCCCAGATTCACCGCACGCGCCAGACGCCCGATACCCGAGCCACTGCCGAAGCGGCGCGAGTGGCGCAGCATGACGATATGTTGCGCCAACGCCCTGTCACCGGGCACCAGCGCCGGGTCCTCGAGCCGCTCGCCGGTCTGGCTTTCCAGCCAAGTACGCGTCGCCTCGCTGTAGCCACCGCTTTCCGCCTCCCGGCACAGGTCCCCCAGCACCGCGCCGGCCTCCACCGACGCGAGCTGGTCCTTGTCGCCCAGCAGAATCAGGCGCGCATGCGCCGGCAAGGCATCCAGCAGGCTGGCCATCATCTCGAGGTCGATCATCGACGCCTCGTCGACCACCAGCACGTCCAGTGGCAAGGGATTGGCGGCATCGTGACGAAAATGGCGGCTGCCGGGACGACTGCCCAGCAAGCGGTGCAGCGTCGTCACCAGGGTTGGAACCTGCTCCCGCACCCGCTCGTCCAGCGCCAACGACTGCACCTGAGCGCCGATGGATTCGGTCAGCCGCGCGGCTGCCTTGCCGGTAGGCGCTGCCAGGCTCAGGCGCAGCGGCTCGCCAGAGGCCATGGCAGCCTCCTGTAACAGCGCCAGCAGACGTACCACTGTAGTCGTCTTGCCGGTTCCCGGCCCACCGGTGATCAGGGTGAAGCGCCCTTGCGCCGCCATGGCACAGGCCAGCTTCTGCCAGTCAGTGAGGCGCTGGCCGTCCACCACCAGCGGTTCGGGAAACAGTGAGGCCAGGCGCACGGCCAGATCGCTAGGCGCCGCAGCACTCGCCTGCAGGCGCCGAGCGATGTCGCCAGCCACCTGGCGCTCATAGTTCCAGTAACGGCGCATATAAAGGCAGGCGCCGCTGAGCACCAGCGGCGCCCCTTCGGATTCCAGCAGCGAGCTGCCGGCACAGGCCGCCAGCCAGGACTCCAGGCTGAGCCCGGCCAGCACCTGAGACGGCAGGATCATCGCTTCTTGCGCATCCTCGCCTTCCGGCGGCAGAGACAGGGTGAAATCCGGGTTGGCCAGCGTGGCCGCCAGATCGAGGCAGACGTGGCCCTGGCCCAGTTGGTGGCTGGCCAGTGCAGCGCCGAGCAGCAGCAAGGGCGAAGCGTCCGGGTCCAGTTCGGCGAACAGCTGCGCCAGCGCCCGATCCAGTTCACGCAGCCAGCCACGTTCGCTCCAGGTAGAAAGCAGGGCAAAGAGTTCGGCGCGATCATGCAGCGCCGACGCAAGCATCGCACTCATGCCACACCCTCCGCTGCTTCACCCATAAACAGCGCATCCAGGCGTTCGATCAACTCACGAGGCGGCCGGGCCAGGTAGGCGCCCTGCTGTGGCGCACGCAGGAACAGATAGAGCGCGCCGCCCACATGCTGGTCGTAATCGTAATCCGGCAGACGCAGACGCAGCTGTCGATGCAGCGCCAGCACATAGAGCACGTATTGCAGGTCATAGCGGTGGCTGGCGATGGCGAACTCCATCGTTTCACGGGTGTAGGCACCGTCGTCGCTACCGAGCCAGTTGGATTTGTAATCCGCCACGTAGTAACGCCCCTGATGTTCGAATACCAGATCGATGAAACCCTTGAACATGCCGTTGAGGGTATCGGCACGCAGTGGCTGCCTGGCGACGCCCGGCAACTCGCACTGCTGCACCCACTGATCCAGCAGCCTGACGTCAACGCCACGCGCCTCGAACCAGAACTCCAGCTCGGGCTGATACTGCGTCAGTTGCGCCAGCACCACGCTATCCGCGCCCGCCAGTGGGAGCGGCTGGCTCAGCAGCGCCAGCAGCCAGTCCTGCAACGGATCGATCCAGCCTTCCAGACCGCGCCGCTGGCAGCGCCTGGCCAACGCCTCGCGCAGCCTCGGTGGGTCCTGCGCAAGGGTCGCGAACCCTTCTTGCGCCGCCATTTCCAAAATGCCGTGCAGGAAGGTGCCGGGGTTTGGCCCACGCGGGAAACGATGCAGCCCCTGGGCGGATGCCGGCAGCGGCGCCAGGGCCAGCAACGGATCCTCATCGTCGATGGCGTTCTGCATCGCCGGGCTGTCGGGCGCGGCGTCTTCGTGACGACTGACCTGACTGGGGGCGTCCTCGTCCAGGCGCAGTGCACTGTAGGAGGCAATCCACCAATGTTCGGCGGCGCGTCGTATCGGCGTGCGCCAGTGTGGCTCGAACTGCCCATCTTCGATCATGCGATAACGCTGCTCACTGGCCGGCGGCACAGGCGACACGGCGCTATCGAGTGCGCTGGCGAACGGCGCGAGCCAGCTGGCAAGCTCGCCGCTGGCCGCCAGAGGCGAGCCGCCCCCGAGCAAGTAGCCCAACGCCGATTCATGCAGACGCGACTTCTTGCCGTTGCCGATCTTCAGATCCGTCACACCCAGCCAGCAGGCATGCCGGGCGCGGGTCAGCGCCACGTAGAGCAGGCGCAGGTCTTCACCCAGGCGTTCGCGCTCGGCGCGCAGCAGACTGTCGTCATCGGCCTTGAGCACCAGCTGGCGGCGTTCGCCGTCATGAATCTGCAGCGGCTTCTTGTCATCCACCGGGCGGAAGGCGCAGATGAACGGCAGGAACACCAGCGGATACTCCAGCCCCTTGGATTTGTGGATGGTCACCACACGCACCAGCGCCTCGTCGCTCTCCAGACGCAACACCTGCTCGTCGGCCGCCTGCCCCTCGCCAGCCAGCAGCTCGCCGAGGTGACGAATCAGCGCCAGTTCACCGTCGAGTTCGGCGGCAGCCTGTTGCAGCAGTTCGGCCAGGTGCAGCAGGTTGGTCAACACCCGCTCGCCATCGTCACGCCCCATCAGCCGTTGCGGCAGTTCGAAGTCCTGCAACAACTGACGCAGCATCGGCAGCACGCCCTGGCGTTGCCAGCGCTGGCGGTAGTCGCGAAATTGCATGACCCGGCGCTCCCAGGTGCGCTCATCGAGGTTGAGCTGCTCCAGCTCGCTCAACGCCAGCCCCAGCGTCGCGCTGGCCAGCGCCGCACGCAGCGGGCGATCCTGATCCGGTTCGGCGCAGGCGCGCAGCCACAGCAACAGGTCGCGTGCCTCCTGGGCAGCGAACACCGAATCCTTGTCGGAGAGGTAGACACTGCGCACGCCGCGCGCCGCCAGCTCACCGCGAATGGCTTGTGCCTCGTTGAAGTCGCGTACCAGCACAGCGATGTCGCTGGGCCGCAGGCTAGTCAGCGTGCCCTCTTTGCTAAAACCGGCCTGCCCGCGCTGGCCCAGATCCAGCAGGCGCACGATCTCGCTGGCCGCGCCGGCCGCCATGGCATCCAGATAGGCGCCCTTGGCAACCGGCTCATCGCTCGCCAGTTGCCACACCGTCAGGGCTGGCTGCGCCTGGCCATCGACGCTCCACACCTCGCGCCGGCCCTGCGCACCCACCTCGATGAAAGGCAGATCGTCACGCAGCAGGAACGCCCCCTCGCCGCCGTCACGCTGTTCGGCCCGCAGGAAAACACCGTTGACGGCATCGACCATGGCCTGGCTGGAGCGAAAGTTCTTCTCCAGGTTGTAATGCCGGCCACTGGTTGCACGGCGCGCACGCAGATAGGTGTGAATGTCAGCGCCACGGAAGGAATAGATGGCCTGCTTGGGGTCGCCGATCATGAACAGGCCGCAGTCGTCGCGGTTGGCCTCGACCTCGTAGAGCGTATCGAAGATGCGGTACTGCAGCGGGTCGGTGTCCTGGAATTCGTCGATCAGCGCCACCGGGAACTGCAGACGAATCACCTCGGCCAGACGCGCGCCGTTGCTGCCCTGCAGGGCAGCGTCCAGGCGCACGAGCATGTCGTCGAAGCCCATCTCCGCACGCTGGCGTTTCTCCCAGTCGAAGCGCTGGCGCACCCAGGCCGCAGCATGGCGCAAGGCGGCCTCGCCGGGGTCGGGCAAGGCGTCGAGCTGCGCCTTGAGCAATGCCATGGCCTCCAACGCCGGATGACTGGGCGCCTCGCCCTTCCAGGCTTCGGCCAGACCGTCGGGAGTCAGGCGGGTAAAACCCGTGCCCAGATCGAGGCGCGGTTCTTCGCTACCAGCCCAATCACGCAGTTTCTCCAGCCATGGGTTATAGAAGCGCGCCTGAATCTTCTTGCCGTCTACCTGTTTGGCCGCCACAGCCGCATCCAGCAGCAGCTGCAGCTCATCGGCCCAGGCCGGCCAGGGTGACTTGAGCTCGGCAAGCGCCTGTTCGCGCCGCTGCAACGCGCTGCCCAGCAACTCGCCCAGCGTCTGCGTCGCGCCTTCACTGTCCTCGCCCAGCAGGGGACGCAGCCTGGCGCCAAGGCCGACAGGGGCTCCCCAGACACTTGCCACCCATTGCAGCGCCGCGCCCTGCAGCGGGTAGCAGTGCTGTCGCCAGTAGTCGCGCACGACTTCGGCGAGCAGCTCGCTGTGATCGGTCTCCAGGGTCTGGCTGAACAGGCTGCCACTGTCGAAGGCATGTTCACGCAGCATGCGCTGACACCAGCCGTGGATGGTGGACACGGCGGCCTCGTCCATCCATTGCGCCGCCAGCTCCAGACGACGGGCGCACTCGTCCCACTGCGTCTGCGCGAAATCACCGCGCAACTCGCGCAGCAGGTCGTCGCCCTGGGCGTCGCCACGGAATACGGTCGCGGCTTGAACCAGGCGCGCACGGATTCGATCACGCAATTCGCGCGTGGCGGCATCGGTGAAGGTCACCACCAGAATCTGCGGCGGCAGCAGGGCCTGGCGAAACGCCGCGTCGCCCCCATGGCCGAGGATCAGCCGCAGGTAGAGCGCGGAAATGGTGAAGGTCTTGCCCGTACCGGCGCTGGCCTCGATCAGGCGGCTGCCGTGCAGGGGAAAAGTCAGGGCCAGTGGGCGCTGTCGATTCATGCGGCGTCCTCTTCGAGCGCCTGGGGATGACTGTCGAGCAGCGGCTGGTAGAACCGCTCGCTGCATGCCGGGAACTGGCCATCGACGGTCAGCGCTGCGTAATCGGGGAACTGCCGGGCCAGGCTGGCACTGCCCTGGACTTCACCGGAGAGGTTGTAGCCCCCCTCGTAGACGCTACGCGCCTTGTCCTCGTTATTGTCTTGCAGCCAGGCCAGCGAGGTTTTCAGGGCAACCGGCAACGGCGCCTGCATACCGGCATTCCAGGCTTCCAGCCAGGTGGCCAGCACACCGGCAGCATGTTCCGCAGACAGAGGTTCGAAGGCCAGGCTACGATCCTCGCCGACCAGCAGCGTGGTCAGCGGCACGCCGCAGGCCGCGGCAATGACGTGCAGCACATAGGGCCGCAGCAGGCGATGCCACTTCCAGCTCTTGTCCTTGTGCAGCGCCCCCGGTAGCAGCTCGAGGCGCGCCAGGCTGCCGTCGGCCTTCTGCCGCAGCCCGGCAAGCCAACCGTCGAGTTCAACACCAGCTGCGGCGAAAGCCAGGCGCTGCGGTGACTCCAGCACGGTCGGCCAGCACAGGCAGAGCCCCTGATACCGCCGCAACTGCGCTGGCAGTGGCTCCAGCAAGGCATTGCGATACTGTTCGCCGAAACCGGCCAGTGGCAGGACGCCACTGCGCTGCAGGCGGTCGGCTGCCAACCTCAGCGCAGCGTCGCTGTCCCCGTCGCCTGCGACCGCCGCCTTGAGCAGGGTTTCCTGCAACTGATAGCGCTGCAGACCGTCGAGGGCAAACGGCTCGCTGTCGAGTTGCACCTGCTCCTCTTCGTCGAGAAACACCTTGAGGCGGCGGGTGAAGAAACATTTCACCGGATCACGCAGGAACGATTGCAGCAGCTCGGGCGAAAGCTGCTGGCCGTCTTCCCACGCCGGCAAGGGTGCAGCGGCCTCGCCAGTCGAGACACGGCCATGCAGGGCGGCCCACTCATGGGAGTAACTGAACAGCTGCGCCTCACCATCGAAGTAGCGGCGGCTGAAGGGTTGCAAGGGGTGCTCGGTGGTCAGGCCATGCAGCAGGTCGTCGCCACCAGCCAATGTCCAGGCACTGGAAAGATGGTCGCGCAGCTGGCCGACCAGCACGGACGGCGGTCGCTCGCTGTTGTCGCGGATGCTGCGCCCTACCCAGCTGATATAGAGACGATCACGCGCCGCCAGCAGCGCTTCCAGCAGCAGGTAGCGGTCATCCTCGCGGCGTGAACGGTCACCAGGGCGGTAATCACCAGCCATCAGGTCGAAATCCAGCGGCGCCTGGCTGCGTGGATAGTCGCCATCGTTCATGCCCAGCAGGCAGACCTGGCGGAACGGGATCGCGCGCATCGGCATCAGGGTGCAGAAATTCACCGCACCGGCGAGAAACCGCTGACTCAGACGCCCCTGATCGAGCCCACCGAGCCAGGCTTCGCGCACCACCGGCAGGGTCAGCGCTTCGTCCAGCGTCGCCGCCTCGCACAGCGCCAGCCAGGCATCCAGCGCATCGAATAACTGAGTCGTCAGCACCTCTTCACGGTCGTTCTGCGCCAGGAAAAAATCGTCGAGCAAGCCGCACAGGCGTTCGCCCCACTGCACCGGCGTGGCCGGCTCGCGCAGTTGCTGCAGATGCTGGTCGAGGGTTTCCAGTAGCCGTGTCACCGGACCGATCAGCGCGGCATCGAGCCCGCCGATCTCGTCGTACGGCTCAATGCCGGCGAAGGCGTCGCCCGTACCCACCGCGTAACCCAACAGCATGCGCCGCAGGCCGAAGCGCCAGCTGTTCTGTTCCAGATTCTCGCCCAGACCGAGCGCCTGGCGCTGGGTTGCATCCAGCCCCCAGCGCACACCAGCCCCCTCCAGCCAGCGGCGCAGGGTGGGCAATTGATCCTCGGCGATGGCGAAACGCTGACGCAGCGCGGCGACATCCAGCAGATCAAGAATCTCGCTGACACTGAAGCGGCTGTCCGGCAGGCGCAACAGGTGCTCCAGCGCGATGACCATCGGCTCCTTGCCGCGCAGGCCCTGGTCGGCCAGGGTGAAGGGAATGAAACGCGGGTCGTCGCTGGCGAACTGGCCGAACACGGCCTGGATATGCGGCGCGTAGGCATTGACGTCGGGCACCATGACGATCACGTCGCGCGGGCGCAGCGTGGCGTCCTCGCTGAAACTGGCCAGCAACTGGTCGTGGAGTATCTCCACTTCGCGCTGGGCGCTGTGGGCGATGTGAAAACGCAGCGAGCGATCCCGCGCCGGGTCGACCGGCGGCCAGGTGGTCCGGGTTTCCGCCAATGGGCGCAGGTCGAGGATGTCATTTTGCAACTGGCCGAGCAGGCTGCTCTCGCTGGCCGGGCTGAACAGGTCGATGCGCTCGAACTGCTCGCGGTAACGCTGCGGCTCGTCGTACTGATCCAGCAGGTTGATGTAGTCGCGCCCCTGCTTGCCCCAGGCGGCCAGCAGCGGCTGCCCGTGCTGGTGCATGTCCTCCTGTTCGAACAGACCGATCTGGGCGCCTGGCCTGCCCTTGCGCTGCTGACGGCGATATTCGTGGCGTAGCAGGTCCTTGTCTTCGACGATATCGCCCCAGTGATGCTGACAGGGGTTGTGCACGTAGAGCATGACCTGGCTGAAACGCGCCATGGCCGCCAGCGCTTCCAGCACCTGGGCCGGCAACGAGGAGATTCCGAATACCGTGATGCGTCGTGGCAGTCCGGGTGGCGGCGCGTCCAGTTCGCCCATGCGAGCAACGAAACGCGGATGCACACCGGCGCGGCTCTCGGCCAGGTGCTGCTCGCCAACGTCCGCCAGCAAGGCGCGCCACAGCGCGGGTTGCCAGCGCGAATCGCCCTCCAGCGCCCGCTCACCGCCGCGCGAGGTGCGCAGGCGATCCTGCCCGGCGGCCCAGTCCGCCAGCCAGTCGGCACGATAGACCTGATACTGGTCGAACAGATCGGCCAGGCGCTCGGCCAGTTGGTGGCGCTTGCGCAGGTCCTGATCATCGGCGAGGAAGCGGCGTAAGGGGGCGAAGGCCTCCTCGGCCAGCAAGCCTGGCAACAGACGCATCAAACGCCAGGTCAGCGGCGCCTTGTCCAGAGGCGACTCTTGCGGAATCGCGTCCTTGCCCAGCACATTGCGGTACGCCTGCCAGAGAAAGCGCGCCGGCAGGTCGACGTCCAGTGCCGCCGCAATCCCGCAGCCATCACGCTCGGCCAGCGCCAGCTTGAGCCACTGGGCGATGCCATTGCTCTGCACCAGCAGCACTTCGTTCTCCAACGGCCGCAGCGGATAGCGCCGCATCCACTGCACCGCCAGAGCGCGCAGCTCTTCGAGGTGGTTGCCGTGAATGACGATAAGGCCGGGGGACAACTCCGGGCTGGCGGGCATCGACTGACTCCTGTCGAAAAACGAAGCGCAAGTTTGCCAGCATTTGGTGGCGAGGTGCGCCGTCAACAAGCGAGCTCTCAACTAATCGAGATGCTGAGCCTTACGTGGCGGATGGTGCCTTATCACCCGTGTTACCCGAGTGGGCGAAGACACCAGCGCCCGTTCATGCCGTATTCGCATCTAGCCGCTACATGAAGCCCAAGGTGCGCAGCTTCGTGGATCTCAGCGTGAGCATGTTTGCCAGCAAGGTAAGCAGTACCGGGTAACAATGATCTACGAATCAGCGTGCCTGACCATCCATATCGTTCTAGTGATCTGACGGCCAGGTAGCCAGCGCCTGCTCGATCACCATGTCCAGCATCTCCCGACTGAAGCCTGCCTTGGCCTGCACCGCCATGCCGTGGAGGACCGCACATACATACGCTGCCAATACCGCGCAGTTGGCCGTTGCAGGAAGGTCCCCCTCTCGCTGAGCTCGCTCGAAGCGCTCACGCAGAGCCGTTTCACCGGCGGCACGAGCGTCGATGAGCGCCTGCCGGATAGGCTCCGCATCGTCCGAGCCGGCAATCGCCCCGTGAATGCCTAGACATCCAGTGTGCTCTGGGTAGCGGGTGTTCAACTCGACTGCGCTGCGCAGGATGTGTTGCGCCACTTGGCGTGACGTAGGCTGATCCAGCGCAGCGGGGAAAAAAGCAAGGTAATGCACGTAGTAGCGCTCGAGAGCACGCAGGAAGAGCGCTTCCTTGTTACCGAAGGCCGAGTAGAGGGCTGGTCGCTCGACGCCTGTCGCCTGCGTCAGGTCGGTATATGACGCACCTTCATACCCCTTGCGCCAGAAAACGGTAAGCGCAGCGTCGAGTGCCTGATCCACGTCGAACTCGCGATGACGTCCCATCTTGTTACCTCACTCATTTCATAACGATCGATATTAAATCTCTTGACGCGCCAAGTCCAAAAACATAACGTCCGTTATCGTAATGACCATTACACTACCAAGAACATCACTCATCGATACGAGGTTTCATATGCAAAAGCCATTGTCAGGCAAGGTGGCGCTGGTTACTGGTGGCTCTCGCGGCCTGGGTGCCGTCACGGCGCAAGCGCTTGCTGACCAGGGGGCGGATGTTGCAATCAGCTACGTGGCCTCTGCCGACAAGGCAGAGGCAGTGGTGGAAAAACTCAAAGCCAAAGGCGTTCGTGCCCTGGCGATCAAGAGTGATCAGGCCGATATGTCTGCTGCGAAGCCCCTGGTCGATGAGGTGCTCGCTCACTTCGGCAAACTCGACATTCTCGTCAACAACGCCGCCATCGCCGTGCAGGGCAAGACGGTTGACGATCCCGCTCTGGACATCGAGAACCTCGATCGGCAATGGCAGATCAATGTCATGGGCTCGGTGGCGGTTACCCGCGCGGCCGCTCCTGCTCTTTCGAACGGCGGGCGGATCGTCTTCATCGGTTCTCTGCTGGGTACCCATGTGCCCTTCCAGGGTGCCGCCGATTACGCAGGCTCCAAGGCTGCCCTCATTGGCTACGCCAAAGGCGTTGCACGCGATCTGGGCGGTCGCAATATCACGGTGAATGTCGTCCAGCCCGGTGTCATGCCCACCGACATGGCTTCAGAGGTGCTGGGTGATGATGGCGCTCCCGCCGCATTGCTTGACCTGCATCCGATACGCCGCATCGCTACGCTTGAAGAAGTATCAGCCGTGGTCTGCTTCCTGGCCGGCCCCAATGGCAGTTACATGACTGGTGGAGTGATTGATGTGGCGGGTGGATTGAGCATCTGACGCCACAGCCTTACCTCCCCTTCCACAAGATAAACGGTGAGATAGCCGTGCTCTTCTGCACAGCTATCTCCCATAGCTGAAATAGAACATATGACTACCATTGGCATCATCGGGGCCGGCGAAGTCGGCAGCCAGATTGCACGCGCCGCCATCGCGAGCGGCTACAACGTTGTCATCGCAAACTCTCGTGGCCCCGAAACGCTCAAGGATCTGATCGATGAGTTGGGACCATCTGCGCGTGCTGCCACCGCAGCGCAAACAGCCGCACAAGGCGATTTCATCGTCATAGCCGTCCCGCTGAAATTGGTCAACGACATGCCGACTGTAGAACTGGCCGGTAAGATCGTGATCGACACCAACAACTACATGATCTGGCGAGACGGCCACTATCCGATGATCGATTCGGGCGAGAAAACCGCTCACGAACTCCGTCAGTTGCAGCTTCCTGACTCAAAGGTAGTAAAGGCGTTTACACATATCCAGGCACCTCGGATCACGCTCTGGAACAGGCCAAAGGGCTCACCGGAGCGCCTTGCCCTGGCGCTCTCCAGTGACTATCCAGAGGCTGTGGAATGGGTGACGCAGCTGTACGATCAGTTTGGTTTCGACGCCGTCGATCACAGCCCTCTGAGCGAGTCCTGGCGCAATGCGCCTGGTCAGCCCGCCTGGCGACAAGACCGACAGACCAGGGTCGAACTCACCGCCAATCTTGCCAAGGCAGATCCCGCACTTACCACAAATGGTGGTTAACGCCTTTCCACGCGCCTTCCGGGTTATCAGAAAGCGCGCCAAGTAATGGCCCAAAGTCACAGCTAGCTGACCCAAGGCGCAAGCTGTTCAGATCACCTCGACGACAAAGCCCTACGTCTGCCGCCGTGGGACACAAAAGAGCTCAACAACAGGGGCACCCCTTCAGCTTTCGCTTGTGGTGGGGCTGCAAGAACGGAGTCACCAGCAGCATCAGCGCCCCTACCGCCACCAACAGCCACAAGGCCGACTGGAAGTGACCCGCACTGTCACGTAGATATCCCACGAGCAACGGACCGGCAGCGCCGACCAGATAACTCTGCAACATCACAAAGGCAGTCCAGGCGCCAGCCTCCTCAGGTGTCGAAGCATTGTCCAGCGGCAAGGTCATGCCCAGGGTGAAGGCACCTCCGGTGCCAAAAGCCGCAATCGCAGCAGTCACCAGCGGCATGGCATCAGGCGCAACCGCCATCGCCAGGCTGCCCAGCAAGGCGATGCTGGAGCTCGCGGCAAGCAACAGACGTCGATCATCGCTGCGGCTGAGCAAGCCAAATACCGGATTGGCCAGCATGAATCCCAAGGTGTAGCTGGCCAGGATCAAGCCAGCCGAACTGGCGGTCTCGCCACGCTCGATATACATCGGTGCCAACCAGGCGATCAGGGCGTAGAACACTAGGTTGTTGCAGGCAAAGAACAGTGCGATCAGCCAGGCCGTGGGATTGCGCAGCGGCATCCTGGGCATCTGGGTCGAAGAGGTAGATACCGGCGCTCTCAGGCTCCGATGCTCGATGCCCGCCCAGGCCATGATCGCCAATAGTGCCGGCAGTACCCAGAAACCACCCGCCCAACGCCAATCACCAATCAACTGATCGATCGGGCCGGTCGCCACCGCAGCGACCGTGCTGCCCAGACCGATGGCCGTTGCATAGATACCCATGAACAACGCGATACGATTCGGCGAGCGCGCCTTCACGTAGCTGGAAAACAGGGTTCCGGCGACCGCAATGCCCGCCCCGACCGCCGCAGTACTGGCAAACAACTGTCCGATAGAGCCAGCCAGCGCACGCAAGATGATCGCGGCGCCCAGCACAATCAGCGCCAGCAGGATGATCCGGTCCCGCCCAAATCGATGCGCCAGCCAGGGTGCGGGCAATGCCAGCAATCCCATCAGCAAGGTTGGAATCGCGGTCAGCAGCGAGGCCTGGGTATGAGTCAATCCCAACTCGTTGATTATCGACGTCAGCAATGGCCCCATGGAAACGATGCCAGGGCGCAGCGTAAGCGCGACGAGCAGGATACACAGGACCACTGCTGCGACCGACGGAGCACGGACCTCGCTGCCAGCCAAGGCTGGATGCGCCAGGCCAGGCGTAACATCGCGTTTGGTCGGTACGGATTTGACAGACATGACGAAGACTTCCTACGCAGTGAGCAGTTACGCAAGCGTGTCCTCGTACACTCGCGTCGAGGACACGCCGCCAGATGTGAACGTCAGCCCGAGTAGGTCGGGTAGTCCGTCAGGCCCTTCTCCGCGCCACCATAGACAGTGGCAGGATCCAGCGGGTTGAGCGGCCAGCCATTGGCGATGCGTTCGGGCAGATCGGGGTTGGCGATGAAGGGACGACCGAATGCGATCAGGTCTGCCAGGCCCGCCTCGATCAGCCGCTCACCACGCTCGGCGGTATAACGACCGGCATAGAGAATCTTCCCGCTGAAGTTCGCGCGTACGTCGCGACGGAAGCTCTCGGGCAGGTCCGGTGCGTTGTCCCAGTCCGCCTCGGCGATCGACACATAGGCCACACCTGCGGCCTCGAGTACCTTGATGGCTTCGATGTAGGTGGTATGCGGGTCCTCTTCGACCAGGCCGATGTACACACGATCCTGATCAGTGCTGCTGAACAAGGGAGTGAAGCGCACACCAAGACGGTCCGCCCCTACCTCAGCGGCTACGGCTTCCACGATCTCGCGCAGGAAGCGCAGACGATTCTCCAGCGAGCCACCGTAAACATCATCACGTTGGTTGGAATGTGCGGAGATGAACTGGTTGACCAGATAGCCGTTGGCAGCGTGAATCTCCACGCCATCGAAACCAGCCTCGATGGCATTGCGTGCCGCCTGGGCGTACTGCCCGACCAGATCGCGGATTTCAGCCAACTCCAGTGCACGTGGAAGCGACGGCTGAACCAGTTCGCCAACACCAGGGCCGGTCTGAATGAACGCCTTGACCTTCTGCGCCTGAATGGCGGATGGCGCCACGGGCGCCTGCCCCCCAGGCTGAAGCGCATTATGGGAGACGCGACCAACGTGCCAGAGCTGGGCGAAGATCACTCCACCTTCGGCATGCACCGCCTTCGTCACCTTACGCCAGCCATTGATCTGAGCCTGGCTATAGATACCCGGCGTCCAGGCATAGCCTTGGCCGCGCGGTTCGATCTGGGTGCCCTCACTGACCATGAAGCCGGCACTGGCGCGCTGGCGGTAATAAGTGGCCATCAGATCAGTCGCGATATCACCTGGCTGGGCGCTACGCTGGCGAGTCAGCGGCGGCAGCACGATGCGGTTCTTGAGGGTGATGCGTCCCATGTCGATGGGGGTAAACAGAGCAGCGTGTTTCATGATTTCTATCCTGAGGTTCAGGCGCCGGCACTTATCGACAGGCGCAAGGGCGCGGATGGGCGCACCTGGCGCCCAAAGGCTTGATGATTGGGAGTGCGGCCCCTCTGCTCGAGAGGCCGCTCAGGCGTTACTTCTTGATCAACACGGTTTTCGGGTTGGTGAACAGCAGGCGGCCTTCATGGCCGTGCTCAGTGCCGATGCCCGACTGCTTGTGGCCACCGAAAGGAATATCGATGCCTTGTGTGTGGATCTCGTTGACCCAGACCATCCCCGTTTCCAGGCGATTGGCCACGGCCACCGCTGCCTGGGTATCACGCCCCCAGACAGAACCACCCAGGCCGAATGGACTGTCGTTCGCACGGGCTACAACGTCGTCGACATCGTCATAAGCGATGATCGGCACGATCGGCCCGAACTGCTCCTGCTGCACGATCATCGAGCTCTCTGGTGGGTTGTCGACCACGGTTACCGGGATGAAATAGCCAGGACGGCTCTCGTCTATCTCCCCTCCCAGCGCCACCTTGTAGCCATTGGCCTTGATGTCATCCAGGAAGCTGCGAACCTTGTCGTACTGCATCTTGTTCTGGACGGGGCCAACGGTTACAGCTGGGTCGAGACCGTCGCCCATGACCTGTTGCTGCGCATACTCGACGAACGCTGCCACGAACTCAGCGCGATAACTGCTGTGCACGTAGAGGCGCTTGATGCCCACACACCACTGCCCCGAGTTACCGATAGCGCCCCAGTACAGCTGCGGAATGATCGCTTGCCAGTCGGCATCAGGCATGACGATTGCCGCGTCGTTGCCGCCCATTTCCATGGTCAGCCGCTTGACGGTGCCTGCAGCCGAACGGATGACGTGCTTACCCGTCTCGGTGGATCCGGTGAAGCTGATCTTGGCGATATCCGGGTGAGCAGTCATTTGCGGGCCCAGTTCGTTACCACCTGAAACCACGGAGAGCACACCAGCAGGCAACACGGACTGGGCAATCTGTCCAAAGCGCAAGGTGGTGAGGGGTGTGAATGGCGACGGTTTGATGACCATGGTGTTGCCAGTGATCAGCGCCGGCGCCACTTTCCACAGCGCCAGCAGCACCGGGAAATTCCACGGCGTGATCGCACCGACCACCCCCAGCGGCGTGTGATGCAGCTCCACGATGTGGTTGTCGTTCTCCTCGACGATCTCCACCGGAATACGTCGTGCAGCAATCTGGCGAATCCACGAGATCGCTTGGTCGACCTCCGGCTCGGCCATGGTTGTCAGCGGCTTGCCTTGTTCCAAAGTCAGCAAGCGAGCCAGTTCATCGCGGTGCTCCTGAAGCGCATCGGCATAGGCATCCAGATAGCTCTGGCGCTGCTCGTAACTCAAGACCGACCAGGTCTTGAACGCGCCCTTGGCAGCAGTGATCGCCGCCTCCAACTGCTCAGGCGAACCCGACGGAGCCTTGGCGAATACCTGGCCAGTCGCCGGATTGAACACATCGAAATGCGCATCGGTGCTGACCAGCTTACCGGCGATGGACAGGTAGTACGGACCATCGAAAACGCTAGTAGGGCGGGATTCTTTCTTGACAGTAGACATTAGCTTATTTCCTTGAAATTAAATGAAAATCTAGTGATTTCAATGATCAAGACAACTTTCTTCAGGCAGCAGAAATCCCGTCACCCAAAAGGCGACTGCTGCTGCGGTGTTGTTATGCGGTAGCGTGCGCGAAGGCGCTCAGAGCGGGCGCAAAATGTGCCCGCTCATTGCTTGCACGGGTTCGTCTGAACCCTGCAGATTGCGCGAATCAAGCCAGCAGTTTGAGCAAGGCGTTGGCAGCAGACTCGGAACTGGCGGGGTTCTGACCGGTGACCAAGCGCCCATCGACGACAGTGAACGGCTGCCAGTCGCCGGCCTTCTCATAACGTGCGCCAAGTGCCTGGAATTCGTCCTCGATGAGGAAAGGCACCACGTCGGTCAACTCTACAGCGGCTTCTTCGCTGTTGGTGAAACCAGTCACCCGGCGACCTTTGACCAGCGGCTCGCCATCCGCAGCCTTGACGTGGCGTAGCACGCCCGGAGCATGGCAGACGAAGCCGATTGGCTTGCCGGCGCGCTCGAAGCTTTCGATCAGGGCGATGGATGTATCCGACTCGGCCAGATCCCACAGAGGGCCATGGCCACCCGGGTAGAACACCGTATCGAAATCCTCAGCCTTCACCTCACTGAGTTTCACCGTACTGGCCAGGGATTGCTGCGCGGCCGGATCGGCAGCGAAACGGTGGGTCGCCTCGGTCTGGAAGTCCGGCAGATCACTCTTGGGATCCAGAGGCGGCTGGCCACCTGCTGGCGATGCCAGCACGATGTCTGCACCGGCGTCCTTGAACACGTAGTAAGGGGCGGCGAACTCTTCGAGCCAGAAGCCGGTTTTCTCGCCGGTGTCACCCAGCTTGTCATGGGATGTCAGTACCATCAGAACTTTCATGATCATTGCCTCATATTGAGCATTGCATTGGTTTCGACCGACCCTTGCCGGTCATGGGTTCACTGGTTATCGAGAAGACTTCGTGTCTGCAGCAGGGCCTCTTCGAACGCATGGGGAGTACGGGTGATCTTGGTCATCACACTGGCCCCCAACCACATCGCATAGAGCCTCAGTGCCAACTGAGCGGGCGCAGCAACGATCGTTACCGTGCCCTCCTCCACGCCTCTGCTGATCGCAGCCTCCAGCCGCTCGACGATCTGCGCGGTACCGCGCTGAAGTGCCAATCGCATCGGTTCGGAAAGATCGGCAACTTCAGCGCCCAACTTCACGGCCAGGCATTTACCGCACTCGATCTGACTGGTCTGATTGGAGATCCACAGTTGCCAGTAACGCATCAGCGCGTCATGGGCGCTGGTTGCTGGGTCCTGAAAAATACGATCCATGTCAGCCAAATAGGTCTCGAAGTAGTGCTCCAGCAGCGCCGTGCCGAACGCGTCCTTCGAAGCGAAGTAGTGGTAGAAGGAACCCTTCGGCACACACGCGGCATTCAGCACCTCATTCAGCCCAACAGCAGAGAAACCTTTGCGGGCGATAATCGATTGGGCGGCGTCGAAAATGCGCTGCCGGGTCTGGTTGCTGTCAGTGGTTGTCATGGCTGCTTGCCTCAGTAGACCAGTCGTCTAGTTCGTTGTGGCCATGTTAGGAATCGCCACCGACAGCAGCAATGTCATATCCGCAAGGATTTCGGACATGCACGGCAAGCGAGTTGCGCGAACCCTCCTACCCTCCGACAATCGCTCAATGACCGCAGAAAGGAAATGATCGATGCATACCGTGGCGTTGGTGGTTTACCCGCAATTCCAGGCGCTGAGCCTGTCGGTCGGTTCCGTCTTCGAGTGCGCCAACCTCCTGCATGGCGAGCCAGTCTACGGATTCACGCTGGTATCCGAGGCAGGTGGAGCCGTGATGTCGTCGCAAGGTTTCTCGGTCAATACCGAGCCTCTCGGCTTAGCTGGCTATGACACCATCATCGTCAGCGGCTACCTGGAGTTGGGTGAACCCAGTCCCGAGCTGCTGACCTGTCTATCCAGCGCCAGCTCACAATCGCGGCGTATTGCATCACTGTGCACAGGCGTCTTCGTGCTCGCCGAAGCCGGCCTACTGGAAGGCAAACGGGTCACGACTCACTGGTTGCACGTGCCCGAGTTCAAGAAACGTCATCCCACCGTCAGAATCGATGATGATCGGTTGTTCGCGGTCGACGGGCAGATCTGGACGGGGGCAGGCATGAGTGCCGGAGTGGATCTGGCCCTTGCAATGGTAGAGAACGACCTGGGCCCTGACCTGGCCCGCCGCGTGGCCCGCAAACTGGTAATCGCCCAGCGCAGAGGCGCCGAGCAATCACAGCTTTCGGCGCTACTGGAGATAGACCCAAAATCCGACCGCGTGCAACTGGCCATGGCCTATGCGCGCGAAAACCTGCGCAGCGATCTCTCGGTCGAGGCGCTGGCAGATGTCGCGCGACTAAGCCCTCGCCAGTTCAGCCGAGTGTTTCGCGAGGAAACCGGGAAAACGCCGGCGAAAGCAATCGAAAGCCTGCGAATAGAGGCCGCGCGCGTGATGATGGAGACGAGCCGTCATCCAGTAGAAGTGATCGCCCGCGAGACCGGTTTCGGTGACCGCGAACGTATGCGCCAGGCGTTTCTCCGTGCCTACGGCAAACCGCCGCAACTGATGAGAGATGAGCTGTACGAAACAGCTAATGGCCATGGCTGAACTCTCTGATCAAAGCCCACCACCGATAGGTATAGTGACCACGCAAAAAAACGCTGGGGCAAAAATTGGAAGCAGGCGAAAACCATCAGGCATAAAAAAATCCAGTCACTGCTAGATGACTGGATTTTTAGGGTTTTTTGGTCGGGACGGAGTGATTCGAACACTCGACCCCTTGCACCCCATGCCGGAGGTCGATCCAGCAAGATATTGATTTTATTAGAGTATTTTTGAGCGCTCGCTGCAGCCACTGCCCTACTCTACCCAACGGCTATAAAAGCGTTTCCCTAATCCCTTAAAGAGCTATCACTTGCCCCAGAATCAGCAGCCCAGGAACCCAACCGGTGAACACCGCGCAGAGCAGCGTAAAGAATGCGACCTGTCGCTGAATGTTGCGAGACATTCCCAGCAGCAGAAAAAAACTAAACCACAAAACCGTCCAGGCGACCCAGTTCACTGCATTCCAGAGACCGAACCCGCCGCCTAGCTCTCCAAGCGACTGAACAGCCATAGTCCCAGCCGTAACGCTGACAAACAAGCAGAACCACCCAAGCCCCTTACCATCTGCGCCAAGGAACTGATTCGCCGCAACCCAGAGATAGGTGAATGCAAAGAGTAACGTGAACGCGCCGGCTTTTACTGAACCAGCATCAGCTGCTCCGCCAAAAATCATATAAAAGGCCACTAGCAGACTTAACGTACCGACAAATATATTGATTACCGCCACTTCTCTTCCGCTGATTTTACCCATCAGCCAAATACTATTTACAAACAGCACTGCACCTACGTAAAGCAGTATTAATCCAAGCATAATCATAAACCTCTTGTTTTTATTGTGACGTGATTACTTAGCCGCACTTATGCTTCTTCAGCACACCTTGCGCGACCTTCAGGATGGGCTCTCGACTCTTCATTGCTTCGTGCGACAGAAATGAATGGGCTTCACTTTCCTCCCAGTTATGTAATTTCATTAACAGCACTTTCGCTTTGTTGATATCTACCTGACTGGTCAGACGTTCTTGAAGCTGTTCATTCTTCTGCTTCAGTTTGGCCAGTTCCTCGCTAACACGCCGGGCAGAAACCAGCGCAGGAAGAATTCGGCGGGCATCCAGGGGCTGGATGATCACACCGTGACACTCCAATT
The DNA here is from genome assembly GCF_900101755.1 of Ectopseudomonas alcaliphila. GTDB lineage: Bacteria > Pseudomonadota > Gammaproteobacteria > Pseudomonadales > Pseudomonadaceae > Aquipseudomonas > Aquipseudomonas alcaliphila. Next base: position 261,684 of record NZ_FNAE01000006.1, on the reverse strand, counting down.
CGATGATCTGCGACAGAACTGCCGGACTTTCGTACTCCACCAATGCAACAACAGTGGTCCGCGAGTGGCTCGCCGTGATCAGCCCGCTGATTTCTTCATGATGCCGGTTCTGGAAGATGCCCGTGAAGATGACATCCACATGCACATCAAATTGCTCCGGCGGTGGCCAGCACTGACGCACAGAGCACCCGATCCTTATGAGCTGTAGGACCAGTGCATCGCTGACATCTCCCGGTGGATTGAGTACCATCACTTGGAGTTCCCGAAGCGTGCCGAGGATCGAGGACGCGCTCATGGAAGCGCTGCTCCAGGCATGCTGGCAGACCAATCATCCAGGTTATGCACGACGACGTACGGGTCCGGCTTGATAGGCTGCGGTGACTGCCACTTCACCTCGAATTTCCCACGGCCATCGATCTCCGCGATCCGAGACGTCAGGTGGGTATGGTTGTTTTGCTGTTCAACCCATACCGGCCCCTGAGGAGCCTCAAACTTCACGCTATAGAGGTGACGCTGAACGTCCTCCACACGCCAACTCCCAGTGAACTGCATCGCACGCCCTAGCATGAGGGTCTGACAGTAAGCCGCCTCTGCCCAGGCAGTTATCGTGACATCCGCTGGGAAGAATGCATTGCAGGCTTGAACGAAAGCACGGCTGGCGGGCGTATCGATGCTTGAAAAATAGGGAGCCACCACGACGTGCCCTTCAGCCACGTCAGTTGCCATCTTCGCCACTTCCGCTTCGCTGGTCGTTAGGCTAGCAATCGGAGGGCGTTGCGAGTCGCCATATCGGCTAGCGATGGCCCGATACAACTCGGCCGTCCCTGTACCCACTACCGTGGAAAACACCACATCTGCTTGCGCCTTAACGATGCGATCCACGGCGTGCAGCAGATCTTCATCGGAGGGGTACAGCGGGATGTAAATCTCCTCTAGCACCTTGCCGCCATGCTGGCGGTACAGATGGCGCATCACATGATTGCTTTCACGGGGATAGATGTAATCCGAGCCCACGAACACTACCCGTTCACCGTAGTGCTTGATCAGGTAGGCAGCCAAAGGGGCGCTGTTCTGGTTTGGCGCAGGACCGCCGTAGATGATGTTGGGAGAGTATTCAAACCCTTCGTATGGAGTGGGATAACACAGCAAGGCATCGGTCCGCTCCACGACCGGCATGACCGCCTTGCGCGTATGGGACATGTAGCACCCCACCAGCAGCTGTACGCCCTGGTTGCGAATGAAATCCTCGGCGCACAACCGATATCGGTCTGGATCGCCCCCTGGATCGTGGGACAGAACCGCGATCTCGCGTCCATTGACCCCACCTTCTCGGTTGAGTTGGTCAATGGCAAGCAAGGCACCGTATCGCTGGGAACGCTCTATATCGGCAGTTACACCAGTCTCGGAGAACAGCAGACCAATCGCTGGTTGCTCTTTATGTAATCCCATCTGACATATCTCCAAAAATCACAGGGCATTCAGCGCAGAACAAATCCGATCCTACCCTGCTCCAACCGCGCCAAGTAGGTAGCAGGAGGCCCGCCTACCCCTGGCGCGTGATATTCCAGTAAGTGCTCAGCCAACGGGACCTCAAGATGATGACGGACGCTGCGGCGCAAGGCGCGCGCCCCGAACTGGCGGTCGAAACCAACATGGGCGAGGGTTGTCACAACTTCAGGTGCCACATCCAAGCAGCAGTGATGCTTCGCAAGCCGGCGGTTCAGGCGGTGCACCTCTAAGGCGACAAGCTGTTCGACGATATCCCGCTCGATCCAGTTGAATGTAATGATGCTGTCGATGCGGTTGATGAACTCCGGGGCAAAGGCTTTCAGGAGTTTGGCGCGTACGAGTTTGTCGATACCGCGCCGACGTGAAGCGGCACTCGACGGGAACAAGCGTCCCGGAAATCGCATCCGGCGCTCGTCATAGCGTTGAATTTCATGAGCCGCAAGGTTGCTGGTCATGAAGATCAGTGTGTTCCGGAAATTGTAAGTCCGTTCGCCGGAGGCGACGGTGAGCATGCCATTGTCCAGGACATTGAGCAGGGCCTGCACCACCTCCGAGCTGGCCTTCTCCAGTTCATCGAACAGCACGATCCCAGGGCGTCCAATGGTGCCCTCCAACTTGTCCTGATCCAGCAGGGTCGTACCCTCCTTGGCTCCAACGTAACCCGGTGGAGCACCGGTTAGTGCTGCGGCGTAGTGCTCTTGGGACAAGGTGTTCATGTCCACCCGGCAAAATGCATCAGCATCACCGTGAAGCGCTCGGGCCAGTGCACGCACAATCTCCGTCTTGCCGACACCGGTGGGACCAAGAAACAAGGCGGTAAACAGTGGTCGCCGGGGATCGGTGATGTCTGCCCGGACCACTTTGAGCATGTTTTCAACTGCGCGCAGAGCCTGGTCTTGCCCGAGAATCTCGCCTCGCAGGCAGGACATGATGGTGGGAATGTCGAAGCGATACCGGCTTTGCAACACCGTGTGATTGGACAGATGTGCCTGGACCACATCTTCTACGGCGAGGTTCTCGCTAGCCAAGGCCGTTTCCTGGGCTTTTTGCCGGCGAGATTGCTCCAGCATGTCGTTGAGAAAAGGCATAAGGACGCCCCCTTTTTCGTGATGGAGAATTCGTGTGGCAGCGAGCCGCTCTGGGGTAATGCCAGAACGGCTCGCCGCCCCGCCTGCTATAGCCGATTAGGCTTCCTTCTCCATCCCTTCATAGGGGAGCCGCCCCACAGGGCATTGAGCAACGCCCGCAGTCGAGCGAGTGATCCGCTCAACGTTTTCACGCGCTTTCTCGGCGTCATTGACCCAGGTCTTGTAGAACTCGAATGGGCACTCAGCCAGCCCCTTGTCGCCCTCACCCGAGTTACTCATACCGGTGTAGCCGCGATGCAGGATCTTGAACAGATGGTTCTGGGACTGGTCGTTCGCCCGTGCGTCACGAATCTGCGAGACGGACAGCTGGGCATACTGAATCCCCATCTCCTCCTCGCCACACTCACCCAAGGTGCGGCCGTCGAAACCGATGATCGCGGAGTGGCCGAAGTAGGAGTACACGCCGTCGAAGCCAGCTGCGTTGGCCACCGCGACGTAGCTGTTGTTCGCCCAGGCCATCGCTTTGGCCATAAGCACTTGCTGATCCTTGGCCGGGTACATGTAACCCTGACAACGAACGATCAGCTCAGCGCCCTTCATCGCGCAGTCACGCCAGATTTCTGGGTAGTTCCCGTCGTCGCAGATGATCATGCTGATCTTCAGGCCTTTCGGCCCTTCGCTTACGTATGTCTGGCCACCGGGATACCATCCCTCAATGGGGCACCACGGGATGATTTTGCGGTACTTCTGGACGATTTCACCCTTGTTGTTGATCAGCACTAGGGTGTTGTACGGTGCCTTGCGCGGATGCTCCTCATGGCGCTCGCCGGTCAGCGAAAAGACACCCCAAGTATTGGCCTTGCGGCACGCCCTGGAGAGTATTTCGGTTTCGTCCCCTGGAATACTGACAGCGGTCTCCATCATTTCCGCATTGTCATACATGATGCCCTGTAAACTGTATTCTGGGAAAATCACAAGGTCCATTCCAGGAAGTCCTTGCTTCATCCCAACAACCATGTCGGCGATCTTCTGGGCATTAGCCAGAACTTCTTCCCTAGTGTGAAAACGCGGCATTTTGTAGTTGACGACGGCCACACCGACTGTGTCATTACTGCTGGAAATATCACCGTGACGCATAATTAACACCTCTTGTTTTTGTTTTTTGCGGACGAAAAAAGGCCCTCCCGGGGAAGTCCCAGGAGAGCCCATTTGCTCTTTGGCTAATTTATGTAGAGTGGTTTAGCGACATCGACGCTGATGCGCTGAACCTGATGTGCAAATTTATAAGCGCTCACCAAAAAAGCTGTCAAGCCCTGCGTGAGAAAAAGGTCCTAATGCGCCGCTGGAATGAGGGAATAAACGCTTCTACCACGGGCCACTCAGCCGACTTTCCAAGGATCAACTTTCGACGCCCTCTCCACCGGATTATGCAAAACGACAATCCGCCTCGGAACATCTGGGAGCAGGTCAAGACAGCACAGGACCTCCGCCACGTGTCGGTTTGGAACCTCAGGTAGCAGATACGTTTTAGCCGGTTCGAACCGGTTAACGGGTGGTGACGCGCTAGTCTGCCACCAAATCTTTCCCTGTTTAAAAATAGGGGTTCTTGCCCCCTCAAAATCAAGAACAATAGTACGCCCTGCTCGACAATGGAATCGGCTTCAGCTTGGCACCGCGGAAGCCGGTGATCGAGCAGAAGCTCGGGCAGAGCGTATCGGCAGTGATTCACGGCAACAGCGCGTCATGGCAACTGGGTCGCCAGCGTGGGCCGTCGATTGGTTGAGCAACAGGCGCCGGGGCTTATACCAGCGCCGGCACCTGCTGCAGCCACTGCTCGAACTCGCGGCTCTGCTGCATGCCTTCCTTGGCTGCGTAGTAGACCAGCCGCAGGTGGCGATCCTCGTCGATGGTCAGCGTGGTGTGTTCGAACACCACCTGGCCGACCGATTCGATCTTCAGGTGGCGGATCCCCTGGCACGAGCCGTGGATGTCTTGCTGCCGCCACCATTCCCTGAAGTCCGGCGAGGCCTTCTCCAGGTCCTTCACCAGCGCGGCGATATCCGGATCCTGGGTCGCCCGCACGAAGTCGCGGCGGAAGCTGGAGAGTATCTGCAGCGCCTGCTCATCCCAAGGGTTGAACAGCTCGCGCATGGCCGGGCTGGTGAACAGCATCCACAACAGGTTGCGGCGATCCGCCGGCAGCGCGGAGAAGCCGAACACCCGATCCGCTGCACCGTTCCAGGCCAGCACGTCCCAGCGCAGGTTGAGCACGTAGGCCGGGCTGATGGGCAGGTCGCCCATCAGCCGGTGAATCAACGACGGAACGATGCACCAGGTTTTCCCAGGCTCTGGCGGCAAACGCTGGTGAGCCAACAGGAACAGGTGGCGGCGCTCGGTGGCGTCCAGCTTGAGCGCTCGTGAGAGGTTGTCGAGAAAGGTCGCGGACACGCTGATGTCCCGCCCCTGCTCAAGCCAGGTGTACCAAGACAAACCGACCCCGGCCAACGTGGCCACCTCCTCGCGGCGTAGCCCGGGCGTACGCCGCCGATTACCGGCGGGCAGGCCCACCTCCTCCGGCGAAATGCGTTCGCGGCGACTACGCAGGAATTCGGCCAGCTCTACCCGAGTGCGTTCAGCTGTGCGAGGCGCGCTCATCCAGTTACCTCTAGTACTAGGATAAACAGTCAAATTGTAACCCCTATAAATCCCGAGAAGAATAGCCCGACCTGGCCACGAATGCCCGGGCCAGGGCTCTTGCTAGACGAGGAAGTCAGCAGAGATGTGTCACCCATTTGCTAAGGAGATAAACGGATGTACCAAGCCCTTCTTCGGGAACAACTGGAGACATTGAAGTCCTCCAACCAGTACCGCATCTTCACTACTCTGAGCCGCATCTGCGGCCAGTACCCGCTGGCCAAACTGGACGGCTGTGAGCAAGAACCGGTGGTGGTCTGGTGCAGCAATGACTACCTCGGGATGTCGCAACATCCTGCAGTGCGCGAACAGATGCACGACGCGTTGGAGACCTACGGAGCGGGCTCCGGCGGATCGCGCAATATTGGCGGCTCACACGAGGTGTATGCCAGTCTGGAAGCAAGCCTGGCTGACGGGCACGACAAGGAGGCGGCGCTGGTCTTCCCCACCGGCTTTGGCTCCAACGATGCCACGCTCCAGTGTCTGCTGCGGCGTATCCCCGATTGCGTAGTAATCAGTGACGAACTGAACCACGCCTCCATCGTCAACGGCATTCGCTCCACACCCAACGAGCGCGAGATCTTCCGCCACAACGATGTCGAGCATCTGGAGCAGATCCTCGCCAGCTACCCGCAGGGTCAGCCGAAGATCGTGGTGTTCGAGTCGATCTACTCGATGGGCGGCGACATCGCCCCTATCGCCGAAATCGTCGCGGTCGCCAAGCGCTATAACGCCCTCACCTACCTCGACGAAGTGCACGCCGTGGGCATGTACGGGCCCACGCGGCGCCGGTATCGCGGCCGAACTGGGCGTAGCCGATCAGGTGGACATCATCCAGGGCACCATGGCCAAGGCCATCGGCGTAATCGGCGGCTATATCGCCTCGACCCAGGTAATCGCCGATGCCGTGCGCTCCTTCGCCACCGGTCTCATCTTCACCACCTCGCTGCCGCCGGCGATCACTGCAGGCTGCCTGGCCAGTGTCGAGCATCTCAAGGCCAGCCGCTTCGAGCGCGTTGGCATCCGAGGTGTTTGCTGCGAAGGTGGCATGAGATGGAGCAGTCCTTCCTCACCGTGCGCCCGGCGACCCAGGCCGACCTGGCCAGTTTGGTGGAACTGCGTGCGTATCTGCTGGACGGCACCAACGCCAGCTATTCGAGTAAGACGCCGGAGGACGCTGCGCGCTGGCGGTCGGCCTACCGCACCTGGCTGAGCAGCCGCCTGAACAACAGCGACTGCGTGCAGATCTTCGCCGCCGAGCACAAGGAGTCCGGCCAGTTGCTGGGCTGTGCGACCGCCATCATCGACCAGCGCGCGCCGGCGCCGGGGTGCCTCAACGGCCTGTCCGGCTGGGTGCAATCGGTGGTGGTCGAGCCGCAGTGGCGGGGCCGTGGAATTGCCAAGCAACTGATGCAGCACCTACTGCGCTGGTTCGCCAACCGAGGTGTCGGCTGCGTGGTGCTGCAGAGCACCGCGGCGGCCGGCACGCTGTACCAGGCCCTGGGCTTCGCCGTCAGCGACGAGCGCCTGCTGATTCGTCAGGAGGCCTCAGCATGAAGATCCTGATCATCGGCCTGGGTTACGCCGGCAACCGCTACCGCCGCGCCTTCGAACATATCGCCACGAGTACCGGTCTGCCGCTGTCGCTGGCCTATGTCGGGCGCCGGCAGAAGGAGACCGAACTGCCCTACTTCGACAGCGTCGACCGGGCGCTGCAGGTATTTGAGCCGGACATTGTGGTGGTCAGCGTCAACGACCACAGCCATGCCCCCGTACTCAAGCAACTGGCCGGCTACCGGGGCTTCGTGCTTTGCGAGAAGCCGCTGGTCACGCCAGGTGACGAGCTGGACGAGCTGCTAGGTGCGCTGGATCAGGTCGGCGGCTTTGCCCTGGATCTGGTGGAGCGTTACTCGGACGCAACCCAGCAGTTGCGCGACTGGGTCGAGCGTCATGACTGGCAACTGATACGTGCCAGCTTCCACTGGGGCAAGGACCGTATCAACGACTACCGCCCGACCTGCGGCGTGACCAGCGAGGTGATCCATGCCCTGGATCTGGTCGGCTGGATCTGCCCGCGCGCCGGCCAGCTCCAGCTCGAAGGTGTGCTCGGCGTGCGCTCGGACTTCTCGATCTCCGGCGCAGAGGTGCTCGACACCGTGCAACTCACCGCCAGCCTGGGCGAGGCGCCGGTCACCGGTTACGCCAGCTTCGTCAACATCGTGCGCCAGCGCACCGTGGACTTCAGCTTCGTCGATCGCGATGCCCGGCTGATCCATGCGCGCCTGGTGTTCGATACGCCGCGCTGGGATCACGACCAGTTGCGCATCTGGACACGCGGTGCCAACGGCTCCGAGGAGCTGCTGCACGAGTTCGCCACCGCCCCCGACGAGCCAGGCCTGGACACCCTGCACAAGCTCTCGCGGCTGTGCCGGCAGGTGGTGCGCGCCGTGGCACTCAAGGAGCCGCCACGCCAGCCCTTCGCTGGCCTTGATACCGCCGTGGCGCTGCAGCGCCTGCTCAACGAGCTCGACACCCATGCCCAAACCCCAGCACCGGCGCGCTACGTCCATGGCGAGACGCGCGTGCTGCTGGCCGAGGACAGCGACCTGGAAAGCCTCGGGTAACCCAATCACAAGGAGAACGACTATGTGTGGAATCGCTGGATGGCTGTCCTACAGCCAGAACCTGGAAACGAAACGCGACACCCTGCAGCGCATGACCGACACCATGGCCCTGCGCGGGCCTGATGCCGGCGGACTGTGGATCGACGGCCCGGTCGGCCTGGGTCATCGGCGTCTGTCGATCATCGATCTGGAGGGCGGCCGCCAACCGATGACGGCTATGCACGGTGGCCCGCGCGAGGTCGCCGCGATCACTTACAGCGGCGAGGTCTACAACTTCCGCGAGCTGCGCACCGAACTGCAACGACTTGGCCACCATTTCGAGACCCGCAGCGACACCGAGGTGGTGCTGCGTGCCTATGTCGAATGGGGCGAGGCTTTCGTCGAGCGGCTCAACGGCATGTATGCCTTCGCCATCTGGGACCTGCGTTCGCAGGAGCTGCTGCTGATCCGCGACCGCATGGGCGTCAAGCCGCTTTATTACTTCCCCACCGCGGACGGTGTGGTGTTCGGCTCCGAGCCCAAGGCGCTGCTGGCCAACTCGCTGGTACCGCGCAAGGTGCGCGCCGATGGCCTGCGCAAAATCCTGGAGATGGTGAAGAGGCCGGGCCATGCCGTGTTCGACGGCATGCGCGAGGTGATGCCGGGCGAGATCGTGCGCATCAACCGCCAGGGCCTGGGCCGTCGCCACTACTGGAAGCTGGAGGCACGCGAGCACGAACACACGCTGGACGAGACCATCCGCCACACCCGCGACCTGCTGGAGGACATCGTCGATCGCCAGATCGTCGCCGACGTGCCGCTGTGCAGCCTGCTCTCCGGCGGCCTGGACTCCTCGATCATCACCGCGCTGGCTTCGAAGAAGCTGCTCGCCGCCGGCAAGGTGAACATCCGCTCCTTCTCCGTCGACTTCGTCGACCACAGCAGCGGCTTCACCGGCGACGCCGTGCGCGGCACTCCGGATGCGCCCTTCGTGCGCGACCTGGTGGAGAAGATCCGCTCCAGTCACCAGGAGATCGTCCTCGACAGCCGCGAACTGGCCGACCCGGCGCTGCGGGCGCAGATCGTACGCGCCCTCGACCTGCCGCCGGCCTTCTGGGGCGACATGTGGCCATCGCTCTACCGGCTGTTCCAGGAGGTGCGCAAGCACTCGACGGTGGCGCTGTCGGGCGAGAGCGCGGACGAGGTGTTCGGTGGCTATCGCTGGTTCCACGATCCGGAGGCGATCCAGGCCGACACCTTCCCCTGGCTGGCCTCGGTCACCGGCAAGTACTTCGACGGCAAGACCCTATTCGACCCGGGCCTGCTGGCCCAGCTCGACATGCACAGCTTCCTGCGCGACAGCTACGCCCAGGCCATAGCCGAAGCACCGGTACTGCCTGGCGAGAGCACGGTCGACCAGCGCATGCGGCAGATGAGCTACGTCAACCTGACCCGCTTCGTGCAGACCCTGCTCGACCGCAAGGACCGCATGAGCATGGCGGTCGGCCTCGAGGTGCGGGTGCCCTTCTGCGACCACCGCCTGGTCGAGTACGCCTTCAACATCCCCTGGGCGCTGAAGGCCTTCGACGGGAGGGAGAAGAGCATCCTGCGCGCGGCGACCCGCGACTTGCTGCCGGACTCGATCAGCGAGCGGGTCAAGAGCCCCTACCCCTCGACCCAGGACCCGGCCTACGAGCAGGCACTGCGTGATGCCCTGGCCGCCATCCAGGCGGATCGCAACGCGCCGGTAGCGCCCCTGCTCGACAGCGGCCGTATCCAACAAACCCTGGCCAAGCCGCTCGGCAGCGTCTCGCCCATGTACGAGCGCATGGGCATGGAGCTGGCGGTCGGCCTCAACACCTGGCTGAACGAGTACGACGTCAGCCTCGAACTCTAGTCCCCAACCGGATGTGGCCTCGGTGCGGGGCCACATCCATTCGCTGTACCACCCACGCGTTCCTGCAACGCAAGCGAGTCCGAGCATGCACACACCCAACCAATCCCCCATCTACCTCATAGCGCTGGGGGCCTTTGCCCTCGGCATGGCCTCCTATGTCACCGCCGGGTTGATCCCGATGATCGAGGCCTCGTTCACGGTCTCCGTCGCGGTGGCCGCACAGTTGGTCACCGCCTTCACTCTGGCTTATGGCCTGGGTTCACCGATCTTCGTGGCCCTGACGCCGGCGCATCGCCAGCGCGCCGGCTTGTTGCTGGCCCTGGGCCTGTTCGTCATCGCCAACGCCGCCAGCGCGCTGGCCGAGAGCTTCACCGCACTGATGGTCTGGCGCGCCATCGCCGGTATCGGTGCCGGCGTCTACCTGGCCATGGGCATCGGTGCCTCGGCCGCGGTATCCACCCCGGAGCGCCGCGGCAAGGCCATCGCCATCATCATGGGCGGCATGGCCAGCGGCGTGGTGCTGGGCGTTCCGCTCAGCCTGCTAATCGCCGAACAGCTGGGCTGGCAGGCCGCCCTGTGGCTGGTCACCCTTCTCGGCCTCGTGGCGTTCTTCGGCCTGCTGCTGAAGCTCCCTTCCCTACCGGCAGCCACCGCCACCACGCTGGGGCAGAAGCTGGCGATCCTCGGCGACGGCCATGTGCTGGTCATCCTGCTGGTCTCGCTGCTCGCTGCCATTGCCAGCCTGGGCATGTACACCTTTATCGCCCCGCTGCTGGCTGACCCGGCCTACGGCGCGGTGCGTTCGGTCACGCCCTATCTGTGGGTCTGGGGCATCGGCGGTGTGCTGGGCAGCTTCCTGATCGGCCCGCTGGTGGATCGAATCAAGGGCCCGGTGCTGACCTTCGCCATCATGCTGATCCTCGCCGCGTCGCTGTTCGTGCTGCCGCTGACGGCCGCCCTCAGCACCTGGCTGGTGATGCTGCCCATCGCCCTGTGGGGCGCGGTTGGCTGGGCACTGCAGGTGCCGCAGAACAACGAGCTGATCTTGGCGCGCCAGGCCCAGGGCGACGGCAACCTGGCCATCGCGCTGAACGAGTCGGCGCTCTACTTGGGCAGCGCCATCGGCGCCGCGGCTGGCGGCTTCGTACTGCTGTTGCAGCTGCCCACCTGGACCTTGGCCGCAAGCGCCGGTGGTGTCGCAGCCCTCGGTGCCCTGCTGCAGATCGTCAATCTGCGTCGCCATCCGACCTGGAACGGCGACGTGCAAGCCGAACCCTACAACTGACGGAGGAAAGGCCGTGGAACTGCGCCACCTTCGCTGTTTCATCGCCGTCGCAGAAGAACTGCATTTCGCGCGTGCCGCCGCACGCCTGCATATCGAACAGTCGCCTCTCTCGCGGATCATCAAGGAACTGGAGTACCGCCTGGGCGTGCAGTTGTTCGAGCGCACTACGCGGCGCACGCGCCTGACCTGGGCCGGCAAAGTGCTCTTGGAAGAAGCGCGCCGGGTGCTCGCCGTGGTCGACCAGGCCAAGGCCAGCGTCAAGAGTGCGGCGGCCGGCTACCGCGGGCGTATTCGCGTCGCGCTATCCGATGGCATCCCGCAGGCGCGCCTGGCCGCCCTCCTCGCACAGTGCCGCGAGGAAGAACCGGAGGTCGAGATCTGCCTGTCGGAGGTCACCTTCAGCGATCAGGTCAGAGGCCTCAACGATGACCTGTTCGACATCGGGCTCGCCCAGTCCGACGAGGTTGGCGATGGCCTGGTGGCCGAGCCGGTCTGGTTCGATCCGCTGGTGGTAGCGGTACCGGCTCGCCACCCACTGCTCAGCTACCGGCGCGTGCCGCTCGACGAGGTGGTGCGCTACCCGCTGGTCCTTTGCGATCCGCAGGTCTGCGAAGGCTTCTGGCAACAGTTGCAGCGGGTGTTGGGCGCCGTGGATACGCGACTGACCATTGCCGACCGCGTTCCCACCCTTGATCTGATGATGGCGTTGGTGGCCGCGGGTTACGGCCTGGGCTTCTCCAGCCTGGCACGCATCAACGAACTCAACAATACGGACGTTGTGGCCAGGCCGCTAGACGGCTGGTGGTGCGGCAGAAATGGCTGGAGGCCTATCACTCCACCACCGACAGAGGCGCAGCCACCCTCAATGATTATGCCCGCGCCAACGATCCCTTCACCCGGGTCGGCAAGGAGTCGGTATCGGTGGAAGTCACCAGCGTGGTGCGTGCCAGCGACAGTTCATTCCAGGTGCGCTGGGTCGAACGCCGTTTCGTGCACGGTTCAGCCGCCGGCCTGGAGCGCTGGACCGCGGTGATCTCGCGGGTACTGCAACCTCCACGCACCGAGGAAAAACTGCGCCGCAACCCGCTCGAAATCTACGTCAACGGCCTGTCCTGGAGCCGTGAACTGGACACTACGGAAGGAGCCAAGAAACCATGAAAACCTCCCTTAACCTCTCAATCTGCCCTCTGCTGCTGAGCGTGCTGGCCGGTTGTGCCAGCCAGCAGCCGCCAGTGATCGCGCTGGATAAACCGGTCGAGGCGCAACGTCTGCCGGAGCCGCCCAGGCCCATCGGAGTGGTAGAAGTACCCAAGCCCTTGGCATTGCCGGCGCAGCTCAAGCCGCTGCCGGAAACTCAACCCAGCAAATCGGCCAAGGAACCGGCCGACGAGCGCGTCCGGGTCTCGCGCGCCAATCGTGGCGCCCGCGTGGCACCGAGTCGCGAGGGCTATATCAACGCCATCCAGGTGTGGCCCTACTTTGATGGTGCGCTGTATCAGGTGTACGCCAGCCCGGATCGGGTCACGGCGATCAACCTGCAGCCTGGCGAGGAGTTGGTCACCGTGGCCGCCGGCGACACCGTGCGCTGGATCGTCGGCGACACCACCAGCGGAAGCGGAGACGAGCTACGCACCAGTGTGCTGATCAAGCCGACACGCGTCGACCTCAAGACCAACTTGGTGATCACCACCACGCGCCGCACCTACCTGATCGAGCTGAGTTCCACCGAGCAGGCCTGGATGGCGTCGGTGTCCTGGAACTATCCGAAGGATCGCATGCTCGCCCTGCAACGCCGCGCCAGTGCCGCTCAAGCCGCGGCGCCGGTGGACGCAGGCCTGGTCTTGGAACAATTGCGCTTTCGCTATGCGATCAGCGGCAGCAATCCACCCTGGAAGCCTCTACGTGCCTTCGATGACGGCCGCAAGGTGTATATCCAGTTCCCCGCAGGCATCGCCCAGGGCGAGCTGCCGCCGCTGTTCGTGATAGGCCCCGAAGGTGGCGGACAGCTGGTCAACTATCGCTTCCGCTCACCCTATTACATTGTCGACCGCCTGTTCGGCGCGGCCGAGCTGCGCCTGGGCGCCGACAAGGGTGACGTGGTGAGGATCGAACGCACCGACGGCGTGACACGGAGGCCTTGAGCATGACGGCCAATGACGACAAACAAACCGCGGCAACCTCGCTACCGGCCAAGGAGGCACCGGAGTCGCTGGAGCTGCGCGCCAAGCCGCGTCCGGTCACTCGGCTCAATCACGCATGCTGGCGGTAGTGGTCGGCGGCCTATCGGCTGCGGTGCTCGGTGCCATGCTGTGGTCACTGCAACCACAGCAACGCCGTCAGGGCGCCGAGCCGAACGAGCTATACAACGTCGACCGCGTGGCACGCTCCGAGGGGCTGGAGCGGTTGCCGGCAGAGCCGCCTCCACCTGCGCCCGAAGTACCGCAACTAGGGCCGCCACTGCCCGGCGATCTGGGCGGGCCAATCCTCTGGGCGGAGCAACAGGCGCAAGGTTATGGACACGGGCCAGATGCCGCCGAAGCTGAGCGCCTGGCCCTGCTCAAGGAAGCCGAAGAAGCAGCACAGTCCTCGGTCTTCTTCCAGACCAGCAGCGCGCGGAAATCGAATATCGCATCTGGTGGTGGCGCTCAACTCGATTCCCCGGCTCTGGGTATGGCTTCGTCAGGCGTAAGGAACACCAACGCAGCAGGGGCGGAACGAGGCGTTTCTCAGTAAATCCGTAAACGCACAAATCCGTAATTCCGGATTGCTGCAGATGCCTGAGTCGCCCTACCAGGTGATGGCCGGCACCGTCATCGCGGCAGCACTGGTAACTGGCATCAAGTCGGATCTACCCGGCGACGTGATCGCCACGGTGACCGAGCCGGTCTACGACAGCGCCGCCGGTGAACACGTGCTTATCCCCCAAGGCGCCCGCCTGCTGGGTCGCTACAACAGCCAGGTGAACTACGGGCAGAGCCGCGTGCAGGTGGTGTGGCAGCGGGTGATCCTGCCGGACACCTCGTCTTTCCAGCTCGACAACCTGGTCGGTACCGACGCCGCCGGCTATGCCGGTCTCGAGGATGGCGTCGACTGGCATTGGGATCGGATCGTCGCCGGCGCGGCCATGACCAGCCTGCTGGGCATCGGAGCCGAGTTGGCGGCACCGACCAGTCGCACCGATGGCAACCGCATCATCATCGCCGGACGCGACAGCCTGCAGGACACGGTGAATCAGGTCGGCCAGGAAGTCACCCGCCGCAACCTCGACATCCAGCCCACACTGACCCAGCGCCCTGGCCTGCCCCTGCGCGTGATCGTCAACCGCGATCTGGTGCTGCGTCCCTATCAGCCTTTCTCCACTCAACAGAGGAACCCGCAATGAGCATGACCAAGCTGCGCCTCGGCCCACTGCCGAGAACCGAGAACCTGAAGCTGACCTTCACCTGCCCGGCCAGCCTGAAGGCCGACCTTGAGCGCTACGCGGCGCTGCACTCACAGACCTACGGTGAAGAAGTCGACGCCCTGACGCTCATTCCGCACATGCAGGAGGCCTTCATGGCGAGGGATCGGGTGTTCAGGAGAACAAATACACAATCTTGCACCGGCAATTTATAAGCCTGCATCCCCTCCCAGCTGCCGTGATGACAACGGCAGAAAACCCACATACGGTTGAAAACCGTGACCTAATACATCACACTTATCGCCATGATCGTAAGCTCCCGGCACAAAGGTCTACGCATTTTTTTGAATCTGGCTCAACCAAAGGCATCCGGGCCGACCACGCAAAGCGCCTGGGCCGAATGCTGAGTTTTATGGATAGAGCCAATGAACCCGCCGACCTCGACATCCCCGGTTGGCGGCTACATCCCCTCAAAGGGGAACTGGAAGAATTCTGGTCACCCACCGTCAATGGAAACTGGCGAGTGATCTTTCGATTCGTGGGTAGCGACATCGAGCTCGTCGACTACCTTGACTATCACTAAACAGGAGGGGGTTATCCATGACCATGTTCAACCCACCGCATCCTGGTGAAACCCTGCTTGAGGACGTGCTCCCCGAACTGGGCATCAGCATTGCCGAACTTGCCCGCCGCCTTGGCTTTGCGCGGGAATCCCTGTCTCGCATCTTGCACGGCCATGCGCCGGTCAGTCCGGATTTGGCTGTTCGCCTAGAGTTGGCAGGCATCGGCAAAGCTCGCACCTGGCTTGGAGTGCAAGCCGACTACGACCTTTGGCAAGCCAGGCATCGCGAACAGCCGCACATCGAGCGCTTTGCTGCGATTGCTTAGTTCCGTATGGAAGAATGAGGGAGGCGACTTCGATGAAAGGAAAGGCTCTCGGGCGCAATTCAAGCCCGCTGTCGACTTTTTTCAGGAGCAGCTCTGATACAGCCAAGCGCACTGCTTACATTGCAGCAGCTGAGCGCGCCATCGAAAGTCAGCGCAAGGTACTCGAAGAAGCGAAACACATAAGAGAGCTGTCTCTATCAGTACAACCGGTTTGAGGCCGACCTTTAGCGGTATGCGATATTGAGTTCACATCCCTTTGTCAAAAACCAGCCATATATCGGAACCTGCACTGCCGTTCTAGCCAAAGGTTTTCATGAACGGCTCAGCACAATGCCTGATTGCCGCGACCACATGCGGTGCTTGCTCGCTCAGCTCAGTTGAGCGTGCCAGTACCTGGTCAAGCGCACTTAACTGTCCGCGGATTACTTCTTCTGGCCGCACTACATCACAGACTTGGGCGAAGTCCAGAAGCCCTTGCCGCGACGCAAAGAGCGATTTGTTACCCACTAGATCCAGCGCTAATACGTCCTCAGGAATATAGGCAGTGGTGTTGACGATATCGTAGGCTGGGGCGAGCCGCGCGTCGCGCTGAGTAGGGTCGGAATACAGCAGCCCGAAGTTTTTCAGATGGGCGTCACCGTTACCAACGATGCAGCTCAAGGTCACGATGGCGAAAAGCTGTGCCAGCGATTCTTGCACCTGTTCAGGCGCGCAGAATAGGCGGATGGCTTTGGCAATGGCCGAATAGCTCTTGCTGTATTTTTGCTCCGCAGCCAGCCCCATCAATGCCGCCATATCCTCGAAGCCGATGGGGTTGAGCTGCTTATCCCGGTCGAAGCGGCGCATGACGAACAGCTTGGCATTGTCGGAGAGGTAGAATTCTGGCACGGCAATGCCAACCTCCTTTGCCACAGACATGCAGAGGAACTCGTTGATCGCCAGCCCGGGAAACTCATCCCGACCGCTCTTGATGATCAGATCGGAGGTTTTTGAGGTGAAGCGTTGTGGCACCGAGTCCTGATGTTCTGGCACCAGCACCTTTGGCTGAACGCCCGATATACCGGCACGCAGGATGTAACGATCCACTAAGCCGGCAAAAATATCTTCTGCTCCGTCCCAGGCGAGGATTTCTTCCAATTTTTCTCCGGGGAACTGCTGCCTGCGTAACAGCGCATCGACCTCAGGGGAACTGACCGCCACCCGCCCGATAGGCGAACTGCTCCCAGACAGTGCCAACAGCAACATCGGGTCAACGTTGGCCACCTTGGCCAGACGGTTGCGCAGTTGCTCCAAGACGTAGCCTTCCGGCAGGTTCATCTGGAAAATGGGGTGCAGCTCCCGATGGCGGTATTCGTCCAAGCGCACAGGCATGAGCAAGCTGATCGCTGCCTGAGCCTTAGCGTCCTCGTGGTAGCGGAACAGGTAGTCAGTGCCACTGGTAAGAATCCTCCCACTGGCACCCTCAGGCGTTGCAACCTGCAGCACGGCAGTCATCAGTCGAATACTCCATGGATTTCGTCCAGAGTGGGCATGGCTGCCGGCACCACATTGAGCTCAGAGTCGAGGGCGGCTAGTACTCGCGCATAAGCAATCATCCCCACCGAGAGGTCGCCCCTCTCGATGGCGATAACCTTCTGGCGGGTGATGCCCGCAAGGGAAGCGAGCGCGGCCTGCGTCAGCCCGCGATTCAGACGGCGCTGCCGAAGCTGCTCGCCAAGTCGCAGTGTGATGAGGGAATAGTCCATGTTATGTATACGAGACAATTTACGTTATATGTAACCTATACCGAACCAACGGAGAAATCAAAGGGAATGGGCTTATCAAAACCTAGAATCGACGCGACCCTGCCATGAGCCACCACACCATTAGAGATTGCGCTGGAGGTTGGCTTCCAGCACTTGCGGATAGGTCTATACGGTTGCATCCGGTGGACTGGGAAGAAACGCCCAGAGCAACAGGTTTAAGAAATATCAAAAATACTCACCATCAGTGAGCATTTCCCGCATTTCGTAAACCCAGACAGCATCAGTCTCAGCGCTCTTGAGGCCCCTTCCATTCCAGCAACGCCTGTAGCGGATCCAGCTCGCCAACAAGCTCACGCGCTTGGGCGAGCTTGTCCATAGCAATGCATCGCGCAGCTTCGGGCAGATTCGATACGGAGCTCTCCGCATCACTGAAAAAGGCCTGGATCCGCTTTATGTCATCCCACTGCTTGATGGCACATAGCAAGTCAGCCCTCGCCTGCTCCCTTGCCTCGTTTTGCAGTCGAATTCGCTCTCTCTCCTCACGCCGGCGAATCTGCTCCTTCCACTCCTGCTGACGAATTCTGGCCTGCTCCTCGGCTTCCTCTACCAATCGGGCGATTACAGGCGCGGCGTCCGTGAGCTGCTGCACGATCTCATCCAGCTGACCACGTAGCGAGCCTTGCTTAGCCTCCTTCCAACTCTGAGACCAATCAGTCCACGGATATGGCGAGAACGCCCTTATACATAGGCGGCCGGTCGCAAAATCCATGCGCGTCGACCAGTTCCAGGTTGAGCTTAAGCGGCGCATTTGCTGCGACGGTATCTTGGAGGTGGGGACGTACTTGCCATCGATGTAGCGGGCCTCCAGCTCCTCAGTCATCTCAAACAACGTCAGCCCAATGGAAACCGTCCCGATGAAGACCACTGTGGGCTTGGATGGTGACCACAACGCCGGATGCCGGTGCCTTGGCTTCTTGGGTAGATACTCATGCTCATCAAACGAAGCCCTGGCATAAGTACGGTCACTCGGAGCAAACATCACGCGATGGCCGGCAGCCTCCAGCTTGAGAAACAGCTGATTCGCCAGTTTCAGGGCAGGCTCAAGCTGAGGCTTGGTTACCACGACATCCACCAGACGCTGCCTACCTGGCTTGAGGAATCCTTGGTCGATGACACGCCCCTGCTCAAAGACCTCATACGCCCCCACGACAACAGGATGCTGCCTTGATCGCGATATGCGGAGCTGTTCGGGTTTGATTTTGCGCGGTGCAGGTGCTTTCGGTACCGGTCGAGAAACAGCACCAAGAGCATCTCCCCTGCGTCATACCTGAAGGTCACCAGGCCCAGCCTCAGGCAAGGATGGCTGAGGACTCGGTATTCCATTCTCCAGCTTTACCCAATGCCCACGCGGCGGCCGCGGGACATTCATGCGGGTACACGCGCGCGCCAAGAAGCTGGAAGAAACACGGTGGTGATCCGCGATCTTGGTCATGGGAAGCCGCCACACCTCTGCGTACATCTCCTCACGACTGACTGGGCCACCAGGACTGGAACCAGGTTGCTGGGATACCTCTTCGGAAGACACGCATCAATCCTTAAGCCTGATATCACCGTACCAGCCAACGACAGGCCATACGCCACGATCCATCAGGTCAAACCGAGCCAAAACGGTTGTTGTACCAAACCCTCCGCAGCCCCCTCCACCACGTTGTTCGTCCAGCGAGCAGCGGACAGCATCTGCAGCACGGATCAGGGCCGATAAGGAGGCGACATTCATGCCCGCATCATCTGAACAGATAGCAGCACGCTTGATCACCTGCCCACCCCGAATCCTGCGAGCCAGTGCGGCCCCCGCCTACCTCGGCATGTGCCGCACAGAATTCAACAAAACCGTCCGGCCTTACGTGCGGGAATTCCGCATTGGAGTGCAAGGCATCGGCTTTGATCGCGAAGAACTGGATGCCTGGGCAGACACCTACATCGACCAGGCCATCATTGAAAAGGAAGGTGCCAAGGGACATGATCACTCCCGCAGCGAGCGCCAAGGAGGAAAACCATGGCGCGAAAAACCATTAGTGGCCTCTACAAAAGGAACGGGACCTGGCACATCGACAAGGTCTTCAGAGGTCAGCGAATTCAGGAAAGCACTGGATCAAGCGATAGGAAGGAGGCAGAGCAGTACCTGATACACAAGCTGGAAAAGCTCCGGGAACAGAAGATCTACGGCGTCCGCAAGATCAGAACGTGGCGGGAAGCTGCTACGCGTTACCTGACCGAATTCAAGGGTCAGCCGTCGATAGGCCTCACAGCCATCTATCTGGAGCAGTTGGACCCGTATATTGGCGACCAGCCTCTGACTCATGTCGACGACGAGACTCTGGCTCCCTACATAAGGGATCGACTCAAGAGCACCAAAACCAGCGATGGCAAGTTGAAGCCTGGCGTCTCACACCGCACGGTGAACATCGCCCTGGAACGCGTCATACGCATCTTGAATCTATGCGCCCGAAAATGGCGTGATGAGCAGAAGCGTCCCTGGCTCGACGTAGTACCGATGATCACCAAGCTGGAAGAGAAGAAAACCAGACGCATGCCCTACCCGATGTCCTGGGAAGAGCAGTCGATTCTCTTCGCCGAACTGCCTGATCATTTGCGCCGCATGGCCCTATACAAGGTCAATAGCGGCTCACGAGAGCAGGAAGTTGTGAAGCTTCGCTGGGATTGGGAGATACCGATTCCTGAGCTCAACACCAGCGTGTTTCTCATACCGGCGGATTTTGGTGGCCGACATGAGAGCTCCGGGGTCAAGAACAGCGACGAGCGCCTCGTTGTGCTCAACAACGTAGCCAAGCCGGTCATCGAGGGACAGCGCGAGCTTGATCCGATTTGGGTATTTCCTTACGGACAACCCGATCGAAACGGCAAGGCCACTCCAGTTCACCGGATGAACGATTCAGCATGGAAGAAGGCCAGGGTCAGAGCAGCTAAGAAGTTCCAAGAACGTTTTCTGCGCCCTGCCCCAGCTGGATTTGCTTCGATCCGCGTTCACGACCTAAAGCACACCTTCGGTCGAAGACTTCGGGCAGCAGGGGTAACGGAGGAGGACAGGAAGGCTCTGCTGGGCCACAAGAACGGCAGCATCACCAGTCACTACTCGGTCGCCGAGCTGGGCAAACTGATCGATGAAGCCAACAGGATTTCGGTTACCGACTCGCGCGGGCCGGCCCTGACAATTTTGAGGAGGATGGCAGGATGAAAAAAGTCCCGCAAAAGTCCCTGACACAAAAAAGCCTGGTCATCACTGACCAGGCTCTAATGTAGGGATTTGTTGGTCGGGACGGAGTGATTCGAACACTCGACCCCTTGCACCCCATGCGTGCAGCCAGCCACTGCGCGCCAGTATATACGCCACATCCCCTGGGCGCTTCGCTGCAATCGATGCCCTACGCTGCACCACAGTGAGTGACCGAGTCACTCGATTTCTCACTGACCCCGCCTCGCCCGTCCTGGGCACGTTCACAACTCCCCTTTTATTTACCGATCCTGCACCGGCTGTGCAGGCTGACCAACGTTTGCTGCAGGCCGATTATTTGGGCTCGCTGCTGGGCGATTCCTTCCTGTAGGGCTGAATAATCCCGTTCAGCAGGGGCAGTAAGTCGCGGGGTTCCTGCATCAATGCCGGATCCAGCGGCGGGGGCGGCCCCGTCTCGCACACAGGTGGCGTTGACGCGCAGCCCGCAAGTACCGCGAGCAAGGCAGTCGAGCAAGCCGTCGCGCTCAGTCTTCGCATTGTTGAGCTCCTTCTGGTAGTTGCCGGCGATGGCGCTCTGCTCGTCGGCCAGCTCGCGGGTCAGGTTCAGGGTGTTGCGCAGGGAGTCAGCGCGGGCCTGCTGCTGATTCGCAGTGGCCCGGGCAAGGTCTCGGTCGGTAGTGACATGATCGATGCGCCAGAGCGCCAGCAGGAGGCCGACGCCCAGCACCACGACGACGGCGAGCAGCAGGCGGTTCATACCGGCTGCCCTGACAGGCACAGCGCCCGCTCGGCCTGGCGGCGGTTCTGCAGACCCTGAACGTAGCGGCCGCCAGCGGTCGACCAATTCGGCTGGCCATTCGGCTTGGTGGCGATCAGGTTGCAGCCGCGGGTGATGTCACCGGCGTTGATGGCCTTGACCGCCTGGCTGTTGCACGCACCGGCCTTGCCGACGTTGATCGCGAAGATGGTCAGGCCGACCAGGCGGCGCGGGGTGATGTTCGACCACTCGGTGCAGCCCAGCACGGCGGTGCCGTACTCGATCAACGTGGCCTTATTGACCTCGGTGCATTGGTCGCTGGTCAGCTTGGTGCCAACCACCGCATTGCGATCCGTGCGGCCGGCGCAGTACGTCGGGAGGCCGCTGGCAAGGTGGTCGGCGTAGACCTCCAGCACGTTGCCTTCCCAGCGCTCAAGCGTCATGTACGCCAGCGGACTGGTCAGCGCAGCAATAAGGGCTGCCGGCACCAGCTTGCCGCGCACGTTCACTGCTCAACCTCCCGCGCCACGTCGCGATAGATCAGCCGCTCCTGCAGCTCTGCAAGGTTGCGCTCTCGGCGATCACGTCGGTGCTGATAGATGATGTTGGCAGCGAATGTCAGCAGCGCAGTAATGATGCCGACAACAATGCCCCACTCGGTGAGCGTCAGGCCCGACACAACCGATACTCCAGCTCCTGCGTAGCTCACTCCGTTCATGATTCTGTCGCCACTCATAAGCGTCCCGTCCGACCAATAAAGAAAGCCCCGCACAGGGCGGGGCTTGTGGTGGGACTAGGTTGTGGTTTCGCGGCGGTCGGATTCCCGACTTATTTTCAGCTCGCGCTTGGCCGATCAGAGAGCGCGCGCATGAAACGGATATATTGTAAGCGCGATCTATTGAGCAGCTCCCACTCTGCAAGTGCCGGAACCTCGGCATCGCTCTGCGCAAGTGCTGGAAGCCCAAGGATAATTGGGCGTGCACCAATGGACTGTATCTTACTGATCATCTGAATATACGCGGCAATGAAGTCGTTTACTGCATTGGGGTCAAAAGTAGCAGAAGACGGATTGTAGGCCTCATTTGTTCCAGTATTGAGAACAACATAATCAGGCTTGTGAACTGCAACAGACGCATCAAAAGATGCAAGTTGCTGAAAAATAGTCGTCCCTCCCACGCCAGAGTTGATCACGGTTGCATCGGGCAATTCAATTGCTAGTTGCGTCATGATGCTTTCGCGCTGTGCGTTATTGGCTTCATCGCCGGCAATCCATGAATCTCCAACCCCAACAATAACTGCGTCTTTCTTTTCTATAATTAAGCCATTGCTTTGACTTGTCTGATAAACCTCAATAGACCCAATAGCAACGGCGGAAGCGGATGTAGTAGCAGCCTCAAAACGGAAACGTACAGACGTTGCATTTGCCGAAAAAAAGTTCAGCCTGACTCTGCGGTGAGCCATGTTAGCGCTTGCTATAAACAGTGGAGAATAAACAGTTGATGCAAGCGTACGACCTGAATTATCCAGTACGGTTATGCGGATAGGCCTGTCGCTTGCGATAGAAAAAACGGCAGCCGAACTCAAATATTCTCGCAAGGCAAAAAGGCCTGTCTGCGCATAGCCGGTAGAGCTGCTAGTAAAGTCCACATAAGCCGTACGTTCAAAAGTAAACCGTGGAGCCGTCGAAACGGTACCAGACGCTCCGGTTGGTAGGGGGTCATAGTAATTGAGGGTGGCGCCTGTGGTTGTCGAAAGCCCGCCGAGCGCAGTGGTTGTGCCGCTCCCATATTCCACAAAAGCCACACGACGACCAATCGGGAAAGTGCTCTGTGCTTCTGTATTGCGTGCGACGCGCTGAGCAAGATAACGCATATAGAACTTGCCGGGGTGAGCCCTGTTAAACCAGGTCCGCTCAATCTTTCCGCTTGTATTGACGGCAGCTCGCAACGCCGGGAAAACGGTAACACTGCTAGACGTTAGAGCAGTGATAAGGTACGGCCAGTAAGTGCCGTCTTCATGAAGAACAGTGACGCCACCACCTACAACCAAGTTGGTATTAGAACCAATTGAGATAACATTGCCACCGGCAGACGCGCTGGCGGTTATGGAGCGTTCAGTAACAACGCCGTTTGTCTCGGTAGTAAGCATGCCCCTGGCAAAAAACCCATCAATAAACTGGTCAATATAAGCCGGCGAAGTTGAAATGCTTGGGCTTACATTGACAGTTGGTGGTTCTTGGCTGGCTAGCTCTTGAAGAGTAATAACATCGCCATTCGTTTTTTTGATCGGGGCGTCGAGATTGCCAGCGGCATCAATTGACGGCTTGCCTACAGCAGCCGCAAGAAAATTGGCGTCAGATGCGTAGTCAGCTCTGCTGGCGATTTCGCGCAGCTTGGCCTCTACCGTTCTGGCGACACCGCCATCAGCGCTGTATCCGATCAGGGACGAACCGCGGGCGTCTGACATGTCCTGGACAGTATTAAGCTGGCCATCGGGGGCGGTGTAGGTAACTGCAGCGGCAGCACCAACAGGGCCGATAACCAGGCCGCCGATCAATGTTGCTAGAAACTGAGAAACCCATCGTTTATTTGCCACATCCGTGTCCTCGGTAGGATCAGCCAAGTTCTTGATCTGTAAACCGTTAGCATCATAGAAATCAGAAAGCGCCTCACGCAGCAGGGCGCGGCGCAGATCATAGTTCATGTCTTGCAACGCGCACCACAGGCGGTCGAAGTCCAGGTTGATCGTTTCCGCCAGCAGATCACCGTTATCTTGGTAGTCGGTCGAGCGCTCTAGCGGAACTTCTCGCCGCAACGCAAGCACACCACTTGGTGGCGCCACAGCGAAAGAGATCTGCCCAATGTCGCTACCTACGTTGCTGATGACAAAACCGGATGTGAGCTCTACGCCATCAAGGTAAACGCCAAGGTCATCGTCTCGGATCAATCGGAAGGGGATCGCGAAAACGGTAGCGATACCGTTCGATGCGTACTCGACGAAAGGCTGCTGCTGGGGAACTGCCATGGATTGGGCCTCGCTGATGATGCGGGCTTAGTAGTCGACTTGAACTTCGTGCACGCCCGCTGTTGGACGCCAATCTTTGCGCTGTGTCTCGGTCGGGTTCCCGACTACTTTCCCTATGCGTACCGGGGTTTGGCTTACAGCGCCGGCACCGGAATCGAGGAAGTCATCGGGCTGGTTGGTGATCGCCGGGTTGAAGTCGCGCATCTGGTCCCATAGCGGGCCGCGCAGCACGTCGACGTGCGCCCACAGGAAGCGGGACGAAAGCGGCGGTTCCAAGGCGTCGAGGATGCGCTTCTGCTTGTTGACGGTGCTGTGCTCTTCGCGGACAGCGCAGCCGGTGCCCTTAAGTGCCTGCCGCAGGATGGTCGGCACGAAGCCGCCAGGGCCGTTCGTCTCGACCACCACGCACGGGATCTGGAAGCGCAACACCAGGTCGCGCACCTGGGTGACCTGGCCGCCAATGATCCGATCCTTGTCGTCGAACTCTGCCAGCTCTCCCTCCACCCCCTGGCATACCTGCCAGTAGAGCTGGCCCCGGGCGTCCGTCAGGATCAGCGAGAACGCGCTGGCGTCGCTGTTGACCTTGCCCAGGCTGCAGTCCCAATAGGCCACGGCACCGACAATCTGCACGCTGCCCAGCCACAGGCTGACGGCGTTGTTGGCCGACCTGATGACCGGCTCGGCGTCGTACGGAATGAGCTTGGCCGGATCGAGACGAACCTCGGTGACCGGCTTGCTGTGCAACTGGTACTGGCTATCCCAGGCGTTGATGGTGCGCGTCTCGCGGCGGCGCTTCTCCAGCTCTTCGGCGCTGAATCGGCCAGGCCAGGCCGGGCGCGCGTAGCAGTCGATCAGGCAGCCTGGCGGCTCGTTGAATACGATCGTGTTCTCGCTGAGCGAATAGTCGACGCCAGGGCGCAGCACGCGGGCATGCTTGCCGATACCGGAGAACACCACCTCGGGCTTGAACGGCAGGCGGTAGGCCAGCTGCGTTGCCGTCTCGATGCGGTGCTCGTCGGCGTACATGCGGATGGTGAGGCAGTCGGCGCCCATGGCTTCGATCTCGTCGTACAGGCTGTCGTGCGTGTGGGGCGTGCCGATGTACAGCTTCGAGCCACCTGGCACCAGGATGTGGGTCTGCTCGTCCAGGCGGTAACGCAGCTTCTCGCGCGCCTCTGGCGTCTGGATGTTGCGCGGTACCTCGACGTCATCGTTCTGACACTCGTCGGCGCGAGCAGAGGTAACGTTCGACAAGATGCCCTTGGCGAACATCGAGGCGTTCCGGAAGTCGGCAGCACCTTCGACCCACCACTGTTCGACCGTGCCCTGGTTGGGCGGCAACAGGTGGCGAGTCAACGGGTGGTTGCGGATGACGTTCTGCGTATCCCGGCTGGTCTTGTAGGCGGTCGGGTCTGATTCCGACTGGTGCAGGATGCGAAAGGTAGGGTCTTTGTAGTACCGCCAGGCGTTGTAGATCGCCAGAATCGTGGACTTGCCGAAGCCCCGGAAGCACCGGAGCACGGCGAGATTGCCCTTGCCCTCCAGCCACAACAGCGCCTGCACGTGAACGTCCGGAACGGTCCAGCGCATACGCTTGGCCCAGATCAGGAAGAACACCAGCAGGCCGACTTTCGGAGCCTCGGGCTCAGTGGACATTGTTGCCCTTTTGCATGCGCTCGATGATGGCCTGAGCCTCGCGCTCGGCCGCCGCCAGCTCACCGTCGAGTTCATCAACAGCGTGGCCAGCGTCTGGCGCCGGCTTCTGCCGGTTCAGGATGCCCGCGATGTTCACCACCTTGAGCAGCAGGGTCATGGTTGCCGCAGCGTTCTTCTTGCACCAGTAACGGTCGCCCCGCTCCTGCTGCGTCAGTTCACCCAGCGGCTTGTCGTTGCCCGGCCACTTGTGCGGGTCGACTTCCTCGATCACCACCTCGCCCAGGCGCTCGCTCAGCGCCTGCAGGCGCACGATCTGATCATCACGCATATCACCGCCCTCCTACTGCCGCGCCCAGGTTGGGCGCCCGATCCGGTACCGCTTCGCCTGGCTCCCACCAGAACCGCTGATTGAAGTCCTTGCGCGCACGCTGCTCCATCCGGCGCAGGTAGCCCGGCGAGAACATCTCCTGCAGGTTGTGGAAGATCAGGTGATCGGTAGCCGCCTTCGTGTACCAGAGGTTCGCACCGGGGATGTGGCTCTTGGCGAAGCGAATCAGGTTGGCGCCCGTGGCATCGAAGTTGGCATCGCCGGCCATGTCCTTGAGCTTGAACAGCGATTCAACGTCACCAGCAATGGGGCCGCCCAGCGCAGCCAGCGCAGACGCGCCACCCTGCGTCTGGTTGCTGAACAGGAAGTCGCCGTACAAGCCGAGCGCGCCGCCCTTCATCATCGAGGCCATGCCGAAGCGCAGGCCAGGCACGCCGAGCATTCCATCGTCGGTGATGTCCTTGGGATCGCGACCGGATGCAATCTCGTTGAGCTGGATGGCCATTCCACCCAGCACCGTGGTGGTGGCCACCAGCGCCCCGATGTACTTGGCCTTGCCCCAGCCTGGCTGAGCCATGGCGCGCGACCAATGACGCATGATCATGGCGATGGGGAACGATTTGAACTGAAAGAAAGAGCGCTGCAGTTCACCGCCAAACGTGCCGCGCTGGGCGCTGCCGTACATGAAGGAGCGTTCACGCGCGCCCGGCTCGATGATCGCCATGCTGGTTTCGTCCAGCACGGTGCCCAGCAGCTTGGTAGCGGCCGCATCGCGTAGGCGCTGGGGCGATGTGTTCGCCTGCTGCGCCAGCCCCTGCAACTGCTGATCAGTCAGCCGGTAGATGGCGTTGGCGGTCAGCACCGTGGAGCCGGCGCCGTTGAAGTCCTCGGGCTCGGCCAGGCGCCACACCTGCCAGTCCAGCTCGGTGATGCCCTTGGCCTCCAGCAATCCCCGGTCGGCTGCATCCATGGCCTGCAGGCTGGCGTGCCGACGCGACATATCGCCCAAGGCGTCCATGTAGGTGACACCAAAGGCACGCTGCATGCCGGTGGTGAGCGCGTTCATGCCAGACACCTGCATGATCTTGCTGGCGGCGGTCTGGGAATACTTTGCGGCGCGCCCGGAAATGGCCTCGGTCGACCCCAGGCCATCGGCGCCGAAGCGGTTCAGGCTGCCAATCAATTGGTTCAGGCCCAGGCCGGCGCGCATCGCCAAACGCCTGTCAGCGGCATTGGCCGGATTCATCATGCGCGCCTCGTTGGCGAACACCTGCATAACCGGCATGCCGTTGATCTTCGACGTAAGCGCCAGCGTGCCCTGGTCGGTCAGCGAGGTAATCACCGCCGAGCCGAGGCGGCTGGCCACGTTCAGCGCCCGGTACGTATCGAAGCCCTGCGCAAGCCCCGGTGAGACTGGCGGCTCGCGCGTACCGGCGACTTCGGCATACAGGCTCTCGATCTTCTTCCGCTGTTTCTGCACCTTTGGCGTTGCCTTTGGATTGGCGGTTGCCATTTCCTGCTGCGCAGTGTCGAGGAAGTACCGCATCTGGTGGTTCGGGTTCGGGCCGAACGACTCAACCACAGCGATATCGCGGGCAGCTCGGTCGATGTGCCCGATCAGCAGTTCCAGCAGGTTGCGCTCGCCGTACTTGGACTGTGCCTCGATGAAAGACTCGGCGTTGGCGTAGTGGATCTGGCGCGACTCGCTGCCACGGTTGGCGCGTGCTGCACCGGTTGGCGCCCTGCCCGCCTCAAGCTTGTTGACGCCACCCGTGGCCAGGGTCTGCCAGGCGTGGTTCAGGAAGTCCGTCAGCTCGGCATCGTTCATCGGCGCGCCGTCTTCCTTGAGGTACTTGGAGCGGTCAGCCCATCGCAGATGGTCAGCCACCCAGCCGGCCTGATCGCGGGCGACCTTCACCTGGCTGTGATCGCGCGGCATTGACCAATCCTCGAGGAAGCCGATGTCGCCACCGGCACGGTTGAACCGGGTGCGCAGCGACTCGGCCACGTCCTTGAACGCCTTGGCCGCCTGCTTGGCCTCGGGTCGCCCGCTGTCCTCGCCGTGCAGCTCGCGCACCAAGGCCAGGTTGCCCTCGCTGTCCTGTAGCAGGCCAAGGAACTTGCCCTTGGTGACATCGATCACGTCCAGCATCCGGCTGATCGATTCGTCACGGATGGCGCGGGTAGCCGACTCGACGGACTGAATACCGCTCTTTCCGTCGGCGCTGAACGCCAGCATGCGGTCGAGCGCCTCCAGCGGGTTATCCGGGAAGCGCTTCATGTAGTTGGTGACGCGGTCATGAGCCAGGATGGTCAGCGCCACGCGGCGCTTGTTCAGCATCTGTTCGGCCACCAGCTCGTCGCCGGCCGCCTTGGCTGCGGCGCTCATGCGTTCGCTGGTGGTCTTGGCCTGCCAGTCGGCATCAGTGCGCGCCAGCTGCCGCATGTTGCGGCGCAGGCGATCCTCGATGCTTTTCAGTTCGGGTTGGTTGAGTGAGCGGCCAATCGCCTGGGCGACGGCAAGGGCGCATTCGGGGCGCATGGGCCTGCCTCCTGATGGGATGGAAGCAAGCCTATTGCGGCGCGGTAGACGGTTTCCCGACTATTCGCCCCGTTGCAGGGCGCATGCGGCGGCGGCGTCTATCCCGCGCGCCTCCAGTTGGGCGCGCTGGATGTCGTTGTCGGCCTGCGCCAGTAGCTCACGGGCCGACACGGTGACCGGGTTGCCGTCGGCATCGATGGCGCCGGTGGGCACCTGGATGTCGCCGAGCTCGTCCAGCACCAGCCTGGCGACTTCGACTTCCGGATCAGCAGCGCCAGCGCCGTTAGGTTGATCTTTCCTTACACCACCCTGAGATTCCTGACGGTTTTCGCTTCCTGGCTTTACGTTTTCGGCTGATGGCTTTACATCCTGCCCGGCAACAGGCTGGCGCGGCGCCGGCAGGTCAACGGGGTCAGGGCGCGGGGCCAGGCGCTCTGCTTCGTCGACCAGGCGCGCCAGCTCCTGAGTGGCGGCCTGGCGGATGGTCAACTGCTTGTTGCCCTGCTGCACCTGGTCGGCCAGTGGCTTGCGCTGGAATCCTTTGTCGATATCGGCGGCGCGGGCGCTGACACGCTCCTGCAGGCGTTCAGGCAGTTCGCCACGGTCTATGGCAGCGAGCTCACCGCGCGCGACCTCTGCCTGGCGATTGGTTTCGATCTGCTCGCTGATCTGCTCCAGGCGCTGTTCGATCTGGCTGCGCTCCTGCTGGATGACCTGGCGGGCCTGGCTCTCGGCCTGCTTGCGGGTCAGGCCTTCACCCTGCAGTTCCTTGGCGCGGTCCCGGAAGGTGCCGTCCAGCTCGGCCAGCGTGCGCTGCAGCGTCGCGGTCTCGGTACGCAGGTCACGCACGTTCGGCACAGCCTGCGCCGCCTGCTGCTCCAGCTCAGCGCGGATCGCCGGCAGCTCGACTTCCAGGGCCTGGGCTTCGACTTCCGCGCGACCAGCACGAACCGGTTCGATCAGCGGCATATCGTCGACGGGTCGCAGAAATGCCGCCTCGGGCAGATCGGACGGCAATCGCACCGGCTCACCGCGCGAAAGCTGCTCCAGGGCGATATCCAGCGCACGCACATGGGTATTGGCGGCAACGGCGTCGACCGGAATGCCCGGCGCGGTATGCAGCTCAGCATGCTGCGCGTTGTTCTCGGCCAGGGCGGCGTTGACCTGGTGTTCTGCTGGTGCTCGAGCAAGGCCGCGACCGATACCGAAAAACGCGGCACCGAGCACGGCATCGATAGTCATCGCCGTGCCGTCGAATGCGCGGTACTGGGCGGCCTGCTCGGTGTAGCCGCGGCTCTCCAGTAGTTCGGCTATCGAGCCGCGGCTGGCAACGCCAAGGCCGACGTTCGCGCCGACGGCAATGGCGAAGTCACCGGCAAGCGGCTTGACGAACCGAGCGGCCGGCAGCGCTGCGCCGATACCAATGGTGACGCCATCGATAGCGCCCTGGATGGCGGCAGTGTTCTCGTCGATGCCTTCGGACATGGCCACCTGTTTGCTGGAATAGCCCGCAGGCGCACCAGCAGCGAGAGCGCCGCCAACCATACCACCGGTCACCACACCAGCCACGGTACGCGGCAGGATTGCAGCAGCCTCGCCCAGCAGCTGCCCGGCGAGGCCAGTGGTTCGCGGATCGGGGCGCAGGTCCTTGACTGACTCGGCCAGGTCGCGCCCGATCTCGTCCGTCAGTTCCTCGGCGCCAGCAGCAGCGCGCTCTGCCCTGCCCTGTTGGTCGAAACCCGGCGTGTACCCTGCCCCGAAGCCAACGGCAAGCGTGCTCATGACCTCGGTACCGGCCAGGTTGACCAGGCCTGACTGAATTGACGCGCCAGCCTCCAGCGCGCCACGCACCAGCCCTGGGCCGATGGCGTCATAGCCGCCCTGGAAGAAAGTCGGCTCAGGCAGTTCAGTGGTGCCCTGTAGGCGCTGGCGTTGCGTGGACAGTTCGCCTTCTGGCGTCAGGCTATCGAGCCACATCAGCGAACCCTCACGATCAGCGGCTCACCGGTTTTTGGATCAAGCTGCATCCGTCCGCCGTTGAGCAGGTAGTAAGCGCCTTCGGTGCCCTGTACGGGCATCAGCGGCATGGACTCAAGCGAACCCTTGGCGATGCCACTTCGCTCGGCCAGTGCGCCGATCTGAGAACCCAGCGCATCCTGGAAGTCATCATCGGTCATGCCGTAGGGGCGCACGACCTTCTCACGACTGAACCATCCGGTTTTCACCTGACTGATTCCACCGGTCGCCATTTCCAGCGCCTTTGCTGCCAGCTTGTCGTCCACCTCTGCAGCAGTTCCGTCATGGGTCACGCCAGCCGGGCCGGCCATGCCTGCATACAGCGCCTTGTACGCAGAAAAAGCCTGCTCGCGCTGGCTGCTGCCGCTGGGGATCGCCTGGCCAACAGACTCGTCGAATGCGGCGCGCAGCTTGGCCTCCGTCGGCATCGGACTGGACTTATCCTTTAGAACCTTGTTACCGGCCAGGATCAACGGCGCCACGTCGGCGCCATCGTCGCCCTTGAGCTGACGGGCCTGCGCCATGCCGGCGAGCATCAACGGCTGATCGTCTGCAGCAATGACCTTGAGCGCCCCGCCGAAGTCGTTGGCGTTGGTCGTGGCCTGGGCAATGGCGCCGACCACCTGCAACTTGGTGCTGTCGTCGGCCTGCGCAAGCGCGGCCTTGAGCATGCCGGCCTCCTGCGGCAGGAACGGATTGCGGCTGACTTCCGGGCCTACCTGTTTGCGCATGGCGTTGATGGTGTCCATACGGGCGGCTATCTGTGCCGACAGAGCGGCCTGCCCTTCTGGCGTGCCAATTCCGGAGAAGTCCAGCGGCTCGACTGCAGCGCCGGTGCGCATGGCGTTCCACTCCAGCGGCTGGTCGCGCATCTGCTTCATGTTCGATTCGACAGCACGCTCCAGGCGGTCCACATTGGCGATCTGGTCGACGCTGCCTCCATTCGTTGCGAGCTGCTGGCGCTGTTGCTGAATGAACGACTGTTGATCAGCCAACGGCATGCGCAGCAGGGTTTGCACCTGGTTCATCTGCTCAACGCGGGAAGCGTACTCGCCGGCCATGCTGGTGCCGGACAATGCAGCCTGCCAGCGCTGCTGCTCGGCGGGGCTTGGTGGAATCCCGGTGGCGGCCTGGCGGTCCATCTGGTCCAGAATGCGCATGGCCCGCTGTTCCCGAATCTCGGCCTGGCGGGCGTTGTGCTCCTGCACCTGGAATATCTTGCCGGTGACGCTGTTCAGTAGCTGATTGCGGCGGTCTGGGTCGAGCTTGGTGGTGTAGTAGCCGTCTTCGGCGGTGAGCTGGGTCTGCAGGTTCTGCAGCGCGCCCAGGTCATTGCGGGCGCCGATCAGTTGCTGGGTGGCGTGGGTCATGTACACGCCATCCTTGAAATCCTGCTTGCGACGGGACCAGTCCACGCCATAAGCCATCCGGCCAACGGTGTCGATGTCCTCATCGTCCATGCGGGCGATCAGCGCCTCAGGCTTGGCGCCCGGTAGCGCAGCATCCTTGCCCAGCAGGTCCATGCGGGAGTCCAGATCGCTGCGGGCGGTGGCAATACGGGCTTGTCCGACAGCCTTCTCAATACCGCGAAAGCCAGACTCCTGAACCTTGCGCAGGCCAAGGCCGAACTGTTCTAGCTCGACTTGATCTAGGCCCTGCGGCTGCACTGGATCAAGCTTGCCGACTGCGGCCTGGTATGCCGACTGCGCTTGATCTGGATCGATCAACCCTTGGCGCAGCTTCTCGCCCAGGTCCGTTGTGATAGTCCCAATCTGGCGCTCGCGATCCATCAGCAAGTTGGTGGCCTTGACCCTGGACAGCGCCTTGGCTTCCTGGTTCTGCTGGTCGATCTGGCGCTCGGCGATGCCGCCGACGGCAGCAGCCAGCGCCTGCTGGCCACGGTTATCAGCGTCCAGCGTGACGACTCGGTTGCGCTCGGCGGTCGGTACAACGTTCGCCGTCTGGAACTGCCCCATTGGGATACGCATTACATGTTCCTCACGTATGCCGGGTTACTGGTCAGCGCTTGGCCCTGGCCCTGAGTATTGACGCCGCCAGACGACTTCCACCCCGAGTACATGCTGGCACCGGTAGACAGGAGCGTGCTGGCGGCCTGTCCGTAAGAGTTGCTGCGCGCCTGGTTGCCAGCCATCCGGGTATTTTTGGCATCGACGGTGAGGCGCTGCGCCCTGTTGTTCCCACCGAACACGGTGAGAATGGCGTCCTCTTCGGCGTTCTCGTAGATCTCGCGATTGATGTTCAGGGCAGTGCCTTCGCCAACGTCGACGCCAGATGCAGCAAGCGCGGAAGTCGCCTCGCCTTGCTGAATACGCGCCAACTTGCGGATGCGATCTGCCTGCACCATGGCCGCAGATTTTTCTGTCTTTGCGTCTAGCTCGGCCTGGTCGGCTTGTGCATCGGCGTTGAGTTGCTGTTGCTTGCCGGATTGCACGGTGGAGTAAGCGCTATAGGCAGCAGCTGCCGCCATCACGGCATAGGTCGCAGCGGTATATCCAGACATATCAGCGTCCCTCGATAATCAGGTTTTCATTCTGGCGACGAGACCCCAGGTTGTCGGTCTCGTCAGTAAACTCGGCTTCCGCTTCCTCGACCGTGCTGGCCTGGCTGGCGAATACCATGGTCAGGTCTGTGTCGACGTGAGCCAGAAACACCTGCTTGCGGCCGGCATGCCCTGGCAGAACGTGGTAGCCCTGCAGGTCTAGCGAGTCATCGCCAATGAAGACCGTTGCGTGACCAGACAGAATCAGTAGGGTCGGGATCTTGATCAGCGCGCCGGTGATAATCACGCCGGCAGGGATGCGGATAGTTCTGGCATACAGCCCGGCGTGGAAATGGTGAGTGGTGGCGATGGCCACCTGATCCAGCTGGCCAAGGAAGCCCTCCAGCTTGCCGACCTTATCGACATCGCCAGGGCTCATTGCAGGAAGGCCGGCAGGCGCCGGCATCAGACGGTTCATGCCAGCCCCCGCAGGAAGATGCGATTGGTCTCCCTGTAACCGGAGCGCGGCAGCACCTTTGCCAGGCGACCGTCGACCGGGGAACTGACCATCAGTGCCGAGGCGCCCAGCTCGCGTGCACGGGACTCAGCAGCGCGCAGCAGCTTCAAGCCAGCACCGCTGCGACGAGCATCCGGGGCGACGAAGAACGATTCCATCGAGCACACCATGCGCCCGCCGTAGTGCGGCAGGCCGTAGACGATCAGCACAGCAAACCCCACCAGCTCAGGCCCAAAGGCACCAATGACGTGCAGCATGCCGGTGCCCTCCATGGCCCTGTACATGTCGAAGTTGGCCGACACTTCGCCCAGCTCGGGAATGCTCGACTCGCGGCTGTAGTTCGCCAGCAACTGCTGCTGGGTATTGGCCTGCTCGATGTCGGTGACGGTGCAAGGGTGAATTTCGATCATGGTCAAATCGCCTTCTCGAAGAACAGGCCAGCGTCTTGAAAGCCATGCGCGCGGTAGAACTGCGCAGTGCCCTCGACGTTGATGCCGGTGGTAACGCCGATCTGCACATGCTTCGCACCGCGCAACTCGGCCCAAGTAGTCAGCGCCTGCACCAGGCGCGCGGAGATAATGCCGTGGCGGGCGCCAGGCTCGACGAAGAACGCGTATTCGAAGGCGAGTAGCTCTGTGGAGAACCACTGTTCGGTGATGCCGCCGAGCAAAGCTCCGATCACTTTCCCGTCACGCTCGGCAACGAACACAACGCCGGTACCGGCGATCAGTTGTGCCATGAAGCTGCCAACCACGTCGCCATCATAGGCATGACTGGAATAGCGGCTGGTTTGGTGAAGCAGGTGACCAAGCTCGACCAGGCGCGGAATATCGTCGATGGTTGCAGGACGGATCATGGCTGGCCTCAATCGTTGATGGTCAGTTTGTTGATGACGCACAGCAGATGAAACGGCATGGGCTGGCGCTGCTCGATCAGCAGCTCGCCGACCGCACCATCGCGTGCCCATCCGATCCTTTCCATTCGATAGTCACCAGTAAATCGATCAATAGGCTGGTCAAGAATGCCGGTGGCAAACTTGCGGAACGGGATTACATCGCCATTCAGGGTGCAGCCAACTGTGCCCAGGAAGCGCAGCGTCACCTCACGGATAGCCATGCTGTTGCCCTGGCTGGCACCGCTCGGTGAGCCGACCTCGGGTCGCAGGGTTTCGATGGTGGTGGTGTACGGCAGACCGATCTCAACAGTCTTGGCGTTGCGCGGCAGCGTAATTTCATTGTCCATGACACGCTGTTGTGGCATGACAATACCGTCAGCCAGGACATCGACGACCTCTCCATCAAGGTGATCCAAATCACCCCATACAGCCTTTCCAGCCGTATCCG
This sequence comes from Ectopseudomonas alcaliphila, assembly GCF_900101755.1. GTDB lineage: Bacteria > Pseudomonadota > Gammaproteobacteria > Pseudomonadales > Pseudomonadaceae > Aquipseudomonas > Aquipseudomonas alcaliphila. The sequence continues at coordinate 226,639 of NZ_FNAE01000006.1, read as the reverse complement.
CGCCGGTTATTGCGGAATGGGTATATGTGCCAGTATCAAAGCGCTCGATATACCTCACGTCTTGTCCGTTTATCCGACGCTTTACCACCATCCATAGCTCTTCACCATTGGCGTTCGGCACCGTGGCCACGGATTCGTAATCGCCATCGGTAGTGTGGCGCGCCCATCCAACCACATCTTGATCGCGGTCGATGGTCACTGAGGCCAAAATGCCATCCTCACGCACCATCCACAGTATTGACTCTGGTTCCTGCTGGTAGGCCATATCAACGATGCCGGTCTCGGTCAGATGCTCGGAAAGCACCGAGATATCCGGCGAACCGTATGCATCCGTGTCGTAGCGGTAGGCCATGGCCCTGATCTTACGGTTGGCACGCTGCACGAAATAAAGCTCGTTGCCGATTCGACACGGGCGAACCTTGCTGCATCCGTAGGTGCTCTGGTTTTTTACTTGGATATTGGTCGGCGTGATTGCCTTCTCGACACCGCCCGACAACGTGAACTCACCACCGTAGGTCAGCGCGATAAGCGCACGAACCTGGCCAAGGTGCTCGATGGGGTTTATCTGGTCGGACGAAACGGTGAACGACATAGCGTCATCGTCTTTAGTGCCTAGCTCGAAATTCAGGTATTCGCCTGTACGCGACATCCAGACGGTCTGCGGATACTCTGGCGATCCACCGCAAACCAGGCGCTGCTCATGCAAGGTGATGGCGCCGGGATATCCGTTCTCGGCGTTCCATACACCGCCTTCAAGCGTCCAGCTGTTGGCGATCGCACCAATAACAGCATCCAGGGCACTCTTGATCACGCCGTTGGCAACTGTGCTGGAGCCGATGCTGGTGATCTGCACAATCCCTCGGTTGATGCGCACCCACTTGCCAGCGTCCTCGCTTCGCCATCCAGCTGCAGCCAGGGTTAGGGTGATGGTGTCGCCAACCGGGTCTTTCTTGTTCGGCGTACAGGTCGTCTGCGGGCTACCGGTGAGCTTCCATTGTCCGGATGGGATCGCCGTACCGCCGAAGTCAGTGCGTATGGTGACCGTAGCCACGGTGGCAGAACCGACTGCAGTAATCACCGCTACGCCGGTGCCGTACCAGATTTCGCGGCCAACGTCGGCAGCCAGCCAGACGCTGCCGGACGCAGTGGCGGTGCGCCCGGTGCCGGCAGTGGTTTCAGATAGCGCGATATCGACCGCGGGCTTATGACCATCCTCTGCGAATGGGACTGTTACAAACGGCGCCTCTGAAAGCGTCCATTCGTCGTTGGTCACCCGGCGCAGGCGATAGATAGGTACTGACTGGTGCGCCAGAAACATGGTGTCAGCGCCTTGAACATAGGCAACATCGAACAGCATCGACTCAGAGTACGGCGTACCCAACTCGGTGAGCATCACTCCGCCCAGCGACCAGACACGGACGTACAGGTGGCCGAGCTCAAGAACATACGCCTGATCTCGATTGAACACGTATGGAATCAAGCGAGAACGCTTGAGGCCAGAATCCTTGGTTGGTGAAACGAAGCGAGAGCCCCAGGCGCGCATGACTCCGCCATGCACTACCGGGATCCCGTTTACGATGCTCTTGGCACCGTTCTGGTACCGGGCGATATCGACACGGCCAAGCATGCGCGGCGACAGCTCGCCCGCCGTGAAGTTGGTCTGTACGTACGTGACGCGAGGCATTACCAGCGCCCCCCGTAGCTATGGCGGGCCTGCAGCAGAGGGAAGTCACCGAACGTCTCTGGCGGCTCTTCCTGACCATCCACGGCGCGGGCCTTGCGCAGCTCGTAATCCAGTTCCTGCATGCGTGACTGCTCCATGCTGGTGGACTGGGTGATCGCGTAGGCGATGCGGGCGGCCATGGCCAGGGTTACGACCTTGACAAGCGTCGCGTCCCAGGTCGATTCCACTTCGTTCTTGAACACGTACCGCAGGTTGAGCGAGGCGTCATTGCTCAGGATCTGGCGGCCTTCCATGCGGTAATCGAAGCAGTCGCCGATATCGAGCGTGCGCAGCCAGTCACCGGGGAGCGTGAACTTGTACTGGTAGCCGAACGCTGGAGCGGTGGCATCCGGAGCGAGCTGGATGCGCTTGATCGAGCAGTTCCAGGGGTGGGCGCGCAGCATGTCGTCACGCACCGTCTCGTACATGTTTGAGCACAGCCGGGCCCGGTCGTTGTTTTCGTTCAGATCGTTGATGGTCTGCGCCCCCAGCATGAGCAGCGCGTTAGAGCAGATGGATACGGCGGTCGCGGGCATCGGTTCAATCTCCAGATAAACGAACCGGGGCACGCGGCCCCGGTTGAATAGTTCGCCGTCCTTGGCGGGCGGGCCTGATGATCAGTTGCCGTTGACGAACTGCACCTTGAGAGCAACGGTGCCGGCAGAGCCAGCGGCGGCGGTCAGGGTTGCAACGATGTCGTACTGCTTGCCCGGGTCGGACGCCAGGCCCAGTGCCTGCCACAGCGGCTTCTCGACATCGGCCAGGCCGAAGCCTGCGCCAGCGTCTGCCGCATCGGCTTCGTGGGTCACGTCCTGGTTGACCAGGGCGCTGGCCAGCGACTGCGCCGAAGCGAAGAAGTCAGCGTCGACGACCGCACCGGCATTGACCGACGCAATGTCGTAGACACCCACGTCAGCAGCACAGGTGGTGATCGCATCGCACGACAGCAGCACGCGCGAGATACGGTCGCCGGAGTTGACGCGGGCCAGGCGGTACTGGGAGCCAATCGAATCGCCGGATACAGCCTCGACGACGCCCAGCGACTCGCGCAGGCGACCGCCGTGGATCTTCTGGTTGGTGTTGGTTTGCGGGAATGCATCGCCGGCAGTGACGGCGGTGGATTTGGTGGTTACGACAGCCATGGTGATTTCTCCTGCTGATCCTGATGGGGAGTGAGCAACCGAGCCTTACGACTCGGTTACCGCGATCTCCACGACCTTCTCTTCTTCAACACGCACAGAGCCAATGGACATCTTGGCGTAGACGCGAGTGTTGAAGCCCTTGCCCGGGTCCTCGCCCACCTTGGTGGTGATGTCGGCGCCCTTGCCCAGGGTTACGCCGGACTTCGCGAAGGCGTAGAGCATGCGGGTACCGCTGGACAGCGGGGTGCGCTCGGACGGAATCCAGGTGAAGCCCATCCACTTGCCTTCCACGTCGCCTTCCTGCAGGAACTTGGCGGCCATGTAGTCGGCGCTAGTCAGGGTGGCATCGGCCAGGATGTCGGCAGCTGCGGCGGCGGTGTAGGTGATGAACAGTTCCTCACCGTTGTGGTTGTCCGCCTCGTTCTTGCGGAACAGGCGACGGGCCTGAATGATCTTGGCTTTGGTCAGGCCAGTGCCACCCACGGCGATCTTCTGCGCGCTCGGCAACACGATGTTGCCGGTGGTGCTGCGCGAGTTTCCGCCCAGTGCGGTGATGATCACGTCGTCCTTGGCGCGGTTCAGGCTGGCCACCATGGCCTTGACGTAATCCGACTGAGGGTCGACCAGCATGCGGATCTTGTCCTGGTCGTCGATCATGTCGCCGTCTTCCCAGTCGAACAGGTCGACGAAGCGGGTCGAGTGCGGTTGATCGTTGATCGGGGTGTCACCGTGGCGCTGGGTGCGGCGCTGCGCGGTACGCTGGCCCAGGCGGTTGATGGACTTGGACATGCCGACGATGTTCGGCTCGATGGAGACGCAGGGCTCCAGACGCGAACGCATCTGTTGAGCCAGGTGACGGAAGTTGTCAGCGAACTGCTGGACAAACGCTTCGGTGATCTGGAAGGACATGAGATTCACTCCTAGTGGTATCGGGGTTCATGCCTGCCGGGTGTCCACTAGGGGCCGGAATACCTGACTGCATCGGCGCTGCAGCCTTGGGGCGTTTCCGGGTATCTGTGCGCCACCACAGGCCGGCCCTTGCGGGATTGCCTGTGATGGTCGCGGTGGGGGTCGGTCGGTTTCCCGACTATTTGAATCGGCTGTTGCCGGAGGGATATTGGCGCTTGTAGAGGGCTTCCAGCTCGGCCTGCACGCTCTTGCGCTGCGGGTCTTCCTGCGACATGCCCTGCAGCTTGGTGCGCAGCTCTGCGGCCTTCGTGGTGAAGTCCGCCTCGCTCACTGCCTGGCCACCCGGGACGGTGTCCTCGCTCATCTCGCGACCAATGCGTGCCGTGAACGCGATGAAGTCCGGGTCGTTGCCGAACTTGGTCATCAGGTTGGCCATACTGCCCAGGCCTTCACCCTGATCGGCAAAGCCCTGCACGGCACGATATGACGACTGCAGGCCGCCCTTGAACTCGGCGTCGCTCTTCCATACGCCCTTGAGCGCCTCGGTAGCGCCCTGCTGATCAAGTAGCGCAGAACCCTCCAGCAGCTGCGGCGCTGCCTTGAGGTACTCGCCCAGCACGTACTCGACCTGAGCATTGGTCAGGCCCTTGGCATGGGCGCCCTTGAGGAACGCTTGCGAAGACTCGTCCTTCTTGAACTCTTCCCAGTCGAAGCCCTCGACCTCCAGCTTCGGCGCGTAGTCGTCGACGGACTTGGGAGGCAGATCGCCGGTGCCAACGCGCTTCTCCAGGTTGCTGTAGGCCTCGGCCATCTTGCGGCTGGATGCGTTGATGTCGAGCTTCCCATCAGCGCCGTTGACGCGGTACTTCTCGGGGATGTAGTCGTTGTCGGCGCCCTGGTTCAGCAGGTTGCCGCCGTCGGCTGGCGGTGTGGCCGCTGGTGGCGTTGCGGGAGCTGCAGCAGGTGGGGCATCGGCTGCCGGCGCCTCGTTCATCAGGTAGTGGCCCATCATGCGGTGGATGAACAGGTTCATTCAGCACCCCCGGTGGTGGCTTCAAGTTCCTTGGCCAGCTTCTCGCAGGACGCGTCCAGCGATTTTCGCTCGCTCTCGCCAAGCGCGTTATTACGTGCGCCCTGGGCGCGGGCAAGCAGCTCGGCAAGCAGCATGGCTTTGGTTATGGCTGCATCGTTCATTCTGGTTCCTCGTCGGGTTGGTCATTCACGCCGTTGGCGCGGTTGATGCGGAGCACGATGTTGTCCACCACTTCCCGGTTACCCATGGCGCGGTAGGTCTTGAGAACGGCGTCGATGCCGCCCTCCACTGCTGGTTTCGCGTGGCCGAACTGACGAATGAGCACCTCGAGGATGATCCGGCCTTCGTGGTGCTCTTCGAACACGCGCTTGAACATCGCGTCGATCTGCTCGGTGGTGAGCTGGATCATTGGCCACCCGCCTGACGCATGGCGCCCTGAGCGGCCATCTGCTGCATCTGCATCTCGGCCTGTTGCTGCTGGGCTGCCTGCTGTTCTTGTGCCCGCTGCTCGCGCCTTGCCTCCACGTCCGCTTCGCTGCGGATGATCTGCGAGGGAACGCCAAGGGCTTCGCCTCGGTAGCGCGCGGCCTCGTCCAGGTCGACGTTGTCGAGCGCGTCCGGCTGCATTCCTGCGCCAGCCTGCATCTGTGCAGCTGCAGCGCATCCGGCAACGTACTGGTCGATAGCGGTCACTTCCTCCAGCTTCTGCGCACGGGCCAGCGGGCTGATGTAGCGGACGGTGAAGTCTCGGTCGACCAAGCTCTCTGGTGCCGGCGCGAAAACGCCAGCGCGGTAGGCGATGCCGAAGCAACGGGAAATCAGCGGCTGCAGGTACTCGGCCTGCAGGCGGCCATAGACCGGGCCCAGCAGCTGACGAATCAGGCCAACGCGCACATGCACCTCAGTGGCGGTCATGGCTGGGCCGTCTTGGGGCTGCAGCTGGTCGGCCATCATGATCTTGCGAATCTGCGACCGGAGCTGATCGGCCTTGGTGAACGACACGTTGAAATCAGAGCCACTCTGCAGCGGCTTCATGCTGTCGACGCTGTTGGCCACGATGACCTTGCGCGGGCCGATCTTGACTGTACGCGGGTTGAGCACGCCATCGTCCTCGGCGATCCACATGCCAGCGATTGCCAGATCGGCTGCGGCCAGCTCCATGCGCACCACCTGATTCAGGGTGCGAGCATCAGGCAGCGCATCCGATACCGGCCCGATGGCATAGACGCTGTTCGGGATCATCATCCAGCGCGGCACAACGCACGGCATTTCGTGATACCCGGACTCGCGCACCAGTTTCCGGCCCTGGACCTCGATGTGGTACGAGGCTACCGGCAGGTTCTTGGCCAGCTTGGCGTCAACCACATAGGTCGGGCGCGGCTCAATGGCGTGCACGAACTCAAATTGATCGTCGGGCTTCTCGCGTGCTGCCTTGGCCAGATCGGCGGACAGGTTCTCTTCACCGAACTCTTTCAGCGCCTGCTCGGCGGTGAGCTTGTAGCAGCGGTAGACGATGTCTACTGGCTGGCCTTCCTTGCTGGCCGCCAAGAAGCACGCCGAGATTGGCCAGAGCTGGAACTGGAAGCCGCCCCGCTCCCGGTCCTGGTCGATGTACATCACGAACCAGCCGGCGCACACCTCGTCGATCATGCCCTCGTAAGCGGCGCTGTCGAAGTTGGCACCGTGGATGTTCTCCCACAGCACCTGGGCGCTGTCGTCGAGCCAGCGGCGTTCGTCGTCGCTCTCGTTGCCAACGTCCAGGCTGAACCAGCGCGAGTTCGCCGGCGTGATGCCGGACATGATCGACGACGCCTGTAGACGAGCCGCGTCGGTCAGCGTGGAATCCACCAGCCGGGCGATACGCGACTGCACGTCGTGGGCGTTGTTCAGGTTCAGCCCCTGCAGGCCATCGCCACGGATCGGGTACGAATGGTCAAAGCAATCGCGCCAGACCGGCTCATGCGGCTGGCGCAACGCTTTGAGCACACCCAGGCGCTTGATGATCTTGTCCGCGATTGCATTACTCATGAGCCGAGAGTGTCCTTACCGGAGGAAAGCAGGGAGCCGGACAGGTCGCCACGGGCGCCACCGGCACTGGACAGCAGCGAGCTATCGGCCTTGCGCTTCTTGCGCGTGGCCTGTTCGGTGTTGGCTTTGGCGGCCGCCTCGTTGGCTGCCTTCTCGGCCTCGACCTTCGGGTCTGGCTGCTCGACCACCTTGGGCTTTTTCGGTTTGCTCCCCATGGATCAGCCCTCCACCTTGGGCGCCGGGCACACCCAGCCCTCTTCGGTGAGCACGGGCTGCTTGATCTTGAAGGGGTCGACGTTGGCAGTGCTGGCCTTGGCGGACGGCTCGTCGCCCTGGTCGTTGGCAGGCGGTGCAGGCTTGGTCAGCGGCTCGCCACCGGCAACCAGACGGGCAATCTCTGCCGCTGCTTCGTTCTTGTCGCCACGGAAGTCGCCGACCTGGTTGCCATCGGCATCGACGATGATGTGTTTGCCACCGCCCTTGTGGATCGCTTTGTAAGCCGGCGCTGCAGGGGCCTCGGTAGTCGTGGTGACCTGTTGCGTCTGCTGGCCACTGGTGTCACCGGTCTCGGTGCTTGCCTTGGCGGGCTCGCCAGGCTGCTGGATATTCAGGGTCTCGGGAGCTGGCATCGCGCTGTCCTCGTTCGGTTGGGTGATCAACGAGGGCCAGCATCAGCGGATGGGGTGGACGGGTTCCCGACTATTTGGCGTGGTACGCCCACCAGCATGACGCATCGACCAAGGGCAGCTTGGTCTCGGCCTTGCCGGTGATCTCGCACCAGAACTCGATCAGGCGCCGCCCTTCGCTGTAACGCGGCTCTGCGCCCTGCTTCCAGCCCAGCAGCGTGGACTTTGGCACCCCAACGCGGTCGGCGATGGCTTTGGCGCTGTAGCCGTGGCGCGACAGGTCGCTGATGACCTGGAACCAATCCAGATGCTTATCCAGCTCCTGCCGGCGTGTAGCAGGCTTTGGCGCAGGCTGTGGGGCCACCGGGCGAGCGACAACAGCCGGCTCAACCTTGGCGGTGATGCCGAGGTCGAGCTGGTACTGGTTCGCCGCGGTGGCCATCTGACTAGCCCCCAAACGCGCACGCGCGCGAGGCTGGGTCAGGCTGAGCGACAAGGCGCTCATGCTTCACCACCACGGTGATCGACCCGCCTTCCATCTTCAGAGTCGGCGCATACACCCTGATCAGCGCCAACCCATCCAGAAAGAAGTCAGTGAACTCCGGGTACTTGCGCGCGTGCATCCTGGCTTTCATCGCATCGATGGCAATGGCTTTCCCGATACGGCCGTTCACCGCATCTAAAACAGCGGCATCGGTGATCTTGTACGCAGACGCGGCCAGGTCAGCCGCCATTCCACCCACTAAATCCATCACGAACACTCCCCCACCAGCGGAACGACACGGACCGAAACGCCAGGCGTATCGCCGAAGCGCTTGGACATGGACACGTTCACCACCTGGACATCATCGCGGAAGACGATGCCGTTGATGCCGTCGCAGATAGCCTTGAGCACGTTGTCGGCGTCCGGCTTCTTGGTCGGCATCACCTCGCCGGCGAGCGCGGCGGCGGCCTTCTTCTTCGACCAGGACGCGGCCACCGGAAGAACGATGCGCAGCTCCATCAGCACCGGGCCGGCGATCAGCTCGCGTTCGGCCATGGCCTGCTGCGCCACCACGGCGATCAACGACTCATAGTTGGCCGTCTTCTTCGGCGTGAACAGGCGCGCATGGTTGCCGACCTTGCCGACCCGTGGCCTGCCCTTCCCTACCGGCTCCCCTGGCACCACGAACGAAACTGGCTTGAGGTCATGCATGTTGGTCTCCCCGTTTGATACCCATCCGTGCCAGCAGCAGCTTGCGAGCCTGCTGGCCGTCCGTTGGGATGTTCTGCGCGGTGATCAGGTCGCGGGCCTGCTGGTGCGTATGTGCGTACTGGACCTGCATCGGGGTCTTTTCCTCGTGCTCGATGCCATCGGGAATGCTGTCGTCCAGCGGCTTACCCATGACGGCGCGAGCCCTGACAATGGCGAAATTGCGGTTGAAGCGTTCACGTAGGGCCTTGTCGGTCAGTCGCCCGGACTTGAGGTCGAAGGTCCCTGTCTTCTCTGCAGCGATGCGCACGATGTCGTGGCTGTACTCGCCGCGTAGTGCCTGTTCCCAGGCTTCGGACTCACTGGGCATACCAGGCATCTGCAGGCACATGCTGCGGAACTGCGTTGCGCTCGGTGGCCATCCGTCGTTGTTCAGGCCACCGAGCTGGGCCAGACCGTTGGCAATCTGCTTGCCGGTGATGCCGGTCAGATGCTTCGCCCAGGCGTGATCAGGCCTCGGCTTCGCGCCAAAATTCGCCGTCCAGCGGTGGCCGTAGGTCTCCACCATCGTTTTCCAGAGCTTCTCCATCAGAATCAGCGATAGCGGCTCCACTTGGCTTGGCGAGCTCTGCTCGTTGCTCTGCGATTGCGGCTTCGACTTGCTCGACGGCAGAGAGTGAACGCTTGCCAGAGCCCCGGCGTGCTGCGGCTTCTTCGGATCGTGATTGTCCATAGGGTTTGGCCTCGCTATTGGCGGCGAACTGGATTTGCTTCTTGAGGTGATCGACCAGTTGGTATTCCCACTGGGCTTGGGTCTGCTCTTTCTCTGGCCTGACGTGCCAATAGCTGCAGAAGGCGTTCAGTCGCTCGGTGGTGAGCGCTGACAACGGGACGGCGTTCTTGAAGGCGATTGCCTTGAACGATTTGGCGATGGGGCTCCAGCCTTCGAGAGGCATCGGAAATTGCCTCGCGCGCTGTAACACCATCATAGGATCTCCGGATTCCGGAAGTAGGTTGTTAATCGGCGAGGAATACGGTTGTTGCTCTGGTTGTTGCTCGCCTTCTATTTCGCTGGAGGCCGCGTATTCAGAGGGCTGTAACCTGTCACCCGTTGGTTGTTGCTGTGGTTGCGCGGCTGGTTGTAGCTCGGTTGTAGCTGTTTTGGGCGAAGCATCACTACGAGCGTGCGGGAACTGGTAAACCATGGTGCCGATCGTCACCAGCAACCCCAGCTTTTCCAGGCGTCGCACGGCTGATCGGTACATTTCGCGGGTGATTGGCTTGGGCTTGGGGCGCCCTGGTATGGGGTCAACGGTGAACCCCTCGCGCAGCACTATCTCGCTCAGCAGCGTCTTGTGGCCGGCAATACCTGTGGCGAAGTCCATGCGCCGCTTGATAGCGATGTACAGCTTCGTCAGCTCTGCAGGTTCACCCGCAAGCAGCTCCCACTCGGCGTCGTCGATCCGGATTGCGACCATGATCAGTCGAACTCCAGCTGATCAATGCCCTGGACGTGCTCCATCCAGCGCTTGGCCTGGTGCAGGATCGTCTCGATGTCGCGCTCGTTGAAGCAGCGCATGTCACTGGGCACGACCTTGAGGTCAAGCACCGCCAGGATCTGGCAGAACTGCTCGAACTTCTCGGGCTTCATCCGGCTGATCGTCGCCTCGTCGCAACCGACTGCAAGCGCAACCGGCGCGTTGCCGACCGATGCAAGTGCCCGCATGAGAACGCTGTAGTTCTTGCGGGCCCTTACCGTCTGGTCCTGGCTCAATGTCTCCGTCGACATGGTCAGGCCACCGACGATTGTTGAGCCGGCACATCCTCATGCCGAGCCTTGACCGCACCGTCGGATGCCTTCTCCAGCACGCATTGCTGCTGGTAGGAGAAGCCGCCGGCGGTCTTGCACTGCGAGACGCGGCCGGGGGTCAGCCCCAGGGCGTCTGCGATAGCTCTGCCACTGTGAAAGTGGTCGAGCGCTTCTTGATAGGTCATTGCCATATCTCCGCTGGTTTTGGCGGAGTTTAGAAAAGTAAACCGACGAACGCAAGGCAACTAAACCAGATGATGTTTAGCATCCTAAACATGGAATTCTCAGATCGCGTCAAAGCACGCATGAAAGAGCTCAAGATCAGCGCCGTTGAGCTTGCAGCATCGGTTGGCGTCTCAAAGGGCGCCGTATCGCACTGGACATCAGGTTCTAACCTGGCGACCGGCCAGAAGCTCGTCGCCTTGGCAAAGGCGCTGCGCTGCAACGAAAACTGGCTGATGACAGGCAAGGGGACGCCGGATCAGGAGCACGCCGACCCATCGTTCGACTCAGACTACGCGCTGATCAACCAGTTGAGCGCCAAGGGTTCGTCGGGCAACGGCTATATCAACGACCATATCGAGGTGGTCGGCGGCCTGGCATTCAAGCGCGATTGGCTGCGCCGCATGGGCCTCAAGCCCGAGAAACTGTGCGTCGCCTACAATCACGGCGAGAGCAACTGGCCGACGCTGACCGATGGCGACGTGGTGCTGATCGACATTTCGTCGAAGTCACCAACCAGCGGCAGCATGTTTGCGATGCACGATGCCGACCAGGAAGTAATCTTCAAGCGCCTGATCCGCGAGATATCAGGCGGCTGGATCATCCGATCTGACAACCAGGACAAGACGCGATACCCGGATATGCCGATCAGTGCGGAGGGCATGCGCGGTGTCGACATCATCGGGAAGATTGTTTGGCGCGGCGGCGCCATGTAAACGAAGCACGCCGCCCTATGAGCCCGCCGTGAGCGGGCTTTTTTGTGCCCGCTGGAAATGCATGCCGCCCGTCGCGTTTAGCTTTCTAAATTTTCTTCTTGACGCGCTTTGTTTAGTTTTCTAAATTTGCACCCAAGCCACCCACCAACCGGATGGCCTGGGCAGCGAGCCGAAGCCCCGATTCGGTACAGGGGAAGCCTCACCCCGGGTGCGCAGCGTCGAGCACCGCCTAACCGAGTGACCACGGCCAGAGGGCGCGGTGGTCTGTCGGAGCCACAGGCTCCCCGAGATGCGAAAGCAGGCCCAGGCGCAGGTGGCCAGAAACAGCGCCCAGATAGACCGATTTCCTCGATGGCCTTGGCGACAGGGCCATCCGGGAAACCAACCGGAGGGAGTCCATATGAAAGCCTGGTCAGAGATCTACTGCGGAATCACCCATTACGGTTCCTGCGATGACCATCGCCGTTCCAGCATCAACATCTTCAACACCAAGGCTCAGCTTGTCCGCTGGTGGCGTGGGTGCGGTTTCAGCCCTGACACCGAATGGTTTGACTCGCTGGATGAAGCCAAGGCGGCTGGTGAGGCTTGGGCAAACGGGAAATGAACCATCACTGATGCGCCTTCCACCGAGGGCGCATTGGGATGCTCTGCATCGCTTGCTACCACGGTATTGCCCCACTCACACCGGGGCTTTTTTGCGGACATAGCTCAATCGGCAGAGCACCGAGCGCGCGTCGACCGGTAGACAGACGCTCATCCCCATGGAGGTTGCAGGTTCGAGTCCTGCTGTCCGCTCCACATTCCCCATCCACGCACATAGCGAGGATCACGCACATGCACCATTGCACTGATACCCAGGCGGTATGCCGAGGGTGCGGCCTCAAGCTTCGCGGCTCGCCGTCGTGGAAAGCTGGCCTTGCCTTCCACCCTGACCCGAAAGGCGAAGTGAAGCGCTGCCACTACGGTGGCTGGGTGTGCTCTCGCCGCTGCGATATCAAAGCCTGCGTGGAGCTGGAAGGCACCATGCCAGGTTGCGGGTCAGTGAATAGCTTTGAGCGGCTCTCCATCTACGCGAAGAAGAGCATCAACAGCCATTGGCCGGAGGCAGCATGAACGCACTACAGCAATGCCAGCACCGGCACGACAACTCCGAACCACGAACCCCGTGGATCGATACGCCGGAAGGCCTGGACTACCTCAAGAGCGGGGTCCGCACCCTGCTGCTCGGCTTCGACACCAGCACGGTAAAGGTTGCTGACTTCATCGCCGAGTTCTCGATCGCCCGCAACGAAGCCGACCAGGCGGACAAGAGCTTTGCACTTGACTGGGCCCTGGCACGCGGCGGCATGACCCCTTTCAGCTATCACAAACTCGCCAAGGAAGTCGCCGAGCGGATGCTCTACGACAAGCGCGACGAGGCAGAAGGACAACTTCTATGGCTCACCCAATGAGGCACGACATGAACACTGCAGCGAAGAAGCCAACCGCCCAGTTCGAAGAAGTCGCCGGCAAGACGCTGACCCAGGCGCGTGAGCTGGCCGCCCGCTACGGCTACGGCGAACCCGTATTCACCAGCATCAGCGGCGGCTTGTGCGTGCTGCGTTTCGAGGTGAAGGCATGAGCAAGCACACGCCTGGGCCTTGGGAAATCCACAAGGCGCAAAATGGCAGAACCATCGTTCAAGTCGGCCCGTGTGCGCCAGAGGAATATGCGGGGTGCGCTTGGCTGGATGTGAGTGAGCCAGACGCTTGCCTGATCGCCGCCGCTCCTGACCTTCTTGAGGCGCTGGAAGCCGTTGTCCGAGTAGCAGATCGAGCCACGGTCGAATTCGACATGGCCCGCGCAGCCATCGCGAAAGCAAGGGGTGAGCCGTGAAAGAGGCCGTTGCTTACATCTGCGCCACCGTCCTGGTGATTCTCTTTCTCGGCCAAGACCCGCTGATCGATCTCATCGGCAGGCCGCCGGCCTACTGTCAGCCGCCGCACGCCGCCAACTGAACACCCTTCCCCATCCCCACCTATTCGCTGCGCTTGGCGCGGCGGGAGAAAGTCATGTCCGATCTAGCCATCAAACAAACCTTCAGTCTGATGCCGCAGAACATCGACGAGGCCTTGCGCTTCGCCGATCACCTGTCCCAGGCCGACATCGTGCCCAAGGACTACCAGCGCAAGCCTGGCAACGTCCTGGTGGCCATCCAATGGGGCATGGAGCTGGGCCTGCAGCCCATGCAGGCCATGCAGAACATCGCCGTTATCAACGGGCGCCCGTCGCTCTGGGGTGACGCCGTGATCGCCCTGGTCCGCAGCTCGCCGCTGTGTGAATACGTCTACGAGAACGACGACGGCGAGACGGCCACCTGCCGGGTGAAGCGCCGCGGCGAAGAAGAGCAGGTCCGCACGTTCAGCATGGCCGACGCCAAGTTGGCAGGCCTGGCCGGCAAGCAGGGCCCCTGGAGCCAGTACCCCAAGCGCATGCGCCAGATGCGTGCCCGTGCCTTCGCTCTGCGCGACGTGTTCCCCGACGTGCTGCGCGGCATGCCGGTCGCCGAAGAGCTGATGGACACACCCACCGAACGCGAAGTCGGACCGGCCCGCCAGGCCGAGGCGCCGAAGACGCTGCCCAGCTACGACCAGACGAAGTTCGAGTCGATGCTGCCGACCTGGCAGAAGGGCGTGAACGACGGCAAGACCACCCCCGACGATCTGCAGGCCTTCCTGCAATCGAAATACACCCTGAGCGACGAGCAAATCAGCCGTATCCAGAAGCTGGCAGCCATCGAAGGAGAGGCCACCCATGAAAATCCATAACGTCCAGCAGGGCACGCCCGAGTGGCATGCCCTTCGCGCCAGCCACTTCACTGCCTCGGAGGCGCCCGCGATGATGGGCGCCTCGAAGTACCAGAGCCGCAGCGACCTGCTAGCCATGAAGAAGACCGGCATCGTGCCGGAGGTAACCGCAGCGCAACAGAACCTGTTCGACCTGGGCCATGCCACTGAGGAAATGGCCCGCCCCCTGGTCGAAGAGCTGATCGGCGAAGAGCTGTTCCCCATCGTCGGCACCAGCGGCAATCTGCTGGCCAGCCTGGATGGCGCCACGATGCTCGGCGACACCCTGTTCGAGCACAAGCTCTGGAACGAGAAGGTGGCCTACCAGGTACGCACCGAGGAACTCGAACCGCACTACTACTGGCAGCTTGAGCAACAACTGCTAGTCAGCGGTGCTGAGCGCGTGATCTTTGTTTGCTCAGATGGCACCCGAGCGAACTTCGAGCACATGGAATACCGCCCGGTACCAGGCCGAGCCGAGCAGTTGATCGCCGGCTGGAAGCAGTTCGAGGAAGAGCTGGCCGATTTCGTGCCGCAGGAAACCAAGGTCGAAGCGGTTGGCCTGGCGCCGGAGCAGCTGCCGGCGCTGCGCGTCGAGGTCACCGGCATGGTCAAGGCATCCAACCTAGACGAGTTCAAGCGCCACGCGCTGGCCGTCCTGGGCAACATCAACACCACGCTCGAAAGCGATCAGGACTTCGCCGACGCTGACAAGACCGTCAAGTGGTGCGGCGATGTCGAAGAGCGGCTGGAGCTGGTCAAGCAGCAGATCCTCGGGCAGACCACCGACATCGACCAGGTCTTCCGCACCATCGACGAAATCAGCGCCCAGACCCGTGCCAAGCGGCTGGAGCTGAACAAGATGGTTGAGAGCCGGAAGAAGTCGATCCGCGAAGAGATTGTGATCGCCGCGGCCAAGGCCCTGCAGGATCACATCGACCAGATCAACGCCACCCTCGGCGGCAAGATTCGCATGCCCAAGGTTCCGGCCGACTTCGCCAACGCCATCAAGGGCAAGAAGACCGTCGCCAGCCTCAAGGAAGCCGCAGACACCGAGCTGGCCCGGGCGAAGATCGAAGCAAGCCGCGTGGGCGATGGCATCCGCGCCAACATCGCCAGCCTGAACGAGCTGGCCCGCGCGCACGGCTTCCTGTTCCACGATGCGCAAGACCTGGTGTTGAAAGCCAACGACGATCTGGTCGCACTGATCAAGACCCGCATCAGCGAGCACGAAGAAGCGGAAGCCGAGAAACGTCGCGTCGCAGAGCAGCAGGCACAGGCTGCAGCGCAACCGCTCCAGGCGCAGGCCGTTGAACAGGCGAGCGATCTGGTCGAGGTCGCCAAAGAGATTGACCGCGAACAGACGGTGGCAATCACTCCAGCAGCCGTTCAGCAGGCAGACAACGGCCAGCGCATCAAGCTGGGCGACATCACCAGTCGCCTCGGCTTCACGCTGACTGCTGACTTCCTGTCCTCGCTGGGCTTCGAGCCAGTTGGTCAGGAGCGTGCCGCCAAGCTCTACCGTACCAGCGACTTCCCGCGCATCTGCGCTGCTCTCATCAACCACATCCAGGGCGTCCAGCTGAGCAAGGTCGCCTGATACAGGAGACCGGCATGGCCGCCATCACCGTCGAAGAAACCTACGACCGCGTTGAAGAGTTCATCGCGCTGCTGGCAGCCGCCGAACTCCATGCCAGCGGCGCCTGGGAAATCACCTTCACCGAAGACATGCGGGCCAAGTTCGAGCGGTATGGCCCGCGCACCAACCTGAGCGCTGCCCAGCGGCAGACGCTTGAACGCATCGCCAAAAGCTGAGGAATCCACCGTATGAAGATTGCACACCGCGCCATCATCGAACGCGCCGAGAGCGAAGGCCTGTTCCCCGCAGAAATGGCCAGCGAACTGCTGGAGCATGACCTGGTACAACTCACCATCGACCAGCTCAAAGGCCAGACCGCCGTCTATGGCAGCCTGAGCGAGCAGGGCCAACAGGAAGTCATCGAGCGGGTTACCTTGGCGGTGAAGGACGCCGTCAAAATGGCAATCCGCATCATCGCCGCCAACGGCGTTGCTGCTGTTCCTGTCGACGTGAAGCGTGTCCAGGTCGACGAGAAGAAGTTGACCGTAACCCTATCGGTCGATGGCAAGGACCCGCGCAAGCATGACCTGGTCGATAGTGCTGGCCGTCTCTGCATGCTGGTGATGGCGCCAGACGAATACGGCGAAGGCCTGGACGGAATCAAGCCGGATCGTGATCAACATGAGTTGCCGTTGTCTGCTGCCGAGCTGGCGGCAGGCATGGGGTTGAAACCGTCCGGCAGCGATGAAGAAGAACAGGAAGCGGGATCTGGCACCCTGCTCGACGACCTCAACGCAATCACCCTCGACGAGGTCACCCAGCTGGTCCGCAAGTCTGGCGACAGCATCGATCTGACCTTCCTGCAGCAGCACCTGGCCGTCGACAGCAGCAAGGCCACCTCCCTGCTGTTCCAGCTGGTCGAACAAGGCGTCATTGCCGTCGAGAACAGCGACGCAGCCAACAGCGCCGATTACACCTACAAGGTGTTGCCGTTCGCAGACGCGAGCTGATCGCCGGTCAGCGCCACCACAGCCGCCTTCGGGCGGCTTTCTTTTGCCCCAAGGAAAGCCATCATGCCCCAATTGATCTGCGTCTTCGACACCGAGACCACCGGCCTGCCGGCCTTCAAGCTGCCGAGCACCGACCCGCGCCAACCACATATCGTCGATATCTGCGCCCTGCTCTACACCCCGAATGGCGAGCTGGTCGACAGCTTCGAAACCCTGGTCAAGCCCGATGGTTGGGAAATCCCCGACGACGTTGCTGCTATCCACGGCATCACCACCGAAATGGCATTGGCCGAGGGCATTCCAGAGGTCGAGGCCTGGCTCGGCTTCCTGGGCATCTGGCAGCAGGCCGGGCTACGCGTTGCGCACAACGTGGCGTTCGATGACCGCATCACCCGCATCGGCCTGCTGCGCTACTTCGACGAAGAGACGGCGGACACCTTCAAGGCAGGCCCCAACTACTGCACCTGCCTGAACAGCAAGAACCTGGTGCAGTGCCCGCCGACGGCGAAGATGGTCGCCGCAGGCTTCGGCAACCAGTTCAAGAACCCCACCGTGGCAGAGGCCCTGCTGCACTTCACCGGCGAAGAGCTGGTCGGCGGCCACCGCGCCCGACCGGATACCGAGGCGTGCGCCCGGATCTACTTCGCCCTGCAGCAGCTCAAGGCTGCCTGACTTTCACGCAAGGAACCCAATCATGAAACGTGAAACCATCAAGATCACCACTCCGGAAGGCATCAAGCTGCAGGTGCCTGCGCATGTGGTTGCATCGACCTTCATCGCTGCAGCGCTGGCGCAGATCGGCGTGCCGCAGCAGGCTCAGAGCCTGGAGCCGGCGAGCACCGCAGAGATTCCAGCGCTGGGCGAATACTGGCCTGGCCAGGGCGGCCACAACGCTGGCTTCGTTCCAGCTCGAGACGGTGTGCCTGCTCATTACCTGATCGTCTCGGCGAAAGATGTTGGCAATCACAAGTGGGGGCGCTACGGCGAAGAGTCGACAGCAACCAGCAAGACAGATGGCTTCGCCAATACCCAGGCCCTGATGAAAGAAGGCGAGCACCCAGCAGCATTGGCCGCCAGCAAGTACGAGGCCGATGGTCACAGCGACTTCCACCTGCCGGCAGCCGCTGAGCTGTATCAGTGCTGGCTGTATACGCAGAATCTGTTCGCGACGAACTGCTGGTACTGGAGCAGCACGCAGCGCTCCGCCGACACCGCATTCTCCATGTACTTCGGTGATGGCGGTCAGGGCACCAGCGGCAAGAGCTACGAGTTCCGTGTTCGGCCCGTCCGCAGACACTTCATTTGATCATTCGTTAATTCGTTCTGGCCGATAGGCCATTAATTCCACAGGGGCGCAGCAGCGCCTTTTTTGTTGCCCGAAAAGAGGTATCACCCATGCAAGCAGCACAGGTAAACCCTATCGCTCTTCAGATTGGCCAGGCCTACGGCGGCGGCTTCGTCACCGGCTTCTATCAGCAGGATGGCAAGCGCTATGCCGTAATCACGGCCCCGGCTTCATACGAACTGGTTGGCGAATGGGGCGAGTACGGACAGAAAGTCGATGGCGCCAGCAGCCTGACGGATAGTCGCGCCAACACCGAAGCCATGGCGGCCGCTGGCAGCGATATCGCGCAGAAGGTGCTGGGGCTCGACATCGAAGGCTTCACCGACTGGGCCATTCCAGCCCGCGACGTTCAGGAACTGCAGTATCGCCACTTCAAGCCAACGACCGACGCGAACTACGCCTGGAACCGTGACGGCGAGAACAACTCCAGCGTTCCACCTGGCGGCCTGTACAGCGAGGAATCGCCGGTACAGACCAGCTTCGAAGCATTCAAGGTCGGTGGCCAAGAGGCGTTCCAGCCGCGAGCGTATTGGAGCAGCACGCAGCGCTCCGCCAGCAACGCGTTCTACATGTACTTCGATGATGGCCTTCAGACCTACGGCGGCAAGTACGACGAGTTCCGTGTTCGGCCCGTCCGCAGCGAGCTAATTCAGTAATTCAATCATTCAATCCGCCCGCTTGCGGGCGGTGATTTCTGGAAGGAACCAGCAATGGCAATGCACACAGACCTGCCAATTCACAAAGTCGCGTTCGACTTGCTCAGCCTCGCCACCGACGTAACGCGCAACATCCCGCGAGACTTCAAGGCAGGGCTGGGCGCCAAGGTTCGCGACGAGTGCATCGAGGTAATGGTGCTGATCGCCAGGGCAAACGCAGCCAGGGAGAAGCAGCAGCACCTGTCAGTGCTCGTCGAGCGCGTGCAGGTGATCGAATTTCTTCTCCGGCTGTTCAAGGAAAAGCGGTTCATCAGCGTCAAGCAGCATGCCGCAGCCATCCAGCTCACCGCCTCCATCGGCAAACAGGCCAACGCCTGGAAACGCTACACCGCAACCGCGCCCGCTACCTGATCGTTACGGCGATCTGGTCTGTGCGATTTGAATCTGGTCGTGCCGCTGGCCAACTGGCCACCGCCATGCGCATACGAGATACCACCGGTCTAAAGCGTCCGCGCAGGTCTCGCGCAGTTTCCCTGCTGAGCAATCGGCGGGGCGACGTAGATAGCACGATGGGTCGCAGCGCTCCGCCAACAACGCATTCAACATGAACTTCGATGATGGCAATCAGAACAACAACGACAAGAACAACGAGTTCCGTGTTCGGCCCGTCCGCAGATCCAACTGTTGCGCCCTTCCCGTTCGAGGAGCTGGTGCAGGCCTACTACGATTGCCGGCGCTCAAAGCGCAACAGCGCCAGCGCGCTGGCATTCGAGGCCGACCTCGAGCGGAACCTAACTCAGCTTTACGACGAACTGCTGGCCGGCACCTATCGGCCTGGCAGCTCAATCTGTTTCGTGGTGACCCGGCCAAAGGCAAGGGAGGTATGGGCCGCAGACTTTCGCGACCGTATCGTTCACCACCTCCTGTACAACCGCATTGGCGCTGGCATCGAGCGCACCTTCATTGCAGACAGTTGCGCGTGCATACCAGGGCGCGGAACGCTGTACGCCGCCCAGCACCTTGAGGCAAAGATCAGGAGCGCCAGCCAGAACTGGTCGAAGCCGGTGTTCTATTTGAAATGCGACCTGGCCAACTTCTTCGTGGCAATCGACAAGCGCGTACTTGACCGGCAGTTGCGCAGGAGGATCGACGAACCATGGTGGCGCCGGCTTGCGTTACAGGTGCTCTGGCACGACCCGCGTGCTAACTACACCGTGCGCAGCCCGGCTGGCTTATTCAACCGGGTACCGCAGCACAAGCGCCTGATTGCTCAGCCTGCCAGCCTTGGCCTGCCGATCGGCAACCTAAGTAGCCAGTTCTTCGCGAATGTGTACCTGGATGCCCTGGACCAGTTCGTGAAGCACCAGCTTCGCTGCCGGCACTACGTGCGCTATGTCGATGACTTCATCCTGCTGCATGAATCACCGCAGCAGTTGAACGCCTGGCTTGCCGAGATAGAGGCCTTTCTGCCGACGCTCGGCGCCAAACTCAATCCGAAGAAAACCATCCTGCAGCCAGTAGATAGGGGCGTCGACTTCGTTGGTCACGTCATCAGGCCATGGCGCAGGACAACACGTAAGCGCTCTGTCACCGAAGCGCTGCGCCGCACGGCAGCGTCCAGCGATGAAGACCTACACGAAACCGCGAACAGCTATTTCGGCTTGCTCCGACAGGCCAGCCATAGCCAGAAAGACCGCGCCGCCCTGGCGCGCCTGATCCTCAAGCGCGGCCACACAGTGAATGGCGCACTGACTAAGACCTATCCGAAGAGGTGAACCATGATCCGCCCAGCACTCAATCCCGCAGACCGCAAGCAGCTGCGCGCCATGGCCAACGACCTGGTGCGCAAGCCAATCAGCGAGCCCATTAACAAGGTGATGTTCAACGAGGGCAAGCGCGATGCCGTGGACATCGTCAACGCCTGCAAAGCCCTGCTGCGCTCCCCGGTTGGCCGTGAATCGCTGATCGCCAAGCTGCGGGCAGCCAGCAAGGGCCGCCCGCTGAGCATCGTCAAAGGCTTCGACCACATCATCACCATGATCGAAACCGCCCCGCACTAACCATCCAGCGACCAACCACCGTCACCCAATCACAGCGCCGGCCTCGTCGGCGGAGGTATTCCCATGCCCGCAATTCAGGCTATCGCGCCAGCAGTGGCGCCTCAGTCCGCGCTACAGCCGCGAATCATCAGGGCAAAGGACGCCCCCGCCTATCTCGGCATGTGTCGCAACGAGTTCAACCGGTCGGTAAGGCCGAACATCCGCGAGTTTCGCATCGGAACCCAGGGCGTCGGCTTCGACCGAAAAGAGCTTGACGCCTGGGTCGATGCAGCGCTCGCACCATCCGCAATTGAAAACCCAGGCGCCGGGGGCAACAATCAGTCCCGCAGCGAGCGCCAGGGCAAACAGGAGTTGCCATGGCCAGAAAGACAATCACCGGCCTCCAGAAGCAGCCGAACGGCATCTGGAAGATCGACAAAATCTACAAAGGAGAACGAATTCAGGAGAGCACTGGAACTTGTGACCGGGAAGAAGCGGAGCAATACCTGATCCACCTGCTGGAGAAGAAGCGGAACGAAAAGGTATATGGCGTGCGCCAGGTGAAGATCTGGCGCGAGGCTGCCACCAAGTTCCTGCTGGACTTCAAGGATCAGCCGTCAATCAGGCTATCGGCGCTGTACCTGGAGCAGCTCGACCCGTATATCGGCGATCTGCCGTTGCCGTTTGTGGATGACGATGCGCTTGCGCCCTACATCCACGACCGGCAGAACCCAGCGACCGGCAAGCCGGCCAGCCCCAGGACGATCAACATCGCGCTCGAGCGCGTGATTCGCGTACTGAACCTGTGTGCCAGGAAATGGCGCGATGATCAGAAGCGGCCATGGCTCGACACGGTGCCGATGATCACGAAGCTGAACGAGAAGAAGGCCAGCCGCAAGCCGTACCCGATTTCATGGGACGAGCAATCGGCGCTATTTGCCGAGCTGCCCGACCATCTGCAGCGCATGGCGCTGTACAAGGTGAACACCGGGTGCCGGGAACAGGAAGTGTGCAAGTTGCGCTGGGATTGGGAGATTGCCGTACCGGAGCTGAACACCAGCGTGTTCCTGATACCGGACGGGTTCGGCGGGCGGCATGAGAAGTCGGGTGTCAAGAATGGCGAGGATCGCCTGGTGGTGCTGAACGACGTGGCGAAGCGTGTCATCGACGGTCAGCGCGGGATGCATCCGGTATGGGTGTTCCCGTATGGCCAGCCCGATGACTACGGGCCGACACCGGTTCACCGGATGAACGACAGCGCCTGGAAGAAGGCCAGGGTAAGAGCTGCTGCGAAGTGGGAGAAAGCCCACGGCACACCAGCCCACCCTGGTTATCGATCACTGCGGATTCACGACCTCAAGCACACGTTTGGCAGACGGCTCAGGGCGGCGGGAGTAACCGAAGAGGATCGCAAGGCCCTATTGGGCCACAAGAACGGGAGCATCACCAGCCACTACTCTGCGGCGGAGCTGGACCAGCTGATTGATGCAGCCAACAAGGTGTCAGTAACCGACAGTCGCGCCCCGGCGCTGACGATTCTGAAAAGGAGGCAAATTTAGGGCAGTCACTTGGAAAGTCACTGGCCCCAGAAATAACAAAGCCACCCGAAGGTGGCTAAGTCATTGAGGTTATTGGTCGGGACGGAGTGATTCGAACACTCGACCCCTTGCACCCCATGCAAGTGCGCTACCGGGCTGCGCTACGCCCCGACGATGCTTTCGGGTGACCGAAAGCGGGAGGAACTATACATTAAGCTTTTGAAATAAGGCAACTTTTTCTTCGCCTTACTTCTTCAGCACGTGCAAAACATCTTCGAGTTCGGCGATCATCTGCTTGATCAGCTGACGATACTGGGTGGTATCGTCCTTGGCTTCATCACCAGAAAGACGCTGACGTGCGCCGCCAATGGTGAAGCCCTGATCGTACAGAAGCGCACGAATCTGCCGGATCATCAGCACATCCTGACGCTGGTAGTAGCGACGGTTGCCCCGCCGCTTTACCGGGTTCAGCTGCGGGAATTCCTGTTCCCAGTAACGTAGAACGTGGGGTTTGACCGCGCAGAGTTCACTGACCTCACCAATGGTGAAGTAGCGTTTGCCGGGAATTGCCGGTAGTTCGTCGTTATGACTTGGTTCCAGCATAGGCCTCGACCCTGGCTTTCAATTTTTGCCCTGGACGAAAAGTGACCACACGGCGAGCCGTGATTGGAATCTCTTCCCCTGTTTTCGGGTTACGGCCGGGTCGCTGGCGCTTGTCGCGCAAGTCGAAGTTGCCGAACCCGGACAGCTTGACCTGTTCGTTCAGCTCAAGAGCCTGGCGGATCTCTTCAAAAAACAGCTCCACCAGTTCCTTGGCTTCCCGTTTGTTCAGGCCGAGCTCTTCATACAGACGTTCCGCCATCTCAGCTTTCGTCAGAGCCCCCATACGCTACTTCCTTAACGTGGCGTTGAACCTTTGTTCGAGGCAGGTGAGGATATTTTGCGTAGTAGTACTCACCTCATCGTCATTAAGAGTGCGCGATGGATGTTGCCAGGTCAAGCCGACGGCAAGGCTTTTTCTAAGCGGATCAATACCTTTACCGTGATAGACGTCAAATAGCTTGAGGTCCGTCAGCCATTCGCCCGCTGTTTCACGGATTGCTGCCAGTACCGCCTCGGCCGGCTGCTCGCGGTCGACCAGCAACGCCAGGTCACGACGCACTTCGGGGAAGCGCGACAATTCGCTGAATGCGGGCATGCGACCAGCGGCAACTTCCGCCAATACCAGCTCGAAAAGGAACACTGGCTGATCCAGACCCAGGGTCTTGGCGAGCTCAGGATGCAGAGCACCGAGGAAACCGACCAAGCGCCCTTCACGCTCGATTCGCGCGGTCTGACCCGGATGCAGAGCAGGATGTTCGCCCGGCACGAAGCTGAAGGCATCGGCCGCGCCGGCATAGCCCAGCAGCGCCTCGACATCAGCTTTCAGGTCATAGAAGTCGACGCTATCGCGGCTATTGGCCCAGCCTTCAGGCTGACGGCTGCCGGTGATCACGCCGGCGAGCATGGCTTCCTGCTGCAAGCCTTCCAGTTGACCGACGAAACGCAGGCCGCCTTCGAACAGCCGCACGCGCGATTGCTGACGGTTGAGGTTGTGCTGCAGCGCCTTTACCAGGCCCGGCCACAACGAGGAACGCATGGCGGCCATGTCGGCCGAAATCGGGTTGGCCAGTTGCAGCGGCTCTACGCCAGGGGTGAACAGCTCGAACAGCTTGGGATCGATGAAGCTGTAGGTGATCGCTTCCTGATAACCACGGGCAACCAGCAAGCGGCGCAGCGCCGGCAGCTCGGCCCGCGCTTCGGCCTTGGCCTGCGGCGCCAGGCGGGCCTGTGGGTAACGCACCGGCAGACGGTTGTAACCATACAGGCGGCCCAGTTCCTCGATCAGATCCACTTCCAGGCTGATATCGAAGCGATGACTCGGCACGCTGACCAGCCACTGGCCGGCGCCCTGAGCGCTCACGCCCAGGCCGAGCGCAGTGAGCAGCTGCTCGACCTCGGCGCCATCCATGTCCATGCCCAGCATCTGGCTGATGCGCTCGGCACGCAGAGTGATAGGTGCCACGTTCGGCAGATCAGCTTCGCTGCTGACCTCGACGATAGGACCAGCTTCGCCACCGACGATTTCCAGCAGCAGCGCGGTCGCGCGCTCCATCGCTTTGCGCGCCAGTTGCGAATCAACGCCGCGCTCGAAACGGTGCGAGGAGTCGGTGTGCAGGCCGTAGGAGCGGGCCTTGCCGGCCACGGCGATGTTGTCGAAGAAGGCACTTTCCAAGAACAGGTCGCGGGTCTTGTCGCTCACGCCGCTGTGCTCACCGCCCATCACGCCAGCGATGGCCAGGGCGCGGTTGTGATCGGCGATGACCAGCGTATCGGCACGCAGGCTGACGTCCTGACCGTCGAGCAGCACCAGCTTCTCGCCCTCTTCCGCCATGCGCACGCGAATGCCACCGTTGATCTCGGCGAGGTCGAAGGCGTGCATCGGCTGGCCCAGCTCGAGCATCACGTAGTTGGTGATATCCACCGCCGCATCGATGCTGCGGATATCGGAACGGCGCAAGCGCTCGACCATCCACAGTGGAGTCGGACGGGACAGGTCGACGTTACGCACCACCCGCCCCAGATAACGCGGGCAGGCCTTGGGCGCCAGCACCTCGACCGAACGTACCTCGTCATGCGCGGGCGCAACGGCGTCGATAGCGACTGGCGAAACCGCGGCGCTGTACATGGCACCCACTTCGCGGGCCAGGCCAGCGAGCGACAGGCAGTCGCCACGGTTGGGAGTCAGGCCGATCTCGATGCTCGCATCATCCAGACTCAGGTAGGCACGGATGTCCTGGCCAACCGGGGCATCTGCCGCCAGTTCCATCAGGCCGCTGTTGTCCTCACTGATCTGCAGCTCGGAAGCCGAGCACAGCATGCCCTGGGATTCCACGCCACGCAGCTTGGCCTTCTTGATCTTGAAGTCGCCCGGCAGTTCGGCGCCGATCATGGCGAACGGAACCTTGATACCGGCGCGGGCATTGGGCGCGCCGCAAACGACCTGGAAGGTCTCGCTGCCATTGCTAACCTGGCATACACGCAGCTTGTCAGCGTCCGGATGTTGTTCGGCACTGAGAATTTCACCGACCACGATGCCACTGAAGGCACCGGCTACCGGCTGTACCGCGTCGACTTCGAGGCCGACCATGGACAGGCGCGCGACCAGATCCTCGCTGGATACGTCGGGGTTCACCCAGCTGCGCAGCCACTGTTCACTGAATTTCATGTTGTCTGTTCTCCTTAAACGAATTCGATCACGAGGGGCGGCTGCTAGCGAAATTGCGCCAGGAACCGCAGGTCGTTATCGAAGAACAGGCGCAAGTCGTTGACGCCATAACGCAGCATGGCCAGGCGTTCGACGCCCATACCGAAGGCGAAACCGGAGTATTTTTCCGGGTCGATGCCGCTCATGCGCAGCACGTTCGGGTGCACCATGCCGCAGCCCATCACTTCCAGCCAGCCGGTCTGCTTGCAGACGCGACAGCCCTTGCCGGAGCACATCACGCACTGCATGTCGACTTCGGCAGACGGCTCGGTGAAGGGGAAGAAAGACGGACGGAAACGCACGCCCAGAGGCTTCTCGAAGAACACGCGGAGGAACTCCTCGATGGTGCCCTTGAGGTCGGCGAAGCTGATGTCCTCGTCGACCAGCAGGCCTTCGACCTGATGGAACATCGGCGAGTGAGTGATATCGGAGTCGCAGCGATAGACGCGGCCGGGGCAGACGATGCGGATCGGCGGCTGCTGCGATTCCATGGTGCGCACCTGAACCGGCGAGGTGTGGGTGCGAAGCAGCATGTTCGCATTGAAATAAAAGGTGTCATGCATCGCCCGCGCCGGGTGGTGGCCGGGGATGTTGAGCGCTTCGAAGTTGTGGTAGTCGTCTTCGACTTCCGGCCCCTCGGCAACGCTGTAACCGATATGGGTGAAGAACTGCTCGACACGCTCGAGCGTGCGAGTGACGGGGTGCAGACCACCAGAAGCCTGGCCACGGCCTGGCAGGGTCACGTCGACACGCTCGGACGCCAGCTTCTCGGCGAGCAGAGCCTGCTCAAGCACGGATTTGCGGGCATTCAGGGCGTCTTGTACCTGATTCTTGGCAGTGTTGATCAGGGCGCCAGCCTGCGGGCGCTCTTCGGCCGACAGCTTGCCCAGAGTCTGCATCAGGGCGGTCAGCTCGCCTTTCTTGCCAAGGTACTGAACCCGGAGCTGTTCCAGGGCATTGACATCTTCACTTCGTTGCACGGCCTCAAGCGCTTGCGAGACCAATGCATCCAGATTTTCCATTTACAGACTCCAGATACGAAATAGGGGAAGAGCTGTTAAGGCTCTTCCCCTATCTTTGACGTTGCCACCGGGCGAACCCGGTGATTGTCGGGGGACTTAAGCCAGAACGGCCTTAGCTTTCTCGACAATCGCAGCAAACGCCGCTTTTTCGTTCACTGCCAGATCAGCCAGAACCTTACGGTCGATTTCGATCGACGCTTTCTTCAGGCCAGCGATCAGACGGCTGTAGGACAGACCGTTGACGCGAGCACCAGCGTTGATACGAGCGATCCACAGTGCGCGGAACTGACGTTTTTTCTGACGACGGTCACGGTAGGCATATTGACCAGCCTTGATGACAGCCTGCTTGGCAACACGGAACACACGCGAACGAGCGCCGTAGTAGCCTTTAGCCAGTTTCAGAATCTTTTTGTGACGAGCACGAGCGATAACGCCACGCTTAACACGAGCCATGAGTAATTACCTCTAAGTATCTTGACCGATTAACGAACGCGCAGCATGCGCTCGACTTTAGCTTTGTCCGACGGACCGATCAGCGAGCTGCCACGCAGCTGGCGCTTACGTTTCGTGGACATCTTGGTCAGGATGTGGCTCTTGAAAGCGTGCTTGTGCTTGAAGCCTGTAGCAGTCTTCAGGAAGCGCTTCGCAGCGCCGCTCTTGGTTTTCATTTTTGGCATGTTTTGTACTCCGCATTCATTAACAACTGATAACCATCAGGCCTGCCAGTGCCCGGTAGATTATTTACGCTTCTTGGGTGCGATGACCATCATCAGCTGGCGTCCTTCCAGCTTAGGATGCTGTTCTACGGTGCCGATTTCAGCGAGGTCAGCTTCGACCCGCTTCAACAGCTCCATACCCAGTTCCTGGTGAGCCATCTCACGACCGCGGAATCTCAGAGATACCTTGGCCTTGTCCCCGTCTTCAAGGAAACGTACCAGGTTGCGTAGTTTTACCTGGTAATCCCCATCTTCCGTCCCTGGACGAAACTTGATTTCTTTAATCTGCTGCTGGTGCTGGTTCTTCTTGGCGATAGCAGCCTGCTTCTTCTTCTCGAACAGGTGCTTGCCGTAGTCCATGATGCGGCAAACTGGCGGTACTGCATCAGCCGAGATCTCTACCAGATCCAGCTTGGCTTCTTCAGCCACGCGCAATGCCTCATCGATCGAAACAACACCGATCTGCTCGCCATCTGCACCAATCAGGCGCACTTCACGAGCGGTGATGTTTTCGTTGATCGGCGCCTTAGGGGCGGCCCGCTTGTCCTGTCTCATTTCACGCTTAATAGTTATTACTCCAAATCTTGGCGACCACGCCGGGAAACCGCTTGCTGCAACTGTGCGGCGAACTGCTCGATGGGCAGAGAGCCCAGATCGACGCCTTCACGGGTACGGACAGCAACGGATCGAGTCTCGACTTCCCGATCTCCAATAACCAAGAGATAGGGAACCTTGAGCAAGGTATGCTCGCGGATTTTAAAGCCGATCTTTTCGTTTCTCAAGTCAACCTTGGCACGAAAACCGCTTTGATTGAGAGTTTTCTCGACTTCCCGGGCAAAATCGGCCTGCTTGTCGGTGATATTCATGATCACCGCCTGGGTTGGAGCGAGCCAAGCCGGGAAAGAACCGGCGTAGTGCTCAATCAACATCCCGATGAAACGCTCGAACGAACCAAGGATCGCACGGTGCAACATGACCGGACGCTTGCGGTTGTTGTCTTCGGCGATGTAGCTGGCGTCCAGACGCTCCGGCAGGTTCGGATCGTACTGCAGCGTACCGCACTGCCAGTTACGACCCAGGCAATCACGCAGGGTGAATTCGATCTTCGGACCGTAGAAGGCACCCTCGCCCGGCTGATATTCCCAGGCCAGACCGGATTCATTCAGCGCCTCGGCCAGCGCACCTTCGGCGCGATCCCACAGTTCGTCGGAGCCAACACGCTTGGCAGGACGGGTCGAGAGCTTCATGGCGATATCACTGAAACCGAAGTCCGCATAGACCTGCAGGGTCAGCTTGATGAAGTCGGCCGCCTCTTTCTTCACCTGATCTTCGGTGCAGAAGATGTGCGCGTCGTCCTGCACGAAGCCACGCACGCGCATGATGCCGTGCAGTGCACCGGACGGCTCGTTGCGGTGGCAGGCACCGAATTCGGCGAGACGCAGCGGCAGGTCGCGGTAGGACTTCAGGCCCTGATTGAAGATCTGTACGTGACACGGGCAGTTCATCGGCTTGACCGCGTAGTCGCGGTTTTCCGAAGCCGTGGTGAACATGTTCTCGGCGTAGTTGGACCAGTGCCCGGAGCGCTCCCAGAGAATGCGATCGACCACTTGCGGCGTGCGCACCTCGACGTAGCCGTTCTCACGCTGCACCTGGCGCATGTACTGCTCCAGCACCTGATAGACAGTCCAGCCATTGGGGTGCCAGAACACCATGCCCGGCGCTTCTTCCTGCAGGTGGAACAGATCCAGCTGCTTGCCGATGCGACGGTGATCGCGCTTCTCGGCCTCTTCGATGCGCTGGATATAGGCAGCCAGCTGCTTCTTGTCCGCCCAGGCCGTGCCGTATACACGCTGCAGCTGCTCGTTCTTCGAGTCACCGCGCCAGTAGGCACCGGAAATACGGGTCAGCTTGAATGCCTTGAGAAAACGCGTGTTCGGCACGTGCGGACCGCGACACATGTCGACGTACTCTTCATGGAAATACAGACCCATGGCCGTTTCGTCCGGCATGTCGTCGATCAGACGCAGCTTGTATTCCTCGCCACGCGACTTGAACAGCTCGATGACCTCGGCACGCGGCGTCATCTTCTTGATGACGTCGTAGTCCTTCTCGATCAACTCGGCCATGCGCTTTTCGATGGCCGCCATATCTTCCGGCGTGAAGGGACGATCGATGGCGATGTCGTAATAGAAGCCTTCGTCAATGACCGGCCCGATCACCATCTTGGCGTTCGGATACAGCTGCTTGACGGCATGCCCTACCAGGTGAGCACAGGAGTGGCGGATGATTTCCAGCCCCTCTTCGTCTTTCGGCGTGATGATCTGCAGGGTGGCATCGGCATCGATCACATCACAGGCATCGACCTGCTTGCCGTTTACCTTGCCAGCCAGGGTGGCCTTGGCGAGGCCTGCACCAATGGACTGCGCGACCTCCAGCACGGATACCGGATGATCGAACGAACGCTGACTGCCGTCGGGAAGAGTAATGATGGGCATGGCGCCTCCTCTCCTAGTGGTGACCCCTACCAAAGGTCACGTGGGTTGGGATGAGCCAGGAAGCGATTCAGCGGTATACCCACCTAACGATGGCAGGAGCCCGAAGGCCAACCAGTCCGAACCAGAGTCACTGGAAGTAAAAGAGTGCGGATGCTTTCAGAAAGCCTGAGCCCTGACAAGCTGCCGCTTGAAACAAAACACGCAAAAACCTGATGCATCATCGCCCGAAAAAATCGGGCAATAAAAAAGGGGTCGCTTAGCGACCCCTTTTTATCGATTTGGTAGGCACAATTGGACTCGAACCAACGACCCCCACCATGTCAAGGTGGTGCTCTAACCAACTGAGCTATGTGCCTTCGATGGGTGCGCATTCTACGCAGATCTTTTTGGCCGTCAACAGATTTTTTCGCTAACTCACTGAAATAGGCCAATTTTTTATCGAAACCGGATCGTTGAATATTTTGCACGGACACTAGCCGGCTATTTTCAACTCAGGTAGCATCGGTTCATTCGTAAAAAATAAAGAACAGAGGTTCAAAATGGCGCACACGGCCTATCCACAATCCTATTATGCCGCTTCAGCCAACCCCGTCCCACAGCGCCCTACCCTGCAAGGCGAAGTGGAAACCGATGTATGCATCATCGGTGCGGGCTACACCGGTCTTTCCACTGCGTTGTTCCTGCTGGAGAACGGCTTCAAGGTGAGCATCGTCGAAGCGGCCAAGGTCGGCTTCGGTGCGTCGGGTCGTAATGGCGGACAGATCGTCAACAGCTACAGTCGCGACATCGACGTGATCGAGCGGACGGTCGGCCCCAAGCAGGCGCAATTGCTCGGACAGATGGCCTTCGAGGGCGGGCGAATCATCCGTGAGCGCATCGCCAAGTACGACATTAAATGCGACCTGAAGGATGGCGGCGTGTTCGCGGCGCTGACTGCCAAGCAGATGGGGCACCTGGAATCGCAGAAGAAACTGTGGGAGCGCTACGGCCATACCCAACTGGAACTGATGGATGCGGCGCGCATCCGCGAAGTCGTTGCCACCGAGAACTATATTGGCGGCATGCTGGACATGAGCGGCGGCCATATCCATCCGCTGAACCTGGCGCTCGGCGAAGCGGCTGCGGTCGAATCGCTCGGCGGTGTGATCTATGAACAGTCCCCTGCTACCCGCATCGACCGCGGCGCCAACCCGGTGGTGCATACCCCGGAAGGTCGAATCAAGGCCAAGTTCGTGGTGGTCGCGGGTAACGCCTATCTGGGTAATCTGGTACCGGAACTGGCGTCCAAGTCGATGCCGTGCGGCACTCAGGTGATCACCACCGAGCCGCTGTCCGACGAAGTCGCGGCTAGCCTGTTGCCGCAGGACTACTGCGTAGAAGACTGCAACTACCTGCTCGACTACTACCGTCTGACTGGCGACAAGCGCCTGATCTACGGTGGCGGCGTGGTCTATGGGGCGCGCGACCCGGCCAACATCGAGGCGATCATCCGCCCGAAGATGCTCAAGACCTTCCCGCAACTGAAGGACGTGAAGATCGACTTCGCCTGGACCGGCAACTTCCTGCTGACCCTGTCGCGCCTGCCGCAGGTCGGCCGCATCGGCGACAACATCTACTACTCGCAGGGCTGCAGCGGCCATGGCGTGACCTACACCCACCTGGCCGGCAAGGTACTGGCCGAAGCCCTGCGTGGTCAGGCCGAGCGCTTCGATGCCTTCGCCGGGTTGCCGCACTACCCCTTCCCGGGCGGTCGCCTGTTCCAGGTGCCGTTCAGCGCCATCGGCGCCTGGTACTACACGCTGCGTGACAAGCTCGGCGTGTGATCGCCCTGCACACAATGAAAACGGCGCCCGAGGGCGCCGTTTTCATGTGCTTCATGGACAGACCGGCAAGGCCTGGCACTGCCCAGCGGAACCGCTCGTCCTGGGCGGCGCGGCGAATCGCGCATCCTCTGGCGCCAGACGCTGCGCACAGGCCTGCGCCTGCTGCGCCTCAGCGGCACAATTCTGTTCCCCCAGCACCTGCGACAGGTTGAACCAACCAGCCGCGAAATCCGGCTCGCGCTTCAGACTCTCACGCAGCGCCTGCTCCGCGCCTTTACGATCACCATCGGCATAACGGCTGTTGCTCAGGGCGAACCAGGGCAGCGATTGCTCCGGCCAGGCCTCGGCGGCGCGGCGATAGGCACGCCGCGCCGCCTGCGCGTTGCCGGTTTGCTCCAGGTCGTTGGCAGCCTTCATCCAGGTGTGGACATCGGCCTGCGCCGGCAGACGCTCAGGTGGCAAGGTGACGACGGCCCAGCGCCCACCCCGCGCCCAGGTTCTGTCGAAGCTGGCGAAGCTGTCTTCAAGCCGGCGCGTGGTGGCAGAGCGCAGAATCAGCGTGCGCTCGCGACGGTCATAGCCAACCACCACCGCGAAGTGCCACTGCGGGTAGAAGTCGAACGCCAGGTTCTGCAGCACCAGCACCGGGTTACCGGCAGCCACTTCGGCCAACACGGCATCCAGGCGTGGTTGCAGCGGATACACCAGCATTTCGTGATTGCGCGCGGCGGCGACCATCTCCACCTGCAGGCTGCCTTCACGGCTGGGGATGTAGACCTTGTCCTTGAGCGCGCCCGGTGTGGTCAGCACGCCACGCTGGTTGAGCATGGTGGCCAAAGCCGCCGGCCCACACTGGAAGGCGTCCTGAGGGAAGAAAGGAACGTCGGTGAGTTCTACCCGCTCAGGCAGACGCTCGGCCTCCGGTGATAACACCGGAGACCGAGCGCAGGCTGTGAGTAGAACGATCGAAGCGATACAGCAGAGGCGAATCAGCGATTTATGCATTTGACGAAATTGAAGATGTTGGTGGCGCACAGCATATCAGTGATGATGAAGATCACCAGAAACAACACGATGATGCCGACCACCCCCGCACCTGCCGGCGCCTGATCCAGCTGCTGGTTGAACTGCGCCAGCTCGGCCGGGGTCAGGCTGGCGATACGCGATTCGACCTGATCACGGTCGACGCCCATGGCCACCAGCTTCTCCTTCACCTGCTCGTCGTCGAGCATGGCCATCAGTTGCTGCTGATCGACCTTGTGCTGCTGCTCGGCGATCACCTCGTGAGTGCCGACCATCGCCGCATTCGCGGCAGGAATCTGCACCACCAGCAGCAGGTGAAACAGTGCGGTAATGGCTGCCAGACGGCGCATAACGGGGTTCATGGAAATTGTCATTGTGGTTATCTCCTGAGGGACGAGGTAGCCAATAGACAGCATTAAAATCGCTCAGGTTCAGTCCGTCAGTCTGCGGCCGTTCACGTTTCCATCAGAAGCTGGCTGAGCACCGCGCGCAGCTTGCCTGGTTTGACGGGTTTGTTCAGCAAAGGCGCGCCCAGGGCCTGCAGCTCGCGACGACAGGCATCACTGCGATCGGCGCTGATGATCAACGCAGGGATCGATCTGGAAAACGCCTCGCGTACTTGCTGAATCACCTGACAACCGAGCACGCCATGATCGAGGTGAAAATCCGCCAGGATCACCTCTGGCGCCCGGCCCTGCAGACGCTGCAACGCCTCGGGAAGATCGACAGCGGTCACCACCTCGCAGCCCCATTGCCCGAGCAGCGCAGCCATGCTGTGCAGGATATCGACTTCGTTGTCGATCACCAGCAGACGTCGGCCCGGCAAGGGATTGCCGAGAACCGGTTGCGCCACGGACGGCACCTGGCGCGGTGGCCGCGTCTGCGCCAACGGGACAAGAATGCTGAACACCGAACCGCGCCCAGGCTGCGAACGAACCTGCACCGGGCACCCCAGCATGCGCGCGATACGCTCGACGATCGCCAGGCCCAGACCGACGCCCTTGCGCTCAGCGGCGCGACCGACTTCGAGCTGATTGAACTCGAGGAAGATCTTGTCCAGTTGATCAGCCGCGATACCGCGACCGCTGTCCCACACCTGCAGCTCGACGAATGCGCCGCGGCGCCGAGCGCCCAGCAGCACGCCACCGCGCTCGGTATAGCGGCAGGCGTTGCTGAGGAAATTGCGCAGGATGCGCGTCATTAGCCGGAAATCGGTGCTTACCGCGTAGTCAGCGATGCGTACGCGCAGACGCAAATCACTGGCACTGGCGACGCTTTCGAACTCCGAGGCCAGCGGCGCCAGCAACTCTTCGAGACTGAAAACATCGACGTCCGGTTTGATCGCGGCCTGATCCAGCTTGGAGATATCCAGCAGATCGGCGAGCAGATCCTCGGCGCCCTCCAACGCCAGGTGACTGCGCTCTACCAGATTCTGCTCGGCGCTCGGCAGTTCACGTTCGCGCAGCGTGGAGATCAGCAAGCGCGCGGCATTCAGCGGTTGCAGCAGGTCGTGACTGGCTGCGGCCAGGTACTTGTCCTTGCTGCGATTGGCGGCCTCCGCGGCGTCACGGGCCTCGCGCAGAGCCAGTTCGATACGTTCGCGCTCTTCGATCTGCCGTTGCAGGTTGCGGTTGGACTCGAGCAGCTCGAAGGTGCGCGCAGCGACGCGGCGCTCCAATTCGTCATTGAGTTGTTGCAGACGCTGCTGCGCCTGCTTGCGCTCGGTGATATCGGCGACGAAGCCTTCGAAAACGCCCTCGCCTTCGGGCTTGAGCAGCAGGTTCATCAGCACATCGATGGTGCTGCCATCGCGCCTGCGCAGGCGCGTCTCGTAACCCAGCAACACCTGCCCCTGGCTCAGCTGTTGGCGAATCACCTCCAGCTCGTCGAAACCACCGACGAACAGATGCCGGGCCAGATCGGCCGGCGACCACAGCACCTGCTGCGGGTCGTCATAGCCGAGCATGCGCGCCATCGCCGGGTTGGCCGCCAGCACGCCATCCTGCAGGCTGGCCTGGATGATGCCGTGCACCGCGTGCTCGAACAGCCATTTGTAGCGGTTGCGCTCGGTCTCCAGTTCTTCCAGACGCGCCAGCAGCTCCGGGTAGTGACTCTTGCGCGCCGACTGGCTACCGAGGCCGAGCAGCCCGGCCAGCGCTTCGTCAGAGCGCCTCGCCATACACCACCTCGACATCGCGCTGGGTCGATTCACGCGGATTGGTCAGGATGCACGGATCGTCCATGGCATGACTGGACAGGAACGGGATATCCGAAACACCCACGCCATGCAGGCCGAGCGTCTCGCGGAAACCCATGGCGTGTTTGAAGGCGATCAGATGCTCGACCAGGCGCTGGCGAATCTGTGCGTGATTGAGTCCGCGACAGTCGATGCCCAGGGTTTCGGCAATCACCTTGAAGCGCTCCGGCGCAGCACTGTAATTGAAGGCCACCACATGCTCGACCAGCACCGCATTGCACAGGCCGTGCGGCAGGTCGAGGAAACCGCCCAGGCTGTGGCTCATGGCATGCACCGCACCGAGAATGGCGTTGGAGAACGCCAGACCGGCCTGCATGCTGCCGAGCATGATCTTCTCGCGAAGGGCGATATCGGCCGGGTTGGCGATCATCTGCACCAGGTTGCCGTTGATCAGGCGCATGGCCTCCAGCGCGTGCGGGTCGGTCAGCGGGCCGTTGCCAGTGGACACGAACGCCTCGATGGCATGCACCAGGGCGTCGATGCCGGTACAGGCACTGAGGAACGGGTCCATGCTCAGGGTGGTTTCCGGGTCGATCAAGGACACGTCCGGGACCACCGCCTTGCTGACGATGGAAAACTTCATCCGCTCCTGCTGGTTGGAGATGATCACGAACTGCGACACATCGGCCGAAGTGCCGGCGGTGGTGGGGATCAGGATCAGTGGCGGACTGGGCACGCGGATGGTGTCCACGCCTTCGAATTCGAGAATGCTGCGGCCATGGGCGACGACGATGCCGATGCCCTTGGCGCAGTCCATCGGACTGCCGCCACCGACGGCGACGATGACGTTGCAGCCCTCGCTGCGATACAGCTCGGCGCCGGTCATTACCTCTTCCACCCGCGGGTTGGGCGAGACGCCGGTATACAGGCAATAGGCGATGCCCTGAGCCTGCAGGCTGGCCTCGACATCGCTGGCCCAGCCGGCGGCGACCACACCGGGATCGGAGACGATCAGCACCTTGCGCGCACCAAAGGTCTTGGCGTAGTTGCCGACGTTATGCCGGGAACCGGCGCCGAAGATGATCTCGGGGGAAACGAACTTTCGCAGCTGACTCAAATCGTGGCTCATACAACGGCCTGAAATTTCTTGTTATGGAATGGCGATCAGCCTACTGCATTGCCGGGTTTATGCAATGCGACCTGCGATCAGCTCAGGCGCTGATAGAAGGCATGTTCGGCGCGCAGCGCATCGGCCAGATTGGCGGCCTGACGGAAACCATGGCGTTCTTCGGCGAACAGGTGATATTCCACCGGCAAACCGCGCTGACGCAGGGCCTCGACCATGGTTTCGGTCTGGCTCGGTACCACCACCGCATCCAGCGCGCCCTGAAAGAAAATCACCGGTGCCTTGATCCGTTCGGCCTGCAACAGGGGCGTGCGGCGCTGATAACGCTCGGCATCCTGCTCCGGGTCGCCGATCAGCCAGTCCAGATAATCCGCCTCGAACTTGTGGGTCAGCCGACGCAGTGCCAGCGGATCACTGACGCCGTAGAGACTGGCACCGCCACGCAGTTGTGGCAGCTCGGCAAGCGCCCGCAATGCGCTGAAGCCGCCGGCGCTGCCACCGCGTACGAACACGCGCCGAGGATCGATACGCCCCTCGCCGGCCAGGGCTTCTATGGCGGCGCGAATGTCCTCGACCTCCAGCGCGCCCCACTGACCAGCCAGACGCAGGCGATAGTCGCGACCATAACCACTGCTGCCGCGATAGTTGAGATCCAGCACGGCATAGCCGCGTAATGTCCAGAAGGCGATGCGCGGATCGAACACCGGGTAGCAGGCCGAGGTCGGCCCGCCGTGCAGGAAGATCACCAGCGGCGGGCGCTCGGGCCCATCAATCGGCGCATAGAAAAAACCATGGCACTGTTCGCCCTGCCCTACCTCGCAGCTCAGGGCCTCGGGGCGGGAAAGCTGTATTTCGGGCAAGGGCTGCTCGCCGCCGGCGAGTATTCGCAGTGCGCCATCGCGGCGGCGAATGGCGAGCACCGCCGGCAACCGATCCGGTGCGGCAGCGATGCAGTAGAAATATTCGCTGTCGGCAGCCAGGGAGCGGAAGCGGGTGAAATCTTCAGCCAGCCGCCGCGTCACGATTGCTGTTCCGTAGGGTGCGCCGTGCGCACCAGCGGTCTCGGCACCCAACGAATTGGTGCGCGCGGCGTACCCTACCAGCGCGCCGACATCCTGCTCGAAACGCATCAACAGCAGCTCGTCATTCTCTAGCGGCAGATAGGTGCGGCCGCCCAATTGCCAGGGCGCGGATGCATGATCGTAGGAACCACCCTGGGGTTGCGCTTCGCTATCGAGGCACCAGGGCTGCCACCAGCCGGCCTTGTCGCTCAACACCCAGAGCCTGCCCTGAGCATCGTAACGCGGCTGCTGCAGAGATCGATCGCCCGCCTCGCCGGCCAGCACGCGGGTACGTTCACCAGACTCACGCTGGCACAGGCGCGTGGCGACCCAGGGCTGATGCGGGCGATCCCACTCGATCCAGGCCAGGCGCAGGCCCGTGCCGTCGGCCACCGGGGCCGCGTAGAAGTCAGCCCCCTCGACCAACACATCGCGCTTGCCAGCCAGGCCGATGCGCACCAGGCGATGCACCACCGCATCGCCTTCATGGCTTTCCTCGACCGCCAGCAGCGCCTGCCAGGCGGGCACGAAGGACAAATCGCCGTAGCGGCAATTGACGCGAGTCGTCAGCGCCTGCGGCTCAATATTCGTAGGAGCGGCTGGGCGGCATTCCGCTTCAGCCGCGATTTCTCTTGAATCAGCAAGATTCGCGGCTAAAGCCGCTCCTACGGAACGCCCCACCGGCAGATGGTAGATCTGCTGATCGCGCTCGTTGACGAAGGCCACCCCCTGCTCGGTGGCACAGCACGCGCCACCACCGTACTCGTAGACGCGGCTCTGCACGGAAAACCCCGGCGGCGTCAGCTCACACACGGCGCCGTCGCGGCAGAAGAACAGCCCGCAACGCGCCTGAGCGGGATCGAACGCCACCCACAGCACACCGCCATGGGCAGCATGCAGCTCGGCGAAGTCGGCGCTGGCGGCCGCAGCCTGTTCGGCGCTCCAGATCGAGTCGGTACCGGTCAGGCTTTGCATATGATCCGCGAGGCCTTCTCGTTGCGGTACTGCAGGGCATCCAGCCCCAGCGGCGCCTCATCGGCCTGCTGGCGCGCGGCGAGAATCACGCCATGGTGCGCAGACTTGCTGCACACCGGGTCGGCGTTGCTGGCATCGCCGGTGAGCATGAAGGCCTGGCAGCGACAGCCACCGAAATCCTTGTGCTTCTCATCGCAGCTGCGGCATGGCTCGGGCATCCAGTCGTCGCCACGAAAGCGGTTGAAGCCGAACGAATCGCGCCAGATATGCGAGAGGCTGTGCTCGCGTACGTTGGGAAACTGCACCGGCAGCTGCCGCGCGCTATGGCATGGCAGCGCGGTGCCATCGGGGGTGATGTCGAGAAACAGATTGCCCCAGCCGTTCATGCAGGCCTTGGGGCGCTCCTCGTAATAGTCCGGGGTAACGAAGATCAGCTTGCACGGATGGTTCTCGGCCGCCAGCTTGTCGCGCCATTGATTGGTGATGCGCTCGGCGCGCTCCAGTTGCGCGCGGGTCGGCAGCAATCCAGCGCGGTTGAGTTCCGCCCAGCCGTAGAACTGGCAGGTGGCGAGCTCGACGAAGTCCGCCTCCAGCTCCAGGCACAGCTCGATGATGCGCTCGATATTGTCGATGTTGTGCCGGTGGGTGACGAAGTTGAGCACCATCGGATAGCCGTGGGCCTTGACCGCACGGGCCATGGCCAGCTTCTGCGCGAAGGCCTTCTTCGAGCCGGCCAGCAGGTTGTTCACCTCCTCGTCGGCGGCCTGGAAGCTGATCTGGATATGATCGAGCCCGGCATCGGCGAACTCGGCGATGCGTGCTTCGGTGAGGCCGATACCGGAGGTGATCAGGTTAGTGTAGTAGCCCAGGCCGCGCGCCGCTGCGATCAGCTCGGCCAGATCCTGGCGCACCAGCGGCTCGCCGCCGGAAAACCCCAGCTGCGCCGCGCCCAGCTCACGGGCCTGACGAAACACCTCGATCCATTCGGCGGTGCTGAGCTCGGCGCCCTGCCGGGAGAAATCCAGCGGGTTGGAGCAGTACGGGCACTGTAGCGGGCAGCGGTAGGTCAGCTCGGCCAGCAGCCACAGCGGTGGCCCTGGTTCATGACCTGCTTTAGCGAAGCTCGATCCAGAACTGAGCATGGGCTACCTCCATGAAGGCAAGAATGTCTTCGTCGATACCAGGCACATCGGGGAAGCGCTGGTGCAGGTTGCCAATGATCTCAGCCACCGAACGCTTGCCGTCGATTTGCTGGAGAATCTCGCCGGCGCTGTCGTTGAGCTTGATCATGCCTTCCGGATAGAGCAGCACATGGCAGCCCTGGGCTGGCTCGAACTGCAGGCGAAAGCCGCGGCGGATGGCAGGTACGTTGGGCAGGATGACGGCAGTCATTGTTCGGGCTCCTGACTGGTGCGCGTGGCGCACCCTACAAAACACTCAACCGTGCGCATCGCTTGCTCGAGGCTCATAGTGCGATCCCCCGATGCCAGACACGCTCGGCGGTCACCGTGTGATACGGCGGGCGCTGCAGTTCGTAGGCCATGCTCATGGCATCGAGCATGCTCCACAGCACATCCAGCTTGAACTGCAGAATCTGCAGCATGCGCTCCTGAGCCTCACGGGTGCGGTAGTGCTCAAGGGTGATGCGCAGGCCGTGCTCGACATCGCGGCGCGCCTGGCTCAGGCGATTGCGGAAGTAGTCGTAACCGGCCGCATCGATCCACGGGTAGTGCTGCGGCCAGGCGTCCAGGCGCGATTGGTGGATGGTTGGCGCGAACAGCTCGGTCAGCGAGCTGCTGGCTGCCTCCTGCCAACTGGCGCGGCGGGCGAAGTTGACGTAGGCATCGACGGCGAAGCGCACGCCGGGCAGCACCAGCTCCTGCGACAACACCTGCTCGCGGTCGAGGCCGACCGACTCGGCCAGGCGCAGCCAGGCCTCGATACCGCCCTCCTCGCCGGGCGCACCGTCGTGGTCGAGGATGCGCTGAATCCACTCGCGCCGGGTTTCGCGATCCGGGCAGTTGGCGAGGATCGCCGCATCCTTCAGCGGGATGTTGACCTGATAGTAGAAACGATTGGCCACCCAGCCCTGGATCTGCTCGCGGGTGGCGCGCCCTTCGTACATGGCGCGATGGAACGGGTGATGAATGTGGTACAGCGCGCCCTTGGCGCGCAGCGCCTGCTCGAATTCGGCAGGTGTCATGGCAGCTTGGCTCATCAGAACTCCCCGGTGCGCACAGCCTACAAAACGATGCTCATGCCATCGAACGCGACCTCGATGCCGTGAGCGTCCAGTTCGGCACGCTCGGGCGAGTCCAGGTCGAGAATCGGGTTGGTGTTGTTGATATGGATCAGGATCTTGCGCGCCGACGGCAAACCGTCGAGCACCTCGATCATGCCGCCCGGGCCGCTCTGGCACAGGTGGCCCATCTCGCTGCCGAGCTTGTCGCCGACCTCGCACACGCGCATTTCGTCGTCGCGCCAGAGGGTGCCATCCACCAGCAGGCAGTCGGCGCGGCGCATCCAGCTCAACAACTGCTCGTCCACCTGGCCGAGACCGGGGGCGTAGAACAGGCTGCGGCCGCTGCGCCGATCCTCGATGAACAGGCCGATATTGTCGCCCGGGTGCGGATTGCCCCGGTGTGGCGAATACGGCGGCGCGCTGCTGCGCAGGGCGATGGCGGTGATGCTCAGCGCCGGACATGCCGGAATGCCGAAGGGCTTGGCATCCAGCTCGATCAGGCGGTGCTGCAGGCCACCGTTCCAGTGGCTGAGCATATTGAACAGCGGAAAACCGGTGGTCAGATCCTGGTGCACCATCTCGGTACACCAGACCTGATGCGGACAGCCTTCGCGCAGGGTCAGCAGGCCCGTGCAGTGGTCGATCTGGCTGTCGAGCAGAACAATGCCGGCAATCGCCGTGTCGCGCAGCTTGCGCGCTGGCTGCAGCGCCGGGAAGGCTTCGATCTGCGCGCGAATGTCCGGCGAAGCGTTGCACAGGATCCATTGCTCGCCGTCATCGGAAATGGCGATGGACGACTGCGTACGCGGTTGCGCGCGCAGGGAGCCGGCCCGCACGCCACGGCAATTGCGGCAGTTGCAGTTCCATTGAGGGAAGCCACCGCCTGCGGCGGAACCGAGAATCTGGATATGCATGGGGGTCACCAGCGGGATGCCCCGGACGAGCCGGGGCCAGGAGCAATCAACGGTTGGCGAAATACATCGTTACTTCGAAGCCAATACGCAGATCGGTGTAAGCGGGTTTAGTCCACATGATGCGGTCCTCTTTTTATGGTACCGGGGCATTCCGGCACCCTCATTAAGCCCCCGCCAGGCAAGAGGCCAAATGGTACTTTGGGATGAGTCGGCACTGGCATTGGTAGGTAACGCTATTAGTAGGCATGGATCGCGCCTCGAAGGTTCCTGTCATTGTCGGCTATGAAACATGCGCCAATAAAAAACGCGGCCGAAGCCGCGTCGCGATAAGGATCTGCTGCCGTTCAGGCTCATGGCTGCCCGCAGATCCACCCGGGTAGGGTCCTTCGCCGTGCAAAGGCGGCGCGCCGGAGCGAGCGCGCCGCGATTAGGTCAGAGCCTGCTCACGATCTCGCGAGCTAGAGACCTACAAGGCAGAAACAGGCGAGGAACGGTCGGAGTCGCGGGCGACTGTACTTTTGTCCGCATGACTCGCTTCGCTCGCCCCTCCGGGGCCGCACTGAAGTGCGTTGGCCGCAAGCGGCCTGCCGAGCCTGTTTCTAACGCAGTAGGGCCGACGCGCAGCAGATCGTGTGCTGGCTATCAGAAGAAGCCCAGCGGATTGATGTCGTAGCTCACCAGCAGGTTCTTGGTCTGCTGGTAGTGGTCGAGCATCATCTTGTGGGTTTCGCGGCCGACACCGGACTTCTTGTAGCCACCGAACGCGGCGTGCGCCGGGTACAGGTGGTAGCAGTTGGTCCAGACGCGACCGGCCTTGATCGCGCGGCCCATGCGGTAGGCGACGTTCATGTCGCGGCTCCACACACCAGCACCCAGGCCGAACTCGGTGTCGTTGGCAATCGCCAGGGCCTCGGCTTCGTCCTTGAAGGTGGTCACGCCGATCACCGGGCCGAAGATTTCCTCCTGGAACACGCGCATCTTGTTGGTGCCCTTGAGCAGGGTCGGCTGGATGTAGTAACCGCTGGCCAGATCCCCGTCCAGGC
Source organism: Ectopseudomonas alcaliphila (assembly GCF_900101755.1). GTDB lineage: Bacteria > Pseudomonadota > Gammaproteobacteria > Pseudomonadales > Pseudomonadaceae > Aquipseudomonas > Aquipseudomonas alcaliphila. The sequence goes on along the minus strand of NZ_FNAE01000006.1, from coordinate 184,302 downwards.
GCTCGGCCGCGCCGCCGGTGAGCACCTGCGCGCCCTCCTGCTGGGCGATCTCCAGGTAGCTGAGGATCTTGTCGAACTGCTGCTGCGAGGCCTGGGCGCCGACCATGGTCTCGGTGTCCAGCGGGTTGCCGCGCTTGATCTGCTTGACCTTCTTCATCACCTCGACCATGAAGGCGTCGTAGATCGACTCCTGCACCAGCGCACGCGACGGGCAGGTGCACACCTCACCCTGGTTGAAGAAGCCCAGCACCAGGCCCTCGGCGGCCTTCTCGATGAAGGCCGGCTCGGCATTCATGATGTCGGCGAAGAAGATGTTCGGCGATTTGCCGCCCAGCTCGACGGTGGACGGGATGATGTTCTCGGCAGCGCACTTGAGGATGTGCGAGCCGACCGGGGTGGAACCGGTGAAGGCGATCTTGGCGATACGCTTGCTGGTGGCCAGCGCTTCACCGGCTTCGCGACCGAAACCCTGGACGATGTTGAGCACACCCGGCGGCAGCAGGTCGCCGATGACCTCCATCAGCAGGGTAATCGACAGCGGAGTCTGCTCGGCGGGCTTGAGCACGATGGCGTTACCGGCAGCCAGGGCCGGAGCCAGTTTCCAGGCAGCCATCAGCAGCGGGAAGTTCCACGGAATGATCTGCCCGACCACGCCCAGCGGCTCGTGGAAGTGGTAGGCCACGGTGCCGTCGTTGATCTCGGCGGTGCTGCCTTCCTGAGCACGGATGCAGCCGGCGAAGTAACGGAAATGGTCGGCGGCCAGTGGCACGTCGGCGTTGAGGGTTTCGCGCACAGCCTTGCCGTTGTCCCAGGTCTCGGCCACGGCCAGCAGCTCGAGGTTGGCTTCGATGCGGTCGGCGATCTTCAGCAGGATGTGCGAGCGTTCCTGCACGCTGGTGCGGCCCCAGGCGTCGGCAGCAGCGTGTGCGGCGTCCAGCGCCTTGTCGATATCGGCGGCGTTGGAACGGGGAAATTCGGCGATCACCGAGCCGTCGACCGGGCTGGTGTTGCTGAAGTACTGGCCGCTCAGCGGGGCGACGAACTCGCCGCCGATGTAGTTGCCGTAGCGCGGCTTGAGGGTGACGACGGCGCCTGCGGAACCCGGTTTCGCGTAAATCATGATGCTGACCTCTCTTGTTGTCGGAGCCCGCTGCCAATCGGGGAAGCGAGTCATGGTTCGATCTTAGGAAGCCCCCTGAAACCTCGGTATGCGCCCATGGCACAGATCACCTAGTCATTTGGTAGTAGAGCGGTCTGGCACGGGCTTTTGGCAGCGAGGTACGAGGCTGTGGAAGCTAAAGGCTAGACCCGTTCCCCTGCTCTTGCGTTCCCAAACGCAAAAATCCACCGTGGTATTTCGCAGCAGCTCAGTGCCATCCGACAGACTCCAGAAACGACGATGGCCGGACAGAGTCCGGCCATCGTCTGCCACTTCAACCGATCAGCGCTTGGCCACCAGCTCCTTAGGCAGCTTGAAGGTCCACAGCATGCCACCCTGGTTCAGGTGCTTGACGCGCTTGGCCACCTCGCCGCCCCACAGCGGCACCGCCCCGCCCCAGCCGGACAGCACCGAGACGTACTGCTCGCCGTCCATTTCCCAGGTCACGGGCGAGCCGATCACACCCGAACCGGTCTGGAATTCCCAGACCTTCTCGCCGGTCTTGGCGTTGAACGCCTGCAGGTAGCCTTCCGGGTTGCCGGTGAACACCAGGTTGCCCTTGGTGGTCAGCACCCCGCCCCACAGCGGCGCGTAGTTCTTGTGGCGCCAGACTTCCTTGCCGGTCTTCGGATCGATGGCGCGCAGCACACCGATGTAGTCCTCGTTGAGCGGCTTGATGGTGAAACCGGCGCCCAGGTAGGCCGCGCCTTTCTTGTAGGCGATGTCTTCGTTCCAGATGTCCATGCCCCACTCGTTGGACGGCACGTAGAACAGTCCGGTGTCCTGGCTGTAGGCCATCGGCATCCAGTTCTTCGCACCAAGGAAGGCCGGTGCGGAGAATACGCTCGTGCCCTTCTCCGCCGCGCTCGGCGAGCCCGGGCGGTTGCTGTCATCAAAGATCGGCCGGCCGTTCTTGTCCAGGCCCTTGGCCCAGGTGATCTTGTCGACGAAGGGGAAACCGCGGATGAACTTGCCGTTGGTGCGGTCGAGCACGTAGAAGAAGCCGTTACGGTCGGCAGTGGCCGCCGCCTTCACGGTCTTGCCGCCTTCCTGGTAGTCGAAGGAGATCAGCTCGTTGACGCCGTCGAAGTCCCAGCCGTCGTGCGGAGTGGTCTGGAAGTGCCACTTGATGCTGCCGTCGTCCGGGTTCAGCGCCAGGCGCGAGGACGAGTAGAGGTTGTCGCCAGGACGCAGGTGCGAGTTCCACGGGGCCGGGTTGCCGGTGCCGAACAGCAGCAGATTGGTGTCGGCGTCGTAGTAGCCGCCCAGCCAGGGCGCGGCGCCGCCGGTCTTCCAAAGGTCGCCCGGCCAGGTCTTGCCGGCCTCGCCACCGCTGATGCCGTTCTCGACCGCCTTGCCGTCCTTGTAGACGTAACCCATATGGCCTTCCACAGTCGGGCGGCTCCACAGCAGCTCGCCGTTCTTCGGATCGAAGGCCTCGATCTTGCCGACCACGCCGAACTCGCCACCGGACACGCCGGTGATCAGCTTGCCATTGACCACCAGCGGCGCCGCGGTGATCGAGTAGCCCGCCTTGTGATCGGCGACGTTCTTGCGCCACACCACCTTGCCGGTGTCCTTGTTCAGCGCCACCAGTTTGGCGTCCAGGGTGCCGAAGATCACCAGGTCGTCATACAGGGCGACGCCACGGTTGATCACGTCGCAGCAGGGGCGGATATCGTCCGGCAGACGCGCCTCGTATTGCCACAACTCACGACCGGTGCGCGCATCGACAGCGAACACCCGCGAATAGGAGGCGGTGACGTACATCACGCCGTCCTTGATCAGCGGCTGCGCCTGCTGGCCGCGCTGCTTCTCGCCGCCGAAGGACATGGTCCACACCGGGCGCAGTTCCTTGACGTTCTGCTCGTTGAGGATGTTCAACGGGCTATAGCGCTGGCCCTGCAGGCCGAGGCCGTTGGTGACGATCTCGTCGGTGGTGGTGGCATCCTTGAGAATCTCGGCGTCGGTGACCGCCAGCGCGGCGGCGGACGGCAACAGCATCGCCGCGCACAGCGCGGTGAGGAGGAAAGGCTGGCGAAGACCGGTGTGTTTCATTGCGGCTACCTCTGCGGGTTCATTGTTATTGCCGGGAAATTTTCCCGGTGTGCCGCGAATTCTTGGCTCACCCAGGCCACCCAACAATTGCACCCCCAGCCGATTTTCCTCGTTCCTTGGTAGCAATACCGGCTGTAGCGAAGTCTCGGCCTGCAATGATCGCGATTGCGGCGGCCGGGTCTTTGCCCGACACTTGCCCGCCCGCACATTTTGACCGGAGACGCCCGTGCCCCATCCTCGCCAGGAAACCCTCAACCATCCCGACGCCCTGGACTGCACCGTCTATCGCCCCGACGAGCAGGATCCGGACGCCGAAGAACAGGATCTGGGCGACGCCAAAGTCCTCATCACCGGTGCCTTCGAAACGCCCCTGGACTGGGATGCGCACCAGCGCGAGGACTACTTCGGCGAAGAAGATCCCACGCACTTCGTCACGGCCCATATCGAGTGCCTGGCCAAACCGGCCACCAAGGCCTTCTTCATGGCCGAGAGCGGCGATTACGTGGCCGTGCAGGCCAGTCTGGACGAGGTGGTGATGTACTACGTCTACGACCACGAAGAAACCGACCACGGTCGCCACTACGTGCTGATTCGTGATGACGAAGAGCTATAGGCCCAGACGTACTGTGGGAGGCGCTTCAGCGGCGATGTCCTCAAGCATGTAGCCCGGATGAAATCCGGGGATTTCTCCCGGATTTCATCCGGGCTACGAAACTGGTGCTCCTGTAGGAGCCGGCTTGCCGGCGATAAAGTCCACCGGCCAACACCATCGCCCGCAAGCGGGCTCCTACGGGTTGGCATCCACCCGCACCATGGCGTTGCGCTCGTAGTGCGGGTAGAGGTGGCTGACACTGCGGATCAGCTCGTAACGACTCAGGCTGACCTGGGCGAAGCGCTCCGGAATAGGCGCGCGGATCAGCTCGTTCATCTCCGCGCCCTGCTCCGCGCCCTGGCGCAGCAAGCCATCGAGCCAGCCCAGGTAATCACGCATCTGCACGAACGGCGCAGCATCGGTGGTCAGCGGCCCGTGACCGGGCACGATCTGCTTCCAGGGCAAGGCCTGGAGGCGATCCAGATCGGCCAGCCACACGTCCAGGCCCGGGCTGTTCGGCGTGGTCAGCGCGCGCTGGTAGAACAGGATATCGCCGGCGAACAACACGCCCGTGCGCTCATCGAGAATCACCAGGTCGGCGCCGGTGTGCCCACGTAGCGCCAGCAGCTGCAGGCGTCGGCCGCCAATTTCCAGCGTGCCTTCTTGCAGTTCCTCGGTGGGCAATACCACCTCGGTGCCACGCATCCAGTCGCCGACCAGACGGTACATATTCTCCGCCATGGCGTCGCCCTGCTCGGCCAGCAACCGGGTGGTCTCGGGTAGCGCCGCGATGGGCACGCCGGCAAAAGCCTGGTTGCCCAGCACATGATCGGGGTGATGGTGAGTCAGCAGTACGCGCACCACCTGTTTGCCGGTGGCCTTCTCGATGCTCTGGCGCAATGCCTCGCCATAGCGGCGCGACGGGCCGGTATCGATCACCACCACGCCGTCCGCGGTTTCGATAAAGCCGACGTTGACGATATTGCCGCCGTTGTCCGCGGCGAAGTTATCGGTGCTGCCTTCCAGCAGCCAGACGCCCTCGGCGATCTGCCGCGGTTGCAGGTGGTAGTCGAGTGCCTGGGCCAGACTGGCGAGCAGGCAGGTCAGCAATAACATCCAGCGCATGGAAGCACTCCCTGAATGGGTTGGTGCGCGCGGCGCACCCTACTGAACGTGTTCAGAACGCGGCCTGGAATTCGTTGCCGTTGTTGTCGCGCAGCCACAGCTCGGCCTGCTGATCGCCGCGCAGGTCGAAGGTCAGCGTGGGATTCTCGCTGACGGCTGGGAACAGCTCGATACGCCCCAGCACCTGGCCGCCCTCGCCGCGCAGTTCGGCCTGCTCGATGTAGAACTCGGGAATGCCGCCGACCAGGCCGTTGTCCATGGGGTGCGACACCTGCAGGCGCAGACGGCTGTGCTCGCCACGCACGAAGCGTTTGCCCAGCACCTGGCCCAGGCGCTCCTCCCAGCCGGCTTCGGCACGTACCACGCTGGGTGCAGTGCAACCGCCGCCTGCCGCCTCGACGCGGGCCGAGCCGATGTGCCAGACGCCATCGTCGGTCAGCACTGCCGCGCGAATCGGCGTGGCCTGCTCGACGCGGATGCGAATGGCCAGGCTCGGTTCGAGCTGCGCGCCGGGAGCAAAATCGAAGATCTGCGGGATGGGGTTGAGCTCGGCCCAGGCCAGGATGCGCTTGACCCGGCCACTGTAGGCCCTGGCGTCGATCTGGATCGGCACCTGACGCGCATCCTCGGCGAACAGCGGCACATCCAGACGGATGCTGTCGTCGAAGACGAACGTCTCGCCATTCAGCAGGCGCTGATGGTAGTAGTCCCACATCACCGAAGTGACCGGGTCGGTACCTTGCGCCCGCGCCTCCCAGGCCCAGGCGAACAGGGCCAGCAACACCAGGGTCCGCCAATCCATCGCCCACCTCCGGCTCACGCCTTATTGGTACTGTTCAGGCTTCTCAAAGCGCAGCCCGTAGCGCACATAGAGGCGCTCGAGCGAGCCATCAAGAATCAGGTTTTCCAGCTGTTCTTCCAGGGCGTAGGCCAGTTGCCGGTTGGTTTCGTGCACCGCCATGCCGATTTCCCAGATCTGCCGGCCCATGTCCGGGTAGGCGTTCTCGGCCAGGGCCAGCTGCGGGTCGTTCGCCTCGTGCAGCAGCCAGTCCACCTCGCCACGCAGCGCCATCACCGCGTCCACTTCACCACCCTGCATGGCGGCGAAGGCCAGCTGCGGCGTCGGGTAGTGACGGGTTTCCTGGCTGAGCATGCCGCCCTGCACCGAACTCAGATAGAACGAGGGCACGCTCTCGACCTCGACCCCGACCGGATGCTGGCGCAACGCAACGATGCTCGGCACCTCGGGCAGCCGCCGACGGTCGAACGCCAACTGCCAACGCTCGCGCTGATAGGGGCCGAACATCACCACGCGCTCGTTGACCAGCTCGCCCAGATCGTTGCGCATCTGCGCGTAGTCGCGGTCGTAAGGCACGCGCAGCATCAGATCGGCCAACTGCCCCTGCGCAGTGACTCGGCCACGCCAGATGTAGTCGCGCAGGTCATCGTCGAGCTTCTCGCCTGGCGGCGCCCACATCAGCTCCAGCTTGAGGCCGAGGCCGTCAGCCAGCGCCTTGGCCAGCTCGTAATCGATGCCACGCGGCTGGCCGTCCTGCTCGTAGCTGTATGGCGGGAAGTTCTGGTACAGCGCCACACGCAAGGTGCCCAACTCGGTGATGCGGTCGAAGTCGCGCACCTGTGCCTGGGCAGTGCCCAGGCACAGCAGCAGGCCACACAACAGGATCAGTCGGCGCATGGCCTCAGAGAGGGTGAAGAAATCGTCGCCAGCGAAGGCAGGTCGCGCTGGGCCTGCGCGCAGCAGATTTTTCATCACGCTCTTACTCCTCGACGTGCACGCTCTCCAGATAGCTACGTACCGCCCACAGCGCTTCCTGGCTGAGGAAGTCGGCCATCTTCGGCATGTACACGCGGCCATCGCGCACCGCACCGTTGATCACCCGCTCCTTGTACCACTCGTCGCCCATGGCCCCCAGTTCCAGCAGGCGCAGGTCCGGGGCGATACCGCCGGACTTGGCTTCCAGGCCATGGCAGGCGGCGCAGTTCTGGTTGTAGGCCGAGGAGCCAATTTCGATGGCGCGCGGGTTGTCGCGATAGGGATTCTCTTCCAGCCACTCTTCACCCAGGGGCTCAAGGCCGTCGGTATTGACCGCCTGCGGCACCACATCGCCGTGGGCCCACAGATTGGTCGACGCGGCGAGCAGCAACAACGCCAGGGTGGATTGGATCTTCTTGTTGTTCATGGCCAGGACCTCATCGAATGCACGCAAGACAGCTCGCACAGAGCTCGTGGCGACCATCTTAGAAAGGCCGCGCAGCACGCCGAATGCTGCTTTGGTGGTTGCGCTCTAGTCCCTTGGTAGTAGGGCTTGGGTGGGGGTTTTGGTGATGCCTTGGGAGCAAGGCCAAGTCATGGGCCGACCGGGAAATCCTCCCGGCAAAGGCGGGAGTTTTTCCGTAGGCGCGAAGCGGTGCGAGTTCCACCATCGAACTGCCACTGCGGCGATCACTTTCTTCAACGGGAAGCACAACCATGACAACAAGAAACCTACCCAGCACCCCACGCCCCCTGGCGCTGGCCCTGATGCTGGCCGGCGGCCTGGCGCTGAGCCAGGCCGCGTTCGCCAAGCCGGTCACCTGGGATGACATTGCCAACGACCACACCACCACCAGCAACGTGCTGCAGTACGGCATGGGCACCAACGCCCAGCGCTGGAGCCCGCTGGCTCAGGTCAACGACGACAACGTGTTCAAGCTGACCCCGGCCTGGAGCTATTCCTTCGGTGACGAGAAGCAGCGCGGCCAGGAGTCCCAGGCCATCATCCATGACGGTGTGGTCTACGTGACCGGTTCCTACTCGCGCGTCTTCGCCCTCGACGCCAAGACTGGTAAGCGCCTGTGGACCTACAGCCACCGCCTGCCCGACGACATCCGCCCGTGCTGCGACGTGGTCAACCGTGGCGCCGCCATCTATGGCGACAAGATCTACTTCGGCACCCTCGACGCCCGCGTCGTGGCGCTGAACAAGGACACCGGCAAGGTGGTGTGGAACAAGAAGTTCGGCGACCACGCCGCCGGCTACACCATGACCGGCGCGCCGACCATCGTCAAAGATGGCAAGAGCGGCAAGGTGCTGGTCATCCACGGCAGCTCCGGTGACGAGTTCGGTGTGGTCGGCAAACTGTTCGCCCGCGACCCGGATACCGGCGAAGAAGTCTGGATGCGCCCGTTCGTCGAAGGCCACATGGGCCGCCTGAACGGCAAGGACAGCACCCCGACCGGCGACGTCAAGGCGCCGAGCTGGCCGGACGATCCCAACCACCCGACCGGCAAGAAGGAGGCCTGGAGCCAGGGCGGCGGCGCGCCGTGGCAGAGCGCCAGTTTCGATGCCGAAACCAACACCATCATCATCGGCGCCGGCAACCCGGCACCATGGAACGGCTGGGCGCGCACCGCCGATGGCGGCGATCCTAAGGACTACGACAGCCTGTACACCTCCGGCCAGGTCGGCGTCGACCCGACTACCGGGGAAGTGAAGTGGTTCTACCAGCACACCCCGAACGACGCCTGGGACTTCTCCGGCAACAACGAACTGGTGCTGTTCGACTACAAGGACAAGGACGGCAAGGTCACCAAGGCCACCGCTCACGCCGACCGCAACGGCTTCTTCTACGTGGTCGACCGCGCCAACGGCAAGCTGAAGAACGCCTTCCCCTTCGTCGACAAGATCACCTGGGCCAGCCACATCGACCTGGAAACCGGGCGCCCGGTCGAGAACGAAGGCCAGCGTCCGCCGAAGCCCAAGCCGGGCGAAAGCAAGGGCGAGGTGGTCGAGGTCTCCCCGCCCTTCCTCGGCGGCAAGAATTGGAACCCGATGGCCTACAGCCAGGACACCGGCCTGTTCTACGTGCCGGCCAACCACTGGAAGGAGGACTACTGGGCCGAGGAGGCGCACTACAAGAAAGGCTCCGCCTACCTGGGTATGGGCTTTCGCATCAAGCGCCTGTTCGACGACCACGTCGGCATCCTGCGGGCGATGAACCCGACCACCGGCAAGGTCGCCTGGGAACACAAGGAGCGCCTGCCGCTATGGGCCGGCGTGCTCGCCACCAAGGGCAACCTGGTGTTCACCGGAACCGGCGACGGCTACTTCAAGGCCTTCGACGCCAAGAACGGCAAGGAACTGTGGAAGTTCCAGGTCGGCACCGGAATCATCTCCCCACCCGTCACCTGGGAGCAGGACGGCGAGCAGTACATCGGCGTGACCGCTGGTTACGGCGGCGCTGTGCCGCTGTGGGGCGGCGATATGGCCGAGCTGACCAAGCCGGTCGCCCAGGGTGGATCCTTCTGGGTGTTCAAGCTGCCGAGCTGGGACAAGACCAGCGCCCAGCGCTAAGGGCCCAACGCATGGCGCACCGTAGGGTGCGCCATGCACGCTACCCGTGGGAGGGGCTTTAGCCGCGACAGCCTCCCACCAACTCATCCGAGGACTCGCCATGAATTACCTGCCTCTGCTTATCCCGGTCCTGCTGCTGGTAATCGGCAGCCACGCCATCGGTGCCGAAACCGATAACGACGGCGTGCCGCAGATCAACGGCTGCCGCATCGAACCCGACAGCCAATGCCCCAACGCCAACCTGCGTAGTGCCGACCTGCGCAACCTCGACATGCGCCGCATGAACCTGTCCGGCGCGGATCTTTCCGGCGCCGACCTGCGCCACGTCAACCTCGACCTGGCCAATTTGGAGAAAGCCAAGCTGCGCGGCGCCAACCTCACCCGCGCCAGCCTGCAACAGAGCAACCTGCGCCTGGCCGACCTGTCCGGCGCCAGCCTGGTGGCCATCGGTGGCTGGGGCCTGTTCGCCCAGGCTGCCGAGTTCGAAGGCGCCGACATGCGCGCCGCCAACCTGGAGTTCGCCCGCCTCTCCGGGGCCAAGCTGCACAACGTCCAGCTGCAGGCGGCCAATCTGGAAATGACCTGGCTGAGCAAGGCCGATCTCAAAGGCGCTCACCTTGAAGATGCCAACCTGCAAGAGGTGAAACTCGGCGGCTCCAACCTGGAAAACGCCAACCTCAGCGGCGCGCGTACCCGCTTCGGCAACTTCCAGGACGCCAACATACCCGGCTGCGTGCAATGCCCCAAGGGCTGGGACTGATTCCCCGCAAACCACGTAGGGTGGGCCGGGCGGTGATCCGCTTCAGCCCACCAAAAGCAAGCACGATAAACGCCGATCCGCGTTCTGGCGGGTTGCACCCGCCCTACGCCGCTCAACGCTCTCCCCCGTAGGAGCGGCTTCAGCCGCGATGCGCTCATGAACATCGCGGCTAAAGCCGCTCCTACACCTCACGCGAGCACCAGATCCAACACCTCACACCAAAAACCTCGCTCTCCCGCCCGACAGCAAAACAACCTGAACCATGCCCACGCAGGGCAATCCCTTCTTAGGAACAGCCAGATCGAGGCGGCAGCGTCCAGGCCGCCATCAGTCATTGCCCAAGAGGGACCTGCCGTGACCACCACCACAGCAACGCCACACGCCTACCCCAACATCCTCAGCCCCCTGCATGCCACCTTGCTGTGCGGCCAGGTGCCGCTGTTTCTCGGCGCCCTGCTCGCCGACATCGCCTACTACCGCAGCTACCAGATCCAGTGGAGCAACTTCGCCTCCTGGCTGATCGCCGGTGCCCTGGTATTCGCCGGCCTGGCGCTGCTGTTCGCCCTCGTCGGGCTGTTCCGTGCACGTGGCAGCTCGCGCCCGCTCACCTACTTCCTGCTGCTCCTGGTCACCTGGGTGCTGGGTTTCATCAATGCGCTGGAGCACGCCAAGGACGCCTGGGCCGTGATGCCCATGGGCCTGGCCCTGTCGGTGATCGTTACCCTGCTGGCTATCGCCGCCACCTGGGTCGGCCTGGCCCAGCCACGCACAGGAGACGCCCGATGAAAACGCACCTAGCACTGACCGCCCTACCCCTGGCCCTGCTGCTGACCGCCTGCGGCGAAGAGCCCGGCAGCAACCAGCAGTTCTACGGCGCCCAGCCGGACTTGCCCGAGCCCGAACGCGGCATCCTGCCAAGCATGACCATCGCCGAGCCGACGCCCTGGGGCGATCAGCGACCGACCGTGCCTGAAGGCTTCAGCGTCAACGCCATCGCCACCGACCTGAAAATCCCCCGGCAAACCCTGGTGCTGCCCAACGGCGACATCCTCGTTGCCGAGGGCCGTGGCGGTAACGCTGCCAAGCTCAAGCCCAAGGACGTGATCGCCGGCGTGATCAAGGCACGCGGCAACACCACGGTGGAAAGCGGCAACCGCCTGACCCTGCTGCGCGACGCCGATGGCGACGGCAGCTACGAGCTGCAGACGGTGTTCGCCGACGACCTCAACGCGCCCTACGGCCTGGCCCTGCACGAAGGCAACCTGTACGTGGCCAACCAGGACGAACTGGTGCGCTTCGACTACGAAGAGGGCCAGACCAAGGCCAGCGGCCCGCCAAGCAAGGTCGCCGACCTGCCGTCGGAGATCAATCACCACTGGACCAAGGCGCTGACCATCAGCGAAGACGGCCGCTACCTGTACGTCGGCATCGGCTCCAACAGCAATATCACCGAACGCGGCATGGAGGCCGAAGTCGACCGCGCCCTGGTCTGGCAGGTGGACGCCGAAACCGGCGCCTACAAGCCCTACGCCACCGGCCTGCGCAACCCCACCGCACTGGCCATCCAGCCGGGCACCGGCACCTTGTGGGCAGTGGTCAACGAGCGTGACGAACTGGGCGAAGACCTGGTGCCCGACTACCTCACCTCGGTGCAGGAAGGCGGCTTCTACGGCTGGCCCTACAGCTACTTCGGCCAGCACGTCGACCCACGGGTGAAGCCGCAGGATGAGGACAAGGTCGCCGCCGCCATCGCCCCGGACTACGCCCTAGGCGCCCACGTCGCGGCGCTAGGCCTGGACTTCTCCAGCGAGGTGATGGGCGAGCAGTATGCCGACGGCGTATTCGTCGGCGAGCACGGCAGCTGGAACCGCAAGAACCCGGTGGGCTACAAGGTGATCTTCGTGCCCTTCGAAAATGGCCGCCCTTCAGGCGACCCCATCGACTTCGTCACCGGCTTTCGCGATGAAGACGGCAAGACCCGTGGCCGCCCGGTGGGCGTGACGGTGGATCCGAACGGCGCACTGATCGTGGCCGATGATCTGGCGAATACGATTTGGCGGGTGGTAAGGGAAGGTAGCGAGTGAGGCTAAGGGAAACGACATATGGCTCCCACGCTCCGCGTGGGAGCTAGCCCGCGACGCTCTGCGTCGCCAGCGGATGCATATGCACCACGATCTATAAGCGGACGCGGAGCGTCGAGGGCTGCATTCCCACGCAGAGCGTGGGAATGATCAAACGAAGCGCTTCCACCCTCAACAACGGAGCTGCGGACATGGTGGGCAAGCTTCGCGCTGTCAACCCCTTTTGGATATTCGCAGCTACGGTGTGTTCGTGTGCCAAGTGCTCAATGAAAGACAATGGCTCCATCATTCGCACACATGGAAAATGCCCTCATCCAATCCTGATAAGAAGTACGAAAATACTCGTCAGAATGTTTTGAAGCGACAGCCTCATATTGAAGGAAGTCCTTATAAACTCTTTTGCATACGACAGGGCCGATGACACCCTCTGCATCAGAGAAATCAATAAGCTCCCAGAATGCTCCTTTCTCGCCATTCCAAACGGCAGCATCGTACCGAAGCTCAGTTTCGCCGTTGAATGATTTGTATGGCGTCTGCTCGTAGCCAGCGAGCTTTGCCAACTCGTTCCGCCAGTAGTTGTACCCGGTATAGGAACCTGCTCTGAAGTCGAAGGCCGACTCGTAGCGGTATACCTGCCAAGCTGTCAGGCCATCGAAACGCTCTGCGAAATCCACGGGAGCCAACTGGATTTGATTAGGCTCCGATGGCTCTCCGTAACTATCTAATTTTGGCGATGGAACGGCAGTTAGTTTTTCGTAAGCCGTTACATCCAGCCCAGCATTTGCAAAAAACGGCCACAAGAATACTACGATAAATAACTGACGAAACATGAATAGTCCTATATGAAAAATTTTACTGCCCACACGCTCCGTATGGGAGCCATGCCTGCGACGCTCTACATCTCCAGCGATTTCATCCACCATTGCCAGGGTCAACGTCCAGGCTACTTGCCATATAAGCTGCTAGGGCGCTACGATTACTGCTTTCGTTCTGTAGCTTTAGCGATTGCATGTGTTGAGAGTCCTACTGCTAGGCCGAAAATAATGAATAGAAGTCCTGAAGCTCTGTCGCTAAAAAAGTAAATGGCGATACCTGGTGCGGCACCTATGAGGGCTGATAGCAGGAAGGATGCGCGCCCACACAGACGTGTTAATGAGTACATCGGAGCGCCATACATCAATGCCGGGATAAAGCCCGCCATAATGACAAATATTGAAAAGAAAACCCCTATCCCATAGCCGGATTTAATTCCGCTTATAGTTACACCGCCGTGTATTTGTTCGGCAACCCCCATAATGACTGACATTATGATGGAACCTAAAAAAAGCCCCCCAGCGCTATATGCCATGGAGCGTATTATGTCGGTGATGATTTTATCCATGGCGACTCTAACGTTTGGTGAAGGGGCGGCTTTAGCAAGTCCCAGTAAGCGCAGCGAACGATTTGAACCAGTTGCTAGCTGATATATACCGAAACTCAAATAAGCTTATATTCCAATAGCGCATTTTCCCAGAGCATACCCTTGTGCGCTCGGAAATAGCCACTCAGTATTTCGGTTACTGCTTGTGTATTTAAATTATTGCTTTCAATAGCTGAAATTAACTGATTGGTGTTCGTGATCTCTATTCCCATGATCCTAATTTCAGGTTCGCAGCAGCCATAACCATCGTAAGAAATTCGCACCAAGTATAGTTTGCCGGTTTCGTTTATTTGAAAATCAGCAAATACGGCGTCATCTTGCAAGGCAAGGCAATACTTGCATGGGCGCGTTGACATTGGCTCGAATATTCGGATGTCCATGTTCTTTGCCTGTGCAGCTAACAGTGATTAGATCGCCGGCCATGCTAGTCCAATCGCAGAGAAGGCGGTATAACTCCCCACACTTGCCACCAAGAACAACAAATAACCAATATAAAATCAATAGGTTGCAGGCATCCCAAGCAGGCGAATGTATTCGCTTGACCTCCTATGTTCGCTTGCGAGCACCGCTTTGCCAGCGAAAAGTCCATCTGTGTGGGCGTATAAGGCTAGCAGCAATAGGGTCGGCCTTTCCGCTTATGCACCGCGACAACATACATCGCCCCCCCTCAAGCACTCGCCCCACCCACCCGAACCACCCCACTATCAATCGCCAAATGTACCAGCTCCGCCTGCGAGGCGATCTGCAGTTTGTTCTTCACCAGGGTCTGGTAGTTGGACAGGGTCTTGGCGCTGATGCACAGCTTCTCGGCGATCTGCCGGGGTGGCAGGCCACGAGCGAGCATGACGAAGATTTCGAACTCGCGCTGGGTCAGTTCGCGCAGGCGTGGGTCGAGGCCGTCGCTGCTTGCGGGGTTGCAGGCCAGTTGGGTGGCCAGTTGCTGCTCGATATAGGCGTGACCGGCGGCGGTGCGTTTGACCGCCTCCACCAGCACTTCCGGTGACGAGTTCTTGGTCAGGTAGCCGATGGCGCCGGCGTCCAGTGCCTGGCGTACCAGGGGCAGTTCGTCGTGCATGCTGAAGAACAGCACGCGCAGTTGCGGCAGGCGCTGGCGCAGGCGGCGAGTGGTTTCCAGGCCGCTGATACCGGGCAGGCCGATATCCATGATCACCAGGTTGGGGATCTCTTCCTGCACCCGCTGCAACGCCTGTTCGCCGTCGCAGGCCTCGCGCAATTGCACGCCCGGCAACAGGGCGCGCAGCAGGCTGGCGTAGCCCTGGCGCACCACGGCGTGGTCATCTACCAGCAAAATCTTCATGACGTTGCCTCCAGGGGAATGTTCAAGCACAGCGCCCAGCCAGCTTGCGGGCGACTGTGCAGGCGCAGCTCGCCACCGAGGCTGCGGCTGCGTTCGCGCATCGAGCGCAGGCCGATGCCGGGGCGCAGCGGTAGCGCGGTGCCCTGGCCGTTATCGCGCACCAGCAGGCGCAGGCCATGGCCACGGCGTTGCAGGCGAATGCGTACTTCGCTGGCATCGGCATGGCGGGCGACGTTGGTCAGCGCCTCCTGCACCAGGCGATAGAGATGGGCCTTGCTCGCCAGCGGCAGGTTCGGCAGTCGCTCGCCCAGTTGCAGGCGGCAGCGAATGCCTTGTGCCTGCTGCCAGTCGGCGGCCAGTTGCTGCAACGCCGGGCCCAGTTCCAGACGCTCCAGTACCACCGGGTAGAGGTCGCGGATCAGGCTGCGAAAGCCCTGCTGCAGGCGCTCACAGTTGTCGTCGAGCAGGCGCGCGGTTTCCTGCACCTGCTGCGGCCGGTCGGCGATCACCTTGAGCAGGCAGGCCTGGGCACGAATGCCGCTGAGGTATTGCCCCAGATCGTCATGCAGGGTCTGACCGAGGCGCGTGCGCTCGCGCTCCTGCAGCTCCAGCAACGCCTGGGTCAGCTCGGCGTTGTCCGCCTGCACCTGCTGCAGGGTGATGGCCATCTCGTTGAAATGCCCGGCCAGGCGCTTGGCCTCGGCCAGACCGTGGTCGCGCAAACGGGTATCGAAGTGGCCGGCACCGACTTCGCGCAGGCCGGCGAGCAGCTCGTCCAGCACGCGCCGAGCCCGGTGCACGGCAAAGCGAATGGTCAGCAGGCTGAGGATCAGGGCGAAGGCGCTGAGCAGCAGCAGTTGCAGCAGCGAGTCCTGGATTTCCTCGATCTCGTCATAGGGATCGAGGGCGATGCGCAGCTCGCGGCCATCCTCCAGCGGCCAGGCATCGGCCACCAGTGACGCCGAGCCCAGCAGACGTTCGGCGATCCAGTGTTCGATGGTGCTTTCGGTTTGCTGCTCGGGCTCTTCGCCCGGGCGCAGCCAACTCACGCGGATATGCCGCAGGTTCTCGGTCAGTTCCGGGCGCAGGCTGCCGGGATTGCTGCGTGCCACTTCACCGAGGTATTCCACCACCGCTTCGGCGGCCTGCAGCTCGCGCTGCACATCGTGGCTGGCCTGGCGCAACAGCAGCGCCAGTCCGGCCAGAGTCACCAGCACGAACAGCAGGCTGACACCGAGGTTGATGCGGCCGAGGGCAGTCATCTACTTGAGCACGCTACTTGACCACGAAATGACCGAGCATGCCCTTGCCTTCCAGGCCCTTGGCGTAGAAGCGGAATTTGCCCGGTTTGACCGGCAGGAAGAAGATCTCCGCCTCGCCGGCGTCCTCGAATTCCAGCTCGGTGAGGGTGACGGCCTTGATCTCCACGCCGCCGGCCTCGACCTTGCGCAGGTAGATGGAGGTGGCGAACTCCGGCGCCTGGAAGGCGTATTCCTTCTGTCCGCTGGAAATGATCTTGAGCTGGTAGGCCTGGCCTGTTTCCAACTGATACTCGGTCTGCGACATGGAGTAGTCGCTGTCGTCGTTACCCAGCACCAGGTCGGGCAGCGCAACCGGGCGGCGGGTCATATCACCGGCGGCGTGCAACTGGTCGACGCCGAGCAGGCTGAGGATCAGCAGCAGCGGCAGCATGAGGGCCTTGAGAATACGCATGGCGTTCACCTGTTCTTGTTATCGGACGTTGCCTGCCATGCTAGGAAGTAACGGCCTGCGCCGGGTTACTACCTTGGTACTGACGCCCTGGTACTTTGGGCAGATTTCCCGGCGCGCAGCTGCGCCACCCAACCCTTTGCGACTGAACGAACTACTACCTTCGTACGTGTCCGGCGCTACCTTGGGCATATTTCCCGAGCCGTAAGCGCTTCCTATGCTGGCGACACCCTCTGCAGGAGTCGCCCCATGCACCGGATCAGTTGCCGCCTGTTGTTCTGCCTCGCCGCCGCGTTCGGTGTGGCAGCTGGCGCCAGCGCGGACGAACTGCAGGTGCGCATCGGCTACCTGGCGCATCTGCCGCCGCGCGGGCCGCTGCTCTCCAACGTCATCCCCGAACCCACAGACGCTGGCCGCCGTGGCGCCGAGCTGGCGATCACCGACAGCAACAGCACCGGGCGCTTTCTCAAGCAGCAATTCGCCTTGCAGAGCGCCGAGAGCGACCAGGCTGACGAACTGCTTGCCGCCGCCGAACGCCAATACCAGGCCGGTATCCGTCTGTTCGTGATCAACGCCCCGGCCGAGACACTGCGCCAGCTCAGCGAGCGCCTGCCGGACAGCCTGCTGTTCAATGCCGGCAGTGCCGACGACGGCCTGCGCCGCGAGCAATGCCTGGGCAACGTGCTGCACACCCTGCCCAGCCGCGCCATGCTGGCCGACGCCCTGGCGCAGTTTCTCGCCGTGCGCAAATGGACGCGCTGGCTGCTGGTGACTGGCACCACCGAGGATGACATCGCCTACGCCGAGGCGCTCAAGCGCGCCGCGAAACGCTTCGGCCACAAGATCGTCGCCGAGAAACCGTGGAGTTTCGACAACGACCAACGGCGCAGCGCCCAGGCGGAAATGCCGCTGTTCACCCAGGCCAGCGAGTACGACGTGGTGCTGGCGGCCGACGAGCGCGGTGATTTCGGCGAGTACCTGCCCTACAACACCTGGCTGCCGCGCCCGGTAGCCGGCACACAGGGGCTGACCCCGACTGCCTGGCACAAGACGGTAGAAACCTTCGGCGCCGCGCAGCTGCAGAAACGCTTCGAGGCGCTGGCCGGGCGCTGGATGAACGACCGCGACTTCGCCGCCTGGATGGCCGTGCGCAGCATCGCCACAGCCGTGACTAGGCTGCGCGCCGCCGAGCCGCAGGCGATTCGCAACCTGGCGCTGTCCGCCGACCTGCCGCTGGACGGTTTCAAGGGCCGCAAGCTGAGCTTCCGCCCGTGGAACGGCGAGCTGCGTCAGCCGATTCCGCTGGTACACCCGCGCGCGCTGGTCAGCACCTCGCCGCAGGATGGTTTTCTCCACCCCAGCAACGAGATGGACAGCCTCGGCTACGACCGGCCAGAGGTGAGCTGTGATCTGGCGGGTATGCCTCTGTAGGAGCCGGCTTGCCGGCGATCATCGCAAGGTATCGCCCGCAAGCGGGCTCCTACAGAGAAAGAGAGGCACTGCGCGCGGCGACAACCCTCTCCCCCAACCCCTCTCCCATAAATGGGAGAGGGGAGCAAATGCGTACGACTTTGAACCGAACTGCCCCAACTTCCGCGGTAAGCAGCGAAAACCGCCAAGCAATAACAACAAGAGGATCAACCCCATGCGCCTGACCCGTCTCGCCTGCGCCGTCGCCTTCGGCCTGGCCTGTCACTCGGCCCTTGCCGCCACTGCCTACGTGTCCAACGAGAAGGATGACAGCATCAGCGTCATCGACCTCGACAGCCTCGAAGTCACCGCCACCCTGGACGTCGGCATGCGCCCGCGTGGGCTGCTGCTGTCCTCCGACAACAAGCTTTTGTACATCTGCGCCAGCGACTCGGACCGGGTGCAGGTGATGGACCTGGCCACACGCAAGATCATCAAGGAGCTGCCTTCCGGCGCCGATCCCGAGCAGTTCGCCCTGCACCCCAACGACCGCTGGCTGTACATCTCCAACGAGGACGATGCCCTGGTCACCGTGGTCGACACCCAGAGCGACGAGGTGCTGGCGCAGATCGAAGTGGGCGTGGAGCCCGAAGGCATGGCGGTGAGCCCGGACGGCAAGTGGGCGGTCAACACCAGCGAGACCACCAACATGCTGCACTGGATCGACACCAGCACTCAGCAACTGGTGGACAACACCCTGGTCGACCAGCGCCCGCGCCACGTCGAGTTCGAGAAGGACGGCAAGCGCCTGTGGGCCTCCGCCGAGATCGGCGGCACGGTGACGGTGCTGGATGTGGACTCGCGCCAGGTGCTCAAGGTGCTCAACTTCGCCATCAAGGGCGTGCACCCGGACAAGGTGCAGCCGGTGGGGGTCAAACTTTCGGAAGACGGCAAGTACGCCTTCGTCGCCCTCGGCCCGGCCAACCATGTGGCCGTGGTGGACGCCAAGACCTTCGAGACTCTCGACTACCTGCTGGTGGGCCGGCGCGTCTGGCACATGGCGTTCACCCCGGATCAGAAGCGCCTGCTGACCACCAACGGCGTCAGCGGCGATGTGTCGGTGATCGACGTCGATACGCTCAAGGTGACCAAGTCGATCAAGGTCGGTCGCTACCCCTGGGGCGTGGTGGTGACGCCATGAATGCGCTTCAGGTGAGCGGCGTCGGCTTCGCCTATGGCGCGCGCCAGGCCCTCAACGACCTGGCCTTCGAGCTGGCGCCGGGTCGTTTCGGTGCCCTGCTCGGCCCCAACGGCGCCGGCAAGTCCACCCTGATCGCCCTGCTCACCCGCCTGTACGACTTGCAGCAGGGCGACATCCGTATCTTCGGCCACAGCCTGCGCGACGAGCCGCGCCAGGCGCTGCGCCAGCTGGGTGTGGTGTTCCAGCAGAGCACGCTGGATCTCGACCTGTCGGTGCAGCAGAACCTCGCCTACCACGCCGCGCTGCACGGCATGCCGCGTCGCCAGGCGCAGGCGCGTATCGACGAGGAGCTGCTGCGCCAGGATCTTGCCGAACGTCGCCACGACAAGGTGCGCACGCTCAATGGCGGCCACCGTCGCCGCGTGGAGATCGCCCGCGCCCTGCTCCACCAGCCGCGCCTGTTGCTGCTCGACGAGGCCAGCGCCGGGCTCGACCCGGCCAGCCGCCTGGCGCTGGGCCGGCATGTGCGCAACCTGTGCCGCGAGCAGGGGCTGTGCGTGCTGTGGACGACCCACCTGCTGGACGAGATCGAGTCCAGTGACGACCTGTTGATCCTGCATCGTGCCGAGCGCGTGGCCTGGGGCAAGGCCAGCCAGTTCGGCGACGACCTGGCCATCAGCTTCGCCCGCCTGACCGGCGACGAGGCGCTGGGCCGTGGCCATGTGCGTGAGGCGTTGCGGCCGCGACGTGATGACGACAGCGACAATACCGAAACAGCCTCGGTGCGCACGGCGCACCCTACGCAAGGTGTCCGCCCATGACCGCCTACTGGGAGTGCCTGCGCGGCATCGTCCTGCGCGAATGGCTGCGCTTCGTCCTGCAGCGCTCGCGCTTTCTCAGCGCCCTGGTGCGCCCGCTGCTGTGGCTGCTGGTATTTGCCGCCGGCTTTCGCGCCGCGCTGGGCATCGCCATCATCGAGCCGTACGACACCTACATCACCTACGACACTTACATCGTGCCCGGTCTGGCCTGCATGATCCTGCTGTTCAACGGCATGCAGGGCTCGCTGTCGATGGTCTACGACCGCGAAATGGGCAGCATGCGCGTGCTGCTCACCAGCCCGCTGCCACGCGCCTTCCTGCTGGCGGCCAAGCTGCTGGCCACGGCGCTGATCTCGCTGCTGCAGGTCTATGCCTTTCTCGCCATCGCCTGGGTCTACGGCGTGCAACCGCCGGCATGGGGCCTGCTCGCCGCACTGCCGGCGCTGCTGCTGGTGGCGCTGCTGCTCAGCGCACTGGGCTTGCTGCTGTCCAACGGCATACGGCAACTGGAGAACTTCGCCGGGGTGATGAATTTCGTCATCTTCCCCATGTTCTTCCTGTCGTCGGCGTTGTACCCGCTGTGGAAGATGCGCGAGTCCAGCGAATGGCTGTACTGGCTGTGTGCGGTCAACCCCTTCACCCACGCCGTGGAGCTGGTGCGCAACGCGCTGTATCTGCGCCTGCATGTCGAGGCGCTGCTGATCTGTACCGGCCTCACCATGCTGCTGACGCTGCTCGCCGTGGCCAGCTTCAATCCGCAACACGCGGCGCTGCGCAAGGCGGGCTGAGGCCGGCGCTGCGCTGATCGTTCCTCACGCTCCGCGTGGGAATGGCTCTACGTCCGCTGCCGAAGGCAGGCCAGATCCGTAGGGCGGGTGCAACCCGCCAATAGCGCGGCGGCGGGTTGCACCCGCCCTACGAACTCAACCTGTAGGAGCCCCGCCCCGGGGCGAAGCTTTTCGATCCAGGTCGATTTCGCGGCGCAGCCATTCGCCGCGGGGCGCGGCTGCTACTCACGCAGCATCCGGCTGCTGGCCAGCCCGGCCTTTCTACTACTTTGGTACTGGTTTTCCTCTCCAACGTAGAATTCCCAAGCCTGCGACCATGGCCTGTAATACCGCCACAACAATAAGTAGAGACCTCGCCATGAAGTACCGTCTGCCTTTGCAAGCAGGCCTGATGCTCGCCTCCCTGCTGGTGGTGTACATCGTGCACGCCGAAGAACTGTTCGATGCCGAGGGCTATCGCAGCAGTCAGTACCGCAGCCCCACACCATCCAGCCTGGAAGGCGTGCAGATCGTCGACACGCCTGCCCTGAAGAAGCTGCTGGCCGAACGACCTGGCACACGCCTGATCGACGTTTATCGCCGCCCTTTCGTGCAGGATCGCTTCGTCGAGGACGCACCCCACGCCAACCTGCCCGGCAGCCTGTGGCTGGCCAACGCCGGTGACGGCAATCTGGGCATTCCGTGGCAACGCTACTTCGCGCACTACCTGGATCAGGCAAGCCAGGGCGATATGCACCAAGCCTTCGTCTTCTACTGCCGCTCCGACTGCTGGCTGAGCTGGAACGCCGCACGCCGCGCCCATGCCATGGGCTATCGCCAGATCTACTGGTACCGTGACGGCGTCGATGCCTGGGAGCAGGCCGGTCTGCCGCTGGTGCCCGCCCAACCTGCCGAATTGCCTGCTGCTTTTCTCACGCCCACCGCCACACCATAATCACAACAACGAGGTGCAAGGCCATGTACAAGATTCTGATTGCCGACGACCATCCGCTGTTTCGTGAAGCCATCCACAACGTCATCGCCGACGGTTTTCCCGGCAGCGAGATCATGGAGACCGCCGATCTGGACAGCGCCCTGGCGCTGACCCAGGAGCACGACGACCTGGACCTGATCCTGCTCGATCTGAACATGCCCGGCATGCATGGCCTGGGCGGCTTGATGAACCTGCGCAACGAGGCGCCGACCATTCCGGTGGTGATCGTTTCTGCCGAACAGGACAAGCAGATCGTGCTGCAGGCCATCACCTATGGCGCGGTGGGCTTCATCACCAAGTCCTCGCCGCGGGCGCAGATGACCGACGCCATCGCGCAGATTCTCGACGGCAACGTCTACCTGCCGCCGGACATCATCCGCTCGCAGAAGAGCGGCAGCTCGCGCCAGCACCACGACAACCACAGCATCGCCCCGGAACTGCTGCAGGCCCTGACGCGCAAGCAACTGCTGGTGCTCGAGCGTATGACCAAGGGCGAATCGAACAAGCAGATCGCCTACAGCCTGGATATCGCCGAAACCACGGTAAAAGCCCACGTCTCGGCCATTCTGCGCAAGCTCAACGTGCATAACCGAGTGCAGGCGATTCTCTCGGCTGGCGATATCGATTTCGCCTCCTACCTGCGTCGCTAGCACCCGATAGGTTGGCCGTCATTCCCGCGCAGGCGGGACAGCGGCTCCATCGCTGAACAGCGCTTGCGCTGGCCCGCAGGGGAATAAGCCAGAAACCGAGAAGCACCTGGGCTCCCGCCTTCGCGGGAGTGACGGACGAGGTTTGCCCTGACTCCCGTCACCAACCCGTGCTAAAACGGCGGCCTCACCGACTGGAGCCCACCATGCACATCCGCCCCTTCCAGCTCTGCGACGAAGCCGCCGTCGTCGACCTCTGGCAACGCTGCGACCTGACCCGCCCCTGGAACGATCCGCACAAGGACATCCAGCGCAAGCTGCAGGTGCAACCCGAGCTGTTTCTGGTCGGTGAGATCGACGGCAGGCTGGTGGCCTCGGCCATGGCCGGCTATGAAGGGCATCGTGGTTGGGTCAACTACCTGGCGGTGTGCCCGGAGCAACGCCAGCAAGGCCTGGCGCGCCAGCTGATGGCGCATATCGAAGAGAAACTGCTGGCCCTGGGCTGCCCCAAGCTCAGCCTGCAGGTGCGTGATACCAACGCCGCGGCATTGGCCTTCTACGAGCGGCTTGGCTACAAGGTCGATGCCTCGGTAAGCCTGGGCAAGCGCCTGATTGCGGATGATTGAAAGCGCGCCGGCGTCGTAGGGTGGATCACGCTGGACCGATCCACCGCTACGGTGGATGTAAAAAGCGACATCCACCCTACAATTCCTGCGTCCCGCTCGCCAAGGCGAACCGTAGCCCGGATGCAATCCGGGGCCGAACGGCATGATCGCTCCCAGATTGCATCCGGGCTACGGGCTAGCTTCCTACGGAATCGAGGCCGCCTGCGCAGTTGGCGCCATGCGAGTGCATCGTAGGGTGCGCCGTGCGCACCGGGGTTCAAACCCCGGCCCCACGCTCCATCAAATGACTCATCGCCGCCTTCAGCTTCATCGGTCGCACCGGCTTATGCAGCAGGCTGTGGCCGAGCTCGCGCATTTGCTGCTTGAGCTCGTTGCTGTAGTTGGCGGTGATCATCAGCGCCGGTAGCGGCGTGCTGCGCCGGGCATTGATCTGCGCCACGGCGTCGACACCATTGCGCTCGTCGTCGAGGTGGTAGTCGGCGATCAGCAGGTCGGCCTCGGCGTGGTAGTTGTCCACTTGGCGCGCCAGGTCTTCCTCGCTTAATGCCGTGACCACCCGGCAGCCCCAGCCTTCGAGCAGGGTGCGCATGCCGGCGCAGATCGCCGCGTCGTTATCCAGCACCCACACCCGCGCGCCGCTCAGGCGTTCGAGCA
Source organism: Ectopseudomonas alcaliphila (assembly GCF_900101755.1). Lineage (GTDB taxonomy): Bacteria > Pseudomonadota > Gammaproteobacteria > Pseudomonadales > Pseudomonadaceae > Aquipseudomonas > Aquipseudomonas alcaliphila. Next base: position 160,605 of record NZ_FNAE01000006.1, on the reverse strand, counting down.
ACAGATCCGGGCTGTCCTGCACCCTGCGCACGCGCGGCGCGCGGCGGGTCAGCGGCACTTCCACGGCGAACATCGAGCCCTTGCCCTGCTGCGACGCCACGCGGATGCGATGACCGAGCATGCCGGCGATCTTGTCGACGATCGCCAGGCCCAGACCCAGACCGCGATCCTGCTTGCGCTGCACGTTATCGCCGCGTTTGAACTCCTGGAAAATCTCGCCGAGCTTGTCCTGGGCGATGCCGATGCCGGTGTCCCAGACCTCGATGGACAGGCTGTTGCCGCGCCGCCGGCAACCGAGCAGGATGCGCCCGCCAGCGGTGTAGCGAATGGCGTTGCTGAGGAAATTGCGCAGGATGCGCGCCAGCAGTTGCACGTCGCTGCGCACCAGGGCCGAGCTCGGCAGGTAATCCAGGCGCAGGCCTTCGCTACGGGCGATCTGGTGATACTCGGCGGCCAGGTTCTCCAGCAGCTCGCTGACGGCGAACGGGGCGATATCCGGCTTGATCACCCCGGCATCGAGCTTGGAGATGTCCACCAGGGTGCCGAGCAGACTTTCCACGTCTTCCAGCGAGTTGCTGACGTTGCGCACCAGCGGCGCGCAGCCGGACAGGTCGTTCTTCTCCAGCAAGGCGCTGGTGAACAGCCGCGCGGCATTCAATGGCTGCAGCAGGTCATGGCTGACGGCGGCGAGGAACTTGGTCTTGGACAGGTTGGCCTGTTCGGCCTCGCCCTTGGCCTCGCGCAGGCGTGCCTCCATCTGCGTGCGCTCGTCGATCTCGCGGCGTAGCTGCTCGTTCACCGTGGTCAGCTCGGCGGTGCGTTCGCGCACCCGCTGCTCCAGGTGTTGATAGGCCTGGTGCAGTGCCTCGGCAGTGCGGCGGCGCTCGGTGATATCGCGGATCAGCACGAAGATGCCGACCACCTCGCCGCTGGCCTGGCGGTTGGGCACGTAGGAGCGCAGCATGTAGCGCTCCTGGCCGTTGTGGTTGGTTTCAGCGAATTCGAAGGTCACGCTTTCGCCGGACAGCGCCAGCTCGACGTAGGGCTCCAGACGCCGGCAATGCTCCTCGCTGTGAACTTCGCGCAGGCTCTGACCGAGCATGGCGCCACGCGGCCAGCAGTACCATTCCTCGTAGACCTTGTTGGTGAACTCGTAGACCAGATCGGCCGACAGGTAGGCGATCAGCGCCGGCACGTGGTCGGTGATCAGCCGGATCCAGCGCTCGCTGTCGCTCAGCGCCTGGGCCTGGCGATGGCGCTCGGTGATATCGGTGAAGGTGTTGACGAAACCGCCGGTGGGCAGCGGATGGGTGCGCACTTCCAGCATGCGCCCGTCGAACAGACGTACCTCGACCTGGCGCAGCGATTTGCCGCCGGCATCGCGGCTGTCCGGGGTCAGCGGCTCCAGCTCGCTTTCGGCCATGACTTCGGCGAACGGCCGGTGGGCGTTGATCGGCGCCAGGCCGCAGAGTTCGAGAAAGCGGTGGTTCCACAGTTCCAGCGCACCCTCGGCGTTGACCATGGCCATGCCCTGCGACAGGTTGTCGACCGCGCGCTGCAGCAGGCGCGACTTCTGCGCCAGGGCCTGCTCGCGGCGCAACGCCTCGCTTTGCTTGACCTCGGTGATATCGGTGTAGAGGATCACCAGCCCGCCTTCGCGGGTCGGGCGTTCACTGACCTGCACCCAGCGCCCGTCCTGCAGGCGGAACAGGCTCGGCTCGCCCTCCTTGCCCAACTGCGCCTCCACCACCAGGCCGGTGCTGCGACTCAGGCGCTTGATCTCCTCCAGCCGGGTGCCGGTGCCGATACGCGCCCGGCTGCGCGCCCACAATGCCTTGAAACGGCTGTTGAACAGCACGATGCGCTGGCGGTCGTCGAACAGCACGAAGGCGTCGGAGATGCTCTCGATGGCATCGATCAGGTGCTGGTGCGCGGTCTCGGCGCGCAGCCGCGCGTCGCTGAGCAGCTGGTTGCTGGATTTCAGCTCGGCCATCGCCTGGTTCAGCGCGTCGGTGCGCTCGCGCACCTGCTCGGACAGCACCACCGAATGCTGAAAGGCCGCGTAGGCATCATCGCCACGTGAATGGATCGACTCCACCCGTTCGATCAGCGCCGCGTTGATGCGCTTGAGCTTGGCGTTCTCCAGCTCCAGCGCCGTGCAGCGTGGCTGCAGCTCAGCGTTCGCCACGCCCAGCAGGTCGGCCAATGGCGACACCGGTGAAGGTCTGGTTGATGTGCATGCCATTGAACTGCTCTCCGTAGGTGTTGAAGCCGATCACCCGCTGCTGGCGCAGCAGTGTGGCAACCGACTCGACGCCGCCATCGTTCTCGATCTCCAGGCGGCGCAGAAAGCAGTCGCAGCCGATGGTCAGCAGCAGCGGCCCGAGGCGCTGCTCCAGCCCGGCGAACAGCTGCTGCAGGTTGGGCAACAGCGGGCCCGGACGCATGGCGGTAAGGACGATGCCGTTCTCCACCGCGCAGTAGAAGGTCAGGCTGAGGTCGTCATGCACCTGCTGGATCGAGCGCACGTAATAGTGATCGCTGATGCGCACCGCCAGCGGATAGGCGGCGAACGCGCGCAGATCCAGGGCCTCGACCGGCACACCGATCAGATCGGCATATTCCTGCGCGGCCGGCGCGGCATTGAGTTCGTACACTCGACGCATGGCACTGTCGGCACGGGTCACCACCAGCTTCTCCGCACTGGGCTGGATGTGATGAGTGCTGAACACCTCGAACTCCAGCCAGGTGTTGAACAGCACCACCACCGCCGCGCCGCTGTGAAAGCGTCCGCCGTGATAGACGTGGGTGTGGGTCAGGTGGTTGTCGTCGCCGGCCGAACCGCCGAAGTGCGGAATGCTGCCCAGTGCTGCGCTGAGCGCGCCGAGCACCAGCTCTTCGCGGCTGGAAAGTCCGTCGAGCAGGGTCAGGGCGAAGCTGTGGCCCTTGATCGAGGCCAGCTCGTTGCTGCGACAGTCCTTGACCAGGCCATCGACCAGGTGCTGCGCGTCGAGCAGATTGAAGCGCTCCATCTCGTCGATCAGCACGCTGGCGATGGAGAAGCAGCGCAGGTCGAAACCCAGCGCCACCACACAGCCACGGTCATAGCCCTGCGGGGTGATCTCGCCAGCGCTGGTGCACCCCACCAGGCTGACGCCACCGAAGTGCGCCTCCAGCGCCTGGCCGAGCCCGTCGAGGTCGTATTCCGCCGAGCAGAAGAACAGCACGAACCCGAGATAGGGATGGATCAGCTGGCGCGCCAGTTCCTGGGCTGCCAACTCGACCTCCTTCGTGCTGGATACGGCGCGAAGCACGCCTTCCGACTGTTGCAAGGCCATAAGACGCCCCAATACACCTGCTGATCCTGGGGAAATTCTACGAAGCTGGCGCGGCCCACCCCATGCTACTTGAGTACTGGGTAGTAGATCCGTAGGGCGTACTCGCGAAGCAGTACGCGACGCACGCCACCACCCTGGTCACGCCATACATGGGTCGACAACCCGCTGCAATTCAATAGGTAGGGCGGGTGCAACCCGCCAACGGGGAAACGGCGGGTTGCACCCGCCCTACAAACTGGTGCGCATGGCGCACCCTACCTGGGACGGCACCGCGCTTGTGTAGGGTCGGCGTAAGTAGCCCAGGAAGCCATAGAACAAAAAAAAGACCGGGCAGAGGTCGCCCCCTGCCCGGCCTTGTGCAACGGTGATTACCAGCTGACCACGGCACCGACGGCGAAGGTGTCGGTGTCCTCGTTCAGACCGCTGCCGGCGGCGGCATCGATCTGGTACTGGTTGTACTCGGCGACCAGCTTGAGGTTGTCATTGATGGTGCGGAAATAGGCGATGCCGCGGGTCTCGTAGTCCGCCGCCACGCCCAGACCGTTGCCGTCGTCCTCGGTCTTGCCGTAGGACAGCGCCACGCGGTTCTTGCCCCAGGTGTAGGAGCCCTGCAGCAGATAGCCGTCGCTGTCGATGTCACGCAGGGTCGGCTCACCCAGGTTGTTGGTGAAGAAGGGGTTGATGCCCTTGGCCTGGAAGCCCGAGCCGGTCAGCGACAGGCCGCCGAACTTGGCCTGTACGCCATAGCCGAGGCCCTTGGAGGTGACCTTGTCGACGGTGTCGTCGGTGTTCTCGGAGGTCTGGTAGGCGCCGTTGACCCAGGTGTAGATGGTCGAGCCGCCAAGATCGAACTGGTAGCTGACTTCCGATTCGAAGCGCGGATTTTCCTGGTAGGCCTTGCCGGTGGCGCTGTCGTCGTTGGTGTCGACCGGGTCCATGATGCCGACCGCAACGCGCAGGCCTTCGGCCAGGTTGTTGTTGCGGTAGGTGATCTGCGAGGTCGGGAACGGGTACGGGTAGCCAGTGCCGATGTTGCCGAAGGAGACGCCGGTGCCGTCCACCAGGCCAAGGGTGTCGGACACGTTGCCGTAACCGGCCAGCAGCTCGTCGAGAAAGATGTTGGAACGCGAGAACAGACCGAAATCCTTGCCTACCAGCACCTCGCCCCATTCCGGGCTGGAGACGGTGCCGTAGAACTGACGCACGTCGATGGCGGTGTCGGTGCCGTTGGTTTCGCTGTCGTTGATGGTGACCCAGAAGGACGAGCGCCCGGTGAGTTTCAGGTCGTCGATCTGCTTGCCGAAGTTGAAGCCGATCCAGTTGGGCAGAAAGCCCATCTTCACTCGCGACTGACGACGGTCGAACTGCTCGCCATCACGGTCCACGTCGCTGTTGACATAGAAGGCGTTGATATAGCCGTCGGTGGAAAACGTGGTGTCGTCCTTGTCATACAGGACGATCTCGGCGGCGGCCTGCTGTGCGGTCGCCAGAGCGACGGCGGCAGCCAGGGTCAGGGGCAGAAATCGAGTGATGGCGATCTTTTTGTTGTGCATAACGCTCTCCGCTTGAGTGGCGACCGCCAGGGCAGTCGTGTCGGAGGCGATTATCGAAAGCGCGTCATGCCCGCCATACGCTGCCTTGGCAGCGATTCGCTGCTGCTTTGGCCGGGCGCTACCAGGCCGCTCCCGCCGGCTCACGACCGGTCTCCTACCGGTAGCGGGAGAAAGGTCGTAGTCCCTGGCCAGCCCTTGGGCGTAGAAGCGCAATTACGCGTCGCGCAGAAGTTGTGAAGAAGGAATACCGAAAGACGCCCACTGCAGAACGCCAGGCCGTTCCGGGCCGGTTTCATGGAGATGCGTGGGAAGCAGCGCTGCCTAGACGGGCGCCGGCGCTCCGCTGGCCAATACTCGCCAATCGCGGACAAGCAGCAACTGCTCATGCGCCCGCAGCAGATCGCTCGCGGACAGTGCCTTCAATGCCTGCTGCACCCGCCGCGGATGCACCTCGGGCAAGCCGGCCAGATACAGCTGCCACAGCTGCTCGGCGCGAGCCAGATTGGCCCTGGCCGGGCTCAACGCGGATTGCAGCGCATCACGACAACTCGACAGCGCCGCGTCGTCCAGCGCTTCGAGCACCTGACGCTGCTCCTCAAGAAAGGCGCGGATATGGGCGAAGATTCCAGCCGCATCGCATACCGGCGACTGCAGGGCGAACAGCAACCCCCTGCTGCCCTGCACCTGACGAAAGCCGGCGAACAAGGCGTAGCCCAGTTGCAGCTCGCCGCGCAGCCGCTGATAAAAACGACCCTGCAGTAGCTGCCCGAGAAGACGCCAGGCTGCCTCGGCATGGGCATCGCCAGCAGGCAGCGGGCAGAACAGCAGCAGCGCCGCATCCGTGCCTGGCTGCGCGAGCTGGTGCCAGTCGATCCCTGTCCTGGCACCTGGCGCTAGCGGCAGATCCGCCAGCGGTTCGACCGCCGTGCACAACTCGGCGAGTTGCGCCTGCTCCCGCTCGCCCAGGCCGACGCTCAGCCCTTGCAGACTCGATGCAGCGGGCAGCTCGCACAGCTGAGGCAAGCGCTGCAGCAGCATCCGCAACAGCATGCCCTGCGATAAGGGCTCGGCCGGCTCGCTTACCGGCGCCAACAACAACAGCAGCAGTTGCGCGCTGAAAGTCGGCAGCAGCGCCGCAGGCCCCTGCAATGCCAGGGTCCAGCCAGAGGCGTGCACGCTCAGCTGGCTGCCGATGCCAAGCCGCTCACCGCGCCAACGCAGATCGGCGCTGCGTGCCAGCAGAGCGGCTTCGATGGCAGTCAGGTCGCCTGCACTTGAACAGGGGCCGCGCCAGTAAAGCGCGGCCGGCCCGCCTTCGGCCTGCCCCGGACAATGTCGCAGCGCAGCCACCGGCAGAACGGCTGATACAGGGGCGCGACGTTCCAGCAAGGGCTCATCGCTGGACAGTCGCCACTGGTGTTTCAGAACTGGTGCAAGCGCTTGCGCCGGCAAGGCCTGCAACGGCAAATCCAGCCCTATTGCAGGCCACTTGGGCTGTGGCTGTTCGCTGCACTGCAGCACTATCAACCCATCACCTTGTGCCAATTGCCCCAGCAGAGCGGTCAGAGCATCCAGGGTGTTGTCGTCCTTCTGCGGCGGCGTTTGCAGGCGCTGGGCCAGGCCCAAAGGGCTGAGCCCGAGCAGCCGCAGCGCTGCCGCCTGCTGATAGTGCCGCAGGCGCAGCGGCCAATCTGGATGGCCCTGCAACTGCGCGGCCCAGCTCTGCAGGGCCGCGCGCAAGGCCGCGCCCTGCTCCGCCGTGGCGCCAGGAAAGTCCAAACGCAGCAGGCATTGCCCCTGGTGCTGATACAGCACCCGCGCCTGCAACTGCCGACACAGCTGCAGTTCACGCAAGCCGGCCAGCAGGCCGCCAGGCGCGGGGTCATGCAGGGCATCGAGCAAGAGCGCCAATGGCACGTCCAACTCGCTGGCATCGAGCTGTGCGGCAAACCCCAGGTGCACAGCCGGGCGGTTCTGTTGCAGGCACAAGCGAGACGCGCGCAGCGGCAGCAGATCGGCCGCCGGTTCCGACTCGGCTGCGGGCTCTCCAGCCGCCAGTTGCCCCAGCAGCGCACCGGCCATCTCCAGCAGTTGCTCGGCCGGTTGCGGCCCCACCAGGGTCAGGTGCATATGCCCGGCCTGGTAGTGACGCTGGTGATAATCGCGCAGCGCCCGCTGAAACGCCGGAGACTCCACAACCAGCGTGCTGCGATCGCCCGCCAGGAACTCGCCGCAGCGATGCCCGGCTGCCAGAGCCTGGCCCAGGGCGTGATCGATGCGGCTGGTGGCATCCTGACTACGCGCCTGGTATTCGGCATCCAGCACTTCGCGCTCGCGCAACTGCGCCTCGATCGCCAACAGCGGCTGGCAGAGCATATCCAGCAGACGCGCCAGCGCTGGCTGCAGCAGCTCGGCCGGCACCTCGCAGACGAAGTCGGTATGCCGCGCCTGGGTCGAGGCATTGACCATGCCGCCATGGCGCTGGACGAAGGCCATCAAGCCCTGATCACTCGGGTAATGCCGACTACCAAGAAACAGCAGATGCTCGAGAAAGTGCGCCAGGCCAGGGTAGGCCTGCGGCTCATCATGACTGCCCGCGGCCACCCGCAAGCACAACCCCACCTGCTGCGCCCACGGCTGTTGCTGCGCACACAGCTGCGCGCCATTAGCCAGGCGCCGAACAGGGGCAGAAAGTGGAGTTTGCAGGGTCATCGAGGGTTCTCGGGGCAGCGTACCGTCCAGCTTCGACAACGCACCCGCGCCGGACAATGCTGCCTTCGGCTGGTCAAAACGCGCCTTTGGTCGTAAACGCACTGCACGCAGAAACGAAAACGCCCCGCCGCCGGCCTGAGGCCAGTGTCGGGGCATCGTTTGGCAGACGTCAACTGCGGCAGTCGTCGATCATGCTCTTGAGCGCGCTATCGCCACCAATACCGAGCGCAACCAACAGGAACAGAACCCGCGTCAACAGCATGTTGATGTGGCTCAAGCCTTGCCCCGGCATCCAGGCCGCGCCACAGAGAGAACGCTGCCCGGTAGGTGACGGCGAAGATGAAAGCAAGTGCATTCGACCTCACCTCTTTTGGCTGCGTCGACACTGACACCCTCAACAACCTTTCAACTTGCGCATCCGCCACAGCCTGGCCCAGCGGGTTTCATGCAGAGGTTTATTTACGTAAGTTGGCAATGGGCGCAACGAGGACTGGTCAAGCATGCCAATCAGACCACCTTCGTTGCCAGCAGATGCAAGGTCGTACCTTATCGTCCTAATCAACTCGGCAATAGGACAGGTATGTTCGAAAACACGCTCCAGCCTACGACCTTTATGCGTGACAGTAATTAAGAGACTCCCGTCAGGCCGGATCTTGGATTGAGTCATGCAGCCATCAAAAAAAACCTCGGCGTCCTTTGATATCGTTTTCACCTTTACCTCCTTGTGCCATAGATTAACGTGGAAGTTAATACACCTGCACATATCGCCATACCGAATGACACGACACGGCATTGGCACTACCCGACGCAATAATCCAGGTAGAAACCCCATAAATTGAACGAACACATTGGAATACGATCTTAGCAGCATGAGACGGCCTGTCTGTGCGACAGCGAACACAGAGAGAAGTACATCCTTTGTAAGCCACTGAGTGGCGCTGAGCCTAGTACAAGAGCAAAAGACTACGGCACATCAACGCCCGACACTCATCGCAACAAGTGCATAAGTTCTGCCCCGAGAACAACCACTCACTATCTAAAAAAGGACATGCACCTGGACATTCTACGCCCGCAATCATTAACCGCAGAGATAGACAATAAGCAGGCAGCAGGGAAACGTATAAGCAGCAAACTCTGAAAAACATCAATCAGCCGAGACACTTCCAAATAGACAATCAACACCCCTGCCTACATAACGCACTTACGACACACAAGACAGTCGCTCACGCAATGTAAACCTGGCCTTGCACTCCAACCGATCTGGCCGATCGCCTTGATAGCACACAGCCACCCAGCGCCATTCCTGTGACATCACCGGCTCAGGCCATTTCAAGCGCCATAAAAATAGTGGTCAAGCATTTCAATAGGCTTGCTTTGGGCGCATGCTGCGTACGCTACCGAACAGAAGCCTGTTTCGAAAGGTGTAATCTTTACATTTGCGCAGCCTAATCGGGAGAGGAATATGAGCGACACAGTCAGGCCTGAAAACAATTATCTGCTGGCTGCATTACCTGCGGACGTTAGAGAGCGCCTCTATCCACAACTGGAAAAAATAGCCTTGCCGCTTGGCAAGGTTCTCTACGAATCCGGTGAGACACTGCGCCACGTCTATTTTCCAACGGACTCCATAATCTCCCTGCTTTATGTAATGGAAAATGGATCTTCGGCCGAGATTTCAGTGGTGGGCAACGAAGGACTTGTTGGCGTCGCCTTGTTCATGGGCGGCGAAAGCACGCCCAGCCGCGCAATTGTCCAGAGTGCCGGACATGCCTATCGCTTACCTGGACGAAAATTAAAGGACGAATTCAATCGTCACGGCGAGCTTCAAGTACTGATGCTTCGTTACACCCAGGCACTTATCACGCAGATGGCCCAGACCGCTGTCTGCAACCGCCATCATCAGATCGACCAGCAGCTATGCCGCTGGTTACTCCTGTCAATGGACCGACTGCCGAACAATAAACTCACCATGACCCAGGAACTGATCGCCAATATGCTGGGCGTGCGTCGAGAAGGTGTTACCGAAGCCGCTGGAAAGCTCCAGCGACTGGGCGTCATCGAATACAGCCGCGGCCATATAACCGTACTGGACAGGCATAAACTCGAACAGCTGAGTTGCGAATGTTATGCCGTGGTCAAACGGGAAACGGACCGGCTGCTGCCCTATTTACCACGAGACACGCTGAAGGAATAAAAATCTTGCCCTGCGTGCTATAACGAACTGAAATCAACGGCATCTTGACAGACTATATGAACGGGACTGCATAGCACCCTTCCCCTACCGCCAAAGGCCTCATCGTGCTGCGGACATATAGATGCCCTCTTCTCTTCTCCTTACCGAAAGAAACAGACTACTCTGCGCGCTCCCCCAGCATGAGCGCCAGCGACTCTTATTGAGCGGCGAAACAGTCGCCATGCACGTGGGTGAAGTTCTATTCGAAGCCTATCAGCCCATCCGCCATCTCTACTTCCCCCTGAGCGGATTCATCTCGCACAGCTATCACTCAAGTGATCGTCGTTCAATTGAGCTAGGGCTAACAGGCTATGAGGGTATGCTGGGAGCTACTGTAATACTCGGGGTAGATACAGCCCCTGCCAATGCAGTAGTGAAAGCGGACGGCGAAGCGCTTCGCATAGACATCAGGCATATGCAACAGCTCGCGCTTACCTGCCCGACATTACTGAGCATCATCAAGCGCTATTTATATGTCCTCCTGGCGCAACTGATGTGCAATGCCACTTGTGGTCACTATCATGGCGTAGAGCATCGCCTGGCGCGCTGGCTGCTGACGGTTCAAGACTGCGTTCAGTCCGAGCATTTGCAGCTGACACATAGCGATCTGGCTGGGATGCTGGGCGTCCGTCGTAGCGCTATTAGCATTGCGGCGGGCCTGCTGAAGACCCGCCATCTGGTTCAATATAAACGTGGCCATATCACGATAATAAATCGCCAGGCTCTTGAACGGGAAACGTGCAAGTGCTACTCCATCCTGAAATCTGAATACGCACGCCAGCTTGAACACATTGAAAACAGCGAATAAGTCAATACAATTTTCCGCCATCCGCCGCATTCATTGGCACGCTCATGGCGCATATGATTTCAGCCACACTGCAAACATGAAACGTTCTCACAGTCTTAGCCGTGGCGCCGTGCTTATCACTCTTATGGGCTGACGAATTACATGTTCATCACCAACCGTCGCACAGCACGCGGAAGAAGATTCCATATAAACACCACGCAAATCTTCACCATAAAACGCCACGCCTTTATCTAAAGCCTGGCGCACTTCAGCACTGACAAAGTGTTGCCCCCGCGCCGCAGGAAAATACCAGATATCGCTTGAAGCGAGTGTAACGCTGAAGCCCAGCGCGATCACCAGTACGCTCTCTTTTGCAGTCTTGATCCAGCAACTGGAAGGGCCTGATACCTGCAGCGCGCACAACGAAACCCACACGCCCCCCAGAGCAACTGCGCAGCCACTGATAGTCACCCGGCGAAGCTTCAGGCTTGCTGGCTCTCGCACAGCACCCTCTTGCTCAGCATGTGCGCTTGAGTGCTTCATTCCGGCTCGCACCTATTCACCAGGCAGCTCGAAACAGATCCGCCGTGCGGCGAGTTGCCTTCAGAATTGACTTCAACTTCTGATTGGAGCACTCGGTCGGTAGTCTGGGTTCAATAAGCTCACCCGGAAGCGGTAGCCGCCTAGGAACTGCCGCAGGGGCCTCAGCCAATTTCTTTATATTCTCCTGCCCGCCTTCTATAGCGGGCAATGTGCTGCCTGGCGTCGCGGGCTCTTTCATAACGAACTCCTTAACGGTGCTTCATTTCAAAAGTCGGTGAACGCATGGGTAGAGATGGACGTAACCCGCTACGGGTGGACATATTCCATTCAGACTCGCCCAAGCAGCAGGAGAACCAACAAAATTATTACCACGATGCCCAAACCACCTGTTGGCCAGTAACCCCAAGACCGGCTATGCGGCCAGGCAGGGAAGACACCAACAAGCATAAGCACCAGAACTATAAGTAGAATCGTACCGAGACTCATCGTGAAGTACTCCCATGGGCCGTGTGGGTGATACCATGTACCCTGCAAGCAGCACTATTGTCAGCGCTGCCTGGCTAAACCCACTTGATAACCTGCACAATCAAATCGCTCAGGATTTTTTGGGGCCCCGATCTACGGCTGACTTCTCAACCTGAGCATGCTTCTGTTGAGAACGCTCATGCTTGTCGGGTATTTGAGCATTGTCGCTTTTTTGTGAGTTACGTTCGGGCTTGCCAGCAGGTTGTTTGCCCCCCGAATTATTACCTTTTGACTGTTCGGTACTTTTAGCTGAGTCATTGGGGGTGCGGGGCACAAGGGGCTTGTTCATGATGACCTCGACGGAAGGGATATGCCGACGTTGTTGCCGACACTCGAGTTCGATAATGACAGCTGGCACCTATACGTCGGTGCGCTAACACACTTAAACGTAAAACAACCCCAGCCCGCGTCTTATAGATAAAGAACCGTGAATGCCGTGCTGGCTGAACATAGTTAAAAGATATGTTTACCTGGCCAAGCCAGGTGGTGGAGCAGCGAACTGAGTGAGGGCAGCGCCTCGGCATGATCCATTCAGCGGCGCCCCACAGGCGCCCTGGACGCATGAAACAGTAAGCCCAGGCCGGCAAGTGCCGAGAAGCCCGATGCCATGAAAATACCCAGTTTGGCGCTGTCGAGCAGATCGACTGGCAAGGCCAGGCCGGCGATGAACAAGGCCATGGTGAAGCCGATGCCGGCCAACATCGCACCGCCGCTCATAAGCCCCCAGGTCAAGGTCGGAGGCCGCGTAGCAATACCTGCACGCAACGAAAGCCAACTGAATGCCAGAACACCCACCGGTTTGCCCACGGCAAAGCCGACAAAGACCGCGAACGCCAGCGAGGTGTCCAGCGCCTCGAGTTGCAATGAAAATCCGGCATTGGCCAGAGCGAATAGCGGCATGATGACGAATCCAACCCAGGGGTGCAGTCCCAGCTCAAGGCGCTCTACCGGAGAGAGCGTCTCTCTTGCTGCAATTTCTGCAGCCAACAACGTGTGTCGGTCCCTGGTATCACCACTGCCTTCCCCCGCGGGATGAGCAATTACCTGACTCAGTATCGCGTAGAGACGCCGGTCACTGACCCAGCGGCGAGCGGGCGTCATCAGGCCCAGTATCACGCCTGTGATGGTGGCGTGGATGCCTGACACATCCACCGCGATCCAGGTCAGCCCACCCACCAGGAAGTAGAGCGGAAATCCGCGAAAACCCGCCCAGGACATAGCACGCACCACAGCGATTCCGAGCCCTGCCAGGGCCAGCATGCCCATGGATACCTGCTCGCTGTAGCCGATGGCGACGATGAGGATGGCGCCGATATCGTCGACGATTGCCAACGACAGCATGAATACGCGCAAGCTACGCGGGATGCGTTTACCGAGCAGGGCAAGGCAGCCGATGACGAACGCAGTGTCGGTTGCCATGACCATACCCCAGCCATGTGCACCTGGGAGCCCCTGTTGCAGCCCCCAATAGAGCATGGCGGGCACGGCCATGCCGCCAACGGCTGCAGCGATCGATAACGTTGCGCGGCGCGGACGACTCATCTCACCCAGGGAAATTTCACGCTTGAGTTCCAACGCGACGAGAAAGAAAAACAGCGTCATGGCTGCATCGTTGACCCAGTCTCTGAGCGAGCGCATGTAGTTGAGACTGCCGACCTGTAACCCGCCCTGAATCTCCCAGAATTGGTGATAGCTCGGCGCCCAGGGCGAATTGGAGACGGCCAGGGCAACAATAGTCGCCAGCAATAGCAAAAACGCTGCAGAAGCTTCTATCCGAAGAAAGTGCGAGAAAGGCTTGGCAAGCCGATCGGTCAGCTCTGCCGGCAGCTTCATCACGGTTCCTGGGCGAGGTGAATGACCGCTCATGCCGGCCTGTGGTGTTCACGCATGTCTGAACACTCCAAGATCCAAAGGAGCCCAAGACAGGATTGTCGATGGGCGTCGATAGCCGAAGGACTCTGTCGGCAAACCGGGACAGGGTCTGTCCGCTGACGCACACAAGTCAGTACGCATCGTCCAATCGCTGTTCAAACCTTGGTGTGGTAACGCACCGACTTCCGACGCGCACAGGGTAAAGCTGGAACAGTCGCCCATTACGCCAGCTGCCTTGGGCGCCACATCCTTTTTCGCCCTCTATCCGGACAAGTCGCAAGCACCTGTCTTGTTTGGATCCCCAGCAAGGAAGTCCATCATGAACATCCCGTCACGCTCACTGCTCCTGGCCTCTTCGCTTGCCCTTGCCATCGCTGTCGCCAGCCCAGGCGCCATGGCCGAAAGTCCCTCTCAAGACATCCTCGAGGCTCGCCAGGAAAGCCAGATAGAAACGGCTTACACCCTGAACCGATACCTGCGTGACTTCGACTTGAAAGCCACCGTGGACAATGGCACCGCCAGCCTCAGCGGACGTGTTCCCGATGAGTCGAACAAGGAGCTGGCCAATGAAATTGCCATGAACGTCAGCGGTATAAAGTCAGTGACCAACGACATCGTCGTGGACAAGAACTTCACGCCTGCTCGCGCCAGCAAGGAGCGCAGCTTTGGCGAAGCCATCGAGGATGCAAGCGTCACGGCCGCGATCAAGTCCAAGCTGCTCTGGAGTCGGTATGCCGAGGGCATGGATACCAAAGTCGTTACCCGTGCCGGCAAGGTGACCCTCAGCGGTACGGTCACCAGCGGCGAAGCCCGGGAGCATGCCGTGGATCTGGCGATGAATACCGAAGGCGTGAACAGCGTCGACAATCAGTTGAGGGTTCAGGCCAATGAATCCGGAATGGTCGCCAGTGGCAAGAACGCTGTCGACGACGCGGGTGACGACATCGCAGATACCTGGATCACCACGAAAGTGAAGTCCACTTTGCTGTACTCGCGCAATGTCAGTGGTACGGACATCGATGTAACGACCGCCAGCGGCATCGTCACGCTCACGGGCAAGGTCCATGACGGCAAAGAACGGGCTTTGGCGGTGAAGCTGACGCAAAGCGTGCGAGGCGTAAAAAGCGTTCAGGCCAATGCACTGACATTCTGAACAAAGCGCGTTTCCAGCACGAAATTACTGCGCGTTACCGCCGAACATCCTATGCGCGGTAACGCACCGACGCCCATTGCAAACCTCTACAACCTCCCACAGCGGATCGAACGCTCGGAAACCGCGTACCGATTGGCCAATGAACGTGGCAAAGGTTGAGCGCTTGCCGAGCTTTCCCATGAGAAAACGGCTACGTGGCAGAACGTCAGCGGCACTGCCTGGGTTTGACAAGAGGCTCGGTCGAGCACTGCGAAGGGACGACACACGATGGGCTATCGAATTCTCCTGGTTACCAGCGATACCGCTTTCAGTGCGATGGCTCAGAGCGAGCTGAGGCGCCAGGACACCGAGATCGTCATAGAACAATTGGACCGCCTGGACAGCGCAGTGAGTCGAGTGCAGAACGGCTCACTGGACATCGTACTGCTGGACGATGCACTGGCTCAGGGCCATGCATTGTCCACACTCGAACTCCTGTCACGCATCGCTGCCAGGGTTCCACTCATGCTTTGTGCGCACATGGCGAGAACCCATGGCAGTAGCCAGCCCTCAGTCAGCAATGGCTTGCCCTTTTCGCCCATAAGCTCGTTACGTGAATGGCTCACGGCGTCCAGCTACTTGAGTGAAAACCTGCGTGCGCAGGCCATTCTCGACTCGATTGGCGATGCGATCATCGGAACTGACTTGCATGGTCAGATCGACTATCTCAACAGAGCCGCACAGCGCATGAGTGGCTGGACACTGGAGCAGGCGCGTGGCCATCTGCTCAGCGAGGTGATGCCTACAGCCGTAATCAAATGCTCCACCCTGTCTCGCCCGGCCATCCAGGTCGACGGCCTACGGCAAGTGTTTGAAGATGCGCAAACACCGATACATGACAACGATGGCAAGCTCAGTGGCTCGGTGATCGTGCGGCATGACGTCAGCCAGGCGCAGGCAACGGCTGACAGGATGACCCACCTGGCTCAGCACGACTTTCTGACTCACCTCCCTAATCGCATGCTCCTCGACGATCGCATCGCGCAGGGAATCGAGCAGGCAAAGCGGCACTCCAGGGCATTGGCATTGATCTTCGTTGACCTGGACAACTTCAAAACCATCAATGATTCGCTTGGCCATACAGTGGGCGACAGGTTGCTGAAATCGGTGGCGGATCGACTGCAAGCCTGCGTGCGCAGCTCAGATACGGTGAGCCGCACGGGTGGTGATGAGTTCATCGTGCTGTTGACCGAGGTTCAGGGTGAACGCAATGCTGCAGGTACTGCAAAGAAGATTCTCGAGGCCATGGCCCTGGAGCACGCTATCGAGAACCTGGCGCTGACGATCACGTGCAGCCTGGGTATCAGCCTGTACCCGCGTGATGGCCAGAGTTCGGATGTGTTGGTGTGTCATGCTGACCACGCCATGTATCAAGCCAAACAAGCCGGGCGCAACCGCTATCAGTTCTTCAGGACCGACCAAGAAATGCAGGAAGCACCTGCGGAAAATTCAGTCGATAGTCGATAGTCGAGGTTCGGTCGGGATCCTGCCCAATGCCTTGAACGCGACTCAGGCGCGGGCTGATCCCTGCCTTACCCTCCTCGTCCGAGCCGCAGCGAAGTCCAGGCAACGCGGCTACTTGAACTACGGCACGCAGAGTTGCAGGCGCTCGGTTTCCCGTTTTACGAGGCCGTAGCATTCGCAGCACAACTGCTCCAGCTGATGCCGGTCCAGTACGGTAATGCTCTCTGGACCGTAATCGATTATCCCTTGGCGCTTGAGCTTATCGGCGGCGCCTACCATGTTGGTGCGACTGCTACCGGGCCTGTCTCCGAGCAACTCCTGCGGCACCGTCGCAGCGTTACCCGGCAGATGATCAAGCCAGAGCAAGAGCAGGCGGCAGAGCTGCTGATCGATAGAATGATACCGGATACAAACGGCGGCCTGCGCCATCTGCGAGATCAAGGTCTGCGTATAACGCAGCACCAGCCCCAGCAAATCGCCGTGACGATCAAACTCATCCTTGAGCAACCCTCCTTCCAGGCGAAAGGCATGGCCACTGCGCTGGACCACGGCACGGCTCGGCAGGTTCTCCCCGCCAATCGACAAGGCGATACCCACCATCCCGTCATATCCAACGACCGAAAGCTCCGTCGCGGTGCCGTGCTCTGTCTGGTAGAGCAGGGAGATGAGGGCATCGACAGGGAAATAGACGTGACTCATCACGTCATGTCGCTCATGGAGAACCTGACCCGATACCAGGTGCACCAGCTCAAGGTGTGAAAAGAGACGTGTGCAGACATCCGGCGATAGCGCACTGAGCAGATGGTTTCGCAGAGGCAGTGGTAGTTCTTGCATGTCCGATCTCCCGCAATACAAGCGAAACGCAGCCCCAGCATACGCCGAAAATACGGCCGGTCAGTACGCTGGAGCACAGACGCCGCCAAAGGCTTGTTCTATGGCCGAACCGGGCTTGGAGTGACGTCTCGCGAGCCAGGAAGCTATGTGCGACAGCGGACAGACGCTCCAGCTGTTTCAAGGCCTGATGAATGTTCACGCATCTGGATCCGCGCAACGGCATGCTGGCAACTCTGGAGTGACTCCTCTGCGTTGGCCTGTCCGAACGCTGACGCCGCACGCCAGGAAGCATATGGATACTCAATGGTCTAGCCTCATCCGGCGTTTATGGCGCTCCGCGCCTCGTACATTCGAATACGAGGCCGTCTTACGCTCCGAACTGTTCAGTGCCGAGCAAATGGCAAACCACGGTGCCGAGCTCGCGCATCAGCATCAACTCAGCCCGCACACCACCTCTGACGCCTTGCTGGAGCGCCTGACCGAGAACGCCAGGGTACTGGCGAGCAGCTGCCAGGCGATGACGGCCGCGACGCTTTCCAGCCAACGGGCTACACCCGCCGCCGAGTGGTTGCTGGATAATTTCTATCTGATCGAAGAGCAGATACGAACAGCCCAGAAGCACCTTCCCAGAGGGTACTGCCGCGAGTTGCCCGGGCTGGCCAATGGACCATCGTCCACCCTGCCCCGCGTTTATGACATCGCCCTGGAGACCATCTCCCACGGCGATGGACGGGTCGACAGTGAAAGCCTGGGGCGCTTCATCACCGCCTACCAGGCCTCGACTCCGCTGACGCTCGGCGAACTCTGGGCCGTGCCCATCATGCTGCGCCTGGCGCTGATCGAGAACCTGCGCCGCGTCGCTGCTCGGGTCATGGCCAGCTGGAACGATCGCGACCTGGCCAACCATTGGGCAGACCGCTTGAGCGAGACCGCAGAGCGCGATGCCAAGAGCGTCGTGTTGGCCGTCGCGGACATGGCGCGCTCACCACTGCCCATGACCAGTTCGTTCGTCGCCGAACTGGCGCGTCGGCTACAGGGGCAGAACACCGCGCTGATCCTGCCGCTGACCTGGATCGAGCAGACGCTGGCCGAGTCCGACCTGAACATCGAGCGTCTGGTGCAACTGGACGCGCAATCACAAGCGGCCGAACAGGTCTCCATCAGCAACAGTATCAACAGCCTGCGGATGCTCTCGGCAACCGATTGGCGCAAGTTCGTCGAACGCATGAGTGGCGTGGAGCAGGTGCTGCGCGAGGACCCTGCGGGCATCTACGCGCGCATGGACTTCGCCACGCGCGATCACTATCGGCATGCGGTGGAACGCTTGTCCCGGGCGTGTCAGCACGACGAGACAGCCGTCGCGCGCGCGGCGCTCGACCTGGCCGCAGGCGCACCGCCTGATATTCCGCGCATGGCCCATGTCGGTTTCTTCCTGGTCGATAAAGGCGTACCGGCACTGGAGCGACAGCTCGGCGTGCGGTTGTCGCTCATCGAGCAGGGGCAACGGCTGCTGAGCCGAGCGCCACTGTATTTTTTCCTGATTCCAGCCCTGCTGCTCACCGTCCTGCTGGCCTGGCCCCTGCTGGCCCTGGCGCATGCCGACAATTGGTCGCTGCTGTACCTGGCCCTGCTCAGCGTGCCGCTCCTGCTGATGACCAGCCGCCTGGCCATCGGCCTGGTGAACTGGCTAGTGACCCTGACAATGCCGGCGAACATGTTGCCGCGCCTCGATTACAGCGAGGGCATTCCCGCGGATGCCTGCACCCTCGTGGTCGTGCCGACACTGATTGGCAGCGCGCTGGATGTCGACGAGTTGGTGGAGGGCATGGAGGTGCGCTACCTGGCCAACCGCGACAGCCATCTGCATTTTGCCCTGCTCACCGACTTCCTCGACGCGCAGCAGGAAACGCAGGATGAGGATGCGGCGCTGCTGGAGCGGGCCAGTCAGGCAATCGAAGCGTTGAATGACAAGTACCCGGCCATGGAAGGCAGCCGGTTCAACCTGCTGCACCGGCCCAGACGCTGGAACCCGACTGAACGCCGCTGGATGGGGCACGAACGCAAACGCGGCAAGCTGAGCGAGCTCAATGCCGTGCTGCGCGGCCAAGGACAAGAACGCTTCGCCTCGATCGTCGGTGATCTGGCGAGACTGCAGCAGACCGTCTACGTGATCACCCTGGACACTGACACGCAGCTACCGCGTGATGTCGCCCGCCAGCTCATCGGCACCCTCGCGCACCCGCTGAACGTGGCTCAGTTCGACGCCAGCACGCGACGCATCACCAGCGGTTACGCCATCCTGCAACCACGGGTCGGCATCAGCCTGTCGAGTATCGCGCGCTCGACCTACGCCCACTTGTTCGGTAGCGATGCAGGGGTCGACCCTTACACACGCACCGTTTCCGACGTCTACCAGGATCTGTTCAGCAATGGTTCGTTCATCGGCAAGGGCATCTATGCCGTGGATGCCTTCGAGCGTGCGCTGGCGGATTGCCTACCGGCAAACCGCATCCTCAGTCATGACCTCATCGAGGGGTGCTATGCACGCTCCGGCCTGATCAGCGACATCCAGATCTATGAGGAGTACCCCGCCTGTTACAGCGCCGATGCCAAACGGCACCACCGCTGGATTCGCGGCGACTGGCAGTTGCTGCCCTGGTTGCTCTCATGTCCGCCCTCGGCGGGCTGCCGGCAGGCCACCGGCCTGGATGCCCTGGGCCGCTGGAAGATCCTCGACAACCTGCGCCGCAGCCTTGAGCCGACGGCTTTTCTGTGCGGTCTCCTGTGGGCCTGGTTCGCCAGCTCGCAGCCGCTGCTATGGACACTGGCGATCATTGCCCTGGTGGTCACGCAACCCTTGCTTGGCCTACTGCTCGAATTGCTGCACAAGCCGCCCGAGGTGCCGCTGCGCCTGCATCTGAGTACAACCCTGCGCAGCAGCGGATCGAGCTTTCAGCGCGCCCTCTTGCCGCTGGTCTGGCTGCCTTTCGAGACGCTCAACAGTCTGGATGCGATTGGCCGGACGCTATGGAGAATGCTGGTCAGTCATCGCAACCTGCTGCAGTGGAACCCTTCTCGGCAAGTCGAGCGCGGTAGCCGTAACGATCTATCCGGGCTGTACCGCCTCATGTGGGTATGCCCAGCGCTGGCCGCCAGCCTGTTCATCCTGCTGGTCATGCACCCTCTGGCTCTGGCGGTCGCCGCGCCCTTCCTGCTCGCCTGGTCGATGGCCCCCGCACTCGCCTGGTGGCTGAGCAAGCCATCGGCCTCGCTGGCGTTCGAACCCACTGCGCAAGAGCGACGCTTCCTGCGCCAGCAGGCCCGGCGAAACTGGGCATTCTTCGAGGACCTGGTCGGGCCTGCGGACAACTGGCTGCCGCCGGACAACATCCAGGAACAGCCGGTGGCCGTCACCGCGCATCGCACCTCCCCCACCAACATGGGGATGGCCTTGCTGTCCCACCTGGCTGCCCATGATTTCGCCTATATCAGCGGCGGGCACCTGCTCTCGCGACTGGAGCACATGCTGACCAGCATGGCCCTGCTGCAGCGCCATCACCGGCACTTCTACAACTGGTACGACACGCTGACCCTGAAACCGCTACCGCCGCATTACATCTCGACGGTGGACAGCGGCAACCTGGCCGGCCTGCTCATGACGCTGCGCCAGGGACTGCTGGAGCTGCCTGATGCTGCGCCGAATGACGCGTGCACGCTGCAAGGCCTGAGAGATTGCCTCGGTGTCCTGCAGGAAGCCGTGCAGGATGCCGATCTGGATGAACAGCTTCTCGACGAGCTGTTCAAGGTATTGGCAGCGCCAGCGCTCACGCCAGAGCCCCCGAACGACCTGCTGCCTACCCTGCAGCGCCTGCTCGAGCAGGCAGAGAAACTGACCATCCCCCTGGGCCAGCAAGAAGAACCCAGCTACTGGCTACAGGTGCTGAGCGCGCAATGCCGAGACCTGAGCGCTGAAATGTCCAGCCTGCTCCTGCCAGGCGAACGCTCGCGACGCATCACCTGGCGGCAACTGGCAACGCTCGATGCCAACGACTGGCCGGCAGACGCGCAGGTGCCAACGCGCAAAGCCAAAGGCTGCGCAATGGAGCGAATCGCGCTGGTAGAGCGCCTGGCCAAATTGGCGGGCGACCTGGCAGACATGGATTTCACCTTTCTCTATGACCCGCAGCGCGACCTGCTGGCCATCGGTTACAACGCCGATGAACAGCGTCTCGATGGCGCCTACTACGACCTGCTGGCCTCTGAGGCGCGGCTGACCAACTTCGTGGTGATTGCCCAGGGTCAGTTGCCACAGGAGGGCTGGTTCGCCCTTGGCCGGCTGTTGACCAGCAGCGGCGGCGTCCCGGTGTTGCTGTCGTGGACCGGCTCGATGTTCGAGTACCTCATGCCGCTGCTGGTCATGCCCAGTTACCCGAGAACCTTGCTGGATCAGACCTGCAAGGCCGCAGTGGCGCGCCAGATCGATTATGCCGGCAAACTCGGCCTGCCCTGGGGCGTATCCGAGTCGGGCTACAACGCCCTGGACACGCAGTTGAACTACCAGTACCGAGCGTTTGGCGTTCCAGGCCTTGGCCTGAAACGGGGGCTCGGCGACGACATTGTCATCGCCCCCTACGCATCGGCTCTGGCGCTGATGGTGGCGCCTGCCGAGGCGTGCCGAAACCTGCAGGCGCTGGCTGGCATGGGCATGGCGGGTCGCTATGGCCTGTACGAGGCACTGGACTTCACCAGCACGCGCTTGCCCCTGGGGCGCAGCTCGGCGGTGATCCAGTCGTTCATGGCCCATCACCAGGGCATGAGCTTCCTGGCGCTTACTGCCGTGCTGCTCGAGCGCCCCATGCACCGGCGCTTCGAGGCCGATCCACAGTTCCAGGCCACTGCCTTGCTGCTCCAGGAGCGCATGCCCAAGAGCGCGACTCAATACCTGCATGCGCCCCAGGTGGCGCAGGAAGAAGCGGCAACTCGCGCCGATGAAAGCAAGTTGCGCGTCTATACCCAGCCTGATCGCGCCCACCCTGCCGTCCAGCTGCTCTCCAACGGCCATTATCACGTGATGATCAGCCATGCCGGCGGCGGCTACAGCCGATGCAACGAGCTCGCCGTCACCCGCTGGCAGGAGGACGTTACCTGTGATGCCGCCGGGACATTCTGCTACCTGCGCGACA
Organism: Ectopseudomonas alcaliphila; assembly: GCF_900101755.1. Lineage (GTDB taxonomy): Bacteria > Pseudomonadota > Gammaproteobacteria > Pseudomonadales > Pseudomonadaceae > Aquipseudomonas > Aquipseudomonas alcaliphila. The sequence goes on along the minus strand of NZ_FNAE01000006.1, from coordinate 138,369 downwards.
CCGCCAGTGGAGCATTCTGGTCAAGCGCATTCCAACCAACGCTGCAACGCACGGACAGCTTCGAAGCGATATTCACCGACGCCAGGGCCGAATTCCGCGTGCGCGAACAGGATATCGACACCCATACGGAGATCGTCGTTTCCCCCGAGGACAATGCCGAACTGCGGCGCCTGCATATCAACAATCGTGGCCTTACGCGTCGATCCATCGAACTGACCAGCTACGCCGAAGTGGTGCTGGCGCCGCAGCGCAGCGACTCGGCCCATCCGGCCTTCAGCAAGCTGTTCATAGAGACCGAGCTGCAAGCGGATCTACAGGCGATTCTGTGTACCCGCCGGCCGCGTTCGAAAACAGAACGCCCCCCTTGGCTATGCCATCTGCTGGCCGCCCATGGCGTTGACATCGAGGCGATTTCCTACGAAACCGACCGCGCCCGCTTCATCGGTCGCGGGCGCGACCTGGCGCAGCCGGCGGCCATGGACGTCGATGAGCTCTCGGGGACGGTCGGCGCCGTGCTCGATCCCATCGTGGCGATACGCTGCCGATTCACTCTGGAGGCCGGCCAGGGCGCCATCATCGATCTGGTAAGCGGTGTCAGCGACAGTCGCAGCGGGTGCCTGCACCTGATCAACAAATACCGCGATCGTCACCTCGCCGATCGTGTTTTCGATCTGGCCTGGACACATAGCCAAGTGCTGCTGCGGCAACTGAACATCAGCCACGCCGATGCCCGCCTGTTCGAGCAAATGGCCGCGTCGATCCTCTACAGCGCACCGTCGCTGCGCGCGCCCCCTGAAGTCCTGGCGGCCAACCAGCGCAATCAGAGCGGGCTCTGGGGCCAGGCCATCTCGGGCGACCTGCCCATCGTGCTGCTGCAAATTTCCAGCGTGGGCAACATCGAACTGGTGCGCCAGCTGGTCCAGGCCCATGCCTACTGGCGCCAGAAGGGGCTGGTGGTAGACCTTGTGATCTGGAACGAAGACAAGGCCGGCTACCGGCAAAACCTGCAAGACCTCATCCTGGGCCTGGCGACCTCCGGCAGCGAGGCGCATCTGCTGGATAGACCCGGCGGCATTTTCGTCCGCCCGGTGCAGCAGCTGTCCAGCGAGGACCGCATTCTGATGCAGGCCGTGGCACACCTGGTGCTCAGCGACAGGCATGGCCGTCTGTCCGAGCAGATTCGCCATCGCAAAGCAGGCCCGGCCTTGCCGGCGTTCGATGCGCGCTTGCTGCGCAAGCCCGCGCGCAGCTCAACACTTCCGGCGCCAGACCCAAGTCTGTTACTGAGCAACCCCTATGGAGGATTCAGCGCCGATGGCAACGAATACGTCATTCGTCTGATGCCCGGTCAGCCGACTCCGGCGCCCTGGGTCAACGTGATCGCCAACCCGCAGTTCGGCACGGTGATATCGGAAAGCGGCAGCGCCTACACCTGGCATGAGAATGCTCACGAATTCCGCCTCACGCCGTGGTGCAATGACCCCGTCACCGACGCCAGCGAAGAGGCGCTCTACCTGCGCGACGAGGACACTGGCCACTACTGGTCACCGACTGCCCTGCCCTGTCCGGGAAACGGTCACTACCTCACCCGCCACGGGTTCGGCTACAGCCTGTTCGAGCACGATGAGGACGGCATTCAGACCGAGCTGCGCGTCTACGTGGCGCTGGAGGCGCCGATAAAGTTCTCGCAGCTGCTGGTGCGCAACACCTCGGATCGGCCACGGCGACTCTCGATCACCGGCTATGTAGCCTGGGTTCTGGGCGAACTGCGCAGTCAATCGACCATGCACATTGTCACCGATGCGGACCCGGACACTGGCGCCCTGTTCGCACGCAACGCCTACTCGATCGAATTCCCTGGCCGGGTGGCGTTCTTCGATGTCGACATGTCACTGATGAGCAGCACGGCCGACCGCAGCGAATTCATCGGCCGCAATGGCAACCTCAAGGCACCGGCAGCCATGGCCCAGGAGCAGCTGTCAGGACGCAGAGGTACGGGGCTCGATCCCTGTGCAGCGCTCAGGGTCGGGATCGAACTGGCGCCTGGGGAAAGCCGCGAGGTGATCTTCCGCCTGGGCGCCGAGCAGAGCGCACAGAGCGCCTCGCGCCTGGTTCAGCGCATGCGCGGCAGCGCCACGGCAGCGGTCGAACTGGAAATCGTACGCACCCACTGGCGTTCCACACTGGCAGCGGTGCAGATTGAAACCCCCGAGCCGGCGATCGATGTGCTGATCAACGGTTGGCTGATGTACCAGGTCATCGTCAGCCGCTTCTGGGCACGCAGCGGCTACTACCAGTCTGGCGGTGCCATCGGCTTTCGCGACCAGTTGCAGGACGGCATGGCCATGCTGCACAGCGAGCCGGCAGCAGTACGTCAGCATCTGCTGCTGTGTGCAGCCCACCAGTTCATCGAGGGCGACGTGCAGCACTGGTGGCATCCGCCGATGAACCGTGGCGTGCGCACCGGCTGCTCCGATGACTATCTCTGGCTGGCACTGGCAACCAGCCGCTACGTGCAGGTCACGGGTGACCACAGCGTACTCTCGGAAAGCGTTGGTTACCTGGAAGGCCGCGCACTCAATAGCGGTGAGGAATCCTATTACGACCTGCCCGGCCAGTCGGCTCTGCGAGAGACGCTTTACCAGCACTGCGTGCGCGCCATCGAGCACAGCCTGCGACGCGGCGTTCATGGCCTGCCACTGATGGGGCATGGCGACTGGAATGACGGGATGAACCGTGTCGGTGAACAGGGCCAGGGGGAAAGCGTCTGGCTCGGCTTCTTCGGCCATGAAGTGTTGAGCCGGTTCGCGACGACCGCCGAACTCAATGGCGATCCGGACTTTGCACACCGCTGCCTGCAGCAGGCCAGGGCCCTCGGTGAAAGCCTGGAAAGCCACGCCTGGGATGGTGCCTGGTATCGTCGTGCCTACTTCGACGACGGCACGCCGCTGGGCTCTGCCAGCAACGACGAGTGCCGTATCGATTCCATCACCCAGAGCTGGTGCGTACTCTCGGGCGCGGCCCCCGAGAAGCGCCAGCGCATGGCCATGGAGTCGCTCGACCATCACCTGTTTCGTCGCGACATCGGCCTGATCAAGCTTCTCACCCCGCCCTTCGACAGCGGCGCCATGGATCCGGGCTATATCAAGGGGTATCTACCCGGCATCCGCGAGAACGGCGGCCAGTACACCCACGCTGCAGTCTGGGCAAGCATGGCCTTCGCCGCGCTCGGCGACAGCGCGCGGGCCTGGGAACTCCTGCACGCCATCAACCCGATCACGCACGGAGACAGTGCCGCCGCGATTGCGACCTACAAGATCGAGCCCTACGTGCTGGCTGCCGATGTCTACGGCATGCCGCCGCATGAGGGGCGTGGCGGCTGGAGTTGGTACACCGGCTCCGCCGGGTGGATGTACCGCTTGATCGTCGAGTCCTTGCTCGGTGTACAGCGCAGCGGCGCCTGCCTGCACATGCGTCCGCTACTGCCGGCGCACTGGCCCGGCTTCACCTTGCACTACCGCTATGGCGCCACGCCTTACCGAATCACGGTGCGGCGCACGGAACAGAATGAACAGACGATCGACCTCGATGGCATCCGCCTCGAAGGCGATGGGCTGCCGTTGCGCGATGATGACCGGGAACACCACGTGGACATCAGGCTGCCGCTGAATCTCATCAGCGGCCCTGATCCTGTCATGCCGCCCACTCAGCCATTGGGCATTGCGGAGTAGATCCCATGAGCAGACAACTTACCGACATCATCAAAGGGAAATGGCGGCAGCTAGCCGGTTCGGCCATGATCAACTGGGATGAGTTGACCCTCAACGAGTTGATCAAATCCGAAGGGGATAAGGATAAATTGACCCACCTGGTAGAGGTACGCTACGGCATGACCCACGAAGAGGCAGAAAAACAGGTGCTGAGCTTCTTCGAGCGTAATCGCACCAGCTGATGCCCACGCACGCCTTCAACACAACGACTGCTGGAAAAGCAGAGCAGCCACCTCAACCTGTAAAACCCCGAAGAGCAGAAGCCACTCGTCAAGCTAGCTATCCAAGTCATCTTGCAAGTCGCGTGTCGATTGCGCTCGCCTTTCACGCTTGAAAAGCCGACGCTCACGCTGCTCAACATCTTGCTGGTAGCTGCTGGAATCAGAACCACCGGGCAAATACTGGGCAGCAGGTTTATTCGCTTGGTCAGATTTTCTGGGCTTGCTCATGTTGTTCACCCATCGGATGTATCCGGCGCGAGGCATACGCGTCATCAAGCTGGATACTGCCACCGGGTGTCCAGCCGATCCGTACGCTGACACGCATACGGTTCGCTTTTCACCCTATAGACTGGGCGGCACCGTGGAGAGGTGATCGGCATTCATCGGTAATGAAAAATCAAGAAACAATGACACAGTCAGTACAAGCAACACACTGACGCTGCTTTCACTGTTTGCGGGCTAGCCCAAGGACTTGATACGACATGTCAGTCGGTAAGCACATTATCGACCGGAGGCCCTGAAGACGATGATCGATTCCCTGATGTTGAGCGTGGCACGCATCACCACCATTGCAGGCACGCAGGTGCTGACCAATGCCAGCGGGTTCTTCTTCGCTCGCGATGAGCGCTTGTTCCTGGTCACCAGCCGCCACGTATTGATCGATGAGCCCAGTGGTCATCACCCGGACAGCCTCGAGATCGAGGTCCACACCGACTCGACCAATATGGCCAGCTCCACGGGCTTCTCCATCCCTCTTTACCGCAACGGCGGCAGCCTGTGGCGCCAAGGCCAGGATAGCGCCGGCGAGATCGATGTGGCCGCCATCGAAATCGAACGCTCGGCACTGCCCGATGCCATCGCGTATCACGCCTTCAGACCCGAGCATTTACTGCAGCCCCAGGAACACATCGAAATCGGCGCGCAGTTGCTGGTGGTTGGCTTTCCGCTCGGCTTCCATGACAGCCTTCACCATATGCCAGTGGTACGCCACGCAATTCTCGCGTCCTCGTTCGGCCTTCGCTTTCAGGGGCTCGGTTATTTTCTCACCGATGCCCGCACTCACCGCGGCACCAGTGGTGCACCCGTGGTGATGCGCGTCAGCAATCCCGCCGCCGGGCAGCAAGCCTTGCCGTGGCGCCTGCTGGGTATTCACTCGGCCCGAGTCGACCTGGGCAGCCGTGATCTGTTACTGGACGAGGCACTGGGCCTCAACTGCACCTGGTATGCCGACATCCTGATGACGCTCACCGAGCACTGATTCCGACCTAAGCTCGTCAACGCACCGACCGGAGCGCAGAAGGCTGCAACACTCCTCTGCTCGGCATCTCGCACCTTCGCAGATGGCGGATTCACCAGAGGTCACCATGAACAAGCCCACTTACCAGCAGCCCTCCAAGAACCCGGGCAAACCCGAGGCACAGACTCAGAAACCGGCAACAGCCAGTGAGCCTCAACCCTTCTACAAAGCCGATCGCGATCCAGTGATCAGCAAAGACACGTTTGAAGGCCCCGCCAAGTCTCCTCAAAAACAAGCCTCGCAAAGCCAGGACGACGCGCTGAACCGCAAGCCGAAAAACTCATGAGTCTGCTCAGTTCGGATGCATTCAGGGATAGATGGCAGCGACGGATCGGAGCCGCGCGAATTGCCTGGGGACGATTGACCGAAGACGAGTTGTTGAAAACCGAAGGCCAGGTGCAAAAACTGGCTGAGCTGGTCAAGGAGCGCTACGGGGTGACCCGCGACGAGGCCAAGGAACAGGTCAACAGCGTCCTGCAGAATTGCAAAAGCTGATCTAACCTCGAACGCCATCGCTCCGTTTCATTCAGAGCGTTTGGTTACCTGGCGTTCAGCGCTTGCCATCAGTGCGAACGAGAGATTCGCACTCATTCGACAGAGCAGTGGCATATCCCGCTAGCGCTGAACATCGAAGTCAGCGCCTGTTTGGCAGGTCAGCTCAACCAGCCCGAACGCTCATTCCTGGCCATATCCAGATCCTTGCAGGTACCACTGGAAGCCGTCAGCACTTCACGGGCCATGGCGGTTTCCTCGGCACTGCGAGTATTGGCCAGCAGCACGCTGCCGCCGGCCGCGATCTCGGCCTGCGTAAGCGGTGGAGACTTCCGTGCAAGAGACGAGACCCCGGCCAGAGCCCCAACGAAGGCGCCCAGAAACGCACCGCTACCAACCAGCATGACTGGCGCAAGCACCGGACTCGCGATCAGCAATCCCATGTCGGACACAACCAGGCCGGCTTGAACCAAGCCTCCCAGCACACCACCGATCACGGTGCCCGCGCCACCGTACATGAGCATGGAGTTGCGCGCGGCTCGACTGCCGAGCCGAGTCGAAAGGCTGACGGGTGCGTGCTTGCCAGCGTCGAAAATCTGCAATTGCTCACGTGACATCCCACGCTCAACCAACTGCGACAGGGTCAGCTCAGCGGCTGAACGCTGGGCGAAACTGGCGGATAGGTCATGACGATAAACGTCCATTTTTCTACTCCCGAGTGACTGGCGCGTAAAGCGCTTACAGCCCAAGGCTACGTTCGCCGCAATGCCGCGTCTGTGCGGCCGCGTACGTCCACACTTTTGCTGAGTGTGCCAGCGCACGGTAAGCCGGCAGTACGCGGCGCATAGTGAACACAATCATTCTCTCGCCCTTTCGCCAGCTGACTCCTTCCGCCTCCCTGCAATCGCGAGGATCACCATGAGCAGACCCCACCTGCTGCTACTTCCCGGACTTCTATGCGACGCACGACTCTGGCAACACCAGGCTTCAGCACTCGCCTCCAGCGCCCATGTGTCGATCGCCAACCTTGCTGATGAAAACACCATCAGCGCCATGGCCAGCGCTGTACTGGCCATGGCGCCGGACGAGACCTTCGCCTTGGCCGGATTTTCTCTGGGTGGCTATGTCGCCCTGGAAATATTCCGCCAGGCGCCGCATCGAGTAACCGCCATGGCCTTGCTTGACACCAGCGCCCGGCCCGATACCGAGGCCAATACCGAAGCCCGAAAACAGTCGATCATCATGGCGACCCTGGACTTTCCTCAGGTCATCGAGGAACTGCTGCCAAAACTTCTCCACCCGGCTCACCTGGATCACCCGGAGTTAATCGAAGTGGTCCGCGCCATGGCCAACAGTCAAGGCGCTCAAGTCTGCATCAACCAGCAGCGGGCAATGATCGACCGTATCGACAGCCGACCTGACCTGAGCCGAATCACATGCCCGACCCTGGTCTTGTGTGGTCGCGCCGATGCCATCACTCCGCCAGAGGTTCATCGGGAAATGGCCGACGCAATCCCCAACGCACATCTGGCCATTATCGAGGGCTGTGGGCATCTGGCTCCGCTGGAACAAGCCCATGCTGTCTCGAGGGAAATGAACAATTGGCTGGCAAGGCTGTAGGTGCGTATGCGCGCAGCGCCTTGCCCTGCCTTAATCATGCCGGTCTGACCTCGTACAAGGGCATCGAGCAAACCCAGGTCCCTGGGGTGCTATCGGCGGTCTGGGCCTTGGCGATCTGCTGCCGGTCGAACGCCTGGCTTTCCTGATAGACTTGCACACCGCTGCCCGCAGCCTCCTTGTCATTCAGCGAGGGTTGCCAGTGGCACAGCGCTGCTCACGGCTTTCTTGCCCTGCAACCCCCGTCAACACGTCAGAACGCGTCATTCCACATGTCTTTAGAGAATGCTGTAACCACGTCGCCCGCCCTGTCCCGCCGCTTCTCCGTGGCGCCGATGATGGACTGGACGGACCGTCACTGCCGGTTCTTTCTCCGTCAGCTGTCTAGCCACGCCCTGCTCTACACCGAGATGGTCACCACCGGCGCGCTGATCCACGGCGACCGCGAACGCTTCCTGCGTTACAGCGACTGCGAACATCCCATCGCCCTGCAACTCGGCGGCAGCAACCCGCAGGATCTGGCGACCTGCGCCAAGATGGCCGAAGAGCATGGCTATGACGAGGTCAACCTGAACGTCGGCTGCCCCAGCGACCGGGTGCAGAACAACATGATCGGCGCGTGCCTGATGGGTCATCCGACGCTGGTTGCCGATTGCGTGAAGGCCATGCAGGACGCCGTGAACATCCCGGTGACGGTCAAGCACCGTATCGGCATCAATGGCCGCGACAGCTATGCCGAACTGTGCGACTTCGTCGGCCAGGTGCGCGAGGCCGGCTGCCGCAGCTTCACCGTGCATGCCCGCATCGCCATCCTCGAGGGCTTGTCGCCGAAGGAAAACCGCGAAATCCCGCCGCTGCGTTACGACGTGGCCGCACAGCTCAAGCAGGACTTCCCGGACCTGGAAATCATCCTCAACGGCGGCATCAAGACGTTAGAGGAATGCGAGCAGCATCTGCAGACCTTCGACGGCGTGATGCTCGGTCGCGAGGCCTATCACAACCCCTATCTGCTGGCGCAGGTGGACAGCCGCCTGTTCGGCGCCAAGGACTCCGGCATCACCCGCATGGATGCCCTGCTGGCACTCAAACCCTATGTCGAGCAGCATCTGCGCGAGGGCGGCACCCTGCATCACGTCAGCCGTCACGTGCTCGGCCTGGCCCAGGGTTTCCCGGGTGCGCGGCGCTTCCGCCAGTTGCTGTCGGTCGACATTCACAAGGTGAAAGACCCGCTGGCGCTGCTCGACCAGGCAGCCGAACTGCTACGCGGGCACTAACAGGCTGTTAATCCGGCGTACTGAGGCGATAGCGGCTACGCCCGGTTGCCTGCACCAGGCCGTTTTCTTCCATGCGCCGCAGCACCTGGCGCACGCTGACCAGTGACAGCGGCTCGCCGGCCTCGCTCAGTTGCCGGTGCAGCTCACGCGCCGACACGCCCTGTTCGTCATTGGCACTGCACAACGCTTCCACCACCTTGAGCCGGGGCATGCTGAAGCGCAGTCCGACGGCCTGCAGCCACTCACGGCACTGGCGCGTATCCGGCCCTGCGGAAACTGAACGAGAAGGCAGGGTTTGGGTCGACATATTCGGGCTCCTTGGCAGCTCGTCTAAAGTCGGACTCCACCGACTTCGGCGCGTTCTCACGCACCCTCATAGGTAAAGACGAACGAGCCGGCGAAAAGCACAGCCCTAAAAGGTAAATTTTGTCAGTGACCCGACCGTTGAGCGCCTGCCGCGCCTCGGGTAAGGTCATGTCACCTGCAACGACAAGGCCTCGTCATGACCTCCAAGCTGGAACAACTCAAGCAGTTCACTACCGTAGTCGCCGACACCGGTGACCTCGATGCCATCGCCCGCCTGCAACCGGTGGATGCCACCACCAACCCCTCGCTGCTGCTCAAGGCCGCCGCCCTGCCCCGCTACGCCGACCTGCTGGGCCAGGCCGTAAGCGCCGGCCAGGGTGATCTGGGCCGGGCCTGCGACCATTTCGCGGTTGCCGTCGGCCAGGAGATCCTCAAGGTCATTCCGGGCCGTATCTCCACAGAGGTCGATGCGCGACTGTCGTTCGATACCGACGCCACCCTGCGCCGCGCCGAACGCCTGATCGGTCTTTATGAAAAAGCGGGCATCGGCCGCGAACGCGTACTGATCAAGATCGCTTCGACCTGGGAAGGCATCCGCGCCGCCGAGCAACTGGAAAAAGCCGGTGTGCAGACCAACCTGACCCTGCTGTTCACCTTCGCCCAGGCGCAGGCCTGTGCCGATGCCGGCATATTCCTCATCTCGCCGTTCGTGGGGCGCATCTACGACTGGTACAAGAAGGCTGAGGGCCGTGATTTCGCAGGTAGCGAAGACCCGGGCGTGCAGTCGGTCAAGCGCATCTACGACTATTACAAGGCCAACGCTTACGACACCGTGGTGATGGGCGCGAGCTTCCGCAACGTCGGCCAGATCGAGGCGCTGGCCGGCTGCGACCGCCTGACCATCAGCCCCGAGCTGCTGCAGAAACTGGCCGAGGACGATGGCCAACTGAGCCGCCAACTCGCTCCGGGCGCCAATGGCGAACCGCGCCAGAGCTTGAACGAGAGTGCGTTCCGCTGGGCGCTGAACGAAGACGCCATGGCCACCGAGAAGCTGGCCGAGGGCATCCGCCTGTTCGCCCGCGATCAGGAGAAACTAGAAGCCCTGCTGGCCGCCAAGGCCTGAATGAAAAGGGGCGTCAGCCAAGCTGACGCCCCTTTTCAATACTGCGCGCTCAATACGTAGGGTGCGCCGTGCGCGCCAGCGACTTTATCGGCAGAGATCGGTGCGCACAGCGCACCCTGCGTAAGCACTGAAAAAGCGCAAAGTCAGTGCCGCTCGAGCGCGCTGACCAAGTCGTGAAAGGCCTCGCGGTTGGAGTCGTTGAGCCCCATCAGGATGCGGTGCGCTTCCAACACCTTGGCCTTGACCACTTCTTCTGATTGATCCTGAGAGGGCAGATCATCCAGACAATCCGGGCACGGAATAGGTCGGTCGACGATGTTGAACACCTGATCGAAGCCCATGGACTCCAACAGGCGCGTGATGTCGTCGTGAGTGGTGACAACGGTCGGCAACAGGCCAACCTTCTGCCGCGACAGAATGGACAATTTCGCCAGCAAACCGAGGGTGGTGCTGTCGATGCTGCGCGTTTCGGTCAGATCGATGACGATGGCCGAAAAATTCAACGCGGTGAAGATCTTTTCAATCGTGGCATCCAGTGCTGAACACAGCGTCAGACGGACTTCGCCGACGAACTTCAGGACGAATGTTCCGTCCTGCTCGGCGAATTGGATGCGACCGGGGCTTATCCCAGGATTCATGCAAGGTTCCTGCTTAACACCAGCAAGGCGATATCATCCGGCATCTCGCCCAGATTGGCCAGACCGAGAACTTGACGCAGACCGCCCAGCGTACCGCCAGCCTGACTAACCAGTTGTGGCAGCGCCAATTCCTTCGCTTTCAGCGTGTCGCCCGGCAACAAGTCGAGGATGCCGTCGGAGAGCAGGGTCAGACTGAAAGACTCCGGCAGTTCCATCACCAGATCGCCATATTCGGCTTCTTCGAACAGACCGACCGGTAGGCCGCGCCCTTCCAGGTAACGCGCCTGGCCATTCTCGAACAGCACCGGCAATGGCAGATGTCCGCCAATGCTGTAGGTGAGCTGGCCGCTCTCCTCATCGATCACGCCGCCGAGCATGGTCACGTGCTTGCCCAGCTTGCAATTGATCAGACCGCGGTTGATGTGGCCGAGAACGTCGGAGGGCTTGAACTCCGGCAGCGTGCCGCCACGACGCCACTCGTAGAGCAGGCGCGTGGTCATGAACTTGAGCAGCACGGTGACGAATGCCGAGGACGCACCGTGACCGGAAACGTCGGCCAGGTAGAAGCCGATACGTCGCTCATCGATCCGGAAGTAATCGACGAAGTCACCGGACAGATACAGCGAAGGAATGATCTGGTGCGCGAAGTTCAGGCCATCGGCCTGCCAGGGCGTCACCGGCAGCATGTTCATCTGCACCTGACGGCCGGCGTTTTGATCCTCCTGCAACAGATGCAGGCTGGCCTGGAGTTCACGATTGGTGGCTTCCAGCTTTTCACGATAGAGCTGGTTCTCGACGCGCAGACGCGCACGATCCAGCGCGCGGCGCACCGAATGTTCCAGCACCGCAAGGTCTTCGAGAGGTTTGATCAGGTAGTCGGCAGCGCCGAGACGCAGCGCTTCGACGGCATCGTTCATCACGCCGGCACCGGAAACGACGATCACCGGCACTTCGACACCCAGCGCGTTGATACGCCGGATCAGTTCAAGACCATCGACCTGCGGCATGCGCAGATCGCAGATCATCAGGTCGGGGCCTTCCTGCTGGAACACTTCCAGCCCCTGCAAACCGTTGTTGGCCTGCAACACCTTGAAGCCGCTGTCCTCGAGGTAGGCCGCGAGGCTTGCACGTACGACGTCGTCGTCGTCGATGATCAGCAGAGTGGCACTGGTTTTGTGCATGGGGTATCCAGGCAAACTGCGCCAGGGCAATTTTGGTCACTGCCCATGGCGCGGCGCCGCATCTAAGGCGCCAGGGCGATTTCAAGGGGCAGACGGTACTCCCATCTGCCGGCCGATTCAAGCCGGGACCGGTCGTCGTTCGGCGGCTTTACAGGTCAAATCGACGGGGGTTATAAGAGCCGCGGAAGAGCTCATAAGAAGAGGACAGGGTCCATGAGTCAGAACGATCGAGCATACAGCGAGAAACGCGACTACATCCGCATGCGACTGGAAGCTGCAGTCGTCCTCCATCATGCAGGCCAGGAAATCCCTGCGCTGTGCCTGGATCTTTCCAGTACCGGCATGCAAATCGAGGCTGAAGCAGCCTTGAGCATGGGCGACAAGGTAAGGGTCCACATCCCCTCAGAGCACAGCGAGCTGGCCGGCCTCGACGCCCAGGCCGAGGTAGTGCGGGTGGGCGATCTGGGCGATGGTCGTCAGTCGCTGGGCCTGGCAATCATCTCCATGAGCTGAAATCTGCATTTACGAAAAAGGCGGCTCCAGAGCCGCCTTTTTTGCATCTGTGAGGACTTAGAAGTCGTCTTCGACCTGCCCATCCTTCACCTTGAACTCACGGCTTTGCAGGTAGGCATTACGGATGAAGATGTACTTGTCGCCGCTGACCAGGCGCTCGGCCTGCAGCAGGTTGGCACGGGTGTCGACCACCTGAACGCCACGGGTGACGTTACGCGTCGGCACGTGGTCCATGTACGGATACGGCGTCAGGAAGCTGTCCGGTACTCGACCAGTGGCATCACGCACGGTGCTTGGGCCGAGGAGCGGGATGACCAGGTAAGGGCCGCTGTCCAGGCCCCAGACGCCAAGGGTCTGACCGAAGTCTTCGTCGTTCTTGCGCAGGCCCATGTGCTTGGCCACGTCGAAGAAACCCAACAGACCGAAGGTGGTATTGAAGATCAGGCGACCGGTATCGACACCGGCGTTGTGCAGCTTGCCCTGCAGCAGGTTGTTGGCCAGGTTGCCCACATCGCCAATATTGCCGAAGACGTTGTGCACGCCGTCTTCGAGGAACTGCGGCGTGACGGCCCGGTAACCCTGGGCGATCGGCTTCAGCGCATAGGTATCGACGGTATCGTTGAAGCGGAAGATGGGGCGATTGAAGCTTTCCCAAGGATCTTCTTCCGAGGCTGCCTGACTCATCGCAGGCAGCAGGCTCAGGCCAGCAAGGGCCATCAGGCCGCCCAGGCGCGCGATCCAGCGAGCAACGATCACATGCATTTGAAGTCTCTCCTTGAGGAAAATAATGTGGCCACCGCCAGCGGGCCGAAGGCCGCGTAGTATAAAGCCTGGAGCCCTGATTGGGCAGCATAGTGAAGAAAAGCGATGACCGACGAAACCTTGCTGCACACTGCACACATCCCCGTACGCTGGGGCGACATGGACAGCTACGGGCACGTCAACAACATCATCTACATGCAGTACCTGGAAGAGGCCCGCGTCGCCTGGTTCGAGCTGGCCGGCGTGCCGATGAGCAACGTGCCGTTCGGCCCGGTGGTATTGCAGACCCAGCACACCTACCTGAAACCGGTGATACATCCCGCCACCGTGGTGGTGGAACTGAAAGCCGGTGCGGTGGGGCGCAGCAGCCTGGTGATCGAACACCGGCTGCGTACCGTCGAAGACCCGCTCACGGTCTACGGTGAGGGTTACTGCAAGTTGGTGTGGGTCGACCATGAAAGCGGCAAGTCGGTGGCCCTGCCGGAGCATGTACGCGCCCTGTTCAACGTCATCTAGCAGTCACATTCCGGTCATCCGTCGGCGTTAGATTGGCCTAGGCCAATGCCACGGATGATCCCATGCCCTCCCCCTGCACTGCCCTGATCTTTCAACTGTCCGGCTGCCTGGTCGACTTCGGCGCCCGTACGCTGCCCGTCGCGCTACAGCGACTGCATCCCGAGTGCACGCCCCCGAACCTCGTCGGTACGCCGCACCAGACGCTGGACGCCTGGTTAGGCAAGCCGGCAACCGCGGCGCAACTGCAGGCGCTGCAACAGACGCTGAGCGAAGTGGCCGGCGAACATGCCGAACTCACCCCAGGTGCTGCACAGTTGCTGCAAACCCTGCATGCCAACGGTACGCCCTGCGCCTGGCTGGACGACCTGCCAGCCGATAGCAGCCTGCGCCTGGCCGAGGCACTGCCAACGCCCATCGAAGCGGTGCTGGCACGCCAGGCCAGACCGTGGCCGGCGCCGGACAGCTGCTGGCAGGCACTGAGCCAGCTGGAGGTCGAGCGCCTGGATGGCTGCATTGTCGTCAGCGGTAATCCGCTACTGCTGCAAGCCGGGCTCAATGCCGGCTGCTGGACCATCGGCCTGGCCGCCTGCGGGCCACTCTGTGGCTACGCCCTGGCCGACTGGCAGGCACTTGGCGCGAGCGATCAGGAGCACCTGCGCGCCGAGGCCACGCTGCAGCTCTATCGTCTGGGCGTACACTCGGTGGTCGATCATCTGGGGGAAATCGAGGCCAGCCTGGACGATATCGGCGTGCGCCGGAGCAAGGGCGAAAAGCCCTGAGCCTTTGACTCGGATCAGGCAAAGCCGGCCCGCTTGGATTAACCTTCAGGTACGGGCTGAAAACTTCCGGCGGTGCTGGGGGTCAATGCCTACCAGGCCGTTGAAAAACGTAGGCGAGGCAGGCAAGACAAGGCAAAAACGACCGAAAAAGCGGAGTTTACATGCTGTAAATGAGCATTTTTAGGTCGTTTTTAACGCAGTATTGCCAACGTAGGTAGTTTTTCAACGGCCTGCTATGCCGATTCGACAAGGAGAGAACTCTATGCCAGCAAGCGACCTGCAGCAGCAACTGGAAGCCCTCCAGCAACACTTGGCCCAGGACACGCCGCTCAGCGAGGAAGAACGCGCATCGCTTTACCTGCTGACCCAGGAAATCGAGGTGCAATTGGCGCGTGAAGCCGCATCAGCGCCCGATGCCACGCTGATCGATGGCGTCAATCTGGCAGTGGAACGCTTCGAGGCCAGCCACCCCACCCTCGCCGGCACCCTGCGCAACATCATGCAGAGCCTGGCCAATATGGGTATCTGAACGCCCTTCCCCCGGATAAAACCCGACGCCTCAAGCAAAATGCCGCCAAATGGCGGCATTTTTCATGGTTACTGCCGCGCCAGGCGACCATTTTCCGGCGTGACCGCCTCGCTGCTGCGGTACGGATTGATGTCCAGCCCACCGCGACGCACATAACGCGCATAGACGGTGAGCGACTGCGGCTGCAGCAGGCGCTGCAGATCGAGGAAAATGCGCTCCACGCACTGCTCGTGGAAATCCGCGTGCTGACGGAAGCTCACCAGATAGGCCAGCAGGCTAGCGTGATCCAGCGCCGCGCCCCGGTATTGCACGACCAGGCTGCCCCAGTCCGGTTGGCCGGTGACCGGGCAATTGGACTTGAGCAGATGGCTGTGCAGGCTCTCTTCCACCACCCGATCGGCGTCGCAACGCAGCAGTTCGGGCTGCGGGTGATCGTACTGGCTGACATTGACGTCCAGCTCATCGATGCATTGCCCCGGCAACGTCGCCACACCCTCTGCAGAAACCTCGGCGAGCGAACGCAGGCGCACCGCCACCGGCTTGCCGGCCACGGCCGACAGATCACGAACCAGCGTGGCCTGCACCTCGTCCCAACTGGCGAATGCCGTCTGATTCAGCGAGTTGAGATAGAGCTTGAAGGACTTCGACTCGATGATGTTCGGCGAATCGGCAGGAATGGCGAACTCGCCGATGGCCACCACCGGCTTGCCGGACGGCAGCAGCCAGGACAGCTCGTAGCAGTTCCAGTAGTCCACGCCCTGATACGGCAGGCTAGCACCATCCAGGCCCAGCTCCACCCACTTGGTGGCACGCGAGATGGGAAACAGCAGTTCCGGGCTGTACTCGGCGATGTACTGGCTGGACTTGCCCAGCGGGGAATGTTCGGCGGGGTGCTGCATGGGGCGCAATCCAGGGTGGCGAAAAACCGCGCGAGTTTAACGGGTTGATCGCCACGCCGCACCCGCCGCAACAGCTGCTTCTGCTCGGTGCGCATGGCGCACCCTACCGCCGATCAATGCCTCAAATTTAATCCCGGCCACGTGACGACACAGGTAGGGTGCGCCGCGCGCACCACAATGCCCCCCATTCAGGCCGCGGCGGGCTCTTCCTCGATCATCCGCAGCGGCGCCCAGCGCCGCAGCAGCAGGTACAGCGTCGGGATCACGTAAAGGGTGAAGAAGGTGCCGACCAGCAACCCGCCAACGATCACCAGGCCGATCTGCTGACGGCTCTCTGCGCCGGCACCGCTGGCGATGGCCAGCGGCAGCGAGCCGAGCACCATCGCGCCGGTGGTCATCAGAATCGGCCGCAAACGCTGTACCGACGCCTCGATCACCGCCTCACGCAGCGCCCTGCCCTCGCGCAGCAGGTGGTTGGCAAACTCGACGATAAGGATGCCGTGCTTGGTGATCAGGCCGATCAGGGTCACCAGGCCGATCTGCGAATAGATGTTCCAGGTGCCACCGAACAGCGTCAGCGCCAGCAAGGCGCCGGCCATCGACAGGGGCACGCTGAACAGAATGATCAACGGATCGCTGAAGCTCTCGAACTGCGCCGCCAGCACCAGAAAGATGAACGCCAGGGCCAGGGCAAAGATCAGCAGGATGCCCGAGCTGGACTCCTTGAAGTCGCGCGAAGTGCCGGTGTAGTCGTACTGCGTCTCTGGCGGAAATACCTCGCGGGCGGCGACTTCCAGATGATTGAGCGCCTCACCCAGGGTGTATCCGGTGCCAACGTTGGCGCTGATGGTTACCGCACGCAACTGGTTGAAGTGGTTGAGCTCACGCGGCGCCACGGTCTCACGCACCTCGATCAGGTTGGACAGCTGCACCATGCCGCCGTCGCGATCACGCACATAGACACGGTCCAGGTCCTGCGGGTTGCTGCGGTCGATATCCTGCAGCTGCACAATCACGTCGTACTGCTCGCCGTTCTGCTTGAAGCGGGTCACCTGGCGGCTACCGAACAGGCTCTCCAGGCTGCGGCCGATCACCGACACATCGGTGCCGACCGCCGTTGCCTGCTCGCGGTTGACCGTGACCTTGAGCTGCGGCGAGTTGAGCTTGAGGTCGCTGTCCAGCCCTTCCAGGCCCGGATAATCGCGCATGCGTTCCATCAGCTGATCGACGTAGCCCTGCAGTTCGGCGTACTCCATGGACGAGCGAACGACGAAGTTGATCGGCTGGTTGCGCGCGCTCTGCCCCAGCGGTGGGCGATTGACCGGGGTGACGCGCATGCCGGCGATATCCTGCAACTGTGGCAGCAACTCGTTGCGAATCTCGAACTGGGTACGCGAGCGGTCACTCCAGTCCTCCAGCTTCATGAAGGAGATGCCCTGGGCCACCGTGGGGAAACCGGCGATCATCAGGTAGCGATTGGTCTCCGGAATGCTCGCGTAAGCAGCCTCGACCTCGCGGCCGTAGCGCGCCGTGTAGTCGATGGTGGCGCCATCCGGGCCATTGAACACGCCGACGATGGTGCCGGTGTCTTCGGTCGGCGCCAGCTCCGAGCGCAACCCGCCGAACAGCCAGGCGCACAGCACGAAAGCACCGAGCAGCACGCCAAGCACCAGCGGCCAGGCGTGCAGCGCACGATCCAGGCTGTGCTTGTAGCTGTAGGTCAGGCCGTTGAGGAAGCCTTCGATCAGGTTATACACGCGACCATGGCGCTGCTCGTGCTGGTGCGGTCGGAGCATCACCGCGCACATCATCGGCGTCAGCGTCAACGCGACGAAACCCGAAACCAGCACGGCGCCGGCCAGGGTCCAGGCGAACTCGGTGAACAGCTTGCCGGTGGTGCCCTGCATGAAGCCAATGGGCGCGAAGACGGCTGCCAGGGTCAGGGTCATGGCGATCACCGCGAAGGCAATCTCGCGGCTGCCCTTGAAGGCCGCCTGCATGGGCTTCATCCCGGCCTCGATATGGCGATGGATGTTCTCCAGCATGACGATCGCGTCGTCCACCACCAGACCGATGGCCAGGACCATGGCCAGCAGGGTCAGGGTGTTGATGGTGAAGCCCATCAGCGACATCAGGGCGAAGGCGCCGATCAACGATACCGGAATGGTCACCAGCGGGATCAGCGTGGCACGCAGCGAACGCAGAAAGATGAAGATGATCAGGATGACCAGCGCCACCGCTTCCCAGATGGTGGTGAAGACGTTGTCGATGGACTCGCGGATGAACTGCGAGTTGTCGTTGGCCACGGTCATGTTCATGCCGTCGGGCAGCAGGGCCTTGACGTCATCCCAGGCCGCTTCGAGCCCGTCGGAGATATCCAGCGGGTTGGCCGTAGCCTGCTTGACCAGGCCCAGGGTCACCGCCGGCAAACCGTTGAAGCGCACCACGGTACGCTCGTCGCGCGGCCCCACTTCGGCGCGGCCGACATCGGACAGGCGCAGCAGGTAGCCTTGCGAGTCGTCGAGGATCAGCTCGTTGAACTGCTCCGGGGTGCGCAGATCGGTTTCCGAGAGCACGCTGAACTCACGTTCGCGCGACTCGATGCGCCCGGCTGGAATCTCCACGTTCTGCCTACGCAGGGCGTCTTCCACGTCCTGCACGGTCAGGTTGTGCGCGGCGAGCTTCTCCGGGTCGAGCCAGATACGCATGGAAAACGTACGCGCACCGCGTACCTGCACTTCGGACACGCCGGGAATGGTCTGCAGACGATCCTTGATCACCCGCTCCAGCAGGTCGGTGATCTCCATGGCGCTGTGCTGCTGGCTGTGGAAGGCGATCCAGATCACCGGCTGGGCGTCGGCCTCGACCTTCTGCACAATGGGCTCGTCCACCTCGTCGGGCAGCTGGTTGCGTACCCGCCCCAGGCGATCACGCACGTCATTGGCCGCCTCGTCGGCGCTGCGCCCGAGGCGAAACTGCGCGGTGATCTGAGTGTTCTCCGCGCGGCTGATGGAAGTAACGAAGTCCAGCCCCTCGATGCCCGAGAGCACGTCCTCCACCGGCTGCGCCACCTGCGATTCCATGATTTCCGGACTGGCGCCGGGATAGGTGACCTGCACGGTGACGATGGGCACGTCGATATTGGGGTATTCACGCACATTGAGGCGGTCGTAGGCCATCAGGCCCAACAGCACCACGATCAGCGACAGGACGGTGGCGAACACCGGCCTGCGAATGCAGATATCGGAGAGTGTCACGGCTGGCGCTCCCCGCTCTTGCTGCGCACGGTCAGCCCTTCGCGCACCCGCTGCCAGCCGGCGCTGATGATGGTTTCGTCGCCCTGCAGGCCTTCACGCACCTCGACCTGCCCATCGAAACGCTTGCCCAGGATCACCTCACGGCGCTCGACCTTGCCATCGACCAGCAGATTGACCAGCAGCTTGTCACCCTGCGGCATCACTGCTTCCTCGGGAATCACCAGCGCATTGGGCCGTTCTTCGAGAATCACCGAAACACGGACGAACTGCCCAGGACGCAGGCGGCGGTCATCGTTGCCGATATGGGCACGGATCGCCTGACTGCGCCCGGCTTCGTCCAGGCGCGGGTTGATAGCAAAGATCTCGCCGCGAAAGCGCTCGCCGGGGAAGGTATCGAGGGTGATTTCCACCGTCTGGCCGAGGCGCACCTGAGCCACGGCCTTCTGCGGGATACGGAAGTCGACCTTGAGCGGGTCGAGCACCTCCAGGTTGACGATGTTCTGCCCGGCGCTGAGGTAGTCGCCGACGCTGGCCTGACGCAGGCCGAGCGTACCGTCGTGGGGCGCCTTGATCTGGGTCTTGTCGAGCCGTGCCTGAGCCAGGGCCTGGCTGGCACGCGCGGCCTGCAGCTGGCTCTGCGCCTCATCCAGCGCCTGGGCATTGCTGGCGCCGCGCTGGAACAGCATCTGCGCGCGCTGGTGGTTCTTCTCGGCGAGATCGAGATTGGCCCGGGCCTGGGCGAATTCGGCACGGGTAATCGCATCATCGAGACTGATCAGCAGGTCACCGGCGGTCACCGCCTGGCCTTCACGAAAATGCAGGGTGGCCAGGCGCCCTTCCACTTCCGGGCGGATCATCACCGACTCGTCGGAACGCAGCGAACCGAAGGTGATCAGCTCGTCACGAACCTCCATCTGCCGTACCGGCACGACCTCGACCATCGGCCCTTCGGCAGCCACCGCAGGCAACGCGAACAAGCCCAGCCACAGCCATGGAAGAGCACGCAACAGCACGGTCATGATCAGCCCCTTTTTCTTGGTAGAGGCGGAGTCTAACTGGCTGCTGCGTTACTGACAGGAGCGCAAGTTATTTCGCTATGTTTTTTCTGTCGCCGCCTGGCTCCGTAGGAGCGGCTTCAGCCGCGAGCGTCAACCGTAGTCCGGATGACGCAAACGTGTAGGCGCGGCTTGCGCCGCGAGAATCGCGGATAAATCCGCTCCTACATGAGCGGCAAACGTCACTGACGCATGCCGCGGCCGCTGACCAGCAGGCGGATGCACAGGGTATAAAGCGCAGCCGTGGCCAGCAGCATGAAGCCGATGGCCACGCCGATGCGGATGTCGGACACCCCGAGAATGCCGTAGCGGAAGGCGTTGACCATATGCAGGATGGGGTTGCCCAGCGATACCGTCTGCCAGAACGGCGGCAGCAGGGTAATCGAATAGAACACCCCGCCCAGGTAGGTCAGTGGCGTCAGCACGAAGGTGGGGATGATCGAGATATCGTCGAAGTTGCGCGCATACACCGCGTTGACGAAGCCGCCGAGGGAGAAGATGGTCGCCGTCAGCAGCACCACCAGCACCGTCACCCCCAGGTGATGCACCTGCAACTGGGTGAAGAACAGCGACAGCAGCGTGACGATGAAGCCCACCGCCAGGCCGCGCAACACACCGCCGACGACGAAGCCGATGAGGATGGTATGCGGCGATACCGGCGATACCAGCAGCTCCTCGACGTTGCGCTGGAACTTGCTGCCGAAGAAGCTCGACACCACGTTGCCGTAGCTGTTGGTGATCACCGACATCATGATCAGCCCCGGCACGATGTACTCCATATAGCTGAAGCCGCCCATGTCGCCGATCTGCCGGCCGATCAGGTTACCGAAGATGACGAAATACAGGACCATGGTGATCGCTGGCGGCAGCAGGGTCTGCGGCCAGATACGCACGAAACGGCGGATTTCACGGTGAACGATGGTACGCAGGGCCACCAGATTGGCGGCGAACTCGCTGTTGAGATACTGAGAAGTCATTGCGCCCCCTTGGCCAGATTCTTTTCCACCAGGGAGACGAACAGCTCCTCCAGGCGATTGCTCTTGTTGCGCAGGCTGAGCACCTCGACCTGCTGTTGGGCCAATTGCTGGAACAACGCATTCAGGCCCTGGCTCTTCTCCACCTGCACTTCCAGGGTGTGGTGATCGACCAGGCGCGCCGGATAGCCCTGCAGCGCCGGCACTGCGCTGTAGGAGTCCTTGAGGTCGAAGAGAAAGGTCTCGACGTGCAGTTTCTTGAGCAGATCCTTCATGCTGCTCAGCTCGACGATGCGGCCATGGTCGATGATGCCGATGTTGCGGCACAGCTGCTCGGCCTCTTCCAGGTAATGAGTCGTGAGGATGATGGTGGTGCCCTGCTTGTTCAGCTCGGTGAGGAAACTCCACATCGAACGGCGCAGCTCGATATCCACCCCGGCGGTCGGTTCGTCGAGGATCAGCAGGCGCGGCCGGTGAACCAGCGCACGAGCGATCATCAAGCGGCGCTTCATGCCACCGGACAGCTCGCGTGAAGCCACGTCGCGTTTGTCCCACAGGCCGAGCTCGGTCAGGTACTGCTCGGCACGCTCCTTGGCGATGGCGCGCGGGATGCCGTAGTAGCCAGCCTGGGTGACGACGATGTCGAACACTTTCTCGAACTGGTTGAAGTTGAATTCCTGCGGCACCACGCCCAGGCAGCGCTTGAGCGCGTAAGGCTCGCGGTCGAGGTCATGGCCGAACACGCTGACCGTACCGCTGCTCTTGTTCACCAGTGTGGAAAGCACGCCGATGGTGGTGGATTTGCCGGCACCGTTGGGGCCGAGCAAAGCGAAGAAGTCCCCTTCGGCAACGTCCAGATCGATGCCGTGCAGGGCCTGGAAGCCGTTTCCGTAGGTCTTGGTCAACTGGCGAATGGTCAGGGCGGAGCTCATGAAGATGGGGTTTCCCGCGCGAGAGTGAGGTTGTCATAGATGAGGGCACAGACGCTCGATTGCAACTGCGTGTTTCGTCCGCTCATTGCTGGCATGCACCCTACCGACCCCAACGCGCGGAGAAAAGGCCGTCCTGCCGATCTTGATTATCGACTCAGTCGATAACACTGCCCTCACGCTGCATGTCGCCACTCAGTGCCAGCGCACCGGCCTCGAACAGGTGCGGGTAACACCCGCGCAGGTGCTCGAAGAACAGCTGCTCGGGCAGATCCTCGAACTGACCGTGATCATGCAGGTACTCCATGTAGCGCTCGCCCTTGTCGTTGTAGGGATGGAAGACGCTGTCATGCACGCCGTCGAACTCCAGCGGCGCGACCTTGAACACCCGGCACAGCGCCTCGTTGAACGCCGGCGTGGCCTTGACCCAGCGCCCGTCCAGATGGAGTTCGGTATAACCGTGCATGGCGAACACCTCGCTGCGCAGCAGCTCCAGCAGGCGCGGCGTCGACAGGTGATTGCGCACATCGGCCAGGCCGATACGCGCGGGGATGCCGCAATGCCGGGCGCAAGCGGCGAGCAGGTTGGCCTTGGGTACGCAGTAGGACTCACCGGCCGCCAGCGCATGGCTGGCCTTCAATGTCTGCGCATCAAGGCTGAAGGCATAGGGGTTGTAACGAATCTCGTCACGAACCGCGTGATACAGCGCCACGGCCTGACCGAGCGGTTCTCGTGATGCGCCACGCCAACGTTCGGCGAACTCGATTACCGCTGGGTGGTCACTGTCAATGAAGCGGCCGGGACGTAAACAGGTCTGCATGACGGATACTCCTGAAGTTCGCTTCAGTCTAATCCCGTCGATTGCGCCACGTTCACGACGATCCGGCCAAGCTCACCGCCCCTGCCGCCATTTATGGCTATGCTCGGGGCGTCGCCCGCTTGAATCATGGAGGAATGCACATGCTCGTCATCTGGTTGCTGGTTCTGCTGCTCGGGGTCGTCTACCTGGCCCATAGCCGTACCGCCGCCCTACCTGCCCTCGGCATCACCGCAGCCTACCTGGTGGCCATGACATTGTTCAGCCCGGTGCCGGGCTGGTTGCAACTGCTGCTGTGGATCGTCACCGGCGCCGTAGCCGCCTTCATCCTGCTCGGCGATCTGCGCCGGCAACTGTTCACCAGCCCGCTGTTCGCCTGGTTCCAGCGCGTGCTGCCGCCGATGTCGGCGACCGAGCGCGATGCCATCGAAGCCGGCACGGTGTGGTGGGACGGCGAGCTGTTCAGCGGCAAGCCCGACTGGGACAAGCTGCTGGCCTACCCCAAGGCCAAGCTGAGCGAAGAGGAACAGGCGTTCATCGACGGCCCCACCGAAGAACTCTGCGCCATGATCAGCGACTGGCAGGTCGGCCAGCAGATGGACCTGCCGGAGAAAGCCTGGGAGCACATCAAGCAACACGGTTTCTTCGCCCTGATCATTCCCAAGGAGTACGGCGGCAAGGGCTTTTCTGCCTATGCCCACTCACAGGTGGCGATGAAGTTGGCCACCCGCAGCGGTGACCTGGCCTCCACCGTGATGGTGCCCAACTCCCTCGGCCCGGCCGAACTGCTGCTGCACTACGGCACCGAGCAGCAGCGCCAGCACTATCTGCCGCGCCTGGCACGCGGTGACGACATTCCCTGCTTCGCCCTCACCGGCCCGTTGGCCGGCTCCGACGCCGGCGCTATGCCGGACACCGGGATCATCTGCAAGGGCCAGTACAACGGCGAGGAAGTGATCGGCCTGCGCCTGAACTGGGAGAAGCGCTACATCACCCTCGGCCCGGTCGCCACCCTGCTCGGCCTGGCCTTCAAGGCCTACGACCCGGATCATCTGCTGGGCGACAAGGAAGACCTGGGTATCAGCCTGGCGCTGATCCCCACCGATACCCCCGGCGTGGAAATCGGCCGTCGCCACCTGCCACTGGGCGCTGCCTTCATGAACGGCCCGAACTCGGGCAAGGACGTGTTCATTCCGCTGGAGTACCTGATCGGTGGCCAGGAGTACCTCGGCAAGGGCTGGATGATGCTGATGAACTGCCTGTCGGTCGGTCGCTCCATCTCTCTGCCAGCCGTCGGCACCGGCGCGGCCAAGTTCACCAGCCTCGCCACCGGCCAGTACGCGCAACTGCGTGAGCAGTTCAACGTGCCGCTGGCGGCCTTCGAAGGTATTCAGGAAGCCCTGGCGCGCATTGGCGGTAACGCCTGGCTGATGGACAGCGCGCGTATCCTCACCGCCAACGCCGTCGACCTGGGCGAGAAGCCCTCGGTGCTGTCGGCGATCCTCAAATACCACCTGACCGAGCGCGGCCGCGAGTGTATCGGCCACGCCATGGACGTGCACGGCGGCAAGGGCATCATCATGGGCCCGAACAACTACCTGGCCCGTTCCTGGCAGGGCGCGCCGATCTTCATCACCGTCGAGGGCGCCAACATTCTCTCGCGCAACCTGATGATCTTCGGCCAGGGTGCCATCCGTTGCCATCCCTACGTGCTCAAGGAAATGGCCTTGGCCGATCGTGAGGACAAGGATCAGGCGCTGGAAGAGTTCGACTCATTGCTGATGAGCCATATCGGCTTCGCAGTCGGTAACGCCGCCAGCAGTTTCCTCTTGGGGCTGACCCTCAACCGTCTGGGCCAGGTGCCCGGGGACGACCTCAGCCAACCTTACTACCGCGCACTCAACCGCCTGGCCGCGGCTTTTGCGTTGTGCGCCGACAGCAGCATGATGCTGCTCGGCGGCGACCTGAAACGTCGCGAGCGCCTGTCTGCGCGCCTGGGCGATGTGCTCAGCCACCTTTACCTGGGTTCGGCCGCGCTCAAGCGCTACCACGATCTGGACTACCCGGAGGCCATTCGTCCGCTGCTGCGCTGGGCCATGGAGGAAAACCTCCATCACGCCGAACAAGCGCTGGATGATCTGCTGAGCAACTTCCCTAACCGCCTGTTCGGTTGCCTGCTGAAGGTGTTGGTATTCCCGCTGGGCCGCCGTCATCACGGCCCGAGCGACGCGCTGGATGCCGAAGTGGCCGCAATCATCGGCCGCCAGGCCGGCGATCCAGCCCTGGAGTCGGTGCTGGAAGGTTGCTACCGCCCGCAGGCCGATCAGGATTCGGTCGGCGCACTGCAACATGCATTGAATCTGGTGCAGGCCAGCCAGGACGCACGCAAGCGTCTGCATCAGGCACTCAAGGATGGCAGCCTGCAACCGGCTCCGGGCCAGGACGCCATCGAAGCGGCGATTGCCGCCGGCATTCTCGACGGCGAGCAGGGCCAACGCCTGCAAGCGGCCGAAGCGGCGCGTCGCCGGGTGATCGATGTCGACGACTTCGCCAAGGAAGAGCTCAAGCTGAGCCGCGGTAAGGTGCGCTGAGTCGAACCGCTTGTGGGAGGGGCTTTAGCCGCGAGTTTCTTGCGTCGCGGCTACGACTGCTGGGATGCAGGAGGTAGAGCGAAGCAGGATGCCCGAGCCGAAAGCCCCCTCCCACGAAGGCCCGCTATGCAGGACAGCGGGCGCCAGGAACTTTATACTCCTGCGCCCGTTTTACCCTTCAGGAACCTGCACCATGGCCAGCCATCTCGAACACCACCTCGCCCTGCTCAACCACCTGCGCGGCATTCTCGTCGCCCTGGGCGAAGCCGAACAGGTGCTCGACGACAGCCACGCCCTGTTCCTCGAGCGCTACGACGAACTGCTCGCCGAACTGCCGCTTGATCCGGTATCCAGCCAATACCTGGGCCAGGACCTGATCAGCCAGGTGTTCCACCGCTACCCGCAGATCGCCCACCTGGTACCGCGCGATCTGCTGTGGTTCTTCGGCGGCGATTGCCTGCACTTCATGCCGGACGACGAAATCGCCCTGTATCAAGCCCTCGACGAGCGCCGCTTCGAAGCCGAAGAAAACGACGAGCCCTTCGACTGGAACCAGGAAAAACAGCTGCTGGCCCTGCCCACCGACGGCTCCAAGCACTGACCCACGCCTGACAGACCACTGGTCAGAATGTCGCAGGCAACTGCGATGACAGACTTTGCGTTTCATGCATAAATACCCCCACCAGTATTTATGAGGTCCGACCATGCGCCCACTCCTGCTCGCCACATTGCTCGCCTGCACTGACGCACACGCCGCCACGCCCTGGCAAAACGAGGCAGCTGCGCAGATCCCGCCATTCGCCGAACAGCTGCTAGGCACCGTGCGCCAGGCCATCACTGAGGGCGGGCCGATTGCAGCCGTGCAGGCCTGCCAGGCTGTGGCGCCGCAGATCGCCAGCGAACACAGCCAGCACGCCTGGCAGGTGGGCCGCACATCGCTCAAGGTACGCAACCCGGATAACGTTCCTGATGCCTGGGAGCGAGCCGTGCTCGAACGCTTCGCCAGCGCGGCCGAGGCTGGCACTCCGGTGAAAGAGCTACGCCATGGCGAAGAGGTCGACGGCCAGTACCGCTACATGCAGGCCATTGCCGTAGGTGAACCCTGCATGGCTTGTCACGGCACGGCGATCAAAGCAGAGGTACAAGACGCCATTGACCAGTACTATCCGCAGGATCAGGCACGCGGCTACCAGGTCGGCGAACTACGCGGCGCCTTTACCCTCCGTCGCCCCATTGCACAGGAAACGCCATGACCGAGACTACCGACCTGCAGCTACGCATGCTCGAACAGCAGCAAGCGATGCTCAAGCGCCTGGCCCGTGTCGAAGGCCAGATACGTGGCATCCAGGCGATGATCAAGCGTGGCGAGGATTGCGCAGCCATCGCCCAGCAGTTCTCGGCAGCTCGTAGCGCCCTGGACAAATCCTACCGCCTGATGCTCACCTGCCTGATCGAAGAGGCCATGCTTGACCCCGAGCAGGACACCGACGCCTCGCTGCAGCGCGTTCGCGAGATATTTACCAAGTACACCTGAAGCCCTCCCGGCGCGCCCCTCGCGCGTCCTGGCATCCGGCTAATCCACCGGAAGCCAGGCACTGCAAAAGGCTTGCATGACGGTTATAGCCGAGCTGAACAAGGCCTCCTCTTTTATTCCATTTAAATCTAAGCATAGAACCAAAAAACAGTTACGCTTGCTCTTAATTGAATACTCCCATGGGTATATGAGAGGAGCCTGACCATGCGCCCTGATGTCGTCGAATTCTTCGATCCTGCCACCTACACCTACAGCTACGTCGTTATCGATCCCGCCACGCAGCACTGCGCCATCGTCGACTCGGTGCTGGACTACGACCCGGCCTCCGGGCGCACCTCACATGCCAGTGCCGAGCGCATCGTCGCCTTCGTCAAGGCGCGCGGTCTGCGCGTCGAGTGGCTGCTGGAAACTCACGTACATGCCGACCATCTTTCCGCTGCGCCTTATATCAAGCGTGAACTGGGCGGCAAGCTGGCCATCGGCGAGCACATTACCGTGGTGCAGAACACCTTCGGCAAGCTGTTCAACGCCGGCACCGAGTTCGCCACCGATGGTAGCCAGTTCGACCGTCTGTTCCACGATGGCGATACCTTCCATATTGGCGAACTTCACGGTAGAGCCATCCACACCCCAGGCCATACTCCGGCCTGTATGACCTACCTGATCGGTGATGCCGGCTTCGTCGGCGATACCCTGTTCATGCCCGACTACGGCACCGCCCGTTGCGACTTCCCCGGCGGCGACGCGCACATCCTCTACCAGTCGATCCAGAGACTCTTCACCCTGCCCGACGAAACCCGCCTGTTCATGTGTCATGACTACAAGGCACCCGGGCGCGAGGATTTTCGCTACCAGACCACCGTCGCCGAGGAACGTGTACACAACGTCCACGTCCATCAGGGCATCTCCGAGGCCGACTTCGTCGCCATGCGCCGCAAGCGCGACGCCACCCTGGGCATGCCCACCCTGATTCTGCCTTCGGTACAGGTCAACATGCGTGCAGGGCAACTACCACCGGCCGAAGACAACGGCACCCGCTACCTGAAGATCCCTCTCGACGTGCTTTGAGGTCATCATCATGGAATCGATCAAGCGCCTGACACCCTTCATTGCCGTGGCCGCTCAGTTACAACCTGGCGACATGGGCATGCTCGCCGCCGCCGGCTTTCGCAGCGTGATCAACAACCGTCCCGACGGTGAAGGTGAAGGCCAGCCCAGCTCTGCTGAAATGGCCGCTGCCGCCAAGGACAGCGGCCTGGATTATCACTACCTGCCAGTGGTGTCCGGCCAGATCAGCGATGAAGACGTCAGCGCCTTCACCACCCTGCTCGGGCAGATACGCGGCCCCCTGCTGGCGTTCTGTCGTACCGGCACCCGCTCCACCAGCCTATGGGCACTGAGCGAAGCTCATCATCTCGATCCGCAGGCATTGTTGAGCACCGCTGGCGCTCAGGGTTACGACCTCAGTGGCCTTACGCCTCGCCTGCAGCAACGCTGGCAGCAGGCTACGGTCACCCAGGCACAAACGGGCGGGACACCGACTCAACGCTATGACGTGGTGGTGGTCGGCGGCGGCGCGGCGGGCTGCGCGGTAACAGCCAGCCTGCTCAAGCGCAACGCCGAATTGCGCATCGCGGTGATCGAGCCAAGCGAACAGCACTATTACCAGCCAGGCTGGACGCTGGTGGGCGCCGGCATCTTCGACCGCGCCCGCACCGAACGCCCCATGGCGCGCTGCATCCCACACGGCGCACACTGGATTCGCGCGGCGGTGGCCGGCTTCGAGCCGGATCAGCAACGCGTGGTGCTGGAAGACGGTAACCGGGTGAACTATCGCGCCCTGATCGTCTGCCCTGGCCTGAGCCTGCACTGGGACGGCATCGACGGTCTCAGGGAAACCCTCGGCAAGAACGGCGTGACGTCCAACTACCAGTTCGAACTGGCGCCCTACACCTGGCAACTGGTGCAGAACCTGCGCAAGGGCCGGGCGCTGTTCACCCAACCGCCGATGCCGATCAAGTGCGCCGGCGCACCACAGAAAGCCCTGTACCTGTCCTGCGACTGGTGGCTGAGGCAGGGCGTGCTGCCGCAGATAGACGTCGAGTTCTGCTCGGCCGGCGCCGTGCTGTTCGGCGTGCCCACCTTCGTACCGCCGCTGATGCAGTACATCGAACGCTACAGCGCGCAGCTCAACTTCAACACCAACCTGATCGCCGTCGATGGCCCTGCGCGTCGCGCCTGGTTCAAGCAGACCGATGCCCGCGGCGAAAGCAAGACCATCGAGGAGACCTTCGACCTGCTCCACGCCGTACCCCCGCAACGACCGCCGGAGTTCATTCGTCAGAGCCCGCTGGCCGGCGCCGACGGCTGGGTCGAGGCCGATCACGAAACCCTGCGCCACCCGCGCTTCGGCAATGTTTTCAGCCTGGGCGACGTCTGCGCCGCACCGAATGCGAAAACCGCCGCCGCCGTGCGCAAGCAGGCGCCGGTGGTTGCCGAGAACGTCCTCTCGGTGCTGGGCGGCAAAGGCCCGCAGGCGATCTACGATGGTTATGGTTCCTGCCCGCTGACGGTCGAGCGGGGCAAAGTGGTGCTGGCGGAGTTCGGTTATGGCGGCAAGCTGCTGCCCACCTTCCCGCTGGATCCGGCGGTACCCCGGCGCCTGGCCTGGGATCTCAAGGTACGGATGATGCCGAGCATCTATTTCGACCTGATGCTGCGTGGCCGCGAGTGGCTGGCCGAACCCAGACATCTGCCGCACCCGCCGCTGGCGGTCGAGGCTCCCGCAGCCTGTGACTTCGGCAAGGAACAGAAATGAAGCCGAGTCACTGGCTACCCTGCCTGGACTGGGGCCGAGGCTACGACCGGGGCAGCGCTGCCCAGGATGGCCTCGCCGCTCTGATCGTCACTCTGATGCTGATTCCGCAGAGCCTGGCCTATGCCATGCTCGCCGGCCTGCCGCCGGTGACCGGCCTATACGCCAGCATCCTGCCGCTGCTGGCCTATGCCCTGTTCGGCTCCAGTCGCACCCTGGCGGTCGGCCCGGTGGCGGTCGTCTCGCTGATGACCGCCGCCACCCTGGCACCGCTGTTCCCTGCCGGCAGCCCGGCCTACGTCGGTGCGGCCATGCTCCTGGCGCTGCTGTCGGGCGTGCTGCTGGCCGCGATGGCCATGCTGCGCCTGGGCTTCATCGCCAACTTTCTCAGTCATCCGGTGGTGTCGGGTTTCATCAGCGCCTCGGGCATTCTCATCGCCGTCGGCCAGCTCAAACACCTGCTCGGCGTCTCGGCTTCCGGCGAAAATCTGCCGCAGTTACTGCCAAAACTGATCCAGGCGCTACCAGGCACGCACGGGCCAACCCTGCTCATCGGCGTTCTCAGCCTGGCATGGCTGTGGTGGGCCAGAACCCACCTCAAGCAGACACTGCAACACCTCGGCCTGTCGGCTCAGTTGGCAAACAACCTGGCCAAGGCCGGGCCCGTGCTGGCAATTATCGTCGCGATTGCCACTGTCGACCTGCTGCAGCTGGAACAAGCCGGCGTCAGGGTGGTCGGCCTGGTGCCGCAAGGGCTGCCGGGGCTGACCCTGCCCACCCTGGATCTCGATCTGGCCATACAACTGCTGCCAGCGGCATTGCTGATCAGCCTAGTGGGCTTCGTCGAATCGGTCTCGGTCGGCCAGACCCTGGCAGCCAAACGCCGACAACGCATCCAGCCAGACAACGAACTGCTCGGCCTCGGTGCGGCGAACATCAGCGCGGCGCTCAGCGGCGGCTTCCCGGTTACCGGCGGTTTCGCCCGTTCGGTGGTCAATTACGATGCCGGCGCACGTACGCCCATGGCCGGGGTATTCACCGCCCTCGGTATCGGCCTCAGTGTGATGCTGCTGACCCCACTGCTGCACGACCTGCCGCAAGCCGTGCTGGCGGCGACCATCATCGTCGCCGTGCTCAGCCTGGTCGACCTCAAGTCGCTGCGCCACACCTGGCGTTATTCGCGCCAGGACGGCGCCGCACAGATCGCCACCCTGCTCGGCGTACTGCTGATCGGCGTCGAAGCTGGGATTCTGCTTGGCGTCGGCCTGTCGCTGCTGCTGTTTCTCTGGCGCACCAGCCAACCGCATATCGCCGTGGTCGGCCAGGTGCCGGGCAGCGAGCATTTTCGCAACGTCGAACGTTTCGCCGTGATCGAGACGCCCAACGTGTTGTCGCTGCGTGTCGACGAGAGCCTGTATTTCCCCAATGCCCGCTATCTGGAAGACCGCATCGGCGAGCTGATCGCCAGCCGACCGCAAGTACGCCATCTGGTGCTGATGTGTTCGGGGGTCAACCTGATCGATGCCAGCGCGCTGGATTCACTCAATGCCATCGTCGAGCGTCTGCATGCCGCTGGCGTGCAGTTGCACCTGTCCGAGGTCAAAGGGCCGGTAATGGATCGCCTGCGCCGCTCCGACTTCCTGCAGTGCTTCGGCGGCCAGGTGTTCATCAGCCAGTTCGAGGCGCTCAAGCAGCTCGCCCCAGTGCCTGCGGCATCTTCCCAACCACTGCCCACGCAAGGTAATCCCCATGAAAAGCGCTCATGACCTGGTGCTCGCTGCCAAGACCCGTATCGCCGAGGTCGACCTGCAGCAAGCCGAAGCCGCCATCCGCGACGCCGATCTGCTGATCGATGTGCGCGAAGCGGACGAATATGCCGCTGCGCACATCCCCGGCGCCATCAACATTCCCCGTGGGCTACTGGAGTTCAAGCTGAGCAACGACCCGCAACTGAGCGAGCGCACGCTCAAGCTGGTGCTGTATTGCAAGAACAGCGGTCGCTCGGCCCTGGCTGCCGACGCGCTACGAGAAATGGGCTATCGCAACGTACTGTCGCTGAGTGGCGGCATCGAGGCCTGGCAAGCCGCTGGACACGAGCTGCTGGCACCAAAGCTGCCGGCGTTCGACTAGCTCACCGAGGGCGTTCGGCGCAGAAATCCCCGACTAATCATCATTCCCCTGACCTGCATCAATTCCAGCGACCACATACCCCCATGAGTACCCTGTAACATTAAGAAACACCCATTCTACCGGCGCGACCTCACGGCCAGCGCCGGTAAATCCGGAGCATCGAGATGCCCGAACGCGACCCCACCTCCCCCTGGCGCATTCCGCTGGTACGCGAAGTCGCCGCGATCCTGCTGATCAAACTGACTCTGCTGCTCGGCATCAAGGCCATCTGGTTCGATGCACCAACAGTGCCTCAGGACGGCCAGCAACGCGTCGAGAGCCACCTGCTAGGCCAGCCCAGCGCACCTTCTTCAACATCCACCGAGGAGACACCGAGATGATCTCGGAATCAGTCGTCGATCTGTCACGCCTGCAGTTCGCCATGACAGCGATGTATCACTTCATCTTCGTCCCCCTGACCCTGGGCCTGGCCTTCCTGCTGGCGATCATGGAGTCGGTCTATGTGATGACCGGCAAACAGGTCTACAAGGACATGGTCAAGTTCTGGGGCAAGCTGTTCGGCATCAACTTCGCCCTGGGTGTCACTACCGGGCTGACCATGGAGTTCCAGTTCGGCACCAACTGGGCCTACTACAGCCACTACGTCGGCGACATCTTCGGCGCGCCGCTGGCCATCGAGGGGCTGATGGCCTTCTTCCTCGAATCCACCTTCATCGGCCTGTTCTTCTTCGGCTGGGATCGCCTGAGCAAGCTGCAGCACCTGACCGTGACCTGGCTGGTGGCGATTGGCTCGAACCTCTCGGCATTGTGGATCCTCATCGCCAACGGCTGGATGCAGAATCCGGTGGGTGCCGAGTTCAACTTCGAGACCATGCGTATGGAGCTGACCGACTTCGGCGCCCTGCTGTTCAACCCGGTGGCGCAGGTCAAGTTCGTGCATACCGTGGCGGCTGGCTACGTCACCGGCTCGATCTTCGTCCTGGCCATCTCCAGTTACTACCTATTGAAGAAACGCGATCTGGGCTTTGCCCGTCGCTCCTTCGCCATAGCCTCGGCCTTCGGCCTGGCCTCGATTCTCTCGGTGATCGTGCTCGGCGACGAGTCCGGCTACGAGATCGGTGACGTGCAGAAGACCAAGCTGGCCGCCATCGAGGCCGAGTGGGAAACCCACCCGGCACCGGCGGGCTTCACCCTGTTCGGCCTGCCCAACCAGGAGGAGCAGCGCACCGACTATGCGGTGAAGATTCCCTACGCACTGGGGCTGATTGCCACCCGCTCGCTGGATGAAGAGGTCAAGGGCATCAAGGACCTGCTCATCGAACACGAGGCGCGCATCCGCACCGGCATGCAGGCCTATGCACTGTTGGAGCAATTACGCGGCGGCGACAAGTCGGCCGAGACCATCGCTGCCTTCAATGAAGTGAAAGGCGATCTGGGTTACGGCTTGCTGCTGAAGAAATACACCACCAATGTGGTCGATGCCAGCGAGGCGCAGATCAAGCAGGCCGCGCTGGACACCATTCCCAACGTGTTCAGCCTGTTCTGGACCTTCCGCATCATGGTCGCCAGCGGCTTCCTCATGCTGGCGCTGTTCGCCTGCGCCTTCTGGGCCTCGGCGAAGAAGAACGAAGAAAGCAAGCCCTGGCTGCTCAAGTGGGCGTTATGGAGCCTGCCGCTGCCCTGGATCGCCGCGCAAACCGGCTGGTACGTGGCCGAACATGGCCGCCAGCCCTGGTCCATCGGTGAAGTGCTGCCGACCCACCTGTCTGCCTCCAGCCTGTCGGCCGGTGACGTCTGGGGCTCGTTGATCGCGCTGATTGCCTTCTACAGCCTGCTGCTGGTGGTGGAGATGTACCTGATGATCAAGTTCGCCCGCCTCGGCCCATCGAGCCTGCACAGCGGACGCTACCACTTCGAGCAACAGCAGCCGGCCCACGCCTGAGGACTTCGCCATGTTCGACTACGAAACCCTGAAACTCGTCTGGTGGGTGCTGATCGGCGTGCTGCTGATCGGCTTCGCCCTCACCGATGGCTTCGACATGGGCGCCATGGCGCTGATGCCCTTCGTCGGCAAGACCGACAACGAGCGCCGCGTCGCCATCAACACCATCGCCCCACACTGGGACGGCAATCAGGTGTGGTTCATCACCGCTGGCGGCGCGCTGTTCGCCGCCTGGCCGATGGTCTACGCGGTGGCCTTCTCCGGGCTGTACTGGGCCATGCTGCTGGTGCTCTTCGCCCTGTTCTGCCGCCCGGTGGGCTTCGACTACCGCAGCAAACTGGACAACACTCGCTGGCGCAGCGCCTGGGACTGGGCGCTGTTCGTGGGCGGCGCAGTGCCGGCACTGGTGTTCGGCGTGGCCTTCGGCAACCTGTTCCTCGGCCTGCCGTTCCAGCTCGATGACATGATGCGCTCGAGCTACCACGGCTCCTTCTTCGCCCTGCTCAACCCCTTCGCCCTGCTCTGTGGCGTGGTCAGCCTGAGCATGCTCTGCGCCCATGGCGGCGCCTGGCTGATGCTGCGCACCGAAGGGGATCTGGCCGCGCGTTCACGCCAGGCCACCTACCTCAGTGCCCTGGTGTTCCTGATCGGTTTCCTGCTGGCCGGCAGTTGGCTGGCACTGGGTATTAAAGGCATGAGTCTGATCGGCGCCGTGGATGCAGGGGCTGCGCTGAACCCGCTGCACAAGCAGGTACTCGCCGACAACGCCGGCTGGCTCGGCAACTACGGTCGCTACCCGCTGACCATGGGCGCCCCCGTGCTGGGCGTGCTCGGCGCACTGCTGGCCATCCTCGCTAGCACCTGGCGCCGCGCCGGCCTGGCCTTCATCGGCAGCAGCCTGATGATCGTCGGCGCCATCTGCACCGCCGGCTTCGCGCTGTTCCCCTTCGTCTTTCCGTCGAGCCTTGATGCGGCCTCCAGCCTCACGGTCTGGGATGCGGTATCGAGCCACAAGACCTTGGGCATCATGTTCGTGGTCGCCTGCATCTTCGTGCCGATCATCCTGCTCTATACCCTGTGGAGCTATGTCCGCATGTGGGGCAAGTTGAACGACAGCAGCATCGAAGCCAACCCCCACGGCCTGTATTGAGGAGAAACGCGATGTGGTACTTCACCTGGATTCTCGGCGTACTGCTGGCCAGCAGCTTCGGCATCATCAATGCACTGTGGCTGGAAACCACGCAGGATCTCGACACCGAGCGCGAGCATGAGTGACATCACCTTGAACGAGCGCGCGCCGATGCGCGTGCTCTCCTGGCTGCTGGCCACGCCTCTGGCGCTGCTGTTATTGATCCACCCCGGTGCGATGCTCGACAGCCAGGGGCGCTACAGCCATTCGTTGCTGATGCTGGTGATGTGGGGTGTATCCAACGCCTTCATCCACGGCGTCGGCTTCGCCCCGCGCCACTGGCTGTGGCGCGCCGTATTCTCGCCCTGGCTGGGCTGGGGCTTGTGTGGGCTGGGCTATGCGCTGCTGTATCTGGCGCAGATGACCTGAAAGGCAAACGACAGAAACGAAAACGCCGCTCGATTGAGCGGCGTTTTCGTTTATTTGGAGCGGGAAACGAGACTCGAACTCGCGACCCCGACCTTGGCAAGGTCGTGCTCTACCAACTGAGCTATTCCCGCGGTACAACTTGAAGTGGCGTCCCCTAGGGGACTCGAACCCCTGTTACCGCCGTGAAAGGGCG
The DNA here is from genome assembly GCF_900101755.1 of Ectopseudomonas alcaliphila. Taxonomy (GTDB): domain Bacteria; phylum Pseudomonadota; class Gammaproteobacteria; order Pseudomonadales; family Pseudomonadaceae; genus Aquipseudomonas; species Aquipseudomonas alcaliphila. Next base: position 102,657 of record NZ_FNAE01000006.1, on the reverse strand, counting down.
GTGTCCTAGGCCACTAGACGAAGGGGACCTGGAACTTCGTTTGAAACCCTGCCGAAGCAGCATTTCCAAATTTTGGAGCGGGAAACGAGACTCGAACTCGCGACCCCGACCTTGGCAAGGTCGTGCTCTACCAACTGAGCTATTCCCGCATTACAGCTTGAAAGTGGCGTCCCCTAGGGGACTCGAACCCCTGTTACCGCCGTGAAAGGGCGGTGTCCTAGGCCACTAGACGAAGGGGACACACCCCGGAACATCAAGCAACTTTCCGGCTTCCTTCGCTCTGTTTCTAGCATTGCTCTGGAAGTGGCGCGCATTCTATGGACCCTTTCGAGGGTCGTCAACCTCTCTCTAAAAAATTTTTAAAATCAAAGACTTCAGCCCATAAATCGATATGCCACTAGGAGCCATGCAGCCAAGCCACTACACTCGGTCGAAAAGTCGATTCTCGAGAGGTCCCAAGCAGTGTCCGCACTCGTGATAACCATGCTGATCGTCGGTGGCATCGTCCTGCTGATGGTGATTGCCTATATCAACCACGCCGTCGAGAACAGCAAGCTGGAAAAAGCGCGCCAGCGCGCTGATCTGCTCGACCGCATTCGTCGCTGCCAGGATATCTCCGAGCGCATGCCTGGGCAGTTGATGACACCGCAGCTGAAGCTTCTGCTGAGCCGGCTGCAGCTGCAAGTCAGCGAGCGCCTGCTCCCGCTGGAAAAGCAGAACGCCAAACTGCAGAACGATATCGATACCCTCAAGGCCCAGATCGCTCAGGGCGAATCCATCCCGGTGAAGAACCCACCCCAGGCCATCGCCAATGAAGCGAAGGCCAAGGACGTACGTTTCCTGCTGGAAAACCTGCACGCCCTGATCACCAGCTCGGTACAGGGCGGTTTGCTGCCCGCTAACGATGGCAAGCACTGGCTCAAACAGATTCGCCAGATGCTGGTGCTGGTGCATATCGAATTCTTCAACACCCTGGGCCAGACGGCAATCCAGCAGAATCAGCCCGGCCAGGCGCGCCTGGCCTTCGAACGTGGCGTGCAGTACCTGCGCAAGCAACCTGAACCTGCGCCTTACCAGGCGCAACTCAAGCGTTTCGAAGAACAGTTGGCGCGCGCCAATGCCATGGTTCTTAACAACAGCGCGCCCACAGCGGAAGAACCCAGCCAGTTGACCGAAGGTCTGAAGGACCTGGAAGACGACTGGAAGAAGAAGAACATCTACGACTGAGCAGAAGCAGAGCCCTCGACCGCCCTCGCTCAGCCGACCATGCTGGCCGCCGATAGGAGCTGCAATGAGCCTGACCGTTTACGGGGCACCCCTGTCCCCCTTCGTCCGCAAACTCTGCCTGTGCCTGATCGAAAAGGGCCTGGATTACGAACTCGAAGTGGTCATGCCGTTCGGCCAGCCAGAGTGGTTTCGTGAACTCAACCCGCTAGGCCGGATTCCCGCCTTTCGCGATGGTGACCTCAAACTGGCGGACTCCAGCGTCATCTGCCAGTACCTGGAAGAGCGCTACCCAGAGCAAAAGCCGCTGTATGGCGACGGCGCCGAGCAACGCGCCAAGGTACGCTGGCTGGAAAAATATGCGGACTACGAGTTGGCGCCGCTGTGCACCTTCACCGTGTTCCGCAACCGCGTGCTGAAAGCCACCATGGGCCAGCCATGCGACGAGGACAAGGTGCAGCAGGCACTCAGGGAAAAGCTGCCCAGTCACTTCGACTACTTCGAGACCACGCTGGGTGATGCGCCCTACTTCCTTGGCGAACAACTGTCCATGGCCGACCTGGCGCTGGCCAGCCAGTTGATCAACATGGAGCACGGCGGGGAAACACTGGATGCCGCCCGCTGGCCGAACCTGCTGGCGCACTACGCGCGCATCAAGGCTCGTGCGTCCACGCAGCAATTGTTGCCGCGTGAACTGCGTACACTGGAGAAGATCGGCGCCAAGCGCTGAACACGCAGGCCCGGCTTTTCCGTAGGGTGCGCCGTGCGCACCGGCTGCGAAATCAGCTTAGGCAACACCTCAAACCAACGGTGCGTGCGGCGCACCCTACCGGATCGTGCCCAAACCGCCGCATCGTCACAGGCAGAGCCACGCCAAAGGCGTATTCAGCAGTCGCTGGCGGCCAGGAAGATCGCTGCCAGCGCCTCGATACCGGCCTGATCGGCCTCGGTGAAACGCCCCACCGAGGGGCTGTCCAGATCCAGCACGCCGATCAGGCGACCATCCTTCAACAATGGGACCACCAGCTCGCTATTCGACGCACTGTCGCAGGCAATATGCCCGGCAAAGGCATGCACGTCTTCGACCCGCTGCGTCTGCAGGCTGGCCGCCGCCGCGCCGCAGACACCGCGACCGAAGGCGATGCGCACACAGGCCACCTTGCCCTGGAACGGGCCAAGCACCAGCTCGCCATCCTTCACCAGATAGAAGCCGGCCCAGTTCAGGTCGGCCAACTCGTGAAACAGGAAGGCGGAAAACTGCGCGGCATTGGCGATGAAGTCGCGCTCGCCACTGAGCAGTGCCTGCAATTGCGCACTCAGCAGCGGATAGCCGTTGAGATCGCCACCAGTTTGGGAAAGATCGATCATGTCTGTTGCTCCAGCAGTTGCAGCCCGACCCAGTGGCGGGCGAATTGATAAGCGCAGCGGCCATTGCGATTACCGCGGCCCAGCGCCCAGCGAATGGCGGCCTTCTCCAGCGCCTCGTCCCAGCTCCAGCTGAGCCCGACCTGACGCGCCTGCACCTCGACCCAGTGACGCACGACGAGCAGGAAGTGATCCTGACTGAAGGGATAGAACGACAGCCACAAGCCAAAACGGTCGGACAGCGCGATCTTGTCCTCCACCGCCTCGTTGGGGTGCAGCTCGCCGTCGACCCTCTTCCAGTTCTCGTTGTCGCTCTGGTGCTCGGGCACCAGATGACGACGGTTAGACGTGGCGTACAGCAGCACGTTATCCGGCGCCTGCTCCAGCGAACCATCGAGCACGCTCTTGAGCACCCGGTAATCACCCTCGCCTGCTTCGAACGACAGGTCATCGCAGAACAGCACGAAGCGCTGCGGCAACCCGGCCAGCAGCTCCACCACACGCGGCAGGTCGGCCAGGTGATCGCGTTCGATCTCGATCAGACGCAGGCCGGCCTTGGCATGCTCGGCGAGCAGAGCACGCACCAGCGAAGACTTGCCAGTACCCCGCGCGCCCCAGAGCAAGGCGTGGTTGGCCGGCATCCCGCTGACGAACTGACGGGTGTTGCGCGCCAGTTGCTCGCGCTGGGCGTCCACACCCAGCAGGTCGCTCAGCGACAGGTCGAGGCTGACATCCAGCGGCAGCAGGTAGCCGCTGCGACCATCACGCACCCAGCGCGCCGCCACGCACGCGCTCCAGTCCACGTGCGGACGCAGCGCGGGCAGCAAGGGTTCGATGCGCTCCAGCACCTGCTCGGCGCGGGCGAGAAAATCCAGCAATCGGGAATCCACGATCTACTACTCCTTTTGCGCAGAGCCGCACGTTGCAGCCTCTGCCGGTACAGGGTCGCTATCAGCTATGCTTGGCAGGCGCCCAAGGATCAGAGACCACGCACGCATTTATGGATATTTCGCTCACCAATCGCCTGTCGTTCAAACAGGCCGGCCTGACCGTCCTGGTGGCGTTTATCCTTGGTACGCTGCTGAGCGTCACCCAGGTGGCGGTCGATTATGCCAGCGAAGAGGCCTCCATCAATCGCGAGATTCGCGCGCTGCTGGAAATCAGCCACAACCCCGCCGCCCGCATCGCCTACAACATCGACGCGGAACTGGCGCAGGAACTGGTCCTCGGCCTGCTGCGCTCGCCAGCGGTGACCCGTGCCGAACTGATCGACAACAGCGGCCTGGTGCTGGCCAGCGTCAGCCGCCCACGCCGGGAAAGCCGCTACCGCGTCTTCAGTGACAGCCTGTTCGGGGCCCAACGCCAGTTCCAGGACCCGCTCCACGTCAGCCACGCGCCCGATGAAGCCCTAGGTGTTCTGCGTCTTGAGGTCGATACCTACGCCTTCGGCAGTCACTTTCTCAGACGCTCGCTGCTGACCCTGCTCACCGGTTTCGCGCGCAGCCTGCTGCTGTCGCTGATCCTGCTGGTGCTGTTCTACTTCATGCTGACCAAGCCCCTGACCGGGGTGATTCGTGCGCTCAGCGAACGCAACCCGCAAGACCCGCAGCACCGCCCCGTGCCCTGCCCCAAGGGCCACGAGCGCGACGAGATCGGCACCCTGGTCGAGGTTACCAATCGCCAGCTGTCGAGCATCGCCCAGGAGATCGAGCAAAGGCGCAACGCCGAAGATCGCCTGACCCAGTACCTGAACGAACTGGAAAACATCGTCTCGGCGCGCACTGCCGAGCTCAAGGCCACCAATGCCCGCCTCAGCCAGTCCAACCGCGAACTGGAGGTAGCGCGCACCACCGCCCTGAACATGGCCCAGGCACGCTCGGCCTTCCTGGCCAACATGAGCCATGAAATCCGCACGCCGCTCAACGGTTTGCTCGGCATGCTCGCGCTGGCCCTGGACGGCCCACTCAGCGCCGAACAACGCCAGCAACTGGGCATCGCCCATGACTCTGGCAAGGTGCTGGTGGAGCTGCTCAACGACATTCTCGACCTGTCCAAATTCGAAGCCGGCCAGCTGGTGCTGGAAGAAATCCCCTTCGATGTCAGTGCCCTGGCCGAGGAGACCGCCAGCCTGCTGTCACAGAACGCCGCCAGCGCGGTAGAGCTGACCTGCCTGATCGATCCGGCACTGCCCACCCAAGTGCTGGGCGATCCGACGCGGGTGCGCCAGATCGTCAGCAACCTGCTGTCCAATGCGCTCAAATTCACCCGTTTCGGCCGCGTCGACCTGATCGTCGCCTGCAGCACAGAGGGCGTCAGCATTCGCGTGCGCGATACCGGCATCGGCATCGCCGAAGATGCTCAGGCGCGCATCTTCCAGCCCTTCGCTCAAGCCGAAGTGGGCATCACCCGTGAGTACGGCGGCACCGGGCTCGGCCTGGCGCTGACACGACGCCTGTGCGAAGCGATGCATGGCAAGCTGACCCTGCAATCGAAAGAAGGCTTCGGCAGCGAGTTCTGCGCCGAACTGCCGCTGCCCGCCCATGCTCAAGCCAGCTCACAACCGTCGCTGCAGGGCCGCATCGTGGCAATGACCCCGGCCAGTAGCGGCCTGCAGCAGATGCTCAGCCAGTGGCTGCCAGTCTGGGGCCTGGGTTATCAGCGCCTGGATACCGACGCCAGCCTGCACGGCGTGGATGCCGACCTGCTGATCAGCGATTGCCCGGAATGCCTGCTGGGCATTCGCCCCGCGATCAGCACGCCGGTACTGCTGGTCACCGCCTATGGCAACTTCCTGCCGCACGACCAGGCGCAGCGCCTCATGCCGCTGCTGCAGATCGCCCGTCCGCTGGCGCGCAATGGCCTGCTGCAGGTGCTGCGGCACATCTTGCACAGTGACGACGGTGACCCGCACAGCAGCGCCCAGACGCAAGCCGCGCGGGAAAGTACGGCGCGCGTACTGCTGGTCGAAGACAACCCGGTCAACCAGATGGTGGCCAAGGGCATGCTGGCCAAGCTCGGCTACCAGGTGCTGGTCGCCGGCCACGGCGCTGAAGCGCTGGAAATACTGGAGCAGGAACCCATCGACCTGATCCTGATGGACTGCAACATGCCGGTGATGGATGGCTACGAGGCCAGTCGGCGCATCCGCAGCAATGGCCGCTGGCCCGAGCTGCCCATCGTGGCACTGACGGCCAATGCGCTGTCTGACGAGCGCGAGCGCTGCCGCGCTGCCGGCATGAACGATTACCTGGCCAAGCCCTTCCGCCGTGAAGAACTGGCAGCCATGCTCGACACCTGGCTGCCCGATGAGGTCAATCGCTGAGCCGAGCCAGCAGACGGTCAAGGCTGCGCCGCAGCCCTTCCATCTCCAGCAGATCCTGATCGCCGAACTGGCAGAGCAACTGCGCCTTCAGCGGCATTACCTGCGCCTGCAGTGTCCTGCCAGCGTCGCTCAGCGCCAGGTGCACCTCGCGCTCATCCGCCTGTGCGCGGCGACGCACCACCAGGCCCATCTGCTCCAGACGCTTGAGCAGCGGTGTCAGGGTCCCGGAGTCCAACTGCAGGCGTTGCCCGAGCGCCTTGAGCGTCGGCTGCTCGGGCGCCTGCTCCTGCCACTCCCACAGCACCAGCATCGCCAGGTATTGCGGGTAGGTCAGGCCGAGGGCGTCGAGCATCGGCTTGTAGGCGCGGATCACCGCGCGCGAGGCGGCGTAAAGCTTGAAGCACAGCTGGTTGTCCAACTGCAGCCCGGCGGTATCGAAAGCGCTCATTTCAGCAGGGCTTCGATCTCGCTGCTCAGCTCTTCAGGCTTGGTGGTCGGGGCGAAGCGCTTGACCACCTGGCCATCTTCACCGATCAGGAACTTGGTGAAGTTCCACTTGATGCCCTGGCTACCCAGCAGGCCGGGCGCACGCTTTTTCAACTGAACGAACAGTGGATGGGCATCCGCACCATTGACGTCGACCTTCTTGAACAGCGGAAAGCTGACACCGAAGTTCAGTTCGCAGAACTCGGAGATAGCCCCCTCGTCACCCGGCTCCTGCTTGCCGAACTGGTTGCAGGGGAAACCGAGCACCACCAGGCCTTTGTCCTTGTATTGCTGCCAGACGTTTTCCAGACCTTTGTACTGCGGGGTGAAGCCACACTTGCTGGCGGTGTTGACCACCAGTACGGCCTTGCCGCCGAAGTCGGCAAGGGTCTTCTGCTCGCCCTTGATGGTGGTGACCGGGATATCGAAAAGTGCGTTGCTCATGGGGAATCGTCCTGGATGGGCTGAAAGTGACGAACAAAGTAGCGAGCAATTAAATTGCATGCAATTTAATTAATGCAAAATAAGGCATGCGAATACACGCTATCTCGTAGGGTGGGTTAGCGGCGCAGAGTGCCGAGCTTCCAGACGCAGATAAACTCCGCGCGCTCGGATGGCCGCCCCACGTAACCCACCGGGCGACGGATCGCGTTGCGCCGATGGTGGGTTACGCCGCACCGGGCTTAGCAAACTGTTCTGCAAACGTGACAGGCGGCTAACCCACCCTACGAAACGGTGGCGCCCAGGGCTCGTACCAGAGCAGCCAGCGGCGCTGAATCACCCTGAATACGCACGCGCAAACCATCGATTTCGCGGCGCATCGGGTAATGCTTGCGCAAGCGGTCGAACCCGGCGCGACGAGTATCGGCATCGCCGACCAGGCTACGGCGAAAATCCGCATCGTCGCGGCGCGGGTCGTACACCGCGCGGCACAGGCTGGCCAGGACCCAGGCCGGGTCCGCGCTGCCATCGATGCTCAGTTCGCTCAGCCAGGGCGAAGGCAACAGATCGGCCAGACTCACCTGCTCGGCCACGCCCAGCACGCGGCAGCAGGCCTGGTAGATCTGCGCCGTACCACGCAGCTTGCCGTCCAGGCTGTAGCCGGCGATATGCGGCGTCGCCAACTGGCACAGGGCGGCCAGTTCGACATCGGCCTGCGGCTCGCCTTCCCAGACGTCCAACACCGCCTTCAGATCAGGCCGCTGCGGCAACAGGGTGCGCAGCGCAGCGTTATCCACCACGGCACCACGACTGGCGTTGATCAGCCAGGTTCCTGGCTGCAATGCCGCCAGGCGAGTCGTATCGAACAGATGGCGCGTCGAAGCATCCAGTGGCGTGTGCAGGCTGATCACATCGCACTCGTCGATGATCCGCTGCAGACTGACGAAATCACCACCCTCGGCGGCCTGCCGCGGCGGGTCGCACACCCGTACCGGCCAGCCGAGACCACGCAGCAGATTGACCAGACGCCCGCCGACCTGCCCTGCTCCGACCACACCGTAGACGCGCGCAGCCGGGTCGACGCCCTCGCGCTCGGCCAGGGTCAGCACGCTGCCCAGCACGTAATCCACCACGCCACGGGCGTTGCAGCCCGGCGCGCTGCTCCAGGCGATGCCGGCCTCGGCGAAGTAATCGAGATCCAGATGGTCGGTGCCGATGGTGCAGGTGCCGACGAAACGTACCCGGCTGCCTTCGAGCAGTGCCCGGTTCACCTGCGTCACCGAGCGCACCAGCAGCAGGTCGGCATCACGCACATCAGCCGCCGTGATGCCGCGCCCGGGCAAGCGGCGGATGCTGCCGAACGCAGCGAAGAACTCATCGAGCAGGGGAATGTTTTCGTCGGCGACTATGTGCATGGTGGGCTCCATCGGGCAGGCGGCCATTCTAAGCCAGCACGACCGCCAGCGTCGCCCCAGGAGCCGCCAGACAGAGGGGCAGATCGCACTTTCCTGACCGACACGTCAAGGCGTAGACTACGCGGTTTCCTGCTATCCCGAAGAATCGAAATGTCCACCGACACCCGCCTTGGCCGCGTGCGCACGGAACTGCGCAACCTCCTCATCCTGGCCACGCCCATCATCATCGCCCAACTGGCGCATACCGCCATGGGCTTCGTCGATACGCTGATGGCCGGGCGCGTCAGCCCGCAGGATCTCGCCGCAGTGGCACTGGGCAACTCGATATGGGTGCCGGTGTTCCTGCTGATGACCGGCATCCTGCTGGCCACCACGCCCAAGGTCGCGCAGCGTTTCGGCGCCGGCGAGGAGGCAGAAATCGGCCCGTTGGTGCGCCAGGCGCTATGGCTGGCAGTGGCCGTCGGCGGCAGCGCCGCGGCGTTGTTGTGGAACGCCGAGTTCATCCTGCGCACCATGAACATCGACCCTCAGCTGATCACCCCAGCAATGGGTTATCTGCGCGCAGTGGCCTGTGGCTTCCCGGCAGTGGCGCTGTACCACGTGCTGCGCTGTTTCAGCGACGGCCTCGGTCATACCCGCCCGGCCATGGTGCTGGGCATTCTCGGTCTGCTGCTGAACATTCCCGCCAATTACATCTTCATCTACGGCAAGTTCGGCCTGCCGGCCATGGGCGGCGTTGGCTGCGGCTGGGCGACCGCACTGGTGATGGGCTTCATGCTGATCGGCATGCTGGTCTGGGTGAAGTGGGCGCCCTACTACCGCGCCAGCGCGCTGTTCACCCATTTCGAATGGCCACGATGGACGGTGATCAAGCGCCTGCTGAGCATTGGCGTACCGATCGGCATCGCGGTATTCGCCGAGTCCAGCATCTTCGCGGTGATCGCCCTGCTGATCGGCGGCCTCGGCGCCACCGTGGTGGCCGGGCACCAGATCGCCCTGAACTTCAGCTCCATGGTGTTCATGATTCCCTACTCGCTGGCCATGGCCGCCACCGTACGCGTGGGCCAGGCGCTCGGCCGTGGCCAACCGCGTGAGGCGCGTTTCGCTGCTGGGGTGAGCATGGCCGCAGCACTCGGCTACGCCTGTATATCGGCCAGCCTGATGTTCCTGCTGCGCGAACAGATCGCGCAGATCTACACCCCGGACAAGACGGTGATCGCGGTCGCGGCGACGCTGATCGTCTATGCCGCGCTGTTCCAGTTCTCCGATGCCATTCAGGTAACCGCCGCCGGTGCGCTGCGCGGTTATCAGGACACACGCATCACCATGCTGCTGACGCTGTTCGCCTACTGGGGCATCGGCCTGCCAGTGGGCTATGCGCTGGGGCTGTCCGACCTCTTCGGCGAACCGAGTGGCCCCAGTGGCCTGTGGCAGGGATTGGTCGTGGGGCTGACCTGCGCCGCGGCGATGCTCACCGTGCGCCTGGCACGCAGCGCGCGCAAGCGCATTCGCCGGGCTGCCTGAGTGATTGGATAGGTCGGGCATCAGCTCTAGACTGAGCACATGACCCGACTCGCCCTACTCTTCTGCTCGTTCCTGCTCGCAGGCTGTGGCCCGGCCAACGACGGCCTGGCCCTGCAACGCGACTACCTCGAACGCCTGCAGCGCTCGCTCGATGCGCCGGACGTCAGCTCGTTCGACAATCGCAGCATCAGCCAGTACCGCCTGCCAGCCCGACGCGAGCGGTTTTCAGATATCCCCGAACTGCGTATCGGCTTGCTCGATCTGGTGATCGATGCGCGGCGTTGTCCTCGCCTGCAGCAGCTGATCAGCCAGCGCAACAGCAGCTTGGGCAAACAGCTGATGCCCAGCCAACGCCTGGGCTACGAGGGCGATCTGCTGCGCACCATCGACGACTGCCTGCCCCATCTGCAGGACGACTCCAGCCTCAAAGCCACCCTGCAGCGCCTGGCCAACGACAAGCGCCAGCAACTGCAAGCAGTGTTCTGGAATGCGCTGAACGGCAGCCCGGAATTCGAGAACTACCTGCGTTTCGCCGACCAGGCCTTGCCGGTCGATACCCAGGAAGACAGCGCCGCACTGGACGCACTGCAGCGACTGGCAAGCATTGGCGCCGCCCTGCCGGCGCAGCTGCCGCCGAGCGCTGACGAGCTGGAACCCCTGTTCTTCGCCCTCTATGCCAGCGAACAGGGCGGCCAGTTGATCACCAGCCTGGCCAGCCTGCGCCACAACCTGGACGTCGGCAGCGAACTGCTGGAGCAACGCCAGCAGAACCGCCCGCTCTGCCCGCTGGGCCAGGCGACGCCGCGCGGACGCATCCTGCAGAACATCTTCATCAAGTTCTACGCCGGCAGCCTGCAGCCCTATCTCGCGCAGGTCGATCAGCGTGGCCAGCAGTGGCAGGCGACGCTGCTGCAATTGCAGCGCATTGATAGCATTCCCGCGGCCACACGCGAGCACCTGCAACGTTTGGCAGGCGAGCAGGATTCGCTATGGCAGGATTTCCGCACGGCCACGGCGCGTCACGTCAAGGCCTGGCAGAGCCTGCTCAACAGCTGCGGCCTGGCGCCGGGACAGGCAGGCTGGAATGGCGCGGAGAACGATGAAGACCCGTAGGGTGAGCCGCGCGCCCCTATAACCACGGGCAAACACAGATCAAGGCACAGCACTGGTGCGCACCGCGCACCCTACATGCGGCAAGCGCTGCCTAATCTGCCTTCTTGCGAATCCAGTACAGGTAGGTGCCGTCTTCTTCGGCCTGACCGAGCAGTTCGTGACCGAGGAACACGCAGAACTTGGGGATATCACGACGGGTCGAGGGATCGGTGGCGATCACCTTGAGCAGGCCGCCCGGCGACAGGTCGCGCACCTTGTTGTGCAACATCATCACCGGCTCCGGGCAGTTCAGGCCGCTGGCGTCGAGCAGGTCATCGTGATTGAGGGTCAGGGCTTCGGACATAAGGGGCTCCACAAACAGGCGCGCATTGTCGCGCAAAGCTGACCTTCAGGTCACCTGCGCGCACAGCCTGGATGGCCTACGCGCAAATCATCACTTGCCATGCCGACGCAGGTGGCAGGTCACCTCTTCACGGTCGTGATACAGCTGCTTGCAACCGATACTGACCTTCAAGCCTCGCTCCGCCAGCCCCGACTCGATGCGATCGAGCAGGCGCCGCACTTCGGCGTAGCGCTGCTTCATCGGCAGCTTGAGGTTGACCACCGCCTCGCGGCACAGCCCCTCGCCCAGCCAGGTCTCGATCATCGCCGCCGTGCGTGCCGGCTTCTCGACGATATCGCAGACCATCCAGTGCACCGGATGGCGTGGGCGGAAGGTGAAACCATCGGCGCGCTGGTGCACGACGAAACCGGAGTACATCAGGCTTTCGGCCATCGGCCCGTTGTCCACGGCGGTGACGCGGATTTCCCGATTGACCAGCTGCCAGGTCCAGCCACCGGGCGCGGCACCCAGATCCACGGCAGTCATGCCACGCGCCAGACGCTGATCCCACTGTTCGCGGGGGATGAAATGATGCCAGGCCTCCTCCAGCTTGAGCGTGGAGCGGCTCGGCGCCTCGCGCGGAAACTTCAGGCGCGGAATGCCCATCGGCCACATCGCCTGGTTGTCCGCCTCGGCGATGCCGGCGAACACCTCGCGGCCGCTCTTGAAGGTCAGCAGCAGGCGCGGCTTCCTGGCGTCGTCCACCAGCTTGCCGGCCTTGAGCAAGGCCTTGCGCAGCGGCGCCTCAAACTTCTTGCAGAAGGTCGAGAGCTCCTTGCCGTCGTTGGTATCCACCACTTCCAGCCACAGGCTGCCGCACACCGGGTAATCGGCCAAAGCGTCGAGCAGCACGCTGATGCGATCGCTCTCCGGCAACATGACGAAATCACCGCGCGCCCATTGCCGCGGGAAAATCAGATGGTTGAAGCGCACACTACGCATCAGGCGCTCGCTGCCGTCCGCCTCGCTGCAGACGAACTCGGCGCAAGCACTGCCGGGCTTGGTCTTGGAGTAGCCCGGTACATCCAGACGCGCCGCAAGGTCAGTGATCTCGGCGCAAACCTCCCCCTCGAAACCGGGGCGGCAATGCAGAAACAGGGTATTCATCAAAGGGTCTCCTCAGGCCGCGCATGATACCCGAGACCGGAACCCAGAGCCGCTAAACCTGTCCAGCTACATATGTGCTGCCCACAGATTACGGAGCCGCTGGCCATCGCGTCTCGATGAGATCCGGTCATCCAACACAGGCAGCGCATAGCAACCGATAAAGGATATGCGCTAGCCAGACCGCCCAAGCCGAACTAGCTTGAAGGTCTGCCGCCATCAGATACAGCCCGAACCGTGCGGGCCCAAGGAGATGTGCAATGCCCTCCCTCGATAGCCTGAACTGCCGCCGCGAACTGAAGATCGGCGACGCCACCTACCACTACTTCAGCCTGCCCGAAGCCGCCCAGCGCCTCGGCAACATCGACCGTTTGCCCAAGTCGCTCAAGGTGCTGCTGGAAAACCTGCTGCGCAACGAAGACGGCAAGACCGTACAGCCGCAGGACCTGCAAGCCATGGTCGACTGGCTCGACCAGCGCGCCTCCGACCGTGAGATCCAGTACCGCCCCGCGCGCGTGTTGATGCAGGATTTTACCGGCGTGCCGGCGGTGGTCGACCTCGCCGCCATGCGCGACGCCATGGCCAAGGCCGGCGGCGACCCGCAGCGGATCAACCCGCTTTCGCCGGTGGATCTGGTCATCGACCACTCGGTGATGGTCGATCGCTACGCCTCGTCCAGCGCCTTTCACGACAACGTCGAGCTGGAAATGCAGCGCAATGGCGAGCGCTACGCCTTCCTGCGCTGGGGCCAGCACGCCTTCGACAACTTCAGCGTGGTACCGCCGGGCACCGGCATCTGCCACCAGGTCAACCTCGAGTACCTGGCGCGCACCGTGTGGACCAAGGAAGAAGACGGCGTCACCCTCGCCTACCCCGACACCCTGGTCGGCACCGACTCGCACACCACCATGATCAACGGCCTCGGCGTGCTCGGCTGGGGCGTGGGCGGCATCGAGGCGGAAGCGGCCATGCTCGGCCAGCCGGTGTCGATGCTGATTCCCGAAGTGATCGGCTTCAAGCTCAGCGGCAAACTCAAGGAAGGCATCACCGCCACCGACCTGGTACTCACCGTCACTCAGATGCTGCGCAAGAAAGGCGTGGTGGGCAAATTCGTCGAATTCTACGGCGACGGCCTGGCCGACCTGCCGCTGGCCGACCGCGCCACCATCGCCAACATGGCCCCGGAATACGGCGCCACCTGCGGTTTCTTCCCGGTCGACGAGATCACCCTTGGCTACCTGCGCCTGTCTGGCCGCCCGGACGCTACCGTGCAACTGGTAGAGGCCTACAGCAAGGCCCAGGGGCTGTGGCGCGAGCCAGGCGCCGAGCCAGTGTTCACCGACAGTCTGAGCCTGGACATGGGCAGCGTCGAAGCCAGCCTGGCCGGGCCCAAGCGCCCGCAGGATCGCGTCTCGCTGGGCCAGGTCAGCCAGGCCTTCGACGACTTCGTCGGCCTCCAGCTCAAGCCCTCGGCCAAGGAAGAAGGTCGCATGCTCAATGAGGGCGGCGGTGGCACTGCCGTGGGTGGCGACAAACAGAGTGGCGAGGTCGACTACGAGGACGACGGTCACACCCATCGCCTGAAAGACGGTGCCGTGGTGATCGCCGCGATCACCTCCTGCACCAACACCTCCAACCCCAGCGTGATGATGGCCGCCGGCCTGTTGGCCAAGAAAGCCGTGGAGAAAGGCCTGCAGCGTCAACCCTGGGTGAAGAGCTCGCTGGCCCCCGGCTCCAAGGTGGTCACCGAATACTTCGACGCCGCCGGCCTGACGCCCTATCTGGAGCAACTCGGCTTCGACCTGGTGGGCTACGGCTGCACAACCTGCATCGGCAACTCCGGGCCGCTGCGCGAGCCCATCGAGAAAGCCATCACCCAGGCCGACCTGACCGTTGCCTCGGTGCTTTCCGGTAACCGCAACTTCGAAGGCCGCGTGCACCCGCTGGTGAAAACCAACTGGCTGGCCTCGCCGCCCCTGGTGGTCGCCTACGCCCTGGCCGGCAGCGTGCGCCTCGACCTGACCCACGACGCCCTCGGCACCGGCAAGGATGGCCAGCCGGTTTACCTCAAGGACATCTGGCCGACCCAGGCCGAGATCGCCCGGGCCATCGCCCACGTCGACACCGCCATGTTCCGCAAGGAATACGCCGAAGTCTTCGCCGGCGACGAGAAATGGCAGGCCATCGACGTGCCCAAAGCCGATACCTATGCCTGGCAGGCTGATTCCACCTACATCCAGCATCCGCCGTTCTTCGAAGACATCGCCGGCGACCCACCCCGCATCACCGATATCCGCCAGGCGCGCATCCTCGCCCTGCTCGGCGACTCGGTGACCACCGACCACATCTCGCCGGCCGGCAACATCAAGGCCGACAGCCCAGCCGGGCGATACCTGCGCGACAACGGCGTGGCCCAGGCCGACTTCAACTCCTACGGCTCACGCCGCGGCAACCATGAAGTGATGATGCGCGGCACCTTCGCCAACATCCGCATCCGCAACGAGATGCTCGGCGGCGAAGAAGGCGGCAATACCCTGCACGTGCCAAGCGGCGAGAAGCTGGCGATCTACGATGCGGCCATGCGCTACCAGGCTGAAGGCACGCCACTGCTGATCATTGCCGGCAAGGAATACGGTACCGGTTCAAGCCGCGACTGGGCAGCCAAGGGCACCAACCTGCTGGGGGTCAAGGCGGTGATCGCCGAGAGCTTCGAGCGCATCCACCGCTCCAACCTGGTGGGCATGGGCGTGCTGCCGCTGCAATTCAAACCCGGCACCGACCGCACCAGCCTCGAGCTCACCGGCAAGGAAGTACTGGCCATCGAGGGCCTGGAAGGCGTGGAACTGCGCCCCCAGATGCCGCTGACACTGATCATCACCCGTGAAGACGGCCAGCACGAGGAAGTCGAAGTGCTGTGCCGCATCGACACCCTCAACGAGGTCGAGTACTTCAAAGTCGGCGGCATCCTGCACTACGTGCTGCGCCAGATGATCGCCAACTGATGGACCTGCCCTGCCGCACCTGGCGGCAGGGCTTCCCCGTCGGGCCACGGACGGCTCATGCCGTGACAAAAATGTGACGTCATTCAAAAAGCGATTAAACTCGCCAAAACGGATTCAGCCCTCAACTTCGCCGCTTGTCGGCCGATGACAGGGCATTACAACGACGGATACCTGCCATGCGTAACAACCAGCCGGTCACTCAGCGCGAGCGCACCTTTCCTGCTCAGCAGCGCCTGATCTCTACCACCGACACCAAGGGGCAGATCACCTACTGCAACGACGCCTTCGTCGACATCAGCGGCTTCAGTCGTGAAGAACTGCTGCGCGCGCCACACAACATCGTGCGCCATCCGGACGTTCCGGCAGCCGTGTTCGAGCATATGTGGACGACCCTGAAAAAGGGCCGCCCGTGGATGGGCATCGTCAAGAACCGCAGCAAGAACGGTGACCACTATTGGGTCAACGCCTACGTCACACCCGTGACCGAAAACAACCAGGTCGTCGGCTACGAATCCGTCCGCGTCAAGCCGACCGCCGAGCAGGTACGCCGCGCCGAAACGCTGTACGCCCGCATCAACGCGGGCAAATCAGCCATCCCGGCCAGCAACCAGTGGCTACCCATCGTCCAGGCGTGGATGCCCTTCATCCTGGTCAGCCAGATCGGCTTCATGATCGGCCACTGGATGGGCAGCAACTGGGGCTTCATCCTCGCTGCCGTGCTCTCCGTGCCGCTGGGCCTGGCCGGCATCGCCTGGCAGACGCGTGGCGTCAAACGCCTGTTGAAACTGGCCGAGCAAACCACCTCCGACCCGCTGATCGCACAGATGTACACCGACAGCCGCGGCGCCGAAGCACGCCTGGAAATGGCCATGCTCAGCCAGGAAGCGCGCCTGAAAACCTGCCTCACCCGCCTGCAGGACACCGCCGAACAACTGACTCAGCAAGCGCGAGAAGCCGACAAGCTCGCGCACAACAGCTCGGCCGGCCTCGAGCGCCAGCGCAGCGAGACCGAACAGGTCGCCACCGCCGTCAACGAAATGGCCGCCACCACCCTGGAAGTCGCCAGCAACGTCGCCCGTACCGCCATCGCCACCCAGGAAGCCAACCGGCTGACCGGCGAAGGCCGCACCATCGCCGCGGAAACCCGCGAAGCCATCCAGCGCCTGTCGCAATCGGTGGGCGATACCGGCGAGACGGTTACCCGCCTGGCCCAGGACAGCAATGAAATCGGCGGCGTGGTCGACGTGATCAAGGGCATCGCCGACCAGACCAACCTGCTCGCCCTCAACGCCGCCATCGAAGCCGCCCGCGCCGGCGAAATGGGCCGTGGCTTCGCCGTGGTGGCCGACGAAGTGCGTTCGCTGGCGCAACGCACCGCCGAGTCGACCGAACAGATCCATACCCTGATCGCCAAGCTACAGCGCACCGCAGAAGAAGCCGTGCTGACCATGGAAATCGGCCGCAAGCAGGCCGATGAAGGCGTCGAGCGAGTACTCAAAGCCGACCAAGCCCTGGCCGGCATCAGCGACTCGGTGGCCAATATCGCCGACATGGCCAACCAGATCGCTGCGGCGGCGGAAGAACAAAGCGCCGTGGCCGACGAGATCAACCAGAACATCACCACCATTGCCCAACTGGCCGACCAGACCGCTGGCGAAGCGCAAAGCACCGCCAAACTCAGCGAAGCCCTGACCAACACCGCACAGGGTCAATACGCCCTGGTTGAACGCTTCAACCGCTGAACACACGAAAGGCGCAGGGCCCAAACCTCTGCGCCTTTCTTCGTTCACTTGTAACTCCCCGCCCCGAAAGAACGTCAGTTGACGTCACCCAGTCGAGAACACAATGGCATGGATGCTGGCCCGCTACCGGGCAATGCCGTTCGGGCTCACAGGCTCATCAACCCGAGAGAAAGGACACCAAAGCATGTCTCGAGAAGACATTCTCACTGTTGCGCTACGTCTGTTTGCCATCTACCTCGTGATCGGCGCCCTGCAGCTTGTGGGGCAGGCCTCTGCCACGGACATAAACCTCCCGACCAGCAGCCTGATCGCGGCCATTGTCCTCTCGATCATCTTTCCGCTGCTCATCGCCGCACTGCTCTGGTTATTGCCATTGCATATCGCCGCAATACTCTTGCCAGGCGTTAACGAGCGGTCCACAGCCCTCTCGACCAATACAGTTCCGGCACTGGAGATCGGTTGCATCCTCATCGGGCTCTGGCTGCTGGCCTCGTCGCTGTCGGATACGACCTACTGGATCGCCACGCTGATCGCCGCGCTGAACAACGAATGGGGCCTGCAAGTAATCCCCATGCAGGATCTGGCCAGCATGGCCGCAACGCTGGTGCAACTGGCCCTGGCCGCGTGGCTGCTGCTGGGCTATGGCGGAATCCTGAAAGTCATCCGGCGCCTGAGGTCGCGATAAATCTCGCAGCCGTAAAGCGCACTGCTGGCCAGCCATGAACAACACAAATCTGATTGACTCTCGCCGAGAAATTCGGCGGGCAACATCATGGTTTTTCCTGCCATAGGACGGGCGAACCATATCGCGCTCGCCCTGAGCCTGGCGCTCCACCAGCAGTGCCGCAGCGACGCCATACAGGATCCACAGTCCCAGGCCGCCCGAAGCTACGCCGAAAAACACACCGCGTGATCGGCTACGAACGCAGCTTCCTCCGCCCATTACTTGCTGAGCGCTCCCTTGACTTGGCCGGGGTTACGTAACCGGGATTCCACCGCCCTGGAAAGCCCCTGCCGATAAGAAGCAAAAACTGCATGTCCATATCACCAGCGACTGCATCAGGTGATATTTGCGATGATACGGAGCTAAAGTTGTGAAGGAGAACAACTCATGAAATACACCAATCTCGCCACCCTGTTAGGGCTGATGGGCTTACTCACTTTCTCAATCATCTACTCCCCTACCTACGGAAACTGGCGTTATGTCGGGGCTGACGGAGTGACTCTGACAGGAAAAATTCATCCCAGATGCCGCCAGGCCCAACGCTTCAGCTCCTCCTACGGCCCGTGTCCCTGGTTGCTGACGATACTGGGGCGTGACTACTCCTACGACTTCGGCGAAAAACCGGAGAGTGGTAACGGAGTCAGCGTAATTCTCTACCGACAAAACCAGCACAGCTCTCCCTGCCAAATCTACGCGGCGAAAAACCGGGAGGTTCTGCGCGCCGCCGACTTCTTCGGCGGTATAGCTTATCAACCGATAGAAGGCGGGATGCTCTCAGGCTTCCATCTGAAGGTAACACGCACTGGCGAACAACCCTCTGGCGGCCAGCTCGATTACGGCGCCCATGGCGAGCTGATCGCTTGGATCACGTGGGGAAACGACGTTGACCAGCGCTGGCAATGGAATGAAGAGCAGTCTCAATTCGTGGTATCTGGAGAACATCGCTATCTGGATGGAGCATCCGAATGGATCATACCCGTCACCCAATCTGTGCTGGAAAACGATGAAGATCCCACAGCTCACAACGCTGCGATTCGTGACCAGGCCGAGGCTTGGCGAGTAGAACAAGTAAGCTACTTCAGCAAACTGCTGGGCACCCCGATCCCGATGGACTGTAGCGACATCAACGGCTGACTCCGTCGTGGCGAATAGGGATAGCCAGTGTCCTCGGTCTTGCTCCAGTGCGAGAGTCACCCACTCTGACCAATCTCCCAAACGCCACTCGCCGACACACCTCTGACCGCTCTTGATTAACCATTCGACGAGACATGCAATGCCCTTCCCAACCGATGAACACCAAGCCCTTCTAGACGTTAAAGGCGTAGGCCCTACCGTCGTGCAGCGACTCGAACAGATCGGCATCAACTCCTTGCAGGAGCTGGCAGACTCCAACGTTGGCGATATCGTCACCGCGGTAGCCGGTCAGCTTGGCTCAACCTGCTGGAAGAACAGCCCGCAAGCACGGGCGGCTATTCAGGCGGCCATCGATCTGGCCAAATCGCGTCAGTAAGCACCACCACCTTCATTGCCAGGGAATCCGGTATGCCTGTCCACGAGAAGATCAATTACGTCGAATATCCCACCCGCAACCTGCCAGCCACCAAAGCCTTCTTCCAGGCCGCTTTCGGCTGGCGTTTCACGGACTACGGCCCTGATTACGCTGCCTTCGCCGACGAGGGCCTGGATGGCGGTTTCTTCAGCGCCGAGATGTCCGCGCGCAGCGACAACGGCAGCGCACTGATCGTGTTCTACAGCGCAAAGCTGGAAGACACTCTGGCCAAGGTCGAGGCTGCCGGTGGGGAAATCGTCAAACCGGTCTTCTCCTTCCCCGGCGGCAGACGCTTTCACTTCGTCGAACCGGGTGGCAACGAGTTTGCCGTATGGTCGGAGCCGGACGGTCAGTAGTCGCCACCACCTGCGAGCCTTCATCACCTGCAGCGACCGTCGTTCCCGCGCAGGCGGGAACCCAGAACAGCTCGCCGTCACTCCCGCCTTCGCGGGAGTGACGGCGAGAGCAATCCCCCACACGATAAGTGCTTGCCTGGCATATCCCGTTTGACCCACCGCCAGCGCCCCACTTAACGTCCCAGTCTTCCTCTCGGGCGAGCGTTGCCCTCGCCGGAGCCATGGAAGATCCCTGCAGGAATCAAGGAGGCACAGGATGCGAATCATGGTGATCGGTGCGAGCCGAGGTCTCGGCCGTGCGTTGGTAGAGGGTTTGGCGACAAGCCACGAGCTGATCGGGATTTCACGCAGCCGTCCGGCCGACCTCGCTACGGATATCCAGTGGATCGAAGCGGATATGAGCGATCCGCTGCGGGCAGTAGAAGCCATCGAGGCCCAGGCACCGCAGCGGCTGGATGCGATCATCTACAACCTGGGCATCTGGGAAGCTCGCGCGTTCGAGGATGACTACAGCTTTCTGCAGGACGACGACGCGCAGATTCTCGAAATGGTCAGCGTCAATATCGGCGCAACCCTGCTGCTGCTCAAACGCCTGCTACCGCGCCTGCTTGGCGGCGCGAAGCCGCAGCTGATCCTGACCGGTTCTACCTCGGCCCTGCCACAGAGCGGCCGCCCGGAAGTCACCTTCGGCGCCAGCAAGTTTGCCCTCAAAGGCATCGCCGAGACCCTGCGCGAAGGTTTTCGCGATCAGCGCCTGGCCGTCACCTGTCTGCAACTGGGCTACCTCAATACCCAGGATGGCTTGCAGACCGCAGTCGAACAGGCTGCGCAAAATGGTGAAGGTCAGCTGATTCCGCTGCACGATGTCGTCGCACTGGTGAGAACGCTGCTGAGCCTGTCCGATGCCAGTTACGTGCGCGAACTGGTGCTGCCTGCCATCGCCGACGAGCGCTTTTGAACACCTGAGCACGCGAGGAAACCCGATGCCCGATCTTTCCGTCACTCTGACGACGCCACGTCTTGTCCTGCGCCCTCTGCAAGCAGCGGATGCTGCGGCGCTGTTCGCGATCTTTTCCGATCCGCAGGTCATGCAGTATTGGAACACCCCGCCTTGGGATGCCGAGGCCGTTGCGCAGGATTACATTCGCGCAGAACAGCAGGCCATGTGCGAAGGCCAGCGCCTGACGCTGGCTATCGTAGACAGGCAAAGCGCCGAGCTGATCGGCAAATGCCTGCTGTTCAACTACCAGCCGCAATCGCGTCGCGCAGAGATCGGCTTTGGCATTGCCTCTTGCGCCTGGGGCAAGGGATACGTTCAGGAGGCGGCCAGCGAGTTGTTGTGCCACGGGTTCGAAACCCTGAGGCTCAATCGGGTCGAGGCGGAAATCGACCCGACCAATACAGCCTCCGGGCGCGCTCTTGAACGTTTGGGGTTCAGCCAGGAAGGCTTGCTGCGCCAACGCTGGATCATCGATGGACAGGTATCGGACTCGGCACTCTACGGGCTGCTGAGCGAAGATTGGCGCAGCCGCCAGAATCACCGGTAAGTCGTGCGCAACAGGTGAAACCATGCAGAGAATCGACCATATCCGCCTGATGGCGCGCTACAACAGCTGGATGAACGAACGGCTCTACACAGCTGCTTCCAGCTTGTCCGACGCGGCGTTGAGCACCGAGCGTGGCGCGTTCTTCGGTTCGATCCTGGGCACGCTGAATCATCTGGTAGTGGCTGACCGCATCTGGCTTGGGCGCTATGCCGCGCATCCGGCAAACTTTCCTGCCTTGCAGGCGCTCGCCACCCTGGAAAAACCCACGCGCCTGGATCAGCCGATGGCGGCGGACATTCGCGAACTGGCGGTACTGCGCAAGCTGCTGGACAGTTGCATCGAAGCGCTGGCAGCCGAGATTGACGAAGAGCACCTGGATCAGCCGCTGAGCTACAGCAACATGAAGGGCGTGGCAGCGCAAAAGCACTTCTTCGCCCTGCTGATGCACCTGTTCAACCACCAGACTCATCACCGTGGCCAGGCCACGACGCTATTGGCCCAGGCAGGCGTGGATGTTGGGGTGACCGATTTGCTGGCGCTGATCCCTGAAGCGCTATGAAACCGAAGAAGAAACCCAACACGTGATACGAGCGCTCAAGTACCTGCTGATCATCCTTGGTGCAGCACTGTGCTCCGTTCTTTTTATTGCAGGTGCTTGGTTGCTGCCCAACATCGTCGCCACGGATACCGATGCCACTTATGAGCTCAGAGGCCGCTATAAACCAAGCACCGATGGCAAGACGTACCTGGTAATCGAACACGATAACGGTGGTGGCTGCGGCACGCTTTCAGTAGACGGCAAACCCTGGCCATACCGGCTTAACAAGGCGGGGGAAATAGCGCCGGGGACACGCACGATAAGATGCGGCACAGAGATAGCGATCGAGATCAAACCCGGCAACATCCACTATTTCGATTATTGGGGGCCGTAGAAACTGCCAACACCAGTGCTCACGGCTCTGCATCCTGGCGCTTCAAAGGCTTCGTCCCGGTGCGAAGCTCCTACTGCATAGAGTCCAATCACCGTTGTAGGAGCCGCGCCTCGCGGTGCATAGGCTCTCGCGTGACGGCGATGAGTCGGTTAACCGCGCGACAATGCCCTGTCTCCAAACGAC
The DNA here is from genome assembly GCF_900101755.1 of Ectopseudomonas alcaliphila. GTDB lineage: Bacteria > Pseudomonadota > Gammaproteobacteria > Pseudomonadales > Pseudomonadaceae > Aquipseudomonas > Aquipseudomonas alcaliphila. The sequence goes on along the minus strand of NZ_FNAE01000006.1, from coordinate 80,246 downwards.
GAGAGATCTCCTGCCAGGTCAGAAGCAACAGAGTTATTGTTGCCAGCTCTTTGGGGCCTTCACAGCCCAGCCAGTTTCAGCCAATGCGCGTAGAAGCCCTCAGCGACCTGGTTCAGCGCCCTGACCTTCCCGCCCAGATCGTCGCGCATGTCGGCGATGCTCTGCTGGCTGGGCTGGCTGGCATCGAGCAGATGCGCCCAGTCATCGAGCCAGAGCTCGATCAGCGCCTCGGTCATTTCCGGGTGCCCTTGTAGCGCCAGCACCTTGTCACCCCAGGCGAAGGCCTGGTTGTCGCACCAGCGGCTGCTCAGCAGAGGCTGGGCGCCGTCAGGCAGCGCGAAGGTATCGCCATGCCACTGGAAGATGCTGAACGCTTCAGGCAAATGCGCCAACCAGGGGCTGTCCGTCGCCTTTGAACGGCGCTGCATGCGCTGCCAGCCGGCCTCGGTGTACGGCATACGGCGGATGGTGGCGCCGAGTGCCTTGGCCAGCAGTTGGCCACCCAGGCAGTGACCGATGATGGGAATGTCACGCTCGATAAAGCGCTGCAACGCTGCCACTTCGTCGGCGATCCAGGGCAGCGGGTCATTGACGCTCATCGGCCCGCCCATCACGGCAATCGCCTTGGGCCGCTCCAGGTCGTAGCCGTGCAGTTCGCCCAAGTCGACGCGCAGCACGTCGAAACTGCAGCCACGCGCCTGCAGCACCTGCGCCAGATGGGCTGGCGGGCAATAATCGATATGAGTCAGGATCAGAACATCGGCCATAGCTACCTCCGCCGCGCAGCCTGCGCGAGAAGGATTGGCAAGTCGAGGTGGGCTGGGAGTTGAAGCCATCGGCCGGACAACCGGCCGATGGTCTGTGCTGACGGACGCCGCCGCATCCGCACTTGAGGATGTTCTGAAAAAGCCATTTATCGTCACTCCCGCGAAGGCGGGAGCCCAGACAACTCGCTGGTTCTGGATGCCCGCCTGCGCAGGCATGACAGCTTTTTCAGTGTTTCCCTAACGCATGGCTGACGCTTTCACCTCCTGTGTAACGCCCCAGCCATCCATCTTGCCGCCCAGCGGGACGACGATGGACTCCAGGTCATGTTCGAACTCGCCGATACCGGCATGGGTGGCGTACATCACTTTGCTGATTTGCAGGTGCCAGATGCCGTCCTCGCGGGCGGATATCTGGGCGTTGAGCGACTCGCCGCGAAAGTTTCTGGCCGCCATTCTGGCCCGCTCTTCGTCGGGGAAGATGGCGTAGAACTCGATCGGGTGAAACTGGGCGAAGTCGAATCCCCCTTCTTTCATCCGACGCAGCACCGAGGTGCTGGAGTCTTCGTGGAAGGCTGTGCTCATAAACGACCCCCTCTCAGGCTATGGATGGATTAACCACTTTCCCAATGCTGCCGTCCTGTGGACGGTGTCGCGGCCTCTGCTGGGCACCTCAGAAAACTACTTACGTTTTTGAGACACCCAATTGGCGCCGCCCCGAGAATCGAGCAGATGCTCGATGTGTCTACTGCAAGCGTATCGACGACTGCCCGGCAGAACGCCGAACTGAAACCGTCTTCTCTAGAGTAGCCACTTCGCGAGGGTTTCGCGCCCCTCGGAAAGCCTTTGTGACAAAGCCGGCGACCAGCGGCAATTGGCCAGCCGCAGCGAGAAGCCAGGAACTAGGGGCGACTGAGCCAGCCCATCAGCAGCCTGTTGATCCACCCCGGCGTGATCTGCCCGAGATTGAAGAGCAGCCCGAACTGCAACCCTACCGGGCGATGCACGGTGCTTTTATGTGCCTGCTTCCAGGCGACTTCGGCGATCTGTTCGGCTTCCAGACGCACGCCCAGACGGCGCATCACGGGTGGACGCTGTGCCTGGCTGCGAACCATCGGCGTATTGACGAACGGTGGCATCAGGTCGCCTACGCGAATGCCGTGCGCGCGCCACTCCAGCTCCAGCGCCTCGGTAAGCCCACGCACGGCGAACTTGCTGGCCGAGTAGCTGGCCAGCTGTGGCACGCCATAGAGTGCCGAGGCCGAGCCCATGTTGATCACCTGCGCCTCTGGCGTGGCCTTGAGATAGGCAAAGGCCGCATGGCAGAGGTTGAGCACACCGAGCACATTGATCTCTATCAGGCGCGCATGTTGCTCCAGCTCGATCCCGGCGAAGGCGCCGGTACGCAGAATGCCGGCGCCATTGAACAGCAGGCGCAACTGGCCACCGCTCTGCGCGCAGAAGTCGGCCAGCGCGGCTTTCACTGCAGCAGCATCGACCACATCCAGCTGGGTGTGCCAGGCGCCGCCCAGCTCGGCGGCCAATGCTGCCAACGCATTTTCATCGACATCGAGCAACCCGACGCGCCAGCCCCGCGCGTGAAACAGCCGCGCGGTGGCCGCGCCGATGCCCGATGCGGCGCCGCTGATGAGGATATTGTTCATCACACCCCCCGCTCACGGAGAAAGGCCACCACGCGGGCGATGGCGTAATCCGCCGCACGCAACATGCCGACATGCGCCTGGAACACGTGCCACAGCCCCGGATAACGCTCCAGGCGCAGGTTCACCCCAGCCGCCCTGGCGCGCTCGGCCAGGCGCAGGCTGTCGTTGAGTAGCAGCTCATCTTCGCCAACCTGAATAAGCGTCGGCGGCAAACGGCTGAGGTCGGCGAACAGCGGCGACAAACCCGGATCATCGCGTGGCAGGTCGGCGGGGCAATACAGCTCTGCGGCCTGTTCGATCCAGCGAGGGTGGAGCAGCGGGTCGCCGGCTGGCGGCTCATGCATCTGCTCGCCAGTAAAATCGGTGACCGGCGAGAAGCACACGAGTGCGGCAGGCCCCGGCAGGCCGAGTTCGAGGATGCGCAGGCAGCCGACCAGGCTCAGGTTGCCTCCAGCCGAGTCGCCACCAATGACGATCTGCTGCGGCCGATACCCTGCCTCCAGCAAGGCCTGATAGGCGGCTACCACATCATCGCGCGCCGCCGGATAGGGATGCTCCGGCGCCAGGCGATAGTCCAGCGCACAGACCTCCAGGGCACCGCGCTTGGCCAGGCTGGCGCAGATGCCCCGGTGCGTGTCCGGCCCACCGATCATGAAGGCGCCGCCGTGCAGATAGAGCAGCACGCTGCCGCTGCTGACAGGCGGCCGGTGCCATTCGCACGGACGCCCGGCCAGGGTATCGGCGCTGCGACTGACCCCGCGCGGCGTCAGGGTGATGGCGGTGAGTGCACGCAGCACACGACGCTGCCCGGCCACCGGCATCGGCGGCCGTACCAGGCCGCGAAAGAACAGGCGCAGAAAACCACGCAACAGGCCGCGCAGCAACATCTGCTCGGCGGCTGGGGCCTTGAAATCAGCGGACGCAGTCATAGTCGGCAAGCTCCGGAGTGCGGGTCATGAGGCGATAGGTGAAGGTGAACCCCGGCCAGTTGTTGGTGTGCTTGCCGGTAGCGGTCTTGTACCAGCTGTCGCAGCCCTGTTCCCATATCGTTCGATGAGTCGCCCGTTGCAATTCGATGTTGTAGTGCCGCTGCACCGTCGGTCGCAGATCGAGATAGCGCAGCCCCTGCTCGCGCAGCGCCTGCAGGCAGCCCAGCACGTAGGCGTACTGGCTCTCCAGCATGTAGAGAATGGAGTTGTGGCCGAGGTTGGTGTTCGGCCCGTAGAGCAGGAAGAGATTGGGAAAGCCGCTGACGCTGATGCCCTTGTAGGCCTCGGCGCCCTCCTTCCAGGCCTGATTAAGTTCCAGCCCATCGAGGCCGCGAATACGCATCGGCGCGAGGAAATCGGTGGCGGTGAAACCGGTGCCGTAGATCAGCACGTCGCAGGGATGCTCACAGCCATCGGCCGTCACCAGGGAATGTTCGCGCACCTCGCTAATCGCCGAGTCGACGATCTCGACATTGGCCTGCGCCAGCGCCGGGAAGTAGTCGTTGCTGATCAGGATACGCTTGCAGCCCATCGGGTAGTTCGGCTGCAAGCGCTCACGCTTGCCGGCATCGGGCATCTGCCGTTGCAGGTGGCGGGTGAAGCTGTGGCGGAACAGGCGCATCAGCCAGGGAAAGCGGATAAAGGCCAGCGCCCGGCCCTCGTGATGCAGGTATTGCAGGAGGCGGTCGGCGCGTTGCAGCAGGGGCAAACGCTGTTTGAGGGCAATCTCCCACGGACGATAGGCGCGATCCGGCTTGGCCAGCACATAAGCTGCCGAGCGCTGGAACAGGCTCAGGCTGGCGACCTTCGGCTGGATCTGCGGCACGAACTGGATCGCCGAGGCGCCGGTACCGATCACCGCCACGCGCTTGCCGGCCAGATCGATATCGTGCCGCCAGCGCGCCGAGTGGAAGGCCTCGCCACGAAAGGTTTCCAACCCTGGCAGCTTCGGGTAGGCCGGTCGATTGAGCTGGCCGCAGGCACTGACCAGTGCCTGTGCCTCGATCACCTCGCCTGCGGCCAGCTCGACGCGCCAGATACCGCGCGCAGCATCGAACTCGGCGCCGAGCACCTCGCTGTTGAGGCGGATATGCGGACGCAAGCGGTGCTTGTCCACGCACTGCAGGATATAGGCGTGGATTTCCGCCTGCGGCGCGAATTTGCGCGACCAGTCGTGCTTGGCTTCGAAGGAGAAGGAATACAGGTGCGAAGGCACGTCGCAGGCAGCGCCCGGATAGCTGTTGTCGCGCCAGGTACCGCCGACCTCGCCGGCCTTTTCCAGCAACAGGAAGTCGTCCTCGCCGGCCTTGCGCAACTGCATGGCCAGGCCCAGACCGGCAAAGCCGCTGCCGATGATCAGTACGCGCCAGGGCGCGTTCGTACGGGGGTTGTTGTTCATTGTGGTCTCCCCGACCCGTGTATGGCGATGAGCAGATGCTACTTGCCTCGCAGCGCCCAGGTTATGGCATAGTCGGTCAGGATATTGTGATTTTCGGACAATCTATGTCAGCGCCCTGGCCCGCCCGACGCAGCATCATCAGCATCCAGCTGCTCACCCAGCTGGGGCTCGATCTGGGCCTGAGCCTGGACAGATGCCTGCATGAAACCGGGCTCAGCCCGGTGCAGCTGGCCAGCCTGAACGGGGAGATCGAAGCGCAGCGCGAACTGCAGTTGATCGCCAACCTGATCGAGGCGTTGCCCGACGTCAGCGACCTTGGCTTGCAGGCGGGTCGGCGCTACCACCTGACCACCTACGGGGCCTGGGGTTACGCCATTCTCAGCAGTGCCACGGTGCGCCAGGCCGCCGAACTGGGTTTGCGCTATCACGGCCTGACCTATGCCTTCACCCGCATCAGCCTGAACGTGGATAACGCGATGGCCAGCCTGAATTTCGACGACAGCGCCCTGCCCCCGGCACTGCATGATTTCATCGTGCAGCGCGACATGCTCGGCGCCCTGGTGGTCGTGCGCGAGCTGCTCGGCAGCACGCTGCGATTGCTGAACGTGGAACTGCGCCAGGCAGCGCCGGCTGACGTTTCGCCATTCATCAGCGCCTTCGGCCAGACACCGCTCTTCGGCGCGGCACAAAATCGACTTGGGTTCGCCACCGATTTGCTGGACAACCCACTGCCACGGGCCAACCCACAACTGGTCAGCGCGTGTGAGCGGCAATGCCAGGCCCTGCTGGCGCGTCATCAATGGCACCAGGGGTTGGCCGGACGGGTGCGCCAGTTGCTGTTGCAATCGCCGGGGCAGATCGCCGATATGGAACAGGTCGCTGACCGTCTGCACCTGAGCAGCCGCACCCTGCGGCGTCGACTGATCGAAGAAGGCACCCGCTTTCGTGCCCTGCAGGACGAGGTGCGCCTGGCCCTGGCCGAAGACCTGCTGGCTGCGGGTGGCCTGAGCCTGGAAGAAATCGCCGAACGCCTGGGTTATGGCGAGCTGTCCAACTTCATCCACGCCTTCAAGCGCTGGAAAGGCACGACGCCGGGGCGCTATCAGCGTGGCGCCTAGGGTGCCGTGGAGCCACCTGGTGCGCGCGGCGCACCCCACCAAAAGCCCGCGCGCCTGGACCTTGGTCCGTGGTACTCGACTCATGTAGGGTGCGCCGTGCGCACCGCGCACCCGCACACAGGCAGGTCGTTGCAGTTTGAAAGTCATCTTCGCGCTGACAACTCGCCGACAGCGAGCTAGGGTGCCAGCCATGAACATCATCACGCTGCTCCTGCCCTATCAACCGCCCTGGGACTGGCAACAGTTCCACGGCCACTTCGCACTGCGCGCGATTCCCGGCCTGGAGTCGCTGAGCGCGGACAGCTACAGCCGCGGCTTCAGCATCGGCGGCACAACCGGCTGGTTCAGGGTTGCGCCGCTGCCGGGGCAGAACGCACTGGAACTGCGCTGCCGCCTGGCCTTGCCTGCACATCTCGATCAACTCGAACGACGCGTGCGACGCATGTTCGATCTCGACAGCGAGCCGGAGGTGATTGCCCTTCACCTGAGCACTGACCCACTGCTCGCGCCACTGCTGCTGCGCAATCCCGGTCTGCGCCTGCCGGTGGCGTTCGACCCGTTCGAACAGGCGGTGCGCGCCATCGTCGGCCAGCAGGTCACGGTCAAGGCCGCGGTCACCATAGTCGGGCGCCTGGTGGAACGCGTCGGCACACGGATCGAAACACCGGAAACGCTGGGCATCAGCCATCTGTTCCCCTCGCCACAAGCGCTTGCCGAGGCCGACCTGAGCGGCATCGGCATGCCCGGCAAACGTGTGCAGTGCCTGCAGCATTTCGCCGCGCGCATTGCCGATGGCAGCCTGAAACTGCATCTGGCCGACGGCAGCGCGGCACTGATCGAGCAGCTATGTGCCCTGCCCGGCATAGGTCCATGGACGGCGGAATACATCGCCCTGCGTGCCTTCGGTGAGGCCGACGCCTTTCCCGCCAGCGATCTGGGTTTACTCAAGGCGCCGGTATGGGGAACGGAAGGTATCGATGCGCGCCGCCTGAAAGCGCGCGCGGAGGCCTGGCGCCCATGGCGCGCTTATGCAGCGGCGCATCTGTGGCATAACTATTCGGGAGGCTGAGTCATGCATTACCGCTACCACGACAGCCCAGTCGGTCCGCTGCTGATCGCAGCCGACGACAGCGGCCTGCAACTGCTGCTGATGGAGCTGGACAGCCGGCCCTGGCGCATCGAAGACCATTGGCAGCCCGCTGGCCGTGAGCTGGACGCCGTGTGCAGCCAGCTCGATGAATACTTCGCCGGCAAGCGTCGTCAGTTCGAGCTGCGTCTGGCTCCGAGGGGTACGGCATTCCAGCAGGCGGTCTGGCAGGCGCTGCTGGCCATCCCTTATGGCCGCACCTGCAGCTATTCGGAGCTGGCCAACGTCATCGGTCGGCCGCAGGCCGTGCGCGCGGTGGGAACCGCCAATGGCGCCAACCCAATCTCCATCATCGTGCCTTGCCATCGCGTGATCGGCCGGGACGGCAGCCTGACCGGTTATGCCGGTGGCCTGCCGCGCAAGCAGCAGCTATTGGAACTCGAGGGTGTATTGCAGCCGGCTCAGGCGCAACTGGCTTTGTAGCCTAGGGCGCGGGTATGCGCGCCAGAGGCTCGGCACGTGGCCGCAGCGGCAAAGCCAGGATCAGTCCCTCGCCCGAAGCGGGAAAGATACCGGTCAAGGCGGTGATATTGACCTGATGGGAAACCAGCACCAACGGCGCGCCAGCAGGCAGTTGATTGATCGAGCGAATCAGCTCCGCGGTCTGCTCGGCACCATCCGTGGGCTGCCCGAAGAATGAATCCAGCGCTGCGAATGGTTGTACCGGGCCACGCTGCATGTGGCTGGCCGTGTCCAGCGCGCGGCACCAGCGACTGCTGAGCAAACGCGGCTGCTCGATCCCCTGGCGCGCGAGCAGTTCGCCCCAGCGCCGGGCCTCGGCACGCCCCTGAGCGTTGAGGTTGCGCTGGGTTTCGCAGTGCCCCAGACGGAAGTTCGCCGGGTCGCCCGTACCCGGCGCCGTTGCGTGACGCATGAGTATCAGCGCACGGCCTTCGCGCAGTGCCTGCCAGGCGTCGGTGGTATCTGCTGCCACACTGAACAGCGGCAGCAGCACCAAAGCCAGCAGCCACAGACACCTCATATTCTGACGTTGCCGCGCGGCCCCATCAGCGCCCAGATGATCAGACCGATCACTGGCAACAGCACGATCAGCAGAATCCATAGAATCTTGATTCCCGTTTCCGCGTTGCTCTTGACCACATTGATGATGGCCCAGATATCCAGGGCCAGGATGACCAGGCCAATCAGCCCATTGAAGGTAGAACCCATGACGACACTCCTGTCTGAGAGGTTGCCTGCATAGGATAGTCGGCTAATGACCGGGGTTCCCTCAGTCCCCCAGACGCGGAAAACGCCTGGCGATATCGTCCCCCGTGCGCTCTGGTGCCTCGTCGCTCACGCTCAGGCGCAGCGCCAGCACATGCGGCTCCTCACCCAGGTCGAACCAGTGACGCGTGCCGGCCGGCAAGGTCAGGAGGTCACCGCGCTCGCCCTGCAGCACGTACACGTAGCCATCCAGATGCACGCTGAGCTGGGCAAACCCGCCAATGAACAACCAGGCACTGACGCTCGGCTGCGCTTGCTCATCGAGATACCGAGCACGCAGCTCCAGTTTCTGCGGGTGGTTGCGCTGCAGGTTGAACAGCTCCTGCTGTACATGCCCTTCGTTACCCATGAACGCCTGCAGCCACAGGCCATAGGCTGCGTCGAACTCGGCCTGCTCGCAACCAGGGCGCAACGCAGCCGGCAATTCCACCTGGCGATAATCGATGCCCACCGCCGCCAGGGTACTGGCGATGTCATCGGCGTGGTTAAGCACCTTGTTCGGCAGTTCCGGTGAGGTGTGCAAATGGACGGCGAGGCTGCTCATGAAGGGTTCACTCGATTCAGGGCCGCTCGGGCGGCAGACGGGTGGCAATGATGAAGGCTGCGAGCAAGGCTACCAGACTGGCGATGGCGAAAGTCCAGGCCGGGCCCAGGCCCTTCCAGCTATAACCGGCATACAGCGCGCCGAGCGCACCGCCGATGCCGGCCAGGCTGGCATAGAGCGCCTGCCCCTGGCCTTGCTGACGATCAGCGAAACTGCGCTGCACGAAGTGGATGCAGGCGGCGTGGAAGGCGCCGAAGGTGGCGGCGTGCATGCACTGCGCCAGCAGCAGTACCGGCAGGTATTGCGCCAGGCTGCCCAACAGCAGCCAACGCACGGCGGTGATCAGGAAACTGGCCAGCAGCACGGCACGCAGCGAATAACGTTGCAGAAGGCGCGCCATCACCAGAAACAGCAGAATCTCCGCTACCACCCCCAACGCCCAGAACAGGCCAATGGCGCCACGGCTGTAGCCGACGCCTTCCAGGTGCAGAGTGAGGAAGGTGTAGTACGGGCCGTTGCTCAGTTGCATCAGCCCGACACAGATGTAGAACGCGAGAATCCCGGGACGCCGCAGCTGGCGCATGAAGCCGCCCTGCTCCGGCGTGCTCGGGCGCTGCAGCGGCTGCGCATTGGGCACCCAGAAGCTGCCAGCGACGATACCCGCCATGATCACCACCAGCGCCGCCGGATAAGCATCCAGGCTCAGCCATTCGAACAACAGGCCGAGGCCGACCACGGCGACGATGAAACCGATGCTGCCCCACAGGCGAATCTGGCTGTAGCGCGCGGACTGCTCGCGCAGATGGGCCAGGGTGATGACCTCGAACTGCGGCAGCACCGCATGCCAGAAGAAGGCATGGGTGGCCATGATCAGCGCCAACCAGGCGTAGCTCTGGCTGAAGAAGATGCCGGCGAAGCAGACCAGGGTGCACAGCGCGCCGAAGCGCACGATCAGCAGGCGCTGGCCGGTGTGATCACCCAGCCAGCCCCACAGGTTCGGCGCCACGCAGCGCATCAGCATGGGAATGGCGATCAGTTCGCCAATACGCGCGGGTGAAAAGCCCAGGTGATCGAAGTACAGCGCCAGAAATGGCGCCGTACCCCCGAGCAGGGCGAAGTAGAAGAAGTAGAAGCCGGACAGCCGCCAGTAAGGCAAGGCCGCACTCATGCTACCGCCCGGTTCACAGTTGTGGCAGCACCGGTGTGGTGACGCGCACGTCGGCGTTCTGCGCGCGGTGACGCAGCAGGTGATCCATCAGCACGATGGCCATCATCGCCTCGGCGATCGGCGTGGCACGGATGCCCACGCAGGGGTCGTGGCGGCCCTTGGTGATCACATCCACCGGGTTGCCGTCGACGTCGATGGAACGCCCCGGCGTGGTGATGCTCGAGGTCGGTTTCAGTGCCAGGTGGGCGACGATCGGCTGGCCACTGGAGATGCCACCGAGGATGCCGCCGGCGTTGTTGGACAGAAAACCTTCCGGGGTCAGCTCGTCGCGGTGCTCGGTACCGCGCTGGGCCACGCAGGCGAAACCAGCGCCGATCTCCACACCCTTGACCGCGTTGATACTCATCAGTGCATGAGCCAGCTCGGCGTCGAGGCGGTCGAAGATCGGCTCGCCGAGACCCGGCATCACCCCTTCGGCGACCACGGTGATCTTCGCGCCGACCGAATCCTGATCGCGGCGCAGCTGATCCATGTAGGCCTCCAGCTCCGGCACCTTGTCCGGATCGGGGCTGAAGAAGGCGTTGTCTTCCACCGAATCCCAGGTCTTGAACGGAATCTCGATGGGCCCGAGCTGGCTCATGTAGCCACGGATGACGATGCCCTGGCTGGCCAGGAATTTCTTGGCGATGGCGCCGGCCGCCACGCGCATGGCGGTCTCGCGCGCCGAACTGCGGCCACCGCCACGGTAGTCGCGGATGCCGTACTTGTGGTGGTAGGTGTAGTCGGCGTGGGCCGGGCGGAACAGATCCTTGATCGCCGAGTAGTCCTTGGACTTCTGGTCGGTGTTGCGGATCAGCAGGCCGATGGAGCAACCGGTGGTCTTGCCCTCGAACACACCGGAGAGGATTTCCACCTCGTCGTCTTCCTGACGCTGCGTGGTGTGGCGGCTGGTGCCCGGCTTGCGCCGGTCGAGGTCGCGCTGCAGGTCTTCCAGGGAAATCTCGACACCGGGCGGGCAACCGTCGACGATGGCGACCAGCGCCGGGCCATGGCTCTCGCCTGCGGTGGTGACGGTGAACAGCTTGCCGTAGGTATTGCCGGACATGGGAAGACACTCCGCGAGATTCAGCTCAGGCCCGGCACTGCGCAGGCCCGATTCACAAGGTGGGCGAGTATACCTGCCACCTTCTTGCAGTTCACCCCGAACGGGCATTTCTAAAAACGTAAGCGAGGCAGTCAGCACAAGGCTGAAAACAGGCGAAAAGCGGAGTTTACAGGCTGTAAATGAGCATTTGAGCCTGTTTTCTAACGCAGTGATGACAACGCAGCTAGTTTTTAGAAGTGCCCGAACCTTGGGCGACGGCGAACGTCCAATGCCAACCTGCCACTACCCTGCCCTTATCATGTTGCGAGCCCTGCTCTTGTCCCTCACCCTGCTCACCGGCCTGGCCCAGGCCAGCGCCACCCGACAATCACCCGTCAGCCTCGATACCGACCAGGGCACCCTGTACGGCAGCCTGCTGGTGCCGCAAAGCGACAAGCCGGTGCCGGTGGCACTGCTGATCGCCGGCTCCGGCCCCACCGACCGCGACGGCAACAACCCCGAGGGCGGCCATAACGACGCGCTGAAGAAGCTGGCCCAGGTCCTGGCGCGCAACGGCATCGCCAGCCTGCGCTACGACAAGCGCGGCGTGGCTGCCAGCCGCGCCGCCACGCCGGACGAGCGCGACCTCAGCGTCGAACACTATGTGGCCGATGCCGAAGGCTGGGCCAGGCTGCTCAGGGACGATCCGCGCTTCGACCGTCTGATCCTCATCGGCCACAGCGAAGGTGCGCTGATCGCCAGCCTGGCCGCGCCTGGTAGCCAGGCCGATGCACTGGTTTCGATAGCCGGCCCCGCCTACCCCATCGGCCAGGTGCTGGACATGCAACTGGCCATGCGCCTGCCACCGCCACTGCTCGCCGAAAGCCGGCACATTCTTGCCAACCTGATCCGCGGCAAGCTGCAGCCCAAGGTACCCAAGGAGCTGCAGGTGGTCTACCGCCCCAGCGTGCAGCCCTATCTGATCAGCCTGCTGCGCCAGGACCCGGCGGAAAACTTCGCCGCGCTGCAGATTCCCGCGCTGATCGTGCAGGGCACCCACGACGCCCAGGTCAGCCCGGACAACGCCGAAGCGCTCAAGCAGGCCAGGCCCGATGCCGAACTGGCGCTGATTCCCGGCATGAACCATGTCATGCGTATCACCCCGGCGCCCTGGAACGAACAGCTGGCGTCCTATGACGATCCACAGCTACCCTTGGCCCGTGCGCTGGGCGAGCGGATCGTCTCCTTTATTCGCTCCAGTGCCGAGAAAAACGGTCGATAACAGGCTTGACGACTCAATCGAGCACACAGGACGCCCATGAGCGAAAACCCAGCCCCGGAGGCACAAGCCCCAGATGCCGATGCTGCGCCAGGCGAAACGCCCGCCGCGCCGCATCCCTGGACGGACCTGCCAGCCGAGCAATTCAGCCTGCTGCGTCTGGCGCCGCTGCCCGTTGACCGGGAAACCGGTCCGAGGCCACTGCGCTTCGTCCAGCTTGGCCGGGTGGAGCGTCACGCCAAAGACATGAGCCTGCTGCGCCTGACCATCCAACTGCCCGGCCAACGCCTGCATCGTCAGAACAACCTCTTGGAAGTCTGGGCCGACCATCAGCGCAAGGAGGTTCGCTTCGGCCCGGACAAGGGCCTGAGCGTCGAACCAGCCAATCGCGGCCTGGGGCGCTTTCTCATGGCTCAGGGCATTGCCTGGGCGCGCAAGCAGTACGCGCACTACCAGATCGAGGGCGCTGCCCTGCCGACCAAGGACAACTTCAATGAAGCCGCCCGCGCCCGCCGTGACCACGCAGTGAAGGCGCAGGGTTTCACCATCGAGTACAGCGACCCGTTGCAGCTCAAGCCTTTCTACAGCGCCCCGCGGGTCAGCTCGCTGCATGGCGACTGGCATGCCGAGAAGGTGCAGATCATCGAGCTGCTGGATGCCGCCGCGATGCTGCAGCAGGCGGATCAGACGCTGCAGGAGCAGGACGTCAAGCTGCGCAAGCTGGAAGATCGGGTCGAGCGCCTCAAGCGTGAGGACAGCGGCCTGCGCTTCACCATCACCTGCCTGGTGGCGTTCAGCCTGTTTCAGGCGGGGCTGCTGATCTGGATCGCAACGCGCTGATAGATATCGCGGCTGAAGCCGCTCCTACGTTCACCTCTCTGTAGGAGCGGCTTCAGCCGCGAAAAAACCAATCAGCCTTCGATACGCGAACGAAACAGTTCCTGATGCTCGCGGCACTGCTTGGCCGCCAGCAGGAACACGCCGTGGCCGCCGTGCTGGAAATCCATCCAGGTGAACTCCACTTCCGGGTACAACGCCTCGACATGCACCTGGCTGTTGCCAACCTCGACGATCAGCACGCCACGCTCGGTGAGGTGATCGGCCGCCTCGGCCAGCATGCGTCGCACCAGATCCAGGCCATCATTGCCGCAAGCCAGGCCCATCGCCGGCTCATGCTGGTATTCGGCCGGCATGTCGGCGAAATCCTCGGCGTCGACATAAGGCGGGTTGGAGACGATCAGGTCGAAACGCTGCCCCGGCAACCCGGCAAACCCATCGCCCTGCACGCAGTAGACGCGCTCCTCCAGGCCATGACGCTCGATATTGAGGTTGGCCACTTCCAGTGCGTCGAAGGAGAGATCGCCCAGCACCACCTCGGCTTCGGGAAATTCGTAGGCGCAGGCGATGCCGATGCAGCCGGAGCCGGTGCACAGATCGAGAATGCGCGCCGGCTCGGTCGGCAGCCAGGGTGAGAAATGACGATCGATCAGCTCGGCAATCGGCGAGCGCGGCACCAGCACACGCTCATCGACCACGAAAGGCAGGCCACAGAACCAGGCCTCACCGAGCAGGTAGGCGGTGGGCACGCGCTCTTCGATGCGGCGTTTGAGCAGCGCCTGCAGGTGGGCGTGCTCGTCATCTTCCAGACGGCAATCGAGATAGGCGTCGGAGATTTCCCAAGGCAGGTGCAGCGCACCGAGCACCAGCTGACGCGCTTCATCCCAGGCATTGTCGGTGCCGTGGCCGAAGAACAGTTGCTCGGCCTGAAAGCGGCTGACGGCCCAACGGATGTAGTCACGCAGGGTACGTAAACGGGTAGTGAGAACAGTCACGGGCGGCCTCCGGGTGAAAAGTGCGGAAGTTTAGCCCAGTGCGGGTGATCAGCGCATGAACGACGGGTTAACCAGCGCTCATGAACCTTCGCGTTTCTTGCGCATTGCATCGTCATCAGGACGGCGCAGCTCGCGCAGAACAGCGATGGCCACGGCGATGGAGAACAAAAGCCAGAAATGCGGGGAAAGCTGAGACAAAAGTGACATGGCAACTCCTTTTGCTTACGACCCTGACTCCTTCAGAGCAGTTCCGATTCTGCTCCGGCAAAATGCACTGAGCAAGCGTTGGCGCAGATAGAGGTTCACAGAGCGCTCTGGCAAGCGGACAATGGCACATCATCACCATCAGCCAGGAGCCCGAGATGTCCCATCCGCAAACCATGTTCCAGCTCACCGGTCGTGGCCACGCGCCGGCCAGCCTGAACAATGCGACCCTGCTGATCATCGACGCCCAGGAAGAGTACCGCAGCGGCGTACTCGCGCTGCCGGGCCTGGACCCCGCGCTGGCAGAGATCGCCAGCCTGCTGGCAGCAGCGCGCAGTGCCGGTGCCGACATCGTTCACGTCAAACACCTCGGCATTCCCGGCGGCCTGCTCGACCCCAGCGGCCCGCGTGGTCGTCACCTGCCGGAAGCAGCCCCGCTGGCGGGCGAGATCGTCGTGGAGAAACGCCTGCCCAACGCCTTCGCCGGCACCGAGCTGCATGACCGCCTGCAGGCGCTGGGCCATCTCGATCTGATCGTCTGCGGCTTCATGACCCATTCCAGCGTCAGCACCACCGTGCGCGCCGCCAAGGACTACGGGTATCGCTGCACGCTGGTCGATGCTGCCTGCGCTACCCGCGACCTGCCCGCACCGGATGGCAGCGTGATTGCCGCGGCCGAGGTACATCGCATCGAGATGATCGCCCTGGGCGACAACTTCGCTACTCTGGTGCCTAACGCCAAATCGCTGGTGTGAAACCTGTAGCAGTATCGCCAGCGCTGTGGAACCCGAACGCGACCAGCCGGTCATACCGCCGATAAGCCAAAGGAAATCGGAATGAAGCTGTCCGACGATTTCGATGCACGCCGCTTGCGCCCCCGCCGGCCGAAAAACTGGCGCCTGCGTATCGGAGCCGGCCTGGGCGCCCTGCTCGCCGCCTTCGGCGTTCTCTTGTCGATGGCGGGCGTCGCCTCGCTGGCAGGCCGCGCGCCGGTGCTGGGTACGCTCAACGATTCCACCGGCGAGGCCATTGTCCTGCTGCTGCTCGGCCTGTTCCTGTTGTGGGCCGGCATCGCCTTCTGGCGTCGCTGCCGCAGACGCCTGCGTCGCCCCAGCGATCTGAGCCTGTCGCCATCACTGATGAAAAAGCGCGACTGATCGCCCAAAAACACAGCGCCCATAACTGTAGGAGCTGGCTTGCCAGCGATGCTTTGCAGCGACAGGAGCAATGATCGCCCGCAAGCTGGCTCCTACAAATTCGTCTTTCTACGCTTACACGGCCGGCATTTGGGTAAAATGCCCGCCTGTTTCGCGGAGCCACCGATGCAAGACGACGACTTTTCCCTGTTCCAGGCCGAGCTGCGCGGCGTCAGGCCGATCAAGCACGACCGCGCCGACACCGGCAAACCCAAAGCTGACCGTAAACAGTTCAACACCCTGCGCCAGGCTGCGACCATCAGCCAGGGCGAGATCAAGGTGGACGGGCTGTCTGACCAGTTCGTCATCGACGTCGGCGCCGAAGACCCACTGTACTGGGCCGGTAACGGCGTGCAGGACGGCCAGATGCGCAAGCTCAAGCTGGGCCAGATTCCCTTCGACGGCAGCCTCGACCTGCACGGTATGAGCGTCGAGAAGGCACGCGACACCCTGTGGGAGTTTCTCGCCGAAGCCACCAAGCTGGAGATTCGCTGCGTGCGCGTCACCCACGGCAAGGCGGTGCGCATGGACGGGCGCAAGCCGATGATCAAGAGCCATGTGAACACCTGGCTACGCCAGCATCCGCAGGTGCTGGGTTTCAGCTCCTGCCTGGCCAAGCATGGCGGCACCGGCGCGGTGTACGTCATCCTCAAGCGCACCATGATGGATGGTCGCGACGACTAACGAGAGACTCGCATTGGCGCCTGACGCTCTTGTCAGGCCCTTGTCGGCGCCCTACCCTGCGCCCATTCGATACCCAACAGGATTTTCCATGTCCCTGGAACAACAGTACACCGCGATCCTTGGCCAGCTTGGCGAGGACGTTTCCCGCGAAGGCCTGCTGGACACGCCCAAGCGCGCCGCCAAGGCCATGCAGTACCTCTGCCGTGGTTACCAGCAGACGCTGGAGGAAGTCACCAACGGCGCGCTGTTCAGCTCCGACAACAGCGAAATGGTGCTGGTCAAGAACATCGAGTTGTACTCGCTGTGCGAGCATCACCTGCTGCCGTTCATCGGCAAGGCTCATGTCGCCTACATCCCCAACGGCAAGGTGCTCGGCCTGTCCAAGGTGGCGCGCATCGTCGACATGTACGCACGTCGCCTGCAGATTCAGGAGAACCTCAGCCGGCAGATCGCCGAAGCGGTCGAACAAGTCACCGGCGCACTGGGTGTGGCGGTGGTCATCGAAGCGCAGCACATGTGCATGATGATGCGCGGTGTGGAGAAGCAGAATTCCTCCATGGTCACCTCGGTGATGCTCGGCGAATTCCGCAGCAACCCGGCGACCCGCGGCGAATTCCTCAATCTGGTTCGCTGATCCCGCTCAAGACGACGGCCGCTCACTTCGGTGAACGGCCGTCGGCATTTCAGGAGTTAGAAAGATGTTACTCAAAGCCCTTCGTATCGGCCTGGGCCAACTGGTCGTGTTCGCCGACTGGATCAGCCGTCCGCACAAGCTCAAGCGCAGCCCCGAGGCGCAAGCCGAGGTCGAGCGCGCTACGGCCAACCTGGCGCTGTACCAGTTCCACGCCTGCCCGTTCTGCGTCAAGGTACGGCGCAACATGCACCGCCTCAATCTGCCGGTGCAGCTGCGCGACGCCAAGAACGACGCCGAACACCGGCAGGCGCTGGAGCAGCACGGCGGCCGCATCAAGGTGCCGTGCCTGCGCATCGAGGAAAACGGTCAGAGCACCTGGCTGTACGAGTCCAAGGCGATCATCGCTTATCTGGATCAGCGCTTCGCGAGTTGAACCAAGCTTTTCGTAGGAGCCGGCTTGCCGGCGATGCTTCGGCGTAACGGATCGCCGGCAAACCGGCTCCTACAGGTTCAGAGCTCGACACCTAAACTTCGTCCAGCCCTGTAGGCTTTCAGGACCGTAGCCCGGATGCAATCCGGGATCGCTCGAGTGGTGCTACCCGTATCGCGGCTGAAGCCGCTCCTACAAGATCGGCGTCTCTTCGCCTGCCTCTGTAGGAGCGAGCTCTGCTCGCGAATAGCTCGCTAGAGTTCGATGCCGTAGACCTTGAGCTGCTCGAGGAACTGCGCTTCGTCCAATACCTTCACCCCCAACTCGCTGGCCTTGGCCAGCTTCGAGCCGGCGCCCGGTCCTGCGACCACACAGTGGGTCTTGGCCGATACCGAACCGGCCACCTTGGCGCCCAGGCTTTCCAGCTTCTCCTTGGCCACGTCGCGACTCATCACCTCCAGGGTGCCAGTCAGCACCCAGGTCTGCCCGGCCAGGGGCAGGCCTTCGGCAACTTTCTTCTCGCTTTGCCAGTGCATGCCGAACTCACGCAACTGCTGCTCGATGGCACGAGCCAGCTGGGCGTTTTCAGCGTTGTCGAAGAACTCCCGTACGGCCTTGGCCTGCTTCTCCGGCAGTGCCTGGCGCATGTCCAGCCAGTCGCCATTCAGCACGCCTTCCAGGCTGCCGAAGCGCTCGGCCAGCTTCTGCGCCGCACCTGGGCCGACACTGGGGATGTTCAGCTTGTCGAGCATGCCGCCGAGGGTGGCGACGGCCGAGAACTCGGCGCTCAGTTCGCCCTCCTCCTGCAACTCGAGGCCGCACTCGCCGAGCAAGGTGCTGATCACCTGCTGGTTGTGCGCGTCCTCGAAGAAGCTGTGGATCTCGTGCGCGACTTCCAGACCGATATCCGGCAGATAGGTGAGTACCTGCGGCAGCGCCTGGCGCACACGTTCCAGCGAGGCCAGAGAGCGCGCCAGCACCTTGGCAGTTTCTTCGCCCACATCAGGAATACCGAGGGCGTAGATAAAACGCGCCAGGGTCGGCCGCTTACTGTCTTCGATGGCCTTGAGCAGCTTGTTGCTGGAGACCTCGGCGAAGCCTTCCAGGCCGATGATCTGCTCGAAGGTCAGTTTGTACAGGTCGGCCGGTGAGGCGATCAGCTTCTCGTCCACCAGTTGCTCGATGGTCTTGTCGCCCAAGCCTTCAATGTCCATGGCGCGACGCGAGACGAAGTGAATGATCGCCTGCTTGAGCTGCGCCTGGCAGCTCAGGCGACCAACGCAGCGGTACACCGAGCCTTCGCTTAACGACTCCTTGCCCTTGCTGCGCTTGACCAGCTGCGTGCGCTCCACCGCCGAGCCGCACACCGGGCACTGCTCGGGGATATGCACCGGGCGCGCGTTCTCCGGGCGACGCTCGGGCACCACCGCCATAACCTGCGGGATCACGTCTCCGGCACGGCGGATGATCACCGTATCGCCGATCATCACGCCGAGGCGCGCCACTTCATCCATGTTGTGCAGGGTGGCGTTGGCCACCATCACGCCCGCCACCTTGACCGGGTTCAGACGCGCCACCGGGGTAACGGCACCGGTACGGCCGACCTGGAATTCAACGTCGAGCAACTCGGTCAGTTCTTCCTGCGCGGGGAACTTGTGGGCGATGGCCCAGTGCGGGGTACGCGCGCGGAAGCCCAGCTGCTGCTGGTCCTCGATATTGTTGACCTTGAACACCACGCCATCGATGTCATAGGCCAGGCTCATGCGCCGCTGGCCGATGTCGTGGTAGTAATCCAGACAGGCCTCGACGCCTTTGGCCAGCTTCAGCTCGCGACTGATGGGCACGCCCCAGGCCTTGAGCTGCTGCAGCATGGCCACCTGGGTGCCCGGCAGTTCACCACTGACCTGACCGACGCCGTAGCAGCAGAACTCCAGTGGGCGGCTGGCGGTGATCTTCGGATCGAGCTGGCGCAGGCTGCCGGCAGCGGCGTTGCGCGGGTTGGCGAAGGTTTTGCCACCACTCTCGGCCTGGCGCGCATTGAGTTCCTCGAAGCCGGCCTTGGGCATGAACACTTCACCACGTACTTCCAGCACCTGCGGCCAGCCATCGCCCTGCAACTTGAGCGGTACGTTGCGGATGGTGCGCACGTTGCTGGTGATGTCCTCGCCAGTGCTGCCGTCACCCCGAGTGGCACCGCGCACCAGTTGGCCATTCTCGTAGCGCAGGCTGACGGCCAGGCCGTCGAGCTTGGGCTCGCAGCTATACTCGATCTCGGCACCGCCGCCGAGCAGATCACCACCCGGCACGCCGAGGCCACTCTGCACGCTACGGTCGAACGCGCGCAAATCGTCCTCTTCGAAGGCGTTGCCGAGGCTTAACATCGGCACTTCATGGCGCACCTCGCCAAAGGCGCTGAGCGCCTCGCCACCGACGCGCTGGGTCGGCGACTCGGGCGTGACCAGCTCCGGATGCTCGGCTTCCAGCGCCTGCAGTTCGCGGAACAGGCGGTCGTACTCGGCGTCCGGCACGCTCGGCTCGTCCAGCACGTAGTAACGGTAGTTGTGCGCGTCCAGTTCGTTGCGCAGTTCGGAAATACGTTGGGCGGCGTCGGTCATGCTCGGTCTCTCAAACGAAAAGAGCAGCCTTGGCTGCTCTTTTGCAATGCACTGGTGTTTCAGCGTTTCTGGGTCAGTTGCCGGCGCTCGAATTCGACGATGCGCTGACGATAGTGTTCGATGGTTTGCGCGGTCATCACGCTACGCTGGTCGTCCTTCAGCTCGCCGCCCAGTTCGTGGGCCAGCTTGCGCGCGGCAGCGACCATGACGTCGAAGGCCTGCTTGGGATGGCGCGGGCCGGGCAGGCTAAGGAAGAAGCTCACCGCGCGGGTGCTGAAGCCTTCGATATCGTCCAGATCGAAAGTACCCGGTTTGAGCGCGTTTGCCATGGAGAACAGCACCTCGCCATTGCCGGCCATGCTCTCGTGGCGATGGAAGATGTCCATCTCACCGAAGCGCAGACCGCTTTCGAGGATGTTCTGCAGCAGCGCCGGGCCCTTGAAGCCGAAATCGTCGCGGGCGACCACGTTGATCACCAGCACTTCTTCGACCGGAGCAGCATCGCTAGCCGGCTTGGCGGCTTTCTTCGGCTCGACGGGTTCGTCATCGACCGGGTTGAGCAAGGTCGGTACCGGCTCATCGACGGCCAGATTGAGGTCGCCCTGCTGCGGCTCGTTGCGTGGACGACGCGGCAGGTCCTTGGCAGTCATCGAAGGCAGGTCGTCTTCATCCAGTTGCGGTTCGTGGTCATGCTGCACCACGCGCGGCGTACTGAGCAGATCCGGGTCACTGTCGTCGTCGGGCATGTTGGCGAAGCTGCGGTCGAGCTTGAACTTGAGCTTGCCCTTGCCACCGCGCATGCGGCGCCAGCCGTCGAAAAGGATGCCAGCGATAACGATGATGCCAATAACGATCAGCCACTCGCGCAGACCGAATTCCATGAAATACCTGACCCTTAACAATTCTGGTGAAAAAAAGATCCAATCAACCGGATCACAACTCAACTATAAAACGCGACGCCAACTTGATGTTCTATCTGACGTTTTCCGCGTGTAACAAAAGTGGGCAATAAGCTAGCACGACGAAAGGCAACTTTACACAGGGAGCCACATAAGGTTTTACCTATATTCAGTTAATCTCGCAGCACTCTGCCATCACGCATCCACCATCGCCAGCGCCTCCTCGACATCCACCGCCACCAGACGCGAGCAACCCGGCTCGTGCATGGTAACCCCCATCAATTGATCGGCCATTTCCATGGCGATCTTGTTGTGGGTGATGTAGATGAACTGCACCGTTGCCGACATCTCCTTGACCAGGCGCGCGTAGCGCCCGACGTTGGCGTCGTCCAGCGGTGCATCCACTTCGTC
The DNA here is from genome assembly GCF_900101755.1 of Ectopseudomonas alcaliphila. Taxonomy (GTDB): domain Bacteria; phylum Pseudomonadota; class Gammaproteobacteria; order Pseudomonadales; family Pseudomonadaceae; genus Aquipseudomonas; species Aquipseudomonas alcaliphila. The sequence goes on along the minus strand of NZ_FNAE01000006.1, from coordinate 58,958 downwards.
CAACATGCAGAACGGCGCCGGATTGAGCTGGAAGATGGAAAACACCAGCGCCAAGGCGGTCAATGCTTTCTCTCCGCCGGAGAGCAAATGAATGGTGCTGTTCTTCTTGCCCGGGGGCCGCGCCATGATGGTCACACCGGTATCGAGTAAATCTTCGCCGGTGAGTTCCAAATAAGCGTTGCCGCCACCGAAAACTTTTGGGAACAACGCCTGCAAACCGCCGTTGATCTGATCGAAGGTATCCTTGAAACGATTGCGCGTTTCCTTGTCGATCTTGCGAATGACGTTTTCCAGAGTCTCCAGCGCTTCGACCAGATCCGCGTCCTGCGCATCCAGATACCGCTTGCGCTCGGACTGCTGCTGATACTCGTCGATGGCCGCCAGGTTGATCGGCCCGAGCCGGGCGATACGCGCGGCCATGCGCTCCAGCTCTTCTTCCCAGGCGCCCTCGGAGGCCTCGTCCGGCAGCGTGGCAATCACCCCGTGCAGGTCGTAGTTGTCCTCGGCGAGCTGATCGGCCAACGCCTTGCGCCGCACGTTGAGCGACTGCCAGTCCATGCGCTGCTGCTCCAACTGGCTGCGCAGCAGTTGCGCCTGCTGTTCGGCCTGGGTGCGGCGCTTCTCGGCATCGCGCAGTTCGCGGTCGGCATCTTCCAGCGCCAGGCGTGCCTGACGCAGTTCATCGTCCACCGCCATGCGCCGTTCGAGCAGTTCTTCGAGCTTGATGCGCAGCTCTTCCAGCGGAGCCTCGCCCTCCTCCAGGTTCAGCGACAGTTGCTCACGCCGCTCATGCAGGCGCTCGGCCTGCATTTCCAGACGTTCCAGCGCCTGGCGAGTGGAGTCGTGCTGCGCCTTGAGCGAACCGACCCGTACTGCCAGTTGATGGGCGTGATCCTTGTGCTGACGCGCCTCCTGCCGCACACGGTCGAGACGCTCACGCAGGCTGTCGCGGCTGGCCAGCAGGCTTTCACGCTGCTCGTTGTCCAGCGCCATGGCGTCCAGTGCATCCTGCAATTGCAGGCGCGATTCGCCCAGTTGCTCCTGCTCGATCTCGCGTTGCTCGGCCGCTTCCTGCAACTCGTCCTGCAGACGGCGACGGCGCAGGCCCAACTGCTCGGCCTTGGCCTGGCTGGCGGACAGCTTTGCCTTTAGCTCACTCAACTGCCGCGCCAGTTCCTGGCCCTGACGGCGCTGCTGCTCGCGCAGCTCTTCCTGGTGGCGCTGTTCGTCACGCAGCCCCAGCAGGCGTTCATCCAGTTGCGCCAGTGCCGCTTCACGCTCCTCGCGCTCCAGCTGCAGGCGCTCCAGTTCCTGGCCGCGCGCCAGCACGCCACTGTCCGCCTCAGCGGCACGCCGCACGCGCAGAAAATGCCGACCGACCCAGTAGCCGTCACGACTGATCAGGCTCTCGCCATCCGCCAGTTGCGCACGAGCCGCCAGGGCCTGCTCCAGCGACTCCACCGGGCGCACACTGGCCAACCAGGGCGACAGGTCGTGGCTCGACTCGACCTTGTCCAGCAGGCTGCCGGCGCGGCGAGCGCCACCGCTCGCGGGGCTGGCCAGGCGCAGCTCGCCCTGCTCCAGGCTGGAAAAATCCAGCCCGGTGAAATCGTCCAGCAGCACCGCCTGCAGGTCGGCGCCGAGCACGGTTTCCACCGCCAGTTCCCAGCCGGCCTCCACACGCAGCCCTTCGGCCAGACGCGGACGCTGCAGCAGGTTCTGCTCGCGCAGCCACTCGCCAGCACCCTGGCCCGGATCGAGCGCAGCCTGTTGCAGCGCCTCCAGCGAAGCCAGGCGGCCGTTCAGCCGCTGCAGTTCGCCTTGCGCCTGCTGCTGCGCCTGGCCGGCCTGCTGCAGTTCATCGCGCAGTTGCTGCAGACGCTCGGCCTGCTGCTCTTCGCCCAGCTGCAGCGCTTCGTGCTCCAGCTCGCCGGCGGCCAGCTGTTCGTTCAGTTCGAGAATGGCGGCATCTTCGGGGTCGGCGGCCAGTTGCTGCAGCTCTTCGTTGAGACGGCGCTGGCGTTCGGCCAGGCGCTCCAGGCTCTGCTCCAGCTGGGCGATGCGTGATTGCTGCACCTCGGCCTGGCGACGCGGCTCGGCGCTGCGCTGGTTGAAGCCGTCCCACTGCTCCTGCCAGCCGTGCATGGCAGTTTCGGCCTCTTCCAGGCTGGCAGCGGACTCCTCGGCAGCGGCGGCGGTCATCTCCTGCTCGGGCAGCAGCATCTCCAGCTCTTCACCGAGGGTGGCCAGCAGGGTGCGGTCGTGGCCTAGGTGCGACTCGGTTTCCAGGCGCGCCTTTTCCGCCTCGCGCAGGTCATCCTGCAACTGGCGCAGGCGCTGCTGACCGTGCTGGATGCTCTGCTCGACGCGGGCGATATCGCCGCCCACCGAGTAGAAGCGCCCCTGTACCAGGTTGAAACGCTCGCTCAGCTCGTGGTGACCATCGCGCAGGCGCTCGATGCTGGCATCGGCGCTGCGCTGCTCGGCCACCAGGGCCTCGAATGCCACTTCCTGGTCGCCGATCACCTGCTCGCGGCTGCCGACCTGCAGGTTCAGGCTTTGCCAGCGCAGAGCCAGCAGTTGCGCCTTCAGTTGGCGCTCCTCGGCCTTGTATTCCTGATATTTCTCCGCCGCCTGGGCCTGGCGGTGCAGGCGTTCGAGCTGGCGCTCCAGCTCTTCGCGCAGGTCGCTCAGGCGCTCCAGGTTCTCCTGGGTCCGGCGGATGCGGTTTTCGGTCTCGCGGCGGCGCTCCTTGTACTTGGAGATGCCGGCGGCTTCCTCGATGAAATTGCGCAGCTCCTCGGGCTTGGCCTCGATCAGCTTGCTGATCATGCCCTGCTCGATGATCGAGTAGCTGCGTGGCCCCAGGCCGGTGCCGAGGAAGATGTCGGTGATGTCGCGGCGGCGGCATTTGGTGCCGTTGAGGAAGTAGGTGTTCTGGCCGTCGCGGGTCACCCGGCGGCGAATGGAAATTTCGGCGAAGGCGGCGTATTCGCCCACCAACGAGTTGTCGCTGTTATCGAAGATCAGTTCGATGGAGGCCTGGGTCACCGGCTTGCGCGTGTTGGAGCCGTTGAAGATGACGTCGGTCATCGACTCGCCGCGCAGGTTCTTCGCCGAACTCTCGCCCATCACCCAGCGCACGGCGTCGATGATGTTGGACTTGCCGCAACCGTTGGGCCCGACCACCGCCGCCATGTTGCTGGGAAAGCTCACCGTCGTCGGGTCGACGAAGGACTTGAAGCCGGCCAGCTTGATGCTTTTCAGGCGCATCGGGGCTTAGCGCTCGGCCAGGGTTGCCAGCACCAGCTGGCAATTGTGTTCGCCATAGGCCAGCAGCACCTCACGGGCACGCACATGGTCACGGGCGATGATCGCCTGCAGCAGACTGGCGAAGGTGCCCATGAACTGCCCCATCTCGCCTTTGCGCCGCTCCAGTGCCAGGTGGTAGGTGCGGCTGATCGCCGGCAGCAGGTTCTCCAGGGTTTCCTGCAGGTACGGGTTGTCGGCGAAGGGAAAGGCCGCGCGCATCACGTCGAAGCTGTTCTCGACGAAGGCGCCGATATCGCCACGCTCCAGACTGGCCAGCAGGCGCTGCTGGATGTCGATGAAGGGCGCCAGGTCGGTTTCCACCTTCCAGCGCTCGATCACCGCGCGGGCCAGCATGGCGTACAGCTCGATGCTCAGTGCGTAGAGGCTGGTGACGTGGTGCGGCGTCAGTTCGCTGACCTGGGCACCGCGACGCGGCAGGATCACGATCAGGTGGCGACGCTCGAGAATCAGCAGCGCTTCGCGCACCGAACCGCGGCTGACGTTGAGGGCCTGGGTGACTTTCTGCTCCTGAATGCGCTCACGTTCCTTGAGCTCACCGCGAATGATGCGTTCGGCCAGGTAATGGGCAATTTGCTCGGCGAGGCTGTCCGGGGCCTTGAACGTCATGACATTCCTTATTTGCGTCGATGCGGGGGCAGGCGGTCGAGTCTGGGAGCCCCGCCACGGCTGGGCGGGAGCAAGAAAATCTGGCGGCGAGTGTAACACAGGGTGTTACCCCGCCAAGCGTCCCTGCGGGGCACTTCCGTTCTAAAGGTTGGCCGTGGAAGTCTGGCCACGAAAATGGATTCGTCCTACAATCCTAGGTAAAACCCAGAACAATAATGACTTGGAGAATCCGATGTTCGAACGCCTGCCGTCGCGCTGGATGCTCGCCCTGAAAAAGGTCGGCTACTGGATCTGGCTGATCCCGGTACTGGGCATCCCCCTGAGCTATTACTGGTCACAGGGCAGCGCTCACGCCGACGCCTGGCCCTGGCTGGTGATCAGCGTGGTGTTCGGCGTGATTCCCCTGCTGGATTTCGTCGTCGGTCGCGACCCGGCCAACCCGGATGAGCGCAACGAGGTACCGGTGCTGGAAGCTCAGGGCTACTACCGCCTGCTGAGCCTGGCCACGGTGCCCTTGCTGCTGGCGATGCTGGTCTGGAGTGGCTGGATATTCGCCAGTTACGAGGGCTGGAGCTGGGTCGGCCAGCTCGGCTGGGTGCTGTCAGTCGGCACAGTGATGGGCGCCATCGGCATCACCGTGTCGCACGAGCTGATCCACAAGGACCCGAAACTGGAGCAGAACGCCGGCGGGCTGCTGCTGGCAGCGGTGTGCTACGCCGGCTTCAAGGTGGAACATGTGCGCGGCCATCACGTTCACGTATCCACGCCCGAGGACGCCTCCTCCTCACGCTTCGGCCAGAGCCTGTACGCCTTCCTACCCCATGCCTACAAGCACAACTTCCTCAACGCCTGGAAACTCGAGGCCGAACGCCTCAAGCGGCGCGGCCTGCCGGCCCTGCATTGGCGCAACGAGCTGATCTGGTGGTACGCCATCAGCGCGCTCATGCTGCTCGGCTTCACCCTCGCCTTCGGCTGGCTGGGCGCGCTGTTCTTCCTCGGCCAGGCGGTTATCGCCTTTACCCTGCTGGAGATCGTCAACTACGTCGAGCACTACGGCCTGCACCGGCGCAAACTGCACAACGGCCGCTACGAGCGCACCAATGCGCACCATTCCTGGAACAGCAACTTCCTGCTGACCAACCTGTTTCTCTTCCACCTGCAGCGCCATTCCGACCACCATGCCTACGCCAAACGCCGCTATCAGGTGCTGCGCCATTTCGACGACAGCCCGCAGTTGCCCAATGGCTATGCCGGAATGATCGTGCTCGCAGTGTTCCCACCGCTGTGGCGCGCCGTGATGGACCCCAAGGTGCGCGCCTACTACGCAGGCGAAGAGCACCAACTGAGTGAATCGCAGTTGACCTGAGCACTCTGTTCGAGCACTCCCAGACAACCCCGGCAGCTCCAGCTTCCGGGGTTTTCTTTTGCATGCTGCCTCCACGAAAGGCCCACAGCAGAGGCCTACCTGGCACGAAAGCCGCTAATCTCAGGCAATGAATTCTGCCCGCCGCGCTCATAACCGAAGCGCATGACAAGCAGCTGACCACGAGGTCAAATATTTATTGACCCAAAAGTCAGAAAACCCTAGATTGCCTCCATGGCCAATCACGCCAGGGCCTTGCAACGCGTGCACATACCCGGCGAGCCAAACGATTCATAACAATAAAGTGCCTGGAGGTCGTCCTTGATCCAGTTTTTACTCAACCGGGAGCTGCGCACCGAGCATGCCCTGGACCCCAACGTCACCGTGCTCAACTACCTGCGTGAGCACGTCGGCAAAACCGGAACCAAGGAAGGCTGCGCCTCCGGCGACTGCGGTGCCTGCACCGTGGTGGTAGGCGAGCTCGATGGCGACCGCGTGCGCTATCGCACCCTCAACTCCTGTCTCACCTTCGTTTCCAGCCTGCATGGCAAGCAACTGATCACCGTCGAAGACCTCAAGCATCAGGGCAAGCTGCACAGCGTGCAGCAGGCGATGGTCGACTGCCACGGCTCGCAGTGCGGCTTCTGCACCCCGGGCTTCATCATGTCGCTGTTCGCCCTGCAGAAGAACTCGAGCGGCTATGACAAGGGCCAGACCATGGAAGCCCTGGCCGGCAATCTGTGCCGCTGCACCGGCTACCGACCGATCATCGACGCCGCCGAGCAGGCCTGCTGCCAGAAGCAGCCGGATCAGTTCGATGCCTTCGAAAGCGCCACTGTCGCCCAGCTCCAGGCCATTGCCCCGCGCGAGACCGCCGAGCTCAACAGTGGCGACAAGCGCTGCCTGGTGCCGCTGACCGTAGCCGACCTGGCCGACCTCTACGCCGCCAACCCCGAGGCACGCCTGCTGGCCGGCGGCACCGACCTGGCCCTGGAAGTCACCCAGTTCCACCGCGAACTGCCGGTGATGATCTACGTCGGCCATATCGAGGACATGAAGCGCATCGAAGTGACCGACAAAGCCATCGAGATCGGCGCCGCCGCCGCGCTGTCCGACTGCTATGAAGCGCTATCTACCGAATACCCGGATTTCGGCGAGCTGCTGCACCGCTTCGCCTCCCTGCAGATCCGCAACCAGGGCACCCTGGGCGGCAACATCGGCAACGCCTCGCCCATCGGTGACGCCCCACCCCTTCTGATCGCCCTCGGTGCGCAGATCGCCCTGCGCCAGGGCAACACCCGGCGCATCCTGCCGCTGCAGGACTACTTCCTCGACTACAAGGTGACTGCCCGCCAGGAAGCCGAATTCATCGAGAAGATCATCGTGCCGCGCAAGCAGGCGAACCAGGCGTTCCGCGCCTACAAGGTGTCCAAGCGCCTGGACGACGACATCTCCGCCGTCTGCGCGGCCTTCAACCTGAGCATCGTCGACGGCGTGGTGACAGACGCGCGCATCGCCTTCGGCGGCATGGCCGCCATCCCCAAACGCGCCAATGCCTGCGAAGCGGCCCTGGTCGGCTCGGCCTGGTATCCCGGCGTGATCGAACGCGCCTGCGAGGCGCTGGGTGAGGACTTCACTCCGCTGTCGGATTTCCGCGCCAGCAAGGAATACCGCCTGCTCACTGCCCAGAACCTGCTGCGCAAGTTCTTCCTCGAGCAGCAGTCGCCCGAGATCGAAACCCGGGTCACGGCCTACGCCTAAGCGCAGAGATTTTTGGAGACGAAGATGTCCAGTCATATCGAACACAAATCCCAGGAAGAGCTGGCCGCCCTGTTTCGCGCCGGCATGACCAGCGGCGTCGGCAAGAGCGTCAAGCACGAGAGCGCGGACAAGCACGTGTCCGGCGAGGCGGTCTATGTCGACGACCGTCTGGAATTCCCCAACCAGTTGCACGTCTATGCGCGCCAGTCGGATCGCGCCCATGCGCGCATCCTGCGCATCGACACCCGCCCCTGCTACGAATTTCCGGGCGTGGCCATCGCCATCACCAAGGATGACGTACCCGGTCAGCTGGATATCGGCCCGGTGGTCGCCGGCGACCCGCTGCTGGCCGACGGCAAGGTCGAGTACGTCGGCCAGGTGGTACTGGCGGTAGCCGCCGACAGCCTGGAAACCGCGCGCAAGGCGGCCATGGCCGCCATCGTCGAATACGAGGACCTGGAGCCGGTGCTCGACGTGGTCGAGGCCTACCGCAAGAAGCACTTCGTGCTCGCCAGCCACACCCACCGCATTGGCGACTCGGCCAGCAAACTGGCAAACGCCCCGCGTCGCCTGCAGGGCACCCTGCATATCGGCGGCCAGGAGCACTTCTACCTGGAAACCCAGATTTCCTCGGTAATGCCCACCGAAGATGGCGGCATGCTGGTCTACACCTCGACGCAGAACCCCACCGAGGTACAGAAGCTGGTGGCCGAAGTGCTCGGCGTGCCGATGAACAAGATCGTCATCGACATGCGCCGCATGGGCGGCGGTTTCGGCGGCAAGGAAACCCAGGCCGCAGGTCCCGCGTGCCTGTGCGCAGTGATCGCCCATCTCACCGGCCGGCCGACCAAGATGCGTCTGCCGCGCATGGAAGACATGAGCATGACCGGCAAGCGTCACCCCTTCTACGTCGAGTACGACGTGGGCTTCGATGACGACGGCCTGCTGCACGGCATCGAGATGGACCTGGCCGGCAACTGCGGCTACTCGCCGGACCTGTCCGGCTCCATCGTCGACCGCGCCATGTTCCACTCGGACAACGCCTACTTCCTCGGCAACGCCACCATCAATGGTCATCGCTGCAAGACCAACACCGCCTCGAACACCGCCTACCGCGGCTTCGGCGGCCCGCAGGGCATGGTCGCCATCGAGGAAGTGATGGACGCTGTCGCGCGCAGCCTGGGCAAGGACCCGCTGGAAGTACGCAAGCTCAACTACTACGGCAAGACCGAGCGCAACGTCACCCACTACCACCAGACCGTCGAGCACAACGTCATTCACGAAATGACCGCGGAGCTGGAGCAAAGCTGCGAGTACGCCAAGCGCCGCGAAGAAATCCGCGCCTTCAATGCCAAGAGCCCGGTATTGAAGAAAGGCCTGGCCATGACCCCGGTGAAATTCGGCATCAGCTTCACCGCCACCTTCCTCAACCAGGCCGGCGCGCTGATCCATATCTACACCGACGGCTCGATCCACCTCAACCACGGCGGCACCGAGATGGGCCAGGGCCTCAACACCAAGGTGGCGCAGGTCGTCGCCGAGGTGTTCCAGGTCGATATCGAGCGCATCCAGATCACCGCCACCAATACCGACAAGGTGCCCAACACCTCGCCCACCGCGGCCTCCAGCGGCGCTGACCTCAACGGCATGGCGGCGAAGAACGCAGCCGAGATCATCAAGCAGCGCCTGGTGGACTTCCTGGTGCGCGAGTACAAGGTCACCCCGGAAGACGTGGAATTTCGCAACGGCCAGGTGCGCGTGCGCGAGCACTTCCTGTCCTTCGAGGAGATGATCCAGAAGGCCTACTTCGGTCAGGTCTCGCTGTCTTCCACCGGCTTCTACCGCACGCCGAAGATTTTCTATGACAGGGACCAAGCGCGTGGCCGTCCCTTCTACTACTACGCCTACGGCGTGGCCTGCGTGGAAGTGCTGGTCGACACCCTGACCGGCGAATACCGCATGCTGCGCGGCGACATCCTGCATGACGTCGGCGACTCGCTGAACCCGGCCATCGACATCGGCCAGGTCGAGGGCGCCTTCGTCCAGGGCATGGGCTGGCTGACCATGGAAGAACTGGTGTGGAACGCCAAGGGCAAACTGATGACCAACGGCCCGGCCAGCTACAAGATCCCGGCCATCGCCGACATGCCCATCGACCTGCGGGTGAAGCTGGTGGAGAACCGCAAGAACCCGGAAGACACCGTGTTCCACTCCAAGGCCGTGGGCGAACCGCCGTTCATGCTCGGCATCGCCGCCTGGTGCGCCCTCAAGGACGCCGTGGCCAGCCTGGCGGACTACAAGGTGCAACCGCAGATCGACGCCCCGGCCACGCCCGAGCGCGTGCTCTGGGGTGTGGAGCAGATGCGCAAACTGAAGGCGACGGCCAAGGCTGCCAGCCCTGCCGAGGTCGAGCCGGCCTGACGCCGATACAGCCTCAGGCTGCCGTGGGAGGGGCTATAGCCGCGACTGTCGCCGCTGAAGCGCCTCCCACAGACTGCGAACGAATGATTAATGGGTGTACAACAATGACAAAACACACCGAACCGAATAATCCACCCGCTCGCCCGGCACCGGTGCCGATTCTCGACCCGTCGCCGAGCAACTGGCGCCTGCCGCGCCCGGGACAGACCACGCCTTCCTGGAGGCTGAGCAAATGAGCTGGATCAGCGCTCTCGCCGAGCTGCAGCAAAAAGGTGAAGCCTGCGTTCTGGTGACCATCATCGAAGAACGCGGCTCGACGCCGCGCAATGCCGGCTCGAAGATGGTGGTCACCGCCGATCGCATCTTCGAGACCATCGGCGGCGGCCACCTGGAATACAAGGCCATGCAACTGGCCCGCGAGATGATCGCCAGCCGTAGCCAGGACACCCACCTGGAGCGCTTCTCCCTTGGCGCCAGCCTCGGCCAGTGCTGTGGCGGCGCCACCGTGCTGCTGTTCGAGCCGATGGGCCAGGCGCAGGCGCAGATCGCCGTGTTCGGCGCCGGCCATGTCGGCCGCGCGCTGGTGCCGTTGCTCGCCAGCCTGCCGTGCAAGGTGCGCTGGATCGACTCGCGGGAAAACGAATTTCCCGAGCACATCCCCGCCGGCGTGGAGAAGATCGTGGGCGACGAGGTGGTCGACGAGGTGGAGAACATGCCGCCCGGCAGCTACTACATCGTCATGACCCACAACCACCAGCTCGATCTGGAGCTGACCGCGGCGATTCTCAAGCGCGGCGACTTTGCCTATTACGGCCTGATCGGTTCGAAGACCAAGCGCGTCAAGTTCGAGCATCGCCTGCGCGAACGCGGCCTCGAAGAAACCCTGATGGCGCGTATGCGCTGCCCCATGGGCCTGGCAGAAGTAAAAGGCAAGCTGCCGGTGGAGATCGCGGTCTCCATCGCCGGTGAAGTGATCGCCACTTACAACGCCAGCTTTGGCCAAGACGTGAAGAAAGGCGAATCCAGCGTCGCCAAGCTGCTGCCGGCCTCGCGTCGGTCCTGACTCTGCCTAATTCGCAGCGCGCCCAGTAGGGTGCGCCGCGCGCACCAATAACACCGCATTGCCCGTGGTGCGCACAGCGCACCCTACGCACTGCCCGCTCAATCGAGACGTATATAGATGACCACCAATATCAAAGCCTACCGCGCCGCCATCCTGCACAGCCTCGCCGACCCGGCCGTGGTCGGTGTCGAGCAGTCCTACCAGTACTTCGAAGACGGCATCCTGCTGATCGAAAACGGCCAGGTCGCCCAGGTCGGCGCGGCTGCCGAGCTGCTGCCGAAGCTGGCCGGCGTCGAAATCACCGAGTACCGCGACGCGCTGATAACCCCCGGCTTTATCGACACCCATATCCACTACCCGCAGACCGGCATGATCGCCTCCTACGGCGAGCAGTTGCTGGACTGGCTCAATACCTACACCTTCCCCACCGAGCGACAGTTCGAAGACAAGGCCCATGCCAGCGACGTGGCGGCGATCTTCCTCAAGGAACTGCTGCGCAACGGCACCACCACCGCCCTGGTGTTCGGCAGCGTGCACCCGCAGTCGGTGGACGCCTTCTTCGAGCAGGCCGAGGCGCTCAACCTGCGCATGATCGCCGGCAAGGTGCTGATGGACCGCAACGCCCCGGACTACCTGACCGACACGGCGGAAAGCGGCTACGCCGAGAGCAAGGCACTGATCGAGCGCTGGCACGGCAAGGGCCGCCTGCACTACGCGGTCACCCCGCGCTTCGCCCCTACCAGCACGCCGGAGCAACTGGAGCTGGCCGGCAAGCTGCTGGGCGAGTACCCGGACCTGTACATGCACACCCACCTGTCCGAGAACCGCAAGGAGATCGAGTGGGTCAAGGAACTGTTCCCCGAGCGCAAGGGTTACCTGGACGTCTACGACCACCACAAGCTCATCGGCCCGCGCGCAGTGTTCGCCCATGGTGTGCACCTGTGCGACGACGAGTGCAAGCGCCTCGCCGAAACCGGCTCGGCGGTCGCCTTCTGCCCCACCTCCAACCTGTTCCTCGGCAGCGGCCTGTTCGACCTGAACAAGCTGGAAGCGCATGGCGTGCGTGTCGGCCTGGGTACCGATGTCGGCGCCGGTACCAGCTTCAGCCAGCTGCAATCGCTGAACGAGGCGTACAAGATCATGCAGCTGCAGGGCAAAAAGCTCGACCCGTTCAAGTCGCTATACCTGGCCACCCTGGGCGGCGCCAACGCCTTGTACCTGGACGACAAGCTGGGCAACTTCCTGCCTGGCAAGGACGCCGACTTCTTGGTGCTGGACTACAACGCCACACCGCTGATCAGCTACCGCATGCAGCAGGCCAGGAGCCTGGAAGAACGCCTGTTCGCCATGACCATGCTCGGCGACGACCGTGCCGTGAAAGAGACCTTCGCCGCGGGCGTGTCGGTGCACCAGCGCGATTGAAACGAACAGCCTGATCGCCTTGTAGGAGCCGGCTTGCCGGCGATCAACTCACTAGCGCATCGCTGGCAAGCCAGCTCCTACAAAAATACGCCTCAACGCAGACACGCCAACGAAAAAGCCCCGATGCTCGCGCAGCGGGGCTTTCTCATTACACGCAGCAAATCAGCGATTGGCAGCGCTGCGGCCCGGCTTCTTCTTGGTCTGCAGCAGGTGCGAGAACACCGCGTGCAGGTCGTCCGAAGCGCTTTCCTCGTCCAGGTTCAGCTTGCTGTCGATGTGATCCATGTGATGCATCATCAGGTGCACCGCACGCTCGGAATCGCGCGCCTCGATGGCGTCGATCAGCTGGTTGTGTTCGTCGTAGGAGCAATGCGAGCGGCTGCCACTTTCGTACTGGGCGATGATCAGCGAGGTCTGCGACACCAGGCTGCGCTGAAAGCTCACCAGCGGCGCATTACGCGCAGCTTCGGCCAGCTTCAGGTGGAACTCGCCGGACAGGCGAATACCGGCACCACGATCACCGCGGGAGAAGCTGTCCTGCTCGTCCTTGACCATCTGGCGCAGTTCGGCCAGTTGCTCGGCTGTCGCGTGCTCGACGGCCAGTTCGGTGATGGCACGTTCGACCAGGCGACGTGCATAGAAGATCTGCCTTGCTTCTTCGACGCTCGGGCTGGCGACCACAGCCCCACGGTTAGGGCGCAGCAGCACCACGCCCTCGTGGGCCAGGCGCGACAGCGCGCGACGGATGATGGTGCGACTGACGCCGAAGATCTCACCCAACGCCTCTTCGCTCAGCTTGGTGCCGGGCGCCAGGCGCTGCTCGAGAATGGCATCGAAAATGTGGGCATATACGACATCGTCCTGAGTCCCGCTGCGGCTGCTTTTGCCCACGCGCGGCTGCTTCTTAAGAGGCTGCAATTGATCGTTCATTCTGGCTCGCGTCAATGAGAGTCGGCGACACTGCGACTCTACTGTGTTCTACCCGGTAGCTGACAAGCTCCAAGCAAAAAAACATCAGAAAAAAATTCGGGCAATTGTACACAAATCAAACAGCCACCACACCATTCGTTGTATGACGTCATAGCTGACTATCGGCACCTCATCGCCTGAAGCTGAGCGCAGAACAACAAATTCTTTCCTTATATACAGCCACCGTTTCAGTCCATTAGCGGCTAAGAGCCTTCAGCGAAGAACGAATCGGGGCTCAGCCAGTAGAGGGATCTCAACCGACTGCAGGCATATCTTTTTGTTTTAAAAGAACTTACCCCTCAAGAGCGAGGGGATTGCCGCCAAATTTCCACGCATCCATGTCAGCGCAGCCAGTTGGTGCGATCAATGCAACATTAAAAACATTAATTGCATTTTTTGTATACAACAGCATAATCGCGCCTGAGTGACTTCCTGACCGCTCGGTCAACAACTTAGCCAGGAAGCACCGTCGAAAACACCGCCTGCCTCATAGAGCATTGTTCTTGCGCAACGCTCTGGGCGGTACACAACAAGAGAGATGAGGAGTACCCGCTGTGGAAAGCGTCAAACAAGAACAACACGCGAATCAACTGGCAAGGGGCGGCCTGCTCGACCGCTTCTTCAAACTGACCGAGCACCGCACCACCATCAAGACCGAACTGCTGGCCGGCCTGACGACCTTCGTCACCATGGCCTACATCATCTTCGTCAACCCCAACATCATGGCCGGCGCCGGCATCGATCATGGCGCCGCCTTCGTCGCCACCTGCATCGGCGCAGCCCTGGGCTGCTTCCTGATGGGGCTATACGCCAACTGGCCGGTGGGTCTGGCACCGGGCATGGGTCTGAACGCCTTCTTCACCTACACCGTGGTCGGTGAAATGGGCTACAGCTGGCAGGTCGCACTGGGCGCGGTATTCATCTCCGGCGTGCTGTTCATGATCATGAGCCTGTCGAAGATCCGCGAGTGGCTGCTCAACAGCATCCCGATGAGCCTGCGCTTCGCCATGGGTGCCGGGGTCGGGCTGTTCCTCGGCCTGATCGGCCTGAAGACCGCCGGCATTGTCGTCGACAGCCCGGCGACCCTGCTGACCATGGGCTCGTTCGGCAATCCTTCTGCGCTGCTCGCCGCCGTATGCTTTCTGCTGATCGCCGTGCTCAGCCACCGCAACGTGTTCGGCGCCATTCTGTTCAGCATGCTCGGCGTCACTGCGCTGGGCTGGGCCCTGGGCCTGGTGGAATACAATGGGCTGGTGTCGATGCCACCGAGCCTGGCCCCGACCTTCCTGGCCATGGATATCGCCGGCGCGTTCAACGTGGCGATGATCAGCGTGATTCTGGCTTTCCTCTTCGTGAACATGTTCGACACCGCCGGCACCCTGATGGGCGTGGCCCATCGCGCCAACCTGGTGGATGAAGACGGCAAGATCCACAACCTGTCCAAGGCACTGAAAGCCGACTCCACTTCCAGCGTGGTGGGCGCCATGGTTGGCTGCCCGCCAGTGACCAGCTACGTGGAAAGCGCCTCGGGTGTCGCCGCCGGTGGCCGTACCGGGTTGACCGCAGTAGCCGTGGGCATGCTGTTCCTCGCCGCGATGTTCTTCGCTCCGCTGGCCGGCATGATCCCGGCTTACGCCACCGCTGGTGCGCTGATCTACGTGGCGATGCTGATGATGAGCGGCATGGCGCACATCGATTGGAAGGACCATACCGACACCATCCCGGCCATCGTCACCGTGGTGATGATGCCGCTGACCTTCTCCATCGCCAACGGCATCGCCCTGGGCTTTCTCACCTACGCGACGCTGAAACTGCTGACTGGCCAGAGTGACAAGGTCTCGTTGAGCCTGTACGTGCTGTGCCTGATCTTCATCGCCAAGTTCGCCTTCCTTTGACGGCAAACGCTCCACGCTGATCGAAGCCCCGGCCCTGTGCCGGGGCTTTTCGTTTGGTCCATCAACCGCAGGCAGACGCGCGCCTCGCATGCATATCGCCGGCCGCGGATTTGATCCGGGCTACGGGTCGCGCGCACCAGTTTCGACGCGCTGCACGGTGCCGCGTGGGGTTCCGGTGCGCGCGGCGCACCCTACACGCGGACGAAAAAAAGCCCGCAGTGTGAGCGGGCATAAGGACTCAAACGAGTCTGAGGGTGACAAGCATTCGTCTGGCAGGCTGTTGGCCTGCCAGTCACTCAGCTACCGCGGTAGGTGGAGTAGCTGTAGGGAGAAATCAGCAATGGCACATGGTAGTGCTCCTGGCCGGCATCGATGCCGAAGCGCAGGACGACCACGTCGAGAAATGCCGTATCGGGCAGTTTCACGCCACGAGCGCGGTAGTAGTCGCCAGCATGGAAATGCAACTGGTAGACCCCCGTGCGGTAGTCGTCACCTTGCAGCACCGGCGCATCGCAACGGCCGTCGTGGTTGGTGGTAACGCTGTTGATCAGTTCCAGCTGCGCGCCTTCGACGCGGTACAGCTCGACCTTGATGTCACTCCCTGGGCAGCCGTGCGCGGCGTCCAGTACATGTGTAGTCAAACGTCCCATGGGTCTCGGATGCTCGTGGCGATCAGCGCCCTACGAACACCACACCTCCTCTACTCTGTTGAAATCGGCTCGTCGCAGTGCTCCGACGCAATCGCAGGATAGCACGCAGAGCGAATATAAAACACTTTAAGCACAAATTGTACACAATAAATCCAATGCAGATGCCATGCACGCACCAAAGCGGCTCATCACCCACGCCATCGCCAGCCAGCAGCCACGGCACAAGCAGCGTGCATTGCTGACCACCTAGGCAATTTTTTGTCGTTCGCGCGCAGAGAAGAAAATGCTGAAAAGTCGATTTACAAACGGCAACTAACTTTGTATACAATTAGCCATCCCGGTCGCGTAGCCGTCGATTATCCGGCACGCAGTGACCGCAACGTTCCAGATAGGAAGACTGCAGTGAACGCTGATTACCCAAGAGATTTGATCGGCTACGGCGCAAACCCACCCCACCCGCACTGGCCGGACGATGCCCGCATCGCCCTGTCCTTCGTGCTCAATTACGAAGAAGGTGGCGAGCGCAACATCCTGCATGGCGACAAGGAGTCCGAGGCTTTTCTCTCCGAGATGGTCGCCGCCCAGCCGCTGCAGGGCCAGCGCAACCTGTGCATGGAGTCGCTCTACGAGTACGGCAGCCGCACCGGTGTCTGGCGCCTGCTCAACCTGTTCAAGAAGCACGACATTCCGCTGACCATCTTCGCCGTGGCCATGGCCGCCCAGCGCCACCCTGATGTGATCCGCGAAATGGTCGCCGCCGGGCATGAGATCTGCAGCCACGGCTATCGCTGGATCGACTACCAGAACATGGATGAAGCCACCGAGCGCGAGCACATGCTCGAGGCCATCCGCATCCTCACCGAACTGACCGGCGAGCGTCCGCTGGGCTGGTACACCGGCCGCCTGGGCCCGAACACCCGACGCCTCGTGCGCGAGGAAGGCGGCTTTCTCTACGACTCCGACACCTACGACGACGACCTGCCCTACTGGGACCCGGCCAGCACCGCGGAGAAGCCGCATCTGGTGATCCCCTACACCCTGGACACCAACGACATGCGCTTCACCCAGGTGCAGGGCTTCAACAAGGGCGACGATTTCTTCGAATACCTCAAGGACGCCTTCGACGTGCTCTACGCCGAAGGCGAGGCCGGCGCGCCGAAGATGCTGTCGATCGGCATGCACTGCCGCCTGCTCGGCCGTCCGGCCCGTCTGGCCTCGCTGGCGCGCTTCATCGACTACGTGAAGAGCCACGACAAGGTCTGGTGCGCCCGCCGGGTCGACATCGCCAGGCACTGGCACGCCACCCATCCCTTCCGCGCGACCGAATGAGAGAGCAGCCCATGAGCCGTTTCCAGACCCTGACCCCTTCCACGCTGAGCCGCGACGCCTTCGTCACCGCCTTCGCCGATATCTACGAGCACTCGCCCTGGGTCGCCGAGAAGGCTTATGACCTTGGCCTGGACGATAGCGTGGACGACATCGACGGCCTGCAGCAGCGCATGGCTGACATCCTCCTGTCCGCCAGTCATGAGGCGCAGCTGGCGCTGATCAACGCGCACCCGGATCTGGCCGGCAAGGCTGCCGTACGCGGCGAGCTGACCGCCTCCAGCACCGCCGAGCAGTCCGGCGCCGGCATTCACGAATGCACCGCCGAGGAGTTCGCCCGTTTCACCGAACTCAACGACGCTTACAAGGCCAAGTTCGGCTTCCCCTTCATCAAGGCCGTCAAGGGCAGCAATCGCCACCAGATCCTGGCCGCCTTCGAGGAGCGCATTCACAACACGCCGGAGCAGGAATTCGCCACCGCACTGGCCGAGATCAACAAGATCGCCCTATTCCGCCTGCAGCAGTTGTAAGACAGCCGTCCATTCAATCGAACAGAACAAGTAGAACAGCCATGCGTAGCCTGACCATCGAGCCCCTGAGCAAAGAAGCCTTCGCCCCTTTCGGTGACGTGATCGAAACCGAAAGCAGCGATTTCTTCATGATCAACAACGGTTCCACCCGCCGCTATCACAAGCTGGCCACGGTGCAGACCGCACAGCCGGAGGATCAGGCCATCATCAGCATCTTCAGCGCCGAGGCGCTGCAGATGCCGCTGACCGTTCGCATGCTGGAACGCCATCCGCTGGGCAGCCAGGCCTTCATCCCGCTGCTCGGCAACCCCTTTCTGATCGTGGTCGCGCCAGTTGGCGATGTACCTGTATCAGGGTCCGTCCGTGCCTTCCTCAGCAATGGCAGGCAGGGCATCAATTACCATCGCGGCGTCTGGCACCACCCGGTGCTGACGATCGAAAAGCGGGATGACTTCCTGGTGGTTGATCGCAGTGGTTCCGGCAACAACTGCGATGAGCATTTCTTCAATGAGGACGAGCTTCTTCTCCTCAACCCCCACCAATAAGAGAAGCCCGGGGCTGGCGTGCCTCCCCCGGGAAAGAGGTACAGATCGTGGAAGCACATTTCACCGAATGGCTAAACCTGGGTATCCGCTGGATCCATATGATCACCGGTATCGCCTGGATCGGCGCATCCTTCTATTTCGTCTGGCTGGAGAACAACCTCAACCGCAGTAATCCCCGCGAGGGCCTGTCGGGCGACCTCTGGGCGATTCACGGCGGCGGCATCTACCACCTGGAAAAGTACAAGCTGGCTCCGCCGAAAATGCCGGAGAACCTGCACTGGTTCAAATGGGAGGCCTACGCCACCTGGCTGTCGGGCATCGCCCTGATGTTGGTGGTGTACTACCTCAACCCCAGTCTGTACCTGATCAAACCGGGCGTAGAGTTGTCACCGGCCATGGGCATCGTCATCGGCTTCGGCTCTATGATCGCCGGCTACGTGGCGTATCACTTGCTCTGCGATTCGCCGCTGGGCAAGTGCCCGGCCCTGCTCGGCGCCGTGCTGTTCGTGCTGATCATCGCCGCGGCCTACGGCTTCAGCCAGATCTTCAGCGGCCGCGCGGCGTACATCCATGTCGGCGCCATCATCGGCACCATCATGGTCGGCAACGTGTTCTTCACCATCATGCCGGCCCAGCGTGCGCTGGTTAAAGCCATCGAAGACAACACCACGCCGGACCCGACCCTGCCGGCGAAGGGCCTGCTGCGCTCGCGCCACAACAACTACTTCACCCTGCCAGTGCTGTTCATCATGATCAGCAACCACTTCCCGAGCACCTACGGCAGCCAATACAACTGGCTGATCCTGGCCGGTATCGCGATTCTGGCGGTGCTGGTGCGTCACTACTTCAACACCCGCCACGACAGCAGCAAATACGTCTGGACCCTGCCGGCCGCAGCACTGGGCATGATCTGCCTGGCTTACGTCACCGCCCCGGCGCATCGTGCACCGAGCGCCGCCCCGGTGGCCGCTGTCGAGCAGCCGGCCAGCGAAACCCTGGCCAAGGTCGAGGAAGTCGGCGAAGCCACGCCTGCCGAGCAATCCTCCAGTGAAAACGTCGCACCAGCTGCCGGTGACTTCGCCAAGGTCGAGAGCGTGATTCAGGAACGCTGCACCGTGTGCCACTCGGTCAGCCCGAGCAGCCCGATGTTCAGCACCGCACCGGCCGGCTTCGTGCTCGATACGCCTGAGCAGATGAAGGCGCAGGCAGCGAAGATCCACGCGCAGACCGTGGCCACGCAGATCATGCCGCTGGGCAACATCACCCAGATGACTCAGGACGAGCGCGACCTCATCGGCAGCTGGATCGCCAAAGGCGCTCAGATCAACTGATTGCCACACATGTCGCGCCCGTGACTGGGCGCGGCATTTTTTACACCCATGAACCGCCGGCAGCGCAAGCTGACCGGCGGTTCATTTTTTGTGCACAATCTTAAAATAAATTGTTTTTAACCATGTCCACAAGTTGCTATAGTCGGCCCCATCCTGACCGATCGGACAATTTTTCGATTGATCGGAACAGAGGTGCCGTGAAGCCTCGTGTAAGCCCATGACCATATAAAAACAACTGGCAGGCTATGACATGACCACAGACAGCAACACCCAAGCCCCGGCTGCGCCCGTCGGCAACAGCGACCTGATCTATCAGCTGGACGACACGCCAGCTTTCGCCCCTGCCATCTTCGCGGCGCTGCAGCATGTGCTGGCCAGCTTCGTCGGCATCATCACCCCGACTCTGATCGTCGGTAGCGCCCTCGGCCTCGGCGCCCATGTGCCCTATCTGGTAAGCATGGCACTGTTCGTCTCCGGTCTCGGTACCTTCGTCCAGGCCAAACGCATCGGTCCGATCGGCTCCGGCCTGCTGTGCCTGCAGGGCACCAGCTTCGGTTTTCTCAGCGTGATTCTCAGCGCCGGCTTCATCGTCAAGGGGCGCGGCGCCAGCGAAGAAGAGATTCTCGCCACGCTGTTCGGCATCTGCTTCTGCGCCGCCTTCGTCGAGATCGCCTTCAGTCAGTTCATCAACAAGCTGCGCAAGGTCATCACACCGGTGGTGACCGGCACCATCATCTGCCTGATGGGCCTGTCACTGATCAAGGTGGGCATGACCGATCTGGCCGGCGGCTATGGCGCGCCAGATCTCGGCGCCCTGCACCACCTGGCCCTCGGCGGCCTGGTGCTGGGCACCATCGTCGTGCTCAACCGTGCGTCCTCGCAGGTGCTGCGCCTTTCTGCGGTGATCATCGGCCTGACCCTGGGCTTCGCGGTCGCCTGGTTCACCGGCCGGGTGGACTTCGCCAACATGGCCGAGGTGCCGCTGATCAGCGTGCCGCAACCGTTCAAATACGGCTTCGGCTTCGACTGGATCGCCTTCGTGCCGATCGCCGTGATCTTCCTGATCACCCCACTGGAAACAGCAGGCGATCTGACCGCCAACTCGATCATCTCCAAGCAGCCGGTCAAGGGTCCGCTGTACATGCGCCGGATCAAATCCGGTGTGCTGGCCGATGGCTGCAACTCGGCAGTCGCCGCCATGTTCAACAGCCTGCCGATGACCACCTTCAGCCAGAACAACGGGGTGATCCAGCTCACCGGCGTGGCCAGCCGCCATGTAGGTTTCTACATCGCCGGCATCCTGGTGCTGCTGGGCCTGTTCCCGGTGGTGGGCGCGGTGTTGCAGATGATGCCCAAGCCGGTGCTCGGTGGCGCCACCCTGATCATGTTCGGCACCGTTGCAGTGGCCGGCATCAAGATTCTCAGCGAAGCCGGCCTGCACCGTCGCAACGTACTGATCGTGGCCATTTCCCTGGGCATGGGACTGGGCGTGGCTGGCGTGCCGGAGGTGCTGTCGCACATGCCGGACGTACTGAAGAACATCTTTGGCTCACCCATCACCATCGGTGCGTTCAGCGCCATTCTGCTCAATCTCTTCCTGCCGGATGATCCGCAACTGGAAGAAGAGGATGAAAGCGAATACGACCCCGAGGCGCACCTGCACACCGTGCTGCAGAACCGTCCGGACGATGAAGTCGTCGACGATAACAACCTCAAGACCCTAAGCCGCGACCTCGACCCGGCCGCCCGGCCAAGCTGCCCCCCACCACAACACAACTCCCGGCGAACATCGCCGGGAGGCAGCCGCTTGCACTCCAACAATAAGGAAAACCCATGAAAATCAAGCATCTGCCCCACTGCCTCGCCCTGTCAGCCGGACTGTTCTCTGGCCAGCAGGCCCTCGCCGGCGACCTGCTGCACTGGCAGGACAACAGCCTGTCGTACCTGTATGGCGAGAACTTCCAGCGCATGAACTTCAATGGTGAAGAACAGCGCACCCAGACCACCTTCACCTTCGAGCACGCCAGCGGCTGGGCCTGGGGCGACGTCTTCTACTTCCTCGACTACATCCGCGCCGACAACGTGCAGTCGCGCGGCAGTTTCGACAACGGCACCTTCCGCCAGCACGACAAGAATTCTTTCTACTACATGGAGTTCTCCCCGCGCATCAGCCTGAGCTGGCTGACCGGACAGAAGCTGGCCGCCGGTCCGATCAAGGACGTCTACGCCGCCTTCACCTACGAGAAGGGCGAAGGCGGCCCGGGCCCGGAGAACTACCTGTACGGTGTTGGCCTGGACTGGGAAGTGCCAGGTTTCAATTACTTCAAGACCAACCTGTATCAGGTGAAGATCAACAACCACACCTTCTTCAAGGATGCCGACAGCAACGGCTACGCCACCCAACTGACCGTTTCCGCCGCCTATCCCTTCAGCCTTGGCCAGCAGGACTTCCTGGTGGACGGTTTTCTCGACTGGCGCTCGCCATCCAGCGACGCAGGCACCCAGACCTCGGTGGGTTCCTCGATCCAGGTCAAGTGGGATGCGGGCAAGGCCCTGTTCGGCAAGGAGCGTCAGCTCTACGTGGGTACCGAGATCAACATGTGGCGCGCCAAGTACGGCGTGAAACCGGTGGATGGTTCGGGCGATCGCTTCGACCAGACCGCCTTGCAGGCACTGGTCAAGTATCACTTCTGACCGCTGCTGTAACGCACTTGGCCAACGTCGGTAGGGACGGCGGCCGGGTAAAAAGGGGGATGGGCGTTCGCGCCCTTTCCCCTTTTTCTTTGATCGTCGTCTTTCCATGCACGGTGCGCTTGAGACCGGACTGGCAATTCTGTGTACATACCGTTCACTGGCTTAGCACTATCCGTTATCGAGTCCGCTGAGCGTTTGGGTTGCGCCCCTTACGGGCGCCACACCTTTCTTGCTTGCCCAAGAAAGGTGTGCCAAAGAAGGGCATCCCGACATCCGGGTTTCGCTACGCGAAACTTCCCTCGTTCCGGTGCTGCTCCGGGGGCCGGCTTACAAGGGCCGTCCCTGGCCCTTTAAGCCTCTCGCCGCATCCATGCGGCTCGTCCCCCTACGCAACACCTCCACTCGGCCTCCTGAAGGGGACCAGGTCGCGAGCTTGCGTAATCTTTGCGGAATTGGAATTGGCGGCGTCTGGCCTTTGCCTTTGCTCTTCAGCTGCGATCTCACAGACGACGCTCAAGTCCCCTTCAGGAGGCCGAGTGGAATCGCCGTGGAAGGGGTTGAGCGACATGGATGTCGCGAGAGCCGTGATGGGCCAGGGATGGCCCTTCACGGCGTGCCCCTGGAGTGGTGATGGAAGGAGGGAACCCCGGCGCAGCCGGGGCCATATGCAGGGGTGTGTTTCTTTGCTTACTTTCTTTGCACAAGCAAAGAAAGTGAGTCGCCCGTAAGGGGCGAAATCGGTCAGGTCAGGCGACGCGTTAATGGATAGGGCCAGCACCAAAAGCACACACTTATTTGCCAGTCCGGCTCAACCGGCCCTTGCCCAGCACCGAGCGAGACGCACCAACCTAATCCCCTCGAACAAGACCTGGCACCGTATCGGTGCAGAATCGGGCCGCCCTATCCGGCTTTTTCATCAACGGCTTGCAAGCACGCAACTGACCGCAAGGTCAAGTTTTTGATCACAAAATATCTATTTTTTGTGTGCAATTTATCCGAAAGCCATATTCAGCAACGTAATTTCTGTGTACAAGACGATCAGGTTCCTACCGAAACACTGTCGAAATGGCTGTATACATAGATTCAGTCATGACGCGAATACAAAATCGGAACGAAACCTGCAGACAAATCTCCTCATAGATCGCCGCGGCGCAAGAACAAAACTGGGAGCTGTCCATGTCTAACACCGAAGATTTTCGCATCAAGCACATCGATCCCTCGCTACACAACGAGGATCTCGCCCCACTGGCTCCCGAGAAACGCACCTGGGGCTGGTTCGAGATCTTCAACGTCTGGTCGAACGACATTCAAAGCCTGTTCGGCTATACCCTGGCGGCCACGCTGTTCATTTCCTACGGGCTCAATGGCTGGGCGGTGCTGGCCGGCATCGTCCTCGCCGGCTGCATCGTCATGGGCCTGGTGCAGCTGACCGGCAAACCCAGCGTCAAGTACGGCATCCCCTTCCCGGTGTTCGCCCGCGCCAGCATGGGTGTGCGCGGCGCCAACTTCCCCGCCCTGGTGCGCGGTATCGTCGCCATCTTCTGGTACGGCGTGCAGACCTACTTCGCCTCCACTGCAGTGGCCCTGCTGCTCAACTCGCTGCTGCAACCGCAGGACCCTGCCGTATACATGGGGCTGACCGCCATCGGCTGGCTGTCCTACGTGATCGTCTGCCTGTTCCAGGTGGCGCTGTTCGTCTGCGGCATGAGCTGGATCACCCGCTTCCTCAACTGGGCCGGGCCGCTGGTCTACGTGGTGATGATCGTGCTGATGGGCCTGATCTGGTACAAGGCCGGCCCGAGCCTGCTGGGTGAGCTGGGCAACATCTTCCGTGGCAGCGGTGAGTATGCCGCTGGCCCGGTAGCCGCGTTCTTCGCGGTAGTTGGCACCATGGTCGCCTACTTCGCCGCAGTGGTGATCAACTACGGCGACTTCGCCCGCTTCGTCAAAAACGAAAGGCAGATGACCATCGGCAACTTTCTCGGCCTGCCGGTGAGCCTGGCGATCTTCTCGCTGATCGCCCTGGTGATCACCGCCGGTACCGTGGTGGTGTTCGGCGAGACGCTGACCAACCCCACCGACATCGTCGCGCGGGTGGACAACCTGACCCTGACCATCATCGCCGCGCTGACCTTCTTCGCCGCGACCGTGGGCATCAACCTGGTGGCCAACTTCATCCCGCCGGCCTATGACCTGGCCAACCTGGCCCCGGCGCACATCAGCGCGCGCACCGGCGGCTTCATCACCGCAGGTATCGCCTTCTTCATCGGCGCGCTGTGGGTGGCCTTCATCAGCAACGTCGGCATCGCCGCCTTCGTCGACACCCTCGGCGCCGTGCTGGCGCCGCTGTACGGCATCATCGTCGTCGACTACTACCTGGTGCGCCGGCGCCAGCTCGACCTGCAGCAGCTGTTCAGCGCCGAGGTCGGTTCGGCCTACTATTTCGACGGTGGCTGGAACCGCAAGGCGCTGATCGCCTTCGCCATCGCCTCGGTGTTCTCCGTCGCCTCGGTCTGGACTCCAGGGCTCACCCAGCTGTCCGGCTACGCCTGGATCCTCGGCGCGCTGCTCGGCGCTACGCTGCATTACCTGTTGATGCGCGGTAGCGTGAGCGCCCCCAGCAACGCCACCGCTCTGAGCTGAGCGGCAGTTCACGGGGAGCCCGGCCGGCTCCCCGCACTATTCACCCTCGACAGATGCAGGCGCACTGCCGCTACAATGCGCCGCCGCCTCCTGTCAGGGATCATCGATGATCGAAGCTACCTGGATCGCCTTCGCTTTCGTTCTCGGGCTACTCGCCCGTTTCATCGGCCTGCCGCCCCTGGTGGGCTATCTGGCGGCTGGGTTCGCGCTGGCCGGCCTCGGCGCACGGGTCGGAGTCGGCATCGAGGACAGCCAGATCCTCGCCCATATCGCGCACCTGGGCGTGCTTCTTCTGCTGTTCACCGTCGGTCTCAAGCTCAAACTTGGCAACCTGGTGCGTCGCGAAGTGATCGGCGGCGGCTTGCTGCACTTCGCCATCTCCGGCCTGCTGATGACCCCAGCCATCGTCTTGCTGCTGGATCTCGACTGGCGTCAGGCACTGCTACTGGCCATCGCCCTGTCGTTCTCCAGCACCGTGCTGGCGGCCAAGGTGCTGGAGAGCAAGCGCGAGCTGCGCGCCTTTCACGGCCGCGTGGCGATCGGCGTACTGATCATTCAAGACCTGCTCGCCCTGGTGGTGATGAGCCTGGCCAGTGGCAAGGTGCCGTCGGCCTGGGCACTGCTGGTGCTGGGGCTGCCCCTGCTGCGCCCGCTGCTGTTTCGTCTGCTCGACGCCAGCGGCCACGAGGAACTGATGGTGCTGCTGGGCCTGCTGCTGGCGCTGGTAGTCGGGGGCTATGGCTTCGAATCGGTGGGCCTGAGCTCGGAGCTGGGCGCACTGGCCTTCGGCGCCATGCTGGCCAAACATCCGCGCGCAGGTGAGCTGTCCAACTCGTTGTGGAGTATCAAGGAAGTCTTCCTTATCGGTTTCTTCCTGCAGATCGGCATCGGCGGCCTGCCAGACACCGACGCCCTGCTCTTCGCCGGCATAATGGCGCTGCTTCTACCGCTCAAGGGCGCGCTGTTCTTTCTGCTGTTCGTCCTGCTACGCCTGCGCGCACGCAGCGCCTTTCTCACCGGGGTGAGCCTGACCAACTACAGCGAATTCGGCCTGATCGTCGCCAGTGTGGTGATGCCGCAGTGGCTGATACCGCTGGCAATCACGGTGGCAGTGTCCTTCGTCATTTCCGCACCACTGAATCGCTTCGCCCATCCCTTGTACGAGCGCCTGGGACCACGCCTGACCCGCATGGAGCGCGCGACCCGTCACCCGGACGAGCAACCCATTTCTCTCGGCGATGCACAGGTGCTGATCATGGGCATGGGCCGCACCGGCCGCGCCGCATACGACCGCCTGGCCGACAAAGGCCTCAAGCTGGTCAGCCTGGATTCCGACCCGGTGGTGATCGAGCAAAGTCGACGGGCTGGGCGCAACGTACTGTTCGCCGACGCCGAGGACCAGATGTTCTGGCAGAACCTGCAGATGCAAGACGTGCAAGCGGTGATCCTGGCGATGAACGACCCGGAGGCGAAGATCATCTCCACCCAAAAGCTGCGTGCCCGCGGCTTCGGCGGCCTGATCCTCTCCCACGCGATGTACGAGGACATTGCCCTGCGTATCCAGGAGGCCGGCGCCGACCGCACCTACCTGACCATGAGCGAGGCAGGTACAGGCCTGGCCGAGCACGCCGCCCAGGCGCTGCAAACGCGCGTCTGACTCAGTACTGCACGCGGGTCTTGCGCCGCTCGAGGAAGTCCACCTTCCACTGCTCCAGGCCCAGGTAGTCCGAATCCAGGTTGGCCTCGACCCGGTGCTGGCGCTTCAGTTCGGCCACCTGGACAGCACGCTCGCCGAGATAGCGATCGAAACGCGCCAGCAGCGCAGGGTGGCGACTACTGGACAGATGGAAACTGCCACGAGTGTGCGGCAGCGTGGGGTCGAACACCAGCGCCCCGGGCCGGGCGCGGATGTTGTCGAGATAGTAGGCCGCGACCACCACGTTGAAATAGGCCCCATCGGTGTCCTGCTTCAGCGCCTGGCGGATCATCTGTCGCAGGTCGTCGCTGTAACCCAACTGAATCTGCCCACTGCCGATGCGCTGCTCGTAGCCGCGCGGCGTCCAGCCCTGCACCAGGCTCAGGCGCTGGATATCGTCGAGTGCCCGGCCCTGACGCTGCGGTGCCACCAGTACACCGTCGACGTAATCGACCACCGCCTGGCTGTAGTGCAGCGTCATGCTCGCCTTCTCGGCCTGCGCCCAGTGCGGGCTGTCCGGGTACTTGAAATCGATCTCGCCGCGTTGCAGCGCCGGCAGCAACTGCTCCACCGGCAGCGCCTTGTAACTCAGGCTGACACCGCTGTCGGCGGCGAAGGCATCCAGTACCTCGCGGGCGAAGCCACGATAGTCGCCCTGGGCATCGAGGCTGTAGTGCGGGGCAAACGGCAGCTCCTCCACCCCGACCACATAGTTCTGGGCCAGGGCCGTGGGCGCCAGCAGAACGGCAGATAGCAGACACAGTCGTACCGGCTTCATAAAGAGCCTCCTTATTGTTGTTCTGGGAAAATCAATCGCGAGGATCAGCCCCCGGTCATGCTCATGAAACGCACCACCTGCACCTGCTCGTCATGGCTGAAGTGATGACGCTCGGGTTTCAGGCGCAGAGCCTCGATCAGCGCCTGACGCAGGCGCTCGCCGTCTCCCGGATGCGCACGCAGCAGGCGCTTGAGATCCAGCGCGTTGTCGTGGCCGAGGCAGAGCACCAGCTTGCCTTCGGCGGTGACCCGCACACGGTTGCAGTCGCCGCAGAAATTGTGACTGTGCGGCGAGATGAACCCCACCTGGGTCTGCGTGCCGACCACCTGCCAGTAGCGCGACGGCCCGCCGGTGACCTTGCTGCTGCGCAACAGCGCATGGCGTTGTTCGATACGCTGGCGCACCTCGTCGCTCGAGCAGAAGGTCTGCTCGCGGCTATGGCTGACCACACTGCCCAGCGGCATCTCCTCGATGAAGCTGATATCCAAGCCGCGTTCGATGGCGAACTCGACCAGGTCCAGCACCTCGTCGTCATTGCGCCCGCTCTGCACAACACTGTTTAGCTTGATCCTGTCGAAGCCGGCCGCACGCGCCGCCTCGATACCGGCCAGCACCTGATCGAGCCTGTCGCGTCGGGTAAAGGCGGCGAAGCGCTCGCGCTGCAGGGAATCCAGACTGATATTCAGGCGCCGTACGCCTGCCGCGCGCAAGGGCGCTGCCATCTCCATCAGCTGCGAGCCATTGGTGGTGATCGCCAGGTCATCCAGCTCGTCACGTTCACCGAGGCGCTGCAGCAGGCTCAGCAGGTTCTTGCGTACCAGCGGTTCGCCGCCGGTGATGCGAATACGCCGCACGCCCAGCCCGATGAAGGCATCGGCCACGGCGTAGAGTTCTTCCAGGCTGAGAATCTGCTGACGCGGGGCGAAGACCATGTCTTCGCTCATGCAGTAGGTGCAGCGAAAATCGCAGCGATCGGTCACCGACAAACGCAGGTAGGTGATGCGCCGACCGAAGGGATCGACGAGCTGATGGGTGCTCACGGTGGGTCTCCTGCAGCGTCACGCGCCGAGACTTTGTGTCATGGATAACGCTGTGCGCGATAGAAACAGAAAAGCGTTTTCTTGTATACAGAAATTTGACCCAAGAGTCAGATAGCAGCTGCGCAGCCCATGGCCGCTGCCTTGAGCCTCGCGCAAGGCCGGTGCTACCATGCCCGACCGCCGTCCGGCGGCAGAGGAAACCACAGGGCCTTATGACCAGCATTCGCGAGCGTAACAAAGAGCTCATCCTGCGCGCAGCCAGCGAAGAGTTCGCCGACAAGGGCTTCGCCGCCACCAAGACCAGTGACATTGCGGCCAAGGCCGGCCTGCCCAAGCCCAACGTCTATTACTACTTCAAGTCCAAGGAAAACCTCTACCGCGAGGTCCTGGAAAGCATCATCGAGCCGCTGCTGGCCGCCTCTGCCCCCTTCAACCAGCCGGGCCACCCGAGCGAAGTGCTGACTGCCTACATCCGCTCGAAGATCCGCATCTCCCGTGAACTGCCGCATGCCTCCAAGGTGTTCGCCAGCGAGATCATGCACGGTGCGCCGCACCTGTCGCTGGAACAGACCGAGCAGCTCAACGCCCAGGCCAAACACAACATCGCCTGCATCCAGCGCTGGATCGATCAAAGGCTGATGGCGCAGGTCGACCCACACCATCTGTTGTTCAGCATCTGGGCCGCGACCCAGACCTACGCCGACTTCGACTGGCAGATCTCCACCGTCACCGGCAAGGCCAGCCTGGACGATGCCGACTACGAAGCCGCCGCACAGACCATCATTCGCCTAGTGCTCAAAGGCTGCGACGTCAGCCCCATGCCGTCGATGGCTTCCGGGCTGGTGACCAGCGCCTAACCCCTTAGAGTCAGCGGCATACGCCGAACTCGTCGGGTGCGCTGCGCCCATCGAGTTTACGAAACGGACGCTCGGGAATCCTTGGTGCGCACGGCGCCCCCTACAGACTGGTGGATGTAAAAAGCGACATCCACCCTACGCAAAGCCGAAAACCGTGGGAGGCGCTTTAGCGGCGACGCTTCAATGCCGCAGTCGCGGCTGAAGCCCCTCCCACAGTCGTAGCCCGGATGTAATCCGGGGCATCGCGCAGCCGCGATCAAGCCGGTGCGCACAGCCTAGGCGGCCCCGCAACACTCTACGCCCCCGCATCCGCCTGCAGGCCCAGCGACTCCAGCGCACTGACTGCGCACTGCTCGTCGATATCCGAGGTGTCGCCGGTGATACCGACGGCGCCAATCACCTCGCCGCTTTCGTCACGAATCAATACCCCGCCCGGCGCCGGCACCAGATTCCCGCCGGCCAGATTGTTTACCGCACCGATAAACGCCGGGCGCTGCTGCGCGTCGGCGGCAATCAGCCGCGACCCCTTGCCCAGGGCCAGCGCGCCCCAAGCCTTGCCGATGGCAATCTGCGGGCGCAGCAGGCTGGCACCGTCCTCGCGCTGCAGGCTGATCAGATGCCCGCCAGCATCCAGCACCGCGACGGTCAGCGGCGCAGCAGATCGGTCACGACCCGCCAACAGGGCATTGAGGGTGATGTTCAAAGCGACATTCAGGTTAAGGCTGCTCACAGAGGCAATCTCCAAAACTGCAGATACGGGCATCCACACACGAAAGTGCGCGGCATCAGAAACGCCCTATGAAATAGCCGAAGGAGACACTGATTACAATCAATGAATACAATTAAAATTATTTTTGTGCACAAAAATTAGAATAAAATAACTCAATAAAAGTATCGAGTAAACCTCACCCACTACGGGCTTCCCAGTAGCCTGGGGTGTTGTAGATGCCTTTCAAATAATCGATGAAAAAGCGCACCTTAGCCGGCAGGTAACGCTGCTGTGGGTATACCGCCTGGATGTCGTAGGCCGGGATTTCGTAGTCATCGAGCACCGTGACCAGCTCGCCGGCCTTCAACTCCGCCTGGATTTCCCAGGTCGAGCGCCAGCCTATTCCCAGCCCCTGCTTGACCCAGTCGTAGAGCAGTTCGCCGTCGTTGCAGTCGAGGTTACCGGCCACCTTCACCGCCACCTGGCGCCCGTCGCGCAGGAAGGTCCAGCCGCGCTGCTGGCCGCCCTGCAGGTTGAACGCCAGGCAGTTGTGCCGCGCCAGGTCTTCGAGGGTACGCGGCACACCATGCAGCTCGAAGTAGCTGGGTGCGCCACAGACCACGCGGCGATTGGGAAACAGCTTGACCGCGACGTAGTTGGGATCGGTCACCTCGCCGATGCGAATGCCCATGTCGTAACCCTGGCGCACCAGATCGACCAGGCTGTCGGTGAAGTTGAACGACAGTTTCAGGTCCGGGTAGCGCTTGAGAAATGCCGGCGCATGCGGCGCGATATGCCGCCTGCCGAACGCGGCAGGCGCGGATACCACCAGGTGCCCGCGCACCGACCTGCCCCCACGGGCCACACTGGCGTCGGCCTCGTCGAAGTCCTTGAGCAGGCCGCGGGCGCGATCGAGGTACTGCTCACCGAGGTCGGTCAACTGCAGGCCACGCGTGGAGCGATGCATCAGCTTGACGCCCAGGTGGCGCTCCAGCGCGTCCAGGCGGCGCCCCATGACCACCGGGGTGACGCCTTCGCTCAGCGCAGCTGCGGCAAAGCTGCCGTTGTCGGCTACCAGAACGAAACTGCGGATGAGGGTATGACGGTCCATTCGGTACTCCAGGTATCGACAGAACTGAAGTATCCAACAATTCCGCCGCACCGGTACAGCCGTCATCCTTGCTCCCAAGAAGAAAAACCACTGACTCGGAGAACAATGGTCATGGCCAGAATGAGAGCAATCGAGGCAGCCGTACTGGTGATGCGCCGCGAAGGCGTCGATACCGCATTCGGCGTCCCCGGCGCTGCCATCAACCCCCTGTATGCCGCCCTGAAGAAACTCGGTGGCATCGATCACGTCCTGGCCCGTCACGTCGAAGGCGCTTCGCACATGGCCGAGGGTTACACCCGCACCAATGCCGGCAACATCGGCGTGTGCATCGGCACCTCCGGCCCGGCCGGCACCGACATGGTCACCGGCCTGTACTCGGCCTCCGCCGACTCCATCCCGATCCTGTGCATCACCGGCCAGGCGCCGCGGGCCCGCATGCACAAGGAAGACTTCCAGGCAGTCGACATCACCAGCATCGTCGGCCCGGTCACCAAGTGGGCGACCACCGTGATGGAACCCGGCCAGGTACCGCGCGCCTTTCAGCGCGCCTTCCATGAAATGCGCAGCGGCCGCCCAGGCCCGGTGCTGATCGACCTGCCGTTCGACGTGCAGATGGCCGAGATCGAATTCGACATCGACGCCTACGAGCCACTGCCGGTAGCCAAACCGAGCACCAGCCGCATCCAGGCCGAGAAAGCCATCGCCATGCTCAACGAAGCCGATCGCCCGCTGCTGGTCGCAGGCGGCGGCATCTTCAATGCCGATGCGCAAGACAAGCTGGTGGAGTTCGCCGAGCTGACCGGCGTACCGGTAGTACCGACCCTGATGGGCTGGGGCGCGATTCCTGACGATCACAAGCTGATGGTTGGCATGGTCGGCCTGCAGACTTCGCATCGCTATGGCAACGCCACCCTGCTCGCTTCCGACCTGGTGTTCGGCATCGGCAACCGCTGGGCCAACCGCCACACCGGTTCGGTCGAGGTCTACACCGAGGGCCGCAAGTTCATCCACGTGGATATCGAACCGACCCAGATCGGCCGCGTATTCAACCCGGACCTGGGCATCGCCTCCGACGCCGGCAACGCGCTGGACGCCTTCCTTGAAGTCGCCCGCGAATGGAAAGCCGCCGGCAAGCTGAAGGACCGCAGCGCCTGGGTCGAAACCTGCCGCGAGCGCAAGCGCACCCTGCAGCGCAAGACCCACTTCGACAACGTGCCAGCCAAACCGCAGCGCGTGTACGAGGAAATGAACGAAGCCTTCGGCAAGGACACCTGCTACGTCAGCACTATCGGGCTGTCGCAGATCGCCGGCGCGCAGTTCCTGCACGTGTACAAGCCGCGCCACTGGATCAACTGCGGCCAGGCCGGCCCGCTGGGCTGGACCATTCCGGCGGCCCTCGGCGTGGTCAAGGCCGACCCGCAACGCCAGGTCGTCGCGCTGTCCGGTGACTACGACTTCCAGTTCATGATTGAGGAGCTGGCCGTCGGTGCGCAGTTCAACCTGCCGTACATCCACGTGCTGGTGAACAACGCCTACCTGGGCCTGATCCGTCAGGCGCAGCGCGGCTTCGACATCGATTACTGCGTGCAGCTGGCGTTCGAGAACATCAACGCAGAGGAGCTGGGCGGTTACGGCGTCGACCACGTCGCCGTGGTCGAGGGCCTGGGCTGCAAGGCGATCCGCGTGTTCGACCCGAACGAGCTGCAGAACGCCTTCGCCGAAGCCAAGCGCCTGATGGCCGAGCACCGCGTGCCGGTGGTGGTGGAGATCATCCTGGAGCGTGTCACCAACATCTCCATGGGCACCGAGATCAACGCCATCAACGAGTTCGAGGAACTGGCCGAGCGCGGCGTCGACGCCCCGACCGCCATCTCGCTGCTGGATTGATCCGTCCGCCGGGTGCGCCACGTGCACCTGGCCACCACGACGTAGCCCGGATGCAATCCGGGAAGACCGCAACACGCCCCGGATTGCATCCGGGCTACGACAAGGAGCACACCATGCCCCGTTTTGCCGCCAACCTGTCCATGCTGTTCACCGAAGTGGACTTTCTGGACCGTTTCGCCGCCGCCGCCGAAGCCGGCTTCAGCGGCGTGGAATACCTCTTCCCCTATGACTTTCCGGTGGAAGAGATCAAGGCCCGCCTGGACGCCAACGCGCTTACACAGGTGCTGTTCAACCTGCCTGCCGGCGACTGGGGCAAGGGCGAGCGAGGCATCGCCTGCCACCCGGATCGCGTCGAAGAATTCCGCGCCGGCGTCGACCAGGCCATCGCCTACGCCAAGGTGCTGGGCAACAAGCAGATCAATTGCCTGGCCGGCATCCGTCCGCAGGGCCTGGACTGCGCGACCGTGGAAAAGACCTTCGTCGACAACCTGCGCTACGCGGCCGACAAGCTGGCCGGTGCCGGCATCCGCCTGGTGATGGAGGCGATCAACACTCGCGACATTCCCGGCTTCTACCTCAGCACCACCAAGCAGGCCCTGGACATCCGCGACAAGGTCGGCAGCACCAACCTGTACCTGCAGTACGACATCTACCACATGCAGATCATGGAAGGTGACCTGGCCCGCACGGTTGAGAGCAACCTGGCCGCGATCAACCACGTGCAGCTGGCCGACAACCCGGGCCGCAACGAGCCGGGCACCGGCGAGATCAACTACCGCTTCCTCTTCGAGCACCTGGATCGCATCGGCTACCAGGGCTGGATCGGCTGTGAATACAAGCCGGCAACCACCACCGCTGCCGGTCTCGGCTGGATGAAAGCGCACAACGCAATCTGACGAGCGACATCTGTAGGAGCGGGTTCACCCGCGAACACCGGCGAAGCCGGTGCCACTCACCGCGGTGTCTGCTTCGCGGGTAAACCCACTCCTACAGGCTCTGCAGCAACTGGTTCACCACCTACAACGAGGTTATCTCTCATGGCTAAAATCGGATTTATCGGCACCGGCATCATGGGCAAACCCATGGCGCAGAACCTGCAGAAAGCCGGTCACACCCTGTTCCTGTCCGAGCATCATGACCCGGCCCCGGCCGATCTGGTCGCCGCTGGCGCCATCGCCCTGGCCAACCCGCAGGAAGTCGCCCAGGAAGCCGAATTCATCATCGTCATGGTCCCGGACACCCCGCAGGTCGAAGACGTGCTGTTCCGCGAAGGCGGTGTCGCTTCGGGCGTTGGCGCCGGCAAGGTGGTAATCGACATGAGCTCGATCTCCCCCACCGCGACCAAGACCTTCGCCGAGAAGATCAAGGCCACCGGCGCGGCGTACCTGGACGCCCCGGTGTCCGGCGGTGAAGTCGGTGCCAAGGCCGCCACCCTGTCGATCATGGTCGGTGGCTGCCCGAACGCCTTCGAACGCGCCCTGCCGCTGTTCCAGGCCATGGGCAAGAACATCACCCGCGTCGGCGGCAACGGTGACGGCCAGACCGCCAAGGTGGCCAACCAGATCATCGTCGCGCTGAACATCCAGGCGGTGGCCGAAGCCCTGCTGTTCGCCGCCAAGAACGGCGCCGACCCGGCCAAGGTTCGTGAGGCGCTGATGGGCGGTTTCGCCGGTTCGAAGATCCTCGAAGTGCACGGCGAGCGCATGATCAAGGGCACCTTCGATCCGGGCTTCCGCATCAGCCTGCACCAGAAGGATCTGAACCTGGCGCTGTCCGGCGCCCGCGAGCTGGGCCTGAACCTGCCCAACACCGCCAACGCCCAGCAGGTGTTCAGCACCTGCGCGGCCCTCGGCGGCAGCGGCTGGGACCACTCTGGCCTGATCAAGGGACTGGAGCATATGGCCAACTTCAATATCCGCGGCGAGTAACAGAGCGCCCTCTAAGGGGATCTGTGGGAGAGGCTTTAGCCGCGACCGTCGCCGCTGAAGCGCCTCCCACAATTCCTGAAGGCCTCGCGCTTCGCCCACCCTTTCGACCTTCCTGGCAGGAGGTGTCACGGCCCGATTGCCAGGTTGGTCGATTCCACTCCCCAGGCGCTGCCATGCGGCGCCTGCGGACTGGAATCGACCCTGCGTCACCCTGACGGGCATGCCGCGCAGGCACCCCGACGCATCGAATCCTACGCGGCCTGCCCGCCTCGCTACGCGACTCTCAAGCCAAGAACAAGAGAACACCGCCATGACCTTCGACCCGCAACGCCTGCTGCGCGACCTGTTCGCCACCGCCATCGCCGCCGCCCATCCGCGCCAGGTGCTGGCCGACCATCTGCCCGCCGACCGCAGCGGTCGTGTCATCGTCATCGGCGCCGGCAAGGCCGCTGCGGCCATGGCCGAGGTGATCGAGCAGGAATGGCAGGGCGAGGTCAGCGGCCTGGTGGTGACCCGCTACGAGCACGGCGCCGATTGCAGGAAGATCGAGGTGGTGGAAGCCGCGCACCCGGTGCCGGACGATGCCGGCGAGCGCGTCGCCCGCCGCGTGCTGGAGCTGGTGTCGAACCTGGCCGAAGACGACCGGGTGATTTTCCTCCTCTCCGGCGGCGGCTCCTCGCTGCTGGCGCTGCCGGCCGAAGGCATCAGCCTCCAGGACAAGCAGGCGATCAACAAGGCGCTGCTCAAATCCGGCGCCACCATCGGCGAGATGAACTGCGTGCGCAAGCACCTCTCGGCAATCAAGGGCGGCCGTCTGGCCAAGGCCTGCTGGCCGGCCACCGTCTACACCTACGCCATCTCCGACGTGCCCGGCGACGAGGCCACTGTGATCGCCTCCGGCCCCACGGTGGGCGACCCGACTACCTCGACCGAAGCCCTGGCGATTCTCGCTCGCTACGCCATCGACATCCCGGCCAACGTGCGCGCCTGGCTGCAGGACCCGCGCTCGGAAACGGTCAAGCCGGGCGATCCGGTACTCGCCCGCAGCCACTTCCAGCTGATCGCCACCCCACAGCAATCGCTCGACGCTGCTGCGGCCAAAGCCGAAGCGGCAGGCCTGCCGGTGCTGATCCTCGGCGACCTGGAAGGCGAGTCGCGCGACGTGGCCAAGGTGCATGCCGGCATCGCCCGTCAGGTGCAACTGCACGGCCAGCCGATCAAGCCGCCGTGCGTGATTCTCTCCGGCGGCGAAACCACCGTCACCGTGCGCGGCAACGGCCGCGGCGGTCGCAACGCCGAATTCCTCCTCAGCCTTACCGAGAGCCTCAAGGGTCTGCCTGGCGTCTACGCGCTGGCCGGCGACACCGACGGCATCGACGGCTCCGAAGACAACGCCGGCGCCATCATGACGCCCTACAGCTACGCCCGTGCCGGCATCAAGGGCCTGTCCGCTCGCGACGAACTGGACAACAACAACGGCTACGGCTACTTCGCTGCCCTCGACGAGCTGATCGTCACCGGGCCGACCCGTACCAACGTCAACGATTTCCGCGCCATTCTGATTCTTGAGAACGACCAATGAACGCCGACAAGAAAGTGAAGATACTCGCCACCCTCGGGCCGGCGATCCGCGATGCCGCGCATATCCGCCAGCTGGTGGAAGCCGGGGTCAACCTGTTCCGCCTCAACTTCAGCCACGGCGAGCACGCCGACCACGCCCAGCGCTACCAGTGGGTGCGCGAGGTGGAGCGCGAGCTGAACCAGCCCATCGGCATCCTCATGGATCTGCAGGGGCCGAAGCTGCGCGTCGGCCGTTTTGCCGAAGGCAAGGTACAGCTGGTCAACGGCCAGAGCCTGCGCCTGGATCTGGACGCCACGCCAGGCGACGCCAGCCGCGTCAACCTGCCCCACCCGGAAATCATCGAAGCCCTGCAGCCGGGCATGAGCCTGCTGCTGGACGACGGCCGCCTGCGCCTGAAGGTGACCGGCAAACAGGCCGATGCCGTAGACACCTGCGTCATCGCCGGTGGCGAGCTGTCCGACCGCAAGGGCGTCAACGTGCCCGAGGCGGTACTGCAACTGTCGCCGCTGACCGAAAAGGACCGCCGCGACCTGGCCTTCGGCCTGGAGCTGGGCGTGGACTGGGTGGCGCTGTCGTTCGTGCAGCGCCCCGAGGACATCGTCGAGGCGCGCGAGCTGATCCAGGGCAAGGCCTTCCTGATGGCCAAGATCGAGAAGCCCTCGGCAGTGCAGCATCTCGAAGAAATCGCCCGTCTGTGCGACGCCATCATGGTGGCGCGCGGCGATCTGGGCGTGGAAGTGCCGGCCGAGAACGTGCCGCGCATCCAGAAGGACATCGTGCGCACCTGCCGCCAGCTCGGCCGTCCGGTGGTGGTCGCCACGCAGATGCTCGAATCCATGCGCTTCTCCCCGGCGCCGACCCGCGCCGAGGTCACCGACGTAGCCAACGCCGTGGCCGAAGGCGCCGATGCGGTGATGCTGTCGGCCGAGACCGCCTCCGGCGACTACCCGCTGGAAACCGTGCAGATGATGAGCAAGATCATCCGCCAGGTGGAGAACGGCCCGGACTACCAGAGCCAGCTCGACGTCGGTCGCCCGCAGGCAGAGGCCACCGCCAGCGACGCCATCAGCTGCGCCATCCGCCGTATCAGCTCGATCCTGCCGGTGGCGGCATTGGTCAACTACACGGAATCCGGCAGCTCCAGCCTGCGTGCCTCGCGTGAACGACCGAAGGCGCCGATCTTGAGCCTGACGCCGAGCCTGACCACGGCCCGCCGCCTGACCGTGGCCTGGGGCATCTACTCGGTGGTCAACGAGCGCCTGCGCCGGGTCGAGGAAGTCACCAGCACCGCGTTGGAAATCGCCCAGGCCCAGGGCATGGCCAAGCGGGGCGAAACCGTGGTGATCACCGCCGGCGAACCCTTCGGCCAACCCGGCAGCACCAACAGCCTGAGGATCGAAACGCTGCATTGAGCCGGAGGTTCTCAGCGCAATAAAAAACCGTAGCCCGGATGAAGTCCGGGGGAATGCTCGACTCCTGATTCCCGGATTTCATCCGGGCTACGCATATAGCCAACGCAGGATGTCGCGGGGCCGCCTAGGCCTTGCGCACCTGCTATGGCAAGGCGATTTTGGTGCGCACGGCGCACCCTACACGACTCCCCCAAGCGACACGGACGGCTCCCCTCTCCCGCTTGCGGGAGAGGGGCTGGGGGAGAGGGCTCTTGGCGCATACATCATGCCCCCACTACCAACCTCACACCCTGCCCTGCAAAGCCTGCGCGCCCTGCTCTGCGGCTTCGCCCAGATATTCCTGCAACAGCACCCCGGCTGCGGCGTGCTGGTACTGCTCGCCATCCTTGTCGGCGCACCCGAGCTCCTGCCCGGCGCCCTGCTCGGCGGCCTGACCTCGACGTGGGTGGCGCAGCGCCGCGGCTACCCGAAGGCGGATATCGCCATCGGTCTGTACGGCTACAACGGCGTCCTGCTCGGTCTGCTGCTCAGCCTGAAACTGCCGTGGACGCCGCAGCTACCCGTGCTGATCATCATCAGCGCAGCCCTTTCCAGCCTGCTGCTGGCGCCCTGGATACGCCGCATGCGCCAACATGGCTGGCTGCCCGCCTTCACCTTTCCCTTCGTGCTGCTGGGTTGGCTGCTGCTGGCACTGCTCGCTCAGCTGGAGCTGCCAGCTGCACCGCCAGCCAGCGCGCCCGACGCGCCGGAGCTAAACATCCTGCAGCTGATACTCGCCGTGCTGCGCGGTCTGGGTCAGGTCATCTTCCTCGACTCGCCATTGGCCGGCCTGTGCCTGCTGCTCGGCTTGCGCCTGGCCGATGGCCGCATGGCGCTGTGGGCGCTGCTGGGTTCCAGCGGCGGCTTCGCCCTGGCGCTCTTCTCCGGCTGGCCCGGCGAGGGTGCGCTGGCCGGTCTCTACGGCTACAACGCCACTCTGGCGGCCATTGCCCTGGCCCAAGTACACCGCAACCTCTGGGTGCCCGCCCTCGGCATCCTGCTCGCCCTGCTGCTGCAGCCCGGTTTCAGCGCCCTCGGCCTGCCGGCCCTGACCATGCCCTTCATCCTCGCCTGCTGGCTGATCAGAGCCGGCGCACAAAGTTGGCAAAAGGCTGTCAAGGACAGCACACCGACGATCTAGAATTGCGCAACCGACCGAAAAGGGAGCGCGCAGAACATGGACAGACGAATACTCGGCCTCAGTTTGTTGCTACTGGCAACCGCTACAGCCAGCGCAGAGACAATTCCCAGCCTGATCGGCCCGGTCAGCCATATCGTGGTAATCGAAGATGGACTCGGCCCGGAGCAAGAAAACTGCCAAAACTTCAAGGTCAGCGAAGCAATGGTCGCCGACTTCCTGCGTCACGCCATTCTCATCACCCATCGCCAGGAACACGACTGGTACCTCTACGGCCCCTGCCAGGCCCATGGCACGCTAAGCACTCGTTATGGTGAGTGGCAGTGGCAACTACTCAATCTGGGCACTGCGCGGATAACGGCGGTTACGGGGGAGAGTTTTATGCTTGCCGACCCGCGAGAGGAGTCGTCGCTGGAGGACGAATGAACGACAAAACTTCTTGCTCCATATGCCTCAAAAAAGCCAAATTTACTTATCAATAAAAACGGCGGTGACTGCCGGCCAATGAGTGCAACTGGGAGCATAAAGCAGTATGGATACCAAGCAACTCCAAGAGACCAGCAAGTTTCTTAGCTATGTTCTCCGGCATGAACCACAAGCAATCGGCTTGCAGCTAGACAGCGAAGGGTGGGCAGATATCGGGGCGCTAATAGCCGGGGCAGCCAAAGATAGACGAGCCTTGGATATTGCATTGATACAGGCAGTGGTCAGCAGCAGCGATAAGAAACGCTTCAGCATTTCGGATGACGGCCTGCGCATCCGAGCCGTGCAGGGCCATTCAACGCCCAACGTGAGCCTGCAACACATAGAGAAGGAACCACCCGAGTTTCTTTACCACGGCACCGCCAGGCGGTTTCTGGATTCGATTCGTCAGCAAGGACTAATTGCAGGATCACGTCATCATGTGCATCTGTCGCAAGATATACCAACCGCCATCGATGTCGGACAGCGCTATGGAAAGCCGGTGGTGCTAAAGATCGAAGCCCTGCGGATGCACCAACAGGGCTTCAAGTTTTTTCAGGCCGAGAATGGAGTCTGGCTAACGAATCATGTCCCCGTCCTCTTTGTGTTAGAAGAGGAGCAGAAAGCCATTTAGCTGCTTCACAGCAGATGCTTTCGCAAGAAAGGAACAGATATGGCTTGCCTGGCGGCAATTGGGTGATTCGGATATTGACGGCCGCCTCCAGCAGTTACTGATGCTCATAGCCCAGCAACGTGTTAGGTGGCCAGCCTGGTCGACAGGAACAGCGAGCGCTCAAACTAAGGCCAAACCCCTATCCACTACCGACCCGACCGCACCAAGCGGAACACACGGAAATCCAGAAAGAGGGGCATCCAAGAAGAGCTAAGTAAGTGCCATTCAAATCTGAGAATCATCTAGTTGGCTGGTATCCGCCTATCGACATCGCGCAAGGGCCTGCGCGCCGAAGAAAACCTGTTGATGCGCTTCCTGGAAAAATTGCCGCCCACCTGAGGTAGCTCTTTCCCATGCCTCTGCCCCCGCCACACAGCCGAAGCCCGCGCGCACTCTGTAACAAAGCACAGCAATCGCCAGCAGGACGGCTCCCTGGTAACCAATGTCGCCGCCACGAATGGCGCGCTTGCCCGCCCCTGCTAGCGTGCACGCCCCTTCAGCACCTTACCGAACAATAACGACATGCGGCACAGCGTTGCG
Organism: Ectopseudomonas alcaliphila; assembly: GCF_900101755.1. Lineage (GTDB taxonomy): Bacteria > Pseudomonadota > Gammaproteobacteria > Pseudomonadales > Pseudomonadaceae > Aquipseudomonas > Aquipseudomonas alcaliphila. Next base: position 18,554 of record NZ_FNAE01000006.1, on the reverse strand, counting down.
CAATGTGGCGCTGCGAGACTCAGAAGGTGACACCCGCGATCAGCGCGATATTGCTGTAGGGCCGGCACTCGCCGGTGCGGATCTGCACCCGCGCCGTGCGGCACGCTGCCTTGAGTTCGTCGTGGCTGACCAGTTGCCGCTCGCCCAGCTCACCTTCAGCGCTCAGCGCTTCGATGGCCTTCAGGCAATAGGGCGTCACCTCCAGGGTTTCACGAGCCAATAGATGACCCTGCACCTGCATTTCGCTGAGCACCACCTTGAGCGTGGTGACGAAATCCGGCACGCCGGCGGTCAGTGCCAGGTCGATGCACGGCGTGCCGGGCGGTATCGGCATGCCGGCGTCGCCAATCACGATGATGTCGCCATGGCCCAGTCGAGCGATGGCCGCCGAGAGTTCGGCGTTGAGCAGTGACGTCTTCTTCATGCGGGCAGCTCGTGGCGATGGGGAATCGAGGGTTGCGCACCCGGGCGGGTAACGGCAAGGGCGGCGGCCTGCTGGCCAAGACGGATGGCGGCTTCCAACGGCAGGCCTTCGGCCAGGCCGGCGGCGAAACCACCGACAAAAGTGTCACCGGCAGCGGTGGTATCGACAGCCACCACAGGTTCGACCGGCAGGTGCATATGGCGCTCGCCATCGGCGTAGAGAACGCCCTGGCTACCCAGGGTGACCAGCACACGTCGGGCGCCAGCCTCAAGCAGGCGCTGGGCTGCCTGCAGTGCGGTTTCGGGTGAGTCCACCGGCAGGCCGGTGAGCAACGCGGCCTCGCTCTCATTGGGAATCAGGTAATCGACCAGCCCGTACCAGTGCGCCGGCAAGGGCCCGACGGCGGGTGCCGGGTTGAGGATCACCGTGCGCCCCAGCTCATGGCCACGTACCAGCGTCGCCTCGACGGTGGCCATGGGCACCTCCAGCTGGGCGATGACGATATCGGCTGCTTGCAGCAGTGCATCGTGGTCCGCCAGACGCTCGGCCGTCATTTCAGCGTTGCCGCCAGCCGCGATGACGATGGCGTTCTGGCCGGCATCGTCGACCAGAATGGTCGCGATACCGGTGGCCACCCCCGGCACCTTCGCCACTGCCGAGCAGTCGATGCCCTCGGCCAGCAGGCCGGCACGCAGCTCGGCGCCATGGGCGTCACCCCCCACGCAACCGACCATCGCCACCGTGGTGCCGAGCCGTGCGGCGGCGACCGCCTGGTTGGCGCCCTTGCCACCTGGCGCAGTGGCAAAGCCGTGCCCGGCCAACGTCTCACCGCCAACCGGAAAGCGCGGCGTGCGGACGATCAGGTCCATATTCAGGCTGCCTACCACCACTACCTTTGCGTGCATTACCGGGGTTCCTCTCAGTCAGCCAGGGCGCTCACGCGCTCAGACCTGTTCAAACAAGTGGCGCTGCGCTGGACTCGCGCAGCACCAGTGTGGGTTCGATCAGTTGGTGCTCGGCCTCCAGGCCGGGCGTTCGGATACGCGCCAGCAACCGGGCGGCGGCAGTTTCCCCGAGCTGGCCGATGGATTGGCCGACCGTGGTCAATGCCGGGTGCAGGTAGCGGCTCACCTCGATGTCGTCGAAACCGACCACCGAGAGCTGCTGCGGCACGTTCACCCTGCATTCGGCAGCGGCGCGCAGCACGCCCAGGGCGATCATGTCGTTGCCGGCGAAAATCGCCGTTGGCACTTCATCGTCTTCCAGTAGCGCCAGCGCAGCGGTGTGCCCTGCCGGGCTGGTGAAAGCGCAATCCACCACCGGCAGCGCCTGGACCCCTGCTTCGCCCAACGCCCGTCGGTAACCCGCCGCACGCAGCTGGACCACCTGAGTGCTGGCCGGCCCGCCGATACAGGCGATCCGCCGATGACCCAGTTCGAGCAGGTGACGCGTCGCCAGGTAGGCGCCGCGCTCGTGGTCCACCTGCACGCGGTCGGCCATTACCCCGTCGAGGGAGCGGTCGACCAGCACCAGCGGCACCTTCAAACCAGCCAGCGCCTGAGCGAAGGCCGCGTCGCTCGCCACCGTCGCCACGATCAGCCCATCGATGCGCCGCTCCAGCAGTACGCGCAGGTAGCGCAGCTGCTTGTCGATGTCGTCGTCGGAATTGCACAGGATCACGCTGTAGCCGTTGCGCTCGGCGTGATCCTCGATGCCGCGCGCCAGCTCGGCGAAATACGGGTTGCTGGCGTTCGGCACCAGCAGACCGATAGTGCCGGTGGCGCGTGCTCGCAGCGAGCGGGCCACGCCACTGGGCACGTAACCCAGCTCGGCGATGGCCGCCTCGACCTTGCTACGCACCTGGTCGCTGACCGGCCGAGTGCCGTTCACCACGTGCGAAACCGTGGTGTAGGAAATGCCGGCACGCGCGGCGACGTCCTTGATGGTGGCCATGAAGGATCAGGTCCGGCGCTTGGCGCGGTAGCTGCGGTAGGTGTCGAGAATGACCGCGATCACGATCACCGCACCGGTGATGATGCGTTTGGTCGGTTCGGTCGCACCGATCTGCGCGAGCCCGGCGGCCAGCACGGAAATGATCAGCACACCAAAGAAGGTGCTGATCACCGAACCACGGCCGCCCATCAGGCTAGTGCCGCCAATTACCACGGCAGCGATCACCTGCAGTTCCAGGCCGGAGCCGGCGTTCGGGTCAGCCGCTTCCAGGCGGGAAATCTGGAACAACGCCGCCAGGCCGGCGAGCAGGCCCATCAGGGCGAACACCGACACCTTGTATGGCTTGGGGTTGATGCCGGCCAGGCGCACCGCCTCCTCGTTGGTGCCGATGGCCACCAGGTAGCGGCCGAACACCGTGCGGGTGAGCAGCAGGTGCGCGGCGGCGATCACCAGCAAGGCGATGACGAACGACGGCGAGATGCCCGCGGCGAACGGCGTCGACAGCCAGGCATAGGCATCACCGATATAGGCGGTGCGCGAGTCGGTGAGCTGATAAGCCAAACCGCGGGCCATCTCAAGCACGCCGAGAGAGACGATGAACGAGGGAATGCCCCAGGCCACGGTGATGATCCCGGTCACGCTGCCGGCCAGCGCCGCGCAGGCCATGCCCAGCACTGCGGCGGGGAGGATGCCCCAGCCGAAGCCGAGGGTGGCCACGCTGACCACCGCGGCAGCAAGAGCCAGCACCGAGCCCACCGAGAGGTCGATGCCGCCGATGATCAGAATCAGCGTCATGCCCACCGCCAGCACCATCAGGTCGGGAATCTGGTTGGCCAGGGTAGTGAACGTGGCATAGGACAGAAAATGGCTGCTCAGCGAAGAGAACAGCACGATCATCGCCAGCAACGCACCGGCCAAGCCGAGGTAGGTGCCCAGGCCCTGATAAGTGCCGCTGCGCTTGGCCGGCGTGGCGGATGGAGTGGTCATTGGCAAAGCTCCTGTAACGGGGGGGCGACCTCGCCAAGCATGGCTTCGCGGCTGCGATAGCCGGCAAAAGCGGCAGCCAGCAGACGGTCCTGGCTCCAGTCGTCGCGGTCGAAGGTTTCAATCAGGCGGCCAGCGGACAGCACGCCGATACGGTCGCAGATCAGCATCAGCTCACGCAGATCGCTGGACACCACCACCAATGCCTTGCCCTGGCGCGCCAGCTCACCGAGCAAGCCATAGATTTCGAACTTGGCGCCGACGTCGATGCCGCGGGTCGGCTCGTCGAACAGCAGCACCTGGCAGTCGCGCTCCAGCCAGCGGCCGATCACCACCTTCTGCTGGTTGCCGCCGGACAGCTCGACCACCGCCTGCTGCGCGCCATTACAACGAATGCGCATGGCGTCGATCTGCCGTTGCGCCAGGGCCTGTTCGGCCGCCGGGCGCATCACGCCGTGTTTGGAAACGGTGGGCATATTGCCCAGCGCCAGGTTGGCGGCAATCGGCTGGCCAAGCAGCAGGCCTTCGCCCTTGCGGTCCTCGGTGATCAGCGCGATACCGTTGCGCACCGCTTCGGCGGGCGAACGCACCTGCACCGGCACCGGCGGATTACCGATGGCCACCTCGCCGCTGTCGGCGCGGTCGGCGCCGTAGATCAGGCGCAACAGCTCGGTGCGGCCGGCACCGATCAGCCCGGAAATACCGTAGATCTCCCCTGCCCGCACGCTGAACGACACGTCGTCGACCTTGCCGCGACGGCTCAGATTGCTGATCTGCAACAGCGGCGCGCCGATCTGCCGCTCACCCAGATCGATGGCTTCACCGACCTCGCGGCCGACCATCAGGGTGACCAGCTCGTCGCTGCTGTAGCGGTCGATGGGTTCCACCGCCACCAACTGGCCGTCACGCAGCACGGCGACGCGCTGCGCCACCTTGGCCAGCTCTTCCAGGCGGTGGGAGATGTAGACGATGGCCACACCGGCATCGCGCAGGCGCTGGACCTGCTCGAACAGCAGATCGACCTCACGGGCGGTGAGCATCGCCGTCGGCTCGTCGAGCACCAGCACACGGCACTCGCCGATCAGGTTGCGGGCGATCTCGACCATCTGCTGATGGCCGACGCCCAGCGCCGAAACCGGTGTATCCGGATCAACCACTTCGAGGCCGACCTGGGCCATGGCCTGGCTCGCCATCTCGCGCAGGCGGCCACGGGAGATCCAGCCGCCGCGACTGGGCAGGTTATCGAGAAACAGGTTCTCGGCCACGGTCAGGGTGGGCAGCAGGTTGAGTTCCTGCAGCACCATTCGCACGCCAAGGCGCTCGGCCTCCCGGCGGCTGGCCGGTGCATAGGGCTGGCCGAGAAAGCTCAGCGAGCCGGTAGTCGGTTGCTCCAGCCCACAGAAAATCTTGGAAAGCGTACTTTTGCCGGCGCCGTTCTCGCCGGTCAGCGCCAGCACTTCACCGGCGCGCAGCTCCAGCTCGACCCCGCCCAGCACGGGCTGGACGTAGGTCTTGCCAATATTGCGAGCAGCGAGAACGGTCTCGCCGGCCGCTATGGCCTGGGTCACGGTTTGGTCACGAGTTCGACGGGGGTTTCTATGACACCGTCTTTGGCGTCGGTGGGCTCACCCTTGACCAGCTTGAGCGCCGCTTCGATACCGAACACCGCCTGCTGCGCGGCAAACTGGTCGGCGCTGGCAAGCACGCGGCCGTCCTTGAGCATCGGCTTGATGGCGTTGATGTTGTCGTAGCCGACCACCTGCACCTGGTCCTTCTTGCCGGCTGCGCGCACGGCCGATACGGCGCCGAGGGCCATGCTGTCGTTACCGGCCAGCAGCGCCTTGAGGTTCGGGTATTCGTTGAGCATGGCCGAGGCCACCGCGTTGCCACGGTCGATTTCCCAGTTGCCGGACTGCACGCCGACGATCTTCATACCAGCCGCTTCCATCGCCTCCTTGAAGCCCGCCGTGCGCTGCTGGGCATTGGTGGTGGTGGACACACCCTCGATGATGCCGACTTCGTCACCGGCCTTGAGCTTTTCCTTGGCCAGGTACTCACCCACCAGGCGTGCGCCCTTGCGGTTGTCCGGGCCCACGAACGGCACGTCCAGGCCCTTGCTCTTCACCACCTCGGGGTCGAGGCGGTTGTCGATGTTGACGATCTTGATGCCGGCATCGCTGGCCTTCTTGATCACCGGCACCAGCGCCTTGGAATCGGCCGGTGCGATGACCAGAGCATCGACCTTGGCGACGATCATCTGCTCGACGATGCGGATCTGCGCCGAGGTATCGGTTTCGTCCTTGATGCCGTTGGCGATCAGTTCGAACTGGTCGGGATGTTCTTTCTGGTACTCCTTGGCACCGTCTTCCATGGTACGGAAGAACTCGTTGGCAAGGGACTTCATCACCAGCGCGACGCGAGGCGTATCGCCTTCGGCGGCATGAGCACTGGAGAAGCTGACGAGGGCAGCGGCGCCAAGGGCAATGGCAGCGCAGAGACGGGCAGGACGGAAACCGGACATGGGCGAACTCCGTGGTTATTGTCGTTTTTATCAACACGCAAACGTTTGCGTAAGCAGGAAATTATGAAAAAACGCTAGAAAGGTCAACGCCTCATCGATCTTGACGGCGGTTACCTGGTTCACGGAATACGCATGCACTTGACCGTCGAACTGGTCGGCAAGACGAGCTTTTCGCTACCATGCGGCGGCCAAACCGGGCGTGATTCAACCCATCACGCCCTGGAAGTATCGCGATAAAGGAATGTCACCATGCTTAAACCACTTCTGATCGGCGCAAGCCTTGCCGCCCTCCTCGCTGGCTGCTCCAGCCACCCTGCCCAGCCTCTGGATCAACGCCTGCTCGGCGAGTGGCAAGGCACACGCGACAAGAATGGTCCCTGCCAGTTCTTCACCTGGAATTCCAGTTTCCGTGCCGATGGTCGCTTCGAAATCAGCTTCTTCGCTGACGAGCAGAGAACGCGACTGATCCAGACAGAACGCGGCACCTGGACAGCCCACTACGGCAAGAACCACCTGACCACCGACGGCGTGAAAACCACCGAGGTGTACGACTATCGCTTCGTCGATGCTGATACCGTCGAATACGTCAGCATCAAGGCCGACCCGACTGCAGACTGCCAGGCCGACTACCGCTTCACCGAGCACCGCGTAGGACGCTAAAAAACCGGGCGCTGCCGACACGGCTTGGTAGCGCCCGCCCTCCAAGGATGGACCCAACGAAAAACCTGCTTGTTTTGCTAAGCGCCAGCGCCCTGCTCGGCGGCTGCATGACCCTCTCCGGCACTTACCAGCTCTCGCTGCAGGACGCCAACGGCCAGCCTATGGCCAAGAACATGACCATGGTCGCCGAGGGCGGCGGCATCTACACCATGCGTAACGCCATGTGCGCGACTTACCCGAATGCCACGGTCATCATTCGCGACCTGAAAAGCGGTGAAGAGTTGAAAAGCGAAAGCCCCTACAAGTGCAGATGAGGATGGTGGCGGGTCACTAGAGCCACACGAGACTGGGTGCGTAGCGATCTGAGGGGGATTACCGGCTCCTCTGAGCCCTGAGGCCGGACTGACCAGTGGGCGACCCGTTTCCAGGAAACAGATCTAGAGGGCCAATCAATTGCGCTACTGATGCGTAACTGAAAAGCCCCGCCACGTTTCTCCGACCCGGAACGTCACTCAATCGAATCCACTCGCCATTGCCAGCGGCCCAAAGGACTGTTCTCGGCGGCCCTGACGAACAACTGATAATCACTCAGATACCAATAGTCCACGGTCCAAGTCATCCTCTTGGTCTTGATCCTGATGCAGTTGAACGGTTTGGCCGCACCCAGGAGCGCTGGATGAATGCTGCTGGCGGGGCGTTCAAGACCGATGCGACAGGTAACCGTGTTGGAGTCGCTCGTTGCCCCGTCATGCGCCGGCGGCACTTTGCTGAACGTACGGGTATAGCTGACCTCGCTCCCGGACGGCATGGCATGCCAGTCCCCGGCGAAGCTCAGTCCGATCAACGGACGACCATCAGCCACCTCCTCACCACTTTCTTTGTTGATAGAGCGGGCAGCTAAATCGAACAAGCCACGAAAGGTCAGGTGAAGCGAAGCCGGGTCTACCGTGGGATCCTGGACATGCTGCAATACCTGCCCGGACGCCTCGTCGGTAGAGATGAAGACCTCTTGTGGCAAGTCTTTCGCCTGCACCCGATTCAAGACATGCGCATCGTAGCTGTAACGCAGCTTGCGCATCACATGATCAGGGGCAGGCAGTTTCAGATCATCGATAGTTGCGATTACCTGAGGGGCTACCTCGGGCGTCTGGAGCACGGCTGGCAATGGCGTGCGGGGTAAAGCTATCGGTAACCGGAGCTGTTCCGCTTCCGGCAGACAAGCAGCTTTGAACACTTTTTGCTGATAGTCGGGCGCCGCAGCGAGCGGTTGCATCTTCACCTGACGCGGGATCTGGCCACCTGCAACACCGCCCTGAATGCCAAAGTAGAATTGGCTGACCTGCATCAGGGTGCTCTGCTGACAGTCCAGTGCCAGGCGCTCCTGGCTGCGCCCCTTCAATCCCATACCCTTTGAACCAACCCTGTAATGCAGCGGATTCTGCTCGACCCAGACATACAGCAGACCGTCATCACGCTGCAGGCTGTTGCGATCCAGCGACAGCCAGTCGCTATCTTGAGCCTGCTCCAGGGCACGCCAGTCAGGTGAAGGCCTTTGCGCACAGACATCTCGTAGCTGAGCACTGCTCAAAAATTGCTGAAGCTGAGGGGCCGGTAAGGAATCGCTTTGCGCAGAACGCTCCGAGAAAGGGACCATGCCCATACTGGTCGGGAAGCGCATGCTGGCTAGCCCTTGACTGCAAGACGCATCGAAGCGGGCATAAAGCAACTGCTCGTCTGGGCTCGTGACCACATAAGTCACCTGATCGCCTTCACGCACAATGGAATGAGGGTTCGCAGGTAAGCCAATAGCCTTGTCAAACACCGAAAGCCCCGGGTGAACCGCTGGCGCCTTGGGTGTGGAACTGCAGCCGGCCAAAGCCAGAGAAAACAACGAGACGCTCAGTGCGAGCGTGAGAGAAGTGTGACTATTGCGAGCGTCCATGCACTAACACCTTGGAAAATCAAGTAAACGTAAATTATAGAGACTCGGCGAACAGAGGGATAGCCTACCCCTATTACTTTTGCCCTCTATTATTCTCTCTGACGCTAAAGCACAGCGGATCACTTTGAGGTTGAGCCGACTGATGGGTGTTTTTCCATCTAGTGGCACCTTATTTTAAAGCCACATTAAACTTCGATTACAACCCTCAACAAATTTGCTCGAAAGATAAATTTATAACCTTCAAAAGCCACTCATTCGAAACCCGCAAAAGAGGGGCGACCGCTGCCAAACTCTGCAACAACCATTTTTACTCACCTACAACCCTCAAGCCTGCAGGAAAATCCATTAAGTGCACATCTATCACTCGACCCAATACCGGATCATTACGAATACCGACTCCGTTCTGCTCGCTGTAAGAGGGTGGAACCCTGTACCACTCGCCAGCATAGGAACCAGTAGCCCTATAGTTCTCCACCAGAACATTACCATCTCGTGACAATCGAGAAGATCGGATTTCTGGGCGCTCACCTCGTTTGAGTTGCAAGGACATCAATTTGGCCTCCAACTCGGCAAACTGAGCATGAGTTACTTTGCGCAGCGTTCGCTCGCCATCGGCTCTACCAATCAATTGCCCATTGGGCCTTAAAATTTCTGCCCAACTTCTTGGCCCGACCGGATCTGGCATTTGATAACCGCACTCGCGCAAGAAAAGGATAGCGCGCTGACGATTGAGGTTGTCGCGAAATCTGCGCATAGCTGTTTTATTATCGTAACTCCCTTTCAGTTCCTTACAAAAATCATTTCTATAATTATCCCAGAGTGCTAAACGCTGTTCTGGAACAGGGTTGATCTGTAAACTGGCCAGTACTGGCTCAATGAACTCCTTGTCTAGGTTGGTTGGAGCGCGGCCTGGCGGTAGCTTCTCGCTAGCACCAATATGGATGGGGAAATTCGAGCCGCTGACTGACTCCCAGCAGAAGTAGTCGAGCACCCTGCGAAGAAACAGTCCGGTGTCGCTATCCGAGTAGAAGCGCGCACAGCGCCCACCTTGCCAGTCCACCCAACTTGCGGTAACCAAACGGGAAATATAACTGCGCTCACTGAGATATTGCTTGTAATCTTCAAAAAAAACCTCAGGTGGCAAATAGTATTCTGTGCGTGCATGTCCCGCACGAAAGAGCATAGAATAGACACTGCCAACGGACATCTGTGACTCGTTGGCAATAATGCCGGGGACCTCTACAGAGAGACTGTCGGTTCGGGAGTTATAGCTATAGTCAGGCCAATTACGGCAGGGGGCCTGCCTGAATAGGAGTGGCAACTCAAAACTGATACGCTGCATATCGGTGATGCGCTGCTTTGCTCTTTCACACAGGGGATAAAAAGCCACTCCATTCTCCACCACCCCATATTCCATTTGATAACCTCTGCAACCGCTTAGCAACATAAGCAGAAAGCCCAAAGTTAAGAAGTATTTACTCATTCAAGCTTCCTAAAGTCACCCTGACTATCGATCAGTGTTGGTTTGATTACAATGTCACGGATCTGTGCATCCGCACTGCCCGGTGCCGAAGGCTTGCAGGAGGCACACGCATAATTGCTGTGCGGACTACCCTCGCCAAACAAGCTGGTCACGCTAAACAACGCCCCCAAGGTGCGCGCCACCGGATCATCCGAATACTGCGCATTGCCTCCCAGGAATAGCGGCAAATCGGAGACCGTATCGGTCTTGGGCAAAAGACCGAAGAATACTGTGTCATCAGGTCGGTTCACTTGAAAAACGCTTTGCCCTTTTCCGAAGCCAGCAGTCTCTGCATCCTTATGGAACTGAATAGCATCCACCGGCGCCCCGGAGAGTTGGATGGTGTTCAGCGTTGCAGTAGGGCTTTCGCCGTTGGAAAAATCCAAGCCCTTGATGGCTACCCAAGTCAACAGGCCGCCCTGGCTATGGCCATAGATATGTAGAGTATCCGGTCCGGCATCAATGCCTTGCTGAAACAATCCATTCAAATTCCTCGCTGTGCCAGACCGGATCGCACCTTGCAAATTTTTATCGAAGGCAGACTCGATCAAATCTCCGATCAAACCGTGAGTTGGATTGTAGGCTAAGACGAAACTGACGTCTCCATTAGCGCTGCCGCTTTGCATTAAGCCGTTAGCCAGAGCCTCTATCATGCTATTCATAATACCGTTGGTGAAGATTCTATCTTCCTCCTCGTTAAATCCCGCAAACTGCTGCACTTGCAGGCTTTCCGAATCCAAAACCGGCTTACCGTCCTCCAGTACTAGCTTACCCTTATCCGTTTTAAATGTTCCTGTCACTCGCAAAGGCTGCAAGTCGCCGGCGACCAATACCGGCAATTGTGTAATCAGCCCCCCATGATTGGCTGCTCCAGGGAATATGCCTAGTGTCGGCGTTCCCATTGCATCCATAGCATCGACTAACAGTTCTGGTGCCCATGCCAGAGCAGCAACCAAACTATCGTGTTCAGCGGCAGAGCGTGCATGCTCTTTCAATGCAGCTAGATTGGTAAACGCCTCAACCGAATTGCGCCCATAGTTCTCAGCGCCATTCTTCCACTGCTCCAGCGTCACGACCGGATCCGATACCGCATCCACCGACGACTTGCTCACATACAGATCGGTACGATCTTCCTTATCCTTAGTGACCTCATAGGCCTTGCTGACATCGCGATTCAAACCCGCTGTCGAGTCATGGCCGGTTTCTTCGTCGGCCCTGACGACAATATCGCCCTCGCCCACTGTGGCCCGCACGATCTGCTCGCGTTCCTTGCGATAGTCATAACCACTCAGGTTCCAATTGTTCGAGCCGTCTTTGTTCTGCTGACTGGGATCTACCACTGCCCCCGTTGCGGCGGCATTACCGTCTGCCGGCTGCCCACCAGAGCCACCATCACCGCCCCAGCTGTAGGTACCGCCTGCATTGATGTACCAGGCATGCTCGCTGTCATGTCCCTCGATATCACGGAAGCCCAGGGTACCGGTGTCCAGCTTGAGATTGCCGCTGTCCGATGCCAGCAGGGCACCGTCGAGTTGAGTGTGGTTTTCCGTACGAATGTCGAGCCGATCACGGGCGACGATGCCTGTCTGATTCTCCACCCAGTTGGTGGAGCCGTTGGTTTTGCCTACACCGACCGAGCCACTGACGCTTACGCTGCCATACAGACCAACGCTGACAGTCAAACTTGCGTCCAGCTCCTTTCCGCTAACCTTGCCAGTGTCCGGTAGCGAGGAGACCAGCAGGTCGCGACCGACCTTGCCAACGACATCCAGCCCTTCCAGGCGAGCACCAGCGACCGTGGTGTCACGCCCGCTTTCGAAACTCAGTTGCTTGCCGGCATAGAGGTAGGCTTCCTGCTGTTTTCCTGCTTCACGATCCAGGCGGCCCTTGCCGATGTCAACGCTGGCATAGACAGAGATGAAGTCTTGGCCACCCAGGGCAACCCCGACTTCGCCGCCTCCGCTCTTGCGCCGCATCTCATGCTCGGAATCGTTCTGCGCAGCACGGATATCAATATCGTTTCCAGCGACGAGGCTGATATCTCGCCCCGCTTCAGCCCGAGTGCCGATCAGTTCAAGATCCCGGCTGGCATCCAGGTGAATGTCACGCCCCGCCTGTATTTGAGTCGCAAGCGCTGTACCTTGCGCTCCCTTCTCGGTATGAACACCGTGACTACCACCAACCCCGGCCCTGGCACTGTTAAAGGTACTACCGCCATTGATACCGTTCTGACTGATGACTTGCTTGGTACTGCTCGTCTGCTGACCACGGGCAACATCCAGAGTGATGTCTCGCCCGGACATGTTGATATCGCGCTCAGCCTGAATCTGGCTTCCCTTGGCATTGATGTCATTACCTGCCTGCAGGTTGACGTCTCTGCCCGCATCCATAGTCGTCGGCCGATTACTGAGGGCACCATCGGTCGTAGTAGTCTGCTGGCGAGTAGTGCCAAGGTGATTCGCCGTGGTTGGCCCGGAGACGAACTGCGTTACCGCGTCAGCGGCCTTGAGAACACCTGAGACCTGACTAACAAGATTCTCGCCCTGGCCAATCCCCTTGATAGCGTCGACTGTATTGCCGAAGTTGTGGCTGACGTTCACGGTCAGGCCGTTACGCTGGTGTATTTCCTGCTGTTCTTGAAAGTAGCGCTCCGTAGCTGCATCCAGGTTGATGTCGCGCTCAGCAAGCACGTTGATATCGCGCCCGGCTGAGAAGTCGGAACCCGAAAGGTTGGCATCCCGGCCAGCCTTCACGTCAAGGTCATTGCCGGCCTCAAGGCTGCTGGCAGCTGCAGTCTGCCGAGTGTTCAATCCCTTCTCGATCTGCACGTCGTTGCCGACGAAAGCAGTGAAACCGTTACGGTCGCTGTCCAGGCCGATACCGGTTCGCCGCTCACGCTCCCACGCGGTACTACCCTGTTGGTTCTGAGCAGCGGCAACGTTGACGTCACGCCCAGCGTCGAGCAGGAGGTTACGCCCGGCGCTCACCGAACTGCCGATCACGTTGATATCACGCTCGGCCAGCAGGCTGGCATCCCGTTCAGCCGCGATATAGCTACCGACACTGGTACTGCTACGAGCTTCCTGCCCTGCCTTCTTGGCCGAAGAGACAGACAGCATGCCACCAGAAACCGACAGCCCAGTCTTCTTCCTGTACTGCTCCGTCAGGCTGTAAGCCGTGTCATTGGCCGAGACCAGGTTGATATCACCGGTGTCCTTGATCAGCCCCGAACGCAGTTCTACATCGTTACCAGCCTCAGTGGTACTGGCACGCAGACGAATGTCATTACCCGCCGCGATCACCACGTCGTTACCGGCATCCAGCTCGCTGGCGACCTGAGTGGCGCTGGTCTTGAGCTGACTCTTGCCGCTCTTCGACATGCCAAGGAAACCGGACTTGGTCTTCTTGCTGTAGGAGCCATGCTCCTCAACCCCGGACAGGATCGCCACATCGCCAGTAGCGCCGACCAGCAGATCGTTGCCAGCGCTGAGTTGGCTGCCGATAACCGTGACATCACGACCACCGTCGATGCTCAGACCACCGCCATCAGTCTTGCTGGTGTTGATCGTCAGGTCGTTGCCCGCCTCGATCACCGAGGCGATGTTAGTGCTGTTATAGCTCTCCTGCTGCTTGCTGCTGCTACGTCCGAACGAGCCCTTCTTCTTCTTGAAGTAGTAGGAAGCGCTTTCATCCATGGCCGAGAGAATCTGTACATCCTCTCCAGCATCAATATCTACATCATTGCCGGCCTGTACCTTGCTGGCGACCACTGTCAGGTTCTTGCCTGCCGCGAGGCTGATGTCGTTTCCAGCCTGAATCTCACTCGACTGCTGGGTAACTTGATCACGACTTTGAGTGACTTTCTTGCTACGCGATAGAAAGTGGCTTTCATTGGCCGCAGAGCTTATCAACAGGTCACTACCGGCTTGCATATCGAGACTACCGCCCGAGCTGATGCGGCTGGCAATTACGCTGAGGTCTCTATCAGCACTAATAGATAGATCGCCCCCCACGCGGTTCTCACTGCCATGCTGGGTGATGCGTTCATCTTGGTAGTGACTCCCTCGTGTTTGGCGCTGCACAGTCTTCACTGAGCTCAACTCAACATCGCGGCCAGCCACAAGAGCCATATCCCCTACACTGGAAAGCACGCCACCGCGATTCAATACATCGCGACCTGCACTTATCTCCAGTTCATTTGCTGCTTCGAATCTAGCAGCGCTATCAACATAATCATGTTGCCACTGCTGCCCTCCCCAGCGTCCAGTATTAGTCGAAACAGTGCGTTCATTCAGCACATCCCCCGACAACGCAATAGCACTGATATCGCGACCAGCGATGATGCCGCCTTGAGCGTTACGAATGCTTTCAGTAGCCATGATTCTCAGGGTTTCAGCGGCCTCCAGGAGACCACTGTTGGAAACGTTGCCGGCATCAAGATTCAGGTCTTGAGCCCGCAAAGTTCCTTGATTGGTTAGCTGTCCTCCTGTAATCAACGCAACGTCCTGACCTTGAATCAGAGCGCCAGTTGGTGCCAACCGGCCGCTGGCCTGGGCCAGATACAGAACGGGTACCAAGACCTTCTGCCCAGCGACTTCACGCTCTTCCAGCCACACGATATCGTGCGTCAAGGCAGCTACTTGCTCTGCAGATAAAGCCACACCTACAGAAAGATTAAGTGACTCCTTACTGACGATGGCGTTATCCATCAGATATCGAAATTGTTCCTCATCGCTGTTTATCCCCGCCAAAAAGCGCTGCCCCGTGCGGGAAATTACAGCATCACGAACAAGTTTCTGCTCGTAGAAACCATCGCCCAGACGCTTTTGCATCTGGTCAGTGCCGATGCCCAGCAAACCGAACATGTAATCAGAACTGAGGAACTTCCCGAGATCGGCGAAGCTAGGATTGGTTTCTATCAAATATGGGTGATGAATATTGGCATTCAGGCTAAACAGTCCGTTCTGCCCTGAAGGCAAGGAGAAGCTGGGCAGACCTATGGGGTCAACCGCGCGCTGGGCCAGATCGGGTGGCAACTGAGAATTGAACGTTATAGGCTGATTGACATTATGACCCACGCTGGTCTCAACGAACTGTTGCTGACCATCGGCGAAGGTTACATTTTCACGAGTAACGCCATTTTCAAGACGACTACCTGCGTTAACCCGCACATTACCACCAGCCTGTATCACTGCATCAGCGGCAACACCAATATTGGTAGACTGCTCATTGGAACTAACCAGTGTATAGCCCAATATTCTCGACGGCACCCCATAACCTGCAGCAGGATTGAAGTTTGGATTGGATCGATTAGTAACCTGCTGAGCAGGCGAGTAATAGTACACATAACCATCACGATCACTATCGTCAAAGTACCGATGCACGTATAGAGAATTATATTTATTATAATTAAATACCTCCCCACCTTCGCGGACCAATCCATAGAACACATTGCTCCGCTCAGAATCATTCGGATTACGGAATGTACGCGTCCTGACCACGCGTTCCTGAGAGGCGCCCTGACTGATAAAGGTATCAACATTAATATCGATATTACCTGCCGCCGACAAAACGCTTTGCTGGTTATCGAAGCTTACGCCGACGTAGTTGAGGTTCCCGCCGGCAGTGATAACGGAGGCAGCCGAATCGGACGTAACGACACGCTCCAGATTCTCAGTAACATAGTAATAAAGATCGTAATGACGTCCCTTGCAATCCAGGCACTGGTAACGAATATCACCTGACACAAGACGTTCGGAAACCGAAAATGCATCTCTTCTGTTTACGAGCGCAGCGGCATTCAAGCTCATGTCCTGAACGCTTTCTATTTCCGCTGAAATGTTTTCTAGCAACTGAGCTCTAGATGATTCCGATCCAGCAAGACTCAATTGCCCCATGCTGTAGATATTGGCAAAGCGGTTAGTCAAGCGATCAACACGTAAAAGAAGGTCATCACCACTGAAGATCAAACCATTTTCGTTACGAACACTCTCCGATACGAGCAAGAGCTCACCGCCTGCTCCTATGGTTCCACGGTTTTCCAAGGACTTGCTAGCTATCTCCAGCCAAGCGCCAGCGGTCATTTTCCCGCGACTTACAAGCTCGCCCAGAACAGCTAACCGAGCACTACCTCCACTCTGCAAACGAGCCTGATCGCCCAGTTCGATGTTGTCCGCCTCCAGCTCGAGATGCCCCTTGCTGATCAGCGTACCGTTGCCACGGTAATTGCCACTGAGGATCAGACTCAGGTCACCATCGGTCTCGATCCGGCCATCGTTGGTCCAGCTATCTGCCTGGACCGCGAGGCCAGCCACGGACAGCAGGCCACCGGTCGCGGTCTGGGTGAGACGTTGTACATCGAGTTCGATGGACGCGGCCTGCAGCAGGCTGCGGTTGACCCACTCTTCGGCACTCAGGCTCACCGCGCTGTTGGTGATGAATTCACCGCCCGCCTGGCCGAGCAGCTGCATGTCGAGGCCCAGTCCGCCGCTGCCGAGGTGACGCACGACACCACCCTGGTTGCTGAGCGACTCGGTGTCGAAGGTCAGCGTCGCGCTGGCTACTTCGAGGACGCCCTCATCGTTGTTCAGGCGGGTACCGATGGCGAAGCGACTTTCACCGCCACTGCCCAGGGCACGCAGGCGGCCATCGGTATTGCTCAGGCTGTCGGCTTCGACATCGAGACGGCCGCCAGCTTCCACCAGGCCGCCGTCGTTGTTCAGGGCGTTGGTGATACGCGCCTCGATTGCACCGCCAGCCGCCAGGGTACCGGCGCGGTTATCCACTGCCTCGGCCTCGATAGCCAAGGCCTGGCCAGCCAGCGTGCTGCCGGCGCGGTTGTCCAGTTTTGCAGTGTCGAGGATCAGGTTGCCCTGGGCCACGATCTCGCCTTCGCGGTTGTCGAGCTGCTCAGCCTTGAGCGTGGCGCTGCCAGCAGTGGCGATCTTGCCGCCCGCGTTGTCCAGCGTTTGCAGGTCGGTCGCCATGCTGCCATGGCTGGTCATCTCTCCGGCATTACGCACCTTGCCGCCATCGAGCTGCAGATGGCCTGCACTGCTGACACTGCCATTGGCGCGCACACCCGCCTCGATGATGCCGGCGTTGTTCAGTTGCTCAGCCTGCACGGTCAGGCGCTGGCCGGCGGCCAGGCTTTCCCGCACTTCGACCTGCTGCGCTTCGAGCGTGGCGTTGCGGCCCGCGTAGGTGTCAGCGTTGAGGTCGATGGTGTTGGCCTTGAGCGCGACATCACCACTGGCGGCCACGCGATTCAGGCTCAACTTGCCATTGGCATCGATCTGGATATCCCCGGCACTGGCAGCCATGTCACCGGCCAGTTTCACCCCCACGCCCTGCTCGGTGCCGACCAGGCGAATCGCGCCGGCGTACATGCCACCGAGGGCCGAGCTGTCGATGGCCAGCATCGGCTTGTTCGAACCGTCGTCGGCCTTGGCGGTTGCGGCCAGGGTGGTGGCATCCACCTCATTGCGACCGGTGATGATGTTGAGCTTCTTCGCGTGCAGCTCGGCGTTGATCTGCGCGCTGCGGGTGATCAGGTCGAACTGGTCGACGTTGCCGGCATTGAGGCCTTGGCCTTCGATGCTGATCTGCCCGCCGTCGACATCGAAGCGCTGCAGGCGGCCATTCTCGATGATCGGGGTGCCGGTGCTGAGGGTGACGCGCGGGGTGTTGATGAAGCCGCAGCCATCGCAGGTGATGCCATGCGGGTTGGCGACGATGACCGCTGCCGAACGCCCGGCTACTTCCGTGTAGCCCTTGAGCTGGCTGGCGTTGCCGCCGGTGACTTCGTTGAGGATCAGCCCA
This sequence comes from Ectopseudomonas alcaliphila, assembly GCF_900101755.1. Taxonomy (GTDB): domain Bacteria; phylum Pseudomonadota; class Gammaproteobacteria; order Pseudomonadales; family Pseudomonadaceae; genus Aquipseudomonas; species Aquipseudomonas alcaliphila. Next base: position 727 of record NZ_FNAE01000006.1, on the reverse strand, counting down.
GCGGCACCGTTCTTCAGGTTGGGGTTGCCGACCACGTAGCCGCCCAGTTGGGTCTGCACCAGGTTCTGCGCACTGTTGTTGAGGATCAGCCCCTGCTGGCCGACGTTGTAGTCGGTGAACTTGTTGTGCGACAGGCCGCTGCCATTGGGCGTGGCGATGTTGACCATCGGCACGCCGTTCTGCGCCTGGGTCACGGCGGTGTTGCCGCCTGCGGCCTGGTCAACCGTCAGTTGCGCCGCAGTGGCGACGATGGGATTGAGAAACAGCACGCCAGCAACGATCAGGGCGATGTTCTGAAACAGGGGACTGCGTACGTCCATGTCGATACTCCAACCAGCCATCCGGCCGGGCAATCAGAAGAACAGGTCGAATCGGAAATAGACCGGGCGCTCGTCACGCTCGATGACGTCGGGGCGCTCCAGGGCATGGGCGAAGCTCACCGAGGCCGCCAGGTGTTGGCCGCGCAGGGCGAACTCGAGGGCGTTGCCCGTCATGCGGCCGCGTTGCTCGGGGTTGTGCCGGCCGCCGTGGATCACGCCAACGTCATAGGCGAAGGCCAGGCTGTACTCGTGCACGAAGGGGCGCAGTGCCTCCCAGGTGACCGGGCGACGCCAGCGCAACTGGTTGCGCCAGTAACCACCGGTGTCGCCGGACAGCGACTGGTCCTTGAAGCCACGCACCGAGCTGAGGCCACCGATGCTGATGCGCTGCGGGCTGAACAACACGT
>NZ_FNAE01000012.1 GCF_900101755.1 Ectopseudomonas alcaliphila | reverse complement strand
TCCATCACCCACTCGACCGACTCGGTCTGCTCCTGTATATATCGCCGGAATGCCTCTCGGTTCAGCCGCTTGCGCTGCACCACCTGGCCGGAACGGACACTCTCGGCAACTTGGTAAACGGACTTGGCCAGATCAACTGCGATTCGCTTCATCACGACACTCCCAATTTCAGTCACCACCGTTCTCGGTATAGAACTGTGGCGCGGGGAGAGTCCATTACAGCATTCAAATCGTTCGCTTCGCTCACTGGGACGGGCTAAAGCCCGCCCCTTAACCAAACGTTAGGCATTCTTCGAATGATTACTTCAGCCCACATCTGCTATGAATCAAGCAATACCAATTTAGAGCTTCAATTGCTTGGCACACTCATTGAGCAAAATACAAGCTGGAAAACTATGTCTACCGAGTGGAGCGACTGCGACATAGCCATACCTCAGCTAATAGTTTTAACTCCAACACCGTTTATAATTCAAATCGAAAACGATCCAGAATGGGTTCCAGAAGAAAACAAAGAGTTCGCAGAATGGGCAGGCTTGAGCGAAGAAAACGAACTATTTCTTAAGCTGTCGCGTTGTGATGCAAGGCTTGCTATTCAATCCACAGCCCCAGATCAAATAGCACTCACAGGCAAAGAAATTATCGCATTTGCTTTTGGTGGCGTCGTTGACCCAAAAAACAGTGACATATCAAATGTATTAGCAATTATCGGCAAGGAAATTTCAGGCGTTTTGAACGACTGTGTTAATGAAGAACTTTTACAGTATTGAGTTATCATGTCTAACAAGGCGCTCAAATCGTTCGCTTCGCTCACTGGGACAGGCTAAAGCCTGCCCCTTAGCTTAATCGTTAGGTGCAAGTCATGGCCGGTGCAGTAATAATTTCAGAAGAGAATGTCGTCTCAATGAGCAACGTGATCCTTGATCACATCGTTGAAAAAATTCGTGATGAGTTTTTCGATTCGGAGGCAGTGCAACTACTCCCGGTGTTTTACCCATATGACGAAGAAGGCATGACTTTCATTAGCTTGAGGGGTACAAGCGCGGCAGAGTTCAATGCCTTCGTACGCGCAACTTGTCTCGCGAAGGATAAAGATTTGGCATCGAATTCCACAGCTCCCGTTGAAGCTTGGGCCGACTTGTACGAAACATTGAGAAAAGATCTCCGGCACCGAATCTAACAGCCGGTTCAAATCGTTCGCTTCGCTCTCTGGGACGGGCTAAAGCCCGCCCCTTAACCAAACGTTGAGGCTGTAGAAAACCTCAAAACTTATTCAAGAGCATTGTTGTGCGAAAAACTTGGAGGAGTTGAGCCAGATGAACGCGCTAAAATTAAAAATAAATGCCGAGTTTTGGCTAAAATAGCCAGAGCTGCAGTCGTAAAATTTGCCATTTGTTTTTCTACAGCTTCGTTAGGTTTTTATCCTATGACCAAACTAATAAAAAAGTCCGCTGTTATCGTTTTGCTAGCAACCCTGGCAGGATGTAGCACCAACCAGCCTGCTAGTGATTTCAATAACGCAAAACAAAAATCAACCAATACAAAGATGCTCCTTTCTAAACTGGAGGCTGGTGGCTACTCCTGCGCGAAGTCAGGCATGAAAGAAAATGAGGCACAATACTTTTCCGAAAAAAATCTGGAAGCGCAGAAGTACACATGTTCAAAATCTAAAAACGGACTCCTTTGCGTAGATTACTTATTTATAGATGTTTTTTCTGTCAATGACGAAGTTGTAGGTGGTAGCGGGCAGGTAGCGCCGCAGTGTCCATAACTAACAAATGGTTCACATCGCTCGCTTCGCTTACCGGGACGGGCTAAAGCCCATCCCTTAACCAAGTACTATACATATTTAGTATTTTTACTCAGCTACAGGTGGGGCTGGAAATGAAAAGTAAAGTAAAACGATCAAGGTTACAGAGGGTGTTTAATTCACTTTGCGCGGCCTTGCTTATGAGCTCTGCAATTTACCTCATGGTTATGGGCATCAGCTCCGTTGCTATGGCAGCCATGGCTATTTCCGTTGCTGGAGCAGCTGTACTTCCTGTTCAGAGCGGTGAGGGACTTCTGGAGGTGATAACCGGCACCGTTGAGGCTATGATCGACGGAGTTCTAGCAATTATCGAAGGTATAGCAAGTGCAATCGCTAGCTTGTTCAGTTAGAAATGGAGAGCAACTAGTTCAAACCCCTCGCTTCGCTCACTGGCACCGGCTAAAGCCCGTCCCTTAACCAAACGCTATCGGGCCTCTGAATGACTCTTCTCCCATCATCCTGGGCTCGCGTCTGGTCAGACCTTGGCCTACAGCCTCCGCCAGGTCTATTCGAGCAGCTCGTTCGTGCCTACGAGGAACCGCAGCGGCACTATCACTCGCTGCAACACCTGCACGAATGCCTGATGCATTTCGAGCAGGCGCGGCACCTGGCGCAGCAGCCGGGAGAGGTAGCCATTGCGCTCTGGTTCCATGACGCCATCTATGACGTGCGCGGCAAGAGCAACGAGCGGCAGAGTGCGGACTGGGCCATCCGGGTGCTGGCGAGCTGTCACGCCAGCCAGGCGACGTTGGCGCGGGTCGAGCAACTGATCATGGTCACCCGGCATGATGCGACACCCTGCGAGCCGGATGAGCAGTTGCTGGTGGATATCGACTTGGCCATTCTCGGCGCCACGCCGGAGCGTTTCGCCGAGTACGACGCTCAGGTGCGCGCCGAGTACGCCTGGGTGCCGGGCTTTGTCTACCGAATGAAGCGGCGCAGCGTTCTCCAGTCATTTCTGGCACGCTCGATGATCTACAGCACTGATCATTTCAGGGCGCGCTACGAGGCACAGGCTCGGATCAATCTAGCTGGCGTGATTTGACAGGAGCTTGAGCGAAGTCTGCATCGCATTCGCCGCGACAAGCGTTCTATGCTGTGAATAGTGGCCATTCGGCAGTGGAGCGAGAGTGCCGTTGTTCAACAGTTTGATTCGTGCGCTTGACCCTTTGCATGGAGTGCCTGAAGCGACTCGGCAGGCATTTGCATGCTGGTATCTGCAGGCAAAGATTCCGCAGATTCGCTATGTCGCTTTTCTCACCACGGCGCTGTATCTGATTTATGCCGCCATCGAGCAGAACGTCGAGACCGATCAGCCTTTCGCGCGCCTCATCGTCCATGCGTTGCTGGTACCGACAGCGTTGCTGGCCATCGGGCTGCTGAGTTTCCAACCAAGGCGGCAGTCCTTGATGCTTGGGTTGCTGTCACTCGCGCCCATCATCTCGGTGTTGTCCAATCTCTACTTCAATTTCGGCTCACCGCGTTTTGCCTTTTACGCGCCGGAAATCTATCTCAACCTGATGTGGACTTTCGCCATCTCCGGGCTGGCGCTCAAGCGTGCCATGGCTACCGCGTTGTTCTCACTTGCCGCAATTTTGCTGGTCACTCTCGAGCACTCGCTGACGCCGGGGATGCAGCGTCTGCACCTGATCTGGATTCTTGCTTCGTTCTCCTTCGGCCTGCTCAGCGCCTTCCTTCTGGAAAAGGCGCATAAACACATGTTCCTGCATCAGGACAGCCTGGCTCTGAGCGCCAGCGTCGACAGCCTGACCGGTCTGTGGAATCGCTCGCGCACCTTGCATTTTCTGCTCGAGGAGGTGGCGCGGGCCAATCGTTACGGTACGCCGTTCTCGGTGGTGCTGATCGATATCGACCACTTCAAGAGCGTCAACGATACTCACGGCCACGCGGTGGGGGACAGCGTGCTGCGCCAGTTCGCGGGGCTGCTGCGCGACGGTGTGCGAGTGATGGACAAGGTCGGGCGGCTTGGCGGCGAGGAGTTTCTCATCATCCTGCCGGAGATCGATGCCGCCCACGCAGAGCAGGCTGTGCAGGCCTTGCAGAAACGTATCAACGGATTTTCGTTCGACCGCGTGCAACGCAAGAGCGCCAGTTTCGGCATTGCCGAATATCGTCCTGGCGAGAGCCTGGACTGCCTGATGGAGCGTGCGGACCAGGCGATGTACCGCGCCAAGGCCAATGGCCGCGACCGCATCGAGATACTTTAGAACTCGGGCCTGAACCGGTCGTGAACGGCTCTGGTCGAAACCGCTGCAACTCTTCTCGTGGAGACCCTCATGTATAGAACCTTGCACTTTCTTCTCGCGGCGGTGGCCGTTCCCCTGCTGCTTGCTGGTTGCGCCAAGTCGTCCGGCGAGCAGGATGCCAGGGTGACCGAGCAATGGCTGGGGCGCTGGAACGGGCCAGAGGGTACCTATCTGGATATCAGTGGCACGCCGGCCGACTACCGCCTGACCATCGCCAACCTCGACGGCCCGCGGCGTTTCGTCGGCCGCGCGCAGGGGGCGAAGATCGTCTTCGTGCGCGACGGCGTGGTGGAGAGCATCAGTACCACCGACGGCGAAGCCACCGGTATGAAATGGCTGCTGGATAAACAGAATTGCCTGACCGTGCGCAGCGGCGAGGGCTATTGCCGCGATTGAGCCAGCACGCCGCCGATGACAATGCCAGAATGACCGCCTCCAACGGCTTACGACCTGTGCATGAAAATCCTCAGCCTGCGCCTCAAGAACCTCAACTCCCTCAAGGGCGAGTGGAAGATCGACTTCGCCGCCGAGCCTTTCGCCGGTAGCGGCCTGTTCGCCATTACCGGGCCGACCGGCGCGGGCAAGACCACTTTGCTCGACGCCATCTGCCTGGCCCTGTATCACCGCACACCGCGCATGAGCACGTTGTCGGCCAGTGGCAACGAGCTGATGACCCGACATACCGCCGACTGCCTGGCCGAGGTCGAGTTCGAGGTCAAGGGGCAGGGCTATCGCGCCTTCTGGAGCCAGCGCCGCGCGCGCGACAAGGTCGAGGGTGCGCTGCAGGCGCCCAAGGTCGAGCTGGCGCGCATCGACGGTGGCGAAATCCTGACCGACAAGATTCGCGAGAAGGAAAGTCTGACCGCCGAGCTGACCGGCCTGGATTTCGAGCGTTTCACCAAGTCCATGCTGCTGGCCCAGGGCGGCTTCGCTGCGTTTCTCGAAGCCAATGCCAACCAGCGTGCCGAGCTGCTGGAGGAACTGACCGGCACCGAGGTGTACGGGCAGATTTCGCAGCAGGTCTACGAGCGCACCAAGGCCGCCGAACAATCGCTCAATCTGCTGAAAAGCCGCGCCCAGGGTATGGAGTTGCTCGACGAGGCGCAGCGCACCGAGCTGCAGGCCGAGCATCAGCGCCTGAGCCAGGAAGAGGCGCCGCTAATGGCTCGACAGCAGGCTCTGCAAAGCCAGCGCCGTTGGCGCGAGGCGCTGCAGCAGGCGGAGCAGCAACGCCAGCAGGCACGGCTGGGGCTGGAACAGGCTCAGCAGGCTCGCCTCGATGCGGCCGGCGAGCTGCAACGGCTGGCAGACAGTGAGCCGGCAGCTCGATTGCAGCCGCTGTACCTGGCCTGGCAGCAGGCGCAGCAGGACAGACAGCAGGCACTGCAGGCGCTGGATGACCTGCACCAGCAACAACGCCACAGCAGCGAGCGCGAGCGCCAGCAGCTCTGGCTGGCCAGCCGCTATGCCCAGCAATGCCTGAGCCTGCGTCACGCGCAGCTGCAGCATCTGGCCGGGCAGCGTGAAACGCTGCACGCACGCATCAGCGGTACGCCGCAACGGGAGCGGTTGGGCGAGCTGCTTGGTGGCTGGCGCGCGCAGTTCGATCAGCGCGGACAACTGCTCAAGGAGCAACAGGCGCTGCAGGCGCGTATGGCGCAGGAGAGTGAACAGCTCGCCGTCTTGCAGCGCCAGCGTGATCAGCTCACGACGCAGCAGGCCGATGCGGTGAAGCGGCTGGAGGATGCCCGCGCCAGCGAAGCCAGGCAGCAAAGCGATCTGCAGGCGTTGCTCGGCGAGGGCGATGAGGCAGGGCTGCGCCAGCGCTGGCAGCAATCGCAAGTGCTGGGGCGCGCGCTGGACCGTCTGGAGCAGTTGGCGCAGAGCCGTGAACAAACGGCCAATCAGATTGCCGAGCTGACCCCGCGCCTGGCGCAACTGCAAACACAGCACGCCGGCAAGAACGATGAAATCGGCGGCCTGCGCGAGCGCTACAAGGCGCTCAAGCAACAACTGGCCGATAAGGAGAAGCTGCTGGAGCAGGAGCAGCGCATTCAGGATCTGGAAGCCTACCGTGCCCAGCTGCAGCCGGGCGAAGCCTGCCCGCTGTGCGGTTCGCGCGCGCATCCGGCGGTCAGTCAGTACCAGGCGCTCAACGTCTCCGCCACGCGCCAGGCGCTGGAGCAGTGCCGCAACGAACTGGCGCAGCTGGAAAGCCAGGGCGGCACCCTGCGTGACGAGCTGACTCGCCTGGTCACGCAGATCGCTCAGGTTCAGCAGCAGCTGGAGCAGGCGAGCCAGCAGGCCGCCCAGCAGAATGCGCAGTGGCAACAGCAACTGACCGAGCAGGCCTTGCAGATCTCTGACGGTGCCGCTTTGCGCGAGCTGCAGCGCCAGCATGAGCAGAGCCTGACTCACCTGCAGGAGCGCCTCGCCTCGGTCGAGGCCGGGCAGGCGCAACTGGCGCAGGCGCGCAGTGACCGTGAGGTGGCCGAGCGTGCGTTGGCCGATACCCAGCAGCGCCAGGCGCTACTGGCGCGCGATGAGGACAATCTGCAGGCGCGACAAGCCGAACAGGGCGAGCGCCAGCGGCACCTGGAGCAGGAGCTGCAGCAGCACCAGCGGACGCTGCTGAGCAGCCTTGCAGGCTTTGCCAGCGAGTTGCCGGCGGACGCTAGCGCCTGGTTGGCCGAACAGGAACATGCCTGGCGCGACTGGCAGCAGGCCCAGGCGCAGGACCAACAACTGCTGGAGCAGCAGCGTGAGGCGCAGCGTCTGCTCGCTGAAGCAGAGGCACAGACCGAGCACTGGCAACAGCGCTGGCAGAGCGAAGGTGCGCTGACGCTGGCCGAGCCCGAGCCGTCGGTACAGCCGGAGCTGGCGTTGCACAATGCAGCGGGCAGCCTGGTCAGTGCCCAGCGCGAAAGTGATGCCCTGCGCGGCCGCGAGCAGAGTCAGCAGACCTTGTTGCAGCAACTGCAGCAGCGCTCGGACGAGACCGAGCAGCGCTGGCTGCAAGCACTGGCGGCGAGCCCCTTCAGCGACCTTGCAGCATTTCTCGCCGCGCTGCTGGAGGACGATGAGCAAGAGCGGCTGCTGGCGTTGCAGGCACGTCTGGAGCGGGCCCTGACCGAGGCATCGACGCTGTTGGCTGCCGCCGAGGCGCAGCTGCAGCAGCTGAGCGCCACGCCGCAGACAGAGCTGTCGCTGGGCGAACTGGATGAGCAGTTGCAAGTGCTGCACAGAGAAGTGCGCGAGCTGAGCCAGCGCCAGGGCGAGCTGCGCGCGCAGTTGCAGGCTGACGATGCGCGGCGCAGCAGCCAGCAGGCGCTGTTCGCCGAAATCGAAGCGCAGGAGGGTGAGCATGCCCTGTGGCAACAGCTCAACGGTCTGATCGGCTCGGCGGACGGCGCCAAGTTCCGCAAGTTCGCCCAGGGTCTGACCCTTGATCATCTGATCCACCTGGCCAACCGCCAACTGACGCGCCTGCACGGCCGCTACCAACTGGCGCGCAAGGGCAGTGGCGAGTTGGAACTGGAAGTGTGCGACACCTGGCAGGCCGACGTGGCGCGCGACTGCCGAACCCTGTCCGGTGGCGAGAGTTTCCTGGTCAGCCTGGCGCTGGCGTTGGCGCTGTCCGATCTGGTCAGCCACAAGACCAGCATCGACTCGCTGTTTCTCGATGAAGGCTTCGGCACCCTCGATGGCGAGACGCTGGAGGTGGCGCTGGATGCGCTGGACAACCTCAATGCCAGCGGCAAGACCATCGGTGTGATCAGCCATGTCGAGGCGATGAAGGAACGTATTCCCGTGCAGCTGCGGGTGCACAAGGGCGTTGGCCTGGGCTACAGCCGGCTCGATGCGCGTTTTGCGGTGAAGGAAGGAGCGTAGTGATGTTGATGCGAGCGAAGGATTCCACCCTGCTGGTGATCGATCTGCAGGAGCGCTTGTTGCCGGCCATCGACGGTGGTGCAGCGGTGATCGAGCAAGCCTCGTGGCTGGTGCGTGTGGCGCAGCGCCTGCAGGTGCCGGTGATCGCTACCGAGCAGTATCCCAAGGGGTTGGGTTATACCGAGGCGAGCCTGCATGAGTTGCTGCCGGGCGAGGGGCTGCGGGAGAAGATTCATTTCTCGGCGACTGCGGGGGCTGGGCTGTTCGACTTGCCGGGTGGTGAGCGCCAGCAGTTCATCGTCTGTGGCACGGAAACCCATGTCTGCGTGCTGCAGACGGTACTCGGCCTGCTGACTGCCGGGCGTGAGGTGTTCGTGGTGGACGAGGCGGTTGGTTCGCGTCGGCCGCGCGACAAGGCGCTGGGCCTGGCGCGCATGGAAGGCGCAGGGGCGGTGATCGTCTCGCGTGAGATGGTCGCCTTCGAGTGGCTGGAGCGGGCCGGTACCGAGCTTTTTCGCGAGATCAGCCGCGGTTTTATTCGCTGATTCGTAGCGGCTCATTTTGGGGTCCCCGCCTTCGCGGGGATGACGACTGTCTGCAATTCTCGTCATTCCCGCGCAGGCGGGAATCCAGGAACCAAGATATTTTCAGGCGATGGCGCGGCATCTTCGGGCACGGCTTGGTAGTGGCCGGCCTGCAGGGCGTCGAAGTACTGCTGGTAGCGACCATCCTGGCGAAACTGCTGCAGGCGTGCGTCGAAGCGCTCGCGTAGCGTTTCGCTCTGCGCCAGGCGCCTGGGCAGCATCAGATAGCTGAGGTTGATCAGCAGCGGCTTGGGGTGATGGGTGATGCGCTCGGCATCCTCGCGGGAGAACTGGTTACGCAGCGCGGCGTAGCCGACGTTGAGCTCCTGCGGGTAGAGCACCACACGCTCCTTGAGCAGTTTCTCGAAGTTCTGCCGGTCACTGGAGACGCGCTCGATGCGTACTTTTTCCTTGGCGAGAAAGGCATCGAACGCCGGCCCGTAGCTGTATTCCAGACCGCCGCCGAGGGTCATGCCGCTGAGGTCATCGAAGTGCCGCCAGTCGAAGGGCTGTGTTTTCAGGTGGAAGAACACGAACTGCTCGTTGAGCAGCGGTGCGCTGAAGAGAAAGTCCGCCTCACGCTCTGCCTTGTGCATCCATACCGCCGTGGCGTCATAGCGTCCGGCGGCGGCTTCTGCGTAGGCGCGGGGCCAGGGCAGGAAGGTGAATTCGACGCGGTAGCCTTCCTCGGCCAGCAGGTCGCGGATCAGATGAGCCACCGGCCCCTGGTGTTCGAGCCTGGCTGACAGATAAGGCGGCCATTCCCCGGCGCTGATACGTAGCAAAGGCGCCTCGACGGCCCCGACAGGGCCGGAGCAGAGCAGGCTAAGCAGCACAATCAGCAGGCCGTGACGCATCTGTAGTCCTCGACAGCTCGGGTAACAGAATGATGGCACTCTAATATTTTTGCACTGTTGATCCCCGTCATGCTGCCGTGTACGAGGCAGTGGAATGATTGAAGTCCAGCGCCTGGCTTCGTTCTGTCTGTGCCGTGGCACAGCCAAGTGCTGCAGACGGCGTTGGGCGTATATGCCTATGCTTGGAACAGAACAAGAAGTCGGTGACAAACCGCGGATCGAATGCCCGTCGTCACGCATTCCGGTGATGGAGTCTGGTTTTGCACAAAGCGCTGCATTACTGCCTGCTCTGGCTGTTGGCTGGCACCTGTTACGGCACCCAGCCGGCCTTGACGTTCTGTCATGAAGATCAGAACGCTTACCCCTGGGTGATGACCGACGGCACAGGCCTGAATCTGGAGCTGCTCAACCTGGTACAGCAGAGGTTGCAGCTGCAGGTGGTCTACGTGTCCGTGCCCTGGAAACGCTGTCTTTCCGGGATGCAGCAGGGACTCTACGACGGTGCCTTCGCCGCCAGCTTCAAGACCGAGCGCCTGCAGATGGGCCATTACCCTACCGATGCCGCTGGCCGTCCGGATGCCCGCAGGCGTTTGCACACCTCGCGCTATGCCCTGTACCGCCGCGTTGGCAGCGCGGTGTCCTGGGATGGTCAGCATTTCAGTCAGGTGAATGGCCGTGTCGGTTCGCTCAGTGGTTTCTCCATTCGCGATCTGTTGCTGGCTCATGGGCTGGAGGTGGACGAATCAAGCCGCGACCCTCAGGCATTGCTGCAGATGCTTGTTCATGGCCGAGTCGAGGCAGTGGCCTTGCAGACCATGCGTGGTGATTTCGTGTTGCAGGCCAGCCCGCAGTTGGCTCAGCGGGTGGAGAAGCTGCCGCAGTTGCTCGAAGAAAAGCCCTACTACCTGATGCTGTCCAACGCGCTGCTGGCGCGTGATCCAGGCCTGGCGGAGCGGATCTGGGACGAGGTGCAGCGTCAGCGGCAATCGCCGGTCTATCAGGCACGCGTGACGGCTTACCTGGCGCGGCCCTGATGGCGGTAAAAAAGTGCGGCGCACTATTCCCGTGTCGCTGTGGCCTCGCTAGATTGCGCGGCTTCTCCCATGCATCCGTTCGGGTGGATAGCGCATGACCTTCGCTGCCTGGCTGACCATCGGCCTGTTCGTCCTCACTTATCTGGGCATGGCTGCCGGCGGCATCCGCGGCCTGCGCATCGACCGCAGCTGGATCGCCTGTTGCGCCGCGGTTTTGCTGCTGGTCAGCGGTGCCTTGAGCATGGAGGACGCGGCTCATCATCTCGACCCTGGCGCGTTGTTGCTGCTGCTGGCGCTGATGCTGATTTCCGCGCAGTTCGATTTTTCCGGGGTGTATGCCTGGCTCAACCGCTACCTGACCGAGCATGCCGAGCGCCCGGCTGTTCTGCTGGTGGGCGTGGTGCTGCTGGGCGGCTTGCTTTCGGCCGTGCTGGTCAACGACATCGTCGCCTTCGCCCTGACCCCGCTGCTGTGTCGCAGCCTGCACTGGCGTGGGCTGGAGCCCCGGCCGTTTCTCCTGGCGCTGGCGTTGTCGTGCAACGCGGGGTCGGCGGCGAGCCTGATCGGCAATCCGCAGAACATCCTCATCGGTCAGGCCGGAGGTCTGGATTTCTGGGGTTATGTGGCCGTGGCCGGGCCGCCCGCTGTGGCCGCGATGGCCATCGTGTACGCGGTGATCTGGCTGCAGTGGCGTCATCGTTGGGGTGAAGCCAGGCCTCTGGCCGCAGTCGATACGCCGGTCGAGCATATCTATGGCGCACGCAGCTATTGCAAACCGCTGCTGGCCAGCCTGGCACTGCTGGCGCTGTTCGCCACGGCGCTGCCGCGCGAGCTGTCGGCCCTGCTGGTGGCGGTGCTGGTGATGGTGTCGCGGCGTGTGGACAGCCGCGACTACGTGAACAAGGTGGACTGGAATCTGTTGCTGCTGTTTGTTGGCTTGTTTCTGGTCAGTGGCGCAGCGCTGGAGCTGCCGCAGTTGGCGCGAGGTGCCGCCTGGTTGGCCGAGCATGGCTTGTTGCCGCAGGGGGTGCTGTCGCTGGCGACCTCATCCTTGGTGGCGGGCAATCTGATCGGTAACGTGCCGTTCGTGGTGTTGCTGCTGGGGCTGATGCCGGAGCTGTCGCATTCGGTGCTGATTGGCCTGGCGGTGATGTCGACCCTGGCCGGCAACCTGCTGCTGATCGGCAGCGTGGTCAACCTGATCGTTGCCGAAGGGGCGAAGCGTCAGGGCGTCAGGCTTGGCTTCGTCGATTATGCGCGCAGCGGTGTGCCGGTGACGCTGCTGAGCATGACCGTGGCCGGGCTTTGGCTGGCGTTGGGCGGCTGGTTGCCCTGGTAGGTTGGTCGGTGCGCACGGCGCACCCTACGGATAGCGCGCAGGTCTCAACGCCAATGGATTTGCCGCCAGGCGCTGCGCTCTTCGCCATTCTTGAAGGTCCAGGCCACCAGGCGGCTCTGCTTCTGCCCCTGGGACATGCCGAGAATACGCACCTCGGCGGCACCGGCCCTGGCCAGCCAGCCTTGCAGCAATTCCACATTGCTGCCCTTGGATACCAGGCTGCTGAACCACAGTACCTGCTCGGCCACCTGCGCGCTTTCGCTGGCCATGCGCTTGAGAAAGGCGGCCTCGCCACCCGGGCACCAGAGTTCGGCAGCCTGGCCGCCGAAGTTGAGCACCGGCAACTTGCGCTTGGGGTCGAGCTTGCCAAGGTTGCGCCACTTGCGCGTGCTGCCGCTGGTGGCTTCGGCGGCGCTGGAGTGGAAGGGGGGATTGCACAGGCTCAGATCGACGTATTCCTGCGCCTGCAGCAGGCCGAGGAAGATGTGCTCGGCATTGGCCTGTTGGCGCAGCTCGACGCCGCCGGCCAGTTGCGGGTTGGCGGCGACGATGGCGCGTGCCGATGCCAGTGCTTCGCTGGCAATGTCGGTACCGAGGAACTGCCAGCCATATTCGCAGCGGCCAATCAGGGGATAGATGCAGTTGGCGCCGACGCCGATATCCAGGGCGCGCACCTTTGCGCCGCGGGGAATCTGCCCGTCGTTGTCAGTCGCCAGCAGGTCGGCGAGGTTATGCAGGTAATCGGCGCGGCCAGGGATAGGTGGGCACAGGTAGCCGTCGGGAATATCCCAGTGCTTGATACCGTAGTACTGCGCCAGCAGCGCGCGATTGAACACCTTGACTGCCGCCGGATCGGCGAAGTCGATGCTTGGCTTGCCATAGGGGTTGGTGATGACGAAGCGGCCCAGTTCGGGGCTGGCTTCTATCAGCGCAGGAAAGTCATAACGGCCCTGATGGCGATTGCGCGGGTGCAGTTCACCCTTGCTCGGCGCGGTTTTCACGGCGGCGGGAGTGGGCTTGCGCGGGCGTTTCGGCGGCTGAGGCATGAACGAGCATCTGGCGATTCGGGCGCGGATTTTCTCATGCTTTGCTTGCCGATCGTAGCCCATGGCCGCGCGCGAACGACCTGTGCGGCGGTTAACTCATGCTGGCAAATGGACATAAAACAGCAGGCTTTGTGTTGATTCAGGTCAATGGGGGCTGCTCGCCTAAGCCCTTAGACTGCGCGCCCCATTGATCAGCAGCAAGGAGGCACCATGGCATATCTGGACTGGAGCGACGACCTCGATACCGGCATCACGGTCATCGATGACCAGCACAAACGTATCGTCGCGATGATCAATCAGTTGGATGCTGCGCAGCGCTGCGCCAGTAAAGTGCAGGCAGGAGCGGTGATCGACGAGCTGATCGACTATACCGTTTCGCATTTCGCCTTCGAGGAGGCGATGATCGAAGAGGCCGGTTACATCTTCACCAAGGCGCACAAGCGTGTACACGCGCTGTTCATCAAACGCGTGGAGGATTACCGCGAGCGTTTCAACCGTGGCGAGGATATCGCCGACGAGCTGAAGGGGATGCTGGGGCGTTGGTTGTTCAGCCATATCCGCAGTGACGACAGCAATTACGTCGAGGCCGTCAATGAGAACCTGCGCCGACTGAGTGCTGATGCCTCCGAAGGTGGTTGGCTGCGGCGTGCCGGGCGACGCTTCTTTCGTGGCGCAGCTTGAGTCTGCTCAGAGCGGGAAAATTATCGGCACCAGCAGCACGCTGACGATCATCACCAGCAGGGTGAAGGGCACGCCGATACGCACGAAGTCGCCGAAGCGGTACTGCCCGGGGCCAAGCACCAGGGTATTCACTGGCGAGGAAATCGGCGTCATGAACGCGGCCGAGGCAGCCAGGGCAACGGTCATGGCGAAGGGCAGGGGAGACACCCCCAGCGCCTGCGCCGTGGCAATGGCCACCGGCGCCATCAGCACGGCAGTGGCGGTGTTGGAGATGAACAGGCCGATCACGGCGGTCAGGACGAACAGGCTGGCGAGGATCAGCCGCGGCCCGGCATCGCCCAGGCCGCCCACCAAACCCTGCACGGCGAGTTCGACGCCGCCGGTCTGCTGCAGTGCCTGGGCGAAAGGCAGCATGCCGACGATGAGGATCAGTGTCGGCCAGTGAATGGCGCGGTAGGCGCTGTCCAGGTCGATGCAGCGAAACGCCCCCATCAGCAGGCAGGCGATCAGTGCGGCCTGCACATTGGGCACCAGGCCGCTGACCATCAGCAGCACCATCACCGCCAGGCTGAGCAGGGCGTAGGGCGCCTTGCGCGCGGCGGGCGCCACCTCGGCCACTTCCGCCGGCAGGCTGAGCACCAGAAAATCGCGGTTCAGGCCCTGCAGGCGGTGGATGTCGCGCCAGGCGCCCGCCACCAGCAGGGTATCGGAGGCCTTGAGCTTCTCGTCCACCAGCAGGCCTTCCAGCGCCTGGCCCTGGCGGCGCAGACCGACCACGTTGAGCTTGTGCCGCGAGCGAAAGCCCAGTTCCTGGATGGTCTTGCCCGGCAACTGCGACTCCGGCGGCAGCGCCACCTCGGCCAGGCCCAGTTCATGCGCGTGCAGGCTGAAATAGGAATGCGGCAACGGCATCGGTTCCAGGCCCAGTGCCTGGTAGCTGCCGAGCAGGCCGATGGTGGGGCTGGCGATGTCCACCAGCAGCACGTCGCCCGGTTCCAGCAGGGTGTTGCCGCTGGCCATCAGCAACAGGGTGCGCAGGCGCTGGCGACGCTCGATGGCGATGACGTTGATGCCGTGATCACGACGCAGCTGCAGCTCGTTGAGCACCTGATTGGCCAGGGGCGAGTCGGCGCGTACCTGCAGGCGTCGTTCGCGCTCGCTCAGGCGATAGCGTTCGGCCAGGTCGGCCAGGGTCATGCGTGGCGGCTCGGCATTGCCATCGGCGTCGCTGCGCACCAGCCAGCGCCGAGCGACCAGCATGTAGCCGACACCGAGCACCAGCACGGCCAGGCCGATGGGGGTAAAGGCGAAGAAGTCGAAGCCCTCCAATCCGGCGCGGCGCAGTTCGGCATGCACCACCAGGTTCGGCGGCGTGGCCACCAGAGTGAGCATGCCGCTGATCAGCCCGGCGAAAGCCAGGGGCATCATCAGCCGCGCCGGAGCGATGCGTAGGCGCGCAGCGACGCCGAGCACCACCGGGATGAAAATCGCCACCACGCCAGTGGAACTCATCACCGAGCCCAGGCCGGCCACCGCCAGCATCAGCAGAATCAACAGGCGCGTCTCGCTGCTGCCGGCCTTGGCCACCAGCCAGTCGCCCATACGGTAGGCGATGCCGGTGCGCACCAGGCCGTCGCCGATGACGAACAGCGCGGCAATGAGAATGACGTTGGCGTCACTGAAACCTGCCAGGGTCTGCTGGAGGTCGAGCACGCCGGTCAGCGGCAGGGCGACCAGCACCAGCAGAGCGACCACGTCCATGCGTGGTTTGCCGATGACGAAAAGGGTGACGGCGCCGGCCAGCAGGCCGAGCACCCAGAGCAGATCCGGATTCATCGCGATTCCCAGGAGGTATGGGAAGAATTATCTCAGGGATAACCGAGCGTGGTCTTGATCTGCTGCAGGTTGGCGGCGATCCAGCGCTTGTCGATCGGTCCCCAGGCATGGATCTGGTAGTGACCAGCGTTGTTGCGCTCGCCCTCGTCCTGCTCGAACCGGCAGTCGATATCCAGTTCTTCCAGGGCGGCGAGGGTGTCCTGGGCGGTACGCCGTGGCATGCCGGTGGCGGCCATCAGCGCCGGGACGCTAGTGGCCTGGCCGCTGTCGATCAGCCAGGCCACGTAGAGGCGGCGGTAGAAGCTGGTGCGGGTCTTGCTCGTCTGCATGGCGACTTCCTGTACGGGGCCGAGCGCCGCACCGGGATCAGGCGGCGAACATCAGCATATAGGTGACGGCGCCGGCCAGGTAACCGATGAAGGCCAGGCCGGTGATCTTCTTCACGTACCAGATGAAGTTGATCTTCTCCATGCCCATGGCCGCCACGCCGGCCGCCGAGCCGATGATCAGGCAGCTACCGCCGGTGCCAGCGCAGTAGGCGAGCATTTCCCAGAAGTTGCCATTGACCACGAAGTTGCTCAGCCACGGCAGTTCGCTGGCGGCGGCGCTGGCCAGGGCCTCGGGGCTGACCAGCGGATACATCTTCATGGCACCGGCGACCATCGGCACGTTGTCCACCACGGCCGACAGCAGGCCGATGGAAATGGCGATGCTGTAGACGTTGCCGAGGCCGTCCTTGAGGTAGGTGGCGACCTGGATCAGGTGGCCGGCGCTGGACAGGGCCGACACTGCCAGCAGGATGCCGAGGAAGAACAGCACGCTGGTGATGTCGATGCGGCGCAGTACGCCGACCACCGACAGCGGGTCCTTGTCTTCGCTGTTCTTGCTGCGGTGAATGATCTCGGTGGTTACCCACAGCACGCTCAGGCCGAAGAGGATGCCCATGTACGGCGGCAGGTGGGTGATGGTCTTGAAGATCGGCACGAAGATCAGCGCGCCGAGACCCAGGCAGAACACCAGGTTGCGTTCGAAGGGGGTGGTCGGGTCGCGACGGCTTTCGGCGCTCTCCTTCAGGCGCGGCGGGGTGACTTCACCCTTGAGGCGGAAACTCATGATGATCAGCGGCACCAGCAGGCAGATCAGGCTGGGCACGATCAGCTTGACCACGATACCGGTGGCGGTGATCTGGTTGCCGATCCACAGCATGGTGGTGGTCACGTCACCGATGGGCGACCAGGCGCCGCCGGCGTTGGCGGCGATCACCACGATGCCGGCGTAGAACCAGCGCTCATGCTTGTCGGCAATCAGTTTGCGCAGCAGCGAGATCATCACGATGGTGGTGGCCAGGTTGTCCAGCGCGGCGGAGAGGAAGAAGGTGATCAGCCCTACCAGCCACAGCAGGTGCACGCGCTTGGTGGTGCGGATGCGGTCGGTGATTACCTTGAAGCCTTCGTGGGCATCGATCAGCTCGACGATGGTCATCGCGCCCATGAGGAAGAACAGGATCTCGGAGATCTCACCCAGGTGATGGCGCAGTTCCTCGACGACATGATGGGGGTTGGTGCTGGCGCCAGCCGTGCCGCTGCCGAGCATTGGCAGGATGCTGTCGGCGCCGAGGACCAGAAGAGTCCAGGCCACCACGGCGGTGAGCAGCGCTGAGGCCGCCTTGTCGATCTTCAACGGGTGCTCCAGTGCAATGCACAGGTAGCCGAGGACAAAGACGAGTGCCATCAACGCATACATGATCAGGGTTCCGATTTTTTATAAGAGTGGAAGCCCCCGGCATGAGGCCTCCGGGGGAGGCCGCAGAAGATGCCTGAAAAGTTCGGCAATTGGGAGTGGGCAGCGCTTAAAACGCTGCTTTAGAGAAGTCAAACGATACTTTATGGCGAGATTTTATAAGAGTTCATGCCCATGCCCTCGTGGAGGACTGTCGCGCGGCAGTGTCTGCCGCGTGGCTGGCGGCGCCCCGGCCAGGGCGCCGCTAACCCCTTCGT
Source organism: Ectopseudomonas alcaliphila (assembly GCF_900101755.1). Taxonomy (GTDB): domain Bacteria; phylum Pseudomonadota; class Gammaproteobacteria; order Pseudomonadales; family Pseudomonadaceae; genus Aquipseudomonas; species Aquipseudomonas alcaliphila. The sequence goes on along the minus strand of NZ_FNAE01000012.1, from coordinate 79,196 downwards.
GACGGCTCGCTCAGCCCTGGTGCAGTTGCCGCTTGGGTGGCAGCACGTAGGCCAGGACGATGGCCAGCACCGGCATGATCAGGTTGAAGAAGCAGTACGGCAGGTAGCTCAGGGTGGCGACACCGAGGGTGGCGGCCATGTAGGCGCCGCAGGTGTTCCAGGGCACCAGCACCGAGGTCAGCGTGCCGCCGTCCTCCAGGGCGCGCGACAGGCTGGTTGGCGCCAGGCCGCGTTTCTCGTATTCGGCGCGGTACATGCGCCCCGGCAGTACCAAGGCGATGTACTGATCGGCGGTGATGACGTTGGTGCCGATGCTGGTGGTGATGGTGCTGGCGACCAGGCCGCTGTCGCTGCGCACCAGGCGCAACGCGCTCTGCAGCAGGCGTTGCAGCAGGCCGAGGCGTTCCAGCACGCCGCCGAAGCACATGGCGCAGATGATCAGCCACACGGTGGTGAGCATGCTGCCCATGCCGCCCTTGGACAGCAGGCCGTCCAGCTCGGCGTTGCCGCTGGCCGACTCGTAGCCGGCGAACAGCGCGCTCCATACCGTTTTCAGCGGTGCCAGGACACCGGCCGCCGGATCGGCCAGGCGGCTCATCACCTCCGGCTGGAACACCACGGCGAACACGGCGCCGAGCAGCGCAGCGAGAAACACCGCGGGGAAGGCTGCCCACTGGCGCATGGCGAGAAACAGCAGGAAGGCCACCGGCAACAGCAGGTGCCAGCCCAGGCGGAACTGCGTTTCGAGCGCCGCCAGCACTTCGGCGATGCGTCCGGTGTCGTGGCTGGCGCCGGCCTGCTGGCCGAGCACGAAGAAGATCGCCAGGGCGATCAGCAGCGCCGGCGTGGTGGTACGCAGCATGTTGCGGATGTGCGCGAACAGATCGGCGCCGGCGGCGGCCGGGGCCAGATTGGTGGTGTCCGACAGCGGCGACAGCTTGTCGCCGAAGTAGGCGCCGGAAATGATCGCTCCGGCGGTGATCGCCGGGTCCAGCCCCAGGCCTGCCGCCACGCCCATCAGGCCGATGCCCAGGGTGCCGGCCACCGTCCAGGAGCTGCCGATGGACAACGCCGTGAGCGCGCAGATCAGGCAACTGGTGACGTAGAAGTACTCGGCACTGATCAGCTTCAGGCCGAGCCAGATCATGGTCGGCACCGTGCCGGCGAGAATCCAGGTGCCGATCAGCGCGCCAACCGCCAGCAGGATCAGGTTGGCCTTCATCGCCATGTGAATGCCGGCGAGTATGCCTTCCTCGATCTCGGCCCAGCGCAGGCCGTTCTTCAGGCCGACCAGGCCGGCGACGAAGGCGGCGCTCATCAGGGCGATCTGGTTCGGGCCGCTGGAGGAGCTGTCGCCGAAGAGGTAAACGGAGAGGCTGAGCAGCACGACGAGCACGCCAATCGGCAGCAGCGCGTCGAGCAGGGAAGGGGAACGGGCAGTCATGGGTGTACCGGGAAATCAAATGAATCGTGGGAGGGGCTTCAGCCGCGACTTTTCCGTTAGAACTCGCGGCTAAAGCCCCTCCTACAAAAAAGAAGCCCGCGCCGGTTAGGGCGCGGGCCTGTCGGTCTTGCTGGGCGATCAGAGTGCGGCGATCTTGCCGCGCTGTTCGACCATCTTGGCCAGGGCCTGTTCAGCCTCGGCCAGTTTGGCGCGTTCTTTCTCCAGCACTTCGGCCGGGGCCTTGGCGACGAAGCCTTCGTTGGCCAGCTTGCCGCCAACGCGCTTGACCTCACCTTCGAGGCGGGCGACTTCCTTGTCCAGGCGCGCCAGTTCGGCGTCCTTGTCGATCAGCCCGGCCATCGGCACCAGCACTTCCATCTCGCCGACCAGGGTGGTGGCGGACATCGGTGCTTCTTCACCGGCAGCCAGTACGCGCACCGATTCCAGCTTGGCCAGCTTGCTCAGCAGCGGCTCGAAGTCGGCCAGGCGGCGCAGGTCTTCGGCACCTGCGTTGGCGACGATGATGTCGATGCGCTTGGCCATGGAGATCTTCATCTCGCCACGGATCTGGCGTACGCCGAGCATCAGTTGCTTGACCCACTCGATGTCACCTTCGGCGGCGGCGTCGATGCGGCTCTCATTGGCCACCGGCCAGGGTTGCAGCATCAGGGTTTCGCCCTGCACGCCGGCCTGGGCCTTGATGCGCTGCCAGATTTCTTCGGTGATGAAGGGCATGAACGGGTGGGCCAGGCGCAGGATCACTTCCAGCACGCGCACCAAGGTGCGGCGGGTACCACGCTGGCGCTCGAGCGGGGCGTTCTCGTCCCACAGCACCGGCTTGACCAGCTCCAGGTACCAGGCGCAGTACTCGTCCCAGATGAACTCGTACAGGGTCTGAGCCGCCAGGTCGAAGCGGAAGGCGTCGAGGTGGCGGGTCACGTCCTGTTCGCAGCGCTGCAGGGCGGAGATGATCCAGCGATCCACCGGTGACAGCTCGACCGCCTCGCCATTGATACCGGTGTCCTTGTCATCGGTGTTCTCGATGACGAAGTTGGCGGCGTTCCACAGCTTGTTGCAGAAGTTGCGGTAGCCCTCGACGCGGCCCATGTCGAACTTGATATCGCGACCGGTGGAGGCCAGCGCCAGGTTGGTGAAGCGCAGGGCGTCGGTGCCGTAGGCGGCGATGCCTTCCGGGAACTCGGCACGGGTCTGCTTGGCGATCTTCTCGGCCAGCTTGGGCTGCATCATGCCGCTGGTGCGCTTGGCCACCAGGGATTCGAGGTCGATGCCGTCGACGATGTCCAGCGGGTCGAGCACGTTGCCCTTGGACTTGGACATCTTCTGCCCCTGGCCGTCGCGCACCAGGCCGTGCACGTATACGGTCTTGAACGGAATCTGCCCGGTCAGGTGGGTCGACAGCATGATCATCCGGGCGACCCAGAAGAAGATGATGTCGAAGCCGGTGACCAGCACGTCGGTGGGGTGGAAGGTCTTGAGGAAATCGGTCTGCTGCGGCCAGCCGAGGGTGGAGAAGGTCCACAGGCCGGAGCTGAACCAGGTGTCCAGCACGTCTTCGTCCTGGCGCAGGTTGGCATCGCCGAGGTTGTGCTTGGCGCGTACTTCCGCTTCGTCGCGGCCGACGTAGACGTTGCCGGCATCGTCGTACCAGGCCGGAATGCGGTGGCCCCACCAGAGCTGACGGCTGATGCACCAGTCCTGGATGTCGCGCATCCAGCTGAAGTACATGTTCTCGTACTGCTTGGGCACGAACTGGATTTCACCGCTCTCGACCACGGCGATGGCTTTCTCGGCCAGCGGTTTGGTGGAGACGTACCACTGATCGGTCAGCCAGGGCTCGATGACGGTGCCGGAGCGGTCGCCTTTCGGCACCTTCAGGGCGTGGTCTTCGATTTTTTCCAGCAGGCCGGCAGCGTCGAAGGCGGCGACGATCTGCTTGCGCGCCTCGAAACGATCCAGGCCGGCGAACTGCGCAGGGATACTGGCCTTGACCTGCTCGTTGACGCTACCGTCGATATTGAACACCTGGGCCTGAGCCAGCACGGCGGCGTTCTTGTCGAAGATGTTGATCAGCGGCAGGTTGTGGCGCTTGCCGACTTCGTAGTCGTTGAAGTCATGCGCCGGGGTGATCTTCACGCAGCCGGTGCCGAACTCGGGGTCGCAGTAGTCGTCGGCGATGATCGGGATACGGCGGCCCAGCAGCGGCAGTTCGACGAAGCTGCCGATCAGTGCCTTGTAGCGCTCGTCTTCCGGGTGCACGGCCACGGCGCTGTCGCCGAGCATGGTTTCCGGGCGGGTGGTGGCGACGATCAGGTAATCATTGCCTTCAGCGGTTTTCTTGCCGTCGGCCAGCGGGTAGCGCAGGTTCCACAGCGAGCCTTTCTCGTCGTGGTTCTCCACTTCCAGGTCGGAGATGGCGGTGTGGAACTTGGTGTCCCAGTTGACCAGGCGCTTGCCGCGATAGATCAGACCGTCTTCGTGCAGGCGCACGAAGGCTTCTTTAACGGCTTCGGACAGGCCGTCGTCCATGGTGAAGCGCTCGCGCGACCAGTCCACCGAGCTGCCCAGGCGGCGAATCTGACGGGTGATGGTGCCGCCGGACTGTTCCTTCCATTCCCAGACCTTTTCCAGGAATTTCTCGCGGCCCAGGTCGTGGCGGCCAATGCCGTCGGCGGCCAGCTGACGTTCGACCACCATCTGCGTGGCGATGCCCGCGTGGTCGGTGCCCGGCTGCCACAGGGTGTTGCGGCCCTGCATGCGGCGGAAGCGGATCAGCGCATCCATGATCGAGTTGTTGAAGCCGTGGCCCATGTGCAGGCTGCCAGTGACGTTCGGCGGCGGGATCATGATGGTGTAGGGCTCGCCCGAGCCCTGGGGGGCAAAGTAGCCCTTGGCTTCCCAGTTCTGGTACAGGGCGGTTTCAATGGCGTGCGGCTGGTAGGTCTTGTCCATGCGCGGCGGGACCCTTTGACGGCTGATCGGAAAAGCCGGCAAGTATACCGCTTCTGAGCGCCAAGCCATAAGCCTCGAGCTGCAAGCTGGCAGACCAGCGATCAGTTTTGCAGGCGCCCCGCCTCGGGCGAAGCGTTTGATCTTTGGTGTCAGGCATTCGCCCCGGGGCGGTGCTCCCACGGCTCAGGTGGTGGCTTGGTCTACTTGCGCGGCGGCAGCAGGCGCGGCAGGCGGGCTTCGAGGCGGCGCTTGAGCTCGGCCTCGATCTGCGGCACGAAGTCGTCGATCACGTCCTGCAGGATCAGTTGCGCAGCGGCACGCAGCTCGCCATTCAGGTGCTGCAGATCGCGTGCGCTGTCGTGCAGGCGCGGCTCGATGCGCTCGCGCAGCGGGCTCGGCACTGGCGCTGCCATAGGCTGCGGAGCAGCAGGCGGTTTGGCTGGCGCCGTGGTGTGGAAGGGCGGCGGCGGACCAGGCGGCGCGCTGACGATATCGGAAAGCACGGGAATGCTGTCCGGGTCTAGCGAGTCGATCAGCAGCGGCGGCTCAAGGCTGTCATCACCCAGCAGTTCGCGTATCGACTCCAGGTCATGCAGCAACTGAGCAGGTTTCTGTGGCGGCTTTGGAGTGTCCATGATTATCGGTGCAGCGAGAAAAAGGGCTGGAGTGACTTGTGTTGTGAGCGTGCACGGACACTAAAGTTCGACGCGTTGCGGATCATACCCGCGCTGGCGATAGGTGCGGAAATTCTCGCGACAGGCGTCCAGTAATTCGGGCTGCTGATTGACGATCTCGATGATGCGGGAAAAGCGCTCGACATGCGGTGACAGGCTGCTGCCGAGGTTGATCAGTACGCCCTGCTCGGCACTGGGTACTTCGTCGATGCCCAGCACCACGGGTGACAGTGGCGCCTCATGGTGCAGGTCATGGGGCACGAAGCGTTCGGCCTTGAACGTCCATAGCAGTTCGTCGAGCTTGCCACACTGCACCTCGTCACTGCCGCGAACGAACACCGGCAGGCCGGCGCTCCAGGCCTTGAGCGCCAGTTGGCAGGCGGCGCGCAGGCGACCTTCGGCGTCAGTGGAGGAGAGGACGTAGAACTCGATTCTGGGCATCTGGTTTTCAACGGTTGGAGGGTAATGGGCTGGATGTTGTAGGAGCGGATTCATCCGCGATTTCATCGCGAATTATTGCGGCTGAAGCCGCTCCTACAAGGGCATGGCCCGGATGCTGGATCAGACCTTGGCGCGATCCAGCAGGTACTGGGTCAGCATCGGTACCGGGCGGCCGGTGCCGCCTTTGTCCTTGCCACCGCTGATCCAGGCGGTGCCGGCGATATCCAGGTGCGCCCAGTGGAAGTTCTTGGCAAAACGCGACAGGAAGCAGCCGGCGGTGATGGTACCGGCCTTCGGCCCGCCGATATTGGCGATGTCGGCGAAGGGGCTGTCCAGCTGCTCCTGGTACTCGTCGTACAGCGGCAGTTGCCAGGCGCGGTCGTCGGCGCTTTCACCGGCCTTGAGGATCTGCTTGATCAGCGTGTCGTTGTTGCCCATCAGACCGGAGACATTGCTGCCCAGGGCGACGATGCAGGCGCCGGTGAGGGTGGCGATGTCGATCACTGCCTGCGGCTTGAAGCGCTCGGCGTAGGTCAGGGTGTCGCACAGCACCAGGCGGCCTTCGGCGTCGGTGTTGAGAATCTCCACGGTCTGCCCGCTCATGGTGGTGACGATGTCACCGGGGCGGGTGGCGCGACCGCTGGGCATGTTCTCAGCGCAGGCCAGCAGGCATACCAGGTTGATCGGCAGTTGCAGTTCCAGTACGGCCTTGAGGGTCCCGAATACGCTGGCGGCGCCGCACATGTCGTATTTCATCTCGTCCATGCCGGCGGCAGGCTTGATGCTGATGCCGCCGGTGTCGAAGGTGATGCCCTTGCCGACCAGAGCGAAGGGTTTTTCATCCTTCTTGCCGCCCTGATAGTGCATGACGATCATCCGTGGCGGCTGCTCGCTACCCTGAGCCACGGCGAGGAAGGCGCCGGCGCCGAGCTCCTTGAGCTTCTTCTCGTCGAGGATCTCGACCTTGAGGTTCTTGTACGCCTTGCCCAGGGTTTTGGCCTCTTCGGCCAGGTAGCTGGGGTGGCAGAGGTTCGGTGGCAGGTTGCCCAGGTCCTTGGTGAAGGCGACGCCGCTGGCGATGGCGCGGCCGTGCTGCACGCCGCGTTCGGCAGCGGCCAGCTCGGCTTTGTCGACGACCAGGGTGATTTTCTTCAAGGCGCGTGGGTCGGCCTTCTGGCTCTTGAACTGCTCGAACAGGTAGCTGCCGTCGGCCAGGGTTTCCACGATCAGGCGGGTCTTGCTGTAGGTGTCGCGACCCTTGACCTTGAGTTCACCCAGCGCGAGCAGGGCATCGCTGCCGCCCAGGCCTTTGAGCACGCCATGCACGCTTGCAACCAACTTGCGCAGTTGACGGTCGGATAGGTCGCCCTTGCCGCAGCCCACCAGCAGGACGCGCTCGGCCTTGAGCCCCGGCAGGCTGTGCAGCAGCAGGGTCTGGCCCGGCTTGCCAGCGATGTCGCCACGCTTGAGCACGGCAGTCAGCGCGCCGTTGCTGGCCTGGTCGACGGCCTTGGCGGCGTCACCCAGTTTGCGGCCTTCGCCGATGGCGACGACCAGGGTGGCGGTTTTCAGGGTTTCCGGGCGTGTGCTTTTGACGAGGAATTCCATAGTGAGCTGTCCCCAAGACAAAGAGTCGGGTTTGACGGATAATGGCCGCCATTTTTCGAGGGTCCACCCTGAGGTGGGCCGGCAAGTAGGTGCGGCTAGTGTGAGCGCTCGCGCCTGAGCCTGACAACCCTGGAGCGTCCGGTTTGATCGTCTTCCGTTATCTGTCCCGCGAAGTGCTGGTGACCCTCAGTGCGGTGAGTGCCGTGCTGCTGGTGATCATCATGAGCGGTCGTTTCATCAAATACCTGGCTCAGGCCGCGCAGGGTGTGCTCGATCCTGGCGTGCTGTTTCTGATCATGGGTTACCGGATTCCCGGTTTCCTGCAACTGATCCTGCCGCTGGGCCTGTTCCTCGGTTTCCTGCTGGCCTATGGGCGCCTGTACCTGGACAGTGAGATGACCGTGCTGTCGGCCACTGGCGTCAGTCCGCAGCGCCTCACCGTCTACAGCATGGCGCCGGCGCTGATCGTTGCACTACTGGTCGGCTGGCTGAGCCTTGGCCTGGCACCGCAGGGCGTGGCCAGCGTGGCGCGCATCCTCAACGAGCAGGATGCCCTGACCGAACTCGATACCCTGGTGCCGGGGCGTTTCCAGTCGCTACGCGATGGCTCGCGGGTGACCTATTCGCAGGAGCTGTCGCCTGATCGCAGCGAGCTGCGCGGCGTGTTCATGTCGGAAAAACGCTTCTCCACTGATGGCACCTCGGAGCGTGGCATTACCGTGCTGGTAGCCGAGAGTGGTCGTCAGGAAATTCAGGAAGATGGCAGTCGCTATCTGATTCTGGAAAACGGCTATCGCTATGACGGCGAACCGGGGGAGGCCGATTATCGTGCCATCCAGTACGACACCTACGGCGTGCTGCTGCCCAAGCCTGAAGTCGCGATCGAAGCCAGTGAGCGCGAAGCGACGCCGACGCGTGAGCTGTTCGGTAGCAGTGATCCGCGCATGCAGGCCGAGTTGCAATGGCGCTTGTCACTGCCATTGCTGGTGTTCATCGTCACCCTGCTGGCGGTGCCGCTGTCGAAGGTCAATCCGCGTCAGGGCCGCTTCCTCAAGCTGTTGCCAGCGATCTTCCTCTATATGGCCTACCTGGGCCTGTTGATCGCCGCTCGTGGCGCGCTGGACAAGGGGCGTCTGCCGGCGGCGCTGGGGTTGTGGTGGGTGCATGGCATCTTCTTCGCCATCGGCATGTTGTTGCTGTATTGGGAGCGTCTGAGTCTGTGGTGGGCCAGTCGTCGTGCGCCGGTGTCGGAGGTGGCTCATGGCTAAGTTGGATCGCTACATCGGTACCCAGGTGTTCTTCGCCATTCTGGCGGTGCTGGGCATCATTCTCGGCCTGGCGATGCTGTTCGCTTTCATTGACGAACTGGGCGATCTGAACAAGGGCGATTACGGTCTTGGTCAGGCGCTGTGGTACGTATTGCTGACCGCGCCGCGGCGTGCCTACGAGATGCTGCCGATGGCGGCGCTGATCGGCTGCCTGATCGGCCTCGGCACGCTGGCCAGCAACAGCGAACTGACCATCATGCGCGCTGCTGGGGTGTCCATCGGGCGGATCGTCTGGGCGGTGATGAAGCCTATGCTGGTGCTGATGCTGGCCGGCATTCTGATCGGTGAATACGTTGCTCCGCTGACCGAAAACCAGGCGCAGGCGGATCGTGCTCTGGCTCAGGGTGGCGGTGCGGCGCAGAGTTCCAAGCGTGGCATGTGGCACCGTCAGGGTCAGGAGTATGTGCACATCAACGCGGTGCAGCCCAATGGCGTTCTGCTTGGGGTAACGCGTTATCGCTTCGATGGCGAGCGCCGTCTGCTGTCGTCCAGTTTTGCCCGTCGCGCCGAATATCGTGATAACCACTGGATGCTGCGCAACGTACAGACCACGCTGCTGCATGAAGATCACTCCGAAGTGGTCAACCAGCGTGAAGAGCGCTGGGAGATCGAACTCAATCCGGAGCTGCTCGGCACCGTGGTGATGGAGCCAGAGGCGCTGTCGGTCACTGGGTTGTGGCAGTACATTCACTACCTGAGTGAGCAGGGCCTGAACAATGCCCGGTACTGGTTGGCGTTCTGGACCAAGGTGTTGCAACCCCTGGTGACCGGTGCCCTGGTATTGATGGCGATTTCCTTCATCTTCGGCCCGTTGCGCTCGGTGACTCTGGGCCAGCGCGTATTCACTGGCGTGCTGGTGGGCTTCATCTTCCGTATCGCCCAGGACCTGCTGGGGCCATCGAGTCTGGTGTTCGGTTTCTCGCCGCTGCTGGCGGTGCTGGTGCCGGCTGGTATCTGTGCGCTGGCCGGTGTGTGGCTGCTACGTCGGGCTGGCTGAGTCGATCAGGGGCATGAAAAAGCCGGTTCCATGAACCGGCTTTTTTGTATCTGCGCTGGGCTACTTCTTGTGAATGTTCTTCGGCAGTTGCACCACACGACTGTCGGAGTAGATGTCGTGCCAGGTGCGGCTCTGCTTGTCCCACAGTAGCCAGAGAAAACCCAGTCCAGCGAACAGCCAGGAGCCGATGGCGACCACGAAACGCAGCAATGCCTGCCACAGGTCGATGGCGCTGCCGTCGGCGTTCTGGATGCGCAGCCCCCAGGCCTGCATGCCCAGCGTCTGGCCGTTATGAGTCCAGAACTTGGCGAAGAAGGCGAACAGCGACAGCAGCACCAGGCTGGCAAGAATCGGGTCATGATCCAGGGCGCCGGCCTCGGACATGGCCATCAGTGCATCGCCGCCGTGAATCAGGCGCAGAATGCCCTGCTGATAGATCAGGGTGACCACCATGATCAGTGCCACGCAGAGCAGGAAATCGTAGAAGAGGGCCGCCAGGCGACGAATCAGCCCGGCAGTGGGGAAGTCTCCCTGCGGGCGTAACTGGTGTTTCGGCATGATGGGCTCGCTGAGACTAAAGTGCGCGCCATTCTAACCGCGACTTTGCCGTGGGTATAAGAATGCGCGTGGGCGATCTGTAACCTGGCTGTGCGAAGGGCGGGTTGCAGGAATGCCAGGCAAAAAAAACCCCTGATAGATATCAGGGGTTCTTCAAAGCAGCGGCTATCAGCCCAGGACTTGAACCTGGTCAGCCTGCATGCCTTTTTGACCTTGCACAGCTACGAAGCTGACTTTCTGGCCTTCTTTCAGGCTCTTGAAGCCGTTACCTTCGATCGCGCGGAAGTGCACGAACAGATCCGGACCGCTTTCTGGAGTGATAAAACCAAAACCTTTCTCGTCGTTAAACCACTTGACGGTACCGTTCTGACGATTCGACATGTCTTTTTCCTTGAAACTAGAGTTGATGACAGCCTCCAAGTATAGAGGGCTGAGACTGGTTGCAAGGAGTAATAGAAGTCGAGCGGGATGTAGCGGATCTAGATGATCTGCTGCACCAGAGTCACGATTCACTGCGACCCATGCAAACAGTTCGATCACTCTACGCTAACTTTTGCGCAATTGCCAACCCCCGCCAGCAAGGTCGCCGGCCAGGTTTTGCGGGGCTTGCCGAGGTGCCGGAAAAGTTCGTCGGCAACATGCTTGCAACAATTGCCTGGGTTGTTCGAGCGGATACGAAAAAGCCCGCAAGACCAATGTCTTGCGGGCTTCGAATCGTGGTGCCCCGGGGGAGACTCGAACTCCCACTCCTTTCGAAAACGGATTTTGAATCCGCCGCGTCTACCGATTCCGCCACCGGGGCACGATGGCGGCGCAGTATAGGGATGCGCATTGCGCCGGTCAATCGACGTTAGTGTTGTGATTGGCTGTTGCTGCGTCCATCTACTTACGGCCAATGGCGGCGCTAGTGGCATCCGGCTTTGATTGCGTCGTTGCAGCTAGAATCGTCAGCTGTCATCAAGAGCGCTGGGTGTGGCGTATATAAAGTGTTGGGGGCAGTGCAATGCCGGGAGGGGGTGTGATCAACGTATTGTGCAGAGGGCTTGTTGCCAGTCTGCTACTTGCGCCTGCTGTTCAGGCCAAGACCCTGACCTATGCCGTGACCAACGAGAGCTGGGCGCCTTACTGGATAGTCGAGGATCAGCGTGTCAGCGGTATCTTCCATGAGTTCATGCTCGCGCTGGATGAGCGCTTGCCAGAGCAATTGCAAGCCAGTCATCCGCTGCCGCCACTGCGCACGCAGAAGCTTTTTCGTGAGGGCCAGCTGCAGATCGAATGTTGCGTAAGCAAAAGCTGGCGTAGCCATGGCGAACAGGTGGACGTGTCACTTTGGACTGTGCCGGTGCTGGAGACCGAGGAGATGCTGATCTTCGCACCGGGTAGGGGCTTCCCCTATCAGCGTCTGGAGGATCTGCGCGGTCGCTCGATCGCCACTGTGCGCGGTTACGGCTATGCCGGCAGCGAGTATTTCCAGCGCAACGATGGCGCTGATGCTCGGGCACTGATCTATCTGGTCGCGCAGGGGCGTAGCGAGGCCGGTATTCTGGATCGCCTGGAGTGGCGCTTTCTACGGCATGAAGACGCGCAACAGCAGGCGCCTCGTTGGCAGGTAGAAGAGGGGCCGACAATCAATCGCTCTCAGTTGCGCTTGCGCCTGCATCGAGACTTGGCAGGGCGGCTCGACGCATTCAATGCTGCCATCCGTTCCTTGCAGGCCGATGGCACGCTGGCGCGTATCGTCGCCAGGTATGCGCCGCAGGCTCACGTGGCCGGGCAAGTGGAAATCCGGTAAGCTCTGCCACCCTGCAAAAATACCCCCTCCGAATCATGCGTGTTGCCGATTTCCACTTCGACCTTCCCGAGTCGCTGATCGCCCGTCACCCTCTGCCCGAGCGTCGCGCCAGTCGCCTGTTGCAGCTCGACGGGCCAAGCGGGGCGCTGCGCCATGGCCAGTTCACCGATGTGTTGGAGCAGCTTCGCCCTGGCGATCTCATGGTGTTCAACAACACCCGAGTGATTCCGGCGCGTCTGTTCGGCCAGAAAGCCTCTGGCGGCAAGCTGGAGGTGCTGGTGGAGCGTGTGCTCGATCAGTATCGCGTGCTAGCCCATGTGCGCTCGAGCAAGTCGCCCAAGCCTGGTTCGCAGGTTCTCATCGACGGTGGCGGCGAGGCCGAGATGGTCGCGCGCCACGATGCACTGTTCGAGCTGCGGTTTGCCGAGCCGGTGCTGCCATTGCTGGAGCGTGTCGGGCACATGCCGCTGCCTCCTTATATAGACAGGCCGGATGACGAGGCTGATCGTGAGCGCTATCAGACCGTCTATGCGCAGAAGGCTGGTGCCGTAGCGGCTCCGACTGCCGGTCTGCACTTCGATGACGAGCTGTTGGCGGCGATCCGTGCCAAGGCTGTGGAGACCGCGTTCGTGACCTTGCACGTCGGCGCCGGCACCTTCCAGCCGGTGCGGGTCGAACGCATCGAAGATCACCATATGCACAGCGAGTGGCTGGAGGTCGGTCAGGATGTGGTCGATGCCGTAGTGGCCTGTCGCGCGCGGGGTGGGCGAGTGGTCGCCGTTGGCACCACCAGCGTGCGCTCGCTGGAAACCGCAGCGCGCGACGGTGAGTTGAAGCCCTTCAGTGGCGATACCGACATCTTTATCTATCCGGGCCGCCCGTTTCATGTGGTCGATGCCCTGGTGACCAATTTCCACCTGCCCGAGTCGACCCTGTTGATGCTGGTGTCGGCTTTCGCCGGTTATCCCGAGACCATGGCCGCCTACCGCGAAGCCGTGGCGCAGGGCTATCGCTTCTTCAGTTACGGTGATGCCATGTTCATCACCCGCAATCCCGCCGCGCGCGGGCCCGAGGTTTGAGTATGTCGCGCACCTGTCGCATGTCCTTCGAGTTGCTGGCTACTGACGGCAAGGCCCGTCGGGGTCGTCTGACTTTTCCGCGTGGCGTGGTGGAGACCCCGGCGTTCATGCCGGTGGGCACCTATGGCACGGTCAAGGGCATGCTGCCGCGCGACGTCGAGGCTATCGGCGCGCAGATCATCCTCGGCAATACCTTCCACCTGTGGCTGCGCCCGGGTATGGAAGTGATCAAGAAACATGGCGACCTGCACGATTTCATGCAGTGGCAGGGGCCGATCCTCACCGATTCCGGCGGCTTTCAGGTGTTCAGCCTGGGTGCGATGCGCAAGATCAAGGAAGAGGGCGTGTACTTCGCCTCGCCGGTCGACGGCGCCAAGGTCTTCATGGGGCCGGAAGAATCGATGCAGGTGCAGCGTGATCTGGGCTCGGACATCGTGATGATCTTCGACGAGTGCACGCCATACCCGGCCGAGTTCGACGTGGCCAAGCGCTCCATGGAGCTGTCGCTGCGTTGGGCCAAGCGCTCCAAGACCGCTCATGGCGAAAGCACTGCGGCGCTGTTCGGTATCGTCCAGGGCGGCATGCATGAAGAGTTGCGCATGCGTTCGCTCGAGGGGCTCTGTGAGATCGGTTTCGACGGTCTGGCCATCGGTGGTCTGTCGGTGGGTGAGCCGAAGGAGGAGATGATCCGCGTACTGGACTTCCTGCCGCCGCATATGCCGGCCGACAAACCGCGTTACCTGATGGGCGTGGGCAAGCCGGAAGATCTGGTCGAGGGCGTGCGCCGCGGCGTGGACATGTTCGACTGCGTGATGCCCACCCGCAACGCGCGCAATGGTCACCTGTTCGTCGATACCGGCGTGGTGAAGATTCGCAACGCCGTGCACAAACACGATGATTCGCCGCTGGACCCGACCTGCGACTGTTACACCTGCAAACATTTCTCGCGCGCGTATCTGCACCATCTGGACAAGTGCGGCGAAATGCTCGGTAGCATGCTCAATACCATCCATAACTTGCGGCATTATCAGCGGGTTATGGCTGGTTTGCGCGAGGCTATCGGACAGGGTACATTGGCCGCCTTCGTCGAAACCTTCTATGCCAAGCGCGGCCTGCCTGTGCCGCCGCTTGACTGATTCCCGAACGATTCAAGATCCTTTCCATTAGGAGTGTTACATGAGCTTTTTCATCCCCGCCGCTTACGCTGACACCGCGGCTGCTGGTCCTGCCGGTAGCGGTTTCGAGTGGGTTTTCCTGATCGGCTTTCTGGTCATCTTCTATCTGATGATCTGGCGTCCGCAGGCCAAGCGTGCCAAGGAACACAAGAACCTGCTCGGCAGCCTGCAGAAGGGCGACGAAGTGGTCACCAGCGGCGGTATCGCTGGCAAGGTGTCCAAGGTTGCCGACGATTTCGTGGTGATCGAGGTGTCTGACACCGTCGAGCTGAAATTCCAGAAGCAGGCCATCGCTGCCACCCTGCCCAAGGGCACGCTGAAAGCCATCTGATTCGGTTCTTAGTTTCCATTCGACGGGGCGCTTTTAGCGCCCCGCGTCATAAGCGGGCGGCTCGTTCATGCTCAATAAATACCCTCTGTGGAAGTACCTGCTGATTTTGTCCGTTCTGGCAATCGGCCTGGTGTACTCCATTCCCAACCTCTATCCAGATGATCCTGCCGTGCAGATCAGCGGCGCCAGTTCGGCGCTGAGTATCGAGCAGACGGATGTCGACCGTGCCAGCAAAGCGCTGACCGATGCCGGTATTGCCGTCAAGGCTGCCAGCATCGACGAGCGTGGCCGTGGCGGTCTGATTCGTCTGACCAAGCAGGATGACCAGTTGCCGGCCAAGGACATTGTCCGTCGCGCGCTGGGCGATGATTACGTCGTGGCGCTGAACCTGGCGCAAACCACCCCTGACTGGCTGCGTAGCCTGGGTGCGAGCCCGATGAAGCTCGGTCTGGACCTGTCCGGCGGTGTGCACTTCCTGCTGGAAGTCGACATGGACAAGGCGCTGGATGTGCGCCGCAAGGTCTATGAAGGTGAAATCAAGAGCCTGCTGCGCAAGGAGCGTATTCGCTACCGCAGCATGCCGGAAAGCAATAGCCGGATTCAGCTTGGCTTTGCCGACAGCGATACGCTGGACAAGGCGCAGCGCCTGATCCGCAAGGATTACAGCGATTTCGAGCTGACCACCGTCGAGCGCGGCGGCCAGCAGATCCTGCAGTTGGGTTTGACCCAGGCTAAGATCGCCGAGATTCGCGAATACTCCATTCGCCAGAACCTCACCACCGTGCGTAACCGCGTCAATGAGCTGGGCGTAGCTGAGCCACTGGTACAGCGCCAGGGCGCCAACCGCATCGTGGTCGAGCTGCCGGGCGTGCAGGACACTGCCGAGGCCAAGCGTATTCTCGGCAAGACCGCCAACCTGGAGTTCCGTCTGCAGGCTGATCTGGATGCGCCGCGTGGTGCCACCGAGTCCTTCGGCTTCCGTGAGGAAGGTCGTCCGCCGGTGCAGCTCGAGCGTGAGCTGATCATCACCGGTGACCAGGTTACCGATGCCCAGGCCAGCTTCGACGAGAACGGTCGTCCGCAGGTGAATATCCGCCTCGACGGCCACGGTGGCGATCTGATGAACCGCGCCACGCGTAACAGCGTTGGCCGCAGCATGGCGGTGATCTTCATCGAGCAGAAGCCGGTCACCCGTTACGTGCGCCAGAGCGTCGATGGCGTCGAGCAGGAGGTGGCCATCTCCTCGTTCGTCGAAGAGAAGAAGATCATCAGCCTGGCGACTATCCAGTCGGCGCTGGGCAGTCAGTTCCGCATCACTGGCCTGAACGGCCAGGGCGAGTCCTCCGAACTGGCGCTGCTGTTGCGCGCCGGTGGTCTGGCTGCGCCGATGTACTTCGCCGAGGAGCGCACCATCGGCCCGAGCCTGGGTGCCGAGAACATCGCCAAGGGCATCGACTCCACCGAGTGGGCGATGATCTTCGTGGCCCTGTTCATCATTGCCATCTATCGCTTCTTCGGTGTGCTGGCGACCGTTGCCCTGGCATTCAACCTGGTGCTGCTGGTCGGGCTGATGTCGGCCATTGGCGCGACGCTGACGCTGCCCGGCATCGCCGGTATCGTGCTGACCTTGGGTATGGCGGTAGACGCCAACGTGCTGATCTTCTCGCGGATACGCGAGGAGCTGGGCAATGGGCTGCCGGTGCAGCGTGCCCTGCACGAGGGCTTCGATCGTGCCTACTCGGCGATTCTCGACAGTAACCTGACCACCTTGTTGGTGGGCGGCATCCTGTTCGCCATGGGAACCGGTCCGGTGAAAGGCTTCGCGGTGACGCTGTCGCTGGGCATCATCACGTCGATGTTCACCGCCATCATGTTCACCCGTGGTCTGGTCAACCTGATCTTCGGTGGCCGTAACTTCAAGAAGCTGTGGATCTGAGGTGCAGCCATGATCAAATCAACCATTCGTTTCATGGCGGTACGCAATATCGCCTTTGCCATGACCCTGGTGCTGACGGTGATCGGCCTGGGGGCGTTGTTCGCCAAGGGGCTGAACTTCGGCCTGGATTTCACTGGCGGCACTCTGATCGAACTGCAGTATGAGCAGCCGGCCAACCTGGATCTGATCAAGAGGGAATTGGGTCAGGCGGGTTATACCGATGCGGTGGTGCAGAGCTTTGGCGCCAGCACGGATGTGCTGGTGCGTCTGGCGGGCGATTCTCCCGACCTGGGCAATGAGGTCGCGGCCGCGCTGCGCAAGGTCGACGATGCGACGCGCTTCGAGGTCAAGCGCGTCGAGTTCGTCGGCCCGCAGGTGGGTGAGGAGCTGCGTGATCAGGGCGGTATCGCCATGCTCCTGGCACTGGGCGGCATCATGCTGTATCTGGCGTTCCGCTTTCAGTGGAAGTTCGGTGTCGGCGCCATCGCATCCCTGGTGCATGACGTGATCATCACCCTCGGCGTACTGGCGTTTTTCCAGATTCCGTTCGACCTGACCGTGCTGGCAGCGATTCTGGCGATGATCGGTTACTCGCTGAACGACACCATCATCATCTACGACCGTATCCGCGAGAACTTCCGTGTACTGCGCAAGACCTCGCTGATCGAGAATATCGACGTTTCGATTACCCAGACCTTGCTGCGTACCATCGCCACATCGTTGTCCACCGCGCTGGCGCTGCTGGCGCTGTTGTTCTTCGGTGGTGAAGTGCTGGGTGCCTTCGCTCTGACCCTGCTGGTAGGGGTGGTGGTGGGGACCTACTCGTCGGTCTATATCGGTGCCACGGTACTGGTATGGCTGAAGCTCAGCGTGGAAGATCTGATTCCTCCGGTGGCTGAAGCCGAGGCGGACGACGGTCGCCCCTGATGGTGTGATGAGCTTCATGAAAGTCAGCGAAAGCCGCGGCAAGTCGAACTTGTCGCGGCTTTTTGCTGTCCTAGGCAGGGAGAAGGGCGCGAGTCGCCGAGCCTAGGAGACACAAAAAATGAATAAATCACTGTTGGTAGGTGCCGTGCTGGGTGCTGTGGGTGTGACCGCGGGTGGTGCTGTCGCCACCTACAGTCTGGTTGATCGTGGCCCGGACTATGCCGAGGTGCTGGCCGTAACCCCGATCAATGAAACCGTGAAAACCCCGCGCGAAGTGTGCAAGGACGTGGCTGTCACTCGTCAGCGTCCAGTGCAGGATCAGCACCAGATCGCTGGGACCGCTATCGGCGCTATTGCCGGTGGTCTGTTGGGTAACCAGGTCGGTGGTGGCAGCGGCAAGAAGATCGCGACCGTAGCCGGTGCGGTCGGCGGTGGCTACGCGGGTAACAAGATTCAGGAGGGCATGCAACAGCGTGACACCTACACCACCACCGAAACCCGCTGCAACACCGTGACCGATACCAGCCAGAAACTGGTGGGTTACGACGTGAAGTACCAGCTGGGCGAGAAGGTTGGCAACGTGCGCATGGATCGTGATCCGGGCAGCCGTATTCCGGTCAACAAGCAGGGCGAGCTGGTGCTGGTGCAGCAGACCCAGTAAGCACGCTGAGCAATAAAAAAACGCCCCTCGGGGCGTTTTTTTATTCTCGATGAAGGCTTAGCGCTTCATGGAGGGCGCCAGGTGTGGCTGGATTGCGGTCAATACGGCCTTGAAGCATTTGGTGTTGCCGGCAACGATCTGACCTTTCTCGAGGAATTCGTGGCCGCCGGTGAAGTCGCTGACCAGGCCGCCTGCTTCCTGAATCAGCAGGGCGCCGGCTGCCATGTCCCACTCGGACAGGCCGAATTCCCAGAAGGCGTCGTAGCGGCCGGCTGCGACATAAGCCAGATCCAGGCTGGCGGCACCGGCGCGGCGTACGCCGGCGGTCTGGCCAACCAGGCTGCGGAACATGCCCAGGTAGTTCTCGAGGTTGTCCAGTTGCTCGTTGCGGAACGGGAAGCCAGTGCCCAGCAGCGCGCCGTCCAGGCTCTTGCGGTTGCTTACGCGCAGGCGGCGGCCGTTGAGTGCAGCGCCGCGGCCGCGGCTGGCAGTGAATTCTTCCTGGCGAACCGGGTCGAGGACGATGGCGTGCTCAAGGCGGCCGCGGTATTTGCAGGCGATGCTGATGGCGAAGTGCGGAACGCCGCGGATGAAGTTCGTGGTGCCGTCCAGCGGGTCGATGATCCACTGGTAATCGGCGCCGTCGCCACTGCCTTCCAGGACGCCACCTTCTTCCCCAAGGAAGCTGTGGGTCGGGTAGGCCTTGCGAATGGCCTGGACGATCATCAGCTCGGCGGCCTTGTCGACCTCGGTGACGTAATCGTTGGCATCCTTCTCGTCTACCGAGATGACATCCAGGCGCTCGATGGAGCGAAAGATCATTTCACCGGCGCTGCGAGCGGCGCGCAGGGCGATATTCAGCATGGGCTGCATGGGAGGTTCACCTGGGGCGTTAAAGAAAGCCGGCCATGTTAGCAGAAAACCGTTATTGATGAAGCGCCGTCTGTACCCCGCATGGCAATCACGCAAGGGCTTGGGTAAGATCGTTGCCCCCTAGTGATTTCTGAGAGTGTCTGCGTTGCTGGACAATATTCGCGTGGTTTTGGTGGGCACCAGTCATCCGGGCAACATCGGCGGCGCGGCGCGGGCGATGAAAAACATGGGTCTGTCGCGCCTGGTGCTGGTCGAGCCGGAGGATTTCCCCAGTGGCGATGCCGTGGCGCGCGCGTCCGGCGCGACCGATGTGCTGGATGCGGCGCAGGTCGTCGGCAGTCTTGAAGAGGCGCTGGTTGGTTGCAGTCTGGTGATTGGCACCAGTGCTCGCGATCGGCGCATTCCCTGGCCGTTGCTCGATCCGCGCGAGTGCGGCGTGACCAGTTGCGAGCAGGCTGCTGCTGGCGGCGAAGTGGCTTTGGTATTTGGTCGTGAATACGCCGGCCTGACCAACGAGGAGCTGCAGCGATGTCAATACCACGTGCATATCCCGTCCAACCCCGAGTTCAGTTCGCTGAATCTGGCGGCGGCGGTGCAGGTGCTGGCCTATGAAGTGCGCATGGCCTGGCTGGCCGCTTCGAGTCTGCCGACCAAGGTAGAGAAGCTGGAAGCGACGGCGATGCTCAACTCCCAGGCAGCGACGGCGGATGAACTGGAGTCGTTCTATGGTCATCTGCGTCGTGTGCTGGTGATGATCGGTTTTCTCGATCCGCAGAAGCCGCGGCACCTGATGACTCGCCTGCGTCGGCTTTATGGGCGCAGTGCGGTGAGCAAGTTGGAGATGAATATCCTGCGCGGCATCCTTACCGAGACAGAGAAGGCCGTGCGTGGAGAGCCTCACAAGCAGGGGAAGTCTGATGTTTGAGCGCATTCGAGAAGATATCCAGGGCGTTTTTCACCGTGATCCGGCAGCGCGCAATGCCTTCGAGGTGGTGACCTGCTATCCGGGCCTGCATGCCGTGTGGCTGCATCGTGTGGCGCATGCGCTGTGGCGTTCGGGTTGGAAGTGGCTGGCGCGCGTGGTGTCCAACTTCGGGCGCTGGATGACCGGTATCGAGATCCATCCGGGGGCGAAGATCGGGCGGCGCTTCTTCATCGATCACGGCATGGGTATCGTGATTGGCGAGACCGCCGAGATCGGTAATGACGTCACGCTTTATCAGGGAGTGACACTGGGTGGTACCAGCTGGAACAAGGGCAAGCGCCATCCCACTCTGGAAGATGGTGTTGTGGTCGGTGCTGGGGCCAAGGTGCTGGGGCCGTTCACGGTCGGTGCGGGGGCCAAGATCGGCTCCAATGCGGTGGTGACCAAGGCTGTGCCGGCGGGAGCGACCGCAGTCGGCATTCCCGGCAAGATCATCGTCAAGTCCGATGACGAGCAGGAGGCCAAGCGCCAGGCCATGGCCGAGAAGATCGGTTTCGATGCCTACGGCGTCGGTCAGGACATGCCCGACCCGGTGGCGCGCGCCATCGGCCAGTTGCTCGATCATCTGCAGGCTGTGGACGGGCGGCTCGAGGACGTCAGCAAGGCGCTGGCCTCGATGGATTGCGACTACCGCGCCAAGGCTCTGCCTGCGTTGCGCGACGAGGACTTCGCCGAGGTATGCAAGGGGCAGGGCGACAAGCCCGCTGCCTGATGCGCGAAGGGGTGGCATTTGCTATCATGCCGCCTCTTTTTGCGGTCAATCCTGAGTAAATCAATCGGTCTTATAGTTGACTTAAATACTCGGGAATCGCATACTTCGCGGCAATTCAGTGATTCGTGGTAGAGCCATGCGACTGACCACCAAAGGCCGTTACGCCGTTACCGCCATGCTAGATCTGGCGCTGCACGCACAGCACGGTCCCGTTTCCCTGGCCGATATATCCGAGCGGCAGGGCATCTCCCTGTCCTATCTCGAGCAACTGTTCGCCAAGCTGCGCCGTGGCAGTCTGGTTTCCAGTGTTCGCGGGCCGGGTGGCGGCTATCAGCTGTCGCGTGACATGCGCGGCATTCAGGTGGCTCAGGTGATCGATGCGGTCAACGAGTCGGTCGATGCCACGCGTTGCCAGGGGCAGGGCGATTGCCACTCTGGCGACACCTGTCTGACCCATCACCTGTGGTGCGATCTCAGTCAGCAGATTCATGAATTCCTCAGTGGCATCAGCCTGGCCGATCTGGTCGCGCGCCGCGAGGTTCAAGAGGTCGCGTTGCGCCAGGATCAGCGTCGCTGCAATGGCAGGACGCCGCGCCTGGATAAGATTGAAGCGTCTGCCATCGAGTGAGCAGGGCGTTTGCCTGATAGGAGAAACCTAATGAAATTGCCCATTTACCTCGATTATTCCGCCACCACGCCGGTAGACCCGCGTGTTGCGCAGAAGATGAGTGAATGCCTGCTGGTCGACGGTAACTTTGGCAACCCGGCTTCGCGCTCCCACGTGTTTGGCTGGAAGGCCGAAGAAGCTGTGGAAAATTCCCGTCGCCAGGTCGCCGAGCTGGTGAATGCCGACCCACGCGAGATCGTCTGGACCAGCGGTGCTACCGAGTCCGACAACCTGGCGATCAAGGGCGTGGCGCACTTCTATGCCAGCAAGGGCAAGCACATCATCACCTCGAAGATCGAGCACAAGGCGGTGCTGGACACCACTCGTCAGCTCGAGCGTGAAGGTTTCGAAGTGACCTATCTGGAGCCGGGCGAAGACGGTCTGATCACGCCGGCCATGGTCGAAGCGGTGCTGCGTGAGGACACCGTGCTGGTGTCGCTGATGCACGTCAACAACGAAATCGGCACCATCAACGATATCGCCGCCATCGGCGAGCTGACGCGCTCCCGTGGCGTGCTGCTGCACGTCGATGCCGCGCAGTCCACCGGCAAGGTCGAGATCGATCTGGAAAAGATGAAGGTCGATCTGATGTCCTTCTCTGCGCACAAGACCTATGGCCCCAAGGGCGTCGGTGCTCTTTATGTACGCCGCAAGCCGCGCGTGCGTCTGGAAGCGCAGACCCACGGTGGCGGTCACGAGCGTGGTATGCGCTCGGGTACCCTGGCCACTCACCAGTGCGTCGGCATGGGCGAAGCGTTCCGTATCGCCAAGGAAGAAATGGCTGCAGAGAATCAGCGTATCGCGGCTCTGCGTGATCGTTTCTACCGCCAGTTGGAAGACATGGAAGAGCTGTACGTGAATGGCAGCTTGACTGCTCGCGTGCCGCACAACCTCAATCTGAGTTTCAACTACGTCGAGGGTGAGTCGCTGATCATGGCGCTCAAGGATCTCGCCGTATCGTCCGGTTCGGCATGCACCTCGGCTTCCCTGGAGCCGTCCTACGTGCTGCGCGCACTGGGCCGCAATGATGAACTGGCGCATAGCTCGATTCGCTTCACCTTCGGTCGTTTCACCACCGAAGAAGAGGTCGACTACGCCGCTGCCAAGGTCCGTGAGGCCGTGGACAAGCTGCGCGAACTGTCGCCCCTGTGGGATATGTTCAAAGAAGGTGTCGACATTTCCTCCGTGGAATGGGCAGCACACTGATAGCTGCCCAGGCGGATCGCTCGATGGGCGCTCCGCCTGAAGAGCGGCACCTGATGAGAGAGGAATAGCACCATGGCTTACAGTGACAAGGTCATCGACCACTACGAAAACCCGCGTAACGTCGGCAAGCTGAACGCCGAAGACCCGGACGTTGGTACTGGCATGGTCGGCGCGCCGGCCTGTGGCGACGTAATGCGCCTGCAGATCAAGGTCAGCGAAAGCGGCGTGATTGAGGATGCTAAGTTCAAGACTTACGGTTGCGGTTCGGCTATCGCCTCCAGCTCCCTCGCTACCGAGTGGATGAAGGGCAAGACCCTCGACGAGGCCGAGAGCATCAAGAACACCCAGCTCGCCGAAGAACTGGCGCTGCCGCCAGTGAAAATTCACTGCTCCGTGCTCGCCGAAGATGCCATCAAGGCTGCTGTGCGCGACTACAAGCAGAAGAAAGGCTTGCTCTGATACGAGGTTTGTAATGGCCATCACCATGTCTGAAGCAGCTGCCCGCCACGTGCAACGCTCTCTCGAAGGGCGCGGCAAGGGCGAGGGCATTCGTCTCGGTGTGCGCACTACCGGCTGTTCCGGCCTGGCCTACGTGCTCGAGTTCGTCGATGAACTGGCGGCAGAGGATCAGGTATTCGAGAGTCATGGCGTCAAGGTGATCATCGATCCCAAGAGCCTGGTCTATCTCGATGGCACCGAACTGGACTTCGTCAAGGAAGGCCTCAACGAGGGCTTCAAGTTCATTAACCCCAACGTGCGCGGCGAATGCGGTTGCGGCGAAAGCTTCAACGTTTGAGGCGCTCGCGTGGGTAATCCTTGTCATTTCGCCCTGTTCGACCTGCAGCCGAGTTTTCGCCTCGATCTGGAGCAACTGGCTGTTCGCTATCGTGAGCTGGCCCGTCAGGTTCACCCGGACCGTTTCGCCGATGCCGGTGAGCGTGAGCAGCGCCTGGCGCTCGAGCGCTCGGCCTGCCTCAACGAGGCTTATCAGGTTCTGAAAACGCCGTCGCAGCGTGCGCGCTACCTGCTTGCCATGCGCGGCCCCGAGCTGCCGCTGGAAGTGACGGTGCAGGATCCGGATTTCCTTCTGCAGCAAATGCAGCTGCGCGAAGAGTTGGAAGAGCTGCAGGATGACGCCGATATTGCCGGTGTCGCAGCCTTCAAGCGTCGTCTGAAAACAGCGCAGGAGCAGCTCAACGAGCGCTTCGCTGCATGCTGGGACGACGAGGTTCGCCGTGAAGAGGCCGAGCGCCTGATGCGCCGTATGCAGTTCCTCGACAAGCTCTCCCATGAAGTGCGCCAGTTAGAAGAGCGCCTCGACGATTAACCTGTAGGTTGCCGCGGCAGCCTGCCTGATGACTTCAAGAAGACCATGGCCTTATTGCAGATCGCCGAGCCCGGGCAGAGCCCGCAACCGCACCAGCGTCGTCTGGCGGTGGGTATTGACCTGGGTACCACCAACTCGCTGGTTGCCGCTGTGCGCAGCGGCCTGGCCGAGCCCCTGGCTGACGATGATGGCAAGGTCATCCTGCCTTCTGCCGTGCGCTACCACGCAGGAAGCATCGAGGTCGGTGAGTCGGCCAAGCTGGCAGCCGCCAGCGACCCTCTCAACACCGTTCTGTCGGTAAAGCGTCTGATGGGGCGTGGCATCGCCGACGTGCATCAGCTTGGTGAGCAGATGCCTTATCGCTTTGCGGTTGGCGAGTCGCACATGCCCTTCATCGAGACGGTGCAGGGGGTGAAGAGCCCTGTCGAAGTGTCGGCGGAAATTCTCAAAACCTTGCGTTTACGCGCCGAGCAGACCTTGGGTGGTGAGTTGGTAGGGGCGGTGATTACCGTCCCGGCCTACTTCGACGATGCTCAGCGTCAGGCCACCAAGGACGCTGCGCGCCTGTCAGGTCTTACCGTACTGCGTCTGCTCAACGAGCCTACTGCGGCTGCAGTCGCCTACGGGCTGGATCAGAAAGCCGAGGGCGTTGTCGCCATCTATGACCTGGGTGGCGGTACTTTCGATATTTCCATTCTGCGCCTGACCGGCGGTGTGTTCGAGGTGCTGGCTACTGGTGGTGACAGCGCGCTGGGGGGGGACGACTTCGATCATGCCGTGGCTGACTGGATCATCCAGCAGGCCGGTATTTCCAATGATCTTGACCCTGCCACTCAGCGCCGTCTGCTGCAGGCCGCCTGTGCGGCGAAAGAAGGGCTGACGGCTGCCGATACTGTCGAGCTGAGCCATGGCGACTGGCGCGGTGTGTTGACCCGCGAGCAGTTCGAGGTGCTGATCGAGCCGATGGTGGCGCGCAGTCTCAAGGCTTGTCGCCGCGCCGTGCGTGATTCGGGCGTCGAGCTGGAAGAGGTCGGGGCGGTGGTCATGGTTGGTGGCTCCACCCGCGTGCCGCGTGTGCGTGAGGCGGTCGGCGAGCTGTTCGGTCGTGCGCCGCTGACCAATATCGATCCAGATCAGGTGGTGGCCATTGGTGCCGCGATCCAGGCCGATGCCCTGGCCGGCAATCAGCGTGACGATGGTGAGGAATTGCTCCTGCTGGACGTCATCCCCCTGTCGCTTGGCCTTGAAACCATGGGCGGGCTGATGGAGAAGGTGATTCCGCGCAACACCACCATTCCGGTGGCGCGGGCGCAGGAGTTCACGACCTACAAGGATGGCCAGACGGCCATGATGATTCACGTGCTGCAGGGCGAGCGTGAGCTGATCGCCGATTGCCGCTCCCTGGCGCGTTTCGAATTGCGCGGCATCCCGCCGATGGTGGCGGGGGCAGCGAAGATTCGTGTGACCTTCCAGGTCGATGCCGACGGCCTGCTCAGTGTCGCGGCTCGTGAGCTGGGCTCCGGCGTCGAGTCGAGCATTCAGGTCAAGCCGTCTTACGGCCTGACCGATGGCGAAATTGCACGCATGCTGCAGGACTCCTTCCAGAACGCCGGCGACGACAAGGCTGCCCGCGCGCTACGCGAGCAACAAGTCGATGGTCAGCGCCTGATCGAGGCGGTCGAGGCGGCGCTGCAGGCTGATGGCGAGCGTTTGCTGGATGCCGAGGAGCGCGAGGTCATCGAGCTGCAGGTGCAGGAATTACGCGATCTGCTTGCGGGTAATGATGGTCTGGCGATCGAGCGGCAGACCAAGCGCCTGTCGCAGGTCACTGATGCTTTCGCCGCCCGCCGCCTGGATTCGACGGTAAAAGCCGCACTAGCAGGGCGCAATCTGAATGAGATCGAGGAATAATTGATGCCGCAGGTAATTTTTCTGCCTCACGAGCGATTCTGCCCGGATGGCCTGGTGGTCGAGGCTGAGCCCGGTATTTCCATTCTCGAGCTGGCCCATGAGCACCATATCGAGATGGAAAGCGCCTGCGGTGGCGTGTGTGCCTGTACCACCTGTCACTGCATCGTGCGCGAAGGCTTCGATTCGCTGAACGAGGCTGACGAGCTGGAAGAGGACTATCTGGACAAGGCCTGGGGGCTCGAGGCTCAGTCGCGCCTGGCCTGTCAGGCTATCGTTGGTGAGGAAGATATCACCGTCGAGATTCCCAAGTATTCGCTGAATCACGCGGCCGAAGCGCCGCACTAATTCCAGGAAGCATCATCATGAGTCTGAAGTGGGTCGATGTACTGGACATCGCCATCGAGTTAAGCGAGCAGAAGCCGGATGTCGATCCGCGCTACGTTAATTTCGTCGATCTTCACCGCTGGGTCGTGGAGTTGCCAGAGTTCTCCGATGACCCGCAGCGCGGGGGCGAGAAAGTTCTGGAGGCGATACAGGCCGCCTGGATCGAAGAGCTCGACTGAAACAGGCGCTTACGGCGCTCGCCCTACGCTTTTAACCGGAACCCGCGTATAATTCGCGGGTTTAATTTTTCGCTTTAACCCTAAAGTTTCTGGAGCTTCACATGGCTGTTCAACGTACTTTCTCCATCATCAAGCCTGACGCCGTTGCCAAGAACGTCATCGGTGAGATCACCACCCGTTTCGAAAAAGCCGGCCTGCGCGTCGTCGCTTCGAAGATGGTGCAACTGTCCGAGCGTGAAGCCGCCGGTTTCTACGCTGAGCACAGCGAGCGCGGTTTCTTCAAGGATCTGGTTGCCTTCATGACCTCCGGTCCGGTCATCGTTCAGGTTCTGGAAGGCGAAAACGCCGTTGCCAAGAACCGTGAGCTGATGGGCGCCACCAACCCGAAAGAAGCGGCTGCCGGCACCATCCGCGCTGACTTCGCGGTTTCCATCGACGAAAACGCTGTTCACGGTTCGGATTCCGAAGCCTCCGCTGCTCGCGAGATCGCTTACTTCTTCTCCGCTACCGAGCAGTGCGCGCGCATTCGCTGATACGGCGAATGATGCGAGGGTGAAGCCATGACCAATACCACCGGCAAGATCAACCTGCTGGGCCTGACCCAGCCGGAAATGGAACAGTTCTTCGAGTCCATCGGCGAGAAGCGCTTCCGTGCCGGCCAGGTAATGAAGTGGATTCATCACTTTGGCGTCGATGATTTCGCCGCCATGACCAATGTCGGCAAGGCCTTGCGCGAGAAGCTCGAGGCCTCTGCCGAGATTCGCGGCCCGGAAGTGGTCAGCGAAAATATTTCCGCCGATGGCACGCGCAAGTGGGTGGTGCGGGTGGCGTCGGGTAGCTGCGTGGAAACCGTGTATATCCCGCAGAACGGTCGCGGCACCCTGTGTGTGTCGTCGCAGGCCGGTTGTGCGCTGGACTGCAGTTTCTGCTCCACCGGCAAGCAAGGCTTCAACAGCGACCTCACCAGTGCCGAGATCATCGGCCAGGTGTGGATCGCCAACAAATCCTTCGGCACGGTGCCGGCGAAGGTCGATCGCGCCATCACCAATGTGGTGATGATGGGTATGGGCGAGCCGCTGCTGAACTTCGACAACGTCGTCTCCGCCATGCAGATCATGATGGACGACCTTGGCTATGGCATCTCCAAGCGCAAGGTGACCCTGTCCACCTCCGGCGTGGTGCCGATGATCGACAAGCTGGCCGAGGTGATCGACGTGTCCCTGGCGTTGTCGCTGCATGCGCCCAATGATGAGCTGCGCAACCAGCTGGTGCCGATCAACAAGAAGTATCCGCTGGAGATGCTTTTGGCCGCCTGCAAACGCTATATCTCCAAACTTGGCGAGAAGCGCGTGCTGACCATCGAGTACACCCTGCTCAAGGGCGTCAACGATCAGCCCGAGCACGCTGAGCAGATGGTCGCACTTCTGGCTGACGTGCCTTGCAAGATCAACCTGATTCCGTTTAATCCCTTCCCCTTCTCGGGGTACGAGCGGCCGAGCAATAACGCCATTCGCCGCTTCCAGGACCTGTTGCATAAGGCTGGGCATAACGTCACGGTACGTACTACCCGTGGTGACGATATCGATGCCGCCTGCGGCCAGCTGGTTGGCCAGGTCATGGACCGTACTCGGCGCAGCGAGCGTTACATCGCCGTGCGTCAACTGGGCAGCGAGGCGCAAGAGCCTCATGCTGCTGCCAATCGAAATTGAAGAGAGGATGTCTATGAGTTCGCGCCCTGCGCTGTTGTTGCTAGTTGTCAGTCTGCTTGCCGGTTGTGTGACCACCGGTGACGTCGACCCCATGCGTACGGCGAAAGGGCGTGATCAGGCGCGTGATGCCTATGTCCAGTTGGGTATTGCCTATATTCAGCAGGGCGATACCCAGCTCGCCAAAGTGCCATTGAAGAATGCGCTGGATCTGGACTCATCCAATGCCGATGCGCATGCCGCGCTGGCCATGGCCTTCCAGATAGAGATGGAACCTAAGCTGGCCGATGAGCATTTCCGCAAGGCGCTGTCGCAGCGGCCGAATGATGCCCGTCTGCTGAATAACTACGGTGGTTTCCTGTTCGAGCAGAAGCGTTATCAGGAGGCCATGAACACCTACCTCAAGGCGGCTGAAGACAATCTCTATTCAGAGCGTTCTCGGGTGTTCGAAAACTTGGGCCTGACAGCGTTGCAACTGAACCAGCGTGAACAAGCCAAGGAATATTTTCAGCGTACTCTGCGACTCAGCAGCAGACAGCCGCGCGCTTTGTTGGAAATGGCAGTGATGTCCTACGAGGACAAAGAATACGTACCGGCTCGTGGTTACTACGACAGCTACAGCGAAATGGCGCCACAGAATGCGCGCAGCCTGCTGCTCGGCGCACGCTTGGCCGAAATATTCGAGGATCGTGACAAGGCCGCCAGCTTGGGCCTGCAGTTGCGTCGCCTGTATCCGGCCTCTCAGGAATATCAGCAATTTGTTTCGGGGCAGCAATGAACGCGGCACATAGCGAAGTGACTCAGACGATGTCGACCAATCCAGGTGAAAGTCTGCGTCAGGCCCGGGAGATCAAGGGCTGGAGCGTCGCCGAGGTGGCGACTCAGCTCAACCTGACGCCGCAGCGCCTTGCCCAGATCGAAGCCGGTGCTTTCGACAAACTGCCGGGCACCACCTTCGCCCGTGGTTACATTCGGGCCTATGCCAAGCTGCTCGAAATGGACCAGAACCGGCTGGTGATGGAGTTCGATCAGTTCACGGGCACCGATGCCAGCGGCAGTAGCGTGCATGCACTCGGGCGTATCGAAGAGCCCGTACGTTATTCGCAGAGCATCCTGCGCCTGGTCAGCTTCCTGTTGTTGCTGGCGTTGATCGGTGCAGGTTTTCTCTGGTGGCAGGATCAGGGGCGTCCGGTGGCCAGCCTGGCTGACCTGGGGCTCGAACATGTGGAGGTGGAGGGCGCCGACGGTACGACTCAGGTGCACTCGCTCGCCGAGCCTGAAGACCAGGCGGTGATCGCCGCTCAGGAGCAGAGCAGCCCGCTGCTGCTGCCGGTGGAGCCCGGGGAAGCGCCCGAAGAGGCCAGCTCCGCAGAGCAGCCTGCAGCCGAAACCGGCAGCGCTGAAAGCGCGCCAGAGACTCCGGCTGCGCCTGCATCGAATGCGTCAGCCGCCGCTCCGGCTGCACCTGCTGCCGAACCTGCAACGCCTGTAGCCGTCTCTGCCGGGCAGGGCGTGCTCAGTGTGCAGTTCACCGCCGATTGCTGGACTCAGGTTACCGATGCCGATGGCAAGGTCCTGCTCAGCGCACTCAAACGCAGCGGTGAACGTCTCGAACTCGCCGGCAAGGCACCGCTGGAACTGCGTCTGGGTTTTGCCCGTGGTGCCCAGGTGGCCTACAACGGCGAAAGCGTGGACGTTGCGCCGCACATGACTGGCGAGACCGCGCGCCTGAAATTGGGGTTGTAAAGCATGCATTGCGAATCGCCGATCAAGCGCCGACAGTCGCGCAAGATCTGGGTTGGCTCGGTACCGGTGGGCGGCGATGCGCCGATCGCGGTACAGAGCATGACCAACACTGACACCAACGATGTGGCCGCTACCGTGGCGCAGATCCAGCGCCTGGAAGATGCCGGCGCCGATATCGTGCGCGTTTCGGTGCCGGACATGGATGCAGCTGAAGCCTTTGGCCGTATCAAGCAGCAGGTGCGCGTACCGCTGGTGGCTGACATCCATTTCGACTACCTGATCGCCCTGCGTGTGGCTGAGCTGGGTGTCGACTGTTTGCGCATCAACCCCGGCAACATTGGCCGTGAAGACCGCGTCAGGGCGGTGGTCGAGGCGGCTCGTGACAAGGGCATCCCGATCCGTATCGGCGTCAACGCCGGTTCCCTGGAAAAGGATCTGCAGAAGAAATACGGTGAGCCGACGCCTGCTGCGCTGGTGGAATCCGCGCTGCGCCATGTCGAGCATCTCGACCGTCTGAACTTCCCGGACTTCAAAGTCAGTGTGAAGGCTTCCGATGTGTTCATGGCCGTCGAAGCCTATCGCCTGCTGGCCAAGCAGATCGAGCAGCCGTTGCACCTGGGCATCACCGAAGCCGGCGGCCTGCGCTCCGGCACTGTGAAGTCCGCCGTGGGCCTGGGCATGCTGCTGGCAGAAGGGATTGGCGATACCATCCGCATCTCGCTGGCCGCCGACCCGGTGGAAGAGATCAAGGTCGGCTTCGACATTCTCAAGTCTTTGCGTCTGCGTTCGCGTGGCATCAACTTCATCGCTTGCCCGAGTTGCTCGCGGCAGAACTTCGATGTGGTCAAGACGATGAATGAGCTGGAGGCCCGCGTCGAGGATCTGCTGGTGCCGTTGGATGTGGCCGTGATCGGCTGCGTGGTCAATGGTCCTGGCGAAGCCAAGGAGGCGCATATCGGCCTCACTGGCGGTAGCCCGAACAATCTGGTCTATATCGACGGCAAGCCCGCCTCGAAGTTGACCAATGAAAATCTGGTGGACGAGCTGGAGAAGCTCATCCGCGACAAGGCAGCCGAGAAGGCTGCCGCCGATGCTGCCGTGATCGTGCGCGGCTGATCTGTGCGTAAGGAATACACTTGAGCAAGTCCCTGCAAGCCATTCGTGGCATGAACGACATCCTGCCGGAGCAGACGCCTGCCTGGCGCTACCTGGAAGGCACCTTGGTCAGCCTGCTCGATGGCTATGGCTACAAGGAAATCCGCCTGCCCATCGTCGAGTACACCGAGCTGTTCGCTCGCGGCATCGGCGAGGGCACCGACGTGGTCGACAAGGAGATGTACACCTTCCTCGACCGCAACGAAGAGTCCCTGACCCTGCGCCCCGAAGGTACCGCCGGTTGCGTGCGCGCGGTGCTCGAGCATGGTCTGTCCGGTGGTGGCCAGGTGCAGAAACTCTGGTACGCCGGCCCCATGTTCCGTTACGAGAAGCCGCAGAAGGGCCGCTACCGCCAGTTCCATCAGGTGGGGGTGGAAGCCTTCAACCTGCCGGGGCCGGACGTCGATGCCGAACTGATCGTGCTCACCTGGCGCCTGTGGAAAAAACTCGGCCTGGCCGACGCGGTGACCCTGCAGCTCAACAGCCTGGGTTCCAGTGAGGCGCGCGCCGCCTATCGCGATGCCCTGGTGGCCTACCTGCAGGAGCGCTTCGACCAGCTCGACGAAGACAGTCAGCGTCGTTTGACCACCAACCCGCTGCGCATCCTCGACAGCAAGAACGAGGCGACTCAGGCCGTGCTGGTTGGCGCACCGACGCTGGGCGATTACCTCGACGAGGAGTCGCGCCTGCACTTCGAGGGCGTCAAGTCGCGTCTGGATGCGGCCGGCATTCGCTATCAGATCAACCACAAGCTGGTGCGTGGTCTGGATTACTACAACCGCACCGTGTTCGAGTGGGTCACCGACAAGCTCGGCGCCCAGGGCACGGTATGTGCCGGTGGCCGTTACGATGGCCTGGTGGCGCAGCTGGGTGGCAAGGCCACGCCAGGTGTCGGCTTCGCCATGGGCGTCGAGCGTCTGGTGCTGCTGCTGGAAACCCTGGAGCTGCTGCCGGCCGAGCTCAATCGCGCCGCCGATGTCTACGTCTGCGCCTTTGGCGAGGCGGCGGAGCTGGCTGCGCTGACTCTGGTCGAGCGTCTGCGTGACGAATTGCCGGGGCTGCGCCTGTTGCTCAACTCCGGTGGCGGCAGTTTCAAGAGCCAGTTCAAGAAGGCCGACAAGAGCGGCGCACGCTATGCGCTGATTCTGGGGGACGACGAATTGGCAGGGCGCGTGGTAGGTTGCAAACCGCTGCGCGACGACAGTGAACAACAAAGTGTTGCCTGGGATGCTCTGGCTGAGCATCTGGCTGCCTGCCAGCAGGCCTGAGCAGGCTCTCGATTAGGAGTACGGGGTTAGACATGCAGACCGAAGACGAACAGATCGCGCAACTGAAGGACTGGTGGGATCGCAACGGCAAGCCTTTGCTGGCCGGTGGCGTACTGGCGCTGGTAGCTGTATTCGGCTGGCAGGGCTGGCAGAAATACCAGGTCAATCAGGCGCAAGGCGCCTCGGTGCTCTACCAGCAACTGCTGGAAACCGCACTGGACCCGGCTGGCAAGCCCGACGCCGCGAAAGTTGCCGAACTGGCCGGCAAGCTCGACAGTGAGTTTGGCGGTAGCCATTACGCCCAGTACGGCAACCTGTTCGTCGCCAAGGTCGCCGTCGAAGCGGACCGCCTCGACGATGCCGCTGCGGCGCTGCAGCGCGTACTCGACAAGCCTGCCGACGCCACGCTCAGTGAGCTGGCACGTCAGCGTCTGGCGCGTGTGCTGGCCGCGCAGGACAAGACCGATGATGCGCTGAAGCTGCTCGATGCCAAGGTCGAGGATGCCTTCCTCGCCAGCCGTGAGGAACTCAAGGGCGACCTGCTGGTACAACTGGGTCGCAGCGATGACGCGCACGCCGCCTATCAGAAGGCCAAGGATGCGCTGGCCGAAGACGCCGCTGTCGGCGGTCTGCAGATGAAGCTGGACGACCTGGCAAAAGGGGATGCGTGACGTGATGCGTTGGAAGAATGCCGCACTGCTGGCTCTGGCCGTTCTGGCCGTGGGTTGCAGCAGCAATAGCAAGAAGGAACTGCCGCCCGCTGAACTGACCAAGTTCGACGTCGAAGTCGAGCTGCGTACCGAGTGGAGCCGCTCCGTTGGTGATGGCCAGGGCGATACCTTCAACATGCTGGTGCCGGCCATCGATGGCGAGGTGATCTACGCCGCCGACGTTGAAGGTCTGGTCATGGCCATGGACCGCACCAGCGGCAAGGTCATCTGGCGCAAGAAACTCGATATTCCGGTTTCCGGCGCCATTGGCGTCGGCTACGGCCAGGTGCTGCTGGGTACGCTCAAGGGCGAAGTGATCGCACTCGACTCCAGCGACGGCGAAGAACAGTGGCGTTCGCGCGTGACCAGCGAAGTGCTGGCTGCGCCAGCGACCAACGGCGATATCGTCGTGGTGCAGACCCAGGACGATCGCTTGATCGCCTTCGAAGCCAGCACCGGTAGCCAGCGCTGGATCGTCGAGAACACCCCGGCCGTACTGACCCTGCGCGGCACTGGCGCTCCGCTGGTGACCAACCGTCTGGTGGTCGCTGGCCTGTCCAGCGGCAAGGTGGTCGCGGTCGACGCCCAGCGCGGCCTGCCGGTCTGGGAACAGCGCGTTGCCGTACCGCAGGGGCGTTCCGAACTGGAGCGTGTAGTGGATATTGATGGCGGCCTGCTGTTGTCCGGCGGCACCGTCTACGCGGTGAGCTATCAGGGCCGTGTCGCTGCCATGGATCTGGAGTCCGGTCGCGTGCTGTGGCAACGCGAGGCCTCGAGTTCGGTAGGCGTCGCTCAGGGCTTCGGTAACGTATACGTCAGCCATGCCAGCGGCACCGTCGAAGGTATCGACGAGCGCAGCGCTTCGGCGCTGTGGAGCAACGACTCCCTGGCGCGTCGTCAGCTGTCGGCACCGCAGGTGTTCTCCAGCTACGTGGCCGTTGGCGATGTGGAAGGCTATCTGCATCTGTTGAGTCAAGTCGATGGTCGTTTCGTCGGTCGTACCCGTATCGACAGCGATGGCCTGCGTGCCCAGCCGTTGGTGATCGGGGATTGGCTGTACGTCTACGGTAACAGCGGCAAGTTGGTGGCATTGACCATCAAATGAACCGACTATGCTGCATCCAGACCTGAGTCTTGGATGCCGCAGCGCAACAGATTCCGGCCGCTGCCCCTGCAGCGGCCTTTGCATTTTCTGAATTAACTCAAGTGGAGAGCCTGATGGTTCCCGTAATTGCCCTGGTGGGCCGGCCGAACGTCGGCAAGTCCACACTCTTCAACCGCCTGACCCGCAGCCGCGACGCCATCGTCGGCGACCTGTCCGGTCTTACCCGCGACCGCCAGTATGGCGAGGCGAAGTGGCAGGGGCGCACCTATATCGTGATCGACACCGGTGGTATCTCCGGTGACGAAGAGGGTATCGACGCCAAGATGGCTGAGCAGTCGCTGCAGGCCATTGAAGAAGCCGATGCCGTGCTGTTCCTGGTGGACGCCCGCGCCGGCATGACCGCTTCCGACCAGATGATCGGCGAGCACCTGCGCCGTCGTAACAAGCAGAGCTTCCTGGTGGTGAACAAGGTCGACAACCTCGACGTCGACCTGGCCCGCGCCGAGTTCAGCCCCATGGGCCTGGGCGAGCCGCTGGCGATTGCCGGTGCCCATGGCCGTGGCATCACCCAGATGCTCGAAGTGGTGCTCGGTGCTTTCCCCAAGGACGCCGGCGAGCCGGAGGAGGGCGCCGAAGAGGAAGAGGTGCTGGAAGGCCAGGAAGCCAAGCGCATTCCCGGCCCGAGTGAGAAGGATGGCATCAAGCTCGCCATCATCGGTCGCCCCAACGTTGGCAAGTCGACCCTGGTCAACCGCATGCTCGGTGAAGAGCGGGTGATCGTCTATGACCAGGCCGGTACCACCCGCGACAGCATCTACATCCCGTTCGAGCGGGACGACGAGAAGTACACCCTGATCGACACCGCTGGTGTGCGCCGCCGCGGCAAGATCTTCGAGGCGGTGGAAAAGTTCTCGGTGGTCAAGACGCTGCAGGCCATTCAGGACTCCAACGTCGTGGTGTTCGTCATGGACGCCCGCGAAGGCGTGGTCGACCACGACCTCAACCTGCTTGGCTTCGTGTTGGAAAGCGGCCGCGCCCTGGTCATCGCCCTGAACAAGTGGGACGGCATGGATCAGGGCCAGAAGGATTACGTAAAGACTGAGCTGGAGCGCCGGCTGTTCTTCGTCGACTTCGCCGATATCCACTTCATCTCCGCCTTGCACGGCACTGGCGTCGGTCATCTGTACAAGTCGGTGCAGGCCTCGTTCAAGTCGGCCATCACCCGTTGGCCGACCAGCCGCCTGACGCAGATTCTCGAAGATGCCGTCAGCGACCATGCGCCGCCTCTGGTCAATGGTCGCCGCATCAAGCTGCGCTATGCCCACCTGGGGGGCGCCAACCCGCCGCTGATCGTGATCCACGGTAACCAGGTCGATGCCGTACCACGTGCCTACTCCCGCTACCTGGAAAACACCTTCCGCCGTGTGCTCAAACTGGTCGGTACGCCGATTCGCATCGAGTACAAGGGCGGCGAGAACCCCTACGAGGGCAACAAGAACAAGCTTACCGATCGCCAGGTGAACAAGAAGCGCCGTCTGATGAGCCACCACAAGAAGGCCGAGAAGAAGCGCAAGGACAAGCGCAAGTAAGCTCCGCAGAAGCGTGCACGCCGGGGATCGCTCGGCGTGCACGGCATAAGCTTCCAGCTCTTTTTCATAAGCATTGCGGGTGCCGCCTATGGCGCCCTTCGGCTATCCTCGCGGCTTGCCTAGTTCTTCGTAGGAAGTCGCGATGCTCGTCAGCAAACTGCCCAACGTCGGCACCACCATCTTCACGCGGATGTCCCAGCTCGCGCTGGAGACTGGCGCGATCAATCTGTCCCAGGGCTTCCCCGATTTCGACGGGCCGCAGGCACTGCGCGAAGCAGTGGCGCGCCACCTCATGGAAGGGCGCAACCAGTATTCGCCGATGACCGGACTGCCGAGCCTGCGCCAGCAGGTTGCGGCCAAGATAGCCCGCAGCTACGGCGCGCAGCGCGATGCCGACAGCGAGATCACCATCACCCCCGGTGCCACCGAAGCGATCTTCTGCGCGGTGCAGGCATTGATCCATGCCGGCGACGAAGCCATCGTGCTCGACCCCTGCTATGACAGTTACGAGCCCTCGGTGGAACTGGCCGGCGGCCGTTGCGTGCATGTGCCGTTGGCATTGCCGGATTTCACTGTGGACTGGCAGCGTCTTGCCGATGCGATCACGCCGCGTACCCGACTGATCTTCCTCAATTCGCCGCACAACCCCAGCGGTGCGCTGCTGACTCGTGCAGACCTGGACAAGCTGGCCGAGCTGATTCGTGGCCGTGATATCCACGTGATCAGCGACGAGGTCTACGAGCACCTGATCTTCGACGGCCAACGCCATGCCAGCGTGCTGGCGCACGAGGAGCTGTATCAGCGGGCGTTCGTGGTCAGCTCCTTCGGCAAGACCTACCACGTCACCGGCTGGAAGACTGGCTACGTGGTGGCGCCGCCTCTACTTTCCGCCGAACTGCGCAAGATTCACCAGTACGTCAATTTCTGCGGCGTGACGCCCCTGCAGTTCGGTCTGGCCGATTTCATGGCCGCGCACCCCGAGCATGTCGAAGAGCTGCCAGCTTTTTACCAGGCCAAGCGTGACCTGTTCTGCGATCTGCTGACGGGGTCGCGTTTCACCCTCACCCGCGCGCCTGGCACTTACTTCCAGCTGGCCGATTACTCGGCCATTCGCCCGGATCTGGACGACGTGGCCATGGCCGAATGGCTGACCCGTGAGCACGGCGTGGCGGCGATTCCGGTGTCGGTGTTCTATCAGTCGGCGCCCAAGGACATGCGCCTGGTGCGCTTCTGCTTCGCCAAACGTGAGGAAACCCTGCGCCAGGCTGCCGAGAAACTATGCGCGGTGTGAGGGTAGGGCGGGTGTAACCCGCCTGTAAGGAGTTGGCGGGTTTCACCCGCCCTACGGCGAACGAGGTGCCCCGATGAGCAACAAACCCGATCTTGAACTGGCGCTGATCCAGACCACCCTGGCCTGGCATGATCCGGCGGCCAACCGTGAACACTTTCAGGCACTGCTGGAGCAGGCCCGTGGCGCCGATCTGGTGATCCTGCCGGAGATGTTCACCACCGGGTTTTCCATGGAGTCGGCCGAGCTGGCCGAGCCCGAGGATGGTCCCAGCAGCGTCTGGCTGCGCGAGCAGGCACAGCGTATCGATGCGGTGATCTGCGGCAGCCTGATCATTCAGGTCGCTGACGGCAGCTACCGCAATCGCCTGCTCTGGGCGCGCCCGGATGGCTCTTTGGCGTATTACGACAAACGCCATCTGTTCCGCATGGCCGGCGAGCACAAGCATTACAGCGCTGGCGATCAGCAGGTGGTGCTGGAGCTCAAGGGCTGGCGCGTGCGCCCGCTGATCTGCTACGACCTGCGCTTCCCGGTATGGAGCCGTGACGCGGGTGGCACCGATCTTTTGCTGTATACCGCCAATTGGCCGGGCGCGCGTCGCCAGCACTGGAACCGCCTGCTGCCGGCGCGAGCGATCGAGAACCTGTGCTATGTCGCGGCTGTGAACCGCGTCGGCGAGGACGGCAAGGGCCATGGGTATACTGGCGACTCCCAGGTGCTGGATTTTCAGGGCGATGCGCTGCTGGCTGCAGACGGCAAAGATGGCGTGTTCCGCGCCCGGTTGTCGAGCGAGGCACTGGCTGCCTACCGCGAGCGTTTCCCCGCACACCTGGACGCCGATGCCTTCACCTTGAACTGATCAGGAACTACATGAACATGGACGTACAGCAGAGCAATCCCTTCCAGCCTCCGCAGGCCGACCTGCAACAGGCCACCACCAATCAGTCGCCGCTCTACAGCGTTGCGGGCGTTGGCCTGGCGACCTTCATCGGCACGCCGCTGGCTGGCGCCTGGCTGCTGGCGCATAACCTGCAATTGCTCGGCAGGGCAGATCGAGTGGCGATGGTCTGGGGCATTTCCGTCGTGCTTCTGATCGTCACCTTGGTCCTGGCTTTCGTGTTGCCGGAGGAGGTGCCCGCTTTGCCTTTCGCCATCGCGCAGTTGATGGCGATGATCATGCTGGCCAAGAACCTGATGGAGACCGATCTCAAGCAGCATGCCGAGGCCGGTGGCGCCTACCTCTCCAACTGGCGGGCGGCGGGTATCGGTCTGATGTTCACCATCGGCCTGGCCGCGCTGATGTTTGCGGTGCTGATGATTCTTGATTTCTGAGCAATCGGTACCCTGCGCGTTCTTTGGGTTATCCGGTTCTAATAGGTTCAAGTCGCAGTATCTCGAGTGCCCCCAAGGCCAATGGCAGCGGGTTAGATACCGGGTGAAGGTAATTCGTTAATAAATTACGGACGGCCGCTTGCTTTGCTTCTAGCATTAGCGACGCAGGGATGCGTCGATAGAAGTGGGCACAGGCTTGGTCCTGGTGGTTGTTGTCGCTCCCTGCCCAACATGAACGCAAGGAGCGAAAGCAATGCACAAGACACTCATGGCGCTGGGCACCTGCCTGGCGATGAGCCCGGTGATGGCCGCCACGTACTGCGACAGTCGGGGTAATAGTGGCAGTGAATGGATCGCCGGAGTCAGCGTCAATGGCGCGACCCAGAGCACCGGTAGCGATGGAGGCTACCTGAATGCCACCGGCAAAACGCCCTTCCAGCTGACGGGCCAAGGTGACCGTCTCGAACTTCGTCCAGGCTTCCGTAACGCCCAGTACGTTGAGAACTGGGGTGCCTGGATCGACTTCAACCAGAACGGCAGTTTCGAGGCGAGCGAGAAGGTATTGGTCGGCCAGGGAAGTACTGCCGTCTCCGCTCCCATCACGGTCCCCTCCGGAGTCGCCGGCACAACCCGTATGCGGGTGCAGATGCGCTGGGGCGCCGCAGCGCAGCCCTGCGGGAGCTTCGGATACGGTGAGACCGAGGACTACCTGGTCAAGCTGCCGGACGGTTCTGCGCAATCGGCGTTTCCCTACAGCCTTGCTCTGGAGCCCGGTTTCTGGGTGTCCCGTAGCGGCGACCTGGGGGACAAGCTGACCTTGGTGGTCGAGCAGGACGGAAAGCGTGTCCTCGGTCGAAACGCTGCTGGCCACCTACGTGACAGATACTGGAACAACGCTTCAGGCAGTCGCTACCGGGTCTGGCTGGAAAGCTACGTCGACGGTGGCTACAAGGTCGCTTCGAATATCGTGGCCTATCAGCCCGGCGTGACCGATCGTGTTCTGCTGAGCCGCGATGCCAATCAGGGCAGCGTCAGTCCATCGGCCGCTTTCCAGGGGAGCTGGGTGATTGCTCGCCAGGGCGGAGAGACCGTGCGCCAGCCCGCTCAGGCTGGCGTGCCGCTGCAGTTCGCCTTCACCTATGGCGAGCGCTATCAGGTCTGGGCTGAGGCCAGTGTGAACGGCAAGGACGAGGCGATCTCGGTTCCGCTCAGTTTTCGCGAAGGCTTTCCTTCTCGTTATATCGACCTGGAGGTCGAGGCGGACTTTCTGTTGCGCCACGATGGCCCTGTCGGCGTCCCTTTGAACTGGGTGATCCGTGAAGATGGTGTGGAGGTGCTGCGCCAGCCCACCGCTGGTGCTGCGCAACTGCGCTATCCGTTTCAGCAAGGCCGCACGTACAAGGTCTGGATAGAGCAGGCCGTTGGTGGCGAGTTGGTGCAGGTATCAGATGCCGAGTACTTTTCGCCGGGGTTCACGGACCTCTATCAGCTGACCATCGGTGACAATCGCCAGATCACTCGTAGCGGCAACCTCGGTGACGCCCTGACCTGGGTGATCGAGGAGGAGGGCGACGTCGTTCTGGAGCGTAATGCCGCGAACGAGCTGGCCTATACCCACTATCGATTCGACCCCGCCAAAGGCTACCGCGTATGGCTGACTCGCTTCGAGAATGGCTACTACCAGCGTG
The DNA here is from genome assembly GCF_900101755.1 of Ectopseudomonas alcaliphila. Lineage (GTDB taxonomy): Bacteria > Pseudomonadota > Gammaproteobacteria > Pseudomonadales > Pseudomonadaceae > Aquipseudomonas > Aquipseudomonas alcaliphila. The sequence goes on along the minus strand of NZ_FNAE01000012.1, from coordinate 39,444 downwards.
TCTCCAACGTGGTGCGCTATGGTCGGGCCGCCGAGGCCTACCTGCCGCTTTACCAACTGACGGTGGATGCCAACCAAATCCTGACGCGCACTGGGGGGACGCACACCATGCTGACCTGGGTGATCGAACAGAATGGCAGCATCGTGCTGGAGCGCTTGGCGGAGAACGAGCTGAGCTACCGCTACTATGCGTACAGCGCGAACACGCGCTACCGCTCCTGGCTGAAGGCCTATATTGACGGTCGCTACCAACGGGTTTCGCCGGTGGTCAGCTACTGATCCGAGCCTTTCCTGAAATGAAGAACCCCGCCGATTGGCGGGGTTCTCTTTTCAGCGTGGTCGCGTTCAGGCTGCTTCGGTCTTCAGTTCCGCCTGCTTGACGGCGCGGTTGAGCGCACTGAACAGAGCGCGGAAGCTGGCGGTGGTGATGTTCTCGTCGATACCGATGCCGTGCAGCGGACGCTGGCCGTTCAGACGGATCTCGATGTAAGAGGCTGCTTTGGCGCTGGCCCCCGCACCGATGGCGTGCTCGTGGTAATCCATGATTTCCACGGACACTGGCAAGCTCGACACGAGCGCCTCCAGCGGACCCTTGCCTGAGCCGTTCCAGTGTTGCTCCTGGCCGTCTACCTGGACCTTCAGCTCGACGCTGCTGTCGCCATTCTCTTCCTGCAGGCGATGGCCTTTCAGGGTGTAGGGGCTGCGCGCTTGCAGGTACTCGGTTTCGAGCAACTGATGAATCTGCGCAGCAGTCATTTCCAGGCCGAGGCGGTCGGTTTCACGCTGCACCACCTGGCTGAACTCGATCTGCATACGGCGCGGCAGGCTGATGCCGTACTCCTGCTCGAGCAGGAAGGCGATGCCGCCCTTGCCGGACTGGCTATTCACACGAATCACCGCCTCGTAGTCGCGACCGATATCGGCCGGGTCGATCGGCAGATACGGCACTTCCCAGAGGGCATCTTGCTTCTGCTGGGCGAAGCCCTTGCGGATGGCGTCCTGGTGCGAGCCGGAGAAGGCGGTGTGGACCAGGTCGCCGACATACGGGTGGCGCGGGTGCACCGGGATCTGGTTGCAGTCTTCGACCACCTTGCGCACGGCGTCGATGTCGGAGAAGTCCAGTTGTGGGTCGACGCCCTGGGTGTAGAGGTTCAGCGCCAGGGTCACCAGGCAGACGTTGCCGGTGCGCTCGCCGTTGCCGAACAGGCAGCCTTCGACACGATCCGCGCCGGCCATCACTGCCAACTCGGAAGCCGCTACGCCAGTGCCACGGTCATTGTGGGTGTGCACGCTGATCAGCACGCTGTCGCGGCGGTCGACGTGGCGGCCGAACCACTCGATCTGGTCGGCGTAGTTGTTCGGCGTGGCGCACTCGATGGTGGCCGGCAGGTTGAGGATCAGCTTGTTCGCCGGGGTCGGCTGGAACACGCCGATCACCGCGTTGCACACCTCGACGGCGAAGTCGATCTCGGTGCTGCTGAACACTTCCGGCGAGTACTCGAAGCCCCACTGGGTTTCCGGCGCGGCATCGGCCAGGCGCTTGATGGTGCTGCCGGCGGCCACGGCGATGGCTTTGACGCCGGCCTTGTCCTGGTTGAAGACGATCTTGCGGAAGCTTGGCGCGCACGCATTGTAGTAGTGGACGATGGCCTTCTTGGCGCCCTTGAGCGACTCGAAGGTACGCTCGATGAGGTCGTCACGCGCCTGGGTCAGCACCTGGATGGTGACGTCGTCCGGGATGTGGCCACCCTCGATCAGCTCACGGACGAAGTCGAAGTCGGTCTGCGAGGCGGACGGGAAACCCACTTCGATCTCTTTCAGACCCACGGCCACCAGGCACTTGAAGAAGCGCATCTTCTTCTCGGCGTCCATCGGCTCGATCAGCGACTGGTTGCCGTCGCGCAGGTCGGTGGACAGCCAGATCGGTGCCTGATCGATGATCTTGTCCGGCCAGGTGCGATCCGGAATCTGGATCTGGGTGAAGGGGCGGTACTTCTTCGACGGGTCTTTGAGCATGGTCATGGTGAAAATCCTTGGGTCCAGACGCCTTGTCTGGGAAAACGAATAGGGCGGTCGACGGTGGCCGGATGGCCGCAGGGATTCAGCCCCGCAGTCGCGGGCTGACCAGGCGTAGGCAGCGATGTTGCCGTAGCAGAATGAGGGTATGTGCAGTGTTCATGAAGCCAACCCTAGTGATCTTGATGAAGGCTGGCAAGCATTGCGTGAAAATTGGTAGAAACGATCTTCTGCTGTTCTATCGCGACGTTTTATGGCGCGATGAGCCGGTTGTTTGAAGGAACATTGCGGGGCGCTTGTAGCGGGTCGAAGGCCGGGCATGCCCGGCCTTCTTGTCATGCTTCAGTTTGCCTGGTGAGCCATCAGGTTCGGGCGCAGTTCGCGCATGTCCGCACCGCTCGGATGCTGGAACACGCGCAGGCCGAACTCGGGAAGGATGGCCAGCAGGTGGTCGAAGATGTCCGACTGAATGCCCTCATAGGCATTCCAGGCGATGGTGTTGGTGAAGCAGTAGATCTCCAGCGGCAGGCCATCGGCAGTCGGGCTGAGCTGACGCACCAGCAGGGTCATGTTCTGGTGGATGTTCGGGTTGTGCCGCAGGTAGTGCTCGACATAGGCGCGGAAGCTGCCGATGTTGGTGATGCGGCGGGTATTGACCGCTTCCTTGCCGTGTTCGGCCAGTTTGGTGTTCCAGTCGAGCAGTTCCTGATCCTTGCGGTCGAGGTACTCGTCGAGGAGCATGAAGCGGCGTAGGCGGGCGATGTCTTCGTCGCTGAGGAAATGCACGCTGGTCTGATCCAGAAACAGTGCGCGCTTGATCCGCCGGCCACCGGATTCCTGCATGCCGCGCCAGTTCTTGAACGGGTCGGTGATGAAGCGCTTGGTCGGGATGGTGGTGATGGTCTTGTCCCAGTTCTGCACCTTGACCGTATGCAGGGCGATGTCGATCACGTCGCCATCGGCGTTGAGCTGGGGCATTTCCACCCAGTCACCGACGCGGATGATGTCGCTGGAGGATATCTGCACGCTGGCCACCAGCGACAGCAGGGTGTCCTGGAAGATCAGCATCAGCACGGCGGCCATGGCGCCCAGGCCGGACAGCAGGATCAGCGGAGAGCGGTCGATCAGCGCCGCCACCATGAGGATCGCGGCGATGGCGAAGATGGCGATCTTGATCACCTGCAAGTAGCCCTTGATCGGCTTCAGGTGTGCGTTGGGACGACGCTGGTAGAGGGTGTTGAGGATATCCAGCAGCGCGCCAATGGCCATGGCGATGGTCAGCACCACGAAGGCGCCGCAGACGTTGCGCGTCACCTCCACCACGGCAGCGGGCATACCTGGCACCAAGACCACGCCGCTGGACAGCACCAGTGCCGGCACGATGTTGGACAGGCGCTTGATGATGCCGCTTTCCTTGATCTGGCCGTGGCGGCCAACGGCGGTGGCGCCCACCACACGATAGATGGCGCGTACCAGAATGCGTTTGACGATCCAGTTCGATAGCCAGGCGGCGAGGATCAGGGCGAGGGTGGCGCTGAGAGTGAGCAGTTCTGGCTGCGTGTTCAGCCAGTCCATCCAGGTGTTGAGCTCATTCGGCATTTCCGGCTCCGAAGCAGGCAGGAGGGAGGGCCGGCGCTACAGGGCCGGCCATCTGAGCCGCAGTACCCTAGCAAATATACTCGGTTAACCCAAACGGCAGCTGTTGCCGACTGCGTATTTTCAGGGCTTGAACGCGCCGATGAAAATGGCCGGATCGACGCGGGCGTCGTTGAGGCTGACGTTCCAGTGCAGGTGCGGACCGGTGGCGCGGCCGGTGGCGCCGACCTTGCCGACATGGCCTCCGCGGACGATTTCGTCACCAAGCTTCACGTCAATCTCCGAAAGGTGGCAGAACATGCTGATCAACCCCTGGCCGTGGTCGAGGAATACCGTCTTGCCGTTGAAGAAGTAGTCACCGATCAGAATCACCTTGCCGGCCGCTGGCGCCTTGATCGGCGTGCCGCGATTGGCAGCGAAATCCAGGCCCGAATGCGGGTTGCGCTCTTCGCCATTGAAGAAACGGCGCAGACCAAAGGGGCTGGATAGTGGACCGTTGACCGGTCTGTCGAACATCAGATTGCTTGGCTGGCGCGCGCTGAACTGCTGGTAGGCGCGGGTTTGCTCGGCCAGCTCGCGCTCGATGCGCTTGAGGTTGGCAGCGTTGGGTGTGACCTGCTGCTGGTTCTTGATGGTGATGCGCTGCTCGGTGTAATGCTTGGCGCCGACCTGAAAACTCAGCTTCTGACCGCCCTCGACCTCCACCTGCTGAGTGCCTGGCTTGACGCTGAGCGGAATACCGACGATGGCGATCCAGCGCTGGCCATCTTCGTGCACGGTCAGCACCGGCTTGCCCTGGTAGCGCACCTTGGGCGCCTGCGTAGGGTTGCCCAGATCGATCACCGCCACGCCGCCGGGCACTGGCTTGTTCAGTAGACGGGTGATGAAGCCTTCGGCATGGGCGGGCAGGGCCAGACACAGAGCCAGGATGGACAGGCACAGCTTTTGTAGGAGCGGGCTCTGCCCGCGAAGCTTCCAGGTCATAAATGTTCGCGAGCAGAGCTCGCTCCTACGCAGGGATGCTGACATTGGCTCAATCCAGTAGCGACAGCGTCGCCGGTTGTATGTGGTTGTCTTCAACGCGCACGTCCAGTTCGCCTTCGCTCAGGCGCGCCTTGAGGCGTTGGCCTGGCTGGGTCTGGGCGGCGCTGCGCACCGCCTGGCCGCGTTCGTCGAGGAGGATGCTGTAGCCGCGGCCCAAAGTGGCCAAGGGACTGACGATCTGCAGTTGCGCGGCCAGCGCGCTCAGTTGCTGACGCTGGCTGCGTAGTTGCCCGTGCATGGCACGCGGCAGGCGTGTGGCCAGGCCATCCAGACGCTGGCGCAGCAGGGCCAGGTTACGCCCCGGATGCTGCGCGGCCAGGCGTGCGTCGAGACGGGCCAGGCGTTCGCGCTGGTTAGCGAGTTGCTGGTTGAAGGCGCGGCGCAGGCGCATGTCCAGATCGTCCAGGCGCTGGGCCTGCTGGCGCAGGCGTTCGCCGGGGTGGCGCAGGCGTCGGCTCGTTCCTTCCAGGCGCAGGCGTTCGCGGGCCAGGCGGCCCTGCATGTGCAGGACCAGGCGGCGCTGCAGGTTATGCAGGCGTTGCACCAATTCGCTGCTGTCCGGGGCCAGCAGTTCGGCGGCGGCCGAGGGCGTCGGCGCGCGCACGTCGGCGACGAAGTCGGCGATGGACACATCGGTCTCGTGGCCCACGGCACTGACGATGGGCGTGACGCAGGCAGCCACGGCGCGCGCCACGGCTTCCTCGTTGAAGCACCAGAGGTCTTCCAGCGAGCCGCCGCCACGGGCCAGGATAAGCGCGTCGAACCCCTGCGCGTCGGCGCGTTGCAGGGCCCGGACGATCTGCGCGGTGGCATCGCGACCTTGCACGGCGGTGGGGATCAGGTTCAGTTCGACCTGCGGCGCGCGGCGGCGGAATACGCTGATGATGTCGCGGATCACCGCGCCTGTAGGCGAGGTGACGATACCGATGCGCTTGGGATGGGCGGGCAGGGCGATCTTGCGTTCGGTGGCAAACAATCCCTCGGCGCCGAGTTTCTCCTTCAGTGCCTCGAATGCCAGGCGCAGGGCGCCGTCACCGGCAGGCTCAACTGCGTCGAGAATCAGCTGATAGTCGCCGCGCCCCTCGAACAGTGAGACCTTGCCGCGCACCTTCACCGCCAGGCCATCGCGCAGCGCCTGGCGCACACGTGCGGCGTTCTGCCGGAACAGCGCGCAACGCACCTGGGCCTGACTGTCTTTCAGGGTGAAGTAGATATGCCCGGACGCCGGACGGGCGAGGTTGGAGATTTCCCCCTCGACCCAGATGCCGGCGAACACGTCCTCCAGCAGCAGGCGGGCGCGGTTGTTGAGCTGGCTGACGCTGAGCACCTCGCGGTCGAGGTTCAGGCGGGCAAAGGGATCATTGATCATGGGCCGGCATGATAAGCCCAGAGGCCCGCAGGCGCGACCCTGCTCAACTGTCTTCGAGCAGACGCTTGAGCAGCCAGGCCGCCACCGGGCCGAGTTCGCGCTGGCGCGACCAGATGGCGTCCACCGTCACCCGCCGTGGCCAGCCACTGCAGGGTAGCTCATGCAGACCATCGAAGCCGTAGGCATCGACCAATTGCCGGGGCAGCTCGGCCCAGCCGAAGCCCAGGCGCGCCATTTCCAGCAGCATCAGGTAGTCCGGCGCGGCCCAGCAACGCCCGCCGCTGCCGGGCAGGTCGTCGGTGTTGGCATCATCATGAGCGATGCTGCTCAGGCGTAGCAGACGCCAGTGCGACAAGTCTTCCTGGCGCACCTGGGGCAGTTTGCTCAGGGGATGATCCTTGGCGACGAACAGACCAAACTCGCTGCTCATTTCCAGGCGGGCATGGGCGATATGTGGCGGGTAGGCTGGCAATGCGGCGATCAGGCCGAGTTGCGCGCGGCCCTGGGTGACCAGGTCGAGCACGTCGGCCTGTTCACCGATCAGGCTCTCGAACTGCAAATCGGGGAAGCGCTGATCCAGCTCCTGCAGACGGGCTTCGAACTGCTTCGGTTGGTAAGCATCGGACAGCACCAGGGTCAGGCGCGCTTCCTGGCCCTTGGCCAAACCTGCGGCGTGTCGCGCCAGGCGATCGCTGGCGCACAGCACTTCCTCGGCATGGGCCAGCAGGCTGGCGCCGGCTTCGGTCAGTTGCAGATGGCGTGGGCCGCGCTCGAACAGCGCCACGCCCAGATCGATTTCCAGGCGGGCGACCGCCTCGCTGATCGTCGACTGACTCTTGCCCAGGCGCCGTGCCGCAGCGCTGAGCGAGCCGCAACTAGCGGCTTGGGCGAAGGCCTGGAGGGATTCGGGGGAAATGTTCATATCGGTTTAGCCGATGGCTGCTGCCTTTGGGTTGGCTGATTTTCCGATGATCATAGCCGGCATCGTCACTTATCACGAGGCTCGCTTCATGACTCAGCCCCTGCCGCGCTCCCTGCGTGAGCGCATCGGTCACGCCCTGGCCTTCGAGACCATCGCCGTGCTCATCTGTGCGCCGGCCATGGCCTGGTTCATGGATAAACCACTGCTGCACCTGGGTGTCCTGACCCTGATGTTCTCCACCGTGGCGATGCTGTGGAACATGCTGTTCAACTACCTGTTCGATCGTGCACAGAGCCGCCTGGGCTTCGAGCGAGGTCTGTGGGCGAGGGTCAGCCATGCGCTGTTGTTCGAGCTGGGCCTGATCGTGGTGCTGGTGCCGCTGGCCGCCTGGTGGCTGTCGATTGGTCTGCTCGAGGCGCTGTTGCTGGATATCGTCCTGATTCTGTTCTTCCTGCCCTACACCCTGGCGTTCAACTGGATCTATGACGTGCTGCGCGCACGTTGGCTGGCTCGACGTGAGGCGGCTGCGCTCGGGACCGTTTGTCGAGGGGCTTGATTTGCCGGCGGCAGCGCCTAAGCTGCCGGCTTTCTTTGCCAGCCGCTCGAGCACCATGACCGCACAACTGATCCTCGTCCCACAGATATCCACGCTTCCGGCCCATGAAGAGAAGGCGCGGGCCATGTTGCGCTGGTTGGTCAAGCGGGAGATCGTCGAGGCTCTGCCGACCACCTGCGGGCAGGGCGGCAACGGCATGGCCTATGCCATCGGGCCGGGCGCCAGGCGTATCGCCCTGCGTCCCGAGTTGCTGCCTTACGGTCAGGCGCACAATGGCCTGGAAATCATTACCAACCGCTGCATTTATATGCCAACCCATGGATTTCTCGAAGAGGCGGGCTGCGCCGAATGCCGCAAGGAAGTAGGTGTGCCGTTGTTCGACAGCCTGGAGCTCTGGTGGCCGGGGGAAACCGACAACTTCACCTGTCCGGAATGTGGGCATGAAGACGACATCAACGGCTTCCTGTTCCTGCAGCCCTGCGGTTTTTCCAACCTGGGTTTCATCTTCAACGGCTGGACAGAAGCCGGCCTGCGCCCAGCGTTCGTCGAAGAGTTCGGCGAGCGTCTGGGCTTTGCGGTGAGGCAGGTAAGGGTCGACGACCCGGCTTGAGCGGGCGCTTCGGCGCCTGCAGCCTCACATTCTTGTGGGAGGGGCTTTTGCCGCGATTATGTTGTCTTCAGTCGCCGCTGAAGCGCCTCCCACAGGCGCTCAGCAGTTGCCATCGGGATAAGCTCAGAACTCGACGCTGGCAGAGAGGCGCAGTTCACGCGGCTCGCCGACGGCGATGCGCAGGTCGCCACCGCTGGACGGGTAGTATTCCTTGTCGAACAGGTTGTTGGCATTGAGCTGCAGCCTGGTTTTGTCGCCCAGCAGGCGCGTGGTTTCCCAGGAAACGAACGCATCGGCCACGGTGTAGCTGTCCAGCCAGGCGTTGTTGGCGTTATCCACCGCGCGCTTGCCGACGTAACGCGCGCCGCCGCCGACGCGCCAGAGGCCGAACTCGCCCGGTATCGCCAGATCGTGGCTCAGGTACAGGCTGCCCATGTTCTTCGCCGCATTGACCAGTGCATTGCCCTTGTTGCTCGGGTCGTCGAGGATTTCCGTGTCGGTATGGGCGTAGGTGGCGATCAGGTTCCAGCGCTCGGCGATACGCCCGGTCAGGTCAACCTCGACGCCGCGCGAACCGACCTTGCCGGCCGCTTCGGAGACGCCGTTGTTGCTGACCACGACGTTCTGCTTCTCGATGTCATAGACAGCGATATTGGCACTCAGGTTGGGCGTGATGTCGTACTTGGCGCCGATCTCGCGGCTCTTGCCTTCTTCCGGGTCGTAGGCACTGGCGTCGGAGAGGGTGTCGGACTGGTTGGGCTTGAACGACTCGCTGTAGTTGGCGTAGAGCGAGAGCCTCTCGGTGGCGGCGAATACCACCCCGACGAAAGGCAGGAAGGCCTGGCCCTGATCGTCGATCAGCTTGCGGTAATTGGCGCCCAGACCCTGGTCCAGAAACTGGTCGTAGCGTTGATAGCGGCCACCCAGCACGAGTATCCATTGATCGTTGAGGTGCCAATTGTCCTTGGCGTAGATCGAGTTGGAATGCACTTCGTCGCGGCGGTCGCTCTGTATGGTGCTGATATCACGAGACTCGGCCAGGTTGCCGTAGATCGGGCGATAGATATTGAAGTTGCTGTTGGGGGTGCCGCGGTAGGTGTCGCCACGGAAGTTGTCCACCTGCTCGTCGTCGACACCGATCAGAAGCTCGTGACGCTGGCCGAACAGGCGAGTGCTGCCGATCCAGTCCCAGGCTGCGTATTGCACCTGATTGTCGTATTTGCCGCCATTGGCCTGGCGGCGCAACGTGCCAAGATTGTTCAGCGCTTCGCGCTGGGTAATAGCGGCATTGCCTGTGTTAGCGAGGGTCGGCACGGCTTCGGCGAAATCGTACTTCTCCTGATTGAAGCTGTAGGTGAAGCGGGTTTTCCAGTCCGGGTTCAACTGATATTCGATGCGTGCGTCGAAGATCTGGCCAATACCCTCATTCTTCGCCCAAGGCTCGCCGAACTGCTGGTTGTAGCGAGTATTGGCGATGCGGTTGTTGACCAGTACCGTGCCGCGGTCCACGGGCGTGGAGTATTCCTTGTACTGATAGGACAGGTCGATGCGCAGGTCGTCGCCGGTCCAGCTCAGTGAAGGCGCGATCAGGCTGCGCTCGTCGCTGCCGTAGTTGCGCCAGTAATCCTCGTGCTGCCGTTCGGCGACCAGGCGGTAGGCGAAGCCGCTGTCTCCCAGTGGTCCGGTCGTGTCGAGCGAAATATTGCCGCCGCCGAAGCTCGAATGCTCACCCGATAGGCGGGTGCGTTGGCTGTATTCAGGGCGTTTGCTGATGACGTTGATCAGTCCACCCGGCTCCAGAGCACCATAAAGCAGTGACGACGGCCCCTTGAGCACCTCCACCCGCTCGGTGGTGGCGTCAAAATTGCGCGACAGGTTGCTGCGCACGCCATCGCGCAGGGTCGAGCCGTCGGTATTGCTACCGAAGCCGCGTTTGACGAAGCCATCCTGAGTGCCGGCCAGGGTATTGCTCTGGGTCATGCCGCTGACGAACTTCATCGCATCGTCCAGCGACTTGACCTGAAAGTCCTCGATGGTCTGCGGCGTCACCACCTGTACCGACTGGGCTTCTTCCTTGAGTGCGACCGAGGATTTGCTTGCCGTGCTGGCGTGTTTGGCCTGGTAGCCGTCTTCTTCGACGGCAGGCTTGGCGACTACCTCCTGACTGGGTAGCTCCAGCTCCTGGGCCAGCAGTTGGCCGGCTGGAAGCAGGCAAAAGGTAAGCAGAGCGGCGCAGTGGCGACTCAGGGAAGAACGCTTTGGATTCATTTGGCACTCAAGTGCAAGTGTTTTTGAGAATCATTATTTTATGATTTTCAAGGTATGCCTGCCTAGGGACATACTTTGCATTGAGTGAAATGAGGTCGCTGGGTATAATGCCGCGCTTCTTATTTTCCCGCTCGGGAGCCCGCCATGCTGCGCATCAGCCAAGAAGCACTCACTTTCGACGACGTCCTGCTCATCCCCGGTTATTCCGAGGTACTGCCCAAGGACGTCAGCCTGAAGACCCGCCTGACCCGCGGCATCGAATTGAATATCCCGCTGCTGTCCGCCGCCATGGACACCGTCACCGAAGCGCGCCTGGCCATTGCCATGGCCCAGGAAGGTGGCATCGGCATCATCCACAAGAACATGACCATCGAGCAGCAGGCTGCCGAAGTGCGCAAGGTCAAGAAGTTCGAGGCCGGCGTGGTCAAGGACCCGATCACCATCGAAGCCGACGCCACCGTGCGTGACCTGTTCGAGCTGACCCGCCTGCACAACATCTCCGGTGTGCCGGTGCTCTCCAATGGCGATCTGGTGGGCATCGTCACCTCCCGCGACGTGCGTTTCGAGAACCGTCTGGACGCGAAAGTGCGTGAGGTGATGACGCCGAAAGAGCGCCTGGTCACCGTCAAGGAAGGCGCCGCCAAGGAAATCGTACGCGAGCTGCTGCACAAGCACCGCATCGAGAAGGTGCTGATCGTCGATGACGCCTTCACCCTCAAGGGCATGATGACCGTCAAGGACATCGAGAAAGCCAAGGCCTACCCGCTGGCGAGCAAGGACGATCAAGGTCGTCTGCGTGTTGGCGCTGCCGTCGGCACGGGCGCCGACACCGGTGATCGCGTAGGCGCTCTGGTCAATGCCGGTGTCGACGTGATCATCGTCGACACCGCTCACGGCCACTCCAAAGGCGTGATCGACCGTGTGCGTTGGGTCAAAGAGAACTTTCCGGAAGTCCAGGTGATCGGTGGCAACATCGCCACTGGCGCGGCTGCCAAGGCGCTGGTCGAAGCTGGCGCCGATGGCGTCAAGGTCGGCATCGGCCCAGGCTCGATCTGCACCACCCGTATCGTCGCCGGTGTCGGCGTTCCGCAGATCAGCGCCGTGGCCAACGTCGCCGCCGCCCTGGCTGGCACCGGCGTGCCGCTGATCGCTGACGGTGGCATCCGCTTCTCCGGTGACCTGTCCAAGGCCATCGTCGCTGGCGCCTCCGCCGTGATGATTGGCTCCATGCTGGCCGGTACTGAAGAAGCCCCGGGCGAAGTCGAGCTGTTCCAGGGCCGCTCCTACAAGGCCTACCGTGGTATGGGCTCGCTGGGCGCCATGGCGCAAGCGCAGGGCTCTTCCGACCGTTACTTCCAGGACTCCTCGGCGGGTGCCGAGAAGCTGGTGCCGGAAGGTATCGAGGGTCGCGTTCCTTACAAGGGCGCCATGAGTGCCATCGTTCATCAGCTGATGGGCGGCCTGCGTGCCTCCATGGGCTACACCGGCTGCGCTACCATCGAAGAGATGCGTACCAAACCGGAGTTCGTGCGCATCACCGGTGCCGGCATGGCTGAGTCGCACGTGCATGACGTGCAGATCACCAAAGAGGCTCCCAACTATAGAGTTGGTTGATTCGCCGCAATGTATGAATAACGGGGCTGTTCGATCAGCCCCGTGTCATTTGTGAATACCTACGAGAGACGGCCATGGCCCACGACATTCACGCCCACCGCATCCTCATTCTGGACTTCGGTTCCCAGTACACCCAGCTGATCGCCCGCCGCGTGCGTGAGATCGGTGTCTATTGCGAACTGCACCCTTGGGACATGAGCGACGAAGATATCCGCGCCTTCGCTCCGCGCGGCATCATCCTCGCCGGTGGCCCGGAGTCGGTGCACGAAGCCAATAGCCCGCGCGCACCGCAAGCCGTGTTCGACCTGAATGTGCCGGTACTGGGCATCTGCTACGGCATGCAGACCATGGCCGAACAACTCGGCGGCAAGGTGGAAGGTTCCGACCTGCGTGAGTTCGGCTACGCTCGTGTCGACGTGGTCGGCAAGAGCCAGCTGCTGGCCGGCATCGAAGACCATGTCGACGCCGACGGCGTGCTTGGTCTCGACGTGTGGATGAGCCACGGCGACAAGGTCACCCGCCTGCCGGAAGGCTTCCACATTCTCGCCAGCACCCCGAGCTGCCCGATCGCCGCCATGTGCGACGACACCCGCCACTACTACGGCGTGCAGTTCCACCCGGAAGTGACCCACACCAAGCAGGGCGGTCGCATCCTCTCGCGCTTCGTGCTGGAAATCAGCGGCTGCGAAGCCCTGTGGACCCCGGCCAACATCGTCGAAGACGCCATCGCTGCCGTGCGCGCCCAGGTCGGCGATGCCAACGTGCTGCTCGGCCTGTCCGGCGGTGTCGACTCTTCTGTGGTCGCGGCGCTGCTGCACAAGGCCATCGGCGATCAACTGACCTGCGTATTCGTCGACAACGGCCTGCTGCGTCTGCACGAAGGTGACCAGGTAATGGCCATGTTCGCCGAGAACATGGGCGTCAAGGTGATCCGTGCCGATGCCGAAGAGCAGTTTCTCGGCAACCTGGCCGGCGAGTCCGACCCGGAGAAGAAGCGCAAGATCATCGGTCGCACCTTCATCGACGTGTTCGATGCGCAGGCCAGCAAGCTGGACAACATCCAGTTCCTTGCCCAGGGCACCATCTACCCGGACGTGATCGAGTCGGCTGGCGCCAAGAGTGGCAAGGCCCATGTGATCAAGAGCCACCACAACGTCGGCGGCCTGCCGGAGGAAATGAACCTCAAGCTGGTCGAACCGCTGCGTGAACTGTTCAAGGACGAAGTGCGCAAGATCGGCCTGGAACTGGGTCTGCCCTACGACATGGTCTACCGCCACCCGTTCCCGGGCCCGGGCCTGGGAGTGCGCATCCTCGGTGAAGTGAAGAAGGAATACGCCGACCTGCTGCGTCGCGCCGACCACATCTTCATCGAAGAACTGCGCAAGGCCGACTGGTACCACAAGACCAGCCAGGCGTTCGTGGTGTTCCAGCCGGTGAAGTCGGTCGGCGTGGTCGGCGACGGCCGTCGCTACGCCTGGGTCGTTGCCCTGCGCGCCGTGGAAACCGTGGACTTCATGACCGCTCGCTGGGCACACCTGCCCTACGAACTGCTGGAGACCGTCAGCGGCCGCATCATCAACGAAATCGAAGGCATTTCCCGCGTCACCTATGACGTGTCGAGCAAGCCGCCAGCGACCATCGAGTGGGAATGATGCCCACCCGGGCGTAGCCCGTCTGACGAAACCCCGGCCATGGTGCCGGGGTTTTGCGTTATATGGCGTGTTTTCTGTCGCCGGCTGAAAGCTTTGGCTAGGGTTAGACTTTCATTTCGTTGAAAAGGACGCCTCCATGCCCGGTAACTCGCTATCTGCCTTGTATTCGCGCCTGTTGCTGACGGCGCTGCTGCTGCCCCTGGCGCCCTGCGGATTCGCTCAGGACATGATCGAGCGCTTCGGTGAGCGCCCTTACACCGGTCGAGTCGACTTTAAGGTGGCACCTCCTTCCGGCAAACCGGTCACGCACTACGGAAGGGGAAGTGTGTTGCTGGAGCGCAGCGCACCGGGCAAGGCGGTCCTGCAGTTACGCGGCAAGGTTCCGGACAGCACCACGCAGACCGAGCTGACGATTCCCGGCACTTATGACGATGCCGGCTGGCGCAGCGAGCCGGATGACGTGCAGATGAGCATCGCAGCCGACGGGCGTGTCAGCGGGGGAGGTGTCAGCGACGGGCGTACCTTCCTCTTTTCGGGCACTTTCAGTCCGGCTGAGGTGCGACTGGAGGTGCGTGTCACGATGGCTCGTGAAGAAGGTGGTGCGCCTGCCGGAACCACCCTGACGTTTGATTACCGGGTCAAACGCGAATCGCTCGAGGCACAGGCCGGCCAGGATGTAGAGGACGGCTGCCGTCTGGTCATGCGACCCATTGCCAATTTCGGTGGGGGCATGACCATGGCTCAGGTACCTGAATGCGACTGAACAGGGAAATTTTTCCGGCGTAGATGGGTGATCCGCCCGTAAACGCCTGGACGCTGCCAGGGCCAGTCCGCCCTGAAACAAAGACAGAGTCGCCAGAAGCACGAGCAGGCCCGGGCTCGGGCAACTGAGAAGCAGCATGCGTCTGTCCTGACGAATCTGGCTGGCGAGCATCGCTTCGCGCTGGCGCCAGTTGCGCGCGATCGTCAGCCAGCGGCTTTCCAGCAACTGGGACCAGTCGTCTTCGCTCAACCTGCAGGTGACAGGGTGCGCAGGCAGATCCAGCGTGGGAAACAGCTCAGTTTCTCGTACCTCGATGCTCCCATGGATATCCGTTATCCCGCCCATGACGCTCGCCATCCAGTTCAAGGCGCACTTACGAACGCTCTGTGCTGGAGTGCGTGCTGTATCTGGCGAGCAGTGCAGGACCACGCTGTGCTCCGGTCAGGCAATTGAGGCGGATCGTTGCCTAGCGCATGCCCGGTTCGTTATCAAGAGAGATTGTTAAATCTATATGTAAGTCATTATCGTTTTGATGTGTGTTTTCTGCTATGTTTGCCGCCGCCAACCAGGCGGCATCGCCACCATAGAAAGATGACAAGGCAGGCCGCTGACACGCCTCTTAACCGATAAGGACCATGAGCATGACCGATAGTAAGAACGGGGTTCTCAATACACGAGCGCCCTGGCGGCGCGTTACCAGCGTTGCTCTGTTTTGCACGCCGCTGGTTGCTGCGCCTCTCTACGTTCACGCGCAAGAGGCAAGCTCTGCCAAAGAGGACGAACCCTTCCGCCTCGCGCCGATTATCGTCAACGCCAAGGCCTCGGCAGGTGATGATGCCAGCTCGGTGGTGGCTCAGGAGCTCTGGGTCGGCGGCAAGGTCGCCACCAGCATCCTCAATACCCCGGCTTCCGTTTCCGTCGTGACCCAGAAGGAAATCGAGCAGCGCAGCGTCAACACCACAGAAGAACTCCTGCAATACACGCCAGGTGTCATCACCGACTACTACGGCAGCGATGACCGCAACGACTACTTCAAGATTCGTGGCTTCCAGGCGACCACTTACCGCGATGGTTTGACACTGAGCTCCATGCGCGGTGTTCGCGAAGACCCGTTCGCCTTCGAGCGCGTTGAAATTCTGCGTGGCGCCAACTCCACGTTGTTTGGCGCAGCCGACCCAGGTGGTTCGGTGAACTTCGTGACCAAGAAACCGCGCTTCGAAAAGTTCGGTCAGATCTATGGCACCTACGGTTCCTTCAACCACAGGGAAACCGGCATCGACGTCGGTGATGTGCTGAATGCGGATAAGACCTTGGCTTATCGTTTCACCGGCAAGTTCCAGGACAGTGATCGTGAGTACGATCACTCTCAGGACGACAATCAGCTCCTCATGGGCGGCCTGACCTGGGCGCCGACGGCCTATACCTCGGCAACGCTCGTCGTGGATCACCTCAAGACCAAGAGTACCCCCAACAGTGGCGGCTACCCGACAGACAGGGAATATGACCGCGATGAATTCTTCGGTGAGCCTGGTTACAACTTCCACGATGTGGAACGCACCAATATCAGTGGTAGTTTCACTCACGATTTCGACAACGGTTTCATCCTGCGCAGCAACCTGCGGTACAGCGAGCTGACGGATGATTTTGCTTACCTGTACCTGAGCGGGACAGGAGCGGGAACACTGCGCGACCGTGATGCTTTTGGTACCGATACTGACGCCGAGCAGGTCAACGGTAATCTGATGCTGCAGTACGATGCCCGTTTCGGAGATATCGATAGCAGCACCATGGTGGGGGTCGAGTACGGCGACTCTACAACTGACGCCAGCTCTATCTATACCCGAGCGACGCCCATCGATATTGCCAACCCGGTCTACAGTGGTGCCCCAGGCGGACTGTCGCCCTACCTTGTTCAGCGGCGGGATTACACTACCAAATCGGTATTCCTGCAGCAGAACCTGTCGTTCTATGACCGCGTTATTGTCACCGCAGGCGTACGCAATGACTCGATGGATCTTGCGGAGACGAACAAGCTCACCTCGACCAAAACGTCGGATAGTTTTTCTGAAACGTCTTACCGTGGCGCGTTGACCTTCATCGTCACTGACGAGGTTTCGACCTATGTCAGCATGGTGGAATCCGTGTCTCCGCCCGAGATTGGCGTCACTCCGAAGCGTGGCAAGCAGTATGAAGTGGGGGCGAAATATTCACCTGCTGGTATGAACGCGCTCTTTTCCGCAGCCATCTATGACTTGACTCAGGAAAATGTCGCCATTGCTGTTGTTGTACCTGGCGTTGGTATTGAGCGGCAGACGGTCGGTGAGACAAGGGTGCGAGGTCTGGATCTGGAGGCCAAGGCCGAGCTGACCGAGAACCTGAGCCTGGTTGGCGGTTACTCCTACATGAAGTCAGATGTGCTTCGCGGCTCGCTGTGGGATGGCACGTCTCTCAAAGGCAATGAATTTGAAGTCACTCCACGGCATAGCGCTTCACTCTGGAGCTACTACGCTGTGCCGGGCACGAAGGTGAGCGTAGGCCTGGGTGCCCGTTACATTGGTGAATACTATTTTGGCGCCGCCAATACCGATAAAAGCGATGCCGCTACAGTGTTTGACGCTGCCTTCACCTACAACATCGTCAAGGGTACGGATCTGGCTCTGAACGTCAGCAATCTGCTGGATGAGCAGCACGTGGTCGGCTCCGGTACTGCTGACTACTACAACCCGGGCCGTGAGGTTACCGCCAAGCTGAGCTACAGCTGGTAAGTCGGCCCAAGTGTCCTGGATGGGCCAGGTTCCATTGATTGGCATTGGCTCCAGGGCTCAATGAAAAAACCGGCTTCGGCCGGTTTTTTCATGTCTGCAGCAGTGCCAGTAGAACGATTGTGGCAAGCGCGAGCAGTGCCGCAACCAGCATCTCGCGCTTGGCACGTACCTGGCTGGTCAGGATCGCCTCGGTTCGCCCGGGGTCACAGGCGACTGTAATCCAGCGTCCCTGCAGCAACTGTTGCCAGTCTTCGATGGTCATCCAGCAGGCAGCGCGATGCACCGGTTGATCGAGTGCTGCAAAAAGCTCCTGGCATGTCAGCGGGCCCAGGTTGAGCCTGAAATGCTGGCCGTGTCGTTCGCAGTCCAGTGCCAGGCGGATCAACGGTCGGGCATCTTCCGCGTCGTCTTCCTTCAGGTCCGGGGTCCAGATTTCATAGGCGGTAATCTGGGCGGTGCCAGGTCGGAGAAATGCCTGCCTCATGCTTTTCAGTATGAGGCGCCCGAGCAGGTAGTAGGCTCCCAGCGCAATGGCGATCAAGCCGAGCCATAACAGCCCTCCGACCACCAGCAGGAGCGTGAAGAAAATGATTTCCATGACTATTGCCAGAACACAAGAAAGGGCGCTGTCAGCCAGCTGCCGTAGGCCATCGCACCAACCAGTATGAGCCCGTAAATGAGTTGGCTTGGGTGGTGTTCCGCTTGCGCATGAGCAGGCCGGTCGTGGGGGACGTAAAGGTTGAAGGTACCCGCATCCTTGTCGAGCATGACCTGCGGCTCGTCTCGGACCAGGTACTCGATTTCATACGTCTGGCCAGCGTATTCATAGCGCAGCCTGTAGACGGTTCGTATGCCGATCCAGCTGATGCGGTTGCCGCGAATGCGTGTATCGATCTGACGTTGATCGATGATCCGGGCCTCGACCAGGCTATGAGGACGGCCTAGGCTGCGTGCGCCCTCGTATAGCCATTGGCCGATGCCTGCCATCAGCACCACCCAGAAGAGCAGAAGCAATGGGGTAAGCAGTGTAATTGCGAGGCCCATTGCCAACTCGAACCAATCCATGTCGTACCGATATCCCTCTTAGTGGGCGCCCATTCTACTGGGGCGTCGGCAGGATGGTCGCGGTCGTCTGCGGCATTTTGTGCGTTTATCTGCGGCAATAAGTCCTTCGGCCGGACTCGTCTCTTTCTTCATGAAAATGAGAAGATACCGCAATTGAGTATGCCCGTAGATTGCCGAGGATGAAGATGTCGTTTACCCGTAGACAGGTGCTCGCCGGTCTGGCTGGCCTGGGTGTTGCCGGCCTGGGCGCTGGTGGTGTGCGTTACTGGCTCGGGCGCCCGGAGAATGTGGCGACCCATGACTACGAGCTGATCGCCGCACCGCTGGATCTTGAGCTGGTGCCGGGACATGTGACGCCGGCCTGGGGCTATGGCGGTCAGGCGCCCGGCGTCGAGTTGCGCTGCCGCCAGGGCGAGCGCCTGCGGGTGCGCTTCATCAACAAGCTGGAGCAGCAGAGCACCATCCACTGGCATGGCATTCGTTTGCCGTTGGAAATGGACGGTGTGCCCTATGTTTCTCAGGCGCCGGTGCTGCCGGGCGAGTACTTCGACTATGACTTCATCTGCCACGATGCTGGCAGCTTCTGGTACCACCCGCACACCACCAGCGCCGAGCAGCTGGGGCGTGGCCTGGTCGGGCCGCTGATCGTCGAGGAACGCGAGCCGACGGGCTTCCGCCATGAGCGCACGCTGAGCCTGAAGACCTGGCATATCGATGAACAGGGCGCCTTCACCGACTTTCTGGTACCGCGTCAGGCTGCGCGCGAGGGGACCCGCGGGCGGTTGACGACCATCAATGGTGAGCCGAACCCAACGCTCGAACTGCCGGAAGGGCAGATCGTGCGACTGCGCCTGATCAATGTCGACAACACCGTCACTTATCGCCTCAACCTGCCGGGTGGTGAAGCGCGCATCTATGCACTGGACGGTAATCCGGTCGAGCCGCGCCCGCTGGGCAAGGAGTACTGGCTGGGGCCAGGCATGCGTATCGACCTGGCGCTGAAGGTGCCGGTTGCCGGAGAGGAACTATCCCTGCGCAATGGCCCGCTGCGCCTGGCAACGCTGAAGGGCATCGCCAGCGCAGAGGCGGCTGGAGATTGGCCGCCGGCGCTGCCGGCCAACCCTGTCGCCGAGCCTGACTTGTCACGTGCCGAGACGTTGCGCTTCAACTTCGAGTGGGCCGCCGCGCTGGCCTCGCCGTCCGACGAGGCCGCCGGTCGCTACAAATACTGGCAGATCAACGGTCAGGCCTGGGACATCAACGACAAGACCTGTGCCGATCGCCCGATCGCGACGCTGCAGAAGGATGGTCACTACATCTTCGTGCTGCGCAACATGGCGCAGTATCAGCACCCGATCCACCTGCACGGCATGACCTTCAAGGTGCTGGGCTCGGACCGGCGCAAGATCATTCCGTATTTCACCGACACCTATCTGCTGGGCAAGAACGAGACCGCGCGCATCGCCTTCGTTGCCGATAATCCTGGCGTGTGGATGTTCCATTGCCACGTGATCGACCATATGGAAACGGGGCTGATGGCAGCCATCGAAGTGGTGTAGGGTAGGCGCCGTTTTCAGGTCCGCCTAGCAGCGCGGTCCCCCTTCGGATTGATGCAATGAAACGACCGCAGATCATCGATCGCTCGCGTGACGAGCATTTCATGCGCCTGGCGCTGGCGCAGGCGTGTCTGGGCGCGGAGCAGGGCGAGGTGCCGGTCGGCGCCGTGCTGGTGCAGGATGGCGAGGTGGTCGGGCAGGGCTTCAACTGCCCGATTCTGCGTCACGACCCCAGTGCCCACGCCGAGATGGTGGCGATCCGCGCGGCGGCGCAAAGTGTGCAGAACTATCGGCTGCCAGGCAGCACCCTATACGTCACGCTGGAGCCCTGCAGCATGTGCGCCGGCCTGATCGTGCATGCGCGCATCGCCCGGGTGGTGTTCGCCGCCAGCGAGCCGCGTGCGGGGGTGGCGATCAGTCAGGGGCAATTCTTCGACCAGGGCTTTCTCAACCACCGCGTGCGGGTGGAGGGAGGATTGCTGGCCGAGGAGAGCGGGGCGCTGCTGAAAGATTTCTTCAAGGCTCGGCGAGGCTGAGCGTTCTTAAAGGGAATGAGCATGAACAAACGGATGTTGAGTCTGCTGGCGCTCCTGGCTGCGCCTGCGTTCGCTGAGCAGTCGGAGGTGTATCTGGTCGCCAGCGTGCAACTGGGCGGCTCCAACCTGGCGCAGAGCATTTTCCTGCACGAGCCGCAGATCACCACGCTTGCAGAGTGTCAGGAGGCCGTGCGTGTCGGCCAGCGTGATCGCGACTGGCAGCGTTATCACCACATCTTCATGCGTGATCGCTTTCAGGGCTTTACCGGGCATCTGGATTATCGCTGCGTGTTAACCACTCAGCGCTTCAGTGGCTGGAACGACCGCGCGCGTTACAACCATCCCTATCTGATCAGCATCGACGAGCAGGCCAATCTGCAGGTCGAGCGGATACCGAGTCAGGCGCAGTGCGCCACGCGCCTCAAAGGCTTGCCGCAGGCGCGGCAGGCGATCAGCCGCTGTGCGGTGGGGAATCAGAGTTTGCTCTGAAAGCTTAGAGCGGCGGGGTTTCTTCTTCCGGCTTGCGCTTGTCGATGCCGGGCAGGTGGATACCGCTCTCGGCCACTTGCGTGCCTTCCAGCTGTGGCTGGGTGACCCAGGTAAGAATGTCGTAGTAACGACGGATGTTGCGCACGAAGTGCACCGGTTCGCCGCCGCGGGCATAGCCGTAGCGGGTCTTGCTGTACCACTGCTTTTGCGCCAGACGCGGCAGGATCTTCTGCACGTCGGCCCACTTGTTCGGGTCCAGCCCTTCGGCTTCGGTCAGCTTGCGCGCATCTTCCAGGTGGCCGCCACCGACGTTGTAGGCGGCCAGGGCGAACCAGGTGCGGTCCGGCTCGACGATGCCTTCCGGCAGTTGCTGGTGAACCTGGATGAAGTAACGGGCACCGCCGTCGATGCTCTGTTTGGGGTCGAGGCGGTTGGAGACCCCGACCGACTGAGCAGTGCGCTGAGTGAGCATCATCAGGCCGCGTACGCCGGTCTTGGACGTGGCGTTGGGTTGCCACAGCGACTCCTGATAGCCCATGGCGGCGAGCAGGCGCCAGTCAACCTGATTGGCGTGACCGGCCTGGCGGAACATTTTCTCGTAGCGCGGCAGGCGCTGCTGCAGGTGCTGGGCGAAGGTGTAAGCGCCGACATAGCCGAGCACGTCGACATGGCCGTAGTAGCGTTCTTTCAGGCGCTGCAGGGTGCCGTTGGCCTCGGAGCGTTCGAGGAAGGCGTCGATCTCCACCAGCAGGCTGTCATCCTCGCCAGCGGCTACCGCCCAGCGCATGGTGTTGGTGTCGCCCAGGTCGAACGCGACCCGCACGTTGGGAAAGTACACCTGGTTCATCGCCAGCTCGTTGGAATCGACCAGGGTCAGGTCGATCTGTCCTTCATCGACCATGCGCAGCAGGTCGACCACCTCGACGGCGTCGGATACCTCGAACTCCAGCTCCGGCTGTTCCAGCTTGAGTGCGGTCAGCTGTTCGGCATGGCTGCTGCCAGCCAGCACCAGAATGCGCTTGCCGACCAGGTCTTCGGGTTTGGTCGGCCGGCTCTCGCCCTGGCGATAGATGACCTGTGGCGTGACTTCCAGATAGGGAATCGAGAAGCGTGCCTGGCGCTGGCGCTGTGGCGTGTCCACCAGGCCGGCGGCGGCCATTACCGGGCCGTTGGCGAGGTCGAGGCTGGAAAACAGGTTGTCGAGGTTGTCCGCGGTTTCGATCTTCAGTTCGAGGCCGAGATCGGTGGCGAAGCGCTTGGCCAGTTCGTATTCGAAACCGGTGGCGCCGTTGCGGTCCTGGAAGTAGGTGGCGGGGCTGTTGCGAGTGACCACGCGCAGCTCACCCTCCGCCTTTGCCTGCTCGAGTACGCTGGGCTTGGGGTCTTCGCCACAGCCAGCAAGCATCAGGAGGGTTCCAATCGCCAACAGCCCTGTGGCGCAACGCATGCGTATCGCAGGTCGTGCAAACATCGGCGCAGTATACGCAAAGCGCAGGCGGTGCCATATCTCGACAGCGCTTCGCTTCTCTGCTAGTGCGCGTTCGTCCTTTAAGCGCCTGGCTACAGGTGCCGCAGGCCAACGCTTTAGGGTAGAATGCCCGGCCTCCAGCACACCCCTTCCCAGAGGCTGTTCCGACGATGTTGATTCTGCGCGGCGCTCCCGCCCTTTCCGCTTTCCGCCATGGCAAATTGCTCGAGCAACTGACCAGCAAGGTGCCGGCCGTGACCGGGCTGTACGCCGAGTTCGCGCATTTCGCCGACGTCACCGGCGTGCTCAACGCCGATGAGGAACAAGTGCTGGCGCGTCTGCTCAAGTACGGCCCGAGCGTGCCGGTGCAGGAACCCAGCGGCAAGCTGTTCCTGACCATTCCGCGTTTCGGCACCATCTCGCCCTGGTCTAGCAAGGCCAGCGACATCGCCCGTAATTGCGGCCTGGCCAAGGTTCAGCGCCTGGAGCGCGGTATCGCCTATTACGTCAGCGGCGAACTGAGCGAGGCTGACAGTGCCGCTGTCGCCGCGCTGCTGCACGACCGCATGACCCAGTTGGTGCTGAGCGCCCTCGAGGACGCCGCTGCGCTGTTCAGCCACGCCCAGCCCAAGCCGCTGACCGCCGTCGACGTGCTCGGCGGTGGCCGCGCCGCGCTGGAGCAGGCCAACCAGGATCTGGGCCTGGCCCTGGCCGAGGACGAAATCGACTACCTGGTGAAGAGCTTCAATGATCTGGGGCGCAATCCGCACGACATCGAACTGATGATGTTCGCCCAGGCCAACTCCGAGCACTGCCGCCACAAGATCTTCAATGCCAGCTGGGACATCGATGGCGAGAGCCAGGACAAGTCGCTGTTCGGCATGATCAAGAACACCTACCAGATGCACAACGAAGGCGTGCTGTCCGCCTACAAGGACAACGCCTCGGTCATTGTCGGCCACACCGCTGGGCGTTTCTTCCCCAATCCGGATACCCGCCAGTACGGCGCGGTGCAGGAGCCTGTGCATATTCTGATGAAGGTGGAAACGCACAACCACCCGACCGCCATCGCCCCGTTCCCCGGCGCCTCCACCGGCTCCGGCGGCGAGATTCGCGACGAAGGCGCGACCGGTCGTGGCGCCAAGCCGAAGGCCGGCCTGACCGGTTTCTCGGTCTCCAACCTGAACATCCCCGATTTCCTCCAGCCCTGGGAAAAGCCCTACGGCAAGCCCGAGCGCATCGTCAGCGCGCTGGACATCATGATCGAAGGCCCGCTGGGTGGCGCCGCATTCAACAACGAATTTGGTCGTCCGGCACTCAACGGCTACTTCCGTACCTTCGAGCAGGCGGTCAGCAGCCCGCGCGGTGAGGAAGTGCGCGGCTACCACAAGCCGATCATGCTCGCCGGCGGCCTCGGCAACATTCGCGAGAACCACGTACAGAAGGGTGAGATCTCGGTCGGCGCCAAGCTGATCGTGCTCGGTGGCCCGGCCATGCTCATCGGTCTGGGCGGCGGTGCTGCTTCGTCGATGGCCACCGGTGCCAGCTCGGCCGATCTGGACTTCGCCTCGGTGCAGCGCGAGAACCCGGAAATGGAACGCCGTTGTCAGGAGGTCATCGACCGCTGCTGGCAGCTGGGTGACGCCAACCCGATCAAGTTCATCCACGACGTCGGCGCCGGCGGCATCTCCAACGCCCTGCCGGAGTTGATCAACGACGGTGGCCGTGGCGGTCGTTTCGAGCTGCGCAACGTGCCCAACGACGAGCCGGGCATGGCTCCGCACGAAATCTGGTGCAACGAGTCGCAGGAGCGCTACGTGATGAGCGTGGATGCTGCCGACTTCGAGCGTTTCAAGGCCATCTGCGAGCGTGAGCGCTGCCCCTTCGCCGTAGTCGGCGAGGCCACTGCCGAGCCGCACCTGACCGTGACCGACAGCCACTTCAGCAACACCCCGGTGGATATGCCGCTGGAAGTGCTGCTGGGCAAGCCGCCGCGCATGCACCGCAGCGTGGCTCGCGAAGCGGAGCAGGGCGATGATTTCAGCGCCGCCAGCGTCGACATTGAAGAAGCGCTGGGCCGTGTGCTGCATCACCCGGCCGTGGCCAGCAAGAGCTTCTTGATCACTATCGGCGACCGCACCATCACCGGCCTGGTCGCGCGTGATCAGATGGTCGGCCCGTGGCAGGTGCCGGTGGCCGACTGCGCCGTTACCGCCACCAGCTTCGACGTCTATACCGGTGAAGCCATGGCCATGGGCGAGCGCACGCCGCTGGCGTTGCTCGACGCGCCGGCTTCCGGCCGCATGGCGGTGGGAGAGACCGTTACCAACCTGGCCGCTGCACGCATCGAGAAGATGTCCGACATCAAACTGTCGGCCAACTGGATGGCGGCTGCCGGCCACCCCGGCGAAGACGCCCGCCTGTATGACACCGTCAAGGCTGTCGGCATGGAGCTGTGCCCGGCGCTGGGCATCACCATTCCGGTGGGCAAGGACTCCATGTCCATGAAAACCCGCTGGCAGGACGAGGGCGTCGACAAGAGCGTGACCGCGCCGTTGTCGCTGGTGATCACCGGTTTCGCCCCGGTGCAGGACATCCGCCAGACCCTGACCCCGCAACTGCGCATGGACAAGGGCGAGACCGATCTGATTCTGATCGACCTCGGCCGTGGCCAGAACCGCATGGGCGCCTCGATCCTGGCGCAGGTCTATTCGCAGATTGGCCAGCAGGTGCCGGACCTCGACGACGCCGAAGACCTCAAGGCCTTCTTCGCCGTGATCCAGGGCCTCAATGCCGACGGCCACCTGCTGGCTTACCACGACCGTTCCGACGGTGGCCTGCTGACCACCGTGCTGGAAATGGCCTTTGCCGGTCACTGCGGTCTGTCGCTGAACCTCGACGCCCTGGCTGACGACAGCTCCGAGCTGCCGGCCGTGCTGTTCAACGAAGAGCTGGGTGCGGTGATCCAGGTACGCCAGGACGCCACTCCGGAAGTGCTGGCGCAGTTCAGCGCCGCCGGTCTGGACGACTGCGTGGCCGTGATTGGCCAGGCCGTGAACAACGGCGAGGTCAGCATCAGCTTCAACGGTGAGCCGGTGTTCGCCGGTGAGCGCCGCCTGCTGCAGCGTCAGTGGGCCGAGACCAGCTACCGCATCCAGCGTCTGCGCGACAACGCGCAGGGCGCGGATCAGGAATTCGATCTGCTGCTGGAAGAAGACAACCCCGGTCTGTCGATCAAGCTCGGCTTCGACGTCAACCAGGACATCGCTGCGCCTTACATCAAGAAGGGTGTGCGTCCGCAGGTGGCGATCCTGCGTGAGCAGGGCGTCAACGGCCAGGTGGAAATGGCTGCCGCGTTCGACCGCGCCGGTTTCTCCGCCATCGACGTGCACATGAGCGATATCCTCGCCGGTCGCGTCAGCCTGGAAGAGTTCAAAGGCCTGGTGGCTTGCGGCGGCTTCTCCTACGGCGACGTGCTCGGCGCCGGTGAGGGTTGGGCCAAGTCGGTGCTGTTCAACGCCCGCGCCCGCGATGCCTTCCAGGGCTTCTTCGAGCGTCGCGACAGCTTCGCTCTCGGCGTGTGCAACGGCTGCCAGATGATGAGCAACCTGCACGAGCTGATCCCTGGCACCGAGTTCTGGCCGCACTTCGTGCGCAACCGCTCCGAGCAGTTCGAAGCGCGCGTGGCCATGGTGCAGATCCAGGAGTCGGCGTCGATCTTCCTGCAGGGCATGGCTGGTTCGCGCATGCCGATCGCCATCGCTCACGGTGAAGGTCATGCCGAGTTCGAAAGCGAAGAGGCGCTGCTGGAGGCCGATCTGTCCGGCACCGTGGCCCTGCGTTACGTCGATAATCATGGCAAGGTCACCGAAGCTTACCCGGCCAACCCCAACGGTTCGCCGCGTGGCATCACCGGCCTGACCAGTCGCGACGGCCGCGTGACCATCATGATGCCGCACCCGGAGCGCGTGTTCCGCGCCGTGCAGAACTCCTGGTGCCCGGACGAGTGGCAGGAAGACGGCGGCTGGATGCGCATGTTCCGCAACGCCCGAGTGTGGGTGGACTAATAGCGGCCGCGTAGCGGCTTTCTGCTGACCCTCTCCCGCTTGCGGGAGAGGGGGGCAGGGCGCGTAGCCCGTATGCAATCCGGGAAAACCGACGCGACACCTCTCACCCGGATTTCATCCAGGCTACACAGGCCCCACCATGGCCGATGACTCCCAGCAGATCCTCCCCGAAGTTCGCCTGGTCAAGCCCGGTGAAACCCATCGCCTGTGTCGCTGCGGGCATTCCCCCGACATGCCCAACTGCACATCCAACTGCGCCCACTCTCTGATTCTGCGCCCCGAGCGCGAGCAGCGCCTCTTGTTGTGCCGCTGTAACCGATCCGCAAACCTGCCCTACTGCGATGGCAGTCACAGCCCGCCGGCCACTGGTCTGGCCGACAGATGGCGGCGTTTTTTCCGCGTTCGCTGAGAACGCCATGCCCGTCCCCTGAGTCGAAAGCAGCGAATCGTCTTAATGCTGCGTGCGGATTTGTGTGGGTGATCTCAAGACAACTCCATGGCTAAATGACATCATATTGGTGTCATGGCTTGTCTGTTGTTCGGTTGCCCATTTGCGGAGAACTTGATGTACAAACTGTGTTTCTACGTGCCGGAGTCTCATCTGGAACCGGTGAAAAAGGCGGTGTTCGCAGCGGGAGGCGGGCGTGTAGGTCTTTACGACAGCTGTTGCTGGCAGGTGCTCGGTCATGGCCAGTTCCGCGCCCTGGAGGGTAGCCAGCCGTTCATTGGGCAGGTCGGTAGCATCGAGCAGGTTGCCGAGTGGAAAGTGGAAATGGTCGTTGCCGACGAGCTGATCCACGATGCGGTCAAGGCTCTGAAGAAGACTCATCCTTACGAAACGCCGGCCTTCGATGTCTGGCGTTTGTCCGATCTGCAGTTTTGAATCGATATGAAAAAGGCGCCGACGGCGCCTTTTTCGATGCAGCGGCTCAAGGCCTTATTTCGATCAGCGTCCCATCCTTGACCAGGCTCCACACTTCGCGCATGTCGTCGTTCTTCATGGCGATGCAGCCTTCGGTCCAGTCGAGGGTGTGGAAGAACCACTCCGGGTATTCCTCATCCAATGGCGTGCCGTGGATCATGATCATGCTGCCCGGTGGCACCCCGGCTTCCTTGGCCTTGGCCAGGTCGCGCGCGTTGGGGTAGGAGATGTGCAGCGACAGTTGGTACTTGTCGCTCGGCTTGCGCCAGTCGATCCAGTAGAAACCTTCCGGTGTGCGCAGGTCGCCCTCGCGCTGCTTGGCGCCATTGGGCTGCTTGCCCAGGGAAATGCGGTAGGACTTGATGGTCTCGCCGCGCTGCTGCAGATGCAGTTTGCGTTCGGACTTGAGCACCAGCACCTTGTCCACGGTGCGGCTGCTGGTCGCGGGTGTGGTGCTGGCCAGGGCGTTGAGGCTGAGAGTCAGGCAAAGCAGGGGCAACAACCAACGCATCGGGAACGTCCGCAGGGTCAACGGGGTGTGTAATGGGCGCGCAGCGCTTCGAGTGGCTCGTTGCGTACCGGAAAGAGATTCTGCCGACGGTCGGCGAAGAAGCATTCTAAGGTACGGCCTATGGTCGGGAAAGCCAGCTCTGACCAAGGGATCTGCGATTCCTCGAACAGCCTTACCTCCAGGCTCTCTTCGCCGATGGCGAAATCCAGATCGACCAGTTCGGCGCGAAACATCATGTACACCTGGCTGATGTGCGGCAGGTCGAACAGGGTGTAGAGGCTGAGGTCGCGCACGCGGGCGCAGGCTTCTTCTAGGGTTTCACGAGCGGCGGCCTGTTCGATGGTTTCGCCGTTTTCCATGAAGCCGGCCGGCAATGTCCAGTAGCCACGGCGTGGCTCGATGGCGCGCCGGCACAGCAGCACCTGGTCACGCCATACGGGCAGGCAGCCGGCGACGATGCGCGGGTTCTCGTAATGCACGGTGGCGCAGTGACCACAGACGTGGCGCATACGGTTGTCGCCCGCCGGGATCATACGGGTCACGGGGTTGCCGCACTGACTGCAGAATTTCATGCCCGGTCCTCTTTTTCTGGCGTTATCTTGGCGGTCTGCGTCTTGGCCGGCAAGCCCGCGATTCAGGCCGGCCTGTCCTGTCGTCGGGGTTGGGCGGCCGGCTGCTTTCATGCCATGATGCCTGGCAAAACAAGACTCCGAGTATGCCCATGCTGGACGAGTTGCTCCATCGTGTGCGCGGCTACAGCCCGCGTCCTCTGGAGACCGAGCGCAGCTTCCCCGAGGCGGCGGTGCTGGTCCCGATAACCCGCAGTGATGAACCTGAGCTGGTGCTGACCCTGCGCGCCAGCGGTTTGTCGACCCACAGCGGCGAGGTCGCCTTTCCGGGGGGGCGGCGCGACCCGGAAGATCGTGACCTGGTGGACACCGCGCTGCGTGAGGCCGAAGAGGAAATCGGTCTGCCGCCAGGGCTGGTTGAGATCGTTGGGCCGCTCAGCAGCCTGGTCTCGCGGCACGGCATCGAGGTCACGCCATACGTCGGCCTGGTGCCGGACTACGTGGAGTACAAGGCCAATGATGCCGAGATCGCCGCGGTGTTCTCGGTGCCGCTGGAGTTCTTCCGCAGCGACCCGCGCGAGATGACGCACCGCATCGATTACCTTGGGCGCAGCTGGTACGTGCCGTCTTACACCTATGGTGAGTACCGCATCTGGGGGCTCACCGCGATCATGGTGGTTGAGCTGGTCAATCTCGTCTACGACGCCGGCATTGCCCTGCACCAGCCACCCGAACATTTCATACACCTGCGCTGATAGCGCCGAGGACTGACGAGCATGAAATACCGCCTGGGAAGCTCCCGTGTCGACGCCCATCCCGACAGCTGGGTCGCGCCAAGCGCCGATCTGATCGGCAAGGTTCGTCTGGAGGCGGGGGCCAGCGTCTGGTTCGGCGCGGTGCTGCGTGGCGATAACGAACTCATCCATATCGGCGAGAACAGCAATGTGCAGGACGGCAGCGTCATGCATACCGATATGGGGTTTCCGCTGACCCTGGGCAAGGGCGTCACCGTGGGTCACAACGTGATGATGCATGGCTGCACGGTGGACGATTACAGCCTGATCGGCATCAATGCGGTGATCCTCAACGGCGCCAAAATCGGCAAGTACTGCATCATCGGCGCCAACAGCCTGATTCCCGAGGGCAAGGTGATTCCTGATGGCAGTCTGGTCATGGGCAGTCCTGGCAAGGTGGTGCGCGAGCTGACCGAGGCGCAGAAGAAGATGCTGGAGGCCAGCGCCGCTCATTACGTTCATAATGCGCAGCGCTACGCTCGCGAGCTGGTACCTGACGATGAGTGATTTGGAAAAACCGGTGCGCTCGCCCTGCGTGCATGTCTGTGCGCTGGATGAGCAGGATGTCTGCATCGGCTGTCAGCGTACCGTCGCCGAAATCACCCGCTGGGGCCGCATGGACAATGCCGAGCGCCGCGAGGTGCTGCAACGCTGCCTGGAGCGCGCCCGTGCTTCAGGTCTCTTAATGACTCCTTCCTGATTCACTGTTCGAGGAACCCTCATGCCCCGTATTGGAACCCCTTTGTCGTCTTCCGCGACCCGTGTACTGCTGTGTGGCTGCGGCGAGCTGGGCAAGGAAGTGGTGATCGAACTGCAGCGCCTGGGCTGCGAAGTCATCGGTGTGGATCGCTATGCCAATGCCCCTGCCATGCAGGTGGCGCACCGCAGCCACGTGATCGACATGCTCGACGGCGCGGCCCTGCGCGCGGTTATCGAGAAGGAGCAGCCGCATTACATCGTGCCCGAGATCGAGGCCATCGCCACCACTACTCTGGTTGAGCTGGAGGCCGAAGGTTTCAACGTGGTGCCGACCGCACGTGCCGCACAGCTGACCATGAACCGCGAAGGCATTCGTCGTCTTGCGGCAGAGGAGCTGGGCTTGCCCACCTCGCCGTACCATTTCTCCGACACCTTCGAGGATTACGCCACGGCGGTGAAATCCGTCGGCTACCCCTGCGTGGTCAAGCCGATCATGAGCTCTTCCGGCAAGGGCCAGAGCGTGCTGAAGAGCGACGCCGACCTGCAGCGTGCCTGGGACTACGCTCAGGAAGGCGGTCGCGCCGGCAAGGGGCGGGTGATCGTCGAGGGCTTCATCGATTTCGATTACGAAATTACCTTGCTCACCGTGCGCCATGTCGGTGGCACCAGCTTCTGTGCGCCGATTGGCCATCGTCAGGAGAACGGCGACTATCAGGAGTCCTGGCAGCCGCAGCCGATGAGCCCCAAGGCCCTGGCCGAGTCCGAGCGCGTGGCGCTGGCAGTGACCGAAGCGCTGGGCGGGCGCGGTCTGTTCGGCGTCGAGCTGTTCGTCAAGGGTGACCAGGTATGGTTCAGTGAAGTCTCGCCGCGCCCGCACGACACGGGCCTGGTGACGCTGATCTCTCAGGAGCTGTCCGAGTTCGCCCTGCATGCGCGCGCCATTCTCGGCCTGCCGATTCCTGTTATTCGCCAGATGGGGCCGTCGGCTTCGGCGGTGATTCTGGTCGAGGGCAATTCGCAGCAGGCCAGTTTCGCCAACCTCGGCGCCGCGCTGAGTGAGGAAGACACTGCGTTGCGCCTGTTTGGCAAGCCGGAAGTCAAAGGCCAGCGCCGCATGGGTGTGGCGCTGGCGCGTGACGAATCCATCGAAACTGCTCGCGCCAAGGCGCTGCGCAGCGCGCAAGCGGTTCGCGTCCAGTTGTGAGTCGGCATGCGCTGTGGTGGCTGGCGACACTGCCACTGCTGCCATTGGCGCTGCCTCTGGCCTTGCACACCCGGCGCACGGCATTGCGTCTGCCGGTTGCGCAGGGCGAGTCAAGTGGCATCGCCGCTGCGCATTTGCCGGGTGAGCCTTTACGCCTGCTGCTGATCGGTGAGTCGACCGTGGCGGGCGTCGGGGTCACCACCTTCGATCAGTCCCTGGCGAGTTGCCTGGCGGTCGCCTTGGCCGAGCGCCTTGGTCGGCCGATACGCTGGCGCGCCTGTGGCGAGAACGGCATCACTGCGCCTCAGGCTCATGAGCGCCTGCTACCGCTGGGTTTGGCGGAGCCGGCCGACCTGGCGCTGCTGGTGTTCGGTGTCAATGACACCACCCACCTCACGGCGAGCAAGCGCTGGCTGCAGGCGCTTGCCGGAATGGCTAATGCGTTGGAAGGGCAGGGCTGCCGCGTGGCGTTCAGCGGCGTGCCGCCGTTGCAGCATTTCAGTGCCTTGCCGTGGTTGTTGCGGCAGTTGATGGGCTGGCGAGCCAGCTTGCTGGACCAGGAGCTGCAGCGTCTGGCGCAGCGTCTGGGCGCGCTGCACTGCGTGCTGGATCTGCCGTTCGAGGCGCGCTACCTGGCCGAGGATGGCTATCATCCGTCGGCATTGGGCTATCGGCAGTGGGCCGATGGCCTGGCTGAGCGCCTTACTCCGTCGCTGCTGCGTCTGGCTTGACCTTTTCCACCTGCCAGACGCGAACGCTCTTCACCCGGTTTTCCGCCGCCTGGAGAATCTCCAGGCGGTAGGGGCCGATCTTCAGGCACACGCCGCTGTCCGGGATGCTCTCCAGCGCTTCGGTGATCAGGCCATTGAGGGTCTTGGGGCCGTCGCTGGGCAGGTGCCAGCCGAGGGTCTTGTTCACTTCGCGAATGTAGGCGGCGCCATCAATGACCAGGGTGCCATCTTCCTGCGGATGGATGTCCGGGCTGCGCAGGCTGTCCTGGTTGCTGAAGTCGCCGACGATTTCTTCGAGGATGTCTTCCAGGGTGACGATGCCGATCACATCGCCATATTCGTCGACGACGATGCCGATGCGCCGCTTCTGCTTCTGGAAGTTGATCAGCTGGGTCGCCAGTGGTGTGTTTTCGGGGATGAAGTAAGGCTCGTTGCAGGCTGCCAGCAACGTTTCTTTGGTCAGTTGGTTATGGCTCAGCAGGCGGGCGATCTGGCGCATATGTACCACGCCTTCGATCTGGTTGATGTCGCCACGAAACACCGGCAGGCGCGTGTGCGAGGTGCTGCGCAACTGGCCGATGATGATTTCCAGGTCGTCGTTGAGATCGATGCCGGTCACTTCGTTGCGCGGAATCATGATGTCGTCGACCGTGACCCGCTCAAGGTCGAGGATGCCCAGCAGCATGTCCTGGCGGTTCTTCGGCAGCTCCGAACCCGATTCGCGCACCACGCTGCGCAATTCCTCGGTGGATAGGCTGTCGCTGGCGCGCTGCGCCGGGTCGACGCCCAGCAGGCGCAGCAGGCCATTGCTGATCGCTCCCGTCAGCCATACCACCGGGTAGAGCACGCGCTGCAGCAGGCTGAGTACGCGACTGGCGGGGAAGGCCACCAGTTCTGGGCGCAGCGCGGCCAGGGTCTTGGGGGTGATCTCGCCGAAGATCAGCACGACGATGGTCAGGCCGGCGGTGGCGATGGCGATACCGGCTTCCCCCCACATGTCCACCGCCAGCACCGTGGCGATGGAGGCGGCGAGGATGTTGACCACGTTGTTGCCGACCAGGATGGTGCCGAGCAGGCGGTCCGGGCGATCCAGCAGGCGGGTGACGCGCTTGGCGCCGCTGTGTCCTTCCTTGGCCAGGTGCTTGAGCCGGTAGCGGTTGAGGCTGAGCATGCCGGTCTCGGAGCTGGAGAAGAACGCCGAGCAGAGAATGAGGAAAATCAGCAGGCCGAGCAGGTAGCTCGAATGAATGTCGTTCACGACGTCTGCCTCAGATGTGCAGGATGAATTCGCGTACCAGCTTGCTGCCGAAGTAGGCCAGCATCAGCAGGCAGAACCCGGCGAGGGTCCAGCGAATGGCCTTGTGGCCGCGCCAGCCGAGCTGGTGGCGACCCCATAGCAGCACGGCGAATACCACCCAGGCGAAGCAGGAAAGAATGGTCTTGTGCGCCAGGTGCTGGGCGAGCAGATCATCGATGTACAGCGCGCCGGACAGCAGCGACAGCGACAGCAGCAGCCAGCCCGCGAAGAGAAAGCCGAACAGCAGCGTCTCCATGGTTTGCAGCGGCGGGAAATTGCGGATCAGCCCGGACGGATGCTTGTGTTTGAGCTGATGGTCCTGCAGCAGCAACAGGATCGACTGGAACACGGCGATGGTGAGCATGCCGTAGGCCAGGATCGAGAACAGAATGTGGGCGAGGATGCCGGGGTGCTCGTTGATCGGATTGATGGTGCCACTGGGCATGAACTCCGCTGCCAGCACGGTCAGCGTGCCGAGCGGGAACAGGAGTAACAGCAGGTTCTCCACCGGTATGCGCAGGCAGGCCAGCAGAATCAGGGCAATGACCGCGCTGGCGATCAGGCTGGCGGCATTGAAGAAGTCCAGATAAAGGCCGTGGGCGCCGTACAGCTGGTAGAACAGGCTGACGCCGTGAAGGCAAAGCGCGACCACGCCAAGCAGCGCGAGCAGACGTTTGTCAGGAATGCTGCGCTGCGTAAGGCGCAGTCCTTGGTAAGCGGCGGCGCCGGCATAGAGGAGGGCGGCGGCGAGGCTGGGCAACAGAGGGTGCATAAATCCGTGTAAGGCGAGCCCGAAAGGCGCTGAGTGTGGCACAGAAGGACCTCAGCACGAAAGACTGCCGGCGGTGTCGGCAGCTCGGCGACTCCGCTATAATCCGCCGCCTGTCGCACGCCCGGCGCGCCGGGTCGCCCCTATCGAAGGAACGCGCATGTTCGAAAATCTTACCGATCGCCTGTCCCAGACGCTGCGTAACGTCACGGGCAAGGCCAAGCTGACCGAAGACAACATCAAGGATACGCTGCGCGAAGTGCGCATGGCCCTGCTCGAGGCCGACGTGGCTCTGCCGGTGGTCAAGGACTTCGTCGGCAAGGTCAAGGATCGCGCCGTTGGTACCGAAGTCTCCAAGAGCCTGACCCCGGGGCAGGCGTTCGTGAAAATCGTCCGCGCCGAGCTGGAAGAGCTGATGGGCGCGGCCAACGAAGATCTGGCACTCAATGCAGCGCCGCCTGCCGTGGTGCTGATGGCGGGTCTGCAGGGGGCGGGTAAAACCACCACCGCCGGCAAACTGGCCAAATTCCTCAAGGAGCGCAAGAAAAAGTCGGTGCTGCTGGTCTCCGCCGACGTCTATCGCCCGGCTGCAATCAAGCAGTTGGAAACTCTGGCAGGCGATCTCGGGGTGACCTTCTTCCCCTCCGATGCCAGCCAGAAGCCGGTGGATATCGCCAACGCAGCGATTCGCGAAGCCAAACTGAAATTCATCGATGTGGTCATCCTCGATACCGCCGGTCGTCTGGCCGTGGATACCGAGATGATGGCCGAGATCCAGGCACTGCATGCTGCAGTCAACCCGGTCGAAACGCTGTTCGTGGTCGACGCCATGACCGGCCAGGATGCCGCCAACACCGCCAAGGCCTTTGGTGAAGCGCTGCCGCTGACAGGCGTGGTGCTGACCAAGGTCGACGGTGATGCCCGTGGCGGTGCGGCCTTGTCCGTACGCCATATCACCGGCAAGCCGATCAAGTTCATTGGTATGGGCGAGAAGAGCGACGCGCTCGAGCCCTTCCATCCGGATCGTATCGCTTCGCGCATCCTCGGCATGGGTGACGTGCTCAGCCTGATCGAGCAGGCCGAGCAGACTCTTGATCGCGAGAAGGCCGAGAAGCTCACCAAGAAGCTGAAGAAGGGCAAGGGCTTCGATCTCGAAGACTTCCGTGATCAGCTGCAGCAGATGAAGAACATGGGCGGCCTCGGCGGCCTGATGGACAAGCTGCCGTCCATCGGTGGCGTCAACCTGTCGCAGATGGGTAGCGCTCAGGGCGCGGCCGAGAAGCAGTTCAAGCAGATGGAGGCGATCATCAACTCGATGACGCCCGCCGAGCGTCGCGACCCTGACATCATCAGTGGCTCGCGCAAGCGCCGCATCGCTCTGGGCTCCGGTACCCAGGTGCAGGACATTGGTCGCCTGATCAAGCAGCACAAGCAGATGCAGAAGATGATGAAGAAATTCACCGCCAAGGGTGGTATGGCCAAGATGATGCGCGGCATGGGTGGCATGCTCCCAGGTGGCGGCGGAATGCCGAAATTCTGAGGTCTGCACCCCGGCCGATGGCCGTACGGAAAAAGAGATTTGCAAACCGCCGCATAATCCTTAAAATATGCGGCCTTTCGGGCCCAGGCCCATTTTTAATGTGTGCCTCAAGTTAGCACCGACTATAGGAACGATGTTCACATGGTAACCATCCGTCTTGCTCGTGGCGGCTCCAAAAAGCGCCCCTTCTACCACCTGACCGTGACCAACAGCCGCAATGCGCGCGATGGTCGTTTCGTTGAGCGTATCGGTTTCTTCAACCCGATCGCTGCTGGTGGCGAAGTGCGTCTTTCCGTCGACCAAGAGCGTGCGACCTACTGGCTGGGCCAGGGCGCTCAGCCGTCTGAGCGTGTTGCTCAGCTGCTCAAGGAAGCTGCCAAGGCTGCTGCCTAAGCATCTTTATGAGTACGACGCCGGCCGTCGCCGAGGATTTGATCGTTCTCGGCAAGATTGTTTCGGTGCACGGCGTCAAGGGTGAAGTGAAGGTGTATTCCTTTACCGATCCCATCGATAACGTGCTCGATTACCGCAACTGGACGCTCAAGCGTGACGGTGAGGTAAAGAAAGTGGAACTGACCAGCGGCCGCCTTCAGGGCAAGGTGCTGGTAGCCAAGTTGAAGGGTCTGGATGATCGAGAAATCGCGCGTACCTACGCCGGTTTTGAGATTTGCGTGCCGCGTAGCGAGCTGCCAGAACTGGAAGATGGCGAGTTCTATTGGTACCAGTTGCAGGGCTTGAAGGTCATTGATCAGGCAGAGCAGTTGCTCGGTGTGATCGACCACTTGTTCGAAACCGGTGCCAACGATGTGATGGTGGTCAAGCCCTGCGCGGGCAGTCTGGATGATCGCGAGCGTCTGTTGCCCTACACGGGGCAGTGCGTGCTTTCGATCGACCTGGCAGCTGGCGAGATGCGGGTCGACTGGGATGCGGATTTCTAAGGCTTATGCGCGTAGAAGTCATCACCCTGTTTCCGGAAATGTTTGCCGCCATCGGCGAGTACGGCATCACCAGTCGCGCGGTCAAGCAGGAGCTGCTCAAGCTCAATTGCTGGAATCCGCGAGACTACACGACGGATCGTCACCATACGGTGGATGATCGCCCTTTCGGCGGTGGTCCGGGAATGGTGATGAAGATCAAGCCTCTCGAGGATGCCTTGGCCAGTGCCAGGCAAGCCGCGGGAGAGACGGCGAAGGTGATCTACCTGTCGCCGCAGGGGCGTCGCCTTAATCAGGCAGCGGTCCGCGAGCTGGCGCAGGAGGATGCATTGATCCTGATCGCTGGTCGTTATGAAGGCATCGACGAGCGTTTCATAGAAGCGCATGTCGATGAGGAATGGTCGATTGGCGACTACGTCCTGTCCGGCGGTGAGCTGCCGGCCATGGTGCTGATTGATGCGGTGACGCGCCTTTTGCCTGGTGCATTGGGTCATGCCGATTCGGCCGAGGAGGACTCCTTTACGGATGGCCTGCTCGACTGCCCGCACTACACCCGCCCGGAGGTGTATGCGGATAAACGTGTTCCCGACGTGTTGCTTAGTGGCAACCACGAACACATCCGGCGCTGGCGTTTGCAGCAGTCCCTTGGTCGGACCTGGCAACGCCGCGCTGATCTTCTGGATAGCCGCTCGCTTTCTGGAGAAGAGAAGAAGCTGCTGGAGGAATACATCCGCCAGCGGGACGATAGTTAACGTATCGATGACGGGCCGGGAGGCTTGTCTTAGGAGCGCAGCATGACCAACAAGATTATCCAGATGCTCGAAGCTGAGCAGATGAACAAAGAAATCCCGACTTTCGCCCCGGGTGACACCGTAGTGGTTCAGGTGAAAGTGAAGGAAGGCGACCGTCAGCGTCTGCAGGCTTTCGAAGGCGTGGTTATCGCCAAGCGTAACCGCGGCCTGAACAGCGCCTTCACCGTGCGCAAGATCTCCAGCGGTGTTGGTGTCGAGCGTACCTTCCAGACCTACAGCCCGCTGGTCGACAGCCTGGCAGTCAAGCGTCGCGGTGACGTGCGCAAAGCCAAGCTGTACTACCTGCGCGACCTGTCCGGCAAAGCCGCGCGCATCAAGGAAAAGCTGTCCTAAGTTCGGACGCTTCTCTGACAAAAGCAGCCTACGGGCTGCTTTTGTCGTTTCTGGCCTCCAGTAATCATCAGTGGCAATGGCATGACCCCGAGAGAGCAAGAGATTCAGCGGCGCATCGCGCTGTCGGAAACCCGCGTGACCAAGGCGGTGTTTCCGCCGACCACCAATCATCACAACACCCTATTCGGTGGCACGGCGTTGGCCTGGATGGACGAAGTGTCGTTCATCGCTGCCACGCGTTTCTGCCGTTTGCCGCTGGTCACGGTGTCCAGTGATCGCATCGATTTCAAGCATGCGATACCGGCCGGCTCCATCGTCGAGTTGGTTGGGCGGGTGATCAAGGTGGGCAATACCAGCCTCAAGGTGGAAGTCGAAGTATTCGTCGAGGGGCTGTATCAGGAAGGGCGCGAGCGGGCGATCAGCGGAAGTTTCAGCTTCGTCGCCGTCGATGATCAGCAGAAACCCGTGCCGGTCTTGCCGGGCTTCATTGGCTAGTCATGTGCCTGTCTGATCGTCAGGCTGGCCTGCTGGTGCGTCGGGTGTAGGCTGTGGAACACTTGCTTGCTGTGTAATTGAAGGTCAATCGATGCCCGCGCTGACTCACCCCCTCATCGAGCGCTTCCTCGAAGCGCTATGGTTGGAAAAGGGCCTTTCCGCCCACACTCAGGCCGCCTATCGCAGTGATCTGGAGCACTTCAATGCCTGGCTCGACGGACGCGGCCTGGCGCTGCAGCATATCGGGCGTGACGCCATTCTCGATCACCTGGCCTGGCGTCTCGAGCAAGGCTATCAGGCGCGTTCCACCGCACGCTTTCTCTCTGGTCTGCGTGGCTTCTACCGCTTTTTGCTGCGCGAAACGCTGATCAGCGAAGACCCGACGCTGCAGATCGAGTTGCCGCAGATCGGTCGGCCACTGCCCAAGTCATTGTCCGAAGCGGATGTCGAAGCGCTGCTGCAGGCGCCGGATCTGGATGACCCCATCGGTCTGCGTGATCGCGCCATGCTCGAGGTGCTCTATGCCTGCGGTTTACGCGTCAGTGAGCTGGTGAGTCTGACGCTGGAGCAGGTCAATCTGCGCCAGGGCGTGCTGCGGGTGTTCGGTAAAGGCAGCAAGGAGCGCCTGGTGCCACTGGGCGAAGAGGCCATTGCCTGGATCGAGCGTTACACACGCGAGGCGCGTCCGTTGTTGCTGGGTGGTAAACCCAGCGATGTGCTGTTCCCCAGCCTGCGTGGTGAGCAGATGACTCGGCAGACCTTCTGGCATCGCATCAAGCATCAGTCTCAGGTTGCAGGTATCAGCAAGGCGTTGTCGCCGCACACATTGCGCCACGCTTTCGCGACTCATCTGCTCAATCACGGTGCTGATCTGCGCGTGGTGCAGATGTTGCTGGGTCACAGCGATCTGTCCACCACGCAGATCTACACTCACATCGCTCGCGCTCGCCTGCAGGAGTTGCAT
Organism: Ectopseudomonas alcaliphila; assembly: GCF_900101755.1. Classification (GTDB taxonomy): domain Bacteria; phylum Pseudomonadota; class Gammaproteobacteria; order Pseudomonadales; family Pseudomonadaceae; genus Aquipseudomonas; species Aquipseudomonas alcaliphila. Next base: position 514 of record NZ_FNAE01000012.1, on the reverse strand, counting down.
GCGCAGCACCATCCGCGCGGCTGACGGGTCACGAGCAAGCCCCGCCACCGTTGCCGGTGGCGGGGTTTGTTGTTTTCAGGCGCTGCACTTTGGCTTGCCGGGCGAGTTGGTCGTGATGACCATCAGCTCTGGCTGGCACAGGCGCTGGAGAGTTGTTCGTAGCCGAGAACTTCCACGTCACCCGCGCTGTTGCGGTAGGTCATCTTCGCCGTGACCACTTCGCACTGCGGGCTGTTGGGCACGTCGATGGAAATCACCTTGGCGATATCCAGGTTCTGGCCGTAGCGGTAGGGCGTGGCCTCGGCACTGTGGGCGAGGGTGGTGAGCGACGCGCTGAGCGCGAGAGCAGTCAGGGCGGTGGCGAACAGGGTGCGGGTTTTCATGGTGGTTCTCCTCTTGGGGCCGCGCTCGGGCTTTGGCCGCGAGCGCTGGCTGCTAGCTGTCAGACGATGGTCAAGGTGACGTCGATGTTGCCGCGGGTGGCGTTGGAGTACGGGCAGACGATGTGCGCGCG
>NZ_FNAE01000011.1 GCF_900101755.1 Ectopseudomonas alcaliphila | reverse complement strand
GAGCTAACCAATACTAATTGCCCGTGAGGCTTGACCATATAACACCCAAACAATCTGCGAAGGCATCAGCCGGAGACAGAGGGTGTCGATGGTGAAGTCGACAGAAAGCCGAAAATTTGCAAGAACTACAAATCATCTATCACGTATCCAAGGGATAGCGTCTCACGACGACATCCCAACCGAATTGCTTGACGACCATAGAGCGTTGGAACCACCTGATCCCATCCCGAACTCAGTAGTGAAACGACGCATCGCCGATGGTAGTGTGGTGCTTCACCATGTGAGAGTAGGTCATCGTCAAGCTCCTATACGAAACCCCAGATCGCTAACGCGGTCTGGGGTTTCTTCTTTGGGGCGCGGAAAACAACGCGTTGTGTAGGGTGCGCTGCGCGCACCGCTCAAGGCGCCGACATGCCGGTGCGCGCGGCGCACCCTACGGTTGATCCGCTGACGCCTTCACGAGCAGAGCTCGCTCCTACAAATTCTCAGCCTCAGCACTCGCCTCTAGCTTAAGTATCTGCTCGCTATGGTCGTCTTGTTCTGATGAGTCACAGGCCATCAATGCGCGACTTCCTTCAGAAGGTTCTCGATTGATAACTCCTGATCCTTGCGATCCAACCAGACGTGGCGAGCACTAAGGCATTCTCCTATGCGTCAATCGAGTCGTATCACCTTCCGCTCTACCTTCCGCATCAAGATCAGCGATCGAGAAAACGACACGCTGATCGGCTACGCAGGCGATGTTTCCGAGTGCGGGATGAAACTGCTGAGCGATACGCCGGTGGAGCCCGGAAGTGAACTGAAGCTGCGCGTGCGCATGCGCGATCGTCAGGGAGAGATGCGCCAGGTGGATGTGAACATGGTCTGTCAGTGGTCGCAGGAGAATACCCGCACGGGCTTCTTCGAAGCCGGGCTGGCCTTGCAGGATGAGACGGCCGAGTACGTCCGGCTGATCGAAGGCATGCGCAAAGTGCGCAAGGAAAAGGCTTAGGCGGGAGCGGATGGCGGGGCGATGGCGTGGCAATCTACTTGCGAGGTCGGCGTGGTGGATGCGCAGCACGCATCCACCAGTGTGTTGAAACCTTTGCTGATCAACCCAGTGTGCCGAGGATATTGACGCCGACTCTTTCCGGGATCTCGTTCTGTGACAGTACATGCAGGCCGGGGCTGAATACCCGGGCGTAACGCGCCAGTAGCGGGCGTAGCTGCGGCATCACGGTAAGGATTGGCGGGTGTCCGTCCTTGCGCAGTTTCTCCTTCACCACCGGCATGGTGTTCTGCAACTGGTTGAGCAGACTTGGTTCCACCGGGATGTTGTCCAGGCTCACCGGGCCGGCCTGCTGGGCGATGGCCAGGGCATTGAGCAGGGTGTTCTCCAGTGCATTCTCGAGAATGAACACCGACAGCTCCTGACGCTCGCCTGCGATCATGCCGACGATACTGCGGCGCAGCGCGTAGCGCACGTCCGAGGCCAGCAATACCGGGTCCTTGGTCGATTCGCTGGCCTCCAGCAGGGTGGTAGCGATGGTGACGATATCCTTGAGCGGCACCTGCTCCTGCAGCAACTGGCGGTAGACGCGGTGCTGCTGGGTGTAGCTGAGCTGATTCTTCAGGCTCTCGGCCAGTTTTGGTGCCTGCACCTGAAGACGCTGCATCAGATGGTCGACATCGTCGTGCTTGAACACATCGGGCAGATGCTCACGGACGACCTTGTTCAGGTGCGTGGCGATGACGCTGGCACAGTCGATCACCTGGTAGCCGAGATTCAGCGCACGCGCCTTGTCTTCTGGCTGGATCCACACCACCTGCATGCGATAGGCCGGGTCTACGCCGAGAATGCCGTCGATCTCGCCATAGAGCTCCGGGGAGGGGATGGCCATCATGCGATCTGCATGCAGCTCGGCGCTGTCGATCTTCTCGCCATTGATCTGAATGCTGTACTGCGACGCCTTCAGGCGCAGGCTGTCGCGGATATGCACTTCCGGCAGCAGGAAGCCCAGGCTTTCCGACAGGGTCTGACGTACGCCGCGCACGCGCTGGGTCAGAGGTGCGCCGGCGGCTTCGTTGACCAGGCCGACCAATTTGTAGCCCAGCGACACGGACAGACGCTCGACCAGCGGGATGTCCTCCCACACCATGTTCTGCGCGCGTTCCTGTTCCATCGCCTTGCCCAATGCCTCGACCTGTTCGAGGCTGGCGGCTTCAGTGGGCGGGCCATTGCGCGACACCATCCAGGCGATGAACGCCACCAGTGCGGCGAAGCTGATGAAGGCCAGGTGCGGCATGCCTGGCACCAGCGCCAGGGTGAACAGAATACCGGCCACGGTGTACAGCAGTGCCGGTTGGGCCAGCAACTGGCGGTTCACCTGCTGGGTGATGTCCGAGGATTCGTTGATCCGCGTGACGATGATCGCCGCCGCAGTGGACAGCAGCAGTGCCGGTATCTGCGCCACCAGACCATCACCGATGGTCAGCAGGGCGTACTGCTGGAAAGCCTGGCCTGCGCCCAGGTCATAGACGAACAGGCCGATGGCGAAGCCGCCGAACAGGTTGATCAGGAGGATCAGGATGCCAGCGATGGCATCGCCACGGACGAACTTCGAGGCGCCGTCCATGGCCCCATAGAAGTCGGCTTCCTTGGCCACTTCCGCGCGGCGGCGCTTGGCTTCGTGCTGTTCGATCAGGCCGGCATTGAGGTCGGCGTCGATGGCCATCTGCTTGCCCGGCAATGCATCGAGGGTGAAGCGTGCGGTGACCTCGGAGATACGCTCGCCGCCCTTGGTGATGACGATGAAGTTGATGATCATCAGGATCACGAACACCACCAGGCCGACAATGAAGTTGCCGCCGATGACCACCTCACCGAACGATTCGATGACCTTGCCCGCGGCCCCCGTACCGGTGTGGCCCTCGAGCAGCACCACGCGCGTGGAGGCGACGTTCAGGCACAGGCGCAGCAATGTGGTGATCAGGATCACCGTGGGAAACAGGGAAAAATCCAGCGGACTTTTCGACGACACACTGACCAGCAGCACCAGGATGGCCATGGCGATGTTGAAGGTGAACAGGGCATCGAGCAGCACCGGTGGCAGCGGCAGGATGACCATGGCCAGGATCGACAGGATCAGCACCGGAATACCGATGCGGCCGCTGCGGAAGGTGGGCGCGAGTTGCTGCAGTAGGTTCATGAATCAGCCCCTGTTGGCCAAGCTGTCGGGAATCGGGAGGTTGCTCGCCAGTTCTGGCTTGCTTCTGCGGCCCTGGCGCCAGGCCTTGAGCTGCAGGATGTAGGTCAGCACATGGGCCACGGCGGTATACAGCGGCGCCGGGATCTGCTGGTTGATCTGGGTGGTGAAGTAGATGGCGCGTGCCAGCGGTGGAATCTCCACTACTTCGAGTGCGTGCTTGGCGGCCATCTGACGCATGTACAGCGCGGTTTCATCGACGCCCTTGGCCAGCACGAAGGGCGCGGCGGCCTTCTTGGTGTCGTACTTGAGCGCTACGGCATAGTGCGTCGGGTTGACGATGACCACGTCGGCGTTCTTGATCACCTTGCTGATCTGCCTTTGCAACATCTGCCGTTGCAGCTGCTTGATGCGCGCCTTGACCTCCGGGCGGCCCTCCTGGTTCTTGTGCTCCTCCTTGCGCTCCTGCTTGGTCATGCGCATCTTCTTGAGGAAGAAGTAGCGCTGCAGCGGGATGTCGATGAAGGAGAACACCACGAAGATCAGCATCAGGCACAGGGTCAGATTGAAGGTCAGGTCCAGCGCTGCCGAGATCGCCTCGAGCACGCTGCTGCGCTGCAGGGCGACCAGGTCCGGTAGGGCCGCGCGCACCAGAACGTAGCCGACGCCGAGCAGCACCAGCACCTTGAGTATCGATTTGAGCAGTTCACTCCAGTTCTGCGCCGAGAAGATCCGGCCGAGGCCGGTGATGGGATTGAGCTTGCTGAGTTTCGGCGCAAAGTTTTTCGCGGAAAACACCCAGCCGCCCGGCACCAGCGACAGCGCCACCACCAGTACGGAAGTGAGCAGCAGCGGTGATAGCAGTTTGATGAACACCAGCATGTTGTAGCCAAGCAGGGTGTCGAGATCATCCAGGCCGATCTCGCTGTGGCCGAACTGGATGTACGACAGGCGGAAGCTGTCGCTGAGCCCCTCCATAAAAAGTCCGGCGCTGAGCTTGAGAATGAACAGGGTGGCGATCAATGAGATGGTGGTCGACAGATCCTTGGAGCGCGCGACCTGGCCATCATCCTTGCTCTTTTTCAGTTTGTGCGCGGAGGCTTCTTCCGTTTTCTCCTGGCCGCTGTTCTGCTCAGACATCGCCGCCCTCGCGCAGAATCACGCCGATGCCGTTGAGCAGCTCGCGGGTCAGGTGCAGGTAGCTGTCGGGCAGGTTGGGCAGGGTCAGATAGATGCACAGCAGCCCCATCAGAATGCTGATGGGAAAGCCCAGGGAGAACAGGTTCATGGCCGGCGAAATGCGGTTGAGCAAGCCGAAGCAGAACTGCACCAGGGTCAGGCAGAACACCACGGGCAAGGTGACCAGCACGGCTGCGGCCAATACCCAGGCGAACGCCTGAACGAAGCTCTGCGCGCCCAGGTAATGCAGGCCGCTGCCGACCGGCCAGAACAGGAAGCTCTGGTACAGCACACTGATGGTGACCAGGTGGCCGTCGATGGCGAAGAACAGCAGCACCAGCAGAATGAAGTACAGCTGGTAGATGATCGAAGACGACGACACGCCGTTAACCGGGTCGTTGTAGCGCGCCATGCTCATGCCCATCTGCGTCGACACCACCTCACCGACCAGCATGAAGATGGTGAACACCAGTTGCAGGGTCAGACCCAACAGCACGCCGAAAGCAATCTGCTCCAGTGCGGTCATCAGGCCCTTCAGTGACAGCGGATCGATCTGCGGCATGTCCGGCAGCGCCGCGCCCAGGGCGACCGTCAGGGCCAGGGCGAGGAGGATACGCACGCGTACCGACACCGCCTTGTGGTTGAACAGCGGCGCCATGCTGAGCAGGGCAACGATGCGGCAGAACGGCCACCAGTAAGCCTGCAGGCTGGTCAGATACTGGCTGGCATGCAGCACGGGTTCGGACATGCGTCAGCCCACCAGATGACCGGCCTGCTTGAAGGTTTCGATGAACAGATCCCCCAGCGTGCGCAGGATCCAGTGGCCAGCGAACAGCAGCATCGCCAAAGTGATCAGCAGGCGCGGGAGGAAGCTGAGCATCTGTTCGTTGATCTGCGTGGCCGCCTGGAAAATGCTCACCAGCAGGCCGCCGAGCAGGCTCGGCACCACCAGCACGCAGACGATGATGCCGGTGATATAGACCGCATGAGCCACCAGCTCGGCGGCGTGTTCGGGCGTGAGCATCGCGAAGCCTCGCTAATAGGGCTGAATACTGGTGGTGAGGGTGCCGACCAGCAGCGTCCAGCCATCGACCAGGACGAAGATCATCAACTTGAACGGCAGCGAGATCATCATCGGCGATAGCATCATCATGCCCATCGCCATCAGTACGCTGGCCACCACCAGGTCGATCACCAGAAAGGGCACGAAGATCATGAAGCCGAGCTGAAAGGCGGTCTTCAGCTCGCTGAGCACGAAGGCTGGCAGCAGCAGGGAGAAGTCCAGTTGGGTCAGGTCCTCGGGCATTTCCTCACCGGCCAGGGCGACCAGGGTTTCCAGCGAGTTCTTGCTGGTCTGCGCCAGCATGAACTGGCTGATGATGCGCTTGCCTTCGCCCAGACCCTGCTCGAGGCTGATCTGGTCCGCCTCGAAGGGTACGTAGGCCTCGGTGTACATCTCCTGCCATACCGGGCGCATCACCAGCAGCGTGAGGCACAGGGCGATGCCGATCAGTACCGGGTTGGGCGGGCTCTGCTGCAAGCCGATGGCCTGGCGCAGGATGGCCAGGACGATGATGAAGCGGGTGAAGCAGGTCATCATCATCAACATGGCCGGGAGAAAGCCCAGCAGCGTCATGATCAGCAGGATCTGCAGCTTGACGCTCAGGGTCTGGCCATCTTCGGTGTCGTTGAAGTTGAACAGGGTGATGTCGCCGCCGGCCGCCTGGGCCAGCAACGGGCAGCACAGCGCCGCCAGCAGCAGGCCGGATTGCAGCAGACGGCGCAGCATCACACGCCCAGCCCGCTGAGGCCGCTACCGGACAGCTCGACGATGCGCAGGCCGTAGTTGCCGTTCATCACCACCACTTCGGCCTTGGCGAACAGCGCGCCGTTGACCTTCACGTCCAGCGGTTCGCCGGCCAGCTTGTCGAGGGCGATCACGCTGCCGGCGTCGACGTCCATCAGCTCCTTGAGGGTGATCTCGGTGGAGGCGACTTCCAGGGTGACGTTGACCGGGATCTTGCCGAAGAAGCTCAGGTCCTGCTGCGGCAGGCTGGCAGGCGCTTGCTCCGGGACGGAGTCGCTGACGGCCTCATCGAGGTTGAGGCCGGCGTCGTTGATCAGGCTATCGAAATCGTTATCGGAAATGGGGCTGCTCATGGGGTCTTCACGCTCTCAAGAGAAGTCAGGAACAAGGAGCCGTCGTCTTCGAAGATGGCGCCGCGAAACAGCTTCTGCTGGTTGATCTGTACATCGCAGCGCTCCAGCAGGCGCATCGGCAGGATGTCGCCGGGGCGCAGGGCAAGCACTTGCGACAGTGGCATCTGCAGGCTGGCCACCACGCAGTCCAGGCGCACCGGCAACTGGCGAATCTGATTGAGCGAGTTGCCGCCCTGGGGCACCGGGGCCGGGGTCGTAAGGCGGCTGGTCAGCTCATCGACCAGTTGTGTATCCAGATAAATGAAGATCGAGGCCTGGCTGCCGGTGATATGGCTGGTGAACTGGAACTCCGCCACGTACTCCCAGGCCGCTTCTTCATAGGTGCTGTCGTAAGGCTCGAGCTTGCCGAAGGTCTGCCCGGCGAGAATCGAACGGGCGAACAACTGGGTCACGTCCAGACCCAGGCGCGTACGCATGCGCTGCTCCGAGGTACTCACTGGCGGCGCTTCATGGTTGGGCAGGCAGGTGCCGCCGTAGTAGCACTCCAGCGCTTCGGTCAGCAGCGCACGGTCCATGGCGAAACCAACCTTGCCCAGCGTCGAGCGATACAGGCACTCGGCATCTTTATCCACATGCTCGTGAACATCGACTCGCAGCAGTTCGAGATTGATCCGATAGTTACGCAGAAAGTAGTCACTGATGATCCGTGGATACTTGCTGGAGAGCTCGCGAATATAGTGGGGAATCTTGTGGTAATGCCGGCCAAGTTTCTGCGGTTTCAACCGGGTCAGACTGTCGGCGGGCACGCCATGAAGGACTTTTTTAATCCCGGTCATGTTGTGGGCTGTATTCCTGGTTGTAACTGCGCGTGCACCATCGAGTGCATTCGATGGGCGTGCAGAGGACGTTTTGATATGCCGGCGGGCTGTGGCAGCAATGCCTTGGCCATGGCGTCGAATTCATCCGGGAAAAGCGCGCAGGCCCGTGATGACGAGGAGGAGTCTAGGCTGAGGGAGGGCGAGAAATTAAATCAATAGATATCAAATGCTGTTTTTGATAGCGGCTTGCCAGCATTGATAGGAAATAACAACAAGTAATTCGGCGATTTTCTGTGCGCTTGTTAACATTCGCGCCGTGATCCGTTGCGCGTATATATGGCACGCCGCCAAGTGCTGCCGAAGTTGACTCATATAAGCGACGGAAAGTTTCGAAAGATTAAGGGGCCACGTGAAAAAAATCTGTCATCTGTTTGGCAGTTTTGCACACAGGGTCGAATGCCGCCGCCGGGCTCATGAAAGACATCGGGTGATTTACCTTGAAGCATTCAACTCAAACGGTAAGTTACGCCTGCGACGAGTTGTTCAATGAACAGCTGGGGCAGCAACATATAGTGGTGATCGGTCAGGCCGATGCGGCCAGCGAGCGCCTGTTGACCGGTGGTCTGCTACGCCAGGGCTTTCAGGTACGCCGCTTCGCCAGCTGCCTGGAGCTGGACCCGCGGGCACTGGAAAGTGCCAGCCTGGTGCTGGTGTTCGTCAGCAGCCTGGCGGGCAACACCCTTTATGCACAGGTAGGTGCCATCCTGCGCCAGGTTGGTCGCGTGGGTGTGGTGCCGGTCGTGGAATACGCCGACCAGGAGAAAGCTGCGGCATTGCTCGAACTGGGCTGTGTCGACTACCTCCTGGCACCTTTCAGCGAAGCCCAGCTCAGTGCGTTGCTGCGCCGTCAGGAATCGGCCAGCGCTGGCGAAGAGGGATTCGTTTCCTGCTCGCAGGCCGGGCGCCGTCTGCTGGCCATGGCCCAGCGCGTGGCCATGACCCGTGCGCCCATTCTGATCACCGGCGAAACCGGCACCGGCAAGGAGCTGATGGCCCGCTACATCCACCGCTTTTCCGCGCAGGATGACGCGCCCTTCATCGCCGTGAACTGCGCGGCGATCCCCGAGCAGATGCTCGAATCCATTCTCTTCGGCCATGAAAAGGGTGCCTTCACCGGTGCCGTGAGTGCTCAGCCCGGCAAGTTCGAGTTGGCCAATGGCGGCACATTGTTGCTCGACGAGATCGGTGAGCTGCCGCTTGGCCTGCAGGCCAAGCTGTTGCGCGTGCTGCAGGAGCAGCGCGTCGAGCGTCTTGGCGGGCGCCGGGAAATTGCTCTGGACGTGCGCATCATCGCCGCGACCAACCGTGATCTGCAGCAGGAAGTGGCAGAGGGCCGTTTCCGCGCCGACCTGATGTTCCGTCTCGATGTACTGCCGCTGCATATCAGCCCGCTGCGTGAGCGCAAGGAGGACGTGCTGGCTCTGGCGCGCCGCTTCATCCGTCAGTACGCCCCGCAGGACGCACGCCATGAACTGCTCACCGAAGATGCCTGCAGCGCGCTGCTGGCGCATGACTGGCCGGGCAATGTGCGCGAGCTGGAGAACTGCCTGCAGCGCGCGCTGATTCTGCGCAATGGCCTGTACATCCAGGCTCAGGACCTGGGCCTAAGCGTACCGCTGAGCAGTGCGCCAGAACAGGCGCCACGCCTGCAGCCGCAGGCGCTCGAAGGCGGCAAGGCAGCCTTGCGCGCGAGCGGCAAGTGGGCCGAGTACCAACACGTGATCGACACCATCCGCCGTTTCGGCGGACACAAGACCAAGGCTGCCGAAAGCCTTGGCATGACCCCGCGCGCACTGCGTTATCGCCTCAACGCCATGCGCGAGCAGGGCGTTCAGATTCCCGTCTAGGAGAAGCAAAGGATGAATCCGATTAGCCAGGTGCAGCAGGACCTGCTGGGCCGTATGGAGCAGCTGAAGAACCTCAGCGAAGCGATGCCGATCAAGCCGGCGCAGGCCTTTGCCATGCAGCCCGGTGAGCCGGGTTTTGCCGCGGCTTTCGACAATGCGGTACGCGCGGTGGATGCGCAGCAGCATCGCTCCGGCGAGCTGATGGCTGCGGTCGACAGCGGGCAGAGCGATGACCTGGTGGGGGCGATGATCGAGAGCCAGAAAGCCAGCGTTTCGTTCAGCGCGTTGATGCAGGTGCGCAACAAGCTATCCAGCGCTTTCGACGACATCATGAAGCTGCCGCTGTAAGCGGATCGGGGACTGACGCGTGCTGCAGACCATAAGAAGCAAGCTGCCTGAACACGGGCTGAAACTCGATCCACGCATGACCCTGATCGGCCTCGCGCTGATCGCCGCGTTGCTGGCGGTTGGTGTGGTGTTCTACCTCTGGCGCGACCAGGGCTCGTTCCGTCCACTGTATGGCAGTGGCGAGGCCTATCCGGCCGCCGAGGTGATGCAGGTGCTCGACGGCGACGCGATCAGCTACCGCCTGCATCCGCAGAGCGGTCAGGTGTTGGTGCGCGAGGATCAGCTTGGCCGCGCGCGGATGTTGCTGGCGGCCAAGGGCGTGCAGGTCAAGGTGCCGGCCGGCTACGAGCTGTTCGACAAGGACGAGCCGCTGGGCACCAGCCAGTTCGTCCAGGATGTGCGCCTCAAGCGCAGCCTTGAGGGCGAGTTGGCGCGCACGGTGATGGCGCTCAAGGGGGTGGAAGGCGCCCGCGTGCACCTGGCGCTGCAGGAGAGCAGTTCCTTCGTGGTCGGCAAGCGCGAGCCGGGCAAGGCTTCGGTGATGCTGCAGCTGGCGCCTGGCTACAAGTTGGCGCCGGAGCAGGTCAGCGCCATCGTCAATCTGGTGGCGGGCAGCGTGCCGCAGCTCGATGCCGGCAATGTCCAGGTCGTCGACCAGTACGGCGCACTGCTGTCGCGCGGTATCGACACGCTGGGCGGCCCGGTGCAGAACTGGCAGGTGGTCGACGACTACCAGAGCAAGGCGGTAGCTAACGCCGAGGCGGTGCTGGCGCCTGTGCTCGGTGGCGGCAACTACCGTATCAGCGTGTCTGCCGATATCGATTTCAGTCAGAAGGAAGAGACCTTCCAGTCCTACGGCGAGACGCCGCGTCTGCGTAACGAAGTGCTGCGCGACGAGAGCGTGCTCGACCAGTTGGCCCTCGGCGTCCCCGGCTCGCTGGCCAACCGTCCGCCGCAGCCCGCGCCGGAGCCGCCTGCCGATCAGGCGCAAGCGGGGGCTCAGGCGGAGAATGCCAACCAGGCGGCGACCTCGCTGCGCAAGGAGTCCAACCGCCAGCTGGATTACGACCAGAGCGTCACGCACGTCAAACATGCGCCCTTCAGCCTGCGTCAGCAGAGCATCGCCGTGGTGCTCAATGCCGCCGTGGCGCCAGAGGGTGGCTGGACGCCCGAGGCGCGCGAGGAGCTTACGGCGATGGTCAAGAGCGCGGTGGGCTTCAATCAGGCGCGCGGTGATCTGCTGACGCTGAGCGTCTTCCCCTTCACCGATGCCGCTATCGGCAGTGCCGGATCCGAGCTGCTGCCCTGGTGGGAAAACGCCAAGGTGCATGACCTGGCCAAGCTCGGCGTGTTCGCCCTGATCAGCCTGCTGCTGTTGCTGATGGTGGTGCGCCCTGCGGTGCGCAGCCTGAGCCAGCGCAGCCAGCCGGGTGTGCCTGTGGCGGTCGAGGGCGACGACCAGCTGGCGCTGCACGCCGAACGCGCAGCCGAACGCCTGCTGGCGCGTGTTGGCGACGATGCGCCGGGCGCTACCGTGCTCGGCGAACTCAGCCCCCTGTCGGAGATTCGCCTGCCGGCGCCCGGCTCGGGCCTGGAGCTACAGATCGAACACCTGCAGATGCTGGCCAAGAACGATCCCGAGCGTGTCTCGGAAGTCATCAAACAGTGGATAGGGCGTAATGAACGAGACCTCAACCCAGCCTGACGGCCGCGGCGGCTCCACCGCCAAGGAAATGCGCCTGCGCGTGCAGAAGCGTTCGCTGAGCACGTCCGAGCAGGCCGCCATTCTCATGCTGAGCATGGGTGACGAGATTTCTGCCGGGGTGCTCAAGCACTTCTCGCGCGAGGAAATCGTCAGCATCAGTCAGGCGATGGCGCGGCTGTCCAACGTCAAGCAACCGATGGTTTCCGATGTCATCGGCCGCTTCTTCGAGGACTACAAGGAGCAGAGCAGCATCAAGGGCGCCTCGCGCGGCTACCTCGACGGCATGCTCAGCAAGGCGCTGGGCAGCGAAATCACCCGCTCGCTGCTCGACAGCATCTACGGCGAGGAAATCCGCGCCAAGATGGCCAAGATGGAGTGGCTCGACCCCAAGCAGTTCGCCGCGCTGATCGCCAAGGAGCACGCGCAGATGCAGGCGGTGTTCCTCGCCTTTCTGCCGCCGGGCATGGCCAGCGAAGTGCTCGAATGCATGCCCAAGGAGCGTCAGGACGAGCTGCTGTATCGCATCGCCAACCTCAACGAGGTCAACAGCGACGTCATCGCCGAGCTGGAGCAGTTGATCGAACGCAGCCTGGCGGTGCTCAGCACGCAGGGTTCGCAGGTGCGCGGGGTCAAGCAGGCGGCGGACATCATGAACCGCTTCAAGGGTGATCGCGGGCAGATGTTCGAGTTGCTGCGCGCCCATGACGATCAGCTGGTCGAGCGCATCGAGGATGAAATGTACGACTTCTTCATCCTCTCGCGGCAGAACCAGGACGTGCTGCAGGCGCTGCTCGAAGCCGTGCCGCTGGAAGAGTGGGTGGTCGCCCTCAAGGGCGCCGAGCCCGAACTGGTACGTGCCATCACTGGCGCCATGCCCAAGCGCCAGGCGCAGCAGATGGAGTCGATCAACCGGCGCCAGGGCCCGGTGCCGTTGAGCCGCGTCGAGCAGGTGCGCAAGGACATCATGGCCGTGGTCCGCGAAATGTCGGCCAGCGGCGAGCTGCAGGTGCAGCTGTTCCGCGAACAGACGGTGGAATGAGATGACGGTCAAGGTGATCAGCGGCGACGCCCGCCCGTGGCGCGCCTATCGCTTCCCCCCGCGCAGCAGCCAGCCTGCAGTGGACTGGAGCGGCGATGCCGCCGGCCTGCAGCGGGCCATGGCCGATGGCTTTCAGCAGGGCATCGAGAAGGGTTACCAGGATGGCCTGCAGCAAGGCGAGGAAGCCGGGCGTCAGGCCGGCTTCGAGCAGGGCCGCGACGAGGGGCTCAAGCTCGGACGCGAGGAGGGCCGCAGTGAAGGCCGCCGCGAATTCGAACTGGCCGCCCAGCCACTGCAGCAGATCAGCGAGAAGGTCGAACAGTACCTTGGCGAGCTGGAGCACAAGCGCCGTCAGGAGCTGCTCGAGCTGGTCAAGAAGGTGTCGCAGCAGGTGATCCGCTGTGAGCTGACACTGCATCCGACTCAGTTGCTGGCGCTGGTCGAGGAAGCCCTGACCAGCATGCCGGGCGAGCCCGAGGATGTGCAGGTGCTACTCAGCCCCGAGGAATACGCGCGGATCAAGGCGCTGGCGCCGGAGCGCGCGGCGAACTGGAAGCTGGTGGCCGACGAGCGCCTGGCGTTGGGCGAGTGCCGCGTGGTCACGCCGCAGGCCGAAGCCGACGTGGGTTGCCAGCAGCGTCTGGATGCCTGCATCGACACCCTGGCCGAACATCTGCACCTGACCGAAGCCTGAGCGGGAGCAGAATCTGATGCTCGACTACAAACTCGACGAAGCGCTGCGCTCGCTCGATGGTGTGCAACTGGCCAAGGTGGCCGGGCGCCTGGTTCGGGTCTCCGGCATGCTGCTGGAGAGCCTCGGCTGCCAGCGCAGCACCGGCCAGCGCTGTCGCGTCGAGCAGGCCGACGGCAGCCTGCTGGATGCTCAGGTGGTCGGCTTCAACCGCGATATCACCTACCTGATGCCGTTCAAGAAGCCGGTCGGCCTGGCCGCCGGCTCGCGGGTGTTCCCGGCCAAGGACGAAGCGCTGCTGCAGATCGACGAGTCCTGGTTAGGGCGCGTGGTCAACGGCCTCGGCGAGCCGCTGGATGAGCGCGGCAAGCTCAGCGGGCGCGACCCGTTGCCGGTCGAGCTGCCCAGGGTCAACCCGCTGCGCCGTCGTCCGGTGGAGGCCGCGCTGGACGTCGGCGTGCGCGCCATCAATGGTCTGCTGACCCTCGGCAAGGGCCAGCGCGTCGGCCTGTTCGCCGGCTCTGGGGTGGGCAAGAGCGTGCTGCTGGGGATGATCACCCGGCAGACCAAGGCCGATGTGGTGGTGGTCGGGCTGATCGGTGAGCGCGGGCGTGAGGTGCAGGAATTCATCCTGCATTCCCTCGGCGAAGAAGGGCTGCGCAAGGCCGTAGTGGTCGTGGCACCGGCCAATGAATCACCGCTGATGCGCCTGAAGGCCACCGAGCTGTGCCACAGCATCGCCGCCTATTTTCGTGATCAGGGCCAGGACGTGCTGCTGCTGGTCGACTCGCTGACCCGCTATGCCATGGCCCAGCGCGAGATCGCCCTGGCCCTCGGTGAGCCGCCGGCGACCAAAGGCTATCCGCCGTCTGTATTCGGCATGCTGCCAGAGTTGGTGGAAAGCGCCGGCAACGGCGAGAGCGGCAGCGGCAGCCTGAGTGCCATCTACACCGTGCTGGCCGAAGGCGACGATCATCAGGACCCGATCGTCGATTGCGCGCGGGCGATTCTCGACGGCCATATCGTCTTGTCACGACGCCTGGCCGACGTCGGCCACTACCCGGCCATCGACATCTCCGCCTCGGTCAGCCGCTGCATGAGTCAGGTCGGTGAAGCGGCACATCTGGCCGCCGGGCGGCAGTTCAAGGAGTTCTACAGCACCTTCGAGAAGATCAAGGAGCTGATCCCGCTCGGCGGCTACACGCCGGGCATGGACGCCAAGACCGACCGCGCCGTGCAGCTGGCGCCCAGCCTCGAACGCTTCCTGCGTCAGGAGGTCGGCAGTGGCGCCGAGCTCGGCGCCAGCATCGCCACCTTGCAGAGCATCATCAAATGAAAGAACAGCTGGAAGTGCTCGGTCGCCTGGCCAGCCTGCGTGGCAACCGTGTGCAGCAGATGCTCGGGCGGGTCAGCTATCAGCAGAACCTGTGTCAGCGCTACCGCAACAACATCACCGGGCTCAGCCGCCTGTGCGGTTTCAGCGTACCGATGACCACGCCGCTGCAGCGCGACAACCAGCAGCGCTACAAGGCGACGCTGTACAAGATGGTCGAACTGCAGCGCCGCGAACTGGCGCTGGCCGAGGAGACCCTGGCGCGCATTCAGGGCGAGCTGCTGGCGGCGATGCGCAGCGAGAAGGTCATCACCCAGTTCCTTGAGGGCAAGATGGGCGAGTGGCAGGATCTGCTTGCCCGCCAGGAGCAGAAGATCCAGGATGGCCTGGCCGCGCAGGCCTGGTGGCGAACCCAGGTCAGTTAATTTTTACCCGACGCGTTTAAGTTCTTGTCGTGCCCGGTCGCTCTTAGGCCATAACACCACGCGAGTTGGATTCGAATCATGGAAATCAGCAGGCATCTCAAGCCCGGCCTTAACCCGCCCAGCGACGCTCCGGCACAGGTACAGAGCGCCCGTGCGCAATCGAGCGGCAATGCCCGTGCGAGTGTCAGCCGGGAGCCGCGTCTGGAGCAGCTGCAAGACGCCTTGCGCAGCCTGCCCGAAGTCGACCTGGACAAGGTTGCCCAGCTCAAGGCGGCGCTGGCCCGCGGCGAACTGAACAGCGATCCGGCCGTGTTGGCCGGCAGCATGCTGACCTATCACAGCGGTAGCGATGCGTGACCACCGCGCGTGAGCAACAGCTGCTGCTGGTCGTCGAGCAGGACCTGGAGCAGGACTGCGCCGACTATCTGGTGCTGCGCGGGCTGATGCAGGAGCTGTATCAGCAGTTGCTCAAGCGCGACAGCCAGCAGATCGATCTGCTCAACGAGCAGATCCTGCCGCTGGTCGACCAGGCCAAGGCCAGGGCGGAACGCCGCAGCAAGGTGCTGGCTGCCTTCCAGCTGGGCAGCGGCAATAGCGCCATGCAGAAGCTGCTGGTGCGTTATCCACAGGCCCAGCGCAATCACCTTGTTCACACATGGGAGCAGCTCGGCCAACTGGCCGGCCAGTGCAAGCGGCTCAACGAACGCAACGGCAAGCTGCTGGCCATGCACCACGAAATCCTCGAACAGCTGCTCGGCGAGCCGGGCTCGGCGCAGCTGTATGCGCCGCAGCCGTATTGAGGGGGTTGGCCTTTTAGGGGCGGCGATCCGCATTAGTCCAAGCTGAACGTTGTTGGTGGGCTGAAGCCCACCGCTACCGGCCTCAAGCGCGGGCTGCCTTATAGGGTGGGCTTTAGCCCACGCGGATCATCGTTGTTGGGTTGAAGCGGACCGCCGCCCGACCCACTCTACAGCTATGTCCCGGTCTCAAAGCGCCTGGCGCACCGTGCTAGACTCGCGCGCTTCCGATCTGTGGTGATTTCTCGCCGTGCCTCACGCCGCTCTCGCTCATCCGCCGCGCTGGCTGACCAATGCCCAGCTGCATCCACAGCCTTCTGCCGGCGTGCGCGACTGGCTGTTCAACGAGGATTCGCTGACCCGGCGCTTGACCGCGCTGTCCGCTGACGGCTTCTCGGTAACGCCGCTGCAGGAAGGCTGGCAGCGCCTGCGCGTTGACGAGTGTGCGCTGCTTGGCGTGGCCGACGGCAGCCAGGGCTGGGTGCGTGAGGTGTACCTACGGGGGCACGGTCAACCCTGGGTATTCGCCCGTAGCGTTGCTGCGCGCAGTGCGCTGGAGGGCTCGGGGCTGAATCTGGCCGAGCTGGGCAGTCGCTCGCTGGGTGAGCTGCTGTTCAGTGACCGGGCCTTCGATCGCGGTGAGTTGCAGGCCTGCCGATATCCGGCGGCCTGGCTGCCGGAAGCGGTGCGTGAAGAGCGTCTGTGGGCGCGGCGCTCGTGCTTCAGCCGTGGTGCGCTTGGTGTATTGGTGGCCGAGGTGTTTCTGCCGCAATTTTGGCAGGCGGCGGGTATCGAGGCGTAGGGTGGAAAACTGCGAAGCGTTTGCCACCAGCCATCCGTGCGACGCTTCACGGGCTGAAGGCGCCGCCGCATCTCGCGCCTGTAACGGTGGATGAAAAAAGCCTCGACTACGCGCCCCGATCCACCCTACGCCACCAACCCTCGTATAATCCGCGCAACCTGCACGGAGACGCTTCGATGTACACCCGCCTGTTGCAATCGACCACCCGCCTGCACCCGCGCGCCTGGGATTTCATTCAACTGATGCGCCTGGACAAGCCCATCGGCATCTATCTGCTGTTGTGGCCGACCTTGTGGGCGCTGTGGGTGGCGGCCGAAGGCGTGCCGAGCGCGAAGAACCTGTTCATCTTCGTCGTCGGCGTGATCCTGATGCGTGCCGCCGGCTGCGTGATCAACGACTACGCCGACCGTGACTTCGACGGTCACGTCAGTCGCACCAGGGCGCGCCCGCTGGCCAGTGGCAAGATCAGGCCGCGCGAGGCGCTGGTGCTGTTCGCCGTGTTGGTGGCGCTGAGCTTCCTGCTGGTGCTGTTCACCAATGCCACCACCATCTGGCTGTCTTTCGGCGGCCTGGCGCTGGCTGCCTGCTACCCCTTCATGAAGCGCTACACCTTCTACCCGCAGGTGGTGCTCGGCGCGGCATTCTCCTGGGGCATGCCGATGGCCTTCACCGCCGAAACCGGCAGCCTGCCGCCGGAAGCCTGGCTGCTGTACATCGCCAATCTGCTGTGGACGGTGGCCTACGACACCTACTACGCCATGGCCGACCGTGAAGACGATCTGAAGATCGGGGTCAGGTCCACCGCCATCCTGTTCGGCGATGCCGACCGGCTGATCATCGCCATCCTGCAGGGGCTGGCGCTGCTCTGCCTGCTGCTGGCCGGTGCCCGCTTCGAGCTGGGGATCTGGTTCCACGCCGGTCTGCTGGTGGCCGCTGCCTGCTTCGTCTGGGAATATCACAAGACCCGCAATCGCAAGCCGATGGCCTGCTTCAACGCCTTCCTGCACAACCACTGGGCGGGGCTGGCGATCTTCGTCGGGATCGTGCTGGACTACGCATTGCGTTAAGCGCTGCCGCGCACCTGTCATATCGCTGCAATAATTCCGTTATCTAATGCGGCGCAGACAGTTGAACGAACCGAGGCAGGACCATGGTTGGCAAGAACATCCTGATCGTCGATGACGAAGCTCCGATCCGCGAGATGATTGCGGTGGCCCTGGAGATGGCCGGTTACGAGTGCCTGGAGGCGGAGAATACCCAGCAGGCCCACGCCGTGATCGTCGACCGCAAACCCGATCTGATCCTGCTCGACTGGATGCTGCCCGGCACCAGCGGCATCGAACTGGCCCGGCGCCTCAAGCGCGACGAGCTGACCAGCGATATCCCGATCATCATGCTCACCGCCAAGGGTGAAGAGGACAACAAGATCCAGGGCCTGGAAGTCGGCGCCGACGACTACATCACCAAGCCGTTCTCTCCGCGTGAGCTGGTGGCCCGCCTCAAGGCCGTGCTGCGCCGTGCTGGGCCCAGCGACAGCGAGGCGCCGATCGAGGTCGGTGGCCTGCTGCTCGACCCCATCAGCCACCGCGTGACCATCGACGGCAAACCGGCCGAGATGGGCCCGACCGAATATCGTCTGCTGCAGTTCTTCATGACCCACCAGGAGCGTGCCTACACTCGCGGCCAGTTGCTCGACCAGGTCTGGGGCGGCAACGTCTACGTCGAGGAGCGTACCGTCGACGTGCATATCCGCCGTCTGCGCAAGGCGCTCGGTGATGTTTACGAAAACCTGGTACAAACCGTGCGCGGGACTGGGTATCGTTTCTCCACCAAGGGTTGAGAAGCTGTTTACGATCTGCTGCGCGTCGGCCCTGCTGCGTTGAAAACAGATTCGGAATGCTCATGTACAAAAGTACACTCCGCTTCCTCACCTGCTTTCGCCTTGCATGGCTCTAGCTCGCGAGATCGTAAAGCAGCTTCTGCGGGTTCGCTCTTCTGACAAGGATGCGCTCCATCGTGAATCAAGACTGGCGTGGCGCCGTGGTGCGCCGCCTGTTGCTGCTGGTTAGCGCCTGCCTGCTGCTCGGTTTCATCACCGGTGAATACGCCTGGGTGCTGGCCTGCGGTCTGGCCATTCATCTGGGCTGGACCCTGAGTCAACTGCTGCGTCTGCACAAATGGCTGCGCGAGCACAAAACCGACGAGCCACCGCCTGATGGTTACGGCCTGTGGGGCGAGGTGTTCGACAGCATCTACCATCTGCAACGCCGTAATCAGAAGGCGCGTGGCCGCCTGCAGGCGGTGATCGACCGCGTGCAGGAGTCCACTGCCGCCCTCAAGGACGCCGTGGTGATGCTCGACAGCCAGGGCAACCTGGAATGGTGGAACCGCGCAGCGGAGACGCTGCTGGGCCTGAAAACCCCGCAAGACAGCGGCCAGCAGCTGGCCAACCTGGTGCGCGACCCGCGTTTCAAGGACTACTTCGAGCGCGGCAACTATGCCGATGCCCTGGAGATTCCGTCGCCGATCAATGACCGTCGCCGCTTGCAGTTCAATATCACCCGCTATGGCAATCGTGAGCACCTGCTGCTGGTGCGTGACGTCACCCGTCTGTATCAGCTGGAACAGATGCGCAAGGACTTCGTTGCCAACGTCTCCCACGAGCTACGCACGCCGCTGACGGTGATTGCCGGTTATCTGGAAACCCTGCTGGACAACGTCGAGGCGGTCAATCCGCGCTGGCTGCGGGCGCTGCAGCAGATGCAGCAACAGGGCGCGCGCATGCAGACCCTGCTCAACGATCTACTCCTGTTAGCCAAGCTGGAAGCCACCGACTATCCGTCGGACAACCAGCCGGTGGCGGCCGACCTGATGCTACTGTCGATCAAGAACGATGCCCAGGCACTGTCCGGCGATCAACTGCACCGCATCAGCCTGGAGGCCGATCCGCACCTCAAGCTCAAGGGTAGCGAAGCGGAATTGCGCAGTGCCTTCTCCAACCTGGTGTTCAATGCGGTGAAGTACACCCCGGCCGGAGGCGACATCCGTATTCGCTGGTGGTCTGACGAGAAGGGCGCACACCTGTCGGTCAGCGATACCGGCATGGGCATCGAGGCCAAGCACGTGCCGCGCCTGACCGAGCGCTTCTATCGCGTCGACTCCAGCCGCGCCAGCAATACCGGTGGTACCGGGCTGGGGCTGGCCATCGTCAAGCATGTGCTGCTGCGTCACCGTGGCAATCTGGAGATCAGCAGCGTGCCTGGCAAGGGCAGCACCTTCACCTGTCATTTCGCCCCGGCGCAGGTGGTGCAGCGCGCGCGCTGAGTGCTTGCATTCGACGCGGCGAAGCTCCAACCTCTAGCGATCACTGGCCATCCCGAACCTTCATGGACCCCTCCACGAGTCTCCCCGTTTCTGCCTACTTCGCCGACTTCGGCCTCATGCTGTTCGCCCTGTTCCTGGTTTTGCTCAATGGCTTCTTCGTCGCCGCGGAGTTCGCCATCGTGCGTCTGCGCGCGACCAAGGTCGACGCCCTAGCCGAGGCCCATGGCTGGCGCGGACATATACTGCGCACCGTGCACAACCAGATGGACGCCTATCTGTCAGCCTGTCAGCTGGGTATCACCCTGGCATCGCTGGGGCTTGGCTGGGTCGGTGAGCCGGCCTTCGCCGAGCTGCTTACGCCGCTGCTGGTAGCGATTGGCGTGGAGTCGCCCAAGCTGATTCACGGCATCGCCTTCTTCACTGCATTCTCGATCATCTCCTACCTGCACATCGTCATCGGCGAGCTGGCGCCCAAGTCCTGGGCGATCCGCAAGCCCGAGCTGCTGTCGCTGTGGACGGCCGCGCCGCTGTACGCCTTCTACTGGCTGATGTACCCGGCGATCTTCGTGCTCAACGCCAGCGCCAACGCCATCCTGCGCATCGCCGGGCAAGGCGAGCCGGGGCCGCACCACGAGCATCATTACAGTCGTGAAGAGCTCAAGCTGATCCTGCACTCCAGCCGCGCCACCAGTGACAACGACCAGGACCTGCGCGTGCTGGCTTCGGCGGTCGAACTGGGCGAACTGGAGGTGGTGGACTGGGCCAACTCGCGCGAAGACCTGATCTTTCTCGAGCTCAACGCCAGTCTGGATCAGGTGTTCACCACCTTCCGCCGCCACAAGTACAGCCGCTACCCGATCTTCGACGAGAGCAAGGGCGAGTTCGTCGGCGTGCTGCACATCAAGGATCTGCTGCTGCACCTGTCGCTGCTGGAGATGTTGCCATCGGCGCTGAAACTGGCCGATCTGATGCACCCGCTCGAGCGCGTCAGCCGGCACATGCCGCTGTCGCAGCTGCTGGAGCAGTTCCGCCAGGGCGGCGCGCATTTCGCCCTGGTCGAGGAGGCCGACGGCAAGGTGATCGGCTACCTGACCATGGAAGACGTGCTCGAAGCCCTGGTGGGCGATATTCAGGACGAACACCGCAAGGCCGAGCGCGGCATCCTCGCCTACCAGCCGGGCAAGTTGCTGGTGCGTGGCGACACGCCGCTGGCCAAGGTCGAGCGACTGCTGGGCGTCGACCTCGACCATATCGAGGCCGAGACCCTCGCCGGGCTGATCTACGAGACCCTCAAGCGCATGCCTGACGAAGAGGAAGTGCTGGAAACCGATGGCCTGCGCATCATCGTCAAGAAGATGAAGGGGCCCAAGGTGATCATGGCCAAGGTGGTCAAGCTGGATTGATTTTTCGTGCGCCTGGCCGGGGGCTCGCTACCCGGTCAGGCCGCATCTCCTCTGGCCTGCGTCGAAATCAGCGTTTCGCTTATGATCGATCGGTCAGCTTCGCTCTCAGAAAAGCTCCGCAAATCCTTGTGCAGCAAGGACTATTACCGTTCGTCGGGTTAGTCGAATCCCTCCTGGCAGAGGCAGTCTAGGTACTTGCGTCCCACCTCCCGGTGAGCGGCGTTATCCACTCATTGCCAAGGAAATCGTCATGCAGCTGTCCAGCATAACCCCCAAAGCAACACTCGCCCTGTGCCTGGCGGGCGCCTCGCAGGCCTATGCAGACTCGGTCACCGACCCCATCTCGACCTTCGGTGTCATCGCTTCGCACAACCAGTACAAGCTCACCGTGGACGATGAAAGCGACAAGGAGCGCCTCAATCAGGGCGGTCTGTTCTACCACTTCGGTAACAAGCTGACCGGGCAGGAAGGCTTCATCTACCAGGCGGGCATCGAAGGCCAATACCGTGACAAGGACGATGTGGAATACAAGTCCGCACGTGCCGATATCGACCTCGGCCTGCGCGCCGCGTTGAGCACCAACAACTACGTCGACGTGATCGTCGGTGGTGGTTACGACTGGGGCCGTATCGAGCAGGACGACGTCGGTCCGTTCGACAGCAACGTCAAGCTGACCAGCAAATCGCCCTTCGCCAAGGCCGGCCTCGGCTACAACTACCTGACCCCGGACTACACCCTGCGCCTGGAAGTGGGGGCACGCTACTCCATCAATTCCGAAGCGCGCCTGAAGGTCGATGGCGACAGCGACTCCGTGGACCTCAAGGACAAGGTCAATCCCTACGGTGAGCTGACCATGCTGTGGAACAAGGGCATCAACAACCTGCCGATCAGCACCAGCCTGTACTACACCCAGACCCGCTATGAGCTCGACAGCAACAGTGCCGTCGCCGAGCGCAGCAAGCTCAAGCAGGAACAGGTAGGCCTGCGCGTTGGCCTGGCGTTCTAAGACCGCCCAACGAACCGCCCGCGCTGTCGGGCGGTTTTTTCTCGATACAGATCCCCGCTGCGCTGCAAAGGCGTAAGCACGAGCGAGTTTCTTCCCGCTGCGGCGCGACACCCAACCTCTGGTTGGCCTGCCGAGTCGCTTCTGGCCAGCTGTCGCCCGATCCAGTAGGGTGTGATCCCGCCCCTTTCCCCAGAAGACGTGTCAGCCTTGGGGCAGGTGTGGAGAAGGGCGCCTCGATGTAATCGGGCGCACCTGAACCCTTCTGGATCAATGGTGACGGTCAGCGGGCCGTCGCGTCGTTTGTGTAGCGAGGAATCACAGCATGAGTGCACCAGTCGTCATCATCGGGACCGGCCTGGCGGGTTACAACCTGGCCAAGGAGTGGCGCAAGCTCGACACGCAGACGCCCTTGCTGCTGATCACCGCTGACGACGGCCGCTCCTATTCCAAGCCGATGCTCTCTACCGGCTTCGGCAAGAACAAGGATGCCGACGGTCTGGCCATGGCCGAAGCCGGCGCCATGGCCGAGCAGCTCAATGCGGAGATTCGCACCCATACCCACATCACCGGCATCGACCCTGGCCACAAGCGCTTGTGGATCGGCGAGGAAGCCGTGCCCTACCGCGATCTGGTGCTGGCCTGGGGCGCCGAGCCGATTCGCGTACCGGTGGAGGGTGATGCCCAGGACGCGGTGTTCCCGATCAATGATCTGGAGGACTACGCGCGTTTTCGCAGCGCCGTGGCCGGCAAACGTCGCGTGCTGATCCTCGGCGCCGGCCTGATTGGCTGCGAGTTCGCCAATGACCTCAGTGCCGGCGGCTATGAGGTCGAGTTGCTGGCACCCTGCGAACAGGTGATGCCCGGCCTGTTGCATCCGGCAGCGGCCTCTGCCGTGCAAGCCGGCCTGGAAGGCCTGGGCGTGCGTTTCCATCTTGGCCCGGTGCTGGCCAGCCTCGACCGCCAAGGCGATGCGCTGCAGGCGACGCTGTCCGATGGCCGCCTGATTCCGTGCGACGCGGTGGTCTCGGCCGTCGGCCTGCGCCCGCGCACCGCGCTCGCTGCGGCAGCCGGTCTCGACATCAACCGTGGGGTGATGGTCGACCGCCAACTGCGTACCTCGCACGCCAACATCTACGCCCTGGGTGACTGCGCCGAGGTCGATGGCCTCAACCTGCTCTACGTCATGCCGCTGATGGCCTGCGCCCGGGCGCTGGCCAAGACCCTGGCCGGTGAACCGACGGCGGTCAGCTATGGGCCGATGCCGGTGACGGTAAAGACGCCGGTGTGCCCGCTGGTGGTCTCGCCGCCACCGCGTGGCAGCCAGGGCGAATGGACGGTCGAAGGCAGCGGCAGCGACATCAAGGCGCTCTGCCGCGAGGCTTCCGGAGCGCTGCTCGGTTATGCGCTGACCGGCGCTGCCGTGCAGGAGAAACTGGCACTGAACAAGGAGTTGCCGGCGCTGCTGGCATGATTGCCTGCCGTTCTGTCGGATACGCCACGAAATTGCCTGGTTAAACTGTCCGACGAGACTGGCGCAGTGCGATGCGGCATGCCATTCTCCCAAAGGTCTGCCGCAGCGCAGAGCTGTTGCGGCGCCTTGGGCGCTGTTCTGGAAGGACAGCACGGACACAACAACAAAAAACCGTCAAAGAGGCATCTATGCGTAAACCGGAACTCGCCGCCGCCATCGCCGAAAAGGCTGATCTGACCAAGGATCAGGCCAATCGTGTACTCAACGCCGTACTGGAAGAAATCACCGGTGCACTGAACCGCAAGGACAGTGTGACCCTGGTTGGCTTCGGTACCTTCGTCCAGCGCCACCGTGGCGCCCGCACCGGGAAAAACCCGCAAACCGGCCAGCCGGTGAAGATCAAGGCCAGCAACACCGTCGCCTTCAAACCGGGCAAGTCCCTGAAAGACGCGGTCAACTGAGCTCGTTAACCCGGAGCCGCTCGGCTCCGGGTTCCCCCTACGCAGCCAAGCTGCGAAATTCGCCGATACAGCCATGCTTTAGACAGGCTGTAGTCCTGCAAGAAAACCACTACAATGCGCGGCCATCATCTTCGATCACGAGTGCCAGTGCATGAAATTCCGTTTTCTTCTGTGGATGCTGGGCCGCCTCATGGCTAAGGCCAGCCGTGAAAATCCGGCGTTCCGCCAGCAGCTCGAAGGTCGCGATATGGTCTTCCAACTGCATACGCTGGATGGCAAGGTCGCCCGCCATTTCATCGTGGCCGGTCAGCGCGTGACCAGCAAGCGCGGCACCGCCAAGGACCCTGCCTTCGCCATCGGCTTCAAGGACGCCGCCTACGGCTTCGAAACCATGACGGCAAAGAACAAGCAGCTGGCCTTCATGCAGGGCATCCAGAACAAGGACATCCAGATCCAGGGCAACCCGGCGCTGGTCATGTGGTTCCAGGGTCTGACCAAGTATCTGATGCCGAAGAAAAAGGCCGAGGCCCCGAAAAAGGCCGCCTGATCGGCACCGCTGCGCGTCGCGGCTGGCCGCGACGCTGCGCTTTGGTTAGGCTGCCAGGACGTTCCTGTGGAAAGCCTGACCATGCGTCTTTTCCTGCTACCCCTGCTGTTGCTGGCCGCCACCACGGCGCGGGCCGAGTCAGCGTCTGCCAAAGCCCTGTTACCACTGTTCGAGCTCGCCGGTATTCATCTGCTCTGCGAACAGAGCGCGCCGTTGCTGCAGCGTGGCCAGGATGAAGCCCAGCAGAAGCGACTCGCTCAGTTGTTCGCTGGCGAAGTCTTTTGTCTGGACCTGGCCAAGCGCGTCGGGGCCCGCTTCGATGCGGCGCAAGGCGAGCAGGCCCGTGAGCGTCTCGATAGCCCGCTGGCGCAGCGCTTCACCGCCGCCGAGCGGGCGGTCGGTGAGCAACTCGAAGGCCTGGCCGAATACCGCCAGCGCCTGCAGGAGCAGCCGCCACGAGGCGCGCGCCTTGATCTGGTGAAGCGTCTCGACGCTGCCGCGCGCACCACCGAACTGGCCAGCCTGCTGCGTTACGAAGTCGGCAAGACCCAGGCCTTGTTGGCGCTAAGAGCACGGGGCGAAAATCTCAGCGAGACCGAACTGCAGGCGCAGACGCAAAAACAGGCGGACGCCATTCGCCAATCCAGCGAGCAGGCGGTGGAAACCTTCATGTTCTATGCCTATCGGCAGATGCCCAGTGATCAGCTTGCCGAGTATGTGGCTCTGTACGAGCATCCCAGCGTCAGCCAGCTGCTGGCCATCAGCCTGGAAGTGGTGCCGCAGCTATTCGCCGAACGCCGCGAGCAGCTACGCAAGGCCGTGGGCAAGCAGTAGGGCGGCCCGGAGCGCCGGCCGCTCGCGAGCAACTACGCAAGACGGCAGGCAGGAAGGCAGGCCTCAGGGGGAGGGCGCAGGAACCTGAGCCGCAGCCGCTCAGTGCGGCTGTTGGAACTGCGCTGCCAGTTCACGCAGGGCGACCTCGGCACTGAGTACCTTGCTCACCGCGTCCTCGGCTTTTTCCCGGGTCAGCCCCAGGGCGTCGAACAGCTCATCAGGAATCTCGCTCTGCGGCCCGGCACCGATACCCCGGTTGCGCAGCAGGCTGACCGCCAGGCACACCAGGTTGGGGAAGGCCGCGCTGTCGCCGGCATAAGACGGGTCGTGCTGAAAGCGCAGGGCGCTGGACAGCTCTTCCGGCATATCCCAGTGGCGCATCAGCCAGGCACCGATCTGCTCGCGGGTGATACCCAGCAGGTGCTGCTCGATATGCCCGGCAGGCAGGTGCGGGTTGACCTCCAGGTGACGGCAGATCAACGAGAAGTGCGGTGGGAACACGTGCGCCAGGACCAGGTAACCGAAGTTGTGCAGCAGACCGGCCAGGTAGGTCAGGCCGGCTTCCGGGCGCTGTGCGCGCGGCATGGCGCGGGTCAGGCCCTCGATCACTGCAGCGGTATAGATCGCTTGCTGCCAGTAAGGGGTGGCGTGCTGCGGCTGATCCTTGGGCAGGCTCAAAGTCTTGCCCAGTGCGAGGCCGAGCGCCAGGTTGATCACCAGGTCGAAGCCCAGCACACGTACGATGGCATCTTCCACCGAGCGGATCTTGCCGGGCGCCGCGTAGTAGGGCGAGGCTGCCCAACTGACTACCTGGGCGGCCAGCGCAGGATCGGTCTCGACCACGCCGGTGATGTCATCGACGGTGGCATTGGGGTCGACACGCAGCTTGATGATCTTCTGTGCGGTTTCCGCCAGCGGTGGAATCTCGATGGTCTCTTCCAGGCGCTGCTGGATGCGGCGCGCAGTGAAGGCCTGCACGGCCTGGGTGATTTCCGCGCGGTCATCATGCGGGCGATCAAGGTTCGGTTTGATCGCGCTGACCGGCTCACCGAAACGCGCAGCGCTGGCCTTGCTCAGCAGCGCCTTGAAGGCTTCGGTGGGGATTTCCAGCAAGACACCGGGCTGGCCGGACTCGATCAGCAGACTGGGCACCTGCAGCAGACGCTCTTCGTACAGGCAGGGCGAGCTGGTCAGGGGCGGTAAACCCGGCAGGGCGGCCAGATTGTGCTTGCCGAGCATGCGCTCAAGGCGTTCCGGCTTGACCGCCGTGAGCTGGCGCCCGGTCAGTTCGGCCAGGCGCGACAGATCCAGCATATGGCTACGCGGATAGAGCACCAGCAGGGCACCGATGGCATCGTCCACCAGCACGGCCTGCAGACGTGCCTCGCTTGGCTGATCCGGGCGCTCAGCGCATACCTGATAGGGTATGGCGAGTTTTTCCAGCAGTTGCACGATCACGGCGGGCGGCTGCGCAGAGGCGTTGGCGGCGAGGGCGGCTTCAGTCATATCGATATCCAGCGTTGGCGCATGTGCCTCGGAGTATAACCAGCGAGGATTTGCGCAAAGGTTCGTGGCGACGGTTGTCCTGTGAACAGGTTCACACTTGACCGTATTGCTGGCCGTGACGCAACCAGCGTTCCAGCAATGGAGCCACATGTTGCGGCCAATGTTCCAGAAGAGCTTGCGCGGCATCGCGCACGGCGGGTAACAGGTCGGCATCGCGCATCAGATCGGCGACCTTGAATTGCAGCAGACCGGTCTGCCGGGTGCCGAGCATTTCACCGGGGCCGCGCAGTTCGAGATCCTTCTCGGCGATGACGAAGCCGTCGGTGGTTTCGCGCATGATCGCCAGGCGTTCGCGGCCCAGTTGCGACAGCGGCGCATGGTAAAGCAGCACGCAATGGCTGGCGGCGCTGCCACGGCCGACCCGGCCACGTAGCTGGTGCAACTGGGCCAGGCCCAGGCGTTCGGGGTTCTCGATGATCATCAGGCTGGCGTTGGGCACGTCGACACCGACCTCGATCACCGTGGTGGCCACCAGCAATTGCAGCTTGCCCTGCTTGAACTCATCCATCACTGCCGCCTTTTCGGCCGGCTTCATGCGCCCGTGGATCAGGCCGACGCGCAGCTCGCCCAGTGCCGCGGAAAGCTCCTCGAAGCTGGTCTCGGCGGCCTGGCAGGTGAGCTCTTCGGATTCCTCGATCAGGGTGCACACCCAATAGGCCTGGCGCCCCTGCTGGCAGGCATTGCGTACGCGCTCGACCACTTCGATGCGGCGGCTGTCGGCGATCACCAGGGTATTGACCGGGGTGCGCCCCGGCGGCAGTTCGTCGAGGATCGAGGTGTCCAGGTCGGCGTAGGCGCTCATCGCCAGGGTGCGCGGGATGGGCGTGGCGGTCATGATCAGCTGATGCGGGCTGAGGCGCCCGTCGATGCCTTTCTGCCGTAGCGCCAGGCGCTGCTGCACGCCGAAGCGGTGCTGCTCGTCGATGATCACCAGGGCCAGGCGCTTGAACTTCACTTCGCCCTGGAACAGGGCATGGGTGCCGACCACCATCGGGCAGCCGGCGGCGATCTGCTCCAGCGCGGCTGCGCGGGCCTTGCCCTTGAGCTTGCCGGCCAGCCAGGCGACGTCCAGGCCGAGCGGTGCCAGCCATTTGCTGAAGTTGAGAAAGTGCTGCTCGGCAAGGATCTCGGTCGGCGCCATCAGCGCCACCTGATAACCGGCCTCCAGCGCCTGCAGGGCGGCCAGGGCGGCGACCACGGTCTTGCCGGCACCAACGTCGCCCTGCACCAGGCGCAGCATGGGCTCGCTCTGCGCCAGGTCGTAGGCGATCTCGGCGCCGACGCGCTGTTGCGCGCCAGTCGGGGCAAAGCCGAGGTTGGCGAGGTATTGCTGTGGCAGCTGCTTCGCTGGCGGCAGGGCCGGCGCCTGCTGCGCACGCACCTGTTCGCGCAGGCGCTGCAGGGACAATTGATGGGTCAGCAGCTCTTCGAAGGCCAGGCGATGCTGGGCCCAGTGGCGGCCCTCGGCGAGCTCTTCGACATCGGCGTCCGGCGGCGGTCGGTGCAGGTAGCGGATAGCCTCGTCCAGCGGCGCCAGGCGATAGTCGCGGGCCAGCTCATCGGGCAGCCAGTCTGGCAGGCTGCGTGGGCCGAGGCGCGCCAGTGCTTGCTGGCTGAGCTGGCGCAGACGTTGCTGGGTCAGACCCTCGGTGGTCGGGTAGATGGGCGTCAGGCTCTGCTCCACCGGGGCCGGTTCGTCGCCGCTCTGCGCGCGGTATTCCGGATGGTAGATCTCCAGGCCGGTAGCGCCAGGGCGCACTTCGCCGTAGCAGCGCAGCGCCGTGCCGCGTTTCAGGCCTTCCTTCTGCGCCTGGCTGAAGTGGAAGAAGCGCAGGCTCAGCGTGCCGCTGCCGTCCTGCAGGCGCACCAGCAGGCTGCGGCGCCGCCCCATGACCACGTCGGCACCGGCAACGATGCCCTCGACCACGGCATCCTGCCCCGGGCGCAATGCGCCGATGGGCGTGATGCGGGTGCGATCCTGATAGCGCAGCGGCAGGTGAAAGAGGACGTCTTGCAGGTTTTCCAGGCCGACCTTGGCCAGTTTCTCGGCCAGCGCGGCGCCCACGCCCTTGAGCGCGGTGACGGAGACAGCTGCCAGTTCGCTCACTTCTAGCCTCAGACGGCCTTGGTCTGCGGGCTGCGGGCGACCGAGCAGAGGCGGATGGAGTCGGCCAGCACCTCGATGGCGTTGGGGCGCGGGAAGCTGGCGCGCCAGGCGATCGCCACGGTGCGGAACGGTACCGGCGCACTGAGCGGACGCACTTCGATCACGCCCGGCGCGTAGTGGTGGCTGTCCACTGCCGAGAACGGCAGGATCGATACGCCAAGACCGGAGGCGACCATATGGCGGATAGTCTCCAGCGAGCTGGATTCCACCGTGGTGTGCTTGCCGTGGTCGTCACCGCCCTTGCGCAGGGTCGGGCAGGCTTCCAGCACCTGGTCGCGGAAGCAGTGGCCTTCGCCGAGCAATAGCAGGCTCTTGTCGTTGAGCAGCTTGGTGTCGATGGTCTCCATCGCTGCCCAGGGGTGACCGGCGGGCAACAGGGCGTAGAAAGGCTCGTCGTACAGCGGCTTGGTCAGTACATCGGCCTCCTGGAAGGGCAGGGCGATGATGATGGCGTCGAGTTCACCGGTGCGCAGTTTGTCGCGCAGGATATGGGTGAAGTTTTCCTCGATGTACAGCGGCATGTCCGGGGCAACCCGGTGCAACTGCGGAATCAGATGCGGGAACAGATAAGGACCGACGGTGTAGATGGCGCCGATCTTCAGCGGTGCAGTCAGCTGGTTCTTGCCGGCCTGAGCCAACTCACGAATGCCCTGGGCCTGCTCCAGCACCTTCTGCGCCTGGGTGACGATACCCTCACCGACTGGAGTCAGGCGCACGGCGCTCTTGCTGCGCTCGAAGATCAGTACGCCGAGCTCGTCCTCCAGCTTCTTCACGCCGACCGACAGGGTCGGCTGGCTGACATGGCAGCGCTCGGCGGCGCGGCCGAAGTGCTGTTCCTGGGCGAGGGTGACGATGTACCGCAGTTCGGTGAGGGTCATAGTGTTTATCCATTAAATTGCCGACAAGCATAGCCTTTGCAAACAGATGAACCAACCGGGCTAAACTGCGCCTTTGCATAAATGTCTTGGAGAAAAGCATGTCGGGATGCAACAGCCTGCTGATTGCCGGGTGTGGAGACGTCGGTACCCGTCTCGGCCTGCGTATGGCCGAACAAGGCTGGCGCGTGGTGGGAATGCGCCGCAACGTGGCCGCGCTACCGACCGCCATCGAGCCGTTGGCCGGCGATCTGCATAGCGACGCCTGCCCGCCGGGTTGGCCGCAGGGGCCGCTGGATTACCTGGTGTACTGCGCTGCGGCCACCGAGCACGATGAGGCCGGCTATCGCGCCGCCTATGTCGAGGGGCTGCGCCGTGTGCTGAACTGGCTGGCTCAGCATGGCCAGCGACCGCGCCGCATCCTGTTTGCCTCCAGCAGCGGGGTGTATGGGCAGCAGGAGGGTGAGTGTGTCGACGAGGACTCTGTGGCCGCAGCGCAGAGCTTCTCTGCCGTGATCATGCGCGAGGCCGAACGTGTCGCGCTCGACAGCGGCCTGCCGGCGACCACGGTGCGCTTGACCGGTCTCTATGGTCCCGGCCGTGAATGGTTGCTGAGCCAGGTGCGCGGCGGCTATCGCGTCAGCGAGACGCCGCCGCTGTATGGCAACCGTATCCATGTCGATGATGCTGCCGGCCTGTTCGCAACGCTATTGCAGGCGGATGCCGCAGGTGTGCCATTGGCCGATTGCTACCTGGGCGTCGACGATGAACCGGCGCCACTGCACGAGGTGGTGAGCTGGCTGCGTGAGCAGCTGGGCGTAAGCCACTGGAGCGACGAGCAACGCGTACGCCGCGCCGGCAGCAAGCGTTGCAGCAATGCCCGCGCCCGTGCGCTGGGCTGGGCGCCGCAGTATCCGAGCTACCGCGAGGGCTATGCGGCGATCCTCGCCGGGCGCTGAGATGGACGCTAATCGTCTGCTGGCCAAGTCGTGGCTGCCGGGGGTTGAGCTGTTTCATGCCGACTTCTCCGGGCAGGCGTTCGGCCGGCACAGTCACGATGCTTTTGCCATCGGTGCCATCCTCCAGGGCGTCGGCGGTTATCAGTGCCGTGGCCAGCGCCACGCACTGCCGGCCGGTACGCTGTCGCTGATGAATCCCGAGGAGCCGCACACCGGGCATGCCGAGTCGCCACGCCTGGTTTACCGCATGCTGTATGTGGAGGAATCGCGGTTACCTGCTCTGCTCGGGCGCAAGCGTCTGCCCAGTGGCTTTCGCGCTCTCAACCCGGATGACGACGGCCGCGTCGCGGCAGGTCTTGCGCAGCTGGCTGGCGAGTTCGAGCGTGGCGATGCGCTGGCGCTGGAGAGCGAACTGCTGGCGTTGTTGGAGCTGGTATTCGTCCGTCATGGCGGTTTGCGCGAGGCCAGGCCGGCCTGTCGCGATGGCGGCGTGACGGCCTACCTGCGTGATTATCTGGAAGCGCATT
The DNA here is from genome assembly GCF_900101755.1 of Ectopseudomonas alcaliphila. Taxonomy (GTDB): domain Bacteria; phylum Pseudomonadota; class Gammaproteobacteria; order Pseudomonadales; family Pseudomonadaceae; genus Aquipseudomonas; species Aquipseudomonas alcaliphila. The sequence continues at coordinate 68,356 of NZ_FNAE01000011.1, read as the reverse complement.
ACGCCGAGGCTGTCCGCCTCGAGCACTTGGGGGCCTTGGTGCAGCGTCACCCACGCCACCTGATCGACGCGTTCCGTCGTGCCTATGGCGTGCCACCGCATACCTATCAGCTGCAGCGCCGGGTGCGTGAAGCCAAGCGCAGGTTGTTGCAAGGCCAGGCCCTGGCCGATGTCGCACTGGGCCTGGGCTTCTATGACCAGGCGCATTTCAACGGCGTCTTCCGCCGCTTCACCGGCGTCACCCCAGGACGTTTTCGCGCCTTGGCACAGGCCTGATTCTGCTGGGCTGTGCGCGAAGTCAAATCGGTGCGCACCGATTTACGCGGCAGCGATTGCGTCGCTGCTGACTCTGAGTTTTTTCCAATACAGCGATATCTGCCTTTGCCGACACTGCCTCCGCCAAAAGGAGGTTCCATGTTCGCGCTGTTTCTGCTGGTTGCCGGTACTCATTTCGCGGCCCTGCTTTCGCCGGGGCCGGACTTCTTTCTGTTGATTCGCTCCGCGCTGACCAAAGGCCGGCGGCAGGCCGACGGTTGTGCCTGCGGCATTGCCCTGGCCAATCTGCTGAGCATGCTGCTGGTGTTGTTCGTCATGGCGTTGTTGCCCGCCGAGGGCAGTTGGCTGTGGCGCGGACTGCAGGTTGTCGGCGGGCTGTATTTCGCCTGGATCGGCCTGCAGGCGCTGGCCTCGCGGCGGGATCTGGTCCTGCCGCAGGGTGATCAGCTGAGGCTGGGCGGGGTGTGGAAGGGCATGCGTCAGGGGCTTCTGGCCAGCAGCCTCAACCCCAAATTACCGCTGTTCTACGCCGGGCTGTTCGGGGTACTGCGCGAGTCGGCGATGCCGGCATGGGGGTTGGGCCTGGCGATGCTGTGGATGACCCTGGTGGTGCTGTTCTGGGATCTGGCGCTGGTGCGCCTGCTCGATCAGGCGCGTTGGCGCAGCTGGTTGCAGCGTAGGGTGCGCTGGCTGGATCGCGGCTGCGGCGGCTTGTTGCTGGCGCTGGGCGGCTGGCTGTTGCTGGGCGCTCTGTAGTGTGGCGCCGCTCCTGCCCGGAGCGGCGCATCCTGGTCAGCGGCGCTTGAGCAACCAGCGCTGCGGGCCGGGCTGGTACTCGGGCATCTCGTCGAACTGAGCGCGGTTCTGCGCTGCAAAAATGCGTAGCTGATTGCCCTCGTGAACGAACAACCAGGGGCTGCCCTGGTCGCCAGCTTGCAGCCAGAGGCTGTCGTGTTCGCCACTCATGGCGGCGCAGTCGCCCGCCAGGCAAAGGGCGAAGCGTTCCGCGCCGGGCAGGCCTTGCACCTGGCCGTCGCTGTTGAAGCGTACCAGGCCGCCCTGACCCTGGCCTTCCTCGATCAGCCAGTCGCCACCCAGGTAGTCACGATATAGCGCCTGTTCGAAGCTGCTACCCAGCGGCATGGGCTCGCCCGTGCTGTTGACGCGAGTGAAGTGCTGCTCGGGCCAGTAACCGCTGGCAATCTGCACCAGCTCGCCGTTCTGTACGGCCAGTTGTTCCTTGTAGTCGCCGTAGAAGGTCACCTGCCAGCGTCCCTCGCCGGCGCTCTGCAGCCTGCCTTCGGCCAGTTCGAAGCCGTTGCTGTAGCTGGCCTGCTGACGTTCAGGATCGATATGCCATTCGAGGTTGGGCCCATAGGCGAGTAAAGCTTCGCGCAGGCGACCGCTTTCGCGGGCGGCATCGATGGCTGCCTGGTTGATCCAGGTACCGCTCGGGTCGTTGTTCGGCGTGCTGGCGCAGCCGCTCAGCAGGGCGCCGCATAGCAGCAGAGGAAGCAGACGCATGGCGATCTCCATGCCGGGGAAGGGAGAGCGGGGCGTGACGCCCCGCTCGAACGACTTACTCGATGACCAGAATAGCGTCCATTTCCACCTGCGCGCCGCGCGGCAGGGCGGCAACGCCAATGGCGGCACGTGCCGGGTAGGGCTGTTCGAAGTAGCGGCCCATGACCTCGTTGACCTTGGCGAAGTGCGACAGGTCGGTGAGGAAGATGTTCAGCTTGACGATGTCCTTGAACGAGCCGCCGGCGGCTTCAGCCACGGCCTTGAGGTTCTCGAACACCTGCACGGTCTGTGCTTCGAAACCTTCGACCAGCTCCATGCTCACCGGGTCCAGCGGAATCTGGCCGGACATGTAGACGGTGTTGCCAGCCTTGATCGCCTGGGAGTAGGTGCCGATGGCGGCCGGGGCCTTGTCGCTGGTGATGACGGTCTTGCTCATGAATCGCTCCTTGTGAGAACTGGCTGGGTCGAGCACCCAGCCTACAGACTGGAAATAGGGGAATTGTGTCAGGCGCGTACTCGGGTGATACGCATCACGCCCTTGAGTGCACGCAGTTTCTTGATCACGCGGGCTAGGTGCACGCGGTCATGCACGCTGACCACCAGTTGCACGACACTGATACGGCCGTCGCGCTCGTCCATGCTGATCTTCTCGATGTTGCCATCGGCGGCATTGACGCTGCTGGCGAGCAGGGCGATCAGGCCGCGCTGGTGCTCCAGCTCGACGCGCAGCTCGACATTGAACTCGCCGGTGACGTCCTTGGCCCAGTTGAGCTGAATGCATTTTTCCGGGTTGTGGCGGATGTCGACGATGTTCCGGCAGCTTTCCATGTGCACCACCATGCCCTTGCCGGCAGACAGGTAGCCGACGATGGGATCGCCCGGGATCGGTGTGCAGCACTTGGCATAGCTCATCACCAGGCCTTCGGTGCCGCGAATTGCCAGCGGGCCTTCGCTGCTCGGCAGGGTCTCGTCGCCGCTTTCGGCCAGCAGACGGCGGGCGACGACGTAGGCCATGCGGTTGCCCAGGCCGATGTCCTCCAGCAGGTCCTCGATGACTTCCTGGCGGTACTCGCCCAGCACTGCTTGCACGCGCTCGGGGGAAATCTTCTCCAGGTTCGTATCGAAGCTGGTCAGCACCTTGTTCAGCAGGCGTTCGCCGAGGCTGATGGACTCCGAGCGGCGCTGCTGCTTGAGGGCGTGGCGGATATGCGTGCGTGCCTTGCCGGTGACCACGAAGTTGAGCCAGGCCGGATTCGGCCGGGCGCCCGGCGCGGTGACGATTTCCACCGTCGAGCCGCTTTCCAGCGCCTGCGACAGGGGCGCCAGGCGACGGTTGATACGGCAGGCGATGCAGGTGTTGCCGACGTCGGTGTGCACCGCGTAGGCGAAGTCGACCGCGGTGGAGCCTTTCGGCAGCTCCATGATGCGGCCCTTGGGCGTGAACACGTAGACCTCGTCCGGGAACAGGTCGATCTTCACGCTCTCGATGAATTCCAGCGAGTTGCCGGCGCGTTGCTGCAACTCCAGCACGCCTTTGACCCACTGCCGCGCCCGGGCGTGGTTGCCCTTCGGGGCTTCGTCGTCGTTGGACTTGTACAGCCAGTGCGCGGCGATGCCGTTGTTGGCCATCTCTTCCATCTCGCGGGTGCGGATCTGGATCTCGATGGGCACGCCGTGCATGCCGAACAGCGTGGTGTGCAGCGACTGATAGCCGTTGGCCTTGGGGATCGCGATGTAATCCTTGAAGCGACCGGGCAGCGGCTTGTAGAGGTTGTGTACGGCGCCGAGCACGCGGTAGCAGGTGTCGACCTTGTCGACGATGATGCGGAAGGCGTAGACATCCATGATCTCGTTGAACGCCTTACGTTTGCCGCGCATCTTCTGGTAGATGCTGTAGAGGTGCTTCTCGCGGCCGATCACTTCGCCTTCCATGCCTTCGCGCTGCAGGCACATCTGGATCGATTCCTCGATCTTGGCCACGATCTCCTTGCGGTTGCCCCGAGCGCGGCGCACGGCGGCGCGGATGCGCTCGGAGCGCATCGGGTGCATGGCCTTGAAGCCCAGGTCTTCGAACTCCACGCGCATGTTGTGCATGCCCAGCCGGTTGGCGATGGGCGCGTAGATTTCCAGGGTTTCCTTGGCGATGCGCCGGCTCTTCTCATGCGGCATGGCATCGAGGGTGCGCATGTTGTGCAGGCGGTCGGCGAGCTTGACCAGAATCACGCGGATGTCGCGGGCCATGGCCATGGCCATCTTCTGGAAGTTCTCGGCCTGCGCCTCGGCCTTGGTCTCGAAGTTCATCTGGGTCAGTTTGCTGACCCCGTCGACCAGTTCGGCCACGGTTTCGCCGAACTGCGCGTTGAGCGCTTCCTTGGCGATGCCGGTGTCTTCGATGACGTCGTGCAGCATGGCGGCCATCAGGCTCTGATGATCCATGTGCATATCGGCGAGGATGCTGGCCACGGCCAGCGGATGGGTCACGTAGGCTTCGCCACTGCGGCGGCGTTGGCCATCGTGCGCCTGTTCGGCGTAGAAGTAGGCCCGGCGAACCAGGTTGACCTGGTCATGGCCGAGATAGGCCGAAAGTCGGTCGGCGAGAGCGTCTATACCAGCCATGGGGTGTTCCCCTCATGACCAGTTTGGCTCCCCGCCGCGCAACTTCGACCCGGCATCATCGACTTACAGAGGCTCGTTGGCCTCTTCCTCGAAGGCAGCGAACAGCGGTTCTTCTTCGACGATGTCTTCCTGGGCGATCACTTCGTAGTCCACCAGGCCGGCAGCGATTTCGCGCAGGGCCACTACGGTGGGCTTGTCGTTTTCCCAAGCCACTTTCGGCTCTTTGCCGCCGGTGGCCAGCTGGCGCGAACGCTTGGTCGCGAGCATGACCAGTTCGAAGCGGTTATCAACGTTGTCCAGGCAATCTTCGACGGTAACGCGAGCCATGGTGTTCCTCGTAACTTGTGCGGATAAGCTTGGCCCGAGCGGGCGAGCGGACTGAATATTGTAAAGCAGCTTCAAGCTTCAAGCTACAAGTAGGAGCCAAACCGGCCTTGCTTTTACTTGCAGCTTGTGGCTTGAAGCCTGCGGCTGCTCTTATGCCAGCAGTTCGCTGAGCAGCCCGGCATGGCGCTGCTGCTGTTGTGTTTGCGACAACTGGTTGCTGCGGAAGATCGCTTTCAGGTCGCTCAAGGCGTGGGCGAAGTCGTCGTTGATCACCAGGTAGTCGTACTCGACATAGTGGCTCATCTCGCTGACGGCCTCGCGCATGCGCCGTTCGATGATCTCGCCGCTGTCCTGGCCGCGGTTGGTCAGGCGGTGGCGCAGGGCCTCCTGGGTCGGCGGCAGGATGAAGATGGATTTGCTCTGCGGCATCAGCTTGCGCACTTGCTGTGCGCCTTGCCAATCGATCTCCAGAATCAGGTCGAAACCTTCCGCCAGGGTCTGCTCGACCCACTTCTGCGAGGTGCCGTAGAAGTTGTCGAACACCTGGGCGTGTTCGAGAAACTCGCTGCGCTCGATCATGGCGCTAAAGTGCGCGTGGTCGACAAAGTGGTAGTTGACCCCGTCCACCTCGCCCGGGCGCATGGCGCGGGTGGTGTGCGAGACCGAGACGCGAATCTGCGCCTCGCTGTCGATCAGGGCCTTGACCAGGCTGGTCTTGCCGGCGCCGGAGGGTGCGGAAACGATGTAGAGGGTGCCGGTGGTGGCCATTAGAGCTTCCTGAGCAAATCTTGGTGGTCTTGGAAACGTAGCGAGCGACGGCTAGACAAGGCGAAATCAGGTGAGAGAGCGGAGTTTACGACTGTAAATGAGCATTTCGAACCTGATTTCAACGCGGTATAGCCTAGCGCAGCAGTTTTCACTCGATATTCTGAACCTGCTCGCGCATCTGTTCGATCAACACTTTCAGATTGACGGCCGCCTGCGTGCTGCGCGGGTCGAACGCCTTGGAGCCGAGGGTGTTGGCCTCGCGGTTGAGCTCCTGCATCAGGAAGTCCAGACGCCTGCCGGCAGCGCCGTCGGCCTTGAGCACGCGACGCACTTCGCTGACGTGAGTGCTGAGGCGATCCAGCTCCTCGGCCACGTCGCTCTTCTGCGCGAGAAGCACCAGCTCCTGCTCCAGGCGCTGTGGATCGAGTTCGGCCTGCATCTCGGCGAAGCGGGTTTCGATCTTGGCGCGCTGCCCGGCGAGCATTTGCGGCACCAGTTCGCGCAGGGCAGCGACTTCGTCGAGGATGCTGTCGAGGCGATCGTTGAGCAGCTTGGCCAGCTCGGCGCCCTCGCGGGCGCGACCGGCCTTGAGCTCGCCCAGCGCCTGGTCGAACAGCTTCAGCGCCGCGCTGTTGAGCGCTTGCGGGTCGGCCGAGTCGGCCACCAGCACGCCGGGCCAGGCCAGCACTTCCAGCGGGTTGAGGGGCGCCGGTTGCTGGATCAGCGCGGCGACCTGCTCGGCGGCATTGATCAGTTGACGTGCGCGTTCGCTATCGACCTGCAGCGGCTTGCCGGCTGTTTCCTCGGCGAAGCGCAGGGTGCATTCCACCTTGCCGCGCGATAAGCCCTGGCGCAGTGCTTCACGCACTGCGCCCTCGAGATCGCGAAAGGCTTCCGGCAGGCGCAGGTGTGGTTCGAGATAACGGTGATTGACCGAGCGCAGCTCCCAGCTCAGTGTGCCGTGGGCGGTTGCCTGCTCGTGGCGGGCAAAGGCCGTCATGCTGTGAACCATGGGATACCTCGCGGATGTCGATTCGAAAAACGCAGGATTGTAGCCCAGGGAGAGCGCCTGTTTCATGCGCCGGCGATCAGCTCTTGGTCTTGCCTGCTGTCAGTCGGTGGCAAATCGTCGTGTCCTGTCGGCGGCTGGCCCCTATAATGCGAGCTGTTTTCACTTAATGAAGTAGGTATCGCTCGATGAAACGTCCCAGTGGCCGCGCCGCCGATCAGTTGCGCTCGATTCGCATCACCCGCAACTACACCAAGCATGCCGAAGGTTCGGTGCTGGTCGAGTTCGGCGATACCAAGGTGATCTGCACCGTCAGTGTCGAGTCGGGTGTGCCGCGCTTCCTCAAGGGCCAGGGCCAGGGCTGGTTGACTGCCGAGTACGGCATGCTGCCGCGCGCCACCGGCGAGCGTAACCAGCGTGAGGCCAGTCGTGGCAAACAGGGCGGTCGTACCCTGGAAATCCAGCGCCTGATCGGTCGTTCGCTGCGCGCTGCACTGGACATGACCAAGCTGGGGGAGAACACCCTGTACGTCGATTGCGACGTGATCCAGGCTGACGGTGGTACCCGTACCGCGTCCATCACCGGCGCCATGGTGGCACTGATCGATGCGCTGAAAGTGCTGAAGAGGCGTGGTGCGCTCAAGGGCGAGCCGCTCAAGCAGATGATCGCTGCCGTGTCGGTCGGCATCTATCAGGGCGAGCCAGTGCTGGATCTGGATTACCTGGAGGACTCCGCCGCCGAGACCGACCTCAACGTGGTCATGACCAACGCCGGCGGCTTCATCGAAGTACAGGGCACCGCCGAAGGCGCGCCGTTCCAGCCTGATGAGTTCAACGCCATGCTGGCGCTGGCGCAGAAGGGCATGAACGAGATCTTTGAACTGCAGAAGGCCGCTCTGGTCGACTGAGACTTCAACCGAGCAAGGAGCACCAGCATGAACGACGATATGCACAATCCGCTTCCGACGCCCAGCCAGGAGGCCCGCCAGTGGGCGATGTTCTGCCACTTCGCGGCGTTTCTCGGGCTGGTGTTCCCCTTCGGCAATCTGCTTGGCCCGCTGATCGTCTGGCAGATCAAGAAGGACCTTGACCCCTTCGTCGATGCCCAAGGCAAGGAGGCGCTGAACTTTCAGATCAGCGTGGCACTGGCGGCGATCGTCTGCTTCATCCTGATGGTGGTGATCATCGGCTTCCCGCTGCTGGTGCTGCTCGGTATTGCCGCGCTGGTGCTGACCATTATCGCGGGGATCAAGGCCAACGAGGGGCAGTCTTATCGCTATCCGTTCAGCTGGCGGCTGATCAAGTAATTCAATGGAGTTGGACGGCCGGGGGTGACCTCCGCCATGCCAGGGAAGGACAGTTTGATGAAAGTGCGAATGTTGATGCTGGCTCTGTTTCTGACAGCGCTAGTCGGCTGCGGTGATGCTGCTCGGACGCTGGCCGAGCAGGCGAAACTGCAGGCTTTGAGGGTCGAGGCTGCGCAATTGCACGACGCTGGGCAGTCGCGGCAGGCGATTGCCAAGTTCGAAAAGGTAGTCGATAGCCCGATCGCAACGGATGCGGAGAAAGCTCATGCGCTTCGCTTCATCTCGCTGGGCTATTACGAGCTGAATGAATTTCCGCGCTCAGGCGAGTACGCGGCCAAGGCTGCAGCCTACTATCCGCAGGGCTCCTACGATTACCTGGTGAACATGGCTGACGCCGACCTCATGCAGGGGCGCGTAGCTGAAGCCGCTGCCAAGCTGGAGCAGGCGCAGGCCATGGAGCCTCGTGGTCTGGCGGCCAACAACGTGCTGGGTCTGCTTTATCTGGGTGACAACGGTGAGCAGTATTCCGATTACCCCAAGGCGCTTGTCTACAATCGGGCGGCTTTCGAGATCGAGCCGGGGCGTATTACCGAGATCGCCTTGGTGCGTAACTACCTGGCTCTGCATGAATACGAGCAGGCCCAGTCTCATCTACTCGATCTGAGTCGGCGCTATGCCGATGACATTCTTGTGCGCGATCTGTTGGAGCAGGCTGAGAATGGTCTGAAACAGGCTCGCGAGTGACAAGAAAAAGCCGGCGATAAGCCGGCTTTTTCGTACCTGTCGATCAGATGCTGAGAATCCAGTCGTAATCGACGATCAGCGGCGCATGCTGGGAGAAGCGCGGCTGACGTGGCAGGCGGGCGCTACGAACGCTACGGCGCATGCCTGGCGTAAGCAGTCGGTAGTCGAAGCGATAACCCAGATTGAGCATTTCCGCCTGCTCGTTATCCGGCCACCAGCTGAACTGGTCGCCTTCGCGGCTGACTTCGCGCAGGGCATCGACATAACCCATATTGCCAACCACCTCATCCATCCAGGCGCGCTCGGGCGCCAGGAAACCAGGTGATTGCTGGCAGTCACGCCAGTTCTTCACGTCCAGCTTCTGATGCGCCACATGCAGCGAGCCGCAGTAGATGTACTCACGACGCTTGCGGCGTTGCTTGTCCAGATAATGGGTGAAGTCGTCCATGAACTTGAATTTCTGATTCAAGCTCTCGTCACCGTCCCGCCCGCTTGGCAGGAGCAGGGTGGCGATACTTACCTTGTCGAAATCGGCCTGCAGGTAGCGCCCGTAGCGATCGGCCATCTCGAAGCCGAGGCCGCTGATCACCGCCTTGGGTTGCAATCGCGAGTAGAGCGCCACGCCACCTTGGCTGGGCACTTCACCGTCGCATGCATAGAGGAAATAACCATCCAGCTGGAAGGCTTGGTCGTCCATTTCAAAGGCGGAGGCACGGGTGTCTTGCAGGCAGATCACGTCGGCATTCTGGGCTTGCAGCCAGCTGAGCAGACCTCGCTCGGCCGCAGCCTGAATACCATTCACGTTCACACTGATGATCCGCATAAATGGCCCCCAAAAACACGTGCGTGTATGATACCCGAGCTCACCTCATTTAGCTAAATCCGTGCCGTCCGGGACTTTTCATGCAAGCGTATCAGCGCGATTTCATTCGCTTTGCCATCGAACGCGGTGTTCTGCGTTTTGGCCAGTTCACCCTCAAGTCCGGGCGCACCAGCCCCTATTTCTTCAATGCCGGCCTGTTCGACAGCGGTCTTGCGTTGGCTCAGCTGGGGCGTTTCTACGCCGCGGCCATCGTCGACAGCGGCATCGACTTCGATGTGCTGTTCGGCCCGGCCTACAAGGGCATTCCGCTGGCGGCGACCACTGCCGTGGCGCTGGCCGAGCATCATCAGCGCGATCTGCCCTGGTGCTTCAACCGCAAGGAAGCCAAGGACCACGGCGAGGGCGGTACCCTGGTCGGGGCGCCGCTCAAGGGACGGGTGCTGATCGTCGATGACGTGATCACCGCCGGCACCGCGATCCGCGAAGTGATGCAGATCATCCAGGGTCAGGGCGCTCAGGCGGCCGGAACATTGATCGCGCTCAACCGTCAGGAGCGGGGTCAGGGTGAGCTTTCCGCCATTCAGGAAGTCGAGCGTGACTTCGGCATGCCCGTAGTGAGCATCGTGTCACTCGAACAGGTACTGGAATATCTGGCAGGGGATGCTGAACTGAAGCAATATCTGCCGGCTGTCGAGGCCTATCGCGCCGAGTACGGAATCTAGCCCTAGCACAAGGTAGTCCTATGCCCGCACCGCTCCTGACCCGCTGTACGCTGCTCTGTAGCCTGCTGCTGCCGTTGTCGGGGGTGGCTGCCGAGCTGTATCGCTACGTCGATGACAAGGGCGTGACGGTGCTCAGTCGCCAGGGTGTGCCGCCCGAGTTCATTGGCAAGGGTTATGAAGTGCTCAATGACCAGGGCCGTGTGGTGCGGGTGATTCCGCCAGCGCCGACGGCGGAAGAGTTCGCCCGCATGCAGGCGGACAAGGCCCGCGCCAGCAACGATGCCCAGTTACTGCGGCTGTACACCAATCTTGATGATGTTGACCGCGCCCGTGAGCGTAAGCTGGCCGAGCTCGACAGTGTCACCAACGTCGCTCGTGGCAATCTGCAATCGGTGCGCACTCAGCAGGCCAACCTGCAGAGTCAGGCTGCCGACCACGAGCGTGCCGGGCGCCAGGTGCCGGCGCATTTGCTGGCGCAGATCAACAACCTCAAGGAAGAGCAGCAGCGTCTGCAGCGTGACATCGCCCGCTACAAGGAGACGCGCACCCAGGCCGAGGCCGGTTTCGCCGCTGATCGCGCGCGCCTGGCCGAGCTGTTCGGCGAGCCGCCGCGCAAACCCTGAGTCAGCCCTGCGGCAGGGTCTTCTCGAAGTTCTCGATTTTTTCTCTGAGCCACTGCGGCAGCGGTGCGCTGGCGCGTGTCGCGCTGTTGGCGTGTACGTAAACGATTTCACCGCTGGTCAGCAGCTCGCCGTCGCGCCAGATGCCGAGGGTGAAGGTCAGGCTGGAGCGGCCCAGGCGAGCGCTGCGGATGCCAATTTGCAGTTGATCGTCGAAGCGCGCCGGGGCGCGGTATTCGAGCAAGGAGCGGATGGCGAAGAAATCACCGCCGTCCCGAGCCAGATCGCTGGGGTAGGCGACGCCCAGGGCTCGGAAGTATTCGGTGATGGCGACGTCGGCGTAGGTCAGGTAGTGGCCGTTGAAGACGATGCTTTGCGGATCGACTTCGGCCCAGCGCACGCGCAAGGTGTGGAAGAAGGTGAATTGGCTGGGTTCAGGCAGGCTGCTCACGGGCGCTCCGTCATGAGGGTTGCCGGGTAAGCGTGGTTGTTGAGAGGGCTTGCGGCAAGTTCGAGTTGGTGTGCGGATGGCCTGCGATAAGCCGGCTCTATGGCCCGGGTTGGGTGCGCTGTGCGCACCGCTATGTTTGCCAAACCCTCGCCCTGGGCACCCTCGGCTTTGGCCTCCTGCGTCGCTCTACCTCCTGCATCCACGCGGTGCGGGAGAAAGGCGTCAGAAGGCCGCCTAGCGGCCGCTGTTCAAGGGCGTTTGCGGTTGCTGATCATGGTGCCATTGCCAATGTCAGTGAAGATCTCCAGCAGAACGGCATTCGGCACGCGGCCATCGATGATGTGCGAGCTGGTCACACCACCTTGCACCGCCTCCAGGGCGCATTTGATTTTCGGCAGCATGCCGCCGTAGATGGTGCCGTCGGCGATAAGGTCGTTGACCTGCTCGGTGGTAAGGCCGGTGAGCACCTCACCCTGTTTGTTCATCAGGCCGGCGATGTTGGTCAGCAGCATCAGTTTTTCGGCTTTCAGCGCCTCGGCCACCTTGCCAGCGACCAGGTCGGCGTTGATGTTGTAGGACTCGCCATCCGGCCCTACGCCGATGGGGGCGATGACCGGGATGAAGTTGCCCTTGACCAGCATGTTCAGCAGCTCGGTGTTGACCCCGATGACCTCGCCGACATGGCCGATGTCGATGATCTCCGGTTGAGTCATCTCGGGGGTCTGGCGGCTGACCGTGAGCTTCTTGGCGCGGATCAGGCAGGCGTCCTTGCCGGTCAGGCCGATGGCGCTGCCGCCGTGTTGGTTGATCAGGTTGACGATGCTCTTGTTGACCTGACCGCCGAGCACCATTTCCACCACGTCCATGGTGGCGGTATCGGTGACGCGCATGCCGTCGATGAAGTGGCTCTCGATGGACAGGCGCTTGAGCAGATCGCCGATCTGCGGACCGCCGCCGTGCACCACCACCGGATTGATGCCGACAGCCTTCATCAGCACGATGTCGCGGGCGAAGCCCTGCTTGAGCTCCTCGCTTTCCATGGCGTTGCCGCCGTACTTGATCACCAGGGTCTTGCCGACGAAGCGGCGGATATAGGGCAGGGCTTCGGACAGTACCTTGGCAACCTGGGCGGCGGCGTCACGCTCGAGGGTCATGCAGGGGCTCCTGGAACAGGTCGATCAAAAGGGGAGTGGCAGGTCAGGTGCGACCTTGAGCAGTTGGGCGCGGAAGACGTTCTGGATACGCTCCAGTTCTTCCTGCGTGTCGGCCTCGAAGCGCAGTACCAGCACCGGTGTGGTGTTGGAGGCACGGATCAGGCCCCAGCCCTTGGGATAGTCGACGCGAACGCCATCGATGCTGGTGATGTTCGCGTCGCCCCATTGGCCTTCGCGTTGCAGGCGCTCGATCATGCCGAACTTGGTCTGTTCGGTGACCTTGATGTTGATTTCCGGTGTGGAAATATCGCTGGGGAAGGCGCTGAACACCTGCTCGGCGTTGCGCTTGTCGAGGCTGAGAATCTCCAGCAGGCGTGCGGCGCTGTAGATGCCGTCGTCGAAACCGTACCAGCGCTCCTTGAAGAAGATATGACCGCTCATTTCGCCGGCCAGCAGGGCGCCGGTTTCCTTCATCTTTTTCTTGATCAGCGAGTGGCCAGTCTTCCACATCACCGGGCGGCCACCGTAGCCGCTGATCAGCGGGGTCAGGCGGCGGGTGCATTTGACGTCGAAGATGATGTCGGCACCGGGGTTGCGCGACACCACGTCCTTGGCGAACAGCATCAGCAGGCGATCGGGGTAGACGATGGTGCCGGTGTTGGTCACCACGCCGACGCGGTCGCCGTCGCCGTCGAAGGCCAGGCCGAGGTCGGCATCTTCTGCCTTGACGCGGGCGATCAGGTCGACCAGGTTTTCCGGTTTGCCTGGATCAGGATGGTGGTTGGGGAAGGTGCCGTCCACTTCGCAAAACAGTGGAATCACGCTGCAGCCCAGGGCTTCGATCAGTTGCGGGGCGATCACGCCGGCGGCGCCGTTGCCGCAGTCCACGACTACGCGCATTGGCTTGGCCAGGGCGATGTCGTCACGAATGGTCTTGAAGTAGCGTTGCAGCACGTCGACCTGCTGCACGCTGCCGACGCCCGTGGCCAGGTCGTTGTTGTCCAGGCGTGTCTTCAGCGCGAGGATCTGTTCGTTGGCCAGGGTGTCGCCGGCGATGATGATCTTGAAGCCGTTGTAATCCGGCGGGTTGTGGCTGCCGGTGAGCATCACGGCGGAACGGCCTTCCAGCACGTTGGCGGCGAAGTACACCACCGGCGTCGGCACCATGCCGACGTCAGTGACTTCGCAGCCGCAGTCGAGCAGGCCCTGTACCAGTTGCTGCAGCAGTTCCGGGCCGGACAGGCGGCCGTCGCGGCCGACGATGACCTTGGGTTCGCCCTGTGCCAGGCTCTGCGAGCCGATGGCGCGGCCAATCCAGTAGGCGTATTCGGCGGTCAGGGTGTCACCCACCACGCCACGGATGTCGTAGGCGCGGAAGATGTCGGCGGGAAGTTTGGGGGCGCTTTGGCTAGTGCTCATTGCGGGGCTCTGCTCCAGTCCCAGGAGATCCTGGTCTTCATCGAGAATGTCGATATCGAGGATATCGGTGTCCTGAAACAGCGGGTCGACCAGCTCGGCTGGCTTGGGTGCCGGCTGAGCGGTGGGTGCCGCGGCTGTTCCTTTAACAGGGGTACTGTTGCCTTCAGGGCTACTGCGGCGCGGCAACCGTGCCAGGCTTTGGGCCAGTGCATCGAGAGCCGGTATGCTGAGGCTGAAGGCTTTGACGTTCTTACCCGCAGAGAGTTCTTTCAGCATTTGTCCGAGTTGCTGGGCGTCGAGGTTGACGCGCCGCTGCAGCGCGCCCTGCACCAGGATCATGCCGATCATCGCGCCGCCCAGTGCAAGCAGGAACGCGAGGCCGAGCATCGCCGGAGGAATGCTGCCCTGAGCCAGGCCGGGGCCTGGGGTGAAGCTGATCGTCCAGTAAGGGTTGCCGGTGGCGAAGGTCTGCGCGGCGGCTGCGTCGCCTGCCTGACCGCGTTGCAGCAGCACCTGCGCTGGTGTGTTGGCGAACTGCTGCACCAGCTGCACCTGGCCATACTCGGCGGGTAGCGCCGGAAGAGCTGCGAGCAGTCGCTGCAGGTCGAAGGCCAGCAGCAGCGTACCCTGGGCCGGTTGGTTCTCACTCAGGCGCAGCGCCACGGCGCTGTAGGCCAGCCAGCGCTCGCCCACGCGATAGGCTTCGGCGGCGGGTTGCTGGCCGCTTTCAGTACGGCGCAGCATATCCAGGCCGGCGAAGTTCATCGGCGCGGCGCGGGAGGTGTTCTGTACCGCTTCGCCGCGGCGGTTGAGATGGGCATCGATCACGCCATCCCAGTAGCCCAGGCGTCGTTCGACTTCGCTGACCCGCAGGTTGTCGCCGCTCTGCAGTGCTTGCAACAGCTCCGGGTTGCGCGCCGCGGCGAGGCTGTCGGCCTGTAATTGCTTGAGCGCCTGTTGCACGGCAGCGGCCTGGTTGCTGCCGATAGCTTGCACCAGCGCTGCCTGGCGTGCCTGGCTGCTGCTGTTGTCGGCAAGCCACAGCAGCGCGGCGCCAGCGACGCCGCCGATCAGGGCGGCCAGCAGACCGGGTAGCAGGGCGCCCAGTGAGGGGTTCGCCGTCTTGCTCTTGGGCTTGCTCGGCACCAGGCTGGCAGCCGTGTCGGCTTCCTTGGCGGTACGCTTGAAGAGTTTCACGTAGGTGCTCCTCGGCGGGTCGTCCTGTGGGGTATGAGTCAGTGGCTACCGGAGTGGCCGAAGCCGCCGGCGCCACGCTGGGTCTCGTCGAACTGCTCGACCAGCTCGAAGTGGGCCTGCACCACCGGCACCAGCACCAACTGCGCGATACGCTCGCCGATGGCGATGGTGAAGGGCGTCTGACCACGGTTCCAGCACGACACCATCAGCTCGCCCTGGTAGTCCGAGTCGATCAGACCGACCAGGTTGCCGAGCACGATGCCGTGTTTGTGGCCCAGGCCCGAGCGCGGCAGGATCATCGCCGCCAGGCCGGGGTCGCCGATGTAGATCGACAGGCCCGTCGGGATCAGCACGGTCTGGCCTGGCTCGAGGACGATCTCCTCCTTGAGCATGGCGCGCAGGTCGAGGCCGGCGGAGCCGGGCGTGGCGTATTGCGGCAGAGGGAATTCCTGGCCGAGGCGGGGGTCGAGGATCTTGGCTTGCAGAGCGTGCATGGTCAGTTCTTGTTCAGTCGTTCGGCGATAAGGGTGATCAACTGGCGGGCGATCTTGCCCTTGCTGGTCTGGGCGAAGCTGGTTTGCTGCAGCTCGCGGTCGATCACGGTGATGGCGTTCTCTTCACTATTGAAGCCGATGCTGGGGTTGGCCACATCATTGGCGACGATCAGGTCGAGATTCTTGTCGCGCAGCTTGCGCGAGGCGTATTCGAGCAGGTTCTCGGTTTCGGCGGCGAAGCCCACGCTGAACGGACGATCCTCGCGGCCGGCGATGGTGGCGAGGATATCCGGGTTGCGCACCATTTGCAGGAGCATCCCCTCGCCGCTGGTGGGGTCTTTCTTCAATTTGTGCTGGGCTACCACTTCTGGGCGGTAGTCGGCCACTGCTGCAGCGGCGATCAACACGTCGCAGGGCATGGCGGCTTCGCAGGCGGCAAGCATGTCGCGGGCGCTGACCACATCGATGCGGCTGACCCGGTCCGGCGTCGGCAGGTGCACCGGGCCGCTGACCAGCGTTACCCGCGCGCCGGCTTCGGCGGCGGCCTCGGCCAGGGCGAAGCCCATCTTGCCGGAGCTGTGGTTGGTGATGTAACGCACCGGGTCGATGTTTTCCTGGGTCGGCCCGGCAGTGATCAGGATATGCACGCCATCGAGCGCCTGGCGCTGGAAGCAGTCGGCGGCGAGATGGGCGAGGTCGTCGGGCTCGAGCATGCGACCGAGGCCGACATCGCCGCAGGCCTGGCTGCCGGATGCCGGGCCGAACAGGCGCATGCCGCGTTGCTGCAGCAGACCGAGGTTGGCCTGGGTGGCGTCGTCGCGCCACATCGCCTGGTTCATTGCCGGAGCCAGGGCAATCGGCGCATCGGTAGCCAGTACCAGGGTGGTCAGCAGGTCGTTGGCCACGCCCTGGGCCAGGCGCGCGATCAGGTCGGCGGTGGCCGGGGCGATGAGAATCAGATCGGCCCAGCGCGCCAGTTCGATATGGCCCATCGCCGCTTCGGCGGCCGGGTCGAGCAGGTCGAGATGGACGGGGTGGCCCGAAAGGGCCTGCAGGGTCAGCGGGGTGATGAACTCGCGCCCGCCCTGGGTCATCACCACGCGGACTTCGGCGCCCTGATCCTTGAGTCGGCGAACCAGTTCGGCGCTCTTGTAGGCAGCAATACCGCCCCCCACGCCGACGATGATGCGTTTGCGATACAGCCGCTGCATAGGCTTGCCTTTTATATACCGGTGGATGTGCACCACGTGGCCAACGCCTCCCCAGGCCGGCCCCGTGTAAAAAGATGGGCTACGATAGCACAGCGCCCGCAGCGGAACAGCGGGCGTCTGGCTCAATAGGGAGGTGTACATGAGCATTCGCGATTGGCCCGCAGCAGAGCGTCCGCGGGAGAAACTGCTGGAGCAGGGCGCGGCGTCGCTGACCGACGCCGAGCTGCTGGCGATCTTTCTGCGTACCGGGGTGACCGGCAAGAGTGCGGTGGATCTGGCGCGCTATCTGCTCAGCGAATTCGGCAGCCTGAGAGCCTTGCTGGAAGCCGATCTGCCAGGCTTCAGCCGGCACCTCGGGCTGGGCCCCGCCAAATACGCGCAACTGCAGGCGGTGCTGGAGATGTCGCGGCGCCATCTGGCCGAGCGCCTGCGTCGCGATTCGGCGCTGGAAAGCCCGCAGGCGGTACGCGACTACCTCAAGGCGCAGCTGCGTCACGAACCGCATGAGGTATTTGGCTGCCTGTTCCTCGATGCCAAGCACCGTGTGCTGGCGTTCGAGGTGTTGTTTCGCGGCAGTATCGACAGCGCCAGTGTTTATCCGCGGCAGGTGGTCAAGCGTTCGCTGGCCAACAATGCCGCCGCAGTAATCCTTACCCACAACCATCCATCAGGTGTATCGGAGCCCAGCCAGGCCGACCGCGTGCTGACTCAGCGCCTCAAGGATGCCCTGGCGTTGGTGGAGGTGCGCGTGCTCGATCACTTCATCGTCGGCGATGGCGAGCCGCTGTCCATGGCCGAGTTGGGCTGGATGTAGGTGCGGCGCACTGACGGTAGGAGCGGATTTATCCGCGATCCTGGCGGCTCGGTGCCAGCCCCATCGCGGATAAATCCGCTCCTACAGTGTGTAGGGTGGGCTTTAGCCCACCACGATGACGGCTTATGGTGCCAGTTGTACCGAGGCGAAATTCTGCCGGCCGAACGGACTGACCTGGTAGCCCTCGACCTTGCTGCTGAGCAGCGCGAAGGCGGTGGGGTGGGCTAGCGGCAGCCAGAGCGCCTGCTCCTGAATGATCGTCTGCGCCTGATGATAAAGGCGGCTGCGTTCATCCTGGTCGCTGCTGGCTTTGCCATCGGCGATCAGCTTGTCCAGCGCTGCGTCGCAGTAGCGGGCGAAGTTCAGCCCGGATTCCACTGAGGCGCAGGAAAATTGCGGGGTGAGGAAATTGTCCGGGTCACCATTGTCGCCGGCCCAGCCCATGAACAGCAGGTCATGCTCGCCGGCCTTGGCGCGGCGGATCAGCTCGCCCCACTCGATCACACGAATCCCGGCAGCGATGCCCACCTTGGCCAGATCCGCCTGCAGCAATTGCGCGCCGAGGCTGGGATTGGGGTTGAGCAGGCTGCCACTGGGGCGGGTCCAGATGGTGGTTTTGAAACCCTCTGCCAGACCAGCCTCGGCCAGCAGGGCGCGGGCCTTGTCTGGCTCATGCGCATAGCCAGGCAGCTCGCTGGCGTAGCTCCAGGTATTCGGCGGGTAAGGGCCATTGGCCGGCTCGGCACTGCCTTCGAACACGGCCTTGACGTAGCTGGCCTTGTCGAACGCCAGGTTGATCGCCTGGCGCACTTGCGGTTTGTCCAGCGGCGGGTGCTGGCTGTTGATGCCGACGAAGGCGGTCATGAAGGCGGCGGTCTGCGCACTTTTCAGCTTGGCGTCGCCAGCGATGGCCTGCACGTCCTGCGGTTTCGGCGACAGGGCGATCTGGCATTCGCCACGGCGCAGTTTCTGCAGGCGCACGTTGCTGTCCGGGGTGATGGCGAAGATCACCCGGTCCACGCCCGGCTTGCCGCCAAAGTAATCGGGATTGGCGCGGTAGCGCACCGCGGCATCCTTCTGGAAACGCTCGAAAACGAACGGGCCGCTGCCCACTGGCGCGCTGTTGAGCCTCTGCGGTGTACCGGCGGCCAGGAGCTTGTCGGCATATTCGGCGGAGTAGATAGAGGCGAAGCCCATGCTCAGGGTGGCGAGGAAGGTCGCATCGCGGCGGTTCAGGGTGATGCGCACGCTATGTGCATCCGGCGCCTCGACCTTGGCGATCAGGCTTGGCCACTGCATCGACTGGGCGTGGGGATAACCGCTGGTGGCGACCGCGTGCCAGGGGTGCTGAGGATCGAGCATGCGCTGGAAGCTGAACAGCACGTCCTGAGCGTCGAGGTTGCGGCTGGGCGAGAAATCGGCGCTGTGGTGAAACTGCACGTCGTCGCGCAGTTCGAAGTCGTAGACCAGGCCGTCGGCGGAGATCGACCAGCTGCGCGCCAGGCTCGGCAGCAGCTTGCCCTGCTCGGCATCGAACTCCACCAGGCGGTTCATCAGCATGTCGGCCGAGGCATTGGTGGTGGTCAGCGAGTTGTACTGCACCACGTCGAAACCCTCCGGGCTGGCTTCGGTGCAGACGCTGAGGGTGGCGGCCTGAGCCAGGATCGGGGAGCACAGTAGAGCAGCGAGCAACAGGCGCATGGTGAAGTCCTCATTCCTGGCGTGAACGGCAAGCTTGCAACCCTAGTCGATTTGCCGGGCGCTGAATACCCGATCGAGGCGACGAGCGGTCAAATCTTGATCAGGCCCCAAGGGCCCGGCTCCCCGCAGGTGTGCTTGCTCGGGCTTGAGTTCTATCCTGCGTTTTTCCTTGTTGCTCTCAGGGCTTTCTGGTATAAAGCAGCGCTCTTTTCTAGGGGCCCGGTTCTTGCGCTATCCAGTGCGCCCGGTAAGACCCTCGAGAAACGCGGCGCCGAGCGCCAATGACATTGAGTTTAAGCGGCCAACCCATGCCGGGTTGGGCATGTGGTTTTAGAGGGCTGAGGCATGTCGAGAGTCTGTCAAGTTACCGGTAAGGGTCCGGTAACCGGGAACAACATTTCCCACGCAAACAACAAAACCCGTCGTCGTTTCCTGCCGAACCTGCAGCACCATCGCTTCTGGGTCGAGTCCGAGAAGCGCTTCGTGCGTCTGCGCGTATCTGCCAAAGGCATGCGTGTTATCGACAAGCGTGGCATCGACGTAGTGCTGGCTGAGCTGCGCGCTCGCGGCGAAAAGGTTTAAGGAGAGAGTCATGCGTGAACTGATCCGTTTGGTGTCCAGCGCCGGTACCGGCCACTTCTACACCACCGACAAGAACAAGCGCACCACCCCTGACAAGATCGAAATCAAGAAATTCGATCCGGTCGTACGCAAGCACGTGATGTACAAGGAAGCCAAGATCAAGTAATTGATCGGCTGCCTGTCGAAGAAGCCCGCCCTAACCGGCGGGCTTTTTTATGCCCCGTATTTCCTGGCGGCCCCGGGGCTAGCGATTGCACGGCTCATTCGTGCTGGCCGGTCGCGCGACTATTGGTCGCGCATTTTTTTGCGCTACTCGACCAACTGCGACTTACGTCACGCAAAACCCAGGTTTAGACTGCGCTGCTGCCCTGGAACTGACTCATCCATCAGCTTTGCCGTGGATGTGGGCACATGGGGTTCGGGCACCCTCCGTTCGTCATTCGCCCAGAGGCTCGCATGACCGCTTCAGCTCATAGTGTGGAAGTCCTGATTGCCGAGGCGGACCCCTGGACCTCCAGCCTGCTGCAGCAACTGGTGCTCGATGTGTGTGGCGATGCCCGTGTGTTGCAGGTCAGCGATGGCCAGGCGGCACTGGCGCGCTGCAAACGCCGTTTGCCCGACCTGGTGATCGCCGATGGCGAGCTGCCGGGGCTCGATGGCCTGGAGCTGCTGCGCCAGTTGCGCCGTCACCCGCGTACACCGGCGCTGCCGTTCGTGCTCATCAGTGGTCGCCTGGATGCCAGCAGCGTCCGCGCCGCTCGGCCGCTGGCGCCCAGTGCCTACCTGGGCAAACCCTTCAATGCCGAGAGTCTGCGGCAGCGGCTGCGCACGTTGTTGCCCTCGCCTGCGGCAGCGGTGGTGGTGCGCGAGCCGCTGCTGGTCAGCGAGCTGCGTGACTTTCTCGATACGGTGCGCGAAGAGGGGCAGGGCGCGCCGCTGCTCAGCGACGTACGTAATGCCGTGAGCCAGGGATTGCAGACCGGCGAGCAGGACCTGGGCGAGCTGGAGACCGTGTTCGGTAGCGACCCGCAGATCACCGCGCTGCTGATTGCCGCCGCCAGCACTGCCGCGCAGCATCAGGGGGGTGCCTTGTCATACCCTGACGCAGGCGCTGCATCGCCTGGGTGTGGCGCGCACACTGAACCTGGTGCTGGGGCTGGCTCTGCAGCGCAATGCACAGCTGCGTGACCCGCGATTGGCCGAGTTGGCCGCGCATACCTGGCAACGAGCGCGACGCAGTGCCGAGCTGGCACGCTGGCTGGCGCTCGAGCTGAAACTGGACGCCGAGCTCTGCTACACCGCCGGCCTGCTGCACAATCTGGGCGAACTGGCCCTGCTGCGCAGCCTGCAGGACTGGCAGGAAGCAGGTGGTGAACTGAGCAATGAGCAGATCGACGATGCGATGCAGCGCCGCTCGGCGAGTTTCGGTTCGGCACTGCGTATCCGCTGGCGTTTGCCGTTCGGCCTGCGCGAGCTGATCGCCGCGCTCTACAGCCTGGGCAGTGGCGTGTTCTCGCGTGAGGCACTGGTGCTCAATCTCACCGGCCTGTTGCTGGCCTTGCCAAGCAACGAGCTGCCAGCCAGCCTGGCCGAGGCGCGCAGCGTGCGCATGTTGCGCTTGGATCTGGCGCTGCTCGAGCGCGTGCCGGTGGAGCTCTACCAGGCTTCCTGAGTATCGGGGCGACGCGCGTCGTCGGCCTGTTGCCGCAAGGGCTGCGGGCGGCCAACGAAGTAGCCCTGGGCGTAGTCGATGCCGAGGCGGCGCAGGCAGTCCAGGCTGGCCTGGGTTTCGACGAATTCGGCGACGGTGAGCAGGCCCAATTGCCCGGCGATCTGCCGCATCGAGCCGACCATGGCCTGGTTGATCGGGTCGTTCTCGATGCCGCTGATGAAGCTGCCGTCGATCTTGAGGATGTCCAGCGGCAGGTGACGCAGATAAGCGTAGGAGGCGAAGCCGCTGCCGAAATCGTCCAGGGCGACTTTCAGCCCCTTGCTGCGCAGCTCCTCGATCCACTGCGCGGAGACGCCCAGCTCACCGAGGGCGACCATTTCCGTCACTTCGATGCAGAATTTTCCCGGCGGCAGGCCGTGGCGCTGCAGTTCGTCCTGCAGCAAACGGTGGAAGTCGCAATCGAGCAGGGAGCTGGCGCTGAGGTTGACGTTGACCTGAGCCAGTTGCGCCAGGTGTCGCGGGTTGGCTGCCAGCCAGGCGCACAGGTGCTGGACGACCCAGCGGTCGATGGCGCCGAGAAAGTCATAACGCGCCGCTGCGTCGAGAAACTGCGCCGGGCTGATCCACTCGCCGCTCTGCGGGTCGCGGTAGCGCAGCAGGACTTCGTAGTGCAGGCCGGCGGTGGCACTCTGCAGCGCCTGTACCGGTTGGTAGAACAGCTCGAAATGGCCGCGTTCGCAGGCTTCGCGCAAGCGGGTGATCCACTGCAGCTGGCGTTGATGCTCGAGCAGCGCGCCATCTTCCGGGTTGAACTGGCACACGCGGTTGCGGCCCTGATGCTTGGCCAGCTGGCTGGCGCTGCTGGCCCAGGTCAGTGCGGTCTCCCAGTCGCGTACGCCGGAGCCGAGGGCGAGCAGGCCGATGCTGGTGTGCAGACGGAAGGGGCGCCCCTGCCAGGTGAAGACGAACTGCTCGACCGCCCGGCGCAGGGCCTCGGCCTGTTTGAGAGCGGCGTCGTCATCGACCTCGCGCAGCAGTACGGCAAACTCGTCACCGCCGACGCGGGCCAGTTCGGCATGGCGCGGCAACTGGTGCGCGAGCTGGGTTGCCAGTTGTCTGAGCAACTGGTCGCCGGCAGAGTGGCCGCAGAGGTCGTTGACCTGCTTGAAGCGGTCCAGGCTCAGGTGCAGCAAATGGCTGAAGCGGCGTTTGGCGGTGCCGCCCAGGGTTTCCGAGAGCAGCCTTTCCAGTTCGCGGCGGTTGAGCAGACCGGTCAGCGCGTCATGCGCGGCCAGTTGCTGCAGGCGTTCCTCAAGGGCGCGGCGCTCGCTGAGATCGACCACGATGCCCTCGATGCAGTCCCGCTGTGGGCGCAGGTGCAGTGACAGGTAGACCCATAGCGGGCGCTGCTTGAGGTCGTAGAGTTCACATTCGCAGCTGACCATGCCGGCCTGCTCGTCGAGCTGGCGCAGCAGCGCGCGCCACTGCGCTTCACCCAGCAGACGCTGCAGGGAGAGCTGGTCGATGTCATCCGGCAGGCTGGCACTGCCGAGCAGACGCGCCAGGCTCGGGTTGGCCTCCAGCAGGCGGCCGTCGCGCTGGCAGCGGAATATGCCCTCACCGCTGTTGCGAAACAGCGCCTGGTACTGTTCCAGGTTGTCGATGGCCTGCGCCTGGCTGCTCAGCAGGACCCGGCGCACGCGCTCCAGCTGTTTGTCGAGCAGGGCACCGAACAGCAGCATGCTCAGCGCCGGCAGGTAGGCATACAGGGCATGAAAGCCGGCAGGCAGCGGAACCAGACCGACCCGGCTCAGCGGCACCAGCAGCATCAGCACCAGCACCGCGCTCCAGCACAGCAGATAACCCGGCGCATAGGGGCGGCGCTGGTGGACGCCCAGGCACATCACCAGCAACTGGTAGAGGCCAGTGCAGAGGATCAGCAGATTGAGCGTCTGGTAGGTATAGGCGTGACTGCTGGCCAGGCCGCCAATGCACACCAGCAGGATGGCGGCGAACAGGGCGTCTCGCAGCCAGCGCAGGCGTCCAAGCTGCAGGCGCAGAGCGCTGGCGAGAAACAGCGAGCTGAAGATCAGCATGCCCGCGGTGGTCAGGTTGACCAGCAACTTGGGTAGCAGCGTCCACTGCGGCCAGAGCAGTCCGGCGATGTTGTACAGGCTGGTGTTGTACAACGCCACGCACAGCGAGGTGAGGCTGAAATAGGCCAGTTGCGTTTCGCGCAGGGTGCTGTACTTGACCAGATAGAACAGTGCCAGGGCGAGCAGGGCGCCGATCAACAGACCGCTTTGCAGCCAGCTGTGGGCGATCAGCTGTTGGCCCTGCTCGGCGCCGACCACCTGCAGTGGCAGGTTGATCGCCGAATGGCTCTGTACGCGCAGCAGCAGGCTGTGTGGGCCTTCGCCCAGGCGCGGCAGGTTGAGCAGAAACTGCGGGTAGGGCTCGCCACGCTCCAGGAACGATCGTGTTGTCCCGCTGTACAGCGGACCCAGAGCTTGTTCTCCATCGAACAGCCAGACTTCCAGATCATCGAGGAAGGTCTGGCCGATGATCAGCTGCAGACGTTCGGCCGGTGGTGTTTGCAGTTGTACGGCAAGCCACCAGGCGCTACGCGTGTAGCCGATGCGCGCGGTACCCTGCACCTCCCTGCCTTGCTCGGTGATGCGCTGCAGCACTTCACTGGCGGTCAGCTGGCCACTGGGGTCTTCCAGCAGCAGGCTGCGCTCGATGCTCACCGGTTCGGCCAGGTCGGCGGCGCTGAGCTTGAGCAGCGGCAGCGCACTGCTCGCCCAGGCCGGCACGACGCAGGCCAGGCAAAGCAGCAATATCAGTGAGCGAAGCGGTCGAAGCATCCTGGGCGCCTCATGGCTACTACGAGGGCGCCGAAGTCCGGTGGACGCTGTCGGGTCTGGGGAGCGGTTGGGCGCAGGGCAATTCTAGCCGACTACTGGCGCTATGATTGCGCTGCGAGTCTCATCCGTCGGGATCGCCTGGTGAATGACTGCGCGGCCTCTCGAGCCGGGTTCAGGCAGTCTGCGTGTGCTCCTCGGTCGCCTTCTGACGACGCGTCCAGCGATTGGCACGGGCGAAGGTGCCGAAGTCGTTGAAGCGTACGCCCATCTCGCGCATCACCCGGTGGGCGAAAGGCACGGTCAGTTGGCGGATATAGAACGGCTCCTTGACCACGAAATGGTGGATCGCATGGCTGCTGCCGAAGTTGAAGCAGAACGCCTGCAGCGGCCACAGCCACCAGGGGTTGAGCACCTGGGTCTGCTGGATCACGTTGCCCGGCTCGACATCGCCGTAGTAGTGCATGTTGGAGCTGACGAAGTGCAGGCAGAAGGTGCGCAGCACGTTGGGCCCGACCAGCACCACCACGGCGATGTTCACCACTGCCATCACGCTCAGCGTGCTGGCCGACCAGGCGATGGGCGCACCGAGCGCAGCGCTGGCCCAGTCCAGCAGATGGAAACCGAGGAACAGGTACCAGGTCGCCCAGTTCAGCAGCCCCAGCGGTGCGTAGACCTTCAGCGTGCGGGTCAGAATCATCCGCCGGTGCTCGGGATTCTTCGCCCGCAGCCAGCGGATGAAGGAGCTCATCATGTTGTCGCCGACCATCAGCAGGCGGGCGATGCCCCAGGGCTCGCCGTTGGTGATGGCGCGCTCCTCCATGTCCGCTTCACTGCCGGAAACCTTGTGATGGTTGAGATGCAGATGGCGGCGTACCCAGGGGTTGATGGTGCTCGGCCGCGCCAGCCAGACCAGTGCCATCATCAGGTTGTGCGGCAGCGGCCGCTTGCGGAAGTACATCGAGTGGATCAGGTCGTGTTCCAGCTCGTGGGTCAGCGAGGCGAAGAAGGCGTTGAGCAGCAGGCACGCCCACCAGGCCAGATGGCCGCCGATATACAGTGCAGCCGAGCCGACCATGCCGAGCAGCGCGAACGCGAGAATACCGGCGCCGAGCGCGTCCTGATGTTGCAGGATCGGGTAGCGCTGGCGCAGGGCGTTACCGTGGGCCATCACCTGTTCACGGATATGTGCAGCGCGTTGCTGGTCATTAAGGCTTGCGGGGGAGGGGGACATGCCGACATCCTCTTGTTATTGGGTTGTGACTTCACTGTGCCGTGACGGTCGTCATAGCGCCCGACCGAGCACGCCAACCTGCCTACCGGATACGCCAATCTGCATGACCGCCGAACCCACCACCCTGGCCAGCTGGACCCGCGCCCTGCGCAAGCAGCTCGATGCCCTCGGGCTGGACAGCGCTGCCCTGTGCCGCGAGGCGGGGCTTGATCCGGCAGTGCTTGACGACCCCAACGCGCGCTGTCCGCTGTCGCTCACCACGCGCCTGTGGCAGTTGGCGGTGGCCGCCAGTGGTGACCCGGCGCTGGGGCTGAAGACCTCGCAGTTCGTCAGCCCGACCACTTTCCACGCCCTGGGCTATGCGCTGATCGCCAGCAGCAGCCTGCGTGAAATGTTCGAGCGCATCGTGCGCTATCACCGTGTGGTCAGCGATGCGCTGCAGCTGGAGTTGCGCCAGCTGGATGACGTCTACGAGTTTCGTTTTCGCGTTCCGCCGGGTAGCCCGGCGCCCGCGCCCGAAGCGCTGGACGCCTTTGCCGCGATCTACGTGCGCAGCTGTCGTAATCGCCTGAACCGCGAGTTCTCGCCGCTACTGGTGCAACTGCAGCGTCCACAGCCAACCGACCCGGCCCCCTGGCAGGCGGTATTTCGCGCACCGCTGCAGTTCGATGCCGAGGAAAGCCTGCTGCGCTTTCCTCGTGCCGCGTTCGAGCAGCGCCTGGACGATGGCAACCCGGAGCTGGCCGAGCACAACGAGACGGTACTGCGGCGCAATCTGGAGCAACTGCAGGCGGCCAGTTGCAGCGAGCGGGTGCGCACGTGTCTGGAAGCTCAACTGCCCGACGGTGAGCCGTCTGCCGAGCGTATTGCCCAGACCCTGCATCTGAGCCTGCGCAGCCTGCAGCGTCACCTGGCCGAGGAGGGCACCAGCTACGAGGCGCTGCTCGGCGAGACGCGCCACGCGCTGGCGTTACGGCACATGCGCGACCCGCGCTGTTCGATCAGTGAAATTGCCTATCTGCTCGGCTTCAGCGACAGCAGCAGCTTCGGCCGAGCCTTCAAACGCTGGACCGGCCAGACGCCGAGTCAATACCGCGATGGATGCAACAACGCATGACCCAGTACGACCTGATCCTGGCCGGGGCCGGCCATGCCCACCTTGGTGTATTGCGCCGCTGGGCGCTGGTGGAGCGCCCGCCAGGCCGTATCGGCCTGCTCAGCCCCGGGCCGGAGGCCTGGTATGCAGGCATGCTGCCGGGGCTGATCAGTGGTCGTTTCAGCCCCGCGGACTGCCGCGTGGAGTTGCAGCCGCTGTGCCGGGCGGCGAAGGTCGAGCTGATCGAGGGCGAAATCGCTTCGCTCGACGCCGATGCGCGCATCCTGCAGCTCGCAGACGGCCGCAGCCTGCAGAGCGAGTGGCTGTCGCTCAATGTTGGCGCCGGCATGGCCATTCCGCCGCAGCAGGGCGATGGCATGCAGGTGCTGGCTGCCAGGCCTATCGACCGGCTGCTCGAAGGCTGGCAGCAATGGCAGACCGAGCCACGCCGCATGGCGATTCTCGGTGGTGGTGCCGGTGGTGTGGAGCTGGCCCTGGCGCTGGCCGACAAGGTACCGGCGCTGGCGCTGTTCTGCGGCGGAACCTTGCTCGACGGGCTGGGGCCTGGGCTGCGCCTGCGCGCACTGGGCCATCTGCGTCAGCGCGGTGTGCAGGTGCGCGAGCATTGCCCGATCGGCCGTATCGAGGATGACTGGTTGCTCAGCGGCGACGAGCCCGTGTGGCGCGGGCGACGCCTGCTGCTGGCCAGCGGTGCACGGCCCTGGCCGTGGCTGACGTCGAGCCAGCTGGCCAGCGACGCCGCCGGATTCATCGCCATTCGTCCGACCCTGCAATGCGAATCCCACGCGCAGATCTTCGCCGTCGGCGACAGTGCCAGTCTCGATGGCATGCGCCGCAGTGGGCGTTTCGCGGTGCGTCAGGCGCCGGTACTGAGCACCAATCTACAGGCCGCGCTGCAGGGGCGCCCGTTGCGCCAGTATCGGGCGCAATGGCAGAGCCTCGCCCTGCTCGCCACCGGTGATGGCGGGGCGCTGCTCGGTTGGCACGACTGGAGTGCCGGCGGGCAGTTGTACGGGCACTGCAAGGACTGGCTGGACCGACGTTTCGTCAAACGCCATCGCATGGTGGGTTAGCCACCGAAGACCCAGGCCGGGGCGCTTACGCCGGAACCGTTTCCCACCCGCTGCTAATGCCCAGCGGCTAGGCGTCGATACAGTGACTGGGTGCACCCACCGAGGGCGGCGCAGGAAGCATTTCGATCAGCCTGCCAGGGGACGGACCGTCTAAATTCATGACGGCGTACTACCAAAGTTTGATGGTGCAGGTGCTTCCAGGCTGTTCGAATCCGGGTCATGGTGCCCGGTCGTACGCTTATTTTCGTCGGGCCTGTCGTACACGTAGCCTGCTGCCCAGGTTGCGTGGGATATTCAAGGAGAGAACCCGTCGTGACCCCGTCCGCCTACCGCGCCTCGCCGCGCACCAGAACAAGAACTCTGAGGTCGGTCATGCAAGTTGCCTTTATCCGTTCACCGGTTGCCTGTCTGCTCCACGCCCTGGGCTTGGGCGCGCTGATGCTGGTCTACCAGCAGGTGCAACTACCGCCCTATGTCAGCGTGCTGTCCTTCCTGCTGCTGGCGCTGTGGCCCTGGCTCGGCCCTTGGCAACGCCGCGACGAGCCGGCGCAGGCCGTCCAGCAACGAGCGACTGGCGACTTCGTCGAGCTCAGCCGCGGGCTGTCGCGACACACCTGCCACAACGCGCTGTCCGCAGCCAAGGTGGCCCATGCGGTCAAGCACCTGGCCGGTCGCCTGCAATCGCAGCTGACGGCGGTGCAGCAGGTCAGCCAGGCCGCCGAGGCCATCACCCACACCGAACAGGACAGCGCCGCCCGTGCCGAGCAGACCCTGGCCGCGGCCCGCCATGTGCGTGATGCCAGCGCCAATGGTCAGGCCGAACTCAATCAGGCCATCGAACGCATGCAGCAACTCAGCGCCCAGACCCTGGCCAGTCGTGAGCTGATCGATGGTCTCGGTAGCCGTACCGAACAGATCGAGCAGGTCACCCAGGTGATCCAGTCCATCGCCAGCCAGACCAACCTGCTGGCGCTCAATGCCGCCATCGAGGCGGCGCGCGCCGGCGAGATGGGCCGGGGTTTCGCCGTGGTCGCCGACGAGGTGCGCAACCTTGCCGCGCGCACCGCCAGCGCCACCGAAGAAGTCAGCCAGATGGTCGCCGATATCCGCCAGCAGAGCACGGCGGTGGTCACCCATATCCAGCGCCAGAGCGTCGAACTGGAACAGGCCGCGCAGCAGATCGAAACGGCCGGCAGCCGCCTGCACGGTATCGCCGACCAGGCCGAGGAGGTCGAGCAGCAGGTGGCGCAGATCAGTGCCGGCACGGCGGACAATCACCAGCGCCTTGCCAGCCTGTCGGCTGCTGCACTGCAATTGCAGGACGATGTGCAGGGCAGTGAAGGGCAGACGCGGCAGCTGGCCGAGGCCGCCGAGCAGTTGGTAGGGCAGGCCGAGACGGTCAGTGAACAGCTCGCCGAAGTGGGGCTGGACGACTATCACCAGCGCGCCTACGACCTGGCTCGTGAGGGCGCCGCCGCTATCGCCGCGCAATTCGAGCAGGACCTGCAGGGCGGCCGCATCAGCCTCGACGACCTGTTCGACCGTCACTACCAGCCGATTGCCGGCACCCAGCCGCAGAAATACCGCACGCGCTTCGATCAGTACGCGGATCAGGTGCTGCCGGCGCTGCAGGAGCCCTTGCTCAAGCGCCATGAGGGGCTGGTCTTCGCCATCGCCACCACCCCGCAAGGCTACGTGCCCACGCACAACGCCGCGTTCAACCATCCGCCCAGTGGCGACCCGGCTGTGGACGCTACCCGCAGCCGCGGCAAGCGCCTGTTCAACGACCGCACCGGCATCCGCTGCGGCAGCCACACACAGGCGCTATTGCTACAGACCTACATGCGCGATACCGGCGAGCTGATGCACGACCTGTCGGTGCCGATCATGGTGCAGGGCAAGCATTGGGGCGGTTTGCGTCTGGGCTATCGACCGGAGCCGTAGGGTTGGGCTGGGGGGATTGTTTAGCCAACGCATAACCAAGCGTATGGAAAACCCGATTTAACTCACGTCAAACCCTGTGCGACGCTGCCAAGCCATGATCTCCCTGGCCTGCCAAGTCCATGTTCCGCTGTACCGCGCGCCTGCGCGGCGGCGGCTGTTGGAGCGACTCAACCCGCTGCTGACCATCATCCTTGCCTTCTGGGCGCTGTGGCACTGCCGCCACGCCCGCCCACCGGACGCCGTCCCCGCCCGCTGACACCGATGGCTGCGCCATGTCCGCAGCCGCTGATGCCCATTTGTCTGCCTGTGCAACCTGTTCGAGAATCGAACGGGCCGTGCGGACACCGAGCGCCCAACTGGCGCAAGCGAGTGCGATATGACGACTTTCGCTGCTGTGCAGGAAGCCCAGGATTTCCTGGCCAGCAATCCCGATATCGAGCTGATCGAGCTGTTCATCCTCGACGCCAATGGCGTACCCCGCGGCAAGCTGCTGCACCGTGAGGAGCTGCTGGCGCTGTACCAGAGCGGCCGGCCGCTGCCGAGCACCATGCTCGGCCTGTCCATCCAGGGCGAGGATGTCGAGGACTCCGGTCTGGTCTGGGAGGTGGGTGATATCGACTGCCGCGCCTATCCGCTGCCCGGCAGCCTGGTGCGCCTGCCCTGGCGGCAGATGCCCACCGCCGCCGTGCAGGTATCGATGCACCCGAGCGAAGGCCTGCCGGCCACGCCGGCCGATCCGCGCCAGTTGCTGGTCCGCGTGATCGAGCAGCTCGAAGCCGACGGCTATCACCCGGTGATGGCCTGCGAACTGGAGTTCTACCTGCTCGACCAGAAGCGCGATGCCCAGGGCCGCCCGCAGCCGGCGCTGGACGCCGACGGCGGCCGTCCACGGCAGACGCAGGTCTACGGCCTGCGCGAGCTGGAGCAGATTGAGCCGTTCCTGCGTGATCTCTATGCAGCCTGCAAGGCGCAGGGCATTCCGGCGCGCACGGCGATCTCCGAGTACGCCCCCGGCCAGGTGGAAATCACCCTGGAGCACGGCCCGGTGCTGGCGGCGATGGATCAGGCGGTGCGCTACAAGCGTCTGGTCAAGGGTGTGGCCCATGCCCACGGGATGCAGGCCTGCTTTATGGCCAAACCCTTCGATGATCTGGCCGGTACCGGCATGCATATGCACGTCAGCCTGGCTGATGCGGCGGGTGACAACCTGTTCGCTAGCATCGATCCTGCCGGTACGCCACTGCTGCGCCATGCGGTCGCTGGCATGCTGGCCAGCCTGCTCGATTCGCTGCTGCTGTTCTGCCCCAACGCCAATTCCTACCGCCGCTTCCAGGCCAACAGCTATGCGCCGCTGGCGCCGACCTGGGGCGTCGACAACCGCACCGTCAGCCTGCGCGTGCCCGGCGGCCCGGCGGGTACTCGGCACGTCGAGCACCGGATCTGCGGCGCCGATGCCAACCCCTATCTCGCGGCGGCGGCGATTCTCGCCGGGATTCACCGTGGCATCGCTGATCGCCTCGACCCCGGCGCGCCGGTGGAAGGCAATGGCTACGCTCAGGCCAAGACTCTGCTGCCGACCGAATGGCTGGCTTCGATCCAGGCGCTGGAGCGCTCCGACTGGGCGCGCGACGCCTTTGGCGCGGACTTTCTCAAAGTCTTTCTCGCGGTCAAGCGTGCCGAGTACCGCCAGTTCATGGGCGAGGTCGGCGAGCAGGATTGGCGCTGGTATCTGAGTAATGCCTGAAGGCTCTTAATCAAAAAACTCGCGGCTAAAGCCCCTCCCACAAAGTGCGGAGATTGTGGGTGCCCCCTGTGGGAGGGGCTTTAGCCGCGACGAGTGATTCATCGGTGCGCACAGCGCACCCTACGGCGGTGCAGCCGCCCCAAGGACATGCAATGAACGCGATCAACCAAGCCGTCAAACCTGCCGCCGAGCGTGCGCCGTCCTACTACTCGGCCTCGCTCAATTACGAGACCGACTACCCGACGCTGCAGGGCAGTGTGACGGTGGACGTGGCCATCATCGGCGGTGGCTTCACCGGCATCGCCACGGCGGTGGAGCTGGCCGAGCGTGGCCTCAAGGTAGCCGTGGTGGAAACCAACAAGGTCGGCTGGGGCGCCAGCGGGCGCAACGGCGGCCAGGTCACTGGCAGCCTTTCTGGCGACGAGGCCATGCGCAAGCAGATGCGCAACACCCTGGGCGAGGAGGTGGACGACTTCATCTGGCACCTGCGCTGGCGCGGCCACGAGATTATCAAGAACCGCGTGGCCAAATACGGCATCGACTGCGACCTCAAACACGGCCATCTGCATACCGCGATGAAAGCCAGCCATATGGATGAGCTCAAGGCGACTTATGACGAGGCGTTGCGCCGTGGCATGGGCGAGGATGTCAGCCTGCTCGACGCGGCTGGAGTACGTGCTCAACTCGGCAGCGATCTGTATTGCGGCGCCCTGAAGAACACCCGCAACATGCACCTGCATCCACTCAACCTGTGCATCGGTGAGGCCAAGGCCGCCGAGAGCCTGGGCGCGTTGATCTTCGAGCATTCCGAGGTGCTGGATATCGTCCACGGCCCGCGTCCGGCGGTGGTCACCACCGGTGGGCGGATCGAGGCCAAGCAGGTGCTGCTGGCCGGCGACGTCTACCACAAGCTGGAGCGGCGCAAGCTCAAGGGCCTGATCTTTCCGGCCATGGGCGGCATCGTCACCACCGCGCCGCTCGGTGACATGGCGAAAGAGATCAACCCGCAGGACCTGGCGGTGTACGACTGCCGCTTCGTGCTCGACTACTACCGCCTCACCGCCGATGGCCGCCTGCTGTTCGGCGGCGGCTGCAACTACTCCGGGCGTGATTCGCGCGATATCGCCGGTGAACTGCGTCCGTGCATCGAGCGCACCTTCCCGCAGCTCAAGGGCGTGCAGATCGACTACCAGTGGAGCTGCGCCATGGGCATCGTAATGAACCGCATCCCGCAGCTGGGCAAGCTCTCGTCCAATGTCTGGTACTGCCAG
This sequence comes from Ectopseudomonas alcaliphila, assembly GCF_900101755.1. Classification (GTDB taxonomy): domain Bacteria; phylum Pseudomonadota; class Gammaproteobacteria; order Pseudomonadales; family Pseudomonadaceae; genus Aquipseudomonas; species Aquipseudomonas alcaliphila. The sequence continues at coordinate 35,679 of NZ_FNAE01000011.1, read as the reverse complement.
GGCTACTCCGGCCACGGCATCGCCACCACCCACATCATGGGCGAGATCATGGCCAAGGCGATCACCGGCGACCTGGAGCAGTACGACACCTTCGCCGCCTGCAAGCACATCAAGGTGCCGCTGGGCGACCAGCTCGGCAACCCGATGCTGGCCGCCGGCATGTGGTACTACCAGATGCTGGAGAAGCTGCGCTGAAGCGCAGGGGATGACCGAGCGGTAGCGATTGGCGGCAGGCGCGCTCCGCTCAGGTCATCAACGTAGAGACGGTTGGAGTCATTTCTGGAGCGGCCTGACTCTTACATCAGGTATCTGCAGGCCTCGGGCGTTTGTAAGCCATACCAACAGAGCGCGGCGCGGTGCGAACGAAGCCAAACTGCGCGTACAGATCCTGTGCTGGCCCATCCGCGATAAGGCTCACGTAGCCGCTTTCCGGTACATGGGTTTCGATGAACCGCAGGATTTCGCCCATGATGCGCTTGCCGAGCCCCTTGCCCTGATGTTCCCTGAGAACAGCGATGTCCACGACTTGAAAGAAACAGCCACCGTCACCGATCACGCGGCCCATTCCCACGGGTTGGGCGCCATGCAGGATTTGCACGGCAAAAAGGCTGTTAGGTAAGCCCCGTGCGGCGGCCTCATCGGTCTTTGCGCTAAGGCCAGAGCCAATTCGAAGCGCTTGATAGACCTGAGCGGATGGCGTTTCTAACAGGCAGGAGTAAATGCTCAATGGAATCTCCGAATTAGAAGAGTTCTTGTGGCGCCAATTTGAACCCAATTAGAGAGTGCAGAGGGTTCATTGAGCAAATCGGAGCACTCCAGTAACGCCTGTTTTTTCGATCCTACCGTCTGTCGTCAATTTGCATGTCATCTGCTTCGGCGCCATTTGGCGTTGAGCTTTGGCGTATGCGATCGGCTCACGGGTGGCTTGCGCCACCGTCCCGCGGTGCTGCACTGCTATCTGGATGCCCGAGCAGTGGTGCCGTCGCCGCGCCTGATTCACGCTCGGCCACGAACGCGGCCGGCGGTGAGCCATCGGCGTTGAGCTGGAGGATGCGCTTCGGTCGGCCCTGTTCGTCGAAGAATACCTGGCCGAGGCCGGCACTGTTCCACAGGCGCTCGCCTGAGCGGCTGCGATCAGGAATCAGCGGGGTGACGCGCATGCGCCGGCGCTTGGTCAGCCAGTTGAGCGGTGACCAGGGCGCGTAGAGCCAGCGGTTGAGACGGTCGAACCAGTCCAGTAGCTCGGCCGGGAATTCGTTCTTGATGCCGCTGCTGGTGATTTGCCAGATGGTCGGGCTGGCGCGGCGATGGCGGATGTTCACGCGGTAAACGAAGGAGTAGTGCACGTCGCCGGACAGGATCACGAAATCACCCGGCGTGCGCGAGTGGCGGAAGATGTTCATCATCACGCTGGCCGCGCCGCGATGGGCCATCCAGTTTTCCGCATCAACCATCAGCGGATGGCCGGCCAGGGTGAACAGCTTCTGGATGCCCTCGATCAGCTTCACGCCGAACATCGGGGCGGGCGAGACGATGATGCAACTGGGGTGGTCGAGCAGTGCCTGCTGGAAGTCACACAGCGCCTCCCAGTCCATCAGCCCCGAGGGCTTCGACAGATGCCCTTCGCTGCGCCAGCGGCGCGTGCGGGTATCCAGCACCAGTAGTGCTGGTGTGGTCGGCAGCACGTAGTGCCATTGCTCGAAATGCAGCACCTGGTCGATCAGCGCGTCCTGCGCCTTGGCCTGCAAGTGATCGTCCTGGCGCTGCTGCAGCAGTTCGGCAAAGGCATTCAGCGGCTGTTCGAACACGTCCGGGTTGTTACCCCAGCCCTGGCACAGCAGATAAGCGAGCAGGGCATTGCCGATGATGCGCTTGGAGAACGGGTGGCCGTAGGCGGTCTGCTCCCAGCGCGCGGAGAGGTTCCAGTCATCGGTGACGTCGTGGTCGTCGAAGATCATCAGCGTCGGCAGGTGGGCGAATACCCGCGCGGCCTGGTCGAGACTCTGGCGGAAGGCGTCGATGCGCTGGCGTTCGTTGGCATAGCGCTGCTGTTGCTCCTCGTCCAGCGGCGGCTGTTCTTCGCTGATCAGCGTCCAGGGCAGTGGCGACCAGACCAGCAGGTACATGGCGATCATCTCGGCGAAGGTCACCAGATGGTTGTCGGCGCTGTTGCTGGTGAACACCGGCTTTTCCACGCCGCCGAAGAACTTGTCGCGCAGGGTCTGGTTGCTCTTCACCGCCGGTAGCAGGTCGGCGCGTTGGTAGTAGCCGACCGGGTGGCCATACAGCGCCTGGCTGTTCTCGACCACGGCGCCCTCGAGAAACTCGTCGAACAGGCCGAGGCGGGCGATCAGTTGATGGATGGCGCACAGCAGCGGGCCGGCGACATCGTCGATGTAGACCTGGTCGCCGCTCATCAGCAGCAGTGCCGGGCGCTGCGCGGGATCGGTCTGTTCGGCCAGCAGACGGTCGGCGCAGAGCAGGCCGTCATCGGCAGCATGGTGGGGCTTGCGGCAGGAGCCATGAAGCATTTGCTCGACGCGCGAGCGCAGGACGAAATCGGCATGCTCGGCGCCTTGGTAAAGCAGATGCGGCGCCCAGGCGCGCATGCCCTGCGTGTCATTGTCATCGATGATCTGCAGGTCATAGGCGATGCGCACGTCCTGTGGCAGCGCCTGCTGCAGTGGCAGGTCGATCAGGTGCAGCACGGCCTGTCGGCCCAGCGGTAGCTGCTGGCAGTGCTCATTCAGTGCATGCGTCTGCTGCGCCTGGCCCTCGGGCTGTAGCCAGAGTTGCAGGCTCAGTTCACGGCTGGCCACCAGCCACAGCACCAGGCGGCCGGGCTCGAGACGGCGCAGCAGCGGGCCGGCGAGCGCATCGGGCAGCGGAGCGTGAGCGTTGTCTGGCATCGGTACGGCACTTCCGGCAGAAAAAACGACAGGGGTTGGACAGTGGCCGGACGCTAGCGGTTCAGGAGGCCAGCTGGCGCAGGCGCTCGAAGTCGAGAATTTCGATCTCGCCGTAGGTCAGGTGAACCACGCCCTGCGCCTGCAGCTCCTTGAGGATCTGGTTGGTGGTCTGGCGCGACAGCGAGAGCATCAGCGCCAGCTGTTCCTGGGCCAGGTGCAGCACTCGGCGTGGTTCGCTCTCGCCGTAGTTCTCGGCGATCAGCAGCAGGCGTCGGGCCAGGCGCGGCGCGGCGGGCAGCAGGCTCATGTCCTCCAGCGCGATGAAGGCCAGGCGCAGCTTGTGGCTCATCAGCAGGGCGAAGTCGCGCCAGTACTGCGGCTGACGTTCGAGCAGCGCGAGCAATTCGTGCTGGGGCAGCAGCAGCAGGGTGCTGGCGCTTTCGGCGAAGGCATCGTGGGTGCGCGGCAGGCCATCGAACAGGGAAATCTCGCCGAACCAGTAGGGTGGCTCGACCAGCGTCAGCAGCGCCTCCTTGCCGTTCTCGCTGACCGCGCCGATGCGCACCGCGCCCTCCACCACCGCATACAGCCCTCTGGGTTTGTCGCCACGGCGAAACAGCCGCTGGCCGGCGTCCAGATGCTGCACCTGGGCCATGCCCAGCAGGCTCTGGCTGAGTGCCTGGGGCAGCGAGGCGAACCAGTGGCCCTGGTTCAGCTGGCTGCTGTAGTGACGAGGATCGTGCATTGCGGCTCCTGCAAGGTTGCGCGGCGGTGTGGCGATCCCTGCCATTGTCGGCTAGCCGACAGTGCGACGAGCCCGGGCGAGGCGATCATGCTCGGGCCCGTTTCACACATGAGGACGATAACAATGAAAACCCTCGTCGATCACCTGGCTCAGTATGCCGCCTACCATCGCGACCGGCGCAATATCGCCAGCCACTTCATCGGCATCCCGATGATCGTGCTGGCCGTCGCCGTGCTGCTGTCGCGGCCCGGTTTCGAAATCGCCGGCCTGTGGCTGGCGCCTGCCACGCTGACTGCTCTGGCTGCCGCCGTGTTCTACCTGCGTTTGGATACCCGCTTCGGCCTGCTCATGGCCGTGCTGCTGGGGCTTTGCCTGTGGGCGGGCGCCGCGCTGGCGAATGCCTCGACCGCGCTGTGGCTCACGGCCGGTATCGGCCTGTTCGTGGTCGGCTGGATCATTCAGTTCGTCGGTCATTACTACGAAGGGCGCAAGCCGGCGTTCGTCGATGATGTCATGGGCCTGGTGGTCGGCCCGCTGTTCGTGGTCGCCGAACTGGCCTTCCTGCTCGGCCTGCGCAAGGAGGTCGAGCACGCCGTGGTGGAGATCGCCGGGCCGACCTGCATTCGCGAGAAGAAGGCGCTGGCCTGAGCACGTGCTGCTGTTCGTCGCGGCTGAAGCCCCTCCCACGGTCACTCGGTTTTGTGGGAGGGGCTTCAGCCGCGAGCCTTTCTAGAACATCGCCATCCACTGCGCCGTCATCGAACGCGCGTGGCGATCCACGGTGATGGGGGCGAAGGGGCGGCCGGAGACGCTCTGCAGGGTGTTGCTCTGGCTGTTCATGTCGGCCAGTGCCGCACGCAGGTAGCTCCAGCGGGTCTGCAGCTTGGTTATCTGTGGGTCGGAGGGGTCCTCGATTGCCTGCAGTTCGCTGTCGATGGCCGGCAGTAGCAGGCGTTCGTCCTGGCCGAGATAGGTATCGGGTTGTTCACGGGCAATCTCGAAGGTGCCCAGATAGGAGCGACTGAGGTACTGCACGCTGAGGTACTCGATCTTGGCCGCCAGCTCGCTTTGGCCCTCAGCACCGGGTAATGCGCGGGCCGCGCTGAGAAAATCGCGCAGGGCCCGGCTGAGGTCTTCGGGGAAGCGCCAGGGCACGTTCTCGTCACCGGGGCCATAGGAAACACCGTTGCGTAACTGGGTAACGAGGGCCTGATGGGCGCTGGTGAGTTCGGCGCTGGCCTGCGGAAGGCTCTGCATGGCGCCGGCCAGAGCGGCCAGGTCGGCCTCCAGACGCTGCTGATGCGTCTTCTGGAAACCTTCGCCACGTAACAGCATCAGGCTGCTGGTGGCGCGGCTGGCGTATATCTGAATCTGTTCCTGCGGGCTGACGGCCTCGGCGAAGGCTATGGGCGAGAGCCCGACGAAGAGTCCGAGCGACCAGAAAAAAGCATGACGCAACAGTGCTTTACAGCGCATCCGGGGTGCTCCTTGTTATTGTTTTGAGCAGGTATGCATTGGCGGCGTCAACGACGCAGCATCAAGACTACTGCGCCAAGCGCAGCGGAGCATGACCCGAAAGAGTGATTTCGTCGGAAATCGCTACCGTTCAGGGGCTTTCATCAGATTACGCAGGTACTCGGCGGTGAACGCGTCGGCGGGGAAGAAGGTTTCCAGCGCCAGTTCGGCGAGGGTCACGTCATTCGGCGTGCCGAACACCGTGATGGTGCTGATCAGGCTGAGCACGCCTTGCTCGCTGTGCAGTTGCAGCGGCACCAGCACGGCGTCGCTCGGTGGCGCAGCGACTTCCGCCGGCTCCGGATAGCCGCGCAGCTCGTCGAGCAGGTCGAACAGGGCTTCGTCGCCGCTGATCTCGGCGTCGCGCTGCAGGCGCATCAGCAGGTGCGCGCGCCACAGCGCCAGGTTGGCGATGCGCGGTGCCAGGCCTTCGGGGTGCAGCGACAGGCGCATCACATTGAGCGGCGGGCCGAGGAGAAAGTCCGGCATGCCGGCGAGAAAGGGGCCGAGCGCAGCGTTGGCCGCCAGCAGGTTCCATTGCCGGTCGATGGCCAGCGCCGGATAGGGCTCGTGGGCCTTGAGCAGTTGTTCGATGGCCTGACGCGCGGGCGCCAGCGCCGGGTCGCTCAGCTCGTGCTGGCTGTACAGCGGGGCGAAACCGGCGGCGCTGAGCAGGCGATTGCGCTCGCGCAGGGGAATCTCCAGCTGCTCGGCCAGGTGCAGCAGCATCTCGCGACTGGGTTGCGCGCGTCCGGTCTCGACGAAGCTCAGGTGGCGGGTGGATATCTGTGCCTCACAGGCGAGGTCGAGCTGGCTCAGGCGGCGCCGCTGGCGCCATTGGCGCAACAGGGCGCCGGCGGTCTGGGAGTTGGTATTCATGGCCTGCACGATAGTGCAGTCAGGTCATGTCGGCCATTACCTGACAGGTAATCGACGACCCGTGCGTTTCGGCGAAATCTGTAGGCCAGGCATCACTCCGGTGCCCTTATGGAGGATTCGTCATGAACGCACTGCAACCCAACCCGATGCTGCGCAATGCTCTTCTGCTCGACGGCCTGCTCAGCGGCGTCACTGGCCTGCTGCTGGTCCTGGCGGCCGGCTGGCTGGGCGCCTTTCTCGAATTGCCGCGCCTGCTGTTGCTGGTCGCCGGTAGCGCCCTGCTGCCCTTCGCCGCGCTGCTGGTGTGGTTGTCCAACCGCGCCGAAATCAGCCGTCAGGCCATCTGGGCGGTGATTGCGATCAACGCGCTGTGGGTGATCGACAGTCTGCTGGTTCTGGTGATCGGCTGGGTGTCGCCGAATCTGTTTGGTTACGCCTTCATCATCGGCCAGGCGCTGGCGGTGGCGCTGCTGGCCGAGCTGCAATGGTTCGGCCTCAAGCAGTCGCAGGCTGCCGCCGTTTGATGGCCAGGCTCAGAGACCGCGCAGTGCCAGTTCGGCCCCAAGCAGCAACAGGCCGATGAAGAACCAGCGCTTGAAGCGCTCCGCGCTGATGCGCTTGCGCAGCCACTGGCCGGCGGCCATGCCCAGCAGTGCGGGCAGCAGAGCAAGCGACGACAGGCCCAGCACCGCCGGTTGCAGCAGTTCACCGCTGTGACCGAGCGCTGCCGCCAGGGCCAGGGTGGAGACGCTGAAGGACAGCCCAAGGGCCTGGACCAGATCGTCCTTCTCCAGGCCGATGGCCTGCAGATAGGGCACGGCGGGAATCACGAACACGCCGGTGACCGCGGTGATTGCACCGGTGATCGCACCGATCACCGGACCCAGCCAGCCTTCCTTGGCCCGCTCCACACGAAAGTGCACCTTGGCCAGGCCAAGCAGTGCATAGACTACCAGTGCAACGCCCAGCCAGCGGGTGGCGCCGGGCAGGTCGAGACTCTGCAGTACAGCGGCGACCAGCAGCGTGCCGAACAGGATTCCCAGCAGCATCGGCCACAGCCGGCGCAGCATCGGCTGTGGGCTGCGACCGTCGCACAGCTGCCAGATGTTGGTCACCATCGACGGGATGATCAGCAGCGCGGCGGCCTGCAATGGCGCCATCACCAGGCCGAGCAGACCGACGGCGATGGTTGGCAGGCCGAGGCCGACCACGCCCTTGACCATGCCGGCGAGCAGGAAGGTGGCGAGGATCAGGGGCAGGTGCTCGGTCATCGAGCTGCCTTCTGTTCGAGAGCCGCGCGGCTGTCGGCCGGCGCTTGTTCGCGCTCGTGCATGCCGTAGTCGCGCAGTACCTGGGCCACGCGCAACCGATAGTGACTGAAGACCTCCTCGCGTCCTGCCGTCTGTGCGCGCCGGTGTTCCTCGCGCTGGCGCCAGGCCTGGATCGAGGCTTCGTCCTGCCAGAACGACAGCGACAGGAGCTTCCCCGGCTGGGTGAGGCTCTGGAAGCGCTCGATGGAGATGAAGCCGGGCTGCTCGGCGAGCAGCGGGCGCAACTCACCGGCAAGGTCGAGATAGTCCTGCTGCTGGCCCGGCTTGGCCTGAACTTCGAAGATCACGGCGAGCATCGAGTTTCTCCCTGGCTCTGGTTGACGTTGCCTGCCAGTATCCATACTTACTGCACGCCATGTTTCGTCATGAGGTGAATTATGGAATACGCGCCGGGATTCAGTTCGATTGCCGCCCTGCTCGCCGATGCCGGGCGCGCCAGCATGGTCTGGGCACTGATGGACGGCAGTGCGCGACCGGCCGGTGAGTTGGCCTTGCTCGCGGGATTGTCGCCGTCATCGACCAGCGCGCACCTGGCCAAACTGGTGGAAGGCGGCCTGCTGGTGCAGCAGCGCCATGGGCGCAATCGCTATTACCGCCTGGCCGGGCCGGAAGTCGGGCAACTTGTCGAAGCCCTGGCCAGTGCCGCGCTCGCCGCGCAGCCACGGCAACCCCGCGCGGTGCCGGCCTCACGCGGTACGCCGCAGGCCATGCGTGAGGCACGTACCTGCTATGACCATCTGGCCGGCGAACTGGCGGTAGGCGTGTTCGCGCGCATGCGCGCGGCTGACTGGCTGAGCGAGGAGGGCGGTGCGCTGAAGCTGACGGCAAGCGGCGAGCAGGGGCTGCAGGCGTTGGGGATCGATCTGCATCAGGTCAACCGTCAGCGCCGCCAGCGACTCTGTGCCTGCCCGGACTGGAGCGAGCGCAAACCGCATCTCGGTGGTGCGCTGGGCGCGGCGTTGCTGAGTCTGTGCGAAGGCGAGGGCTGGCTGCGGCGCAGCACGGGTTCGCGTGCGCTGCAGGTTTCACCGCAGGGGCGTAGGGCGATCATGGCGATCGCGGCTCCGTAGCTTCGTAGCTCCGTAGGGTGGGCCGGGCGACGATCCGCTTTAGATTCGTAGGGTGGGCTTTAGCCCACCAAATAAAGGCTGAGCTCTGTTTCTGTGGGCTGAAGCCCACCCTACGCCCACCCTACGTACTACAGGTGAGGCTTCATTCAGGCTTGGGCGCTGACCGGCTTGCCGCCCTTGGGCTTGAAGTACAGGGTGGTGCCGCGGGCGAGGTTGTCCAGGCTGATGTGATCCTTGGCCACCTCGGCCTCGATCAGCTCGTCCTGGCCTTCGACCTTGAGGGTGATGCGGGTGATCGCGCCGAGCAGGCGGATGTCGCGCACCTCGCCGGCCTTGTGTTCCGGGCTCGGTTCGCTGGACAGGTCGACCTCATGCGGGCGGAACAGCACGTGGTGGTCGTTGCCGACGTAGAGGCGGTTGGCGTCCCCCAGGAAGTGATAGACGAAGTCGCTGGCCGGGTACTCGTAGACCTCGGCCGGCGTGCCGATCTGCTCGATCACGCCCTTGTTCATCACCACGATGCGGTCGGCCACTTCCATGGCTTCTTCCTGATCGTGGGTGACGAATACAGACGTCAGGTGCACGTCCTCGTGCAGGCGCGCTAGCCAGCGACGCAGCTCCTTGCGCACCTTGGCGTCGAGCGCGCCGAAGGGTTCGTCGAGCAGCAGTACCTTGGGTTCCACCGCCAGGGCGCGGGCCAGGGCGATGCGCTGGCGCTGACCGCCGGAGAGCTGTTCCGGGTAGCGGTCGCCCAGCCAGTCGAGCTGCACCAGATTGAGCAGTTCGTGCACCTTCTGCTGGATCACGTCTTCGCTCGGGCGCCCGCGCTTGGGCTTCATGCGCAGGCCAAAGGCGACGTTGTCGAACACCGTCATGTGGCGGAACAGCGCGTAGTGCTGGAACACGAAGCCGACGTTGCGATCGCGCACGTCGTGGTTGGAAACGTCCTCGCCGTGGAACTCGATGGTGCCGCTGTCCGGGGTTTCCAGGCCGGCGATGATGCGCAGCAGGGTGGTCTTGCCGCAGCCGGACGGGCCGAGCAGGGCGACCAGCTCGCCACTCTGGATGTTCAGGTTGATCTCGTTCAACGCCTTGAACGCATTGAAGTTCTTGCTGACGTTGCGGATTTCGATACTCATGGTTTATTCCTCGCCAGCACTGGCTTTACGGCGGTTGATACGGGACTCGCTCCACTGCTTGAGCAGCAGGATGAACAGCGCCAGAAGCAGCAGCAGGCTGGCAACGCTGAAGGCGGCGACGTGATTGTATTCGTTATAGAGAATCTCGACATGCAGCGGCAGGGTGTTGGTGTAGCCGCGGATGTGCCCGGACACCACCGATACCGCGCCGAACTCGCCCATCGCCCGCGCGGTACACAGCACCACGCCGTAGACCAGGCCCCATTTGATGTTGGGCAGGGTGACGTGCCAGAACATCTGCCAGCCATTGGCACCGAGCAGGCGCGCCGCCTCTTCCTCCTGCGTGCCCTGTTCCTGCATCAGTGGGATCAGCTCGCGGGCGACGAAGGGTACGGTGACGAACACGGTGGCGAGGACGATGCCGGGCAGGGCGAAGATGATCTGGATGTCGTGCTCGCGCAGCCAGGGGCCGAAGAAGCCCTGGGCGCCGAACAGTAGCACGTAGATCAGGCCGGCGATTACCGGCGACACCGAGAACGGCAGGTCGATCAGGGTCACCAGAATGCTCTTGCCGCGAAACTCGTACTTGCTCACGCACCAGGCGGCGGCCACGCCGAACACCAGGTTGAGCGGCACGGCGATGCCCACGGCGAGCAGGGTCAGTTTCAGCGCGCTGATGGCGTCGGGTTCGAGGATCGAAGCGACGAACACGCCGACGCCCTGTTTGAGCGCCTCGGTCGCCACCACGAACAAGGGCAGCAGCAGGAAGAAGGCGAACACCAGCCAGGCCGAAATGATCAGCAGGCGGCGGCCCAGGGCGTTGCCGCGACGCGCGGCGTTGTTGGCGGCGCTGGCCGTCAGGGTTGCAGATGACATGCCTGGCTCCTCAAGAACGGCTGATGCGGCGCTGCAGCAGGTTGATCAGCAGCAGCAGGATGAACGACACCACCAGCATCAGCACGCCAATGGCGGTGGCGCCGGCGTAGTTGTACTGGTCCAGCTGCACCATGATCAGCAGCGGCAGGATCTCGGTCTTCATCGGCATATTGCCGGCTATAAAAATGACGGATCCGTACTCGCCAACGCCACGGGCGAAGGCCAGGGCGAAGCCGGTCAGCCAGGCCGGCAGCAGCGCCGGCAGCAGCACGTGGCGCGCCACCTGCAGCGGCTTGGCACCGAGGCAGGCGGCGGCTTCCTCGACCTCGCGCGGGATGTCGGCCAGTACCGGCTGCAGGGTGCGCACGACGAAGGGCAGGGTGACGAAGGTCAGCGCCAGGGTGATGCCCAACGGGGTGTAGGCGATCTTGAAACCCAGGGCGGTGGCGAACTGGCCGATCAAACCGTTAGGCGCATAGAGCGCGGTCAGGGCGATACCGGCGACGGCGGTGGGCAGGGCGAACGGCAGGTCGATCATCGCTTCGATGATCTTGCGACCGGGGAAGGTGTAGCGCACCAGCACCCAGGCCAGCAGGGTGCCAATCACGCCGTTGATAACAGCCGCGAGAAAAGCGGTGCCGAAGCTCAGCTTCAGCGCGGCCAGCACGCGCGGTGAGGAAATGATTGCCCAGAACTGATCCCAGGTGAGCTGGGCAGCGTGGACGAACATGGCACCCAGGGGAATCAGCACCAACAGGCTGAGGTACACCAGGGTGTAACCCAGCGTCAGCCCGAAGCCGGGTATGACGGGGGAAGTACGACGAGACATGATTTGGCCTTGGCGTAGGGCGAAAGAAAGACGTGCTGTGTGTAGAGTGGAAGTCGCTTTTCACTTCCACCAGCGGCGCTCGCAGAGGCCGATGGTGGATCGGTGAAGCGTGATCCACCCTACGGATCAATGGGCCTGGTAGATCTGGTCGAAGATGCCGCCATCGTTGAAGAACTTCGGCTGCGCGCTCTTCCAGCCGTCGAAGTCAGCGTCGATAGTCACCAGCTTGAGCTGCGGGAACTGCTGGGCGAACTCGGCCGCCACCGCCTGATTGCGTGGGCGGTAGAAGTGCTTGGCGGCGATACGCTGGCCTTCCTCGCTGTACAGGTAGTTGAGGTAGGCCTCGGCTACTTTGCGGGTGCCTTTCTTGTCGACGTTCTGATCGACCACGCTCACCGGCGGTTCGGCGAGGATCGACAGCGAAGGCGCGACGATCTCGAAGTTCTCTCCGCCTTCTTCCTTGAGCGCCAGGAAGGCCTCGTTCTCCCAGGCCAGCAGCACGTCACCGATGCCGTTGTTGACGAAGGTGATGGTCGAGCCGCGGGCGCCGGTATCGAGCACCGGGACGTTCTTGTAGAGCTTCTCGGTGAAGGCCTTGGCCTCGGCTTCGCTGCCGTACTTCTGCTGGGCATAGGCCCAGGCGGCGAGGAAGTTCCAGCGCGCGCCACCGGAGGTTTTCGGGTTGGGGGTAATCACTTCCACGCCCGGCTTGACCAGGTCATCCCAGTCCTTCAGGCCTTTCGGGTTGCCCTTGCGCACCAGGAACACGATGGTCGAGGTGTAGGGGGTGCTGGCGTCCGGCAGACGCTCCTGCCAGTTTTCCGGGATCAGCTTGCCGAGCTTGTACAGCTCGTCTATATCGCCGGCCAGGGCCAGGGTCACAACGTCGGCGCGCAGCCCGTCGATCACCGCGCGGGCCTGCTTGCCCGAACCGCCGTGGGATTGCTGGATGGTCACCGCTTCGTTGCCCTCGGCCTGCCAGTGCTTGTTGAACGCGGCGTTGAATTCGGTATAGAGCTCGCGGGTCGGGTCGTAGGACACGTTGAGCAGGGTTTGTGCAGCGGCCACCGGGCCGGCGATCAGGGCACTGGCCAGCGCGGCCAGGGCAAAACGACGAAGGGACATGGTGCAGCTCCTAACTGTGAAATTCTTGTGTTGGCGTATTGGGTGTCAGGCGGGGCGATCTTTCTCGAGCCCTCTGGTGGTCCAGTCGGGCCGCATCATGTTTCAGCTGTTCTTGGTGCTCGGTTGTTGCAGGCGAATCTTTTCCTTGCGCTCGATCTGCACCACCTGGCCGTTGTGCACGGTGATTTCCACCGAACCGAATTTCAGGCCATGCAGGGCGGTCTGGATCTCGCGCAGGATCACGGCTTCGTCCTGTCCTTCCAGGTTTCTCAGCGTCGCGGTCATTTCCAGGCTCCTTGTGAACAGGTCGCCACGGCGGCGGTATGGAGTACCGACGCTGGCGTGGAGCGGATAGTAGAGAGACGGAAATATTCTTAAAAATATTGTTTAAGAACATTTATATGCTTTTTGGAAATATAAGGCGTGGTGCGATTTCTTGCTTATATGGAATAAGCAAATAAGTTCTTATTCTTTTTGTAATTTATTCGTGCTGCCTAGACTGACGCCATTCGATTCAAGGAGGCGCCGTCATGGGCAGCGAAGCAATCCGTTATCTGATCCTGCCGGGCTGGCAGGGCTCACCCGAAGAACACTGGCAAAGCCACTGGCAGCGCAGCCTGCCGAACAGCGTGCGTGTGGAGCAGCAGGACTGGTTCAACCCGCAACGTGGCGACTGGGTCGGCGCGTTGAACCAGGCGATTGCCGCTGATCCGCGTCCGGTCATCCTTATCGCCCATAGCCTGGGCTGCGTGACGGCGGCGCATTGGGCCGCGCAGGCACCGGTCGAACTGCTGCGCCGTGTGCGTGGCGCGCTGCTGGTGGCACCGGCCGATGTCGAGCGGGCAGGCTGCCCCGAGCCGCTGCAGAACTTCGCGCCGATGCCGCGTGCTCTGCTGCCCTTTCCCAGCCTGCTGGTGGGCTCCGACAACGATGCAGCGGCCAGCGCCCTGCGCGCCATGGAGCTGGCGCGGGCATGGGGCAGCGAGGCGGCGATTCTGACCGGTGCCGGGCATATCAACGTGAAGTCCGGGCACCGTTACTGGGAGCATGGCTTCGGTTATCTGTATCGCCTGCAGAGCCGCATCGAACAGCAGGCGCGCTTGCGCGCCTGAGCCCGGCATTGCGGGACAACCTTTTCGGAGCGGGGTCGGGCCAGGCAGCCGCCCGCTCTTTTTTATGGCCTGCCATCCATGGCGGCCACCCTTCGGGCCGTTGCGGGGCAAGGTTAAAAATTGCTCCAGGCAATTTTTATATTCGTGTAAAGGCTGCGCCGGCGAGGTGTGGCTCAGGAGCTGCACATCATGAGTTTTCCACCTGACTTCCCATCGCCATTGACCTTCGCTGACTCGGACAAGAGCCCGCTGAGCATTCGGGCCAAGGCGCTGGTATTCGTCGATGCGCGTTCGCGCCAGTTGCGCGAGCGTGCCGAAGCCTTGGCGGGCAATGGCCAGCCGCTGCTGATTTTCGGTGAGACCGGTACCGGCAAGGAGCTGCTGGCGCGCTATATCCATCGCCACAGTGAGCGCGCTGGCCTGTTCGTGGCTGTCAGCTGCGCAGCGATCAGCCCGCAGTGGGGTGAGGCCGAGTTGTTCGGCCATGTCGGCGGCGCCCATGTCGGAGCCGCCAGCAGCCGCGCCGGCTGGTTCGGTTCGGCCAATGGCGGCACGCTCTACCTGGACGAAATCGCCGATCTCTCGCGCCCTCTGCAGGCCAAGTTGCTGGCCGCACTGGAAACCCGCGAGGTGTATCGCGTAGGCGCCAGCCAGGCGCTGCCGGTGGATGTGCGTCTGGTGGCGGCGAGCAGCATCGACCTGTCCCGTGCGGTGGCCGCCGGCACTTTCGATGAGCGCCTGTACGCCTACCTGTGCGACGGCCAGCTGCTGTTCCCGGCGCTGCGTCAGCGGGTCGGCGATATCCTGCCGCTGGCCGAATACTTCCTCGGCATCCATGCCTCGCGCCTGGGCCTGACCATTCCGTCGATCAGCCCGGCGGCGCAGGCGGTGCTGGAGGGACACCGCTGGCCGGGCAATACCCGCGAGCTGGAGAACGTCATCCACTTCGCATTGCTGCTGGCCGGCAATGCCGAAATAGGGCCGGAGCATCTGGAGTTGCCAGGTATTGCGTAATGGATGGGTGAGGCCGATCTTCCTTGCGCTGCGCGTGGGAGCTATCAACCTACGCGTGGTCGGTGCGCGCGGCGCACCCTACGGGGTGTGCCGGCTCTAGCGTAGGGTGCGCCATGCGCACCGGGGGCTCCGCGGTAGCACAGCTAGGAATTACGGCGCCAGCAACGACACCGACTTGATCTGCGCCCAGAGCGCCTGCCCGGCGTGAATGCCCAACTGATCGAATGAATAGCGAGTGATCCGTGCCAGCAGACGCTGCTCGCCGATGCGCAGGGTCAGCAGCATCTGGGCATCGAGCGCCTGCCAGCTTTCCACCGTCGCCGGCAGCAGGTTGAGCAGGCTGCTGCCCTCGGCGCGTTGCAGGCCGAGGCTGACGTCGCGTGCCTTGATCTTCACCCGTACCTGATGGCCGCTGGGCAGCGCCGAATGGGGCAGGCGCAGGCGCGCCTCGCTGCCAGGCAGCTGAAGCTCCAGCAGAGCGTAGGCGGCATCATGACCGCAGACCTCGCCGTCGATCACCGCCTCGGCATCCTCGTCGCTGGCGAAGGGCAGGTCGGCGCGCAGCAGGATTTCCTTGAGCGGGCCGCTGGCGCGCACCTGGCCTTCGTCGAGCAGCACCAGATGATCGGCCAGCCGCGCCACTTCATCGGGCGCGTGGCTGACATAGAGCACGGGGATGTCCAGTTCCTCGTGCAGGCGCTCCAGATAAGGCAGCACCTCCTGCTTGCGTTTGAGATCCAGCGAAGCCAGCGGTTCGTCCATCAGCAGCAGGCGCGGGCTGGTGACCAGCGCACGGGCGATGCCGACACGTTGGCGTTCGCCACCGGACAGTGCCGCCGGCATGCGTTCGAGCAGGTGGCCGATGCCCAGCAGCTGCAGCGCCTGATCCAGCGCCACCCTGCGCTGCGTGGCCGGGATGCGCCGTTGGCCGTACTCCAGATTCCCGCGCACGCTCAGGTGGGGGAACAGGTTGGCGTCCTGGAACACGTAGCCGATGGCCCGTTTGTGCGCCGGCAAAAAGAAGCCGCGTTCACTGTCCTGCCAGAGCTCACCGGCCACTTGCAGGTAGCCTTGCTGCGGGCGATCCAGCCCGGCGAAGCAGCGCAGGCAACTGGTCTTGCCCGAACCGGAATGGCCGAACAGCGCGCTGACGCCACGGGCGGGCAGGTCGAGGTTCACGTCCAGATGAAAGCCGGTGTGCTGCAGCAGAAAGCGTGCGTGGATGCGTCCGTCATCTGCCATGGGCTGGGGCGCGGTCTTGGCGAATCCGAACATCACCAGGCCCTCAGCTTGCCGGCGCGCCCGCCATACAGCGCGAGCAGGACGATGAAGGAGAACGCCACCATGCCACCGGCCAGCCAGTGCGCCTGGGCGTAGTTCATGGTTTCCACGTGGTTGTAGATCTGCACCGACACCACCTGGGTCTTGCCGGGGATATTGCCGCCGATCATCAGCACCACGCCGAACTCACCAATGGTATGAGCGAAGGCCAGGATTGCGGCGGTGATGAAACCCGGGCGAGCCAGCGGCAGCACGACGCTGAAGAAGCTGTCCCAGGGATTGGCGCGCAAGGTCGCCGCTGCCTCCAGCGGGCCACGGCCGATGGCCTCGAAGGCGTTCTGCAGCGGCTGCACGACGAAGGGCAGGGAGTAGAAGATCGAACCGATCACCAAACCGGTGAACGTGAAAGTGAAGGTGCCGAGACCAAGGCTTTGCGTCAGTTGGCCGAAGAAACCGTTGGGCCCCATGCTCACCAGCAGGTAGAAGCCGATCACCGTCGGCGGCAGCACCAGCGGCAGCGCGACAATGGCGCCGACCGGGCGCTTGAGCCAGGAGTCGGTGCGCGCCAGCCACAAGGCAATGGGCGTGCCGATGATCAGCAGCAGCACGGTGGTCAGCGAGGCCAGCTCCAGGGTCAGGAGGATGGCGTCGAGGTCGTTCTTGGACAGCGGCATGAGTGGGTTCCGGTGGCAGACGTAGCCCGGATGCAATCCGGGGCATGTACAGGCAGGAGGCCCCCGGATTTCATCCGGGCTACGGCAGTTTATAGCCGAACGATTCGATCACCCTGGTCGCTTCCGCGCCCTGCAGGTACTCGACCAATGCAGTCGCGGCCGGGTTGTTCGCGCCCTGCTCGAGGATCACCGCGTCCTGCTTGATCGGGTCGTACATGGTGTCCGGCACGATCCAGGCCGAGCCGCTGCTGACCTTGCCGTCCTTGTACACCTGCGACAGCGCGACGAAGCCCAGTTCGGCGTTACCGGTGGAGACGAACTGATGCGCCTGGGTGATGTTCTGCCCCTCGACCAGCTTGGTTTTCACCGCCTCGCTCAGGCCCAGCTTGGCCAGCACCTGCATCGCTGCCAGGCCATAGGGCGCGGCCTTCGGATTGGCGATGGCCAGGTGCCTGAACTGGCCGGCCTTCAAGGCCGCATCGGTGCCGTCGAGGTAGCCGGCATCGGCCGACCACAGCACCAGGCTGCCGATGGCGTAGGTGAAACGCGAGCCGGGCACGGTCGCGCCCTCGCGCTCCAGCCTGGCCGGCGTCGTGTCGTCGGCGGCGAGCAGCACATCGAACGGCGCGCCATGCTTGATCTGCGCATAGAACTGCCCGGTGGCGCCGAAGGAGGCCACCAGCTTGTGCCCGGTGGCTTTCTCGAATTCAGCCGCGATGGCCTGCATCGGTGCGGTGAAGTTGGCGGCTACCGCGACTTTGACTTCGTCGGCGATGGCGCCGCTGGCGGACAGCAGGCCGAGGGCGAGCAGGCTGTGCTTGAGAGGCTTGAGCATGAGGATTCCTTGTGGAATCGATCCTGATGACAGACCGGATGCGCAATCCTACATCGTTATGTTCATTTATATATAGCGGTCGCTGAATTGGCTAACGGGCGGCGTCAGCATCACTTGAAGAACTGGCTGGGCGTGGTGCCGAACTGCTTCTTGAACATGGTGGCGAAGGCGCTGGGGCTGTCGTAGCCCAGCTCTCCGGCGATGTCGATGATCTTCTCGCCCAGGGCGATGCGCTCCAGCGCCAGCAACAGACGCGCCTGCTGGCGCCACTGGCCAAAGGTCATGCCGGTGCCTTTCTGGAACAGGCGCTGGATGGTCTTCTCGTCCAGGCCCAGGCGGGTGCTCCAGTCGGCCAGGGTGGAGGCGTCGCCGGGGTTGTCCTGCAGCGTCGTGCAGATCGTCTGGATGCGCGGATCGGCCGGCTGCGGCAGGTGCAGCGGCAGGGTCGGCAGAATGCGCAGTTCATCGAGGATCAGGCGCATCACCCGCGCCTCGCGCGAGTCGTCGGCGTAGGGTTGGCTGATCGCTACGGCAGCGCGGATCAGCTCGCTGAGTAGCGGCGAGATGGCCACGGCGCGGCACTCGGCGGGCATGTCCGTCAGGCTGTCGGGGCGTACGAAGACGCTGCGCATCCGCACGCTGCCGATGCAGCGGATCGCGTGCACCTGGCCGCAGGGCATCCAGATGCCCCGGCTCGGCGGCACCGTCCACTGGTTCATCACCGAGGTCACCACCATCACCCCGGAGATGGCGTAGATCAGCTGGTGCTTGTTGCGGTGCGAGTGCGGCTCGATGACGGCGTTGAGCGGGTAATCGGTGGCGCTGCTACTGACCAGCCAGGGCGAGGCGTCGATCTCGGCCAGCAGCTTTTCGGGTAAT
The DNA here is from genome assembly GCF_900101755.1 of Ectopseudomonas alcaliphila. Lineage (GTDB taxonomy): Bacteria > Pseudomonadota > Gammaproteobacteria > Pseudomonadales > Pseudomonadaceae > Aquipseudomonas > Aquipseudomonas alcaliphila. Next base: position 17,466 of record NZ_FNAE01000011.1, on the reverse strand, counting down.
CGCATACCTATGCCCTTTTTGCGAAGGTTGTTGCCTTGTCTTCGTGAGACAGGCGGTTGGGCGCAGCCTAGCATAGCGCCGTTCCTCACCTCGTCCGGAAGCTTCAAGCATGTCCAGCAGCCCTGCCGCTACCTCCCTGGCCGGCGCCTCGCCCGTCAGTCAGGCCAGCCCCCTGGTGATGCGCGTGATCGGCGCCTGCGCCCTGGCGCACCTGATCAACGACCTGATCCAGGCGGTGTTGCCCGCCATCTATCCGATGCTCAAGTTCAACTACGGCCTGAGCTTCGCCCAGATCGGCCTGATCACCCTGACCTTCCAGCTCACCGCCTCGCTGCTGCAGCCCTGGGTGGGTTATCACACCGACCGCCATCCCAAGCCCTGGCTGCTGCCGGCCGGCTCGCTGTGCACCCTGGTCGGCATCCTCATGCTGGCCTTCGTCGGCAGCTTCCCGGCGATTCTCCTGGCCTCGGCGCTGGTGGGCATCGGCTCCTCGACCTTCCACCCCGAGGCGTCGCGCATCGCCCGCCTGGCCTCGGGCGGCCGTTACGGCCTGGCGCAGTCCACCTTTCAGGTCGGCGGTAACGCCGGTACTGCCTTCGGCCCGCTGCTGGCGGCGGCCATCATCATTCCCTACGGCCAGGGCAACGTCGCCTGGTTCGGTCTGTTCGCCGTCTTCGCCATTGTCGTGCTGTACGGGCTGAGCCGCTGGTATCGGCACCACCTGACGCTGTTCAAGCTCAAGCAGGGCGGCGTGGCCACTCACGGCCTGTCGGCCGGGCGGGTGAAGTTCGCCCTGCTGATCCTGGCGCTGCTGGTGTTCTCCAAGTATTTCTACATGGCCAGTTTCACCAGCTACTTCACCTTCTTTCTGATCGAGAAGTTCGACCTGTCGGTGGCCAGCTCGCAGCTCTATCTGTTCCTGTTCCTCGGCGCAGTGGCGGCCGGCACCTTCTTCGGCGGGCCGATCGGCGACCGCATCGGGCGCAAGCAGGTGATCTGGTTCTCCATCCTCGGCGTGGCGCCGTTCTCCCTGTTGCTGCCGCATGTCGACCTGTTCTGGACCGGCGTGCTGAGCATGCTGATCGGCTTCATCCTGGCCTCGGCGTTCTCCGCCATCGTGGTCTTTGCTCAGGAACTGATGCCGGGCAACGTCGGCATGATCGCCGGGCTGTTCTTCGGCCTGATGTTCGGCTTCGGCGGCATCGGCGGGGCGCTGCTGGGTTATCTGGCGGACATCCACGGCATCGAGGAGGTGTTCCTGCTGTGCTCCTTCCTGCCGCTGCTGGGCATCCTCACCGCGCTGCTGCCGTCGCTGAAGGCGCATTAACTACCCGCAAGGAAAAGGAACAGGGACGAATGAAAGACGTTGATCGGATGCTGCTTGGCCTGGGCGTATTAATACCGTTCTGGCTGTTCCTCGGTGTGTTGCTGACAGCGCTGGCCTATCCTGGTTACAGCCACCTGGATCAGGCCATGAGTCAGCTGGGGGCGCAGGGTTCACCCACCCAGGGCTTCTCGGCCTGGGTCAACAACCTGCCGCTGGGCGTGTTTTTCGTGCTCTTCGCCGTGGGCGTGATGCGCCGGGTGCGCGGCTCGCGGCTGGCGTCGTTCAGTGCCGGGCTGATCCTCGTCCATGGGCTGGCCAGCTTCGCCACCGGCTACTTCGCCTGCGACCAGGGTTGCGCGCCGGCACAGCCATCCTTCTCGCAGCATATGCACAACCTGGCCGGTCTGGTGATGTTCCTCTCGCTGACTCTGGCCAGCCTGCTCTGGGGCCTTTTGAGCAAGCGCCTGCTGGGCTCGCGCGGCTTCGCTCTGTTCTCCGTCGCCTGCACCGCGTTGGGCGTGGCCACTGTGGTGCTGATGGCCCAGGCCGTCGAGGTCGGGCAGTGGTTCGGCCTGTATCAGCGGATCAACTACGGTATCTCGGTGGTCTGGGTCGCAGGCCTGGCGCTGATGCTGTCGCGAAGTCGTGCTGGTTCCCTCAGGTTCGATACAGCTTGAGGCTCTCCACCCGCGCCCGGTAGGCGCCGAGGCGCTCCTTGAGCTGATCCTTGCGGGCGCTGGCGACGCAGTGCAGCAGCACGTTCAGCGCGCTGGTCAGGCCGCCGGTGGATTCGAGGATCAGGCCGGTCTTGGTTTTCATGGTGACGATGTGCGGCGTGTCGATATGGCGGGCGATGCCGTATTCGTCGGTGAACACCACCAGGTCGGTGTGCTGCTGCAGGCAGTTGTTGGCGAAGGCGATGCCTGCGTCGGCATAGGGCGCGATGTCGATCAGGATCACGCAGCAACGCTGGTTGTGGCTGTCCAGCCACTGGCCCAGCACGCCGCTGTAGAGGTCGAGAAATTCCACCCCGGAGCGCACCAGGGCCAGGCGGTTGGCGAAGTCCTCGGCCAGCCCGCGAATGGTCTGGAAGCCGCAGACGAAGACCCGTTCGGCCTCTCCCACGCGCGCCACGATATCGCGCCAGTGCTGGCTGCCGAGCAGCTCGGCGAAGGCGCGCAGGGCTTCGATTTCCTCGTTGAGGTGGGCCACCAGGTCTTCCGGCTGCTCGACCCGTTCGATCAGCGCCGGGTTGAGCAGCGATTGCACGCGCACTTCGTCGCGCAGCTCGTCCTTCAGGCTTTTCAGGCCCTTATAGCCGAGCCGGCGCAGGAAGCGGCTGACGGTATTGGGGCTGACCCCGCTCTTGGCCGCCAGGCTGGCGCCGTTCTCGAAGGCCAGGGTCTCCAGGTTGGCCTGGATATAGACCCACAGGGTGCGCTCGGCCGGCGTCAGCTTGCCTTCCAGGTGTTGCATCTTGCCATCGAGCATGTCCGATTCCCCTGCCATGCCAAATCGTTCTGACATTTAAATGTCAATGTGTTGATCTTTGGAAGAAATATATTCTACTCTGCAGTCGTAACGCAAAGAGCTGTCGATTGGCCGTTACCTGGGCGAAGAAAGCCGGTAGAGCCTTTCCGCTACGCAGTCGACGCTCACGCTTCCTGCCGCAACAAGCAAATGTCGCGCCCTGCGCGGCCACAACAGTGGAGAACAGGAACATGCCCACACTGCGTCATCTCACCCTGTGCGTCGCTCTTGGCAGCGGCCTCGTCACTGGCGCCGCCCAGGCCGCCGAACAACTGCGCCTGTACAACTGGGGCGACTACATCAACCCCGAGGTGCTGACCCGCTTCACCGCCGAGACCGGCATCAAGGTGTCACTCGATACCTACGGCAGCAACGAAGAGATGCTGGCCAAGCTGCAGGCCGGAGCCAAAGGTTACGACATCGTCTTCCCCTCGGTGCACATGCACGACACCTTGTCCGCCCTCGGCCTGCTGGAGAAGACCGACATCAACCAGGATCCCGCCTTCGCCAACATCGATCCGGCTTTCCTGCGCGCCAAATCCGACCCCAAGGGCGAATACTGCATGCCCTACGCCTGGGGCACGGTGGGCATCTTCTACAACAGGAACAAGGTCTCCAAGCCGATCGAGAGCTGGGACGACTTCTTCGCCGAGGCCAAGGCCGGCAACAAGGTCATCATGCTCGACGACATGCGCGAGACCCTCGGCGTCGGCTTGATCAAGAACGGCAAGTCGGTCAACAGCAGCGAGCCGGACGAGCTCAAGCAGGCCGCCGACTGGCTGATCGAGCGCAAGCCGCTGATCTCCGCCTTCACCTACGACAGCGTGCCCATGGTGCAGTCCGGCGACGCTGCCGCCTCGCACTACTTCGTCGGCGCCATGATGTACGTGAAGCAGGATCCGCAGAACCTCGCCTACGTCATCCCCAAGGAAGGCGCGACGATGTACCAGGAGGACATGTGCGTGCTCAAGAGCGCGCCAAACAAGGCCAGCGCCAAGCGTTTCATGAGCTTCTTCCTGCAGCCCGAGATCGCCGCGCTGAACACCGCGCAGCAGATGAACGGCACGCCGAACAAGGAAGCGCTGAAGCTGCTGCCGGCCGAGCTGCGCGACAACCCGCAGGTCAACCCGCCGGCCGAGGTCATGGCCAAGCTGCAGATCTTCGAGGATCTGGGCAAGGGCCTGAGGCAGTACGACCGGGTGTGGACGCGGGTACGTACCGCCAACTGAGCCCGCCAGGTCGCGGCTGAAGCCCCCTGTAGGAGCCGCTTCAGCCGCGATTACTCCGATATCAGTGGAGTCCTCCATGACCGTTTTCACCCAAACCGCGCCGGTGGTCGAGATCCGTGGCGCGGTCAAGCACTACCGTGCCCCCGAAGGGCATCTGGTGCGCGCCCTCGATGGCCTCGATCTGGCCGTTGGCGCCAACGAGTTCGTCACTCTGCTGGGGCCATCCGGCTGCGGCAAGACCACGCTGCTGCGCACCATCAGCGGTTTCGAGCAACTGGACGGCGGCGAGCTGTTGATCCAGGGCCAGCCGATGAACCTCGTGCCACCGCATCGTCGCCCGGTGCACACGGTGTTCCAGAGTTATGCGCTGTTCCCGCACATGAGCATCGGCGACAACGTCGGCTATGCGCTGGACGTGCGCGGCGTGGGCAAGACCGAGAAACGTCAGCGCGTCGGCGCGGCGCTGGAGATGGTCGGCCTGGCCGGCATGGAGCGGCGCAAGCCTGGTCAGCTCTCCGGCGGCCAACAGCAGCGCGTGGCGCTGGCCCGCGCCATCGTCGACCGCCCGGCCTTGCTGCTGCTCGACGAGCCGCTGTCGGCGCTCGACCGCCAACTGCGCCAGGCCATGCAGCGTGAACTGAAGACTCTGCAGCACGAATTGGGCATCGCCTTCGTCTTCGTCACCCACGATCAGGAAGAAGCGCTGACCATGAGCGACCGCATCGTCGTGCTCAATGGCGGTCATATTCAGCAGATCGGCGCTCCGGCGGAGATCTACCACCGCCCGGCCAACGCCTTCGTCGCCGGCTTCATCGGCGAGAGCAACCTGTTCGACGTGCACGTCGGCTCGGTCAATGACGGCGTCGCCTACCTGCTCGACAGCCAGGGCGACCTGCTGCAGGCGTGCCACCCTGACCTGCGCGTCGGCCAGAACGCCCAGCTCATGCTGCGCCCCGAGCAGTTCCATCTGCAGTGTCCCGGCGGAGGTTTCGCCGCGCTGGAAGGGCGCCTCGAACAACTGCTGTTCATCGGCAAGGATTTCGAGCTGCTGCTGCGCACCGCGCACGGTCGCACGGTCAAGGCGGTGCTGCGTGATGCCGCGCAGCAGGGCCTGCAACGTCTGCGCACGGGCGACAGCGTGCAGCTCTGGTACGGCCTGGAGGCCGCGCACCTGATCCCCGGAGGTGCCTGATGCTATTGCGCGAGCACCTGCGCCTGGTCGGCCTGCTGACCCCGGTGACGCTGATCATCGGCGTGTTCTTCCTCGCCCCGCTGAGCATCATGGCGGTCTACAGCCTGCTTGAGCCGGGGCTCTATGGCGGCGTCGAGTGGAGCTTCTACCCGGACAACTTCGGCCGGGTGCTGGGCTGGGCCGATGGCACCAATGAGGACTTCGATCCGGTCTACCTGGAAATCATCCTGCGCTCGTTCAAGCTGGCCGGGCTGACTGTGCTGGCGACCCTGGCGCTATGCTACCCGGCGGCCTTCTGGGTGGCGCGCCAGCCGGAGCGGATGCGCAACTTCTGCCTGTTTCTGATCACCCTGCCGTTCTTCACCAGCCTGATCGTGCGCCTCTACGCCTGGCTGCTGATCCTGCGACCCAGCGGCTTCATCAACACCACGCTGCTGGCGCTGGGCATCCACAACCCGGTGGAGCTGATCTACACCGAGACAGCGGTGCTGATCGGCATGACCTACATCTTCATCCCGTTCATGTTCATGCCCGTCTACGCCAGCGTCGAGAAGCTCGACAAGCGCCTGCTGGAAGCCTCGGCCGACCTCGGCGCGAGCCGCTGGCAAAGCTTCTGGAAGGTGATCTTCCCGCTGACCCTGCCGGGCATCGCCGCTGGCTCGATCATCGTGTTCATCCCCAGCCTGGGCAACTTCATCGTGCCGTCGCTGCTTGGCGGCGCGCGCGTGCTGATGATCGGCAGCCTGGTCGAGCAGCAGTTCCTCGCCGCGCGCAACTGGCCGTTCGGCGCGGCCCTGGCGATGCTGCTGATGGCCGCCGTACTGGTGTGCCTGGTGCTCTACGTGCTGGCCCAGGGGCGCAACAGCGCACAGGAGGCCAGCCGATGAACGCCTTGCTCGCACGCCTAGGGCGCCGCCTGCTGGGCGGCTACAGCTTGGCCTTCTTCGTCTTCCTGTACCTACCGATCGGCCTGATCGTCGCCTACTCGTTCAACAGCAACCCGATCAACATGATGATCTGGGACGGCTTCAGCCTGGACTGGTACCGCTCGCTGTTCGGCCTGTCCACCAGCCTCAGCGAGAACGCGCTATACGTCGAGTCCACCGACCAGTTGCTGGCCGCGCTGCGCACCAGCCTGGTGGTGGCGCTGACCACCACGGCGATCTCCACGGTGATCGGCACGCTCACCGCGCTGGCCGTGGCGCGTTATCGCTTCCGTTTGCAGAAGTTCTACCGGGTGCTGCTGTTCATGCCGATGCTGATGCCCGACATCGTGCTCGGCATCGCCCTGCTGATCTTCTTCGTCGGCGTCGGCCTGCCGCTGGGCAAGGTGTCGATCATCATCGGCCACTGCACCTTCCTGATCAGCTACGTGTTCCTTATCGTCAGTGCGCGCCTGGCCGGCATGGACACCCGGCTGGAAGAGGCCTCGGCCGATCTCGGTGCCTCGCCGTGGACCACCTTCCGCCGTGTGACCTTGCCGCAGATCCTGCCCGGGGTGGTTGGCGGCGCGCTGCTGGCGTTCATCATCTCGATGGACGACCTGGTGATCACCTACTTCATCGCCGGGGTCGACTCCACCACGCTGCCGGTCTTCATCTACGGCATGATCCGCCGCGGCATCAAGCCCGAGATCAACGCCATCGCCACCCTGCTGCTGATCGCTTCGCTGCTGATCGCCGCCCTCGGCCTGTACTTGCGGGGCCGCAAGCCCGCCACTTCCCAGGATGACTCCCATGGCTAAACCTCGCGCCCGCGAACTCGGCCTGCCGCTGCCCGGCACCCCCGGCCCGTACAACGCCATCACCGACGTACCCGGCGTGCTGGTCGGCTACCGCACCTTGGACGGCGTGGCCGACAACGGCCGGCGCATCCAGACCGGCGTCACCGCCATCCTGCCGCGTGGCCGCGATGCCGAAGCGCAGCCGGTGTGGGCGGGCTTTCATGCGCTCAACGGCAACGGCGAGATGACCGGTACCCACTGGATCGAACACGGCGGCTACTTCGTCGGTCCGCTGTGCATCACCAACTCGCACAGCGTCGGCATCGTCCATCACGCCGCCACGCGCTGGACCATTCGCCAGTACGCCGACGCCTGGCAGCGCGAGCACCTGTGGGCCATGCCGGTGGTGGCCGAGACCTATGACGGGGTGATCAACGACATCAACGGCCAGCACGTCAGCGAGGCCGACGCCCTGGCCGCACTGGACGCGGCAAAGGGCGGCGCCATCGCCGAGGGCAACGTCGGCGGCGGCAATGGCATGATCTGCTACGGCTACAAGGGCGGCACCGGCAGTGCCTCGCGCCTGATCGAGATCGACGGCCAGACCTACACCCTCGGTGCCCTGGTACAGGCCAACCATGGCCAGCGCGCATGGCTCAAGGTCTGCGGCGTACCGGTCGGCGAGCGTCTGGAAGATGAGCTGCCGGCCGGGCTGGATCGCGAGCGTGGTTCGATCATCGTCATCCTCGCCACCGATGCGCCGCTGCTGCCGCACCAGCTCAAGCGTCTGGCGCAGCGCGCCGGCCTCGGCATCGCCCTGGCCGGCACGCCGGGTGGCAACAACTCCGGCGACATCTTCCTGGCTTTCAGTGTGGCCAACCCGCGGCCATTGCCGCAGGTCTCGCAAACGCGGCTGAACCTCGAATATCTCAACGACGAGTGTTTCGACGCCCTGTATCTGGCCGCCGTGCAGGCCACCGACGAGGCGGTGCTCAACGCCATGCTCGCCGCCGAGGACTCGCCGATGCAGAAGCCAGAAGGCATCTGCCGCGCCATCGATGGCCAGCGCCTGCGTGAACTGGTGGTCGGGGCGTGATGCGTAGCCCGGATGCAATCCGGGGACTCGGTATCGTCCGTTCCCCGGATTTCATCCGGGCTACGTGAAGCTGGTCACCGGGTAGGGTGCGCCGTGCGCACCAACGGTTGCTGGCGTGATGCTGGAAAAGAATGGCGTGTGGATTTTTCGCCGTGTTTATATCGCGCTCTCATCGCAACCGCCTGCAAGGAAGGACAGCCATGATCACCTGCTACCTGCGCTACATCGTCGATCCCTACAAACTCAAGGAATTCGAGCACTACGCCAAGCTGTGGATTCCGTTGGTAGGGAAGTTCGGCGGCACGCATCATGGCTACTTCCTGCCCTCCGAGGGCGCCAATGACGTGGCCCTGGCGCTGTTCAGCTTCCCCAGCCTGGCCGACTACGAGCGCTATCGTCAGGATTCGTTCGTCGACGCCGATTGCCAGGCGGCCTTCCGTTACGCCGAACAGACGCGTTGCATCCTCAGCTACGAACGCAGCTTCTTCCGGCCCGTGTTCGAGTAAGTCGAGGCATGGCCCTGGCGGGCCACTTGGCAGTATCGAGGGGCGTTCTGGTGTGCCTGTCGTGCTGCACTGGCTTGAACGTGCGTCAACCGATCCGCCGCCATACGCTGGCCAGCCAGGGTTGCTGGTCGCGTGGCAGGCCCGGGGGGCGGTAGTAGTGCTCCAGCTCTGCGAAGCCGGTGGCCGTGAGCCGCGCGCGCCAGCGTTCGAGGTCGTGGTAGCTGCCGTAGCGCGGGCCGTTCCAGCCTTCCTGATTCTCGCCGCGCGGGTTGGAGCTGAACAGCACGCCGCCGGGCTTGAGCGCCGCGTGCAACTGGCCGAGCACGCGTGGCAGCTCCTGGTCGGGCACATGGAACAGGCTGGCGTTGGCGAAGATGCCGTCGAAATGCTCGGCCGGCAGGTCCAGTTCGAGAAAGCTCTGTTGCCACACCTGGCAGCCGCTGTCGGCGCGCGCCATGGCGACGAACTCGGCGCAGCCATCCAGGCCGATGGCCTCGTGGCCGAGCCCGCTGAAGGTGCGCAGGTCACGCCCCGGCCCACAGCCGAAATCGAGGATGCGCCAGGGCTTTTCAGCCTCGATATGGCGCAGCAGGGCGGCGATGTTCTGGCTGACGTCATGGTCGCGGGTGCCCTCGCGAAAATCTTCGGCGCTGCTCTGATAGTGGGCCAGGGTAAGGGCGCTTATCTGGGCAAGTTCGTCAGGGCTCAGGGGCATGGCGAGTGTTCCGGCAAAAGAGCGCATTAAAACCGCTTATCGAGGCGCGCGGCCAGGGCTGCATGCCGCTTGGGCGTCAACCAATGAACCCGCGTACCGCTTGCGCAGTCCCATTTCTGAGGGGGGTAGACCGACTGGTTGCAGTCGAACGCCCACAATCAGGAGATAACGCGATGGTTACGCACTACAAAGTCTCTGGCCACCTCGCCTGTGGCTCTCATGGTGAAAAACTGCCCTCCACCACCGAGCTGGCCAAGGTCAAATGCCGCAATTGCCGCAAGACTGAAGTCTTCACCGAAGCTCGACGTAACTCACGCAACGCCGCGCGCCGTGCCGCTCGCCGCGAGAAGGTCGCTCACGCTGTCAACGACTGGCGCACGTCCTGGGAGGCGCGTCTGGCTGCCTTGCCTGGTCTGCAGCGCCTGCCCCGTGGTTTCGGCGATCAGGCATTCGTCTAGCCTGGGAAGTTGCAGGAGGGATTACCTCCTGCATCCGAACGCGCTGCCAACACCTGTAGGAGCCGCGCCCCGCGGCGAATGGAGCGGGCAACTCATTATGGCTGTACGGCCGCATTCGTCTTCGCGCCGGGGCGGCGCTCCCACAGTGACCGGTCGAGGCGCTGTGTCGCAAGTGGTCCCATGCAAGGTGTATGGCCGGGGTAAAGCGGGTCGTGTGTCTCTGACCCTCCGCGCTGTCCATGGCGCAATCTGCGCAACAGCCTGTTCCCGGGTTTGCCCCGTGGCGGAGCTTTGCCTTAGATTGGCCGGCTAACCTCGACCGGCACTGCCCGGTCATGCCTCGAGATTTTCGCCGTGTCCGCTGCTCCCGTTTCCGTCTACCGGCTTCCCGGTTTCCTACCGTTTCTCATCGCCCGCATCGTGGTGGTATTCGCCGTTCAGATCCAGGCCATCGTGGTGGCCTGGCAGGTCTACGACCTGACCCGCGATCCACTGTCGCTGGCCTATGTCGGCCTGGCCCAGTTCATTCCCATGCTGGTGCTGTTGATGCCGGCCGGCGACCTGATCGACCGCTACGACCGCAAGCGGATCCTCATGCTCAGCTGGCTGGTCGAAGGCGTGTGTGCGGCGGCGTTGCTGTGGTTGTCGCTGAGCGAGGCGGCCGTCAGTTGGTACTACGCGGTGCTGGTGCTCTACGGCTGCGGCCGCGCCTTTACCGGGCCGGCGTTGTCCAGCCTGCTGCCGCAGATCGTGCCGCGCGAGCGCCTGGCCGCAGCCATTGCCGCCAACAGCATGATCATGCGCGGCGCGACCATTTCCGGGCCGGTGATCGGTGGCGGTCTGTACGCCATAGGGGGGGGCGGGCTGACCTATTCGGTGTGCCTGGCCTGCTTCCTCGCCGGTTGCGCACTGCTGCCGCTGGTACCTGTGCGTTACGCGGAAAAGATGCAGGCGCTGGAGTCCACCGCCTGGGCGCGTTTTACCGCCGGCATCCACTTCATCCGCACGCGGCCGATCATCCTCGGCACCATCTCGCTGGACCTGTTCGCCGTGCTGCTCGGCGGCGTGATAGCGCTGCTGCCGATCTACGCCCAGGAGGTGCTGGAAGTCGGTCCGACAGGCCTGGGCCTGCTGCGCAGCGCCATGGCCATTGGCGAAGTATCGGTGGGTCTGTACCTGAGCATGAAGCCGTTCAACCGCCATGTCGGCCTGGTGATGTTCGGTGCTGTGGCGCTGTTCGGTGTCGCCAACCTGGTGTTCGCCCTGTCCAGCCTGTTCTGGCTGTCCTTCGCCGCGCTGGTAGTGGCCGGCGGCGCGGACATGGTGAGCATGTACATCCGCTCATCCCTGGTGCAGTTCTCCACACCGGACACCATGCGCGGTCGGGTCAACGCTGTGAACATGCTGTTCATCGGCTCCTCCAACGAGCTGGGCGAATTCCGCGCCGGCACCAGCGCGGCGTGGTTCGGCGTGGTGCCGGCCGCGCTGATCGGCTGCGCCTGCACCCTGACGGTGACCGGTGGCTGGATGCTCGGCTTCAAGAGCCTGCGCAAGGTGAATCGCTTCGAGGATGCTTCGCCGGGGAAGGTGACCTAGCGCCTCCGTTTCAAGGCGTAGCCCGGATGAAATCCGGGTGCTTTGTCTGTTCGGAGCATCGAGGGAATGGTGGGCATGAAACTGATAGTTTCACTGCGATGAACCTTCAATCTTGAAGGTCCATCGACCTGGTTGGATAGCGATGCCCTTCAGGAGGTTTGAATGATCAGAAAAATAGGGACAGCCCCATTCTGCCGATCAGAAACAACAGCAAAATCAGGAAAAAGATACGGATGAATCCGCTTCCATAACGCAGTGCCAGGAAAACGCCTGTCAGAGACCCAGCGATATTGCACAGGCCTACGATGCCACCTGCCAGCCATAACACATTGCCTGATGGCGCGAAGAACAGCAGCGCCGCGCTGAACGTCCCCAAGTTGATGAGCTTGGCGGAAGCCGAAGCGTTCAGGAAATCAAAACCGAAAAACCTGACGAATACGAAAAGCAAGAGGCTGCCACTGCCGGGGCCGAATACGCCATCGTAGAAACCGAGTAGTGCACCGAAGAATATGCCGAGCAGAACTTCTCGCCTGCCATGTTGCTGGTTGCCTTGGTGTTGCCCAAAGTCCTTCCTGATAAAGGTGTGGACGGCCATGGCGATCAGGAGCACAAAGACGGCATATTCCATGAGCGTCTTGGGAATGAGTGATACCGAAAGAGCACCCAAGAAAGAAAATACGAAGGCAGAGATCATCGTGGGTAGCATGAGCGTCCAGACGATATTTATTCTTCTCAGGTAACCCGAGATAGACGAAATATTTCCCAGTAATACCGCCAGTTTGTTTGTGCCGAACACGGTAGCCAAACTATGTTGCGGTAATGCATGCAAAAGTGCAGGCACTTGCACAAGGCCGCCGCCGCCAACTGCCGCATCAATCAATCCACCGCAGAACGCAAAGAAACCGAGTGCAACAATGGCGTACTCAAAACTCATCATGCATTTCCCAGTTTGGGGATATTAGGGGCGGTGACATACAGGGCTATCCATTTACAGGTAAGGGTGTGGGTATTTCGCTTGCAGGGCGAAACGGAATACCCACGCGCGTATTTAAACGGATGTCGTCATGCGGTTAGCGCACGGTGAAGTCCATGGAAGGCATTGCCCACTCGTTGGTTGTAATCCAGCATTACTTCCTTGAGTTTGGTAATGTCGAATGCGATAGCGGTGTTGCGACTATAGGCCTGCGCTGCAGCTAATGCATGCAGGCCGTGCCTGTTCTCGACCTCGCCAGAGTGCCCCATGACATAGCCTTTGGCATTGCGCAAGGCACGGTTATCGGCACTCAGGGAGGGGGTGTAGGAGAGGAGTTTTTCTTCGACATATTGCGCAATGAAGTTGTACTCCCGGCCATTCCATAGCTCCGAAGCGATGGATGTCATCATGGCGTTCAATATGGACTGCTTGTGCTCGGTTGTGTCCATGGGGAACTTGTGTCCCGCTACACCCACGTTGTAAAGAAATTCGGAGAATTCATTGCACTCGCTTACGATGAAGGGGGCTTCTTTCCAACGAGAGGCGTTGAAGGCATCGGTCATGTAGTCATACATGCCATCGTGCCCTTCATGGCCAAGTCCGAAGTCATCTTTCGCGACTTCATGCATGTGCGCCATCACATTGCTATAGCCAAGATGCCTTTCGGTAGGGATCGAGACGGCATCTGCCGCCAGGCGCATGATGATCTTTGCGGATACCAAACTGGTTGTCTTGTGGGTCTCATTCCAGCCGTTGAAAAATCTCAGAACGCCATCATCCGCTTCCTGCTTGGCCAGAAACGCATGGAAACATTGCTCTGCCCAAGATTGGGCTTCCTGGGTCGTGTCATGGCAGAGAACTTCGTGCATGACCAGCTGAATGCTGGGAACATGCTCGACATAAGCTGGAATGGGAGCCCTGCGAGAGTCGCTGGTGATCAGGCGGCCAGGTATCTTCAATGCGGCAATATTTTGGGGTAGAGCCTCGATGAACGTTTCGCCCAGTTGCTGCATGGACATGTGCTGGTGAATTGCCGAAAAATGATTTTTCAGTAGAGTGGAGGTCATCGTTTTACCTTTATCCTTAAAGGAGTCACTAATTAAATGCGGTGGTTGCTCAATGCAGCCGAGTTGGCCCGATAACGCTAAGTTGATTGAATGCACTGAACAAGTAACTTATAGTTAGTTGTCTATTCACTTTTAGTGAGCGGTGTTGCAATGGAATTGTCACAGCTGAAAATGTTCAAGGTGGTTGCCGACCATGGCAGCATCGTACAGGCCGCTAGAGTGCTGCACTGTGTTCCATCCAATATAACGAATCGACTCAAACTCCTTGAGCAGGAGTTGGGGGTGGCGCTGTTCATTCGCAAAGGCCGAGGGCTTGTCATCAGTCCCTCGGGCGAGTTGTTTCTCGGCTATGCTAATAAGATTCTGGCTGTGTGTCAGGAAGCCAAAAGAGCACTCGCCCCGGATGCAGTGCCCTCTGGTGTGCTGAAGATCGGTGCTATCGAGTCCGCAGCCACAGGGCGATTACCGATTTTATTATCCAAGTACCATCATCTTTATCCCGATGTGCAGATGCAATTCAGCACTGGGACATGGTCTCAATTAATAAATGATGTGGTAGGGCATAACCTGGATGGTGCAATCATCGCAGTCAATACAACACATCCAGATATTGCTCAGGTAGAGGTCTATAAGGAACCGCTGGTCATGATTGCATCTCCCTCTGTCGGTGCAATACGTGCACCACAGGATTTGGAGCAGATGAACATATTCATGTGGCCTGAGGGGTGCCCATATCGACGTGCACTTGAAGGATGGCTGAATGAGCACCACGTATCGGCTGCCATCACCAGCATCGCCAGTTATGGAACCATCCTCGGTTGCGTCAGTGCCGGGGCAGGCGTTTCCCTAGTACCTGTAGGGGTTTTCGAACAGTTCAAGAAAATTGGGAATATCAGTGGCTATACCTTTAGCCAGTTATCGCCTGTGCAGAATTATTTCGTATGGAACAAGCATGTAGGCTTTCATCGAGCCAAGGATGTATTTGCTGAGTTGCTGCAGAATGAGTTTAAAAGGCTATAAATCTGGTGGTGGAACTGGCCGCCCACTATGAGATCGCCGTGCTGCTGGTCACCCATGACCTCGACGAAGCCTCCTACCTCGGGGAAAGGGGAAAGAGGACAGATTTATTTATTGACCCGCGTCACTGGTGCCCGAAAATAAATCTGTCCCCTTATCCTTACTTATCCTATCCCGTTTATTTTTACTATTTTTTCGTCTCAATTGGGTTCTTAAGGGGCGGCAGGTTATCTATGTGACGTTGAGCTGCGGGGCAGTCACGATCTTTTGCTGCTTCAAGGTAAGCAAGTCTTTTTTCTCGCTGCTCAGGTGTCTTGGCGGCTGGCATTGCCATGCTTAGATCGAAATAGGCCTCTGCCTCAAAAGCACTTCTCGTAAGGTTGGGCATTGCCAGCGCATATGGCATATTTTTATGGCATCGCCGATATATTATTGCAGGGGCAGGGTAGTATGTATTAAATTTTTCGGAATCGTTGAGCGACTGCTCTAGTAGCATGGTGAGTTGCGCTTGTGTGATCTCTTTAGAGCACATCCCTGCTAGGGCATAAATCGCAGGTAAATACCCTTGGTTCGCACTTTTCTTGAAAAGAGGGCAGGATCGATTTCGCTCTTCTGGGGGCGTAAATGGTACTGTAAGTGCCAGGCCGAGTCTGTACTGGGCCCATGCATTGTTTTTTGATGCCAGTCTTTCCAGTGCTGGTATGGCATTATGAGTTTCCTTCAAGAAATTACTCATAAGCTCTTTTTTATCTGGCGTTGGTATGTGCGGCGAGGTGAGGGCGTCCAATTGCTCTATGCTTAATTGGGCTGATTCAAGATGACGTTTGGCTTCTAGGTAATCACTGCTCTCTGGCGGTATAGACTTGCACGCCGACAGAGCTGCCAGCAGGATTATGGTGTTTGTTTGGATTTTCTTCATGTGGGATGTGCTTTTATCTTGGTTGCGAAGAAAGTTGGACAGATTTAATCGTTGGTTAACGATGTTGTGCTGTAAGTAAACTTGTTACCTTTGTTGTGTGTTTAGTTGTTAGAGGCTTTCACATTTGCCATTTTTGATGAAGCTCTTCAGTGCTGATTTGTATAGCGTTAGCGGGGTGTCACCACTGTTGAATACTCTAGAAGGCAAAGCCAGTATGTGTGAGAAAGTCTTGGAGTTGACGGAGTAGGTTTCATGCGAGCATATGCTGCCGCTATTGGCTAAGACAAAGCTGAATTTATATATTTCGTGGCGCTTACAGGTGCTTGGTATCAGGCCTAAAGAAAGTCCGGTCAGGTACTCTTGTGTACAGGCACCGCCTGATGAACGCTCTAGTATTATGATTTCTAACGTCTGATCCGGCATTGTCGTTGCTGTATTGCTAATGTCTTTTGCTCTTGGAAGTATTAGCGTCGTTGCCTCGTAAGCACTCTTGCCGAAACGGGTGTTTTCCCAAGGTGACGTAATGCTGTAAGTGAAGTTAGAGATTTCTTGCCCTGTTGCGACGGGAGTGTTGTTATCTATCTGTGGGCTGATTTCGTAAGAAGTGCAGCTTGTACAAATCAAAAATAATAAAAAAATTGCAGGGGAAGATGTTTTTTGTCTGTGCATGTGCTGTGCGTCCCTAGCGCCTCAATAACCAGCACAGCTTTGCTACGTCCGGCGTCGTGGGCGCGAAATTAGTTGACTTGTTATGTGCTTTTCCAAAATTTCCACCACGGTTTTACTTTTGCAATTTTGACCGGTGAGTTTGGAAATAATATTTCTCCATTGTCTGCGCTTACGTCGAAAAAGCCTACGGAGTGCTTTATGGCTAACTCCCGCATTTTTAAATAAGCCTCTTCGGCTACCGACCAAGAAAATGCCGAATATATTACGTGCTTGCCTATGCAATGGTCAGTTACTTTGGGGTTGTCATCATCCTCAGAAGCAAACGGACCATTCATTGGAGGGAAATGCTCGATCATTTCTTTGAACCACGCTTGCAGTCCCTCAGTCGATACTTCGTGATCTTGGTACGAATGATCTTCTGCCCACTCGGTTTGTTTGGCATACCACACCATAAAATCTTTTCTTTCTTTTGGCGCCGCCGTCGGCTCAAATACCATTAAGTCGTAACTCATGCTTTAACTCCGTGGGCACATAGCGTTTGGTTAGGGAGAAAGAGGGAAAAAGGGGGTGAATTTATTTATTGACCCGCATCACTGGTGCCCGAAAATAAATCTGTCCCCTTTTCTGGATATACCAGTTGTTAGCCTATACGCTCATCACTTTTCTAGCTTCGATCAGCTTTTTGCAGTATATGGCCACACGAGGCTTGGAGCTTGCAACTCTAGATAACACCGATTCCATTTCTCTAGGGTCAGCAAATGGAAATATATCTAGATTAAGAGCAATTAAAAGCTTACGCGTATCTGAACTCTCTCTTAGCCAGCGCTCTGCCGTTCTGGCTATCGCTGAGCCATTGTCCTCAGTTTGCCAAGCAAGAAGATTGAATAGTTCTGCGACCAACTCGAATGGGACATTCCTAGGGATCTCACTGTAAAGCCGTTCCGCAAGATTTAGCTCGCCAAAAGTCTCTGCCACCTTGCGTACTAGGTCGAAAGACTCATCATATTCTCGATCATCTCGTTCTTTACAGATTGCCTCAAAGGCACTTGCAATTACTGGATTCATTTGAGCAGGCTAACGTTTGGTTAAGGGGCGGGCTTTAGCCCGTCCCAGAGAGCGAAGCGAACGATTTGAATGCTGTAATGGACTCTCTCCGCGCCACAGTTCTATACCGAGAACGGTGGTGACTGAAATTGGGAGTGTCGTGATGAAGCGAATTGCAGTTGATCTGGCCAAGTCCGTTTACCAAGTTGCCGAGAGTGTCCGTTCCGGCCAGGTGGTGCAGCGCAAGCGGCTGAACCGAGAGGCGTTCCGGCGATATATACAGGAGCAGACCGAGTCGGTCGAGTGGGTGATGGAAGCCTGTGGCACAGCGCACTATTGGGGGCGACTGGCGCAATCGCTCGGCCATCAGGTGAAGTTGCTGCATCCACGTTACGTGCGGCCCTA
>NZ_FNAE01000003.1:28714-596080 GCF_900101755.1 Ectopseudomonas alcaliphila | reverse complement strand
CCTTCGATGAAGGTGTCAGCGGGGATGCTCAGCTTGTCGCGGGCGGCGACGAATTTCAGGGCGCCGAGGAAGCAGGCGGAATAGCCGGCAGCGAACAGCTGCTCCGGGTTGGTGCCGTTGCCGCCAGCGCCGCCGAGTTCTTTCGGGGTGGTCAGGGCGATGTCGAGGATGCCGTCGGAGGAGACGGCGCGGCCTTCACGGCCACCAAAGGCTTCAGCGGTTGCACGGTAGAGAACGTTTTCGATGGTCATGGCATTGATCCTTGTCGGTGGGGTAGTGATGGATTGGCTTGCTAACCTTTTGTGCGCTAACCGTTTCCATGGAGCGAACTATATTGCGCAAAACATTGGCGCGCAAGATAAATGTATGGACGATTTGGTTATAGATTTTTATTTTTCAGGAATAAGTAAGCGCGGCCGGGGTTGTGGCCATGATTTGCAGCAGATGCTGTAGATGATTTGCCCGATTCAGCGCGAATCGAGGCTCAGGGGCAGCCTGTGAAGCGGGGCGTGGATAGACGGTGAGGCCGTTGAAAGCGGCGCGCACAAGGTTTCGCTCGGCGAGGGTAGCGTCTACAGGTTGCGAGAGAAGGCGATGGCTGGCATCGCCAGGGATCAGAGGGCGTCTTGCAGATGGCCGCGTAGTTCGATCAGGTTGTCGCGCAGCTTGCCCAGTTGTTCCATGTTCAACGCAGAAGCCTTGAGGATGCAGGCAGGCAATGCTTTGGCCTGTTCGTGCAGGGCACGACCTTTATCGGTCAGGTACAGCTGTACCACACGCTCGTCCTGGCTGCTGCGCTGGCGCTGCAGCAGGCCTTCGCTTTCCAGGCGTTTGAGCAGAGGCGTCAACGAGCCGGGATCGGTCAGCATGCGTGCGCTGATCTCGCTGACGGTGATGCCCTCGTTTTCCCACAGCACCAGCATGGCCAGATATTGCGGATAGGTGAGACCGAGCGCCTGCAGCAGAGGCTTGTAGGTCTTGGTCATCATCAGCGAGGTGGAATAAAGGGCGAAGCATAGCTGGTTATCCAGCATCAGCTCGGCGCAGGGTTCCACTTGGGTGGTCATGGCATTGGCCTGTGCAAGGGTGTGGACGTTGTCGGCAAGTGGTGCGGGGTAACCCGCACCTCGATGGCATCAGCCGCAGGATACGCGGGCGATCACTCGCTGATCATCAACGTTGAGGTTAAGGCGTTGACCATTGTATTCCAAGGTCACCACGCTGTCGGGTGTGAGTATGCGAGCTGTGCTGGCTCCGGCTTGCTGACGCGCCTGCTCGAGCAGTTCGGGAGTCGCGGTCTTGCCTTTCAGGTGCTCTACCGCCGAGGAGGTGCAGCCAAGGGCGGGATCGGCAGGGGTGGCTGCCGGTTCGGATTTCTCTGCGGTGCTGCTGCAGCCGGCTGCGAGCAGGGCTGTGGCGAGAATCAGGCTGAAGCGAGTCTTGAGGTTCAACGCTGTGGGCTCCTTTTCCATTGAGGTAGATATCATTGTGCGCCTTCTAGGCGTGCCAGGCGTTCTTCCAGGGCTGTGATACGCGCTTCCAGTTCGACCAGTCGATCTTCGTTAGGTGCCGCAGCCTCTCCACGGGCAGCTGGGCGGCTGGCCAGGAGACTTTCCAGATCTGCAGATTCGCCCAGCAAATGCATGTAGCGATCCTCACGCTGACCGCTCTGGCGCGGCAGCAGGACGGCCAGGCCGCGACCGATAAGGCGCTCCAGCTGGTGTTGGATCTCTGCCACGTCGTCGAAGTCGTGCATGCGATTGCTGCGCGTGAGCAACTCATTGAGCGTCTGCGGGCCGCGCAACAGCAGCAGACCGAGCAGCACTGTTTGCGGCTTGACCAGTTCCAGCTGCTTGTCGCAACGCTGCTCCCAGCGGTCGGCACGGCTGCCCATCACCAGGTGGACCAGCTTGCGACCTTCGAGGCTGCGCAGGTAGCGCCCGACTTCACCGGTTTCCAGGTTCATCAGCGGTTCGCGGCTGGTCTTCTGGTTGCAGGCCAATTGCACGGCATTGAGCGTCAGCGGGTAGGTTTCCGGTGTGGTCAGCTGCTTTTCGATCAGGCAGCCGAGGATACGCACCTCGACGGCGTGCAACGGGGTTTCACCAACCAGCGGGGAGGGGGTGTGCGACATGGACCGATCCTGGCAGAAAGAACCCGACTAGGTTAACGGCATCCGCGCTCAGCTGACAGGCTTCAATGTGTGTTCGAGCATGTCCAGGCTGGCGCCGAGTACCTGCTGGCGCGACTCCTGGCTGGCCATCATGCGCGCCAGCAGCAGGCTGCCCAGGCATTGCGCGAGAATCGTCCAGGCCAGTTGCGGGTCGCCGACGATCTCGGCCCAGGTGCTCTGCAGCTGCAGGATCTGCTGCTCGGTGTTCAGCCGCACGCGTTCATCGGCACGGGCGATCTCCGCGCCCAGGCTTGGCAGCACGCAGCCTTTTTCCGGTTGCTCGACATGCGCCAGGCTGAGGTACGCCGCCAGGCAGCGTTGCAACTTGTCGCGCCCGGCGTCGCCAGGCTCACCGCCGAGACGGCTCAGGCTGTTGCGCAGCTCGCGCTCGATCAGTTCGGCGAACAGGTCGTCCTTGCTCGGAAAATGGCTGTAGAAGGCTGCGCCGGTCAGGCCTATGGTCTTCATCAGCGCATCCACGCCGGTCACGGCAAAACCTTGTTGTTTGGCAGTGGCGCCGCTGCTGGCGAGCAGGCGCTCGCGGGTTTCGGCCTTGTGTTCGGCGGAATAGCGCATGGATGACACCGTTCTATGCTGGGTTGACCTGCCCGTGATCGTAGCATAACGTTCGTTCAGCTAACGATCGTTAGTTAATGGAGGAAGCCATGAACGAGAACAAGAAAATCGCTTTGATCATCGGTGCGGGTGATGCCACTGGCGGCGCCATCGCCCGGCGTTTTGCCCGTGAGGGGTATGTCGCCTGCGTCACCCGGCGCAGCCTCGATAAACTGCAACCGTTGCTGGACGAAATCCGCAGCGAGGGCGGCGAAGCGCATGGTTTTGCTTCCGATGCGCGACGTGAGGAGCAGGTGGCTGAGCTGGTCGAAAGCATCGAGCGCGACATCGGCCCGATCGAGGTGATGGTGTTCAACATCGGCGCCAACGTGCCTTGCAGCATCCTCGATGAAACTGCACGCAAGTACTTCAAGATCTGGGAAATGGCCTGCTTCTCCGGCTTTCTCACCAGTCAGGCGGTGGCCAGGCGCATGGTTACCCGAGGCCGTGGCACCATCCTGTTTACCGGGGCTACCGCCGGCCTGCGTGGCGCTGCCGGATTTGCCGCTTTCGCCGGGGCCAAGCACGGCATCCGTGCGCTGGCGCAGAGCATGGCGCGCGAGCTGGGGCCGCTGAACATTCATGTCGCTCATGTCGTGGTGGATGGTGCCATCGATACCGCCTTCATCCGCGACAGCTTTCCCGAGCTGTACGCCAAGAAGGAGCAGGATGGCATTCTCGATCCCGAGCACATCGCCGACAGCTACTGGTTCCTGCACGCTCAGCCGCGCGATGCCTGGACCTTCGAGCTGGACCTGCGGCCGTGGATGGAGCGCTGGTAGTCTGCACAGAGCGCATAATCACAATAACGAGCGAGTGAAACTGATGAGCAAGACGGTGGAGTTCTTCTTCGATCTGGGCAGCCCCGCGTCCTACCTGGCCCATACCCAGTTGCCTGATCTGTGTCGCGGCGCCGGCGCTGCACTGGTCTATCGGCCAATGCTGCTCGGCGGCGTGTTCCAGGCCACCGGCAATGCCTCGCCGGCGATGATTCCGGCCAAGGGGCGCTACATGATTCGCGACCTGGCGCGCTTTGCCGAGCGCTATGGCGTGCCGATGCGCTTCAACCCGCATTTCCCGATCAATACCCTGACGCTGATGCGTTTGCTGGTGGCCGTTCAACTGCATCAGCCGGAGCGCTTCGAAGACGCCTTGCAGGCGCTGTTCCGGGCGATCTGGGTCGACGGGGTGAACATGGGGGATCCGGCCACGGTGGCAGGCGTGCTGGTCGTCGCTGGTTTTGATGCGACCGCTCTGCAGGCGCAAATCGCCGAGCCGGCGGTAAAGGACGCGCTCAAGGCGACTACCGAGGAGGCAGTCAAACGCGGTGTATTTGGTGCGCCGACCTGTTTCGTGGATGGGGAGATGTTCTTCGGCCAGGATCGTCTGGATTTCGTACGTGAAGCATTGATCAACTGAGGCCTGGCACAATGGCCGGATCATTTTCCGGCCACTCGAGCAACCGATGAACCCCGAAGCACTGAAACTCCTGGTGACCCGCCGCATGCCCTACGGCAAGTATAAAGACCGGCTGATCGCCGACCTGCCGGGCCATTACCTCAACTGGTTCGCCCGCACAGGCTTTCCCAAGGGTGAGCTGGGCCAGCTGTTGGCGCTGATGCAGGAGATCGATCACAACGGCCTCAAACCCTTGCTCGACCCGTTACGCGACCGTTCGTAGCCCGGATGCAATCCGGGGACAATTTCCTATCTCTCCCGGATTCCAGCCGGGCTACGACCCTGCGTCTGGGTTGCCCTCAATGCCAGTTGCGACCGTGATCCAGCTTCTGATCCACCAGCCATTTGCCATGGGCGATGGAGGCGTGCTGGGCCTTGTTCAGGTCATCCATGAAGGCGTAATCCAGCGGCAATGTCTGGCGTTTGCTGGTATTGCCGTCGGGGTCGGTGATCTGGCATCCGCCGGCCCAGGGTGTGGGCAGGCCGGGATGCTCCATGACGCTGGCATGAATGACGTGATCGCGGTGGGTACAGGTAAGCGCGCTCATGAGGCCACCTCGTAGACCAAGGCGCCGCCCTCGGCGTCGACGCTACACCGAGGTTCCAGCCGGGAGCCGGTAGCGGCGCCGCGTGGATGAGTGGTGCGTCTGTTTCCTTACCTTAGCCCAGGTGCCGCGCTTGCGAGCGTTGCCCGACAAACGTACAGGGCCGGCATTGGCCGGCCCTGTGGGGTTGCTTCGGGCGACCCTACTCGGTGGCCTCGCGCA
This sequence comes from Ectopseudomonas alcaliphila, assembly GCF_900101755.1. GTDB lineage: Bacteria > Pseudomonadota > Gammaproteobacteria > Pseudomonadales > Pseudomonadaceae > Aquipseudomonas > Aquipseudomonas alcaliphila. Next base: position 591,067 of record NZ_FNAE01000003.1, on the reverse strand, counting down.
CCTTGTCCGCATTTCTCCGTTTCGGTGCAAAACGCGCCGCCAGGCGCATCGAGACGGTCACCAGGCGCTGGTACAGTGCCGGCATGCTGCGCTGCATCCAGTCCAGGGCGTGGGCATCGGTACCGATCAGAATGCGCCGTTTGTTGGCCAGCACTCCATTGACGATGACCTTGGCCGCCTGTTCCGGCGTGGTGCGCAGCAACTGGTCATTGAACTGCTGGCGCGCCTGCTCGGCTTCCTGGCCGGTGACCTTGGCCAGGCTGTCGTTCATCCGCGCGGTCTTGGCGATGTTGGTCTTGATGCCACCCGGATGCACGCAGCTGGCGGAAACCCCGCAATCGGCCATGTCCAGCTCCTGGCGCAGCGATTCGGTAAAGCCGCGCACGGCGAACTTGCTGGCGTTGTAGGCGCTCATGCCGGGCTGGGAGAACAGGCCGAACACGCTGGATACATTGATCACGTGGCCGGCGCCGCTGGCCTTGAGATAGGGCAGGAAGGCCTTGGTGCCGTTGACCACGCCCCAGAAGTTGATATTCATGATCCATTCATAGTCGGCGTGGTCGTTGCCTTCCACGGTGCCGCCCTGCGCCACGCCGGCATTGTTGAAGATGGAGTTGACCCGGCCGAACTCGCTGACGATCTGCTCCGCCCAGGCCTCTACGGCGGCGCGGTCGGCGACGTCGACGCGTTGTCCGCTGACGGTGACGCCGAGCTTGCGGGCCTGCTCGACGGTTTCCTGGAGACCTTCGACATTGACGTCGGACAGCGCCAGGTGGCAGCCCTGGCGCGCCAGGTGATAGGCGAGGGCGCGGCCGATACCGGAGCCGGCGCCGGTGATGGCGGCTACCTTGTTCTCGAAGGATTTCATGCGCTGACCTCCTGCACATCGAGGGTGAGGGCGTTGCTCTGTGCCGGGTGAGCGGCGTGCTTGCGGCTGAAGTGATAGGCGTGCGGATCGAACTGGCGCGTCAGCATGCGATAGCGCCAGGTGAAGCCCGGCCACACCGTGCAGTTGCGACCGCTGACCGGGTGCAGGTACCAGCTCATGCACCCGCCCGAGTTCCATACGGTGCTGCCGAGGGTGCCCTGGATCTTGCGGTTGAAGGCGTCCTGCGCCTCGCGCTTGGGCTCCAGGCTCTGCAGCCGGCCTTCTTCGAGCTGCTTGAGGGCACCGAGCACATAGGTGATCTGTGACTCGATCATGTAGACCATGGAGTTGTGGCCCAGGCCGGTGTTCGGCCCCATGAGGAAGAACAGATTGGGGAAGCCGGCGGTCATGGTGCCCTTGTAGGCTTCCGGGCCTTGCGGCCAGGTGTCGAGCAGGTCGACGCCGCCGCGACCGAACACCGCGCCGCGCGGCAGCGGGTCGCTGGGGGTGAAGCCGGTACCGAAGATGATGGCATCGACTTCACGCTCCTGACCATCGGAGGTGCGTACACCGTGCGGCAGAATTTCGGCGATTGCGTCGGTGATCACCTCGACATTGGCCTGGGTCAGCGCCGGGTAGTAGTCATTGGAGATCAGCACCCGCTTGCAGCCCATGGTGTAGTCCGGGGTGACCTTGGCGCGCAGCACCGGGTCCTTGATCTGCTTCTTGATGTACAGCCTGGCGATGCCCTGGGCCATGCGTAGCAGGCGCGGGGCGAAGGCGAAGGCGATTACCCGGCTTTCGAGGATGCCGTACAGCGCGCCGCGCCATAGCTTCTGCGCCAGCGGAAAGCGTTTGAAGCGCGTGCGTTCGCCCTCACGGATGGCGCGATCCGGTTTCGGCATGATCCACGGCGCAGTGCGCTGGTAGAGATCGAGCCGCGCGACCTGCTGCTGAATCTGCGGCACGAACTGGATCGCCGAGGCGCCGGTGCCGATCACCGCCACGCGCTTGCCGGTCAGGTCATAGTCGTGATTCCACTGCTGCGAGTGGAAGACCTCGCCGCTGAAGTGCTCCAGGCCTTTGAGCTTGGGAATCGATGGGGTGGACAGGGCGCCCATGCCGGAGACCACGAACTGCGCGCTGTAGTGGTTGCCGGCGCGATCGTGCAGATGCCACAGCTCGGCGTGCTCGTCCCAGCGCATCTGTACCACTTCGGTGCCCAGCAGGGTATTGTCCTGCAACCGGTACTTCTCCCAGCAGCCCTCCAGGTAGGCCTTGATTTCCGGCTGTCTGGCGAACATCCGCGTCCAGTTCGGGTTGGGCTCGAAGGAGAAGGAGTACAGGTGCGATTGCACGTCGCAGCCGCAACCCGGGTAGTTGTTCACCCGCCAGGTGCCGGCGACGCCGGCTTCCTTTTCGAACAGCAGGAAGTCCTGCTCGCCCTGCTGCTTGAGACGGATGGCCATGCCGAGGCCGGAAAAGCCGCTGCCGAGGATGGCGATCTTGCAATGGCGGGCAGCGGTAGGGGGGGAAACGGGCGCATTCATGACCGAACTCCTGCTTGTCGTTCTTGTTGGTGTCTATATCTGTACGCCAAGTGACATCAGTTGCCGAAGCCGAGGCGCTCGCGCCAGCGGTTTTCCAGATTCTCGGTGTCGTGATCCTTGGGATGGAAGCCGGGGCGGTAGTAGTCCAGGTACGGACCGAGCAGTCTGGTGAAGAAGCCATTACGCGGGCCGAACAGCTTCTTCAGGCCGAAGCCCCAGCTGCGCCAGTTGAACAACTGACCGTCCTTGCGCAGCAGGTGAATCTGGAACCAGCCGATCACGCCGAGAAACATCACGGTGGTCAGCATCATCACCAGCGTGCGGGTGAAGTAGCCGCCGTAGACCTTCTGGTAGACGTCGTAGCACACGGCCTTGTGCTCGCTCTCTTCGATGGCGTGCCACATCCACAGTTGGTAAAGCTTCGGATCGTTCATCTGGGTGGTGAGGTCTTCGCGCTTGAGCAACTGCTCGGCCATGGTCGCGGTGAAGTGCTCCAGTGCGCAGGTGGCTGCCAGGCGTTGTTTCTTGGTACTGAAGCGGGTCGTCCATTCGAGCAATACCTTGGTGCGCAGCTCCAGGCGCTCCAGGTCGATATCATGCTTTTTGGCGTAGTCGTTGTAGGCCGCGTGCTCCTTGGAGTGCATGGCCTCCTGGCCGATGAAGGCGCTGATGTCCTTCTTCAGTTGCGGCTCGATGACCTGGTCGCGCACGGCGCGCACGCTGTCGACGAAGAACTTCTCGCCGTAGGGGAACAGCGACGACAGGTTGTTCATGAATTGGCTCATGAAGGGGTCGTCGTAGAACCAATATTTCGGTGTCTCGCTGAAACTGAAGTCCATGCGACGCACCGGAAAGCTGGGGTTCGGCTGGGGTAGGGTGGCACTGGCGCTCATCGTTCGAGTCCTCTCATGGGGAGCGGGTGCTCCCGATTGGTTGTGCGGCTCTGGGCGACACGAGCGATCGTGTCATTGAACGATGTAACTATCGGGCGTGCGGGCGCTGCGCGCCGCCAACTTAAGGCGGGTCTGATGGGCAGATGTCAGGGGAGAGGGTACGCAACCCGCCGCGCTAGACGCGGCGGATGCGTTGATGGAGCGGTTTACGGCGCGTTACGGCGAAGCTCGGCCACTTCGCTGCGCAGTGCGCGCAGCTCGTCGAGAATCGCCTGTTCGCGAGCTGCTGCGGCCTGTTCCTCGGCATTTGGCTCGTGGGTGCTCTGCATCGCGTTGACGATAACGGCGATGAACAGGTTGAGCATCATGAATGTCGCGACGAGGATGTAGGGCACGAAGAACAGCCAGGCCAGCGGATGCTGTTCCATTACCGGGCGTACGATGCCCATCGACCAGCTTTCCAGCGTCATCACCTGGAACAGGGTGTACAGGCTGGCGCCGATGTTACCGAACCACTCGGGGAAGCTTTCACCGAACAGCTGGGTGGCCATCACCGCGGCGACATAGAACACCAGCCCCATCAGCATGACGATGCTGCCCATGCCGGGTAGTGAAGCGAGCAGCGCCTGCACCACCTTGCGCATGCTCGGATTGATCGATACCAGTCGCAGTACACGCAGCACGCGCAAGGCACGCAGAACGGCGAAGGGGCCGCTGGCCGGTACCAGGGCAATACCGACGACGAGGCAGTCGAATACCGCCCAGGGATCGCGCAGCAGGCCGATGCCGCGGGCGGTGAAGCGCAGCGCCAGCTCGATGACGAAGCAGGTGAGGATGAAGGTATCGAGGATCAGCAGCGGCGTGCCCCAGTCGGCCATGATCGACGGTGAGGTCTGCAGGCCGAGGATGACGGCATTGATGATGATCAGCAGGGTGATCAGGCGCTGCATGGTGGCGCCGTCCATGAGAGCGCCCAGGCGCTGACGCCAGTCGCTGGATGGGTTCAGTTCGAGTTCGTGCATGGGAGTCTGATCAAGGTTATCGGTGATGCCGGGCATTGCCCGGCTGAATCAAGAACCCACTTCCGGGTCGGCCGGCTGGCAGGTGTTTCTGCTCAGTGATCGCCGAGGGCGAAGGCTGTCAGCGTGAAGGTAGGGATGTCGGCGTCCTGCAGTTTCTGCGAGCCGCCCAGCTCAGGCAGGTCGATGATCGCGGCGGCCTCGAAGACCGTCGCGCGCATGCGCCGCACCAGGTTGGCAGCAGCGATCAGGGTGCCACCGGTGGCGATCAGGTCATCGAAGATCAGCACCGAGTCGCCTTCGCAGAGACTGTCGCTGTGCACTTCGAGGAAGGCTTCGCCGTATTCGGTCTGGTAGGCCTCGCTGAGTACGTCCGCGGGCAGTTTGCCCTGCTTGCGAAAAAGCACCAGGGGTTTGTTCAATTCGTAGGCGATGATCGAACCGATCAGAAAACCGCGCGCGTCCATGGCGCCGATATGGCTGAACTCGGCTTCGACGTAGCGCTGGATGAAGCTGTCGGCAACCATGCGCAGGGCGCGCGGTGATTGGAACAGCGGGGTGATGTCGCGAAAGATGACGCCCGGCTTGGGGAAGTCCGGTACCGGGCGGATCAGGGTCTTGATGCTGAATTCGTCAAAGATCATCGTGGGGTCCTAATGCCTTGAGCCCGCGAAAATCGTGCGAACTCAAACGTCGAGATTGCCGCCGGCCAGAGCACACAGCTCGATTGGGTCGAGGATATGCACTTCCTTGCCTTCGGCTTCGAGCAGCTTGTTCTGTTGGAAGCGGGTAAATACGCGAGACACCGTCTCGACCGCAAGGCCCAAATAGTTACCAATTTCGTTGCGCGACATGGCCAGGCGGAACTGGTTGGCCGAGAAGCCGCGTGCGCGGAAGCGGGCGGAGAGGTTGACCAGGAAGGTGGCGATACGTTCGTCAGCGGTCTTCTTCGACAGCAACAGCATCATCTGCTGATCGTCACGGATTTCACGGCTCATGATACGCATCAGCTGACGGCGCAGTTGTGGTAGCTGCAGAGCCAGGTCGTCGAGGCGCTCGAAGGGAATCTCGCAGACCGAAGTGGTTTCCAGCGCCTGCGCGGAAACCGGATAGCGCTCGCCGTCGACGCCAGACAGGCCGACCAGCTCGCTGGGCAGATGGAAGCCAGTGATCTGTTCCTCCCCGCCATCGCTCAGGCTGAAAGTCTTCAGCGCACCGGAGCGAACGGCGAACACGGAGCCGAAGGTGTCGCCCTGACGGAACAGGAACTCGCCTTTTTTCAGCGGGCGGCCGCGCTTGACGATGTCGTCGAGCGCGTCCATGTCCTCCAGGTTCAGGGAAATGGGCAGGCACAGGGTTGCCAGGCTGCAATCCTTGCAATGGGCTTGATGCTGCGTACGCAGCTTGATGCTCTCGGACATCGTTGGGTTTCCCAGATATACACGCAATGTTCGTAAGGGTACCGCAGGGCTCGGGTGTCAGCCAGTCATATAAAGGCTGACCGAGCGCTCAAGTTTAGCCCTGGGGTGCCGATTAGACTGTAGAACCATAGTCCAACGCAGGGAGCATTGCGATGCGCATATCATCCAGCGGGCCGCTGAATAATCTGGTCCAGGGTGTTCAGCGACAATTAACCGCAGTCGAGAAGACCCCGGAGGAGATGCGCGAGGGGCTGCGTGTGAGCCTGTCCGAGTTGGGCAAGAGCATGTCGGCCAAGCCCGACAAGAACGAGGACATCGACAACAGCGATCTGCCCAAGGCGATCAAGGATCTGCTCAAGATGATCCGCGAGCTACGTGCGCAGATCGCCGAGAAACAGGCACAGATCGACGCGATCATGAGTGATCAGAGCCTGGATGCGGAGGCCAAGCGTCAGCAGATCGAGGGGCTGCAGACCGAGCTCGCTTCGCTCAACAGCGCACTGACGACGGCCAACGCCAACCTGATCAAGCTGATGCGTGAGAATGGCCTTTCCAGCGAGCAGATGCAGGCCGCCACCACGTTGGCGATGAGTTGAGGCAGTGCCCCGTGACGACGTGCATCCGTCACGGGGCGGACCTGTTCAGATCACCCGCGAGAAGCGCTGGCGCACCTGGTCGTTGAGATAGCGGTCGAACAGCATGCACAGCGAGCGCACCAGCAGGCGTCCGGCCGGACGCACCTGAATCCCTTCTGCACTCAGTTCGATCAGCCCATCGCGGTGGAGCTGCTCAAGCTCTGGCCAGAGCGCCTCGAAGTAATCACGGAATACCACGTCGTGGGCCTGTTCGATGTCGGCGAAGCGCAGTTCGAAGTGGCAGATCAACTGCTGGATCACGGCGCGGCGCAGGCGGTCGTCGGCATTGCAGTGCAGGCCGCGGCGCGTCGCCAGCTGGCCGTTGCCCAGGGTTTGCTGATAGCTGGCGATATCGCTGTCGTTCTGGCTGTACAGGTCGCCGATCTGGCTGATGGCAGAGACGCCCAGGCCAATCAGGTCGCAATGGCCGTGGGTGGTATAGCCCTGGAAGTTGCGTTGCAGCGTGCCTTCCTCCTGGGCGATGGCCAGCTCGTCATCGGGCAGGGCGAAGTGGTCCATGCCGATATAGCGATACCCGGCGCGCGTCAGTTGCTCGATGCTGTTCTGCAGCATGGCCAGTTTGTCTGCCGGACTCGGCAGATCGTCGGAACTGATGCGGCGTTGCGGCATGAAACGTTCCGGCAGGTGCGCGTAGTTGAACAGCGACAGGCGATCCGGTTGCAGGGCGATGACCTCGGCCACGGTGCGGGCGAAGCGTTCCGGCGTCTGCTTGGGCAGGCCGTAGATCAGGTCGATGTTCACCGAACGGAACTGCAGGGTGCGCGCTGCCTCGACGATGGCGCGGGTTTCCTCCAGGGTCTGCAGACGATTGACCGCACGTTGCACCTCGGGGTCGAGATCCTGCACGCCGAGGCTGACCCGATTGAAACCCAGCTCGCGCAGCAGGCCCATGGTCGACCAGTCGGCTTCGCGTGGGTCGATCTCGATGCTGTAGTCGCCGGAGTCATCATCCAGCAGGTTGAAGTGCTGGCGCAGGTGCTGCATCAGGCGGCGCAGTTCGTCGTGGCTGAGGAAGGTCGGTGTGCCTCCACCAAAGTGCAGCTGCTCGATCGGCTGGGTCCTGTCGACGTAGCGACTGATGATCTCGATTTCCCGTTCGAGCTTTTCCAGATAGGGCAGGGCGCGACCGCGATCCTTGGTGATGACCTTGTTGCAGGCGCAGTAGTAGCAGATGTGTGCGCAGAACGGCACGTGCACGTAGAGCGACAGCGGGCGTCCGGCCTTGCGGCTGTCGCGTAGCGCATGCAGCAGGTCGAACGGGCCGATATCGTCTTGGAACTGTACGGCGGTCGGGTAGGAGGTGTAGCGCGGGCCGGCGAGATCGTAACGGCGGATCAGGTCGGCATCCCACTGGATGGTGTCGAGCATGGGAAATAATCCTGGACAGGCTGTGTGGCCAGTCTAGGGATGCGCGTGGGTGGCGGCCTTGACCTGAATCAAGGGCGCGTGGGGCATCGGTTGCGTTGTCGCTGCGTAGCCCGGATGCAATCCGGGGATGCTCTGCAGGTTTCCCCGGATTGCATCCGGGCTAGGTGTCAGTGGCCCATCAGCCAGTGCTGGTGGGGGCCAGGCAGGGTCCAGATGCCGAACAGGATGACCAGCAGGCCGCCTGCCATGCGCACGCCGCGCTTGCGTAGCAGCGCGGTGATGCGCTCAGCGGCCAGCCCGGTGGCCAACAGCACCGGCCAGGTACCTAGGCCGAACGCCAGCATCAGCAGGGCGCTGTTGAGCGCATTGCCCTGGCTGGAGGCCCACAGCAGCGTGCTGTAGACCAGCCCGCACGGCAGCCAGCCCCAGAGACCACCTAGCACCACTGCCTTCGGGACGCTTGTGACCGGCATAAAGCGTCGCGTCAGCGGCTGGATATGCCGCCACAAACCGCGGCCCAGCGCTTCGATACGTGTCAGCCCGCTCCACCAGCCAGCCAGATACAGACCCATGGCGATCAGCAGCAGCGCCGCCAGCGTGCGCATGACCACCTCGGCTTTACTGCCGGCAATGGCCCAGCCGGCCAGGCCGAGGAGCAAGCCTGCCAGGCTGTAGCTGAGAATGCGCCCGAGGTTGTAGGCCAGCAGCAGTTGCAGACGCCTGCGGCGTTGCTCGGGCGGAATCGCCAGGGTCAGCGCGCCCATCAGGCCGCCGCACATGCCCAGGCAATGGCCGCCACCGAGCAGGCCGAGAATCAGCGCCGACACCAGCAGCGGTGCCAGTTCAAGCATCAGGTTTGCCCGACTTGTTGTGCTCCTCGGCCTGCTCGATGCCGGCCTTGTGCAGCGGATCTTCGTCGTCGAAAAGAATGCTGTGTGCAGGGCCGTCGAGATCGTCGTACTGACCGCTGTCCACCGCCCAGAAGAACAGCCAGATGGCGAAGCCGACCAGGCCGATGGCAACGGGGATCAGAATATAGAGGGCGGACATGCGGTCTCCGTGGTTGCGTCTGGGTAGGAGCGAGCTCTGCTCGCGAGCAGAGCTCGCTCCTAGATGTTCGGGCTACGCTTGCTTGCAGCTTATCTGCTCAGGCGCAGCGCGTTGAGCACCACCAGCAGCGAGCTGAGCGACATGCCCACCGCCGCCCAGATCGGGGTGATCCAGCCCAGGGCGGCGAAGGGCAGTACCAGGCCATTGTACAGCGTCGCCCAGGCCAGGTTTTCGATGATGATGCGGCGTGTGCGCTTGGCCAGTTTCAGGCCGTCGACCAGGCTGCTCAGACGATTCGACAGCAACACGGCATCGGCGCTGGTTTTCGCCAGGTCGGACGCCGAACCCATGGCCACGCTGATATCGGCAGCGGCCAGTACTGGTACGTCGTTGACGCCATCGCCGAGCATCAGCACGCGACGCCCTTCGCCGTGCAACTGCTTGAGCACCGTCAGTTTGGCATCCGGGGTCAGTCCACCCCGGGCGTCGTCTATGCCCAACTGGCGGGCGACTTCGCCCACCATCGGCGAGCTGTCGCCGGAAAGCAGGTGAATGTTCCAGCCCCGCGCGCGCGCTGCGGCGATCAGATCTGGCGCGTCTTCGCGCAGGCGATCGTCGAGGACGAACCAGGCCAGTGGCCCCTGCTCATCGCCCAGCAGCAGCCATTGGCCGTGCTCGCTGGCAAACGGTGGCACGGCCTGGCCACTCAGGGTGCAGACGAAGCTGGCCTCGCCAATGCGCAACAGGCGGCCATCGACGCTGCCCTGCAGGCCCTGGCCAGGATGACTATCGACGGATTGCGCAGCGCGAGGTGCCTGACTGAACGCACGGGCAATGGGGTGCTCCGAGCGGTTCTCCAGCGCGGCGGCCAGCGCCAGGCAATCGCCCTCGTCGAGATCTCGCAGCGGGTGGATGGCCTTGAGCGTCAGGCGGCCTTCGGTCAACGTGCCGGTCTTGTCCAGCACCAGGGTGTCGATCTGGTTGAGGCCCTCGAGAACATGGCCGCGCGTCAACAGCATACCCAGCTTGTGCAGGGTGCCGGTGGCGGTGGTCAGCGCCGTCGGGGTGGCCAGCGCCAGGGCGCAGGGGCAGGTGGCCACGAGCAGGGCGAGCACGACCCAGAAGGCGCGACTGGAATCGATTTCCCACCAGGCGAAACCGACCACGGCAGCGGCGATCAGGATGAACAGCAGGAACCACTGCGACACGCGGTCGGCGATTTCCGCCAGGCGCGGCTTCTCGCTCTGCGCGCGATCCAGCAGGCGCACGATGGCCGATAGGCGAGTGGCATCACCGAGGGCCTGCACTTCGACGGTCAGCGGGCCTTCGACATTCAGTGTGCCAGCAGTGACGCTGTCGCCGATGCCGCGTGCCAGCGGCAGGTATTCGCCAGTGAGCAATGACTCATCGACGCTGGATTGGCCGGCAAGGATGCGGCCGTCGGCTGGAATCAGCGAGCCGGGCTGCACCAGCACCTGCTCACCTTCTCGTAATTCGCTGAGCAGGATGCGCTGGCTCTGGCCATCGGCGTCCAGGCGCAGACAGGAGGCCGGCAACAGCTTGACCAGCTGCGAGGTAGCAGCGGCGGTGCGTTCTCGCGCCCGGCGCTCCAGATAGCGGCCGGCGAGCAGGAACAGTGCGAACATGCCCACGGCGTCGAAATACAGTTCGCCCTGGCCGGTGATGGTCGACCAGATGCCGGCGACGTAGGCGCCGCCGATGGCCAGCGAGACGGATACGTCCATGGTCAGGTGACGGGTACGCAGGTCGCGCAGGGCACCGCGGAAGAACTGGCCGCAGCAGTAGAAGACGATGGGCGTGGTGAGGAACAGGCTGGTCCAGCGCAGGATCTTGTCCAGCTCGGGTGACAGGTCGATGTTGAATTCCGGCCAGGTGGCCATGGTCGCCATCATTACCTGCATCCACAGCAGGCCGGCCACGCCCAGCTCGCGCATGCGTCGACGGTTTTCTGCGGCCATGCGCTCGGCGGCCTCGTCGGCGTGCCAGGGGTGCGCGGCGTAACCGATGCGGCGCAGTTCGGCGAGCAGCTTGCTCAGCGCGATCTGGCTGTCCTGCCAGCGCACCTGCAGGCGGTGATTGGACAGGTTCAGGTGCGCTTCTGCCACGCCCGGTACGCCGCGCAGATGCTTTTCGATCAGCCAGCCGCAGGCGGCGCAGCTGATGCCTTCGATCAGCAACTGGGTTTCGCTCAGTTCGCCCTCGTGCTGGACGAAGGGTTGCTGCACATCACTGCGGTCGTACAGCGCCAGTTCGTCAGGCAGGGCGGCGGGCAGTGCCTGCGGGTTGGCGGCGTTCTCGCTGCGGTGGCTGTAGTAATGCTCCAGGCCGCCGGCGACGATGGCTTCGGCCACGGCCTGGCAGCCGGGGCAGCACATTTCGCGGGTCTGGCCGAGCACGTCGGCACGGAACTGGCTGCCGGCGGGCACCGGCAGGCCGCAGTGATAGCAGGGAGTGGGGGTGGGCATTGGCTGGGTCAGTAGGAGGGGTTGTCACCGATCATGATGGTCTGGCCACCGGTGATGTTTTCTTCCTCGAACAGACGCCAGTTCTGGCTGCCTTCCTGGCCGAGCAACTCGACGAAGCGGCGACCGCTGACTTCATCGACCATCTGTCCACGGTACTGGCCGTCAGCCGCCGGCTGCAGGATCACGCGGCGGTCGCGCTCCGGCTGGGTCGGCGAGATCAGGTTGAGGACGATCTGCTGCGGTTTGCTATTGCCCTCAAGCGACAGGGTGGCGACACCGGTGGTGTTGTCCAGCACCAGCTCGCCATGCAGTTGCAGGCGCTCGGCCAGCTTCTCGCGTTCCAGTGACTGGTTGATGCCCTTGCCGACGTCGTAGTAGTCGTCGGAGATCAGCCCTGGCGGATTCTTGGTGGCGATGGTGAGCAGGGTCAGGCCCTGCACCACCGAGTAGCCCAGCAGGAACAGGATGAACCAGGGCCAGAACTGCTTGTACCAGGGTTTGACTGGCGATGGGGTTTGCTCGGACATGTCGTTTCCGTTGTCAGCGGACGCTTGGGCCGATGAAGCGGCTGTCGGCGTCGTTCTTGATACTGGGGTCATCCGCGGATTGTACGTGGAAGACGATGTTGTTGGCGCTCGACGGCAGCTTCTCCGGTGCGATGGACAGCTCGACCGGGAAGGAATACACCTCGCCAGCCAGGGCTCGCACTTCGCGCTTGCCTTCGTAGACCAGGCCGTCGAGACCGTCGGCAGTGATCACGTAGGTCATGTCACGCTGCGCCTTGTTCATGATCTTCAGGGTGTAGACGTTCTCGATATGGCCGCGCTCGTTCTCACGAAACAGTACGCGGTCCTTGAGCACGTCCAGCTCCACCAGCGGGCGATTGGCCACGGCCCAGGCGAACAGGCCGATCATGGCGACCAGCGCGACAGCGTACCCGATCAGGCGCGGGCGCAGCAGGTGGGTCTTGCGGCCAGACAGGTTGTGTTCAGTGGTGTAGCTGATCAGCCCCTTGGGATAGTTCATCTTGTCCATGATGTCGTCGCAGGCGTCGATGCAGGCGGCGCAGCCGATGCACTCGATCTGCAAGCCATCGCGGATGTCGATGCCGGTGGGGCAGACCTGTACGCACATCTTGCAGTCGATGCAGTCGCCGAGACCCTGCGCCTTGTAGTCGGCGTCCTTCTTGCGCGGTCCGCGTGATTCGCCGCGGCGCGGGTCGTAGGAGACGATCAGGGTGTCCTGGTCGAACATCACGCTCTGGAAGCGTGCGTAGGGGCACATGTAGATGCACACCTGTTCGCGCAGGTAGCCGGCGTTGCCATAGGTGGCGAGGGTGAAGAAGCCGATCCAGAAATAGGCCCAGCCGCTGGCTTCACCGGTGAAGATCTCGATGACCAGGTCGCGAATCGGCGTGAAGTAGCCGACGAAGGTAATCGCAGTCAGCAGCGACACACCTATCCAGATGCCGTGCTTGGCCGCCTTGCGTCCCAGTTTCTTGCCGCTTATGGGTTGTTTGTCCAGCTTCATGCGTTGGTTGCGGTCACCCTCGGTGACCTTCTCCGCCCACATGAATACCCAGGTGAAGACACTCTGTGGGCAGGTGTAACCGCACCAGACGCGACCGGCGAACACGGTGATGAAGAACAGACCGAAGGCGCAGATGATCAGCAGCCACGACAGCAGCATGAAGTCCTGCGGCCAGTAGGTGGCACTGAAAATGTGGAACTTGCGTTCGGGGAGGTTCCACCAGACCGCTTGACGGCCGTTCCAGCTCAGCCACACCGTGCCGAAGAACAGCAGGAAGAGGAGGGCGCCGCCAGCGAGTCGCAGATTACGAAACAGGCCAGTGAACGCGCGGGTATAGATCTTCTCACGGCTGGCGTAGAGATCGACGCTGGCGTTCTTGGCAGAAGGAGGGGTGACGTCCTGGACGGGAATCTGTTCGCTCATCAATGCATACCAAAGCGGTTGAGTGGCAGCCCGGGCCGATACGTGCCGGTCAGGGTCAATTCACGGTAGCTATATGGTACGCCTGAAAGACAACGCCCGGGTGCGACCAGCGGTCGCGACCCGGGCGTTCATTGACCCTTGTCAAAAGAGTCGTTATGCGATTACTGCTCTTGTGCCTTGTGCGACAGGCTGTACACGTAGGCAGCCAGCAGGTGCACCTTGTCATTGCCGAGGAATTCTTCCTGGGCCGGCATGTTGCCGTGACGACCGTAGCGGATGCTCTGCTGCAGTTGTGCGTAGCTGCTGCCGTAGATGAACGCAGCCGGGTTGGTCAGGTTCGGCGCGCCCATGACGGCCATGCCCTTGCCGTCTGCGCCATGGCAGGCGAAGCAGGTGCCGGCGAAGACCTTCTGGCCCGCTTCGATATCGGCTTCCACGCCTTCCGGCAGTTCACGACCAGCCAGCTCGGTCAGCACGTAGGCGGCGACGTTGCGTACGCCGTCTTCGCCAATGGCCGGGCCTTGAGCCGGCATAGCACCCTGACGACCCTTGAGAATGGTGGTCTTGATGGTTTCCGGCTCGCCGCCCCAGCGCCATTCGGTGTCGGTCAGGTTGGGGAAACCGTAGCTACCCTTGGCGTCGGAGCCGTGGCAGACCGAGCAGTTGGACGCGAACAGACGGCCACCCATTTTCAGGGCTTGCTCGTCCTTGGCCACTTCTTCGATCGGCATGGCCGCGTACTTGGCGAACAGCGGCCCGTATTGCTCATCGGCACGCGCCATTTCCTTTTCCCACTGGTGCACGCCGGTCCAGCCGGAGTGACGCATGGAGCCGTCGGCGATCTGCACGCCAGCAGCGAAAGGCGTTTCTTTTTCGCTGTCGACGTAGTCGTAGCCCGGCAGCAGGCCCTTGAAGTTACCCAGGCCTGGGTAGAGCGCCAGGTAACCGAGGGCGAAGATGATGGTGGCGACGAACAGCATGAACCACCACTTCGGCAGCGGGTTGTCATACTCCTCGATGCCGTCGAAGCTGTGCCCGACGGTTTCCTCGGTGGTTTCCTGGCGCTGGCCCTTGCGGGTGCCGAAGATCAGCCAGGTCAGGGCGAAGATGGTGCCCAGAGACAGAATGGTTACGTACCAACTCCAGAACGTGGTCATTGGTTATTGCTCCTGGAAGAGTCTTGATCGCGCTTGGACTCGGGCTTGGGATCGTCGGCGAAGGGCAGGTTGGCTGCTTCGTCGAAGCTCGATTTGCGCCTGCTGCTGTAGGCCCAGAGCACCACGCCAATGAAGGCGATGAAGACCACCGCCGTGCCGATACCGCGAATCATCCCGATGTCCATAGCGTCTTACCGTTTGTTCTTGATGGAAGTGCCGAGAACCTGCAGGTACGCGATCAGCGCGTCCATTTCGGTATTGCCTTTCACGGCATCACGAGCACCGGCGATATCTTCGTCGGTGTAGGGAATGCCGAAGCCACGCATGACTTCCATCTTCTTGGCGGTGTCGCGACCGTCGAGCTTGTTCTCCACCAGCCATGGGTAGGCGGGCATCTTCGATTCAGGCACGACGTTGCGCGGGTTGTACAGGTGGGCACGATGCCACTCGTCCGAGTAGCGGCCGCCGACGCGGGCCAAGTCCGGGCCGGTACGCTTGGAACCCCACAGGAAGGGGTGATCCCAGACGCTTTCGCCGGCGACGGAGTAGTGGCCGTAACGCTCGGTTTCGGCGCGGAACGGACGAATCATCTGCGAGTGGCAGCCTACGCAGCCTTCACGGATGTAGATATCGCGACCTTCCAGCTGCATTGCGGTGTAGGGCTTGAGGCCTTCCACCGGCTCGTTGGTGACGTCCTGGAAGAACAACGGGACGATCTGGGTCAGGCCACCGATGCTGACGGCAATCACCATCAGCAACGCCATCAGGCCGATATTCTTCTCGATGATTTCGTGTTTCATCAGTGAGCTACTCCGGCGGGAATCTGCGCAGCCGCTTCGTATTCAGCCGGCTTGGCGGCACGCACGGTGCGGTAGGTGTTGTAGGCCATCAGCAGCATGCCGGCGACGAAGAAGGCGCCGCCGATCATGCGCACGACATAACCTGCATGGCTGGCTTCCAGCGCTTCGACGAAGGAGTAGGTGAGGGTGCCGTCCTCGTTGACCGCACGCCACATCAGACCCTGGGTGATGCCGTTGACCCACATCGAGGCGATGTAGAGCACGGTGCCGATGGTGGCCAGCCAGAAGTGGGTGTTGATCAGGCCGATGCTGTGCATCTGCTCGCGGCCGAAAACCTTGGGAATCAGGTGATACAGCGAGCCGATGGAGATCATCGCGACCCAGCCGAGGGCGCCAGCGTGCACGTGGCCGATGGTCCAGTCGGTGTAGTGGGACAGGGCGTTGACGGTCTTGATCGCCATCATCGGGCCTTCGAAGGTCGACATACCGTAGAACGCCAGGGACACCACCAGGAAGCGCAGGATCGGGTCGGTGCGCAGCTTATGCCAGGCGCCGGACAGGCTCATCATGCCGTTGATCATGCCGCCCCAGCTCGGTGCCAGCAGGATGACCGACATGGCCATGCCCAGGGACTGCGCCCAGTCCGGCAGAGCGGTGTAGTGCAGGTGGTGCGGACCGGCCCAGATGTACAGGGTGATCAGCGCCCAGAAGTGCACGATGGACAGGCGATAGGAGTAGATCGGACGCTCGGCCTGCTTGGGTACGAAGTAGTACATCATGCCCAGGAAGCCGGTGGTCAGGAAGAAGCCCACGGCGTTGTGGCCGTACCACCACTGGATCATCGCGTCGGTCGCGCCGGCGTAGGCCGAGTACGACTTGAACAGGCTCACCGGCATGGCGGCGCTGTTGACGATGTGCAGCATCGCGGTGACCAGAATGAACGCACCGAAGAACCAGTTGCCCACATAAATGTGTTTGGTCTTGCGCTTGACGATGGTGCCGAAGAACACGAGGGCGTATGCGACCCAGACGATGCCCAGGAGGATATCGATCGGCCATTCCAGCTCGGCGTATTCCTTGGAGCTGGTCCAGCCCATCGGCAGGCTGATGACGGCGAGCACGATAACCGCCTGCCAGCCCCAGAAGACGAAGGCGGCCAGGCCGTCGGAGATCAGGCGAACCTGACTGGTACGTTGCACTACATAAAGCGAGGTGGCCATCAGGGCGCAGCCGCCGAAGGCGAAGATCACCGCGTTGGTATGCAGCGGGCGCAGACGGCCGAAGCTGGTCCACGGCAGGTTCAGGTTGAGTTCTGGCCACACAAGTTGTGCGGCGATGAACACACCTAGACTCATCCCAATGACCCCCCAGATCACCGTCATAATGGCGAACTGGCGGACCACCTTATAGTTATAAGCAGTCTGACTGATTGCTGTGCTCATGCTAGGGGTTCCACGGTTAATGGATTTTTATGGGGCAAAAATCGGCGGCAAGTATGGAGAAAGCAGGTAGCCATTGCAACGCAAGGTGCCGACACGAATAGGGTTTCAGGGCCTTTCGCGAGTCGTTAGGAACGATCTCGGAAACAGCTCTGCAGCTTTTTGCGCAACCAGTTTGCGCAGCGCTAAGAAAGGATCGCCTTAGAGTTGTGACAGATGGCGACTGAAAGGCAGCTTAGCCCAGATCAAGGAGAATGCAGGGCTATTGGTCGGCAGGTGCGACACTGAGTCGCACACATATAAGGAGGGACCGGCGACCGCGACAGGGTCGCCGGTAAAGCGGGCGTTACTTGCTCTCGCCTTGGCTCAGCTTGAGCACGTAGGCGGCCAGCAGGTGAGCCTTGTCATTGCCGAGGAAGTCACCCTGAGCCGGCATGTTGCCGCTGCGACCATAGCGGATGGTCTGCTGCAGTTGGGCGAAGCTGCTGCCGTAGATGAAGGCGCTGGGCTGAGTCAGATCCGGCGCGCCCATCACGGCCATGCCGGTGCCGGCCGGGGTGTGGCAAGCGGAGCAGAGGGTGGCGAAGATCTGCTTGCCGGCGGCGACGTCGGCCTGTGCATCTTCCGGCAGTTCACGACCGCCCAGCTCGGTGAGGACGTAGGCAGCGACGTTACGTACGCCATCTTCGCCGATCATCGGGCCTTGCGCCGGCATCACGCCAACGCGGCCATGCATGATGGTGGCCTTGATGGCCTCCGGCTCGCCGCCCCAGCGCCAGCTGTTGTCCGCCAGGTTGGGGAAGCCATAGCTGCCCTTGGCATCGGAGCCGTGGCAGACCGAGCAGTTGGAGGCGAACAGGCGTCCGCCCATCTTCAGCGCGCGCTCGTCCTTGGCTACTTCTTCGATGGGCATGGCGGCGTATTTGGCGAAGATCGGGCCGTACAGCTCATCGGCACGATCCATTTCGCGCTGCCACTGGTTGACCTGGGTCCAGCCATCCTCATAGCCCGGCAGCAGGCCCTTGAAGTTGCCCAGGCCCGGGTAGAGCAGCAGATAGCCAACGGAAAACACCAGGGTGCCGAGGAACAGCATGAACCACCACTTGGGCAGTGGGTTGTCATACTCCTCGATGCCATCGAAGGAGTGCCCCATGGTCTGCTCGGTCGGGTTCTTGTGCACTTCGCTCTTGCGGGTGGCGAAGATCAGCCAGAACAGCGCGACCAGCGAACCCACGGTCAGCAGGGTGATGTACCAACTCCAGAAGGTGGTCATGCTTGGGTCCTCGAAACGGCGGGCTTGGGCTCATCAGCGAAGGGCAGGTTGGCCGCTTCGGCGAAGGCGTCGCGGCGTTTGCCGCTGTAGGCCCAGAGGGTGACGGCGGTGAAGGCGATCAGTACCAGCGCGGAGCCTAGGCCGCGCAGGGTGCCGATATCGATTAACTCGAACATGGCGCTCACCTCTTGTTCTTCACGGCGGTGCCGAGCACCTGCAGGTAGGCGACCAGAGCATCCATCTCGCTCTTGCCCCTGACCGCGTCGCTGGCAGCGGCGATATCTTCTTCGCTGTAGGGCACGCCAAGCATGCGCAGAGCGCTCATCTTCTTGGCGGTGTCCTTGCCATCGAGGCTCTGCTCCACCAGCCAGGGGTAGGCGGGCATGATCGACTCCGGCACGACGTTGCGCGGGTTGTACAGGTGGGCGCGATGCCACTCGTCCGAGTAGCGGCCGCCGACGCGGGCCAGGTCCGGGCCGGTACGCTTGGAGCCCCACAGGAAGGGGTGGTCCCAGACGCTTTCACCGGCGACGGAGTAGTGGCCGTAGCGCTCGGTTTCGGCGCGGAACGGGCGGATCATCTGCGAGTGGCAGCCGACGCAGCCCTCGCGGATGTAGATGTCGCGGCCTTCCAGTTGCAGCGCGGTGTAGGGCTTGAGGCCATCGACCGGCTCGTTGGTGACGTCCTGGAAGAACAGCGGGACAATCTGCGTCAGGCCGCCGATGCTGACCGCCAGGATCATCACCAGAGCCATCAGGCCGATGTTCTTCTCGAGAATCTCGTGTTTCATCAGTGGGCTCCTTCTACCGAGAACTGCGCAGCGGCTTCCATCTCGGTGGATTTCGCGCTACGTACGGTCAGCCAGACGTTCCAGGCCATCAGCAGCATGCCGGCGAAGAAGATCGCGCCGCCGATCACCCGCACCACGAAGCCGACATGGCTGGCTTCCAGCGCTTCGACGAAGGAGTAGGTGAGGGTGCCGTCCTCGTTGACCGCGCGCCACATCAGGCCCTGGGTGATGCCGTTGACCCACATCGAGGCGATGTAGAGCACGGTACCGATGGTGGCCAGCCAGAAGTGGCTGTTGATCAGGCCGATGCTGTGCATCTGCTCGCGACCAAACACCTTCGGGATCAGGTGATACAGCGAGCCGATCGACACCATGGCGACCCAGCCGAGGGCGCCAGCGTGTACGTGGCCGATGGTCCAGTCGGTGTAGTGGGACAGGGCGTTGACGGTCTTGATGGCCATCATCGGGCCTTCGAAGGTGCTCATGCCGTAGAAGGCCAGGGACACCACCAGAAAGCGCAGGATCGGGTCGGTACGCAGTTTGTGCCAGGCGCCGGAGAGGGTCATCATGCCGTTGATCATGCCGCCCCAGCTGGGTGCCAGAAGGATCAGCGACATCACCATGCCGAGCGACTGTGCCCAGTCAGGCAGGGCGGTGTAGTGCAGGTGGTGCGGGCCGGCCCAGATGTACACCGCGATCAGCGCCCAGAAGTGGACGATGGACAGGCGGTAGGAGTAGACCGGGCGACCGGCCTGTTTGGGTACGAAGTAATACATCATCCCCAGGAAGCCGGCGGTGAGGAAGAAGCCCACGGCGTTGTGGCCGTACCACCACTGGATCATCGCATCGGTGGCGCCCGCATACAGCGAGTAGGACTTGGTCAAGGTGACCGGAATTTCCAGGTTGTTGACCACGTGCAGGATGGCCACGGTGAGGATGAACCCACCGAAGAACCAGTTACCCACGTAGATGTGGCTGACCTTGCGCTGCATCACCGTGCCGAAGAAGACGATGGCGTAGGAGACCCAGACGATGGTGATCAGGATGTCGATCGGCCATTCCAGTTCGGCGTATTCCTTGGAGCTGGTCCAGCCCATAGGCAGGCTGATGGCTGCCAGCAGGATCACCAGTTGCCAGCCCCAGAAGGTGAAGGCCGCCAGTTTGGGGGCGAACAACGTGGTCTGGCTGGTGCGTTGCACTGCGTAGTAGCTGGTGGCGAACAGTGCGCATCCGCCGAAGGCGAAGATCACCGCATTGGTGTGTAGCGGGCGCAGACGGCCGAAGCTGGTCCACGGTAGGTTCAAGTTCAG
The DNA here is from genome assembly GCF_900101755.1 of Ectopseudomonas alcaliphila. Taxonomy (GTDB): domain Bacteria; phylum Pseudomonadota; class Gammaproteobacteria; order Pseudomonadales; family Pseudomonadaceae; genus Aquipseudomonas; species Aquipseudomonas alcaliphila. Next base: position 571,034 of record NZ_FNAE01000003.1, on the reverse strand, counting down.
TTCGGGCCAGGCCAGCTGGGCAGCGATGAATACGCCGAGTCCCATGCCGACGATGCCCCAAACCACCGTCATAATGGCGAACTGGCGAACCACCCTGTAGTTGTAGGCGGAACGGGTTGTTGTGTTCATGTCTGGGCTTCCATCCACGGTTATGGCAGAGCGGCCGATAACCGTGGCGGCCGCAGGCATGAGCAAGCCACGGACACCACGGATATCGACGCGAGGCAAGCATGAGCAAAGGGCCATCTGGGTTTATTGACGCCGGTCAATGTGAGCAGGGGCTACCCTGCTTGTGGGACGAACCGCCGCAGGCGGCATTGGGCACCTTGATCCTTGCCCACGGTGCGGGCGCGCCGATGGACAGCCCGTTCATGCAACACATGGCGCAAGGCCTGGCGTCACGTGGCGTGCGCGTGGTGCGCTTCGAGTTCGCTTACATGGCCCAGCGGCGGGCGGATGGACGCAAACGACCACCCAATCCGCAGGCGCAACTGCTGCAGCAATGGCGTGAGGTACATGCTCAGGTGCGCCAACGGGTCGCAGGGCCGCTGGCCATTGGCGGCAAGTCCATGGGCGGGCGCATGGCCAGTCTGTTGGCCGACGAGTTGGGCGCTTCTGCGCTGATCTGTCTGGGCTATCCCTTCTACGCGGCTGGCAAACCGGAAAAGCCACGTGTTGCACATCTGGCCGACTTGCGCACGCCAACGCTGATCGTGCAGGGCGAGCGCGATGCCTTGGGTAATCGCGAGGCCGTTGCCGGCTACGACCTGTCGCCCGCCATCGAGCTGCACTGGTTGCAGGCAGCCGATCATGACCTCAAGCCATTGAAGGCGTCCGGCTTCAGCCATGAGCAGCATCTCGAGACGGCAGCGGGATTGATCGCGGCTTTTCTTGGCGCGAAATGACGAAGCGCTTCGTGCGCATGACCGCTGCTTCTCGCAGCCGGATTTCATCCGGGTTACGCACTTTCATTCAGACACTTTTTCCTCGCGTGGTCGGTGCAAAAGCGGTTGCGCTTGACCGGTTGGTCACGCAATGTGACGGCTAAGTGTCTGGAGGCCGCTGCAGGGCGGGCGCTGCAGGCTTTTTGCCTTCACCGCGCACTGCGCCATGGCCAGCGGCGTTTTGCTGTGCCACGCAATGGGGCGGCGTCTCATGACAGAAACATTGCGCTGCACCATTGCGGTGCTTTTTGTTTGGGTGTTGTTAGTATCTATTTGAAATTAAAGGATTAATTGCGATGGCTCGGGCCTTGCAGAGAGACCTGCAAGTCCGGGTGACAAGGAGTACGGCATGGCCCGCACCTTTTATGACGAGATGTACGACGCGAGCGGCGCTATCCGCCCGCACTACCGCGAATTTGCCCGCTGGTTGGCAGAGACGCCGGACGATCTGCTGGCCCAGCGCCGCCGAGAGGCCGACCTTCTGTTTCACCGCGCCGGTATCACCTTCACCCTCTATGGGGATGACCAGGGCACCGAGCGCCTGATTCCCTTCGACATCATTCCCCGCGCCATCCCCGCCAGCGAATGGCGCATCGTCGAACGCGGCTGTATCCAGCGCGTGCAGGCGCTCAACCTGTTTCTCGCCGACCTCTATCATGACCAGCGCATCATCAAGGCCGGCATCATTCCGGCCGAGCAGGTGCTGGCCAACGAGGGCTACCAGATGGCCATGCAGGGTCTCGACCTGCACCGCGACATCTACGCGCACATCGCCGGGGTCGACCTGGTGCGTGACGGCGACGGCAGCTACTACGTGCTGGAAGACAACCTGCGCACCCCCAGCGGCGTCAGCTACATGCTCGAAGACCGCAAGATGATGATGCGCCTGTTCCCCGAGCTGTTCGCCGCGCAGCGTGTTGCGCCGGTGGACCACTATCCGAACCTGCTGCTCGACGCGCTGAAGAGTTCCAGCCCCCTGGACAACCCCACGGTCGTCGTGCTGACGCCGGGCCGCTTCAACAGCGCCTATTTCGAGCACGCCTTCCTCGCCCGCGAGATGGGCGTGGAGCTGGTGGAAGGCGCCGACCTGTTCGTGCGTGACGACAAGGTCTACATGCGCACCACCGCCGGTGCGCGCCAGGTGGACGTGATCTACCGTCGCCTTGACGACGCCTTCCTCGACCCTTTGGCTTTCAACCCCGACTCGATGCTTGGGGTTGCCGGTCTGCTGTCGGCCTATCGCTCACGCAACGTGGTGCTGGCCAACGCCATCGGCACCGGCGTGGCCGATGACAAGTCGATCTACCCCTATGTCGGCGACATGATCCGCTTCTATCTCGACGAGGAGCCGATCCTCAAGAACGTACCGACCTGGCAGTGTCGCAAGCCGGAGGAGCTGTCCCACGTGCTGGCCAACCTGTCCGAGCTGGTGGTCAAGGAGACCCAGGGCTCTGGCGGCTACGGCATGCTGGTCGGGCCGGCGGCGAGCAAGGCCGAGATCGAGAACTTCCGTGCCCGTCTGATCGCCAGGCCGGAGGCCTACATCGCCCAGCCGACGCTGTGCCTGTCGACCTGCCCGACCTTCGTCGAGCGTGGTATCGCACCGCGCCATATCGATCTGCGTCCGTTCGTTCTGACCGGCCGCGAAACCCGCCTGGTGCCCGGCGGCCTGACTCGCGTGGCACTGCGCGAAGGCTCGCTGGTGGTCAACTCGTCGCAAGGCGGCGGTACCAAGGACACCTGGGTGGTGGAGGACTAATCATGCTCAGTCGTACTGCCTCCGATCTGTACTGGATGTCGCGCTATCTGGAGCGTGCCGAGAACCTGGCGCGCATGCTCGACGTCAGCTATTCGCTGTCACTCATGCCGCAGGACGGCCGTGGCGATGGCCTGGATGAGTTGGCCATGCCGCTGCTGATCACTGGCGCCCTGGACGATTACCTGGAACGTCACGGTCCGCTGCACGGCGAGCGCATGCTGCATTTCTTCGCTCTCGATGCGAGCAACCCCGGCAGCATCTACTGTTGCCTGCAAGCTGCACGCAGCAATGCCCATGCGGTGCGCGGGCGGATCACAGCGGACATGTGGGAGAACATCAACGCCACCTGGCTGGAGATGCGCGGCATCGCCGAGCAGGGGCTGGGACGCTACGGTATCAGCCGCTTCTGCGAGTGGGTCAAGGAGCGTTCGCACCTGTTCCGTGGCGCTACCTTCGGCACCATCATGCGCGGCGAGGCGTATCGCTTCATCCGCCTGGGCACCTTCATCGAGCGCGCCGACAACACCCTGCGCCTGCTTGATGCGCGTTATGAAATGCTCGGCGAGGAGATCGACGAGCTGGAAGAGCGCACTGCGCGCAGCTATTACCAGTGGAGTGCGCTGCTGAGAGCGTTGTCCTCGTTCGAAGCCTTCGCCGAGAGCTACCGTGGCTCGCCACGCACGCGCAAGGTCGCCGAACTGCTGCTGCTACGCCCGGATGTGCCGCGCTCGCTGCGTGCCTGCATGGAAGAACTCAATCTGATGCTCGCCGGTCTACCTGGAGAGAACGGTCGTCCGGCGCAGCGCCTGGCCGCCGAACTGGATGCGCGCTTGCGCTACACCAGCATCGACGAAGTGCTCGATGAAGGCCTGCACGCCTGGCTTACCGACTTCATCCTGCTGGTGCGCCAGCTGGGCAACACCATCCATACGTCCTACCTGGAGGTCGCATGAGACTCTCGATCAGCCATGACACCACCTACCATTACGATGATCAGGTGCGCGCGAGCATCCAGTACCTGCGCCTGACCCCGCACGACAGCGAGCGCCAGCAGGTGCTCAGCTGGCAGCTCGACCTGCCGCGCCCGGTGCATGCCCAGCTCGACCCCTACGGCAACATACTGCACGTGTTGACCTTGGACGAGCCGCACGAGTCCATCGTCATTGGCGCCCGCGGCCAGGTAGACATCGACGAAGCCTGCGAGGCCGAGCACGAGCGCCAGTCGGCGCTGCCGTTCCTGCGCTTCACCCGCCTGACCCAGGCCGACGACGCCATCCGTGAATTCGCTGCGCAGCAGAGCAAGGCACGCACGGATCGCAACGGCCTGATCGATCTGATGCATGCGCTCAATGCTCATATCGCCTATCAGCCCGGTATCACCGAAGTGGACACCAGCGCCGCCGAGGCCTTCGCCGGTCGCCGTGGCGTCTGCCAGGATCACACCCATGCTTTCCTCGCCTGCGCGCGCAGCCTCGGCGTGCCGGCGCGCTATGTGTCGGGCTATCTCTATACCGATGACGCCGAGCACCTGGCCAGCCATGCCTGGGCCGAGGCCTGGGTAGGCGACGCCTGGTACAGCTTCGACGTGACCAACTGCCTGGCGCGCCCGGAGCGGCACCTCAAGCTGGCGGTTGGTCTGGATTACCTCGATGCCTGCCCGGTGCGCGGTATGCGCCGTGGCGGAGGCTGCGAGCAGATGCACGCGCAGGTGCAGGTTGCGCCGTTGTTGCAGGTGCGTCAGCAGTAAGGCGTTATCGTAGCTCCGGCGGGTCTTGTGCCGTGGTTGCCGCCGGCTCACCCAACTGGCGGGCGATCTTGCGGAAGATCGCCGTATAGAGCGCCGAATACCGCAGCTCCTGGACCAGCCCCCAGAACTGGTAGAGGAGAACCGACAGGGCGCCGATGGTGACGGCGTGCAGTTGTCCGCTTAGCGCGCCGTAGGCGATGAAGGCGATGCCCGGCGCGATCCAGGGCAGGTGCCCGAGGATGCGTTCGAACTGGCTGTCGCTGCCGCTGGCGACCGCCAGGATGAGGGCGCGTTCTTCGTCCGTGAATTCAGGTCTTTGCATCTGTGCTCGTGTTCCAGTGGTTGGCGTGTTCGTCGAAGCCGGCGCGGTAGGGGCTGCCGACGCAGAAGCGATGACCGCTGGGCGCCTGCATCACCACCCAGGCGTCCTTGCGGGTTACGACCGTGGCACCGAGGTGTTCCAGGCGCACGACTTCATCGCTGATCGAATCGGTGTCGATGTCCAGATGGGCACGGGCTTCATGCCCCACGCGCTGGATGATCACCTGCACTTCTCCTGGCGGGGTCAGTAGCTGGATGAACGGGCTGTCGCCGTCGATTGTCTCCGGCAGCGGATAGCCGAGCGCCTGGCTCCAGAATCGGGCGTCGGCCAGCAGGTCGCCCGTGTTGCAGTCGATGACGATGTTGCCCAGCCTGCTGCGATGCATGCCGTCCTCCTAGCGGGTGATCTTGCGCTGCGCCATATGCTGCAGATAGCCGATCAGTTGCTCCAGTTCCATGGCGCTGAGGGTCTGTTCGCTGAAACCTGGCATGCGCCCCTGTGGCCAGCGCCGCAGGCTTTGCGGGTCGCGGATGTACTGGTGCAGAAATTCGCCGGTGAAGTACTCGGTCGGGTTGTGGGGAATATTCAGGTCGGGTCCGAACTCGGCGTCACCCGCGCCATTGAGGCGATGGCAGGCCATGCAGTTCTTCTGATAGGCGGCGAAGCCTGCCTGGACTTCGGCACTGGCGTCCGCTGCAGGCAGCAGGGCAGGGAAGCGCTGTTCGACCGCGGCGAGCTGGCGAATCCGGGCGACCTGGAAGGGCCACTGCTCCGGGCCGATCTGGCTGGCGGCCGGATCGGTCCAGACCAGATAGAAGGGGCCGGCGCTGGGCTTGCCCTTGGCCAGCGGTGGCCAGGGGTTTTGCGGGTCCTCGATGGCCAGCCACGCCTTGGCACCCTCGCGGGCCAGCAGGGTGGCGGCCGGCAGCTCGGCGGCGAAACCATCCAGGGCTACGGCTTGCAGATGGTCACCTGCGCTCACACCGTCCAGCAGGACGCTTATGGGCACCGCTCGGTAACGCATGGGCCGCTTGTAACTCACGTCTTCGTCTATCTCGATGTCGCGTGCCTGCGGGTGGCTGAGCAACTCGCCGCTGCTCCAGTTGCGTTGGCCGCCGTTCAGATGTATCTCGAGCTGCGTAGCCTGCGCCGTGCCGCCCAGAACCAACAGTGCAAGTAGCAGTGCCTTCACTCCTCGGTCTCCAGCAGAGGTAGCAGATCGTCATAAGCGCCGGCATTGATGACCTGGCGGTAACCCAGCGCTTCCAGGCTTTGCTTGGCAAGGCCCGAGCGGCGGCCGCTGCGGCAATAGAGCACCACGGGACTGTCCTTGTCCGGCGCGATGCTCGCGATCTGCGCAGCGATCTCCTCATGACCGATGCGAATGGCGCCAGGCAGGGCGCCAGCGGAAAATTCCTCGCTGCTACGTACGTCGATCAGCAGGCTGTCGGCCCGTTGCAGGGTGGCCAGAGCGGCAGCCTGATCGACTTCTTCGGCCTGGGCGCTAAGAAAGGTGAGCAGGCCGCTCAACAAGATGAGAAGACGCATGTCCGGCTCCAGGGCAGGGGGCTTTTGCCTATCTTTGCCCGAAGTCAGCGCGCCGTCCACAAGCAAGCGCCCGCCCTGCACTGAGCGCACCACGGCGTCGGCACAGCAGCGGGGAGGGTGGACGTTCAGCTGACCAGACGGGTCAGGTTGGGAAGGATCAGGATGAGTGCCGTGGCGAAGAGGATTACACCAGCCTGGCGATATTTCGGCTGTTTGAACATGGCCGCATGCCTTTTGTTGTTATGGGAGTGGCGTCGGGCGCCTGCATCACTGTCTGACAGTCGCTGCGTCACACCTGGGCGTTACTCTGATTCACCGTCCCGGCATGACCCGGCGACGGCTCCCTGTACCCGTTTTTTTGCACGGGTGTGGAGGTAACTCTAGGGCTGGCGTCACAGCTTCCTTAGATGGTTTGGTTGCTAACGAAGTACTGTTAGGAAGCTGAGGCTATGTACGAGGTCCTCCGCAACAATGCAGGCCTTGAGGCAGACAGCTTGCTTGCCCTTGCAGGTATCCGGTCGAGCAAACGACCGTTCGTCTGAGCTCAGCGGTCAATGGTGCTGAGCGCTTAGGTCATTGAGCGCTGATGTACCGGCGCTATGGTAGTCAGGCTCAATAAGAACAGGCGCGGCCGGTCCGTAATGTTCCGCCAGCGCCGTATCAGTCTCCGAGGACGCCATGACCGAAGCATATATTTTCGATGCGGTACGCACACCGCGTGGCAAGGGTAAGAAGGACGGCGCGCTGTACAGCGTCAAACCGGTTCAGCTGATTGCTGGCCTACTCAATGCCCTGCAAACGCGCAACGATCTGGATACCAGCCAGGTGGACGACATCGTGCTGGGCTGCGTGACGCCCGTAGGCGATCAGGGCGCCGATATCGCCAAGACCGCCGCCATGGTCGCGGACTGGGACGTCAGTGTGGCGGGCGTGCAACTCAACCGCTTCTGCGCCTCGGGGCTGGAAGCGGTGAACATGGGGGCGATGAAGGTGCGCTCCGGCTTCGAGGATCTGGTGGTGGTCGGTGGCGTGGAGTCCATGTCGCGCGTGCCCATGGGCTCGGACGGCGGCGCCTGGGTGATGGACCCGGAAACCAACATCCACACCAATTTCGTACCGCAGGGTATCGGTGCCGACCTGATCGCCACCCTGGAGGGTTTCAGCCGCGCCGATGTCGATGCCTTCGCCCTGCGCTCGCAGCACAAGGCCGCACGCGCCAGCGCCGATGGCTCGTTCGCCAGGTCGCTGGTGCCGGTGACCGACCAGAACGGCATCGTGCTGCTCGACCATGACGAATTCATTCGTGGCGATTCCACCCTTGATGGCCTGGGCAAGCTCAAGCCGAGCTTCGAGATGATGGGGCAGATGGGCTTCGACGCCACCGCGCTGCGCGTCTACAGCCATGTCGAGCGCATCGAGCACGTGCACACGCCGGGCAACAGCTCCGGCATCGTCGATGGCGCGGCGCTGATGCTGATCGGCTCGGCGGCCAAGGGCAAGGAACTGGGCCTGAAGCCGCGCGCGCGCATCGTCGCCACGGCGGTGACCAGCACCGACCCGACCATCATGCTCACCGGCCCGGCGCCGGCCACGCGTAAGGCACTGGCCAAGGCGGGGCTGTCCATCGACGACATCGATCTGTTCGAGGTCAACGAGGCCTTCGCCTCGGTGGTGATGAAGTTCATGAAGGACATGGGCGTGAGCGAGGACAAGGTCAACGTCAACGGCGGCTCCATCGCCATGGGCCACCCGCTGGGCGCCACCGGTTGCGCCATCCTTGGTACGTTGCTCGATGAGTTGGAAAAACGTCAGCTGCGCTACGGCCTTGCCACCCTCTGCGTGGGCGGCGGCATGGGCATCGCCACCATCATCGAACGAATCTGATCGGTAGGGCGGGTGAAACCCGCCATTCGTGTGCTGGCGGGTTGCACCCGCCCTACGCAGCTCCCACAGCTTTGGGAAGAGAATACAAAAATGACTGACGCCATCCGTTACGAAAAAGGCCAGGACGCTATCGTCGTCCTGACCATGGACATGCCCGGCCAGAGCGCCAACACCATGAACGCGGTGTACCGCGAGGCCATGGGCAAGATCGTCGACCGCCTGGAAGTGGAAAGGGATTCGATTGCCGGGGTGATCGTCACCTCGGCGAAGAAGACCTTTTTCGCCGGCGGTGACCTCAATGAACTGATCAAGGTCACCCAGGCCGAGGCCCAGGGCTTCTACGAGATGATCCTGAGGATCAAGGGCCAGCTGCGCCGTCTGGAAACCCTCGGCAAGCCCGTGGTCGCTGCCATCAACGGCGCAGCGCTGGGCGGCGGCTGGGAAATCGCCCTGGCCTGCCACCACCGCATCGCGCTGAACGAGAGCCACGTGCAGCTCGGCTTGCCGGAGGTGACCCTGGGCCTGCTGCCGGGCGGTGGCGGTGTGGTGCGCATGGTGCGCATCCTCGGCCTGGAAAAGGCGCTGCCATATCTGGCCGAAGGCAAGAAGGTCCGTCCGGAGGCAGCGCTCAAGGCAGGGTTGATCCACGATCTGGCCAGCGGTCGTGATGAGATGCTGGCCAAGGCCCGTGCCTGGATCGCCGCCAACCCTGCCGCCAAACAGCCCTGGGACGTGCAGGGCTACAAGATTCCCGGTGGCACGCCGAGCTCGCCGAGCGTGGCGCAGATGCTGGCCATCGCCCCGAGCGTGCTGCGCGACAAGACCAAGGGCTGCTTCCCGGCGCCGGAGAAGATCATGTGCGCCGCCGTCGAGGGCGCACAGGTCGACTTCGACACCGCGCAGATCATCGAGGCGCGCTACTTCACCGAGCTCACCTGTGGTCAGGTAGCGAAGAACATGATCGGTACCTTCTGGTTCCAGCTCAATGAGATCAACGCTGGCGGCTCGCGCCCACAGGGCTACCCGAAAACCCAGACGAAGAAAGTCGGCGTGCTTGGTGCCGGCATGATGGGCGCCGGTATCGCCTACGTTTCGGCGGCTGCCGGCATCGAAGTGGTGCTCAAGGATGTGTCCCTCGAGGCGGCGGAGAAGGGCAAGGCCTACTCGGCCAAGCTGCTGGACAAGAAGGTCGGCAAGGGCCACATGAGCGCCGAGCAGCGTGAGGCATTCCTGGCGCTGATCAAGGCCACCGACAACGAGGCGGACTTCGACGGCTGCGACCTGATCATCGAAGCGGTGTTCGAGGACCGTGCGCTCAAGGGCAAGGTCACCGCTGCCGCCGAGGCCGCAGCACTGAGCGATGCGGTGATTGCCTCCAACACCTCGACGCTGCCGATCACCGGTCTGGCTGGCGCCGTTCAGCGCCCCGAGACATTCATCGGCCTGCACTTCTTCAGCCCGGTGGACAAGATGCCGCTGGTAGAGATCATCCGCGGCGAGCAGACCAGCGACGAGACCCTGGCGCGCGGCTTCGACTACGTCATGCTGATCAAGAAGACGCCTATCGTGGTCAACGACAGCCGCGGCTTCTTCACCTCGCGCGTGTTCGGCACCTTCACCAACGAAGGTCTGGCCATGCTCGGCGAAGGCGTCAGCGCGGCGATGATCGAGAACGAGGCGCGCAAGGCCGGCATGCCGGTCGGCCCGCTGGCGATCAGCGACGAAGTGTCGATGAGCCTGATGAATCACATCCGCCTGCAGACCATCCAGGATCTGGCAGTTGAAGGCAAATCCATTCCCGAGCACCCGGCCTTTGCGGTGATCGATCTGATGCTTAACGAGTACAAGCGCCCAGGCAAGGCGGCCGGTGGCGGTTTCTACGATTACCCGGCAGGCGGCAAGAAGCACCTGTGGCCCGAGCTCAAGGCGCGCTTCGAGAAGGCCGATGCGCAGATTCCGCAGGAGGACGTGCGTGATCGCATTCTGTTCATCCAGGCCATCGAGACGGTGCGCTGCGTGGAAGAGGGTGTGTTGAAGTCGGTGGCCGACGCCAATATCGGCTCGATCTTCGGCATAGGCTTCGCCGCCTGGACCGGTGGTGCGCTGCAGTTCATCAACCAGTACGGGGTGAGGGACTTCGTCGCCCGTGCACAATATCTGGCCGAGCAGTACGGCGAGCGCTTCCTGCCACCGGCGCTGTTGCTGGAGAAGGCCGCCAAGGGTGAAGTCTTCAGATAAAAAAGTCAGGCGGGCTGCTCAGGATGCGCCATGCGCACCGAGAGCGCCGCTGGCAACTCTGCCAGGCAAGCAGAAACGGCCCGCAAGGGCCGTTTCCATTTTGATCAGTCTTCCAACTGGTCGCGAAGCACCTGACCACTCTTGCCGTCGATGCGAAACTCGTAGAGGCGGCCATCCTGTTTCAGGCCTTCGCCTTCCCAGTAGCCATCATTGTCGGCTTCGATCTTGTGCAGTTCGGTATAACCGGCTGCACGGGCCTTGCTCAGGGCATCCTCGATGCTGATCCAGTCGCTGCCGGGGCGATCCGCCAGGGCGTTTCCGGTCAGCAGCAGGCTGCCTGCGAGCAGGGCGATCAGGTTGCATGTACGCATGGGCCAGTTCCTCGTTCCATTGAAGATGCCTGGCGGAGTCTAGACCATGGCGTTTTCACGCCGCATGACACCAGCCCTGGCGGATGCACACGGCTTCGTGAATTGCCAGAATCTCGCTGTGAAGAGTCGGCATGCGCAGGGTCAGCATGCTGCCATCATCGAGCTGCAGGGCGGCCTCGGTCTCGAACTGCAGGCCGCCGTCTTTCAGGTGGACATAGGTGACGCCGTAGGCGTCATGGCTGAGTTGGCTGTGCATGGCTGCTCTCCTGCGCTTGTGTCAGCTCGGACGAACGTCGCGGGCTGCGGGGGCAGTCTGCTCGGGACGAACCGGTGCGGCGGTATGGAAGGCGGAGGCGGCAGCGAAGCTGGCGAGTGCGGCGTAAATGCTCATGATCGATTTCCTTCTGTGCAATGAGGGCGGCTGCCCGATGTGGAGATAGTCTCCCCGGGCGCGCAATCACAGAAGTGAATGGTGTGCATGATAACTATCGAGACGGCTGATAAGGCTTGGGTTCGGCACTCATGCCCTGGCTTGTCAATTTTAATTGACGACTGTGCATGGCGTTGCACAGTGCAAGCCAGGGGCAAAAGTATTTGAAAATCAGGCCCGGCTATTTCTTTGTGCAGATTCATGTGTTAAGTAAAACGCACAAATCCCCCGTCCTCCGTGTTGACCACAGGAAACCTCATGTCACTGCGTATCTGCATCCTGGAAACTGACATCCTCCGCCCCGAACTGGTCGACCAGTACCAGGGGTATGGCCGCATGTTCGAGCAACTGTTCGCTCAACAGCCGGTCAAGGCGGAGTTCAGTGTCTACAACGTGGTGGAGGGGCATTACCCGCCCGATAGCGAAAAGTTCGATGCCTATCTGGTGACCGGCAGCAAGGCCGATTCCTTCGGTAGCGATCCCTGGATTCAGACGCTAAAGGAGTACCTGCTCGAACGCTACAAGCGTGGCGACAAGCTGCTGGGCATCTGTTTTGGCCATCAACTGCTGGCGCTTTTGCTCGGCGGCAAGGCCGAGCGTGCCGAGCAAGGCTGGGGCGTCGGGGTGCACAGTTACCGTCTGGCAGGCAAGCCCGAGTGGATGAGCCCGGCGCTGGACGAGTTGCAATTGCTGATCAGCCACCAGGATCAGGTCACCCGGTTGCCGGAGAAGGCCACGCTGCTGGCTTCCAGCGATTTCTGCCCGATCGGCGCCTACCATATCGAGGATCAGGTGCTGTGCTTCCAGGGGCATCCGGAGTTCGTCCACGATTACTCGCGCGCATTGCTCGATCTGCGCCAGCAGCATCTCGGTGAGCAGATCTATCAGCAGGGCATGGACAGCCTCAAGCATTCGCAGCAGGGCAGCGCTGTGGCTGAGTGGATGATGCGCTTTGTCGCTCAAGGCAAGGAAAGCAAAGCCTGAGCCTGATTCAACCCATGAAAAAGCCCGGTTTTCCGGGCTTTTTCATGTTTGCAGAGTGGGTGCGAAGTAGGGCGAGAGCCTTTCGCTCTTATTCGGTGGCGGGCTGCTCCGGCTTCGCTTGAGGTTTTCGGTCAGATCCAGGTGATGAGCCAGTTTGTGGCAGGATTCGATATTGCGCGCCACGGCACCGGCCGAGCCTTTGCCAATACCGCCGAGTGCGAGCAGTGTGGTCAGCAGGGACAGACTGGCGAGCATCAGCAGGCGAGTGCGTTGGGTTCTGATCATGGCCGTTCACTCATCCCTGCGAGAGCGCGCCGAGCAGAGCGGGCAAATGAGTGATCAGGCTTTGCAGCGGGCCTGGTTGTTCAACGGTTGAAGTGCTTGGCTGCAAGGTGGCGTAACTCACGACCAGCACCGTCGAGGTGCTGATCAGGTACAGGCCGATGGCAGCGAGGGCGCCGTTGCGGGCAGCTTGAGAGAGGCGGGTCATGTTCTGTGCTCCAGGTCAGGAGTGGGTGTGGGCACAGAATCGTCGAAGTCATTTCGATTGAATAATGGATGCTCTGCAGAGTAACTATCGATGGATTTGATAGCAGGCGCGGGTTGCCCGCTTGCTCCGGCATCCCGCGTTACACCTCACGCAGACGCCAGTTCCTTGTCCATGCTGCTGATGCATTCGCTCATGGCCTGTTGGCAACGCTCCATCAGCGCGGGCATGTCGTCCAGGCTCAGGCCGGCAGTGGGGATTGCCGGCAGCGAGCGAATCAGGATGCGGCCGCTGTTCCAGCGATTCAGGCGCATGGCTTTGCTGTAGTTGCTCACGCACACCGGGATGATCGGTACGCCGGCCGTGATCGCCATCTGAAACGCGCCTTTCTTGAACGGCAGCAGGCCTCGGCCAAGGTTGCGCGTACCTTCCGGGAAGACCCAGATCGATGTGTCGCGATTGCGCAGGGTTTCGGTGGTGGTCAGCATCGCGCGCTTGGCGGCCACGGCATTGCTGCGGTCGATCAGCACGTTGCCGGCCAGCCAGTAGAGCTGACCGAAGAAGGGTACCCACCTGAGGCTCTTCTTGCCGATGCTCACGGTGCGCTCCGGTACCACGCGGCCAAGCACGTAGAGATCGAAGTTGGACTGGTGGTTGGCGATGATCACGCAGGAGCGCTGGTGTTCCAGCAGCGGGCGTACGTCGGTCTTCAGCTTCAGGCGCAGCAGGCACAGGGCGGGCAATGAATAGAGACGTGCGCAGAGGCGGCTGTTGTCCGGGTTGAACGGGCGGCACAGGCCGAGCAGCAAACCGAGCAGACCGGCCAGGATGAAATGCACGCCCATGAGCAGCATGCGCAAAACGAAGAGCATTGGGGGAGAACCGTCAGGGAAGGGGCGCGCAGTGTACGGGCGTTCACTCTGCCGGGCAATTGCCCGAAACTACCACTGGGCGTGCGTAACGTCCTGAATTGTCGCAGAAATTGTCGGCTTCCATGGCCATACGGAAAGGGCGCCTCACGGCGCCCTCCATTGCTACTCGGTCTCGGTTCTGGCCGGCTTGCCCGGCAGTAGGCCGTCTGCGCGGAACATTGCCTTGATACCGCGCAGCGCCTGACGGCTGCGGTCCTGGTTCTCGATCAGCGCGAAGCGCACGTGATCGTCGCCGTAGTCGCCAAAACCCAGACCGGGCGAGACGCAGACCTTGGCTTCTGCCAGCAGCTTCTTGGCGAACTCCAGCGAGCCCAGGTGGGCGTAGGCGTCGGGAATCTTGGCCCAGATGTACATCGAGGCCTTGGGTTTTTCCACCATCCAGCCGATCTCGTGCAGGCCCTTGACCAGCAGGTTGCGGCGCTGACGGTACTGTTCGGCGATGTCGCGCACGCACTGTTGATCACCTTCCAGCGCGGCGATGGCCGCTACCTGCAGTGGTGTGAAGGTGCCGTAGTCGTGGTAGCTCTTGATCCGCGCCAGGGCGCTGACCAGCTCCGGGTTGCCGACCATGAAGCCGATGCGCCAGCCGGCCATGTTGTAGCTCTTGGACAGGGTGAAGAACTCCACCGCGATGTCCTTGGCGCCGGGGACTTGCATGATCGAAGGGGCTTTCCAGCCGTCATAGACGATGTCGGCGTAGGCCAGGTCATGAATCACCAGTACGTCATATTGCTTGGCCAGGGTCACCACGCGCTCGAAGAAGTCCAGCTCCACGCACTGTGCGGTGGGGTTGGAGGGGAAGCCGAGAATCATCATCTTCGGCTTGGGAATCGACTCGCGAATGGCGCGCTCCAGCTCGGCGAAGAAGTCCACGCCTGGCACCAGCGGCACGGAACGCACCTGGGCGCCGGCGATCACCGCGCCGTAGATATGGATCGGGTAGCTGGGGTTGGGCACCAGTACGGTGTCGCCATGATCCAGGGTGGCCAGCATCAGGTGCGCGAGGCCTTCCTTGGAGCCGATGGTGACGATGGCCTCGCTTTCCGGATCGATCTCCACGTCGTAGCGGTCCTTGTACCAGCGCGAGATGGCGCGGCGCAGGCGGGGAATACCGCGGGAGGTGGAGTATCCGTGGGTGTCTTCACGCTGGGCGACCTGCACGAGCTTCTCGACGATGTGCGGCGGAGTCGCACCGTCGGGGTTACCCATGGAGAAGTCGATGATGTCCTCGCCGCGACGGCGTGCAGCCATCTTGAGTTCGGCGGTGATGTTGAAGACGTAGGGGGGGAGACGATCGATGCGCGCAAAACGGCGCTTGGCGTTCTCAGCCATGATTTCCTCGGGATACGTGAGCGCCCGGAACCGTCCGAGCGACGTTGGCCACATCTGGCGGCCTGGCGAGAAGATAAGCGCAGCGGGGGATTCTGTCGAGCATTGGCTGAGCCCCCGCAGGGGCTCAGCCAATCATCAGTCGAGGCTGGCCTCAGGGATTGATGACGATGGAGAACTTCTTGGA
The DNA here is from genome assembly GCF_900101755.1 of Ectopseudomonas alcaliphila. Classification (GTDB taxonomy): domain Bacteria; phylum Pseudomonadota; class Gammaproteobacteria; order Pseudomonadales; family Pseudomonadaceae; genus Aquipseudomonas; species Aquipseudomonas alcaliphila. Next base: position 555,872 of record NZ_FNAE01000003.1, on the reverse strand, counting down.
AACGGTGTTGCCGTTGGCGTCGCGAATCTGCGCGGTGAAGTCATCGGGAATCGACGTGGCATTCTGCGGCTCGCCACTGAGCACGCCGTCGCTGCCCAGAGTCAGGCCGGCCGGCGGGAAGCCGCTGACCAGGCGCCAGGTCGTGCCGCCCACGCCACCGCGCGATTCCAGTTGCACGGAATAGGGGGTGCCTACCGATGCTGGTGGCAGTGCGGAGAGCTGGGTGATGTGCAGCCCTGCAGCGGGATGGCTGGTGGCCAGTCGATAGAACTTGACCAGCGCGCCATCTTCGCTGTTGTCGTTACGGCTGTTCAGGAAGGCGCCTGCCTTGAAGTAGAAGGTTCGGCTATCCCAGGCCGGGTCCAGCGGAACCTGGATGGCAGGGGCACCGTTGATCGAGATGGAGACCTCTGCCACGCCATCCCGATTACGCGCCATGCCCAGGCGGTAGACGAATGCCTGACCCAGTTGAATTCCCTCGGCGAGGTTGTAGCGTTTGGGCTCTTCTGCGCCTTCCGGGCTTTCCTTGACTCTGGCCATGAGGCGCCCGCTCTGAGCGTCCATGTCGTACTGGTAGTACAGGGTGACCAGCGGCATGGCCTCATAAGCATGGATCTGGCCAACGGCGACCAGGCCGTTGCTCACCGGCGCCTGCAGAACGCGCAGGCGTGCGTCCAGGTGCGCGCGGCCCTGGTTGTCCCAGTTCACTGCGTTCGAGCTGGGATCGATCATCTGCCGCAGTTCGGCGCGGGCGTAGTCTGCGCGAGCTGAAAGCGCACCGTTGGCGGGTACCCAGAAGGTCATGGCGCCGTCGGTATCGGTGCGGAAATAGGGAGAGGTATAACCCTGCGGACCGCTGAGTCGGTCGGGATACAGGGTCTGAGCACGACCCTGGTTGTTTCCTTCCTCGTCCACTGGCAAGGTCAAAGACCAGTTCTCCAATGCGAAGTTGCCGCCGGGAGCCAGTTCCGGGCGCAGTTCGGCCTGACTGGTGAAGCTCAATAGAGAGCCCGTCACTGCAGCTCCAATTGCGGCGGCGTAACTACGCTTGCTAGGCGCTACAACAAGATTGTTGTTCATCGTTGTTTTTCCTGAAGTCATGCTCTAGATGACCGGTCGTTCCGTGGCATCAGCGACACGGGTGGACCTGTCCATGGATAGGGTTCTCCGGGCGAGTGGTAACTCCTTGATTCCCCCCGTTGAACCCCAAACATGACCCGTGGCGGCGCGCATGAGTTCAGCCTCGTCCTGCTCCTCCGGCGTGGTTTCAGATGATCGGTCGTTTTGTGATGGCTTCATGGCATCAAAATTGCCAGCTTGCTCAGCCACCCAGCATGTCGTGCATGGCAATGATCTGCTCGGCCACCTGAATCAGCTTCTGCTGACGGCTCATGGCCTGCCGCCGCATCAGGGTGTAGGCCTCTTCTTCGTTGCAGCTCTTCATTTTCATCAGCAGCCCCTTGGCCAGTTCGACGCGCTTGCGCTCAGCCAGTTGGGCGTCGCGCGCCTGGAGCTGGGCGCGCAGTGCCTGATCGCTCTCGAAGCGGGCCATGGCGACGTCGAGGATGGGTTGCAGGCGTTGGGCGTGGATGCCTTCGACGATGTAGGCGCTGACGCCACTCTGGATCGCCTGGCGCATCACGCCGGGGTCATGCTCGTCGGTGAACATGACAATCGGGCGTGGTTGGTCGCGGCTGACCAGTACTACCTGTTCCATCACGTCGCGGCCGGGCGATTCGGTGTCGATCAGGATCACGTCGGGGCGCACGGCCTCGACCCGCTCCGGCAGATCGATGGTCAGCCCGGATTCGTCGATGACCTCGAAACCCGCCTCGATCAGCGCGCATTTCAGGCGCCCGACCTTCTTCGGGGTGTCGTTGATCAGCAGGATACGCAGCATCGGGGACTCTCCAGGGCGGTTACAGGGCGACGGCGGGGCTGTCGGCCAGGGCGTGGAGACGGAAGCTGCGGGCGTAGGCGGCGGGGTCGCTGCCATCCCAGCAACTGCCATCCTGCAGTATGGAGCTACGCATCTGCGCGGGGACGGGGACATCGAGCGCTTCGGCGGCCTGTCGATACAGGCTCAATTGCTGAACCTGGCGGGCGATGCCCAGGTAGTCGGGGTCGCTGCGCAGCAGGCCCCAGCGGCGGAATTGGGTCATGAACCACATGGCGTCGGACAGGTAGGGCATGTTCACAGCGCCCCCGCCATGGAAACGCAGCGGGTGAGCATCCTGCCAGGCCTGTCCGAGGCCATTCTGGTACTGGCCGAGAAAGCGCGGTGTGATGGCTGAGAGGGGGGCGTCAACATAGTCGCTGCCGCTGAGCAATTGGGCTGTACTGCGCTTGTTCTCCTCGCTCTGATCGATGAAGCGGGCGGCGTCGAGTACCGCCATGATCAGCGCGCGGGCGGTGTTGGGGTTCTGCAGGGCGAAAGAGCGGGTGCAGCCAAGCACCTTCTCGGGGTGATCCGGCCAGATTGCCTGAATAGTGGTCAGGGTGCAGCCGAGCTGTTCGTCGACCGCCTTGGCGGTCCAGGGTTCGCCGACACAGAAGCCATCGATGCGCTTGGCCACCAGGTGTTCGATCATCTGCGGCGGTGGCACCACCACGCTGTCGACGTCGCGCAGGGGGTGGATGCCCTGGCTGGCCAGCCAGTAGTAGAGCCACATCGCATGGGTGCCGGTGGGGAAGGTCTGGGCGAAGGTCAGTCTCGCCCCGTTCTGGTGCACGTGCTGGTGCAGTGCTTCGCCGCTGGTCACGCCTGCGGTTTGCAGCGTATGCGACAGGTTGATGCTCTGGCCGTTCTGGTTGAGGCCCATGAGTACCGCCATGTCGGTGGCCGCTGCGCCGCCGAGACCCAGTTGCACGCCATAGATCAGCCCATAAAGGCTATGGGCGGCGTCCAGCTCGCCATTGAGCAGCTTGTCGCGCAGGCCGGCCCAGGAGGCCTGGCGTTGCAGCTTGAGGCTCAGCCCGTATTTCTCGGCAAAGCCCTGGGTGGCCGCGACTATCACCGAGGCGGAATCGCTCAGGGCCATGAAACCGATGTTCAGCACGCTCTTTTCCGGTGCATCGCTGCCGCCGACCCAGGCCAGGGCGTCGCCGCGAGGGATATGCTGTTCGCTCATGTCGCTTCCTTCATCCACGCATTGGGTTCCGAGCCGCCGGCTGGGGTTTGCACGGCTGTGCGGGTGGCCCAGAAAAAAGGCGTCGTACCGATCACCGCCGTAAAGGGCCGCGCGCGGATACGACGCCGTTGTCGTTCGGGCCTTGTCCGTCGCCGGAGAGGCTCACTGCATGGAGAGAAAGCAAGGCATATGCCAGTGCGCAGAATCTGCGCTGTTGGGTGAAGTGTTCAGCGCTCCAGCATCTGCTTCACGCTGCTCTGCGGTATCTGCTGCTTGCGGCCTTCGCTATCGGTGAATTCGAGCATGCCGGTGTCCTTGTCCAGTTCCGGCTTGCCGTCGCTGGTGAGCATCTGGCCATCGGTGGTGGTGATGATGTACTCGCTGCTGCAGCCGGCCAGGCCGAACAGGCACAGGGCGGCGATGATCCATGGCTTCATGACGTGCTCCTGACGGGTGATCGGGGGGGCTCCCCTTTTCAGAAGGTAGACGGTGGCGCACCGGCTGCAAGCCGGGTGTGGCAAAAGACGCTTTGTGCTCGCGCATAAAAAAGCCCCGCACTAGGCGGGGCTCCTTTTACGACGCTTGGATCAGGCCTGAACGACCGGGATCTTGGCGTTCGCTGCCGCTTCGCGGAAGTCGGCGATCTGGTCGAAGCTCAGGTAGCGGTAAACGTCGGCAGCCATGCTGTCGATGTTCTTCGCGTACTCCATGTACTCCTCGACGGTCGGCAGTTTGCCGAGAATCGAAGCGACTGCTGCCAGTTCGGCAGAGGCCAGGTACACGTTGGCGCCGTCACCCAGGCGGTTCGGGAAGTTACGGGTCGAGGTCGAAACGACCGTCGAGTTCGGCTCAACCCGCGCCTGGTTACCCATGCACAGCGAGCAGCCCGGCATTTCCATGCGCGCACCAGCCTTGCCGTAGATGCCGTAGTAGCCTTCTTCGGTCAGCTGGTGAGCGTCCATCTTGGTCGGCGGCGACAGCCACAGACGAGTCGGCAGCTGACCCTTGACCTGATCCAGCAGCTTACCGGCAGCACGGAAGTGACCGATGTTGGTCATGCACGAACCGATGAACACTTCATCGATCTTCTCGCCCTGAACGGTCGAGAGCAGGCGGGCATCATCCGGGTCGTTCGGTGCGCAGAGCACCGGTTCGTTGATGTCGGCCAGGTCGATTTCGATGATTTCGGCGTACTCGGCGTCCTTGTCGGCTTCCATCAGCTTCGGATCGGCCAACCAGGCTTCCATCGCTTGAGCGCGACGCTCCATGGTGCGGGCATCGCCGTAGCCTTCGCTGATCATCCAGCGCAGCAGGGTGATGTTCGAACGCAGGTACTCGGCAATCGCCTTTTCCGGCAGCTTGATGGTGCAACCCGCGGCGGAACGCTCGGCGGAGGCGTCGGACAGCTCGAACGCTTGCTCGACGGTCAGCTCGTCCAGACCTTCGATCTCGAGGATGCGGCCGGAGAAGATGTTCTTCTTGCCTTTCTTCTCGACGGTCAGCAGGCCTTTCTGGATGGCCACGTAAGGGATGGCATGCACCAGGTCACGCAGGGTGATGCCCGGTTGCAGTTTGCCCTTGAAGCGCACCAGTACCGACTCCGGCATGTCCAGCGGCATTACGCCAGTGGCAGCGGCGAAGGCAACCAGGCCGGAACCGGCCGGGAAGGAGATGCCGATTGGGAAGCGGGTATGCGAGTCACCACCGGTACCGACGGTATCCGGCAGCAGCATGCGGTTCAGCCAGCTGTGGATGATGCCGTCGCCAGGACGCAGGGACACGCCGCCACGGGTGCGGATGAAATCCGGCAGGGTGTGGTGGGTGGTGACGTCGATTGGCTTCGGATAAGCCGCGGTGTGGCAGAACGACTGCATGACCAGGTCAGCGGAGAAGCCCAGGCAAGCCAGGTCTTTCAGCTCGTCGCGGGTCATCGGGCCAGTGGTGTCCTGGGAACCGACGGTGGTCATCTTCGGTTCGCAGTAGGTGCCCGGACGTACGCCTTTGCCTTCCGGCAGGCCGCAGGCCTTGCCGACCATCTTCTGTGCCAGGGTGTAACCCTTGCCGGTATCGACCGGGGCTTCCGGCAGTTTGAACAGATCGGTTGGGCCCAGGCCCAGCTCAGCGCGGGCTTTGTCGGTCAGACCACGGCCAATGATCAGCGGGATACGGCCGCCAGCGCGCACTTCGTCGAGCAGAACCGGGGTTTTCAGTTCGAAGGTGGTGATGACTTCATCGGTACCGTGCTTGCAGACCTTGCCGGCATGCGGGTACAGGTCGATCACGTCACCCATGTTGATGTTCGACACATCGAATTCGATCGGCAGGGCGCCGGCGTCTTCCATGGTGTTGTAGAAAATCGGGGCGATCTTGCTGCCGAAGCAGAAGCCACCAGCGCGCTTGTTCGGCACGTACGGAATGTCGTCGCCGAAGAACCACAGCACCGAGTTGGTGGCGGATTTGCGGGAAGAGCCAGTACCGACCACGTCACCGACGTAGGCGATCGGGAAACCTTCGCCGCGCATCTGCTCGATTTGCTTCATCGGGCCGATGGAACCTTGCACGTCAGGCACGATGCCTTCGCGGGCCATTTTCAGCATGGCCAGGGCGTGCAGCGGGATATCAGGGCGCGACCAGGCGTCCGGGGCAGGGGACAGGTCGTCGGTGTTGGTTTCGCCGGTGACCTTGAACACGCGCAGGCTGATCTTGTCAGCCAGGGTCGGACGCTTCTTGAACCACTCGCCATCGGCCCAAGACTGCAGCACGCCTTGAGCGTGAGCATTGCCCGCTTTGGCTTTCTCGGCAACGTCGTGGAAGGCGTCGAACATCAGCAGGGTGTGCTTGAGCTGTTCGGCAGCGACTGCAGCCAGCTCGGCGTCATCCAGCAGCTCGACCATGGTGGCGATGTTGTAGCCGCCCTGCATGGTGCCCAGCAGCTCAACGGCGCGTTGCTTGCTGATCAGCGGGGAAGTGGCTTCGCCCTTGGCGATGGCAGAGAGGAAACCAGCCTTGACGTAGGCAGCCTCATCGACGCCTGGCGGTACGCGGTTGGTGATCAGGTCTACGAGGAATTCTTCTTCGCCAGCAGGCGGGTTTTTCAGCAGCTCGATCAGGCCTGCGGTTTGTTCGGCGTTCAGCGGCTGGGGCACGATACCCTGAGCGGCACGCTCTGCTACGTGTTTGCGGTAGGCTTCAAGCACAGTTATTACCCTCATCAGTGGTCCCAAAGGGTTGTCCGGGACGCGATCCAGATACTCATGACCAGGCGCTTTTCGACTTTATGAGCCGATCAGCCGAGGTTTCATGAGTCTCTTGTAGAAGCTGCTTTCAAAGTTTTACGCCGGCAGGACGGTTTCTGATGAGGGCTGACGCAGACGCTCGGGGGGACTCCAAGTGGCTGCGCCGCCATCGTACCTGCAGGATCGACTGTGCTCGTGACGCTTTGAAAACAGCTTCCAACGGACATTGGCGCCGTAAAAGGCGGGCCGATTCTAATGGAAAGCGCAGATAAAGTTAAGCCGATGTCCCCGTATCGGCAGGCTGCTGAAAAAGGATTGGCAGACAACCCAAGACCGATGGCGGCCCCGCAAAAATGGCCGAAAAAGCGCAATTTAGCTGTTCTAAGTGAGCATTTTGAGGCCGTTTTTAACGCAGTAGTGCCAACGCAGGTAGTTTTCGCTGGCCTGTCGGCAGGGGTGATCTGGATTAGACAAAGGGCTAAGATGCCAGGCCATTCTGCTGTCTATTCTGTTTTGCCATGTCCAATCAGCGCATCAAGACGCCTTGTGTGGGGCTGTGTTCGACCGTTTACGGCGATGTCGTGTGCCGCGGTTGCAAGCGCTTCCACCATGAGGTGATCAACTGGAACAGTTACAACGACGACGAGAAGCGCGCCGTCTGGACGCGTCTGGAAGTGCTGCTGGTGCAGGTGATGGCCGCCAAGCTGGAAGTGTTCGATGAACAACGTCTGCGTGGTCAGCTGGAGCAGCGGCAGATTCGCTTCGTGCCGCAACAGTCGCCTTATTGCTGGGCCTATCAGCTGATCGCGCGGGGCGCTCGGGTGATCAATCAGCTGGAAGCCTATGGCATGGTGCTGCTGCCCGAGTTTCGCAACTGGGCGCTGCCTGAGCTGCGCGATGCCATCGATCGTGAGTTCTTCCTGCTCTCTGAAGCGCACTACGAGCGCTACATCGCGCCGAAGTTTCTGCGCGAAGGGCTTGAGCTGAGGGTCTAGCCTCTGCACAGGTAAAAATGCCGCTCGTTCCGGAGCGGCATTTTCGTTTCAGCCGTTGGCTCAGCGCTGCGCCACCAGTTCTTCCAGATGGGCGATGATTTCGTCCGGCTTGAGTACCAGTACATCACTTTCCAGTGCGTCGAGTATGACTTCGGCCGTGTTGCCGATCAGTGCCCCGGAAAGCCCGGTGCGCGCCACGGTGCCGATCACCGTGACGGCGGCATTGAACTGATGGGCAACCTGTGGAATCACCACGTCGGCTGGGCCTTCGAGCACATGCAGGCGGTCGTCGCTGATGTCGTACTCGGCCTGGAAGCTGCGGCACTGCTCGCGGTAGCGCGCCTCGATGGTTTCCTTGAGCTGGAAGGTCGGGTCGGCAGCCGACAGCATTGGCGTCGGATGCGCGGTGGTCACGTGCAAGGTGCCTTTGGCCAGGCCGGCGATATCATAGCCATGGCTGATGATGCCGGCGTGCAGGGTGCGATGCTCGCCATCGGCGTTGCCCACATCCACGGCGGCGAGGATGTTGCCGCCCGTCCAGGGGCGTTCGGTCTTGACCATCAGTACCGGGCCTGGACAGTAACGCAGCAGTTTCCAGTCTTCCGGGGTGAGCAGGGCCTTTTTCAGCGGGTTGTCCGGCAGATGTTGCTTGATCACCAGCCCGCAGCCTTCGGCCTGCTGTACGGCGATGATGGTCTGATGCGGGTTGTCATGCCAGGACTGCTGGGTGGAAACGCTGAAGCCTTCTTCGCCGAGGGTGCTGCTGAGATCGTTGAGCCAAGCGCTGTGGTCGCCTTTCTTGTCGCAGACCAGCAGGTGCAGATGCGACTGGGTGACTCCCGCTATCAGTTTTGCCCGCTTCAGTGCGAGGCCTTCGGGGTGCTGGGGCTCCATCACCACCAGAATGCTACGGATCGCTTGCATGGTCGTCTCCCTGAGAATGAATAGCGCTTATTCAACTATAGGTGCGTCGTTGCCAGCGGCTTGTTGACCTGCATCAACGGCATGCTGGTCGTCCGGCCTGCCACTCGTATAATGGCCCGCCATTTTCAACCTCGCCAGCACCTAGAGCGCTTCAAATATGATGTCAAATGCCGAGCATGTTCCGACTAACGGTGAGGAACCTGTGTCGATCCTGCAGGAAATTCTCGGGTTTCTCGGTGGCGTCGCCACGCCTGATGCCTGGCTGGACGAGGCCCTGCGCCAGCAGGAAATCCTCCTGCTCGACCATCGCAACCTGGAATACAAGGCGGCGCAGACGGCCCTGAGCCTGATGGGGCGCTACCTGACCAAGACCGAATTGACCGCGAGAATGTCGCGTTTGGCCCGTGAAGAGCTGGTGCACTTCGAGCAGGTGAGCAAGATCATTCGCGGGCGTGGCATCGAGGTTCGCCATGTTTCGGCGTCGCGCTACGCAGCCGGCCTGCGCGCGCTGCTGCGCGGTGGCGAGGTCGAGCGGCTGGTAGACGTGCTGGTGGTCGGTGCTTTCATCGAGGCGCGCTCCTGCGAGCGCTTCGCTGCCCTGGTGCCGAGGCTGGATGCTGAACTGGCCAAGTTCTACGCCGGGCTGCTGGAGAGCGAAGGGCGCCACTACCGGGGTTATCTCAAGCTCGCCTACCTGTATGGCGATGCAGCCGACGTGGACGCGCGTATCGAGGTGGTGCGTGCGGTGGAGCAGGAGCTGATCACCTCGCCGGATGAGCAGTTCCGTTTCCATAGTGGTGTGCCTGTAGAAAGCAGCCGCGAAGCGGTTTTCCAATAATTGTAGGAGCGGCTTCAGCCGCGAACGCGGAGTATAGTGGCCTTCGCGGCTGAAGCCGCTCCTACAAGGTTAGGTCGAGTCGAACAGGGTGGGGCTTTCGTAGCCCGGATGAAATCCGGGGCGAGTTTCGGCAATTCCCCGGATTTCATCCGGGCTACGGTTAGGCGCTCGTCAACTCGAACGGCGCCTGGTTGAACCCCTCGTCATCGACCTGTAACGCCCAGCCCTGACGATCCCAGTCACCCAGGACGATGCGTCGTGCAGGTTGGCCGTTCACGTCCAGTTCGTGCACCGCCGGCCTGTGGGTATGGCCGTGGATCAGCGTACGTACACCGTAAGCGGTCATCAGCTTGACCACTTCGTCCGGTGTGACGTCGACGATCTCGCTGGCTTTCATTCGCGTCTGTGCGCGGCTTTCGTTGCGCAGCTTGCGCGCCAGCTTCTGCCGGGTGCTCAACGGCAGGTTGCGCAGAATCAGCAGCGACAGCGGATTGCGCAGCCAGCGCCGTAGCTTCATATAGCCGACGTCCAGGGTACACAGGCTGTCGCCGTGCATCAGCAGCACGGGCTCACCGTTCATCTGCACCTTGTGCGGATCGCTCAGCAGGGTGCAGCCGGCCTCACGGCAGAAGCGCTTGCCGATGAGAAAGTCGCGATTGCCATGCATCAGGTAGATGCGCGTACCGGCGTCGCTCAGCTCGCGCAGGGCACGGGCGATCTCGTGCTGGAAGGGCGTCATGCCGTCGTCGCCGATCCAGACTTCGAAGAAGTCGCCGAGGATGTACAGCGTCTCGGCCTGGCGCGCGCGAGTGGCGAGAAAATGCAGAAACGCCCGGGTGATATCCGGGCGTTTCTCTTCGAGATGCAGATCGGAGATCAGCAGAATCATCGACTTACTCGGCTACGACTTCGGCCTTCTCGATGATCACGTCGTCGACCGGCACGTCCTGGTGGCCGGATTTCATGGTGGTGGCGACGCCCTTGATCTTCTCGACCACGTCCATGCCTTCGACCACTTCACCGAACACCGCGTAGCCCCAGCCCTGTACGGTCGGCGCGCTGTGGTTGAGGAAGCCGTTGTCGGCGACGTTGATGAAGAACTGCGCGCTGGCCGAATGCGGCTCCATGGTGCGGGCCATGGCGACGGTGCCGACCTTGTTGGCCACGCCGTTGTTGGCTTCGTTCTTGATCGGTGCGCGGGTCGGCTTCTGCTTCATGCCCGGCTCGAAACCGCCGCCCTGGATCATGAAGTTGCCGATTACGCGGTGGAAAATGGTGCCGTCATAGTGGCCTTCCTTCACGTATTGCTCGAAGTTGGCCACGGTTTCCGGGGCCTTGTCGGCGAACAGGTTCAGGGTGATGACGCCGTGGTTGGTGTGCAGTTTGATCATGATCGTATCCGTGATGAGGCAGGTTCGAGCCGATGGCTCTGAGGTGAACAGCGCTTGCCAGGGTGGCATGCACCCTGTCAGGGGCTTGACAGGTTGGTTATGATACGGACTTTGCCCGAAGCGGCCTACCCTGTGCCGCGCCAGTATTGTTAAGGACACCATGAGCAAGCCTACCGTCGAAAAAGCTGCCAACTTCCTGCGCCCCATCGTCCAGGCTGATCTGGACAGCGGCAAGCACGCCAAGATCGTGACCCGCTTCCCGCCGGAGCCCAACGGCTACCTGCACATCGGCCATGCCAAGAGCATCTGCCTGAACTTCGGCCTGGCCGAAGAGTTCGGCGGCCAGTGCAACCTGCGTTTCGACGACACCAACCCGGCCAAGGAAGACCAGGAATACATCGATGCGATCAAGGCCGACGTCGAGTGGCTGGGCTTCAAGTGGGCCGGTGAGGAGCGCTACGCCTCCAACTATTTCGACCAACTGCATGCCTGGGCCATCGAGCTGATCAAGGCCGGCAAGGCCTTCGTCTGCGACCTGAATGCCGAAGAGATGCGTGAATACCGCGGCAGCCTGAACGAACCGGGCAAGAACAGCCCGTTCCGCGAGCGCTCCGTGGAAGAGAACCTCGATCTGTTCGCGCGTATGAAAGCCGGTGAGTTCCCGGACGGCGCCCGTTCGCTGCGCGCCAAGATCGACATGGCTTCGCCGAACATCAACCTGCGCGACCCGATCCTCTACCGCATCCGCCACGCCCATCACCACCAGACTGGTGACAAGTGGTGCATCTACCCGAGCTACGACTTCACTCATGGTCAGTCGGACGCCATCGAGGGCATCACCCACTCCATCTGCACCCTGGAGTTCGAGGATCACCGCCCGCTGTACGAGTGGTTCCTGGAGAACCTGCCGGTACCGGCGCAGCCGCGTCAGTACGAATTCGCCCGGCTGAACCTGAACTACACCATCACCAGCAAGCGCAAGCTCAAGCAGCTGGTCGACGAGAAGCACGTCAACGGTTGGGACGACCCGCGCATGTCGACGCTGTCCGGCTACCGTCGTCGCGGCTATACCCCGGCTTCGATCCGCGCGTTCTGCGACATGATCGGCGTCAACCGCGCCGGTGGTCTGGTGGACATCGGCATGCTCGAGTTCGCCATTCGCGATGATCTGGATGCCAATGCCGCGCGTGCCATGTGCGTGCTCAAGCCGCTGAAGGTGGTGATCACCAATTACCCCGAGGGCAAGGTCGAGAATCTGGAGCTGGCGCGTCACCCCAAGCAGGACATCGGCACCCGCGTGCTGCCGTTCTCCCGCGAGATCTTCATCGACGCCAGCGACTTCGAGGAAACCCCGCCGGACGGCTTCAAGCGCCTGATCCCGGGCGGCGAAGTGCGCCTGCGCGGCAGCTACGTGATCCGCGCCGACGAGGCGATCAAGGACGCCGCCGGCAACATCGTCGAGCTGCGCTGCTCCTATGACGAGAACACCCTGGGCAAGAACCCCGAAGGCCGCAAGGTCAAGGGCGTGATTCACTGGGTGCCAGCGGCCGAGAGCGTCGAGTGCGAAGTGCGCCTGTACGACCGCCTGTTCCGCTCGGCCAACCCGGAGAAGAGCGAAGAGGGCGGCAGCTTCCTCGACAACATCAACCCCGAGTCGCTGGTCGTGCTCACCGGTTGCCGCGCCGAGCCATCGCTGGCCCAGGCGACGGCTGATGATCGCTTCCAGTTCGAGCGCGAAGGCTATTTCTGCCTGGACAAGGATTCGCAGCCAGGCAAGCCGGTGTTCAACCGTACCGTGACCCTGCGCGACTCCTGGGGGCAATAAATGGCGCTCTCCATCTACAACACCCTGAGCAAGGTCAAGGAAGCGTTCAAACCGCTGGAAGGCAATCACGTGCGCATGTACGTGTGCGGCATGACCGTGTATGACTTCTGCCACATCGGCCACGCCCGGGTGATGGTCGCCTTCGACGTGGTCACCCGCTGGCTGCGTCAGCGCGGCTATGACGTGACCTACGTGCGCAATATCACCGATATCGATGACAAGATCATCAAGCGCGCGCAGGAGAACGGCGAGCCGTTCGAGGCACTGGTCGAGCGCATGATCGCTGCGATGCATGAAGACGAAGCGCGCCTGAGCGTGCTGCGCCCGGACATCGAGCCGCGTGCCACCGGGCACATCGCCGGCATGCACCAGATGATCCAGACCTTGATCGACAAGGGCTACGCCTATGCGCCGGGCAATGGCGACGTGTACTACCGCGTCACCAAGTTCGAGACCTACGGCAAGCTGTCGCGCCGCAGGATCGACGAGCTGAAGATCGGCGCACGCATCGAAGTCGACGAAATCAAGGAAGACCCGCTGGACTTCGTGTTGTGGAAAGGCGCCAAACCGGGCGAACCGAGCTGGGATTCGCCCTGGGGCAAGGGGCGTCCGGGTTGGCACATCGAGTGCTCCGTGATGTCCACCTGCTGCCTGGGCGAGACCTTCGACATCCATGGTGGTGGCCCGGATCTGGTGTTCCCGCACCACGAGAACGAGATCGCGCAGAGCGAGGCGGCCACTGGCAAGCAGTACGCCAATGCCTGGATGCACGCTGGCGCAGTGCGCGTCGATGGCGAAAAGATGTCCAAGAGCCTGGGCAACTTCTTCACCATTCGCGAGGTGCTGGAGAAGTACCACCCGGAGGTGGTGCGCTACCTGCTGGTGTCCAGCCATTACCGCAGCCCGATCAACTATTCGGAAGAAAGCCTCAAGGAAGCCAAGGGCGCCCTGGAGCGTTTCTACAACGGCCTGAAAGGTTTGCCGGAAGCAGCGCCTGCCGGTGGCGAGGCGTATGTGGAGCGCTTCGGCGCGACCATGGACGACGATTTCAACTCGCCGGAAGCCTGCGCTGTGCTGTTCGAGATGATTCGCGAGGTCAACCGCCTGCGTGAGTCGGACGTACAGGCCGCTGCTGGCCTGGCTGCCCAGCTCAAGCAATTGGCCAGCGTGCTTGGCGTGCTGCAGCTCGAACCGGAAGCCTTCCTCCAGGCTGGCGCTGCCGGCAAGGTCGATGCGGCGCAGGTGGATGCACTGATCGCCGCGCGTCTGCAGGCGCGCGCCGACAAGAACTGGGCAGAAAGCGACCGCATCCGCGATCAGCTCACCGCCATGGGCGTGGTGCTGGAAGACGGCAAGGGCGGCACCACCTGGCGCCTGGCCGAGTAAGCCGTGTGCTCAACGACAAAGGCCGCTTTCGAGCGGCCTTTGTCGTTTCGGCTGTCTTTTGCGCTGTGATCGGGCGGCCTGGCCCCGTGGCGAGCGATTCACACGGCGGCGGATGAGCGCCGCAAGTGTGGCGGTCAGATTTACGATAATTTTTGCCGATGCGACAGTCAGTTACGCCAGTTCGACAGCTCGTCCGGCAACTGTGCTGCTGAAGGGTGCTTTTCGTTAGTATGCGCGCCTTATCGTGTCCGTGGCGCCACAAGCGCCTGGCGATGCCTGCAGTGGTTCGAGCCAAACGCTCGGGCGACGTTTCCCCGATCCCTCAAGGAAACCCCCGCAACTCTTCGATTTCCTGCTTGTGGTACTTCCCTTTATGACTCGTTTGCAAGGCTCGGACCTCCTGGCCCTCGGCTTCATGACTTTTGCGTTGTTTCTCGGCGCAGGTAACATCATTTTCCCGCCTAGCGCCGGCCTCGCCGCTGGGGAGAATCTGCTTCCCGCGGCACTCGGCTTCCTGCTGACCGGTGTCGGCCTGCCGCTTCTGACTGTAGTGGCCCTGGCCCGTGTAGGTGGCGGTATGGACCTGCTCACCGCACCACTGGGTAAGGTGGCGGGTGCAGTCCTCGCGGTCGCGGTGTACCTGGCCATCGGACCGCTGTTCGCCACGCCGCGTACCGCTGTGGTGTCCTTCGAGATGGGCATTGCGCCGTTCACCGGTAACGAGGGTGCGCCGCTGCTGATCTACACCCTGGTCTATTTCGCCGCCGTGCTGTTTCTGTCACTCAACCCCGGTCGACTGGTCGACCGTATTGGCAAGTTCATCACTCCGGTGTTGCTGGCCGCACTGCTGGTGTTGGGCGGCGCTGCGCTGTTCGCGCCGGCTGGCGAGATTGGCGTGGTTGCCGACAGCTACCGCGAGGCGCCTCTGGTGCAGGGCTTCCTGCAGGGCTACCTGACCATGGATACCCTCGGCGCACTGGTGTTTGGCATCGTTATCGCAAGCGCCATTCGCGACCGCGGTGTCAGTGATGCAGGCCTGGTGACCCGTTATTCGGTGATCGCGGGCGTTATCGCGGCCATCGGCCTGTCGCTGGTGTATCTGGCGCTGTTCTATCTCGGCGCTACCAGCCAGGGCATCGCGGGTGATGCGCAAAACGGCGTGCAGGTGCTGACCACCTATGTGCAGCACACCTTCGGCACCACCGGCAGCCTGCTGCTGGCGGTGGTCATCACCCTGGCGTGTCTGACCACGGCGGTTGGCCTGTTGACTGCCTGCGGCGAGTTCTTCAGCAAGCTGCTGCCGGTTTCCTATCGCACGGTGGTAATCGTTTTCGGCCTGTTCAGCCTGGTGGTGGCCAATCAGGGCCTGACCCAACTGATCAGTTTCTCCATTCCGGTGCTGGTGGGCCTGTATCCGCTGGCTATCGTTCTGGTTGCGCTGAGCCTGGCCAATCGCCTGTGGGTTTCCCAGTCGCTGGTTTTCGTGCCCGTGATGGCCGTTACGCTGATCTTCGGCGTTGCCGACGGTGTTGCCGCTACCCCCTGGGCCGACAAGGTTCCAGCCTGGTTCGGGCAACTGCCCCTGGCCGGTCAGAGCCTGGGCTGGTTGTTGCCGGTGGCGGTGACCTTGGTTCTGGTGGTGGTGCTGGACCGTATCCTGGGGATGCGTCAGAGCGCTACCACTGCGTAAAACGCGCTCGAAACAAAACAAGGCTGCCCACGAGGCGGCCTTTTTTGTCGAACAAGAAAACAGGCAGCCTGGCTATAATCCGCAGCAGTCTTACAAGGAGTTGGCATGCTCAACAGCTATCCGTATCTGCCTCATTTCCTGGCCGCACTGTGGTTCGTTCTGTGTTGGGGCGGCTACACCCGCTATGCCTCCTTGAAGGCGCAAACCACTCCCTGCCTGGCCAGCGTCCTGCACCTGTACCGTGAGGACTGGATGCGCCGCATGCTGCTGCGTGACAATCGCATTGCCGACGCCAACGTGATCGGTAACCTCGAGCGCAACGCCTCGTTCTTCGCCTCCAGCACGCTGATTATTCTGGCCGGTATCCTCACCGTGCTGGGTGCCTCCGACCGCGCCTTGTCGCTGCTGGCCGACATTCCCTTCGTGCAACAGGCCAGCCGGGGTCTATCCGAGATCAAGCTGCTGTGCCTGGGCATCATCTTCGTCTATGCCTTCTTCACCTTCAGCTGGTGCATGCGCCAGTACAACTTCGCAGCGGTGCTGGTGGGTTCGGCGCCGATGGTGGGGGAGCGTCATGTCACCGAACAGGAGCGCAAGGCTTTCGCAGAGCGCACGGCACGGGTGATCTCGATGGCCGCCAACCAGTTCAACTTCGGTTTGCGCGCCTACTATTTCGGTATGGCGACCCTGGCGTGGTTCATCAACCCCTGGTTCTTCATGCTGGTGACTGCCGGCGTGGTGGTGGTGCTGTATCGCCGTGAGTTCCATTCGGATGTGCTGGAAGTGATGGTCTATACCCCAACGCCGGCCGCCGATGTGGCCAAGGAGAAGAGTGAATGAGCATTCCGTTCTGGTGCGTCTTCATCAGCGCCTTGTTGATCTTCATCGCCAAGGCTCCCCTGGCAAAGGCCATGGCCAAGGAGGGTGGTGGTCGGTACGACAACCATCATCCGCGCGCCCAGCAGGCGCGTCTAACGGGTTTCGGCGCGCGTGCCCTGGCGGCGCATTTGAACAGCATCGAGGCCTTCCCGCTGTTCGCGGTTGGTGTGTTGATGGCACACACCACACAGACCTACGGCTTTCTGATCGACATTCTGGCGATTACGTTCGTTATCAGCCGCGTGCTGTACCTGCTGTTCTACTGGTGGGACCTGCACTGGCAGCGCAGTCTGGTATGGGTGGTGGGCCTGGCCTGTAGCCTGCTGCTGATGATCAGCCCGGCGCTGAAATGAAAGAAGGCCCGCATTGCGGGCCTTCGTTTACGCGAGGTTGAACCTTACTGGTTCTGCTCGGGTTGTCCTTCCGGTGAGCTGAGCGGAGCATTGGCACCCGGCTCGTCAGTGTCCGGCATGTCGTCCTGCGGCATCGGCTCATTGGTCTCCGGCAGCGGCGGTTCCGGATTGGGGGCTGCGGGCTGAGCTTCCGTCGCGGGCGCGACTGGAGCCTGGGATTTTTCCTCTTCCTTATTGTCGCAGGCGGCGAGTGCAAGGCCTGCAACCAGAAGCAGGGCAAACGGCAGAGTCTTTTTCATCATTGAGCCTCCATGTATGGCTTCGTCATTCATAGGGCTTTGAACTTCATGTTTTACATTAAGTTCAACTGCTTGGGCAGGCGCGGCTGTCCGCACACCAGACTGCACCGGTGCTGAAGCACAGCGTGGCGCAAGGTATCATGCGCGGCCTTATCGCATTTACCCCCGTCCAGGTCGCAGTCATGTCGGAAAACATCATCCTCGAGCGCGCTCAGCGCTTTCTTTCTGCCTTGCGCCATTGCCAGGTTCTGGGCATGAGCGTGCAGGGGGGCGACAGCCGTGGCCTGACCTTGCGCCTGCCCTATGGCGCGCATATCGTCGGCAACCCGGACACCGGTGTGATCCACGGTGGAGCTATCACCACGCTGATGGACACCACCTGCGGTATCTCCACGGTCTGCGTACTGCCGGAGTTCGAGATCTGCCCGACCCTCGATCTGCGCATCGACTACATGCACCCGGCCGAGCCGGGCAAGGACGTCTTCGGTTTCGCCGAGTGCTATCGAGTCACTCACAACGTCATCTTCACCCGCGGCTATGCCTATCAGGACGACCCCGAGCAGCCGATTGCCCATGTGGTCGGTACCTTCATGCGCATGGGCAAGGCTGGGCAGGGCGGTGGTGATCTGAAACAGACGATCCAGCAAGGCGGTGGCGCATGAGCGAGCTGAATCTGGAGCAATTGGTGGCGCGTGCGCACCAGCAGAACGATTACGACCCGCTGATCAACCTGATTCCCTACGCCAAGCTGCTGGGCATCGAGTGTCTGCGCCTGGGCGATGACATGGTCTTTCGCTTGCCAGCCAACCGCGACTGTATCGGTAACCCGGTGCTACCAGCGCTACATGGCGGTGTAATCGCTGGTTTCATGGAACATGCAGCCATGCTCCATCTGTTGATGTTCATGGGCATTCCACATTTACCCAAAATCATCGACTTCTCGATAGATTACCTGCGCGCCGGCCATTATCGTGACACCTATGCGCAATGCCAGGTCTGGCGTCAGGGGCGTCGGGTGGCCAATGTGGCTATCACCGCCTGGCAGACCAAGCAGGCCGAACCGATTGCCACCGCCCGTGCCCACTTCAAGGTCGATGAGCCCTGAGTCGTTGAGACTTGCCCGGCAGTTGCAGCGGATCGGCAGCGCAGCGAAATCATGACAAGGACCCTGTAGATGGATGCGTTGCTGATAATTGGTGGCCTGGTGCTGATGCTGGCCGGCCTGGTATGGCTGGTCATGCGGGCGTTCGCCACCAGTCTGTTGTGGGGCTGGGGCAGTCTGCTCCCACCGATCACCTTGATCTACGTGGTGCGCCACTGGAGGCGAGCGCGTAGCGCGGTCACTCTGATCGGGCTCGGTGTGATTCCCCTGGTGGTAGGTCTCACCTTGCTGGCCAGCAAGGATGCTGAGCGTCTGGCGGCGATAGTCCGCCTGGATTGGCTCAAGCCCGAGGTGCAGGTGCCGGCAGAACTGGCCATCAATCTGGCCGGTGAGCTCAACGGCCAGCCCTTTCGCCCCCAGCAGGGTGAGCTGATCGATGGTGTGTTGGTACTGCGCGAGGGCCTGGATTTCTTCGCCCTGCGCGAATTGAGCATCCGCCTGCCGCAGCCAGTCGAAGGTCCGGTGCGTATCGACGTATTGCCCCAGGACAGCGGTAACCTGCCAGAGGTCGAACTGAGCTGGCTGTTGCCGGAGCAGGATCTGCCCGAGGCGCGTCGCCTGAGCCGCGGCTACACCCTGCATCTGGACCTGCAGCCGCAGGAACCGAATCGTCTGGTCGGCGATTTCCACCTGGTCATGCCGCCACGCTTCAAGACCAGCCTGAGTGGTCGGGTCGAGCTGTATCGTGATCGCCTGCGCTATGTCGATGGTCAGGTCGATGCGCACTTCGATTCGCACGACACCATCGCCCATCTCCTCCAGGACTACCTGCAACGGCGTTTTGCCACGCGCGATGTGCGTGAACTGAAACTGCCGGTGTTCACCTTCGAGGGCGATACCCTGGAGTTGCAGGTCGACGCGCAGATCGACGGGCGTAGCGAGCGCCTGCCAGTTCGGTTGCACAAGCGCCCCGAGCAAGGCTGGACGGTGGATGGCGATCGCTTCCCGGCATTGCCCTCCGTTGCAGCCAAGCAACCGGCGCAACAAACTGAAACGATCGCTGTCGAGGAGCGCCTGAGTCGTCCGGTCGACCGTCGTCAGCGCTTCAGCCTGGCGCGTTTGCAGCGCAACCCGGAGCAGTACCGCAACCTCAGCATGCGTCTGAGTCGCGCCAGTGGTGGCATGGTGGAGGGGCGTTTCGTCGGTATCGACAGTGATGGCAGCATTCGCCTCAGCCAGCAGATGGGCAGTGGCGGCGGCCAGGCCAGCTTCAGCTTCAAGCCGGAAGAAATCGGTCGCCTGGAACTGCTGGAGCCGTAGGGCGGCTGCAACCCGCCATATTCGGCTTGCGGATGGTTTTTACCTGCCCGAGACGATGATGCGCCTGCTCCAAGCCCTTGAAATTCATCCAGCAGGCCCCATCTGTAGGTCATCGCCGCGATAGCGGTTCCTGTCCTACAGATGGAGTTAGCAGACCATGAGTGTGGAAACTCAAAAAGAAACCCTGGGCTTCCAGACCGAGGTGAAGCAACTGCTTCACCTGATGATCCATTCCCTGTACTCGAACAAGGAAATCTTCCTGCGCGAGTTGATCTCCAACGCTTCCGACGCCGCTGACAAGCTGCGTTTCGAAGCGCTGGCCAAGCCGGAGCTGCTCGAAGGCGGCGCTGAACTGAAGATCCGCCTGTCCTTCGACAAGGATGCCAAGACCGTCACCCTCGAAGACAACGGCATCGGCATGAGCCGCGAGGAAATCATTGCGCATCTGGGTACCATCGCCAAATCCGGTACTTCCGACTTCCTGAAGAATCTCTCCGGCGACCAGAAGAAGGATTCGCACCTGATCGGTCAGTTCGGTGTGGGCTTCTATTCGGCATTCATCGTTGCCGATCAGGTCGAGGTATTCAGTCGTCGTGCGGGTAGCCCGGCCAGCGAAGGCGTGTACTGGTCCTCGAAAGGTGAGGGCGAGTTCGAAGTCGCCACCGTCGAAAAAGCCGAGCGCGGTACCCGCATCGTTCTGCACCTGAAAAGCGGCGAAGAAGAGTTCGCCGACGGCTGGCGCCTGCGCAACATCGTCAAGAAGTACTCCGATCATATCGCGCTGCCGATCGAGCTACCGAAAGAGCACCACGGCGAAGAGGCTCCGGCAGACGTCGAGTGGGAAACCGTCAACCGCGCCAGCGCCCTGTGGACTCGTCTGCGTACCGAGATCAAGGACGAGGAGTACCAGGAGTTCTACAAGCACGTCGGCCATGACTTCGAGAACCCGCTGAGCTGGAGCCACAACAAGGTCGAAGGCAAGCTGGAGTACACCTCGCTGCTCTATGTACCGGGGCGTGCGCCGTTCGATCTTTACCACCGCGAAGCACCCAAGGGCCTCAAGCTCTATGTGCAGCGCGTATTCATCATGGATCAGGCCGATCAGTTCCTGCCGCTTTACCTGCGCTTCATCAAGGGCGTGGTCGACTCCAACGACCTGTCACTGAACGTCTCGCGCGAGATCCTGCAGTCCGGCCCGGTCATCGATTCGATGAAGTCGGCGCTGACCAAGCGTGTGCTGGACATGCTGGAGAAGCTGGCCAAGGACAAACCGGACGACTACAAGACCTTCTGGAAAGCCTTTGGTCAGGTGCTCAAGGAAGGCCCGGCAGAAGACTTCGCCAACAAGGAGAAGATCGCCGGCCTGCTGCGTTTCGCCTCCACCGCCGGCGAAGGCGACGAGCAATCGGTTTCGCTGGCCGACTACCTGGGCCGCATCAAGGAAGGTCAGGACAAGATCTACTTCCTCACTGGCGAAAGTTTTGCCCAGATCAAGAACAGCCCGCACCTGGAAGTCTTCCGCAAGAAAGGTATCGAAGTGCTGCTGCTCACCGATCGCATCGACGAGTGGTTGATGAGCTACCTGACCGAGTTCGACGGCAAGCATTTCGTCGACGTGGCCCGTGGCGATCTGGATCTGGGTGAACTGGACTCGGAAGAGGACAAGAAGGCCCAGGAAGAAGTCGCCAAGGCCAAGGAGGGGTTGATCGAACGCCTCAAGGGGGCGCTGGGTGAGCAGGTGGCCGAGGTTCGCGTGTCTCATCGACTGACCGACTCGCCGGCGATTCTCGCCATCGGTGAGCAGGATCTCGGTCTGCAGATGCGCCAGATTCTCGAAGCCAGTGGGCAGAAGGTGCCGGATGCCAAGCCGATCTTCGAGTTCAACCCCGCACATCCGCTGATCGAACGCCTGGACGCCGAGCCGGACGAGGATCGCTTCACCGATCTGTCGCACATTCTCTTCGATCAGGCCGCTTTGGCTGCTGGCGACAGCCTGAAAGACCCTGCCGCATACGTGCAGCGTCTGAACAAGCTGTTGGTGGAACTCTCTGCCTGATTGGCTAAGCTGTAGAACAAGCCCGCTCCGGCGGGCTTTTCTATGGGTGCGATAGATCGGCTGGATTTGACAAGCCCGGCCCCGTCGTTTCAGATGCTGGCAATTAGCCGGCTTTCTGCCGGTGCCCTGGGGCTGTATGTCGATTTTCGAGCTGTTCTTCTTGATGGGCGCGGACCCGAGTGTCCTTGTGCTCAGTAGTTACGACACTTCCCTGGTGCTGCTGTCACTGGCCATCGCCGTATTCGCTGCCGGCATGGCACTGCAGCTGGCCGGCGAAGCACGAGACAGCTCGCATCCGCTCGCCAGGCAAATCACCATCTTCACCGGCTCGCTCGCCCTCGGCGGCGGCATCTGGTCCATGCATTTTCTCGGCATGCTCGCCTTCGAGTTGTGCGCGACGGTGCGTTTCGATCTGGGTATCACGCTGCTGTCGATGGTGCCGAGTCTGGCCGCTTCGTGGGTCGCGCTGAGCCTGCTGGCGCGGCGCGACCTCAGCCTGTTGCAGCTGTGTGTTGGCGGGGTGCTGGTCGGTGCTGGTATCGGCACCATGCACTACAGCGGAATGGCGGCGATGCAGATGGCGCCGCTGCTGCGCTATGACCCCTGGATGTTCGCCCTGTCCATCGTGGTTGCCGTTGCCCTGGCCATTCTGGCGTTGTGGGTGCGCTTCGGTCTGGAGGGGCGTTTGCCGACGCTCTGGGCGCTTGCGCTCAGCGCCCTGGTGATGGGGCTGGCGATCAGTGGCATGCACTACACCGGCATGGCTGCGGCGCGTTTCGTCGGCACGCCGGAGTCCGAGGTTCCGATGGCAGTAGTCGACAGTGGTTATATCGCCATTGCCATCACGCTGCTGACCGTCGCTCTGACGATCTTCGTCGTGGCGGCCAATACGCTGCTGCGTTATCGCCGCATGAGTCATCAGCTCAAGGCCAGCGAGCAGCATCTGCGCTCGATCTTCGATACGGCTCTGGATGCCATCATCACCGTCGACCATACCGGCACCTTGTGCTCGGCCAATCGTGCGGTCTCGCGTCTATTCGGCTGGACGCCGCAAGAGCTGGTGGGCATGCACATGCGCTCACTGATGCCTGCTCGGCATGTCGAGCAGGTGGAAGTGGCGCTGGCCAACTACCTCCGAACGGGGCGCCTGACGATGCCGGCCGGCGAGCAGGAACTGCTGTGTGTGACCCGTGACGGCGAAGAGAAATCGGTGCGCATCAGCGTTGGCATCACCCATTCCGGCAGCCGTCCGCTGTTCGTGGTATTCGTCGCCGATATCAGCGAAAGACAGGCCATGGAGAAGGCCCTGCGTGACAGCGAGCAGCAGTACCGCTCGTTGATCAGCAACATTCCCGGGGTGTCGTTCCGCTGCACGCTGGATCAAGACTGGACCATGATATTTATCAGCGATGCGGTGCAGCCCCTCACCGGTTGGAGTGCAGAGGATTTCATCAGTCGCCGCTGTTCGATTGCCGATATGTATCACCCGGACGACTATCAGCGAGTCGCCGCTGAGGTGATGCAGGCTATCGAGCAAGGCCGCAACTACGCCGTCGAATATCGCTTGTTCGACCGTGATGGCGCGGAACACTGGATATGGGAAAGTGGTAGCGCGGTTTGCGACGAAAAGGGTGTGCCGCGCTGGATCGATGGCGTTCTGCTCGATCAGACCGAAACCAAGCGGCGCAACGCAGAATACCAAGGCAAGGTGACGGCGATCAGCAAGGCCATGGCGTTGCTCGAATTCGACCTCGACGGCAATATCCTCGATATCAACGACAACGCTCTGGCACTGTTTGGTTACGACAAGGACGAAGTGGTCGGTCATCACCATGCCATGTTCTGCGCCCCTGAGCTGGTTGCCAGCGACGCCTATCGCCAGGGTTGGGCGGAGCTGCGTGCGGGGAACTTGCGTACGGGCGAGTACCGGCGCATCGGCAAAGGCGGCCGGGAGGTGTGGATTCAGGCCAGCTACAACCCGATCCTCGATACCGATGGCAAGCCGTTCAAAGTGGTCAAGCTGGCGACCGATCTGACCCCGCGTCGCGTGATGGAGCAGGATCTGCGAGCTGCCCGTGACCGCGCCGAAGCCGCCGCTGCCGCACGCAGCAGCTTCCTGGCCAACATGAGCCATGAGATCCGTACGCCGATGAACGCCATCATCGGCTTCACCGATCTGCTGCTGGAAACGCCGCTTTCCAGCGAGCAACGTCGCCATCTGAGCACCGTGCAGCATTCGTCGCGTTCGCTGTTGGGCTTGCTCAATGACATCCTCGACACGGCCAAGCTCGACCGGGGTGCCATCGAACTGGAACAACTGGATTTCTCCCTGCGCGAACTGTGCGAGCAGGTGCTCGCAACGCAGCGGCTGACGGCTGAAAGCAAAGGCTTGCAGCTGCATCTGGACTACCCGGCAACGACCAATGAGTTCTTCTGTGGCGACCCGCTGCGTTTGCAACAGGTCCTGACCAACCTGCTCGGCAATGCGGTCAAGTTCACCTTGCACGGCGAGGTTCGCCTGAAAGTGACGGGGGAGCCGGGCGCGATGCGTCTGGCGGTGAAAGACACCGGCATCGGTATCGCAGCCGATCGCCTGGAGAAGATCTTCGAGCCTTTCGCTCAGGCTGATGCCTCGATGAGCCGACGCTTTGGCGGTACCGGCCTCGGTACGACGATTTCCCGGCAACTGGTCGAGTTGATGGGCGGTCGCTTGCGGGTTGAGAGTACCGAAGGGCAGGGCAGCTGCTTCAGTGTCGAGTTACCGCTGCAAGCCGGCAAACGCCTGGCCTCGCAACAGCGTGCGGTGCTGCCGGAGCTGGGCCTGCTGAACATCCTTGCAGCCGATGACGTGCCGCAAAACCTCGAGCTGCTGCAACTGACCCTGGAGCATTTCGGCCATCGTGTGCGCTGCGTCGCCGATGGTGGGGGCGCGCTGCAGGCGTTCACCGAGGAGCGCTTCGATCTGATTCTGATGGATGTGCAGATGCCGGGCGTCGACGGTCTGGAAGCCTCGCGACGGATTCGTCAGTGGGAGGCGGCCGAGGCGCGAGAGCCGATTCCGATCATTGCCCTGACCGCCAGTGTGCTCGATCAGGATCGTCAGGCCGCGCTGGATTCGGGGATGAACGGCTTCGCCTCGAAACCGCTGGATCTCAACGCACTGCTGTGGGAAATCGCCCGTCTGCTCGGCCTGACCGATGTGCCCAGCGCAGTGGTCAGTGCCACCCGTGCTGCCGACGCTGGGCTGTTCGACTGGGTACGCGGCAGCAGCCTGTGGGGCGGGCCGTTGCGTATGGCTCAGGCGATCAGCGCTTTCATTGGCGAGCAGCATGATCTGGCGTCACGTCTCACCCAGCTGCTCACCGCACGCGACTGGCGCGAGGGCGAGGCCCTCGCACATCGCCTGCACGGCGCGGCCGGTAACCTGGCCATGACCAGCCTGGCCAGCCTAGGGCAGTCGCTCGAGCGGGCGTTCGAAGCCCAGGACGAGCAGGAGCTGCGCGCATTGCTCGCGCAGCTCGAACAGGCCTTACAGACTGTCAAGGAGGTGGTGCCGCAGGTGCCGCAGGCCGTATCTTCGGTCGCAAGCTCGGCTGTCGACTTGCGCTCGCTGCGTGAGCAGGCCAGTCAGCTGCGGCAGACGCTGCAGCGCGGCGGCCTGGACGATGAAACCCTGGCCATCATGGAACAGGCCACCAGGGGCACAGCCTACGGCGCCGTCCTGAAGGATATGCGTCAGGCGCTGGATGACTTCGATTTCGATCAGGCCCTGCTGGCGCTCGATCAACTGTTGCTGCAACTGCAAGACGAGGAAACGACCCCATCATGACCCTGGCTGCCGATACTCGCCCGCTGTTGCTGCTGGTCGATGACGAACCCACCAACCTGCAGGTGCTGCGCCATATCCTGCAGGAAGACTATCGCCTGCTGTTCGCCAAGGAGGGGGCGCGCGCGCTGGAAATGGCCGAGCGTGAACGGCCCGACCTGATCCTGCTCGATGTGATGATGCCAGGCATGACCGGCTACGAGGTATGTCAGCAGCTCAAGGCCAATTCTCTGCTCAAGACGATTCCGGTGATCTTCGTTACCGCACTCGGCGATGTCGACGATGAAGCACGCGGTTTCGAGGTCGGTGCGGTGGACTACATCACCAAGCCGATCAGCCCGCCCATCGTGCGGGCCCGTGTGCGCACTCATCTGTCGCTGGTACGTGTCGATGAGCTCAAGCAGACCCGCCTGCAGATCGTTCAGCGTCTGGGCATGGCCGCCGAGTACAAGGACAACGAGACCGGTCTGCACGTCATTCGCATGAGCCATTTCTCCAAGGTGCTGGCGCTGGCCGCCGGCTTCAGCGAAAGCGCTGCCGAGGAACTGCTCAACGCGGCGCCGATGCACGATGTCGGCAAGATCGGCATCCCCGATGCGGTGCTGCGCAAACCGGGCAAGCTGGACGAGGACGAGTGGCAGGTGATGCGTCAGCACGTGGAGATCGGCGCGCGGATCATTGGTGAACACAGCTCGGGGCTGCTGCGCACGGCGCAACGCATTGCCCTGTCGCACCATGAGAAGTGGGATGGCAGCGGTTACCCCAACGGCCTGCGTGGCGAAGATATTCCCCTCGAAGGCCGAATTGTCGCCATCGCCGACGTGTTCGATGCGCTGACCAGTGTGCGCCCCTACAAGCCGGCCTGGCCCGTGGAGGAGGCGGTCGCGTTCCTGCGTGAACAGAGTGGGCGCCACTTCGATCCGCGCCTGGTCGAGTTGTTCATCACTTGCCTGCCCGAGATTCTGCAGATCAGGGAGCGCTGGGCCGAGCAGCCTGCCGCTTGAAACCTCCTGTCTAAAACCTGCCTCATCTCGACTTGGTCATTATCGACAGCGGGGCTATTGTTAGGGGCCTACCATTGCCAAGTGCAGGCCTCACCATGCAGAAGAAGACACTGGTCCCCTTGTTGTGCGCCGCATTCGCCGGCCTTGCCGAGGCGGCCGTCGTGACCAAGACGATTCCCTATGAAATCGACGGCGAAGCCTTCGAGGGCGTGCTGGTTTACGACGATTCGGTCACCACGCCGCGTCCGGGCCTGCTCGCCGTTCCCAACTGGATGGGCGTGAATGAAGACACCGTGGCCAAGGCCGCTCATGCTGCGAGTGACAAGTACGTGGTGTTTCTCGCCGACATGTACGGCAAGTCCATTCGCCCCAGCAATGCCGAAGAGGCGGGGGCCGCGGCCGGTGCGGTGCGCGCAGATCGTCCGCTGATGCGCAAGCGTGCTCAGGCTGCAGTCGAGGTGCTCAAGGCGCAGAGCAGCGAGGTGGCGCTGGATCTGAACAAGTTGGGTGCCATCGGCTTCTGCTTCGGTGGCGGTACGGTGCTGGAACTCGCGCGCTCCGGGGCGCCGCTCAAGGGCTTCGTGTCCTTCCACGGCAATCTGGATACACCCAACCCGGCCGATGCCACGAACATCAAGGCGCCGGTACTGGTGCTGCACGGGGCCGATGATCCCGCCGTACCGCAGGCACAGGTCGACGGCTTCATCGCCGAGATGAAGGCGGCCAAGACCGACTGGCAATTGGTGAGCTATGGCGGTGCGGTGCACTCGTTCACCAATCCCAAGGCCAACGTGCCGGGACGTAACGAATACCACCCGGTGGTGGCCGCGCGGGCATTCAAGGCGATGAACGATCTGTTCGATGAGGTATTCGCCGAGCAGTGATGCCCGGGTTCATCAAGCATTGAACGAAAGGCTGCGCCCGATGGGCGCAGCCTTTTTGTCTTACTTCGCGGGCAGCACGGCGATATCGATGATGCCGTCCGGCAGGTCGGCGACGTCACCCAGGGTGGTGGGTTTGCCGCTGGCCAAATCCAGCTGGTGCAGGGTCTTGCCGGTCAGCACGTAGGCGGTGTTGCCGCCTTTACCGTCGCTGGCGATGTCCATGGCGGCGGCGTCGAGACCGTCGGCGACCTTGCCGACCAGCTGCTGTACGCCATCGTTCGGCGGGTTCTGCAGCATCAGGCTGCTGCTGGCCAGGTCGATGTTGTACAGCGCCGTGCTCTGTGTGCCGGCATAGGCGTTGGTATAGGCGCCTGCAACCACCTTGGGTTGCTTGCCTGCGTAGGGGCCGTCGGTGGCATAGGCGACCTTGCCGTCTACGGCCACTTCACCGGTATCCACATTCACCCGCAGGCTGGTGCCGTCCGGGCCGAGCAGGCGCAGGCGGTCAGCAACCGGGTTGAAGTCGACGACGGCCTGGCCGCTGCCAGTCAGCGCGGTTTGCAGTTTGCTGCCGGCAGTCGCGGCACCGGTGGCGGCATCCAGGGTGTAGAGCTGATCGCCGCCGCCGAGGGCGTAGAGCTGACCACTGGCCGGGCGTACGTCCAGACCACGCACGTCGCTGGCGCCGCTGATAGCCATGCTGGCAGTGACCTTGAGGCTGGCGACATCGACCTTGAACAGCTTGCCGTCGGCGCTCAGCGCGAGCAGTTCGGTGGCGCTGGCGGCACCTGCGCTCAGAGTCAGCAGGCCGGCGGTGCAGAGGGTAGTGATGCGTTTCATGGTTGTTCCTCATAAAAGGTTTCAGCATCGAGACGAAACCGGCTGGCCGGCTTCGCAGGTGCCTCGACGAAACACCTGTGAGCTATACCCGCGAGGAACGCGGTTGGATGTCGGCGGATGAAATTTTTTTTCGAAGGCTGATCAGGCCTTTGCAAGGTTGCCGGCCGTTGGGCCGGCAACCCACTCAGTTGGCGCTGGCCAGCACGGCTCGACCGATATACAGCACCGGGCCGCTGGGGCGGTTGTATGGCGAGCCGCCTGCCGGCTCCAGGGTCAGCTCGAACAACTGGCCGGCCTGCACGGCGCCGATCTGTTCGGCAGGCAGGCGCAGTGGCTGGCCGGCTTCGACCAGGCCCAGCGAGCGCGGGCCGTCGGCTGGGTCGATCAGCGTCCAGAACTGCAGGGCGCGGCCCTCGGGGACCTGATCGGCGACCAGCGGGTCGAGCGAAAGCGTGCCATCGCTGCTGACCTGGATCACCCAGCCGGGCTTGGCCGCTTCGCCTGGCTGCTGCAGCACCACGGTATAGCGTTCGCCAGCGAGATCCGGGGCGCGCAGTACTGGCATCAGCACGGCAACCAGCAGGGCGACGGCCAGTGCGGCGGCCGTCAGGCGCCAGGTCAGCAGGCTGTTCCACCAATTGGTCAGCGGACCCGGACGTGGTTCGTCGCGCAGCCCCAGGCTCTGCCGAATACGCGCCCAGAGTGCCGGGGAGGGTGCGTGTGCCGGTAGCCGGTCGCTCAGTTCGAGAAAGTGCCGCTCCCATTCCAGGGCCATACGGGCGGCACTCTCATCCTCTTCGAGCAACTGGCGCACCTCGGCCGCTTCATGCTCGTCGAGCAGGCCGAGCAGGTATTCGCCGATCAGGGCGCGGCGTTCTTCGGGATTGTGCGGAATCATGCTTGCAGACACTCCTGCAGCGCGCGCAGGCCGGCGCGGATACGGCCTTTGATGGTGCCCAGCGGTGTACTCAGGCGGCTGGCGATCTGCTCGTGGGTCAGGCCACGGTAGAACGCCAGCAGAATGGGATGGCGGCGCGGCTTTTCCAGGCGCTGCAAGCAACTACGCAGCAGGCGCTGCTCGGATTGCTCCAGTGCCTGCGCTTCGGCCTGCGGGCTATCGTCCAACACACGCTCGATGAAGTCATCGTCCACCTCGGCATGCCGGTTGCCACTGCGCAAGGCATTGAGCACACGGTAGCGCAGGATGCTGTGTACCCAGGCGCGGCCGCTGCCCAGTTCGCGCCGATAGCGCGCGGCGTGCTGCCAGATGCGCACGAACGCGTCGTGCAGGCAGTCCTCGGCAATGTCACGGCGGCCGAGCATGCTGATGGCCAGGCCGAGCAATTGACCGGCCTCTTGCCGATAGAGCGTCTGGAAGGCACGTTCGTCGCCGCGTGCGCAGGCTTCCAAGGTACTTTCGTAATCGAACTCGCGATCTGCCATGGGTCATCCGTTGGCCTGAAAAATCCGCATGCAGCTTATACCCGGCTACTGCGCTTCCGGATCACGCACAGGTAACAAAAAACTGCGACGTTCTTGGGCGCAGCCAGTGGCGCGCTTCAGGGCTGACCCTGGGCATAGGCCTCGTCGAGGGAAACCCAGCGCTCCAGCGGGCCTTTGCGCGAGGCGTAGCGAATCTGTAGCCAGCGTCCCTGCTGATCCAGTACCTCGCAGACGTCCCCTGCGATCAGGTAAGCCTTGCTCCGGCTGGTTTCTTCCGGTCGTTCGTGAAGGTGAAGGCGTGGGGCGGGCACAGTCCAGGTGAGCGGCTGGTCACCATCGTCGAGCGCGCGGCTGGCGATGATCCGGCCCTGAGGGTCGAGTGTCTTCTCGAACACAGGGAAAAACACAGGTGCATCCGGATCATAGTCGTGACGTACATGCAGCGTCTTGTACAGCCAGGGGGCGCCGGACTCATCGAAGCGGTAGGCGTCGTAGTACCAGCGCGGTCCGCTGCGGCAGTGGCTGTAAAGGGCGCGCTGTGCCTTGTCGGGTTGCAATTGCGAAAGCTCCGAGCAATTGGCGCGCTCCATCAGTTCGGACGGCATGTGCAGCCGCTCGAAGCGGCGCAGTACGGGGCGATACAGGTAGAGGTGGTAAACGGAATTGACCATTCCCACCGGCACGCGGATGGCCAGATCGGGGTGACCATCGAAATCGTAATCGTCGACCTCGAAGCTCGGTGCCTCTATCTCGTTGCCTTCGGGGATGCTCAGTGCGAGCGGGTTGCCGTCTGGTTGCAGCAGAACATAGCGCTCGCCGTGTTTTTCAACCAGGCTGCGTAGTCCGGGTTCCGGCTCGAGCTCGGGCAGTTCGGCCGCGGCGAAGAAGGGCAACAGCAACAGGCCTGCGAGGGGGCGATACAGGGGCAAGATGGCAATCCTTTGCGAACGGCAGGCGCCTTTCAGCGCCTGTGTTTGAACGGTAGTCTCAGCGCGGCAACTCGAGGCGAGTGGTTTCACCGGGCACCTGCGGCCAGTCACCTGCGGCCCAGCGCTGGCGCGCCTGGTCGATAAGCTCCGGGGTGGTGGCGACGAAGTTCCAGTTGATCCGTCGTGGACCGATGGCCTCGCCGCCGATCAGGGCCAGGTGGCATTCGCCGCAGGCACTGAGTACGGGCGTTTCACCTGCCGGGATAACCGCCATGGTGTGCCGGGGAAGGAGCTCGCCATCCAGCTCCGCTTCGCCATCTATGAGGTACAGGGCGCGTTCGCTGTGCTCGGCCGGTATCAACAGATTGGCACCCGC
Organism: Ectopseudomonas alcaliphila; assembly: GCF_900101755.1. GTDB lineage: Bacteria > Pseudomonadota > Gammaproteobacteria > Pseudomonadales > Pseudomonadaceae > Aquipseudomonas > Aquipseudomonas alcaliphila. The sequence continues at coordinate 525,145 of NZ_FNAE01000003.1, read as the reverse complement.
GGCCAGGCGCAGATTGGCATAAAGAGTCGATGAGCGAACCGGCACTGGCGATTCGAGGCAGAAGCCGCTGCCGGCGATCAGGGTGATCTGCACGCCCATGGCCTCGCTGCGTGGCAGCGAAGCGGCGGGGTGATGGCTGTAAGCCGGCTCGCACTGTTCCTCGGCTTCCGGCAAGGCCAGCCAGACCTGCAGGCCGTGCGCTCGCTTGTTCTGCCCGAGTTGCCCGGGCGGTGTGCGCTCGACATGGGCGACGGCGCGCCCTGCGGTCATCCAGCTGACATCGCCGGGGCCAACCAACTGATCCGAACCCAGGCTGTCCTTGTGCTGCAACTGGCCTTCGAACAGGTAGGTGAGGGTGGACAGGCCGATATGCGGATGCTGGGCAATGTTTATGCCTTTGCCAGCCGGATAGTCATGCTCCAGCATGTGATCGAAGAAGACGAAGGGGCCGATGCTGCGAAAGCTTGCCGAGGGCAGGGGGCGCAGAATCGGTTGGCCGGAAATGTCCTCGGCGCGTGGGCGGATCAGCTGCAGCTCGCTCATGCCGGGGCTCCTGCCAGGCGGGTTTCGACCTGGATGTCGGTGGTGGTCATCAGTTTGTGGATCGGGCACTTGTCGGCGACGCGCAACAGTTGCTGACGCTGTGCATCGTCCAGCGGGCCTTTGAGCGACAACTCGACGACAAGGCGGTAGTTGCCTTCGCGTTCTTCGCTGTCGTCACGCTCGACGTTGACATCGATGCCTTCCAGCGGCAGGCCGCGCTGACGCGCATAGAGCAACAGCGTCATGGCCTTGCAGGTCCCGAGCGAGGCGTCGAACAGATCGTGCGGATCGGGGCCGGCGCCTTCGCCACCGAGCTCGGGCGAGACGTCGCCAAGTAGCTGGTGCGAGCCGATTTCGATCTGCTGCTGCAGCCCCTTGTTGTTATGAACACGGATCATGGCGTTTCCTTGTAGGCGTGACGGCAATGCCCGTCAGCCTAGCCCAGGCAGGCCAGATTACACCAGTGCCGACAACCGTACATCGGCGCCCAGCACCCGCAACAGAGCGCCCTGACCATCGACGATAGGTACCGACACAGTGAAGCAGAAGTCATCGGTCGCCGAAGAGCGATAGACCTGGGTGATATGGCCTGCCATCTGCTCGACCACGGCGCGGAACCAGGGGCGCTGGCTCCAGTCGCGGCCGCGACAACTGGCGTTGTCAGCGTGCGCCACGTCGGCGGCGAAGACGTTCTCGGAAACCTGCACGCCGCGGTTGTCCACCAGGTAGAACAGCTCGAAACGACTGTCGCGCGCCAGCGTATCGCTGAGCAGTCGTTCGGCTGCTGACACCTCACCTGCCAGCTCGGGGCGCGTCGCCAGTTGCTCGACGCTGGCGCGCACGGCCGCGTGGATCTCCAGGCGGAAGTCGCCAAGCCCGGCGAGCAGGCGATCACCGTCTTCGCGTACGGCCTTGCTGTGATGCAGCACCTGACCGGCCTTGCCAAGCAGCTCGCCAGCGACCTGGGCGATGCTTTGCACATCGCCATTGATCGAGCGCACGGCCTGGCCGATCTGCTCGGTGCCTGCGGCGATCTGGCCGACCTGAGCGTCCAGCCGATCCATGGCCTGGCGCGTGCTGTCCAGCCCGCCGCTGACGGCGAGAATGCCGGCGCGGCCGTCGGCTACCGCCTGGTTCATGTGCTGGCCGGCACTGCCGAGTTGCTGCATGCCCTCGCGGAAACGTTCGATGATACCGCTGACCTGGCCGGTGGCATCGGTGGTATGGCCGGCCAAACGCCGCACTTCCTCGGCGACCACGGCAAAGCCCCGACCATGTTCACCCGCGCGTGCGGCCTCGATGGCGGCGTTCAGGGCCAGCAGATTGGTCTGTTGCGAGATACTGGCAATCACGCCGATGACCTTGCTCACCTCATCGAGCTGCCCGGCCAGTTGCTGGATCACCTGAGTCAGTTGCGCCTCGCTGGCGTCGATCACCTCGACCTGGCGCAGCACGGCCTGGCCACTTTCCTGGCATTGGTGCAGGGTGGCAGAGACTTCGGCGGACAGCCGTGCGACTTCGCCTGCGCCGGGCACCAGTTCGGCGTCCAGCGTGGTGGTGACCTGCTCGCTGGCGCTGGCGATCAACTCCGAGGACTGCGCCAGCGTTTGTCCGCTCTGCTGGTTGGCTGCGGCGATACGCGCCAGTTGTGGCGCATGGGCCGCGATACCGACAGCGGCACCGAGGCTGGCACGGATGCGTTGTTGGAGGCCCGCGCTGAAATCGTTGAGACGTGCCATCCACAGATAGTGTTCCGGGAGGCGAATGGTGAGGTCGTGCTGTTGGAACAGAGCGTCCAAAGCGGCCTCGTCCTGGGCCTTGCGGGTTGGCTTGCGCAGCAACTGCAACATGATGATTCCCCTGTCTGGTCTACCTCAAGCGTTGCAAGCGAAGTGCCATCATTGGCGGGCGTATCCATTGCCGTCCCGGGCTGTTGGCCCGCCAGCGATGAGCTGGTTTGGTGCGTTGGCAGATTGCACGCTCCAGCGAGGCGCGCGAGGCGGGTTACCGTTCGTCGAACTTGCTTGGAAGGTCGGGGGTCTATGCTGCTCGTACTGTCAGGAGGACCCGCCTTGCTCATATCCCGATTGATGCCATGGATACTCGCGCTCAGCGCCGTGATCGTCTGCAGCGCCCAGGCCCGCGAATACCGTTACAGCGACGCCCACCTGCACTATGTCGACTTCTTCCAGGAAAGCGCCGGCATGGACGAACTGCTGGAGAAGATGGCGGAAAACAACGTCGATCACGTGATGTTCTCCGGCATTCCGGTGGCCAAGAAGTGGGACGAGGACGAGCCCAAGCGCCCACGCTATTACGCCGGTGATGACGCCAACGCCTACTGGTACAGCGCCACCGACGTATTCATCGCTGCCGCCTACAAGCGCCTGCCCGCCGAGCAGCGCAAACGCTTCCATCCGTTTCTTTCCGGCTTCAATCCCAACGACAAGAATGCCGATGCCCACATCCGCCGCATGCTGGAACTCGATCCCGGCCTGTGGCAGGGCATCGGTGAAATTTTCACCCGTCATGACGACCTCACCGCGCTGATTCACGGTAGTGCGCCGCGTGCCAACAACGAAGCACTGGCGCGCGTGTTCCATCTGGCCGCCGAATATGATCTGCCGGTGATGCTGCATTCGAACATCACCTCCAAGCGTGAGCGCGAGCCGATCTATCTGCAGGAAATCGAGGCCCCGCTGCGCAACCATCCGCATGTGCGTTTCATCTGGGCGCATGCCGGCACCAGTGCCGAGATTCATCGTCATCAGGAGAAACTCGACTTCCTGCTGGACACGGTCGAGCGCATGCTCGGTCAGTACCCGAATCTCTATATCGATCTGTCCTGGACCATGCTGCGCCCCTATCTGCTGGACGAGAACGGCAAGCCTGATGCGAAGTGGGTGCATCTGGTCAGCAGCTATCCGGAGCGCTTCATGCTGGGCTCGGACGTGGTCGGGCGCTTCGGCAACCTGGGCGAGTACATGAAGGGCTTCGATCCCTTCCTCGATGCATTACCCGAGGACGTGGCGCACAAGGTTGCGCGCGACAACTTCCTCTCCGTGCTGCCGCGCAAGGTGCAGGCCGAGCTGGATCCTTAGCGTGGAGGTCGCGCAGTGACCACCTTCTATGTCCTTCTCACTCGGGGAGCAGGTGGCGCGTAGCGCCGGATGAGGCAAGACCTGTCGCGAAGGCTTCCATTATCCTGGGTGGCTCTCGCGGCATGTCCGTTAGCGGGGCTGTCATCAGGCTGTCACTCGGGCGTCATAGGCTCGCGCTCATCTCAACGAGGAGCGCACCATGCATTACACCCGAGTGGCCATGATGGCCGGTCTATTCGCCTGGGCTGGCCTGAGCCAGGCTGACGTCCGTGTCGAAGGGCCAGTGGAATACGGCATCTTCAGCAGCCAGTATCAGGACTACCAGCCAGGCGAGCGGGTACTGACTCGCAGCAACCAGGAGATCGAGCGCACCGAGCAGATCCCCGCCAAGCTCGGTACCAAGTTCGGCATGCGCTATAGCCTGGCCGGCAAGCGCGAGGGTGACACTCCGCTGACGCTGCTGTACCTCACCCCGGGTGTGGTGACCCCGGATGGTCTGCGTCATGACAAGTTTGAAGTGCAGCAGAAGCTGGTGGTCGGTGCGCCGCAGGACGTGATGGCCTTCGAATTCACCGAACACCACGAAGTGGTGCCCGGTGAGTGGCATTTCATCGTTTTTCAGGGCGACCGCAAACTGGCCGAGCAGCGTTTCATGGTGCGTTGATCAGAGCAGGATGGCCATTTTCGCCGTCCATGTTTGAGGCCCTTGCCTACTGGGGCCCTATACCCAGATCGACGGCTGGCGTTGATGACCCTGGTCCACCCCGGGAATCGATCAGCACATGCAGGTGTGCCTGACGCCGGTAGCGCAAGTAAGCGTCGGGCATGGCGCCAGCCTGCCGATTCCACTGGCCCATGTTGCGCCACGAGGCGCTGACCACCCCTCTACGCGGCAAGCGGGGTGAAGGCCAGGCCACTGTCTCTGCGGACCTTGGCGAGCAAATTCTTGGCGTAGCAGCCATGCCCTCATTCATCCTGGTGCAGACACGCCACAGTCACGCGCCAGGCGTTGCAGCATGCTTTGATTGAGCTGCGGCGTAAGCACCTCGCCATATTACCGTTGCACGGCTGCACCTCGGTGACCCGCTGTCCCTGGCAAGTCTCAGCCTGTGTCCGGGCTGACTCGTGGACGCTATTCGACGTGCGAATGCACAGGCGTTCGTCGGAGGTGAGCGTGCCCAGCGTATCTGTGGTCGGGGGCACAACGGGATGAAGAGTGACGCGCTCAACAGCGGTGCCAGCACGTCGACCAGGCGCTGGGCACGGCCACTGCGGTGTTAGAAATTTCTCTTTCTTTATCAAGAGCGTCGGAATGGCGTCGATAAGAAAGAAGGGATTAGCGCAATCTCTTAAGGTTCTTTGCCAAGTACGGCAAAGGATGTCTCGATTTCTGCGCGCAATGGGAGTTGCAAAAATGTCGCTGCGTAATCTTTCTATCGCCCCCCGGGCGGCTCTGGGGTTCGGCCTGGTCGCTCTGCTGGTAGTACTGCTTGGGATATTTTCATTGACGCAGATGGGCGAAATGCGTGAACAGTCCGATGAGATCAACGAGAACTGGTTGCCAAGCGTCTTGGCCATTGGCGATGTGTCCAAGGATGTGTTGCGTTTGCGTGCCATTACCCTGCGTTCGATGCTCAATCGCGATTCTGCCCAGGTGCAGGCCAATCTGCGCCTGGTTGAGGAATTACGCTCATCCCTTGTCAAGAATCAGGAGGCTTACGAGCAACTGATTTCCAGTTCCGAGGAAAGGGCCCTCTATGACGAGTTCAAGCGCTCTGAGGCAGCTTACTTGCAGGAGCAGGGTCGAATATTGGCGTCGGTTCGCCAGGGTAATTTCGATGCTGCCATCGAGGTGGCTGGTGGTGTACTCAATCAACACGCCGATGCCATGTTGCAGGGCCTCGTCAAACTGACTGAACTGAATCGTGTGAGCGCTGTGGCAGCGGGCGAATCGGCCAAGGAGGTGGCGGAGTCTTCACGTATCTGGGTCATCGCCATGATGGTTCTGGCGACTCTGGCTACCGTCGTGCTGGCGATGCTGTTAACGCGCAGTATCGTCGCTCCGCTGAGCGAAGCTGTGCGGGTGGCTGAGGTGGTGGCATCTGGCGATCTGACCCAGGCGATTCATGCTGAAGGTAGCGATGAGCCGGCGCGCTTGTTGGTGGCGTTGAAGAGCATGCAGCAGAGTCTGCGCGGCACCATCCAGAGCATTGCCGACTCGTCCAATCAACTGGCGTCGGCATCCGAAGAGCTGCATGCGGTGACCGAGGATTCGACCCGCGGCCTGCATCAGCAGAACACCGAGATCGAACAGGCGGCCACGGCTGTCAATGAGATGACCGCAGCGGTCGAAGAGGTGGCGCGCAACGCTGTGAGCACCTCCGAGGCATCGCGCGAATCCAATGCTACGGCGTTGCAGGGGCGCGAGCAGGTGCGCCAGACCGTCGACTCCATTGGCCAGCTGGCTGCCGATGTCACCACCACCTCGGGAGAGGTGGAGCAGTTGGCGCAGCGTGTACACGAAATCAGCAAGGTGCTCGACGTGATTCGCTCCATTGCCGAGCAAACCAACCTGCTGGCGCTCAATGCGGCCATCGAGGCGGCTCGTGCCGGTGACGCCGGTCGCGGCTTCGCCGTGGTGGCCGACGAGGTGAGGGCGCTGGCGCATCGTACCCAGCAGTCGACTCAGGAAATCGAACAGATGATCGGCGGCATTCAGAGTGGGACGGATCGCGCTGTCAGTGCCATGCAGAACAGCAATGGACGCGCCCGTTCGACGCTGGAGGTGGCGCAGGCCGCAGGTGTAGCGCTGGAGCAGATTACCCAGGCGATTTCCTCGATCAACGAACGCAACCTGGTGATTGCCAGCGCGTCGGAAGAGCAGGCTCAGGTGGCGAGGGAAGTGGACCGCAATCTGGTCAATATTCGCGACCTGTCGCTGCAGAGTTCGGCAGGCGCCAACCAGACCAGTGCCGCGAGTCAGGAACTGTCGCGCCTGGCGATCGACCTGAACAACCTGGTAGCGCGCTTCAAGGTCTGAGGCAAGCCAGAAACGAAAACGGCGCCCGAAGGCGCCGTTTTCTTTACCAAGGCAGCAATTACTTGTCGGCCCAGCGCTTGAGCAGCAGAGTGGCATTGGTGCCGCCGAAGCTGTTGCTCATCACGGTACCGCTAGATCGTCACCTTTGTCCGGCAAGACGTTGCGCCATTGGGTCATAAGGCTGCATCAGCAGTCGGCTTGTAAACTGCTTGTGGGCAAGCCACTTCTTTAGATACAGGAAAAGTCAGTTGTGTCTGAAATTCATTCGGCTTTTCTCAGGTCTGAACTTCCTAGGTGTGGACTTACATACAGCTATGTTTGTTTGGGTGTGCGCGTTGTAGTTCTTGCTGTTGTTTATTTGGCTATTCGTATTAGTTCTGATTTGCATAGCAAGTCGTACGTCTTGAGTACTCATTCATTTTGTCTATAGAACCTCTGAAGATAATGCTGCTTCTTCAGTTGCATGGGGGTAGTGTCAGCAAGACATCCGTCACTCGCAGTATTTCAGTGCGGCCGATCCTCTGCGACTTGTGCGGCAGCTGGTCAGACTTCTTTCAAAGTGCGACTCGTCCATGTTGATTTAAGAATGCCGCTTTTACATGTATGAAGTCGTATGAGTGTGTTTGCATAAATGCCCGATGAATGATTTGTTAATACATTTACCGCTGCGATCAAATTAACTTCTTCTATGCTTGCTTTGAAGCATTCGTCTAGCTGTCTGCAGGCGAGTTTTAACCGATGTTTACTGCAAAAGACGGGAAGAGGCGGGCGCAGTCTCCTCGGCATTGGTTCTTCGCCAATTGCATCTCATCAATCGTGCGCACGAGGAGTAGACGATGTCGCTGCGTAATTTATCTATCGCCACACGGTCGGGACTCGCTTTTGGTCTAATCGTGATTTTGGTGATCGTGCTCGGGGCAGTGAGCCTCGTTCAAATGTCTGGGATGAGGGGGTCTGCCGCAGAGGTGGAAACGAACTGGGTGCCCAGCATCACCGCACTCCAGGATATCTCTAAAGACATCTACCGGTTGCGCGCCACGACGCTACTGATACTGGCGGACAGGAAACCGCCGACAACACAGCAGACCTTGGAGCGCGCTACGGTCCTCCTGAACCAGATAACCGAGTCGGAGAAAGAATACGAGAAACTGATATCCAGCCAGGAGGAGCGAGCCTTATACGACGAGTTGCACAGGGCACAGGCGCTTTACCTGACCGAACGTGAGGCTGTGCTGAAATTTGCCAAGGAAGGGGATTACGATAGCGCCGTCGCGCGTTTTGGCACTGGTGCCTTGAGCCAGACAGCAGACACGGTCGCCAAGCTGCTGGAGGATTTGGGCCATTTGAACGAGGCAGGTGTCCAGTCGGCGGTGCATGAGTCAGCGGATATCTATGCCAGTGCCCAGCGTACGGTAATAGGTCTATTGGTCTTGGTCGCGGCATTGACTGCGGTGCTGGCGTTGGTGATCACCCGCAGTATCGTGACGCCACTGGGCGAGGCCGTTCGGGCCACCGAGGTAGTGGCGGCCGGTGATCTGACTCAGGACATAATCGTGGTTGGGCGTGACGAGCCAGCACGTCTTCTGGCCGCGCTGAAAACCATGCAGCAGAGCCTGCGTGGCACCATCCAGAGCATCGCCGATTCGTCCAATCAACTGGCCTCTGCATCCGAAGAGCTGCATGCGGTGACCGAGGATTCGACTCGCGGCCTGCATCAGCAGAACACCGAGATCGAACAGGCGGCTACGGCGGTCAATGAGATGACGGCGGCTGTGGAGGAAGTGGCGCGTAATGCTGTCAGCACCTCTGAGGCCTCGGGTGAATCCAATGCTACGGCGTTGCAGGGGCGCGAACAGGTGCGCCAGACCGTCGACTCCATTGGCCAGTTGGCTGCCGATGTCACCACCACCTCGGGAGAAGTGGAGCAGCTGGCGCAGCGTGTACACGAAATCAGCAAGGTGCTCGACGTGATTCGCTCCATTGCCGAGCAAACCAACCTGCTGGCGCTCAATGCGGCCATCGAGGCGGCCCGGGCCGGTGACGCCGGTCGCGGTTTCGCCGTGGTAGCCGACGAGGTGAGGGCGCTGGCGCATCGTACCCAGCAGTCGACTCAGGAAATCGAACAGATGATCGGCGGCATTCAGAGTGGGACGGATCGCGCTGTCAGTGCCATGCAGAACAGCAATGGACGCGCCCGTTCGACGCTGGAGGTGGCGCAGGCTGCAGGTGTAGCGCTGGAGCAGATTACTCAGGCGATTTCCTCGATCAACGAGCGCAACCTGGTGATTGCCAGCGCGTCGGAAGAACAGGCTCAGGTGGCGAGGGAAGTGGACCGCAACCTGGTCAATATCCGCGACCTGTCGCTGCAGACCTCGGCCGGTGCCAACCAGACCAGCGCGGCGAGTCAGGAGCTGTCGCGCCTGGCGATCGACCTGAACAACCTGGTGGCGCGCTTCAAGGTCTGAGGCGAGCCAGAAACGAAAACGGCGCCCGAAGGCGCCGTTTTCTTTACCGCGGCAGCTGTTACTTGCCAGCCCAGCGCTTGAGCACCAGGGTGGCGTTGGTGCCACCGAAGCCGAAGCTGTTGCTCATCACGGTATCGAGCTTGGCGTTCTCGACGGTGCTGAGCTGGATCGGCATATCGGCCACTTCCGGGTCGAGTTCGTCGATGTTGGCCGAAGCGGCAATGAAGTTGCCTTCCATCATCAGCATGCAGTAGATCGCTTCCTGCACGCCGGCAGCGCCGAGGCTGTGGCCGGACAGGCTCTTGGTCGAGCTGATGGCCGGAGCCTTGTCGCCGAACACGGCGCGCACACCTTTGATCTCCGCAACGTCGCCAACCGGCGTGGAGGTGCCGTGGGTGTTGAGGTAGTCGATCGGGGTGTCGACGGTGGCCAGAGCCTGCTGCATGCAGCGGATGGCGCCTTCGCCGCTTGGGGCGACCATGTCGTAGCCGTCGCTGGTGGCGCCGTAGCCGACGATTTCTGCGTAGATCTTGGCGCCGCGGGCCAGAGCGTGTTCCAGCTCTTCGACCACGACCATGCCGCCGCCGCCGGCAATGACGAAACCGTCACGCTTGGCGTCGTAGGCACGCGAGGCCTTCTCCGGGGTTTCGTTGTACTGGGTGGAGAGGGCGCCCATGGCGTCGAACAGGCAGCTCTGGCTCCAGTGTTCTTCTTCACCGCCGCCGGCGAAGACCACGTCCTGCTTGCCCAGCTGGATCTGCTCCATGGCCTGGCCGATGCAATGTGCGCTGGTGGCGCAGGCCGAGGAGATGGAGAAGTTGACGCCCTTGATCTTGAACGGAGTCGCTAGGCACGCCGATACGGTGCTACCCATGGTGCGGGTCACACGGTATGGGCCGATGCGCTTGACGCCTTTTTCGCGCAGGGTGTCGATGGCTTCCATCTGATTGACGGTGGAAGCACCACCGGAACCGGCGATCAGGCCGGTACGCGGGTTGGAAATCTGCTCTTCGCTGAGGCCGGAGTCCTTGATCGCCTGTTCCATCGACAGATAGGCGTAGGCCGCAGCGTCGCCCATGAAGCGGAACAGTTTGCGGTCGATCAGTTCTTCCAGATTCAGGTTGACCGAACCGGAGACATGACTACGCAGACCCATTTCGGCGTAGGAGGGGTTGAAACGGATGCCTGATTTGCCCGCGCGAAGGCTGCCGGCAACGGCTTCTTTGTCATTGCCCAGGCAGGAAACGATGCCCAGACCGGTGATCACTACACGACGCATGTGCAAGTCCTTCAGAAACTGTCGGTGGAGGTGAACAGGCCGACGCGCAGGCCTTCGGCGCTATAAATTTCGCGACCGTCGACGGCTACGGTGCCATCGGCGATGCCGAGGATCAGCGAGCGGCTGATGGTGCGCTTGATGTGAATGTTGTAGGTGACCTTCTTGGCGGTCGGCAGCACCTGACCGAAGAATTTCACTTCGCCGCTACCCAGGGCACGGCCGCGGCCCGGGTTGCCTTGCCAGCCGAGGTAGAAGCCGACCAGCTGCCACATGGCGTCGAGACCGAGGCAGCCCGGCATTACCGGGTCGCCCTCGAAGTGGCAGCCGAAGAACCACAGGTCCGGATTGATATCGAGCTCAGCGACGATTTCGCCCTTGCCGTACTTGCCGCCGGTTTCGCTGATGTGAGCGATGCGATCGATCATCAGCATGTTTGGGGCGGGCAGTTGCGCGTTCCCCGGGCCGAACAGTTCGCCGCGGCTGCAGGCGAGCAGATCTTCCCGGGTGTAGGCGTTTTGTCTTGTCATGCGAGCTCCTCAATTGTCCCCACGCTTCTAAGGCTGGGCGAATCGTCCTGGCCGGCCACGTCTGGATAGGCGTCTGCCGGCAGCCTAGTCATAGACTGTTGCGTTGTGGTGAAAGTCACAGCGCAGTGAGTACAGTTGTACTCTGCTGGTATTGGAATGTCACAGGCACAGCAGTTTCCCCTTGTAACGCCAGCTTGTCACGGGCGCTACTCGCCTATGGTCGGGCTGGCAGCCAGCGCAGCAGAATGCGTTGCAAGTCTGCTCGTTTGAACGGTTTTGCCAGGTAATCGTTCATTCCCGCTTCCAGGCAGGCTTCGCGGTCACCCTGCAGGGCGTTGGCAGTCAGGGCGATGATCGGCACCTGCTGGCATTGCTGGAGCTGGCGGATCTGCCGCGTCGCCTCGTAACCGTCCATCAGTGGCAGCCTGCAGTCCATCAGAATAGCGGCATAGTCGTGCCGGCTGCAGTTCTGTACGGCCTGCTGACCATCGCCGACCAGACTGACCTGATAGCCGAGGCTGCGCAACATGGCCTCGATGACCGTCTGGTTGACCGGGTTGTCCTCCACCAGCAGCACTGCCTGACCCTCGCCGCTGGCCAGGTTCTGCTTGTCACTGCTTTGTACGGGCTTGTTGCAGGCCTGAAAGGGTAGCGGAATTTCCAGGGTGAACACCGAGCCTGTGCCCAGTTGGCTTTCCGCGCGCAGGGTGCCGCCCATGCGTTCGGCCAGGGTGCGGGCGATCGGCAGGCCGAGGCCGGTACCGCCATAGCGGCGGGAAATCGAGGTGTCAGCCTGCTGGAAGGCGTCGAACATGTGCTCCAGGCGCTCATCGTCGATGCCTATGCCGCTGTCGCGTACCGCGCAGGTGAACCACAGCACCTGGTCGTCCAGCTTCTGCCAGCGGGTTTCCACGCGAATATGACCTTCTTCGGTGAACTTCAGTGCGTTGCCGATCAGATTGACCAGAATCTGCCGAATGCGCGTGGGGTCGCCGCGCACCTCCAGCTGGTCCAGGCCTGGTTGCGTTTCCAGCAGCAGTTGCAGGCCACGTTGCTGAGCGCTGTGCTGGAATACCTGCACAGAGCCTTGCAGCAGCTCCAGCAGGCTGAAGGGGATGGCTTCGAGCTCCAGTGCGCCACGTTCGATCCGTGAGAAGTCGAGAATGTCGTTGATCACCTTGAGCAGATGTTCGGTGGATTCGGTGGCCAAGGCGGCGTATTCATTCTGCTCGTCGTTCAGGCTGGTGGTTTCCAGCAGTTGCAGCATGCCCAACACGCCATTCATGGGCGTGCGCAGTTCGTGGCTCATCATGGCCAGGAAGTCGGATTTGGCGCGGTTGGCCTGCTCGGATTCCTCGCGGGCCTGGATCAATTCGGCAATCGCCTGCTGCTGCTCGCGACCGCTCTGATCGAGGGCGCAGGCGAGGTTGTTGATATGCCGGGCGAGGTCAGTCAGTTCGTCATTGCCGCGTTCGATCAGCGAGGGGCGATAGTCGCCGCTCTGGATGCGTTCCAGCGCCTGGCCCATGGCGCTCAGCTGGCCGATATGACCCTGCTCCAGGCGCAGGTCCTGCAGGCGGGTGAAGGTGAGAAAGCCGGTCAGCAGCAGGGTCAGCAGCAGGGCAGGGCCGACACTGATCAGCTGGGTGCGGGTGTGAATGTTCCAGCCGCGACGCTGGTTCATGGCTCTACCGTCCCTGGAAAGCGGCGCTGCGGCCTGACGAGAGGCGCAGGGCGGGGGCAAGGGGCTGCCTGTGGGCACGAATCGTCCTTGGCAATTAACGTCGATCCGGCATGTTAACCGACCCGACGCGCTTTGCCAGTGTCAGGCGCGTGCACTCTGCGGTAATTCTCGTTTGCCCCGCTGCGGATGGTCAGCACTGAACTTTTGCCCTGGCCGGGTACTCTCGGCTCCGTATAATGCCCGCAGACCGCCATCACGCATGGCCTCATTCGGAAGACCTATGACACAGCTCCAACCCATTGCCGTACTCGGCGGCGGCAGCTTCGGTACCGCCCTGGCCAACCTGCTGGCGGAGAACGGCCAGCGCGTCCTGCAGTGGATGCGTGACCCCGATCAGGCCGAGCAGATGCGTCAGAGCGGCGAGAACCCGCGCTATCTGAAAGGCGTCAAGCTGCATTGCGGTATCGAGCCGACCAGTGATCTGAGCGGTGTGCTGCAGCAGGCCGAGCTGGTGCTGGTGGCGCTGCCTTCCAGCGCCCTGCGCGATGCCTTGCAACCGGTGGCGGCGCAGTTGGCGGGCAAGATGCTGATCAGCACCACCAAGGGCATCGAAGCCAAGACCTTCAAGCTGATGAGCCAGATTCTCGAAGAGATCGCCCCCGACGCACGAATCGGCGTGCTGTCCGGGCCGAATCTGGCCAAGGAAGTGGCTGATCACGCCCTGACCGCCACGGTGATTGCCAGTGAGGACGAAGAGCTGTGTCTGCGCGTACAGCAGGCTCTGCATGGCAGAACCTTCCGCGTCTACGCCAGTGCCGACCGTTTCGGTGTCGAGCTGGGCGGCGCGTTGAAGAACGTCTACGCCATCATGTCCGGTATGGCGGCGGCACTGGGCATGGGCGAGAACACCAAGAGCATGCTGATCACCCGCGCCCTGGCGGAGATGACCCGGTTCGCGGTCAAGCTCGGCGCCAACCCGATGACCTTCCTCGGCCTGGCCGGCGTCGGCGATCTGATCGTCACCTGTTCGTCACCGAAGAGCCGCAACTATCAGGTCGGCTTCGCCCTGGGTGAAGGTCTCAGCCTGGACGACGCGGTGCAGCGCCTCGGCGAAGTCGCCGAAGGGGTCAATACGCTCAAGGTCCTCAAGGCCCGGGCCGAAGAACTGGACGTGTACATGCCGCTGGTCGCTGGCTTGCATGCCATCCTCTTCGAGGGGCGTACGCTGGCCCAGGTCATCGAATTGCTGATGCTCGGTGAGCCCAAGACCGACGTCGATTTCATCCCCACTGCGGGTTTCTGAACCCGGCAGACATTCAAGGAGAGTGAGTCATGAGCGATGAAAAGCAGGAATTGGAGCGTGAATCGATTCTGTTGCGCATTCTGTGGATGGTGATCTTTCTCATCGTCTGGCAGTTGGCCGAGCTGCTGCTCGGCGCCGTTGTGCTGCTGCAGCTGGGTTACCGCCTGTTCTACGGCGCGCCGAACGCCGGCCTGCTGGGCTTTGGCGACAGCCTCAGCCAGTACCTGGCGCAGATCGGTCGTTTCGGCACCTTCAATACCGATGAAAAACCCTGGCCGTTCGCCGATTGGCCGACGCCGCGTGCCCCGGAAGGCGAAACCGCGCACAGCATCCCGCCGGCACCGCACCCGGTGCGTGACGAGGAGCCCAAGCTGTGAGGCTATGGCTGCTGCGCCATGGTGAGGCCGAGCCGCAGGCCGCGAGCGATGCTGCCCGCGAGCTCACCGCCCACGGTCGCAAGGAAGTGCAGCAGGCCGCCGCTCAGCTCGCCGGTCGGCCCCTGACCGCCATCGTCGCCAGCCCCTACGTGCGTGCTCAGCAAACGGCCGAGCTGGTGCGCAGCGAGCTGGGGTTCACCGGCAAGATAAACACCGTGACCTGGCTGACGCCGGACAGCGACCCGCGTGATGCCCTGAAGTATCTCGATGAGCGCGAGCGTGCCGAGGTGCTGCTGGTCAGCCATCAGCCGCTGATCGGCGCGCTGGGTGGGCTGCTGGTGCACGGTCACCGGCAGGAGCCGCTGCCCATGCGCACCGCCAGCCTGGCTGAACTGGAAGGCGATATCCCGGCTGCCGGGCTGATGGAGCTGCTGGCGCTGATTCACCCTCGCTGAGCCATCACGCTGTGGCGCCCTGGCGGCGTCACAGGCGTCCTGTCCGATGTAGCGCCTGCAAATGTTCCAGGCGAGAAACATTTCTTAACTTGCACCTCATTTGTCTGCGTGGAATAGTCAACCAAGCAAGTGCTTGGTTGATTCCTACAAAAACAACAAAGGAGGAAGCCCTGTGGCTGATGCAATCCGTTTGCCGCTCGAGCTGTTTTACGAACGTGAAGCAAGGCACCCGAACAAACGCTACATGGTGCAACCTCTGGGGGGCGGCCAGCTGCTGGAGCTGAGCTGGGCCGATGTGGGCGAGCAGGCCCGTCGCACAGCCAGTTGGCTGCGTAGCCGTGAATTGCCGCAGGGCAGTCGCATCGCCATCATCTCCAAGAACTGCGCACACTGGATAGTTGCCGATCTGGCGATCTGGATGGCGGGCCACGTTTCGGTACCGCTCTATCCCAACCTCACCGCCGACTCCATGGGCCAGGTGCTGGAGCATTCCGAAGCAGCCCTGGCCTTCATTGGCAAGCTCGATGACTGGGCCTCGATGGCGCCGGGCCTGCCGCAGGGTTTGCCGACCGTCAGCCTGCCGCTGCATCCGCAGGGCAGCTTCGACTACAGCTGGGATGACCTGCAGCGCAGCGCGCCGATTCAGGACGACCCCAAGCCCGCAGCGAACCAGCTGGCCACCATCATCTACACCTCCGGCACCACCGGTACGCCCAAGGGCGTGATGCACAATTTCTCCAATTTCGGTTTCGCCGCCAGCAACGCCATCAAGCTGTTCGGCGTGGGCGAGGATGATCGGCTGATCTCCTACCTGCCGCTGTGCCACGTGGCCGAGCGCATGTTCGTCGAGTTGGCTTCGCTCTACGCCGGGCAGACGATCTTCTTTGCCGAGAGCCTGGATACCTTCCTCGAAGACCTCAAGCGCGCGCGGCCGACCGTGATGTTCGGGGTGCCGCGTATCTGGACCAAGTTCCAGATGGGCGTGTACAGCAAGATGCCGGCGCAGAAGCTCGACCGGCTGCTGCGGCTGCCGATCATCGGCCGCTTCATCGGTCGCAAGGTACTCGCCGGCCTCGGCCTGGACGCCATTCGCTACGCGTTGTCCGGCGCCGCGCCAGTGCCCGAGACACTGCTCAACTGGTATCGCCGCCTGGGCATGGAGATTCAGGAGGTCTATGGCATGACCGAGAACTGTGGTTATTCCCATGTCTGCCTGCCGGGCAAGTTCAAGCAGGGCTGGATCGGCCAGAACAATCCGGGGGTCGAGGTGCGTATCGCCGAGGACGGCGAAGTCCAGGTGCGCAGTGGCGCCACCATGCAGGGCTACTACAAGGATCCGCTCAAGACCGCCGAGACGTTGACGGACGATGGCTTCCTGCGCACCGGCGACAAGGGCGAACAGGATGCCGAAGGCAACCTGCGTCTCACCGGCCGCATCAAGGAAATCTTCAAGACCAGCAAGGGCAAGTATGTCGCGCCTGCACCGATCGAAAACCGCATCGGTGAGCACTCGCGTATCGAGCAGGTGTGCGTGGTCGGCGACGGCCTGCCGCAACCCATAGCCCTGTGCGTGCTATCCGACGTGGGGCGCCAGGAGGCGGCCAATGACAGCCGCGATGAGCTGGAAAGCAGCCTCAAGGCCTTGCTCGCCGAGGTCAATGGTCGTCTGGATCATCATGAGCAACTGCAAGGCCTGGTGTTGGTCAAGGAGGTCTGGGCGGTGGAAAACGGTTTCCTGACTCCGACCCTGAAAATCAAACGTGCGGTGATCGAGGGCACTTACGGCGAGCGCTTCGCCGAGTGGCAGCAGCGCAGTGAAGCCGTGCTCTGGCACGATTGACAGGCCGTTGAAACATGAGTGGGCCGGGTTGACCGGCCCTGTCTTCAACGCACAAGGAACGCTTGCATGGCACTGTGGCAACGAACGCCCGATATCGATGCACTCAACGCAACCCTGAAGAACAGCATCGGCGAGGTGCTGGACATCCGTTTCGAAGCCTTCGACGACGAATCGCTCAGCGCCAGCATGGTGATCGACTCGCGTACTCACCAGCCCTATGGCCTGCTGCACGGTGGCGCCTCGGTGGTGCTGGCGGAAACCCTCGGCTCCACCGCCAGCTACCTGTGTATCGACAGCAGCCGCTTCTACTGCGTCGGCCTCGAGGTCAATGCCAACCACCTGCGTGGCCTGCGCAGCGGACGCGTGCATGCGGTGGCGCGGCCGGTGCATCTGGGCCGTACCACCCACGTCTGGGACATTCGCCTCAGCGGCGATGACGGCAAGGCCAGTTGTATCTCGCGGCTGACCATGGCCATCGTTCCTCTGGGTGACCAGCCGCCGAAATTTTAAGTTTCTGCCTGCAATTTCATCCAAGATTTGCCCGAACCATGGCGCTACAGTACGCGCCATGGACCAGATCACTCATATCCAGAGCAGCTTGCCCGGCGTTCGCCTGATCGATGCCGAGTACCGCCGCTTCGCCTTTCCCCGGCATTTTCACCTGGAGTACCACGTCGGCCTGCTGATACAGGGGCAGCATCGCTACGCCTATGGCGGTGAGCGTCGCCACGTGGGGGCAGGGGATGTGCTGCTGATGGCGCCGGAGGGGATTCATGATGGCGCCTGCCTGGAAGGCCAGAGTTATCGCATCCGGGTGATGGCCTTCGACCCCTTCTGGCTGGATGAGGCCAGTCGTACCCTGAGTGACGGCCGTCAGGGCGCGCCGAGGCTGACCACCAGCAGCCTGCGCCACCCTCTGCTGTCACAGCATCTGCAGCGCTTTCATGCAGCGATGCTGGGCGGTTCGCCGCTGGCGCAGGAAGAGGCACTCTGGCAGGCGCTGGCCCATCTGCTGGAAATGGGCTCGACATTGCGCGTCAGCGAGCCGGATCGCGCCTTCGATCAGCGTACCTGGCAGCGCCTGCGCGACTGGCTGGAGAGCCGCCTGGACGATCCGCCCTCGCTGGAGGAGATCGCCGCTTTCTGCGCCATGAGCCCCTGGCAGGCGTTGCGTCGCTTTCGCCAGCACAGCGGTTTGCCGCCGCATCAGTGGCTGACCCAGTTGCGTCTGCAGCGGGCGTTGCCCCTGGTACTGGCGGGTGAGCCCCTGAGCGAGATCGCCTTACGCCTGGGCTTCTACGATCAGGCGCATTTCTCGCGGCTGTTCCGCCGCACTTACGGTCTGCCACCGGCGCGTCTGCGTCAGGGCTGATCCAGCCGCCTGTCTCACCTTTTTCATTTCCTGGAGATCACCATGCAGGAGACGTCCGTCTTGCTGTCGCTGGCTGCCGTGTTCGCGGTGGCTCTTATCAGCCCCGGCCCCGATGTGGCGCTGGTGGTGCGTACTGCTCTGCATCAGGGGCAGCGTGCAGGCTTGCTCAGTGCGCTGGGTCTGGCCTGCGGCATTCTCCTGCACGGCACCCTGGTGCTCAGCGGCGTGGCCGTGCTGCTCAGTCGTACCGAGTGGTTGTTCGATCTGGTGCAGATCGGCGGTGCACTCTACCTGGGCTGGCTGGGTATCGGCGCGGTGCGTGCCTGGTGGCGGGGCAGCGCTGGCCCGAGGCGGCTGGATGGCGAACTGACGCCTTCGCTGTTCGGCCCCTGGTTGCGCGGTGTGTTCACCAACCTGGGCAACCCCAAGGCTCTGGTGTTCTTCCTGGCGCTGCTCAGCAGCCTGGTGCCGGCGGACATGTCGCTGCCCGGCAAGGTGGCCTGTGCGGCGTTGCTGTTCGGCCTCAGCCTGTTTTGGTTCAGCCTGCTGGGGTTGACCCTTGGCCGCCCGCTGATGCGTCAGCGGCTGCTGCAGGTGGCGCCGACCATCGACTTCGTCTGCGGCCTGGTATTTCTGCTGGTGGCGGTGGGTATCGTCGGGCGTCTGTTGCTATAGCCCTGACCATTGCGCCGCCATCAATGGCCGTTACGGTCATTGCCGCGCGTCGGCGGCTGCCGGAGAATCCGGGCATATTCGCCTTTTCGAGTTTGATGCATGCCGCAGTCGATCTTCTTCGCTCACGCCAACGGCTTTCCGTCGGCCACCTACGGCAAGCTGTTCGCCGCGCTGGCGCCGGACTTTCAGGTGCAGCACCTGGAACAGCATGGCCACGACCCGCGTTTTCCGGTCAACGACAACTGGTCGAACCTGGTCGATGAGCTGATCCATCACCTCGAGGGTGGTGACGAGCCGGTCTGGGGCGTCGGTCATTCCCTCGGCGGTGTGCTGCACTATCACGCCGCCTTGCTTCGCCCCGAGCTGTATCGCGGGGTGGTGATGCTCGATTCGCCGGTACTGACCCTGGCCGACCGCATGGTGATCCGCGCCGCCAAGCGCTTCGGCTTCATCGATCGCATCACGCCGGCCGGCCGCACCTTGGGACGCCGTGAAGCATTCGCCGATCTGGTCGAGGCGCGGGACTACTTCGCCGGCAAGAGCCTGTTTCGACGTTTCGACCCCGAGTGCCTGGACGCCTATGTCAGCCACGGCCTGCAGCTGGGCGAGCAGGGGTTGCGACTGAAATTCGATCCGGCCACCGAGATCAGCATCTACCGCAGCGTGCCGCACACTTCGCCGGGCCGGCCGCAGCAACTGGCGGTGCCGCTGGCGATGGTGCGCGGTCGCCATAGCCGGGTGGTGCTACCGCATCATGCGCGCCTGCTACGGCGCATGCCGCGCGCGGAATATCACAACCTGCCAGGCGGCCATATGTTCCCGCTGGAGCGGCCACAGGCCACCGCCGAGCTGCTGCGTCAGCTGTTCACTCGTTGGGTCGGCAGCCAGGAGCAACCTACATGAGCACGGGTTTCGAGGAAGTTCGTCTGAGCCTGGCGCATATCGAATTGGCCGCTCATCTCTATGGCCCCGAGGATGGTGTGCCGGTTCTGGCGCTGCACGGCTGGTTGGACAACGCGGCGAGCTTCGCGCGGCTGGCACCGAAACTCGAGGGGCTGCGCATCGTTGCCCTGGACTTTGCCGGCCATGGGCATTCCGAGCATCGTTCGGCAGGCGCCGGTTACGCGCTGTGGGACTACGCCTACGACGTACTGCAGGTCGCCGAGCAGTTTGGCTGGGAGCGTTTTTCCATCCTCGGTCATTCCATGGGGGCGATCACCGCGGTGCTGTTGGCTGGCGCGATGCCCGAGCGGATCGCACGCCTGGCCCTGATCGACGGCCTGGTGCCCTATACCGGCGAAGCCGAGCAGGCGCCGCAGAAGCTGGGCGAAGCATTGCGCGCCAGGCTGTCGCTCACTGACAAGCGCAAGCCGGTGTACGCAGAGATGGCGCGTGCGGTCGAGGCGCGGATGAAGGGCGTGGGCGCCGTCAGCCGTGAGGCGGCCGAATTGCTGGCGCAGCGTGGGCTGATGCCGGTGCCGGGCGGTTACACCTGGCGTACCGACAGCCGCCTGACCCTGCCGTCGCCGCTGCGCCTGACCTGGGCGCATGCCCAGGCGTTCGTCCGTGCACTGCAATGCCCGGTCAGCCTGGTACTGGCGGAGCAGGGCATGATGGGCGCACAGTCGGCTGTACGAACGTTGCTTCAGGACTTGCCGTTCGAAGTGCATCGCTTGCCCGGCGGGCACCATCTGCACCTGGATGATGAAGCCGGCGCCCAGCTCGTAGCGGATTGTTTCAATCCATTCCTGCGCTTGCCTTGACTTGCCTGCGGCCCTAGGGAAAGGTGTGGCGGTCTGCCATGGAGGATCGCATGATCGACCCGTTCAACGTCGCCACCCACTGCTTCGCAAGCCCGCCTGCCGTTTCCCTTCAACAGGTTTCCTCTCTATGACGAGGCGTATGAAGCTGTTTTCTGCAGCGCTTGCTACCCTCTGCAGCGGTGCCGTGCTGGCGGCCGATCTACCCGGCAGTCGTGATCTCGAGGTACTGCCGCGTTTCCCTGCCAGTCATATCGTCGCATTCAAGGAAGCACCCGACGTCGAGCGTATCTATCCGCAGGGCTCCATTCGCCGTATCAGCGGGCGCTTGCGTTACGAGCGGGAGGTTCTGGTGCAGGGCCAGCATAGCGCGGTGACTTATGAGCTACCGCGCACCCACAGTGCCGATCAGGTGTTCACTGCGGCGCGCGAAGCGCTGCTGGAGCAGGGCGCCGAGCTGCTCTACTGGTGCCAGGGCCGTGAATGCGGCGCCAGCAGCCTGTGGGCCAACTCGGTGTTCGGCAATGCCACGCTGTATGGTTCCGACGATCAGCAGGCCTACGCCCTGCTGCGCCTGGCCGAACCGAATCACGAAAGCCTGCTGGCGCTGTACAGCATCACCCGTGGTAACCGCCGTGCCTATCTGCATGCCGAACAGCTGGATGCCGAAGCGCCTCTGGGCGTATTGCTGCCGACGCCCGCGACCCTGTTGCGTCAGCTGCGCACCGATGGTCAGCTGAAACTGCCCGATGAAGCCAAGGCCGACAGTGCCTGGGTGGAGGTGCTGGCGCGTAGCTTGAACCTCGACAGCACCCTGCGCGTCACTCTGGCCGGCAACCAGGCCGAGGCCTGGCGCGAGGCACTGATCGAGCAGCGCGTGCGCGAAGCGCGCCTGGAGTTGGGTGAAAGCGCCGATGAAACACTGAGCGTGCATTTGTTGCGTTAAGCTATCGCTCGCAATCGCCTGTTACAGAGCGCCCTTCATGGGCGCTTTGTCGTTTCGTCGAAGGGAGTTTCGCTTGATGGCCACTAATGATCGTCTGCTGGTGCAGATTCTTCTGCTCGGCCTGCTGGCTGCCAGCCTCTGGGTGCTGGCGCCATTCTGGTCGGCGCTGTTCTGGGCTGCCGTGCTGGCCTTTGCCAGCTGGCCGTTGATGCGCTTGCTGACGCAGCTGCTCAATGGGCGCATGTCGCTGGCGGCGGGCATCCTGACCGGTGTCTGGGTGATCATGGTGGCGGTGCCGCTGGTGTGGCTGGGCTTCAACCTGGCCGATCACATCAAGGACGCCAACGCCCTGGTCAAGGATCTGCAGGTCGAAGGCCTGCCGCCGCCGCCGAGCTGGCTGGCCAGCATTCCGCTGGTGGGCGAGCGCCTGGTGGAGCTGTGGCGCACCATCGACCAGCAGGGCGCTGCCTTCTTCGACACGCTGCGACCCTATCTCGGCCAGGTCGGCAACTGGCTGGTGGCGCGCAGCGCGAAGATTGGCGCGGGCATGGTCGAACTGGCCCTGAGCCTGGTGCTGGTGTTCTTCTTCTACCGTGACGGCCCGCGCCTGGCGGTGTTCGTGCACAGCCTGCTGGAGCGACTGATCGGCGAGCGTGCCGATCATTATCTGGAACTGGTAGCCGGCACCGTGCAGCGCGTGGTCAACGGCGTGATCGGCACCGCCGCAGCGCAGGCCGTGCTGGCCTATATCGGTTTCGTCATCGCCGGAGTGCCGGGGGCGCTGGTGCTGGGCCTGCTGACCTTCGCCTTCAGCTTCATCATGATCCCGCCGCTGATCTGGGGGCCCGCCGTGGCCTGGCTGGTGTGGCAGGGAGAGATCGGCATGGCGATCTTCCTGGGTATCTGGGGCTTCTTCATCATCAGTGGGGTGGACAACATCCTCAAACCCTACCTGATCAGCCGTGGCGGCAACCTGCCGCTGGTGGTGGTGCTGCTCGGCGTGTTTGGCGGCATCCTGGCCTTCGGCTTCATGGGCCTGTTCCTCGGTCCGACCTTGCTGGCGGTGGCCTACAGCCTGCTCAGCGACTGGGTGGCGGACAAGACGCCGCCCGCCGAAGCCTTGGTGGACAAGCCACTACCGGGCGAGGACCCACGCGGCTGATCAGCCGCGTTCGCTTTCGTATTTGTCGAGGGTGTCGCGAGCGATCTGCCGACCCAGCATGATCAGCTCCGGCGCCTTGTAGAACTCGAAGAAGCGGCAGGCCCGCTTGGGCACGTTGATCAGGATGTCCGGCGGGTAGCCAGCGATCTTGTACTGCGCCAATGAGGTCTGCATCACCTCGAAACTCTGGTTGACCAGCTCCAGCAGCGATGCCGGCCCGCTGAACTCGGCTACCCGTGAGCCGCTGGCGGATTTCGGCGCGGGTTCATCATCCTCTTTGCGGCTTGGCGCCGCGGCCGGGCTGATGTCATCGGCGAGTCGCTGTTCCTCGGCAAGCAACAGGGCTTCGTCGTCGCTCTTGCGGCGAAAGCTTGGCAGACGTGAGCCGAGCGATGTCATCAACTGGTCGATGCGTCCCTTGAGGGCTGCGGGGCGCTCGATTACCGGCAACTGGTAGTGATTCTGGTTGGTGGCGTTGAGGTTGACCGCGATGATCAGGTCGCAGTGGCTGGAGACCACCGGCACGATTGGCAGCGGGTTGAGCAGACCGCCGTCGACCAGCATGCGCTTACCCTGGATGACTGGCGTGAACAGGCTGGGAATCGCCGCTGAGGCGCGCATCGCCTGGTGCAGGCAGCCTTCCTGGAACCAGATTTCCTGCTGGTTGGTCAGGTCGGTGGCGACGGCGGTGAAGGGAATGTCGAGGTTTTCGATGTCCACGTCGCCGACGATTTCCTGAATGCGCCCGAATACCCGCTCGCCACGGATGGCGCCGAGGCGGAAGCTGACGTCGAGCAGGCGCAACACGTCGAGATAATCCAGGCTTTCCGTCCATTCGCGGTATTCGCGCAGCTTGCCGGCAGCGAAGATGCCGCCGACCACGGCGCCCATCGAGCAGCCGGCGATGCAGCCGATTTCGTAACCGCGCTCCTGCAATTCCTCGATCACGCCAATGTGCGCATAGCCGCGCGCACCTCCTGAGCCCAGCACCAGCGCCACTTTCTTGCTCATTAACAGATTCCCCCAGTGAAGGTTCGACCTTACTCGCACGGTAGCGCTGAGCCAAGGCAGTCAATGCAGTCTTTGCTAGAATCCGCCGCCAGTTATCGCGGTGAGAGAACAACCATGAGCGAACCCATTCGTTTGACCCAGTACAGCCACGGCGCCGGCTGCGGCTGCAAGATTTCGCCGAAGGTCCTCGAGGTGATTCTCGCTGGCAGCGGCGCGCAGAATCTCGATCCCAGACTCTGGGTGGGCAATGCCTCGCGCGATGACGCGGCGGTATACGCCATCGACGAGGAGCGCGGCGTGGTCTCCACCACCGACTTCTTCATGCCGATCGTCGACGACCCTTACGATTTCGGTCGTATCGCCGCCACCAATGCCATCAGCGACATCTACGCCATGGGCGGTGATCCGCTGATGGCCATCGCCATCCTTGGCTGGCCGGTCAACGTCCTGGCGCCGGAAGTTGCCCGCGAAGTGATCCGTGGCGGTCGCGCGGTGTGCGACGAAGCCGGCATCCCGCTGGCAGGTGGGCACTCGATCGATGCACCGGAGCCGATCTTCGGCCTGGCCGTGACCGGCCTGGTGAGCAAAGCCAACATGAAGCGCAACGACACCGCCACGGCTGGTTGCAAGCTGTATCTGAGCAAGCCTCTGGGCATCGGCATTCTCACCACGGCGGAGAAGAAGGCCAAGCTGCGCAGCGCAGACATCGGCCTGGCGCGTGACTGGATGTGTACCCTTAACAAGCCTGGCAGCCGCTTTGGCAAGCTCGCCGGTGTGCGCGCGATGACCGACGTGACCGGCTTCGGCCTGCTTGGCCACCTGGTGGAAATGGCCGATGGCAGCGGCCTCAGTGCCCGTGTCGAGTTCGGCCGGGTGCCACGCCTGGACAGTGTCGAGCACTATCTGGAGCAGGGCTGCATACCCGGTGGCACCTTGCGCAACTTCGACAGTTACGGTGACAAGATCGCGCCATTGCCCGAACTGGCCAAGCTGCTGTTGTGCGACCCGCAGACCAGCGGTGGCCTGCTGATTGCCGTGGCGCCGGAGGGCGAGGCCGAGTTCCTCGCCGTGGCCGCCGAGCTGGGGCTGGATCTGGCCCCTATCGGCGAGATGGTCGAGCGACAGCGTTACGCGGTCGAGGTGCTCTGATGCGCGACAACTGCACCGACTACCGCGATCTGTTCCTGCATGACCGGCCGATGATGGATACCCGTGCCCCGGTCGAATTTCTCAAGGGCGCTTTCCCCGGCGTGATCAACTTGCCGCTGATGACCGACATCGAGCGGCAGAAGGTTGGCACGTGCTACAAGCAGCAAGGCCAGCAGGCGGCCATCGAGCTGGGCCATCAACTGGTCAGCGGCCATACCAAGAACGAGCGCATCGAGGCATGGGCGGCCTTTGCCAAGGCCAACCCTGAGGGTTACCTGTACTGCTTTCGCGGTGGCCTGCGCTCGCAGATCGTTCAGCAATGGCTGAAAAGCGAGGCGGGCATCGACTATCCGCGCGTGGTCGGTGGCTACAAGGCCATGCGCACCTTCCTCCTGCAGACCACCGACGAGGCGGTACAGGCGTGCGATTTCGTGCTGGTGGGCGGGATGACCGGCACCGGCAAGACCGAGGTGATCAGCCAACTGAGCAACAGCCTGGATCTGGAGGCGCACGCCAATCACCGAGGCTCCAGCTTCGGCAAGCGCGCCACTGGCCAGCCCGAGCAGATCGATTTCGAGAATGCCCTGGCCATCGATCTGCTCAAGCGCCGCGCTGCGGGGCAGCAGCAGTTCGTGCTGGAAGACGAGGCGCGTCTGATCGGCCGCTGCTCCCTGCCATTACCGCTGTATCAGGCGATGCAGCACCATCCCTTGGTGTGGCTGGAGGACAGCGTGGCCAACCGTGTGGAGCGGATTCTGCAGGCCTACGTGGTCGAGTTGTGTGCCGAGTTCGTTGCGGCTCAGGGCGCCGAGGCAGGCTTCACCGCATTCGCCGCGCGCCTGCGCGAGAGCCTGGCCAATATCACTCGTCGTCTGGGGGGCGAGCGTTACCAGCGTCTGGCCGCGATCATGGATCAGGCGCTGCAGGAACAGCAGGCCGACGGCCAGGTGGATACGCATCGCGGCTGGATCGAAGCCTTGCTGGTCGAGTACTACGATCCTATGTACGTGTTCCAGCGTGAGAGCAAATCCGGGCGAATTGAATTCGCCGGGGAGCAGCAGGCTGTGGTGGAATACCTGCGTAAGCGAAGCGGCGGGTGAGGCGGGCACTTTCCTTCTGCCGTAGCGTCATAGACTGGGCCTAGCAGGCCGTTGAAAACTACCTGCGTTGCCATTGCTGCGTTAAAAACAGGCTCACAGTCGCAGGCTGAACGCGCTTTAGCGCGGCCCCGAAGGGGTGAGCGAAGCGAATCAAGTGCTCATTTACAACACGTAAATTGCGCTTTTTCGCCTGTTTTTGCCTTGCACTGGCTGCCTCGCCTACGTTTTCAACAGCCTGCTATACGTAGTCATATCCGTTCGAGGAGTGTGGTCGATGAAACACTGGATCTGTTTGCCGCTGCTTGCGGTGGCGCTCACCGGCTGCGCCGGCAAGACCGTCTACCGTGAGACCTGTGCCAATCAACTGGATGCCGCCTGGAAAGAGTTGAGCATCGCCGAGGCCGAAGGCTTCGCCGGTACCGTGAGCTATTCCAAGGCATTTTCGCTGCTCACCGCTGCCAAGACCCAGCAGCAGTTCGAAGCCTACGAAGGCTGTACCAGCAAGGCCGAGCGTGCGCGCTTTTACATCCGTGAATCGCGAGCGGGGCGTTGATGCAGCTCGATTTTTCCGATCTGAGCCCGCTCGAGGCGTATCGCTGGCTGGCTTCCACTGTCACTCCACGGCCCATTGCCTGGGTCTCGACCCGTTCGGCCGAAGGCGTGGCCAACCTGGCGCCATTCAGCTTCTTTCAGGTCATCAGTGACAACCCGCCGACCTTGCTGGTCAACGTCAACACCCGCGACGATGGCAGTCTCAAGGACAGCCTGCGCAATGCCCAGACCAGCGGCGAACTGGCGATTCAACTGGTCAGCTTCGCCCAGGCTGAGGCGATGAACGCCAGCGCCGCGATCCTGCCTTATGAGGTCAGCGAGTTTGCCCACTGCGCCATTGCCAGCCAGCCTTGCGAGCGCATCGACGTGCTGCGTGTCGCCGGCGCTCCGGTGACCTTCGAGTGCCGTGTGGCGCAAATCCAGCCCTATCCGGCGCAACGACCGACCTGCCATCTGATCTTCGCCGAGGTGTTGCTGGCGCACATCGACGACGCGGTACTCAACGAGCAGGGGCGTATCGACCCGCTCAAGCTCGATCTGGTTGCTCGCCTCGGTGGCAGCGCCTATTGCCGCACGCGTGATCTATTCCAGATGCAGCGGCCCTGAACCCGTTCTGAAAACGACCTCCAGTTAACTCTCCCGGCCATCTTGCTGTCTGCTGGCTTGTCGCCAGTAGCGCTGCGCTCCTATGTTCCACAATTCGGGGCTGGCTGCAGTAGGCAGGGGGATGTCATGGGTGGCTCATTGGGCAAGCGGCTGGCCAGTCTGAGTACGGCCAGCAAGTTGATGCTGGGTTTTGCTCTGGTATTGATTCTGACCGCTCTGGTAGCGGCCACCGGTCTGCTGGCGTTGCGTGACGTCAGTGCCGGCGCCGAGTTGCAGCAACGCATGAGCGCGCTCGGCGAGCAGGTGCTGCGCATGCGCCAGAGCGAGCAGGCGTTCGCGCTGAGCGGCGACAGTCAGCACGCCGAGCGTCTGGCCGAACAGGCCGAGGCCATTTTGCAAGCCGGACAGGTGCTGCAAGGTGAGCTCGATAGCGACACAGCCGCGATTCTGGCGCAGGTCGAGCCGGCACTGGCCGCCTACCGCAGCGCCTTTGCCCGCTACGTTGAACTCACCGACAACATGCAGCTGTCCTTGCAGGCCGCCGACTGGCTGGTGGTCAGCGCGGCCAACAGTCTGGATCTGCTGCAGGAAGGGCTGGCCGAAGACGGCGTCGACCTGCTCAAGAGCTCCCAAGGCGAGCAGGGCGGTGATTCAGTCCTGCAGGCCGGCAAGGTCGGCAAGATTCATCAACTGCTGTTGCAGGCGTTGGATCAGGCACGCCAGCGGCTGGAGGCAAGCCGGCGCAGCGATAGCAGTGAGCAGGCGGACATTGCCCAGGCAGGCGAGGCGCAAGCCCTGGCTGCCGAGTTGCGCGATGCGCTGGACGATCCCGGCTATGCTGCGGTGCTCGGCGAGGTGGTGGTCAACGTCGACTCCTTCAATGAGCGCCTGAAGGACTACGCCACCCAGCTGCAGCAACAAAAGCAGGTATACGGGCAACTGGTCGCTCAGGTCGAACAGTTGCTGCAGCGGGTCGAGCTGGCCCTGGACACGCAACGCCAGGCCATGCATGCCGAGCGTCAGGCCAGCAGCGGTCTGATCATCCTGACAGCGACCCTGGCGCTGTTGTTCGGTCTTGGCGCGGCGATCATGATCAGCCTGGCCATCGTGCGTCCGCTCAAGCGGGTGATCGGCCTGGCTGAATCCATTGCCAGTGGCGACCTCAGCGTGCATATCGAACAGGATCGTCGCGACGAGATCGGTCAGCTGCTCGCAGCCATGCAGGGTATGTCCGCTAACCTGCGAGATATGGTTGGCCGCCTGCAGGGCGGTGTGGCGCAGATTTCCAGCTCCGCCCAGACCCTTTCTTCCACGGCCGAGCAGACGCGCCAGGGGGTCAATGGCCAGAAGCTGGAGACCGATCAGGTCGCCACTGCCATGAGTCAGATGACAGCCACGGTGCACGAGGTGGCGCGCAATGCCGAGGCGGCAGCGGCTTCCACCGAACAGGCTGACCAGCGTGTCGGTGCCGGTAGCCAGGTGGTGCGCCAGACCCTGCAGCGCATCGAGCAGTTGGCCAGTGCCATGGATGCTACTACCAAGAGCATCCAGCGCCTGAGTCAGGATACTCAGCGCATCGATGCAGTACTCGACGTGATCAAGAGCGTTGCCGAGCAAACCAACCTGCTGGCGCTCAATGCGGCCATCGAAGCGGCGCGCGCCGGAGAACAGGGGCGCGGTTTCGCGGTGGTCGCCGATGAGGTAAGGGCGCTGGCAAAACGCACTCAGCAATCCACCGCGGAAATCGAGTCGCTGATCGCGGCCCTGCGCGAAGGCAGCCGCCGCGCTGTGGCGGACATGGAGCAGAGCGCCAGTCTGGTGGGCCTGACGGTGGGCGACGCCAACCAGACCGAGGGCGCCCTGGCGGCCATTGCCGAGGCGGTGAGCCTGATCTCGGAGATGAACCAGCAGATCGCTGCAGCGGCCGAGCAGCAGACTGCCGTGGCCGAGGAAATCAATCGCAGCGTCACCTCGATCCGCGATATCGCCGATCAGTCAGCCACGGCCATGGATGCGACCGCTGCGTCGAGCATCCAATTGGCTGAACTGGGGCGGGAGCTGCAGGGTATGGCGGGGCACTTTCGTCTGACATAGCGTCTGCCCTCACAGTTTCGTGAGCAAACTTTGCATAGAGCTATGCCACGCCCCGGCACCCCAGTAGCATCGGCGTTCTGCATAAGGAGCGAACGATGCGAACCAAACTCGATGCCTGTCTCGACTCGGTCAATCAGGTATTGCTGGGCAAAGAGGCGCAGGTGCGCCTGGCGCTGACCTGCCTGCTGGCGCGTGGTCACCTGTTGATCGAAGACCTGCCGGGCATGGGCAAGACTACCCTCAGCCATGCCCTGGCGCGCGTGCTGGGGCTGAGCTTCCAGCGCATCCAGTTCACCTCCGACCTGCTGCCGGGCGACATTCTGGGTACCTCGGTGTTCGACAAGGACAGCGGGCAGTTCGTCTTTCACCCGGGGCCGATCTTCGCCGAGCTGGTGCTGGCCGATGAAATCAACCGTGCCACCCCCAAGAGCCAGAGCGCGCTGCTCGAAGCCATGGAGGAGGGCCAGGTGACCATCGAGGGCGCGACGCGGCCGCTGCCCGAGCCATTTTTCGTCATCGCCACGCAGAACCCGGTCAGCAGTGGCGGCACCTTCGCCTTGCCCGAATCCCAGCTCGATCGTTTTCTCATGCGCCTGTCGCTGGGCTATCCGGCGCAGGCTGCGGAACGGGCGCTGCTACTGGGCGATGCCCGGCGCGATCTGTTGCCGCGCATGGAGCCGATTCTCGATCATGCCGAACTGGCACGGCTGCAGGCGCAAGTGCCCAAGGTTCGTGCCAGCGATGCGCTGATCGACTATGTGCTGCGCCTGGTCGAGGCGACGCGCAGCCAGCCGCAGTTCGCCTGGGGCTTGTCGCCGCGCGCCAGTCTGGCGTTGCTGGCCGCTGCACGGGCCTGGGCGTTGCTGGCCGAGCGTGATTACGTGATTCCCGAGGATGTGCAGGCGGTGCTGCCGTCGGTGGTGGGGCATCGCCTGCGCGAGCGCGCCGATCCCACCGGCCACGGTGGCGGCAGTCTGGTGCAGTGGTTGCTGCGCGAAGTACCGGCGCTCTGATGCGTGCAGCGCTGAAGTCGCTCTGGCGGCGTTGGCTGGCCAGGCGCATTCCGCCTGCGGCCAGCGTGCGCTTGAATCAGCGGCGCATTTTCATTCTGCCCAGTCGGGTGGGGGCGGTCTTTGCGGTGGCCCTGCTGCTGATGCTGCTGGTGGGTATCAATTACCAGAACAGCCTGGCCTACGGCCTGACCTTTCTGCTGGTATCGGTGTTCGTCGTGACCATCCTGCATACCTATCGCAACCTGGCCGGGCTGGTGCTCAAGGCGGGCGGCGGCGGAGCGGTGTTCGTCGGCGAGCAGGCGCGCTTTCGCGTACGTCTGGAGAGTCGTGAGCGCGAGCACCAGGCCGTGGCGCTGGGCTGGCCACCGTCTGATCTGGTGGTGCGCGACGTGCCACGCCAGGGGCAGACCGAAGTGGATCTGAGCCTGCCCGCAGCGCGGCGCGGCTGGTTGCGGCCCGAGCGCCTACGGGTGGAAAGCCGCTTCCCGTTGGGTTTGCTGGTGGCCTGGAGCTGGGTCGATCTGGATCAGGCTATGCTGATCTACCCGCGGCCGCTGGAGGGTGATTTGCCGCTGTCGGCGGGCCTGGGCGACGACGAGGAGGAGGGCATGCGTGCCCGCGGCCAGGGCGCCGATGACTTCCAGGGCCTGCGTGAGTATCAGCCGGGTGACTCGAAGCGGCGCTTGGACTGGAAGGCCTATTCACGTGGCCAGGGCCTGTTGGTGAAGGATTTCGCCATGCTCAGCGGCCGCGACCTGTGGCTGGACTTCGACAGCCTGGGTGGCGACAGCGAAATGCGTTTGTCGCTGCTCTGCCACTGGGTACTGCAGTTCACCGAACGACAACAGGCGTTCGGCCTGCAACTGCCTGGGCAGGTGATCGCACCGGACTACGGTGAAGGTCATCGTGATGCCTGCCTGCGTGCCCTGGCGTTGTTCGGAGCGCGCGCATGAGCAGCCTGCCGGGTATCCCGAGGATCGCCCTGACCTGGTTGCTGGTCGCCCAGGTGCTGGTGATCGTGCCGCACCTGGTGCATTTGCCGCTGTGGATGATCGCGCTATGGCTGGGCGCTGCTGGTTGGCGCGTGCAGATCTTCCGCATGCGTGCGCGTTATCCCAATGGCTGGGCCAAGGGTGGCCTAGTGCTGCTGGTGCTGGCTGGCATCCTGCTTTCGCGCGGCACGCTGGTGGGGCTGGATGCCGCCTCGGTGTTGCTGATCGCCACCTTCACCCTCAAGCTGCTGGAGATGCGCACGCGGCGTGATGCGCTGGTGCTGGTCTTCCTCGGTTTCTTCTGCGTGGTGACCGCCTATCTGTTCGAGGACGGCATTCTTGCCGCGCTCTACAGCCTGCTGCCGGTCACGGCGCTGCTGACCGCGCTGGTCGGCCTGCAGCACAGTGGTTTTGCCGAACGTCCCTGGCCGCCGCTGCGCCTGGCTGGAGGCCTGGTGCTGCAAGCGATACCGCTGATGCTTCTGCTGTTCGTGTTCTTTCCGCGTATGGGGCCGTTGTGGTCGCTGCCACTGCCCAGTGACAAGGGGGTCACCGGCCTGTCGGACAGCATGGAGCCGGCCGATATCGCCGAGCTCAGTCGTTCCTCGGCACTGGCCTTTCGCGCCAGTTTCGAGGGTGAGGTGCCGCCGAGAGGGCAGCTGTATTGGCGCGCTCTGACGCTGGAACGCTTCGATGGCAGGCGCTGGTCGCAGTCCGGTTACGCTGATGTGCCCGTAGCGCCGCAGTGGAGCAAGGCCGGCGAACCGCTCGATTACAGCATCATCATGCAGCCCAGCGGCAAGCGCTGGCTGTACGCCCTGGACGTCGGCGAGATGGCGCAGGACAGCGGGCGGATGATGAGCGACTTCCGTTGGCAGAGGCTGCGTCCGGTAGATCGGCCCCTGCTGTACCAGGTGCGCTCATGGCCCGAGGCGGCGCGTGAGGCGCTGGCCGAGCCACCTGGCCTGCGCCAGGCGCTGCAGCTGCCCGAGCAGGGCGACCCGCGTAGTCGCGCCTGGGCGGCTGAACTGAAGGCGCAGCACCCGCAGAGCGACGCGCTGGTGGCGGCAGTGCTGCAGCACTTCAACCGTGAGCCGTACGTGTACACGCTGCGCCCGCAGCCACTGGGCAGCGACAGCATCGACGATTTCCTGTTCAACACTCGGCGCGGTTTCTGCGCCCACTATGCCGGCGCCATGACCTTCGTTCTGCGCGCCGCAGGCATTCCCGCGCGGGTGGTCGCCGGCTATCAGGGCGGCGAGTTCAACCCCAACGGCAACTACATCCAGGTGCGCCAGTTCGACGCCCATGCCTGGGTCGAGTACTGGCAGCCGGGCCGCGGCTGGCGCAGCATCGATCCGACTTTCCAGGTCGCCCCCGAGCGTATTGAACAGGGGCTGGAAGAGGCCTTGGCCGCGGAGGATGGCTTTCTCGATGACCAACCGTTCTCGCCGCTGCGCTACCGCGAGCTGGCCTGGCTCAATCAGTTGCGCATGAGCTGGGATAATCTCAATTACGGCTGGCAGCGCTGGGTGCTGGGTTACCAGGGTGAGCAGCAGATGAAACTGCTGCAGAACTGGTTCGGCAGCCTCGATTGGCAGCGTCTGGCGCTCGCTCTGGTGGGCACTGGAGCTCTTCTGCTCGGCCTGCTGGCGCTGTGGTTGCTCAAGCCCTGGCAACAACGGCCCGATCCGCAGCGCCAGGCCTTTCGCACGTTCGAGCGGCTGCTGGCACGTCACGACGTGCGTCGAGAAGCAGGTGAGGGCGCACGCTCCTTCGCGTTGCGCGCTGCGCGGCAGTTGCCTGAGCAGGCGGCGCAGATCGAGACATTTGCCCGTTGCTTCGAGCAGCAGCGTTATGCCGGCGAGCCAGCTTCGCGCGATGCTCTGCGGCAGGCGTTGAGTGATTTGCGCAGAGCATTACCCTGGCGCTTGTCGCGTTAGCGACCATTGGTCACTTGTTTGACTGGGGGGCCAGGCTGTTAGCTTGACGTACCGTCGTTTGGGAGGAGCGAGCATGAGCGATTTCATCGAACATTGCCTGGGGCGCGTCCTGGCTCTGCAGGTGCGGCTGTACGCCTGTCAGGCGCGGCTGGCCGACTGTACCGACACCGAGGCATTGCACGACCTGCGCATCGCCTTGCGGCAATTGCGCAGCCTGTTGCGTCCGCTGCGCGGTCTGCCGGCTGTGGATGCTCTGGAACAGGGAGCTGCGGTGCTGGGCCGCCTCAGTGGGCCGCTGCGTGATCGTGAAGTGCTGGTGGCCGAGCTGGCGCGTCTGGGCCTGGTGCATCTGGCGCCTGCCGATGAGGCGCAGCGCGCCGCAGGTTACGCTGCCATTGCCAGCAGCCGTGAGCTGGTGGATCTGATGCTGTTGCTCGACGGCTGGCCGGCGAATTGGCGCGAAGCTGCCAGGCAAGGCCAGTTGAGCGACGTGGACAAGCGCATCCGGCGCCGCCTGCGGCGCCAGCAACGGCAACTGGCCCGCGCGTTGCGCGATCCGGCGCATGATCGTCACCGCCTGCGTTTGCTGATCAAACGCGTACGCTACGCCGCTGAAACCTACCCGGCACAGAGTCGTTTGAGCAAGGCGGCGCAACTCAGACTCAAACGTGCGCAAAGTGCGCTGGGCGACTGGCACGACCACCTGCAGTGGCTGGCGCAGGCCGACGCGATGGCATCGCTGGGCCCTTGCCGGGCAATCTGGCTGCAGGCTCAGCAGGCCGCTGAGCGGCGCGCTGATGGAGCCTTGCTGGCGCTGTATGGCGATTTTCCCAATGTGGAATAAGACGACATTTTCGCCGCAGATATGACCGAATAGCCATTGTTGCGGGCTATCGTTCAGTTACCGCCATCCCCTAAGATCGTCGCCATCGATGAATGCCGAGGTGCCTATGATCTTTTCCGAAATGCTCGAAGCGGTGCGCCGCGATGCCGATGCCGTGGTGATACCGGCCGAATGGGGGCAGGGTCGCGCCAGTTTCGGCGGCCTGGTGGCGGCACTGGCATTCGAGGCGATGCGCGCCAAGGTGCCGCGGGGCCGACCGGTGCGCTCGCTGGCCATCACCTTCGTCGGGCCGGTGGCGCCGGATGTTCCTGTCAGTTTTCAGGCCGAGGTACTGCGCGAGGGCAAGGCAGTCAGCCAGATGTCTCTGCGCGCGGTGCAGGACGGCCAGGTGGTGACCGTGGTGCAGGGTAGCTTTGGCGCGTCGCGTCCTTCGACGATTGCCGTGGAGGCGCTTGCCGCGCCGCAGATCACGCCGGTCGAGCAGTGCCAGGAGTTGCCCTATGTGCGCAACGTCACGCCGGAATTCACCCGTTTTCTGGCCATGCGTTGGGGGATTGGCGGCATGCCTTTCAGCAACACGCCGTCGCGGCAGATGGGCGGCTGGGTGCGCTTGCGCGGTGAGCGCGAGCCGCAGGCGCTCAGCGAGGCGCATTTGCTGGCACTGGTCGATGCCTGGCCGCCAGCGGTGCTGCCGCATCTGAAAAGCCCGGCGCCGGGTAGCTCGCTGACCTGGACCATCGAGTTCGTCCAGCCACTGCACACCCTCAGCAGCGAAGACTGGTGCCTGTATCGCGCGGAAATCGAACATGCCCGCGATGGATACGGCCACGTGGCGGCGGCGATGTGGACTCCGGCAGGTGAACTGATCGCCTTGAGCCGGCAGACCGTGACCGTCTTTGCCTGATTCAGTGGCGCCGGCGTTGGCGCCAGGCGCGCCACCATGCGCCGCTGAAAAGAAAGCGCGGGAACGTCACGCACTGCTCCAGCAGCAGGCGCTTCAGCGCATCGCTGTTGCTGGCGAAGGGTTCTGCTGGCTGTTGTTCCAGTCTGTGGCCGTGAGCTTGCAGCGCCAGGGAGGCGATCAGGCCGATGCTGCCCAGTGCCAAAGGCACGAATCTGAGCTGCCATAGGCCGATCAGCAGCAGAATCAGCGCTAGCAGGAACAGCGGCACGGCGATCAGGTGCAGCAGCAGATTGGTGGGATGCCGATGCTGGCTGGCATAATGACGCCATTGCCAGGCCAGCAGGTTGGGGTGACGTTTGCTCATGGGGCGACCCTCGACTCAATGAACCGAGTCTAGGGTCGTCGCCACTGCAGAGCGAATTGCTCCTGGCTATGGCGCAGATAGGCTTATGCCTAAACGGTGCCCCTTACAGGCGCAACTGGCGGATGGCCTTGCTCAGCTCGCCCGCCAACTGGGCGAGTTGCTGGCTGGTGGCGGCCGATTCGAGGGTCTGCCCGACGGTCTGTTCGGTGACGTCACGGATGCCCACCACCGAGCGGCTCATCTCTTCGGCAACCTGGCTCTGCTGTGTAGCGGCCACGGCGATCTGCGTATTGCTGTCGCGCATCAGCGCCACGGCGGCGGTGATCGCCGCCAGCGATTCGCCGGCTTCTTGCGCCAGTTGCACGCAGTGGTTGGCGTTCTCCGAGCTTTCGCGCATGAACTCCACGGCGTCGCGGGTGCCGCCCTGCAGGTTGCCGATCATCTGGGTGATTTCGTCGGTGGAGTCCTGCACGCGCTTGGCCAGGTTGCGCACCTCGTCGGCCACCACGGCGAAGCCGCGGCCCATTTCGCCGGCGCGGGCCGCCTCGATGGCGGCATTGAGGGCGAGCAGGTTGGTTTGTTCGGCGATGCCGTGAATCACGCCGACCACGCGGCTGATGTGCTGGCTGTCTTCAGCCAGGCGCTCGATGCTGGCGGCGCTCTGACGCACGCCTTGCGACAGGGCGGCGATGGATTGCTCGACGCGTTCGACCACCTGCTGGCCAGCGCGGGCCAGGCGATCTGCATTGAGCGACTGATCGCGGGTGGTGCCAGCGTGATCGGCGATGTGCTGAACGGTCGCCGACATTTCGTTGATCGCGGTGGCGGCCTGATCGGTTTCGCTCTGCTGGCTGAGCATGCCCTGACGCACCGCACCCATGCGCTCGGCCATGTCGCGGGTGCCACTGTTCAGCTCGCCCGCCACCTGGCCGACGGTGCCAACCACGCGCTGATAGCCGGCTTGCATGGCGTTGAAAGCGGCGGCCATCTGGCCGACCTCGTCGCGACTGCTCAGCGGTACACGCAGGGACAGGTCGCCGCTGCGCTCGGCTTGCAGTATCACGTCCTTGAGGGTGTTGAGGTGGCTGAGCAGAAAGCGGATCAACAGCTGCGAGGCAGCCAGCAGCAACAGCATGAGTACGGCGACCGCGACGGCATAGGTCAGCGCGTGCTGGGCGAACAGGTCGAGCAGGCTGGGCGCGTGAGCCATGATCGCCAGTTGGCGTCCATCGCTGAGGGTGGTGCGTTGTGCACCGATTACCGGCGAGTCGCCGAACCAGGCGTCGTGCTGCACGGCCTGCCAGCCGCTGGCATCAGGAGTGCCCTGAACACCCGGCAGGCTGTTGCCTTGCAGCACCTGGACATTGGCTGCGCTGGGCAGCGCAGCCTGCTGCGGCCACTGCTGGAGCAGGCGAGCCTGCTCGATTGCGGCCTGCTTGGCATCGGCGCTGCGTGCCTGCTGCTCGGTATGCAGGGCGAACAGCACCAGCATCAGGCTGATGACGAAGGCAACGGCGTTGACCGCCCAGAATTTGTATTTGAGAGAAAGATCGCTGATCCAGGCGCCCATGCTGTGATTGTCCGTCTCGCTGCGTTCACTGTTGGCTATGTGCCAGCAGTATGCCTTGGGTGGCAGCCAGAGTCTTGACGTCAATCAAGACTCTGCTGCCGCTTCATCCAGTATGGCCGGCATCTCAAAGAACCTCCTGGCGCAGGCTGTGGTTTGTGCGGCTAGCGCTTCTTGGCTCTGACCGCGGTGCAGAGCCACTTCTCGTAGTACCTCGCCGAGATAGGCTGGCTCGTTACGCCCGCTCTTGGGCTTTGGCCGCAGGCTGCGCGGCAGCAGGAAGGGCGCATCGGTCTCCAGCATCAGGCGCTCGCCGGGGATATCCTTGAGCAGCGGATGCAGATGCGTGCCGCGACGTTCGTCGCAGACCCAGCCGGTGATGCCGATATGCAGGTCAAGATCGAGATAGGCATAGAGTGCAGAGCGTTCGCCAGTGAAACAGTGCACCACAGCCGCTGGCAGCCGGTCGCGATAGTCGCGCAGGATTTCCAGCAGGCGCTGGCTGGCTTCGCGTTCATGTAGAAATACCGGCATCTGCAATTCGACGGCAAGCGCCAGTTGTTCTTCCAGGGCTTTTTCCTGTGCCGGGCGTGGCGAGAAATCGCGATCGAAGTCCAGCCCGCATTCACCCACGGCGCGTACTTGTGGTTGCGCCAATAACGCCTTGAGGGTGTTGCTGCTGGCACCGTTCCACGAGCTGGCGTCGTGCGGATGAACCCCGGCGGTGCTGAACAGGCGCTGGCCGCTGCTATCCAACTGTCGGCAAAGTGCGAGGCTCGCCTCGCTTTCATTCAGACTGGTGCCGGTCAGCACCAGCTGACACACCCTGGCTGCATAGGCACGTTCGAGCAGCGCCTCGGCCTGCACGGCGAGGCTGGGGTGGGTGAGATTGACGGCAATATCAATGAGTTGCATGGTGCCACCTGTTGAGCGCGAAGAGGCAGAATAGCAGATGCCATCCGTTCGTCAGGAAGTCGATTTAAAACAATAAGTTGGTCGCTGTTTTTAAGGTTGATGCAAGGTTGTGGGGTGGCGCGGCAGCGCTCGGCTGTGCCAATCTCCGCGCCCCTGCCGGCCTTGGAACTTGTTTGGCGGGTTTACGGTCAGTAGTCGTCTGTCGCGCATCGGCGTACAGCAGCCACCAACCGGATGAGGCTTCGGCGGCCTACCGCCATCCCTGGAGAGTCGATGTCGCGATTGCTGCTGATCCTGTGCCTGTTGGCCGCGCTGCCGTTGTCGGTCAGTGCGCGCGTGGCTGGCCCGCCGGAGGTCGGCAGCCAGGCCCGCAGTGCTCGCGATCTGCCGACGATTCGCAGCAGCGGCGAACTACGGGTGCTGGTCAATCAGAGCCGTAACAGCTCGGGTTCGGTCAAGGGTCAGAGCATCGGCGTCGAGTACCACCGCCTGCGCGCATTCGAGCAGTACCTCAATCGCAACGCCCGTGATGGCCGCAGCCTCAGGCTGAAGATCATCCCCAAAGCCAAGGATCAGTTGCTCGGCGCATTGCAGCGCGGCGAGGGCGATCTGGTCGCGCCCGGCGAACTGCTCAATGTGCGCACCGGGCACGATGTCAGTGCCAGCACGGCGATTCGTCGCGAGGTGCCACTGGTGCTGGTGTCCAAGCAGGGCAACCGGCATTACCGCAGCCTCGAACAGCTGGCCGGACGCAGTCTTTCATTGCCCGCGGGCAGTGCGGTGGGAGAGGCGCTGCGGGTGATCAACCAGCAGCTGGCTGATCGCAAACTGCCGCCCATCGTGGTCGAGTGGGTCGATCCCAGCCTGGCCGTCGAAGATGTACTGGAAATGGTCCAGGCCGGCATCTTCGAACGTACTGCGGTAGAGCTGCCGATAGCCGAACGTTGGGCCAAGGTGATGCCCAAGCTGCGCGTCGACAAGCATCTGATCCTGGCGCGCGATGGCGACATGAAATGGTTCGTGCGCCCCGATGCGCCGATGCTGCGTGCCAGCATCGACCGTTTCTTCAGCAGCTATCAGAGCCCGGCCGACCAGGATGTGGCGTTCCAGCGTGTCTATCGCCGGCTGTACAAGGTGCATTCGCCACTGGGGCGCACCGAACGACAGCGCCTGGAGAGGGTGCGTCCGGTGCTGCAGCAGCATGCCGAGCAGCAGGGGTTCGATTGGCTGATGCTGGCCGCGCTGGCCTTCAAGGAGTCAACCTTGAACCCGTCGGCGCGCGGCGCCAGTGGTGCGACCGGGCTGATGCAGATCACCCCGGCGGCGGCGCGCAGTGTCGGGGTGAGCAACATCCAGAACCTCGATGGCAACGTTCAGGCCAGCAGCAAGTACCTGGCGATGATCCGCCGCAATTTTTTCAATAGCCCGCAGCTCAACGAGCGCGAGCGCATGGCCTTCGTCCTGGCCGGGTACAACCTGGGGCCGCAGCGGGTGCAGAGCCTGCGCGCCGAGGCGCGTCGTCGCGGCCTCAATCCCAATCAGTGGTTCTTCCAGGTCGAACGTGTGGCCATGGAGCAGATGGGCATGGGCGTGGTGAGTTATGTGAATGCGGTGAATAAGTACTACCTTGCTTATGACCGTGAGCGCTATCTGCTCGAACCACAAAGACAGCGCCTGACGGCTAACTAGATATTTATTTCTTCGATATTAATTAGCGGCTTTTTGCTGTTTTTGAATCGAATGAATTGGTTATTCTGTGCGCCATTAACTCCCACACACGAAGGAAACGCTGTAATGAACAACCTGATCAAAAGCATCACCGCCACCCAGGCGAGCTTCGGCATCACCATTCTGCGTATCGTCGCCGGCATCACCTTCGCCGCCCATGGCGCGCAGAAGCTGTTCGGCTGGTTCGGTGGTTATGGTCTGGCGGGTGTCGCACAGTGGATGGAAAGCATCGGTCTGGCTCCGGGCTACCTGATGGCGCTGGCGGCCGGTAGCGCCGAGTTCTTCGGTGGCGTGGCGCTGATCATCGGCTTGCTGGTGCGCCCGGCTGCAGCGGTACTGGCAGTGACCATGCTGGTGGCCATCTTCACCGTGCACTTCGCCAATGGTTTCTTCATGAGCAACAACGGTTACGAGTTCGCCCTGGCTCTGCTGGCCATCAGCGTAGCGCTGGTGTTCGAAGGCGCTGGCAAGCTGTCGGTCGATAGCAAACTCGCTCGCTGATTCAATCCGGCAACAACGAGAAGGCCCGCGAATGCGGGCCTTCTTGCGTTCAGCTGCGAGCTATCAGGCCGTAGCGGCTTGCTCGGCCTTCTTCTCCTGTGCAGTGACCTGCTGGGCCAGCTCGATCATCTGTTCGCGCATCCAGCGGTTGGCCGGGTCCTGATCGGTGCTTTCGTGCCAGTACAGGTGGGTTTCCAGTGCCGGCACATCACCGACCGGCAACGTCACATGATGCAGGTTGTGGCGGCGGGCGAAGCGCTCCGGCACGGTCATCACCATGTCGGTCTGCTGCAGCACGCTGCTGGCCATCAGATAGTGCTGCGAGCGTAGGGCAATCTTGCGCTGGATGCCCATCTTGCCCAGAGCCAGATCCACATAGCCGAGGCCACTGCGGCGGCTGGAAATGTGGATGTGGCTCAGCGACAGGTAGTCGTCGAGGCTGATCTTTTCCTTGGCCAGCGGGTGCCCCTGGCGCATGGCGCAGACGTAGCGATCATCCAGCAGCTTGACGTGGCGCACCTGCGGGTCGGTATTGAGTGGCGCGTCGACGGCAAAATCGAGACGGCCGGCGGCCAGCTCCTTGGTGGTTTCGCGGCGCTTGGCCAGGAAGCTCTCGATGCACACGCTCGGCGCCAGACGACGCAGGCGCTGGAAAAGCGGCGGCAGGAGGATCTGCTCCGACAGGTCGGTCATGCTGATGCGGTAGGTCTTGCCGGCCTGCTGCGGGTTGAAGGTCCGGCTTTCCTGCACGGAAACGCGCAGCAACTGCAGGGCGTTGCGCACCGGGCTGATGATGTTCTGCGCCATCGGTGTCGGCACCATGCCCTGGGCGGTGCGCACGAACAGTGGGTCGTTGAAGGTTTCGCGCAGACGGGCGAGGGCGTTGGAAACCGCCGGCTGGGTAATGCCGACGATCTGTCCGGCACGGGTCAGGTTGGCCTCGGTGTAGATGGCGTCGAAGACGATGAAGAGGTTCAGATCCACCTTGGTCAGGTTCATGCCGGCAGTGCTCCAGGGGCGTCGATATCAGTCGATCATATATCGGTTATGAATGTTCATACACGCTGAAAATAGGTTAGATAAATCTTAAGCGCTGTTCTAGCATCATTTCCACAACCTCTCACCCTTTATCACAAACAGGTAATTCCATGGATTTCGCCTATTCCCCGAAGGTTCAAGAGTTGCGTGAGCGCGTCAGCGCATTCATGGAAGCGCACGTCTACCCGGCCGAAGCGGTGTTCGAGCAGCAAGTGGCCGAAGGCGATCGCTGGCAGCCGACCGCGATCATGGAAGAGCTGAAGAGCAAGGCCAAAGCCGAGGGCCTGTGGAACCTGTTTCTACCCGAGTCGGATTACGGCGCCGGCCTGACCAATACCGAATACGCACCGCTGGCAGAGATCATGGGGCGCTCGCTGATCGGCCCGGAGCCGTTCAACTGCGCCGCGCCGGATACCGGCAACATGGAAGTGCTGGTGCGCTACGGCAACGAGGCGCAGAAGCAGCAATGGCTCGAGCCGCTGCTATCCGGCGAGATTCGCTCCGCCTTTGCCATGACCGAGCCGGGCGTGGCATCGAGCGACGCCACCAACATGCAGGCCAATGCCCGCCGCGAAGGGGATGAGTGGGTCATCAATGGGCGCAAGTGGTGGACCTCCGGTGCCTGCGACCCGCGTTGCAAGGTGATGATCTTCATGGGCCTGACCAATCCGGACGCGCCGCGCCACCAGCAGCACTCTATGATCCTGGTGCCGATGGATGCGCCAGGCGTCACCGTGCTGCGCCCGCTGCCGGTGTTCGGCTACGACGATGCACCGCATGGCCACGCCGAGGTGCTGTTCGAGAACGTGCGGGTGCCCTACGAGAGCGTGCTGCTTGGTGAAGGGCGTGGCTTCGAGATCGCCCAGGGCCGTCTCGGCCCTGGCCGTATCCACCACTGCATGCGCTCGATCGGCATGGCCGAGCGCGCCCTGGAGCTGATGTGCAAGCGCGCGGTGAGTCGGACCGCCTTCGGCAAGCCGCTGGCGCGCCTGGGCGGCAATATCGATCACATCGCCGATTCGCGCATGGAGATCAACCAGGCACGTCTGCTGACCCTGAACGCTGCCTACATGATGGACACCGTCGGCAACAAGATCGCGGCGAGTGAAATCGCCCAGATCAAGGTGGTGGCGCCCAACGTCGCGCTCAAGGTGATCGACCGGGCGATCCAGATGCACGGCGGCGCCGGTGTTTCCAACGACTTCCCGCTGGCCTACTGGTACGCCATGCAGCGCACCCTGCGCCTGGCTGACGGCCCGGACGAGGTGCACCGCGCAGCTATCGGCAAGTTCGAGATCGGCAAGTACGTGCCGCGTGATGTGATGAAAGCCAGCCGCTGAGCCCGCAACTGAAAACAAAGAGGCCCGCATCTGCGGGCCTCTTTGTTCATGAGCCGTCGACTCTGACGCTCGATCAGCTCCGGCACCGCCGTTTCAGTGTTCCGGGGCTCGCCGGTCGCGGGTATGGAGCAGCGACAGAATCACCCCGCCTGCCAGCAGCCCCAGGGTGACGCCAAGCGAGAGGAGGGCGGGAACCTTGACCAGGTCGTGCAGGAAGATCTTGCCACCGATATACATCAGCACCAGCGCCAGGGCGTACTTCAGGTAGATGAAGCGGTGCATCAGTGCGGCCAGGGCGAAATACAGCGCCCGCAGGCCGAGAATCGCGAAGATGTTCGAGGTGTAGACGATGAACGGGTCCTGCGAGATGGCCAGCACGGCCGGCACGCTATCGACGGCGAACACCAGGTCGGCCAGCTCGATCAGCACCAGCGCCAGCAGCAACGGGGTGGCATACAGCAGCGGCTTGCCGCTGACCTGATCCTTCAGGCGGACCAGGAACTTGCCTTCGTGCAGCTCGTCCGTGACGCGAATGTGCTTGCGCACGAAGCGAATCACCGGATTCTGCGCCAGGTCCGGGTGTGACTCCTCATTACCGCCACTGCGCAGCATCTTGATGCCGCTGAACAGCAGGAAGGCGCCGAAGAGGTAGAGAATCCAGTCGAACTGCTGCACCAGAGCCGTGCCCAGGCCGATCATGATCGCGCGCAGCACGATCACCCCGAGAATGCCCCAGAACAGCACGCGATGCTGGTACTTACGCGGGATGTTGAAGTAGCCGAGGATCATCGCCATGACGAAGACGTTGTCCATCGACAGCGATTGCTCTACCAGGAAACCGGTGTAGTACTCCATCGCCTTGGTGCCGCCGAGCTGCCACCAGATCCAGCCGCCGAAGGCGACGCCGACGCTGAAATAGCCGGAATACAGCAGCAGGCTCTCGCGCATCTCGATTTCATGCTGATCGCGATGCAGCACGCCGAGGTCGAGTACCAGCAGGGTGATGATCAGTACCAGAAAGGCCAGCCAGAACCAGCCGGGGGTACCGAAGATGGGGGATGTCAAAAAGGCAAGTAGAGCGTCCATGAGCCCTCCCTAATGTCTGCCTGAGTTGAAAGAAATCGACTCAGTGACTCCGACATCACGGTGAGAAAGCTCACCGCCAGAGGGGCCCGGCGTCACGCGATGCAAAGGCTAACGCCGAGTGGATAGACTGCCAAGCCCCCTGACGAGAAATATTTTCCGGCGTCAGTAGACCCAGATTTCGACGCGGCGATTGCGAATGCGGCCGTTGTCCCGGTCATTCGCCGCCACCGGCAGCTCACTGCCCATGCCGGTGATTTCACGAAACAGTACGCCCTGTTTGGCCAGCTCGCGGCGCACGGCCATGGCGCGCAGTTTCGACAGCAGTTCGGCGCGCTCAGGGTCGCTCTTCGGGTCGCCGAAGCCTACCAGCACCACCTTGTCCTGCAGCTTGTCGTGCTGCTTGAGATAGTCCAGCACTCGCTGCAGATCGCGGTGGGCCTTGTTATCCAGCGTTGCGCTACCTTCCTGGAAGCGGAAGTTCACCGACAGGCGCTGCGCCTGCTGGGCCAGTTGCTGGTATTCCGCTGGCATCTGCGCATCCGCGGCGACCTTGACCGCCTGGACGGTCTGGGCGATGAACCCGCTGTTGTCGACGATGGCCTGGCCGCGTGGGCTGTGGGCGAAGTCGATCAGCGCGCGCACCCAGGGATTGGCCAGTTGCGGGTCGTTGTAAAGAAACAGGCGGCGGGCCAGAGGGTAATCCTCGGTGGCGATCAGTGTGGTGCTCGGCGGCATCGGCTGAGAATTGCCAGCCGCGACGGCGACAGCCTTGGCCTGACGGACGTAGGGCAGGCCAATGAAGCCGATGCCATTGGGATCGCTGCTGACCGAGTCGGACAGCTGGGTGCTGGATTCGAAGCGTTGCGCGCCGGCGGCGAGTGTGTGCCCGCCCGGAGCCAGCA
The DNA here is from genome assembly GCF_900101755.1 of Ectopseudomonas alcaliphila. Taxonomy (GTDB): domain Bacteria; phylum Pseudomonadota; class Gammaproteobacteria; order Pseudomonadales; family Pseudomonadaceae; genus Aquipseudomonas; species Aquipseudomonas alcaliphila. Next base: position 480,967 of record NZ_FNAE01000003.1, on the reverse strand, counting down.
CCAGTTCCTTGAAGGTGTCGTAGGTGCCGGAATTGTCATCGCGCGCATAGGGGCGAACCTTGCCGGGTTTGCCGCCCAGTGCTGCCCAGTCGTCGATATCGCCGGAAAACAGCTGCGCGATCTGCTCGACACTCAGCGTCCCAATCGGGTTCGATGGATGGACGATGATCGCCAGGCCGTCGATGGCGATGACCTGTTCGCTCTGTGGGCTGCGCAGGTCGCCAAGGGGCGCCAGGGTCGCGGCTTCGCCATCCTTGATCGGTCGCGACGAGGCGGCCAGGTCGGCGCTGCCATCCTTGAGCGAGGTAAAGCCGGTACCCGAACCGTGGGCGGCAACTTCGACGATCACCAGGCGGCCGTCGGCCCGGCGCGCGAGCAGGCGCTGCTCGTTTTCCCGGGCGCCGTTTTCACTGTGGATATCGTGCAGGCCTTGAGCTTCGAACAGCCCCTTGACCAGCTCCGGGCCGAGTTTGGCACCAATGGTGTTGGAGCCCTGGATGCGCAGTACCGGTCGGTTGCCCTCGGAGGCTGGTAGTGCGGCGAGGACGGAAAGTGGCAGGGCGTAGCAGATGAAACCGATCAGCAGCAGGGACAGAGTACGACCCCAGAGGTCGCGGTCGACGGCAGGCAGGGCGCGCGGCATGCGGCAGGCACCTTCTAGTGGGTGGGAGAAAGTGCCGCGCAGATTAAGTCAGTCGAGTTGCAGTCATGTTACAGGGCGCGCTTTCTGCGCGCGCCCCAGTCTCACGCCAGTTCCAGCCAGATCGGCGCATGATCGGACGGCTTTTCCATGCCGCGCAGGTCGTAGTCGATGCCGGCATCCTTGAAGCGCGCTTGTAGCGGCTGGCTGGCGAGGATCACGTCGATGCGCAGGCCGCGCTTGGGGTCGTCCTCGAAACCGCGACTGCGGTAGTCGAACCAGCTGAAGCGGTCATTCACCTCGGGGTTGAGGTGGCGGAAGCTGTCCACCAGGCCCCAGCTCTTGAGGGTCGCCAGCCACTCGCGTTCTTCCGGCAGGAAGCTGCACTTGCCGGTTTTCAGCCAGCGCAGGCGATTGGGCTCGCCGATGCCGATGTCGCAATCTTCCGGGCTGATGTTGATATCGCCCATCACCACCAGCGCCTGCTGCGGATCGAAGTGCTGCACCAGCAGTTGCTGCAGGTCGGCGTAGAAACGCTGCTTGGCCGGGAACTTCACCGGGTGATCACGGCTTTCGCCCTGCGGGAAATAGCCGTTCATGACAGTGACCGGGTTGCCATTGGCATCGGCGAAGGTGCCGTAGATGAAGCGGCGTTGGGAGTCTTCTCCATCGCCGGGAAAACCCTTGTGCAGGCTCAGCGGCTCCTGGCGCGAAAGCAGGGCGACGCCGTAGTGGCCTTTCTGCCCGTGGTAATGCACGTGGTAGCCGAGCTGGCGGATCTCTGCCTCGGGGAACTGCTCATCGGCCACCTTGGTTTCCTGCAGGCCGATCACGTCCGGCTGGTGTTTCTCGATCAGGGCTTGCAGCTGATGAGGGCGCGCACGCAGGCCATTGATATTGAAGGAGACGATTTTCATGGGCAGCGGGTCCTGGGCAAAAGGCGATGCTAGCCGATCCTCGGCGCTGGCGGCCAGCGCCTGGCGGCTGTCGAGCGGTGGTGCTAAGTTGGCTGTAACCCCACCTGACCCATAACCTATAACAACAGAGGTCTGCCATGCCCAACAACGCTCCAGCAGAAGTGCGCATGCTCGATGGCGGTTACGCTCGCGAGGTCCGTTCGCTGCTCTACCATGCCTATCGTCACGAGCCGACCTTCGCTTACCTGTTCGAAGCGGAGCGACCGGGGTTCGACCAGCGCGTACGCGCTACGGTTCGCGAACTGGTGCAGCAGCACTTCGCCGAAGACCAGCCGGCCATCGGCCTGTTGATTGACGACCGGCTGATCGGCGCAGCACTGATCGCGCCACCGCAGCGCCGCCTGGATATCACCGAAAGCTGGGGTTGGCGGCTGCGCATGCTGCTGAGCACCGGTTTCAGCTGCACCAAGCGCTATCTCGAATACCACGATGCGGTGCTCAGCAGCCTGCCGCCTGGCCCCTACCACGTGTTGCCGCTGCTGGGCATTCACCCCGAATTTCAGGGGCAGCATCGTGGCGAGCAGTTGCTCGAGGCGCTGCATGACTGGTGTGCCCAGGACAGCGGCTCGCAAGGCGTGGTGCTGGACACCGGCAATGCTCGCTATCTGGATTTCTACCGGCGCCAGGGCTACGAGCAAATCGGCGAGCTGGCCATAGGCCCTGTGGTCGAGCACGTGTTCTTTCATCCCAACCCGCAACCGGTGGTCAGAGCCAGTGCCTGAACTCCGGCTGTCTGGAGCAAATGTAACGGCTCTGGCATGGGCTCTGCTCCGTGGTAGCATCCTTCGCCATGAGCGTATATGGACATCTTCAGCGCAGCCTGGCGTTGCTGCTGATCAGTACGGGCGCCTTCGCAGCGAGCGAACTCGACGTACGAATCACCCCGAGCAATTCGGCCCTCAAGGCCAATATCGAAGGTTATGTCGGCAGCCTCGATGGGCGCGACGCGCAGTCGTTGCGGCGTTTGCGGCGTATCGCCGAGAGCGAGGCCGACAAGGCGGCTCAGGCCCTGGGTTATTATCAGGCGCGCATTCGTAGCCGTATCGAAGAGGGCGAAACCCCACGCTTGGTGCTCGAGGTCGAGCCCGGCGAGCGCATTCGCCTGCGCAACGTCGACATTCGAATCGAAGGACCTGCCAGCGAGCTGTCTGCCTTTCGCGTACCCACTGCCGGCCGTATGCAGCCAGGCTCGGTGCTCAACCATGGGCGCTATGAGGACGCCAAGCGGCTGATCCAGAATCAGGCCTCGCGCTACGGCTTCTTCGACGGTCGATTCTCCCGGCAGAGCCTGGAAATCGATCCGCCCGCGGGGGTGGCCGACATCGAGTTGGTGTTCGTCAGCGGGCCGCGCTACAGCCTGGGTGATATCGCGTTCAGCGGCGATTTCCCGTTCGATGAAGAGCTGCTGTTGCGCATGGTGCCGTTCGACCCGGACACGCCCTACGATTCCGAGTTGATCGCCGAGCTATACCAGGCGCTGCAGTCGAGCGGCTATTTCGAGTCGGTGCGGGTCGATGCCATTCCCACCCAGGCTGACCAGTTGCGCATTCCCGTCGCGGTCGCGCTGCAGGTGCGTGAGCCGCGCAGCATGGGCCTGGGAGTAGGCTTTTCCACCGACGTCGGACCACGCCTGCGCGCCAACTGGACGCGCCACTGGCGCAATCCGCAGGGGCACAGCTACGGGGTGGAAACCGAATTGTCCGCGCCGCGGCAGAGCGTCGGTCTGTGGTACGACATTCCCGGCGATCCGCCGCTGACCGACAAGCTGCGCCTGGCGGGCGGCTATCAGTATGAGGAGTTGGCCAGCAAGGACAGCCTCAGCCGTCTGCTTACCCTCGGCCCGGAGTGGCACAGTCGGCGTTCCGGCGGTTGGCAGCGCGTGCTGTCGGTGAAATGGCAGCGTGAGGAATATCGCCTGGGGGATGATTCCGGCTTGAGCACCTTGCTCATGCCGGGCGTCAGCTACTCGCTGTTGCGCAGCGACAATCGCCTCGACCCGAACCAGGGCTATCGCGTGCAGTTCGACTTGAGCGGCGCAGTCGATGGTGTGCTATCCGATGCCAATGTGTTGCATGGCAACGTCATGCTCAAAGGTTTGACCACGGTATTCGACAATCACCGTCTGCTCGGGCGGGTGCAGTTCGGCGGTACCGAAACCAATGGTTTTTCTGCCGTGCCGCCGTCGCTGCGTTTCTTCGCCGGTGGCGATCAGAGCGTGCGTGGCTACGACTACCAGAGCCTGTCGCCGGAGAACAATCGAGGCGACAAGGTCGGTGGCCGCTATCTGTTCGCCGCCAGCGCCGAGTACCAGTACAGCCTCACCGACAAGTGGCGTCTGGCGACCTTCGTCGACCAGGGCAATTCGTTCAACTCGCTAGACTTTCCCACCCTCAAGACCGGGGTCGGCTTCGGCGTGCGCTGGGTGTCGCCGGTCGGCCCGCTGCGTCTGGACCTGGCCCACGCGCTGGATGACGACGGCGGCGTACGCCTGCATTTCTCCATGGGGCCTGAGCTATGACCCGGCGCCTGCTGAAAGGGGTGGCTGTCGGGCTGCTCTGTCTGCTGCTGTCGGTCGTCGCCGTGTTGTGGACGCTGCTCGGTACCCAAGGTGGCAGCCGCTGGTTGCTGGCGCAGGTGCCAGGTCTGCAAGTCGACAACTTCGAAGGGCGTCTTGGCGGTGCCTGGCAGGTCGATGCGCTGATCTGGCAGCAGGACGAGATGCGTGTCGAGTTGCAGCAGCTGGACATGGCCTGGTCGCCGTCCTGCCTGCTGCGCCTGACGCTGTGTATCGATCGCCTGCATCTGCAGCGGGCCGCGCTGAACCTGCCGCCAGGCGGCGAGACGAGCAGCGAGCCGCTCAGCCTGCCAAACCTCAATCTGCCGCTGCGCTTGCAGCTGGGCGATATCCAGCTGGGCGAACTGCGTCTGGATGGCCAGGCGCAACTGAGCGATCTCGAACTGATTGCCAGCTGGAACGAACAGGGCGTCGACCTGCAGCGGCTGGCCGTGCAGCGTGATGACTTGCGCCTGGATGCCAGCGGTCGGCTGACGCCACAGGGCAATTGGCCGCTGGCATTGAGCGGGCGTCTGCAGTTGCCGGAGGTCGATGGCAAACCCTGGCAGGTGGCGTTGCAGATCGGCGGTGAACTGCAGGGTAGCCTTGAACTCGACGCCGACAGCAGCGGTTATCTCGATGCGCGTCTGCAAGGCAGGGTGCAGGCGCTGGCCGAGCACTTGCCGGCCGAGCTACGTCTGACCAGTCGCGACTTCCAGGCCAGCAGCGCCTTGCCGCCAACCCTGCGCTTGCAGGCGCTGCAACTGCAGGCCAAAGGTGATCTGGCCAGCGGCTATCGCATCGAAGGCACGGCCAATCTGCCAGCCGAGCAGGCACCGATGCCGTTGCAACTCAGTGGGCGTGTCGATGCCGTCGGCGCGGATATCGAGCTGTTGCGCATCCAGGCCGAAGCGCAGCATCTGCAGCTCGAGGGCAAATTGGCTTGGAGCGAAGCCTTCAGCGTCGATGCGCAGCTCGACTGGCTGGACTTCCCCTGGCAGCGCCTCTATCCGATGGACGAGCCGCCACCCGTGGCGTTGCGCACCCTGCAGGCAGAAGTCAGCTACAGCGCAGGCAATTACCTGGGTAACTTCGCGGCGCAATTGCAGGGGCCGGCTGGGGACTTCAGCCTGAGCAGTCCGGTCAGTGGCGACCTCGGCCAGGTGAGTCTGCCGCAATTGCAATTGATAGCTGGCCAGGGCCGCGCCGAAGGGGTGGTCAAGGTCGGTTTTGCCGAAGGTATCGACTGGCAGGCCATGCTGCAGCTCAGCGCCCTCGACCCGGGTTACTGGTTGGCGGAGATGCCGGGTAACCTGGCCGGGCCGCTGAACACTACAGGCACCTTCAATGCCGGTGCGCTGCAGGCCAAGGCCGACATCGACCTCAACGGCCGTCTGCGTGGCCAGCCCGCGCAATTGCAGGTACAGGGTGCAGGTGCTGGCGAACAGTGGCAGCTCGAGCGATTGCTGGTGCGCCTGGGCGACAACCGGGTCAGCGGCCAGGGCGCATTGGATCAGCGTTTGCGTGGTCAGCTGGAGCTGGCCTTGCCGCGTCTGGGGCAACTCTGGCCCGGTCTGCAAGGGCAGGTGCAAGGCCAGCTGTCCCTGGCGGGCACCTTGCAGGCGCCGCAAGGCCAGCTTGCGTTGAGCGGTGAGCGTCTGGCCTTTGGCGATCCCAGCCTGCGGCGACTGCAGTTGGACGCGACGCTCGATGCCCGCCAGCAGGCGCGCATCGGTTTGAATCTGCGCGGCATCCGTATCGGCGATACCTATCTTGGGCGCTTGCAGGCCGATGGCCGAGGCGATCAACGCCGGCAGGCGCTGGACATCGATCTGCAAGGCCCGCTGCTGCAAATGGCGCTGGCACTGGACGGCAACCTCAGCGAGCAGGGCGACTGGCGCGGGCGTATCGCCAGCGGCCGGGTGCAGAGCGGCGGGCAGGATTGGCAGTTGCAGCAGGCGGCGAGTCTGGAGCGCCTGGCCAGTGGCCGGCTGAACCTCGGCGCGCATTGCTGGCAATCCGGCGATGCCAGTCTGTGCGGCGGCCAGCAGCGACTGATGCCGCTGCCCAGCCTGGACTGGCGCCTGGAGAATTTCCCGTTGGCCAGCCTGCAGCCCTGGCTGCCCGAGGATTTCGCCTGGCAGGGGCGCCTGGATGGTCAGCTCAAGGTCGAGCTTCCCGACAGCGGTCCCAATGGCCGGGTCACACTCGATGCCGGTGGTGGCAATCTGCGCATTCGTCAGCCGGATGAAGAGCAGTGGCTGGACTTTCCTTACGACAGCCTGCGCCTGGACAGCACCCTGCGCCCGCAGCGAGTAGACAGCGAACTGCGCTTCGTCAGTGCTCGTCTGGGGGAGCTGGTTCTGCAGGCACAGATCGACCCGCGCCCTGCGAACAAGCCGGTCAGCGGTGAGTTTCGTCTCAGCGGTTTCGATCTGGCCGTATTGCGTCCTTTCGTGCCGATGGCGGAAAAGCTCGAAGGCAAGCTACAGGGCAGCGGCAGCATAACCGGCCACCTGTTGGCGCCACAGATCAACGGCCAACTGCGCCTGGATGGCGGTGAGCTGTCCGGCAGCGAACTGCCGATCAGCCTGGAGAACCTGCAATTGCAGGCGTTGATCGCGGGTGAGCGGGTGCAGCTCTCCGGCGACTGGCGCAGCGGTGAGCAGGGGCGAGGCAATCTGCGTGGCGAACTGACCTGGGCCGAGGGGCTGAGCGGCGATCTTGCGTTGCAGGGGCAGCGCTTGCCGGTGAAGGTCGAGCCCTATGCCGAGCTGGAAGTCGAGCCCGATCTGCAATTGCAGCTGCGTGCCCAGCGTCTGGCCGTCAGCGGCAAGGTTGGCGTGCCGCGTGGCCTGATCAGCGTGCGTGAACTGCCGCCATCGACGGTGAAGGTTTCCGCTGATGCGCGGGTGGTCGGTCGTGACGTACCGGAGGCCGAGCAGGGCATGGGCATCGCCATGGATGTCGATGTCGAGGTGGGGCAGGACAAGCTGGCCTTCAGCGGCTTCGGCCTGACTGCGGACCTGCGCGGGCGCGTGCATATCGGCGATAACCTCGATACTCGTGGCGAGCTGGATCTGGTCAATGGTCGCTATCGTGCCTACGGCCAGCGCCTGACCATTCGCCGCGCGCGCCTGCTGTTCACCGGCCCCATCGACCAGCCGTTCCTCGATGTAGAGGCGATTCGCCGGGTCGACACGGTGGTGGCCGGCATTCGCTTGTCTGGCAGCGCCGAGCAGCCCAGCACCACGGTCTTCGCCGAGCCGGCCATGAGCCAGGAACAGGCGCTGTCCTATCTGGTGCTGGGCCGGCCTTTGGGGCAAAGCACGGGTGACAACAACATGCTTGGCCAGGCCGCGCTGGCGCTCGGTCTGGCCGGCAGCAGTTCGCTCACCACCAGCCTGGCCACCAGTCTGGGTATTCAGGATTTCCAGCTCGACACCGAGGGCAGTGGCGTGACCACCAGTGTGGTGGCCAGCGGCAACATCACCGAGCGTCTGAGTCTGCGTTACGGCGTGGGCGTGTTCGAGCCGGCCAACACCATCGCCCTGCGCTACGAGCTGAGCCGGCGCCTGTACCTGGAGGCGGCCAGCGGTCTGGCCAGTTCGCTCGACCTGTTCTATCGCCGGGATTTCTGATGATCGCGCGGTCTTTTGCTAAATCCCTACTTGGCCGCGGGTGTATCGGCAGCGCTTCTGCGCTAGTCTGGACGCATGGTCGGGCCGTGACCTGCCATTCGATGGGCCGTTCGCCTCGGTGAACCCCATGTCACATATTTGCCCTTCAACTCCCTGAACGATAAGGAAACTCCCATGGCGCAAGTCACTCTCAAAGGCAATCCGGTGCAGGTGGATGGTCAACTGCCGCAGGCCGGCCAACAGGCGCCGGCCTTCAGCCTGGTCGCTGGCGACCTGAGCGACGTCACCCTGGCCAGCCTGGCCGGCAAGCGCAAGGTGCTGAACATCTTCCCCAGCGTCGACACCCCGACCTGCGCCACCTCCGTGCGCAAGTTCAACGCTGAAGCCGGCCAGCTGAACAACACCGTGGTGCTGTGCATCTCCGCCGACCTGCCATTCGCCCAAGCGCGCTTCTGTGGTGCCGAAGGCCTGGAAAGTGTGGTCAACCTGTCCAGCCTGCGTGGCGCCGACTTCCTCAAGAACTACGGTGTGGCCATTGCCAGCGGTCCGCTGGCCGGTCTGGCTGCTCGTGCAGTGGTAGTGCTGGATGAAAACGACAAGGTGCTGCACAGCGAGCTGGTTGGCGAGATCGCCCACGAGCCGGACTACGCCGCTGCCCTGGCGGTGCTGAAGTAACTCGCCGCTGGTTCGATGAAACGGCCTGCCTCGCAGGCCGTTTTTATTTGTGCCTCAAACAGTTAGTAACGTAAGGGGAGCGTAAAAAGCGGGTAAATGGGCTTTGCTTGACGCGGGCCAGTGCTTATCGTGCCGACTCCCACAAAAAGTGATATTGCGCCTGCCATGTCGAACGCTTCCCCGTCCCCCTCGAATACCTCCCGTCAATGGCTGATTGGCCTGACGTTGCTCGCCGTGCTGCTTCTACTGCTGTGGTGGTTCTGGCCGAGCAAGCCGCAAACCCAGCAGATGGGCCGTGGCCGTTTCGGCGACATGGGGCCGGTGCCGGTGCGCCTGGCCGAGGTCAAGCAGGGCGAATTCGCCATCGAACTCAAGGCACTTGGCACGGTGACTTCCTACAACACGGTCAATGTGCGCTCGCGGGTCGACGGTGAGCTGGTCAAGGTGCTGTTCGAAGAGGGCCAGGAGGTCAAGGCCGGTGAGCTGCTGGCGGTGATCGACCCACGTCCTTACCAGGTGGCCTTGCAGCAGGCGCAAGGGGCGCTACAGGAAAACCAGGCGCAACTGAAGAACGCCGAGTTGGACCTGCAGCGCTACAAGGGGCTGTACGACGAAGACAGCATCGCCAGGCAGACCCTGGACACCCAGCAGGCGCTGGTCAATCAGTACCGTGGCAGCCTGCAGAGCAACCAGGCCGATGTCGCCACGGCCAAGCTCAACCTCGACTTCACCCAGATCCGTGCGCCGATCTCCGGTCGTCTTGGCCTGCGTCAGCTGGATGTCGGCAACCTGGTCAGCGGCGGCGATACCACGCCGCTGGTGGTGATCACGCAAGCCAATCCGATCTCGGTGATCTTCACCATTCCCGAGGGTGACCTGCCTGCGGTGATGCAGCGCCGCCGTGACGGCACCATCCTGGCCGTCGAGGCCTGGGACCGGGGCGAGCGCCTGAAACTGGCCGATGGCGTGCTGGAAAGCCTGGACAACCAGATCGACACCACCACCGGTACGGTCAAGCTCAAAGCGCGTTTCGACAACGCCGAGCAGATGCTCTTCCCCAATCAGTTCGTCAACGTGCGTCTGCGCGTGGAAACCCGCGAGGCGGCCACCATCATCCCGTCCGCTGCAGTGCAGTTCGGCACGCAGGGCACCTTCGTCTATGTGGTGGATGGCGACAACAAGGTGAGCATCCGCCAGGTCAGCATCGCCGCCAGCGACGCCGAACGCAGCATGGTCAGCGAGGGCGTGCAGCAGGGCGAGCGATTGGTGCTGGAGGGCACCGACCGCCTGCGTGATGGCAGCGAGGTTGAGGTGGTCGACCCGCAGGTCGAGCAAACGCCGAAGGTCAGAGAGCGCGGCGAGTCAGGCCGGGCCGCAGCACGGAACGACGCATGAACATCTCCCGCCCGTTCATCCTGCGGCCGGTCGCCACCACGCTGTTGATGGTGGCGATCTTCCTCAGCGGCCTGATCGCCTATCGGTTGCTGCCGGTGTCGGCGCTGCCAGAAGTGGACTACCCGACCATTCGTGTACTGACGCTCTATCCAGGCGCAAGCCCGGATGTGATGACCAGTGCCGTGACGGCGCCGCTGGAGCGCCAGTTCGGGCAAATGGCCGGGCTCAAGCAGATGTCCTCGACCAGTTCCGGCGGCGCCTCGGTAATCACCCTGCGCTTCAACCTGGACGTGTCCCTGGCGGTGGCCGAACAGGAAGTGCAGGCGGCGATCAATGCGGCGAGCAACCTGTTGCCGGGCGATCTGCCGGCGCCGCCGGTGTACAACAAGGTCAATCCGGCCGATACGCCGGTACTGACCCTGGCGGTGAGCTCGAAGACGATGCCGCTGCCGCAGGTCAACGATCTGGTCGATACCCGCCTGGCGCAGAAATTGGCGCAAACCAGTGGTGTCGGTCTGGTGACCCTGGCCGGCGGGCAACGTCCGGCCGTGCGGATTCGCGTCAACCCGGAGGCGCTGGCGTCCTATGGCCTGAGCCTGGCCGACGTGCGCAACCTGATCACCGCCAGCAACGTCAATCAGCCCAAGGGCAACTTCGACGGGCCTACGCGGGTTTCCCAGCTCGATGCCAATGACCAGCTGAAATCCGTCGACGAATACCGCGAGCTGATCCTCAACTATGAGAACGGCGCGGCGCTGCGTCTGAAGGACGTCGCCGAGATCATCGATGGTGCCGAGAACGAGCGCCTGGCCGCCTGGGCCAACCGCAACCAGGCGGTGCTGGTCAACGTGCAGCGCCAGCCCGGTGCCAACGTGATCGACGTGGTCGACCGCATCCAGACGCTGCTGCCGCACCTGACCGAAGGCCTGCCGGCCAGCGTCGAGGTCAAGGTGCTCACCGACCGTACCCAGACCATCCGCGCCGCGGTGCGCGATGTGCAGCACGAACTGCTGCTGGCCATCGCCCTGGTGGTGATGGTGACTTTCCTGTTCCTGCGCAAGCTGTCGGCGACCATCATCCCCTCCATCGTCGTGCCGCTGTCGCTGATCGGCACCTTCGGCGTGATGTACCTGGCCGGTTTCACCATCAACAACCTGACGCTGATGGCGCTGACCATCGCCACCGGTTTCGTGGTCGACGATGCCATCGTCATGCTGGAGAACATCGCCCGCCATCTGGAGGAGGGCGAGACGCCGCTCAATGCCGCGCTCAAGGGCGCCCGGCAGATCGGCTTCACCCTGGTGTCGCTGACCCTGTCGCTGATCGCCGTGCTGATTCCGCTGCTGTTCATGGCCGATGTGGTCGGGCGGCTGTTCCGCGAGTTCGCCATTACCCTGGCGGTGGCCATCCTGATTTCCCTGGTGGTGTCGCTGACCCTGACGCCGATGATGTGCGCGCGCCTGCTCAAGGCCGAGAAACCCGAGCAGGAAGGGCGCTTCTATCGCGCCGCCGGTGGCGTCATCGACGCCATGATCGAACGCTATGGCGTGTGGCTGCAGTGGGTGCTCAAGCATCAGCCGCTGACCCTGCTGGTGGCCGTGGCGACCCTGGGCCTTACCGTACTGTTGTATATGGCGGTGCCCAAGGGCTTCTTCCCGGTGCAGGACACCGGCGTGATCCAGGGCATTTCCGAGGCGCCGCAGTCGATTTCCTTCAGCGCCATGAGCGAGCGCCAGCAGCGCCTGGCCGACGTGATCCTGCGTGATCCGGCGGTGGCCAGCCTGTCCTCGTCGATTGGTGTGGATGGCGACAACCCGACGCTCAACAGCGGCCGTTTGCTGATCAACCTGAAGAGCCACGCTGAGCGCGATGTCACCGCCAGCGAGGTGATCGAACGGCTGCGCCCTGAGTTGGCGAAGATTCCCGGTATCGAGCTGTTCATGCAGCCGGTGCAGGACCTGACCATCGAGGATCGCATCAGCCGCACCCAGTTCCAGTTCACCCTGGAGTCGCCCGACAGCCAGTTGCTGGAAACCTGGACGCCGCGTCTGGTCGAGGCGCTGCGCGAGCAGCCGGAGCTCACCGACGTGGCCAGTGACCTGCAGAACCGCGGCCTGCAGGTGTACCTGGACATCGACCGTGACGCCGCCGCACGCCTTGGCATCAACGTCGGCGTCATCGACGATGCCTTGTACGACGCCTTCGGCCAACGCCAGATCAGCACCATCTACACCCAGGCCAGCCAGTACCGCGTGGTGCTGGAGAGCCGCGATGGCGGGCGTATCGGCCTGGCCGCACTGCGTCAGATTCACGTGGCCACTGGTGACGGCCAGCAGGTGCCGCTGTCGTCCCTGGCGCATGTCGAGGAGCGGCCGGCCAGCCTGCTGATCAACCATATCGGTCAGTTCCCGGCGGTGACCCTGTCGTTCAACCTGGCGCCTGGCGTATCGCTGGGCGAGGCAGTGGCGGTGATCGAGCGGGTCGAGCAGGAGATCGGTTTGCCGGGTGGCATCAACACCCAGTTCCAGGGGGCCGCCGAGGCGTTCCGCGCGTCGCTGTCGTCGACCTTGCTGCTGATCCTGGCGGCCATCGTCACCATGTACATCGTGCTCGGCGTGCTCTACGAGAGCTATATCCATCCGATCACCATTCTTTCCACGCTGCCGTCGGCGGGCGTCGGTGCGCTGCTGGCATTGCTGCTGACCGGTAACGACCTGGGGCTGATCGCCATCATCGGCATCATCCTGCTGATCGGTATCGTCAAGAAGAACGCGATCATGATGATCGACTTCGCCCTGGAGGCCGAGCGCAACCAGGGCATGGCGCCCGCGGATGCGATCTACCAGGCAGCGCTGCTGCGTTTCCGCCCGATCCTGATGACCACCCTGGCGGCGCTGTTCGGCGCAATTCCGCTGATGCTGGCCTCGGGCTCCGGCGCCGAGCTACGCCAGCCGCTGGGCCTGGTGATGGTCGGCGGCCTGCTGGTCAGCCAGGTGCTGACGCTGTTCACCACCCCGGTGATCTACCTGTACTTCGATCGCCTGTCGCGCCGCTTTAGTGGTCGCAGTGCAGCGGGGGTGGCGGTATGACCCAGGCCCGTAGGAGCGGCTTCAGCCGCGAACAGGCAGGTACAGGGGATTCGCGGCTGAAGCCGCTCCTACGTGATCGGCGAAGCCTTGGCGGGGCCCATCCCGCATGAACCTGTCCGCGCCCTTCATCCGCCGTCCGGTGGCGACGCTGCTGCTGAGCCTGGCGATCATGCTGCTCGGTGGCGTCAGCTTCGGCCTGCTGCCGGTGGCGCCACTGCCGCAGATGGATTTCCCCACCATCACCGTGCAGGCCAGCCTGCCGGGGGCCAGCCCGCAGATCATGGCGTCCACCGTGGCCACGCCGCTGGAACGCTCGCTCGGCTCAATCGCCGGGGTCAGCCAGATGAACAGCCGCAGCAGCCAGGGCAGCACGCGGATCATGATTCAGTTTGACCTGGACAAGGACATCAACACCGCCGCGCGCGAGGTTCAGGCCGCGATCAACGCCGCGCGCGAGCTGCTGCCCAGCGGCATGCGCACCATGCCCAGCTACCGCAAGATCAACCCGTCGCAGGCGCCGATCATGGTGCTGTCGCTGACCAGTGCCACGCTGAACAAGGGCCAGCTGTACGACGTGGCCTCGACCATCCTGGCGCAGAAGCTGTCCCAGGTCGGTGGCGTGGGCGAGGTGCAGGTCGGTGGCAGCTCGCTGCCGGCGGTGCGGGTTTCCCTCGAGCCGCGCCTGCTCGATCACTACGGCATCGCTCTGGATGAGGTGCGCCAGACCATCGCCGCCAGCAACGCTCTGCGTCCCAAGGGCGCGGTCGAGGACGAGCAGCGCCGCTGGCAAGTGCAGGCCAGCGACCAGTTGGCCAAGGCCGCCGATTATCTGCCGATGATCATCCGCTACCAGGATGGCGCTGCCGTGCGCCTGGGCGACGTGGCCACGGTCACCGATGGCGTCGAAGACCGTTATAACAGTGGCTTCTACAACGACAAGGAAGCGGTGCTGCTGGTGATCAACCGGCAGAGTGGGGCGAACATCCTGCAGACCATCAGCGACATCCGCGCCGAGCTACCGGCGCTGCGCGAGGTGATACCAGCCAGCGTCGAGCTGGAAGTGGCGATGGACCGCTCGCCGGTGATCCGCGCCACCCTGCACGAGGCCCAGCAGACCCTGCTGATCGCCGTGGGGCTGGTGATTCTGGTGGTGCTGGCGTTTCTCGGGCGCTGGCGCGCGGCGCTGATTCCGGCACTGGCGGTGCCGGTGTCGCTGATCGGCAGTTTCGCCGCCATGTACCTGCTGGGGTTCTCGCTGAACAACCTGTCGCTGATGGCGCTGATCATCGCCACCGGGTTGGTGGTGGACGATGCCATCGTCGTGCTGGAGAACATCGCCCGGCACATCCATAACGGCGAGAAGCCGATGGCGGCGGCGTTCAAGGGCACGCGCGAAGTCGGTTTCACCCTGCTGTCGATGAATCTGTCGCTGGTCGCGGTGTTCGTCTCCATCCTATTCATGGGCGGCATCGTCGAGCGGCTGTTCCGCGAATTTTCCATCACCCTGGCAGTGGCGGTGGTGATTTCCCTGCTGGTGTCGCTGACGTTGACGCCGATGCTCTGCGCGCGCTGGCTCAAGGCGGAGGACGAACAGTCACGCGGACGCTTGCAACAATGGGGCGACCGCCTGCAGACGCGGGTGCTGGCCGTCTACGGCCGTTCGCTGGACTGGGCACTGCGCCATTCGTTGCTGATGGTGATCAGCCTGCTGGCGACCATCGCGCTGAACGTCTATCTGTTCGTCAGCATTCCCAAGACCTTCATGCCGCAACAGGACACCGGGCAGCTGATCGGTTTCATTCGCGGCGACAATGGCCTGTCGTTCCAGGTCATGCAGCCGAAGATGGAGATTTTCCGCAAGGCGGTGCTGGCCGATCCGGCGGTGGAGAGTGTGGCTGGCTTCATCGGTGGTGCCGGCGGGATCAACAACGCCTTCATGATCGTGCGCCTGAAACCCATCAGCGAGCGCGGCGTGTCATCGCAACAGGTGATCAACCGCTTGCGCGCCACTGTGCCGAAGGTGCCCGGTGGGCGCATGTTCCTCATGCCGGATCAGGATCTGCAGATCGGTGGGCGCGAAGGGCGCAGCTCGGAGAACGAGTACATGCTGCTCTCGGGCGATCTCGATGCTCTGCGTGAGTGGCTACCCAGGGTGCGCGAAGCGCTGCGTACGCTGCCCGAACTGACCGACATCGACGCCCGCGAGAACAGCGGCGCCCAGCAGATTCGCCTGGTGGTGGATCGCGAAGCGGCGCAGCGCCTGGGCGTGGAGATGAGCATGATCACCGCAGTGCTCAACAACGCCTTCAGCCAACGCCAGGTTTCCACCATCTACGAGGCGCTGAACCAGTACAGCGTGGTGATGGAGATCAACCCGCGCTACGCCCAGCATCCCGAGGCACTGGACCAGATTCAGCTGATCACCGCCGATGGCGCACGTGTGCCGCTGTCCACCTTCGCCCATTGGGAACGCAGCCTGGAAGAGGACCGGGTCAACCACCAGGGCCAGTTCGCCGCCGAGAACATCGGCTTCTCACTAGCAGAAGGCGTCAGCCTGGATCAGGCCAGTCGCGCCATCGACAACGCCGTGGCGCGCGTCGGCCTGCCGACCGAGGTGCAGGGCATGCTCGGCGGCACTGGTGCGGCCTTCCAGCAGACCCAGGGCAATCAGCCGCTGATGATCCTGCTGGCGCTGGTGGTGGTGTATATCGTGCTGGGCGTGCTCTACGAGAGTTACGTACATCCGCTGACCATTCTCTCGACCTTGCCGTCTGCCGGGGTCGGCGCCTTGCTCGCGCTGCAACTGGTGGGCATGGAGTTCAGCCTGATCTCGCTGCTGGGGCTGTTCCTGCTGATCGGTATCGTCAAGAAGAACGCCATTCTGATGGTCGATCTGGCCCTGCAACTGGAGCGCAGTGAGCGCCTGAGTCCGCAGGAATCCATCCGCCAGGCCTGCCTGCTGCGTTTCCGCCCGATCATGATGACCACACTGGCGGCGATCCTTGGCGCCTTGCCGCTGGTGCTGGGCAGTGCCGAAGGTTCGGAGATGCGCCAGCCGCTGGGTATCACCATCGTCGGTGGCCTGGTGCTGAGCCAGATGCTGACCCTCTACACCACTCCGGTGGTCTACCTCTACTTCGACCGCCTGCGCCATCGCGTCAACCGCTGGCGCGGCGTGCGCACCGATGCTTCATTGGAAAATCCGCTATGAACCGAGCTCCCTTCGCCCGAACCCTCGTCTCCTTGCTGCTGGCCGGCATGCTCGGCGGCTGCGCCCTGGGGCCTGACTATCAGCGCCCAGAACTGGCGGCGCCTGTGCAGTTCAAGCAGGTCGACGGCTGGAAGGCGGCCGTGCCGGCAGACGCCCTGGAGCGCGGCAATTGGTGGGCGCTGTACGGTGACGCCGAACTCAATGCCCTGGTCGAGCGCCTGCAGCTGTCCAACCAGAACCTGGCGGCCGCCGAGGCCCAGTACCGCCAGGCGCGGGCGTTGGTACGCGGTGCGCGGGCCAGTTTCTATCCGACCCTGTCTGGCAGCGCCGGGGTGACTCGGGCCGGGCAGGGTGGTGGTGACAGCACCATCCGTACCGCCGATGGTGTCACCGTCAGCGGTTCTGGAGCGTCAAGCATTTCCAAGAGTTATGACCTCAGCCTCAACGCAGCCTGGGAGCTGGATCTCTGGGGCAAGCTGCGCCGTGGTCTGGAGGCCAGTCGCGCCGAATTCGATGCCAGCGCTGCCGACCTGGCCGCAGCACGCCTGAGCCTGCAGGGCGAGCTGGTGCAGAACTACCTGCAACTGCGCATCCTCGATGAGCAGAAGCGCCTGCTCGACGCCACCGTAGCGGCTTACGCGCGCTCGTTGCGTCTGACCGAGAACCAATATCGGGCCGGTATCGTGCCCAAATCCGACGTGACTCAGGCCACCACTCAGCTCAAGAGCACCGAGGCGCAAGCCATCGATCTTCAATGGCAGCGCGCGCAGCTCGAGCATGCGATTGCCGTGCTGGTCGGCGTCAGTCCGGCCGAGCTGTCCATCGCACCGCGCGAGAGCCTGCCGGAGTTGCCCGAGGTGCCAGTGGCGCTGCCTTCGCAACTGCTCGAACGTCGCCCCGACGTTGCTGCCGCCGAACGCCGGGTGATGGCAGCCAACGCGCAGATCGGCGTAGCGGAGGCGGCCTGGTTCCCGGACCTGAGTATCTCGGCCAGCGGTGGCTATCGTGGCAGCAGCTTCGCCGACTGGATCGAGGTGCCCAACCGCTTCTGGTCGCTCGGCCCGCAACTGGCACTGACTCTGTTCGACGGTGGCGCGCGGCGTGCGGAGCTGGAACGCACCGAGGCGGCCTATGACCAGACCGTGGCGCAATATCGCCAGGCCGTGTTGGACAGTTTCCGTGAAGTGGAGGATTACCTGGTGCAGCTGCGCGTGCTGGAGCAGGAGAGCGGGGTGCAGCAGGAGGCGCTGGATGCGGCGCGCGAGTCGCTGCGTCTGATCGAGAACCAGTACCGCGCCGGTACCGTCGACTACAACAGCGTGGTCACCGTACAGGCCACCGCGCTGAACAATGAACGTACCAATCTCACGCTGTTGGGTAGCCGGCTGACGGCCAGTGTGCAGTTGATCGCTGCCCTGGGCGGCGGCTGGCAGGTTGAGCGACTGCACCAGCAGCCGGCCAGTAAGTGAGAGGAGCAATCAGTCGGCATGGCGGAAAACCGCCATGCCGACTGTGGGTCATTCGCGATGCTTACGGTTTACCGTCTGCGCAGCCTTGATCACGTCACTGCCAATCTGCCCTTCGAACTGTTCCCATACCGGACGCATGGCGTCGCGCCAGGCCTGGCGCTGTTCGGCGGTCAGGTTGATGACCTGGCTGCGACCCGAATCCACGATGCGCTGGCGGTCGGCCTGGTTGGCGGCTTCGGCCTGCTTGTTCACCACGTAGGTGACCTCATCGATGATGGCTTCCAGCTCCATCCGAATCTGATGCGGGATGCCGTACCAGAAGCGCGAGTTGCTCACCAGCATGTAGTCCAGCACGCCATGGTTGGTTTCGCTGATGAAGGGCTGCACTTCATGCAGCTTCTGGCTATAGATATTCGACCAGGGGTTTTCCGCACCCTGTACCTGGCCACTCTGTAGCGCCTTGAACACTTCCGAGAAAGGCAGTTTCTGACTTTTTGCGCCCACTTGACCGAATTGCGCCTCCAGTACCGCCGAAGGCTGAATGCGGAAGCTCAGGCCATTGGCATCCCCGGGCATGTTCAGCGCACGCGTGGCGGAAAGCTGCTTCATGCCGTTATGCCAGTAAGCCAGGCCGACGATGTTGTGGTCTTCCATCGAACGCAGCAACTGACGGCCCTTGGCGCGTTTCTGGAAGCGGTTGACCGCATCCAGGTCATCGAACAGGAACGGCAGGTCGAACACCTGCAGTTGCTTGGTGTACTGATCGAACTTCGCCAGAGACGGCGCCAGCAACTGAACATCGTTGTTGCGCAGGGCTTCCAGCTCATTGGCATCGCCATAGAGGCTGGAGTTGGGATAGACCTCGACCCTTACCTTGCCGGCCAGACGCTCCTCGACCAACTGCTTGAATATCAGCGCGCCCTGGCCCTTGGGAGTGGCATCGGCCACAACATGGGAGAACTTGATCAGGATAGGTTCATCGGCCAGCACCGTAGTGGCGCTGATAGAGGCGAACGCCATGGCGCATACGGCCATGACGCGAACGGTATTGAACATACTGCTTCCTTTTCTTCTTATCAGGTTGCGGAGCCTTTTCGGCTACTTCGTGTTGGTCACTTTGGCGGTCGCTCAGGCGCTGATGGACACCATGCCGTGAGCGAAGCTGGCGACATACCATCGCAAGGCTTATGCCAGTGTGGCGAAATTCCGCCAGCCTGCCTGACGTGTGGAAAGGGCTGTGACCTGCCTCACAATTGGTGGCGGATATCCGCCATGCGTGTGCTGGGCGAAAGCGGAAACTTGCCGGTGTCAGCGAAGGCCTTGTGGATTCGCTCAGCCTGTTACCCTGTGGCTCGCGATTGAAATCGAGGAGTGATGCGATGAGTTGGTCCGCCCAGCAATATTCCCTGTTCGAACGTCAGCGCACCCGCCCGGTACATGATCTGCTGGCGGCGGTGCCACACGACGGCATCGAACTGGCCGTCGATCTGGGCTGCGGTCCCGGTAATTCCACTGCCGTGTTGCAGGCGCATGCGCCACAAGCGCGGGTTATCGGTATCGACAGCAGTGCAGACATGCTGCGTGCGGCGCGCGAGCGTCTGCCGCAAGTGGCCTTCCAGTTGGCGGATATCCAGCACTGGCAGGCCGAAAGCGCACCGCAACTGATTCTGGCCAACGCCTCGTTGCAATGGCTGCCCGATCACGCTCAGCTCTATCCACGATTGCTGGCGCAACTGGCGCCGGGTGGTTGGTTGGCGATCCAGACGCCGGACAACCTGCAGGAGCCGGCGCATCGTCTGGCCCGCGAGCTGGCGGCCGAGGGGCCGTGGGCGGCGCAGATCGGCCAGGTGCGTCATGCCGAGCGTCATGACGCGCAGACTTACTACGAC
Source organism: Ectopseudomonas alcaliphila (assembly GCF_900101755.1). Classification (GTDB taxonomy): domain Bacteria; phylum Pseudomonadota; class Gammaproteobacteria; order Pseudomonadales; family Pseudomonadaceae; genus Aquipseudomonas; species Aquipseudomonas alcaliphila. The sequence continues at coordinate 461,427 of NZ_FNAE01000003.1, read as the reverse complement.
ATCCTCGGCGGTCATGCCAGCGAGCTGGATATCTGGCGCACGACCTATTTCCACGTACTGGAGAATGCTGCGGCGGTGGTGGAGTGGTTCAAGTCCACGGCGTTGCTGCCGTTCCTGCAGCCACTGGATGCCGAGCAGCAGGCGGCTTTCCTCGAACGCTATCAGGCAGCGATTGCCGAAGCCTACCCGGCGCAGGCCGATGGCCGTGTGCTGCTGCCATTCCCGCGTCTGTTTCTGGTGGCTCGACGGTAGCGCAACAAGCTCGCGGCTAAAGCCCCTCCCACAGGTCGCAGTGAAGACTGTGGGAGGGGCTTTAGCCGCGACCCTTGAAAGAACAAGCCCTGCTTTTGCAGGGCTTTTCGTTTACCGCGCCAGGGCAACCAGTCCGGCGTGCTGCACCAGCTCCAGCAGCGGTTGGGGGTACACGCCGATGATGAACGCGAGCAGGGCGACCACCAGCAGCATGATGCCGCCGGCACGCTGGCCCCAGTCGAAGGGTGCGTCGTGACGATGCAGGTTGGGTTCGCGCATGAACAGGGTGACCATCACCCGCAGGTAATAGAACACGCCGATGGCACTGCCCAGCACCATGGCGCCGAGCAGCCACCACAGCTGCGCCTCGACACCGGCGGCGATCACGTAGAACTTGCCGATGAAGCCCGCCGTCAGCGGAATACCGGCCAGCGACAGCATCATCACCGTGAGTACGGCGGTCAGGTACGGGCGGCGCCAGAACAGGCCACGGTACTCGTACAGCGCATCGGCATCGCGGCCGCTGTAGGGCGTGGACATCAGGGTGATCACGCCGAATGCGCCGAGGCTGGTCAGCACGTACGTGGCCAGGTATACGCCCACGGCCTCCACGGCCAGGCCCTTGCTGGCGATCAGCGCCACCAGCAGGTAGCCGAAGTGGGCAATGGAAGAGTAGCCAAGCAGGCGTTTGAGGTTGTTCTGCAGCAGCGCCAGCAGGTTGCCGAACAGGATCGAGGCAATCGCGATCAGTGTCAGCAGCTCGTTCAGCCAGCCGCCGCTCATGGCCGGGGAAATCTGGTAGAGGCGCAGCAACACGGCGAACACCGCCACCTTGCTGGCGGTGGCCAGGAAGGCGGCCACCGGTGCCGGTGCGCCTTCGTAGACGTCCGGCGTCCACAGGTGGAAGGGTACCAGCGACAGCTTGAAGGCCAGGCCGATGAGCATCATGCCGATGCCGATCTGTACCAGCTGGCTGCTTTCCCGTGCCAGGCTGACGCCGATATCGGCGAAGGCCAGGTTGCCGGACTCGGCGTACAGCAGCGCCATGCCGAACAGCAGGAAGGCGCTGCCGGCCGCCGACAGCACCATGTACTTGATGCCGGCTTCCAGCGAGCGCTTGTTGAAGAAGGCGTAGGCGATCATGCCGTAGGTCGGCACCGACAGCAGTTCCAGGCCGATGAACAGGCCGGCCAGGTGCTGGGCGCTGACCAGCACCAGACCGCCAGCAGCCGACAGCAGCACCAGCAGGTACAGCTCCTCGCGGTTGCCCGGGTAACCCTTGCCCGATGCGCCGCCCAGGTAGGCATGGATCAACGTGATGCAGGCCAGGCTGGCGGCCAGCACCAGCGCCATGTAGTAGCAGGCGAAGTTGTCGATCAGCAGCAGTGGGGTGACTTCCAGCGGTGCCACCTCCAGAGCCGGTAGCAGCGACAGCAGCGCCAGGTTCAGGCCCACCACCGAGAGGATGAAGGTCAGGGCGTGATTGCGCTTGGCGGCGATGGCCAGCATCACCACCACGGCGGTGAGGCTGGTCACCAGCAGCGGCAGCAGGGCGATCAGGTGTTGCAGGGTGAATTCGACAGCGTGATGTTCCATGAGTCTCTAATCCTTACCCTTACCGGCCCGAGGCGAGTTGATTGAGGGCACCTGCCATCCACTGCTGCACGCCATGCATGCTGGCCGCGGAGGTATCGAGCACCGGCTGCGGGTAAACGCCAAGCAGAATCAGCAGCACGCCGAGACCGAGCACCATGGCCAGTTCGCGGGCTTTAAGGCCCGGCAGCGGCGTGTCCTGTTGCACCGGGCCGAAGTAGGCGCGGTGGATCATCGCCAGGGCGTACACCGAACCGAGCACCAGGCCGGTGGCGGCCAGCACCACGACCCAGGGCGCGCTGGGGAAGCTGCCGAGCAGAATGAGGAATTCGCCGACGAAGTTGCCGGTGCCCGGCAGGCCCAGTGCGGCGGCGGCGAAGAACAAGCTGATGGCCGGCAACCAGGGCATGCGCGCCCAGATCCCGCCCATCTGGCGCAGGTCACGGGTGTGCAGGCGCTCGTAAAGCTGGCCGCAGAGGATGAACAGCGCGGCGGCGGACAGGCCGTGGGCGACCATCTGCACCACCGCGCCCTGCAGGGCGATCTGGCTGCCCGAATAGATGGCGATCAGCACGAAGCCCATGTGCGACACGCTGGAGTAGGCCACCAGGCGCTTGATGTCGGTCTGTGCGAAGGACAATAAGGCGCCATAGAGGATGGCGAACACGCCGAGCCACTGGGCGATCGGCGCAAACTCGGCGGAAGCGTTGGGAAACAGCGGCAGGGCGAAACGCAGCAGGCCGTAGGCGGCGGTCTTCAGCAGGATGCCGGCCAGGTCCACCGAACCTGCGGTCGGCGCCTGGGCGTGGGCGTCCGGCAGCCAGGAGTGCACCGGCACCACCGGGAACTTCACCGCGAAGGCGACGAAGAAACCGAGCATCAGCAGGTATTCGGTGCCCGGCGCCAGCTCGGTCTTCAGCAGGTCGGCGTAGTTGAAGGTCAGCACGCCGGTCTGGTTGAAGTGCACGAATACCAGAGCCAGGATCGCCAGCAGCATGATCAGGCCGCTGGCCTGGGTGAAGATGAAGAACTTGGTGGCAGCGGTAATGCGCGTACGTCCGTCGCTGCCGCTATGACCCCAGAGCGCGATGAGGAAATACATCGGCACCAGCATCATTTCCCAGAAGAAGAAGAACAGGAACAGGTCGACGGCGAGGAACACGCCGACCACGCCGCCGAGAATCCACATCAGGTTGAGGTGGAAGAAGCCGACGCGGTGCTGGATTTCGTTCCACGAGCAGAGTACCGAGAGCACACCGAGCAGGCCGGTCAGCGTCACCATCAGCACCGATAGGCCGTCCATCGCCAGGTGGATGGTGATCCCTAAGCGCGGGATCCAGTCTATGACGAACTCATGGGCCCAGCGCGGCTCGCTGCCAGGTGCCGGGGCCAGGGTGAAATCACCACTGACCCACAGCCACAGGCTCAGGCCGAACAGCAGGCCCATGGTGATCAGGGCGATCCAGCGCGGCAGGACGTGGCCGAAGCGCTCGCCTTGCCAGCACAGCAGGCCGCCGATGAAGGGAATCAGGATTAGCCAGGGCAGAATCATGACAGGCTGTTTTCCTTAACTCAAAAATAGGATGGCGGCGAGCACCAGTACGGCGCCCCCGGCGATCGACGCGGCGTACCAGCGCACCTGGCCGTTCTCGCTGTGCACCAGTGCAGCGTTGCCGCCGCGCGCGAGCAGCGGAATCAGGCCGATGCTGCGGTCGATGGGGTCGCGGCGCAGCAGATGGCAGAGCGCAAGGTAGGGGCGCACGAACAGCTTGTCGTAGAGCCAGTCGAAGCCCCAGGCGGCGAACCACAGGGCGCTCAACAGGCGACCCGGCGTGCTCTGCGCCACGGCGGAGGCGACGCGGCGCTGGCCGAGGAACAGCAGCGCTGCGACGACGATGCCGCTTACCGCGATCAGCCCCGACAGCAGCTCCAGGCTGTGCTTGGCCTCGCCACCGGCATGGCCGGCACTTTCCGGCAGCACGCCGGCCAGCGGCGGGGTGATCCAGGCACCGATGAAGGTGGACAGCACGATCAGCACCAGCAGCGGCAGGTTGTGGGCGATGCCATGACCGGCGTGTGCCTCGGTCTTCTGCTCGCCGTGGAAGGCGATGAAGATCAGGCGGAAGGTGTAGATCGAGGTGAGGAAGGCGCCAAGCAGGCCGGCGTAGAGCAGCTCGTTATGGCCGCTGGCGAAGGCTTCCCAGAGGATTTCGTCCTTGGAGTAGAAGCCGGCGGTGAGCAGCGGCAGGGCGGCCAGCGCCGCGCCGCCGACGACGAAGCTGGCGTAGGCCAGTGGCAGCTTCTTCCACAGGCCGCCCATCCTGAAGATGTTCTGCTCATGGTGGCAGGCGTGGATCACCGCACCGGATGCGAGGAACAGCAGAGCCTTGAAGAAGGCGTGGGTCATCAGGTGAAAGATCGCCGCATCCCAGGCGCCAACGCCCAGGGCGAGGAACATGTAGCCGATCTGGCTCATGGTCGAGTAAGCGAGGATGCGCTTGATGTCGGTCTGCACCAGCGCGGCGAAGCCGGCCAGCACCAGGGTCACGCCGCCGACGATGCCGACCAGCTCGAGAATCTCCGGGGTCAGGAGGAACAGGCCGTGGGTACGGGCGATCAGGTACACGCCGGCGGTGACCATGGTCGCCGCGTGGATCAGCGCCGACACCGGGGTCGGGCCGGCCATGGCGTCGGCCAGCCAGGTCTGCAGCGGCAGCTGGGCGGACTTGCCCACTGCGCCGCCAAGCAGCATCAGGGTGGCCAGCCACAGCCAGGTGTCGCCGGCCACGTAGCGCTGCGGTGCCAGCACCATCAGCTCCTGGATGTTCAGGGTGCCGAGGTTGAGGAACAGCAGGAACAGGCCAATCATCAGGAACACGTCGCCGACGCGGGTGACGATGAAGGCCTTGAGCGCCGCGTTACCGTTGGGCACGTGCTTGTAGTAGAAGCCGATCAGCAGGTACGAGCACAGGCCCACGCCTTCCCAGCCGAAGAACAGCACCAGCAGGTTGTCGCCCAATACCAGCAGCAACATGCTGAAGATGAACAGGTTGGTGTAGGCGAAGAAGCGCGAATAGCCTTCCTCACCGCGCATGTACCAACTGGCGAACAGGTGGATCAGGAAACCCACGCCGGTGACCACGCCGAGCATGGTCACCGATAGGCCGTCCAGGTACAGGGTGAAGCTCGGCGCCAGGCCTTCGACGCTCATCCACTGCCACAGGGTCAGGCTGTAGGCGCCGTCAGCCGGCGGATTGCCGAGGAACGCGGCGATGACCCAGGCAGCGCTGGCAGCAGCCAGGCCGATGGAGCCGACGCCGATCAGCGCACTGGTGTTTTCCGAGAGGCGCCCGCGTGAGAAGGCCAGCAGCAGCCAGCCGAGCAGCGGGAGGAATAGAGTCAGGGCTAGAAGGTTCATCCGCGCATCTCGCTGGCAGCGTCGATATCCAGAGTGTTGAAGCGGCGATACAGCTGCAGCAGGATCGCCAGGCCGATGCTGGCCTCGGCAGCTGCCAGGGTGATCACCAGAATGAACATCACCTGGCCGTCAGCCGCGCCCCAGCGGGCACCGGCAACGACGAAGGCCAGCGCAGCGGCGTTCATCATCACTTCCAGGCTCATCAGGATGAACAGGATGTTGCGCCGCACCATCAGGCCGACCAGGCCGATGCAGAACAGCACGCCGGCCAGGGCCAGGCCGTGTTCGAGGGGGATGCCGGTCATACGCTGGGCTCCTTGGCTTCATGGCGACCCAGATGGAAGGCAGCGACCAGCGCGGCAAGCAGCAGCAGGGCGGCCAGCTCCACGGCCAGCAGATAGGGGCCGAAGAGGCTGATGCCGACGGCCTTGGCTTCGACCGTGGTATGGCCGATATGGGCGTCGCTGACGTGGTTCAGCAGCACATAGAGCAACTGACCGAGCAACAGGGCGCTGAGAATCGCCGGGCCGACCCAGATACCGGGCGTCAGCCACTTGCGCTCCTGCTCGACGGCAGCCGGGCCGAGGTTGAGCATCATCACCACGAACACGAACAGCACCATGATGGCGCCCGCGTAGACGATGATTTCCAGTGCGCCGGCAAAGGGCGCGCCGAGGGCGAAGAACACCATCGACACCGCCAGCAGCGAGACGATGAGATAGAGCAGGGCGTGCACCGGGTTGGTGTTGGTGACCACCCCCACCGTCGCTGCCACCGCCACACCGGCGGAGAAGTAGAAGGCAAATTCCATCAGAAGCTCCTCATGGCTCCCCTCTCCCGCCTGCGGGAGAGGGGCTGGGGGAGAGGGTAAGAACGAGTCATGGCAGCAGACTCTTGACGTTGATCGGCTCGGCCTCGTTCTGCGCGGCGCCCTTGGGCTTGCCGGCGATGGCCATACCGGCAACGCGGTAGAAGTTGTAGTCCGGGTTCTTGCCGGGGCCGCTGATCAGCAGGTCTTCCTTCTCGTACACCAGATCCTGACGCTTGAACTCGCCCATCTCGAAATCGGGGGTGAGCTGGATCGCGGTGGTCGGGCAGGCTTCCTCGCACAGGCCGCAGAAGATGCAGCGCGAGAAGTTGATGCGGAAGAACTCCGGGTACCAGCGACCATCATCGGTCTCGGCCTTCTGCAGCGAAATGCAGCCCACCGGGCAGGCCACTGCGCACAGGTTGCAGGCTACGCAGCGCTCTTCGCCGTCAGGGTCGCGGGTCAGGACGATGCGGCCACGGTAGCGCGGCGGCAGGTAGACCGCCTCTTCCGGGTATTGCAGGGTGTCGCGCTTGCGAAAGCCATGGCTGAACACCATGGCCAGGCTGCGCAGCTGGGTGGCAGTGCCAACCAGGATGTCCCAGATGTATTTGAACATTCTCATTTCTCCTACGAGGAAATCTACAAATTGCTGCACTCGGCCATGCTGCGTTGAAGCTCACCTCAAAATGCTCATGTACTACTCGTACACTCCGCTTTTTCGGCGAACTTCGCCTTGCCTGACCTTCGTTCGCTGCTTTGTAAATCTCCTCTTACTGGGCCGTGGCCAGCACGACGGCGCCGGTCACCAGCAGGTTGATCAGGGTCAGCGGCAGGCAGAACTTCCAGCTGAAGGCCATGACCTGGTCATAGCGCGGGCGTGGGATCGACGCGCGCAGCAGGATGAAGATCATGATGAAGAAGGCCGTTTTCAGCGCGAACCAGAAGAACGGAATCTGCGGCAGGAGGCCGAACGGGCCGTGCCAGCCACCGAAGAACAGCGTTACCAGCAGGGCGGACACGGTGACGATGGCGACGTATTCGCCGACGAAGAACATGCCCCATTTCATCCCGGCGTATTCGATGTGGTAACCATCGGCCAGCTCCTGCTCGGCTTCCGGTTGGTCGAACGGGTGACGGTGGGTCACGGCGACAGCAGCGATGAAGAAGGTACAGAAACCGAAGAACTGCGGAATGATGAACCACAGGTTCTGCGCCTGGTAATCGACGATATCGCGCATGTTGAACGAGCCGACCTGCGCCACCACGCCCATCAGCGCCAGGGCCAGGAACACCTCGTAGGAGACCGTCTGCGCCGAAGCCCTCAGGGCGCCGAGCAGGGCGAACTTGTTGTTGCTCGACCAGCCGGCGAACAGCACCGCGTACACCGAAAGCCCCGCCATGGCGAAGAAGAACAGGATGCCGATGTTCAGGTCCGCCACGCCCCAGGTCGGGGTGATGGGGATGATGGCGAAGGCCATCAGCATCGCCGAGAAGGCGATCATCGGCGCCAGGATGAAGATGAACCTGTCGGCGAACGGCGGCGTCCAGTCCTCCTTGAAGAACATCTTGATCATGTCGGCGGCGATCTGGAACATGCCGAACGGCCCCACACGGTTGGGGCCGTAGCGATCCTGCCACCAACCGAGCAGGCGCCGCTCGACGAAGCTCAGCAGCGCGCCGCAGACCACCACCACCAGCAGGATGACGATGGCCTTGAGTACCGCGACGACGATCTCGATCAGTTCGGGCGTCAGCCAGCTCATTGCGCGGCCTCCTGCAGCAGGGTCACGCTGGCGCCGGCGAGCGTCGCGGCAATGCCTGGCAAGCCAAGCGGCAGGCCGACCAGGCCGACGGCCAGGTCGTCGCGGACTTGCAGTGGCAGGCGCAGCGCCTGGCCGTTGACGCGCAGGGCCAGCAGCGCGCCGTCGTTCACGCCCAGGCGTGCCGCTTCCTCACGGGCCAGGGCCACGTAGGGTTCGAGCATACGTTCCTGAATCGGTTTGGCGCGTGCGGAGTTTTCCTCGCTGCCGAACAGGTGGTGCAGCGGCGCCACCTGCCAGGTGCCCGCCGCCGGGTTGAACGCAGCATTCACCGCGAACCAGGGCAGGACGTTGCCGGCGGCTTCGAGCAGGCGCACGCCGGGGTCACCGGCACGCAGGTGACCACCGACCTCGTCCTGGAACTTGTTCCAGGCTTGCGGCGAGTTCCAGCCCGGCGACCAGGCGAACGGAATCTGTTGACGGTCTTCCTTGCTGCCGGCGTAGCCTTCCATGGAGAAGGCGAAGGCCGAGTCCTGGTCCTGCGGCTGACGCGGCTCGTGCACGCTGATGTTGGCGCGCATGGCGGTGCGGCCGCTGTAGCGGTGAGGCTCGCGCGCAAGCTTCAGGCCCCTGATGCGGAACGAGGCGCTCGGCGCGGCGTCCTTGATGCCGGACAAATGCGGGTTGCTGGCGGCGCAGGCTGCGGTGACCTGATCCAGTTGCGTCCAGTCCACGGCCTTGCACTGCAGCGTGCTGTGCAGGGCATGCAGCCAGCGCCAGCCTTCGCGGATCAGGATGCTGGCGTCGTAGTAACTCGGCTCATAGACCTGGAAGAAACGCTGGGCGCGGCCCTCGAGGCTGACCAGGGTGCCGTCGCCTTCGGCGAAGGAGGCCACCGGCAGCAGCAGGTGGGCGCGCTCGCTGGTGGCGGTACGCTGGTGATCGGCGACGATCACCGTTTGGGCGGCGTTGAGCGCGGCGTCGACCTTGGCCGCATCGGCGCGGCGGTACAGGTCGTTTTCCAGCACGATCACGGCATCGGCCTGGCCATTGCTCAGTGCATCCAGCGCGGCATCGACGGACTTGTCGCCGAACTCTTCACCCATAAGCAGCGCCAGGCCCAGGCTGTTGGCTTCCGGCACCACCAGGCTCAGCGAGCCGTTCTTCTCACGGTTCTTCAGCGCGCTGGCGATATTGGCGGCGGCTTCGATCAGGGCCTTGTCGCCCAGCGAGGCGCCAGAGACGATCAGCGGGCGCCTGGCATTGATCAGGGCATCGGCGATGCGCTGCACCAGTACGCCGGCTTCGGCTTCCAGGCCGTCGACGGCTGGCGCGCTCGGGTCGATGGCGTGGGCCACGGCGAAACCAATGCGGGCGAGATCAGCAGGGGCGGCGTGCACGCACTGCTCGGCGATATCGTCGAGGCGGGTTTCCGTCACGCTGGCAATGAACAGAGGGTGCAGGGCGTGCTGGGCGACGTTCTGCACCGCCGCCATGTGCCAGTCCTGAATGCGCGCACCGGCAGCGATTTCGGTGGCCTTGCCCTTGACCGCCTGACGCAGGGCCAGGGCCAGGCGCGCGGCGGTCTGGGTCAGGTCTTCGCCGAGAACGAAGATGGCGTCGTGCAGCTCGACGTCGCGCAGGGTCGGGGTCGGCAGCGGGCCGTTTTGCAGGATGTCGCGGATCAGGCGGATATTGGCCAGTTCGCTGGCAGCGATGCCGCTATAGTAATTGCCATCACCTACCAGCTCGCGCAGGGCGAAGTTGGATTCCAGGCTGGCGCGCGGCGAGCCGATGCCGATCACGCGCTTGCCCTTGAGCAGCTCGGCGGCCTTGTCCAGCGCGGCATCGATGCCGATGGCTTGGCCGGCCAGCAGCGGCTGACGCGGGCGATCCTCATTGTTGACGTAGCCATAGCCGAAGCGGCCGCGGTCGCAGAGGAAGTACTGGTTCACCGAACCGTTGAAGCGATTCTCGATGCGACGCAGCTCGCCGTAGCGCTCGCCGGGGCTGATGTTGCAGCCGCTGGCGCAGCCGTGGCAGATGCTCGGGGCGAACTGCATGTCCCACTTGCGGTTGTAGCGCTCGGAGTGGGTCTTGTCGGTGAACACGCCGGTGGGGCAGACCTCGACCAGGTTGCCGGAGAACTCGCTTTCCAGCGTGCCGTCCTCGACGCGGCCGAAGTACACGTTGTCATGCGCGCCGAACACACCCAGGTCGGTGCCGCCGGCGTAGTCCTTGTAGTAGCGCACGCAGCGGTAGCAGGCGATGCAGCGGTTCATCTCGTGGCCGATAAACGGGCCCAACTCTTGATTTTGATGAGTCCGCTTGCTGAACCGGTAGCGACGGACGTTGTGCCCGGTCATCACCGTCATGTCCTGCAGGTGGCAGTGGCCACCTTCCTCGCACACCGGGCAGTCGTGCGGGTGGTTGGTCATCAGCCATTCGACGACGCTGGCGCGGAACGCCTTGGACTCCTCGTCGTCGATGCTGATCCAGGTGTTGTCGGTGGCAGGCGTCATGCAGGACATGACGATACGACCGCGGGTGTCGTTCTCGTCGCTGTACTGCTTGACCGCGCACTGCCGGCACGCCCCGACGCTGCCAAGCGCCGGGTGCCAGCAGAAGTAGGGGATATCGAGTCCGAGGGACAGGCAGGCCTGCAGGAGGTTGTCTGCTCCATCGACTTCGAAATCTTTGCCGTCTACGTGGATAGTGGCCATTTCTTTGAGTCTTCGTTTACCCGCTGGTTAAAGCGGCTGGCTAAGGGAATTCGTCTGTTCAGCTCGCACTGGCCGGCATGCGGGGCGTGGTCGCCACCTTGGCCACACCGGCCTCGAACTCTTCACGGAAATACTTGATGGCACTGCCCAACGGCTCCACGGCGCCTGGCGCGTGAGCACAGAAGGTCTTGCCCGGGCCGAGGAAGTTGACCAGGCCGAGCAGGGTGGCGATGTCCTCGCGGGTGCCTTCGCCACGCTCCAGCGCGAGAAGGATCTTCACGCTCCAGGGCAGGCCGTCGCGGCAAGGCGTGCACCAGCCGCAGGACTCGCGGGCGAAGAACTCTTCCATGTTGCGCAGCAGCGAGACCATGCTGATCGAGTCGTCCACCGCCAGCGCCAGGCCGGTGCCCATGCGCGTGCCGACCTTGGCGATGCCGCCGGCGTACATCTGCGCATCGAGGTGCTCGGGCAGCAGAAAGCCGGTGCCGGCGCCGCCGGGCTGCCAGCACTTGAGGCGGTAGCCGTCGCGCATGCCACCGGCATGGTCCTCGAACAGTTCGCGCGCGGTGACGCCGAACGGCAGTTCCCACAGGCCGGGGTTCTTCACCTTGCCGGAGAAGCCCATCAGCTTGGTGCCGTGGTCTTCGCTGCCCGGACGGGCGAGGCCCTTGTACCAGTCCACGCCCTGGCCGACGATGGCCGGCACGTTGCACAGGGTCTCGACGTTGTTGACGCAGGTCGGCTTACCCCACACGCCGACGGCAGCGGGGAAGGGCGGCTTGGCGCGCGGGTTGGCACGACGGCCTTCCAGCGAGTTGATCAGCGCGGTTTCTTCGCCACAGATGTAGCGGCCGGCGCCGGTATGCACGAACAGCTCGAAATCGAAGCCGCTGCCGAAGATGTTCTTGCCCAGCAGGCCGGCGGCCTTGGCCTCGTCGATGGCGCGGTTGAGGTTGGCGGCGGCGTCGACGTACTCGCCACGCAGGAAGATGTAGCCGCGGTAGGCCTTGAGCGCGCGCGCCGAGATCAGCATGCCTTCCACCAGCAGGTGCGGCAGCTGTTCCATCAGCAGGCGATCCTTCCAGGTGTTGGGCTCCATTTCGTCCGCATTGCACAGCAGGTAGCGGATGTTCATGGATTCGTCGGCTGGCATCAGGCCCCACTTCACCCCGGTGGGGAAGCCTGCACCACCGCGCCCCTTGAGGCCGGATTCCTTGACGGTCTGCACGATGTCGGCCTGGGCCATCTCGGTCAGCGCCTTGCGCGCGGCGGCGTAGCCGTTCTTGGCCTGGTATTCGCTCAGCCATACCGGCTGGGCGTCGTCACGCAGGCGCCAGGTCAGTGGGTGGGTTTCTTCGCTGCGGGCGACGCGGTTGGCCGGGCCAATGGAAGTCAGGGTCTTCATAGCGGTGCGCCGACTCATGGATAGGCCTCCAGCAGCTTGGCGACGCCGTCGGGCTGGATGTCGCCGAAGGTGTCGTCGTCGATCATCAGCGCCGGGGCCTTGTCGCAGTTGCCCAGGCAGCACACCGGCAGCAGGGTGAAGCGGTTGTCGCTGGTGGTCTGGCCGAGGCCGATGCCGAGCTGCTTGTGAATCTCACTGACCACCGATTCATGGCCGCCGATGTAGCAGGTCATGCTGTCGCACACGCGAATCACGTGGCGGCCGACCGGTTGGCGAAAGATCTGGCTGTAGAAGGTGGCCACGCCTTCGACGTCGCTGGCCGGAATGCCGAGAATCGCGCCGATGGCGTCGGCGGCGCCGTCCGGCACCCAGCCGCGCTCTTTCTGCACGATCTTCAGCGCTTCGATGCTGGCGGCGCGCGGGTCTTCGTAGTGATGCATCTCGTGCTCGATGGCCGAGCGCTCGGTTTCGCTGAGAACGAAACGGTCTGTCTGAATCAGCGTGCTGCTATTGGTTGTCTGGCTCATGTCAGCGATCCACGTCGGCCATGACGAAGTCGATACTGCCCAGATAGGCGATCAGGTCCGCCACCATGCTGCCGCGGATCACCGAGGGGATCTGCTGCAGGTGGGGGAAGCTGGGGGTGCGAATCCGGGTGCGGTAGCTCATGGTGCTGCCGTCGCTCGTCAGGTAATAGCTGTTGATGCCCTTGGTCGCCTCGATCATCTGGAAGGCTTCATTGGCCGGCATGACCGGCCCCCAGGAAACCTGCAGGAAGTGGGTGATCAGGGTTTCGATGTGCTGCAGGGTGCGCTCTTTCGGCGGCGGCGTGGTCAGCGGGTGATCGGCCTTGTACGGGCCTGCCGGCATGTTCTTCAGGCACTGGTCGATGATGCGGATGCTCTGGCGCATCTCTTCGACGCGCACGATGCAGCGGTCGTAGGCGTCGCCATTGACGGCCAGCGGCACCTCGAAATCGAAGTGCTCGTAACCGGAGTAGGGGCGCGCCTTGCGCAGGTCGAAATCGCAGCCGGTGGCGCGCAGGCCTGCACCGGTTGTGCCCCATTCCAGCGCTTCCTTGGTGTTGTACTGCGCCACACCGATGGTACGGGCCTTGAGGATGCTGTTCTTCAGCGCCGCTTTCTCGTACTCGTCGAGACGCTTGGGCAGCCAGTCGACGAATTCCTTGACCAGCCCGTCCCAGCCGCGTGGCAGATCATGGGCGACGCCACCGATGCGGTACCAGGCCGGGTGCAGGCGGAAGCCGGTGATGGCCTCGATCACCTTGTAGGCGCGCTGGCGGTCGGTGAAGGTGAAGAACACCGGGGTCATGGCGCCGACGTCCTGGATATAGGTGCCGAGGAACAGCAGGTGGCTGGTGATGCGGAAGAACTCGGCGAGCATGATGCGAATCACGTCGACCTTCTGCGGCACCTTGATCCCGGCCAGTTTTTCTACCGCCAGCACGTAGGGCAGGTTGTTCATCACCCCGCCGAGGTAGTCGATCCGGTCGGTGTAGGGGATGAAGCTATGCCAGCTCTGCCGTTCGGCCATCTTCTCGGCGCCACGGTGGTGATAGCCGATCTCCGGCACGCAATCGACGATTTCTTCGCCATCGAGCTGCAGGATGATGCGGAAGGCACCATGGGCGGAGGGGTGGTTGGGACCAAGGTTGAGGAACATGTAGTCCTCGTGCTCGCCGCCACGTTTCATGCCCCAGTCTTCCGGGCGGAAACGCGCGGCTTCCTCCTCGAGCTGCTGCTTGGCCAGGGTCAGGCTGAACGGATCGAATTCGGTGGCTCGCGCCGGATAGTCCTTGCGCAGCGGATGACCTTCCCAGGTCGGCGGCATCATGATGCGGGTCAGGTGCGGGTGGCCGGTGAAGGTGATGCCGTACAGGTCCCAGACTTCGCGCTCGTACCAGTTGGCATTGGGCCAGATGCCGGTGGCGGTCGGCAGGTTGAGGTCACGCTCGCTCAAGGCGACCTTGATCATCACGTCACTGTTACGCTCTAGCGACATCAGGTGATAGAACACCGTGAAGTCGGCGTCCGGCAGGCCGCGACGCTGGGTGCGCAGGCGCTCGTCGACGCCGTGCAGATCAAAGAGCATGACGTAGGGGCGCGGCAGGTTGCGCAGGCAGGTGAGCACTTCGATGAGGCGCTCACGGGCGACCCAGAGTACCGGCAGGCCGGTGCGGGTCGTTTGCAGGGTGAAACTGTCGTCGCCAAAACGGGCACGCAGTTCGGCGACGACGTCCTGGTCGTCAGCCTTGTAAGGCGGTATGGACACAACGGTGTCTTGAGTCATGGTCTCGGTCGCTGTCGATCAACGTAGAAAGTGGGCGTGACGCTTGCGCGGGCAAGCATCGGCTCAGACTTCGTCGGGGCTACGCAGGTTGGTAACGGCGATTCGCTGCTCGCGACGCTGTTCCTTCTGCGAAGGCATTTCGGCACGGTAGATGCCTTGATCGCCAACGATCCAGGAAAGCGGGCGGCGCTCCTGGCCGATGGATTCCTGCAGCAGCATCAAGCCTTGCAGGAACGCCTCCGGACGGGGCGGGCAGCCGGGAATGTAGACGTCCACGGGGAGGAACTTGTCCACGCCCTGAACGACCGAGTAGATGTCGTACATGCCGCCGGAGTTGGCGCATGAACCCATGGAGATGACCCACTTGGGCTCCAGCATCTGCTCATAGAGACGCTGGATGACCGGCGCCATCTTGATGAAGCAGGTGCCGGCGATGACCATGAAGTCGGCCTGGCGGGGGGATGCACGGATGACTTCCGCACCGAAGCGCGCAACGTCATGCGGGGCGGTGAAGGCCGTGGTCATTTCCACATAGCAGCAGGACAGGCCGAAGTTGTACGGCCACAAGGAATTCTTGCGCCCCCAGTTGACCGCGCCGTTGAGCGCGTCCGAGAGCTTGCCCATGTAGATGTTCTTGTGAACCTGATCCTCTAGCAGCGGGTCGGAGACGAGCTCCCGCTGGCCGATCGGATACGCCTCGTTGGGCGCATTCGGGTCGACCCGAGTAAGTTTGTATTGCATCGCCAAAGCCTCATTGTTTCAGCTTCGCTTGCCGCTTGCGGCGTCCTTCTGGTGCCCAATCCAGCGCACCAATCGCCGACTCGTAGACAAGACCCGCGAACAGAATGGTTATGAAAACAGTAGCTCCGACCAGGCCAATCCAGCCGCTTTCGCGTACCGAGACTGCCCAGGCGAAGAGAAAGAGGGCTTCAACGTCGAAGATCACGAAGAGCATCGCGACCAGATAGAACTTGGCTGACAGGCGCAGACGCGCGCTGCCGGTAGGTAGCATGCCCGACTCGAAGGGCTCGTTCTTGCTGCGTCCCCAGGCCTTGCTGCCGAGCAGACTGGAAACGCCGAGCATGAAGGCGATGAGCCCGCAGACACCCAGCAAGAACACAGCGAAGGCCCAGTTATGGGACATGGTCGTTACCGCATCAGGCATGCCGGTACTCCTTGAGCTAAGGAACGGCTTTTAATTTAGTAGCTGCCAAGCGCCGTCAAGGGCGCTGACGCAAAGTCTGTATACAATACTATGTGCAGTGGAAATGTAAGTAAATTTTTCAGAGAAAATTATTCCCGCTGGTTGGCCATGCCTGTCGAGCGTCCGATTGACTGGTCATGGCAATGCAGGCCCGCAGTGAGCCACACGGCCTACGCTTCTGGACTATAGCTGAGCGCTTCCTTCTGGCAATTTCCGGCAGCGACTCACCCGCTAATCTGCCTGATTTCGAGGCGTGATGAGCCTCGGCGAGATAAGCAATTCACTGCCACTTTGGTGTTAAGGCCAAAGCAGCAAGCACTGCGTGAAATTCCAATAGCGCATATCTCAAGGGCTGATCTATCAGCAAATTTTATTCCTGCACTGATGCTGCACAGCTGATTTTGTACTAGCGTGCATGAATCGCCACAGAGCGATGCACCATCGATCGAGCAGTGCCCACCATCCGCTGGGTCTGCGAAGTTGCCCCTGCCTGGGTATGCCGACCCTTCGTACGAATAACAACATGAGGGGTTTTGCCATGCCTGTTGTCCAGTCCTTGCCGCGTGTAGTCCCAGCCATTCTCTTGCTAGCCTTGAGCGCGCCTGCCAGTGCGGAGTTGGGTGATTACAACTTCTGGCAGAGTTTGAGCAATCTGGTCTCGCCGCCCAAGGCCGATAATCCGGTGACGCCTGCGCAGCGTGTCGGACCGTACCCGCTGCTGGCCAACCCCAGTGGCTTCAAGAGCGGCTTCAATCCCGGCAACTACTACGGCTGGCAAACGATTCAGATGGCGCCACAGACCGGTGCGGTGTGCGGCAATGGCTCGCCCTACAAGTTCTTCATCAATCGTGTGCCGAACACGCGCAATACCATCGTTTATCTGGAAGGTGGTGGCGCCTGCTGGGATTACGCCAGTTGCAGTGGGCAAAGCGGTATTCGTGGCGCGCGCAATCCCGACGGGATTGCCAATGACTACATGTCGCTGCTCAACCCCGGCGCCAGTCTGGTGAGTCCTTTCGTTGTGCGTCTGCATCCCTGGACGCGCGTCAAGACGCAGAACTGGAACATGGTCTACGTGCCGTA
Organism: Ectopseudomonas alcaliphila; assembly: GCF_900101755.1. Taxonomy (GTDB): domain Bacteria; phylum Pseudomonadota; class Gammaproteobacteria; order Pseudomonadales; family Pseudomonadaceae; genus Aquipseudomonas; species Aquipseudomonas alcaliphila. The sequence continues at coordinate 444,868 of NZ_FNAE01000003.1, read as the reverse complement.
CTGCACGGGCGATATCTACTCCGGCGACAAGGTGGCGATCTACGAAGACCCGCAGGGGGAAAATCCGCCGCTGGTATGGCACCACAACGGCTTGCGCAACATGCGTGCGGTGGCGGGGTGGCTGAAGGACAATCTGCCGCGACCGACCCAGATGCTGACCACGGGATGCAGTGCCGGCGGTGCGGGCAGCCTGACCAACTACGCCAACCTGCGCCAGGATATCGCGCCGGATCGGGGTTACCTGATCAACGATTCCGGGCCCGTCTATACCGCGCTGGCTGGCGACAACCAGGCTTATCCTTCCTACCCACTGCAGACCCTGATCCGTCAGGCCTGGGGCCTCGATGCCGCGCAGGGGCCGTTGCAGTACCTGCAGGCGCGCCTGCCGGGTTTCACCAGCAACGACCTGGGCAGCCTGTATCCGGCGCTTTCAAGCAATCTGCCGGGTGATCGCATGGGGCACACGCATTTCTGGCAGGACCTGAACTATTCGTCCTATTCCTACGAGCGCTTCTACGCGGAGATCATCAATGCGCCGACTCAGGCTGCCAAGGAGGCGCTGATCAAGCAGCGCTGGGCGACGGACACCACGCGCCTGCGCAGCCAACTGGCGAGCCTGGGCAATGTCGGTGGTTATTTCCCGCAGTTCCGTAACGTCAACGAAAGCCACTGCACCAGCATCATCGAGTTCGCCAACTCCGATATCCAGGAGCAGAATCTGCAGCTGGACAACTTCGTCAGCAGCGTCCTCGATGGCAGCGGGCAGGTACTGGATGCTTCGGAAAGCAGCGATGTGGCCGATCGCAACAAGCAATTCAATCTGCTCTATTACCTGCTGGACCAGTTGCTCTGAGCAGACGCGAAAGCCACGCGGCGGCAGCCTGGGTTGTCGCCGCGTTCAGCCATCCGGGGTTTGTTGGTAATTGCGCTCGCGAGCTTCTTGCAGGCGTTGCCTGAGGTATTGGTCGCGAGTGAGTCCATCGGGAATGTTCTGCAGGCCGAGAACTTCCTCGACGATAGTGCTTTCCTCGGCCTTGTAGCGCTCGAAATTCGGGTCAGATCGCTGCGCCAGTTTGGCCTCACGCTCAGCGCTGATGGCCTGGTAACGCTCGATCAGCGCTTCGGCGCGTCTCTTTTGCTCGTTTTCGTCTTGGCTGACTGCCTTGATCAGGGCGATCTGCAGCAGCAGGGCCTCGCTCAGTGCCAACTCGCCTCGGCGCTCCAGCGCATCGACGCCCTCACTCAATGCCTGCGCTTGAGTCTCGCGACTGTTGCTGTCGAGTTCCTTGGCATGCTCGATGAACCCTCTGTAGCGCCGATGAAAGTCCAGGCGCCGTTCCTGTTGCTGGACTTCGGGCCTTGCCAGCAGGTGCATCTGCTCGGGGCTGAGGTCGATTGGCGCTGACGCGGCGATGTCTTGCGTAAATGGCTGCGCTGGTGCTTGCTCTCGCGGCGAGATGGCAGGCTCTTCGGCGGTGGGGCGTTGCCAGTACCAGGCGAGTGTCACGCTGCCTATCACAATGCAACTGCCGAACAGCAGGGTGGAACGGAGCATGGGCAGTCCTTGCGCGAGTCGATTGCCTTTCAGCGTAGAAGCTGCAGCCGCGCCTTGCCTGTTCATGCATCGAATAGGTGGCTGCACCCTCTCACCTGGGGCGAGAGGGTGCAGGCGTGTGGATCAGAACAGCGGTTTGCCGTCCTCGCGGGTGACGATCACGGTGGCCGAGCGCGGGCGGCGGCCGGGGCCGTCCGGCCAGGTGCTGCGGAAATCCGTCGGAGTCGAGCCTTCGCCCGGGTGCTGGATGTTGACGAACAGCGTGCGGAAGTCCGGTGTGGCGGTAATGCCAGTGACTTCGCAGCCCACGGGGCCGACCAGGAAGCGCTTGACCTCGCCGGTGGTCGGCTCGGCAACCAGCATCTGGTTGTTGCCGAACGGGCCGCTGGCGAGCTGGCTGCCGCTCATGTCGGTCTGGATCCACAGCCGGCCATCGTCGTCGAACCACAGGCCGTCCGGGCTGGCCAGGCGGTTGTCGGCGGTCAGCGGTTTGCCGTTGGGGTCGAGGCTGTCGTTCTCCGGCCCGGCCAGCAGGAACAGGCTCCAGACGAACTCACGGCCAGCATAGTCGCGGCTCTGCTCGCGCCAGCGGATGATGTGACCGAAGGCATTGGCCGGGCGCGGGTTGGCGGCGTCGGCGACGGTGCGCGAGCTGTTGTTGGTGAGGGTGAAGTAGACGTCGCCGTTGTTCGGGTTCACCGCCCCCCATTCCGGGCGATCCATCTTGGTGGCACCGACGATGTCGGCAGCCAGGCGGGTGTTGATCAGCACCTCGCCCTGGTCGGCGAAGCTGACCCCGGCAGCCCTGCAGGCGGCCTGGAAGGCCTTGTCCTTGATGTCCAGGGCCAGCCATTCACCCTTGCCGTTGGCTTTGAAGCGCGCCACGTAGAGGGTGCCCTCATCGAGCAGGCTGCCGTTGCTGCGACCCGGTATGTACCTGCCGCGGCTGACGAACTTGTAGATGTACTCGTTCTGCGAGTCATCGCCGGAATAGCAGACCACCGGGCGACCCGGCTTGACCGGAGCGAACACCAGACCCTCGTGGGCGAAACGGCCCAGTGCGGTGCGCTTGACCGGGGCCGATTCCGGCGCGAAGGGATCGATCTCGACGATCCAGCCGAAGTGGTTCGGTTCGTTGCGGTAGTCGCCTGCGGCCTCGGCGGCCAGGCGGGTGGCGTTGAAGCGCTGGAATTCGTCGCCGGCCAGGTGATCCCAGCCGTAGCGGCTGGCGCTGCCGACGCCGTAGCGGGTCATTTCACGCGGGCGTTCGGCGTCGCCACTGGCGAAATAACCGGCCCAGTTCTCCTCGCAGGTCAGGTAGGTGCCCCAGGGCGTGAAGCCGTTGGCGCAATTGTTCAGTGTGCCGCGGGTGGCGGTGCCGTCGGGGCTGTAGTGGGTCTGCAGCAGGGCGTGGCCGCGTACCGGGCCGCTGATCTGCATCGGCGTGGCACCGGTGATGCGGCGGTTGCGGGCGCTGGGCAACACCTCCCATTGGCCGCGTACGCGGCGCACTTCCACCACCGAAACCCCGTGGGCGTTGATTTCCTTGCGCACTTCATCGGCACTGCTGCGCTTGCCGCCGACCAAGGTGGGACCGTTGGGGTGCAGCAGTGGGGCGTCGATGTACTCGTGGTTGAGAACCAGCAGGCCGTGGTCGCTCTTGTGACCGCCGCCGCGCTGACCATCGATGGGAAAGAAGTGCATGCCGTCATGGTGCATGCCGATCTGGTCGGCCTGATCCGCGGCACTGTTGCCGGCGTTGTCGAGAAAGGCCGGGAAGCTGCCGCGAATCGGCGTGCCCCATGGGATGAAGGTGGTGGCCTTGTAGCCGGCCGGCACGCTGATGGTGTCGGCGCGAGTCACCGCCACCGGGTTGAACGGCAGACGTTTGCTGCGTTTCTTCAGGCGTTCGAGCAGGTCCTTGATCGGGTTGCCGGCGGCCTCGGCACTGCCGGGCATGGCGACGCCGAGAAAGCCCATGACGCCGAGCGCAGCGCCGCCGGCCACCACCTGACGGCGGCTCAGGCCGGCCTCGATCAGGTCGTTGATATGAGGGTTGCTGGAGGCATTGCTGAGCGGTTCATCGCCATTGCCGAATAGCACGTCTTGCTCTTGTTCGTTGCGCATGGAGGGCTCCTGGGGAGGCTGATCGACGGAGCCATGACGCTAACCAAGGAAAACGACGGAATAGTGACAGCGCCTGTGCGCTGTTGCACAAAACTGCTCGGAGGGTGGCGATCGTCCCTCTGCTTGGCGCCGCTTCGTAGGCTGTCGCGAGGTCGCCCAGGCATTGCGCACCAAGGCCGTTGGAAACGATTGGTGCGCCGCGCACCTATTTGCTAGGCATAAAAAAGCCCCGGCAAAGCCGGGGCGGATTAGGCAAACAGACTGCTGCGGATGCGTGGTCCGCAGCAGGAGAACCGTTCTTAGTGGAACTGGTTCATGGTGTTGTCTTTACCGCTCGCCTTCAGAGCTGCTTCGCCAGCGAAGTACTCCTTGTGGTTGTCGCCGATGTCGGAGCCAGCCATGTTCTGGTGCTTGACGCAGGCGATACCCTGACGCAGTTCCTGACGCTGCACGCCTTTCACGTAGGCCAGCATGCCCTGGTCGGCGAAGTAACCCTTGGCCAGGTTGTCAGTCGACAGAGCTGCGGTGTGGTAGGTCGGCAGGGTGATCAGGTGGTGGAAGATGCCAGCCTGAGCCGAACCGTCGCGCTGGAAGGTACGGATCTTCTCGTCGGCAACCTGGGCCAGTTCGGTTTCGTCGTACTCGACGCTCATCAGCTTGGCGCGGTCGTAGGCGGAAACGTCCTTGCCTTCGGCAACCATGGCATCGAACACCTGCTGACGGAAGTTCAGGGTCCAGTTGAACGATGGGCTGTTGTTGTACACCAGCTTGGCGTTCGGGATGGTCTTGCGGATTTCGTTGACCATGGCCGCGATCTGGCCAACGTGCGGCTTCTCGGTTTCGATCCACAGCAGGTCAGCACCGTTCTGCAGGCTGGTGATGCAGTCCAGTACGCAGCGCGCTTCGCCGGTGCCAGCACGGAACTGGAACAGGTTAGACGGCAGACGCTTGGGACGCAGCAGCTTGCCGCCGCGGTTGATCACGACATCGCCGTTGCCCAGGTCGGCAGCAGACACTTCTTCGCAATCGAGGAAGCTGTTGTACAGGTCGCCCAGGTCGCCCGGCTCGTTGGTCACGGCGATCTGCTTGGTCAGGCCGGCACCCAGGGAGTCGGTACGCGCAACGATCACGCCGTTGTCGATGCCCAGCTCGAGGAACGCGTAGCGAACGGCAGCGATCTTGGCGAGGAAGTCGGCGTGAGGAACGGTCACTTTACCGTCCTGGTGGCCGCACTGCTTCTCGTCGGAAACCTGGTTCTCGATCTGGATGCAGCACGCACCGGCTTCGATCATGCGCTTGGCCAGCAGGTAGGTGGCTTCCGGGTTACCGAAGCCAGCGTCGATGTCGGCGATGATCGGCACGATGTGGGTTTCGTGGTTGTCGATCTGGTTCTGGATTTCGGCAGCCTTGGCCTGGTCGCCAGCTGCGCGAGCAGCGTCCAGAGCGGTGAACAGCAGGTCCAGTTCGCGGCTGTCGGCCTGACGCAGGAAGGTGTAGAGCTCTTCGATCAGGTCGGAGACGGCGGTTTTCTCGTGCATCGACTGGTCCGGCAGCGGGCCGAAGTCAGAGCGCAGAGCAGCGACCATCCAACCGGACAGGTAGAGGTAGCGCTTGTTGGTGGTTTTCAGGTGCTTCTTGATCGAAATCAGCTTCTGCTGACCGATGAAGCCGTGCCAGCAACCCAGCGACTGGGTGTAGACGGAGGAGTCGGCGTCGTACTCTTCCATGTCCTTGCGCATGATGTCAGCAGTGTACTGAGCGATTTCCAGACCGGTCTTGAAGCGGTTCTGAGCGCGCATACGGGCGACGGACTCGGGGTTGATAGCGCTCCAGCTGCTGCCGAACTTCTCTTTCAGAGCGGCTACAGCCTTGATGTCGTTTTGATATGCGGACATGGTCAATCCTTCAAAAAATGTGTTGGTTGAGCACCGACTACCCACGCAATGCGTGCACGGATGCAGCGGCTGCGGGAGGCTTCCACTTTGACGGCGAGAAACGGCTGGGGCGAGGATTGACCGCGAGGAGGGGGGATGTGGCGAACAGTTCGAGAACGTCGCATAGGCCGGTCGGCTCGTGGAAACCTTGGGCATCTGCTGGGCTTTCGATCTGTCTGACGCTAAACGCTTCCCCGTCCCTCAGGACAACTTCGTTCCAGTCGCAACCTCGTCGTACGGCCTTGTGGGCTGTTGGGACACGGACCGTTGCGAAGTACTTCGCGGGCGGTCTGGAGATCCTTTTCAGGACCCCTGGCTAGCGGGAGCGAGGCCATCATGCCTCTGGGAAAATGCTTCGTCAAACGTTTTGTAGTGGTTTTTTAAAACTACTACATATTCAGTCGGCGACTGGATGGTCACACTCGGCAGCCCATGGGGCGGGCGTTTCAGGCATTTCGCGGGTTGCGCGAGTTGTCCATCGTTCTTGCGAGGGAAAGGGATTCGACTTTGGTCGGGGTGTCAGTCGATCGCTTCGACCTTCAGGCGCAGCGACATGTCTTCGCGGCCCTGGGTGGTGTGTCGGCGCAACACATCACGGCCGCTGGAGCTGGTTTCCTCGCTGACGCCACTCAGGGTAATCCACTCGCCGAGACGACCGCTGACGCGCGTGTCGGTACTTTGCACATCGATCACGCCGGGGCGGCTGTTGCTGACGCGATCACGCTGACTGCTGATGGCAACGTGTACCAGTTCGCCAGAGAGGCTGGCTGTCACGTAGAAGCCGCGGGTCACGTCGCGGTACTGGGTGTCCTGGTAGACCCGGCCGTAAGGGCCGGTACTGGTGGTGGTCAGCGGTACGCTCTGGCCAACCTGAATCAGTGCCGGATAGCCCTCGGTGGCCTGTACCTGCTGGGTGCCGCCGCCACGGCTGTCGGTGCTGCGGCGGATGATGCGCACCTGGTCGCGACCGTTCACTTCGCCGCGGCCGACCTGGACTTCGGCATTGCCGGCGCTGAGCGTGCCATCGACGCGATAGCCGCGGTCGTTCTGGTAATTGCTGTCGGCGCTCTCCACGGTGATCAGCAGGCGACGCGGGCGGGTGTCGAGTTGCTGCAACAACACGCGAACTTCGCCGATTTTTGCCGGGGAGGCGTTGACGATCAGCTGGTTGCCGTAGGCGCTGACCTTGCCCTCGTTACCAAGCATCGACTGCACCACGCCGAGTACATCGTCGGCGGTGCGGTAATTCAGCGGGATCACTTCGGTAGCCGCTTGCAGCGGCAGGCACAGGCCGAGAAGCAGGGCAGCGAACAGCGTGCGCAGGGTCATAGCAGGAAACTCCGCAGATCAGGGTCGGTGATGCTGGTGTCCCAGGCCTGGTCGAACTGGGTTTGGCGTTGGCGCGCGCGCGCCGGATCATTGTACAGGGCATAGCCCGCCTGCTGATCGAGTTCCGGGCGCAAGAACAGCCCTCTGTCATCGGCGATCAGGTAGGCCAGCTCATCGCTGGCGTAATCCGGATTGAGTTTGCGGATATGCAGGTTGGAGGACAGGCGGCGCGACAGGGCGAGCAGGCGATGACCTTCCTTCACGGCGCGGGTCGGGTCACGCAGCAGGATGCGCAGGCGCGCCCGTGGGCTGTTCAGCAGAAAACGCGTGCAGGCCTGTTGCACGCTGCTGTGGTGATAGAGCCAGGGCTCCAGGTCATCGCTGTACAGGCACAGGTTGCGCTGCGCCTGCTGGATCAGGGCGAGAACGTGAGCGCGCGCTTGCTGGGGCTGGCTGAAGCGCTCCAGGCGCTCGTGCTCGCCCAGGACGAAGGGGGCCGGCTCCCATTGCGCCGTATCCGGCGTGATGGGGGCGGGGTTGTGCACGGCAAAACGCCCCGGCGACTCGAATTCGATAGCCGCCAGTTCAATGGGATCTGGCGTATCGATCGGTTCGACCGGGGCGTGTTTGTCGTTCATTTCGGTCTCTACTGGCTGCTGCGCACCATATCCACGTGCGGTATGCCGGCGTCGAGGTACTCGTCGCTGACAATCCTGAAGCCTAGCCTTTCATAGAATGGCGTGGCGTGCACCTGAGCGGTGAGCATTTGCTGATGCAGGCCGCGCTTTTCCGCTTCGGCAATCACCGCCTGCATCAGTTTTTCGCCCACTTTCAGGCCGCGCCAGTCCTTGAGCACCGAAACGCGACCGATATGGCCATCGGGCAGCAGGCGCGCGGTACCGACCGGGTAATCACCTTCTTCGGCGAGAAAGTGCACGGCGTCGGTATCTTCGGCGTCCCATTCCAGCTCCGGCGGTACCGATTGCTCGGCGACGAAAACGCTGTCGCGGATACGACGAAGCTCGGCATTGTCCCTATGCCAGTCCGCGACACGGACAGTGATCTCACTCATCGGCAAATCCCAGGCTGCCTTGCTTGACCAGTTCCCATAGCAGGGTACGCCCCTCGTCGTCGGCCAGCCAGGCGCCGAGGTTTTCCACATGTAACGCATCGGCGCTGCAGATCAGCTTCAGCAGCTCGCGCAGGCGGGCGGAAACCAGGCGGCTCTGGCCGCTGGCGAACAGCACCAGGTCTTCGCCGACTTCCGACCAGGCCATGCGCGCGCTGGGGTTGCGGATGAGGATCGCGCCATCTTCCAGTGCGCCGAGGAAGTCCTCTTCCTCGATCTCGATGCCGGCGACCAGCTCCGGGTACTTGGGCTCGGTCATGAACTGGCCGAACCAGGTCATCAGCAGACGTTCGTCGCTCATATGCTCGTTGAGCAGGGCCTTGAGGCGTTCCAGGGCGTCGCGCTGGATCTGGTTGGGATCCTCGCTCGGCTGGATGTCGGCATCGCTGTAACGCTCTTCGTCGGGCAGGAACTGGCCGAGGAAGTCGGTGAAATGGGTCAGTACTTCGGCGGCGCTCGGCGCGCGGAAGCCCACGGAATAGGTCATGCAATCATCCTCAGCGGTGCCACAGTGGGCGAGGCATGGCGGCAGGTAAAGCATGTCGCCGGGTGCCAGCACCCATTCATCGGTTGGTTCGAATTGAGCCAGGATCTTCAGATCGGCGTGGGGGAGCAGCGGGCTGTCGGCATCGCACATCTGGCCAATTTGCCAGCGGCGATGACCATGAGCCTGCAGCAGGAATACGTCGTAGTTGTCGAAATGCGGGCCGACGCCGCCACCGGGCGCGGCGAAGCTGATCATCAGGTCGTCGATGCGCCACTTGGGCAGGAACTTGAAGTCCTCCAGCAGCTCGGCCACTTCCGGGACGAACTGATCGACGGCCTGGACCAGCAGGGTCCAGTCGCGCTCGGGCAGGTCCTGGAAGGTGTCTTCGTTGAACGGGCCACGCTGCAGTTCCCAGGGGCGCTCGCCATGCTCGATCACCAGGCGCGACTCGACTTCCTCTTCCAGCGCCAGGCCGGCCAGTTCGTCCGGGCTGATCGGGCTTTCGAAGTCGGGAATGGCTTGACGTACCAGCAGCGGTTTCTTCTGCCAGTAGTCGCGCAGGAATTCACGGGCTGTGAGGCCACCCAGCAATTGCAGCGGAGTATCAGGATTCATCAGTAAGCCCTTGAAATAGATAAAAACCTTAAAACAAAAACGCCCGGCTCAGCCGGGCGTCCTCGAGGCTGGTGTCGCTCAGATGCGCTTGGCCTGGGCCACGGCGTTGCCGATGTAGCGCGCCGGAGTCAGTTGCTTGAGCTCTTCCTTGGCGGCGGCCGGCATGTCCAGGCCGTCGATGAAGGCCAGCAGAGCCTCTGGGCTGATGCCCTTGCCGCGAGTCAGCTCCTTGAGCTTCTCGTACGGGTTCTCGATGGCGTAGCGGCGCATGACGGTCTGGATCGGCTCGGCGAGCACTTCCCAGCAGGCATCCAGATCTTCAGCAATTTTCTGAGCATTGAGCTCCAACTTGCTGATTCCCTTGAGACTGGCCTCGTAAGCGATGACGCTGTGAGCGAAGCCGACACCCAGGTTACGCAGCACGGTGGAGTCGGTCAGGTCGCGCTGCCAGCGGGAGATCGGCAGCTTGCTGGCCAGGTGCTGGAAGATGGCGTTGGCGATGCCCAGGTTGCCTTCGGAGTTCTCGAAGTCGATCGGGTTGACCTTGTGCGGCATGGTCGAGGAGCCGATCTCACCGGCGACGGTCTTCTGCTTGAAGTAACCGAGGGAGATGTAACCCCAGACGTCGCGGTCGAAGTCGATCAGGATGGTGTTGAAGCGGGCGATGGCGTCGAACAGCTCGGCGATGTAGTCGTGCGGTTCGATCTGGGTGGTGTAGGGGTTGAAGGTCAGGCCCAGGTCACCTTCGATGAACTGACGCGCGTTGGCTTCCCAGTCGATGCTCGGGTAGGCCGACAGGTGCGCGTTGTAGTTGCCCACGGCGCCGTTGATCTTGCCCAGCAGCGGTACGGCGGCGACCTGAGCGATCTGCCGCTCCAGGCGGTAGACGACGTTGGCCAGTTCCTTGCCCAGGGTGGTCGGCGAGGCCGGCTGGCCATGGGTACGCGACAGCATCGGCACGTCGGCGAATTTCACCGCCAGTTCGCGAATGGCGCCTGCCAGTTGCTTCATCAGCGGCAGCAGCACGTTGTCACGGCCTTCGCGCAGCATCAGGGCGTGGGACAGGTTGTTGATGTCCTCGCTGGTGCAGGCGAAGTGGATGAACTCGCTGACCTTGTCCAGTTCCGGCAGCTTGGCGGCCTGCTCCTTGAGCAGGTACTCCACGGCCTTGACGTCGTGGTTGGTGGTGCGCTCGATTTCCTTGACGCGCTCGGCGTGCTCGACGGCGAAGTTCTCCGCCAGTTCGTTGAGCAGGGCGTTGGCTTCGGCGGAGAAGGGCGCCACTTCTGGGATGCCTTCGTGGGCAGCCAGGCGCTGCAGCCAGCGCACTTCGACCAGTACTCGGCTGCGGATCAGGCCGTATTCGCTGAAGATGGGGCGCAGGGCGCTGGTTTTGCCGGCGTAGCGGCCGTCGACGGGGGAAACCGCGGTGAGCGAGGAAAGCTGCATGTGGGCGTTCTCGGGCTGTCGGGCTGAAAAGCCATCCTGGGTCACTGCGCATCGCGCCGGCTTCGATGAAGCGGGCTCTAGCTCAGGTGCCGGGACGACCTCTGACGAAAAGGGCGCATATCATACATGAAAACCGGCGCTTGGCCGCCTATGCCCTGCGTCTTGCGACCGATAACAGACTGGCGGCGAAGATCAATGCCGCGCCGAGCAGCGACAGGGTGTCTGGCGTCTCGCCCCAGAGCAGCCAGGCAATGATGCCGGCGAAGACGATGGCCAGGTACGCGACCGGACCGATCAGCCCGGGCGGAGCCAGGCCGTAGGCGCGTGACATGATCACCTGGCTGGCGGTGGCCAGCAGGCCGATGCCCAGCAGCCAGCTCAGCTGCGTGGAATCGAGCGGTTGCCAGCTCCAGGTCAGCGGGATGGCGGAGAACAGCGCGCTGAACAGCGAGAAATAGAAGACGATGCGCGTCGCTGGCTCGCTATCGCTCATTTCGCGGATGGAGACGAAGGCGAAGGCCGCCAGCAGGCTGGCTGCCAGGCCGAACAGCGCGGGCCCCTCGAACAGTGCAGCGCTGGGCTTGGCCACCAGCAGCACCCCGCACAGGCCGATCAGGCTGCTGACCAGCATGCGCCGAGTCAGTGGTTCCTTGAGCCAGATGTGCGCGATCAGCGGCGTGAACACCGGCGCCGAGTAGGTGAACAGCATGGCGTCGGCCAGCGGTAGGTGGGCAATGGCGTAGAAAAAACAGTACATCGCCGCCAGGCCGTAGGTGGTGCGCCAGAGATGGGATTTCAGTCGCGTCGTACGTAGCGGGCGAACGCCGCGCACCAGCAGCAGGGGCAGGAAGAACAGCACGCCGACCAGGTTGCGGAAGAACACCACCGACTCGTTGTTGACGCTGGCGGAGATTTCGCGAATGCCGACCCCGGTGAAGGCGAACAGCAGCGCCGAGAGCGCCAGCAGCAGGGCACCCTGAAGGGGTTTTACGCTGCGGCTGGCGGGCTCCATGGTCAGCTTCGCGTCAGTTCGTAGAGCTCTTTGAGCAGCTTGCTCCGGCTGAACACCAGCTGCCAGCGGTGACCGCCGAGCTGACGCCACAGGCGCGCCGAGCGGATGCCGGCCAGCAGCAGGGCGCGGATTTTCGCGGCGTTGTTCGGCTGCTGCAGAAAGCGCATGTCGCCGTGCACCTGAATGCGCTGGCGGAAGGTGCTGATGGTGTCCTGATACAGGCCGCCGCATGCGGCGATGACGTTGTCATGGACCAGGCCGAAATGCTCGACCTGTTGCTGGATCTGATCCAGCCGGCTGCCCATGATCTGCAACATGTCGCCGCGCTTGTCCAGCTGTCGCTCCAGGCCGATCATTGCCAGCGCATAGCGCAGCGGTTCGCGCTGCAGGGCGGACGGATTGCGCTCCAGCGAGCTGATCAGCGCGCGATAGCCGTCACGCAGGTTGAGGTCGTCGCCGCCGTATACGTCCAGCGTGCTTTTCGGGTCGCGTACCAGCAGGCTGCCGAGCATGCAGCCCATAGAGGCTTCGCTGACCTGGCCGGTGCGGGCGATCTTGTCGGCCAGGGAGGCTGCTTCGAAGACGGCGCCAAGCGCGACCAGCTGTTCCTGAATCGGGCTCATCGGGCGTCCTCGTACCAGGCTTCGGCCGTTTCGATCACGCCGCCGCCCAGGCACACCTCGCCGTCATAGAACACCACGGACTGACCGGGTGTGACGGCGCGCTGCGGCTCGTCGAACACGGCACGATAGCCGTTCTCGGTCTTCTCCAGGATGCAGCGCTGGTCGCTCTGGCGGTAACGCACCTTGGCGGTCAGGCGGCGCGGGACGCTCAGGTCCAGCGGGTTGACCCAGTAGATGTCCGAGGCGAGCAGGGCGCGCGAGAACAGCCAGGGGTGTTCGTTGCCCTGACCGACGACCAGCACGTTGCGCGTCAGGTCCTTGCGCAGCACGTACCAGGGATCGTCGCCGGCGTCCTTGAGGCCGCCGATGCCGAGGCCCTGACGCTGGCCGATGGTGTGGTACATCAAGCCATGATGACGGCCGATGACCTCGCCGGTGGTGGTTTCGATATCGCCCGGCTGCGCCGGCAGGTACTGCTTGAGAAAGTCGCTGAAGCGGCGCTCGCCGATGAAGCAGATCCCGGTCGAGTCCTTCTTCTTCGCCGTGGCCAGCTCGTATTTCTCGGCAATGGCGCGTACCTGTGGTTTTTCCAGCTCGCCGACCGGGAACAGGGTCTTGGCGATCTGCTCGCCGCCCACGGCATGGAGGAAGTAGCTCTGGTCCTTGTTCGGGTCCAGGCCCTTGAGCAGCTCGGTGCGGCCGTCGACATCGCGGCGGCGCACGTAGTGGCCGGTGGCGATCAGGTCGGCGCCGAGCGACAGGGCGTAGTCGAGGAAGGCTTTGAACTTGATCTCGCGGTTGCACAGGATGTCCGGGTTCGGCGTGCGTCCGGCCTTGTATTCGGCAAGGAAATGCTCGAACACGTTGTCCCAGTACTCGGCGGCGAAGTTGGCGGTGTGCAGCTTGATGCCGATGCGATCGCATACGGCCTGGGCGTCGGCCAGGTCATCCATGGCGGTGCAGTATTCGGTGCCGTCGTCTTCGTCCCAGTTCTTCATGAACAGGCCTTCGACCTGGTAGCCCGCCTCGATCAGCAGCAGGGCGGAAACGGACGAATCGACGCCGCCGGACATGCCGACGATCACGCGTTGGGTGCTAGGTGCTTGCATGGGAGTCTGCGAGTGAAGCCTGAAAAGTTGCCGAGTCTACCAGAAAGCCCGCGCCCGTAGCCCGGATGAAATCCGGGAAGAGCACGACAGGCATCCCCGGATTTCATCCGGGCTACGCTTAGTCACGCACCAGCTCCAGAGAACCTCGGATGCCGGCCAGGTAATCATCCACGCAGCGCAGCACCAGCTCGCTGCGCCAGCGCTCGGGCTGTGCGGCCAGTTCATCGCGTGTAAGCCAGGTGATGCCACTGATATCGCTGTCCAGCTCGCGCTCCGGATCATGGCGAACGGGGCGGGCGCTGAAGCAGACGCGCTGATAGGTCACGCCATTGCTCGGCGCGGTATAGAGATAGATGCCGAGCAGGGCGGTGAGCTCCACGTCCCAGCCGGTCTCCTCGAGGGTCTCGCGTAGCGCGGCTTCGCGTATCGATTCATTGGCTTCCAGGTGCCCGGCTGGTTGGTTGAGCACCATGCGACCGGCCTTGAACTCTTCGACGAACAGGAAACGGCCATCGTCTTCGATCACCGTCGCCACGGTGATATGGGGTTGCCACTCCATTTCGGTGCTCCAAAAAACGATCAGCGTGCAGGATTCTGTAGGAGCGAGCTCTGCTCGCGAAAAAGCGTCGCGAGCAGAGCTCGCTCCTACAATATTGTCTATGTCCCTAAATAAAGAACCCCGGCGCAAGGCCGGGGTTCTTTTGACACTCAAGCCTTATCAGGCGTTCAGTGCAGCCAGAGCGGCGTTGAAGGTGTTGCTCGGGCGCATCACCTTGCTGGTCAGCTCGGGGTTGGAGCGATAGTAGCCACCGATTTCGACCGGCTTGCCTTGTACGGCAGCCAGTTCGCCAACGATGGTCGCTTCCTGCTCGGTCAGTTGCTTGGCCAGCGGGGTGAAGCGGGCTTTCAGCTCGGCATCGTCATTCTGCTCGGCCAGGGCTTGCGCCCAGTACAGTGCCAGGTAGAAGTGGCTGCCACGGTTGTCGATCTCGCCGACCTTGCGCGCGGGGGACTTGTTATTGTCCAGCAGCTTGCCGGTGGCTTGATCCAGGGTCTTGCCCAGTACCTTGGCCTTGGCGTTGTTGGTCTTGATGCCGGTTTCTTCCAGCGACACGGCCAGGGCCAGGAACTCGCCCAGGGAGTCCCAACGCAGGTAGTTCTCTTCGACCAGCTGCTGCACGTGCTTGGGGGCCGAGCCGCCGGCGCCGGTTTCGTACATGCCGCCGCCGGCCATCAGCGGCACGATGGACAGCATCTTGGCCGAAGTGCCCAGCTCCATGATCGGGAACAGGTCGGTCAGGTAGTCACGCAGTACGTTGCCGGTCACCGAGATGGTGTCCTGGCCACGGATCATGCGCTCCATGGAGACGCGGATGGCTTCGTTGTAGCCCATCATGCGGATGTCCAGACCGGTCAGGTCGTAATCCTTGAGGTACAGCTCGACCTTCTTCTGCAGTTCGCGGTCGTGGGCGCGTTCCGGGTCCAGCCAGAAGATGGCCGGGGTTTCGGACTGACGGGCGCGGGTAACGGCCAGCTTGACCCAGTCGCGAATCGGCGCGTCCTTGGTCTGGCAGGCGCGCCAGATGTCACCGGCTTCGACCTGGTGCTGCATCAGCACGGTGCCGTCGGCAGCCACGACGCGCATGGTGCCGTCGGCGGTCATTTCGAAGGTCTTGTCGTGGGAGCCGTACTCTTCGGCCTTCTGCGCCATCAGGCCGACGTTCGGCACGGTGCCCATGGTGGTCGGGTCGAACGCACCGTTGGTTTTGCAGAAGTTGATCATTTCCTGATAGATGCGCGCGTAGGTGCTCTCAGGCATGACGGCCTTGGTGTCTTTCTGCTTGCCGTCCTTGCCCCACATCTGGCCGGAGTTGCGGATCATCGCCGGCATCGAGGCGTCGACGATGACGTCGCTCGGGATGTGCAGGTTGGTGATGCCCTT
The DNA here is from genome assembly GCF_900101755.1 of Ectopseudomonas alcaliphila. Classification (GTDB taxonomy): domain Bacteria; phylum Pseudomonadota; class Gammaproteobacteria; order Pseudomonadales; family Pseudomonadaceae; genus Aquipseudomonas; species Aquipseudomonas alcaliphila. The sequence continues at coordinate 429,557 of NZ_FNAE01000003.1, read as the reverse complement.
GACCGAATCGACCATGGCCATTTCCGGGCGATGGGCATAGACCTCGTGGATGTCGTGCAGGATTTCTTCCTGCTGCGAGGCCGGCAGCGACTTGATCTTGTCGTAGACGCTGCTGATACCGTTGTTCGGGTTGACGCCCAGTTCCTTGAACAGCTCGCCGTACTTGTCGAACACGTCCTTGTAGTAAACGCTGACAGCGTGGCCGAAGACGATCGGGTGGGAGACCTTCATCATGGTCGCCTTGACGTGCAGGGACCACATCACGCCAGTTTCCTTGCAGTCTTGCAGGGTCTTCTCGAAGAAGTCACGCAGCTTGCGGCAGCTCATGAACATGCTGTCGAACACTTCGCCTTCCTGCAGGGCGAGTTGTTTCTTGACTTCGACCTTGCCGTCCTTGCCGACGAATTCGATGCGCACGTCACCGGCCTTGGCCATGGTGATCGATTGCTCGCTGGAGAAGAAGTCGCCGCCGCGCATGTAGTCGGCGTGGGACTGCGAAGCCATGCTCCACTTGCCCATGCTGTGCGGGTGCTTGCGGGCATAGGCCTTGACTGCGGCTGGAGCGCGGCGGTCAGAGTTGCCTTCACGCAGAACCGGGTTCACGGCGCTGCCCAGGATCTTGGCGTAGCGGGCGCGAACTTCCTTGTCTTCGTCGTTCTGCGGATCTTCCGGGAAATCCGGAATGTTATAGCCCTGAGCCTGCAGCTCGGCGATGGCGGCCTTGAGCTGAGGGACGGAAGCGCTGATGTTCGGCAGTTTGATGATGTTGGCGTCGGCTTGCAGAGTCAGCTCGGCCAGTTTGGCCAGGTCGTCATCGATGCGTTTGTCGGCGTCCAGGCGGTCGGCAAAGCTTGCCAGAATCCGTCCAGCAAGAGAGATGTCGCGGGTTTCAACGGAGATGTCAGCCGAGGCGGCAAAGGCTTCTACAATTGGCAGAAGCGAATAGGTAGCGAGGGCCGGAGCTTCGTCGGTGAAGGTGTAGATGATCTTCGAAGGGGTGGACATTTAGGGTTAACTCTCTTCTTTGCTGAGCGCGCATAGAAACTCGACCTGCGCGGGTAGGCGCTTGAGCCCCATGATGGCGGGCCGGGTCGAGGACTCGCCGCGGTGATGTTGGATGCACCCGTAGAGTGTCGAGCATTTCGAGCCGGCAGACAGTGGTGGCCGTTTACCGGGTTCAAGAGGTTGCTGCCTGGTTCCAGACGGGTCGCCCCTTATGACTCGTTAGTCACCTAAGCAGTATACCACTGCGACACCTCGCCACAGAATGCCCAGTTGCATAAGACCTTTGCACATGTGTCTCCGCGAGCGGTTTGCGCTACTCTCGGGAGTGCCTGTCTAACCACAAGATGGAGTCCAGCATGGGATACCAAAAGATCCAGGTGCCAGCCAGCGGTGACAAAATCACCGTCAACGCCGATATGTCGCTGACTGTTCCGGATAACCCGATCATCCCGTTCATCGAGGGTGATGGAATTGGCGTCGATATTTCTCCGGTGATGATCAAGGTCGTAGACGCTGCCGTCGAAAAAGCCTACGGCGGCGCTCGCAAGATCTCCTGGATGGAAGTTTACGCCGGTGAGAAAGCCACTCAGGTTTACGATCAGGACACCTGGCTGCCGAAAGAAACCCTCGAGGCTGTACGTGATTATGTGGTTTCGATCAAAGGCCCGCTGACCACGCCTGTTGGCGGCGGTATTCGCTCATTGAACGTGGCCTTGCGCCAGGAGCTCGACCTCTACGTCTGCCTGCGCCCGGTGCGTTGGTTCGAAGGCGTGCCAAGTCCGGTGAAGAAGCCGGGCGACGTCGATATGGTGATCTTTCGCGAGAACTCCGAGGACATCTACGCTGGCGTCGAGTGGAAAGCTGGCAGTCCTGAAGCCCAGAAGGTCATCAAATTCCTCACCGAGGAAATGGGCGTCAAGAAGATCCGTTTCACCGACATGTGCGGTATCGGCATCAAGCCGGTTTCCGAGGCGGGCACCAAGCGCCTGGTGCGCAAGGCGCTGCAATATGCCGTGGACAATGACCGCAGCTCGGTGACCCTGGTGCATAAAGGCAACATCATGAAGTTCACCGAAGGTGCCTTCAAGGAATGGGGCTACGAGATCGCCCGCGAGGAATTCGGCGCCGAGTTGCTCGACGGCGGCCCGTGGATGCAGTTCAAGAATCCGCGCACCGGCAAGAGCATTGTGGTCAAGGACGTGATCGCCGACGCCATGCTGCAGCAGATCCTGCTGCGTCCGGCCGAATATGATGTGATCGCCACGCTCAACCTCAACGGTGACTACCTGTCCGACGCCCTGGCGGCGGAGGTCGGCGGCATCGGTATCGCGCCGGGCGCCAACCTGTCCGACTCGGTGGCCATGTTCGAGGCGACGCACGGCACAGCGCCGAAGTACGCCGGTCAGGACAAGGTCAACCCAGGTTCGGTCATTCTCTCCGCCGAGATGATGCTGCGTCACATGGGCTGGGCCGAAGCGGCCGATCTGATCATCAAGGGCACCAACGGCGCCATCGCCGCCAAGACTGTGACCTACGACTTCGAGCGTCTGATGGAGGGTGCGAAGCTGATGTCGTGCTCCGAGTTCGGCGATGCGATGATCAGCCATATGTGATCAGTTCACTGATCGACAGCGTGAAAAAGGCCGGTCATATGACCGGCCTTTTTGTGTTCAGCACATCCATGTGCTTCGCCCCTTCGGGGCTTGCGCGCAAAAACGCTCTCGGCGTTTTTGTGGCTGCAGGAGACTCAGACTTCGACAGTGCTCGCGATATTTTGCGCCTGGGGTACGGCCACGGGGGCGTCCTGGTTGGCGGTAACCGCGCTGATATTGATGGCATGCAGTCCTTTGGGGCCTTGCACGATCTCGAAGCGGACCGGCTGGCCGGCCTTTAATGTCTTGTAACCGTCCATCTGGATAGCCGAGTAGTGGGCGAACAGGTCCTCATCTCGGCCGTCGGCCAGGATGAATCCATAGCCTTTGGCGTTGTTGAACCACTTGACCTTACCGCTGAGCATGCTGATATCCCTCTGCAAAGGACTCCATCTCTGGAGTATCATCCACTTCGATTCCACGCGATAACCGACCAGGCTGGGCGAAGGCGTGGAATCCCTGATACCCACCAGTGGGTATTCATTTGTTGTAACACCCTTTTGCCGTTAGTCAAGGCTATACGGCGGATGGCTGAGAACTCAGTCAAACTCCCTCTAGCATCCCCGTTCGCCCGGCCTTGAACCTCTGATTTCAGCATGCATGCAAGTAGCCAGATTCGACTAACATTCAATCAGGATCACCCGGCAGAGCATGAGGATGACTCCTCTGGTATTGCTGTTCAGGAATCCAAGCCAGCATTGCAGGCACCACCGATGTACAAGGTGGTCTTATTCAATGACGACTACACCCCGATGGATTTCGTCGTCGAAGTGCTCGAAACGTTTTTCGGCATGAACCGGGAGCTGGCGACCAAGATCATGCTGGCCGTCCATACAGAAGGGCGTGCGGTGTGCGGTGTGTACACCCGTGATATTGCGGAGACCAAGGCAATGCAGGTCAACCAGTACGCGCGAGAGAGCCAGCATCCGCTACTCTGTGAAATAGAGAAGGACGGTTAACGCCGGCCACTTGGGTATGAGGTGAAGCTATGTTGAATCGAGAGCTCGAAGTCACCCTCAATCTGGCTTTCAAGGAGGCCCGTGCCAAGCGTCATGAATTCATGACGGTCGAGCATCTGCTGCTCGCCTTGCTGGATAATGAAGCGGCGGCCAGCGTTTTAAGGGCCTGTGGGGCCAACCTCGACAAGCTGCGCCATGATTTGCAGGAGTTCATCGACTCCACCACGCCGCTGATTCCTCAGCATGATGAAGACCGCGAAACGCAGCCAACGCTTGGCTTTCAGCGCGTCCTGCAGCGTGCGGTATTCCATGTGCAGAGCTCCGGCAAGCGTGAAGTGACCGGCGCCAACGTGCTTGTCGCGATCTTCAGCGAGCAGGAAAGCCAGGCCGTTTTCCTGCTCAAGCAGCAGAGCGTGGCCCGTATCGATGTGGTCAACTACATCGCCCACGGTATCTCCAAGGTGCCTGGGCATGGCGATCAGCACGAAAATGATCAGGACATGCAGGATGATGAGGGCGGCGAGTCCTCCGCCTCTGGCAATCCGCTGGATGCCTACGCCAGCAACCTCAATGAGTTGGCTCGTCAGGGGCGTATCGATCCACTGGTCGGTCGCGAGCATGAGGTCGAGCGTGTTGCGCAGATTCTCGCTCGCCGGCGCAAGAACAACCCACTGTTGGTAGGTGAGGCCGGTGTTGGCAAGACAGCAATCGCTGAAGGCCTGGCCAAGCGCATCGTCGACGAGCAGGTACCTGACCTGCTGGCTGATAGCGTGGTGTATTCGCTGGATCTCGGTGCGCTGCTGGCGGGTACCAAGTACCGTGGTGACTTCGAGAAGCGCTTCAAGGCGCTGCTCAACGAGCTGCGCAAAAGGCCGCATGCCATCCTCTTCATCGACGAGATCCACACCATCATTGGTGCCGGTGCGGCGTCAGGCGGGGTGATGGATGCATCCAACCTACTCAAGCCGATGCTGTCGTCCGGTGAGATTCGCTGCATAGGTTCGACCACCTTCCAGGAATTTCGCGGCATCTTCGAGAAGGACCGCGCGCTGGCGCGGCGCTTCCAGAAAGTCGACGTGGTCGAGCCTTCCGTGGAGGATACCGTGGGTATCCTCAGGGGGCTCAAGGCGCGCTTCGAGCAGCACCATCACATCGAATACAGCGACGAAGCCCTGCGTGCAGCGGCCGAGTTGGCTGCGCGCTACATCAACGATCGCCACATGCCGGACAAGGCTATCGACGTGATCGACGAGGCGGGGGCTTACCAGCGCCTGCAACCGGAAGAAAAGCGTGTGGCGCGTATCGAGGTGGCGCAGGTCGAGGACATCGTGGCCAAGATCGCGCGGATTCCGCCGAAGCACGTGTCCAGTTCCGACAAGGAGCTGCTGCGTAATCTGGAGCGCGATCTGAAACTCACGGTATTCGGTCAGGACGCCGCCATCGACTCGCTGGCAACCGCGATCAAGCTGTCGCGTGCAGGCCTCAAGGCGCCGGACAAGCCGGTCGGCTCCTTCCTGTTCGCCGGTCCTACTGGTGTCGGCAAGACCGAGGCCGCACGGCAGTTGGCCAAGGCCATGGGTATCGAGCTGGTGCGTTTCGACATGTCCGAGTACATGGAGCGCCACACCGTGTCGCGCCTGATCGGTGCGCCGCCCGGTTACGTCGGTTTCGATCAGGGTGGCCTGCTGACCGAGGCGATCACCAAGCAGCCGCACTGCGTATTGCTGCTCGATGAAATCGAGAAAGCGCACCCGGAAGTCTTCAATCTGCTGTTGCAGGTCATGGACCACGGCACGCTGACTGACAACAACGGGCGCAAGGCGGACTTCCGCAATGTGATCCTGATCATGACCACCAACGCCGGTGCGGAAACCGCCTCGCGTGCGTCGATCGGCTTCACCCAGCAGGATCACTCCACCGATGCCATGGAAGTCATCAAGAAGAGCTTCACGCCGGAGTTCCGCAACCGCCTGGATACCATCATCCAGTTCGGCCGCCTGAGTCACGAGACCATCAAGAGCATTGTCGACAAGTTCCTCACCGAACTGCAGGCACAGCTGGAGGACAAGCGTGTCACGCTGGAAGTCAGTGATGCGGCGCGCGGCTGGCTGGCCGAGCGTGGTTACGATGTGATGATGGGCGCGCGGCCGATGGCGCGTTTGATTCAGGACAAGATCAAGCGTCCGCTGGCAGAGGAGATCCTCTTTGGCGAACTGGCCGAGCATGGCGGTGTGGTACACATCGACGTCAAGGATGGTGAGCCCAGCTTCGAGTTCGAGACGGCGGCAGAGGTCGCCTGATCGAATGGCCTCAGGTCACTGAAAGCCTTGATGGCTTTCGGTGAATCAACGAAAACGCCCGGCATATGCCGGGCGTTTTCGTTTGGTGCTTGGCTTAACGGGCGCGGTAGGTGATGCGGCCCTTGCTCAAGTCATAAGGTGTCAGCTCAACGCGCACCTTGTCACCAGTGAGAATGCGGATGTAGTTCTTGCGCATCTTGCCGGAGATGTGCGCGGTAACGACGTGCCCGTTTTCCAACTCCACGCGGAACATGGTGTTGGGCAGGGTGTCGACGACAGTGCCTTCCATTTCGAAGCTGTCTTCTTTCGACATGCAGTAAAGCCCTCGGTATCCAGGAAATGGCCCGGTGCAACTGGCGCCAGGCAAAAGCGGCGTGCATTGTGCCCGAAAACAGGGTGCTGCGCCAAGTGGCTTGGATTGTCGAGCTTGCCGGGTGGCTGGCAGAGGAGCTAGGTAAGCAGTGTCCAGCGCTGATTGACGAAGAGTTCGATCGGGCGGTACTGGGTCTTGTAGTTCATTTTTCGACAGTTTTTGATCCAGTAGCCGAGATAGACGGCCTCCAGTCCCAGGCGCTCGGCTTCGCCGATTTGCCAGAGGATGGCGAATCGCCCCAGGCTGCGGCGTTCTTCGGTGGGGTCATAGAAGGTATAAACCGCTGACAGGCCGTTTGGTAGAACGTCGGTGACCGCAATGGCGACCAATCTGCCCTGTAGGCGAAACTCGTAGAAGCGTGAGAATGGCAGGTCGCGAATCAGAAAGGTCGAGAACTGGTCGCGACTCGGTGGATACATGTCGCCGTCGGCGTGACGTTGCTCGATGTAACGCACATAGAGCGCGTAATACTCTTCAGTGAACGCCGGGCGCACGCAACGGACGACGATGTCTTCATTGCGCTTGAGAATGCGCCGTTGCTGGCGGTTCGGCGTGAAGCGCGCAGCCGGAATGCGGGCAGGGATGCAGGCGGTGCATTGCTGGCAATGTGGGCGGTAGAGGTGGTCGCCGCTGCGGCGAAAGCCCATTTCTGAAAGTTCTGCGTAGACCAATACATCCATGGGCTGACTGGGATCGAGAAACAGGGTGGTGGCCTGCTCCTCCGGCAGATAGCTGCATGGATGTGGTTGAGTGGCGTAGAACTTCAGGCGGGCCAGCTCGGTCATGGCGATGTCTCGGGAAAGCCTGCTAAAGAGTGTATGCCAGGCTGAGGCGCTCGACTAGGCGAGCCAATCTGCTCCGTTGGGCAGATCGAGATGGCGCTGCAGGTATTCGGCGAAGCTGGTGCGCGGTATGGCTCTGGCGCCGAAGCTGTGCAAGTGCTGCGTGGGCATCTGGCAATCGATGAGGACGAAGCCCCAGTCGCGCAGCTTGCCGACCAGTGTGGCGAAACCGACTTTGGAGGCATTGTCGGCGCGACTGAACATCGATTCGCCAAAAAACAGCTGTCCCATCGCCAGGCCGTAGAGCCCGCCGACCAGTTCGTCCCCGTGCCAGACTTCAATGGAATGGGCGATGCCGCGTTCATGCAGCTGCAGGTAGGCTTCCTGCATGCCGCGGGTAATCCAGGTCCCATCGGCATAAGCGCGTGGCTCGGCGCAGGCCTGTATGACGGCGGCAAAGTCCTCGTCGAAGGTGACGCGATAACGCTGCTGGCGCAGCAGTTTGGTCAGGCTGCGGGAAACATGCAGCTCATCAGGGAACAGTACCGTGCGCGGATCGGGCGACCACCAGAGAATCGGCTGGCCATCCTGAAACCAGGGAAAGCAGCCGTGGCGATAGGCACTGACCAGGCGGTCGGCGCTCAGGTCGCCGCCAGCAGCCAGCAGGCCGTTGGGTTCATGCATGGCTTTTGCCAGTGGCGGAAACTGCAGTGAGTCACGTTGCAGCCAGGTCAGCATGTGCGCTTGTCCAGCAGAGGAGGGGAGGGCGAGTGGTGGTGCTCGCCCTTGTCCATCAATTGCCGTCGAGAAATTTCTCGACATCCAGCGCGGCCATGCAGCCTGCGCCTGCTGAGGTGATGGCCTGGCGGTAGATGTGGTCGGCTACGTCACCGGCGGCGAACACACCTTCGATGCTGGTGGCAGTGGCATTGCCTTCGCTGCCGCCCTTGATCTTCAGGTAGCCGTCATGCATGTCCAACTGGCCGACGAACAGCTCGGTGTTGGGCTTGTGGCCGATTGCAATGAACACGCCAGCCAGATCCAGCTCCTTGGTGCTGCCGTCCAGGGTGCTTTTCAGGCGCATACCGGTCACGCCGGTCTGGTCGCCCAGCACTTCGTCCAGGGTGTGGTTCCAGTGCAGGCGCATGTTACCGTTCTCGACCTTGTCGAACAGTTTGTCCTGCAGGATCTTCTCCGAGCGCAGTTTGTCGCGACGGTGCACCAGGTGCACTTCCTTGGCGATGTTCGACAGGTACAGCGCCTCTTCCACGGCGGTGTTGCCGCCACCGATCACGGCGACCACCTGGTTGCGATAGAAGAAGCCATCGCAGGTGGCGCAGGCGGAGACGCCTTTGCCGGAGAAGGCCTCTTCCGACGGCAGGCCAAGGTACTGCGCGCTGGCGCCGGTAGCGATGATCAGGGCATCGCAGCTATAGGTGCCACTGTCGCCCTTGAGCACGAAGGGGCGGCTCTGCAACTCGGCGGTATGGATGTGGTCGTAGATGATCTCGGTGTCGAAGCGTTCTGCGTGCTTCTGCATGCGCTCCATCAGCGCCGGGCCGGTGAGGCCTTCGACGTCACCCGGCCAGTTGTCCACTTCGGTGGTGGTGGTGAGCTGACCGCCAGGCTGGATGCCGGTGATGACCACGGGCTTGAGATTGGCGCGCGCAGCATAAACGGCGGCGCTGTAACCGGCAGGGCCGGAACCCAGGATGATCAGGCGGGAATGCTTGACTTCGCTCATAAAAAAACCCCATAAGCCTTTGTCACAAAAGAGAATGCGTGCTCCAATTGAGCCGCATGGAAGCTGCTGGCGGCTATGCTACACCGAAGCGGGGTGGGTGCGGGAGCTTGGCAATTGGCCTGGGCGTCAGGCTGGCCCTACAATAGGCCGCTTCGCGGTTAACCATCAGATGGACGCGCCAAGGGCGCAGGAAATGGCTGTTTTGAAGAATTCCACCACCCAGATTACCGACTGGCGTCAGAAGCTTCAGTATCGACTGAAGGAAGGCGCATTGATCGCCCTGGGCGCTCTGTGCCTGTACCTGCTGATGGCACTGTTGACCTATAACGTCGCCGACCCGGCCTGGGACAACAGTGTGCAGGTCGAGCGCATCATCAACGCCGGCGGCAGCATTGGCGCCTGGCTCTCCAGCGCACTGTTCGGCGCGCTGGGTTACTTCGCCTACATCTTCCCGCTCCTGCTGGCCGCCAAGACCTGGCAGGTGTTTCGCACCCGCAATCAACCCTGGCACTGGAACGGCTGGCTGTTTTCCTGGCACAGCATCGGCCTGGTCTTCCTGATTCTTTCCGGTGCTGCGCTTGGCGATATTCATTTTGCAGCGGCCGCTGGCATGCAGGGCTCCGGTGGCGGCATGCTCGGTGCCAGCCTGGGCGATCTGGCCGTGCATGCGCTGAACGTACAGGGCAGTACGCTGTTATTCCTGGCGCTGTTCCTGTTCGGGTTGACCGTATTCACCGACCTGTCCTGGTTCCGCGTGATGGATCTGACCGGCAAGATCACCCTCGACCTGATCGAGCTGATTCATAGCGCCATCACTGGCTGGTGGAATGCCCGTAGCGAGCGCAAACAGATGAAGATTCAGCTGCGCGAGCTGGACGAACGGGTCACCGAGGTGGCTGCGCCAGTGGTGTCGGATCGTCGTGAGCAGGCCAAGGTCAAGGAGCGCCTGCTTGAACGCGAAGAGTCGCTGAGCAAGCACATGAGCGAGCGCGAGAAGCGTCCAGCGCCGGTAATTGCGCCGCCGCCAGTGGCCAAGGCGCCAGAGCCGAGCAAGCGTGTGCAGAAGGAAAAGCAGGCGCCACTGTTCGTCGACAGCGCGGTGGAAGGCACCTTGCCGCCGATTTCTCTGCTCGATCCAGCGGAAGCCAAGAAGGTCGAGTACTCGCCTGAGTCGCTCAAGGGCGTCGGCCACCTCCTGGAAATCAAGCTCAAGGAGTTCGGTGTCGAGGTCGCGGTGGACTCGATCCATCCGGGGCCGGTGATCACGCGCTACGAAATCCAGCCAGCCGCCGGGGTCAAGGTCAGCCGCATTGCCAACCTGGCCAAGGACCTGGCGCGTTCGCTGGCGGTGACCAGCGTGCGGGTCGTGGAGGTCATTCCGGGCAAGACCACTGTCGGTATCGAGATTCCCAACGAGAACCGTCAGATCGTGCGCTTCTCCGAAGTGCTGTCGACGCCCGAATATGACGATGCCAAGTCGCCAGTCACTCTGGCGCTGGGGCACGACATCGGCGGTAAACCGGTGATCACCGATCTGGCCAAGATGCCGCACCTACTGGTGGCTGGTACCACCGGTTCCGGTAAGTCGGTGGGCGTGAATGCGATGATTCTGTCGATTCTGTTCAAGTCGAGCCCGGAAGACGCCAAACTGATCATGATCGACCCGAAAATGCTCGAGTTGTCGATCTACGAAGGCATTCCGCACCTGCTTTGCCCGGTCGTCACCGATATGAAGGAAGCGGCCAACGCCCTGCGTTGGAGCGTTGCCGAGATGGAGCGCCGCTACAAGCTGATGTCGAAGATGGGCGTGCGCAACCTGGCGGGCTTCAACCGCAAGGTCAAGGACGCCATCGAGGCCGGTGAGCCGTTGACTGATCCGCTGTTCCGCCGCGAAAGCATGGACGACGAAGCACCGCTGCTCAAACCTCTGCCGACCATCGTCGTGGTGGTCGACGAATTCGCCGATATGATGATGATCGTCGGCAAGAAGGTCGAAGAGCTGATTGCCCGTATCGCCCAGAAGGCGCGTGCGGCGGGTATTCACCTGATTCTCGCCACCCAGCGCCCGTCCGTTGACGTGATCACGGGTCTGATCAAGGCCAATATCCCGACCCGTATGGCGTTCCAGGTGTCGAGCAAGATCGACTCGCGCACCATCATCGACCAGGGTGGGGCCGAACAGTTGCTCGGCCACGGTGACATGCTCTACATGCCGCCGGGCACCAGCTTGCCCATTCGTGTTCACGGCGCCTTCGTCTCGGACGACGAAGTGCATCGTGTGGTCGAAGCCTGGAAGCTGCGCGGTGCGCCGGATTACAACGAAGACATTCTCGCCGGCTCCGAAGAGGGTGGCGGCAGCTTCGAAGGTGGCAGTGGTGAAGGCGGCGAGGGCAGCGAGGAAGACCCGTTGTACGACGAAGCGGTCAACTTCGTGCTGGAAAGCCGTCGCGCTTCCATTTCCGCCGTACAGCGCAAGCTGAAGATCGGCTACAACCGTGCCGCGCGGATGATCGAGGCGATGGAAATGGCTGGCGTGGTCAGCTCGATGAATACCAACGGATCTCGCGAGGTGCTTGCACCCGGTTCATCTCGCGACTGAGTGTTACGCCTCGTGGATAAACCGCTGAATTCGCGGTCTACAGGATTCACGGCAGCCAAGGTGCTGCCGATCAGTGCGAGGTACGCAGTCGCCTCGCCATTCTCATACGGACTCAAGGGGTTTATATGCGTGTTATTCGCCTGCTGATGCTGGCTGCTTTGAGCTTTACCCTGCTGACCGCCCAGGCTGATGAAGAGGCGGCCACTAAGCGTTTGAGCGAATTGCTCAGCCAGGCGCAAACTATCAGTGCGCGTTTCTCTCAGCTGACCCTCGACGCCAGCGGCACTCAGCTGCAGGAAACCGCAGGGCAACTGGCACTCAAGCGTCCGGGCATGTTCCGTTGGCACACCGATCAGCCCATGGAGCAACTGCTGGTTTCAAATGGCGAGAAGGTCTGGCTTTACGATCCGGACCTGGAGCAGGTCACCATTCAGACGCTCGATCAGCGCTTGACCCACACCCCGGCGTTGTTGCTATCCGGCGATGTCTCGCAGATCCGCGAAAACTTCGAGATCGACTACAAAGAAGGCGGTAGCGTGGTCGACTTCATCCTCAAGCCCAAGGCCAAGGACAGCTTGTTCGACAGCCTGCGACTGTCCTTCCGCAACCGCGTGCTCAACGACATGCAACTGATCGACAGTATCGGCCAGCGCACCAACATCCTTTTCCTCAATGTGAAGATGAACGAGCCGGTCGAAGACCACCTGTTCACCTTCGACATTCCGGAAGGCGCTGACGTCATCCAGGAGTAAGGCGTGGATCTGTTCGGCCGCCAACCCGTCGCGCAGCCCCTGGCTGCGCGTTTGCGTGCTACTAGCCTGGACGAGTACGTCGGCCAGGAGCATGTACTGGCACCGGGCAAGCCGTTGCGCGAGGCGCTGGAGCAGGGCGCTTTGCACTCGATGATCTTTTGGGGGCCGCCCGGCGTAGGCAAGACCACCCTGGCGCGCCTGCTGGCCAAGGTCACCGACGCGCATTTCGAAACCATCTCCGCCGTGCTCTCCGGGGTCAAGGAAATTCGTCAGGCAGTCGAGGTCGCCCAGCAGCACGCGGCTCAGTACGGCCGTCGCACCATTCTCTTTGTCGACGAAGTGCACCGCTTCAACAAGAGTCAACAGGATGCCTTTTTGCCCTATGTGGAAGACGGCACACTGATCTTCATAGGTGCCACCACCGAGAATCCTTCGTTCGAACTGAATAATGCGCTGCTGTCGCGTGCGCGTGTCTATGTTCTCAAGAGCCTCGACGAGGCCGCGATGCGCAAGCTGGTCAATCGTGCGTTGAGCGACCCGAAAGGCCTGGGCGAACGCCATCTCAGCCTGCCAGACGAGGCCTTTCAGATTCTTCTGGCCGCTGCCGATGGCGACGGCCGGCGCTTGCTCAACTTTCTCGAGAACGCCGCCGATCTGGCCGAGGACAATGGCGAGATCGGCATGGAGTTGCTGCAGAACCTGCTGGGCGATAGCCGGCGTCGCTTCGACAAGGGTGGCGAGGCTTTCTACGACCAGATCTCCGCGTTGCACAAGTCAGTGCGCGGCTCCAGCCCGGACGGCGCAATGTACTGGTATGCGCGCATGCTCGACGGTGGCTGCGACCCGCTGTACATCGCCCGCCGTGTGGTGCGCATGGCCAGCGAGGACATCGGCAACGCCGATCCGCGCGCGCTGACCTTGTGCCTCAATGCCTGGGACGTGCAAGAACGGCTGGGCAGTCCGGAAGGCGAGTTGGCCGTCGCGCAGGCCATCGTCTATCTGGCCTGCGCACCGAAGAGCAACGCGGTGTACACGGCCTTCAAGGCTGCCATGCGCGATGCCGCTGAGCAGGGTTCGCAGGAAGTGCCGCTGCACCTGCGCAACGCGCCGACCAAACTGATGAAGCAACTCGGTTACGGCGATGAATACCGCTACGCCCATGATGAGCCGGATGCTTACGCCGCTGGTGAGGATTATTTTCCGGAGAATCTGCAACCGCGTCAGTATTACGATCCTGTGCCTCGCGGTCTGGAGCTGAAGATCCGCGACAAGCTGCAACATTTGCGCAATCTGGACGCCAGCAGTCCAAGGCAAAGGAGAAAATGATGATTCGTGTGGCGCTTGCCGTTGCCGTGGGCGGCGCGGCTGGTTCGGTTATGCGCTTTCTGGTTGCCAACTGGGTAGCGGGCAACTGGCCCCGGCATTTCTACCTGGGCACCTTTGCGGTAAACATCATCGGGTGCCTGCTGATTGGCTTGCTGTCCGGTCTGTTTCTCACGCGTACCGACCTGCCACTGGAGCTGCGCACCGGGCTGATCACGGGTGTGCTGGGCGGTTTCACCACCTTTTCATCCTTCAGCCTGGAAATCATGAAACTGGTGGAAGGTGGTCGCGCCCCTGAAGCCCTCGGTTACCTGGCGTTCAGCATCATCGGCGGCCTGCTGGCGGCCTGGGTCGGTTTGAGCCTGGCCCGATTGGCATCCTGACCCGCTAAGGCTTTACACTTCACAACCCGCGCCAGACTGCTGGTGACAACCATTTCGCCGTTGTATTGAGACCCAAACATGCTCGATTCCAAACTCGTCCGCACGCAACTCACCGAAATCGCCGAGCGCCTCGCTACTCGCGGCTTCGCTCTCGACGTCGCCCGTTTCGAGGCCCTGGAGAGTCAGCGCAAGTCGGTGCAGGTGCGCACCGAGCAACTGCAGGCCGAGCGTAACAGCCGTTCCAAGTCCATCGGCCAGGCCAAGGCCCGCGGCGAAGATATCGCGCCGCTGTTGGCAGAAGTCGACCAGATGGGCAGCGACCTGGAGGCTGGCAAGCGTGAGCTGGACGCCATCCAGAGCGAGCTGGACAACCTGCTGCTGAACATCCCCAATCTGCCGCACGAATCCGTGCCGCTCGGTGCCGACGAAGACGGCAACGTCGAGGTGGCGCGCTGGGGCACGCCACGCAGCTTCGATTTCGACATCAAGGACCACGTGGCTCTGGGCGAGCAACACGGCTGGCTGGACTTCGAGACCGCCGCCAAGCTGTCCGGGGCGCGTTTTGCTCTGCTGCGTGGCCCAATCGCCCGTCTGCATCGCGCCCTGGCGCAGTTCATGATCAATCTGCACACCGGCGAGCACGGTTACGAAGAGGCCTACACGCCGTATCTGGTACAGGCCCCGGCGCTGCAGGGCACCGGTCAGCTGCCGAAATTCGAAGAAGACCTGTTCAAGATTGGCCGTGAAGATCAGGCCGACCTGTACCTGATTCCGACTGCCGAAGTGTCGCTGACCAATATCGTCGCTGGCGAAATCCTCGACGCCAAACAGCTGCCGCTGAAGTTCGTCGCCCACACGCCATGCTTTCGCAGCGAGGCCGGCGCCTCGGGTCGCGATACACGCGGGATGATCCGCCAGCACCAGTTCGACAAGGTCGAGATGGTGCAGATCGTCGAGCCGTCCAAGTCCTTCGAGGCGCTGGAAGGCATGACCGCCAACGCCGAGCGTGTGCTGCAACTGCTGGAGCTGCCGTATCGCAAACTGGCCCTGTGCACCGGTGACATGGGCTTCTCCGCGGTGAAGACCTACGACCTGGAAGTGTGGGTGCCGAGCCAGGACAAATACCGCGAGATTTCCTCCTGCTCCAACTGCGGCGACTTCCAGGCGCGTCGCATGCAGGCGCGCTACCGCAACCCGGAAACCGGCAAGCCGGAGCTGCTGCATACGCTCAACGGCTCCGGCCTGGCGGTCGGTCGTACCCTGGTTGCAGTGTTGGAAAACTACCAGCAGGCCGACGGCAGCATTCGTGTGCCTGAGGTGCTGAAGCCCTATATGGGCGGCATCGAAGTGATCGGCTAAGCCGCGATCATTTGCATAATACGGGGTGGCAATGGCCGCCCCGTTTTTTAGGCGGCAGGCCTGGCGATGATCGCCACGCGTAGGGTGCGCCGTGCGCACCAGCATCGACGTCGATAGATGGTGCGTGGCGCACCCTACGAGCCAACCGTTCGCTTTCCCACCTCTTGCGAGGCTGATTCATGCAATTCCTTCCGCTGTTCCACAAGCTGCAGGGTCGCCCGGTACTGGTGATTGGCGGTGGTGAAGTCGCGCTGCGCAAGGCGCGCCTGCTGAGCGATGCCGGTGCTGTTTTGCGAGTTGTCGCTCCGCAGATTCGTAGCGAGTTGCAGGAGCTGGCCGGCCCTGACGGCATCTTCCTGCGCGGCTACGCGAGCAGCGACTTGCAGGGCGTTGCCCTGGTCATTGCCGCGACCGATGACGTGCCGCTCAATGCGCAGATTTCCGCCGAGGCCCAGGCGTTGGGCATTCCCGTCAACGTGGTGGATGCGCCGGCGCTGTGCAGCGTGATCTTCCCGGCCATCGTCGATCGCTCACCCCTGATTGTGGCGGTCAGCAGTGGCGGCGATGCGCCGGTGCTGGCGCGGCTGATCCGCGCCAAGATCGAAACCTGGATTCCGGCCACCTACGGCCAATTGGCCAATCTGGGCAAGCGCTTCCGGGAGCGGGTCAAGCAGCTGTTTCCCGATGTGCAGCAGCGCCGCGTGTTCTGGGAGGACGTCTTCCAGGGGCAGATCGCCGAGAGCGTGTTTGCCGGCAAGCCGGAAGAGGGCGAGCGCCTGTTGGAAGAGCGCATTGCCGGTGCCGCGCCGCGCGCGCTGGGTGAGGTGTATCTGGTCGGTGCCGGACCCGGTGACCCGGATCTGCTGACCTTTCGCGCCCTGCGCTTGATGCAGCAGGCCGACGTCGTGCTGTACGACCGCCTGGTAGCGCCTGCCATCATCGAGCTGTGTCGTCGTGATGCCGAGCGCATCTATGTCGGCAAGCGCCGCGCCGATCATGCCGTGCCGCAGGAGCAGATCAACCAGTTGCTGATCGATCTGGCCCGTCAGGGTAAGCGTGTGCTGCGCCTGAAAGGTGGCGATCCGTTCATCTTCGGCCGTGGTGGTGAGGAGATCGAGCAACTGGCGGCAGAAGATATTCCGTTTCAGGTGGTGCCGGGGATCACCGCTGCCTCCGGTTGCGCGGCTTACGCGGGCATTCCGCTGACCCACCGCGATCATGCGCAGTCGGTGCGGTTCGTCACCGGTCACCTCAAGGACGGCAGCAGCAACCTGCCGTGGCAGGATCTGGTAGCGCCAGGGCAAACCCTGGTGTTCTACATGGGCTTGGTCGGCCTACCGGGTATCTGTGAGCAGCTGATTGCTCACGGCCGTTCAGGCGCCACGCCTGCGGCTTTGGTGCAGCAGGGCACCACGCAGAACCAGCGGGTGTTTACCGGCACCCTGGAAACCTTGCCGCAACTGGTGGCCGAGCACGACGTGCACGCGCCCACGCTGGTCATAGTCGGGGAAGTGGTCACTCTGCGTGACAAGCTGGCCTGGTTCGAAGGCGCTCAGGGCGGCATCTGACGCTTTACGACTGAAGCCTCGCCATCGAGGCTTCAGTCATCATCTGCCGTCACTTTAACGCTGAAATACGCCTTTGCTTGGCAGGCGCTGGCGATCATGTGCGCGAGTGAAATCCTGCTGCGGCCCTTTGGGAACCACACCGGTAGGGTTGATGGTGGTGTGGCTGGCGTAGTAATGCGATTTGATGTGGGTGAAGTCCACGGTCTCGGCGATACCCGGCCACTGATACAGCTCGCGCAGCCAGTTGGGCAGGTTCGGGTAGTCCTCGATACGCTGCAGATTGCACTTGAAATGCCCATGGTAGACGGCATCGAAGCGAATCAGCGTAGTGAATAGGCGAATGTCCGCCTCGGTCAGGTATTCGCCGGCCAGGTAGCGGTTCTCGCCCAGAAGCGCTTCCAATTCATCGAGCATGGCAAACAGCTCGTCAAAGGCCTCTTCGTAGGCTTCCTGAGTGGTGGCGAAGCCTGCGCGATAAACACCGTTGTTCACCGCCGGGTAGATGCGCTCGTTGAGCTCGTCGATACGTTCGCGCAGCGGCTCGGGATAGAAGTCCAGGCCGTTGCCGGTCAGGCCGTCGAATGCGCTGTTGAACATGCGGATGATCTCCGCCGACTCGTTGCTGACGATGCCGCCGGTCTGCTTGTCCCACAGTGCGGGTACGGTGACCCGGCCGCTGTAGTGGCTGTCATCGGCGGTGTAGCGCTGATGCATGTAGCTGAGGTTATCGAGGGAGTCACCGCTGGAGCCGAAGTTGCGGTCGAACGTCCAGCCCTGTTCACGCATCAGCCAGCTCACCACGGATACGTCGATCAACGATTCGAGGCCTTTGAGTTTGCGCAGAATCAGGGTGCGATGAGCCCAGGGGCAGGCCAGCGAGACGTACAGGTGATAACGCCCGGCTTCAGCTTTGAAGCCCGCATCTCCACTTGGACCGGCGCTGCCGTCGGCGGTCACCCAGTTGCGCCGTTGTGCGCTTTCGCGCTGGAAGCGGCCACTGTTGCCGGTGTTGTACCACTGGTCGTGCCAGCGTCCATCGATCAACAAGCCCATAGCACTTGCCTCCGTTCTGAATGAATCTGGAGTCTAACGCTATGAACTTGATTGAACGGTGGAAAAAGCTGGCTTAAATAATCGATTGATTAGATTGGAGGCGCGTATCCCAGCGCTGCTTAGCTTGCTGGAACGCCTCTTCGCGGGCCAGGCCAAGACCACGCAAGGCGATTGCCATGGTGGCAATCACGGCAAGGCGACCGTATGCATCATCATGCTCACCGCGCCAGAAGGCGCCCAGCACGGCCGGCTCGAGTCGCTCGGGCTTGACGTGGCGCTGCGCCGAGAGTGCGGGCCATTCTTCGTCCCAGTTCTCGCCCTCGAGCGTGCCGTGGAGATGGCATGCACCGTCCGGATTGACCTCGATCTCGCCGCCTTCGCCCTTGATCACGATGGCGGGGTCACCCAGCAGTCGACTGGCCTCACGGTGCACGGCCTGGTAACCGGGATGGAAGATGCTCTGCAACCCGCAGCGGGCACCGAGCGGGTTGATCACGCGCGCCAGGGAGTGGATCGGCGAACGCAGGCCCAGGGTGTTTCGCAGGTCGATCATCCGTTGCAGCGCTGGCATCCAGTTGCCCAGATAGCTGTATGCCAGGCTCTGCTCGTCGAGCGCTTTTCCCACTGCCTGCCAGTCGTCGCAGTTGGGGATATCCAACTGCTCCAGCAGTTGCTCGGTATACATGCGGCCTGCGGTATGGGCGCCGCCGCCGTGCATGAAGATGCGCACGCCGCTGGCAGCCAGTGCCTTGGCGGCCAGCAGGTACCAGGGCAGGTGGCGTTTCTTGCCGGCGTAGCTGGGCCAGTCCAGGTCGACCTGGATGGCGGGCGCGGAGAGTCTCGGGCGGATGGCTTCGGTAAAGCCGGCGAGCTCCTCGGCGCTTTCTTCCTTGTGCCGCAGCAGCATCAGAAAGGCGCCGAGCTGGGTGTCCTCGACCTTGCCATCGAGCAGCAGGCCCATGGCTTCACGGGCTTCCTCGCGGGTCAGACCGCGTGCGCCACGCTTGCCCTTGCCAAGAATGCGCACGAACTGGGCGAAGGGGTGTTCGGTGGGCGTGATCAGGTTCATAGGCAATTGGTCGGTTTCGGCAGGCCGGCGAGCTTGGCGGCGAGTTTGGCGGGTGTGCCCTTGAACAGGCGATTGAGATGAAGGCTATTGCCTTTGTCCGGGCCCAGTTTCAGGGCCGCGTACTTGGTCAGCGGACGGTTGGCTGGCGATAGCTGAAACTCGGCGTAGAAGGCACGCAGCAGTTCGAGAATTTCCCAGTGTTCATCGCTCAGCTGCAACTCTTCCGCTGCGGCCAGTGCCTCGGCTACGGGGCGTGACCAATCCTGCAGGTCGACCAGGTAGCCGTCCTTGTCCAGGGCGATTTCGCGTCCGGCGACATTGAGCGTGTTCATAGCCAGCTGTTGACCTTGGTGTAGCGGGTGCACAGTTCGACGAACCCTGGATAGTCCACGACCTGCGCGCGCTCGGGCGCCTGCAGGCCGCGGGCGGCGAGGTCTTCCTCCAGTGCGTAGAGCGCGACGCTGGCGGGCATCAGTTGCAGCGCCTGCAGGTTGGCTGTATCGGGCTGCAGCGCGTAGACCGCATCACCGCTGAGCAACAAGGCATCGGCGGCGCCAAGCAGGCGCAGGCAGCTGGCCAGGCGGCTATCGGCAAACGGCGAATGGGAAAGAATGTGCATGGTGGCCATCAGAGGGTGATCACCTGGTCATAACGATCGAGGAGGGTGGTCAGCGCGCTGTCGTCCAGTCGCTGGACCGTCAGATTAAGTTCGGCATCGCTCAGGCCGCGCTCGTCCAGGCTGCGCTGGCTGGCGTACAGATCTTCCACACCGAACATCGGCAAGGCCTGCAGGTTCGCGCCAAGGTCTTTCTGCTGTAGTGCGCCTGGTTGCTGGGCTTTGCTCAGCTGGAATACGCCGTCATCGAGAAACAGCATGCCGATGGGCAGGTCGAAGGCGCCGCCGGCCAGGGCAATATCCAGCGCCTCGCGTGCGCCGGGGCCGCTCCAGGGGGCCTGACGGCTGATGATCAGCAGGGACTTGCTCACTATTGGCCTCCAAAGCAGATCAGTCGGTCGGCCTGTTGCGCGGCTTCATGCAGCTGTCCTAATCCGGATAGCTCCCAGGGTGCTTCCAGATTGGCAGCCGGCCTGGCATAGCGCTGTGCTTCTTCGGTGTTGAGCACACCGCGACGCAGGGCTGCGGCGATACAGACCACAGCGTCCAGCTTGTTTTCGCTGACGAATTCGCGCCATTCCTTGGGCAGATCCAGCTCGTCCTGCGGGCTGACCACGTTGCTGGCGGCACTGTGCACGCCGTCCTGATAGAAGAACAGGCGAACGATTTCGTGGCCGCCGGCCAATGCTGCCTGGGCAAAACGCAGTGCGCGTCGTGAGGCGGGCAGGTGAGGGGCGGCAAACAGGGCGATAGCAAACTTCATGGGGCGTCCGGCGAGGCAAAACTGGGCCAATGATAAGGCCAGGGTGCCCGGCAAACAAAGAATCACTGCAGTAGGGGCAGGCAGGCGCGCAAGAAAAAGCCCGCCGAAGCGGGCTTTGAGGAACAGGAACGCTATCAGTCGTCGCCGCCCATGATGCCGAAGATCTGCAGCAGGCTGATGAACAGGTTGTAGATCGACACGTACAGGCTGATGGTGGCCATGATGTAGTTACGCTCACCGCCATGGATGATGGCGCTGGTCTGGAACAGGATGCAGGCCGAGGAGAACAGTACGAAGCCTGCGCTGATCGCCAGTTGCAGGCCGCTGATCTGGAAGAAGAAGCTGGCAACCACGGCGCCCAACAGAACGAAGAAGCCGGCGGTGATGAAACCGCTGAGGAAGCTCATGTCCTTGCGGGTGGTCAGCACGTAGGCAGACAGGCCGAAGAACACCAGTGCAGTCATGGTAAAGGCGGAGCTGATGACTTCAGCGCCGTTGGCCATGCCCAGGTAACGGTTGAGGATCGGGCCCAGGGTGTAACCCATGAAACCGGTCAGCGCGAGGGTGGAAAGCAGGCCCCACGAAGAGTTGCGCAGCTTGGCGATAAGGAAGAACAGGCCGTAGAAACCGATCAGCACGACGAAGATGTTTGGATAAGGAACGTTGGCGCGCTGCGAAATGAAGGCAACCAGGCCGCTGAAGGCCAGGGTGATGGCCAGTAGGCCATAGGTATTGCGCAGAACGCTGCTGACTTCCTGTTGCTCAACCTGAGAATGGTTGAGTGCATAATCTCGCTCTTGCATGGCGACGCTCCTGTTGTACGAGGCTTTCAAATTCGAATGTACCGGATCATAACAGAGCAGGATTGCCTGCCAAGACTTAGAGTTTGACAGTGTGTTGCGTTCCGGTAAGATTGCCGCCCGCACAGCTGCGGAGGCAACAGTCTTGGCCTCCGCACTCAGAATCTGGAAGCGTGGCCGAGTGGTTTAAGGCAACGGTCTTGAAAACCGTCGATGGGCAACTATCCGTGAGTTCGAATCTCACCGCTTCCGCCAATTTTCTAAATTGCTACGGCGCAATTGCTGATCCTAATCTGGCGCTTGCTTTTTGACTTCCGTGCGCCAAGCTAGGTCATGCCCTGGCTTTTTGCTAAGGTAACCAGCAAGTTCAATCTCACCGTCGTTGCACGGTGGCTGACAAGGTGCAACGAGGTGGCGATTGATTAGGGTCCTGGTTGTCGACGATCACGATCTGGTTCGCACGGGCATCACCCGCATGCTGGCTGATATCGACGGTCTGCAAGTCGTGGGCGAAGCCTGCACCGGCGAAGAAGCCCTGCTCAAGGCTCGCGAACTCAAGCCCGACGTCGTCCTGATGGACGTCAAGATGCCTGGCATCGGCGGCCTGGAAGCCACCCGCAAGCTGATGCGCAGCCATCCCGACATCAAGGTCGTCGCCGTTACCGTATGCGAGGAAGATCCTTTCCCGACGCGTTTGCTGCAGGCTGGGGCCGCCGGTTACCTGACCAAGGGCGCGGCGCTGGATGAAATGGTGCAGGCCATTCGCCTCGTATTCGCCGGCCAGCGCTACATCGATCCGCAGATCGCTCAGCAATTGGCGCTGAAATCCTTCCAGCCGCAGACCAATGGCTCGCCATTCGATCTGTTGTCCGAGCGCGAAATTCAAATCGCCCTGATGATCGCCAACTGCCACAAGGTGCAGAACATCTCGGACAAGCTGTGCTTGTCGCCGAAGACGGTCAACACCTATCGCTACCGCATCTTCGAAAAGCTCTCCATCACCAGCGATGTCGAGCTGGCTCTGCTCGCGGTACGCCACGGCATGGTCGACGCCGTCAGCTGAAAATGTCCGCGCCATTCGATTCGAGTGCCTTCCTGGCGACCTGCAGTGGTCGCCCCGGTGTCTATCGCATGTTCGATGGCGAGGCCCGGCTGCTTTATGTCGGCAAGGCGAAAAACCTCAAGAAGCGTCTCTCCAGTTATTTTCGCAAGACCGGCCAGGCGCCCAAGACGGCAGCTCTGGTCGCACGCATCGCGCAGATCGAAACCACCATTACCGCCAACGAGACCGAGGCGCTGCTGCTCGAGCAGACCCTGATCAAGGAGTGGCGGCCGCCTTACAACATCCTGCTGCGCGACGATAAATCCTATCCCTACGTGTTTCTCTCCGACGGCGACTTTCCGCGCCTCGGCATTCACCGTGGCGCGAAGAAGGCCAAGGGCCGCTATTTCGGTCCTTATCCCAGCGCCCTGGCGATTCGCGAGAGTTTGAGTCTGTTGCAGAAGACCTTCCTAGTTCGCCAGTGCGAGGACAGTTACTACAAGAATCGCACGCGCCCCTGCCTGCAGTACCAGATCAAGCGCTGCAAAGGCCCCTGCGTTGGACTGGTCAGCCCGCAAGAGTACGCCGAGGACGTGCGTCACTCGGTGATGTTCCTCGATGGCCGCAGCAACGCGCTGAGTGAGGAGCTCTCTGCCAATATGGAGAAAGCCTCCATGGCGCTGGAGTTCGAGCGGGCTGCTGAGCTTCGCGATCAGATCGCCTTGCTGCGCCGCGTGCAGGATCAGCAGAGCATGGAAGGTGGCACCGGCGACGTTGACGTGGTTGCGGTGATGCTCACCCCGGGCGGCGCCTGCGTGCACCTGATCAGTGTGCGTGGTGGGCGTGTTCTGGGCAGCAAGAATTTCTTCCCGCAAGTCGCTATCGAAGAGGAGGGCGGCGATGTGCTGATGGCCTTCCTTGCCCAGTACTATCTGGGCAATGCCGAGCGCGACCTGCCGAGTGAGCTGATCGTCAATGTGCAGCATGAAGACTTCGCCACGCTGATCGAGGCCATCGAATCGCTACGCGGCCGTAGCCTCAGCATCAGCTTGCGTGTGCGCGGCACACGTGCGCGTTGGCAGCAGCTTGCCGTCACCAATGCCGAACAGGCGCTGGCCGCGCGCCTGGCCAATCGGCAGCATTTGGCCGAACGCTTCGAGGCGCTGGCCACCGTGCTGGAAATGGACGAGCCGCCGCAGCGCATGGAGTGTTTCGACATCAGCCACTCCAGTGGCGAGGCGACCGTGGCCTCCTGCGTGGTATTTGGCCCCGAAGGCCCGCTGAAATCCGATTATCGTCGCTTCAATATCGAGGGCGTGACCGCTGGTGATGACTACGCCGCGATGCATCAAGCGCTGACCCGGCGCTTCAGCAAGATCAAGGATGGTGAAGGCAAGTTGCCCGATGTGCTGCTGGTGGACGGTGGCAAGGGTCAGCTGGCCATGGCGCGCGAGGTGTTGCAGGAGTTGGCTGTGCCGGACCTTATCCTGCTCGGTGTGGCCAAGGGCACGACGCGCAAGCCCGGTCTGGAGGTGCTCTACCTGAACGACGCCGAGCATGAGTTCACCTTGCCCGGCAATTCGCCGGCGCTGCACCTGATCCAGCAGATCCGTGACGAGTCGCACCGTTTCGCGATTACCGGGCACCGCGCGCGCCGCGGCAAGACGCGGCGTACCTCGACGCTTGAAGAAGTAGCCGGGATAGGCCCGAAGCGGCGGCGTGAGTTACTCAATCACTTTGGCGGCCTGCAGGAACTGTCCCGTGCCAGCGCCGAAGAAATTGCCAAAGCGCCTGGAATCAGTAAAAAGCTCGCCGAGTTGATTTATGACACTCTGCACAGCGAGTAGAATGCCTGCTCACCTCGCAGCCTAGTTGTGCCGATGAATATCCCCAACTTGCTTACCGTGCTCCGCGTCGCACTGATCCCGGTTTTCATTCTTTTGTTCTATTTGCCGTTCTCCTGGAGCTATTGGGCTGCCAGCGGGGTGTTCGCGGTAGCCGCAGTGACCGACTGGCTCGACGGCTATCTGGCTCGCCGCTGGGAGCAGGGCACGCCATTCGGCGCCTTTCTCGATCCGGTAGCGGATAAATTGATGGTGGCGGTGGCATTGGTGCTGCTGGCTGCCGAACACTCCAATCTCTGGCTGACCCTGGCTGCTGCGACCATCATTGGCCGTGAGATCGTCGTATCCGCACTGCGTGAGTGGATGGCCGAGCTCGGTGCTCGTGCGCATGTTGCGGTGTCCAACCTCGGCAAGTGGAAAACTGCAGCGCAGATGCTGGCGTTGGTCATCCTGCTGGGCAATCCGCCGGTATTTACCTTCTGGGTCGTGTTCGGATACATCCTGCTGGTGATCGCAGCGGTGCTGACATTGTGGTCGATGCTGCAGTACCTGTTGGCCGCCTGGCCGCACCTCAGCACTACCTCGGAAAAGAAATAAGTATTTTTGAATCAAAGGGTTGACGGCGCGATTCGATTCTATAGAATGGCGCCCGTCGACAAGACAAGCGGGAATAGCTCAGTTGGTAGAGCACGACCTTGCCAAGGTCGGGGTCGCGAGTTCGAGTCTCGTTTCCCGCTCCAGTTTTACACGAGTCGCCAAGGCGGCTCGTTTGCTTCATGGCTGAGTTGCAGAGTGGTTATGCACCGGATTGCAAATCCGTGAACGCCGGTTCGATTCCGACCTCAGCCTCCAATCTAAAAGGCCTCGTAGATCCATGATTTACGGGGCCTTTTTCATTCTCCCTGATGTGCTTTTGCATAACTTGCGAGGACAGAGAGGGCTGTATATAGTCCGGTCCTTCGCACAGCGCTAGCGCCCGAATGGCGAAATCGGTAGGTGCAGGAAGCTTGAAATTACAGCGCTTTGGCTGCTGATGAGCTACGAAGACGTTGTAATCCAGCGCTGCCGCGTTGGGCGGGAAAGAGGTGAGACGGGGTGCAAAGCCCTGTAAATATAGGCCTGGGTGGTGAAATGGTATACACAGCGGACTTAAACTCCGCCGCCGCTAAAACGGCATACGGGTTCGAGTCCCGTCCCAGGCACCATCAATAAAACCGTCCAGCGACCGTCTGGGCTGTCGCTACCCCCTCAGGCTCAAGCCGTCTCTATTAAATTCGACTCTTCGGCACAATGCCAACTTGCATCCCAAATGGATTGAACACGCTATTCAGGGTCTGCACGGTTGGATTCGACTCATCATGTTCCAGTTGGCGAAGGGCGCGCAGGGATAGTTTGCACATCTGTGCGAAACGGGCCTGCTGCAATCCGGTGATTTCCTTCCGTAATTTGCGCACAGCCTGGCCGATGGTCAATTCGCCCGATGCCAGTTGGGTCTGTATTTCAGTCAGAATGCGGTTGCGCTCGATGATATCCATTCAGATGAGCTCCCATCGGTTGAGTCTTTGATGAAGGGTCCGCAGCGCAATACGCGGATGATTCATGGTGGAGTTTGGCAACCCCTGATCGCTCAGTAGGTCGGGAAGGGCTAGGAAGTTTTGTGCTGCGCCTCTGAGTCTTTCATAAAGAACATCGGTGTCGGTCCATTGCGCTAGTGCAGCACAGGCTTGGCGCCAGTTGACCTCGCCGGCAACCTCTATGGGTTGAGGCCATTTTGTGGTGCGAGTGATGCCTTCATCATCCATCACCATGGGGGCAAGGTCGTAGATTGGGGCGAGTTTCAGGCCTGTGCTGTTGCGCAAAATTGAAGTATTGCGGCCATGGTTGTCTGAGTTGCCAAGGATCTGGTTGAGCAAGTCTCGCTGTAGATACTCAAAGATCATGTCGCCAACTTGCGCGCCTTGCCCCGTCTGCTGCCACAGCCTGACCAAGTGATTCAGGGCGTCGGTATGCAGTAGGTAGCTGCCCGGCACCGTTACTCCTGCGAGTGAGTACAGGGACTCCATGGCGCTGCGCTCTACGCCTGCGGCGCTAAGGTGACGATCAAAACGATGCATCCACAGGCTAGGCTTGCGGCCTTCCTCTAGCGCCAGGCCTTCTGCGGGTACGGTATCCAGACCAAGCCGCTGAATGGCCCTGTAGTAGCAGAACTCGCTACGCAGGATGTCTTGGTCGGTCTGCCTGGCCTGGTTTCGCGCGAACTTTACAAACCAGTGGCGGGTTGCAGACTCATCCGGCAACGCCGCATCCGGGTGCAGGGCGCCTTCTCGGTCTTCAGTCAGTAACAGTTTGGGCGCTTCGCCACCTGCGCCTGTGGCGCCACCGATAGCTGCACCCTGCTCGTAGGCGTATTCGAGAAAGCGGGCATCGCGATTGATTACATCCTCGCGAGAGAAACCTAGCAGCGGATTTCCTTGAAGTGCTAATGCCGCCTCCTTGATACGCAGGTTTCCCACCGGCGCCGGTGCGCACCGACTTAGCAAAAATAGATCCAGTCCAAGATTCTCGGACTTTTGGTGACCCAGGCGCTGGAGGAGGAAGCGCCTTGCTGCTCCAGCGGGCAGTATGTCGTGAAGGAAGGCAGGTGCCTCGCTGGCTCGATAGGATTCCCAGTCCAGCGGCACTGTGGCGCTAGCTGCATGCTCAAGGCGACTGCCGATGTGCTCCAGCGTCTCAAGCAGATATGTCTGCGCATAGCCAAAAGAACACACGCCTGCCAGCCCAGCCTCGGGCTGTTCGAAGCTGAAGTGCATGGCATCGTGCCAGGCATGGCCACTGTACAGTTGCAGGGTGAGAGAGTGCATATGGGCTCCGGCACTTTAATGCCTTTAAAGCTACTGGCTGTTGTAAGTAAAGGCAATAAAATGCCTTAAATTACTCCAGGCACACGCTTAAAGGGTACTTTAGTGCCTATTTTTTGGGGCTGATCAATGGCAATTTCCATGCCTGATCGCAATGGCTGGCTGCGACAAAGCCTTCAACTGCAATGAAGTGGACTCCGTGGTTGCCCTCCTGAACACCAGGTCCCTCGCCATGAAGGCCACCAGCATGTGGGGGCGCGTCAGGGCATCGACTTCTTCACCATAGGTTTGCGAGTGCAGCGCCGCATAGCACTCGAGGTCGGCCTTCAGGCTGGCGGGGCAGGTTTCAATTTCGGCTGCGGGCCAGGTCGCAGCTTGGTTGTGCTCATCGTGCCTGGCGAGGTTGTACCCAGAATCATGGGGGCAGTTTGAGCGTCACCGGTGGATGCGATGCTCAATCTCCTCGTGCTACCGGTCTGAAAAAACACCGAGGACAGTGCCGCCTCTTCGGTTTCCTTACCGTAAGGCGCTGAGCGTGATTTGACCGGGATGATCTTCTCCGGCTTGACCGCTTCGGGACGCTTAGGCAGGGAAATCTCCAAGGCGCCTTTGCTGAAGCTGGCTTCGATGTTGTCCACGTCGATGCCCTTGGGCAGGCTGAAGGTGCGCGCGAACGATCCGTGATGCCTCTCCGAGAGGTGGTAGTTCTTGCGCGTTTCTTCTCGCTCATCCTTCTTCTTGCCGCTGATGGACAGGTTGCCATTGGCGAGCCTGATCTGAATGTCTTTTCCTCCATTTCGGGCAGTTCGGCGGTGATTTCGAACGACTTATCCTTCTCTGCGATATCCAATGCCGGGATGTCGTGCCCGATCATGCCGCGCTTCCAGAACGGCTCGATGTCGAGCGAAGTGCGGCCGAAGGAGCAGTGCAGCGGCGTCCGGGTGAAATCCTCGAATGGGCGATCCACCTGATTGCGCAGATTCTCGAGCGGTCGCCACGCTTCGTTGAGCGCGGGAGGTGCGCTGGGTTCTGTCGCGGGTTTGTCGAGTATTTGCTTGCCTCCTTAACGGATTGATCAGGATCAATTTGCCGATAGGCATCGCCTGCCTGTGTCACCAGTGAAGGTGACGCAGGTATGCCTGGCTGAGGTGCGATGGCCAACGTCTAGATAGACGCTACACCTGCAGTCTTTCCCTGCCGGCACAGCGCCCGAATATCCAGTAACTGCACCTCGTGCCCGTGTCCGGCAATCAGGTTCAGATCACGAAAACGCGTAAAGAGCCGGCTGACCGTCTCGGTAGTCAGCCCCAAGTAGTTGGCGATGTCTCGGCGGCTCATCGGCAGGGCGAAGTTGGAAGCGGAAAGTCCGCGCCTGCTGTAACGCACCGAGAGATTGAGCAGAAAGGCAACCAGGCGTTCTTCGGCACTTTCGCGCACGTGGCCATGATGCTCGTGTTCCTCATGGATTTCCCGACCAAGGGTTCGCAGCAACTGTTTGCGCAGCCCTGGCATTTGCCCGGTCAGTTCTTCCAGTTTATTGCTAGGAATGGCGCAGATCATCGAGGTTTCCAGTGCCACCGCGTAGCTGGGATGCCGCTGTCCACCCAGCGCGTCCAGGCCTATCAGCTCACCAGGGAAATGAAAGCCTGTGACCTGGTCGGTGCCATCCGGGCTCAGCAGATAGCTCTTCAAGGCTCCGGAGCGCAACGCATAGACGTTCTGTACCGGATCGCCTGCACGGATCAGGTACTCGTGCTTGTGCAGCGGTCGGGCTCGCTTGACGATGCCGTCGAAGCGGCCGAGCTCGTTCTCGTCGAGATGGAATGGGAGACATTGGTGGGCCAGGGAGCAGTCCTGGCAGGTAATGCGAGCGGCGCGCGAAGTAATGGCGCTGTCAATCTGACTGTCAACCATCACAGAAGCCTTTCTGAAGACGGAGGACGCTAAATGTATAAGAAAATGTTGCATGCGTCTTGGTATTTCGTCGGAACCATGACGCTTACGCCATGGCTGCTTTTTTTACTTACATAAGCTGTTGTAAATATTAATTTTTTGTTTGAAATCATATTGCCATCAATGCGCCAAATTCACGTCATGTGACAAGGAGGGTACATATCGATTTGCTCAGGCTGCCTGGTCTCAGTCTCTGCGCGAAGAAGCTTGACCGGGCCATGACTGGCATTGGGTTTAGAAGAGCCCTCTGGTCGACCATAGCGCTCAGCCAGGTTTGCTGCGTTCCACAGGCCTGATATTGGCGATGACGCTTGCTCTCTTGCAATCGGGGGCTTGGGCGAGCGCCCACCCTGAGCTATTGGCTTGATCAGCGAGATAGAGGAGCGAATACCTCTTTGTCATGTTGGCCAGGAATCTTGTGCCAAAAATGATGCAAATCAATTTCCGGGAGCCCTTTCAGTCGCAGGCTTCGCTGCATGACTGCGCCCTGAGACCGTCCATCACCATCCAAACGCATTAAGAAGTATCTGGCGTGGCGCAAGCGTGACAGGTGTTCGATCCCATCGCCGGAATAGGCCCCGCGGTTACCAGTCGCGCAGGAGATAGGTTCACCCCAAAACGACGCTTTTCAGATCGTGCATCTGCAGTTTCGAACGAATCATTGGCAACACGCCGGAGAAGGCGTGAAGGACATATCCATGTTGGAAACATTGGCGCGCAGTGAAAGAAAGCTCCTTATCGTGGACCCCTGCAGCGAATGCGAAGAGATTCTCCCCACCCTCGGCAGGGCCGGATGGTCGATAGAGTTGAGCAAGCTGTCCAACGCTCGCGAACACCGCTGTGACGTCGGCCTGATCCGCCTGCAGGCGTCCCATCTGGATCATCCCGAACCGATCAAACAACTGATTCAGGCAAGCGGCACGGAATGGGTGGCCGCAGTCGATCACGACCTGATGCGCAGCGCAGGTGGCAGCGAATTGATCGGACAATGGTTCTTCGACTTCCATACTTTGCCATTCGACTCCGAACGTTTGCGTGTTGCCCTTGGTCGTGCATTGGGCATGGCGCGCATCAGGCGTCACGGCAGCATGCATGCACCCGCCGAAGAGCCTGACCTGATGATCGGGCAGAGCCCCGATATCCGCGCCTTACGTGGCCTACTGGCGAAGCTGGCGCCTACCACCTCGCCGGTGCTGATCCAGGGTGAGAGCGGCACGGGCAAGGAACTGGTGGCGCGTACGCTGCATCGTCTGTCGAAGCGCAGCAAGGGGCCTTTTGTCGCCATCAACTGCGGCGCGGTGGCCCTGAGCCTGATCCAGTCGGAGCTGTTCGGTCATGAGAAAGGCGCCTTCACCGGTGCGCACCAGCGCAAGATCGGGCGGATCGAGGCCGCCGACGGCGGCACCCTGTTCCTCGATGAGATCGGCGACCTGCCACTAGAGATGCAGACCAACCTACTGCGTTTCATGCAGGAAATGACCATCGAGAGAGTGGGGGGGCATGTACCCATCAAGGTTAACGTGAGGGTACTGGCAGCCACCCACATCGACCTGGAAAAAGCGGTGGCGGAGGGCCGCTTCCGGGAAGACCTCTACTACCGCCTGAACGTGCTTCAGGTTCAGACCACGCCGCTACGCCGTCGCCCCCAGGACATAGCCAAACTGGCAGAGCATTTCTCCTCGATCTACGCCAGCGAGGTAGGCCGTCGCCCACGTCGGTTCAGCGAGGCGGCGATCACCGCGATGCTGGGGTACCCCTGGCCAGGTAACGTGAGGGAGCTGGCCAACCGCGTCAGACGCGGGCAGGTGCTGGCCGAAGGCCGGGTGATCGAGGCGGCGGACCTGGGGCTGGGGAGCCTGCTGGAGGACGACAGCCAGGCCATGACGCTGTACGACTGTCTGTTCCAGGCGGAGCGCAAAGCCATCGATGCGGCGTTGATCCGCTGCTCCCGGCACATGACCAAGGCCGCCAAGACCCTGGGCGTGTCCCGCCCGACCTTCTACAGGCTGCTGCACAAGCACCACATTCTGGAGGACGACCCAAGTAGTGCTTGAGCGCCTCAGAAGTAGTAGGGAAACTTGACGCTGAACGAAAAATCCGGGGCGTCCGGCGTCAGTCCGATGGACAGATTGGGGACGATGGTCAGATCGTTGCTGACGGCGTAGGTCATGCCGATATTGAAGTAGGCTGCGTTGGCGTCGCTGCCGGTCACAGTCTGCCAGTCTTCTCCTTCGGGCCTGATCTTGCTGCTCTGGCTGATCAGCTCGGAGAAGGACATCGACATGCTGGCACGCTCGTTCAGAGCGAAGGCCACGCCCACACCGAACTGGAACCAGTTGCCGAGTCGTACTTCGCCCGGCACCTTCACGCCGCGCTGCGGGCTTATGTCGTCGAAGCTTTCCTTGAGGTTGTAGGTATAGGAAAGATTGCCGAAGACCACCGCAGGATCCATGGTCTTGACCAGGGCGATACCGGGTGTCACCGACCAGACACCGTTGCCGGTGGGCAGGTCTTCGGGCACGTTGAGGTTGTTGTTGCCCGGAACCGGATCGAGTTTGATGCCATAGGGTTCCACTCCGGTCGGCGCCTTGATTCTCAGGCTGAGCACGGCGTCAGGGCGCCCGGGGCCTTCGTCGAGGAACTTGTAGGAAACACCGGCGCTGACATCTCCCAGGCGTGGCCCGGTATTTACCGTGGCTTCGCTGATCTGCGCTGTGGAGCCACCTGCGCCGGCCGATTGGTAGGTGGTTTCGCGATAGATCCAGGGGGTGTTGACGTCCAGCTGCCAGCGATTGCCCCAGTTGTAGCGACCAGTGAGATCGAAGGTATAGGTGTCGGCATTGATCTGATCCACCCCCAGGTTGCCCAGGAAGATCGCGTCCAGGGCGAGGAAACCGTTCAGGAAAAGCTGGCGTGAGTCGTAATGGCTATAGGTGATACCCGGTTCGATGCTGAAGGTGCCACTGCCGAAGAAACCACTGGCCTCCTGATACAGAGCCTCGACACTCGCAGGCGGCTCGGCGTTTTCCCGCAGCTGGGTGCCGTAGCCGCTGCCGGCACTGCCAGCCTGGGCGATCTGCGTGCCGGCTGCGCCGCTCTGGCCTCGCTCCTCGATCTGTCGCAGGCGTTGCTCCATCACCATCAGCGCGTTCTGCTGCACCTGATAGCGCTCCTTGAGCATGCGCAGCTCATCGAGCAGGGCCTGCACCTGTGGATCGTTGGAGGCACCCAGCGCCGGCAGGCTCAGGGCGACAGCCAGTGGAAGCAATGCGAGGTTTCTGCATGGAACCATGTGCCTTGTACTCCTCATGAACCCTCAGCGGGTTGGATTCAGGACCCGAAGTTGGTCCAGGCAACCGCGCAGGTCGACCGAGCGGGACAGGTCACGCAGCCGGATATCGAGGCTGGCGAGGTTGCGTACGGTGTTCAGATTGCCGCCGATGGCGCTGTGCTGCCCCATGCCGCCGGCTCCGAGCTGCTGGTTGGCGATGCCCTGGCCATTGCTTGCCTGGATGGCGATGGCCAGGCCGCCGTTCTGGCTGGAAAGACGCACGGTTCCGGCGCCGTTGCTCCACACCTGACCGTTGCTCCAGGCCTGGGCGCCGCTGGGCATATCGCCGCTGGGGCCGCTGGAGATACGGATTTCCATGCCGTTCTCGCCCTGGTTGCCATCGCCGGCCACGCGTACGCTCTGGACGATGCCGCGTACGCTATCCAGGCCGGCCCCACCCAGAATCTGGCCGTTGCCGGCAGTCACCGTCCCACCGTTGCCAGCTCCCTCGATGGGCATGGCATAGAGCACCGGTTGTGGCTGGCCGGCGGACATGCTCATGCCCACCTGAGCGCCGATGACCTGGCCGGCGGCGTTTTCCCAGGTGGAGGTCATCACCACGCCGAAACTGATGATGCGGTCGGGTAGAACGTAGCGGCCGCGCAACTGCGCCAGCTCGCTATCGCTCAGCTCGGTTGGTCTGAATATCTCACTGGCACTGAGTGGCAGGCTGAGTGCCAGAAGTGCCGGTAGGCACCAGGTTCGCTTTTTCATTACCGCCTGCCTTGGGGCAGTCTTGCCCGTCGTGATCTAGAAGAAATCGCTCTGGATGAAGCCGAAATCCATCAGCTCGGCATCTCTGACCGGGCTGAAGGTGTGAATCCGGGTTTTCGTCGTCAACGGTTCCGGCGGCGAGAGCAGGGCGTTGTTGCGGTCGTAGCCAGGGCCGATGAGAGCGAAGATGATGCCGTTCCAGCCCCTGGTGAATTCCTCGAGTGGCATTTTCTTGTGCCCGAGCACCGAATCGCCGAGATAGACGTAGCCCTTGAAGGTCCGCTGCAGAATGACGAAGTGCTTGTAGCCGCGTACGTCGAGCAGAACGATGCTGGGCACTTTGAGGCTCTCCAGCTTGTCCGGCTCGATACGGTAACCACGGGCGCGCAGGCCGAGGCTTTCGGCATAGCGCTTCATGTCGAGCATGGAGAAACCCTGGGTGCGCACGACCTCCGGGTCGGCGGTGGCGAGCATGCCCCGGATGACATCGTCTTCTTCCAGGTTCCAGCCGTAGGCCTTGTTGAGGATGGTGGCCATGGCAGCTGCACCGCAGGAGAAGTCGGTCTTCTGTTCCACCAGGTCCTGGAAGCGGCGTTCGCGGATGCTCACCACTTGCTTGTAGGCGAGGTTACCGCCGGGTAGCGCGGCGAAGCGGATTTCCGCGGCGTACGTACCGTCTACGCCGATCAGCAGGAGGGTGATGCTCAATAGCCAGGCCAGGCTCTTCATGGCGATGATCTCGAAAGATGGACGGGACTCGGCCACGCCGGCCCCGTCCGTTTCAACCGCTGCTTAGCGACAGGCATTGCATCCTGCGGCGATCGCCAGAGCGTTGCTCTGCTGGTTGCCACCACCGGCCGCTACGTTCACGCCGACGTTGCCGGAAGCGTTGTTGAGCGAGGCAGTGATGGAGGCGGTGTTGACCACCGGGGTCTGCGGTTTTTGCGGGACAGGGAACCAGCCCAGGCCGCTGGAGACGCCATTGAGGCCAGCTGCGACCTCGTAAACGTCGCCGATCTTGTTCTCGGTGAAGTTGCCGTGGGAGTCCTGCAGCATGTTCACCGATGCGGTGGCGGTGGTGGCCTGCTCGGAGGAGGCGATCGACAGGTCGTTCTTCTGCTGGTTGAAGTTGCCAGCAGCCACGTTCATCCCGACGTTGCCCTGCGCGCCATTACCCGAGTCGTTCACGCTGGCCGAGTTGGGGTTGCCATAGTTGACCAGATCGTTGTCGTGGGCCTTCTGGGTCACGCTGATGCTGGCGCTGGCTTCCTGCCCCAGGTACTGGCCGAAGACGAACAGGGCGTCAGCGGTGGCGATCGCCGCAGCGTTGGCCTGCTGGTTGTTGTCGCCAGCAGCCACGTTCGCACCCACGTTGCCGGTGGCGCCGTTGAGCGAACCATCGATGGACGCGGTGTTCTTGGTCTCCTTGTTGATCACCTGGTTGTTGTAGTTGTACTGCGTGTCGTTCACGCTGGCGGACGAGCCGCTGGCATGGGCGCCGGGCAAGCCGGCGGCGTATGCACCGGAGGCCATTACTGCTGCCATCGCCAAGGCGAGAGGGCTGAAGATCATCGATGTTTTCATGGTCTTTCTCCTATCGGATTGTGAGGTATCGTCTACATGAGGGTCAGTCCGTGACCCGTATGCTCAGGCTGTTGGTCGTTCTATTACCAACGCCGGCACTCTGGTTCAGCTGCACCACGCCACGGCTTCCCGAGAAGGCCTGGTCGCTGATCTCGACGATTCTTTCCCCGTCCACCGTGGC
Organism: Ectopseudomonas alcaliphila; assembly: GCF_900101755.1. Taxonomy (GTDB): domain Bacteria; phylum Pseudomonadota; class Gammaproteobacteria; order Pseudomonadales; family Pseudomonadaceae; genus Aquipseudomonas; species Aquipseudomonas alcaliphila. The sequence goes on along the minus strand of NZ_FNAE01000003.1, from coordinate 394,950 downwards.
GCCGCCGAGCGTTGCCGAGGTGATTGCCGTGCTCTGGGAAAGAACGGCGTCGTCGAGGCTTTCCGGGATGACGCCGACCGCCATTCGGAAAGCATTGATGTTCTGGTTGCCGATGCCGGCGCTCTGGTTGATGCCGCTGATTCCACTGGCCTGGCTGAAGGCCGCTCCCTGGATACGGGCAGCGGCATCGATACCTTCGGGTAGGGCGATGGTGCCGCGGACCTGCTCGACCCGCAGGCTGGTGGCCGGTTGATCGCCGATGCTGATCACCCGCACATTGGTTTGCTGGTGGCCATTGCCGGCTGCCTGGTTGAGGCTGGCGTTGCCGCTGAAGTACTTGAAGCTGTCGTTCAGTTGCACCTGCGACCGGGCGCCGGGTTCGGCGGCGAGCAGCGGCCCGCAGGCGAGCAGCAGCAAGAGTGCGAAGCTGCGCATGTCAGCGTCCTCCCAGCTGTTGCAGTGGACGCAGCCCTTGCTGCAGTGACCGGTTCACCTGACCGGATATTCCGCCGTCCGCACCCCGGGCACCGCCATGCACGGCGCTCATGCCTGGCAGGTTCTGAGAGGGCATGCGTTCGATCTGCCGTTGGCCGCCGGTCTGCGGGCTACCGACCACGAGTCCCGGCAGGACCGAGCCGGTGGATACGTCGGCGAAGTCGCCATCGCTCAGCTCGACCATTGCGCCTGTGGTGATGGCGCCCGGGTTCACGGTTTTTGGATTGGGATCGGGAACGACCGCTGGCCGGGTGGCGCTGCGCGGCTGCACGTCGCGAGTGATGATGATCTGTCCCGGCTCGGCCATGGCCAGCGGCGCTGACAGCGCGACGGCCGTGCACACGAGAAGCACCTTGCTGCTGTAGCGAGTGTAAAGGCGCATGACCTACCTCCCCCGAGACCTGTGAGCCTGCTTCAAGCGCTGGCACTGCGGTAATGCGCTTCGCGTGCCAGAACTGAAAAATTCTTTTATTTCAATGAGTAAGGGATTATTGCGGGGTGCGAGAGGGGAAGATTTGTTGCAGTCTTGAGACAATTACTGGACAGAGTCTGCGCTCGTACTATCGGGGGAGGCCTTGGCCTGCGGGGCTTTGCAGCCCGCTGCGCGACAGTCTCTGGACTGAGACAGCGGGGCGAGATGCCGAGAGAGGAGGGCGGTGCAGGTGGCGCGGCCCTGCTCAACGCCCGCCTGGTTTCCCAACTATGTGACCAGTGCCCCATCAACAGGATTGGCAGACTGCCGCTCCCGAAATATTCTCCGGTCTCTGGGCTAACGAAGTGTGAACAGGCAGGATGCTGACTCTGCACTCCGTTAGCTCAGAAACCTTACTTCCTGGCCTGTTTTAACAGGCCACTTCATTGGCATTTGCAATGGCTCAGGTCAGCCCTGACAGCTCGCTCTGGCGAGCGTCAGGGTCTTTTTGCGCTCGGCGATCATCACTGCCCAGAGCCATCCGCTGCGAGCATTATCGAGCTAGGTCTGGGCCAGCTTCACGCCTTGGTTGAACGCCTCCCTGCAGTCGGCAGCCCAGGCGATCTCCATGCCTGGATGGCCGTTGTGAGGCGGAAGGTAGGTCATCACACCCTTGCTCACGCGTGAAGCACAGTAATGTGCGCGTTTCGATTGATACGCCTAGGAGTATCCAGATCCTGAGGGGGGAGCTGATCTACTCGTAGCGTCGTACTCGGAATAACAACCCAAAGCAGCCCCTTATCCTTGATCAATCAAAAGCTGCTATATACCTATGCCACTCCATTACTTGTTGATGAGCAACAGGGATGTCGCGCTCACTTTGCATGGGATCCAGCTTCGTTCATTGTGCTTGGCGCTGGCGTGCCAATCACTCGATTCGCCTGATTGCTAACGTCACGATGTAAATGATGTGATCTAGTATGTGACTACGACTCAGCACACTGGATTCATTTGTTCTTGGAGTACCCGTTGTGGCCCCGATGACATTTATCTACCTGATAGCCGGCCTAGTGCTTCTTGTTGCTGGCGCCGAAGTGTTGGTGCGGGGCGCGGCCAAGCTGGCGTCGCAGTTTGGCATATCTCCGCTGATCATTGGGTTGACGGTGGTTGCCTTCGGCACTAGTGCGCCTGAGACCGCAGTAAGCGTGCAGGCAGCACTTAAAGGCAGCGGTGATATCGCAATCGGCAACGTGGTCGGTAGCAATATCGCTAACGTCTTGTTCATTCTAGGCCTGACTGCACTCATTGCCCCCCTAGTCGTGTCTCGTCAATTGATCCGCCTCGATGTACCGATAATGATTGCGGCCAGTCTAGTCACCTATGCATTGGCATGGAATGGCACGCTAAGCCGTCTGGATGGAGCCTTGCTGTTTGCAGCGATAATCGGCTACACGCTGTTCCTGATCCAGAACAGTCGTCGCGCAAATGCCGAAGCCATTGCAAATGATGAGTTCGCCAAAGAGTTTTCTGCCGACGCGCAACCGAAGCCTTACTCCAGTTACATAAATGCAGGTCTGGTTGTTTTGGGTCTGGTATTGCTTGTGGTCGGCTCTAATTTTCTGGTTGAGGGGGCCGTATCGCTGGCGCGTGCGTTGGGGTTGTCAGAGCTGGTGATCGGCTTGACGGTAATTGCCGTTGGAACGTCGCTGCCAGAGCTGGCTACCTCGATACTTGCCGCTATTCGCGGGGAAAGGGACATCGCGGTTGGCAACATCGTTGGCAGCAACATTTTCAACTTGCTGTGCGTGCTGGGGCTGTCGGCTCTGGTCGCACCGCAAGCCGTTGCAGTGTCGGCCAGTGCCCTGGCATTCGATTTTCCGGTGATGATTGCGGTAGCGCTGGCTTGTCTGCCCATATTTTTCACCGGCTACAGCATCAGCCGCTGGGAGGGGCTGTTGTTCCTGGTCTATTACATCGCCTATACGGCTTACTTGGTGATGACTAGCTCCAGCGAGCCGTTTGCCGAAACCTTCGCCCATGCGATGCTCGGCTATGTACTACCGCTCACTGCGGTGACGTTGCTGGTAATTGCCATCAATGCCTGGAAAAGGCAGCGGTTTTAAGCGGAATGGGCACTCCGCTTAGCCTGGTCAAGGCGAGCACATACCATGCCTGTAGTAGTCAACCCAGTCCGGATGGTGGTTAAGTTTTTTCGGTCACCGCGGTTTGTAGCCCATGGTTGTATTGATGCGGCCTGATCCAGTTGTAGCGATGAATCAGGTAATGGCTGATATCCCGATGAGTTTCCAGGGCTGTCATTTAACCGGTCGTCGTATCCCCCTTGAAATCCAGGGACTGCAGCGAACCTGAGCTGTGCCGTTTGTGGAACAAAATCGACGTTAAGCAACTGTTTTTATGAGAGTCATTCTGAGAGCTTCTAAGAACTGAGTGTTGCAAGGCTGCCAACGATCAGTGCGTGCATGCCCTGGCTCAGCTCGGTTTCCATCTCTGCCTCCTCGGAGGCGCGTTGTGTCTCGTCTGCAGAGTCGCGGCCAGCAACCGAATACACCGTGTCTGCTACAGCGAAGCAGTGAAAAGCTACCGTCGCTAACAGTTGCCGGGCCTCCTGATCAGATATCGAGTAGCAGCGGGCGATGTGCATCTGATGTTCGACGATTTTCGTCAGCATCGATTCTGTCGCGACTGAGCGACGGATTACGTAAGGCGTCAGGCCGGGGTGTGCCTTTACAAAAGCCTGAATCGAGTCGGAGAAACGCAACAGGTAGTCCTTGAGTTCAATGCGCTCGCCTTCATCGGCTCGAGGGATCTGCCAACGGTTGAAGATTTCCTCGGCCACAAGAATCTTCAGTGCCTCCAGGTTCGCCACATGCTTGTACAGCGCCATGTGGCTCACCCCAATCGCAGCTGCGAGCCCGACGAAGGTGATGTTCGGCAGGCCTATGGATATTCCCGCGTCGGCGATTCGTTCGCGTGTGATGGTGCGGGGCCTTCCGCGAGTAGCGGGTTTTTGCGGCGCTTTCATTCCAGTTCCTTCCTTCTGCGGGAAGTGTCTTGTAGCTGCCTCATTGGCTTTTCGCAAATTAGTTTATAGCCATGCAACTAAATGTGATTATAATTCTCATGCGCAGTGGCATCTCGCCTTGCTCGTTCACTCGCTGTCTTGGATTCCTCTATTTATGAGCGCTGATCAACAGGCTTCTGCCACACCCAGGGAGCCCGGCTCGATAAGCCGATTGCTTGAACCCATACGTGGGCGTTTGTTGCTGGCAGGTGCTTTAACTGCCTTTGGGGCGATGCTCACGCTGCTGCCATTGGCCGGTATCGCTCATGTTGCCGCCTTGGTGTTTGCCGGCAGCGATACTGCCTCGGCAGGCCTGTCACGCGAGATTCTTTGGGGACTGGGGATATGCCTGATCGGTCTGCTCACAGGCATGGCGCTGATCTTTGCGGGTGAATTAGTGGCGCACAGGGCTGACAATCACTTCACTCATCATCTGCGCATGGCGATCACGCAGCGCTTGGTGCGAGTGCCGCTGGGTTGGTTCGATAGTCGCGCCTCGGCAGAGGTCAAGCAGGCAATGCAGGATGACGTCGCTACTCTGCACAGCCTGACGGCGCATTTCTTTACCACAGTTGGGCGTGCGCTAGGCGTCATCGTGATCTCGGTGATCTACTTGTTCGCCATGGACTGGCGCCTGGCCATCCTCGCGCTGCTGCCATTCCCAGGGTTCTTCCTGTTTTTCGGCAGGGCCATGAAAGCCAGTGGGGCGAACATTCAGACGTTCGTGGCCGGCATGGCGCGTATTGACAACGCAGTGATCGAGTTCGTCAACGGAATGCCGGTGGTAAAGGCGTTCGGCAGCACCGGCAAAGCCCATGCAAGTTACCGGAGCGCTGTCGACGATTTCGCCAACACTTTTACTGAGTTCACCCGCCCGTTGGTGGGCTCGATGGCGAGTGCAAATGCGTTCATTGCACCGGTTTCTGTGCTTGGTGTGGTTCTGCTCGCGGGGGCGTGCTTCGTCACGCTTGGCTGGATGACCCCCGTTGAGGTATTGCCGTTCGTTCTGGTGACGCCAGGGCTCTGCGCACCCTTGATGCTGCTGCACACCGTTAGTCATGATCTGAGCAACGCCACGGCTGCTGCTCAGCGAATTCAGGCTCTGCTGAAAACGCCGCTGCTTGCGGAACCGGCACCATCCGCTATAGAGCGCCCGAGGGACAGCGAGGTACGTCTGGAGCAGCTCAGCTATGCGTATGGCGAGCACCGCGTCCTCTGCGATCTAAGTTTCATCCTGAAGCCTGGAACCACTACGGCCATTGTCGGGCCATCCGGGGCGGGTAAGTCGACAGTGGCGCGCTTGTTGCTCCGGTTCTTCGATCCTAGTGAGGGACGTATCACCCTGGGGGGTGTTGATCTGCGCCGGATCGAGACTGCTCAGCTCTACCAGCATATCGGTTTCGTACTGCAGGACGTGCGGTTGATCCACGCGTCCGTACGCGAAAACATTGCTCTGGGGCGCCCAGATGCCAGTCAGTTGGAAATTGAAGATGCCGCGAGGGTCGCGAACATTCATCAGCGCATCCTTCGATTGCCACGCGGCTACGACTCGGTTGTCGGTGAGGACGCACAGTTTTCGGGTGGCGAACAGCAACGCTTGAGTATCGCCCGTGCCGTACTGCTCGATCCTCCTGTGCTGGTACTTGATGAGGCCACTGCTGCCGTCGACGCCGAGAGTGAGGCAGCGATTCAGGATGCGCTGTCGATATTTGCCACAGACCGTACTTTGCTGGTGATCGCACACCGCCTTGAAACCGTGATCAATGCAGAGCAGATCATCGTACTCGACGAGGGGCGTATCTGTGAGCAGGGCAGGCATGACGAACTGCTTCTGCGAGGAGGCCTCTATGCGAGGCTCTGGGCTTTGGGTGGTTGCGACCAACCTGAGGCGGTGCCGGCATGCTGAAGGACATGAAGCGATTGCTTGGCGAGGAAACCGCCGTGCTGAGCCGCTATCTGTACATGGCTGTGTCTTACGCTCTGCTCAGTGGGCTGACCATCATTACTCTGATACCGGCGTTGGGTAGGCTGCTTGCCGGCGATGCCCAAAGTGCCATGTCGTGGTTCGCCGTGCTACTGGCCGGCGTACTGGTTTGCTGGATATTGCGGCGACAGGTGGAGCAGGCCGGGATTGCGGTGGGTGTGGCGGTACTGCGTGGTGGGCGGCAGCGTATCGGTGACCATGTGGCGACGCTGCCGCTGGGCTGGTTCGACGCCACGAACAAGGCGCAGCTTGGTCACGTTATCAGTCAGGGAATGATGACAGTGGCGCAGCTTCCTGCTCACGTTTTCACTCCACTGATCAGCAGCCTATTAACTCCACTGGTGATTGTGGGGGCGCTGTTCGTGCTGCAGTGGCAGCTGGGGCTTATCGCATTGCTGGCATTGCCGTTTCTGGCCGGCATCCTAGGGTTCACCTCAGGGTTGGGTGCTTCGGTCGATGCTGCATTCCAACGTGATTTTGCTGCGACCAGCCAGCGCGTGGTCGAATTCGCCCAATCGCAGTCCGTGCTACGTGCCTTCAACGGCGAAGGCGGCGGCACCCGGCTGCTCGAAGAGGCTATCGAACAGCAGCGGCAGTCGGCCGCGCGCCTGATCTTCCGCTCGTCATTGTCGGCAGTGCTCAATGCTTGGGCGGTGCAGATGATTTTTGCCGTGTTGCTGCTCGTAGCGGGCCTCCTGCTCGCTGAGCAGATCAATGCCCAGGTAGAAACGTCGTCAATGATTGTGATGGTCGTCGCTTTGCTTTTGATCGGCCGCTATATCGACTCGTTGCTGGAGGTCGCCAGCTACGGCGAAATCCTGCGTAGCGCAAAGGGCCAGCTTGCTGCCGCGATGGAGATACTCGCGGCGCAAGCCCTGCCGGAAACTGGTCAGCCACAAACGCCGGCTGATAGCTCCATCGAGCTACGACATGTCAGCTTTGCATACGCACCGGGACAGGATGCGGTTCTCAACGATATCAATCTGCGGGTGGCGCCGGGCAGCATGGTGGCGCTGATCGGTGCATCCGGTTCCGGCAAGACCACTCTGGTAAGGCTGATCGCCCGCTTTTTTGACGTCAGCCAGGGCAGCCTGCTGGTCGGCGGGGTGGATGTGCGGCATATGGGCAGTGAACAGTTGGCCGGGCAGATCAGCCAGATTTTCCAGGACAGCTACCTCTTCCAAGGCACCATCGCCGACAACATTCGCATTGGCAGAACCAACGCCAGTGATGACGACATCCTCCAGGCTGCACGGCAGGCTGGTGTGACCAGCATTCTTGCGCGTATGCCTGATGGAATAAATACGCGGGTCGGCGAGGGTGGGGCACGTCTTTCCGGAGGTGAACGGCAGCGTATCGCCGTTGCCAGGGCGCTGCTCAAGGATGCACCGATTCTTCTGGTCGATGAAGCCACTGCGGCGCTGGATACCGAGAACCAGGCTGTGATCGCCGAGACACTGGCCAGAATGCGTGGTCGCCGTACTCTGGTGGTTATCGCGCATCAGCTGTCCACGGTTGCCTTGGCCGATCACATCGTGGTGTTGGAAAACGGTTGTATTGTCGAGCAGGGTGCTCCCGATACGCTGCGTGCTGCCGGTGATCGTTATGCGCTATTTCTGCATCAACGACAGATGGCCAAAGGTCGGCGTATTGCTGTTGGCGACAAGCAGGAGCAGGCGTGATGCGTGCAGGCTATCTGGGCTGCTTCACGGCGCTCTGCATGCTGTCGTTGATGATCGGCGCTGGTCAGTTGCACTGGTCTCAGCTGGTAGCGAATGAAAGCAGTGCCTGGCTAACCCTGACGGCGAGCCGTTTGCCTCGGCTTGCGGCACTGGTGCTGACGGGCGTTGGCTTGGCTGTTTGTGGCGTAATCCTGCAGCACATCGTGCGCAACAAGTTTGTCGAGCCGGCCACGACGGGCAGCCTCGACGCGGCAAAGTTGGGCATTCTACTGGCGATGGTGTTGATGCCAGATGCAGGAAGTTCTGGCCGCATGATTTTCGCGCTGATTTTCAGCTTTGCAGCCGGGTTGATATTCGTCGCGATTATCCGGCGAACACGCTTGCGCAGTAGCGCGTTGGTGCCGGTGATCGGCCTGATGTACGGCGGTGTGCTGAGCGCGCTTGCCGAGTTCTATGCCTACCAGCACAACATTCTGCAGAGCATGCAGGGCTGGCTTCTCGGTGATTTCTCCAAGGTCGTGCAAGGCAACTACGAGATCGTCTACCTGATCCTGCCCGTTGTGGTGCTTGTCTATCTATATGCCCAGCGTTTTACCGTGCTCGGAATGGGGGAGGGCATGGCCAGCAGCCTGGGTATGAACTATGCCGCCACGGTAGTGCTCGGATTGATGCTGGTGGCGGTGACGGTAGCCGTCACGGTAATCACCGTCGGCGCTATTCCCTTTGTTGGCCTGGTAATCCCCAATCTGGTCGCCCTGCTTTATGGCGACAACCTGCGACGCACATTGCCGATCGTGGCGTTGGGTGGTGCTTCGCTATTGGTGATCTGCGACATCCTTGGTCGCGTACTGATCTATCCGTTCGAGGTACCTATCGGTCTCACTGCCGGCAGCGTCGGTGGCGCGCTTTTGCTCTCCCTGATCATCCGGAGGGTCAGGTGATGGTGCGCCTCCATAGTTACGCGGCCTGGCTGCTGGTTTGTGTGCTGGCGTTGGTTTTCCTGTTCCTGGGTTCCGGGATGGATTTTGATTACCTCATTCCCAAGCGACTGGCCCGGTTGGCGGCGATGTTTATCGGCGGCGTTTGCGTGGCTTGCTCATCCATCGTTTTCCAGACAATTACAGGTAATCGCATCCTGACGCCGGCCATCATGGGTTACGAAGCGGTGTACCTGTTATGGCAGGCGCTTCTGGTGCTAGCCATGGGCACCTACAGCTTGGTCGCGCTGAGCAGTAGCGGCAACTTCGCATTGTCTGTGCTGCTGTTGCTTGGCTATTCCTGGATGATTCATCGCTGGTTATTCCGCGACAGCTCCAACAATGTCTATGTCCTGCTTCTGGTGGGCTTGGTGCTGACTATAGTGATCAGCACCTTTACCCAGTTCGTGCAGCTTCGGGTCAGCCCCGGCGAATTTTCTGTGCTGCTCGGCTTCAGCCAGGCCTCGTTTAATCGTGCGCAACCCGAGCAACTGTTGTACTCGGCGGCAGCGGTCATCGGCGTCCTGCTGATCGGTCGGCAGGCGTTGCCAGCCCTCGATGTACTGTCTCTGGGGCGTGATCAAGCGACTTCGCTAGGGGTGGATTACGCGCGCGAGGTACGCCTTTATCTGGCGCTGATTGCTACGCTGGTGGCGGTATCCACCAGCCTGCTCGGGCCAACAGCATTCATGGGGATCTTCGTCGCGAACGCGACTTATGCCCTGGCCCGCACCTTTCGCCATCGCATTACGTTACCCATGGGCAGCGCGATTGCCATCGCCATCTTCATCAGCGCTCAACTGCTGGTCGAGCACCTGTTCAACTACAAAACCACCGTCGGGATCCTGGTCAACCTGTTATGTGGCGGGTACTTCCTAGTACTGATGGTGCGCACCCGAGGTGCCCCATGATTACTGTCCACGATCTGCACAAGACCTATGCTGCCAAGGCCGTGCTGAATGCGGTGAGCGTCGAGTTTCCAGCGCGTCGCCTGACCTCGCTGATCGGGCCTAACGGTGCAGGAAAGACAACATTGCTGATGAGCATGGCGCGGCTACTAGAGCCAAGCCGAGGCGAGATACTTATCGGCCGTCAGCGCATTGCAGAGATCCCAACTCGCGAGTATGCCAAGCGCGTTGCCACCTTACGTCAGGCGCCGGACTTCAACTTGCGGCTGACCGTCGAGGAGCTGGTTGCCTTTGGCCGTTTCCCCTACAGCCGTGGAACCTTGACCGAGCAAGACCGGCAGGCCGTCGATGACGCTATCGCGTTCTTGGAGTTACAGCCATTACGCCAGGCCTACCTCGATGAACTGAGTGGCGGACAGCGGCAGATGTCCTTTTTGGCCATGACCATCGCCCAGCAAACCGACCTGCTGTTGCTTGATGAACCGCTCAACAACCTGGATATCAAGCACGCCGTACAGATCATGCGCGCACTGCGCCGGCTCTGCGACGAACAGGGTCGAACGGTGATCCTGGTGGTGCATGACATCAATTTCGCCGCCAGCTACTCCGACTACATCGTCGCCATGAAGCGGGGCGCTGTGCAGTACACCGGCAGCGTGGCCGAGGTGGTGACCGAGGCGCGGATGAGCGAGCTATATGGCTTGAACTTCGAGATCACCCAAGGACGCCACGGGCGCTTATGCAACTACTTCAATCCACTATGAGAACGGCGATGATCAACAACCAGCGAAACAGCGGGTGGGCCCTAGCCCTGATGGTGATGACAATATGTGTGCTGTCAGGCTGTAACGAGCAAACCGCCAGTGCGCCGGCGAACACTAGCGGGGCAGAGTTGGCGCCTTACACTCCGGTAAATGTGCAGCATCAACTCGGCACTACCGTTGTAGAGAAGCTGCCGCAGCGGGTAGCAGCGCTGGACATGAACGAGGTCGACTTTCTTGACCAGCTAAACGTGCCAGTGACCGGCATGCCCAAAGATTTCATCCCGCACTTCCTGGGCAAATACAGAGACTTGGCCGATGTCGAGGATCTCGGTTCCATCGTTCAGCCCAACCTGGAGCGCGTGCATGCGAGCAAACCGGATCTGATCCTGATTACCTCGCTGCAGGCAAACCACTATGGTGAGCTGAGCAAAATGGCACCAACCATCCAGTTCGACGTGGACTATCGCGACAGTGAGGCTGGCCATATCGACATCATCAAGGGACACCTGAAGGTGTTGGGAGAGATCTTTGGCAAACAGCAGCTGGCTGACGACAAGGCTCGCGAACTCGATGCCAAGGTCGTGCAGGCTCGGCAAGTGACAGCCGATCGCCCTGAGCGTGCTCTGGTGGTGCTTCACAACAACGGCGCCTTCAGTTCCTTCGGCGTGAAATCACGCTATGGCTTCGTATTCGAAGCACTGGGGGTAAAACCGGCAGGGCCAATGGTCGAGGCAGGCCTGCATGGCCAGCCGATTTCCAGCGAGTTCATCCAGCAGGCCAATCCCGACATCATCTATGTGGTGGATCGCACTGCCGTGATGGAGCGCCGTTCCACCATGAACGCTGAGAGCATGGGCAACCCGTTGTTGCGACAGACCAGCGCTTGGAAGAACCACCGGGTGATCTTCGTCGATCCCGAGGCCTGGTACGTAACAGCCGCCAGCCCCACCTCGCTGAGGTTGATCATCGATGACGTGATCAAGGGCTACCAGCTCTGATACACCCCCTGAGTTAACCCTGAGCTTTTGATTCGTGAGCCTGTGATGCGCATGGGCTCCGTCGCTTTAGCTCGCCCTGAGAAAAGTACTGCTACACCACATGGAGCCCTAGCGTGAATATCATCGATCAGTACAGCGCACGACCTCTTGCAGCTTTCTCCCGTAATCCCGTCGCCATTGCCGTGCAAGCCGTGTTGCTGGGAATTGCACTGAGCAGCCCGGCCCTGGCCAATGACCCGCCAGGCGCAGCAGAGTCCGAGTTGATAGAGCCAGACGACGTCTCGGTGCTGCCGGCCACGCTGATTCAGGGCAAGAGCCCGGAGCGGGAGCTACTGCCTGCCGAGTACGCAGGTGGGCAGGTGGCCTACGGCAGCCGGGTTGGGCTGCTGGGCAACAAGGACTTCATGGAAACACCGTTCAGCACCATCAGTTACACCGAAAAATTCATCGCCGATACCCAGGCGCAGAACATCACAGATGTGATCGCTGCCACTGATCCATCGGTGTTCAGCAACGGCCTTACCGGCACCTACAGCGAGAACTATCTGATCCGTGGGCTCGCTTCGAGCAGCAGCGACATGAGTTTCGGCGGGCTGTTTGGCATCGCGCCTTACTACCGCACCTCGCCGGAAATGTTCGAGCGCATCGAGGTACTGAAGGGGCCGTCAGCCTTACTTAATGGTATGCCGCCAAACGGATCCGTCGCCGGTACCGTCAACCTCGTACCCAAGCGCGCGGGCGAGATGCCACTCACACGCCTGACCGCCAACTACATGTCAGACGCCCAGTTCGGAGGCCATCTCGATGTGGGGCGGCGATTTGGCGAAGAGCAGCAGTTCGGCATCCGCTTCAATCAGGTGTATCGAGATGGCGACACTTCGGTCGACGATCAGCAGATGAAGGTCGGGGTTTCTTCGCTTGCTCTGGACTGGCGCGGCGAGCGCGCCCGGCTGTCGCTGGATCTGTACAGCGCCGAAGACCGGGTCAAGGGCCAGAACCGAGGAATCAGCCTCGCGCCAAACGTGGCGGTGCCCAAACCGCCAAAATCCGACACCCTGTTGAACCCGGACTGGGCTTACGTCGAAACGAAGGACAAAGGGGCGATCATCGCTGGTGACTTCGACTTCAATGAGCAGTTGCAGGCTTACGCCGCCATTGGAGCAAGCAAGACCGATTACGCTTACAGCGGCACCATGTCTGCCCAGGTAATCAATAACGCAGGCGACTACACCACCACCATGGGGCAGTTGAAGATGGAGCTGGATAAAACGTCCGGCGAGGCCGGCTTGCGAGGTAGATTCCAGACGGCGGGCATCCAACATCAGATGACAGTCAACGCCACCCATTATGGCGACGAGCAGAAAGACTTTGGACGTCGCTCAGTGCCCGGCGCCAACTGGACGACCAACATCTACAACCCGGTCTGGGGTCCAGCGGCCCCAGAGGCGTGGCCTGCGGTGCAACATCTGGAAAATCGCCTCGCCAGCTATGGAGCAGCTGACACGTTATCAGTCTTGGATGATCGCTTGCAGCTAACCCTGGGGATGCGTCGCCAGCAGGTGGTGACCGACACCTACAGCACAAGTACCGGTGCGCGCAGTACCCACTACAACGAAAGTGCTACGACGCCGGCAGCTGCTCTGCTAATCAAGCTCAGCGATGATTTGTCCGTCTATGCCAACTACATCGAGGGGCTTAGCAAGGGAGGCGTGGCCCCCATTACGTCCAGCAACTCGGGCGAGGTATTCGAGCCCTACAAATCGAAACAGAAGGAAGTCGGGTTGAAGCTGGACCTCGGCGATTTCACCCATACGCTTGCCCTTTATCAGATCGAACGACCAAGCAGTTATATCGATCCGGTTACCAATGTTTATTCATTTGGCGGTGAGCAGCGTAACCGCGGTGTCGAATGGGGCTTCTTCGGTTCGCCATTGAGCGACGTGCGGCTGATGGGCGGCGTCGCTTATGTCGAAGCCGAGGTACTCAAGAGTGCGAGGGCTGCCAACGAAGGTAAACAGGCAACCGGGATGCCTAAATTACAAGGCAAGTTAGGGGTGGAGTGGGATGCGCCGGTTGTTGATGGCCTGACACTGACGGCCAATGCCACGTCGGTCTCCAAACAGTACATCAGCGCCGATAACTCCTTGTCGATACCGGGTTACACGCTCTTCGACGTGGGTGCTCGCTATGCCACGCAGGTCGCAAGTCGCCCGGTAACCTTGCGGGGGGCAGTGACCAATCTGACCAACAAGGCATACTGGGGAATGCCGCTGACTTCCAGCCTGGGTCTGGGGGAGCCTCGCACGGTACAACTCTCGGCCACGGTGGATTTCTAGAACCGTTAATGGCGGCGCGATAACGCGCCGCCATTGCTGCGGAAAGATGCTGCGTGCTGACTCAAGCTCATCAGCTATTCGTTCGCATTGATGTGGAGTGGATCATAGCGAGCCCAGCCTTTTTTCAGTCTTTTCAGCAAGGACTGAAACGCTCAAAGCAGTGTCAGTCACTCCACTAGAAGCAGAAGGTTTAGCTCCGATAACGCCATCAGGATCATCCGCTACTGGTCTGTCCCGGAACTCACGGATAATTGGTTAAGTGCAGATGTTCGACTTTCGCCAGATGGTTGCACTCCGGTTCTGCAACTGCCAAATGTAAAATGCAAGCTGAAGACCGTTCCTGTAGCGTCGCTTTTGACACTGGCCTCACCCATATGAATACGCATGATCGATTGGACAATCGCCAGCCCGAGTCCGCCGGAGTCATCGGGTTGATTACGTGAGGCATCACAGCGATAGAAACGCTCGAACAGGTGAGGCAGGTGCCTTGCCTCGATGGGGATGCCCAGGTTGTGGACCATGATTTCCAGGGTATTCGCCTCCATCTTTGTACTGATTGTGACTGGGCTATCAGCGGCACCATAACGAAGAGCGTTAGCGGTGAGGTTGGCCAAAGCTCGACGCAGGAGTTCCGGTTCTGCGTCGAGCGTGCCTTTGCTGCGGTTGACTAGGTGTATGCCGCGGTCTTCCGCCATGCCTTCGAAATACTCACACAGTTGTTCGACAAGAACGTATAGGTCGACCGGTTCGCGCTTTAGTGTGGCCTTGGGCTGCTCGCACCTGGCCAGAAACAGCATGCTGTCGATCATCCGCGCCAGTCGCTCATACTCTTCCAGATTGGAGGCCAGCACGTTCTGGTATTCCTCGGGTGAGCGGCTGCGGCCGAGCAATTGCTGGCTTTGGCCCATCAGGTTAGTCAAAGGCGTGCGCATCTCGTGAGCCAGGTCTTCGGAAAAACGCGACAGTTGCGCGAAGCCCTGTTCCAGCCTGTCCAGCATCTGGTTGAGCGCCTGACTCAGCACTTCAAGCTCGACGGTATCGGCGAAGTCATCAAGGCGCATGTGAAGATGGCGAGCGTCGATGCCTGCTGCCTGAGTCGCGAGCGTTCTGACGGGCCGCAGACCTCTCCGACTGACCAGCCAGCCCAGCGCAAAGGCCAGTAATGCACCTGCTACAAGCGCCACCCAGATCCTGGTCCGATAGGCGCTGAGCATCTGGTTGCGCTCATCTGAATGCTTGCCGGCGATCAGTTTCAGACGCCCTCCGGCGCGCGATACGTCCAGCCAGGCCAGGCGCAGGGAGGTGTTGTGAGGATCATTGCCCAGCTTGGGTGAAGAGGCATCCGGTAATTTGGGTAACGGCAGCGACGCCGGGTTTACCTCGATCAGCATGTGATCGGCAGCATCGACTATCCACAGGAAATTGTCCCTGTTGCCCAGCATGTTTTCGTAAAGCTGGGGGCGACTGCGTAAGGCTTCGATGCTCTCGGTGTCATCCAGAAGAGCCTGCATGCGTTGCAGGCGACCGAGCAGAGCCTGGTCATCTCGCCAGAGGATTTCCCGCTCAAGAGAGTGATACAGGTAGGTCGCCACGGCACCGAGCAGCACGCAACTCGAAAGCGCGAACATCAGCGCCAGGCGCAGACTGAGCGTTCTGGGCCACAGTTTCATGCCTGAAGATCCAGCATGTAGCCCATGCCCCTCACGGTGTGAATCAGTTTTAGTGGGTAGGGATCGTCAACTTTTGCGCGCAGCCGTCGAATGGCCACGTCCACCACGTTGGTGTCGCTGTCGAAATTCATTTGCCAGACGTGCGAGGCGATCAGAGCCCTCGACAGGACTTCACCCTGTCTGCTGAGCAAAAGGTGGAGCAGTGCGAACTCCTTGTTCGTCAGGTTGAGACGATCACCTGCGCGGCTGACCTTGCGCTTGAGCAGATCGAGCGCAAGGTCCGCTACCTGGAAGTGTTCTATTTCGCGGGGCGGCCCTCTTCTCAGAAGCGTGCGAACCCTGGCGAGCAACTCGGCATAGGAAAAGGGCTTTATCAGGTAATCGTCGGCGCCCAGCTCCAGCCCCTTGACCCGATCCTCCACTGCGTCGCGAGCGGTCAGAAACAGCACCGGGGTGTCATGCCTGCGCCGAATGATCTGCAGCAACTGCCAACCATCGAGTCCCGGCAGCATGACGTCGAGAATGATCAGGTCGAATTCGAACTCCTGTACGAGATGCTGACCATCCAGGCCATTCAACGCGACCTCGACCATGAAGCCTGATTCGCTCAACCCCTTTCTCAGGTAGTCAGCTGTTTTGACTTCGTCTTCCACCACCAGAATGCGCATTTCTATCTCCCGAGCCTGTGCATAGCCTAGGCGCAACCGCTGCTGACTCCCATTACAAATTCGTAATCCTGACGCAATCCATCTGCCGGTCGCAGGTGGGCAAGATTGCCGGCATCCGCTCAGCAGAGCCTAACCAGGAGAACGGCATGCCCAAGCTTCACATCACCCTGTCCGCACTGACGCTGTCGATCCTCGCATCCAGCTCATGGGCCAACGAGCAAGTTGCGATGCGTCAGGACGTCACGTTGCCGCTGGCCAATCAGCTACTGGATGCAACCCTGTCTGCCTGCCACGCCGAAGGCCGCAGCGCGGTCGTAGCGGTCGTCGATCGCGGCGGCAATCTGGTCGCTCTGCAGCGCGACGACAACGTCGGCCCACATAACACGCTGGCCGCGCAGCGCAAGGCCTTTACCGCCTTGTCGACGAAAACACCAACCCGCTTGTTGGCCGAGCGAGCCCGCAGCACCCCCGACGCCGAGAACCTCAACACGCTCGATGAGCTTCTGCTGTTGGGCGGCGGTGTACCACTGAAAGTCGGTGATCAGGTAGTCGGTGCCATTGGCGTCGCGGGGGCGGGCGGTGCTGCCAATGATGAGGCCTGCGCACTCAAGGCCATCGAACAGATTCTTTCCATCCATCAATAAATCGGAGATACAGCATGAAAGCTCTCAAAACCCTTCTGGCTGGCGCCATTCTGAGCGGCCTTTCTTCCCTGGCGTTGGCAGATGCCAACCCACTCAGTGTTCATGTGCTGAACCTGCAGGACGGGCTGCCGTCGCCAGCTGTGACCGTCACGTTGGAGAAGAAGAATGGCCAGAACTGGCAGGCGCTCAATGACGGCGTTACCAACGAGCAGGGGCGTATCACTGCCCTGTATCCAGAAGGCAAGGCACTTGAGAAGGGCACCTATCGCGTGACGTTCAAGACCGGAGAGTGGTTCGCGAAGCACGACATGAAAAGCTTCTTCCCCGAGGTGCCCGTGATCTTTGAAATCGATGGTACCGTGCCGCATTACCACATTCCGCTGCTGCTCAGCCCCTATGGTTTTTAGACGTACCGTGGCAATTGAGTTGGTGCAAGTGTGATCGCACCATCTGGCCGCATGGTTGAAATGGACGGTATCCCTCTGCTCTGGCCAATTCGCTAGAGCCGATGCCCTCACCCAGCAAGATGTGCCGGTGATTCGGGCCTGCTTTATCGGCCCGAATTATGGTTCGAACTCAAGTGAGGTGGATGATACCGGCCAGCAACCGCTATAGGCCTGCATCAGTTGCAGGTGACTCTTTCAAGCAACATGACGTTAAGTGGCAAATCGAGGGCGCGTTTATCGTTTGGCAGGATTACAGGCTTAGTAGAGTTGGGCTGTTGCAGAAAAAATGCAGCATGCGAAGTCTTTTGGCACAGCGCTATGCCTGCTTTCCTGAGAGGCTAGGAGCCAACTAGCCCGACATGGTCATCTGCAGTTTGGGAGCGGCCATTTCTCGACTCCATACACCATGCTCTGACCTGCGGCTGTAAATTCCAGCGCCGCATAAGGTGTTCAGCCATGCGTTTAAATGCTGCGATTGTGGTGTTGTTGACCAGCCTGGTGGCGGCCAGTTACGGCTTCGGGATATACCTGTTTGCACAACTCGTACCCGACATGCAGGCGTCTTTGGGGTTTGGCTTCTCCTTCGTCGGCGCTGTAACTGCATCAGCGCAGTTTGGATTTTTGGTGTGCGCAATGCTTGCGGTCTGGCTTACACCAAGGGTGGGAGGCGGTAATGTGATAGTGGCTTCCGGAGCAGTGTGTGCGCTGGCGCTACTGCTGATGCCATTGTCGAACAACATTGCTGTACTAGGCATGTTGCTGGTCGTGCTGGCGGGCACCGCTGCGACCGTTTTCGTGCCGATGGTTGATGTCATTTCCAAGGTGGTTGCCTACCGTTACCGAGGCTTAGCCATGGGGCTTGTATCAAGCGGTACAAGCTACGGTGTCGCTATTAACAGCCTGTTGGTACCTATCTATGCCCCGCAAGGCGAGTGGCGCAGCGTTTGGTGGGTGGTTGGTCTGCTCACGTTGGTGATGGCTGTGGCAGTGCTTCTAGTATTCAAGAGGGCAGGGTTGCTTAGTTGGAACGTGGCACCCGCGCCGACAGGAAGTTTAGGCGAGATAGCCCTACCCAGTTTGCGCTCCGAGTTGATCAGGCCATGGGTACTAATGGTCTGGTCGATGAACTTGTTGATAGGCTTCTCCACCTTTCCTTTTCAGACCTACCTCTCTTCTTATCTGCGTACTGAGCTTGGATTTGATGTGCAATATACCGCTCAGGTCTGGGCCGTAATCGGTTTTGTAGGTATGTTCGCCGGTCTTGCAATCGGCTGGCTTTCTGACCTAATCGGTTTACGTGCTGCGATGATCTTTGTGTATTGTTGCGTGGTGATAGCAGCACTTATATTTGTGGTGCAGCCATCCGGTCACTGGCCTCTAGTGGCAGCAGTATTGTTCTCCACCGCTTTCTACCCCATTTTTGGGCTTATTCCGGCTTACGTTTCCAAATTGGCATCTTCCAGCGCTATGGCAATTTCCGTCTTTGGTATTGCCAACGTGATGCAAGGTTCTGGCGGCATCCTTGGTAACTATGGAGCGGGGCTATTGGCCAATCACAGTGGCAGCTTCGCTGGGGTCTATACCGTGATTAGTGTTGTTGGTGTGCTACTTATTGTGCTTACTCTAAAATTACCCAGAGAGGCGCCAGAGCCCGCTGCTGCTGGGGTAACTATACGAGGGTAGGGGATAGAGAGTTGGTACGGCTCTATAACCAAGAAGTGTGTCCTCTGAAACTGGGCCGATTTTTCGTATAACTACTAGTGCGTGGCATGCACCCTACTGCAGGACTCATCCGCTTGGGCGACTTGCCTCGAAGCTGATGATTTGATCGCTCTTGCATGGTTGGCGCCCATGCTGGTAACCACCCGACACCACTACGTCCACAAAGCCAGCCTCGCGCAACGCAAATGCCAACTCGTCGATACCCCACCAGCGCAAATGGAATAGATCAAGCTCTGCGGATTGCAAAATGCCATCTCGCCAGTGTTGATAGTGCAGATGAGAGAGAGTCGTTTGTTTGACGTAATCAACCTCGGCTCGATGACAAGTCAGTGTGAGCAAACTATCGCCACCCACCGGCCAACTGCGTGCAAAATTCGCTTCTCTGACGATGCTTTCGATGGGGTCAATGTCCAAGATTAACCTTCCACCGGGCTGCAGATGATCCCAGAACTTCCTGAGCACGCTCATTGCTGTGGCGGTCTCCGTAATTAACTGAAATGATCCAGCAGGCATGATGATCGCCGCGAAACGTCGGTCGTAGCTGAATTGCTCGAATGTCTGGCAGGTAAGGGTAGTGAGAAGCCCCCGGCTCATGCATTCCTGTCGACAATATTCGAGCATGTCTTGTGAGGCGTCGAAGCCTTCGATGGCCAAGCCCATCTCAAGCATTGGTATAATGATGCGGCCATTACCGACCGCAGGCTCTAATATTGGACCACCACACCCTGTCAGACGCTGCTGGTAGTACTCCAGATCGCCAAATGAGTGGCCAACGGGTTTATCTAAGTGATAGACCCAAGAGGCGAGTTTTCCGTACCTGTTTTGCACTTTCATTCTCCATGCCAATTTGAGAATGCTATCTCATCTGGCTTGGACATGAATAAAAAATGATGCCTCTTTGAGTATTTAGGCATCTTCATAAATGCTTTCGAAGAATTCAGACATTGTGCTGAGCCGTTCATGAAGACCTTTGGCTAGCATGCTGACAGTTCCGTTGCCATGAGTCAGAGGCGACACCCGGATTGGATCGAAGAGCTAAGAGGGTGAAGTTTTCGAGACGTGCTGTTTTCCGGGTTCCCGCCTTCGCGAGAATGACGAGCATCTGGTTGTGCTTCTGAGCCCTCAGGCTTTACGGCCTTGAGGGCTTCTTTCTTTTCGTAGCCACTCTTGCCTGTCAGCTGCATGGGCGCGGTCTGTGCCGGCGCCTGTGCTTCTGCTATTGGCAATGTACATGGTCACTATCGAGAGCACTGATTTCTGTCTGGTGAGGCATCGGCCTAATGTTGAGCCCAACAGAGATTGAGTTGGCTTGGAGGTCATGATGTCCCGTATCGATGTGGTTTCCCTGGTTGGTAGTGCCGTACCGGCTGAGCTCAGGGCCGACGGTCACATGGCGTGCTGGCTGGTGATGGTCGATGGCCAGCCCAAGGCCGGCCCCTTTGCTTCCCGTGAGGCTGCGCTGGCTTGCCAGGCGGTCTGGCTGCTCAGCAGCGCTATTCGTCGTGAGGGCGATTCGCTGCTGGCCTGATTCACTGTTTTACCCCGCGCTCGCTCCAGCGCTCCCTTTGGCCCGCCTCTGGCGGGCTTTTTCTTGTTCGCCGGTTAGAATGGCGATCATTTTCTAAGGGGGCGCAGCGTGGCCAGGTGGGACATCTTCTGCAGCGTGGTGGACAACTACGGTGATATTGGCGTGACCTGGCGGTTGGCCCGACAGCTGGCGGCCGAGCAGGGGCATGTTGTGCGCCTGTGGATCGACGAGTTGGGCGCCTTCGTACGCCTGTGCCCCGAGGCCAGTGTTGATGCTGAATGCCAACGCTGGAGCGGTGTCGAGGTGCGCCAGTGGCGTGAGCCGTTCCCTGCGGTTGAGCCTGCGCAGGTGGTGATCGAGGCCTTCGCCTGTCAGTTGCCGTCTGCTTATATCGAGGCGATGGCGGCCAGCGGCACGCGCCGCTTGTGGTTGAACCTGGAATACCTCAGTGCCGAAGACTGGGTGGCAGGCTGTCATGGCCTGCCATCGCCGCAGCCAAGCGGTTTGCAGAAGTTCTTCTTCTTTCCTGGATTCGTGGAGGGCACGGGCGGTTTGCTGCGCGAGGCCGATTTGCTGGCGCGGCGGCGCGCCTTTCAGGCAGACGCACAGGCGCAGCAGGCGTACCTGCAGTCGCTTGGCGTGATAAGGGAAGCCGGGGCGCGACTGATTTCGTTGTTCGCTTATGAAAATGCGGGCCTGGCGGGCTGGCTTGATGCGCTGGCAGCCGATTCGCAGCCGACGCAGTTGCTGGTGCCGCAGAGCAAGATTCTTGCTGACTTGCAGGTCTGGCTTGGCGAGGCGCAGTTGACGCCGGGAGATTGCTGCCGGCGCGGTAATCTGCTGATCCATGTGCTGCCTTTCGTGGCCCAGGATGACTACGACCGCCTGCTGTGGTGCTGCGACTTCAATGCGGTGCGTGGCGAGGACTCCTTCATCCGTGCGCAATGGGCGGGGCGGCCGTTGCTCTGGCACATCTACCCGCAGGATGAGGGGGCGCACTGGGACAAACTGCAAGCGTTTCTGGCGATTTATAACGCGGATCTGATGCCTGAAGCGGCCGCCGTGCAGACTGAATTCTGGCGAGCCTGGAATGCCGGCGAAGGGATGGAAGCGGCCTGGCCTGCGCTTCGCGAGGTATTGCCGGTACTGCAGCGACACGCCGAGCAGTGGTGCGAGCAGCAGGCCGCTCGGGCCGATCTTGCCAGGACGCTGGAACAGTTTTACCTAAATTGGCTATCATACGCGGCCTAGATTTCTGTACCTCCCGCATATTTCGGATATCCGCATGAAAACTGCACAAGAAATGAGAGTCAACAGCGTGGCCCTGATCGATGGCCAGCCGTGGCTGATCCAGAAGGCCGAGTTCACCAAGTCCGGTCGTAACAGCGCCATCGTCAAGATGAAGCTGAAGAACCTGCTCAACGGTTCCAAGACCGAGACCGTTTACAAAGCCGACGACAAGATGGAACCGGTGATTCTCGAGCGCAAGGAAGTGAACCTGTCCTACATCAGCGGTGAGGACTACGTGTTCATGGATCCGGAGTACAACTCCTACGAGCTGCGTGCCGAAGATCTGGAAAGCGTTCTGCCGTTCATCGAAGAAGGCATGAGCGACGTCTGCGAAGCCGTGTTCTTCGAAGGCAAGGTAATCTCCGTTGACCTGCCGACCACCATCGTGCGTCAGGTCGTTTACACCGAGAACGCTGCTCGTGGCGACACTTCCGGCAAGGTGATGAAGCCTGCCAAGCTGCGCAACGGTACCGAGATCAAGGTTGCCGAGTTCGTCGATATCGACGACTGGATCGAGATCGATACCCGTGACGGTTCCTACAAGGGCCGCACCCAGGCGCCAGCCTGAGCTTGAGCTGCATGAAAAACCCGGCCTAAGTGCCGGGTTTTTTGTGGCCGTCACGCGGCGGTTTTCGTGGTGCGCGCGGCGCACCCTACGGTCATGATCTTACTGCTGCGGGATGGCCAGGCTGGTTTGCAGTGCCTGGTCCCAGGGGGGCGGGAAGCCGAAGCGCTGCTTGAGGAAGCTCAGCAGCAGGCGTGTGCGCGGGCTGGCTTCGCGCTCCAGGCGCAGGGCGTAGATGCTCACGGGTTCGGCGGCCGGCAGACCCTGTTCGCAGAACAGTGGGATCAGCTCGCCGCGCTGCAGGTGCTCGCTGCTCATCCAGGTGGGCAGGTGCGCCACGCCAAGGCCGGCGAGGGCGCTGAACAGCAGGGTTTCGGCGTTGTTGCTGGTCTGGCGCAGGCGCTTGGGTTTGCACAGCTGCAGCTTGCCGTCGACTTCGAAGCGCCAGGCGTAGGGCGGCGCCAGGCTGTCCCAGTCGAGGCCGTCGTGCTGTTCCAGCTCCAGCGGGCTGCGTGGGATACCGCGTCGGCGCAGGTAGTCCGGGCTGGCGCAGACGATGCGGGTCATCGACGCCAGAGGCGTGGCGACCAGGCGGCTATCCG
The DNA here is from genome assembly GCF_900101755.1 of Ectopseudomonas alcaliphila. Lineage (GTDB taxonomy): Bacteria > Pseudomonadota > Gammaproteobacteria > Pseudomonadales > Pseudomonadaceae > Aquipseudomonas > Aquipseudomonas alcaliphila. The sequence goes on along the minus strand of NZ_FNAE01000003.1, from coordinate 372,177 downwards.
GCAGCGGGCCGATGCGCACGACGATATCCACCTCGCCCAGGTGCTCGCCCTGCAGGTCGATGAAGCTGTCGATCAGGCGTAGTTGTACGTCCAGGCCGGGGTTGGCGCGCAGGAACTCGGCAATGGCCGGTGCCAGGTGACGCCTGCCAAAGGGCGAGGGGGCATCGATGCGAATCAGGCCCTCCGGTGCGCTGCTCAATGACACTGCCTCGGCGCGTGCCAGGTGCAGTTCGGCAAGGATGCGCCGGGCGCGTTCGGCGAACGCCAAACCCGCCGGGGTGACGCGCACGGCGTGAGTGTTGCGGCTGAACAGGTTACTGCCCATGGCGCGCTCCAGGGCGTCGATGCGTCGCGCCACTGCCGAAGGCGTGAGCGGATGGCGTCTGGCCGCAGCAGAAAAGCTGCCGGTCTCCAGCACATCGAGAAAGAGTTCCAGTTGGTCGGTCAGGGCATCGGGGTTCATGGCAACCTGCTTGTGCGAAATAGGCAAAGCCATTGTGCGTTGCTGTGCGTTTCCGCGCTAGCCACGACGGATTAACATGCGCCCACTGTCTGGAGGTGCCATGAATCTGTTCGACCTGTTGCTGAATCTGTTGCTGGGCCTGGGTCTGGGAACGTTGGGCGGCTTGTTCGGCATTGGAGGCGGGCTGATCGCCATTCCGGTGCTGGGTATCGTCTTCGGGCTGGATCAGCAGCTTGCCCAAGGGACTGCGCTGGTCATGGTGGTGCCGAACGTGATGCTGGCGATCTGGCGTTACCATCAGCGAAATCGTATCGACCTGCGGCATGCCCTGCTGCTCGGTGTCACCAGTTTCTTCTGCGCCTGGTTGGCCTCGCTGTATGCGGTCGAGCTGGATTCGCGCACGATGCGCTGGGCCTTCGTCGGCTTCCTGCTGGCACTGGCAGCCTACAACCTGGTGCGCATGCTGATGGCTCAGCTGCCAACCACTGGCGAGCTGCGCCATCCCTGGGGTTGGCTGGGCGTGCTGGGCGGTGTGTCCGGCGCCATGGGGGGGCTGTTCGGGGTCGGTGGCGCAGTGGTGGCGACGCCGGTACTGACCAGTGTGTTCGGCACTACTCAGGTGGTGGCGCAGGGGCTTTCGCTGTCGCTGGCGCTGCCCAGCACTGGGGTAACGCTATTCACTTACGCGCTGCATGATCACGTCAACTGGTGGATGGGCGTGCCGCTGGCCATTGGCGGCCTGCTCAGCATCAGTTGGGGCGTGCGCCTGGCGCATTCGCTGCCGGAGCGTCTGCTGCGCAGCCTGTTCTGTGGTTTCCTGCTGCTCTGCGCGCTGCTGCTCGCGCTGGAGTCGGGCGGTCGCCTATAGACGGAAACCTTCGACGATATGCTCTGCCAGGCATTCGGTGACGGGTGATTGGCTGCTCTCGTTGCGCAGCAGCACGATGCTGGTCAGTGGCAGCAGGGGCAGGCCTTCGGCCTCGCCGAGAATACGCAGGTCCGGGGTGATCAGGCTTTGCAGTTGCGCGGTGACGGCCAGGCCGGCGCGTACTACGGCGAAGATTGCCGACAGGCTGGGGCTGGTGTAGGCGATGCGGTAGGGGCGACTCATCGCATCCAGTGCGTTGCAGGCCCATTCGCGGCAGAAGCAGTCGGCGTTGAACATGGCCAGCGGCATGGGGTTCTGTTCATGCGGACAGAAACCCTGAGCCACGGCCCAGGCGAAGCGCTCCTGGCGCAGCAGTTGGCCAATCTCCTTGCCGGGCTGGCGGGTGACGATGGTCAGATCCAGATCCTGGCGCAGCAGCAACTGGCCAGAGGGTTCGCAGTGCACCTCCACCTGCACCAGCGGATAGGCCTGGGCGAATCGCGAGAGGATCTCCGGCAGAAAGCGCATCACGTAGTCGTCCGGCGTACCGATGCGCACGGCGCCGACCATATGCGGTTCGCGTAGCGTATTGAGCACTTCGCCATGCAGCTTGAGAATGCGCCGCGCATAGCCCAGCAGTACCTGGCCTTCAGGCGTCAGGCGCACTTGGCGGCCGTCACGCTCGAACAGCGGGCGCTGCACCACGTCTTCCTCCAGCCGCTTCATCTGCATGCTCACGGCCGATTGGGTGCGATTGACCGCTTCTGCGGCGCGGGTGAAACCACCGGTGTCGGCAATGGCAACGAAGCTGCGCAGCAATTCGGTATCAATACTGGGGTGGAAGGCCATTCATCAATCCTCGAGATGGATTCCATAAGAAACATTCGTTGGATTGATCATAAGCGCGGTCCGACACTGACGCCAACCCCACAGGGAGGGCGAGAAGATGAAAGGTCAGAAAGGTTATGCGGTGGCTCAGGCCATCCACTTCGAACGTCTGCCATCACTGGCGAGTGTATGGCGTATGCTGCGGCGCTGGCGGCAACTGGCACGTGAGCGTGGGCAACTGGCGCGGTTGAACGACGCTGCGCTGAAGGATCTGGGGCTGTCACGCGCCGATGCATTGCAGGAGGCCGAGCGGCCGTTCTGGGATGACCCGTTGAAAAAATGAGTGGTAGGAGTTGTTGAATGACTGCGGTACGCAAGGGCGCCGATTTTTTCCTGTTCCAGCTGATGCTGTTGCTGTGCGCCATCTGGGGTAGCCAGCAGGTGGCGATCAAACTGGCGGCGGACGATATCGCGCCCATGTTGCAGGTGGCGTTGCGCTCCGGTGTCGCTGCGCTGCTGGTCGGCCTGCTGTTGCTATGGCAGCGGGGTTGGCGCGAGTGGGTCAGCGCGACCTGGCTGGCTGGACTGTTGGCGGGCGTACTGTTCGCGCTGGAGTTCTTTTTCATCGCCCTGGGCCTGCGCTACACCACGGCCTCGCACATGGCGGTGTTTCTCTATACGGCGCCGATCTTCTCGGCGCTGGGCCTGCATCTGCTGCTGCCCAGTGAGCGTTTGCGTCGCCTGCAATGGTTGGGTATCGCGCTGTGTTTCGGCGGGGTGGTGATGGCGTTCGGTGTTGGCGGCAACTGGAGCGAGATCGATCGCGACATCCTGCTTGGCGATGCGCTGGGACTTTGTGCGGGTATGGCCTGGGGTGCCACCACTGTGGTGGTACGGGGTTCGCGCCTGTCCGAGGCGCCGGCGGGACTGACGCTGTTCTATCAGTTGGCGGTGGCATTCGTGCTGCTGCTGGCCTACGCGCTGGCAGTGGTCGATCTGGCTCAACTGCGCTGGAGCCCAATCGCCATCGGCAGCATTCTGCTGCAGGGTGTGGTGGTGTCGTTCTTCACCTACCTGACCTGGTTCTGGCTGCTGCGCCGCTACCTGGCCTCGAACATGGCGGTGTTTTCCTTCATGACGCCGCTGTTTGGCGTCACCTTCGGTGTGCTGGTGCTGGACGAGCCACTGACCCTGAACTTCATCATCGGCGCAGCGCTGGTGCTATCGGGTATCACCCTGGTCAGCAGCGAGACCTGGCTGCGTCGACGTCTGGCCGCCTGGCGCGGCTTGCCGCAACAGCTCTGATCATTCACCTGCAAGGAGGCTGGAAATTGCCTGCTCATCACCTGGCCCAACTGAATATCGCCTGGATGAAGGCGCCACTTCATGCGCCGGAAATGGTCGATTTCGTCGCCAATCTGGAACGTATCAACGCGCTGGCCGAAGCTTCGCCCGGCTATGTCTGGCGTTTGCAGGACGAGGCGGGTGATGCCACGGCGATCCGTCCGTTCGGTGACGAAGTGCTGGTCAACATGTCCGTCTGGCAGGACGTGCAGTCGCTCAGCGATTACGTCTATAAATCGGCGCACACCGAGATGCTCAAGCGCCGTCGCGAGTGGTTCGAGCGCGTCGAGCAGGCGCACCAGGTGCTGTGGTGGGTGCCGGCCGGCCATCGCCCAGGCGTGGCCGAGGCGGCCGAACGCTTGGCTCACTTGCGTGAGCATGGCGCCACACAGCAGGCCTTCACCTTTCGCCACGCGTTCGCGGCGCCGGCCTGATAGGCTGGGCCGGCATGACGCTCTCACTTTCTCTCGCCGAAGCGCGCCGTCTGGCCCTGGCTGCCCAGGGGTTTGGTCGTACGCCACGCGGTGCCATCGCCCATCGGCAGCTGCAGGCGCAGATCGAGCGCCTCGGTGTATTGCAGATCGACTCGGTCAACGCCCTGGTGCGCTCGCACTACCTGCCGGCGTTTTCCCGCCTCGGTCATTACCAGGCCGAACACCTTGATGAACTGGCCTGGGGCCGTGCGCGGCGCCGGCGTCTGTTCGAATACTGGGGGCACGAAGCTTCGCTGTTGCCGCTCGAGCTTTATCCGCTGCTGCGCTGGCGCATGCGCCGAGCTGCGGATGGGCAGGGCATCTACAGCCAACTGGCGAAATTCGGTGTGGAGCGTCGCGATGCGATAGATGCCGTGCTCCAGACCGTGCGCGAGCGTGGTGCATTGGGCGCCGGCAGCCTTTCCACGCGAACCGAAAAGGCTGGTCCCTGGTGGGACTGGAGTACGGAAAAGATGGCGTTGGAATGGCTGTTCGCTGCAGGTCTGGTCACCGTTGCCGGGCGGCGAGGCTTCGAACGCTTGTACGATTTGCCGGAGCGGGTCATTCCTGCGGATGTGCTGAATCACGCTGACCTGGATGAGGCCGAAGCGCAGCGCCGCCTGTTGCTGCGTTCGGCCGATGCGCTGGGCGTGGCGACCGAGAGGGATCTGCGCGACTACTATCGGCTGGGCGTTAGCGACAGCAAGCGGCGTATCGCCGAGCTGGTGGAGGCGGGCGAGTTATTGCCCGTCACGGTGCAGGACTGGCGGCAGACGGCGTATTGCCGAGGCGAGCCGCGTATTCCACGACGCGTGCGCCATAGTTCGCTGCTGTCGCCCTTCGATTCACTGATCTGGGAGCGCGAGCGGACCGAGCGGCTGTTTGGTTTTCGCTATCGGCTGGAGATCTACACCCCGCAGGCCAAGCGCGTGTATGGCTACTACGTGCTGCCGTTCCTGCATCATGAACGCCTGCTGGCACGGGTGGATCTGCGCAGCGAGCGCGCGGTCGGGCGCCTGGCGGTGCATGCCGTGCATCTGGAGGAGGCAGTGTTGAGCGAGGAGGCGCGCCTGGCGCTGGGCGATTCGCTGCGCGCGCTGGCGCAATGGCTGGGCCTGGATGAGGTGTGGCTGGCACCGAGTGTCAGTCTGCGCGGGCTGCTGGGCTAGCCACCGTTCTCCAGCAGAAACTTCAATTCATCGACGCGCTGGATGTTCAGCTCCATCGGGCAGGTGTAGTACATCGGCGAACCGACATGCTTGCCCTGCAGCTCGCACTGGCCGTTGCGGTAGATCAGCCAGGCCTTCTGCGTCGTTTCCAGTTGTTCGGCATCTTGCGGGGCACTTTCCTGCAGTTTCAGGAACAGCTGCTGGTAGATGCGGTTCATCTCCTTCTTCACCGTTTCCGATACGCCTTCGGCGCAGCCGGCGACGCTGGCGTTGTTGATCATCCCGCTGGCGTCCAGGCAAGCCTGGTACTGCTGGTCATAATCGGCCTGCGCGGCGGGAGAAAGAATGAGCAAGAGTGCCAGGTAGTTGCGTGGTATCGACATGGCGATCTCCAAATGAAACAGAGGCTGCAATGCAGCCCCTGAACATCACCTTTACTTGGCAGCCAGGCGGGTGCGCATGTTGGCGGCGCGGTCACTGGAGCCCGGGTGCGAGTCGAACATGCTGCTCTGGCCGCCGCCCAGCTTGGCCAGTTTCTCGAACGCGGTGACCAGGCCTTCGCGCGGGATGTTGCGCTGGGTCAGCAGGTCGAAGGAGAAGTTGTCGGCGGCGTTTTCCTGGCTCTGCGAGAACTGTGCGTTGACCAGTTGTTCACCCAGGGCGCCGAACTGCGAGGCGGACAGGGCGGCGACGGTACCGTTGCCCGAGGCGGCTGCCGCATTGCGCGCAGCGGTGGTGGCGTAGGCGGTCTGCATGGCCTTCTTGCTGTGGCCGAGGGCGACGTGACCGATCTCGTGACCGAGTACGCCTTCGACTTCGTTGTCGTTCATCAGGTCCATCAGCCCGCTGTAGACGCGCACACAACCGTTGGCCATGGCCCAGGCGTTGACCTCATCGGCCTGGTAAACCTTGTAGGTGATCGGTGTGCCGTTGATCTGGTGGCCGAGGTTGTTGGCAATCTTGTCCAGGCGCTTGGTGTACGGGCTGTTCGGACCGGCGATGTTGGCCGAGGCGTCCATTTCGGCGCAGGCCTGGTCGGACATGCTGCGTACTTCGGCGTCGCTGAGGGTTGCCGCCTGCACGGCCATCAGGCCGGATTGCAGCATGGCGTCAGGGGACATGTTCTGGCAGCCGCTCAGCAGTACGGCGCTGGACAGGGCGAAAGCGGAGAGTGTGGTGCGCAGTTGCATGGTTCATCGTCCTTGTAGGGGTGTTGGCCGCGAGTCCTTTCCGGCTAGGTAGCGTCTACAGCACCTGCACGGTGCTCGCGTTGGGGTGGCATTATGCCGGATACCGCACAAAAGAAGTGCGAGCCGGTTCGCGCCCCGGCCAGTGGCCAGGGCGCAAAAACTCAGCGGCGTACCTGCTTCAGCGTTTCGGCGATCATGAAGGCCAGCTCCAGGGATTGGTCGGCGTTCATGCGCGGATCGCAGTGGGTGTGATAGCGGTCGGACAGGCCATCTTCGGTGATCGGCCGCGAACCGCCGATGCACTCGGTGACATTCTGCCCGGTCATCTCGATATGGATGCCGCCGGCGTAGGTGCCTTCAGCCTGGTGCACGGCGAAGAACTGCCGAACCTCGCTGAGAATCTGCGCGAAATCACGGGTCTTGTAGCCGCTGCTGGCCTTGATGGTGTTGCCGTGCATCGGGTCGGAGCTCCACAGCACCTGACGACCTTCTTCCTTGACCTTGCGCAGCAGGCGCGGGAAGTGCGCTTCGACCTTGTCCGCGCCCATGCGCACGATCAGGTTGAGGCGCCCCGGATCGTTGTCCGGGTTGAGCGTGTCGATCAGACGAATCAGCTCGTCCGGGTCCATGCTCGGACCGACCTTGACGCCGATGGGGTTTTCGATGCCGCGCATGAATTCGATATGCGCGCCGTCCAGCTGACGGGTGCGATCGCCGATCCACAGCATGTGCGCGGAGCAGTCGTACCAGCGGCCGGTGAGGCTGTCGCGGCGCACGAAGGCTTCTTCGTAGTTCAGTAGCAGCGCCTCATGGGCGGTGAAGAAGCTGGTCTCACGCAACTGCGGTGCGCTGTCCATGCCCACGGCACGCATGAAGGCCAGGGTTTCGTCGATGCGGCCGGCGAGCTGGTGGTATTTCTCGGCCAGCGCCGAGTTGGCGATGAAATCGAGGTTCCACTGGTGCACCTGGTGCAGGTCGGCGAAGCCGCCCTGGGCGAAGGCGCGCAGCAGGTTGAGGCTGGCGGTGGCCTGGTGGTAGGCCTGCAGCAGGCGCTCCGGGTCGGGGACGCGGCTGCTGACATCGAAGCCGATGCCGTTGACGATGTCGCCACGGTAGGCGGGCAGGGTGACGCCATCGATGGTTTCGCTGCCGGACGAACGCGGCTTGGCGAACTGCCCGGCCATGCGCCCGACCTTGACCACCGGGCAGCCGGCGGCGAAGGTCATGACGATGGCCATTTGCAGCAGCACCTTGAAGGTGTCGCGGATCTTCGCGGCGGAAAACTCGGCGAAGCTTTCGGCGCAGTCGCCGCCTTGCAGCAGGAAGGCGCGGCCCTGGGTGACCTCGGCGAACTGGCGACGCAGTTCGCGTGCCTCGCCGGCGAACACCAGCGGCGGGTAGCCGGCCAGGGTCTGCTCGACGCGGGTCAGGTGCGCGGCGTCAGGGTATTCGGGCTGCTGCTGGATGGGCTTGGCCCTCCAGCTCTCGGGGCTCCAGGCGTTCGACATGCGGCGTCTCTGTATCGGCTAATTCGGGCTGGTCGGCATCTTAACCGATTCGCGCCTGGCGCCCCTAGCGCGGCGCAGGGCACAGTGGCCGTCCCTATTCGCCGAGGCGCACGTGGCAGCTGTGGTGGCGAGCATCATTATTGCGATGTTGGGCATTGCAGGTGCTGGAATTATCGCGTGACCTGGGGCAGCTGCTTCAATGACAATCGACGCCTTTAGCCCGGTTCTTGTAGTGCGGGATGTCACAGTGGGAGAGGTATCGATGCCAGGGTTGCCGCCAGACGACGAGTTGCAGCTGCAGGACGAGGTTCTGCTGGCCGAGGTGCGCGATGCCTTCGGGGTGATTCGTGTGGTGCAGATCGGCGCCTACCGCTTTCTCGAGTTCGGTGATGCCATCGAGCAAAGCTGCGTGTTTCAGGGCGATCCGAGCTGGCTGGAGTACGACTACACGCGCGCCATGCTGCTGGGCGCGCTGTGCCACGATGCGCCGGAAACCGCGCTGTTCCTTGGCCTGGGCGCCGGTAACCTGACCCAGGCCTGCCTGAAGTTCCTGCCGCTGGAGGATGTCGAGGCCATCGAGCTGCGCCCGGACGTACCGCGGTTGGCCATGGAGTTTCTCGGCCTGGATGATGACCCACGACTGACCATTCGTATCGGCGATGCCACCGAGCTGCTCGACAGCGCGGAAACCGCTGACCTGATCTTCCTCGATCTGTATACCGATCAGGGGCCTGGCGTCGGGCATCTGGCCTGGCGTTTTCTCGAGCGCTGCCGCGAGAAGCTCAACCCCGGTGGCTGGCTGATCATCAACCAATGGGCGGGCAACGATGGCAAGCCGCTCGGCGCGGCGCTGCTGCGTGGGCTCTACCACCGCCACTACTGGGAGTGCCCGGTGAAGGAGGGCAACGTGGTACTGCTGATCCCGGCGGACCTCGATCAGCGCCTGAACATGGGACGTTTACAGATGCGGGCGGGTGAACTGGCGCCGCGGTTGGGGTATTCCCTGCAACCGCTGATCGAGGCATTGCGCCCGGCCACTTGATGCGCCATTGAGTGATTCCTGGCCCGAGAAGCTACAGAAAACGCTCCGGAGAAGGTTTTTGACGCCGCTTGCGCCGGCCCGAAGGCTGGCCGCGAGGGATGGCAGACCACAAAAAACAACACCCGAGTCAGGAATTTCCGGTATAGTTCGCGCCGGCCAATTTTCTGGCCACGTTCAGGTAGTGCAACTCGCCCGGGAAATTAACCCCCGGCAGCCAGTCCCCAGCGGACTATCCTTGACGATTCACTTTCATCACGTTTTCGCAAATCCCCGCCGACCAGGCTGCCAGGGTGACCCACAAGGTCTTACACGGCATGCGCAGCTTTGGAACATGGGTCTTTGCGGATGCACTTGAGGCAGACCCATGACCCAGGAAATCGGCGGCTTCGCCGCGCTCGGACTTCACCCCAATATTCTCGCCGCTCTGACCGCTGTTGGTTACGAAGAGCCGTCTCCCATCCAGTCGCAGGCCATTCCGGTGATCCTCGCCGGCCAGGACATGATCGGCCAGGCCCAAACCGGCACTGGCAAGACCGCAGCCTTTGCGTTGCCGATTCTGTCGAAAATCGACCCGGCCAAGCGTGAACCGCAGGCGCTGATTCTGGCGCCGACCCGCGAGCTGGCCCTGCAGGTCGCCACCGCCTTCGAAACCTATTCCAAGCAGATGCCTGGCCTCAATGTGGTCGCCGTATACGGCGGCGCGCCCATGGGCCCGCAGCTCAAGGCCATCCGCCAGGGCGCCCAGGTTATCGTTGCCACACCGGGCCGTCTGGTCGACCATCTGCGTCGCGACGAGAAAGTGCTGTCCACCATCCAGTACCTGGTGCTCGACGAAGCGGACGAGATGCTCAAGCTGGGCTTCATGGATGACCTCGAAGTGATCTTCGAAGCCATGCCGGAAAGCCGCCAGAGCGTGCTGTTCTCCGCCACGCTGCCGCACTCGATTCGCGCCATCGCTGAGAAGCACCTGCGTGAGCCGCAACACATCAAGATCGCTGCCAAGACCCAGACCGTCTCGCGCATCGAGCAGGCGCACCTGATGATCCATGCCGATCAGAAGACCAATGCCGTGCTGCGTCTGCTGGAAGTCGAGGATTTCGACGCGCTGATCGCCTTCGTGCGTACCAAGCAGGCGACCCTGGATCTGGCCAGTGCCCTGGAAGCCAAAGGCTACAAGGCCGCTGCGCTGAACGGTGATATCGCGCAAAACCAGCGTGAGCGCGTGATCGAATCGCTCAAGGATGGCCGTCTGGACATCGTCGTGGCGACCGACGTGGCGGCTCGCGGTATCGATGTGCCGCGCATCACCCACGTATTCAACGTCGACATGCCGTACGACCCGGAGTCCTACGTACACCGTATTGGCCGTACTGGCCGTGCCGGTCGTGATGGCCGTGCGCTGCTGCTGGTGACCCCGCGTGAGCGTCGCATGCTGCAGGTGATCGAGCGTGTTACCGGGCAGAAGGTCGGTGAGGTCAAACTGCCGAACGGCCAGCAGGTTCTCGACGCGCGCATCAAGAAACTGACCAACAGCCTGGCGCCACTGGTGGCCGATGCCGAAGCCAGCCATGCTGAACTGCTCGACCGTCTGACTGCCGATATCGGCTGCAGCCCTCGTGCCCTGGCCGCTGCGCTGCTGAAAAAGGCCACCAACGGCCAGGCCCTGGACCTGGCCACTGTAGAGCGCGAGCAGCCGCTGGTGCCGGGCGCTGGCGGTGCTCCGCGTGAGCGTCGTGAGCGTGACGGCGACCGTGCCGAACGTGGTGGTGAGCGTGGCGAATACCGCGAGCGCCGCGCGCCGGTGCCGCTGACTGAAGGTCGTGTGCGCTGCCGCACTGCGCTGGGAACTCGCGATGGTATCGCCGCGAAGAACCTGCTGGGCGCCATCCTCAACGAGGGCGGCCTGGCTCGCGAAGCCATCGGTCGCATCCAGATCCGTGAGACCTTCAGCCTGGTCGAACTGCCGGAAGACGGTCTGGACCGCCTGCTGGGCAAGCTGAAAGACACTCGCGTCGCTGGCAAGGCGCTGAAGCTGCGTCGCTACCGCGAGGATTGATCCGCCAGGCTTGATGCCTTGCCACCGGATCAGCAAAACGCCGCGCCCCTAATCAGGGCGCGGCGTTTTTGTTTGTGAAGGACGATCAGCCGGTTTCGCTGAGATTTGCCTTGGGCGCCAGACGGTCGAACACCTCGGGCGTCAATGCTGCTTCGCCTGCTTCGTCCAGCACCTCGCGTGGGTGCTCGCTGCCGGGAATGCTGCTGTCGAGCATGCTCAGCAGCTGCGAGCCACGAGCGGTTAGCACGAAGTTTTCGCCATTGCCGCCTTCGTCTTCTGGGCGCGGCTCGATGAAGCCGTTTTCCAGCAGGCGCGATTCATAGCGAGCAGCCTCGGCGCGCAGGTGATCGAGGTCGTGCTCGGGTTCACCCGCGTTTTCCTGTTCTGCAGCCAGGTCTTCGGCATAGCGGCGCGGTGTGAACGGCTTGCCCGCGGAGTTCTGCGCCTCGTGCAGCAGGCGCTCGATCAGGTCCCAGTTGTGCTTCATGGCGTTGTCTCCCTAAGCGATGGGCTTATAACGTCCGACTTCGCCAATGAGCTGCGGTTCGACCTGAATTGTGCGGGCAAGCTCCCCAAAGCAAAACGCCCCGAACCAGTCGGGGCGTTTTGGCGGCTTCAACTGCCTGCTATCAGGCGCGGCGGCGGAACAGCGGTTGCGGCTGATCGGCCGAGGCCTGGTAAACCTCGCTGTAGTCCTCGAAGGCTTTCAGCGCATCGTACGGATCCTTGTCCGCTCGCACGGCGAAGGCATCGAAACCGACACGCTTGAGGGCGAACAGCTGGTCGCGCAGCACGTCACCGATGGCGCGAACTTCGCCCTTGTAGCCGTAACGCGTGCGCAGCAGGTAAGCGGTGGAGGAGTGGCGGCCATCGGTGAAGGCCGGGAACTCCAGGGCGATGACCTGGAAATGCGCGAGGTCATCGGCGATTTCCTCGATTTCGTCACCCGCTTCCAGCCACACACCGAGCCCGCCGTCGCGAGCCTTGAGGGCGTGAGCATGCTCGCGCCACAGGGCCAGCGGGACGATGATGTCGTCACAATTGGGGATGACGTCGAGCGTCACGTCCTTGGCCAGCAGGTGCCAGGTCTCGTCGACGACCTGGCCGTTCTTAATGATTCGCTGCATAGACGCGCTCCTTGAACGGGTCGATACCGACACGGCGGTAGGTATCGAGGAAGCTTTCTTCTTCGCTGCGTTGCTCGACGTAGACCTTGATGATCTTGTCGATCACATCGGCCATGTCCGCTTCGGCGAAGGATGGGCCGAGGATCTGTGCCAGGCTTGCGTCACGACCGGAGCTGCCGCCGAGAGACACCTGATAGAACTCCTGGCCCTTCTTGTCGACACCGAGAATGCCGATATGGCCAACGTGGTGGTGACCGCAGGCGTTCATGCAGCCGGAGATATTCAGATCGATATTGCCGATGTCGAACAGGTAGTCGAGATCGTCGAAGCGACGCTGGATGGCTTCGGCAATCGGGATCGACTTGGCGTTGGCCAGCGAGCAGAAGTCGCCACCCGGACAGCAGATGATGTCGGTCAGCAGGCCTACGTTCGGCGTGGCGAAGCCTTGCTCGCGCAGCTCGCCCCACAGGGTCAGCAGCTGACGCTGCTCGACGTCGGCGAGGATGATGTTCTGGTTATGGCTGTTGCGCACTTCGCCGAAGCTGTAGCGATCAGCCAGGTCGGCAATGGCATCGAGCTGCTTGTCGGTCACGTCGCCTGGCGCCACGCCGGTGGGCTTGAGCGACAGGGTCACGGCAACGTAGCCAGGCTTCTTGTGGGCGAAGGTGTTGCGCTCGCGCCAGCGGGCGAAGCCGGGGTGTTCGGCGTTCTGCTGGGCGAGCAGGGCGTCTTCGTCCTGCAGGGCCAGGTAAGCCGGATCGACGAAGTGTGCGGCAACGCGGGCGACTTCGGCTTCGGTCAGGGTGGTCGGGCCATCCTTGAGGTGCGCCCACTCGGCGTTGACGCGCTCGGCGAATACCTCGGGGGTCAGTGCCTTGACCAGGATCTTGATGCGCGCCTTGTACTTGTTATCGCGACGGCCATAGCGGTTGTACACGCGCAGGATGGCGTCGAGATAGCTGATCAGGTGCTGCCACGGCAGGAATTCGTTGATGAAGCTGCCGACGATCGGGGTACGGCCCAGGCCGCCACCGACGGAGACGCGGAAGCCCAATTCGCCAGCGTCATTCTTCACCGCTTCCAGGCCGATGTCGTGCACCTCGATGGCGGCGCGGTCGCCCACAGCGCCGTTGACGGCGATCTTGAACTTGCGCGGCAGGTGGCTGAACTCGGGGTGGAAGGTCGACCATTGACGGATGATCTCGCACCAGGGGCGCGGATCGACGATCTCGTCCTTGGCCACGCCAGCGAACTGGTCAGTGGTGGTGTTGCGGATGCAGTTGCCGCTGGTCTGGATGGCGTGCATCTGCACGGTGGCCAGCTCGGCGAGAATCTCCGGCACATCTTCCAGTTCCGGCCAGTTGAACTGCACGTTCTGCCGGGTGCTGATGTGCGCGTAACCCTTGTCGTAGTCGCGGGCGATCTTGGCCATCATACGCACCTGCGCCGAGGACATCAGGCCATAGGGCACGGCGATGCGCAGCATGGGCGCGAAACGCTGGATATAGAGACCGTTCTGCAGGCGCAGCGGACGGAATTCCTCGCCGCTCAGCTCTCCGGCGAGGTAGCGGCGGGTTTGATCGCGGAACTGCTTGACGCGATCCTCGACGATCTGTTGATCGTACTGGTCATAAACGTACATGAAGGGTCCTGTTTTCAGGCTACTTACTGCCAATCAGCGCGCACGGCCGCGCACTCCCGAGGAGCCGGGGCACGATACCAGCTCAGGTTTATGCGTAAAAGTGATGTTTGAATATATGCAAAGAACCATGAGATATAACCGAGGCGCCTGGCATAACCCTGCGCAAGGGCAGTGCTAAAGCTCGGGGATCAAGAGGCTTCAGCCCGTTCAGCCAAGTGACAGGGCTCTGTGCAGCATATGGCTGCTGCTCAGCAGGGTGCCGGGGGCGACGTCCTTGTTCTTCATGAGCTCTGCAAGAAGCTGCGCCAACAGGGCGACACCCGCAGCGTGAGCCAGGGCCTGCTGCTGCGCAAGGACTTCGCGCTGATGCACGGAAAGCTGTTGCCGACCGCAGCTGGCCAACATTTCGAGTACATCCAGGGCCGGTTCCACCAGGCGACTGGCAAGGCTGGAAGCTTGCGTTGGCGCAGGTGTCGCTGGGCGCTGGCGATCGAGCAGGCGCTCGATGCGGGCGAACAGGCGGCGGTTGAAGCTCAGGCCGCCACGGACCACCGACTCGAAGTCCAGCGACACGCAGCGCAGCTCGCTGCCATCGCCGATCATCAGGGCAAGGGGCTCCAGGCGTCGCTGCCGACCGTCGTGCACCGGTCGAACGAGCACTGCACGAATGTCCTTGCTCGCTTTCTGCGCACGCTCCAGGTTGTCCAGGCGCTCGCGTAGCTGAGCGGTGCAGGGCAGCTCGAGCAACAGGGTGTCGCCTTGATCGTCCTCCAGTACCCAGTTCAGCGACTGATGCACTTCATCAAGACTCACCTCATGGCAGCGGGCTGGCCGCAGTAGCAGACTGGTTGGTAACTCTGCGCTCAAGGTCGCAGCATCTTCGAGCTGTTCGCGCAGCTCACTCCATCGCCCCACGCCCAGGGTATTCAGGCGTGGATCATTGGCCTGCCAGCGCGGTAATGCTTCACTGCGCGTATCGCCATGGGCCGCCAGGCGGCCATCCTCAGCCAGGCGCGGCTCGGTCAGGCGTAGCGGTGTCTGGCACAACTGCCGCGGAGTCGATTTCCACAGTGCCAGATGGGACCAGACCGCATCACGGCGAAAGCCCGGATCACTGTTGTTGGGGCGCGCCAGGCTGACTTCGCGCACTTCACCCTCGTTGGCATCCCAGAAGGCCAGCGTCAGGCCACGAGCGCCGCCAGGCGTGCTCCACCAGTGGCCGCCCAGGGGCAAGAGCTCGAGGCTGTCGCCACTCTGGTAGTCACGCCGCTGGCGCCCGCGCAGCGGCGGCAGGGTTGCGCCCTCCGCGCGCCGCAGGGCCTTGCACAGGGCATGTACACGGGCCATCTGCACCAGGGTTTCGCGTTCGCTGACATGGTCGTCACGGGCGGCCAGACGACCTATCTGCCCACCCAGGGTGCGTAGCTGGGCGGCGAGCCTGGGCAACCCTTCGGTGCGTGCCGACAGGTTGAGCATGCGCAGCTGCATGGCGCTGGCAGGGCTGGTGTGGGACAGGCCCTGAAGCAGCAATTCGTGGAGCAACTGCTCGATGCTGGTGAGCAACTCGTGCTCCGCCGGGTTCAGTTGCTGCGGGTCTGTTGGTGCTGGCGCGCTGTCTACGGGCCACGCCCAGGCTTGTCCGTGGGTTTTGAACAGCAGGGCCAGCGCCGTCAGGTGCAGGGCCTTGCGTTCGCTCTCACGGCTTTCCGAGAGCATGCCCTCGAAGCCAGCGCCAGCCAGGTAGTTGACCTCGCAGTCGAGGCTCGGCAGCTGGATGCTCAGGCGTCTGCCGTGGCTCTGCCGGCTGATCTCGCCGATCGTGTCGAGCCACTGCCGCGCCTTGCGTGTGGCGGCTTTGCCGGCGAGCTTCTGCAACTGTTGCGGATCGAGACTCAGGGCTTCTCGCAAGGCCTCATCGGGATCACCCGCTACCTGCTCTGCTGCCTGCGGTTCGGCCTGTTCGCGCAGCCAGAGCACGGCGGCAAGAATGTGCTTGCAGCAACTGGTGGCGGGGCAGGTGCAGCGCGCCGCATCGATACCGGCCGCGCTCAGGCGAACCTGCTGGCCGTCGGCCTCGATCAGACCGCCGTCGTCATCCTGCGCCAGCCAGCGCAGTTTTCCGGCATCGACATCCTTGGCGGCGCGACGCAGCAGGCCGGCATTGGCCAGGACTTCCAGCGCTGCGTCGTCATAGCTGCGGTAACGCTGCTGCCAGGCGCTCACTGCATCACCTCTGCCAGCCATTGGGCGAAATGTTCCGGGGTCAGCGCGGCGATGTGCATGCCGCGCGCCGCCAGGCGCTGGCCCATCGCCGGGTCATACACCGGTTGTGCGCTGTCATCCAGCGCGGCCAGGCCCAGTAGCTTGACGCGCGCTTCGTTGAGGCGCGCCACGCAGGCCAGCAAGGGGCTGACTGCCGCGCCTTCCTCGAAATCGCTGATCAGCGTCAGCACCGTGCGTTGCGGGTTCTCCACCAGCTGTTCGCAGTAGCGCATGGCTTTGCCGATGTCGGTGCCGCCACCCAGTTGCACGGTCAGCAGCACCTCGACCGGGTCATGCGCGAGGTGGCTGAGATCCACCACCTGGGTATCGAACAGCACCAGGCGCACGCGTACGCTGGGCAGGCTGGCGAGAATGCTGGCGCAGATCGCGCTGTACATCACCGAGTCGAGCATCGAGCCGCTCTGGTCGACGCAGAGAATGATGTCCCAGGGGAGCTGACGGCGGATGCGTGCGTTGAAGCGCGGCGACTCGATCAGCAGGCGTTTGCTCTGCGGATCGTAATGTTTGAGGTTGGCGGCGATGGTGGCGCGCCAGTCGAAGTTCTGCGCGTTCTTGATCAGCGAGCGCCGAAAGCGATTGCGTCGCCCCTGGATGGCCTGGGTAAAGCGGCTGCGCAGGCGCTGCAGAATCTCCTCGACCACGCGGGTGATGAGTTGGCGAACCGCATCGCGGGTTTCCTCGCCCAGGCGGCCGCGCACGCCCAGCAACGCCTTGGCCAAGGCCGGGCTGGGTTCGAGTGTCGCCAGACTGGCGGGGTCGGTGAGCAGGGCGCTGATTTCGTAGCGTTCGATGGCCTGCGCCTGCAGGCGTTCGAAGGTCGAGCGTGGGAACAGGCTATGGGCTTGCTCCAGCCAGTTCAGTGCGGTCAGTTGGCTGTCATCCAGCGAACCCGCGCGTCCGCCCTGAACGTGGCCACGGCGCTGGTATTCGCGGTTGTAGAGATAGTCGAGGGTCTTGTCCAGGCGTGCCTGCGTCGCATCGAAGTTCGCCCCATGCAGCGCGCGGTCGGCATAGCGGCCGAGAATCAGCCGCCAACGGCGTGCGGTTTCCAGATCAGTCATCAAAGCCCTCCGTGGCCCAGCCAAGCAGGCCATCGCGGGCCAGCGAGCGCCCCAGCGCGAGTTGCAGGGCGGCGCCGGCAAGCAGGTCGTTGCCGTCGAGTTCGTGGTGGGTGTTATCCAGGCCGGCTGCAGTCATGCCGTTGAGTGCGGCCAGGCTGTCGGCCAGGCGACCGGTTTCGCGGGGTTTGAGGCGGGTAAAGGCCAGGCGCAGATCCGGCAGGTGACGGACGAAGGTATCTTCATCCCACTGCGCCACCAGATGATTGAGCTGTTGCGCCAAGGTATCGATGCGCAGTATCAGCTCGGGCGCTGCCGTCAGCAGGCCGTCGAGGTAGCGCACGGCACTCTCGCTATCGGCCCCCGGGCCGAAACGCAGTGCCAGGGCGTTGGCCAGTTGTTCTTCGCTGCCGCGATCATCGACGAAGCGCAGCGCGTCCAGTGCTCCGGCTATGCCGGCCGGAGCCCGCGCAGCCAGACGTTCGAGCGCCTCGTGCAGGGCCTCCTGCTGCACCTCGAGGCCCGCCTGGCTTGCGCCGAGGTGGACGAACTCGCGCAAGCCCAACAAGGCGTTGATGGCCGTGGCCTCGCGCTCTGGCGCGCAGGTTTCGAGACCCGGCAGGAGAAACAGTGCGGCCGGCAGAATGCGCTGCAGCAGCGCCGGCAACTGCGTGTGCTGCTCGAGGCCGAGCAGTTCGCGGCCACGCCACAGGTGCAGCAGGCGTTGACCGCAGGTCACTACCGAGGACAGCTCCGGGTCTTCGTCCAGGTGCTCGGCCAGGCGCTCGAACAGCCTGGGTAGCTGCTCGCCCAGGCCCACCAGCCCGGCACGCGCCAACAGTTGCACTGCGCGGCTGGCGCTGCGTCCCTGGCCACTGCCTTGCAGTGCCTGCTCCTCGTCGAGCAGCTTGCGCAGTGCCACCTCATGCAGGCTGCTGCCGAGTTCGGAGCATTCGATCAGGCGCGCTTCGACCAGAGGCGACCAGGCGTATTCCCACTCTTCGAACAGCAGATCCAGCCCCGTGCCATTGACGAAGTCGGGCCCGCCGCGGTGGCGCACGAAGCCGCTGTCCAGATAGGCCATCAACTGCAGGAAACGACCACGGGCGCGGTGCCGCGGCTTGCGGTAGAGGTCCAGTCGCGCGCGGCGCGGCAGGCTGTCGGAAAGATCGAGGCGGTGCGCCATCGCCAGGCGACGGGCTTGCGCCACCAGTGGTGGAACCTGCGCCGAAGGCGGCACGTCGCCCAGGCGGTTGCCACTGAGCTGGCTTCTGACCGCCGCGAGAAAGGCAGCCTGGCCATCGTCCAGGCTGCCCTTGACGAAGCACGAATGGATGGCGTCGAGCAGGTCGTAGCGACCGGGGCCGGGATGACCGCGCAAGCTCGCCAGGCCGGCAGCCTGCTGCGCGGCGCTGCTGACGCTGGCGAAGGACAGTGAGTCGGCCAATTGCCGAGCACGGGTCTCGCTGGCAATGGCGCTGAGAAACTGGGTGGCGATGCGTTGGCGCGAATCAGCGCCCGCCTGTTCGTCGAGCAGGGCATCCCAGATGCGCTGGTAGTAAGCCGGGGAGGGCATGCCGGAGGCATAGCCATTGAGTGCATCGAGACGATCGAAGCTGTAGCGGATCAGCCAGGCCTGGCTGTCGCTGTGGAGCATTTCGCTAGCGGGCGGCTTGCTCGCCGCGCTGGCCAGGGCTTCGACCAGCGGCAAGCTGTGAAAGCCGCCGGTCACTATCAGGAGTGGCCCTTCGTTGCGTGCCCGCCAATTCTGAATGCAGGCAAGCATGTGCGCTTCGCGAGCCAGCGAGCCTTCGCCGGCCAATACATCGTCTTCATAGTCCAGGCGCGCCATGGCGCACCAGGCGAAGGTGTCGCCGAACAGCCTGCGCCAGTCCTGCAGTGCCTGGCGCGGGCGCAGCTCGAAGAGGTGTTCCCAGAGTTCGTCGTGATCGCGGCAGTGCGCCTGGCGCGCCAGGGCCGCGATGTAGTCGCTGTGTGCCAGGTAGCGCTCGGCCATCAGGCTGCGACTGTTGTCCGCGTCATCTTCGGCGTCCTGTTGGCCCGCCCAGGGCAGATCGATGAAGGCCAGCTTTGCCCCCAGGCGATGACCTTCACGCAATGCCTGCCACTCCGGCGAGTAGTCGCAAAAGGGAAAGAACGCCGAACGCAGCGTGGCGTCTGCTGAGCCTGCGCGGTGCTGCGAGAGAATGGCCAGCGGAGGCCGGCTGTGGGGATCGAGCAGGTCTGGGAGTAGGCGGTCGAAGTCGGCCGGGCCTTCGATCAGCACCGCGGCCGGGCGGATTTCCTCGATCAGCGCACGCAGTGCGAAGGCGCAGGCCGGACTATGGTGGCGCACTGGCGCAAAGTGCACGCCGGCCTCGGCCAATGCGAGGCGACTCTGCTCGGCGCTGTGCAGGCGAGCCGGTAGGCGTGCGTCGGGAACCTGCGGAGTGTGTGCCTGTGGCATGCCTCAGTCCCACAATCCCTTGCAGGCATCGAAGAAGCACTTCCAGTTGGCGTCACGCCGGGCACGTTCGCGTACCACACTGTCGAGGTAATGGCGCAGGCGTTTGGCATCGTCACGATTGTCCTTGAACACCACACCGAGCAACTGCCGCGCAAGCTCGGCCGGGGTCAGCCGGCCGTCGCCGAAGTAGCGCGCTTCCAGAGCGCCGGCATAGGCGACGCTGACCGCCTCGGCGGTCGACATGACGGCTTCCGGCGCCTTGATCGCAGTACCTTCGCGTGTGCTGCCGGCGCGTAGCTCCTGAAATACCGTGACCAGCAGGCCGATCACGTCGCGCTCGACCTTCACCGGGGCGTTCTCGCCCAGCTCGCGCTGCAACTGGCGCAGCACCAGCTCGACCTCGAACTCGCTGTCGCCGATAGGGCGTACCGTCTCGAAGTTGAAGCGCCGTTTGAGCGCCGCCGACATCTCATGCACGCCGCGGTCGCGCAGGTTGGCGGTGGCGATCAGGTTGAAACCCGGGCGGGCAGGCAGTTGGCCAGCCTCGCCGAGCTCGGGAATCATCATCTGCTTCTCCGAGAGCAGTGAGATCAGGACGTCCTGAATCTCCGGCGGGCAGCGGGTAATTTCCTCGAAGCGCACCAGCTTGCCCTGGCTCATGCCCTGATACAGCGGCGAGCCAACCAGCGCGCGCAGGGTCGGCCCTTCGGCCAGCAGCAGGGCGTAGTTCCAGGAGTACTTGATATGGTCTTCGGTGGTGCCGGCGGTACCTTGGATGGTCAGCTGCGAGTCACCGCTGATGGCCGCGGCGAGCAACTCGGAAAGCATGGACTTGGCGGTGCCCGGCTCGCCCACCAGCATCAGCCCCTGGCGGCCAAGCAGGGTGACGATGGCGCGATCGACGAGGCTGTCATCGCCATAGAATTTGCGGCTGATGCCCAGCGCTTCGTCGCCGAGGATGAAGCGGCGTACCGCGCGCGGAGAACGCAGCCAGCCGGGCGGTAGCTCGGCGCCACTTTGCTGATCTGCCGCGCTGAGGCGCTGCAATTCATCGGCATGCAGCTGTTCGGCGGCCTGACGGAGAACGGGGGTTACCATGGTGTCTTCTTCTCCCACTCGGGGTCGAAGCCGCTGCAAGCGTCGGCGACGCTGTGATAGTCGGCGTAGGTTTCAGCCAGCAGTATCGGCGCGATGTCTGGCAGCGGCAGCGCTTCGCTGCTCGACCAGCGTCGCCCCGGTTTTTCGTACCACAGGCGGGTGAGGGCGGCTGGAACGTTCTCTTCCGGCACGCAGTTGCCGGTAAAACCGATGCACACGCGCAGGCCAAGGCTGGAAAAGTCCTTGAAGTAGTGATCGAAGAAACCACCGTCCTCGGCTGCGGCGCGCTGGTAGCCGAGCTTGGTCAGAATACCGCGCAGGGTGAAGGTGTCGCTCAGCCAGCCTTGGCGATCATGGATGGCGTTGTCCTTGCAGTCATCACTCGTCAGCGTGGGCAGCTGCCGAATCATCTGCGGGAACAGCGGCTTGATCTTGTAATCCTTGAAGTGGCGAACCCAGCCCTTGGCTGCGCCGTCGTCCACGAGCGCCGCATGAGCCAGGCGAATGCGGCTGTCATCGGCCAGCTCCAGCTCGTCGTCGTCCAGATCGATCAGGCTGCCATCCTCTGTGGGGCGGAACAGGCGCTCTTGACCGTCGCTGGCGATCTCGGCCCAGACCAGGCGCTGCAACAGGTGGCGCATGATCGGGTGCTGCAACAGGTACTCACGCCACTCGCCGACTGGCCAGGCGCGAGCAGCACACATGGCCTCGTAGAGACGCTGGGTCTGCAACTCGACAACCTGCTTGAGCTCCTTCTTGCTGGTGGAGAACAGGGTCTTGGCTTCTTTGATCAGCGCCGGGTCATCGCTCTTGCGCGGCTCCGGCAAGGCCTTGACCACCTTGCCGTCGGGGTTGAGCAGTTCCAGCTTGAGCGCCGCATCGAGACGCGCGCTGAACAGTCGCTCGCCGTACTGCAGCACGAGTACGCCATTTTCGTCGAAACCGGCACTGGGAATGGTCCGGTCAGCCAGCTCGTCGGCACTCCAGCCGTTGCGCAGGGCGATCTGTTCGACCAGTTCGCGGGCGCGGGTCTGTACCGATGCCGTGCGGTGGCGGCGAGCAACCGAAAGCAGCAACTGGATCACCAGCGGTTCGTTGCTGTTGGCGGCGGCGCCGAGCATCGCCTCGATCTGCGAGCGGCGCATGTAATGGTCGCGCATGAAGGCCTGCAGCAGGCTGACCAACTGGTGGCCTGGGGCGCACCAGGTCAGCGCGAGGATACCTTTGTCGGCGATGGCGCTACCCAGGTAGATGCCCAGGTGTTCCTTCTTCAGGGCCTCGAAAGCCTGCTCCTCGGTGATGTCGGCATATTCGGGCGAATACTTCGCCCAGGACTTGTAGCTCTGCATGCGCTGCGCGAGGTTGTTCTGGGCGTGGGCAATCGCCTCTTCCAGACTGGGGTTGAGGGTGTCCTGGGCGATGAAGGCATGCAGCAGAAAACTGCCCAGCGCGCTGCTGCTGGCGGGGGCAAGCAGACCCAGGTAGCGATTGAGCAGGGCATTGCCGGCCGGCTCCTTGAGCTTGCAGGCGAGAATCACCCACCAGCGCAGAATGTCGGCTGCCACTGGTTTGCCGTCCTGCCATTGGCAGGCAGGCAGCCGCTCCAGATCCAGCCAGGCCAGGCTGGAAGGTGCCTTGGCTTGCAGGCCTTTCTTCGCCTCGGCCAGTAGCACCGCCGGTGTCAGGTGTTCGCCGATATCCTCGCCCAGGCTCTCCAGGGCGGTGAGCAGAGCGGCACGCACGGTCTCGCGCTTTTCCTTGGCCAGTGCGGCCTTGAGGGCAGGAATGGTTTCCGGCTTGCCCAGACGCTGCAACCATTCGGCAGCCAGGGTACGGATTTCCTGCTTGCTCGAGGCAAGCGCTTCGACGGCGCGGTCGGCGATATCCGGCAGGGTTTCCAGCAGGCGCTGAGCGTCCAGGCGATGAGTCTTGCTGCCGCCCAGGGCAAGTTCCAGCAACACCGGAATGAAACGTGCCGGGAGCACGGGGAACTGCTCCAGCAGTGTCAGCGCAGTGCCCTGGCTGTAGCCCGAGCGCTCAGGCGCCGGGCGCAGGCCGAAAGCTTCCTCGAGAAATTCGGGGTGTTCGGCGAAGAAGGGCCAGACCTTCTCCGGTGAGAGCTGTTCGAGGGGCGAATTCCAGCCGAAACAGACGGCAGCGGTGGCCCGTGCCGCGTCCCCATGGCCGCTGCGCCGCAGGGCATCTTCCAGGGTGCGCAGATCCAGCCGCTGCAGCGCCTCGCCGCGCAGCCAGTCCGACACGCGATACCAGTTGAAGTACTTGTCGCTGGAGGCGCGCAGTACATGCAGCAGGTTCACCTCAACGCTGGCTGCCAGCCGGCCGCGATACTGCAGAACCGAGTCCAGGCCTGCCGGCTCCTTGCGCGGGCCGCGCCCGTTGAGGCGTTCCACGGCGTTGCGCAGGTCGTTGTCGTCAAGTGCTTGCAGGTTCTTGTAGGCACGTTGGCGCCAATCCCACTTCTGCTTGTGTTCGCGATTCTGGCGGATCTCTTCCTCCGCGCCGATGCGGTTTTCCTCGAGCAGCTCCCGCAGGTTCTGCCGCAGCAGCTGCAGGGTAGCTTCGCCCAGCTCGTATTCTTCGCAACGCTCGAACGGTGGTGCATCGGGTAGCTCTTGCTGCTGGGCAGCGCTCTGGCTCTGCAGGCGGGCCAGCGCATTGCCGAGCGCCTGCTGCACCGGCTTGGAGCTTTCGATCTGCAGGCGGGCCTGCAACAGCGGGCGCGCCGCCTCGCCACTGCGAGCGAGCATGTCGGCAGCCTGGACGCGCTCGCTGTTGCTGCCGTGTTCCAGCAACTGCTCAAGGTGCGTCAGCTTGACCGGCAGGGGCAGCGTCTCCACCTGCGGCACCGCCGCGTTGCGCACGCTCTTGGCCGGATTCACCGCCAGATGCACCAGCACGTCTGCGTATGCCTCGGCCAGTGCAGGGGTGTGGCCGAGCACGTCCACCAGTGACAGACAGCCACTGGCTGAAAGTCGACCCGGTAGCGCACGTGTGGTTTGCGGATGCGCCAGGAGTCGTTCGCTGAGGCCGGGTAGCTTGAGCAGCGACGCGAGATCGCGGTGATGATAGTCGGCCAGGTCGCGCCGATCGAACACCAGCAGCAGGGCGTCGTCGGCCGGCAGTTCGTCCACCGCGGCCAGGCGGATCAGCAAATCCATGTGCCAATGCCGGCGCATATCGGCGCTGTGCTTGTCGCCGATGTTCTTCAAGGTCGTGTGTAGCGCATCCACGACCAGATAGATGTACCAATCGGGCACTTTGGCGATGCGTACCAGATTCGCGCTGTGACAGGCCGCCTGCAGCACCTTGCCGAAGCGCGCAAGCGCCGGCAGATCCGTCTCCGCGCTGAGGATGTAGAGGCGGGCACGGGCATTGGCGGCGGCATTGATGCGCTTTCGGTGTTTCTGCAGATCGTTGTGAATGTTGCTGGAGGGATACCACCAACCCAGGGTGGCGGGTTGGTCGAGCAACATCACGGCTTCTTCCCCGCCAACCTTGGCCAGCTCCAGCAGCACCTCTTCCTGCCGGCCGCTCAGTACGTAGGTCGCCGCACGTTCGGCTAGGCCGGGCGCAAGAATATCCAGTACCTCGAGGCTTTCGGTGGCGTGCTTGGCAAAGGGAGTCGTGGAAGTGAGACCGATCTTTTCCAGCAGTTTCTGCAACATGTTGGGCCCGTCCTTGGAAATGTGGTGGTCAATCGTAATCCATTCGTGTGGCTGGAGACTCATCGAAATGAGTAGCACGTTGCGGTTCTGTGTGCTGATGCGAATTTTGTCTTGATACCTCTTGAAGTGGCTGGTGCCGGGGGCTGCGCCGTTTCCTTCGGGTAAAGCAGGAGAGCAGGGCATAGTCGGACGGTTTGAGCGATGGCCAAGGCTGGTCTTAAATGCAGTGTGCGTCACCCACAATCACAAGAAGAGGGGGAGTCATGAGCGAACACACCGACATGGAAAATTCCGACAGCGTTATCGATGCCTGGGCGATCTTCTGCCTGATCCTTATTGCCGTGGGTACGGCGGTCTTCTGGATCAGCGGGCAGTGAGGGCAAAGGCCGACGTGCATTAACGGTCGGCCTTTTGTCATTTGCGCCCTATACTGCGCCCCGGTAATGGGGGAGGGGTGCCGTGATCCGGTGGGTGTTGGGCCTGTGGTTATTGCTGTGCTGCGCATTGGCGTCAGCGCAACAGCGTGCGCCGTCTGTGATCTTCCTCAATCCCGGTTATTCCGACGAGCCGTTCTGGACCGACTACAGTCGCTATATGCAGGACGCCGCAGGCGACCTCGGCATCGAGCTGAAAGTGCTCTACGGCGAGCGTGATCCAGCGCGCATGCTCAGCAATGCCCGGCAGGTTCTCGACGGTGAGCACCCGGATTATCTGATCTTCACCAACGAGCAGTTCCAGGGCCCTGTGCTTTTGCGCCTGTTCGAGGCCAGCCAGGTTCGCCTTTTCGCCCTGCACAGCACGCTCACCGACGAGCAGCAGGCGCTGATCGGTGGCAGTCGCGAGCGTCACCGCAATTGGCTGGGCAGCCTGGTGCCCAACGATGAAGAGGCGGGTTACCTGATGGGGCGCGAGCTGATCGCGCTCGCCAAGGGACAGCAGGCCGAGCTGCTGGCGTTTTCCGGGGTCAAGCAAACACCGTCATCGATCTTGCGTCTGGCCGGCCTGCAGCGTGCACTGAACGAAGCGCCGCATGTGCGGCTGGTGCAGGCGGTGCATGGCGAGTGGCAGGAGCAGCGCGCCTATGAGCAGGCGGTCAGCCTGTTGCCGCGCTATCCGGATGTGAGCCTGGTCTGGTCCGCGAACGATGCAATGGCATTTGGCGTGATGCGTGCGGCCAGCGAGCAGGGCAGAGACCTGCGCTATGCCGCGCTGAACAATTCGGCTCGGGTGCTGCAGGCGCATATCGATGGGCGAATTGACGTTCTGGCGAGCGGCCATTTTGTTCTGGGCGCTTGCGCCCTGGTGATGCTCAATGACCATGCCCGCGATCTGGACTTCATCGAGCGCGGCGGCAAGGACCAGGTGGCCTCTCTGCTGCGCATAGTCGACAGGGCGCAATCGCAGAAACTGTTGGCGCGCCTTGGCCAGCCGGATATCGACATGGACTTTCGCCAGTTCAGCGCGCTGACGCAGCCGCAACAGCAGCGCTA
Organism: Ectopseudomonas alcaliphila; assembly: GCF_900101755.1. GTDB lineage: Bacteria > Pseudomonadota > Gammaproteobacteria > Pseudomonadales > Pseudomonadaceae > Aquipseudomonas > Aquipseudomonas alcaliphila. The sequence continues at coordinate 346,385 of NZ_FNAE01000003.1, read as the reverse complement.
CGACTGCTCGATAGCATCTCTGCTGGACTGATCAGCCTGTTGCCAGGTGCAGGATCAGTTTTACCGCGCCCAGCAGCACGACGACGAACAAGGCCGTGAAGAAGACGCCGAGCAGAATGAAATGGCTGGGTTTGCCGCGACTGAAGTCGCGGCTACGGTTCTTCCCGCTCTGTACGCCGAGCGCTGCCGCCAGTACGCTTTGCAGCATCTCGCGCAGGGTGAGCGGGGCCTGTTGGGGGGCTTTGTCCTGATCAGTCATGGCCAACCTCTTTGTCAGTCTTGCAAGCATAGTCCGCAACCTGCCAGCCAGCACGAGGGGCTAGGCTGGTTTGAGCGAATCAGGCAATCTGCCGGTGCGCTGACCACCGACGCCGACCATGCCTGACGATCTTTTTGCCGACGATGCCGCGCAGTCCGAGCGCACCCGTGAAACCATCCTGCGCTATCACCTGAGCTGGAAGCACCGCGACCTCGACGCGGTAATGGCGTTGTATCACCCGGATATCGAGTACAACGACTTCTATCAGCAGCGCTGCATGCGCCTGGGCGAGCTGCGCGAGTACGTCGAGAACAACCTGCCGCGTCGTCCGGGCGAGTTGCTGGAGCACGTCGACCGCATCCGCATCGACGGCCACACCGCCTTCATCCAGTACTGCACCAGCCTGCAGGGTGGAGAGGGGCTGGTGTCGTTTCGCACGGGAGAGGCAATCACCGTGCGCGACGGACTGATCTGGCGCATCAACGAATATGCCACTCTGGTGCGTGAGGCGCGGGGCACTGGCGAAACCGTCAGTTCGCGCCCGGCAATCAGCCGCCTGGGGCTGTCGACACGTCAGCTAGGGCAACTGGCGCAGGATCTGCAGGACTATTTCCAGCGCAGCCAGCCCTTTCTCGACCCCGAGCTGGATCTGCAGCAGGTGGCGGCGGCCACCGGGTATAGCCGCAACCAGATATCCCATCTGCTCAATCAGGTGCTTGGCGAGAGCTTCTATCGCTACGTCAATCGGGCCCGCCTGCAGCACCTGCTCGACGGGTTGCAGGCGGGAAGCGACATCAAGCGTATCGACGAGCTGGCCTTCGCCGCCGGTTTCAACTCGTTGTCGGCCTTTTACAGCTGCTTCAAGCGCCATACCGGGCTTTCCCCGAAAGCCTATCTCAAGCAGATTTCCTCGCGGGCACGCACGCAAGACAGTGACTGATCGCCCCAACTAGCCTTGGCTCATCGATCGATGACGGAGGCGTGGATGAATCCCTGGCGCAACATCAGTCTGTGGATGGATCAGCTCGATGATCCGCTACAGGCGCGGCCCAGCCTGCAAACCGAACTGCACGCCGACGTGGCGATCATCGGCGCGGGTTATACCGGCCTGTGGACCGCCTATTACCTCAAGCGCCAGGCGCCGCAGCTACGGGTAGTGATGCTGGAAGCGGAGACCGCCGGTTTCGGTGCTTCCGGGCGCAACGGTGGCTGGCTGATGGGCAACCTGCTTGGTGAGGATCGCCTGCTGGCCGGCCTGCCGACAGCCGAGCGCAAGGCGTCCTTCGATCTGCTGCACGGCATTCCCGATGAGGTGGCCTCCGTGGTTGCCCGTGAAGGCATCGACTGCGATCTGCGCAAGGGCGGCGTGCTCTATTGCGCGGCGCGTTACCCGGAGCAGGAAGTGCGTCTGCGTGATTACCTCAGGGAACTGCGTGCACTGGGCCTGAGCGAAGACGACTACCGCTGGTTGACTCCGAGCGAGCTGGCCGCGCAACTGCGCATGGCCAATGCCTACGGCGCGCTGTACAGCCCGCATTGCGCGACCATCCATCCGGCCAAACTGGTTCGCAGTCTGGCGCGTTGCGTCGAAGGGCTGGGGGTTGAGCTCTACGAGCGCAGCCCGGTGATCGACTGGCAGCCAGGCCTGGTGCGCACCGCTCAGGGTTTTGTCACGGCTGATTGGGTGGTGCCGGCCATAGAGGGTTACGCCGCGACCTTGCCGCCGCTGGGTAATCACCAGTTGCCTGTGCAGAGCCTGATCGTTGCCACCGAGCCTTTGCCGGCGGATGTCTGGGCCGGTATCGGCCTGGCGCGTGGGCAGGCGTTCAGCGAATTCAGCCGGCAGGTCACCTACGGCCAGCGCAGCCTCGATGACCGCCTGATCTTCGGCGCACGCGGTGGCTACCGCTTCGGCGGACGCCTGCGCAGTGGCTTCAACCTCACCGAAGATGAACTCGGCCTGCGCCGTTATCTGATGGGGGAAATTTTCCCGCAGCTGCGCAACGTGCGCTTCACCCATTCCTGGGGCGGCAACCTGGGCATGGCCCGCCGCTTCCAGCCGCACATGCTGCGCGATACGCGCAACCGCATCGCCTTGTCTGGCGGTTATGGCGGCGAGGGCGTCGGTGCCAGCAACCTGGGCGGGCGCACCCTGGCCGATCTCATCCTTGGCCGCGACAGCGAGTTGTTGCACCAGCCCTGGGTGTTGAGTGACAGCCCGATTTCCAGCCTGAAGCGCTGGGAGCCCGAACCCTGCCGCTGGCTTGGCTACAACGCAATCATCCGCAGTTTCGTCCATGAGGACGAGGTGCTCGCCAACCCGCGCAGTCCGGCCTGGCGCCGGCGTCTGGCGCAAGCGGTGGCGGCACGCATGGAAAGCCTGATGGGCTGAGCGAGCGCCAGCCATCCCTTGATCTGGAGTACACATGAACATCACCCATTTTCGTGACACCCCCAACGTCGCTCTGGAGGCGTCCAACCCGGTTGCCGTACCCCTGAGCGAGCCGGTGGCGGTTACTTCGACCACCAGCGTCGAGCGCAGTGACGGTGTCGAGACCGGCGTCTGGGAATGCTCGCCCGGCCGTTGGCGCCGGCAGATCGTGCAGCAGGAGTTCTGCCACTTCGTCGCTGGCCGCTGCACCTTCACCCCGGATGGGGGCGAGCCCATCGAGATTCGCGCCGGCGACGCACTGATGATGCCGGCCAATACCCTTGGTATCTGGGACATACAAGAAACGGTGCGCAAGACCTATGTGCTGATCTTCTGAATCAGCGACTTTTCAGTACTGCCTAGAACAACAACTCATGAGGTATCCCATGCTGAAGAAACTCCTGCCGTGCCTGATCCTGGCCGGTACCGCCCATGCCGCTGATAGCGTGCGCATCTACAACTGGACCGACTACATCGCCCCGGACACCCTCAGGCAGTTCGAGGCGAGCAGCGGCCTGGGCACCCATTACGACGTTTACGACAGCAACGAGACCCTGGACGCCAAGCTGATGGCTGGGCGCTCAGGCTACGACGTGGTATTTCCTTCCAACCACTTCATGGCCCGGCAGATTCAGGGCGGCGCGCTGAAGAAGCTCGACCGCAGCAAGCTGCCGAACTGGAACAACCTCAGCCCGGTGCTGATGAAGACGCTGGAAGTGAACGACCCGGGCAACGAGCATGGCTTCCCTTATCTTTGGGGCAGCACCGGTATCGGCTACAACGTCGACAAGGTGCGTGCAGTGCTGGGCGATGACGTGGCCATGGACAGCTGGGATGTACTGTTCGATCCGGCCAAGCTGGCCAAGCTCAACGAGTGCGGCGTGGCGATCCTCGACAACGGCCCGGAAATGCTGCCGATTGCCCTGCATCACCTGGGCTTGCCGCACCACAGCAAGAACCCCGAGGACTACAAGCGCGCCGAGGCGCTGCTGATGGAGATGCGCAAGAACGTGCGCTATTTCCACTCCTCCAAATACGTCGGTGACCTGGCCAACGGCGAAATCTGCATGGCTGTGGGTTTCTCTGGCGACATCATGCAGGCTGGTGCGCGCGCCGCCGAGGCCGGCAACGGCGTGCAGATCCGGTACGAGATTCCCAAGGAAGGCGCGCCGATCTGGTTCGACATGGTGGCCATGCCGGTCGACGCGGGCAACGAGGAGGGGGCTTACGCCTTGATGAACTACCTGCTGCAGCCCGAAGTGATGGCGGCCATCAGCAATCATGTGAAATACGCCAACGGTAATGCCAAGGCCGATGGCCTGGTCGACCCGGCGCTGAAAGCCGACCCGACCGTGTATCCGCCGGAGTCGGTGATGGACCAGCTCTACACCCTGGAGGCCATGCCGCTGAAGATCGATCGGGTGCGCACGCGGATCTGGAGCAAGGTCAAAAGCGGCGTCTGATCGCCGATGAAGCCAGGTTTGGCATCGCCTGAGGAAGGTCTGAAAAGGCTGTCATTGCCGCGCAGGCGGCAATCCGGCAAGTTTGCAACGCCTGTGCTCCCGCCTGCGCGGGAGTGACTGTGACGGTTTTTTTCAGAATGTCCTGATGCCGTTCTACCAAGAGAAACGCCGCGAGCCTTTGCAGGTTCGCGGCGTTTTCTTTTCCTGTGGGAGCGAGCTGGCTCGCGAACAAAAAAGCTTCCAAGCAGAGCTCGTTCCTACGACAAGGTCATATGAGCATCAGACCTTGAAGCGGCCCAGCAGGCGATCCTGCTGGCCAACCTGGTCCACCATCGACGCGCACTGGCGCACCTGCTGCTCGGCACCGCCAGCCAGTTCATGGCTGATGTCGCGGATGTTGGTGGTGTTGCGGTTGATTTCCTCGGTGGTCGCGCTTTGCTCCTCGGCCGCAGTGGCGATCTGCAGGTTCATGTCGTTGATGCGGGTGATCGCCTCACGGATACGCCCGAGCATGTCGTTGGCCGCGCCAGCGTCTTCAGCTGTCTTGCTGGCTGTATCGCGGCTCTGCTGCATACGGCTCTCGGCCTGACGCACGCCGCTTTGCAACTGGTCGATCATCTGGCGGATTTCCTGGGTGGCCTGCTGGGTGCGCGAGGCCAGCGAGCGCACCTCATCGGCCACCACGGCAAAGCCGCGGCCGGACTCACCGGCACGTGCGGCTTCGATGGCGGCGTTCAGCGCCAGCAGGTTGGTCTGTTCGGCGATGCTGGTGATCACTTGCAGGATCGACTCGATGTTGTGGCTGAGCTTGGCCAGCTCGTTGATCGCATGGCTGGTGCCATCCATCTCGTCGGCCAGATGGCGGATCGCGGCGCTGGATTGCGATACCACGCGCACGCCGTTCTCGGTTTCTTCGTTGGCGGCCACGGCAGCCTGGGCTGCAGCCTGAGCGTTGCGCGCCACCTCTTCGGCGGTAGAGGCCATTTCCTGCATGGCAGTGGCCAGTTGATCAAGCTCCTGCAGCTGTTCCTGCAGGCGACGGGCAGCCTGTTCCGACTCGTTGGAGGTCAGTGCAGTACTCTCGCGGACCTGATGCGAGCTGCCCATGACGTCGCCAATCAGGCTCTGCAAGGTCTGCAGGAAACGGTTGAACTCCTGTGACAGCTCGCCGATCTCGTCGTTACTGGTGATCGCCAGGCGGCGTGTCAGGTCGCCTTCGCCGCTATTGATTTCATGCAGCGAGGTGCTGAGCAGGCCCAAGGGTTTGAGCAGGCTGTTCATCAGCAGGCCCAGCACCACCAGGCTGATGGCGACGCCGACCACGGTGCCAACCACGGCCAGCCAGGTCAGACGGTTGGCTTCGGCCATCACCACGCTTTCGTCCAGTACCACGCCGATGTACCAGTCCATGCCGCGCAGGTTGGGAAGCGGAGTGAAGGAAATCAGCAGGCTCTTGCCGTCGGCCTCCACTTCACGCAGTTCCTTGCCCAGCGCCGGGCTCTGGCCGTCGAACAGCTCGCTGTAGGACTTGCCGTTGTACTCGGCATTGGGGTGGGAAATGATGTTGCCCGAGCGGCTGAGCAGGAAGGCATAGCCGGCGCCATTGAAGTCCAGGGTGTTGACCGCATCGGCGACCGACTGCAGGCGGATATCGCCGCCAAACACGCCGAGAAACCGCCCAGCATCGCTGATTTTGGCCACTGCCGAAATCAGGATCTCACCGGTGGTGGAGTCGACATAGGGTTCGGTCAGAACAGCGCGATCAGCTGATTTGCCAAGGCCATACCAGGGACGCTTGCGGCCGTCATAGTCTGCGGCGGGATTCCAATCTGCGCTGTTCTTGAGGGTTTGCCCGGTTGCTTCCAAGGCACCGAAGACGAGGATGAATTCATCCTTGAGCAGGGGCAGATCGAATACGCGTTGGGTTTCTTCCGGGCCGTAATGACTGTCGATGGTCTGTGACATCGTGTCCATCAGGCGTAGCTTGGCGTTCAGCCAGTTCTCGATCTGCCGTGCCAGGGCATTGCTCGACTCGGAAATGCTGGATTCGACCTGGTTGCGCAAGGTATCGCGCACTTGGGTGACCTGTATTAACGACAGCAGGCTGGTGGTGAGGAAAAGCACGGTAGCGGCTGCGAGGCCGACCTTGTGGGCGATTTTCATGAATGGGCTCCTGGGCGCCATGACGACGGGGTTGCATCCATGCAATGCGGTTCTTTACAAACCTAGTACAGTGCTGGCGTTTTGCCTGCTGGACGTGTGGTCTCTCTGTACGCTTCTGTATCGGTTCGCAGATGCCGTTCTTGAGCCTCAGCCGCGCTTTCTATGCAAGCGACTGGTATTGACCACATCCACCGCGCGGGCGCGCAGCTGGCCGCAACCGCCGTCGACATCCTGGCCAGCCGAATTGCGCACCTTGGTCAGTACGCCACGGCTGTGCAGGTAGCGCACCATCTCGACGATGCGCTCGCCATCGGGGCGCTGGTAGTCGTCGGCTTCCAGGCTGTTGTAAGGGATCAGGTTGAGCACGGCGAACTTGCCCTTGAACAGGCGCAGGATGTTGTCCATCTCTTCCTGGCTATCGTTGATGCCCTTGAGCAGCGTCCACTGGTACTGGATCGGGTAGTCGATGGTGCGGGCGTAGGCTTCGCCCAGTTCCACCAGCTCTTCGGGATCGATGCGCGGCGCCTTGGGCAGCAGGCGCTGGCGCAGTTCGGCGTCGGTGGTATGCAGCGACAGTGCCAGGGCAGGGCGCACGCGTTGCTTGGGCAGGCGTTCGAACACCCGGGGGTCGCCAACGGTGGAGAACACCAGATTGCGCTGGCCGATGCCGCCCTCGGTGCCGAGCAGATCGATGGCCTCAAGTACGTTGTCGAGGTTGTGTGCCGGCTCGCCCATGCCCATGAAGACCACTTTCTTCACCGGGCGAAAGCGCCGACCCAGGGCGACCTGGGCGACCATCTCGGCACTGCTGAGCTGGCGCAGCAGGCCGCTCTTGCCGGTCATGCAGAACACGCAGGCTACCGCGCAGCCCACCTGGCTGGAGATGCACAGACCATCACGCGGCAGCAGCACGCTTTCCACCATCTGTTTGTCGGCCAACTCCACCAGCAGGCGTGCCGAGCCATCGGCGCCAGGGTGTTCGGAGCGCAGCCGGGCCAACGCGTCCAGCTCGCTGGCGATGGCCGGCAGCCCTTCGCGTACCGTCAGGGGCAGGAAGTTCTCGGTCTTCTGATGCTTGGTGCCAGTGTCCAGCGCCTTGCCCTGCAGCCAGGCACGGGTAATGCGCCCGATATGCTGGGGTTTGGCGCCAAGGTCGGCGAGGCGTTGGTTGAGTTCGGTGAGCTGCATGGGGCGCGCATGCTATCACTTGGCCGTGTGGGCGACCACGTCGAAGCGCAGCACACCGATCATCTGTCCGGCTTCGGTGACGACCCGCACCTGCCAGCGACCTTCAGGCGAGGCCGGGAAGTTGAGTTTATGCGTCCAGGCGCGGTAGCCCTCCTTGCGCCCGCCGTTGATGTCCAGCGCAATGCGGTCGACTTCCCGGCCATTGTGCTGCCAGACGTGGTAGATGCGTTCGTTGAGGCCGCGTGGCGCATTGATCGAGGTATAGGCGTAGAGCCCGTCGTCGCGCAGCTGTTCGGGGCTGATCTGTTGCAGGCTCTCGCCTGGCGTGCGTTGCTCGCCATCGAAGCGGTCGCTGATCGCCACTTCGGTCAGCCACAGCGTTGCCGGTGGTACCCAGGCGCGCGCCATCCAGCCGGCGCCGGCCATAGCCAGAGGCAGGGCGGCCAGCAGCACGATGCGCCGCCAGCCGGTGAAGCCGATCAGGCCCGGCAGGCTCGGCAGAGCCAGCAGCGTGGCGACCAGCAAGGCAATGCGGTAGCTCTGTGGGGTACTGAGGTGAAAGATGATCGGCAGTGCGGTGAGCATCACCGCGAACAGTGCCAGGCTGTGCAAGATCAGCAGCAACCAGCGTCGCGGCGCCAGCCAGCGGTAGTAGATCGGGTCGGTGATCGAAGCCAGTGCGGCGAGTGCCAGCAGGCCGCTGAACAGTAGCTGCCCACTGTTCCAGGTGGTGGTGATGAAGAAGAACGGCAGGACGAAGAACAGGCTTTCCTGATGGATCATCTGCGTGCCGTAGCGTAGCAGCGGCAGCGGCAACTCGAAGCCAAAGCGCCGGGCAATGCGTTCGCGCAGCAGGTTCTCGAGAATCAGCCAGACCCAACTGACCAGCAATACCACGCCCAACACCTTGGCCAGATGCGCCTGGCGGTCGACCAACAGAAAGCTGGCCACGCCCGAACAGAAGCCGAACAGGGCGACCAGGCCTGGGTAACGGCGCAGCAGGGCGATCAGTGTGGGGATGCGGTCGAGCAGGGTTTTCATGGCGGCAGCAAATGGCAGGATTGGGCGCGCATCCTAGGTAGCGCGAACCTTGGCTGCAAGCGAGTCGTCAGCTGCGCTGGCGATGCCGCGCCGCTTGCGGCACTATTGCGCCCCTGTTTCACCACCGAGTCCGAAAACGATGAAATTCATCCATCAACGCGAGCATCTGGAAGAGGGCGATCTGGTGGTCATCCAATGTTCGCAGCCCTGCAACATCCGCCTGATGAACGACGCCAACTTCCGCGCCTTCAGGAATCGTGGCCGACACAGTTATCACGGCGGCGCCTTCATCAAGTTCCCGGCGAAGATCCGTGTACCCTCCAGTGGCTTCTGGAACATCACGCTGGATACCGTGAGCCGCAAAGCGGTGAGCGTGACACGCAAGCCGCAGATGGAATACAGCATCAAGATCGTCCGTCGCCCGGGCGCCTGATACTCGCCGCAGCTGTTGAAGAAAAAAGCTAAACGCTGACAGCCAGACCGAGGTCAAAACCCGTGAACCTCGAAAAAGGAGAGTCAGCATGCTGAAGTTTCTGGGCGGTACCGTCGGTATCATTTTCATCATCGGCCTGATAGTGGTAGTTGGATTGCTCTCACTGATCTTCTAGCCAATGAATAGCCCCGCTGCGCGCAGCGGGGCTGAACGCCTTCAGAGCCTCTTGCGCTGGTTGCCCTGGTGCTGCTCGCAGGTCATGAAGCCCTTGCTGTCGACCCGACCGTTGACGTCGAAGTCAACGTAATAGGGTTGTTCCAGACCATCGACATTCAGCACATAGTTGTTGCAGGTGCCACCTGTGACGCTATTGCGTCCTTCCGAAGAGGGTGGCCCACCGAGGGTGCGCACCTGATCCTGAGTCATACCGTGGTCCACCTGCTTGACCAGGGGCTCGTTGCGGAAGGTCACGTAATCGGCCGGGTTCTCGAAGGTCGAGCAACCGCTCACCGCGGCCGCTACGGCCAGTACTGCAAGACTGTGCTTGTACATGTCATCGCTCCGTCGATTGAGCCGAATTGGCTCGACATGTTTTGGAGCAGCAGCCCTGCATCAGAGTTCGAGTTTTTTCGATGATCGGCGCGAGTTGCGCCTCGTTCGTTGCGTATAAATGAAAAGAGCCCGCAATCGCGGGCTCTTTTGCATCAGTCGTCGTAGCCCAGGTTGGGCATCAGCCAGCGTTCGCTGACGCTGATGTCCTGCGCCTTGCGCGCGCTGTAGCTTTCGATCTGATCCTTGTCGACCTTGCCCACGGCAAAATACTGCGCCTCGGGGTGGGCGAAGTACCAGCCGGACACGGCGGCGGCCGGGAACATGGCGTAGTGCTCGGTGAGGAACACGCCGCTCTGGCCAGCCTTGTGGTAGTCGGCTTCCGGGTCGAGCAGCTTGAACAGCGTGGCCTTCTCGGTGTGATCCGGGCAGGCCGGGTAGCCAGGGGCAGGGCGGATGCCCTTGTACTGCTCGCGGATCAGCGCCTCGTTGTCCAGTTGCTCGTCCTTGGCGTAACCCCAGTATTCCTTGCGTACGCGCTCGTGCAGCCATTCGGCGCAGGCTTCGGCAAGGCGGTCGGCCAGGGCCTTGACCATGATCGAGTTGTAATCGTCGCCCTTGGCCTCGTAAGCCTTGGCCACTTCCTCTGCGCCGATACCGGCGGTGGTGATGAAGCCGCCGACGTAGTCGGTCACGCCACTTTCTTTCGGCGCGACGAAGTCGGCCAGCGACAGGTTCGGCTTACCGTCGGGCTTGATGGTCTGTTGGCGCAGGTGGTGCAGGGTGGCCAGGGGCTTGCCGTCGTCACCGTAGACTTCGATATCGTCATGCGCGACCTGGTTGGCGGGCCAGAAACCGAAGACGGCGCGCGCCCTGATCAGTTTCTCGTCGATCAGTTTCTTCAGCATCGCCTGAGCGTCATGGAACAGGCTGGTGGCCGCTTCGCCGACCACTTCATCGGTGAGGATGCGCGGGTATTTGCCGGCCAGGTCCCAGGAAATGAAGAACGGCGTCCAGTCGATGTATTCGGCCAGCACGTTGAGGTCGATGTCATCCAGCACCCTGACGCCGGTAAAGCTCGGTTTCGGTGCGGTGTGGCCCGACCAGTCGAACTTTGGCTTGTTGGCGATGGCGTTGTCGTAACTCAGGCGTTCGGTGCGCGAGGCGCGGGCTGAGGTGCGCTCACGCACCACCACGTACTCATCGCGGGTACGCTGCACGAAGTCGGGCTTGAGTTCCTTGGACAGCAACTGGGTGGCCACGCCGACCGCGCGCGAAGCGTCGGTGACGTAGATCACCGCATCATTCTTGTACTGCGGGTCGATCTTCACCGCCGTGTGCGCCTTGGAGGTGGTGGCGCCGCCGATCATCAAGGGCAGGGTAAAGCCCTGGCGCTGCATTTCCTTGGCGACGTGCACCATCTCGTCCAGCGACGGGGTGATCAGCCCGGACAGGCCGATGATGTCGCATTTTTCTGCGATGGCGGTCTGCAGGATCTTTTCTGCCGGCACCATCACGCCCAGATCGACGATGTCGTAGCCGTTGCAGCCCAGCACCACGCCGACGATGTTCTTGCCGATATCGTGCACGTCGCCCTTGACCGTGGCCATGAGGATCTTGCCCTTGGCCTCCGGCTTGTCGCCTTTCTCCGCTTCGATGAAAGGAATCAGGTGGGCCACGGCCTGCTTCATCACCCGCGCGGACTTGACCACCTGCGGCAGGAACATCTTGCCCGAGCCGAACAGGTCGCCGACCACGTTCATGCCACTCATCAGCGGGCCTTCGATGACTTCAATGGGGCGCGCGCACTGCTGGCGGCACTCCTCGGTGTCTTCGACGATGAAGGCGGTGATGCCCTTGACCAGCGCATGTTCCAGGCGTTTGTCGACCGGCAGCGAGCGCCATTCCTCGTTTTCGACTTCCTTGACGGCGCCGTCGCCCTTGTATTTGTCGGCGATGGCCAGCAAGGCATCGGTGCCGCCCGGGGTGCGATTGAGCACCACGTCCTCGACCTTGTCGCGCAGTTCCTTGGGAATCTCGTCATAGATTTCCAGCTGGCCGGCGTTGACGATGCCCATGGTCAGGCCGTTCTGGATCGCGTAGTAGAGGAATACCGAGTGAATCGCCTCGCGTACCGGATTGTTGCCACGGAAGGAGAACGACACGTTGGACACGCCGCCCGAGCTCAGCGCGTAGGGCAGGTTGTCGCGAATGAAGGCGCAGGCTTCGATGAAGTCCACGGCGTAGTTGTTGTGCTCTTCGATACCGGTGGCGACGGCGAAGATGTTCGGGTCGAAGATGATGTCTTCCGGCGGGAAGCCCACTTCATTGACCAGAATGTCGTAGCTGCGCTGGCAGATTTCCTTCTTGCGCGCGGCCGTGTCGGCCTGGCCGACTTCGTCGAAGGCCATTACCACCACGGCGGCGCCATAGCGCTTGCACAGTTTGGCGTGGTGCTTGAACTGCTCGACGCCTTCCTTCATGGAAATGGAGTTGACGATGCCCTTGCCCTGGATGCACTTCAGGCCCGCCTCGATCACTTCCCACTTGGAGGAGTCGATCATGATCGGCACGCGGGAGATATCCGGCTCACCGGCGATCAGATTCAGGAAGCGAACCATGGCCGCCTTGGAGTCGAGCATGCCCTCGTCCATGTTGATGTCGATCACCTGGGCGCCGGCTTCCACCTGTTGCAGGGCGACTTCCAGGGCCTCGGTGTAGTTCTCCTCGCGGATCAGCCGGGCGAACTTGGCCGAACCGGTGATGTTGGTGCGCTCGCCGACGTTGACGAACAGCGAACTGCGGTCGATGGTGAAGGGCTCCAGGCCCGACAGGCGGCAGGCCTTGGGAATCTCCGGAATGGCACGCGGCGGGTATTTGCCGACCGCCTCGGCGATGGCCTGGATATGCCCGGGGGTAGTGCCGCAGCAGCCGCCGATGATGTTGAGAAAGCCGCTGGCAGCGAATTCTTCGACCACAGCAGCCATTTCCGCCGGACTTTCGTCGTACTCACCGAAGGCGTTGGGCAGGCCGGCGTTGGGGTGGGCCGAGACGTGGGTGTCGGCCTTGTTGGCCAGCTCTTCCAGATACGGGCGCAGGTCCTTGGCGCCGAGGGCGCAGTTCAGGCCGACAGAGATGGGGTTGGCGTGGCGTACCGAGTTCCAGAACGCCTCGGTGGTCTGGCCGGACAGCGTACGGCCGGAAGCGTCGGTGATGGTGCCGGAAATCATGATCGGCAGCTCGACGCCATCTTCATCGAACACCTGCTGTACGGCGAAGATCGCCGCCTTGGCGTTCAAGGTGTCGAAGATGGTCTCGATCAGGATCAGGTCGGCGCCGCCTTCGATCAGGCCGCGAGTGGCCTCGGTGTAGTTCTCCACCAGTTCATCGAAGGTGACGTTGCGGTAGCCGGGGTCGTTGACGTCCGGGGAGATCGAGCAGGTGCGGCTGGTAGGGCCCAGGACGCCTGCGACGAAGCGCGGGCGATCGGGGGTTTCCAGGGTCTTGGCGTCGGCCACTTCACGGGCCACGCGGGCACCGGCGACGTTCAGCTCGAAGGCCAGGCCTTCCATGCCGTAGTCAGCCTGAGACACCTGGGTAGCGTTGAAGGTGTTGGTTTCCAGAATGTCGGCGCCGGCATCCAGGTAGGCCTTCTCGATAGCGGCGATGATCTGCGGCTGGCTGAGCAGCAAGAGGTCGTTGTTGCCTTTAACGTCGCTCGGCCAGTCGGCGAAGCGCTCGCCACGGTAGTCGGCCTCTTCCAGCTTGTAGCTCTGGATCATGGTGCCCATGCCGCCATCGAGGATCAGGATGCGCTCCTTCAGGGCTTGCTGGAGGGCTTGGAGGCGGGCGCTACGATCGGACATGAGGACTACCTGAGCAAAGCGGAAACAAGGTGCGCGATGATAGCAAAGCTGCAGGGTTCTGGAGCGTTGCGGGTGTTTTCATGAATTTCATTCATGTTGCCGTGGGCAGCGTCTCGTTAGAATTGCCACCATCGCAATCAGAGACGTTGTCATGCTCAAACCTGCTGCTCTATTTCTTCTTTCTTGCGCAGCCGGTCTGGTCCGTGCGGACGCTATTTCCTACATCGACGACGTACAACCCATCCTCACCCACAAGTGCGTGGCCTGCCACACCTGCTATGACGCACCGTGCCAGCTCAACCTCGGCAGCGCTGAGGGCATTGCCCGCGGCGCCAGCAAGCAGTTGGTGTACGACGGTACCCGCAGCAAGGCGCAAGCGACCACACGACTTTATCTGGACGCCCAAGGCGAAGCAGCCTGGCGTCAGCGCGACTTTCATTCGGTGCTCGATGGCGAGAATGGCCAGGCGGCGCTGATCAAACGCATGCTGGAGTTAGGCCGCAGCCAGCCGCTGGAGGCCAATGCCAAGCTGCCCGACAATCTCGATATCGCCATCACTCGCAGCAACAGTTGCTCATTGCCAGATGAGTTCGCCGCTTACGCGCAGAAGAATCCCCATGGCGGTATGCCGTTCGCCGTTACCGGCCTCAGCGATGGCGAGTACGCCACCCTGGAGCAGTGGCTGGCGCAGGGCGCACCGGTCGCCGAGCAGGTAGTCAAACCCAGCGCGGTCGAATTGCGCCAGTTAGAGCAGTGGGAGCACTTCATGAACGCGCCTGGTGCGCGCCAGAATCTGGTCTCGCGCTGGCTGTACGAACACCTGTTCCTGGCGCACCTGCACTTCGAGGGCGGTGAGCCTGGGCACTTCTTCCAGATGGTGCGCTCGCGTACCCCCAGCGGCAAACCCATCGATCCTATCGCTACGCGCCGCCCCAACGACGATCCGGGCACCGAGTTCTACTACCGCCTGTGGCCGATCCAGGGCGTGATCGTGCACAAGACGCACATCACCTATCCGCTGGGCGACGCTAAACTGGCACGGGTGCAGGAGCTGTTCTTCGGTGAGGACTGGGCACTGGACGCTGTACCCGGTTACGGCGCACAGCGCCGCGCCAACCCCTTCGAAACCTTCGCCGCGATTCCGCCGCGGGCGCGTTATCAGTTCATGCTGGATAACGCCGAGTACTTCGTCCGCACCTTTATCCGTGGCCCGGTGTGTCGTGGGCAGATCGCTACCGACGTGATCCGTGACAACTTCTGGGCCGTGTTCCAGGCGCCGGAGCACGATCTCTACATCACCGATGCCGATTACCAGCGCGAGGCCACGCCACTGCTGGCCATGCCCGGCCAGCTCGACGATATCGGCGATCTGCTGGGCCTGTGGCGCAACTATCGCAACAAGCGCAATGACTACGAGAACCTGCGCAAGGACGCCTACGCCGCTGCTTCTCCAGCGGACTGGTCGCATATCTGGAGCGGTAACGACAACGCGCTGCTGTCGATCTTTCGTCAGCACGACAGCGCTTCGGTACGCAAAGGCCTGCTCGGCGAGATCCCGCAGACCCTCTGGTGGCTGGATTACCCACTGCTGGAGCGCACCTACTACCAGTTGGTGGTCAACTTCGACGTGTTCGGCAACGTCTCGCACCAGGCGCAGACGCGCCTGTACTTCGACCTGATTCGCAACGGCGCCGAGGTGAATTTCCTCCGTCTGCTGCCGGCACGCTCGCGTGAGGCTTACCTGGATGACTGGTATCAGAACAGCGGCAAATTGAAGATGCTGATGGACTACACCACGGTCGATCATCGCTCGCCGAGCGCCATTGGCCTGACCGGCAACGATCCGAAGAAGCAGTTCGCCACACAGCTGCTGCAGCGCTACGCCACGCTCAATGCGCGTCCTGACCCGATCAACCGCTGCACGGGCGCCTATTGTTATCGGGAAGGTTTGCCCAGGGAGTTACAACATGCCGAACAGACGTTGGCGCGTCTGACCAGTCGTCCGGCGGGCGGCCTGCGGGTCATCGACCAGTTGCCGGAAGCGACGATGCTGCGGGTGGAGTTGAGCGATGGCTCGCGCGAAATCTACAGCCTGCTGCGCAATCGCGCGCACAGCAACGTGGCGTTCATGCTGGGCGAGGAACTGCGCTATCAACCGCGTCTGGACACCCTGACCATCTACCCTGAAGTACTGAGCAGCTACCCGAATTTCCTGTTCACCGTTAAAGCGGGTGAGGTGGATGCCTTCGTCAGGCAGATGGAGGGTGTCAGCGACGCCAAGTCCTTCGAGCGTATCGTCGAGCGCTGGGGAGTACGGCGCAGCCATCCCGAGTTCTGGCGCTATTTCCACGATCTCGCCGAGCATATTCGTGAAACCCAGCCGTTGGAGGCGGGCGTGCTGGACATGAACCGCTACCAGAACCTCTAGCCGACTCTTGAGCAACCAGGCGCGTCGTTCAGCCTTTCCTTCGCCGACCTTTCTTCCACGGCTGCGGTCGGACCCTGTGGCTGCCTGATTCGGGCGGCCCGGTTTCGAATTCAGCGAAAGGGGGAATGGCGGTTTCATGCTGGTTTCTGTGCAGGCTTTACGGGCGTTGGCGGCCTGGGTTGTGGTCTTTCATCACGTCATGCAGGTGTTCTTCGATTTTCAGGCCGACAGTTTCGTCGGTCGTTTCTTCGCCGAAAGGGGCGCCGTTGGTGTCGACATTTTTTTCGTCATCAGCGGGCTGGTGATTTATCTCTCCACCCAGGGCAAGCGCATCACGCCCTGGCGTTTCATGCTCAGTCGCGTGGTGCGTATCGTACCGGCCTACTGGCTGTACTCGTTGATCGCGGCGCTGATCATCGCCTTTGCCAATCCGGTGATGCCGGTACAGAAATTCGACCTGCATCATCTGCTGCTCTCTCTGCTCTTCATTCCGGCCGAGAACCCCGGCGGGTTTGGTCTCTATCCCACGCTCAATGTCGGCTGGACGCTGAATTACGAGATGTTCTTCTACCTGCTGTTCGCCCTGGCCTTCATGCTGACCGAGCGACTGCGTCTGCTGTTTATCGTCCTTGCCCTGGCCACCTTCAGCCTGCTGGCGACCCAGCCATGGATGAGCGATTTCTACCGCAACAGCATCGTCTACGAGTTCGTCTTCGGCATGCTTCTGGGGGCGATTTACAAACGGGGCTGGATTCGCCAGGGCCTGTGGTTGCCGCTGCTGGTCATCGCCGCTGCGCTGCTGGCCATCCATCAAGTCGACAGCTCCATGCGCCTGCTGCATTGGGGGCTACCGAGCACGTTGATCGTGGCGGCCTGTATCGCCATGGAACCCTGGTTCCAGGACAACCGACTATTGAGGCACATGGGTGACTGCTCGTACTCGGTGTATCTGCTGCATGTGATCGTCCTGTCGCTGGGCTGGTACCTGCAGGCCAGTCTCGACCTCGCTCCCGCTCTCGTCATCGCTGCCTGCATACCGGTGATCGCCCTGGCTGCATGGGCCAGCTATGAGCTGATCGAAAAGCGTTTCTTCGTTTGCGCCAAGGTCTGGGTCGGGCAGCGAGCCGATCAGAGCCGGCTGCAGTCGCTATCCTGAGTAAATTAGTAGGACTATATTCAGGTCGTCACTTGGCGTACAATCCGCCGCATGACCGTGAGGAGTAGCCATGAGCGCCATCATCATTACCCAAGCTGCCGAAGATTACCTGGCTGAGCTGCTGAGCAAGCAGGACACTCCGGGTATCGGCATCCGAGTTTTCATCACCCAGCCAGGTACGCCTTACGCGGAAACCTGCATTGCCTACTGCAAGCCGGGTGAGCAGAAGCCTGAAGACACCGCCGTTGGTCTGGCCAGTTTCACCGCCTGGATCGATGGCATCAGCGAGCCTTTCCTGGAAGACGCAGTCGTCGACTATGCAACCGATCGTATGGGCGGCCAGCTGACCATCAAGGCGCCGAACGCCAAGGTGCCGATGGTCAACGAAGACAGCCCGCTCAACGAGCGCATCAACTACTACCTGCAGACCGAGATCAACCCCGGTCTTGCCAGCCACGGCGGCCAGGTCACGCTGATCGACGTCGTCGAAGAGGGCATCGCGGTGCTGCAGTTCGGTGGCGGTTGCCAGGGCTGTGGTCAGGCTGATTACACCCTCAAGGAAGGCATCGAGAAAACGCTGCTCGAGCGCATTCCAGAGCTCAAGGGTGTGCGCGATGTGACCGACCACAGCAATCGCGAGAACGCCTACTACTGACAGGCGCAGTACACATGAAAAAGGGGCGACCGGAGTCGCCCCTTTTTCATTTCAGACCTTGAGCACGCGTTTGCTGGAGGCGGGGAAGCGTTCGAGCTTCTCGGGCGGGCGAATCGGGCGCTTCACCAGTTCGCCACCGCAGTTCGGGCAGCGTAGCGCCAGGACGGATTCGGCGCAGGAGCGGCAAAAGGTGCACTCGAAGGAGCAGATCAAGGCGTCAACACTGGCTACAGGTAGATCGCAGTCGCAGTTCTCGCAATTGGGGCGCAGTTCAAGCATGGCGCTAGGCTCGGCACAGTGGGTGATCGCAGCAGTCTGCAGTCGCCTCAGGCTAAGCGCAACGGGCAAATCTGGGGGCGCGCAAGGCGCCCCGAAAACGACTTACTCCGGCATGCTCCACGGCGCCAGATCGAAACCTTTGCGGCTCAGCTCATCGCGCGAGCGCTGCAGCGCATCTTCCAGCTGTTGCGGGTCGCTGTAGGTGGCGCTGGACAGCTGGGTGCGGCCGAGCAGGCGGGTATTGGTACGGTCGATGACGCTGATGCTGACGACGCCGGTGCCGTCCTGCGGAGCCCAGGCCACGCACTGGAACGGGCGGAAGGCGCGATCGGCAATCAGCAGGGCTTCGTTGAAACGCAGCGGTGTGTTCATGGGGTCGGTTTCTCCGAGTTGATCCCAACAATCAATGGCGGCCAACAGGTTATTGATGTTGGCCTTTCAATGTTGTTGATGAACTCAGCAGACCCATAAGTCACACATAGCTGAAAAAAGTTTTATTACCGGCGTAGTGTGCCTTGATGAAAACTTCTGGCGTCTCGCCGGCTACAACTTTCTACTGCGAAAGTTCCACCTCTGTTTCTTGCGTAACTGGCTGCGGCGCAGCGCTAGCAGGGGCTGGGGCGTTGCGCTGATGACGATAGGCGCTTACCGCCTCATATACCGACTTGCGCAAACGGTTTATGCCACCGATAGGCCGGTGTTCGGGAAGTGCATGCCAGGGGTTGAAGGACAAATTGTCGCAGAACAGGTTTTGTTCGCGGCTATCGAAGTCCTGAGGCTGTACGGTAATACGCGCAACGCTCTCGAAGGGCGATATCTTTTCACTCCATTCGACAGTCGGATCTTCGATGGGCATGTAGTACTGCGCGTTCTGCTTTTGCACCTGAAGTTCAAAACAGGCCGGTGCGCGGTCCAGTGACAGTTGCTGGTAAAGCGCATTGCGCAGGAAATTGGGCAGGTCGGTGTTTTGTTCCGGCAGCTCGTAGGGTGGGCAATTCTGTGGGGCGGGTACCACGCGGTACTTGATGTTCAACTCGCCGAGCTTGAACGGCGCGATGGAGTTGTAGGTGGTGGCCACGGGGCTTTCTGGCGCCGGAGCCAGGGTCTTCAGGGCGATGAACAGGTGGCGCACTTCCCAGGTGCGCGGATCCCAACTGGGGAAGAAGGCCAGAGCCTTCTTGCCATCGGCCTGGGCGGCGAAGTTGGTGCGGTACTCAGCCACGTCGCGAACGAAGAACGCCGGATGGTTGAACATCACGAAATCCTGCTCGCCAGTATGCGCCGGGCTCTTCATGAGCTTCTCGCCAGGCACGTCGAGCAGTTTGATGGCCATGCCGCGGGCATCGCGGGCACGGTCGAACTGCGGGTAGGCGTTGCCGTTGGACAGGCGCATCCAGGCCTGCCAGGTGTGCCCAGGCTCACTGAACACACCTTGGCGCAATGATTCGTCCAGAGTATCCAGCACCTGTACCTCGGCTTTGACACAGCCATGGGCCTTGGCGTGGGCGTCGCGCAGCACGCGGGTGTTGTCACGGTGCTGTTCGACGATGCGTACCGCATCTTCGATGATCAGCCTGGTCAGCACTGGTTCATCCGCGGCAATCTGTTCCTGCGTGGAGACCGGGCCGGAGAGTTTCCAGGCGTAATAGGCTTCGCCCAGCCCCCAACCAACCAGGCCGACCAGGCCGATGGTGAGCAGCAGTTTACCGAGCAGGCGACCGAGCCAGAGCCAGAAGCGTTTCAACATCGTTGCAATCCTTGTTCTCGAACCTATTGGTTGAAATCAGCCTTCGCAGCTCGGGCCGGGTGTCCAGGCTTGTACCGGCACGTCACTGAGCTGGGTTTCCAGGTCTGCGTTACCGAGCACCTTGAGGTATTCGATCAGGGCCAGGCGCTCGTCCGGCGCCAAGGCGCGCCCGATGACGCCCTCCTGGCGGCAGCCATCGCGGAACTCGTGACCACCATTACCATTGCCGGTGACGCGGGTGTCGAGCAGGAAGCCGCCTGGGAACTTGTCGCTGCGATAGCCCACGCGTACCGGGTCGAATTCGAAGTTGCCGACCCAGAACTGGGCCTGCCGCTCGTAAACGGGGGAGAGCAGCTCGAACAGGTTGGGCACCGAGCCGTTGTGCAGGAAGGGTGGGGTAGCCCAGATGCCGTCGAGTGGGCGGGCCTTGTAGCCGCGCTTTTCCTGAACGCCGATGGGCAGGCCGTAGCCATCCATTTCCTTGCGTTGGCGCGGGCCGATGCCGGCGTCCTGATAGGCGCGGTTCTCCACGTAAGCGGTGATGTAGGCCAGGCCCTTGGCGCTGGAAATGCTCTTGAAGTCGACCTCATCGAGACTGGAGCCAAACAGCTGCACGTCCAGACGTGCCAGCTCGGCCTTGGTCCAGCCCAGGCGGCTGATGTCGAAGCGATGATCGGCGATGTTGTCGGCTGTGGTCGGGTCGGTACCGACGATGCTGATCGGTACGACGCGCATCTTCCACTCGGGATCGCGTGACGGTGCCAGGCGCTGGTCGCGCGGCTTGGGATCGGGGGCATGGCAATAGGCGCAATTCTCGGTGTAGAGCGCTTTGCCACGGCTGGCCAGAGGCAGATCCACCTTGCCGAATACGGCTTCCGGCCACTTGGGTGGCTGCAGCCGCTTCAAGGTTTCCTCCAGGGTGTAGAGGTCATGCAGGCGCACGCTGGAGGCGTAGCGATCAGCTTCGGCGACGCCTTTGCCGTGTTCGTCGAGCAGATGCAGGCTGGCACCGACGCCAAGGGCTTCGCCAACGTTGCGCGCCATCGGCTGCATGGCCGAGCCATTCCATTGCACCCAGTCGAACTTCCAGATGTCCCAGAGTTGCGGGTAGCTGACCGGTGCATTGGCGACGCGGTAGTTGGCGTCGTCCAGAACATCGCCGAATACGGTGTTGGCGATACGACCGAACGCATCGGTACGGCCAAAACCTTCTTCGGTCGGGTACAAGCCGCGGTGCCAGTCGTTGAAAGCAGTCGCCAGCAGCCGGTCGAGCACCTGCTTGAAGTCCTCGCGCAGTTGGTCACGGCCCTGCGGGTACTGATCACCCAGAACTTCCTGAGCAAAGCGGCGGAATTTCAGCGGGTTGTAATAGGTGAAAGCCATGCTCATGCCCAGCGCCTGGCCGAAACCGCCGCCGCGCAGGGTCGGCACGGTGGAGGCGAGGGAGTGCAGGGCGGCCCCCCCGTCGATGCGCACGGCCTGGCCTTTGTAGCGCAGTTCACCGGTATGGCAGGCGGCGCAACTGATATCGAGAAAGTGCTCGCCGCTTTCGCTGTCCTGATGACGGGTAAAGCCGACCGGCAGATTGCCGGGATTCAGATCGCTTGGCTGTTGCTTGGGATCGGTGAGAAAGCCGAAGCGGGCCAGATAGTCGAGACGGGCGAACTTCTCGGTGCCGAACGGCATTTCCAGAGCGCTGAACCAGTCATAACGCAGACCTTTAACCGTGGTGCCCTGCGGCGTGTAGTAATAGGTCTGGCGCTGCTCTTCGCTCCATTGCTGCAGATAGTGCAACTCGCTGGGCTGCTGATAGGTCGGGAGATTGGGGTTGGCCACGTAATACAGCGCCACGGCCAGGCCGATCAGTGCCAGCAAAATGACGAGTTTCAGAGTACGGCGAAGCAGACGCATCAGAGACATCCTTGTAGCGTTCTTATTAATCGGCCTGTTATGCCAATACTGCAGGCTATTGGCAAGGTGCCATCGCCGTGATCATGAAAACTCTGCAATAACCAGCAGGAACAACGGATATAGAGAAATGATCCATGGAGCGTCAAAGTTCTTGCTAACTTTACGTTTGCGAGCGCCAAATTGTTGTTTTTATTGGAATTACAAAATAATGGCGCCAAGGATGGGATATGTTGGAGGCTGTTTCCGTCGCATCCCGGCAATTACTGGTGCTCGAACCTTTCGATGCATGCGAGACGCTGTTTCAGCCTTTGCAGGCGGCTGGCTGGACCTTGCAGCGCTGCACGCCAGAGACGCTCAACGACCATGCCGGCGATGCACTCCTGCTTCACCTCGATCAGCAACCGAGTCATGCGCTGCTCAAGCAGTTGCAACTGACTGGGCTTGGTTGCGTAGTGCTGGCGGATGCCGGGTGCTTGATGCAGGTTGACCGCGATGAACTGGTCGGCGAATGGTTCTTCGCTGCGCTGCCATTGCCGGTGGAAATGCCCCGCCTACTGGAAACCTTGCAACAGGCGCAGGCAGGCACTCGCTTGCTCGGATTGACAAGCGGAGGACAGTTGCCGGCGTTTCTCGGCAACTGTGGTGCAGCGCGCAGTCTGCGCCGGCAGCTGGTTCGCCTGGGTCATATCGATGGCCCGCTACTGGTGAGCGGGGAGCGTGGCAGCGGCAAGCATCTTCTGGCACGGTTGCTCCACCAGCGTTCATCTTTTGCGGCGCAGGCCATGCGCGCTATCGACTGTGCCGAGCGATTCGACGACGCTGCTCTCGCCGCATCAACTGTCACCACCGTGCTGCTCGAAAATGCATCCCGGCTTTCTGAGGTGGAGCAGCAAAGGGTGCTGGACCACCTGCAGCGCCATCCTCAGGCACATCTATTGACTCTGGACCGAGGCGAGTTGGTGCAGGCACTGTTGCAGGGAGGTTTCAGGCGGGACCTGTTTCAGCAACTGGCGGTGCAACAACTGCAAACACCGAATCTGCGCGAGCATCCTGGTGATCTGTTGCTGCTGGCCGAAGCGTTCGCCAACCAGCACGGAGCGGTGATCGGGCGGCATCATCGGCGTTTCAGCGAAGAAGCGATAGACGCCATGACCAGCCATTCCTGGCCAGGTAACGTGCGCGAGCTGCGCAATCGCGTGGTGCGCGCACTGGTGCTGGCTCAAGGGCGACAGATTCTGGCAGCCGACCTTGGCTTGCGCCCGGCACAGGCGAGCAGCGACGCACCGGTGACGCTGGAGGATTACATACTACGGGCCGAACGGCAGGCGCTGAACGACGTCCTGGGCCGCTACAGCAACAACATGAGCCAGGCAGCGCGAACGCTCGGAGTGTCTCGGCCAACCTTCTATCGCCTGCTGCACAAACACCGCCTGCGCTGAGGCTCATGGCTGTAACGCTTGAGAAACACTGCTAAGGTGCTCGGCAAACCTATCGCCAAGGAGATCGTCATGCACCCGTTCGACGCCGAGAAGCCGCCGCAACTGGCCGTGTTGCTGGGTTATGCCGGCCTGGTGCCATTCGTTGGCGGTGCGCTGGGCATCTGGGTGATTCCCATGGGCTGGCGGCCTTTCGTGCTGGCTGCGTTGTTGGATTTCGCGGCGGTGATCCTGGCCTTCATGGGCGCCATTCACTGGGGCCTGGCGATGCGTGCGGAGGAAACCGACGAGAAGGCCAAGTTGCAACTGGGGCTTTCGGTGATCCCGCCCTTGCTGGGTTGGGCCGCGCTGGCTGGCGGACTGCCGATGGGCCTGTCGCTACCGATTTTCCTGTTTGCCTTTATCGGCCTCTATCTGGCAGACATGCACGCGGTACGCGTAGGACTGGCACCGCAATGGTATCCGGCACTGCGTACGCCATTGACGCTGGTGGTGTGCCTGAGCCTGTTAGTGGCCTGGGCCAGCGTACTGATCCGCTGAGCCGAGCAGCGTTGCGACCTGCTTCAGCGCCGCCTGGCGCCGCTCGTCCCAGCCTCCTGACAGTTCGCAGAAACGCTGCTCGTTACCCTGCAGCCAATCCCGGCAGGCCTGATGAAAAGCCTCGCGTTCTGCCAACTGTGGCTGGCAACGCTGGCCATCTTCGATCCAGGGCACGCCGGCGGGGTCGAGCAACAGGTGCTGGTCGTAGTGACGTGCCAGCAACTCGGCCTCCAGCCACTGCGGACAATCGCCAAACAGGCATTGGCTCCAGAGCATGTTGCTCAGCAGGTGGGTGTCGAGAATCAGCAGTGGCGGCCTGACTGCCCGCGCAGCATCCTCCCAGGCCAGTTGCCCGCGAGCGATCTCGGCGATGTCGGCGTAGCAGGTATCGCGCTGCTGCTCATCGATGAAGTGGCGCACGTACTCACCCACTACCACGCCGCCGAAGCGCGCCTGTATTTGCGCCGCCAGCCAGCTTTTGCCGCTGGACTCCGGCCCGGTCAGCACCAGTACTTTCATGGCGCGCACTGCAACGCCGGGTCGCGGCGCCAGCTCAGCCAGCCGCTGACGGCCAATGCGGTGAAGGCGGCGTAGAGACCAGCAGTGAGATACAGCTCGCTATACAGGAAGAAGGCCACATAGCAGAGGTCTACCACCACCCAAAGTGCCCAGCATTGCAGGCGCTTCTGCGCCATCCACAGCTGCGCGACCAGGCTGAATGCAGTCAACGCCGAATCCAGCCAGGGCGAACTGGCGTCGGTGTAGGTGGCCATCAGATAGCCGAGCAGCCAGGCACCGATCACGCCGCTCAGCAGGCCTGCGGCAACCGCAGCGATGCCCAGGCGACTGACCTTGCGTCCATCGTGACGTTCGCCGCCGCGGGTCCACTGCCACCAGCCGTAGAGTTGCAGCGCGGCGAACAACAGCTGCAGAAGCAGGTTGGAATACAGCCGCCAGTCATAGAACAGCCAGGCATAGAGCAACACCATGATCAGGCCGATGGGCCAGCACCAGGGGTTCTGCCTGACCGTCAGGCATACCGCGACGATGCCGAGCCCGGCAGCAACGAGTTCGAGCCAGGACATCCGGCGTCCTCAAATCAGGAAAGGGTGGCGATTGTACTGATGCCGGCGGTTCAGCACACCAGGCTGTCGGCTTGTCGATAGAGCATCAGCAGCTTGCGGGTGATGGTTTGCTGGATGTCGTCGCGCTCGAAGCTCGACAATCGCTCCAGGCGTGCCAGTTGCAGGCGATGCAGATGGATATAGGGCATCTGCTGGTCGAACTCGCGCAGGTCGCCCTTCATCAGCACCGGCAGGAACAGATCACCGATTTTCTTCTGGTTACTGATGATCTGCGCCAGTGCCGGTTTGAAGGGCATGGTCTTGGGCGCCGGCCCGCCGTCCTTGATCTGGGTGCTGAGCAGGAGCCCCGGTTTGCCCAGAACCTTGCCCGGCAACACGCACAGGCCCGTCTTGCGGATGGCCTGTCTGTCGATGCCGTGCAGGGTGTCGTGGAAGGCGTAAGGATTGGGCAGCACCACCATCTTGCGGCCAAGATCGGTGGGGAAGTGCAGGCTGTAGTTGGTGTACAGCTGCCCCACCGATTCGGAATAGACGCACAGGCGATTCTCGAACAGCTTGATGAAACGCTCGGCCAGCTCGCGGCGGGCCATGCTGTCCAGGTCCCAGATCAGGTCCTGGTTCTGTGGCCGACTGAAATCGACCTCCTGATGTTGCATGCTGCTCATGCTCGACTCATACGCGGAATTGCCCAAGCAGACGATTGAGCTGGTCGGCCAGCTGTTTCAGGTGCTGGCTGGCCGCGCTCGACTGTTCGGCAGCCTCGGCGGTGTTGTGCGCCAGTGCTGCCGTCTGCGTGACGTTCTGATTGATGTCTTCCACCACGTGGGATTGTTGCAGGGTGGCACTGGCGATCGAGGCATTGAGCCCGGTCAGGTTGCGTAGCGATTGGGCGATCTGGGCGAGGCTCTCACCGGCCTGGCTGGCCTGTTCCACGGTCAGCTGGGACGCGCGGCTGCTTTCGTTGATCACCTTGACGGCTGCTTCGGAGTTGCCTTGCAGGCGCTCGATCATACCCTGAATTTCCGCGGTGGACTGCTGGGTACGTTGCGCCAGAAGCCTCACTTCGTCCGCAACCACGGCGAAACCGCGGCCCTGCTCACCGGCGCGGGCAGCCTCGATGGCGGCGTTGAGGGCGAGCAGGTTGGTTTGCTCGGCGATGGAGCGGATCACCTCCAGTACGCTGCCGATCTGCGTGCTCTCGCTGGCCAGTGATTGAATCACCTCTACGGCCTTGTCGATGGTGCCCGACAACTGATCGATCTGACGCAGGCTCGCCTCGATGTTCTGCTGGCCCTGGCTGGCCTGCTCCTCGGCGGTGTGCATCTCGCTGGAGGCGTGCTCGGCGTTCTTCGCCACGTCCTGTACGCCGTAGGTCACCTCGTTGACAGCGGTCGCCACCAGCTCCATCTGCTGCGCCTGTTGCTGGCTGTGGCGTTGCGCCTCGCTGGAGATGTCGCCAAGCGAGCGGGCGGCCTGATCGAGCGAGCCTGCCGAATCGAGCATCTGCCGGATCACATGGCGCAGCTTTTCGGTAAAGGCATTGAAATAGGTCGCCAGCGCAGTCAGTTCGTCCCGCCCGTGGCTGTCGAGGTTGCGGGTCAGGTCGCCTTCACCACTGGAAATGCTGGCCATGGCGTCCACTGCTGCCTGTAACGGCTGCACGATGCTGCGCGTAATCAGCACCACCAGGCCAGTCAGGAGCAGGGCGATCAACAAACCGATGCCCATGGCTTTGATCGCCTGGGCCCTGAACTCCGCCTGCACGTCATCGACATAGACGCCGGAGCCGATGATCCAGCCCCAGGGCTGGAACAGTTCGACATAGGAGATTTTCGGTACCGGGTCGGTGGCGCCGGGTTTCGGCCAGCGATAGTCGACCTGGCCGGCCCCCTGGCTGCGGGTAATGGCGACCATCTCGTTGAACAACGCCTTGCCGTCCGGATCCTTGAAGCCGGAAAGGTTCTGGCCCTCGAGCTTGGCATTCATCGGATGCATGAGCATGGCCGGCGTCTGATCGTTGATCCAGAAGTACTCCTGGCCGTCGTAGCGCAAACCGCGCACCACTTCCATGGCCTGCTTCTGTGCTTGCTCGCGGCTCAGGCTGCCGGCACTTTCCAGGCCATGGAAATGTTTGAGAATACTGGCGGCGCTCTGCACCACATGCTCGGTCTTTTCCGACTTGCCGGCATAAAGATCGATGTGGAGCTGGCGCAGCATGTAGGCGCCCTGCAAGATCAGCGTCAAAATGGCCAGCGCCAAGATCAGCCATAGACGGCGGCTGATAGGAAGACTACGTAAGCTGTTCATGGACGAATTCCTGACTGTTGTAATTGTCGGCTTCAGGGCCACCTCGAAGGGGGCGAGGCAATACTGTCATATCAAGGCATTATTCACTCTATTTGTCTGATAGCATTTCGGCCGCCCGGCGCAGAACCTGAATGAGCACCGGGCTAGACCGTTGCAAGGAACCTCCATGACGGTTTCGTGTCCCAGGGCCGGGGCCATGCTCCACGTTCTGAGTTTTACGCGTAGGTAGTTGCCGCGCTTTGGGGGATTTGATGGATTTCTGGGTGGCCTTTCAGGCCCTGATTCTGGGCGTAGTGGAAGGCCTGACCGAGTTCTTGCCGATTTCCAGTACCGGGCACCTGATCGTGGTCGGTGACCTGCTGGGCTTCAATGGCGAAACGGCGACGGCGTTCAAGATCATCATCCAGCTCGGCGCCATTCTGGCCGTGATCTGGGAGTTTCGAGCGAAAGTGCTTGGGGTCGTCGTTGGCCTGCCCAATGACCCGAACGCGCAGCGTTTCACCTTCAACCTGCTGTTGGCGTTCATTCCG
Source organism: Ectopseudomonas alcaliphila (assembly GCF_900101755.1). GTDB lineage: Bacteria > Pseudomonadota > Gammaproteobacteria > Pseudomonadales > Pseudomonadaceae > Aquipseudomonas > Aquipseudomonas alcaliphila. Next base: position 318,918 of record NZ_FNAE01000003.1, on the reverse strand, counting down.
GCAGTGATCTTCGGCCTGACCTTCGCCGATCTGATCGAACACTGGCTGTTCAACCCGATCACTGTCGCCATGGCGTTGATCATCGGCGGCATCATCATGCTCTGGGCGGAGAAGCGCGAACACGCGATCAAGGCCGAAACGGTCGATGACATGACTTGGAAACTGGCATTGAAGGTTGGCTTCGCGCAATGTCTGGCGCTGATTCCAGGCACATCCCGTTCGGGCGCTACCATCATCGGCGGTCTGGTGTTTGGCTTGTCGCGCAAGGCCGCGACCGAGTTCTCCTTCTTCCTGGCCATGCCAACCATGGTCGCAGCCACTGTCTATTCGCTGATCAAGTACCGCGACATTCTGCAGATGAGCGACTTGCCGATCTTCGCCATCGGCTTCGTCAGCACCTTCATCGTCGCGATGATCACCGTACGCGCCTTGCTCAAGTTCATTACCAGCCACAGTTATGCCGTGTTCGCCTGGTACCGCATCGCCTTCGGCCTGGTGATTCTCGCCACCTGGCAGTTGCACCTGATCGACTGGAGCACGGCGCAGCCGTGATCGGTAACGAGCGCAAGGGGCGCCTGAAAAGCTGGGACGACGCCAAGGGTTTTGGTTTCGTCCAGCCGCTAAGCGGCGGTGCTGAAGTCTTCGCGCACATATCGGTGATGCGCGGTGATCGCCGTCCGCAGCCTGGTGAAGAGGTGTTGTTCATCGAGGGGCGTGACGAGCGAGGACGGCCGCGTGCCGAACATCTGCGATTGGCGGGCGAGCTGAGCCTTGATCGCCAGGCGATTCGGCGTAAACCGAAAAGCCCCGGCAAAGCCGCTCCTGGGCTGCGAAAGCATGCTGCCAGCGCCGTGCCCAAGGCAGCGGTGCAGGGCTCTATCCGAAATTTCTCCAGCAAGGCGGTGATTCTTGCTCTGCTATGCGCCTTGCCCTTGCTCGGCGCGCTGCAGTTGTTCGGTAGGCGTTTCTGGTGGGTGTTGCCGCTTTATCTGCTGGCCAGCCTGCTGAGTTTTCTGCAGTACTGGCTGGATAAACGCAGCGCTCAGAGCGGTGGCCGCCGCACGGCGGAAAACACGCTGCATCTGGTAGAACTGGCCGGCGGCTGGCCAGGTGCACTGATCGCTCAGCAGACATTCCGGCACAAGACGCGCAAGGCGTCCTATCAAGCCGTTTTCTGGCTGATCGTCGCGGTTCATCAGCTGTTCTGGATCGATCTGCTGTTGCTCGACGGCACCTACATCGCCCGCCACATACCCTTATTCGTCCAGTAGCAGGCCCGGTTGCAGGCGCTTGGGCAGGCGGCGTACCACCAGATGATGCGAGCGCGTCAGCAGTTGGCGCAGCTCATCGTCGCCCAGCGGCGGCCGCTGGGCGTTCATGCTGATCCAGTGGGCGCGAGCCAGATACGGGGCAGGGCGGATGCCAGGTCGGTCGACATGACCGAGAAACAGGTCGTGATCGACCTTGAAGGCCAGATCCTCGCCAAGAAAATCGAGAATGGCGAACATCTTGTTACCGGCCACCGAAAACACCCGGTTGCTACCCCATTTGAAGTCTTCACGGGCACCGGGCAGGCTGAGGCAGAAGCTGGCTATCTGATCGGGCGTCATTGGCATGTCCGTCAATGGTCGAAACGGCAGTCTATCGGCTGGGGCAGTCCGTGCGTAGTCGATCAAGTCGGCATTGCCTGCAGGCGCAAGGGCTGATGATCCTCGATCTGGCGTTGCTGAACGGCTGATGCAGTTTCCAGCAGCGATTGGTGCTCAGCTGTTGGCCTGGATAAAAAAGCCCCGAAGCACTGGCTCCGGGGCTGAGGAGGGTCGGCATGGCGCCGACCGGGGGAGAGTGGGTTAGGCCTGCGGCTGCCAACCGCCGCCGAGCGCCTTGTAGATCGCGACGATGCCGCTGTACAGCTCGACCTCGGCCGAGGCCTGGGCATCTTCGGCGGCCAGACGCTCACGTTCGGCATCGAGCAGCACGAGGAAATCCACCGTCCCTTCGCGATAGCGAATCGCTGCCTGATCCGCCGCTGCACGGCTGGCTTCTGCCTGGCGCACCAGGGAAACCAGACGCTGCTGGCGTTTGGCGTAATCGCTGAAGGCGTTTTCCGATTCTTCCAGGGCCAGCAACACCTGCTGTTCATACTGCGACAGCGCACCATCGGCCTCGGCCTCGGCGCCGCGCAGACGTGCTCGAACGCTACCGAGATCGAAGGCCGCCCAGCTGATGCTCGGCGCTACGCCCCAGGCGCGGGCAGCTGACGAACCCAGTTGTGAGCCACGCCCAGCGGTAAAGCCGAGAAAGCCGGTGAGGCTGACGCGTGGGAACAGATCCGCCGTTGCCACGCCAACGTCCGCCGTGGCTGCCGCCAGCTGGCGCTCGGCCGCCTGGATATCCGGGCGACGACGCAGCAGTTCGGCCGGATTGCCAATGGGCAGGGCCTTGGCGATCACCGGCAGCGGTTTGGGCGCCAGGTCGACCTGCAGCTGTTCCGGGCGCTGGCCGAGCAGGGTGGCGATGCGATTCTGTGCCCGCACCTGTTGCGCCTGCAGTTGCGGCAGGCTGGCTTCGGTGGCGGCCAAACGGGCATCGGCACGCAGGACGTCCAGTTCGTTGCCGACGCCGGCGTCACGCAGTTGCTCGGTGATGGAGCGCGAATCCTGCTGATTCTTCAGGTTCTCGCGGGCGATGTTTTCGCGCAGCTGTGCGCCACGCAGGGTGCCGTAGGCATCGACCAGTTCGGCGATCAGACTGACCTGCAACTGATAGTAGTCAGCCTCGGCCACTTCGATGCGTGCTTCGCTGGCTTCCAGTTGACGCTGGATGCGGCCGAACAGATCCAGTTCCCAGGCCATGTCCAGCCCCAGGTCGTAGCGTTCCTGACGGATGCGCTCATCTGTAGTCGGAGGCTGCTGAGCCTTGCCGAACTCGCCACTGGCACGGCTGGTGACGGTAGGGAAGCGGTCGTTGGCCACGTCATCGCGGATCGATCGCGCTGCACGCAGGCGGCTGAAGGCCACGCGCAGCTCGCGGTTGTCCTGCAGCGAACGCTGCACCAGCAGGTTCAGCGTCGGGTCGTCGAATTGCTGCCACCAGGCGGCTTCGAAACGGCTACGGTCGTAATCGGCCGCCTCCAGCGCTGTGGAGCGCGCTGGTTCGGTGACCGGTGCCCGATAGTCCGGGCCGACGGCGCAGGCCGACAGCGCCAGGGTCAGGAGAGCGGGGGCGAAGGCTTTCATGCATGCGACTCCTGCAGGCGGGCGGCTTTGCGGGCTTCGCGTTTTTCGACGAAGCCGCGGATCAGTACATAGAACACCGGCGTCAGCAGCAGCCCGAAGAAGGTCACGCCGATCATCCCGGAGAACACTGCCACACCCATGGCATGGCGCATCTCGGCGCCTGCACCGCTGGACAGCACCAGCGGTACCACTGCCATGATGAAGGCGATGGAGGTCATCAGAATCGGGCGCAGACGCAGGCGGCAGGCCTCAAGCACAGCCGCGACGCGGTCGAGCCCCTCTTCCTGTTTCTCCTTGGCGAACTCAATGATCAGAATGGCGTTCTTGCAAGCCAGGCCCACCAGTACGATCAAGCCGATCTGAGTGAAGATGTTGTTGTCGATACCCGCGATGATCACCCCGACGATGGCGGTGAAGAGCACGATCGGTACGATCAGGATCACCGCCATTGGCAGGCTCCAGCTTTCGTACTGGGCAGCCAGCACGAGGAAGGCCAGCAATACGCAGAGCGGGAAGATGAAGATCGCAGTGTTGCCGGCGAGGATCTGCTGGTAGGTCAGATCGGTCCACTCGAAGGTCATGCCAATTGGCAGTTCCTCGTTCAGCAGTTTGGCGATGGCTGCCTCAGCCTGGCCCGAGCTGTAACCCGGCGCGGCGGCACCGTTGATCTCGGCGGTGAGGAAGCCGTTGTAATGCATCACCCGATCAGGGCCGGCACTGTCATTGACCTTGACGAAGGTCGACAGCGGCACCATTTCCCCACGGTTGTTGCGCACCTTGAGCTGACCGATCTGCTCCGGCTCCAGACGGAATTGCTGGTCGGCCTGGACGTTGACCTGGTAGGTGCGGCCGAAACGGTTGAAATCGTTGGCATACAGCGAGCCCAGGTACACCTGCAGGGTGTCGAAGATGTCGTTGATGGCCACGCCATGGGTCTTGGCCTTTTCGCGGTCGATGGCGGCATCGACCTGCGGCACGTTGACCTGGTAGCTGGTGAACACCGACATCGGGTTCAGCTCCGGCAACTGACGGGCCTTGTTGAGGATGTTTTGGGTCTGCGTGTACAGCTCTTCATAACCCAGGTTGCCACGATCCTGAACCTGCAGGCGGAAGCCGCCAATGGTGCCCAGCCCCTGTACTGGTGGTGGCGGGAAGATGGCGAGGTAGGCCTCCTGAATCTCACCAAACTGGCCGTTGAGCTCGGCGGCAATGGCGCCGGCCGACATGCTTTCATCTTTGCGCAGGTCGAAGTCCTTGAGCGCGACGAAAACGATGCCGCTGTTGGGGCTGTTGGTGAAGCCATTGATCGACAGGCCGGGAAAGGCGATGGTGTTTTCCACGCCCGGATGTTTACCGGCAATGTCGCTCATGTGCTTGATCACCGCTTCGGTGCGATCGAGCGTCGCGGCATCCGGCAACTGGGCGAAGGCCACCAGGTACTGCTTGTCCTGCTGTGGCACGAAACCGGTCGGGGTGCTGGAGAAGCCCAGGTAGCCGAGCACCAGTAGACCGCCGTAGATCAGCATGGCGATGCTGCTACCACGCAGCACGCGACGCACGGTGCCGACGTAGCGGTTGCTGGCGCGCTCGAACATACGGTTGAACGGGCCGAACAGCCAGCCACCGAACAGTTTGTCGAGCCCGCGCGAGAAGGCATCTTTCGGTGCGTTATGGTCCTTGAGCAGGATGGCCGCGAGTGCTGGCGACAGGGTCAGCGAGTTGATTGCCGAGATCACCGTGGAAATGGCGATGGTCAGTGCGAACTGCTGATAGAACTGACCCGAGAGGCCCGAGATGAAAGCGGTTGGGATGAACACGGCGCACAGCACCAGAGCGGTGGCGACGATGGGGCCGGTCACCTCCTTCATGGCCTGGCGGGTGGCCTCGACCGGGGATTTGCCCAGAGCGATGTTGCGCTCGACGTTCTCCACCACGACGATGGCGTCGTCCACCACGATACCGATGGCCAGCACCAGGCCGAACAGCGACAGCGCGTTGAGCGAGAAACCGAACATGTGCATGACCGCGAAGGTGCCGATCAAGGACACCGGCACGGCAGCCAGCGGGATGATCGAGGCGCGCCAGGTCTGCAGGAACAGGACGACCACCAGCACCACCAGCACCACGGCTTCGAGCAGGGTGTGCACCACCGCCTCGATGGAGCCGCGGACGAAGATGGTCGGGTCATAGACGACTTCGTAGTCCATGCCTTGCGGGAAGCTCTGCTTCAGCTCGGCCATGCGCTCGCGCACCGAGTCGGAAAGCGCGATGGCGTTGGAGCCCGGGCGCTGGAATATCGGAATGGCCACGGCCGGCTGATTGTTCAAAAGCGAGCGCAGGGCGTACTGGTTGGAGCCCAGCTCGATGCGGGCAATATCGCGCAGGCGGGTGATCTCGCCGTTGTCACCGACGCGGATGATGATGTTCTCGAACTCTTCCTCGGTGACCAGGCGGCCCTGGGCGTTGATCGACAGCTGGAAGCTGTTGCCGGCGTCGGAGGGCGGCGCGCCGAGGGCACCGGCGGCGACCTGGCGGTTCTGTTCGCGAATGGCGGTGACCACGTCGGTGGCGGTGAGCCCGCGCGAGGCCACCTTGTTCGGGTCGAGCCACACGCGCAGCGAGTAGTTGCCCATGCCGAACAGCTGCACATCGCCCACGCCGTCCAGGCGCGCCAGCTCGTCCTTGACGTTGAGCGCGGCGTAGTTGGACAGATAGAGCATGTCGTAGCGCTGATCCGGCGAGGTCAGGTGCACCACCATGGTCAGGTCCGGAGAGGCCTTGTCCACGGTCACGCCGAGACGCTGCACCTCGGTGGGCAGGGTCGGCATGGTGCGGGTGACGCGGTTCTGCACCTGCACCTGGGCGTTGTCCAGGTCGGTGCCGAGGGCGAAGGTCACGGTCAGCGTCAGGCGGCCGTCGATGGTCGATTGCGACGACATGTAGAGCATGCCCTCGACGCCGACGATGGCCTGTTCCAGCGGCGAGGCGACGGTTTCACCGATCACCTTGGGGTTGGCACCGGGAAAATCGGCACGCACCACGACGGTGGGTGGCACCACTTCCGGGTATTCGCTGATCGGTAGCTGGAACAGCGAGATGGCGCCGCCGATCAGGATCAGCAGCGACAGCACCGCGGCGAAGATCGGCCGCTGGATGAAGAATTGCGAGAAATTCATGGGTCTTTCCTCTGAGCGCGGTCTGGATCAGCCGCGCGGCGAGCGAGCTTCGATTTTTTCGGCGGCGATACGCGGGGCCTGGCTACCATCGACGGCCTGGCGCATACGGGCCAGTTGTTCGAGGGTGCTGTCATCGGCCATGGACACCGGTTGCGGATCGACGGTGGAGCCGGGCATGGCGCGTTGCAGACCGTTGACGACGATCTTCTCGCCCTTGCTCAGGCCGCTACGGACGATGCGCAGGCCTTCGAGTTTCGGTCCCAGCTCGATGGAGCGATAGGCCACGGCATTGTCGTCACCCAGCACCAGCACGTACTTCTTGCCCAGGTCGGTGCCGACTGCTTCGTCTTTGATCAAGGTGGCGGCGTAGGGCTTGCTGCCCACCAGTTTCAGGCGGGCATACAGACCCGGGGTAAAGCGACCATCCTGGTTGTCGAACACGGCGCGGCCACGGATGGTGCCGGTGCGCGGGTTGACCTGGTTGTCGAGAAAGTCCAGCTGGCCCAGGTGCGGGTGGTCGGTTTCATCGGACAGGCCGAGGTACACCGGACTGGCCCCACGGGCGTCGGCGCCGGACTGGCGGGCCAGCTCGACATACTTGAGGAAGGCGCGCTCATCGGCATCGAAGTAGGCGTAGACCTTGTCGGTGGAGACCACCGAGGTCAGCAGGCTTTCGCCGGCACCGACCAGGTTGCCTTCGGTGATTTCGGCGCGGCTGACGCGACCGTCGATGGGCGCAGTGATGCGGGTGAAACTGAGGTTGAGGCGGGCGTTTTCCAGCTCGGCGGCGATTGCCGCGACCTGAGCCTGAGCTTCGGTGGCGGCGCTGGCGCGAGCATCGGCCAGTTCGGCGGAGATGGCATTGCTCTGACGCAGGCGCTCGCCACGACGCGCTTCGTTGGCGGCACGGGCCTGACCGGCGCGGGCCTGTTGCAGCTGGGCTTCGAGGCGTTTGACTTCAGCCTGGAACGGACGCGGGTCGATCTGGAACAGCAGATCGCCTTTCTTCACCAGAGTGCCTTCGTCGAAGGCGACCTTGTCGATGTAACCGGAAACGCGCGGGCGGATTTCGACGGATTGCGGCGCTTCGAGACGGCCGGTGAACTCGTCCCACTCGTTGATCGGCTGTTCGATGACTTCGGCGACGCTGACCTTGGGCGCGGGCATTTGCGCCTGAGTCTGCGCAGCCTGATCGCAACCGCTGAGGGCGAGGGCGCCGGCGAGGGCCAGGGGGAATATCCAGATGTTCTTGTGCTGCTGTTCCATGGGTGACTCCGCCAGTCGGATTTGTGGATTGGCGGAGTCTGCGACGAGTCTTGGGAGGCTACGAATCGAATGCCATGAATTTGAATATCAGCGGGAATGATAAAAGACGCACTTATATCGATTTCGATCTATGAAGGTGCGTCAAGGTTCCTGGCAGCACTTGGATGGTGCGTTTCCAGCTATTTCTCAGAGACTGTCCGGGTCGCCGCAGAACATCTGGATGCGCGAGCGCAGCCAGCGCTCGGCCGGATCATTGTCCTGAGCGCCACGCCAGGCCATATGCAGTTCGTAGGTCTGCGCCTCCAGCGGCAGATCCTCGGCGCGCAGGCCGCCGGCCGCGGTCAAGGCGGCTGCGGTGTAATCCGGCACGCTGGCGACGATATCGGTTTCCGACAGCAGGGTCGCCAGACCGTTGAACTGCGGCACGGCCAGTACGATGTGGCGCTCGCGTCCAAGCTTGGCCAGTTCGTCATCGATGAAGCCGGTGAGGTCTCCGGCGAAGGACACCAGTGCATGGGGACGCGCGCAGAAATCGTCAAGACTGAGCGCGCCAGGTACGGTGTCGGCGCGCAGCAGCTTGGCCTTGGTGCGACGCAGCACCTTGCGCTTGGCGTTGGCAGGCAGTTCTTCGGTGTAGGCCACACCCACCGAAATCTCACCAGATGCCAGCAGGCCGGGCATCATCAGGTAGTTGGTGCGGCGGATCACCAGCACCACGCCCGGCGCTTCGGCACGCAGGCGACGGAGCATAGCTGGCAGCAGGGCGAACTCGACGTCGTCGGAGAGGCCGATGCGAAATATCGCCTTGCTGGTAGCCGGATCGAAGTCGGCAGCGCGGCTGACGGCGGTGGAGATCGAGTCCAGCGCCGGCGAGAGCAAGGTGAAAATCTCCTGCGCGCGAGGTGTCGGCTCCATGCTGCGACCGGTACGCACGAACAGCGGGTCGTCGAACAGGGTACGCAGGCGAGCGAGCGCCGCACTGATGGCGGGCTGGCCGAGAAACAGCTTCTCTGCGGCCCTGGTCACACTGCGTTCGTGCATCAAGGTCTCGAAGACAATCAGCAGGTTCAGATCGAGGCGACGCAGGTCGTTGCGGTTCATCCGGGTACCATTCGAGGGATACGGGCCTTGTCAGCACGGCGCTGCAAATGAGAGCCTTTGCCCGGGCAATAGTACGGGCAGTGTGCGGCGGATTGAAAGCTGCTGAATCACTGACAGGCATGAAGACTATCGATAGAGTCTGATAGTGTCGCCGCCGCACAGCGGATAGAGTCCACAGTCATTGAAGTGTTAATCCGCGATCAAGCTCGAGGTAAGCGATGTCCCGCATGATCCGTTTTCATAAGTTCGGCGATGCCGATGTGCTCCAGTACGAAGAGGTTCCGACGCCTGTGCCCGGCCCTGGCGAAGTCTTGGTGCGCGTTCAGGCCGTCGGCCTGGGCTGGAAAGACGTGCTGTGGCGTCAGAACCTGGCGGCCGAACAGGCCAAGCTTCCGGCTGGCACCGGTTTCGAACTGGCCGGCACTGTGGCCGTGCTGGGTGATGGCGTGAGCGACTTCGAGGTCGGCACCGCCGTTGCCGGTTTCCCGGCGGGCACGCCGAACCGTTACCCGACCTGGGGCGATCTGGTGCTGATGCCCAGCCACGCCCTGACCCGTTATCCCGAAGTGCTCAGCCCGGTCGAGGCCAGCGTTCATTACACCAGCCTGCTGTTCGGCTACCTGGCGCTGAACGATCTCGCGCACCTGAAGCCCGGCCAGCACGTGCTGATCACCGAAGCCAGCCATTGCATGGCGCCGCAGACCGTGCAGCTGGCCAAAGCGCTGGGTGCCAAGGTCATCGTTTCCACCAGTTCGGCGGATGATCGCGAGTTCCTGCGCGGCCTGGGTGCCGACAAGGTGATTGCGACCGAGGAACAGGACCTGGTCCTGGAAGTCGAGCGTTACACCGAAGGCAAGGGCGTCGAGGTGATTCTCGACCAGTGTGCCGGCCCGCAGATGAAGCTGCTGGGTGACATCGCCGCACCGCGCGGCAAGCTGATCCTGTACGGCATCAATGGCGGTAACGACACGGCATTCCCGGCTTGCGCAGCCTTCAAGAAGCACCTGCAGTTCTTCCGCCACTGCGTGCTGGATTTCACCGGTTGCCCCGAGCTGGGCATCGAGCCGAACAATGATGCTGTGCAACGCGCGCTCACGCACATCAACCAGATGACTGCGGACCGCCTGCTGACGCCGGTGATCGACAAGGTGTTCGACTTCGAAGATTTCGTCGAGGCGCATCGTTACATGGAAACCTGTCCGAACCGTGGGCGAGTGGCCCTGAAACTGGCTGCGGATTAAAGTCCGTGGCCTTGCGGTCGCTATAAATCGTAGGTGTAAGTTCTTTCTAAGGATAGGTTCATGAGTCTGGTTACCGGCGACGCGCTATCGCTGTTGTTGTTTCGTTTGCATAGCGGCCGCCTGCTGGGGATCAACCTGCTCAAGGTCAACGAGATCATTCCCTGTCCAGCCTTGACCAAGCTGCCCAGTCGTCACCCCAATGTGCGCGGCATCGCGACCTTGCGCGGCGCCGCGATGACGGTGATCGACCTGGCGCGCGCCATCGGTGAGCGCGGTGCGGCTGACGAAGACGACGGTTGCCTGATCGTCACCGAGGTGAGCCGCTCGCGTCAGGGCCTGCACGTGAAAAGTGTCGAGCGTATCGTACAGTGCTCCACCCGCGACGTGCGCCCGCCACCCGCTGGATCCGGTAATCGAGCCTTCATCACTGGCGTGACCCAGATCGATGGCGCCATCGTGCAGATTCTCGATATCGAGAAGGTGCTACACGACATCGCGCCTGCGCTGGAGGAAGCACCCGTCGGACAACTGCTCGACGGCCAGGATGCTCGCCTGCTGCAAGGTCGCCGCGTGTTGCTGGTGGACGACTCGCAAGTCGCGCTGCAACAGACCCTTAACGTGCTGCGCCAACTGGGGCTCGATTGCACGGCAGTGCGCAGTGCCCAGGCTGCTCTGCAGCAACTGCACGAATACCATCAGGCCGGCATGCCATTCGAGCTTCTGGTCTCGGACATCGAGATGCCTGAGCTGGATGGCTACAGCCTGGTTCAGGAAATCCGTCGCAGTCCCGATATTGCCGACACCTACGTGCTGCTGCACACCTCGCTGGACAGCACCATGAATACCGAGAAGGCGCGTTCGGTCGGTGCCAATGCGGTACTGACCAAGTTCTCCTCGGTCGATCTCAGCCAGGCACTGCTCGAGGCCTTCCGGCAAATGAGCGGGCAGCACTGAGCCCCCCTGCAACCCCTTGCCACCAGCGGCAAGGGATTGCCTCGCCATCCTCCTGGTCGATTTTAAAACTCAATATTTTCAATTAGTTAAGTGCGCCTCGTGAGCTGGCATGCGCTTTGAATCAGTGCGCCTGGCAATTGCAACTCAGTCAAGGAGCACGGCATGAGCACGATTGGAGGCATTGGCAGTTACGCTGGAATATCCCTGACGGGATTTCGCAACAAGCAGAGTGAAGAGCAGGGTGAGCTGGCCCAGGTGGCGCGCAATGTCGAGAAGACCACGCGCACGGCAAACGCCGAGTCCGAACGCGAGTTCCGCGCCAGGCAGGCCACGGAGGAGGGCTTTGCTCGCTTGCGTGTCGCCCTGCAGAACGCGTCAGACGGCAAGGTCGAGACATCTGTCAGTTCAGGGCAGGTGGAAAAGCCACTGGGCGACGAGGGCGGTAACGCCGCACTGGAGGCCTTCAAGGCCTACATGGCGATGACGCCGGCCGAAAAGATGCGCGACAGCATCCTCAAGGAAATGGGCATGACCGAAGAGGAGATCGAGGAGCTGCCACCTGAGCAGCAGAAGGCGATCGAAGAAGAAATTGCCCAGCGCATGCAGGAGCGAGCCAAGATGCAGGCCCAGTCAGAAGACGATGGTCATTCTTATGGGTTGATCTGATCGGCGTGCGCCGTGGTTGATGAGCATTTCAGGGTTGGCCCTGTAAAAAACGTGATGCAAGTCACGGATGATTCTCCGTCCTGGTGAGTGGCCGTTGGAATTTTCATGGGTTGAGCTGTCTATCAATCGACGACGGTTCAACCCATGAGTTGCAACCGGTTCAGCTTTCACCAACCTAGAGAATCTTCAATCAGGTCGTTCCTAATATGGATGTTCTTTCCGAGTTCTTCGAGCGCACGAGCCTGCAAGGGCGACTGTTATTCGCCGGCCCGGTAGACGGTACCCTGGTGCTGGATAAGCCCCCTGGCATGGCATTCATCCACGTGATCGAGCGAGGCGCACTGGATATGGTGCATGCCGACAAACCGCGCATCGCGATCAGTGAACCCAGCGTTTTGTTCTGTCCCAGCACGTGCTGCTACAAGCTGCGTGCGCACCAGCCTGGCGGCGTGGATCTGATCTGCGCCTCGTTCCAGTTCGGGCGTTCAGGGCAGCAGCCGTTTCCCTTGGGTCTTCTGGAGACCCTGGTGTTTCCGCTGAGCGCCCTTGAGCAGCTCGGGCCGGTCATCGGTTCGTTGGTCAACGAATTCCGTACACAGGCACCTGGCCGGAGCAAGGCGTTGAACCTGCTGTTCGAATACGTGTTCGTCCTGCTGGTACGCCGCGCAGTGAGCGAAGGGCGTATTACCAGCGGCCTGCTGTACGCGCTGCAGGACAGTCAACTGGGACCTGCCTTGATCTGCATTCATCAGGAACCCCACCAGGCCTGGAGCGTGGAGCGTCTGGCCGAGTTGGCGAACATGTCGCGCACCAAGTTCGCTGCACTGTTCTCCGAGGTCATGAGCATGACGCCCATGGCCTACGTCACCGCCTGGCGCATGAAAGTAGCGCAGGATCTGCTGCGTGAGGGGCGGCCGATCAAGGTGATCGCCGACGCGGTCGGCTACGCATCGCAGGCGTCGTTCTCACGTACCTTTGCTCAGCAGGTCGGGCAACCGCCAGGGGAATGGCTGCGCGACGAAGGCGAGGATCCTCCGTCGAAACTGCAGGTGCAGATTTACCGCGATTGAGCATGGCCAAGCCCAGGGCAAACGCTGCCCTGGGCTTGCCTCATCGCTCAGGCGACTACCGGGATCAGCGGGTCGGCGGCCGCCAGGGCGATGTCGCGTCTGGCTTGCGGCGGGTAGATCCACTGAGTGTTTATCTGCGTTTTCAGCTCCTTGCCTTCCTTGCCGGTCAATACCACCTTGCGCTCCCAACCTTCGGTGAACACTGCGCCCCAGGCGCCCAGATCCAGGCAGGTGACGTACTTGGGTTGACTGTAGGCAATCGGCTCGACACCCAGCAGATCGGCTGCAGCGTTATTGCCGGAGGAGCGACCGAGGGCGATGGCGTGCTGGCAGGTCATCAGCGCGTGGTTGCCACGTTCATCCACCGCGGCATAAGCGGTATCGCCGGTGGCATAGATGCTGTCCTGGCCCAATACCTTGAGGTTGCGGTCGACATGCAGGCGGCCAAAGGCATCGCGTTCGCCATCGATCTGCTGAGTCAGCGGTGAGGCTTTCACTCCCACGGTCCAGACTACGGTACTGGCTTCGATACGTTCGCCATTGTCGAGTTGTACGCCATGCTCGTCGACCAGCGAAACCGGGCTGCCGAGCTTCCAGGTCACGCCCAGCGTGTCGCTGGCTTGTGCGATCACTGAGGCAATCTGTTCGCCCATGACGCTGCCGACCTGCTTACCCATGTCGACGACGATCACCCGCACATCGGCCTCGTTACCCAGGATTGCGCGCAGCCGCGCCGGCATTTCCATGGCCGTTTCGATGCCGGTGAAACCACCACCGACCACCACCACGGTGTTGCGTGCCTGGCTGGCCGGTTTGTGGCGCAGGCCCTGCAGGTGGGTTTCGAGTTTCTGCGCCGATTCCAGGCTGTCGACATCGAAGGCGAAACGGTCGATACCTGCCAATGGAGGACGGGCCACCTGGCTACCGGAAGCCAGAATCAATCGGTCGAAATTCAGCTCGGCCTGGGCACCGCTTGCGTCACGATAGACGACTCGCTTGCCTGCGGTATCGATGCGTGTGGCGCTGCCTTGCACGAAGTGCACGCCGACCGCATCGAACAGCGGGCCGAGCGGGGCAACGGTGGTGGTCAGGTCGCTTTCATAAAAGCGCGGACGTACGCGCAGTTCGGCTTGCGGGGCGAGGAGGGTGACGGCGACGTCCAGGCGCTCGTGCTGGTCCAGCAGGCGAACGGCGCTCAGTGCACTCCACATACCGCCGAAACCGGCACCGATGATCAGGATCTGCTGTGTCATATCGTGAATTCCCGTAGTAGTTGAAGATAAAAGGTGTTGGCTGACTACGGGATCGATTGTGTGATTGTTTTGGATCATGGTATTGATCCAGTATCTGCAAAAATAACTAGTCCACTTCGAGATTCCTATGCCAGTCGATAAAGCCCCGCCACAAGTGGTCTTTCTGCCGCTGGGAACACCAGAGGAGGGGGCCAGCCTGCAGGGATGGTTGTACGAGTCGTTGCGCCGCGCGATTCTCGGCGGGCGCCTGCCCACAGGCAGCAAGCTGCCCAGCACTCGTTCCATGGCCGAGTATTACGGTCTGGCGCGCGGGACGGTGCAGGCGGCCTATCAGCAACTGCTTTCCGAAGGCTATCTGCAGGCTCGAACCGGCAGCGGTACATGCGTCAGTGAGGTATTACCGGACCCGACGCTGAACGCGGGATACGTTCGGCGCAAGGTGGTGGCCGAGGTGGAAGAGAGGCGCACAGCACCTGACACGCCTTGGTTGAAGCGTCTGGCTGAGATCGAGCCAATTTTCTCTCGGCGAACGCTGCCAACCGGTGTGCGTCCGTTCTTTCCTCACCGTGGCGATATCAACGCCTTTCCCATCGATCTGTGGCGCAAGTTGCACACGCAGCAGTTACGCAGCTCGCGCCTGACGATGTTGCTCGACGCCGACCCTGCAGGCCTGCCCGAACTGCGTGAAGCCATCTCCGGTTATCTGGCCATCGCCCGTGGCGTGCAAGTGTCAGCGGAGCGCATTCTGGTGCTCGGCAGCGTGCAACAAGGCCTGGATATCTGCCTGCGCTTGCTGGCGCCAGGCGACTCTCAGGTCTGGATGGAAGACCCGGGTTATCCCGGTGCACGGCAGTTGATGGACATCTCCGGCATCAGCCGCGTGGATGTGCCTGTGGATCAGGCTGGCATGCAAGTGGAAGAGGGCATGCGTTTGGCGCCTGCCGCACGACTGGTCTACGTCACCCCCTCACGTCAGGCACCACTGGGCGGCGAACTGTCGCCTGCACGCCGCCTGGTCTTGCTGAAATGGGCGGCGGAGCAGGGCAGTTACATCTTCGAGGACGACTACGACAGCGAGTACCGTTTCATCGCCAAGCCCATTCCGGCACTGCGTTCGATGCCAGGTGCCGAGCACTCGGTAATCATGGCCGGGACCTTCAGCAAACTGCTGTTTCCCTCGATTCGCCTGGCTTATCTGGTCCTGCCTGAGCACCTGATCGAGAGCTTCACGCGCGCGTCGGCACTGATGTCACGCCATGCCAACAGCCTGGCGCAGGCCGTGCTGGCCGACTTCATCCATGAGGGGCATTTCGACCGCCATGTGCGGCGTATGCGCAAGATTTACGCAGCACGTGCCGATGCCTTCGCCGAAGCAGCGCACAAGCATTGGCAAGGACTGATCGAGGTATCGGAAATTCGTGCAGGTATGGATATCGCCTGTCATTTGCAGGTGGAGAACGAGCAGGACGCTTTCGCACGTTTGCAGGCAGCTGGTATCGACGCGTTGCCACTGGCGAGTTACTGCGTCGATGCGAGGGCACCAGGGTTGGTAATGGGCTTTGCGCCCTATGAGGAACGTGCCATCGAGGATGCCGCCAGGGCCGTTGCGCAAACCCTGCGCGGCTGAGAACTGCCCCGGCCAAGGCCGGGGCAGCGACCATCAGAGGATGCTCAGCGGGTATTCGACGAAGGCGCGAATCTCGTTGAGATCAGGCCCTACGTCGGTGCTGGAGCGGTAGATGGAGTTGCGCAGGCGCAGGTGCAGATCCTTGGCCGCACCACTTTGTACGGTGTAGCCGATCTGGTTGAAGATCTCGCGCTCGGTGCCGTTGTTGTCGCTGCCGGTATCGATGTTGTCACCACGCACGTAGGCGAACTTGTAACGCAGACCCGGCACGCCGTACTCGGCAAAATTCAGCTCGTAGCTGGCTTGCCAGGAGCGCTCGTCCTTCAGGTTGAAGTCCGAGTAGTAGGAGTTGGCCACATAGATACTCCCGCCGCCGTCGCCATAATCCTTGGCAAATCCGGCATCGCCGGTGTTGCGCTGGTGCGCGACGATGAAGGCATGAGCGCCGATGCTGTACTTGGTCGCCAGGCTCCAGATGGTGTTGCGGTCGCCTGTGCCATCGCCGCCGTTCTCCAGGGCTGCGACGGAACCGGTGTCGTATTTGGTGCGATAGATGTTGAAGTCGAAATTGAGCGCCTGCTCAGCCGCCAGCGCCAGGTTGTAATTGACGTTGGCGTAATAGCGTTTGTACATGTCCTCAAGATCGGCGTGGTACAGCGCCACGCTCAGATCCTTGTTGACCGCATAGCTGCCGCCGAGCACGTCGATACTCTTGAGGCGGTTGGGGTCACGTGCTGAGTCGCCCATCGGGCTGTCAGCGGTGAAGCGACCGGCATTCAGCTCCAGGCCTTCGATTTCGTTGCTGGTGACCAGCGTGCCGGTGAACGACTGTGGCAGCAGACGGGTGTCGTCATGGGCCAGAACCGGCAGGGAAGGGAACTGGTTGCCGTACTTGATCACGGTATTGGAAACGCGCAGCTTCACCGCACCACCGGCCTGGGACAGGTCGTCCACCGGGCGACCTTCGCTGTCGGTATTGAAGAAGGGGCGGTAGTTGCGGCCACGGCCGCTGTCGAGCTTGATGCCGAGCAGGCCGAAGGCATCGACGCCGAACCCGACGGTGCCCTGGGTGAAACCGGACTCGAAGGTAGCGATGAAACCCTGCCCCCAGGTCTTGGCGTCGTTGGTGTTGTCTTTGTAATCACGGTTGAAGTAGGCGTTGCGCAGCAACAGATTGAGGCTGGCGTCCTCGACGAAACCATTGGCTTCGGACTGGCTGCTGGCATGAGCCAACGGCCCGCCCAGCGCGAGGCTGCAAGCCAGCGCGAGACAGTGCTTCTTGTGCATGAGTGCTCCCGGTGTTGGTGTGCTTTCTTGTCAGGCCTCGCATCGAGACAGGGCCCAGTCCAGATGGACCGCTTAGTGATATCACCGGGCCAGCGCAGGCACTATTGAAGGCGATCAATGATCACTATCGACTCCTTCGATGAGGTGCAGGCAGCGAATGGCGGTAGGCTGCACACCGATGAAGATTCCAGGGGCGGCGGCTTTTGCATCTCTCCCGAAACCGTCGGCCTGGCTCCACTTCATCTCCTTTGGTTAAGACGACTTGTGGCCGCCTGGTGATCCAGTGCGGCCTTTTTTTATTTTCGTCTTTCTCTGTCCGCTGTGCGTGACGGTCCAGGCCCTAGCCCTTAACCCTGACAAGCCACGCACGGTGCAAGGGACTGCTTGAACAGGTACAGTCACTGATTTTCGAGTTCGCCATGTTGATACATCGCCTGTTACCCGACACGGGTCGTCCAGTCATGACAGTGATCGGCATGGCATTGCTCCTGCTCGCGGGTTGCGGCGAACGTCCCAGTCCCGAAGTTGAGTGGTACGTCAACAACCCCAAGGAGCTATCGAAGGCCCTTCATATCTGCCATCACAAGCCTTTTCGCCTTTCCGAGCAGGCTTGCGCCAATGCCAAAACTGCTCAATTGAAAGCCGCAACGATCAGAATCGAGGCGCTGAAAGCGCGGGACCGCAAAGCGGCAGAACAGACACCGGAATCCCAGCGAACGGTTGCCTGGTACAAGCAATACAAATACGCGCTGCGGGACAAGCTCGAGAGCTGTCGTGAGAAAAGTGAAGGCTGGGGCGAAGCGAACCAGCACTCATGCCTGATGGCGATCCAGGCAGAACGTCAGCTCTTTATTGAAGGCGGTACGATTTACTACCGTTGATTGGCGTGACGCGATCACAGTGCGAGGCCTTAGCGAACGTCTCAGCCTGCGTGTAGCTGTAAAAGGCAGACTGCAAAGTGGAGAAGCCATGCTCGCACTGCCCTGATCGTAACTTCGCATAATATATATTATGTTAAATCGCGTATAGGCTTGAGTATGCGGTGAACCACTGTGACAGATGGTTCGCATCAGGCACGTAAAGCGATCCCCCGCTCTTTGGGAGATCTTCATGCCTGATGAACGAATCCTTAGCTAAAGGCGCAATTACAGGTGGTAATCGCCCGCGGCCTCCGGCTGATATAGCACTTTCCTGATCTCGATCCGGCGAGTCCGATCAGACACTCGCCAGTCGATGGCGTCTCCCTCCTGATAGCCCAGGATGGCGGCGCCGATATCGGAACACACCGAATGCTTGCCGGCGCTGCTGTCCGCGTCTTCAGGATAGACCAAGGCCACTTCGATCTCTTCGTCATCCAGCTGCAGCAAGGCCCTGGAGTTCATCGTGACGACATTGCACGCCACCTGTTGCGGCTTGACTACGATGGCCCGCTCAAGCTCATGTTCAAGTTCTACAACGGCCGGGCCTTGCTCGAGCGCGATCAGACATTCGAGCCTGGCCTTGTCGATTTCAGTGATATAGATCCCCGTGGAGTCGCCAACGGCGCCTTCACGCAAGAGCTGGAGGTAGCGCCCCGCCGTCATGGCAAATGACTTCAATGTCGGCGTTTCGCTCTCAAGCAGAAAACCGCTGCGTTGAAAGGTTTTCAGCGAGCGCGTGTTGTCCGGATGGATCTTGGCGATGAGCTTCTCGGCCCGCATGTCGAGGAAGGCCAGTTTCATGCCTTCGCGGATCGTGCGGGCACCAAGGTTTTGGCCCCATTTATTGCTGTCTCCGATGGCCAGGACTATCTCGCAAATCGGACCGGTCTTGATCAGACGGACGAAGCCCACCGGGGTGTCCTGCCGGTCGTAGGCCATGAAGAATCGGCCGCCCCGGTTGAACAGATGGGTCAGGATCGGCAATTGAGTTCGTTCGATGGCTTGCTCGATGGAGCGGGAAACATGACGCGAATCGCTCAGATAGCAGGTGACGCGCTCATCCTGCAACCAGTCCATCAGCGTCAGCGCGTGTGCCCGGGTAATTTCAGGGCACAGCGAAATGAAAGGCTTGTTCATCTTCACCACACACTTATATGTAAAGAGTGAAAGCCCTTCATGGCTATGGCCATGACGGTTCTTTCGGCAACCGTCTACTTTAAGCCATAACGCGAGTAATGCCGAACCGCCTGCGCAGCACTCAAGCTAATCAAAGCATTCAGCTATCGCCATTGCTGCTCATCGCCCAACTGCAACATCGCCTCCACTCCTCCACTCCAGACACAAGGGCATCTTCGTCGACCGCAAGGAGGATGGGGCGCCGGCCTGGGAGCAAGCATTGTTCCCGAAGTCTCGCCAGCACGCCCGCGCATCTGGATGGATCACAGCAACCTGATGCCAGAACCATAGTCTGGTCCAAGGCAAGTCACTGCCGCTGGCAATACTCTTTTCTACCCGGCGGCCGAAGGAACAAGCAAGAGCGCAGCCTACGACCTCTTTGTGAATCGCATGCTGAAAGAAACATGCTCGGCTCGAGCGTTCTGAAGCCTCATAGATACGAGGATTTACAATGAAAGCGCAAGTACTCAAATCCTTTGGCGGCCCGCAATCGTTCGAGCTGAGCGAAGTGACCAAACCCGTACCGCAGGCAGGGCAAGTGTTGGTGCGGGTTCACGCAACCTCCATCAACCCGTTGGATTACCAGGTGCGTCGTGGCGACTACGTCGACTACGTGCCTCTCCCTGCCATTACCGGGCATGACGTATCCGGCGTCGTCGAAGCCGTCGGTCCGGGTGTGACGAGCTTCGTGCCAGGTGACGAAGTCTGGTACACCACGCAAATTTTCGAAGGCGATGGCAGTTATGCCGAGTACCACGTTGCGTCCGAAAGCATCATCGGCAAGAAGCCGGCATCGCTGAGCCATCTCGAGGCGGCAAGCCTGACGCTGGTAGGCGGGACGGTCTGGGAAGCCCTGATCGGGCGTGTATCGCTCAGGGTCGGGGAAAGCATTCTGATCCACGGCGGTGCGGGTGGCGTGGGCCATGTCGCGATCCAGGTGGCAAAAGCCATTGGCGCTCGGGTGTTCACCACCGTACGCGAAGCGAACTTCGAGTTCGCCCGGGGTCTGGGTGCCGACGTGGTCATCGACTACGAACAAGAGGATTACGTTGACGCCATCCTGCGGGAAACCGATGGCCACGGCGTCGATGTGATCTTCGACACCATCGGCGGCGACACCCTGACCCGTAGCCCCGATGCGCTCGCCCAGCTCGGCCGTGTGGTTTCGATCGTGGACATCGCCAAGCCGCAGAACCTCATTCAGGCCTGGGGCAAGAATGCCAGTTACCACTTCGTCTTCACCCGCCAGAACCGCGGCAAGCTCGATGAGCTGAAGGCATTGGTCGAGCGTGGCCAGCTGCGCCCCCATATTGGCGCGGTCTACTCACTCGCTGACATCGGGCTCGCCCATGCGCTGCTGGAGACGCCCAACAATGGTCTTCGCGGGAAAGTCGCAATTGCCGTCGAGCCCTCGCTCGCCCCGTAAGTGCATGCAACTGCCTAACTTGCTCTAGAGGAATACCGCAATGATCTATGAAATCGCACTGCTGCCCGTTCACAAAGAACAGGTCGAACAGTTCAAACAGGCATTTGCCGAAGTGGTTCACTTGCTCCAGCGCGCCAAGGGTTATGGCGGCCACATGCTCGCGCCTGGCATCGAAAGCCCCGAGCGATTCAACCTGATCGTGCGCTGGGCGTCACTCGAGGACCATACGCCAGGTTTCGAGGCGAGTGATGACCATCAGACCTTCATGCTGGGTCTGGAGAAATACTTTTCGGAAGAGCCGACGGTCTACCACATTGAGGGGGCGCCCTTCACTACCGGAAAAGATGAAGATCAAAACGGCATCTTCGGCGTGGCAGTACCTTAAATTGCGCGCAAGCGCTCACAGACAGTGAGGTGAAGCAATGACCAAGGCCGCTGATGTTGTAGTGCAATGCCTGGAAAACGAAGGCGTCGAATACGTATTCGGCATTCCGGGTGAGGAAAACCTCGACCTGCTGGAGTCTCTGCGCAAATCGAAGATCAAGCTGGTACTGACCCGTCACGAGCAGTCCGCAGGTTTCATGGCCGCCACCTACGGCCGCCTGACCGGCAAGACCGGCGTTAGCCTGTCGACCCTCGGCCCTGGTGCCACCAACCTGGTGACCGCCGGTGCCTACGCCTATCTGGGCGGCATGCCGATGATGATGATCACCGGCCAGAAGCCGATCAAGAAATCCAAGCAGGGCCGGTTCCAGATCATCGATGTATGCGGGATGATGGCCCCCATCACCAAATACACCCACCAGTTCGCTTCGGCCGACAACATTCCGGCTCGCATGCGCGAAGCTTTCCGCCTGGCTGAAGAAGAAAAGCCCGGTGCCGTGCACCTGGAACTGCCGGAAGACATCGCCGCCGAGCAGACCGACAGCACGCCGATTCCGCCGAGCCTGCACCGTCGCCCGTTGGCCGAGCACAAGGCGATTGAAGGCGCGGTCGAGAAGCTGCAGAACGCCCGCACTCCCATTCTGGTGATCGGCGCTGGCGCCAACCGCAAGATGACCGCCAAGGTGCTCAAGCAACTGATCGACAAGACCGGCATACCCTTCGTCACCACCCAGATGGGCAAGGGCGTGGTGGATGAGCGCCACCCACGCTTTCTGGGCAATGCCGCACTGTCCGCGGGCGATTTCGTGCACCGCGCCATCGAGGCCGCCGACCTGATCGTCAACATCGGCCACGACGTGATCGAAAAGCCACCGTTCTTCATGGTGCGTGGCGGTACCGAAGTCATCCACATCAGTTTCCGCTCCGCCGAAGTCGATGCCGTGTACTTCCCGCAGGTGGAGGTGATCGGCGATATCGCCAACGCCGTGTGGCAGATCGGCGAAGCATTGAACATTCAGGAGCACTGGGACTTCAGCCGGCTGATGGCGATTCGCGAAGCCAACGAGGAACAGATCGTCGAGGGTGCTGACGACAACCGCTTCCCGATCTACCCGCAGCGCTTCGTCGCTGACGTACGTCAGGCCTTGCCGTCCGAAGGCGTCATCGCGCTGGATAACGGCATCTACAAGATCTGGTTCGCGCGCAACTACAAGGCGCACAAGCCGAACACCGTGCTGCTCGACAACGCCCTGGCGACCATGGGCGCAGGTCTGCCGTCGGCGATGGCTGCGCACCTGGTCTGCCCGGACCGGCCGGTGGTCGCGATATGTGGTGACGGTGGTTTCATGATGAACAGCCAGGAGTTGGAGACCGCAGTACGCCTGAAGATGAACCTGACGGTCATCATCCTGCGCGACGGCGGCTACGGCATGATTCGCTGGAAGCAGTCGAACATGGGCTTCGCCGATTTCGGCCTGGACTACGGCAACCCCGACTTCGTCATGTATGCGCAAAGCTACGGCGCCAAGGGCCATCGCGTGGAAAGCGCCGAGGGCTTCCTGCCGCTACTGCAGCGTTGCATCAGCGAGCCAGGCGTACACGTGATCGATTGTCCGGTGGACTACTCGGAAAATGATTTCATTCTCAACAGTGAAATCAAGAGAAGAAGTGCTCTGGTCTGATCTCTCGATACCCGCTTGTCTCAATGGCGGCATTGCCGTGCCGCCAGTCTTTCCGTACTGAAATCGGAGTTCATCATGCAACTCAAAGACACTCAGCTGTTCCGCCAGCAAGCCTTCATCGATGGCTCCTGGGTTGACGCGGACAATGGTCAGACGATCAAGGTCGACAACCCGGCAACGGGCGAAATTCTGGGCAGCGTGCCGAAAATGGGCGCCGCCGAAACCCGCCGAGCCATTGAAGCCGCGGACAAGGCACTGCCGGCTTGGCGCGCACTGACCGCCAAGGAGCGTGGCAACAAGCTGCGTCGCTGGTTCGAACTGATGATCGAGAACCAGGACGACCTTGCGCGTCTGATGACCCTGGAGCAAGGCAAACCCTTGGCCGAAGCCAAGGGTGAAATCGTATACGCCGCCTCCTTCATCGAGTGGTTCGCCGAAGAAGCCAAGCGTGTCTACGGCGATGTCATTCCGGGCCACCAGCCGGACAAGCGCCTGATCGTGATGAAACAGCCGATCGGCGTCACCGCCGCCATCACGCCGTGGAACTTCCCGGCCGCGATGATCACCCGTAAAGCCGGCCCGGCCCTGGCCGCCGGTTGCACCATGGTACTCAAGCCCGCTTCGCAAACCCCATTCTCCGCATTCGCCTTGGCTGAGTTGGCGCAGCGTGCCGGCGTCCCGAATGGCGTGTTCAACGTGGTGTCCGGCAGCGCCGGCGACATCGGCAGTGAGCTGACCGGCAACCCGACGGTACGCAAACTGACCTTCACCGGCTCGACCGAAATCGGTCGTCAGCTGATGGCCGAATGCGCCAAGGACATCAAGAAGGTCTCGCTGGAACTGGGTGGTAACGCGCCATTCATCGTGTTCGACGATGCAGACCTGGATAAGGCCGTCGAAGGCGCGATCATTTCCAAGTACCGCAACAACGGCCAGACCTGCGTCTGTGCCAACCGGCTGTACATTCAGGATTCGGTCTACGACGCATTCGCCGAGAAGTTGAAGGTGGCTGTGGCCAGACTGAAGGTCGGTAACGGTCTGGAAGAAGGCACCAGCGCCGGTCCCCTGATTGACGAAAAAGCCGTGGCCAAGGTCAAGGAACATATCGCGGACGCGGTTGCCAAAGGCGCCACCCTGCTGTCCGGCGGCAAGTCCATTGAAGGCAACTTCTTCGAGCCGACCATCCTGACCAACGTGCCAAATAACGCCGCCGTGGCCAAGGAAGAGACATTCGGCCCACTGGCTCCACTGTTTCGCTTCAAAGACGAAGCCGAAGTCATCGCGATGTCGAACGACACCGAGTTCGGTCTGGCCTCGTACTTCTTTGCGCGTGACCTGAGCCGTGTGTTCCGTGTGGCGGAAGCCCTGGAATATGGCATGGTCGGCGTCAACACCGGTCTTGTTTCCAACGAGGTCGCACCGTTCGGCGGCATGAAGGCCTCGGGCTTGGGCCGTGAAGGCTCCAAATACGGTATTGAGGATTACCTGGAGATCAAATACCTGTGTCTGAG
This sequence comes from Ectopseudomonas alcaliphila, assembly GCF_900101755.1. GTDB lineage: Bacteria > Pseudomonadota > Gammaproteobacteria > Pseudomonadales > Pseudomonadaceae > Aquipseudomonas > Aquipseudomonas alcaliphila. Next base: position 294,939 of record NZ_FNAE01000003.1, on the reverse strand, counting down.
CGTATGAGGCTCCAGATGATGGATGCCTTAAGTCCCCTGCCCCCATTTGTGCGGGTGACGCTCGCTGTCGATCTGCTCTGAGTCTGGATGGTGCTCGCGCTTGAGCGTGTCGAGATGGGGCCACTGTTCGAGCGCGCTCTGCAGCTGTTTCACCGCGGCGATCGTGCGCTGATGATAGCCGTCCAGTTGCTGGTGAAACTCTGGCGACAGCTCTTGCGCAAGCAACGACTCGAAGCCCCGTCTTGATCGGGTTTCGAGCCGTAATGCGACTTCGAGCCTCGTTCGGTCATTGGTGGGTGCGAACAGGGATGTCAGCTCATACCAACAGCGCTGCCAAAGTCCTGCCAGGCTAACGTGCCACGTCGCTCGGCCGCCGTAGGTGGTGATCTGAATTTGCAGGCAGACGATCAGCGCCGAGTAGTCCCGCTCGCGTTCGCCAAGGAAGTCCCGCAGCAACGCGTCCTGAGCGCCCGATGCGAGCAGTCGACAGGTTCGCCGTCCTTCCACGCAGATGGCCTGCAACCGGGTGAGATGAGCAATGGTCTTGTCCAATGTGGGCATGCGCTAAACCTCCCGTCGCGCTTGCTGGCTTGGCCAGGGGGCCTGCGCAGCCAGGCGGCGCACTGCGCACGCCCGGCATAGGCGCTATCAGCTTCTTGCGCGCTCTACGTCACGCAGCGCGCGCACTTCATCGTGATTGCGCAGCACGCCCTGGTACTGGCGCTCGACCATGCTGCGGATATCCGCCGGCAGATTCTGGGTCATGGCTTCGCTGTAGCGTTCCTTGGCGACGTCCTCGCCGCGCTCGGCTTCGTTGAGAATCGCCTCTTCGTCCTTGCCGGTGATCAGTGATTTCAGGTCGACCCAGCGGCGGTGCAGGTCTGCCCCCACGCTGGTGCTGTCCTCGGGCTCGCCGCCCAGTTCCAGTACGCTCCGTTGCAGTTCTTCCGCTGCTTCGGCGCATTGCCGCGAGCGTTTCGAGAAGAGTTGCTTCATGTCGGGTCGCTTGACGTCTTCGGCGCAGACCTTGAAGCCGGCCTCGCCGTCCTTGCAGGTTTCGATCAGCTTGTTGAGGGTGCGTACCAGGTCTTTACGATCGTCGGTGAGATCCATGTGTCGTCTCCGGGCCGGCTAAACGGCCATTGCTAGGTGGTATGTCCCGTCTTGGGGCCTACATGGATACCGACGTGCAAGCTGCGCTGATCGTTCAGGGAATATTCCAAGCGGCAACCTGAACCGGCTTCAGGTGTGCACGCACCAGTTGACCGCCTGGGCCGGCATGCCGAGGTAGTCAATGAAGCGCCTTTGCGCAGCGTTCTCTTGCAGTGAGTGAAAACTCACGGGTGGGTTTCAATTCTCTGCGGTTCGATGGTCGTGCTGATCATCAATCCCGGCAAAAACCTTGAACGCTGGCCCGCCGGCGGAACTCTCTCTATCAGGGGAGCTTTGCCAGGGGCCAGTTAGTGACCTGGCACGCGCAGTTGCGCCACGTCGAACGAGCTCTTGCTTCCCCGGGCCGCCGCACCGTCTCCTCCTTCTCCTTGCGGCGGTTCCTTCTTTTTCCTTTTGAAGGCAATCGAGGCTCGCTCTTGAGCGTGGCCGAACTCAAATCGCATCAGGCAGTCACAACGTCGTGGCCTGCCCCTCCAGGGCCACGTGCTCGGAATGAACGGACGCACGGGAGAGCATCAATGCCACTGCTCAAACTGCTGCACTTCATGGCGCTGATCTGCTGGTGCGGCGCTCTGTTGTATCTGCCGGCGATGATCGCCACGGGCTCACGCAGCAACGATGACCTGTTCTACCGAGACCATGCCTACCTCACGCGCCTGGTCTTCAACCTGCTCGCCACGCCTGCTGCCTTGCTGGCCATCGGTTCGGGCACGGTGCTGTTTCTACGTGAATCCATCTTCGCCCCCTGGTTGATCATCAAGCTCACCACGGTGGCTGGAATGGTGCTCTGTCATGCCCTGTGCGGCGTGCTGATTCTGCGTATCGACCGTGTCGCCGAGCCGGCATTGCGCCGCGACTGCGTACTGATCGGCCTACTGCTGACCTCCCTCATCGGTGCCACGCTCTGGCTGGTGCTGGCCAAACCTTTCTGACCACGGAGTACCCGAGAACATGCCTGGCCCGCCCCGCTCTCTCTACCTTCCAGTAGCTGGCAAGTCGGGCCCGAGTCGTTCATCGCGTATCGACACCAACGCCGTGCTCGTACACCAGACGCCCGCCCAGGTAGGCCGCCAACGCAATAAGACCTGCGGTCAGCAGCGACAGATATATCCCCCAGTGCTCCATACCCTGTTCCGGACCGGCGTAACGCAGCAACCAGTTAAGCGATGCCAGCGACAGCATCATCACCGCGATGATGGCGTGGCACCAGGCGGTTATCTTGCGCCGGATGCTGCTGACCGTAAGCAGATCGACCAGCCCCGCCATGCTCGCCACCCAGCCACCGAACGCGCCGACGCCTGCCAGCCAGAGACTGGCCCGCGCCCAGAATGGGTCGGCCAGGAGCAGATAGGCGATATCGGTCGCCACCAGCCCCAGCAGTGCGGCGACGGGAAAGTGGATCATCATCGGATGCAGCGGATGCCCGGCGATGGCCGCGCGGCTGACGATAACTTCCTTTATTTCGGCCATCCGGGCCTCCCTGAACAGATGAGTGATGAGCTGAAACAGAAGCGCCATTGGCTGAACCCCTGTTTCAAGTTGACCACGCTGACGCTGGCAGTTCCGTTTCTCGTTGCCTGCGAGGGGCCGCAATCGACGCTTGACCCGGCGGGGCCGATGGCGCATGAAGTGGCCATGCTGTGGTGGGCGATGTGCGCGTTCGCCACCCTGGTGCTGATTGTGGTGACGGCATTGTGGGTGCATGCCATGCGCCGCGAACATCCTCAGATGGACGCCGCACGGGCTCGCCAGCTGACCTTGCGCTGGCTGGTCGGTGGCGGTCTGTTGCTGCCGACCTTGAGCATTTTGCTCCTGCTGCTGTTCGGCATTCCCATTGGTCATCGCATGCTGCCCTTGCCGCTGACCGGTGAGCAGCCACTGCGCATCGAGGTGGTCGGGCATCAGTGGTGGTGGGAAGTGCGCTACCCGGACAGCGGCGTGGTCACTGCCAATCAGCTGCATCTGCCGGTCGGTCGGCCGGTGGACCTCGACGTCACCAGCGCCGACGTCATCCATTCGTTCTGGGTGCCACGCCTGGGCGGCAAGATCGACATGATTCCCGGCCGGGACAATCGCATCCGCTTGCAGGCCGATCAGGCCGGCACCTTTCGTGGCCAATGCTCGGAGTTCTGCGGCACTCAGCACACCCACATGATTCTCGATGTGCAGGCTCACGAGGAAGAAGACTTCGCCAACTGGCTGCAGGCGCGCCGCGAACAACAGGTCAGTGCCCTGCCCGGCCCTGCTGGCGAGGTGTTCGCCGCTCGTTGCGGTCAGTGTCACCGCGTGGCGGGCATCAGCGACGGCGCCCGCGCGCCTGACCTCAGCGATATCGGTGCCCGAACAGCGCTGGGCGCCGGCGTGTTGAGCAACGAGCCCGGCGCGTTGTTGCGCTGGCTGCAGGAGCACCAGCGGCTCAAGCCCGGCAACGCCATGCCGCTTCACGACGATCTCGACCCCGAGCACCTCAACGCCATCGCCGACTGGCTGGAGACACTGCGCCCGTGAGTACGCCAAGCAACGAACAGGTTGCCGCCCAGGAACAAATGCACGATCAGTTCAACGACGTATGGGGTAACCCACGCGGCTGGAAGTCGCTGACCATCGTCAATCACACCACAGTCGGCATTCGCTTCATGCTAACCGGGCTGGGTTTCTTCCTGTTCGGTGGCCTGCTGGCGATGCTGGTGCGTACGCAGCTGGCCATACCGGGATACGACTTCCTCGAGCCGGACGTTTACAACCAGGTCTTCACCATGCACGGCACGGTGATGATGTTCCTCTTCGCGGTGCCGATGATGGAAGGCCTGGCGGTCTACCTGATTCCGAAGATGCTCGGCGCACGTGACCTGGTGTTCCCGCGCCTGTCGGCGCTGGGCTACTGGTGCTACCTGTTCGGCGGGCTGATTCTCTGCACCAGTCTGCTGCTGGGGATCGCGCCCAAGGCCGGCTGGTTCATGTACACGCCGCTGTCCAGCGCGGTGCATACACCGGGGCCGAACTCGGACTTCTGGCTGATCGGCATCACCTTCGTGGAAATCTCGGCGGTGTCCGCCGGCGTCGAACTGGTGGTGTCGATCCTGCGTACCCGCGCCGAAGGCATGTCGTTGAACAAGATGCCGATCTACGCCTGGTACATCCTGGTCATGGCGATGATGATCGTGGTCGGTTTCCCGCCATTGATCCTCGGCAGCATCCTGCTGGAACTGGAGCGCGCGGTTGGCCTGCCATTTTTCGAGGTGGCGCGCGGCGGCGACCCAATTCTGTGGCAGCACCTGTTCTGGCTGTTCGGTCATCCCGAGGTGTACATCATCTTCCTGCCGGCGGCCGGCATCGTCTCGACCCTGTTGCCGGTGTTCTGCCAGCGGCCGCTGGTGGGCTACCGCTGGGTGGTGCTGTCGATCCTCACCACCGGTTTCATCAGCTTCGGCTTGTGGGTGCACCACATGTTCACCGTGGGCATTCCGCAGTTGGCGCAGGCGTTCTTCTCCGCGGCGAGCATGCTGGTGGCGATCCCGACCGGTATTCAGGTGTTCGCCTGGATCGCCACGCTGTGGGTCGGCAAACCGCTGTACCACGTGCCGATGCTGTGGCTGGTGGGGTTTCTGGTGATCTTCGTCTGCGGCGGGCTGACCGGCGTGATGCTGGCACTGGTGCCCTTCGACTGGCAGGTGCATGACACGCATTTCGTGGTGGCGCACATGCACTACGTGCTGGTGGGCGGCATGTTCTTCCCGCTGCTGGCCGGCATCTATTACTGGCTGCCGCACTTTTCCGGACGCATGCCGTCGGTGCGCCTCGGCAAATGGGGCTTCTGGCTGGTGTTCATCGGTTTCAACCTGACCTTCCTGATCATGCACTGGACCGGGTTGATGGGCATGCCGCGACGGATCTATACCTACCAGTCGGGGCTGGGCTGGGATTTGCCCAACCTGATCTCGTCAATCGGCAGCTTCATCATGGCCATCGGCATCGCCACGGTGCTGCTGGATATCGTCCTGCACTTTCGCTTCGGCCAGAAGGCCACCAAGAACCCCTGGAACGCCGACACCCTGGAGTGGAGTACCCATCTGCCACCGAGCCCCTTCAACTTCGTCAGCCTGCCGCCGGTGCGCACGCGCCACCCGATGTGGGAGATTCCCGACCTGGAGGAACGCATCGATCGTGGTGAATTCGCCCTGACCGTGATCGACCATGGCCGTCGGGAAACTTGGGGTGTCGAACCGCTGACCGGCAAGGTGCGCGAAATCATCCATCTGCCTGGCAACAGCTGGCTACCGTTCGCGGCTGCCGCGTTCATCGCGATCACCTGCCTGGGGCTGCTCAGCAAGTTCTACTGGGTCGCGTTGGCCGCCAGCATCGTCGCGGCGGTGGTGCTGCTGCGCTGGAGTTGGGAGAACGGCGCGCACCCGTTGGCCGCGCCGGATGCGCGGGTGCAGCCTGGCGAGCCGCCGCTGCACTCGCGCACCTGTGATGGTCCGGGGCTGTGGGGCATGGGCGTGACCCTGCTGGCCAACGGCGCCTTGTATCTGTCACTGCTGTTCGGCTGGTTCTACCTGTGGACGGTATCGCCGAACTGGCTGGTGCCGGACGATCCAGTCATCGATCAGCGCCTGCTGCTCGCCAGTGCCGTGTTGCTGAGCATCGCCGTACTCTGGCAGCGGCCCGTGTTACGTCGCCTGCGCCAGGGCCAGGGTGAACCCGGCGCGCTGATCACCTGTTTTGTCGCAGTGGCGCTGCTGGGCGCGCTGCACGTCGGGCTGCTGCTCTGGACCCTGCTGGCTGGAGACCTGGCGCCACGTGCCACTGCGCATGACGCGGTGATCGTGGTGATGCTCACCTACAGCCTGGTGCATGGCCTGCTGGCAAGCATTCTCAGCGCTCTGCAGGCGCTGCGCGTGCACTACGGCTATGTGTGCAAGCGCACGCCCTACGAGCCGTTGGTAGTCGAACAACTCTGGCAATACAGCCTGGCCGTAATGTGGATCACCTACTGCAGCGTGGTGCTGTTCCCGCCAACCTTCGGAGGCGTGTGATGCAGCCGTTACGCTCCCCCTATAACCCGATCCACATCCCCCTCGGGCTGGTGCTCTGGAGTATCTGGTTCATCGCCCTGTATGGCGGCCTGTCGGTGGGCTGTGCCCTGGTGCCACCTGATCCTGCAAACGGGCAATGGACCTGGCTGAACGGTCTGCTCGCTCTGCTCAGCCTGTTCACCATGGTGGCACTACTAGGTTTGGCCTGGCTGTTTCAACGCGCCGCCAGGGACGAACGTGAAAGCCAGCCCGCGCGCTTCGTGGCTCGCCTCGCCGCCGGCGTGAACCTGATCGGCGCCATCGCCACCGTCTTCGTCGCCCTGCCCACGCTGAGTCTGCCACCATGCCTTTGACTCCCCTCGCCCTCCTGCTTTTGCCCGGCACTGCCGCCGCCCATGGTCTTCTCGACGGCCATCTGCATCTGAACGAACGTGTACCACTGCTACTCAGCGCCCTGCTGCTTGGCGCGGCCTGGCTGCTGTACATCCTCGGCTGCCGCAAGGTGCGCCCGCATGGGCGTGAAGCCTTGTGGATGCACCTGGCGATGATCATCACCGTGCTCGCCGTGTTCGGCCCCATCGATGACTGGGCGGAAACCAGCACCAGCCTGCATATGGTGCAGCACATGCTGTTCATGATCGTCATCGCGCCGCTCTGGGCGCTGGCTCGGCCGCTGCCACAATGGCGGGCGGTGCTCGGTGGCTGGATGGCGCCGGTGTCCAACGCGATTCTGCGCAGCGGCCGCTATCCGGTGGCCTTGGCCATGCTGCACGGCGCGATGATCTGGGTCTGGCATACGCCGAGCCTGTACATGCTGGCGCTGGACAACACCTGGTGGCACGCCATCGAGCATGCCTGTTTTCTGTTCAGCGCCTGGCTGTTCTGGTGGTCCTGTCTGCGCGCCAATCCACGGCAGGTGCCGCACGCGCTGATGGCCATTCTCCTGACCCTGATGCACACCGGTCTGCTCGGTGCCCTGCTCACCTTCGGCAACACGACGTTCTATGGCGAATCCCGTGACCTGGCCGACCAGCAACTGGCTGGCCTGCTGATGTGGGTGCCGGGTAGCCTGGTCTACCTCCTCGCAGCCGGCTGGATCAGCTGGCGCTGGTTGACGCGTATCTGGCGTCGCCAAGCGCGGGAGGGTGTGGAGGATTCCCTCTAGCGCAGATTTCAGGCGCGCCAACGTCTTGTACAACTTCCACTCAGGTTTACCGGCTGCCAAGAGTGGTTGGGTGAAACCGTAGCGCGGATTTGGTTCAGGTTATTTTTTTCTGTCAGTGCGAACCAGCTAACTTGCTCTACAACGCAAGGCTTTGTGTTCAAAGAACAAAATTACCGCAAGACTTTCCAGTGCCAATCCCATGCTGGCTTAAGTTTACATAAAGCTGTCTTTGTACAACTTTTGTAAATGATGTCACTTTGAGTTTTCTTTTTACCAATCGTCCTAACTGTTGGTATGCACTGAATACGCCGTTATGTTTTATGGGTGCTATCAAGGAGATACTCATGAAACATGATTTGGAAAATATCAGAACGGCGTTAGCCAACTACGAAGTTGACATGACGCCAAGACCGGACGGGAGCATCGTGCTTACTGTCGCTCACGCAGAGCGTCGGTTGGTTCGCGTCCTTGATGAAAGTTGTTGTCCTCAGGAATTCATTCGCCTGATCCATTTCGATATGGCACTGGATGAGAACGCTGAGTCCATCAATGAGGCAGTCAAGCACTGCAACGCCACACAATTACCCACCTACTCGCGCGAGCCGCTTTTTCGCACGCGTACCTCTCGTTTATGGGCAATGAGAAAGCTCGAAAAGAAATGAGGAGATACGCAGGTGCCCAGACACAAGCGCGCAACGCCGATTCACAACAAGCCAGAAAACCAGCTGGTGTACGAGTGGCCTTACATCGTTGGCTCGACATGCCTGCTGGTGTTGCTGGCCTGGCAGCCCTTTCAGCCGCCTGTATTGGCGGCGATGTGGTCGCCACCTCAACCCATGACCCAGGCCATGCAGCGCTCTCTGCAGGAAATCGACTCGAACTGCTATCAGGTTCAAAGCGACGCCCTGAGCGAGCCGCATTGCGACGACTGCGGCAAAGATACCGCCGCGTCTGCGCGCCCTGACGAGGAATTCGAGTTCAGCCGCTCGATTCTCACCTGCAGTGACATACACCGTGACGCGCTGCGCGACAGCGACGCGAACCACCCCGAAAACATGATGATTGAAGTGATCAAGTCCAATCACTCTTTCTAGCCGCCCTTGACGCCTTCGGCTGGCACTTCCAGCCTTTATCCTGCCTTAATTATTTCCCGCATCCCGATTATCTGAGCGAATGATCGGGGTGGCTGTCGACATGCATAGACCTTATTCAAAGGAGGCCTGTCATGTCGGATCCAGTCATTTACTTTTCCATTACAATTGCGGCCCTCATCGTTCTGCTACATCTGTGGGCGGTGATCAGTGTATTTCGCAGCGACAAGAGTGTTGGTACCAAAACTCTATGGGCTCTACTTATCTGGATATTCCCGGTTATTGGTCTGGTCATCTGGGGTATTGCCGGACCACGTGGATATACTCAAGGACCCAGCTCCCCTGAGCACAGCAAATAACTCAGGAATTTTACTGCGCGTATCAGCAGTTACACGATCTGATTCACACACGCAGGCAAGACTTGGTTTCTTGACGCGCCTTATTGCGCTACGTGTTGTGTACAAAGAGGTGTGCAAATGACGAAAAAATACATCTATGTGAATTACGCCATTACCTACAGCGGTTGGACCCATGCTTACCCGCACCCTGCACCTTCAAGCAGCGCTGGCAGCTACGCGCGGGAGTCTCGGCCATGACCAGTCAGGAAACTGATGAAGACGAGGTAGCGCCAACCACGCGTTCGATCTACGAGGCGCTGCTGGACGATCCAGGCAACGAAGACCCTGGCTCGCAGCTCGACGCGCCAGTGCCGCTACGCCCCTCGACCAAGGCGCAGCGGGAGAAAAGAGCCCGGCCTGGCGACGGAGAACCGCGCTAGGCCGGGAGGCGGATCACGCCGGAACGCCCTTCGCACATGCTTCCCGCGCCCAGATACGATGCTGCTTCAGTGCTGTCTCGAAGCGCATGAACAGCGGATCGAAACTGTCGCCGCACAGCATGCCCTCGTCTTCGTCCAGGCCCAGCATCGCGGCGAGCTGAGCGGCATCACCGCTGAGCGCGACAGGTTTGAGGTGCTTGTAGGCCTCCAGCAGGTAGTGCTTGGCCACGCCATCGTTCTGCAGCGTCTTGAGCACGTACTCGCCACCCGGCACGAACACGGCATCCACCGTAATCGACGGCTCCGAGGCGAAGCTGCCGTCGGGCTGCATCGGTTGGCCGTCCGAGTCCTTCAGCGCGGCAGCCGTCGGCGCCAGCAGCTTGGCCACGGCGCCCGCCCCCTCCAGCATCTTTTTCAAACTGCCGACCTCGTCGGCCTTGCAACCGGGTGTCAGCAGTACCGCAACACGTCGTCCGCGAATGTCACCAGGCAGCAGATTCATCTGGCTCAGCGCCGGGGAGTCCTGGAGTTTGCCTTCCATTGGCGAGGTCGAGGTGCTGTCCAGATCGATACCCAGGTTCTCCGCGACACGTAGCGCCAGCAGCGGGTCGATATGCGCCAGGATTTCCTTCACCTGGCGCTCGCGAATGTACAGGCGCTCGACCTTCGACAGCTCGAAGCTGTAGGCATCGACGATGTGCTGCTGCTCGGTTTCGCTCATGCTGCGCCAGAACAGCGTGGCCTGGGAGAAGTGATCGGCGAAACTGGGCGAGCGCACCCGTATCTTGGTGCCGCTGACCGGTTCGGGATAGGAACTGTAGCCGCCACCGCTCGGCGCTGGCGGCGTCTCGCGCGGCCAGTTGCCGTCGATCGAGTTGGGCTCATAGGCTGCCTGGCCACGGTTGATCTGCTGACGATGTGGCGCGTCACGCTGGTTGTTGTGGAACGGACAGAGTGGCCGATTGATCGGAATCTCGTTGAAGTTGGGGCCACCCAGACGCAGCAGTTGGGTGTCGGTGTAGGAAAACAGACGACCCTGCAACAGCGGGTCGTTGCTGAAGTCGATACCCGGCACCACATGCCCGATGTGGAAGGCCGCCTGCTCCGTCTCGGCAAAAAAGTTGTCCGGGTTGCGATTGAGCACCATGCGCCCCACCACGCGTACCGGCACCAGTTCTTCCGGTACCAGTTTGGTCGGGTCGAGCAGGTCGAAGCCAAAGCTCAGCGCGTCCTCCTCATCCATCACTTGCAGGCCCAGCTCCCATTCCGGGTAGAGCCCGCGCTCGATGTCTTCCCACAGGCCGCGGCGGTGGAAGTCTGGGTCCTTGCCGGCGAGTTTCTGCGCTTCATCCCACACCAGCGAGCAGACGCCGGCCTTGGGGCGCCAGTGAAACTTCACCAGCTTGCTCTGGCCCTCGCCATTGACCAGGCGAAAGCTGTGCACGCCAAAGCCCTGCATCGAGCGATAGGCGATGGGAATGGCGCGATCGGACATGGTCCAGAGCACCATATGGGCCGATTCCGGGGTCAGCGAGACGAAGTCCCAGAAGGTGTCGTGAGCCGAGCCTCCGGTGGGAATCTCATTGTGCGGTTCGGGTTTGACCGCATGCACGAAGTCAGGGAACTTGATCGCATCCTGGATGAAGAACACCGGCATGTTGTTGCCGACCAGGTCGAAGTTGCCCTCCTCGGTGTAGAACTTCACGGCAAAACCGCGCACGTCGCGCACGGTGTCGGCCGAGCCACGTGGCCCCTGCACGGTGGAAAAGCGCACGAACACCGGCGTGCGCTTGCCGGCTTCACCGAGAAAAGCGGCGCAGGTCAGGTCGCTGGCCGGATCGGTCACCTCGAAATAGCCATGTGCCCCTGCACCGCGCGCATGTACCACGCGCTCGGGAATGCGCTCGTGATCGAAGTGGGTGATCTTCTCGCGCATGATGAAATCTTCCATCAGCGTCGGCCCACGTTCACCCGCGCGCAGGCTGTTCTGGTTGTCGGCGATGCGCGTGCCGGTATTGGTGGTCAGCGCCGTCCCCGTGGCGTCTTCACGGAAACATTCGAGTTGCTCGAGCTTGGCGTTGCTGTTGCTTCTGTCGAGCGTATCGCTGCCCGCCATCTGACTGTTCTCGTCGGCGGTGTTGGGTTGCTTGCTCATGGGCTACTCCTGGCTGTTGGAGGCACGCGGCGACGCGCACTTGATTGTCTGTGGCCATGCCATGCATGGCGGCCACGCAAGCGACGACAAAAGTCGCTCCGGGTAGTTTTTGAGGTGAGCGGCGGCTATTACGTTCGACTTGAATTTTCCCCTCCCGGCGCGTGCTCCTGGCCGTTTCGCTTGTCGCAACGCATTTTTCGCCGGCGCAAATATGTCCTGAACTTCGTCTTTGCCTCGACCTTCTACCTCAGTGCACGCACATCCCCAGGAGGATCGAACATGCATCCGTTGAAACCACTGGCCTTACTGGCCGCTGCCGCCTTCGCCATCTGCGCCGTCAGCAGCCTGCACGCCGCCAATCAGGCGGAATCGATCAGCAGCGAAGCGTTCGTCGAGGAGGCCTCGGCCAAGGGCATCGCCGAGATCGAAACAGCCAAACTGGCTTTGGAAAAATCACAGAACCAAGCGGTCAAGGGCTTCGCCCAGATGATGATCGACGACCATCGCCAGGCGAATCAGAAGCTGGCCGATCTGGCCAAGAGCAAGGATCTTGAAGTGTCTGACGACGCCGAGCTGCTCAACCAGGCCAAGGCCATGGTGCTGAAAATGCGTGGCGAGGCCAGCTTCGACAAGGCCTACATGAACAACCAGGTGGTTGCCCACCGCGAGACCATCGAGTTGTTCCGTCGCGCGGTGAATGTCGATGACCAGGAACTCGCCGCCTTCGCCCGTGAGACGCTGCCCAAGCTGGAGCAGCATCTGCAGCGCGCTGAACAGTTGAACGGTCAGTTGCCGGAAGAGTGATCGCTCGCCGGGCTGCAGATGCAGCTCGGCAGCGTCTCATCAATCAGCTCTGGCGCAGTCGTTCGTAGTAGTAAGGCAGCTGCATCAGGGCATAGCGCGCTGCATCCTCACGTACCTGGTTGCGGCTGCCGCTGAACTGCACCGTTTCACTGACGATGCCCTGGTGCAGCTCCAGGCGAATCGCACAGGCGATGCACTGCACACCGTCCATCTCTCCCTCGGCTTCCGCCAGGCCGGTGTTGGCCAGAACGATATCGGCATCGCTGCGCTGCAATGCGCCCAGCGCCATTTCCTGCGCAACCTCCTCGCTGGTCAGGCCGAAACGCTCGATGGTAGCTGCGCTGACGCCAAGGCAGCGTTGCTTGGCCTGCGGCGAATAGGTGACGAAGGCGCAATCGAGCACCTTGCCGCTACCGGGCACATCCGCCACCAGCGAGCTGATCAATCCCGCCGTACAGGATTCGGCAGTGGCCAGGCGCAGTTTGTACTTACCGAGAAAATTCACCACCTGCTCGATGCTTTGCATCTGCCGGTCTCCTTGAAGCTGTCAGGGTGCTCAGTGGAAGCGGGCACGATGGGCAAAGTTCAACTTTTAACGTTGCGCTTGCCCGGTAAAAAAAGGTCGAACCTTTGTCCGCATCGACCCGTCAGCTCAAGGGTAGGGGGGAGATCGCGCAACCTTTCATCGCACTCCTCCACAGGCCCCGCTCACAAGGCGAGTCGTCCTCAGGTCGAAGCTTATGGAGAGAGACATGGCAAGCGCTGCAGCATCCGCACACATTCAAGCCACACCCACACTTTGCGCCGCAGCCAAGCCACCCGTGCAGATGCACAGCGAGCATCCGCAGCGTAAGCGTGTGCTGTTCGTCACCTCGGAATTCGCCGACCTGATCAAATGCGGTGGGCTCGGTGACGTTTCCGCTGCGTTGCCCCGGGCGCTGTCGCCGCAGCACGACATTCGTCTGCTGATCCCCGGTTATCGCCAGGTCGTGGAAAGCGGCCGACCGATCCGCATCGTCGGGCAGTTGACCGGCTTGGCCGCGCTGCCGCCCTGCCAGATCGGGCGCATGGATCTGGCCGATGGCCTGATCGTCTACGTCTTGCTCAACGCCGCGCTGTACGAGCGCGACGGCTCGCCTTACGTCGATACGCAGGGGCGCGACTGGGCAGACAACCACATTCGTTTCGCCCGCCTCGGCCTGGCTGCCGCGGAAATCGCCACCGGCGATGCCAGCATCCAATGGCGCCCGGAGCTGGTACACGCCAACGACTGGCCAGCGGCCATGGCGCCGGCCTACATGGCCTGGAGACAGGCCAGCACGCCTTCTTTGCTGACCATTCACAACCTGGCCTACCAGGGCTTGTGCGACATGCGCTGTGCCAGCGAGCTGGCAATACCGGAGTCAGCCTGTGGCGTCGATGGCCTGGAGTTCTACGGCCAGCTGTCGTTTCTCAAGGCCGGCATCGCCTATGCCCAGCACGTGACCACCGTGAGCCGCCGCTATGCCCGCGAAATCACCACGCCGGAACAGGGCTGTGGCCTCGATGGCCTGCTGCGCGCCAAGGTCCTGCTGAATCAGCTCAGCGGCATCGCCAATGGCATTGATGAAAGCTGGCAGTCGGAAAACGACCCGCACTTGCTGCAGGGTTTCACGGCTGGTGACTGGGCGGGCAAGCAGGCCAATGCCACGTACGTGCGGCGCTGGCTGAACCTCGACGCGGACGGCCCGCTGTTCGCCGTGGTGTCGCGCCTGGTGCACCAGAAAGGTATAGACCTGACGCTGCAAGTGGCCGAACACATCGTCGCCCGTGGCGGCCGCATCGGCGTGATCGGCCAGGGGGAACCGGCACTGGAGGCCGCCATGGCAGACCTGGGCCGGCGCTACCGTGGGCGTATCGGCGTGCACATCGGCTTTGACGAAAGCGATGCGCGGCGCCTGTACGCCGGTAGCGATTTTCTGCTCATGCCTTCGCGCTTCGAGCCCTGTGGCCTCAGCCAGATGTACGCCCAACGCTACGCCTCGCTGCCCATTGCCCGTTGCACGGGCGGGCTGGCCGATACCATCGAGGATGGCGTCAGCGGTTTTCTCTTCGACGCGCCCCAGGCCGATGCCTATCGCCGCGCCATCGACCGCGCTTTGCACGTCTTCGAGCATCCCGAACTGCTGGATGCCATGCGCTGCAAGGCCATGCGCGCCCCACTCTACTGGCGCCAGTCGGTGCAGCCTTACGACCGCCTCTTTCAACGTCTGCTGAGTCAGGCCGGTGCCCATCGGGCAATGCGCTGATGTATAGCCATGGTGCCCGGCCGATGGCCGATGGACGCGTGCGCTTCGCCCTCTGGGCGCCGAGTTGCCGGAAGGTGGATCTGGAGCTGCAGGACGGTGGATTGCACCCGATGCAGGCGCAAGATGACGGCTGGTTCGTGTCGCTGCTCGACTGTCAGAGCGACACCCGCTATCGCTATCGCATCGACGGTCAGTGGTCGGTGCCGGACCCGGCCTCGCGTTGCCAGGTCGAGGACGTGCACGGTTTCAGCCAGGTCATCGATCACTCCACCTATGCCTGGCATCACCACGACTGGGTTGGCCGACCCTGGCACGAGACGGTGCTCTACGAGCTGCACGTCGGGCTGTTCGGTGGTTTCCAGCAGGTCATCGAGCATCTGCCGCACCTTGCCGATCTGGGCGTCACTGCCTTGCAGCTGATGCCGCTGAATGCCTTCTCCGGGACGCGCAACTGGGGCTATGACGGCGTACTGCCGTTTGCCCCGGCCAACGCCTATGGCACGCCCGATGAGCTCAAGCAACTGGTCGACACCGCCCATGCCTATGGCCTGATGGTGTTCGTCGACGTGGTCTACAACCACTTCGGCCCGGACGGCAATTATCTGGGCCTGTACGCGCGGCAGTTCTTCCACGAAGAGCGCATCACGCCCTGGGGCGCAGCCATCGACTTCAGCCGCCCGCAGGTACGCGACTTCTTCTGCGAGAACGCCTTGATGTGGCTGCTGGACTATCGCATCGACGGCCTGCGCCTGGACGCCGTGCACGCCATCGACGATGACGATTTTCTCAAGGAGCTGGCGGCGCGCGTGCGCTCGGCGCTGCCGCAACAGCGCCAGGTGCATCTGGTGCTGGAGAACGAGCACAACGCCGCGCATCTGCTGCGCGATGGTTTCGACGCGCAGTGGAACGACGACGGCCACAACACCCTGCATGCCCTGCTCACCTTCGAGAACGAAAGCTATTACGCCGATTATGCCCAGGCGCCGACCCGCAAGCTGGCTACCTGCCTGGAACAGGGCTTCGTCTATCAGGGCCAGGCCAATCGCCATGGCCAGCCGCGCGGCGAACCCAGCGCCGATCTGCCGCCGCACGCCTTCGTGCTGTTCCTGCAGAATCATGACCAGGTGGGTAACCGCGCCTTCGGCGAACGCCTGACGCTGCTCGCCGACAACGACGCGCTGAAGGCCGCCACCGTGCTTCTGCTGCTCTGCCCGATGGTGCCGCTGCTGTTCATGGGGGAGGAATGGGGCAGCAAACGGCCGTTCCTGTTCTTCACCGATTACCACGACGAGCTGGCCAATGCCGTGCGCGAAGGCCGGCGCAACGAGTTCGCCGATTTTTCCCAGTTCAGCTCGCCGCACAGCCGCGAAGCCATTGCCGACCCCAATGCCGAGGCCAGTTTCCAGCGCTCACGACCGGATCTGGCGCCGGCACTGGAGCCGCAGCAACGCGAGTGGCTGGCCTTCTATCGCGGCCTGTTGCAGGTGCGTCACAGCCGCCTGTTGCCGGGCTTGCAGCAGGCACGCAGCCTCGGCGCGCAAGTGCTGGGCGACGGCGCCGTACTGGCGCGTTGGCGTTTGGGTAACGGCCCGGCGCTGAGCATCGCCATCAATCTGGGCATCAGCGCCGTGTCACTGCCCTCGCCCGCCACGCACGGCGAACGTCTGTACACCCTGCGCATCGACGATGCCGACCTGCGCCAGGCGCAATTGCCGCCGCGCAGTGCCCTGGTCACCCTGGAGCCCGCCCGATGAGCGATCGACTACTGGCCGAATTGGCCCAGGCGGCGGATCTGAGCATCGACTGGATCGACGCCCACGGCCGCCCCCAGAGCGTAACTGTGGAAGCACAGCGCAACCTGCTGGAGGCGCTCGGCTATGCGGCGCAAACCACTGAACAAATGCGCGAAAGCCTGAGCTTACTGCTGCCCCGGCAGCATGCGCCGGAGGATTCCAGCCTGCTGCTTCAGGACCAGAACCGGCCGCTGGCCCTGACCCTGTACCCGGCTGAAAGCCCCTATCGGCTGACCGACGAGTGGGGCAATGTCAGCGAGGGCCGTCTCGACCGCGACGGTCATTTGCCGGCGCAACAGCAGCCTGGCTATTACCAGCTGGAAATTCGCGATACCCTGCATGCGCTCGCCGTGGCGCCCACCGCCTGCATGTCGGTACAAGAGCTGTGCGGCAAGCCGCGCATCTGGGGGCTTACCGCCCAGCTCTACGGCCTACGGCGTAACGGCGATGGCGGCCTGGGCGATACGCTGGCGGTGGCGGACCTGGCCCGGCATGCCGCCAATCACGGCGCCGATGCCATCGCCCTGAGCCCGGTGCACGCGCAGTTCAGTGCGGATCTGCGTAGCTACGGCCCCTACTCACCGTCCAGCCGAGTGTTCTTCAACACCCTGTACGCCGCGCCCGTCACCTTGCTCGGCGAGGCGCGCGTGCACCGCGCCATTCAAGCCGCCGGGCTGCAGAGTGAAATGACCCGCCTGGAGGCACTGGAGCTGATCGACTGGCCGGCCGTGGCCGCCACTCGCCAGCGCCTGTTGCGCCAGTTGTATGCGGATTTCTGCCATGACCCCGGGCAGTTGCAGGACCCCTTCGAAGCCTTTCGCGCAGCCGGGGGGGACGCCCTGCAGCAGCATTGCTGCTTCGAGGCCATCCATGCCCAGCGCCTGCGCGAAGGTGTCAGCGGCGACTGGCGCACCTGGCCGGAGGCGCTGCGCAGCCCGCACCAGGGCGCGGTGACCCGTTTCGCCCTCGAACATATCGATGAACTGCGCTTTCACGCCTTTTGCCAGTGGCTGATCGCCCATGGCCTGGAAACGGCTCAGGCCACTGCCAGCGGCGCCGGCATGGGCATCGGCCTGATCGCCGACCTGGCGGTAGGCGCCGATTGCGCCGGCAGCCAGGCCTGGTCGCGCCAGGACGAACTGCTGCCGCGGGTCACCATCGGCGCACCGCCGGACATTCTCAATCGCCAGGGGCAGAACTGGGGCGTATCGGCCTTCTCGCCGCAGGGGTTGCGCCAGCACGGCTTTCGCGCCTACATCGAGATGCTCCAGGCCAACCTGGCGCATGCCGGCGGCATTCGTATCGACCATGTCATGGGCCTGCAGCGGCTATGGGTGATCCCCCAGGGCGCGGAGCCGCAGCACGGCGCCTACCTGCGCTACCCACTGGATGACCTGCTGCGCCTGCTGTCTCTGGAATCGCACCGCCATCGTGCCCTGGTGATCGGCGAAGACCTCGGCACCGTGCCCGAGGGCCTGCACGACAAACTCGCCGCGCGCAATGTCCTCGGCACGCGGGTGCTGCTGTTCGAGCAGGACGACCTCGGCTTCGTGCCGGCCGAAGACTGGCCCGGCAATGCCCTGGCGACCACCACCACCCACGACCTGCCGACCATCAAGGGCTGGCTCGCCGGCCACGATCTGGAATGGCGGGTGCGCGCCGGGCAGCGCGACGCCCAGCTGCTGGAGGGCGACCACGCCGAGCGTGCCGGCGAGCGCGTGGCGCTGCGCCAACTGTTCGAGCGACAGGGCATGCTGACGGGTACGGATGACGATGCCAGCCTGCTGGCCTGCATCGCGCACATTGGCCGCACGCCGGCGCCACTGGCCCTGTTGCCGCTGGAGGACGCATGCGGCCTGGAGCAGCAGCCCAACCTGCCCGGCCCTGGCGATACGCACCCGAACTGGCGGCGGCGCTACCCGCTGGCGGTCAGCGAACTGCTGGAACAGCCGGCCACCAGCGAGCGTCTGGCCTGCCTCGATGGCGCCCGCCGGGAGGCCGGCCATGACTGAGTTGCGCGCCACGCTGCGCCTGCAGCTGCACAAGGGTTTCACCCTGCGCGACGCGGCGGCCCAGGTGCCCTATCTGGCTCAGCTGGGTATCAGCCACCTGTACGCCTCGCCGATTCTCACCGCCCGCCCCGGCTCGCAACACGGCTATGACGTGATCGACCCCAGCCGGATCAACCCCGAGCTGGGCGGTGAAGAGGCGCTGGTACAGTTGGTGGAAACCCTGCGTGCCCATGACATGGGGCTGATTCTGGATATCGTGCCCAACCACATGGCCGTGGGCGGCGACGGCAATCCCTGGTGGCTGGACGTACTGGAATGGGGGCAAGAAAGCCCTTACGCAGCGTTCTTCGACATCCAGTGGCAATCCCATGACCCGTTGCTCAGCGGCCAGCTGCTGGTGCCCTTTCTGCGCAGCGACTACGGCGAGGCGCTGCGTGACGGCACGCTGGAGCTGGTGTTCGATGCCGAGCGCGGACGCTTCCATGCGCAGCACTTCGAGCATCGCCTGCCGCTGACACCGCCCAGCTACGCCAACATCCTGCGCAGCAGTGAGGATGCCGCGCTGCGTGAATTGGGCCAGCGTTTCGCCCGCCTGGGCCGCGCTGGCGACAGCCGCACCCAGGCCGAACAGCTGTGCGCCGAACTGGCCGCCCAGGCGCACAAGGTGGTGCCGCTGCTCGGCAGTTTCCAGGGCCGCGACGAAGCGGCGCAAAAGCGCCTGCACGCGCTGCTCGAGCGCCAGCACTACCGCGTGGCCAGTTGGCGTACCGCAGCGGACGACATCAACTGGCGGCGCTTCTTCGACATCAACGAGCTGGGCGCGCTGCGCGTCGAGCATCGGCAGGTATTCGAACAGACGCACGCCAAGGTCTTCGAGCTGATCGAACGCGGGCTGATCGACGGCCTGCGTATCGACCATGTCGACGGGCTGGCCAACCCGCGCGCCTATTGCAGCCGGCTGCGCCGTCGTGTCCGGCAGCTGCGCGGCGATGCGCCCTTCCCCATTTTCGTGGAGAAGATCCTCGGCGCTGGTGAACACCTGCCCCAGGAGTGGCCGGTGGACGGCAGCACCGGCTACGAATTCATGAACCAGGTGTCGCTGCTGCAGCACGACCCGCACGGCGAGCTGCCACTGAGCGAGCTGTGGCAAGCGCAGAGCGGCCGCCCCGGAGCTTTTCAGGAAGAGATACTGCAAGCGCGCCGCCTGGTGCTGGAAGGCTCGCTGGCCGGCGATCTGGAGGAAGTCGCCCAGCGCCTGCTGCACGTGGCCCGCCACGACATCGCCACGCGTGACCTGACCCTCGGCGCCATCCGCCGCACGCTGCGCGAGCTGATCGTGCACTTTCCGGTGTATCGCACCTATGCCCAGACCTGTGGCCGTTCGCAGCAGGATCGGCGCTTCTTCCAGCAGGCGCTGGACGGTGCGCGGCAGACCCTGGCCGAGGCCGACTGGCCCTTGCTGCCGCATCTCGACGACTGGCTCGGCGGCGCCTTCCTGCGTGCGCTGCCACCCGGCCGTGCGCGCCGTCTGCGTGCCTTGGCGCTGACGCGTTTCCAGCAGCTGACCTCGCCAGTGGCCGCCAAGGCCGTCGAAGACACTGCGCTGTATCGCGCCGGCGTGCTGCTGTCGCGTTATGACGTGGGCTTCGATGCCGAGCATTTCAGCGCCAGCGTCGAGCGTTTCCATCAGGCCTGTCGCGAACGCTCAGCGCAGCATCCGCTCAACCTGCTGGCTACCGCCACTCATGACCACAAGCGCGGCGAGGACTGCCGCGCGCGCCTGGCGGTGCTCAGCGAGCGCGCTGCCTGGTATGCCGAGCGTGTCAGGCACTGGCACCAGCTCGCGCAACCGCTGCGCAGCAGTCATCTGCAGCAGGCGCCGGATGGCGGCGAAGAAGCGATCCTCTACCAGGCGCTGATCGGCAGCTGGCCGCTGGGCCTGCAGGCGGACGATGGCGTCGGCCTGGAAGCCTACCTGCAGCGTCTGTTGGACTGGCAGCGCAAGGCGCTGCGCGAGGCCAAGCTCAATAGCGCCTGGAGCGCGCCGAACGAAGCACACGAAGCCGCCTGCGCCGACTTTCTGCGGCGCCTGTTGTGCGAGCCAGCCGGATTGGCCTTGCGCACCGAACTGGCGGGTACCGTCGCCGCAATAGCCCCTGCCGGCGTCCTGAACAGCCTGGTGCAATGTCTGCTGCGCATGACCACGCCGGGTGTGCCTGATCTGTACCAGGGCTGCGAGTTCTGGGACTTCAGCCTGGTCGACCCGGACAACCGCCGCCCGGTGGACTTCCCCGCAAGGCAGGCCGCCTTGCAGACCGGGGACAGTGCTGCGGACAAGCTGGCCAGCTGGCAGGACGGGCGTATCAAGCAATGGCTGATCCAGCAGGTTCTGGCGCTTCGTGCGGCGCATCCGTTGCTGTTCAGCCAGGGCGACTATCAGCCTCTGCCGGTAACGGGCCCGCATGCCGCGCAGGTAGTCGCCTTCCTGCGTCGTCACGGCGACGAGCATGTGCTGGTGATTGCACCGCGCCTGGCCGCCGGCCTGCTCGCAGAGCACGATCAGCCGCATGTGCCCGCGCCGCGCTGGGCCGACACCACAGTGCTACTGCCAGGTGAACTGCACGACTTTCACGTCACCGGTCTGCTTGCGCCATGCCGGCTCGCCGCTCACCAGGGCGTGCCAGTTGCCGCTGCGCTGGCCGAGTTGCCGATCAATCTGCTTCGCCTTACCTCTTGATCATAGGAGTCACGCCATGAATATCGATGAGCAGCGCATACGTGAGTTTGCCTTTCAGATCTGGGAATCCGAAGGCCGCCCCCATGGCCAGCACGAGCGGCACTGGAAGATGGCCAGCAAGCTGGCCGAAGCCGAGGCGCAAGCCCAGGCCGCACCCAAACCACGGCGCATCAGCAAACCCAAGACAGTGCCGCTGAGCGAAGCCGAACAGCCGGCGCTGCTGAAGAAACCCCGTGCTCCGCGCACGCCCAAGACGCCGAAAGCCTGAGGTCACCACCATGCGCAAACATCAGCGCTCACGCGTTACCGAGGGCACACCATTTCCGCTCGGCGCCAGTTGGGATGGGCTCGGCGTCAACTTTGCCCTGTTCTCGGCGCATGCCACGCGGGTCGAACTGTGCCTGTTCGACGAGCGCGGCGAGAGCGAAATCGAACGCATCGAACTGCCGGAATACACCGACGAGATCTGGCACGGCTACCTGCCTGACGCGCGTCCCGGGCAGGTCTATGGTTACCGCGTGTACGGCCCCTACGAGCCCGAAGCCGGGCATCGCTTCAACCCCAACAAGCTGTTGATCGATCCCTACGCCAAGCAGCTGGTGGGCAAGCTGCAATGGTCGGAGGCGCTATTCGGTTACACCATCGGCGACCCGGCCGGCGACCTGAGCTTCGATGAGCGTGACAGCGCGCCGTTCGTGCCCAAGTGCAAGGTCATCGACCCCGCCTTCACCTGGGGCGAACAACCCAGCCTGCGTACGCCCTGGGATCGCACGGTGATCTACGAAACGCACCTGCGCGGCATCAGCATGCGTCATCCGGCTGTACCCGAGCATCAGCGCGGCACCTGCGCCGGGCTGACCAACCCCGAGTTGCTGCGGCATATCCGCGAGCTGGGCGTCTCCAGCGTCGAGCTGCTGCCGGTGCATGCCTTCGTCAACGACCAGCATCTGCTGGAAAAGGGCATGAACAACTACTGGGGCTACAACAGCATCGGCTTCTTCGCACCGCACCCGGCCTACCTCGCCAGCGGCCGCATCAGCGAATTCAAGGAGATGGTCGCGCACCTGCACAAAGCCGGCCTGGAGCTGATTCTCGATGTGGTCTACAACCACACCGCCGAGGGCAACGAGCGCGGCCCGACCCTGTCCATGCGCGGCATCGACAATGCCAGCTACTACCGCCTGCTGCCGGACGAACGCCGCTACTACATCAACGACTCCGGTACCGGCAATACGCTGGATCTGAGTCATCCCTGCGTGCTGCAGATGGTTACCGACTCGTTGCGCTACTGGGCTACCGAGATGCGCGTGGATGGCTTTCGCTTCGACCTGGCGACCATTCTCGGGCGCTATGCCGATGGCTTCAACGAGCGCCACAGCTTTCTCGTCGCCTGCCGTCAGGACCCGGTGCTGAGCAAGGTCAAGCTGATCGCCGAGCCCTGGGACTGTGGGCCCGGCGGCTATCAGGTCGGTGGCTTTGCGCCGGGCTGGGCCGAGTGGAACGACAAGTTTCGCGACAACGTGCGCGCCTACTGGAAGGGTGATCGCGGCGAGCTCGGCGAACTGGCAAGACGCCTTACCGCTTCGGGCGATCTGTACAACCAGCGCGGACGAAGGCCATTCGCTTCGGTCAACTTCATCACCGCGCACGACGGTTTCACCTTGCGCGACGTGGTGTCCTACGACCACAAGCACAACGAGGCCAACGACGAGAACAACCAGGACGGCACCGACCGCAACATTTCCTGGAACCACGGCTGCGAAGGTGCCACCGACGACCCGTCGATCCGCCGCCTGCGCGTGCAGCAGATGCGCAATATGCTGGCCACCCTGCTGTTCGCCCAGGGCACGCCGATGCTGGTGGCCGGTGACGAGTTCGGCCGCACCCAGCACGGCAACAACAACGCCTACTGCCAGGACAACGAACTGAGCTGGGTGGACTGGACACTCGACGACGAAGGTCGCGAGCTGCTCGCCTTCTGCCAGCACCTGATCGCCCTGCGCCGGAGCTACCCGATCCTGCGCCGCCAGCGCTTTCTGGTCGGACATTACAACGAGGAGCTGGACGTCAAGGACGTCACCTGGCTGGCACCGGAAGGCGGCGAGATGAACGAGGACCACTGGCACGACGAGGAAGCGCGCTGCATGGGCATGCTCATGGATGGCCGCGCGCAGCCATCGGGCGTCAAGCGCAGCGGCGCCGACGCCACCCTGCTCTTGCTGCTCAACGCGGGCCACCAGCCCTGCGAGTTCCAACTGCCCGAAGTGCACGGCGGGCGCCACTGGCTGTGCCTGGTCGATACGCATACCGCGCAAACAGTGCCAAGCCCGTTGCAGCACGCTGCGGTAGAGCTGGCCGGGCGTTCGCTGCAGCTGCTGGAGTTGTTGCGCTAACAGGCGCAAAAAAAGCCTGAACCCAGCCTTTGTCTGCCAACTCGAAAACTAGGATGAGGGAAAAATTCTGGAAGCAGCGCCGTGCGCGGCGCATCAGCCTGAAAGAGAAATAGCGAACCTACGTAAACCGGCCGCCTGGCTGGCAAAAGGAGCCCGTGATGACAACCGAAGCACTCCATGCCGACCGTGATAGCTGCCGGGATCAGGTCGAGCAGCCCGATGCACAGGCCTGCACCACCCACAACTTCATGCTCCGTGGGGTGGCGGGCGGACACGCGAAACTCATGCTCGCTCATGCCGTGGGCGACCTGTGAGCGAGCGCAGCCGACAATGAACAGCACCATTGCCAAGCCGGAGGTAATCATCGACCGCGTGACACCGATGAAATGTCTGCGCGTGTTGACGATCAACACGCACAAGGGTTTTACCGCACTCAACCGCCGCTTCATCCTCCCCGAATTGCGCAGCGCGGTGCAGGCCACCGGGGCCGACCTGGTGTTCCTGCAGGAGGTGCTCGGTAGCCATGCCCTGCATGCCAAGCGCTTCCACGACTGGCCCAGCGTGCCGCAGTACGAATTTCTCGCCGACAGCATGTGGCCGCAGTTCGCCTACGGGCGCAACGCCGTGTACCCGGCGGGCGATCACGGCAACGCCCTGCTCTCGCGCTTTCCCATCCTCGAGTATCACAACCTCGACGTGACGGTCAGCGGCACCGAGCAGCGCGGCCTGCTGCACTGCCGCCTCGACGTACCGGGGCAGGACGCCGTGCATGCGGTGTGCGTACACCTCGGTTTGCGTGAGGCGCACCGCCGCCAGCAGATAAGCTTGTTGCTGGATTTGCTGGCGACCTTCGAACCCAGCGCGCCGGTGATAGTCGCCGGCGACTTCAACGATTGGCGCCTGCGCGCGGACGATCTATTGGCGCCACATGGGCTGCGCGAGGCGTTCGGACATCGTCACGGCAAGCCCGCGCGCAGTTTCCCCGCGCGCATGCCGCTGCTGCGCCTGGATCGCATCTACACCCGCAATGCCACGGCGCACCAGCCGCAGGTGTTGTCTACCCGGCCGTGGTCGCATCTGTCCGATCACGCGCCACTGGCAGCGGAGATTCACCTGTGAGTGGCATATGGCGAGACGGCAACCAGCTGCGCCTGCTGATCAATGGCGAGGGCTATTACCCTCGGGTGTTCGACTGCATTCGTGCCGCGCGCATCGAGGTGCTGCTGGAAACCTTCATCATCCGCGAGGACAAGGTCGGTCTCGAACTGCAGGAAGTGCTGATCGGCGCAGCGCGGCGCGGTGTACGCGTGGTCATCGCCGTGGACGGCTACGGCACTGCCGACCTGCAGCATGAATACGTCGCAGCGCTGACCCGCGAAGGGGTCAAGATTCATGTCTTCGATCCCAGCCCCAGGCGCTTTGGCATGCGTACCAACCTGTTCCGTCGCCTGCATCGCAAGCTGGTGGTGATCGACGGCCAGTGCGCCTTTGTCGGCGGCATCAACTATTCGGCCGATCACCTTGGCGACTTCGGCGAGATGGCCAAGCAGGACTATGCCGTCGAGGTGAGCGGTCCGATCGTCAGCGATCTGCATGTGGCCATGCTGCGTTTCCTGCGCCCGGCCGTCAGCGAGACGAGCCCGGCGCAGCCCTCGAAACAGCCTGCAGGTGGTGCTCGAGTGATGCTGCTGGAGCGTGACAACGAGCGTCACACCACCGATATCGAGGACGAACACCTGCGCGCCTTCGAGTCCGCGCGCAAACGCCTGGTGGTGGCCAATGCCTATTTCTTCCCCGGCTATCGCGTGCTGCGCGCCCTGCGCAACGCCGCGCGGCGGGGCGTGCAGGTGACCCTGATCCTGCAGGGCCAGCCAGACATGCGCTGGGTCCAGGCCTTCTCGCGCCTGCTCTACAACTACCTGCTGCGCGACGGCGTGGTGATCTACGAATACTGCCAGCGCCCGCTGCACGGCAAGGTGGCGCTGGTGGACGAGGAATGGGCCACGGTCGGTTCGAGCAACCTCGACCCGCTGAGCCTGGCGTTGAATCTGGAGGCCAATCTGGTGATCCGTGACCGGGCCTTCAACCAGTATCTGCATGACCACCTGCTCGAGCTGTCCGCCGAGCACTGCAAGCGCATCGAACTGGATCGCGTGATACGCGGCTACTGGTGGCGTGCGCCGCTGGTGTTCCTGTGCTTTCACTTTCTGCGTCGCTTTCCGGCCATCGCCGGCTGGCTACCCGCGCACCGCAAGAGCCTGAAACCGCTGGAGCCAACCGACAAGGCCAGCGGCTATGAAGAGGAAAAGATCGGATGAATAGCGCTCACAACAACCCCTGGATGCGCTGGGGCAAACGCGCACTCACCCTGTTCTTTCTCCTGGCTGTACCAGCCCTGCTGTACATGCTGGCGCGCAATCTGGACTGGGGCGAAGTGCGCCAGGCGCTCAGCGACTACAGCGCGCAAACCCTGGCGGTGGGGGCGCTGATCGCCTTCGCCAGCTATCTGGTATTTGGCTGCTACGACTTGCTGGGCCGCCATTACAGTCGCCATCACCTGCCGGCGCGTCAGGTCCTGCCGGTGGCGATGGTCTGTTACGCCTTCAACCTGAACTTCACCACCTGGATCGGTGGCGTGGCGATGCGTTATCGGCTGTACATGCGCCTTGGCCTGAGCGCCTCGAATGTGACGCGCATCCTCAGCCTGAGCCTGCTGACCAACTGGACCGGCTACATGGCGTTGGCCGGGGTGATCTTCTCCCTGCGCCTGGTGCAGTTGCCGGAAAACTGGGCGCTGGGTGTGACCGGCCTGCAGCTGCTGGGTTTTGCCCTGCTGGGGGTGGTCAGCGCTTATGTCGGCATCTGCGCGTTTTCCCGGCAACGCGTCTGGCACCTTCGCGACCGCGCCATCGCCCTGCCATCGTTGCGCATGGCGCTGCTACAGATATGCCTGGGGGCAAGCAACTGGTCGCTGATGGCTGCCCTGATCTACTGGCTGCTGCCGGAAGGCGCCTCCTATACCTCGGTGCTCGGGGTGCTGCTGATCAGCTGCATGGCGGCGGCGGTGGCGCATATTCCTGCCGGCCTGGGGGTGCTCGAGGCGGTGTTTCTCGCCTTGCTGCAGCATCAATACAGCCAAGCCAGCCTGATCGCTGCCCTGCTCGCCTATCGCGTGCTCTATTACCTGCTGCCGCTGCTGCTGGCCAGCGCTACCTACCTGGTGCTGGAAAAGCGCGCGAAGACCCTGCGCAAGCAAGGCGAGCAGAGCATCGAAACCCAACCAGGTTAGCGAGAGCAAACAACGTTCAGACGTAGGTTGCGCCAGCGCATCAGCTGCAGGAAAGCGCTGGGGCCGGTGCGCGCAGCGCACCCTACGGTTAAGCACCACCCGGCGGATCGAGGGAACTCGCACATGCGTTGCGCAGGTCTATCTCACATCATTCAGCAAAACCGGAGGCACGAGATGGCCAAGCCATTGCATCTGATCAGCTACATCCTGCACAACCAGCCGCACAGCGTGGAGGTCGAGTCCGACCGCGAACAGCTCACGCCACACCAGGCGCGCTTCTACCTCAGTGCCCTGCACACCTTCGAGTGGCCCAACGAGTTCACCGATGTGCAGGTCACGCGCATCCTGCATTCGAAAAAAGGTGGCGCCACCCCGGCGCACCGTATCCAGAGTTGAACAGGCGCCTGGCGCCCTACTCCCCGTCACGTGACGGCAGCGGTACCTGCCAGATATCCCGGGCGTATTCGGCGATGGTGCGATCGGATGAGAACCAACCCATCCGCGCTGTATTGAGCACCGCCGAACGCCACCACTGCTCGGGCCGCTGCCAGCGTTTATCGACCTGGCGCTGGGCGTTCCAGTAGGCGTCGAAGTCGGCGCAGACCATGAAGTGGTCCTCGTACAGCAACGCATCCACCAGCCCCACGTAGCGCGCCGGATCGTCCGGCGAAAACACGCCGGCGCGGATAGCGCCGAGTGCGGCTTCCAACCGTTCCGAATCTGCCACGACATCGCCCATATCCAGGCCCAGGCGCTGCCGTGCAGCCACCTGCTGGGCGGTCATGCCAAAGATGAACAGGTTGTCTTCACCGACCCGCTCGCACATTTCCACATTGGCGCCGTCCAGCGTGCCGATGGTCAATGCGCCATTGAGAGCGAACTTCATATTGCTGGTACCAGATGCCTCCAGCCCGGCCGTGGATATCTGCTCGGAAAGATCGGCGGCAGGAATGATGGTTTCGGCCAGGCTGACGTTGTAATTGGGGATGAACACCACCTTGAGCAGCCCGCGCACCGTCGGATCGCCATTGATGGTGCGACTGATGTCGTTGGCCAGCTTGATGATCAGCTTGGCCTGGCGATAACTGGCAGCTGCCTTGCCGGCGAAAATCTTCACCCGCGGCACCCAGTCGGTGGTCGGATCGTTGCGGATGGCCTGGTACAGCGCCACGGTGTGCAGCAGGTTGAGCAGTTGGCGCTTGTACTCGTGAATGCGTTTGACGTGCACATCGAAGATGGCCGTGGTGTCGAGGTTGATACCCAGCAGCTGCCTGACCCGCGCGGCCAGCACCTCCTTGTTGCGCTGGCGGCATAGCGCGTACTCGTCGCGAAAATCCTGGCGGTCGGCGAACGGCTCCAGCGCCTGCAGACGGTCCTCGGGCTGCTGCAGAACCTGCTCGCCCAGTGCATCGACCAGCAGGTGCGTGAGCGCCGGATTGACCTGAAACAGCCAGCGGCGAAAGGTCACGCCATTGGTCTTGTTGTTCACCCGGTCCGGGTACAGCCGGTGCAGATCACGAAACACCGTGTCGCGCATCAGCCGCGTGTGCAGCGCGGAAACGCCGTTGATGCTGTGCGCGCCGAGAAACGCCAGATTGCCCATGCGCACGCGGCGGCCGTGGTCTTCCTCGATCAGCGACACCGCACGCAGCAGGCGAAAATCGTGAATGTCCTTGGCCCGTAGCGCATCGATATGCTCGGCGTTGATCAGGTAGATGATCTGCAGATGCCGCGGCAGCAAACGCTCCATCAACGCCACCGGCCAGGACTCCAGCGCCTCCGGCAGCAGCGTGTGGTTGGTATAGGCGGTGGTGGCGACGGTCAGTTGCCAGGCTTGCGCCCAGGGCACCTGGTGCTGATCGACCAGCAGGCGCATCAGCTCGACCACGGCGATGGCCGGGTGGGTGTCGTTGAGCTGAATCGCCACCTGCTGGGACAGACACTCAAGGTGGTCATGCAGACGCAGATGGCGATCGAGCAGATCCTGCAACGACGCGGAGACCAGGAAATACTCCTGACGCAGACGCAGCTCCTGGCCGGCCTCGGTATCGTCCGCTGGATAGAGCACGCGCGAAATGCTTTCGGCACGCACCTCGCCGGCCACTGCGCCGAAGTGATCGCCGGCGTTGAAACGGTCGAGCTGCAGGTTCTCCTCGGCGCGTGCGCGCCACAGCCGCAAGGTATTGACCGAGGCGCCGCGCCAGCCTACCACCGGCGTGTCGTAGGCGATGGCACGTACCGTCTCTTGCGGATGCCAGTGCTGGCGCGTGCCGCCTGCCTCGTCATCCAGCGTTTCCACACCGCCGCCGAAACCGATGCGGTAGGCCACCTCTGGCCGTTCGAACTCCCAGGGATTGCCGAAATCCAGCCAGGTTTCGGTCTGCTCGGCCTGCCAGCCATCGACGATCGCCTGGCGGAACAGGCCGTGCTCGTAACGAATGCCGTAACCATGGGCGGCCAGGCGTAGAGTGGCCATGCTCTCCATGAAACAGGCCGCCAGGCGGCCGAGGCCTCCATTGCCGAGCGCCGCGTCGGGCTCGACCTCCCGGATACGGTCAAGCTCCACGCCGAGTTCAGCCATGGCCTGGCGCGCCACATCAAGCAGGCCGAGATTGCTCAGGTTGTCCACCAGCAAACGACCGATCAGAAACTCCAGGGACAGGTAGTAGACGCGCTTGGCGCCCTGCCGCTCGACCTGGGCAGAGGACTCTTCCCAGCGGTCGATCATATGGTCGCGGGTGGCCAGCGCCAGTGCCTCGAACCAGTCATGGTCGAAGGCTTTGGCCGGGTCCTTGCCAACCGCATAGCGCAGTTTGGCCAGGATGGCCGCCTTGAACTGCTCGACTGCGCTGTCGGTCTGGGTTTGCGCTTCGCTCATCTATCCAGCTCCTCGCGCGCTCGCGCGTTGGATGGCCATGGCCGCAACTGCGTTGGCGGCGTTTCTTTTGTGGCCTTCGCAATGGCGATGAGTTCAGGGTTTTTCTGCCCTTTTCCCCGCTGATCAAAAAGCCTGAACTTCACCTTGGCGGCTCACCTCACAACTGATGAATGCCAATGTCGAGGAGAACATCATGCGAGCCATCATTCCCGGTCTGCTGTTAGGCGCCCTGGCCGCCGGCGACGCGCTGGCCGACGCCTGCTACGTCAGCACCAGCGCTTCCAGCGAAGCCATCCAGGAAGTTGAACAGGAGTTCTGCTACGAGTTCATCGGCATGAGCGATGGCGACATCGACTGGTCCTGCAATAACGAAGAAAGCGGCGGCATGATGAACAGCGAGCAGCGCAAGGTGGCCAGCTGCGCCGACGCCAGGCTGGGTAGCTGCGAAGCGGCGCTGACCCAGGAGACCCTGAGCAACCCCCGTTCCGGCGACGATGACCGCAGCAAACCACGGCCCGTCGTCCCCAACGATGCCAAGGTGATCACCCATTACTATCAGGCGGGCGACCTGGATCAGGTCCGCATCGACTGCGAGAGCTCTGGCGGCACCTGGCAGGCTCGCTGATGAGCGCATGCGACGGCCTGCTTCTGCTGCCTGGCGCAGCCCAGCACATGGCCCACGAACGCATGGTGCAGCGCCTGCTCGGTGAAAAGCTGGCGCAGTTGCTCGACTGTCCCTTCCTGGGACCTTACCAGCCCGGTATGTCAGTCAGCGGCCACCATTACTTCCTGCCCGAAGACACCCTGATCGGCGATGTCAGTGCCCTCGGCATCGAGGGACCAGAGGATTTCTTCGGTGGCCAGGTCGAGCACGCCTTTCTCGCCACCAAGGCGATCAGCCACCCTGCCATCCACGCGCCGCGCCATTTGCCGGCTGGATGGTCCGAGCGTTTGGCCCTGCAGGCAGATAGCGTCACCCTGCAGGGTTTCAGTGTCTTTGATCTGGAAGACGCTGCCGAGGCCGGGCAACGCCTGCTGCGTGACGGACCGCTTCGTCTGAAGCCAGTGGACGGCACCGGCGGCCGAGGCCAGCAAGTGGTGCGCACTCATCGTGAACTGGAACGCGCACTGGCTGGACTCGACGAGCAGCGCATACATGACCAGGGCCTGGTGCTGGAAGAAGACCTGCAGCAGCCCAGCACCTACTCCGTCGGCCAGATACAGGTGGCTGGCGTCACCCTGAGCTACCACGGCACCCAGCAACTGACCGACGACGGCCATGGCAACCCGGTCTATGGCGGCTCGCAACTGACGCTGGTACGCGGCGATTTCCTGGCGCTGATGGCGCTCGATCTGCCACGCACCGTGCGCCTGGCTGTACAGCAGGCACGTATC
The DNA here is from genome assembly GCF_900101755.1 of Ectopseudomonas alcaliphila. Classification (GTDB taxonomy): domain Bacteria; phylum Pseudomonadota; class Gammaproteobacteria; order Pseudomonadales; family Pseudomonadaceae; genus Aquipseudomonas; species Aquipseudomonas alcaliphila. Next base: position 263,952 of record NZ_FNAE01000003.1, on the reverse strand, counting down.
TTCGAGCTGGCGGCGCTGGAGGTCTACCCCTCGATCCGGGCCTCACGGCGCAACTACGACGTGGCGCAGGGGTTGAACGCGCGGGGCCAGTCGCGCAGCGGCGTGCTGGAGCAATCCTGGCGCGTGGGCGGTGCCAGCGCGGCGGAGATCTTCGCCCTGGAGGCGTTCATGCACGACCCGCAGTTGCAAACCCTGCAGGCCTCGACTCATGAATGCTATCAGGATGCGCCACCGCCGCCTGGTTCCATCTGCCTGTATCAGGGCCAGGAAAGCGAAGACGGCCCGCTGGCCAAGTATGTGAAGGTCGGGCCGTCATGAGTGCAAGCAGCCACAGCATCGACATTCCGGTGGACGACGAACACATCGCCGGCACCCTGCTGACGCCCCCGACCAAGGTCCCCGGCGTGCTCTTCGTGCACGGCTGGGGCGGCAGCCAGCAGCGCGACCTGGCGCGTGCCCGTGGCATCGCCGGGCTGGGTTGCGTATGCCTGACCTTCGACCTGCGCGGACACGAACGCAACATCGAGGCCCGGGAGCACGTATCACGCGAGCAGAACCTGGCCGACATCCTTGCCGCCTATGACCTGCTGGCCGCGCACGAGGCGGTGGACCCTGCGTGCATCGCCGTGATCGGCACCAGCTACGGCGGCTACCTGTCCACCCTGCTCAGCGCGCGCCGTCCGGTGCGCTGGCTGGCCCTGCGGGTTCCGGCCTTGTACTGGGACGAGCAATGGCAGTTGCCCAAGCGCCAGTTGGACGTCGCCCGCCTCGCCACCTATCGCCGCACGCCGCTGCGGGCTCAGGACAACCTGGCGCTCAGCGCCTGCGCCGAGTTTCGCGGCGATGTGCTGCTGGTGGAGTCCGAGCACGACGATTTCGTCCCCCACACCACGCTGATGAGTTATCGCAATGCCTTCGACAAGGTGCATTCGCTGACCCATCGCACCATGGCCGGCGCCGATCATGGCCTCAGCGACGACAGCCATCAGCAGGCCTACACAGCCATCCTGATCGACTGGGTCAGCGAGATGGTGGTGGGCGCTCGCGTGGGCAATTACCCGCATCATCTGGTGCGCTACTCCTGAATCGCCGCGTCACTCTCACAGCGGTTCAAATCGGGCATTCGCCCTTCAACCTGCAACAGGAGAACGACGATGAAAATCAGCAAGATCATGACCCGCAACGTCCGTACCCTCGCCCCCGAACGCAGCATCCGCGACGCGGCCATGTTGATGGCCGATATCGACAGCGGCGCGCTGCTGATCCACGAAGGCGACCGCCTGATCGGCATGGTCACCGACCGCGATATCGCCGTGCGCGCGGTGGCCGCTGGCCTGGACGGCAACACTCCGGTGCGCCAGGTGATGAGCGTCGACGTGCGTTACTGCTTCGATGATGAAGATGTCGAGCACGTGGCCGCCAATATGGCCGATATCCAGGTACGCCGGCTGCCTGTGCTCAACCGCGAGAAGCGCCTGGTGGGTGTAGTATCGCTGGGCAATATTGCCTCCGGCCACAGCCGGATGGCCAACGACACCGTGCTGCGTGGCGTGACCTCCGCTCACTGACCGGCAACTGCGACCTCTGTGGGAGGGACTTAGCAGTGATGCTCGCGGCTAAAGCCCCTCCCACTATGAGTCCGGCGCCTTATTTGGCCGGGGCAGAATCATCACTCCCAAGTACATCTCGGTCTCGGTGGGAGGCGCTTCAGCGGCGAGCCTTATTGCACAGGCCGCAGCACCAGCGTGCCCAACGGCGGCAAGTGCAAGTTCAACGAATCGGACTGACCGTGAGCGGCCATCTGCTCGCTGTGCAGCTCACCCTGGGTGCCGGCGCCCGAGCCGCTCCAGCAGCTTTCATCGGTATTGAGCAGCACCTGCCACGCGCCTGCACACGGCACGCCGACACGGTAGCCGTCGAGCACCTGCGGGGTGAAGTTGTGCACCACCAACAGTGGCCTGGCGCCCTCACCGCCCTTGCGCAGCCAGGCGAACACGCTGTTGCGCGCGTCATCGCCGATCAGCCACTGGAAGCCGCTGTCCTGATCATCCAGGCGGTGCAGTGACGGCTCTTCGCGGTACAGACGGTTCAGCTCGCGCACCAGTGCCAGGGTGGCAGCATGCTCGGGATACTGCAGCAGGTACCAATCCAGTTGCTGGTCGTGGTTCCACTCGCGCCACTGGCCGAACTCGCAGCCCATGAACAGCAGCTTCTTGCCCGGATGAGTCCACATCAGCGCGAGGAACAACCTCAGGTTGGCAAACTGCTGCCAGCGATCGCCCGGCATGCGCCCAAGCAGCGAGCGTTTGCCGTGCACCACCTCGTCATGCGAGATCGGCAGGATGAAGCGCTCGGAAAAGGCGTAATGCAGGCCGAAGGTGATCAGGTGATGATGGTGCAGGCGGTACATGGGGTCCTGCTGGATGTAGCTCAGGCTGTCGTTCATCCAGCCCATGTTCCACTTGTGACTGAAGCCCAGACCGCCCTCATGCACCGGCCGGCTGACGCCCGGCCAGGCGGTGGACTCCTCGGCGATCATCAGCGCGCCCGGCACCTCGCTGCGCACCACCTCGTTGAGATGCTGGAGGAATTCGATGGCCTCCAGGTTCTCGCGCCCGCCATGGCGGTTGGGAATCCACTGCCCTGCCTCACGCGAGTAATCGCGGTAGAGCATCGAGGCTACCGCATCCACGCGCAAACCGTCGATGTGGTACTCGCGCAGCCAGTACAGCGCGCTGGCCAGCATGAAGCCGTGGACTTCGGTGCGCCCGAGGTTGTAGATGCAGGTGTTCCAGTCGGGGTGAAAGCCCTCGAACGGGTGCGCGTATTCGTACAGCGCGGTGCCGTCGAACTCGGCCAGGCCGTGGGCATCGTTGGGGAAATGCCCTGGCACCCAGTCGAGAATCACGCCGAGGCCAGCCCGGTGGCAGCGGTCGACGAAGGCAGCGAAACGTTCCGGACTGCCGAAACGTGCGCTGGGCGCGAACATCGACAGTGGCTGGTAACCCCAGGAGCCCCCGAACGGATGCTCCATGATCGGCATCAGCTCGATATGGGTGAAACCCAGATCCTGCACGTAGGGAATCAAGCGCTCGGCCAGTTCATCCCAGTCGGGCGCACGGTCGTCCGCCCATTGCCAGGAGGCCGCGTGCAGTTCGTAGATCGCCAGGGGCGCTTGCGCCGTATGGCGCTGCTCGCGCTCGCTCATCCACTGTTTGTCCTGCCAGGCAAAGGCTTCGGCTCGCGGCACCCGTGAAGCAGTGGCCGGCGGCGCCTCGGTGGACTGCGCCATGGGGTCGGCGCGCAGCGGCAGGATGCCGTGCTCACCAAGGATCTCGTATTTGTAGCGTTCGCCCGACTGCAGCCGCGGGATGAACAGTTCCCACACGCCCGCCGGATAACGCAGGCGCATGGGATGGCGGCGGCCGTCCCAGTTGTTGAAGTCACCGACGACGGAAACGCGCCTGGCATTCGGCGCCCATACGGCGAAGCGCACGCCAGGCACGCCCTCATGCTCCACGGACGCCGAGCCCAGGCTACGCCACAATCGGCGATGGTTGCCCTCGGCGAACAGGTAAAGGTCGGTTTCACCCAACAACGGCCCGAAAGCATAAGGATCTTCGCTTTCCTGTACGCCGCCCGGCCAGTGAATACGCAGGCGGTAACGCTGGGCCTGGGGCAACTCCAGCTCGAACAGGCCGTCCGGGTCGCTGCAGCGCATGCGCCCCAGCGACATACCATCGCTGGCCAGCAGGTCCACGGCATCGGCGCCAGGGAGCCACACCCGCACCAGCGTTTCTTCGTCCTGAGCATGAGGGCCAAGGAAACTGAACGGATCGTCGTCCTCGGCGCGTCGCAGGCGTTCCAATCGGGTCTGGTTCACGTTCGCACTCCTGGTAATTGGCGAGCCAGATCCACCAGCCCCTGGAGCGGGACGTCGATCCAGTCGGGGCGGTGGCCGCTCTCGTAGACGATTTCGTAGACAGCCTTTTCCAGGCAGAACAGATCGAGGGCCGCGCCCTCGCCGTCGCGTTCGTGCCATTCGTGGGGCAGCCCGTTGGCGGCCAGACGATAGGCCTCGAGGAAGGCGCTGCATGACTGCTCGCGGTAACGCGCCGACACCTCGCGCACCACCTGCTGGGCATCCACCGCGCCTTCCACGCCACTGGCATTGCGTTGCGCCACGGCGGCGGCATAGTCGAAGGAGCGCAGCATGCCGGCAACATCCTTGAATGGGCTGTGGCGCTGGCGGCGGTCCTCCAGCGAGCGGTTGGGCTCGCCTTCGAAGTCGATGATGTAGGCGTCGCCCTGCACCACCAGCACCTGGCCCAGGTGCAGGTCGCCATGCACGCGGATGCGCAGGCCACCAACGGCCTGCGTGGCCAGGTGGGTGATGGCGGCCAGCAGGGGCTTTTCCCGGGCCAGGAGCCAGTCGAGCTGCTCGGCGTTGGCCGGGCTCAGGCTGTCACGTTGACGGCTCAGGGCCTGCAGAGCCTGCTGCGTTTGCCGGGTGATGGATTCGGCCCAGCGCGCGCTGTCCTGCTCGTCACTGAGCCGGTAACCGAAGTCCGCACTCTCCACCGGTCGTGCCAGCACCGCGTGCATCTCGCCGACGCGCTTGCCGAGCAGGCCGGCGAACTGCGCCAGTTCGCTCAGCGCATCCAGCTCGGGGGCGCTGGTACCGCCGGCCAGCGTGTCGCGCATGGCGCGATCGAGGGTATTGAGCGTCCATTCCCAGGCGTCGCCCTGGTTGTCCAGGTAACGCTGCACCACCATCAGGGTATGGGGCTGGCCCTGCTCGTCGACCCGCACTACTTCGCCAAGAAAAGGCGCGACATTGGCGTAGCCATGATCGGTGAGGAAACGGCCCATCTCCACTTCCGGATGGATGCCGGGGAAGCCGCGGCGCAGCAGCTTGAGCAAGAGTTGCTCGCCGATCAGCGCCGAGCTGTTGGACTGTTCGGCCGAGAGCAGTTTGAAATCGTTATCGTCGAGATTGTCGAGCGTCAGCAGCGCCGGCTCGGCGCGGAACTGCAGCTCGCCACCGGAGGTGCGCAGCACTGCCTGCTCGCGCAGCAGGCGCAACACCTGCCGGCTGAACTGCGGCAGGCTGAAGGCATCGGTCAACAGCTCCACCTGGCGGCCACGGCGCAGCCGGGCCAGCGCCAGTTGCTGCGGCAGATCGTTGCCCTCGGCACGCTCGGGCACCGCAGCCAGCGGCAGACGGTAATGCTCGACGCCGTCGCTGCCCTGTATCTCCACCTCGGCCAGCATGGGCGCATCGGCCTCCTCGGCCAGTGGCATGACGTAGAGCAGGCGCACGCCGTCACGCGTCGGCTGCTGGGCCGCGAACCAACGGCGCTTGGCCAGGTACAGCGGCAGCGACTCGCGCTCCAGGGTCTGCCGCGCGCGCTCGCCCATCAGCTCGCTGAGGGCGCGGCTGAGCACCAGGGTCTGCAGCTCCGGCATGCGCTCCACCGGCTTGAGGTGCCAGCTGGGCATCTGTGAAGCGTCTGCCAGGTAGAACCAGTAGAAGCCGTACGGCGGCAACGTCAGCAGGTAGGTGAGCTGGCCGATGGGCGGGAACGAGGCGCCGCCGATCATCTCCACCGGCACCCGGTCGCGGTAGTCGGCCAGTTCCAGCTCCACGGCCTGGGCCGCACTGGACAGGTTGGCCACGCAGAGGATGTGTTGCTCCTGACCCTGCTCGTTGCTGTAGCCGCGCAGGTAGGCGAGGATGCGCCGGTTGCTCGGGGCCAGCATCACCAGCGAGCCACGGCCGAAGGCCTTGTGCTGGTTGCGGATGGCGAGCATGCGCCGCGTCCAGTTGAGCAGCGAATGCGGATCGCGCGCCTGGGCCTCGACGTTGATGGTCTGGTAGCCGTACAGCGGGTCCATGATCGGCGGCAGCACCAGGCTGGCCGGGTCGGCGCGGGAGAAACCGCCGTTGCGGTCCACCGACCACTGCATGGGCGTGCGCACGCCGTCGCGGTCGCCGAGGTAGATGTTGTCGCCCATGCCGATCTCGTCGCCGTAGTACAGCGTTGGCGTGCCGGGCATCGACAGCAGCAGGCTGTTGAGCAGCTCGATGCGCCGGCGGTCGCGTCCCACCAAGGGCGCCAGGCGGCGGCGGATGCCCAGGTTGATGCGCGCACGGCTGTCGGCCGCGTAGTAATTCCACAGGTAGTCGCGCTCGTCGTCGGTGACCATCTCCAGGGTCAGCTCATCGTGGTTGCGCAGGAAGATCGCCCACTGGCAATTCGGTGGAATCTCCGGCGTCTGGCGCAGGATGTCGGTGATCGGGAAGCGATCCTCCTGTGCGATGGCCATGTACATGCGCGGCATCAGCGGGAAGTGGAACGCCATGTGGCATTCGTCGTCGTCGCCAAAATACGGCCGCGTGTCTTCCGGCCACTGGTTGGCCTCGGCCAGCAGCAGGCGATCCGGGTAACGTGCATCCAGCTCGGCGCGTATGCGCTTGAGCACGGCATGGGTCTCCGGCAGGTTCTCGCTGTTGGTGCCGTCGCGCTCGATCAGGTACGGGATGGCGTCCAGGCGCAGGCCGTCGACGCCCATGTCGAGCCAGAAGCGCATCACCCCGAGCACGGCGTCGAGCACCTTGGGGTTGTCGAAGTTGAGGTCCGGCTGGTGCGAGTAGAAGCGGTGCCAGAAGTACTGGCCGGCCACCGCATCCCAGGTCCAGTTGGACTTCTCGCTGTCGATGAAGATGATCCGTGTGCCGGCGTACTTCTCGTCGCTGTCGGACCACACGTAGTAGTCGCGCGCCTTGGAGCCCTTCTTCGCGCGGCGCGCGCGCTGGAACCAAGGATGCTGATCCGAGGTGTGGTTGATCACCAGTTCGGTGATCACACGCAAGCCGCGACGATGCGCTTCGGCGATGAAGCGCCGGGCATCGCTCAATGAGCCGTAGTCCGTGTGTACGCCGCGATACATGGCGATGTCGTAACCGTCGTCGCGCCGTGGCGAGGGGTAGAACGGCAGCAGCCAGAGGGTGTTCACACCGAGGTCGGCGATATAGTCGAGCTTGTCGATCAGGCCCTGGAAGTCACCGATGCCGTCGTTGTTGGCATCGAAGAACGACTTCACGTGGACCTGGTAGATCACCGCGTCCTTGTACCACTGCGGGTCATTGAGGAAGGTCTTGCCGGCGCTGCGCTTGGCCATGGTGGTACTCCGTTGATCAGCGGGCGGTCTGGATACGCCAGATACCGAATGGCAGGTGCCAGGGTTCGATGCGCATCCACTGCACCTTGCCGTGCCAGGTCCAGCGGTGGCCGTTCATCAGGTCCTCGCCGACCACGTCGGCATCGTCAGGCAAGCCCAACTCCCACAGCGGCAGTTCGAAGTGCGCTTCCTGGGCGTGGTGCGGATCGAGGCTGATGGCCACCAGGATGAAGTTGCTCAGGTCCGCAGTGCGCTTGCCGAAGTAGAGGATGTTGTCGTTCCACGCGGTGTAGGCCTGGAAGCCCAGATGAGTCTGCAGCGCCGGGTTGTCGCGGCGGATCTGGTTGAGCCGGGTGATCTCGGCGTTGATGTTGCCGGGTGCCTGGTAGTCGCGCGGGCGCAGCTGGTACTTCTCCGAGTCGAAGTACTCCTCCTTGCCCGGTACCGGCTCGGCCTCGCACAGCTCGAAGCCCGAATACATGCCCCACAGCCCGGAGCCCATGGTCGCCAGCGCCGCACGGATGAGAAAGCCCGGGCGGCCGCTGCGCTGCAGGAAATAGGGATTGATGTCCGGCGTGTTGACGAAGAAGTTCGGCCGGTAGCAATCGCGCCAGGGCGGCTGGTTCAGCTCGGTGAAGTAGGCCTGCAGCTCGGCCTTGGTGTTGCGCCAGGTGAAGTAGGTGTAACTCTGGCTGAAACCGAGCTTGCCCAGGCGCGCCATCATCGCCGGGCGGGTGAAGGCCTCGGAGAGGAAGATCACCTCGGGGTGGCGCTCACGCACATCGGCGATCAGCCATTCCCAGAACGGCATCGGCTTGGTGTGCGGGTTGTCGACGCGAAACAGCGTAACGCCCTGCTCCACCCAACCCAGCACCACGTCACGCAAAGCCAGCCACAGATCGGGCAGCGCCGCTTCGGCATAGAACTCGACGTTGACGATGTCTTCGTACTTCTTCGGCGGGTTCTCGGCATGGCGGATGCTGCCGTCCGGGCGCCAGCTGAACCAGCCGGGGTGCTGCTTGAGCCAGGGGTGATCGGGCGAGCACTGCACGGCAAAATCCAGTGCCACTTCCAGGCCATGCTCGCGGGCTACTTGCACCAGTTGGCGAAAATCCTCGAGGCTGCCCAGCTGCGGGTGCACAGCGTCGTGGCCGCCCTCCTCGCTGCCGATGGCATAAGGGCTGCCGGGGTCGTTCGGGCCGGCCTTGAGGCTGTTGTTCGGCCCCTTGCGGTGGGCCCGACCGATGGGATGAATGGGGGGGAAATACAGCACGTCGAAGCCCATCCGGGCGATTTCCGGGATGCGCGCGTGCACGTCGGCGAAGGTGCCGTGGCGCCGCTCATCGCCCAGCGAACGGGGGAACAGCTCGTACCAGCTGGCGAACTCGGCCAGGGCCCGCTCCACGTCCAGCGGATAGTTCGGTGTGCGCAGCAGATGCGGGCGGTATTCGGCGCGGCGCATCAGCTCGTTGACGGATGGGTCGATCAACACCGCTTCGCGTTCGGCCTGCGATTGCGAGGCCTCCATGCGTTCGACCAGCGCTGCCAGCTCGGCACGCAGCTCTTGCGGGGCCTGCGCGGCAATACGCCGAACCAGTTGCGCGCCTTCCTGCAGTTCGAGCTCCACCGGCACGCCGGCGCCGAGCTTCTTCACCAGTTCCTGGCGAAAGCTGGCATAGACGTCCAGCCAGGCTTCGATGGCGAATTCGCCACGGCCCTGCTCGGCGATTTCCAGCGACGCGGTCCAGCGATCATTGCCCAGCGCCTGCATCGGCGTGCGCTGCCAGGTGGCCTGACCGTTGCCTCGCCACAGCAGATCGGCGGCCAGTTGCTCGTGGCCGTCGCCGAAGATCACCGCCGTGACCGGAAACTCCCGACCACATAGGCATTTGCTGGCGAAGCGGCCACCTTCAACGATCGGTTGTACTGCTTCGATGGCCAGCCGGGGCTGGGCGATGGCGTGGCTGACGGTCTGATCGGCATGCTGCTGGGACGGCATCGTTCCTGGCTCCTCTACGCCTGGCAGACGTTTTTGAAGGGGTTGGCGGGCAGGTATGCGGCAGCGCGCGAAGCGCTGCACCTGTCAGAAATTCCGAGACGGAAGCGGTGGGAAAAGTTCAGGCAGTTTTTGCCGGGCCTACGGGCTATTGCCTGTCGCCAGGTTCATCCTCGGTCTGATCATCCGGCCGGTTTCTGGTGCCTGGGTCGACCAGCAGCGGCATCAGGTGCAACACCACCAGCACGATCACCGTCGACAGCACGGCAGTGGCCTCGCGCCCAAGGCCGACCGCCACGCCGATGGCAGCCGAGGCCCACAGGCCGGCGGCGGTGGTCAGCCCCTTCACGTCAGAGATGTTCTGGCCTTTGAGAATGGTGCCGGCGCCAAGAAAACCGACGCCGGCGGCGATGCCCTGAATCACCCGGCTCATGGCATCGGCCTCAGCGCCGTCCTGCTCCAACGCCATGACGAAGATCGCCGCGCCGAGACACACCAGCATATGTGTACGCATGCCGGCGGCCTTGCCCATGACCTCACGCTCGTAGCCAAGCAGCCCGCCGAGGAACATGGCCAGAATCAGGCGCAGCGTGGCACGGGTGATGTGCTCGACCTGGCCAAGGTCGGAAAACTCCTGCACCAGAGTGGTGAGAACTCGCTCGAGTATGTCCATCTTCGTTCGATCTCCTGGGACGCTTTCCTTCTGAGCGACGTAGGCACCTGGAGGTTCGGATGATCGTCGCCGCCGATCATCCGAAGCTGGGAACCTATGTCCCTGCGTGCATTCACTCCCTTTAGACCTCACAACCAATCGGGAGAACGCTCATGCCCCGTGGCAGCAAAGACAAGTACACCGCCAAGCAGAAGCGCAAGGCCGAGCACATTGAAGACAGCTACAAGGATCGCGGTGTGCCGCAGGACGAGGCCGAAGCGCGCGCCTGGGCCACGGTCAACAAGCAGTCCGGTGGTGGCGAGAAGGCCGGCGGCTCCGGGCAGAAGACCAGCGCAGCCAGCAAGGAGGCTGCACGCAAATCCTCGGCACGGCGCGCCGCCGCAACCCGTGAAGGCACACCCCGCCCCGGTCAACGCCTGGAAGCGATGAACAAGACCGAGCTGATGGATCTGGCGCGCAAGCGGGATATCGCCGGGCGCTCGCGCATGCGCAAGGAGGAGCTGCTGCAGGCGCTGCGCAAGGCCAGTGCCTGAGGCGACGCTGCTTCCTCGGGGAACTGACGATTTTCACAGCCCCGTGGCGGCGAGTGAGCAGAACAGCCTGAAAGGCTCGTCATTCCTGCACAGGCGGGAACCCCGAAACACCGTGAGAGCTGGGCTCCCGCCTGCGCGGGAGTGACGTCTATCAAGACATCAGGTCGCGTTCACGCTCCATGCGCTCGCCGCAATCGCAGCCGGCGCTCTGGCACTGGAGCATCCCCTTGGGATGACGCTGCATGCAGGCCTCGCAGCAGTAAATCAGATCATCGCCCGCGACTTCATGTAACCACTCCCGGGACTGCACCGCACAATCACAATGCGGGCACGCGCAGGTCTGCGGGTTCATGGCTTGCGCTTCTTATCGGTGGGCACGACCTCATCGCTCCAAGGCTTGCCGTCGAGCGGCGCGGAACGCGCCAGCTCCGCTTCATCGAGACCCGCGCCACCACCGACCTGAGTCTCGTCGACCACGCTGAGTTCTTCATCCAGCGCCCCTTTTGCGCCGCTCTCCAGCGGTGAGCGTGCGCCGCTGTCATCGATCAGGGTATCCGGGCTCAGGTCATCGAGGCTGACATTGTCCTCGTGCTCGCTTTCACCGAGCGTCGCAGCGCCGGTCAATCCGGGCTGATCCTGCGCCGTGGTCGAGGGGCGCGCAGTCGGCTGCAATATGGGTTCGCCGGTGCCGAGGCTGTCTTCATCATCGATGAAGTCCAGCGTCTCTTCGGCCGCTTCAGCTGGCCTGGAAATGGGTGTGCTGTCTTTCATGGCATATCTCCCTGGATAACCTTCATGCGCGGCGATGACGCGCTCGCGCCATCGCCTGGAGGTTCAGATCAAGGCGAAATGGGGTCGCTGGCGGGAAAGGTTTCCTCCACGGCGTGATCGAGCCGCTTCTCCTGCTGACCTTTCATCCGATCCATCTCCTTCTGCAGCCTCGGTAGCGCCGCACGCAGATCGGCCACGCATTGACGCAGGCATTCGAGTTCGCTCCTGGGGTCGCTGATCATCCCCTTGATCACGCAGTGTCCGCTGATCCCACGCTGCAGCAGCGCGGCGCCACCAAGGGCCTTGAACACACCTGACGAGCCGCCCTGGCACACGCCGGCGACGATGGCGGTGGCACCAGTGGCGAGCGATACGGCACGTTCCAGACGATGGACGTTATGGGTCAGTGACATGGTGTTTCCTCCTGAACATTGGATAACAGAGCCCATTGCGGCTCCCGTGAGGTTTTAGAAAGGCATGTGCCCGGTAAAGGTTCAGGCTATTTGCCGAAGGTCCATCTGCGCCGTCTGCTGCATCAGCGAGTCGACCACCCCGAACAGGGCCGCACGATGGTCGGCGCCGCCGCTGCGAGCACGGCGGTAGGTGGCGAGCTGTAGCTCGGCGCTGCCGCCGACCCGGGCCAGCTTGCGCGCGTGGGGCATGATCCAGCGCTCGCCTGGCGGGATCTCCGAGCCGATGCAGGCCAGCACTTCGTCCAGCCAGGCGGCGAATGGCAAGGTGCTCTGGCTGCGCGGTTCGATGAACAGCCCGCGCAGGCCGCGGCGCTTGGCGCGCCAGCGGTTTTCCAGGGTGAGGATGCGGGTCAGCGGATCATCGAACCAATCATGGTGAGGCGCATTCAGTGCATGGCCGAGCATGGCGCGGAACAGCCCGGCGATGCACAGGGCGTCGTCCAGCTGCGGGCAGGCATCGGCGATGCGCAGCTCCAGAGTCGGGAAACGCAATGACGGGCGGATGTTCCACCACAGATTGACGGCCGAGCCGATGCAGTCGGTATCGGTCATCACCTTCAGGTAGCGCTGGTACTCGGCGTCATCGCGAAAGTGATCGGGAATGCCCATGCGCGGCCACTCATCGCAGACCGCCTGGCGATAGCTCATCAAACCGCAGGGCCGACCATCCCAGAACGGCGAGGACGCGCTCAGGCCGAGCAGCAACGGCAGCCAGGGCGTCAGCCGGTTCATCAGACGAATGCGGTCGACACCCTCGGGCACGCCGACATGCACATGCAGGCCGGCCAACACGCTGCGGCTGGCGACGATTCGATAGTCGTCGAAGATCGCTCGGTAGCGCGCCATGTTGGTGGCTTGCACACGGCGCCAATGCCCCAGCGGATGCGTACCGGCAGCGAGGATTCCACAGCCGAATTCACTGGCCTGTCTGGCCATGGTAGTACGCGCGTGGCCGAGAAAGTCGCGCGCCTCATCGAGGCTGTTCAGCACTGGCGTGACCACTTCGAACTGCGCGGCGAACATCTCTCGCGCCACCCGCTGACCAAGGGCGCGGCGAATGGATATGGCGAAGGCCTCGACCCCGTGCTGCGCGACGCAGCGGCTTGCCAGGTCGGTAAGAAAGTACTCCTCTTCGATGCCGAACGTGCTCGCTAGCATGACTCGCCTGCTCCCGTGGTTCCTGCAGTTGAGAGCCTCGGGGAGGCGTGAGTTCAACCTCTTTGATCACCTGCTCGCCGGCGAAAATTCAGGGGGAATCTTTATTCGGGCAAGCCTCTCATATGCAACACACGGCCCTCTGACACATGGCCCTATTCAGGAGATTTGACCCATGTCGATTGCCAGTTTCATCGACAGTCCCGGCGTCCAGCACATCTCGCTCGCTCCCGCGCGCGGTCCTTTGCAAAGCCTTTATCAGCAGTTGCTGGACGAGCCAGAGCCCGGCCATCCGCAGGCGCGCGAGTTTCTGCTCGAATGCTTGCAAGAGGTGGCAGAACTACCCTGCGAGCTGCCGCAAAGCCCTTATGAGCTGGCGGTCTGGTCGCAACTGCAGCACCAGCGCGTGACAGCGGACTACGCCGGCTATCTGGCCGGGCGCCGTGCCGGTGAGGGGCGTCGCTATTTCCCGCGCAAGGCCGACGCCCTGCATTTTCTGCGTAGCGTCGCCCCAACGAAGCTGGTCGACGGTGCCTGGCTCTACGGCGTCCTGCCCCACTGGCGCGACTATCGCGTATTCCCGCTGGTGCGCACTTATCTGGAAGAGCTTGGCGATGGCGTCGCTGCGCAGAATCACGTGTTGCTCTATCAGCGTCTGTTGGCCAGCCAGGGTTGTGAGGACGTCTTCGACCTGGATGATGCCCTGTATCGTCAGGGCGCTATCCAACTGGCGCTTGGCCTGCTGGCCGACGAGTTTCTGCCCGAAGTGATCGGCTACAACCTCGGTTATGAACAGTTGCCGCTGCACTTGCTGATCAGCGCCTTCGAGTTGAACGAGCTGGAAATCGATCCCTACTACTTCCAGCTCCACGTGACTATCGATAACGGCTCCAGCGGTCACGCCGCCAAGGCCGTACAGAGCGTGCTGACCAACCTGCCGCGCGTGGGCGACGCACAGGCGTTCTACCAGCGGGTGATGCGCGGCTACCTGCTCAATGACTTGGGCGTGGGTTCTACCAGCGTGATCGACAGCTTCGACTTGCACCAGCAGGTGCTGCAGATGTTCGAGCGCAAGCGCAAGGTCGCCAGCCAGGTGCATTCCGACTACTGCCGCATCGAAGGGCGCACGGTCAATCAATGGCTGGGCAGCTCCGGCAGTGTGGCGGGCTTTCTCGAAGCGCTGCAGAACAACGGCTGGATACGGCGCGACACGGACCCGGCCAGCAGCCGTTTCTGGCGTCTGGTGCAGGGGCCGGGAGCCGCCATGTTTGGCGTCTTCAGCCCCTATGAGAGCCAGTTGCTGCATGACTGGATCGCTGGTAGCTGGCAGCCGGAGACGCAGACAAAACCCTTCCGCCCACGGCGCAAGCCTCAGGCTGCACTGTCGCTGGCGGGCAGTTCGCAGCATGGCGAGCTGGACCGCGAGCGCCGCGAACTGATCCAGGAGTTGCAAGGCATGGACGCCTATCGTCGCGAATCTCGCCTGATCGGCCTGCAGGCGCCAGCGCAGCATTGGTCCAGCGCCGGCCTGGCAGCCACCCGCACCTTCGCGGCACTGATCCAGTAGCCGCCCTGCCCCGGGAACCCGCTCATGCTCGAACCAGCCTTCAACTCCCCACCGACTCTCGCCCTGTTGCGCCTGGGCAAGCTTTTACGTGCACGCGGCTATCGCTTCGTCACCCCGACACCGCTCACCCATCAACGTGTCAACCAGCGTCCGGGCAATGCTCTGGCCAAGGACCTGCGCGATGTATTCGGTTGGAGCCGGCCGTTCGCTGACGGCACGCTGGATGAGGAAATTCTCGAGATCATGCGTGAGGCCGAGGTGTTGCAGCCTCACGCGCAAGGGTGGATCAGCCAGGTACGCTGGTCCACCCTGAGCGATGGGCTCTACGTGCACTCGCGCTTTCCAACGGAGCAAAGCGATGCGGTGTTCTTCGGCCCCGATACCTACCGTTTCACTCGCCTGCTGCGCGACTACCTGGCGCACGCCAACCAGCCGCTGCGACGCATCGCCGATATCGGCTGCGGCGCCGGGCCTGGTGCCATCACCGCGGCGCAGATGCGTCCGGGGGCAGAAGTCATGGCGCTGGATATCAACCCCAGAGCCCTGGCCCTGACCGCGGTGAATGCACGCCTGGCGGGCATCTACAACCTGCGCGTGCAGAGCAGCGACCTGCTGCGGGATGTGGACGGGCAGTTCGATCTGATCATCGCCAACCCGCCCTATATGCTTGATGCGCAGCAGCGAACCTATCGCCACGGCGGTGGCAAGCATGGCGCCGGGCTGTCCCTGGCGATTTTCGATACGGCAATGGAAAGACTCGCGCCTGGCGGCACGCTGCTGCTCTATACCGGGGTGGCGATCGTCGAGGGTGAAGATGCTTTCCTTAACGCCATTCGCCTGTCGCTGCGCGACACCGGCTGGGAATGGGATTATCAGGAAATCGATCCGGACGTGTTCGGCGAGGAGTTGCAGAAGCCCGAATACGCGGAGGCCGAACGCATCGCCTGCGTGGCGTTGCGCCTGAGCTATCAGCCCAATCTGCGCCAGCGCTAGCAGGCCGTTGAAAAACTGCCTCGGCTTTGGCTTCCTGCGTCGCTCTACCTCCTGCATCCATGCAGTCGTCGCCTACGTTCTTCAACGGCCTGCTGGACCGGTGCCTGCCTTGCGCAAGCACCGGCCCGGTGATGCTCAGGCCGCCTTGGCTTGAGTATCGCTCTTCAGCGACTTGCGCAGCACTTCCATCGACTCGCCCAGCTCCTGCAGCTGACGTTTGCTCAGCAGCTTGCTGGCCTGGGGAAACATGTCGCGTTCCTCTTCCTCGATATGGTGCTCCAGCAGCTCCTTGAGCACCTTGACCCGGCCGGCGAACTCAAGGGCGGATGGCGAAGTGCCCTTGATGTCGGGCAATACCAGCGCCTCTACAACACGATGTTCTTCCTTGGCTTCGATGGCGAGCACAGCGTCCTCCTTGCTGCCGGCACGCCTGAAAGCCGGATAGAAAATCTGCTCTTCGAGTTCGGTATGGATTTTCAATTCCTGCTCGATCTTGAGCAGCAGCTTCTTGCGCGTCTGCACGGCGCGCTCGGTGGTGTCCTGAAGCTTGCTCAGCAGGTCTTTAACCGTTTCGTGATCCTTTTTCAGCAGTTCGATGGCATTCATCGTGTTGCTCTCCTCAGGTCTCGGCAAAAATGCCAGGACCCGCTAAAAGCGGGCCCTGGCATGACGATCACGACTCGCGACCGCTTTGGCTTTTCTGACCGCCCTTGCGCCCGGCTTCAGCAGCTCTCTGACGGTCATTGGCGAAGTTGCCCCCGCTGTTGTGGCCACCTTTGCGGCCGGCTTCCGAAGCTTTTTGACGATCGTTTGCGAAGTTACCCGGATTTTTGCTGGTCGCCATTGCTGGTACCTCCTGATAGTTACTCGCGAGGCGTTATTGCCTCTACATAAAATGAGGCAGGCCCTGCCGCGAGTCGTTCAGGCTTTTTTTCATCAGCCGTTGACCACACTTCCGCCGTTGACATGAAGCATCTGCCCGGTGACGTAAGACGCATCGCTACTGGCCAGATAGACGAATGCCGGTGCGACTTCAGAAGGCTGGCCCGGGCGCCCCAGCGGTGTATCGGCACCGAACTCGGAGACTTTTTCGGCGCTGAAGGTGGACGGTATCAGTGGCGTCCAGATCGGCCCAGGTGCGACGCCATTGACGCGAATGCCACGCGGCGCCAGGTTGATCGACAGCGAGCGGGTGAACGAGGTGATCGCGCCCTTGGTCGAGGAATAGTCGAGCAACATGGGGTTGCCCTTGTAGGCCGTCACCGAGCTGGTGTTGATGATGCTCGCCCCCGGCTGCAGATGCTCCAGCGCGACCTTGGTCAGATGGAACATGGCGAAAATATTGGTGCGGAAGGTCTGCTCCCACTGCGCCTCGTCGAGTGACTCGAGGTTGTGCTCGGGATGCTGTTCGCCGGCATTGTTGATGAGGATGTCGAGGCGTCCCCACTTGGCGATCACGGCGTCGACCACGCACTGACAGAAGCTGCCGTCACCGACGTCACCCGCCAGGGCGATGGCTTCGCCGCCGTGGCGCTTCACCTCGTCGAGGGTCTTCTGCGCGTCTTCATCCTCGTTCAGGTAAACCAAGGCGACCTTGGCCCCTTCCAGGGCGTAGTGCACGGCCACGGCGCGGCCGATGCCGCTGTCGCCACCGGTGATGATCGCCACCTTGCCGGTCAGTTTGCCGGCAGCGCGGTAATCATCGTCGAGGTAGACCGGCTCAGGGTGCATGGCGTGTTCGACGCCGGGTTGCCGCTGCTGGTGCTGAGGCGGCAGGGTCTTGTCGTTCATCCTTCACTCCTCCTTTCGCTAGCGCTCAGACGGCCTGCAGGCGCGGGCTCGCTGTCACCGGATGGGTCTTGTGGCGATTCTCGAAGCAGAAGTTGGTGGCCTGCACATAGCCTTCAGCCGAGCCACAGTCGAAGCGGCGGCCCTTGAACTTGTAGGCCAGCACGCAGCCCTGCTGGGCCTGCTTCATCAGCGCGTCGGTGATCTGGATTTCGCCGCTCTTGCCCGGCTCGGTCTGCTCGATCAGCGAGAAGATGTCGGGCGTGAGAATGTAGCGGCCGATGATCGCCAGGTTCGATGGCGCGTCCTCCGGGTTGGGCTTCTCCACCATGCTGTCGATGCGGAAGATATCGTCGCGCAGTGCTTCACCGGCAATCACGCCGTAGCGCGAAACCTCCTCCATCGGCACTTCCTGGATGGCGACGATGGAGCAGCGGAATTGTTCGTAGAGCTTGACCATCTGGGTCAGCACGCCGTCACCGTCGAGGTTCAGGCACAGGTCGTCGGCCAGCACCACGGCAAAGGCCTCGTCACCGATCAGGGAACGGCCGGTGAGGATGGCGTGGCCAAGCCCCTTCATCTCCACCTGGCGGGTGTAGGAGAAGGTGCACTGATCGATCAGATGACGCACACCACTCAGGGATTTCTCCTTGCCGGTGTTGGAAATTTCGTTCTCCAGCTCGTAGCTGATGTCGAAATGATCCTCCAGCGAGCGCTTGCCGCGACCGGTGACAATGGCAATTTCATTGAGCCCGGCCTGGAGTGCTTCTTCGACGCCGTACTGGATCAACGGGGTGTCGACCACCGGCAGCATTTCCTTGGGCATCGCCTTGGTAGCAGGAAGAAAACGGGTGCCATAACCGGCAGCGGGGAACAGGCATTTCTTGATCATGGGTTCTATACCAATTGAGTGACTCGGTAATAGAACCTGACCCGTTTAGAACCTTTACGGTTCAAGATATTTCAGCGGGCGCCGTTTCGCTGCTGCGCGCTTTTGCGAAGCTCGGCAGTGCGGCATAAGCGCGCCGATGCCGAGCTGCCGCTGCCGGCAAGAAACCGTCCCTATGCGAGATAACGGCTCACTTCGATCAGATTGCCGTCCGGGTCGCGAAAATACACCGACTCGATGGGGCCAACGGCACCGGTGCGAGCCACCGGCCCCTCTTCCACCATCACGCCCTGCTCGGCCAGATGGGCCATGACTCGCGCCAGAGGCCACAGGGTGATCAGGCACAGATCGATGGCGCCCGGTGTCGGTTTGATCGCCTTGGGCTCGAACTCACGACCGGCCTGATGCAGATTGAATTTCTGCTGGCCGAATACCAGAGCGCTGCGCCCGGCGCCGAAGCGCTCGTGACGCATGCCCAGCACGCGCTCATAGAAATCGACGGTGGCGTCGATATCCGCCACCGTCAGTACCAGATGGTCCAGTCTCTCGATCATGTTCAATGCCTGTCCAGAAGGTGAAAACGCGGCAACCCGAGGTGCCAGTGGATGGCAGCCAGTCGAGCGACCAGCACCACGCACATAGCCGCTGCGCTATCGAGCCAGTGCGGCGTACCCAGTGCTCGCAGGCCGATGAAGGTAAGCGCGCCGGCGATGCAGGCCGTGGCGTAGATTTCTTTCTGGAAGATCAGCGGGATTTCGTTGCACAGCACATCGCGAATCACCCCGCCAACCACGCCAGTCATCACCCCCATGATCACCGCGGTGCTGATCGGCGTGCCGTGCTGCAGCGCCAACTCGGTGCCATACACGGTGAACACCGCCAGGCCGAAGGCATCGGCGATCAGCAGGCCTTTCTCGTGAATCGGCCGGGTCATGCGCACCCAGGCCACGGTGCCCAGTGCCGCCAATGATGCGACCAGAATGTAGGTGTCGTCGCGAATCCAGCTGACCGGGTGGTTGTCCAGAATCAGGTCGCGCAGCGTGCCGCCGCCCAGCGCGGTGACGATGGCCATCACCAGCACCCCGAACAGGTCCATGGACTTGCGCCCCGCCATCAGCGCACCGGTGATGGCGAACACCGCAACGCCGAACAGGTCGGCGACATAGAAAAGCGTTTCCATGCTGCCCTCAGCGGCTGACCGGCGTACGCAGGGTAACGAACTCCTCGGCGGCGCTCGGGTGTACGCCGATGGTCTCGTCGAAGATCTGCTTGGTCGCACCTGCCTTCAGGGCAATCGCCAGGCCCTGAACGATCTCGCCCGCCTCCGGGCCGACCATATGGCAGCCGAGCACGCGGTCGCTGTCGGCATCGACCACCAGCTTCATCAGCGTGCGCTCCGGGTTTTCGGTCAGCGTCAGCTTCATCGGCCGGAAGCGGCTCTCGAAGATTTTCACCTTGTGCCCGGCTTCGATGGCCTGCTCCTCACTCAGGCCAACGGTGCCGATATTCGGCAGGCTGAACACGGCGGTAGGGATCATGCTGTAGTCCAGCGGCCGGTATTCCTCGGGTTTGAAAAGCCGACGCGCCACGGCCATGCCTTCGGCCAGCGCCACCGGGGTCAGTTGCACGCGGCCGATCACGTCGCCAAGGGCGAGAATCGACGGCGTGGAGGTCTGGAACAGGTCATCGACTTCGATATAGCCGCGCTTGTCCAGCTTCACCTCGACGTTTTCCAGGCCGAGGTTGTCCAGCATCGGCCGGCGACCGGTGGCGTAGAACACGCAATCGGCCTCCAGTACGCGACCATCCTTGAGCGTGGCGGCGAGGCTGCCATCGGCCTTGCGCTCGATGCTGGCAATATCGGCGTTGAACTGCAGGTCCAGGCCCTTCTTGCTCAGCTCTTCGCGCAGGTGCTCGCGCACGGCGCCATCAAAGCCGCGCAGGAACAGGTCGCCGCGATACAGCAACGAGGTCTGTGCGCCCAGGCCGTGGAAGATCGAGGCGAACTCCACAGCGATATAGCCGCCGCCCACCACCAGTACGCGCTTGGGCAGCTGCTTGAGGAAGAAGGCTTCGTTGGAGCTGATGGCGTGCTCGCGGCCTGGGATATCGGGAATCTGCGGCCAGCCGCCGGTGGCGATCAGAATGCGTTCGGCGCTGTGACGCTGGCCGTTCACTTCGACGGTATGGGCGTCGACGATACGCGCATGACCTTCGAACAGACTGACGCCGCTGCTGGTCAACAGGTTACGGTAGATGCCATTGAGGCGCTCGATCTCGCGGTTCTTGTTGGCGATCAGCGTCGTCCAGTCGAAGTTCGCCTCACCCAGCGACCAGCCGAAACCCGAGGCCTGCTCGAAGTCATCGGCGAAATGCGCGCCGTATACCAGCAGCTTTTTCGGTACGCAGCCGACGTTGACGCAGGTACCGCCCAGGTAGCGGCTCTCGGCCACCGCAACGCGTGCACCATAACCAGCGGCGAAGCGCGCCGCACGTACGCCGCCGGAACCGGCGCCGATAACGAACAGGTCGAAGTCGTAACTCATGGGGTATCTCCTTGGCAGACGAGGAGCATACCGTAAAGGCCCGCGCTAAGCTGAAAGCCGGAGGTGGATTCCATGCGCCCTACCCTGACTCATCTTGCCCTGCACGTCCCCGATCTCGACGCCTGCATCGCCTTCTATCAACGTTTCTGCGGCATGCAGGTGATCCACGAGCGCCCCGGCAAGGGCACACGCATCGTCTGGATGGCCGAGCCGGGCAAGGAACACCAGTTCATCTTCGTCATCATGCCCGGCGGCCAGGACAGGAACCTGGCCGCCAATGACTACAGCCACTTCGGCTTCGCCCTGAGCAGCCGCGCAGAGGTCGATCACATCGCCGCCATGGCCGATCAAGCGGGCTGCCTGATCTGGGCACCGCGTGACGAGCCCTACCCGGTTGGCTACTACTGCGGCCTGCGCGACCCGGCCGGCAACTACGTGGAGTTCAGCTTCGGCCAGCCGCTCGGGCCCGGCTCGGAACAGATGCCCATCCCCTGAAATGCAAAACGCCACCCGAGGGTGGCGTCAGTTGGAGCATCAATGCACCGATTCTGTAGGAGCGGCGCCCCGCCGCGAACCGGGATGGCGAGGCATCGCAGAGCTTCGCCCCGGGGCGGGGCTCCTACGAAAGGCTGCTCTGATAGGCAAACGTATCAGAACGCCTTGCCGGTCTTGTACAGGTTCTCGAAGCAGAAATTGGTCGCGTCGATGTAACCCTCGGCGCTACCGCAGTCGAAACGCTGGCCCTTGAACTTGTACGCCATCACGCAGCCCTGCTGGGCCTGGCGCATCAGCGCATCGGTGATCTGGATTTCGCCACCCTTGCCCGGCGGCGTGCTGCGAATCAGATCGAAGATGTCCGGGGTGAGGATGTAGCGACCGATGATCGCCAGGTTCGACGGCGCGTCCTCGGGCTTGGGCTTCTCCACCATGTTGCTGACGCGGTAGATGTCCTCGCGGATCATCTCGCCGGCGATCACGCCGTACTTGGAGGTCTCGTCCTTCGGCACTTCCTGAATCGCCACGATGGAGCAGCGGAACTGGTTGTACAGCTTGACCATCTGCGCCAGCACGCTATCGCCTTCCAGGTTCAGGCACAGGTCGTCGGCCAGTACCACGGCGAACGGCTCGTCACCGATCAGCGGCTGGCCGCAGAGGATGGCGTGGCCCAGGCCTTTCATTTCGACCTGACGGGTGTAGGAGAAACTGCACTCGTCGATCAGACGACGGATGCCAACCAGGTACTTCTCCTTGTCGGTGCCCTTGATCTGGTGTTCGAGCTCGTAGCTCACGTCAAAGTGGTCTTCCAGCGCGCGCTTGCCGCGCCCCGTGACGATGGAGATCTGGTTGAGGCCAGCCTCGAGTGCCTCTTCAACCCCGTATTGAATCAGTGGCTTGTTCACCACCGGCAACATTTCCTTGGGCATTGCCTTGGTAGCAGGCAGGAAGCGCGTGCCGTAACCGGCAGCGGGGAACAGGCATTTCTTGATCATGGGACTCCCTAGTGGGGACGGTTGGAATGCGCACCCAGTCTATCAAGCCGCGCTAGCCTTACAACTGCCGCTTGCAGGTCGACCGATGCCTCGATAGAGAAAACCCAGCTCCGCCAGCTGATCGGCGTCATAGATGTTGCGCCCGTCGAACAGCACCGGCATGCGCATCGCACCGCGAATACGCGGGAAGTCCGGCTGACGGAACTGCTTCCACTCCGTCACCAGCACCAACGCATCCGCACCCTGGGTGACGGCATAGGGGGATTCGCTCAGTACCAGCTGCCCCGCCTCGATGGCCGCCGGATAGCGTGCAGCAACAGCTGCCGTGGCAGCAGGGTCGCAAGCCTGCACCTTGGCACCCGCGGTCAGCAGAGCCTCGAGTAGCACCAGGCTGGGCGCTTCACGCAGATCGTCAGTACCGGG
The DNA here is from genome assembly GCF_900101755.1 of Ectopseudomonas alcaliphila. Classification (GTDB taxonomy): domain Bacteria; phylum Pseudomonadota; class Gammaproteobacteria; order Pseudomonadales; family Pseudomonadaceae; genus Aquipseudomonas; species Aquipseudomonas alcaliphila. The sequence continues at coordinate 241,470 of NZ_FNAE01000003.1, read as the reverse complement.
TTTGAATGCCAGCCCCCAGAGCGCGACGACCCGCCCGTGCAAGTGGCCATTGAAATGCTCGCGCAGGGCCTGGAACAGCAGCGTCTTCTGCAGCGCATTGCGCGCTTCGACCGCGCGCAGGATGCCAGGCTCGATGCCCTCGTGCTCGGCCGTACGGATCAGCGCCTTCACATCCTTGGGAAAGCACGAGCCGCCATAACCGCAACCGGCATAGATGAAGTGCGTACCGATACGCCGGTCGCTACCGATACCGCGGCGCACCTGCTCGATATCCACGCCCAACCGCGCGCAGATACCTGCCATCTCGTTGATAAAGGAAATCTTGGTCGCCAGAAAGGCATTGGCCGCATACTTGCTGAACTCCGCGGCGCGCACACCCATGCACAACAGCCGGTCGTGATTACGCAGAAACGGCGCATACAGCCGGCGCAGCAGCTCGCGCCCACGTTCGTCGTCACAGCCGACGATCACCCGATCAGGGCGCATGAAGTCCTCGACTGCAGAGCCTTCCTTGAGAAACTCCGGATTGCTCGCCACGGTCACCCGCGCCCGTTGCTCCCGACGCGCCAGACCGGCGTTGATGCGCTGCGCCACACGCTCGGCGGTGCCCACCGGCACCGTGGATTTGTCCACGACCAGACATGCATGATCGAGCCGTTCACCCAGCTCGTCGGCAACTGCCAGCACATGACTCAGATCGGCCGAACCGTCCTCACCGCTGGGCGTGCCCACCGCGATGAAAATCACCTCTGCACGGCGGATGCCGGCCTTCAGCTGTGAAGTGAAATTGAGCTGCCCGCCGGTCAGCTGCGCCCTGAGCATCGCCTCCAGGCCAGGTTCATAGATCGGCACCTCACCTCGCGAAAGCATCGCGACGCGCTGCGGATCTCGCTCGACGCAGACCACCTGATTGCCCATCTCGGCAAAACAGGTCGCCGTCACCAAACCTACGTATCCTGCTCCAATCACGCATATCTGCATCGCAGCATCCTCCCGGCCTATGCTGCGATTGCAACCAATCGCGGTGGCAGCGATATGACGGAAAGACGAAAGAATGATGACAAGCAGCGCCTGAAAACGCCGATATGAGGCCGGGCTCATTCGCACCCTGTCAGGATGCTGCGTGTACGCAGCCTGGGTACGCATAGCGTGAAAACTAGGGACCATAAAAGCAAAAACCCCTGTAGGTTTCCCTACAGGGGCTTTGCGAAAGTGGCGGTGAAGAAGAGATTCGAACCCGTTTCGGTAGCGTGTCAATCAGTGCCAAACCCGCTCAATACGAGCTTTCCACTTCCCTAGCAGTCTCGCTTCGTTGCTATTCGGCTCTATGATTTCGACACTTTTTCGACACCAGCCACAAAACCCGCGCTATGATCTTTGGCAAAATTTGGCAAGAGGTACGTCCAATGAGCACCATGAACATCTCCCTGCCGGACGCTCTCAAGAGCTTCGTTGATGAGCAAGTGAACCAGCGCGGTTACGGCACCAGCAGCGAATACGTGCGTGAGTTGATTCGTAAGGATCAAGACCGCCAACACCTTCGTGGCCTGCTGCTCGCCGGTGCTGCATCCGCTCCCGCAGCCCCTGCCGATGCTGACTACTTCGAATCGCTCCGTGCCCGCGTGCGGAACGCTCAAGGATGAAGCAAAAGCCCGTCATCCCGCGTGAGCTAGCAAACATAGACGTAGACAGCGCCATTGCCTACTACCTCGAAGAACAAGCCGAGAAGGCCGCACTAGGCTTCGTTGATGCCCTGGAGCGAGCGTACAAACAGATCAGCCGCCACCCAGCCTCTGGTTCTGCTCGCTACGCCCATGAACTCGATCTGCCCGGCCTACGCTCCTGGCCACTCCAGCGCTATCCTTACCTTGTCTTCTATGTCGAGCAAGACAGCCATATTGATGTGTGGCGGGTGCTGCATGAGATGAAAGACATTCCGAACTGGCTTATTACATAGTGCAAATTAAATAGCATAGATACTTTTATGCTACTCATTTTACATCAAGCTGCTATCAAGCCTTACCTTTGATTTCAACTTTCTTGAGAATCTCCATAAGAATCTCTTGAATGTTTATTGGATATGGCTCTACCAACTTCACTCCATCATCCCTCACACAAAACATACGCCCTGCGATCTCTGATTTTATTCTATGCTGCTCCTCAGCAGGGAGAGAAGCAATATAAGGATTTATAGCCTTAAGCTCTAGTGAAAGTTGGAGATGCTTATTATATTGCAATCGATGCTTGGCAGATTCACGCGCAAAATATGCCGATGGCGCAGACAACAAAACAGCAAAAATCAAATTAAAAGTTGAAGTACGCCAATCAAAATCTTTCGCCAAAGTAAAATATAAAGAAATAGATGCAACCAAAACAAAAACCACCATAAAAAACACTGAGACCCATCTCATGATATCAGCTACGCGCCTTTCAGACTTTGCACTTTCCTCAAAACTCCCCGCCACTGCATTTCCAGATACCAAACCAAGAATTTTATTGATTTCATCTTTTCTTTGCTCCACCTCTTCCATAGCTGCAGCATACACATCCTCAACCTTCTTAAACTCTAACCCTACAGACTCCGAAATATTAGAAACCTTTAGTTCCAGCTCGCTAATACTTTTCGCATTCTCAGATAATCGTTTCTGGTGACGGATATCATGCCTCTCTTGCTCCTCCATCAAGGCCCTAACTTTTGCCTTAACCTCCTCTATATCGGGATAATTACCATTTAACGGATTGTACTTACTCAAAACATCCGAAAGAATTTGACATGTTTCACGCAAGCTAGAGAGCTCCCCCCTCCTTTCCGCGCTAAGGTTTTTGATTCTGACAGCCGAACTTATAAAGCTTTCTAGATCCGCCAGGCATTGCCTTGCAATATCCACACAGCCTTCCAAGCCTTTCTCACGCAGACTCACATCTAAAAGTATTCTAGACTCCTTGTATTTATTTTTACGACCATGCAACCCTAACCCGCCTTCGGAAGGTGAAATAGAGTCAATAAACAAATCAGCCCGACCATTTACCTCTGAAAGCGAAGAGAAAACTTTTTTTAAATCTATTATATTTTTCATTTGACCTGCCATATCAATTAAAAATCATTACCAAGCAACGATTAAGGGCACAAACAAAGCAAATAAAAACGTAGTCATCCCATTGGATTGAAGCTACTCGCCGCAGAGCAATATCGCGTTTTCATGCAGCGTCGTAACCTATTGCGGTACTGCTAGCCAAAATATGCGGGGAACAGCCCTATTGTCAATTTCAGAAAATATATCTCCGTCTAAAGGGGATTAAATCCATTTTCAGCCCTGCAGAATGCTTTTCGCGACTCAGTACGGCAGCGATGAACAAAATATTCCTTGGCGGCTTTACGGCAGTCCCGATATACAATTGAGCCCTTCCGATGGTTGTGGCATACGCTGTCGTACTCTATCCACCCATTAATTGTTTCCCACTCAATTCTTATGCGTGTCTTTTTCCGGTCAGCCCCAACCCAATCCCAATAGGCATAGTTATCCCTTCTGACTTCTTTTTCAGGCCTGGATTTTTTGCTAGCGGCGTAGTAAATAGCAGGCGGCGCAGCCATGGTATTTACATCCAACCGAGGCGTGTAGTTCTGATCGTTGAAACTAGTCTGTCGTAACTCACCCGCTACCGAACTACCCTGCCCATTCCACTCGATATCCGCCTGAGCCTGCTGTTGAGACCGAACGTCTTGTGCGGGGCGATCAATGGAAATAGATGTCTGCCCTATAGGCTCTTCCGGCTCGCTGTAAGGCTGTGGCGTCGGTTGCTGGCTGAACAGCGGTTTGCCGTCTACATGGATCGCCTGCTTGAGCTGATCCACATTGATCACTATTGGCTTGGCGATCAGCGCGATCACGCCCCAGGTAATTGCGGAACCCACGCCCAGGATGGCAACCATTCGCCATGGGCCGGGCTTCTTCTTACTACGTAGATAGTCTGGTGCATCGTCCCTGTCGGATTTCATGCCGCCTCCTTGCAAATGGTATCCCTAAAAATCATTCTCCAGACTTGTCTTCCAATCTAGGAAATTCAGAGCCACTTGGGAGTTCTTCTGCGCGGCTTTGAGTTCTCCAAACGATGTCAGCAACCTCTCTAATTCGATCCACTATTGGCTTGGCATCATCCCCCAACTTACCTATGACAACACCTGCGTCTCCAATAAGCCCCCAAAAGCGGTCAAGATCAGATACCTTTTTATGCAATTCAGATTGAAGTTTTTCCAGCCGAACCAACAAACGACGCTTATGGCTATCATCCAGTGCGGCACTAGATATACGTTCACGAAGCTCATTCACCAACAACTGCACCTTCTCAAGGTCACCCTGGGAGAACTCATAAGAAAACAAACTCCCAAACATGCTCCTAAAATGATTCTTGCTAGAATCAAGAGCATTTAAATCCAGTATGGCTCTATAAAACGATCGCAACTCCACTAGCCATGTCTGTATAGCCGCACACATGAACTTGCGATTTGTCATATCAACAGCTGCAATAACAGGGCTACCTGATGCTAAAATATTTGCCTCCCTAGCCGCCTCTAAAAACATGTACGCCTGACTCAGTATCTTATAATCATTTGCCGACCAGTTCGAACCCTTCTGCACTTCCGCCAAAACCGAGGCGCATAATTCAGTAACAGCTGCAGCGGTATCTACTTTCATCCTTTCAACAAAAGCTTCATCTAGCGCAATCATTAGCACCCCACCATGCTTTTATAAAACTACAAAAAACCTACAAAAGCGAAAGACATTCCGAAACAGTTAAAATCCTAATCATGCAATGACTAGCTTCAATTCTTATCTTTCAGTGTAGGGCTAACGCCGATTCCTTGCTGAAAATCTTCAATAATCCTTTGCTCAAAAACTCCACCTCCAAATCGTCTTATATCCGGAAGCTTGAGCTTATTTATTACCACATCCAAAGGTTCTTCTTTTCCAAAAATCCTTCCCTGCACAAGCCTCTCAGTTATTTCAGTCGGCAACCCATATTCTTCTAGCGATGAGAACGTATCAGGCTGAAAGAGGTGCTCAATAGATGCTGCAAAAGGTATATAATTGCAGCCCTTAAAACCTTTAGCAGTCAACACATAACTGGCTATACTATTCAGCGCCGACAAGAACTTGGGATAATTAAACGAGGCCCAACCACGTATAAACGCCAAAACATTCTCAACTGAGTCGTCAGGGGACACACCATAAGCTATCTGGCTTGTAATTTTTTCTCGCCTAAAAGCAGGTACATTTCGCGTCTTATATAGGTCCCAAACCCACTTCGTCATCATGCTCGCACTTCTCATTGAAGCTGCTCGAGCAGTATAACTCCCACCAAGCTTGTCCCATATTATTTCTGAAGAGAATTTTAGCTCTTCATAACTTGGCTTCGCGACCCACGAAACGAGTCTGAGATCATTATGACTCAGCCCCCATATATACTTTGCGGTCTCAATTAAATTCTCAGGCTCGATACCTGAGTGCGAAACAAGTAAGTTAAAAGGAAGGTACTTTTGCTCTATAAGCGCATTAACTTTTGACTGCAAAGATTGCGGCAAGTCAAACACAGGAATTCTTAATAGCAAGCTACTTGGAGTGTTTTCAGTAGGGTTCAAGGCAGGAATGTCTACAAATGGAAGATCTTCCTCTGGAGGCTCATCAAATAAATAAACATTTCCAATAAAATGTCTAAACATCCTACCTGAGCGCCCCTTAATATTGTTAAAGGTAAAAAAATCGAGAGGCTGTCGATTGAGTTTATTATCATATATGACAACGTTTTTAGCTGCCGTATTCACACCTTCTATAAGGGTTGAGGTACAAAGCAAGATATTTAGCTTGCCCTCTTCAAAAGCTCGCACCATAAAGCGGCCAAGCGATCTAGGAAGACGGCCGTGATGTATTCCAATGCCGTACCTCAACCCCACAGAAACCAGCCAATCACCGTTATAGTGTTTAGCTGTCCACTCTGCAGCCTCAATCAACTCTTGGTCTTCTACCTTTTGAAGAGGTCTATTCTTTAGATACTCTTTCAATACTGATCTAGCACTATTTGGCGACTGACAATAAACCATCGTCTGTCCTTCTGTGCGATCAAGTAAATCAGCCAAGGCAAGATCTTTATTTGGCTTCTTCTTAAGTCGATGCAGCTCTATAGCTACAGTTTGAAAATCTTCAACCATAAAACTACATTTTACTTTCTCATGAACCGACTCAGGAATTGCCTTGATTGACGGGCCAAGCAAATAAAATTGAGCCTTCGATTTGGCTAGCATCAAAAAAGCTTGATTCAATAGCGTTGCCCTATCGCCCTCTCCAGATATAGATAACTTATAAAACTCATCGATTACAAAGAAATCAACCTCAGGCAGTGCATCCTCAAAACTTAGCAATCTTTCCTGAGTAAATACAAAAATATTATTTGCCGAAAGCGCCTGACCATTTGAAGTAATAATGGAATAACGATCAGAAAATCTCGACATTCTACGGCGCGTTTCTTCAACCAACGCCAAGGTAGGAACAATTAAGACTATATTAGTAAAATTCTTTGCAGATATAAGGATATCTATAAGAAGGCTTTTCCCGAATGATGTCGGCGCACTCAATATAACCGATTCACCTGCCATGAGTTTACGCAAAACTCTTGCCTGGGCCTGATGTATTACGTAGTCTTCCATCTCTCCGTCAGCTCTATGAGCCGCATGGAGCATTGCGCTTCGCAGAGAAAGTTCTGACAAATCACCTACATATGGATAGAGCCCCACCTTCATCACCAGCTCATCCAATATCTCTTGGTATTGAACAGCCAAATTAGCCTTTCTATCCAAAGCCCTAACTACCAAGTCCCTACCAGACGATAAATTATCTGCGCAGACTTTAGCTATTAAAGATAAAGTCCTAAAAGAGTCCTCCTCCAAACGACCTTCATTAATCCCTTTCCTAAGCAGCGCTATATCCATCATAATTGCAATGCCTTTAGTCGTTGATCCATAGCGGCAATGAGCGAAACTTTCTCTTTAAGAGGGATAAGAATCACATGCAATGTCACTGGTAGATCTTGGCCGAACCTCTCCTTGTATGCAGCCCCTAGCTTAGACCGTAAACTATTGAAAGCATTTTCAACTTCCAACTTAAGACCTTCAATATATTGCTCGTTACTCTCGCTAGCAGCCTTAACCACATCGCTATCATAGGTAAGCAGAACGGGGATACAGGCTCTCTTGAAAACCTTATCTAAAGATGTATTCTCGTCCAGCAAGGTCTTTAGCTCTTTAGCCTCCGACCACGATTCGTCAATCTTATTTTGAATCAGAATAAACTCAGATCGCAGATAGTCAGTCTCAAGATGATTAACTATCTCCTCACAGACATCTCTAATAGCTCTAGTTATCTCGTTATAAAACTTCGTCTCACCTATCCACAGCTCAAGATCGCCTCCATTCTTTACCACATGAACAGCGTCAAAGCCTTTAACCGTTTCATTAACTGAGCTTTTGTAATAAATCTTACTAACCGCCGGAACGGTTTTATAAATCTGCCGAATGGCTATATGCAGAAATATCTCACCAAACTCTCCGCGCAACCCGTACTTTTCAGTTTGGTAGACTATTTTTGCAGCTTTTTTGGTGAGCTTTATTGCATTGTGGTGCCCCATCTCCCTTAGCTCTGCGTGGCTTAGCGCAAATTCCGGGAGCCATTCCATTACATGACTGGCAAATTGATCTCTACGCCAGTCACCTCGCTCAAAACCTGCACATAAAGCAAGGTTATCGCCGGCATTGCCAGCATCGCTAATAACTAGACTAAGAAAATTTTCAGGGTGCTCCATTATAGTATCTTCCCTGCTGATAATCCCCATCATGAGCCCATTGCAATTTAATGGCCCCATGCCTTTTAGCGCAAAACGACTTTCAGAATCTCCTCTCCACTAATAAATATTTTTAGTAATTTAATTATTCTCGTCGTACTCCGGGCTTGTTTGCCCTGCATCTGGCGCAATTTTTCCGCTCGCCAGCCAAAGGGCGTACTGGGGATAAACCTCAACCAGCACATCTATTTCTTCTGTGCTGACTCGTACAGCCCCTTTACTCACACTTTTCCAACGCTCGTAGTCACCGCCGTAGGTGCTGGCCTTCTTTGGGCCTAGCTTCTTGATCAATAGGCGAGCCCTATCAGCAGCCTTTTCCATATAGAAATCTTTTCCAGAGAAATTGTTGCTCTAACTGGCGGGTAGGTTAATAATTCCCCCAGAGAAATATTTACTCCAATAGCCGATTATGGCTAATGAAACGAATAGTGACGGAACGAGCATGGAACTGGAAGAGCTGGAACCTTCGAAGCTGATAGGCCCGCAACAGGACGTGGAAACCGTCGAGTCCTGGGCCGACCGAAATGGCCTGACCTACGGCACCGCGCGTGCCTGGGCAATGAAAGGCGTTCTCCCCACCGTAAAGCTAGGCAAGCGCCGCATGGTCAACAGCGCCCTACTCCGCACCTGGCTGCTGGAACAGGAGTGGACGGCATGAATCCTCCCTTCTATACGCAAGCCGCCTTCGCCGCCCTGGCCGGTGTTGCCGTTGAACAGGTCGCTTACTGGATCAGAACCGGCGCCGTCGAGAGCGTAAAGCTCGGTAAAACCCGCGTGGTGCTGTTCACGGGGGTGAACCAATGAGCCGCACCTACATTGTCGAGACCTGCACCCTTCACGGTGCCACCAAGCAACGCCGCTGGCACCGCGTCCACACCGGCACCAACAAGGCCGACTGTGCTGCCTATATAGAGCGCGTAATCGCTGATCTCCCTTCCGGCCCTGGTCGCCACTGGGGGCTTACCCAGGAACGTGCCCGCGACTTCTACCGCGTCCGTGGTGTGAGGGCTGCCGCATGACTACTCATAAAGCTGGTTGGGGTTTCCCTGCTTTGGCGCGTAAGGCTCATTACTTCGTTAATGCACAGTCTATTTGTGGCCATTGGCTCTATACAGGCCACGTTTACGACCTCAACGACGATAGCCCCGACAACTGCGCAGCCTGCAAGCGTATTCGCCTCAATGCAAAGCCAGAGGTGTCGGCCAATGAAAAGCCTGAGCCAGTACCTGCGCCAACCCCATGCCGACAACTGCGACTGCTCTGTCTGCTGGCTAAACCGCAACTGGATACCGCCCAAGGCGCCTACCTACCCATACACACAATGCACCGACTGCCGCCCCGCGCGATGGTCCTTGGTCAATGGTCGCAACCATGTTACGCAGGCCTATACCTGCGAGAGACACAAGCCCGGCAACCGTCCGCCGCAGTACTGGCACGTTGTGAGCGACACCGGCAAACCAACGCCCTTCGTGCCCCTGCGCGAACCGTTCGAACTGGTGGGGTGACTGCATGATTACTGAATGGATCAACACGCTAGAGGCCGTTCTAGAGGGCCTGCTGATCCTGCTGCTGCAGGTCATGTACCTCTTCGTTCTTGCCGCCTGCGCCGTGGGCATAGTGGCTGTGCTTTGCCTGCCGCTGATCATCCCCTACTGCAAGTATCTGGATCGCAAAGAGGCTCAAGCCAAACAGCGCCCCCCTGGCGATCCGCGCCTAGCCAATACCCAGGCGGAAACACGCGGCTTCTTAAAAGGCCTGACCGCCGCGCTCGTTGCTATGTCGGTCAAGGGCCGCGCCCCCGGCTTGTCCGAACATGCTCCACCGTTCGGCCAAACGGAGGCACGGGCAGAGCGAACCCTTGAACGCCCACCGCCCTAAATAGCCTCCGCTCGTGAGTGTGGGGCAGCTCCACCGCCCCGCGCTCCCGAGCCCTCGGCGGCAAGAGTGGGATGACAAGGGCAAAGCCCTTGGTGTTATCCAGATTAATGATCAAAAGTTAATTATCGCCAAAGTTAAAAGTTTCATTGCATCACTATTCGGCTCAATAAATTTTAACCGATGATATTTATGCAAGAGTGATTTTTTAGCTTTTCAGTAGCGTATAACTAGGCACACAGAAACCCGTTGCAAGCCGCGCAACCCCTGGCATTGGCGAACTTAACAAGTTCCTTTGCCTGGGCTAACTCGGCCTGCAAAAAGGCAAAACCGCGCAATAACGCGTAACTAAGCGAGGAAACACAAATGGCACGTTCGACTATGGAAGTTGCATTTCTCGGCACTCAGAAACTGGCGTTCAACCAAAACGGCACCGACGTAAAAATCGTCAAGGTGTTTTACGGCGATGAGCCAGACGGCATCACCGAAAACGGCCTGTCCATTGTGAGCATGGATGTGCCTGCCGACGTTGCAGATGAGGTTTTCGCCTCTGGCGCCCAATTTGCCCCGCTCGAAACGGTCCGCATCACCTTCGAAGTGGCGCGTGCTGGCAAGCAGAAAGGTAACAACCTGGCTGTGCACATCGAGGCGGTGAACCCGAAAGGCCAGGCCGCCAAGCCTGCTGCCCCGCAAGGCGCCCAACAACAAGCCAAGCCGACCGGCACCCAGCCGGACGCGGCCAAGGCCTGACGGGAGGGCGCCGCCATGCTGATCGTTGATCGCGTGCTGTGTGACTGCTGCGGGCAGCCCATGGGCCAGCTCTACAACCAGTCCGCCCCCCAGCCCGACCTGCTGCCCGATCTGAACAAGGCGCCCGACCTCGTGATCTGCCCCGACTGCATCGCCATGGCTGAGGTCATCCGCGACCCCAGCTTGGCGGAGTAAGGGGGCGCCATGAATTTCATTGTGTGCGACGGCGTATGGGAGAGCGCAGGCCAGACCCCGGTTTGTGTCGGCACCCTCTCTACCGTCGCGCTCAGTGAGATAAGCCCGACCGGGCTAACCGCTGAAGACCATGCACAGATCCGCGAACACGCCCTGGTGCTGTTCGCCATCGTCTTCGGCGCTCTCGTGCTGAAAAAGGCACTCAACCTGTAGGAGACACACCCATGCAAAACCTGAAAGTCCTGCGCCGCTCGCTCGGTGCTACCGCCGCTGTTGGCCTGCTGGCCGTACAGCAAGCCCACGCCGCCCTCCCGACTGGCGTGACCACTGCCCTCACTGATGCGCAGGTCGATGGCGTCGAGGTCGCTGGCATCGTCCTGGGCGTGATCATCGCGATCGCCGCCTTCAAGTTCATCCGCCGCGCGCTGTAAGGCCGGCTGCAACCAACCAGCCCGGTAACTCGTTATCGGGCTTTTTCACATAAGGGCTTTTCCATGGACGCCAACATGCTGACCACGATCATCATCGTCATGGCGTTCTGGGCGTTGTTCTTTGGGCGGGTTTGATATGAATCTCTCTAAGCTCAAGTCGTCCCTAGTTATCTTGTTGCTCTCTTTACCTTTTGTTCAGAGTGTTAGCGCTGAGTCTTATTATTGGACCTATATCGGTAGCCCTGCTAGATATTCGTCTGCATCTGCTGCGTGTGACGGTGCTTGGGCTGCTATGTTTGAAAATAATCCAGCTCACCCTGCAAAGGATCCCCGCAGAATCGCGTTTAACAGCTCAACTTCGTTTATTTGTTTGGCTACTCATTCTTCTTATGATGGCATTAACTATCGTTACGGAACTGTTTACCGTTCGGGCTCATCTTGTGAGGATCCTGAATCTACATATAACTCTCAAACCGGCCAATGCGATCCGCCGCCGGCTAATTGCGAACCCAAGGCAGGCCAGAACACCACTTGGACAATGCAGCGCCCTGACCTCAATGGTCTTGGCCCTATCGAATATGGCTGTGAAGCCGGCTGTCGTATCACCCTCGGCACGTCTAGCTGCCAACCTGCTTTTGAAGGTGCGACAACGGGCGTTTGCTTCGGGGTAGGCACCTTCACCGGCGCTGAATGCCAGCCCGGCGACAACCCTACTGGCGGCGCTCCGCCAACTGATCCCACCGATCCTACGGACCCGACTGATCCCACCGACCCGACTGATCCGCCAGATTGCGGTGACGACCATGTCTGGTCGGGCACTACCTGCGTTCCTAAGCCGCCTGAGGACTGCGACCCCAGCACCGGCGAAGTCTGCCCACCGTCCGATGATGATGACGGAAAGGATGACGACAAGGACTGCAAGGAGGGCGAGGAATGTGGCGATGATGACGGGGATGGCAACGATGGCGATGACGGGGACTGCGACCCGCTGACCGATCCAGACCAGTGCAAAAAACCGGATGACGAGGACAAATGCGATCCCAAGGTCGATCCGTTCGAGTGTAAGGACACTGCCGTTATCGGCGAAGGCTGTGACGTCGAACTCAAGTGCAAGGGTGACGTGATCCAGTGCGCCATTCTCCGCGCCAACAAAGCCCAGCTCTGCCAGTGGCACTACGACGACCAGGTCAAGCGCGACATTGAGCGCGAGCTGGCCGGTCAGGACTACCAGCTCGAAGAGAAATCCATCGCCGTCAGCGGCCTATTCACCGAAGCCGTGAACAAAGGCCGTTGGCTGCCTCAATCCTGCCCGTCACCACAAAGCTTTTCCGTCATGGGCCGCAGCTACTCGTTTAGCTGGGAACCCGCCTGCCGTTTCGCCCAAGCCATCGGCCCGCTGATTGTCGCCCTGGCTTCGATCTTCTTTGCAGTCTCCATCGGACGCGGAATCAAGGGGTCTTGATATGCCACTACTACCACTGCTTGCCACCTTCCTCGGCTCCATCGTCTCCGGGCTGGTCTTCCGGGCGTTGGCTTCCCTGGGCTTTGCCTACGTCGCCTATGTCGGTATCGGCCAACTGATCGACAGCGTAGACGGCTACATCAAGGGCCTGTTCGGCGCCATCCCGCCACCGGTCGCGGCCATCCTTGGCATGGCCAAGGTCGATGTAGCCATCAACATCATCATTGCCGCCGTCATCGCTCGCCTGATGCTGGCCGGGATGGATCGGATTACCGGCACCATCACCGGCCTTGCCCTGCTCAATAAGGCGGGTGGCTGATGTTCGTCCTGCGCACGGGTCTGCAGGGCAACGGCAAGACCTTGAACACCATCAAGGAAGTAGACGCCAAAGCCGCGAAAGAAGGCCGCCCGGTCTACTACCACAACATTCGTGGCTTCGATCCCAATGCCGAAGTCCTCGAGGCCGTTTGGCAAGAATTCGACGAGCCGCAGAAATGGCACGAGCTGCCACAGAACGCCATGATCGTCATCGACGAAGCGCAGACCTTCTTCCGCGTTCGCCCCGCCGGCTCTGCCGTCCCCGCCTACGCCAGCGCCCTGGAAACCATGCGCCATCGCGGCCATGAGCTGCACTGCATCACCCAAAACCCCGGCCTGATCGACACCCACTTCCGCAAGCTCTGCAACTCCCATATTCACTACGTGCGAGGCCACAAGGGCAAGGTCATCAAGCGCTGGGAGTTCGAGCGCGTGAACATGGACGTCGAGAAGAAGAACGACTTCAGCGACGGCCAGGCCACTCGCGTCCTACTCGATAAGAAGTACTTCGGCGTGTACCAGTCCGTCGCCGAAGGCTCTGAACATCACATGAAGTTCAAGCCGCCTCGGGCGCTGTTCGTCTTTATCGCCTGCATCATCGGTATCGGCTACTTCGGCTACGGCATCTATGAAAGGCGCATCGCCCCGCCCAAGCCCCAGACCGAAGCCGTCGAACAGGCGCGCGCCACGTCACCGACCGGCGAACCCGTGGCGCAACAGCCAGCACCGAACAATGCCGCGCCTCTATCGCCTGAAGAGTACATAGCGCTGCGAGTGCCACGCCTGCCCGATGTACCCAGCTCGGCGCCGATCTATGACGAAATCACCCGGCCGGTGACCTATCCGCGCCTGTCCTGCATGTACTCGACCGACCCTGAAATGGTGGCCAGGAATCACAAGCGCCTCGTCCTGGGCTACCGCGACGGCAAAGTGTATGGCTGCCGCTGCAACACCCAGCAAGGCACTAGAGCGGTGGTGTCCTTCGAAGCCTGCATGGCCTACGTCGAAGAAGGCGCGTTCGATCCTGCAAAGCCTGATCGCCTGCCCGATCCGAACGGCCAGATTGCTCAGACACAGCCAGAGCAACAGCCTCCCCAAAACCAGACCCCGCGCCCTGCCCCTTCTGCCAGCGCTAACGCACCGGTAGGCGCTGCATGGCCGTCGCTGAGCGGCTATCAGGGTGCCCTGTGAGCGAACACCAACGGAACGCCATGCGCGGCGGTGTAGTTGCGTGCGAGGCACGAGCGCGCGTGTGCGCCGCCGCGCGGGCGCTGACGTCCCTGTAGCACGTCAGATAAACCAAGGTTAAACGTGTCGATTCGGCACTATTTGGAGCATTAGAAAATGGCAGTTAAAGACCAACTCCGTGTTGATCGTGAGTTCAATAAAACCCCAACCGGTAGGCTGTTTTTCGACAGCATGACCGCTCGGATAACTGACCTTTCCAACGTCCGAATCCTGGCCTGCAGCGTCGATACCGTCCGCCAGCTCTATCGCGGCTTGATCCGCCCGGAAATCATGAGCCTGTTCGAGAAGCCGGGGACCATCGTCGATTTCGCTGGCCAGCGTTGGCACTCGGGTCGCGTCAGCAAGGACTCTGGCTATCAGTACAAGCTGCAGAATGCTGACCTGGGGATCATCCTGCTAGTGAAGAACTTCAACGCCAAAATCGAGAACATCGGCCCCCACCTGAAAATCGAGGTGTCTCCGCATGCCATCGACCAGTTCTGCCCCGAGCGCCTGCAGGAACGCCTGGATTACTACGCCAGCCACGTACTGACCAACGTCGAACGCAACCAATGCGCGGTCCACCTCGCGCTAGACCTGCAGGGCTGGCAACCGCCCGCCGATCTGGTCGCCCGCATGCACTGCCGCGCACGCTCTGCCCGCGATATCTCCGGCATCAAGGAAATCCAGTGGACGCTGGAGTCTGCCACCTACGGCAAAGGCCAGTCCTACCTGTTCGGCTCTGCGGGTGGCGTCCAGCTCGGGATTTACAACAAGACCGAACAGGCCAGAGCCATCGACAAGCTCGACTACTGGGAGGGCGTCTGGAGGCGTCGCGACAGCTTCGACGAAGCCGACCCCGATAACTACAACCCGGAACAGGACGTGTGGCGTGTAGAGCTGCGTTACCACCACTCGGTGATCCAGCAATTCGCCTCGGGCTCGTTCGACCTGCACAGCGGCGAAACCATCGAAACCAACAGCTATGCCGCCTTTGCTCCGCACCTAGATGGCCTGTGGCGCTATGGCCTTCGCCAGTTCAAGCTGCTGGCTCGCCCTGGCTACTTTGAGCCCATCTGGACGCTGATCCGTGACGATGTGCGCGTGGATCTGCCGGTTGATTCCCTGGTGGATGACACCGAGTACAAGCGCCAATACAAGACATCGCGGGGCTTCTCGGGCAAGAACGTCGAGCTATTCCTGGGAAACTTCGTCAGCCTGCTGGCACGGGAGCGAGTGGGCGCTAGAAAGGCTTTCTATCGGCTCAAGGATTGGGAGTGCTGGCCGGTGATCCGCGACCACTATGCCGCCAAAGGCATGGATGAAGACGGGCTGTATAAGCACATCAAAGGCATCCTTGAAGAACGGCATGTGCGTTGGGGGCGTGCTGTCTGATGTTTGTTTGCCAAATACACAAACAAGACAAACACGCTGACGTTCACGCGCTTGGCCAGGGCCAACACCATGGCAATTGAGCAACTGAGTGATGGTCGCTGGAAGGTCGACGTTGAACCCATCAAGGGCCGGCGCTTTCGCAAGACCTTCAAGACCAAGGGTGAAGCCCAGCGCTTTGAAGCGACCTGCAGGGCCAATTGCATCGACTCGCCAGCCTGGACGCCCAAGCCGAAAGACCGTCGCCGCCTATCTGAACTCTGCACCCGGTATCACGAACTGCACGGCCATGCTTTGGCTGATGGTGCCGCGATCCTCCGCACCCTGCAGAACCTGGCTAAAGACCTGGGCGACCCCATCGCGGTCAAGCTCACCGGCAATGCCTTCTGCGAAACACGCAGCGAGCTGCTCAAGGCAGGCATTCAAGGCAAGACCATGAACAACCGGCTCGGCTACCTGAAAGCCCTGTTCAACGAGCTGCACCGCCTGGGCGATATCGACTACCCGAACCCGCTGGCCAACGTCCGCCCGCTACGCCTGCAGGAACGCCCTATTTCCTTCCTCTCGACCTGCCAGATAGCCGAACTGCTCGAGGCCCTGGATGACCGCACGACCAGCCCAGGAATCGGCCTGATCGCTCGCGTCTGTCTGAGCACAGGGGCCAGGTGGGGAGAAGCTCAGGCGCTGACACCTGAGCGGGTACGAAACGGCATGGTGACCTTTGCCAATACCAAGTCGAAGCGAACCCGGTCGATTCCTATCGATAGCGCACTGGAAAAGGCACTGCAGATCTACTTCAAGCGTCACGGCCTGTTCACCAACTGCATGCTGACCTTTAGCCGTGTACTGGAGAAGACCTCGATCAAGCTCCCGGCCGGCCAGGCCACGCACGTGCTACGGCACACCTTCGCCAGCCACTTCGTCATGCGAGGTGGAAACATCCTCACGCTACAGAAGATCCTGGGCCATACCTCACTGGCAATGACCATGCGCTATGCGCACCTTTCGCCCGATCACCTGCAGGACGCATTGCGACTTAACCCACTAACCGACGAGGGGCATTAACATGTCGTACGTTTTGGCGTACGCTTGCGGCATGACTCAGGAGAACTGCTCCATGCGCACCCTTACAGCAAGCGAAGCACGCACCAACCTCTATCGGCTGATGGATCAATCCGCCGAATCTCACCAGCCCATTCTGATCTCTGGCAAGCGGACAAATGCTGTCCTGCTCTCGGCTGAGGATTGGGACGCCATTCAGGAAACCCTGTACCTACTCTCTATTCCTGGCATGCGCGAATCCATCAAGGAAGGCATGGCAGAACCTGTAGACGAATGCGCTAAGGAACTGGACTGGTGACTTGGCAGCTCGTTTACACGAAACAGGCACAGAAAGACGCACAGAAGCTCGCTTCGGCGGGCTTGAAAGACAAGGCAAAGGCACTGCTGGAAGTCGTGCGAGAAAACCCGTTCCAGAACCCTCCGCCCTACGAAAAGCTTGTCGGGGATCTAGCCGGCGCTTACTCCAGACGTATCAATATTCAGCATCGCCTGGTCTATCAGGTGCTGCAGGATGAACAGACCGTCAAAGTGCTCCGCCTCTGGTCGCACTACGAGTAAATCGGGCTTTCGACACTTTTTCGACACCTGCCGAAAGCCAGAAAGCAAAAAGCCCCGAAAACTTCTCAGTTCTCAGGGCTTTAGGTATTGCGAAAGTGGCGGTGAAGAAGAGATTCGAACTCTTGATACGGTTTCCCGTATACACACTTTCCAGGCGTGCTCCTTCAACCACTCGGACACTTCACCGGATCTCGACGTTTTGGCGTTTACCCCGTCGAGGCGCGCTAATGTAGTCGAATGTTTTCTCGATGGCAAATTTTTTTTAAAGGATTCATGCGCTTAAGAGCGAAGCGGGTTTTCGTCGTGCTCCTCGCAGGGTTGCTCGTCGAAGCGAATGTGGCCGAACAACAGAAAACCCAGGGACATGAACAGGCCCAAGCCGAATAGCAGCAGCACGCCAGATGGGCTGCGCAGGTAGAGGGTTTCGCTGAGCACGACCGATGCCAGCAGCAGGCCGATCACGGCAAGCATATAAAGGATGGAGTAGAGAGTGTTCATTGGGCAGCTCCTTCGGTTCGCTGCTCACCTTAAAGGCCCGGCTTTGTGTTCGACCAATTGCCATCCGGCATCGCCGCGATAGGCAAAAACACTGACCAGCCAGTCAGCCGTGGCGCTTTACCAGAGCGCTTCGGCTGAGTACCTTCTGCCCACATTCGCCCCCAAGGCTCTAACAAGGAAAACCGCCATGAGCGACCTGATCAGCTATCAACTCGAAGACGGCATCGCCACCCTCACCCTGAGCAATGGCAAGGTCAATGCCATCTCGCCTGACGTGATCGCTGCGTTCAATGCCGCCCTCGACCGCGCCGAGCAGGATCGCGCCATCGTCGTCATCACCGGCCAGCCGGGTATTCTTTCCGGCGGCTATGACCTGAAGGTGATGACCTCGGGCCCGCAGAATGCAATCAACCTGGTGGCTGCTGGCTCTACTCTGGCGCGGCGCATGCTTGCCCACCCCTACCCGATCATCGTCGCCTGCCCGGGTCATGCCGTGGCCAAAGGTGCATTCATCCTGCTGTCGGCCGATTACCGCATCGGCGTGGAAGGTCCGTTCAATATCGGCCTGAATGAAGTGCAGATCGGCATGACCATGCACCACGTCGGTATCGAGCTGGCCCGTGATCGCCTGCGCAAGTCGGCGTTCCACCGTTCGGTGATCAATGGCGAGATGTTTGACCCGGCTGGCGCGGTGGATGCCGGCTTCCTGGACAAGGTGGTGCCAGCCGAGCAATTGCTGGCTACCACTCAGGCGGTGGCGCAGCAGATGAAGAAGATCAACATGACGGCGCACAAGAACACCAAGCTGAAGGTGCGCAAGGCGCTGCTGGAAACCCTCGATGCCGCCATCGAGATGGACAAGCAACACCTGCTTTAAACGCAACGCTCGGTAACCCATAAATGAAAAGCGCCGCTTCCGTTGAGGTCGCGGCGCTTTTTTTTGCGCATCTCGCTGGTTAGTCCGCCGTCGAATGTCGGTGCATATCGCATATTGGTGCGCACGGCGCACCCTACGGATCAGCCAGAGTAGTCCAGGGCCGTCCAGGCTCGGCTCAGGCCTTGCGCAAGCACGCAGCCGGGCTGGCTCAATTGCTCGTTGAAGGCGGCCGGCAACAGCGTGGTTTCACCCTCTGCAGCACCATGACGTTCGGTCAGCCACTGCAGCTTGCCGCAGTTGGGCGTTTCGATCACGTAACTGGCGGCAATGTTGGAGTGATGGCCGGGTAGTCGAATCACGTCGAGCACTATGCCCGCCTCCTCGACGCGCTGGCCATCGGAAACCAGCACGGCCCAGGCCTGCTCGCCCTCGATCACCAGATAGGCACCGTTGGCCTGTGGCCGATCTATCTGCGGTTGCGCGCAGCCGCTCAGCAGGGCCAATAGCACAATCGTCATCAGCATCTGTTGCATTGCCAATACCCCCTTGCAAGGCGCCCACCTTCAGGCAGTGGACGGGTTGTTGTCGCCTAAGTGAGGCCAATATCACTCAATACTGTTTATTTGTACAGTATTTTTCGATTAGGCTATATCGCAGGTAAATGATCGATTGCACAGGAGCGCCATCATGCTGGACGTACTGCAGCTGAAACACCGAGTGAACCGCATGCCGCTGGAGCGGGTACGCGAGATGGTCGAGGAACTGCAGCTCGAGGGCATCGTCACCGAGAGCCGCACCCCCTTCAATCGTCAGCACTTCAATACCTGCTTCGCCGAGATCGAGGCGTTGCTGCAGCGCGCTGGCTACCATCGGCAACTGGATGTGGTCGGCTATCAGGGGCTGGCCTATGCACTGTTCGATCCAGCTCGCTGGGAAGCCGTGGAAGTGCTGCGCTGGCTGCGCGACTTCGTCGAGGAGGCGCGCGTTCAACCGGCTTCCTGAGGGTGCGGTACGAACCAAAAAGGCTCAGCGGCGCCCGCTCATGCACGGCATTGGCTCAGAAGCATGCGGGGGCGTGCCGCGCGTGCGCTGACTGCACATTCTGCTAAGTCACCTCATAAAGAAGATGTAAGTCTTTGATTTTAAATAGTTGATAATTGAACGATCGGCATCCGATCTGCAGCTATCAGGTGCTGCATACAGCTACTCGGCCGCTGCGCACGAAAGCTGGCAAGCCCCTTGCTAAGTCCCTGTCAACCATCCTGCGTAGCACGCCAACGGCGGCGGGCCGAGGATCACGGACAACGGCGTCCGTCAGGTCACCTTCCTTTCATGGAGGTGGCCTGGCGTACGCCGTTTTTGTTTATGCGCCTGACAAGGATTAGACCCATGACCGATCGTGATTCGAACAAGCCCCTGGCCACCAGCCGCCGTAACTTCCTCAAGCAATCCATCGCCCTGGCCGGTGCCGTGAGCGGCATCGCCGCACTCGGCCTGTCGGCGCCAGCCTCGCTGCGCAGCGCGGCCTGGGCGGCCGGCTCCGACGCACCGGAAAAGGCCGCGCTGACCGTCGGCTTCATTCCCCTAACCGATTGCGCCTCGGTGGTGGTCGCCGCCACCCAGGGCTTCGGCGAGAAGTACGGCCTGACCATCAATCCGAGCAAGGAAGCTTCCTGGGCCGGCGTGCGCGACAAGCTCAACACCGGCGAACTGGATGCCGCCCATGTGCTCTACGGCATGATGTATGGCGCCCAGCTCGGCCTGGCGGGGCCGCAGCGGGACATGGCGGTGCTGATGGGGCTGAATCAGAATGGCCAGGCCATCACCCTGTCCAAACAACTGCGTGAGGCCGGCGTGAGCAACGGCGTGCAACTGGCCGAGCACGTGAAGAAAGGCGGTACGCCACTGACCTTCGCCCAGACCTTCCCCACCGGCACCCACGCCATGTGGCTGTACTACTGGCTCGGCAGCCTGGGCATCAACCCCATGAGCGATGTGAAGACCATCGTCGTGCCGCCACCGCAGATGGTCGCCAACATGCGCGTCGGCAATATGGACGGCTTCTGCGTCGGCGAGCCGTGGGGCGCGCGGGCGATCTTCGACAAGATCGGCTTCACCGCCACCACCACCCAGCAGATCTGGCCGGACCACCCTGAGAAGGTGCTCGGCACCACCCGCGCCTTTATCGAGCAATATCCCAATGCTGCCCGCGCACTGATCATGGCGATTCTCGACGCCAGCCGCTTCATCGAAGCCAGCGAGGAGAACCGCAAGAGCACCGCCAAGCTGATTTCCGGCAAGGCCTACGTCAACGCGCCGGTGCAGGTGATCGAGCCGCGCTTCCTCGCCCAGTACGAGGACGGCCTCGGCAACAGCTGGAAGGACGAACACGCCATGGCCTTCTGCAAGGACGGCAGCGTCAACTTCCCCTATCACTCCGACGGCATGTGGTTCCTCACCCAGTTCAAGCGCTGGGGCCTGCTCAAGGATGCCCCGGATTACGCCGCCGTGGCCGCGCAGATCAACCAGACCGCGCTCTACGCCGAGGCTGCCAGCGCCCTCAAGCTGGCCGTGCCGAGCAGCCCGCTGCGCAGCAGCACGCTGATCGACGGCGTGGTCTGGGACGGCAGCAATCCGGCCGCCTACGCCGACTCCTTCGCCATCAAAGCCTGACCGGAGGTGACCATGAATGCGCCCCTGAAAACACCGCTGCCGCCAATCGCCAAGCCGCGCCTCTCTGCGCAGGCCTTGCTGCCCAGCGCCGCCGCACTGGGCAGCCTGCTCAAGGCCGGCATCGCCCCGCTGCTGGGCATCATCGCCTTCATCGGCTTCTGGTCGCTGCTGGCACAGTACAGCGAAGGCTTGCCGGGCCCCTTGAGCACCTGGCAGGCCGCTCTGGTGCTGTTCGCTGATCCTTTCTACGACAACGGCCCCAACGACATGGGCATCGGCTGGAACATCCTCAACTCGCTCGGCCGCGTCGGGGTCGGCTTCGGCCTCGCCGCGCTGGTGGGCATTCCCCTGGGGTTCGCCATCGGCCGTTTCGCCTTTCTCGCCGGCATGCTCGCGCCGATCATCAGCCTGCTGCGCCCGGTCTCGCCGCTGGCCTGGCTACCGATCGGCCTGCTGGTGTTCGAGGCAGCTGGCCCAGCGTCGATCTGGGTGATCTTCATCAGCTCGATCTGGCCGATCATCCTCAACACTGCAGCCGGCGTAGCCAGCGTGCCACAGGATTACCTCAACGTGGCCCGCGTGCTCAAGCTGTCTGAATTCAAGGTACTGACGCGCATCCTCTTCCCCGCCGTGCTGCCGCACCTGATGACCGGCATCCGCCTGGCCATTGGCGTGGCCTGGCTGGTGATCGTCGCCGCGGAGATGCTCACCGGCGGCATCGGTCTGGGTTTCTGGGTGTGGGATGAGTGGAACAACCTCAACGTCGAACACATTCTCATCGCCATCATCATCGTCGGTCTGGTCGGCCTGGCGCTGGAGCAGATGCTGCTGTTGATCGCCAAACGCTTTGACTACGCAAGCTGAAGAGGCGCGTTCGGCCAACCCCGTAGCCCGGATGCAATCCGGGAATGCGATCTCCGTTTCCCCGGAGTGCATCCGGCTACGTAATCTTACAAAGCAGTTAAACAATAGATGCCAAGTCTTTGTTTTAAATGAAAGTGTCTCTGATTAAATCCGGGACACAGAGCCAGAACGGGAGAACTCCGATGGACAAATTCGTGGAGCTGACCGCTGTCAGCAAGCACTTCGATACCAAGAAAGGCCGCTTCCAGGCACTGGCAGACGTCAACCTGAGCATCGCCCGCGGCGAGTTCGTCGCGTTGATCGGCCACTCCGGCTGCGGCAAGTCCACCGTGCTCAACCTGATCGCCGGCCTGCTCGATGCCAACGAGGGCGGGCTGATCTGCAACGGTCGCGAGATCGACGGCCCCGGCCCCGAACGCGCCGTGGTGTTCCAGAACCACAGCCTGCTGCCCTGGATGACCTGCTTCGGCAACGTCCACCTGGCCGTGGAAAAGGTCTTCGGCGCGCGCGAAAGCAAGGCCCAACTCAAGGCCCGCACCGAGCAGGCGCTGAACATGGTCGGCCTCAGCCATGCCATGCACAAGCAGCCCAACGAGATCTCCGGCGGCATGAAGCAGCGCGTCGGCATCGCCCGCGCCCTGGCCATGGAGCCCAAGGTGCTGCTGATGGACGAACCGTTCGGCGCCCTCGATGCGCTGACCCGCGCGCACCTGCAGGACGAGCTGCTGCGCATCGTCGGGCAGACCCATAGCACCGTGGTGATGGTCACTCATGACGTCGACGAGGCCGTGCTGCTGTCCGATCGTATCGTGATGATGACCAATGGCCCGGCCGCCACCGTCGGCGAAATCCTCGCCGTCGACCTGCCGCGCCCGCGCGACCGCCTGGCGCTGGCCAATGACCCGCAGTACCACGCCTACCGTACCGCCGTGCTGGAGTTCCTCTACCAGCGCCAGCAGCGCCCGGCCGCCTGAGCGTCAAAACCGCTCTGGCTCAAGGGCTGGGGCGGCGGAACCTCTGGCCCGTTACAGGGACGAACAAGGGCCCTCAACCGACAAGCAGAGAACCCCGTGCTCGATCTCACCACCTGGAATCTGTCGATTCCCACCGAACCGGCGCCGACCACCATCACCACCGAACGACTGAATAACGGTTACACAAGTCGCTACTTTCGGCGCAATGCCGACGGCAGCGTGACCTTCTGGGTGCCAGTCACCGGCTCGACCACCGCCGACGCCCGCTATCCACGCAGCGAGCTACGCGAAACCCAGCACGACGGCAGACTCGACAACTGGCTCCATGCCAGTTCGGACAGCTATCTCAGTGCCGTGCTGCAGGTCGACCAGGTGCCCAGCCGCAACAAGGTGGTGATCGGCCAGATCCATAGCACCGATGTGCCGGGCAGCCAGAACGACCCGCTGCTCAAGCTGCAATATCACTATCGACGCGGCGTTGGCCGGGTGGAGCTGCTGCTGCGCGCTCGCCCGGGCGACAGCAACGTGCAAAACATCCTGCTGGCCGAGAACATCCAGCTTGGCGAGCGCTTTGGCTACGACCTGCGCGTCACGCCCAGCGGACGCATCGGCATCAGCGTGGCCAGCACGGATGGCGACAATGGCTCGCTCTACCGCCAGTTGAGTAGCAGCTGGAGCAAGCAGTACCTGTACTTCAAGGCGGGCGCCTATATCCAGGACAATTACGGACCGGATAGCGAAGGTGGCCGCGTCACGTTCTATCACCTCAACAGCCTGCACCGCTGAGGAACGCGGCGGTTTACAATCGCCGCTCCCCTCGACGACGGCTCGACCATGGCACGCCTGACCCTCGATTTTCCCGAAGACCAGTACTGCTACAGCACCCACCTGACCGTGCGCGTCACCGACATCAACGGTGCCAACCATCTGGGCAATGACTCGATGATCTCGATGATTTCCGAGGCACGCGCACGTTTTCTCTTCGAGTTCGGCATCCGCGAAAACGATGGCAGCGGTATCGGTATCATCGTCACCGACCTGGCCACCACCTACCGCGCCGAGGCCCATGCCCGCGACCAGTTGCTGTTCGAAGTCGGCGTGATGGACTTCAACCGCTATGGCGGCGACATCACCTTCCGCATCACCCGCCCGACCGACGGCGCCCTGGTGGCCATGGCCAAGTCCGGCTTCGTGTTCTTCGATTACCGCCAGTCGAAGGTGGTGCCGATGCCGGACGCCTTCAGTGCCAAGTTCCCCAAGGTCAATCGGCTCGACTGACTCCAGGTTTCCGATACTTCAGGGCTGCGGGCATACAGACACCAGGCAAAACTTGCACAGTTATTGCTGCCAATACCGTGACACTTCGCCATTCGTCTGCTACGCCTAGGTCAGAACAGAAAAAAGGGGGGATCGAGGATGACCGACACCTACCGCCGTGCCCGTCAGGCGGGGCTGCTGAGCAATCTGCTGGCAATCGCCCTGCTGACCCTGCCGCTACCCACTCACGCAACCAGCGTTGCCCAACTTTCCAGCGTCCAATCACACGCCACTCTCAGCACGCACCGTAGCTGAGCGCAGCACTCGCCCCGTTCGGGGGCATCGATGGCGCAAACGCCTCGTTTTGCGGCAGCCCGGCGCTGGCTGAAGCTGCGTAGCGCCTGATCCCAGGGCCTCTGCTCGATTGGCTCGGCTCTTGCTTGGTCCCTGATACCAGGTAGCCAACGGCGGCCACCTCCCTCACGACAAAGACGTCGCCTCACCTCGCCTTCAGTGGCCGTGGTGAAGCGGCGTTTTTTTTCGTGTTCGCCCCAGTGACCGGGGCCGGCGCAGGTGTCGTGATACGAGCCTGCACTGCAATCGCTCAAACCTGCTGTGGCTTCGGCCGCAGGGCTCTGCATCACAAGTGCACGGCCTTCCCGGCAGACGCGGCCGCCGTGTCCACGACCACGGCTCACCGCGCCTGGCCGGGCTCCTTCTCGCTGATGAGGTGATCGATGAATACAAGTTTCTGGAAAGCCGGCCACGCCCCCACCCTGTTTGCCGCCTTCCTCTATTTCGACCTGAGCTTCATGGTCTGGTACCTGCTCGGCCCGCTGGCGGTGCAGATCGCTACCGACCTCGACCTCAACGCCCAGCAGCGCGGTCTGATGGTGGCCACGCCGATTCTCGCCGGCGCTGTGCTGCGTCTGCTGATGGGTTTTCTCTGCGACCGCCTGTCACCCAAGACCGCAGGCCTGCTCGGCCAGGTGGTGGTGATCGTCGCGCTGTTCTGCGCCTGGCAGATCGGTATCGGCAGCTACGAGCAGGCGCTGCTGCTCGGCCTGTTTCTCGGTTTCGCCGGCGCCGCCTTCGCCGTGGCCCTGCCGCTGGCCTCGCAGTGGTATCCACCGCAGCATCAAGGCAAGGCCATGGGCATCGCCGGAGCCGGCAACTCCGGCACCGTGCTGGCAGCGCTGTTCGCCCCCGGCCTGGCGGCACTGTCCGGCTGGCAGAACGTGTTCGGCTGGGCGCTGATCCCGCTGCTGGCAACCCTGGTGATCTTGGCCCTGGTGGCCAAGAATGCGCCGGAGCGGCCCAAACCCAAGGCCTTCGGCGACTACCTCAAGGCCCTCGGCGACCGCGACAGCTGGTGGTTCATGTTCTTCTACAGCGTCACCTTTGGCGGCTTCATCGGCCTGGCCAGCGCCCTGCCCGGTTACTTCAGCGACCAGTACGGGCTGAACCCGGTGACCGCCGGCTACTACACCGCCGCCTGCGTCTTCGCCGGCAGCCTGCTGCGCCCGCTGGGCGGCGCTCTGGCCGACCGCATCGGCGGCATTCGCACGCTGCTGATGATGTACACCATCGCCTCGCTGTGCATCGCCGTGGTGGGTTTCAACCTGCCCAGTGCGACCGCCGCCCTGGCCTTTTTCGTCGCTGCCATGCTCGGCC
The DNA here is from genome assembly GCF_900101755.1 of Ectopseudomonas alcaliphila. Lineage (GTDB taxonomy): Bacteria > Pseudomonadota > Gammaproteobacteria > Pseudomonadales > Pseudomonadaceae > Aquipseudomonas > Aquipseudomonas alcaliphila. Next base: position 215,493 of record NZ_FNAE01000003.1, on the reverse strand, counting down.
TCGGTGCCGGCAATGGCGCGGTGTTCCAGTTGGTGCCGCAGCGTTTTCGCAGGGAAATCGGCGTGATGACCGGGCTGATCGGCATGGCGGGCGGCATCGGTGGCTTCTTCCTCGCCGCCGGCCTCGGCACCATCAAGCAGCACACCGGCGACTACCAGTTGGGCCTGTGGCTGTTCGCCAGCCTCGGCGTGCTGGCCTGGATCGGTCTGCACGGGGTCAAGCAGCGCTGGCGCACCACCTGGGGTAGCGCTGCAGTCACCGCCGCGCGGGTGTGAGCGAGTTCTCGACGACCAGCCACACTCGTAGGGTGCGCCGCGCGCACCAGCGATTTGCCTCGAGCCTGGTGCGCACGGCGCACCCTACGGTCCAAAGATCTACGGAAACCGTCCCATGGCCCTGCAACTGAGCATCGGCGAAACCAGTGCCACCGGCCCGCGCAGCGAGAATCAGGACGCCCTGCGCGTGGTTACGCCAGCGCCGGCCCTGGCCGCCAGCAAGGGTTACCTGCTTGGCCTGGCTGACGGCGTCAGCCAGTGCGCCGACGGCGGCCTGGCCGCACGCGCGACCCTGCAGGCGCTGGCGCTGGACTTTTACTCCACGCCCGAGACCTGGCCGGTGCAGCACAGCCTGGACCGCCTGCTGATCGCACATAACCGCTGGCTGCAGGCCAACGGCGGCGGCCAGCCGCTGCTGACCACCCTCACCGCCCTGGTGCTGCGCGGCCGCCGCTATACCCTGGCGCATATCGGCGACAGTCGCGCCTACCTGTGGCGTGACGGCCACCTGCTGCGCCTGACCGAGGATCACGTCTGGGAACAGCCGGGCATGCAGCACGTGCTCAAGCGCGCCATGGGCCTGGATCAGCACCTGGTAGTGGACTACCGCGACGGTGAACTGCAGGTCGGCGACCGCTTCCTGCTGGTCAGCGACGGCGTCTGGGTATGCCTAAGCGACAAGCGCATCGGCGAGCTGCTGCAACAAGGCGACGACGCCGAGGCGATCTGCCAGGCGCTGGTTGGCGAGGCGCACCGTGCCGGCAGCCAGGACAACGCCAGCGCCCTGCTGGTGCGCGTCGAGCAGCTCCCAGAAGCCGCACTGGCCGATACCCTGGCCCAGCTCGAGCATTGGCCGCTGCCGCCGCGCCTGCGTGAAGGCCAGGAGTTCGAGGGCTGGCAAATCGAAGGCCTGCTCGGTGAATCGCGCCAGTCGCTGATCTACCGGGTTCGCGACTTGGACAATCAGCCTTGGCTGCTCAAGACCCTGCCAACCAGCCGCGCAGACGACGAGCAGGCCGGCCCGGCGCTGCTGCAGGAGGAATGGTTCCTGCGCCGCGTCGCCGGTCGCCACTTCCCCGAGCTGCATGCCCTGCAGCAGCGCCAGCACTTGTATTACGTGCAGCGCGAATATGCCGGCCAGACCCTGGCCGCACGCCTGGGCCAGAACGGCCCGCTGAGCCTGGCCGACTGGCAGGACCTGGCGCCGCGCCTGATCAAGGCGCTCGGCCTGTTGCACCGACGCAATATCATCCACCGCGACATCAAGCCGGAGAACCTCCTGCTCGGCGACGACGGCGAACTGCGCGTGCTCGACTTTGGCCTGGCCTACTGCCCGGGCCTGACCCGCGACGAGGCCCACAGCCTGCCCGGCACGCCCAGCTATATTGCTCCAGAGGCCTTCGTCGGCAGCCCGCCCAGCGCCCAGCAGGACCTCTACGCCGCCGGCGTGACCCTCTATCAGCTGCTCACCGGCCACTATCCCTACGGCGAGGTCGAGGCCTTCCAGCACCCGCGTTTCGGTCAGCCGGTGCCGGCCAGCCGCTACCGCCCGGACCTGCCGGCCTGGCTCGATGAGGTGTTGAACCGCGCGCTAGCCGCCAACCCGACGCAGCGCTTCGAAACCGCCGAGGAATGGCTGCTGGCCCTGGAAAGCGGCGAGCGTCAATCCCTGAACAACCGTCCACGACCGCTGCTGGAACGCGAGCCGCTGCTGGTGTGGCGCAGCGTGGCGCTGGTTTCTCTGCTGCTCAACCTGCTGCTGGCGTTCATGTTGCTCAAATAGCCGGCTGCGCACCAAAGCAGCGCAAAATGCCTCGCAAAGGTGCACAAGCCAATCCACCAGATACGGTCAAGTCACTGAAAAGCCAGGAAAACCGGGCTTCGAGAAAGTTGGCACAAGCGCTGCATTATTACTGGCACCAAACAAATAAAGCGCGGCCTTCAACGAAGAAGGCTGCACTTCCCGATAGAACGGGACCTGGACAAAGGCGTCCTCGCTAGGTGACTAGCGGGACGCCTTTTTTGTTTTATGGCCTGCCATCCCTGGCAGCCACTCTACGAGCCGTCGCGGAGCGACGTTAAAAATTGCTCCCGACAATTTTTTACCGTGATCAATGATTCAGGAGATGGCCGGCATGCAAAAACTCAAGCTGGTGATGATCGGCAACGGCATGGCGGGTGTGCGCACCCTCGAGGAGCTGCTCAAGCTCGCCCCCGATCTCTACGACATCACCGTGTTCGGCGCCGAGCCGCACCCCAACTACAACCGCATCCTGCTCTCCCCGGTACTGGCCGGCGAGCAGACCTTCGAGGAGATCGTGCTCAACGATCTGAACTGGTACGCGGAAAACGACATCAAGCTGCTGCTCGGGCGCAAGGTGGTCAAGATCGACCGCAAGAAGCGCCTGGTGATCGCCGACGACGGCAGCGAGGCCGAGTACGACCGCCTGCTCATCGCCACCGGCTCCAACCCCTTCATCCTGCCGATTCCGGGTAAAGACCTGGCCGGGGTGATCGGCTACCGCGACATCGCCGACACCCAGATGATGATGGACACCGCCAAGACTCATAAGCACGCAGTGGTCATCGGCGGCGGCTTGCTCGGCCTGGAAGCGGCCAACGGCCTCAAGCTGCGCGGCATGGACGTCACCGTGGTGCATATCGGCGACTGGCTGCTGGAGCGCCAGCTCGACCGCACCGCCGGCGAGCTGCTGCAAAAATCGCTGGAAGATCGCGGCCTGAAGTTCCTCCTGCCCAAGCACACCGCCGAATTGCTGGACAACGGCGAGGGCCGCGTCTGCGCGGTGAAGTTCAAGGACGGCGAGGTGATTCCCGCCGACCTGGTGGTGATGGCCGCCGGTATCCGCCCCAACAGCGATCTGGCGGAACAATCCGGGATCGCCTGCAACCGCGGCATCCTGGTCAACGACACCATGCAGACCTATGACCCGCGCGTCTACGCCATCGGCGAATGCGCCAGCCACCGCGGTATCGCCTACGGCCTGGTGGCGCCGCTGTTCGAGCAGGCTAAGGTCTGCGCCAACCACCTGGCCCAGCTCGGCTTCGCCCGCTACCAGGGCTCGGTGACCTCGACCAAGCTCAAGGTCACCGGCATCGACCTGTTCTCCGCCGGCGAATTTATGGGTGCCGAAGGCACCGAGACCATCACCCTCTCCGACCCTATCGGCGGTGTGTACAAGAAGCTGGTGATCAAGGACGACGTGCTGGTCGGCGCCTGCCTGTACGGCGACACCGCCGACGGCGGGTGGTACTTCCGGCAGATCCGCGAGAACCACAACGTCAGCGAGATCCGCGACCACCTGATGTTCGGCGAAGGCGCCATCGGCGACGTCGGCCACCAGGGCGCCGACAAGACCGCCAACATGCCCGACAGCATGGAAATCTGCGGCTGCAACGGCGTATGCAAGGGCACCATCGTCAAGGCCATCCAGGAAAACGGCCTGTTCTCGGTCGACGAGGTCAAGAAGCACACCAAGGCTGCCAGCTCCTGCGGCTCCTGCGCCGGCCTAGTCGAGCAGATCCTGATCAGCACCGTCGGCGGCGCCGCCGACGTCAAGCCCAAGAGCGAGAAGGCCATCTGCGGCTGCAGCGACCTCAACCACGGGCAGATCCGCAAGGCGATCCGTGAGCAGCATCTGACCTCCATGGCGCAGACCATGGCGTTTCTCAACTGGAGCACGCCCAACGGCTGCGCCACATGCCGCCCGGCGCTGAACTACTACCTGATCTCCACCTGGCCGGGCGAGGCCAAGGACGACCCACAGTCGCGCCTGATCAACGAACGCGCCCACGCCAATATCCAGAAGGACGGCACCTACTCCGTGGTGCCGCGTATGTGGGGCGGCGTGACCAACCCGTCCGAGCTACGCCGTATCGCTGACGTCGCCGACAAGTACAACGTGCCCATGGTCAAGGTCACTGGCGGCCAGCGTATCGACCTGCTGGGCATCAAGAAGGACGACCTGCCGGCCGTGTGGAAGGATCTGGACATGCCCTCCGGCCACGCCTACGGCAAATCCATCCGTACGGTGAAAACCTGCGTCGGCAGCGAGTTCTGCCGCTTCGGTACGCAGAACTCCACGCAGTTGGGCATCGATTTGGAACACGATCTGTTCAACATGTGGTCGCCGCACAAGGTCAAGCTGGCGGTCTCCGGCTGCCCGCGCAACTGCGCCGAGGCCGGTATCAAGGACGTCGGCATCATCGGCGTGGATTCAGGCTTCGAGCTGTACATCGGCGGCAACGGCGGGATCAAGACCGAGGTGGCCGAGTTCTTCGTCAAGGTCAAGACCGCCGAGGAAGTGCGCGAGTACAACGCCGCCTTCCTCCAGCTGTACCGCGAGGAAGCCTTCTACCTCGAACGTACCGTGCACTACATGCAGCGCGTCGGCATGGAGCACATCAAGAAGGCGGTGCTGGAAGACGAAGCCAACCGCAAGGCCCTGGCCGCGCGCCTGCACTACGCCCTGTCGTTCGAGCAGGACCCGTGGAAGGAGCGCATCGAGACGCCGCAACTGAAGAAAGAGTTCGACCGCATCAACGTCGTGCAACTCGAGGAGGCCACCGTATGAACTGGCTGGATATCTGCGCCCTGGACGACATCAACGTGCTCGGCTCGCGCATCGTCAGCGGTCCCAAGGGCGATATCGCCATCTTCCGTACCGCGGCCGACGAGGTCTTCGCTCTCGACGATCGCTGCCCGCACAAGGGCGGCCCGCTGTCTCAGGGCTTGATCTACGGCAAACGCGTGGCCTGCCCACTGCACAACTGGCAGATCGAGCTGGAGTCCGGCGACGCCGTGGCGCCGGATGTGGGTTGCGCTCACCGGCACCATGCCAAGGTGGAGAGCGGCCGCGTATTGCTGGCATTCGTGCAACGCAGCTAGTCCGCCTCGTGGGAGGTGCTTCAGCGGCGACTGTCGCGGCTAAAGCCCCTCCCACCCTTTCTCCCGCTTGCGCTAGGAACTGCGAACATGGCCAGCACCACTCAAGTCACCGCCTCCACCTGCTGCTACTGCGGCGTGGGCTGCGGCGTGCTGATCGAGCACGACGGCGAGAAGATCCTCGGCGTCGCCGGCGATCCCAGCCACCCGGCCAACTTCGGCAAACTGTGCAGCAAGGGTTCGACCCTGCACCTGACCGGCGACCTCGACGCCCGCGCCCTCTACCCCGAGCTGCGCCTGGGCAAGGGCCTGGCCCGCTCGCGCACCGACTGGGACAGCGGCCTGGACCACGCTGCGGCGGTGTTCGCCGAGACCATCCGCGAGCATGGCCCGGACAGCGTGGCCTTTTATATCTCCGGCCAGCTGCTAACCGAGGACTACTACGCCTTCAACAAACTGGCCCGTGCCCTGGTCGGCACCCATAACATCGACTCCAACTCGCGCCTGTGCATGAGCTCGGCGGTGGTCGGCTACAAACGCAGCCTCGGCGCCGACGCGCCGCCTTGCAGCTACGAGGACATCGAGCAGAGCGACTGCCTGCTGATCGCCGGCTCCAACATGGCCTACGCCCATCCTGTGCTGTTCCGCCGCCTGGAAGAAGCCAAGGCCAGACGCCCGGAGATGAAGGTGATCGTCGTCGACCCGCGGCGCACCGACACCTGCGAGCTGGCCGACCTGCACCTGGCGATCCTGCCCGGCACCGACGTCGCGCTGTTTCACGGCATCCTGCATATCCTGCTGTGGGAGGGCTGGATCGACCGCCGCTATATAGACGTCCACACCGAAGGCTTCGAGGCGCTGAAGAACCTGGTGCGCGACTACAGCCCGGCGGCCACCGCCGATATCTGCGGTATCAGCCTGGACGCCCTGCAGCGCTGCGCCGAGTTGATCGGCCGCGCGCCCTCCTTCCTCTCGCTGTGGTGCATGGGGCTCAACCAGTCCAGCGCAGGCAGCGCCAAGAACAGTGCGCTGATCAACCTGCACCTGGCCACCGGGCAGATCGGCAAGCCCGGCGCCGGTCCCTTCTCGCTGACCGGTCAACCCAATGCCATGGGCGGCCGCGAGACCGGCAGCCTGAGCAACCTACTGCCGGGCCACCGCGAGGCAGCCAACGCCGAACACCGCGCCGAAGTCGCCACCTACTGGGGTGTCGATGCCCTGCCGGAGACACCCGGCCTGTCCGCCATCGAGTTGTTCGATGCAGTGCACGACGGGCGCATCAAGGCGCTGTGGATCGCCTGCACCAACCCGGCCCAATCGCTGCCGAACCAGAGCAAGGTGCACGAGGCCCTGGCCGCCTGCCCCTTCGTTGTCGTTCAAGAAGCCTTCTTCACCACCGAGACCTGCCGCTACGCCGACCTGCTGCTGCCCGCCGCCAGCTGGGGCGAGAAGGAAGGCACGGTGACCAACTCCGAGCGCCGCGTCAGCCATGTACGCCGCGCCGTGCCAGCGCCCGCAGAGACGCGGCCCGATTGGTCGATCACCTGCGACTTCGCTCGTCGCCTGGAAACTCTGCTGCGCCCCGGCCTGCCCAGCCTGTTCGACTTCGCCGACAGTGAATCACTGTTCGAGGAATACAAACACCTGACCGCTCAGCGCGACCTCGACCTCTCGGGGCTGAGCTACGCGCTGCTCGATGAACAAGGTCCCCAGCAATGGCCGTTCCCGGCCGGCGCTCGCCAAGGCACCGCACGGCTCTATGCCGACGGCCACTTCCCCACCGCTAGCGGACGCGCGCAGTTTCACGCCGACCCGTATCGCGCGCCGAAGGAAAAGCGCGAGGCGCGCTATTCGCTGACCCTCAACACCGGGCGCCTGCGCGATCAGTGGCACGGCATGAGCCGCACCGGCACCGCCGCTCGCCTGTTCGGCCATGTCGAGGCCGCCGTGCTCGGCCTGCACCCGGACGAGTTGCGCCGCCGTCGCCTGCACGACGGCGATCTGATCAAGCTGCGCAGCCGTCGCGGCAGCCTGATCCTGCCGGTGCAGGCCGACGAGTCGGTGCGTCCCGGCCAGGCCTGGCTGCCGATGCACTGGGGCGACCGCTTCCTCAAGGGCCTGGGTACCAACGTGCTGACCCAGCCGGCGTTCGATCCGCTGTCCAAGCAGCCGGAGCTCAAACATGCCGGCGTCGAGGTGGACAAGGTCGAGCTGCCCTGGCAGCTGTTCGCCCTGGTCGAGGGTGAGGTGCAGAGCCGCTTCGAGGCCCTGCGTCCGCTGTTCGAGGAGTTCGCCTACGCCAGTCTCACCCCCACCGGTCGCGAGCGCCCCGCTCTGCTGATCCGCGCCGCCAGCGCCGTGGCGCCGCTGCCAGAACTGCTGGCGCTGATCGACCGCTTGCTACGCCTGAATGAAGGTCCGGTGCTGGCCTACGACGACCCGCGCCGTGCTGTAGGCAAACGTGTGCGCATCGAGGATGGCCGCATCGTCAGCATTCGCCTGGCCGGCGAAACCGCTGCCAGCGAATGGCTCAGGAGCTTGTGGCTGGACGGTCAGGCCGACGCCGACCTGCGCCGCTGGCTGCTCGCCCCGGTCTCCGCGCCGCCGGGCAACGCAGCCGCCACCACCCGCAGCAAGACCCTGTGCAACTGCCTGAACGTCAGCGAAGGCGCGGTTTGCGCCGGCATCGAACGCGGCCTGGATCTGGACGGCCTCAAACGCGAGCTCAAGTGCGGCACCAGCTGCGGCTCTTGCGTCCCTGAAATCAAACGCCTGCTGGCTAGCCAACAGGTGGCGACACATGCGTAGGGTGCGCTATGCGCACCAGCCCCAAAACGACTTGGTGCGCACGGCGCACCCTACGAGGTACCCGATATGAATGCAAAAGTCTGGCTGGTAGGCGCGGGCCCTGGTGATCCCGAGCTGCTGACCCTCAAGGCGGTCAAGGCGCTGAACCAGGCCGAGATCGTGATGATCGACGATCTGGTCAACCCGGCCGTGCTCGAGCACTGCCCCGGCGCCCGTATCGTCTCGGTAGGCAAGCGCGGCGGCTGTCGCTCCACCCCGCAGGCCTTTATCCACCGCCTGATGCTGCGCTATGCCCGCCAGGGCAAGTGCGTGGTGCGCCTGAAAGGCGGTGATCCTTGCATCTTCGGCCGCGGCAGCGAGGAAGCCGACTGGCTCGGCGAGCACGGCATCGAAGTTGAGATGGTCAACGGCATCACCGCAGGCCTGGCTGGCGCCACCAACTGTGGCATTCCCCTGACTCTGCGCGGCGTGGCGCGCGGCGTGACCCTGGTTACCGCCCACACCCAGGACGACAGCAGCCTTAACTGGGCCGCACTGGCCCAGAGCGGCACCACATTGGTGGTCTATATGGGCGTAGCCAAGCTGGCGGACATCCGCGACGGCCTGCTCGCCGGCGGCATGAGCGCCGAGATGCCAGTGGCCATGATCGAGAACGCCTCGCTGCCCGCCCAGCGTGAATGCCGCAGCCAGCTGGGCGCGATGCAGGACGATGCGACAGCCTTCGCCCTGAAGAGCCCGGCCATTCTGGTGATCGGCGAAGTCGCCCGCGCCAGCACCCAGATCAGCATGCCACAGCTCCTGCATGCCTGACCGCTTCGCGCTCCTGCGAAGTCGTTGTTTGCCCGTCGCCCCCTCGGCGGGCTTTTTTTTATTCCAGAAAAGAAAAAACCCGGCCGAGGCCGGGTTTTTCTTGGAGCACCAGAAGCATTACTGCTTGATCTGGGCTTCCACTTCGGCTTCAACGCGACGGTTGATGGCGCGGCCGGAGTCGGTGGCGTTGTCGGCTACCGGACGGGTCTCACCGTAACCAACAGCGTTGACGCGGTTACCGTCTACACCGTACTGGTTGACCAGTACGTTACGCACGGCATTGGCGCGACGCTCGGACAGACCCTGGTTGTAGGCGTCAGAACCGACGGAGTCGGTGTGACCTTCAACAGTGGTGGTGGTCTGCGGGTACTGGTTCATGAAGTCAGCCAGGTTCTTGATGTCGCCGTAGCTTTCTTCTTTGACGCGGTCTTTGTCGAAGTCGAACTTGACGTCCAGCTCGACGCGAACGGTTTCCATGGCCGGCTCAGGAGCAGGCTCAGGCATCGGCTCGGGCGCAGCAGCCACGACCGGAGCCGGAGCAGGCTTGCTGCCGCCACCGAAGTTCAGACCAACACCCACGCCAGCTTGCCACTCGGTGTCGCCCTGGTCGATGTTGTACAGAGCGTCAACGCCAGCACGGGCGTAGAACATTTCGGTGAAGTAGTACTTGGCACCAGCGCCAGCGATAGCCAGGGTGGAGTGGTTACGACCACCGCCGTTGGCGTCGCCGATGCTCTGATGGCCGAAACCGGCAGAGACGTACGGACGCAGACCAACACCCGGCTGACCGAAGTGGTAGATGGCCTTCAGGTCGGTCAGGTTGCCCTTGATGTTCTTGCTGCCGCGCGAACCTTCACCGCGCAGGTCATGGTATTCGCCGTAGGACAGCGCCAGCTCGACGTCGTCAGTCAGGTAGTAGCCGATGCTGCCACCGAACAGGTTGCCTTCATCGTGAGCGAAATCACGCTGAGAGTCGGTGAAGTAGCGATTGACGAAGCCCTCCACCTCGACAGCGCCTTGGCCTTGCGCCAGCGCGCCGAAGGAGGTTGCGGCAACGAGAGAGCCAATGACTACGCCCAAGGTGTTTTTTACTTTCATCCGTTAAATCCCCATCTTGGTGGTTAATAAGTCGCCGTTAACTTCAGTCGGCAACTTGGCGGCGATTCTATCAGGGTTCGCCACTCCCTTAGTGGTCGGGAAGCTGAACTAAGTTTCGGAAGTTTCCGAAAATTTATCCCGCAACCGATCCAATGCTCGCTTGTAGCGCATCTTCGTTGCGCTCAAGCCCATGTGCATGATGTCGGCAATCTCTTGAAACTCGAGCTCTGCGACAAAACGTAGCACCAGAATCTCGCGATCGATCGGGTTGACGTGAACCAACCAGCGATCCAGACCGCCTCGCTCCTCGACTTTGGGTGTCTTCTCGTCGGAAGCCTCTTCGAGCGGGTCCAAACTTAAGGCGTCAACCAATCGACGCTTTCGCCGCTCTTTTCGATACTGAGTAATGCATTCGTTGTAGGTAATGCTGTAAAGCCAAGTCTTGAACTTGGATTTACCCTCAAAGTTCTTAAGGCCATAGAGAACTTTGAGCATCACCTCCTGACAGACATCATCAGCATCCCTTTCGTTCCCCAAATAACGCGCGCACACGTTAAATAATGTTCGCTGGTAGCGTCTCATCAGCTCTTCATAAGCACGAGTGATATGAAACAGCTCGTCGTGGGCGCGCGCCACCAGCTCTTCATCAGTGAGCTCGCGGGGGTCGTAGCGCGTGGGCAATGGCTGAGCTTTGTTCAAAACGAGTCGGGCCGACAGTCAGGACGAAAAGCGCCCGGCAGGTCACGCCTGCCGGGCAACGGCATAAAATAACAGATTGGCGTCAGCGACTGTTCACGCGTTGCTCGAGCATCACTCGATTTGCCACCGATACCAGCTCACCGGTATCGGTCAACAGGGTGGTTTTCACTGTGCCGATCTCTTCGATCTGCCCTTCGACCTCACCAACCTGCACTTGTTGCCCGACCTGATACAGCTCGCGCACGTATATGCCAGCGAGGATCTGGCTGGCGATATCGCGACTGCCCAGGCCCAGCGCCAGCGCGACAGCCAGACCGACGGAGATCAGCACGATGGCGATCACGTTATTGAGCAGGTCGGTCTTGATCTCCAGCTGGCCGATGGCCACCGAGATACTGATGATGATCACCAGACCCTGCGCGACACGCCCCAGGCCGTTCGCATATTCCAGGCCGACGCCTTCGGCTGCGCCGCGTACCAGGCTGCTGACCAGTTGCGCCAGCAGCACACCGGCAAGCAGCACCAGAGCAGCACCGAAGACCTTGGGCAGATACAGCGCCAGCACGTCGAGGGTCGCGGAAACCCGCTGCAGACCGAGCGATTCAGCGGCCGAAACCAGGAAGATCAGGAGCACGAACCAGTAGACGATCTTGCCGATCAGGGTCGATACCGGTGCGTGAATGCCGACGCGCGCCAGCAGCTTGGTCAGACCGGTACCCGTCATCAGACGATCCAGGCCGACCTTGCCGAGCAGTTTGGACAGCAGCGTGTCGAGCAACTTGGCGACGACGAAGCCAAGCAGCACCAACACCAGTGCAACGAACAGGTTGGGAATGAATCCGGCAACCTTGGTCCACAATGCGGTCATCGCGGAGATCAGGCTTTGGGTCCAGGGATCGAGTTCCATTTCAGTCGGCCTTATCAGCAGAAGCAGAGGATTGGGTACGGCGCGAGACCGGCGCGACATGCGCCGAACCGTTGTTCAGGGCGATCATCAGAGCCTGCGCCCAGTGGCCTATCAGGCTGAACAGATCACCAGCACCGACCTGGCGGTTGGCGGTCTTGAGAACCCGGTGCAGGCAAGCATCGTCGTCATGACTGGACGACGAGGACTTGAGCAAATCGCGTAGAGACTCTTCGAATGGATCGTGCATACGCACCTCACGGGATGTCACGGCTAGACGCAGTAGCCAGCGAATGAGTCACACATCACAGCCAACGCCAACGGCGAAAAAGCAGCAGCTGGCTCAGCGCCAGAAGGACCATGAGGCCGCAGGCGAGAAAGAAACCGATCGGGCTTTCGGCGCCGGGAATCCCGCCGACGTTGATGCCCAGCAGCCCCGTGAGGAAGGTCAGCGGCAGGAACATGCCGGTGATCACGGTGAAGCGATACATGATGCGATTCATACGCTCGCCGAGGCGCCGGCTTTCCGCCTCCAGCACCAGGCCGACGCGCTCGCGAACCAGCTCCAGCTCCTCCAGATAACGGGTCAGGCGGTTGTTCAACTCGTTCCAGTAGTCGCCGTCGTCCTCGACGAACCAGGGCTGTCGATTACGCACCAGTTGCGCGTAGAGGTCGCGTTGCGGCGCGAGAAACCGACGCAAGCTGGCCGCACGCCGACGCACCTGCAGCATCAGGCCGTGATCGGGACGATAACGCTCATCGCCATCGAGGCCATCCTCCTCCCCGTCGAGCTGCTCGCTCAACTCGGCGATCAGATCATCGACGCGGCTGGTGAGGTGACGGGCGAGTTCCAGCAGCAGTTCGGACGCCGTTTTCGGCCCCTTGCCCGCCAACAGATCGGCAATCAGTGCATCGGTCGCCAGCAAGGGACGCTGACGCAGGGAGATCACCCGCCGGGCATCGGCGAAGATCCGCACCGACACCATGTCTTCCGGCTCTGCGCCGGGATTGCGGTTGACCCCACGCAAGAACAACAGCAGCTCATCGCCGGGCAGGGGCAACAGACGCGGCCGGGTGTTTTCCTCGAGCAGCAGGTTGCAGCTGAATTCATCCAGCCCGCTGTGCTCGCGCAACCAGCGCTGTGACTGCTCCTGGCCACGATCCCAGTGAAGCCACAGGCTTTCCTGCTCGCCCAGCTGAAGGCAATCCAGTTCATCGCGAGTGATGCTGCGTGCACCGCCCTGACCATCGAGCACGAAGGCATGCAGCAACGCCGAATCCTGATCCTGCATCGGGGTTATTCCGGCATGCTCAGGGCTTGCGGGGAAACGATCACACCGTTGTTGTCGGCGTACAGGTAATCACCTGGCTTGAAAGTCACGCCGCCAAAGGTGACGGGCACATTCAGGTCGCCGATGCCACGTTTGTCGGTTTTCATCGGGTGACTGGCCAGCGCCTGCACGCCCAGGTCGGTCTGCGCGATGACGTCGACGTCACGGATGCAACCGTATACGACGATGCCTTCCCAGCCGTTCTTGGCGGCCTTCTCGGCCAGCATGTCACCGAGCAGCGCACGTCGCAGGGAGCCGCCGCCATCCACCACCAGAACCTTGCCCTGACCAGGCAGGTCGACCTGCTCCTTCACCAGCGAGTTGTCCTCGTGGCACTTGATGGTGACGATCTGACCGCCGAAAGAGTCGCGGGCGCCGTAGTTGGCGAACATCGGCTCGACGACCTGAACCAGTTCCGGATAGGCATCGCACAGATCAGGGGTGATGTAGTGCATGACAGAACTCCTTTCGACAATGGATGAGAAGGCAGCCACCTTCATGGACCTGCGTGAAGCGGGACAATTCAGCACCGAGCTATCGCGACGAAACCGCCTAACACGAACGACGACAATACAGATGAGCCTGAAATGACCACCTGCATGCGATGCGTCACATCTTACCGGTAAGCACGCGCCGTAGAAACGGCCAGAACAGCCTCAAGTACCTATAGCAGACGCCTGCTCGGCAAAACCGGCAGGCAGTTGCAGATGCTGCAACCAATATTCGGTCAATGGCCACACCTCGCGCTGCGCCTCCTTGCTGACCAGCATTTCGATGTGCCCGAAGTCGCTGGAGAAGCCGTTGTCCTTGCCCAGCAGCAAGAACTGCGTCGGCGCCGCACTGCACTGCTCCAGCAGCTTGCGACAGGCCCAGGCGGGGTCCTGATCATCGGCTGCAGCGCCTACAGCAAGGATCGGCACGCGCACCTGAGTCAGGCCTGCCCACCAATCCTGATCACCATCACCGAAACGCCCGAACAGCCTGAGCCAGCGCAGGGTTTCCAGTGCCAGCCCAATGGGCTCGTCTTCCGGGCCGCGCTTCAGGCGCCGCCCGGATAGGTAGGGGAAGGCACGCAGCAGCAGGCGACCGCCCCACTCCACCGGCGGCAGCTTGAGCGGCCAGTAGACGCGGCTGATCTGGCTGCCGAACAATGCCGCCGAACGCGCACGCGACGTCTCGAGATAACCGCCCGCCAGCGCTGCCGCCAGCGTCACTCCGCCGAGGGAATGGCCGATCCAGTGCGCGGCCTGCCCGGTCTGCTCGATGATGAAATCGGCAATGGCTGGCAGGTCATAGCGCACGTACTGCGCCACCTGATTGTCTCGATAGTTTTCGTTACGTGGCGACAGACCGTGGCCGCGCATTTCAGCGATCCACACATCGAACCCCGCACGCGCCAGGTATGCGCCCAAACCGATGCCCTTGGGCGAATACCAGAAGCGCCGATTGGAAAAGCTACCGTGCAGCAATACCACGGGCACGCCACGCTCGCCTTCCGAACCTGCGCGGCCGAGCCGGGTCAAGGCCAGCTCGACGCTGGAGTCGGGGCTATTGTTGGGTTTGAGAAGATAGACGTCTTCACTGAGATCGCCGCGCAACTCGGCGCTGATCAGGGCGACGGGGAAAAGCTCACTACTGCTTTGCATGGATCAGATGACCGCACTGGCGAGACGCCATAAATGAATAACGACACGCATAAAAAACCGCCGGGAGCGATATTGCATATCGCTGGCGACGGCTTGGAATGACTGGCAAAACGCGATGGACATCAAAAAGGGCGGGATCAACCCGCCCTTTCTGGATCGATCACAGGCCTCAGGCTGGCTGAGTCTCGGCCAGGAAGAACCAGGTATCGAGTACCGAGTCAGGGTTCAGCGAAACGCTCTCGATGCCCTGCTCCATCAGCCACTTGGCCAGGTCCGGATGGTCCGACGGGCCTTGACCGCAGATACCGATGTACTTGCCAGCCTTGTTGCAGGCGGAGATGGCATTGGCCAGCAGCTTCTTCACCGCAGGATTACGCTCGTCGAACAGATGAGCAACGATGCCGGAGTCACGGTCCAGGCCCAGGGTCAACTGGGTCAGGTCGTTGGAGCCAATGGAGAAACCATCGAAGAACTCGAGGAACTCTTCAGCCAGGATGGCGTTGGACGGCAGCTCGCACATCATGATGACCTTCAGGCCGTCCTGACCGCGGGCCAGGCCATTGCTGGCCAGCAGCTCGACCACTTGCGAGGCCTCACCCAGGGTACGCACGAACGGCACCATGATTTCGACGTTGGTCAGGCCCATCTCGTTGCGCACTTTCTTCAGCGCGCGGCATTCCAGCTCGAAGCAGTCGCGGAAGGATTCGCTGATGTAGCGCGAAGCACCACGGAAGCCCAGCATCGGGTTTTCTTCTTCCGGCTCGTACAGCTTGCCGCCGATCAGGTTGGCGTATTCGTTGGACTTGAAGTCCGACAGACGCACGATGACCTTCTTCGGCCAGAAGGCCGCGGCCAGGGTGCTGATGCCCTCGACCAGCTTCTCGACGTAGAAGTCGACCGGATCACCGTAACCGGCGATGCGTTTCTCGACGCTGTCCTTGATCTCCGGCGGCAGGCTGGAGAAGTTCAGCAGCGCCTTGGGGTGCACGCCGATCATACGGTTGATGATGAACTCCAGGCGGGCCAGACCCACGCCTTCGTTCGGCAGCTGAGCGAAATCGAAAGCGCGATCCGGGTTGCCGACGTTCATCATGATCTTGAACGGCAGATCCGGCATGGCATCGACCGAGTTCTTGCGAATGTCGAAGCCCAGCTCACCCTCGAAGATGAAACCGGTATCGCCCTCGGCGCAGGAGACGGTGACGCCCTGGCCATCTTTCAACACTTGTGTGGCGTTGCCGCAACCGACCACGGCCGGAATGCCCAACTCACGGGCAATGATCGCCGCGTGGCAGGTGCGGCCGCCGCGATTGGTGACGATGGCGCTGGCACGCTTCATCACCGGTTCCCAGTCCGGGTCGGTCATGTCGGAGACCAGCACGTCGCCCGGCTGCACCTTGTCCATCTCGGAGACGTCATGGATCACGCGGACCTTGCCGGCGCCGATGCGCTGGCCAATGGCGCGACCTTCCACCAGCACGGTGCCCTTCTCTTTCAGCAGGTAGCGCTCCATCACGGTGGCGCTGGCGCGGCTTTTGACGGTTTCCGGACGGGCTTGCACGATATACAGCTTGCCGTCGTCACCGTCCTTGGCCCACTCGATGTCCATCGGGCGGCCATAGTGTTTCTCGATGATCAGTGCCTGCTTGGCCAGCTCGCTGACCTCGGCATCGGTGATGCAGAAGCGCGCACGCTCGGCGCGGTCGACTTCCACGGTTTTCACCGAGCGACCAGCCTTGGCTTCGTCGCCGTAGATCATCTTGATCGCCTTGCTGCCCAGGTTGCGGCGCAGGATCGCCGGACGGCCAGCTTCCAGGGTCGGCTTGTGCACGTAGAACTCGTCAGGGTTCACCGCGCCCTGCACCACGGTTTCGCCGAGGCCATAGGCGCCGGTGATGAACACGACGTCACGGAAGCCGGATTCGGTATCCAGGGTGAACATCACACCGGCGGTGCCGGTTTCCGAACGCACCATGCGCTGCACACCGGCAGACAGGGCCACCAGCTTGTGGTCGAAGCCCTGGTGCACGCGGTAAGCGATGGCACGGTCGTTGAACAGGGAAGCGAAGACTTCCTTGGCAGCGCGAATCACGTTGTCCACGCCGCGGATATTGAGGAAGGTTTCCTGCTGACCGGCGAAAGAGGCGTCCGGCAGGTCTTCGGCAGTGGCGGAAGAACGCACGGCCACGGCCATGTTGTCGTTACCGGCACTCATGGTGGCGAAGGCTTCGCGGATCTGCTTGTCCAACTCGGCCGGGAATTCGGCGTCCATCACCCACTGGCGAATCTGCGCGCCGGTCTTGGCCAGGGCGTTGACGTCGTCGACATCGAGGGCGTCAAGCGCTGCATGGATCTGCGCATTCAGGCCGCTTTGCTCGAGAAAATCGCGGTAGGCCTGAGCCGTAGTGGCGAAACCGCCGGGAACCGAGACGCCGGCGCCAGCCAGGTTACTGATCATCTCGCCGAGGGATGCGTTCTTGCCCCCCACATGCTCAACATCGTGATTGCCGAGCTTATCGAGGGAAACTACGTACTCTACCAAGGTGATCTCTCCACTAACGGTGTTGGAAAAGCTCATTGGGCTGCGCAATGTCGAACGACCGAAGTCGCGCGATTGTGGCCTTGCCCTTGTATAAGTAACAATGCCGAACCCGGTGGGCTCGACGCAAAACGCGGCCTATCATAGCCAAGAATCGAACTCAGCTTAAGGCCTTTGGCGCAAATGAAACGAACCGCTTTCTTCATCTCCGACGGCACCGGCATCACGGCCGAAACCTTGGGCCAGAGCCTGCTCGCACAGTTCGAAAACATTCAGTTCACCAAACTGACCCGCCCTTATATCGACAGCATCGAAAAAGCGCGCGCCATGGTACAACAAATCGATGCAGCCGCTGAAAGGGACGGCGCCCGCCCGATCATCTTCGACACCATCGTCAACCGCGATATTCGTGCGATCCTCGATACCGCCAATGGTTTCATGATCGACATCTTTTCCACCTTCCTCTCGCCGCTGGAACAGGAGTTGAGCTCGCACTCCTCCTACTCCGTCGGCAAGTCGCATTCCATTGGCCAGCACTCCAACTACATGGAGCGCATCGAGGCGGTGAACTTCGCCCTCGATAACGACGATGGCGCGCGCACTCACTATTACGACAAGGCCGACCTGATCCTGGTCGGCGTATCGCGCTGCGGCAAGACGCCTACCTGTCTGTACATGGCCATGCAGTACGGCATCCGCGCCGCCAACTACCCGCTGACCGAAGACGACATGGAGCGTCTGCAGCTCCCCGAGTCGCTGAAAAAGCACCGCGACAAGCTGTTCGGCCTGACCATCGACCCGGATCGACTCACTGCAATCCGCCACGAGCGCAAGCCCAACAGCCGCTACGCCAGCTTCGCCCAGTGCGAGTTCGAGGTGCGCGAGGTGGAGGGCCTGTTCCGCCGCGAAAACATCGCCTTCATCAACTCCACGCATTTCTCGGTGGAGGAAATCTCCGCCAAGATCCTGGTGGAAAAAGGTGTTGAAAGGCGCCTCAAATAACCGCCGCAAGCACATGTTTATAAAGGAAAAAGGCTCGAAACTTCGAGCCTTTTCTAATTCAGAGCCTAGAAGCTTTCAGCGGGCACTCGCACCCAGCCTTCCATCAGGATGCGCGCACTGCGGCTCATCACGGCTTTGGTTACCGTCCACTGACCGTCGACCCGCTTGGCCTGGGCGCCGACACGCAAGGTGCCGGATGGATGGCCGAAACGCACCGCCTCGCGCTCGCCGCCGCCAGCGGCCAGGTTGACCAGCGTCCCCGGAATCGCCGCCGCCGTGCCGATGGCCACCGCACAGGTGCCCATCATGGCGTGGTGCAGCTTGCCCATGGACAGCGCACGCACCAACAGATCGATCTCGCCGGCCTTCACGTCCTTGCCGCTGGAGGTGCGGTAGTCCTTGGGCGGGCTGACGAAGGCAATCTTCGGGGTGTGCTGACGTGTCGCAGCCTCCTCGGCCGTTTTGATCAGCCCCATGCGCAGCGCACCGGCGATGCGGATCTGCTCGAAGCGCGCCAGTTGCGCCGGATCGCCATTGATCTCCTCGCGCAGCTCTGTGCCCCGATAGCCGATATCCTCGGCATTGACGAACACGGTCGGGATGCCGGCGGTGATCATGGTCGCCTTGAAGGTATCGATGCCCGGCACTTCGAGATCATCGACCAGATTGCCGGTGGGGAACATCGAACCGCCCTCTTCGCCATCGTCGGACGGGTCGAGGAACTCCAGCACGATCTCCGCCGCCGGAAAGGTCACTCCATCGAGTTCGAAGTCGCCGGTCTCCTGTACCTGGCCATCGGTGACCGGCACATGGGCGATGATGGTTTTCTGGATATTGGCCTGCCAGATGCGCACCACGCAGGTGCCGTTCTCGGGAATACGCGCGGGATCGATCAGGCCGGCATGAATGGCGAAAGCCCCTGCTGCCGTTGAAAGATTGCCGCAGTTACCGCTCCAGTCGACGAAGGCCTTGTCGATGGAGACCTGGCCGTAGAGGTAATCGACGTCGTGTTCCGGCTGACTGCTTTTCGACAGAATCACGCACTTGGAGGTGCTCGACGTGGCGCCGCCCATGCCGTCGATATGCGCCGAATAGGGGTCGGGGCTGCCGATCACGCGCATGAACAGCGTATCGCGCGCCGCGCCCGGCACCTGGCAGCGCTCGGGCAGATCCTGTAGGCGGAAGAACACGCCCTTGCTGGTGCCGCCACGGATATAGGTGGCGGGGATTTTCACTTGCGGCAGATGAGCCATGGCTGCAGTCCTGAAAAGTAGCCCGGATGCAATCCGGGAATGATGGTGCAGGTTCTCCCCGGACTTCATCCGGGCTACTGGTTTTTCATAGGAGCGAGCTCTGCTCGCGAACAGCCTCGCAACGAAGCTTCATTCGCGAGCAGAGCTCGCTCCCACAGAAGTCGTACCGGCCCGTTTGCGGGCCGGTCGTTACATCACGCCACCGCGCCTTCGAGGAAGTCCTTGGCGAAGCGCTGCAGTACGCCGCCGGCCTTGTACACGCTGACATCGGCAGCGGTATCCAGGCGGCAGGTCACCGGCACGCGCAGCACTTCGCCATCGCGGCGATTGACCACCAGGGTCAGGTCGCAGCGCGGCGAGATATCGCCTTCGACGTCATAGGTCTCGGTGCCGTCCAGGCCCAGAGTCAGGCGCGTGGTGCCCGGCTTGAACTCCACCGGCAGCACGCCCATGCCCACCAGGTTGGTACGGTGAATGCGCTCGAAGCCCTCGGCGACGATCACCTCCACACCCGCCAGACGCACGCCCTTGGCCGCCCAGTCGCGGGACGAGCCCTGACCGTAGTCGGCACCGGCGACGATGATCAGGTTCTGCTTGCGGTTCATGTAGGTCTCGATGGCTTCCCACATGCGCATCACTTTCCCTTCCGGCTCGACGCGGGCCAGCGAACCCTTCTTCACCTGCCCGTCGACCACGGCCATTTCGTTGACCAGCTGCGGGTTGGCGAAGGTGGCGCGCTGCGCGGTGAGGTGGTCGCCACGGTGGGTGGCGTAGGAGTTGAAGTCCTCTTCCGGCAGGCCCATCTTCGCCAGGTACTCACCGGCGGCCGAGTCCGCCAGAATGGCGTTGGACGGCGACAGGTGATCGGTGGTGATGTTGTCCGGCAGGATCGCCAGCGGACGCATGCCCTTGAGCGTGCGTTCCCCGGCCAGGGCGCCTTCCCAGTACGGCGGGCGACGGATGTAGGTGGACATCGGGCGCCAGTCGTACAGCGGGCTCTCGGCCTCTTGCACGCTGCCCAGGTCGAACATCGGAATGTAGATCTGCTTGAACTGCTCGGGCTTCACGCTGGAGGCGACGATGGCGTCGATCTCCTCGTCGCTCGGCCAGAGGTCCTTGAGGGTGACCGGATTGCCAGCAGTGTCCAAACCCAGCACATCCTGCTCGATATCGAAGCGTACGGTGCCGGCAATCGCATAGGCAACCACCAGCGGCGGCGAAGCCAGGAAGGCCTGCTTGGCGTAAGGATGGATGCGCCCGTCGAAGTTGCGGTTACCCGAGAGCACGGCGGTGGCGTACAGGTCACGGTCGATGATCTCTTTCTGGATCACCGGATCGAGCGCGCCGGACATGCCGTTACAGGTGGTGCAGGCGTAGGCGACGATGCCGAAACCGAGCTTCTCCAGCTCTGGCAGCAGACCAGCCTCTTGCAGATACAGCTTGGCGACTTTCGAACCTGGAGCGAATGACGTCTTCACCCAGGGCTTGCGCACCAGGCCCAGCGCGTTGGCCTTCTTCGCCACCAGACCAGCAGCGATGACGTTGCGCGGGTTGGAGGTATTGGTGCAGCTGGTGATGGCGGCAATGATCACCGCGCCATCGGGCATCAGCCCCTGAGCTTCTTCACCCTTGCCAGCTTGCAGCTTGGCTTCGTCAGCGATGCCACGCTCGGCCAGCGCCGAGGTCGGCAGGCGGCGATGCGGGTTGCTTGGCCCAGCCATGTTGCGCACCACACTGCCCAGATCGAAGCGCAACACACGCTCGTACTCGGCGGTTTTCAGCGCGTCGCTCCACAGGCCCAGGGTCTTGGCGTAGTGCTCCACCAGTGCCACCTGTTCCGGCTCGCGACCGGTGAGCTTGAGGTAGTCGATGGTCTGGCCGTCGATATAGAACATCGAGGCGGTGGCGCCGTATTCCGGGCACATGTTGGAGATGGTCGCGCGATCACCGATGGACAGGCTGTCCGCCCCCTCACCGAAGAACTCGACCCACGCACCCACCACCCTTTCCTTGCGCAGGAACTCGGTGATAGCCAGAACGATGTCGGTGGCGGTGATGCCGGGCTGGCGCTTACCAGTCAGCTCGACGCCGACGATATCGGGCAAGCGCATCATCGACGGATGGCCAAGCATCACCGTTTCGGCCTCCAGGCCGCCGACGCCGATGGCGATGACGCCCAGGGCGTCGACGTGCGGCGTGTGCGAGTCGGTACCGACGCAGGTGTCGGGGAAGGCGATGCCGCCACGCGCCTGGATCACCGGGCTCATCTTCTCCAGGTTGATCTGGTGCATGATGCCGTTGCCGGCCGGGATCACGTCGACATTCTTGAACGCGGTCTTGGTCCAGTCGATGAAGTGAAAGCGATCCTCGTTGCGGCGATCCTCGATGGCGCGGTTCTTCTCGAAGGCGTCCGGATCGAAGCCCGGCGCCTCGACGGCCAGGGAGTGGTCGACGATCAACTGGGTCGGCACCACCGGGTTGACCTTGGACGGATCACCACCCTGCTCGGCGATGGCGTCGCGCAGGCCAGCCAGGTCGACCAGCGCGGTCTGGCCGAGAATATCGTGGCAGACCACGCGCGCCGGGTACCAGGGAAAATCCAGGTCGCGCTTGCGGTACACCAGCTGTTCCAGCGCGGCGCTCAGCTCTTGCGGCTCGCAACGGCGCACCAGTTGCTCGGCGAGCACCCGCGAGGTGTAGGGCAGCTTGTCCCAGGCGCCGGCCTGGATCGCCTCGACTGCCTCGCGGGCGTCGAAGTAATCCAGCGCGGTGCCAGGCAGGCGCTTGCGGTATTGGCTATTCACGGTGTCATTCATGGTTATTTACGGTCCTTGAGCGGCACGAACTTCAGGTCTTCGGGGCCTGTGTAGTTGGCGCTCGGCCGGATGATCTTGCCGTCGATGCGTTGCTCGATGACGTGGGCGGACCAGCCGGCAGTGCGGGCGATGACGAACAGCGGGGTGAACATGGCGGTGGGCACACCCATCATGTGGTAGCTCACGGCGCTGAACCAGTCGAGGTTGGGGAACATCTTCTTGATGTCCCACATGACGCTCTCCAGGCGCTCGGCGATGTCATACATCTTGGTGTTGCCCTGCTCCACGGACAGCTCGCGCGCCACTTCCTTGATCACCTTGTTGCGCGGGTCGCTGACGGTATAGACCGGGTGACCGAAACCGATCACCACTTCCTTGCGCCCTACCCGCTCGCGGATGTCGGCTTCGGCCTCGTCCGGGCTGTCGTAGCGCTTCTGCACCTCGAAGGCCACTTCGTTGGCACCGCCGTGTTTCGGGCCACGCAGGGCGCCGATGGCGCCGGCTATGCAGGAGAACAGGTCGGAGCCGGTGCCGGCGATCACCCGCGAGGTGAAGGTCGAGGCATTGAACTCGTGCTCGGCATACAGGTTCAGCGAAGTGTGCATGGCGCGCACCCAGGACTCGCGCGGCTTCTCGCCATGCAGCAGGTGCAGGAAATGGCCGCCGATGGAATCGTCATCGGTATCCACGTCGATGCGCTTGCCGTTATGGCTGTAGTGATACCAGTACAGCAGCGCGGAACCGAGAGACGCCATCAGCTTGTCGGCGATATCGCGGGCGCCCGGGTGGTTGTGGTCATCCTTCTCCGGTGCCAGGCAACCGAGCACGGACACCGCAGTGCGCATCACGTCCATCGGGTGCGCCGAAGGCGGCAGGGTTTCCAACGCGGCCTTGACCCCGGCCGGCAGGCCGCGCAGAGCCTTGAGCTTGGCCTTGTAGCCGGCCAGCTCGGCAGCGTTGGGCAGCTTGCCGTGCACCAGCAGGTAGGCGATTTCCTCGAACTCGCAGCGGTTGGCAAAATCGAGCACGTCATAGCCGCGGTAGTGCAGGTCATTACCGGTGCGGCCAACGGTGCACAGTGCCGTGTTGCCGGCGGCGGTACCGCTCAGGGCGACGGATTTCTTCGGCTTGAAGCCAGGGGTGGTTTCAGTCGAGCTCATGGTCATCTCCTTATCTCTTGTTCTAGGTGCATGGCCCGGTGGCAATCCGGCAACCATGCCAACCAATCCCCGGATTGCATCCGGGCTACAGCCTTATTTCTTGCTGGCGGCGAACAGCGCATCGAGCTTCTGCTCGAAGGCGTGATAGCCGATGCGGTCATACAGCTCGACACGGGTTTGCATCAGCTCGATCACATCCTTCTGGTGGCCGTTCTGGCGAATCGAGGTGTAGACACTTTCCGCCGCCTTGTTCGCCGCGCGGAAGGCCGACAACGGGTAGAGCTGGATGGCCACACCGACCGAGGCCAGTTCGTCACGGGTGAACAGCGGCGTAGCGCCGAATTCAGTGATGTTGGCCAGAATCGGTACGTTCAACGCGTCGACGAAACGCTTGTAGGTCGGCAGGTCATAAGCGGCTTCGGCGAAGATCGCATCGGCGCCTGCCTCGACGTAGCGCTGGCAACGTTCGATGGCGGCGTCGACGCCTTCAGCCTGAATCGCATCGGTGCGGGCGATCAGGAAGAAATCCGGGGCGGTCTTGGCATCGGCAGCAGCCTTCACGCGGTCGACCATCTCCTCGCAGGAGACGATCTCCTTGCCCGGACGGTGACCGCAGCGCTTGGCGCCGACCTGATCTTCGATGTGCGCGGCGGCGGCGCCGGCCTTGATCAGGTTCTTGATGGTGCGTTCGATGTTGAAGGCGCTGGGGCCGAAGCCGGTGTCGATATCCACCAGCAGCGGCAGATCGCAGACGTCGGTGATACGACGCACGTCGGTGAGCACGTCATCCAGCGTGTTGATGCCCAGGTCCGGCAGGCCCAGCGAGCCGGCCGCCACACCGCCGCCGGACAGATAGATGGCGCGGAAACCCGCGCGCTTGGCCAGCAGTGCATGGTTGGCGTTGATCGCACCGATCACCTGCAGCGGCTTCTCTTCGGCGAGGGCCTGGCGGAAACGCTGGCCGGCGGAAAGCTGGGTCATGAATCACCTCGGGTCTTGGATGAAGGGGTGAGCGCTTCCTTGTAGTGGCGCTCGATATTGCGCTTGGAGGCGCCGATGTGGCGGCGCATCAGCAATTCGGCCAGTTCGCCGTCACGATCAGCGATGGCATCGAGAATGCGGTGGTGCTCGGCGAAGGCCTGATGAGGCCGATTGGGCGTGGCGGAGAACTGCAGGCGATACATGCGCACCAGCTGGTACAGCTCGTCGCACAGCAGCTTGGCCAGAGTGCGATTGCCGCTGCCCTGGATGATCCGGTAGTGGAAGTCGAAATCGCCTTCCTGCTGGTAATAACCGACACCGGCCTTGAAGGCGGCATCCTGCTCATGCAATTCCAGCACCCGGCGCAGTTCGTTGATCTCGTGCTGGGTCATGCGTTCGGCGGCCAGGCGACAGGCCATGCCTTCGAGCGATTCGCGAATCTCGTACAGCTCGACCAACTCGGCATGGCTGAGCGACACCACCCGCGCGCCCACATGCGGCACGCGCACCAGCAGCTTCTGCCCTTCCAGGCGATGGATTGCCTCGCGCAACGGCCCTCGACTGATGCCATAGGTGCGCGCCAACTCAGGCTCGGAGATCTTGCTCCCCGGGGCGATCTCGCCCTTGACGATGGCAGCCTGGATCAGACGGAAGACGTGCTCGGAAAGTGTTTCCGAATCCACCTGCGGCGCTGTAGACACATCTGATTCGAGCAGCATGATTGTCAACACCAATAGCTTTTCATGGCGATAAAACTACGCCATGAAGGCTAATTCGTCAAAGCAGACCAAAGTATTGTCGACAATATTTCCAGCTTACCCGCTCAGGCAAGCCGCGACCCTACTTGCAGAAAGCTACATAAGCGTCTGTCAGCACGGAAAATCCCCATGTTAGAATCCGCCCGTTCATGCCCGGCCATCGCCTTTTGCCATGCCTGCTAGACTTCACGGCAGATAGTTACATGGCAGGATGCCTGCCAGATGCTGCCCTCCACTTCGCCCCTGGCAATACCTTCTCAAGGACACATGAGACTGAAACCCTTCTCTTTGCTGATCTGCCTGCTGACCTTGTCCTGCCCGGCTCTGGCCATGGGCAAGTCAATCTACGGCCTGAACGAATATATCCAGTTAGAAGAACTGGACCTGCAGGTCGCCGCCAAACTCGATACCGGCGCCAAAACCGCGTCCTTGAGCGCGCGTGATATCAAACGCTTCAAGCGTGACGGCGAAACCTGGGTGCGTTTCGTGCTGGCCATCGACGATGCCCACGAGCGCACCATCGAGCGTCCGTTGGCGCGTATCAGCAAGATCAAACGCCGTGCTGGCGACTTCGATCCCGATGAAGGCAAGACCTACACGGCACGCCCGGTAATCGACCTTGAATTGTGCATGGGCAAGACCCTGCGCACGATCGAAGTGAACTTGACCGACCGAAGCGCATTCCAATACCCGCTTCTGATCGGCTCCGAAGCGCTCAAGCACTTCGAAGCCATGGTCGATCCAAGCCTTAAATATGCAGCCGGCAAACCCGACTGCACCGATGACGCAACCCCTGGCGAGTAATTCCCATGCGCTCTCTGAACCTGCATCTGAAAGTCCTGATCACCCTGCTGGTGGCCCTGGGCGTTCTGATTACGGCATACCAAATCTTCATTCTCGGCATTCCGGTGACCGAGGACGAGACCGACGATCTGTGGAACATCGACGCCAAGGTCGAATTCCAGGCGACGCCGCGTGAGCCGGTGAAGCTGCAGATGTTCGTGCCGCCGCTGAACCAGGATTACGTGAGCCTCAACGAGAGCTTCATCTCCAACAACTACGGTGTCAGCGTCAACCGTGTCGACGGCAACCGCCGCGTCACCTGGTCGGCCCGTCGCGCCAACGGCAAACAGACCCTCTATTACCGCCTGGTACTGACCAAGCGTTACAGCGGCGAGCAGACGCCTGCAAAAGGCCCGATCTTCCGCGACAGCATCCCGGTCGAAGGCCCTGAGAAGATAGCGGCCGAAGCCCTGCTGGCGCCGATTCGCCAGCACTCGGCGGATGTCGAAACCTTCATCAGCGAGACCATCAAGCGCGTCAACAATGCCAATGACGACAACGTCAAACTGCTGCTGGGTGGCGACGCCTCCACCGCCAACAAGGCCAAGGTCGTCGATCTGCTGCTGTCCATCGCCCACGTGCCGATGGAGCGCGTACACACCATTCGTCTGCAGGCCGAGGTCGCTCAGTCACCGGAGCTGTGGCTGCGCAGCTTCAATGGTCAGAAATGGCTGTACTTCAACCCCGAATCCGGTGAGCAGGGCCTGCCGGACGATCGCCTGGTCTGGTGGATCGGCGATGGCGACCTGGTCAGCCTCGAAGGTGGCCGCCAGGCGCAAGTCAGCTTCAGCCTGAACAACAGCGAGATGAACGCCATCCGCCTGGCCAAGCTGACCGACGAGAATACCGACGCCAGCTTCCTCGAATATTCGCTGTACGGCCTGCCGCTGCAGACCCAGCAGACCTTCATGATCATGGTGATGATCCCGATTGGCGTACTGGTCATCCTGATCCTGCGCAACCTCGGCGGCCTGCAGACTCTGGGTACCTTTACCCCGGTGCTGATCGCCCTCGCCTTCCGCGAAACCCAGCTGGGCTTCGGCATCTTCCTGTTCACCGTGATCACTGCGCTCGGTCTGTCGCTACGTTCCTACCTGGAACATCTGAAGCTGCAGATGCTGCCGCGCCTGTCGGTAGTGCTGACCTTCGTCGTGGTACTGATCGCCACCATCAGCCTGTTCAGTCACAAGCTGGGCCTGGAACGCGGCCTGTCCGTTGCGCTGTTCCCGATGGTGATTCTGACCATGACCATCGAGCGCCTGTCGATCACCTGGGAAGAGCGTGGCGGCAGCCATGCGTTCAAGGTCGCGATCGGCACCCTGTTCGCCGCCACCATCGCGCACCTGCTGATGAGCGTGCCGGAGCTGATCTACTTCGTGTTCACCTTCCCGGCGATCCTGCTGATCCTGGTCGGTTTCATGCTGGCGATGGGTCGTTACCGCGGCTACCGCCTGACCGAACTGTTCCGTTTCAAAGCCTTCCTCAAGGACTAAGACCATGTTCGGCCTGATCAAGACGTGGAAGGCCCTTGAAGCCAAAGGCATCATGGGCATCAACCGACGCAATGCGGATTACGTGCTGAAGTACAACAAACGGCACCTGTACCCGATCGTCGACGACAAGATCATCACCAAGGAGCGGGCCATTGAGGCCGGCATCGATGTGCCGGAGATGTACGGCATCATCGAAACCGAGAAGGAAATCGACAAGCTCGACGAGATCATCGCCGGGCGCAACGACTTCGTCATCAAGCCGGCACAGGGCGCCGGCGGTGACGGCATCATGGTCATCGCGGATCGCTTCGAAGATCGTTTCAAGACGGTTTCCGGCAAGATCGTCAGCCACGAGGAGCTGGAGCAGCAGATTTCCAGCATTCTCTCCGGCCTGTACTCGCTTGGCGGTCACCGCGACCGCGCGCTGATCGAATACCGCGTCACCCCGGACACCATCTTCAAGAGCATCAGCTACGAAGGCGTGCCGGACATCCGCATCATTGTGCTGATGGGCTACCCGGTGATGGCCATGCTGCGTCTGCCCACGCGGCAGTCCAACGGCAAGGCCAACCTGCACCAGGGCGCCATCGGCGTGGGTGTGGATCTGGCTACCGGTGTCACCCTGCGCGGCACCTGGCTGAACAACAAGATCAGCAAGCACCCGGACACCACCAATGCGGTGGACGGCGTGCAACTGCCGAACTGGGATGGCTTCATGAAGCTGGCCGCCGGCTGCTACGAGCTGTGCGGCCTGGGCTACATCGGCGTGGACATGGTGCTGGATCAGGACAAGGGGCCGTTGATTCTCGAGCTCAATGCCCGCCCCGGCCTGAACATCCAGATCGCCAATGACTGCGGCCTGACCCATCGCGCCCATGCCGTCGAAGCCCGTCTGGAAGAACTGAAAGCCAAGGGCATTCAGGAAGACGCCGAACAGCGCGTGCGTTTCTCCCAGGAGCTGTTCGGTCACATCGTCGGCAAGGAAGCCTGACCAGCGAGCGTCGTAAGGTGCCGCCAGATCGTCCAGATCCGCGGCACCTTACGACTCGCTCAATGCGCTGTCGCCAGCTCGAACACCCTTCAGTTACCTGCCCTCCTCACGCCTCGCTCAGCAGTCCCAAGCTCTTGCCTTTGAGTACGGCCTGAGTGCGACTGCGTACGCCCAACCTGGAAAACAGGTTATGCAGGTGCCACTTGATAGTAGCCTCAGACAAGTGCACCGCCTCGGCGATATCGCGATTCGACAACCCTGCTGCCACGAGCCGCAGTATCTCCCGCTCGCGATGGCTGACCCCCTGATTTTCCTCGAGACTGTCAGGATCGATGGCCAACCTGCGGCACTGCTCGCGAAGCATTTCGGCAACGCCCTGCCAGACAGCGGCGCGCTTGGGCTCGGCGCGACTCCAGGCATTCCAGAGCGGCAGCAGCCACAATGCATCGTCCTGAAACAGGCGGCGATAGCCGCATTGCCAGGCCTCTTCGAGTGTCGCCTGCAACAGCGCGAAGGCTTTTTCGCTGTTACCTTTGCTCCAGTAAGCCACTGACAGCAACAGGCTCAGGTGCAGACGCCGATCACGCTGGTGGTCCGCCCCCTGCTTGGCCAGGCACTCCTCCAGGCTGGCCTGGGCTATTTCCACCCGCTGCTCGCTCAGTGCCAGGCGCGCCTGGCTCAGCGCCCGCGCCGTATGCGCATCGCCATAGCGCTCGATAGGAAGTGCAGCCAGATGGCGCTCCAACTGCAGAAAAATACGCTGCGCCTCATTGGGCCTGCGTAGCCACAGCAGGAACTGCACCTTGCACCCCATGGCGATAGCGAATACCCGCTCGTAACCCGGCCCCTGCAGATCGCTCAACCACTCGTCGAGCTCTTCCAGCCCCTGCTCCCCCGCACCGGCGAAGAAGCGCGCACGCGCCATGACCAGCTTGCCGCGGCTGATCAACTCCACCGGCGTGGCGACATCGCGCCAGGTGGTGGCCAGCGGCAGCTCGGCGAGAATCGCACCGTGGCGATCCTGTTCGTAAAGCAGATCGGCATAGGCCAGCCCGAGCGGACCACCAACCCGGCTGCGCCGCCCAAACACCTGCTCGACCCTGACCCGCGCGGCCTCGGCCAGGGAGCGGCCACGCTCCAGCTCACCGTATTCCTTGCAGATCAGCGCCTCGATCAGGCTGGCCATCACGTGCAGGTATTCACTCTCGCACTGGCGCAGACTTTCCCGCGCCACGGCAATCGCCTTGGCCGCCTCACCGAATTCACCGAGCAAGGCAAACGCCGCTGCCTGCACGCAGGCCAGGCTGGCGCGAAAAACCGGCTGGTTCTTGGGTACCAGCGCCAGCCAGTGGCCGGCGACCTTGAGGCAGGCGTCGAGTTTATCCTGATAAAGCAACACCAGTGCCTTGAGCACCTGAGCGGCAGCCAGCAGCTCGATCAGGCCGAAATGTATGCCCTTGCCGCGCCCTTGCGTCAGGCGCGTGCTGACCTCCTCGATCAAAGCCTCGGATTCGGCGAACTTCTGTTCGAAAGCCAACTGCCAGGCATAGAAGATCTGGAACACCGGCTGCTCGGTGATCACCAGCGGTGGGATGTCCTTGAGAATGGCGAGGATGCCGTAGACCCGGTTACCGGCAATCAGACGCGCGCCCTGGCGCTCCAACAGCTCAGCGGCGAAACCGTAGTCGCGAGCGCGCAAGGCGTACTTGATCGACTTGTCGGCTAGATCGTGGCTTTCGCACCAGCGCGCAGCGGCGTGCAGCAGATGAGCCGGGTCGCCGCGCCTGGCCAAGCGCCCCTGAAGGAACTCGGCGAACAGGTGGTGATAACGGAACCATTCGCCCTGCTCGTCCAGCGCGATCACGAACAGTTGCTCGCCCTGCAGCCGTTGCAGCATGTCTCGCCCGTCACGGCGCCCGGTCAGCGCGTTGCACAAGTCAGCGTTGAACTCGTCGAGCACCGAGGTCTGGTCGAGAAACAGCTGCACGGCTTCCGGCAGGCTGGCCACCACGTCCTCAGCCAGATAATCGGCGATGTTGCGTTCGGCGCCTGACAGCCCGGCGAGAAAACCCGCGCGGTCCCGCTGGCGCGGCAAGGCCAGAGCCGCCAGGTGCAACGCGGTGATCCAGCCTTCCGTGCGCGCATACAGCTGATTGAGCTCACTTTCTTCAAGTGCGAGGCGTTTGATGTTGCGCAGATATGCCGCCGTTTCCGCGCGCGTCAGCCGCAAGTCCTCGGCCTTGAGCCAGAACGCCCAGGCACCGAGCGATGGCGACTCATCGAGAAAACGCGGTTGATATCGGGTGCTGACCACCAGGCGCACCTGCTTGGGCAAGCGCTCGACCAGATAACGCGCCCCCTGGTCGAGGGATGGATGGCGTATACGGTGAAAGTCGTCGAGCATCAGATAGAGCGCTTGCGGCAGGCCTTTGAGGTCGTCGAGAAGCGCATCGATCACCGCCTCCAGCGGCCAACTGATCTCGCCCTGCAGCAGCGCCGTGGCGCTACTGCCGAAGCCGGGACAGACAGCGGCAACTGCCGCAATCAGATACTGCAGAAACCTCGCCGGTTCGCTGTCGCTTTCATCGCACGACAGCCAGGCGACCCGCGCCCCCTGTCCCTGCAAACGGCTACGCAGCTGGCTGAGGACCGTGCTCTTGCCAAAACCGGCGGGGGCACTGAGCACGATCAGACGCTGCTCGCTGGCGTCCAGTAAGCGCTCGAGCAAGGCCGAGCGCTCCAGCAACGGAGCACCCTCGGCATGGGCGGGATACAGCTTGGTCCGCAACAGCGGGGCCGCGGCTTGGCAGGACGGATTCTGGCTGTTCATGATTCGAGTAGGCTCAGTTCGCGGGCACGGCGGATGGCTTGGGTACGATTTCGCACCTTGAGCTTTTCGTAGATGTTGTGCAGGTGCCATTTGACGGTACCCAGAGCGAGCGCCAACTGCTGGCCGATCTCTTCATTGGACATGCCCTTGGCGGCCAGGCAGACCACTTCACGCTCGCGCTCGGTCAGCCCCTCCTCCAGCACGTCCGGGGTGTGATGCGATTCCTGACCAGGCCAGGCGCTCAACAGACTGCGGATGAACGCCTGCAGCGCCGGTTGACGCTCGGCGGATTCCAACTGCTGCAGCAACTGGCGTATGGCCTCGCCTTCCTCGATGAACAGGCTGCGCGCCTCTTCCCGCTCGGCGCCTATCAGGCACTGCACCAGCAGGCTCTGCGCACGCTCCCGGTAGCCCAGACGCTGGTAGCTCAGCGCGGCGAGCAGATCCAGACGCAGCTGGTGCAGCCCATGCCTGCCCTCCTGCAACTGGCCGCGCAACTGGGTGATCTCATGCAGCGCTTCGCTGTAATTGCCACGCGCCTGCTGCAGGCGAACGCGGGTCAGACCGAGTACCCATGGCACCGGATTGAAACTGAACTGCGTGTAATGCCCCGCCAGCTTGCTCCAGTCCACCGACTTCAGGCGCTGCTCTGCGCGCTTGCTGCGGTCGGCCAAGGGCTCCTGCAGAATCAGCGCAATCTCCTCACCCACCGCTTGTACGTAGAAGCGCCAGGAGTGGTTGCGCGCCGCCAGGTTCTGCATCAGCACCAGGGTCGCGAGCGCGTCTTTGGGAGCGCCCTGCTGGCGCTGAACCCGCGCCAGGCACAGCATCGCCTGGGCATACAGGTCGATTGGATTGATCACATCGACCGTGGCCAAGGCCCAGCGCAGCCGATCCTGCAGACCGTCCAGACGGCCCTGGTGATAGGCGATCAGCGACTCGCTGATGGTGGGCAGAACCAGGGCGCGGGACTTTTTACCGAACCAGGGCATCATCCGCGCGCGCAGCTGCTCGAACAGCAGTTGCGCCTGCTTTACCCGTCCTTGCTCCAGGCACAGGAGCACTTCCACGTTGGCCAACTGCATGTCCAGATAACGGCCTTCGAGGAAATGGTTGCGCTGTTGCGCCAACGCCAGCAACTTGCGCGCCTGCTCGGCCTGGCCAAGCATGACGTAGGCCAGGGCGCCGACGGTGAGGATCGCCACTTCGAGAAACGCGGTGTGCTGCCCCAGTTGCGCCTCGATACGCCGCGCCAGCTCGACGCAGGTATCCAGGTCATCCTTCTGCAAGGCGATTACCGCCTTGATCGCCAGGGTGGCCAGCACCTTGTCACTCAATGGCCCGCTCGTGCGCGACTCAGCCCAGCGCTCCAGCAGCTCATCGAGCATGCGGTTGGCCTCGTTCAGGCCCAGCTCGGCCGCACGGGTCCAGACATCAGCGAGCACCAGCACCGGAAAACGCGCAGCGATATCGTCCGGTACGTGCTGGCGCCATTTGTAGATGAGGTTGAGCTGACCGCGGTTGATCAGCTCCAGCCCACAGCCGTCGAGCAGCGCGGCGAGCATCTCGGCATCTTCGGCCAGGCAGGCGTGCTCAATGGCCAGGTTCTGCATATGGTGATTGGTGAACCACAGGCTGGCATTGAAATGCAGCTGCTTGAAGCGCTCCGGATCGCGGTCCTTGAGACGGCTGCGGAGAAACTCGGCGAACAGGTTATGGAAGCGATACCACTGGCGCTCGCGATCCATGGGCAGGAGAAACAGTTGCATGGCCTCCAGCTCTTCCAGCAGTTGCTGGCCGTCCTGTCGCGCGGTCAGCGCATTGGCCAGCTCGCCACTGAGCTGCTGCGCCACCCCGAGCGCCAATAGCTGTTCCTGGCGCTCGACTGGCAACTGCTCGAATACCGAGCGCAGCAAGTAATCGCCTACCACGTGCTTGTCAGCGCCCAACTCGGCCATGCGCTCAGTGGGTTGCGGGTGGTTGCGCAGCCACAGGCTGGCCAGATGCACCCCCACCATCCAGCCCTCGGTATGACGGTAAAGCGCGCCGAACTCCTCGGGATCGAGCTGCAAGCCGCTGCGCTCCAGGTAACCGCGCGTCTCTTCAGGATTGAGCCTGAGCTCATCGCTGCCGAGCTCCAGTGACAACCCCTTGGCCCGTAAAGTGGCGAGACTCAGGGCGGGCTGCGATCGACTGCCGATAGCCAGGGTGAAACTCGGTGGCGCCAGCTTGACCAGGCGATTGAGTGCGGCGAGCAGTTCGCCGTCCTGGATCAAATGCAGGTCGTCGAGCACCAGCAGCAGCGGTTCCGAACGCTGCGACAGATCCACCAGCAGGCTTTCCATGACGGCCTCGACCGGCACGCGCATGGTATTGCGCAGGTAGCCCAGAGCGTCGTCACCCAGGCCGGGCAGTGCACGACCCAATGCTTCGATCAGTTGCTGGAAGAAACGTACCGGCTCATCATCAACAGAGCCGAGCGATAGCCAAGCAATAGCGCTGCCGGCCTGGCGACGCTGCTCGACCAGCATCGCCAAGGCGGTGGTCTTGCCAAAGCCGGCGGGAGCGCAAAACAGCACGAGGCGAGCATGAGGATTGGCCGACAGTGCGGCTTCCACCTGGGGTCTTGGCAAATAGTCCGCAGATGCCTGAGGCGGCGACAGCTTTGAACGCAACAGGCTTCCAGCGGCTGGACCTATGACTACATCCATGGCCTGGATCCCTTCATTCGTTATTGTTTTGGTACGGCGGTTCAACGTCCTGGCACGACTCAATACTAATCAGCTAAGCGCACCTGAGTAAACCTGGCAGAAGCTCTAGGATGAATATTAGCGGCGGACTACAATCGCCCTTTCAACCCTTTCGACTGCCACGCATGCCCAGCTGCTCTCTGCACCTTCTTCCCTACCGCACAGACCCCAGCGACTACTTCCAGCGCATTCGCCAGGCCCCTGGTGCCGTATTGCTGGATGCAGGACGACCGAGTGCCAAGCGTGGACGCTATGACCTTATGAGCGCCTGGCCATTGGCACAACTGGCGCCAACCACCGACGAATCGGCCAACGACTTCCTGCAGCGCCTACGAGGCGCACTGCAGAGCCTGGGGCCCGCCGAGGCACCAGCGCAGCAGGAGCTGCCATTCATCGGCGGTTTGATCGGCTACCTGTCTTATGACTTCGGCCGCCGCCTGGAAGCTCTTCCCGAGCAGAGCGTCGATGATCTCGATCTCGCGGATGCTCGTTTCGGTCTCTACGCCTGGGCGCTGATCAGCGATCACCAGCTCGGCACCAGCGCCCTGCTGTTTCACCCGGCGCTGCCGGAGGCAGAGCGTCAGCGCCTGCAAGCGCTGTTCGAAGCACCGTACAGCGAGGAACTCGAGCCCTTCCAACTGACCCAGCCATTCCAGGCCGGTATCGACCAGCACCGCTATCGCCAGGCGATCGAACGCATTCAAGGCTATATCCTCGCCGGCGATTGTTATCAGGTGAACTTCGCCCAGCGCTTTCAGGCGTCCTGCGCGGGCGATCCCTGGACTGCGTACCAGGCACTGCGCCAGGCCTGCCCCACGCCTTTCTCGGGGTTCCAGAGCCTGGGAGATGGCGATGCCATCCTCAGCCTGTCGCCCGAACGCTTTCTCAAGGTCAGCAACGGTCAGGTGGAAACCCGTCCGATAAAGGGCACTCGGCGCCGCGGCCATGACGCCGACGATGACCAGGTGCAGGCGCAAGAGCTGCTGGCGAGCCGCAAGGACCGCGCCGAGAACCTGATGATCGTCGACCTGCTGCGCAACGATCTCGGCCGCAGCTGCCGCATCGGCTCGGTCAAGGTACCGGAGCTGTTCGCCCTGGAGAGCTATCCCAACGTGCATCATCTGGTCAGTTGCGTGACCGCCGAGCTGGCTCCCGGCAAGGATGCATTGGACCTGATCGCCTGCAGTTTCCCTGGCGGCTCCATCACCGGCGCACCGAAGATCCGCGCCATGCAGATCATCGATGAACTGGAGCCGACGCGGCGCGGGCTCTACTGCGGCTCGCTGCTGTATCTCGATGTACGCGGCGAAATGGACAGCTCGATCGCCATCCGCAGCCTGCTGGTCAAGGGTGGCAAAGTCAGCTGCTGGGGCGGTGGTGGGATCGTCGCCGATTCCCACTGGCAAGCCGAGTATCAGGAGTCCATCACCAAGGTGAACTTGCTGCTTCAGACACTGGAGCGTCTGCCGGGAACAACCGGGTAAGCGATCAAAACGAAAAACGCCGCGAAATCGCGGCGTTTTCATGCGTCGCCCTTACAGGCTCAGCTTGCGGTTCGAGGCCTTGAGGAACTCTTGCTTGAGCGCTTCGAAGGTGTGCACCGCCGGGAACTGCGGAAACTCGCGAATCACGTTTTCAGGCGCATGAAAGAGGATGCCGGCATGGGCTTCGCTGAGCATCGTGGTGTCGTTATACGAGTCGCCTGCCGCGATCACCCGGTAGTACAGACTCTTGAAGGCGATGACCGACTGACGCTTGGGGTCCTTCTGGCGCAGCTGGTAGCTGACCACGCGGTCGTTGTCGTCGGTGATCAGGCGGTGGCACAGCAGGGTCGGGAAACCGAGCTGACGCATCAGCGGTTGGGAGAACTCGTAGAAGGTGTCGGAGAGAATCACCACCTGGAAACGCTCACGCAGCCAGTCGACGAATTCCACCGCGCCATCGAGCGGCTTCAGCGTGGCAATCACGTCCTGGATGTCCTTCAGCTTCAGGCCGTGCTCATCGAGAATGCGCAGGCGCTGCTGCATCAGCACGTCGTAATCGGGAATGTCACGGGTGGTCGCCTTGAGCGACTCGATGCCGGTTTTTTCCGCAAAGGCGATCCAGATTTCCGGGACCAGTACGCCTTCCAGGTCGAGACACGCGATTTCCACAGGCCACTCCTCGGTTGAGCCAAAAAGGAGCCGGCACTCTAGCCGCTGGGCCTGCCCCACGCAATCGGGCCTTCTTATAACAATAAGAAAGGACAATAACAGCCTTAGTTATTTAGCAGCATAACCGGCCTTTGCTACCATCGCGCCCTCACGCACACGATCTGGAGTCCTCAGCATGGAACTCGACCTGGACACGCTCAATGCCGAACTCGGCAACCAGCCTGAAAAACTGGTTCAGTGGGCCATCGGACTGGGCAAACCCGCCATTTGCACCACCAACTTCCGCCCGTTCGAAGCGGTGATCCTGCACATGGTCAGCCAGGTCAAACCGGATATCCCGGTGGTCTGGATGGACAGCGGTTACAACACCGACGCCACTTATCGTTTCGCCGATGAAGTGGCGCGCAAGCTAAACCTCAACCTGATCACCTACCTGCCCAAGCGCTCACGCGCGCACCGCGAAGCCATCGACGGCCCGGTGCCAGGCCTGGATGATCCGCGTCATGCCGCGTTCACCGAGGAAGTGAAGCTCGAGCCCTTCGCCCGCGCCCTGCGCGAGACCGCACCGAGCGTCTGGTTCACCGCCCTGCGCGCGACCGACACCGCCGTACGCGCGCAAATGGACCCGATCAGCATCAACCCGGATGGCCTGATCAAGGTCGCCCCGCTGCTGCACTGGTCCTCCAAGGACCTCTACCAGTACCTGGTCGCCCACGACCTGCCGAACGAGTTCGATTACTTCGACCCGACCAAGGGTGAAGACAATCGCGAGTGCGGCCTGCACCTGAGTCACTGATCTGCGGTGGCCACAACGAAACATGGCGCCCTTGGGCGCCATGTTTCGTTTCCATGCTGCTTCAGTGCATCGGTAGCTCGACGCCCTGGAACAGCTCTTCGAGTTCGGACTTGTTGTGGCACTGCACTGCCTTGGCCAGCATCTCGCGGGTCAGGTGCGGGGCAAAACGCTCGATGAAGTCGCACATGAAGCCGCGCAGGAAGGTGCCACGACGAAAACCGATCTTGGTCACGCTGGGCTCGAACAGGTCATCGGCGTCGAGCACCACCAGATCCGGATCGAGCTTGGCGTCGACCGCCATCTTGGCCACGATGCCGACGCCCAGGTTCAGGCGCACGTAGGTCTTGATCACGTCGGCGTCGGCTGCGGTGAACACCACCTTGGGCGTCAGGCCACGGTGGCTGAAAGCTTCGTCCAGCTTCGAACGCCCGGTGAAGCCGAATACGTAGGTGACGATGGGGTGTTCGGCCAGGGCTTCGAGGGTCAGCTTCGGCAGCTTGGTCAAGGGATGTCCTTGTGGCACCACCACACAGCGGTTCCAGCGGTAGCAGGGCATCATGATCAGGTCGTTGAACAGCTCCAGGCCTTCGGTGGCGATGGCGAAATCGACACTACCGTCGGCGGCCATCTCGGCGATCTGCGTCGGCGTGCCCTGGTGCATGTGCAGCGACACGTCCGGATACTGCTTGATGAAGGCACTGATCACCGGAGGCAGGGCATAGCGTGCCTGGGTGTGGGTGGTGGCGATGGAAAGCGTGCCCTTCTTCTCGTTGGAGAATTCCTGGGCGATCTGCTTGATGCTTTCGACCTTGCGCAGAATCTCGCCGGCCGTGGTGATGATGCGCTCCCCGGCTGGGGTAACGCGGGTCAGGTGCTTACCGCTGCGGGCGAAGACTTCCACGCCCAGCTCATCCTCGAGCAAGCGAATCTGCTTGCTGATCCCTGGTTGCGAGGTGTACAGGCTCTGAGCGGTAGCCGATACGTTGAGGTCGTGGTGCGCGACTTCCCAGATGTAGCGCAATTGCTGAAGCTTCATAGATTTCCCTCAGAGCAGTAAGGCAGGCCAACAACTGCCAATGCCGTATATAACCATATTATTGGTTTAATCAAACATCCTAGAACGTTTTATTAGCCCCCTTTTACAAATCCCCGTGTCCACGGTGTTGCAGCATGGGCACCAGATACACCGGCGCCTCCGACAACTGCACGATACGTGCTGCGGTGCGTCCCAGCGGCACGGCCAGGTCCGCACCGTGGCTGTGACTGCCTACGACCAGCAGATCCACCCCAAGTTTCTGCGCCTCCTCAAGAATCACCGCAGGCGGATCCCCCTGAAGCACCCGCACGGCACGAATCAACTGAAGATCCTGCTGACCATCACCCAGTTCATCGCGAAAGCCCTCGAGCACACGCTGCTCGATACTGGCCATGACCGTGCTCAGCCCATTGCGTCGGAGCTCCCCGAGGGTTTCCTCATCCAGATAGGTCTGCAACACGGACTCGGCGAACAAGCCCATGGGTTCAACGGCGTGCACCACATACAGATCGGCCTTGAAGCTGCGGCTCATGGCGAGGGCGTGCTGCAGCACATAGGAGGCATAAAGCCCCAGATCGGTGGCATAGAGTATCGAGCGGATCACACGGCCTCCTCGACTGCTGGCGCAGGCCCTTGATTGAGCTTAGCAGCGCATCAGACAAAGCAAGATCGGCAGCGTTATTTAGGACGAATGGCTATATGCAGGCGCTTGGACGCCTGCGCAGGCTCAGACTCAGGGCAGTAACTCGTTGCTGACGCCATGGGGTACATGACCGGTCGCGACCACCTGGCGAGCCTTTTCGCAGTGCCCGGTCTGGTCATCGAAGAACACATCGGCGGCGAAGGCTTCGAGTACCGCCGACTTGTCCAGCCCGCCGAGGAAGAAGGATTCATCCAGGCGAATGCTCCACTCACGCAGGGTGCGGATCACGCGCTCATGTGCAGGCGCCGAACGGGCTGTAACCAACGCCGTACGGATCGGGCAGTCTGCTTCGGGAAATTCTTGCTGCAGCGCATGCAAGGCGGCGAGAAACGGCTTGAACGGGCCGCCCGGCAAGGCCTGCCGAGCAGATTCGCGTTCGTGATCCTGAAAGGCGTTGAGGCCGCCACTCTGGTAAACGCGCTCGGAGTCATCGGAAAACAGTACGGCATCGCCATCGAAGGCGATACGCAGCTCGTTGCTGTTCGCTCGCCGCGCGCCACCGGAAAGCAGCGTCGCCGCCCCAAAACCGGCTTTCAGTGCGTTGCGCACATCGTCGGCGTGGGTAGACAGAAACAGATGGCAGCCAAAGGCCGCCAGATAAGGATCAGGGCTACGACCGCCGACGAAAGCGGCGCGAGAAATGCCGAGCCCGTAGTGCTGGATCGAGTTGAACGCACGCAACCCGGTATCGGCACTGTTGCGCGACACCAGGATGACTTCCACGCGCTGCTCGCTGAGCCGCGTATTCAGGCCAAGCAGCTTCTCCACCAGCGGGAAGGCATCGCCCGGCATCAGCACTTCGTCTTCGTGTTCGATCTGATAGCGGCGATAGGCCTCGACCCCTTCGCTTTCATAGATCTGGTGGCTCTCGCTCAGATCGAACAGCGCTCGCGAGGAAATCGCCAGCACCAGTTTGTCCCCCAGTCCCTTACCCATGCTTAGGCCTCCTGGCGAGCCTGAATGAACCGAAGCGCCTGATACAGGGCGCGCACCTTGGGCATAGCGAAACCCACTGCGTCCGCAGCCGCCAGCGGCGCCTCGTAAATGGCATGCAGCTCGGCCGGGCGCCCCTGGGCGAAATCGTGGTACATGCTCGGCAGGTAATCAGGCATGCGCTGCGTGGCGGCCAGCAATTTGTCCGCATAGCTGTCCGGCATGGCGTAGCCCAGCGCCTGAGCGACCTGTACTACCTCCTGCATCATGTCAGCGATCAGCGCGCGGCTGTCGGGATTACCCATCAGGCGCCGCGTATCGGCATCGAGCAGCACCGACAGGCCGTTATAAGGGATATTCCACACCAGCTTCTGCCAGCGCGTCTGCGCCAGATCGCGCATCGCCGCCGAATCCAGGCCGGTGCTGCGCAACAAGCTGGCACCCTCCTCGACCAGCGCCAGCCGAGACTCATCGTCGGTAAGAGGCCCGGAGTGATAGGCCAGGTTGATCGCCCCCAGGGCCTGATGCTCGATCACCCCTGGCGCACTGCGGTGAACGCAGATGTAGCAGAGCCCACCCAGCAGATGCAGATCGTTGTGCAACAGCGGACGCAATTCGTCCTCCACCGCCAGGCCATTCTGCAGCAGCACCACCTTGGCAGCGGGCGCTGCCGCCTTGGCGATCAGCGGTGCCAGCTCGGCATTCGCCGTGGTCTTGGCGCCCACCAGCAGCCAATCGCACGGCGGCATATCGTCGATATGCTGATAGGCCTGCACCGATTCCAGATGCAAAACACCCTGTACGGCGCTGTTCAGTTGCAGGCCGCGCTCGATAACGGCGGCGTATTCGCTGCGCAGCAGAAAGTGCACGTCATGGCCGGCACGTGCCAGCAGCATTCCGTAGAAACCGCCAATGGCGCCGGTGCCGATGATGCCGATACGCGGCGCGGGGGATTGGGACATCAGGGAAGCTCCTCAGCCGGGCGAAGCAAAGCCTCGACCATGGCGGTTAGCAAATCGGAATGGGTAAGGCGTGCGTGCAATGCGCCAAAGAAATGACCGTCCTTGACCAGAAAAAGCGCGGGCAGATGAAAGACCTCGTAGCGCGTCACCAATCCGGCGTTATGCCCGGCATCGATCCAGCACAGGCGCTCGACCGGAAGCTGCATGCCAGGCAGGGCCTGGCGCGCCCAGCGGCAGCTGGCACAGCCCGTGCTTGTGAACACTAACAGCGAGGTACCGGGAAGATCGAGCAGACGACGGTCGGCGTCCAGATCGGTCAATTCCAGTTGCGTCGCTATACTGAACTCACTGATATCAGTTTGCCTGCATTCAAGGTCGGTGTTCATGCGTAAGTTTCTGCGTCATCCAAGCGACATGCCAGTGGAACTGGTGCTGCGCAAACAGGCCTGCATTCCCCGGCAGCGACTGAACAATATCAGCCTGGGCGGGGTCGCATGCAACTCGTCGCGGGGCTTTCGCCGGGGCACCTCGATCGAACTGCGTATCCCGCTACTGGGCGATCAGGCGCGCTACCCTGGCGTGGTGGCCTGGTGTCGGCGCCAGGATAACGATTATCTGGTAGGCATCGCCTTTCTCGATGAAGACACCCTGTTCCGCGCGCGCATGGTCGAGCAGGTTTGCCAGATCCAGCATTACCGACAACAGCTGGAACAGGCATCAGGCCACCCCATGGCCATCGAGCAATGTGCTCAGGACTGGATCGCCAAGCATGCCGCCGAGTTTCCCAATCTCGCCTGAATACGGCTCAGCCCCTATCAGTGAGGGCAACAAGCCACCTCATACTGCCACTCTATGAGGCTTATTGAACTTAACGCCCATTGTCGCGCAGCCCTGTACGCGCTAAGGTTCGGCTCCCCCCTGCGCCAACTAGCTGTGCACCGCCATAGGGGATCGCTGGCGGCCGGCACCCGTGACCTGACGACCTGACCCGATGAATAGCACGATGGCTGATTTACCGATCGACGACCTCAACGTCGCTTCCAACGAAACCCTGATCACCCCCGATCAGCTCAAACGCGAAATCCCCCTGACAGATGCCGCACTGAAGACCGTTGCCCATGGTCGCCAGGTGGTACGCGACATCCTCGACGGCAAGGATCATCGCCTGTTCGTGGTCGTCGGCCCCTGCTCCATCCACGACATCAAGGCCGCTCACGAGTATGCCGAGCGCCTCAAGGTGCTGGCTGCCGAGCTGTCCGATAGCCTGTTTTTGGTCATGCGCGTGTACTTCGAGAAGCCGCGCACCACGGTCGGCTGGAAAGGCCTGATCAACGATCCGTACTTGGACGACTCGTTCAAGATCCAGGACGGCCTGCACATCGGTCGTCAATTGCTGCGCGACCTGGCGGAAATGGGCCTGCCCACCGCCACCGAGGCGCTCGACCCGATTTCCCCACAGTACCT
Organism: Ectopseudomonas alcaliphila; assembly: GCF_900101755.1. Taxonomy (GTDB): domain Bacteria; phylum Pseudomonadota; class Gammaproteobacteria; order Pseudomonadales; family Pseudomonadaceae; genus Aquipseudomonas; species Aquipseudomonas alcaliphila. The sequence goes on along the minus strand of NZ_FNAE01000003.1, from coordinate 173,556 downwards.
GCAGGACCTGATCAGCTGGTCGGCCATCGGCGCACGCACCACCGAATCCCAGACCCACCGGGAAATGGCCTCGGGCCTGTCCTCGGCCGTCGGCTTCAAGAACGGCACCGACGGCGGCCTGACCGTGGCCATCAACGCCCTGCAGTCGGTTTCCAGCCCGCACCGTTTCCTCGGCATCAACCAGGAAGGCGGCGTTTCCATCGTCACCACCAAGGGCAACGCCTACGGCCATGTGGTACTGCGTGGCGGCAACGGCAAACCCAACTACGATTCGGTCAGCGTTGCCATTTGTGAGCAGGAACTGACAAAAGCCGGCATTCGCCCGAACATCATGGTCGACTGCAGCCACGCCAACTCCAACAAGGACCCGGCCCTGCAGCCGCTGGTGCTGGAGAACGTGGCCAACCAGATTCTCGAGGGCAACAACTCCATCGTCGGTCTGATGGTCGAGAGTCACCTGGGCTGGGGTAGCCAGTCGATTCCGAAGAATCTGTGCGACCTCAAGTACGGCGTATCCATCACCGATGCCTGCATCGACTGGGATACCACCGAGAAGAGCCTGCGCAGCATGCACGCCAAGCTCAAGGACGTACTGCCCAAGCGCCCTCGCGGCTAAGGGCCGCAGCAACAATGAAAACGCCGGGCATTGCCCGGCGTTTTTGTATCCGCATTCACATGCAGGGTGGGCTTCAGCCCACCATGACGATCAGCGCGGACTGTAACTCTCCAAACCGAATCCTACTGGTGGCGCGAACGGCGCTCCATGTAGCGCTCGACATAGGAGCAGGACGGAATCACCGTGTAGCCCTTGCCTTCGGCGTACTGCAGGGCATGCTCGGTCAGCGCGGCGGCGATGCCACGCCCGCGCAGGGTATTGGGTACGAAGGTGCGATAGATGTCCAGCGTCTGCTTGCCCAGATCCATATAGGCCAGATAGGCACGATCACCATCGACAGTCGTCACGAACTGGTGACTCGTCTGGTCATGGTGGATGGACAACCCCTCGCTCATCTTCACTCCTCTAGCCGCAAACCGTTAGCGGCGCATCTGTTTTTACTTCATACCGGTGCTTTGGCAAAAGCGCAAATTCACATCCCGCTTCCGCCTACGCAATCGACCAAGCTTATCAGTCGCAGAACCGCCCAGCCACGAGCAATCAGAAGCTCAACAAGGCGATGCAGAGCAAGGCCGCAATAACCGGAATCAGCACCGTGATGACAAAGATGTCCTTGTATGCCTGCTTGTGCGTCAGCCCCATGATCATCAGCATCGCGATCACCGCGCCGCAGTGCGGCAGCGAATCCAGCCCGCCAGCGGTGATAGTGGCGATACGGTGCAGCACCTCAGGTTCCACCCCCATCTCCAGATAACGCGGAGCCAGCGTCTGCATGAAAATCTGCAGGCCGCCGGATGAGGAGCCGACGATGCCCGATACCACGCTCACAGAAGCGAATACCGACAGCAGCGGCGGCAGATTCACCTCCAGTATCCATTGGGCGAACTGGGCAAAACCTGCTGTCTGAGTAACGACGCCGCCAAAGCCGATCACCGCAGCGGTGTTCAGCAGCGGCATGATCGCATCATCCGCCCCCTGCCCCAGCAAGCCGAAGGTGTTACGGCGCAATGCCGAAAACATCAGCACAGCCACACCGGTAGCGATCACCAAGGCCAGGCTGGGCCAGAGAATCGGCTGCGACTGACTGAAGGCCAACAGCCCACCCAACGCGCCCTCGCCCGGCACAACCGCACCAGACAGCGCGAGCAGGCGCGGCAGGAGAATGATCCCCAGCACCACGATGATCGGCACCAATGCCATGCCCCAGTGCGGCCCGCTACCCGGCGCACCAGCCAATTGCTGCATGCGCTCGTCCTGCGCGTTAGGCTCGAACCCCTCGCCTCGTTCGCGCGCCAGGCGCCATTCACGCTGCAGGTAGGCCATGCCCAGGCCGATCATCACCAGCGATGCGAACAGACCAATCCAGGCGCCGGCGAACAGGTCGGTACCCAGTGCGCTGGCTGCGATCACGTTGTGAATCGAAGGCGAGCCAGGCAGGGCCGTCATGGTGAAGGTTCCCGCCCCCAGCGCAGTGGCGGCGCAGAACAGCCGCTTGGGCAGATTGGCCTCGCGCATCAGCGTGATACCCAGCGGATACATGGTGAAGATCACCACGAACACCACCACCCCGCCATAGGTGAGCACCGCACACACCAGCATCGCCACCCAGAGCGTGCGCTGCGTACCCAGGCCGCGGGTAATGGCCTGAGCAATACTGCTGGCCGCCTGGCTGGCAGCCATGACCTTGCCGAAGATCGCACCACAGAGAAACAGCACGAAGAACTTGCCAGCAAAGGTAAATGCACCCAAGGGGCCGAATGGAAAGTGCTCGAGCAGTGCACCGGATACGGCGACGCCATTGCTGAGCGCCACCAGAATCGAACACAGCAACGCTGCGATGAATATGTTCACCCCGCGCAGCGCCATGAAGATAAGTAGCGCCAAGCCCAGCAAAAGCCCCAAATTCCCAAGCATTTGCATCCCCTCTTTATTGTTTTAGTTTCAAAGCCGGGACAGTTATAACAGTTCGTACAAGCGCTGCACTGTATCGAATGCGTAACTGACTATTTTTTAGCCAGCCCACGCGGGCTCTATCCTTCGGCGCCCTGCCCCAAGAAAAAAAACTGCAACTCTTGCCCTGGCTCCGTTTACTTACTAAAAGTAATAGGTAGTATGTACGCCGGCTAATTTCCCGCAGTTGGGGAATTGCTTTTTATGGAAAACTCCACCTCAAGGGGAACACGATGAACAACGTTCTGAAATTCTCTGCTCTGGCTCTGGCCGCAGTTCTGGCTACCGGTTGCAGCAGCATGTCCAAAGAAACCGAAGCTCGTCTGACTGCTACCGAAGACGCAGCTGCTCGCGCTCAAGCCCGTGCTGACGAAGCCTACCGCAAGGCCGATGAAGCTCTGGCCGCTGCTCAGAAAGCTCAGCAGACTGCTGACGAAGCTAACGAGCGCGCTCTGCGCATGCTGGAAAAAGCCAGCCGCAAGTAATTGCGACTCGTTTTTTCGAAAGCCGCCCCAGGCAACTGGTGCGGCTTTTTTATTGCCTGCCAATGACCTGGACCTCTGCGAACATCTCGATTGCCGGGCAATAAAAAAGCCCGCGTACACGAATGCAGGCGGGCTTTTTGCAACTTTGCTGAATCAGAACGGGTTGTCGCTGCTTGCCACCACGTTCTCGTTCTGCGCCGCGATGGGTACCGGAATACCGTCCTCGGCGGCAACCACCTCACGGACCATCTCCCAGTCGAGGCGCAGGCCGCTGAGTTCGTCACGCTTGAGCAACGCATTGATCACCGCAGTGTGCTTGTCGACAACAGAGGGGTCACCCTCGTCATCCAGTGGCGCATGCGCTTCCAGATAGATCTTGCCGCTACTGACACCAAACTTGTAAGGCTCGTTGATGATGCGTACCGGAGTGCCGACCGGCACCATACCCGCCAATTCCAGCACGTTGTGATTGAGCATGCGGAAGCAGCCGTGGCTGACGCGCATGCCGATCCCGAACTTCTTGTTCGAGCCATGGATCAGGTAACCAGGGAACGAAAGCGTCATCTTGTAAGGGCCCAGCGGGTTATCCGGACCAGGCGGCACAACGGTGGGCAGGATATCGCCCTCGGCCGCATGCTCATCACGAATCGACTGCGGCGGATACCAGGCCGGATTGGGCGTTTTCACGGTGACGCGGCCAGTGCCCAGCGGCGAACCCCAGCCCTCGCGACCGATGCCCAGCGGGAAGGTGTGCACCACATTCTGACCTTTCGGGAAGTAATACAGACGATACTCGGCCAGGTTGATCACGATGCCCTCGCGCGGCCCTGGAGGCAGCACGTAGCGAGTCGGCAGAATGACCTCGGTGCCCTCGCCCGGCAGCCAGGGATCGACACCCGGGTTGGCGGCGACCATTTCCAGATAGCCGAGATCGTTTGCCGTTCCCAGATCGGCGAAGGTGTCCTCGTACTTGGCCTTGATCACCTGTACCTGGCCCACCACATCCTCGCCTGGCGGCGGCAATGGAAGTTCGAGTGCCTGTACCGCGGCGCTGGAGCACAGTGCGAACAGAGTCAGGCAGCGGTTGACCGCAGAGAAGCGCGACAACATCCGGGAGTCCCTTGAAGAGTTGAATGATATTGCGGCGATTGTACACCGCCATTGCACAGCCGGGCAGACGTCAGCCATCCGCCCAATTCGAGCACAAGCCCTGGCGCTGCGCCTCGAATACCGCCAGACAAGCTGGACACAGTCGACGGTCACGCAGCCAGACCTTTTCCAGCGTCCGCCAACGCGGCTGTGCCGGCAACAAGCCGCCGCAAAGCGTGCGATCAGCATGCCCACCCAGGCGCAGTTGGCGAGCCACGAGGTGCACACGCACCTCACGACAGGCGAACAGATCCAACTGCTCGTCCGGCTCGATCAGTTGGTAGGCATAAAGGGACCAGGCGGGACGCGGCATCTGGGGCTCCGTGACAGGTCGGCCACATTAGCCGAAAGGCTTGAGACGGAAAAGCCTATGCCTACTCTGTTTTCCGCCGAAAACAGACACTTAAAGCAGCGGTTTGAGCGTCGGCCAGACATTGTCCAGCAACACCGCCTGTGCGGATTCGGTCGGGTGAATGCCATCGGCCTGCATCATCCCCGGCACACCACCGACACCCTCGAGAAAGAACGGCACCAGTGGTACCTTCTTCTGCTCCGCCAGATCCGCAAAAACCTGGGCGAAGGACGTGGTGTAACGCGCGCCATAATTGGGCGGCAAACGCATACCGAGAAGCAGCACATCGGCACCGGCGGACTGCGATTTATCGATCATCGACGCAAGATTCTGTTGCAATTGCGCTGGGGGCTGGCCACGCAGGCCATCGTTGCCTCCCAGCTCGATGATGACCAGTTCCGGCTTGTGCTCTGCAAGTAGCGCAGAGAGCCGTGCGGCGCCGCCTGCGCTGGTGTCGCCGCTAATCGAAGCATTGACCACCGAGTGCTCGAATCCCTCGTCCTCAAGGCGTTTTTCCAGCAGAGCGACCCATCCCTGGCGGCTATCCAGGCCAAAAGCGGCGCTGATACTATCGCCGACCACAAGCAGGGTGCCTGCAACCGCCCCCTGAGCCCAGAACATCAGGGCCAAGGCACCACTCAACCACCATGCACGCATTTGGAATCTCCATGACTTCGAGCATTCTCGCTGCGCGGAACCTTAGCAAAGTGGTCAGCAGCGCGGAAGGCGAGCTGACCATCCTTCATGATCTCGATCTCGAACTGAGCAAAGGCGACAGCCTGGCCATCGTCGGGGCCTCAGGCTCTGGCAAATCCACCCTGCTCGGACTGCTCGCTGGCCTGGACCTGCCCAGTGGCGGCGCCGTGCTGCTGGCCGGCAAGAACCTCGGCGAGCTCGATGAAGACCAGCGTGCGCGCCTGCGCGCCGAGCACGTGGGCTTCGTCTTCCAGTCGTTCCAGTTGCTCGACAGCCTCAACGCGCTGGAGAACGTGATGCTGCCGCTGGAGCTGGAAGGTCATGCCGATGCCCGCCAGCGTGCCCGGGCGCTGCTCGAACGCGTCGGCCTGGGGCAGCGCCTGACGCACTACCCTCGCCAACTCTCCGGTGGTGAGCAACAGCGCGTGGCCATCGCCCGCGCCTTCGCTGCCGAGCCGGACGTACTGTTCGCCGACGAACCCACCGGCAACCTCGACAGCCACACTGGTGAGCGCATCAGCGACCTGCTCTTTCAGCTCAACCAGGAACGCGGCACCACCCTGGTGCTGGTCACCCATGACGAGCGCCTGGCGCACCGCTGCCAGCGCCTGATCCGCCTGGAAGCCGGACACCTGATCGACCGCGTGGAGCCCTGATGAAACGCGTGCCCTTCACTCGCCTGTTTTCGCTCGCGGCCCGCCAACTGCTGCGCGATGCCCGCGCCGGCGAGTTGCGGGTGCTGTTCTTCGCGCTGCTGGTCGCGGTCGCGGCCAGCAGCGCCATCGGTTATTTCGGCGCACGTCTGAATGACGCCATGCTGCTGCGCGCCAGCGAGTTTCTCGCCGCTGACCTGCGCCTGAGCGGCAGCTCACCAGCCAGCCAGGAACAGATAGATGCAGGGCTCAAGCTCGGCCTTGATCACGCACAAGCGGTGGAGTTTTCCAGCGTGGTCGCCGCCCAGGAAGGTATTCAGCTGGCCAGCGTCAAGGCAGCCAACAGCCACTACCCCCTGCGCGGCGAGCTGAGAAGCGCAGCCGAGCCCTACGCGCCAGAGGAAGTTGGCTCCAGCCCCAGGCCGGGAGAGGTCTGGGCCGAAGCGCGCCTGATGGTCGCGCTGAACCTGAAGATTGGCGACGAACTGGAAATAGGCGCCAAGCCTCTGCGCTTGAGCCGCGTGCTGACCTATGACCCGGACACCGCTGGCGATTTCTACAGCCTGACGCCACGCGTACTGATGCACCTGGACGACCTAGCCGCGACCGAAGTGGTACAGCCTGGCAGCCGTGTGCGCTTTCGCGAACTCTGGCGCGGCGATGCCAACGCCCTGGCCGCCTACCGTCAGGCAGTCGAAGCCGGCCTGGAACCCAATCAACGCCTGGACGACGCCCGCGATGGCAATCGCCAGGTCGGCGGCGCCCTCGGCCGCGCCGAGCGCTACCTGAACCTGGCCAGCCTGGCGGCAGTGCTGCTTGCCGGCGTCGCCGTGGCATTATCGGCCGCACGCTTCGCGGCAAGACGCTTCGATGCCAGCGCGCTGCTGCGCTGCCTCGGGCTGTCACGGCGTGAAGCGCTGGCATTGTTCGGCCTGCAACTGGCGCTGCTCGGGCTGATCGCCTGCGCACTCGGCGCGCTGCTCGGCTGGGCTGGGCAGCACGTCCTCTTCTATTTGCTGCGTGGGCTGATCCCTGATGATCTGCCGCCTGCCGATCTATGGCCCGCCCTGGCCGGCATGGCCACCGGCCTGGTGGCGCTGGCCGGCTTCGGCCTGCCGCCGCTGGCGGCGCTCGGCCGCGTGCCGCCGCTGCGCGTCCTGCGCCGCGATATGTTGCCGGTGCCGGCCAGCTCCTGGCTGGTCTACGGCGCGGCGCTGATCGCACTGGGTTTGATCATGTGGCGCCTGAGCCTGGATCTGCGCCTGACGCTGGCCCTGCTGGGGGGCGGACTACTCGCCGCCTTGCTGCTCGGCGGTCTGCTTCTGCTCTGCCTGCAGAGCCTGCGCCGACTGCTGCAGCACGCCGCCCTGCCCTGGCGTCTTGGCCTGGGCCAGTTGCTGCGCCATCCGCTGGCTGCAGCCGGGCAATCGCTGGCGTTCGGCCTGATCCTGCTGGCCATGGCGCTGATCGCCCTGCTCCGCGGCGAGCTGCTCGACACCTGGCAGGACCAGTTGCCAGAAGATGCACCCAACCACTTCGCCCTCAACGTGCTGCCGGCCGAGCGCGATGCGTTCGCCGCGCGTCTGGCCGAGCTGTCGCCGCATCCGGCCCCGCTGTATCCCGTGGTGCCTGGCCGGCTGATCATGATCAACGGCGAGCCGGTACGCCAACTGGTGACCAAGGAAAGTCGCGGCGAGCGCGCCATCCAGCGCGACCTGAGCCTGACCTGGGCCGAGGATCTGCCGTCCGACAACCTGATTACCTCCGGCAACTGGTGGGGCGCTGCGCACGCCAGCGAACTGCCTGGCGTTTCCGTCGAATCCGAACTGGCCGAAAGCCTGCAACTGAAGCTCGGCGATAATCTGCGTTTCAATGTCGGCGGCATCGAACGCGAAGCGCAGGTCACCAGCCTGCGCCAGGTGGATTGGGACAGCTTCCAGCCCAACTTCTACATGATCTTCGAGCCGCAGACCCTGCAGGACTTGCCTGCCACCTACCTGACCAGCTTCTACCTGCCGCCCGGACAGGACGCAGAACTGGTAGCCCTCAGCCGCGCCTTCCCCAGCGTGACGCTGCTGCAGGTCGACGCCCTGCTGGCGCAACTGCGCAGCATCCTCGCTCAGGTCACCCTGGCCATCGAGTATGTGCTGCTGTTCGTGCTCGCCGCCGGCATCACCGTGCTGCTGGCAGGGCTGCAGGCGACACTGGACGAGCGCATTCGTCAGGGTGCGCTGCTGCGGGCATTGGGCGCCGAACGCAAGCTGCTGGTCAGCGCTCGCCGCGCCGAGTTCGGCCTGCTCGGCGCGGCCGCCGGCCTGCTGGCCGCGCTGGGCTGCGAGCTGGTGAGCTTTCTGCTCTATCGCTATGCATTCGACATGAGCTGGCAACCTCACCCATGGTTGCTCCTGCTGCCGCTGATCGGCGCGCTGCTGATCGGTCTGGCCGGCGTGCTCGGCACCCGCCGCGCACTGAATGCCAGCCCGTTGAGCGTATTGCGCGAAGGCTGAGTGTGAAGGAAGGGGTTTGCTAGACTGGCGCCCCTTCCATCTATCAGAGACACCATGAGCCGCTATCGCCCTCCACGTCCCGCCGGTACGCCACTGATCACGCCAGAAGGCGAAGCACGCCTGCGCGCCGAGCTTCACGAGCTGTGGCACGTGCGCAGGCCACAGGTGACGCAATCGGTCAGCGAAGCGGCGGCCCAGGGCGATCGCTCGGAGAACGCCGAATACACCTACGGCAAGAAGATGCTGCGCGAGATCGACAGCCGCGTGCGCTTCCTCACCAAACGACTGGAAAAGCTCAAGGTCGTCAGCGACAAACCGTCCGATCCGAACAAGGTGTACTTCGGCGCCTGGGTCACCATCGAAGACGAAGACGGTGACCAGTCGCGCTACCGCATCGTCGGCCCCGACGAGCTGGACCTGAAACAGAGCCTGATCAGCATCGACTCTCCCCTGGCCCGCGCCCTGGTCGGCAAGGAGCTGGACGCCGAAGTGCGGGTGCACAGCCCCAGTGGTGAGAAGACCTGCTATATCGTCGAGATCGAATATCCCTAGGTGCTGTAGGAGCGAGCTCTGCTCGCGAACATATGGTGCTTAAAAGCTTCGCGAGCAGAGCTCGCTCCTACACAGGTGCCGGTTTCCTCACAGCCTGACTAGCGCCGGGTAATCAGTCCCTGGCGCGCCACCCGCACCAGCTCGCCGACGGTTTGCGCCAGCTCATCGGCGCTGGGGGCCTGGATCACAGCCAGGTCGAAACTGTCCCGCGCGAAGCGACTCAGCGACTCGCCGTTCTGCACGAACTGGATGCGAAAGGCGCGTGACCCGGCCCAGCGCTTGGGCCAGCCTTCGAGATAGCGCAGCAAGGTAGGTTGATGGCTACCACCAAGCAGCACGCGCGGATTACGCAGCAGCAGGCCCGAGGTGATGGGCGCCAAACGAATAAGGGGTTGGGGACAGATCATGGTCGAGTCTCCGCCTCGAGAATCCCGCTGGGCAGCGGTGAGAGGCGACACCGAACCAGCGCTTTAGCGGAATTTCAGGCGCTGATGACAACACCCTGTGGCGCCCCGCAAGTAGCTGTTTAAATCGGCGCAGGACGCATCCTAGAGAAGCCCACGGCAAACTGTCAAGGCGCGCCCGCCTTCGACCCCAACCTTCGATTGGGCGACGGTCAATCCACGCATTTCATCCGCTCAAAAGACCCGTTCTCAGCCATCGACGCCCAGCCTGGCCAGATCAATTGCGGCCCTCAGCGCGACTTGACGTTTCGCCACGTAACAGAAAACACGCAGCGATATCGACGCCAAATCTCCCGAAAATCATGAAAAGCGCCTGGATAGAGGGCTCGCCGGAAAATCAGGGGCGATGGCATGTTTCCTGCCATCGTTCTTGCGCCGTACGCGCCACCGGATGGACGCGATCGTGTTGCAGGAAGCAGCTGACTGCCTCAACAAAAATCATCGAGAGCGCCCATGAAGAACAATAAAACCCTGCTCGCCCTCTGCCTCGGTACCGGTCTGCTCGCCAGCGGCCAGACCCAGGCTTTCTGGTTCGGTTCATCCGGCTACACCCAGACCAAATATCCCATCGTCCTCGGTCACGGCATGCTCGGCTTCGACAGCATCCTTGGCATCGACTACTGGTATGGCATCCCGGCCGCCCTGCGCCGTGACGGTGCCAGCGTCTACGTCACCGAAGTCAGCCAGTTGGACACCTCCGAAGCGCGTGGCGAGCAATTGCTGCAGCAGGTCGAGGACATCGTCGCCATCAGCGGCAAGGGCAAGGTCAACCTGATCGGCCACAGCCATGGCGGCCCGACCACCCGCTACGTCGCTGCCGTGCGCCCGGACCTGGTTGCATCGGTCACCAGCGTCGGCGCGCCGCACAAGGGCTCGGCCACTGCCGACTTCCTCAAGGGCATCAGCGACGGCCCGGCCGGCCCGGTCGCCACCCCGGTTCTGGTGGGCATCGTCAACGGCCTGGGTACGCTGATCAACTTCCTCTCCGGCAGCTCCAGCACCACCCCGCAAAATGCGCTGGGCTCGCTGGAGTCACTCAACAGTGAGGGCGCTGCACGCTTCAATGCCAAGTTCCCACAAGGCATTCCCACCAGTGCCTGCGGCGAAGGCGCCTATAGCGTCAACGGCGTGCGCTACTACTCCTGGAGCGGCACCAGCCCGCTGACCAACCTGCTCGACCCGAGCGACCTGCTGATGGGCGCCTCCTCACTGACCTTCGGCAACGAAGCCAACGACGGCCTGGTCGGCCGCTGCAGCTCGCGCATGGGTCAGGTGATTCGTGACAACTACCGGATGAACCATCTCGATGAGGTCAACCAGACACTGGGGCTGACCAGCCTGTTCGAGACCGATCCGGTGACCGTCTACCGCCAGCATGCCAACCGCCTGAAGAACGCCGGGCTTTAAACTGCTGCTCCTCGTAGGGTGCGCTGCGCGCACCTGATTGCCGGTCACCCTGGCATTTCGGTGCGCACGGCGCACCCTACGAGGTATTGCTCTAAGCCCCGGTTCGGAGCAGGAGCCATCCTGATCCGACGCCCGACTGGAACCTGCCGTGAAGAAAACCCTGTTCGTCCTCCCCCTACTGATCACCGCCGCCCTGGCGTTGATGCTTTACCTGCAACCCGGACACCAACCGACCCCATTCACGCCTCCCGCCGCCACGACCGCGCAGCCTGTACCGGAACCGGCTGCAGATACCGTAACGCCAACCAGCCACGATACGCAGAAGAAAGCCGCCAAGCTGGCCCTGCCCAGCTCCTTCGTCGGCACCGAAGTCGACGGCAGCTTCCGCGTGGATGCCGGCGGCAACCTGATCATCAGCGAAGATATCCGACGAATCTTCGATTACTTCCTCGCCAGCATCGGTGAAGAAAGCCTGGATGCCAGCGTGTCACGCCTGCGCAACTACATCGACAGCCAGTTGCAGGAACCTGCGCGAGCCCGCGCACAGACGTTGCTGGACCAGTACCTGAGCTACAAGCGTGAGCTGGTGCTGCTGGAGCGCGACCTGCCGCAAATGACCAACCTGGATGCCATGCGCCAGCGTGAAAGTGCTGTGCAAGCGCTGCGCGCGCGTCTGTTCGATGGCGAGACCCACCAGGCCTTCTTCGCCCGCGAGGAAGGTTACAACCGCTTCACCCTCGAGCGCCTGGCCATCCAGCACGACGCCCGAATGAGCGCCGAAGAGAAAGGCGCTGCCGTCGACCGCCTGCGCGCGTCTCTGCCCGAAGAACTGCAGGACGCCGTACTGCCGCAACTGCAGCAGGAACTGCGGCAACACACCGCCCGCCTGCAGGCCGAAGGCGCCAGTGCTGCGCAGATCCGCCAGATGCGTCAGCAACTGGTAGGCGCCGAAGCCACCACGCGCCTGGAGGCATTGGATAGCCAAAGACAGAATTGGCAGAAACGGCTGGATGACTACAGCGCTGCCAAGGCGAAGATTCAGGCCAATGAGGGGCTCAGCAGCGGCGACAAGCGCGCGGCGATCGAGGCGCTGGCTGCAGAGCGTTTCGATGAGCGTGAACGCCTGCGCCTGGACGCCGCCGAGCAATTGGCAGCGGCCAACAAGAAGCAGTAGGCCTCAGGCGCTGTCGCGCATCACCAGCTCGAAGCCGACGTCGATGCAGTGCTGCTCCGGTGTTTCGCCACGCATCAGCGCCAGCAGCATGTTCGCCGCCAGCTCGCCGACACGACCACGAGTGGTACGCACGGTGCTCAAGGCCGGATGCATCCAGGCCGCAGCTGGCAAATCGTTGAAACCGGCGATGGCCAGGCGTCCAGGCACGTCCAGACCCAGCTGACGCGCACGAAACAGAGCGCCCATGGCCAGGTCGTCGTTGTTGAAGAACACCGCATCGATCTGCGGCTGCTGCGCCAGCAGGCGGTCGAGCAACTCGGCGCCCAAGCCGATGGATGACAACTCCGGCGTCAGCAATTCCAGCGCCGGGTCATGGCGATTGAGGTAACGCATCACCTGACGATAGCCTTCTGCACGCTGCAAGGTTCGCGGGTCCAGCTGAGCGGCGGCAAAGGCGATATGCCGGTAACCACGCTGCACCAGGGCGCGAGTCATGGCGGCGCCGGCTTCGATCTGAGAGAAGCCGACACAGTAATCCTCCGGCTCCTCGCTCAGTTCCATCAACGTCACCAATGGGCAACTGCTGGCACCGAGGATTTCACGCGCCGCGTCGCTGCGCTCGAAGCCCGTGAGCAGCAGCCCCGCTGGCTGGTGCGCCAGATAGGAGCGCAACAGACGCTCATCCTCCTCGACCCGATAGTGGCTGACGCCGATCATCATTTCGAAACCGGCCGGCATCAGCACGCGCTGGATGGCCTCGACGGTATCGACGAACACCGAGTTCGACAACGATGGAATCACCACGGCCACCAGGTTCGAACGCGAACTGGCCAATGCCCGCGCAGCCGGGTTGGGCACGTAACCCAGCGTCTGAGCAGCGCGCATCACCTGCTCGCGCAACGCATCTGACACCCGCCCCGGCTGGGACAGCGCGCGCGAGGCGGACATCAACGAGCAGCCTGCGGCCTTGGCCACGTCGGACAGGGTGACACGTTCTGCAGACCGGCGACGGCGTTGACTCATAGCGCCTCCATTGATTTCAGCGGCCGATTCTACCAGCCCCGCCGGGGAATAAAGCGCGGGACACGCCGCCCGGGGTAACGTCACCATGCAAGGAGCGTTACCACCTGCGTGCCCCGCGAAACCATGAACCCACCCAAGATCGGCGGCGCACTGGCCGCTCCGATCCCGGGCAAGTTCTTATAGAGCGGCCTTCTCGGCTTCAGCCTGCACCTGATCGAACAGTTGCTGGCCGACCGTGTCGACGACCTTCTGGATCGCCGGAGCGGCTTGCTCACGCATGCGCTGCACCTCGGCCGCTTCCACTTCGTTGATCTGCATGCCCTTGTCTTTCAGCTCCGCCAATGCACGGGCGGCCTCCTCGCGGGTGTCCTGGCGCTCGAAATCGCGCGCCTTCTTCGCCGCTTCCAGCAGGATGCTCTGCTCGGTTTGCGACAGACCGTCCCACCAGCGCTTGGACACGGTGACGATCCATGGGCTGTACACATGGTTGGTCACGGTCAGGTACTTCTGCACCTCGTAGAACTTCGAGGAAAGGATGGTGTTGAAGGGGTTTTCCTGGCCGTCGACGGCCTTGGTCTCCAGCGCGGTGAACAGCTCGGAGAACGGCAGCGGCACGGCGTTGGCGCCCATCAGCTTGAAGGTATCGAGAAACACCGGGTTGGGCATCACGCGCAACTTGACCCCGGAAAAGTCCTCCAGCCTGGTGATCGGCCGAGTGTTGTTGGTCAGGTTGCGGAAACCATTCTCCCAATACACCAGCCCGACCAGGCCCTTCTCCTCCAGCTTGTCCATCACCTGACGGCCGACTGGACCATCGAGCACCACGTCGGCCTGCTCGGCGCTGCTGAACAGGAACGGCGTGTCCCACACGGCCATTTCCTTGGTGATGCCGACCAGGGTGGCGGTGGAGCCGACCATCATTTCCTGGGCGCCACCGATCAGTGCGCTCTGCATCTGATCGTCCGAGCCCAGGCTGGCGGCGCCGAAGGTGCGCACCTTGAGCTTGCCGTCGGAGGCCTTGGCCACCTCCTCGGCGAACAGCTTGGCCGCACGGCCCTGGTTGCTGTTCTCGTTGAGGCCATAGCCGAAACGGATCATCCGCGAACGGACTTCATCGGCGTGAACGCTGATGGCGGCGAGTGGGCTGCACAGCATGGCAGCGGTGAGGATGGCGAGCAGCGGACGTTTCATCGGGACTACCTCTTATTGTTGTGGATAAAGCCGGCGCGCCAGCACCGGTGGATCAACTCAACGCAACCAGGCCAACGGCACGGTGACGATGGACGGAAACGCGATCAGCAGGAAGACGATGCCAAGATAGATCAGGAAGAACGGCATGACCCCGCGCACCAACACCTCCATGCGCAACTTGCCGATGCCGCCGACCACGTTGAGCACGGTGCCGACTGGCGGGGTAATCAGGCCGATGGAGCCGATCAGCACGAACATCACGCCGAAGTACACCGGATCGACCCCGGCCTTGATCGCGATGGGCGCCAGTACAGGGGCAAGGATCAGGATGGTCGGAGTCAGGTCCAGCACCATGCCCACCGCGATCATCAGCAGCATGATCGCCAGCACCAACAGACGTGGGTGATCGGCCAGCGGCCCAAGCATGGCGCCGATCTCGTCCGGCAACTGGGCCAGGGTGATCATGTAGGCCGACACTGTGGCGGCGGCGCAGAGGAACATCACCGACGCCGTGGTGCGGCTGGCGCGGGTCAGGGTTTCCATCAGGTCGCTCCAGCTCAGCTCGCGGTAGAGCAAGGTGGACACGGCCAGGGCATACACTGCCGCAACCACGGCCGCCTCGGTGGGCGTGAAGATGCCGAAGCGCAGGCCGCCGACGATGATTACCGGCAACATCAGCGCCGCTGCACCGTCGATCAGTACGCGTCGACGCTCGGCGGCGCTGGCCTTGGGCGGCGTCGGTTCGGTGAAGCTACGGGCGATCAGCGTCCAGGCGATGATCAGGCCTGCGCCCATGATCAGGCCCGGCACCAGGCCGGCCATGAACAGCTGGCTGATGGAGGTGTTGGTGACCACGCCGTAGATCACGAACGGCATCGATGGCGGAATGATCGGCGCGATGATGCCGCCAGCAGCCACCAGACCCGCCGAGGAATGCACCGGATAGCCACGCTGACGCATCATCGGCAACAGCAAGGTGGCCAACGCTGCGGTATCGGCCAATGCCGAGCCGGACATGCTGGCCAACAACACCGCGGCAGCGATGGCGACATAACCAAGGCCGCCGCGCAGGTGACCGAAGTAAGCTTGCGCCATGGCGATGATGCGTCGCGAGATGCCGCCAGCGTTCATCAGCTCGCCAGCCAGGATGAAGAACGGCACGGCCAGCAGCGGGAAGCTGTCAGCACCGGCGAGCAGGTTTTGCGCCAGCAGCTGCACGTCCCAGAAACCCAGGTACCACATCAGCACCGCCGCAGTGAGAATCAGGGCGAAGGCGATGGGCATGCCGAAGGCCATGAAACCCAGCAGGGATGAAAGGAAGACGGCGACGGTCATCGGCAGGTCCTCGCTGGGCAGTGCCCGTATTGTTGGAATTGGGCCAGCATCATTCGACGTGCGCCTGGGTCAGCGTTGCCGGCGGCGAACGCCGCCAGAGGTTGACCAGCTGCACCACCGCCAGAATCGCCAGCACCAGCATGCTCGCCAGCACCGGCAGCATCGCCAGCACCACCGGATAACCGACCACCGTACTGACGTTGCCCCAGCCGAACTGCACCTGATTCCAGGCACCCCAAGCCGAGAGCAGACTGGCCCCAGCCACTAGAATCCAGCTCAGCGAATCCACCAGTCGCTGCGCCAGCAACGGGAAACGGTCACGAACCATGCGGAAGGTCATCAGCTCGCCACGGCGCATACCAGAGGCCACTCCGACGAAGACCAGCCACACGAACGCCAACCGAGAAAGTTCCTCTACACCCGGCCAGCCCGTACCGAAGGCGTAGCGCAGCACCACGTTGGTGAACACAGCCACCACCATGAAGGCCATCAGCACCGCCATCAGGCCGTCCGTCAGTCGATCGAACATGCGCGCGATGCGACCTTCATAGATCGGCTCGGCGCCTAACTGGGCCGCTTGGTTAGCGCTATCAATTTCGCTATCGAGAATATCCTGAGTCTGGTTCGACATGGCCTCCGCGGCTTCGCGACGAACCCAGTCCTGGATATCGGCCACCAATGCTTGCCGCGACTGCTGCGCATCGACGACTCGCACGTGCGGCTCACCGGCCGGGCTTTCGAGGGTGGCGAACTGGCTGTCGACCAGCGAAGTCGGCATGAAATGCCCGGGCCGAGCACCGACACGTTGCACCGCGGTGGCGTGATCGATATCCAGGTGCACGAACTGCAACCCTGGAACCGCCTGACGCAGACGCTCGCGGTAGGCACGCTTGAGCGCCGAGCAGGCCAGCACGAAGCATTCACCGGCGGCCTGCGCGACCAGCATCTGCTCGCACAGCGCATCCAGCCAGTGACGACGATCTTCGTCGCTCAACGGGATGCCCGCGCGCATGCGCGCTACGTTCTCGGGGGGATGAAAATGATCGGCTTCGATATGGCGCCAACCGAGTGCGGTGGCGACCGCCTGGCTGATCTCGCTCTTGCCGGAGCCACTGACACCCATGACCACCAGGGTGGTGCGGGCAGGCAGTACGCAAGGCTGCTGTTGCATGGAAACTCCATGGACACCATCGAGGTGGTGCTACTCATTGTTTGGACCGAATGTTAGCGCTATCCAAATCGTTCGACAACCCTCCTCTGGCAACATTTCGTAGAGCATTTCCTCTGATGATCATCACTCAGCGCTGGTCCGCTGCTGACTGACACGTTCAAGATCGCCTACCCGCCACGAGAGAGATAATTCGCTTATGCACCGGCTTAGACGCTGCGTCTGGCTGCCCACGCTGTTCCTGCCACTGGCTGCACAGGCCGAAAACGCGACCTACCAGGCCGACCCGCTAGTGGTGACCGGCAGCCGTTATCAGGCCAGCGGCTGGCAGTTGCCCTTCTCCGTCAACCGTATCGATACCGAACAGGCCACCCTGGGCAAACCCGGCGTCAACCTTTCCGAGGCGCTCGGCAGCGTGCCGGGGCTGGTGGTGCAGAATCGGCAGAACTACGCGCAGGACCTGCAGATATCCTCACGCGGCTTTGGTGCCCGCTCGGCCTTCGGCATTCGCGGCATCAAGCTGCTGGCTGACGGCGTGCCGCTGTCCAACCCCGATGGCCAGGGCCAGGCGGCAACCTTCGACCTCGACACCCTGGAACGCATCGAAGTACTGCGCGGTCCCTTCGCCAGTGTCTATGGCAGCAACTCTGGCGGCGTGATCCAGCTGTTCTCACGCGATGGCGAAGGCGCACCCAAGGTCGCGCTCGACACTTCCCAGGCCGCTTACGGCACCAGCCGTACCCGCGTCTCCGCCGAAGGCGGCAACGACAGGGCCGGTTTCATCATCAACCGCTCGCACTTCGAGACCGACGGCTACCGTGATCACAGCGGCGCCATCCTCGACAAGACCTTCGCCAAGCTGACCCTCTACCCGGATGACGCCAGCAAGCTGAGCCTGAGTTTCAGCGAACTGGATCAGAACGACACGCAAGACCCGCAGGGTCTGACCTGGTCTCAGGTACAGAGCGATCGCCGCGCCGCCGCCCCCAGCGCACTGCAGTTCGATACGCGCAAGACCGTCGATCATCGCCAGTTCGCCCTCAACTACGAGCGCAGCTTCACCGCCGGCACCTGGCAGAGCACGGTCTACAGCGGCACACGACGGGTGATTCAGTACCAGTCGATCCCTGTCGCCGCGCAGACACCAGCCTCTCAGTCCGGTGGCGTGATCGACTTCGAACGCCGCTTCCACGGCATCGGCAACCGCTGGATTCAATCCTTCGACCTCGGCAGTAGCCTGCTCACTGTCACCACCGGCCTGGATTACGACTACTCGCGTGACGACCGTCAGGGCTATGAGAACTTCGTCGGCAGCACTCTGGGCGTGAAAGGCAACCTGCGTCGCGACGAGCGTAACGAGGTCACCAGCCTGTCGCCCTATCTGCAGGCTGCCTGGCAACTGGGCAAACTCGATCTGCAGGCGGGCTTGCGCCATAGCGAGGTGAAATTCAAGGTCGACGACCGCTTCATCCAGGGCAACAACCTCGACGACAGCGGTTCGGTCACCTACCGCAAGCTGACGCCCACTCTTGGCGCCAGCTACGCCCTTCTGTCGAACCTGAATGTCTATGCCAGCTGGGGCAAGGGGCTGGAGACGCCCACACTGAACGAGCTGTCCTATTCCGGCCCCGATAACAGCTTCGGCTTCGACCTGAAACCAGCCACCAGCGAGCAGATCGAAGTCGGCCTCAAGGCCCGTCTCGCACAAGCAGCCAGCCTGCAACTGGCGTTGTTCCAGATCGATACGGATGATGAACTGGTGGTGGAGTCGGCCAGCGGTGGCCGTAGTCGCTTCCAGAACGCCGCGCAGACCCGCCGCCGGGGCGTCGAGCTGGCACTGGAAAGCCGCCTCAGCGACACCCTGCGCGCCAATCTCGCCTACACCCAGATCGCTGCCACTTACAGCAAGGATTTCACCAGCAACGGCCGGCTGATCGAAGACGGTAACCACCTGCCCGGCATTCCCGCCCGCACGCTATATGGCGAGCTGGCCTGGCAACCGGTTGAGGGCTTCAGCACCGCCGTCGAAGGCCTGTATCGCAGCAAGCTCTACGTCGAAGACAGCAATACGGCCAAGGCCGCGCCCAGCCATGCGCTGTTCAACTGGCAGGCACGCTTCGAGCAGAAGGCCGGTGCGCTGACCTTCAACCAGGTGCTGCGCATCGACAACCTGCTGGATCGCGAGTACATCGGCTCGGTGATAGTCGGTGATGGTAACGGTCGCTACTACGAACCCGGCCCGGAGCGCGCCTGGTATGTCGGCGCAGGCGTGCAGTACCAGTTCGATTAAGCCCGGCGACACGCTGTAGAAGGCGCTTCGCGTGCCTCAACACCTGCCCCTGAGGCTCGATAACCGCCCCCCCTACCCCCTCTGTGTGAGATGGCCGAGAGCAAGTGGAACTGACCTGCTACACAGGGTGTTCAGAAACAAAAAGACCACCCGAAGGTGGTCTTTTTGCGAGCAGTCAGCGAAGGCTTAGGCCTTCTTGACTTCCCAACCGGTCAGCTCGGCCAGGGCCTTGCCGATGTCAGCCAGGGAACGCACGGTTTTCACACCAGCGTCCTGCAGCGCAGCGAATTTCTCGTCTGCAGTGCCCTTGCCGCCGGAGATGATGGCGCCAGCATGGCCCATGCGCTTGCCGGGAGGAGCGGTCACACCAGCGATGTAGGAAACTACAGGCTTGGTGACATTGGCCTTGATGTAGGCAGCCGCTTCTTCTTCAGCCGAACCGCCGATCTCACCGATCATGACGATCGCTTCGGTCTTCGGATCTTCCTGGAACAGTTTCAGGATATCGATGAAGTTGGAGCCCGGGATGGGGTCACCGCCGATGCCCACGCAGGTGGACTGGCCGAAACCGGCGTCGGTGGTCTGCTTCACGGCTTCATAGGTCAGGGTGCCGGAACGCGACACGATGCCTACTTTGCCTGGCAGGTGGATGTGACCCGGCATGATGCCGATCTTGCACTCGCCGGGAGTGATCACGCCCGGGCAGTTCGGGCCGATCAGGGTAATGCCCAGCTCGTCGCAGATGACCTTGGCATCCAGCATGTCCAGGGTAGGAATGCCTTCGGTGATGCAGACGATCAGCTTGATGCCGCCGAAGGCAGCTTCCAGGATCGAGTCCTTGCAGAACGGAGCCGGAACGTAGATGACCGAAGCGTCAGCGCCGGTGGCTTCGACGGCTTCTTTGACAGTGTTGAACACTGGCAGGCCCAGGTGGGTGGTGCCACCTTTGCCCGGAGTCACGCCGCCAACCATCTTGGTGCCGTAGGCGATGGCTTGTTCGGAGTGGAAAGTACCCTGCGAGCCAGTGAAGCCCTGGCAGATGACTTTGGTGTCTTTATTGATCAGGACGCTCATTACTTGCCCTCCGCAGCTTTGACGACTTGCTGAGCAGCGTCGGTCAGGCTGGTTGCCGCGATGATGTTCAAGCCGCTTTCAGCCAGGACCTTGGCGCCCAGCTCAGCGTTGTTACCTTCCAGGCGGACGACCACCGGAATCTTCACGCCGACTTCTTTCACGGCGCCGATGATGCCTTCGGCAATCATGTCGCAACGAACGATGCCGCCGAAGATGTTCACCAGAACGGCAGCGACGTTGCTGTCGGACAGGATGATCTTGAAGGCTTCGGTCACGCGCTCTTTGGTTGCGCCGCCACCTACGTCGAGGAAGTTGGCTGGCTTGCCGCCGTGCAGGTTGACGATGTCCATGGTACCCATGGCCAGACCGGCACCGTTGACCATGCAGCCGATGTTGCCTTCCAGGGCCACGTAGTTCAGCTCGAAGCTGGCAGCGTGGGCTTCACGAGGATCGTCCTGCGACGGGTCGTGGAAGGTTTTCAGCTTCGGCTGACGGTACATGGCGTTAGCGTCGATGTTGATCTTCGCGTCCAGGCAGTGCAGGTCGCCGTCGGCCTTGATGACCAGCGGGTTGACTTCCAGCAGAGCCAGATCGTGATCCTTGAACAGCTTGGCCAGACCTACGAAGATCTTGGCGAACTGAGCGACTTGCTTGCCTTCCAGACCCAGCTGGAAAGCCAGCTCACGGCCCTGGAACGGCTGCGCGCCAACCAGCGGATCAACGGTGGCCTTGAGGATTTTCTCAGGGGTATCGTGGGCCACTTTCTCGATGTCCACGCCACCTTCGGTGGAAGCCATGAACACGATACGACGGCTGGAACGGTCCACTACAGCGCCCAGGTACAGTTCCTTGGCGATGTCGGTGCAGGATTCGACCAGGATTTTGCTGACCGGCTGACCATTGGCGTCAGTCTGGTAAGTCACCAGACGCTTGCCCAGCCAGTTGGCGGCGAAGGCCTTGGCGTCTTCTTTGCTCTTGACCAGCTTTACGCCACCGGCTTTACCGCGGCCACCAGCGTGGACCTGAGCCTTGACGACCCACTCGCTGCCGCCGATTTTTTCGCAGGCTTCTGCGGCTTCTTCCGGGGTGTCTACCGCGAAGCCCTTGGATACGGGCAGGCCGTATTCAGCGAACAGCTGCTTACCCTGATACTCGTGAAGATTCATGCTTGTCTACCGTCTTCGTTTAGGTATTGCGCATTCGGCGCTGTACTTGTGATACCGCGCCACCTGTGACTGCCGAAGCAGTCCGCCGGGCCTTCCGCCGCGAGTCGAACTCGACGCGGGCTACCCGACGTGGTTCTGCTTGCAAACACCACCGTAGCGATGAGGCGATTACACGACGCCCCGCCTACCACGGCGGCTTACAACAATTTGAGCGGCCGCACGATCCGGCCACTTCTGACGCCTAGAGCCGGTTTACGATCTGGCGAGCTAGAGATAAACGGTGGCGAAAAGGGCCGAGGAAGCGGAGTTTACATCTGTAAATGAGCATTCCGAGGCCGTTTTCAACGCCGTTTAGCCGACGCGCAGCAGATCGTATATCGGTTCTTAGCGCTTCTTGCGGTTGGCGATATGGATCGCGCCACCGTTGACCGCCAGGGCCGCTTCGTGCAGCGCCTCGGACAGGGTCGGGTGGGAGAAGACCATCATGCCCAGGTCTTCGGCGCTGGTGCCGAATTCCATGCCGATTGCGCCTTGCTGTACCAGCTCGGCAGCGCTTGGGCCGATCACGTGAACGCCCAGTACGCGGTCGGTGTTGGCGTCAGCGATGACCTTGACGAAGCCGCCGGTGTCATTGGCCGCCATGGCGCGACCGCTGGCAGCGAACGGGAAGGTGCCGACGTTGACGGCAACGCCTTCGGCCTTCAGCTGCTGCTCGGTCTTGCCGACCCATGCAATTTCCGGGTGGGTGTAGATCACGGACGGGATCAGGTCGTAGTTCATCTGCGCCTTGTGGCCAGCGATACGCTCGGCAACCATCACGCCCTCTTCCGAGGCCTTGTGCGCGAGCATGGCGCCACGCACCACGTCACCGATGGCGTAAACGCCCGGAACGCTGGTTTCGCACTGGTCGTTGACGAAGATGAAGCCACGCTCGTCCAGGTCCACACCGCTGTCGGAAGCCAGCAGGTCGGTGGTCACCGGGCGACGACCTACGGCCACGATCAGCTTGTCGAAGGTCATCTTCTGCTCGCCATTAGCGTCGGTGAAGCTGACGATAACCTGCTTCTTCTTGACTTCCGAACCAGTCACGCGAGCGCCCAGGCGGATGTCCAGGCCCTGCTTGGTCAGGGTCTTCTGGGCTTCCTTGGCGACCTGCTCGTCGGCAGCAGCGAGGAACTTGTCCATGGCTTCCAGGACGGTGACTTCGGAACCCAGGCGGGCCCATACCGAGCCCAGCTCCAGACCGATCACGCCAGCGCCGATGACGCCCAGCTTCTTCGGTACGCTCTGGAATTCCAGGGCACCGGTGGAGTCGACGATCACGTCCTGATCGACCGGGGCCGGCGGAATCTCGACCGGCTTGGAGCCAGAGGCGATGATCACGTGAGCCGCTTCGACCACCTGGCTCTTACCGTCGGTGCCGGTGACTTCGACCTGCTTGCCAGCCAGCAGCTTGCCGTGGCCTTCGAGCAGGGTCACGCCATTGGCCTTGAACAGGCCGGCAACACCACCGGTGAGGTTCTTGATGATGGTGTTCTTGCGCGCCACCATGGCCGGGACGTCGATGGTCACGCCCTTGGCTTCGATACCATGTACGGCGAAGCCGTCTTTCGCTTCGTGGTACTTCCAGGAGCTGTCCAGCAGCGCCTTGGAAGGAATGCAACCGACGTTCAGGCAGGTGCCGCCGAGGGCGACCTTGCCGTCGCTGCCCTGGTACTTCTCGATGCAGGCGGTCTTCAGGCCGAGTTGCGCTGCTTTGATGGCGGCTACATAGCCACCAGGGCCGGCACCGATGACTACCACGTCGAATTTCTGGGTCATAACGTATTCCTTCTCGAATAAACCGGACGGCCCTGAGAACAGGGCCGCCGTGGAGGAGACTGGCTTTTAGATTTCCAGCAGCAGGCGAGCCGGGTCTTCAAGCAAGTTCTTGATGGTCACCAGGAAGGTCACGGCTTCCTTACCATCGATCAGGCGGTGGTCATAAGACAGCGCCAGATACATCATCGGACGGATCACCACCTGACCATTGATAGCCATCGGGCGCTGGATGATGTTGTGCATACCCAGGATGGCTGCCTGCGGCGGGTTGACGATCGGAGTCGACATCATCGAACCGAAGGTACCACCGTTGGTGATGGTGAAGGTGCCGCCGGTCATTTCTTCGATCGACAGCTTGCCGTCTTTGGCTTTCTTGCCGAAGGTGGCGATGCCGCTCTCGATTTCAGCCAGGCTCATCTGCTCGGCGTTACGCAGTACCGGAACCACCAGGCCGCGGTCGCTGGACACGGCAACACCGATGTCGGCATAGCCGTGGTAAACGATGTCGTTGCCGTCGATCGAGGCGTTGACTGCCGGGAAGCGCTTCAGGGCTTCGGTAGCGGCCTTGACGAAGAACGACATGAAGCCCAGGCGCACGCCGTTGTGGGACTTCTCGAACAGATCCTTGTACTTCGAACGCAGGGCCATGACTTCGGTCATGTCGACTTCGTTGAAGGTGGTCAGCATGGCCATGGAGGACTGAGCCTCGACCAGGCGCTCGGCGATCTTGGCGCGCAGGCGGGTCATCGGCACACGCTTCTCGGTGCGGTCGCCAGTGGCGACGACAGCAGCGGCAGCGGACGGAGCAGCGGCAGGCTTGGCAGCGGCGGGCGGAGCGTTCTTCTTGGCTTCGACGGCAGCGACCACGTCTTCCTTGGTCACACGGCCACCTTTACCAGTGCCGGAGATGCTGCTGGGGTCGATACCGTTCTCTTCGGCCAGCTTGCGCGCGGCCGGCGAGAGGATGGCGTCGTCGCCAGCTGCGGCCGGGGCAGCAGCCTGAGCCGGAGCGGCGGCAGCGGCCGGAGCGGCAGCAGGAGCAGCGGCGGCAGCGCCACCTTCGGTCAGTTTGCCGAGCAGCTCGTTGGAGAGAACGGTGTCGCCTTCGTTCTTGATGATTTCAGCCAGAACACCATCGGCCTCGGCCAGTACTTCGATCACTACCTTGTCGGTTTCGATGTCAACGATCAGCTCGTCGCGCTTGACGGCTTCGCCCGGCTTCTTGTGCCAGGTGGCCACGGTGCCGTCGGCAACCGATTCCGGGAAGGTTGGGGCTTTGATCTCGATAGCCATTGTATGCGTTTCCTTAAATTCGGTTTACCGGTAGGCGGCACTCGCCACCTACCGGATGAAGGCGTTAAACAGTAAAGGCGTCCTGCAGCAGTTTTTCCTGCTGCTCGGCGTGCATCGACGCATAACCACAAGCTGGCGCTGCCGACGCATCACGACCGGCGTACTCGAGGAACAGAGCCTTCTTGTGCGCGGTGGCGACGCGACGCATATGGTGCTGACTGCAGTACCAGGCGCCCTGGTTCATCGGCTCTTCCTGACACCAGACGATGTGCTTGAGGTTCTTGTACGGCGCCAGCGCCTCGGCCAGATCGTCTTCCGGGAACGGATAGAGCTGCTCGATACGAATGATGGCGATGTCTTCGCGCCCCTCGGCACGACGCTTCTCCAGCAGGTCGTAGTAAACCTTGCCGCTGCACAGCACCAGACGCTCGACCTTTTTCGGGTCCAGCGAATCGATCTCGCCGATCACGGTCTGGAACGAGCCTTCGGCCAGATCTTCCAGGGTCGAGATGGCCAGCTTGTGACGCAGCAGCGACTTCGGCGTCAGCACCACCAGCGGCTTGCGCAGCGGACGGATCACCTGGCGACGCAGCATGTGGTAGACCTGTGCCGGGGTGGTCGGTACGCAGACCTGCATGTTGTGCTCGGCACAGAGTTGCAGGTAACGCTCCAGACGCGCCGAGCTGTGCTCAGGCCCCTGCCCTTCGTAGCCGTGCGGCAGCAGAACGGTCAGACCGCAGAGGCGGCCCCACTTGGTCTCGCCGCTGGAGATGAACTGGTCGAATACCACCTGGGCACCGTTGGCGAAGTCGCCGAACTGAGCTTCCCAGATCACCAGCGCGTTCGGCGTGGTGGTGGCGTAGCCGTATTCGAAGGCCAGTACCGCTTCCTCGGAGAGGTAGGAGTCGTACAGTTCGAACTTCGGCTGACCTTCGTACAGGTTCTTCAGCGGAACGTGGGTCGAGGCATCCTTCTGGTTGTGCAGCACCGCGTGACGGTGCGAGAAGGTACCGCGGCCAATGTCCTGACCGGTCATGCGGATCGGGTGACCTTCGACCAGCAGAGTGGCGTAAGCCATGGTCTCGGCGAAGCCCCAGTTGATCGGCAAGCCGCCTGCGCCCATCTTCTGACGGTCTTCGAGGATCTTCGCCACCTGACGCTGAACCAGGAAGCCTTCAGGGATTTCCAGCAGCTTGGAAGACAGGTCCTGCAGGGTCTTCAGATCGAAACGGGTGTCGTGACGCGCGGTCCAGGCGTGGCCCAGGTATGGACGCCAGTCGACGAACAGTTCCTTGTTAGGCTCCTTGACCAGGCTCTTGACCACGTGCTGGCCGTTGTCCAGCGCGGTGCGGTACTCGTCGATCTTGGCCTGCACGTCATCGCTGCTCTGCACGCCAGCTGCAATCAGCGCGTCAGCGTACAGCTCACGGGTGGTGCGCTGCTTGGCGATCTGCTGGTACATCAGCGGCTGGGTACCGTTCGGCTCGTCGGCCTCGTTGTGACCACGACGGCGGTAGCAGACCAGGTCGATGACCACGTCACGCTTGTACTGCATGCGGTAGTCGACAGCGAGCTGAGTGACGAACAGCACGGCTTCCGGATCGTCGCCATTCACATGGAAGATCGGCGCCTGGATCATCTTCGCCACATCGGTCGCGTACTCGGTGGAGCGCGCGTCCAGCGGGTTGCTGATGGTGAAACCGACCTGGTTGTTGATCACGATGTGGATGGTACCGCCAGTCTTGTAGCCGCGGGTCTGCGACATCTGGAAGGTTTCCATGACCACACCCTGACCGGCGAAAGCAGCATCGCCGTGGATGGAGATCGGCAGTACCTTTTCGCCGCTGGTGTCGCTACGACGGTCCTGACGGGCACGTACCGAGCCCTCGACCACCGGGGAAACGATTTCCAGGTGCGAGGGGTTGAACGCCAGCGCCAGGTGCACTTCACCACCGGCAGTCATGACGTTGGAAGAGAAACCCTGGTGGTACTTCACGTCACCGGACGACAGACCTTCGGTCTTCTTGCCTTCGAACTCGTCGAACAGGTCGCGCGGGTTCTTGCCGAAGGTGTTGACCAGAACGTTCAGACGGCCGCGGTGGGCCATGCCGATGACCACTTCCTTGGTGCCGTAGGAGCCGGAGCGCTGG
Source organism: Ectopseudomonas alcaliphila (assembly GCF_900101755.1). Lineage (GTDB taxonomy): Bacteria > Pseudomonadota > Gammaproteobacteria > Pseudomonadales > Pseudomonadaceae > Aquipseudomonas > Aquipseudomonas alcaliphila. Next base: position 147,040 of record NZ_FNAE01000003.1, on the reverse strand, counting down.
ATGATTTCGTCCAGCAGCGGGATCAGGCTCTCGCCGCCCTCCAGACCGAAACGCTTGGTGCCCGGGTATTTGGTACCCAGGTACTTTTCCAGACCTTCGGCAGCCGTGACGCGCTCGAGCACATGCGCCTGCACTTCGGCGGAAAACTGCGGACGACCGCGCACGCTTTCCAGGCGCTGGGCGAACCAGTTGCGCTGACCGGAGTCGACGATGTGGGTGAACTCGGCACCGATGGTGCGACAATATGTCTGCTGCAGCGCATCGCGGATTTCGCGTAGCGTTGCCTCTTCCTTGCCGATATACAACTCACCAGTGCGGAATGTGGTGTCCAGATCCGCGTCGGTCAGGCCATAGTGATTGATCGACAGGTCAGACGGCGCAGTGCGCACCCACAGACCCAGAGGGTCGAGCTGGGCGGCCTGATGGCCACGCATGCGGTAGGCCTGGATCAAGCGCAGCACTTCCACCTGCTTCTTTTCGTGCTCGCTGCTGACGGCCCCGGCGGAAACCGGCTGGGCACGACGCGAATTCTTGGCGAGCAGGACGAAATGATCGCGAATGGTCGAATGCGATACGTCCGTTGCAGCGCTGCCGTCGGTCGGCAACTTCTGGAAGTAAGTGCGCCACTCTTCTGGCACAGCGTTGGGATCGTGCAGGTAGAGCTCGTAGAGCTCTTCCACGTAGGCAGCGTTGCCACCGGATAGGTGGGCACTGTCCCACATGCGCTGCATCACGCTTTCTTGCATGCTTGGTCACCCTCGGTAAGGGGACACCACCGGCGTGAATACCGCATGGCTCCAATCAAAGTCATGATGCTGCGACTCGGATAAAGCCACTTGGGTTCCCGCAGATAGTCCGGGTACCAGCCCGGATGCCCCTGCTGGTCGTCATATTTTTCGAGTATGAGCCACGGCTTTGTGGGCTGTGGCTCTGGCTTTACTGCGAGGCCGGCCTGAGCCGGACTCGCAGGTGTTACAGGTATAGCAACTTGCGAATCAGGTACCGCTCTGCAGCAGCATGTTACGCACGTGGCCGATCGCCTTGGTCGGATTCAGACCCTTGGGGCAGACGTTCACGCAGTTCATGATGCCGCGGCAGCGGAACACACTGAACGGATCGTCCAGTGAGGCCAGACGCTCAGCGGTCTTGGTGTCACGGCTGTCGGCCAGGAAGCGATAGGCCTGCAGCAGTGCAGCGGGACCGAGGAACTTGTCTGGGTTCCACCAGAACGACGGGCAGCTGGTCGAGCAGCACGCACACAGAATGCACTCGTACAGGCCGTCGAGCTTCTCGCGCTCTTCCGGCGACTGCAGACGCTCGATGGCCGGAGCCGGGGTGTCGTTCTGCAGGAACGGCTGCACCTTCTCGTACTGCTTGTAGAAGATGCTCATGTCGACGACCAGGTCACGAATGACCGGCAGACCCGGCAACGGACGAATCACCAGCTTGCCGCCCTTGAGGCCGGCAGCAGAGATCGGCGTGATACAGGCCAGGCCGTTCTTGCCGTTGATGTTCATGCCGTCGGAGCCACATACGCCTTCACGGCAGGAGCGACGGTAGGAGAAGCCTTCGTCCTGCTCCTTGATCAGCGCCAGCACGTCGAGGACCATGATGTCCTTGCCGCCGGTGTCGACCTGGAAGTCCTGCATGAACGGAGCAGCGTCCTTCTCCGGGTTGTAGCGATACACACTGACTTGCAACATATCAGTCACCCTTAATAAGTCCGAACCTTGGGTTCAAATGCTGGAACGGTCTTCGGCGCGAAGTTCACGTCACGCTTGGCTACGCGCTTCTCGCCTGGGAAGTACAGGGAGTGGCACAGCCAGTTCTGATCGTCGCGCTCCTCGAAGTCTTCACGAGCGTGGGCGCCACGGGACTCTTTACGAGCCTCGGCCGCGACCGCGGTCGCTTCAGCGACTTCGAGGAGGTTCTGCAGTTCCAGCGCTTCGATACGCGCAGTGTTGAACGCCTGGCTCTTGTCCGCGATTTTGACTTTCGCGATGCGCTCACGCAGGTCGGCCAGTTGTTGGATGCCCTTCTGCATGTATTCGCCGGTACGGAATACACCGAAGTAGTTCTGCATGCACTGTTGCAGCTCTTTACGCAGCGGGGCGACGTCTTCGCCAGTGCTGCGCTCGTTGACGCCAGCCAGACGCGACAGCGACTGCTCGATGTCGGTTTCGCTGGCACCACGGACTTCCACGCCTTCTTTCAGCGCTTTTTCCAGGTGCAGGCCAGCAGCACGACCGAATACCACCAGGTCGAGCAGCGAGTTGCCGCCCAGACGGTTGGCACCGTGTACCGATACGCACGCCACTTCACCTACAGCGAACAGACCTTCGATGATCTTGTCGTTGCCGTTGGCGTCCTGGGTGATGGCCTGACCATGAATGTTGGTCGGCACGCCGCCCATCATGTAGTGGCAGGTCGGGATCACCGGAACCGGAGCGACGACCGGGTCGACGTGAGCGAAGGTCTTGGACAGTTCGCAGATACCTGGCAGGCGGCTGTGCAGCACTTCTTCGCCGAGGTGGTCGAGCTTCAGCAGTACGTGGTCCTTGTCCGGGCCACAGCCGTTGCCGGCAATGACTTCCTTGACCATCGAACGAGCCACCACGTCGCGACCAGCGAGGTCTTTGGCGTTCGGCGCATAACGCTCCATGAAACGCTCGCCATGGGCGTTGATCAGGTAACCACCCTCGCCACGGCAACCTTCGGTGACCAGTACACCAGCGCCGGCGATACCGGTCGGGTGGAACTGCCACATTTCGATGTCCTGCACCGGCACACCGGCACGCAGGGCCATGCCCACGCCGTCACCGGTGTTGATCAGGGCGTTGGTGGTGGAGGCGTAGATACGACCCGCACCGCCGGTGGCCAGAACCACGGCCTTGGAGCGGATGTAGACGGTTTCGCCAGTCTCGATGCAGATGGCGATGACGCCGACGATGGCGCCGTCCTGGTTCTTCACCAGATCAACCGCGTACCACTCGTTGAGGAACGAGGTGCCGGCTTTCAGGTTGGCCTGATACAGGGTGTGCAGCAGCGCGTGACCGGTACGGTCGGCAGCAGCGCAGGTACGAGCAGCCTGGGTCGGATTGTCCGGACCCTTGGACTGACCGCCGAACGGACGCTGGTAGATACGACCCTGCTCGGTACGGGAGAACGGCAGACCCATGTGTTCGAGCTCGAACACGGCCTCCGGGCCTACGGAACACATGTACTCGATAGCGTCCTGGTCACCGATGTAGTCGGAACCCTTGACGGTATCGTACATGTGCCAGCGCCAGTCATCGTTCGGGTCGGCCGAAGCGATGGCGCAGGTGATGCCACCCTGAGCGGAAACGGTGTGCGAACGAGTCGGGAACACCTTGGTGACCACGGCAGTCTTGTGACCGCCCTGAGCCAGTTGCAGCGCAGCACGCATGCCGGCGCCGCCGCCACCAACGATGATGGCGTCATAGGAAAGAGTACGGATGCTAGCCATGAATCAGAGACCCCACAGAATCTGCACGCCCCAGACGAACATCGCGAACATCGCGATGCCACATACGGCCTGGAACAGGAAACGCACACCAGTCGCCCACTTGCCCAGCGCCATCGGCGTCAGGTAGTCGGTGGAAATGGTCCACATGCCAACCCAGGCGTGCACACTCAGTGCAACCAGGGCCAGCAGGCTGAAGATGCGCATTGCGGTATGCGAGAACAGACCATGCCATTCGGCGTAGCCCATACCCGGATTACAGATCACATAGCCCAGCAGAAACAGCGTGTAAGCCGCGAGAACGACCGCAGAAACGCGCTGAGCCATCCAGTCATAGAGGCCCGAACGCGAGAAATTCGTGACATTAGTTACCATATCCACACCCCCAGCAGCACGATCACGACCGCCGCAACGGCGATGACGATTTTCGAGCCCAGCTTGCCGCCTTCCAGCGTCTCGCCGATGCCCATGTCCATGATCAAGTGGCGCACGCCGGCCACCAGGTGATACAGCAGAGCGGACAGAAGACCCCAGATCACGAACTTGGCCAGCGGGCTGGTCAGGCATTCTTTCACCTGGGCGAAGCCCTCTTCGGAGGTCAGCGACTTGTCGAGGCCGAACAGCAGGATGGCGATACCGACAAAGAGGATGACACCGGAGATACGGTGAAGAATGGAGGTGTAAGCGGTGACTGGGAGCTTGATAGTCCTAAGGTCTAGGTTTACAGGTCGTTGGCTATTCACGGCTTTTTATCACACTGAGAGCCCCTAACTATCAGGGCAAAGTTGTTGGGAAGTGCACTGGTCAGGTACCCATCACCCAAGGAGTGACGACCGCCATGATATGGCCGCAAAGCCCCTGGCGGTCGGGCGCAGAGTATAGACAGTTAGCAGACTAATGACAATGCAATGCCCTCCCCCAAAAAGCGCATTGCAGCCTTTAAACAAATGGCGTAAATAGCGCCCTTTTTTCGTTGAAAATACCGTTCAAACCCTTCTACTGCCTGGGTTCTCGCAAATTGACTTTCGGATTTATCCCACTATAGTGGTGCGGGCCCTGCGTGGGGGGCTGTCTGATGATTTCAAGCATAACTAGGAGGCCACATATGGCTGACAAAAAAGCGCAGTTGATCATCGAGGGCAATGCCCCCGTCGAACTGCCCGTTCTGACCGGCACTGTTGGTCCCGATGTAATCGATGTGCGGAGCCTGACCGCCACGGGTCGGTTCACCTTTGATCCTGGTTTCATGTCGACCGCCTCTTGCGAGTCGAAGATCACCTATATCGATGGCGACCAGGGGATCCTGCTGCACCGCGGCTACCCCATCGAACAGCTCGCCGAGCAATCCGACTACCTGGAAACCTGCTACCTGCTGCTCAATGGCGAACTGCCGAGCAAGGAAGAGAAGGCCAAATTCGTCAGCACCATCAAGAACCACACCATGGTTCACGAGCAGCTGAAGACCTTCTTCAACGGTTTCCGCCGCGATGCCCACCCGATGGCCATCATGTGCGGCGTGGTTGGTGCCCTGTCCGCCTTCTATCACGACTCGCTGGACATCAATAACCCGCAGCACCGCGAAGTCTCGGCCATGCGCCTGGTGGCCAAGATGCCGACTATCGCCGCCATGACCTACAAGTACTCCATGGGCCAGCCCATGATGTACCCGCGCAATGACCTGAATTACGCGGAAAACTTCCTGCACATGATGTTCAACACCCCGTGCGAGATCAAACCGATCAGCCCGGTGCTGGCCAAGGCGATGGACAAGATCTTCATCCTCCATGCCGATCATGAGCAGAACGCCTCCACCTCCACCGTACGCCTGGCTGGCTCTTCGGGCGCCAACCCGTTCGCCTGTATCGCAGCCGGTATCGCCGCACTGTGGGGCCCGGCACACGGCGGCGCCAACGAAGCCGTACTGGCCATGCTCGACGAGATCGGTGACGTTTCGAACATCGACAAGTTCATCGCCAAGGCCAAGGACAAGAACGACCCGTTCAAGCTGATGGGCTTCGGTCACCGCGTGTACAAGAACCGCGACCCGCGCGCTACCGTGATGAAGCAGACCTGCGACGAAGTTCTCGGCGAGCTGGGCATCACCAATGACCCGCAGCTGGAACTGGCCATGCGCCTGGAAGAGATCGCCCTGACCGATCCGTACTTCAAAGAGCGCAACCTGTACCCGAACGTGGACTTCTACTCGGGCATCATCCTCAAGGCCATCGGCATTCCGACCTCGATGTTCACCGTTATCTTCGCCCTGGCACGTACCGTGGGCTGGATCTCGCACTGGAAGGAAATGCTCTCGGGTCCGTACAAGATTGGCCGTCCGCGCCAGCTGTACACCGGTTACGAGCAGCGCGATCTGCCGAGCAATCGCGACTGATAGCGCCGCGAGACGAAAAAGGCTGCCAATCTGGCAGCCTTTTTTATTGTCTGGCGAGTATCTAACTCAACGCCCTTCCACCTTCGCTCGCAAGCCCTGTAGCGTCTGCAGTGGCGCATCGACGACAAAACTGTTGGCCAACCACGAAGGCACGCTTCCGCCCGGCTCGGTGTGCACCTCGTAGATCACCTCCACCCGGCCCTCGCCGAGCGGCTTCAGACGCCACTGACCATCGACCCGCTGCACCCGCACGAAGCCCTTTTCCTCCGGTAAACGCTGCGGCACCGCCTTGAGCAGACGCGTGACGCCACCATCGCCATCGGTGCGCGTGGTCACCTGAATCACCGAATCACGCGCCTTCACCGGCCAGGGCATTTCGAAACGGGTGTACAGCTCGCTCACATCGCCATCGGTCTCGAGCAGCCGCTGCTGCTGGCAGCTGAAAATCCAGGAACAAGACCCCGTGACATCCTCCTGCACGGCCTGCACCGCGGCCAGGTCTGCGTTGATCGTCACCACGCCGCGATAAGCCTTGTACTTGGACCCAGGCACGTCGGCCAGGTAGACGCTCACACCGTCCTCTTCGCGCTCCAGCTGCCACTGCCTCTCGTCAGCCTGGATAGCGGCCGCACACAACATCATCGCCAGAACGGAAAAACGCATCATCTTCGAGCAACTCCCGGTGGGATCGTTTGCGTTTCGACCCGCACGGGCCACAAGCGGTTCACATCGTCACGCAGTCGCCTGCTCCAGCCAACCCAGCAAACGAATGGCGCTTTCGCGATCAGCAGCGCACAGCTGCTCTTCCGCCTTGAACCCGGCGCACACTGCGGGCCTCTCGGGACGACCGAAGATGGCGCAGAGAAACTCGGCATTGAGATGGATACAGCGCACACCGGCGGGCTTGCCGTCAGGCATACCCGGAATCGGTGAACTGATTGAAGGCGCGATGCAGCAGGCACCGCAACCGGCACGACACTCCATGAAACGACCTCGACTACAAACGAACGGCGGCGATCCTAACAGGCCGCTGAAAAACTACCTACGTTGCCATTGCTGCGTTAAAAACAGCCTCAAAATGCTCATTTACGAAACGTAAACTGCGCTTTTTCGGCTGTTTTTGCCTTGCACTGGCTGCCTCGCCTACGTTTTTTTCAACGGCCTGCTAATGAGGCGCGCGTCGTCCGTCGAGGCCTTTCACGATCAGCGGTTACGCTGCAAACGAGCCAGCAGGCTGGAAGTGTCCCAGCGACCGCCACCCATGGCCTGAACGTCGGCGTAGAACTGATCGACCAGCGCCGTGACCGGCAGCTGTGCGCCGTTGCGACGCGACTCTTCGAGCAGGATCGACAGATCTTTGCGCATCCAGTCGACCGCGAAACCGAAATCGAACTCGCCAGCCAGCATGGTCTTGTAGCGATTCTCCATCTGCCAGGACTGCGCCGCGCCCTTGCTGATCACATCGACCACGGCATGGCCATCCAGCCCTGCGCACTGAGCGAAGTTCAGCGCCTCTGCCAGCCCCTGAACCAGGCCGGCGATGCAGATCTGGTTGACCATCTTGCTCAGTTGGCCACTACCAGCCGGCCCCATCAGACGCATCATTCGCGCGTAGCTCTGGATGACCGGCTCGGCCACTGCGTAGGTTTCAGCCTCACCACCAACCATCACGGTCAGCACGCCATTGACCGCACCAGCCTGGCCGCCGGATACCGGCGCATCGAGAAACCCCAGGCCGCGCTCGGTCGCGAGGGCTGCCAGCTCACGCGCCACATCGGCAGAAGCCGTAGTGTGGTCGACCAGAATGGCGCCCGGCGCCATGCCGGCGAACGCGCCCTGCTCGCCCAGAATCACGCTGCGCAGGTCGTCATCGTTGCCGACACAGCACATCACCAGCTCGGCGCCCGCCACCGCCTCACACGGGGTCGGCGCACTGCTACCGGCATATTCCCCCATCCACTGCTCGGCCTTGCCCGGCGAGCGGTTATAGACCGTCACCTGATGACCCTTACGGGCGAGATGCCCGGCCATCGGATACCCCATGACGCCCAAACCGAGAAACGCGACCTTTGCCATAGCAACCTCCTGCAGATATAGGCGCCAGAGCCTAACGGGCGTGGCGCGAATCATCAAAGCTTTTGCAGCACACCCGCCCCTCATCCAGCGCTACGCGCCACCCTCCACCATGGGAGGACATCAGAAATCGTCGCTGCGCGACGTTTGCCCTGGTCGAAAAGGCCTTCCATACTGCCTGCGGTTCCTTGCAGAACGGGGGCTTGAGTCTGGCCCTGATGCAAGCTGGAACCTTTTCCACGCAGCGGGGCCGAAGCGCAACAGATCGCAGACAGATTCTAAGGAGCGCCCATGGGGCATTGGCTAGTCATCGACCTGGAGGCCACCACCGATGAGGGCGGCTGGGCGATGGAAGAAATGGAAATCATCGAGATCGGCGCCAGTCTGGTAGGCGTGGATGGCCATGAGCGCGACCACTTTCAGCGCATCGTCAAACCACAACGCCGCCCGTGCCTGACCGACTTCTGTCGCGAGCTCACCCACATCAGCCAGGCCGATGTCGACGGTGCAGCGCCATTGCCGCAGGTCTGGGCCCAATTCGAACGCTGGCTGATGCAGCACGCCTCGCGCCTGGTCGGCTGGAGCAGCTGGGGCGATTACGACCGCCGTCAACTGGAACAAGAGTGGCGCCAGCACCACTTGCATAGCCTGCTGGCTGACGTGCCGCACCTCAACCTCAAGCAGGCTTTCGTCAAGGCGCGCCAACTACAGCGTCCGGTCGGCCTGCACAGCGCGCTGCAGCTGGCCGGCATGCAGTTTCAGGGACAGCAGCACCGCGCCCTGGAAGATGCACGCAACACCGCGCGCCTGTTGCCGCTGGTACTGCCTCTCAAAGACTGATGACGAAGAAAAGCCGCTTGGGCATACTGGCGACCCTTTTAAGGCCTGCCTTCGGGACGTCGCTACGCGACGTTCAGAATGGCTCCCTGCAACTTTTCCAACCCCTTTCGAGGAATCGCAGATGTTCAAGGTCAACGAATACTTCGACGGCACCGTCAAATCCATCGGTTTCACCATGGCTGAAGGCCCTGCCACCATCGGCGTAATGGCCCCGGGCGAATACGAATTCGGCACCAGCCAACTGGAAGTCATGCATGTCGTCGCCGGCGCCCTGACCGTCAAACTGCCGGGCAGCGACAGCTGGAACACCTTCGAAGCCGGCAGCAAGTTCACCGTCGAGGCCAACAGCAAGTTCCAGCTCAAGGTCGCGGTGGATACTGCCTACCTCTGCGAATATCGCTAAGCCACCAGGCGCCTCGAAGAACCGGCCCCAGCGGCCGGTTTTTTCTTTGATGATCATCACCAGGACATAGCCCCATGCCACGCAGTGCACTTCTCGTTCCCATTGCCTTGTTGCTGGTGGCCATGGTCTCGATCCAGAGCGGCGCGTCGCTGGCCAAGAACCTGTTCCCGCTGGTCGGCGCCGAAGGCACCACAGCCCTGCGCCTGGTGCTCGGCGCGATCATTCTGTCGCTGGTGATGCAGCCCTGGCGGGCCAAGCTGGATCTACGCAAGTGCCATGCCCTGCTCGCCTACGGCCTGGCGCTGGGCGGCATGAACCTGATGTTCTACATGTCGCTGCAGAGCATTCCACTGGGCATCGCCGTGGCGCTGGAATTCACCGGTCCACTGGCTCTGGCGCTGTTTTCCTCACGCCGCCTGCTGGACTTCGTCTGGGTGATTCTGGCCATCGCCGGTCTGTGGATGCTGCTGCCAACCGGCGCCACGCAAAGCGCCATCGACCCACTCGGCGCAGCCCTGGCCCTCGGTGCGGGAGTATGCTGGGCGCTGTACATCGTCTTCGGGCAGAAAGCCGGCGCCCAGCATGGCCGCCATACCGTCGCTCTGGGCACCTGGGTCGCTGCCTTGCTGGTCTTGCCCATCGGGGTCTGGCACGCCGGTAGCGACCTGCTGAGCGTGGACCTGCTGCCCATCGCCCTCGGCGTCGCGGTGCTGTCCTCGGCCCTGCCCTACAGCCTGGAAATGGTTGCGCTGACGCGCCTGCCAGCGCGGACCTTCAGCGTGCTGATGAGCCTGGAGCCGGCAGTCGCCGCAATGTGCGGCCTGGCCTTTCTCGGTGAGAAGCTGCTCTGGGGCCAGTGGCTGGCCGTCGGTGCGATCATCATCGCCTCGGCCGGGGCAGCCGCCACTATCAGGCCCAAGAGCTAACAGGCCGCTGAAAAACTACCTGCGTAGGCAATACTGCGTTAAAAACGACCTCGCGTGCGAGCCCAGTCAAAATGCTCACTTACAACACGTAAGCTCCGCTTTTTCAGTCGTTTTTGCGGGGCCGCCATCGGTATTGTCTTGCCTACCTCGGCTCGAGCTTCCTGCTTCGCTCTACCTCCTGCATCCATGCAGTCGTCGCCTACGTTTTTCAACGGCCTGTTACGTACCGAACTGCAACTCGGCCAATCGCGCATAGAGCGGGCTGCTCTCGATCAGCTCGGTGTGACGGCCGATGGCAGCCAAACGGCCCTGTTCGACCACCGCGATACGATCCGCCTGCTTGACGGTGGCCAGGCGATGGGCGATCACCAAGGTGGTGCGCCCGGCCATCAGTGACGGCAGCGCCTGCTGAATCAGGTGCTCGCTCTCGGCATCCAGCGCGCTGGTGGCCTCATCGAGCAGCAGGATCGGCGCATCGGCGAGCAAGGCACGGGCAATCGCCAGGCGCTGACGCTGGCCCCCGGAAAGCCCGAGCCCGGCCTCCCCCAGGTGGGTCTGGTAACCCTGCGGCAGGCGCTGGATGAACTCATGGGCGTGGGCTGCCCGAGCTGCGGCCTCAACGTCAGCCTGGCTGGCATCGAGGCGGCCGTAGCGGATGTTGTCTTCGACCGAGCCAAAGAACAGCGCAGGATTCTGCGAAACCAGCGCGAAACTGGCGCGCAGCTCACGCGGGTCGAGCCGATCGATCGGCACACCGTCGATGAGAATGCGCCCGCCCTGCGGATCGAAGAAACGCAGCAGCAGGTCGAACAGCGTCGACTTGCCAGCCCCGGACGGCCCGACCAGCGCCAGCGTTTCACCGGCCGCCACCTGCAGATCGACGCCATCGATGGCGTAGCTGTCAGAACGCGACGGATAGGCGAAACGCACGCCCTGCAGCTCGATACGCCCCTGTACCGGCTGTGGCAGATGCTGCGGCTGTTCTGGCGCCACGATGGCGTTACTGGCGCGCAGCAGCTCGCCGATACGCTCAGCAGCCCCTGCGGCGCGCTGCAGCTCACCGATCACCTCGCTCAGCGTGCCGAAGGACGAGCCAACGATCAGGCTGTAGAACACAAAGGCCGCCAGCTCGCCGCCAGAGATGCGTCCGGCGATCACGTCCATGCCACCAACCCAGAGCATCACCCCCACAGCGCCGAGTACCAGCACGATGACCACGGTGATCAACCACGAACGCTGGGCGATGCGCTTGCGTGCCACATCGAAGGCCGCCTCGGCGGACTCGCCGAAACGGCGCTTGTCCTCGTCCTGATGGTTGTAGGCCTGTACCGTCTTGATCTGCCCGAGCACCTCGCCGACATAACTGCCGACATCGGCCACGCGGTCCTGACTCTGCCGTGACAGCGCACGCACACGGCGACCGAACAGCAGGATCGGCGCCACCACCAGCGGCAGGGCCAGCAGCACGATACCGCTGAGCTTGGGATTGGTGACCACCAGCAGCACGCTGCCGCCGATCAGCATGATCAGGTTGCGCAGCGCCATCGACAGCGACGAGCCGATCACCGACTGCAGCAAGGTCGTGTCAGCCGTCAGCCGCGACTGGATTTCCGAGCTGCGATTGCTTTCGTAGAAGCCGGGATGCAACTCGATCAGATGATCGAACACCCGCCGGCGAATATCGGCCACCACCCGCTCGCCGATCCACGACACCAGATAGAAACGCGTATAGGTGCCGAACGCCAACGCCAGCACCAGTACGAAGAACAGCAGCAGCGACTGCCGCAACGCTGCCGGCGACTGCGTGGCCAGGCCCTGATCCACCAGCAGCTTGATGCCCTGGCCCATGGACAGGGTGATCGCCGCCGTGAACATCAGGGCCAGCAGCGCACCCAGCACCCGCCCGCGATAAGGCGCGATGAAGCGCCAGGCCAGGCGTATGGCGCCACGCTGGCGAGAAGAAAGCATCGATGTCATGACAGGTCTCAGGAATCAGCAGCCGAGGGCGCCTCAGCCAGCCAGGCCACGGCGCAAAGGGCCAGCGCAGCCAGGTTGGTCGAAAGCGGATTGAACGCCTGAATCAACAGATGGGGGCTCAGCAGCGCAACATCAAGCAGCAGCACCAACAACACCCCGCCAGCGACCAGCAAGGGCCAACGCTGACGCCGCACCGTCAGCAGCAGGATGCCCAGAAGGATCTCGGCAACACCGCCGACAACCGCGATCAGCTCTGGCGCGAACAGCAGATGATCAGGCAGGTCATGCGCCGCGATCATCGCCACCTCGTCAGGGCTGAGCCAGAGAATCTTCGGCGCCAGCCCATGCCAGATGAATACCAGTGCCAGAGCCAATCGAGCGAGCCAGGCGATCTGCGCCAGGCGCCGTTCAGTCATGCAGAAAGCGCTCGGCATGGTCGGCGCTGGGCAGCAGGCAAACCTCATGCCGCCCGAACAGGCGGTAGCGATTCAGCGCGATGCGGTCATAGCACCCATCGCGCAGCGGGCGCGGAATCAGGCGCAGCCAGGCAAGCGCACGCCAGGGCTGTGGCAGGCGAGCAAGGATGCGCAGCAGCGCGTTCGAGCGTACATGCAGCCCCGCCTCATCGATCAGCGCCATGGTGTCGAAACGGTCGGTCGGCAGCCCATACCAGGCCAGCAATGCCTGGCCCTGCACCGATTGCACCGAGGCCAGGCGAAACTGCCGCTGCCGATCATGACGGATGAGGAACTTCGCCCAGCCGTTGCAAAGCCGGCAGACGCCGTCGAACAGCACCACGCGCTCGCCAGCGGCAAGACCCGGCGCTAGCGGCCGAGAGGTCATTGAGCAGCACTCGCCTGCTGGGCAAGCGGACGGTAGTGTCCGGTAATGCGGTAGGCGAACAGAATGTCCTCCTCCTGCGTGCCACGACCGATGTTGTGCAGCACCAGTGGCGTACCCGTTGCAGCCTGACGATCACTGATGATACCGATATGGGTGAGGCCACGCCCCAGATCCCAGGTCACGATATCGCCGGCCTGGTATGCCGCGGCATCTTGTTTTACCGGTAGCGACCAGCCCTGACGCGAGAACCAGGTCATCAGGTTGGGCACGCGGCGGTGGTCGATATTGCTGTCCGGGCGGCTCAGCCCCCAGTTCTTCGGATAGCTGGCGAAGCTGCCACGCATGTCGCGATGTACCGCTTCCTGCAGATCCAGCCCCTGCTGACGCAACGCACGGATCACCACGTCGGTACACACGCCGGTGGCCATGGGTACGTCGCCGCCCGGATAACTCAGCTGTCGATAGGCCGGGTCATAGCTCAAGGTCACACCGACCTGCTTGCGCGCATCCAGCACCAGCCTGTCCGCCTCGATAGCCTGCACGGCAAAAGCCAGCGACCAGGCCAGCAGTGCGATCACCATTCGCATATCGATCTCCTATCGACTCAGGGGATACAGCAGTTCTTCTTTATAGCCAGCCCAGACCCGCACTGCATCGGGAAACGCATCGTCCAGGCTCACGTCGCCACTGTCGACCAGCAGCGGCCGGCCTTCCAGCGTCGCCAGCTTGCGCTTGGTCGCCACCACGCGCAGGCGCTCCAGCCCCACGGCGCGCAGCACGCGCGGGCTGATCTGCTGGTTGCCACGGCCGATGATATGGCCCTGGCCGCCAATGGCGGTAACCAGCAGATAAGTCGGATGCTCGCCGACCAGAGCGAACAGCTCGGCCTCGTTGACGTCGCGGGCAATAACCTGACCATCCTCGATCACATCGACGCCGAGCAAGGTGGTTTCCAGCCCCAGGTTCTGCGCCAGGCCATGCAGGGTCGAGCCGGGGCCGAATACGTAGCGCGCGCCAGGCTCCCACTCGCTCTCGAGCCAGGCGGCCAGATCGGCCAGCACCAGCTCTTCGGACTCCATACCGCCCTGCTTGACCGCCTGCACGTAGCCGCCCTCCTGCGGCACGCACAGCCCGCCATACCAGCGTGCCGTCACGCGGCCTTCGCGCAGGGCGTTCTCGTCGATATCACGTACTTCGCCGCTGGCCAGGCGGACCAGGCCGCCTTCCACCAGGCGCGCAGTCAGCTCGCCTGCCGCTCGCGGGCTGATGGCGTAGACGCCGGACTGGATCTTCACCCCGGCCGGAATGCCCAGAACCGGCTGCGACTCGTTGACCACCGTACAGACGTCGCGCGCGGTGCCATCACCGCCGGCGAAGAGAATCAGCGCCACGCCAGCGTCCTGCAACTGCTGCACGGCTTGGCGGGTATCTTCAGCGCTGGTTGGCTGTGCGCCGAGTTGCCCCAGCAGACGATGCTCGAAGCCCATCTGCGCCAAAAGATCGCCACCCATTGTGCCCGGATAGCTGACGAACTCGATGCGCTCGCGCAGGGTCAACAACTGTTCAAGCGCAGTGCGCGTTCGTTGTGCAGCCTTTGGCTCGACACCCAGAGCCAGCGCCTGCTCGGCCATGCCGTCGCTGCCCTTGAACGCCGCCGGGCCACCCAGCCCGGCCAGCGGATTGATGATCAGACCGATATGAAAACGCGACATGAATTCCTCGTTCCACACAGGCTGGCACGCAGCCTGCAATACGACTTTCGCAATATGTTTTGTGACGGAGTTCCACCGTCTTGGAATCTGTTTAAAGTATCGCGAGCTAGAGCCAGGCAAGGCGAAATCGGGCGAAGAAGCGCAGTTTACGAATTGTAAATGAGCATTCTGAACCCGATTTCAACGCAGCATGGCCGACGCGCAGCAGACTTTAAGCAGGTTTCTAACTGTCACCGCGCCTTCATCTAGCAGTCCTAGACTGGCGCGCATTACTGATGAGGAGACAGGCCATGAGCTTGCAAGACAACACTGCCCAGTACCCCACCACCGAGCAACAACAGGAGCCGGTGGGCGGTTTTATCATTGATGGTCAGGGCCGCGAAGTGCCCATTACCGAAGACATGATCAAACAGGCCTGCGATGCCCTGGAAGAAAGTCGCCAGCGCGCCAGCCAGCAGGCTTGAAGCTTACTACGCCAGGCGCGCAATGCGCCTGGCGCCCGTTTCAATCGCGTGGCACCAGCTTCAGCGACAGCGAGTTGATGCAGTAGCGCAAGCCGGTCGGGCGGGGCCCATCAGGGAACACGTGCCCTAGGTGCGCGTCACATTTGGCGCATTTGACCTCGATGCGATGCATACCATGGCTGTAGTCGTCGAGGCTGGCGATCACCTCGTCGTTGATCGGCTGAAAGTAGCTCGGCCAACCACTTCCAGAGTCATATTTGGCATCCGAGTCGAACAGCGCCTCGCCACAGCAGGCGCAGTGGTAGATGCCAGGGGTCTTGCTGTCGTGATAAGCACCGGTGAACGGCCGCTCCGTGCCGCCCAGACGGCAGACATGAAATTGCTCGTCAGTCAGTTCTTCGCGCCAGCTATCCAGGGGTTTGTCGACTTTATCCACGAGCGGGGTTCCTCCTCGGTAATTGGGCAATACGCGGCTATACAGGCAGCACCAGCATCTGGCAGCTTCGAGGGTGAGGTTTCTGCGACTGCAGCGCCACCGTGCGCCGCGTGGCAGAGCAGAAAAAAGCAGGACTGATACCTTTGCCGCGCTCAGGTCGCCACGTATGATTCGACCCCAGTCTGTCACCCACGTTACAGGCTGCCAAGATTCCTCCGCCGGGAGAATTTTGCAGCGTACTTCAGTGGGTTCTCCATAGCTCGGGATTTCTTACATGCAGGTCAGCAAATCGAACAAGCTCGCCAACGTCTGCTACGACATCCGCGGGCCGGTGCTCAAGCACGCCAAGCGTCTGGAAGAGGAAGGCCATCGCATCCTCAAGCTGAATATCGGCAACCCGGCGCCGTTCGGTTTCGAGGCCCCTGAGGAGATCCTTCAGGACGTCATCCGCAACCTGCCCACTGCCCAGGGTTACAGCGACTCCAAGGGCCTGTTCAGCGCGCGCAAGGCGGTGATGCAGTACTACCAGCAGAAGCAGGTCGAAGGCGTCACCATCGAGGACATCTACCTCGGCAACGGCGTGTCCGAACTGATCGTGATGGCCATGCAGGCGCTGCTCAACAACGGTGACGAGGTGCTGATCCCGGCACCCGACTATCCGCTGTGGACCGCCGCCGTGGCGCTGTCCGGCGGCAAGCCGGTGCACTACCTGTGCGACGAGCAGGCCGGCTGGTTCCCCGACATCGCCGACATGCGCGCCAAGATCACGCCCAATACCAAGGCCCTGGTGCTGATCAACCCGAACAACCCGACCGGCGCGGTGTATTCGAAGGAAGTGCTGCAGGACATCGTCGAACTGGCGCGCCAGCACAACCTGGTGATCTTCTCCGACGAGATCTACGACAAGATCCTCTACGACGAGGCCGTGCACATCAGCACCGCCTCGCTGGCACCGGACGTGCTCTGCCTGACCTTCAACGGCCTGTCCAAGAGCTACCGCGTGGCCGGTTTCCGCTCCGGCTGGGTGGCGATCTCCGGGCCCAAGCACCGGGCACAGAGCTATATCGAAGGCCTGGACATCCTCGCCAACATGCGCCTGTGCGCCAACGTGCCAAGCCAGCACGCGATCCAGACCGCGCTCGGCGGCTACCAGAGCATCAACGATCTGGTGCTGCCCAACGGCCGCCTGCTGGAGCAGCGCAACCGTGCCTGGGAACTGCTCAACGACATTCCCGGGGTCAGCTGCGTCAAACCCATGGGCGCGCTCTACGCCTTCCCGAAGATCGACCCCAAGGTCTGCCCGATCCACAACGACGAGAAGTTCGTCCTCGACCTGTTGCTGTCGGAGAAACTGCTGATCGTCCAGGGCACCGCCTTCAATTGGCCGTGGCCGGATCACTTCCGCGTGGTCACCCTGCCCCGCGTCGACGATCTGGAGCAGGCCATCGGCCGCATTGGCAACTTCCTCAAGGGTTACAGCCAGTAAGCCGACATGGACCTGCAGATCGACGATTTCTACAAGGACGCCGCCAGCGGCCTGCTCATGCTCTATCAGGCCTTCCCGCGCAAGATGGCGCTGTACGTGGAAGACCTGATCGGGCGTGAGGAGCCGGACGAGTTCGGCCTGCCCAGCAAGCGTCACCAGGCCTGCCTCGGCGCGCTGCTGTGGCTGGCTGAAGAAGGCTATCTGCGTTTCGAGTCGACCATCGCTTACGACGCGCTGGATCAGGCGGTGCTGAGCGAGAAAGGCTTTCTGCGTCTGTCACGCGCCATTCCCCATGCCTTGCGTGAAGGTGAAGCGTTGCCCCCGAGCGTACGGCGTGTTCACGCCACGCTGGCGTTTCAGCTGCGCGAAGCACTGGTCCAGCAGCACGGCGAGCGCACCGCCCGCCTCACTCGTCTGTTGTTCGAAAGCACCCTGCATGTCCCAGGGGACATAGTTTGAAATAGTCGCTGGTTGAAACCTCTGAGGGGGCACCCTTATATAGCCCGCATTACTCGTACGTCTTTCCCGTGAGGAGTCCGTTCACACCATGATGCGCATTATGTTGTTCCTGGCCACCAACCTGGCAGTGCTGGTTATCGCCAGCATCACCCTCAAACTGCTGGGGGTCGATCGCTTCACCGGCCAGAACCATGGCAGCCTGCTGATATTCTGCGCCGTGTTCGGTTTTGCCGGCTCGCTGGTGTCGCTGTTCATCTCCAAGTGGATGGCGAAGATGAGCACCGGCACCCAGATCATCACCCAGCCGCGCACCCGTCACGAACAGTGGCTGCTGCAGACCGTCGAGGAGCTGTCGCGCGAAGCCGGTATCAAGATGCCCGAAGTCGGTATCTTCCCGGCCTACGAGTCCAACGCCTTCGCCACCGGCTGGAACAAGAACGACGCGCTGGTCGCCGTCAGCCAGGGTCTGCTCGAGCGTTTCTCGCCTGATGAAGTGCGCGCGGTACTGGCTCACGAGATCGGCCACGTGGCCAACGGTGACATGGTCACCCTGGCGCTGATCCAGGGCGTGGTGAACACCTTCGTGATGTTCTTCGCACGCATCTTCGGTAACTTCGTCGACAAGGCGATCCTGAAGAACGAAGGCGGCCACGGCATCGGCTACTTCGTCGCGACCATCTTCGCCGAGCTGGTGCTGGGCATCCTGGCCAGCATCATCGTCATGTGGTTCTCGCGCAAACGCGAGTTCAAGGCCGACGAGGCCGGCGCCCGCCTGGCCGGCACCGGCGCGATGATCGCCGCACTGCAACGCCTGCGCGCCGAACAGGGTGTGCCGGTGCAGATGCCGGACAGCCTGACCGCTTTCGGTATCAATGGCGGCCTGAAGAACGGCCTGGCCGGCCTGCTGATGACCCACCCGCCGCTGGAAGATCGTATCGAGGCACTGCGCCGCCTGGGCTGATCCCTCAGCTGCACATGAAAAAAGGCGACCCTCGGGTCGCCTTTTTCATTGGCCTGTCGCCGTTAGCGGCGCGTCAGATGGAAGACTCGCTCGTCCACCGCCGCGAGTCCGCTCTCGGCGAAGCGCGGATTCCCCGTCAGCACGTCCTTTTCCTCGACCATGCGCAGCGTCCAGCCGGCGGTGAAATGCCGGTCCACCTCAGCATCTTCTACCGAGAACGGTGGGCCATCCATGCGCTGCTGGTCGTATACCAGCGTCACCAGCAGTCCCTGGCAGGCATCCGGCATTATCGCCTGCAAATGGGCGACGTAGCGCTCGCGCATTTCCGGCGGCAGAGCGATCAGCGCGGCGCGATCATAGAAAGCCTGGCACGCGGCAACGTCCTCACGGCTCAAGGCGAAAAAGTCGCCACATAGAATCTGCAACTCGCCCGCCCGATAGACCTTGAACACACCGTGCTGCGACACCTGTGGCTGCACATCACGCTCGGCGAAGAAATCCTGCACCGCGCGCTCGGCCAGCTCCACACCGATCACCCTGTGACCCTGCTCCGCCAACCAGGCCAGATCGAGGCTCTTGCCACACAGCGGCACCAGCACCGACGCATCCCTGGCCAGCCCAAGCGCAGACCAGTGGCGACGCAGATAACCGTTGACCTTCTCCTGATGAAAACCGATTTGGCTACGCGCCCAACGATCCTGCCAGAACGCCTCATGCATGGATAAAACCTCCATAAATTCGATAGGAATGGCCAACTATTTATGCTGGAAGTCGATAGATCCAGCACCGAAGATGGCGTCATCCTACTTCAGGAGCTGATCGCCATGCTGCCCTCACTGTTCATTTCCCACGGTTCGCCCATGCTGGCACTGGAGCCCGGTCTCAGCGGCCCGGCCTTGGCCAGACTGGCCCTCGAGCTGCCCAGGCCCAAGGCCATCGTGGTGGTGTCGGCGCACTGGGAAAGCCAGAGCTTGCTGCTCACCGCAGGTGCGCAGCCGCGGACCTGGCACGACTTCGGCGGTTTCCCTGCCCCTTTGTACGCCGTGCAGTATCCCGCACCCGGCGCACCACAGCTGGCCAGGGAGATCGCCCAGCAATTGAACGATGCTGGCCTGCCTGCGGAGCTGGATGCCCAGCGCCCCTTCGACCATGGCGCCTGGGTGCCGCTGTCGCTGCTGTATCCGCAAGCCGACATTCCCGTGCTGCAGCTTTCCCTACCCAGCCACCTCGGCCCCGAGCTACAGACCCGCGTGGGCCGCGCCTTGGCCAGCCTGCGCGCACAAGGCATCCTGCTGATTGGCTCCGGCAGCATCACCCACAACCTGGGCGAGTTGAACTGGCGCGCCGGCCCCGACGTCATCACGCCCTGGGCCAAGGAGTTTCGCGACTGGCTGGTGGAAAAACTCGAAGCGGACGATGAAGAGGCCTTGCACCACTACCGTCTGCTGGCGCCAAACGCCGCACGCAACCACCCAAGTGAAGAGCACCTGCTGCCACTGTTCTTCGCTCGCGGCGCTGGAGGCACCTTCAAGGTTGAACACAGTGGCTTCACCTATGGCGCGCTGGGCATGGATATCTATCGCTTCGACTAGGCGATACCCGCCTTGGACGGTGTTGAAAAGAACGAGGCCCGTCATCGACGGGCCTCGCTCGTATATTCAGTCCAGCCGCACCAGGATACGGCCGACCATGCCGCCGGCCAGTATGCGCTCGATGGCCGCGGGCAATTCCGCCAGACCGACTTCCTGGCACAACGGCGAAAGGTCGAGCTTCCACTGTAGCGACAGCTTGTCCCACATCGATGCCTTGACCACCAGCGGTAGCTCCACCGAATCCACCCCCAGCAGGTTGACCCCGCGCAGGATGAACGGCAGCACGCTGGCCTGGAAGCCGACACCGGCGGTCAGCCCACAGCAAGCCACGCTGCCGCTGTGGCGCAGCGACTTGACCACGTTGAACAGGATGTCGCCGCCCACGGTGTCCACCGCCGCGGCCCAGCGCTCCTTGAGCATCGGACGGTCGCTGCCCTGCTGCAGCTCTTCGCGACTGACGATTTCGTCCGCACCCAGGCCACGCAGGAAATCGCCCTGCTCGGCCTTGCCGGTCGCGGCGGCGACGCGATAGCCCAGCTGCTTGAGCAGCACCACGGCGATGCTGCCAACACCACCCGTGGCGCCGGTGACCAGTACGGTACCGGCCTCCGGAGTAACGCCGGCCTGCTCCAGCTTGTCCACGCACAGCGCAGCGGTCAGGCCGGCAGTCCCGAGCACCATCGCCTCGCGCAGCGGCAGGCCTTGCGGGCGCTTGATCGCCCAGGCGGCCGGTACGCGGATGTACTGGCCGAAGCCACCGGCGGTGTTCATGCCCAGGTCGTAGCCGGTGACGATCACCTCATCGCCGACCGCGAACTCACCCACGCTGGAGGCCTCGACCACACCCGCCGCATCGATGCCGGGTGTATGCGGGTAGGCCTTGGTCACGCCGCGATTGCCGCTGGCGGACAGGGCGTCCTTGTAGTTGAGCGAGGAGTAGCGCACACGAATCAGCAGCTCGCCCTGCGGCAGTTGCTCGACGTCACGCTGGACTACCTCACGCTGGAAACCGCCATTGGCGCCTTCGCTGACCTGCAAGGCCTTGAACTCGGTCATCACCCTCTCCTCTTGTCGTTATTCGCTGTGGCGCGCAACCAGGTGGCTGCGCACCCCATCATGAACGAAGCGCTACCAGAAACGTTGCTGGTTGAGCCGGCTCAACCAGGTCAGGACGAAGCGATCCAGCGCCATGCTGGCAGCCAGCCCGACACGCTCCTGCAGGCTTTTCTTCTGAGCGAAATGCAGATGGAACAGTTCAGCCTCGGCGGCGCGCTCGGCCAGATACTGATCGCTGGTCTTCAGCTCATCCACCAGCAGGCGTTCCTGCGCGGCCATGCCCAGCCAGACCTCGCCAGTGGCGATGGCGTCGATGTCCAGCTGTGGGCGATAACGGGCAACGAAGCCCTTGAACAGATCGTGAGTGGTTTCCAGGTCTTCCTGGAATTTCTCCCGCCCCTTCTCGGTGTTCTCGCCGAATACGGTCAGGGTGCGCTTGTATTCGCCGGCAGTCAGCACTTCGAAATCGATTTCGTGCTTCTTCAGCAGGCGATGCACGTTCGGCAGCTGCGCCACCACGCCGATTGAGCCGAGAATGGCGAACGGCGCGCTGAGAATCTTCTGACCGATGCAGGCCATCATGTAACCACCGCTGGCCGCCACCTTGTCCACGCACACGGTCAGCGGGATGCCGGCGTCGCGGATGCGCACCAGTTGCGATGAAGCCAGACCATAGCTATGCACCATGCCGCCACCGCTTTCCAGACGCAGCACCACTTCGTCATCGGCCTTGGCCATGGACAACAACGCCGTCACTTCATGACGCAGGTTATCGGTAGCCGAGGCCTTGATGTCGCCATCGAAATCCAGCACGAACACCCGCGGCTTGCTTGGCGGCGCTTTCTTTTCCTGCTTGGCAGCCTTGGCCTCCGCCTTGCGCGTGGCCTTGAGCTGATCCTTGGACAGCACGCTCTGCTCCAGGCGCTCACGCAGATCCTTGTAGAAATCATTGAGCTTCTGCACCTGCAGCTGACCACTGCCGCGCCGCCCTTTGCCGCGCGTGGCAGCAATGGCCACCAGCACTACGACGATGGCGACCACCAGGGTCAGGGTTTTCGCCAGAAAGCTGGCGTACTCGCTAAGAAACTCCACGGATCCCCCTTGGACAATGCAGCGGCGCCTGAGCGCACAAAGGCTCAAGCATACCGGCGCAGCGGCTCACCGGCCAAGCGCGGCAGCACTGCACAATGGACATACAAGCAATTCAAACAAGCGTATGTTTTTTCGTTGACAGCCCCTGAGCTTCCTCATACCCTCGCGAAACATTCAACGTGCCGAGACCAATACGGACGTGGGCAGCATCTATCTGATTCGACATGGCCAGGCCTCATTCGGTGCAGACGACTATGATGTCCTGTCGCCCGTCGGCGTACGCCAGGCCGAAGTGCTGGGGGATCACCTGGAACAGCTCGGTATCAGCCTCGATCGTTGCATCAGTGGCAGCCTGCGCCGCCAGCAGCACACGGCCAACGCAGCCCTGCAGCGCATGAGCAATGCGCCGGCGCTGGATATCGATGAGGCATTCAATGAATTCGATGCCGACTCGGTGATTCGTACCCTGTTGCCGGATTTGCTGCCCGAAGAACCTGAAGCCCTGCACATCCTGCGCAACGGTGCGCACAACCGTGCCGAGTTCCAGCGCCTGTTCGCCAAGCTGATCCAGCGCTGGATTTCCGGTGAACATGACAAGCCCGGCCTGCAGAGCTGGCAAGCCTATGTCGAGCAGGTCGAAGGCGCCCTGCGCCGCATCCTCGAACAGGCCAGCAGCAAACAGAACATTGCCGTGTTCACCTCCGGAGGCACCATCACCGCCCTGCTCCGCCTGATTACCGGCGTACCGCCTGCAAAGGCCTTCGAATTGAATTGGCAAATCGTCAATACCTCGCTCAGCCAGCTGAAATTCCGCGGCAGCGAGGTGAGTCTGGCTTCCTTCAACAGCCATGTGCATTTACAGCTGATGAAGGCGCCGGAGCTCATCACCTACCGATGAACTCCAGCCCACTGCGGCCGCGAGGCTGCGCGAAAAAACCGAAAAAAGGATAAGACCATGAGCGTTGCTGACATCGTCCAAACCATGCAATCCAAGTTCAACGCCAGCGCCGCAGCCGGCCTGGATCTGGTATTCCAGTTCAACATCGAAGATGGCGAGAACTACGCGCTGATCGTCAAGGATGGCACCTGCGCCCTCGAGCAAGGCGACAACCCGAACGCCAACGTGACCCTGATCATGGACAGCGAAACCCTGAAGGGCATCGTCAGCGGCGAAACCGACGGCATGCAGGCTTTCATGGCCGGCAAGCTGCGCGCCGAAGGCGACATGATGCTGGCGATGAAGCTGGGCGAACTGTTCCCGGTCTGATCGGCGAGCCGAGCGCAAAATACGAAAACCGGAGTCCTGGCACTCCGGTTTTTTTTGCCCGTGATTTGCGGCCAAGGTGACAAACCGGAATGACTGATCAGGCAGTTTGATCGAGGTGCAACACGCCCGCCTATAACGACGCGTATTGCTTGTGACAGCCTGGGTGCAGCATTAGATTAGCCAATTATCTAGGGCACCCATCATAAGTAGAAGGGATAAGTATGGCGCTCACCGACCAATCCACCCGCATCCGTACCGGCGAAGAACTCGACGCCGACGTCATCGACGCTTATCTGAAAGCCAATATTCCGGGCCTGAGCGGCGCAGCCAGGATCAGCCAGTTCCCCGGCGGCGCTTCGAACCTGACCTACCTGATCGAGTACCCGCAGCAGGAGTTCGTCCTGCGCCGCCCGCCTTTCGGCCACAAGGCCAAGTCGGCCCACGACATGGGCCGCGAATACCGCATTCTCAACCAGCTCAACGCCGGCTTCCCCTACTGCCCCAAGGCTTACGTGCACTGCACCAACGAATCGGTAATCGGCGCCGAGTTCTACGTGATGGAGCGGGTCAAGGGCATCATCCTGCGCTCGGACATGCCCGCCGAGCTGAACTTCAGCGCCGAGCAGACCAGCGCACTGTGCAAAAGCTTCATCGACAAGCTGGTCGAGCTGCACAACGTCGATTACAACGCCTGCGGCCTGGGCGACCTGGGCAAACCCGAGGGCTACGTCGAGCGTCAGATCAAGGGCTGGAGCGAGCGCTACGAGAAAGCCCTGACTCCGGACGCGCCGACCTGGGAGCCGGTCAAAGCCTGGCTGCGCGACAAGATGCCGGCCGATCACCACAAGCCCGGCATCGTGCACAACGACTACCGCTTCGACAACGTGATCCTCGACCCGGACAACCCGATGCAGATCATCGGCGTGCTCGACTGGGAGATGACCACCATCGGCGACCCGCTGATGGACCTGGGCAACACCCTGGCCTACTGGATCGAGGCCAATGACCCGGCCCCCGTGCAATTGATGCGTCGCCAGCCCAGTAACGCAGCCGGCATGCTCACTCGTCAGCAGTTCGTCGACTACTACGCCGAACGTGCCGGCATCGAAATCAAGAGTTTCGACTTCTACTACTGCTACGGTCTGTTCCGCCTGGCCGGCATCGTGCAGCAGATCTACTACCGTTTCTACCACGGCCAGACCCAGGACAAGCGCTTCGCCCAGTTCATTCAGATGAACAAGCTGCTGGAGCAGATGTGCCTGCAGGTCATCGGCAAATCCACTCTCTAACACCAGGGTAATCACAATGTCCAAGACCCAACTGTTCGACCTCGACGGCAAGATCGCCTTCGTTTCCGGCGCCAGCCGCGGCATCGGCGAGGCCATCGCCAAGCTTCTGGCTCAGCAAGGCGCGCACGTGATCGTATCCAGCCGCAAGATCGAAGGCTGCCAGGCGGTAGCAGACGCCATCGTCGCCGACGGCGGCAAGGCCACCGCCATCGCCTGCCACATCGGTGAAATGGAGCAGATCAGCAACGTCTTCGCACAGATCAAGGAACAGTTCGGTCGTCTCGACATCTTGGTCAACAACGCTGCCACCAACCCGCAGTTCTGCAACGTACTGGATACCGACCTGGGCGCCTTTCAGAAGACCGTGGACGTGAATATCCGTGGCTACTACTTCATGTCCATCGAAGGTGGCAAACTGATGAAGGAGAACGGCGGCGGCTCGATCATCAACGTCGCCTCGATCAACGGCGTATCACCGGGCGAGTTTCAGGGCATCTACTCGGTGACCAAGGCCGCTGTGATCAGCATGACCAAGGTCTTCGCCAAGGAATGCGCGCAGTTCGGCATTCGCTGCAATGCCCTGCTGCCGGGCCTGACCGACACCAAGTTCGCCTCGGCACTG
Source organism: Ectopseudomonas alcaliphila (assembly GCF_900101755.1). Taxonomy (GTDB): domain Bacteria; phylum Pseudomonadota; class Gammaproteobacteria; order Pseudomonadales; family Pseudomonadaceae; genus Aquipseudomonas; species Aquipseudomonas alcaliphila. Next base: position 121,669 of record NZ_FNAE01000003.1, on the reverse strand, counting down.
ACCAAGAACGACGCCATCCTCAAGCATGCACTGCAGCGCATCCCGCTCAAGCGTGTGGCCGACCCGAGCGAAATGGCCGGCGCAGTGCTGTACCTGGCCAGCGAAGCGTCCAGCTACACCACCGGCGTAGCGCTTAACGTGGACGGTGGCTTCCTCTCCTGAGGCCGGATGCCCTAAACGACAAAGGCACCTTGTAGGTGCCTTTTTTGTAGGGTGTGCCGGCCGGCGCTCCGCTTTAGCCCACCAATGAAGGTCGCGGTGTAAAGCCCACCCTACGTCACTCCAAGTGCGTGGCAAGGGTGCCCGGATGTAGTCCAGGGCTTTGGTCAGCTCGTAGGGTGGGCTTTAGCCCACCAACCACCATTAATGTGGGCTAAAGCCCACCCTACATAGCTGGCAGCCCAAGAAGCGCACAACGCCCACTACCCTCTCCCGCCCTTCGGGCACCCTCTCCCGCAAGCGGGAGAGGGTCATCAGATGGCCGCAAGCGGCCGCTACCAGTCCTTCAGCGCGGCTTCGGCCGCCGGGTTCATCGGCTCGGCCAGCAGGCCGGTCGGCGTCAGGCTGACGCTGTACACCGCGTCGGCGGCGATAGGCAGGTAGGTGACGCGCAGCGCCTGCGGGTCGAACAGCAGCAGATCACGCTGACTCAGGCGCAACCAGCGCCACAGGTCCACGCCATAGGGACTTTCGGCGAGCTGCACGCGGCCGTGTTGCGCCAGCGCCTGTTGTTCGATGGCAAGAAAACGTCCGGAGAGACGTTCCAGGCGGTAACCAGGCTCGAGACCGATCAGCTCGGCCAGCCCCTTCCAGCGAATCAGTCGGCCGTCGAGTTGCCACATGTCGCCCTCGAGCGTGACCGTGCGCTCGCGCCCCCCTTCGAGCAGCGTCACCTGATAACGCTGTGGACCATCAGCCTTGAAGCTCAGCGTTACCAGCGGCTTGCCCGGCTGCAGCGGCTCGTAGGCATACAGATCGTAAGCCGCCAGACCGACCAAGCCGGCCAGGGCAAGAAATGCCAGACCACAGGTGCCACGCAACCAGCCGAGGAACCAGCCTGTATTGAGCAGAATACGCAGCGCCACCAGCAGCGCCAATACGGCCAACAGCGCCACCGCCCAGGCCAACCCGTCGTATTGCATCGATTGCGTTCCTTCTCTGACCAAATCCCGGCATTATGCGCAGCTCTCCCCACGGCGAACAGCCAGCAGGCTGCGCACTCGCCCACAAGTCGACACTTTATATGCCATTCGCTCTCGAGCTCGCCATCGATCCCAGCACGCTAGCCATTCTCGCCCTGGTCGCCTTCATCGCCGGTTTCATCGACGCCATCGCTGGTGGCGGCGGCCTGCTGACCATCCCTGCCCTGCTTACCGCAGGTCTGCCGCCGCACCTGGTGCTGGGCACCAACAAGCTGTGCGCCACCTTCGGCTCGGGCACTGCCGCACTGACCTTCTACCGGCGCAAACTCTTCAACCCCGGCCAGTGGCGCAACGCGCTGCTGGCAACCTTGATCGGCGCCCTGCTCGGCGCCGTCATCGCGCACTGGATGCCGGCCGCCTGGCTCAACCAGATGCTGCCGGTGATCGTCTTCGCCTGCGGTGTCTATCTGCTATTCGGGCGCATGCCGGAGGCGCCAGCCGAACACGACCTGCCGATCGCGCGCGGCCGGCAATGGCCACAAGGGCTTGGCCTGGGACTCTACGATGGAGTGGCAGGCCCCGGCACCGGCGCGTTCTGGACGGTCAGCAGCCTGCTGATGTATCCACTCGATCTGGTGCGCGCCAGCGGCGTGGCGCGCACCATGAACTTCGTCAGCAACGCGGCGGCGCTAGCCGTGTTCATCGCCTTCGGCCAGGTAGCCTGGGTGCTCGGCCTGACCATGGGCGCCGCATTGATGGTCGGCGCCTTTCTCGGCGCACGCACGGCGATCAAAGGCGGTTCGAAGTTCATTCGCCCGGTGTTTATCACAGTGGTGTTGGCACTCACCGCCCGCCTGGTCTGGCAGCACTGGTTTGGCTAATTTCGGCGGACTATCACGGATCGTGCAGGAGCGGCTTCAGCCGCGGTCGGTGAGGTTCGCGGCTGAAGCCGCTCCTACGTGAGACGCTCTAGGCTGGCAGCGTCGGCTCAGGCAAACCCAAACGGCGCGCAACGTAAAGATCAATCAGATGGCGGGCGATGGAACGCGACGCCGGCAACGGCGGCAAGTCATCGACACGGAACCAGCGCGCATCCTCGATCTCGTCTTCCTGCATGACGATTTCGCCACCGGCATATTCGGCGTGGAAGCCGAGCATCAGCGAATGCGGGAATGGCCAGCCCTGGCTGCCGATGTACTGCAGGTTCTTCACCTCGACGCTGACTTCCTCACGCACCTCGCGTGCCACGCAATGCTCCACTGACTCGCCCGGTTCGACGAAGCCGGCCAGGGTGCTGTAGACGCCCGTGACGAAGCGCGGCGAACGCGCCAGCAGGATCTCGTCCCCGCGCGTGACCAGCACGATCATGCTCGGCGAGATGCGCGGATAGTGCTGCGATTCGCAGCTGTCGCAACGCATCGCCCGCTCACCAGGAAGCTGGCGAGTCGGCGCACCACAGCTGCCGCAATAACGATGCTCGGCGTACCAGGTGCCTATCTGCGCGGCATAGGCCAGCATGCGAAAGGTTTCTGCTTCGCCCTGCAGCATGAACTGACGCAGACTCTGCCAGCTGCAGCCCTCCAGCGTCGCCGAGGGCTTGAGTTGCAGCAGGTAAACGGCATCGTCACCGAAATGACCGATCCCCTGCTCGCCGAGAATCTGCAGGTCCTGGCGCTTGACCCAGTCACGCGGGAATAGCAAGCCGTTGCTGTCGGCAAGAAAGTGCTGCTGGTTGTAGAGCAGCGCCCAGCCGCCGGGCTGGGCAGGATCGAGAAAGGTATTGCGCCAAACCATCAGGCCGCCACCGGCATACCCAGCGCCTTGACGCTCTCTTCAGCCAGGTCGAGCACGCTGGGACGGGTTTCAGGACGCATCACGGCGCCCGCTTCCAGGTAGTACTCGAGGCTGCTCAGGGCGTCAGCCAGGGTTTCCAGCATCTGCTCCGACGGCATTTGCGCGGACTCGATCATGCGCGCCTGGATATAGTCGGCGCAGGCACCGACCAGCATCGCGGCTCGGCGCTGCTCGAGGAACCAGAGGCCGCCACGCACGGCCTGCAGGCTGAACGGCACGTTGGACAGGTGCATCTTGTCGCCAGCCGACTCCAGATACGCGGTGATGGCGCGCTTGGCCAGAGCCAGACCGGCCTGGGCCTCATCGACCACGACGATGCGGGCTTCGTTGAGCTGATGGCTGGCAAAAGAATCAGCCTCGTTACCCGGCTCGACGGCAGCCGGCCTGGTATCACGACCTTCACCACGTTCCAGGCTCGCCACCATGCCTTCGACATAGAGCACGGCATCGGCCAGCTTGTGCAGCTGCTCCGCCTGTGGCGGCGTGTCTTCGCTCCAGGCAGCAACCAGCGGCAGCTGCGCGCTGAGCGAGTTGCCGGCAGAGTTCAGGCCGACCATGCCCAGGGTCTTGGCCAGCTTGCCCAGCAACGCATGCAGGGTGCCCAGCGTTTCGCCCTGCAAGGTGCCGCGCTCGAGCAGGTCGAGCATGTCCTTGACGCTGGCCAGCTCTTCGCGAATCGCCGTGGACAACGAACGCATCACGGCCTGACCCGGCCCGGCCAGGCGCTGGTATTCCTCTTCCAGCAGGTGGTCGGTGAACGGCAACGGCGTGAGACCGAACACTCCGCGCATGGCGCTGGCGTGCGGGCCGTGGCTGTCGGCGAGCGCGACCAGATACAGCAGCTCTTTCAGCAAGCTGCGCGGTGCTTCGTACTGCGGGTTGCCGAGCATCAACTTGAGTTCGCGATCGACCCGCGAGAACAACTGCTTGCGCGATTTGCGAGGCAATAGCTGGCCATCGCACTGCGCTTCGATGGCGGCAGCGCCAATCCAGCACATGCGTCCACGCGGCTCGTTGGCGAACAGGCTGTCCAGGCGCGCCATGGCGCGCACCATCAGCTTGAGGCTGGCCTGCGGGTTCTGCTCACGGATGAAGCCCAGCAACCCTACCTGATACATATGACGCAGGCGCTTGCCTTCGCTCAGCTTGGCGGCGCCATCGAGTGGCTGGGTAGCCGTGTGCGGCCGCGCATGATCGAGGCGCACGCTGAAGAAGAAACTTTCCGGCAGTGGCTGCTGCGCACCGGCCTGACGCAAATCGTTGATCGCCGGCAGCAACAGCTCGGGCATTTCCTGGCGATGGGCGTCGACGTTTTCCAGATAGCGGCGCAGCACATGCAGGGCATTGCTCAGCGCCGAGAGCTGCGCGTCGCGCTCCTCGCCAGCGCCGGCGGGAATATCGGTGGCCTGATCCAGCACTTCCTGGGCCAGCAACTCGGCACCGGCCAGCTCGATCAGGTTGAGCGTGCCGCGAACCTGATGCAGGCTTTCCACCGCCTGCTGCAACAGGCTGCCGTTGTGCCGCTCGGCAATGAAATGCTCCAGGCTCTGCTCGGCCTCTTCCATGGTGACGAACAGCTCGTCGCGCACCAGATTCAGGGATGTGGCTCCACTTACCATGCTCTAGGCCTCGCAGCGAACATCAGCGAATACGGCATCAGTCGGCGAACTCCGGCTTCTGCTTGGTCATGTGTGCCGCCATGGCCAGGCGCAGGTCTTCCGACTGCAGCATGGCGGCATTCCAGGTAGCGATGTATTCAAGGCCATCGTCGACCCGATGATCGCGCATATAACGAATCATTTCCTTGGTTCCACGCACGGCAATCGGCGACTTGGCGGCAATTTCTGCGGCAATTTCCATCACCCCGGCCAGCAGCGCCTCCTGATTTTCGTAGGTACGATTGACCAGACCGATACGCGCGGCCTCGTTACCGTCGATGGTGCGCCCGGTGAAGGCCAGTTCGCGCATCATGCCGTCGCCGATGATGCATGGCAGGCGCTGCAGGGTGCCGACGTCAGCGGCCATGCCCATGTCGATTTCCTTGATGGAGAACTGCGCGTCGACGCTGGAGTAACGCATGTCGCAGGCACTGATCAGATCGATGGCGCCGCCAATGCAGTAACCCTGAATGGCAGCCAGTACTGGCTTGCGGCAGTTGTCGACGGCGTTGAAGGAGGCTTGCAGCTCGAGAATCTTGCGGCGCAGCGCCGTGGCATTGCGACCAACGTCCTTGCCCAGCTGGGCGCCGACCGAGGCCAGCAGCATCAGGTCGATACCCGAGGAAAAGTGTTTGCCCGCACCGGAGAGCACCACGACACGTACTGCATCGTTGTCATCGACCCACTGGAAGATCTCGATGATCTCGCGCCAGAAGTCGGCGTTCATTGCGTTGATCTTGTCCGGACGGTTGATCTGCACATGGGCGATCTTGTCCGCCAGCTCGACGCGGAAGGCTTTGTAGTCGGACATGGCAGGCATCCTCGGCCGTGGCTCGGCAGCACAGTAACAATTTTGTGATTAATAACCGGGCAACTATAACAAGCGCGCCATAAAAGTCGATGCTTGCCACTGTGACGCAGGGCACGCCCCGGATGTTAACAACCGCTTTGAGTATCACGGATAAGGGCTTGATCTAACGAGAGTCTTGCCCTCGGCAGCCACCTCGACAATTCACTCCACGAGACAGTCCACGCAATAGTGCCCGGCCTCGGTCTGCAAGCCGTGCACATCGATATCGAAGCCCGGGAAGGCCTGATCGAAGGTCCGCGCGAAGGCCAGGTAGTCGAGAATCGAACGCGTGGCGGCAGTGAAGCGCTCGCCCGGCATGATCAACGGAATGCCCGGCGGGTAAGGCACCAGCATCACCGCAGCGATACGTCCCTGCAACTGATCGATGGGCACCGCCTCCACGTCACCGCGCACCAGACGGTCATAGGCGTCGGCAGGCTTGATCGCCAGCTCGGGCAGCGCCGTGTACATGCTTTTCAGCGCCTTGGCCGTGGCGTTTTCGCGGTAGCAGCCATGCAGCGCGTCGCACAGATCGCGCAGGCCCATGCCGTGGTAGCGGCCCGCGCCGGCGTGGGCGATGCAGGGCAGCACGTCGATTAGCGGCAGGTTGGCGTCGTAGCTGCGCTTGAACTCCAGCAGCTCGGTCAGCAGCGTGCTCCACTTGCCCTTGGTGATGCCCATGGAGAACAGCACCAGGAAGGAGTACAGGCCGGTTTTCTCCACCACCAGGCCACGCTCCCAGAGAAACTTGCTGACCACCGCAGCGGGAATCCCCTGCTGCTCCAGTTTGCCGGCCGCATTGAGGCCGGGCATCACCAAGGTGACCTTGATCGGATCGAGCAGCACATAGTCATCTGCCACTTCGCCGAAGCCATGCCAGTCGGCGTCCGGTTGCAACACCCAGTCGGAGGTCTTCAGGCTGTCGGCGCCATCGGCCTCACCCGGCTGCCAGATGCTGAACCACCAGTCCTCGGCGCTCAGGTTGCGCCGCACATTGGCCAGGGCGCGGCGAAAGCTCAGCGCCTCGTCGAAGGTTTCCTGGATCAGTGAACGCCCTGCCGGCCCCTCCATCATCGCCGACGCCACATCCAGCGAGGCAATGATGCCGTACTGTGGCGAGGTGGAGATGTGCATCATGAAGGCTTCGTTGAAGCGGTCGCGGTCCAGTTGCCGTTGCCCGCCGTCCTGCACGTGAATCATCGAGGCCTGGCTGAAGGCCGCCAGCAGCTTGTGCGTCGAATGGGTGGTGAACACCAGTGGCGAGCGCTCGTCGTACTGAGTCCCCATGCCATAGCGGCCAGCATAAAACTCATGGAAAGCAGCATAGGCATACCAGGCCTCGTCGAAGTGCAGCACCTCGACCGAGTCGCCCAGCGCCTGCTTGACCATTTCGGCGTTGTAACAGAGCCCGTCGTAGGTGGAGTTGGTCACCACCGCCAGCTTGACCTTGGGCGCACGGCCACGCGCCAGCGGGCTGGCGTCGATCTTGGCCTGGATCGACTCCTTGCTGAACTCACTCAGCGGAATCGGCCCGATGATCCCCAGCTCGTTGCGCTCCGGGCAGAGATAAAGCGGAATCGCGCCAGTCATGATGATCGAGTGCAGGATCGACTTGTGGCAGTTGCGGTCCACCAGCACCAGGTCATCACGACCGACCATCGAATGCCAGACGATCTTGTTCGCCGTCGACGTACCGTTGATCACGAAGAAGGTGTGATCGGCGCCGAAGTTGCGCGCCGCACGCGCCTCGGCCTCGGCCAGCGGGCCGGTGTGGTCGAGCAGCGAGCCCAGCTCAGGTACAGAGACGGACAGGTCGGAACGCAGCGTGTTTTCACCGAAGAACTGGTGGAAGGCCTGGCCCACAGGACTCTTGCGGTAGGCCACGCCACCGCCGTGCCCCGGCGTGTGCCAGGAATAGTTGGATTGTGCAGTGTGCTGCACCAGCGCCTTGAAGAACGGCGGCAGCAGGCCGTCGAGGTAGTTGTGCGCCGCACGGGCCACCTGCCGCGCCAGGAAGGACACGGTGTCTTCGTAGAGATAGAGGATGCCACGCAGGTGATTGAGATCGGCCATGGCCTCAGCTGGCGCGTTCTCGATGGTGACCTGTTCGCCCAGGGCGAAGATCGGCAACTGCGGCGCACGCACCCGCGCCACGCGGATCAACTCGACCATGTCCTGCAGCAGGCGGCTGTTCTCCCCCGCCCCCTCTGCCGCCACCAGGATGCAGGCCAGACCATGGTGGGTGGAAGCGACGATACGCCCTTCAGCGGCGCTGGCCGTGGGCAGGATGCTGAAACCGTCCTGGGTGAGCTCCTGAGCGATGGCGCGCACACGGTCACCGGCCACGGTGTCGGCCTTGATGTCGCGGTGCACGATAAGGACGGGGAATTTTAGATCTTTATACATTGTGACGTCCTGAAGGCTGGCAGGCTCGGCCTGCCCATCGCCTCAGGTTAGAGGCTCCCCCTGGCCGGCGGAACCCCCTGTGCATCACGCTATAAGAAAAGGTCGCAATTGCGCTGTTCGGTTATTCCGGCGCTTTTTCCAGCTGCGCCCACAGAGACGGGCCACCAGCGGATTTCTCGATCACGGCCAGGCGCGCCAGATGCGCCGCAAGCTCATCCTCACTGGCGCGAATGACGCGCGTACGCGGACGAGAGGCGTCCAGACGGCGGATCGGGGTGGCCTGCTGGCGCCCGCTGCCATCGCCATCGGCGCCCTCACCGGCCAGAGACAGATTGGTCTGCCCGCCAGTCATCGCCAGGTAGACGTCGGCGAGAATCTCCGAGTCGAGCAAGGCGCCGTGCAGTTCGCGGTTGGAGTTGTCGACGCCGTAACGCTTGCACAGCGCATCCAGGCTGTTGCGCTGCCCCGGATGGCGCTCGCGCGCCATCATCAGGGTATCGAGTACCGAGCAGTAATCGCTGACGTCGGCACGCTCGCTCTGCCCCAGCAGGGCGAACTCGTTGTTGATGAAACCAACGTCGAACGCCGCGTTGTGGATGATCAGCTGGGCGCCCTTGATGAACTCGAAGAATTCATCGGCGACCTCCTTGAAGCGCGGTTTGTCGGCGACATACTCGTTGGTAATGCCGTGAACCGCGATGGCGCCTTCGTCGATTTCACGATCGGGGTTGAGGTAGACGTGGAAATGACGCCCGGTCAGGCGGCGACCGAGCAATTCGACACAACCGATCTCGATGATACGGTGTCCGTCAGTGACCGGCATACCCGTGGTTTCGGTATCCAGCACTACGTAGCGCTTGACGGTGTTTTCGGTTGTCACGCCTTGCCTCTCTCATCTATCCGGGTTGCCGCACATTCAGCGCAGCATCTTAACTCAGGTGCTGCGTCACCGCTCAGCGCGCCGCACGTACGTCGTCGACGCCGCGATTGGCCAACTGATCGGCGCGTTCGTTGCCTGGGTGGCCGGTGTGGCCACGCACCCACTGCCAGCTTACCTGGTGGCGGTTCACTTCCTCATCCAGCTTCTGCCAGAGGTCGGCGTTCTTCACCGGCTCTTTCGAGGCGGTCTTCCAGCCGCGCTTCTTCCAGTTCGGCAGCCATTCCTGGATACCTTTCATCACGTACTGTGAGTCGGTCACCAGCTTGACCGAGCACGGCCGGGTCAGCGCGATCAGGCCGGCAATCGCCGCCATCAGTTCCATGCGATTGTTGGTGGTATTGGGGTCTCCGCCCCAGAGTTCCTTCTCCACGCCCTTGTACACCAGCAGCGCGCCCCAACCGCCGGGGCCAGGATTGCCCTTGCAGGCACCGTCGGTGTAAATCACCACATCATGGGTTTCAGACATTCATAAGCTCTGTACAGAATTGTTTGGCTGGAGTCTGGCCTGCAGACAATTGCGGCAATCAGTTGTCGAGATCGCGCCGACTGACCTTCGCCACCGGCATCGGCAGCAACTTGCCCATCGGCTCGCGGCGCGACTGCCGCAACGGGCGCAAGCCGACCACCAGCTTGCGCGCCACCAACAGGTAGAAACCGGCGCCCGGCAACTGCCAGGCATCGCCCCAGCTTTCCATTCGCCGCAGGCGCATTTGCCAGGCCAGCGAAGCGAGCGGCGGACGATAGCACCCGAACCGCCGTTTCTCCAACGCAAAGCCCAGCAAACTCAGCCAGTCACCGACACGGCTCGGCGCAATACAGCGCGCCCTGGCCAAACCGTCCCGCGCAAACAGGCGCCGCACGCCCCAGGCACTCCAGGGGTGAATACCCAGAATCAACAGATGCCCGCCAGGCCTGACGCTACGCGCCGCCTCACGCAACAGACCGTGAGGCGACAGGCTGAAATCCAGACCATGCTGCAGCACCACCACATCGGCGGCGTGCTCCCCCAGGGGCCAGGATTGTTCCTCACAGACGATCTGCACGCCAGGCATCGGCGCGCCAAGACGCACGTTGTGCTGAATCTGCCCCGCTTTGGGCGGGCCTTCGGCGCCAGGGCCGTAGCTCACCAGATAGCCCCCGAAAAAGCGTGCCAGCTCCTCTTCCAGCAAGCGCCGCTCCTGCTCCAGCAACAGCTGCCCGAGCGGGCCGGCAAGCCAGTCGCGCGCCTCGCCGATGAGTTTGAGCCACTCAGGGTCGGCCTGAGCGAATGCCTGATCAGTCATCGCTGCCTCCGCATGACAGGTTCTGCATGTCGTGTCTAAGATGCACCTTTATCACCAGCTTAGCGACCCGCAATGATCCAGATCGACGCGTTGCCCGCCTTCAATGACAACTATATCTGGCTGCTGCAGGATGCCCGCAGCAAGCGCTGCGCCGTGGTCGACCCCGGTGACGCAGCGCCGGTCATGGCCTGGCTGGAGGCTCGTCCTGACTGGACGCTCAGCGACATCCTGATTACCCATCATCACTTCGATCATGTCGGCGGCGTCGAAAAGCTGAAGAACGCCACCGGCGCACGTGTCGCCGGCCCGGCAGCGGAAAAGATCCCGGCCCGTGACATCGACCTGAACGACAACGATGAGATCGAGGTGCTCGGTCTGCACTTCGAGATCATGTCCGTACCTGGCCATACCCTCGGTCATATCGCCTATTACCACGCCGAACAGAACCTGCTGTTCTGTGGTGACACCCTGTTCGCAGGCGGCTGTGGCCGCCTGTTCGAAGGCACGCCGCAACAGATGCATCAATCGCTCAGCCGTCTGGCGGCCCTGCCCGCCAGCACGCTGGTGTACTGCACCCACGAATACACCCTGAGCAATCTGCGCTTCGCCCACGCCGTCGAGCCGCATAACGCGTGCTTGAGCGAACGTCTGGCCGAAGTGACCCGCTGGCGCGACGAGGGTCGCATCAGCCTGCCGTCGAACATCGAACTGGAGCTGGCGACCAATCCTTTTCTGCGTGTCGGCGAGCCTTCGATCATCGCTGCAGCCAAAGGACGTGACGACCGGCAGTCGAGCGAGCCAAGCGCCGTATTCGCCAGCCTGCGCGCCTGGAAGGACAGTTTCTAAACCCCGGAAAGTCCACCCCAAGGGTCGCCAGAACTCTATCGCGAGCATCACGTGCGCCAAGTCCGACCGACGCGGATGCAGGTCACAAAAGACTGGTGAAAACTTGACCACCCCCGCTTCGGTTCCTAGAATCGCCCGACCTTTTCGCCGGGACATACACCTCACCTAATGCCTTTATCATCACGCAAGCCATTGAATATAAAGGTATTAGTGCGAGGCTCTCGAGCGCTCGCAGTGATGTGTTGCATGATTCTGGCCGGCTGTCAGAGCCTGCCCAACGACCCCCCGGATCGTTCTACCGATACCTCTCGTGCCATTGGCCTGGAGCGTGAGCCCGAGTGGTTGAGCAGCAGCGAAGCCAAACCTCGCGAATACGCCGATATCTGGGAGCGCGTGCGCGACGGCTTCAAGCTGCAGGATGAAATCGGCATCAACCCGCGCATCGAACGTGTGCGTCTGTGGTACGCAAGCAATCCGAAACACGTCAATACCGTCAGCGAGCGCAGCGCTCCTTATATCCACTACATCGTCGAGCGTCTGGCCGAACGCGACATGCCGATGGAGCTGGCGCTGCTGCCGGTGATCGAAAGTGCTTACGATCCACAGGCCTACTCCTCGGCGCATGCGGTCGGCCTCTGGCAGTTCATTCCCTCGACCGGCCGCTACTACAACCTGCGCCAGACCAACTGGTACGATGGCCGCCGCGACGTCACCGCGTCGACCCAGGCCGCGCTCAACTATCTAAGCCGCCTGCACGAAATGTTCAACGGCGACTGGTTGCTCGCCCTGGCCGCCTACAACGCCGGCGAAGGCCGCATCAGCCGCGCCATCGAACGCAACGAGAAGCTCGGCCTGCCCAGCGACTACTGGAACCTGTCGCTGCCCAAGGAAACCGAGGACTACGTGCCCAAGCTACTGGCGCTGTCGCAGGTGATCCTGACGCCGGAAGCCTACAATGTGAGCCTTTCGCCGATCGCCAACGAACCCTACTTCGAGCAGATCGCGATCAAGCAGCACATGGATCTGGCCCGCGTCGCCAAACTGGCCGACCTGGATGAGCAGGAGCTGCTGCAGCTCAACCCCGCCTACAAGCGCGGCATTACTCTCGACGGCCCGCAACATCTGCTGGTGCCGACCGAGAAAGCCGAGATGCTCAGCGCCAACCTGGCCCTGATGAAACCGCAGGAAATGGTCGACTGGCAGAGCTACACCGTGCGCTCCGGCGATAGCCTGCACGCCATCGCCAACCGTCATCACCTGACAGTGAGTATGCTCAAGGACGTCAACCGCCTGAGCAGCAACAATCTGAGCATCGGCCAGGTGCTGACCATTCCTGGCAAACCTGGTTCGCAACCGAGCGAGCCGCTGTATCAACAGCGCAACACCGCGCAGAGCCCGGCCGGCAGAACCTATCAGGTGAAGAACGGCGACAACCTGTGGCAGATCGCTCGCGCCAACCAGGTCGCCGTGCATGATCTGAAGCGCTGGAACAAGCTGCAAGGCAATCAGCTGAAAGTCGGCCAGGTGCTCAATCTGGCCGCCGCCGACAGCGCCCCGCAGGTTGCCAGCACGACGCGCAACAGTTCCAGTTCACGGGACAAGGCCACCTACTACCGCGTGCAGCATGGCGACTCGCTGTACGTGATCGCCAAGCGCTTCAAGATCGACCTCAAGCGCCTGCAAGCCTGGAATCCACGCAGCAACAAGCTGCGCCCCGGGGAAATGCTGACCCTCTATCTACCCTGATCAGCGCTTGCTGATCGCCTCCAGGCAACGCCCCGCCAGTTGCGTGAAGCGCTGAAACGCCACGAACTGCTCATGCCGCAGCGCCCGCTCGGACAGTCGACTGTCGGCATATAACACGCCGATCTCCCGCGTACCCGCGATGATCGGCGCGATGAAGAACATGCCCGCCCCCAGACTGCGCCGAATCGGTTGAGTCACCAGCTCGGCCAGGTTGTAGCTGGCGGGCACGCCCATCCAGATCGCCTCACGATGGCGCAGCGCATAACTGAAGATGTGCGGCTGCTCCACCTGCTCGGCCGGCAGCACGAAATCCTCCAGCCATTGCTGAGCCTTTTCACCGATCACGCGCTTGGCGCGGAAGCGGCTCTGCCCATCGGCCAGCACCGTGAGCATCACCCGCTCCAGCCCAGCGCCCCGATGCAGGCCTTTGAGCAAGGTGTCGAGCACCAGCCCGACATCGGCCCTGGCATTGACCATCAGGCCGAGATCCTGCAATGCCTGCTGCATCACCAGCAGATCCGGCTGCAGCAAACGCGCACGACGCTCCTCCTGCTGCTGGCGAATCTGCTCGGGATCGGTATTGGGAATCAGTCGGCACAACTTGCTGGCACCGAAGGTCGAGGCGACCTTGACCGCTTCATCTGCACTGGCCAGCACCTGTTGCAGGGTGTCTTCCGGAGTCAGTTCGATAAACGCCGCCACCTTGCCCAGCACACCTTCCATTTCTGCACAGTCCCAGCCACCCAGCGCCGCCTCGCTGATGCGCACGCCCAACTGCACGGCGTAGGCGGCCGGATCATGCTGGCTGGCGCCCGCCTGGGCGAGGATGGCGGTTTCGCCCAGGTTCCAGCTTTTCAGCAGCGCCTGGGTAAGTTGACGGAAGCTCGCACCGAGCACCTCACGCACCGCTTCATCGACATCGACACCGGGGCGCTCAAGAGCATCGGCCAGTTCGTCAGCCTGCGCCCCGCCACAACCCCAGAACGCCAGCTCGCCCAGATGATGGAGCAGCGCAGCGATGAACACCTCTTCGGTATGCCCGGAAATGACATAGCCGGCCAGGTTGCGCGCCTGCACCGCAGCGTGAAAGGAACGCGCGAGTAACGTCTGCAACTGCTCACGCGGGGCGCGGGTAAGCAGCCCGTCTATCAGACTCACGGAAAGACTGATCAGGCGCACATTGTCGAAGCCGATCAGTACGATGGCCCGCGAGATGGTCTTTATGGTTTCCTGGGAGGGGTTGTAGTAGACGCTGTTGCCGACCCGCAGCACCTTGCTGGTCAGCGCTGCATCACGCAGCAACACATCGGCCAGTTGCTGCACCGAAGCAGAATCCTGCTGCGCAAGGCGTTGCAGATCCTGCACCACTGCAGCCAGCGCGGGCAGTTCGGCTTGGTTCAGGCGATCGATCCATGACTGCAAACCATGGCTTCGTTCCGACAAATTCGTACCCTCATGGCGTGTCCCTGAAGTGTATGTCATAGCGTGGTAACCGCCCGCCCACCGCTGCACTCTTTTTCCTGCCCAGACAAGCTGTTACTGTACCGCCCCAGAAGCCCAAACGCCGCCATGGATCGGATCTCACGCCCGATGCGTCCCCTCCTACTGCTGTTCCTCAGCCTGGCCTTGAGCTTTCCCGCCTCTGCGACTATCAGCGAAAGCCACGGCTACGCCCAGTTCGGGACACTCAAGTACCCTGCCAGCTTCAGTCATTTTGACTGGGTCAACCCCGATGCGCCCAAAGGCGGCACGTTGCGCATCATGGCGTCCGGCACTTTCGATACCCTCAACCCCTACACGCTCAAGGGCAGCAGCCCGATCTCGACCGCGCATTTCCTGCAATACGGCGCCAATGAGTTGAACGAACCCTTGATGGTTGGCACTGGCGCTTACGATCCGTCCGGGGATGAGCCTGCCTCCAGTTACGGACTGATCGCCAGAAGCGTCGAGTACAGCGAAGACCGCAGCTGGGTGGTGTTCAATCTGCGTCCGGAAGCACGCTTTCACGATGGCAAGCCCATCACCGCCTACGACGTAGCCTTTTCCTATCGCCTGCTACGTAACGACGGTCATCCGCAGTACCGCACCAACCTGCAGGAAGTGAAACGCGTCGACATTCTGGGCCGGCACCGCATCCGCTTCGTCTTCAAGCGTGCCGGCAATCCGCTGCTGATCCTGCGCCTGAGTGAACTGCCCGTCCTGCCGCAGCACTACTGGAAAGATCGCGACTTCAAAAGCACGACGTTCGAAGCACCGCTGGGCAGCGGCCCCTATCGCATCGTCCAGGTCGTGCCCGGCCGGCGCCTGGTTTTCGAGCGCGTGAAGGACTGGTGGGGCAAGGATCTGCCGGTCAATCGCGGCAAGTACAACTTCGACCGTATCGAAGTCGAGTTCTACCGCGACAACCATGTTGCCTTCGAAGCTTTCAAGGCCGGCGAATTCGACTTCTATATAGAGAATCAGGCGAAGAACTGGAGCAACGGCTATCGCTTCCCGGCCGTGACCCGCGGCGACGTGATTCGCGCCGAGATACCGCACCAGATCCCGACCCAGACCCAGGCACTGTTCATGAACACGCGTCGCGACCTGTTCAGCGACCGCAGGGTGCGCGAAGCGCTGGGACTGATGTTCGATTTCGAGTGGACCAATCGCACCTTGTTCAACAATGCCTACGTGCGCGCGGCCAGCTACTACCCCAACAGCGAATTCTCGGCCACCGGCAAGCCCGAAGGCGCGGAATGGCTGCTGCTTTCGCCACACCGCGACAAGCTGCCCTCACGCCTGCTCACCGAGCCACCGACACAACCGGTAACCGATGGCCGTGGCATCCCCAGGGAAACCTTGCGCCGCGCCCTCGGTCTATTGGCCGATGCCGGCTGGAAGCCCTCCGGCCAGGAGTTGCGCAATGCGCGAGGTCAACGCCTCGAGTTTGAGATCATGCTGGTCAACCCCAGCCTCGAGCGCATTCTCCAACCCTATACCGCCAACCTCGCCAGTATCGGCATACGCGCCAACCTGCGCACTGTCGATCGCGCCCAATACAAGCAACGCCTCGACCAGTTCGACTACGACATGATTCTGCTGACCCTGCCGCAAAACCTCAGCCCGGGCCTGGAACAATCGCTGTACTTCCATTCCAGCCAGGTGAACATCAAAGGCGGCAAGAATTATGCAGGTGTCAACGATCCGGTAGTCGACGAAATGATCGACAAGCTGCTCTCGGCACAGACCCGGGACGAACAGATAGCAGCCACTCGGGCCCTGGATCGGGTCCTGCTCTGGCAGCACTACAGCATTCCCAACTGGTACATCAATTATCACCGCCTGGCGTACCGTAATCGGTTCGCCTTCGTCACCACGCCGCCCTACACACTAGGCCTGCGCACCTGGTGGCTGAAGCCCACGGAGAACGCTCGATGATCCACCCGCTGCGCAGTTTCCTGCTCCACGGTAGCAGCCTCATCCTGCTCGGCCTGGCCGGCCTCACCCTCGCTGCCCCAAAACATGCCGTCACGCTCTACGACGAGCCACCCAAATACCCCGCCAACTTCACTCACTTCGAGTACACCAACCCCGACGCGCCCAAGGGCGGCACCTTTCGCGAAGCGGGTTTCGGTGGCTTCGACAGCCTCAACCCCTTCATCAGCAAGGGTGTGGCTGCCGACAACATCAGCCTGATCTACGACACCCTGACCGTGCAGAGCATGGACGAGCCGTTCACCGCCTATGGCCTGGTGGCGGAAAAGATCGAGAAGGCGCCTGACAATGCCTGGGTGCGCTTTTTGCTGCGCAAGGAAGCCCGCTTCCACGACGGCACCCCGCTCACCGCCGAAGACGTCAAGTTCACCTTCGATACGCTGATGGAGAAAGGCGCGCCGATGTACCGCGGCTATTACGCCGATGTCGATCGGGTCGAGGTGGAATCGCCGCACAGTGTGCGCTTCGTGTTCAAGCATGCCGGCAATCGCGAGTTGCCGTTGATCGTCGGGCAACTGCCGGTACTGCCAAAACACTGGTGGGCCGAGCGCGACTTCGCCAGGAGCAATCTCGAGGTACCGCTGGGCAGCGGCCCATACAAGGTCGGCCGCGTCCAGGCCGGTCGCAGCATCCGCTACGCGCGTGTCGACGACTGGTGGGCCAAGGATCTGCCGGTCAGTCGTGGTTTCTACAACTTCGACACCCTCCAGATTGATTACTACCGCGACAACACCGTGGCCCTGGAGGCGCTCAAAGCCGGCCAGTTCGACTACTGGCTGGAAACCAGCGCGAAGAACTGGGCCACGGCCTACAACACCCCGGCAGTCGCCAACGGCCAACTGATCAAGGAAGAAATTCAGAACCGCAATCCCACCGGGATGCAGGGCTTCATCTTCAATACCCGTCGCCCACAATTCCAGGATCGCCGCGTACGTGAGGCCCTGGGCCTGCTTTACGACTTCGAATGGGCCAACAAACGCCTGTTCAACGGTGCCTATTTCCGCACCCGCAGCTACTTCGACAACTCCGAACTGGGCTCGCAGGGGCTGCCCGGCGAAGACGAGCTGGCGATTCTCGAGCCGCTACGCGGCAAGATTCCGGCTGAGGTGTTCAGCGAAGAGTTCCGCGTACCGGTCACCGACGGCAGCGGCATCATTCGCGAGCAACAGCGCCGCGCCTACCAGCTGTTGCAGCAGGCTGGCTGGCGTATCGAAGGCGATCGCATGCTCGATGCCAACGGTCAGCCGGTCAGCTTCGAGTTCCTCCTCGCGCAAACCGAGTTCGAGCGCGTTCTGCTGCCATTCAAGCGCAACCTGGCCGATCTCGGCATGGATCTGGTGATTCGCCGCGTCGATGTTTCGCAGTACATCAACCGCCTGCGCTCGCGTGACTTCGACATGATCGTCAGCGGCTTCGGCCAGTCCAACTCGCCAGGCAACGAGCAGCGCGAATACTGGCATTCCTCCAGCGCGGATAATCCCGGCAGCCGCAACTACATCGGCCTCAAGGACCCGGCCATCGACCAGATCGTCGAAGGGCTGATCAACGCCGACTCCCGGCAGGACCTGATCGCCCACACCCGCGCCCTCGATCGCGTGCTGCTGTGGGGCTATTACGTGATTCCCAACTGGCACATCAAGACCTGGCGTGTCGCCTACTGGAATCGCTTCGAGCATCCGAAAGTGACGCCGCTCTACGATATCGGCCTGCACACCTGGTGGGTGCGCCCAGGTCTGGAGCAGCCGAGCGAGGCCCAGCAGCAAGCCGCAGAACAGGCGGAGCAATAACATGCTGGCCTATATCTTTCGCCGCTTATTGCTGATCATCCCGACCCTGTTCGGCATTCTGGTGATCAACTTCATCATCATCCAGGCCGCACCCGGCGGCCCGGTCGAGCAGATGATCGCCAAGCTGGAGGGTTTCGACGCGGCCGCCGGCGGCGCAACCGGGCGCATCGGCGGCGGCGGCGCCGAAGTGTCGGTGGCCGGCTCCAACTATCGCGGCGCCCAGGGCCTCGACCCACAGCTGATCGCCGAGATCGAGAAGATGTACGGCTTCGACAAGTCGGCGCCGGAACGTTTCTGGATCATGCTGAAGAACTACGCCCAGCTGGATTTCGGCTCCAGCTTCTTCCGCGACGCCCAGGTCATCGACCTGATCATCGAGAAGATGCCGGTGTCGATCTCGCTCGGTCTATGGAGCACCTTGATCATGTATCTGGTCTCCATCCCGCTGGGGATCGCCAAGGCCACCCGCCACGGCAGCGCCTTCGACGTCTGGACCAGTTCGGCAATCATCGTCGGCTACGCCATCCCGGCGTTCCTCTTCGCCATCCTGCTGATCGTGCTGTTTGCCGGCGGCAGCTACTGGGACTGGTTCCCTCTGCGCGGTCTGACCTCGAACAACTTCGAGCAGCTCAGCCTCGGCGGCAAGGTTCTCGACTACCTCTGGCACCTGGTGCTGCCGGTTACCGCCCTTGTCATCGGTAACTTCGCCACCCTGACCCTGCTGACCAAGAACAGCTTTCTCGACGAGATCAACAAACAGTACGTGGTGACTGCCCGCGCCAAGGGCCTGACCAACAACCGCGTGCTCTACGGCCACGTCTTCCGTAACGCCATGCTGCTGATCATCGCCGGTTTCCCCGCAGCCTTCATCGGCATCTTCTTCACCGGCTCCCTGCTGATCGAGGTGATCTTCTCGCTCGACGGCCTGGGCCTGATGAGCTTTGAAGCGGCGATCAACCGCGACTATCCGGTGGTGTTCGGCACCCTGTTCATCTTCACCTTGCTGGGGCTGATCGTGAAATTGATCGGTGACATCACCTACACCCTGGTCGATCCGCGCATCGACTTCGAAAGCCGGGAGGGTTGAGCATGAAACTCTCCCCTCTCAATCGACGCCGTTTCGACCGCTTCAAGGCGCACAAGCGCGGCTGGTGGTCGCTGTGGCTGTTTCTCATCCTGTTTGGCCTGAGCCTCGGCGCCGAGCTGATCGCCAACGACAAGCCGCTGGCCGTACGCTACGACGGCGAGTGGTATTTCCCGGTGCTCAAGCGCTACCCGGAAACCGTGTTCGGCGGCGAATTCCCGCTGCAGGCCAACTACAAGAGTCCCTACATTCAGGACCTGATCGCCGAGAAAGATGGGCGGATGATCTGGCCGCCGATCCCGTTCAGCTATTCGAGCATCAACTACGACCTGGAAGTACCGGCCCCCGCACCGCCCTCGGCGCAGAACTGGCTGGGCACCGACGATCAGGGCCGTGACGTGCTCGCACGGGTGATCTACGGCTTTCGCATCTCGGTGCTGTTCGCCCTGATCCTGACCCTGGCCAGCTCGGTGATCGGCGTGATCGCCGGTGCGCTGCAGGGCTTCTATGGCGGCTGGGTCGACCTGATCGGTCAGCGCTTTCTGGAGATCTGGTCAGGCCTGCCGGTGCTCTATCTGCTGATCATTCTCGCCAGCTTCGTGCAGCCGAATTTCTGGTGGCTGCTGGGCATCATGCTGCTGTTCTCCTGGATGAGCCTGGTCGACGTGGTGCGCGCCGAATTCCTGCGCGGGCGCAACCTCGAGTACGTGCGCGCTGCGCGGGCGCTGGGCATGGAGAATGGCGCCATCATGTTCCGCCATATCCTGCCCAATGCCATGGTTTCGACCATGACCTTCATGCCCTTCATCCTCACTGGCGCGATCGGCACCCTGACGGCCCTGGACTTCCTCGGCTTCGGCCTGCCGCCTGGCGCACCGTCGCTCGGTGAGCTGGTCGCCCAGGGCAAGAGCAACCTGCAGGCCCCCTGGCTGGGCATCAGCGCCTTCGCCGTGCTGGCGATCATGCTGAGCCTGCTGGTATTCATCGGCGAAGCCGCCCGCGATGCCTTCGACCCGAGGAAATGACATGAGCCAGAACGAAACCCTGTTGCAAGTACGCGACCTGGCCGTCGAGTTCGTCATGGGCGAGCAATGCCAGCGCGTGGTCGAAGGCGTCAGCTTCGATATTCACAAAGGCGAGACCCTGGCCCTGGTCGGCGAGAGCGGCTCGGGCAAGTCGGTCACGGCGCACTCGATCCTGCGTCTGCTGCCCTACCCGCTCGCACGCCATCCGCATGGCAGCATCGAATACGCCGGCGAAGACCTGCTCAAGCTGGGCGAAGGCCGTCTGCGCGGCATTCGCGGCAACCGCATCGCCATGGTCTTTCAGGAGCCGATGACCTCGCTCAATCCGCTGCACTGCATCGAGAAGCAGATCAACGAAGTGCTTGCCCTGCACAAGGGGCTGCGTGGCAAGGCCGCCAGCGCGCGCACCTTGGAACTGCTGGAGCTGGTCGGCATTCCCGAACCGAAGAAGCGCCTGAAGGCCTACCCGCACGAACTCTCCGGCGGCCAACGGCAGCGCGTGATGATCGCCATGGCTCTGGCCAACGAACCACAGCTGCTGATCGCCGACGAGCCGACCACGGCGCTGGACGTCACCGTACAGCTGAAAATCCTCGAATTGCTCAAGGATTTGCAGGCACGCCTGGGCATGTCGCTGCTGCTGATCAGCCATGACCTCAATCTGGTTCGCAGAATTGCCCACCGCGTATGTGTCATGCAGCGCGGTCGCATCGTCGAACAGGCGTCGTGTGAACAATTGTTCCAGGCTCCGCAGCATCCCTACACCCAGGAACTGCTCGGCGCCGAGCCCAGTGGCGAACCTGCGGCCAACCCCGTGGGCCAGCCGTTGCTGGAAGTGGACGACCTGCGTGTGTGGTTCCCGATCAAAAAGGGCCTGCTGCGCCGGACGGTGGATCATGTCAAAGCGGTGGACGGCATCAACTTCAGCCTGCCTCAGGGCCAGACCCTGGGCATCGTCGGCGAGAGTGGTTCCGGCAAGTCCACACTGGGCATGGCCATTCTGCGGCTGCTCGCCAGTCGCGGTGATATCCGCTTCCAGGGCCAGCAGTTGCAGGGCCTGAGCCAGCAGGAAGTACGCCCGCTGCGTCGACAGATGCAGGTGGTGTTTCAGGACCCCTTCGGCAGCCTGAGCCCACGCATGTCGGTGAGCCAGATCGTCGGTGAAGGTCTGCGCATTCACGGTATGGGCAACGAGGCTGAGCAGGAACAGGCGATCATCGACGCGCTTTTGGAGGTAGGGCTGGACCCGCAGACGCGGCATCGCTACCCCCACGAGTTTTCTGGCGGGCAACGGCAGCGGATTGCCATTGCCCGGGCACTGGTGTTGAAACCGGCGCTGATCCTGCTGGACGAGCCCACTTCGGCGCTCGACCGTACGGTACAGCGTCAGGTGGTGGAGTTGTTGCGCGGCTTGCAGGCCAAGTACAACCTGACCTATCTGTTTATCAGCCATGACCTGGCGGTAGTCAGAGCGCTGAGCCACCAGTTGATGGTGGTCAAGCAGGGCCAGGTGGTCGAACAGGGGTCTGCCGAGTCGATCTTCAGTGCACCGCAACACCCTTATACGCAGCAGTTGCTGGAAGCCGCTTTTCTGGCCCCGGCAACGGCTCACTGATCCTTGAAACAGGAAGAGGAATAGCACAATGGGTTTTCTAACCGGTAAGCGCGTACTCATCGTTGGCGTTGCCAGCAAACTGTCCATCGCCTCGGGTATCGCCGCCGCCATGCACCGCGAAGGTGCCGAGCTGGCTTTCACCTACCAGAACGAGAAGCTCAAGGGCCGCGTGGAAGACTTCGCTGCCGGTTGGGGCTCCAGCGCCGACCTGTGCTTCCCTTGCGATGTGGCCAGCGACGAGGAAATCGCCTCGGTATTCGAAGCGCTGAGCAAGAAGTGGGACGGTCTGGACTGCATCGTCCACTCGGTCGGTTTCGCCCCGGGCGATCAGCTCAATGGCGATTTCACCGACGTCACCACCCGTGAAGGCTTCAAGATCGCTCACGACATCAGCGCCTACAGCTTCGTTGCCCTGGCCAAGGCCGGTCGCGAGATGATGAAAGGCCGCAACGGCAGCCTGCTCACCCTCTCCTACCTGGGCGCCGAGCGCACCATGCCCAACTACAACGTCATGGGCATGGCCAAAGCCAGCCTGGAAGCCGGTGTACGCTACCTGGCCGGCAGCCTCGGCCCTGAAGGCACCCGTGTCAACGCCATCTCCGCCGGCCCGATCCGCACCCTGGCTGCCAGCGGCATCGCCAGCTTCCGCAAGATGCTGGCTGCCAACGAGAAGCAGACCCCGCTGCGTCGCAACGTCACCATCGAGGAAGTCGGCAATGCCGGCGCCTTCCTCTGCTCCGACCTGGCTTCGGGCATCAGCGGCGAAATCATGTACGTCGACGGCGGCTTCAACACCACCGCCATGGGCGCCATGGAAGACTGAGCCGAGCTCACCAGGGCGTCGCAGGCAGAACAGCAGGCGATGCCCGGCACCTTCAGCACGGCTTGATCGTCGCTGAATCCACAACGCCGCACCTTCCTCAGGAGGTGCGGCGTTGTCGTTTCTGGCCTGTTACGTCAGGGTCCGGCCAGCGCTACTGGTGCAGACAACTCATCCGCTTCGCGAAACGAAACGCCATCAGCGGCCGGCACGCTTCAACGTTGGTGTTGTCCTAGCTGGGAAGCCTGTAAACGAGATGGGTCAATGATCCCGACAAGCAAGTGGCGAGCCTGCCTGATCACCGTGCTATGCAGCCTCGTGGTCGGCTGCGCACTGCCACCGCTGGATGGCCGCACCGAGAGCCAGGCCTTCACCCAGGCCGAAACGGCCGATACCACACTGGGGCAAGCCCTGGGTAGCGAGCGCGATGCCCACCCCGGCCTATCCGGCATCCTCACGCTGGCCGCTGCCCGGGATGCCTTCGCCGCACGCATGCTCCTGGTGGGAGCTGCCGAGCGCAGCCTCGACATTCAGTACTACATCTGGCGCAACGACATTACCGGCACCCTGCTACTGGATGCCCTGCTCAAAGCCGCCGAACGGGGCGTTCGTGTCCGCCTGCTGCTGGACGACAACGGTATCGCCGGGCTCGATCAGATCCTGAGCACACTCGATCAGCAGCCAAATATCGAAGTGCGCCTGTTCAACCCCTTCTCCTTACGAAAGGCCAAGGCGCTGGGTTATCTGACCCACTTTCCTCGTGCCAACCGGCGCATGCACAACAAGTCCTTCACCGTGGACAACCAGGCCACCATCATCGGTGGACGCAATATCGGCGACGAATACTTCGACGCCAGTGAGGGTGTGCTCTTCGCCGACCTGGATGTTCTGGCCGTCGGCCCGGTCGTGGCCGATACCTCGGCCGACTTCGATCGCTACTGGGCCAGCGATTCCAGCTACCCGCTGGAGCTGATCGTGCCTCGCAGCGGCAACGCTCCACAGCCCCTGCACGACCTCGCGGCCGATCTTTCCAGCTCGCCTGCGGCCAGCGGTTACGTGAAGACCCTGCAGGAAAGCGAGTTTATCCAGCGCCTGCTGGACAAGAATCTTGGCTTTGAATGGAGCGAGACCACACTGGTCAGCGATGATCCCGCCAAGGGCCTTGGCAATGCCAGTGACGGCGAGCTGCTGATCAGCCACCTGGGCGAGATGCTCGATATTCCACAGTCACGGGTCGACCTCGTCTCCCCCTACTTTGTCCCCACACAAACCGGCGTCGATATCTTTACCGGCCTGGTACAACGCGGCGTTGAAGTGCGCATCCTCACCAATGCGCTGGAAGCGACGGATGTGACGCCCGTGCATGCCGGCTACGCCAAACGCCGTCGTGCGCTGCTCGAAGGTGGCGTCAAACTCTATGAAATGCGCCTGGGTGCGGACGACGAAGGTCACCGGGAGAAAGCCGGCCCATTCGGCAGCTCCGGCTCGAGCCTGCATGCGAAGACCTTCGCCCTCGATGGCCAACGCGTCTTCATCGGCTCATTCAACTTCGATCCACGCTCCGCCAGTCTCAATACGGAGATGGGTTTTCTCATCGAAAGCCCGAAACTGGCGGCAGCTATCGACCAAGCATTCGAAAGCGATATCCCGGCCAATGCCTATGAGCTGCGGCTCGACGAGCACGGCCGAATCTACTGGCTGCAACGCGTGGATGGCGAGCAACGCCGATTCGATAGCGAGCCCGGCACAGGGCTGCTCAAACGCCTGGGCATTCACCTGCTTTCGTGGCTGCCCATCGAATGGCTGTTATGACCCAGAAACGAGAAAGCCCCGCACTTGGCGGGGCTTTCTCGTAGCGGACAGCGGTCAGAAACGCTCGATGTCGGCCTTGGCTTCCAGCTGCTTGCGCAGCGCAGCGAAGTCCTGCTGACCGGCACGCGACGCCAGGAAGTTGCGGTACATGGCGAGCTCTTCGTCAGCCAGCGCCTCTTCCGGCACGTTCACGCCATCGAGACGCAGGACGACGTAGTCGCCATTGTTCAGCGTCACACCGACGAAGGTCGGCTCGCCTGCCTTGGCTGGCTTGGGCATGCGAAACAGCGCCTGCAGCACCTTCGGCTCGACGCCGTCCTGGCTGCGGGTAGCCGCCTCCTGCACCTGCCAATCAGCAGCAGACTGCTCACCCGCCTGGGCGGCAGCCAGTTGCTTCTCGCCCTCGGCCTTGGCCGCAGCGCTAGCACGTTCCTGCTGCAGGTGAGCGCGGATACTCTCAGCAACCTGCTCCAGGGGCAGTTGCTCCGGCTTTTTGTGCTCTTTGACGCGCACGACGACGACCGTGCTCGGGTCCAGTTCAATGGTCGAGCTGTTGGTGCCGCCTTCCAGAACATCAGGGCTGAATGCAGCCTGCAGGACCTGACGGTTGGCAGTGATGCCAGTTGCACCACCCTCACGACCGAAAGCTTCGCTGAGCTTGACCTCGAGGCCCAGCTCCTGAGCTGGCTGAGCCAGATCTGACGCTTCGAACGCGGCGTCTTCCAGCTGTTTGGTCGCCTCGACGAAACGCTGCTCGACCTGCTGCGCCTTGAGGTCACGCGCCAGTTTGTCCTTGAGGCTGTCGAAGCTGGGTACTTCTGGAGCCTGAACACCCAGCAGCTTGATCAGGTGCCAGCCGAAGTCGCTCTGCACTGGCTCGGAAACCTGGCCCTGCTGCAGCGCATAGAGCGCCTCCTCGAAGGCCGGATCGTAGACGCCAGGGCCGGCGTAACCCAGATCACCGCCATCGGCAGCCGAACCTGGATCCTGCGAGAACTCCTTGGCCAGGGCAGCGAAATCTTCGCCAGCATCCACACGCGCCTTGATCTCTTCGATCTTGGTACGCGCGGTTTGATCATCGCCCTCGATAAGGATGTGCGCAGCCTGACGCTGCTCAGCCAGGTTGGCGATCTCGCTCTCGTACAGCGGCTGCAGATCTTCATCGCTGACTTCGACCTGATCGAAGAAGCTGTCCTTTTGCAGCTCGACGTACTCCAGCACGACCTGCTCAGGGCTCATGAATTCGCTGGCGTGCTCGTCGTAATAGGCGCTGACGTCGCTGTCGCTCAGCTCGATCGCAGCGCTGTCGGCCTTGATGGTGAGGCTGGCGAAGTCGCGGGTCTGGCGCTCGAGATTGGCGAACGCACGCGCCTCCTGCTCGGTGACGAAGCTACTGGCACCGAGACCGGCACGCAGCTGCCCAATCAGCATGTCCTCTTCCAGCTTCTGGCGGAACTGCAGGCGGGTGTAACCCATCTGGCGAATGACCTGATCGAAACGCGCAGTATCGAAGCGGCCATCTACCTGAAATTCGGGAGTTTGCAGAATCACCTGATCCAGCGATGCCTGCGAGAAGGCGAAATGAGCATCACCGGCTGCTTGCAGCAGCAACTTGCGCTCGATCAAGCCCTTGAGCGAAGCCTCACGCAGCAGGTTGTCATCGAGCAGCGAGGCGTCGAAATCACGACCCAGTTGCTGCAGCAGCTGACGACGCTGCATTTCAACGGCCTGATTGAGCTCGCTGAGGGTAATGGTGTCACCGTTCACGTCAGCCGCATTGTTGCGATTGCTGGTCCCCGTGACGATGGCTTCGAAACCGGTAAACGCCATCAGCATCACAATGAGGCCGATGATGATTTTGGCAATCCAACCGCGTGAATTGTCCCTGATGTTTTGCAGCATGCTTCCCCCAGAACGACTGTACAGAGTCACCAGCCGCGCAGTGTGGGTAATGTCCAGATAGAAGAAAGGCGCATCCTTGGATGCGCCTTCTCGTAACGCGTTAAGCGGTCAGAGCAGAAGAGTCTAGGACTACCTGCGCTGCCCCCTAACAGCCGCCAGACGGAGCCTGGCGGCGAGGCAAACCCAGAAGACGCTTAGTTGACGGCGTCTTTCAGAGCCTTGCCAGCTTTGAAGCCTGGGATCTTGGCAGCAGCGATGCTGATCGGCTTGCCGGTCTGCGGGTTGCGGCCAGTGCGAGCAGCACGCTCTTTGACAGCGAAGGTGCCGAAGCCAACCAGTACAACGGAGTCACCAGCCTTCAGAGCGCCAGTGACGGATTCAATCACTGCATCCAGCGCGCGGCCAGCAACAGCTTTCGGGATATCAGCAGATGCAGCGATGGCATCGATCAGTTCCGACTTGTTCACTCTAAGTCCCCTTATTTCTGTTTAGTTTGTTTCTTGATTTTTAGTGTAAGCAAAGCGGGTGCTGGATGGCCTGCCGACACAATAAAAGCCGCTTTATAACAAGGGCTCAAAAATTGTGTCAAGGAAGCCCCCCGGCTAATGCGTGCTAATTCGCTCCTTGGAATCAGACTCGCGCTTGTCATCCGTTGCAACCATCTCCGGAGCCGCATCGGGCAAGGGCTCCGGGGCGTATTGCAGCGCAATTTGCAGGACCTCGTCAATCCATTTAACCGGTTTAATCTGCAGGTCTTGCTTAATATTTTCCGGAATTTCCTTCAGATCACGCACATTTTCTTCGGGAATGATCACCGTCTTGATCCCACCCCGATGAGCTGCCAGAAGTTTTTCCTTGAGACCACCAATGGCCAGTACCTGACCACGCAGGGTGATTTCTCCGGTCATGGCCACGTCCGCCCGCACCGGAATCTGCGTCAATGCCGATACCAGTGCCGTGCACAAACCAATGCCCGCGCTCGGGCCGTCCTTGGGCGTGGCACCTTCCGGCATATGGATGTGAACGTCGCGCTTCTCGTTGAAATCAGCTGGGATCCCCAGACTTTTCGCACGACTGCGAACCACCGTCATGGCCGCCGTCATCGATTCCGCCATGACATCGCCCAGTGAGCCGGTCTTGATCAGATTGCCCTTGCCGGGCACCACAGCCGTCTCGATGGTGAGCAGCTCACCGCCTACCTGTGTCCAGGCCAAACCGGTCACCTGACCGATCTGATCCTGCTGTTCGGCGAGGCCGTAACGATGCTTGCGTACGCCCAGGAAGTGTTCCAGGGCATCGGCGCTGACCGTGACCTGGAAACGCTTCTCGCGCACATGCTCCTTGACCACTTTGCGGCAGACCTTGGCGATTTGCCGCTCCAGACTGCGCACGCCAGCTTCACGCGTGTAGTAACGGATGATGTCGCGAATCGCCGCCTCTTCGAACTCCAGTTCGCCCTTCTTCAGGCCATTGGCCTGTATCTGCTTGGGCGCCAGGTACTTGATGGCGATGTTGACCTTCTCGTCCTCCGTGTAACCCGGCAGGCGAATGACCTCCATCCGGTCCAGCAGCGGGCCGGGGATGTTCATCGAGTTGGCGGTGCAGAGGAACATCACGTCCGACAGGTCGTAGTCGACCTCCAGATAGTGATCGTTGAAATTGTGGTTCTGCTCGGGGTCGAGGACTTCGAGCAATGCCGAGGCAGGGTCGCCGCGCATGTCCTGACCCATCTTGTCGATCTCGTCGAGCAGGAACAACGGGTTGCGCACGCCGACCTTGGTCATCTTCTGAATCAAGCGACCCGGCATCGAGCCGATATAGGTGCGGCGGTGACCACGAATCTCGGCCTCGTCACGCACGCCACCCAGCGCCATGCGCACGAATTTGCGATTGGTGGCACTGGCGATGGACTCGGCCAGCGAGGTCTTGCCCACGCCGGGCGGGCCGACCAGGCACAGTACCGGCCCCTTGAGTTTCTTCACCCGCTTCTGCACGGCGAGATACTCGAGAATACGCTCCTTGACCTCCTCCAGGCCGTAGTGATCGGCATCGAGAATGCTCTCGGCACGCGCCAGATCCAGACGGACCTTGCTCTCGGCCTTCCACGGCACATTCACCAGCCAATCGATGTAGGAGCGCACCACGGTAGCTTCAGCGGACATCGGCGACATCTGCTTGAGCTTGTTCAGCTCGGCATTGGCCTTGGTCAAGGCCTCCTTGGACAGGCCGGCGTTATCGATACGCTTGCGCAGTTCGTCGAGCTCGCTATGGCCTTCATCGATATCGCCCAGCTCTTTCTGAATGGCCTTCATCTGCTCATTCAGGTAGTACTCGCGCTGACTGCGCTCCATCTGTTTCTTTACACGACCACGGATACGCTTCTCGACCTGCAGCAGGTCAATCTCGGCATCCAGCAGGGCCAGTACGTGCTCGACGCGAGCGGACAGCGAGGTGATTTCGAGGATTTCCTGCTTCTGCTCGATCTTCAGCGCCATGTGCGCGGCCATGGTATCGACCAGACGGCTGGGCTCATCGATGCTGTTGAGCGAGGACAGCACTTCGGCAGGGACCTTCTTGCCCAACTGCACGTATTGCTCGAACTGGCTGAGCAGGCTACGGGTAAAGACCTCCGATTCGCGCTCGGCAGTTTCGCCCTCCTCGATCAGTTGCACTTCAGCACGACAATGATCGTCGAGCTCGATGAAACGCTCGATGGAGCCGCGCTGCTCGCCTTCAACCAGCACCTTGACGGTGCCGTCGGGCAGTTTGAGCAACTGCAGGACGGTGGCAACGGTGCCAACGCGATACAGATCCTGATCATCCGGATCATCGACGGCCGGGTTCTTCTGGGCCACCAGCAGAATCTGCTTGTCGCCCGTCATCGCTGCCTCGAGGGCCTCGATGGATTTCTCACGCCCGACGAAAAGCGGGATGACCATGTGCGGATAGACCACTACATCGCGCAATGGCAGGAGAGGCAATTCGATGGTTGTCTTCATGATTTCGGCTCAGCGGCGGCCATAAGGCCGTAAACAGGCGGGATTACCCTTGGCTTTTAAGATGGGGGTAGCTCCCGCAAAAAACAAGCGCAATGTCCACAAAAGCGAAGGGGCCCAAAGGGCCCCTTCTTTGCATCGTGTAACAGCAGTCAGGCGTCTGGCGCGGCCTTCGCCGGCGGTTCGCTGTTCTCGTAGATCAGCAGCGGCTTGGACGAACCCTCGATGACGCTCTCGTCGATCACCACCTTGCTCACGTCCTGTTGGGACGGGATCTCGTACATGGTGTCGAGCAGAATGCCCTCGAGAATCGAACGCAGGCCACGAGCCCCGGTCTTGCGCTCCAGCGCCTTATGCGCCACGGATTTCAGCGCATCGGAACGGAACTCCAGGTCCACCCCTTCCATCTCGAACAGCTTGGCGTACTGCTTGGTCAGCGCGTTCTTCGGCTCGGTCAGGATCTGTACCAGAGCAGCCTCATCCAGCTCCTCCAGGGTCGCGATCACCGGCAGGCGACCGACGAACTCGGGGATCAGGCCGAATTTGACCAGATCGTCCGGCTCGACCTCACGCAGAGACTCGCCGATCTTCTTGCCTTCCTGCTTGCTGCGCACTTCCGCACCGAAACCGATGCCGCCCTTGGTGGAACGCGCCTGGATGACCTTCTCCAGACCGGCGAATGCACCGCCGCAGATGAACAGGATATTGCGTGTATCGACCTGCAGGAACTCCTGCTGCGGATGCTTGCGCCCGCCTTGCGGCGGAACCGAAGCCACGGTGCCCTCGATCAGCTTGAGCAGCGCCTGCTGCACGCCCTCGCCCGATACGTCACGCGTGATCGACGGATTGTCGGACTTGCGCGAGATCTTGTCGATTTCGTCGATGTAGACGATGCCCATCTGGGCCTTCTCGACATCGTAATCGCACTTCTGCAGCAGCTTCTGAATGATGTTCTCGACGTCCTCACCGACATAACCGGCTTCGGTCAGGGTGGTGGCGTCAGCGATGGTGAACGGCACATTGAGCAGGCGCGCCAGCGTTTCGGCCAGCAGTGTCTTGCCCGAACCGGTCGGACCGATCAGCAGAATGTTGCTCTTGCCCAGCTCGACATCATCTTTCTTGTCACGCTGGTTAAGACGCTTGTAGTGGTTGTATACCGCTACCGACAGCACCTTCTTGGCGCGCTCCTGACCAATCACGTACTGATCGAGGATGCCGCTGATTTCCTTGGGTGCCGGGAGTTTGTGCGCGTTGCTCTCGGCCTGCGCTTCCTGCACCTCCTCGCGGATGATGTCATTGCACAGGTCGACGCATTCGTCGCAGATGAAGACGGAAGGACCGGCGATCAACTTGCGCACTTCATGCTGGCTTTTGCCGCAGAAGGAGCAATAAAGCAGTTTGCCGTTGTCCTCACCGTTACGGGTATCAGTCATTCGATCAATCCAATACGGTAGGCTTGAAACACAAGATGAAGGCAAATGCAGGCATTTTCAAGGGCACAGCTAGCGCCAGTGAAGAATGCCTGCAGCCGGCGCCTCATCTAGTAGGCCGTTGAAAAGCGTAAGCGAGGCAGGCAAGACAAGGCGAAAACAACCGAGAAAGCGCAATTTACGTGTTGTAAACGAGCATTTCGAGGTTGTTTTCAACGCAGTATTGCCAACGCAGGTAGTTTTTCAACAGCCTGCTACACCGGCATTTGACGCTTTTCGTGTACGGCATCGACGAGACCGTACTCCACGGCGCGCGAGGCACTCATGAAGTTGTCGCGGTTGGTGTCACGCTCGATGGTTTCCAGGCTCTGGCCGGTATGCTGCGCCAGCAGCTCGTTCAGACGCTCACGGATAAAGAGGATTTCCTTGGCGTGGATCTCGATGTCCGAGGCCTGGCCCTGGAAACCGCCCAGCGGCTGGTGAATCATCACGCGCGAGTTCGGCAGGCAGAAACGCTTGCCCTTGGCGCCGCCAGCCAGCAGGAATGCACCCATGCTGCAGGCCTGGCCGATGCAGGTGGTGGACACGTCAGCCTTGATGAACTGCATGGTGTCGTAGATCGCCATGCCGGCGGTCACCGAGCCACCCGGCGAGTTGATGTACAGGTGAATGTCCTTGTCCGGGTTTTCTGCTTCCAGGAACAGCAACTGGGCGCAGATCAGGTTGGCCATATAGTCCTCGACCTGGCCAACCAGAAAGATCACGCGCTCCTTGAGCAGACGCGAATAGATGTCGTAAGCACGCTCGCCACGAGCGGACTGCTCGATGACCATCGGCACCAGGCCGCCAGCGGCCTGGATTTCAGGCATGTTTTGCATAAAAGGATTACGGGACATGTCTTGCGCTCACTCCCTAATAGTCATGTCTCAAATACACATAAGCCAGCGCTGAGGCTGGCTTATGGTGGTGTTCTCGAACGAGGTTACGAGATCAGTCGGCTTTAGGAGCTTCCGCCGGCTTGACTGCATCTTCGTAGGAAACCGCTTTATCGGTCACGTTGGCCTTCTGCAGAACAGTATCTACAACTTGCTCTTCCAGTACAACCGAACGCACTTCGTTCATTTGCTGGTCGTTCTTGTAGTACCAGGAAACGACCTGCTCAGGCTCCTGATAAGCCGAAGCCATCTCTTCGATCAGCTCGCGTACGCGGGCTTCGTCAGGCTTGAGCTCGAACTGCTTGACCACTTCGGCGACGATCAGGCCCAACACCACGCGGCGCTTGGCCTGCTCTTCGAACAGCTCGGCCGGCAGTTGGTCAGGCTTGATGTTGCCACCGAACTGCTGGACGGCCTGCACGCGCAGACGGTTCACTTCGTTGCCGATCAGCGCCTTCGGTACTTCGACCGGGTTGGCAGCCAGCAGGCCGTCCATTACCTGGTTCTTGACCTTGGACTTGATGGCCTGACGCAGTTCACGCTCCATGTTCTTGCGAACTTCGGCACGGAAACCTTCCAGACCGCCTTCCTTGATGCCGAACAGGGCGAAGAACTCGTCGTTCAGCTCAGGCAACTGCGGAGCGGAAACGCTGTTGACGGTAACGGTGAACTCGGCGGTTTTGCCGGCCAGGTCGAGGTTCTGGTAGTCCTCGGGGAAGGTCGGGTTGATCACGCGCTCTTCACCAGCCTTGGCACCCACCAGGGCGTCTTCGAAGCCCGGGATCATGCGGCCGGAACCCAGCACCAGCTGAGTGCCCTTGGCGCTGCCACCGGCGAAGACTTCGCCGTCGATCTTGCCAACGAAATCGATGTTCAGCTGGTCGCCATTCTCGGCAGCACGCTCAACAGTTTCGAAACGGGTGTTCTGCTTGCGCAGGATGTCGAGCATGTTGTCGACGTCACTGTCAGCCACATCAGCTTCGAGACGCTCGATGGCGATGGAGTCGAAACCGGAAACCTGAAACTCGGGGAACACTTCGAAGGTAGCGACGTATTCCAGATCCTTGCCCTTCTCGAAGGACTTCGGCTCTACAGCCGGAGCGCCAGCCGGGTTCAGCTTCTGCTCGACCACGGCCTCGTAGAAGGTAGCCTGGATCAGATCGCCCAGCGCTTCCTGACGAGCGGCATCTTCGTAGCGCTGACGGATCACGCTCATCGGCACCTTGCCAGGACGGAAGCCAGGAACCTTGGCACGACGGGCAGTCTGTTGCAGACGCTTGTTGACTTCGGTCTCGATGCGCTCGACGGGTACGCCGACAGTCATGCGGCGCTCAAGAGCAGAAGTGCTTTCAACAGAAACTTGCATGGATATTCCTCGTTGCACAGACATAAGCCGGCTCGAACCGGCCCCGAATCAAGGCCAAGCATTCTAGAGGGTCAATGTGCAGAAGTCACCCTAGAAGCAGGCGGCAGTCGGGAGGGGCTATATAAAGATGGTGCGGACGGAGAGACTCGAACTCTCACACCTTGCGGCGCCAGAACCTAAATCTGGTGTGTCTACCAATTCCACCACGTCCGCGTGGCTTTGCAGCTTAAAACAAAAACGCCAGGCTTTCGGCCTGGCGCTTTGGAATATGGGGTGGACGATGGGAATCGAACCCACGACACCAGGAGCCACAATCCTGTGCTCTACCAACTGAGCTACGCCCACCATATTGCATTTGCTACTCATTTGCCTGACCGCCAAATGGCGCACCCGGCAGGACTCGAACCTGCGACCATCCGCTTAGAAGGCGGATGCTCTATCCAGCTGAGCTACGGGCACTTATCCATCCGCTAGCGCAGACTTACAAGCTTTTGGCTCCAACCTCACCACCAGGGTTTGGCTTTTGCCGCCTCACCCAGCGAGTGGCTGTTCCTGAGAAGCGGGGCGAATGTTATAGACGGCTCCCAACCTCGTCAACAGAAATTTTCAAAAAAATTCAGCGATTTAAAGGAGTTACGCGAAAACGACGGCAGGCGCCTTTGCCCAAGTGAGCGCCCATGCGAGAATGCGCGTCCTTTTTTCATCCTCATTAATGGTTAACCAGCGCAATGACCGCACAACTGATCGACGGCAAGGCGATCGCCGCCAGCCTCCGCCAGCAGATTGCCCAACGTGTCGCCGAACGCCGCCAGCAAGGCCTTCGTGCGCCAGGCCTGGCCGTGATCCTGGT
Source organism: Ectopseudomonas alcaliphila (assembly GCF_900101755.1). GTDB lineage: Bacteria > Pseudomonadota > Gammaproteobacteria > Pseudomonadales > Pseudomonadaceae > Aquipseudomonas > Aquipseudomonas alcaliphila. Next base: position 87,845 of record NZ_FNAE01000003.1, on the reverse strand, counting down.
CGGCACCGATCCCGCCTCCCAGGTCTATGTGTCACATAAACGCAAGGATTGCGAAGAAGTCGGCTTTGTTTCCCGCGCCTATGATCTGCCGGCAGAGACCAGTCAGGCCGATCTGCTCGCCCTGATCGACGAACTCAACGAAGACCCGGCCATCGACGGCATTCTGGTACAGCTGCCGCTGCCGGAGAATCTGGATTCTTCCCTGCTGCTCGAGCGCATTCGTCCGGATAAAGACGTGGACGGCTTCCACCCCTACAACATCGGCCGTCTGGCGCAGCGCATGCCGCTGCTGCGCCCGTGCACACCAAAGGGCATCATGACCCTGCTGGAAAGCACCGGCGCCGATCTGTACGGCATGCATGCCGTAGTCGTGGGCGCCTCCAATATCGTCGGCCGGCCAATGGCCATGGAGTTGCTGCTGGCCGGTTGCACCGTGACCGTCACCCACCGCTTCACCAAAGATCTGGCTGGCCATGTCGGTCAGGCCGACATCGTCGTGGTCGCTGCCGGCAAGCCGGGGCTGGTCAAGGGTGAGTGGATCAAACCAGGCGCCATCGTCATCGATGTCGGCATCAACCGCCAGGAAGACGGCAAGCTGGTCGGCGACGTGACCTTTGATGCCGCCCTGCCCCGCGCCGGCTGGATCACCCCGGTTCCAGGCGGTGTTGGCCCGATGACCCGCGCCGGACTTTTGGAAAACACCCTGCACGCTGCCGAACACCTGCATAAATAAGCTGCGCTGCACAACGAACAACGGCACCCGAGGGTGCCGTTGTCGTTTCTGGCGTGCAGATCAGTTGCGCGCCTGCTCCCAGGATTTCAGCAGCTCATCGTAGGCGATCGTCTCGCCCTGTGGCTTCTCGTTGGCCAGCTTGGGCTTGGGTGCGCCTGGCTGATCGAACCAGTACTGCGGATCACGCGGCTCGTTCAGCTTAGGCCCGCACTCACCCAGTACGCCGGAGCGCTCGAGGCGGCCGAGCATGGTGTCCTGCGCCGCGGCCAGACCATCCAGAGCCTGTTGCGGGGTCTTGTCGCCGCTGGCGGCCTCGGCGATGAACTGCCACCAGAGCTGAGCCAGACGCGGATAGTCAGGCACGTTGGTACCGGTCGGCGTCCACTGCACGCGCGCCGGGCTGCGGTAGAACTCCACCAGGCCACCGAGCTTGGGCGCCACGTCGGTCATCGCCTGCGAGTTGATGTCCGACTCACGAATCGGCGTCAGGCCGACCAGGGTCTTCTTCAGCGAGACGGTCTTGGAGGTGACGAACTGGGCGTAGAGCCAGGCAGCCAGACGCTGCTTCTCCGGGGTGGAGTTGAGGAAGGTCCAAGAGCCGGCGTCCTGATAGCCGAGCTTCATGCCCTCCTCCCAGTACGGCCCCTTGGGCGATGGCGCCATGCGCCATTTCGGCGTGCCGTCTTCGTTGACCACCGGCAGACCGGGCTTGGTCATGTCGGCAGTAAAGGCGGTGTACCAGAAGATCTGCTGGGCGATCGCCCCCTGCGCCGGCACTGGGCCGGATTCGGAGAAAGTCATGCCCTGCGCTTCCGGTGGCGCGTACTGGCGCATCCAATCGACGTATTTCTGAGTGGCGAACACCGCCGCCGGACCATTGGTATCACCACCGCGGGCGACACTGGAACCTACCGGCCGGCAGCCGTCGACGCGAATGCCCCACTCGTCCACCGGCAGGCCGTTGGGCAGCCCCTTGTCACCACCGCCGGCCATGGAGAACCAGGCGTCGGTGAAACGCCAGCCCAGCGACGGATCTTTCTTGCCGTAGTCCATGTGGCCATAGACGCGTTTACCGTCGATCTCTTTGACGTGTACCGAGAAGAATTCAGCAATGTCCTCGTAGGCCGACCAATTGACCGGCACGCCCAGCTCGTAGCCGTAGATTTCCTTGAACTTGGCCTTCAGCTCCGGACGCTCGAACCAGTCGGCGCGGAACCAGTAGAGGTTGGCGAACTGCTGATCAGGTAACTGATAAATTTTGCCGTCCGGCCCGGTGGTGAAGGACAGACCGATGAAATCGTCAAGATCGAGGGTCGGCGAAGTGAAATCCTTGCCTTCGTTAGCCATCATGTCGGTGATCGAGACCGCCTTGCCATAGCGGAAGTGGGTACCGATCAGGTCCGAGTCGTTGACCCAACCATCGTAGATGTTCTTGCCGGACTGCATCTGCGTCTGCAGTTTCTCGACCACATCGCCTTCCTGCATCAGGTCATGCTTCAGCTTGATGCCGGTGATTTCACTGAAGGCCTTGGCCAGGACCTTGGACTCGTACTCATGGGTGGTCAGGGTTTCCGAGGCGACGTTGATGCTCATGCCGCGAAACGGCTCGGCGGCCTTGATGAACCATTTCAGCTCTTCGAGCTGTTGCTCGGGCGTCAGGGTCGACGGATTGAACTCCTCGGCGATCCATTTCTTCGCGGCCTCTTCATAGGCATCCGCCCAGGCCGCACCGCTCAAACCGGACAATGCCAGCAAGGCGGCCAACGCCATGCTATGTCGGGTCTTGTTGTTATTGTCGAACATAGAGACCTCCATCTCAGGATATGGGGAGAGGCATACCGGCGGCAGCCCGGCTCAGCCCCAGCGCATGACTGCGCATAACCACAACAGCGATAGCAGCGAGGCTATCCACACGCTCCAGTCGGTCACGCCTATCACCAGCAGGTGCAGATAGGCGCTGCCGAGCAGACCGATGAACAACCGGTCACCACGGGTGGTGGTGATCGGCAAAAAACCCTTGCGCTCGACGCACGGCCAGCGCATTTCGACCAGCGTCATGCCGGCCAGCAACACCGCGATACCGACGAAGAACAGCGCAGTCGGTAGAGTCCAGGCCATCCAGCTCATGACGAACCTCCCTTACACACGACCGAGGGCGAAGCCCTTGGCCACATGGTTACGAACGAACCAGATCACCAGCATCCCCGGCAGGATGGTCAGCACCCCGGCGGCAGCCAGCACGCCCCAGTCGATCCCCGAGGCGGATACGGTGCGGGTCATCACCGCCGCGATGGGCTTGGCGTCCACCGAGGTCAGGGTGCGCGCCAGCAGCAGTTCGACCCAGGAGAACATGAAGCAGAAGAAGGCGGTGACGCCGATGCCGGAGCGGATAAGCGGGATGAAGATCTTCACGAAGAACTTGGGGAAGCTGTAGCCATCGATGTAGGCCGTCTCGTCGATTTCCTTGGGCACGCTGGACATGAAGCCTTCGAGAATCCACACCGCCAGCGGCACGTTGAACAGACAGTGCGCCAGCGCCACGGCGATGTGGGTGTCGAACAGGCCGATGGACGAGTACAACTGGAAGAACGGCAGCAGGAACACCGCCGGTGGTGCCATGCGGTTGGTCAACAGCCAGAAGAACAGATGCTTGTCGCCGAGAAAGCGGTAGCGCGAGAAGGCATAGGCTGCCGGCAGCGCCACGCTGAGCGAGATCAGCGTGTTGAGGCTGACGTAATACAGCGAGTTGAGGTAACCCTCGTACCAGCTGCGGTCGGTGAAAATCACCCGGTAGTTGTCCAGGGTGAAACTCTGCGGCCACAGGCTGAGGCCACCGAGGATCTCGGTATTGCTCTTGAACGACATGTTCAGCAACCAGTAGATCGGCACCAGCAGAAACAGGAAATAGATCAGCAGTACCAGGCGTTTGCGTAGCGTCATGGTCGGCCTCAGCGGGTTTTGTCGTCGTGGGTCATGGCGGTGTAGAACAGCCAGGACACCAACAGGATGATCAGGAAGTACACCAGCGAGAACGCCGCCGCCGGGCCCAGGTCGAACTGGCCGATGGCCATTTGCGTGAGGGTCTGGCTGAGGAAGGTGGTGGCGTTGCCCGGCCCGCCGCCGGTGAGTACGAAGGGCTCGGTGTAGATCATGAAGCTGTCCATGAAGCGCAGCATCACCGCGATCAGCAGCACGCTTTTCAGCTTGGGCAACTGGATATGGCGGAACACCGCCCAATTCGATGCACGGTCGATGCGCGCGGCCTGGTAATAGACATCGGGAATGGCGCGCAGCCCCGAGTAGCACAGCAGTGCCACCAGCGAGGTCCAGTGCCACACATCCATGATCAGCACCGTCACCCAGGCGTCCATGGTGTTGGCGGCATAGTTGTAGCTGATGCCCAGCTTGTTCAGCGTCCAGCCCATCAGGCCGATGTCGGCGCGGCCGAAGATCTGCCAGATGGTGCCAACCACGTTCCATGGAATCAGCAGCGGAATGGCCATCAGGATCAGGCACAACGATGCCCAGCGCCCGCGTGTCGGCATGCACAGGGCAATGGCGATGCCCAGCGGGATCTGGATCAGCAGCACGCAGGCGGAAAAGATGAACTGGCGCAACAGCGAGTCGTGCAGGCGCGGGTCCTGCAAAACCTGGCGATACCAGTCGACGCCGACGAAGTAGCGCGTGGACGGATCGAAGATGTCCTGCACCGAGTAATTGACCACCGTCATCATCGGCACGATGGCGCTGAACGCCACCAGCAGGAACACCGGCAGCACCAGCCACCAGGCCTTGTTGTTCTGCACCTTCATGGCGCCACCTCCACCAGGTAATCGTCGGCATAAAGCATCAGCCACTGCGCCGGGAAGCTCAGGTAGACCTGCTCACGCGGCACCGGCTGATCCTCCTGCAGGCGCACCTTGAGCACCTGGCCGTCGAGATCGAAGGTGAGAATCTTGTAGGTGCCGAGATCCTCGACGTGCAGCACCCGGCCACACAGCGCATCTTCGTAAGCACCATCCCAGACATGCACGAATTCGGGGCGGATGCCCACCTGCAGACGCCTGCCGTCCAGCTCGGCCAGGCGCCGATTGAGCGCGTCGGAGAGCGGCAGCACGGTCCCCGCGAAGCGCACGCCGCCCTCGCAACGCTGCACGTCGATCAGGTTCATCCCCGGGCTGCCGATGAAATAGCCGACGAAGGTGTGTCCGGGGCGCTCGAACAGCTCGCGCGGGGTGCCGAACTGGACGATCTGCCCGCCATACATCACCGCGATCTTGTCGGCGAAGGTGGAAGCCTCCAACTGATCGTGGGTGACGTAGACCATGGTGATGTTGAACTGCTCGTGAATCTGCTTGAGCTTGCGCCGCAGCTTCCATTTCAGATGCGGGTCGATCACCGTCAGCGGCTCGTCGAAGAGGATCGCCGACACGTCATCACGCACCAGGCCACGGCCCATCGAGACCTTCTGCTTCTCGTCGGCGGTGAGGTTGCGCGCCTTCTTGTGCAGCAGCGGGTGCAGCTCCAGCACCTCGGCAATCTCATGCACCTTGCTCATCACCCGCGCCTCGTCCATGCCCTGGTTGCGCAGCGGAAAGGCCAGGTTGTCGAACACCGTCATGGTGTCGTAGACCACCGGAAACTGGAAAACCTGAGCGATGTTGCGCTCTTGCGGCGACAAGGTGTTGACCGCCTTGCCGTCGAACTGCACCTCGCCCTGCGAAGGGCTGAGCAGGCCGGAGATGATGTTGAGCAACGTCGACTTGCCGCAGCCCGACGGCCCCAGCAGTGCGTAGGCACCACCCTGCTGCCAGACATGGTTCATTTCGCGAATCGCATAGTCGTCAGGCGCCTTGGGTACGCCGCTGTAGCTATGCGCGAGGTTGTGCAAGCGAATCTCGGCCATCAGGCGGCCCTCCCCTGACGGCGGCTGGGCGCCTGCACCAATTGCCCATCGGCAGCGAAGACGAACAGCTTGTGGGTGGGTATGTAGATCAGGATCGGCGTATCCACCGTGTACTCGTGCACGCCCGGCAGGTGCAGCACCAGCACGAACTGCTCGTTGCGTACATGCAGGAAGGTTTCCGAGCCGCTGATCTCGGCCAGCTCCACGGTCACCGCCAGCTCCAGATCATCGTCGTTGGACGGCACCAGGCCGATATGGCTGGGGCGCACGCCAAAGCGGTACTCGCCCTCGGCGATGCCGCGCAGGTCAGGGTTGAGCGGAAAGTGCACGCAATCGGCAAAGCTCACTTCAGAGCCGCTGATGCGGCCGGGCATCAGGTTGATCGCAGGCTCCGAGAACAGCTCGGCGGCCAGTACCTGCTGCGGACGGTGATAGACCTCGGCGGTCTTACCGCTCTGCACCACCCGACCTTCGTGGAGGATGGTGGTGGTGCCGCCCAGGGCCAGCGCCTCGTTGGGCTCGGTGGTAGCGTAGATGGCGATGGTGTGGCGCGCCTGGAACAACTCGCGCATTTCCTGGCGCAGCTCTTCGCGCAGCTTGTAGTCGAGGTTGACCAGCGGTTCGTCGAAGAGGATCAGCGAGGCATCCTTGACCAGCGCCCGGGCCATGGCCGTGCGCTGCTGCTGGCCACCCGACAGCTCCAGCGGATAGCGCGACAGCAGCTTGTCGATACGCAACATGCGCGCAGTGGCCTCGACCTTCTCGACGATCTGCTCCTTGGCCACACCGGCCTGGCGCAGCGGCGAGGCGATGTTTTCGAACACCGTCAGGGTCGGGTAGTTGATGAACTGCTGATAGACCATCGACACGTTGCGCTGGCGCACCGGTACGCCAGTGACATCGGCGCCGTTCATCAGCACACGCCCGCTACTGGGCCGATCCAGACCGGCCATCAGCCGCATCAGACTGGTCTTGCCAGCCAGGGTGCGGCCGAGCAGGACGTTGAAGGAGCCCGGTTCGAAACTCAGGCAGGCATCGTCGATATGCACCTGGCCGTCGACGATACGGGTGACGTGTTCGAGCTTGAGCGACATGGCCTGTCCTTTTTCTTGTCGTGCCATTCGGTTGCGAACATCGATAGCGACAAGCGTGCCAGCGCCCAAAAATTAGACGTATCTCTTTGATATTTATTAATAAATCCGCCAAGACTCATCGGCGCGCCAGTTGTCTACTGAACACTTTTGAACAGTCGAATGTGAACAACTGAACAATTCGTTCGTTGACATTGAACAGTCATGAACGAAACTGGACCGATCGCGGCGCAGATCGCGAACCAACAAGAAGAGATCATGTATGACAGAAGCTGCCCGCGCCCCGGCGCACGACACCCTCATCCAGGAGTCCTGGTCGCGCTGTCGTGACTATGGCCTGACCCATCAGAGCTCGCCGCGCTTCGACCCACCAGCCGTCGGCGAGCTTTCGGCCCTGCTGGAAAGCCGCCAGGCCCTGGTGCAGACCACCCACCAGGAAGTGCTGCCCTACTACGGCACCATCCTCGCCAATTCCAACTGCCTGATCATGCTTGCCGACGACCAGGGTCGGCTGCTGCAGTCCTGGGGCGACCAGCGCTTCATCGAACCGCGTCAGGCCGCCGGTTTCGTCGCCGGCGCTAGCTGGCTGGAGCGTTACACCGGCACCAACGCCATCGGCACCGCGCTCAGTTGCGGCCAGGCGGTGCATATCCAGCACGATGAACACTTCCTCAAGGCCAACCGTTTCATGACCGGCTCGGCCTCGCCGATCTTCGATGAGCAACGGCGCATGATCGCCGTGCTCGACGTGTCCAGCGACAGCTACCTGCCGCCGGCGCACACCCTCGGCATGGTCAAGATGATGAGCCAGTCAGTGGAGAACCGACTGCTCCTCAAACTGTTCGCCGACCAGTACCACCTGCTCAGCTTCAACACCAGCCTGGACAACCTTGACAGCCCCTGGGCCGGCCTGGTGGTGTTCGACGAGCAGGGCCACGTGGTCTCCGCCAACCGCCGCGCCGATAACCTGCTTGGCCATGCCCTGACCTACGGCGCCATCGAGCAGTTATTCGACGTACCGCTGCAGCAGTTGCTCAACCAACCAGACGGTCAGCCCTTCAGCCTGCGCACCAGCGGTCATTTTCGCTTCCATGCACGTGTGCGCCGCCCTGCCCGACCCGCTCCGATCCAGCCTCGCGACTTCCGCCCGCAAGCCACCCCGAGCACGCCGCAAGAGCCACAGCTGCATACCCTGAGCGCTGGCGATGCGCGCATGGACAAGGCCGTGCGCCAGGCCGAACGCCTGTTGGAGAAGGACATTCCGATCCTGATTCAGGGCGAAACCGGCGCCGGCAAGGAGGTTTTCGTCAAGGCGCTGCATCAAGCCAGCTCACGGGCCAACCAGCCCTTCATCGCGGTCAACTGCGCGGCCATTCCGGCGGAGCTGGTGGAGTCGGAACTGTTCGGCTACGAGAAAGGCGCCTTCACCGGCGCCAGCCAGAAAGGCCATGTCGGCCTGATCCGCAAGGCGCACAAGGGCACGCTGTTTCTCGACGAGATCGGCGACATGCCGCTGCGCGTGCAGGCCCGGCTGCTGCGTGTGTTACAGGAGCGCTGCGTACAGCCGCTGGGCAGCAGCGAACTGCATCCGGTGGATGTGCGCCTGGTCTCCGCCACCAACCGCCCGCTGCGCCAGGATGTCGACAGTGGGCAGTTCCGCGCCGACCTCTACTACCGCATTAGCGGGCTGAACCTGGAGTTGCCACCGCTACGCGAACGCAGCGACAAGCAGGCGCTGTTTCAGAGACTGTGGGAGCAGCACCGCGAACCCCACCAGCGCGCGGGCATCAGCCGCGAGGTACTGGAGCTGTTCCAGCACCATCCCTGGCCGGGCAACCTGCGCCAGCTCAGCAGCGTGCTGCGCGTGGCTCTGGCCATGGCCGACGACCAGGCCATCCGCGCCGAACATCTGCCGGACGATTTCTTTCTCGACCTGCCGACGGACACGACCCTGCAAGCGCGACCCGAGCCCGACGACCTGGCCAGCCAGTACCAGGCCTGCGGCGGCAATATTTCCTACCTCGCCCGCCACCTCGGCCTGAGCCGCAACACGCTGTACAAGCGCCTGCGCGAACAGGGGGTCAGACCCTGACGGCACGCCGGCTCCTTATGCCCAACCGCCAGCCCTGCTGCATGCCCGCAGCCGCCAGCAGGATGGCCGCCACGCCGAGCCACTGCAGCGCGCTCAACCAGTGATCGAAGGCCAGCCAGTCGACGAGGATCGCCGCAACCGGATAAATGAAAGACAGCGCGCCGGTCAGCGCCGTCGGCAGCTTCTGGATAGCGCCGTAGAGCAGCATGTACATCAGCCCGGTATGCACCACACCCAGCGTCACCAGGCTGGCCCAGGCCACTTCCCCCTGCGGCAGGTGCTGCCCCTGCCATGGGGCCAGCATCAGCACGCCAGTCAGCAGTTGGATGAGTGCGATCAGGTGTGGCGGCGTGCCGGTGAGGCGTTTGACGATCAATGCCGCCACCGCATAGAGCAGCGCCGCACCCAGCGCCAGCGCGATGCCCAGCAGGTAGTTGCCAGCGGCTACCGCACCATACCCATGGGCACTGACGATGGCCAGCATGCCGACAAAGGCCAGCGCCAGCCAACCGAGCTTGAGCCAGGTGATGCGCTCACCGAGAAACAGCGCCGCCAGCCCCACCAGCATGAACGGCTGGATGTTGTAGACCACGGTACTGACGGCGATGGAGGCCTGCGCATAGGAGGCGAACAACAGCAACCAGTTGCCGACGATGGCCACGCCGCTGAGCACGGCCAGTAGCAATATTCGCCGCCCCAGCAGCTCGGTACGCAGCAGGCCCAACGCAGCGCAGACCAGCAACAACATGCCGCCGCCGATCAGGCAGCGCCAGAACACCACATCCACCACCGCCTGGCCGGACATCAGCACGAACCAGCCGATGGTGCCGGAAATCAGCATGGCGGCGACCATTTCCAGCGAGCCGCGTTTGAGGTTGTTATCCATGATCGGAGCCTCATCGAGAGAGGCAATAATTATCCGAAGGTGCAACTTCCCTCTCCATGGAGAATCTGAGGCAGAATCCAGCCCTCGCCTTTTTTACAACGGCAGATTCCGGCTTTTACCTAACGAGGCCTGCAATGACCGATGACATCGACCAGACCCTGATAGCGGCGCTGATGGCAGATTCGCGACGTTCACTAAAAGCCTTGGCGCAGATCAGTGGCCTGTCCTCTCCCAGCGTGGCCGAACGGCTGCGCCGCCTGGAGGAACGTGGCGTGCTCAAGGGCTATACGGTGGAAATCGATCCGCGCCATTTCGGCTATCAGTTGCAGGCCATCGTTCGCGTAAGACCCCTGCCCGGCAAGCTGCATGAGGTGGAGCGACTGCTTCAGGCCACGCCCGAGTTCACCGAATGCGACAAGGTCACCGGCGAGGACTGCTTCATCGCTCGCCTGCACGTGCGCTCCATGGAGCAACTGGACGACGTGCTCGACCGCATCAACGGCTATGCCGAAACCAACACCGCCATCGTCAAGAAGACCTCGGTTCCCCGCCGACTGCCCCCAATGAACTGACAAGGAACGCTCATGCGCCCATCCCTTCGCCCCCTGCTTGTCGCGCTCGGCCTGTGCCTGGGCAGCCAATCGGCCTCAGCCGAGCTGAACCAGGCCGTCGATGCTGCCGTGAAACCGATGATGCAGACCTATGCCATCCCCGGCATGGCCATCGCCATCAGCCACAAGGGCCAGCAGCATTTCTTCGAATACGGCGTGGCTTCCCGTGAAAGCGGCCAAGCCGTGGATCGCCACACCCTGTTCGAACTGGGCTCGATCAGCAAACTGTTCACCGCCACCCTCGGTGCCTACGCCGAAGCGCGCGGTACGCTGAACCTCAGCGACAACGCCAGCCAGTACCTGCCGGCGTTACAGGGTAGTGCCTTCGACCACATCAGCCTGCTGGATCTGGCCACCTACACCCCAGGTGGCCTGCCGCTGCAGTTTCCAGATGCGGTCAACAACGAACAACAGATGCTCGATTACTACCGTAACTGGCAGGCGGTCTACCCGCCCGGCACGCAACGACTGTATTCCAATCCCAGTATCGGCCTGTTCGGTCACCTGGCCGCCGCCAGTCTGGCCAAGCCGTTTCAGCAGTTGATGGAGAAGGACGTGCTGCCACAACTGGGCATGCAGGATAGCTACTTGCAGATACCGACCGAGCAGATGACGCGTTATGCCTGGGGCTACCGCGACGACAAGGCCGTGCGCGTGAGTCCCGGCGCGCTGGACGCAGAAGCCTACGGCTTGAAATCCACTGCCGCCGACATGCTGCGCTTCATCGACGCCAACCTGCACCCGGACAGGCTGCCTGCGCCGCTGCGTCAGGCCGTCAGTTCCACCCATCGCGGTTACTACCAGGTTGGTGACATGACCCAGGCCCTGGGCTGGGAGCGCTATGCCTACCCCATCAGCCTGGCGAAGCTGCAGGCTGGCAACTCTGCAGAAATGGCGCTGCAACCCCAGCCGGTGGAGCGCTTCAGCGTGCCCCAGCCAGCCGAGGGTGACCTGCTGCTGAACAAGACTGGCTCGACCAACGGTTTCGGCGCCTACATTCTGCTGCTACCGGCGCGCGATACCGGCCTGGTGATACTCGCCAACCGTAACTTTCCCAATGCCGAGCGCGTGCGCCTGGCGCTGCAGTTACTCGAGAGCATCGAACCCTAGTCGGGTTTGCAAGGCATCGGTGCGCAACGGGCGCACCTTGCGCTTACAGACTGCGCGCAATCACCATCCGCTGCACGTCGCTGGTGCCTTCGTAGATCTGACACACGCGCACATCGCGGTAGATGCGCTCGACCGGAAAGTCCTTGAGATAGCCGTAACCACCGAGGGTCTGGATCGCCGCCGAGCACACGCGCTCGGCCATTTCCGAAGCGAACAGCTTGGCCATCGAGGCCTCGGTCAGGCACGGCTGCCCCGCTTCGCGCAGGCTGGCAGCGTGGTGCACCATCTGCCGCGCCACGGCGATCTGCGTGGCCATATCGGCCAGCCGGAATGCCACCGCCTGATGCTCGATGATCGGTTTGCCGAAGGTCACCCGCTCATGGGCGTAATCACGCGCCGCCTCGAACGCGGCGCGGGCCATGCCTACCGATTGCGCTGCGATACCGATGCGTCCGCCCTCCAGGTTGGCCAGGGCGATGCGATAGCCCTCGCCCTCCTCGCCCAGGCGCAGGCTGGCCGGGATGCGCACCTCGTCGAGCTGGATCTGGCAGGTATCGGAGGCATGCTGGCCGAGCTTGTCTTCGACCCGCACCACCGAGAACCCCGGCGTATCGGTCGGCACGATAAAGGCGCTGATGCCCTTCTTGCCCGCTTGCGGATCGGTGACGGCGAACACGATCACCATGCCCGCATGGCTGCCGGAGGTGATGAACTGCTTGGCGCCACTGAGCACGTAATGATCGCCATCGCGCCGGGCACGGCTACGCAGGTCGCTGGCGTCGGAGCCGGCCTGCGGCTCGGTCAGGGCAAAAGCACCGAGCATGCTGCCTTCGGCCAGCGGACGGAGAAAGCGCTGCTTCTGCTCCTCGCTGCCGTATTTGAGGATCGGCATGCAGCCCACCGAGTTGTGCACGCTCATGATGGTGGAGCAGGCGCCATCGCCAGCCGCCACCTCCTCCAGGGCCATGGCGTAGGCCAGGTGACCGGTCTCGGCGCCGCCCCACTGCTGCGGCACCAGCATGCCCATGAAGCCCAGCTGGCCCATCTCGGCGATGGCCTCAGCAGGGAAACGATGCTCGCGATCCCAGTCGGCGGCGAAGGGTTTCAGCCGCTCCTGGGCGAACTGGCGGGCCATGTCACGGATCAGAATTTCTTCTTCGTTGGGCAGCATGGCTGGCTCCGGTAAAACGGGTTAATTACTGCGGGAGGCGCTTCAGCGGCGACAGTCGCGGCTGAAGCCCCTCCCACAGGTCAAGTACGTGGGTAGTCAGTACAACTCGATGGCCACAGCGGTGGCTTCACCGCCGCCAATGCACACGGACGCCACGCCACGCTTGAAACCCCGCTGCTGCAAGGCAGCCAACAGAGTTACCAGGATGCGGGCACCGGAGGCGCCGATGGGATGTCCCAGGGCACAAGCGCCACCGTTCACGTTGAGCTTGCCGTGATCGATGCCCAATTCACGCATGGCCACCATGGGCACCACGGCGAACGCCTCGTTGATCTCGAACAGATCGACCGTCTCCAGCGGCCACTCGATACGCGCCAGCAAGCGCTGGATCGCCGACACTGGAGCCGTGGTGAACAGATTCGGCGCCTGGGCATGGCCGGCATGACCGACGATGCGCGCCAGCGGTTGCAGACCGCGCTCCTGAGCCTCGGACAGGCGCATCAGCAGCAGCGCGGCGGCGCCATCGGAAATGGAACTGGCATTGGCCGCCGTGACCGTACCGCCCTCGCGAAATGCCGGTTTCAGCCCGGGGATCTTGTCTGGGCGGGCCTTGGGCGGCTGCTCGTCGGTGGCGATCAGACGCCGCTCGCGCCCAGCCGGGGCCTCGACCGCAACGATCTCACCAACGAAATGGCCAGCATCCATCGCCTGCTGAGCGCGGCGCAGCGACTCCAGGGCGTAGGCGTCCTGCTCTTCGCGGGTGAAGCCATAGTGCTGCGCGCAGTCCTCGGCGAAGGTACCCATCAACCGGCCGCGCTCGTAGGCGTCCTCCAGGCCATCGAGGAACATGTGGTCGAGCACCTGGCCATGGCCCATGCGGTAGCCACTGCGCGCACGCGCCAGCAGGTAGGGCGCGTTGGACATGCTTTCCATGCCCCCTGCCACCAGCACCTCGCTGCTGCCGGCAAGCAACTGGTCATGGCCAAGCATCAGCGCCTGCATGCCGGAACCACACATCTTGTTCAACGTGGTGCACTGCGCCGCCTGGCTCAGCCCCGCGCCCAATGCGGCCTGACGCGCTGGCGCCTGCCCCTGGCCAGCCTGCAGCACGCAGCCCATCAATACGGTGTCCACCGCCTCGGCGGCGAGGCCGGAGCGCTCCAACGTCGCACGAATGGCCGCAGCACCCAGTTCGGCCGCCGTAAGGCCGGCCAAATCGCCGAGAAAACCGCCCATGGGCGTGCGCACTGCACTGACGATAACGACGGGATCGAGTTGCTGTTTCATGAGTTTCACCTTCGAATCACATGGCCCGGATGCCATCCGGGAAATCTGCGTTGTCTATTCCCGGATTGCATCCGGGCCAAGTCATGGGTTACTTCGCGGCCATACGCAGCGCGCCATCGAGGCGGATCACCTCGCCATTGAGCATGGTGTTCTCGACGATATGCCGCACCAGCGCCGCGTACTCGTCGGGTCGTCCCAGGCGCGGCGGGAACGGCACGTTGGCCGCCAGCGAGTCACGCACCTCTTGCGGCATGCCGGCCATCATCGGCGTCTCGAACACGCCGGGGGCAATGCACATCACACGGATACCCGAGCGCGCCAGATCACGCGCCGCTGGCAGCGTCAGCGCCGCGATGCCGCCCTTGGAGGCGGCATAGGCGGCCTGCCCCACCTGCCCGTCGAACGCTGCCACCGAAGCGGTATTGATGATCACCCCGCGCTCGCCCTCGGCGTTCGGCTGGTTCTGCGCCATGGCCTCGGCAGCCAGGCGCAACAGGTTGAAGCTGCCGATCAGATTGATCTCGACGGTGCGGCGGAAACTGTCCAGGCCATGTGCGCCGTTGCGCCCAAGCACCTTCTCGGCCGGCGCGACGCCGGCGCAATTGACCAGCCCATGCAGTGCGCCGAACGCCCCCAACGCCTGCGCCACAGCAACCTGGCCATCCTCTTCACGGGTGATATCGGCGCGCACGAAGCGCGCGGCATAGCCCAGTTCGGCCATGGCCTGCAGACCGGCCTGCTCGTTGATATCCAGCAGCACAACCTTGCCGCCCTGCCCGACCAGCTCACGGGCCGTGGCCAGCCCCAGGCCGGAGGCGCCGCCGCTGATCAGAAATACGCTGTGCTCGATATGCATGATGAAAATTCCTCGATCAGTGACTGGCAGCCGCCTGGGCCTTGGCGATTTCCTGGTTGCGCAGCAAAAAGCGCTGGATCTTGCCGCTCGGGGTTTTGGGCAGCTCGCTGACGAACTCGATCTCACGCGGATAGGCATGGGCCGACAGACGCTTGCGCACGTACTGCTGCAGCGCCTCGGCCAGGGCATCGTCTGCTACATGGCCGGTGTGCAGTACGACGAAGGCTTTGACCCGTTCGGTGCGCTCCGGGTCTGGTTTGCCGATCACAGCTGCCTCAATCACTGCCGGATGCTCGATCAGCGCGCTTTCCACGTCGAAGGGGCCAACCCGATAGCCGGAGGTGGTGATCACGTCGTCGGCACGACCGACGAAACTGATGCTGCCATCGTCGTTGAGTTCCACCGTATCGCCACTCAGGTAGTAGTCGCCGACGAAGGATTTCGTCGCCATGCCACGGTAGCCGGGGAACCAGAACAGCGGTGAGCGCGCCATATCCAGCGCCAGAATGCCAGGCTGCCCCGCCGGCAGCTCACGCTGCTGCTCGTCCAGCACCACCACACGGTGCCCCGGCATGGCAAAACCCGCCGCGCCCAGGCGTACCGGGTGCTGCAAGGCATGGTGGTTACACAGCACCATGCCCAGTTCGGTCTGCCCGTAATGATCATGGATGGTGCAGCCCAGGCCCTCGGCGAACCAGCGAATCACTTCCGGCGTCAGCGGTTCGCCGGCACTGCTCACCGCGCGCAGGCTCCCCTTGATTGCCGTCTCCACCTCGTCACGCGCGGCCAGCAACAGGCGATAGGCCGTGGGCGAGCCGGCCAGATTGGTGATGCCGTATTCGCGAATAACCCGGCAGGTGCTTTCGACGCTGAAGGCGCCCTCGTAGAAAGTGGTGGCATGCCCCATCGCCAGAGGGCCGGTCACGGCGTAATACAAGCCATAGGCCCAGCCGGGGTCGGCCAGGTTCCAGAAGCGATCTTCGACGCGCAGATCCACTGCCTCGCGCATATAGCCGACGAAGGCGACGATGGCCTTGAGCGGCACCTGCAGCGGCTTGGCCAGGCCGGTGGTGCCCGAGGTGAACATCAACAGGAAGGGATCGTCGGCCCGGCGCATCACCGGCTCGAAACGATCCGCCTGCCGTTCCATCTCGGCCCAGAAATCTTCACCCACCACCAGCGCGGGCGGTGCCTGCTCCACTTCATCGAGCTTGACGCGGTTAAGCACGTCAGTGACCACCAGCTTCGAGCCGGCAGTATGCACCCGATGTTCGATGGCCTTGGGGCCGAAGGCGGTGAACAGTGGTTGGTAGATGGCCCCGGCACGCCAGGTGCCAAGAATGGTGATCAGCAGCTCCGGGGTACGCGGCAGGATGCCCGATACGCAATCGCCAGCACCGATGCCACGGCTGGCCAGCAGATTGGCGAAGCGTGCCGAGGCGTCCTGCAACTGCTCGAAAGTCCAGGTGGCGCGCTCGCCATTGCGCCCCTCCCAGATCAGCGCCGTCTTGCCATCGCCGACATGGCGGTCGCAGCATTCCACGCAGGCGTTGATGGCATCCAGCCGACCGGCCAGCGTATCGGCAACGGCAGCCTCGAAATCGAACTCGCGGGCAGCGGTGAAGTAATCGCGCATCGGGGTGATCTCCCGGATTGTTCTTATTGGATGCTGCGATCTTTACCCCGCCCCCGCTCGCCGGCAATGTCGAAAGGTCTCAATCTGAATGAGCGGAAATGACAAAAGCACTGTTGCTCAAAGGTTCTCTGGGTTACTCAACGCGCGGTACTGCCCCGGGGTCGACCCCGTCCACTTCTTGAAGGCCTTGTAGAAGGCACTGGTATCGGCGAAGCCCAGCTCGCAGGCCAGGTCACTGAAATTGCTCTGGTCATTGTCCAGGCTGGCAATGGCCAGGTCGCGCCGCACCTGATCCTTGAGCCCCTGATAGGACTGCCCCTGCAGCGACAGCTTGCGTCGCAGGGTCGAAGGCGCCATATGGAAATGCCCGGCCAGCGCCTCCACATCCGGCCACTGATATGGCGCCAGGCTGCGCAGATGGGCCTTGATCCGTGCGCCCAGGCTCTGCGGGTCGCGGTAGCGCACCAGAATATTACCCGGCGCCCCGGCGAGAAAGCGCTTGAGCTCATGCGGGCTGCGCCGGATAGGCGTCTGCAGGCTGTCGGCATTGAACAACAGGCGGCTCTGCCCACGCACAAACTGCAGGTT
Source organism: Ectopseudomonas alcaliphila (assembly GCF_900101755.1). Classification (GTDB taxonomy): domain Bacteria; phylum Pseudomonadota; class Gammaproteobacteria; order Pseudomonadales; family Pseudomonadaceae; genus Aquipseudomonas; species Aquipseudomonas alcaliphila. The sequence goes on along the minus strand of NZ_FNAE01000003.1, from coordinate 70,878 downwards.
GCGGGTGAACATCACCTCGTAGTCCTCGATGTACTCCGGCTGCGAGCAGCGCAGCTGGATGCCCAGCACGTCGATGCGCCGCCCAGCCAGCCAGCAGCTCAGGCCATGGATGATCAGCCACAGGGTGAAATAGCCGAAGGCGCGGCAACTCTGCTCCGGCGCCTCGTCGACGACGATCGCCGCCAGGCCATCGCGTACTTCCAGCCTTGGGCTGAAGTCATCGAAGACCAGATGCAGAAAGCGCAGCGCACCTTGCAAGGCCGCGCCCAGGGTCGGCTCCTTCACTGCGGCGCGGGCCATGTAGGCGAAACTGCCGACCTTCATGCGGCGCCGATTCATGCCGAAGAACTCGTCGTCCATCTGCCGGGCTATAGCCAACCAGAGCTGGGCATAGGCCTCGGACGACACCCGCCCTTCAGGCTGCACCAGCAGCTCGCCGTCGATCCCGGCCTCGGCCAGCAACGCCGCCTCGTCGACGCCTTGCCGGCGCAGCTCGCACAGCGCTTCGAGCACCAGGCGTACGGAAATCGTGCCTTTTTCAGCGGACGCAACTGCCATGAGTTCCCTTGTTCGTGGCTGCCGACAAGAGCGGCATTCTAGAGGCTTTGCCGTAGCGCTTGTCCAGCCGGTGGACTCGATCCTGAGGACGGCGGCGTTGACAGCCTACAAAAGCCAACTTAACGTTTACGTAAAGGTAAACAACAAGAGCATCGCCATGCCGACCACCTACAGCATCTCCGACCTGGCCCGCGAACTGGATGTCACCCCGCGCGCCATCCGCTTCTACGAGGAACAGGGCATGCTCGCCCCCGAGCGCCGCGGCCAGGAGCGCATCTATCAGCCCAAGGATCTGGTGATCCTGAAACTCATTCTGCGCGGCAAGCGCATCGGCTTCTCCCTGGCCGAATGCAAGGAACTGATCGACCTCTACGACCCCAGCAGCGGCAACCACAAGCAGCTCAATACTTTCCTAGCCAAGATCGCCGAGCGCCGCTTGCAACTGCAGCAGCAACTGCTGGACATCGAGCAGATGCAGCTGGAACTGGATACTGCCGAGGAGCGCTGTCTCGCTGCCCTGGCCGAAACGACCGCGTAATCGCCCCCACGACAAGAACAACAGCAGGTGACCCCATGAGCTACCCCACCCTCAACTTCGGCCTCGGCGAAACTCTCGACATGCTGCGCGACTCGGTGCACCAGTTCGCCCAGGCCGAGCTGGCGCCACGCGCCGCACAGATCGACCGCGACAACGAATTCCCCATGGACATGTGGCGCAAGTTCGGCGACATGGGCCTGCTCGGCATGACGGTCAAGGAAGAGTACGGCGGCACCGACATGGGCTATCTGGCGCATGTGCTGGCCATGGAAGAGATCAGCCGCGCCTCGGCCTCGGTGGGCCTGTCCTACGGCGCGCACTCCAACCTGTGTCTCAACCAGATCCACAAGAACGGCAGCGAGGCGCAGAAGCACAAATACCTGCCCAAGCTGTGTTCCGGCGAGCACATCGGTGCCCTGGCCATGAGCGAGCCCAATGCCGGCTCCGACGTGGTGTCGATGAAGCTGCGCGCGGAAAAACGCGGTGACCGCTACATCCTCAACGGCAACAAGATGTGGATCACCAACGGCCCGGACGCCCACACCTACGTGATCTATGCCAAGACCGACATCAACGCCGGCTCCAAGGGCATGACCGCCTTTATCGTCGAGCGCGATTTCAAGGGTTTCTCCCGCCACCAGAAGCTGGACAAGCTGGGCATGCGCGGCTCGAACACCTGTGAGCTGGTGTTCGAGGATTGCGAAGTGCCTGAGGAGAATATCCTCGGCGTCGAGGGCGGTGGCGTGCGCGTGCTGATGAGCGGCCTGGACTACGAACGCACCGTGCTTTCCGGCGGCCCGACCGGGATCATGAGCGCCTGCATGGACGTGGTGCTGCCCTACGTGCACCAGCGCCAGCAGTTCAAGCAGTCCATCGGCGAATTCCAGCTGGTGCAGGGCAAGCTGGCCGACATGTATGCCGGCATGAACGCCTCCAAGTCCTACCTGTACAACGTGGCCAAGGCCTGTGATCGCGGCGAGGAGTCGCGCAAGGACGCCGCTGCGGTGATCCTCTACACCGCCGAGATGGCCACCAAGATGGCCCTGGATACCATCCAGCTGCTCGGCGGCAACGGCTACACCAACGAGTACCCAGCCGGCCGCCTGCTGCGCGACGCCAAGCTCTATGAGATCGGCGCCGGCACCAGCGAGATCCGCCGCATGCTGATCGGCCGCGAGCTGTTCAACGAGACCAAATGACACCGTAGGGTGCGCCATGCGCACCAAAACAACGGCACGGTGCGCACGAGGCACCCTACAGGAAGCGACCATGGCCATCCTGCATACCCAGATCAATACCCGTTCCCCTGAGTTCGCCGCCAACCAGGCGGCGATGCTCACCCAGGTCAATGACCTGCGCGCCCTGCTCGCCCGCGTCCACGAAGGCGGCGGTGAGAAGGCGCAGGCGCGCCACATCGCGCGCGGCAAGCTGCTGCCACGCGAACGCATCAATCGCCTGCTCGATGCCGGCTCGCCTTTCCTCGAGATCGGCCAGCTCGCCGCCCATGAGGTGTACGGCGAAGACGTGCCCGCCGCCGGGGTGATCGCCGGCATCGGCCGCGTCGAAGGCGTCGAGTGCATGATCATCGCCAACGATGCCACGGTAAAAGGCGGCAGCTACTACCCGCTGACCGTGAAGAAACACCTGCGCGCCCAGGCCATCGCCCGCGAGAATCGCCTGCCGTGCATCTACCTGGTGGACTCCGGCGGCGCCAACCTGCCGCGCCAGGAAGAGGTGTTTCCGGACCGCGAGCACTTCGGTCGGATCTTCTTCAACCAGGCCAATATGAGCGCAATGGGGATTCCGCAAATTGCAGTCGTGATGGGTTCGTGCACCGCCGGCGGCGCCTACGTGCCGGCGATGAGCGACGAGACCATCATGGTGCGCGAGCAGGCGACCATCTTTCTCGCCGGCCCGCCGCTGGTGAAGGCCGCCACCGGCGAGGTGGTGAGCGCCGAGGAGCTGGGTGGCGCCGACGTGCACTGCAAGACCAGCGGCGTGGCCGACCATTACGCCGAGGACGACGAGCACGCCCTCGCCCTGGCCCGGCGCTGCATCAGCAATCTCAACTGGCGCAAGCTCGGCCAGCTCGATAGCTGCGCGCCCATCGCCCCGCGCTACGCCGCAGAAGAGCTGTACGGGGTGATCCCGGCCGACGCCAAGCAGCCCTTCGATGTGCGTGAGGTGATCGCACGTATCGTCGATGACTCACAGCTCGATGAATTCAAGGCGCTGTTCGGCACCACCCTGGTGTGCGGCTTCGCCCGTATCAATGGCTACCCGGTGGCGATCCTGGCCAATAACGGCATCCTCTTCGCCGAGTCGGCGCAGAAAGGCGCGCACTTCGTTGAGCTGGCCTGCCAGCGCGGTATCCCGCTGCTGTTCCTGCAGAACATCACCGGCTTCATGGTGGGCAAGAAGTACGAGGAAGCTGGCATTGCCAAGCACGGCGCCAAGCTGGTCACCGCGGTGGCCTGCGCCCAGGTGCCGAAATTCACCGTGATCATCGGCGGCAGTTTCGGCGCCGGCAACTACGGCATGTGCGGCCGCGCTTACGATCCACGCTTTCTGTGGATGTGGCCCAACGCGCGGATCGGCGTGATGGGCGCACAGCAGGCCGCGGGCGTGCTGGTACAGGTCAAGCGCGAGCAGGCCGAGCGCGCCGGTCAGCACTACTCGGACGAGGACGAACAACGCCTCAAGCAACCCATCGTCGAGCAGTACGAGAAGCAGGCGCATGCCTACTACTCCAGCGCACGGCTGTGGGACGACGGTGTGATCGACCCGGCACAGACCCGCGAAGTGCTGGCGCTGGCCCTCTCGGCCAGCCTCAACGCGCCCATCGAGCCGACCCGTTTCGGTGTGTTCCGGATGTAACACCAGTCTGTAGGAGCCCGCTTGCGGGCGATCAAAAGCATCGCCGGCAAGCCGGCTCCTACACCAGAGTTCTGAGAGCGACAGACATGACCGACTTCACCACCGTACAGCTTGAAAAAGACCCACGCGGCTTCGCCACCCTGTGGCTGAACCGCCCTGAAAAGAACAACGCCTTCAACGCCGAAATGATCCGCGAGCTGATCCTCGCCCTCGACGCCGTGGGCGAAGACAAAAGCCTGCGCTTTCTGCTGTTGCGCGGCCGTGGCAAGCATTTTTCCGCCGGTGCTGACTTGGCCTGGATGCAGCAGGCTGCAGGGCTCGACTACAACGCCAACCTGGGCGATGCCCGCGAGCTGGCCGAGCTGATGTACAACCTGCACGGCCTGAAGATCCCGACCCTGGCCGTGGTCCAGGGTGCGGCCTTCGGCGGCGCGGTGGGCCTGGCCAGTTGCTGCGACATCGCCATTGGCGCCGAGGACGCACTGTTTTCGCTGTCCGAAGTCCGCATCGGCCTGGCTCCGGCGGTGATCAGCCCCTTCGTCGTGCAGGCTATCGGCGAACGCGCGGCCAAGCGCTACGCGCTGACCGCCGAACGCTTCGACGGCCACCGCGCCCGCGAACTCGGCTTGCTCGCCGAAACCTGCCCGGCAGCCGAACTCGACGCCCAGGCCGAGGCCTGGATCGCCAATCTGCTGCAAAACAGCCCGCAAGCCATGCGCGCCAGCAAGGACCTGCTGCGCGAAGTCGGCAGCGGCGAGCTGACCCCGGCCCTGCGCCGCTACACCGAGAACGCCATCGCCCGCCTGCGCGTCAGCGCCGAGGGCCAGGAAGGCCTGCGGGCATTTCTGGAAAAACGCCAACCTTCCTGGCAGGAGCAATGACATGATCGACACCCTGCTGGTCGCCAACCGTGGCGAAATCGCCTGCCGTGTGATGCGCACGGCCAAGGCCATGGGCATCCGCAGCGTGGCGGTGCACAGTGCCATCGACGCCAGCGCGCGCCATGTGCGCGAGGCCGACGTGGCGGTGAACCTCGGCGGCGCCAAGCCCGCCGAAAGCTACCTGCTGATCGACAGGATCATCACCGCCGCCAAGGCCAGCGGCGCGCAGGCCATCCACCCTGGCTACGGTTTTCTCTCGGAGAACGCCGGTTTCGCCCGCGCCATCGAGCAGGCGGGGCTGATCTTCCTCGGCCCGCCCGCCTCGGCCATCGAGGCCATGGGAAGCAAGTCGGCAGCCAAATCGCTGATGGAGGCCGCCGGCGTGCCGCTGGTGCCCGGGTATCACGGTGAGAAGCAGGATCTCGAGACCTTCCGCGAGGCCGCCGCACGCATCGGTTATCCGGTGCTGCTCAAGGCCGCTGCAGGCGGCGGTGGCAAGGGCATGAAGGTCGCCGAATCGGAAGCCCAGTTGGCCGAGACCCTCGAATCCGCCCAGCGCGAAGCGCAGTCGGCCTTCGGCGACTCGCGCATGCTGGTGGAAAAATACGTGCTCAAGCCTCGCCATGTGGAAATCCAGGTGTTCGCCGACCAGCACGGCAATTGCCTGTACCTCAACGAGCGCGACTGCTCGATCCAGCGCCGTCACCAGAAAGTGGTGGAGGAAGCCCCCGCCCCCGGCCTGAGTCCTGAACTGCGCCGCGCCATGGGCGAGGCGGCGGTCAAGGCCGCGCAGGCCATCGGCTATGTCGGCGCCGGCACCGTGGAGTTTCTGCTCGACGAGCGTGGCGACTTCTTCTTCATGGAGATGAACACCCGCCTGCAGGTGGAGCACCCGGTCACCGAGGCCATAACCGGCCTCGACCTGGTGGCCTGGCAGATTCGCGTCGCCCGTGGCGAACCGCTGCCGATCACTCAGCAGCAGGTGCCGCTCAACGGTCACGCCATCGAGGTGCGGCTGTACGCCGAAGACCCGGACCACGACTTCCTGCCCGCCACCGGCACCCTGGGCCTGTACCGCGAAGCCTCTGCCGGCCAAGGCCGACGTACCGACAGCGGCGTGGCCGAGGACGACAGCGTATCGCCCTTCTACGACCCCATGCTCGGCAAGCTGATCGCCTGGGGCGAAAACCGCGAGGAAGCGCGCCTGCGCCTGCTGGCCATGCTCGACGAAACGCTGGTGGGCGGGGTCAAGACCAATCTGGCATTCCTGCGCCGCATCCTCGCTCACCCGGCGTTCGCCGCGGGCGAACTGGACACTGGTTTCATCCCCCGCCATCAGCAGCAGTTGCTGCCTGCGCCCAGTGAGCTGCCGGAAGCCTTCTGGCAAGTGGCGGCTGACGCCTGGGTGCAGAGCGAAACACCCTGGCAACGCACAGACGACACCCATTCACCCTGGGCCGCCCGCAGTGGCTGGCGCGCGGGCGGTGCGGCGGAAATCGAATTGCACCTGAATTGCCAAGGCGAAAGCCGCAAGGTACGCGCCAGCAACCAGGCCCACCTGCAGGGCGAACACCTGCTGGCGGACATCGACGGCTCGCGGCAGCGTTTGCACGCCATTCGCCGAGGTGAAACCCTCTACCTGCACTGGCACGGCGAACTGCACGCCATCACCCGCTTCAACCCCATCGCCGCCGCAGAGGCCAGCCATGCCCAGCAGGGTGGTTTGAGCGCGCCCATGAACGGCAGCATCGTCCGGGTACTGGTCGAGCCTGGTCAGGCGGTCGAAGCCGGCACGGCCTTGGTGGTACTGGAGGCGATGAAGATGGAGCACAGCATCCGCGCGCCCGAAGCCGGGACGGTCAAGGCGCTGTATTGCCGCGAAGGCGAGATGGTCAGCGAAGGCGCCGTGCTGGTGGAGCTGGAGCCGTAGGGTGGATCACACTTCACCGATCCACCGCATTCGCCTTGGACAAGGTGGGCTGAAGCCCACCCTACGCAGCAGATCTTCGTAGGGTGGGCCGGGCGGCGATCCATTTCACCTTGTAGGGTGGGCTTCAGCCCACCGTTTTAGCTCAGTCTTGCCGCAGACGGTGCGCGCGGCGCACCCTACGACATCAGCAACACCTATGAGGACAGCCGATGAACTTGCCCCACTCCGTACGCCTGGTCGAAGTCGGCCCGCGCGACGGTCTGCAGAACGAGAAGCAGCCGATCAGCGTGGCCGACAAGGTGCGCCTGGTGGACGATCTGACTGGCGCCGGCCTGAGCTATATCGAGGTGGGTAGCTTCGTCTCGCCCAAGTGGGTACCGCAGATGGCCGGCAGCGCCGAAGTATTCGCCGCCATCCAGCGCCAGCCGGGCGTCACCTACGCCGCGCTGACGCCCAACCTGAAAGGCTTCGAGGCCGCACTCGAAGCCAAGGTGGAGGAAGTGGCGGTGTTCGCCGCCGCCAGCGAGGCCTTCTCGCAGAAGAACATCAACTGTTCCATCGCCGAAAGCCTGGCGCGCTTCGAGCCGTTGATGGCAGCTGCCAAGGCCCACAAGGTTCGCGTGCGCGGCTATGTGTCCTGCGTGCTCGGCTGCCCCTACGACGGCGAGGTCAACCCGGCCCAGGTCGCCAGCGTCGCCCGTGAGCTCTACGCCATGGGCTGCTACGAGGTATCGCTGGGCGACACCATCGGCACCGGTACCGCCGGCGATACGCGCAGGATGATCGAGGTGGTTGGCCGCGACATCCCGCGCGAGCGGCTGGCCGGACACTTTCATGATACCTACGGCCAGGCCCTGGCCAACATCTACGCCAGCCTGCTCGAAGGCATCAATGTGTTCGACAGCTCGGTCGCAGGTTTAGGCGGCTGCCCCTACGCCAAGGGCGCCACCGGTAACGTCGCCACCGAGGACGTGCTCTACCTGCTGCAAGGCCTAGGTATCGACACCGGCATCGACATGGACAAGCTGATCGCCGCCGGCCAGCGCATCTGCGAGGTGCTGGGCAAGGCCAATGGTTCGCGGGTGGCCCGTGCTCGGATAGCAAATCGCTGAGCGCCAACCTGTCATCTGTAGGAGCGGCTTTAGCCGCGAAAATCGCGGATGAATCCGCTCCTACAAGTATGTGCGGCTTTATCGCTCCACCGTTCTACGCATCGAGAGACGCCACATCCGCACCGATGAGAGAGTCGGTGCGATAGCAGCAAAGGTCGTCTGAGTTAAAGGTCAAATGCCCCGAACGCACTAAGCTGAAGCCCAGGGACAAGAACGACGAGGACTGACCATGCAGCAACCTCTGTGGACGCCTTCCGCCGAGCGCATCGCCCGCACCCGCCTGGATGCCTTCCGCCGTTTCGTCAACGACCGCCATGCCCTGCGCCTGGCCGACTACCCTGCCCTGCATGCCTGGAGCGTCGAGCAGCGCGAAGCCTTCTGGCAGGCCATCGTCGACTTCTTCGACATTCGCTTCCACAACCCCGCCGAATGCGTCCTGCGTGAAGGCCCGGCGATGCCAGATGCGCAGTGGTTTCCTGGCGCCACCCTGAATTTTGCCGAGCATCTGCTGCGCCGCCGCGACGGTCACCCGGCGCTGGTGGCCATCGCCGAGGATGGCAGCCGCGAACAGCTCAGCTACGCACAACTGGCCGCCCATGTCGCCGGCCTGCAACGCGCCCTGCAAAACGCGGGCGTGGGCATCGGTGACCGCGTCGCGGCGTTCATGCCCAATACCTGGCAGACCGTGGTGGGCATGCTCGCCACCGCCAGCCTGGGCGCCACCTGGTCGAGCTGCTCACCGGACTTCGGCACCCAGGGGGTGATCGACCGCTTCGGCCAGATCGAACCCAAGGTGCTGATCGCCGCCGCCGGTTATCGCTATGCAGGGAAGAATCTGGACCTGACCGGCAAACTCAACGAAATCCTCGAGCAGTTGCCTTCCCTGCAACATCTGCTGATCGTGCCCTATGCGCGCCTCGAGGCCAGCCCCACTGATTACAAGTCAGTTGCTCTAACGACCCTCTGGCAGGATTTCTACCAGCCCGGCGGCGCGCCACAGTTCACCCCCGTGGCCTTCGACCAACCGCTGTACATCCTCTATTCCAGCGGCACCACCGGTGTACCCAAGTGTATCGTTCACGGCACCGGCGGCACCCTGCTGCAACACCTCAAGGAGTTGGGGCTGCATACAGACCTGGGGGCCGACGACACCCTGTTCTACTACACCACCTGCGGCTGGATGATGTGGAACTGGCAGGTTTCGGGCCTGGCCACAGGCGCCACCCTGGTGCTCTACGACGGCTCGCCCTTCCACCCCGAACCGACCCGCCTGATCGATCTGATCGACACCGAGGACATCTCCATCTTCGGCACCAGCGCCAAGTTCATCGCCGCACTGGAGAAAGCCGGCGTAAAACCACGGCAAAGCCACAAGCTGAGCAGCCTCAAGGCCATGCTCTCCACCGGCTCGCCGCTGGCCCACGAGAGCTTCGAGTACGTCTACCGCGAGGTGAAGCCGGATCTGTGCCTGTCGTCGATCTCCGGCGGCACCGATATCGTCTCCTGCTTCGCCCTGGGCAACCCGACTCTGCCGGTATGGCCTGGCGAACTGCAGTGCAAGGGCCTGGGCATGGATGTGCAGGTGTGCAACGAAAGTGGCCAAGCGGTGATGGGAGAAAAAGGCGAACTGGTCTGCGCCAGACACTTCCCTTCGATGCCGGTAGGCTTCTGGAATGACGCCGGCGGCGAGAAATTCCGCGCGGCCTATTTCGATACCTTCCCCGGCGTCTGGGCCCATGGCGACTATGCCGAGGAAACCGAGCACGGCGGCCTGCTCATCCATGGTCGCTCCGACGCCGTACTCAACCCCGGGGGCGTGCGCATCGGCACCGCAGAAATCTACCGTCAGGTGGAAAAGGTGCCGCAGGTGCTGGAATCCATTGCCATCGGCCAGGACTGGCAGGGCGACGTGCGCGTGGTGCTGTTCGTACGCCTGCGTGACGGCGTGATGCTGGACGATGCCTTGCGCGACGAGATACGCCGGGTGATCCGCACCCACACCACGCCGCGCCATGTGCCGGCAAAGATCGTTCAGGTCGCCGACATCCCGCGCACCCTCAGCGGCAAGCTCGTCGAACTGGCAGTACGCAACGTCGTCCACGGCCGTCCGGTGAAAAACACCGATGCCCTGGCAAATCCGCAGGCATTGGAGCTGTATCGCAACATGCCAGAGCTGACTGAGGAGCTGTAGCCAAAAGCCAGCCGCCAGAAAAATCACTATACTGGCGCCATTTTTCCGTCTTCACAGCAGCCGCGTCTTGACCAAGGCAGGCTCGGAACGTGGCGAGGTGGCGGCATGAACATCATCCAGCGCAACAACGTTCAACGCTTGAAAGCGCAAACGGCCGATGCCCCAACGCTCATCTACGGCCACGGCTTCGGTTGCAATCAGGACATGTGGAGCAAGGTCACGCCGGCCTTCACCGAGCATTGGCACCAGGTGCTGTTCGACTATGTCGGCAGCGGGCGCTCCGATGCCAACGCCTTCCACCCTGCCCGCTATGCCCAGTTGGAGGGATACGTAGAGGACCTTCTGGAAGTGTGCGACGCCCTCGAACTGTCGGGTGATCTGACCTTCGTTGGCCACTCGATCAGTTGCAGCATCGGTATTCTTGCCACCATCAGACGCCCGGAGCTGTTCTCCCGCCTGATTCTGCTCGGCCCTTCCCCCTGCTTTCTCAACGACCCGCCCGACTATCGCGGTGGGTTCGAACGCAGTGATCTGGAGGGGCTGCTGGAGCTGATGGCCCATAACTATCTGGGCTGGGCCGAGCAGTTCGCCCCACTGGTGTCCGCCGACGAAGCTCCCGCTGTCACCCGGCAGCTCTCTGACAGCTTCTGCTCGACCGATCCGGTCATGGCTCATGCCTTCGCTCAGGCCACCTTCTTCTCTGATATCCGCCCGGCGCTGCCACTGTGCCCGTTGCCCAGCCTGATCCTGCACCACCAGCGTGATGCACTGGTTCCCACGCCAGTTGCCGCCTACCTGCAAACCGCACTCACGGGCAGCACCCTGGAAACGCTGGACGTCAGCGGCCATTGCGCGCACATGAGCCATCCTCAACTGGTGAGCGCCGCCATGCATCGCTATCTGCAGGGAGCACACGCACGTGTTGTATCTTGATCGCCTGCCCGGCCCGGTACTGGTCACTGACTGCAACGGCCGGATCAAGCATTGCAATTGCGATTTCAAGCGCCTGGCAGGGGTGGGCACGGCCGAAGGCATGGATCAGTTCTTTCCGCCGGCCAGCCGCATTTTCCTGCAAACCCATGCCTGGCCGCTGTTGCTGCGCAACGGTGAGTTCAGTGAGCTTTACCTGCAACTGCAATCAGAAGGTGGCCAGGCAATACCCGTCATGACCAACGCACGCATCAGCGAAGTCGATGGCACGCCGGAGGTCATCTGGCTGTTCTTCGTCGCCAAGGACCGCCAACGTTTCGAGGCAGAGCTGCTGAAGGCTCGGGAACAGGCGCAGGAAAGCGCCGCCCAACTGGCCAAGGCCAACCTGGCGCTGCAGAGCGCCTACGCCCAGCTGGCCAACTACGCTGTGGAAATTCAGAGCGAAGCCGAGCAACTCGCGCAACTGAGCCATACCGACCCACTGACAGCACTGAGCAATCGCAGGGCGCTGTCAGTGCACGTCGAGCAGTGGCTCGGCAGCGTCAGCGACCTTGCCTGCGGCAGCCTCCTGCTGATCGATATCGACCACTTCAAACAGATCAACGATCGCTTCGGCCACGCCGAGGGAGATCGCGTTCTGGTGGACATGGCGCAACGTCTTCTGGCCAGCGTGCGCAGCGGCGACAGCGTGGTGCGCTACGGCGGCGAAGAGTTCGCGATATGGCTGCCCAACGCCGATCTCGATGAAGCCAGCGATATTGCCGAGCGCGTGCATGATCAGATCAAGGCGCTTGAGGTCGCCAACGAATCGATCACGGTAAGCATCGGCATCGCCAGCCTCAAACCATGCGCAGAGTATCTGGAACACCTGCTGGCGGCAGCCGACAAGGCCCTCTACACCGCGAAAGCCCAGGGAAGGAATCGCAGCATTCGACACGAGTAGGTGAGGTGCAGGCTGGGTCGGAACACCCTGCCAGAATGCCTTCTATACTTCTGCCACAGTGACAACAGGATGTTCGTAGTGCCCAACCACATCTGCCTGCTGGTTGCCTTGCTGATGGCCGGAGCTGCATCAGCCGATGAGCCTATCAAGCTCTACATGCCCGAGGCGCCACCGCTGACTCTGCATCACTACGAGGGCGGCCATGGCATGGTGGGTGACGTGGTACTGACCGCGCTGGCGCGAATCGGCAAGCTTACTCATATCGTTGTCGAGCCCTGGCCACGAGCCCAGGTCAACGTGGCCAGGGGCAAGAACATGCTGATCATCCCTCTGTCGCGGACACCCGAGCGAGAGGAGCTATACACCTGGATTGCCTCGGTCATGGAGCTGGAGCGCGCCTTCTTCAGCCTCGATGAGCCCGTCGAGAGCTTCGCGCAGGCTCGCCAGCGCTACCGCCGCGTAGGTGTCGGCCTGGGCACGGCGCAGGTGGGCATCCTGCAGCGCGAAGGGTTCAGCGACGAGCAGATCGTGCAACTCACGCTCGGCGAGAACCCGGTTCATCTGCTCACTCTTGGACGAATCGACGCCTGGTTCACCGGCGTGCCGGAAGCGCTGTATATCTGGGATGGCTCGGCCTATCGCGAGCAGAACCTGCGCAGAAGCCCGACACTGGCCAGTACCGGCCTGTATCTGGGCTGCTCGAAGGAGTGCGATGGGCAACTGGTCGAACAGCTGCGCGCCGCCATCAACGAACTGGAACAGGACGGCGTCAGCCAGCGTTTGCGTCAGGCATACCTTCCCCTGCAACCCGATCCCTAAATCCCCTGCCGCCCCGGGTCCTCAGGTGGCTGCTCCTGCTCGATATCCTCCAGTTTCAGCTCCAGCCCCCAGTCACCTGCAGCAGCGGCTTTCGGCGCAGGTGTCGGCGTTGCCACCGGCGCAGCGGCGGCGGGTGCAGGCTTGGCATTGGCCGGATTGTCACGATGGAGCTTGAGCTTCAGGCGCACGTTGTTCGCCGAGTCGGCGTTCTTCACCGCCTCTTCCTCGTCGATCGCCCCCTCATGCACCAGGTCGATCAAGGCCTGGTCGAAGGTCTGCATACCGAGGTTCTTGGATTTCTCCATGATTTCCTTGAGCTCGGAAAACTCGTTGCGCTTGATCAGGTCGCGCACCGTCGGCGTGCCCAGCATCACCTCCACCGCGGCGCGGCGCTTGCCATCGACGGTCTTGACCAGACGCTGCGAGACGAATGCCTTGAGGTTATTGCCCAGGTCGTTGAGCAGTTGCGGGCGACGATCCTCGGGGAAGAAGTTGATGATGCGATCCAGCGCCTGGTTGGCGTTGTTGGCGTGCAACGTGGAAATCGCCAGGTGCCCGGTATCGGCGAACGCCAGCGCATGCTCCATGGTTTCACGGTCGCGGATCTCGCCGATCAGAATCACGTCCGGCGCCTGGCGCAGGGTGTTCTTCAGCGCCGCATGGAAGCTGCGGGTATCCACGCCCACCTCACGCTGGTTGATGATCGACTTCTTGTGCCGGTGCACGTACTCCACCGGGTCTTCGATGGTGATGATATGGCCGCCGCTGTTGCGGTTGCGGTAGTCGATCAGCGCCGCCAGTGAGGTCGACTTGCCTGAGCCAGTACCACCGACGAACAGCACCAGGCCACGTTTTTCCATCACCGTGCCGAGCAGCACCTCGGGCAGCTTGAGATCTTCGAAGCGCGGAATATCCAGCTTGATGTTGCGCGCGACGATGGACACCTCGTTGCGCTGCTTGAAGATGTTGATACGAAAACGCCCGACGCCAGCCAGCGAGATGGCCAGGTTCATCTCCAGCTCACGCTCGAATTCCTCGCGCTGGGCACTGTCCATGATCGAGTCGGCAATGGCCGCCACATCGCCCGCCTTCATCGGCTCCTGGCTCAGCGCCTTGAGCACGCCATTGAACTTCGCGCAGGGCGGTGCGCCGGTAGACAGATACAGATCGGAACCATCCTGACTGGACAGGATTTTCAGCATTGCTTGGAGATCCATGGCGGCGTTTCCGTGAGCGCGATTGAAATACCATAGGCCATGATTCATCCGCGCCGCGGACAACGCACAACCCATAAAATTGACGCCATTCTGCTGGCGCAATGAATGCTGGCACAATAGCGCCCTGACAGAATTGAGGACCCCATCAATGGCAAAGGCAATGGCCCGCCACATCCTGGTCAAGACCGAAGCGGAAGCCGCCGCGCTGAAGAAGCGCATTGCCGCCGGCGAGGCGTTCGATGTGCTGGCGCGCAAGCATTCCACCTGCCCCTCCGGCAAGAAAGGCGGCGATCTCGGCGAAGTGCGTCCCGGGCAGATGGTGCGCGCGGTGGACCAGGTGATTTTCAAGAAGCCGTTGCGTGAAGTGCACGGGCCGGTGAAGACCCAGTTCGGCTATCACCTGATCCAGGTGTTCTATCGCGATTGAGCCCTGCTCAGGCGCACCGGACTGCAGCCAAAGGCAGCCGCAAAGCTCGCGCTACAGCGCGGATCAGCGCACCAACACCGGCGCATGCTCGGCCATCAGCGCCACCACCCAGTCGATGAACACCCGCAGCTTGGCGCTGACATGACGGTTTGGCGGGAAGGCCAGGTACATCGGCATCGGTTTCATCTGCCAGTCCTCGAACAGGCGCACCAGTTCACCGCTGGCCAGGTGTGGCGTGGCCATGTAATGCGGCAGCCAGAGCATGCCCAGGCCCGCCAGGCCGGCAGCCAAATAGGCATTGCCATCGTCGACCGTCAGCCGCGGGCGGCCGTGGGCCTCGATGCGCTCTTCACCCCGCTGCATCGCATAGGGCAAGGCCTTGCCGGTGCGCGACCAGAGAAAACCCACCGTGTGATGGGCAGCCTCCTCCAGCTCGCGTGGATGCATCGGCGTGCCGGCGCGCTGCAGATAACCCGGCGTGGCGTAGATGCCGAGTTGCAGATCGCCCACATGCCGCGCGATCAGCGACTGATCGGTGATCTCGCCGCCGCGCACCACGCAATCGACGTTCTCGCCAATGATGTCGATGAGGCGGTCACTGACGCCCAAGGTCAGCTGGATTTCCGGATAACGTGCATAGAACGCCGGCAAAGCCGGGATCAGCAGCATGCGCGCAAAGGGGCTGGGTACGTCCACCCGCAGGCGACCGCGCGGCGCCATCGCTGCGCTGGACAGACTGGTCTCGGCATCGTCGACATCCGCCAGCAGACGCACCACACGCTCATAGTAAGCGGCCCCGTCGGCGGTGACGTTGACCTTGCGCGTGGTGCGGTTGAGCAGGCGCACACGCAGCCGTGCCTCCAGCTGCTGGATCAGCTGGGTCACGCTGGTCTTGCTCATGTGCAGGGTGGCTGCCGCCTTGGTGAAACTGCCGGTTTCCACCACGCGGGCGAAGGCCTGCATCGCATCGAAACGATCCATTTCACGACTCTCTCAGCTCTTGATTGTTTGGATTCTACAAACAGTCATGACCAGAGTTGCTCGTTTATCCAGGCCGAGCCTCTTTTTAAAGTCACTCCATCGTTAACAGTGGGCCGTAGCGGCCCAGATGGAGGCAACAATGACCAGCAAACGTGATGTGGTTTTCCCGGCCGACCGCCATGACCTGTATGAACTTCATCGCTATTCACCGGCGATTCGTTCCAACGGTTTTCTGTTCGTATCCGGCCAGGTCGGCAGCCGCAAGGACGGCTCGCCCGAGCCAGACCTGAAAGAGCAGGTACGCCTTGCCTTCGCCAACCTCAATGCGATCCTCGCCGCAGCGGGCAGCAGCTTCGATGACGTGGTCGACACCACCGTGTTCATGGTCGATCCGCAGGCGAGGTTCGAGACCATCTGGGAAGTGGTAGCCGACTATTGGGGCGAGAAGCCCTACCCGAACGTGACCGCGGTCGGCGTGACCTGGCTGGCCGGCTTCGACTTCGAGATCAAGGTGATCGCCAAGCTGCCGGAATGAGCAGCTGCTGCGCCCCTGCAAACGAGGGGCGCAGCCGAAAGGCTCAGAGGTGAGTGAAGACGCGCTCGGCCGGCAGACGCGACTTCGGCAGCGCGGCATTGAAATCGCCGTCGCTGTGATACCCCAGCGCCACCGCGACCATGCTGCTCAGCCCCTGAGCGGTCAGTCCCAGCTCCTCATCCAGCGCCTCGCGGTCGATACCCTCCATCGGCGTGGCATCCACGCCTTTGGCGGCTGCGCCCAGAAGCAAGGTGCCCAGCGCCAGATACGCCTGCTTCTCCGCCCAGTGCGGGATGTCGCCAAGGCCACGGTGCAGTTCGACGTAGCTGCTGCGGGTGTTGTGCTGGGTGGTGCGCGCCGCATCGTCGCGGAAGCGGCCATCGTCGGCCTCCTGCTGCAGCACATCAGCCAGGTAAGCATCATCGAGCTCACGGCGGGCGCAGATCAGAATCACGTGCGAGGCATTGAGGATCTTCGACTGGTTATAGGCGAAGCCGCCCTGAGCGCCCTTGGCCAGGCGCGCCTTGCCTTC
Source organism: Ectopseudomonas alcaliphila (assembly GCF_900101755.1). Classification (GTDB taxonomy): domain Bacteria; phylum Pseudomonadota; class Gammaproteobacteria; order Pseudomonadales; family Pseudomonadaceae; genus Aquipseudomonas; species Aquipseudomonas alcaliphila. The sequence goes on along the minus strand of NZ_FNAE01000003.1, from coordinate 54,407 downwards.
GGCAGTGCTCGCCACGACGAAGTGCCAGGGCTGCGAATTGACCGAAGACGGCGACAGGCGCAGCAACTCCAGCAGCTCGTCGATGATCGCCTGATCCACCTGGCGGCTGGCATCGTAAGCCTTGGTGGTGTAACGCTGACGCGCAAAGGAAACGGGGCTCATGAACACTCTCCTGATCGGTAGATGACGCGAAATGGACGCCAGTCTGCAGCATGCACCTGCGCAAAAAAAGCAGGCAAAGCCGCTAGGAGTTTCAAAGGAAAGATGAAAATGCAGGCAGATGTGAGCTCTTTATCGAGCCACACCAGCGCTCTGCAGGCATTCGATAAAACCCGCCACGGCCGCCGAGCGACTGATCTTGGGATACAGCGCGCCGATCTCGCGATGAATGGGCGCCGGGCCGAGCGCGATGGCACGAACGCTGGCCGGCAGCGGCAGGATGGTTTCCGTCAACGGCACCACGGCCACGCCAAGGCCGCTCTCGACCATCGACAGCATTGCCGGGATATCGTCGACCTCGATCCACTCCGGCAGCGCCAGCGAGTGATCACGCAGAAAACGCTCCACCTGGCGGCCACCGAAGGAGGAGCGGCTATAGCGGATAAAGGGCTGCTCGCGGATTACCGACAGCCAGTCATCACCGACCACGTTGCTGGCCGCAAGCAGCACGTAGTTCTCGCACGCCAGCGGCGCCCACTCCAGCTCCCGCGGCGGCTCGAACGCCGGACGAATGAGGATGGCCAGATCGAGCTCTCCCGCTTCGACCCGATCCATCAACTGCAGGGAAACGCCTGGCGACAGATTCACCCGACAGTTGGCAAAACGCTGGCGAAACGGCACCAGCGCGCGCGTGAGGATGGTCGCGTGCACCGAGGCGATCGCACCGATCTCCAGAGGCCTGGCCCACTCCTCGTCCTGAGTCGGCTCGCCCAGGGCATCGAAACCGGCGACCAGCACCTCGGCACGCGCCAACGTCCGCAGCCCTGCAGCATTCAGTGTGGCCGAGCGACCGGTGCGATCGAACAGGGCGAAGCCCAGGCTTTCTTCCAGGCGACGCATATGACCACTGACTGCGGCCTGGGTCAGGCCGATGCGCTCACCAGCGGCGCTGAAGGTGCCATAGCGGGCCACAGCGATCAGGGTGCGCAGTTCGATGATCATGGCGATTGATAAGATTCTGTTTTGCTCATGATCAGAACATATAGTTTTTTATGAAGCTTGTCGCCGAATAGGATGATTCCACTCACCAACGAGGGAACTCCGATGACCGCACTATGCCCCTTCCACCTGGCCTTTCCGGTTGACGACCTGGCCGCCGCCCGCGACTTCTACGGCAACCTGCTCGGTTGCAGCGAAGGTCGCAGCTCATCAGAGTGGATCGACTTCAATTTCTACGGCCACCAGATCGTCGCCCACCTGGCGCCTGACGAAGCAGGCGCGGTACCGGCCAACGCGGTCGACGGCCACGGCGTGCCGGTGCGCCACTTCGGCGTCGTCCTGCCGATGCAGGACTGGCAGGTCGCTGCCGATAAACTCACCGCCGCCGGTGTCGAGTTCATCATCAAGCCCTATATCCGCTTCAAGGGCGAGCCGGGCGAACAGGCGACGATGTTCTTCAAGGATCCGAGCGGCAACGCAGTCGAAATGAAGGCCTTCGCCGACATCAACAACCTGTTCGCCCGCTGACAGCGAAAGGATCGACCCCATGCAAACGCTCAAGGTTGCAATCGCCGGTTTCGGCGGTGTCGGCCGCGCCACGGCCAACCTGCTGCTGCAACGTCGCGACCACTATCGCCAGGTCTATGGCGTGGACGTGCGACTGGTTGCCGTATGCGGCTCACGCGCAGGCCTGGTCGACGCCAATGGCCTGCAGGCCAAGCAGCTGGACGACCTGCAGCCCGGCTTGTCCGGCCCGGATTTCGTGGCGGCGAGCGGTGCTGAAGTGCTGATCGAGGCCGGCCCCAGCGATTTTCGCAGCGGCGGGCCGGGCCTGGACTACCTCTGTGCGGCGCTGTCAGCCGGGCGGGACTGCATCGTCATTTCCAAAGGCGCGCTGGTACACAGCGGGCCACGCCTGCGCGAACTGGCGCGCGCCTCCGGAGCACTGCTGAAACTCAGCGGTGCAGCCGCGGCCGCCCTGCCCACGCTAGACCTGCTCGAACACAGCCTGGCCGGCTGCAAGGTACTCAGCGTCGAGGGCATCCTCAACGCCACCACCAACTACCTGCTCGATGCCATGCGCACCCAAGGGCTTGGTTTCGATGCGGCACTGCGTGAAGCGCAGGCCGGTGGCTTCGCCGAGGCGGATACGCGCAACGACACCGAAGGCTGGGATACCGCCTGCAAACTCCTGCTGCTGGCCAACTTCGGCCTTGGCGCCAGGCTGACGATGGCGGATCTGGAAGTCGAAGGCATCCACTCGGTCACCGAACAGCGTATCGACGCTTGGAAGTCGCAGGGCCTGGTGCCACGGCTGGTCGGCAACCTCAGCTACGTGGACGGCGCGATCCGCGCCAGCGTCGGTATCAAGACCTACGCACTGTCCGACCCCTTTGCCCTGGTAAGTGGCAAGAACAAGGCGATCCGCATCAACAGCGACGCCATGGGTGAGACGCTCGCCATCGGCGGCGGTGCTGAACCACTCGCCACCGCCGCCGCTGCACTGAAGGACCTTGAACACATTCTCCAGGCCAGGGGGCGCTCCCCCCTCCTTTATTGACGGACATTGCGCATGACCCAACGCACCCTGCAAGCCATCCGCCACGTCGGCTTCGAGGATCTCGGCAGCTTCGAGGCGCCGCTGCGCGCTGCCGGCTACCAGATCGAGTACATCGACGCGGCGGAACATGAGCTCAGCCAACTCGACCCGCTCGCTGCCGACCTGCTGGTGGTGCTCGGCGGCCCTATCGGCGTTTATGACCACGACCGCTACCCGCTCGTATCCGATGAACTGGAACTGCTGCGCGTACGGCTGGCGGCCGACAGGCCGACGCTGGGCATCTGTCTCGGTGCGCAGCTGATGGCCGCAGCACTGGGCTCCATCGTCTACCCAGGGCCCGCCAAGGAAATCGGTTGGTCGACGCTAGAACTGGCAGCTGCAGCCGGGTATCAGCCACTTGCCGCCCTGCGCAACGTCGCCGTGCTGCATTGGCATGGCGACACCTTCGACCTGCCGGAAGGTTGCACCCTGCTCGCCTCGACCCCGCTGTGCCGCCAGCAGGCCTTCGCCCGCGGGCAGAACGTGCTGGGCCTGCAATTTCACCCGGAAGTGCGTGGTGAGCGCTTCGAGCATTGGCTGCTGGGCCATGCCAGCGAACTGGCCAGCTCAGGCATCGATCCCGTCACCCTGCGTCACGACGCCAAGCGTCATGCCAGCGCCCTTGAGCAAGCGGGCGCCATCATGCTCGGCCATTGGCTGGCCAAGCTGAAGCACTGAGCCCAGCAGCAGGCCCGAGCCTCATGACAAGGCTCGGGCACCACCGGCTCATTCAGCACCGGCACCCTGTAAACACTTCGTAAATGCGATGGATTTTCATTAACCCACCTAGTAAAAGATAGCTTGCTTTCGATCCTGCCTGGAGCAGCGCTTGCCGCTGCTCCTCTCGACCCGGAGTCCAGCATGTCTATCCGCTCTCACCTGCAACGTACAGCGATGGCGATTACCACGTCGCTGCTGCTCGCCCTGCCCCTGCACGCCAGCGAACGCACGCTGGACAGTGCCTACGGCCCGCTGAAACTCAGTGGCACGCCACAGCGCGTGGTGGCACTGGGCGACAGCGCCCTGGATGCGGCGCTGTCACTCGGCATACAACCGGTCGGCACCCTGGCCAGTCGCGGCGGTGACGACGTGCCGGACTACCTCAAGACCAAGGCGGACAAGATCACCCTGGTGGGCAGCGTACGCGAGCCCAACCTGGAGGCCATCCTGCGCCTGCAGCCGGACCTGGTGTTGGCCTCCAGCGACCTGTCACGCGACCTGTACGCCAAACTGAGCCTGATGGCGCCCACCGTGGTGCCCGCCGGCAATTCCTTCCAGGACTGGCGCGAGACCTACATGACCTACGCCCAGGCCCTCGGCAAACAGGAAGAAGGCCAGCAACGCATCGCCGAAATCGACAAGCGCAGTGCCGAACTGCGCCAGCGCCTGCCGCAAGGCCAGGCAGTCAGCGTGGTGCGCTGGAACCCGCAGGGGCCGGTGATCATGTCCAGCCACCTGTTCGTTGGCCAGTTGCTGAGCGATCTCGGCCTGCGCGCCAACGAGCTGGCCACAGCCCAGGCGCAGAAGCCGCATAGCGACGTACTGAGCCTGGAGAACCTGTCACGCATCAATGCCGACTGGATCTTCCTCGCCACCCTCAATCCGGATGGTCGCAAGGCCCTGGAAGACGCGCGCAAGCAGCCTGCCTTCACCCGCCTGTCAGCCGTCGCCGACGGTCATGTGGTGACCGTCGACGGCCAGATCTGGAGCAGCAGCTCCGGCTACCTGGCGGCTCAGCAGGTACTCGATGACGTGGAGAAGGCCCTGCTCGACTGATGCCCGCATCACGCGTCCCCGCTCCCCTGGCACTGGGCTACGCAGCCCTGTGCCTGTTGCTTTTGTGCGTCGCCAGTTTGCTGCTGGGTGCAGGTGACATCGGCATCCTGCCGAGTCTGCAAGCCCTGCTGGGCGGCAGCGATGACGATGCCCGCTTCATCGTCTTCGAATTGCGCTGGGTGCGTACCGAACTGGCCCTGTTGGTCGGCATCGCCCTGGGCGCGGCGGGTGTGCTGCTGCAAGCGGTGACGCGCAACCCGCTGGCCGAACCTGGGTTGCTAGGGGTCAGCGCCGGTGCCTCGTTCGCCGTGGTGCTGGCGATCAACCTGGGCGCCTCGGCCGCCAACCTGCACCTGGGCGTCGCCATGCTGGGGGCGCTGGTGGGTTGCGTGCTGGTGCTGCTGGTCACGCGCATGCGTGGCGTCGGTGACGACCCCGTGCGCCTGGTGCTGGCCGGCACCGCGTTCTCCGGCATGCTTGGCGCGTTGAGCAGCCTGCTGCTGTTATGGGATCAGCGCACCGCCGATGAAATGCGCTTCTGGGTCATCGGCGCCCTGGCGGGTCGCCCGCTGGACACGCTCGACTGGAGCCTGCCGGGGTTGCTCGGCGGACTGTTGATGGCGCTGCTGGTGGTGCGTCCGCTGGCCGCCCTGGCGCTGGGCGAGCGCGTCGCCAGCGGCCTTGGCCACCATCCGCAACTGACGCGCCTGGGCACCCTGCTGGCCGTGGCGATCCTGGTCGGCACCGCCACGGCTGCAGCCGGCCCCATCGCCTTTATCGGCCTGATCGTGCCCTATATCGCCCGTCGCCTGGTCGGCTCCGACATCCGCCGCACCCTGGGCCTGAGCATGCTGCTCGGACCCTGCGTCCTGCTGCTGGCCGACGTCATCTCGCGCCTGCTGGTACGCCCCTACGAACTGCCGGTGGGCGTGGTGACTGCCTTCGTCGGCGCGCCGATCCTGATTGCCGTGGTGCGCAACCACCGCCTGCCGACCTTGTGACATGAACACGCCTTCTTCACGCCCCCTGCTCGCTCCGGCCGGCCATCACCTGTTACGCCTGGGTGACTACAGCCTGCTGCTGCATCGACGCAGCATGGTCGTCGCATTGCTCCTCAGTCTGCTGCTGGTCGCTGTCGCCACCTGGATACTGGCAGCCGGCGATGACGCCCTCACGCCCTGGAAAGCCCTGCAGGCTGCCTTCGGCCAGGGCGATGCGCTGCAGGTGTTCCTGATTCAGGAGCTGCGCCTGCCCCGGCTGATCGCCGGCCTGCTCAGCGGCGCCGCCCTCGGCGCTGCCGGTTGCCTGCTGCAGACGCTGGCGCGCAACCGCCTGGCCACGCCGGGGGTGATCGGCATCGACAACGGTGCCACCGCCTTCGCCGTCGCCTCCATCGTCGCCGTGCCCACCAGCCTGGCGCCGTCGGTCCTGGCGCTGAGCGGCGCCGCCACCGCAGCGGTGCTGACCTTCGCCCTGGCTGCCGGCGGTGGCGCACGCGGCTATCGTTTCATCGTCGTTGGCATCGCCATCGGCGCGTTGTTCGGGGCGTTGACCAACCTGATGCTGGCACGCAGCGACATGGACGCCGCCAACGCCGCCTACCCCTGGACGGTCGGCAGCCTCAATGCGCGTCCGGCCGACTCGGTGCTGCTGCTCGGTATCGGCCTGGCCGTGGGCCTGCCGCTGGCCAAGCTGCTGGTCAATGCGCTGAGCCTGATGCGCTTTTCCGACAACGTCGCCATCGGCCTCGGCGTACGCCTGCAACGCATACGCCTGCTCACCCTGGCCCTGTGCGTCTGGCTCACGGCGCTGGCCGTTGCCGTGGTCGGCCCGGTCGGCCTGATCGCCCTGGCGGCCCCAGAAATGGCCCGCCATCTGTGCAACCGACACGGTGTGCCGGTGCTCAACGCGGCGCTGTCCGGCGCACTGATGATGATTCTCGCCGACTGGCTCGGCCGTACCCTGCTGGCGCCTATCGAAATCCCGGTCGGCATCATCGCCGCCGTGGTCGGCGGCCCCTACCTGCTGTGGATTCTGCTGCGCCAGGCCCCACGGAGTTCGACATGACCCTGCCTTCCTCACTGCTTGGCGACGCCCGCCAGTCCGACGTGCGCCTCGAAGCCCGCGACCTGAGCATGGGCTACGCCCAGACCCGCATCATCGAAGACCTCGACCTGGTGATTCCCAGTGGCCAGGTCAGCGCCATCGTCGGCCCCAACGGCTGCGGCAAATCCACCCTGCTCGCCGGTCTCGCCCGTTTGCACAAGCCCATCTCCGGCAGCGTACTGCTGGACGGCAAGGCCATCGGCAGCCTGCCATCGCGTGAAGTGGCGCGCCGACTCGCCCTGCTGCCCCAGGACGCCTCAGCGCCCGATGGACTGACGGTCAGCGAACTGATCCGCTTCGGCCGCCAACCGCACCAGAGCCTGCTGCGCCAGTGGAGCGAAGAAGACCAGGCCATCGTCGACGCCGCTCTGGCGGCGGCCGATCTGGTCGCGTTGGCTGACCGACCACTGGAATCGATGTCCGGTGGCCAGCGCCAGCGCGCCTGGATTGCCATGGCCATCGCCCAGGCAACGCCTCTGCTGCTGCTCGACGAACCCACCTCGGCGCTGGACCTGGGCCATCAGATCGAAGTGTTCGAACTGATCCGCCAACTCGCCGCCGCCGGCAAGACCATCGTCATGGTGGTGCACGACCTCTCCAGCGCCTGCCGCTACGCCGACCACCTGATCGCCATGCACCAGGGCCAGATAATCGCCAGCGGTCGCCCCGACCAGGTCGTCACCTCGGAGCTGGTCGAACGCCTGTACGGCATACGCTGCACGCTGCTGCGCGACCCGCTGAGCGGCACGCCGGTGATTGCGGGAATCAGCAGGCTCTGAACACCAGCAAAGTCATCTCGCCATCATCATCTGAAAACCATGTAGGCGATCGGCTAACGGAATATGTCGCTATCTCTTACGCGAGCGGAATTTTCTCGACCAATCAGTCAGTTATACGTCCCGACCGAGTTGCGGATGCTCTCGCCGAGAGCGCCTCCTTTTTGAGCACGGAGGAAGTCTGAACTATGGTCCAAATAACTCCATTCGAACGGACTCGACCCATGAAGCCCGTCACAAGAACCGCAGCGCTGGCACTCTCGCTCTTCGCAGCACCGGCTTTCTCGGCTGGCGAGTTGCAGGGCCAACTCAACGTTCAAATCACCATCGGTACCGGTTGTACGGTCACCAACGGTACTGCTGGCGGCTCCAGCAACACCTTCGGCTCACTGTCCTTCGGTGACTACAACGACCTCGCCAATCTGATCGACGGCCGTTCCTTCGGCAGCGCCGGGGGCAGCTCGTTTGGCTTGCAATGCAGCCTGGGAACCGACTACAGCGTGGCCCTGAGCGCCGGGCAGAACGCTTCCGGCAGTCAAAGGCGCATGATCAATGCCGGTGAGTTCGTCGCCTATAACCTCTATCAGGACAGCAGCCGTACCGAACCCTGGGGAGACGGCGGCGCCACAGGCACAGTGCTTTCCGGCACTGGCACCGGCGTCAACGAAGACATGATCGTCTACGGCCGCGTGCCCTCACAGGCCACCCCGAGCCCAGGCACCTACACGGACACCGTGCAAGTCACCATCGCCTGGTAAGTACCACACCCCCAAAGCAAGAGGATCTCGAACTTTTCCGGGAAGAATCGCCATGCGCTGCCTGATCGCCTCCCTGCTTTTGATGGCCCCGGCAGTCCTGCCGGCGGCCGACAAGACCGCCACCATCGGCCTGAATGTCGAGGTGCTGCCGGCCTGTCAGGCAGGTAGCAGCAGTGGTTCGGGCGTCAGCTTCGGGACCCTGGATTTCGGCACCCACCTCAGACTCGACAACCTGATAACCCAGGTCGGTCAACCGGACGCAGGCGCCCTGCGCGTCAATTGCCAGCAGAACATCCCCTATCGCGTGCTGATCAATGCCGGGCACAGCGGCACCACCAGCAATCGGCAGATGGTCGGTCCCGGCTCCGCCGTACTCAATTACAACCTGTACACAGGCGCGGACTACGCCACCGTCTGGGACAACAGCACGGGGGTCAGCGCCATCGGCAATGGCCAGGATCAGTGGCTTGCGATCTACGCCCGCGTGCCGGCACAGAATGTCCCGCCTCCCGGAAGCTATAGCGATACCCTGACCGTCACGGTGAGTTGGTGATGCCGTGCCGGGCCCATTCACTCGTGGTCACTCGCCTGCTCTGCCTGACCGTACTGGCCGTGCACGCCTGGTCTGCTCATGGCGACACGGGCATCAACGATCAGATCGTCAGCCAGAGCTTCCAGCTACGCGCGGAAATCGTACCGGGTTGCCTGCTAGGCGCCGGGGGCAGCGACGCCACCTCGTTCGGCAGCATTTCATTCGGCCAGATCAGCACCCTGCCCAGCAACCTGGATGCGGCCAGCACACCGGACAACGGCTCCATCGTACTGCAGTGCTCACCCGGCACCGCTGTCACGCTGTCGCTCAATGCCGGTCTCAATACCGGCAGCGTGGGTGGCGGGCGCTACCTGGCACGCGGTGCGGATCGCCTGCGCTACCAGCTCTACCAGGACGCCGCGCGCAGCATCATCTGGGGCGATGGCAGCAACGGCGGCACGCGCATGAGCATCAACTTTCCCGTTGGCGGCGCCACCCAGACCTACACGGTCTATGCCCGCCTGTTCAGTGTCAGCCCGTTACCTTCGGCCGGCATCTACACCGACACCATCACCGTGACCGTGAGTTATTGAGCCATGAGGACACACACCCTCTTCGCCTGCTGCCTGACGCTGAGCACAGCGCTGGCGAGTCTGGCCGTACAGGCCGCCAGTTCCATTCTGATCTGGCCGATCAACCCGCTGATCGAAGCCGATCGACAGAAATCAGCCGCGCTGTGGCTGGAAAATCGCGGGCAGGAACCGGTGGACTTGCAGGTGCGCGTGCTGGCCTGGGAGCAGGACGAATTCGAAGATCGTCTGACGCCGCAGAAGCAGGTCGTGGGCAGCCCGCCGATGGCAACGCTGCAACCGGGCAAGCGGCAACTGGTCAGGCTGGTCACCCTGGAGCCGCCGAGCGCCGGCACGCTGCGCACCTACCGCGTGCTGGTCGACGAGGTTCTGCCGCCACAACCGCGGCCGTCACAGTTGGGCGTGCAATTCCAGATGCGTTACTCGGTACCCCTGTTCGTGGTCGGGCCTGGAGCCTATCTGGATGACGGTGCGCGAGAAGCGCCAGGCCAGGGCCAGCCACTGGCTCCCGAGCTGCGCTACCGCGTCATCGAAGGTAGCGACGGCGCCTTCCTTTACCTGCGCAACCTCGGCCCCGCCCCGGCCCGGCTGTCCCAGGTCGCGCTATCGCGAGACAGCGGCAAACAGCCACTGGCCGAAGGCCTTCTCGGTTATGTGCTACCTGGCGCGCAGATGCGCTGGCCTCTGCCGGCAGGCGTGCGTAGCGGCCGAGTGCAGGCACGCATCAACGAAAGCCGGCAGGCGCAGACGCTGGCCGCTGAGTAGATCGCTGGCGCTGCTGTTCCTGACCGCGCTGCTGTCAGGCCGCTGCGCCCATGGCGATGATGCGCAGCAGTTCGCCCAGGCTCAGTTGCTTTACCTGGAGTTGATCGTCAATGAGCTGTCCAGCGGCAAGGTGGTGGAAGTGAGAGAGCATCAGGGCCGGTTATTCGCCCAACGCGACGATCTGCTCGCGGCGGGCGTGCGCCTGCCCCCGGAGACCACAGCCTGGATCGCCCTGGATCGGATCGACGCCCTGCACAGCGAGTATCAGCAGGACAGCCAGCGCCTGCTGCTCACCCTGCCCAGCGAATGGCTGCCGCATCAGCGTTTCGGCCCCAGCAGCCTGAGCGAGCCGATGGAAGCGCAGAGCGCGTTCGGCATGCTGTTCAACTATGACCTCTACTACAACCACACCGAGAATGCCGGCCACTACGCCAACACCTGGCTGGAACAGCGAGTGTTCGACGGTTTCGGCATGATTTCCAACACGGGCGTCCATCGCCACAGTTTCTCCGGGCCGGGTTATCGCGATGGTTATACCCGCTACGACACCACATGGCGCTTCAACGATCAGCAACGCATGCTCAGCTTCAGCGGTGGCGACCTGATCACCGGTGCGCTGACCTGGAACAGCGCGGTTCGCCTTGGCGGGCTGCAGATTTCGCGCAACTTCTCGCTTCGCCCGGACCAGATCACCTACCCACTACCGCGTTTCGATGGCGATGCTGCAGTGCCCAGCACCCTGGATCTGTTCATCGACGACGCCCGCCTCGGCCAACAGGAACTGCGCCCAGGCCCCTTCACCCTCAACACCGTGCCTTACATCAGCGGCGCCGGCACGGCGACGCTGGTGACCACCGACGTGCTGGGGCGCCAGGTCTCTACCACCGTACCCTTTTATGTGACCGATACCCTGCTGCGTCAGGGGCTTTCGGACTTCTCCCTGTCGCTGGGCAAGCTGCGCCGCAACTATGGCGTGGACGACTTTTCCTACGGCAGCCTGGTGAGCAGCGGCAGCCTGCGCTATGGCCTGACCGACAGCCTCACCCTGGAAAGCCATGCCGAAGCCGGCGCTGGCCTGCGCCAGGCCGGCTTCGGCGCTACGGTCGGGCTCGGCCTGCTGGGCACCCTGACCAGCTCCGTAAGCCAGAGCAGCGGCATCGGCGACGGCCAACAGTACAGCCTTGGCTACAGCTACTACGCGCGTCGCTTCGGTATCACCGCCCAACGCATCCAGCGCACCTCGGGCTATGCCGACCTCAGCGTCGCGAACGCCCTGGATAACGATCTGGCCGGCGGCCCGCTGAGCAAGATCCTCGATCAACTGACCTTCAGTTTCAGCCCGGAGGGGCTCGGCTCATTCGGCGTCGGCTACTTCGCCAGTGAGGAGCACAGCGGGCGACGCACACGCCTGCTCAACCTGTCCTGGTCACGCAGCCTGTGGGGCAGCGCCAGCTTCTTTCTCTCCCTCAACCGCCAACTGGACGACGCCTCGCACGCCATCCAGGCTCAGTTGGTCATCCCCTTCGACCTGTACTCCACCCTGACCACAGGCATGGAGCGAGCCAGCAACGGCAACCAGCGCGCACGCGCCAATTACAGCCGCAACCCACCCAGTGACGGCGGCCTGGGCTGGAACCTTGGTTATGCCGGCGGTGACAATGAATACCGCCAGGCCGACCTGACCTGGCGCACCCAGCATGCCCAGGTGCAGGCAGGCGTCTACCAGAACGACGGCACCACCACCCACTGGGGCGGCGTCAGCGGCTCGCTGGTGGCCATGCAGAGCCAGGTATTCGCCGCCAACCGGATCGACGACGCCTTCGTGCTGGTCAGCACCGAGGGTTACTCAGATGTGCCGGTGCGCTACGAACATCAGTTGCTGGGCCGCACCGACTCGGCAGGTTACCTGCTGGTGCCCTGGGTGCCGTCTTATTACCCCGGCCAGTACGAAGTCGACCTGCTGAATCTGCCGAGCAACCTGCAACTGTCGGAAACCCAGAAACGCATCGCCGTGCATCAGGGCAGCGGCGCATTGCTCGCCTTCCCCATGGAGATGAGCCTGTCAGCCAGCATCCAGTTGGTAGATGGCCAGGGACAACCGCTGCCCCGCGGCACCCAGGTGCTGCATCGTCCCAGCGGTCAGCGCACCTACATTGGCTGGGACGGCCAGCTGTATTTCGAAGGGCTGGCGAAGGACAACCAGTTGCAAGTAGAGCTGGCCGATGGCAGCAGTTGCAGCAGCCGGTTCTCGCTGGACGACAGTGCCATGGAAATAGCCGTGATCGGCCCCCTCACCTGCCTGCAGCAGGACGCTCAGCCATGATCCGCAGGCTGATTTCCGCACTCCTGCTGTGCGGCGCACTGGTAAGCGTACCGACCTACGCCTGCAACACTTATGCGGGGGGCTCGGTCAATCTGGGCAATACCAACTCTCTGAACCTGCGCACCACCCAGCAACAAGCTGCGGCCGGCGCGGGCCTGGCCTGTCCGGGATTACTTCAGGTACTGGCGGGTGCATACGTCCGGGTCACGCTGCAGAACCCCGGCACCCTGGCCCTGCAGGATGGCCAGGGCAATCAGATCCCTTTTCAGGTGTTTCAGGACGCTGGCTACAACCAGGCGCTGGTAGCCGGCCAACCGCAACAGCTCGGTGCAATCAACCTGCTCGCCCTCGGTGGCAACTCCACCGCCATCGGCCTGTACTTTCGCACCAACCCCGGCCCCAACGTGCCAGCCGGTACCTACACCGCCACCATCACCCTGCGCTGGGACTGGGCGATCTGCACCGTCGGCGCGCTCAATATCTGCGCCTGGAACCGCAGCCCCGGACTGACGCAAACCTGTGTATTGATCTGCGGTGCCCCTACCAACTGGGGTACGGGCTCACTCGCCACTCTGACCATCACCCTGGTGGTCAGCAAAGCCTGCCGCGTCGATACCTTGCCCAACGTGGACTTTGGCGCCAATGCCCTGATCAGCCAGTTCAGCGCGCAGCAGCGTACCTTCGCCGTCACCTGCACCAATACGGAGGGCTACACGCTGAGTTTCGACAATGGGCAGAACTACCAGGCGCCCTGGCGACGTCTGACAAATGGTAGCCAGTTCATTCGCTACAACCTCTACTACAGCGGCAGCAGCCTGATCTGGAACGCCGCCTCGCCACTGACGGCCAGCGGCACGGGCAACTCACAGAGCTTCAACTACCAGGCGATTCTCGACCCCGGACAAACCAACGCGCCGGTGGGCGTCTATACCGACAACGTGCTGCTGATCATCAACTACTGAAGCCTTACCAGTAGATCACCAGCGTCGAGCCGCCATCACCGCTGGCAGGCAGCGCCAGCGAAGTCGCCTGTGCATTCAGGGTCGATGGCAAGGCGCGCCCGTTGGCGTCCTGCACCTGATAGGCGGCATGCTCACAATCACGCGCGGACAGGTGCACGGCAGCGGCATCGCCTCGAACAGCGACCTCGCAACGCTTGAGAATGGTCAGGCTGATCTGCAATTGCCCGCTGATCTGCTCAGCAAGAGAAAGGTTGGCAGTGGCGCACAGCGCGGTGGCCACGAACAAGGCAAGAAATCGATGAAACGGCATGATGACGGTCTACGGTAAGGATGGCCTGCTGGGATAAAGGTCAAAATCCATCCGTAGAACTGGTCGCAACATCACGATGTGGACCATGGGCAGGAGAATAAGGTGATATCACATTGAAATCACCCTGATTCCGACGAACGTGGTTCAGGCCAGGGGTTGCGCGACGAAGCGCTTGGCCGGCGCCACGATCTGCTCCTGCGCGGCGACCAGTGGCAGGTCGCGCGCGCCGTCTGCGGTCTGCTCGACCAACGCGTAGAGCGTTGCGGTGGCCAGCTCCAGAGCCTGCGGCAACGCCTGCCCGGCCAGCAAGCGACCCAGCAACGTGGCCGAGAACACATCGCCCATGCCGTTGGGTAGCGGATGCAGTGCCAGGCGTGGGGTGGTCACCAGCCAGGCGCCCTCGCCGTTCACTGCCAGCGTGCCCAATTCGCTGTCGGGGATATCCGGCGTCGCCAGGCTGGTGACGATGACCACGTCCGGGCCACGACCGCGCAACTGCCGGGCAACCTTCACCGCCTCCTGCAGATTGGCCGGCTTCGAGCCGGTGAGCAGTTCGAACTCGAACTGATTGGGCGTGATGATATTGGCGAACGGAATCGCCTGATCACGGAGGAAATCGGGAATCGCCGGGTTGACGAACACGCCACGCCCGACGTCGCCCATCACCGGGTCACACAGGTAACGCACTGACGGGTTGTGCTGACGAATTTCGCCCACCGCCTCGAGAATCACCCGCCCCGTATCGGCATCGCCCAGATACCCGGACAGCACCGCCGACAGCCTCGGCAGCACACCGCGCTCACGCAACCCCAGCAGCACCTCGCCGACATGCTCGGCACCGAACACCTGCCCGCGAAACTGGCCGTAACCGGTGTGGTTGGAGAACTGCACGGTGTGAATCGGCAGCACCTCGAAGCCCAACCGTTGCAGCGGAAACACCGCAGCAGCATTGCCGACATGGCCCCAGGCGACATGCGACTGAATGGACAGAACGAGGGGCGGTAGCGTGGCGCTCATGACAATCTCTGCTGGTTGCATACGACGAGGTGCAGATTATTCGCCAAGCTGCCTGGGCGTACCACTACCTGGTCATCCCAAATACCAGGATCGACCATGACTTGAGCGAGCTGTGACTGGCAGGCTCATGCATAGGCTTGGACGAACAGCTCTACAGCCGCAGCCAGACGAGGCCCGCTCACTGCCATCAGGTTGCTGCAATCGATGCTGCCAACCGCCAGCAAGAGAAACTGGGTGGCAGCTTGCCCGTGGTCCGAGCATCGGGCCGACTGGGAAAGGGCCTTCTCCAGGTAGTTCTGATAGGGAAGGTAGCGCTGCCGCCAGCGCTTTTGCGGTATCCGATTGGAGCGCAGCGCTATGTGGGTGAGTGCATGCGAAGCTGGCTGTTCACTCTGTTGCAACAGTTCACGTGCGACCCGTTCCAGACAAGCGCGCAGCCCACCCCTCGCCTGGCACGGCAGCTTCGGCTCCGGCAGTTCCTCCAGCCAGTAGTCGATCACAGCTCGGTAGAGTTGCTCCTTGTCATCGAAGTGCGCATAGAGGGTGGCCTTGGTCACGCCCGCGGAATCGGCGATGGCCTGCATGTTTGCTTGGTTGAAGTCCAATGCCGTGAACACATCGCTCGCCGCCCACAGCATCTCGCGTCGGCGCTTGTCACGGCGCCTGTCCTTCTGCGCGGGCCAGCTCATGCTAGGCCCTCCAGCGCCGGAACAGCAGGCTGGCATTGACGCCGCCGAAACCAAAGCCATTCGACAGTGCGTAGTGCAGTGGCATGTGTCGGGAATGCTGAGCGACCAGGTCGAGACCATCAGCGGCCTCATCGGGGTTGATGAGGTTCAAGGTGGGCGGAACGACCTGATCACGCAGAGCCAGCACGGTGAAGATCGCTTCGACTCCGCCTGCAGCGCCGAGCAGGTGCCCCGTACTGGACTTGGTCGAGGTGATCGCCACCCCCGATCCACTGCCGAACACCGCGTGGATGGCGGCCAGCTCGCCCCGGTCACCCACCGGCGTGGAGGTCGCATGGGCGTTGATATGCTGCACCTCGCTCGCCTCGATACCGGCCTGGCGCAACGCCTGCTGCATGGCACGGCGTGCACCATCGCCATTCTCCGGGCCGGCGGTGAGGTGATAGGCATCGGCGCTGGTGCCGTAGCCGACCAGCTCCGCCAGCGGCTGAGCGCCGCGCGCCAACGCATGCTCCAGCGATTCGATCACCAACAGGCCTGCACCCTCGGCCATGACGAAACCGTCTCGGTCACGGTCGAACGGGCGCGACGCTTCACCAGGGCGGTCATTGAACCCACTGGACAGCGCACGCGCGGCGGCGAAGCTGCCGAGCGTGACCCGATGGATCGCAGCTTCGGTGCCGCCGCACAGGGCGATGTCCGCCTCGCCACTGCGGATCAGTCGAGCAGCATCGCCAATGGCTTGCGCACCGGCCGCACAGGCGGTCACCGGCGCCCCGAGCGGCCCTCCGAAACCGTGGCGGATGGACACCTGCCCAGCCGCCATGTTGGCCAGGAACGACGGCGCGGTGAAGGGCGAAAGGCGTCGCGGGCCCCGTTCATCCGTGGTGCGAACCGCCTCGGCAATGGCGCCGAAGCCGCCGACACCAGAGGCGATGATGGTCGCGGTGCGCTGCCGCTGAGCTTCATCCGTCGGCTGCCAGCGCGCCTGTGCCAGGGCCTCCTCGGCGGCGACCAGCGCGAACTCGATGAAGCGATCCATCTTCTTGCGCTCTTTGGCGGCGATGATGCGCTCCGGGTCGAAACCGGCATGCGGGTCGTCCTCCACATCGGGGACTCGCCCTCCGACCGCACAGCCGGTGCCTTCGGCCAGCTCGGCGGGCAACGCCCTGATGCCCGATTGCCCGGCCAGCAGGCGCGCCCAGACCGTCTCGCTGCCGCAGCCCAGCGGGCTGACCACTCCTACGCCAGTGATCACGATCCTTACAGGGTGTTCTTTAGGGGTTGCCATATCTCGATCCTGCAACGCTGATAAGGGGATAACCAAGGCGCTTCAGCCGATACCGAAGGTCTTGCGCAGGCCTGAATCGACCGGGCCCGCCGGCATGAAGCGACGCAGCTTGCTCAACAGCGAGGCCTCCCCCTTGGGCGTATGGCGCATTCTCCAGGCACCCAGGGCGGCCTCGACGATGGTCGCGGCGACACCCTCGGGCGCCGGCGCCTTGCGCACGTTCATCTGTATGGCCTGGGACACGGTCGCCCGCTCGCTGTCGTAAGCCGCAATCCTCAGGGCCGCCTGAGGCGCATTGAGGTCCAGGTTGGTCTTGGTGAAGGAAGGCTCGACCAGCGCAACGCGAACGCCGAACTTGCGCACCTCGTGATCCAGGGTCTCGGACAGCCCTTCCAGCGCATGCTTGGATGCCGAATACAGCCCCATGTACGGCGCCGGGAGGAAACCCAGCACCGAGCTGACGTTGACGATGCGCCCGGCACCCTGCCTGCGCATGTGCGGTAGCGCCGCCTGGGTGACGCGCAAGGTGCCGAAGACATTGGTGTCGAACAGCGCCTGAGCCTCGGCGATGGAGGTTTCCTCTGTCGCCCCCAGCAGGGTCATGCCGGCACTGTTGACCAGTACATCGATACGGCCGGCCTCGGCGATGACGTGCTCGACACCCTGGTGGATCGAGGCTTCGTCGCAGATATCCATGCGAATCAGCTCCACACCATTGATGGGGCGCGAGGTAGCCGATGTGCGCACGCTGCCGAACACCCGGCAGCCGCGTTTGACGAATAGCTCTGCAGCAGCGCGACCGATGCCCGATGACACGCCCGTGATGAGGACAACAGTGGGGTTCGACATAGCAGTTCCTCTGGAGAAATGAGATGTGTGGCTCATGCAGGCTGCGCCTCCATGACCCGGCTAGCGTTGACGGGTTTGATGCCAAACCAGATGGCGTACATGGCCGGCAGGAACACCAGGGTCAGCACGGTTCCCGCCAGGGTGCCGCCGATCAGGGTGTAGGCGAGCGTTCCCCAGAACACCGAATGGGTCAGCGGGATGAACGCCAGGATCGCTGCCAATGCGGTGAGGATCACCGGCCGGGCGCGCTGCACCGTGGCCTCGACCACGGCGCGAAATGGATCGAGACCGGCCTGTTCGTTGTGGTGGATTTGCCCGATCAGGATCAGCGTGTTGCGCATGAGGATGCCGGACAGTGCGATCAGCCCGACCAGCGCATTGATGCCGAACGGCTGCTGGAACAGGATCAGCGTCGGCACCACACCGATCAGCCCCAGCGGGCTGGTCAGGAAGACCATGATCATTGCCGAGATCGAACGCACCTGCAGGATGATGATGATCAGCGTGACGGCCAGCATGATCGGGAACAGCGGCAACATGGCGACCATGGCCTTGCCCGACTCCTCGATGGAGCCCGCCTGCTCGATGCGATAACCGCTCGGTAGCTTCTCCATGACCGCTTGCAACTGCTGGGTGATGGCCGTCGACACGTCCGGCGGTTGCAGACCTTCGGCGATATCGCCACGCACGGTGATAGTCGGCATCCGGTCGCGCCAACGCATGATCGGCTCTTCCATGCGCACCTCCACGGTGCCGACCTGCGACAACGGTATGCGCTGGCCATCGGCACCGGCCAGGGTGAAGTCCATGACGCGGGTCGGATCGAAGCGAATATCGCCGGCCGCCCGCGCCATCACCTGCACCGTGCGGATGTCTTCGCGCACGGCGGTGATCGGTACGCCGCTGAGCAGGAACTGCAACTGCTGGGCAACGGCGCTGGAAGTGAGCCCCACTGCCTGCAGACGATCCTGCTGCAGGTTGAAGTGCAGTGCCGGCACGCGGGTGCCCCAGTCGCTGTTGACCGTGCGCATCAGCGGGCTGGCATCCAGCACCTGCTGAACCTCGGCGGCGATTTCACGCAGCGTGTCCGGGTTCGGTCCGGTGACGCGATAAGCAACCGGGTACGGCGAATACGGACCGAACACCAGCTGGCTGACGCGCACCTGCGCCTCGCTGGCCAGCCCCTCGGCAATCACCTGGCGCAGCCGGTGCTTCAGTGCCTCGCGCTCTTCCTGGTTGTCGGTCCGCACGACGATCTTGGCAAACGAAGGATCGGGCAGCTCCGGCCCCATGGCCATGAAGAAGCGCGGCGCGCCCTGGCCGATGTAGGCGGTAACGATCTTCGCTTCTTCCTGCTGAGCCAGCCAGGCCTCGACTTTTTCAGCGGCGGCGCTGGTCTGGGTAATGGAGGTGCCGTAGGGCATCTGCACCTCGACCAGCACCTCGGGGCGGTCGGAGATGGGGAAGAACTGCTTCTTGACCAGGCCCATGCCGAGCACCGCCATGACGAACAGCCCGACCACCGAGCCGGCGACCAGCCACTTGTGGGCAATGACCCGGCCCAGTAGCTGGCGAAAACGGTTGTAGCGCGGGGTGTCGTAGATGGCGTCATGGCCGCCCTCGACCTTTTTGATTGCGGGCAGCAGCTTGACGCCGAAGTAAGGCGTGAAGACTACCGCGACCAGCCAGGAAGCGATCAACGCGATGCCGACGATCCAGAACATGTTGCTGGTGTATTCGCCGGCGGTGGAGCGGGCAAAACCGTTGGGCATGAAACCGACGGCGGTGACCAGGGTACCGGAGAGCATCGGCGCCGCCGTATGGCTCCAGGCATAGGCGGAGGCCTGCAGGCGGTCATAGCCCTCCTCCATCTTCACCACCATCATCTCGATGGCGATGATGGCGTCGTCCACCAGCAGGCCCAATGCCAGAATCAGCGAGCCCAGGGTGATGCGATCGAAGTTCTTGCCGGTCGCGGCCATCACCACGAAGACCATCGCCAGCGTCAGCGGCACCGCTACGGCGACCACGACACCGACGCGCCAGCCCATGCTGACGAAGCACACCAGCATGACCACCAGCAGCGCGACGAAAAACTTGACCATGAACTCGTCAACCGACGAGGCGATGTTGACGGCCTGGTCCGTGACCTTGCTCAGGCTCATGCCCAGCGGCAGCTCGGCGTTGATCGCACTCACTTCGCCGTTCAGCGCCTTGCCCAGGTCGAGCCCGTTCCAACCCTCGCGCATGACGATGCCGAGCAGCAGGGCCGGCTCGCCACCGTTGCGGATCAGGAAGGTGGCCGGGTCCTCATAACCGCGCTTGACCGTGGCGACATCCGACAGCTTCAGGGTTCGGCCCTGGGCGATCACCGGCGTGTCGCGAATCTTCTGCAGTTCATCGAAGGCGCCGTCCAGGCGCAGGAACACGTCCGGGCCACGGGTTTCCACTGAGCCGGCCGGGGTCAGCGCGTTCTGCCCGTTGAGTGCGGCGAACACCTCCTGCGGGCCGATGCCCAGGGTCGCCAGGCGCTCATGGGAGAACTCGACGAAGATGCGCTCGGCCTGCTCGCCAATGATGTTGACCTTCTTCACCCCCGGCACGTGCAGCAGCCGTTGGCGCAACGTCTCGGCGTCGCGCACCAGGTGGCGCTGCGGCTCGCCCTTGGCCTTGAGTGCGAACAGAGCGAAGGTGACGTCGGAATACTCGTCATTGACCAGCGGGCCGATTACCCCGGCGGGCAGCGTTTTCGCCTCGTCGCTGATCTTCTTGCGAGCCTGGTAGAACTCCTCCGGCACCTCAGAAGGCGGCGTGCTGTCGCGCAGCGACAAGGTGGTGAAGGCCAGGCCCGGTCGGGTGTAGGTCTCGCTACGGTCGTACCAGCGCAACTCCTGCAGGCGCTTCTCGATCTTCTCGGCGACCTGGTCCTGCATCTCCTGCGCGGTGGCGCCCGGCCAGGCGCTGACGATGGTCATGACCTTGACGGTAAAGGCCGGGTCTTCGGCCCGCCCCAGCTTGAAGAAGGCAATGAGCCCCGCCAGCGAGATCAGGCAGACCAGAAACAGAGTGACAGAGCGCTCGCGTACAGCAAGTGCTGACAGGTTGAAACGCCCTTCGCTCATGGCCGGTCTCCCTCGGCCGCCGCGACGGCGGCTTGGCCGGCCACCCGCACCTGCTGACCTTCGCGCAACAGATGCGCGCCGAGCGCGACGATCTGCTCGCCCTGTTCGAGCGGGCCGGTGATGCGTGCCTGCTCATCATCCAGATGCTGCACAGCAACCGGCTGCCAGGACACCTGGGCCGGCTCCCCACGAATGACCCACACCCCCGGCCCCTTGCCCGCATCGTGCAACGCAGCGAGCGGTACCTGCAGGGCGTTTGCCGCAAGAGCCTGCCCATTGGCGATCTGCAGCGTGATGGTGGTTCCCAGTGGCGCATTGGCCAGTTCACCTTCGAGCACATAGCGCGCCTCGAAGGTGCGCGTCAGGCGATCGGCAACGTCCGAGAGCTGCCGCAGACGAGTCGCAACGCTGATGTGGTCCTTGCCGAAGAGCGTGGCCTGGGCGGCGGATCCGACTGCGGGACGCAGAGTTTCCGGCAACTGCACGACGGCCTCCCTTGGCCCGGCATGCGCCAAACGCACCACGGGCTGGCCGGCACTGACGACCTGACCGGGCTCGACCAGCGTCTCCATGACGATGCCATCGGCATCGGCCAACAGCTCGGCATAGCGCGTCGCATTGCGAGCGACCTCGGCCTGGGCTTCGGCCGCGCTGAGCTGCGCTCGGGCCGTATCCGCCGCCGCCTTGTATTGATCGTAAGCGGATACCGAAACCGCGCCAGTGCCGCGCAAGGCGCGGTAGCGGGCCTCATCATCGATGGCTTGCTGCGCTCGCGCTCGCGCAGCAGTGACGGCTTCGCGCTGCGCATGGGCAGCGAGCTTTAGGTCGACGGGATCGAGGCGCAGCAGCACCTGACCACGCTTGACCGACTGACCGGTATCCACCAACCGCTCCAGCACCTTGCCCGAGACCCGAAAGCCCAGGTCACTCTGAACACGAGCCGCGACGATACCGGTGAAGGAGCGCGACCCAGTGACCGCCACCTGGACGGTGGCAACACGCACCAGCGGCGCTTCAGTGCGTGGATCGGAGGGTGCTTGATCGCCGCAGGCGACCAGCGCAAACGGCATCACGCCGATGAGGGTGGACAAAAGGAGGTTGCGCCGGCGCATGAGGAACCCGTTGCGAAGTCGTAGGGAGCCTCACTTTGATTCCAGTGACTAAATTAGTCAATAGTCACAAATCAGGGAGACAG
This sequence comes from Ectopseudomonas alcaliphila, assembly GCF_900101755.1. GTDB lineage: Bacteria > Pseudomonadota > Gammaproteobacteria > Pseudomonadales > Pseudomonadaceae > Aquipseudomonas > Aquipseudomonas alcaliphila. The sequence goes on along the minus strand of NZ_FNAE01000003.1, from coordinate 32,588 downwards.
GCTGCGCAGGATCAGACTGGACAACAGCGCCGGCGCTTCATCGGTGGTATCGAGCCCATGCTGCAGCAGTAACGGGTTGAAACAGGGGCGCATGATCAGTTGAATCGCACGAGTGGTTTCATCCAGCGGCGTCTTGCGCTCGAAGTCGCCGCTCTGCCGCCCCTGCTGCAGGATGTCGCTGATGGTTTGCTCGATGAAAGCCTCATAGACGAGGGTCGCCGGCCAACGCCCGGAGGCGGCGGAGGCAGCGATGTCATAGAGCTTGCGATCAAGGAAGAACAGCCGCAGGCATGACTCCACCAGGGCTTTGAGCATGCGCCGGAGCTTCTCCGGGGGGCTGTCGACCTCATCGACGGCGGCCCTCACATCGGCCTGTATCTGCTGCAGGCAGTTCGAGCAGATCATCTCGCCAATGGCCTGCTTGGACTCGAAGAACTTGTAGATATAGGCCTTGGAAAAGCCGATGGCCTTGGCCAGATCGGAAACCGTGGTCTTCTCGTAGCCATAGAGACGGAAGTGCTCGGTCGCCGCCGTCACGATCTGATCACGCACCTCGTGATCCACCGGACCACGCGCTGCAACTTTGGGAGAGGGAGTCTTGTTCATGGGGGCATAGCCTACAGAGCGCTTGGGTGATGGACAACAAGTGACCGAAATGTATTATGGTCACAAATCCACAGATTCTCTTTTGCCCTGGAAGAACACCCATGCCGTCAAAGCGCACCCTCGTTGTCATGATCAGCGCCGGCCTGATGGCAGGCTGCGCGGTCGGCCCTGACTACCAACGTCCCGAGCTTTCGCTGTCCGATCGCTTTCTGGGCCAAACCGCCGTCGATGGCCGCCCTGCCCTCGCCAACGCCGAGCTGATCCATTGGTGGACAGGCTTCGGCGACCCGCAACTGACTCGCTTCGTGACCCTGGCGCTGGAACAGAACCTGGATCTGGCCCAGGCCAGTGCGCGCATCGCCCAGGCCCGCGCCGGCCTGGGCACAGCCAACGCAGCGTTACTACCTTCCGGCTCCGCCAGCGGCCAGGCGGGCCGCGCCTATCAGTCGGTGGAGACACCGCTGGGACAGGTGCTGAACGCCACACCGGACTTCGATCGCTACGGCAACAGCTACGAAGCCAATCTCGCTGCCAGCTGGGAGCTGGATGTGTTTGGCGGCTTGCGCCATGGCCGCGAAGCGGCACTGGCCGAGTACCAGGCCTCGCAGGCTGGCGCCAGCGCCACCCGGCTCGCCGTCGCGGCGCAGGCCGCCGATATCTACATCACCATTCGCGGGCTGCAAACTCGCATCGCCGTGGCCCACCAGCAAGTGCGAACGCAAGAAGAGCTGCTGACAACCATCGAACGACTGCACGGCCAGGGGCTCGCCGCCGAGCTGCAGGTCCACCAGGCCAGCGGCGCACTCGCCCAGGTGCCGGTGCTGGAAACGGGGCTGGATGCAGCGATGAATGCCCTCGACGTGCTACTCGGCTCACAACCTGGCACGCATCGCACCGAGCTGAGCAAAACCGAGGCCATCCCGGCAGCTCCGCAGATTGCCGTGAGCGGCACGCCTGGCGACCTGCTGCGGCGCCGGCCCGATCTGATCGTCGCCGAGCGACGTCTGGCCGCCGCGAACGCCCGCATTGGCGCAGCCATCGCCGAGTACTACCCGAAATTCTCGCTGAGCGGGTTGATCGGCAGCGCCACATCGGTGTCCGACGGCAACCTGTTCAGCAGCGGCGCCAGCCAGATGAGCGGCGTGCTGGGCCTGCGCTGGCGCCTGTTCGACTTCGCCCGCATCGACGCCCAGATCGAACTTGCCAAGGGCCAGGAGGCCGAGCAACTGGCGGCCTATCGGCTCGCCGCGCTACGCGCTACCGAGGATGTGGAAAATGCCTTCTCGGCCTTGGTCAAGCGCGAGGAACAGGCCCATCTTCTGGGGTTGGGAGTGAACTCGCTCAGCCGCGCGCGGCAGGCTTCCTTCGCCTCTTATCAGCAAGGTGTTGTCAGCCTGATCGAAGTGCTGCAAGCCGACGAGAACCTGTTGCGCGCCTCCGACGCCAGGGCCCAGGCGCAGAGCGAATCGGCCCGTGCCGCCGTAGCAGCGTTCAAAGCACTGGGCGGCGGCTGGAGTACCCCTCAACCGCTTGCCAGTAAGTGGTAGGCATTATTCGACAGGAGGGCTGTATGCGGCTCTCAAGCAGCACCAGGTCTGGAGTCACTTGAGAAAGGATTCTGGAGGCAGTGTCAGGACTGCAAGCAAACCCGACTGCCTATGTAATGAGCTTAATCCGGCCAACCTGGCTCGCTCTGGGCAAGGCTGGGGTTGGCGTGGCATCGGGCCAGTGAGCGCGAACGCCCCTTGGCCCGATGTGTCCCTGCGTGGTGGACGCCTCAGAAAGCAGGATCGCCCGTAGCGAACGCCGCTCCCTTGATGTGGTAGACCGTCGGCTCTTCCGAGAAAAATTCCTCTAAACCTGCCATGAACGTCTGATGGTCATCACTCGCCTCGAAGCCCGGCGTGTGGTCCTCGAGTGACGCCCAGCGCACGATCAGGTTGAAGCGCTCGGGGCTTTCGATACCGGGCGCGAGCATGTGGCCGCCATACCCCTTGGCGCGCTGGAGCAAGTGAACCACTTCGGCAAATGCCTGTTTGAACTGTTCAGTTTGTTCTTTGTGGACGGGTAGCAGTGCGATTTCATAAATCATTGCGGTATTCCTCTAGAGCAAGTTCGGCAGTTGCATGCCCTTACGGGGCGAGCGAGGGCTCGACGGCAATTGCGACTTTTCCGCGAAGACCATTGTTGGGCGTCTCCAGCAGCGCATGGGCGAGCCCGATGTCAGCGAGTGAGTAGACCGCGCCAATGTGGGGACGCAGCTGGCCACGCTCGACCAATGCCTTCAGCTCATCGAGCTTGCCGCGGTTCTGGCGGGTGAAGACGAAGTGGTAACTGGCATTCTTGCCCCAGGCCTGAATGAGGTTCTGCGGCTTGCCGATGTCCACGATCGAAACCACACGGCCGAGCTGGGCGAGCGCATCGGGGCTACGGGTCAGGGTATCGCCGCCGATGGTGTCGAAGATCACATCGACGCCGTGGCCATCGGTTTCCCGCAGGACGGCGTCCACGTAATCCTCTTGTTCGTAGTCGATGACCACGTCAGCACCCAGACCCCGGGCGAACTCGAAGTTCGCTTCACGCACGGTGGTGAACACCCGGGCGCCAATGGCTTTTGCCACCTGGATCGCGACATGGCCCACGCCCCCCGCACCGCCGTGGATCAGAATGCTTTCCCCGACCCTGAGCGATACACGCCCGATCAGCGCTTCCCAGACCGTCCCGCCTACCAGCGTCAGGCTTGCCGCCTCGAGATGGCTCAGCGATGCCGGCTTCTTGCCGATGATGCTTTCGGAAGCAACGTGATACTCGGCATAGCTGCCATCGCCTTCGAAGATCTGCGTGGTGTACCAGACTTCGTCACCTGGCACGAAGCTCGTCACCCCCGGGCCGACGGCTTCGACGACGCCGGACACGTCATGCCCGGTAATGGCGGGGAGAGGCACGTAGTCGACGTAGTCGCCACGACGTACCTGGTAATCCAACGGGTTGATGGAGGTAGCGTGAACCCGCACCAACACTTGCCCTGCCTGCGGTACGGGTTTGGCCACTTCGCTCAGTTCGAACGCGTTCGGGCCGCCAAAGGATTTGAGTACTTGCGCTTTCATTGTAGAACCTCACTTCTAGAAAAAGGGATATAGGGAATTTTCGATATATTGGTGCATGAATTAACTATTTCGCGTTAGGCGTTAACAAGCCCTGTGCGCTCGCTTTCGGTTACCGCCAGTCGTTGACCCATTGGCGTGCGGTCGAAACCATCTGCAGCAAT
>NZ_FNAE01000003.1:0-28442 GCF_900101755.1 Ectopseudomonas alcaliphila | reverse complement strand
TCGAAACCATCTGCAGCAATACGTTGGCCGAGAGGGGTGCGGTCGAAACCATTTTCCGAAATATTACGGTCGACGGCGGTTGCTTGCTCGATGGTCGCAGCGCCTTGCAACGGCTGCGGGCTAGATGGCGATGCGGCGAATGCAGATGAAGCCACATTGGCCAGAATGACACTTGCTAGTAACTTGAGAATTTGCGTTTTCATGGTAGATCCTTGTTTCTGGAAAAAGGGATATAGGGAATTTTCGATATGATGGAGCAAAAAAAATACACGGCTTTGCCTAGGGTCTCTCCATCATGAATCCTCGCTTCGGCAAAAAGGGATATCGAGAATAGTCGATATATTAAGTTAAAAAATTACAGCTCTTTGCCTATGAGCTCGGCCAGAGCACGGATGTTCGCTTCATTGCGCTTGTAGTAGGTCCACTGCCCGATCCGGCGGACTTCGACCAGACCGACTCGCTGCAGCGTGGCGAGGTAATCGGACACCGTCGACTGCGACAGACCGACACCTTCCTGAATACTGCTGACGCACACACCAACGGTATGAACGTCCCCTTCATCCTGGGGAGGAAAGTTCTTCACCGGATCCTTCAACCCCTTGAGGATTCCAAGGCGTGTAGGGTTCGAGAGGGCTTTGAATACGTTGATCAGTTCCATGGCGCAATAATATCGACATTTACCGATATGTCAATGCGCGAATCAACCGCCCGTCGGACATGCCATCCAACGGAAGCAGCCTATAGGGTCGGCCAGATCTCGTGGAACGTCTCAGATTCGCAAGCCCCCGCAGGGGGACTCGCCCGCAATTCGCAGGCGACATTGACGCATGGCCTGCTAGGCATCCCATGCATGAGGCCATTCGGTCCGATTACGCCCCGCCGCCTTACCGCGATACAACGCAGCATCTGCCTGCTGTAGAAACTCGTCGAACACCTGCACGCTGGTGAACTCTTCCGAGACGCCAATGGTTGCCGTGCAGCGAATTGCTTGATCATGGTCAGTGCCGAGCACCTCGCCCTGTTCGATCGCTGCTCGCGTGCGCTCAGCCAGTTGCAGAACCCCGGCCCTGTCCGTGTCCAGGGCGATGACCACGAACTCCTCCCCGCCCAACCGGCAGATCAGATCGCCTTGGCGAACAGTGGCCTTGAGCACCTCGGCAACACGAGTCAACACGAGGTCGCCGACCTTATGGCCATGAGTGTCGTTGATGTGTTTGAAGTGATCGATATCCACGATCAGCAGGTACGCCGCAGCGGCCTTGCGCGAACGAAAGTACAGCTCCAGGGCGTCCATCAGCCCGCGTCGGTTGAGCAGCCGGGTCAATGGGTCGTGCGCGGCCAATGTGCGCAGCTCATCGGTGAGGCGGCGCAGCACCAGCCATACGGCGCAAGGCGGCAGTACCGTCGCCAGGAATGACATGTAGATGTAGAACACCTTCTGGAAGCCGCTGCTCAGATCCAGCGCCGCCAGGCCGCCCTCGACAATCATCGCGAACTTCATGGCGTTGAGGATGCAGATGCCGCCGATCAGCACGGCGAATACGATCATCTCGACGCGCAGGTCCTGGGCGAAGGTCCGCACACCATGCAGTGCGGCCGCAGTCATGGCCAGGAACAACAGCGCGCATGAACCCGCCAGCAAGGCATGGCGCGCCTCGTTGCCGAGCCAGTATTGCACCAGCACCTGTATCAACGAGTAGCCCACCGCCAATGCGAGCAACGGACGCAGGATCGGTGTTGGCTGCCCAAAGAAACGCATGGCGCCCAGCACATAGGCGACCGGGGCACTGAGCGTCAGCGTGTGGTTGACCATGCTCAACACGCCCCAACCCGGCGGGCCGCCGACCAGTTGCAGGATATAGGCGAGCCCAAGCAGAAGGTTGCCCAGGGCGAAGACTTCCATGCCCATCTTCTTGCCATTCAGCCGCGTACTGATAAGCAGGAACATCACGGAAAAACACAGCAGGTACACGCAGAGCATGCCAAGAATGACGGTAGTGACCATGGGTTCGCGCAAGTAGAGAGGTGGCGACAGGAGCCTAGCACTAAGGGGATGGCGCAAACATGCGCACCCTCCCCTCGCTCTGCGTTGCAGAGGCATGGCGTTTCACGGCCACGGATCGTAGGCATATACGACCAGCAAGGCAATTTGCCATCTGTTCGCGCTGCGAAACAGTTTCGACGAACGCCTCGAACGAGATGTTGCGCCAGTATCTGGCAGCCAGTCGCTCCGGGCCGCTGTACTTCGCGTATCGATGGCCACCCTCCTCGCGTTTCTGCTTGGCACCGATGCTCGCTCGCAATACTGGCATATAGCCCTAAAAGCCGCGTTATCATGCCCGCGCCAGCGTTCGGCATGACGACAAGGAGCAGTAGATGAGCGATTCGCGCCAGGCGGCCTTTGCCCGGGAATGCGACCTGATCATGAAAGGCGGCATCACCAGTGGCATCGTCTACCCGCTGGCGATCACCGAGATCGCCAAGGCGTTTCGCCTGCGCAGCATCGGCGGTACCAGCGCTGGCGCCATCGCCGCGGCAGCAGCGGCCGCTGCCGAACTGGGCCGCCAGCGCTATCAGCAAGGTGAGTTGAGCAGCGACCCAGCCGGCTTCGCGGAAATCGAGCGACTGCCCCAGCACCTCTGCGTGCCCGCCGCGAATGGCCATGGCACCAAGCTGCTGGCGTTGTTCAAGCCTGCCCCGGCAGTCCGTGCCCTGTTCGATACCTTCATCGCCATCCTCGAGGTCAAGGGAAAAGGCCCCTGGACGCGGTTGTTCGCGCCACTGAAGGTCATGCTCATGCGGCACAAGCTCACCGCCCTGGCCGGCGCCCTGCTGGCGGGCGGGCCGCTGTGGTGGAGCGCTGCCAGCAGCGCCAGCGTGCTGGTCTGGCTCTGGGTCTTGCTGTTCGCCGCGTTGGGTGGCGTGCTCGCCGTGGTCCTGCGCCTGGCCCTGGTGGCATTGCGTGAATTGCCAGCCAGCGGTTTCGGCCTGTGCAGCGGCATGCCAGAGACCGATGACGACGCCCCGGATGAAGCCCTGACCACCTGGCTGACCCAGTACTTCGATCGGCTCAGCGGCCAGCATGAATACTGCGCGGGTCAGGCGGATGCCATCGAGTGCGAGCGACCATTGACCTTTGGCGACCTGCGTCGCCATGGCATCGACCTGCAGGTGATGACCACCTGCCTGAGCATGGCGCGGCCTTTCCGCCTGCCGTTTCGTGACGACGAGCAGGTGCGCGAGAACAACCAGTTCCATTTCCGCCAGGAGGAGTTCTCACGGTTGTTCCCCCGCCGTGTGGTGGCCTGGATGCGCGCTCACCAGCGCCCTGGCGATGAGCGCGGCGACGGGTACCTGCGCCTGCCACTGCCCGATGACCTGCCGGTAATCGTCGCCGTGCGCATGAGCCTGAGCTTTCCCCTGCTGCTCAGCGCCGTACCGCTGCACGCCGTGGACTATCGCACCAGCAGGAAGAAGCTGGAGCGCTGCTGGTTCACCGATGGCGGCATCAGCTCCAACTTTCCCATCCACTTCTTCGATGCCGCGCTGCCCAGGCGCCCCACCTTCGGCCTCGATCTGGGGCCAACCGATGGCGCCGACGAACAACGCGTGCGCTTCCCGCGCAACAACGGCGATGCACGGCTCGCCTACTGGCGCCGCTTCCCCCGAACGGGTCTGCCAGCCCTGCGCGGTTTCCTCGCCCTGCTCAGCAATGTCGCCAAGGACTGGAACCACGAAACCCTTTCGCTGATGCCCGGCTTTCGCGACCGTATCGGCCTGATCCAGCTGACCCGCGAAGAAGGCGGCCTCAACCTGACCATGCCCACCGAGCGCATCGAGCGGCTGACCCGCTACGGACGTGAAGCCGGCCAGCAGTTCGTCCTGCGTTTCGGCGACCCGCAGCACTGGCAGCCCGGCGCCCAGGCCTCACCGATGAACTGGGAGAACCACCAGATCATTCGTCTGCGCCTGCAACTGGCCAGCGTCGCCGAACAGCTGCAGAGCCTGGAAAGGGCCTGCCGCGAACTGCACGGCACCGAGCAGGACTACCAGCGCTTCTTCACCGCCGATGCCAAGCGCTACAGCTATCCCTTCAAAGGTCTCAGCGATCTGGAACAGGACCCGGACACCGGCCTGTACCGCACCCAGGCCGGCCTGGCCCAGGCCATGCTTGGCAAACTGCGGGAGATCGCCCAGATGATCGAACAGCACCCGGACAGCCACCCGGCCAAGGGAGCCCCCAAACCCACGCCAGAACTGAAACTGCGCCCACGCCTGTAGGGCGCTGGCCATCGCTTTGACGTCCTGCGCAGAACCCGACCAACAAAAGCCTCGGGCAAAAAAAAACGCCGTGTCGGCTGAGCCGGCTCGGCGTAAACGTAAACCCGTTTGCACAGGTTTATTACCGTGTTCAACGGTGGGCAGCTAGGACACAAAAAGAGCCGCCTTACAGTTTCGATCAGAAGGCCGGCAGTACCGCACCTTCATAACGCTTCTCGATGAAGGCCTTCACTTCCGGGCTGGTCAGCGCGGCGGAAAGCTTCTTGATCGCCTCGCTGTCCTGATTGTCCGGACGGGCAACCAGATAGTTGACGTAAGGCGAGTCGCTGCCTTCGATCGCCAGCGCATCGCGCTTGGGATTGAGCTTGGCCTCCAACGCATAGTTGGTGTTGATCAGCGCCAGGTCGACCTGATTCAGTACGCGCGGCACGGTGGCCGCCTCCAGCTCGCGGAACTTGAAGTTGCGCGGGTTATCGACGATGTCGCGCGGCAGCGCCTGGGCGCTGGTGGGGTCCTTGAGGGTCAGCAGGCCGGCCTTCTGCAACAGCAGCAGCGCACGGCCGGTGGTGCTGACTTCGTTGGGAATGGCGATGGTGGCGCCGTTCGGCAATTCGTCGAGGGACTTGTACTTGGCCGAATAGGCGCCGAAGGGCTCGACGTGCACGCCCTGCACGATCACCAGTTCGGTACCGCGCTGCGTATTGAAGGTGTCCAGGTACGGCTTGGTCTGGAAGTAGTTGGCATCCAGATTCTTCTGGCTCACCTGCAGGTTGGGTTGAACGTAGTCGGTGAAGACCTTGATATCCAGATCCACGCCTTGCTTGGCCAGCTCGGGTTTGATCAGTTCGAGGATTTCGGCGTGCGGCACCGGCGTGGCGGCCACGCTCAGCTTTTCGCCAGCCTGGGCCAGGGAGGCAGTCAGGGCAGCGGCCAGGGCAGTCAGCAGCAGGGTCTTCTTCATGATGTCCTTGTTCTCGGTTTATGGCACCGGCTGGATCGACAGCCCGGCGCGTTTGGCAGGCGCCCGACGGATATAGCGGGCTGGGCGCAACAGTACGGAGAAACATTTATGCCATAAAATAATTATTAATTATTTTCTTATATCCAAAATAATCTTCCACTTCTGCTTGTGAGCCCAGTCCCCTCCCACCTAGAGTGCAAAGCCTTCGCTCCCTGGAGGCTCCCATGCTCACCGCCGCCCTCGCCCGCTTCCCCCGCCTGCAACTGATCCCTCAGGCCACCGCCCTGCAGCATCTGCCACGTCTGTCCCAGCACCTGAGCCGCGATATCTGGATCAAACGCGACGACCTCACCCCGTTGGCGCTCGGCGGCAACAAGGCACGCAAGCTCGAATATCTCGCCGCCGATGCACAGGCCAAGGGCGCCGATGTGCTGGTCACGGCCGGCGCCATCCAGTCAAACCACGTGCGGCAAACCGCAGCGGTCGCCGCGCAGCTCGGCCTGGGCTGCCTGGCCCTGCTGGAAAACCCCATCGACAGCCAGAGCGACGACTACCTGGGCAACGGCAATCGCCTGCTGCTGGATCTGTTTGGCGCCGAGGTGGAAAACGTCGCCAACCTGGACAACGCCGACCAACTGCTGGAAGCCGCCTGCCAACGCCTTAGCGCAGCCGGGCGTCGTCCATACCTGGTACCCATCGGCGGCTCCAATGCCCTGGGCGCACTCGGCTACGTGCGTGGCGGGCTGGAGCTAGCCGAGCAGATCGCCGCCAGCGGCCAGGACTTCGCCGCCGTGGTGCTGGCCTCCGGCAGCGCCGGCACCCATGCCGGGCTGGCCCTCGCGCTGGAAAGCGCGTGCCCCGGCACGCGCGTGATCGGCGTCACCGTTTCGCGCAGCGAGGCGGCACAAAAGCCCAAGGTCGAAGGTCTACTCCAGCGCACCGCAGCACTGCTGGGTGTGGAGATGCCGCACGGATTGAACCTGGAGCTATGGGACGCCTATTTCGCCCCGCGCTATGGCGAAGCCAACGCCGCCTGCCTGGAGGCCATCAGCCTGCTGGCGCGCCTGGAAGCGATCCTGCTCGACCCGGTCTACACTGGCAAAGCCTTCGCCGGGCTGCTCGATGGCCTGAAGCGTGGCGCCTTCCCAGGCAACGGACCGCTGCTGTTCCTGCACACAGGCGGCTCGCCGGCCCTCTTCGCCTACAAACAAAAATGAATATATAGATAATTTTTAATTATTTAGAAGCATAAGAATTTCCACCTAGAGTGGCGCCACCTTCCCACTTGCATGAGGTCACCATGACATTCTCCACCCTGCGTCGCCATTTCCTCTTCGCTAGCCTGGCTCTCATGTTGGGCGCCAGCCTCAGCGCACCGAGCTTCGCCGCCGAGCTGCTCGATGACATCAAGGCCCGTGGCGCCATCAAGGTCGGCCTTGAAGGCACCTACCCGCCCTTCAACTACCAGGACGCCAGCGGCAAGCTGACCGGCTTCGAAGTGGAGCTGGCCGAAGCGCTGGCCAAGGAGCTTGGCGTCAAGGTCGAGTTCCAGCCGACCAAGTGGGACGGCATCCTCGCCGCGCTGGAGTCCAAACGCCTGGACGTGGTGATCAACCAGGTGACCATCTCCGACGAGCGCAAGAAGAAATACGACTTTTCCACCCCCTACACCGTCTCCGGCATCCAGGCGCTGACCCGCAAGGCCGATGGCGAGAGCATCAAGAACGCCCAGGACCTGGCCGGCAAGAAAGTCGGCGTAGGCCTTGGCACCAACTACGAACAGTGGCTGAAAGACAACGTACCGCAAGCCGACATCCGCACCTACGATGACGACCCGACCAAATTCCAGGATCTCAATGTCGGCCGCATCGACGTGATCCTGGTGGATCGCCTCGCCGCCTTCGAGATGGTCGAGAAAACCGGTGGCCGCCTGGCCGTGGCCGGCGACGCCTTCTCCCGCCAGGAGGCTGGAATCGCCATGCGCAAGGGCAACCCTGAACTGCTCGCCGCCATCGACCAGGCGCTGGCCAAACTGAGTGCCGACGGCACCCTCAAGCAACTCTCCGAGAAATGGTTCAAGGCTGACGTCACCCGATGATCGAGTCCGCCCTTCAGCTGGCTCTGGAGTCTGCGCCCTTTCTGCTCAAGGGCGCCTACTACACGGTCGTACTCAGCCTGGGCGGCATGTTCTTCGGCCTGCTGCTGGGCTTCGCCCTCGCCGTCGGACGCCTGTACGGGCCAGCGCCACTGCGCTGGCTCACCCGCCTCTACGTTTCCTTCTTCCGTGGCACGCCGCTGCTGGTGCAGCTGTTCCTGATCTACTACGGCCTGCCGCAGCTGGGCATTCAGCTCGACCCGTTGCCGGCGGCGCTGATCGGCTTCTCGCTGAACATGGCCGCCTACACCTCGGAGATTCTCCGCGCGGCCATCGCCTCCATCGACCGCGGCCAATGGGAAGCGGCCGCCAGCATCGGCATGAGCAAGACGCAGACGCTGTATCGGGCGATCTTGCCGCAGGCCGCGCGCACCGCCCTGCCGCCGTTGGGCAACAGCTTCATTTCGCTGGTCAAGGACACCGCCCTGGCCGCCACCATCCAGGTGCCGGAACTGTTCCGTCAGGCGCAGTTGATCACCGCGCGCACCTTCGAGATTTTCACCATGTACCTGGCGGCCGCGCTGATCTACTGGGCGCTGGCCAGCATCCTCGCGCACTTCCAGGCGCGCCTTGAGGCCAGGGTCAACCGGCACGAGCAGGACAACTGATGATTTCCGTGCGCAATCTGCGAAAAGCCTTCGGCAGCAACGAAGTACTCAAGGGCATCGATCTGGACGTGGCCGCCGGCGAAGTGGTCGCCATCATCGGCCCCAGCGGCTCGGGCAAGACCACCCTGCTGCGCTGCCTCAACCTGCTGGAGCAACCCAGCGCCGGGCAGATCACCGTGGGCGATATCCATATCGATGCGGATAAACCGCTCAAGGGCCAGCAGAAGCTCATCCGCCAACTGCGCCAGCAGGCCGGCTTCGTGTTCCAGAACTTCAACCTGTTCCCCCACCGTACGGCACTGGAAAACGTCATCGAAGGCCCGGTGCAGGTGAAGAAGGAGCCGCGCGAAGCAGCCCTCGCCCATGCCCGTGCCCTGCTCGCCAAGGTGGGCCTGAGCGGCAAGGAAGACGCCTACCCCAAACGCCTCTCCGGCGGCCAGCAACAGCGCGTGGCCATCGCCCGTGCCCTGGCCATGCGCCCACAGGTGATCCTCTTCGACGAACCCACCTCGGCCCTCGACCCCGAGCTGGTGGGCGAAGTGCTGACCACCATCCGTGATCTGGCCGAAGAAAAACGCACCATGGTCATCGTCACCCACGAAATGGCCTTCGCCCGCGATGTGGCGGATCGGGCGATCTTCATCGACCAGGGGCACATCGTCGAACAGGGCCCGGCCAAGACCCTGTTCACCGCGCCCCAGCACGAACGCACGCGGCAGTTTCTCAGCAAGTTTCTGCTGGAGCGCTCGCTTTAGTCAGTCGCAGGCACGCGCCTTCACTGTTGCCCTGACAACCTGCTTGAGTGCGCTGCTCCACCCGCAGCGGCGGGGAATTCATTGAGCAATTGCTGTGAGGACAGACTGAGGTGAGAGCGGGAGTAAGCGCGATTTTTGGGCTGCTTGCGGCCAGAAGCAGACGCTGAGCCAATCGCTAGCTATATAGAGGCAGGAGCTGCTGGAACCTGACGCATCGGAATCAACCCAGGCTGAAATGTTCGTGTCATATTTATGCCGTGCTGACGCCTCACTACATCTCCGGATGGGCTGTGCGAAGAAACAGAGAATGAAGGGGCCACAAAAGCCCTGAAATAAGCCAAATTTTTCATGAGCCAATGCTGGCATTATGCTTGCAACCTGTATTGGATCGTGGCTTTATAAGGCTCTAGTCGGTTAGGGATGATCGTATGAAGCACCACACACTCCCACCGGTCAGTCATTAAGTGATGGGGGCGAGTGAGTCAGACCGTGGCTAAAAAGAGCTTTGCTGAACAGGCCAGCGCCGACACTACCGAGATCGGTTTCCATTATCAATATTACTACTTTCTCTATCGCCTATTGAATCTAAAATCGGGCCAGTCTGTAGGACTTGAAGTCAAGGATGACGTGCACACCGACCTAGACAACGAAACTCAAATACTCTTTCAGCTCAAGCACACCGTGCAACAGAATGCTACCGGAGGTTCTATTGCCCTTACTGAATTGGACGGCGACCTCTGGAAAACGCTGCGTAATTGGGCAAAGATTATATCTGATGATACTGCTGGTCGTGATCAACAGGCAAAGCAGCACGAATTCATCAATAAAACCGAATTCCATCTTATATCAAACAAGTCGGAAAGCAGTCGAAACGAGTTCTTAAGAAAGCTAGAAGCCTACAAAGCCACGGCATTAAGCCTTGAAGATTTATGCACCCACATAAACGCACTATACGAAAAAACCCAAGATAAAGATATCAAGGGCTACATAGGCGAAGTGCTGACCCTCGACAAAAATATCCTTGCAGCCTTTCTGAGAAAAATCTATCTCGAGCTTAACCTTGATGATTTGCATACTCTTATCAAGATGGCTATTAAAGAGAAAATGATTGAAAGCTCTAAAGTAGATGCGGTATTCGAGAGGCTCGACTCGAACATTAGAACTGACAACTACATTCGCATCAAGGAAGGCCAGAAAATAGAACTGGACTTCGACTCATTTTATAAGCGCTATCGAACTATTTTCTCCTCATCTAGGGAGCCGCTACAACTAGGCAGGCCATTTGCACCTGCATTTCCCGAAGATGTTTTTGCACAAGTCTTCATCAAGCAACTTGTCGCAGTGAGTGCGATGAAAATAGACGACGTCGAAAGAGCATTTGAGTACACAACAAATAAATTAAAAATTGTACGCTTCCTAGATGACTGGCTCCAATCAGGAGAGCTGGTGGCCGATGAAATTGCCGATTTCCATAAGGATGTAAAAACCAAATGGCGTAATGCATTCGAACATTGGTGCGAAGATTGCCTCGATCGCGACGTAGTTGATAAGGCGAAGCAATTGCTCTACGACCTTCGTAAAATTGAGTTCTCCATAGCCAGCAACAAACTTAACACCGAGTTAAGCAATGGAGAGCTCTACCATCTTTCCGATGAACGACTTATTGGATGGCATCGAGATTGGAAAACTCTGTAATTCAAACACCAGAGACGACCAACAAGGGATTCTGGGACGGGTATAACAACGTAGGTATCGGCGTGGTAGCGATTGCGTCGGTTTTGAACCATATAGGCAGCCTTTCTGTTCCGAAAGCGCTGCTGATCATTCCCATGATAGTGCATCGCCCGACCCTTGCGTACATGGCAAGCAAAGTAACGTTGGAGCGAGGATCAGCCGCTCTAGCCTCAGGTCATCCACAGCTCTTCGTTAACTTTAACGAGCGATTCGAAAGCAACCTCCCATTATCGGTTAACTCTATTCAACTACTAGTTCATCTAGGGTACGCGAAGCTGGGCGAAGAGCTAGTACGTAAACGCCGATTGACTATAGATCAAGGTCTTGGACAGCGAGCTAAGAAAATCGATCTAGCTTCCGATAAAATCTCCGAGCTTCTTCTCGAACCAGAGGAGGAGCTTTACTTGAATTTCAGGGTGCAACTGTGAATTTTGGTATTGATGCAATCATTCTTTGGTCTGTAATCGGTGATATTCGCTCACTGAATTTTCAGCGCAACAAAGTAAACGTTATAACCGGCGAGAGTCAAACCGGGAAATCTACTATTCTCAAGATATTCGATTATTGCTTCCTGGCCAGTGAACACGATATTCCTCATGACGTTATCAACGACAATGTCAGTTGGTATGGAATAAAATTCTATATTAATGACAAAAGCTACTTTCTTGCAAGGCGCAGCCCTGTCGGCAATACCGTTTCTACTGACTACCACTTCTCATCTATTGGCGAGATCCCGCAAACGCCAACACCCAATATCAAGCAAGATGATCTGCGCGGGATACTCGAAGCTGAGTTTTCCATTGACGATAGAGTCAAAATGCCTTTCGGTGGCAAGGTTATAAAATCTGGCTCCCGAATATCATTTCGATACTTCTTTCTTTTCAATACAATTTCTGATGACATCATCCTTAACAGTAAGAACTTCTTTGACAAGCAAGAAGTGGATCGATATCGCGAAGCGCTACCTAGGATTTTTGACTTAGCACTTGGGATCGACGATCTAGAGAATATCGTTGCCCGAGAGCGCAAAGATTCGCTGAGCAAGGAGATTTCTAAGCTTGAGCGTAAGAATATTTCGCTAACAGAGAGCAAAAGCTCCTTTAGTGCCGAGATACGCGATATTGCAGCAAAAGCGGCCGAGTACGGATTAACACCTGAACTGGATAAAGATATCACTGCCTCAAGTCTACTGGACATGCTGGGCATGCCTAGCATCACACCAAACTATGATGCATCAACAAAACGCCGATCAGACATCAACTCACAACTTTTCGCCATAAACAGGCAGATCAGAAAATACTCTCAATTCAATGAGGAATATAAAAGCTACAAATCGACAATTAAAAGCTCCCAGGATAGCTTAAAGCCACTAAGAGTACTCATGGAGCGCTCTAGCGAAATCGTAAAATCAGAAATTTTTGATGAGCTAATCAGTAGCATTCAAGTCGATCTTCGTACAATTGATGAGACTATCAAGTCGAGGCGACCAGTTGAGAGTCAAGTAAATAGCGCAATACGGCAGCTTGAGGATAAAAAGAAGGAGCTGCTGGAAGAGCTCCAGGTTCTGCCTGAAACACCCCGCTCTTTTAAGGAGCTCCAAGATATGTGGGTGTTTTTGGGCGAGGCCCGAGGTAAGCTAAGCATCTACGCTCGTATGGACGAGAAGCGAGCTGGGAAGCCTGAGGTGGCCGATCTAACGGGGCTGATCGCCGAATACGACGCGGTTCAGGTAAAAGATGTTGAGGCGGAGAGAGCTGCAACCATTAGTTTGATCGACGAAGTTGCTGCGAGCCTGATGATTCAAGCTAAGGATGCGCTAGAGAACTATGCAACTTGGTATGCCAGCTTCAACTACAGCGAAAAGAAAATTCAGCTCAGAAAGCCGAAGTCAACCCTTATCGAAAATATCGGTAGCAGCTCCAACCATATGTTTTTACACCTAATTCACTTCTTGTCTCTTCACGAAGTGGCGCTGAATAAAAACTCCAAATTCGTACCAAGCTTCCTGATAGTTGACCAACCAAGTCGCCCCTATTGGGGGGAAGAAGAGGAAGTAGATCCCGAAAATTTGATTCACAGCGATAGAGCCAAGATCAGAACTGCATTTGAAATGCTCAACACTTTTATAGAATACATCAATCGAGAATACAGAAAACAATTTCAAATGATCATGTTCGAGCACGTACCGACATCAATGTTTGAAGGGCTAGGTAATATTCATCTTCTACCCACATTCCGAGACGGGAATGCTCTAATCCCAGCTAGTTGGCGACAAAAAGAGATCGACTTGTAAGGGCTGCACATCAATCCTAGTTTCATAGATGCAGCCAAGCGTTGGGGCGTTTCTAGCCCTTCAAGACTGACCGCTCCTGGCCGCTCGCCGCCCTTGCCCTCCTCCCGCCCCCACGCTACAGTCCGCCCTGTCACGGTCAATCCCGTGACCGGGCGTGAGAACCCGAACATCGTCCAAGGCGCGGAAGCGCCATAGCAGTGTAGCCGGCGCTTTTTTTGTGCCCGGTTACCGCATTTCTATGGCGGGCCGTGTGAGGCAGGCCTCGGCCTGGCCGGTTCCCTTGGACGCCGGTTTCTCACCCTTGCACGGTCCGCCTCCATAGCTCGTGAGAAGGCTGGGAAGCGGCTCCTTAACCTGTCCAAGGAGCATAAGGAAAATGCACTATCCCCCTTTTACCCAAGGGCTCCGCCCTGGGCTGCTGGCTGTCGTGTCGACTTCCGTTCTGGAGGTGCCGCATGGCCAGGTCTGAATCCGTCGTTATCCCCTTCCCCACACCTCGCAATCCCTTGCATAGCCATGTAGCCGACGAGTGCCCGCACCAAGCGGCGGCCGAGTATCGGGCGGCGTTGCTGGTCAAGCTGTTGCGGCGGGTGCCGGAGCCGGAGTTGGCGAGCACCACCAATGCGCTGCTGAGTGAGCTGGTCGTGCTCTATCGCCGGGCCATCGCCCAGGCAGCTGGGAGGGCCGAGTATGATTGAGCTGCAACGGCACCTCACCCACCTGCCCGCCCATGACGGGCAACCAGCTGCGGACTTCGGCTGGAGCGAAGATTGCCAGGCGAGCTTCGGCCACGGCGTGCAGACCGCGCAGGCCTGGCTGGACGACGCCAACAGCGGCTGGCTATGGGCCAATCTGTTGCTGGAGCGCCAACTGTACCCGCCGGGTGCCCAGCGCCATGCCTTCGAGCTGGGCTTTCTCAGTCGCATCCACCAGCGTCTGTGTTCGCCCCTGGGTGGCGAGCACGGGGCCAGGCGCACCGAGTTCAGGCTGTAGGCAACCGGCGCGGCGCTGTGCGGCAGCTTGCGAGTTGTTCGCACAGGCGCCAGCTGCCCGGCGGTGCGCGCGGCGCCCCCTACCCTGTGAACCGTCTGCTTATTTGGCGTCTCGGCGCGCAATACCCTGCAGTCAATCTCGGCGCCATGCTGAAGTTGCAGGCCCCAAGTGATACCATTGCGCGCTTCGACGTCGCCCTGAGCAGCACCAGGCCCCGGCGCCACGATGCCCGACACTCCCCCCATGCCTCACCAGCCTTATCGGCTCGTCTGCCGGCAGGGGCGTAGCGTTCACTCATATGCGCAGGTTCGTCTTCCTCGGTTCGGGCCGGGCTGAAAGGCTCGAAAGCGGTATCACCCTTTAAACAGCGCACCTCAAGTTATTGATAGGTAAGTCCTTTGATTTCCACCGCTAACATCACCATGCAGTTCGGCGCCAAGCCGCTGTTCGAGAACGTTTCCGTCAAGTTCAACAACGGCAACCGCTACGGCCTGATCGGCGCCAACGGCTGCGGCAAGTCGACCTTCATGAAAATTCTTGGCGGCGACCTCGAGCCTTCCGGCGGCCAGGTGATGCTCGAGCCGAACGTGCGCCTGGGCAAGCTGCGCCAGGATCAGTTCGCCTACGAAGAATTCAACGTGATCGACACCGTGATCATGGGCCACGAGGAGCTGTGGAAGGTCAAGGCCGAGCGCGACCGCATCTACTCGCTGCCGGAAATGAGCGAAGAAGACGGCATGAAGGTTGGCGAACTCGAAGGTGAGTTCGCCGAGATGGACGGCTACACCGCCGAATCGCGCGCGGGCGAGCTGCTGCTGGGCCTGGGCATTCCGCTGGAGCAGCACTTCGGCCCGATGAGCGAAGTCGCCCCCGGCTGGAAGCTGCGCGTGCTGCTGGCCCAGGCGCTGTTCTCCGACCCGGACGTGCTGCTGCTCGACGAGCCGACCAACCACCTGGATATCAACACCATCCGCTGGCTGGAAACGATCCTCACGGCGCGCAACAGCACCATGATCATCATTTCCCACGACCGTCACTTCCTGAACTCGGTCTGCACCCACATGGCTGACCTGGATTACGGCGAGCTGCGCCTGTTCCCGGGCAACTACGACGAGTACATGACTGCCGCGACCCAGTCGCGCGAGCAACTGCTGGCCGACAACGCCAAGAAGAAAGCACAGATTTCCGAGCTGCAGAGCTTCGTCAGCCGCTTCTCGGCCAACGCCTCCAAGGCCAAGCAGGCGACCAGCCGCGCCAAGCAGATCGACAAGATCCAGCTGGCCGAGGTCAAGCCGTCGAGCCGCGTCAGCCCGTTCATTCGCTTCGAGCAGACCAAGAAACTGCACCGCCAGGCCGTGACCATCGAGAAGGTGTCCAAGGCCTTCGACGACAAGGTGCTGTTCAAGAACTTCAGCTTCACCGTCGAAGCCGGCGAGCGCGTGGCGATCATCGGCCCCAACGGTATCGGCAAGACCACTCTGCTGCGCACCCTGGTCGGCGAAATGACCCCGGATGCCGGTTCGGTGAAATGGACCGAGAGCGCCGAGGTTGGCTACTACGCTCAGGATCACGCCCACGATTTCGAAGATGACGTGACCCTGTTCGACTGGATGGGCCAGTGGACGACCGGTGAGCAGGTGATCCGCGGCACCCTCGGGCGCATGCTGTTCTCCAACGACGAGATCCTCAAGTCGGTGAAGGTCATCTCCGGTGGTGAGCAGGGCCGCATGCTGTTCGGCAAGCTGATCCTGCAGAAGCCCAACGTGCTGGTGATGGACGAACCGACCAACCACCTGGACATGGAATCCATCGAAGCGCTCAACCTGGCGCTGGAGAACTACCCGGGCACGCTGATCTTCGTCAGCCATGACCGCGAGTTCGTTGGCTCCCTGGCCACGCGCATCATCGAGCTGTCGGACAACGGCGTGACCGACTTTTCCGGCACCTACGACGACTACCTGCGCAGCCAGGGCATCATCGTCTGAAACTCCCAAGAAAACTCCCCTCTCCCATTTATGGGAGAGGGCCAGAAACAACAAAGCCCGCTTTCGCGGGCTTTGTTGTTTCAGCGGTTTGTTCAGGCAGTGGCGAACAGCTCGGAGATACGCTGCGCTGCACCCTTCATGGCTTCAGCGCGCGGCTCTTCGCCGTAGGCCAGGCCTTCGGCGCGAACGATCTCGATATCGTCGATGCCGACGAAATTCAGCATGCGCACCAGATAGTCCTCATGCGCCTGGCCGGACGGCTGGCCGGCATGAATACCACCGGCGCTGGAGGCGATCACCACGGTCTTGCCGCCAGCCAGCCCTACCGGGCCGTTCTCGGTGTACTTGAAGCTCTTGCCGGCGACGGCGATGCGGTCGATCCAGGCCTTCAGCTGGCTGGGAATGGCGAAGTTGTACATCGGTGCACCGATGACGATGGCATCGGCAGCGAGAAACTCTTCCAGGGTGCGTTCGGCCAGCTCGGCCTCGTGCTTCTGCGCGGCGTCACGCAGCTCGGCCGGGGTGCCAGCGGCTACCAGGGTGGCAGCGGAAAAGTGGCTCAGCGCATCGCTGGCCAGGTCGCGGTAGGTTACCTGGGCATCTGGATTGACTGCGCTCCAGGCCTCGACCACAGAACGGCTGAGCTGACGGGAAGCGGAAGCATCGCCAAGGATGCTGGAATCGAGGTGCAGTAGTTTCATAGGTGCTCTCCAGAGTGTCGTGCGACGTGGTGACGCAATTGCACAGAGGCTACCGATGGAACCAATAGCCGATAAGACGGCAAAAATGCGATAGTTCGTCCCACTGATAGGACGATGACATGCATGACCTCAATGATCTGTTCTACTTCGCCAAGGTAGTGGAAGCCGGTGGTTTCGCCGCTGCCGGGCGTGCGCTGGGCATTCCCAAATCGCGCCTGTCGCGGCGCATCGCCGAGCTGGAGCAGCGCCTGGGCGCGCGTTTGCTGCAACGCTCGACGCGCAAGCTGGCGCTGACCGATATCGGCGAACGCTACCTGCGCCATTGCCAGGCGATGTTGCTGGAGGCCGAACAGGCCGAGGAAACCGTGACCAACCTGACCAGCGAGCCGCGTGGCCGGGTGCGCTTCTCCACCCCACCGGGCGTGGCCTTGCTGCCCGATCTGATCAATGATTTTCTGACGCGCTACCCCAGGGTGCAGCTGGAGGTCGTGCAAACCAGCCGCCGCATCGACCTGCTCAACGAAGCTGTGGACGTCGCCCTGCGCGTGCGCAACGCCGATGACGAAGAACCAGGCCTGATCACTCGCCGCCTGCTACCGGCACGCGCTCTGGTAGTGGCGCACCCGGATCTGATCGCCGGGCTGCGCCTGGAGCAGCCCGAAGATCTGCAGCAATTGCCCGCGCTGGGCGCCATCGGAGCCGACCGGCGCATTCATCTGCGCTTTCATCACAACACGACGCAGGAGGCTCGCGAGATCGCTTTGGAAGCGCGCCTGGCCGTCGACGACTTTCCCATGCGCAAGTCGGCGGCACTGGCCGGGGTGGGCATTACCCTGCTGCCCACCACCTACTGCCACGAGGAATTGGCCGATGGCAGCCTGGTGTCATTGCTGCCGCACTGGACGGTGCCTGAGGGCTATGTGCAGTTGGCCTACACCCACAGACGCGGCATGTCGCCGGCTGTCCGCGCCTGGATCGAGTTGCTCAGCGACGCATTCAGTCGCTGGAGCTTCCCGCTCTGACTCAGATGCGGAACTGACGCACCAGCGCTCCGAGACGATCGCCCAGGCCTGCCAGGCTGCGGGCCGTCTGCGCGCCACGCTCGGTTTCGTCGGCAACGCTGTCCACGGCGACGGCGATCTGATGCACGCTGCGATTGATCTCCTCGGCCACTGCCGTCTGCTCCTCGGCGGCGCTGGCGATCTGCGCGTTCATGGCGTTGATGGTGGCGATCAGTTGGGCAATGGCATCGAGCGATTCGCCGGCCTTGTTGGCCTGCTCGCTGGTCAGCTCGCCCGCATCGCTGGAACGGCGCATCGAAGTCACTGACTGCTGCGTGCCCTGCTGCAGGCGGTCGATCATGCCCTGGATTTCCTGGGTGCTCTGCTGGGTGCGGCTGGCCAGTGCACGCACCTCATCGGCGACCACGGCAAAACCGCGCCCGGCCTCACCGGCGCGCGCGGCTTCGATGGCGGCGTTGAGCGCCAGCAGGTTGGTCTGCTCGGCGATGGAGCGGATCACGTCGAGCACGCTGACGATGGACAATACGTCCTGCTGCAGGTTGTCGAGCGATACGCCGCTGCTGCGAATATCCTCGACCAGTGAGTGAATGCGCTGAATGCTGCCATCGACCACGCTCTTCGCCGCCTGCCCTTCTCGATCAGTCTGCTGCGCGGCTTCAGCGGCGTTCTGCGCGCTCTTGGCGACTTCGTGAGCGGCGGCGGACATTTCGTTGATCGCCGTGGCCACCTGATCGGTTTCATGGCGCTGCTGCCCCATGGCCTGCTCGGAGCGCTGCGCCTGTTCCGAAACCTGGCCCACCAGCTCGGTGAGCTGCCCGGTCATTTCGACGATCTGCCGCACCAGGCCATGCACCTTCTCGACAAAACGGTTGAACGAGCCGGCCAGCTGGCCCAACTCGTCCTCACTGGTGATCGGCAGGCGGCGGGTCAGGTCGCCCTCGCCTGCAGCAATATCATCGAGGTTGGCCTTGATCTGCTGCAGCGGACGCAGGAAAGCGTTGCCCAACCACACGCCAATCACGCCGAACACCAGCAGGAGGATCGCCGCCACCACCATGATGCTGGTGATGATGGTGCCGATGCGGCGATCGATCTCGGCCTGTACTTCGACGATCTGCGCCTCGATACCGTCGAGGTTGAGCGCGGTGCCGAGGGCCATGTCCCATTTGGGCAGGTAGTAGCTGTAGGCGAGCTTGGGCACCTGCACAGCCTCGTTGCCCGGCAGCGGCGAGGAATAATTGACGAAGTAGGTGTTGTTCTTCGCCACGTTGACCAGCTCACGGTTGATGTAGACGCCATTGGAGTCGCGTCGGTCGACAAGGCTCTTGCCGACATCCACCGGGCTGTCGCCACGGAACAGGCGCACCACGTTGGAGTCGTGACCGAAGAAGTAGCCGTCGGCGCCGTACTTGATCTTCGAGAGGATGGCGATGGCCTGTTCGCGACTGGCCATGTCGCCTTGGGCGGCACCATCGTAGAGCCCCTTCACCGAACCCAGTGCGATCTGGATGTAGTGCTCGAGCTCGCTGCGTTTCTCCTGCAGCAGACGCTCACGCGTCTCGGCCACTTCGTCAGCAGCCAGATTCTGCAACACCCTCGCCGCCGTACCGCTGAGCACCAGCGCGAAGAGGATGACGGGAACCAGCGCAAGCAGGATTACCTTGGCTTTTAGTGTGAGGCGCATTCTTATTGTCCTTGTGTGCGAAACCAAAACGGGGCTACCGATATATCGGCAGCCCCGTGAAGGAGTTAAGCGACCCAAGGTGCCGAGAACTTAATTCGGCGCATGTACACGCCTTTACAGCAGCATAGCGGCGGCCCACCCGAACGCCAGCAGCGGCAGGTTGTAATGCAGGAAGGTGGGCACCACGCTGTCCCAGATGTGGTTGTGCTGACCGTCGGCGTTCAACCCCGAGGTTGGCCCGAGCGTCGAGTCCGAGGCGGGTGAACCGGCGTCGCCCAGCGCGCCGGCAGTGCCAACGATGCAGACGATGGCCAACGGGCTGAAACCCAGTTGCACACCCAGCGGCACGAAGATCGCGGCGATGATCGGAATGGTCGAGAAGGAAGAACCAATGCCCATGGTCACCAGCAGACCGACCAGCAGCATCAGCAGCGCGCCGACGGCCTTGTCATGGCCGATCAGGGCTGCCGCACTGTCGACCAGGGTCTTGACCTCACCGGTGGTCTTCATCACCTCGGCGAAACCGGCCGCGGCGATCATGATGAAGCCGATCATGGCCATCATCTTCATGCCTTCGGTAAACAGGCCGTCCGCCTCTTTCCAGCGCACCACGCCGGACACCGAGAAAATCACGAAGCCGACCAGCGCGCCGATGATCATCGAGTCCAGCCACAGTTGCACGACGAACGCCGCGGCGATGGCCAGCCCCGCAACCAGCAGGCTCAACGGGTTGTACTGGGCATCCACACGCTCGCTCTGCACGATCTTTTCCAGGTCATAAACGCGCTTGCCGCGATAGCTGAACAGCACCGCCACGAGCAGCCCGCAGAGCATGCCCAGCGCCGGAATGGCCATGGCCTGGGTGATGCTGATGCCCGTGACGTCGACACCGGACTTGGCGACATTGGCCAGCAGGATCTCGTTGAGGAAGATGCCGCCAAAACCCACCGGCAGGAACATGTACGGCGTGATCAGCCCGAAGGTCAGCACGCAGGCGATCAAGCGGCGGTCCAGTTGCAACTTGCTCAACACATAGAGCAGCGGCGGTACCAGCAACGGAATGAAGGCGATGTGGATCGGCAGCAGGTTCTGTGAAGAGATCGCCACCGCCAACAGCAGCCCGATCAGCAGCCACTTCAGCGCACCACCTGTACCCTCCTGCTGCTTGCCGACCAGCGCCAGAGCCTTGTCCGCCAGGGCGTGAGCCAGGCCCGACTTGGCGATGGCCACGGCGAAAGCACCCAGCAGCGCGTAGGACAGCGCAACCGTCGCACCACCACCGAGCCCCTGGTTGAACGCTTTCAGCGTGCCCTCGACGCCCAGCCCTCCAAGCAGCCCACCGGCCAGCGCACCAATGATCAGCGCCACGACCACGTGTACGCGACAGAGACTGAGGACCAGCATGATGCCGACCGCAGCGATTACAGCGTTCATAAAGTACTCCACCTGCACGGTGCAAAAAGCCGCGTACTCTGCCGCATGCGGGCTATGCCTGTCAAAACCGGACTGTTCAGAATTTAAAGCAATACGTGCATAATCTCGTGCAAAATCCGCATCGATCAAGAATGCGTACCGCACACCGATAACCCTGTTAGTCCATGCAGAAAGGAACGCACCATGCTGTTCAGTCGTCTTTCGATCCAATGGAAGATCACCCTGCTCGCCGGCCTGTGCCTGCTCGCCATCGTCACCTTGCTGGTGGGCGCCTCGCAGTATCAGTCCAGCCGCAGCGCCAACCTGGTGCGCGAAGCCAGCTCCGGCATGCTGGAGGAAAGTGCCAAGCTGCGACTGAAAGCACGTGGCGAGCTGCAGGCGATCCGTATCCAGCGTTACTTCATGGACGCCTATCAGTACGGCAAGGGGTTTTCCCGGCAGATCCTGTTTCTGCGCGAGCAGGCAGAGAAACGCTTCCTCGATGCCTTCGACCTGCGTGAAGACCTGACCCGCCAGGTGCGCAGCAGCCTGGAAGCCAACCCCGCCCTGCTCGGCCTGTACCTGGTGTTCGAGCCCAACGCCCTGGATGGCAAGGACGAGCTGTTCGCCGACCAACCCGATCTGGGCAGCAATGACGCTGGACGCTTCGCGCTGTACTGGGCACAACCCACGATCGGTCAGCTGGAAGCCGAGGCAATGACCGAAGAGTTGCTTGGCGACACCACGCCAGGCGACAACGGTGTGGCCTACAACGCCTGGTACACCTGCCCCCGCGAAACACGCCAGGCCTGCGTGCTGGAGCCCTATTACGACGAGGTCGGCGGGCAGAAGACGCTGATGACCAGCATCGCCTTCCCGCTGGAACTCGACGGCAAGATCATCGGCGTGATGGGTGTGGACATCAGCCTGGCCAGCCTGCAACAGATCAGCCAGGAGGCCAATCACGAGCTGTACGACGGCCAGGGCCATATCAGCATCTTCAGCCCCAGCGCCCTGCTGGCGGGCCACAGCCGCGACGGCAACCTGCTGAGCCAACCGGTCGAGCGCGCCTTTCCCGAAAACGCCAGCGAACTGCGCGGCTTGATCCAGAGCGGCAGCGATGCCGAGCTGCATCACGGTGACATGCTCCGTGAACTCAGCCCGTTCAAACCGATTCCCGAAGCCCAGCCCTGGTCGGTGCTGCTCGAAGTCCCACAACAAGTGCTGCTCGATCGCGCCATCAAACTGGGCGCACAGCTCGATGCCAACCGCGCCAGTGACAGCCTGGTCGCGCTGCTGATGGGCCTTGTCGCGGTGATCGCCGGTCTGCTGCTGATGTGGCTGACGGCACGCGGCGTAACGCGGCCGATTCTCAGTGTGGCCGCCATGCTCAAGGATATCGCCAGCGGCGAAGGCGACCTGACCCGCCGCCTGCAATACGCCCGGCAGGATGAGCTGGGCGAGCTGGCCGGCTGGTTCAACCGCTTTCTCGACAAGCTGCAGCCCATCATTGCCGACGTGAAAAGCAGCGTGATCGATGCCCGTGACACGGCCGACCAGTCGGCGGCTATTGCCAGCCAGACCAGCGCCGGTATGCAGCAGCAGTACCGCGAGGTCGATCAGGTGGCCACCGCCTTCCAGGAGATGAGCGCCACCGCCCAGGATGTCGCGCACAACGCCGCGCAGGCTGCAGAAGCCGCGCGCAATGCCGATCAGGCCAGCCGCGAAGGCCTGCAGGTGATCGACCGCACCACCAGCACCATCGACCTGCTGGCCAATGAAATGAACGTGGCCATGCAGGAAGTCGAAGGCCTGGCCAGCAGCAGCGAACAGATCGGCTCGGTGCTGGAGGTGATTCGCTCGATTGCCGAGCAGACCAACCTGCTCGCCCTCAACGCCGCCATCGAGGCCGCACGTGCCGGTGAGGCCGGGCGTGGTTTTGCCGTGGTCGCCGACGAAGTGCGCAACCTGGCCAAACGCACCCAGGACTCGGTCGAGGAAATCCGCCAGGTGATCGAAGGTCTGCAGAACGGCACGCGCGAGGTGGTCAGCACCATGCACAGCAGCCATCGCCAGGCCCAGGGCAGCGTCGAGCAGGTGCAGCAGGCCGTGGCCGCGCTGCAGCGCATCAGCCAGGCGGTCAGCACCATTACCGACATGAACCTGCAGATCGCCAGTGCAGCTGAGGAGCAGAGTTCGGTGGCCGAGGAGATCAACCGCAATGTCGCCTCGATCCGCGACGTCACCGAGGCCATCACCGCGCAGGCCGACGAGTCGGCGCAGGTGAGCCAGAACCTCAATCGCCTGGCCAATCACCAGCAGAGCCTGATGGATCAGTTCCGCGTGTAACCTCAGGTAGGGTGCGCCGTGCGCACCTCAAATCCGGGCCGCACGCAGGTGGACATGACGCCAAATCATCCTCGATCTGGCGGCGCTTCCCTTGCAGCGCAGGCAGGCAATCGCCTAGCCTGCGTTCTTTTTTCGGGGAAGCAGCATGCTCAATATCGCCTTGGTCGCCGGCTCCAGCCGCAACAACAGCCAATCGGGAAAGGTCGCCCGCGCACTGCGTCAGCGCCTGATCGAGATGGGTCAAACCACTCAGGACACCAGCAGCATCATCGATCTGGGCCTGGCGCCGCTGCCGCTGTGGCCCGCTGAAGACGCCGGCCCCTGGTCCATGTATCAGCAGCAACTGGCGGCCGCCGATGCCGTGGTGATCATTGCGCCGGAGTGGAACGGCATGGCCTGCCCGGCGATCAAGAACTTCTTCATCTACGCCAGCAAGGCCGAACTGGCGCACAAGCCGGGCCTGCTGGTTGGCGTTTCCTCGGGAATTGGTGGCGCCTACCCCATCAGCGAGCTGCGCGCCTCCAGCTACAAGAACTGCCGTCTGTGCTACCTGCCGGAGCACCTGATCGTGCGTCAGGTGGAGAAGGTGTTGAACGGTCCGCAGGCGGTGGACGAAGCCGATGAGCGCCTCCGCGCACGCATCGATTACGCGCTCGATGTGCTGGTGCGTTACGCCCACGCCCTGCAACCGGTACGCGCTGCCATCGGCTTCGATAACCCGGCCTTCGCCAACGGCATGTAAGGAATGTCCCGCAGGGTGGGTTAGCGGCGCTGAACACAGCGCTTGTAATCGCGCCGCCTAACCCACCAGCGATGGCTCGCCCGGCGCGAGGCCCTGAGCTCGGCCTCGGCTCAACGCCGTGGCAGACTCACCACCACTCGCAGCCCGCCCAGCGGGCTGTCCTGCAGTTCGATCCGGCCATGCCAGGCCTCGATGATATCGCGCACGATACCCAGACCCAGACCGTGCCCCGCCACCTGCTCGTCCAGGCGGGTGCCGCGCCCAAGTACGGCCTCACGGCGTTCGGCATCGATACCAGGGCCGTCGTCATCGACAGACAGGCGATAACCCTCGGTGCTCTCCTCCACCGTCAGCTGCACCCGCTGATCGGCCCATTTGCAGGCGTTGTCCAGCAGGTTGCCGAGCAGCTCCAGCAGATCCTCACGGTCACGTGGCAACACCAGGCCAGGCGGCGCCTGCCAATCCAGACTCAGGCCACGGTCATGAATCATCGACAAGGTGGCGAACAGCCCCGGCAGCTCCTGCGCGCAATCGAAACGTGCACCCGGCAACACCTCGCCAGCCAGACGCGCACGCCCCAGTTCGCGACTGAGGCGCTGCTCGATCTGCTCCAGTTGCTCACGCAGGCTCGCGCGCAGCGCCGGGTGGGCAGCCAACTCCTCGCGGCCGGCAAGGCTGATCAGCACCGCCAGCGGCGTTTTCAGCGCGTGGCCGAGGTTGCCCAGCGCATTACGCGAGCGCTTGAGCGTGTCCTCGGTATGCGCCAACAGGTGGTTGACCTGCGCGACCAGAGGCTCCAGCTCCTCTGGCACCTCGGCATCCAGATCGGTACGTCGGCCTTGCTGCAGTTGGGCTATCTGCTGACGTACCTGTTCCAGTGGGCGCAACGCCCGGCGAACGGTGTAGCGCTGAGCGACCAGAATCAGCAGCAGCGCGGCACCTCCAAGACCGAGCCCGAGCCCCTGCATACGGCGAAAACTTTGCAGTATCGGCTGATAGTCCTGCGCCACGCTGATCGACAGATTCTCGCCATAGCGGCGGTAGTCGGCGCGGTAGATCAGCAACAACTGACCTTGCGGGCCATCGCCCAGCTCGGCCTGCATGCCAACGCCATTGGGCTTGAGCAGCTCACGGTCCCACAGCGAGCGCGAACGCCAGCTACGGTCGGAAAAGTCGATGCGAAAATAATGCCCGGAGAATTGCCGCTGGAACGACGGATCGAGACGTCGCTCGTCCAGTTGCAGACCAGACGGGCCGCGTACCAGGGCAGCCAACAGGCCCTGTGCTTCATCACGCAGATCTTCTTCCAGGTAAGCGCGCAGGCCACGGTCGAATACCCAGAGGCTGGCCTGCGCCAGAACCAATCCGACCAGCAACAGCGTAGCGGCCAGGCCAATACCGAGCCGACGCTGAATGGACCTCAACCCTGCTCTCCGGTAAAGCGGTAACCCTGCCCACGGCGGGTCTCGATCACGTTGCGCCCGAGCTTGCCGCGCAGGCGGTTGACGTGCACTTCGATGACGTTGGAATCACGCTCGGTCTCTCCGTCGTAGAGATGGTCGGCGAGATGGCTCTTGGAGAGAATCTGCCCGGGATGCAGCATGAAGTAGCGCAGCAAGCGAAACTCGGCGGCGGTCAGATCGATGGCTTCGCCGCCTGCTTTCACGCACTGGCGGCTCTCGTCCAGTTGCAGACCTGCGGCCTCCAGTTGCGGCTGGTTGGCCAGGCCATGGGCACGGCGCAACAGCGCCTGGATGCGCAGGGCCAGCTCCTCGGGGTGGAAGGGCTTGGTCAGGTAATCGTCGGCGCCGGCCTTCAACCCTTCGATGCGCTCGGCCCAGGAGCCACGCGCGGTGAGCACCAGCACCGGCGTGGCCAGTCCGCCGGCACGCCACTCCTGCAGCACCTCAAGCCCCGGCTTGCCTGGCAGACCAAGATCGAGAATGATCAGGTCATAAGGCTCGCTGGCGCCCTGATAGGCCGCGTCACGACCATCGGCCAGCCAGTCCACGGCGTAACCCTGGCGAGTCAGGCTGGCGGTCAGTTCATCGGCCAGAGGTACATGGTCTTCCACCAGCAACAGGCGCATCAGTCGTCTTCCTCATCCTTCAGAATATTGCCGTTGCGGGCATCCAGTTCGAGCTCACGCACCACG
The DNA here is from genome assembly GCF_900101755.1 of Ectopseudomonas alcaliphila. Taxonomy (GTDB): domain Bacteria; phylum Pseudomonadota; class Gammaproteobacteria; order Pseudomonadales; family Pseudomonadaceae; genus Aquipseudomonas; species Aquipseudomonas alcaliphila. Next base: position 2,611 of record NZ_FNAE01000003.1, on the reverse strand, counting down.
CCCGATGTGGTCAGAATCTCGACTTCATAGACCAGCACGCCATCTTCCTCCTCCAGCTCTGCTTCGAGCAGAGTGGAACCGGGATAAGCGTTGCCGATGTGTTGCATCAACTGCTCGAAGGGCATGATGACGCCCTCGCGACGGAGGCGCAGGGCCTCGTCCTGATCGAGATCGCGCGCAATCCCCGGCACGCTGGCGAAACCGCATGCCATAACCAGTAACAGCGCGGTGGTACGTCGAAACTTCATCAATCGTCCTGGTGGTTCTTGAGAATTTCCCCGGTGCTGGCATCCAGCTCCAGGTCCCACTGCACGCCCTGGGCGTCGCGCAGCTCGATCTGATAGATGTAGCGCCCGTATTCGTCTTCCAGCTCGGTTTCCTCGATGCGTGCGCCCGGGTGCTGAGCCAGCGCCGCGTCATTGAGCTGTTCGAAGGATTTGATGGTCCCGGCATCACGCAGACGCAAGGCCTCGTCCGGGCTGAGATCACGCGCCTGGGCAATGGTAGCGGCGCTGACGAGGGTGGCAAGTGCCGCGAAGCTGAGCAATCGGTTCATGGGGTTCTCCAGCAGTGAATCAGTGCCTGCCACTCTAGGCCCAGGCACTTAATTCAAGCTGAATTCACCTGCGTCATTCACCGCATGAAGTGGCTTGGCCTGCTCACTCAGCGCTCTATAATCGCCTGCTGCGAAAGGAGGCATTGATGAGCGCGATCCATATCAAATCCCCTGCCCTGACCCTCAAGGCGGGCCCCAGAGCCTTGGCGCGAATTCGCCAGAATGGCCTGAGCCCCGCAGACGTCGGCATCCTGCCCGGCGCAGCAGGCGGCCCCAAGGGCATCGGTATTCAGGGACTGGATCTGGCGCTGTTCGGCGACTGGCTGCTTCGCGCACCGCGTGAACGCGCCCTGATCGGCGCCTCCATCGGCTCCTGGCGCTTCGCCAGCGTCTGCCTGCCCGATCCGGCTGCGGGGATTCGACGACTCGGCGAGCTGTATACCTCTCAGCGATTCGCCAAGGGCGTGAGCATGGCCGAAGTGTCGGGCAGTTGCCGGCAGATGCTCAGCGAGCTGCTGGCCGATCAGGATGCCGCCATCATCGCCAACCCGCACTACCGTCTGCATATCGTGGTGGTGAAGAGCCACGGCCTGCTGCAGCACGATCATCGCGGCAAACTCAGCCTCGGTCTGTCATCGGTGATCGGCAACAATTTTTTGGCCCGCCAGCGCCTTGGCCGCCATTTCGACCGGGTGATTCTGCATGATGCGCGACAGGTGCCGCCCCTGGCTCAGTTGAGCGACTTCCGCTCGCACTTCCACGCACTGACCCCGGAAAACCTGCGCCACGCCCTGCTGGCTTCGGGATCAATTCCCATGGTGATGGAGGCGATCCGTGAGATTCCAGGTCTGGAGCCGGGTGCCTATCGCGATGGTGGCCTGCTCGACTATCACCTCGACCTGCCCTACAACGGCGAAGACATCGTGCTCTATCCGCACTTTACCGATCGCGTGATACCGGGCTGGTTCGACAAGAGCATGCCCTGGCGCCGCGGCGACCGCACGCGCCTGCAGGACGTGCTGCTGCTGGCACCATCACGCGAATACCTGGCGCGCCTGCCACACGGCAAACTGCCGGATCGTACCGACTTCAAACGCTACCTGGGTAATGACGACGGGCGCGAGCGCTATTGGCGCCTAGCAATGGCCGAAAGCGTCAGGCTCGGTGACGAATTTCTCGAACTGGTCGAAAGCGGCCGCCTGGCCGAACGCCTACAACCCCTCTGAGACAGCGGGTTTATGAGTGGCTGCTCAACCTGTAGAGCGGACGTGATTAGGCGGCAATCGGGTCAGACCTGATAAACTGTGCCGCTCAACGCCATTCAGGCGGAATCATTTACGCGAGCGCTGTTCAGTGGAATTGTTCAAAGAGTTCATCTTCGAGGCGGCCCATCGCCTGCCCCACGTACCGGAAGGCCACAAATGTGGCCGCCTGCATGGCCATTCCTTCCGAGTTGCCATTTACATCGAAGGTGACGTCGATCCCTATACCGGCTGGATTCGTGACTTTTCCGAGATCAAGGCGATCTTCAAACCGATCTACGAGCTGCTCGACCACAACTACCTGAACGACATCCCTGGCCTGGAAAACCCAACCAGCGAGGTCCTCGCCAAGTGGATCTGGCAACAGGTCAAACCCTTGCTGCCGGAGCTCTCGCGCGTACGCATCCACGAGACCTGCACCAGCGGCTGCGAATACCGCGGCGATTGACCCCTGCCCAGAAACACCAAAGGCCACCTTCAAGGTGGCCTTTTTATTGATGCCGACAAAGCACCGCAATCCCGCGCGAACCGGCGTGATCGCATCATTGCAGGTGCGCAACGCACTGAGAAATTGTAGGAGCGAGCCCTGCTCGCGAAGGCGTCAACGGATCAACCGTAGGGTGCGCCGCGCGCACCAGCATGTCGGCGCCTTGAGCGGTGCGCGCAGCGCACCCTACACGACGCGTTGTTTTCCAGCGCCCAAAGAAGAAACCCCAGACCGGGTTAGCGATCTGGGGTTTCGTATAGGAGCTTGACGATGATCAGGCCGGCGCTCCGGTGGCCGGCACTCCGG
>NZ_FNAE01000004.1 GCF_900101755.1 Ectopseudomonas alcaliphila | reverse complement strand
CAGCTTTGCAAACCCTTCATTCAACTTAACTTATTGATTAACAAGCAGTTTTTGAAGCGCTTCATCGCTGAAGTGGCGCGCATTCTACCGCCAGCAGAATGCGCGTCAAGCTTATATTTCAATTTTCTTTGGATTCTCTCGAAAAAAGGCGCCCGCTCGCTGCAATACACCCGCAACAGCGGAGAGACGCATCAGCAGCAGCGCGGCACCGATCAGCGCATAAGCGAGCCATTCCCCCAGATCAGCACGCACCACCCAGAGCATATGCAGCAAGGCCAGCAGCAGGATGGCGTAAACCAGGCGATGCAGCGTCTTCCACTTACGACCCAGTTTTCTGATGCTGAAACGGTTGGAGGTAACGGCCAGAGCCAGCAAGCCAACAAAAGCCAATGCGCCCACAATGATGTACGGGCGTTCGGAAAGATCGCGCAGTACCAGCTCCAATCGCAACCCGGCGATAAACAGGACATAGCCGGATAGATGTAGAACGACGTAGGCAAAGCACCAGAGTCCTAGCTGTCGCCGCACGGCAATCCACCCTCCCCAGCGAGTCAACTGCTGCATAGGCGTCATTGCCAGGGTGATCAGCAGAAGGATCAGGGCGCCTAGCCCCAGGTTGTCCACCAACACCTTGCCTGGGTCGGGGCCCAGAAGACCGAAGACAGCGCAATACAGCCAATAAAGCGGTGGCACGGATGCAGCCAGGAATACGCTGACGCGCCAGAGCTTGTAGCGCATCAGTAGTACCTCGCCAGATCCATGCCGGTATAGAGGTCAGCGACCTCTTCATAACCATTGAACATCCGAGTATCGATCACATTCGGACTGAACAGACCGCTGGGTAGACGCCGTTCGGTCGCCTGCGACCAGCGCGGGTGGTCCACCTGCGGATTGACGTTGGCATAGAAGCCATACTCGTTCGGCGCAATGCGCTCCCAGGTAGTCTTGGGTGCCTCATCCACCAGACTGATACGCACGATGGACTTGATGCTCTTGAAGCCATATTTCCAGGGCACCACCAGGCGCAAGGGAGCGCCGTTCTGGTTCGGCAGCACTCGGCCGTACATACCGACGGCCATAAAGGCCAACGGATGCATGGCCTCATCCAGACGCAGCCCCTCCACATAGGGCCAGTCGATCAGGGAGAACCCGGAGCGCTGCCCCGGCATGCGCTCGCGATCGACCAGTGTCTCGAAGCGCACATAGCGCGCCGCCGAGGTTGGTTCCACCTGTTTGAGCAGATCAGCCAGCGGAAACCCCAGCCAGGGTATGACCATGGACCAGGCCTCGACACAGCGCAGCCTGTAGATGCGCTCTTCGAATGCATGTGGCTTGACCAGATCCTCGATGGAATAGCGTCCCGGCTTGCTCACCTCACCATCGACCATCACCGTCCAGGGCTCGACCTGCAGTTTGCCGGCATTGGCTGCCGGATCACCCTTCCCGGTACCGAACTCATAGAAGTTGTTGTAGTGCGTGGCGTCCTTGAAGGGCGTGATGCTTTCACCCTCAGCGGTTATCGCTTGCCAACGCGCGCCCGCCAACTTCTCTTCGAACCAGCCCGGAGCCTTCGCCGGCTCGACATTGGAGTACAAGCCTTGAGCTTCGGCTCTGGCCCAACCAGGCATCGTAGCCATGGCCGCCAATGCCAGCGAGCCCTGCATCAGCTTGCGACGAGAGAGATAAACGGATTCAGGGGTGACTTCGGACTCGAGGGCCCGAGAGGGAGGAGGAACTCGGATGAGCATGGTGACTCCGCGACTACAGTTCGGGAAACGAACTGTAGACCACGGAGTGCGGGAGAAATTACAGCGTCAGGCAGATTTACGACGACGCAATTGCAGCAGGTACTGAATCGGGCCGGAAACCGCATAAGCCAGGAAGATCAGCAGCAGGATACGCGGCGGATCACTGAACACCACTGCGAAGACCAGGACCACGGCCAGAATGGCAACGAAGGGTACGCGCCCCTTCAGATCTAGATCCTTGAAGCTGTAGTACTTGATGTTGCTGACCATCAGGCAGCCAGCGGCGGCAACGAGCAGCGCCACGGCGAAGGACATGTTCGAGCCCTTGATGCCGAAATCGCTGAATGCCCACACTGTACCGGCAACCACGCCTGCCGCAGCCGGACTGGCCAGGCCGATGAAATAGCGTTTGTCGACGCTGCCGATCTGCGTATTGAAGCGCGCCAGACGCAATGCCGCGCCAGCGACATAGATGAAGGCGACCATCCAGCCCACCTTGCCCATGCTACCCAGCGCCCACTCGAATGCGAGCAGAGCCGGCGCAACGCCGAAGGCCACCATATCCGAGAGCGAATCGTACTCAGCGCCGAATGCACTTTGCGTATTGGTCAGGCGCGCCACGCGACCGTCCAGACCATCGAGCACCATGGCAACGAACACCGCGGCGGCAGCCACGTAGAAATTGCCGTTCATCGCGTTGATGATGGAGTAGAAACCGGCGAACAGGTTTGCCGTGGTGAACAGATTGGGCAGCAGGTAGATGCCACGATGGCGCACCTTGCGCCCTTCCGCGTCCTGCCCTTCCTCTATGTGCTCGTCGATCGGCAGCAGGCTTTCCAGATTGTCGCCAGCCGGCTTTTGATCCTCGGGACCTTCACTCATGAACAGCACCTTGCAACGGGTTTGACGAATTTCGACCGGGACGACTGAACTCAGTTCGTCTTCCGGTGAGCTGGCTTTATACCAGAAGCCTCGCCACAGAATGAAAAAACGCGGCATAAAGCCGCGTTCTTTCGCACATCGCAGACCTTAGTTCTTGGCCTTGTCGACGATCTTGTTGGCAGCGATCCACGGCATCATCGAGCGCAGCTGCTCGCCGATGACTTCGATACCATGAGCGGCGTTGTTACGACGCTTGGCGGTCATCGACGGGTAGCCAGTGGCGCCTTCGCTGATGAACATCTTGGCGTACTCGCCGTCCTGGATGCGCTTGAGAGCGTTGCGCATGGCCTGACGGGATTCGGCGTTGATCACTTCCGGACCGGTCACGTACTCGCCGTACTCGGCGTTGTTGGAGATCGAGTAGTTCATGTTGGCGATGCCGCCTTCGTACATGAGGTCAACGATCAGTTTCAGTTCGTGCAGGCACTCGAAGTAGGCCATTTCCGGCGCGTAGCCAGCTTCGACCAGGGTTTCGAAACCGGCCTTGACCAGCTCGACGGTACCGCCACAGAGAACGGCCTGCTCACCGAACAGGTCGGTTTCGGTCTCGTCCTTGAAGGTGGTTTCGATGATACCGGTACGACCACCGCCAACGCCCGAGGCGTAGGACAGGGCGACGTTCTTGGCATTGCCGGAGGCGTCCTGGTAAACCGCGATCAGGTCAGGAATGCCGCCGCCTTTGACGAACTCGGTACGTACGGTGTGGCCCGGAGCCTTCGGCGCGATCATGATCACGTCGAGGTCGGCACGCGGCACGACCTGGTTGTAGTGAATGGCGAAGCCGTGGGAGAAGGCCAGAGTGGCGCCCTTCTTGATGTTCGGCTCGATCTCGTTCTTGTACAGCTGGCCCTGGAATTCGTCCGGGGTCAGGATCATGACCAGGTCAGCAGCGGCGACGGCAGAAGCCACGTCGGCAACTTTCAGACCGTGAGCTTCAGCCTTGGCAACGGTGGCAGAGCCTTTACGCAGACCAACGGTGACATCGACGCCGGAGTCTTTCAGGTTGCAGGCCTGGGCGTGGCCCTGGGAGCCGTAGCCGATGATGGCGACTTTCTTGCCCTGAATGATGGAGAGGTCGCAATCTTTGTCGTAATAAACTTTCATGTTCTGGGCTCTTTTGAATCGAAAGGGATGGGGTGCGAAGCACCGCGACGCAGACACCTTAAGTGATCCATACCATTGCGTAAAATGATATATTTGCAACACAACATGCCGAAATGTGAAACATAAATGGACAGCCATTCCCTCAGGCTTTTTCTTTCCCTGGCGGACAACCTGCACTTCGGTCGAACCAGCCGCGAGCAGCACGTCAGCCCTTCCGCGCTCAGCCGCAGCATCAAGCAGCTCGAGGACGAACTCGGCGCCGCACTGTTCGTTCGCGACAACCGTTCGGTTCGCCTGACTCGCGAGGGCCAACAGTTTCGCGAGTACGCGAGTGAGGTCATGAATGGTTGGCAGGCCATTCGCCAGACCTTCATGCAGGACCAGTTGAATCTGCATGGCGAGCTGTCCCTCTACTGCTCGGTCACCGCGAGCTACAGCTTCCTCTATGACATCCTCAGCAGTTTTCGTCAGGACTACCCACGCATTGAAATGAAACTGCACACCGGTGATCCGGCCAAGGCCGTCGAACGCGTGCAGCAAGGCCTGGAGGACCTGGCCATCGGCGCTCTCCCCGACAGCCTGCCGGGCGGTGTGGAATTTCAGTCGATCACGCGCTCGGAGTTGCGTTTTATCGGCCCCCAGGCCCCCCAGCTACTGAACGAAGAACAGCTGCGAAACCCAACGGCCGAGAACTGGAAGGACGTGCCGATGATTCTCTCCGAGGAAGGCCTGGCCCGGACACGCACTGATCGCTGGCTGAAAAACCACAACATCAAGCCGCGCATCTATGCGCAGGTGAGCGGCAACGAGGCAATCGTCAGCATGGTCAGCCTGGGCTTCGGTATCGGCGTGGTGCCGCAGATCGTGCTGGACAACAGCCCACTGACCGCTCGCATCCGTATCTACGACATCCAACCACCGCTCACCGCTTACGACATTGGCCTGTTCGCGCTGGAAAGGCGTCTCAAGGATCCGTTGATCGCCGCTTTCTGGAACCGCCAACGCTGAATTTCGGGCAATAAAAAGCCCCGCACCAGGCGGGGCCTTGTTCACCACAGCGATCAGATACTCAGTACCTTGTCGCCGCGAGCGATACCCGTGACACCACTGCGTACAGTTTCCAGGATCGACGCAGTGCCGACGGCCTGAATGAAGCTGTCCAACTTGTCGCTGGTGCCGGTCAGCTGCACGGTGTAGACGCTGCTGGTCACATCCACGATCTGGCCGCGGAAGATGTCGGTGGTGCGTTTGACCTCGGCGCGCTGAGCGCCAGTGGCCTTGATCTTCACCAGCATCAGCTCGCGCTCGATGTGGGCGCTTTCCGACAGATTGACCAGCTTGACCACCTCGACCAACTTGTTGAGGTTCTTGGTGATCTGCTCGATCACCTCATCCTGACCAACGGTGGTGAGGGTCAGACGCGACAGCGTCGGATCCTCGGTTGGCGCAACGGTGAGGCTTTCGATGTTGTAGTTACGCTGGGAGAACAGACCAACCACGCGCGACAGGGCGCCCGGCTCGTTTTCCAGCAGCAGGGAAATGATGTGTCGCATCTTAGGTCCGCTCCGTCTTGCTCAGCCACATGTCACGCATCGCACCGTCTCTGATCTGCATCGGATAGACGTGCTCGCTGGAATCCACCGCGATGTCGAGGAACACCAGGCGATTCTTCAGGGCGAAGGCTTCCTCCAGCTTGGGCTTGAGGTCCTTCAGCGAGGTGATGCGCATGCCGACATGGCCATAGGCCTCGGCCAGTTTGACGAAGTCCGGCAGCGACTCCATGTAGGAGTGCGAATAACGGCTGTTGTACTGCATGTCCTGCCATTGGCGGACCATGCCGAGGGTGCCGTTGTTCAGGTTGACGATCTTCACCGGCAGGTCGTACTGCAGGCAGGTCGACAGCTCCTGGATGTTCATCTGGATGCTGCCCTCACCGGTGACGCACGCCACATCGGCTTCCGGGAAGTTCAGCTTGATGCCCATCGCAGCGGGGAAACCGAAGCCCATGGTGCCCAGGCCGCCGGAGTTGATCCAGCGGTTGGGTTTGTTGAACCGGTAGTACTGCGCCGCGAACATCTGGTGCTGACCCACATCGGAGGTGATGAAGGCATCGCCCCTGGTTACGTCACACAGGGTTTCGATCACGGTCTGCGGCTTGATGATCGAACCGTCGCCCTCGTTGTACGGGAACAGACGGCCGCTACCACGCCACTCTTCGATCTGCTTCCACCAGCTGGCAACGGTGTCCTTGTTCGGGGTTTCGCCGATTTCCTTGAGGATGGCGACCATCTCGGTCAGCACGCTATCCACCGGGCCGACGATCGGGATGTCGGCCTTGATGGTCTTGGAGATCGAAGCCGGGTCGATGTCGATATGGATGATCTTGGCGTTCGGGCAGAACTTGGCCGCGCCGTTGATCACGCGGTCATCGAAGCGCGCACCGACCGCGAGGATCACGTCGGCATGGTGCATGGCCAGGTTGGCGGTGTAGCTGCCGTGCATGCCGAGCATGCCGATGAACTGGCGGTCAGTACCCGGGTAGCCACCGAGCCCCATCAGGGTGTTGGTCACAGGCAGATTGAGCATCTGCGCCAACTCGGTCAGCGGCGCGGAAGCACCGCCCATGATCACGCCGCCGCCGGAGTACATGACCGGACGCTTGGCGGCCAGCAGCATCTCGGCAGCCTTGCGGATCTGGCCGGAGTGGCCACGTACCGCCGGGCTGTAGGAACGCAGCTTGACCTTCTTCGGATAGACGTACTCGAACTTCTGCGTCGGATCGCCCATGTCCTTCGGAATGTCGACCACGACCGGACCGGGACGGCCGGACTCGGCGAGGTAGAAGGCCTTCTTCAGCACTTCGGGGATTTCCGAGGGGTGCTTGATGATGAAGCTGTGCTTCACGATCGGTCGGGAAATACCGACCATGTCGGTTTCCTGGAAGGCATCGGTACCGACCATGGCGCTCGGCACCTGGCCGGAGATCACCACCATCGGAATGGAATCCATGTAGGCGGTGGCGATGCCGGTGATGGCATTGGTCGCGCCGGGGCCAGAGGTCACCAGCACCACACCGGCCTTGCCGGTGGCGCGGGCATAGCCGTCAGCCATATGGGTCGCTGCCTGTTCGTGACGAACCAGGATGTGGGTCACTTCCGGTTCTTTGAACAGAGCATCGTAAATATGCAGGAGAGCACCGCCAGGGTACCCATAGATATGCTTAACGCCTTCGTCACGCAGGAAGCGGACGACCATTTCAGCGCCGGATAAAAGCTCCACGTTGTTCACCTCTTGAACGCCAGTGTGCCACCCACAAACGGGTAGCCCTAAGTAGGTTCTTACTGTCAGCGGACACGCACGACGGTGATCGTGGATTCGGAACATCAGCTTGACGAGTAACGGAGCAGCCCATGGTCTTGCGGGGCTGGCCCTCCCAGCGCGAGGTAACGCGTTGCGGGTGTCACGGTTCGGCGCGGGTAGCGCCTCTTTTCCCGGAGCTGGAGGACGCTTGCGGCGGACTCCACTGCGGGGAAGGCTGGATTGTTCGGGTTCGGCGAGGGCAAGTCAAGCGATGGCGAACCTATTATTCAACCTGCTGCTGTGACGCAGCGCAGGATGAAGATTGCCGGGTTTTGGTTATAGTAACCATCAGCACCGCCGCTCTCGATAAAGGAAACAGCATGCGCCACATGATTCTTACTGGCACCTTGATGCTCGCTTTGAGCACCTCTGCCATGGCCAGCCAGGTTTACAAGTGGGTAGATGACAAAGGCGTGACCCACTTCGGCGCGCAACCTCCGCAGGGCCAAGAAGCCACGACCATCAATACCGCAACCCCACCTCCCCGACCTGCGCCAAGTGAGCCGGCGCCCAGTTTCGATGAGCAACTCGACCCCGAGCAGGCGGCCATCGACAAGAAGGTCAAGGAAGATGTGGCGAAGCAGGAAACCGAGCGCAAGCAATACTGCGAGACAGCACGCACCAACCTTGCTCAGCTGGAAAACAACCCACGCGTGAGGATTGAAGACGGTGGCGAGCTGCGCCGCATCGGCGAGGATGAACGTCAGGAACGCATCGCGGAACTGAAGAAATCCATCACAGAAAGCTGCAAATAATGAGCTACGCGCACGCCCTCAAGGCGTGCGCGTGAGCAGACGATCGAACTCGCCGAGCAGCTCAAGCAACCGACGCGCAATGCCCGGCTGCTGCTGATAGACCATCTCGGCCATGGCCTGAATGCCTGATACCGAGGGCAACGCGGCGCCGGTTTCCAACAGAACTTTCATACGCGGCAGAAAAATCCACTGCAGCCATTGCTCGAACGTCAGCGTATCGACACAGAACGGCTCCGGGCTGGCCAAGGCCTCGACGCTCGGCGCCTCCTCCTGCCACCAACCCAGCACACGCAACTCACGCTCGATCAGCAGCAAGTGTTCGGCCAGTGCGCTTGCGCGAGCATCCATCAGAGATTGACTCGAGCGCGTTCACGGGCCTGGGCAGCACCAGCAGGATCACCCTGACGCTCGCGAGCCTGGGCGATCAGATCCCACAGACTGGCCTGCAACGCCGGACGACCGCTGGCGTAAGTCAGGCCACGACGGGCGAACTGCTCGGCCTGGGCAGCATCACCCTGAGCCAGGCGAACCTCGGCAAGGCGGTAAAGCACCTGAGGCTCACGCGGTGCGATGCGCTGGGCACGTTCCAGGCTGGAGGCTGCGCCATTCAGATCGCCACCGCCCTGCTGCTGTTGAGCGGTCGTCAGCAGCGCGAGAACCGGACCATCCAGCTGCTCGTCCGCAGCCAGGCCGCCACCGCTGGGAATGCCACTGGGCATACTCGGTGCCGAGGAGCCGAAGCTGCCTTGACTCGGTGCAGACGGCTGGCTGCTCACGGGCGGGTCGAAGGTCAGGCCGCCACTGGAGGTGATCGGCTGCGAGTCGGTCTGCAACGGCGTCGAGACAGCCCCCTGCGGCACCATCACAACTACGCCGGAATCCTCCTCGATGCGCTGCGGCGCAGCTGCGGGGCCCGGGCCAGTCGCTGGACCAGATCCGCCCGACGACAGCGGAGAGCCGGCATCGATCACCGGAATCGAACCCTGGGGTACCGTGCTGCAACCACTCAGAACCGCCGTTGCCAGCATAGTGGCAAGCCACTTCTTGTTCACATCCAATCCTCTTAGGTAACACCGAATCACTCGACCCGGCCGTTATTCCAACCAGCCCCGCACCCAGTCCATCACCGACTCGACCGGCGCCTGGATACCGCACGCGGAACCGGCGGCAGGTTCACTGCCGCGAATATAAGGCATCTGTACCGCATTCGGGCAGCCCGAAGCCGAGCCCAGACCAGTCTGACGGTCCACCCAGGCCTGGGTGACGTTGTCAGGCAGCGGCATGTCCAGCGGTAGCGGGTCTGCCTTGCGCATGAAACCTGTCCAGACCTGCAGTGCACCACTTGCGCCAGTCAGAGGAGTCGGACCATTGTCATCGCGCCCCAACCACACCACTGACAGCAGGTCCTGACTGAAACCCGCGAACCAGCTGTCGCGCGAGTCGTTACTGGTACCGGTCTTGCCAGCCAGATTCAACGAGCTAGGCAGTTGGCTGTATACCGAACGTCCAGTGCCCTCACGCATGGTGCGCTGCATGGCGTTCTGCACCAGGTAGATGGCGCCCGGATCGAAGCGCTGCTGAATCTGGAACGGGTAGCGTCCGAGCGGCTCGCCGTCAGCGGTCAGCACGCTGCGAATGCCGCGCAACGGCGTATTGAAGCCACCGTTGGCCAGGGTCTGGTACATGCCTGCCACTTCCATCGGCGTCAGAGCCCCCGCACCGAGCAGCATCGACGGATAGGCCGGCCACTTGCGCTCGACGCCCAGCCGCTCGAGAGTCTTGAGCACGTTGGGCACGCCGATCTCCAGGCCGAGCTTGGCCGTGGACAGGTTGTAGGACTGCGCCAGCCCCTGATACAGGTAGATGGTGCCGTGAGCCTTGCGGTCGTAATTCTGCGGCGTCCAGACCTGGCCATCCTGGCCCTTGATGGAGAACACCTCGTCCTCCAGCCAGCTGGTCAGGGTGTACTGACTTGGACGCTCCAGCGCCGACAGGTAGATCGCCGGCTTGATCAGCGAGCCAATCGGCCGCACGGCATCCAGCGCACGATTGAAGCCGGCAAAACGCGGCTGACGGCTGCCGATCAATGCCTGAACTTCCCCGGTCTCGGGGTTGGTCACCACCATGCCGGCCTGCACTTCGTCCACGCCCTTGCGCCCGGCCAGGCGCTTCAATGTCTCGGCGAGCGCCTCTTCGGCCTTGAGCTGCAGAATCGGATCGAAACTGGTGAAGATGCGCAGGCCTTCTTCGGTCAGATCCTGCTCACGATAGTCTTCACGCAGCTGACGCTTGACCAGATCGAGGAATGCCGGAAACGAACTGTCTGCCATGCTGCCGCGCGAGCTCACGCCGAGCGGTTTCTGCTTAGCCGCTGCGGCTTCCTCGGCGGTGATCGAACCTTGTTCGGCCAGCAGGTCGATCACCAGATTACGACGGGCCAGCGCACGCTCTGGGTTACGCCGCGGGTTGAAGTAGGTGGGTCCTTTGACCATGCCCACCAGCAGCGCGACCTGCTCCAGCTTCAGCTCGGAAATCGGCTGGCTGAAGAAGTACTGGCTGGCCAGACCGAAGCCATGCACCGCACGCTGACCGTCCTGACCGAGGAACACCTCGTTCATGTAGGCTTCGAGAATCTCACGCTTGTCGTAGTGCAGCTCGAGCAGCACCGCCATCATCGCTTCGGTGGCTTTACGCACCAGGGTGCGCTCGTTGGTCAGGTAGAAGTTCTTCACCAACTGCTGAGTCAGGGTACTGCCGCCCTGCACCAGGCGCCCGGACGTGGCGTTGATCCACATCGCACGGGCGATGCCCTTGGGTGACACGCCGAAGTGATCGAAATAGTCGCGATCCTCGACCGCCACCAGCGCATCGATCAGATAGGCCGGCACCTGATCCAGCTTGATCAGGATGCGATCTTCCTGATGCGCCGGGTAAAGCCCGCCGATAAGCAGCGGCTCGAGTCGTGCCACCGCCAGGTTGCCACCGTTGGCCTGGGTCAGACCGGCGACGTAATCGCCAGAGAAGCGCACGCGCACCTTCTGTGACGGTTCGGCACCTTCATAGAACTGAAAGCCGCGACTGTGCAGTTCGATGTTGTTACCGGCCACCGACACTGCGCCCGGCCCATTGACTGCGCTCTCGCGGCGGTAGCCCAGCGCGTCGAGTTCACGCAGGAAATCGTCCTTGGCCAGCTTCTGCCCGACGAAGAGCTCGAGCGGCCTGGCATAGACCTTCGCGGGCACAGTCCAGCGCTTGCCGGAGAATTTTTCCTGCACCACGGCATCGAGATACACGGCAAAGCCGGCCAGGATCACCAGGCCAACCAGACCGAGCTTGAGGCCCCAGGCAAACCAGGGACGCATACCGGACGAGCGGGATTTTTTGTTTGAGCGGGGGGAGCGTTTTCGAGTCATGGCGGGATTATACGCACTTTACATAGGCGCCAGCAGGCCGCCCGAATGGTTTGCAGAGCAGCTCACAGCGGCCATAATGCCCAGCTCGAACAGCGTCTAGAACAAGGATCGAACGTGAGCCAAGCCCTGATTGCCGCATTGCAGAACCCGGCCCTGTATCCGCATCCTGTGGAAGGGTTTCAGGTCATTGAGACCCACATTTCCTGGGTTTTGCTCACTGGCCCCTACGCCTACAAGATCAAAAAACCGGTCAATTTCGGTTTTCTCGACTTCACCGACCTTGAGGCACGTCGTCATTTCTGCGAAGAAGAGCTGCGCCTCAACCAGCGCCTGACCCAGGATTTGTATCTGGACGTGTTGCCGATCGGCAGCAGTGAAGATGCTCCCGACCTCGCAGGCAGCACACCCGCCATCGAATACGCACTGAAAATGCGCCAGTTTCCCCAGGAACAGCTGCTCAGCGCCATTCAGACACGTGGCGAGCTGAACGACGCCCATATCGACGCCCTGGCCGAACAGATCGCCACCTTCCACCTCAACGCACCGAAGGTGCCGCTGGAACATCCGCTGGGCAGCGCAGAAGCGGTCATGGTTCCGGTGCAGCAGAATTTCGAGCAGATCCGTCCCATGCTCAGCGAGCAGGCGGACTTGCAGCAACTCGACGCCCTCGAAGCCTGGGCTCAGTCCAGCTACGAACGCCTGCAGCCACTGCTGAGCGAACGCAAGGCGCAAGGCTTCATTCGCGAATGCCACGGCGACATTCATCTGGGCAACGCCGCTCAGATCGACGGGCGGGTGGTGCTGTTCGACTGCATCGAGTTCAACGAACCCTTCCGCTTTACCGACGTTACTGCGGATATCGCCTTCCTGGCCATGGACCTCGAAGATCGCGGCCTCAAATGCCTGGCTCGACGTTTTATCAGCGGCTGGCTGGAGCGCACCGGCGATTATGCAGCCCTGCAACTGCTGAACTTCTACAAGGCCTACCGCGCCATGGTTCGCGGCAAAGTCGCGCTGTTCCGCCTGGGCCAGGAACAGGACTCGGTGCAGCGTGCCGTGATCCTGCGCCAGTATCGCGGCTATGCCGCACTGGCGGAGAGCTACAGCGCCATTCCATCGCCCTTCCTGGCCATCACCCATGGTGTCTCGGCAGTCGGCAAGAGCCACGTCGCCATGCGCCTGGTGGAAGCGCTGGGCACCATCCGCCTGCGCTCCGACATCGAGCGCAAGCGCCTGTTCGGCGAGCAGAGCGCCGAAGCCAAGGATCAGCTGGCCGCCGGTATCTACAGCACCGACGCCAGCCAGGCGACCTACCAGCGCCTGCATCAACTGGCGCGCCAGACACTACTGGCAGGCTTTCCCGTGGTGATCGACGCAACTTATCTCAAGGCAGCGCAACGCCAGGCCGCCAGCGAAGTCGCCGAAGAGACCGGGGTACCCTTCCTGATTCTCGACTGCCATGCGCCGGAAGCCGTGATCGCCAGTTGGCTGGAGCAGCGCCGGAACGAAGGCGAAGACCCGTCCGATGCGACGCTGGAAGTGATCCACGCCCAACAAACCAGCCGCGAGCCGCTCGATGATGAGGAGCAGAGCCACAGCAAGCGCGTCGATACGCATGACAGCGCAAGCCTGGACAGCCTGGTCGAACGTATTCGCCAGCGCCTGCCAGGGATCTGAGCGTCGCGCCAAGCAGTTGGTGCTTCCTGCCAGGCAAACCCTGGCAGGACTTCTATACTGCCGGTGTAGCCACCACCGGTACCTGCCATGAGCCAGCCACGCCAGCTTGATCATCCGCTCTACCACCTCCTGCACAACGACGATGTGAAAGGCTTCAATGCGCAGAAGCCAAAGGGCGTGGAGGTGGATCTGTCCGGTGGCGACTTTCGCGGGCTCGACCTGCGCAACATGGACACCGACGCCGTCAATTTCAACGACGCGTACTTTCGCGGAGCAGACCTGCGCGGCCTGGACTTTCGCAATGCCCAGATCGAAGGGGCCAGCCTGGCCCACGCGCAGATTTCTGGCGCCTACTTTCCTGCCGAACTGACCGCCGACGAGATTCTCATGTCGGTCAATTTCGGCACCCGCCTGCGCTATCGCACCAAGTAGAGCACTACGAACGACGACGCGAAGCACTCAGGCCATTGGCCGCTACACTTTTTGGCAGGCACGCCAACGTGAACCTTTCACCCACACGCACGGAGGCCCGATGAACGACGAACTGCAACACCTGAAGAACCTGGGCAAGACCTCGGCGCAGTGGCTGCACGCCGTAGGGATTCACAGCGCCAACGACCTGCGTCGCTACGGCGCTGTCGGAGCCTATCGCGCGGTCAGGGCGCGCGGCTTTCGTGCATCCAAGGTGCTGCTTTACGCCATCGAGGGTGCTCTGCTCAATGTGCATTGGAGTGAGCTCCCCCCCGCGCACAAGGCTGAGTTGAACGGCAAACTGGACGAAGCCCAGGGCCACAACAAGAGCTAGCTCACAACACCAGTGCAAGGTGATTTACTCGAAGAGCCGCACAGCCTATTGTTTCAGGGACCTTCGTGTGGTCAGCCAGCCCAGCCAGTTCAAGGAATTACGGTTATGTATTTACTCGGGGAGCAACCGGCCTACGCCGATCAGTTGATCAACCGTCTGCAGAGCATCCCCACTCAGTTGCTGGAAGGGCTGCAACCCGCGGGTGAGCCGCTGCGTCTGGAGCGTGTCGATGACCTGGCTCAGGTACTGCCTGGCAACCAGCTATTCATCATCGAAAACGGCCTGTTGCATGCACTGGTCGATGAGCGCCCGCTGTTCTATCTGCAAGAGGGTGACCTGGTTGGCCTGCGCCAGGGCATCGACCTCCCCTCCTGCCGCTACAGCAGCGAAGAACCCATCAGCCTGATTCCCTATTCGCGCAGCGAAACCTTCCAGCACATCTATGCCAGCGAGCAGCGCCAGGAACAGTTCATTCAATATCTGATCGGCCATACCGCCCTGCTGTCCGACGCATTGGCGCGCCTGAAGCAGCCGGAGATCCGTCCGGCGACGGGCTTCCAGCATTTCGCTGCCGGCGAGGAGCTGATTCATCAGGGCGATGAAGCTGACCACGTGTTCATCATCATCGAGGGCCACGCCGAGGCCTACGTCGACGGACAGAAGGTCGGCGATGTGCAAAAGGACGAAATCTTCGGCGCCATGGCTGTTTTCACTCGCGAGAAGCGCAGCGCCACGGTGGTCGCCAGCGAGCCCTGCACGGTCATGGTGATTCCCAAGGAGCAGTTCCTCAGCCTGATGCAGAGCAACCCGCGTATCGCTCACAGCCTGATCGAAAGCATGGCCCGACGCATCGATCTGCTGAACAAGGAAGTCACTCAGTTGCGCTTGCCTGGGGAATCCTGAGTCTCCATCCCGCATGAACGAACCCCGGCCCGAAGCCGGGGTTTTGCATTTCTGGGCCTGACAAAAACTTTCTGAGAAAAATTCTCAAAAGGGCGTTGACTATGAAATGAGAATTGTTATTATTATCTCAACTGGTCGCGAGATCAGCCGATAAGCTAAAGAGACCATTCAGTCGGACTCTTCAGATTATCTCCTCATCAGGCTAATCACGGTTATTGACCCGGCTCTTGCCGGGTCTTTTTTTGCCCGGACGAAAGTGCGTTCTGCAACCTGATGCTGTTCACGGAAGAAACGCCATGACGCGATCAGCCCCTCGCCTCTCCGGGGAAGGGGGCAAACCAGTACGGCCTCAGGCGCCCTTAGCGGGTCTCAATCGTCAACCTGCGCCAGCCAGTCAGGCAGATTGAAATGCAAACTGATGCGTGCGATCAGCCCGTCCTGGATCTCGAAGAAGGCGCCCACGCGCATCTCGTAACGCTGCCCGCAGGCCTCCGGCAGGCCATCGTCGGTAGCCAGGTACTCGCCGATGACGCGGTACTCGCAGGCGGCATGTCGCCCTTGTGGTTCGACCAGGATCACCAGCGACTCGATCATCTCGCGATAGCAATGCAGCTGCCGCTCCAGAAAAGCCGCGAATGCATCGCGCCCGTGTTCGGTGAAACCCTGATTGGGCTCCAGAATCAGCTCGTCGCTGACCAGTGCCATACAGGCGCGGATATCACGGTCATTGAGGGCGTTGAAATAACCTTGCAGCAGGTCGCGAACGTCGATGGACATAGGCCAGGCTCCGAATCGGCAAAGCGCCGAGGATACCTTGCAGGCCGCCTGCGAAAGGCGGCTAGGGTCGCAGTTTGGCGCAGTGATCCTGCTCCGGCTGCGCTGCCGTGAACCAGACGTAATCAGCCATGGATGCGTCCACCGAACGACCGACTTCGGCCAGTATCAGCACCACATTGCCGGTGTGCGCGCCGAGGTCGGCCAGATGCAACGGTGCGCCGAGGTCCTTGCGCACATGAAAGGCACCGGCCAGTAGCAGGCTGGGCTGCGGCGCCGACAGCAATGTCTCGGCCATGCGCCGGTCACGCTGCTGCTGCACGGCGAGCATCGCTGGCAACTGACTGTCCGGCAGCAGGCCGCAGTGCGATTCGCGGATATCCGCCAGCAGACGCTCTTGTACATCGCTGGCGCTGGAGTGCTTGCCCTGCAACGTCGGGCGCTGACGGTAGATCTGCATGATATCGACGCGGTCCAGATTAGCCGCAAGCAAGGGATAAGGCTGACGCAGTTGATGCAGCACCAGCGGCCCGTAAAGCGACCAATCCCATCCCGGTTGCCAGGCCAGGGTATCGAACGGATCGGTAATTTCCTGCCCCGCGCGCGCAGCTGCCTGAGCCTGATCGACCTTGTTCTGCTGATCGGGATTGAGCATCTCCATCGACACACTGCCCTGCGGACGCAACCTGGATAGCTCGCGCAACAGCCAGAGCTGTAGGGCATGGTGATCGGGATTGTCGTGCTGCTCACCAACCAGTACCCGCTCGGCCGGTGCCAGGCGATCCAGCAACTGCTCAGGGCTGATAGTGCGTCCGCTGGCCAGATCGACGATACGCCCCAGATCAGCATGCTCGCGCCCCAGCGGAGCGAGCGGCGCTGGCGGCGGCAACATGGGTCGGCTCTGGCAGGCAGCCAGCAGCATCAGACAGCTCAGCAGTACGACTCGCATTCAGGGCTCCAACATTCAGCGTGCGACGATCAGCGGGTGGCCGCGCTCGGGATGAGTCTGCACCAGCACCTCCAGACCGAACACGGCCTGCAGGGGCTCGGCCCGCAAGACTTCGGCAGGCGTACCCAGCGCATGCGCCCTGCCCTGCTCCAGCAACAACAGGCGATCACAGTAACGCGCAGCCAGATTGAGGTCGTGGAGGATCACCAGCACAGCTGCGCCGGACTCGGCCAGACGACGAACGGCCTGCAGACAGGTGTGCTGGTGCAGCGGATCGAGCATCGAAGTCGGCTCATCGAGCAGCAGGATCTGCCCCTCGCCGCCCGGCCACAGCTGCGCCAGCACCCGCGCTAGGTGTACGCGCTGACGCTCCCCGCCGGACAACGCCAGGTAGCTGCGCCCCGCCAGGTGTACAGCATCGGCTGCCTGCAGTGCCTGCTGGACGATCTGCGCATCGCGCACGCGGCCACTGTCATGCGGCAGGCGGCCCATGGCGACCACTTCTTCTACGCGGAAGGCGAAATTCAGACTGGAACTCTGCGGCAAGACGGCCAGACGCCTGGCACGCTCCGGCCCGGACCAGTCATCGAGCGCACGCTGATCCAGCGTGACCTGGCCGGAGCTGGCCGGCAACTCGCCGGTCATCGCTGCAAGCAAGGTGCTCTTGCCCGCACCGTTGGGCCCCAGTACACCCAGCACTTCGCCGGGGTGCAACTGCAGATCGATGCCAGTGAGCACCACACCCTGCCCGCGGCGGACTTCCAGCTGTTCGACCCGCAGCATCAGTTTCGCCCCCGCACCAGCAGATAGAGAAAGAACGGCGCACCAATCAACGCCGTGACGATGCCGATCGGCAACTCGGCAGGCGCCAGCGCCAGGCGCGCGACCAGGTCGGCCAGCAGCAACAGGCTCGCGCCGGCCAGTGCGGATGCCGGTAACAACAGGCGATGATCAGGCCCCACCAGCAAGCGCATCAGGTGCGGCACCACCAGGCCGATGAAGCCGATCAGGCCAGCAGCGGCCACCGCGGCGCCCACGCCCAGCGCCGTACAGAACACCAGTTCCCGCTTGAGTCGCTCCACGTCGAAACCAAGGTGACGGGCCTCCGACTCGCCCAGGAGCAAGGCATTCAACGCGCGCGCCCGTCGTGGCAGCCACAGCGCCACGGCCAGCGTGGCCAGCAACAGCGGCCAGAGCCGGGCATAACTGGCGCCATTGAGGCTACCCAGGTTCCAGAAGGTCAAGGTGCGCAGGGTCGCATCGTCCGCCAGGTAGGTGAACAGGCCGATGGCCGCACCCGCCAGCGCGGTCAACGCGATGCCTGCCAGCAACATGGTCGCCACGTTGGTCTGCCCGTCACACCGCCCCAGACGGTAGACCAACGCCGTGACCAGCAAGCCACCGACGAAGGCACAGGCCGACAGCAGATAGGGTGCGAAGGCTTCGGGTAAACCACCGAATGCGGCGCCGCCGACAATGGCCACCGCGGCGCCCAGCGCAGCGCCGCTGGAAACGCCGACCAAACCGGGGTCGGCCAGGGGATTGCGGAACAGCCCCTGCATCGCCACGCCACAGAGCGCCAGCACCATGCCTACGGCCAGTCCGAGCAGGGTGCGCGGCATGCGTATCTGCGACAGGATCAGTTCGGCCTGCTGTACCGACGCATCCGTCGCGAGAGGCAGGCCCAGCAGACGCAGTGCTGCACGCAAGGTATCGCCCAGTGGCAGACTGACCGGTCCGAGCGCCAGCGAAAGCCACAGCACGAGCACGAGCAGCAGGCCCAGTGCGGTGAACAACAGGCGCATCGAAAAAGGTGAGGTCATGGCTCGCGCTTGGCTTCGGCTGTCGGGAATTGGCTGGCAGGATAAAAGCCTGCGGCGAGCATCGCCAGCCCATCCGGCACGCGCGGCCCCAGGCCACCGACCAGCAGGGTCGGGTCCAGCGCCAGCAAACGTCCCTCGCGCGCCGCGCGGGTACCGGCCAGGGCCGGGTTCTGCTGCAGCAGGGCCTGCCTGGCTGCATCACCCTCCAAGGCACGATCGGCCACCACCACGACCTGCGGGTCGAGCGCCAGCAGCGCTTCGCTGGACAACGCCTTGTAACCACTGTGGCTGGCCAGATTGCGGCCGCCGGCGCGGCTGATCAGCCAGTCGGCAGCGGTGTCGATACCACCAACCAGCGGACTGCCACCGGCATGCCCAAGCAACAGCAACACACCGGGCGCGTCTTGGCTGCGCTGCGCCTGCTCGACCCATTGCTGCTGGGTCTGCAAGCGCGCCTGGTAATCAGCGAAGGCACGTTGCCCTGCCGCCTCATCACCGAGCAACTGGCCCAGGCGCAGCAGGTTGGCCTGCAGGCTATCCAGCTCGGCTCGCGCAGTCAGGCGTTCGATACGCACACCCGCCGCTGCCAGTTGCGCGAGCACCGGCGGCGGGCCCATTTCTTCACTGCCAAGCAGCAGGTCCGGACGCAGGGCGAGAATGCCCTCGGCCGCCAGTTGGCGTTGATAACCGACGCTGGGCAGCTTGGTCAGCGAGGCGGGATGACGACTGGTGGTATCGACGCCCACCAGCTTGCTCTCACCGCCAAGCAGCACCACCCACTCGCTCAGCGCACCGCCGGAACTCACCCAGCGCTGCGGCAGCGGCTCGGCCGCCAGTACCAGATTGGGAAACAGCAGGACGGCCGCCAGGCCGCCCAGGATATTGGCAAGACGCATGATCTCGACTCCTCGAACGTGACATCGACCGGCCCCTGCGGGAGGCCGGCACACTCGGCTCAGGCCCGCACAGGCAGTGATTCGGCCAGCTCGCGCCAGTCGTCGCGCTCGGCCATGCCCGGCTTGCGCGCACCAAACAGCTGGACCACCATCCCGCCCTCGGCATCGAAGGCCTCCAGACTGGTGATCACGCCGTCGATGCTGGGTTTGCGCACGCGCCACAACTCGACCACGCCGCGCGTCTGCAGGTGCAGGTTGAAGTCGGGGTCGAGCACGTTGAACCAGCTGTCCATCCAGCGCAGGTTGCTCACCGGGCCGGTGTGAATCTGGATGCAGTGACGGTTGCCGACGAACACCATGATCGGCACTTCACGGGCAGCGGCCTGCTCCATCAGCACCGTCAACTCAGATGTCGCCAACGGCTGCGCCCATTGCTCGCCCGCCAGACGCAGCGCCTGGGTGCGGGCCACCTCATGCTTCTTCAGCAGGGCGAAGAAATGATGGGTGTCCTGCAGCGTCGCCCAGCCGTCACGCAACGCCTGACTGTCGATATCGGCGTCAGTCTTGCGCAGCGGCGCAGCAGGCGGCGGCAGCAACTGCAATTCGGCGTTCTGCTCACCTGCGAAACGCTCGATCAACGGCTGCCAGGCGCTCAGCTCACTGCGTTCGGTCAGGTAAACCTTGTGCACGGCAACGCCCTGCTGGTCGAACACCTGGATACTGCGCTGGGTGCCCTTGGCGGTTTCCTCGGCGACGGCGAACACACTGGCCCAGCCACCCAGGAAAAGACGCAGGTCGATATCGGCAGACACCACCAGGCCCATTTGCCCGGATGCGGAAACACTCACCTCGCGGTACAGCCCCTTGCGTTCATGGACGCAGTGCTCGTTGCGAGTCAGCACCATCACATGCCCCAGCTGAGCAAAAGCCGACAGCAACTCGGCCCAGTCCGGGCGCAGCCGCTGCGTGTCGACACCCAGACGGCTGGCGATCAGCTCGGCCTCGCTCACGCCCAGCTGCGCTGCCGCTTCGCGAGCGCGCAGGCGTGGTTGCTGCAGACGCAGCGCTTGCCAGGCCTGATAGATATTGACCGCCTGAGCGGCGGCAGTTGGAGCGGTACTCATGGGGGCAGTCCTTTCTCGCGGGCGATTACCAGTATCGTTAGCGGCACTGACGCTAGGTCGGCACCAACAAAGAAGAGCGATAATCTACATGAGAATCACTTATATAGAGTAGTAATCTGCCGCCCCAATCATTGCAACGCCGCCAGCCTTGGGCATAGGCGTCGTCCCTGAGCATGGATGCGTCCTCTTTCTTCTTGCGGGATAATCCGCCCCTCTTGCGGCGCTGTGCGCCACCTTCTCCGGAGGGAGAAGGTCATCAGAGGTCGCCACCGTGCGACTTCCACGCTAACGGGAAACCGCGATGATTCGCTTGTGCGCCCCACACGAACTGGCCGAAGGTCAGAGCCGGGGCTTTGTGATCGACCAGCTGAACCTGCTCGCCGTGCGCAGGGCTGGCCAGGTGCATGCCTACCTCAACCGTTGCCCGCATCGCGGCATTGCACTGGAATGGCAGAAGGACGATTTTCTCGATGACAGCGGCAGCCTGATCCGCTGTGCGACCCATGGCGCGCTGTTTCTGATCGAGAACGGCGAATGCGTGGCGGGCCCCTGCGAGGGGCAGGCACTGCTAATGCTGGAATGCAGGGAAGATGCGAACGGAATCTGGATAGCCCAGTAGCCCTACGCCAGCACCTCCAGCCGGCGAACCAGGGCGATCCCCTCGGGACTGAGCTCGGCGCCGTAAGCCAGCACCTCAACCCCCGCGGCCTTGGCTTCGCGCAAGCCGGCAGCGTAAGCCGGATCGATTTCCTCGGCAGCGCGCACGGCACGGATTCCCGAGAGGTTCACGCAATACAGCTGCACGGTGCGCACACCGGCACGCGCCAGCGCCGCCAGCTCACGCAGATGCTTGGCGCCGCGCTGCGTCACCGCATCGGGAAAGGCCGCCACATCGCTGTCAGCGAAGCCCAGCGTCACGCTCTTGACCTCCACAAAGACCGGCCCGTCCGGGTATTCCAGACGAAAGTCGGCGCGGCTGTTCTCCACCCCGTAGGGCACCTCGCGCTTGAACGCGGTGAAGCCGGCCAGCTCCGTGATCAGCCCGGCGCGCAGCGCCTCTTCCACCAGCGCATTGGCCCGCGCGGTATTAATGCAGGCCAGGCGCCCTTGCGGCGTTTCGCTGATTTCCCAACTGCCCGGTAACTTACGCTTGGGATCGTTACTGCGGCTGAACCACACCCGGCAACCTTCGCTCATGCAATTGAGCATCGAGCCGGTGTTGGCGCAGTGGATGGTCATCTGCTCGCCGCTGGCGGTCTCGATATCGGCGAGAAAACGCTTGTAGCGACGCAGCAGGCGCCCTTCTTCCAGCGGTGGATCAAAGCGCATCGGGCTTCCAGCTCTTCAGGCCGCGGGCGATACGCTCGACCGCCTGCTGCAGGCGCTCGACGTTCTGCGTATAGGCGAAGCGCACATGGTGCCCGGCCTGATAGCGGCCGAAGTCCAGCCCCGGTGTGAAGGCCACATGCTCGGTTTCGATGAAGTGCCGGCAGAAAGCGAAAGCGTCGCCGCCGAAGGCGCTGATATCTGCATATAGATAGAAGGCACCTTCCGGCTCAACGGCGATACCGAAGCCCAACTCGCGCAACGCCGGCAGCAGGTAGTCGCGGCGGCGCTGAAATTCGTGACGTCGCTCTTCGAGAATCGCCAACGTGGCCGGCTCGAAGCAAGCCAGCGCGGCATGCTGGGCCATGCTCGGTGCGCTGATGTAGAGGTTCTGCGCCAGCTTCTCCAACTCAGGCACGGCCGCCTCGGGCGCCACCAGCCAGCCCAGGCGCCAGCCGGTCATACCGAAATATTTGGAGAAACTATTGAGCACGAAGGCATCGTCATCCACCTCCAGTACGCTCGGCGCGTCGCAACCGTAGGTCAGGCCATGGTAGATCTCGTCCACCACCAGATGGCCGCCACGCTGCTTGAGGCACGTCGACAAGGCTGCCAGCTCGTCCTTGTGCAGCAGGGTGCCGGTCGGGTTGGCCGGCGAGGCCACCAGGGCGCCGACGCTGTCCGAGTCCCAGTGCCGTTCGACCAGTTGCGGGGTCAGTTGGTAACGCACGTCCGGGCCGACCGGCACCAGTTGTGCAGCGCCTTCGACCAGGCGCAGGAAGTGGCGGTTGCAGGGATAGCCCGGGTCGGCCAGCAGCCAGTGCTTGCCTGGATCGACCAGCAGGCTGGCAGCCAGCAGCAACGCGCCCGAGCCGCCCGGCGTAACCAGAATGCGCTGCGGGTCGATGTTCAACCGATAGCGTTCGGCATAGAAACCGGCGATGGCTTCGCGCAGCTGCGGCAGGCCACGCGCGGCGGTGTAGCGGGTGTGCCCGGCGGACAGTGCGGCCTGCCCGGCGCGGATGATCGGCTCGGCGGTGGTGAAGTCGGGCTCGCCGATCTCCAGGTGGATCACATCGTGACCAGCCGCCTGCAATTCGTTGGCACGCGCCAGCAAGGCCATCACATGGAAGGGTTCGATAGCGCGGCTGCGCGCACTGTAGAGCTGGGCCATGGGTCTGTCTTCAGGGTTGCGAGGCGCGGATTCTAGCAGGGCAGCTTCAGCCAGCGGCAAGGGCGCCAAAGCGCCGCTACGCTTACTGGTCAGTCCCATGCAGATTTCGTTCACACCCCGGACAGGGCAGAGACAACCGGGAGTAGCGCGCCCCGATTCGATCTGGTAAGTTCGCCGGCTTGCAGTCGCAGGGCCGGACAAACGCCTGGCAATGGAATAACCTGCGCGATGGATTAGAAAGAGTGAGAGGCGTCATCCATGCCCACAAAAGAAAAAGCCAAAAGCACCAGCCAGCTGATTCGTGGTTTCGAGCCTTATCAAGAGAAGAAGGGCGAGGAATACATGAGCGAGCCGATGCGCGCTCACTTCACCAGCATCCTCAATAAGTGGAAGCTGGAGCTGATGCAGGAAGTCGACCGTACCGTGCACCATATGCAGGACGAAGCGGCCAACTTCCCCGATCCGGCCGACCGCGCCAGCCAGGAAGAAGAATTCAGCTTGGAACTGCGCGCCCGTGACCGCGAGCGCAAGCTGATCAAGAAGATCGACGAGACGCTGCAACTGATCGAAGACAACGATTACGGTTGGTGCGACTCCTGTGGCGTCGAAATCGGCATTCGCCGCCTCGAAGCCCGCCCGACTGCGACTCTGTGCATCGACTGCAAGACGCTGGCGGAAATCAAGGAAAAGCAGATCGGTTCCTGATCTGACGACGGGGCGCTTAGGCGCCCCGCTCTGTTTCTGGCCTTGGCCCCATGAACACTGCCTATATCGGGCGCTTCGCCCCCACGCCCAGCGGCTATCTGCACTTCGGTTCGCTGGTCGCCGCCCTCGCTTCCTACCTCGATGCCCGCGCCGTTGGCGGCCGCTGGCTGCTGCGCATGGAAGACCTTGACCCGCCACGGGAAGTACCCGGCGCCCAGGATGCGATCCTGCGCACGCTGGAATGCTATGGCTTCGAATGGGACGGCGAGCTGGTGCGCCAGAGTGAGCGCCACACCGAATACGCCGCGGTAATCGCCCGGCTGTTCAGTCAGGGCCTGGCCTACGCCTGCATCTGTTCGCGCAAACAACTGGAAGGCTACGCCGGCATCTATCCCGGTTTCTGCCGCAACGCCTGTCACCCCGATCACGACGCAGCCATCCGCCTGCGCGTACCGGAGCTGGACTACCACTTCATCGACCGTGTACAGGGCGAGTTTCGTCAGCACCTGGGGCGCGAGGTGGGTGACTTCGTGATTCGCCGCCGCGACGGCCTGTTCGCCTATCAGCTCGCCGTGGTGCTGGACGATGCCTGGCAGGGTGTGACTGACGTGGTGCGCGGCGCCGACCTGCTCGATTCCACGCCGCGCCAGCTCTACCTGCAGGAATTGCTCGGGCTGCCGCAACCGCGTTATCTGCACGTGCCGCTGATCATCCAGCCGGACGGACACAAACTGGGCAAGAGCTATCGCTCCCCGCCGCTGCCTGCCGATCAGGCCAGCCCTTTGCTGTTACGCGCCCTACGAGCCTTGGGCCAGCAGCCACCCACCGACCTGCAAGGCGCGGCACCTGCCGAGCTTCTGGTTTGGGGCATCGTCAACTGGGATGCCACGCGCATTCCACGCAGCCGCACCCTGGCAGAAGCACAATTGAGGTAGGGTGCGCCGCGCGCACCGATGACCACCAAGCGAACCGTGTACGGTCTCGGTGCGCACAGCGCATCCTACGGTAAGCCTCAAGTTTGTGGCTTGCAACGCGCGGCTTCCTTTACCATCGCGGCATCTTTCGACGAGATGCCACATGTATATCTACCGACTGGTTCTGATCCTGGTAGTGGGGATCTACCTGTTCTCACCGGCCATCATGGACTGGTGGATCGACCCCAATGGCGCCTGGTATCGGCCTTATCTGCTGTGGCTGATCCTGATCGTCGTCACCTTCATTCTTCAGAGCCAACGCGATGCTGACGAGCTTTAGCCTGAGCGAACTGATCCTGATCAGCGCCGGCTATCTGCTGGTGTTGTTCGGCGTCGCCTGGGTCAGTGAACACGGTCTTATCCCCCGCTGGATCATCCGCCACCCGCTGACCTATACCCTGTCGCTGGGCGTCTATGCCAGCGCCTGGGCCTTCTACGGCACGGTGGGCCTGGCCTATCAGTACGGTTACGGTTTCCTTGCCAGTTACCTGGGCGTTTCCGGTGCTTTCTTGCTGGCACCGGTGCTGCTCTACCCGATCCTGCGCATCACCCGTACCTACCAGCTTTCATCGCTGGCCGACCTGTTCGCCTTTCGCTTTCGCAGCACCTGGGCCGGTGCACTGACCACCCTGTTCATGCTGATCGGCGTGCTGCCGCTGCTGGCCCTGCAGATTCAGGCGGTGGCCGACTCCATCGGCATCCTCAGCCGCGAGCCGCTGCAGGAAAAAGTGGCGCTGAGCTACTGCGGCCTGATCATCCTCTTCACCATCCTGTTCGGTGCACGCCATATCGCCACGCGCGAGAAGCACGAGGGCCTGGTGTTCGCCATCGCCTTCGAATCGCTGGTCAAGCTGGTCGCCCTGGGCGTCATCGGCTGGTACGCGCTGTATGAGGTGTTCGGCGGCCCGCGCGAGCTGGAATTGTGGCTGGTGCAGAACCAGGCGGCACTGGCCACGCTGCACACACCGCTACAGGAAGGCCCGTGGCGCACCCTGCTGCTGGTGTTCTTCGCCTCGGCCATCGTCATGCCGCACATGTACCACATGACCTTCACCGAGAACCTCAATCCGCGCGCCATGGTCAGCGCCAGCTGGGGCCTGCCGCTGTTCCTGTTGCTGATGAGCCTGGCCGTACCGCTGATTCTCTGGGCCGGTCTCAAGCTTGGCGCCACCACCAACCCGGAATATTTCACCCTGGGCCTGGGCATCGCCGTGAACAGTGAGGCGCTGGCGCTGCTGGCCTATGTCGGCGGCTTGTCCGCCTCCAGCGGGCTGATCATCGTTTCCACCCTGGCGCTGTCGGGCATGGCGCTGAACCACCTGGTGCTGCCGCTCTACCAACCACCGGCGGAAGGCAACATCTACCGCTGGCTGAAGTGGACCCGCCGCACGCTGATCGCCTGCATCATCATGGCCGGCTACGGCTTCTACCTGCTGCTCGGCGCCCAGCAGGACCTGGCCAACCTGGGCATCGTCGCCTTCGTCGCCACCCTGCAGTTCCTCCCCGGCGTGCTCTCGGTGCTGTATTGGCAAACGGCCAATCGTCGCGGCTTCATCGCCGGCTTGCTGGCTGGCATCAGCGTCTGGACACTGACCATGCTGCTGCCACTGCTGGGCAACCTGGAAGGCTTCTATCTGCCGCTGTTCAACGTCATCTATGTACTCGACGACGCCAGCTGGCACCTCGCAGCCATCGCCTCGCTCGCCGCCAACGTACTGGTGTTCACCCTGGTGTCGCTGTTCACCGAGGCCAGCCCCGAGGAAAAGAGCGCCGCCGAAGCCTGCGCGGTGGACAACGTGCGCCGCCCGCAACGACGCGAGCTGGTCGCCGTGGCGCCGCAGGATTTTGCCGCGCAGCTGGCCAAACCACTTGGCGCCAAGACCGCACAACGTGAAGTCGAACAGGCCCTGCGCGACCTGCATCTGCCCTTCGACGAAAGCCGCCCCTATGCCCTGCGCCGCCTGCGCGACCGCATCGAGGCCAACCTGTCCGGCCTGATGGGGCCGAGCGTTGCTCAGGACATCGTGGAAACCTTCCTGCCCTACAAGTCCGGCAGCGAGGGTTATGTCACCGAAGACATCCACTTCATCGAAAGCCGCCTGGAGGACTATCAATCGCGTCTCACCGGGCTGGCCGCTGAGCTCGATGCCCTGCGCCGCTACCACCGCCAGACCTTGCAGGAGCTGCCGATGGGCGTGTGCTCGCTGGCCAAGGATCAGGAGATCCTGATGTGGAACCGGGCCATGGAAGAGCTCACCGAGATTCCCGCGCAGCGTATCGTCGGCTCGCGCCTGAGCACCCTGAGCGAACCCTGGCAGAGCCTGCTGCAGGACTTCATCGAACGCCCGGACCAGCATCTGCATAAACAGCACCTGGCGCTCGACGGCCAGATCCGCTGGCTCAACCTGCACAAGGCGGCCATCAACGAACCGCTGGCACCCGGTAATAGCGGCCTGGTGCTGCTGGTCGAGGACCAGACCGAAACCCAGATGCTCGAAGACAAGCTGGTGCACTCCGAGCGCCTGGCCAGCATCGGCCGCCTGGCCGCTGGCGTCGCCCACGAGATTGGCAACCCGATCACCGGCATCGCCTGCCTGGCGCAGAACCTGCGCGAAGAGCGCGAGACCGATGGCGAGCTGATCGAAATCAGCGGGCAGATCCTCGAACAGACCAAGCGCGTCTCGCGCATCGTCCAGTCGTTGATGAGCTTCGCCCACTCCGGCAGCCACCAGCGCAGCGACGAACCGGTGTGCCTGGCCGACGTGGCACAGGACGCCATCGGCCTGCTGTCGCTGAACAAACGCAACTTCGACATCCAGTTCTACAACCTGTGCGATCCGCAGCACTGGGCCTGTGGCGATCCGCAGCGTCTGGCCCAGGTATTGATCAACCTGCTATCCAACGCCCGCGACGCCTCACCACCGGGCGGCGCCATCCGTGTGCGCAGCGAAGCCAGCGAACATACCGTCGACCTGATCGTCGAGGATGAAGGCAGCGGCATTCCCAAAGCGATCATCGACCGCCTGTTCGAGCCCTTCTTCACCACCAAGGACCCAGGCGAAGGAACCGGCCTGGGCCTCGCGCTGGTCTATTCGATCGTGGAAGAGCATTATGGACAGATAACAATCGACAGCCCGGCTGACCCCGAGCGCCAATTGGGCACTCGAATTCGGGTCACCCTGCCAAGGCATGTCGAGGCGACGTCCGTAGCGATGTAAACAGCGAGAGAGGCTGCCAACGGCACCTCCGTGACCGTCGAGAGACCGAATTGATGCCACATATTCTTATCGTCGAAGACGAAACCATTATCCGCTCTGCCTTGCGCCGCCTGCTCGAACGCAATCAGTACCAGGTCAGCGAAGCTGGCTCGGTACAGGAAGCCCAGGAACGCTACAGCATTCCCACCTTCGACCTGATCGTCAGCGACCTGCGCCTGCCCGGCGCACCAGGTACCGAACTGATCAAACTGGCCGAAGGCACTCCGGTGCTGATCATGACCAGCTACGCCAGCCTGCGCTCGGCGGTGGACTCGATGAAGATGGGCGCGGTCGATTACATCGCCAAGCCTTTCGACCACGACGAAATGCTGCAGGCGGTCGCCCGCATCCTGCGTGACCGCCAGGAAGCCAAGAGCGCACCCGCGCCAGCCGCCGCGAGCAACGCACGCAGTGGCAATACCGAGAAAATCGTCGACAACGCCAACGGCGAGATCGGCATCATCGGTTCCTGCGCGGCCATGCAGGAGCTCTACAGCAAGATTCGCAAGGTCGCCCCCACCGATTCCAATGTACTGGTGCAAGGTGAGTCCGGTACCGGCAAGGAGCTGGTCGCACGCGCCCTGCACAACCTCTCCAAGCGCGCCAAGGCCCCCCTGATCTCGGTGAACTGCGCCGCCATTCCGGAGACCCTGATCGAGTCCGAACTGTTCGGCCACGAAAAAGGCGCCTTCACCGGCGCCAGCGCCGGCCGCGCCGGTCTGGTGGAAGCGGCCGACGGCGGCACCTTGTTCCTCGATGAGATCGGCGAGCTGCCTTTGGAGGCTCAGGCGCGCCTGCTGCGCGTACTGCAGGAAGGCGAGATTCGCCGGGTCGGCTCGGTACAGTCGCAGAAGGTCGACGTACGGCTGATCGCCGCCACCCACCGCGACCTGAAGACGCTGGCCAAGACCGGCCAGTTCCGTGAAGACCTCTACTACCGCCTGCACGTCATCGCGCTCAAGCTGCCAGCATTGCGTGAGCGCGGCAGCGACGTGACCGAGATCGCCCAGGCGTTCCTGGTGCGCCAATACACGCGCATGGGCCGCGAGCCGTTGCGCTTCGCTCATGACGCTGAGCAGGCGATCCGCCACTATCCCTGGCCGGGTAACGTGCGTGAACTGGAAAACGCCATCGAGCGCGCGGTGATTCTCTGCGAGGGCGCGGAAATTTCCGCGGACCTGCTGGGCATCGACATCGAGCTGGATGATCTGGATGACGATGACTTCGGCCTGCCAGCGGCTGCCGGGCAGAGCAGTGGCAACAGCCACGAACCTACCGAGGATCTGTCGCTGGAAGACTACTTCCAGCACTTCGTCCTCGAGCATCAGGACCACATGACCGAGACGGAACTGGCACGCAAGCTGGGCATCAGTCGCAAATGCCTGTGGGAACGTCGTCAGCGCCTTGGCATCCCACGACGCAAATCCGGTGTGACCAGCGGCCCTTGACGCCACGCCATCGGTGACAACCTGCCCGCACACGGGTTCCACAGGTTGTTACCGTTTCAATATCTCGTAACAAAGGCCGGGTCTATCGGTAACGAAAACCCGACCTTTTCCTCCCACACCGAACCCCCTTGAATGCCGCAAGACCTTGATTTACAAGGAATCGTAAAAACTGGCACGGCATCTGCTTTATCTCTGGCACAACAACAATAACAAGCAATGCCCTACACAATAAGAACAAGACGTAACGACTCCAGAACAACAAAAACAACAAGGTACGGAGGCGCAGCTAACTGATTCTTTTGGAGAGGAGTTGCCGCAAGGGGTTCGCCCCAGCGACCAGACTGAGAACAATAAAACTGCCTCGAGGCAGCGCCGGAACTGGTTGATTAAGGCAGCATCAGCGTCCAAAGAAATCCGTTTGCTATTGGCTCCCCTCTCTGGGGAGCACCCGGTAAGCCACGGCAAACCGGGAAGGGCCGAACAACAAAAACAACAGGCCCTCAATAACAATAAAAACAGAGCACGCACCAATTTAGGGGGGAGCTTCGGCTCCCCCAGTAGCTTCCGCTCCCCGGATCCCCGCCTGCCGCCCTTCTACACACCTTCTCCCGACACGATGCTAGAATCCGCAGCAATCATGCGGTCATCGTTTCGCATGCAGTTGAAAAACCTTGCCGAAGCAAACTGCCTTTAACGCCGTGATGCCCACGCAATTCGATTTTCAAGCGCATGCGCAGCAGGCCGGCCACTACTCCAAACAGTGCATCCCATGCTGAAAAAGCTGTTCAAATCTTTCCACTCACCTCTGCGCCGTGCCCCACGCCCACGCAGCACTCCCGAAGTGCTGAGCAGTAGTCAACACCCGCTCAAACGCAACGAGATCAGCCGTCACGCCATCAGCGTGGTCGAGCGCCTGCAGAAGGCCGGCTACCAGGCCTATCTGGTCGGCGGCTGCGTACGCGACCTGTTGCTGGATATCGACCCCAAGGATTTCGACGTGGCCACCAGCGCCACGCCCGAGCAGGTGCGTGCCGAATTCCGTAACGCACGGGTGATCGGCCGCCGCTTCAAGCTGGTAC
This sequence comes from Ectopseudomonas alcaliphila, assembly GCF_900101755.1. Classification (GTDB taxonomy): domain Bacteria; phylum Pseudomonadota; class Gammaproteobacteria; order Pseudomonadales; family Pseudomonadaceae; genus Aquipseudomonas; species Aquipseudomonas alcaliphila. Next base: position 354,994 of record NZ_FNAE01000004.1, on the reverse strand, counting down.
ACGTGCATTTTGGTCGCGAGATCATCGAAGTGGCCACCTTCCGCGCCAATCACCCTCAGGGTGACGAGGAAGAAAACAGCAATCTGGCGTCTCGCCACGAGAGCGGCCGCATTCTGCGCGACAACGTCTACGGCACCCTGGAAGACGATGCCCAGCGCCGCGACTTCACCATCAATGCGCTGTACTACGATCCGACCCAGGAACATATCCTCGACTACGCCCGTGGCATGCACGATGTGCGCAACCATCTGGTGCGCCTGATCGGTGACCCGGAACAGCGTTACCTGGAAGACCCGGTGCGCATGCTGCGTGCGGTGCGTTTCGCCGCCAAGCTCGACTTCGAGATCGAGAAGCACAGCGCCGCGCCGATTCGCCGTCTGGCGCCGATGCTGCGCGACATTCCCTCGGCGCGTCTGTTCGACGAAGTGCTCAAGCTGTTCCTCGCCGGTTACGCCGAATACACCTTCGACCTGCTGCTCGAGCACGACCTGTTCGCCCAGCTGTTCCCGGCCAGCGGCGCAGCGCTCAAGCAGAATCCGCAGTACACCGAGAAGCTGATTCGTCAGGCGCTGATCAACACCGACGACCGCATCCACGATGGCAAGTCGGTCACGCCGGCCTTCCTCTTCGCTGCGCTACTGTGGCCTGCGCTGCCGGCCCGGGTGCTGCAACTGCAGAACAAGGGCATGCCGCCGATTCCGGCCATGCAGGAAGCCGCCCATGAGCTGATCGCCGAGCAGTGCCAGCGCATTGCCGTACCCAAGCGTTTCACCATCCCGATTCGCGAGATCTGGGACATGCAGGAACGCCTGCCGCGCCGCAGCGGTAAACGCGCCGACCTGTTGCTGGAAAACCCGCGTTTCCGCGCCGGCTACGACTTCCTCCTGCTGCGCGAACTGGCCGGGGAAGACACCGGTGGCCTGGGCGAATGGTGGACGGACTATCAGGACGCCAACGACAGCGAGCGTCGGCAGATGATTCGCGACCTCGCCGGCAAAGGCGAAAGCACCGGCAACGCGCCACGCAAACGTCGCCGCAGCAACAATCGCCGTAAGCGCAGCGACGAAAGCAGCGGCGAATGATGGAGCGGGTTTATATCGGTCTTGGCAGCAACCTTGCCGAACCGCTGCAACAGCTGCGCGCGGCCTTGCATGCCATCGCGCAGTTGCCGCACAGCCAATTGCAGGCGCATTCGTCGTTCTACAGCAGCGACCCCCTTGGCCCGACTGATCAACCGCGCTACGTCAACGCCGTGGCGGCGCTGGATACCGAGCTGGAGCCCTGGCAGCTGCTCGATGGGCTGCAACGCATCGAGCAGGAGCAAGGCCGCGTGCGCAAGGCCGAGCGCTGGGGGCCGCGCACACTGGATCTGGACATCCTGCTGTTCGGTCAGCGTCTGATCGACGATGAGCGTCTGACCGTCCCGCACTACCACATGCAGGCACGCCCCTTCGTGCTCTATCCACTGGCCGAACTGGCCGCCGAGCTGCAACTGCCGGACGGTCGCAGCCTCGATGCATTGCTGGAAACCTGCCCCTTTACCGGGCTGGAACGCCTGGCCGAGTAGCCCAGCCGGCCTCTGCGGGAGGGGCTTGAGCCGCGCCCCGACAGGCGCGCCGCCAAAGCGCCTCCCACAGGGCGGTCCCTTGCGCAACCCGACATACCGCGCATTGGCGGTAACGCCAGTAACAGAGCGGTAACACCTGCAATTGACTTCACGCCCCCCCATCAGGACTATAGGCGTCCCGTCGCCCTGCGCCGGGCGCACCTTTGATGCCAATCCAGGCCGGATTGCAGCCAGATAGAAGCGGTATACCGAGCCTGAGCGAGGACCTTTGAAATGCCTGACGTTACCCTGACCACCCTGCAGAGCCTCAAGCAGAACGGTGAAAAGATCGCCATGCTGACCTGCTATGACGCCACCTACGCCCATGCGGCCTGCCAGGCGGGTGTCGACGTGTTGCTGGTCGGCGACTCCCTGGGCATGGTCCTGCAGGGCCACGACAGCACCCTGCCGGTCAGCGTCGAGGAAATGGCTTACCACACTGCCTGCGTCAAACGCGGCAACCAGGGCGCACTGATCGTCACCGACCTGCCGTTCATGGCGTATGCCACCACCGAGCAGGCCCTGAACAACAGCGCCAAGCTGATGCAGGCCGGCGCCCACATGGTCAAACTGGAAGGCGCCGGCTGGCTGGCCGAGCCGATCCGTCTGCTGGCGGAGCGTGGCGTACCGGTGTGCGCGCACCTGGGTCTGACCCCGCAAGCGGTGAACATCCTCGGCGGCTACAAGGTGCAGGGCCGTCAGGAAGCGCAGGCGCGACAGATGCGCGCCGATGCCATGGCCCTGGAACAAGCCGGCGCAGCCATGCTGCTGCTCGAATGCGTGCCGAGCGAACTGGCCGCAGAAATCACCCAGGCGGTGAAGATTCCGGTGATAGGCATCGGCGCCGGCAGCGCCACCGATGGCCAGGTGCTGGTGCAACACGACATGCTCGGGCTGTCGCTATCGGGCCGCGCACCGAAGTTCGTGCGCAACTTCATGGAAGGCCAAGGCAGCATTCAGGGTGCTTTCAGCGCTTATGTACAGGCAGTCAAGGACGGTAGCTTCCCCGCCGCCGAACATGGTTTTTCCGCATGAACACGGTGAAAACCCTGCGCGAGTTGCGCGCAGCCGTCGCCCAGGCACGGGCCGAGGGCAAGCAGATCGGTTTCGTCCCGACCATGGGCAATCTGCACGCGGGTCACGTGTCGCTGGTGGAAATCGCCGCCCAACGCGCCGACTTCGTCGTCGCCAGCATCTTCGTCAACCCTCTGCAGTTCGGCGCCGGTGAAGATCTGGACACGTATCCGCGTACCCTCGCCGCCGACCAGGAAAAACTGCTGGCAGCCGGCTGCCACCTGCTGTTTCACCCCGATGTCGCGGAAATCTACCCGCACGGCATGGGTGACCAGACCCGCGTCAGCGTTCCCGGTGTTTCCGAAGGCCTCTGCGGCGCCAGCCGTCCGGGGCATTTCGAAGGTGTGGCGACGGTGGTGACCAAGCTGTTCAACATGGTCCAGCCTGATCTGGCCGTGTTCGGCGAGAAGGACTATCAGCAACTGGCGGTGATCCGCGCGCTGGTGCAGGACCTGAACATGCCGATCCAGATCATCGGTGCGCCGACTCAACGCGCCGAGGACGGCCTTGCCCTGTCCTCGCGCAACGGCTACCTCAGCGACGAACAACGGGCCGCCGCACCAGCGCTGTATCGAGGTCTGCAAACGATTGCCGAAGAACTGCGCCGTGGTGCCCGCGACTACCCGCGGCTTATCGACAGTACCCAGGCGCAGCAGCGTGCCGCTGGTTTCGTGCCCGACTACCTGGAGATTCGCAACGCGCTGAATCTGCGCCCGGCACAGCTCGACGACCAGCACCTGGTGATTCTGACCGCTGCGCAGCTAGGTAATACCCGCCTGATCGACAATCTGGTGGTTGAGCTGCCACACCAGTAGCTGCCTGCAAAGGCAGGCGGTTACACTCTCAAAGGCCCGGATCGATCCGGGCCTTTTGCTTTTGTGGATCAGGAGCTCCGATGGCCTATTACCAGCAGCCTCAAGACGTCACCACCCTGCCCGCCTGGCAGGCCCTGCAGCAGCATCGCGCCGAGATGGCCGGTTTCAGCATGCGCGAGGCCTTCGCGGCGGACACAAGGCGCTACCAGCGTTTTTCCCTCGACAGCTGCGGCCTGCTGCTGGATTACTCGAAAAACCTGATCGATGAGCGCGGCCTCGAGTTGCTTATTCAACTGGCCGAGCAGGCCGGCCTGCAAGAGTCCATCGCCAACCTGTACAACGGTGAGCAGGTCAATGCTTCGGAAGGCCGCGCCGCGCTGCACACGGCCCTGCGCAGCCCGATCGGCCGCCGCCTGCTGGTCGACGGCAACGACATCATCCCCGAGGTCCATCGCGTCCTGAATCAGGTCACCGAGCTGGTCAGTCGCATTCATAGCGGCCTGTGGCGCGGCTACAGTGAAAAACCGATCAAGGAAGTGGTGAACATCGGCATTGGCGGTTCCTTCCTCGGCCCGCAACTGGTTTCCGAAGCGCTGCGCCCGTTCACGCAACGCGGTGTGCGCTGTCACTACCTGGCCAATATCGACGGCAGCGAGTTCCGCGAACTGACTGCCCGCCTCGATCCGGAAACCACGCTGTTCATCGTCTCCAGCAAGTCCTTCGGCACTCTGGAAACCCTCAAGAACACCCTGGCCGCGCGCGACTGGTACCTGGCCATGGGCGGCCCGGAAGAGCAACTGCACCGCCATTTCATCGCCGTGACCAGCAACCGCAAGGCCGCCATCGAGTTCGGTATCGGCGAAGAGAACATCTTTCCCATGTGGGACTGGGTCGGCGGCCGCTATTCGCTGTGGTCGGCCATCGGTCTGCCCATCGCCCTGGCCATCGGCGTGTCCAACTTCAAGGAGCTGCTGGCCGGCGCCTACGCCATGGACGAGCACTTCACCCAGGCGCCACTGGCCGAGAACATGCCGGTGCTGATGGCCCTGCTGGGCATCTGGTACACCAATTTCTGGGGCGCGCAGAGCCACGCGATTCTGCCCTACGACCATTACCTGCGTAATTTCACCAAGCACCTGCAGCAACTGGACATGGAGTCCAACGGCAAGAGCGTGCGTCAGGACGGTACGCCGCTGGACATCGCCACCGGCCCGATCATCTGGGGCGGCGTCGGCTGCAACGGTCAGCACGCCTACCACCAGTTGCTGCACCAGGGCCGCCTGCTGGTGCCGGCGGACTTCATCGTCCCGGTCAACAGCTACAACCCGCTCGCCGACCATCACCAGTGGCTGTTCGCCAACTGCCTGTCGCAGGCCCAGGCGCTGATGCAGGGCAAGACGCGCGAAGAGGCCGAAGCCGAACTGCGTGCCAAGGGGCTGAGCGAAGACGAGGTGCAGCGCCTGGCACCGCACAAGGTGATCCCCGGCAACCGACCGAGCAACATCCTGGTGATGAACCGCATCGCACCGTTCAACCTCGGCGCGCTGGTGGCGCTGTACGAGCACAAGGTGTTCGTGCAGAGCGCCATCTGGGGCATCAACGCCTTCGACCAGTGGGGCGTGGAACTGGGCAAGGAAATGGGTAAGGAGGTCTATCAGCGCCTCACCGGCGCCAGCAGTGAGCCGGCCAGTGACGCCTCCACCCAGGGCCTGATCGAGCACTTCCGTTCGCAGCATCGCGGCTAGCGGCGCGGACGGGGCCGGCCCTCAAGCGTGCGCTCGCCTTCACGGCCGGGCGCAGGCAGCCCCGGTGCCAATCACCCGGCGTGTCGCTTGGCACCGGCCACGCAGATCACGGCGCCCAGTGTCGCTACCAGCATCGTCCAGCTGACAGCCTCATGCAGCAGCAGCGCCGCCAGTCCCAGCCCCATGAAGGGCTGAAACAGCTGCAGTTGCCCCACGGCCGCGATTCCGCCTTGCACCAGGCCGCGGTACCAGAACACGAAGCCGATCAGCATGCTGAACAGCGAAACGTAGGCCAGGCCGGCCCAGGCCGGCCCCCGGATCCCGCTCAGTGATAGAGGCATGCTCAGTATCATCAGTGGCAGCATGACCGGTAGCGACACCACCAGCGCCCAGCAGATCACCTGCCAGCCACCGAGCGTACGGGACAAGCGTGCGCCTTCGGCATACCCCAGGCCGCACACCACCACGGCCGCCAGCATCAGCAGATCCCCCTGCAGCGAAGCCTCGATGCCTCCCTGGGCGGCATAACCGACAACAAAGCTGGCACCGGCCAACGAGAACAGCCAGAACACCGGCCGCGGGCGCTCGCCAGCGCGGAGCACGGCAAAGATGGCGGTGCACAGCGGCAGTATCCCCACGAACACGATCGAGTGCGCCGAGGTTACATGCTGCAGCGCCAGCGCCGTCAGCAGCGGAAACCCGACCACGACGCCCAGGGCCGTCACCACCAGCGCCGGGATATCGGAGCCGCTGGGCCGCGCCTGCCGGAAGGCCAGCAGCAGCGCCAGCCCCAGCAGCGCGGCAATGGTCGCCCGAACGCCAGTGAGGAAGACGGGCGAGAAGTCGGCCACAGCGACGCGGGTCGCAGGCAGCGAGCCGGCAAAGATCGCCACACCGATGAAACCATTGATCCAGCCACTGGTTGTTCTTTCCATTCCGGACTCCTTCTTCAACAGTGCCAGTAGACACTTGCCGGGAGACTACGAGACAGGCACGATCCAATACGATTTAAAAGAACTGTTATGCATTAGTATCCAGCACGGTTTCGATATGGCACGAAGCGGAACACGAATCCAGGCGGTGATGGCAGAGATCCGTTCACGGATCGTCTCGCGCACCTGTCTGCCAGGCACCCGGCTGCCTTCCGTGCGGGCGCAGGCCCGGGCGATGCAGGTTTCGGTGTCGACAGTGGTCGAGGCCTACGAACGGCTGGCTGCCGAGAACATCATCACCTCGCGCCCGGGCTCGGGTTTCTATGTGGCCGGGCCGGTCGCGCCGCTTGCGCTCACGCAGCTTGGCCCGCGATTGGACAGGGAGGTCGACCCGCTGTGGGTATCACGCCAGTCGCTGGAGATAGAGGCTGCGGTACTCAAGCCGGGTTGCGGCTGGCTGCCCGCTGACTGGCTGTACGAGGCCGGTGTACGCCGCGCCCTGCGTACACTGGCGCGGGCCGATACACCTGAACTGACCGAGTACGCCACGCCGCTGGGCCATCCGGAGCTGCGCCGGCTGCTCTCGCGGCGCCTGCACGGCATCGGCGTCGATGCACGGCCAGATCAGATCATGCTTGCCGAATCGGGAACCCATGCGATCGACCTGATCTGCCGCTTTCTGTTGTCACCAGGCGATAAGGTGCTGGTGGACGATCCCTGCTACTTCAACTTCCACGCCCTGCTCAAGGCGCACCGCGTGCAGGTCGTGGGCGTGCCCTACACGCCGCACGGGCCGGATGTCTCCTGCTTCGAGGCCGCGCTGCGGGAGCACTCGCCCCGGCTCTACATCACCAACTCCGGCATCCACAATCCCACCGGCGCGAGCCTTTCTCCCGTAACGGCGCACCGGCTGCTGAAGCTGGCCGACACCTCGAACCTGGTGATCGTGGAAGACGACATCTTCGCCGACTTCGAGACTAGTGCTGCACCCAGATTGGCGGCCTTCGACGGACTGGAGCGGGTCATCCACATCGGCAGCTTCTCCAAGACCATCTCCGCGTCGCTGCGCTGCGGCTATATCGCCACGCGCGGCGACTGGATAGAAAGCCTTGCCGATCTGAAGATCGCCACCACCTTCGGCGGCGGCAGGCTGGCGTCCGAGGCGCTGCTGATCGCCCTGACCGACAGCGGCTACCGCAAACATCTGGAAGCGCTGCGCCTACGCCTGGCAAGTCAGATGCAGAGGACCATTGTGCGGCTCGAATCGCTCGACATCCGGCCGTGGCTGGTTCCTCAGGCCGGGATGTTCCTCTGGTGCCGGTTACCGCCCGGCAGCGACGCCGCTGACATCGCCCGCGCCTGCCTAACCGATGGCGTGATACTGGCGCCGGGCAACGCCTTCAGCCAATCCCCAGACGCAGGCGAGTTCATGCGCTTCAACGTCGCGCAATCTGCCGATGAGCGGATCTTCGAGGTGCTGGGCCGGGCGCTGGAAGGCAGATAACAGGCGCCACCATGGCTGCTGCCGGTGTGGGCGCGGTGCGCCATGGCGCAACCGCCCCTTGAACCAAGCGCCCGCTAGGGTGCACCCTTGTGATTGTTGCGGACAAACAATTACAAGGAGCCCGCCATGTTCGAGATCACTCGCCATCCCGTGCAAGATGCCGTGCGCCAGCGTGCACACCTGGATAATGACGCCTATTTGCGCCTGTACCAGCAGTCCGTCGAGCAACCCGAAACCTTCTGGGCCGAGCAGGCCAAGGCCTTTCTTCAGTGGTTCAAGCCCTGGGATCAGGTGCACTCCAGCGACCTGAAACAGGGCCGCGCCGAGTGGTTCAAGGGCGGCCAGCTCAACGTTGCCTACAACTGCATCGACCGCCACCTGGAACAGCGCGGCGAACAGATCGCGATCATCTGGGAAGGCGACAACCCGGCCGAGTCGGCGCACATCACCTACAACAAGCTGCACCACAACGTCAGCCGCCTGGCCAACGTGCTCAAGAGCCGTGGTGTGAAGAAAGGCGACCGGGTGTGCATCTACATGCCGATGATCCCCGAAGCGGCCTACGCCATGCTCGCCTGCGCACGCATCGGCGCCGTGCATTCGGTGGTGTTCGGCGGTTTCTCGCCCGATGCCCTGCGTGACCGCATTCTCGATGCCGACTGCCGCACGGTGATCACCGCCGATGAAGGCGTGCGCGGCGGCAAGTACGTTGCGCTGAAGAACAACGTCGACAAGGCGCTGCAGAGCTGCCCGGACGTGTCCACCGTGGTAGTGGTCGAGCGCACCCAGGGCGACGTCGCCTGGGTGGAAGGCCGCGACATCTGGTACCACCAGGCGCTCAAGGACGTCAGCGCGGATTGCCCGGCCGAGCCGATGGACGCCGAGGATCCGTTGTTCATCCTCTACACCTCGGGCAGCACCGGCAAACCCAAGGGCGTGCTGCACACCACCGGCGGTTACCTGCTCGGCGCGGCGATGACCCACAAGTACGTGTTCGACTACCACGAGGGCGACATCTACTGGTGCACCGCCGATGTCGGTTGGGTCACCGGGCACAGCTACATCGTCTACGGCCCGCTGGCCAACGCCGCCACCACGCTGATGTTCGAAGGCGTGCCCAACTACCCGGACGCCTCGCGCTTCTGGCAGGTGATCGACAAGCATCAGGTCAACACCTTCTACACCGCCCCCACGGCCCTGCGCGCGCTGATGCGCGAGGGTGAAGGGCCGGTCAAGAGCACCTCGCGCAGCAGCCTGCGCCTGCTCGGCACGGTGGGCGAACCGATCAACCCCGAAGCCTGGGAATGGTATTTCCACGTGGTCGGCGACATGCGCTGCCCCATCGTCGACACCTGGTGGCAGACCGAGACCGGCTCCATCCTGATCACTCCGCTGCCCGGCGCCACCGACCTCAAACCGGGCTCGGCCACCCGCCCCTTCTTCGGCGTACAGCCAGTGCTGCTCGACGAGCAGGGCAAGGAGATCGAGGGCCCTGGCAGCGGCGTGCTGGCGATCAAAGCCAGCTGGCCAAGCCAGATACGCAGTGTCTACGGCGATCATCAGCGCATGATCGACACCTACTTCAAGCCCTACCCCGGTTACTACTTCACCGGCGACGGCGCACGCCGCGACGAGGACGGCGACTACTGGATCACCGGCCGCGTGGATGACGTGATCAACGTCTCCGGCCACCGCATCGGCACCGCCGAGGTGGAGAGCGCGCTGGTGCTGCACGATGCCGTGGCCGAAGCGGCAGTGGTCGGCTACCCGCACGACGTCAAGGGCCAGGGCATCTACGCCTATGTCACCCTGATGAACGGCCAGGAGCCATCCGATGAACTGAAGAAGGAGCTGCTGACCCTGGTCGGCAAGGAGATCGGCAGCTTCGCCAAGCCGGAGCTGATCCAGTGGGCGCCGGGCCTGCCCAAGACCCGCTCGGGCAAGATCATGCGGCGCATCCTGCGCAAGATCGCCTGCAACGAGCTGGAGAACATGGGTGACACCTCGACCCTGGCCGATCCGAGCGTGGTCGACAGCCTGATCGATCAGCGTCTCAATCGCTGATCCACCCGCCTCTTGCCCCGCACCAGCGGGGCAAGACGGTATCTTGCCTTGGGCTAGCCAAGCGCCGAAACTGCGCGCCATGGAAAGTCTACGTCGTCAGATCGAAAAACAGGTACACAGCCTCACCGGCGCCTCGCTGGGCGTGCTCGACCTCGACCAGCCGCGCGGTGATGCCGGCCTGTTCGGTCCCGAGTCAATGGTGTGGAAGGTCCATGCCGACTTTACCGCGATGATGGTCGGCGGCATCTCCGCCCTGCTCCTGCAGATGCTCCACCCGCTGGCGCTGGCCGGCGTGTGGGACCACTCCACCTTTCGCCAGGACATGCTCGGCCGCCTGCGCCGCACCAGCCTGTTCATCGCCGGCACCACCTACGGCGGCCTGCACGATGCCGAGCAACTGATCGACAAGGTGCGCCGCATCCATCTGCAGGTGGTCGGCAGCGCGCCGGACGGTCGCCCCTATGCCGCCAGCGATCCCGAGCTGCTGACCTGGGTGCATGTCTCCGAGGTCAGCCAGTTTCTCGCCGGCTACCTGCGCTACGTCGACCCGCAACTGGCGGTGGCCGAGCAAGACCGCTACTACCGCGAAGTGGCGTTGATCGCCGAGCGCCTCGGCGCGCAGGAGGTGCCCAAGTCGCGCCAGGCCATCAGCGACTACCTCGAGCACATGCGTGCGCAGTTGCTCTGCGACGAGCGCACCCGCGAAGTGGTGCGGCTGCTGTATGCCGCACCGATGCCCAACATTCTCGCCAGGCCCTTCGGTAATCTGATGATGCAGGCCGGCGTGGACCTGCTGCCGGACTGGGCCAGCGACCTGCTCGGCGAGCATCAAGCGACCTGGCGCCGTCCGCTGATTCGCAGCAGCGTGCACCGCACCGCCACACTGCTGCGCTGGGCGATTCGCAACAGCGCCGCGCAGCGCGCCCGCCGTCGTCTGAGCCCACACCTGTAGGGCGGCCACCATCGAGCAGGCGGGTTACACCCGCCCTACGGCCATACCCTGGCGCTTTTCTTGATAAACTGCCGGCCTTCCTTTCACCGAGACGCTGCGCATGCCTTCTCTTGACCAGGCGCTGCGCGCCGCCCTCGCTGCTCGCGAAAACCTGCTCGGCGAACTGCATGCCCAAAGCACCGACTGCTACCGCCTGTTCCACGGTAGCCAGGAAGGCGCGCCAGGCCTGACCGTCGACCGCTACGGCCCGCAGCTGCTGGTGCAGAGCTTTCATCAGCCGCTTGAAGCCAGCGACCTGCACAGCATCGTCAGCAACGTCGAAACCTATCTGGGGCAGCCGCTGCTGTTGGTCTACAACGACCGCTCCAAGGGCAACTCGCGGATCGACCGCGACCCGGCACTGTTCCAGGCCGACGATGCAGCACTGGAAGATCTGGTCGGCCGCGAATGGGGGCTGAACTACCGTGTACGCGGCCGTCATGCCGGACAGGACCCGCTGCTGTTTCTCGACCTGCGCAACGCCCGCGGCTGGGTCAAGGCCAACAGCGCCGGCAAGTCCGTGCTCAACCTGTTCGCCTATACCTGCGGCGTCGGTCTGTGCGCCGCGGCGGGCGGCGCGCGCGAGGTGACCAACCTCGACTTCGCCCAGGGCAACCTCGTCGTGGGCCGTGAGAACGGCGCACTCAACCCCGAATTGCCAACCATGCAGTTCATCCAGTCCGACTACTTCCCGGCGATCCGGCAGTGGGCCGATCTACCGATCAGCAGCCGACGCGGGCAAAAACTGCCGAACTACCCACGCCTGCAACCGCGCCAGTTCGACCTGGTTTTCCTCGACCCTCCGGCCTGGGCCAAAAGCGCCTTCGGCACCGTCGACCTGCTGCGCGACTACCAGAGCCTGCTCAAACCGGCGCTGCTGGCCACTGCCGAGGGCGGCACGCTGGTGTGCTGCAACAATCTGGCGAAGGTGGAGATGAGTGAATGGCGCGCGCAGGTGCTGCGCTGCGCCGAGAAGCTCGGCCGACCGGTGCAGGATTGCCAGGTGATCGCCCCTGCGCCGGACTTCCCTTCGCATGACGCCAGGCCGCCGCTGAAAACCCTGATCCTGCAGCTCTGAACCGGGATTTACGCGCAATCTGACTGCAGCGATGACGACCGGAACTGAACCGTCGTGCCATACTCCAAGTCGTCTCCTCGTCTGGATAGATGACGCCAAGCCATGCCCAAAGGACTGAAGCGCGCGTTAAGCGCACTGTTGATCGCCGTTTTCCTCTATAGCCTGATCGGCTTTCTGATTCTGCCGGGCATCGCCCTGCGCATCGCCAACCAGCAGTTGGCGCAATACGCCACGGTGCCGGCCTCGCTGCAGCGCGTGCAGCTCAACCCCTTCAGTCTCGAGCTCAGTCTCTGGGGCCTGAGTATCGGCGAGAGTGGCCAGGAGCAACTGAGCTTCCAACGCCTCTACGCCAACCTGCAGAGCGACAGCCTGTGGAGCGGTGCCCTGCACCTGAGCGACGTCGAGCTCAACGGCGCGCGCACCGAAATACTGTTCGGCAAAGACGGCACGCTCAATCTCACCCAACTGTTCCGTCTACCGCAAAGCCAGGCAGAACCCAAGGCCGAGAGCAGCGAGCCCTTCCCACTGCGCATCGACAGCATTCGTCTGCGTGAGAAGTCACTGCGCTTCCAGGACCTGCGCCCGAGTGAGGCCGTGGAATTCGCCTATGACGCGCTCGATCTGGAACTGCACAACCTCAGCACGCTGGCCGGTGACAACGCCGAAATGACCATGACCGCCAGCGGACCACACGGCGCGCAGATCGACTGGCGCGGTCAGGTCAGCCTGACGCCCATTACCTCGAGCGGCAGCCTGAGCGTCAGCGATGGCCGCCTGAGCACCTTCTGGCCTTATGTGCGCGACGCACTGCCACTGGTACTCAAGGAAGGCCAGGTCGACTTAAGCAGCGACTATCGCCTCGACCTGTCCAGCGGTACCGAGCTGCAACTGAGCAAGATCAAGGTGCAGTTGGCCCCCTTTGCCATCGACGACCCGCAAGGTAAACCGCTGGTACGCCTGCAACGCCTGGATATCGACAACACCAGCCTCGACCTGGCCAAGCAGCAGGTGGTGGTCGGCCAGGTGCGCAGCCAGGGCCTGGAGGCCTGGGCGGCGCGCGAAGCCGACGGCCAACTGGACTGGCAGAAGCTGTTCGCCAAACCCGAAAGCGCCAAGCCCGAGGCTGCCGAACCCACGGAGCAGGCCGGCGAGAGCAAGCCCTGGCAAGTGCTGCTGCAAGATGTGCAGCTGCGCGACTACAAGGCTCACCTGGCCGACCGTGTACCGCAGCAGGAAGTGGCCGTGGATGTCGGCCCGCTGAACCTCGACCTGAAGAACTTCGACAGCCTCGGCGACAAACCTTTCGACCTCAGGCTCGACACCGGCCTGGGCAAGCAGGGCAAGCTGCAGGCGGCCGGCAACGTACAACTGAGCCCAACCAGCGCTCAACTCAAGGTCGCCACGCAGGACATCGATCTGCGCCTGGCGCAGGCCTATCTGAGCCCCTTCATTCGCCTGGAACTGCGCAGCGGCCTGCTCGGCAGTGATCTCGACGTGCAGCTCAAGAGCACCGAGCCGCTGGCGCTCAGCGTCACCGGCAGCGCCAGGGTCGATCAGCTGCACACCCTGGACACCCTGCGCGAACGCGATTTCGTGCGCTGGAAGCAGGTACGGGTGGGCGGCATCGACTATCGCCATGGTCAAAGTCTGGCCATCGAGCGCGTCGAACTGGATCAGCCCTACGCACGCTTCGTGATCAACGAGAACCTGACCACCAACGTCAGCGAGCTGATCGTGCCGCAGCCGGCGTCGCCGAACGAGAGCAAGGCCGATGCAGGTAAGCCTCTGGCGATCCGCATCGGTGGCGTAGCCATCAATGACGGCTCGGCCAACTTCGCCGACTTCAGCCTGACCCCCAGCTTCGCCACCGCCGTTCAGCAGATGAACGGGCGCATCGGCGTACTCGACAATCAGAAGCCGCAAGCCGCCAGCGTCGATATCCAGGGTAAGGTCGACCGCTACGCGCCGATGAGCATCAAGGGCAAGCTGACGCCTTTCGATCCGCTCAACAGTCTGGATATCGCCACCAGCTTCAAGAATGTCGAGCTGACCACCATCACGCCCTACTCCGGCAAATTCGCCGGTTATCGCATCCGCAAGGGCCGCCTCAACCTCGACCTGCACTACCGCATCGAGAAAGGCCAGCTCAACGCCGAGAACAAGGTACTGGTGGAGAACCTGCAACTGGGCGAGCGAGTCGACAGCCCGGACGCCGTGGACCTGCCGATTCGCCTGGCAGTCGCCCTGCTCAAGGACACTCAGGGCCGCATCGCCATCGAGCTGCCGGTCAAGGGCGACCTCAACAATCCCGAGTTCAGTGTCATGCCCATCGTCTGGCAGACCCTGCGCAACCTGGTGCTGCGCACAGCCCAGGCGCCGTTCAAATTCATCGCCGGGCTGGTCGGCGGCGGTAACGTCGACCTCAGCACCGTGCCCTTCGCCGCCGGCTCTGCAGAGCTGGAGGGTGACGCGCGCCAGGCCCTGGACACGCTGGCCAAAGCGCTCGGGGAACGCCCCAATCTGCGCCTGGAGGTGGAAGGCCAGGCCGCACAGAGTGCCGATGGCCCGTTATTGGCCGAACAGCGTCTGCAGCGCGAATTTCGCGAAACCTGGTACAAGGTACTGCAACGCCGTGGTGACCGGGTGCCAGCCAGTCCCGATGAGCTGACGGTCGCCGAAGACGAACAAGCCGCTCTGCTCGAAGGCATCTATCGCACCCGCCTCAAGCAGCAGCCGCCGGCCGAATGGGCCGAACTGGACAAGGAGCAACGCCAGCAGAACATGCGCACGGCGGTGTTGGACTCCTGGGCTCAAAGCAAGCTGTTGCTGCGCCAACTGGCTCAGCAACGCGCTGCAACGATCAAGGATTATCTGGTTGAACAAGGCGGGTTGTACGATGAACGCGTCTACCTGATCGATGCCAACCTGGGTGAACCCGAAGCCGACGGCCGCGTGCTCACCACTCTGCACCTGGACAGCCAATGATCATGCGCAGCTTATCCATCATCACGCTTGTCACCCTGACTGCCGGCCTGCTCAGCGCCACCGCGCAGGCCGACACGCTACGCTGCGGCAGCGCCCTAGTCAGCCTCGGCGACCGTCCGTTCGAGGTCGAACGCAAATGTGGCGCGCCGGTGCACCGCGATCCGGTCGGCTACACCCTGGGCTCCTATGACCGCCGCGAGTACATGATCGAGGAGTGGGTATACGGCCCGAGCAACGGCATGCTCAGCATCCTGCGCTTCGAGGGTAACCGCCTGACGGCCATCGAACGTCGGCGCGAACGCTGAACAGGAGGCTCTCATGCGCAAAATCAGCTGCCTGCTCACCCTGCTCTGCCTGCCTCTGATGGCCGAGGCGTCTTCCACCTACCGCTGCGGTAGTGCCCTGGTCAGCAAGACAGCGCCCACCGCAGAGGTGCTGAACAAATGTGGAGAGCCGTCCAGTCGCGACTTTGTCGGTTACAAGGAAGTGGTCGACAGCTACGGTTTTCGTAATGAGGTGAGTGTCGAGGAGTGGATCTATGGCCCGAAAAGCGGCATGTACCACTTCCTGCGTTTCGAAGGCGGGCGCCTGACCGAGGTCCGCAGCAAGCGCGGCAGTTGATGCTGCGCTGCATGCAGCGCACTCGCAGTGACGATCGCATCGTGCGCCCTGCATAAAAATCAAGGCCCCGCCGGTCACACCGGCGGGGCCTTCGCGCCTCCATGCTTGTCGCTATCCGTGCTGATCAGGCGTCCTGCCTGTAGCCATCCGTGCCGGAGAGACATCCGTTTCTGAAGCTATCCGTACGTATGGGCATCCTTGCCAGGCAATCCGTGCTCAGAGCTTGTCGCTGAAATCGCGCAGCTCTTGCTGGGCCTTTTCCTTGGTCCAGCCGTAACGTTCTTGCAGCTTGCCGGCCAGGTATTCGCTGTGGCCCTCGGCGACGTCCAGGTCGTCATCGGTCAGGTTGCCCCAACGCTCCTTGATGCGACCGTTGAGCTGCTTCCATTTGCCTTTGATGATGTCGCTATTCATGGTCATTCTCCCAGTGACAGAAAGTGAGGCCGGGCTCTAGCCCGGCCGGCTCGGCTATCAGTCAGCGGTTTTCAGGGCATCGGCGGACACGTCACGCACACCCTCGATTTCCTTGGTCTTGGCGATAGCCAGATCACGCTCGGCATCGGTGGCAACAGTGCCGGACAGAGACACCACGCCCTGGTTGGTCTCGACCTTGATGTCCAGCGCGCTGAGGTTCGAGTCTGCAACGAAGGTGGACTTCACTTTGCTGGTGATCCAGGTGTCGGATACCGCCTGCTCGGCTTTATCCACAGTGTCATTGGCCGCCAGCATGGTCGGCTGTGCAGCGAAGGCCGCCGAGGCCAGAGACATGCTCAGTACGGCAGCGGTCAGGGTGGTAGCGGCAAAACGGTTGATTGGCTGTTTCATGATTCGACTCCTGTACATTCCAGACAATCTGCAAACCATCTCCTGGCTGCAGGTTCACCAGTACTGTTGCAGGGGCTGTGCCAGGTTTTAAAAATAAAATATTCCCTTTAAAAACAAAAACTTAACAAAATACCAAACCATGCTTTTGATTGCATTTCGCCGAGTTGGATGAAAAGCCCCGGGCAATTTGCATGATCTTGAAGTACTGATGTACTCGATCAGGCCCATGAGGGCATCAAAGGCACGCATGAAACGATATTGGCTCGCTGCCGCTGCCGGAAACTGCCTGCTGCAGGCCCTTGATGGCATGAACAGTGACCGGCGTACAGATCGCGATGCGCGCCCAGGAAGTCTCCGGTGCAAGCGGCAGAACCTGCCGATCAAGCACAAAAAGGCTTTTCGCATAGTTTGGAGCAAGTGCGAGTTGACACCGGACTGGCAAGTTTGTGTGCGTATCGCTTACTGACTTAGCACTATCCGTTACCGCGTGCGCTGAGCATTTGGGTTGCGCCCCTTACGGGCGCCACACCTTTCTTGCTTGCCCAAGAAAGGTGTGCCAAAGAAGGGCACCCCGACATCCGGGTTTCGCTGCGCGAAACTTCCCTCGCTCCGGTGCTGCTCCGGGTGCCGGCTTACATGGGCCATCCCTGGCCCATTAAGCCTCTCGCCGCATCCATGCGGCTCGCTCCCCTACACAGCACCTCCACTCGGCCTCCTGAAGGGGGACTAGGTCGCGAGCTTGCAAGATTTCCTCAGGCTCAAGCTCGACGGTGTCTGTTTTTGCTTTTTTTTGCTTTTGCTTTTAGGCAGCGATCACGCAGGCGACGCCCAAATCCCCTTCAGGAGGCCGAGTGGAATCGCCGCGTAAGGGGTTGAGCGACATGGATGTCGCGAGAGCTGCGATGGGCCAGGGATGGCCCTTCGCAGCGTGCCCCTGGAGTGGTGATGGAACGAGGGAACCACGGCGCAGCCGGGGCCGGATGGTGGGGTGCCCTTCTCTTTGGTTACTTTCTCTTGGGCAAGCAAGAGAAAGTGACTCGCCCGTAAAGGGCGAAACCCATCAGGCCAGGCGGCGTGCTAATGGATAGTGCCAAGTCATCGACAGCTAACACGTAATTGCCAGTCCGGTGTCAAACGTATCCTCCCCGCGAGAATGCGAAGAACCAAAAAAAGGGCTCCCGCAGGAGCCCTTCTCGTTCGAACAGACCAACCGTGCTTAGACGCCAGAGGCCTCGGCAGCAGCTACGTCCTTAATCGACAGCTTGATACGGCCGCGGTTGTCCACGTCCAGTACCAGAACCTTCACTTCCTGGCCTTCCTGCAGCACGTCGGTGACCTTCTCCACGCGCTGATCGCTCAGCATGGAGATGTGCACCAGACCGTCCTTGCCCGGCAGGATGTTGACGAAGGCGCCGAAGTCGACGATGCGCTCGACCTTGCCGACGTAGATCTTGCCGATCTCAGCTTCCGCGGTGATGGCCAGTACGCGCTGCTTGGCAGCCTCGGCCGCTTCCTTGGTTTCGCCGAAGATCTTGATCGAGCCATCGTCCTCGATGTCGATCGAGGCCTTGGTTTCTTCACAGATACCACGGATGGTGGCGCCACCCTTGCCGATCACATCGCGGATCTTGTCCTGGTCGATCTTCATCGCCAGCATGGTCGGCGCGTTGGCCGACAGCTCGCTGCGCGATTGGGCGATGACCTGGTTCATCTGACCGAGGATGTTCAGGCGGGCTTCCAGCGCCTGCTCCAGCGCCTGCTCCATGATTTCTTCGGTGATGCCCTGGATCTTGATGTCCATCTGCAGCGCAGTAACACCTTTGGCGGTACCGGCTACCTTGAAGTCCATGTCGCCCAGGTGGTCTTCGTCACCGAGGATGTCGGTCAGGACGGCGAATTTCTCACCTTCCAGCACCAGACCCATGGCGATACCGGCAACCGGTGCCTTCATCGGCACACCGGCGTCCATCAGCGCCAGGGAAGCGCCGCATACCGAAGCCATGGAGGAAGAACCGTTGGACTCGGTGATTTCCGACACCACGCGGATGGTGTACGGGAACTCGTCAGCGCTCGGCAGCATGGCGGCAACGCCACGACGGGCCAGACGGCCGTGGCCGATTTCGCGACGGCCAGTGGCGCCCATGCGACCACACTCACCGACCGAGTACGGCGGGAAGTTGTAGTGCAGCATGAAGGGGTCTTTCTTCTCGCCTTCGAGGGTGTCGAGCAGCTGCGCGTCGCGGGCGGTACCGAGGGTGGCCACGACCAGCGCCTGGGTTTCGCCACGGGTGAACAGCGCCGAACCGTGGGTCTTGTCCAGTACACCGACTTCGATGTTCAGGCCACGCACGGTGCGGGTGTCACGACCATCGATACGCGGCTTGCCGTTGACGATGTTCTCGCGCACGGTGCGGTATTCGATCTCGCCGAAGGCTTCCTTGACTTCACCGGCAGTAGGCTGACCTTCTTCGCCGGAGAACTTGGCCACGACCTGATCGCGCAGCTCGCCCAGACGCGCGTAGCGGTCCTGCTTGATGGTGATGGTGTAGGCCTGGGAAATCGCGTCACCGAACTCGCCACGGATGGCGTTCAGCAGCGCGGTGTTTTCCGGCTTCGGCTGCCAGTCCCAGGTCGGCTTGCCGGCTTCGGCAGCCAGCTCGGCGACAGCCTGGATGACAACCTGGAACTCTTCATGGGCAAACAGCACGGCGCCCAGCATCTGGTCTTCGGTCAGCTCTTTGGCTTCCGATTCGACCATCAGCACGGCGTCCTTGGTACCGGCCACGACCATGTCCAGGCTCGAAGCCTTGAGCTGCTCGTAATTCGGGTTCAGCAGGTAGCCGGTTTCCGGGTGGAAGGCCACGCGCGCAGCACCGATCGGGCCGCTGAATGGGATACCGGAGATGGCCAGGGCAGCCGAAGTACCGATCATCGCAGCGATGTCCGGATCGGTCTTCTTGCTGGTGGAAACCACGGTGCAGATGACCTGCACTTCGTTCTGGAAGCCTTCCGGGAACAGCGGACGGATAGGACGATCGATCAGACGCGAGGTCAGGGTTTCTTTCTCGGAAGGACGTGCTTCACGCTTGAAGAAACCGCCGGGGATCTTGCCGGCAGCGTAGGTCTTTTCCTGGTAGTGCACGGACAGCGGGAAGAAGCCCTTGCTTGGGTCTGCAGTCTTGGCGCCGGTTACGGCGACCAGCACGCTGACGTCGTCGTCAACGGTGACCAGCACTGCGCCGGAGGCTTGACGGGCGATACGGCCAGTCTCGAGGGTAACGGTCGACTGACCGAACTGGAATTTCTTGATTACCGGGTTCACGGTGTTTTCCTTCTCTTTGTTGCCTTGGGGGAAATTGGAAAGAAGCGCGGGAGTCGGACCCGATGCATCCCTCGAAAAGCCAAAAGCTGGGAGCCCAGCGCCCCGAGGTGAGGATCACTCCCCACTCGCGACGCCGAACTCCCAGCTTCCAACTTGTGCAGCTCGCGTCTATTAACGACGCAGGCCCAGGCGACCGATCAGGGCGCTGTAACGACTGGTGTCTTTACCCTTCAGGTAGTCCAGCAGCTTACGACGCTGGTTAACCATACGGATCAGACCACGACGGCTGTGGTGATCTTTGCCGTTGGCCTTGAAGTGGCCTTGCAGCTTGTTGATGTTGGCGGTCAGCAGGGCAACCTGCACTTCCGGGCTACCGGTATCGCCTTCAGCTTGCTTGTAGTCGTTAACGATCTGGGCTTTTTCTTCAACGCTGAGTGCCATGTTGGCTTCCTCTCATCTGGAAACTGCCGAAGCAGTCTCAATAGGCCGGGAATCGCTTCCCGTGTTTTAAAAAGAGGTATGACCGTGCCTACTAACAGCCACCCTCGCAGCACCTGATGACGACATCGTCAGCATCAGGTTTTCAGCCATCTCGGCCGAACCGTTCGGTGCTACGCACCGGTATAAATCAATCGACGCGGGGCGATACGCCCATCGTCGCTCACTTCACCGATACCGATGAAGCGACCATTGTGATCCTGCACCCGCACCATGCCGAACTTCGGCGCTTCCGGCGCACGTACCGGCTGCCCTTGCAACCAGTAGAACGCGCTGTGCTCGGAGAACTGCAGCAGCGGCCAGTCCTGCAGACCGCTATCGGCCGGCAACAGGAAGCGATCCAGCGCCTCGTTACCACCTTCGGCGTGTGCGGCCTCCAGTTCTTCCAGCGTCACGGTACGCGACAGGTCGAACGGGCCGGCCTTGGTACGGCGCAGCTCGGCGACATGTGCCCCGCAGCCGAGCAACTGGCCGAGATCCTCGACCAGCGTACGAATATAGGTGCCTTTGCTGCAATCAACCGCCAGGCGAGCCTGCTCGCCTTCGCAGGCCAGCAGTTCCAGGCGCGCAATAGTAACAGAACGCGCTTCGCGCTCCACTACTTCACCCGCCCGAGCCAGCTTGTAGAGTGGCTGACCATCCTTCTTCAACGCCGAGTACATCGGCGGTATCTGCTTGATTTCACCACGAAAGCGCGGCAACAGGGCCTCGATCTCGGCGCGACCGACGGTCACCGGGCGACGCTCGATAACATCGCCTTCGGCATCACCGGTGGTGGTGGTAACGCCAAGCTGAGCGACGGTCTCATAGCCCTTGTCAGCGTCGAGCAGATACTGGGAGAACTTGGTTGCCTCACCGAAACACAACGGCAACACACCGGTGGCCAACGGATCGAGGCTGCCGGTGTGACCGGCCTTCTCGGCATTGAGCAGCCAACGCACCTTCTGCAACGCGGCGTTGGACGTGAAACCGTGCGGCTTGTCGAGCAGGATGATGCCGTCGACCTTGCGGCGAATACGTTTGACCTGCGCCACGCCTTACTCCTTGGAACCCGCGGTGTCGTCGTGCAGACGATCTTCCGCCACGGCACGCTCGATCAGTGCCGACAGGTGAGCACCGCGCTGGACGCTCTCGTCGTAGTGGAAGTGCAGCTGTGGCACGCTGCGCAGCTTCATCGCCTTGCCCAGCTGCATGCGCAGGAAACCGGCAGCGTCATTGAGTACCTTGAGGCTCTCTTTGATCGCCTCGGCATCATCCTGTCCCATGACGGTGATGAAGACCTTGGCGTGACCGATATCACGGCTGACGTCGACTGCGGTGATGGTCACCAGCCCCAGACGCGGATCCTTGACCTCACGCCGGATAAGCTGGGCCAGTTCGCGTTGCATCTGGTCGCCGATACGCTGGGTACGGCTGTAATCTTTGGCCATTTTCTACTTACCTTTACTTCGTCCGCCATCTATTCGCCAGCGGACTCAAAAGCGGCAAACGCCCGGCCGCGCGAATGCGGGGCCGGGCGTTGCGTGTTGCGACTCGCGATTACAGGCTGCGAGCCACCTGGACTTTCTCGAACACTTCGATCTTGTCGCCGACCTTGACGTCGTTGTAGCTCTTCACGCCGATACCGCACTCCATGCCATTACGCACTTCGGCGACGTCGTCCTTGAAGCGACGCAGCGATTCCAGCTCACCTTCGAAGATCACCACGTCTTCGCGCAGTACGCGGATCGGACGGTTACGGAAGACAGTGCCTTCGATGACCATGCAACCGGCAACCGCGCCAAACTTCGGCGAACGGAACACGTCACGCACTTCGGCGGTACCCAGGATGTTCTCGCGAACATCGCTGCCGAGCATACCGGTGAGCGCCTTCTTGACGTCTTCGATGATGTCGTAGATGACGTTGTAGTAGCGCATGTCCAGGCCTTCGGCCTCGACGATCTTGCGCGCACCGGCGTCAGCACGGACGTTGAAGCCGAACAGCACGGCATTGGAAGCCAGCGCCAGGTTGGCATCGGACTCGGTGATACCACCGACGCCGCCACCGACCACACGCACTTGCACTTCGTCGTTGCCCAGGGTGCTGAGCGAGCCTTGTAGAGCTTCCAGAGAACCACGCACATCGGATTTGAGCACGATGTTGAGGGTTTTCTTCTCTTCCTGGCCCATGTTCTCGAAGATGTTTTCCAGCTTGCCGGCGTGAGCACGGGCCAGCTTGACCTCGCGGAACTTGCCTTGACGGAACAGGGCAACTTCGCGGGCCTTCTTCTCGTCGGCGACCACAGTCATGTCGTCACCGGCATCCGGCGTGCCATCGAGGCCGAGGATCTCGACCGGAATCGACGGACCGGCTTCCTTGATCGGCTTGCCGTTCTCGTCAAGCATGGCACGCACACGGCCATAGTTGACGCCGACCAGGACCATGTCGCCCTGACGCAGGGTACCGTCCTGAACCAGCACGGTGGCAACCGGGCCACGGCCCTTGTCCAGACGCGATTCGACCACCACACCACGGCCCGGGGCCGACGGAGTGGCTTTCAGCTCGAGGACTTCCGCCTGCAGCAGAACAGCTTCGAGCAGCTCGTCGATACCGGTACCCATCTTGGCCGACACATGCACATAAGGTGCATCGCCGCCCCACTCTTCCGGGATCACGTCGAGAGCGGCCAGGCCGTTCTTGATGTTGTCCGGGTTGGCATCGGGCTTGTCGATCTTGTTCACCGCGACCACGATCGGCACGCCAGCCGCTTTCGCGTGCTGTACGGCTTCCTGGGTCTGCGGCATCACGCCGTCGTCAGCTGCGACGACCAGGATGACGATGTCAGTCGCCTTGGCACCACGCGCACGCATGGCGGTAAACGCGGCGTGACCGGGGGTGTCAAGGAAGGTGACCATGCCACGGTCGGTTTCGACGTGGTAGGCACCGATGTGCTGGGTGATGCCACCCGCTTCACCGGAGGCCACCTTGGCGCGACGAATGTAGTCGAGCAGCGAGGTCTTACCATGGTCGACGTGGCCCATTACGGTCACGACCGGAGCACGGGAGAAGGCTTCACCTTCGAACTTCAGCGACTCGGCCAGGGAATCTTCCAGAGCGGTGTCGCTGACCAGCTTGACCTTGTGGCCCAGTTCTTCGGCGATCAGCTGGGCAGTTTCCTGGTCCAGCACCTGGTTGATGGTAGCCGGGGTGCCCATCTTGAACATGAACTTGATGACTTCGGCTGCCTTGACCGACATCTGCTGAGCCAGATCGCCCACAGTGATGGTTTCGCCAATGGCCACGTCACGCACCACCGGGCCGGCCGGAGCCTGGAAGCCATGCTGGTTGCGCTTCTTCATCTTCGACTTGCCGCGGCCACCACGACGGAAACTGTCGCTTTCTTCATCGACGCTACGCGGAGCGACGCGCGGAGCCGGCGCCTTCTCCTTGGTAGCAGGACGATGCTGGGTGTGCTTGCGATCGCGACGCTCGTCTTCATCAGAACGCGCCTTCTCGGGGCGACGCACTTCTTCTTTCTTGCGCTCGACTTCGACGACCGGAGCAGCAACCACCGGCTCGCTGACAGGCGTCGGCGCGGCGCTATCGGTCGCAGCAGCGGCAGGCTGACGCTTGGCTTCTTCGTCAGCCTTGCGCTTGGCTTCTTCCTCGGCCTTCAGACGCTCGGCCTCGGCAGCTGCGCGCTGCGCTTCCAGCTCGCGCTGCTTCTCGGCTTCGATCTCTTCCGGGCTGCGCTTGACGAAGGTCTTCTTCTTGCGCACTTCAACACTGATGGTCTTGCTACCAGCAACACGCAGGGTGCTGGTGGTCTTGCGTTGCAAGGTGATCTTGCGCGGCTCTTCGACCTTGTCGCCGTGACTGCTCTTGAGATGGGCCAGCAGGGCCTGTTTCTCACTATCGGTCACTACTTGTTCGGCACTGTCGTGGGACAGGCCAGCTTCACGCATCTGCTGCAGCAGGCGCTCAACCGGGGTGTCGACCACTGTGGCCAGTTCTTTCACCGTGACTTGCGTCATGCATCTTTCTCCTCAGGCCGCAACCGCTTATTCGAACCAATGGGCTCGGGCGGCCATGATCAGCTTGCCGGCACGCTCTTCGTCGATGCCGTCGATGTCGAGCAGGTCGTCAATCGACTGCTCGGCCAGGTCTTCACGGGTAATCACGCCGCGCAGCGCAAGCTCTAGAGCCAGCGCCTTGTCCATGCCTTCCAGTTCCAGCAAATCATCTGCCGGATGGGCATCGGCCAACTTCTCCTCGTTGGCGATCGCCTTGGTCAGCAGACGATCCTTGGCCCGTGCACGCAGCTCATTGACGATCTCCTCGTCGAAGCCATCGATGCTGAGCATTTCTTCCATGGGTACGTAGGCAATCTCTTCGAGACTGGTGAAACCCTCTTCGACCAGGACTTGAGCCAGTTCTTCGTCGACTTCCAGCTCGTCGATGAAGGACTGCATGATGTCGCCGGTTTCTGCCTGTTGCTTGGCCTGAATGTCCGCTTCGGTCATCACGTTCAGGGTCCAGCCGGTCAACTGACTGGCAAGACGCACGTTCTGACCGCCACGACCAATGGCCTGGGCCAGGTTGTCTTCGCCAACGGCGATGTCCATGGCATGGGCATCTTCATCGACGATGATCGCAGCCACTTCAGCCGGCGACATGGCGTTGATTACGAACTGCGCGGGGTTGTCGTCCCACAGCACGATATCGACGCGCTCACCGCCCAGCTCGCCGGAAACGGCCTGGACGCGCGAACCACGCATACCGATGCAGGCACCCTGCGGGTCGATACGTTTGTCCTTGGAGCGCACGGCAATCTTGGCGCGCGAACCCGGATCACGGGAGGCGGCCTTGACGTCGATCAGCCCTTCGGCGATTTCCGGCACTTCGATGCGGAACAGCTCGATCAGCATTTCCGGCGCGGTACGCGACAGGATCAGCTGCGGGCCACGGTTCTCGGTACGAATTTCCTTGAGCAGGGCACGCAGACGCACGCCAACGCGGAAGGTCTCGCGCGGGATGATGTCTTCACGGGCCAGCAGTGCCTCGGCGTTGTTGCCCAGGTCAACGATGACGTTGTCGCGGGTAACCTTCTTCACGGTGCCGGAGATGATCTCACCCAGGCGCTCGCGGTAGGCGTCGACGACCTGAGCACGCTCGGCCTCGCGCACTTTCTGCACGATGACCTGCTTGGCGGTTTGTGCGGCGATGCGGCCGAACTCGATGGAATCGATCTTCTCCTCGAGCACGGCACCGATCTTGGCGTTGGCCTCGACGGCCTGCGGCATATCCTCGGTCACCTGGTAGGCCGGGTCCTCGAACTCGGACTCGTCGACCACGGTCCAGCGCCGGAAAGTTTCGTAGCTACCGTTCTGACGGTTGATCGACACGCGCAGATCGACTTCGTCCTCGAAACGTTTCTTGGTGGCGGTCGCCAGAGCCAGCTCCAGCGCCTCGAAAATCACGCTGGCCGGTACACCCTTTTCATTGGATACCGACTCAACAACCAGCAGTACTTCTTTGCTCATCGTACGCCTCGCCTTTCGCAATCCATTGGTTCTGCGCAATCCGCGTCACGTTCACGCCATTGGCGCTACATTCGTGCGCTGCCGCGCTACCTTCGCGCCATCTGTGTCGCTCGCGCTGCGCCGACAATCGGCAATCCAGCAGCGCCACAGAATCCGCATCTCAATCAAATCGGGGGATGATATTGGCCTTGTCGATCAGGTCGATCGGCAACAGATACTCGTGGTCATCCACCTGAACCACCACGTCCTGCTCCTCCACACCACGAAGGAGGCCCTGGAAGTTACGACGCCCATCGAAAGGCGAACGCAGCTTGATCTTCACCTGTTCACCGGCATGCGTCGCAAACTGTTCGAGGGTGAACAACGGACGATCCATGCCAGGGGAAGAAACTTCCAAAGTGTACTCAGAGGTAATCGGATCCTCGACATCGAGTACACCACTGAGCTGACGGCTGACGATTTCACAATCATCGATCAGGATGCCATCGGCTTTATCGATATAGACACGCAGCAGCGAATGACGCCCCTGCGACAGGAACTCGATGCCCCAACATTGATAACCGAGCGCTTCGATTACCGGGGCCAACAAGGCCTGCAACTGTTCTAGCTTGCTCGACACTTAACGGCCCTCGTGCATGCTGTGCAAATAAAAAATGGGCGAAACGCCCATCCCTTCAATCCGCCGTAAACACCAACGGACATTGTCTTTCAGCTAACAAAAAGCCCCTGAAAAGGGGCCTGCTGAAACTGGTTGCGGGGGCAGGATTTGAACCTACGACCTTCGGGTTATGAGCCCGACGAGCTACCAGACTGCTCCACCCCGCGTCAAAGCTGGGCCGGAATTATACGGCCACCCCCTTGCAGGGGTCAACCAAACACTCCAGCAACAAGAAAGCCCGCGAACTGCGGGCTTTCTTGAGTATGGTACCGAGGAGGGGACTCGAACCCCTACAGCCTATGGCCACTACCACCTCAAGGTAGCGTGTCTACCAATTCCACCACCTCGGCAAAACTGTTACTGCTCTGGAGCCTCCGGCACGTCCGAAGCATCGGACGCTGGAGCTTGCTCTTCGAGCACCGGCACGTCTTCGACAGCCGGTTTTTGTTGAACTTCCAGAACCGCTGGATCTGGCAGACCAACCTGAGTCAGTGCATCAGCTTTTTCTTTAGCAAAGAACGCTAAACCCAAGCTGGTAATGAAAAAAGCCGCGGCGAGTATACCAGTAAACTTACTCAGAAAGGTAGAGGAACCTTGGCTTCCGAATACAGTTGCCGAAGCACCCGAACCGAACGACGCACCCGCGTCAGCGCCCTTACCCTGCTGCAACAGCACCAGCACCACAATCCCGATCGCACCCAGCAGGTGCAGAACAACAATGACTGTTTCCAGCATTCTTCAGTTTCCTGCAGCGCGACAGATCGCACCGAATTCATCCGCATTCAGAGAGGCACCACCCACGAGCCCCCCATCGATATCCCGCATGCCGAACAACTCGGCAGCACTGGCGGCCTTCACACTGCCGCCATAAAGAATTCTCAGCTCACTCGCGACACCAGCATCGAGCTGCGCAACTTGCGCGCGGATAGCTGCATGCACTTCCTGAGCCTGCTCAGGCGTAGCGGTCAACCCGGTGCCAATGGCCCATACGGGCTCATAGGCAACTACGGCGTTCTTCAGCGCATCGACACTCAGCGCATCGATCACTGCGGCCAATTGGCCACCCACCACACCCAGCGTTGCATTCGCTTCACGTTGCACGCGGGTTTCACCAACGCAGAGCACGGGAGTCAACCCCGCCGCCTGCACTGCCGCGAACTTGCGCACGACCACTTCGTCGCTCTCACCCAGAATCAGGCGACGCTCGGAGTGACCAACCAGCACAAACTCACAACCGCCATCAAGCAACTGGCTCACTGCCAATTCGCCAGTCAAGGCGCCCTGCTCAAGCTGAGCCGCACAGTTCTGGGCCCCAACTTTTACCGCATTCCCAATCAGACCTTCTACGGCCTGAGCGATATGCAGACTGGAGGGGAAAACCGCGACATCAACAGCAGCGGGCAAGTCTTGCTGACACAGCCCTTCGATCAGCTCTGCGACGCTGGCGCGGGTACCGTGCATTTTCCAGTTACCTGCGACCAAGGGGCGACGCATGTTTTACCTCGTCGATCAAAGAGGGCGCAGATGTTACCCAAGAGCACCCTCGGTAGCAAGCTCAATCAAGCACAGACTTCAGCAACAATCTTAGCCAATTCATCGGCATAGCCGCGGACCGAACTTTCCTCGTCACCTTCGACCATCACCCGAACCAGTGGCTCCGTGCCGGACTTGCGCAGCAGCACCCGACCGCGCCCCGCCATGCTCTCGGTAACGCGCGCGCAGGCTTCTTTCACCGAAGGATGCTCGAGCGGGTCGAGCGCACCGGAGAAACGCACGTTGACCAGCACCTGCGGACACTTCTTCAGATCGCTACGCGCATCGACCAGGCTCTGGCCACGACGCTTGAGCGCCATCAACACCTGGAGGGCCGCGATGATCGCATCGCCAGTCGTAGTGTGCTGGAAGCACACCAGATGCCCGGAGTTCTCGCCACCCAGTTGCCAATTGCGCGCCAGCAATTCAGCGATCACATAGCGATCGCCCACATTGGCGCGAATGAATGGGATGTTCAGATCGGCCAGGGCCAATTCCAGACCGAGGTTGCTCATCAGCGTGCCGACCACACCGCCACGCAGCCGCCCACGCTCCTGCAGATCACGCGCAATGATGAACAGCAGCTCATCACCATCGACCACCGCACCATATTGGTCGACCATCAGCACGCGATCAGCATCACCATCGAAGGCGATCCCCAGATCAGCCTGCTGCGCAACCACTTCAGCCTGCAGCGCCGCAATATGAGTGGAGCCACAAGCATCATTGATATTGAGGCCATCAGGCTGCGCCGAAATGACCCGGACCTCAGCACCCAGCTCGCGAAACACACTCGGCGCAACCTTGTAGGCAGCGCCATGGGCGCAATCGATGACGATCTTCAGCCCCTTGAAGCTGGTGCCACTGGGCACACTGCCCTTGCAGAACTCGATATAGCGCCCAGAGGCATCGTTGATCCGCGAAGCCTTACCGATTCCGGCAGATTCGACCACGGTCATCGGCTGATCGAGCAGCTCTTCGATCATCAGCTCGACATCATCCGGAAGCTTGGTGCCTTCGCTGGAGAAGAACTTGATGCCGTTGTCATCATGCGGATTGTGCGAAGCACTGATGACGATACCGGCATCGGCCTGGAATGTGCGGGTCAGATAGGCAATGGCCGGCGTCGGCATCGGGCCGAGCAGCTGCACGTCAGCACCCGCTGCAGCCAGCCCCGCCTCCAGGGCGGACTCGAACATGTAGCCGGAAATACGCGTGTCCTTGCCGATCAGGATGCGGCACTTGCCCTGCTTGCGAAACGCCATGCCAGCTGCCCAGCCGAGCTTGAGCATGAAATCCGGAGTAATGGGAAACTGGCCGACGCGACCACGAATGCCGTCGGTGCCGAAGTACTTTCTAGCCATAACGCTTTCCTTGTTATTGCGCCGCTTCAACCGCAGCGATCATGCGCACCACGTCCACCGTTTCGGCGACATCGTGCACACGCAGAATATGTGCGCCCTTGGTCAACGCCAGAGCAGCCAATGCCAGGCTGCCGTAGAGGCGACCGCCAACCTCATGACCGAGCACCTTGCCGATCATGCTCTTGCGCGAAACACCAACCAGCAAGGGCCGACCCAACGCAGAGAGCTCACTCATGCGCTTGAACAGGGCGAGATTGTGCTCCAGGGTCTTGGCAAAACCAAAGCCCGGATCGAGCAGGATCCGCTCAGCAGGAATACCGGCTGTCGCACAGGCGGCCATGCGCTCGACGAGAAAGTCACGCACCTCAGTGACGATATCCGGGTATTGCGGATCGTCCTGCATGTTGCCCGGCTCGCCGCGCATGTGCATCAGGCACACCGGCAGACCACTGTCTGCCGCCGCATCCAGAGCGCCATCACGCTGCAACGAACGCACATCATTGATCAGCCCCGCACCCAGCCTCGCGCTTTCGCGCATGACCGCCGGCGTCGAGGTGTCCACAGAAATGATCACGTCAAGCTCACGGGCAATAGCTTCGACCACCGGCGCGACCCGCTCCAACTCCTCGGTCGGCGAAACGCTGCGCGCACCAGGGCGTGTGGATTCACCACCGATATCGATCAGCGTCGCACCTGCGGCGACCATCTGCTCAGCGTGACGCAATGCAGCATCGCGCGCCGTAAAGCGCCCGCCGTCGGAAAAAGAATCAGGAGTGACATTGAGGATGCCCATCACCTGCGGACGGGACAAATCAAGAAGCCGGCTACCACAGGGTAGCCGGCTCGGGTATTGCGCGTTGAACATAGACGCTCTTAGTGCTCGGCCGCCGGCCCACCAATGGGCTTTTCAGAACGATCTGGCTCGTCGACCTTGGCCTGCGGCGCACCGGAGTCACCGCCACCATCCCAGCCGCGCGGTTCACGAGGCTCGCGACCGTTCATGATGTCGTCGATCTGATCGGCATCGATGGTTTCGTACTTCATCAGCGCTTCGGCCATGGCATCGAGCTTGTCGCGGTTCTCTACCAGCAGTTTCTTGGCCGTGGCATAGCATTCATCAATGATGCGACGCACTTCCTCGTCGATCTGCTTGGCAGTCTCGCCGGAAACGTTGCTGGCCTGGCTGCCCATGCTACGACCAAGGAAGACTTCACCCTCCTCTTCCGCATACATCAGCGGGCCCAGCTTCTCGGACAGCCCCCACTTGGTGACCATGTTCTTGGCCAACTGGGTGGCGCGCATGATGTCGTTCGAGGCACCCGTGGTGACACCATCGAAGCCCAGGGTCATCTCTTCGGCGATACGACCACCGAACAGCGAGCAGATCTGGCTGATCAGGGCACGCTTGCTGAGGCTATAACGATCTTCTTCTGGCAGGAACATGGTCACACCCAAGGCACGACCACGCGGAATGATGGAGACCTTGTAAACCGGGTCGTGCTCTGGCACCAGGCGCCCAACGATGGCGTGACCCGCCTCATGGAACGCGGTGTTGAGCTTCTCCTTGTCGGACATGACCATGGTCTTGCGCTCGGCGCCCATCATGATCTTGTCCTTGGCCAGCTCGAACTCCTTCATTTCCACCAGGCGCTTGCCGGCGCGAGCGGCGAACAGGGAAGCTTCGTTGACCAGGTTGGCCAGGTCGGCACCGGAGAAACCCGGCGTACCGCGCGCGATGACTGCGGGATTGACGTCGTCACCCATCGGCACCTTGCGCATGTGCACTTTCAGAATCTGCTCACGACCGCGAATATCCGGCAGACCAACGACCACCTGGCGGTCGAAGCGGCCAGGACGCAGCAGCGCAGGGTCGAGAACGTCAGGACGGTTAGTGGCAGCGATGACGATGATGCCGTCGTTCATTTCGAAGCCGTCCATCTCTACCAGCAACTGATTGAGCGTCTGCTCACGCTCGTCGTGACCACCGCCCATGCCGGCGCCACGATGGCGACCCACGGCGTCGATCTCGTCGATGAAGATGATGCACGGCGCGTGCTTCTTGGCCTGGTCGAACATGTCGCGAACACGGCTAGCACCAACACCGACGAACATCTCGACGAAGTCGGAACCGGAAATGGTGAAGAACGGCACCTTCGCCTCACCGGCCACGGCCTTGGCCAGCAAGGTCTTGCCGGTACCCGGCGAGCCAACCATCAGCACGCCGCGCGGAATACGACCGCCCAGGCGCTGGAACTTGCCCGGATCGCGCAGGAATTCCACCAGCTCGCTGACTTCTTCCTTGGCCTCGTCGCAACCGGCGACGTCGGCGAAAGTAGTCTTGACTTGGTCTTCGGAGAGCAGACGCGCCTTGGACTTGCCGAAGCTCATCGGCCCGCCCTTGCCGCCGGCACCGCCCTGCATCTGGCGCATGAAGAACATGAATACGGCGATGATCACCAGGATCGGGAAGCTGGCGACCAGCAACTGAGTCCAGATGCTCTGCTGCTCAGGCTGCTTGCCTTCGATGACCACGTTGTTGTCGATCAGGTCGCCAATCAGGCCACCGTCCTGGATCGCCGGACGGATGGTCTTGAA
Source organism: Ectopseudomonas alcaliphila (assembly GCF_900101755.1). Lineage (GTDB taxonomy): Bacteria > Pseudomonadota > Gammaproteobacteria > Pseudomonadales > Pseudomonadaceae > Aquipseudomonas > Aquipseudomonas alcaliphila. The sequence goes on along the minus strand of NZ_FNAE01000004.1, from coordinate 323,261 downwards.
GCCCTCGCCATCGGTGCGCTTGCCAGTGATCACGTAACCATCGACGGTGACGCGCTCGACGCGCCCTTCCTTCACCTGCTCGATGAATTGCGAGTAGCTCAGGGTCTGCGGCTCGCTCGGGCTGGAGAAGTTGTTCATCACGGTAACCAGCACCGCCGCGATGATCAGCCACAGGATCAGATTCTTTGCCATGTCGTTCAATTAGCTACCCTCTGAAGCAGGCCTCGTGGCGAAGCGGGCTTCCCATGACGACCAATGATATACCGACTAACTTACACCAAACGCCCGCGTCCCGCAGGCGCCGTCTGTAACCCTTTATGAGGTTTCTGCCACTGAGACCGACAAGGCGGACACCAGTTTCAACTCACACCCCGCGAAACCCGCGCGCCAACATATATTGCTCACGAGAACGATCACGCGAGGACAGCGGCTTGCGCATCTGCACCTTGTCGAAAGTCTCACGCACCTGCTTGTGGTAGGCGTCGAAACCTTCACCCTGGAAAATCTTGATCAGAAAATCGCCACCTGGACGCAACACACGCCCGGCCAGATCCAGCGCCAGTTCGCACAGATACATCGCACGCGCCTGATCGGCGGTTCTTACCCCACTCATATTGGGGGCCATATCGGAAATAACAAGGTCCACCGGATTTTCGCCGATGGCCTCGAGAATCTGCGCGAACACGGCGTCATCGGTGAAATCACCCTGAATGAAGGTGACATCGGGAATGCTGTCCATCTCCAGGATGTCGGAAGCGATCAGACGCCCTTTGTCGCCGATCACTCGACTGGTGACCTGCGACCAGCCGCCCGGTGCGGCGCCGAGATCGACCACGGTCATCCCGGGGCGCAGAATGCGATCCTTCTCCTGGATTTCCAGCAATTTGTAGCTGGCGCGCGAACGATAGCCGTCCTTCTGCGCCATCTTCACGTAAGGATCATCGAAATGTTCTTTCAGCCAACGCTGGCTGGTCTTGGAACGTGCCACTTAAACCTCTGACTCAACGGGTCATGAATAACTGCGCGGGCTCGGGTAAGATAGGCGCCGTTTTCCAGACCGAATTAGGTACTAACGATTATGCCGCTCACTCAAGAGCAGAAGAAACAATTCAAATCTATCGGCCACCACCTGAAACCTGTATTGATCGTGGCTGACAATGGTTTGACCGAGGGCGTGCTGGGCGAACTGGACCGTGCCCTGAACGATCACGAGCTTATCAAGGTACAGCTGCGCCTCACCGAACGCGAGGATCGCCAGGCAGCCATTGTAGCCCTGTGCGAAAACGGACGCGCTGAACTGGTCCAGTCGATTGGCAAGGTCGCCCTGCTCTATCGCAAGAACCCCAAGCCGAATCGCAACCTGTCCAACGTTATCCGTTACCAGGGTTGAGGTGCTTCTATCGCGATCATGGGCAAGCGTTGCGCGTCCTGATCGCGAATGAATTCGCGCCTACACAACGCCGCTAGCGCCTGACCGGCGCCCCAGGCACCGGCTGCAGCACCAGCAACAGCCCACAAAACGCCATCACCAGGTAGCTGAAACGCAGCCAGTACTCGGCCTCGGGCCAGTAGCGCAACACAGCGAAGTAGCTCAGGGCCATGACCGCAACGGTCAGCAGTAGTTGCCCACGCATATCCCGCAGCAGGCTCGATAGCCCTTCACTGCTCAGCAAGGCAAAGGCCTGCAGCGCAACGCATACCGCTGCCAGACCGACCAGCAGCGGCACCAGCCGCGCTGCGATCTCCTGCACCAGCAGAGGCGCCAGACCGCTTTGGCCGATGGCCGGCAGAATGACGAACTGCAACAACCACAAACCGCCAACCCAGAGGGTCTGGGCCAGCTGCCAACTGACGGCAGCCGCCCGCGACGGTTGCTTAGGCCTAGATATGGCGGACTTCGACAATCTCGTACTCGACCAGGCCACTGGGGGTCTGCACCGCGACCACATCACCCTCGCTCTTACCCACCAGGGCACGGGCGATGGGCGAGCCGACGGAGATCTTGCGCTGTTTGATGTCGGCTTCGTCCTCACCCACGATCTGGTAGGTCACGCTCTCGTCAGTCTCGACGTTGGCAATCTCCACCGTGGTGCCGAAAATCACCTTGCCGGTGTGCTCGATGGTGGTGACATCGATGATCACCGCGTTCTGCAGACGACCTTCGATATCGCGAATTCGCGCCTCGACCATGCCCTGCTGCTCACGCGCGGCGTGGTACTCGGCGTTTTCCTTGAGGTCACCGAGCTCACGTGCGGTACCGATATCCTGGCTGAGCTTGGGCCGCACCACCTTGGTCAGGTGCGCGTGTTCTTCCTCCAGGGCGCGAGCGCCCTGGACAGTCATGGGGTATTTGATCATGCCTTGATTCCTGCATGCAGATCCTGCAGCCGGCGCACAGTCTTCTCCGGGCCGAACTTGAGCGCTTCACAGACCGCCTGACCAGCCGCGATGGTGGTGGTGCAGTAGATCTTGTGCTGCAGGGCGTTACGACGGATCGAGTAGGAGTCAGCGATGGACTGACGCCCCTCGGTGGTATTGATGATCAGGGTGACCTCATCATTCTTGATCATGTCGACGACATGCGGACGACCTTCAGTCACCTTGTTCACGCGACGAACTGGCAGACCAGCAGCCTCGATCACCTTGGCGGTGCCGGCAGTGGCAACCACTTCAAAGCCCAGCGCAACCAGGTCACGGGCAACCTGAACGGCTTCCGGCTTGTCATCTTCACGCACGCTGATGAACGCGCAACCGGAGTTCGGCAGGATCTCGCTGGCACCCAGCTGGGCCTTGGCGAAGGCTTCGCCGAAGGTGTCACCGACACCCATGACCTCACCGGTGGACTTCATCTCCGGGCCGAGGATCGGGTCGACGCCGGGGAACTTGGCGAAGGGGAACACCGCTTCCTTGACGCTGAAGAACGGCGGGATGATTTCCTTGCTGTAACCGGCCTCGGCCAGGCTCTTGCCGGCCATGACGCGGGCAGCCACCTTGGCCAGCGACTCGCCGACGCACTTGGAGACGAACGGCACGGTACGCGAAGCGCGCGGGTTCACCTCGATGACGTAGATGTCCTCGCCCTGCACGGCCATCTGCACGTTCATCAGGCCGACCACACCAAGCTCCAGGGCCATTTTCTTGACCTGGTCGCGGATCTCGTCCTGGATGTGCATCGGCAGCGAATACGGCGGCAGCGAGCAGGCGGAGTCACCAGAGTGCACGCCCGCTTGCTCGATGTGCTGCATGATCGCGCCGATCACCACGCTCTCGCCGTCGCACACCGCATCCACGTCCACCTCGATGGCGCAGTTGAGGAAGCGATCGAGCAGCACCGGGCTGTCGTTGGAGACTTTCACCGCTTCGCGCATGTAGCGCTTGAGCTCTTCTTCCTGGTAGACGATTTCCATCGCCCGGCCGCCCAGTACGTAGGACGGACGCACCACCATCGGGTAACCGATGTTCTTCGACAGGGCCAGTGCCTCGTCTTCGCTGCGCGCGGTGGCGTTGGCCGGCTGACGCAGGTTCAGGCGCTGCACCATCTGCTGGAAGCGCTCGCGGTCTTCGGCGCGGTCGATGGCCTCGGGGCTGGTGCCGATGATCGGTACGCCCGCTTCTTCCAGCGCGCGGCAGATCTTCAGCGGAGTCTGGCCACCGTACTGGACGATCACGCCCTTGGGCTGCTCGACACGGACGATCTCCAGCACGTCTTCCAGGGTCACCGGCTCGAAGTACAGGCGGTCGGAGGTGTCGTAGTCGGTGGAGACGGTTTCCGGGTTGCAGTTGACCATGATGGTCTCGTAACCGTCTTCACGCATGGCCAGCGCGGCGTGTACGCAGCAGTAGTCGAACTCGATGCCCTGGCCGATACGGTTGGGGCCGCCACCGAGAATCATGATCTTGTCACGGCTGCTCGGGTTGGCTTCGCACTCTTCCTCGTAGGTCGAGTACATGTAGGCGGTGTCGGTGGCGAATTCGGCGGCGCAGGTGTCCACGCGCTTGTACACCGGCAGCACCTTGAGCTTGTGGCGATGGGCGCGCAGGCTCTTCTCGGACACACCGAGCAGCTTGGCCAGGCGCGCATCGGAGAAGCCCTTGCGCTTGAGCTTGAACATCAGGTCACGATCGATGGCCGACAGACCGAGGGTCTGCACGGTCGCCTCGTCCTTGATCAGATCTTCGATCTGCACCAGGAACCACTCGTCGATACGGGTCAGCTCGAACACTTCGGCGACGGTCTTGCCGGCACGGAAGGCATCAGCCACGTACCAGATACGGTCGGCGCTGGGCACGGTCAGCTCGCGACGCAGGGTGCTTTCCGCTTCCGGGTCATTCAGGTCGAGCTTCGGATCGAAACCGGCAACGCCGACTTCCAGGCCGCGCAGGGCTTTCTGCATGGACTCCTGGAAGGTACGGCCGATGGCCATGACTTCGCCCACGGATTTCATCTGGGTGGTCAGGCGGGCGTCGGCTTTCGGGAATTTCTCGAAGGCAAAGCGCGGCACCTTGGTCACGACATAGTCGATGGCCGGTTCGAACGACGCCGGGGTACGCCCACCGGTGATGTCGTTGGACAGCTCATCGAGGGTGTAACCGACAGCCAGCTTGGCGGCGATCTTGGCGATAGGGAAGCCGGTGGCCTTGGAGGCCAGCGCCGAGCTGCGCGATACACGCGGGTTCATCTCGATGACGACCATGCGACCAGTGTTCGGGCAGATGCCGAACTGCACGTTGGAGCCACCGGTTTCCACGCCGATCTCGCGCAGTACCGCCAGCGAGGCGTTACGCAGGATCTGGTATTCCTTGTCGGTCAGGGTCTGCGCCGGCGCGACGGTGATCGAGTCGCCGGTGTGTACGCCCATCGGGTCGAAGTTCTCGATGGAGCAGACGATGATGCAGTTGTCCTTCTTGTCACGGACCACCTCCATCTCGTACTCCTTCCAGCCGATCAGCGACTCGTCGATCAGCAGCTCGCTGGTCGGCGACAGGTCGAGACCGCGGGCACAGATTTCTTCGAACTCTTCACGGTTGTAGGCGATGCCGCCGCCGGTGCCGCCCATGGTGAAGGACGGACGGATGATGCACGGGAAGCCGACCTTCTCCAGCACGCCATAGGCATCTTCCATGCTGTGGGCGATACCGGATACCGGGCAGGCCAGACCGATGTCTTTCATCGCCTTGTCGAAGCGCGAACGGTCTTCAGCCTTGTCGATGGTGTCGGCGTTGGCACCGATCATCTCGACGCCGAATTTCTCCAGCACACCATGGCGCTCCAGATCCAGCGCACAGTTCAGCGCGGTCTGACCGCCCATGGTCGGCAGCAGCGCGTCGGGGCGCTCCTTCTCGATGATCTTGGCCACGGTGGCCCACTTGATCGGCTCGATATAGGTGGCGTCGGCCATCGACGGGTCGGTCATGATGGTGGCCGGGTTGGAGTTCACCAGGATGACGCGGAAACCTTCTTCCTTCAGCGCCTTGCACGCCTGAGCGCCGGAGTAGTCGAACTCGCAGGCCTGGCCGATGACGATGGGGCCGGCGCCGAGGATCAGGATACTTTTGATGTCTGTACGTTTTGGCATTTTATCTCTCTCGAATCCTTGGGTCAGTCGGCGGGCTTAGCGGCGCTTGGCCATGGCTTCGATGAAGCGGTCGAACAGTGGCGCCACATCGTGCGGGCCTGGGCTCGCCTCGGGGTGACCCTGGAAGCTGAAGGCATCCTTGTCAGTGCGCTCGATGCCCTGCAGGGTGCCATCGAACAGCGACTTGTGGATTGCACGCAGGTTGCCCGGCAGGCTGCTTTCGTCCACGGCAAAACCATGGTTCTGGCTGGTGATCATCACCACGCCGCTGTCGAGATCCTGCACCGGATGGTTGGCACCGTGGTGGCCGTGGCCCATTTTCAGGGTCTTGGCGCCGGAGGCCAGGGCCAGCAACTGGTGGCCGAGGCAGATGCCGAATACCGGAATATCGGTCTCCAGAACGTCCTTGATCGCCTTGATCGCATAGTCACACGGCTCGGGATCGCCAGGGCCGTTGGAGAGGAACACGCCATCAGGCTTGAGTGCCAGCACGTCGCTGGCCGGAGTTTGCGCCGGCACCACGGTCAGGCGGCAGCCACGTTCGACCAGCATGCGCAGGATGTTCAGCTTCACGCCGTAGTCGTAGGCGACCACGTGATAAGGCAGCTCGCTGGCCGGGACTTCCGGGTGGCTGTCGGACTGCAGGTTCCAGGTGCTTTCGCGCCACTCGTAACGCTCGGTGCAGCTGACCACCTTGGCCAGGTCCATGCCCTTGAGGCCCGGGAAGCTGCGCGCCAGTTCCAGTGCTTTCTCTTCTGTCGCGTCGTCACCGACCAGGATGCAGCCGTTCTGCGAACCCTTCTCGCGCAGGATGCGGGTCAGGCGGCGAGTATCGATACCGGCGATGGCGACGGTGCCGTTGGCTTTCAGGTACTCGTCCAGCGGCTGCTTGTCGCGCCAGTTGCTGGAAATCAGCGGCAGGTCGCGGATGATCAGGCCAGCAGCCCAGACACGGTTGGACTCGGCATCTTCCGGCGTGGTGCCGGTGTTGCCGATGTGCGGGTAAGTCAGGGTAACGATCTGCTGGGCATAGGATGGATCGGTAAGGATTTCCTGATAGCCGGTCATGGCGGTGTTGAACACCACCTCTCCGATCGTCTGGCCATCGGCCCCGATGGAATCGCCGCGAAAAATGCTGCCGTCAGCAAGGGCCAAAATGGCAGGTTTGGGGGCTGGCTTAGTCAAGAAGACCTCCGTCTCGATCAAGGCTTGAAGCAAACGCAGGTTGTAAAAAAGCGGGATGACGTGTGAAGGTCATCCCGCTTTTTTATTTGAGCCATTCTGCGTAACTTTTAGTGGACACACTAAAACAGGAAGCTTACAGGAAAACCCTTTTTCGGTCCACCCGATAAGACGCCTCAGTCACACATTCGCATCAGCGCAGACCCAGCACGTCCTGCATGTCATACAGAGCGGCATCACGCCCCTGCAGCCACAGCGCCGAACGCACCGCGCCCTTGGCGAAGGTCATGCGGCTCGAGGCCTTGTGGGTGATCTCTACTCGCTCGCCATCGGCGGCGAACAGCACGGTGTGGTCACCCACCACGTCACCGGCACGCACGGTAGCGAAACCGATGGTCTCGCGCTCACGGGCGCCGGTCTGACCTTCACGACCGTAGACAGCGACCTTCTGCAGATCACGCCCCAGCGCATCGGCGACCACTTCGCCCATACGCAGCGCGGTGCCGGACGGCGCGTCGACCTTGTGCCGGTGATGCGCCTCGATGATCTCGATATCCACATCATCACCCAGCACGCGGGCAGCGGTATCCAGCAGCTTCAGGCACAGGTTGACGCCGACACTGAAGTTGGCGGCGAAGACGACAGGAATCTGCTTGGCCGCCTCGCTCAGTTGCTGCTTCTCTTCCACGGTGAAGCCGGTGGTACCGATGACCATCGCCTTGCCAGCCTGACGACAGACCTCCAGGTTCTTCAGCGTCACCGACGGATGAGTGAAATCGATCAGCACGTCGAAATCATCGACCACTGCCGCCAGATCACCCACCAGGGTCACCCCGATCTTGCCCAGACCGACCAGCTCACCGGCATCGGCACCGATCAGGCTGCTGTCGGCGCGGTCGATAGCGGCACTGAGCTTGGCACCCTCGGCCTGACTGACGGCCTCGATCAGGGTCTTGCCCATACGCCCGGCGGCGCCCATCACTGCAATACGTTGCATAACATCAGCTCCAAGCTGCGGACCTCAAGCTGCAAGCCAAGCGCAATACCCTCTTGCCACTTGTGACTTGCCGCTTGACGCTCAATTAAACGTCGCCGAAGAAGCGCTTCACGCCCTCGAACCAGCCACTGGCCTTGGGCGAGTGGGAATCGTCACCCTGCAGCGACTTGCGGAACTCATCGAGCAGTTCGCGCTGACGCTTGTTCAGGTTGACCGGCGTTTCCACCGCGACCCGGCACATCAGATCGCCAGCCGCGCCACCACGAACAGGGGCCACGCCCTTGCCACGCAGACGGAACAGCTTGCCGGTCTGAGTACCTTCCGGAATCTTCAGCTTGACCCGACCATCGAGGGTCGGCACTTCCAGCTCGCCACCCAGCGCCGCGTCGGCGAAGCTGATCGGCACCTCGCAATACAGATGCTTGCCGTCACGCTGGAAGATCGCATGCTCACGGACGTTGACCACCACATACAGGTCACCGGCCGGACCGCCATGCGTGCCAGCCTCACCTTCGCCGGACAGACGAATGCGATCACCGGTGTCGACACCTGGCGGCACCTTGACCGACAGCGTCTTGCTCTCTTCCACGCGACCCTGGCCATGGCAGCTGCCGCAAGGGTCGGTGATCATCTTGCCGCTGCCATGGCAGCGTGGGCAGGTCTGCTGCACGGAGAAGAAGCCCTGCTGCATGCGCACCTGACCGATACCACCACAGGTGGTACAGGTGACCGGGCTGGTGCCCTTCTTGGCGCCCGTGCCATCGCAGGTCTTGCAACCGACCAGGGTCGGCACGCGAATGGTCACGGTGGTGCCGCGTACCGCTTCTTCCAGGTCCAGCTCGAGGGTATAGCGCAGATCCGAGCCACGCTGGGCACCGCCACGCGAACCGCCGCGAGCACCGCCAAAGAAGTCGCTGAACACGTCGCCGAAAATATCGGAGAAGTTGGCGCCACCGAAACCGGCCCCACCACCGCCGCCCATCTGCGGATCGACCCCGGCGTGGCCGTATTGGTCGTAGGCCGAACGCTTGGCTCCGTCAGAAAGCACTTCGTAGGCCTCGTTGGCCTCCTTGAATTTCTCTTCGGCGTCCTTGTCGTCCGGGTTGCGGTCCGGGTGATATTTCATCGCCAGGCGCCGGTAGGCCTTCTTCAGCTCGGCTTCACTAGCGCCGCGCTCGACCCCCAGGATCTCGTAATAATCACGTTTTGCCATAGTTGTGCTGCACTCTCAGATTCGTGAGCTCCAGATACGCCGACGCGGGAGAAGGCTCCCGCGCGGCGAATCCTGCCCGTCGCGAGCGACGGTGGAGCGTAAAGAAGAGGCGGCCCGCCGAGCAGGCCGCATCCCTTACTTGTTCTCCTTGACCTCTTCGAACTCAGCGTCGACCACGTCGTCACCGGCATCCTTGGCGTCGCCGGCGTCAGCCTGGGCGGCACCGCCCTGCGGCTGCTCGGCGTACATCTTCTGCGCCAGCGGCGTGGTGGCCTCGGACAGCGCGTTCATCTTGGCTTCGATGGCAGCCTTGTCGTCGCCCTTCACGGCCACTTCCAGCTCGCCAATGGCCTTCTCGATGGCCGCCTTCTCGTCGGCAGTGGCCTTGTCGCCTGCTTCGGTGAGCATCTTGCGGGTGGCGTGCACCAGCTGATCACCCTGGTTACGCGCAGTGGCCAGCTCTTCGAACTTGCGGTCTTCCTCGGCATTGGCCTCGGCATCACGCACCATACGCTCGATTTCGTCATCGGACAGACCGGAGTTGGCCTTGATCACGATGGACTGCTGCTTGCCGGTGGCCTTGTCCTTGGCGGACACGTGCAGGATGCCGTTGGCATCGATGTCGAAGGTCACTTCGATCTGCGGTACGCCACGCGGAGCCGGCGGAATCTCGGCCAGGTCGAACTTGCCCAGGGACTTGTTCTGCGCGGCCTGCTTGCGCTCACCCTGCAGCACGTGAATGGTCACGGCGCTCTGGTTGTCATCGGCAGTGGAGAACACCTGCGACTTCTTGGTCGGAATGGTGGTGTTCTTCTCGATCAGCGCAGTCATCACGCCACCCATGGTTTCGATACCCAGGGTCAGCGGGGATACGTCCAGCAGCAGCACGTCCTTGACGTCACCGGCCAGAACGGCACCCTGAATGGCAGCACCCATGGCCACGGCTTCGTCCGGGTTGACGTCCTTGCGGGCTTCCTTGCCGAAGAACTCGGTCACCAGCTTCTGCACCAGCGGCATGCGGGTCTGACCACCGACCAGAATCACATCGTTGATCGAGCCGACGTCGACACCAGCATCTTTCAGCGCGATACGGCAAGGTTCGATGGTGCGCTGCACCAGGTCTTCGACCAGCGATTCGAGCTTGGAACGGGAGATCTTCACGTTCAGGTGCTTCGGACCGGTAGCGTCTGCAGTGATGTACGGCAGGTTGACGTCGGTCTGCTGGCTCGAGGACAGCTCGATCTTGGCCTTCTCGGCAGCTTCCTTCAGGCGCTGCATGGCCAGCGGGTCGCCCTTGAGGTTCATGCCGGTTTCTTTCTTGAATTCGTCGACGAGGTAGTCGATCAGACGAATATCGAAGTCTTCACCGCCAAGGAAGGTGTCACCGTTGGTGGCCAACACTTCGAACTGGTGCTCGCCATCGACTTCGGCAATTTCGATCACGGAAACGTCGAAGGTACCGCCACCCAGGTCATAGACGATCACGGTGTGGTCGCCCTTGGCCTTGTCCATGCCATAGGCCAGCGCAGCCGCAGTCGGCTCGTTGATGATGCGCTTGACGTCCAGACCGGCGATACGGCCGGCGTCCTTGGTAGCCTGACGCTGACTGTCGTTGAAGTAGGCCGGAACGGTGATGACCGCTTCGGTGACCGCTTCGCCGAGATAGTCTTCGGCGGTCTTCTTCATCTTCTTGAGAATTTCAGCCGAAATTTGCGGCGGCGCCATCTTCTGGCCGTTCACTTCAACCCAGGCGTCACCGTTGTCAGCCTTGGCGATCTTGTACGGCACCATCTGAATGTCTTTCTGTACGACTTCTTCGTCGAAGCGACGACCGATCAGTCGCTTCACCGCATACAGGGTGTTGTGCGGATTGGTCACGGCCTGACGCTTGGCCGACTGACCGACGAGGATTTCACCGTCGTTGGCGTAAGCGATGATGGACGGCGTGGTACGAGCGCCTTCGGCGTTCTCGATTACCTTGACGTTGCCATTTTCCAGAATGGAGACACAGGAGTTGGTGGTCCCCAGGTCGATACCGATAATTTTGCCCATGAATATTCTCCCGAAACTTTGATTTTTCCGTCGCCTCGTTTCTCAGGCGCCGGCAGCACTAAAACGCTTGACTTAAAAATGGGGTCGTTACGGCTGATTTCAAGCCTGCTCGTCGATACTCGGCGGCGGCGTCATTGGCGCCTTGCTGACCACGACCATGGCCGGGCGCAGCAGACGACCGTTGAGCAGATAGCCCTTCTGGAACACCTTGAGCACCGAGTTCGGCTCGGCATGAATGCTCTCTTCCATGGCCATGGCCTGGTGATGCTCCGGATTGAACGGCGCACCATGCGGGTCAATGGCTTCCAGGTTGTAGCGAGCCAGCGTGTCGTGGAACAGCTTGAGGGTCAGCTGCATGCCCTCACGCACGGCCTTGATCGATACATCGTCGGGGCTGGACAGCTCCAGGCCGCGCTCCAGGCTGTCGATTACCGGCAACAGGTCGCCAGCGAACTTTTCCAGCGCGAATTTATGTGCCTTCTCTACATCCTGCTCAGCGCGACGACGCACGTTCTGCAGATCGGCAGCCATGCGCAGCGACTGATCCTGCGCAGCGGCCAGTTGCTCTTCCAGCGTTTGCACGCGAGCAGCCAGGTCGTCACCAGGCGCCACAGCTTCTGCTGCCTGCGCCTCGGGATTCTGCGTATCCAGGGTCTGTTCGTCAGCCATGCCTTTCTCCTCTCGAAAAAACTGGCGCGATACCGACTCGCGCTCCTGCCGCCTATATGGAGTCAATTCCACAGGTTTCAAGGGGCGATAGGGAGGATTGCCAGAGAAAGAAAAAACACTGTATAAATAACCAGACATAAATTCGGGAGCGTTCGCCATGCTGGTGCACCTGTCCATTCACAACTACGCCATCGTCGACCACCTGGATCTAGAGCTGGATGCCGGCATGAGCGCCATCAGCGGCGAAACCGGCGCCGGCAAGTCGATCATGCTCGATGCCCTCGGCCTGTGCCTGGGTGATCGCGCCGACAGCGGCGTGGTACGTCCCGGAGCGGACAAGGCAGATATTCTCGCCAGCTTCGACCTGGCGGACATTCCCGAAGCCCGCACCTGGCTCGCCGAGCGGGATCTGGACAACGACGGCCCGTGCATCCTGCGTCGGGTAATCACCGCCGAAGGCCGCTCGCGCGGCTATATCAACGGCAGCCCCTGCCCACAGGCCGACCTCAAGGCTCTCGGCGAGCTGATCATCGACATCCACAGCCAGCACGAGCATCAGTCGCTACTCAAGACCGACACCCACCGCCGCCTGCTCGACGAATACGCCGGCAGCCAGGACCTCGCGCGCCAGGTGCAACTCGCCGCACAACGCTGGAAACAGACGCGCAATGAACTGGAGCGCATTTCCAGCCAGGGCGACGAACAGCGCGCCCGCCATCAACTGCTCAGCTATCAACTGGAAGAGCTGGAAAATCTGGCGCTGGGCGACAGCGAACTGGAACAGCTGGAACAGGAGCACAAGGCGCTGAGCAATGCCGAAGCATTACTCGCGGCCTGTCGCCAAGTGCTCGAGCTGTGCAGCGAGAGCGATGCCGGCAACGTGCTGTCGGCGCTGACCTCCAGCCTCAACCGCCTGGGTGCCTTTGGTGGCCAGGGTGGCGCCTTGAACGAAGCCAGCAACCTGCTGGCCAGTGCGCAGATCCAGGTGGAAGAAGCCGTGGGCGAGCTGAATCGCTTCCTCGATCACTTCGATGCCGACCCGGAGCGTCAGCAGTTTCTCGAAGAGCGCCTGGACACCATCTACACCCTGGCACGCAAGCACCGCATTCAACCCAGCGAGCTGGCCGCCCTGCAACAGCAGCTGTTCGAGGAGATTGAAGGCCTGAACGCCGACGACCAGGCCAGCGAACGCCTGGCCGAGGAGCTGGCCGCCTATGAACGCCATTATCAGGAAAAGGCTGGCGAGCTCAGCGCACTGCGCAGCAATGCCGCCGAACGCCTGGCCGCTGCAGTGGAGCAGGAAATGCAGGCGCTGGGCATGCCTGGCGGCCGCTTCAACATCCAACTCCAGGCCATGAGCAGCGAAGAGCCGCATGTCAGCGGCCTGGAAACGGTGGAGTTCCTGGTCAGCGCCAACCCCGGCCAGCCGCTACGCGGCCTGGCCAAGGTGGCCTCGGGTGGTGAGCTGTCACGCATCAGCCTGGCGATCCAGGTAATCACCGCACAGACCTCGCGCGTACCGACCCTGGTGTTCGACGAAGTGGACGTCGGCATCGGCGGCCCGACTGCCGAAGTGGTCGGGCAACTGCTGCGCCGCCTCGGCGAACGCGGTCAGGTGCTCTGCGTCACCCACCTGCCGCAAGTCGCCGCGCAAGGTCATCAGCACCTGTTCGTGCACAAGCGTCGCGGCGAGGACGCCACCTCTACCGCCGTGAGCAAGCTGGACGAAAGCGGCCGCGTCGAGGAAATCGCCCGTATGCTCGGCGGCGTTGATCTGACCGAGGAATCCCTGGCTCACGCCCGCAAGATGGTCACCAGCGCGCAGGCTGCCTGAAGCGACATAGCCCGGATGCAATCCAGGGGCACCAAGCCTCCCCGGATTGCATCCGGGCTACGACAAAACAAAAAAGGCGACCCAAGGGTCGCCTTTTTCATTGCCGCAGAAGCATCAGCTCTTCTTGCGTACGTACAGCACCAGGTTGTGGTCGACCAGCTCGAAACCGTGCTCTTTAACGATCTCTTTCTGGCGCTTCTCGATCTCGGCGTCGAAGAACTCGATCACTTCACCGGAGTCGACACAGACCATATGGTCGTGATGGCCGCTGTCAGCCAGCTCGAATACGGCATGACCGCCATCGAAGTTGTGACGCACCACCAGGCCGGCGGCCTCGAACTGGGTCAGCACGCGGTACACAGTGGCCAGGCCAACGTCCTCACCCGCCTCCATCAGTGCCTTGTAGACATCCTCCGCGCTCATATGGCGGTGCTCGGCGTTGTCGAGCATTTGCAGGATTTTGACTCGTGGCAGAGTCACCTTCAGTCCAGCTTTGCGCAGTTCGTTATTTTCAACCATGGTCTGCTTTCTCATGGATGCTGCTTCGCAGCACCCTTCAATACGGGTATGATCCGGGGTTCAAGTTGCCCAAGATAGTGGAAGTCACCCTCCGATGCAAAAAACCAAGCTCTTGCTGACCAGCCTGTCGCTGACCGGGCTCTTCGCACTCGCCGGTTGTTCATTCCCCGGGGTTTACAAGATCGACATTCAACAGGGCAATGTCGTGACACAGGACATGATAGACCAGCTACGCCCGGGAATGACCCGACGCCAAGTGCGGTTTATCATGGGCAACCCGTTGATCACCGACACCTTCCATGCCGATCGCTGGGATTATCTGTACAGCATCCAGCCTGGCGGCGGTCAGCGCCTGCAGGAACGCGTCAGCCTGGTATTCGACGGCAGCGACCAACTGGTTGGCCTGGCCGGTGACTTCATGCCCGGCGTCAGCCGCGACCAGGCAATCATGGGCGAAGGCAGCGACACCAGCAGTGCGCAGCCGCAAGCCAAACCACAGGACGAAACCCCGCCAGCACCCGGCTCGCTGCTGGAGCAGATTCAGCGCGAGGTGGATCAGGTCGAAACCGTTCCGGTTCCGATTCCCGAGCCGCTGGACACCGATCCGCAGTAACACGCGGACACGAAAAAGCCCGGAGCGAATCCGGGCTTTTTCATATCTGGCGCCTTACCAGCTGACGGGTCAGCTCGACTCTTCGCCTTCTTCCTTGGCCTTGGCTTTGGCCGCACGCTGCTTGCGCACCTCCTTCGGATCAGCGATCAGCGGCCGATAGATCTCGACCCGCTCGCCCTCCTCCAGCACTCGCTCTTCCGGCTTGCCTACCGCTTTGCCAAAAATGCCCAACGGCGCCTGACTCAGATCCAGCTCCGGAAAGAACTGCTGCATGCCAGAACGCAGCGCGGCCTCGCGCACGGTGGTGCCGGCCGGTACGGACAGCCGCAGCAGTTTCTGCCGTTCGGCAAGGGCGTAAACCACTTCGATAGCGATGCTGGGCTTATCCATACAGCTGCTTGGCTCGCTGGCAGAAGGCGTCGACCATGGTATTGGCCGCCTGATTGAACAGCGGGCCCAGCGTGGCACGTACCAGTGGCCCGGCATAGTCGAAGGTCAGGTCCAGGCTGATCTTGCAGGCCTTGTCACCCAGCGCCTTGAATTCCCAGACGCCATGGAGGCTGGTGAAAGGCCCTTCCTGCAGGTTCATTTCGATACGCTGCCCAGGCTGCAACACATTACGCGTGACGAAGCGCTGACCAATGCTGCCCTTGGCCACTTCGAGGCTGGCCAGCATGTGCGTCTCGCTGACCTCCAACACCTCACTGGCGCGGCACCAGGGCAGAAACTGCGGATAACCGGCAACATCGTTGACGAGATCAAACAGTGCCTGCGCCGGGTAAGGCAGCAACGCCGAACGCTGGATTCGAGTAGCCATTTACTTGCTCAGCTCCGCAATGAAAACGATCAGCACGCCGATTGGCGCAACGATGCGAATCAGCCAGAGGGCCAGATTGAACAGCAGCGGGCTTCTGATGGACAACTCTTCACGCACAGCGTCACGGCTCAGCACCCAACCCGCGAACAGGGCGAAAGACAGACCGCCCAGTGGCAGCAGGATACGGCTGGTGAAGTAATCGATGCTGTCGAAGAACGTCTTGCCGCCCTCGGCGCCCCACTGCAGCAAATGGAAACCGTCCTCGGCGAAGACGAAGAACTTGGCCTCGGCCCAGAGATTGAACGACAGCACCGTGCCCATCCCCACCAGCCAGCACAGCAGTGCCAGCGCGGCGGTTACCTGCGCGCGGCTGCGCCCGGTTTTCTCGACGAAGTAGGCCACGGCCGGCTCCAGCATGGAGATCGACGAGCTCCATGCGGCGACAGCCACCAGGACGAAGAAGACCAGCCCCATCACCTGACCGAAAGCGATATTGCCGAAGGCAATCGGCAGGGTGACGAACATCAGCCCAGGGCCACCACCCGGCTCCAGGCCGGCGGCAAATACGATGGGGAACAGTGCCAGGCCCGCAGTCAGCGCCACCAGCGTATCGAGTAACCCGACAGTCAGCACCGTGGCGCCTATCGATGCCTTCTTCGGCATATAGGCACCGTAGACCATGATCGAGCCGACACCCACGCTCAGGGTAAAGAAGGCATGGCCCATGGCGGCCAGAATGCCGTCCTGCACCTTGCTCGGATCGAAATGAAAGAGGAAGTCGAACCCTTCGCGGAAATGCCCGGTGGTGAAGCTGTAGCCCAGCAGCACCAGCAACAACACGAACAGCAGCGGCATCATGATACGCAGGCTGCGCTCCAGACCCGCCACCACACCCTTGGCGATGACGAAGCCGGTGACCAGCATGAACAGGCTGTGCCACAGGGTCAGTCGCCACGGATCGGAGGTCAGACCGCCGAACGCCGCACCTGCCCCATCGGCGCTGATGCCGGTGAAGTCGCCACGGCCCATGCCTATGATGTAATCCAGCGACCAACCGGCTACCACGCTGTAGAAGGACAGGATCAATAGCGCAGCGACCATCCCCATCAGCGCAGCGAGCGACCAGTGCTTCGAGGCTCCGGCTTCGATCGCCAGGCTCTTCATCGCATTGACCGGGCTCTGCCGGCCGCGGCGGCCGATCATGGTTTCCGCCAGCATGATCGGCACGCCCACCAAGGCGATGCAGAACAGGTACATGACGACGAACGCGCCGCCGCCGTAGACCCCGGTCATGTAGGGGAATTTCCAGATATTGCCGAGACCGACCGCCGAACCGGTTGCCGCCAGAATGAACACCCAGCGACTGGCCCAGGCACCATGAATCGAAACTTTGTCGCTCGCCATTGCGGCCAAGACCCCATACTGCGGGAAAAAAGATCGCGCATTGTCGGAGATTCCCTGCATGGGCTCAAGCTTGACTCGGCAAAGCCCCCATGGCGCACGCGCAGACGACTCCCTATAATGCGCGCCCTATGGCTAAGCAAAAGAAACATCCCCAAGGCACCATCGCGCTGAACAAGAAAGCGCTGCACGACTATTTCATCGAACACAAGTTCGAGGCCGGCCTGGTGCTGTCCGGCTGGGAAGTGAAAAGTCTGCGTGCCGGCAAGGCACAGCTGGTCGATAGCTACGTGCTACTCAAGGACGATGAGGCCTGGTTGATGGGCTGCCACATCGCGCCACTGAAAACCGCCAGCACCCATGTCATCGCCGACCCGACCCGCACGCGCAAGCTGCTGCTGAACAAGCGCGAGCTGGAAAAGCTGTTCGGCTCCGTGCAGCAGAAGGGCTATACCGCCGTTGCGCTGTCGCTGTACTGGAAGCAGCACCTAGTCAAATGCGAAATTGCCCTGGCCAAGGGCAAGAAGGACTTCGACAAGCGCCACACCGAGAAGGAACGTGACGCCGATCGCGAGGTTCAGCGTGCGATGCGCAGCAAGGGCAAGGACGACTAAGAGCGGCTGCACGCTGCAAGTCAAAGCGACTCTGGCTCTTTCTTGCAGCTTGCGCTGCCTATAGCCCCAGCCGACGCTGCGCGCGCGCTACGCGCTGGGCTTCCAGCTGCACTTCCGAAAGGACTTCCTGCACATAGTCGATATGCTGATTGGAGAGCTCGCGGGCATCTTCCGCTCGGCCTTCGATGATCGCCAGGTACAGCGCGCGATGCTGCCCGATCAGCATGTCGCGGGTTTCTTCGCGCTGGGCATACATGCCACCGATGTTGGTCACCACGTTGCGCTTGAGCAGGTCGAACAGACCACGAATGGTATGCAGCAGCACCGCGTTATGGCTGGCCTCGGCAATCGCCAGGTGAAAACGCGCATCGGCCGCCCCTTCCTCGGCCCGGGTCACCTTGCCGACTCGCGCATAGCAATCCTGCAAGGCTTCGAACGCTTCGGTGAGACGCTGCCGGTCGATATCGGTGGCGCGCCTGGCCGCGTAGTAGGCGCAGGAGCCTTCCAGCGTGTGACGGAATTCCAGCAGGTCGCGCTGGGCATCTTCCTTGTGCTCCAGCAGTTGCAACAGCGGGTCGCTGAAGGTCGAGCCGAGTGATTCGGCGACATAGTTACCGCCGCCCTGGCGACTGACCAGCAGCCCCTTGGCCACCAGTTTCTGGATCGCCTCACGCAGGGACGGACGAGACACACCGAACTGCTCGGCCAGCGCACGCTCTGCGGGCAGCCTCTCGCCGGCACGCAAGGTGCCCTCGAGAATCATGGTTTCCAGTTGCGCGACGATGTCGTCGGAGAGACGCCGCTGCCGCACTTGACCTACTTCCATTACCCGCATCTCCATTGGTTTGACCAGGCCACAAGTCTTATGGCGCAAGCCTATAGCGCCCGTCTTGGCTGAACAAGCAAGCACTATACGACCAAAGTCTTAGCATCTCGATTTGACAGCCTATTGAGCAACTTTTAACCTGAGCCCGCTACTTTGTAAATTGGTATTACCAATTTAACCAACAAGAACAACAAACCATCGAGGTCACGCCATGACAGCCCTATGCGCTGCAAGCCTGTTCGATAACGCCTCATCCCTGCCGCGCCAGCCGCGCGTTCGTGTGGAGTAAGTCCCAATGTCCAACGGAATTCTCGCCCTGCTGGCGTTCTCGCCGATTCTGCTTGCTGCCGTTTTGCTGATCGGTCTGCGCTGGCCGGCCAAACACGCCATGCCGCTGGTTTACCTGGTGACAGCCGCTGTCGGCCTGTTCGCCTGGGACATGACCTTCAATCGCGTCCTGGCCTCCACCCTGCAAGGCCTGCTGATCACTCTTGGCCTGCTGTGGATCATCTTCGGTGCCATCCTGCTGCTGAACACCCTCAAGCATTCCGGCGGCATCACCGCCATTCGTGCCGGCTTCACCACCATCAGTCCTGACCGGCGCATCCAGGCGATCATCATCGCCTGGCTGTTCGGTTGCTTCATCGAGGGCGCTTCGGGCTTCGGTACACCAGCGGCCATCGCTGCACCGCTGCTGGTGGCCATCGGTTTCCCGGCCATGGCCGCGGTGTTGATGGGCATGCTGGTACAGAGCACGCCGGTGTCGTTCGGCGCCGTCGGCACGCCGATCATCGTCGGTCTCAACACCGGCCTGGACACCGCCACCATCGGCGCACAGCTGGTCGAGCAAGGTTCGTCCTGGGCGCAGTTCCTGCAATTGATCACCAGCCAGGTGGCGATCATCCATGCCATCGTCGGTGTGGTCATGCCACTGGTGATGGCGATGATGCTGACCCGCTTCTTCGGTCAGGAGAAAAGCTGGAAAGCCGGCCTGGAAGTGCTGCCGTTCGCCATTTTCGCCGGCCTTGCATTCGTCCTGCCGTATGCGGCCACCGGGGTGTTCCTCGGTCCGGAATTTCCCTCGCTGCTGGGCGGGCTGATCGGGCTGGCCATCGTCACCAGCGCCGCGCGCTTCGGTTTCCTGGTGCCGAAGAAGACCTGGGATTTCGCCCCGGCCGACAAATGGCCGAGCGAATGGCTGGGCACCGTCGAGATGAAGCTGGACGAACTGACCGCCAAGCCGATGAGCACACTGCGCGCCTGGCTGCCCTATGTGCTGGTCGGTGCGTTGCTGGTGATCAGCCGCGTCTTTCCTGAAGTCGGCAATGCGCTGAAGGCGGTGGTGGTGAACTTCCCCGACCTGCTCGGCGAAACCGGCGTCAGTGCCAGCTTCCAACCGCTGTTCCTGCCGGGCGGCATTCTGGTTGCCGTGGTCCTGGCCACCTTCTTCCTGCATGGCATGAAGGCACGTGACCTGGGCAAGGCGGTGAAGGAGTCGTCCAGCGTATTGCTCAGCGCCGGCTTCGTGCTGCTGTTCACCGTGCCGATGGTGCGCATCCTGATCAACTCCGGGGTCAACGGCGCCGAGCTGGCCAGCATGCCGATCCTCATGGCGCGCTGGGTGGCCGACAGCGTTGGCGGCATCTATCCGCTACTGGCCCCGAGCATCGGCGCCCTGGGCGCCTTCATCGCCGGTTCCAACACCGTCAGCAACATGATGTTCAGCCAGTTCCAGTTCGGCGTCGCCAGCAGCCTGGGTATCTCCAGCGCGCTGATCGTTGCCGTACAGGCCGTGGGCGCCGCCGCCGGCAACATGGTTGCAATCCACAACGTGGTGGCGGCTTCGGCCACCGTTGGCCTGCTTGGTCGCGAAGGCAGTACCCTGCGCAAGACCATCTGGCCGACGCTGTACTACCTGCTGTTCACCGGCATCATTGCGATGATCGCGATCTACGTGCTGGGCGTCAGCGACCCGCTGGTCGTGCGCTGACCCTAACCCGTCGAATGCGCCCCGGCCATGCCGGGGCTCTTGCCGTCAGGCTACGCTTCCCTTTTTCAGCAACAGGATGAGCCCATGATCATTTCTGCCTCGACCGACTATCGCGCTGCCGCGCAACGCAAGCTGCCGCCCTTCCTGTTCCACTACGCCGATGGCGGCGCCTATGCCGAGCACACCCTGCGCCGCAATGTCGCCGACCTGTCGGACATCGAACTGCGCCAGCGCGTGCTGAAGAACATGTCCGAGCTGGACCTGTCCACCGAGCTGTTCGGCGAGAAGATGTCGATGCCAGTAGGCCTGGCGCCAGTCGGCCTGACCGGCATGTTCGCTCGCCGTGGCGAGGTGCAGGCGGCCAAGGCAGCTGCTGCCAAGGGCATTCCCTTTACCCTGTCCACCGTGTCGGTGTGCCCGATCGAGGAAGTGGCGCCGGCCATCGACCGGCCGATGTGGTTCCAGCTCTACGTGCTGAAGGACCGCGGCTTCATGAAGAACGCACTGGAGCGCGCCAAGGCCGCCGGCTGCTCGACGCTGGTG
The DNA here is from genome assembly GCF_900101755.1 of Ectopseudomonas alcaliphila. Classification (GTDB taxonomy): domain Bacteria; phylum Pseudomonadota; class Gammaproteobacteria; order Pseudomonadales; family Pseudomonadaceae; genus Aquipseudomonas; species Aquipseudomonas alcaliphila. The sequence goes on along the minus strand of NZ_FNAE01000004.1, from coordinate 302,415 downwards.
TTCACCGTGGACATGCCGGTGCCCGGCGCCCGCTACCGCGACGCTCACTCCGGCATGAGCGGCCCGAACGCCGCCCTGCGCCGCATGCTGCAGGCCATGACTCACCCGCAGTGGGCCTGGGACGTCGGCCTGATGGGCAAGCCGCATGACCTGGGTAACATCTCCGCCTACCGCGGCAACCCGACCGGCCTGGCCGACTACATTGGCTGGCTGGGCGCCAACTTCGACCCGTCGATTTCCTGGAAGGACCTGGAGTGGATCCGCGACTTCTGGGACGGCCCGATGGTGATCAAGGGCATCCTCGACCCCGAGGACGCCCGTGATGCGGTGACCTTCGGTGCCGACGGCATCATCGTCTCCAACCACGGTGGTCGTCAGCTCGACGGCGTGCTGTCCAGTGCCCGCGCCCTGCCGGCCATCGCCGACGCGGTCAAGGGCGAACTGAAGATTCTTGCCGACTCCGGCATCCGCACCGGCCTCGACGTGGTGCGCATGCTCGCCCTTGGCGCCGACACCGTGCTGCTCGGCCGCGCCTTCCTCTACGCCCTGGCCGCAGCCGGTGGCGCCGGGGTGAGCAACCTGCTCGACCTGATCGAGAAGGAGATGCGCGTAGCCATGGTGCTGACCGGTGCCAAGTCCATCGCCGAAATAACCCCGGATCTGCTGGTAAAGGAGCGTTGAGCCAATGACTGCCGCCGTCACCACCTCCGTCACCCGTGACGCCCTGCTGGCACAGATGCGCCAGATCGTCGGAACCCGCCATGTGCTGACCGACGAACAAGCCACGCGGCGATTCCGCAAGGGCCATCGCACGGGCGAGGGCAATGTGCTGGCGGTGGTGCGCCCTGGCTCGCTGCTGGAGCAGTGGCACATCCTCCAGGCCGCGGTAGCAGCCGACCGCATCGTCATCATGCAGGCGGCCAACACCGGCCTGACCGGCGGTTCCACGCCCGACGGCGAGGACTACGATCGCGAGATCGTACTGATCAGCACCCTGCGCATCACCGGCGTGCAGCTGGTAAACGATGGCGAGCAGGTAGTGTGCCTGCCCGGCGCCACCCTCGACCGCCTGGAACAGGCGCTGGCGCCACTGAACCGCGAGCCACATTCGGTGATCGGCTCGTCCTGCATCGGCGCCTCGGTGCTCGGCGGCATCTGCAACAACTCCGGCGGAGCCCTGGTGCGTCGCGGCCCGGCCTACACCGAGCTGGCCCTGTACGCGCAGGTAAACGATGACGGCTCGCTGGAGCTGGTCAACCACCTGGGGATAGACCTGGGTGACAGCCCCGAGGAGATCCTCACCCGCCTGCAGAACGGCGATTACACCCCGCAGCAGGTGCGCAACGAGGCAACCGCCAAGGCCTCCGACGCCCGCTATGGCGAACACGTGCGTGATGTCGATGCCGACACTCCGGCGCGCTTCAACGCCGACCCGGCGCGCCTGTTCGAGGCCTCGGGCTCGGCCGGCAAGCTGTGCCTGTTCGCCGTGCGCCTGGACACCTTCCCGAAGGAGCCGAGCACGGTGTTCTACATCGGCAGCAACGACCCGCACGACTTGACCGAAGTGCGTCGCCACTTGCTGGCCAAGCTGCCGCGCCTGCCGATTGCTGGCGAGTACATTCACCGCACCGCTTTCGATATAGGCGAAAAATACGGCAAGGACACCTTCCTGGTGATCGACAAGTTCGGCACCGCCAAGGTACCGGCGGCCTTCGCCATGAAGAGCCGCGTCGACGGCTTCTTCGAGCGCTTCGGCCTGCGTGGCGTGACCGACAAGGTCATCCAGGCGCTGATGAACCTGCTGCCCAGCCACCTGCCTGCGCGCATGCGCGAATACCGCGATCGTTTCGAGCATCACCTGCTGGTGCGCGTATCCAACGACACCCTGGAACAGACCCGCGCCTTCCTCACCGAATACTTCACCGGCAGCACCAGCGGCGCCTGTTTCGAGTGTGATGCCGATGAAGGCCGCAAGGCCTTCCTGCATCGCTTCGCCGTTGCCGGCGCAGCGATCCGCTACCGCGAGTCACACCGCAGCAGCGTCGAAGACATCCTCGCGCTGGACATCGCCCTGCGTCGCAACGACCGCGACTGGGTCGAAACGCTGCCGGCGGAAATGGAAGAGCAGATCATCCACAAGCTCTACTACGGCCACTTCTTCTGCCATGTGTTCCACCAGGACTACATCGTCAAGAAGGGCATCGACCCGATCGCGATGGAGCACCGCATGTGGAAGCTGCTGGACGAACGCCGCGCCGAGTACCCGGCCGAGCACAACGTTGGCCATCTCTATGTGGCCAAGCCGGCCCTGGCCGGGTTCTACCGCGAGCTGGATCCGACCAATACCTTCAACCCCGGCATCGGCCATACCTCGAAGAAGAAGCATTGGGGTGGGTGCTGCGGGCAGGAGCATTGAGCGTAGCCCGGATGCAAACCGGGACTACCTGAGGCCGACTTCCCGGATTTCATCCGGGCTACAAACGCAAAGGCCCGCCGATTTGGCGGGCCTTTGTTTTGACGCGACTGGATCAGGCGAAGACGATCTCCTCGCCCTCCACCTTGGCATGCACCAACGCGCCCGGCGCGAAATCTCCGGCCAGGATGCGCTGCGCCAGCGGGTTCTCGATCCAGCGCTGGATCGCACGCTTGAGCGGACGCGCCCCATACACCGGGTCGTAACCGACAGCGATCAGCTTGTCGAGCGCCTCCGGCGTCAGCTCCAGGCTGAGTTCGCGCTCGGCCAGGCGACCGCGCAGGCGCTGCAACTGAATCTCGGCAATGCCGGCGATCTGCTCACGGCCCAGCGGCTCGAACACCACCACTTCGTCGATACGGTTGATGAACTCGGGGCGGAAGTGGCTGCTCACCGCATCCATCACCGCCGCGCGCTGCGCTTCCCTGTCGCCGACCAGTTCCTGGATCTGCGCCGACCCCAGGTTCGAGGTCATCACGATCACCGTGTTCTTGAAGTCCACGGTGCGGCCATGGCTGTCGGTCAGACGACCATCTTCGAGCACCTGCAACAGCACGTTGAACACGTCCGGATGCGCCTTCTCGACCTCGTCCATCAGCACCACCGAATACGGCTTGCGACGCACCGCCTCGGTCAGGTAACCGCCCTCTTCATAACCGACATAACCGGGCGGCGCACCGATCAGGCGGGCCACCGAGTGTTTCTCCATGAACTCGGACATGTCGATGCGCACCAGCGCCTCCTCGGTGTCGAAGAGGAACTCGGCCAGCGCCTTGCACAGCTCGGTCTTGCCCACCCCGGTCGGGCCGAGGAAGAGGAACGAACCGCTCGGCCGATTGGGGTCGGACAGCCCTGCACGGGAGCGGCGCACGGCGTTGGCCACGGCAACCACCGCCTCGTTCTGGCCGATCACGCGCTGGTGCAGCAAGCCCTCCATCTTCAGTAGCTTCTCGCGCTCACCTTCGAGCATCTTGCTCACCGGAATACCGGTCCACTTGGACACCACCTCGGCGATCTCCTCGTCGGTGACCTTGTTGCGCAGCAGCTGGTTCTCAGCCTTACCGTGCTGGTCGACCATCTGCAGGCTGCGCTCGAGATCGGGAATGATGCCGTATTGCAGCTCGGCCATCCGGTTGAGGTCACCCTTGCGCCGTGCGGCCTCGAGCTCGGTCTTGGCCTGCTCGATGCGTTGCTGGATCTGCGCCGAACCTTGCACCTCGGCTTTCTCCGACTTCCAGATTTCCTCCAGGTCGGCGTATTCCTTCTCCAGGCGGGCGATGTCCTCCTTGAGCTTTTCCAGACGCTTGAGCGCTGCGTCATCGTCCTCCTTCTTCAGCGCTTCGCGCTCGATCTTCAACTGAATCAGGCGGCGCTCCAGGCGATCCAGCTCTTCGGGCTTGGAGTCGATCTCCATGCGGATGCGGCTAGCAGCCTCATCGATCAGGTCGATGGCCTTGTCCGGCAACTGACGGTCGGTGATATAGCGATGACTGAGCTTGGCCGCGGCGATGATCGCGCCGTCGGTGATGGTCACGCCGTGGTGCACCTCGTAGCGCTCCTTCAGGCCGCGCAGGATGGCGATGGTGTCTTCCTCGCTCGGCTCATCCACCAGTACTTTCTGGAAGCGGCGCTCCAGTGCGGCGTCCTTCTCGATGAACTGGCGGTACTCGTCCAGCGTGGTGGCGCCGACGCAGTGCAGCTCACCACGGGCCAGCGCCGGTTTGAGCATGTTGCCGGCGTCCATGGCACCCTCGGCCTTACCGGCGCCGACCATGGTGTGCAGCTCGTCGATAAACAGGATGATGCGCCCTTCCTGCTTGGAGAGCTCATTGAGCACCGCTTTCAGGCGCTCCTCGAACTCGCCACGGAATTTGGCACCGGCGATCAGCGAGCCCATGTCCAGCGACAGCAGGCGCTTGTCTTTCAGACCATCGGGCACTTCGCCATTGATGATGCGCTGGGCCAGGCCCTCGGCGATGGCGGTCTTGCCGACGCCGGGCTCGCCGATCAGTACCGGATTGTTCTTGGTGCGGCGCTGCAGCACCTGGATGGTGCGACGAATCTCGTCGTCACGGCCGATCACCGGGTCGAGCTTGCCCTCTTCGGCACGCTTGGTCAGATCGACGGTGAACTTGTCCAGGGCCTGGCGCGATTCCTCGACGTTGGGGTCATTGACTGCCTGACCACCGCGCAGGTTGGCGATGGCGTTTTCCAGGGCCTTCTTCGACACGCCCTGGCCGAGCAGCAGCTTGCCCAGTTTGGTGTTCTCGTCCATGGCGGCGAGCAGCACCAACTCGCTGGATATGAACTGGTCACCGCGCTGCTGTGACAGGCGGTCGGCCTGGTTGAGCAGGCGCGCCAGATCCTGCGACAGGTTGATGTCGCCGGTGGGGTTCTGCAGCTTGCCGAGCTGATCCAGCTCACGGGCCAGAGCCTGACGCAGGCTGTTGATGTCGAAGCCAACCTGCATCAGCAGTGGCTTGATCGAACCGCCCTGCTGCTCGAGCAGCGCCTGCATCAGGTGCAGGGGTTCGATGGCGGCGTGGTCCATGCCCACGGCCAGGGATTGGGCGTCGGAAAGTGCAAGTTGCAGCTTGCTGGTCAAACGATCGATACGCATATATGTCCTTCCTCCAGAATGGCGGGCCGGGACAACATCCCCGAAAAACGAAACCCACCGAGATGCAGACTAGATAAGGACGATTACGCCGTATTCAAGACAAGGCGATTTGATCCAAGTCAAACCTGGTTACCGCCAGGTGACCTGCTGCTCCAGCGCAAAGCGCAGCCGCGGGTTGTACACGCCCTTCTCGCCCTGGCGCCCGACAGCCAACAGCATGATGGGAATGGCCTGGCGCGGGATGTCCAGCACGCGGCGCAGGCGCACTTCGTCGAATCCCTCCATCGGACAGGTGGCGTAGCCATGGCTCTGAAAGGCCAGCAGCAGGTTCTCCGCCGCCAGCGCGGTGGACTTCACCGCCCACAGGCGCATGTCGGCCTTGCTGTTGGGCGTGCGCATCAGCGGCTTGCGCAAGCCCACCAGGCGCACCAACTGACGCTTGAACAAACCCAGCAAGCCCAGCGTCCCCTGGTTGTACTGGAACGGTGCCGTCTTGCTGTAGAAGCTGCGAATGCGCGCCGGCACCTCGGCCTCCGGCCAATGGTCGATGACGTTGCGGCAGGCCTGCCGCCAGGTGTCCGGGCGCGCCAGCACGGCGATGATCAGCGGCGCACGCGCGGCGTTCTGGCTCATGCACACCGGGTGCAGCTGCGCCAGCAGCGCCGCATCGCGAATTACCTGAAAGCTCCAGGGCTGCAGGTTGCAGGAGTTCGGCGCCAGCACGGCCAGCTCCAGGCAGTCTCGAATAACATCCTCGGGCACCGGCTCAGGCGTGAAGCGGCGCACTGCACGGCGGCTTTCGATCAGCGCACGCAGCTCAGCCGGTGAAGCCATGGCTGGCAATTGCTCGTTGGGGAAGCTGGTCATGGGCGCACTCCTCGGCATGTCGCCCGATTAAGCAACCGGGCGGCCATGCGAACAAGAGCACAAGGGGAAATGGCCGTGGATTTGGCCGATTAGCCTCACCCGTGCCCAGGACAGAGAGCACAGGTGCCGCTATTTCACAGACCGAGCGCTTTCTCGATCGCCTGGATCAGCGCCGGATCGTCCGGCGTGGTACGCGGCGAGAAACGCGCCAGCACGCGGCCGTCCTGGCCGACCAGAAACTTCTCGAAATTCCAGGTGATGTCGCCTGGAAACTCGGCACCCTCACCAGCCAGCAGGCGATAGAGCGGGTGACGAGCAGGGCCGTTGACCTCCAGCTTGCTGCCCAGCGGGAAGCTCACGCCGTAGTTGAGGCTGCAGAAATCGCGAATTTCCGCTTCGCTGCCGGGCTCCTGGCCGGCGAACTGGTTGCAGGGTACGCCGAGCACGGTGAAACCGTTGCCCTTGTACTGCTGATAGAGTTTTTCCAGCCCGGCGTATTGGGGTGTCAGGCCGCACTTGGAGGCGACGTTGACCACCAGCACCACCTGGCCCTTGTAGGGCGCCAACGGCAGTTCCTGGCCGTCCAGCGCACGCAGATTGAGATCGTGAAAAGCACTCATGACGAACTTCCTCAGCGAATTCAGTGCAGCGGGCCCGCGGCCCCGTAAATCATCAAGGCAGCTGCGAACGAGCCCAGCCGACATGCATAAAAAAGGCGCCCTGAGGCGCCTTTATCGCAAGCTTGAGCTTAGCAGCGGTTGATCCAGTCGGAACGACCGCAAGTCGCCTTACAGGCAACTTAGTGGTGGTGACCACCTTCGCCGTGGATATGACCGTGGGCCACTTCCTCTTCGCTGGCGTCACGCACGTTCACCACCTTGACCTTGAAGTTCAGGCGCTGGCCGGCCAGCGGGTGGTTGCCGTCGACGGTCACGTCATCACCGTCGATATCACGGATGGTGACGATCTGCATGCTGCCGTCCGGGCCGGAGGCGTGGAACTGCATGCCCACTTCCAGGGTATCGACGCCTTCGAACATGGCACGGCTCAGGGTCGCGACCAGCTCGGCACTGTACTCGCCATAGGCTTCTTCCGGCTCGACGGAAACGTCCAGCTCATCGCCGACCTGCTTGCCAACCAGGGCCTTCTCGAGACCGGCGATGATGTTGCCGGCACCATGCAGATACACCAGCGGCGCGCCGCCAGCGGAGCTGTCGATCACCTCACCGGCATCGTTGGTCAGGGTATAGTCGATGGAGACGGCCTTGTTGGCGGCGATCAGCATGGGGAGACCTTTTGCAAAAGAGAAATGAACGGTCAAGTTTAACCAAGGCCAGCCGGGATTGCGACCCGAGCCCAGACAAACGGGCCGTGCGTATCGTTGATTTTCGTCAGGACGATCACGGCGACTGGGTGGCAGTCTTGTCTTGTGGCCATACTCAGCATGTACGCCACCGACCACCCTGGCAGAATCGTCCCTGGGTACTCGATCCGGAGCAGCGCCAAGCCAGGCTGGGTAGCCTCTTTCCCTGTGGCTGGTGCGCCATGGATCGGTCGCACGATGAATTCAAGGAAGCTTAAATGTCTGCACGCAACATTCTGGTGATCAACTGCGGGAGCTCGTCGATCAAGTTCGCCTTGGTCAACGAAGCGCAGGAAACCTTCATTCTCAGCGGGCTGGCCGAGCGTCTTGGCAGCCCCGAGGCGGTGCTGCACTGGCAACAGGGCGAACACAAGGACAGCCTGGTCCTGCCGGGCGCCGACCACCGCTTGGCCCTGTCTCATCTTCTACCTGTCGTGCAGCAGGCCGCAGCCGGCGCGCTGCACGGCATCGGCCACCGCGTGGTGCATGGCGGCGAGCACTTTTCCGGCGCCTCTCGCCTGGACGCCGCCAGCCTGCAGGCCATCCGCCAAGTCGCGCCGCTGGCCCCGCTGCATAACCCGGCCAATCTGCAGGGCATCGAGGCGGCGATGAAGCTGTTCCCGAACCTGGTCCAGGTGGCGGTGTTCGATACCGCCTTTCACCAGAGCCTGCCCGAGCACGCCTACCGCTATGCCTTGCCGCAGGCGCTCTATGCCGAACACGGCGTGCGCCGCTATGGCTTCCACGGTACCAGCCACCGCTATGTCAGCCGCAAGGCTGCGCAGATCAGCGACCTGGCGTACGACGCCAGCAGTTGGCTGGTCGCTCACCTCGGCAATGGCAGCTCCACCTGCGCAGTGGAAAACGGCCACAGCCGCGACACCAGCATGGGCCTGACGCCGCTGGAGGGGCTGGTGATGGGCACACGCAGCGGCGATGTCGACCCCAACTTGCACGGCCACCTGGCACGCACCCTGGGCTGGAGCCTGGAGCAGATCGACAGCATGCTCAACAAGGACAGCGGCCTGCTCGGCCTGTCCGGTCTGTCAAACGACATGCGCACGCTGGAGCAGGCCCGCGAACAGGGCCATGCCGGCGCTACCCTGGCCATCGAGGTGTTCTGCTACCGCCTGGCCAAGTCACTGGCGGCGATGAGCTGTGCCCTGCGCCGTCTCGATGGCCTGATCTTCACCGGCGGTATCGGCGAGAACTCGGCGCTGATCCGCAGCAAGACCGTGGATCATCTCGGCCTGCTCGGGTTGAAACTGGATACCCAGGCCAACGCCCGCTGCGTACGAGGCGTCGCCGGTGCCATTCATGCCGACGGCCACCCGCGCGTGCTGGTGGTACCGACCAACGAAGAGCGGCAGATCGCCCTCGACACCCTTGCCCTGCTCGACTGAGGCTTTTTCATGCATACCTTCTTCATCGCCCCCACCGGTTTTGGTGTCGGCCTTACCTCCATCAGCCTCGGCCTGGTCGGCGCGCTGGAGCGCAGCGGCCTCAAGGTCGGTTTCTTCAAGCCCATCGCCCAGCCACATGCCGGCGATCTCGGCCCGGAGCGCTCCAGCGAGCTGATCGCCCGCACCCACGGTCTGAACTCGCCCAAGCCGCTGCCGCTCAGCCATGTCGAGCGCATGCTCGGCGATGGCCAGCTGGATGAACTGCTGGAAGAGATCATCAGCCTCTATCAACAAGCGGCCGCCGACAAGGACGTGGTCATCGTCGAAGGCATGGTGCCGACGCGCCACGCCAGCTACGCTGCACGAGTCAACTTCCACCTGGCCAAGAGCCTGGATGCCGACGTGATTCTGGTCAGCGCGCCTGAGGACGAGAGCCTCACCGAGCTGTTCGATCGTATCGAAATCCAGGCCCAGCTGTTCGGCGGGCCGAAGGACCCGAAAGTGCTCGGCGTGATTCTCAACAAGGTGCGCAGCGAAGATGGCATCACGGCCTTCGCCGAGCGCCTGCTAGAACTCTCACCCTTGCTCAAGAGCCAGGATTTCCGCCTGCTCGGCTGCATTCCCTGGCAAGACGAACTGAACGCACCACGAACCAAGGACATCGCCGAACTGCTCGGTGCACGCATCCTCAACGCCGGCGATTACGAGCAGCGGCGCATGCTCAAGATCGTGCTCTGCGCACGTGCCGTGGCCAACAGCGTGCAGCTGCTCAAGCCGGGCACTCTGGTGGTAACGCCGGGTGATCGCGACGACATCATCCTCTCCGCCAGCCTCGCTGCGATGAACGGCGTGCCGCTGGCCGGGCTGCTGCTATGCAGCGACTTCGCCCCCGATCCGCGCATCATGGAGCTGTGCCAGGGCGCCCTGGCCAGCGGCCTGCCGGTGATGACCGTGAGCACCGGGTCCTACGACACCGCCACCCACCTCAACCGCCTGAACAAGGAAATCCCCCTGGATGACCGCGAACGCGCGGGCAAGGTCTCCGACTTCGTCGCCAGCCATATCGATCACGACTGGCTGAGCGCCCGTTGCGGCACGCCGCGCGAGCTGCGCCTGTCGCCACCGGCGTTCCGCTACCAATTGGTGCAACGGGCCAAGGCGGCCGCCAAGCGTATCGTCCTGCCCGAGGGCAGCGAGCCGCGCACCGTGCAGGCGGCGGCCATCTGCCAGGCGCGCGGCATCGCCCGCTGCGTGCTCCTGGCCAAGCCGGAAGACGTGCACGCAGTGGCCCGCGCGCAGGGCATCGAGCTGCCGGAAGGCCTGGAAATTCTCGACCCGGACCTGATTCGCGGTCGCTACATCGAGCCGATGGTCGAGTTGCGCAAAGGCAAGGGCCTCAACGCGCCAATGGCCGAAGCACAACTGGAAGACACCGTGGTGCTGGGCACCATGATGCTGGCGCTGGACGAGGTGGACGGCCTGGTGTCTGGCGCCATCCACACCACCGCCAACACCATTCGCCCGGCGCTGCAGCTGATCAAGACCGCACCAGGTTACAACCTGGTGTCCTCGGTGTTCTTCATGCTGCTGCCCGACCAGGTGCTGGTCTACGGCGACTGCGCGGTCAACCCTGACCCCAACGCCGAACAACTGGCCGAGATCGCCCTGCAGAGCGCCGCCTCGGCGCAGGCCTTCGGCATTCCGCCGCGCGTGGCCATGCTCAGTTACTCCACCGGTGATTCAGGCAGCGGCGAAGAAGTGGAGAAAGTGCGCACCGCCACTCGCCTGGCCCGCGAGAAACGTCCGGACCTGCTGCTCGACGGCCCGCTGCAGTACGACGCCGCGGCCATCGAGAGCGTCGGCCGGCAGAAGGCGCCGAACAGCCCGGTGGCCGGCCGCGCCACGGTGTTCGTGTTCCCTGACCTGAACACCGGCAATACCACCTACAAGGCGGTGCAGCGCAGTGCCGAATGCATCAGCGTCGGTCCGATGCTGCAGGGTCTGCGCAAGCCGGTGAACGACCTGTCGCGCGGTGCGCTGGTCGATGACATCGTCTATACCATCGCTCTGACGGCAATCCAGGCGGCCGATCTGCCGAGCTGAAGCCAGGCAGGACCTAGGGTGCACCGCGTGTTCAGCCGGCGCACCAGGAAGGACGCCCTCGTTCGCCGGTCAAAAAAGCCGGTGCCTATGGCCTACCCTGCAAGCCAGTGAAACCAATTGGTCATCGCTGGCACTTGCAGGTCAGTGCACAACCGTTACCCTTGGCGCCGAACCAGCTCGCCGCACGGAACGCCGCAGCTCTTTCGACTGATACGGGGCGCAGAGAAAGCCCCCTTCTCAGGCTGCCCGCCGGGCGTGCAGCCTGCTTACGGAGGCGTTTGCCCGATGCTGCACTTTCTTCCCGCGCCGCTGCGCGGCCTGATCGCGAGCCTGCTGCTGGCTCTCAATACCCTGTTCTGGTGCTGGCCGCTGTTCTTCGTCGCCCTGCTCAAGCTGCTGCTGCCATTCGCCCCGATCCAGCGCGCGCTGCGCTTCGTCATGCACGGCATCGCCGAAAGCTGGATCGGCATCAACAAATTCTGGATGCGTCTGGTCGGCCATATCGAATGGAACGTCCAGGGCCTGGAGCGTTTCGATACCCGTCACTCCTATCTGGTGACCAGCAACCACCAGAGCTGGGTGGACATTCTGGTGCTGCAGTACCTGCTCAATCAGCGCATGCCGCTGCTGAAATTCTTCCTCAAGCAGGAGCTGATCTGGGTGCCGGTGATCGGCCTGTGCTGGTGGGCGCTGGAATTTCCATTCATGAAGCGCTTCAGCAAGGAGTACCTGGCCAAGTACCCGGAAAAGCGCGGCCAGGACCTGGCCACCACGCGCAAGGCCTGCGCGCGCTACAAGACCAACCCCGTGGCGGTATTCAACTTCCTCGAGGGCACCCGCCTGACCCCGGCCAAGCATGCGCAGCAGCAGTCGCCATTCAAGTACCTGCTCAAGCCCAAGGCTGGCGGCATCGCCTTCGTACTCGATGCCATGGGCGAACAGCTGCACGCCATCGTCAACGTCACCATTCACTATCCCCATGGCGTACCAGGCTTCTGGGACCTGCTCTGCGGGCGCCTGGATGCCGTGCAGGTGATTTTCAGGCAGGTCGACATCCCGCGCGAATTCATCGGCCGCAACTACGATCAGGACGACGACTACCGTCTGGCATTCCAGCAGTGGGTCAATCGCCTGTGGGAAGAGAAGGACGCGGAGCTCGCCAGCCTTCACCAGCAAGCCTGAAGCGTCACCGCCGCTTCATTCACCACGCGGCAGGGGCAACTTGCTCCAATCCAGCTGCGCCGGCACCTGCATCGCGGTGCCGGCCGGCACACCCGGCGCCACCAGAAAGCCCTGCATGATGTTGCAGTGGTGCCGCGTCAGCCACTCGCGCTGCTCCTGAGTTTCGACACCCTCGGCGATGACCTCCAGCCCCAGATGCCGACCAAGATCGATGATGGTGCTGACCACCGCGGCGTCACGCGGTGAGTCGAGCATGTTGGAGACGAACAGGCGGTCGATCTTCAGCGTATCCAGTTCGAAATGACGCAGATAAGCCAGTGACGAGTAACCGGTGCCGAAGTCATCGATGGCGATCTTCACCCCCAGCTCACGCAGCTGACGCAGCTGCGCCTGGGTCAGTTCCAGATCCTGCATCAGCGCACTCTCGGTAACCTCCACCTCCAGCTGACTGGGCTTCAGACCGTGGGCGTCGAGCACACGCTGCAGGTCCGTCACCAGTTGCGGCATACCGAACTGCACCGGGCTGACGTTGAGGCTGAGCACCATGTCTTCGCCAAACTGTTGCTTGAACTCCGCCAACTGCCTGGCGCCCTCACGGAAGATCCACTCGCCGAGACGATTGATCAGACGGGTTTCTTCGAGCAGTGGAATGAACACGTTCGGTGCCACGGTGCCAGCGACACGATGCTGCCAGCGCAGCAAGGCCTCGAAGCCGCGCAGGCGCCCGCTATCGAGATGGAACTGGGGTTGATAGACCAGCACGAAGTCATCGTTCTCGATGGCGTGACGCAGGCTTTCTTCGAGCATCAGCCGCGAACGCGCACGGCCGTTCATCTCCGGTGAGAAGAAGCGGTATTGCTGGCGACCGGCGCGCTTGGCTTCGTACATCGCCATGTCGGCGGAACGCAGCAGGCCTTCGACGCTCTGCCCGCATTCGGGAAAGCAGGCGATGCCGACGCTGGCGCCGAGGGTGAAATCCACACCATCGAGGTTATGCCGCACCGAGACCAGTTCGATCAGCTTCTCCGCAACCTTGGCCGCATCCTCGGGGTGGCCGAGGTTGTCCAGCAGCGCGGTGAATTCGTCACCGCCGATGCGTGCCAGGCTGTCGTAGGGGCGCAAGCAGGCCTTGAGCTGCTCACCGACGCGACGCAGCAACTGATCGCCGACATCATGGCCCAGCGAGTCATTGATGCGTTTGAAACCGTCCAGGTCCAGGTACAGCACCGCGACCCGCTGGCCGCTGCGCTCGATACGCGCCAGCGCCGACTCCAGCGCCTGATGGAAGCCGCGGCGATTGAGCAGGCCGGTCAGCGCGTCAGTGACTGCCTGCGACTCCAGCTGCGCGTGTAGATTGCGCACCACCGACATGTCCAGGGCGATCAATACCATGGCGCGTTGCGGTCGGGGCAGTGGCGAGCAGGACAGCGCCACGGGCAGGCAACCGCCCTTGAGCGTGCGCATGATCGCTTCGTGCACGCGGTAGGTCGCCTCGCGCTTGAAGTGCAGGTAGAACTCGGATTGCTGCCAACCGTCTTCGCTGGCCGGATTCTTGAGAAACGACAGCAGATCGACGCCCTCAAGATCACCTACCTCGCCATCGAGCATCTGCGCCATGGCTGGGTTGGCGAACTGGATGCGGCCGTCCTCGCCGACCACCAGAATACCCTCGGCAGCATTGGCCAGCACCGAGGCGTTGAAGGCTCTGGCTCTTTCCAACTGCTGGGAAAGTGTCTGCAATTCGCAGCGATTGTGCTCATGCTCCAGCAGGCTCTGAATCTTGTGGCGCAGCACACTGGAGTCAAAGGGTTTGAGCACGAAGTCCACAGCGCCAGAGCTGTAACCACGCAGCACGGCATCATGGGTCTGCGCGATGGCGGACACGAAGATGATTGGCGTCAATCGCGTACGCGGGTTGCCGCGCATCAACCGGGCGACTTCGAAGCCATCCATACCCGGCATCTGCACGTCGAGCAGCACCAGCCCTACATCCTCTTCGAGCAGACAGCGCAGCGCTTCCTCGCCGGAACTGGCACAGCGCAGCAGCCAGTCTCCATCTTCGAGCAGTGCCTGCATGGCCTCGAGGTTCTCTATGCGGTCATCCACCACCAGCAGAACCTGCTTGGCGGGTACGGCGGCGTTCTTGCTCTGCGCCTGGGCCATCGTCACTCCTCTATCCATCTGCCCTTGCACGAATCACTCCTGCCTTCAGGTTAGTCCATTGCCAGACGAAGGCACGGGCGGCATCGCCAACCAGCGCTCCAGCAGTGCCAGCAGCTCATCACGCTTGATCGGCTTGGCCATGTAATCGTCCGCGCCAGCGGTGATGCATTTTTCCCGGTCGCCCTTCATGGCGTGGGCCGTGAGCGCGATGATGGGGATCACGCAGCCATGCTCCTGCTTGAGCAGACGTGTCGCGGTGTAGCCGTCCATATTGGGCATGGCCATGTCCATCAGAATCAGGTCGAAGGGATCACGCTGGTAACTGGCGATGGCCTCCAGGCCGTCCTTGGCGGAGCTGACGCGCAGCCCCACTTCATCCAGCAGGGCCGTCAGCGCATAGACGTTACGTACGTCGTCATCCACCAGCAGAATGCGTTTTCCCTGCAAGGGGTTGAGCCGTTCATGAGCGGGTTGCGGCGCACGCACGTCACCGAGAAAACCCTGTACCGCCTGGCACAGCGCGTCGGTGTCATCGCCATGCTTGCGCACCACCACGGCGCTATAGCGGCGCAGTCGTTGCAGGGTTTGTTGAGTAACGTCCACACCGGTGTTGATCACCACGCGCGTACCTTGCAGCGGGCGCAACTGGTTGAGGCTGTCGAGCAGGGCGAAACCGTCCTGATCCGGCAGGTCGAGATCGATCACCAGCGCGCAGAACTGGCCCTGCGCATAGGCCTCGCGCGCCTGCTCGCCATCGGCGCAGGCGATGACCTGAAACCCCAGCTCTGTCAGTTGCTCGCGGTAGTGCTCACGCTCCACCTCGACATCTTCCACCAGCAGCAACGCCTGCTCCTGCTGCGCACCGTGCTGCAGCTCGATGAACACCTGTTCCAGCTCATCGCGGCCGATGGGTTTGACCAGATAGCGCGTGCCATCGTCGTTCCAGCCCACCGGTTGCGGGACGCAGGAGATGATGTGCACCGGCGTATGCCGATGGCTCGGCTGGGCGCGCAGACGACGGAACAGCTGCCAGCCACTGAGATCGGGAAGCAGGATGTCGAGGATCACCGCGTTGAACGACTCTTGCTGCAACAGCCCCAGCGCCTGCAGACCGGTACGGCAGTGCACGCTGGAAAAACCATGGGCGTGGGCCTCCTCGGCGATCACCGCGGCGAAATTGGCATCGTCCTCGATGATCAACAGCGGCGGACCGTCACCTGCACGCTGCGGCCCCTCGAGCGGCGCTTCGACGCTGAGTGAGCCCGCCTGCACCGGCAGTCTGACGGTAAAGGTAGACCCCTGCCCCGGCGCACTCTGCAGGCTGATATCGCCATCCAGAGCCAGCACCAACTGACGGGTGATGGCGAGCCCCAGGCCGGTACCGCCGAAACGCCGGCTGGTAGAACCGTCGATCTGTTGAAAAGCCTGGAATACCTGTTGGTGCTGGGCCGGATCGATGCCAATGCCGGTATCGCGCACGCTGAAGCAGAGCAGCTCGCGCTCGTCCTCCTGGCGGCCCTGGCTGCTGACGCTCAGCGTGACCTCGCCCTGGTCGGTGAACTTCAGGGCGTTGGACAGCAGATTGCGCAGTATCTGATGCAGACGCACGCGGTCGGTATGGATAACCCGCGGCACGCCGGCTTCCAGCTGGGTGTGCAGACGCAAGCCCTTGAGCTCGGCCATCGGCCGCAGGCTGGCATCCAGCTCCACCAGTACGTCCTGCATGTTGATCGGCTCGAGCTTGAGCTGCATGCGCCCGGACTCGACCTTGGCCAGATCGAGCACATCGTTGATCAGTTGCAGCAGATCACCACCGGCGCGGTGCACGATATCGGCGTGTTTGGTCTGCTTCTCGGTGAGATTGCCAGCCAGATTCTGCCGCAGTTGGTCGCTGAGAATCAGGATGCTATTGAGCGGCGTGCGCAACTCATGGGACATGTTGGCGAGGAACTCGGATTTGTAGCGGTTGGCCAGCAGCAATTGCTCGGCCTGCTCACGCAGCTTCTGCTCGGCCGCCTTGCGCTCGCTGATATCGATGATCACCGCCTGCACCAGCGTCTCGTCGCCACTGCGAATCGGCGACAGGCCAACCTCCAGAGGAATCATGCCGCCTTCGCGGTGCTGCCCGAACAGCTCGCGATTGCCCCCCATGCGGCGCTGCTCGGGCATGGCCTGGTAACCACGACGCAGCGCCACATGACTGCCGCGCTGCGCTGCAGGCAGCAGCATTTCCACCGGCTCGCCGAGCAACATCTGCCGCTCGTAACCGAACAGCAGCTCGGTCTGTCGATTGACCATGGCGATGCGCCCCAGGGCATCGACCAGCACGATGGCGTTGGGCGAAGCCTCAACCACCAGACGAAAACGCTCCTCGGCCACCTTGCGCGCACGCAGGTCCACCAGGTTGATCAGGTAGCTGCTGCCCTCGTGCAACGGGTTGAGGCTGATGCTGACCGGAATCGACTCACCGCGTAACGTGCGCACCATGCGCTCGTCGCTCTCGACCAACTGCTCCTGCAGGTCTTTCGGCGATTCGATATTGGGCAGTACGCGCAGCACGGTTTCTCCGGGCAAGGCATTGAGCGGGCAGTCGAACAGCTCGGCAGCGCTGCGATTGGCCATTTCAATGCGGCCCCTGTCATCACAGAGCAGCGTCGCCACCGGCAACCGTTCGACCAACAGACGAAAGCGCTCTTCGCGCTCGCTCAGGGCCACGGCAGCCCGCTCACTGATCTGCAGCTTGCGCTCGCGCTGATAGAGAAAACCGCCGACCAGAATCGACAGCAACAGCGTCGCGGCCAGCCCCGCCCAGAGACCGAGCATGCCGGTGCGGTCGACCAGGCTGCGCTCGTACTCAGGGGTGCCGATAACCTCAAGCGCCCAGGTGCGGCCATACAGCGACAACTCCTGCTGACTGCGAAATCTCGGCTGCCAGCCATTGGCCTTGGTTCCGCCACTGAGTAGCTGAAGGTCAGTTGCCTGCGGATCTTTCAGAACGATGTCGAACAAACGCGTCTGGGGGCCGAGAATCCCGTCGATCAGGTCATGGCTGCGAAAAGCTCCATGCACCAGCCCCAGCAATGCAGAGCGACGTTGCTCAGCGGTATTGGCGGGTAACCCTGGACGAAACACCGGCAGGTAGAGCAATACGCCAGACTGCACGTCTACATCGACCTCCTGACGCAAGATCAGCGGAGCGCTTAGGCTGGCGTCGCCGGTCTGGACACTGCGCTCGATAGCCACCCGCCGCACCGCTTCGCTGAGCATATCGAAGCCAAGGACGCGCCGATTGCGCCAATCCGCCGGGCTGACGTAATCAATGGGTAGATAATGGTCACGCTCACCGGAAGGAAAGATCTGATAGTCGAGGCGACCATCGGCCGCCACCTCGGCGGCGAAGCCAGCCAGTTGCTCCGGCAGCAGATAACGTGACCAGGCCACGGCCTGTATACCGGGATAGCGATCCTGAACCTGCAACTGATCCAGAGCGCGCTCCCACTCGGCGAGCGAGACCTGATCACTGCCTATCATCAGCCCGGATACGCCGCGCAACACCATCTCGTACGTACGCATGCGCGCCAGCACCCGCTGGCCTATTTCCTGTGCCTCCAGCTGAAAGCGACGGTGACTGTCCTCGTGCTCACGCTCCTGCAAGGTATTCCACTGCCAGAAAATCAGGCCCCCCAGCCCAAGCAGCAGGCCAAGCGCAACCAGCAGCGGCGTCCAGGGCCTTGGCGGCCGCTCGACAGCTCTGTCGTCCATTCGCTCTCCTTCGGTCATCCAGAACCAACGCGCACGGTATATCCGCACGCGGACATCACAGAACCACAGCAAGCATTCTAGTCAGGATTTGAATCAGTGGCCTTTTGCCAGAAGGCACACGACGGGCGGTCACGAACATGGCCGGAAACGCCCGTCACATCGTCGTCGAAATGGATGCAGAGGTGACTGCATGCGACAAGCGGGCATAAAAAAGCCTCCCATCGGGAGGCTTTCATTCAACGCGGCGAGGCCTTAGAGCGGACGCAGGTTGATCTCGACACGACGGTTCTGCGCACGACCCGCATCGGTAGCGTTGCTGGCAATCGGCTGGCTAGGGCCTGCACCGTATGCGGAGATGCGCTGACCCGGTACACCGTTGGCGGTCAGGTAGTTGGCCACACTCTGTGCGCGACGCTGCGACAGGCTCTGGTTCAGCTCCTGCGAACCGGTGCTGTCGGTATGACCGACGATGTTCACGCCGTTCTTGTTGAACTCCTTGAACACCAGCACCAACGAATTGAGCGTCGGGTAGAAACTGCTGGAGATATCTGCCGAGTTGCTGGCGAAGGTGATGTTGCCCGGCATGATCAGCTTCAGATCATCGCCATTGCGTTGCACCTGCACGCCAGTGCCCTGCAGGGTCTGGCGCAGCTTGGCCTCCTGGGTATCGACGTAATAGCCGTAACCGCCACCGGCAGCACCACCGACGGCCGCACCAATCAGCGCGCCCTTGCCGCGGTCTTTCTTGCTCGAAGTCGCAGCACCGATCACGGCACCGGTCGCTGCGCCGATACCACCATAGATACCGGCTTTGCCGGCCTGGCTCTCGCCGGTATAGGGGTTGGTGGTACAGCCGGCCAGCAAGGCCATGAGCGCAGTGGCTGCGATCAGATTACGCCTGGTCTTCATAACATTTCCTTAGGATTTCTTCTGGTATCGGGCAGACATGCCGCAGCCTTCGAGCCGCCAAGACGCGGTGAAGTTCCGCCCAAGCTTATCAGCCTGGGGATCTCAGAACTGCGAAGCAGAGCAGATCGGCCCGATACGTACCTTACTGCACACCGGGCAGCGGTCGCAGCGTTACTTCGACCCGGCGATTCTGCGCACGGCCTTCGGCGGTGGCGTTGCTGGCCACCGGCTGATCCGGGCCCATACCACGGGTACTCAAGCGGCTGGGGTCGACACCCTGCGCCAGCAGATAGTCGGCCACGCTCTGCGCACGGCGCTGCGACAGCCCCATGTTGTGACTGTGCGAACCGGTGCTGTCGGTATGACCGACCACCTCGATGCTGTTCTGGTTGTACTGGCGGAAGGAATTGGCCAGGTTGTTCAGCGGCTGATAGAAGCTGCTGGCGATCTGCGCCGAGTCGGTGGCGAAGGTGATGTTGCCCGGCATGATCAACTGGATCACATCGCCCTGGCGCTGCACCTCGACGCCGGTGCCCTGCATGCTGCGACGCAGTTCTTCTTCCTGCTTGTCGGCGTAGTAGCCATAACCTGCCGCTGCGGCACCGGCCACCGCAGCACCAATCAAGGCGCCCTTGCCGCGGTTGTCGTGATTGATCAAGGCGCCGGCAGCCGCGCCGGCCAACGCACCGATACCACCGTAGGTGGCGGTGCGGTTGGAACTCGGTGCGCTCTGATCATAGGGGTTCTGCGAGGCGCAGCCGCCGAGCAGCAGCGCGGAAGAGCACAGGGCAATCAGGGGAATGCGGAACATGAAGGAATCTCCATGAACGGTGGGTGATGGCTCTTTGAGTTCCGGCGCGGCCATTAGTGCCCCGTCAGGCGCGAATAAAGGGGTTCTCCCGCATTTCGTCGCCCAGGCGGGTATCCGGGCCATGCCCGGTGACCACGGTGGCATCCTCATCAAGGCTGTACAGGCGCTGCCTGATCGAGCGTTCGATAGTGGCGTAGTCGCCGCCCCACAGGTCGGTACGGCCGATACCGCGACGGAACAGCGTGTCACCGGCGATCAGCAGCTTGGCGTCCTCGAACCAGAAACTCATCGAGCCCGGTGTGTGCCCAGGCGTATGCAAGGCCACGCCGCAGCCGCAAGCCAGCTCCTCGTCATCGGCCAGCCAGCGATCCGGCGCCGGCACGGGCGTGTAAGGCACACCGAACATGCTGCACTGCATCTCCAGATTGTCCCAGAGGAACTGATCCTCCTTGTGCAGGTGCAGCGTGGCGCCGGTCTTCTCCTTCATCTG
Source organism: Ectopseudomonas alcaliphila (assembly GCF_900101755.1). Taxonomy (GTDB): domain Bacteria; phylum Pseudomonadota; class Gammaproteobacteria; order Pseudomonadales; family Pseudomonadaceae; genus Aquipseudomonas; species Aquipseudomonas alcaliphila. Next base: position 282,269 of record NZ_FNAE01000004.1, on the reverse strand, counting down.
CCCCGAAGCGAGGAAGTGATCGAGATGAGCATGGGTGTGGATGATGCTCACAACCTTGAGCCCATGCGCCTCCAGACGCGCCATGATCAGATCGGGGTTACCACCCGGATCGACCACGATGGCCTTCTTCGTAATCGGGTCGCCGATGATGGTGCAGTTGCACTGCAGCGGGCCGACGGGGAAGGTTTCACGGATCAGGGCAGGACGTTCGGCAGAGCTCATCAGGGAACCTCGTTTCTGTAATCGCTGGGCAGTTTACCGGTCCACTTGCGGAATGCACGGCGGAAGTTGGACGGGTCGCTGAAGCCCAGCAACTGGGCGATTTCATACAACGGCAGGTGCGTGGTAGTCAGGTACTGCAGGGCCAGGCGCTTGCGTACCTCATCGAGTACCTGCTGGTAGCTGGTGCCCATCTGCGCCAGGTGCCGGCGCAGGCTGCGGCCGCTGGTATGCAGTGCGCTCGCGGCGCTTTCAAGATCAGGAAAGTCGCCCGGACGTGTCAGCAACAATCGGCGCACCCGCGTGAGCAGGCCGTCCTGCACATCGAGGCTGGCCAGCAACGCTTCGCACTGTTGCTCGCACATCTGCACCGTGGCCGGGTTGGCCAGCGCCATCGGCCGTTGCAGGTAGTGGCGGGGCAACCGCAGCCAGTGAAAGGGCTGCTCGAACTGCGCGGCCACCCCGAACACCTCGGCATAGCGCTCGGCGTAGTCCGGCGCGGCATGCGCGAAGCCGACGGCGAGCCCCTGCAGTTCCTCGCCGAGGAGAAAGCGGGCGATGGTGTGGATGCTGGTCAGCAGACCTTCGGCGGCAAAACGCGATTGCGACCCCATGGGGAATGATTCGACCGCACGCAGCTCCAGCGTGTCATCCCGGTCCACCAGCTCCAGCTCGAAAGCCAGGCCGAGCACACGGTAGTACTTCAGGGCGAACTGCAGCGCCTTGCCCAGATTGGCGCTGGACAGCACCGCGTAGCCGAGTATGCCGTGGGTGGAGACGTTCAGGCGCTGGCCCAGCACCAGGCCCAGCGCCGGTTCGCCGCAACGCTCCAATGCGGCCTGCGTCAGCGAGTGAAAGTCGAGAAAGGACAATCGACCATTGGGGCTGCCGAGTACTTCAGGACGTACCCGCGCGGCGGCAAACAACTCGACACGCGCCAGACCGAGCTCTTCGGCCAGCGCCAGCAACGCCTCGGCGTAGGCGACGGGAACCAGTTCAGCGGTGAAGTTGAAGGTTTGCTTCATGGTGTTTTGTTCCGACGGCTGGCCGCAAATGACCTTCCTGATGACGAACCTTAACTCAGCAAATCTGTGCTTGCTGCCCTGCCGCCGCCCCAACTTTCTACTGGAATAGCGCAATGGCCGGATATGACTGTCACCTTGGCTGTTACGAACCTGTGCTCCACGGCGCATCACGCCCATAGTGGAGTCCAGTCAAACAGCGCAATGGGGCTCTCATGGCCAGCACCACACCAGAAGGATTGCAGATTCGTCCCAGACACATGGATTTCGATCTGCCCAACCCGCTGCCGCGTCACTGGAACGGCGGCGACGCCTTCAAGACCCATTTGTTCGACGCCATGTCGGTGTTGTTTCCCGACGGCGAGCGCTTTTTCATCGATTCGGTGCGCCACTTCCGCGACCGCATCGAAGACCCCGTACTCAATGAACAGATTCGCGGTTTCATCGGCCAGGAGGGCCATCACAGTCGTGAACATCTGGAGTACAGCCAGCGCCTGCGCGATCTGGGTTACGACGTCGAACGCATCGAGAAACGCGCCCGGACGCGCATCCGCTACACCCAGAAGAAGTTCTCGCCACAACGCCAGTTGGCCGCAACCGCAGCGCTGGAACACATTACCGCGATCATGGCCGATGGCCTGCTGAGAAATGACGCGTACATGGTCGACGCTCATCCGACCCTGGCTCGCCTGTGGCGTTGGCACGCCCTCGAAGAGACCGAGCACAAGGCGGTGGCCTTCGACGTTTACAACCAGGTGTGCGGCAGCCGCAAGCTGCTGCGGCGGGCAATGCTCATGGGCACTTTTTTCTTCGTGCTCGATACCACCCGTGGCCTGGCACACATGCTCAAGGTCGACGGCCTGCTGTGGAACTGGCGCGTATGGCGTGACGGCATTCGCTGGATGTGGGGCAAGGAAGGCGTGTTCCGCCCGCTGATCAGCACTTATCTGGACTTCTTCAAGGACGGCTTCCATCCCTGGGAGCACAACAACCTGGATCTGCTGTACGCCACCCGTGAGGAATTCGACGCTACCCCACTGGCTCAGGCCGGAGCCGCCTGAAACGCAGCACCTGCCACGTAATACAAACAAGCCCGGAATCTGTCCGGGCTTGTTTCGTGGCCCGGATTGTCTCTGGGCCTTTCCAACGCTCATTCAACCCAGCAGAAATTTCATTGCATCGGCGGCGCTCTGCTCGGGAATCTCTTCCATGGGAATGTGCCCGACACCGGGGTAGACCTTGACCTGAATGCCCGGCAAATCGCGCTGCCACAACGGTACGTGCCTGGGTGAGATCCAACGATCGCGATCGCCCCACATCAGCAGAGTAGGCACCTTGATCAGCGCGACCCGCTCTGGCGTCGTGTGGAGCTCTTCCTTGTTGACCTTCAACAGCACACGGAAGATATCCATCATGCCGCGGCGGTTGCCTGGGCGCCGCGACAGGTCGTAGTAGCGGTCGACCACGCCTGGCTTGATTCGCCCTGGCTCACCGTACACCTCCTTGATGCCTTGGGCGATCAAGGCGCGCGGCATCCACATCGGCATGGCGACAGTAGCGCCGGGCAGCGCAGCGGCGGCGATCATCCACGGCACCTTGTGCATCGGATAGCCGGCCGGGTCGATCAGCACCAGCTTGCCAACGCGCTGCGGCTGCGTCAGGGCGAAGTTCCAGGCGATATAGCCACCGAGGGAGTTGCCGGCGACATGCGCCTTGTCCACCTGCAGGTAATCGAGCAGTTGGCCAAACACATCCATCATGCGCTCGACCGAATAGACGCCGTCGCGCGCCGGACCGGTGAGGCCGAAGCCCGGAACGTCGAAGCGGATGATGCGGTAATGCGGGGTGAAGGCCTGCACCCACCCATCCCAGGTGTGCAGAGAGGCGACCACACCGTGGATCAGCACCAACGCAGGCTTGTCACGGCTACCTTCGTCGCGGTAATGAACATTGAAACCGTCGATCTCGACATAGCGGGAACCCTGAGCCGCGTTGCCATAACGCGATTTCAGGCGCTCCAGCGGCAAAGAACCGAAGCCCAGGCGGGCGAAGCCGACAGCCAACGGCGATTGCAAAAACAGTCTATTGGCAGACATGCGCGATACCTCGATTCTTGCAGTAGGTATCCGTGATCAGAACATGAGTAGACGCCAAACACTGCCCAACCTAGGTTGAGCCGAGCACCGCCATGGTGCTGCTCGAGGTTCTCCAGGCTGGCCCTGCAATGCCCGGATCAGCGCAGTAGACCGAGGCCCTTGGCCCGCGCAACCGCCTGAGTGCGCCGCTCGACGCCGAGCTTGCTGTTGATGTGCCGGGCGTGGGTCTTGACCGTGTGCAGGGAGATGAACAGACGCTCGCTGATCTCCTGATTGGAACAGCCGCGCGCGATCAACTGCAGCACGGCCAACTCGCGGCTGCTGAGCTTTTCCGCCAAGCTGGTCTCATCTACTACCTCCTCCACGTCCGAATCCCGACTGTCCGGCAACTGGGCGAGCAGCGCGTCGCGCAGCGGACACGCCGAACGCAACTGCAGGCGCTCGCGCAGCCACCGCGGCTGATGCTGCAACAGCTCGATGAAAGGTAGCAGCGCACCGCCCTGAGCGAGATCCAGGCAACTATCGAGCTGCTGCTGCGCCTCCCGCTCTCGCCCAGTCTGCTTCAGTAACTGAGCGAGCTGCGCCTGCGCCGCCAGAGCGACCAGTTGACCACCCAGCCCCTGCGCACGCTGTTGCAACGCACGCAGACGACGCTCTGCATGCTCCAGCCCGCCCTGCAGGCGCTCCAGAGCCGCCTGCTGCAGATCGATATGCAACGCCAGTTGCGGGTGAAACTCCGGCGCCAGCGCCCGCCCCTGCTCACCATAGGTTTCCGCCAACTGAGGTAGCCAGGCGGCAGCCAACTCGACCTGTCCTTGCCGCAGCCACAGCTCACACTTGATCAGCGTGATCATCGCCAGGTAGTAGATCGCCGGCACATCCCAGACATGCATCAGGCGCTCGGCCTCGCCAAGCAGCGCAAACGCCTCGGCTGGCCGTCCATCACGCCCTTCCAGGCTGGCCAGCACGCAATACCCAATCAACGCACCGACGTCACGACAAGCCCTGGCTTCGGCAATACCCGCCCGTAAACGCTCCACGGCCTCCGGCTGCAGGCGCAGGCTGAGCAGATAGCCCTCATAAATCGTCAACCGCGCCCGCACCGAGTAACTCCGCTGTGCAGGCAGACGCTGCACCAGCAGCAATCCCTGATGCACCTCCTCCTGCGCGCGCAGCACCTCACCACGCGCCTGCAACACGCGGGCGCGCTCATAGTGGGCAAGCGCCTCGAGCAGAGGGTTGTCGATACGCTGCGCCAGCTCCAGGGCGTCGCGGTTCAGCCCACGCGCACGCCACAGATCGCCACGCACCATGGCCAGGTTGGACAACGCCGACAGGCACATGAAATGTGGGCCATAACGCTCCGCCGGTAACCCGGCCAAGGCCTCGCTACATTGCTGCTCGGCACGGGCGCCATCGCCACGGCCACGGGCGATGACCCCATCGAGCGCCTGCCATTGCGCCAGCAGGCTGCGCTGGGCGGCAGGCTCGGCAGCCGGCAGGAAGCGCCCGAGCTGATCAAGCAGCTCTTGTGCGGCATCCAGCTGGCAGGCCAACGCCAGCGCCCAGCCATAGAGCATGATCAGTCGTGGTGTGCTGGCCAGCAGATCGTCCGGCAGATTGGTTTTCCAGCGCAGCAGCATGGCGATGTTCTGTTCCGCCAGCATCTGCTCCTCGGAAAGGTTCTGCACCAGGCTGGCGGCCACGTCGGCCTGCCCTGCCAGCAACGCCTGTTCGATGGAGGCATCCAGCATCCCCTGTGCAGCGAACCAGCGACAGGCACGCAGATGGGTGCTGCCGTGCGAGCGACTCAACTCCTCGGCGGGGCGCGCATTGAGCAGATCGGAAAACAGGTGGTGATAGCGAAACCAGCGCCCCTGCTCGTCGAGCGGCACCAGAAACACCTGATTGGCCTGCAAATGACGAATGATCGCGGCGCTGTCATGGCTGTCACGAACCGCATCGCACAGTTCAGCGCAGAAGCGCTCCATACAGGCGGTATCGTAGAGAAACTGTTGCACTTCGACAGGCTGCCGCTCGATGACCTCTTCGAGCAGGTATTCACGAATCAGCCCTTCGCCGCCGTGCAGCTGCAACCCCTCGCCTGCTTCCGCCAACTCCTCGACAGCCAACAGCCAGAGACGCAAACCAGCGATCCAGCCCTCGCTGCGCTGCAGAATCCCGCTGACCTGCTGCTGCTCGAGGCGCGCGCCCTGGCTCGCCAACAATGCGTCCAGCTCGGCAGCCGTCAGGCGCAGATCCTGTTCGTTGAGTTCGAGCAGCTGTCGCGACAGGCGCAGACGCGCCAGATGCCAGTCCGGTCGCTGGCGACTGGTGACCAGTAAAAGAACGCCGGGAGGCAGATGATTGAGGAAGAACTGCAGACAGCGATCAAGCACAGGGCCCTGCGCCAGATGATAATCATCCAATACCAGCAACAGCGGCTGACCATCATCGAGTTGTTGGGTCAGTTCATCGAGCAAACCGTCGAGCCACTGCTCGAAAGCAAAGGGTTGGTGGCGCTGACGCATCTTCAGCAGCCCGAGCGCTTCCTCGCCAAGGCCAGGGTAGAGCTGCTGTAGCCCCTGCAGTAAACGCTCGAGAAAACGCCCCGGGTCACGATCACGCTCACTCAGCCCTAGCCAGAGGCTATGCCAGTGCTCGGGCAGGCGTTCGCAAAACTCGATGGCCAGCGAGCTTTTACCAAAACCGGCTGGCGCGCTGACCAGCAGCAAGCGCCCCTGCAGTCCCTCTTCGAGACGCTCGCACAACCGCGGCCGCGGCATATGCCCTGCTGGCAACGGCGGACGATAGAAACGCGCTTCCACCGGAGTAGCCGGCATATAGGGAGAACCTGGCGAGCGGGAAAGATCTGTCATCGGCCTATTCTTGGAAGTCTTCTGTATGCATCGGCGGGCTCGATCTGAACCCAGCCTAGCGACTTGCAATGGCCATTTGAAGCGCCCGCTACAGTCCGTAACGAAAAAGCCGGCACAAGGCCGGCTTCTTCGTGTTGCTTGAGGCGGTTTTAGCGAACGCCAGCCTGACGCAGAGCGGCCGGGGTGTAATCGCTGCCAGCGGCCTTGTAGTTGAAGTCGTAGGCTTGTTTCTCCTCGTTCTTCATACCCAGCGCCAGGTAGCGACCGGACAGCAGGTCGTACAGGGTTTCCACGGTGTACCACGGCACTTGCTTGTCGTAGTAGTACTGGGCATGCGCCTCAGCCACGCGCCACAGGGTGCCACGGCCATCGTAGTGGTCAATCAGAGCAGCTTGCCAGGTGTCCTCGTCGATGTAGAAGTCACGCTTGGCATAGATATGACGCTCGCCCGACTTCAGGGTCGCGGTCACGTGCCATACGCGGTGCAGCTCGTAACGAGTCAGGTCCTGGTTGATATGACCGGCCTTGATGATGTCGGAATACTTCAGGCTCGGCGAGTCCAGCTTGTAGGCGTTGTAGGGGATGTAGATCTCCTTCTTGCCAACCAGCTGCCAGTCGTAGCGATCCGGCGCACCGTTGTACATGTCGAAGTTGTCGGAAGTACGCAGACCGTCAGCGGCGGTACCCGGACCGTCGTAGGACACCTGCGGCGCACGACGTACGCGGCGCTGACCGGCGTTGTACAGCCACGCCAGACGCGGCTCCTTCACCTGGTTGAGGGTTTCGTGCACCAGCAGCACGTTACCAGCCAGACGCGACGGAGCGGTTACGCGTTGTTTGAAGTAGAACAGTACGTTGCTTTCCTTGCTCGGATCGAAGTCGGTCAGCGCATCACGGAAGGTGAACTCATCCTGGAAATAAACCAGCGAGTAGGAACCGTTCGGCTGCGGAGTCGCCTGGGTCACCAGACGGCGCACGCTGCCACCGCGGTAGCGGGTGATGTGGTTCCAGATCGCTTCCAGACCATTCTGCGGGATCGGGAAGGGGTTGGCGGTCTGGAAGTTCTCCAGGCCGTTACCACCCTCCACCATCCGCGTGTTCACCGCGTTCTGCTTGGTCGCCTCCAGCACCGCAGCCGGCAGGCTGGCCGAACGGTGAGTTGGGTAGACCGGCATCTTGTAGCTTTCCGGGTAGCGCTTGAACATCGCCAGCTGGCCAGGAGTCAGCTTGTCCTTGTACTGGTCAACGTTCTGCGCGGTGATGGTAAACAGCGGCTGCTCGCTGGCGAACGGATCGGCCAGGAAGCCACGTGGATCGACCGCACCGGCGTTGGCCGGCAGACCGCCGGTCCAGGCTGGAATCGAACCATCGGCATTGCCTGCCATCTCGGCACCGACCGGAGTCAGGGTGTTGCCCAGCTTCGCCGCCTCGTCGGGCGACACTGCCGCCATCACGCTGGTTGCCAGCAGTGAAAGGGTCAGGACACCGCTTTGCCACAGTTTTTTTGTTGTTTTCATTTGCATCATGATTCCTCGAAATTCCTGGCCGCTTAGAAGTTCAAACCGAAGCTGAGCGCGACGAAGTCACGGTCAACGGAAGTGTTGTACTTGCCATCAAAGAAGCTGGTGTAGGACAGGTCTGCGGTATAGGTATTCTGATATTCAGCATTAAGAGCCAGGCTCACAGCCTTGGCTCCTTCAGTGAAAAGACCATTGGGACCGTAACCCTCTACGTCATGAGACCAGGCAACACTGGGGCGAAGATTCACGCCTGCTAGAGCATTCGGATAGTCCCAGATTGCACGAGCTCGGTACCCCCACGATGTGCTAGTTACAAAACCATCGTCTTCGCAGTACTTCGATACGTTAGCCGAGGAAGCACCAGGACCTGCACCTGCAATGGTGTTGCTGTTCAGCCCTTGGCAAGTCGCCCCAGCGAGCGGGCCTGGACCAAAGACGGGATCACGCCCATAGCGAACTTTTGAACTATCCTCCAAGCCGCCAACATGAACGACCCCAACCTCACCAACAAGAGTCAAGCGCGACGCGCCCATAACCTGGTCGAAGAAATGAGTGAAAGTCGTCTGGAACTGACTGATCTCTTTGCGGCGGTAGCCGTGCTGATCTTGTCCTGGTACCCCTTGCAGCAAAGATACCCCACCACGCCCCGGCAAAGGCGTCAGGCCTGAGAACAGAATATCTGTGCTATTTAGCTGCACTGGAGCATTGGGGCGGTAGCTGAACTCACCACTCCAGGCAGTACCGGTTGGTAACGTAGTAGAAAAGCTAAGGCCGTATAACCGAATATCTTCAGGATACTCCATAAAGTAAGAAGAGTTCCCTGCAATAATAAGCGGTGCCAGCGGACTCGCTGCCACAGCAGTATAAAGGGACGCAGGAGCACCAGTAGCGCTAAAAATCGGCGCTCGGCTGTGATAGTTGATGAAGTAAAGACCAAATTCCGTATCAATACTTTCGGCTAGATAACGGAAGGCCGCTCCCCACTGCCCGCTATCACGCGCATCACGATCCCCAGAGCGAGCGACACGCACGCCCTCTTCGTTGACATCGACCCCAAAACTCGAAAGCCCCGCAAGCGCTGCACCACTGAGAGTGGAGCGTTTGTTAAGCACCCGAAGATTATCATCACATCCATCAGCGACGATGTCAGCCTGAGAAAAGAATGTTCCACAGTTATCGACAACTGTTTGATCCCACTCAAGCTGATAAAAAGCCTCAGCAGACAGATTCTCTGTCAGGCTCTGCGATACGTAAAACATATTTACAGGAATCAAGCCTTCTTTAACTTCTGCACCAGGGCGACGAAACGCAGAGACGTCAATGGGATTGATAGCATTTATGCTATTACCAATAAACGTACTCTCACCCCAGCTAACAACCTGCTTGCCTAGCCGCACGGAGCCAGGCTGATTAGCAACTGCATAGTTGTGGTAGATAAACGCATCGAGTATTTCCGCTCCAGATGACTGAGCCCCCTCTTTGCGATTACTGTCGCTAATATCTTTGAACTGGCGACTCTCGTCTTTCAGCTCAAAGTCATACCAGTACTTCCCTCGCACGAACACACCAGTATCACCATACTTCAGCTCAAGGTCGTGGATACCTTTAAATATTTTGGAGAAGGTTTCACCGCGTTTAAAATTAGCATGGCCATCGTCAGAGGTTTGCGACAGGCCACGACCACCGTTGTTCAAGCCAATCAGATCCTTGTCTGCGCTCTGGGTAGACCAACTCGCCCCCACCGACAGCGACGAGTCGAACTGCCCTTCGATCTCACCGATATTGAAAGTGACGCCGAATGCCGGAGCGGCAAGGGTGGAAGCGAGGCTGACGGCCAGCGGCAGTTTTGCCAGGCGCCAGTAGGGTTTTGTTTTTGTTTTCATCGACGCTACTCCATGTGTTTTTTGTTATGGATGCTTTGACTATAGCCAGCGGGTGGTACTGCTTGATCCCTCGAAAGTGTGATTTGCAGCCCTCAGCCACTCTGGCTCGCAGGTTTCAGGCGCTGCCCTAGCCAAGCATGGACGTGAAACAGCAATTAGCAAGCCAAACGCTTGTTTGACTGAGCGGTCACTTTCACCGCCCAGTCAATTCGCACCTCACAGCGTGGACAAGAACGCGCTGCCAGCCTCCTGCCACTGGGCGATTTCGACGCGAATGCGCTTCTTGTCCAGTTTGCCGACGCTGGTCTTGGGAATTTCAGTAACAAGCGCGATCTGCGAGGGAATCGCCCACTTGTTGATGTGGCCCTGCTCGACGAAAGGCTTGAGATGGTCCTTCAAGCTCTTGGCATCCAGCCCCTGTTCTTCACGCAGTACCAATAGCGCGAACGGGCGCTCGCCCCACTGCGGGTCGGGGACACCCACCACCGCCACCTCACGCACCGCCGGGTGACGGCTGATCAGGTCCTCCAGCTCCAGCGAGGAAATCCATTCACCGCCGGTCTTGATCACATCCTTGATTCGGTCGCGGATTTCGATGAAACCCATACCATCGATGGTCGCCACGTCACCGGTGTGCAACCAGCCGTGGGCCCAAAGCTCCTCGCCCTTCTCAGGCTCGCGGAAATAGCCCTGGGTCAGCCAGGGCGCGCGCAACACCAGCTCTCCCTGGGACTCGCCATCGCTCGGCAATAATTTGCCGTCCGCATCCATGATTGCGGCCTCCACCAGCGGCACCGGAATACCGGCCTTGATCCGGTAAGTGGTGCGTTCATCCTCCCCACCCGCACGCAGCTCTTCGTTGAGGTAAGCACAGGAGATCAGCGGACAGGTCTCGGACATGCCGTAGGCCGCAGTAAGCTGGATGCCACGCTCCTTGGCCGCCTCGTAAAGGGAGCGATTGAGCGCGCTACCGCCGATGATCATCTTCATGCCACCGAAATCATGGCCTTGCGCACCCGGCGCGCCCAGCACCATCTGCAGGATGGTCGGTACGCAGTGGGAGAAGGTGACCTTCTCTTCCTTGATCAGGCGGCAAAGCATGTCCGGTTCGTAGCGACCGGGATAGACCTGCTTCACCCCAAGCATGGTGGCCACATACGGCACGCCCCAGGCATGCACATGGAACATCGGCGTTATGGGCATATAGACATCGTCATTGCCCAGCAGGCGGATACTGTCCAGGCCGCCCATGGTGGTTGCCATGGACATGGTGTGCAGCACCAGTTGCCGGTGGGTGAAGTACACGCCCTTGGGGTTGCCGGTGGTGCCGGTGGTATAGAAGGTAGTAGCCACCGAGTTCTCGTCGAAATCGGCGAAATCGTAGTGCGGGCTGGCCGCGGCTAGCAGACTCTCGTACTCACCGACGAGGTTTGGCAGTTCGGCGCTCTTGTCCTCGCCATCGGTCAGCAGCAGGCTCTTCTCGACCGTGGTCAGTTGCCCGGCAATGCCGTTGTACAGTGGCACGAACTCACTGTTGACCAGCACGAAGCGGTCCTCGGCGTGGTTCATGGTGTAGAGGATCTGGTCCGGCGACAGGCGAATGTTGATGGTGTGCAGTACCGCGCCGAGCATGGGTATGGCGAACATGCACTCCAGATAGCGGTGGCTGTCCCAGTCCATCACCGCCACGGTATCGCCGGCCTTGACCCCCGCCTCGCTGAGCACGTTGGCCAGCCTCGCGACACGCTCGTTGAAGGTGGCGTAGCTGTAACGCAGCTTGTCGCGATAAACGATTTCGCGGGTCTTCTCGTAGCGACTACCAGACAGCAGCAGACGCTTGATCAGCAGCGGATAGGCGTGGGCGTTGTTGGCGGGAGGGATCAGTCGAGTCTGCAGCATGAAGTCACCTTGAGGCACGCGAGGAATGGGTATGCAGCGACTCTAGAGCGCCTGCTGCACAGCGAAATCAGCCCAAAGAATGATTTGCCACGTGACCCTATGGCCACTTTTGGTCACAGGTTAGAATCAGGCCAGCAAGCCAGTCTATAAACAGACTTCACCGAGCCACACTTTCGTTCGAGGTAACACCATGTCCGATATCGTCATCGTCAGCGGCGCCCGTACTCCCATGGGCGGTTTTCAAGGCAGCCTGGCCAGCGTGCCTGCCGTCGAGCTGGGCGCTGCCGCCATTCGTGAAGCAGTCAAGCGTGCCGGCATCGAGCCGGCCGACGTACAGGAAGTGATCATGGGCTGCGTACTTCCCGCTGGCCTCAAGCAAGGCCCGGCCCGTCAGGCGTCGCTCAATGCTGGCCTGCCCTCCGCCACCGGTTGTACCACCATCAACAAGCTGTGTGGCTCGGGCATGAAGGCCGTGATGATGGCCTTCGACTCACTAAAGGCCGGCAGCAACCAGGTAATGATCGCTGGCGGTATGGAAAGCATGTCCAACGCGCCCTATGTGCTGGAGAAAGCCCGCACCGGCCTGCGCATGGGCCATGGCGAGATCAAGGACCACATGTTCCTCGACGGCCTGGAAGATGCGCGCACTGGCCGTCTGATGGGCTCCTTCGCCCAGGAAACGGCAGACCAGTACGGCATCACCCGCGAGGAAATGGATGCCTACGCCATCGAGTCACTGCGCCGTGCCCAGGCAGCGATCAAGGACGGGTCGCTGGACGCGGAGATCGTTCCGGTCACCGTCACGTCGCGCAAGGGCGAGATGGTGGTCAAGGATGATGAGCAGCCGCTGACGGCCAACCTGGACAAGATTCCTGCGCTCAGACCCGCCTTCAAGAAAGACGGCACCATCACCGCGGCCAACGCCAGTTCGATTTCCGACGGCGCCAGCGCACTGCTAATGATGACTGCTGATGAAGCCGCCAAGCGCGGCCTCAAACCACTGGCCAAGGTGGTTGCCCATGCCACCCAGAGCCAGGACCCGAGCGAGTTCACCCTGGCGCCCATCGGCGCCATGAGCAACCTGCTGAAGAAGAGCGGCTGGAGCAAGGACGAGGTCGACCTGTTCGAGATCAACGAAGCCTTCGCCATGGTGACCATGCTGGCCATGCGCGAACACGGTCTGGACCATGCCAAGGTCAACGTCTTCGGCGGTGCTTGCGCCCAGGGCCACCCGGTCGGTTCCACCGGCTCGCGGATCATCCTCACCCTGATCAACGCCCTGCAGAAGAAAGGCGGCAAGCGCGGTGTCGCCTCGCTTTGCATCGGCGGCGGCGAAGCCACCGCAGTCGCCATCGAACTGCTGTAAGCCGGCCCACTGACGAAAGAGCCCCGCAACTGCGGGGCTCTTTCTTTTAGCAGGTTGTTAAGAACTACCTGCTAGCGCATTTCAGTCAGCGCCAGCTTCACGCCGATCCCGACCAGCACTGCCCCCATCAGCCGATCGAACCAATGCCCCATGCGGGCGAAACCGGCGCGCACGCGTGGCTGGCTGAACAGCCAGGCCACCAGACAGAACCAGAACGCCGTCGCCAACGCCAGATAGAGGCCATAACCAGCCTGAACCGCGACTGGGGTATGCGGGTTGATCACCACGGTGAACAAGGAAAGGAAGAACAGCGTCGCCTTGGGATTCAAACCGTTGGTGACGAACCCCGTGACGAAAGCACCACGACCGCTACGCTCGCCTGCTGCCAGATTCAACTCGGCGCTGGCCGGGTCGGCCGGACGCGCACGCAGCGCCTTGATGCCGATATACAACAGATAAGCAGCCGCCAGCCATTTCAGCGCGTTGAACAGGACGATGGACTGCGACACGATCAGACCAATACCGAGCAACGAATAGGTGACATGGACAAGAATCCCGGCGCCCACACCGAAAGCGCTGAACAACCCAGCGCGTCGACCGTAGCCGACACTTTCGCGCACGACGATGGCGAAATCCGGCCCCGGGCTGGCCACAGCCAGCAGGTGAATCAGGGCAACGGTGAGAAATTCAGTCCAGTACATGGCGGCTCCGCATCGACGATGAAGGTCTGGTAGGCTCGCCAATCTACTCTTGCGACCCTCCTGCGAAAAGGTACAGCTGATGAGCAACAGCCCACGCGCCGTCTTCCTCGACCACGCCTCCCTCGACCTTGGCGACCTCGACATGCAACCGCTGCATCAGACGTTCGCCGAGCTGACCCTGCACGCGCACACGCGGCCGGATCAGGTCGCCGAACGCCTGCAAGGTGCCCAGGTCGCCATCAGCAACAAGGTGCCGCTGGACGCCGCCACCTTCGCTGCCTGCCCAGAGCTGAAACTGGTTCTGGTAACCGCCACCGGTACCAACAACATCGACCTGAAAGCCGCCAGCGCCCATGGTGTGACCGTCTGCAACTGCCAGGGCTACGGTACTCCGTCCGTGGCACAGCACACCTTGATGTTGCTGCTGGCCCTGGCCACGCGCCTGCCTGACTACCAGCGCGACATCGCCGCAGGCCGCTGGCAGCAAGCCAGCCAGTTCTGCCTGCTCGATCACCCCATCGTCGAACTCGAAGGCAAGACCCTAGGCATGCTCGGCCATGGCGAACTGGGCGGCGCCGTCGCCCGCCTGGCCGAAGCCTTCGGTATGCGCGTGCTGCTCGGCCAACTGCCGGGCAGACCCGCGCGCGCTGATCGCCTGCCGCTGCACGAACTGCTGCCGCAGGTCGATGCGCTGACCCTGCACTGCCCGCTCAACGAACAGACGCGCAACCTGATCGGCGCAGCTGAGCTGGCCCTGATGAAACCGCGCGCGTTCCTGATCAACACCGCGCGCGGCGGCCTGGTCGACGAACAGGCATTGGCCGATGCCCTGCGCCGTGGTCATCTGGGCGGCGCCGCAACCGACGTGCTGCTGCAGGAGCCACCGAAGGACGGCAACCCCCTGCTGGCAGCCGACATTCCTCGCCTGATCGTCACCCCGCACAGCGCCTGGGGAAGCCAGGAAGCGCGCCAGCGCATCGTCGGCCAGGTCGTGGAAAGCGCCGCCGGCTTCTTCGCCGGTGCGCCGCTGCGAGCCGTCGGGTAAGCTGCGCAGCTTTTTTAGGGAGCGACGGGCCAGCGTTGCCCTTTGGCAGCGATGCCCAGGTTTCGCAAACCGAGATCGCTCCTGCCCCTCTTACTTTTCCGCATCACAGATTTCAGGAAGCACCATGGACCCGCGAAGCGAAGTTCTCCTGCGTCAGGCCGAGTTGTTCGGTGGCGAGCTGCTGTTGGCTGGCCTGCCGGCTGACGACCTGCTTGGTGCCTTGCCGCAGGCACGTGGCTGGAACTGGCATGCCGGCGATCATGCAGTGCTCGCCGCGCGCTTTGCCGGCCGTAACCACTTCGACACACGCATGCCGGAAGGCGACTACCGCGCCGCCGTGCTGTTCCTGCCCAAGTCACGCGAGCTGACTGACTACCTGCTGCAAGCACTGGCCTCGCGCCTTGCAGGCAAACCGCTGTACCTGGTCGGTGAAAAACGTGGCGGTATCGAGCGTGCGGCGAAACAGCTGGCTGCTTATGGCAAACCGCGCAAGCTCGACAGCGCGCGACATTGCCAACTCTGGTGCGTCGAGGTGGAACAGGCGCCGCCCGTACCCGACCTGCACGCCCTGGCACAGAGCTACCCATTGCAGCTGGCCGACGGGGCACTGGAGATCGTTACCCTGCCCGGCGTATTCGCCCATGGCCGCCTGGATCGCGGCAGCGCGTTGCTGCTGGAGCATCTGGATGACCTGCCCAGCGGGCACCTGCTGGACTTCGGTTGCGGCGCCGGCGTACTCGGCGCCGCACTCAAAAGACGTTACCCAGACAACGAGCTGAGCCTGCTGGATGTCGACGCCTTCGCCCTGGAAAGCAGCCGGCTGACCCTGGCACGTAACGGCCTGTCAGCCAACCTGATCGCCGGCACCGGAATCGAATCGGCGCCAGAGGGGCTCAGCGCCATCGTCAGCAACCCGCCGTTCCACCAAGGTGTGCACACCGACTACCAGGCCAGCGAGAACCTGCTGAGTCAGGCGGCACGCCACTTGCTCAAAGGGGGCGAGCTGCGCCTGGTGGCCAACAGTTTCCTCAAATACCCGCCACTGATCGAGCGTCATCTCGGCCCCTGCCGCACCCTGGCAGACGCCGATGGCTTCCGCATCTATAGTGCACGACGCTGAATTGGGGTTGCCCCCAACGCAGCGCTTGGGCACAATTGCGCCCGTCCTAGGGGAGTAGTCTCCCGCGAGCGCCCTGCTCGCCCGGTATACGTCAACACACTTGCTCCGCAGAGCATGGCGTATACGACCCAAGGCCTTCACAGAGAGGCCTGCAGTTTGACAAGACCTATGACACGCACAACCTAACCCGGGGCGGGAAGGTCGTTCGTGTCATAAGCCGTGTCGACCCGCCCCCTGTAGGAAACCTGATGCTGGAATCGCTGTTCGTCCCCACCCTGATCGTTGCCCTGGCCGAAATCGGCGACAAGACCCAGTTGCTCGCCCTGCTGCTGGCCGCCCGTTTTCGCAAGCCCTGGCCAATCATCTGGGGCATAGTCGTCGCCACCCTGGCCAACCATTTCGCCGCAGGCGCCGTCGGTAACTGGGTCGCCGGTTTCTTCTCCCCTGCCACGCTCAGCTGGATTCTCGCCGCCAGTTTCGTCGCCGTAGCGGCCTGGACCCTGGTGCCGGACAAGCTCGACGACGACGAGGAATCCGGCCTGAAGAAATACGGTCCCTTCCTCACCACCCTGATCGCCTTCTTCCTCGCCGAGATGGGCGACAAGACCCAGGTCGCAACCGTGATGCTGGCCGCGCAGTACCCGCACTTCATTCTGGTGGTGGTCGGCACCACACTGGGCATGTTGATCGCTAACGTACCGGTGGTACTGGCGGGCAATTTCGCAGCCGAACGCCTGCCGCTGACCCTGATCCGACGCCTGGCCGCCTGCGCCTTCGCCGCGCTGGCAATCTATGCCGGCTACCAGGCGCTGAAGCTGAGCGGCCTGATATGACGAACCACTGACGTCAACAGACCGGCATCTCGGCCAATCCCAGCCCCCTCCTGCCTGCTGCTAAAGTGCGTGCCACGTCACAGGGTTCAGGCCGGTAGTCGGGAGGGCTGCATGTCATTGGATGATCGCAAGAAGGTGGTGTGCCAGCACATCGATCTGGTCTGGAACAAGGGCCGCCTGGCGCTGGCCGAGCAACTGCACAGCCGTGACTTTCTCTATAAGAGTTCGTTCATTGGTCGGCCGCTCGACAGCGCCGGTTTTACCCAGATGGTGCAAGACATCCGCAGCGCCATGCCGGACCTGCAAGTGGTGGTCGAGGAGTGCATCGCCGAGGGCTACAAGGTGGTGACCTGGAGCACGCTGATCGGCACCATCCAGAAACCCGCGCTGGGCTACCCGCCTAGCGACAAGGTGCTGAGCATCTCGGCCATGGCGTTCTGGACGCTCACCCCGGGCAACGAAATCCAGGAAATCTGCACCATGTTCGACATGGAAAGCTTCCGCGCTCAGCTGGGCCTGCAAACCCGTCCACTTGCCGAAACCGCCCTGCCCTGAAACGCAAACGGCGCGCCGTGAACCATCACGCCGCGCCGTTTCCTGGCCCGAAATTAACGCCCGGCCTTGGCCTGCTCGTACAGCGGCATCACCTTGGGGATCGCTGCCTGCAGCGAAGCGATACGGCTGCTGGACGACGGGTGGGTGCTCATGAACTCGGGCGGTGCACCACCACCGGCGGCCTCCATCTTCTGCCACAGGCTGATGGCCGCATTCGGGTTGTAACCCGCGCGGGCGGCCAACTCCAGGCCAATCAGGTCGGCCTCGTTCTCGTTGCTGCGACTGTTGGGCAATGTCAGGCTGTACTGCACCACCGTATCCGCCATGGCCATCCCGCTCTCGCCCAATCCGAGCAGGGCACTGGCGCCCTGTTTGGCCACCTGAATTCCGTAGGCCTTGGACATCGCTTCACGACTGTGCTCGCGCAGAGCATGCGCCATCTCGTGGCCCATGATCGCCGCGATCTCGTCATCGGTCAGTTTCAGTTTCTCGATGATGCCGCTGTAGAAGATGATCTTGCCGCCTGGACCGCAGTTGGCGTTGAGCTCGGGGCTCTTGATCAGATTGACTTCCCACTGCCAGTTGGCGGCATCCGGGCGAAAACGCGGTGCCTGCGGAATCAGACGAGCGGCGACGGTCTGCAGGCGTTTGGCGTTGTTGCTGGTCTTGTCCAGCACGCCCTTGCTTGATGCTTCGCTCAGCGTCTGCTGATAGGACTGCGCGTACATCCGGTTGACTTCGTCGGCTGACAGCATGCTGAACATGTACTGCTTGCGCTCAACACCAACCGCACCACCGCTGGTGGTATTGACTGCCTGGCAGCCTGCCAGCAGCACGGCCGTCGCCAGGCCACCCAGATATAGAACCTTGCTCATCGAGCCTTCTCCTTGAATCGGACGCCCTATGCTAGGCCGCCCCCGTGGCACGAGCAACCGCGTTACTTGCGCGATAGCCGCGCGCCATCTTTGCTAAATGCAACAGCAGCCAGATGCTTCGCACCAATCCATTAAGGTTTTGCCCTGTCACGGCCGATAGTTCGTAACAGGCCACACTGCGCTCGGGAGCTACCATGAAGTTCAAGTCGATCCAGTTTTCCGTCGCATTCCTCGCTGGAGCCAGTGTGCTGGCAGTGGTCGTGGCACTGGTGCTCTATGCCCTGTTCGCCAGCGACCGAACCCAGAACCTAGTGCAGCAACGCACCCAGGTTCTGCTCGAACAGATCATCGAACAGCGCCTTTCCTCACTGGCGCATGCGCAGGTCAGCGAAATTCAGCGTGAACTGGAAGCGCCCCTGCAGATCACCGCCGACCTGGCACGCGTCAATGCCATGCTCGGCATGACAGATGGCAACGGCAACCCACTGCTCAGTATCAGCCGCGAAGAACTGGCCAACCTGGTGCATGAAACCACGGCACAGAATCCCAAGTTGCTCGGCAGCTACCTGGGCTGGGAGCCGAACGCCTTCGATGCCAGCGACGATATCTACGCCGGCAGCACAGAAAATGGCTACGACGGCACCGGCCGCTTCCTGACCTGGTGGTACCGCAACGCCGATGGCAGCCTCGGTGTCGATGCCATCGGCTCGACCGAGAGCGAGGAGCTGCTGCCGACCGGCGTGCGCGCAGGCGAATACTACCTGTGCCCCAAAGAACGCAAACGCCCCTGCGTGATCGACCCCGCCCCCTACGATGTCGGCGGCAAGATGACCATGCTCGCCTCCTTCACCTCGCCAATTCTGGTCAACGGTGAGTTTCGCGGTATCGCCGGCGCCGACCTGGCGGTCAACTTCATTCAGGAGCTGTTGGTCAAGGCCGACGCCCAGCTCTATGGCGGCGCCGGCGAGATCGCCCTGATCGCCAGCAATGGTCGTATCGTCGCCTCGACCCAGGCCCCGGAAAAGCTCGGCGAGCCGGCCACCGAGCTGCTCGACGCCAACGAACTGGCCAACCTGAGCAGTCTGCAGCCAGGCCTGCCGAAGTACGACGTGCATATCGAGGACGATCCCGCCGACAGCCACATCGAGCTGTTTCTCAGCTTCACCATCGGCCAGACCGACGCTCGCTGGGTGCTGATGCTGGTACTGCCGCTGGACACCGTGATGGCTGACCTGCGCCAACTACAGGCTGACCTGGCAGCGCAACGCGACGGCGACACCCTGGGCATGACGCTGGTCGGCCTGCTGATCGCAGGCCTGGGTCTGCTGGTGATCTGGTTCGTCGGCTACGGCATCGCCCGCCCACTGCGGCAGATGGTCGGCATGCTCGACGACATTGCCAAGGGCGACGGCGACCTGACTGTACGCCTGCACGTCGACCGCACAGACGAGCTGGGGCAGATCGCTCAAGGCTTCAATGCCTTCCTGGCCAAACTGCAGACGATGATCGCCTCCGTGGTGACCTCGGTGCAGCAAGTCAGCGACTCCTCCGAGCACACGGCCGACATCGCCATCCGCACCAACCAGGGGGTACAGAAGCAGCTGGCCGAGATCGAACTGGTGGCCACTGCGGTACACGAGATGACTGCCACCGCGCAGGACGTCGCGCGCAACGCCACTCATGCTGCCGAGGCGGCCAACCACGCCGACCGTGCAGCCAATCAGGGCAAGCAGGTGGTGCAGGAAACCTCCACTGCCATCGCCGCCCTGGCCAGCGAGATCGGCCGCGCCGTGGGCGTGGTGCAGAACCTGGCCAAGGACAGCGAGAACATCAACGCCATCCTCGTCGCCATTCGCGGTATTGCCGAGCAGACCAACCTGCTGGCGCTCAATGCCGCTATCGAGGCTGCCCGTGCCGGTGAGCAGGGCCGAGGCTTCGCCGTGGTCGCCGATGAGGTGCGCAACCTGGCGCAGAAGACCCAGCAGGCCACCGAAGAAATCCAGAACATGATCCAGCAGTTGCAGCAGGGCACCCGCGAAGTGGTCAAGGTGATGGAGCAGAGCCAGAGCAAGACCGACGACAGCGTGGAGCACGCCAACCAGGCCGCTCAATCGCTGCAGTCCATCACCCAGGCGGTGTCGGTAATCAACGACATGAACACGCAGATCGCCAGCGCAGCCGAGGAGCAGAGCGCCGTGGCCGAGGATATCAACCGCAACGTCACCAACATCGGCCAGGTCGCCAACGAGGTGGCCGGCGGCGCCGACGAAGCCAGTCAGGCCAGCGCCCAACTGACCAAACTGGCCGAACAGCAGCGCAGGCTGATCAACCAGTTCAAGGTGTAAGGGGTTTTCACCGAGGAGAGGTAGAGTGCGCGACGCGCACCGGTTCTAGGCCAATCGCGGTGCGCACAACCTGGGCGCCCCCGCGACACCCTGCGCGGGCCTCAAGCGGGGGTCAGGCACTCCGGTGCATCCAGCTGTGGATCATTGACCAGTGTTGCCAGCGCGCGTTCACGCAGCGCAACCTGCGGCTTGGCCAACAGCGCTGTCAGCTGTTCGGGCGGCGTGTCATTGCTCAACCACAACGCCTGTTCATGCTCACCGAGAATCAGCGGCCGCCTCAGCGTGGCGGCTTCCTGGGTGATCAGCGCCACGCTCAGGTATTCATGCCCGCCAACCGGATATACCTCCCACAACGCCGCGAAATACATCAGCGGGTCACCGTTGGTAATCCAGTAAGGCCGCTTGCGCGTAGCACCGCGCCACTCATAGAAGCCGTTGGCCGGCAGCAGCGCGCGGCGCTGGCGGAAAGACTCACGGAACATCGGCTGCTGGGCCAGGGTTTCGGCGCGCGCATGAGCCGGCGTCTTGGACAGATCCTTGAGCCAGGCCGGCGTCAGCCCCCAGCGCGCCGCAGCCGCTCGCGGCCCACTCTCGCCGGCGTGCAGCATCAGCACCTGGCCGTTGGGCGCCAGGTTCCAGTGCGGCTTCTGGTCAGCGGGAAAGCCGGGCAACGCCGCAAAGGCGGGCGACCAGCGGAACAGGGCATAACGTCCACACATGAAACGACTCGACAGGCAGGGGGCGCGTCAACAGAGCAACACGCCCTGAAAGGACTCTGGCTCATCGCCAGGCACAGGTTGCGCCGCATTGTACTCAGCGATCAGCGTACGCGCCCGCTCGGCGTAGTCATCAGCGACGACCAAACCGAGCAGGCCGCATGCCGGCAACTCCCCCACCGCCCCGACCAGATGCTGACCGAGCAGGTGCGCCTCGACGCCCTCACTGGCCAGCATGTCCACCAGCATCTGCCCTTCCAGCAGGTTTTCCGGCTCGTAGATTCGTTGCATCAGTCGTTCTCCCCGCGAACGTCCAACTCCCACTCGGTGCCGTCCGTACGCAGCTCGAACTGAATCGGCCGGCAGCACACCGGACAGTCTTCGATGTAGGACTGATCCCCGCCCGACAGATCCAGCAGCGCCTCGGCCGGCTCGCCGCAATAGGGGCAATAATACAACTGGCTTTCCAGCATCGCGGCCTCCTTGTGACTTGGCGGTATAATCGCCGGTCTACTGCTCACCCTGTTTAAGCAGACACCCTTTCAACCTTAGCCGTTCTAGAACAAGAGAGCATGATGGGCGCATTCGATGCCATCCGACCCTATGCCGATGCAGAAGTGCGCCCCGTACTGGCGCGCCTGCTCGCCGACCCGGCGTTTCTCGGCACCCTCACCCGTTTTCGCTTCCCGCGCCTGGCCGGACCACTGGGCTGGCTGCTCAAGCCGCTGATTGCCGCGCGGCTGCGCAGCGAATTCGCCAGCATCGACTCGGTCGCCGGCCTGCAGGAGAAGATCGAGCCCTACATCGATCGCACCATCGAGCACGCCAGCGACGGTATCAGCTACTCCGGCCTGGAACACCTGCAACCCGGCAAGCCCTACCTGTACCTGGCCAACCACCGCGACATCGTCATGGACCCGGCCTTCGTCAACTACGCCGTCTACCATGCTGGCCTGCAGACGCCGCGTATCGCCATCGGCGACAACCTGCTGCAGCGCCCCTTCGTCAGCGACCTGATGCGCCTGAACAAGAGCTTCATCGTGCACCGCTCGATCAGCGGTCGACGCGAGAAGCTGGCGGCCTATCAACTGCTTTCGGCCTACATCAACCACTCGATTCGCGAAGATGGCGAATCGATCTGGATCGCTCAGGCCGAGGGCCGCGCCAAGGACGGTGACGACCGTACCGACTCGGCCATCCTCAAGATGTTTCACATGAGCCGCAAGGACGAGCCGTTCGCAGGCGTCATCGACTCGTTGAACCTGATCCCGGTATCGATCAGCTACGAGTACGATCCCTGCGACCTGGCCAAGGCCCGCGAGCTGTGCGTGCGCGCCGCCACGGGCAGCTATAACAAGGCGCCGGGCGAAGACGACGCCAGCATCGCCCTGGGCATCACCGGCTACAAGGGGCGCGTGCACCTGCACTTCAGTCCGCCTGTCGCCGGCCTGGAGGACACCAAGCAGCTTGCCCAGGAGATGGATCGTCACATTCTCGGCCAGTATCGCCTGTTCCCCGTGCACTACCTGGCCTACGCCATGTGGGATGGCCGCGAGGCCGAGCTCAACGTGCCGGCGGCAAGCGAACTGTTCCCCGCCGCGGAGCTGACCAAGGCTGAGGCCGAATGGCAAAAGCGCCTGGCCGCCTGCAGCGCCGAAGAAAAGCCGTTCCTGATCCTGCAGTACGCCAACCCGGTGCGAAACCAGTATCGGATCAAGGCCGGCCTGCCTCTGTAAGGTCTACGGGCAGGAACGAAAACGGCAGCCCTTGGGCCGCCGTTTTCGTTTATCGCTCAAGCGTCAAAGCCGTGTGCTGAACCAGGACAGCAGCAGGGCTGCCCCCAGGCAGGTCGAGCCGAAGCGATAGAAGAAGCGATTGATACGCAGAGTACGCTCGTCCAGAACCTCGGCTTCATCCAGCTCGCCCTGAGCCAGCACTCGCGCCATACCGCGCTGCTCACGCACGCGAGTCATCAGACACAGCCAGGCACCCGCCAAAGCGAAGAACAATGCCAGCGAATTCACCGCCCCGGCCGGATGGGCGAGGAACAGCGACCACAACATCTGCAGCGACATGCAACACCTCAAGAACAGAATGGTGCAGCAACCCCGCCACCGCACCAGAATGGGGATCTCGGCTGAATAACCGTACGTTTCAGCCCGCTAAAATCGTCGCGCAGTGTACTGAAATACCGCTTTTATAAGGTTCGTTTCCGACGAACGCAGCCCGCTATCCCGAAATCGTCTGAAAACTGTCATATGCCTGGCCTAGGGTTTGTATCTCCAATAGTGACCAAACAGTCACGACTGTTGCTGGAGCCAAACCTCAACGTCCCTGGAGGACCTGCCATGCTTAATTCACAACCGCTGGATCGCGATTACCTGATCGACTCGCTGGATGAAGTGGACGCCGTGGTCGACGAACTCTCCTTCAACGTGCAGGACCAGCACTGGCTGGTGTACTGCGCCCTCGGCGGCCATGAGCATTACGACCTGCCGGATATCGACAACCGCACTGGTATGAGCCTGCCGGAGTTCTACGCCGAAGCGGCCTGAAGACCCAGGACAAATGAAAACGCCCCGCAATGCGGGGCGTTTTTCGTAGCGGCGTCAAGAGTTACTGAAGCAGAACCTGGCCTATGGTCGGGTCCTTGAACGCGCGGGTCAGCGCGTCACTGAGCACGTCACCGACCAGCTTGGTGTTGGTCTGCTGGTTCGGTGCGGTGCCGAAGCGCTGGTTCAGCGAGGCGCCGTAACGGCCGGTATAGCGACGGCTGCCACCTTGCACGTCGGCACGAATGGAGGCCGAGATATCCGCCTCGGTGACGTACATACCCTCTTTGGGCGACTGATACTTCAGCTCCGCCAGAGTGATGGTCAGCTGCGGCGCGTTGTAGGCGTTGGCCGACGGGGTGAAGCCGAGCAGACGCACAGCAGCCTCGGCCTCAGCCTGCAGCTTGGGCAGCACGTAATCGCCACTGACGCTGATGGAGCTGGTTTCCGGATACAGGCCGCCGCGGGTGCCAAGCACCGGCGAAGGACGGCCATCGACCACGCGCACCACCACCGGCTGCCCCTGACCCACGGCGGTCAGCGAGCTGGTGAGTTTGGGTTGCGGGGTGAGTTGCTGAGGGCTGAGGGCGCAACCGGCCAGAGTCAGGCTGGCGGCAGCAAGCAAGGCGATCAACGCACGGTGCAGCATGCTCATCTCTCCGAGTGAGGTAAAAGTGGCCGGCAGTATACCCAGCGTGGCCTGAGGCCGACAGTGGTGCTGCATCGGACCGTCAGCACGACATTGCGGTTCCTGTCATCAGCCTGTCACCGCGCCCTGGCATAAAGGCACCTGTTACCACGCTGGAGCCTTCGCCATGCTTTTGCGCCGCCTGTTGAGCCGCTCTCGCCCGATGCGCCATTTCGCCCTGATCGATGGTCAAGGGATTTGCCGCGCCCTGCGGCAGATGCAGGAACACCCGAGCCAACCTGGCTGGGTGGAAGTTCGCGAGCCGAGCATCTCCTGGTTGGGCTCCCCCTTGCCCGCCAGTGCCCGGCTCACCCCGGTCGTCACACACGCACCAGCCGCTCGCCCGTTGGCGGCCTGACCGGCGGAAGAATAAAAGTCACGCAGGGGCGATCAATTTCCCCTCATTCACCGTTATAATCGCGCCCCGATTATAAGGACGTCTCCTGATCGGGCCGCACGACCTCGCCGATGCAACGTCATCGCCCCGCCCCAGAGAGTCGCCCACTTCGCGCTGCCAAGTCTGGCCAGCCGCTTTTAGCCCATATGCAGAGCCGATAGCAGCCATGCATTGCATGTTTTGCACGGGCAAAAGCGCGCCGAGGCAGTCGAGCTTTTGAGGTTCACCGCTCCAAAAGAGCGTGAAAAAACGGTTTTTACAACTTCACAAGAGTGTGGCGAACAAATGAACAGTTTTGCGTCCGCAAATCCCAGCCTTGACCCTCCCCGCCCAACGACAGGGCATCACGCCTGAGTCTGCCGGTATCGCCCTGAAAGGCCGAACGGCCGTCCATCTGGTGCAGTTTTTCTTGGAGAGAGGTTAATGGCGCATAACGATTACCAAAGCGTAGATGTGGTGCTGGTTGGCGCCGGCATCATGAGCGCGACCCTGGGCGTGCTGCTCAAGGAACTCAACCCCGGCATCACGCTGGAAGTGGTAGAGCTGCGCGAGTCCGGCGCAGTGGAAAGCTCCAACCCCTGGAACAACGCCGGCACCGGTCACGCCGCGCTGTGCGAGCTGAACTACACCCCGGAAGGCGCAGACGGCAGCATCGACATCAAGAAGTCGGTGAACATCAACGCCCAGTTCGAGGAGTCCAAGCAGTTCTGGGCCTACCTGATCGAAAAAGGCGCGATCAACTCGCCGAAGACTTTCATCAACCCGGTCCCGCACATGAGCTTCGTGCGCGGTGAAAGCGGCATCGCCTTCCTCAAGAAGCGTTTCGAGGCCCTGCGTCAGCATCACGCCTTCACCGAGATGGAGTACACCGAGGATCGTGCCACCATTGCCGAATGGGCGCCGCTGCTGATCCCGGGCCGTGACACCAACGAGCCGCTGGCGATGACCCGCGTACAGGCGGGTACCGACGTCAACTTCGGCGCGGTCACCGAGCAGATGCTCGCCTACCTGACCACCCAGCCCAACGCCAAGGTCACCTGCAACCAGAAGGTCACCGACCTCAAGCGCGACGGTGAAGGCTGGCTGGTGGACATCAAGGACACCCGCTCCGGCGCCACGCGCAAGCTCAGGAGCAAGTTCGTCTTCCTCGGCGCTGGCGGCGGCGCGCTGCCGCTGCTGCAACTGTCCGGCATCCCCGAAGGCAAAGGCTTTGGCGG
Organism: Ectopseudomonas alcaliphila; assembly: GCF_900101755.1. Taxonomy (GTDB): domain Bacteria; phylum Pseudomonadota; class Gammaproteobacteria; order Pseudomonadales; family Pseudomonadaceae; genus Aquipseudomonas; species Aquipseudomonas alcaliphila. The sequence continues at coordinate 256,341 of NZ_FNAE01000004.1, read as the reverse complement.
CTTCCCGGTGAGTGGTCAGTGGCTGCGTTGCGACAACCCGGAGATCGTCAAGCAGCACCAGGCCAAGGTCTACAGCCAGGCGGCCGTGGGCTCGCCACCGATGTCGGTGCCGCACCTCGATACCCGCGTGGTCGATGGCAAGAAATCCCTGCTGTTCGGCCCCTACGCCGGCTTCACCACCAAGTTCCTCAAGCACGGCTCGTTCCTCGACCTGCCGCTGTCGGTACGCCCCAACAACCTCGGCCCGATGCTGGCGGTGGCACGCGACAACCTGGACCTGACCCGCTACCTGATCAAGGAAGTGATGCAGTCCGAGGAGCAGCGCCTGAACACCCTGCGCGGCTTCTACCCCGAAGCCAAGGCAGAGGACTGGCGCTTGGAAGTCGCTGGCCAGCGTGTGCAGATCATCAAGAAGGACAGCAAGAACGGCGGCGTGCTGCAGTTCGGCACCGAACTGGTGGCGGCTGCGGACGGCACCATCGCCGCATTGCTCGGCGCCTCGCCGGGTGCGTCGGTCACCGTGTCGATCATGCTCGACCTGATCCATCGCTGCTTCCCCGAGCAGGCCAAGAGCGACGACTGGCGCAGCAAGCTGGACGAGATCTTCCCGGCCATGGCCGATGTTCTGTCCAACGACGCCGCACGCTACCACGAAGTGCAGACGCAATCGAATCAGCGCCTGCAGCTCGACATCCCCAGCGCCTGATCGTCACGCACAAAAAACCGCCCTTCGGGGCGGTTTTTTTATGGGCGCTGATCAGGCTACTGCTGACCCCAAGGCAGGATCGGAATGGCCGTCACCGCATTCTGCGGACTGCCCTCGATCACCCGATCGCTATAGACCAGATACACCAGGGTATTGCGCTTGGCGTCGAAGAAACGCACCACCTGCATGGTCTTGAATACCAGCGAAGTGCGCTCCTTGAACACCTCCTCGCCATCCTTGAGCTTGCCCTTGAATACAATGGGACCGACCTGGCGGCAGGCGATGGAGGCTTCGGCACGATCCTCGGCCAGGCCCAGGCCACCTTTCACGCCACCGGTCTTGGCGCGCGACAGGTAGCAGGTCACACCGTCCACCTTGGGGTCATCGAAAGCCTCGACGACGATCTTGTCGTTCGGCCCAACCCATTTGAACACCGTCGAAACCTCACCAATGGTTTCGGCCAGCGCCAGTCCGGGCAGCACCAGCAGGCCCAGCACATATCCCTTGAACAGATTCACCGCACTCTCCTTTCGCGTTCAAACCAGGATCAGGTTATCCCGATGCACCAGCTCCGGCTCATCGACATAGCCCAACAGCTTCTCGATGGCATCCGACGGCTGGCCGATGATCTTCTGTGCTTCCAGCGCACTGTAGTTGACCAGGCCGCGGGCAATCTCACGACCGTCAGGCGATACGCAGACCACCATCTCGCCACGGCGGAAGCTGCCCTGCACGGCCTTCACACCGACCGGTAGCAGGCTCTTGCGATCCTGGCTCAGCGCCTTCACCGCACCGGCGTCCAGCACCAGCGTGCCACGGGTCTGCAGGTGGCCGGCCAGCCACTGCTTGCGCGCCGCCAGCAGGCCGCGCTCGGGCGCCAGCAAGGTGCCCAGACGCTCGCCCGCCTTGAGCCGCGCCAGCACCTGCTCGATGGCCCCGCCGACGATGACCGTGTGCGCGCCGGAGCGCGCAGCCAGACGCGAAGCACGCAGCTTGGTCTGCATGCCGCCGCGACCCAGTGCACCGCCGACGCCACCGGCCACTGCATCCAGTGCCGGGTCATCGGCGCGGGCCTCGAAGATCAGCTCGGCATCGGGGTTGTGGCGCGGGTCGGCGTTGTACATGCCGTCGCGGTCGGTAAGGATCACCAGCAGATCGGCTTCCACCAGGTTGGCCACCAGCGCCGCCAGGGTGTCGTTGTCGCCGAAGCGGATTTCATCGGTAACCACGGTGTCGTTCTCGTTGATCACCGGGATCACGTCGAGATTCACCAGCGTGCGCAGGGTGCTGCGCGCATTGAGGTAGCGCTTGCGGTCGGAGAGATCGTCGTGCGTCAGCAGCACCTGTGCGGTACGGCGACTGTGCTCGGCGAAGCTCGACTCCCAGGCCTGCACCAGGGCCATCTGGCCAATGGCGGCAGCGGCCTGCAGCTCATGCATCGCGCTGGGTCGGCTGGTCCAGCCCAGGCGGCTCATCCCGGCCGCCACCGCGCCGGAAGACACCAGCACCAGCTCCACGCCCTGCTCACGCAGCGCGACCATCTGTTTGACCCATACAGCCATGGCCGCACGATCCAGGCCACGTCCGTCGGCGGTCAGCAGCGCACTGCCGATCTTCACCACCCAGCGCCGCGCGCCGGTCACCTTGTCACGCATGATCTTCCAACCTTAGCCAGAAAATGATGGGGCCCACCCCACCTACAAAAACGCCGCAATTAAGCGGCGTTGGAAATTTGCTTAATCCCGGACGTAAATGATTTCCGGGCCATCGTCGTCTTCTTCGTCGAGGAAGTCATCGTCCTCGTCGATATCGTCGACGCTGCGCACACCGGATTTACGCAACGCACGCTGATCATCCAGCGCCTGCAGACGGGCACGCGCCTCGTCTTCGATACGTTGATCCAGCTCGGCCAGCTCCTCGGCGAATACCGGGTCCTCGGCGATGCGTTCGGCACGGACTTCCAGGTAATGCATGATGTCGCGGCTGATGCGCTCGGTGCCGTCGCGGCTGATGGCCGAGACCACATAAACCGGGCCCTGCCAGTTCAGACGGGCAACGATATCGGCCTTGCGCGCCTCGCGCTCGTCCTCGGGCACCTGGTCCATCTTGTTCAGCACCAACCAGCGATCGCGCTCGGCCAGCGCCGGACTGAAACGGCCCAGCTCGTCGATGATCACCTGCGCAGCCTCGGCCGGATCGCTCTCGTCCAGCGGCGCCATGTCCACCAGGTGCAGCAGCAGGCGGGTACGCGCCAGGTGCTTGAGGAAGCGAATGCCCAGACCGGCACCATCGGACGCGCCTTCGATCAGCCCTGGAATGTCGGCGACGACGAAACTCTTGAAGCGGTCGACGCTGACCACACCCAGGTTCGGTACCAGGGTAGTGAAGGGGTAATCGGCGACTTTCGGCTTGGCCGCGGAAACGGCGCGGATGAAGGTGCTCTTGCCGGCATTGGGCAGGCCGAGCAGACCGACGTCGGCCAGCACTTTCAGCTCGAGTTTGAGATCGCGCGACTCGCCCGGCTTGCCCGGCGTGGTCTGCCGTGGCGCACGGTTGGTACTGGACTTGAAGCGGGTGTTGCCCAGCCCGTGCCAGCCGCCCTGGGCGACCATCAGGCGCTGACCGGCCTTGACCAGGTCGCCAATCACTTCCTGAGTCGCCACGTCGATCACCGTGGTGCCAATCGGCACCGGCAGAATCAGGTCTTCGCCCTTGGCGCCGGTGCAGTCGGTGCTGCCGCCCTTCTCGCCATTCTGCGCGTTGAATTTACGCGTGTAGCGGTAATCGATCAGGGTATTGAGGTTGGCGGTGGCCTCGAGGAATACCGAGCCACCGTCGCCACCGTCGCCGCCGTTGGGGCCACCCTTCTCGATGAATTTCTCGCGACGGAAGGCCATCATGCCGTTACCGCCGTCACCGGCTTTTACAAAAATCGAAACTTCGTCGACAAATTTCATGGATACGCCTCCCGCAAGCGCTGCGGGTCAACAGAACAACGTAAAGGCCCTTGCCGGATGACCCCACGCAAACAGCGTGGCGTTACGGGTGATCGGGCAAGAACCCAAGGATACAGAAACAAAAAAGCCCCGTCCTACGGACAGGGCTTTTCCAGCGCGTAGGCGATTAGGCCTGAACGACGCTCACGTAGCGACGGCCGAAAGCGCCCTTCACTTCGAACTTGACCACGCCTTCGACTTTAGCGAAGAGGGTGTGGTCTTTGCCCATGCCCACGCCGAAACCGGCATGGAACTCGGTGCCGCGCTGACGAACGATGATGTTGCCGGCCTTGATGACCTGACCACCATACATCTTCACGCCAAGGCGTTTACTTTCGGAATCGCGGCCGTTACGGGTAGAACCGCCAGCTTTTTTGTGTGCCATGAGTCAATACTCCTATAAAGGGATCGGGGCCGACGAATCAGGCCTGGATACCGGTGATTTTGATCTCAGTGAACCACTGACGGTGGCCCTGACGCTTCATGTGGTGCTTACGACGGCGGAACTTGATGATGCGCACTTTGTCGTGACGACCTTGCGACACGACTTCGGCAACCACTTTAGCGCCGTCTACGACCGGAGCGCCGATCTGAACGTCGTCGCCATTGCCGATCAGCAGAACGCGATCGAAAGTCACGGCTTCGCCGGTGGCGACTTCGAGCTTCTCGATCTTGAGGAATTCGCCTTCGGTGACTTTGTATTGCTTGCCACCAGTAACAATTACTGCGTACATGGTAAATCTCCGTTGATCCTGCTCACCCAGCGCTTTAGAAAAGTCGTTATTGGCTGGCATGGCTGCTTGGGGCCGGAAGTGACACCCTTGCAATTGCGTAAGGCAGGGAAATGCCCAGGGGGAAGTTCAGGGTGCGCGATTGTACGCAAGCGCCGAACGCTTCGCAAGGGGCGCCAGTGCTTGCCTTGACAGCCCCTACCCTGCCACCTAGCATGCCGCGCAACCTCAAAGGAGCACTAGTCGCCGATGCAACCCCAGGCTTTCTACCGCGTGGTAGCGGACGATTTCACCGCCGTCGATGGCATCATTCGCCAACAGGTGGTTTCCCGCGTGCCGCTGGTGGAAAAGATCGGCGACTATATCATCTCCGCTGGCGGCAAGCGCCTGCGTCCACTGCTGGTACTGCTCAGCGGCCGGGCACTGGGCTATCAGGCCGACGACCTGCGCCTGCTGGCCGCCACCATCGAATTCCTGCATACCGCCACCCTGCTGCATGACGACGTGGTCGACATGTCCGACATGCGCCGCGGGCGTAGCACCGCCAACGCCCAGTGGGGCAACGCGCCGAGCGTGCTGGTGGGCGACTTCCTTTATTCACGCTCGTTCGAAATGATGGTCGAGCTCGGCTCCATGCCGGTAATGAAGATTCTCTCCCACGCCACCCGCGTGATCGCCGAAGGCGAAGTGCTGCAACTGTCCAAGGTGCGTGACGCCAGCACCACGGAAGAGACCTACATGGAAGTCATCCGTGGCAAGACCGCGATGCTGTTCGAGGCCTCGACCCACAGCGCCGCCGCGCTGGCCGGCGCCAACGAGGCGCAGCGCGAAGCCCTGCGCACCTTCGGCGACCACCTGGGGATCGCCTTTCAGCTGGTCGACGACCTGCTCGACTACAAGGGCGACGCGGCCGAGCTGGGCAAGAACGTCGGCGATGATCTCGCCGAGGGCAAGCCGACCCTGCCGCTGATCTACACCATGCGTGAAGGCACCGAGGAACAGGCCGCCCTGGTACGCCGTGCGATTCAGAAAGGTGGCATCGAAGACCTGGAAAGCATCCGCGCCGCCGTGGATGCCGCCGGCGCCCTGGATTACACCGCGCAACTCGCCCGCGATTACGCCGAACGCGCCATTGCCTGCCTGGAAGTGCTGCCGGCTGGTGAATATCGCGATGCGTTGATTGAGCTGAGCCGTTTCGCAGTCGCTCGTACGCATTGAAAGCTGCGGTGCGCACGGCGCACCCTACAGAGCAAGCCGCACGCATTAAGCAGGACGCCAGCCCGTAGGGTGCGCCGTGCGCACCAGCAGCCAGAAACGAAAACGCCCCGAACCAGTCGGGGCGTTTTTCGTTCCGGCGCGGCGGATTACAGACGCAGACCGCCGTCCAGCTCCAGAATACGGCCGGTGTAGTAGTCGTTTTCCAGAATGTAGGCCACCGAATGCGCGATCTCGGCCGGCTTGCCCATGCGCTTGAGCGGAATGCCCGAGGTCATTTTCTCCAGGGCTTCCGGCTTCATGCTGCCGGTCATCTCGGTTTCGATGAAGCCCGGCGCAACGCCCGCCACGCGAATGCCGTAGCGCGCCAGTTCCTTGGCCCAGACCACGGTATCGGCAGCCACGCCGGCCTTGGCCGCGGAGTAGTTGGCCTGGCCCATGTTGCCGGCACGGGAGATGGAAGAGATATTGACGATCGCGCCTTCATTCTTCAGCTCGATCATCTTCGCCGCCACTTCACGGGTGCAAAGGAACACGCCGGTCAGGTTGACGTCGATCACCGCCTGCCACTGCGCCAGGCTCATCTTGGTCATCTCGCCATCCTTCACACGGATGGTCAGGCCATCGCGCAGGATGCCAGCGTTGTTGACCAGGCCGTTGATGGCGCCGAAGTCATCGGCGACCTGAGCGACCATATGGGTCACCTGCTCTTCATCGGCCACGTTGCACAGATAGGCACGGGCGTCGCCACCGGCGGCCTTGCAGGCAGCCACGGCCTCGTCGAGTTTTTCCTGGTTCAGATCGACCAGCGCCAGCTTGGCGCCCTTGGCCGCCAGGTACTCACCCATGGCGCGGCCCAGTCCCTGGCAACCGCCAGTGATGATGATGACTTTGTCTTTCAGTTGCATCGCTTTATCCCCTCAAGGTGCAGCATTTACCGACCCCGCTGATGCCCGCTAACCGCTATGCTAGGGCGTCTGTCCGTTTCTGACGGATTCTTTGCGAGGAGTCATAAGGTGAGCGTGAAAGCCGGCAAGCATGCACGAGAATTGCTGCTCAAGGAATACCGTGGCGTGCTCAGCACCCACTCCAAGGCCATGCCGGGTTTCCCGTTCGGATCGGTGGTGCCCTACTGCCTGGATGCCGAGGGCCGGCCGCTGATCCTGATCAGCCGCATCGCCCAGCACACCCATAATCTCGGGCAGGACGCCAAATGTTCGCTATTGGTCGGCGAACGTGGCGCAGAAGATGTGCAGGCGGTCGGCCGCCTCACTTTGCTCGCCGAAGCACGACAGTTGCATGACGAAAGCGAAATCGAAGCGGCCGCACAGCGTTATTACCGCTTTTTCCCCCAGTCGCGCGACTACCATCGGGCGCATGATTTCGATTTCTGGCGGCTGGAGCCGGTGCGCTGGCGTTTCATCGGCGGTTTCGGCGCGATTCACTGGCTCGACCAGGTCGCCCTGGCCAATCCCTTCGCGACGGACGGCAGCGAAGCGAGCATGGTCGAACACATGAACGACGACCACGCCAGCGCCATCGCGCATTACGTCGAAATGGCCGGCCTGCCGCAACACGAACCCGCGCAGATGGCCGGTGTAGACAGTGAAGGCTTCCATCTGCGCATCGGCCAGAGCCTTTACTGGCTGCCGTTTCCCGCGCCCTGCAGCAATCCCGGCGCCGTGCGCCAGGCGCTGGTGCAGCTGGCTCGAGCCGAGAGTTGGCCGACCAGTGGTACGCCTTCAGCTTGAATTCAGGCCATTACCCCATACTTAATTCCTACTGGAAGCTCGCTTCCGTCAAGGACCCTCTGAAAATGCGCGCGTTTCTGTTTCTATTCCTGCTGTTTCCGATCATCGAACTGGCCCTGCTGATCAAGGTCGGCAGCGCCATTGGCGTGCTGCCCACGCTGATGCTGGTGATCGGTACCGCTATCCTCGGTAGCGTGTTGCTGCGCGTTGCAGGTGTCGCCACTGCATGGCGCGCCCGCGAGAAGCTTTCGCGGGGTGAGTTGCCCGAGCAGGAAATGCTCGAAGGCCTGCTGATCGCCGTCGGTGGTGGTCTGCTGCTGCTGCCGGGTTTCATCAGCGACATCTTCGGTGTGCTCTGCCTGATTCCGTTCACTCGTCGCCTGCTGGTCGGCAAGATTCGTCGCCGCGCCGAAGAGCAGGCCCTGCGCCAGCGCGCCTTCTTCGACGACATGGCGGCCCGCTCCGGAAAAACCAGGCCGGACGTGCTTGAAGGCGAGTACGAACGCCGCGACTGAGCGGTACGAGCGATCGCTTGCCGGCGATCACCCTACAGGCTGATCGTCGGCGGTTCGGGTCTCTACCAAGTGGCACGATTTCCCCCTCCCACGCGCAAAAAATTTCACCCCCGCCCCTTGAAATGCCCTTGCCCGCCCACATGTAGCAGTCACCGCAAGGTGCCTGCCCACTGAGGCAGTCCGACTTTCGCGGTGCGCCCAGCGTGCCGCGCCCGGCCTCGCCGGATTTTACAAACCCGCCGACCAAGCAAGAGTCGGCAAGTTGGCCATTCAATTGTTAGGAGAGATCGACAATGAAGCTTCGTCCTCTGCATGACCGCGTCGTAATCCGTCGCAGCGAAGAAGAGACCAAAACCGCAGGCGGCATCGTGCTGCCGGGTTCGGCCGCCGAGAAGCCGAACCAGGGTGAAGTCGTTGCCGTCGGTACCGGTAAGGTTCTGGATAACGGCGAAGTCCGTCCGCTGGCCGTCAAGGTCGGTGACAAGGTGGTATTCGGCCCTTACTCCGGCAGCAACACCGTCAAAGTCGACGGCGAAGACCTGCTGGTAATGGGCGAGAACGAAATCCTCGCTGTCGTCGAAGCCTGATTCCCACGAATCTCCGTTTTAACCTTCAAGAATTTGAGGACTGATCAACATGGCTGCTAAAGAAGTCAAGTTTGGCGATTCCGCCCGCAAGAAAATGCTCGTTGGCGTCAACGTACTGGCCGACGCCGTCAAAGCCACCCTCGGCCCGAAAGGCCGTAACGTGGTTCTGGCCAAATCCTTCGGCGCCCCGACCATCACCAAAGACGGTGTATCGGTTGCCAAGGAAATCGAACTGAAAGATGCCTTCGAAAACATGGGCGCCCAGCTGGTCAAGGACGTAGCGTCCAAGGCCAACGACGCGGCCGGCGACGGCACCACCACCGCTACCGTTCTGGCTCAAGCCATCGTCAACGAAGGCCTGAAGTCCGTCGCTGCCGGCATGAACCCGATGGACCTGAAGCGCGGCATCGACAAGGCCACCATCGCCATCGTTGCCCAGCTGAAAGAACTGGCCAAGCCGTGCACCGACACCAAGGCCATCGCCCAGGTAGGCACCATCTCCGCCAACTCCGACCACTCCATCGGTGACATCATCGCCGAAGCCATGGAAAAGGTCGGTAAAGAAGGCGTCATCACCGTTGAAGAAGGCTCGGGCCTGGAAAACGAACTGTCCGTCGTAGAAGGCATGCAGTTCGACCGCGGCTACCTGTCGCCGTACTTCATCAACAAGCCGGACACCATGGTTGCCGAGCTGGAAGGCCCGCTGCTGCTGCTGGTCGACAAGAAGATCTCCAACATCCGCGAACTGCTGCCGGTGCTGGAAGCCGTTGCCAAGGCTGGCCGCCCGCTGCTGATCGTGGCTGAAGACGTCGAAGGCGAAGCCCTGGCTACCCTGGTCGTCAACAACATGCGCGGCATCGTCAAAGTCGCTGCCGTCAAGGCTCCGGGCTTCGGCGACCGCCGCAAGGCCATGCTGCAGGACATCGCCATCCTGACCGGCGGTACCGTGATCTCCGAAGAAGTTGGCCTGTCCCTGGAAAGCGCCACTCTGGAACACCTGGGTAACGCCAAGCGCGTCGTGCTAAACAAGGACAACACCACCATCATCGATGGTGCTGGTGCCCAGGTCGACATCGAAGCCCGCGTTGCACAGATCCGCAAGCAAGTCGAAGAAACCTCTTCCGACTACGACAAAGAGAAGCTGCAAGAGCGTCTGGCCAAACTGGCTGGCGGTGTTGCCGTGATCAAGGTTGGCGCTGCCACCGAAGTCGAGATGAAAGAGAAGAAAGCCCGCGTTGAAGACGCCCTGCACGCTACCCGCGCTGCCGTGGAAGAAGGCGTGGTACCTGGCGGTGGCGTGGCCCTGGTTCGCGCCCTGCTGGCAATCGACGAGCTGAAAGGTGACAACGAAGACCAGAACGTCGGTATCGCTCTGCTGCGTCGCGCTGTCGAAGCGCCGCTGCGTCAGATCGTTGCCAACGCCGGCGGCGAGCCGAGCGTAGTGGTCGACAAGGTCAAGCAGGGTTCGGGCAACTTCGGCTTCAACGCCGCGACCGACACCTACGGCGACATGATCGAGATGGGTATTCTCGATCCGGCCAAGGTCACCCGTTCGGCGCTGCAAGCTGCTGCCTCCATCGGCGGCCTGATGATCACCACCGAGGCCATGGTTGCCGAAGCGGCTGACGACAAGGCTCCGGCCATGCCTGATATGGGTGGCATGGGCGGTATGGGTGGCATGGGCGGCATGATGTAAGCCCCCCACGCAGTACAAAGAACCCCGCGCTAGTCGCGGGGTTTTTTTATGCCCGATGAAAAGCGATACAGGCCGAAAAATCCGATGACATTTCCTGTGGACTCAGGAACGTTGTTTGCTTATGTTTTGTTACAACCCTGAACGACGTAGTACCCGTTCACGAGACGAGCGCTGCGCCAACCTCCAATAGAAGAACAAGAATATGGCCCTTTGCAGCACGAGCGAACTCCCTCAGCAGGCATTCCAACACTGGTGGCAACAGCAAGGTGATTGGGTCGAAGAGCCCAATGTTCGCCGTGGCGGCCAGAGTGGCGTACAACGCCTGCTGGATGAAACCGGTGTGCTCTACGCCAAGAAACAGATCGGCCATATCTACCGCAGCCTGCTGCACCCACAAGGGCGCCCGACCGTGCTGCGCGAACGCAGTGCATTGCTGGCTCTGGACGCACTGGGCGTGCCCGTTCCCAAGCTGATCTACTGCGGCGTCGAACACGACCCACAGCAAGGTTGGCGGGGCCTGCTGGTAACCGCTGAGCTCCAAGGCTTCATGGACATCGAGAGCTGGTACGCCAAAGGCGGCCGCGAAGCCTGTGGTGAAGCCGTACACACCCAGCTGCTGCAACTCGCTGGTGCGACGCTGGCGCGCATGCACCTGGGCCGCTGGCAGCACGGTTGCCTGTATGCAAAACATATCTTCGTTAACGTTACCGGCGAGACGCCGCAGGTTGCCCTGCTGGATCTAGAGAAAAGCCGTCGCCGTCTGACACGCATCCAGGCCGCTCAGCACGACCTGCCCCAGCTACGACGCCATAGCCCCTGGTCCGACGCGGACTGGCAGCAGCTGCTGCAGGGCTACCGCCAGATCTTCGCCGATGGCGCCAAAGGCCTCGGCACGGCTATTGCCTGAGTAACCGGCTGCCGGCCTGGGTCGGCAGTGTTTTATCCGCAACACCTCGCTCCATCCGCACCATCCCCCACCAGGAAGTGGCTCTACCTCGCACCTTTGCGCTGGGTAGCAAGAAAAGCTGCAGGCGACTGCAACTGCCAGGGCCGGCTGTTACAGGGCGCCGTGACCGGCACCCAAGGTAACGTTGATCCGTTACCCGCAACATTGTTGAACCAACCGACAAAGCCCGTGTCCCAGCACAGCCCCTGGCTGATGCCAGCTACGCGCTAAGACCGTTCGTCGCATGAGACGACGAAAAGGCAATGGGTGATCTAGGTTTAGCGAACAGCGTTTGGCAGCGCTTTCAAGGGGTTAGCAAAATGAAATTAGAAATAGCACGAGGTTTGTTCTTGGGCCTCGCACTCAGCGTAACGGCAATCGCCGCCGCAGCCTGGCAAGAGCCAGGCCCACGTGTGCTGCAAGCGCACGACTGCACAGTTACAGAGCCCTGCCCCAGTGCACCTTTGCGCAAGCAAGTGCAGCCCGCCGCCAAACCCGATGCCAACCTGCTAGTGCTGATGTTCAGCCTCAGTGGCGCGATGAAGGGCGAGCAGTAAGCCACACGCTCGGCCACACCTCGTCAAGCGGGCTGACCTGCATCAGCAGGTGGCCCGCCAGGTGCTGCCTCTTGGCACTTATACCCTCGCAGGTGGCCCCCGCCCTGCTCCTCCATACCCCCTATTACTCGCTCAGAACCTCTGGCCCCAAAGGCCAAGTTCCTGAGAGTGCCCGCATAGTGGCGTTTTAGAGCCTCTCGTTCAGTTTTGATTAAGTAAGAATCTTTATCGTTGCTCCGAAAGTGACCAGCTGGTCACAGGCGTTTGGCTGGCAGTCGAGAACGTCACCGATGAAAATCACAGGAGATGCAACGATGAACTCAACCGCTTCCCGAACCGGCAAGACCCTGCGCCCCGTCGCCAAGGACAACGCCCAGGCCGCCCTGCAGCAATTGCTGCAGGGCTTTCGCCGTTTCCGCCAGGAGGTCTACCCGCAGCAGCAGGCGTTGTTCAAGCGTCTGGCCTCGGCGCAGTCGCCCAGCGCGATGTTCATCACCTGCGCCGATTCGCGCATCGTCCCCGAGCTGATCACCCAGAGCGACCCCGGCACCCTGTTCGTCACCCGCAACGTGGGTAACGTGGTACCGCCCTACGGGCAGATGAACGGTGGCGTTTCCACCGCCATCGAATACGCCGTACTGGCGCTCGGCGTGCAGCACATCATCGTCTGCGGCCACTCCGACTGTGGCGCGATGAAGGCCGTGCTAAACCCGGCCAGCCTCGACGGCATGCCCACCGTGCGCGCCTGGCTGCGTCATGCCGAGGTGGCGCGCAGCGTGGTGGCAGACAACTGTAACTGCGGCAGCGCCCATGAAACCCTCGGCGTGCTGACCGAGGAAAACGTGGTGGCCCAGCTCGACCACCTGCGCACCCACCCTTCCGTTGCCGCACGCCTGGCCAGCGGTCAGTTGCAGATCCATGGCTGGGTCTACGACATCGACAGCGGCAGCATCCGCGCTTACGACGCCGCCTCGGGCAACTTCCTTGCGCTCGATGGTGACGAGCAGCCCTGCGCCACCCCGCAACCTCGTTACGCCAGCGCCTGACCCCCCCATTTCCCCCGAGCCTGCCTCCATAGATGGAGGCGGGCACGGGCTGCTTTTGCCCGCAAGTCGGGCCAGGAGATTCCCATGAACCTGTTTCGCACATTGCCACGGGACGCGCTGGCGTCCGTAGTGGTCTTTCTCGTCGCCCTGCCCTTGTGCATGGGCATCGCCATCGCCTCTGGCATGCCGCCGGCCAAAGGACTGATCACCGGCATCATCGGCGGTCTGGTGGTCGGTTTCATCGCCGGAGCACCGCTGCAGGTGAGCGGCCCGGCTGCCGGCCTGGCCGTGTTGGTGTTCGAGCTGGTACGTACTCACGGCATGGCCGCGCTAGGCCCAGTATTGCTGCTGGCTGGCCTGATACAGCTGGTCGCCGGCACCTTGCGCCTGGGCGGCTGGTTTCGCGTCACCGCACCGGCGGTGGTCTACGGCATGCTCGCCGGCATCGGCATCCTTATCGTGTTGTCGCAGGTGCATGTGATGATCGATGCCGCACCCAAGGCCTCCGGCCTGGACAACCTGCTGGCCTTCCCCGGCGCCGTACGTGAGGCGCTGAGCCTGCTCGGCAGCAACGCCATGATCGCCGGTACAGTGGGCCTCGGCACCATCGCCAGCATCTGGCTGTGGGAGCGTTTTCGCCCGACGCCGCTGCGCTTTCTGCCCGGCGCTCTGGTCGGCGTGACGCTCGCCACCCTGGCCAGCCTGTGGCTGGCGCTGCCGGTCAAGCGCGTCGAACTGCCAGCCAACCTCGCAGACGCCATCGACTGGATCACCCCGCAAGGGCTGGCCAGCCTGGCCGATCCGCAACTGCTGGTTGCAGCACTGGCGCTGGCCTTTATCGCCAGCGCCGAGACGCTGTTGTCCGCCGCCGCCGTGGATCGCATGCACGACGGCCCACGTGCGCGCTTCAACCGCGAACTGTCCGCCCAGGGCATCGGCAACATGCTCTGCGGAGCGGTCGGCGCCCTGCCGATGACCGGCGTGATCGTGCGCAGCTCGGCCAACGTGCAAGCCGGCGCTCGCGGCCGCGCCTCGACCATCCTCCACGGCGCCTGGCTACTGGCTCTGGTAACTCTGCTGCCGGTCGTACTGCAGAGCATCCCGGTGGCCAGCCTCGGCGCGGTGCTGGTGTACACCGGCTGCAAACTGGTCGACCCCAAGGCCATGCGCAACCTCGGCCAGTACGGCCGTGCCCCGGTGTTCATCTATATCGCCACGGCGCTATGCATCGTCTTCACCGACCTGCTGACCGGCGTGCTGGTGGGCTTCGCCCTTACCTTGCTGAAACTGGTGTGGAGCGCCTCGCGCCTGCGCGTGAAGCTGGTGCCCACCGGCCCGGATAGCGCCGAACTGCGCATGAGTGGCGCCGCCACCTTCCTCCGTGTGCCACAACTGGCCAAGCTGCTGTCCAGCGTCGAGCCCGGCACACGCCTGCATCTGAGCCTGGCGCGGGTCAGTTATATCGACCATGCCTGCATGGAACTGCTGGAAGACTGGGACCGCTCCGCCCGCGCCCAGGGCGGAGGATTGGCGATCATCGAAGGTGCGGCGTTGAAACGCCGAGTGGAAGGTAGACAGCGCACCGCTTTGGCCTGATTGCACCTGGCTCGCTCACGTTCACAACTGAGTGAGCCAGGTCAACGGATCGACTGATGGGCTGTGGCGCCACACCACCATTCGCAGTATGGTCGATCCATCCCCAGCAAGGACGCACCATGGCCAGCAAACCCAATACCTCCCGTCAGCACAAGCACTTCGCCGTCCTGATCGACGCGGATAACGCCCCCGCCGCCATCGTCGAAGGTCTTTTCGAAGAAATCGCCAAGTACGGCGTCGCCAGCGTCAAACGCATCTATGGCGACTGGACGCAGCCCAACCTCGGCAGTTGGAAGAAAGTCCTGCTCGACCACTCCATCCAGCCAATCCAGCAGTTCGCCTACACCAAGGGCAAAAACGCCACCGACAGCTCGCTGATCATCGACGCGATGGATTTGCTGTATACCCGCCGCTTCGACGGCTTCTGCCTGGTATCCAGCGACAGCGACTTCACCCGCCTGGCGGCACGGATACGTGAAGAAGGTCTGGAAGTGATCGGTTTCGGCGAACAGAAAACGCCAAAGCCTTTCGTTTCGGCCTGCGACAAGTTCATCTACACCGAGCTGCTGCGCAACGACGCTCCGGCCGTAGAGCCAGAAAGCACCATCAGTGACGTGTCTGCGGCACCACCGACACCTGTCACCTCGGCGGAAAGCAAATCCACTGCACAACCGGCACCGAACAAGGTTAAACCGCTGAAAGTGCCAGTGGACTTCATTGCCAAGGTTATCGACGACAACTCCGACGAGGACGGTTGGTGCCATTTGGGCTTGCTGGGCTCGAACATCAGCAAACTACGCTCGGACTTTGACTCGCGGATGTATGGTTTCAAGAAACTGAGCGATCTGGTCAAGGCGCAGAATGGGCGCTTTGAACTGCAAGTACTGGGGGCGACCACAACCGGTGGTCAAGCGCTTGCCGTTCGAAATAAAAAACCGAGCAAATTATAAGGTGCCACCGTTCGGCCCCTACTTGCTGCAGCGCAACGATCTCTCTGTCCTGCGCCAATCGCCCCTTCAGAAGGCCGAACGGAATCGTTGCGTAGAGGGTTGAGCGGCATGGATGCCGCGACGACTACATGGATGTAGGAGGTAGAGCGACGCAGGATGCCAAAGCCGAGAGCCGCGATGGGCCAGGGATGGCCCTTCGTCGGGGGGCCGCCTAGGTCGTGCCCTCGGAGCGACGATGGAGTGAGGGGAGTCGAGCGAAGCGAGACCCGGATGGCGGGGCACAGACCTTTTGGTTCCTTTTGGGGCGTTTGCCAAAAGGGACTCGCCGTAAGGGCGAAACCGTAATTTCAGACAACGAATGTGCGGCGTCGGAGTGCAAAACCAAAAGCACCCTCTCCCCTAGCCCCCGCCCTGCGCCCCAGCCCTTCGCAGAGCTCAGGGCGCTTCAGCGGGCGAAGCAGTGCTTCGCTATTTCCGCTTACGCCCCATAAATGGGAGAGGGGAACTGATTGCGTTCCTTCAGCAATCTCAACGGGCGTTCGAGGCTTCCGAGATTTTCGCGGCTGAAGCCGCTCCTACAGATTTGGGTGGCTTCGGGTCGCGGCTGAAGCCCCTCCTACAAGAGCGTGGCGATGCCAGCCGGCCTTGCCTTCACGCCCCCGCGATCAATCGCTCGATGATCTCCCGCCGCTCAGGATGCTCCGGCACCTGAATGCCAAACTCCTCGCGTAACACCCTCAGCACCTCATCGACACCCTGCAACTGCACCCGCTCACTGGCCTGTCCCAGACGATGGATGGCGAAGCTGCCGTTGTTCAACGTCTTGCGCAAGCCTGGCCCGGTGCGGGCGGCGATCATCTGGCCGAGGAAGGGCGACTCCGGGTGGGTGCACACGTACCAGTTACCCACCACGTAATCGATATCCGCCACTTTCTGCAGATCGAACACGTACATCGCCCGCCAACCGCCGGCGACCAATGCGCGCAGGGTGTAGGTGCCGTCCACCAACGTCAGCCGATAGGGCTCATGCGGTGTGGTCTGCTCGGCCTCGCTGTCGAGCAGCAGTGGACCGGTCGGCACCATGCCACCAAAGCCGACGTCAGTGATGTAGCGCACGCCAGCGATGGTCACCAGCACCAGCATATGGGTGCGCGCCGGCAGGGCATCTTCCGGGCCGCCCATGACCACGCGACCGGTCAGCCCACGCGCGTCGAAGCCCAGCGCCTGCAACAGCAGCAGGTACAGACGGTTGAGTTCGAAGCAGTAACCGCCGCGGCGCTGACGTAGCAGCTTGTCCTGGATCGCGGCGGGTTCGACCTCAACCGGCACGCGCAGCATGCTCGCCAGGGTTTCGAAGGGGAACTCGGCGGTGTGCCGCTCTTGCAGCTCGCGCAGGGCGTCGAGGGTCGGTGGTGGCGCCGACGAGTAACCCAGGCGCTCGAGGTATGTGTGTAGATCCAGCATGAATGGCTCGGTCATCGTGCATCTTCCTTTTCTACCTGCCGACTGTTTTACCAGAGGGCGTGGACAGACGATATGCAACGAGCGGCATGGCGTACTCGAATCCGTGCTATCGGTTTGCGGTAGCCGGCACACACAAACCGGCAGAAATGCGCCAATCTATCGCTCATCGCACGAGCTTGCCCGAGGACTCCATGATGCACCTGCGCCGTTTCTGTACCTTTTCCCTGTTACTCGCCCTGGCCGGCTGCGGCGCCGGTGAGACGGCCGCCACGGCGACACTCCAGGCTGAGCAGGCCAAACAGGCTCAGCAGCAAATGGAGCAACTCAAGCAGCAGATCGACCAGGCCAATGCGGCGAACACTCAGCGCTTGCAGGAGGCCATCGATCAGGCGCAGTGAACGACGTCTCGTGGAGGGTGCATTTCCATCCACCGGCGCCGGATCGGCAACACCGCGCCGCCTGAGAACAGGAAGGTCGGTCACAAGACCGGCCTTTTTCTTCAATGCCCTGTAGCTATTCACTTGTAGCGGACAGTTGGCACTTCCATGATGGCTATAAGCCTTTATAGTACGCGCCCCTATCAGCACTACGACAAGGATGTAATCCGGATGTTTTCCCTCAAGTCTGCCGCCATGCTGGCAGCCGCGCTTATCGTCAGCGGTTGCTCCACTGCCACCTGGGTCAAGCTCCCCGACGATAGCGCGCTCATCGTCAACGAGCGCCCGACTCTCCACAAACAGGGCCTGATCAAGACGCGCCCATTTTCGTGGGGTGCGGCAGGAGGCGTGCCTTATCGTCTGGAGGACAGGCAATCTCATGTCATCCAGAGTGGTCGCCTGAAAACACGCTTCCGCGTTGCCTCGATCTTCTGGCCCCCGGTCGGCATCGCCTATTGGCCGATGGGCTTCGGCCAGCGTTGCTACGACCTGACTGGCCCGGCGCCACAGACCTGCACCCATCAGGATCTGATCGACCTGCGGAAAAACCATCGCCTCTCCCGCTGACGAAAACGGGGAGCCAATGGCTCCCCTTTTTTCTGCCTGTTTGAATCAACGAGTGCTACCAGCGCCGTAGGTTGGGTTGGTAGTGAATTGTCCGTGGTGGCACGTTCATTCGCGGCTGAAGCCGCTCCTACCAGAAGCCTGATCACCACAAGACTGCACCCAAGAAAAAGGCCGATCTCGTGATCGGCCTTTTTCGTGAAACGCTTGCGCTCACTCAGCCATTGCTGGGGAAGGCGAACTGCGCCGCTTCGTGGCTCTTGCGTGCCGGCCAGCGTTGGGTGATGGCCTTCTTGCGGGTGTAGAAGCGCACGCCATCCGGGCCGTAGGCATGCAGGTCGCCGAACAGCGAACGCTTCCAGCCGCCGAAGCTGTGGTAGCTCACCGGTACCGGCAACGGCACGTTGACGCCGACCATGCCCACTTCGATCTCGTCGCAGAACAGGCGCGCGGCTTCACCGTCGCGGGTGAAGATGCAGGTGCCGTTGCCGTACTCGTGATCGTTGATCAGTTGCATGGCTTCTTCCAGGCTGCCGACGCGAACGATGCACAGCACCGGGCCGAAGATTTCGTCGGTGTAGATGGTCATGTCCGAGGTCACTCGGTCGAACAGGGTGCCGCCGACGAAGAAGCCGTTTTCATTGCCCGGCACCACCAGACCACGACCATCGACCACCAGCTTGGCGCCCTGGGCGACACCGGCATCGATGTAGCCCTTGACCTTGTCACGCGCAGCGGCAGTGACCAGCGGGCCCATGTCCAGGCCGCAGGAGGTGCCAGCACCGATTTTCAGCGCCTGGATCTGCGGGACGATCTTCTCCACCAGCGCATCGGCGATCTGGTCGCCGACGCATACGGCCACCGAGATGGCCATGCAGCGCTCGCCGCAGGAGCCGTAGGCCGCGCCCATCAGTGCGCTGACAGCGTTGTCCAGGTCGGCGTCGGGCATCAGCACGGCGTGGTTCTTGGCGCCGCCGAGGGCCTGCACGCGTTTGCCGCGCTTGGTGCCTTCGCTGTAGATGTACTCGGCGATCGGGGTCGAGCCGACGAAGCTCAGGGCCTTGACCTCGGGCGCTTCGATTAGCGCATCGACCGCGTCCTTGTCACCGTTGACCACGTTCAGCACGCCCTTGGGCAGGCCGGCCTGGTTCAGCAGCTCGGCGATGAACAGGGTGGAGCTGGGGTCGCGCTCGGAGGGCTTGAGGATGAAGCAGTTGCCGCAGACGATGGCCAGCGGGTACATCCACAGCGGCACCATGGCCGGGAAGTTGAACGGGGTGATGCCGGCAACAACGCCGATGGGCTGCAGGTCGGTCCAGGCGTCGATGTTCGGGCCGACGTTGCGGCTGTACTCGCCCTTGAGGATTTCCGGAGCAGCGCAGGCGAACTCGACGTTCTCGATGCCGCGCTTGAGTTCACCGACGGCGTCTTCGAGGGTCTTGCCGTGCTCGGCGCTGATCAGCGCGGCGATTTCGTTCTCGTTCTGCTCCAGCAGTTGCTTGAAGCGGAACATGATCTGCGCGCGCTTGGCCGGCGGTGTGTTGCGCCAGGCCGGAAAGGCGGCCTTGGCGGCATCGATGGCCAGTTGCATGGTGGCGCGGTCGGCCAGGCCGACGGCGCTGGTGGAGTCGCCGGTGGACGGGTTGTACACCGGGGCACTGCGACCGTTGCCGGCAACGCGCTCGCCGTTGATCAGGTGAGGGATATGGCTCATGGGGAAGCTCCTAGACGTAATTATTGTGGGTAGGAGCCGGCTTGCCGGCGATCTGTTCTACAACATCGCCCGCAAGCGGGCTCCTACAGAAATGGGTGCTCTTAATCCAGCTTGTTCAGCACGTCGCCAACGGCGTTAAAGACGCGGTCGAGGTCTTCCATCTTGGCGTTGAAGGTTGGGCCGAACTGCAGGGTATCGCCACCAAAGCGCACGTAGAAGCCGGCCTTCCACAGGGCCATGCCGGCCTCGAACGGACGGATCACGGCATCGCCGTCACGCGGGGCGATCTGCAGGGCGCCAGCCAGGCCGCAGTTGCGGATATCGACGATGTGCTTGGCGCCCTTCAGGCCGTGCAGCGCGGCCTCGAACTTCGGCGCCAGCTCGGCGGATTGCTGGATCAGGTTCTCGCGTTTGAGCAGCTCCAGCGTCGCCAGGCCGGCGGCGCAGGCCACCGGGTGCGCCGAGTAGGTGTAGCCGTGGGTGAACTCGATCATGTGCTCCGGCGACGGCTGCTGCATGAAGGTGTTGTAGATCTCGCTGCTGGCGATCACCGCACCCAGCGGGATGGCGCCGTTGGTGATCTGCTTGGCGACGTTCATCAGGTCCGGGGTCACGCCAAAAAACTCCGCGCCGCTCCACTTGCCCATGCGGCCGAAGCCGGTGATCACTTCGTCGAAGATCAGCAGGATGTTGTGCTGCGTGCAGATCTCGCGCAGGCGCTGCAGGTAGCCCACCGGCGGCACGATGGCACCGGCCGAACCGGACATCGGCTCGACGATCACCGCGGCGATGTTGGAGGCGTCGTGCAGTTCGATCAGCTTGAGCAGTTCGTTGGCCAGCTCCACGCCGCCGGTCTCGGCCATACCCTTGGTAAAGGCCATGCCCGGTTGCAGGGTGTGGGGCAGGTGGTCGGCGTCCATCAGTTGGCCGTACATCTTGCGGTTGCCGCCGATGCCGCCGAGGGCGGTGCCGGCGATGTTGACGCCGTGGTAGCCACGGGCACGGCCGATGAAGCGGGTCTTGGAGGCCTGGCCTTTCAGACGCCAGTAGGCTTTGGCCATCTTCACAGCGGTGTCGGCGCACTCGGAGCCGGAACCGGTGAAGAACACGTGGTTGAGCTCGCCCGGCATCAGGTCGGCGACCTGCTCGGCCAGCTTGAACGACAGCGGATGGCCGTACTGGAAGCCCGGCGAATAGTCGAGAGTGCCGAGCTGCTTGGCCACGGCTTCCTGGATTTCCTTGCGCGAGTGACCGGCGCCACAGGTCCACAGGCCGGACAGGCTGTCGTAGATCTTGCGGCCCTGGTCATCGGTCAGCCAGTTGCCCTCGGCCGCCACGATCAGGCGCGGGTCACGCTGGAAGTTGCGGTTGGCGGAGAACGGCATCCAGTGCGCATCCAGCTTGAGCTGGCTGGCCAGGGACGGGGTTGCGGTCTGCGGCATGTTCATTGGAGGAGCCTCGCACTGGACGGTGTCGTGGGAGGGGCTTTAGCCGCGAAGATCGACAGCAATCGCGGCTGAAGCCGCTCCTACAAGGGAATTGAATCAGTTGCCAGCAAAGGTGCCACGGGCATAGAGTCAGTAAAACAGCACTCTTCTTATCTTCAGTTCAGGGTCTACTAAACAAATGAGCAGCCGCCGTCCCGATCCGCTGGCCCAGGTCAGCGACTTTGAAATCCGCCTGCTCAAGCTGTTTCGCAGCGTGGTGGAATGTGGCGGTTTTTCCGCGGCGGAAAGTGCCCTGGGGATTGGCCGCTCGGCCATCAGTCAGCAGATGAGCGACCTGGAACAGCGCCTCGGTCTGCGCCTGTGCCAGCGTGGTCGCGCCGGCTTCGCCCTGACCGAAGAAGGCCGCGAGGTGTATCAGAGCACCCTGCAGCTGCTAGCGGCGCTGGAGAGCTTTCGCACCGAGGTCAACGGCCTGCACCAACACCTGCGCGGCGAGCTGAACATCGGCCTGACCGACAACCTGGTAACCATCCCGCACATGCGCATCACCAACGCCCTGGCGCGCCTCAAGGTGCAGGGGCCGGACGTGCGCATCCACATTCGCATGACGCCGCCCTCGGAAGTGGAGCAGGGCGTGCTCGACGGCCGCCTGCATATCGGCGTGGTGCCGCAGGTCGGCGCCCTCTCCGGCCTGGAATACCAGGCGCTGTACGACGAGCGCTCGCTGCTTTACTGCGCCGTCGGCCACCCGCTGTTCTACGTCGATGACCAGCAACTCGAAGACCAACGACTCAACGTTCAGGAAGCCATCGCCCCGACCTTCCGCGTGCCACCGGAGGTGCAGAACCATTACCAGGCACTGAACTGCACGGCCAGCGCCTCGGATCGCGAGGGCATGGCCTTCCTTATTCTGACCGGGCGCTATATCGGCTACCTGCCCGACCACTACGCCCAGGCCTGGGTGCAGCAGGGTCGCCTGCGCGCGCTCAAGGCTGGCAGCCGCTACTACGACATCAACCTGGCAGCGGTGACGCGCAAGGGCCGACGCGCGCACCTGGTGCTGGAGAGTTTTCTCGACGCGTTGGCCGAAGCCTGAGCCCGCACCATGGCCGCGCATGCCGAGCCAGCACGGTGCATTGCGAACGCAGCAAGGCCGCCGGACACAAGCCGATCAGGGGTCTGTATCCAATAAAGACCATGCTGCGGCGCACACCCCCTAAAAACTGATCATATGGACAGCTTCTTGCATCAGGGCGAGCGCCCTCTGCTGCGAGAACACGCCATGACCACCGAATCACCGACATCGTCCGAACTGCTCTACGGCCTGGACGACCGCCCTGCGCCGCTGCCGGCCTTCTTCGCCGCGCTGCAACATGTACTGGCCTGCTTCGTCGGCATCGTCACCCCCACCCTGATCATCGGCGGCGTGCTCGGCCTGCATGAACAACTGCCCTACCTGATCAGCATGGGCCTGATGGTGTCCGGCGTCGGCACCCTGATCCAGGCGCGCCGCCCGTTCGGCATCGGTGCCGGGATGATCTGCGTGCAGGGCACCAGCTTCGCCTTCCTCAGCGCCGTGCTGGCCGCCGGCCTGATGGTCAAGGCGCGCGGCGGCAGCCCTGACGACATCCTGGCGATGATCTTCGGCGTATGCTTCTTCGGCGCCTTTATCGAGATGCTGTTGAGCCGCTTCATCGGCCGCCTGCAACGCGTCATCACGCCGCTGGTGACCGGCATCGTCATCACCATCATCGGTGTCAGCCTGATCAAGGTGGGCATCACCGATGTCGGCGGCGGCGCCAAGGCGGAGAACTTCGGTGCACCGATCAACCTGGCTCTGGGCGCCCTAGTGCTGCTGACCATTATCGTGCTCAACCGCCTGAGCAATCCCTGGCTGCGCCTGTCGGCGATCGTCATCGGCCTGCTGGTGGGCTCGCTGGCAGCCTGGCTCAGCGGCGTGCTGGTGCCCAAGGCGTTGCCCGAACTGCCGCTGGTGAGCCTGCCGATTCCGTTTCGCTACGGTTTCGATTTCGACTGGATGGCCTTCGTCCCGGTGGCCCTGATCTACCTGATCACCGCCATCGAAACCACCGGCGACCTGACCGCCAACTGCATGATCTCGAAACAGCCGATCAAGGGCCCGCACTACTTGCAACGGATCAAGGGCGGGGTGTTCGGTGACGGCGTCAGCTCGCTGATCGCCGCGGTGTTCAATACCTTCCCCAACACCACCTTCAGCCAGAACAACGGGGTGATTCAGCTCTCCGGGGTCGCCAGCCGCCATGTGGCTTACTACATCGGCGCGATCCTGCTGATCCTCGGCCTGTTCCCGGTGCTCGGCGCCATTCTCCAGCAGATCCCCAAACCGGTACTGGGCGGCGCCACCCTGGTGATGTTCGGCACGGTCGCAGCCGCCGGTATTCGCATTCTTGCCCAGGCGCCGCTGGATCGGCGCAGCCTGCTGATCATGGCCACCAGTTTCGGCATCGGCCTGGGTGTATCCAGCCAGCCGGACCTGCTGAGCCAGATGCCCAGGCTGGTGCAGAACGTGTTCGGCTCGGCGATCACCAGCGGCGGCCTGACCGCCATCCTGATGAACCTGCTGTTGCCGCTGGAGTCAGCCAGCGCGCGCACAACTGGGCACGAGCAGGAAACCTGAGGTTTCCATGTGCACGGGCACCGGCCCGCGCACAAACCTGGTGCACAAGCGCAGCGTCAGGGTATTCCCTGCGATTTTTCCGCGACTTGCGCTTGTCACCCGGACGGCGCTGGGGTATCAGTGCAATCGCGCCGCTCCCAGATCAGTTCGGAATTGCCCCATGACCTTCGAAGTACCCGCCCACAGCGCCAGCGACAAACCCGCCGGGCGCATTCGCCAGAAGAACGAAGAAGCCATCATCAAGGCTGCCGAAGAAGAGTTCGCCCGGCATGGTTTCAAGGGCACCAGCATGAACACCATCGCGCAGAACGTCGGCCTGCCCAAGGCCAATCTGCACTACTACTTCAACAACAAGCTGGGGCTGTACCTGGCGGTGCTGAGCAACATACTCGAACTGTGGGACAGCACCTTCAATAATCTGAGCGTCGATGACGACCCGGCCGAAGCACTGGAGCGCTACATCCGCGCCAAGATGGAATTCTCCCGGCGCCAGCCGAAGGCCTCGCGCATCTTCGCCATGGAAGTGATCAGCGGCGGCGACTGCCTGTCGCAGTACTTCAACCAGAACTACCTGGACTGGTTCCGCAGCCGTGCCGCGGTATTCGAAGGCTGGATCGCCGCCGGCAAGATGGACCCGGTCGACCCGATCCACCTGATCTTCCTGCTCTGGAGCAGCACCCAGCACTACGCCGACTTCGCCTCGCAGATCTGCCGCGTGAAGCAGAGCTCGCGCCTGACCAAGCAGGACTTCGAGCAAGCATCCGACCAACTGGTGCAGATCATCCTCAAGGGCTGCGGCCTGACACCTGCCGCCAAAGCCTGATGGCGTTCACCCTGCTCGGCCCTTGCGAATACCGCGAGGAGATTCGCAAGAGCCGCTTCATCGCCATCGCCGCGCCGGTTGTCAGCGCGGCCGAGGCGCAGGCCTTCATCGACAGCCACAGCGACCTGGCCGCCTCGCACAACTGCTGGGCATGGAAGGTCGGCAATCAATACCGCTTCAATGACGACGGCGAACCGGGCGGCACGGCTGGCAGGCCGATCCTCGCCGCCATCGAAGGGCAGGACTGCGATCAGGTGGTGGTGCTGGTGATTCGCTGGTACGGCGGCATCCAGCTCGGCACCGGCGGCCTGGCCCGCGCCTACGGCGGCAGCGCGGCCAAATGCCTGCAGGCCGGCGAGCGCCGTGAACTGGTGCTGCGCCAGACATTCACCTGTCATTTGCAGTTCGCCGAACTGCCGGTGTTCAAGTCGCGCCTGAACGAGTTCGACAGCCTGATCGAAAGCGAGGATTACGACGCCACCGGCGCGCGCCTGCAACTGGCCGTGGCGCCGGCCGAGCGCGCTGCGCTGGAGCGCCTTCTTGGCGACATCAGCCGTGGCCGCGAGAGCCTGAGGGCGCCATGAAGCGGACGATCGTTACACTTCTGCCTCTGCTGCTGTGGCTGGCCCTGACGGCCCAGGCCGAAGTGCAGGAGCATTTGCAGGAACAGTACTACGACCTGCAGGTGGCCTCCGGCCAATCCCTAAGTCGCGCCCTCAACCAGGCCTCGCCGATTCGCCAGAACGGGCAGATCTACCATGCCTACACGCGTTGGCAGGTGCAGTGGAAATTCTGGTGGCGCGAACAGCGTGACGGTCGCTGCCAGATCGATCTCACCCGTACCCAGTTGAACGCCACCATCACCCTGCCCCGCCTTGGCGGCGGCGACGCGCAGCAACGCCAGCGTTTCGAGCAGTACCTGGGCGCACTGCGCGAACATGAACTGGGCCATTACCGCATCGGTCAGGCAGCCGCCGCCGAGATCGACGCCGCGCTGCTGCAGACACCCGAATACCCCAGTTGCGCCGAGCTGCAACAGCAGGCCAACCGGCGCGCCAACGCCATCCTGCAGCGCCATGCCGAACAGGAACGGCAGTACGACCAGCAAACCGGCCATGGCCGCAGCCAGGGCGCCTGGTTGACGGAATAACACTGCAGCAAAATGCAGGAGCAGCGCCCCGCCGCGAATCGTGGCCGGATGCCCTCGAAAAGCTCCGCCCCGAGGCGTAATGCTGTTCACTTAAGGTTGCAAACGTTTGGCTCCCCTCTCCCATTTATGGGAGAGGGGCTGGGGGAGAGGGCAGAAAACACCGCAAAACTGCCAGTTTCCCCCTCTCCCTAACCCTCTCCCCGGAGGGGCGAGGGGACTGATCGAGCTCGACCGTTTCCTAAGTGAACAGCATTACGCCCCGAGGCAGGGCTCCTACAGAGGATTGCCGTGCCGGGTTTATCGGATCGACATTCGCTATGCTGATCGTCTTCTCATCCGCCATGGAGCCTGACATGACTGCCTCCCGATCCATTCTGATCATCGGAGCCTCACGTGGCCTCGGCCTTGGTCTGGCCAGTGAATTCGCCGCCCAGGGCTGGGCCGTGACCGCCACCGTGCGCAGCGCCGCGCAGCAGGCACCGTTGCAGGCACTGCCCGGCGTGCGCGTGGAACAACTGGAAATGACCGACCCGGCCAGCCTGGAACAGCTTGCCGGTCGCCTGAACGATCAGCAGTTCGACGTCATCTTCGTCAACGCCGGGGTTGCCGGACCGGCACACCACAGCGCCGCACAGGCCAACGCCGAGGAAATGGGTCAGCTGTTCCTGACCAACGCCGTCGCTCCGCTACGCGTGGCCGAGCGCCTGCTGCCGCACCTGGCCGCCGAGCAGGGTCTGATCGTGTTCATGAGTTCGATCCTCGGCAGCATCGAGGCGGGTGCCGGCCTGGGCATGCCGCTGTACGGTGCCAGCAAGGCCGCGCTCAACCACCTCGTACAGTGCTTCGTGCGCGCTCAGGACAATCCGCGACTCGCCGTACTGCTGATGCACCCGGGCTGGGTGCGCACCGACATGGGCGGCGCCGACGCCCCACTGGACATCACCAGCAGCTGCAAGGGCATGGCCCTACAGGTCAGCGCCGCCATCGGCCAACCCGGCCTGCGCTATCAGGACTTCGAGGGCAATCCGTTGCCCTGGTAAGCATCACCGCTGGATATCGGCCCGCCACCTGCGGACCAGGCACGATTGCTCCCACGCTCCGGCGCGGGAGCGATACACCTGGGCGAGCGAGCAAGCCATTTCGCGCCATAACGCACGCCACAAACATCCTGACATTCGTATACTCTGCCGCCCTCTGAACACTCGCAGGATGCGAGCCTCCCACCACCATTACTCGGGACTAGGTCAATGGACAACCTGTATCAGACACCCAAAGCAGAGCTGCTGGACGAACAATCCCATTCCCGTGGCGCGTTCTTCGTCACCTCACAGAACAAGCTCTACTTGCTGTACTTCACCACCTTCGGCCTGTATTCCATCTACTGGTTCTACAAACAGTGGAACAGTCAGCGCAGCGCAATGCTGCCGAAAAAGATCTGGCCGGCGCCGCGCTCGATCTTTCAGATATTTTTCACCCATTCGTTATGCCGCCTGATCAACGAGCACAAACAGCGCCAGGGCCAGGCGCCCTGGGCTTACTCGGGCACCGCCTGGGCCTATGTGCTACTGACCCTCGTCAGCGATGGCCTGACACGAACCGATGGCCCAGGCGGTGCTCTTGAATTGCTGCTGACGATCGGCGTCGTCATTGTTCCGGCCATTCCCCTGGCGCTGATTCAGCAACAGGCCAACCAGGCGAGTGGCGATGACAATGGGCAGACCAACGCGTCTATCAGCGGTCTCAACTTGCTGTTCATCGTCCCCGGGGCGCTACTATGGCTGCTCTTCTTGGGCGCACTCTTTTTCTAAATCCCCAAGCGCAGACATCGCACTTGCAGGATGGGTTGAGCACAGCGACCCATCAGACCCAGGAATCCAGGTACCGCTCCGCTCAACCCAGGCTACTTGCTAGACAGACAAGTGTTTTCTTGTGGTTGTGGTGAATAGCGAAACGGTCGGAACAGGCGAGTCCTGCCGCGGAACAAGGCCGAACCAATACTGATCCCAGGGATCGATTGAACGCTCGGCCCCGCTGCGCGAACTACAGAATGGCCAGGACGGAAAAGCCCAAAATAAGCCGAATATGCGAATGCAACCGCGCTGACGACAGGTGCAAAAGAAAAGCTTTGCTCGCTACTTGTGGAGAGGGTCCATCTAGGAACGAGGCTCAACTTGCCTGGAAAGATAATTCATGACTTCGTACTCGGCTCCAAGATACGCAAACAATTCGTTACCCAATGGTTCTGAGGCTTGAATGTGTAGAACCAAGTGCTCGATGTAGAGCAAGTCAAAGCCAGAGCCGTTTTCCAAGTGCAAGCGCTCGCTGCCAATAACATGAACCTGCGGCTGTTTGTATCTCGTAAAGAATAACGTAGGCGATCCGTCGACCTGACGCCACTTATAACTTCCATAGGTCGGCGTATCCAGCGCCTCCGCTAACGCAGCCTTCGAGGCCTGGCGTGCGAACGCTAGTGCCTGCTCTTGGGACGGAA
Organism: Ectopseudomonas alcaliphila; assembly: GCF_900101755.1. Classification (GTDB taxonomy): domain Bacteria; phylum Pseudomonadota; class Gammaproteobacteria; order Pseudomonadales; family Pseudomonadaceae; genus Aquipseudomonas; species Aquipseudomonas alcaliphila. The sequence goes on along the minus strand of NZ_FNAE01000004.1, from coordinate 228,299 downwards.
ACGCCTCCAGCTGGTCAACAGATTGACTCAATCCGTCATAGTCGTACAGATCGCGTGACGCCACGACAATATATGAATTTTTCTGTAGACGCCTGCGTTCAGCCTGTAATCCAGACTCGACAGCGGCAATGAAGGAAGTAATGTACCTTCCGTTCCAGCACGGCAAGATAGTACTTGCGAAAGCCAGCGTATTTTCTGTGCTCATGCCACTTCCTGCGGAGTTCAACCGCAGGCCTCCGTTGTTGAAATAGTATCTACGTGGTTTCGCCTAACGCTCAAAGCAGCGTCGCGCATTAGCGGGTCCAGCCCAGAGGGCGATGCTGCCTTTGCTTGTTATACGTTTCACCACAATTTCCACCAAGGCTTCATACCTACGCTTATTTCAGGGTAGCCAGTGCCTGCTGTGGAATGTTGCTCCACACCGCTAGGTACATCAGCACCTAAGCGATTTGGAAATGGCTTCAACTCACCAAGAATGAGATTAGATACTAAAAAATCTAACAGATGTACATCATACTCATTGTCTGTGGCACCATATTGCGCTGAATTCCGATTTACACGGGCATTCTCAACCACATATCCATCATCGTTTTTTCTTAACCCAAAATCAAAAACGCACACGCCAGTCCAGCTTCTGCACACATAGAAAGAGTCTTCAAAGAAATAGCCGTTCCACTTCTCGTCCATGCTATTTGCAGTTAAACCAAGTTTTAATTTTTCATACTCACCCTCAGAAAACACTCGGCGATAATCTATTCGCGAATTTTCATCTGGCATTTTTTTGAGCTCAGCAAATTGTTCGCTAGTAATCATAAGTCCCTTACGTATAACGCCACGCACACCGGCGCGAGTTTGCGAACATCCGGTAGTCGGAGGCTGCGTAGTACTGCGTTTGGTTATGTGTTGACTCTGCCGCCACATTAATCTGATAGGTTGAGTTGCCAAGACACGCCATACCTATCCTTCAGCCATCCAAATTTCTGACTAAAGCCATAGTTATCCAAAGGCATCAGTTCCGAGCCGCCTTCGGCTAAGGCCTGAAAGATTTCCTCAATCTCCCTCGTCGACTCACATTCAACATGCAATGACATGGAGGGTGTAAAATTAAATTGGTGGTCAAGGTGGCTGTCCAGCGCCATAAATTCGGTACCGTTTATCGTAAACCGAGCCATTTTGGTAGAGCCTTCTGGTTCATGCTCACCGATACCGTAGCGCTGAATATCGATGATCTCTGAGCCAGGAAATAAAGAGATATAGAACTTGATTGCTTCCTCGGCTTTCCCAGCCTGCTCCCCGACAAACATGAGCGAGGTCTTAATGGATTTCATCTGTTCCTCCGTTCTGATTTGTACACATAACGTTTGGTTAAGGGGCGGGCTTTAGCCCGTCCCAGTGAGCGAAGCGAACGATTTGAACCACTGGTCAAGCAGGCTGCCACAAAGCAGATGGGAATATGCCCGTTACTTTTCCGAGCCCTATTAGCCTTATGAATTGCCTTGGGTTTACCGGTAAAGCCATATACTCCTGTGCTCTAGGGTTCATCGCAATCGTTTGTTTCTCATTCCACCAGCACAGATCACCATTATCTGTAATAGCCCATAACGAATAGGCCTCTAGTCTCAGATCATGCCATTCTTCGGTTTTTATATCCTGCCATATTTCATTCTGCTTGATTAGATCAAGATTCGAGTTTTCTGAATGACGCAGGATATTGAAAAAGCTGTATGGGTAGACGCCGCAATCTTCAATCAGCGAATCAATTTCAACGAATAGCTTTGAGTGATCCATGATCTGCCTAACGCTGCAATCACGCGCTTGTCGCGTGCATTGCCTTGTTAGCTCCTTGGTTTAATTTGTTTTGGCAATTTTGCAGGATACATCCTCTTCAGCCCTTCCAAGGCCATTTGGTGACTCTCAAAGACCTCTGGCTCTAAGTTAAATTTTCCGCCTTCGATTACGTAAAGATAAACGGAATTTCCTTTTGAGGAATCTAGCAACTCATTCGTCATTGTAAGAGCGGCGGGAATATGCCTTTCCGATGATTCGATCTCCTCAATAGAAGAACCAATACAGCATATTAGGACAGACCCTCCTACCCCTCTCTTTCGTGCCAAAATCGCAAGCGAATATTTTTTATCAACTCCGCGCCTTTCAATATATGGCCGAAAGTATTCCTTAATTTTCGGCCCTAGCTTCGCGTCATAGATTTCATCAAGAAATTTCGTTCCTGCCCAGCCCCCTAAAAATACTGATATTCCAATTAATGCGTCTAGCCCGGACAGAAAGGCTGTAGGGCGAGAAACTATTCTTAGATCTACGTCGTCAGCACACGGATACTCTTTCGCAACCTCTTCAATCACCTCGCCGACCGGAATCGCCACTTCCTTCACGAAAATGTTTTGCCCGAAGGCCAAGTATCTCTCTGATATTTCAATCACGGATCGAATCCTTTCTCAAGCTAACGGGCAAATTTGTAGCGCAGCAAAAATTTTGTCCCTGTGCCTGTGATTGTTAGGAGTCATCTTCACCGGTGTTGACTCTTATCAGCTGAATTGACACCACACTAGCCGATGCCTGTATAGCTTCTACATAACCAAACCCATGAAAGGTTTTTCCTAAAATACGAGCAAGATAATGTTGGGCTGTACTCCACTCCGCGATTTCTATAGGGACAATATTCTGAGACTCCGCGACAAGTTTAGCTCCTTGTTGTAATGGCAGCGGAGTGACGATAATAGCCCCGGCACCTCCAGTATCAAGAATTCGAAAAGCTAAACCACCAAGAGATTCTTGGTTCAGTCGTTTAGCAGTGTAACGTCGGCACTCCAAGATAAGAAAACCACCCTCATCCAGACATGTCGCCGTTCCTTCGACATGCCATTTAGTGCCAGAACTCCCAGACAGCACAGCCTCACCGCCAACCGAAATAATTCCTAGCTCCGATGCGAAATGTTGCAGTATTTCTCTTGAAGCAGATTCGTAACGCTTCCAGTCAGGTTGAGACATAAACGTGGCTCCTAACAGTGATTAGATGGAAGGCGGTACTAATCCGATAGTAGAGCGCTCCATCTAACTCCGCACCATCCCGTTTCACTTAGCGCTAAAAAACCTTCTCAATCATAGCGTTATCGCAAACACCCCAGCCGGCCGCTGTATTCGCTTGACCTCTTCTTTTTGCTCAAGCATTACGACTGTACAAAAACACGCCACCAAAAGGCGCCTTACCCAACCTGCCCGAAAGAGCACTTTACGCCGCCACTGGCATTCGGCGGCAGCTCGCTGTGTGGCCACCAAGCTGGGGCTTTGAGGAAGCTCTGGAATGCATCCGGGCTAAGGCTAAGGGTCGCGCCTCAAGCTCCTCCCACTGCCAGATGGCAAATTGGTTGGAGAGGCTTTAGTCGCGAACGCGCGGATACAGTGCGCTGAGTACTACCGATGGTGAAGCTCGCACCAATGCTGAGCATGAATCTGCATGCGCCCTGCAGCGAGGCTCCAGACAGAGAGTTTTCTGACCTCATGGCCAGGTTTTTGCTTTAGTCCCGCTCAGTCATGTTCATGAGCGCTTTCCATGTCCGCCCCACCCGACTCCCCCCGTTTGCAGCTAACAGCCATCAGCAAGCAGTACCCCGGCTGCCTGGCCAACGACCGCATCGATCTGGCCATCGCCCCTGGCGAGATCCGCGCCCTGCTGGGCGAGAACGGTGCCGGCAAGAGCACGCTTATGAAGATCATCTATGGCGTCACCCAACCCAGCAGTGGCGGGATCCACTGGCAGGGCGAGCGGCTGACGATGCGCGATCCGGCCATGGCTCGCAGCCTGGGCATCGGCATGGTGTTTCAGCATTTCTCGCTGTTCGAAACGCTGAGCGTGGCCGAGAATATCGCTCTGGCCATGGGTGCGGACGCCGGCACGCCGAAGCAACTGGAGGCGAAGATCCGCGAGGTGTCGCAGCGCTACGGCATGGCGCTGGAGCCAACCCGCCTGGTGCACAGCCTGTCCATCGGCGAGCGCCAACGCGTGGAGATCGTTCGTTGCCTGATGCAGGACATCAAACTGTTGATCCTCGACGAACCCACCTCGGTGCTGACCCCACAGGAAGCCGACGAGCTGTTCGTCACCCTGCGCCGCCTGGCCGCCGAGGGCTGCAGCATTCTGTTTATCAGCCACAAGCTCGGCGAAGTGCGCGCGCTGTGCCAGAGCGCCACGGTGCTGCGTGGCGGGCGAGTGTCCGGCCATTGCGTGCCGGCCGAGTGCAGCGATCTGGAGCTGGCGCGGCTGATGGTCGGCGACGCCGAGGGCCTGGAGAGCAGCTACCCGAAAGTCAGCGGCGGCCTGCCACGGCTGCGCGTCGATGACCTCAGTTGGCACAACCCCGACCCCTTCGGCTGCTCGCTCGAGCGCATCCGTCTGGAGGTACGCAGCGGCGAGATCGTTGGTATCGCCGGTGTCGCCGGCAATGGCCAGGACGAACTGCTCGCCCTGCTCAGCGGCGAAGTCCGCCTGCCACGCGGCGAACGCGAGCGGGTCAGTATCGATGCCGCGCCGGTGGCCAATCTGCATCCCGATGCACGGCGCGGGCTGGGTCTGGCTTTCGTGCCTGCAGAACGCCTCGGCCATGGCGCCGTGCCGGAGATGAGCTTGGTGGACAACGCCCTGCTCACCGCCTTCGGCCAGGGTCTGGTCAGGGGCGGCCTGGTGCAGCGCGGCAAGGTGCGCGCGCTGGCCGAAGAAATCATCCGCCGCTTCGCGGTGAAAACGCCGGATGCCGACGCAGCGGCGCGCAGCCTGTCCGGCGGCAACCTGCAGAAATTCATCCTCGGCCGGGAAATCCTGCAACAGCCCAAACTGCTGGTGGCCGCGCACCCAACCTGGGGCGTGGACGTCGGCGCGGCGGCTGCCATCCACCGCGCGCTGATTGCCCTGCGCGATGCCGGCGCGGCGATCCTGGTGATCTCCGAAGACCTCGACGAGCTGTTCCAGATCAGCGACCGCATCGGCGCGCTGTGCAGCGGGCGCCTGTCGCCGCTGGCCGACACCGCGCAGGTCAGCACCGTGGAAGTAGGCCGCTGGATGGCCGGTGAATTCGATCAACCCGCCGCTGCTGCGGCCTGCTGACGGAGCCCGTCATGCTGTTATCCCTGGAACCGCGCGGCCAGGAGTCGCGCCCCATGCTCTGGCTGTCGCCGCTGTTGGCCGCCGTGCTGACCCTGGTGAGCGGCGTGCTGCTGTTCGCCCTGCTCGGCCATGACCCGCTGGAGACGCTGCACACCCTGCTGATCGCCCCGGTCAGCGACTGGTATGGCGTGTCCGAACTGCTGGTCAAGGCATTGCCGATCCTGCTCTGCGCCCTGGGTTTGGCGGTGGCCTACCAGGCGCGCATCTGGAACATCGGCGCCGAAGGCCAACTGTTGATCGGCGCCCTGGCCGGCAGCGCCATGGCCCTGCAACTGATCGACTGGGACAGCCGCTGGGCACTGGCCTGGGTGGTGCTGGCCGGCACCTGCGCGGGCGCGGCGTGGGCCGGGCTTACCGCCTGGCTGCGCACGCAGTTCAACGCCAACGAAATCCTCACCAGCATCATGCTCAACTACATCGCGCTGAACCTGCTGCTGTTCTTCGTGCATGGCCCGCTGAAGGACCCGGCCGGTTTCAACTTCCCCGAGTCGGCCATGTTCGGCGATGCCAGTCGCCTGCCGCTGGTCAGCGAGGACGGGCGCCTGCACGGCGGCCTGTACCTGGCGCTGCTGGCCCTGGTGGCGGTGTGGGTGCTGCTGCACAAGAGCTTTCTCGGTTTTCAGATCAAGGTGCTGGGCCTCGACAGCCGCGCCGCCGGTTTCGTCGGCTTTCGCGAGAAGCGCCTGGTGTGGTTCGCACTGCTGGTCAGCGGCGCACTGGCCGGGATGGCGGGAGTGGGCGAAGTGGCCGGCCCCATCGGTCAACTGGTGCCGCAGGTCTCGCCCGGCTATGGCTATGCGGCTATCACCGTGGCCTTTCTCGGCCGTCTCAACCCACTCGGCATTCTGTTCGCCAGCCTGCTGATGGCGCTGCTCTATCTGGGCGGAGAGAACGCGCAGATGAACCTCAATCTGCCCCAGGCGATCACCCAGCTGTTCCAGGGAATGATGCTGTTCTACCTGCTGGCCTGTGACGTGCTGATCCTCTACCGGCCACGGCTGAAGTGGAAATGGTCGAAGCGCGACGCCAAAAACAACACCGAGGCCATGGCCTGACAAAGAACCTGTAGGAGCGAGCTTGCTCGCGATCCTTGCCGACACTGATCGCGAGCAAGAACTGGGCGTCCCCCTCGCTCCTACAAAGCTATGCACAAAGGAACTCCCCATGGATCTCGACCTGTTGACCAATATCTTCTACGCCATGGTGCGCACCGGCACGCCGCTACTGCTGGTGGCCCTGGGCGAGCTGGTGTGCGAGAAGAGCGGCGTGCTCAACCTCGGCCAGGAAGGCATGATGCTGTTCGGCGCGGTGATCGGCTTTATCGTCGCGCTCGCCACCGGCAGCCTGTGGCTCGGCGTGTTGCTGGCGATTGCCGCCGGCATGCTGCTGTCGTTGCTGTTCGCCGCCGTGGCACTGGGCTTCAATGCCAACCAGGTGGCCACCGGCCTCGCCCTGACCATCTTCGGCGTGGGCCTGTCCACCTTCGTCGGCGCCGCCTGGGTCGGCAAGCCACTGTCCGGCTTCGAGCCCATCGTCATCCCGCTGCTGTCTGACATCCCGCTGATCGGGCGCATGCTGTTCGCCCAGGACGTGCTGATCTATCTGTCCTTCGCCCTGTTCGCCCTGGTGGCCTGGTTGCTGCTGAAGAGCCGTATCGGCCTGATCATCCAGGCCGTCGGCGAGAACCCGGATGCCGCCAGCGCCATGGGCCTGCCGGTGCTGCGCGTACGTACCCTGGCAGTGCTGTTCGGTGGCGCCATGGCCGGCCTGGCCGGTGGTTACCTGTCGCTGGCCTACACGCCGATGTGGGCGGAAAACATGACCGCCGGGCGCGGCTGGATCGCCCTGGCCCTGGTGGTTTTCGCCAGTTGGCGCGTATTGCGCGTGCTGCTCGGCGCCTACCTGTTCGGCCTGGCCAGCATTCTCCATCTGGTGGCGCAGGGCATCGGCCTGTCGATCCCGTCGAACCTGCTGGCCATGCTGCCCTACGTCGCCACCATCGTGGTGCTGGTGCTGCTCTCGCGCGATGCGATCAAGACCCGGCTGTATGCGCCGGTATCGCTGGGCCAGCCTTGGCAGCCGGGGCATTGAGGCTTACCAGTCGCGGCTGAAGCCCCTCCCACAAAAGCCGCTCCCACAGGCTGCATTGTTGCTGTGGGAGGGGCTTCAGCCGCGACCAGGCGATCCATTCCCTGCTATACCTTTGCCATTCCCATTCAGGAGGCAAAGGAATGCCCCATTCAGCCCGCTTGCGCGCCGGTCGCTTCTCGGAGCCGCAGCACATCTACCTACTCACCGCTACGACCGAAAACCGTGAAACGCTTTTTTCGAACTTCACGATTGGTCGTCTGGTCGTTGCTGAACTCAAAGCTGCGCAGCAGGACGGCCTGGCAGAATCACTGGCCTGGGTGGTAATGCCCGATCACCTGCACTGGCTGATTGCACTGCAGCAAGGCTCACTCAGCGAATTGATGCGGCGCATCAAGGGACGCAGCGCCAAGCGAATCAACGCATTGGCCAGTCGCCAGGGAAAGCTCTGGCAGGATGGGTTTCATGATCGAGCGTTGCGCCGCGAGGAAGATGTTCTGCCCGCCGCGCGTTATATCGTCGCCAATCCCCTGAGAGCTGGCTTGGTCAACCGGGTGGGAGATTATCCATTGTGGGATTCGGTGTGGCTCTGACCTTGTGGGAGTCGCGGCTAAAGCCCCTCCCACAAGAACAACACTGATCCGTGGGAGGGGCTTCAGCCGCGACAGGTTTGTTGCTCCTGACTCCAGAGTCAGCTATCTTCCCCAGCTCGTCATTCCCGACGAACCTGGATCAGCAGACAGGGTCAACACTGAGCTGGCTTACCTGAAATCAACCTCAGAGGAGCCACTCATGGCTGCTACTCGTATCTGGATCAAGAACCCGCTCGCCATCTTCACTGCCAACGACCTGGACGCTTCCTCCGGCCTGGTGATCGAGGATGGCCGCATCAGTGAGGTGCTCGGCGCCGGCCAGCAACCCGCCGCGCCCTGCCAGCAGGTGTTCGACGCGCGCGAGCACGTGGTGCTGCCGGGCCTGATCAACACCCATCATCATTTCTACCAGACCCTCACCCGCGCCTGGGCGCCGGTGGTCAACCAGCCGCTGTTCCCCTGGCTGAAGACGCTCTACCCGGTCTGGGCACGCCTCACTCCCGAGAAACTGGCCCTGGCCAGCAAGGTGGCGCTGGCCGAGCTGCTGCTGTCCGGCTGCAGCACGGCTGCCGACCACCATTACCTGTTCCCCGGCGGTCTGGAGAACGCCATCGATGTGCAGGTGGAGGCCGTACGCGAGCTGGGCATGCGCGCCATGCTCAGCCGCGGCTCGATGAGCCTGGGCGAAGACGACGGCGGCCTACCGCCGCAACACACGGTGCAAAGTGGCGAGACGATCCTGGCCGACAGCCAACGCCTGATCGGCCAGTACCATGAACGTGGCGATGGCGCGCAGATCCAGATCGCCCTGGCGCCCTGCTCGCCATTCTCGGTCACACGCGAGATCATGCGCGCCAGCGCCGAGCTGGCGGACGAACTCGACGTGCGCCTGCACACCCACCTGGCCGAAACCCTCGACGAAGAGGACTACTGCCTGCGCCAGTTCGGCCTGCGCACCGTGGATTACCTGGAAAGCGTCGGCTGGCTGGGACCACGTACCTGGTTGGCCCATGGCATCCACTTCAACTCCGAGGAAATCGCCCGCCTCGGCGCTGCGGGGACCGGCGTCTGCCACTGCCCCTGCTCGAATATGCGTCTGGCTTCGGGCATCTGCCCCGTGCACGACCTGGAAGCGGCCGGCGTACCGGTCGGCCTGGGCGTCGACGGCTCGGCCTCCAACGATGCCTCGAACATGATCCTCGAAGCGCGCCAGGCCCTGTATATCCAGCGCCTGCGCTACGGCGCCGAAGCGATCACCCCCGAACGCGCACTGGGCTGGGCCACCCGAGGTTCGGCACGCCTGCTCGGACGCAGCGATATCGGCGAGCTGGCGGTGGGCAGGCAGGCCGACCTGGCCCTGTTCAAGCTTGATGAGCTGCGCTTCTCCGGCAGTCACGACCCCATCGCCGCACTGCTGCTGTGCGGCGCCGACCGCGCCGACCGGATGATGATCGGCGGCACCTGGCGCGTCATCGATGGGCAGATCGAAGGACTGGACGTGGCGCAGCTGATCGCCGATCACCGTCAGGCAGCGAAGCAGTTGATGAACGCCTGATCCCGAACCGTAGGGTGCGCCGTGCGCACCGAAAAACTGCCGGTGCGCACGGCGCACCCTACGGGCTAAAGCCCCTCCCACCAGAACAACGTCAGCCTGTGGGAGGGGCTTCAGCCGCGACCGTCGTTTCGTCGGTGTCACTACAGGAGCGACGCACCACAACACGACATGCAAGGCCGCCACGCACCAATACCGCTCCGCTCCCTAGCCATCTCCAAACAGCGAACCCCGCCACCCGGCTATCTGTCTTGTTGGTCAGCTTTTTGCAGTCATGGGATCAGCCAACCAACGGCCATCCCAACACCAAGACTGGAGCTGCACCCACCATGCACAAGAAGAGCAAGAAACCGCTGCTGCGCACCCTCGTCGCCGCCCTGGGTTTTGGCGCCATGCTCAGCGCCTCGGCAGCCGATCCATTGAAGGTCGGTTTCGTCTACATCGGCCCCATCGGCGACCACGGCTGGACCTACCAGCACGAGCAGGGCCGGCAGATGCTGATCAAGGAAATGGGCGACAAGGTCACCACCAGTTTCGTCGAGAACGTGCCAGAAGGCGCCGACGCCGAGCGCGTCATCCGCAACATGGCCAAGGGCGGTTTCGACCTGATCTTCACCACCTCCTTCGGCTACATGAACCCGACCATCAAGGTGGCCAAGCAGTTTCCCAAGGTCACCTTCGAGCACGCCACCGGCTACAAGCAGGACAAGAACGTCGGCACCTACCTGTCGCGCTCCTACGAGGGGCGCTACGTCGGCGGCTTCCTCGCGGCGAAGATGACCAAGACCAAGAAGGTCGGCTACGTCGCCTCCTTCCCGATCCCCGAGGTGATCCGCGATATCAACGCCATCCAGCTGGCCCTGGACAAGTACAACCCGGGCACCGAGATCAAGGTGGTATGGGTCAACACCTGGTTCGATCCGGGCAAGGAATCCGATGCCGCCAACGCGCTGATCGACCAGGGCGTGGACGTGATGTTCCAGCACACCGACAGCCCGGCACCGATCCAGACCGCCGAGCGCCGTGGCATCTACTCGGTGGGCTACGCCTCGGACATGGCCCACTTCGGGCCCAAGGCCGTGCTCACCTCCATCGTCAACGACTGGGGCCCGCACTACGTCAAATCCACCCAGGCGGTGATCGACGGCTCCTGGCAGCCGCAGGATTTCTGGGGCGGCCTGGCCGAGGACACCATCGAACTGCCGATCAGCGACCTGGTACCGGCCGATGTGAAGAGCGAAGCCGAGCAGATCATCGCCGACATTCGCAGCGGCAAGTTCCACCCCTTCACCGGCCCGATCAAGGATCAGAGCGGCGCGGTGCGCATCGCCGAAGGCGTGAGCGCAACCAACGCCGAGCTGGCCTCGATGAACTACTACGTGGAAAACGTGAAGGCCGAGCTGCCGAAGTAAGCGCATAGCATCGCGGCTGAAGCCGCTCCTACTCCCACGCCTGTAGGAGCGGCTTCAGCCGCGATAACTTGGAGATTACCGATGCCGTCCCTGCTTATCTCAGCAGAACCGCATCACCGTGGCGCCGGCCTTTGGTGCCACGCATCGCTGCCCTGGGTACGAGAAGACTCGCAGCAACACCCCGGAGCTTTTATGAACAGCCTCCCCATCATCGACATCGCCCCGCTCTACGCCGACGACGCTTCGGCATGGCCCGCCGTGGCCGAACAGATCGACCGCGCCTGCCGCGACTGGGGCTTCTTCTATATAGTCGGCCACCCTATAAGCAGTGAACGTATCGACGCCCTGCTCAGTGCAGCGAAGACCTTCTTCGCCCTGCCGGCCGAAGAAAAACTCAGGATCGACATCACCCAGACCGCCCACCATCGCGGCTATGGGGCGATCGCCACCGAGCAGCTCGACCCGAGCAAACCGAGCGACCTGAAGGAAACCTTCGACATGGGTTTCCATATGCCCGCCGATCACCCCGAGGTGCTGGCCGGCAAGCCGCTGCGTGGGCCGAATCGCCACCCGGATCTGCCCGGCTGGGCCGAGCTGATGGAACAGCATTACGCCGACATGCAGGACCTGGCCAGGACCCTGCTGCGCGCCATGGCCATGGCGCTGGACATCGCGCACGATTTCTTCGATGCGCGCTTCCATGAGCCGATCAGCGTGCTGCGCATGATCCACTACCCGCCGCGCCACACCGCCAGCAGCGCCGAACAACAAGGCGCCGGGGCGCACACCGATTACGGTTGCATCACCCTGCTCTACCAGGACGATGCCGGTGGCCTGCAGGTGCGCGCGCGGGGTGGCGAGTGGATCGACGCACCACCGCTTGCCGGCAGCTTCGTGGTCAACATCGGCGACATGCTGGCGCGCTGGAGCAACGACCGTTACACCTCGACGCCGCACCGGGTGATCAGCCCGTTGGGGGTGGATCGCTATTCCATGCCGTTCTTCGCCGAACCGCACCCGGACACCCTGATCGATTGCCTGCCGAACTGTTCCAGCCCGGACAACCCGGCCAAGTACCAGCCGGTGACCAGCGCCGAGTACCTGCTGTCGCGCTTTGCCGATACCTATGCCTATCGGCGTGAAGAGGCGCAGGGCTGATCTGATGGCTCCCACGCTCCGGCGTGGGAGACCAGCCTGGGACGCTCTGCGTCCCACAGATGCGGAGCGTCTGCAACTGCATTCCCACGGGGAGCGTGGGAACGATCAAGCCGGACCGGATACGCCCACCGGCGCAGCACAATCCTGTCCCACCGGTTAAACTTTGCGACCAACCAAGCCTGACAACGAGAACCGACCATGCCCGAATGGCTCAACGCCCTGCCCAAGGCCGAACTGCACCTGCACCTGGAGGGCTCGCTGGAGCCTGAACTGCTGTTCGCCCTGGCCGAACGCAATCAGATCGCCCTGCCCTGGGCCGATGTCGAGACCCTGCGCGCGGCCTATGCCTTCAACAACCTGCAGGAATTTCTCGACCTGTATTACGCCGGCGCCAACGTGCTGCGCACCGAGCAGGACTTCTACGACCTGACCTGGGCCTACCTGCAACGCTGCAAGGCGCAGAACGTCATTCACGTAGAGCCCTTCTTCGACCCGCAGACCCATACCGATCGCGGCATTGCCTTCGAGGTGGTGCTGCGCGGCATCCAGCAGGCGCTGCTCGATGGCGAGAAGCAACTGGGCATCAGCCATGGCCTGATCCTCAGTTTCCTGCGTCACCTGCCCGAGGAAGAAGCGTTCAAGACCCTGGAACAGGCCATGCCGTTCCGCGATGCCTTTATCGGCGTCGGCCTCGACAGTTCGGAGAAGGGCTTCCCGCCCCGGCTGTTCGAGCGGGTGTTCGCCAAGGCGCGTAGCGAAGGCCTGCACGCGGTGGCGCATGCAGGCGAGGAAGGCCCGCCCGAATACATCTGGGAAGCGCTGGACCTGCTCAAGATCAAGCGCATCGACCACGGTGTGCGCGCCATCGAGGACGAACGGCTGATGCAGCGCATCATCGACGAACAGATTCCACTGACCGTCTGCCCGCTGTCGAACATCAAGCTCTGCGTGTTCGAACACATGAGCCAGCACAACATCCTCGAGATGCTCGAACGCGGCGTGAAGGTGACGGTGAACTCGGACGACCCGGCCTACTTCGGTGGCTACGTCGGCGAGAACTTCGCCGCCCTGCACGAACACCTGGGCATGACCGAAGCACAAGCCAAGCGCCTGGCACAGAACAGCCTGGACGCGAGGCTGGTGTAAGACGCCTGGGGCGCACGCAGCGATCGCCAGGCGGGTTCCTTGGTGTGCGCGGCGCACCCTGCCGCGGCGGTCCCGTGGGAGGGGCTTGAGCCGCGACGCAAAAGCTCGCCGCTACAGCGCCTCCCACGGCTGATCACTTCAGAAGTCGACATCCACCTTGGCCCAGAAGGTGCGGCCCGGTTCGTCGATGCGGGTGTCGGCCGGGAAGCCAAAGCCGGCGTCGCCGGCCCGGTTGAGGTGCTCGGCGTAGCGCTTGTCGAGCAGGTTATCCACACCGGCGCTGAGCTTGACCTGCTGGCTGACGCGGTAGGCGCCGTTGAGCGAGAGCACGCCGAAGCCGGCACTGTCACCGAAGTCCTGCCCAACCACGTTGCCGCGCCCGTCGGCGATGCGCCCCTGGCCGTCGACCACACGCCAGAGCGCACCGGCGCTCCAGGCGTCACGCTGGTAGCTCAGCCCCAGGCGCGCCTCCAGCGGTGGCATCTGCGGCAGTGCCTCACCGTCGCTGCTGTTCTTGCCCCAGGCGTAGGCCAGGGTTGCATCGGCCTTCCAGTTGGAGGCGAAGGCGTAGGCCACGCCCAGTTCGCCGCCCATGATGCGCGCGTCGACATTGTCGGCCTGGGTACCCATACCGCGATAGTCGAACAGGATGTAGTCCCGCACCTGCCCGGCATAGGCCGATGCCCAGGCCTGCAGCACCTCGCCCTGATACTGGATGCCGATGTCGAACTGGGTGGTCTTCTCCGGCTCGATACCATCGAAAGCGTTGCGCGAGCCAGCCGGGCCGTTCAGCCCTGCCGAGAACAGCTCCCAGTAATCCGGGAAACGCTGCACATGGCCGAGGCCGGCATAGAGGGTGGTCGGCGAACCGGACAGGTCATGCTCGTAGCGCACGAAGCCGCTGGGCAGGGTCTCGGCGCGTGTCTCGCCCGCCGTCGGGTTGGGCCGCACCATGCCCATCATGCTGCGAAAACTCTGCCGGTAATCCTTGGCCGATGCACGATCCACGCGCGCCCCGGAGACCAGGCGATCACGCTCGGCCAGGCTCCAGGTGGCCTCGGCGAACGCGCCGTAGTTGTGCATCAGCGCGTCCTTGTTCCAGGGGAAGCGATCGGCGTCGGTGTAGCCCGTCATCATGCTGTAGGTGGAGCGGCGGGCACGGTGCTCGCTGCGCTGCGCATCGATGCCGGTGATCAGTTCGAGGTCGTCCCACGTCCAGGTCGCGGCCAGGCGTGCGCCCAGGGTACGCCGGTCGACCTGCGAGGCCATGGGCATGGCCATCATGCTGGTCGGGTTCGGCATGCGCAGGCGGAAGTTGTCCATGATGTGGTCGGCGTAGTTGTAGTAGATCTTGGCCTCGACCTTGTCCAGCACACCGCCGAGGTTGCTGCGTTCGATGCGCAGGCCCAGGCTTTCGCGCTTGAACTGGGTGCCGTCCATGCCGCGCCCGGCGTAGCGCGCCTCGCCATCGCCACGGCCGGCGCTTAGCTCGATCAGGGTGTCGGCATCCGGCGTCCAGCCCAGTGCGACATCGGTGTTCCACTTGTCCCAGCGCGAGGCGATGGTGTCGCCATCACCGTTGTCGTAGTCGTCCGAGTGCGAACGGTTGGCCATCACCCGCAGGTAACCCTGCTCGCTGCCGACGGCGCCGTCGATCAGGCGGTCGAAGCGGCCATTGGAGCCGGCCAGCACGCTGGCATGCAGGCGCGCGCCGAGTTCGCCGAAGCGCGCCGGCTCGCGCTCGAAGCGCACCACGCCGGCGGAGGCACCGGGGCCCCAGATCACCGTCTGCGGGCCCTTGGTCACGGTCAGCAGATCATAGGTTTCCGGGGCGATATAAGAGCTGGGCGCGTCCATCCGACCGGGGCAGGCACCCAGCATCTGGCCGCCGTCGGTGAGCAGCAGCAGGCGCGAGCCGAACATCCCGCGCAGCACCGGGTCGCTGTTGCTGCCGCCGCTGTGAATCGCGGAGAAACCGGGAATGGTCTTGAGGTAGTCGGCGGCATCGCTGGCCGGCACCGGCTGGCGTGGGTCCTTGGGATCGGCCACCACGGTCAGCGGCGAGCTCTGCTGGATCGCCGTGATCACCGTGGGCGGCAGTTGGTGGACATGCTCCTCGGCATGCAGCGGCGCGATGACACTCAGGCCACAGGCAACGGCCAGGGCAGACAGGGGAAAACGAGGGCGCACGGAAGCGGCGCCCGTAACGAAGGAAACGGACATGCGGATACCTGAAAAGTCGATTGGCGAAGAGGCCTGGCAAACGCCTCAATAGCTGGAAAACTTCAGGTGAGAAACGGCGGTGCGCGTGACAGCGCATGAGGGAAATGGGCAGTTTGCAGCGACTGCGCCGGTAACGCTCCGCACACCTCATGGCGCGGCCGCAGGCGCCCAGCAGCGGACCAGTTACTTTCGGCCAGCGCCGGGCAGTGGGAGAGCAACGAACAGTAGCCGCAGGCGTCCACCTGCAGCACCGGCTGGCTCCTGTCGAGCGCGACCGGCACGCTGCCCGCCCCGTCATGACAGCCGAGCTGGTTCAGCCAGCGCCAGTCAGCCGGTTCGGCACGCAGTTGCGACGCCAGTGGTGCCAGCACGATCAGGACGAACGCCAGCAGCCCGAGCTGGGCGGCGAGCGTACGTCTGCGTGCCGTGAACAGCATCAGTGCTGATGCTTGCCGTGGTCGTGGGCGTCGCCATGATCATGGCCAGCCGGCGCGTCTTGCTGCACGGCGACGTCGACCTCGACCTTGCCAGCCTTCTCGAACGTCAGCGTCAGCGGGAAGCGCTCACCGTCCTTGGCCTGCTGCTTCAGGTCGAACAGCATGACGTGGTAGCCCATGGGCTCGAATTTCACCTCGCCACCGGCAGGGATGGCGACGTCCTGCACCTGCTGCATCTTCATCACGCCATCTGCGTGCACATGCTCATGCAGCTCGGCCTTGCCGGCCACCGGAGTGCTGACGGCCAGCAGGCGATCGGCCTCGCTGCCCTTGTTGTGCACAACGAAATAGGCAGCCGCGGTCGGCGCCACTGGCGGCATCTCGCGCGACCAGGGGTGATCGATATGCAGCTGGCCGACTTCGTACTCGTGGGCCTGGGCCAGCATTGCGGGCAGGATCAGAACAAGGCCTAGCAGGGTTTTGCGCAGGTTCATGCGGGTTGTCTCCGGGTTGGTATCGTTGAGAATCATGGCACGCCTCAACTGGCGAGACGCGTGCTGGGAAGCAAGCCGAGGGAGCGGTCGAGCGCCCACATCAGCAACAGTGAGGCGCCCGCCAGCGGGAATATCATGCCCAGCGCGATCATCACGCCGATGGCGGTCTTCCAGCGCGGCAGATCGTGGCGCAGCGGCGGTACGCCGAGGCGACCGGCCGGGCGGCGCTTCCACCAGATCACCAGGCCACTGACCGCGCTGAAAATGATCAGCAGGCAGACCAGCGCCATCAGGATCTGGTTGGCCAGGCCGAACATCTTGCCTTCGTGCAGCTTCACGCCGCTCTCGACGGCTCGTGCAACCATGCCGTAATCAGCCCAGCGCACATCGGCCAGCACCGCACCGCTGTATTGATCCAGATGCAGGGTGGCGTCGTTGCGCGGGTCATCGGCGAACAGCGCGACGCTGTAAACGCCACTGGCACCCTGCGGGAAGCTGATGCTGTAGCCGCGTTGCACGCCGCGAGCGTCGGCCGTATCGACCACCTGCTGCAGGCTGATGCGTGGCGCAGCCGGGCCCTGGTCGTGACCGGCATGGCCGCGATGCGCCGCATGCGGATCGGACGCCGGCAGCGGCGTGACCTCCGCCGCCCAGGACACGGTCTGTTCGCGGCTGCTGTTGAGGCTGCCGGCGAGCTGCCCGGACTTCGGCACGTCATCCCACATCGCCGCGGGAAACTGGTTCCAGGCGCCGGCGAACTGAGCACCCCAGAAGCCGGTCCAGGTCATGCCGGTGAGCAGCATGAACAACAGCAGCAGGGAACCCCAGAACCCGGTCACGGCATGCAGATCGCGCCACAGCAGGCGCCCTCGGGCATGCAAGCGCGGCCAGAGTACGCCGGCCGGATTGCTGCCGCGCGGCCACCACAGGTACAGGCCGGACACCACCAGCACGATGCCCCAGCCAGCGGCCAACTCGATCAGGCGGTCGCCCAGGGTGCCGATCATCAGATCGCCGTGCAGGGTGCGCGCCACCGCCTGCAGGTTCCATTGCGCGTCCTGCTCGCCGAGCAGGGTGCCACGGTAGGGATCGACGAACAGGTTGAGCAGGCGGCCGTCGCGCTCGATGACGAACTGCGCACTGCGTCCTTCGCCGACCGGAGGCAGGTACTTGCTCATCGTCGCGCCAGGATAGAGCTGCTCGACCAGCGCCAGCTGCTGGTCGGCACTGACGCGCTGCTCGCTGGCCGGCGCCAGCATCAGGTGCGGATACAGCCAGGTGTCGAGCTGCGGTTTGAACAGATAGATGATCCCGGTGACCGACAGCAGAATCATGAACGGGATGACGAACAACCCGGCATAGAAATGCCAGCGCCAGGCCAGGTTGTAGAACGACGGGGCCGCACGCTCACGGGCAGGTGCGGTGCAATCGGGGGAAGACGCCATGAAGCTTTCTCCAGCCCGCCGCAGTCGTGGACACACGGCGAGGCATTCGCATGATAGGGACGCCCTGAGCGGGCGGACGGATCAGGCGAGCAAAGGAGAAGCGCGGGGATTGGCTGGTGGCCAACGATAGCGGGTGAGTCGCGGCAGATGCAGCGCGGACAGCGGCCAGCTGCGCTCGGCAGCCAGCAGCCCGAGCAGGCCGAAGAAGGCGGCGAGAATGATGGCGCTGAACAGGCTGGCCAGGGCGCAGTTGGCGCCGGTAGCCGGATTCGGTGCGACGATGCCGGAGCCGCTCAGGTCGGCGCCTGCGCCGAAGTTGCCATCGAACGAACAGTACTGCCCGTCCAGACCACTGAGCTGCATGCCGGCCATCTGGCCGTGGCTGATGGCGCAGACGAACGCACTGAACAGGATGCTGAAGTACAGCACCCAGGCAGTCAGTGAGCGGTCGTTACGGGCCAGTTTCATGGGGCGCGACTCTAAACAGAGGATGCCAGTGCGACACTGCGGTGCGTTGCCGCAGGCGTTGTGTACGAGAGTCTAGCAGGGGTTCGGAGCTTTATAGCGTTGAGTGCTAACACCACGGCGCAGCGTCCAGCAAACGCTGGCAGCGCAGTTGCACGAACTCGCGCAGCAGATGCACCGCCTTGCTCAGTTGGGCACGGTGCGCGCACACCAGATACAGCGGCGTCGGCTCGCCCAGCCAGTTAGGCAGCAGCACCTGCAGACGCCCTTCACGCACGTCTTCGGCGACATCCAGCCAGGACTTGTACACCACGCCCCGCCCTGCAACGGCCCAGCGCCGGGTGACATCGGCATCGTCGCAAACCCGGTTACCCGCGACACTCATCAGCACCTCGCGCTTGCCATCCTGAAAGCGCCAACGGTCATGCGCGCGGCCATGCAGCATATAGAGGAGGCAGTTGTGATCGCGCAGATCCTCCACCGTCTGCGGCGCACCGTAGCGAGCGAGATAGGAAGGCGAGGCGCAGAGCACCCGACGATTGTTCGGCGCCACCGGCAGCGCCACCAGGCTGGAATCCTCCGGGGCGCCGTAGCGCAGGGCGATATCCACCGGCTCACGAAACAGATCGGCTACCCGGTCTGCCAGCAGCAGACGCAGCTGCAGTTGCGGATGCTCGTCCTGGAACTCGTCGAGCCAGGGCAACAGCGTATTGCGACCGAGATCCGAGGGTGCCGACAGCTGCAATACACCGCAGATACCCTCCTGACTGCCGACCAGTTGCTGACGCCCCTCCTCCAGACTCTGCAACGCCAGCCGGGCATGCACCAGATACAGCTCGCCCTCGGGCGTCAGACGCAGGCTGCGCGTCGAACGCGCCAGCAGGCGCACCTGCAACTGCTGCTCCAGTCGCTTGAGGGCGGCGCTGGCGACTGCCGGCGATACATCCAGCTGCCGCGCCGCTGCGGACAGGCTGCCAGTCTCGGCGGTACGCACGAAGAGTTGCAGGTCGTCGAAACGCAGCATGGTGGCTCACTTTCAAATTAATGATGAAAGAGACTCTATTACCAGCTGCTTTTTCTTGCCACACAAATAAACGAGCATGGCTCCAATCCCCTACCGGAGCCCGCCATGACCACTGCTCTCACACTGATCGCCACCATCAAGGCCCTGCCAGGTCATGCCGAGGCGGTGGCCGCGGGCCTGCAACGCCTGGTCACGGCCACCTGCGCAGAGCCCGGCTGCCTGCAGTACGCGCTGCACCGCAACAAGCTGGACCCGGACCAGTTCGTGATGATCGAACAATGGCGCGACGCCGAGGCGTTGGACCAGCACCGCGCAGCGCCCCATTTCCTATATTTCACCAACGCATTCGGCGAGCGGCTGGCGGGCATCGATCTGCTCCCACTGCAACCCCTTACCTGAATACTCGAAGAGGACCATTTCCATGAAAGCCGTCGCTTACTACCAATCCCTGCCGGCAGACCACCCCGAAGCGCTGCAGGACGTGCAACTGAGCGAGCCCACTCCGGGTGCGCACGATCTTCTGGTCGAGGTTCGGGCCATCTCGGTCAACCCGGTCGATACCAAGATCCGCCTAGGCGTCGCGCCGGAGAACGGCGCGGCCAAGGTACTGGGCTGGGACGCGACCGGCATCGTCAAGGCCGTGGGCAGCGAAGTCAGCCTGTTCCAGCCCGGTGACCGGGTGTTCTATGCCGGTGCCATCGACCGCGCCGGTGCCAACAGCGAGCTGCACCTGGTCGATGAGCGCATCGTCGGCCATATGCCGGGCAGCCTGTCGTTCGCCGAGGCTGCAGCCCTGCCGCTGACCGCCATCACCGCCTGGGAACTGCTGTTCGAGCGCCTGCAGGTTGCCGAGGGCTCGGCGGATCAGGGCCAGAGCCTGCTGATCGTCGGTGCCGCTGGCGGCGTCGGTTCGATCCTCACCCAGCTGGCGCGCTGCCTGACCGGCCTGACCGTGATCGGCACCGCCTCGCGTCCGGAAACCCAGGCCTGGGTCCGCGAGCTGGGCGCGCATCACGTGATCGATCACAGCAAGCCGCTGAGCGAGGAACTGGCGCGCATCGGTGTCGGCCAGGTCACCCATGTCGCCAGCCTGACCCAGACCGACCAGCACTACGCGCAACTGGTCGAGTGCCTGGCGCCGCAGGGGCGTCTGGCGCTGATCGATGATCCGCTGCAACCGCTGGATGTGATGCAGCTCAAGCGCAAGAGCCTGTCGCTGCACTGGGAGCTGATGTTCACCCGTTCGCTGTACCAGACCGCAGACATGATCGAGCAGCATCGTCTGCTGGAGCGGGTCTCCGATCTGGTCGACGCCGGCGTGATCAAGACCACCCTCGGTGAGCATTTCGGCACCATCAACGCCGCCAACCTGCGTCGCGCTCATGCGCTGCTGGAAAGTGGCAAGGCCAAGGGCAAGATCGTGCTCGAAGGCTTTTGAGGCGCGACGGTGGGCTGGGTCGGTGTGGTGGGCTGAAACGGAAAACCGCCCGGCCCACCCTACAGACTGAATCTCAGCCCTGATTGCGATGTCGTAGGGTGCGCTGTGCGCACCGAAAAAACCGGCTAGTACCTGGTGCGCACAGCGCACCCTACCTCTCTGCTTCAGCCCCACCTCGCCTGACCCAGTCACGTCGACTTCGCGGTACCGCTTATCGCAAAGCGGCCGTCACGCTGGTCGGCTGTTTGACCCAGATCAGAAAATGGTCATGCAAGCGGACTATCCTGACTGTCCCCAAGTAGCGCCGACGACTCGTCGCACTCAAGGAGGTGGTCAGCATGAAGATTGTCGTCCAACCGCAGAACCAGGGCGGCGAACGCCTGTGGCAGGTTCGCCTGGATCAACATTGCGTGAGTTTTCGCAGCGAAGCAGAGGCGCACCAGTTCGTCGCCAGGCTGGAAGCGCGACTGCGCGCGCCACATCGTTTGCCGGAGCTGCCCGAACAGCGCCGCGCGAGCTGAAGCTCAGCCCCGATTGCGCTGTCGCAGGGTGCGCTGTGCGCACCGAAAAAACGGGCTAGCCCCTGATGCGCACAACGCACCCTACCCCTTGCCAGACACCTGACCGCCCGGCGTCAGGCGCAACGCCGGGCTGTGCAGCATGTCCAGCACGGTATCGACCAGCGCAGGCGCCTGCTGCGCCAGGTCGAAGTTGGGCACCAGCAGCCAGTTGGCCTCGATGCCTTCCATATAGGCATGCAAGCAGACGGCCGCACGCGCGCAGTCCAGCTCGCCCGGCAACTGGCCCTTGTTGACCGCGTTGCTCAGCGCCTTGGCGATGCGCTGATCGCATTCAAGACTCAGCGCCTGCATGCGCTCGCGCAGACCGAGCAGTTCACCGGTGTATTCGCACTTGTAGCGCAGGATGTCGTGGATGCGATGGGTCTGCGGCTCGCTGGCCAGACGCGTCAGCGCCTTGATCAGCAACTCACGCATGCAGCCCAGAGGGTCCGGCTCGTCCTCGCTCTCGCTGGCTCGCGCTAGCTCCTCGAGCGGCAGGCGCAGACGTTCGAGCATGGCCTGGAACAGGTCTATCTTGTTCTCGAAATGCCAATAGATGGCGCCGCGGCTGACACCAGCCTCTTTCGCCACCTCAGCCAGAGACGCACGGGAAACGCCCTGGGCATGGAACACCCGCTCGGCGGCATCGAGTATCTGCACCCGTGTCGCCTGCGCTTCCTCTTTGGTTCTTCTGGCCATCTGTCACCTGCTGTCGCATTGCCGTAACCCTTCGGTAAGGAAGGACGGGCGAGAGTATGCAGGCAGCTTTAGGCATTTACAAACATTCACGTACGTAAGTATATTCCTCCATCGATTTTTTCCCCTGCCTTCGTCCCCTTCGCCCCTTGGGCCATGATTCGATAAAACGAGGTTCTCAGATGCACTCGAAGCCAGCCTTCGCTGTCTTGGTTTCCGCCATCGCCGTGGCAATGCTCAGTCTCACCGGCTGCCAGGAATCCAGCGCCCCACAGACCCAGCAAACGCCGCAAGTCGGAGTGGTCACGCTCGAAGCCAAACCCTTTGCACTGACCAGCGAAGTACCGGGGCGCACCAGCGCTTATCGCATCGCCGAGGTGCGCCCGCAGGTCAACGGCATCATTCAGAAGCGCCTGTTCACCGAGGGCAGCGAGGTCAAGGCAGGTCAGCAGCTGTACCAGATCGACCCGGCCACCTACCAAGCCACGTTCAAGAGCGCACAAGCCACGCAGCTTTCCGCCAAGTCCCTGGCTGATCGCTACAAGCTGCTGGTCGCCGACAAGGCCGTCAGCCAACAGGCCTATGACGAAGCCCGCGCTGCCGGTCTGCAGGCCGATGCCGCATTGGAACAAGCGCGCATCGACCTGCGCTACACCAAGGTGATGGCGCCGATCAGCGGTCGCATCGGCCGCTCCGCGGTGACCGAAGGCGCGCTGGTCAGCAACGGCCAGGCCAACGCCATGGCCACCATCCAGCAGCTCGACCCGATCTACGTCGACGTCACCCAGTCGAGCAAGGAACTGCTGCGCCTGCGCCGCGACCTGGCCGAGGGCCGTCTGCAGAAGGCCAGCGACAGCGCCGCCAAGGTCGCGCTGAAGCTGGAAGACGGCAGCCGCTACGCCCATGAAGGCACGCTGGAGTTCTCCGAAGTGGCGGTGGACGAAAGCACCGGTTCGGTGACCCTGCGCGCGGTGTTCCCCAACCCGGACCACCTGCTGCTGCCGGGCATGTTCGTGCATGCCGAGCTGCTCTCCGGGGTCAAGCAGAACGCCATTCTCGCCCCCCAGCAGGGCGTGACCCGCAACCAGCGCGGCGAGCCGACGGCGATGGTGGTGGGTGCAGACAACAAGGTTGAACTGCGCGTGCTCAAGGCCGATCGCACCGCCGGCAGTGCCTGGCTGGTGGAGGAAGGTCTGAACGAAGGCGACCGTCTGATCACCGAAGGCCTGCAGTTCGTGCAGCCTGGCGCCGAGGTCAAGGCCGTGCCGGCCGGCAACGTCAAGACCGAACAGCCTGCCCAAGACGCCGAACAAGCCAGCGGCCAGGACTAACGGAGAAGTACTGAATGTCCAGATTCTTTATCGACCGGCCGATCTTCGCCTGGGTGATCGCCCTGGTGATCATGCTGGCGGGTGGCCTGTCCATCCTCAAGCTGCCGATCAACCAGTACCCGAGCATCGCGCCGCCTGCCGTTGCCATCCAGGTCAGCTACCCGGGCGCCTCGGCGCAGACGGTGCAGGACACCGTGGTGCAGGTGATCGAACAGCAGCTCAACGGCATCGACGGCCTGCGCTACGTCAGCTCGTCGAGCAACTCCGACGGCAGCATGGAGATCATCGTTACCTTCGAACAGGGGGTGAACCCGGATATCGCCCAGGTCCAGGTGCAGAACAAGCTGCAGCTGGCCACCCCGCTGCTGCCACAGGAAGTCCAGCAACAGGGCATCCGTGTGACCAAGTCGGTGCGCAACTTCCTCATGGTCATCGGCGTGGTGTCGAAAGACGGCAGCATGACCCGTGAGGACCTGTCGGACTACATCGTCTCCAACCTGCAGGACCCGATCTCGCGGACCAAGGGCGTCGGCGACTTCCAGGTGTTCGGCGCGCAGTACGCCATGCGCATCTGGCTCGACCCGGCCAAGCTCAACAGCTTCCAGCTGACCCCGGTTGACGTGCGCAGCGCCATCCAGGCGCAGAACGTGCAGATTTCCTCCGGCCAGTTCGGCGGCCTGCCGGCATCGCCGGGCAACCAGCTCAACGCCACCATCATCGGCAAGACGCGCCTGCAGACCCCGGAAGAGTTCCGCAAGATTCTGCTCAAGGTGCAGGCCGATGGCTCCCAGGTGCGTCTTGGCGATATCGCCAAGGTCGAGCTGGGCGGCGAGAACTACGCCATCAACGCGCAGTTCAACGGCCTGCCAGCCTCGGGTCTGGCGATTCGCCTGGCCACCGGTGCCAACGCCCTGGACACCGCCAAGGCGGTACGCGAAACCATCTCCAATCTCGAGCCGTTCTTCCCGGCCGGCATGGAAGTGGTCTTCCCCTACGACACCACGCCGGTAATCTCGGCCTCCATCGAAGGGGTGGTGCACACCCTGTTCGAGGCCATCGTGCTGGTGTTCCTGGTGATGTTCCTGTTCCTGCAGAACCTGCGCGCCACCATCATTCCGACCATGGCGGTGCCGGTGGTACTGCTCGGCACCTTCGGCATACTTGCCGCGTTCGGTTTCTCCATCAATACCCTGACCATGTTCGCCATGGTCCTGGCCATCGGCCTGCTGGTGGACGACG
This sequence comes from Ectopseudomonas alcaliphila, assembly GCF_900101755.1. GTDB lineage: Bacteria > Pseudomonadota > Gammaproteobacteria > Pseudomonadales > Pseudomonadaceae > Aquipseudomonas > Aquipseudomonas alcaliphila. The sequence continues at coordinate 203,822 of NZ_FNAE01000004.1, read as the reverse complement.
CCATCGTGGTGGTGGAGAACGTCGAACGGGTGATGCGCGAGGATGGGCTATCGCCCAAGGAAGCGACGCGCAAGTCCATGGGCCAGATCCAGGGCGCACTGGTGGGCATTGGCCTGGTGCTCTCGGCAGTATTCTTGCCGATGGCCTTCTTCGGCGGCTCTACCGGGGTGATCTACCGGCAGTTCTCCATCACCATCGTCTCGGCCATGGCCCTGTCGGTGCTGGTGGCGCTGATCTTCACCCCGGCGCTGTGCGCCACCCTGCTCAAGCCCATCGACAGCGACCACCACGAGGCCAAACGCGGCTTCTTCGGCTGGTTCAACCGCACCTTCGACCGCGGCAGCAACGCCTATCAGCGCGGCGTCGCCGGCATGCTCAAGCGCAAGACACCCTACCTGCTGCTGTATCTGGTGATCGTCATCATCATGGCGTGGATGTTCACCCGCATCCCCACCGCCTTCCTCCCCGAGGAAGACCAGGGCGTGCTGTTCGCCCAAGTGCAGACGCCATCGGGCTCCAGTGCCGAGCGTACCCAGGTGGTGGTCGATGAAATGCGCCAGTACCTGCTGGAAGACGAAGCGAGCACGGTCAAATCGGTGTTCACCGTCACCGGCTTCAACTTCGCCGGCCGCGGCCAGAGCTCCGGTATGGCCTTCATCATGCTCAAGCCCTGGGGGGAACGTCCCGGCGCCGAGAATGGCGTAGCTGCGCTGGCGCAACGTGCGCAGATGCACTTCTTCAGCTTCCGCGATGCGATGGTGTTCGCCTTCGCCCCGCCGGCGGTCATGGAGATGGGTAACGCCACCGGCTTCAACTTCTTCCTGCAGGATCAGGCGGGTGTTGGCCACGAGGTCATGAACGAGGCACGCGACAAGTTCCTGCAACTGGCCAACCAGCACCCGGTGCTCGACAGCGTGCGCGCCAACGGCCTGCGCGACGAAGCGCAGTACCAGTTGCTGATCGATGACGAGCGCGCCCGCGCCCTCGGCCTGTCGCTGTCGGACATCAACAGCACCCTGTCGATTGCCTGGGGCGCCAGCTACGTCAATGACTTCATCGACCGCGGTCGGGTGAAGAAGGTCTACCTGCAAGGCGCGTCCGAAGCGCGCATGAGCCCGGAAGATCTGAACAAGTGGTACGTGCGCAACGACCAGGGCCGCATGGTGCCGTTCAGTGCCTTCGCCAGTGGCGAATGGACCTACGGTGCACCCAAGCTGGCGCGTTACAACGGCGTCTCGGCAGTGGAAATCCTCGGCGCGCCGGCGCCCGGCTACAGCACCGGTGATGCCATGGCCGCCGTCGAGGAAATCGCCACGCAGCTACCACAGGGCGTGGGCTATTCCTGGACCGGTCTGTCCTACGAGGAACGCCTGGCCGGCTCGCAGACCACCGCGCTGTTCGTGATCTCCGCCATCGTGGTGTTCCTCTGCCTGGCAGCGCTGTACGAGAGCTGGTCGATCCCGTTCTCGGTGATGCTGGTGGTGCCGCTGGGGATCATCGGCGCCTTGATGTTCACCGAGCTGCGTGGCCTGTCCAACGACGTGTTCTTCAAGGTCGGCCTGCTCACCACCATCGGCCTCTCGGCGCGTAACGCGATTCTCATCGTCGAGTTCGCCAAAGCCCAGTACGAACAGGGCATGACCTTCGCCGAAGCGGCCATCGAAGCCTGCCGCATGCGTCTGCGCCCGATCATCATGACCTCGCTGGCCTTCATCCTCGGCTGCCTGCCGCTGGCCATCGCCAGCGGTGCCGGCGCCGGCAGCAAGCACGCCATCGGCACCGGAGTGATCGGCGGCATGCTCAGCGCGATGATCCTGGCGATCTTCTGGATTCCGCTGTTCTACGTCGTGGTCTGCTCGATTTTCGAGAAGAAGCGCCCCGAGCCGACCCGTGAAAACGAGAAGGAGGTACTGCAATGAGGCAGTCCCTGTTGTCCCTGGCCGTGGCCGCCGCTCTGCTCAGCGGCTGCAGCCTGATTCCCGACTATGAGCGCCCGGATGCTCCGGTTGCCGCCGACTGGCCGCAAGGCGAAGCCTATGGCAGCGCCGCCAGCGAAGGCATCCGCGCGGCGGCCGACCTGCAATGGCGCGAGTTCTTCCGCGACCCGGCGCTGCAGCAACTGGTGCAGGTGGCGCTGGAAAACAACCGCGACCTGCGCGTCGCCGCGCTGAACGTCGAAGCCTACCGCGCGCTGTACCGCATTCAGCGCGCCGACCTGCTGCCTTCGGTCTCCGCTGATGGCGCCGGCACCCGCCAGCGCCTGCCAGCCGACCTGAGCCAGACCGGTGAAGCCCGCACCAGCGGTCAGTACAGCGCGACACTGGGCGTCAACGCCTGGGAGCTGGACTTCTTCGGTCGTATCCGCAGCCTCAGCGAGCAGGCCCTGCAGCAGTACCTGGCCACCGAACAGGCCGCGCGCAGCACGCAGATCAGCCTGGTGGCCAGCGTCGCCAACGCCTACCTGCAGTGGCAGGCGGATCAGGCGCTGCTCGAACTGACGCGGGACACCCTGAAGGCCTTCGAGGAAAGCTACCAGCTGACCCAGCGCAGCTTCGACGTCGGTGTCACCGATGCTCTGGCCCTGAGCCAGGCGCGCAGCGCGGTGGACAGCGCCCGCGTCAGCCTGGCGCAGTACCAGCGCCTGGTCGCTCAGGACCGCAACGCCCTGACCCAACTGCTTGGCACCGGCCTGCCTGCCGATCTGCCGCAGGGGCTGGCATTGAACGCCGAACTGCTGGAGCAGGTACCCGCCGGTCTGCCAGCCGACCTGCTGCAGCGTCGCCCCGACCTGCTGCAGGCCGAATACCAGCTCAAGGCCGCCAACGCCAATATCGGCGCGGCGCGCGCGGCGTTCTTCCCCAGCATCAGCCTGACCGCCAATGCCGGCACCGCCAGCAGCCAGTTGTCCGGCCTGTTCGACAGCGGCTCGGGCACCTGGCTGTTCCAGCCGCAGATCAGCCTGCCGATCTTCAACGCCGGCCGTCTGCGCGCCAACCTCGACTACGCCGAGCTGCAGAGCGATATCCAGGTCGCGCAGTACGAGAAAACCATCCAGGTGGCCTTCCAGGAAGTCGCCGACCGCCTCGCCGCGCGCACCACCTACCGCCAGCAACTGGACGCCCAGCGTGCCCTGCTGGAGACCACAGAGACCTATTACGACCTGGCCGAGCGCCGCTACCGCACCGGTGTGGACAGCTACCTGACCCTGCTCGACGCCCAGCGTCAGCTGTTCAGCGTGCGCCAGCAGCTGATCACCGACCGCCTGGCCCAGCTCAGCAGCGAAGTGGAGCTGTACAAGGCCCTGGGTGGTGGCTGGAGCAATACGGGGAGCAACGCCCCGCAAGGTTGATCGCGCGTAACCCGCTTCAAGGACGACCTTACCCAACGCGCCGCCCCCGCAGTCTTTGCGGGGGCGTTTTTTTGTCGATTCGACACTCCGTCGTACCTGAGTCCAGGCCATACCTGTGAGAGCGACACCAGTCTTTCGAAAACCACTGGCAAGCCGCCCTCACACACAATTTGCCCGGCGCAGCGGGTGTTCTGGTTTGGAATGGGTTTTCGACAGCGGCCAGCCGGGGCGCCGCGATGCCTCCACAGTGGCGAGACTCTATGCGTCCCGGCCAACCTGGTAAGCTTTGGGAGTCACTCCGAACCAGCCCTTGAATGCCTTGTAGAAAGCGCTCGCTTCGGCAAAACCCAACTCGCGACTGAGCTGTTCGACTCGGCACCCCGGCTGCGCCAGGCGCTGCACGGCATAGTTTCGACGTACCTCGACCAGCAATTCGGAAAAGCTGCACTGCTCCGCGCGTAGGCGGCGGTGAAGGGTCTGCCGACTGATCCCCAGGCGCCCCGCCACTCGCTGAACTGACAGCTCGCCGCTCGACAAGCCATACTCGATCTGCTGTTGTACCTGTGCGCGCAAGCTGCGCTGTGCCGGTAACTGCGCCTGCATATCGCTCACCCGCTGCTGCATCAACCCCTTGAGATAGGGGTTTGCACTTGTCACCGGCAACTGCAAATCACTCGCCTGCAACTCCAGGTAGTCCGCGTCCTCGCCGAAACGCACCGCCACGCCGAACACCTGGCGGTAGACCACCGGTGCCGCCAGTGGCGCATGACGAAAGCCCACCGCCTGTGGCACCAGGCGCACCGCCGTGAGCTGGCGCGCCCAGCACAGCGCCGAGCTGAGACTGTGCTCGCAGGCCACGGGGTGGCCGAGCAGCGGTGCATGGAACAGGAAGTGAATGCGAACGCGCGTGCCGAGCACCTCGACCCGCAGGCTCTCGCCCTCACTCATCACCGGGATGTAGCGACGGAACAACTCCAGCGCCTCGCCCAAGGTAGCGCTCTGCGCTGCCAGGTGGGCGACCGGCCCACGGGTATGCAGGCCGCGCCGCTGGCCGACCAGCAGGCCAATCTCAGGTGGAGCCCCACGACTGGCGGCATGGTCCCAGAGATGCACAGCCCAGCGCACCGGCACACGCATCTCCAAGTTTCTTAGCTGTTCCAGCTCGATGCCCAGCACCTGCAGATCCGTCGAACCAACCAGCCCGAGCCCTTGCAGCGACAGGTACAGGTCCAGCAGCTGTGAGGCGGTAGCGCTGGGGCTGTTCGCCAACGACATGGAATGCTCCTTGCGCCAATCGAGGGAGTCCGATTGTGCGCCGCCCATGAGACGAATTGCCAGTTTCGTGCAACCCCTGGCTATCAACAGCGGGGCGCTGACTGACTAGATTGGCCGAAAAACAACAAGACCGAGTGCCTCGCACCAACTGGAGTCCCGCCCCAATGAGCCACGCCGACCTGATCACCCTGCCCCGTTTGCTGTCCCGACTACCGCGTCTGCTCGTAGACCTGCCCGGCATCGTCAAAGGCCTGCACATCGGCAATCGCAGCCGCGGTGCCTACCCCGCCAGCCTGGCCCGCTGCGTCGAGACGGCCGCGCGAGAAAACCCCGAGGGCGTAGCCTTGATCCAGGACGACGAGCAGCTCAGCTACGCCGAACTCGATCGCTGGAGCAACCAACTGGCGCACTACCTGCGTGCCCATGGCCTGTGCCAGGGCGACAGCGCAGCGCTGATGTTCGAGAACCGCTTCGAGTTGCTTGCTGCGGTCATCGCCTGCGCCAAGCTCGGCGCGGTCAGCGCGCTGATCAACAGCAGCCAGCGCGGCCGCGTGCTGGCACACAGCATCGGCCTGGCGGCGCCGCGCATGGTGCTGGTTGGCGAAGAGCTGCTGGAAGCTTTCAACGAAGTAGCAGGCGACACGGCGCTGCCCGACGACGCCCGCTTCTACTTCGCCGACCGCCCGACCTGGCGCGACCCAGGCGAGGCGCCGAGAGGTTGGCTGCATCCGGCCGCGACGCTGCAAGACTACCCCGTTGAGGCGCCAGTGCTGGAGCGCGCCGTGCGGGCCGACGACCCGTGCTTCTTCATCTATACCTCGGGCACTACTGGCCTGCCCAAGGCCGTGGTGTTCAACCACGGGCGCTTCCTCAAGGGTTACGGCGCCTTCGGTTTCGCCGCCGTGCGCCTGGGCCGCAAGGACCGCATGTACGTCAGCCTGCCGTTCTACCATGGCACCGCCATGGTGGTGTGCTGGGGCTCGGTGTTGGCAGGCCAGTCGGCGCTGATCATGGTGCGCAAGTTCAGCGCCAGCCGTTTCTGGGAGGAGGTGCAGCAGCATCGGGCAACCGCCTTCGGCTATGTCGGCGAGCTGTGTCGCTACCTGCTAGACCAGCCGCCGCACCCCGGGGATACCAATAACCCGATCCGTGTAATGGTAGGCAACGGCCTGCGCCCAAGCCTCTGGCAGGCATTCAAGCAGCGCTTCGCGGTCGAGCGGGTCATCGAACTGTATGCCTCAAGCGAGGGTAATGTCGGTTTCACGAACTTGCTCAACCTGGACAACACGGTTGGCTTTTCGCCCTACCCCTACGCCATCGTCCGCTACGACCAGGAACACGAGGCGCCGCTACGTGAGAACGGCTGCCTGCAGCGCGTGGCAAAGGGCGAAACCGGTCTGCTGCTGGGCAAGATCACCGACAAGACGCCCTTCCACGGCTATACCGACGCGCGTGACACAGAGCGCTGCATCCTGCGCGACGTGTTCGAGCCGGGCGACGCCTGGTTCAATACAGGCGACCTGATGCGCGACATGGGCTTCCGCCACGCGCAGTTCGTCGACCGTCTCGGCGATACCTTCCGCTGGAAGGGCGAGAACGTCTCCACCACCCAGGTCGAGGCCGTACTAGACAGCATCGAGCACATCAGCGAGACGGTAGTCTACGGCGTGGAAATCGCCGGCACCAACGGCCGCGCCGGCATGGCCTGTGTGCGCCTGAACTGCGCGGCAGAGGATTTCGACTTCCACGCCCTGCTCGGGCAACTGCGCCTGGCACTGCCGGCCTACGCCATCCCACTGTTCCTGCGCCTGAGCGCGCAGATGGAGACCACCGGTACCTTCAAGCACAAGAAGGCACCGCTCAAGGAGCAGGGCTTCGACCCGCAATGCTGCAGCGACCCGCTTTATGCCTGGCTGCCAGGCACCGAGCGCTATATCCCGCTGACCCACGAGCTGCACGCCGCAATCCTCACCGGCACCTACCGCTACTAGCCGCCGCGTAAAGCCAGTCGCCCCCAGCAGAAGTCGGTCCGTGAGGACCGACTTTTTAGCATGGCTTCGTCGCGTCTAGACCGACACGAAGCTGCAGCGGCGCCACCAGCGTATCCAGCAAAGACTCGCGACAGGCGCCATCTGCGGCGAACAACAGCGCCAGCAAGCCCCTGGGTAATGGCTGGAGCAATACGGGGAGCAATGCCCCACAAGGGTGATCGCGAGCTACAGGATTGGTGCTGCTTCGCCGCTCAGCTCAGCCCCGCCAACAACTGCGCGCAATCCTGCGCATGCAGCTCGGTCAGCTCCGGCCAGGGGTTGTCCGGCAGGTTGACCAGCACACTGCGCGCACCGGCGGCCTGGGCGCATTCCAGGTCGAAGCGGTAGTCGCCGACCATTACCAGCTCGCGCGGCGTAACGCTCCAGCGCTCGGCCAGGTGTAGCAAACCGCCGGGATGCGGCTTGGGCGGGGCTTCATCGCGCCCGAGGATGTCCGCCCTGGCAAAGCAGTCATCCAGGCCGATGGCCTGCAACGTCAGCAAGGCCAGCGAGTGAGCATTACGCGTGAGGATGCCAAGCTGGCAACCTCGCTCGCACAGGGTGCGCACCAGTTCGATGGCGCCCGGCGCCGGGCGCGAGGCCACTGCCAGCTCGCGTTCGTGCTCCAGCAGCCAGGCATGCTTGGCCGCGGCTTCCTCTGCCGGCAGCGCCGCCAGGTGATGGAGGATGTCGTCCTCCTGGGGAATGCCCAGCGCCCGCTTGATCGCCGGAAAATCATGCACCGCCAGGGTCAGGGTGCCGTCCATGTCGAACACCCAGTGACGTGCTTCGCGCAGTGCCTTCACTTCCAGTCCTCACGCACGCGGGTCAGACCTTCCTGGGCAGCCGAGGCCACCAGTTCGCCCTGGCGGTTGTAGATGCTGGCGCGGGAGAAGCCGCGCGCATTGCCGGCCCAGGGGCTGTCCATGGCGTACAGCAGCCAGTCGTCCATACGCAGGTTGCGGTGGAACCACAGCGAATGATCGAGGCTGGCCACCTGCATGAACTTCTGGAACACCGACACGCCATGCGGCTGCATCGAGGTGGTCAGCAGGTTGAAGTCACTGGCGTAGGCCAGCAGGTACTTGTGCAGCTGCGGGTCGTCCGGCAGATCGCCGGCGGCGCGGAACCACACGTACTTGACCGGTTCACAGGGCTGCGGCGCGAAGGGGTTGATCAGGGTCACCGGGCGGATCTCGATGGGCTTGTCGCTGGTCAACCGCTCACGCATGCGCTCGGGAATCATCGGCGCCACCATGCGCGCCAGCTCGGTTTCCGATTTCAGATCCTCGGGACCGGGGACGTCCGGCATCTCGCTCTGGTGATGAAAGCCTTCCTCGTCGTACTGGAAGGACGCGCTGCAGAAGAAGATCGGCTGACCCTTCTGCACCGCCACCACGCGACGGGTGCTAAAGCTGCCGCCATCACGGGTGCGCTCGACCTGATAGACCACCGGCAGGCTGGCATCGCCAGGGCGCAGGAAATAGCCGTGCATGGAATGCACGTGGCGCGCCTCCTCGACCGTCTGGCTGGCAGCGGAGATGCACTGGCCAAGCACCTGGCCGCCGAACAGCTGGCGAAAACCGAGATCCTGGCTGCGGCCACGGAACAGGTTTTCCTCGATCTGCTCCAGGCTGAGCAGCGCCACCAGATCATCGAGAACCTGAGTCATGGGGTATCGTCTCCTTGCACGGGGGGTATACGCGATTGCGGGTAGGCCGGCAGCGATGTCAGGCGTTCGTCCCACACGGCGCGGCCAAGAGTGAAATGGTAAAGACTTTGCAGCCCGCTGTCGGCATCTCCGAGCAACTCGCGCAAAGCATCGTCGAAATAACAACCAATGCCAGTACCGGAAAGCCCGGCCGCTTCGGCTTCCAGATAGAGCAACTGACCAATCTGGCCACATTCCCAGTAGAGCCGTGGATAGCGCCAGGCGCCACCCGCCAACACACGCTCCACCCGCGCCAGCATGGCCAGGGCCACGCAACCATCGGCGGCGATGTCCTGGCCGCAACTGAGAAAGCCCGCCAGGCCACGGGCATCGCCTTCGAGCAGGCGATACAGCGGCAGCTCCTCGTCCACCCGCTGCCACAGATAATCCTCGCGTAGCGGCTGCACGCCGCTGCCCGTGCGATCCAGCCAGTACAGACCCGGCGCCAGGCCCTGCACACGATGGACGAACAGCAGCAGGTCGATCTCGTTCGGCTCACCGCTCACGGCGAACGGCACCGGTGCTTGCTCCGGCATCAGACGGCGCAGCCAGGCCAGCAGCAGTGCAGCCTGAATGCCGCTGCGACCGTCCATGGCCTGCGCACTGCGCCGACGATGCAGGATCGGCCGCAGCGGCAGACCGGGATTGTCGGCATGTACGTCAGCTGCATCCAGGTTCCAGGCGGCGCGAGGACGTGCCGGCGCGCGGCACAGCCCATGTACGCGCTGCAGCTCGGGCCAGTGACGATACTCACGGGACAGGCGATTGGGCGAACCGGCCCGCTCAAGCTGCGCCACTGCCGTTAGCAGGGCCTCAGGCAGCGCGAATTCCATCGTTTGCGCCGGGCCGATCCACAGCAAACAGTCGCCGTGTTCGGCTTCGTGAAAGTCGTCCCCATCCAGCCCCAGCAGGCCGTCCAGACGCGCTTCGGCCACGCCGTGCAGCATGCGCACCTGCCAGCCCTGCACGCTGGCGGCGATGGCCAACGCCGCCAGGGCATGTCCCAGGTCGTGCTGGCAATAACGATAAGCCCGCTCGCCGTACTTCCAGGCCTCCCGCCAGGCGATGCTGCTCAAGCCGAGGAGAAAACCACCGGGCGGCAGGCTGTTCGCAAGCTGCTGGCCGAGGTGCGCAGGCAGGTCGCAGCGCACCTCCAGCGCATGGATATCCGGCGCATAGTGGGCCAGCACACCATCCTCGCCGACGACGCCTGGCGGCAACAGCAGATAGGCCTCGGTTGGGTGCAGGTTGCCGGATGACGGGTTGACCCGCAGCGCCCAGCGGCTGCCGCCAGCCTCCTTCCAGGCGGAAATGGCCAGGCTGTCGTACAGCAGTTGCGCGACGCTGGCGCGGTCCAGCGGCGCGGGCGGCGTCTGCGGCCCGGCGAATGCCGTGTCGTAGCCCGGCCCCTCTTCCAGCGGGCGGTGGTACAGCTCGATCAGCCGGGCACCCTCGTAACGGCGAAACGGTGCCGGCTGGGTCGCCCAGTCCAATTGCCCCGGCCCCGGTGCGAAGCGCTCGGGGGCGTGCTTGCTGAGCTGGTGATAGGCGAGCACATCCTTCATCGCCCGGCCTCCCACTGCTCGCGGCGAATGCGGCAGAGCACATGCGGCTGCAAGGGATGGCCAGCCGGCACGCGCGGATGGAGAAAGTCGGCAGCCGCGTCACGCTGCATGCCGATGCTGCGCATCACCGCCTGCGACGGCAGATTGGCCGGCACGGTGAAGCTCAGCACCTCGTCCAACCCAAGCTGCTCGAAGGCCACGGCCAGTGAAGCGCGCGCCGCCTCGCAGGCATAGCCCTGACGCCAATGGGCGCGCGCCAGGCGCCAGCCGATCTCCACAGCCGGGACGAACGGCGCATCGAAGCCGACGTGCGCCAGGCCGGTGACTCCGATCAGTTCGCCAGTGTCGCGCCGCTCCAGCGCCCAGAAGCCAAAGCCGTGCTCAGCGAAATGCGCCCGGATGCGCGCCAGCAGTTGTGCGCTCTGCTCCGCGTCCAGAGGCGACGGGAAATGGCGCATCACCTCGGCATCGGCATTGAGTGCGGTCAGCGCCGGCAGATCAGTGTCGCGCCAGGCGCGCAGCAACAGCCGCTCGGTGGAAGTTTCGATCAGGGGCATGGCGGTTGTCTCGATTGGCTGCGACCATAACGCGTCGACTCGATGAACCCTTATTGTATGCCGCATACAGCCCGCCCTTCGCGGCCAGGCATCGTTTCCCCATGAAGAAATTCCGCCTGCTGCGTGATCACCTGGTCGACAGCGACCTGACTGGCGAGCTGTCAGACGAGAACCCGCACAGAAAAGATCTGGCAAAGCCAGGCATAAAGGACGACGACAGATAGCATGTACCATGGAGAAAAATTCAACGCCTGGAGCCACCTGATCGGCGCCGTTCTGGCGGCCATCGGGGCGGTATGGTTGCTGGCACTGGCCAGCTCCACGGGCGACCTGTGGAAGATCGTCGCAGTGGCCATCTACGGCGTCACCCTGCTACTGCTGTACAGCATCTCCACCCTCTACCACAGCGTGCGCGGCCCGGCGAAACGGGTGATGCAAAAACTCGATCACCTGTCGATCTACCTGCTGATTGCCGGCAGCTACACCCCTTTCTGCCTGATCACCCTGCGTGGCCCCTGGGGCTGGACCTTGTTCGGCATCGTATGGGGGCTTGCGGTGATCGGCATGCTGCAGGAAATCAAACCCCGCTCCGAAGCACGCGTGCTGTCGCTGATCATCTACGCAGTGATGGGCTGGATCGTGCTGGTGGCGGTAAAACCCTTGATCGCCACCCTGGGCATGACCGGTTTCAAATGGCTGGCGGCCGGTGGCGTGCTCTACACCGTGGGCATCATCTTCTTCGCCTACGACAGCCGCTTTCGTCATTGGCATGGCATCTGGCACCTGTTCGTCATGGCCGGCAGCCTGCTGCACTTCGTGGCGATTCTGTTCTACGTGCTGTGACGACTTTCTTGCGCCGATTGAAAGACGTTCAATCTGGCTAGTCTTTTTCATCTTTGCTGATAAAGCCAAACTGTGCCCACTGCCTACCTGACGCAGGGCAAATCTCCTCCGTCGTTGATCACCGAGGCAGCCGCGACGGCGGATAACGCTTGTGCAGCGCATTCGCCCTTCCCAGCGCACAACAGGAAACCTGTAATGACGTCTCTTTCTCGCCCCATCCGCCGTGCGGCCAGCGCCACACTGCTGGCTCTTTCCATACCATTGTTCAACTCGGCCCTTGCCGCCAACGTCGGCGACCTGGAAGTGGTCGCCGAACTGCCGATCCGCCCCGGCAACGTCGCCCCCAGCGCGGACAACCGGGTGTTTGCCACGGTCCATCCCTTCGGCGCACCGGCTGCCGCTCAACTGATCGAAATCACCGGCCGCGACAGCTACAAGCCGTGGCCCACCAGCACGGTGCAACGCGGTACCGCCACTGCCAACGATGCGCAGATCGATACACCGCTGGGCATCGCCATCGATGGCAAGAACCGCCTGTGGATAACCGACATGGGCCTGAACCTGGGCAAGACACGCCTGTGGGGCTTCGATGTTGCGACTGGCAGTGAGCTGTATCGCATCGATCTGCCTGCCGATATCGCGCCCAAAGGCAGCTTTATCCAGGACCTGGCCGTCGACGACAACGCTGGCTGGATCTACCTGGCGGACATTGCCAACCCCGGGCTGATCGCCGTAGAAATCAGCAGCGGCAAGACGCGGCGCTTCAGCGGTCATGCCGCGCTGCAAGCAGAGCCCGACGCCAGGATGGTCATCGGCGGCGTGCCGATTCAGTTCCAGGGCAAGCCTGCCAACGTGGCGGTCAATCCGATCACCCTGTCGGCCGACCACGCCACCCTGTACTTCGGCGCCATGAACGGCAAGACCTGGTACTCGTTGCCCAGCAAGCTGCTGCGTGACGGCGCCAGCGACGAGCAAATCGCGGCTGCCATCCAGCGAGTCGGTGCCAAGCCAGTTTCCGACGGCGCCGGCACCGACGCCAAAGGCCGGCATTTTTTCACCAACCTCAACGACAATGGCATCGACCTGCTCGATACCGACGGCACGCTCAAGCCGCTGGTACGTGATGCCCGACTGGACTGGCCAGACAGCGTTCATGTAGGTCACGACGGCTGGCTGTATATCTCGGTCAATCAGCTGTACAAAACCCCGGCCTTCACCGGTGGCACCGACAGCGGCAAACCGCCTTATCGCGTGATGCGCGTGTGGCCGGGAGAGTAAGCCACCTCGTACCATGGCCCGCATCATCCATGCCCTGACAGCGATCATCGTGGGCACTGTGCCTATCGGTTTGATCACCGATTACATCACCAGGGTCGTTGCCCGCCAGGTCACTCCAGCAGCGCTGGCCGGTGCTTTGGGCCAGTGGAGGGTCAGTGGCGACATTCGCCGGCAGCTCGGAGAAGGTTTCGATCAGGGGCGTGGCGATTGTCTCGATTGGCTGCGACCATAGGGCGTCGATTCGATGAGCATTTGGTGTATGCCACTACCGCTGGTCTACCACGAGGATTACAGCCCGCCGTTCCCGGCCGGGCATCGTTTTCCCATGGAGAAATTCCGCCTGCTGCGCGATCACCTGGTCGACAGCGGCCTGACCAGCGATGCCGCGCTGCAACGCCCGGAGCTGTGCCCGGCGGAGATTCTTGCCCTGGTTCACTGCCCGGACTATATCGCCCGCTACATGGCCGGTGAGCTGTCATACGAGGACCAGCGTCGCCTCGGCCTGCCCTGGAGCGATGCCCTGGCGCAGCGTACCGTGCGCGCCGTGGGCGGCTCGCTGCTGACCGCCGAACTGGCACTGCGCCACGGCCTGGCCTGCCACCTGGCCGGCGGCACGCACCACGCGCACTACGACTTTCCCTCCGGCTTCTGCATCTTCAACGACCTGGCGGTGATCGCCCGCTACCTGCTCGAAGCTGGCCGCGTGCACCGCGTGCTGATTTTCGATTGCGACGTGCATCAGGGCGACGGCACCGCGCGGCTGCTGGAAGACGAACCGGACGCCGTTACCGTGTCGCTGCATTGCGAGCAGAACTTCCCGGCACGCAAGGCGCAGAGCGACTGGGATATCCCCCTGCCACGCGGCATGGGCGACGAGGATTACCTCAAGGTGGTGGACGACATCCTCAACTACCTGCTGCCGATCTACCAGCCGGACCTGGTGCTCTACGATGCGGGCGTCGACGTGCACAAGGACGATGCCCTGGGCTATCTGCAACTCACTGACGCCGGCCTGGCGGCACGTGACGAAGCCGTGCTGCAGCACTGCCTGGGCCGCGACATTCCGGTGCTGGGGGTGATCGGCGGCGGCTACTCCAAGGACCACGCCGCCCTCGCCCGCCGCCACGGCATCCTGCATCACAGCGCGGCACGGGTGTGGGCGGCGCGCGGGTTGGGTTGACCAGCACGTCTGGCGACACCTCGGCATAATCGCGTTTTGTCACTTCATGGAAATAGCGTCATGGACGATTCATTCGAGCTGAACAAGGCCAACTGGAACGAACGCGCCGCCCTGCACGCGGCCTCACCCGACTATCAGGTGCAGAAGTTCATCGACTCGGCCGAACACCTGTCCGATGTCGTGCGCTTCGACTTGCGTCGCCTCGGAGACATCCGCGGGCTGGAAGCGCTCCATCTGCAATGCCATATCGGCACCGACACCTTGTCGCTGGCTCGCCTGGGCGCGCACCTCACCGGCCTGGATTTTTCCTGCGCCTCGCTGGAACAGGCCCGCCGCCTGGCTGAGGCCTGCCAGCAGGGCATCCACTTCGTCGAAGCCTCGGTCTACGATGCGGCACAGGTGCTCGGCGAGCAGCGCTACGACCTGGTTTACACGAGCATCGGTGCCCTCAACTGGCTACCACGCATCGATGATTGGGCACAGAACGTCGCGGCCTTGCTCAAGCCGGGAGGGCGGCTGTTTCTGCGCGAGGCACATCCCATCCTGCTGAGCCTGGACGAGACCTGCGAGGATGAATTGCGCATCGCCCATCCGTACTTCGAACACCGCGAGCCAGTGGTCTGGGATGACGAGCAAACCTACGTGCAGACCGAAGCGACGCTCACAGCCAGCGTTACCCACGAATGGAATCACGGCCTGGGTGAGATCATCTCGGCCCTGCTGCGTCACGGCATGACGCTCACCGCGCTGGAAGAACACGACTGCCTGCCCTGGGAAGCGCTGCCCGGACAGATGCAGCTGGGCGCTGACGGCGAATGGCGTCTGCGTTCACGGCCCGAGCGCCTGCCGCTGAGCTACACGCTGCAGGCCGTGAAGAATCGCTGACGAGCCGAGCCCTGATCAGCCGGCCAGCACCTTATCCAGCGCCTGCTCCAGGGTCGCCACGGTACGTTCGATATTGCCCAGCTTGTCCAACCCGAACAGGCCGAGGCGGAAGGTCTGGAAGTCCGCCGGCTCGTCGCATTGCAGCGGTACACCGGCGGCGATCTGCAGGCCGACGGCGGCGAACTTGGCGCCGGTCTTGATCTGCCCGTCGTCGGTGTAGCAGACCACCACGCCGGGTGCCTCGAAGCCCTTGGCCGCGACGCTGTTGAAACCACGCGCGGCCAGCAGTGCGCGCACCCTATCACCGAGTTCCTGCTGCTGCTCACGCACCTTGGCGAAGCCGAGAATCTTCGCCTCGAGCATGGCATCGCGGAAACGCGCCAGGGCGTCGCTGGGCATGGTGGCGTGGTAGGCATGGCCGCCTTGCTCGTAGGCCTGCATGATCTGCAGCCACTTTTTCAGGTCACAGGCGAAGCTGGTGCTCTGGGTCGCCTCGACGCGCGCCTGGGCCGCTTCGCTGAGCATCACCAGGGCGCAACACGGCGAGGCGCTCCAGCCCTTCTGCGGCGCGCTGATCAGCACGTCGATGCCACAGGCCTGCATGTCCACCCACAGCGTGCCGGAGGCGATGCAGTCGAGCACGAACAGGCCGCCGACGGCGTGCACCGCATCGCTCACCGCGCGCAGGTAGTCGTCCGGCAGGATCATGCCCGAGGAGGTTTCCACGTGTGGGGCAAACACCACCTGCGGTTTCTGCTCGGCGATGGTGGCCAGCACCTCGTCCAGCGGCGCCGGCGCGAAGGCGGCCTGATGGCCTGCGGCGACCGGGCGCGCCTTGAGCACCTGGGCCTCGGCAGGAATCCGGCCCATCTCGAAGATCTGCGTCCAGCGGTAGCTGAACCAGCCGTTGCGGATCACCAGGCACTTCTGATCGGTCGCCAACTGCCGCGCCACCGCCTCCATGCCGTAAGTGCCGCTGCCCGGCACCACCGCCACGGCATGGGCGTTGTAGACCTGTTTCAGGGTGGCGGAGATATCACGCATCACGCCCTGGAACGACTGCGACATATGGTTCAGCGAGCGGTCGGTGTAGACCACCGAATATTCGATCAGGCCATCGGGATCGATGTCGGGGCAGATCTGGGACATAACGGACTCCAGCCGAAAAGGTTCGACCAGAACCTGCCCGAACCCCGGGCAAATGACAAGGCCAGGGAGCACTCGGGTAGAATGCGCAGCCCTTCTCCTGCCTGCTCACCACCATGACCAAAGCCGCCAAGCCCACCACTCATCACGTCGCCATCATCGGCGGCGGCCCTGCCGGGCTGATGGCTGCCGAAGTGCTGGCTCAGGGCGGCGTGCGTGTGGAGCTGTTCGATGCCATGCCCTCGGTGGGGCGCAAGTTCCTGCTGGCCGGCGTCGGCGGCATGAACATCACTCACTCCGAGCCCAAGGATGCCTTTATCGGCCGCTATGGCGAGCGCCAGGCCGAAGTCGCGGCGCTGCTGCGCGAGTTCGACGCCGATGCCCTGCGCGCCTGGATTCATGGCCTGGGCATCGACACCTTCGTCGGCACCTCCGGCCGCGTATTCCCCAGCGACATGAAGGCCGCGCCGCTGCTGCGCGCCTGGCTGCGCCGCCTGCGCGAACTGGGCGTGGCGATCCACACGCGCAGCCGCTGGCTGGGCTGGAACGCGGACGGCAGCCTGCGTATCGCCGGCGCGGACGGCGAACGCGCACTGGCCGCCGACGCCTGTGTGCTGGCACTGGGCGGCGGCAGCTGGGCACGCCTGGGTTCCGATGGCGCCTGGACGGCCCTGCTGCAAGCGCGCGGCGTCGAGGTGGCGGCGCTGAAACCGAGCAACTGCGGCTTCGAAGTGGCCGGCTGGAGCGAGTATCTCAGGGAGAAATTCGCCGGTGCGCCGCTGAAGAACGTAGCGCTGAGCCTGCCCGACCAGGCGCCTCGCATCGGTGAGTTCGTACTCACCACAGGCGGTATCGAAGGCAGCCTGGTGTACGCCTTTTCCGCTGCCATTCGCCGGCAGATCGAGGCTGAGGGCCAGGCGCTGATCCACCTCGACCTGCTGCCACAGATGCCGTTGGCCAAGCTGCAACAGGCGCTGGCCAAACCACGCGGCAAACACTCGATGGCCAAGCACCTGCATCGCCAGGCCGGCCTCGACGGGGTCAAGGCCGCCCTGCTGCGCGAGCTGGCGCCTGCCGCAGCCTTCGCCGAACCCACCGCGCTGGCACCCTGGATCAAGGCGTTGCCGATCACCCTGCTGCGCACCCGGCCGCTGGACGAGGCGATCAGCAGCGCCGGCGGCGTACCCTTCGAGGCAGTGGACAAAGGCCTGATGCTCAATGCCCTGCCCGGCGTGTTCTGCGCCGGCGAAATGCTCGACTGGGAAGCGCCCACCGGCGGCTACCTGCTCACCGCCTGCTTCGCCAGCGGGCGAGTGGCCGCGCAGGGCTTGTTGGCCTGGCTGAAGCCCTAGGCGCCCGCTTGCGGGCGATTGATGCTCGCCTGAAGCGGATCGCCCGCAAGCGGGCGCCTACAAAACGATCACGACGCTACATACACCGTGCGCTGAAAAAGCGCTGAAACCGCCGTGACGCCTCACGGGCTGCGGCTATGCTCAGAGTTAGCGCTTCCCACACAGGTAATCCCCCGCCGTGATCCCGCTGCTGGTCTGCGACGACTCCAACATGGCGCGCAAACAATTGATCCGCGCGCTGCCGGCTGAATGGCCGGTTTCCCTCAGCCAGGCAACCAACGGCGAGGAGGCGCTGGCCTTGATCCGTCAGGGCCTGGGCCCGGTCATGCTGCTCGACCTGACCATGCCGGTACTCGATGGCTACCAGACCCTGGCCGCGCTACGCGCAGAAGGGCTCAGCAGCAAGGTCATCGTGGTTTCCGGCGACGTGCAGGAAGAAGCCGTGCGCCGCGTGCGTGAGCTGGGCGCGCTGGCCTTCATCAAGAAACCCGCCGACCCCGAAATCCTGCGCCAGACGCTGATCGACCTGAAGCTGTTCGACCCGCAGGCCACACCCGCAGCGCAGGCCCAGGCCGCTGCGCTGTCGGACCTGAAAGTCAGCTTCCGTGACGCCCTGCGCGAAGTCAGCAACGTCGCCATGGGCCGCGCCGCCGCCCTGCTGGCCAAGGTACTGGGTGTGTTCGTGCAGTTGCCGGTGCCGCAGGTGAATATCTTCGAAGTCAGCGAGCTGCACATGACCCTGCTCGACGCCCAGCGCGGCGAACGCTTCAGCGCCATCTGCCAGGGGTTCATCGGCGAGGCCATCGCTGGCGAGGCGCTGCTGCTGTTCCATGACTCGGAAGTGAACGACATGGCGCGCCTGCTCGGCTGGCAGCCGAAGAACGAAGCGCAAACCTCGGAGATGCTGCTGGATCTGGCCAGCATCCTGATCGGCGCTTGTCTGGCCGGGGTCGCGGAACAGCTCGACCTGCGCTTCTCCCAGGGCCACCCGCAACTGCTCGGCCAGCACGCCAGCCTCGACCAACTCATCCAGATCAACCGCCAGCGCTGGCGCAAGACGCTGGCCGTGGAGATCAGCTACAGCCTGGAAGGTCATGCCATCCACTTCGACCTGCTGCTGCTGTTCACCGAAGATTCGATCAAACGCCTGACCGACAAGATCGGCTACCTGATGGAGTGAGGCGATGCCCGCACAGATCGATATCAAGGAAGTTCACTGGCTGCTCGACATCGTGCAGTGCATCGACGTCGGCGTGGTGGTGCTCGACCGCCAGTACCACGTCGAGGTGTGGAACGCCTTCATGGAAAACCACTCCGGGCTGGGGCCCGATCAGGTGCAGGGGCGTTCGCTGTTCGAACTGTTCCCGGACATCGACCGCCCCTGGCTGGAGCGCAAGGTGGAAAGCGTGGTGCAATTGGGCACCCGAGCTTTCAGCCTGTGGCAGCAACGCCCGTACCTGATGCGCTTCAAGAGTTACCAACCGATCACCGGCCAGGCCGATTTCATGTACCAGAACGTCACCCTGCTGCCACTGGCCGGGCAGCCAGTGGAGCACGTTTGCCTGGTGATCTACGACATGACGGCCGCGGCCGTGGCGGCACAGGCGCAACCGGCTCGATAAAAACGCCGTAGCCCGGATGCAATCCGGGGCCGGTGCCAACTGTTTCCGGATTGCATCCGGCTACCGTTCCAACGAAAAAGGGATTTACATGCTGCGCAGTGTTGAACTGAAAACCTTCGTCCCGGCACGGGACTTCGAACTGAGCAAGGACTTCTACCAGGCGATGGGCTTCAAGCCCGGCTGGTCCGATGAACAGCTGGCCTATTTCAGCCATGGCGAGCACTGCGCCTTCCTGCTGCAGAACTTCTACGTGAAGGAACAGGCGGAAAACTTCGTCATGCACCTGCTGGTGGAAGACGTCGATGCCTGGTGGGAACAGATTCAGGCGGCACGCCTGGATGAACGCTTCGGCTCACGCCTGGTGCCGCCGCAGGACCAGCCCTGGGGCATGCGCGACTTCGTGGTGATCGACCCCAGCGGCGTGCTCTGGCGCATCGGCCAGAACATCGACTAGTCGCGGCTAAAGCCCCTCCCACAGTTGCATGTCCTGCAATGTGGGAGCGATTCCGCGTTAGCCGCGAGCTCTTCCAGTCAGAGCCCTTACTTCTTGCCGCCCTTGGGCTTGCTGCCGAAGCTCGGCACCTTGCGCACCGCCTTGGCCTTGGGCTTGGCATCTTCTTCCTCGAACCAGCGGCCGAGGTGGATATTGC
Source organism: Ectopseudomonas alcaliphila (assembly GCF_900101755.1). Lineage (GTDB taxonomy): Bacteria > Pseudomonadota > Gammaproteobacteria > Pseudomonadales > Pseudomonadaceae > Aquipseudomonas > Aquipseudomonas alcaliphila. The sequence goes on along the minus strand of NZ_FNAE01000004.1, from coordinate 184,379 downwards.
CCTTGCCGGCAGGCTTGGCCGCACCAGGGATCAGCTTCTGCTTGGGCTTCTTCGGCTTTTTCAGCACCTGGCCACCCACCGCCGTCAGCGGTACGCGGTGATCAGGAATGAAATCCGGCTCGTCGACACGCTTGAGCAACTGCTGGGTCAGATTCTCGATAGCCGCCAGCTGATCTACCTCGTCGGCACAGACCAGGGAAATCGCTTCGCCCGTACTGCCGGCGCGGCCGGTGCGACCGATGCGGTGCACGTAATCCTCGGCGTTGATCGGCAGGTCGAGGTTGACCACCAGCGGCAGGTCATGAATATCCAGGCCACGCGCGGCCACGTCGGTGGCCACCAGAATCTGCACCTCGCCGGCCTTGAAGCGCTCCAGCGCACGCAGGCGGCTCGGCTGCGGCTTGTCGCCGTGAATCGAATCGGCAGACACGCCCATTGCCAGCAGCTCCTGCTCCAGCTGGTCGACGCCCTTGCGGGTCTTGGCGAACACCAGCACCTGGCCCCAGCGCTTTTCCTGCAACAGGTGCAGGAACAACTCGCTCTTGCGCTTCTTGTCCACCGGGATCAGCCACTGCTTGACGCTCTTGGCGGCGGCGTTGCGCGGGCTGACTTCCACCGACAGCGGGTCGCGCAGCAGCTCGCCGGCCATCTGCCGGATAACGTCGGAGAAGGTGGCGGAGAACAGCAGGGTCTGGCGCTTTTTCGGCAGTGCGCTGAACAGCTCGTCCAGCTCGCGGGCGAAGCCCAGATCGAGCATGCGGTCGGCTTCATCCAGCACCAAGGTCTGCAACTGGGAGAACTTCACCGCGTTCTGCCGATACAGGTCGAGCAGCCGCCCCGGTGTGGCCACCAGCACGTCGACGCCCTTGCGCAACGCCATCATCTGCGGGTTGATGCTGACCCCGCCGTACACCGCGTAGCTGGTCAATGGCAGATTCTGGCCGTAGGCCTGGAAGCTCTGCAGCACCTGCTCGGCCAACTCGCGGGTCGGCGTCAGCACCAGCGCACGCACGGAGTTGCTCGCCACCTGCGGGCCTTCCAGGGTCAGGCGCTGCAGCAGCGGCAGGGCGAAACCGGCGGTCTTGCCGGTACCGGTCTGCGCCGCGGCCATCAGATCACGGCCCTTGAGCACGGCAGGAATGGCCTGGCTCTGCACCGGGGTCGGAGTCTGGTAGTCGAGGTCAGCGAGGGTGCGCAGCAGCGGCTCGATCAAACCGAGGGAGGCAAAGGTCATGGGGCAACCGAATCGGAAAGGAAACAGGCGCGCAGTTTACCCTGTCCCCCTGCCGAGCGCCTTCAACCTCGGTAAAGATCGCCGCTGAAGCGCCTCCCACAGGTGTCCAGCCGCACCACGGACTTTGACCTCACGTAGCCCGGATGAAATCCGGGACCATTGCCACCGCCTCCCCGGATTGCATCCGGGCTACCAACCCGCAGCAGCTTCAGCCGCAGCAATCCCGAACGCGCAAGAAAAACCGTGGGAGGGGCTTTAGCCGCGACAGCAGGTTCGAGGCAAACTCAGCTGGCAGCGGCCAGCAATGCTCGCACCTTGGCGGCGGAGAGGTTCTGCAACTGACAGAGAAACGCATGATCGGCCTGGTGCCGGCCATGGCGCTCGCGCAACAGGCCGAACAGGTGCAACGTCAGGTTCGCTGCCATCTCGGCGTCGGCCAGGGCGCGGTGAGCACGACCGGTGTCCGGCAGGCCGGCCCAGGCGTTGAGATTGCCCAGCTTGTGGCTCGGCGCCTCGGGCAGCAGACGGCGCGACAGCAGCAGTGAGCAGGCGAAGGGCTGCGCACGACGGCGACGCACGCGCGCCAGCTCGGCGTCCCAGAACTTCTGGTCGAAGGACGCGTTATGCGCCAGCAGCGGCCGTTCGCCGATGAAATCGGCCACCTCGTTCATCACCTGGTCCGACGGCGGCGCCTTGCGCAGCATGGCGTTGCTGATGCCGGTGAGCTGCTCGATGAACGGTGGCACCCAGGCACCGCTGTTCATCAGGCTCTGGTAACGGTCGACGATGCGGCCATCCTCGATGATCGCCACGCCGATCTCGGTGGCGCGCGCCTGGCTCGGCGACACACCGGTGGTTTCGAAGTCGATGACTGCAATGGATTCCACGTAAGGCCTCAGAAATTGCGCAACAGCAGATCGCCCTCAATGGGCACATACAGGCTGGCGGCGCGGATCAGCGACTGCGCCGTCAGCCCGGGCGCGCCATAGGCGATGGCCTCGACGCCCCGGCTGCGCACGCGCTCGAGCAGCAAGTCGAAGTCGCCATCGCCAGAGGCCAGAACGATTTCGTCGACGCGCCCGACGGCATCGAGCACGTCGATGGTGATGCCCACGTCCCAGTCGCCCTTGGCCGAACCGTCGCTGCGCTGGATATAGGGTTTGAGCTTCACGGTGAAGCCCAGCTTGCGCAGGATCTGCTGGAACTGCTGCTGCTTGGCGTCGCCACGGTCGATGGCATAGGCGTACGCTTCGACGATCACACCACGGCGGCTGACCTCCGCCCACAGCACGCTGTAATCGAAATGGCAGCCATAGACCTGGCGCACCGTGTAGTAGAGGTTCTGCACATCGGCGAATACGGCGATCTTCTTCACCGGGAGTCCTCGGGGGTCGACGAAGGCGCCAGTATGCCAGAGCTGGGCAGAGCATGCGGGCGGGGCTGGCCCGGGCGCGGCGCAAACCCTATCCTTGCTGCCATGACGCCTCTACAACAGCTTTGCCAGCGCAATCTCGAACTGCTGCAACGCCTGGATATCGCCCATCGCCTGGTCGAGCACGAGCCGGTGCTGGATTACTCCACCGCCCACGCCGTGCGCCAGCGTTTCGGCCTGCGCGGCGTGGAGAGCAAGAGCCTGTTCCTGCGCTTCGGCGCCGAGCGCTACGCGATGCTGGTTACCCTCGAAGGCGCTCGCGCCGACTGGACCAGGCTCAAAGCGCTGCTCGGCAGCCGCCCGCGCATTGCCAGCGACGAGGAACTGATCGAACACACCGGTTGCGTACCGATGTGCGCCTGCCCGTTCGGCCATGACACCCGCATCACCCTGCTGATCGACCGCGCGGTGCTGGCGTGCGACTTTCTGCTGTATTCACCTGGCCCACCCGAGCTGACCCTGGAAGTGCCCGGCGGCGAACTACCGCGTTTGCTCGCCGCGCTACCCAATGCGCAGCTGGAGTACCCTTGACCCCATTCGACTGCCCTGGTGCCTGGCCACAGAGCCCGCGCCCCTACACTTGGTAATCTGCCGATGAGTCCTCTTTCCATCCTGCGCGACGCCTGGTTCTTCTCCAGCCACAACCTGCTGGCCATTGCCCGCCTGACCCTGCCACTGCTGCTGCTCGAAGCCATCGCCCAGACGCTTCTGGCCGCCCAGCTCGGCGACGACGCCAACCCCGCCTATGGCGTACTGCTCGGCATTCTTTTCTATCCGTTGTACGCCGCGCCGCTGATTCTCTTCCTGCATGCCCGCAGCATCGGGCAGACGCCCGGCAACGCGCAGCTGTTCGCGGCAGGCCTGCAACTGTGGCCGACCTTCGCCCTGATGGCGGGGCTGAGCACGTTGGCGATCATGCTCGGCCTGTCGCTGTTCATCGTGCCGGGCATCTGGATCATGATGCGCCTGGCCTTCTCCGAGCTGATCCTGGTGCTGCGCCAGGAGCCGCCGCTACGCGCGCTGCAGGCCAGCTTCACCATGACCGAAGGTCGTTTCTGGCCGGTGTTCGCCTGCCTGGCCAACGTGCTGGTGCCGTTGTGGCTGCTCGACTGGTGGACGCAGCCGAACCCAAGCGACACCCTGCTGTGGGTGCTGCATCAGGCCGGCAACGGCTTCCTGCAACTGTTCGCCATCGTGGTGCTGTTCCGCCTGTTCATGCTGCTCGAGCCGCAGCAGGCGACCGATGAAAACACCGACTAGGCTTGCTGTTTTGGCCCACCAAGGAGAGCGCGCCATGAGCGAAACGAACCCCAGCATCCTGTCCCACGTCTCCATCGGCACCAACGACTTCGACGCCGCCAGCACCTTCTACGCCAAGGTCCTGGCCACCCTCGGTTGCCGGGAGATCATGCGCCACCCCGGTGCGGTAGCGTTCGGCCGCGAGTACCCGGAGTTCTGGGTGCAGACACCGATCAATGGCCAGCCGGCAACCCTCGGCAACGGCAGCCATTTCGGCTTCGTCGCCCCGGACAAGGCCTCGGTACATGCCTTTCACGAGGCAGCGCTGGCAGCCGGTGGCAAGGACGAAGGCCAGCCAGGCCCGCGCCCGGACTACGGCGAGCCCTACTACGGTTGTTTCGTCAGGGATCTCGACGGCCACAAGATCGAGGCGGCGTACTGGGATATGGAGCTGATGTACGAGCTGTACGTCGAGCCGCACGATCATGGCTGACACGGCCTGCTACTGATGCGCCACCACCGTCTGATAGCGCCGCGCCGCTCGCGCTACCCAGCCCTCGCGGAGCAGCGCCTCGAGCGCGGCCGCAAGTTGTGGCAAGCGGTCCAGGCGCTGACGGGAAAAGCCGATATAGAGTTCGGTGCGAGTCTCGGGACGGTAGGCCGCCTTGACGATGCGCCCGCCCAGTTCAGGGGTAAGCAAGGCGTAGTCGACCTGGCAGTCGGTGCCCACCAGTACGTCGATACGACCGCGCGCGAGCATCTCCAGTAACTGGCTCTCGTTACTGACCCCGACCTTGTTTAACGCCTGATCGCCATCGAATGGCTGGAAGTACACCGACTCCCGCACATGGCCGATGCGCAGCCCGCGAAGCTTCCCATAGTCGTCCAGGCGCGTGGCCAGCGCCGGATTGGCGTAGAAGCGCGGCGAGCAGGCGTAGTACGGCGCATCCAGATACTGGATGTAGCGCTCACGCTCAGCCGTCCTGGCCAGCCCGGTCATCAGGTCAGCCTTGCCCTGCTCCAGCGCAGCCAGACCTCTCGCCCAGGGCGCCCGCTCCACGTCGAAACGCAGCCCGGTGCGCCGTGACAGTTCGGCCAGCAGATCGATATCCAGCCCCTGCAACTGGCCGTTCTCGTCTTCCATGCGAAACGGCGGCCAGAGGTCGGTCATCACCCTCAAGGGTTGGCCTTCGCCGGCCCTGCACAGAGGCGCCAGGATCAGCAGTGCGAGCAGCCAGAGACGCATCAATTGCGCCCCGAGCCCTGCGGCCGCAACCCGGAAAGCCGCGGTAGCAGCACCCGTTCGAACAGCCTCGGGAAGAAGCGCGCCAGCACCCGGGCGCGCCAATCGACGTTGGACAACACCAGCAGACGCCGGCGTTTGAGCGCCCCACGGTAGATGGCCTCGGCGACATCCTGCGGCGAAGCCACCTTGCCCATCGCCAAGGGTGGTTGAGCGGCCACCGAGCCGTCACCGACCAGGGCGTTCTTGCGCAGGTCGGTGGCGGTAAAACCGGGGCACACCAGCATCACGTTCACACCCGAGCCCTTGAGCTCAAAGCGCAGCGTCTCGAACAAGCCGTGCAGCGCATGCTTGCTGGCGTTGTAGGCGCTGCGATAGAGCAAGGGCGCGATGCCCGATAGCGAGCTGAGCACGATGATCTGCCCGCCCCGGGCAATCAGGCTGGGCAGCGCGGCCTGCGTACAGTAGAGCGCGCCGAAATAGTTGACCGCCATGACCCGCTGGAAGACTTCCAGACTGGTCTCGGCGAAGGTGCTGCGATGAGTGATACCGGCATTGTTGACCAGCACATCGATACCACCGAAACGCTCCACCGCCAGCGCCACCGCGCGCTGCACCGCCTCGGCGTCCGCCACGTCGCAGAGCAGCCCCAGAGCCTCGGCGTTGTGATGATCGGCCAGGTGCTGCACCAGACTGTCCAGCGACGCCTGCTGCAGATCGAGAATCACCAGGCGCGCACCAGCCTGGGCCAGGCGCATCGCCAGGGCGCGACCGATACCGGCACAACCTCCCGTGATGAGTACAACCTTGCGGTCGAACACCTTGTTGGCGAATACCTTGCGATACATGCGTTGCTCCCGCTGCCCTGGCCTCGGCGACACTACAACCTGTTATGGCTGCCATCGCAACAGGGCGGCGTGGCTGTGTGCTTGCAGCCACAGAAAAATACCCGTTCGGCGCGCTCGGCATGGTACTTCTGAGGCGTCAGCCCGCTGCCCTTGTGGCTGCCATCGCACAATGGCTGGCTGGCGCTGCACCCGCAACGGCACCAGAAATAATCCCGCCCGGCCTCGACATCCACCGCGTAGGGGCCACGCTGGGCGATCAGCGGCTGGTTCATCGCAACCTCCCGGCAGGTTCCCGCATGCCTGGGCCGACAGGCCACAGTCAGGTATCCTCGCCTCCTTCCAGCATAGCCGCCCGTTTCGCCATGTCCCTGCCCCGCCCGCTTCGTCTGCTCCTGCTCATTGTGCTGTCATTGCTCGCCGTGCTGATCGCGCTGGTCTACAGCCTGACCTGGCGCCCGCTCCCGCAGGAGGAGGCAGCCGTGTCATGCAGCGGGCAAGCGGCGCAGCTGCAGCCCGGCCAGGCGCTCAAGGTGATGACCTGGAACGTGCAGTACCTGGCCGGCAAGCGCCATGTATTCTGGTACGACCTGCCCGGCGGCGATGGCCCGGACGAGCGCCCGAGCAGCGAGGACCTGGCACTGACGCTGGATGAGGTGGTGCGCGTGCTGCGTGACGAGCAACCGGACCTGGTGCTGCTACAAGAGCTGCACGATAACGCCAAGGCCAGCGACTACCAGGATCAGCTGGCCCTGCTGCAGGCACGCCTGAGCGACCTTTACCCCTGCAGCACCCAGGCGTTCTACTGGAAGGCCGGTTTCGTTCCACATCCGCGCATTCTCGGCAGCGTCGGCATGAAGCTCGGCACCCTCAGCCGCTTCCAGATCGCCCGCGCCGAACGCCTGCAACTGCCCATGCTCGAAAGCGACCCGCTGAGCCGGCAATTCCAGCTCAAGCGCGCCCTGCTGGTCAGTCATCTGCCGATTCGCGGTGGCGACGAGCTGGTGGCGATCAACACCCATTTCGATGCCTTCGCTCAGGGCGCAGACACCATGCAGCGCCAGGTGCAAATGACCGACGACCTGCTCCAGCAACTGCAAAGCGCCGACAAGACCTGGGTGCTGGGTGGCGATCTCAACCTGCTGCCGCCCGGCCAGTTCCAGCATCTGCCAGAGAACCAGCGCAGCTGGTACGCCGCCGACAGCGAACTGCAGGACCTGGCCCGTCGCTACCCGATGATCCCCAGCCTGCAGCAGGCCAGCGGTGACGAGCAGGCCAGGTGGTACACCCATTACCCCAATGATCCGGCCGCCAGCGGCCCGGACCGCACCCTCGACTACCTGTTCTATAGCCCTCGCCTGACGCCCTTCGCCAGCCAGGTGCGCCAACACGACACCCTGGCCATCTCCGACCACCTGCCGGTCATAGGTCGCTTCTTTCTGCCCAGCGGGGAATAACCGGGGCGAGACTGGACAAGTCCATCACGACTTGTCCATGCTCGCAGGGCACCAGCCAATAACGACAAGACGGCGCAGAGCCGCAATGACCGGATGCCAAGACGCTTCTGCCTGATACTCATCGCCCTGCTATGGCTGCAGGCTGCCCACGCTGCCGAGGCCAGGCAACGCATTTACGTGGGTTACTACGAGTTCCCGCCCTATTCCTATACCGACGCGCAAGGCCAGCCCAGTGGCTCAGGCCTGGAGCTGACCGCCCGCCTGCTCGATGAAGCAGGCTATCAGGCCGACTTTCGCGCCTACCCTGGCGCTCGGCTCTATAGCGGCCTGCTCGACGGCAGCATACAGATCTGGGCCGGCGCCTCAGGCAAGCCGGAGCTGGCCGAGCACACCCTCGAAGGCAAGCACCTGCTGGGTGAGATCACCCTCAACCTGTACTTTCGCCTCGACACCCCGGCCCCGATCATTCCAGACGACCTGCATGATCGCGGGGTGATCCTGATCACCGGCTACAGCTACTGGCAGGACGTCAATCAATGGCTGGAAGACCCGGCGCGCAACATCATCCATCACCGCACCCGCAGCCACACCTCGGCCCTGGAAATGCTTCAGCGTCGACGCGCCGACTACCTGCTGGACTATCGCGCCCCCGTCGAACAGGCCAAGCGCACACTGGGCATGGGCGAACTGCCCTTCGTCGAAGTGCAGCGCCTGCCGCTGCGGCTGATCTACTCCCGCCGCGCGCCCGATGCCGAGCGACTGCGCGATGATCTGGATCGGGTGTATCAGCAGTTGCTGGATGCCGGCGAGGAGCTATGGCTGTATTGACGCTTCAATCGCCCCGCAATCGGGCCAGCGCCCGCTCCAGGCTGGCATGCGACAGCTCGCCCAGATGACTGCCGACCTGCCGGCCCTCGGCGTCGTAGAACAGCGTGGTAGGTAACGCCCGCGAGCCTACCAACTGACCCAGTTGTACCTGCTCGTCGAGCAGCAGGTTGTCCAGACTCAGTTGCTGCGCGGCGAGGAAGTCACCCACCAACGCGGCACTTTCCCCCTGATTGACGAACAGGATGGTGATAGCAGCCTCACGCTGCTGCGCCTGCATCAACACCGGCATCTCGCGCCGACATGGCGGGCACCAGGTGGCCCACAGGTTGATCACCAGCGGCTGGCCGGCGTAGTCACGCAGGTTCACCGGATTGCCCTGCATATCCCGCACCTGTAGATCAGGCAACCGCGTGCCCTGCTCCAGCGCATGCAACATCAGACTGCCGCCCAGCCACAGCGCCAGGCCGACACCCATCGCCACGCCCAACGGCCGCCGCAGTTGCGCCTGGCGCCAGAGATACCAGGCGCCCAGCGCAAGCCCCGCGAGCACACCCGGCCAGGCGATGAAGCCCCCATCGCGAATATCCACCACTCGCCACGGCTCATCGCGGTAGTACCCGGCATACACCAGCACGAACGCCAGCCGCGCCACCAGCAGCCCCAGCATGAGCATGCGAAACAACTGACTTTCCGGATTGCAGCCGTGACGACGACCGATCAGCCAACCGACCAACGTCGCCAGCAACAGACTGCCAAACAGCAGCACATGGGATACACCAAGGGCCAGCGGCCCGACGTTCAGGGTCAGCATCGACTTCTCATTTTCTCGGCTTGGCCCGCGCGGTGGGTTCGGCAATCAGCGGGTCGTCCGGCCAATAATGCTTGGGATAACGCCCCTTGAGATCCTTTTTTACGTCCAGGTAGGTATTGGCCCAGAAGCTGGCCAGGTCCTGGGTCACCTGCACCGGGCGACGCGCCGGCGATAACAGGTGCAGTTTGAGGCCGAGGCGGCCACCGGCGATGCGCGGCGTCGCGGCCAAACCGAACAACTCCTGCAGGCGCACGGCGAGTACCGGCGGGTGCTCCGTGTAGTCGATGGCGATGCGCGAGCCGGACGGCACGCTCAGCGTGCGCGGCGCCAGCTCATCCAGCCGCTGTGGCAACGGCCAGGGCAGCAGGGTCTGCAGGATCGCTGGCAGGTCGAGGTTGGCAAAGTGACTGAGGCGATTGACCTTGCCCAGGAATGGCGTCAGCCACTGCTCGAGGCTGGCCAGCAGCGCAGCATCGGACAGGTCCGGCCATTCGCTCTGCCCCTGTTGCTGCAGGTCCAACTCGCGCAGCAGCGCCACGCGCGCCTGCCACTGACGCAACTCGGGCGTCCAGGGCAGCAACTCCAGCCCCTTGCGCCGCACCAGGCCGACCAGCGCACGGCAGCGCGCCTGCTCGTCCAATGCAGCCAGCGCCTGGCGTTCCAGCACCAGCTCGCCGACCTTGCGCTGGCGTTCGGCGCGCAGCACGCCTTCGCGCTCGTCCCAGTCGAGCACGTCCAGCGTCTCGACCTGCTCGGCCAGCTCGCGTTCGAACAACACCGGGTCGAGGTCGGCGGCCAGGTAGATGCGCTCCTCGCGCTGGCCCTGGCGACTGCCCAGGTCGGCCACCACCAGCCATTCGTGCTTCATCAGGGCATCGGTTTCGCCGAACTGCGCAGCACGCCCATTGGCCAGCCGGTAGTCGGCGCCACCGGCGCGGCGCTGCTGGGCGATGCGATCCGGGTAGGCGAAAGCCAGCAGGCAGCCGAGCCAGCGCGGGTGTTCAGCGTCGCTCACCGCCTGGCTCACCGGCCGCCCCTTGAGCAGGCCGTTGAACTGCCGCGCCAGTTGTCGGGCGCGCTGTATGCCACTTTGCGCCGAACGCCCAGCGCGGCTTTCGCCGCCAAGCAGGGCCAGGCGACTGTGCAGATCGGCACCAGCGCCACGCAATATGTCGCGCTCGGACAGCAGCGCCGCCAGATCGCAAGCCAGGGTGCCCAGCCCCAGCGCCTGGCCACGCAACAGCAGATGGGCGATGCGTGGGTGGCTCGGCAGCTCGGCCATGGCCTGGCCGTGGGCATTGAGCGCACCACGTGGGTCGAGGGCGCCCAGGCGACCGAGTAGATCCAGCGCCTGGGCGTAGGCGGCCGACGGCGGTACGTCGAGCCAAGCCAGCTCCTGCGGTGTCACGCCCCAGCGCAGCAGTTGCAGGGCCAGCCCGGCGAGATCGGCCTGGAGGATTTCCGCGCTGGAATAAGCGCTGAGTTGCTCGTGCTGCGCCTGCGACCACAGCCGGTAGCAGACGCCGGGCGCCAAGCGTCCAGCGCGGCCGGCGCGCTGGGTGGCGGAGGCGCGGGAGATGCGCTGGGTATCGAGGCGGGTCATGCCGCTGGCCGGATCGAAGCGCGGCACCCGCGCCAGGCCGGCGTCGATGACCACGCGCACGCCGTCGATGGTCAGGCTGGTCTCGGCGATATTGGTGGCCAGCACCACCTTGCGCTGGCCCGCTGGCGCCGGCTCGATGGCCGCGCGTTGGGCGGCCAGATCCAGTTCGCCATGCAGCGGGCAGAGCAGGACGTCGTCGCGGCCGGTCAGTGCCTCGCCCAGTTGCTCGGCGACGCGGCGGATCTCGGCCTGCCCGGGCAGGAACACCAGCAGGCTACCGGGCTCGTCGGCCAGCGCCTGCTGCACCGTCTGCAGCACACGCGGCTCGATCCATTCCCCCGCCTGAAACGGCGCGCCCCAGCGGATATCCACCGGGAACATGCGCCCTTCGCTGCGCAGCACCGGCGCCTCGCCAAGCAGCGCGGCCAGGCGCTCGCCTTCGAGGGTCGCTGACATCAGCAGCACCTTGAGCGGCGCCTCGCCACTGTCCGCACCGCGGAACATGGCACGGCCGTTGAGCGTCAGGGCCAGGGCCAGATCGGCGTCGAGACTGCGTTCGTGGAATTCATCGAAGATCACCAGACCGACACCGTCCAGCGCCGGATCATCCTGCAGGCGGCGGGCGAGGATGCCTTCGGTGACCACCTCGATGCGCGTGTTCGGCCCCACCTTGCTGTCCAGGCGAATGCGATAGCCAACCGTCTCGCCCACCCGTTCGCCCAGCTCGCTGGCCAGGCGCTCGGCCGCGGCACGGGCGGCCAGACGGCGTGGCTCGAGCATGACAATGCTCTGCCCGGCCAGCCAGGGCGCATCGAGCAATGCCAGCGGTACGCGGGTGGTCTTGCCGGCACCGGGCGGCGCCTCCAGCACCACTTCGTGGCGGGCGCTCAAGGCATCGCGCAGGGCGGGTAACAGGGCGTCGATCGGCAGGTCGTTCATGGTATCTCCACAACAAGCCGGCGATTATAACGGCGAACTGCCAGAGGCCCCGCGAGTCATAAGCAGCGGACAGCAGTTTTGCAATCATCGCCTTGCTATAGTTGCGCCACTTTTTTCCATGGAGGTGCTCGATGCGCACGAAATCCCGAGTTATCGCCGGCGTTGTCGCCGCAACCCTGTTCACTCAGCTGACCGCTTGCGGCTCGATCTTCTACCCGGATCGCCGCGGCCAGATCGAAGGCCGGATCGACCCGGTGATCGCCGGGGCCAACGCCATCGGCATCCTGTTCTACGTGATTCCTGGCCTGATCGCCTTCGCCATCGACTTCGCCACTGGCGCCATCTACCTGCCCGAAGGCCAGACCGCTCAGGTCGATCCGCAGCAGCTCAAGCAACTGATCGGCGAAGACGGCAAGGTCGACCAGTACGCACTCAAGACCCTGATCGAAACCAGCACCGGCCACCAGCTGCCGCTGGACGATCCACGCCTGATCCAGCACAGCGGCAGCGCCGAACAACTGGCTGCCTACGGCCTGCGTCCGGCTGCCTGAATCCATGCATGACCCGCAGCACGCCAGGCTGATGCGCCTGGCCACCCGGGCAGCGCTCAGCGTGGCGCTGACCCTGGTGCTGGCCAAGGCGATTGCCTGGTGGTTGAGCGGTTCGGTCAGCCTGCTGGCCGGCCTCACCGACTCGCTGCTCGATAGCGCCGCCTCGCTGATCAACCTGATCGCCGTGCACTTCGCCCTGCGCCCAGCGGACGAGGATCACCGCTACGGCCACGGCAAGGCCGAAGCCCTGGCCGGGCTAGGGCAGGCGCTGTTCATCGGCGTCAGCGCCCTCCTCATCGGCCTGCAGGGCATCGAGCGCCTGCAGTCGCCACAGCCGTTGGAGGCCGGGGGCATCGGCATCGCCGTCATGCTGCTGTCACTGGCGCTGACCGTCGCCCTGCTCATCTTCCAGCGCAAGGTGGTGCGCGAAACCGGTTCCACCGCCATCCATGCGGATTCGCTGCACTACCGCTCCGACATCCTGCTCAACAGCAGCATTCTGATCGCCCTGCTGCTGACCCACTTCGGCTGGCTGCAGATGGATGCGATCTTCGCCATCGGCATCGCCTTCTACATCTTCTGGAGCGCTATCAGCATCGTTCGCGGCGCCATTGCCGTGCTGATGGACGAGGAGCTGCCCGGCGAGACCACCCAGCACATGTACCAGCTGGCCACCTCGGTGCCGGGCGTTCTCGGCGCGCACGATCTGCGTACACGCATCTCCGGCACACGTTGGTTCGTCCAGCTGCATCTGGAGCTGCCGGGCGAGATGAGCCTGTCGCAGGCCCATGCTCACTGCGTGGCGGTGGAGCAGGCAATCCATGGGTACTACCCCCGCGCCGAAGTGCTGGTGCATGCCGACCCGCAGGAAGTGGTCCGGCACTGACCACAACGCCCCGCTGCCTCTCGAAAATCGCCAAAGCCCACGGGCCTCCAACAGAATTTCCAGGCAATAAAAAAGGGGCCTTGCGGCCCCCTCGGGAAATCTGTCCGGTGCTGGCGATGCTGTCGCCGCTTTCGTCGCCCGCCTGGTTGGGCAGTGCGGACCCGGGTGCCGGTGCGATCCGGTAGGACCGTCGGCGCCGGCTCACCTGGTTGGGCGAGGCCGGTAGGACTTGTCGTCCGGGCCGTGAAACTGAGAGAAAGCTTACGCCTGCCGCGCCGAAATAAGATTGCTAAGATTGCTTACAAACTTACCAATTGCGCAATTAACAACTAAAGGAGCACTATCTAGCGCAATCCAATAATGAGTCAGTTAAAAAATGGACAAACTCGACCGTTACGACCTGAACATTCTCGCCGAATTGCAGCGCAACGCTGCCCTGTCCAACCAGGAGCTCGCCGAGCGCATTGGCCTCTCGCCCTCGCCTTGCTCGCGTCGGGTCAAGCAGCTGGAAGACGACGGCTACATCACTGGCCAGGTCGCCCTGCTCGACCGCAAGAAGCTTGGCCTGAGCCTGACTGCCTACGTGCTGATCGGCATGGACCGGCATACACCCGAGCGCTTCGAACACTTCCAGGACGAGATCCGCAAGTGTCCCGAAGTGCTGGAGTGCTGCCTGGTGACCGGGATGGACGCCGACTACCAGCTCAAGGTGGTGGTACCGGACATGGATCATTACCAGAAGCTGCTGCTCGGCACCCTGACCCGTATCGACGGCGTTTCCAGCGTGCGTTCGAGCTTCGTGCTGCAGCAGATTCTCTCCAGCACGCAGCTGCCCTTGCAGCACCTGCGCGACTGAAAGTCGCAGGGTGAAGCGGATCATGCCGCGCTTCAGGTCAGGGCGCGTATAATTCCCGCCCTGCGTTTTCCGTCCGAATCATGAGGCACCATGGAAACCGAACAATTTGAAGCCCTGATGATGTACGTCCTGGTGGGCGGCCTGATGCTGTTCATGTTCTTCATCATCTGGGACCTCGCGAAGAAGTCCAAGGCGGGTCGCCTCGGCACCGCCATCCTGTTCCTCGGCCTGGGCCTGTGTCTGTTCGCCTTCCTCGCCAAGCCGATCATCACTTACATCATCGAGACCGCGCGCGACATTCACGGTTGAACGACCGCAGTAACCTGCGCTACATCTGATCGCCTCCCGGCCATCGTCTCGATGCGACCTGCCGCCTACTCAAGGAGTTACACATGAGCGCCGCCAATCTGGTGATGCAGAGCTATGGACGCTGCTGCGCCAGCCCCGATTTCTTCGACAGTTTCTACCGCCACTTCCTCGCCAGCTCGCCGCTGATCCGCGAGAAGTTCGTCGACACCGACATGGGCGCGCAAAAGCAGCTGCTGCGCCAGGGCATTCTCAACCTGGTGATGCACGCGCGCGGCATGCCCGACACCAAGCTGCGCGCCCTCGGCGAATCGCACTCGCGCCAGCACCTGGACATTCGCCCCGAACTCTACGACCTGTGGCTCGACGCGCTGCTGCTGACCATCAGCGAACACGACAAGGAGTGCGACGCAGACGTGCGCCAGGCCTGGCGTGAAGTGCTGAACAAAGGTATCGCCGTGATCAAGGCCGGTTATTGACTCAGGTCATGTCGCCAGGGCTCCGGCCCTGCGACAAAACGTCCGCTGCGCCGTGCGCCTCACTGATCACCGCGGCCGCCGCCGTTCTCCCCCTATACCCGTCCAGCGGCGACACGGGGACTATCGGCGTAACCCTGGTGCGCGCGGCGCGCCCTACAGGGACAACGCCGGCCGTAGGGTGCGCCGTGCGCACCCACTTCGCCTGCAATGACGCTCCCTATGGCAATAACGCCGGCACCTCACGCCACTGACCGGGCTGCAATCCGTCCAGACGCCAGGGGCCGATGGCCACGCGTACCAGGCGCAGGGTCGGCAGGCCGACGGCGGCGGTCATGCGCCGCACCTGACGATTGCGCCCCTCGCGAATCACCAGCTCCAGCCAGGCCGTCGGCACGCTCTTGCGAAAGCGTACCGGCGGGTTGCGCTCCCACAGCTCGGGCTCGTCCAGCCTTCGCGCTTCGGCCGGCAGGGTCGGGCCGTCATTGAGCGTCACGCCATCGCGCAACTGCCGCAGCTGCTCATCGCTTGGCTCGCCCTCCACCTGCACCCAATAGGTCTTCGGCAGCTTGTGTTTAGGGTCGGCGATACGCGCCTGCAGGCGACCGTCATTGGTCAGCAGCAATAGCCCCTCGCTGTCACGATCCAGGCGTCCGGCCGGATAGACGCCCGGCACGTCGACGAAATCCTTGAGCGTGGCGCGGCCCTGGTCATCGTTGAACTGGGTGAGCACGTCGAACGGCTTGTTCAATACCAGCAGGCGCGGCTGCGCAGGCGGCGCCTTGACCACGCGGCGCGGGGCTGCAGGACGGCGATTGGCGGGCGGACGAGGGCGTGACATGCAACTGACTTCGGTGGCACTGGGCCGCGCAGTGTAACTCACGATAAGCGGCGCTGATGGTGCTTCCACGCCCAGCCAGACCGACTAAGCTGCTGATTCACCCCTGCATTCAGGAGCCACCGATGAGCAACAGCGCCGAACTCGCCACCTTCAGCGGCTGGGCCGCCACCGCCCCCAGGGCACCGCTGGAGCGACTGAGCTATGACCCCGGCCCGCTGGGTGCCGAAGAGGTGGAAGTGGCGGTTGAGTATTGCGGCATCTGCCACTCCGACCAGTCGATGATCGACAACGAGTGGGGCAATGCGCGCTACCCCTTCATCCCCGGCCATGAAGTGGTCGGCACCATCGTCCGCCTTGGCGAGCAGGCACGCGGCCTCAAGCTGGACCAACGGGTCGGCATCGGCTGGTACAAGGGCAGTTGCATGCACTGCGGCTCGTGCATGGAAGGCTCGCACCAACTGTGCCGTTCGGTGAAACCGACCATCGTCGGCAGCCACGGTGGTTTCGCCGACCGCCTGCGCTCGCACTGGGCCTGGGCCGTGCCGCTGCCTGAAGGGCTCGAGCCGGCGCTGGTGGGCCCGTTGTTCTGCGCTGGCTCCACGGTGTTCAGCCCGCTGCTGGAGTTCGATATCAAGCCGACGGACCGCGTCGGCGTGGTCGGTATCGGCGGTCTTGGCCACCTGGCGCTGCGTTTTCTCAACGCCTGGGGCTGCGAGGTGACGGCGTTTACCTCCTCGCTGAACAAGCAGGACGAAGCCAAGCGTCTGGGCGCGCACAAGGTGGTGGCCTCCACCGACAGCGCGGCGATGAAGGCGATTGCCGGCAGCCTGGATTTCCTCCTGGTCACCGCCAGCGCCGACCTCGACTGGATCGCCCTGCTCGGCACCCTGCGCGGCAAGGGCCGGCTGCACTTCGTCGGCATCGTGCCGAGCGCCATCCCGGTGCACGTGTTCAACCTGATCCCGCAACAGAAGAGCCTGTCCGGCTCGCCGGTGGGCTCGCCATCAAGCATGGCAACCATGCTCGAATTCTGCGCGCGCCACCAGATCCTGCCGCAGGTCGAACACTTCCCCATGAGCCAGGTGAACGAGGCCATCGACCACTTGCGCAGCGGCAAGGCGCGCTATCGCGTGGTACTGGACGCCAGTAAATGACAGCACGGGCGCGGAGCTGGCATGCTCTGCGCCCCCGCTTTCTCCGCGAACACTGATTGCCATGCCGCTAACCCTCGATACCCCCACCACCGCCGACCTGCCCACCCTGGTGGAAATCTGGGAAGCCGCCGTGCGCGCCACGCACCACTTCCTGCCGGAAAGCGATCTGCAGGTGATCAAGCCGCTGCTGCGCGAGCAGTATTTCCCGGCCGTGCAACTGACCTGCGCACGAGACGAAGCGGGGCTGATCCTGGGTTTTCTCGGCAGCGCAGAAGGCATGGTGGAAATGCTCTTCGTCGACCCGGCCAGCCACGGCCAGGGCGTGGGCAGAAGGCTGATGCACCATGCCATCGACGAGCTGGGCGCCACGCGCGTCGACGTCAACGAGCAGAACCCGCAGGCCGTGGGCTTCTACCAGCATCTGGGTTTCGTGGTGAGCGATCGCTCAGCCCTCGATGGCGGCGGGCGGCCGTTTCCTATCCTGCATATGACGCTCAGCAGACCGTAGAAAAACTACCTGCGTTGCCATTGCTGCTTTAAAAGCAGGCTCGGAAAGCCGCTTGTGACTAACGCACGTTAGTGCGGCCCCAAAGGGGCGAGCGAAGCGAGTAATGCTCATTTAAGTCGAGCGCGACTCCGACCGTTCCTCGCCTGTTTTTGCGGGGCCGCCATCGGTATTGCACTGGCTGCCTCGGCTCGGGCTTCCTGCTTCACTCTACCTCCTGCATCCATGCAGTCGTCGCCTACGTTTTTCTAAGGCCTGCTAGCCGATAGGCCAGGCCGCGACGATCCCCTCCAATGCGCGCTTCAGTTCGACCCGGCTGGCGGCCGCCGCGAGGCTGACGCGCACGGCGTGCCCCGGATTGGCCTCGACCGCGAATACCTCGGCAGGTACCACCTCCACGCCATGCTGCCGACAGGCCTCGGCCAGGCCGGCAGGCGTCGCCCCGTCCAGCCACAGGTGCGGCGCCACCGCCCTGCCCTGGGGCATGCGTGGCCCGAGCACGCGCGCAGCCAGGCGCCAGCGCTGCTGCAGCTCCTCGATCTGCCAGGCCAGGCGCTGTTCGGCGACACCGCTTTCGACCCATTCACAGGCCAGCGCCAGGCTCAGTGGTGTCACCGCCCAGCGTGTGGCCTGGGCCTCGGGATCGATGCGTTCAAGCAACTCCGGTGCACCCGCGATAAAGCCCAGGCGCAACCCAGGCGCGACGCTCTTGGACAGGCTGCTGATCAGCAGGCAGCGCTCAGGAAGCCGCACCGCCAGCGGCGCCTCGCTGCCGAGCACGCCATAGACATCGTCCTCCACGATCCACAACCCACGCCGCCGGGCCACCTCGGCAATGGCTTCGCGGCGCTCGGCGTCCAGACTGGCGCCGGTGGGATTCTGCAGACAGGGCGTGAGTACCGCCACGCGAGCACCGGTGGCACGCGCCTGACGGTCGAGCTCATCGGGCAGGATGCCGTGCTCGTCCATCGCCACAGCATGCAGCGGCAGGCGCAACTGGCGCGCGGCGGCCTTGATCCCCGGCGCGGTGTAGCGCTCCACCAGAATCGGCTCGCCAGCCTCGCACAGTGCCAGCAGCGCCGCCGACACGCCCTGCTGGGCGCCTGCGCAAAGCAGCAGACCACCCGGCGCCAGCTCCAGGCCACGACGGCGCAGCCAGCTGGCGCCGGTCAGGTGCGCCCGCTCGACCAACGCTGCCGATGGGTAGGCCTGCAGCACATCCAGCTCGCCACGGGCCGCCAGGGCGGCGAGGCTGGCGGATAGATCACGGTTATCCGGGTCGTGTACCGGCACGTTGGTCGACAGGTCGATCAGCTCGCCCTGCGCGGCCGGCTGCTTGAGACGGAACAGGCTCGCCTCACGGCTGCCGGCGAGCACGTAGGTGCCGCGCCCGACCTCGCCGGAGACCAGATGGCGACGCGCCGCCTCGCGATAGGCGAGCATCACCGTGCTCGGGTTGATGCCCAGCGTCCAGGCCAGGCGGCGCTGCGGCGGCAGGCGTTCCCCGGGCTTGAGCTCACCGCAGCCGATGGCCGTGGCGATGGCCTCGACCAGCGCCAGGTAAGTCGGCAGAGAGCTGTCTTGAAGATCAGGAAGCCACATTGTTTGCCATGCAATATAAAGATTTACCCATACAATGCACCGCACTAGCATCGGGGTCAACGCCACCCGGAGCACGCCTCATGTTCGATCTCGCCCAACTGCGTCAGAGCGCTGAACTGGTTCACCGCCATATGGCGCCCACGCCGCAACTGGCCTGGCCGCTGCTGGCCCAGCGGCTGGGCTGCGAGGTGTGGGTCAAGCACGAGAACCACGCGCCTACCGCCGCCTTCAAGGTGCGCGGTGGGCTGGTCTATATCGACGCCCTGCTGCGCCGCGAGCCGCAGGTGCGCGGGCTGGTCACCGCCACCCGCGGCAACCACGGTCAAAGCCTGGCACTGGCCGCGCGCCAGGCCGGCCTGGCGATCCGCATCCTGGTGCCGCACGGCAACGCCCGCGAGAAGAACGCGGCGATGCGCGCCCTCGGCGCCGAGGTGATCGAGCACGGCCGCGATTTCGACGAAGCCCGCGCCGAAGCGGCGCGCCTGGCCGAACGCGACGGCCTGCACTGGGTGCCGTCACTGCACGAGGACCTGGTGCGCGGCGTGGCCACCTACGCCCTGGAGCTGTTCGAGGCCGTACGGGATTTGCGCCGGGTCTACGTGCCCATCGGCCTAGGCTCGGGCATCTGCGGGATGATCCGCACCCGCGACCTGCTCGGCCTCGACACCGAGATCGTCGGCGTGGTCGCCAGCGGTGCCGATGCCTATGCACAGAGTTTCGAGCAAGGCCTACTGGTACAGACCGAACGCGCCGACACCCTGGCCGATGGCATGGCCTGTCGCCAGCCACAGCAACTGGCGCTGGACATGATCCGCGCCGGCGCCGCGCGCATCGTACGAGTCGACGACCAAGCAATTCGCGCTGCCATCCGCACCTATCACGAAGATACCCACAACCTCGCCGAAGGCGCCGGTGCGGCGGCGTTGGCCGCGCTGATGCAGGAGCGCGAACGCAACGCCGGCCAGCGCGTGGCCGTTGTGCTCAGCGGCGCCAATATCGACCGCCTGGCGCTGGCCGAACTGCTGCGCGACGAGGCCCCGGCCGCTGCCTGAAATCAGGCCGACGGCACCGGCTCGATGAGCAGGCGGCTGGGCGTCTGCCGCAACCAGCGCGACACACCCCACTCCGCCGCGATCAGTGCCAGCAGCAATCCGAGCTGGATCAGCAGCGCGATATAGAACGGTTTGAAGACATGACCGATCTGCCGCTTGAGCAGCCCGAGGAGGAACTCGGCCTGGAACAGTTGCTCGACACGCGCATCCAGCACCTGGGTCAGCACCTTCTCGTTGAGCCCGCTGTAGCGCGCGGTTTTCTCTACCGCCAGCTCACCAATGGCCTTGCCCAGCAAGCTGGCGCGCAGCCGGTCGAGCAGATCGAAGGCAATGCGTTCCGAGGTCGATGCCTCGGCGCGCGCGTCAGCTTCCAGCAGTCGCTCGCTGCGTAGATAGTCCAGGGCCATCTGGTTGAGCACGGCCTGCACGCTGCTGTCGCGCATCGCCAGCAGGGCCTGCTCGTCCTGCGCCTCGACATAGGCCTGGAAGTCGCTCCAGATGTCATCGGCGAGTTCCTGCACCAAAGGCGCATAGCTGTCGAGATGGCGATTGATCTGCTGCTGGCTGCCGTACAACAGCCCGCCCTGGAAACCGAGAAAACCTCCGGCCAGGGGCAACAGCAGAAAGTAGAGCTTGAGCAACCAGTGGTGCCAACGCTTGTTGCGCGCCAGCCAGCCCAGCCGCTGCAGCTTGAGCGCCAACAAAAGGCCGGCGACCGCACCCAGCACCAGGGCCAGGCCGATGTGCAGGAAAAGACTGAATAAGCTGAAGGGTTCCCACAACGTGGTGAGCAGTAAACGCGCCTGTTCCATGCGTATTGCCTCGTTCATCCATGACGGGCGCGAGTCTAAACCAAAGCGCCGATGAGGACCGCCAGGGCGTGACCGGACTGTGCGCCAGGCCACGCCCCCGTGTTTAACGGAACGGCGGTTCGTCGAAGCTGCGCAACTTGCGCGAATGCAACGAATTGAGCTGGCTGCGCATCAGTTCCAACGCGGCAATGCCGATGTGCAGATGCTGGGTCACGGCACGCTCGTAGAAGGCGCCGGCCGCGCCGGGCAGCTTGATCTCGCTGTGCAGGGGTTTGTCCGACACGCACAGCAGCGTGCCGTAGGGCACCCGCAAACGGTAACCCTGGGCTGCGATGGTGCCGCTCTCCATGTCCACCGCCACCGCGCGCGACAGGTTGATCAACGGCCGTTCCTGCGCCCAGCGCAGTTCCCAGTTGCGGTCGTCGTAAGTCAGTACGGTGCCGGTGCGCAGGCGCTTCTTCAACTCATCGCCCTGCTCGCCGGTGACCAGCTTGGCGGCCTCCTGCAGCGCCTGCTGCACTTCGGCCAGCGCCGGCAATGGAATGTTCGGCGGCAGCACACGGTCGAGAATGCCGTCGCGGCGCATGTAGGCATGAGCCAGCACGTAGTCGCCGATGGTCTGCGATTGGCGCAAGCCACCGCAGTGGCCGATCATCAGCCAGCAATGCGGGCGCAGTACGGCCAGGTGGTCGGTGATGTTCTTGGCGTTGGACGGACCGACGCCGATGTTGACCAGGGTGACGCCGTGGCCGTCCTCGGCCTGCAGGTGGTAGGCCGGCATCTGGTAGCGGTGCCAGACCACATTCTCGATGATCGCCTGCATCTCGCCTTCGGCCATGCCGCGCTCGATCACCACGTTGCCCGGCAGCACCATGCGGGTGAAACGCGAGTCGCCCACCAGCATGTCCAGACCGTGGCGGATGAACTGGTCGACGTAGCGGTGGTAGTTGGTCAGCAGGATCCACGGTTGTACATGGCGCCAATCGCTGCCGGTGTAGTGCTGGATGCGCTTGAGCGAGAAATCGGTACGCGCCGCATCGAACAGCGCCAGCGGCAACGGGTCGATGTTTTCCCAGTCGTACAGGCCATCGGCGGTGCCGTCGGTGGCAGCGGACAGGTCGGTGCTGGGGAATACCCGTGCCAGCTCGGCGGCGGTCACGCCACTGCCGGCCAGCTCGTCGCCGCCCTCGACCACGTAGGGATAGGGAATGTTCTGCTGGCTACGGCCGACTTCCACACGCAAGGTGAAATCGTTCATCAGCGGGCGCAGCTGCTCCAGCAGGTATTTGCGGAAGGCCGCCGGCTGGGTCACGGTGATGGCATAGGTGCCCGGCACCTGCACCTTGGCGTAGGCACGCACGGTGGTCGGCACCTCGCCCTGGCACAGGTAGGTCAGGCGCAGTTCGGGGTAGCGGAACAGGCAGTGCTCGCTGGCATCCGGGCGAATGCGCTCCTTGAGGTAACGCTTGAGCGCGTGTCCCAGAGCACCGGTGGCTTCCTGATGCAGGGCGGCGAGACGGTCGACCGCCTCTTCGGGGGTGTGGGCAATGATGAAATCATCTGAGCAGGCTTTCACAGCGCATCTTCCTGACTGAACGTACGCCCCTATCTTGCCTGCATACGGTGACGAAAACATAGCGCGACAGGCCTCGCCTGTCGCTGCCAACGACTAGGCTTGGATCAGTTCGTCAGAGGTCACCATCATGCCTCGTGCAATCGTTCTGCTGTTGGTCATAGCCTCATGCTCAAGCGCTCGCGCCGGTGAACTCGATGGCCACTACCGGGCCACGCTCGACGGCCAGCCGAGCGAGCTGATCCTGCGCCAGAACGACGCCTTAGTGGAAGGCGAGTACGTGGAGAACAAGCGCCTGCGCCTGATCGTCAGAGGCAGCTACGATGGCACGCTGTTGCGCGCCGAGATCAGCGACCCGCAGTCCGGCCTGCTGCTGGCCAACATGAACGCCACCTATGCCAACGCCATGCTCAATACCAGCATTGCCGCGCGCGATCCACGCAACGGCGAGGTTCTGGAACGCCAGGTGCTATTCCAGCGCGAGGCGGCAGCAACGGCGGCGACGCCGTCTGCTGCAGGCGGTCAGGACCCGGCGCTGATTGGCATCTGGATGCACGAGAAGATCATCGACAGTGGTGGCGCCAGTTTCGCCTCGTTCAATACCCTGCTGACCCTGCAACTGAACGCCGATGGCAGCGTCACGCAATGGACTCGCTCGGTCGGCGGCGGCAGCGACTGGAGCTACGACAGCCCCGGCGAGGTGCAGTACAGCGGCCACTGGCGCAGTCAGGACGGCATGCTGATGGTGCGCCTGGCAGGCGCCGCCGACTATCAACCCGCCGCCTACTACCGCTTCAGCGACCCGTACCTGATCACCGAGAGCAATACCGGCCAGATGATCTGGCAGCGCCGCCGCTGAGTGACCGGCTCAGGCCGGCTGATGCAGACGCACGTTGAACAGCGGCCCCTGGCTGAAGCGCGACAGCGCCTTGGCCCCGGCCAGCACGCCCAGGTCGATCAGCGGCTCGATCAGGATCACGCTCATGTAGGCCAGGCCGAAACTGCCCACGGCTGCCAGGTTCTCGCTGGAGAAGCCGTGACCGTAGAAGGCCCAGAACGCGACCCAGGCGACGATGCCGCCCTGATAAGCGGTCGACAGCGCCAGCGCCTGCTTGTAGGAGAGATCGACGTAGGCGGTACCCGGCGCGACGATGCGCTTGGCCAGCAGGCTGATGCCCCACAGCGGGATCAGCAGCGTGGTTACGTTCATGCCGTACTGCGGCAGATCGAACTGGGCGAACAGCAGCCCCTGCAACAGCAGGCCTGCCGCCAGGCCGATGGCAGTAGCACCAGTGCCGAACAGCAGCAACAGAGTAGAACCGAGGATCAGGTGCACCTCGGAAACGCCCACCGGATGGTGCGGAAAGACTTCAAAGAAGCAGAACACCAGGCCGGTGGTCAGCAGGCTGCGTAACGCCAGAGCAGCGACACCACCGTTGTTGCGTGCACTGTCCAGGGCGAGTTTGGCGGTCAGGCCGAAGGCAGTGACGGCCGTTGCGTAGCTGAGAAGGATCTTGGCGCCTTCGACGACACCGGGTTCGATATGCATGCGAGTTCCTTTGCCGCGCCCACCGCGCGACGATTCGGATGAAGGGTGGGCGAAGCGCCCGTTGTCGATGGCAGGTCTCCTGGCTCACGGCTTGATACTTCGCCCGCCTTCCCGACCGCAGTCAGTGGCATCAGGGCATCGTTCGCCGCTTACAGTTGCGGGGGCAGCCAGGGCATTGGCGACGTACGCCGCACCCTGTTCCCTTTTCATCCACACGCGCCAAGGCGGGCGGAACCATCGGCGGCAACCTTACTCCGCAGCTCAGGCAAAGAACAGTGCTCACGCTCAAGGCACCGCCCACCTCCGTGCTGGGTGATGTCCCTCGGCAAAAATCCGGGCCTGCCACCTATACGCCTCAGGCTGCGCAACGCCCCCGAGATGCTCTCAGCTGCCAGACATCCTCAGCACCTGAACGGATGCTGTCTTGAACGCAGCCGAAGTTGCCGCAAATGGGTGATGCGTCACAGCACACTCAGGTAGATGTAACTTTTTATTACAAACCCTACGTAATCTCTCTGCACTCGCGCCGGCTGCTGGCCACGCGAGCCTGCAGATCCATCATCCAGTAACGAGAGCGCACATGAAGAAGACCCTGATCGTTGCGTTGACTGCTCTGTTCACAACCGCCGCCATGGCGGCCGAACAGCAACCGCACTGGAGCTACAAAGGCAAGGAAGGCCCCGAACACTGGGCTCAGTTGGACCCAGGCTACGAAACCTGTGCGCTCGGCCATGCCCAATCGCCGATCGACATCAGCCAGGCGACGCGCGCATCGCTGCCTCGCATCGCCTTCAACTACCAGGCTGGCTCAGCCGAAGTGGTGAATAACGGTCACACCGTCCAGGTGAATCTGAGCAACGCTGGCGGTATCGAGATCGATGGCAAGCCTTATCGACTGGTGCAATTTCATTTCCATACACCCAGCGAAGAGCACATTGCAGGCAAGGGCTTCCCGATGGTGGCTCACTTCGTCCACCAGACTACGGATGGCCGTCTGGCGGTAGTGGCTGTGCTGTTCAAGGAAGGCGAGAAAAACCAGGCACTGGAGTCCGTGTTCAATGCCATGCCGGACAAGCCGGGCGACAAAGTCGAGCTGACAGGCAGCTTCGCTCCGCAAACCGTACTGCCACAGCAACAGGGTTACTACGCCTTCGCCGGCTCACTGACCACCCCGCCGTGCAGCGAGAACGTGCAATGGCGCGTACTCAAACAGCCGGTCGAGCTGTCCCACGAACAACTGGCGCAGTTCCAGCACCTGTACGCGAAGAACGCCCGCCCGATCCAGGCGCTCAACGGCCGTGAAGTGCTGGAGAGCGACGACTGACCCCTGAGGCGCCGGCTGGATGGCCGGCGCATCCCCCCAACTCGTCATCCAGAGCACTTCATCCCCGCTGACGCGGGGACACATTGCCGCTGTCGAGGGGCATAACCCTACGACCGGTTCATCCCCGCTGGCGCGGGGAACACATGCCGATTTTCGCCCTGGTGGACTGCAATAACGGTTCATCCCCCTGGCGCGGGGAACACTGCAAGTCGTGGGTAGCCATCGAGCCAGAAGACGGTTCATCCCCGCTGGCGCGGGGAACACCGCGGCGAACTGTTCGTGCGCGGCAAGGCGGACGGTTCATCCCCGCTGGCGCGGGGAACACACCACGATGGACTCGCCGAACTGCACGGCTTCCGGTTCATCCCCGCTGGCGCGGGGAACACTTGCGGTTCCGGGCTAAGCTGGAATCCGCCTGCGGTTCATCCCCGCTGGCGCGGGGAACACGTTGGCTGGTGCGACGCGATGACCGAAAGCGACGGTTCATCCCCGCTGGCGCGGGGAACACATATTGCGGCGCTCGACACCGCTGCGCAGGGTCGGTTCATCCCCGCTGGCGCGGGGAACACTTGCTCGGCCAGCCAGGCCTGGAATACTGGGTCGGTTCATCCCCGCTGGCGCGGGGAACACCAGGCACCAGGGCGTTAACCCTGACCGGTCAGCGGTTCATCCCCGCTGGCGCGGGGAACACGAGGGTCTAGAATTTCGGTCATGTTACGCGGCCGGTTCATCCCCGCTGGCGCGGGGAACACAGAACTATCCCGATAAGCCCGCCAAGCGCGGGCGGTTCATCCCCGCTGGCGCGGGGAACACGGCATTGAAGCCATCAGTAAAGACCGTGACGGCGGTTCATCCCCGCTGGCGCGGGGAACACACTTAGCGTAACCAATTGTTCCTAAAAGGAAAAATCGGGCGCTAAAAATCTACCAACTTTGCCTTGTTAAAGATCGCCCTTGCATCAAAGCAGATTCGGTGTGCTGCGCGCCAGCAGTGCCTCGACGTCGACACCGCGCGGCAGGGTGCCGTAGACGCGGCCACACCCTTCCAGGCGGCTGGCAATAAAGGCGTCGCTGACCACGCTGTTGCCGGCCTCCAGCAACAGCTTGGCCTGCAGTGCCACGGCCATGTTCTCGGTGAGCTGACGGGCGCGGTACTGGATATCGGCTGTGTCAGCGAAATCTGCCTTGAGCCGCTGGATGTGCGCCTTGAGGCGGGTATCGCCGTGGCCATCACCCAGCTCGGCGAACAGCGCATCGAGCACACCGGGTTCCTTGGACATAGCGCGCAGCACGTCCAGGCATTGCACGTTGCCTGAGCCCTCCCAGATCGAGTTGACCGGCGCCTCGCGGTACAGGCGCGGCATGATGGTTTCCTCGACGTAGCCCGCGCCGCCCATGCATTCGCTGGCCTCGTAGATCATTTCCGGCGCGCGCTTGCAGATCCAGTACTTGCCCACGGCAGTGACCAGACGGGCGAACTTGTCTTCCTGCTCGTCATGCGCGTGATCCAGCGCACGGCCCATGCGCATGCACAACGCCAGCGCGGCTTCGCTCTCCAGCGCCAGGTCGGCCAACACGTTCTGCATCAACGGCTGGTCGGCGAGGATCTTGCCGCCGACCTGGCGATGCGCGCAGTGGTGCGCGGCCTGGGTCAGCGCCTGGCGCATCAGACTGCTGGAACCGACCATGCAATCGAAGCGGGTCATGGCCACCATTTCGATGATGGTCGGCACACCTCGCCCTTCCTCACCGAGCATCCAGGCGAAGGCACCGCGATATTCCACCTCGCTGGAGGCGTTGGCCCAATTGCCCAGCTTGTTTTTCAGGCGCTGGATGTAGAACGCGTTGCGTGTGCCGTCCGGACGGTGACGTGGCAGCAGGAAACACGACAGGCCCTTGTCGGTATAGGCCAGGGTGAGGAAGGCGTCGCACATCGGCGCCGAGCAGAACCACTTGTGGCCCACCAGTTCGTAGCCCTGCCCCGGCCCGCCGAGGCCGATGGGATAGGCGCGGGTGGTGTTGGCGCGCACGTCGGTGCCACCCTGCTTCTCGGTCATGGCCATACCGATGGTCACGCCGGCTTTCTGCTCCATCGGCAGGTTGCGCGGGTCGTACTCGGTGGCGAGGATCTTCGGCAGCCACTGCTCGGCCACGTTGGGCTGCAGGCGAATGGCGGGCACGGCAGCGAAGGTCATGGTCAGCGGGCAACCGCTGGCCGCCTCGGCCTGGCTGTGCATGTAGGTCAGGCCGGCGCGAACGACATGGGCGCCGGCGCGTGGGTCCGCCCAGGGCAATGACGGCAGGCCGTGCTCGACGGCCGTGCGCATCAGCTCGTGGTAAGCCGGGTGAAACTCCACCAGATCGATGCGGTTGCCGTAGCGATCGTGGCTCTTGAACACCGGTTTGTTCTCGTTGGCAAGAAAGCCGGCCTGCATCAAGGCGCCGCCTGCGAGGCCGCCATAGGCGCTCAGGCGCTCGTCCGCCCAGGCGCCGCCGTAACGGTGAATCCATTCCTGCAACGGCAGGTCGAGGCGATAGAGGTTGGCGCCGTCCAGGCTCGGCACCTGGTTGAACACCTCGTGGGTTTCGGCATGCAGACTGGGTTTCATCGGATTGACTCCTTGGCGCCCACGGCACGCAGGCAGAAAGTGGCAAGGCTGGCGCTGACCTGCGCCAGCTCCAGCGTGGGTTGGCCCGCTTCGCGAGCGGCGCGAGCAGGTGGCGACAGCGGGCCGACCAGGGCCTCGGCAATGGCGCCGACCAGGCAGGCCGCCATCAGGCCGATCTGCTCGACGCGAAACTCGCCGGCACCGGCGCCCTCCTCCAACAGGTCGCTGAACAGTTCGGCGTAGGCCTCGCGATAGAGCAGGCGCTGCTCGTCGACTTGCGGATCGACCGGTTCGGCGATCAACGCGAAGGCCAGACGGCGGCTGTGCCAGGCGCGGGCAGCGAACTGTTCGAGGCCGACGCGCAGGCGTTCACTGGGGCTACCCGGTCCGCGCAAGGCGGCAGCAAGAGCATCCACCTCACGTTGGCTGGCGCTGGCGAAAACTTCGGCGGCCAGTTCACCCTTGCTGCGAAAGTGGCGGTACAGGCTGCCGGTGGCGATGCCGACATCGTCGGCCAGCGCCTGCATGGTCAGGGCTGCGAAACCGCCCTCGGCTACCCGCAGCAAGGCGCAGTCGAGAATACGCGCGCGCAACGCTTGGTCGCGGTCGAGTCGGGCTTCGGTGGTGCGATAAGCCATGATCTGAATCCTGATTCACTTGCTTGCAGTGAATCAGGATTCAGATCATGGCTAAAGGGGCGATCCGGCCAAATCTGCCGCCGAATCGGGAATGAGGTTGCTCGTACAACGCTGCACTTGTATGAGCCAGCTTGCTGGCGATCATCGATCTGACAGGCGCCAAGCATCGCCGGCAAGCCGGCGCCTGCAGGACGGAGCGACTTAAACCCTACGAAGCAGCATCAGACCGGCGCGGCGCCACCGGAAACCGTTGCCGGGCGGCACAGTACCCAGTCATGCAGCAGCACGCGCAACTCGTCGAATTTCACCGGTTTCGCCAGGTAGTCGCTCATGCCCGCAGCCAGGCAGCGTTCGCGGTCGCCACTGTGGCTGTGCGCGGTGATCGCCAGCACCGGCAGCTCGGCGCAGCCCGGCAGGGCGCGCAGGGCGCGGCAGGTGGCAAAACCGTCCATCACCGGCATCTGGCAGTCGAGCAGCACCGCATCCACCGTCTCGCTGCGCAGCAACTCGAGGGCCTCGGCGCCGTTGTCGGCGGTGCGCACGCGGTAGCCGAGCTTGAGCAGCATGCCGCGGGTCACCAACTGGTTGATCGCGTTGTCCTCGACGATCAGTACCGTGCACTGCTGCGCCTGCCGCTGCAGCGCGCCGCCCTGCGGCCGCGCCGGGCGCACGCCGATGACCTGCGGCTGCAGCGGCAGGGTCAGCGGCACGTCGAGACGAAAACGACTGCCCTGCCCCGGTTGCGACTCGTGACTGAGGACGCCGCCAAGCAGGTCGACCAGGTGCCGGCAGATTGCCAGGCCAATACCCAGGCCACCGTACTTGCGCGTCATGGAACCATCGAGTTGATGGAAGCGCTGGTAGAGGTCACCGTCGCCGGGTGCGAAACCGATTCCCGTATCGCTGACCACTACGCTCAGCGGCAGGTTGCTGCCCCCGCTGCCGGCACGGCCAACCTGCAGGGCCACGCCGCCCTGGCTGGTGAACTTGATGGCGTTGTCCAACAGATAGCCCAGCGCCTGTGCCAGCTTGGCCGCGTCCCCTTCCAGGGTGTCGGGCAGGCTGTCGTCCAGCTCCAGGGCGAACGTCAGCCCCTTGTCCTCGGCACGCACCGCATACTGGGCGCGCAGGCCATCGAACAGCCCGCGCAGGCTGAACGTCTCGCGCCGCGGATAGAGCTTGCCGGCCTGCAGCTCGGTGAGGGCGAGGATGTCGTTGACCATGCGCATCATGTCGCGCGCGGACGCCGCAGCGGTCTTCTGGTACTGCTCCAGTTCGATGTCCATCTTCACCGTCTGCATCAGCTCCAGCGAGCCGATCACCCCGTTCATCGGCGTACGCAGCTCATGGGTGACGGTGGCGAGGAATTCGTCTTTGAAGCGGTTGCTGTCGGCCAGTTCCTGGTTCAGCGTTTCGAGCTTGCGTCCGGCTTCCTGAAGGATGCGCGTACGTTCTTCCTTCATCGCATTGATGCGGTCGGCCAATGCCAGCGACAGCAGGCCCACCTCCAGCGCCGAGCCGATCTGGCTGGCGTACATGGTGAGAAAGACGTTGGGCAGGTAGCCCAGCACCATCAGCGTGTTGACGATGCCGCCGATGAGAAAGGCGGTCCAGGCGAAGATGAAGTAACGCGCCACACGCATACCGCGCAGCCAGGCGAGGATGCCAGCGGCGAAGATCACCACGGTGAACAGCAGGGCCAGGTAGGTGGCCAGACGCAATGCCGTGGCATAGCTGACGCTCAGCGCCAGGATCATCACCACGGCGCCGCAGGCCATGAGCAGCAGCAACAGGCGATCGACCCAGGGACTGTGTTCGCCAGTGTGCAGGAAGCTGCGGGCGAACTGGCAGCCGAACAAGGCGGCCGAGCCGATCAGAAATGGCGTCGCGGCATTGGCCCACCAGGGGCTGTTGGGCCAGAAATACTCGATGCCGGCCCCGTTGACCGAGACCTGATACAGGCCGAACGAGGCGATATAAAGGATGTAATAGAGGTAGCTGGTGTCGCGCACGCTGAGGAAGATGAACAGGTTGTAGACCAGCATCACCAGCAGCACGCCGTAGATGATGCCTAGCACGTAGATACGCGCGGGCTGCTCTTCCAGATAGGCGTTGGGCGCCCACAGGGTCAGCGGCGCCTGGATCGAGCCCTGGCTTTCCAGGCGCAAATAGATGCGTTTGTTCTGGTTAGGCTCGAGGTTCAGCTCGAACAGGTAATTGTTCTGCCGGATCTGGCGGGTGTCGAAAGGCAACGAATCGCCAGTGCGCTGAGCCAGGGCGAAACCGCCAGCCTCGTCGGGGAGGTAGAGCTCAAGGTGATCGAGCGGCGGGTAAGCCAGCTCCAGCAGCCAGTTGCGGTCCCCCTGTGCCTGGCGCGGCGCATAGTGCAGATCCAGCCGCAGCCAGAACACCGAGCGCGAATAGCCGGCGTTGAGCACGGGCTTGTCATGCAGACGGAAACTGCCTTGCACGGCCGGCGAGGCGACATCGTCGATGCTGGCGTCGCCGCGCACGTCCTCGAACACGTACATGCTCTGCCCCAGAGGCAGAGTGCGCATCTGTTCGTCGAAGGTAACGGCGCCCACAAGCGAGGAAAAAACGAGGCTCACGATGAGCAGGAGCAGCCGGTACATACGACTCCAAAACCCTGTCGGACAACGCCCAGGCCCCCATTAGCCCATCAGATGGCGCCGTCACGCACGGCAGACTTATATTCGAATCGCTCTACTCTAGGGACTGTTGGGACGCTTTTCCAGATTCAGACGGCAGTTTAAGCAGTGCTTCAGCGATGGCCTCGGCCAGATACTGCAGGGAAAACACGCCGCCATAGGTCCAGGTCGAAGGCATCGCGGCGAAGCGCTGCTCACGCACGAAGGGCATCGCCTGCCATAGCGGCGAGGCGAACAGCTGCGCCTGCTGGGTGAAGGGCTCGATATGCAGCACCACGCCCTCCTCGATGCGACCGAGTGCGGTGATGGGTACCTGAGTGATGCCCCAGGGGCTCGGCGCCAGCTCCATCGCCGGCTGCAGACCGAGCAGCGCCAGCGCATGTTGTGGCATGGAGTTGGGGCCATTGATGAAGGCGGCCGTCGGCGACGAGAAGCGAATCACCGTGACCGCCGGCATGCGCTCCCCATAGTGGGCCCGCAGCCGCTCACGCCATTGCGCCAGCTCGGCCTCCATCGCCTGCAAGCGCTGTTCGGCCAATGCCTCACGTCCCAGCGAGCGTGCCAGATCGAGAAACGCCTCACGCTGCACCAGCTGATTGTCATGCTGCTGGCTGAAGCCCTGATACACCTGAACCGGGGCGATACGTTCGAGCAACGGGCGAATGTCTTCCAGCAAAGGGGGGATGACAATCAACTCAGGCTGCAGCTCGGCCAGCAATTCGAGATTCGGCTCCAGGCGCGAACCGCTCGACGGCACGCCTGCGGGCAGCGTCGGCCGCACCACCCAGGCGCGGTAGTCGCCGGCATCGGCCACGGTCAGCGGGGTCACGTCGAGCATCAGCAGGTGTTCGGTGGCCTCCCAGCTCAGCGCCGCCACCCGCGGCGCGTCGCCGGCCCACACCGGCGCCAGCCAGAGCAGCAGCACGCTCAGCAGCCACTGCCTCATCCCAGCCTCCCGCGAATAAGCAGAAACACGAAATATCCGCCGCACAACACCGAAGCGACGATGCCCACCGGAATCTGCAGCGGGAAGATCAGGGTGCGGCCGAGCCAGTCCGCCAGCAGCATCAGCACCGCGCCCAACGCGGCCGCCAGCAGCAGTTGTGGCATCACCCGACGCGCGCCGAGCATCACCGCGATATGCGGGGCCAGCAGCCCCAGAAACGCCACCGGTCCGAGCAGGCTGGTGACAAGGGCACAGAGCAGCGCCACCAGCACCAGCAGCACCAGACGCAAGCGCGGCACGTTCAGGCCGCGGCTGGCGGCCACCCCATCGCCGATGCCGATCAGCGTCAGCGCGCGCTGAAACAGCAGCGCCAGGGCGCCGAACAGCAGCACGCCAAATGACAGCCACAACGCCTGCGCAGGCGTGGCGCGATAGGTGGAGCCGGCCAGCCAGCCGAGCAACGCGAACGAGTCCCCGGTGCCCTTGGCCAGCACGAACTGCAAAGCGGCATTGAGCAGCGCGCCGAGGGAAATGCCCAATAATGCCATCAGGGCCGGCGAATAGTGATGACGCCGGCCCAGCAGCATCAACACCACCAGCACCGCCAGGCTGCCGACGAATGCCGACGAATGCCGCCAGCGGCGCGACGGCGCCGAGCAACGCGCCACCGAAGACGGTCAACGCCACCATCACCGCCAGCGTGGCACCCGCGGAAAGGCCGAGGATATCCGGGCTGGCCAACGGGTTACGCAGCAGGCGCTGCAGCAGCAGACCGGAAATTGCCAGGCCGGCGCCGGCCGCAGCCGCAGTGAGCACGCGCGGCCAGCGTAGCGACCAGACCAGGGGCGACGGCCACTGCAGGTGCCAGCCATCGACACCACGCGCCAGCCCGAGCGCCACGGTCAGCGCCAGCAGGGCGAGGGCCGCAACCCACAACGCACTGCGCCAGCCGAAACGCTCGGCGCCGCGCGGTAGCTGCAGGCCACGTGGGTCTTCCGCTGCCAGATGGCGCCGCGCCAGCCACAACAACACCGGCGCACCGATCAACGCAGCCGCCGCGCCACTGGGCACCAGTTGGCCGCTGATACGATTGGCCAGCAGCGCCAGAGCGTCGGTGCCGAGCAGCAACAAGGCGCCGAGTAATGTGCTGTACAGCAGCTCGTCACGCGCCGTGCGGGCGCCAAGCATCTTCGCCAGATTCGGTGTGAGCAGGCCGATGAAACCGATCAGGCCGACCGCCGTGATCGACACCGAACACAGCCACAGCGCCGCCAGAAACAGCACCAGCATCACCGGCCACAGGGCCAGCCCGCGAGCCTGAGCAGCATCGCTGCCGAGCTGCAGCAGGCTCAAGGGTCGCGGCGCCAGCATCAGCAGCGGCAAGGCCAATAGCAGCTTGGGCCACAGCCACTGCACCCAGTGCCAGTCGATCTGCGCCAGATCCCCCGCGCCCCAGACGAACAAGCCCTGGGTGTACTGGTTGTTGATCAGCACCAGGCCAGCGGCCAGCGCGCCGAGCAACAGATTCATGGCCATGCCGCCCAGCACCAGCGGCAGCCCGCCGATGCCGCTGCGCCCGGCAATCAACAGCACCAGGCCGACCGCGACCAGCGCACCGAGCAGTGCCGCCCAATGCGCGTGACTGGCGGCGAAGGTCGGCACCAGCAGGGTGGCCAGCACCAGCCCGAGCCAGGCCCCGGACGAGGCGCCGATGGTCATGGGAGAAACCAGACGATTCTGTGTGATCTGCTGCAACAGACTGCCGGACAGCCCCAGCGCAGCGCCCGTCAGCAAGGCCATGCTCAACCTGGGCAAAGCCGACAGCTGCAACTGCAGAAGCTCGAAGCTGTACTCTGCAGAAGCGAGCATCGCCCACAGTTCGAACGGATCAAGATCGGCCGCCAACCACAGATGCAGCAACGCCAGGGCGAGCAGCCCAAGCAGCGTCAGAAGGTACCGTGACGGCGCCGAAACAGCCGCCATGCTCAGGCCACCACGGCAATCTTGCGGGCGCTGCCGGGCTGTTCGATCAGTTCGATATCGATGTCGTAGAGCTGGCTGAGCAAAGGCCCGCTGAGCAGCTCGTCCGGGCTGCCGTCGAAGAAAATCCGCCCCTGTTTGAGGGCTATCACCCGGTCGGCATGCCGTGCGGTGAGGTTGATGTCGTGGAGGATGGCGACGATGCCGCGCTCGCTGTCGCGGTTAAGCTGGCGCAGCAGGCCCATCAGCTCGTACTGATGGGCCAGGTCCAGCGCCGAGGTTGGCTCGTCGAGCAGCAGCAGCGGTGATTGCTGAGCCAGCAGCATGGCGATCCAGGCGCGCTGGCGCTCACCGCCGGAGAGACTGTCGGCCAGGTGCTCGGCGTAGTGGGCGACATCGGTCTGCGCCAGCGCCTCATCGACGGCCGCGTGATCCTCGGCGCGCCAGCGACCCAGCAGGCCGCGCCAGGGAAAGCGCCCCAGACGCACCAGCTCGCGCACGGTCAGGCCGGCGACATCGGGCAGATGCTGCGGCAGAAAGGCCACACGCCGGGCGAAGTCACGGGCGGAAAAATCGGCCAGGGTTCGCCCGTCCAACTGCAGCGAACCGCAGGTCGGCTCCAGCTGCCTTGCCAGCAGGTTCATCAGGGTAGATTTGCCCGAGCCATTGTGGCCGAGGATCACGGTAAAGCGATCGCCTTCAAGGTGCAGCTCGTCCAGGGCCAGTGTCACCCGCTCGCCACGACGCACCTCGATATCACGCAACGTCAGCATGCCTGAACCAGCTCCTTGGGCAGGCCAATCAGTGCCCGGCAATGGCCGGCACGCCAGGGCAGGCTGGGACGAATCACATCGAGCGGATGATGGAGATCTTGCATCGCGGTGAACCCGGACGACGACGGCTGTGGCGGAGGACGAATTTAATCATCGATACGCAGATGCATCAAATTATCATTCGCCACTAAAGACTCACACCGCACGGGGTTTGCGCACCAGCAAGGGGAACAACGCCGCCGTCAGCAGCAGGCCGGCAGCGCCGACCCAGAACGGCATGGCCTGGCCGTAATGGCTGACCAGCAGCCCGGCGCCGTAGGCCGAGCCCATGTTGCCCAGGCACTGGAAAATGTTGATCTTGCTGAAGTCCACCGCGTAATGCTCTGGCGAACTGAGCTCGAACAACAGAGCATCGAGGCGCACGGTAACCTGATACAGCGCCCAGCCGAACAACACGCGGCCGAGCAGGATCAGCCACTGATCGCCGAAACCCTGAATGAAGGTGGCCGCCGCGCCCAGCAACAAACCGGCCAGAATGCCGTCGCGGGTGTTGCCCTGCCTGGTCGCGTGGCGTCCCCACCACAGAGCCAACACGGCCACT
Organism: Ectopseudomonas alcaliphila; assembly: GCF_900101755.1. Taxonomy (GTDB): domain Bacteria; phylum Pseudomonadota; class Gammaproteobacteria; order Pseudomonadales; family Pseudomonadaceae; genus Aquipseudomonas; species Aquipseudomonas alcaliphila. Next base: position 149,046 of record NZ_FNAE01000004.1, on the reverse strand, counting down.
GCGCCGGGCAATGCATAGACGAAGCCGGCAGCCATCTCGCTGTTCCAGTGCGCCACCTGCTGCCAATAGACGGCAAAGAACGGCCGGGTGACGTAACCGACGAAGTAGAACAGCAGCATCACCAGGCACAGCCGGTAGATGGCCGGCAGGCTGCGTGACGCGTTCTTCACCGGCGCCTCTTCGTTCGCCGGCTGCTCACCCGGTGCCGGCAGGTAGCCGCGCACCAGATGCATGCAGATGGCCATCTGGATGAAGTCGCCGGCGGCCATCACCAGGAATACATCGCCGATGTTCATGATCTGCAGGATCAGCCCGCCCAGCGCCGCGCCGAGAATGGCGCCGAAGTGCACCACCACCGACAGCGTGCCGATGGTCTGGGTGTGGTTGTCCTGCTGCTGCAGGCTCATCACGTAGGGGTACATCAGCAGGTAGCTGCCCTTGAACACCACCATCAGCAGCGACACCACCCAGAACAGCGGCAGCGAGTCGATGAAGTAGCAGGCAGCGGTCAGGCTACCGGCCATCAGCTGCGCGCTGATCAGAATCCGTACCGGGTGCACGCGCTTGGCCAGACGCGCCCAGAGCGGGAACACCGCCATCACCACCAGGCTGACCACCGCCAGATAGAGGCCGACATGCTGCTCCGGCGGATTGTCGAAACGCTCGGCGAAGTACTGCGGATAGAAAGGAATGATCAGGTTGTCGGTGATCACCGCCAGGGCGGTCATCATGATCAGGCAGGCACGCAGCGTCATCGAAGGCAGTCGGGCAAGGCGGCAGGGCCGCGCATGATGCCATCGACAAGCCCGCAAATACCAATACGGACGAGAATCAGAACGGCTAGCAGCCGGCATGCCATGCAGCGACCGACGGGCTGTTAGTGATAAGCTCGCGCACCATGAAAACGCCAAACTCCCGCCCCGTAGTGCTGTGCATGTCCGGTCACGACCCCAGCGGTGGTGCCGGTCTGCAGGCCGATATCGAAGCCCTGCTGGCTCAAGGCTGCCACGCCGCCCCGACGGTGACTGCCCTGACCGTGCAGGATACCGTCAACGTCTCCGACTTCCGTGTGCTCGACAGCGACTGGGTGTTGGCCCAGGCCCGTGCGGTGATCGCCGATATGCCGGTCGCCGCCGTCAAGCTGGGCATGCTCGGCTCGGTGGGGATGGTCGAAAACGTACTCGAAGTGATGAGCCAGCTGCCCGGCGTACCACTGGTCTGCGACCCGGTGCTACGCGCTGGTGGCGGCGGCTCGCTGGGCAAGGACGACGTCGGTTTCGCCATGCGCGAGCGCCTGTTCGCCGTGTCCACCATCGCCACACCGAACCTGCCGGAAGCGCGCATCCTCGCCGAACTGCCGCAAGGCAGCTCCGATGAATGTGCCGAGAAGCTGCTGCCCTTCATCGAGCACCTGCTGATCACCGGCGGTCATGGCGACGAAGCCGAGGTGCATAACCGCCTGTACTGCCGCGACGGCAGCCGTCACACCTTCACCTGCGCGCGCCTGCCCGGCAGCTACCACGGCTCCGGCTGCACCCTGGCCAGTACCCTGGCCGGTCGTCTGGCGCTGGGCGAGGAACTGGTCAGCGCCGTCAAGAGCGCCCTGGATTACACCTGGCGCACCCTGCGCGACGCCGAACAACCCGGCCACGGCCAGTACGTGCCGCGCCGACTGCCGCTGGACTTCGCCCAATGACTGCGGCGCTGCGCGGTCTTTACGCCATCACCGACACGCCGCTGCTGGCCGGCGGCAAGCTGCTGCCCTACGCCGAAGCGGCGCTGGTCGGTGGCGCGCGCCTGCTGCAATACCGCGACAAATCAGGCGATGCCGTGCGCCGTTTCGATGAAGCGCAGGCACTGGCAGAACTGTGCCTGCGCCACGGCGCCACGCTGATCATCAACGATGATCTGGAGCTGGCTGCACGCCTGGGCGTCGGCCTGCATCTGGGCCAGACCGACGGTTCACTGGCCGCCGCCCGCGCCCGCCTCGGTGCCGATGTCGTGATCGGCGGTACCTGCCATGCCCAGCTGGAGCTGGCCGAGCGCGCCGCCGCCGAAGGTGCCAGCTACATCGCCTTCGGCCGCTTCTTCAACTCCAACACCAAGCCTGGCGCTCCGGCTGCCACCGTGGAGCTGTTGGACGAGGCGCGCGCGCGCTTTGCCCAACCCATCGTCGCCATCGGCGGCGTGACCTTAGGTACCGCGCCAGGCCTGATCGCCCGCGGCGCCAGCATGGTGGCCGTGATCCATGCCCTGTTCGCTGCGGACTCCGCCCTTGAGGTGGAAGACCGCGCCCGCGCCTTTGCCGCGCTGTTCGACTGATTCGTTTCCAGAGAGACCTGCCATGTCCCGTTCCGAAATTCTCTTCGCCAACGCCCAGAAACACATCCCCGGCGGCGTCAACTCGCCGGTGCGCGCCTTCCGTAGCGTCGGCGGCACGCCGCTGTTCTTCAAGCACGCCGAAGGCGCCTACGTCGTGGACGAAGACGACAAGCGCTACGTCGACTACGTCGGCTCCTGGGGCCCGATGATTCTCGGCCACAGCCACCCGGACGTGCTCGACTCGGTCCGCCGCCAGCTGCAGCACGGCCTGTCCTACGGCGCGCCGACAGCGCTGGAAACCGAGATGGCCGAATTGGTATGCAGCCTGGTGCCATCGATGGAAATGGTGCGCATGGTCAGCTCCGGCACCGAAGCGACCATGAGCGCCATCCGCCTGGCCCGTGGCTACACCGGCCGCGACAGCATCATCAAGTTCGAGGGCTGCTACCACGGCCACTCCGACAGCCTGCTGGTCAAGGCCGGCTCCGGCGCCCTGACCCAGGGCGTGCCGAACTCCGCGGGCGTGCCGGCAGCCTTCGCCAAGCACACCCTGACCCTGCCGTTCAACGACATCGACGCCGTGGCCGAATGCCTGGCGCAGGTCGGCCAGGAAGTCGCGTGCATCATCGTCGAGCCGGTGGCCGGCAACATGAACTGCGTGCCGCCGGCACCGGGCTTCCTCGAAGGCCTGCGCGAGCAGTGCGACAAGCACGGCGTGGTGCTGATCTTCGACGAGGTGATGACCGGTTTCCGCGTTGCCCTCGGCGGAGCCCAGGCGCACTACGGCGTCACCCCGGACCTGACCACCTTCGGCAAGATCATCGGCGGCGGCATGCCGGTGGGCTGCTTCGGCGGCAAGCGCGCGATCATGGAATGCATCGCCCCGCTTGGCCCGGTCTACCAGGCCGGCACCCTGTCGGGTAACCCGCTGGCCATGGCCGCCGGCCTGACCACCCTCAAGCTGATCAGCCGCCCGGGCTTCCACACCGAGCTTAGCGACTACACCACGCGCATGCTCGATGGCCTGCAACAGCTTGCCGATGCTGCCGGCATTCCCTTCGTCACCACCCAGGCGGGCGCCATGTTCGGCCTGTACTTCAGTGGCGCCGACGACATCGTCACCTTCGCCGACGTGATGGCCAGCGACAGCGCGCGCTTCAACCGCTTCTTCCACCTGATGCTGGAAGGTGGCGTGTACCTGGCACCGAGCGCCTTCGAAGCGGGCTTCACCTCCATCGCCCACGGCGACAAGGAGCTGGAGATCACCTTCGCTGCCGCCGAACGCGCCTTCGCCGAGCTGAAAAAAGCCTGATGCAATACAGCACCGCCTTCAGTGATGCGTTGCTGGCGCTGGCCTGTGCCGTCTGCGTCTGGCTTATCGGTCGGGCGCGCAGGCGCTATGGCGAGGGTGATCAGCCGGCGCTGTTCTGCGCCCTGCTCGGCTTCCTGCTACCGGCCGCCGCCGCCAGCGTCGGCGTGATTCGTTACGGCTTCGACCCGAGCTGGCAGGCCGCGCACCTGTGGCTCACCCAGGCCAGCAGCTTTCTCGGCCTGCCTTTGCTCGGCGCCGCGGCATTGGCGCTGGGTCGCGGCTGGGCCTGGAGCCGGCCGAACTGGGGGCGCATCGTCCTGGGCCTGTGCGCCTTCTTCGAGCTGTTCCGGCAGATGGGCTACCTGGAGGACTACCGCCTGGCGCTGAATCTGGCCACGCTGGTGCTGATCCTCTATGCCGGCGCCGTACAATGGCCGCGTCGCGCGCCTGCGATCAGCGCAGTTGTGGTGGTGGGATTGTTCCTGCTGGCCGGCCTGGCGGTCGGCACCGAAGGCGTGATCGGACCGCTGCGCCGCATCGACCTGCTCCATGTGCTGCTCACGCCAGCTTACCCGCTGCTGGCCTGGCTGCTGCTGAGCCTGCCGGGCAGTGCGAAACAACAGACCGGGTAACAGGCTGTTGAAAAACGTAGGCGAGGCAGGCAAGACAAGGCAAAAACGGCCGAAAAAGCGCAGTTTACGTGCTGTAAATGAGCATTTTGAGGCCGGTTTTAACGCAGTATTGCCAACGCAGGTAGTTTTTCGACAGCCTGGTAAAGCCTTTGTAACAAGCGCGCGGTTTATTCCATAATGCGACGGTCGGCACGTTTTGCGCCGACCGGGCACGTCACCCGCCCTGAACTGCCGAGGTCCCGTTATCCAGATGAACCGCACCGGCCGCACCCTGTCCCTGGGCTGCCTGTTGCTTTTCCTCCCGCTGTTTGCATTCGCAGGCGGCAATTCGCTGTTGATCCCCGCCAGCGGCAGCTGCGCGCTGAACGCCTCCCCCGAAGAGATGCCTGATGCCCTGGCCAGCTGCCAGGAAATGGCACGAGCCGGCAACATGCAGGCGGCCTATGAGCTGGGTGAGTACTACTACGACGGCAAACGCACCCCGCGCGATCTAAAGCAGGCCCTGACCTGGTTCGAACGCGCCTCGCTGCAGGGCCACGCCGACGCGCAGTTGCGCCTGGGCACCATGTTCTTCCGTGGCGAAGGCGTACCGGCCAACAACGTGCAGGCTTACATCGTATTGAAGATGGCATCGGTCAATGGCTCGGACGAAGCCATGGACAGCGCCGACCTGGTATCGGCGCAGATGCGTCGCGATGAGCTGGAAATCGCCAGCCAGGTGCTGGGACAGATCTTCCGCAGCTACCTGCTGGAGCTGCAGACCGCCGAAGGTCGTTCGCCCTTCGCGCCGCTGCCCTAACCACGCAGGGTGGGCCGGGCGGCGATCCGCTTGAGCCGTAGGGTGGGCTTCAGCCCACCAAGTAGCATCTCGATACCGCTGGTGGGCTGAAGCCCACCCTACTGCTGGTGCACAAGGCGCATCCTTCGGCTCTGCGCTTACTTGTCCGGCATCGGCATGGGGAATGGCATCACGTTGCCGCCCCCCTTGGCCTCGCTGATTTTCGCCGTGCCCAGGCGCTCCACCTCGTCGATGCGGATGATCGCGTGCATCGGCACGAAGCTGCGCACCACACCCTCGAACTGCGCCTTGAGCTTTTCCTCGCTGGGGTCGACCACCAGTTGGCTGCGCTCGCCAAAGACGAACTCCTCCACTTCCAGAAAACCCCACAGATCGCTCTGATAGATCTGCTTGGCATACATCTCGTACACCTGTCCCTGGTTGAGGAAAATCACCTTGTAGATGGGATCGCGCTTGCTCATGAAGACTCGAAGTCAGGAAAAACGGGGCGCGCAGGATAGCACAGCGTCCCGTGAGAAGACCTTACGCCGCTGACTGGAATAACATGCAGCGTCTTTCAAGGAAGAGCCCATGCCCCATCATCTAACCTCATACGCGTTACCGCTCATCGTCCTTCTGACGCTACCCGCGTATGCAGTGGCAAACGATTGCTCGGCGCAAGCGCTGCAGCGTCCGCTGGTCAACGCCCTTTTCTCCCGCGGCGATTACCAGGGCGCCATCGCTCGCCTGGAGCAGGTCAAGCAGCGCCAGGATGCCTGCAGACTCGAAACCCTGGATGCCAATTGGTACTGGCTACGCAGCGATCTGTCTCTCGCCTACCTCAGGGCTGGCCGTGAACAGGACTGTATTGCCCTGCTCGGACCACTGATCGACAACCCCGCCAGCGCGCAGGATATCCAGCACAATCTGGAACATGAGAGCCGTCTACAACGCGCCTTGCAAACCAACCAGCGACTATGCGATGCCGCTCACGAAGAGCGCCTGAGCCTCTACAGAGCGCCACCTTGCCCGCAAACCGTGGAAGGAGCCCTGGCCAATGTCGTGGCGGCAGCGGATAGCTGCCTGGTGCTCATGCCCGCCGTGGGAGCAGGAAATTGCCCGCAACTGGAACAATGGCAGCACGGAAAACGCCAGCGCATCCTGCGCCTCGCAGAGACCGATGCCGATAGTCCGTTAGCCGACACGTCCCGCTGTTGCAGCATTCAGACGTTGCGTGTGGCCGAGAATGACGGCCAGTACCACCTGCGCCTGACCGGTGAAGGGCGCGACTGCTATGGCGGCAGCGCCTACGACCTGATCGATACGCTCTATCTGCTGCAAGGCGATGAACTGGTACCAGAGCAGGATTATTCACGCACACGCTGAGCGGTGGCGCCGCCCCTGGCACACGCCTATAATGCGCGGTCATTTTTTAACCAATTCAGACAGTGCCATGACCAAGAAGCTCTATATCGAAACCCACGGTTGCCAGATGAACGAGTACGACAGCTCGCGCATGGTCGACCTGCTGGGCGAGCATCAGGCCCTGGAGGTCACGGAAAAACCCGAAGACGCCGACGTCATCCTGCTCAATACCTGCTCGATCCGCGAGAAGGCACAGGACAAGGTGTTCTCCCAGCTCGGCCGCTGGCGCGAGCTGAAGCAGGCCAACCCGGATCTGGTGATCGGCGTCGGCGGCTGCGTAGCCAGCCAGGAAGGCGCGGCGATCCGTGATCGCGCGCCCTATGTCGATGTGGTGTTCGGCCCGCAAACCCTGCACCGCCTGCCGGAAATGATCGACGCTGCACGCCTGACCAAGACCGCGCAAGTCGACATCAGCTTCCCCGAGATCGAGAAGTTCGACCGCCTGCCCGAGCCACGCGTCGACGGCCCCAGCGCCTTCGTCTCGGTGATGGAAGGCTGCAGCAAGTACTGCACCTTCTGCGTGGTGCCCTACACCCGTGGTGAGGAAGTCAGCCGGCCGCTGGCCGACGTGCTGCTGGAAATCACCCAGCTCACCGACAAGGGCGTCAAGGAAGTCACCCTGCTCGGGCAGAACGTCAACGGCTACCGCGGCCCGGCACCGGACGGCCGTATCGTCGACTTCGCCGAGCTGCTGCATGCGGTGGCAGCCCTCGATGGCATCGAGCGTATCCGCTACACCACCAGCCACCCGCTGGAGTTCTCCGACGCGATCATCGCCGCTCACGCCGAGATCCCGCAGCTGGTCAAATACCTGCACCTGCCGGTGCAGTCCGGCTCCGACCGTATCCTCGCGGCGATGAAGCGCAACCACACCGCGCTGGAGTACAAGTCGCGCATCCGCAAACTGCGTGCAGCAGTGCCGGATATCCTGATCAGCTCGGACTTCATCGTCGGCTTCCCCGGCGAGACCGAAAAGGATTTCGAGCAGACCATGAAGCTGATCGAGGACGTCGGTTTCGACTTCTCCTTCTCCTTCATCTATAGCTCGCGCCCCGGCACCCCGGCCGCCGACCTGGTGGACGACACCCCAGACGAGGTGAAGAAGCAGCGCCTGGCCCTGCTCCAGCATCGCATCAACCAGAACGGCTTCGAGAACAGCCGGCGCATGGTCGGCACGGTGCAGCGCATCCTGGTCAGCGACTATTCGAAGAAGGACCCGGGCATGCTCCAGGGCCGTACCGAGCAGAACCGCATCGTCAATTTCCGTTGCGATAATCCGCGCCTGATCGGCCAGTTCGTCGACGTGCACATCGACGACGCCCTGCCCCATTCGCTGCGCGGTACTCTGCTGGATGCCAGCACCCTCAACTGAAGCCGTAATTGCCCACACTTTGCGTTGTGGGCGACCGGCGTTATGCTGCCTTTCCATACCCAGACAAGTGACGATCACACCATCACCTTGAACGCCTCTCTAGAACCTCATCGTTTCACCCTCGAACCTTTCGAGGCCCGCCGTTTCGCCAACCTCTGCGGCCAGTTCGACGAGCATCTGCGCCTGATCGAAGAGCGCCTCGGCCTGGAAATCCGCAACCGCGGCAACCAGTTCGAGATGCTTGGCAGCACCGAAAAAACCCAGGCTGCCGAGCAACTGCTGCGCAAGCTGTACCGCGAAACCAAAGCCACCGAGCTGTCGCCCGACCTGGTGCACCTGTATCTGCAGGAGTCCGGCGTCGAAGAGCTGGTCAACCCCAGCAACCTGCCGCAAGTCAGCCTGCGCACCAAGAAGGGCGTGATCAAGCCACGCGGCGCCAACCAGCAGCGCTACGTCAAGGCGATCCTCGACAACGACATCAACTTCGGCATCGGTCCGGCCGGCACCGGCAAGACCTACCTGGCCGTGGCCTGCGCAGTGGATGCGCTGGAGCGCGAGCAGGTGCGGCGCATCCTGCTGGTGCGCCCGGCAGTCGAGGCCGGTGAGAAACTCGGCTTCCTGCCCGGCGACCTGGCGCAGAAGATCGACCCTTACCTGCGCCCGCTGTACGACGCACTGTACGAGATGCTCGGCTTCGAATACGTGGCCAAGCTGATCGAGAAGCAGGTGATCGAGATCGCGCCGCTGGCCTACATGCGTGGCCGCACCCTTAACAACAGCTTCATCATTCTCGACGAGAGTCAGAACACCACCGTCGAGCAGATGAAGATGTTCCTCACCCGTATCGGTTTCGGCTCCACCGCCGTGATCACCGGCGACATCACCCAGGTCGACCTGCCGCGCGGCACCAGGAGCGGCCTGGCGCACGTCATCGAGGTGCTGCGCGACGTGCCCGGCATCAGCTTCACCCACTTCAAGCCCAAGGACGTGGTGCGCCATCCGCTGGTGCAGCGCATCGTCGAAGCCTACGAGCGCCATGACGCGCGCCTGCACGGCAAGGTCGACAACAACGATGCTTGAGCTCGATCTGCAACTGGCCACCGACGGCCAGCATCCGGATGAAACGCAACTGCGCCGCTGGTGCGAACTGGCCCTGCGCCAGCGCACTGCCGACTCCGAGCTGACCATCCGCCTGGTCGACGAGGCCGAAGGCCGCGAGCTGAACCACACCTGGCGGCACAGGGACTACGCCACCAACGTATTGTCCTTCCCCGCCGAGATTCCCGACGGCATCCTCGACATTCCGCTGCTGGGTGACCTGGTGATCTGCGTGCCGGTGGTCGAGCGTGAAGCCGCCGAGCAAGGCAAGACACCGCAGGCGCACTGGGCACACCTGGTGATCCACGGTTGCCTGCACCTGCTGGGCTATGACCACATCGAGGAAGACGAAGCCCTCGAGATGGAAGAACTGGAACGACAATTGCTCGCCGAACTGGGTCATCCCGACCCGTACGCGGACGACGAATCTCCTATTGATAAGGACCCCGAGTAAAACGCCATGAGCGAAGACCGATCGAGCAACGAGCAGAAGTCCTGGTTCAACAAGCTGACCCAGGCTTTTGCTCATGAGCCGAGAAACCGCCAGGAACTGCTGGAAGTCCTGCGCGAAGCCCACCAGAACAAACTGCTCGACAGCGAAGCGCTGGCCATCGTCGAAGGCGCCATTCAGGTCGCCGACCTGCAGGTACGCGACATCATGGTGCCGCGCTCGCAGATGATCAGCATCAAGGCCAGTCAGAGCCCGCGCGAATTCCTGCCCGCCATCATCGACGCCGCGCACTCGCGTTACCCGGTGGTCGGCGAGAGCCTCGACGACGTCATCGGCATCCTCCTGGCCAAGGATCTGCTGCCGCTGATCCTGCAGGGCGACCAGCCCAACTTCAACATCAAGGATCTGCTGCGCCCGGCCACTTTCGTGCCCGAGTCCAAACGCCTGAATGTGTTGCTGCGCGAGTTCCGCGCCAACCACAACCACATGGCCGTGGTGATCGACGAATACGGCGGCGTGGCCGGCCTGGTGACCATCGAAGATGTGCTGGAGCAGATCGTCGGTGACATCGAGGACGAGCACGATGTCGAGGAAGACGGCTACATCAAGCCGCTGCCCTCCGGCGACTACCTGATCAAGGCGCTGACGCCCATCGACAGCTTCAACGAAACCTTCGACAGCCAGTTCTCCGATGACGAGTACGACACAGTCGGCGGCCTGGTGATGAGTGCCTTCGGCCACCTGCCCAAGCGCAACGAAGTCACCGAGATCGGCGAGTTCCGCTTCCGCGTACTCAACGCCGACAGCCGCCGCATCCACCTGCTGCGCCTGACCCCGGTCAGCCGCTGACGGCTGGTATCCGGGGATGGCCAGAGCGCCTCCCCGGATTGCATCCGGGCCAGGGAAACACTGAAAAAGCCGTCATACCCGCGCACGCGGGCATCCAGAACCTGCGAATCACCTGGGCACCCGCCTTCGCGGGAGTGACGATAGATGGCTTTTTAAGAACAGCCCTGGCACTTGCCGCCTGCCACTGCCTGCCCCTACCCTTGCGCCACCCCGCATCCAAGGATCTGCCCCATGTTGCAATGGATCACTCGCCCGGGCTGGCCCGGCCACCTGCTCGCCTGCGGCGCAGGCGCCCTGACCACCCTGGCGCTCGCCCCGTTCGATCTCTGGCCACTGGCCGTGCTGTCCATTGCCCTGTTCTATTTCGGCCTGCGCCATCTGCGCCCCGGCCAGGCAGCGCTGCGCGGTTGGAGCTACGGCTTCGGTCTGTTCGCCTCTGGCACCAGCTGGGTATACGTCAGCATCCATGACTACGGCGCTGCGTCGCCGGCGCTGGCCGGCATTCTCACCCTGGGTTTCGTCGCTGGCCTGGGCCTGTTCTTCGCCCTGACCGCCGCACTCTGGGCGCGCTGGATACGCCGCAGCGAGGCGCCGCTGGCCGACGCCCTGGCGTTCGCCGCGTTGTGGGTCGCCCAGGAAGTATTTCGCGGCTGGCTCCTCACCGGTTTTCCCTGGCTCTATGCCGGCTACAGCCAGCTCGACGGCCCGCTGAGCGGCCTGGTCCCGATCGGCGGCGTCTGGCTTTCGTCCTTCGTCATCGCCCTGTCGGCAGCGCTGATCATCAACCTGGAGCGCCTGCGCAAGCACAAACCGCGCTACGTCTGCGCCCTGCTCCTGCTGCTGAGCCCCTGGCTCGCAGGCCTGGCGCTGAAGGACCACAACTGGACGCGGGCAGCAGGCAACAGCCTGAGCGTGGCTGCGGTACAGGGTAACGTCGAGCAGAACCTGAAATGGGACCCGGCCCAGCTCAACGCACAGCTGGCGCTGTATCGCGACCTCAGTTTCAGTGCCGAGCGGGTCGACATACTGGTCTGGCCGGAAACGGCAATCCCGATACTCAAGGATCTGGCTCAGGGCTATATCGGCATGATGGATCGCTTCGCCCGTGACCGCAACACGGCACTGATCACCGGCGTGCCGGTGCGCCAGTCCAACGAGCATGGCGAGCTGCGTTATTACAATGCGATCACCAGCTTTGGCGAAGGTGAGGGCACCTACCTCAAGCAGAAACTGGTGCCGTTCGGCGAATACGTGCCACTGCAGGAAGTGCTGCGCGGCCTGATCGCCTTCTTCGACCTGCCGATGTCCGACTTCGCCCGCGGACCGGCCGACCAGCCACCGCTGCTGGCCAAAGGGCATCGCATCGCGCCATTCATCTGCTATGAAGTGGTCTACCCGGAGTTCGCAGCGGCACTGGCAGCGGACAGCGAAATTCTCCTGACGGTGAGCAACGACGCCTGGTTCGGCACCTCCATCGGCCCGCTGCAGCACCTGCAGATGGCGCAGATGCGCGCGCTGGAGGCCGGCCGCTGGATGATCCGCGCCACCAACAACGGCATGACCGTGGTGATCGATCCGCAGGGGCGTATCCAGTTCGGTTTGCCGCAGTTCGAACAAGGCGTGCTCTACGGCGAAGTGCTGCCAATGCAGGGGCTCACGCCTTATCTGCAATGGCGCATCTGGCCGCTGGCGATTCTCTGCGCGCTGTTGCTGGGCTGGGCGCTGCTGGCCAGTCGTATGGCCAAGACGCTTTAGATCCGGGCTACACGCTTTGCGTAGGAGCCAGCTTGCTGGCGATCAGTGCGGCCAGAATGCCCCCAGGATCGCTGGCAAGCCAGCTCCTACAGGAATCAGGCGCGCACTCAATCACGGCCGTAAATCAGCGGATAAGCCAACAAGCCGATCACTTCGTTGAGCAACTGACTGCTCTGCCAGATCACCCTCGACTCCGGCAGCCAGCCGCCCAGCGGACGCTCATAGCCGGCGCTGAGGTACCCCATCGGCGCGGTGATCACCTCGAAGCCAGCCTGCTCGAAACACCAGCGCGCCCGTGGCATGTGCCAGGCCTGGGTCACCAGCACCACGCGCTGCACCCCCTGCGCCTGCAACAGCTCGGCGCTCAGTTGAGCATTTTCCCAGGTGGTGCGGCTCTGCTCCTCCAGCCAGCGGATCTCCAGCCCATAATCGCGCCGCATCGCATCCGCCATCAGCGCGGCCTCACTGGGCGGCTGGCCGTAATGCAGGCCGCCGGTTGCAGCCAAGGGTAGAGCGGATGCTCGCGCCAGGCGAGCGGCGTAGCGCAGTCGTTCCAATGCCATCAGGCCGGGCTGATCGGTGCTGCCCCAGCCCGGATCGTTCTGCTCACGCCCGGCACCGAGAATCACGATGGCGTCGGCACGCTGCGCCAGCGTCGCCCATTGCGCCTCCTCCAGCACCGGCTCACGTTCGAGCAGTCCCGCCCCCCACTGCATCACCGCCGGCAGGCTCATCAGCCAGAGCCCGCCAAAACCCGTCGCGAAACAGGCCATCGCCAGTCGGGGAAACCGCCGGCGCAACCACCAACCCAGCAGCATCAGCAGCAGCAGGACGCCTGGTGGCATCAACAGTTGTTTGAGGATGTAGCGAATCGGCATCAGGCACCTCCTGGGCGCCCTAGCCTAGCAGGCCGCTGAAACCGCAGGCGACGCCTGTATGGATGCAGGAGGTAGAGCGAAGCAGGTAGCCCGAGCCGAGACCGCTAGCGGGGATGACCGCTACGAAACAACTTCGAACCACAGGCCTGACAGGCCTGGGCATGCAGGCCTCGCTGCCAGGCCACCGGCGTACCGCAGAGGGCACAACACAATGCCTGGCGCCGCTTGAGCAGCGGCTTGGTCTTGGCCAGCGGGCGAGCAGAGGGGCCCTTGCTCACCCGCACGGGCTGACGCTGAATAAGCGCCAGCTCCTCGGCCGCCGCATGCCAGCCCCGCAACCAGTGCAGGTCCCGATTGAGATAGGCACGAATCAGATCCAGCTCCGCCGGACTCAGGCCATCGAGCTCCAGCTCGCGCAGCGGCTCAGCATGCAGGCGACTGGCGGTATCGGCCTCCTCCAGCGCCAGGGCAAGCCGCTGCAGCAGTCGCTCGTAAAGGCCACCACCCCGTTCCGCTTGCCGTGCATCCGCCATCGAACACCTCGCGAGCCCCGACAACCGCGGGCCTTGAATAAAGCTTAGCGAAGGCCCCGCGCGCAGCCCGGCGCCGCGACAAACGGCGGACGCGGCACAATCTGGGTTTCCCTCGATAGACGGCGCTCATGTATGCTACGGCGTTTTCCGCAAGCCCCATTCCTTCAGCGCCAGAGCCATGCACGAACAGTACTCGCCCCGTGAAATAGAAGCCGCCGCGCAGTCCCACTGGGACGCGCAGAAATCCTTCGTCGTCAGCGAACAGCCTGGCAAGGACACCTTCTACTGCCTGTCGATGTTCCCCTACCCAAGCGGCAAGCTACACATGGGGCACGTGCGCAACTACACCATCGGCGACGTGATCGCCCGCTACCAGCGCATGCAGGGCAAGAATGTGCTGCAGCCGATGGGCTGGGACGCCTTCGGCATGCCGGCGGAAAACGCCGCGATGAAGAACCAGGTGGCGCCGGCCAAGTGGACCTACGAGAACATCGCCTACATGAAATCCCAGCTCAAGTCGCTGGGCCTGGCGATCGACTGGACGCGCGAAGTCACCACCTGCAAGCCGGACTACTACCGCTGGGAGCAGTGGCTGTTCACCCGCCTGTTCGAGAAGGGCGTGATCTACCGCAAGAACGGCACCGTCAACTGGGACCCGGTGGACCAGACCGTACTGGCCAACGAGCAGGTCATCGACGGCCGCGGATGGCGCTCGGGCGCGCTGATCGAGAAGCGCGAAATCCCGATGTACTACTTCAAGATCACCGCTTACGCCGAAGAGCTGCTGAGCAGCCTGGATGAGCTCGATGGCTGGCCCGAGCAGGTCAAGACCATGCAGCGCAACTGGATCGGCAAGAGCTTCGGTGCCGACATCGTGTTCGACTACGACGTCGCCAGCATCGGCGTGGAAGGCCAACTCAAGGTCTATTCCACCCGCCCCGACACCCTGATGGGCGCGACTTACGTCGCCGTGGCCGCCGAACACCCGCTGGCCCAGCGTGCCGCCGAAGGCAACCCGCAGATCGCCGCCTTCATCGCCGAATGCAAGGCCGGTTCCGTGGCCGAGGCCGACATGGCCACCATGGAGAAGAAGGGCCTGGCCACCGGCCAGTTCGTCATTCATCCGCTGACCGGCGACAAGCTGCCGGTATTCGTCGCCAACTACGTATTGTGGGGCTACGGCGAAGGCGCGGTGATGGCCGTGCCGGCGCATGATGAGCGCGACTTCGAATTCGCCAACAAGTACGACCTGCCGATCCAGCAGGTCTACGCCGGCGAGGGCAAAGACTACGACGCCAGCACCTGGCAGGACTGGTACGGCGACAAGGCCGGCCTGACCACCATCAACTCCGGCAAGTACGACGGCCTGGACTTCAGCGCCGCCTTCGACGCCATCGTCGGCGACCTTGAGGCCAGCGAGCACGGCGCACGCAAGACCCAGTTCCGCCTGCGCGACTGGGGCATCAGCCGCCAGCGCTACTGGGGCTGCCCGATCCCGATCATCCACTGCGACAGCTGCGGCGACGTACCGGTGCCGGAAGACCAGCTGCCGGTGGTGCTGCCAGAAGACGTGGTACCGGACGGCGCAGGCTCGCCGCTGGCGAAGATGCCCGAGTTCTACGAGTGCACCTGCCCGAAATGCGGCGCACCGGCCAAGCGCGAAACCGACACCATGGACACCTTCGTGGAAAGCTCCTGGTACTTCGCCCGCTACGCCAGCCCGAACTACGAGGGCGGCATGGTCGACCCGCAAGCGGCCAACCACTGGCTGCCGGTGGATCAGTACATCGGCGGTATCGAGCACGCCATCCTCCACCTGCTCTACGCACGCTTCTTCCACAAGCTGATGCGCGACGAAGGCCTGGTGTCGTCGAACGAGCCGTTCAAAAACCTGCTGACCCAGGGCATGGTGGTCGCCGAGACCTACTACCGCACCCTGGCAAACGGCGGCAAGGACTGGTTCAACCCGGCCGATGTCGAGGTCGAGCGTGATGCCAAGGCCAAGGTCATCGGCGCCAAGCTGAAGAGCGACGGTCTGCCGGTGGAAATCGGCGGCACCGAGAAGATGTCCAAGTCGAAGAACAACGGCGTCGACCCGCAGGACATGATCGATGCGTACGGCGCAGACACCTGCCGCCTGTTCATGATGTTCGCCTCGCCACCCGACATGAGCTGCGAATGGTCGGATGCCGGCGTCGAGGGCGCCAACCGCTTCCTGCGCCGCGTCTGGCGCCTGGCTCAGGGCCACGTCAGCGCCGGTCTGCCAGGCAAGCTGGATGTCGCCAGCCTGAGCGACGAGCAGAAGGCCGTGCGCCGCGCCATTCACCTGGCGATCAAGCAGGCCAGCAACGATATCGGCCAGCACCACAAGTTCAACACCGCCATCGCCCAGGTGATGACCCTGATGAACGTGCTGGAAAAAGCTGCCACCGCCACCGAACAGGACCGCGCGCTGGTGCACGAAGGTCTGGAGATCGTCACCCTGCTGCTGGCGCCGATCACCCCGCACATCAGCCACGAGCTGTGGCAGCGCCTGGGTCACGCCGATGCCGTGATCGATGCGCAGTGGCCGCAGGTCGACGAATCCGCTCTGGTGCAGGACAGCCTGACCCTGGTGGTGCAGGTCAACGGCAAGCTGCGCGGGCAGATCGAGGTACCGGCCAGCGCCAGCCGCGAGGACGTCGAGGCAGCCGCCCGCGCCAACGAGAACGTGCTGCGCTTCACCGAAGGCCTGAGCATTCGCAAGGTCATCGTGGTACCGGGCAAGCTGGTCAACATAGTCGCCAACTGATTAAGCTCGGCGCCACACGCGTGTGGCGCCGTGATCCGCCAAGGGGATATGAGAATGATGAAACGGAATCTGCTGGTCATCGGCCTGGCTGGCCTGCTCAGCGCATGCGGCTTCCAGCTGCGTGGCACCGGCGACGTGCAGTTCGCCCTCAAGGAACTCGACGTCAGCGCACGCGATGCCTACGGCGACACCGTGCAGCAAGTACGTGAAGTACTGGAGAACAACGACGTTCGCGTCTACTCCGGCGCGCCCTACAAGCTGGTGATCAGCCGCGAAACCGAAAATCGTCGCGGCGCCAGCTACAGCGGCGGCGCCCGTACCGCCGAATACGAGCTGACCATGGCCCTGGAGTATGAAATCCGCGGCGCACAAGACCTGCTGCTGACCGGTAACAAGGTCGAAGTACAGAACTACTATCAGCAGGACGACAACAACCTGGCCGGCTCCGACCAGGAAGCAGCTCAGCTGCGCAGCGAACTGCGCCGTGAAATGATCCAGCAACTGATCTTCAGCCTGCAGCAGATCACGCCCGAGCGATTGGACCAACTGCAACAGACCGCCGAAGCCCGCGCCAGGGCTGAAGCCGAAGCACTGGAAGCAGAGCGCCGGGCTCGCGAGAGCCAGGTCGCGCCGCAGCAGTCGCCGATCGAACTGCCGTCCCGCTAAAGGCCCAAGGGCCGCAGCCGCGGCCCGACGCCCTGCTCGCCTGATGACATCACCTCGATGAAGCTTGCCCCCGCGCAACTCGGCAAACACCTGCAAGGCGCTCTCGCACCTGTCTATGCGATCAGTGGCGACGAACCATTGCTGTGCCAGGAAACTGCCGACGCCATTCGTAACGCCTGCCGCCAGCAGGGTTTCGGCGAGCGCCAGGTGTTCAACGCCGAAGCCAACTTCGACTGGGGCAACCTGCTGCAAGCGGGTGCCAGCCTGTCGCTGTTCGCCGAAAAGCGCCTGCTGGAACTGCGCCTGCCTTCCGGCAAACCTGGGGACAAGGGCACAGCCGCCCTGCTCGAGTACCTGGCCCGCCCGCCCGAGGACACCGTTCTGTTGCTGAGCCTGCCCAAGCTCGACGGCAGCACGCAGAAATCCAAATGGGCCAAGGCCCTGATCGACGGCCAGGTGAGTCAGTTCATCCAGATCTGGCCGGTAGACGCCAACCAGTTGCCGCAGTGGATTCGCCAGCGCCTGGCTCAGGCCGGCCTGAGCGCCAGCGCTGACGCGGTGGAAATGATTGCCGCACGGGTGGAAGGCAACCTGCTGGCTGCCGCCCAGGAAGTGGAAAAGCTCAAGCTGCTCGCCGAAGGCAATCAGGTCGACGCCGAGACCGTGCAAGCAGCGGTGGCCGACAGCGCCCGCTTCGACGTCTTCGGCCTGATCGACTGTGCCCTCGGCGGCGACGCCGCCCACGCCTTGCGCATGCTCGAAGGCCTGCGCGGTGAAGGGGTGGAAACCCCGGTGATCCTCTGGGCGTTGGCGCGCGAGATTCGCCTGCTGGCCGGCATTGCCCACCAGCAGAGCCAGGGCATACCGCTGGACAAGGCCTTTTCCAGCGCGCGCCCGCCCGTCTGGGACAAACGCAGGCCGCTGGTTTCCAAGGCCTTGCAGCGTCACAGCAGCAAACGCTGGGGGCAGCTGTTGCAGCAGGCACAGTTGATCGACGCGCAGATCAAGGGCCAGGCACCCGGTGATCCGTGGAGTGAGCTGGCCATGCTGACCCTGCAACTGGCCGGGCAACGGCTGCGTCTTTCTCCGTAGGCCGGGTGCAACCCGCCACCCGATGATGGCGGGTTGCACCCGCCCTACGCCCCGTCTGGACATTTTCTGTACAGCGGCGCATAGTCTTCGCCGCCTGCATTGGCGCAGGCCAGTCTGCATGAGGAAACGCCATGAGCAAGAAAACCGGCAAACGGCCGAACAAGGCCAAATCCATCGTCGCCCAGCCACTGTTTCGCTCCCGCCAGGAACGACCACAGAAAGGCAAAGGCAGCTACCGCCGCGAAGCCTCCCACAATTGGGAGGCTTCTTGCTTTATGGGGCATGTTGATTCACTGATGGCCCTGCCTGTTGCCCGAGCATGCTAAGGTAAGCGCCTGCTTAAACGTCCTGAGATAGACATGCCACACCAGCTTCCTCGTCGCGTCCTGGCTCTGCTTCCTCTCCTGCTGCTGGCCGCCTGCGCCCAAGCCCCGGCGGAAAATCTGCCTACCGTCACAGCCCCTGCAGCGGCCCAGACTCCAGCCGAAAAACCCTTGCCCAGTTTCGCCGACTGGCGCCAGGCAATGCGCAGCGAAGCGATTGCCGCGGGCATCGACGCGGCGCTGTTCGATCGCGTGTTCGCCGGCGTCACCCCCGACCCGGCAGTACTCAAAGCCGACAGCAGCCAGCCCGAGTTCACTCGCCCGGTGTGGGAATATCTCGACGGCGCCGTCTCTTCCAGCCGCATCGGCCGTGGTCGGGTATTGCTGGCCCAGCACAACGCCATGCTGCAACGCATCGAGCAGCAATATGGCGTCGAAGCGCAGATCCTGGTGGCCATCTGGGGCCTGGAGAGCAACTTCGGCAACAACATCGGCAGCCACAGCGTAATCCGCTCCCTCGCCACCCTGGCCTATGACGGTCGCCGCCAGGGCTTCTGGCGCGCTCAGTTGCTGGCCGCCCTGCAAATCCTGCAGAACGGCGATGTGCCCAGCGAACGCATGATCGGCTCCTGGGCCGGCGCCATGGGCCAGACCCAATTCATGCCCACCACCTACAACCAGCATGCAGTCGACTTCGACGGCGACGGCAAGCGCGACCTGTGGAACTCCCAGGCCGACGCCCTGGCGTCGGCCGCCCATTACCTGCAGGCATCCGGCTGGCAGCGTGGTCAGCCCTGGGGGTTCGAAGTGAACCTGCCGAGCGGCTTCGACTACGCCCTGGCCGACCCGGATCAGCGCCGCACGCTGGCCGAATGGGCAGAGCTCGGCGTCCGTCCTCTGGCACCGACCGGCGCAGCCGCCAACGCCCGCGCCAGCCTGCAACTGCCTGCCGGCCACCAAGGCCCGGCCTTCCTGCTGCTGGATAACTTCCGCAGCATCCTCAAGTACAACAATTCCACGTCCTACGCGCTGGCCATCGGCCTGCTCGCCGACAACCTGCTACGCACCAGCGAAATCAAGGGGCAATGGCCCCGTGGTGAGCGTCAACTGGGTCGCAGTGAACGTGTCGAACTGCAGGAACTGCTGGCCCAGGCCGGCTTCGACCCCGGCCCGGCCGACGGCATCATCGGCGCCAACACGCGCAAGGCCATTCGCGCCCTGCAACTGCAGTTGAACTGGCCAGCCGATGGCTACCCCAACACCCAACTGCTGCAGCAGCTGCGCAGACGCTGAATCCAGGTGACACCCCGGGCGCTGCCATCACCGGCAAGCGCCTTGGCGAGCGGTCACAGCGACGCCCCCAAAAACGCCTCACGGGTATTTTGTCGACAGGCGGCCTCAGCGTCTGCATACACCTTCTGTGGTAGACTGGCCGGCGGCCAAAAGCCACCTGCCCACGGAGCCTCTACCGGAGCCCAGATTTCCGATGTCCGACACCTCCTCGCCCAAATCCGTCGCCAGCGGCGAAAAGTTTCGCACCGCCCAAGGCATCACCGCGATCAAGGATGGTCAGAAGCGCCGCGCCTCGGCCGAACCCCAGGTTTTCGAACCCAAGCCCAAGTGGCTGCGGGTCAAGGCGCCTGGCGGCAGCCGTTTCGAGGCGGTCAAGCGCAACGTCGGCGAACACCGCCTGAGCACCGTCTGCCAGGAATCGCACTGCCCGAACATGGGTGAGTGCTGGTCCAACGGCACGGCCACCATCATGCTGATGGGCTCGGTGTGTACCCGCGCCTGCCGCTTCTGCGCCGTGGACACCGGCAATCCCAATGGCTGGCTGGACCTAGAAGAACCGCAGAACACCGCCAAGTCGGTGGAGCTGATGGCCCTGCGTTATATCGTGCTGACCTCGGTGGACCGTGACGATCTGGAAGACGGCGGCGCTGGCCACTATGCAGCCTGCGTGCGAGCGATCAAGGAAAACACCCCGCAGGTGGTGGTCGAAGCCCTGACCCCGGATTTCGATGGCGATCACCAGGCCATCGAGCGCGTCGTCGACTCCGGCCTTGAAGTCTTCGCGCAGAACGTCGAGACGGTCAAACGCCTCACCCATGTGGTGCGTGATCCGCGCGCTGGCTACGAGAAGACCCTCAAGGTGCTCGAGCACGCCAAGAAGCACCGCCCCGACGTACTGACCAAGACCAGTCTGATGCTCGGCCTGGGTGAAACCGACGAGGAAATCCTGGAAACCATGGACGACCTGCGCGCCATCGGCGTGGACATCCTCACCCTCGGTCAGTACCTGCAACCCACGCGCAACCACCTGAAGGTGCAACGCTGGGTCAGCCCTGAAGAGTTCAATCGCCTGCGTGACATCGGCCTGGAGAAAGGCTTCATGGAAGTCGCCGCCGGCCCGCTGGTACGTTCCAGCTACCGCGCCGATCGCGTGTTCGAGAAGAACAATCTGGGCCTCGCCGCCCCCGTACCGGTGCCCGGCCAGGAGATCAACACCAGCCTGATTCCGGCGCTGAACCTGAACTGATCCAGCTCTTCACGACAAACGAAAGGGACGCCTCGGCGTCCCTTTTTCGTTTCTGACAGCAATGCGTGCGCTGAAAACCAGTGGCCTTATTGGTGTGCGCAGCGCACCCTACGCATGGCTCGCCCGGACACCGTCCGTAGGGTGCGCCGTGCGCACAGAGAAATCGCCGATATCGAACCACCTGTACGGCCCCGCAACACCCTACGCGTAGCCCAGACGGACACGCAGCGTCTGTTCCAGACGTTGCGACACCTCGTCGAACGCGGGCGGCGCTTGCAGCAGATCACGCATCTGCACCATCTTCAGCCCAGCGTAGCCGCAGGGGTTGATGCGCAGGAAGGGCGTCATATCCATATCGACGTTCAGCGCCAGGCCATGGAACGAGCAGCCACGGCTGACGCGCAGGCCCAGCGAGGCGATCTTGTCACCTGCCACGTACACACCAGGCGCATCCGCCTTGGGCGCAGCCTCGATGCCATAGCTGGCCAACAGCTCCACCAGGCTCTGCTCCATGGCGGTGACCAGCTCACGCACGCCCAGATCGAGACGACGCAGATCGAGCATCAGATAGGCCACCAATTGCCCGGGGCCGTGATAGGTCACCTGCCCGCCGCGCTCCACCTGAATCACCGGAATATCGCCGGCAGCGAGCACATGCTCGGCCTTGCCAGCCTGGCCCTGAGTGAACACCTTGGGATGCTGCAGCAACCAGATTTCGTCCGGGGTTTGCGCATCGCGCTCACGGGTCAACTTGCGCATGGCCTCCAGCGTGGGCTGGTAGTCGACCAGCCCGAGGTGACGGACGACAAGCTCGGGCATGACGATCACAGCACCATATGCACGCGGCCGGTGGCACGCAGGTCAACATGAATCGCCTGCAATTGCTCGACACCGGTGGCCGTGATCAGCACCTGAACGGAAATGAAGTTACCGTTGCGGCTGTCACGCATCACCAGCGTGGAGGCATCCAGATCGGGGGCGTGGCGCTGGATCACTTCGATCACCAGGTCGGAGAAACCCTCACCAGCGGTGCCGATCACCTTGATCGGGTAACGCTCGCAGGGGAATTCGATTTTTGGCGGTTGAACGTCGCTATCGGTCATGGCATCAGCGGGCTTGTGGCCCGTCCAGAAAGGGCCACTCCGGATTGGAGCGGCCGGGCTAAATCGGGAGCCTCTAAAGCGCAGACGGAGCAGTCAGGCGAAGAAGCGCGGCTTACAGCATGTAAATGGGCACTGCTTCAGCCTGTTTCAACGCCATGACGACAACGCTGGTCGCTTTCGGAGGTGGCCGTCAGTTGAACAGGCCGAAGAAGAACATCCGAATGCTATCCCACAGACGACGCAGCAAGCCGCCCTCTTCAACCGATTCCAGTGCTACCAGGTCAGTGCTGCGCACCACCTCGTCGCCCAGTTTGACTTCGACCTTGCCGATCACATCGCCCTGCTGGATCGGTGCGACCAGCTGCGGATTGAGGGTCATGCTGGCCTGCAGTTTTTCCAGCTGGCCCTTGGGCATGGTCAGGGTCAGGTCTTCGGCGAGGCCGGCCTTGACCTGGTGCACGGTGCCTTTCCAGACGGTGGCCTGGGCCAGTTCGGCGCCCTTCTGATAGAAGGTGCGGCTTTCGAAGAAGCGGAAACCATAGGTCAGCAGCTTCTGCACTTCGGCGGCACGGGCCTGCTCGCTGACGGTGCCGAACACGGCCGCGATCAGGCGCTGACCATCACGCACGGCGGAGGCGACCAGGCAATAACCGGCTTCTTCGGTATGGCCGGTCTTCAGGCCATCCACGGTGCTATCGCGCCACAACAGCAGGTTGCGGTTGGGCTGCTTGATGCCGTTCCAGAAGAATTCCTTCTGCTTGTAGATATCGTAGTGGGCCTGATCTTCGTAGATGATCGCGCGGGCCAGTTTGGCCATGTCGTGGGCCGAGGAATAGTGCTCCGGGTCCGGCCAGCCGGTGGAGTTCATGAAGTGAGTGTTGCTCAGACCCAGGCGCTGGGCATGGGTATTCATCATGTCGGCGAAGGCATCTTCACTGCCGGCGATGTGCTCGGCGATGGCGATGCTGGCGTCGTTGCCGGACTGGATGATGATGCCGTGCAGCAGATCGTCCACCGAGACTTCCTTGCCCACCTCGATGAACATCTTGGAGCCACCCTTGCGCCAGGCCTTTTCGCTGACGCGGACCATGTCACTTTCCTTG
Organism: Ectopseudomonas alcaliphila; assembly: GCF_900101755.1. Classification (GTDB taxonomy): domain Bacteria; phylum Pseudomonadota; class Gammaproteobacteria; order Pseudomonadales; family Pseudomonadaceae; genus Aquipseudomonas; species Aquipseudomonas alcaliphila. The sequence goes on along the minus strand of NZ_FNAE01000004.1, from coordinate 126,024 downwards.
ATCTGCCCCCGGTTGATCTCCAGAGTCGCGATATAGGCGGTCATCAGCTTGGTCAGGCTGGCTGGCGGCAGGCGCTCATCGCCGTTGTTCTCCACCAGGATCTGGCCGCTGGCTGCATCCATCAGCACATAGGAGGTCGCCGCCAGTTGCGGGGGCGCGGGTACGACTTGCTGGCTGGACCAGGCGAGCGGAGCGCTCAGCAGGCAAAGGAAGAGGAAGGCACGTTGCGCGAAGCTGGTGATGTTCATCCGTCTCTCGAGATTTATGCTTGGGTTTAGCGACCCTGCTAAGGGTCATCGTAAAGCTCGCCGCGAACGGCGAGCCTCGGATTTAGTCCGGCAAAGGCCGGTTAAGTTGCCATCAGTCGGCACGCACCAGCGTGGGCTGCCCCAGATTGGCCAGGCGCACGCTGCTCTGCAGTTGCTCAGCCTCGCCCTGGTTGCTGATCGGCCCCATGCGGACCCGATGCAGGATCTGCTGGTCGCGCACCACTGAGCTGATGAACACCGGCACACTGCTGTTCTGGCTCAGCTTGGACTTGAGCAGCTCCGCAGCGTCCGGATTGGCGAAGGCTCCCACCTGGAGATACAGGCCAGAGGCTCCGAGTGAATCGTTTTTTTTTGCGTCGATCTGCACGGGCACCACCGCAGCGGCGTGCTGCGTGGGCGGCGGCGAATAGTGCTCGACAGGCTGCGGCGCAGGCTGCGCGACGGGCTGGGCAACGGCAGCCTTGGCCGGCTGATTATTGGCCAGCACCAGCGGCACCGGACGGCCCTGCTGCGCCCACCACTCATGCGGATCGATGCCTTCGACCTTGACTCGCGCGGTGCCCTTTTCGGCGAAGCCGAGCTTCTTCGCCGCCGCGAAGGACAGGTCGATGATACGGTCGGAGTAGAACGGCCCACGGTCATTGACCCGCAGGGTCACGACCTTGCCGTTTTCCAGGTTGGTCACGCGTACGTAACTGGGCAGCGGCAGCGTCTTGTGCGCTGCGGTCATACCGTACAGGTCGTAGGTTTCGCCATTGGCAGTGGCCTGGCCGTGGAACTTGGTGCCATACCAGGAAGCCGGCCCTGTCGCCTGGTAGCGACGGGCATCCTGAATCGGGTAGTACTGCTTGCCGAACACCACATAGGGACTGGCCTTGACCGGCCCGTAATGGGGCATGGGGATGGCGTCCTGAATCTTCGAGACGTCCACGTCCCACCAGGGCGCGCCATCCTTGTGGGGTCGATTGAAATCTTCCGGACCAGAGATACCGGCCGACTGTCCGGGCACCACCGCAGGCTGCGCTGGACGCTTGGAAGAACAGCTCGCCAGCAACAGCGCTGCCGCTACGCAGGCCGCCAACGGCAGCAGTTTGGACGTACTCATCGATTACCCCGTGCTTCGACCAGCAGTTCGGCGAGTTGGTTGACCGCCATGGCATACATCACGCTGCGATTGTAGCGGGTGATGGTGTAGAAGTTGGGCAAACCGAACCAGTATTCGTCACCTTCCGCGCCCTGCAGACGAAACGCCGTCACCGGTAAATCTTCGGCCAGCTTGTCTTTGCTCTTCCAGCCCAGTTCGCGCAGCTCGGCGACGTTCTTCACCGGGTCCAGGCCTTGCGTCAGGCCTTCATCGACGCGAGCGCCGCTGGCCTCGACACGGCTGGCGACCTGACCGCCGGCCTGCCAGCCGTGGCGCTTGAAATAGCTGGCAACACTGCCGATGGCATCGGTCGGATTGCTCCAGATGTTGATATGGCCGTCGCCATCGAAGTCCACGGCGTAGGCGCGGAAGCTGCTCGGCATAAACTGCGGCAGGCCCATGGCACCGGCGTAGGAGCCCTTGAGGGTGATCGGGTCGACCTGCTCCTCACGGGTCAGCAGCAGAAATTCGCGCAGCTCCTTGCGAAAGAACGGCGCGCGCGGCGGGTAGTCGAACGCCAGGGTGGACAGCGCATCCATCACCCGCCAGCTGCCAGTGTTGCCGCCGTAGAAGGTTTCCACACCGATGATCGCGACAATGAACTGCGGCGGCACGCCGTACTCGGCCTCGGCCTTTTCCAGCGCAGCCTGGTTCTTGCTCCAGAACTCCACGCCCTGGGCGATGCGCTTGTCGGTAATGAAGATCGGCCGGTATTCCTTCCAGGGTTTGACCTTCTCCGCCGGGCGCGAGATGGCATCGAGAATCGCCTGCTTGCGCTCGACCTCGGCGAACAGGCTGACCAGTTGCTCACTGGCGAAGCCATAATCGCGGGTCATTTCCTCGACGAACTCGGCCACCTGCGGCGAGCCGTCGTAATCGGCCGCCAGTGCCTGAGCGCCGGTGCCGAACATGCCGGCAATGCCGACTCCAATCAACGTACGAGCAGCCCAACTACGCAGAGAATGCATTAACTCAAAACCCCCAAAATCAAACCTGAGCGATCCACTTTCTGTGGGTGTGGATCGCCATCAATACCCCGAAGCCTGACAACAGCGTGACCAGATGGGTTCCGCCGTAACTAATGAAGGGCAGCGGCACCCCAACCACCGGCAGCAGCCCGCTGACCATGCCGATGTTGACGAATACGTAGACGAAGAAGGTCATGGTCAGCGCCCCAGCCAGCAGCTTGCCGAACAGCGTCTGTGCCTGGGCGGTAATCACCAGGCCACGCGCCAGCAGCAGCAGATAGAGCAGCAACAACAGACAGACGCCGACCAGGCCGAACTCCTCCGCGAGCACGGCAATGATAAAGTCCGTGTGGCTTTCCGGCAAAAAATCCAGGTGCGACTGGGTACCCAGCAGCCAGCCCTTGCCCAATACACCGCCGGAGCCGATGGCAGCCTTGGACTGGATGATATTCCAGCCCGCCCCCAGCGGATCGCTCTCCGGGTTGAGAAACGTCAGCACACGGCGCTTCTGGTAGTCGTGCATGACGAAGTACCACATGCCCACCGCGATCGGTACCACGGCAGCAGCAGCGCCTACGATCCAGCGCCACTGCAGGCCGGCCATGAACACCACGAAGGCGCCAGAGGCCAGGATCAGCAGCGAGGTACCCAGATCAGGCTGCTTGGCAATCAGCACAACAGGCACACCGATCATCGCCAGACTGATGGCGATATGCTTGAAACGCGGCGGCAGGTTATGCCGCGACAGGTACCAGGCGATGGTCATCGGCATGATGATCTTCATCAGCTCCGACGGCTGGAAACGAATCAGCCCGGGGATGTTGATCCAGCGCGTCGCCCCCATCGCGGTATGCCCCATCAACTCGACCACCAGCAACAGGCCGACGCCAGCCACGTAGGCCAAGGGCACCCAGCGCGCCATGAAGCGCGGGTCGAACTGGGCTATCACCACTACCGCGAGCATGCCGATGCCGAAAGACGAGGCCTGCCTGATCAGAAGCTCGACGTTCTTGCCGCTGGCTGAATAAAGAATGAACAGGCTGCCAGTGCCCAGGATCAGCAACAGCAACAGCAACCAGCCATCGATATGCATGCGCTGCAGCAGGCTGGCGCGACGTCGCAGTACATCCTCATCGGACAGAGTGCGGTCGAAATTGCTAATCATCGCTGGCTGACCTCGGCAGTCTGGGGCAAGGCGAACTCGGCTTTGAGCTGACCGGTTTCTTTATCCAGCAGCCAGGCGTCCATCACCTGCTTGACCACCGGGGCGGCGACACCGGAGCCTGACTCGCCGTTCTCCACCATCACCGCCACGGCGATCTGCGGCTTCTCCGCCGGGGCAAACGCCACGAACAGGGCGTGGTCACGGTGCCGCTCCTGCACCTTGTTGCGGTCGTACTTCTCACCCTGCTTGATCGCCACCACCTGCGCCGTACCGCTCTTGCCAGCGATGCGATAGACCGAGCTGTCACCGACCTTGCGCGCCGTACCACGCGGGCCGTGCAATACCTCTTCCATGCCGCGAATGCCGTAATCCCAGAACTTCGGATCACGCAGGACGATATCCGCAATCGGATTGGGGTCCGAGGGCAGGCGGCCGTCGACGCTCTTGGCCAGGTGCGGACGAATCCACTTGCCACGCGTGGCCATCAGCGCGGTGGCCTGCGCCAACTGCAGTGGCGTGGTCTGCATGTAGCCCTGGCCGATGCCGAGAATCAGCGTCTCGCCCGGATACCAGGGCTGGCGATAACGCGCCCGCTTCCAGTCGCGCGAGGGCATCAGGCCGGCGGTTTCCTCGAACATGTCCAGCGCCACGCGCTGACCGAGGCCGAAGCGGCTCATGTAGTCGTGCATGCGATCGACGCCCATCTTGTGCGCCAGATCGTAGAAATAGGTGTCGTTGGAGCGGGCGATGGCCAGGTTGAGGTCGACCCAGCCGTCACCGTTGCGGTTCCAGTTACGGTATTTGTGGCTGTGGTTGGGCAACTGATAGAAACCGGGGTCGAACACCCGGGTCTGCGGCGTGACCACGCCGGCATCGAGCCCCGCCACCGCGACCATCGGTTTGATGGTCGAGCCTGGCGGATAGAGACCACGCAGCACCCGGTTGTACAACGGCTGATCGATGGAATCACGCAGCTCGCCATAGGCCTTGAAGCTGATGCCGGTGACGAAGGGATTGGGGTCGAAGCTGGGCTGGCTGACCATCGCCAGTACTTCACCGTTGTTCGGATCGATGGCCACCACGGCACCACGTCGACCACCCAGGGCGTTCTCGGCCGCCTCCTGCAGGTGTACGTCGAGGCTGAGAACGATGTCCTTGCCCGGTTTCGGGTCGACGCGCTTGAGCACCCGCAACACACGACCACGCGCGTTGGTCTCGACCTCTTCGTAGCCGACTTCGCCGTGCAGCTCGTCCTCGTAGAAACGCTCGATACCGGTCTTGCCGATATGGTGGGTGCCGGCGTAGTCGGTCGGGTCCAGACGCTTGAGTTCCTGCTCGTTGATGCGCCCGACGTAGCCGACCGAATGAGCGAAATGCTCCTGCTGCGGGTAATGACGCACCAGCTGTGCGGCCACCTCGACGCCCGGCAGACGGAACTGGTTGACCGCGATACGTGCGATCTGCTCTTCGGACAGTTCGAACAGGATCGGCACCGGCTCGAACGGACGCCGCCCCTGGCGCACGCGGCGCTCGAACAGCGCCCGGTCGTCATCGGCAAGCTCCAGCACCTCGACCACCGTATCGAGCACGCTCAGCCAGTCACCGGCGCGCTCACGGGTCACGGTCAGGCTGAAGCTCGGCCGGTTATCGGCGATGATCACCCCGTTGCGGTCGAAGATCAGCCCACGGGTCGGCGGCAGCGGCTGCACGTGGATGCGGTTGTTTTCCGCCAGCGTGCTGTGATGCTCGTACTGCACCACCTGCAGGTAGTACATGCGCATGATCAGCAGGCAGGTGAGCACGATGATTGCCACAGCACAGAACACCACCCGGCGCTTGACCAAGCGAGCGTCCTTTTCGTGATCCTTGAGGCGAATCGGCTGCGGCATGACTAGGTGATCACTTGTGATACGGGTGGCCGGACAGCACCGTCCAGGCCCGGTAGATCTGCTCGCCGAGCAGGATACGCACCAGCGGATGCGGCAGGGTCAGTGGCGACAGCGACCAGCGCTGTTCGCTGCGCGCGCAGACCTCCGGCGCCAGCCCTTCCGGACCACCGACCATGAGGTTGACGTTGCGCGCATCGAGACGCCAGCGCTCCAGCTCCGCCGCCAGTTGCTCGGTGCTCCACGGCTTGCCATGGACCTCGAGGGTGACGATACGTTCGCCGGGCTGCACCTTGCTCAGCATGGCCTCGCCCTCCTGACGAATCAGGCGGGCAACGTCGGCATTCTTGCCGCGGGTATTGAGGGGAATTTCCACCAGCTCAAGCGGCAGTTCGGCAGGCAGACGCTTGACGTACTCCTGCCAGCCCTCCTCGACCCAGCGCGGCATGCGCGAACCGACGGCGATCAGTTTGATCCGCACGGTTTGCGCTTACTCGGCGCTGTGCTGAGCGCGGCTCTGCTCGGCGCCTTGCCACAGGCGCTCGAGGTCATAGAACTGACGCGCGGTCGGCAGCATCACGTGAACGACGATGTCGCCCAGGTCGAGCAGGGCCCATTCGCCACTGTCCAGACCTTCGCTGCCGATCGGGCGCACACCCTGTTCCTTGACCTTCTCCAGCACGTTCTCCACCAGCGACTTGACCTGACGGCTGGAGCTACCGCTGGCGATCACCATGAAGTCGGTAATGCTGGTCTTGTCCTTGACGTCGATCACGGTGATGTCGGTCGCCTTGATCTCTTCCAGCGCCGCCACGGCGATCTTGACCAGCTCTTCGCTGGGCATGTTCTGCTTGCTCATAAATGACTCATTTGCCTCGTGTAATGGACGCCAGCGCACATGCGCGACGTTTCAAGCATTGGGCGCACGGTACAGATCGTGCGCCTGGATATAGGCCAGTACCGCATCGGGCAGCAGATATCGCGCCGAGCGGCCGGTTGCCAGTAAGTGGCGAATCTGCGTGGCGGAAATCGCCAGCGGAGTCTGCCAGATGAAACTGATTTGCCCGCCTGCGTCCTGCAGGCTCAACGGGTCGCTGACACTGCGTGCAGCCAGCAGATCGCGCAGCGCCTCCGGCGCCTCGCTGTCGGCATCCGGCCGCTGCAGCACCAGCAGATGGCAGTGCTGAAGCAGCTCCTGCCAACGATGCCAACTCGGCAGGCCGCAGAAAGCGTCCCAGCCGATCAGCAGAAACAGCTGATCGTCCGCCGCCAGCTCGGCGCGCACCGACTCCAGCGTGTCGACCGTATACGACGGTTTGTCGCGGCGCAGCTCGCGGTCATCGACCGTCAGCCGCGTCTCGCCGGCCACCGCCAGTTCGACCATGGCCAGACGCTGCTCGGCCGTTGCCTGCGGCGTGTCGCGATGCGGCGGCCTGGCGCTGGGAATCAGCCGCAGCTCGTCCAGCGCCATGAACTCGGCCACTTCCAGTGCGGCACGCAGATGCCCGATATGCACCGGGTTGAAGGTACCGCCGAGCAGGCCGATGCGTCGGGCGCCGATCCGTTTCATTTATGTGCGAATGTGTCCGTCGCCAAAGACCACGTACTTCTCGCTGGTCAGGCCTTCCAGGCCAACCGGGCCGCGCGCGTGCAGCTTGTCGGTGGAGATGCCGATCTCCGCGCCCAGGCCGTACTCGAAACCATCGGCGAAACGGGTCGAGGCATTGACCATCACCGAGGCGGAATCCACCTCGGTGAGGAAGCGCCGCGCATCGCTGAAGTTCTCGGTGATGATCGAGTCGGTGTGCTGCGAGCCGTAGTGGTTGATGTGCTCGATGGCCGCATCCAGCGAGTCGACGATGCGAATCGCCAGGATCGGCGCGTTGTACTCGGCGAACCAGTCGTCCTCGCTGGCTTGCAGCACATCGCTGCCGAGCAGTTCGCGGGTAGCGGCATCGCCACGCAGCTCCACGCCCTTGTCGCGGTAGATGGCAGCCAGCGGCGGCAACACACGATCGGCGATGGCCTGGTGCACCAGCAGGGTTTCCATGGCGTTGCACGGCGAATAGCGCTGGGTCTTGGCGTTGTCGCAGACGCGAATGGCCTTGTCGACATCGGCAGCAACATCGACATAGACGTGGCAGACGCCGTCCAGGTGCTTGATCACAGGCACCTTGGCGTCGCGACTGATGCGCTCGATCAGCCCCTTGCCACCGCGCGGCACGATCACGTCGACGAATTCGGGCATGCTGATCAGCTCGCCAACCGCAGCGCGGTCGGTGGTTTCCACCACCTGCACGGCGGCTGCCGGCAGATCGGCTTCGGCCAGGCCCTGCTGAATGCAGCGGGCAATTGCCTGATTGGAATGAATGGCCTCGGAGCCGCCCCGCAGGATGGTGGCATTGCCGGACTTCAGGCACAGGCTGGCGGCATCGATGGTCACGTTGGGACGCGACTCGTAGATGATGCCGATCACGCCCAGCGGCACGCGCATCTTGCCGACCTGAATACCGGACGGCAGGTAGCGCATGCCCTGAATCTCGCCGATCGGGTCAGGCAGGGTCGCCACCTGGCGCAGCCCTTCGATCATGCTGTCGATCACCTTTGGCGTCAGCGCCAGGCGGTCGACCATGGCCGGCTCCAGACCGCTGGCGCGGGCGGCAGCCAGGTCCAGTTCGTTGGCGGCGGTCAGCTCGGCGCGAGCGGCGTCGAGGGCATTGGCAGCGGCCTGCAGCGCGCGATTCTTCTGCGCGGTGCTGGCGCGGGCGAGCACCCTCGATGCCTGGCGGGCGGCCTGGCCCAGGCGGGTCATGTATGCGTGCACGGACTCGGTCATGGCGGCGGAGGTCTGGCAGTTGGAAAAAGGGGCTGATTATAGCGGGCTCGCAAGTCCACGCCCAGCGGCGTCTGGCAAGCGGTAGGCAGCTCGTCCGCCAGGTGATGAATGCCGGGCAATGCCGAACGTAGCTGGTGTACCGCGCCGAAGGGCAGACATTGGTACCAAGGGTGCTGGAACGTTCAGGCATTTTTAAGCTTCTTGTTGTTATGCTCGCCGCCCGAGACTCAGCCTACGCCCCCATACGACAGATGACGCCTGCCGAACCGCACCTCAGCTTGCCCTGGCCCGGCGCCAGGCCATTGCCCGATACCTTTTTCGATCGCGACGCACAGTTGCTGGCCCGCGAGTTGCTCGGCAAGGTCATCCGCCATCGCGTCGGCGCGTTGTGGCTGAGCGCACGGATCATCGAGACCGAGGCCTATTACCTGGTCGACAAGGGCAGCCATGCTTCGCTCGGCTACACCGAGAAGCGCAAGGCGCTGTTCGCTGATGGCGGGCACATCTATATGTACTACGCGCGCGGCGGTGATTCGCTGAACTTCAGCGCTCATGGGCCCGGCAACGCGGTGCTGATCAAATCCGCGCATCCCTGGGTCGATGCCATCAGCGGCCCCGATGCCCTGGCGGCGATGCAACGCAACAACCCAGGCAGCCTTGGCCAGGCGCGTGCGCCCGAACGCCTGTGCGCCGGGCAAACGCTGCTGTGCAAGGCCCTCGGCCTGAAAGTACCGGACTGGGATGCCCGCCGCTTCGACCCGCAACAGCTGTTCGTCGAGGACGTCGGCGAACGACCGCACTCGATCATCCAGTGTCCACGACTGGGCATTCCCAAGGGCCGCGACGAGCACCTGCCCTACCGTTTCGTTGATGCCGCCTACGCACGTCATTGCACACGCAACCCTTTGCGCCGTGGGCAGGTCGAAGGGCGTGACTATCGTTTGTTGAGCGTTGCAGGAGCAGAACGATGAGCGCCTGGCTGGATAACCTGACCACCTGGCTGAGTGGCAACCCACAATGGCTGGGTCTGGCGATCTTCCTTATCGCCCTGCTCGAGTGCCTGGCACTGGTGGGCATTCTGCTGCCCGGCGTAGTGCTGCTGTTCAGCGTGGCCCTGCTGGCCGGCAGCGGTGTGCTGACGCTGTGGCAGACCTTGCTGCTGGCCTACGCCGGAGCGCTGTGTGGCGACATGATGTCCTACGCTCTGGGCCGACGGTTCAAGCACAACATCGGCCGCCTGCCGGTGTTGCGTCACCATCCGCAGTGGATCCTGCGCGCCGAACTCTATTTCCGTCACTACGGTGTGGCCAGCCTGCTGGTCGGTCGTTTCATTGGCCCGCTGCGGCCGATGCTGCCCATGGTGGCCGGTATGCTGAACATGCCGCTGCTGCGTTTCGTTCTGGTCAGCCTGGTGGCGGCAGCCGGCTGGGCCGTGGCCTACCTGTTGCCGGGCTGGGCGACCGGTGCCGCCCTGCGTCTGCCGATGGCGGAAGGCTTCTGGACCGAGGCAGCGGTGCTGCTGGCCGGTATCGGCGTGATCCTGCTGCTAACCATTCAGGCCAGCCTGGCGGAAAAACCGCGGGCCAGCCTGCTGGGCGGAGGTCTCAGCCTGGCGCTGCTGATAGCCATTGTCATCGGCTGGCCGCACCTCGATGCGCTGGATCAGGGCCTGATGACTCTGGTACAGGAACAGCGCCAGACGCACCTGGACCAATGGATCGGCACCCTGACCCGACTGGGCGACTTCCATATCCAGCTGGTTGCGGCAGCCGTGCTGTGCATCTTGCTGTTGCTGGCACGCCGCTGGCGTCACCTGCTGTTCGCCGGCTCGACCCTGCTGGTCACTGCCCTGGGCAACACCACGCTCAAGCATGGCTTCGCGCGGGCGCGCCCCGACGTGCTGAGCGAGCCGCTGACCAGTTTCAGCTTTCCCAGCGGCCATAGCTCGGCAGCCTTTGCCTTCTTCCTGGTGCTGGGGGTGCTGGCCGGGCGCGGTCAATCGGCACGCCTGCGCCTGGCCTGGCTGGTGGTGGCGTGCCTGCCGGCCTTGGCGATCGCCTTGTCGCGGGTCTACCTGGGCGTGCACTGGCCCAGCGACATCATCGCCGGCGCCCTGCTGGCCTCGGCCATCTGCGGCCTGAGTCTGGCGCTGTGTCAGCGCCAGGAAACACTGCCAGCACTACCGGCGCGCCTGTGGTGGATCGTCCTGCCAGCCTGTATCGCGGTACTGGGCGCCATGGCGACCTGGCAGCTGTCCAACGCGCTGCTGCGCTATGCCTACTGACGCGTCGCCTCAGGCATCGCCCTGGAGCATTTCCAGCATGGCGTGCAGTTGCTCCAGACGCAGAGCCGGGTCATCGAGCTGAAGTAGCTGCAGTTTCTGCGCCGGCTCCAGCGGCAGCAGATAGGCCAGCTGATTGGCCAGTTGCTGCTGCCCGGCGACCACGCTCGTCATGTCCAGGCCCGCCACCAGTGGATGCTCGGCCAGGGCAGCGTGCAGTGCAGCCAGGTCGGCGTGCTCGGCCTGCAGTGGGCTGTTTGGCTGTTCCTCCAGCCACTGGACCTCGGCGACGGTCAGTTGATCCGGCAGAACCTGGGCGCGCTCGACGTGGAAACGCCGCCCGCCTTCGACGCGAATACCCAGCAGACCATTGGTGCGCTGCTGAAAGTCACGCACCAGAGCTTCGCAGCCAATGGCGGAGAAACGGCTGGCGGCCTCGCCGACTTCATCGCCCTCGACGATGCACACCACACCGAAACCACTGCCCTGTTTCATGCAGCGGCTGATCATGTCCAGGTAGCGCGCCTCGAATATCTGCAGGTCGAGCACGCAGCCGGGAAACAGCACGGTGTTGAGCGGGAATAGCGGGAGATTCATGGTTTCAAAGCCTGTTATCAATGCAATGGTGCCAGGGCATCGTTAACAGGCCGTTGAAAAACGTAGGCGAGGCAGGCAAGACAAGGCAAAAACGACCGAAAAAGCGCAGTTTACGTGTTGTAAATGAGCATTTTGAGGTCGTTTTTAACGAAGTATTGCCAACGCAGGTAGTTTTTCAACAGCCTGTTAATCGCCTGGCAGGCTCTCACAGCACCAGGACAATCGCCAGAGGCAACAGCACCGCGGTAATCACCCCCATCAGGCTCATCGCCAGCGCGGCGAATGCGCCGCACTCATCGCTCTCCTGCAGCGCCCGCGCCGTGCCCACGGCATGCGCGGTGATGCCCAGCGCCATGCCCTGCGCCGCCGGATGATGAACCCTGCACAGACGCAGAATGGACGGCCCGACGATGGCGCCTATGACCCCGGTAATCATCACGAACACCGCCGCCAGCGCCGCGATGCCGCCAATCTGATCGGCCACCAGCATGGCGATCGGCGAGGTCACCGATTTCGGCGCCATGCTCATCAGCATCAACCGCTCGGCGCCAAACAGCCAGGCCAGCCCTGCACCGAGCACGGTGGCGAAGGTGCCGGCGATCAGCAAGGTCAGGATGATCGGCCAGAACAGCTGGCGAATCCGTCGCAGATTGAGGTACAGCGGCACAGCCAGGGCCACCGTGGCCGGGCCGAGCAGCAGGGTCAGCGCCGCGACGCTGTTGCGGTACTCGGCGAAACTCAGACCGCAGAGCAGCAGAATGCCGATCACCGCGAGCATCGATACCAGCACCGGCTGCAGGAATACCCAGCGGGTGCGCTCGTAGGCGGCCATGGCCAACTGATAGGCGCCCAGGGTGATGCCGATGCCGAACAGCGGGTGATGGGTCAGCGCCTGCCAGGCGCCCTGCCAATCCGGAGTCATACGTCCTCCTGGCGCTGCTGGCGCTCGATCAGCTTCTGCATCAGCCAACCGGCGAAGGCCAGCGACACCAGCAACGACAGCACCAGTGCACCGACCACAGCCCAGAAGTCGGCGGCGATGTCGCTGGCATAGGCCATCACGCCCACGGCTGGTGGCACCAGAATCAGTGGCAGATATTTGAGCAGGCTGCTGGACGCGACGCTGAGCGGCTCCCCCACCTCGCCACGCAGCATGAGAAAGACGAACAACAACAGCATGCCGATGATCGGCCCGGGCAACATCGGCAGCAGCAGGACATTGATAACGGTGCCGAGCAACTGACACAGCACCAGCCAGGAAAGGCCGCGAAGCAGCATGTTTGAGGTCTCCAGAAGACGAACGATGGCCGTATTTCCGCTCGCGAGAGGGGATTCCGGGCATCTGTTGAGGCATGTCGGCCATTATAGGCGCGCTGGCCTCTGTATTGCTTCGTCAGGCAGGCCTATGCCGCGTCATTCATTACGCCAAGGCAGGCTTGACCCGATGCCGCCCCCATGATGATCTAGGCCGCAACGGTTTCACGCACACAAGAAAAACACCCGCGTCCTCAAGGAGGAACTATGCCGTTCGTACCCGTAGCAGAACTCAAGGACCACGTTGGCAAGGAACTCGGCAAGTCCGAGTGGCTGACCATCGACCAGCAGCGCATCAATCAGTTCGCCGAGTGCACCGGCGACCACCAGTTCATCCACGTCGACCCGGAAAAGGCCAAGCTGACACCCTTCGGCACCACCATCGCCCACGGCTTCCTGTCGCTGTCGCTGGTGCCGATGCTGATGGAAAAGATCATGATCATGCCGCAGGGCCTGAAGATGGCGGTTAACTACGGCCTCGACAGCGTGCGCTTCATCCAGCCGGTCAAGGTCGACTCCAAGGTGCGCCTGGTGGTGACGCTGACCGACGCCACCGAGAAGAACCCCGGCCAGTGGCTGCTCAAGGCGCGCGCCGTACTGGAGATCGAAGGTCAGGAGAAACCGGCCTATATCGCCGAGCCGCTGACCCTCTGCTTCGTCTGACCCTGCCTGTTCCCGTTTCCGGTGTCATCCGCCGGAGCGGGAACCTTCTCGCATCAGCAAAGCGTGCGACTCGGCAGCGCAAGCGTCCAGGCTTGCGGCATACTGCGGGCAAAGCACCGACCTGGACGTCCGTCATGAATCCCCTTGCCCTGCGTTTACTGCCTCTTTGCCTGTCTCTGCTGCTCGTCGGTTGCGACGAAGCACGCCCGCTGTTGCCAGCCAATGCCACCCTGCCTGATGGCGGTCAGTATCGCGGCGAGATAGTCGACGGGCTGCTGCAAGGCCCAGGGCGCCTGGACTACCGCAACGGCAGCTGGTTCGTCGGCCAGTTCAAGGACGGCATGCTCGAAGGCAGCGGGGAATGGCAAGGCCCCGGTGGTGAACACTACCTGGGCGAGTTCCACGAGGGCATGTTCCATGGCCAGGGCACCCTGACCTACAGTGATGGCAGCCGCTACCAGGGCGGTTTCGAACGCAACCGTTTCAGTGGCGTAGGCCTGCTGGAACAGGGTGGTCAGCGCTACCAGGGTGAATTTCTCAACGACCGTTTCCATGGCCTGGGCAAACTGGAGATGGCCGACGGCAGCAGCTTTCAGGGCCAGTTCGTCAAGGGCCAGCCGGAAGGCCAGGGCGTACGCAGTGACGCCTACGGCAACCAGTACAGCGGCGTGTTCGCCCAAGGGCTGCTCAGTGGCCAGGGCAGTTACCACAATGCCGATGGCGACAACTACAGCGGCGGTTTTCAGAATGACGAATTCCACGGCAAGGGCCGTTACCAGAGCGCCAGCGGCGAAACCTGGGCCGGGGAGTTCATCGATGGCGTGATGCAGGGCCCCGGTGAATACACCGACGGCGCCGGCACCCGTTATCTCGGCGAGTTCGCCGACTGGCAGTACGAAGGCGAAGGCCTGCTCACCCTGACCGATGGCAGTGCCTATCGGGGGCGTTTCTCGGGTGGCGAGTACAGCGGCGAAGGCACCCTGACCCTGGCCGACGGCAGTCGCCAGTCCGGCACCTGGCAGCGCGGCCGCCTGGTACGTGACGCACAGGGCAAGGTGCTGCCCGACAGCCTCGAGCTGGGCCTGCTGCAGCAAGGGCAGCTGCTCGATGAAGCCATCGCCGCGATTCCAACTTCAACCCCGGCGCGCGAGCTGTATGCGTTGACCCTGGCCGGCGACGGCAAGCAAAGCGTCTTCATGCGCGAAGCCGACTACGTCAGCCGGCTGATGCGCGAGCGCTTCGGCGCCTATGGCAGCATCAGCCTGATCAACCATCGCGACCATCTCGCCGACCGCCCACTGGCCACCCGCGAGAATCTCACCCGCGTGGTGCAAGCCCTGGCCGAACGCAGTGGCGAAGAAGACCTGATCTTCATCTACCTGACCAGCCACGGCTCGCGCCGTCACGAGCTCAATCTCGATCAGCCGCGCCTGCAACTGGCCGATCTGCCCGCCAGCGAGCTGGCCGCCCTGCTCGCTCCACTCAAGCAGCGCAACAAGGTGGTGGTGATCTCCGCCTGCTATTCCGGTGGTTTCATCCCGCCACTCAAGGACGAAAAGACCCTGGTGATGACCGCCGCGCGTGCCGACCGGGTGTCCTTCGGCTGCAGCGAGGAGAACGACTTCACCTACTTCGGCCGCGCCCTGTTCGCCGAGGCGCTGGGCGAGACCGACAACCTCGAGCGGGCCTTCGAACTGGCCAAGGAACGCGTCGCCGAGCGTGAGCAGAGCGACGGCTTCGAACCTTCCGAACCGCAGATCTGGGCGCCACGCGGCGTACTCCAGCACTGGCGCAACCTGCGCCAGAGCCAGGCCGAGCGTGCGCTCAGTGCCGTGGCCAGCGGTCCGGCAAAGGACTAAGCTGAACTGTAACGGACAAGAGACAACCGCATGTACCTGACCCCGCAGCACATCCTTATCGCCGGCGCCACCGGACTCACCGGTGAACACCTGCTCGACCGCCTGCTCAGCGAGCCGACGGTCGCCCGCGTGCTGGCGCCTACCCGTCGCCCCTTGGCCGCCCACCCGCACCTGGAAAACCCGGTGGGCGACCTGCAAGCGCTGCTGCCGCAGCTTTCCGGCCAGGTCGATACCGCGTTCTGCTGCCTGGGCAGCACCATCAAGCAGGCTGGCTCGCAGGAAGCCTTCCGCGCCGTCGACCACGATCTGGTGCTGGCCTTCGCCCGCCGCGCTCGCGAGCTGGGCGCACGGCATCTGGTGGTGATCAGCGCGTTGGGCGCCAACCCCAACTCCTCGGTGTTCTACAACCGCGTCAAGGGCGAGACCGAAGAAGCGCTGAAAGCCCTGGACTGGCCGCAACTGACCATCGCCCGCCCGTCGCTGCTGCTCGGTGCGCGGCACGAATTTCGTCTTGGCGAGCGTCTGGCGGCACCATTGCTGCGCTGGCTGCCGGGCAAGTACCGCGGCATCGACGCCTGCGCCCTGGCCCGTGCACTCTGGCGCCTGGCCCTGGAAGAGGAAGATGGCGTGCGCGTGATAGAGTCTTCCGACCTGCGCCGTCTGGGGCGCTGATGCCGTGGATGAAGCGATGAAACCGACAAGCCTGATC
The DNA here is from genome assembly GCF_900101755.1 of Ectopseudomonas alcaliphila. Lineage (GTDB taxonomy): Bacteria > Pseudomonadota > Gammaproteobacteria > Pseudomonadales > Pseudomonadaceae > Aquipseudomonas > Aquipseudomonas alcaliphila. The sequence continues at coordinate 110,333 of NZ_FNAE01000004.1, read as the reverse complement.
GAGGCCCTGCAAGACGCCGACATGCTGGAGATCGACGGCCTGTATGCCTGGCAGTTCGACCTCGACACCGAATTGCTGGCGCAGATCAGCGCCGGCACGGCGGGCAGCGACAGCGCCGCCAAACCGTTGCTGCAGGTGCACTGCATCGATGGCCGCGAGCGCCGCCTGTGGAAGTTTTCCCTGGCTTCGGTGCAGGCTGCGCGGTACAGCGAAACGGACGACAGCTGGCTGATCGAAGGCAACGAAGTCAGCCACAGCCTCAAGTGCTTCGCCGCCTACCGCGGCGATAACGATGACGACGACGGGCAAGACGAAGCCTGAGCCATGGGCCTCTATGACCGCCACGTGCTGCCGCATCTGATCGATTTCGCCTGCGGCATGGGCGCGGTGATGAAGGCACGTTCGCAGATCGTGCCGCTGGCCAAGGGCCGAGTGCTGGAGATCGGCATCGGCACGGGTCTAAATCTGAGTTTCTACGATCCGCAGCGAGTCGACCTGGTCGTCGGCGTCGATCCGTCCGCCGACATGCAGCACCTGGCCCGCGACCGCGCCGCACGTTGCCAGGTGCCGGTGGAAATGATCGCCCTGGAGCTGGGCCAGATTCAGGCTGAGGACGCCAGCTTCGACGACATCGTCTGCACCTTCACCCTCTGCACCATCCCCGATGCGGTGGCCGCACTGGGCGAAATGCGCCGGGTGCTGAAACCCGGTGGTCGTTTGCTGTTCTGCGAACACGGCCTGGCGCCCGACCTGCCGGTGGTGCGCTGGCAACGTCGCCTCACCCCGTTGTGGAAGCCGCTGGCCGGCGGCTGCCACCTGGACCGCGACATACCCGCACTGATCACGGCCGGCGGCTTTCATATCCGCCAGCTGGATACCGGCTACCTGAAGGGACCCAGACCCATGACCCACGTCTATCGCGGCTGGGCCGACTGAGCATCGCCCTGATGCTCGCATACTCGGCATAGAGGGCCATACTGCAGAACAGGCTGCTGGAACTCTGCCCATGGAAGTCGACCCGCGCATGAAGCCCCTCTTTTCACCCCGCCTCGTTCACCTGCTGCTGTGCCTGAGCCTGAGCCTGCTGGGCTGCGCCTGGAGCACTGCCGTAGAGGCACGAACGGTCAGGGTCGGCGTATACGCCAACGAGCCAAAGATCTTTGCTGATGCCAGCGGGCAACCATCAGGCATTCTCGGTGAACTGCTGCAGGCCATTGCCAAAGAGGAACGCTGGCAACTGCAGACCGTGCCCTGCGCCTGGCAGCAATGCCTGAAGCTGGTGCAGGACGGCGATATAGACCTGTTACCGGACGTCGCCTTCAGCGAGGAGCGCGCACAACTGATGGACTTTCATCAGGTGCCTTCGCTATTCAGTTGGTCGCAGCTGTACAGCCACGAAGAACTGCGCCTGCAGAGCGTGCTCGACCTGCGCGGCCTGCGCATCGCAGCACTGGAGGGGTCGATTCAGTTCCAGTATCTGCAGAGCCTGCTCGACAGCTTCGGCCTGCAGGCGCAGATGATTCCACTCAGCGACCTGAGCCAGGGCTTTGCCATGGTGCGCACTGAGCAGGCCGATGCAGTGGTAGCCAATCAGCTGTTCGGTGACTACCACGCCTCCAGCTACCGCCTGAGCGCGACACCGATTATGTTCCAGCCCGCACAGCTGTTCTACGCCACACGCAAGGGCGAAAACGCCGAGCTGCTAAGCGCCATCGACCAGCACCTGCAAAATTGGCAATCAGCGCCCGGCTCTATCTACTTTCAGGTGCTGCAGCGCTGGAGCGGCGCGCCTCAGCAGCGCAGCGTTCCCGTCCTGTTCTGGTGGGGACTGGCGCTGCTCGCTGCGCTGCTGACCCTGGCCATTGGCGGCAGCCTGCTGCTGCGCCGCCAGGTCGCGGACAAGACCCGACACCTCAAGACCAGCGAAGCCCGTCTGAACACCATCCTCGACAGCGTCGAAGCGCATATCTACATCAAGGACCCACAACTGCGTTATCAGTACGCCAACCGCAAGGTCTGCGAGTTGTTCGGCCGCAGCGCCGACCAGGTCATCGGGCATAGCGATGTAGACTTTTTCGACAGCGACACGGCACAGGCGCTAGGCATCAACGATCGGCGCGTGCTGGCTGGCGAGCGCATCGAGAGCGAGGAAACCAACCGTGATCGCTACGGCCGTAACGAGCGCACCTACTTTTCGGTGAAGCTGCCGCTGCGTGCGGCCGACGGTAGCATCTACGCCCTGTGTGGCATTTCCACCGACATCACCGAGCACAAGAGGAATCTCGAACAGATCCATCAGCTCGCCTATTACGACGCGCTCACCGGCCTGCCCAATCGCCGTCTACTGCTCGAACACCTGCAGTTCGCCCTGGCCCGCAGCGCGCGTAGCCGGCGTGAAGGCGCGCTGCTATTCATCGATCTGGACAATTTCAAGCAGCTCAATGACACCCTCGGCCACGACATGGGCGATCTGCTGCTGCAGAAGGTCAGCGAACGGCTGCTCAACCAGGTACGTCTCGAGGACAGCCTGTCGCGCCTTGGTGGTGATGAGTTCGTGCTGATTCTGGAAAGCCTCGACCCCGACCCTGAGGTGGCCATCGCCGCCATCGAGCACGTCGCCGACAAACTGCTGCGCGCCCTGGCCACACCATTCGAGCTGCCCGGCTATAGCCACAGCGGTAGCGCCAGCATCGGTGTGGCACTGTTCTCACAGCCTCATGAAAAGCCCGAGGAGCTGCTCAAGCACGCCGATCTGGCCATGTACGAAGCCAAGGCCGCCGGACGCAATACCCTGTGCTTCTTCGATCCGCGCATGCAGCAGGCGCTGGCAGCCCGCGCCACCCTGGAACACGAACTGCGCCGCGCCCTGAGCGATGATCAACTGCTTCTGCACTACCAGCCGCAAGTGGATGAACAGGGTGAGTTGCTCGGCGCCGAGGCCCTGGTACGCTGGCAACATCCGCAGCGTGGCCTGGTGCCACCCGGCGAGTTCATCCCGCTGGCGGAAAGCACCGGGCTGATCCTGCCCATGGGCCGCTGGATTCTGCACACTGCCTGTCAGCAACTCGCCTCATGGGCCAATGACCCCCAGCGCGCCGAGCTGACCGTGGCGATCAACGTCAGCGCCCGCCAGTTCCATCACCCGGACTTCGTCACCGATGTGCTCACCGCGCTGCAGGAAACCGGAGCCAACCCGCACAGGCTGGAACTGGAGCTGACCGAAAGCCAGCTGGTCCAGGACATCGAAGCGCTGATCAACAAGATGGAGCAACTCAGGGCCCACGGCGTGCGTTTCTCGCTGGACGACTTCGGTACCGGCTACTCATCGCTCAGCTACCTGAAACGCCTGCCACTCGATCAGTTGAAGATCGACCGCAGCTTCGTTCGCGATCTGCTCGACAATGCCAGCGACACCGCCATCGTCCGGACCATTCTCGCCCTGGGTAAGGCGCTGGAGTTGCGTGTCATCGCCGAAGGCGTCGAGAGCCAGGCTCAGCGCGATGCCTTGCTACGCCTGGGCTGTCGCCACTTTCAGGGCTACCTGTATGGCGTCCCGCAGCCGGCCGAACAGATCGGCGTCTACGGCAGGGCCACTCTAGACCTGCACCCGAGCTAAGCCTGAGGTTTCAGGCGCGCGCCGTCTCACGCAGCGCCAGGCTGTCCACCAACCCGGCAGCGATCACCATACCCACCAGCTCCGGCAGACTTTCGGCCTGCATGCGCTTCATCACCCGCGAACGATACAGATCGACGGTCTTCACGCTGATATCGAGCTGCTCGGCGACTTCGCGGTTGGTGTAGCCGCGCACCAGCGGCAGCAGCACGTCGCGCTCGCGCGGGGTGAGCTGATCGAGCCGCGCCTGCACCTCGGCCAGACGAGGATCCTGCTTCGCTAGCGGCGCGCGACGCTCCAGCGCCTGCTGCACACTGTCGAGCAGTAGTTGCTCGTTGTAGGGCTTTTCGATGAAGTCCACCGCGCCGGCCTTGAACGCGCGCACGACGATGGGCACATCGGCGTGACCGCTGACGAAGATCACCGGCAGATCGATGCCGCGCGCACGCATTTCCTCCTGCACGTTCAGCCCGCCCATGCCCGGCATGCGCACGTCGAGTAGTACACAGGCATTGGCGCTGGGGTCGCAGGCCTCGAGAAAGGCGCGGCCACTGGTAAAGGGCACGCCGGTCAGGCCCACCGACTCCAGCAGCCAGAGCGTCGAGTCGAGCATGCCCTGGTCGTCATCGACCACATAAACCAGTTGTTGCATCTACGTGCTGCTCCTCTTGTTGTTATGCGTTTCATCGGTCGCGGCTACGACTGCATGGATGCAGGAGGTAGAGCGAAGCAGGATGCCCGAGCCGAAAGCCCCTCCCACAGTTTGCATGCCCCGTGGGAGGGGCTTTAGCCGCGACTGTTCGACAACGACTCATCGTCCCTGCCCAGCGGCAAGCGGCATTCCAGACACAGCCCTCCGCCCTCGGCCGGAAAGGCCTCCAGCGCCCCGCCGAAGCCTTCGACGATGCTGCGGCTCATGGACAGACCAAGCCCCAGGCCATCGGCCTTGCTGGTGTAGAACGGCGTGAACAGCTTGCCCATCTGCTCGTCGCTGACACCCGGCCCCTGGTCGATCACCCGGATCCTCAGGTTGCCGTTGCCCTCGTCCGCCTCCAGGCGTATCTGCGATGCGCTGTCCGGATGCTGGTCGCGATTCGCCTCGATGGCATTGCGCAGCAGATTCAGCAGCACCTGTTCGAGCAGCACGCGGTCGGCAAATACCGGCGGCAGATTGTCCGGCAAGGCGTCGCTGACCGCCACCTGCGCCGTGCTCGCCTCCCAGTTGCACAAACGCACCGCTTCGCGCGCCACCTCGGCCAGGTTCAGCGCCTGCATGCGCCGCTGACCCTTGCGCAGGAAGGCGCGCAGACGCTTGATCACCGCCGAGGCGTGGTTGGCGTGCTCGGTGATACGCCCCAGGCCCTGAGCCACCTTGTCGACACCGGCCGGATCACCGCCGATGCCCTGCAGGTAGCGCTGGCTGGCGCTGGCGTAATTGACCACCGCCGCCAGCGGCTGGTTGATCTCGTGGGCGATGCCCGAGGCCAGTTCACCCAGGGTGATCAGCCGCGTGGTGTGCGCCAGCTCGTCTTCCAGGCGGCGTTTGTTCTCCTCGGCCTGGATGCGCGCGGTGATGTCGCGCGACACGCTGACCACCTCCACCACCGCGCCGGTGTAGGTCTCGCGGATGGCGCGGCTGGCGGTCTCGAACCACAGGTAGTGCCCGTCGCGGTGGCGGATGCGGTAGGTCATGGTGTGATAACCATCCTGCTCCAGCGCCTCGCGCGCCTGCTTGGCTTGCTGCAGCTGGTCCTGCGGATGCAGCAGGCCGTCGACCGCCATGCCGCGCAGTTCTTCCGGCCAGTAGCCGAGCAGCGTCCAGCTTGCAGGCGTGGCATCGAGAAACACGCCGTCCGGCGTGTGGCGGGAAATCAGATCGGTGGTGTTCTCGGTGATCAGGCGGTACAGCCGTCGCGCCCTTGCGGCTTCACGCTGCTCGCGGATTTCCTGGGTCGCTTCGCGGCAGCGCGCCAGCACTCGCTGCTCTGCCACGTCGGGGATAAAGTTCCAGATCAGGATGCGCTCGCCGTCCTGTGCCTCCACCGCCTCGATGGCCCGCGACTGCTGCAGGCAGGCGCGCACCAGCGGCAGATGATTGACCGGCAACAGCGCCCCGACCTGCGCCAACGAACGCTCGCCGAGTAGCGTCTGCAACGCCTGGTTGAACTCCAGCGGGTGCGCCTGTTCATCAAGCAGCAACGCCGGCTGCGGATCGGCCGATAGTAGCGGCGCGCTGCGCGCCATACCACCAGCCAGACCGACCAGTTGCGCCAGTAACTCGCGCAGCCAGGGCAACCATTCCAAGCCGGCGTTTTCGTCCACCTGCAGCAGCAACAGACCGGCGCCCCCCTCCTCCAGGCTCAGCGCCAGCGCCTGACCGTGATGAATCGCGGCGCGGCGCAGTCGCCCGGCCAGCCAGCAGGGCAGCTGACGCACAGTCTCCAGGCTCAGGCAGGGCTGCGTCGTCAACGCCTCGAACAAAGCCTGATCGCTGGCGGCCAGCGGATCACCCTGCCCCGGCGGCAAGCGTGGCCCACCATCGTCCTGGGCATAGGTGCGGCTGGCCGGCTGCCAGCTCAGGTACCAGGCCTGGCGTACCTGTGGGCAGCCAAGCACGGCGCGACGCAAAGCGGCCGCCCGCTCGTCGAGGGAGGGTGCTTCGCGCTGGATGCGCAGCCAGGCCTGCAGCGGCACGGCCGCCTGATCGCTTGAAAGAGTCATATAGTAATTATTCTATAAAACCTTGGTACAACTTCCATAAAAAATAGAAATGACCTATAAATTACCGCCAGCAAGCTTCGGTAATGCCTGCATCATTACCGGAATAACCAGAGCTAACAATCAGCCAAAGGTGTATCCGCCATGTCGATCTACGAGCAGGGCCTCGGCCGCGCCGCCGTCAACCACGTCGCCCTCAGTCCCCTGAGCTTTATCGAACGTACCGCGGCGGTATACCCGCACTACCCGGCCGTGGTGCATGGCTCGATTCGTCGTAACTGGGCCGAGACCTATGCGCGTTGCCGGCGCCTGGCCTCGGCGCTGGCCGGCCGAGGCATCGGCCAGGGCGACACGGTGGCGGTGATGCTGCCGAACATCCCGGCCATGCTCGAAGCGCATTTCGGCGTGCCGATGATCGGCGCGGTGCTCAACACCCTCAACGTGCGCCTGGATGCCGAAGCCATCGCCTTCATGCTGCAGCATGGCGAAGCCAAGGTGGTGATCGCCGACCGCGAGTTCTTCGATGTGATCCACGCCGCCATCGGCATGCTCGATCACCCGCCGCTGGTGATCGATGTCGACGACCCCGAGTACGGCGAAGGCCAGGCGGTCAGCGAGCTGGACTACGAGGCCTTCCTCGCCGAGGGCGACCCGGAATTCGCCTGGCAGTGGCCGACGGACGAGTGGCAGGCAATCAGCCTCAACTACACCTCCGGCACCACCGGCAACCCCAAGGGCGTGGTCTATCACCACCGTGGCGCCTTCCTCAACGCCATGGGCAACCAGATGACCTGGGCCATGGGCAACCACCCGGTCTACCTGTGGACGTTGCCGATGTTCCACTGCAACGGCTGGTGCTACCCCTGGACCATCACCGCCCTGGCCGGTGTGCACGTGTTCCTGCGCCGCGTCGACCCGGCGAAGATCCTCACCCTGATCCGCGACGAGCAGGTCACCCACCTGTGCGGCGCGCCCATCGTGCTCAACGCGCTGGTGAACATGCCGGCCGAGGCCAAGGCGGCCATCGATCATCCGGTCAAGGCCATGGTCGCCGGCGCCGCGCCACCGGCCAAGGTAATCGGCGCGGTGGAAGAAATGGGCATCGCCGTGACCCACGTCTACGGCCTCACCGAGGTCTACGGCCCGGTGACCCTGTGCGCCTGGCACGCCGAATGGGACGCGCTGCCGCTTGAGGAACGCGCCACCATCAAGGCGCGCCAGGGCGTGCGCTACCCGACCCTGGAAGGGGTAATGGTCGCCGACCCGAAAACCCTGGAACCGGTGCCACGTGACGGCCAGACCATTGGCGAGATCTTCATGCGCGGCAACACCGTGATGAAGGGCTACCTGAAGAACCCCAGCGCCACCGCCGAGGCCTTCGAGGGTGGCTGGTTCCACACCGGCGACCTGGGCGTGTGCCACGCCGACGGCTACGTGGAAATCCGCGACCGCCTCAAGGACATCATCATCTCCGGCGGCGAGAACATCTCCACCATCGAGGTAGAGGGCGTGCTCTATCGCCACCCGGCGGTGCTGGAGGCGGCTGTGGTAGCCCGCCCGGACGAGAAATGGGGCGAGACACCCTGCGCCTTCATCACCCTGAAGACCGGCCAGCAGGCCAGCGACAGCGAAATCATGACCTTCTGCCGCGAGCACCTGGCCGGCTTCAAGGTGCCCAAGACCGTGGTCTTCACCCAGTTGCCCAAGACCAGCACCGGCAAGATCCAGAAGTTCGTCCTGCGCGATATGGCCAAGGCCCTCTGATCACGTAGCCCGGATGCAATCCGGGGACGGCGATCCGGATTCCCCGGATTGCATCCGGGCTACGGCAAAACCGCACCGTTTGCACAACAACAAGAACCGGCCCAGGCGGCCGACGGAGAACCCTCATGCAAATTTTCAAGCGCCGTGACGGCGACGAACAACCGCACTGGCCCCTCGGCCCGTTCAAGGTACGCCTGCCATTCGTGCACTACCGCTGGGAAACCGCCGAGATGCTGCAGGCGCTGATCATGTTCGTGGTCAGCCTGGCGATGATCCCGCTGCTGGAGAAGTACCTCGGCCTGCCCTACGACGTGGCCCTGGCCTACGTGGTGGTGTGCGGCATCGGCTTCATGCTGCCGGCACTGCTCGGCGTGCCTTTCGTACCCGGCTGGATCACCCCCGGCATCCCGGTGGTGCTGCTGTTTCTCGGCAATTTCGAACCCGGCCCGCAGGCCATCCAGGCCCTGTTCGCCCTGCAGTTCCTGGTGTTCGTGATCTTCCTCGTGCTCGGCGTCACCCGCCTGGGCAGTGCCCTGGTGCGGCTGATCCCCAACTCGATGAAGGGTGGCATCATCATCGGTGCCGGCATCGCCGCGCTGATGGGCGAGATCAGCGCCGGCGGCCGCCTGGCCAACACGCCGATCTCCCTGGTGCTGGGCAGCCTGATCTGCCTGTACCTAATGTTCTCGGTGTCGTTCAAGGGCCTGACCGAGCGCGTGCCAATGGCGCGCAAGATCGTCAACTACGGCATGGTGCCGGGCATGCTGATCGCCATCTTCATCGGCATCGGCGTGGGCGAGTACAAGATGCCGGACGTCAAATGGGGCATCACCGCGCCGGCCTTCGGCGAGATGTGGAACTACCTGCCGTTCAATGTCGGCTTCCCCGGCCTCGACGTATTCCTGCTGGCCGTGCCCACCGCGGTGATCGCCTACGTGATCGCCTTCGGCGACATCATCGTCGGCCAGTCGCTGATGCAGCGCGCCGATGAACTGCGCACCGACGAGGTGATCGAAAACAACGTCGACCGCGTACACCTGGTGACCGCCTTGCGCAACGCGCTGCACGCCTTCTTCGCGCCCTACCCGGGCCTGGCTGGCCCGCTGTGGACGGCCGTGGCGGCGACCATGGCCGAGCGCTACAAGTACGGGCGCAAGGCGATGGATTCGATATACAGCGGCGCCGGCACCTTCTGGATCACCGGCTTCGCCGCGCTGTTCATGCTGCCGCTGGTCAGTTTCTTCCAGCCGGTGCTGCCGATCGCCCTGTCGCTGACGCTGATCCTCACCGGCTACATCTGCCTGATGGTCGGCTTCGAGCAACTGAACAACAACACCGAGCGCGGCATCGCCGGCACCATGGGTGTGGTGCTCGCCGTCTACGGCGCGGGCTGGGGCCTGGCCGCAGGCGCGGCGCTGTACATTCTGGTCGAACGTACCCATCTGCTTAAATTCACCAGCGTCAAGGATAAGCCGCAAAGTCCGGCGGAAGCCGACTGACGGATTTCGTTCCACACGCGCCGCGCTCGTCGCGGCGCCATTGCTGTCGAGGTTGCACCATGCCCGAGTTCAACGCCCCGCTGCGCGATATGCGCTTCGTCCTCCATGACGTGTTCCAGGCGCCCAGCCTGTGGGCACGCCTGCCGGCTCTGGCGGAAACCGTCGATGCCGACACCGCCGATGCCATTCTCGAAGAGGCAGCCAAGGTCACCGGCAACCTGATCGCCCCGCTCAATCGCAGCGGCGACGAGGAAGGCGCGCAGTGGGAAGGCGGCAACGTGCGCACCCCGGCGGGTTTTCGCGAGGCCTACGCCACCTACATCGAAGGCGGCTGGGTCGGCCTCTCCGGCAACCCGAGTTACGGCGGCATGGGCATGCCCAAGATGCTCGCCGTGGCCTTCGAGGAGATGCTCTACGCCGCTGGCTCCAGTTTCGCGCTTTACTCGGCGCTAAGTTCCGGCGCCTGCCTGGCCATCGACGCCCACGCCAGCGAGGAGCTGAAGACCACCTACCTGCCGCCGATGTACGAGGGGCGCTGGGCCGGTTCCATGTGCCTGACCGAGGCCCACGCCGGCACCGACCTGGGCATCATCAGGACCAAGGCAGAGCCGCAGGCCGACGGCAGCTACAAGGTCACCGGCAGCAAAATCTTTATCACCGGCGGCGAGCAGGACCTGACCGAGAACATCATCCATCTGGTGCTGGCCAAGCTGCCGGACGCGCCGGCCGGGCCCAAGGGCATCTCGCTGTTTCTGGTGCCCAAGGTGATGGTCAATGCCGACGGCAGCCTCGGCGCACGCAACGCGGTGAGCTGCGGCTCCATCGAGCACAAAATGGGCATCAAGGCCTCGGCCACCTGCGTGATGAACTTCGACGGCGCCACCGGCTACCTGATCGGCGAAGTGAACAAGGGCCTGGCGGCGATGTTCACCATGATGAACTACGAGCGTCTGTCCATCGGCATCCAGGGCATCGGCTGCGCCGAGGCTTCCTATCAGTCGGCCGTGGGTTATGCGCGCGAACGAATCCAGAGCCGCGCCGCCAGCGGCCCGGTCAATCACGACAAGGTCGCCGACCCGATCATCGTGCATGCCGACGTGCGTCGCATGCTGCTGACCATGAAGGCGCTGAACGAGGGCGGCCGCGCCTTTGCCTGCTACGTCGGTCAGCAGCTGGACCTGGCCAAGTACGCCGAGGACGCCAGCGAACGGCAGAACGCCGAGGCTCTGGTCGCCCTGCTAACCCCGGTATCCAAGGCCTTTTTCACCGATACCGGGCTGGAAAGCTGTGTGCACGGCCAGCAGGTATTCGGCGGCCACGGCTATATCCGCGAGTGGGGCCAGGAGCAGCTGGTGCGCGACGTGCGCATCGCTCAGATCTACGAAGGCACCAATGGCATCCAGGCGCTCGACCTGCTCGGGCGCAAGGTGGTAGCCAATGGCGGCGCCGCGCTGCGCCTGTTCGCCGCCGAGGTGCGCGACTTCGCTCATGCCCACGAGTCGCCCTTCGGTGATCGCCTGGTCGAGGCGCTGGAGCGCCTGGAGGCGGTCAGCGGCTGGCTGCTGGATCAGGCCAAGAGCGATCCCAACTCGGTGGGCGCCGCCTCGGTGGAATACCTGCACCTGTTCGGCTACGTCGCCTACGCCTACATGTGGTCGCGCATGGCCGCCGTGGCGCAGAGCAAGCAGGGCGAAGACGAAGCCTTCTACGGCGCCAAACTGGCCACGGCGGAGTTCTTCTTCGCCCGCCTGCTGCCGCGCACCCTGAGCCTGGAGGCGAGCATTCGTGGTGGTAGCCAGTCGTTGTATGGCCTGGCTGCCGAGCAGTTCTAAACCTGTTGAGCGTGTTGCGCGGCAGCTTCGGCGCCGCGCTTTTTTATTGCGTAGGGTGTCGCGGGGCCACCGAGCCGTGCGCACCGAATATCAGCACCGGTGGGCTCAATGTCCATCCGGCGAGGAACCTTTATGCGTGAAGTCGTAATAGTCGCTGCCTGCCGTACCGCCATCGGCAGCTTTCAGGGTGCGTTGAGCCGCACGCCCGCGCCACAACTGGGCGCTGCGGTGATCCGTGAGCTGCTCGCCCGCACCGGCATTGCAGGTGAGCAGATCGACGAGGTGATTCTCGGCCAGGTGCTTACCGCAGGCTCAGGGCAGAACCCGGCCCGGCAGAGCGTGCTGCTCGCCGGGCTGCCACATACGGTGCCGGCCATGACCCTGAACAAGGTCTGCGGCTCCGGCCTCAAGGCGGTGATCCTCGGCGCCCAGGCCATTCGTGGCGGCGATGCCGAGGTCATCATCGCCGGCGGTCAGGAGAACATGAGCCTGGCGCCCTACGTCATGCCCGGCGCCCGCAGCGGCCTGCGCATGGGTCATGCCGGGCTGGTCGACAGCATGATCCAGGACGGCCTGTGGGACGCCTTCAATAACTACCACATGGGCATCACCGCCGAGAACCTGGCCGAGCAGTACGGCGTCACGCGCGCCGAGCAGGACGCCTTCGCCCTGCGTTCGCAACAGCGTGCTCAGGCCGCCATCGAGTCCGGGCGTTTCGCCGACGAGATCGTCGCCGTGGACATTCCCCAGCGCGGCGCCGCACCACTGCGCTTTGCCCAGGATGAACAACCACGCGCCGGCACCAGCCTGGACAGCCTGGGCAAGCTGCGCCCGGCCTTCAAGAATGACGGCACCGTGACCGCCGGCAACGCCTCGACCCTCAACGACGGCGCCGCCGCAGTGCTGCTGATGAGCGCCGAGAAGGCCGACGAACTGCAACTGCCGGTCCTGGCGCGTATCGCCGCCCATGCCAGCGCCGGGGTCGACCCGGCGGTGATGGGCATCGGCCCGGTGTTCGCCAGCTGCAAGGCGCTGGAGCGCGCCGGCTGGAGCCTGGAACATCTCGACCTGATCGAGGCCAACGAGGCCTTCGCCGCCCAGGCCATCGCCGTCGGCCGCGAACTGCATTGGGACAGCGCCAAGGTCAACGTCAACGGCGGTGCCATCGCCCTCGGCCACCCCATCGGCGCCTCCGGTTGCCGCATTCTGGTCAGCCTGATCCATGAAATGCAGCGCCGCGACGCCCGCCGCGGCCTGGCCACGCTGTGCATCGGCGGTGGCCAGGGTGTGGCCCTGGCCATCGAACGCTGAAACAATCGCCGCTTCGGGTAGGGTGGATCACGCTGCATCGATCCACCCTGCAATCCCAGACAAGAACAAGAGAGCCCCCATGCGAACCCTGACCACCCTGACCGGCAACAGCCAGAAACTCGATGGCGGCGCCATGTTCGGCAACGCGCCCAAGGCCCTCTGGCAACGCTGGATGCCGGCTGACGAACTGAACCGCATCGACCTCGGCTGCCGCGCCCTGCTGGTACAGGAAGACGAGCGCAACATCCTGGTGGAAACCGGCATCGGTGCCTTCTTCAGCCCCGAACTGAAGCAACGCTTCGGCGTGCAGGAAGATCGTCACGTGCTGCTCGACAGCCTTGCAGCCGTCGGCCTGAGCGATGCCGATATCGATATCGTCGTGCTCACCCACCTGCACTTCGATCATGCCGGCGGCCTGCTTGCCGCCTGGCAAGCGGACCAACCCGCGCGCCTGCTGTTTCCCAACGCCCACTTCGTTACCGGCCGACGCCAATGGCAGCGCGCCTGCAATCCACACGCCCGGGATAAAGCCTCCTATATCCCGGAGCTACTCGACCTGCTGGAAAATAGCGGTCGCCTGCTACTGATCGATGAAACCGACCGCTGCGAACTGCTTGGCCCCGACTGGCGCCTGCACTGGAGCGATGGTCACACGCCGGGCCAACTGCTGCCGGAAGTGGCCATGCCGAGCGGGCCGGTGGTATTTCCCGGCGACCTGATCCCCGGCGCGCCTTGGGTCCATCTGCCGATCACCATGGGTTACGACCGTTTCCCCGAAGGCCTCATCGAGGAGAAGGAGGCACTGCTGGGCGACCTGGTCGCCCGCGATGGCCGGCTGGTATTCACCCACGACCCCGACGTGGCCATGGGCCGGGTAACGCGAGACGAAAAAGGCCGCTACGGGCTCGTTGAGGCGGTAAAAACAGCACATCTGCTGGCAAACTGACGCCATCAGGCCTTGACGCGTCGGTCATGCAGCGCGAGCATGGCCGCTTGTTTTTTCGCCGTGGTCACGACCACACCAGCATCCCCAGGGAGGGGGTTGTGCCTGGCCAGCGTGAGACTGGCCGTGGTGCCGTGCCCACCTCGACAGCCCTGGGGGGACCGTTTCATGAGCCTGGCCTCTGTACGCGCCTTCTTCGCCGCCAAGGCGCCCGATATCGCGATCATCGAATTGCCGTCCAGCACCGCCACCGTAGCGCTGGCGGCTGAAGCGCATGGCGTGGCAGCGGGCAAGATCGCCAAGACCCTGGCCTTTCGCATCGCCGAACGCGACGTGCTGATCGTCGCCCGTGGTGACGCGCGCATCGACAATCGCAAGATGAAGGAATGCTTCGGCGCCAAGGCGCGCATGCTCGATGCGCAGACGGTGGTGGAGCTGACCAGCCACCCGGTGGGCGGCGTCTGCCCGTTCGGCCTGGCCACCCCCCTGAGCGTCTACTGCGACCGCTCACTGCTGGCCTTCGACGAAGTGCTGCCGGCTGCCGGCGCCACTCACAGCGCGGTGCGCATCGCCCCGCAGCGCATGGCCGAACTGGTCGATGCCGAGTGGATCGACGTGTGCCAGGAAGTGGAAACCGAGCCCTGCTGAACGGGTCAACGTAAGCGTAGGGTGCGCCGCGCGCACCAAGGCGCTAGCGGATTGACTCCGGGCTATACGCCGCCGCAAAAATCCGGTGCGCACAGCGCACCCTACGGCGTCATGGCACCTCCCCGGATTATCAGAAAGTGGCGTATCTCGTTGGCCTACAGCCCGCCGCTAACCCCGAGGCTCACACCCAGCGCGGTGGCCAGCGAAAACGGCAACAACAGAGTATCGAGCAACGCACTGGCCGGCAGATCCAGCCCCGGATAACGCGGCGCCTCGGCACCAAAACGGTCCAGCGGGCAGCAACCGCCATTGATCGTGTACCAATCCAGCCGCGTACCGGCGTAGACCACCGGCGCACCAGGCTTGGCTGCGTCCAGTGTGCGCACCGTGGCGCAGCCGGTCAGGCTCAGCAGCGCCAGGCCGAACACCAGCCTGCGCCTCATCCGCGTGCGACCCTGATCTCGACCAGCTTGCCGTCGAGAAAGCGCAGATAGCGGTAAACGCCATTGCGTGGCCCGTACACCCACTGCTCCACCGTAACGCCGCCGCCCTGCGGGCTGCTGGGCGGAATCATCTCGCGCTGATCGGGCTCGCCGCATTTACGCAGAACATCTACCGTGAGTTCGCCCTCATTGATCAGCGTATTGCCGCAGCGCATCGACGCCTGCGCGGCAGGCATCATCGACAGAGCCAACAGGCAGCCCAGCAGGTAACGATTGGCCATGGACATCGCTCTCCCTATTCGTCCGATATCAAATGATGCTCGCCCCAACGAGGCAGCATGTCTTGCGGAATATTCAGGCAGTTGAGGATACGCGCGACGACGAAGTCCACTAGGTCATCCAGCGTCTGCGGCTGGTGATAGAAGCCGGGCGACGCCGGCAGGATGGTCACGCCCAGATTGGACAGCTTGAGCATGTTTTCCAGATGGATGCTCGAATACGGCGCCTCGCGCGGCACCAGAATCAGCTGGCGGCGTTCCTTCAATGCCACATCAGCCGCGCGTTCGATCAGGTTGTTGCAGGCACCCGTGGCGATGGCCGACAAGGTGCCGGTGCTGCACGGTACCACCACCATGGCGGTCGGCGCGCCGGAGCCGGAGGCCGCTGGCGCCATCCAGTCTTCCTTGCCGTAGACGCGGATCTGTCCCGGCGCCGCACCGGTGTACTCGGTGAGGAACTGGGCCATGGACTGCGGCTTGGCCGGCAGCGCCACGTCGGTTTCGGTGGCCATCACCAGTTGCGCGGCCTTGGAAATCAGGAAGTGCACCTCGCGATCTTCCTGCACCAGGCAATCGAGCAGGCGCAGGCCGTATTGCGCGCCGGAGGCGCCGGTCATGGCCAGAGTAATGCGTTCAGGACCGCTCATAAATTCACTCTCAAAGCTGCTGCGCTTGCTTATGCTGCGTTGAAAGCCTGCTCGGAATACTCATTTACTACAGTAAACTCCGCTTCCTCGCAGGCCTTCGCCTTGCCTAATCTGCGCTCGCGACGCTTTGAGCGCGAATTTCGGCTCTTTATGAAAGGGCCTTGGCCAGCTTGCCATGCAGGCCGCCGAAGCCGCCGTTGCTCATGATCACCACCTGGGTACCGGGACGCACCAGGGCCTTCACGCCGTCGATGATCGACTCCAGCGAGTCGCACACGCGGGTCGGGTTGCGCGCCTGCGCCACGGTGGCTGCCAGGTCCCAGCCGAGATTCGGCGGCGCGTACCAGAACACCGCATCGGCCTGTTCGGCCGACTCGGCCAGGCCATCGCGATGAGCGCCGAGCTTCATCGAGTTGGAGCGCGGCTCGATCACCGCGATCACTTGAGTTGCGTCGCCGACGCGCTTGCGCAGGCCATCCAGGGTAGTGGCGATGGCAGTGGGGTGGTGGGCGAAATCATCGAAAATGGTCACGCCACCGACCTCCGCGACCTTCTCCATGCGCCGCTTGGCATTGATGAACTGGCCCAGCGCTTCGATGCCCAGCGCCGGCACCACACCGACATGGCGCGCCGCCGCGAGCACGGCCAAGGCATTGGCGACGTTGTGCTGGCCGGTCAGGTTCCATTCCACGGTGCCCTCGACCTTGCCGTCGAAGCTCACCTCGAAACGCGAGCCATCCGCGCTGAGCAGGCGCGCCTGCCATTGACCGCCTTCACCGGTGGTCTGCACAGGCGTCCAGCAGCCCATTTCGATCACCCGCGCCAGCGCGGTTTCGCTGGCCGGGTGGATGACCAGGCCCTCGCCGGGGATGATGCGCACCAGATGGTGGAACTGCCGTTCGATGGCCGCCAGATCCGGGAAGATGTCGGCGTGATCGAATTCCAGATTATTCAGAATCGCCGTACGCGGGCGGTAATGGACGAACTTGCTGCGCTTGTCGAAGAAGGCGCTGTCGTACTCATCGGCCTCGACCACGAAGAACGGCGTGCCGCCCAGCCGCGCGGAAATCCCGAAGTTCTGCGGCACGCCGCCGATCAGGAAGCCCGGGCTCATACCGGCATGCTCCAGCACCCAGGCGAGCATGCTCGAGCTGCTGGTCTTGCCATGGGTACCTGCGACCGCCAGTACCCAGCGCCCCTGCAGCACGTGATCGGCCAGCCACTGAGGGCCGGAAACATAGGGCAGGCCCTTGTTCAGCACATATTCCACCGCAGGGTTGCCACGGCTCATGGCGTTGCCGACGACCACCAGGTCAGGCGCCGGCTGCAAATGGGCCGGATCATAGCCCTGCATCAACTCGATGCCCTGGGCTTCCAGCTGAGTGCTCATGGGCGGGTAAACGTTGGCATCGGAGCCGGTGACGCGGTGGCCGAGTTCCTTGGCCAGCACCGCGAGCGAACCCATGAAGGTGCCGCAGATGCCGAGAATATGGATGTGCATTGATGACCTCTGAACAAGCCCACGAACAGACCGTTGAAAACTACCTACGTTTTCAACAGGCCTGTTAAGGGGCGTGGAGCGATGGCGGCAGGTTAGCACAGCACCCGATGGGCGGCTGCTGCGCCCTGTTCAGACAGAGGCCTGGATACCAAGTTGCCGCGGCGAGAAAATCAAACGTTTGCTTGGATTGCGCTTTCAACTGGCTTTGAGGCAGCATCGGCTGGTCTGCTGGCACAACAGCTGCATCGTCCATCCAGTTCAATCACAGAAGCCGAGGCCCGCCATGCGCATCGTCCAAGCCACCCTGGAGCACCTGGACCTGCTGACCCCGCTGTTCGTCAAATACCGCGAGTTCTACAACGAGCTGCCCTACCCCGAGTCGTCGCGCAAATTTCTCGAGAAGCGCCTGCGCCGCAAGGAGTCGGTGATCTACCTGGCCCTGGCCGACGATGAAGACAAGCTGCTCGGTTTCTGCCAGCTCTACCCCAGCTATTCCTCGCTGTCGCTCAAGCGCGTGTGGATTCTCAACGATATCTACGTCGCCGAGGATGCTCGCCGCCAACTGGTTGCCGACCGCCTGCTGCATACCGCCAAGCAGATGGCCAAGGAAACCAATGCCGTGCGCATGCGCGTGGCCACCAGCCGCGACAACGAGGTGGCGCAGAAGGTCTACGAGTCCATCGGCTTCGTCGAGGACGAGCAGTTCAAGAACTACGTACTGCCCATCAACTCCGATTGATCGAGTCGCCGATGCAGCGGCTGCCCGTCAGCCGCCGAGACTGAGCAGCAGCCCCAACAGCAAGGGCAGCGTGACCAGCCCCAACGCAGCCAGGCGTGCCATCTGCAAGGGCGCCCGCCGCAGCGCCTGAGTGCGACGCGCCTGCAAGGGCTGCTGCAATGCCAGCTGAAACTCCGACAAGGCCTCGAAACGTGCCTGTGGCTGCGGCGCCAGGGCACGGGCGAGCACACCATCCCAGCCTTGCGGCACCTGCACGGTAAAGGTCGCCAGCGGCACGTAACAGTGTCCGGGGCGGACGTCACCGCGCGCCGCCTCCGGCCATTGCCCAGACATCAGCCAATAGACCAGCGCCGCCAGGGCGAACTGATCGGCGCGACCATCCAGCGCACGGCCGCTGCGCAGTTCCGGTGCCAGTGGCACAGCCTGTTCAGGCACTGGCTGACGCGCAACACCGGGCAGGATGACGGCCGCCCCGGGCAGAAACAGCACGCGTCCGTCATCACCGAGCAGAATCTGCCTGGGGTTCAACCAAAGCCCCTGCATGCCACGACGCTGCAGCGAACGCACGGCGGCGATCAATTGCGTCACCAAACTCAGCAATGTCTGTGCGTCGGGCTTGCCATGGGCGGCCACCCAATCGAACAGATTGCGCATGCCTCGGGGCGGTTTGGCCAGTACCAGGTACGCGTGACTGCGCGTCTGATGCGGCGACAGCACCTGCGGCAACGCCTGCTGCGGACTGCGCCGCAACGCCCACTCGCGCTGCCAGAAGGCTTCGCCTGCGTCCTCCTCGGCGAACCAGAGCACGGCTTCGCGTCCAGACTCATCACGCCCGACATACACCCGTTCAGGCGGCCCATAAAGACATTCGCGCAACAGCGTCCAGCCATCGAGTTGCTGACCACAGGCGATCTGCGTCAGTGCCGGGCGCGCCGGAGCAGACAGCGCCGGCGTCAGGCACTGGGTTTCACCCACGCACAGCAGAACTGCAGCGCCGGGGGCTTGCAACAGCGGCCGTAGCAGCTCGCCCAAGGCGCTCTCCGCCTGGATACACAGCCCTTGCAGATCACTCACATCGAGCAGCGGTTGCGGCGCCAGCAGCAGGCGCTCACCGCGGCTTGGCACCAGGCTGTGCTGAACCAGCGCCAGCTCGGCCTGAGCGCCGAGAGCCTGCCCCTCACGCCCCGCCAGGAGCTGCAGGACGCCTTTCTGTGCGCGCGCCAGGCCGACGCTGCCCGCCTGCAGAAACTGCAACTCATCGCCCTGCATCAGCAGTACACCGGCGTGCAACTCGGCGACGCCCTGCCCGGCCTGCTGCCGGCGAAACAGCTGGAGATTCAGCGCTGCCAGCACCTGCCGCGCCGCCTGGGTTTCACTCCAGCCCTCAGGTGTGCAACGAAAATCGGCGAACAGAGCGTCCAGATGACGCTCCAGGCTGTGCACCACATCGGGGCAATGGCGCGCCCAAAGCAGCACGACCAGCAACAACGGCGGACGCTGCTGGCGACCGGCCAGCCACATCGCCCGAGCGCGCGCGGCCTGGTGCGGCAAGTCCAGCCCGGTACCGGACGCCAGCGTGATTCCAGGGTGTTCCAGCAGTTGCAGCGCCATGCTCAGCCCTCCTGCATCAGCGAAGCTGCAAGTGGCGTTGCAGCCTTTGTGCCGACTTGTAGCGAAAGCCTGGCGCCCTTATGGTGGCCGGGTCTTCCCAACGAGCCTGCATGCATGTGGTCCTTCAAGGCCTGGCGCCGTCGTCGCACCCTCGAAAACAACCCTGTCGATCCCGCCCACTGGGCCGAAGTGCGCAGGCGTCTGCCGATTCTCGATGGCCTCGACGAACGCGAAGAGCAACAGCTGCGCGAGCGCGCCGTGCTGTTTCTGCATGACAAGCACCTGACCGCCCTGCCCGGCCTGGAACTCGGCCCGGTCGAGCATCTGCTGCTGGCAGCCCAGGCGCAGTTGCCACTGCTGCACCTGGGCGATCTGGACTGGTACCAGGGCTTCCACGAGATCGTCCTCTACCCGGATGACTTCGTGAGCCCGCAGCGCCACCGCGATGCCAGCGGCATCGAACACGAGTGGGACGACGCGCGCAGCGGCGAGGCCTGGCAGCAAGGTCCGGTGATCCTCGCCTGGCCCGGGGTCCAGGCCAGCGGCAGCTGGGAAGGCTACAACCTGGTGATCCACGAACTGGCGCACAAGCTGGACATGCTCGAAGGCGGCGCCAATGGCCTGCCGCCGCTGCACCGCGAGATGCGCGTGCAGGACTGGGCGAGCGCCATGCAGAGCGCCTATGACGCACTCAACGCCGAACTGGATGCCAACCCCGAGGCCGAAACCGCCATCGACCCCTACGCTGCCGAAGACCCGGCGGAATTCTTCGCCGTGACCAGCGAATACTTCTTCAGCGCCCCGGATCTGCTGGCACAGGCTTTTCCCGAGGTCTACCGGCAACTGGCGCTGTTCTACCGCCAGGACAGCCTGGAGCGTTTGCAGTGCTTGCAAGCGGAACACCCCGACTACAAGGCGGTCGAAAACGCGACCAATGGCTGAGTAGACCGCCGTAGTAACGCTCTGCGAATACGCCTATAATGCGCCCCACTTTTTTGGCCCTTCCTGGGAGTTTCCCCCATGAGCTACAGCAAGATCCCGGCTGGTAAAGACCTGCCGAACGACATCTACGTTGCCATCGAAATCCCGGCCAACCACGCGCCGATCAAATACGAAATCGACCACGACACCGATTGCCTGATGGTCGATCGTTTCATGGCCACCCCGATGTTCTACCCGGCCAACTACGGTTTCATCCCGCACACCCTGGCTGACGACGGCGACCCCCTCGATGTGCTGGTCGTGACCCCTTACCCGGTTGCTCCGGGTTCGGTGATCCGCGCCCGTCCGGTCGGCGTACTGCACATGAGCGACGAAGCCGGTGGCGACGCCAAGCTGGTTGCCGTTCCGCACGACAAGCTGAGCGTTCTGTACAAGGACGTTCAGGAATACACCGACCTGCCCGCGCTGTTGATCGAGCAGATCAAGCACTTCTTCGAGAACTACAAGGATCTGGAGAAGGGCAAGTGGGTCAAGGTAGAAGGCTGGGGCGGCGCAGAAGAAGCCCGCGGCCTGATCAACAAGGCAGTCGCGGCTTACCAAAAATAAGCCCTGACCACCTCCTAAAAGCCGGCCACAAGCCGGCTTTTTTTATGCCCAAAAAAAACCTATCCAATCCAAAACCCATATTGGTAGCCTTGGGGAATAAAGGGTTACAGCCTTTTTCTCACCCAACCGCGTTCAAAGCGACACAACCCCATCCGACGATAAAGTGGGGGGACAAGTGGGGGGACAAGAGAGAATGGCAACGCAGCAGGGGGCACGATGGGCAAGCTGAATCCGAAACAGGTCGAGAACCTCACAGAACCTGGCACCTACGAAGATGGAGACGGTCTTCGGCTGGTCGTCAAACCCACGGGACGCAAGTCTTGGTTACTACGCTTCCAGCTTGCTGGCCGCCGTCGGGAAATGGGCCTAGGTTCATACCCAGAGATTAGCCTCAAGAACGCACGTCTCGAAGCGAGTGCTAAGCGCCGCATCCTGATAGATGGTGTCGATCCACTAGCAGCACGTGATCAAGAGCGCCTAGCCCAGCGTGAGGCTCTGCGAGCCCAAGAAGCCAAACAACTCAAATTTAAGACGCTGGCCACTGAGTACTGGGTAGCGCACGGTGGCGCCTGGTCTGACCAGTGGCGCAGAGGCTGGATTCGCAAACTAGAACTGTACGCATTCCCGCAAATTGGCAACCTTTCTGCCGAGCAGATAGACACAGGGCATGTCCTCAAACTTCTTCAGCCAATATGGGCGACAAAGACACGTACTGCGGACGAGGTACGCGGGCAAATTGAGCAGATTCTAGATGCAGCCAAAGCACGAGGTCTTCGTGAAGGAGAAAACCCTGCTCGATGGCGTGGTCACTTGGACAACTTGCTCAGCCGGGCGGAAAAGAAAAAAGCAAGAAAGCGTGAGCACTTCCCCGCAATGCCATGGCAAGACGTACCAAAACTAATCCACCAACTGAAAGCGAATACGACAGCACCATCTCTTGCCGCACAACTGCTGATCATGACTGCCGCACGTGCACACATGGTGAGGTTCGCACGCTGGGCTGAATTCGATCTTGAGGCTCGTACGTGGTCACTTCCCGACGAGCGTATGAAAACACGTATAGCCTTCACGATTCCGCTTGCCGACGAAGTAATAGACTGCCTTGAAGCCATCCCACAAATTGGAGACAGTCCATATTTATTTCCAGGACAAGGGAAAAGCGGAGTAATGCATGCAAATGCAGTCCGCAACCTACTACACGAGATGGGTTATATATCTATTACTCGACACGGCTTTCGCTCATCATTCCGTGACTGGGCAGGTGAATGCACCCACTACCCAAGAGAGGTTTGTGAGATGGCCTTAGCGCACGATGAACGGGATCAAACTGAAGGTGCCTACTCTCGAACTGATTTCTTAGCCAAACGCAGAGCACTAATGAATGACTGGGCTAGATATTTAACATCCACACAGCGAGAAGCTTAAAGCAAATCGCGTCACATAACCTTTCCAATAAAAACTTATCCAGCAAATAGGTACTTTGTGAGTATAACCCTGGAAGAGATTCCTGACGGCCTCTCTGAACACATTCACTCTTGGACAAAAGATTCCTTTGAAGGCGCAGTAGAGTTTATTGAAAGCTGGCTCGATTATGCCCTCAAGAAAATGTACGGAAAACAAAAAGGCCTTGAACTAAAAGAGAAAATCCAGCAGAGAATTCGCAGCGGAAAAATTACAAACGATAAAATAAACAAGTACTGGAAAGTTATTGAAGACGGAGACAGAGATACAAGATATCTATACCCTTACCTCATTACACTTTACTTTGTTGCAAAAGCCAAAGCAGAAGACTTCCACAGAAAAGGACTGATTGCCGAGGCATTTTCAACGACCTCGCTTATGTCCTTCTGCGTAGGCTCACTCACAGAAAATGTAGAGACAAACATCGTTGGAATCCCCGACTACATGGAAGATCCACTAAGAACAAAAATTGCCAACCGAGCAGCAAGCGCAACGCACGCCGGCAGCAAAATAGTTCAAAACATTATAGCGAACTTAATATTACAAGAGAGTCCAGATGAGGGGTGGCCGTCAAAGAAAGCCGCCGCAACGCATGTTGAAAAAATATTAATTAAACAACTCTACATACCCACCCCCTCTTCCGATGGAAAAGAAGAATCTTACGAACCAAGACCTGATTTAAGTTTCAAGCTTAACCTAAACGCCACATCGCTACACGAAAGAATTCTAAAATGGATGAGCGCAGGCAAAGAAGGCGTCGGGGAAATCAACAAAGCCATACAAACAACACTAAGAAGAAAAACCAATGAGCATTGACTGCAGAACTTAAACAACAGAGAACCCACACCTTTAGGAGTAAGCGCAACGACCATTCAAACTACAAAAACGACTATTTGAGCGTCCGCCTTCTAGGTCGTCCCACTTTCCCTCCTTCAGTTGAAACACTAGACTTACCAAACATCCTCTCTTTATCATTTAAATTAGGCCTAATTAGCAAATCCTTTTTCACGAGATACTTCCCAGCCCACTTTAAGCTCTCGATCATTTCAGTATCATCCCAGGACACCATACCAATGCCTCGCCGACTATACCTTTCCTTCTGCCGATTACAGTTAAAATAACACCCCTGCCCATTGGTCACTTTTTTTGACCAAACCTCCCCAATCTCTTCGCACAAATTTACATCTTCCTGATGCCTCGCCCCGTCCAAAAATATCATCAAATGGTAATGGTATTGCTTTGTCGGCCCAAACTCTAACTTCCACACATATCCACAAAGAGATTCCTTGAGCCTGCCTCTACGCAGGAACCTCAGAAACACCGAAAAATCCCTCTTAACCCTATCCAAGCTGATTACAAAGCCTTGACCTTGCAGATAAGCCAGCGAATACCCTATATCCAGCCTTAAAACCAACATTCTAGAATGCCGAAGAAAAAGCAAATCAATAAAATCATCTAGTCCCTTAGCATTCTTGGCAACTGCTCGCTGACAGTTCCTCCAATGCGTTTTAAACTCACCAGAAGCAGTTTCTTGCCTGATCGAAATGATCGCTCGCCTGACAACATCAACCTCCTCGCTCGAAGAAAGAGAATCGTCGGTAAGTCTTTCGCCCCCACATACCTCCTGCAACTGCCTCTTGACTTTATGAAAAATATTCAGATACGGACTAAGCCGCCCCCCCCCTGCATAAATCCCTTGTAAATATTCAATGTCAATCCGCAACGCCCATAGAAGTTGCTTTCCCCTCTTAGTTAGACGAGACTGACGCCCATATGGGCCCTCCTCAATAAGAACCTCCCCCCCCACGACTTCCATCAACAGTCTTACAATCTCCGAAATATCCTGAACATGATCAACTTCAGGAAGGACAATTATTAACTCACCCTCTACATCACTCTCAAAGTAATACTGATCCTGCATTAGAAATTCATTAAACTTTTCACTCAATAACATACACAATCCTTTTCAGTAGACACCTCACACTTAGCTCTTAGCACCTCACCAACCCCACTACCCTCCACTAAACATAGTAGCAAGCCACACTCAGACACCTATACGCCCAACAACATCAGGTCAACATTCATCACTAAATAGACATTACTCAATAGATATACATACCAATAATCACCTCTTCCCAAGTCCTCGCAAAAACAAGAGAAAGAACAGTTCTTCCCCAACCACACCGAGAAAAAACACAGCAACCAACTTGTAAAGTTATGGTATATTCAATTAGTTCTTGATCGTTCAACCTGACACTCAATCCAAAAATCAACCTCCTCCTCCAGCCATGCAACACTGTTTTTTCCGATCTTAACTTTTTTGGGGAACGTTTCGTCATACCGCGGTGACGCAGGGTTAAGGCGATCCTCTATTGCACCTTTCTTTAGCCCAACGCGCTCAATAACAGTGGGAAGCCGAATCAATCTTTTAGGTTTACTCTCTCTATCGTGCATATCTGTTTCGCCAAGAAAACCGTTAGGCCCTCAGTTTATGAATAACCGGGAAATGTGATAGGCGGCTGCATAGCAGACGCTGATTTTTGCCCCCACCAAAGCGCAAGCACCGTTATCATCCAGCGCACATGGCATTCCTCCGATGCGCCGCTCAAGGCCACCAAATACAGGCTCTGGAACCAACCTGAACGACAGGTGGAACCAACTTTTCAGCCGCAGGAACTAACTTTTCACGCCTCAGCCCCCTCGCCTGAAGAAAAATGAAGTCGAAAACCAATTCAAACTTTCTTGGGCCATACATAACCGCAATGACATCAGCACCAAGGAGGTTCACCCCATGTCATTGCAGTGCCCTCGCTGTCACTCCCCCAAAGTCGCTTCCTTCCATCACGCCATGAAAGTCGGTGCCGCCATCGGCACCGTGGGCGGTGTTGCGCGCGGCGTCGGTGCTGCCCTGGCTGGCGGCCAGGCTGGCGCAGCTATCGGTGCGTTCGCCGGACCGGTTGGCATCACCCTCGGTTCCGTATCGGGCGCCATTCTCGGCGGCCTAGCCGGTGGCGTGGGCGGCTGCGCACTCGGTGCTCAGCTGGGTGAATCGCTCGACCGACACGTCCTCGCTCACAATCTCTGCCTGCTCTGCGGTCATCGCTTCAACCTGCCGGCCTGATCCGGCTCCTCTCTCCTCATTTCATTCGTCCGGACAGTGCTGCGCCTTGCGCAGCGCTTTATGCCGGCTTGCACCCAAAGGAATCGTTCACATGGCACATCTCGTCGAAACCATGGCCTACGCAGGCGCTACTCCGTGGCATGGCCTGGGCAATCAGCTCACCCGGAAACAGCCCATCGAAGTCTGGCAACGCGAAGCCGGCATGGACTGGCAGATCCTGGAAAGCCCCGTGCACTTCAAGTCGGATGCCGTCGGCCACCTGGGCGCGATCCACTCCTTCCCCGAGCAGAAGGTGCTGTTCCGTTCGGACACCAAGGCCCCGCTGTCGGTGGTCTCCCAGCGCTATCACACCGTGCAGCCGCGTGAGGTATTGGCGTTCTACCGCGACCTCACCGAAGTCTCCGGCTACGAGCTGGAAACGGCCGGAGTGCTCAAGGGCGGACGTAAGTTCTGGGCGCTGGCGCGTACCGGGCAAGGTGCTGCCCTCAAGGGTAACGACCAGGTGAACGGTTATCTGCTACTGGCCACTTCCTGCGACGGCACCCTGGCCACCACGGCAACCCCAACCACCGTGCGCGTGGTGTGCAACAACACCCTGACCATCGCCCTGGACGGCACCAGCCGCGCGATCAAGGTGCCGCACAACACCCGCTTCGATCCGAAGGCGGTGAAGAAGCAGCTCGGCATCGCCGTCTCGCAATGGGACGAATTCATGTACCGCATGCGTGCGCTGGCCGAGCGCAAGGTGCAGTGGCATGAGGCCCTGGGCTTCTTCATGAACGTGCTGTGCGAGACCAGCCCGACCGGTGCCCTGCCGGAGCAACTGCCCAACGAGCGTGCCCTGCGCAAAGTGCAAGAACTGTACGAAGGTCGTGGCCGTGGCAGCCAGCTGGACTCGGCACGCGGCACTGCCTGGGGCTTACTCAATGCCGTGACCGAGTACGTCGACCACGAACGCCGTGCGCGCAGCAACGAATACCGCATGGACTCGGCCTGGTTCGGCCAGGGCGCGCAAATCAAGCAACGTGCCCTGGATACTGCGCTTCGGCTCGCCGCTTAACCCTCACTTACCTCAACCCTCGCGCCCGGTCAGCCTTGTGCTGGTCGGGCGTTTTTATGTCTGCAGGTGAACACCATGAAAGCAACGTCATTGAACGGCAGCACCAGCAAGAAACGCCCTGCCCTGCGCCTGATCAGCACCAAGGAGCTGCCGCGCGAGGACTGGCTGCAGATCCGTAAGCAGGGTATCGGCAGTTCGGATGCTGCGGCTGCCGTGGGCCTCAACCCCTACAAGTCGCAGCTGGAGTTGTGGCTGGAGAAGACCGGCCGCGATGCCGGCATGCCCAAGGTTGATCCCCATGATGAGGAAAGCCCGATGTACTGGGGCAATGTTCTGGAGCCCATCGTGGCCTGGCATTACAGCAAACGCACCAAGAACAAGGTGCGCCGCATCAACGCCGTGCTGCAGCATCCCGATCCGGAGCTGCCCTGGATGCTGGCCAACATCGACCGCGAGGTGATCGGTGCCGACGATGTGCAGATCCTCGAATGCAAGACTGCTGGCATAAACGGGGCACGCCTGTGGAAGGAAGGTGTCCCCGAATATGTCCAGCTGCAGGTGATGCACCAGCTCGCCGTCACCGGCAAGCAGGCCGCGGATGTCGCCGTGCTGCTCGGCGGCCAGACGTTGGAGATCCACCGCATCGAGCGGGACGAGCAGATGATCGCCCGCCTGATCGAGCTGGAGCGCAAGTTCTGGCAGTACGTGGCGACCGACACGCCACCGCCGCCCGATGGCAGCGCCTCTGCGGAAGCAGCGCTGCGTTGCCTCTATCCGGAGGACAACGGCCAGGCCGTCGACTTCAGCGGCCATGCCGGACTGGCCGCTGCCTTCATCGAGCTCAAGGCCGTTCGCCAGTCGATTGCCGAAAAAGAAAAGCGCGAAGCCGAGCTCAAGCAGATGCTGCAGCAGGCCATGGGCGATGCCAGCCGGGCGGAGTTCTCCAGCGGCTACGTCAGCTGGCGCAAGGCCAAGAACAGCATCGGTCTCGATGTCGCTCAACTGCTCCAGGACAAGCCCTACCTGCAGGCCAAATACCCACTGCTGAAACCCGGTGCGCGGCGTTTCCTGGTCGGCTGATTTCCGTCTCCATCCCCCTTCCCTCCCCTTGGCCAGTCCATGCATCGCGCTGCGAGGCTGGCTTTTTTTCATTTCCAGGAGAGCCATCATGCTCAAAGGTTTGGCTATCACACCGCCGGTGCTCGGTCGCATCTCCATCGGCAAGGTCATCGAAAAGAACGGCAAGCGCCTGCCGGAGAAGGATGATCAGTTCACCATCACCTCCCAAGTGCAAGGCAAGGATGGCTGGCTGCTGCACCCGCTCAATGACGAGCTGCGTCAGGGCAAGGATGACAAGCTGCGCAGCATCCCAGTGCGTCTGCTGTTCAACGCGCCGGAGCTGAATTTCCGCGCCGACCACACCCTGTTCGACCGGCAGTCCGGACGCCCGCTGTGCGTCGGCAATGGCGAGACCTGCAAGCGCGTCACTCAGGACGGCATGCAGTCGCTGCCCTGCCCTTCGCCGGATGCCTGCTCGTTGGCCAAGGGTGGTGCCTGCAAGCCCTACGGCCGACTGAACGTGGTCATTGGCGATGACGATCCGTTGGGCAGCTTCGTATTCCGCACCACCGGTTTCAACAGCATCCGCACCCTGGCGGCTCGCCTGCATTACTTCCAGGCCATTTCCGGCAACCGCCTGGCCTGCCTGCCGCTAGAACTGCGCCTGCGCGGCAAGTCCACCCGGCAAAGCCATGGAACGCCGATCTTCTACGTCGACCTGACGGTACGCAGCGGTATGGACATGGCCGAAGCGCTGCTGGCCGCCAAAGAGCTCGATGCGCAGCGGCAAGCCGCAGGCTTCGATCAGGCCGCCTTGGATGAAGCGGCGCAACGTGGCTTTGGCAATGGCGCTTTCGAGGACAGCGAGGAAGATGCTGGCGCCGTCACCGAGGAGTTCTACCCCGCCGAAGAAAGCCCATCTCCAGCCACCCACACTCCCCAACGCTCTGCGAAAGCCAGCCTGGCCGAGAAGCTGGACGCGCAAGCCCGGCGCCATATCCCACCGACAGATCACCATCAAGGAGCCCAGCATGCGCCTGCACAAGCTGAAGGCCAGTGAATCGACCGGCACCTACCTAGTCGAGTCACCGGTCACCGAAACCGACATCCTGCTGATGGCCCGGCAGTTGGCGAATCTGCGTCTGCGCCGGGGGCGAGCACTGACCTCACCAAAGGAAGTATTCAGCCACATGCAGGCGCTGCTGGGCGATTACGAGCATGAGGTGTTCGCCCTGCTCCTGCTCGACAGCCGGCACCGGGTGATCGTCTTTCACGAACTGTTCCGGGGCACCCTGGACAGTGCCAGCGTCTATCCCCGGAAAGTCGTCAAGGCTGCCTTGGAGCACAACGCCGCGGCAACCGTGCTGGTGCACAACCACCCTTCCCGTGATCCGGAACCCAGCCAAGCGGATCTCACCCTGACCCACAAACTGCGGGAGGCCTTGAACCTGGTCGGGGCACGAACCCTGGACCATATCGTGGTGAGCCACGAGGGCTGCGTATCGCTAGCGGAACAGGGCTACCTGTGAGGAGGACACGACGATGAAGCTACTACGGATGTTTGCTGCCGTGTTCCTGTTCGCCGGCATCCTCGCAGGCTGCCTGGCCCTTCTGCTGCTGGTGCTTCTGATGGTGCGCTTTCCGCCCCTGCTGATCGCCGTACTGCTGGCATGCTGGATTTTCTGCCGCCTCGTGAAGGCACTGGCACCCGGAACAGCCGCGGCAGAGACCACCACTGCACCACCGAACTAATCACTACCCCTGAGCAGCCAGGCCTGCACTGGCCGCCTCAACTCGATAGGGAGCATGACGATGAACAGACAGTGTTTGATCTGCGACTCCAGCGCCGTGCTGACACGGGACGCAGCCAAAGGGCTGCCCCTGCTGGTCGGATTGCTCGATGGCGCAATCAAGGGCGCTCAGCGCCCACATGAAGGGAACGGCCACACCGATCTTCTCAGCGGCCTGGCAGCGGTCGCACCCGCGTCCCCAGAGGCCCGAAAGGCAGCAGAAGATGTCGTGCGGTTTCACTTCGCCGGCTTCGACTGCCTGTGCCTTCGCTGCGGCGCCTTGTTTGACGAGACAGGAGAAAGTAAGGAGGGCCTTAGCCCCGGCTGAGGCGATCCACCAGACGCTCCACAAATTCCAGCACCAGCGCACGATCATCCGAGTTCAACGTGGACAGCAGCCCCTGTAGTCGACGGGCCTGGTCCTCCGGGCGCGAGCTGCCCTCGGTCAGCAGGTCGGCCGTCTCGCAGCCGAAGATGCTCGCCAGCTCAGCCAGACGCTCGACGTTGGGCATCACGACGCCACGCTCGATGCGTGAAACGGCCTCACTACCAATCCCCAATCGCTCCGCGACCTGCTCCTGACTCAGCTTGCAGCGCACTCGTTGGCGAGCAATCGCTTGACCCACCACTTCCGCCAGCTGCTTCGAATCGGTTTTCGACATGCCACCCTCCAGACCAACCTGGATGGTTGAGCATCAACCTGTTGACATGAAGGACTTCACAAACCGAGACTCGACTTTAAAAGTCGATATTCGACTTTTCCTACAACATCAACGCCCGGCAGGGAGCACAGAACAGCATGAACGTCATCACCGGACTGAACGAAGCTCAGATCGACAGCCTCGTGCGAAACAGAGCGTCCTTCGAGATCAACGGCCTCAGGGGCAACTTCACGGCCGGCATCAAACTGGTCGAAACCAAGATTGAAAGCCTTGGGATGAAGTGCCGTGTCATCAGCGACTTGAAGGGTGCGGCCATGCGCGGCGGAATTTTTGGAGCTGCGGCCACCGTGATGTCAGCGCCAGCAACGCTCACCCTGGCGGCACTCGGCGTTGCTGCAGGTGTCGGCCATGCTCTCGTCACCTACAACCCCGATTACGAAATCATCAAGGACTACGTGAACAAGCGGCTCAGGGTCATCTACAAGAAATAACCCCCTCATTCCCACCACTACCAGCAGCGACGAGCTCCGTTGCGCTGCTGGATTCGTGTGCTCCGCCACCGGTCGTTAAACGGCCGGATCATCTTTCTCTCTCGCAAGAAACCACAAACTGGAGTTACCTCATGAAACGGATTCTCAGCATCCTGCTGCTCGCGTTCTGCGCCAATGCCAATGCCGTCATTGACCATTACGCCTGGAACAACATCGCCTTCCCGGACGAGACGTCCACCAACGGACTCCCCGAAGCGATCCCCTGCATCAACAAGAAAGCCTTCAATGGTCAGCCGCTGATCAAGTGCACCTGGCTGGAGACCTCCCGCGAAGTGCTCATCTGGGATGCTCAGCGCCAGCAGGATGTACGCTATGTCAACCAGGTAAGCGGTACGTGCCTGCGCGGCAAGTGCCGGACCAACGCCACCATCGTGGGTGACTGGAACCAGGATGTGTTCTTCACCCTATCGATCTGGTATCGCATCGGAGTCAGCACCGACGGCAAGCCAGTGGCCTACCGTGTCGATACGTCGCGTCAGGTGTCGTACGCCGAGGCGGGATCTCTCCTGTACCAGTTCTACCTGGACATTGGGGTCCCGGATAATCAACTTGTACCGACGTTCGACGGGCGTTACGAAGGCGGTTATGCAGCGTGGCAAGCCCAGAAGGGTGGTGCCCCAGCATCAACCCTGCAGTCACCCACCTCGGCCCAATCCGAATGGCCGGACGTGAAAAGTGCCTGGTGCAATCCGCGCATGGATGACGACTGCTATATCAACAATCAGAAGGTTCCGGTGGCTGAACTGGGCAAATGGCTTCCTTCAGTCAGTGAGTCCAACGTCGACCAGTTGGGCGGGTACTGCGAAACTATCCTCTGCTTCGATAGCAAGGATCAGCCATTGGGTTACCTCCTGCAATAACGGCTCTGAAACTCCGTAGGCCGCCAAAGGTAATCATCTCGCTGAGCAGAGAATTGGGGGAGGCACATGCCTCCCCTTTTTGATTTCATTTTTTTTTGCCACAACCGCAGTGGTCGCTATTTTCAGCGAGCAGATCGATGAGTGGCGGGACTGGCGTAATGAAGGGCAGCTGCCTTAGCTGGCAGTCGTAAACGGGCAACAGCCACCTCCAAAAGCTAATCGCTGCAATTCAAGAAAGCATCAAAACCCCATCTGAAGACCAGATAGAAAAATGTCAAACACTCTGGATCTCGGCATATCGCGCCGAGCTTGGAGAAGAAGCAATGGTCAACGCGGAACTGCTCAATGAGTGGAATGACTTGTGCATGGAAGGCAAGGTCCCTTAGCAAGCCCGTGCCTGCAATGCATTTAGTACTACCCGCCCGTCCCCGGAAGCAGTGCTCAACTTAGGTGGTGTAAGAATTCCCGCTCACACCACCTTTTTTCTTTGTTCTGCTAGTTGTAATTGAGTTTGCTCATGATGCGTCCATCACGAACTCTTAACCGCGACCCTAGTGGCCCCACCATGTTCAGTTACCCGTGGCCGACATCTGAGCTTTACGGCCCCCTTTGAAAACGACTCGTCAGTGGCCTTGCTTGACCAGATGTAAGCCTCGCCGGCCTTGAGCAGAGCCATACGTTCGGGCGTCAGATTGGCCAATGCGGCGTTGGCTTTCTGAATATGCTTCAGCCAGGCGGGCGAATTGAACTTGTGCATGATTATCTGGCTGGATAGCTCTATCAGGCTAACCGGAACAGATGGTGGGTCCTGACTCGCCACCATGATGCTCACCCCCTTGTGGCGCATCTCCCGAACCACCTCGATTAGTCCCGCAACCAGGTCTGGGCTTTCGATGTACTTGTGGGCCTCATCGAATACCACCAGTTTGTTGAAGCTGCGCCCATCAATTCGCGCATCTGCAAACAGCTGCAAGAGCACGACGAAGAGCCCCAGAGCCTCGTCTTTCTCGATGAACTCGTCTCGAAGGTCCACGATGATCAACCGCCCAGGCTTGACCACTTCGGTAAGCGAAGCTGAATCGTTGATGTACTCGGCAGCCAACTCAAGACGCATCCTGGCCAGTTCCTTCAGGTGCTCCGGGATAGGCGACGCTTCGACACCGGCTCGCAGCCCATCCAAAGTGATGTCATCGCGCATGGACTTCATGATGCGCATGATCTGCCGGATGTAGGTGGCTTGACTGCCCACCGCCCCCATAAGGAACTTCCAGTGCGAGGCTTGCAATTCCGATGCAGAGAATTGCAGCGGCAACACCTCGATATCAGGATACTCCACGCTCCGTTCTTCGATCTTATCTGCAGGCACGAGCAGCAAGACATCAGCCAAGGCCTTCGGCTCTGCACCGTACACCTCTTTGAGCGCTCGGACCTGATCCTCAACACTGTTGGCACCCACCATGGACGTGAACTCAGGCTTGTAGTCCATGGTCGGGCTGTAGTGGAAGATCACCGTGGACAGCGGCTCCGGTAGGCAGTTGATGCCAGGGATTGGCAAGGAGGCCATCTCCGCGACACTGCCCAAGGTGTAGCTCTTCCCGCCCCCTTGCACACCGAACAGGCTGATGGTGTGAGTCTGGTTCAGGTCTAGTGCAACCTTGCGCCCAGATACCTCTCCGAGCAAACCGTATTGAGGCGTTGATCCGATCGCGCCAAGCATGATGTCGTAGGCGACCCGGCCATTCAGGGGCTGAGCAACTTCAGACGAAGCAACTGAGGTTTCGGTGACTCTAACCGTCGCCACCCTCTCTTTGTCTGGCGCAAGCGGGGGCTTGGGGTCAGCGACGAAAGGTTGCTTCAGCTCTGGAACGGTGATCGGCAGCTGAGGCGGTTCAATCACCTCAGAGACCAACATCACGGCCGGCTCTGGTTCGCGCACCTGCACTGCGGGCATGAGGTTTGATGGGCTGTACGAAATTCGTGGCCTCTCGTCCCAAGCCAGAGTTCGATCACGAGGCGGACTCAAGAAAGCAGCGGTTTCAAAGGTCGGGACAGCTGGTGCCAAAGTCCTACGACGTAGCAGTTCCTGAGTCATCTCGCGCGACGTATCGGTGGATCGAACACTCTGCAAGCTCGCGATGGTCTCAGTGTCCGTTACCGCTGCTTCGACGAGCTGGCGAATCAGGTCACTGCCGATGCGGTAGAACTCGATGCCGTTCTCATGCTCAGCCGGTTCCGTGCCCGGCTTGCTGAAGTCGAACACCACGGCGCTTCGCGTGAACTGCAGTGTGTAGGGCCGCTCATCCAAGCGGCGCAAGAAGAAGTGCGCCTCTTCTGCAGCCTCAGGTAAGACAACACCGTAGCGCTCCGATCGGTCCAAATAGAAACCAAGCAGAGCTGCAAGGTCACGGTTCTTTATAGGGCGATCCGGGCGATCCACTTCAGCCAGCTTAGGGTCAAAGTGGTAGGCGAGAACGTGCTCCGTCTGCGCGATCTGCTCAGCAATGGATGCCTTCAATTGTGCATATGCTGCTACATCCCCAACTTGGCTGTAGCACTTCACCTCGACCAGCCTACAGGTCACGACACGGCTCATCGGATCAAGGTCGAACAGTGCGAGATCAGTTCGCCGGAAATTGACCTCGTCGCCCATTTCCTCGGAGCTCTGACGAAGAGCCTTGTACAGCTCCAAGTGAGCATCCAGGGGCACAACGACCTGGTTCTGAAACACACCTTGATGTTCAAGAAACAACCGTGAAAGCGCGAGCCCCATCGCCTCTGCTCTTTGCGAAGACGACGACAACAGCTTCAGGGCCAGCCGGCCGGATAGCGAGCGAAGCTGATCTAGCATCACCAAGGCATGACTGCCTGAATTTGGGAGGCCGTATTCGCCCAAGATCGGCACCAACAATGACTCCAACTCTGCCACTGAGCGAGAGGTGATTGCCAGCCGATGGCCCATCGCATTTGCCATGTCAGGCGAGTGATCAATCAGATAGTCAGGGCGAGTTGAGTGGCGTCGATGGTCAAAAAACTCGATGCCCAGGTTCCGATCAATGGTGAGCACCCAATCGCTAACCTCATGCACCTGATGGAGCATCGCGCGCTCGTCGGCAGACAAGCTCAACGCCACCACCGGCCGCGCATGTGGCAAATACTGGCTGCGCGAAACGGTCGCCACGGCAACCGAAACTGCACGTGAGATGCCTCCCATCAGATCGGACAAGGCCTCAGCCCCCTCAATCGGCTGCGCCACCCCATGCAGAGGGCGACGAAGCCAAGTGATTGATTGCTCGTCTTCCAGGTAATCCACCTCGAAGGGCTGGACAAGGCCATGGACGAAGGAAGAGTCATCCGAGTCCCGAACGTCTACAGCGCGAATTTCCTCAGCCGGAAACAAGTCAAATAAGAACGACAAATGCGCGGCATGCAAATCAGGCTCGTCGCGGAACTCCTTGATGGCGCGGATCGCCAATCGCAACTTGGGGTGCAGGTGGCTATCAGTCGGCGTAGAGAATGCGTCCGCCTCCTTCGCGCTGGTTCCCGAGTCAGGGACCAGCAGCTCCAACAGCGCCTCCCCGGTTGAAGGAGCCGCCGGATCGGGAACGAACAGCTTGATGTCGTACCGAAGATCAGCAAACTCGGAATGACGCTGCAGTGCAAGCAGCACTTCAGCCAAGGCCGCTGCCCGTCCCGCATTGAACGCGTTGATCGTCAGCGTTTCAACATACGGGTGCTGGATCAAATAACGCTGCACCCGAGCCGCCAAGTAGGCGCTATCGATGGTCGCACCGCCAATTGCTGGCTCGGGCAGACCCAGTGCGGCGCACACCTCCCCAACCAAACCACGCGGGTCTTCTTCGTCGGTCGCCGCGTACAGCGACCAGAATGGGTTGATGTTATCCACAGCCAGCGCCGTGCGGCCAAGTTCCTCACCGAAAGGCAATACAGGTGGAAACGCTGCAGGCGCAAGCTGCTTGATCACCGCGTCCCGGGTCGGCACGACAAACTCACGGCCACTCGCCTGGCTGCGCTCCATCCAGGTCTGCCCCAGCTGGCTCCAGGCGACGTGCCAGTTGGCGCGAAGAGGATGAGTTGGGCCCAAAAGAACGGCGTCACGTCGTCTACCCTGATAGTCCTCCAGGACCAAAGCAACCGAATCGATAGTTAGTGCGCAACGCAACTCTTCAAAAGCCTGACGTGCGATGGTGGCATCTGTTGAGCCGCAGCGAATAAACACAGCATCAATCCAAGCCAGGTAGGCTGCCGCATAGTTCTGAGCGGGCTCCTGCAGGCTCAGAAGGTCACTGGCCTGCATGATCAAGCGCTGATCGCCTTGCAAAACTGCGTCAAAGAGGGTTGCCCGAGACTCCCGAAACCTCGCTGCTTCATCCGAGGTCGGCCATTTGAAGGAGATCGTTGATCGCGTGGCAACGCCGGAAGCGTTGATCGACAACCTCAATCGATTGAGGCCATCCGGGTCGCCAAGAAAGGCGCGTTCCAGGCCAGCCAAGACGGCAGACACCAAGACATTCGCTTTCCCTTCTTTTCCCAGCCGGACCTCCAGGGTCTCACCACTGGCTGCAGCTTTGCTGCTTCGCTCCACCCAAGCACATCCCGTAATCGAGACAGAACTGGGGTCTCGATCCTGAGCCACGGCAGCAAAGCGCGCACGCAGCAGCGCATGCATCAAGCTTGGCTCGCGCGGCACCGCTCGCTGTGGGGGCTCAACCTCTACCTCGTCGTCGGTGACCACATAAAAGAGATCGCTCTCATTGGCATGGGCAAGGTTCTCGGAGGCATTGCTGTTGAAGCGAATAGGATTGCCCTCGCCGTCAGCAAGCGGAATACGGTCGCCGTCTTCGGTCTCCCCGTATACGCGAACAAAGTGCCAGCCCTCCTCCCAGTCGATCTTGCCAATCGACGAAAATGCGATCACCCCAGAATCCGTGCCCTTGGTCCACGCGGCCTTGCGGCGGCGCAAGCCTGTGGGGCCGTTGTCGCGCGACACCACTTCAGCCACGAATCGAGACAAGCCCTCCACCCTGGACGGAACAGGATCGACCCTGAAGGACACACTGAACTTTTTCAGCCCCGTCTTAGAGATAGGCAACACCCGGTGGCCGATCAGCTCTGCCAGACGGGGGTCTTCATTGTCGTCCTTAACCACCGGCAAATCTGGCAGCTCAACGTCGCCGATAAAGATGGCATCCGGATTGACGCCCCCGTCCTCAAACAGCCACTTGTTAAACGCGAGGGGCCAATTGACCCGATCGCGGACGATCAGTTGAGTCCACTCCTTCGGATTGGCAACACCAACCCTCGAAAAGAACTCACCAAGCTGCTTGCAGAAAACTGGATCGAGCAGGCCCAGCTCAAGGGCACGCACGCGCTCCGTTTTAGTTGACCATGTGACTTGCTCGACGCATTCGCGGTTGCGAGCCACCCGCGCAGGGGCACGTTCTGCCTGCTGGAACAACTCGAAATCTGGCACGAGGGCCAGCTCGAACAGCGCTGCGCCCATCGCATCCAGGTCGAAGCCGTTGACTTGGCATGTGAGCAGGTAGCGCACCACAGCGGCATCGTCGGCATATCGCCAGCGCGAGTCGCTCCGGCGCAGTTCACCCAAACAGGCTTCGACAGCAACCCGAAGGTTGGCCGGGATCTGTGCGATCAGCTGCTCATTCAGCTGAGCGTAGGCACCCTCAATCGACACTTCTTCAAACGTCGCGACACCGAACGAATCCTCGGCAGATGCGCGTAGATCGTTCGGCACAAAGACCAGCAGCGGAGGCCTTAGCTCGTCGTTGGGCAACGGATTACGCAGCTCAACAAGCTTGGTGCTCGTCACGGCCAATTCCGGTGCTTGGGCACGCAGGGCGTCGTCTGCGAGTAGAACCACATTGGCAGAAGGAACGGCCGCACGCAGCCCCCCGGCCAATCGAATCATCAGCTCACGATCCAAGTCCGTAACACGCATGCAATGCCCAAGATCGCGGGCAGCCAAGACCTTGCAAAGCCTCGGTAGCAAGACGGACTCAAGCGCCGCGCTCAGCTCTTGACTGGTGAGTTCACGCAGGCCCCGACTCATGTGCGCGCCCCTTCTGTTCGTTCTGCAATCGTGTAGCGCGGTACAACCGTCTGTGTCACATAGGCATCGGACAAATCGCGGTAGAAGCCAATCTCGCGCAGGCGTCCAGTAAATGCCTGAACATTGCTTCGTAGGGCTTTACGCTCATCGATGGTGGGCGTTGCGAACCCCTCGCCGGGTGGCAACTGATCGATATAAAGACCGTAGCGTTCACGCAGAAAGGACAGCAGATCATCTATCCGCATCTCGCCGGTGAAGTAGCCCTGGTCACCCCCTGGGCGCAGCACTGCGATCTGCAAAAGCACCTCTAACAGGCGGCTCTCCAGCGCAAACCGGCGCGGAGCGTTCCGTGCACGTGTTTGGGCCAGAAGCGCTCCCGACTTATTCTTCAGCATCGTCGCGTCAAGCGACTCGATAATGTATTTCCTGTGGAAGGCGCCGCGGAGGGTGACGAGAATCTCGATGTAGGTCTCAAAATCAGATAGCCCCATCTTGGTGATGGCCTCAACCTCGGCATCCAGGCCGGCATCCCCCTCTGACAGAGACTCCAAGAGCCCCGCCAAACGTTCGCCGAAAAACTTGTCCCGCTCTTCTGCGAAGGGTGCACCTTGAAGACCATACAGCTCGCCAACAGAGAACACTGAGTTCAAGGGGCGGATCAACTTACCGCGCCGGACCAGATGCTCAGAAAACTCGTCTAGCTTCTTCGCAACGAAGTACGCACGGATGAAACTCGGGATGCGCCGGTAAAAGCCATCGGCACTACGCTCAGCGAGCGTAGCGGTTGTTGAGTTGGCGCTGCCAGAGAGGTCAACAAACAACCCCAGCTTGTAAGGACAGTCACCCTGTGGTTCGCGCTGTTCACGGGGTTTCATCGGGCACGCTGACTCTGCGCACAGCGAATTCGCACCCTCCAGCTTTTGCCAGGCAGGCAAGAGCTTCAGCAGCCGCAAGTGGTAGAGGGCTAGGTGGAACGAGAGCAATACCTTCAGGTACTCCACCATCACCGAGCGTGGCATGAAGGGCTTATAGAACAGCAGGCGCTGAATGTCTTCGGCCATCAAGTCTGCCGACCCAATACACACCGGCGCGAAGCGGTCTCCACCGGCACGGGTATCCGCCGTGTCTTTGCGCTGCGACAGGAAGTGCAGCAGCGTGGCCGTTTCAATGTCTGTCAGCGCCTTGTCGTTCAGCTCTCGTGTGAGCTTGTCGAAGCCGTCAAAGAAGAAACCCTTCAGGTGCTCGATGGCCTTGTGCCCCGAAAGATGCCGGGCGTGGTGCAGCATCTGGTACAGGTGCTGGGCAGCGCCATAGTCACGTGAATACTTGGGATTGCGAAAGCGGTAGGTATAACCATGCAGGGGACGCGGGCCAGCCACCGCGGCATTCTTCTTGCCGCGATTGACGATGTCCATGAGGTGGGTTTCAACCCAGCGCTGCACCATGTCTCGGTGCTGAGCGAACCCCAAGAAACGCTCGCCGGCTTCGAGGATGTCGTCCACGAACTTGTCCACTGTCAGCTCGCGTTTGTCGCGAAACACGCTCGGATAGCCGCCATGTTCCAAGCGCTCAAACAAGCCCGTGAGCACGCGATCCATCTCGATGGTCTTGAAATCGAGGTAGCTGACTTTCGGGAGGCGGAACTCCCTGTCCTTCTTTTGCAACGCCATCAGTTCCCCCTGAAGCCTTGTGCTATGGCCTCTGCTTTGTGCCCACCGCTCCCCGCCCCTTGCAACAAGCGCATCTCCACCCGGCCGTCGTCATGACGAGCCAAACGGTAGAAGTCATGCCCTGTCGTGGTCAGCAAAATCTCCCGATAGGGCTGCGCATTGAGGCTGTTCTTGAAGACACCCAGACACAGGTAAAAGCCCTGCATCTCTTCGACGCTGGGCCGGTAGCCTTCATTCAGTCGGACCAACATCTCGAAAACATCGAGGTTGATGATCAACTCACTGGAGATGGCACCGAAACCCTGGCCCTGAAACTTCAGCAGTAGGCCCGTCGGCAGGTGCTCGACGAAGCGCGCGTTGGCGGCAAAGTCTTGCACCTGCAGACCAAAACCCTCCGCGGGGAAAAGCCGATAGCTGCGAACCGTACCGTGCTCAACCTGACGTAACTGCAATGCCAAGCTCGCCCCCAGGCGCTCTGGTCGTTGCAGCCCCTCGCCTCGGTTGATGGCATGCAGAATTTCGCTAGTCAGTGCATCAATCGAAGTTTCGCCACGAACGATTTCAACCATGCGCTTGGCCGAGCGGTACGGCAGCATTTTTTCCCAGCTCGCGTCGCGGCGTTCGAAAAAGTGCTTGCGCCGGGCCATCGCCACATACTCACGGTGCTTGCGTGCGCGCTGCCGAACGGACACGTCGCCCGCCCCACGAGGCAGATCAGCGAACAGACGCTTCAGCACTTCGAAATCGAATTGCCCCCGCCGCTCAAAACGGAACAGTGCCCGGTCATCCGGCTGCACAAAGTCCAGCCCTCTGTCAAAGCGTGGGTCTTCCTGTTTGCCCACATCGAGTTCGCCCAGCAAGGTGAGCAATCGATCCGAAGTAGGCCGCCCACCGCCCATCCAGCTGTTGAAGTAATAGCTGCGCGCCACTTCGTCATGCTTTCCGGCCATATACAGCGCATGAATCTCGCCGCAATCACGGTTGCCGATCAGCATGAAGGACAGCGCCGAACGCAGGTCACGCATCGTGATATGCAAACGACCACGCAAGTGCGCCATGGTGTAAAGGGTCTTGAGCCGTTCCAGCAAACGCGGGCCAGCAATCTCATCCTGGAAACTGCGTGCGTTATGCAAGGCATAGCAGCTGTTCTTCAGGTCGCAGCTTTCGCAGGCTGACCAGTTTTTGGGCTGCACGATGCTCTGCAGCGTGCGCTCCAGAATCGAGCCCCCTTC
The DNA here is from genome assembly GCF_900101755.1 of Ectopseudomonas alcaliphila. Lineage (GTDB taxonomy): Bacteria > Pseudomonadota > Gammaproteobacteria > Pseudomonadales > Pseudomonadaceae > Aquipseudomonas > Aquipseudomonas alcaliphila. The sequence continues at coordinate 69,684 of NZ_FNAE01000004.1, read as the reverse complement.
GGCTTCAGCCACCACGCTGCGCAGGTTCAAGTTCACCACTGCGACGCCAGACTCAGTTTCGCCCGTCGAGAACGCCCGCCGAACCAGCGCCGTCAACGCAGAAAAGTCGTGCTCATGCATCGCCAGGAAGTCCACCAAGCGGCCTTCATTGATTGCAATAAGGCGAGTTTCCTTCGGCGTCCAGGTTCTTGCATCGCTCCCCTTGAAGGGTGACAAGAAATCCAACAACACTTGGTTGTTGTCCTTGTTGCCTTCGTCCTGGCTCCCGTCGTAGTTGATAAGATAACGCTTGCCGCCCAATGCCAGCTCGCTGCCATTGGGCAACCCACGATTGGCTGATCCGCCACGGATTTCAACTTCCTTCTCCAGGCGCTGCAAGAAGGCCGTTTTGCCATCGCCCGCGTTGCCAGAGATCAACACCAAGCGGAACTCGCCTGACAGGACCGCTGGCAACAGCGCCCGATCCAAGCCGGTATCCACATAGGCTGAAAAGCCCAGTGCATCCATGCCGCGCGTACCGGCATTGCTGCGGTGGCTTTGGCTGTAGAGCGTCAGCAAGTGCGAAACGAAGGCATTGGTATTAGGCGCGGGGTCAGCCGACACAGAATGGCCGCTGCTGGCGGCTGCCATCGTAGCCAAGCTCACGGTTTGGATGCGCCGCGCGTGGCGCACCTCGGCCAGGGCATCACGGAAATCTGTGGCTGAAGCAAAACGCTCCGCACGACGCGGGGCGATGGCTTTCAGCACTACGCTCACAAGCTCTGGCGCAAAGTCAGAGAACCCCGACAACTCACGCGGGTCTGGCGCAGGCTTGTTGATGGGTGGCTCTGTCGTATCCCAGGGATACCGCGAGGTCAGCGCCTCATACAGCGTCAGCCCCATGGCATAAAGGTCGCGATCTGCGCGCTCCCCGTTATACGGGATGACCTCTGGGTCGAAGTCAGGTGGCAGATAACGACGCGAACCGCCTCCTCGCGACTCCTTATCATCAGCCCGCACCGACACATTGAAGTCGATGATCTTCGCGCCCTTCTGCGTCCACAGCAGATTCCGCGGTTTGATGTCGCAATGATGGAAGCCATGCGCATGCAAATGCACCAAGCCTTCTATCACCTGTTTGCCCAGCTCCAAGACGTCTTCGGACGACAGCAGGCGCTCCTGAATCATGTCACCAACGTCGGAGCCTTCAACGTACTCGAACACCAAGAAGGGAATGTCACGACCTGGGATAACATCCGCGTCCAGCACGCGTACTACGTGTGGATGCTCAGGGATGTGCACCAGATGACGGTACTCTTGCTTCAGGCGATCCAGAGTCGAGTGCCGGTCGCTGACGATTAGTTTTACCGTACGCGCCACATCGCCCAGCGTGTCGATCACCTTGTAGACCACGCCGAAACTGCCACGCCCCAGCTTCTTCTCGATGATGAACTTGCGGGTCAACCTGTAGCCCGCAGGCAGGTTCAGGTAGTCGGCTTGATCAGCAGACACCTCATTGGGCTCAAAAGCAGACACCTCAACGGGGACCGCCGCTTGTAGTGCCACAGGCTGCAGCAAGGCATTCAATGCCGCCAGCGCATTTGGGGCTGGTGGCCGCTTATGCTCGTCAAACGCGCACAGGCTTTGCAGCCATACATCGAAAGCGTCATTCAACTCCGGCCGCAGCACAGATGGCTTGTTCAGGAACTCACCTACACGATCCCACACCGTGGTCGGCTCACCCGCAAACGGGCGCTCTCCAGTGAACAGTTCATAAATGATGACGCCAGCCGAGAAGATGTCCGACGCGCTAGACGCTGCACCTGGCTCGCGGAATGCCTCTGGTGCGACATAAGCCTTCTCGACCAAATCGACAATATCCGCAGCAATGCTCAGGCTGCGGTTCTCGCCGGGCTTCGCGAAGTCGAAGTCCGTGATGCGGGTGGTGCCGTCTTGGCCGATCAGGATCGCGCCAGGTGTAAGGTTGCGATGCACCACGCCATGTTGATGGGCATGAGCCAGAGCCGCCAGCAAGTCTTTGGCAACACGCCATTTCTGGTCTAGGGTCAGCGCCAACTGAGGCCGCGCCATGTGCACGGTCAGCCCCTGGCCGGGCGCGTCATCCAGGATCAGGATGAAGGATTTGTCGTCGTCGGCGGGGAAGAAGTCCCGCGCGGCGACGATGTTGGGATGCAGCGGCAGCTTGGACAGTGCCCGGTAGGCATTGGCAATGCGGTTGACCTGGGCCTTGCGCACCGCCTCAGGCTGGTAGGGGTCCGCTTGATACACCCGCAGACGGGCCGTGCCACCCGCAAAGGCGTTCTCTGCACGGAACTCGCTGTAGGCCTGCGCCGCACCGAGCTTTTCCTTCACCTCCCAGTGGCCGAAGCGTTGCACGGCAGAGGCCGGTTTCACCACCTTCAAAGCATGCAGGATTAGCCCTTGCTGCTGCAGGATGTTCTTCGAAAAGCGCGCGGGAATGCGTGTGGCGTCTTTGAAGTAGCGCTCGGCGTCCTTCAACTTCACCACACGGTCTGAATCCAGCTGCTCACGGTCAATCAGATGCGCATCCGGCGCAGTGAGCAGGATGGCCGCATCCACATAGATGTCGTTCAGCTCATTCCGCCCTGGATGGGCCTGAGTTACCAGACCCTTGACCGTACGTGCATGCCCGCGCAGCTTGCCCAGCGGCGTCGGGTATGGTGCACGCCCCTCGGGATACCACTTGTTGCCATACACGTCGATGGTGCCACGCGTGCCCTTCACATCGATCAAGTACAGTGCGTGCGGCGTCAGCAGAGCGATGTCGATCTCGAAGCGCTCGCCCTGGCGCTCGATTTCGAAGTTGTGCAACAGGATATAGCTGTCTGGCAAGCGATCCCGCAGGTAAGCGATAGCGCTACGCTCTGCATCGTTGACCGGCTGACCAACGGGGATCACTTTAGCCATGTCATTCCCCTCCCAAAATTCTTGCTTCCAGGATGTCTCGTGCTTCACGCTCCCAAATGCAAGCTTGATCCCTCAATTCACGGGCTCGAATCGCTGGTGCACCAATCTCTTCGCGGTCGGCGCGCGAGGGCCACGGAATACGAATTCGCTTGACTCGTTGTTCATCTGTGTGCGGAATGCTGGAACCGGCGGCTTCACGAGATAACAATCGAACTCCATGCTCGCTGGCCAGCAGCGTGAATAGATAGCCTCCGTCGATGTCGTCCTCGGGAACGATCCGAATCATGTTGTTGCTGCAAGAAAACCCATCGAGATAGCTGCCCACCATCACCGAACGCCCGATCAGACCACCAAGCTGACCCGCTTCCTGCACAACGATCATTCCCTTCTTGAGTAGCAAGCGATATTCCGCGGCGACGCGTTTCATTAGGTGCTTGTCAGACGTAGGAGCCAACTCGAACACATCCCCACCAGTGATGTAAGGGCTGCCGAACTGAGGATCAGATGCATAAAGCCGCTTAAAGATGCCCGGAATGAAAACCTCCGCGACTTCTCCCAGCGGACGGTTCACGGTTACATCATCAAGAGCGCCACGAGACTCTGCGTTTCTGGCGCTGTAGTAGTACGCATCCCCTCGATCCTTAAAAGCCTCGCTGGAAACTGTGGCAACATCTGGCTTTGGCAAAGAGGCGATCGGTGTTGGCTTCTTGAGCCCGAGCCTCTTGTGCAAGCGACTGGCGGCTTCACGCAGCAACTCCACTGCCTCAGCGCGCGCAAGGGCAGCAGCGTCCACCTTTGTGGCGATAGCATGCTCCGTCGGAGTGTCAAATCTCGGGACCGGCAAGTCCGCAATATGAACCGGCTCGATGTGCTGAATGATGGCACCGTAGGTGCCCGAGACGACCAGGGGCACGCCGTAGCGGCTGGATAGGAAGGCGTACAGGTAGCCTGGTGGAATACGCTCCAAGTCAGGGACTACTCGCAAGACGTCTTCTGAGCAAGCGAGGCCAGCCATGTCCGGTCGCACATAGGCCATGCGACCGATAGTCCCTGAACGAGTAATCAGGGACCAGCCCTCCTCAATGAGGAGCTTGGGGTTTCGCGCCACTTGCTTGTTCGAGATAAGAGGTAAGTTGGCAAAGTCAGCGAGGTTAATCGCCGAGCTACCCATGTAGCGCACGCCGAACCTTTCATCATCTACCCAGTTCCGGCTCTCGCGACCAGAGTCGAACATCCCCAGTGTCACATCTCGCAACTTGTCCTTATGGCACGCAAGTCGCTTCAGGGCATCCCTCGCTTCCAACGCGCCCGACATGTAAGGGTTGCAATCGAGTCTCCGACCGCCCTCTTCAAGCCAAGCAGCCCGAACGATCTTTAGTCTGACGGCGGTCATGCTGGAATCTCCACCGGGAACCACGCCAAAAACGCCGCATGCATCTCGGCAAATGCTGCGTCCGTACATCCCTTGATCGAGATGTACTCTGCCAGCTCTTGATAGATTGCCGAAGAACGCGGCCGGCGGGTCTGCCTCAACACCCACTCCACCGCCTCCTTTGGCCGAGGTGGTTTGGCCACACCGGCAGGCCACCAACCGCTATCGGCCAGGTACTGGCGCAGGGGGTTTTCACCCTTGTAACGAAGCGCGTCCGCTACTTGCGGCTTGTCTTGCCATAGCCAGTTCTCCAACTCCGGCTCAATGGCGATCACCTTAACCGCATCTTCAGCCCAGCCACTTGTCACCAAACGTGCCGTGATGTGTTCAACAATGGCAGCCTTGTCCGGTGCGCCCTCCCACTCACAATCCAGTACCACCAACGCACGATGATGGCTGCTTTGGTAGGGACGTAGCAGCTCATGTCCCTTGGTATACACACCAGGATCGTTGCCACCCTCATCGACTAGCAGGTCAGCACCAACATCGGTGTTCATCTCAAAGGGCGCACAGCCAAGGCTCAGGTGCCAGCCGTCGCGCTTGAAGTAGCCACGGAAGGTGGCGGCCATGTTGCTATCGGCCACCAAGATGACGCAGGGGCGTTTGTTGATCATCCCAGCACCCCCGCTGCAAACAGACTGCCGAGATCGATGCCGCCACGCCATTCCTGCAGACGCGGGTGATCAGTGCCCGGAATAATCTCCACGCCACCGTCGCTGGCGAGCCTGGCGCACAACAATTGATCCAGCTTGGCGCGAGCCAGCACCACAGGTGAGTGAGATGACACCCACACTTGGCTGTCGTACATCGATGAAAGCGATTGCAGAACGGCCTCAATGGCGCGCGGATGAATGCCGTTCTCCGGCTCTTCGGTCACAAGGATGGCCGGGTGCTTACTGAGGTAAGGCAACAGCGTCAGCGTGAGGATGCGCAAAGTACCATCGGACAAACCAGGTGACGGCACCTTGAAATCTCCCTTGTAGCTGACCAAGAAGTAGGCGTGGTGGTCGTCTTCGCGCTCACGCACATCGATGTCGGTCACCTGCGGCAACGCGGTTTGCACATGGGCAATCCAGTCGGCATAGCGTTCGCTGCGGAAGTCAGCTGGGGCACTCTCCGGTGCGCCTTCGCGCTTTAATTCCAGTGCAAGCCAGGGAGTGTTGCGACCATTGGCCGTGATGACCTTGGGTTGGCCCGGTGGACTAGCTTGGCGCATGACCGACCAGTTGGGCTCCAGAAACACGGCATCAGTGGTCAACAGACCGTACAACCAACGGGCAGCGGGATAGCCCGCCTCGGACTCGAACAACACACGAGGCATAGCGAGCAGCGTTTCAGGCAGCCCCACTTTGGCAACGCTCGCCTGTGGTGTTTCGGGAGTGAACTCAGACTCGTAGCCAATCTCGCGCTTCAGCGTCAGGTGCCAGTGCTTCTTGCTGTCAGCAGCGACACCATGAAAGCCAGCCTGACGGCGGTCAGGCCCGTCCGACTCAGGGAACATGAACAGGTACTCGTAAGCCACCTGCAGAGCTTGATCGGCACCAAGCCGCAAGCCAACCTCGTAACGAATGTGGGTCGGCCAATGACGGCGATCCTCCTGCAATGCCTGTCGCGACCGTTCCGTGCGCTTTCTGGCGAACATGCCTTCAAGCACCTTGGATTGCACAACGTCCGGCAAACGCGCCTCAACAGCCAGCGAAAAATCGCTGCCGCGCCCGGCGAAAACCAGTTCGTTCAAATTACCCGCGCGAGGCGGCAGCTCAGGGCGGCGTTCCATGAAGGGAGCGGAAACGTTAGTGGCACGTAACAGGTCGCCGAAAAGTACCGGCAGATCGAGCAGCGTGGTCTTGCCGGAGCCGTTGGCCCCGACCAGCACCCGAAAGTCGCCGACATCAACTCCCAGGTGTTCAAAGCAGCGATAGCGCGTGGCTTCCAGTCGCGTGATCATTTGCCGGGCTCCGGGTATTTGACGCGAAACTCGGCATAGGCCTTGGCGATCTCGGGCAGGTCGTCGTCGAGAATGCGCTCTTTGCGATGAAGCGTGCGCACCTGTAGGCCACCACCAATGCGTACCTTCTCTTCATGGCTCACATCCACAAGGATTTCTTCGCCATCAGGGTGACGCTTGTAAAGCGTGTTGCCACGGCGATCGAAGCCCACCTTCTCTGCCACAGCCATGAACACGGGGTAGTCCTCCTTCTGGCCAAGGTCTTCCGCCTGAATGACTTCCGCAGGCTTACGCTTGAGGAACAGCAGGCTAGTGAGAATGTTGACGTTAGCTTCGACAATGAATGACTCCACTGGCAAGTCGACGCTGGCCAGCACCCAGCAATGCCGAAGAATCCAGTAGCGGATGAACTCGTCACCAGGGTTACCCAAGATGCCATCGGGCAGGACGATGCCAGCCCGGCCTCCCGGCTTGAGCCACTTCACACAACGCTCAATGAACAAAACCTCAGGCGAAACCGCTGGCTTGATGGCATTGGTCATCACAAAACCATCACCTTGCCGCTCCCAGCGGCGAGCCAGTTCGTATTGCTCCAGGATGGTCTTCTCGGTGACGGGGATGTCCGAGCCGAACGGCGGGTTGGTCATCAAGACATCAATCGTGCCGAGCGGGATGGCCTCTTTCGCAGCCTGAACGCCGGGCAGATGTCCCACCGGGAACTCCAGCGAGTTCATGTGATAGAGGTGGCCCAGCGAGTTGCCTGCCATCATCACGTTCATCTGAGCAGCCCGCACCAGGAAGGGGTCGAAGTCAGCACCGAACAGGTTCTTGGCAGCGTAGTTGGCCAGCCGATCACGGATGGACACGAACTCTTCAGTGTTCTCGTCGCCTGCCTTGATGCGCTTCTCTTCGTGGAAGACCGTGTTCAGGTAGTTCAGGGTCTCAACCAGGAACCCCCCCGTACCGCAGGACGAATCCAGCACACGCTCGTGCTCCTTGGGTGCGAGCATCTGCACCACAAGACTGATGGCTCCACGCGGCGTGAAGTATTGGCCGCGATCTCCGCGCAGGTTGGTGCCCACGATCTCTTGGTAGGCCGCACCTTTGGCATCGACATCGGTACGGCCGAAGTCGTAACGAGCCAGCTCCGAAACGATGAAAGCCAAAGCCCGGTCGGACAGTGTGATTTCTTCGTTGCCTTTGAAGAGACCGTCGTACTTCTTCTTCACTCGCTCAAAGAGTGGTTTGATCCGAAGGCGGATGGATTTCTGGCCTTCCGGGTCAAAAGGTTCGAATGGGCCTACGTAAAACCCACGGGCTTCATTGGGCTGCTGCTCGTCATACATCTTGCAGAAGATGAGGTACAGGAACTGCCAGAAGGCGGCGTCCTTGGGCATGCCTTCGTTGCCGTGGATGTAGTTGTGGCAACGGCGGAAAGCGGTGCGCAGCATCACTGGGTCCGCACGACGCATGCGGCCCATGGAGCGGCCTTCAACGCTGAAGGTGTCGTCACCCAATGGCCAGTCACCGATTGGTGTGAACTTGGTATCGAAGCGGGTGACTTCTTTCTTGAAAAAGAAGAACTCCAGGCCGTTCGTCCACAAACCGTAGTCGCAGCTATCGACCTCGGCCATCACGGCCTCCAGCACCTCGAATTCTTTGCGCGCCTCTTCTGGGTCGCGCATACGGTACGCACCTTTGGTGCCGATCTTGGGTTCTTTCTCAACCACCACGGCACGGTAGAGGTTGTCTATCGTGTGCGCCTGGCCAGGCTTGAAGATGGCGATGTCGATCTTGCGATTCTTGCCCAGTACCTTGACCTTGAAGTCGGGCTCCATGTCTTCGGCCGCGATACCGTACTCATGGATAATGGCGCGAGCAATGCGCTGGCGAACCTTTTCTTTGTCGCTGTCTTTCACCGGATTGCCGGTGATGTAGTCAAAGACCTTGCCCTCTTCGAGCGCGCGCTCTGGCGCTTGGGCTTCTTGATCAAGGTCGCTCATGTCGTTGCTGTCCTGTATGGGGCGCTGCTTAGGCATTGCGCGCCCCCTTGTCGTCAAAGTCATCACTGCTTGCAGCGGCACCGCCCTCTCGTACCCAGGCGTCCACGTCTTCCTTCTTGAATTTCCAGAAGCGCCCGACCTTGTGCCCCGGCATGCCTTTGGAAGTCACCCAGGTGTAGATGGTGTCTTTGGCCACACCGAGGTAATCGGCGATCTCATCGACGGAGAGCCAGCGGTCATCCATAGCGAAGTCCTGCTTGCATGCTGTATAAGAATCAGAGATGAGCTTACAGATATTCAGGCCTACTTGCATGGGTTAAGTCGGGTTAGCTTGGGTGAAGGCCTATTAGACCCATTCTTTACCCACACCAGGGCTCACACAAGGAAAGAGCCGACAGTCAGTTCTAAACCTCACGCACCGCCTGACTGGGGGGATGAATGGGGGGACAAAATTGATCCAAGACATAAAGACTATATAAATCAATTTCTTGAAGAATAAAAAAACCGGCCACAAGCCGGCTTTTTTATTGCCTTTCGCCAGGCAACCGGTACACATTCATTACCCTCAGGCAAAACGGCGCAACGCCGGTGTGCTGTAATCGATTAGCCAAACTGACCTGCCAGGCCCAATGAACATGATGCACCTGACCGTACGCAATCGAATCATTGTCAGCTTCCTGCTGATCATCGCCATTCTGGTCCTGCTGGCCGGCGCCTCGTATGCTCGCCTGGTGCAGATCGAGAACGAGGCCAATGGCATCCGCAATGAGTCGATCCCAGGCCTGTATTACCCGAGCAAGGCACAGGAGCTCTGGTCCCGTCACATGCTCGACACCCGCCGCCTGCTCCTGCGCGCCGTCGATGAAGACGTTGCCACCCTGTTCGACAACTACCGCGACCAGTTCGCCACGCTGGAGCAGGCGCTCGAAGAGGAATTCGGCCGCTACCAGAGCGCCACAGCCGACGAGCAGGAGCTTGCGCTGGCCGAACAATTTCGTCAGGTGCAGCGTCAGTATCTGAACCGCCACGGGCAATTGCTCGACAGTCTGCCGAGCGTCGAACTCAAGCAGGCCCGTCAGTTCAGTGCCGAACGCGTGTTTCCCGAGTGGGACAAAGGCGAGAGCCTGTTGAGCGAGCTGATCGAGATGAATCGCAGCCAGGCCGACGCCGCCGCGCGCGAAATTCGTAGCGCGGTACGTATCATGGAGGTGGGCTTGCTGGTCGCCCTCCTGCTGGCCATCCTCGTCTCCGCCGTATGCGGCTGGCTGCTGATGAACGCCATCACCACACCGGTGAACCGCATCGTCGGCACCCTCAAATCCCTGGAAAGCGGCGACCTGTCGGTGAAACTCGACCTGCACCGCCGTGACGAATTCAACGCCATCGAACTGGGCTTCAACAGCATGGTCGGCGAGCTGAAGAACCTGGTCGGCAACGCCCAGCGTTCGGCGGTGCAGATGACCACCTCGGTTACCGAGATTGCCGCCACCTCGCGCCAGCAGCAGGCCACAGCCACCGAAACCGCCGCCACGACCACAGAGATCGGCGCCACTTCACGGGAGATCGCCGCCACTTCGCGCGATCTGGTTCGCACCATGGGCGAGGTATCGGACAACGCCGAGCAGACCTCGATTCTCGCCGGCACCGGCCAGCTGGGTCTGGCCCGCATGGAAGAGATCATGCACCAGGTGATGGGCGCTGCCGACGTGGTCAACGGCAAGCTGTCGATCCTCAACGAGAAGGCCGGCAACATCACCCAGGTGGTGACCACCATCGTCAAGGTGGCCGATCAGACCAACCTGTTGTCGCTCAACGCCGCCATCGAGGCGGAGAAAGCCGGCGAGTACGGCAAGGGCTTCGCCGTGGTCGCCGTGGAAGTGCGGCGCCTGGCCGACCAGACTGCCGTAGCCACCTACGACATCGAACAGATGGTGCGCGAGATCCAGTCCGCTGTATCGGCCGGCGTGATGGGCATGGACAAGTTCTCCGAAGAGGTGCGCCGCGGCATCGGCGAGATGGCGCAGATGGGCGACCAGCTCAGCCAGATCATCCAGCAGGTGCAGGCCCTGGCGCCGCGCATCCAGATGGTCAACGAAGGCATGCAGGCGCAGTCCACCGGCGCCGAACAGATCAACCAGGCACTGGTGCAACTCGGTGAAGCCAGCAGCCAGACCGTCGACTCGCTGCGCCAGGCTGGCGCCGCCATCGATGAACTCAACCAGGTGGCCAACAACCTGCGCGTTGGCGTCAGCCGCTTCAAGGTCTGAACATGCCGGCCTCCAGCAAAGCAGCAGCGGGCGAACTGCACCTGCAGTTCAAGCTCGGTGACGATCGCTACGCCCTGCCCGCCAGCCAGGTGGTCGAAGTGCTGCCGCTGCGCCGCCTGAAACAGGTGCCCGAGGCGCCTCAGTGGGTTGCGGGGCTGTTCGAGCACCGCGGCCGGGTGACCCCGGTGATCGATCTCAGCCGCCGCGTGCTGGGTCGCCCCGCCCTGCCCCGCAGCAGCACGCGGGTGGTGCTGGTGCGCTTCGACATGCAACTGGGCGAGCAATCGCCGGTGCTCGGGCTGATTCTGGAGCAGGCCACCGACACCCTGCGTCTGCCCAGCGAGGCCTTCAAGGCCAGCGGCCTGGAAGCGGGCCAGGCGGATTACCTGGGGCCGCTGCAACGCGACGCCCAGGGCATGATCCAGCGCATCGAGGTCGCCGGGCTGCTCGACGAAGAGGTACGCGCCCTGCTGTTCCAACCAACGGAACGGGGCTGACGGCATGATCGAGCATATCGAACGCCTGCTGAAAAGCCGCATCGGCCTGGAAGCCGAATCGGTCGGCCGCACGGTGATCGAACGCGCCGTGCGCCAGCGCATGGCTGCCCTCGGCCAGCAGAACCTGGAAGGCTACTGGACCACCCTCGGCGGCTCGCCGCGCGAGCAGCAGGCGCTGGTGGAAGCCGTGGTGGTGCCGGAAACCTGGTTCTTCCGCTACCCGGAATCGTTCAATGCGCTGGCCAGCCTGGCCCAGGAGCGTCACACCCAACTGCACGGCGGCCGGCCGCTGCGCCTGATCAGCCTGCCCTGCTCCAGCGGTGAAGAGCCCTACTCCATCGCCATGACCCTGCTCGATGCCGGTTTTTCCGCCGAACAATTCCAGATCGAGGCGCTGGACGTCAGCGACAAGGTGCTGGAACAGGCACGCAAGGGCTTGTATGGGCGCAACTCGTTCCGCGGTGATGCCCTGGCCTTTCGCGATCACTTCTTCCATGAGCAGGAGTCCGGTGGTTTTCTCCTCGACGAACGGGTGCGTACCTGCGTCAGGCTGCGCACCGGCAACCTGCTCGACCCCAGCCTGTTCGCCGGCGAGCCCAGCTACGACTTCATCTTCTGCCGCAACCTGCTGATCTACTTCGACCGCCCCACCCAGGTGCGCGTGCTGGAGCTGCTCAAGCGCCAGCTGCAGGAAGGCGGCACGCTGTTCATCGGCCCGGCCGAGGCCAGCCTGGCCAGCCAGAACGGTTTGCAGGCGCTGGGCCGGCAGCAGACCTTCGCCTTTCGCATGGCCCCGGCCCAACCGACGATAAGCGTGCCGACGCGGGTACCCGCCAGCCGTACGCGCACAGCCACGGTCATACCGACGCGCACCATCCAACCGAGCAGACCACGCCCCGCGAGCAGAACCTTGAGCGCAGCGGCGCCACAAGCGCAGACAGCGGATATCTGGAGCGAAATCGCCAACCTGGCCAACGCCGGGCGCACCGACGAGGCGCGCCAGCGCACTGAACAGCACCTGCAGCAGAACGGCCCCAGCGCCGCCGCCTATTACTGGCTGGGCCTGCTCTGCGACGCGGCAGGTCAGGGCGACCAGGCCTGCGCTTACTACCGCAAGGCGATCTATCTCGAACCGCAGCACCGCGAGGCGCTCACCCACCTGGCCGCGCACCTGGAAGCGCAAGGCGATCAGACCGGCGCCCAGCGCCTGTATCGCCGCGCGCAGAATCCCGAGGTAGGCGAACGTGACTGATCAGGATCTGCTGCACAGCCAAGCAGCCGTGGACGACTGCTGGAATCGCATCGGCGTGTTTGGCGACAAGAGTTGCCCGCAGCTGGAGCGGCATATTCACTGTCGCAACTGCGAGGTTTACGGCGCAGCGGCCATCGCCCTGCTCGACCGTTACGGCAGTACGCTGGAGCGTGGCGATGATGACTATGGCCAAGGCGAAACCGAGGAAGCGCAGGGCGCACAGCGCTCACTGCTGATCTTCCGCCTGGGTGAACAATGGCTGGCCATCGCTACGCGCTGCCTGGCCGAGGTGATGCCGGTCTCGCCGATTCACGTGCTGCCGCACCGCAACAGCCGTGGCCTGCTGGGCGTGACCAACGTACGCGGCACCCTGGTCGCCTGCCTGTCGCTGGCCGAATTGCTCGGCCTCGAAACGCAGCAGGATGCGCGCCGTGGCGAGCGACGGGTGATCCCGCGCATGCTGATTCTGGAGAGCGACAGCGGCCCACTGGTGACGCCGGTGGATGAGGTCAGCGGCATCCAGCGCATCCCCGTGGCGCGCATCAGCAGCGCCAAGCACGATGACAAGCGCGCCATCAGCCGTTTCACCGCCGGTGTCCTGCAATGGCAGGAGCAGAGCATTACCCTGCTCGACGACGAACAGTTGCTGCAAACCATGATCGGGAGCCTCGCGTGACACCGGACCAGATGAGGGATGCATCGCTGCTCGACCTGTTCCGGCTGGAGGCCGAGGCGCAGAAGCAGGTGCTCGACACCGGCCTGCTGATTCTCGAGCGCGACCCGACCAACGCCAGCCAGCTGGAAGCCTGCATGCGCGCCGCGCACTCGCTCAAAGGCGCGGCACGCATCGTCGGCCTGGACAATGGCGTGCAGGTCGCCCACGCCATGGAAGACCTGCTGGTCGCCGCTCAGGAAGGCCTGCTGCGGCTGCTGCCCGATCATATCGACGCGCTGCTGCAAGGCTCCGACCTGCTCCTGCGCATCGGCCAGGCCCAGCAGGACGCCGAGCAGGAAGCGCGGGTGGCAACCGTCACCACGCGCCTGCAGGTGCTGCTTGGCAACGCCGTACCCGCGCTGCGCGTGCAACCTGGCGAAAGTGCTGCATTTGCCGCCGAAGCCGCACCGTCCAACCTGCCCGAAACGCCCACTGCGGCCAGCCCGCAATCAGCCGAGCCAGTGGCCGACGAGCGCATCAGTCGTGTATTGCGGGTGTCGGCCGAGCGTTTCGATCACCTGATCGACCTGTCCGGCAAATCGCTGGTGGAATTCCAGCGCACCAAGCCGCTGAACGATTCGCTGCATCGCCTCAAGCGCCAGCAGGAGTCGGCGCGGCGCACGCTGGAGACACTGCGCGAACACCTGCTCGGCACGGACCTGGACGCCTCCGCCCAGGCGCTGTTCGCCGAGAGCCGCAACCTGCTGATCGAATGTCAGCAACAGCTGCAGGCCCATCAGGAACTGTTCGACGACTTCGTCTGGTACGGCGGGCAACGCACGCAGCAACTGTACGACCTGGCCCTGGCCTCGCGCATGCGCCCCTTTGCCGATGTACTGACCGGACAGACACGCATGCTGCGTGACCTTGGCCGCTCGCTGGGCAAACAGGTGCGCCTGGAGATCGAGGGTGAGAACACCCAGGTCGACCGCGACGTGCTGGAACGCCTGGAAGCGCCGCTGACGCACCTACTGCGCAACGCCGTCGACCACGGTATCGAGCCACCGGCGCTGCGCGCCCGCAAGGGCAAGCCGGAGGAAGGTGTGGTGCAACTGCGCGCACGTCATCATGCCGGCATGCTGGTGCTGGAAGTCGGCGACGACGGCGCCGGCATCGACCTCGAGCGCGTCGCTCAGGCGGTGATCAACCGTCGTTTCGCCACCGCCGAGCAGGCGCAGCAGATGACCGAGGAAGAGCTGCTGGCCTTTCTCTTCCTGCCCGGTTTCAGCATGAGCCAGCAGGTCACCGAAGTCTCCGGTCGCGGTGTCGGCCTCGACGTGGTGCAACACGAGATTCGCCGTATGCGCGGCAATGTACGTCTGCTGCAGAGCCCTGATAAGGGCTGCCTGTTCCACCTCGAACTGCCGCTGACCCTCTCGGTGGTGCGTGCTCTGGTGGTGACCATCGGCGGCGAGGCCTACGCCTTCCCGCTGGCGCAGATCGAACGCATGCTGCGCCTGCCGCGCAGCGCTATCGTCCAGCTCGAGGGGCGCCAGCACTTCTGGCTGGAGGACGAGCACGTCGGCCTGATCTCCGCCGCACAGCTGCTGCAATGCAACGAGAAACAGGGCGACGATGACAGCATTCCCATCGTGCTGATTCGCGACCGCGAGCAGTATCACGGCCTGGCGGTCGAAGCCTTCCTCGGCGAGTTCACCCTGGTGCTGATGCCGCTCGATGGACGCCTGGGCAAGGTGCGCGACGTCGCGGCCGGCGCCCTGCTGCACGACGGCACGCCGGTGCTGATCCTGGACGTCGACGACCTGCTCAACTCGGTGGGCAAATTGCTCGGCACCGGTCACCTAGAACGTGTCGACCATGCCAGCCATGCGCGCCAGGCTGTCAGCAAGCGCGTGCTGGTGGTGGATGACTCGCTCACCGTGCGCGAACTGGAGCGCAAGCTGCTGCTCAGCCGTGGCTATCAGGTGTCGGTCGCCGTGGATGGCATGGACGGCTGGAATGCCCTGCGTGCCGAGGCCTTCGATCTGCTGATCACCGATATCGACATGCCGCGCATGGATGGCATCGAACTGGTCACGCAAGTGCGCCAGGACCCACGCCTGCGTTCGCTGCCGGTGATGGTGGTGTCGTACAAGGACCGCGAAGAGGATCGCCGTCGCGGCCTGGAGGCCGGCGCCGATTATTACCTGGCCAAGGCCAGCTTCCATGACGAAGCGCTGCTGGACGCCGTACAAACCCTGATCGGTGAGGCCCGCGAATGAGGATCGCCATTGCCAACGACATGCCCCTGGCAGTCGAAGCCCTGCGCCGCGCCCTGGCGGCCGAGCCCGAGTATCAGTTGATCTGGGTCGCCAGCAACGGCGAGGAGGCTGTCAGCCACTGCCGCGACGACCTGCCCGATCTGCTGCTGATGGACATGCTCATGCCCGGCATGGACGGCGTGGAAGCGACCCGGCGGATCATGCACGACACGCCCTGCGCCATTCTCATCGTCACCTCGGACGTCGAACGCAACATGTCGCGGGTGTTCGATGCCATGGGTGCCGGCGCACTGGATGTGGTCGCCGCACCGTCGCTTGGCCCACAACAGGTGCTCGATGCCGCGACGGTAAGGCGCAAGATCCACAACATCGCCTGGATGATCGGCCACAAGACCTCGCGCTCGGTCAAACCAACGCCCGTGCGCAGCACCGAGAACCGCGGCAAACGTCTGGTGGCTATCGGCGCATCGGCCGGCGGCCCGGCTTCGCTGGTGGAGCTGCTGCAGCAGATCCCGCCGGATTTCCCCGCCAGCATCGTGCTGGTGCAGCATGTCGACGAAGTCTTCGCGGCCGGCATGGCTCAGTGGCTCGGCAGCGAATCGCACATGCCGGTGCGCCTGGCCCGGGAAGGCGAAGTGCTGCAACCGGCCACCGTGCTCCTGGCCGGCACCAACAATCACCTGTACCTGGCGCCGGAGGGGCGCCTGGTGTACCGACGCGAGCCGGCCGATCAGGTATACCGGCCTTCTATCGATGTATTCTTCGAGAGCGTGGCCACCTACTGGCGAGGTGATGCGATTGGCGTACTGCTGACGGGTATGGGCCGCGATGGCGCCAGGGGCCTGAAGCTGATGCGCGAGCGCGGCTTTCATACCATCGCCCAGGACCAGGCCAGCAGCGCCGTCTACGGTATGCCCAAGGCCGCCGTGGCGCTGGGCGCCGCAGCAGAGGTGCTGCCTCTGGACAGAATTGCGGCGCGCCTGCTCGAGCGCCTGAGCTAAGAACGCCAACCCGCGGCCAAAGAAGCCGCGTAACCCACGACAACAAAGGCGGAGACGCACTTATGCATAGGCCTCAAGGGAACTCCAATCATCATTACGGCTTGCCCGACTACTCGATGATGGTGCTGCTGGTCGACGACCAGGCCATGATCGGCGAAGCCGTACGGCGTGCGCTGAGTGAAGAGAGCGACATCGACTTCCACTTCTGCTCCGACCCGCAACAGGCGCTGAACGTGGCTCAGCAGATAAAGCCGACGGTGATCCTGCAGGACCTGATCATGCCCGGCGTCGACGGTATCGAACTGCTCGCCCAGTACCGTGCGGCGCCCGGCCTGCGCGATGTGCCGATCATCGTGCTGTCGACCAAGGAAGACCCCAAGGTCAAGAGCGCCGCCTTCACCGCCGGCGCCAACGATTACCTGGTCAAGCTGCCGGACGTGATCGAACTGCTCGCGCGCATTCGCTACCACTCGCGCTCCTACCTGACCATGCTGCAGCGCGACGAGGCCTATCGCGCCCTGCGCGAAAGCCAGCAACAGCTGCTCGACACCAATCTGGTGCTGCAACGCCTGATCAAGTCCGACGGTCTCACCGGCCTGGCCAACCGCCGCTACTTCGACGAATACCTGGAGATCGAATGGAGCCGCGCCCTGCGTGATCAGAGCGAGCTGTCGCTGCTGATGATCGACGTCGACTACTTCAAGGCCTACAACGACCAGCATGGCCACGTCGCCGGCGATGAAGTGTTGCGCCGCGTCGGTGAATCGCTGCGCGCCAGTTGCACGCGCGCCTCTGATCTGGCCGCACGCTACGGCGGCGAAGAATTTGCCGTGATCATGCCCGGCACCGCCGCCGGCGGCGCGCGCCTGCAGGCAGAAAAGATTCGTCGCGCAGTGGAGGCGATGGGTATCCCTCACGATCTGCCCAAACCGGGCTCGCCGATCAGTGTGAGCATCGGTATCGCCACCATCAGCCCCTCCATGGAGCATGATCCGCTGAGCCTGGTGATAAAGGCTGACGAAGGCCTGTATCTGGCCAAGCACAGCGGACGCAATCAGGTAGCGCAGGCTGGCGGCAGCAGCTGACACGGTAACCTGACACCAGCCGGGCGATAATCGCCCACTTTCCAAGCGCTATTCGACCTCACCACGATCCCATGTAACCCCCGTAGTTGCTGAGCCTGACACCTCAACTGGAGGCGTCAGGCAACTCGACGCGTGATCACATGCTGGCCGCTGAATTGACTGAATTAACCAGTTAGTACATTTTCCCCTGCAGTCACGTCACAACAACAAGAGATACCCCATGACGCCCTGCATTCTTGTACTCAATGGCCCCAATCTGAACCTGCTTGGAACCCGCGAACCGGCCACCTATGGCCATGAAACCCTCGCCGACATTTCCCAGCTCTGTGCCGATACTGCTGCCGAGCATGGCCTGAAGATCGAGTTTCGCCAGACCAACCACGAAGGCGAGCTGCTCGACTGGATCCACGGTGCGCGCGGGCGCTGCGCCGGCATTCTGATCAATCCGGCGGCCTGGACCCACACCTCGGTGGCCATCCGCGATGCCCTGGTGGCCAGCGAACTACCAGTGCTCGAAGTACACCTGTCCAACGTGCACAAGCGCGAGCCGTTCCGCCATCACTCTTTCGTCTCGCCCATCGCAGTAGGCGTCATCTGTGGCCTCGGCAGCCAGGGTTACCGCCTGGGTCTGCAGTACTTCGCTCAATCGCTCAAGGGTTAAAAACCATGTCCTCCGTTACCAATGGCATTCTCGCCGGCCTGATCGGCAAAGGCATCCAGGCCTCCCGCACGCCCGCCATGCACGAACGCGAAGGCGATGCGCAGGGGCTGCGCTACCTCTACCGTCTGATCGACCTCGATCAGCTCGGCCTTGACCTCGATGCACTGCCCAGCCTGCTCGATGCAGCGCAGCACATGGGCTTCACCGGTCTCAACATCACCTTCCCGGCCAAGCAGGCGATCATCCCGCTGCTCGACGAGCTGTCGGACGAGGCGCGAGGCATTGGCGCGGTGAACACCGTGGTGCTCAAGGACGGCAAGCGTGTCGGCCACAACACCGACTGCCTGGGCTTCGCCGAGGGTTTGCGCCGCGGCCTGCCCAACGTGGCCCGGCGGCGCGTGGTGCAGATGGGGGCTGGCGGCGCAGGCGCAGCCGTGGCGCATGCTCTGCTCGCCGAAGGCGTCGAACGCCTGTGCATTTTTGAAGTGGAGCCCGGCCGCGCCCAGGCCCTGGCGGACAATCTCAACGCTCACTTTGGCGCCGAGCGCGCCATCGCCGGTGAAGACCTGGCAGGTGAAGTCGCCGCTGCCGACGGCCTGGTCAACACCACGCCGGTGGGCATGGCCAAACTGCCGGGCACACCGCTGCCGGTGGAGCTGCTGCATGCCAGGCTGTGGGTCGCCGAGATCATCTACTTCCCACTGGAAACCGAACTGCTCCGCCACGCCCGCGCCCTCGGCTGCAGCACCCTGGACGGCGGCACCATGGCGGTATTCCAGGCGGTCAAGGCGTTCGAGCTGTTCAGCGGCCGCCCGGCCGATGCCGAACGCATGCAGGCGCACTTCGCCAGTTTCTGAGCGCACTCATGCAAAAAGGGCCCTGGCAGCGACAACGCCGCCAGGGCCCTTTTCATATCCGCACCGATCTTCAGCCCTGGATATAACGCAGCACGGCCTCGCAGATCATCGCCTTGTGCCGCTGCTTGACCTGCTCGTCGGGCAGATCGATCTGGAAGATCTCGCCAAAGGTGTGGCGGTTCGAGACGCGATAAAAGCAGAACGAGCTGATCAGCAAGTGTACATCGAGCACATCGATACCGGGGCGGAACACGCCCTCCTCCTCACCGCGGCGCAGGGTCTTGCCGAGGGTATCGAGCACCACGTTGCTCATCTGGCGAATGGCAGGCGATTGCTTGACGAACTCGCCGTAGTGGATGTTCTCGATGCTGACGATGCGCACGAAGTCGACGTTGCGGTCATGGTGATCGAAGGTGAACTCCACCAGCCGGCGAATCGCCAATACGGGTGGCAAAGAGGCCAGATCGAGGCGACTCTCGGTGCCACGGATATCGCCGTAGAGCTTGACCAGCACTTCGAGATAGAGCTGCTCCTTGCTGCCGAAGTAGTAGTAGATCATCCGCTTGGACGTGGCAGTGCGCTCGGCGATGGCATCCACCCGGGCACCGGAAAGCCCCTGCTGGACGAACTCCGTGATGGCAGCCTGGAGGATGCTCTCACGGGTTTTCTCCGGGTTGTTCTTACGTACCTTGCGCACCACCTCGGTAGGTGGCGTGGCCAGGTTGGCAACGGCTTCGGTCATACGGCAATGGTCTTTTTTATAGGTATTGGTGGGGCGGATTATGGCAGGCCGCAGCGGCAACCGGACAGGCTGCCGCCTGAACCCACTTATAACCGCGGACGCTTCAATCCGCCGCTGCGTGACTTGGCCATGGCAGCCAGGCGTACCGCGACGTTAGCCGCGCCGTAGCCGACATAGCCGCCCTTGCGCTGAATGATCTCGAAGAAGAAGCGCTCTTCGAACGGCTCGGTGTAGACATGGAACAGCTCGCCACCCTGAGCATCGCGGTCGTAGAGCACGTTGTAATAGGCCAGCTCGCTGAGGAACTCATCGTCGAAATCGAAGCGCGCGGCCAGATCATCGTAGTAGTTCAGCGGAATTTCCAGCAGTGGCACCCCTGCCTCCTTGGACCGCGCGACTTCGGCGAATATGTCTTCGCAGGAGAACGCGATGTGGTGCACGCCGGAGCCCTGATAGCTGGACAGCGCATGAGCAATGGCGGTGTTGCGGTTCTCCGAGATGTTCAGCGGCAAGCGGATCGAACTGCAACGGCTGCGAATCGCGCGGCTTTTAACCAGACCGTAAGGATCGGGCAAGACCACTTCGTCGTCCGCTTCGAAGTCCAGCAGGCTCTTGTAGAACAGCACCCAACTGTCCAGCGAGTCGGCCGGCAATGCCAAGGCCATGTGGTCGATGCGCTGCAGACCACCGCTGGCCTCGACCGTCTGATTGAGGCTGAAGTCGGTGTCATAGATGGTCTGCCCTGCTCCCGCCTGCTCCACCAGGTAGATCAGGCTGCCATCAGGGGCGCGCACTGCCGGCACTTCCCGCTCGTTGGGGCCGACCAGGCCGCGATAAGGCTGGCCGCGATAGTCGCAGGCACGCTGTAACGCAGCGGCACCATCCTTCACCCGCAGCGCGGTGGCACACAGCGACGGGCCATGGGACTCGAAGAAGTTGTGCGCGAAAGAATAGGGTTCGGCGTTGAGCACGATGTTGATATCGCCCTGACGCAGCAGGCTGACGTCCTTGGAGCGATGCTGGCCGGCACGAGCGAAGCCCAGTCGCTCCAGCCAGCCGGCCAGGCGCGCGCCGACGGCCTCATTGACGGCGAACTCGAGAAATTCGACGCCATCGTAGCGGTGGGCCGCAGGCGGCGTGAAGAGCACGCCCGGCTCGATCTGATGCCCCTCTTTCTCGAGACGCTTGTGAGTCTTCTCTTCGAGGTAAAGCAGCGAGCGCAGGCCGTCGGCCGCGTTCTGCCGCGGCGGCGCGGCGCGGAAGCCGTCGTTGAAGATTTCCAGTGACAGCGGACCGCGATAGCCGGTACGCAGGATCGGCGCGAGAAAGCCCGCCAGATCGAACTCGCCCTGTCCCGGGAAGCAGCGGAAATGCCGGCTCCATTCAAGCACGTCCATGGCCAGGATCGGCGCATCGGCCATCTGCACGAAGAAGATCTTGTCGCCGGGGATATCGGCGATGGCAGCAGGGTCGCCCTTGAGCGACAGGGTATGGAAACTGTCGAGGATCACCCCGACGGCAGGATGGTCGGCCTGACGCACCAGGTTCCACACCTGCTGGTAGGTGTTGACGTGGCGTCCCCACGCCAGGGCCTCGTAACCGATACGCAGGCCGCGTGCGCCGGCACGCTCGCCGAGCAGGCGCAGGTCGTCGATAAGGATTTCATCGTCGCCCAGCGAGTCGGCAGCGACGTTGCTGCACACCAGCACCAGGTCGGTGCCCAGCTCCTGCATCAGGTCGAACTTGCGCTCGGCGCGGTCGATGTTGCGCTGCAGACGGTCACGGCGACAGCCTTCGAAGTCGCGAAATGGCTGGAACAGGGTGATGGCGATGCCGAGGTCGGCGCAGCGCTTGCGGATTTCGCTGGGGCTGCCGTCGTAGTAGAGCAGGTCGTTCTCGAAGATTTCCACACCGTCGAAGCCGGCGGCGGCAATGGCTTCGAGCTTCTCAGGCAGGGTACCGCTGAGGGAAACGGTGGCAATTGAACGCTGCATAGACGGCTCCGGGCTGAGGCGGCGCCGTGGCGGGCAAAGTGAGGGAGGCGAAACGCGCTCCTGAGCCCTCACTCGGCCGGTGGATCGGCGCTCATGGATTGTTCGTAGCCTGGATTATTGGCAGGGTCGGGAATATCGGCAATTCAAAATGAACGAACTGGTTAGTTTTCCGTTCGATAATCGAACAATGCTTATTCCCGGGGCCGCCTCCTGCTCTGCCAGGCGGCCGCCAAACCACTGAGGCAGATGATGAGGATACCGATCATCGCCGTGGTGTCCGGCTTGTGCTGGAACACCAGCAGCCCCAGCAGCCCGGCGAAGACGATCTGCACGTAGCCAAACGGCGCCAGCAAAGCAGGCGCGGCATGGCGGAAGGCGTGGGTCAGCAACAGATGCGCGGCCATGCCACAGCCGCCCAGCGCCAGCATCATCAAACCGTGCGTCAGGCTCGGCACATGCCAGAAGAACGGCACCAGCAGACTCATCACCAGCGTGTTGACCAGGCCGGCGAAGAAGTTGCTGGTGGTGGCGCTGTCCACTTCACTGAGGCGCCGGGTGAGGATCTGATAGCAGCTGAAACACAACGCGGCGCTCAGCGGCAACAGCACCGCCGGGGTGAACAGGCTGCCGCCCGGATGCACGATGATCAGCACCCCGACGAAGCCGATGATCACCGCCACCCACTGCCCCACGCTGACGCGTTCACCGAGCAAAGGCACCGAGAGTGCCGTGACCAGCAGCGGCGCCAGAAAGATCACCGAGGTCGCCTCGGCCAGCGGGATGAACATCAGCCCCGTGGTGAACAGCAGGCTAACCCCCAGCAGGCACAGCGCCCGCAGCACCTGCAGACCGGGTCGCTTGGTGCGCAGCACGCGCAAGCCGGATTGCGGCAGGAAGATGCCTGCCATCAACAGGGTGTGCACCAGGTAGCGAGCCCAGACGATGAGAATGATTGGATAGAAGCCCGACAGGTATTTGGACATGGCATCGTGACTGGCGAACAGGAAGGTCGCCAGCACCATCAGGCCGATCCCCTTGAGCGGGTGATTGGCGCCGGACAATGGAGTGATGGTCATGAAATACCCGGAAAGCGGACTCGCCGCAAAAAGATAGCAAGACAACTAACTATACAGACCATGGCTGACCCGCGCCTATATCCGCGGCGGCAGGCGCTGGCTGCATTACGACTGACGGTCGAGCAACTGCCGGGTCTTCTCCAGCGCCATGCGCGCCCGCTGCAGCGCGCTGACGCCCTGCTCCATAAGCTGCCGGGTGGGAATCTCCAGACTCAACGGGATGTTCGCCGGCAGGGTTCCCAGCAAGCCGAGCAGATCGCAGTCGCCATCACCGGGAAAGCGCCGCTCGTTGCGCGCCTGCCGCAGGATTTCGTCCATGTCCTGCGGACGCGGCCCGGCCACATCGCACAACTGAGCGTAGCGCAGACGCTCGGTGGGCACCGCCGCCAGATCCTGCAGGCGCGAGGCTGAACGATCGAAGTGGAAAGCATCGACCAGCACGCAGCCATTGGCTCGCCCCGCCGCAGCGACGATACGCGCCGCCTGGGTGAGGTCGCGGGCGTCGGTCCAGGGCATGAACTCCAGATGCGGATGCAGGCCGTACTGCTCGGACAGATCACAGAGCGCGGCGAAGTTGTCGCTCAGTCGCGCTTCATCTGGATCATTGCCGGCCACCAGCAATTCGCTGGCACCACACTCGGCGCCTACAGCGAGGATGGCCTCGAAGTCGCTGACGCGGGTTTCCGCCTTCAGGCGCAGGATTTCCACATCGAGCACCCGGATGCCGGTATCGCGCAGACGCTGCAGGGTCTGCCCGCGCAGGGCGGCATCGGCCACCAGCGGAAAGTGATGCTCCTCCGGCGTGGCCGGCAGCAGACGCAAGCCAACATGGCTGTAGCCGGCGCGCGCCGCCACCTCGACCATCTCCGGCGGTGGCAGCTCGAGCACGGTCAGGGCGGCCAGGGAAAGAATACGTTCGCTCATGATGATTCTCTGCTCAGAGGGGTTCGGGGACGCAGGCCTGGCCACTTTCCGCCGCCTGGCGGATGGCCTCGACCAACGCCAGGGTGCGACCGGCATCGGCAGCGCTGACCAGCGGCTGAACCTGGCCACGGGCGACCTGGACGAAATGCTGCAACTGGCGATACAGGGCCTCGCCTGTGGCGAAATGCTCCTGCACCTGCTGCAGCGGCTGGTGCCAGCCGGCGCCTGCCTCGTTGTAGTGCCAGCGCTTGAGCTGCGGAATGCTCAGCGCGCCACGGGTACCGGCGAGCAGATAACAGGGCTGATCGGCCTGACGCGGGTAGACCGGGTTCTCGCCGGAATCCAGCTCCCAGCTCCAGGGCGCGGCAACGGCGTCGGAGCCGGTCAGGCTGCCCAACGCGCCACCTTCGAACTGCAGCAGCACCGCCGCGCTGTCCTCATTGGCGAAGCCGCGTACGCCGTTGCTGGTGATGGCTTGCACCTGACGCACCTCACCACACAGATGGCGCAGCAGATCGAGGTCATGAATCAGATTGGTCAGCAGCATCCCGGCACCGGCTTCACGGCGCCAGGCTATGTCGTAGTAGCTGTCGGGTTTCTGCACCTGCCACAGGGCGGTGACCGTGGTCAGCCGGCCCAGAGCGCCCTCCTCGATCAACGCGCGGGCACGGGCGATCAGCGGATTGTGCCGGCGATGATGGCCGACCAGCACCGGCACGCCGCTACGTTCACTGGCCGCCACCAGTTCGCGCACCTCATCCAGGTGCACGCCCACCGGTTTTTCCAGCAACACCGGCACGCCGGCTGCAATGCAGTCGAGCGCGGTGCTGACATGCAGCGCATTGGGGTTGGCGACGATCACCGCCTCGGGCCGCACCTGCTCCAGCATCTGCAGATGATCGGCGAAACAAGGCACGCCGCATTGCGCCGCAAACTCGGCGGCCTGGGGGCCGGGATCGGCGATGGCACACAATTGCGCTTCGGCCAGATTCTGCAGGTGCTGATGGTGCTGTCGGCCCATGACGCCAGCACCGATCAGGGCAATACGCAGGGGAAGGGTCACGCGGGGATCCTCTTGTTGTCGTGTTCGCGCGGGGGCGCCGAAGAGATTCTGCAGCGCCTTTTTAATTTAGAACCCAGTTCCAAAAATTACGCAAGGCGAAAATGCAGCGAATACCGCAGGCTTCGCTGCCCCCCAGAAGTCGACGCGAGATCCGTAGGGTGCGCCATGCGCGCCGCGCCTTGAAAGCAATCGGATTTGGGATCAGGCCTGCGGATTACCCGCAGGCGCGGCTGTGCCGCGAAGGACGCTGATCGCGGCTGAAGCCGCTCCTACGGTGGGCTAGGCGTGTTGCGTTCTAGCCGATCAGGCGAACAGCTCGGAGGCGGGGCTCGCAGCGGACAACTCTTCGGCGGCGGCCAGCAGCTCAGGCGCCAGTTGCTCGATACACGCCAGCGGCAGGCGCGCACTGGGCCCGGCGATGCTGAGCACACCGATCACTCGCCCTCCGAAGGGATGGCGCACTACAGCGGCCAGAGCCGCGGTACCCAACGACGAGCTTTCCATCACCCAGGCGTAACCCTGCTGGCGTGCCAGCGCCAGGCGCTGCAGCAGCTCCTGTTGGTTACGCGGTGCATTGGGGCCGAACTCGGCGGGGTCGGCGATGCCCTGCCGAACAACCAGCTCCAAGGCCTCGGCATCGCTCATGCTGGCCAGCCAGGCATGCCCGGAAGCGGTGTAGAACAGCGGCGCGTCACGCCCCATGTCCGGGTCGTAACGCAGACCGGAGCGAGCCCCCTGGCTCTTGGCGATCCAGGTCTGGCGCTCGCCCTCGATCACACCCAGGCGCACCAGCTCGCCGCTGGTTTCAGCCAACGCATCGAGAATCGGCTGCACCACGTCAGCGCCGCTGTTGGCCAGATAGCGAAAGCCCAGCGCCACCAGTTTGGTCGACAGGCGATAGCGACTGGTAAGCGCATCCTGGCGCACATAGCCCAGGCGCATCAGCTCGGCGAGCATGCGATGCGTGGCGCTCTTGGGAATATCCAGCTCATCGGCCAGTGCCTGCATCTGCACGCCACGGGCATCACGAGTGAGGCTTTCGAGAAGGCTGAGCGCGCGTTCGATCTGACTGCCGGCCATGAGAGTGTCCTGGAGAATTTGCGCAGATTCTAAGAGACAAGCGCCCGGCGACGCGAGCCAGACGGGAGCCTGCCTCTGGATGCTGGGCCACGGACGCGCGATACTGCCAGCGCAACGCACAATGTACTAACTGGTTCGTTCTTGTTCGTTTATCGAACAAAACCCCGTTTAGCGAATTGAAATGGCCAGCGTGGTCGGCCCACTATTCCTACCACGCCTGAAAACGAAGTGATCCTCTGCCTGGTGCATCACACTTCGAGTCTTTCAGCAGCCAATAAATATAAGAAGGTCAATTGTCATGTCACAGCCTATGCACCTGCGTGCCCCGGCCACCCATGCCACAGCGAGGATGGTTCCTCGTCCGGCGCCCAGCTCGTTGCTCGACGACTGGTCATCTCTCTCCACTCTGGCTATGCCCGTCCTCGCCCCTGCCCGTCAGGGCATGCGCAAGGTCTCCTGGCGGCGCCTGATCGGCGCGCTGACAGCCAAACGGCAGCCTGCGTGCAAATCCTGACCTGCCCCATCCTCCCAACCCTGTCGGAGCGATAGCATGAACAAGACAGACAAGATGCTGGTCGGCGAGCGCACCTTCTGTGTCCTGCTGGTGCTGGCGAGCCTGGTGGTGTTCTACCTGGCCTACCAGATTTCCGGTTTCTCCTCGATCAATTCCCCCGGGGCATTTCCCCTCGGCGTCGCGCTGGTGATGATCCTCTCCGCCGGGAAGATCGCCGTCGAGCTGATCGGCAAGGCCAAGCCCGACTGCAGCGGCTGGCTGGACGCATTCCAGCAGTTTCGCAACACCCACTTCCCGCGCCGCACCCTGGTCTTCGGCTTGCTGGCCGTGGCGTACCTGGCGGCGATCCAGTGGGTCAGCTTCTACGTCAGCACCTTCCTTTTTCTGGTGCTGTCGATCGTCTACCTGCGAGGCGGCCGCGTACTCAACGCGATCCTGATTGCAGCTGTCTTGCTGGTGCTGATCTACCTGCTGTTCAGCCTGGCGTTCAGCGTTTACCTGCCATAACGAGGCACCCGAGATGAGCGATACCCTTTCCTACCTGCTGATGGCCTGGAGTGACCCGCAGCTGCTGATGCTGACTGCGCTGGGCACTTTCGCCGGCATCTATATCGGCGCCATCCCGGGCCTGTCGGTGACCATGGCGGTGTCCATCCTGGTGTCCTTCACCTTCGCCTGGGATGTCAACGATGCACTGGCGCTGATCGTCGGTATCTTCATCGGCGGCGTTTACGGTGGCTCGCGCAGCGCCATCCTGCTGAACATCCCCGGCGCGCCCTCCTCGGTGGCCACGGCCTTCGACGGCTACCCGCTGGCACAACAGGGCGAAGCCGGACGCGCCATCGGCCTGAGCACCGTGATGTCGGTGGTCGGCGGTATCGTCGGCACCATCATGCTCGCCAGCGCCGCACCGCTGATCGGCGATCTGGCCCTGCGCTTCGCACCGCGCGACTACTTCCTGGTCGCCGCCATCGGTCTGCTGCTGGTCGGCAGTCTGGCCGAAGGCTCGCTGGCAAAAGGCATCTTCGCCGCCGCCCTGGGTGCGGTGATCGGCCTGGTCGGTATGGACCCGGTCACCGCGCAAGGGCGTTTCACCCTGGGCCAGGTCGAACTGATGGGCGGCATCCACTACGTGGTGCTGATGATTGGCCTGTTCGGCGTCGCCGAGGCCTTCTACCAACTGCATAACCTCGACAGCCCGGTGATCCGCCAGAAGGTGGACAAGATCCTGCCCTCCTTCGCCATGGTCCTGAAGTTCCTCCCGCTGTCGATCCGCACCTCGATCATTGGCGTCATCGTCGGCGTGCTGCCGGGCGTCGGTGGCGACATCGCCGCGCTGATGGCCTATGACCACGCCAAGCGCACCGTGAAGAATCCGACCAGACCGTTCGGCAAGGGTGCCTACGAAGGCCTGATAGCGCCGGAAACCGCCAACAGCGCGGCGGTCGGCGGCGCCTATGTGCCGATGCTGACCCTGGGCATGCCGGGTGATGCAGTCACTGCGGTGATCATCGGCGCCCTGGTGGTGCATGGCCTCAATCCCGGCCCGATGCTGATGGTGGAAAACCCGCATATCTTCTACTTCACCGTCGGCAATCTGCTGCTGGCCAACGTGTTCCTGATGATCTTCGGCCTGATGGGCATCAAGCTCTTCGCCAAGTTCGTGGAAATGCCCAAGTCCGTGCTGATTCCACTGATCCTCGTGCTCTGCGTGGTCGGCACCTACTCGATCAACAGCAGCATGACCGAGGTGTACTGGATGCTCGGCTTCGGCGTGCTCGGCTATCTGCTGAAGATCTTCGGCTTCCAGATGGGCCCGATCATCCTCGGCGCCATCCTCGGCCCGCTGATGGACACCTCGTATCGCCAGGCCATGTCCTCGGCCGGTGACAACCCGGTGGAGCTGCTGCAAGGGCTGGTCACCAGCCCGCTGTCACTGATCCTCAGCGCCGCGGTGGTGCTGATTCTGCTCGGCAACACCCCGCTGCTGAAGAAACTCAAGAGCAAGCTCAGCCCCGCTTCGGCGCGTGGCTGATACCCAGGTTCAAAGGCGTGCCCCGGCCTACAGGGGCTCACAACAACAACCGATGGAGAGTCTCCACATGTTCAAATCGCTACTGACTGGCGCCGCTCTCGGACTCAGCGCCCTCACCATGGCCCTGCCAGCCCACGCCGAGTACCCCGAGCGCAGCATCCAGGCGGTCATTCCCTGGGGTGCAGGCGGCGCCACCGACAACGTCATGCGCAGCCTGACTCCGTACGTGGAAAAGGAACTGGGCGGCAAGTTCATCCTCAACAACCGTCCGGGTGGCACCGCCGTGATCGGCAGCACCCACGTCATGCAGCAGCGTCCGAACGGTTACACCATCCTGCTCGGCGCCGAGAACCCGCAGCTCTATAAAGTGCTGAAACTCGCCGACTTCGATTACGCCGACTTCTACCCGGTCAACATCATCGGCCAGAACGTGGTAGTGATCGCCGCCAACGCCGACGCGCCGTTCAACAACATGGCCGAGCTGATGGCGGCAGCCAAGGCCAACCCGGACACCCTGCGCATGGGCTCCACTGGCGCCGGCGGCCTGCCGAGCACGGTCAGCGCGATGATCAATGCGGTGGACGAGCTGAAAGTGCGTGAAGTGACCTTCGGTGGCGACGGCCCCGGCATCACCGCGCTGATGGGCAAGCACATCGACTTCATGCCCCTGAGCCTGGCCGCCGCCCGCGAGCTGGTACGCAGCGGCAAACTCAAGGCCCTGGCCGTGTTCGCCACCGAGGAAACCCCGGAGCTGCCGGGCGTGGAGCCGATCACCAAGGCCCTGCCGGCCATCGCCGAGTACCTGCCGTGGGGTCCGTTCTGGGGCGCCTTCGTGCACAAGGACACCCCGGACGACGTCAAGCAGAAGCTGGTCGACGCTTACGCCAAAGCCGTCGGCAACGACGAGTTCCAGGGCTTCCTGAAGAACTTCGGCGCGCAGAGCCTGAACCTCAACGGCGCAGAAGCTGAAGAGTTCCTCAAGCGCTGGCAGTCGGTCACCACCTGGTCGATGTACAAGGCCAAGGCCATCGAAATTTCCCCGGACTCGGTTGGCATCGCCAAGCCCTGATCCCCACGCATGGGGCGCCCTGCACGAGGTAGGGCGCGCCATGCGCATTCACCTCCCCGCGCCCGCACCTCTCAGCGACGCAAACGAAACGCCTTGGGCGAAAGCCCGCTGCCACGCTTGAAGAAACGGGAAAAATAGCCCGGCTCGGAAAAACCCAGACTGTCTGACACCTGGCTCACCGTCATGGTGGTGTACACCAGACAGCGCTTGGCCTCGAGCAACAGACGCTGATTGATCAGCTGCAACGCGGATTGCCCGGCCAGCCGCCGGCACAGCGCGTTGAGGTGAGCGGCACTGATCCCCAGGCGCGAGGCGTAATGCTCGATCGGTAGATGCTCGCGAAAGTGCACTTCGAGCAAGCGCACGAATGCCTGCACATGCTCACGCCCTCGTCCATCCGTGGGCTCCTGCGCCTCGCTTCGCGCCAGTTGCCGACGCGCGATGGCAACCAGCAGGACGCTGATCAGCGATTGCAGCATCAGCTCCCGCGCTGGCTCCAGACGGCCGTACTCCTGGCTGATGGATTCGAACAAGGCATCCAGGTAACGGCGCTGCTCGCCAACCTCGTAGCACATGGGGCTGTGCAAGCACTGCTGGCCCAATGGCGCGGCCAGTTGTTCCACCAGCGGCCGCGCCAGGCTCAGCACATAGCCCTGAACATCACTCGAGAAGCGAAAGCCGTGCACGCACAGTGCCGGTACGACCTGCAGCGAAGCGCTGCGCACCTGGCGCAATTGCCCCTCAACCTCCAGCTCCGCTTCACCCGCCTGTACATAGAGCAATTGCAACAGGTCAGCGTGGCGGTGCGGTTTGATCTCCCACCCGTGCAACTGGCTGCGCTCGGGAATCGATTCGCAGTGGATGAGATCTGGGGTCGGCCATTCGGCCGTCTCACCGTACAGCTTGAATACCGGCACCAGGGGTGCTTTCGAAACGGTCATGGCCGGGCGCTTAAAATCATCGAAAAGTCCAAGAATCCTTTTCGATATTGCCTTCTAACCGAACATGCATCCACAAAAAATACAGACCTGAGCCTGTGAATCGACATACAGCCGATCACCTACTGGAGAACAATAATGAACACTCAGGTCGCCATCATCGGCGCTGGCCCCTCCGGCCTGCTGCTCGGCCAATTGCTGCACAACGTCGGCATCGACAACGTCATCCTCGAACGCCAGAGTCCCGACTACGTGCTCGGCCGCATCCGCGCCGGCGTGCTCGAACAGGGTATGGTCGACCTGCTGCGCGAGGCCGGTGTGGCCGCGCGCATGGATCGCGAAGGCCTGCCGCACGATGGTTTCCAGCTGGCCTTCGATGGCCGCTGCGAGCGCATCGACCTCAAGGGGCTGACCGCTGGCAAGAGCGTGATGGTCTACGGCCAGACCGAGGTCACCCGCGACCTGATGGAGGCCCGCCAGGCCAGCGGGGCCATCACCCTGTACAACACCAGCCAGCTGCAGTTGCACGAACTCAAGGGCGAGCGCCCTTACCTGACCTTCGAGCATGAGGGCCGCACACAGCGTCTGACGTGCGATTACATCGCAGGCTGCGACGGCTTCCATGGCGTATCGCGACAATCCATTCCGGCAGGGGTACTTCAGGAATTCGAGCGGGTGTATCCGTTCGGCTGGCTGGGCATCCTTGCCGACACCCCGCCGGTGCATGAGGAGCTGATCTACGCCAACCACGCGCGTGGCTTCGCCCTGTGCAGCATGCGTTCGCCGACACGCACGCGTTACTACGTGCAGGTGGGCGCCGAGGAGAAGGTCGAAGACTGGTCCGACGAGCGCTTCTGGGACGAACTCAAGCGCCGCCTGCCAAGCGATATCGCCAGCCAGTTGGTCACCGGGCCTTCGATCGAAAAGAGCATCGCGCCGCTACGCAGCTTCGTCGTCGAACCGATGCAGTACGGCCGCCTGTTTCTGCTCGGTGATGCCGCGCACATCGTCCCGCCGACCGGTGCCAAGGGCCTCAACCTGGCCGCCAGCGACGTCAGCACGCTGTACCGCATCCTGCTCAAGGTCTACCGCGAAGGCCGCGTGGAGCTGCTCGAACGCTACTCGGCAATCTGCCTGCGGCGCATCTGGAAGGCCGAGCGCTTTTCCTGGTGGATGACCTCGATGCTGCATCGTTTTCCCGATACCGATGCCTTCAGCCGCCGCATGCAGGAGACCGAACTGGATTACTTCGTCAGTTCCGAAGCCGGGCGCAGGACCATCGCCGAGAACTACGTCGGCCTGCCCTACGAGGCCATCGAATAGCTCATTTATCAGCCGCAAGGTGCGCCGCGTGCACCCTGCCAGACCGAGGTTCATGGGTGCACACGGCGCACCTTACCTCTCGAACGGAAGCCCTTGATCGATAATCGCCTGGCGCGCCACAGGCACGTCCCAGGCCTACGCAATTCGTTCGTTTATCGCACACTAAGTCGTTAATCGAATTGAATAGCCCCTCGCTAACTCGCACCATGCGAGCAGCGAATCCTAGCGGCGGCAGTATTGCAGCCGAACCTGGCTGTACCTGAGTCGCCTACTAACAATGAATAAGAAAGGACATTTGCGATGCACAAGCTTTCCAAGGCTTTGCTGACGCTGCTTGCCACCAGCGTCATGACCTGGGCCAACGCCGACGAGGCCGAGGTCACCCTCAAGGTTCACCACTTCCTGCCGGCGCACTCGGTGACCCAGGCCGACTTTCTCAAGCCCTGGGCAGAGAAGATCACCGCCGAATCCAATGGCCGGATCCAGTTTCAGTTCTACCCGTCCATGCAGCTGGGCGGCACCCCGCCACAGCTGATCGATCAGGCGCGTGATGGCGTCGCCGACATCGTCTGGACCCTGCCTGGCTACACCAGCGGCCGCTTCCCTCTGGCCTCGGCATTCGAGATGCCGTTCATGAGCCACTCTTCGGAAGCCAGCAGCCAGGCCATGTGGGATTTCCTCGAAGCCCACGGGCAGAAGGAATTCGCCGACGTGCATCTGCTGGCCACCCACCTGACCGATGGCGCGCTGCTGCACACGGCGAAGAAGCCGGTGCGCAGCCTGTCCGACTTCCGCGGCCTGAAACTGCGCTCGGCCAACCGCATCTCCACCAAGCTGATCTCCATGCTCGGCGCCACACCGGTGGCCATGCCGGTACCGCAGGTGCCGGAAGCGCTGTCCAAGGGTGTGGTAGACGGCGCCGTGCTGCCCTGGGACGTGGTCCCTGCACTGAAGCTGCAGGAACTGGTCAAGTACCACACCGAAATGGCGCCGGGTCAGCCGGCGCTGATGCACACAGCGCTGGTGCTGGCGATGAACCCGGCCAAGTACGCCAGCCTGCCCGATGACCTGCGCAAGATCATCGACGACAACAGCGGCCGTGAACTCTCACGCCAGGCCGGCCATATCTGGGATACCAACGTGATCGAGACCGGACACAAACTGGCGCAATCGCGTGGCAACGAGATCTACGTACTGCCCGCCGAAGAACAGGCCAAGTGGATGGCCATCGGCCGCAAGCTGGACAACGACTGGATCAAGGAAGTCGAGAGCAAGGGCAACGACAACGGTGCCGCGCTGCTGCAAGAAGTGCGCGACCTGATCGAAAGCTACAACGCCAAGCTGCCGCACTGATCGTTAACCCTCGTTGTGCTGGCCGGCACTTGCGGTGCCGGCCTTGCGGAGTCCTCTCATGATCGAAAACCCTGCCCTGTCCGGGCGGCCTCAGCGCACGCGCCCGTTTGGCCAGTTGCTCGATGCCCTGGCACGCTGGCTGGCACTGGCTGGTGGCCTCGTGCTGGTCGCCATCACCCTGCTGTCGGCCTACAGCATCACCATGCGCAGCCTGTTCGACGCGCCACTGCTCGGTGACGTCGAACTGGTGCAGATGGGCTGCGGCATTGCCGTGGTGAGCTTCCTGCCGCTGTGCCAGTTGCGTCGTAGCAATGTCATCGTCGACGCCTTCACCCTGCGCGCCTCGGCCACCACCCGGCGCTATCTCGACACCCTCGGCTGCCTGCTGATGGCTGCCTGTGCGGCGCTGCTAGCCTGGCGCTCGGTAATCGGCACGCTGGATACTTATCGCAACGGTGAAGAGTCGATCATCATGGGCATTCCCATGTGGTGGTCGATGACGCCCTTCGCGCCGTCTTTCGCCCTGCTGGCCGTCGTTGCCCTGTACACCGCCTGGCTCGACCAGCGTGGTGAGGGAGGCCAGCAATGAGCAGCGTCGCATTGGGCGGACTCTTCCTCGCCTTCCTCCTGGTTCTGCTGGCCATCCGCATTCCGATCGCCATCGCCATGCTGCTGACCGGTATTGGCGGCTACGTCTCGATCAGCGGCTGGGACCCATTGCTCAACTACCTGAAGACGGTGGCCTACGCACGTTACACCGTGTACGACCTGTCGGTGATCCCGCTGTTTCTGCTGATGGGGCAGTTCGCCTCGCGGGGCGGCCTGGCTACCGGCCTGTTCCGTGCCGCAGCCGCCATGGTCGGGCACTGGCGCGGTGGCCTGGCGATCTCCGCCATTGGCTCGTGCGCCGCCTTCGGCGCGGTCTGTGGCTCATCGGTGGCGACCGCTGCGACCATGGGTCAGGTGGCTCTGCCGGAGCTGCGTCGCTACAAGTACTCCAACTCGCTGGCAGTCGGTTGCCTGGCGGCCGGCGGCACCCTGGGCATTCTCATCCCGCCCTCGGTGGTGCTGGTGATCTACGCCATCCTCGCCCAGCAGAACATCTCCACGCTGTTCATGGCCGCCTTCGTGCCGGGCATTCTCGCCGTCATCGGCTACATGATTGCCATCGCCATCTATGTGCGCCTGTTCCCGGACTCCGGCCCGGCGCAGGAGCGCTCGAGCTGGAAACAGCGACTGCAGGCACAGCAGGGTGTGTGGCCGGTACTGCTGATTTTCCTGGTGGTGCTCGGGGGTATCTACGGCGGCTGGTTCACCCCGACCGAGGCCGCTGCCATCGGCACCGTGGGCACGGGCTTCTTCGCCTTCACCCTGGGCAAGATGCGTCTGGCCGAACTCAAGGAGGTGCTGCTGGGCACCGGCGTGACCACGGCCATGATCTTCATGATCCTGCTCGGCGCCGATGTGATGAACGCCTTCCTGGCCATCTCGCAATTGCCCAACTTCATCGCCGAAAGCATCAGCGGCGCAGGTCTGCCACCGTTCCTGGTGCTGGCCGGGATCCTCGTTCTGTACCTGATCCTCGGCTGCGTGATGGACACCATGTCGATGATCCTGCTGACCATCCCGATCTTCTTCCCGGTGATCATGGGGCTGGACTTCTATGGTCTGGACCAGACGGAAAAAGCCATCTGGTTCGGCATTCTGGCCTTGATGGTGGTGGAGATCGGCATGGTCACCCCGCCTCTGGGCATGAACGTGTACGTGATTGCCGGCATGGCGCGCGATATTCCCATGCGCGACGCCTTCAGAGGCATCGTGCCGTTCCTGATCTCGGACGTCGTGCGCGTGGTCATCCTCGTGCTCTTCCCATCGATCACCCTGTGCCTGGTGCGCTGGCTGACCTGAGGACTCGCGATGCATTCAGACGAACGCCGCTGAACCCCGAATAACTGCCACCACTCTCCCCGATGTAGAAGCGTATCCGCCGCTGCGGAGGGGAGCTTTCAACCTTGAAAAAGGAAACGATAACAATGAAAAAAGCTCTGTACATCGCTCCCAGCGCAATCGCCGTTGCCGTCATGGCCTCCAGCCTCTCGGTCGGCGTTCAGGCCGCCGGTTTCGTCGAAGACGCCAAGGTCACCCTCGGCCTGCGCAACTATTACTTCAACCGCAACTACCTCAATGGCACCGACCCCGTGATTCGCGGCGAACGCCAGGGCCAGGCCGAAGGTTGGACCCAGAGCTTCATCCTTGACGCGCGCTCCGGTTTCACCGAAGGCACCGTCGGCTTCGGTCTCGATGTGCTCGGTCTGTACAGCATCAAGCTGGACGGCAATCGCGGCGCCGCCAACACCCAGCTGATGCCGATCCACGATGACGGTCAGGCCGCTGACCAGTTCGGTCGTACTGCAGTGGCCGCCAAAGCCAAGATTTCCAAGACCGAGCTGAAGGTTGGCGAGTGGTTCGCCGTGCTGCCGATCCTGCGCGCTGACGACGGTCGTTCGCTGCCGCAAACCTTCCAGGGTGCGCAACTGACCTCCAACGAGATCGATGGCCTGACCCTGTACGGCGGCCAGTTCTGGAAGAACAGCCAGCGCAACGATGCCAGCCGTGAAGACATGTCGTTCACCGTAAACGGCACCACGCACAACGGCGACGATTTCAACTTCGCCGGTGGTGAGTACCGCTTCAATGGCAACAACACCATGGTCGGCGTCTGGCATGCCCGCCTGGAAGACGTCTACCAGCAGAGCTACGTGCAGTTGACCCACAGCCAACCGGTCGGCGACTGGGTGCTGGGTGCCAACCTGGGCTATGTCACCGGCAAGGAAGAAGGCGCGGCCAAGGCCGGTAACCTGGACAACAAGGTCTACCAGGGTGCGCTCTCCGCCAAGACCGGCAACAACACCTTCATGGTGGCCTACCAGCGCCTGAGCGGTGACACCAAGTTCATGCGCATCGACGGCGCCAGTGGCGGAACTCTGGTCAACGACGGCTTCACCAACAGCTACGACAACCCGGAAGAGCGCTCCTGGCAGGTTCGTCACGACTACAACTTCGCCGGCCTCGGCATCCCGGGCCTGACCCTGATGAACCGTTACGTCAGCGGTTCCAACATCCACACCGGCGGCCGTACCGATGCCGAAGAGTGGGGTCGTGAATCCGAGCTGGCCTACACCATTCAGGAAGGCACGCTGAAGAACCTGAGCGTGCGCTGGCGTAACTCCGATGTGCGCCGTGACGTGGGCCAGGATCTGCACGAGAACCGTCTGATCATCAACTACCCGCTGTCGATTCTGTAAGCCTCACGCGACATCGCTGCACAAGTGACTCCTAGTGTTACGGCACGTTCAGCCCGTCCTCGTGACGGGCTTTTTTTTGATGTGCAACTGTTCGAGGAAGTACCCCCATGCGCTGGATCATCGAACGTAGCGCCGACCTCAAGGTCGGGCACAAACTCCTGCTGGGCTTCTCACTGGTCATGCTGCTGACCCTGGCAGTCGCCCTGGGTGGCTGGCGCACGGCCAGTGAGATTCTCGGGCATGCCGCTCAGTCGCTCCAGGTGGCAGACCTCAAGCAACAGATCCTGCAACTGCGCTTGCAGGAGAAGGACTACCTGCTGGCGCCGCTGGCTGGCCATGCAGCGGCGATCACCGAGCAACATACGCGCATCGCCGCACAGCTGGCTGACTTGCCCACCGACGCCGAGCAACTCCAGCTGTTGCTACACGGCAATGACGCCTATCTGCAGCACTTCACCCAACTGCGCACGACGCAGTCTCAGGCCAGCACGGCGCAGACCGGAATGGCGATACGCGCCGACGAAGCGCTGATCCAGTTCGAGATGGTCACCCAGGACCAGTTCAACCTGATTCGCGATCGATTGTTCGATGGCGAAACGGGCACGCAGAGCAGCGTCGACCAGGCCGAGGCGGCGGCGCGCCTGAGCCACACCCTGCTGCAGCTGCGCCTGGCGGAAAGCCAGTTCATCCGTAGCGCTGACAGCGCCGATGCCGACCTCTGGCAAACGCGCTTCGCCAGCATGACCGAGGCGGCTCAGCAACTGCGCACGCAACTGGCTGCCCTGCAGCAGGCCTCTCTGGACGAGGCCCTGCGCGCACTCGACAGCTATCGCGAGTCCTTCGAGCACTATCGCCACAGCCTCGAGGCCGAGCAGCGCAGTCGCAGCCAACTGGCCGACCTGGCGCAAGGCATGCTGCAACATGGCAACGACCTGCAGCAGCACCAGCAACGCACAATGCAAGCGGGCAACCGCACCTCCCTGCAAACCCTTGCCCTGCTCACCACTGCAGCGCTGCTACTGGCTCTGCTCGCCAGCTGGCTGATTCGCCGCCTGATCGTCGGGCCGCTGCAACACTGCCTGCTGCTGGCCCAGCAGGTCGCGGCCGGCAATCTCAGTGGCAGTCGTATCGCCGTGCGGCGTGATGAGGTCGGCCAGCTTCTGGGCGCACTGCAGACCATGCGCGACCACCTGCGCGAATTGATCGAGCAGATCGGCGGCAGCGCGACACAGATTGCCGCCGCAGCAGAGCAACTCTCGGCAGTCAGCGAACAGACCCGCGCGGGGGTGCACGAACAGAGCGAAGAGTCCAGCCAGACAGCCTGCGCCATGCAACAGATGGTCACCAGCGTGCAGCAGGTGGCCGGTGATGCCGAGCAGGCATCGCAGGCCGCGCAACAGGCAGAACTGCAGGCCCGTGATGGCGACCGCCAGGTGCACCAGGTAGTCGAGCAGATCGAGCGCCTGGCCAGCGAGGTGGCGCATACCGGGCAGACCGTTGGCCTGGTGCAAGGCGAGAGCCAACGCATCGGCACTGTGCTGGATGTGATCAAGGCAGTCGCCGAGCAGACCAACCTGCTCGCGCTCAACGCCGCCATCGAGGCAGCGCGCGCCGGTGAACAAGGCCGCGGCTTCGCCGTGGTCGCCGATGAAGTGCGCGCCCTGGCGCGCCGTACTCAGGACTCCACCCGCGAGATCGAGGCGCTGATCACCAGCCTGCAAAGCCGCGTACAAACGGCCGTCGCCCAGACCCAGGCCAGCCAGACGCTGAGCCAGGACGCCATGAGCAGCGTCAAACTGGCCGGCCAGAGCCTGACGCGCATCAATCAGGCAGTCGCGCTGATCGAACAAATGAACCAGCAGATCGCCAGTGCCGCCGAACAGCAGAGTGCGGTGGCCCTGGAGATCAACCGCAGCCTGGACAACGTACGTGGCATCGGCGAGCAAAGCGCCAGCGCCACCGAGCAGACCGCCCTGTCCAGCGCCGAACTGGCCAGGCTGGGCGGTGAATTGCAGCTGCGCATCGGCCGTTTTCGGACCTGAGACCGAGGAACCGGCCTCGCTCATCCCGGCCGTAGGGTGGACAACGCGCAGCTTGTCCACCGTCGCGGCCCATGAGCAATGCGCAATCGCTGCCCTTTCCCGGATTGCATCCGCACTACCCCGACAACAACTGACCGCTAACCGCACGACTTCCCGGGCGAATCATCCGACAGTGCTTGGCGCCTCGGCAGCGCCAACATAAAATCCGGAACCAAGTTCCAATAAATAACAAATGCGGAGATCTGCCATGGCCAACGCCCCACTCGACTGCGACCTGCTGGTGGTCGGCTCCGGCGCGGCCGGCCTGGCGGCCGCCGTCAGCGCCGCGCACCTGGGCAAACGGGTGATCCTGGTGGAGAAGGACGCGGTGCTGGGCGGTGCCACCGCCTGGTCCGGCGGCTGGCTGTGGGCGCCGCGCAACCCGCTGGCCCGGCGCGCTGGCATCGTCGAGGACATCGAGCAGCCGCGCACTTACCTGCGTAACGAACTCGGCGAGCATTACCGTCCCGAACTGGTGGACGCCTTTCTGCAAAATTGCCCGGATATGGTGGCGTTCTTCGAGCAGCACACTGCCCTGCAGTTCGTCGATGGCAACGGCATCCCCGACATGCACGGTGACACGCCCGGCGCCGCCAGCGGCGGCCATCAGGTCATCGCCGCGCCCTATGATGGCCGCGAAGTGCTCGACCTGCTGCCACGTCTGCGCAAGACCATGCGCGAGACCTCCTTCATGGGCATGCCGATCATGGCCGGTGCCGATCTCGCTGCCTTCCTCAACATGACGCGCTCGCCCGGGGCTCTGCTGCACGTGATCCGGCGCTTCACCACCCACCTCTATTACCTGGCCCGCTACGGACGCGCCATGCACCTGGTCAACGGCGTAGCGCTGATCGCACGCCAGGCGCGCTCGGCGCAGGACCTGGGCGTGCAAATGATGGTGTCCACGCCCGCGCAGCGCCTGATCATCGAAGACGGCAACGTATGCGGTGCCATGGTGCTGCACGCCGGTGCGGAAATGACTATCCACGCCAAAGCGGTGGTGCTGGCTGCCGGTGGTTTTCCCAACGATCCCGAGCGGCGTAAGGCAATGTTCCCGCGCGATGCCAGCGGCCATGACAACCTCGCCCTGCCGCCAACCAGTTGCTCC
Organism: Ectopseudomonas alcaliphila; assembly: GCF_900101755.1. Taxonomy (GTDB): domain Bacteria; phylum Pseudomonadota; class Gammaproteobacteria; order Pseudomonadales; family Pseudomonadaceae; genus Aquipseudomonas; species Aquipseudomonas alcaliphila. The sequence goes on along the minus strand of NZ_FNAE01000004.1, from coordinate 30,211 downwards.
GGCGACGGCCTGCGCCTGGGCGAATCAGCGGGCGGCCACGTGGCCGACGACCTGCGCTCGCCAGTGGCCTGGGCACCGGTGTCGAAGGTGCCCTATGCAGACGGTAGTGTCGGCCACTTCCCGCACATCATCGACCGCGGCAAGCCCGGCATCATCGGCGTGCTGCAAAACGGCAAGCGCTTCGTCAACGAGGCAGGCGGTTACTACGACTATGTCGACGCCATGCTCAAGGCCATCCCCGAGGATCAGCAAGCCTGCTCCTGGCTGATCTGCGACCACCGCTTTCAGCGCCGCTACGGCCTCGGCTTCGCTCGCCCGGCGCCAGTACCGCTGTGGCCACATATCCGCAACGGCTACCTCAAGCGCGGCCACAGCCTGGAAGCGCTGGCGCAGGCCTGCGGCATCGACCCGATCGGGCTCGCTGCCACCGTCGACGAGTTCAACCAGCATGCGCGCCGTGGCGAAGACCCACTGTTCGGCCGTGGCAGCACAGCGTTCAACCGTCGCAGCGGCGATGCTCAGCACAGCGGTCCAAACCCCTGCGTAGCCCCTATCGAGCACGGCCCCTTCTATGCCGTGAAAGTACAACCGGGTTGCTTCGGTACATTCGCCGGGCTACGCACCGATGGCCATGCGCGGGTGCTCGATGGCGCAGGCCAACCGATACCGGGGCTGTATGCGGCGGGCACCGATATGGCCAGTCCCATGGGCGGGCACTACCCCTCGGGCGGCATCAACCTAGGGCCGGCGCTGACCTTTGGCTATATCGCCGGACGCCACGCGGCTACGGTCTGATATCGGTCGGCCATGGATGGCAAGCATAAAAAAGCACCGCCCGGATGCGTGGTCCGGGCAGCGCTGTATTGCTCGTACGAATCAGTCTTCCAGCGATTCCACGCCCAATTCGTCCCAGACTTCCTCGGCCAGGTGGAAGGTGGCGTTGGCCGCCGGAATACCGCAGTAGATGGCGCTCTGCATGAGCACTTCTTTGATCTCGTCGCGGCTCACCCCGTTGTTCTTCGCGGCACGCAGGTGCAGGCGCAGCTCGCCCTCGCGGTTCATGCCGATCAGCATGGCGATGGTGATCAGGCTGCGGGTGTGGCGCGGCAGGCCGGGACGGGTCCAGATATCGCCCCAGGCGTGACGGGTGATCATCTCCTGGAACTCACTGTTGAACGGCGTGAGCTTCTCCAGGCTGCGGTCGACATGGGCGTCGCCGAGCACCGCGCGGCGCACCTGCATACCGGCTTCGTAGCGTTGTTTTTCGTCCATAGCATCACTCCGGGTAAGCATCGGTGCGCACGGCGCACCCTACCGTAGGGTGCGCCGTGCGCACCGATGGTTTCACTGGTTCAGGAAATCCAGCAGCGCCTGGGTAAAGGCCACGCCAGCCTCGACGTTGGACAGATGCGCGGCGTGGAACTCCAGCAGTTGCGCGCCCTCGATCCGCTGCTGCATGAAGCGGCCGTGCTCGACGGTGGTGACCGGATCAAGGCTGCCGCAGACGATCAGCGTTGGCGACTGGATATCGGCAAGCTGCTCGCGGAAATCGGCATCGCGCACCGCTGCACAGTTGGCGGCGTAACCTTCGGGCGAAGTCTGCGCCAGCATGCCGACGATGGGCTCGACCTGGTGCGGCTGCGCGGCGGCGAAACCAGCGGTGAACCAGCGCGAAATCGAGGCGTCGCGCAGATCGCGCATGGCCTGGGCGCCGCCAGCCAGCACCGTGTCGATGCGCGGGTTCCACACCTCCGGCGCGCCGATCTTCGCGGCGGTGTTGCACAGCACCAGGCGTGCGATGCGCTCGGGGGCGTTGAGCGCCAGCCACTGGCCGATCAGCCCGCCCATGGACAGCCCACAGAAATGCGCCTTGGCGATATCCAGCGCGTCGAGCAGAGCCAGCACGTCGCGGCCCAGTTGCTCGACGCTGTAGGGCCCTTGCGTTACCAGCGACTGGCCATGGCCACGGGTGTCGTAGCGCAGCACCTGAAAATGCCGGGTCAGCGCCGGCATCTGCACGTCCCACATGTGCAGATCGGTACCCAGGGAGTTGGACAGCACCAGCACCGGCGCACCGGCGGGGCCTTCGAGCAAGTAGTTCAAATCGCCATCGGCGAGACGTACGGCAGGCATGGATAACTCCTAACGCGAAAATTGCGTGTGTTCGGCGACGGCCCGCTGCACCCAGCGGCGGGCCTGTCCCAGGTAATTAGCCGGATCGAGCAGACGGTCCAGTTCGGCAGCGGACAGCTCGGCGCCGACCTCGGCATTGGCGCCAAGCACCGTGCGCAGATGCACGCTCTGCAGCACTGCCTGGCGGCAGCATTGCTCGACCAGATGATGGGCAGCGTCGCGACCGATACGCTGGGCCAGGGCGATACTCACCGCCTCGGCCAGCACCAGGCCCTGGGTCAGTTCGAGGTTGCTGCGCATGCGCGCGGCGTCCACTTCCAGACCCGGCACCGCCAGCAGCGCCTGCTGCAGCGCACCGGAGACCAGGCAACAGAGTTCCGGCAAGGTTTCCCATTCGGCGTGCCACAGGCCGAGGCTGCGTTCGTGCTCCTGCGGCATGGCGGCGAACATCGTCGCTACCAGACCCGGCGCACGGGTAGCGGCGCCGATCAGCACGGCGGCGCCGACCGGATTACGCTTGTGCGGCATGGTCGAAGAGCCGCCCTTGCCGGGCGCGGCTGGCTCGAACACCTCGCCGGCCTCGGTCTGCATCAGCAGACTGAGGTCGCGGCCGAGCTTGCCCAGGCTGCCGGCGATCAGCCCGAACAGGCTGGCGAACTCCACCAGACGGTCGCGCTGGGTGTGCCAGGGCTGCTCGGGCAGGTTCAAGTGCAGCTCGGCGGCCAGCGCCTCGGCCACCGGCCAGGCCTGCTCGCCCAGTGCCGCCAGGCTGCCGGAGGCGCCGCCGAACTGCAGGCACAGCAGGCGCGGCTTGAGTTCCACTAAACGCTGGCGATGACGGGTGATGGCGCCGAGCACACCGGCCAGCTTCATCCCCAGGGTCACCGGCGTGGCCTGCTGCAGCCAGGTACGTCCGGCCAGCGGGGTGTCGGCATGACGCTCGGCCTGTACCGCCAGGGCATCGGCCAGAGTAGCGAGATCGCTTTCGATCAGGTCGATGGCAGCGCGTAGCTGCAGCACCAGGCCGCTGTCCATGGCGTCCTGGCTGGTGGCTCCGAGATGTACATAGCGTTCGGCCTCGGCATCGCTGGCAGCGATACGCTTGCCGAGGGCCTTGACCAGCGGAATCGCCGAGTTGCCGGCGGTGGCGATGGCCTGGGCCAGCGCCGGGTAATCGTATAGCTCAGCTTTACAGGCGGCCTCGATGGGCGCCACGGCCTCGGCTGGGATCAGCCCCACGCGAGCCTCGGCCCGCGCCAGAGCAGCCTCGAAGTCGAGCATGCCCTGCACCCGGCCGGAGTCGCAGAAGATCGCGCGCATGGCCGGCGCGGTGAAGTAGGCATCGAAGAGTTGGTTGCTCAAGGCAGTCTCGTTCCAGCAGTTTGGGGGTAAGCCTAGGTTGGCAGGGCGACGTAGGCGAATCCAGTGCGTAGGGTGGGCTTCAGCCCACCGGTGTGAAAATGGTGGGCTAAAGCCCACCCTACGATCCTCACGCGCGGTGAACATGGCGGGCTAAAACGGATCGCCGCCCGGCCCACCCTACGAGCTACGCGCGTCACACCCGCTCGATGGCCAGCGCCAAACCCTGGCCAACGCCCACGCACATGGTCGCCAAACCCAGCTTGCCGCCGGACTTCTCCAGCTGATGCAGCGCGGTCTGCACCAGGCGCGCACCACTGGCACCCAGCGGGTGGCCGAGGGCGATGGCGCCGCCATTCGGGTTGACCTTGTCGCTGTCGTCGGCCAGGCCCAGCTCGCGCATCACCGCAAGGCCCTGGGCGGCAAAGGCTTCGTTGAGCTCGATCACGTCGAACTGGTCGATGCCCAGGTTAAGCCGCTCCAGCAGCTTGCGCACCGCCGGTACCGGACCGATGCCCATGACCCGCGGCGCCACACCGGCGCTGGCCATACCGAGTACCTTGGCACGCGGAGTCAGGCCATATTTCTTCACCGCTTCGGCACTGGCCAGGACCAACGCCACAGCGCCATCGTTGACGCCCGAGGCGTTGCCGGCGGTGACCGTCTTGCCCTCGCCGTTGACCGGTTTGAGCTTGCTCAGCGCTTCCAGAGTGGTGTCAGCGCGCGGATGCTCGTCGGTGTCGACTACCGTCTCGCCCTTCTTGCCCTTGATCACCACCGGCACGATCTCTTCGGCGAAGAAGCCTTCGGCCTGGGCCCGCGCGGCGCGCTGCTGGCTGCGCAGGGCGAACAGATCCTGGTCGGCGCGGCTGACCTGATAGTCGTCGGCGACGTTGTCGGCGGTCTGCGGCATGGCATCGACGCCGTACTGCGCCTTCATCAGCGGGTTGATAAAGCGCCAGCCGATGGTGGTGTCCTCGATCTTCTGGCCGCGGCCAAAGGCGCTGTCGGCCTTGCCCATCACGTAGGGCGCGCGGGACATGGACTCCACGCCACCGGCGATGGCCAGCTCCATCTCGCCGCTGGCGATGGCGCGAAAGGCGCTGCCCACCGCATCCATGCCCGAGGCGCAGAGGCGGTTGAGGGTCACGCCCGGCACGCTGTCGGGAATGCCGGCCAGCAGCAGGGCCATGCGCGCGACGTTGCGGTTGTCCTCACCGGCCTGATTGGCGCAGCCCATGAAGACTTCGTCGATGGCGGCCAGATCCAGCTGCGGGTTGCGCTCGATCAGCGCTTTCAGCGGCACCGCCGCCAGGTCGTCGGCGCGCACCGGCGCCAGGCCGCCGCCGAAGCGGCCAATGGGCGTGCGGATGGCGTCGCAGATAAAGACGTCGCGGCTCATTCCTCACCCCCGGCCTGGCCATGGGCGGCAGCGGTGCGCGCTTCCAGGGCGCGCAGTGCCTCAAGCTCATGGGCGTTCGGCGCTTCGGTCACGACCAGGTTGTCAGCGAAACGGATGGCCCAGCCGGTGTTCTCGACCACCTGCTCGCGGGTCACCCCCGGGTGCAGCGCAGTGACCACGAACTCGTTGCTGCCGGCTTCCGGCTCCATGATGCACAGGTCGGTGATGATACCCACCGGCCCCTTACCAGGCAGGCCGAGCTGCTGGCGGTGGTCGCCACCCTCGCCGAAACCGACCGAGGTGATAAAGGCCAGCTTGTCGACAAAGGTGCGGTGCGACTGCTTGAGGATGATCAGCACTTCCTTGGCGGAGCCTGCGATCTCCGGCGCGCCGCCGGCGCCGGGCAGGCGCACTTTCGGGTTGTGGTAATCGCCGATCACCGTGGTGTTGATATTGCCGAACTTGTCGACCTGGGCCGCGCCGAGAAAGCCGACGTCGATGCGCCCACCCTGCAGCCAGTAGCGGAAGATCTCACCAGTGGGCACCACAGTGTCGGCGGTTTCGGCCAGCTCACCGTCGCCGATCGACAACGGCAGCACGCTGGGCTTGGCGCCAATGGGGCCAGATTCGTAGATCAGTACCACGTCCGGCGAGGAGGTCAGGCGCGCCAGGTTGGCGGCCTTGGACGGCAGGCCGATGCCGACGAAGCAAACGGCGCCGTTCTTCAGGCGACGGGCAGCGGCGACGGTCATCATTTCATTGGTGCTGTAGGCGCTCATCACTTGGCCTCCGCAATCTTTTTCTGGAAGGCCGCAAAATCGGCGGTGCCACGGATGTATTCGTCGATCCAGGCGCTGAAGGTTTCGCGGTCGCGGGCAATCGGGTCCCAGGCCTGGTAGAAGCGGTTGTCGCGCTCGTAGTAGCCGTGGGCGTAGGACGGATGGGCGCCGCCAGGCACGTGGCAAACGGCGGTCAGCGCCCAGCTTGGCAGCACGCAGGCGTTCATCGGCGCGTTCAGGTCATCGACGATTTCTTCCACGGTGACGATGCAGCGCTTGGCCGCCAGGGCCGCTTCCTTCTGCACGCCGAGGATGCCCCACAGCAGCACGTTGCCCTTGCGGTCGGCCTTCTGCGCGTGGATCACGGTGACGTCCGGGCGCACCGCCGGGGTGGCCGCCAGCTTCTCGCCGGTAAAGGGGCAGTCGATGAACTTGATGTTCGGGTTGACCTTCGGCAGGTCGGAGCCGGCATAGGCGCGCAGCAGGGCAAACGGCAGGCCGGAGGCACCGGCGACGTAGGAGTTGGCCAGGTCGGCGTGGCTGTGCTCGTCGATTTCCAGGGCGTTCGGCCACTGCTTCTCGACCGCATCGCGCAGGCGATGCAGCGAGCCGACACCGGGGTTGCCGCCCCAGGAGAAGGTCAGCTTGCGCGCGCAACCGGCGCCGATCAACAGGTCGTAGACCAGGTCCGGGGTCATGCGCACCAAGTGCAGGTCTTTCTTGCCCTGACGGATCAGCTCGTGGGAAGCGGCAGTGGGAATCAGGTGGGTGAAGCCTTCAAGAGCGACGCAGTCGCCGTCGTTGACGTGGCGCGAAATGGCTTCGCCCAGGGTGATGATGTCGGCCATCGTGTTGTTCTCGCTTGGGTTGCAGATGCCATCGGAGACAAGATGGCAGGTGGCTAAACCTTAGGCTGCAGCCTGGAGGAGAACAATCCGATAATCGCCTTACCGGGCGATTATCGAACAAATTTCAAACCCGTCTAAGCGGGCCGAAACAACTGGCTACTCAGCTCGCGGCTGGCGCTGAGCATTAGCGGCAAATAGCGCTTCTCCAGCTCGCTGACCGGCACGCGGCCGGCGTGGGTGCTGACGTTCATCGCCGCCAGCACGTGGCCGGCGGAGTCGTACACCGGCACCGCCAGCGAACGCAGGCCCTGCTCCAGCTCCTGGTCGACGATGCACCAGCCCTGGTGACGCACGCGCTGCAGGCACTCCCATAGCGCCTCGGGGGTGTGCAGGGTGCGGCTGGTCTTGGGTTGCAGCTCGGCGTGGGCCAGGTAGTCCTGCAACTGATCGTCGTCCAGCGCAGCCAGCAGGATGCGGCCCATGGAGGTGCAGTAGGCCGGCAGGCGGCTGCCGACGCTGAGGTCCACCGAGATCAGCCGCTGCGGAATCGCCGATCGGGCGATATACAGCACCTGCTCGCCCTCCAGGGTGGCCAGGTTGCAGGCCTCGTGCAGTTGCTCGCTGAGGCGGTCGAGGTAGGGCTGGGCGGACACCGCCAACGGCGTCGACGACAGGTAGGCGTGGCCCAGGGTCAGCACCTTGGGCAACAGCGAATAGGTACGCCCGTCGGTGGTGACGTAGCCCAGCTTCATCAGGCTGTAGAGGCAGCGGCGCACCGCCGCGCGGGGAATCTCGGTACGGTGGCTGATCTGCGCGATGGTCAGGTGGCGCTTGCGCTCCTGGAAGGCGTTGATCACTGCCAGGCCGCGAGCCAGGGAGGTCATGAAATTGGGATCGCCAGCGAACTCCTCGATGCGCTTGGCAGGCGAAACGTAGGGCGGCGGCGCCAGACTGGACAGGGGCGGACGGGTATCGCTCATGGAACCTCCGGGGGCGGTCGACAGTGCCTGGCGATTATCGAACCACGGTGCGGTAATCGCAAATAGTGCCCAACGATGAGCGCTCCCCTGTGGGAGGGGCTTCAGCCGCGACCGCTGTCGATGATTCTCGCCGCTGAAGCGCCTCCCGCAGTTCGTAGCCAGCCTCAGCCCGGCAGCAAACCCTGCCAACGCAACAGCGCCAGCAGGCCACTGATGCTGAAGAAGGCCAGCACCGTGGCCGCAACCAGAGCGGCGGCGCAGCGCTGTTCGAGGCCGAAACGCTGGCCGAGGATGGGGTAGATGCTCATCATTGGCGCGCTGGCGAACAGCAGCCCGGCCACCATCAATTGCGGCTCTACCCCGGGCAGCAGCAGGAAAGCCACCAGCAGCGCCAGCGGATGGAGGATCAGCTTGCCCAGCGCGGTCTGCACCAGGTCGCCGCCCATACCGCCCAGCTTCAGCCCGTACAGGCTGCCGCCGATGACGAACAGCGCTACCGGCGCCGAGGCGTCGGCGAGCATGTCCACCACCCGAAACGGCACGGCCGGCAGGCGAATCTGCAGCAGCGACAGCAGCAGGCCGAGGGCGATGGCAATGATCAGCGGGTTGCGCGCCAGGCGCAGGCCGGTCTCGCGCAGCAGCGCCCAGCCGCCGCTGCCACGCTGCGTGCCGGCTTCGGCCAGAGCCAGCGCCAATGGGATCAGCAGCAGGTTCTCCACCAGCATGCCCAGGGCCATGGCCACCGCCGCGGTCTGGCCGAGCACCATCACCGCAATCGGATAGCCAATGAAACCGCTGTTGGACACCGACATGCCCATGGCCAGGATAGCGCTGGCCGACTGCCCTTGCCCACGCAACCAGCGCGCCACGGCGAAACCGGCGGTGAACAGGCTCAGCGATGCCAGCGCGTAAGCGGCCAGATAAGGCCAATTGAGCACCTCGTCGAGGCGCCGCTCGACCAGCGCACGCAGCACCAGCGCCGGCAGAGCGAAATTGATCACGAAGGCGCCGAGGCCACGAATCTGCTCGCGGTTGACCAGGGCGATGCGCGCCGAGACGAAACCCAGGCCGATGAGGATGAAGATCGGCGCGGTGATCCCCAGCACCGTCAGCATGCCAGGCGCTCCGGACCGTCCACGCGCAACTGCGCAAGGCGCGAGCGGGTGCGTACGAAATCGCCGTGGGCGACGTTGGCGCACAGCGTCGCCAGATCATGCTCGCTCTGCAGCCAGAGCTCGCGACCGCTGTCGTAGGCGATGTCGACGAAGTTGATCAGGCGTTGCTGCACGTCCAGCGAGCACTGCGCCAGCGCCGGCAGCTCGCCGATCACGAAGTGGGCGAAACGCTCGGTCAGTTGCAGGTAGTCGCTGCTCGCCAGCGGTTGCTGGCACAGTGCGGAAAAATCCAGCCACAGGGTGCGTGAGTCCATACCGCGCAGGGTCAGGCTGCGCCTTTGCAAGGGCAAGTGAGCGACGCTGGGCAGATGGCCCAGCTGCCTGCGCAACTGGCTCGCCGGCTGCTGCAGATAGCGCCCCCAGGGTTGCGCACTCAGGCAGCGGTAATCGGCGCCGGCCTCCATCTGCAGCACCAGGCAGCGACGCTGCAGCACTTCGGCAAAGGGCTTGAAGCGACTGTGATAGAGCGGATTCGGGCACAGCGCCGGCGGCGCGTAGTTGGAGCTCAAGAGCAGGATGCAATCGCGCTCGAACAGCGGCTTTAACAAACGACCGAGGAGGATCGCATCACCGATGTCATGCACATGAAATTCATCGACGAACAACAGCCGCGCCTCGGCCGCCAGTTCGTCAGCCACCCGCGCCAGGGGATCGGCCTGGCCGGCATGCGCCAGCAGGCGTCGTTGCACGTCCTGCAGCAGTGCGTGCACGTGCAGGCGGCGTTTCGCTAGCGGGGCAACCTGGAACAGGGCATCGAGCAGCAGGCTCTTGCCACGCCCGACGCCGCCCCACAGGTAGGCGCCGGCTGCGGGCCGACGCAGCCAGGCAGGTGGCCGCAGGCGCGCCTGCAGCCAGTCGCCCAGGCACGCCAACATGCGCGCCTGGGCCTCATCCAGTTGCAGGCCGCGCGCCTCGATCAGGCGAGCGGCCTGCGCGGCCAACTCAGAAGTCAAAGAACACGGTCTCGCCTTCACCCTGAATGCGGATGTCGAAGCGGTAGGCCGGCTTGCCATCGACTTCGCAGCGCTTGGCGATCAGCGTCTCGCGGCGCTGCGGCTGCTCGATCAGATTGAGCACCGGATCCCTGGCGTTGGCCTCGGCCTCGTCCTCGAAGTACAGGCGGGTGTTGAGGTGAATGTTGATCCCTCGGGCGAACAGCGCGACGTTGACGTGCGGCGCCATTGGCACACCGGCGGCATTGCTCACCACGCCCGGCTTGACCGTGGAGGCGGTCCACTCGCTACCGGCATCGAAGGTGGTGGCGGTACGACCGAAACCGTTGAACGGCTTGGACTGGTCGTACTCCTCGTCGTACTGACCCAGGTGGTCGGCCTGCCACAGCTCGAGGAAAGCATCACGCACCAGGTGGCCGTTGCCGTCATAGACGTGGCCAACCAGCAGGATGTGTTCGCCGGGCGCGTCGGGCCCCGCCATCTGGTTCCAGATTTCCTGCTCGCGGGTCGGGTTGCCGGCAGCGGCCAGGGCCAGGCCGATGTGCACGTAGGGGCCAGCGGTTTGCGAGGGGGTTTCCGGCAGCAATTCAACAGGCATGGTCATCCTCCTCAGCGATTCTCAAAGTGGGTTTGGCGCTGGCCGCGCAGGACGATATCGAAGCGGTAGGCCAGGCAATCCATCGGGTTGGCCGTGCTCATGTCGAGCTTGGCGATCAGCGTCTGTACCGCCTCCGGGTTGGCGATGGACTTGACGATCGGGCACAGCGGAATCAGCGGATCACCCTCGAAATACAGCTGGGTGATCAGACGCGTGGAGATCGACGGGCCATTGAGCGAGAAGTGGATGTGCGCCGGGCGCCAGTCGTTGGGGTTGTTGCGCCACGGATAGGGGCCGGGCTTGATGGTGCGGAAGATATAGCGCCCTTCGCTGTCGGTCAGCGCCCGGCCGACACCGCCGAAATTGGGGTCGAGCGGCGCCAGGTAGCGGTCGTTCTTGTGCCGGTAGCGGCCACCGGCGTTGGCCTGCCACATCTCCACCAGGGTATGCGGGATCGGCTTGCCGTACTGATCCATCACCCGGCCGGAAACGATGATGCGCTCACCGATGGGCAGGCCACCGTTGTTGAAGTTGAGCAGCAGGTCGTTGTCGTGCTCGGCGAACTTCAGGTGCGAGAAGTCCGGGCCGGTGGTCTCGGAGATCGACTGCGGAATGCTCACCAGCGCCTGGCGCGGCGAACGGGCGATGGAGGTCTTGTAATCGGGCGTCAGGGCTTTGGGGTGCCAGTTGCGGTCACGAATGACGAAACGGCGGTTGTCCTCGGCAGGCATGGTGCGCTCCTGTTGTGAGTATTGTGGAGTCGACCTGGGATCAGGCTGAAACACAGTTTCCGACAAAGCAGACGCGGGGAATATTGAAAAGACGCCGCCTATCCATAACCAAATGGTTATGAAAAAAGCCCTTCGCGGTAGGCTTCGGCCACCTCACGCAGCACCGCGCAGAACTGCTCGGCGGCCAGCGGCAGGGCCAGCGCGCTGTTGCGGCAGATGCCCACCGAGCCGCCCGGTTCCTGCACACCCAGCTGCAGCTCGACCAGCTCGCCACGCTGCACGTCCAGACACACCGCGTCCTGCGGCGCCACCCACAGCGCATCGCCGGACAGCACGTAGCGCCGACTGAGCGCCGGCGACAGGGTCTCCAGGCGCTGCCGCGAGGGCGTCACCCCACACTGCACGAACAGGCTGTCGGCATGCTTGCGGATGGTGGTGCCGGCCGTCGGCAGCACCAGTGGGTAATCGCCAAGCTGTCCCAGCGCGGCGGCGCCGGCGGCCAGCAGCGGGTGACCGGGGCGCACCACCAGGCTCATCGATTCGCTGTACAGGTGCTCGAAGGTCAGGCCCTGGATGTCCGGACTGTCGGTCATGCGCCCGACCACCAGGTCCAGCTCGCCGACGCGCAGCTGACCGAGCAGGTAGGCGCCCGGCCCGGTGGCAACGCTGACCACCAGCGCCGAGTGACGCTGATGCAGCCGCCGCACCACCTCGGGAATCAGCAGGCTCTCGACGGTGGACAGCACGCCGACACGCACCTGGCCGGCCTCGTGCTCACCTTCGCGCAGGCTGCTCACCCCATCGCGCAGCGCCTGCACGCAAGGCCCGGCGTAACGCATGAAGGCCACGCCGGCGGCCGTCAGCGTCACGCCTTGCTTGCCGCGTTCGAACAGACTGGCGGCGAGGATCTCCTCCAGTTCCTTGAGCGTCTTGGAAATCGCCGGCTGGCTGACGGCCAGCGCATCGGCGGCCTTGGCGAAACTGCGCTGGCGGGCGATTTCGAGAAAGCACAATAGGTGGCGGAATTTGATGCGGGTGTCGATGTTCATCGCTGGCTCCGGAAATCCTTGGGGGCAACGCCCGTACCGCGCCTGAAGAAGCGCGAGAAGTACGCCGCCTCGGAAAAGCCGAGGCTATCGGCCACCTGGGCAATGGTCATGGAGGTGTACACCAGGTTGCGCTTGGCCTCGAGCAACAGACGCTGGTGGATCAACTGCAGGCCGGACTGCCCGGCCAGGCGTCGGCACAGGCTGTTGAGATGGGCGACGCTCAGGCCCAGTTGCGACGCGTACCAGTCCAGCGGGCGGTGGCTGCGGTAATGCTGCTCGACCAGGGCCTGGAAGCGCCGCAGGTGCATGCGCCCCCGATCACTGAGCTGCGCCTCGGCATGGACACCGGCCAGTGCACGGCGCGCCAGCCAGACCAGCAGCGCGCTTATCAACGACTGCAGCATCAGCTCACGACCGACCTGGTGCTGGCCGTATTCGCGGGCCAGGGTGCCGAACAGCATGTCCAGACTGTCCCGATGCGCCTCGGCCAGGTAGCAAACCGCCCGGCTCAGCGGCGGTCGCTCCAGGGCCGCGCCCAGATGCTCGACCAGTGGCTGCGCCAGGGTCAGCACATGGCCCTGGATGTCCTCGGAAAAGCGGAAGGCATGCACGCAAAGCGCCGGCACCACCTGCACCGCCGCTTCATCGAGCACCCGTGCCTGGCCGTCGATCTCCACCTCGGCATGTCCGCTCTGGATATACAGCACCTGCAGCAGGTCGCTGTGCAGGTGGGCGCGGATCTCCCAGCCATGCAGGCGGCTGCGCTCGGCGATCGACTCGCAGTGGATCAGGTCCGGCGTCGGCCAGGCACGATCCTCGCCATAGAGCTTGAACACCGGTACCTGAGCGGCCATGAGAATCCTCGAAATGTCCAAGCAACCAAGCAGATAGTGCCTTCATACGCTTCATCTATCCATCAAAAATGCTGCTTCCTACATCCGTGTCTTGCACACGGCAGTCACCCAGGGACAACAACAATGAAAACCCAAGTCGCAATCATCGGCGCCGGCCCGTCCGGCCTCCTGCTCGGCCAGTTGCTGCACAAGGCCGGCATCGACAACGTCATCATCGAACGCCAGAGCCCGGACTACGTGCTCGGCCGCATCCGCGCCGGCGTGCTCGAACAGGGCATGGTCGACCTGCTGCGCGAAGCCGGCGTCAGCGCCCGCATGGAGCGCGAAGGCCTGGTCCACGACGGCTTCGAGCTGGCCTTCGACGGCCGCCTGGAACGCATCGACCTGCGCGGCCTGACCGGCGGCAAGACGGTCATGGTCTACGGCCAGACCGAGGTCACCCGTGACCTGATGGAGGCCCGCGTGGCCTGCGGCGCACCGAGCTTCTACAACGCCAGCGAGGTCGAGCTGCACGAGCTCAAGGGCGAACAGCCCCATGTCACCTTCACCCACCAGGGCCAGCGCATTCGCCTGGACTGCCAGCAGATCGCCGGCTGCGACGGTTTCCACGGCGTATCGCGCCAGTCCATCCCCGCCGGCGTGCTCAAGGAATTCGAGCGGGTCTACCCCTTCGGCTGGCTCGGTGTGCTGGCCGATACGCCGCCGGTCAACGAAGAGCTGATCTACGCCAACCACGAACGCGGCTTTGCCCTGTGCAGCATGCGCTCGCCGACACGTACCCGTTACTACGTGCAGGTCAGCAGCGAGGAGAAGGTCGAGGACTGGTCGGACGAGCGCTTCTGGGACGAGCTCAAGCGCCGCCTGCCCGCGCAGACCGCTGCCAGGCTGGTCACCGGCCCGTCCATCGAGAAGAGCATCGCGCCGCTGCGCAGCTTCGTCGTCGAGCCGATGCAGTACGGCCGCCTGTTCCTCGTCGGCGACGCCGCGCACATCGTCCCGCCCACCGGCGCCAAGGGCCTGAACCTGGCCGCCAGCGACGTCAACACGCTGTATCGCATCCTGCTCAAAGTGCATCAGCAAGGCCGTACGGAGTTGCTGGAGAAGTACTCGGATATCTGCCTGCGGCGTATCTGGAAGGCCGAGCGTTTCTCCTGGTGGATGACCTCGATGCTGCACCGCTTCCCCGACACCGATGCCTTCAGCCAGCGCATGCAGCAGACCGAGCTGGACTACTTCGTCGGTTCCGAAGCCGGGCGCCGCACCATCGCCGAGAACTACGTCGGCCTGCCCTACGAAGCCGTGGAATGATGGCGAAGGCGGTGGATCGTCGATCCACCGCCCTCCTCCATCAGTTGCACCGCGGCCATCGCGGCTGAAGCCGCTCCTACGGGAGATGGGCATTGTTTTGTCTGAATGACTCTGCACATCAGGTCGCGGCTAAAGCCCCTCCCACAGAAGATGTGTTGTGTTTGTAGGAGCGGCTTCAGCCGCGATATGAACTGGCACAGCACATTTGCCCCCCATCAATGCCCACCCACAGGCGCGCAACTAAACGCCCCGAGCCACTATTCGAGCGCACTGGTAGGCACAAATTCGTGCATAAAATCGGCAAGCGTCGCGGCCAAGGCCCCTTCCACAGGAGGCTGGCTCTGCCTGTGGGAGGGGCTTCAGCCGCGACAAGCTAGCGCGCTCACGGCGCAGTAATACCTCACCGACCAGCCGGATTTTCCAGCAACAGCGCCATACCCTGCCCGCCGCCGATGCAGGCGGCGGCGATGCCATAGCGGGCACCGCGCGCCGCCAGCTGCCGGGCGACACTGTGCGCCAGGCGCAGGCCGGTGGCAGCCAGCGGGTGGCCGAGGGCGATGGCGGCGCCATGACGGTTGAGCCGCAGCGGATCGAGTTCCAGCTCGCGCTGCACCGCCAGGATCTGTGCGCCCTGGGCCTCGTTGATCTCCAGGCTGTCGATGGCGTCCAGCGTCAGGCCGGTGCCATTGAGCAACAGGCGGATGGCCGGAGCCGGGCCGATGCCCATGAATTCCGGCGGCACGCCGACCACCGCACTGGCACGCAGCAGGGCCAGCGGCGCGTCAACGGTGCGGGCATCACCCACCAGCACGGCGGCGGCGCCATCGACCAGCGCGCAGCTATTGCCAGCGGTCTGCACCGAGCCGGGGCTGACCGGCAACAGTGCTGCCAGGGCCTCCAGGCTGGTCTGCCGGGGATGGCTGTCGCGGTCCAGGTGGGTGACCTTGCGCGGCAAGCTGAGGTGACGAGGCTGGTAGCCCGGCAGCTCGAAGCAGGCACTGGCAACCGGCGCAATCTCGGCCTCGAACCAGCCCTCGGCCTGCGCCGCCAGCGCCTTCTCGAAGCTGCCCAGGGCAACCGCGTCCACCTCCTCACGGCGCAGACCATGGCGCTTAGCGAGGTTCTGCGCGGTGTCGATCATGGTCTGGGCGATGGCCGGGTCAAGCAGCGCCTCCCAGAGAAAATCCTTGAAGCCCACCGGCGCGCCGAGGCGAAAGCCACCCCGGTGCTCGTAGCTGGCGATGGGGTTGCGTGACATGGATTCGGCCGCCACGCACAGCGCCAGACTAGCACTGCCGCGTTCGAGCTGGTTGCCGGCCTGGCGCAGCAGTTCCAGGCCGGTGCCGCAGATGCGCTGCACCGCCAGCGCCGGCACCTCGATCGGCACACCGGCGTAGAGGCCGATATGCCGCGGCAGCATGTAGGCGTCGAAACTGGCCTGGGCCATGCTGCCGGCCAGCACGCTGTCGACCTGCTCGCCGCCTATGCCGGCCCGCGCCAGCACGGCGCGGGCGACATGGATGCCGAGGTCGATGGGCGATACCTGGGCCAACGGCCCGCAGTAGTCGATCCAGGGCGTACGCGCGGCGGCCAGCAGCGCCACATGCTCGAAGGCCTCGAACTGGCCCTTCACGGCCGATCCTGCGCCAGCACGCAGTGCGCGGCCGGGTCGGCATACAGACGTTCGATCAGCTCGGCGCGGCGGCTGAGCACCGCACGCTGGTTGAGCGAGCCCTTGTCGGTGATTTCGCCGGCGTCCAGGCTCGGCGCCTCGCTCATCAGACAGGCCCAGGCGATGTGCGAGGCCAGCCCGGTGGCTTCGCGGTTGAGTTCTTCCAGTAGCCCGGCCAGCCACTGGCGTACGGGCTCGGCCGCCAACACCGCTACGACACTGGCCTCGGCCGGCAGCCCGGCCAGCGCGCGGCAGGCCGGCAGGCTGGGGAACACCAGCAGGCCGATGCGCTGGCGGTCCGGTCCGGTCACCACCACATCCTGCACGTAGGGCGCGCCCTGCAGGATGACCCGGGTGCGTAGCGGCCCGACACTGACGAACACGCCAGTGCTGAGCTTGAAGTCCTCGGCGATGCGCCCGTCGAACATCAGCCCCCAGTGCGGGTTGGCCGCGTCGGCGAAGCGCAGGGCGTCGCCGGAGCGGTAGAAGCCCTCCTCGTCGAAGGCCTCGCCGTTGAGTTCTGTTTGACGCCAGTAGCCGGGCATTACATGCGGGCCGCGGAAGCGCCCTTCCAGCTTGCCGTCCACCGGCGCCAGCTTGACCTCGCAGCCTGGCGCCGGCAGGCCGACGTAGCCGGCCACCGACAGCGGCCCGGTGGTGAAGGTGCAGGACGGTGCCGTCTCGGTCATGCCCAGGCCGGCCATCATGCGAATACGCTCGCCGCAATGTTGCTCGGCGACCCGATCGAGGCGATCCCAGACTGGCTGGCTGAGCCCGGCACCGGCGAAGAAGAACAGCTTCATGCGCGCGAAGAAACGCTCGCGCAGCTCGCCGTCCTGCTCCAGCGCGCTCACCAGCTCCTCCCAGCCCTTGGGCACGGTGAGGTAGGCGGTGGGCGAGATGTCCTTGAGGTTGCGCAGGGTTTCGCCGAACAGTTGCGGCGTCGGCCGGCCATCGTCGAGGTACAGGCTGCCGCCGTTGTAGAGGACGATGCCGACGTTGTGACTGCCGCCGAAGGTGTGGTTCCACGGCAGCCAGTCCACCAGCACCGGCGGCTCCTCGCCGAACACCGGGAAGGTCTGCAGCAGCATCTGCTGGTTGGCGCAAAGCATGCGCTGGGTGGTCACCACCGCCTTGGGCAGTTTGGTCGAGCCGCTGGTGAAGAGGAACTTGGCGATGCTGTCCGGGCCAGTGCGGGCGAAGGCGGCATCGGCGGCGTCCAGGTCGCGAGGTTTCAGCAGCGCGTCAAAACGCTGCGCATGGCGTCCCGCCACCTCACCCCGCACCAGCAGCAGGGGTACCTCGGCCGGCACCACCGCCTCGATGGCACGGCTGAAGGCCGCGCCATCGGCGGCCATCACCAGGCCGGGGCGCAACAGGTCGAAGATGTGCTGCAGCTTGGCGTAGTCGCGGGCCACGGTGGAATAGGCCGGCGACACCGGGCAGTACGGCACGCCGATGTACATCGCGGCCAAGGCCAGTTGCAGGTGCTCCAGGTCGTTGCCGGAGAGGATCACCAGCGGACGTTCCGGGCTCAGGTCGTGATCGAGCAGGTGCGCGGCGATGCAGCGCACGCGCGCCAGCATCTCGCGGTAGCTGATGCGCTGCCACTGCCCATCGCTGCCACGGCGAGCGACGAAGGTCTGCTCGCCGCGCACCTCGGCCCAGTGCAGCAGGCGCTCGAGCAGACGTGGCGGTAACGCCGCCAGGGTTTCGCGGGACTTGAGATAGACGCTGCCGGTGCGCTCCTCGATGTGCACGTCCGGCGTGCCCAGGGCGACCGGGCGATACCGGGCGAAGGGCTGCAGGGAGGATTCGTTGTTCACTTGTTATCACCTCCGGCCGTACCCGCTCGGGCACGGCGCGACGCCGGGCATCGGCCCGGCAGACTCAGTTCATACGTCCAATGATCGCGCAAACCGCACGCGCTTGGCCTCGCGGCAGGCACGCCACTCGAACGACCAGCACAGATCAGGGACAGACACTCAGATCGGGTAGTGACGCGGGCCGTTCTGCACCGTCACCCAACGCAACTGGGTGAAGTGCTCGATGCTCGCGCTGGAGCCGAAACTGCCGTAGCCGCTGGACTTAACCCCGCCGAAGGGCATTGGCGCCTCGTCGTGCACGGTCGGCCCGTTGATATGGCAGATGCCCGACTCCACCCGTTGCGCCAGGCTCAGCGCACGGGACACGTCACGGCTGAAGATCGCCGACGACAGGCCGAACTCCGAATCGTTGGCCAGTTGCAGCAGTTCCTCGTCGCCATCACCACGCAGGATCACGGCCACCGGGCCAAAGGACTCCTCGCGGTACAGGCGCATTTTCGGGGTTACCCGATCGAGCAGCACCGGTTGCATGACACTGCCCTCGATCTGCCCGCCGGCCAGCAGCACCGCGCCCTTGTCTAGGGCATCCTGTACCAGCGCCATGATGCGCTCGCCTGCTGCTGCGTCGATCAACGAACCCAGCAAGGCCTGCCCCGGCAAGCCTGCCTTGAGGGTGGCGACCTTGCTGGCCAGGCGTGCGGCGAAGTCATCGGCAACCCGCGCATCGACGATCAGCCGCTCGGTGGACATGCAGATCTGCCCCTGGTTGAAGTACGCGCCGAAAGCCGAAGCGGCCACGGCCTGTTCCAGGTCGGCGTCGTCCAGCACCAGCAGCGGCGCCTTGCCGCCCAACTCCAGCACCGCCGGTTTCAGATGGCGGGCGGCAAGCTGGCCGATGATGCGACCGACATGGGTGGAGCCGGTGAAGTTGACGCGGCGCACCGCCGGGTTGGCGATCAGCCGTTCAACGATGGCGGCGGCATCGGCCGGGGCATTACTGATGACGTTGACCACGCCATCGCCGAGGCCGGCCTGCTGCAACACCTCGCCGATCAGTCCGTGCACCGCCGGGCTGTTCTCCGAGGCTTTGAGCACCACGGTGTTGCCACAGGCCAGGGGCATGGCCAGAGCGCGGGTGGCGAGGATGATCGGCGCGTTCCACGGGGCGATGCCCAGCACTACGCCGCAGGGCTGGCGCAGGGCCATGGCGAAGCTGCCCGGCACGTCGGAGGGAATCACCTCACCCTTGATCTGGGTGACCATGCCGGCGGCATCGCGCAGCATGTTGGCCGCCAGCTTGACGTTGAAGCCGTACCAGTCGGCGGTGGCGCCGGTCTCCACGGCCATGGCCATGAAGCGCTCGCGGTTGGCCTCCAGCAAACGGGCGGCCTCCAGCAGGCGCGCGCGGCGCTCACCCGGCCCCAGCGCAGCCCAGGCCGGGAAGGCCGCCTGCGCGGCAGCGACGGCGGCATCGGCGTCCTCTAAGGTGGCGGCAGCGACGCGACTGACGGTCTCGCCGGTGAAGGGGCTACGGCGCTCGAACACCGCGCCACCGGTGGCCGGTCGCGTCTGCCCGGCGATCAGCAAAGGCACTTCGAACATGGTCTGGCTCCATCTTGTGATTGTTATACGGGGGGCGGGCACGACCGCCCCTGGCACAGCTCAGCGTTTGTAAGCTTGCAGGCCCGGCTTGATGCTCTTGTCATCGAGGAACTGCTTCATGCCCTGCTCGCGGCCACCTTCCTTGTCCAGCAGGCGCGACTGGTCGAGCTTGGCGTACAGGTAGTCTTCGTTCTGCTCCCAGGTCAGCTCGCGGCAACGCTTGAAGCCGATCTTCGCCGCGCGCATCACCACCGGGTTCTTCTCCAGCAGGTTACGCGCCAGTTCGATGGTGGTTTCACGCAGCTGCGCCAGCGGCACGCTCTCGTTGACCAGGCCCATCTCGGCGGCTTTCGGCCCGCCGAAGGTCTTGCCGGTCATGATGTAGTAAAGCGACTGACGGTGGCCCACGGTGTCGGCCATGGCCTTGCTCACCAGGTTGCCCGGCGGGATGCCCCAGTTGATTTCCGACAGGCCGAAGGTCGCTTCGTCGGCGCAGATCGCCAGGTCGCACGCCACCAGCGGGCTGAAGCCACCGCCGAAGCACCAGCCGTTGACCATGGCGATGGTCGGCTTGGCGTACATGCGCAGCAGCTTCCACTGCCAGGTCGAGGCCTCGCGGCGAATCTTCTCCTGAAGGATCTCCGGGCCGGCATCGACTTCGCGAAAGTATTCCTTCAGATCCATACCCGCCGTCCAGGACTCGCCCGCGCCAGTCAGCACCAGCACGCCGACGTCCGCGTCCTGCTCCAGGGTTTCCAGTACCTCGACCATCTCGCGGTTGAGGGTCGGGCTCATGGCGTTGCGCTTTTCCGGACGATTGAGAATGACCCAGCCGATGCCCTCTTCGACTTCGACCTTGACCGTCTGCCAGCGCGATTCGTACTTGCTCATGGGAATGTCCTGCATGTGTGGGGTAGATGTGCTCAAGGTAGGCCGAGCAAATAGTTATGTCAATTAACTAATTGCTTGATTCGTTCGATCACCGCACCGATAGAATCGCTGGATACAGCGGTATCGACCGTATGATTAACCTGATTAATAGAAACTCAAGCTGGAGCAGCCGCGCGGCGCTCCCGGCTGCCCAGCGCGACCACCACCAGGGCGGCCACCAGCAGTCCTGGAGCGGCCGCCATCAGCACCCCGGCCGTGCCGGCGCCGGCGGCCAGGATATGCCCGGCGGCCAGCGGCCCGCTCACCGAGCCCAGGCGGCCGATGGCCACCGCCGCACCCACACCGGTGGCTCGCACCTGGGTGGGGTAATAGGCCGGGGCCAGGGCATAGAGCACCAGTTGCGCGGCCATCACGAACACACCGGCCGCGAAGCCCGCCGCCGCCATGCTCGCCAGGCTGGTGGAGAAGCCGATTCCGGCCAGTGCCAGCAGCAGCCCGAAGTAGATACCCAGCACCACCGGTGTGCGCTGGAAGCGATCGAGCAGTACCCCGCCGAGCAGCGAACCGAGTGCCCCGCCAATGTTGAAGACCATCTGCACCGTACCGGCCTGCTGCTTGCTGAAACCCAGCTCCAGCAGCAGCGACGGCAGCCAGTTGAGCAGCATGTACATCACGGTGAGGGTGAAGAAGTAGCTGATCCACAGCGACAGGGTGATGCGCGTGCGGCCATCGCCGCACAGCGCAGCCACGGTGGACGGCCGGTCCGACGTGGCGCGCGCCTGCTGCTGGTGGAATGCCGAGGACTCCGGCAGCAACCAGAGCATCAACGGCGCAATGGCCAGGGGCGCCACGCCGCCGACGATGAACACCCATTGCCAGGCCTCGCCGGCCAGCATGCCGATCACCGCAGCCGCCGCGCCGCCCAGAGGGACGCCGCAGTACATGATGCTGATGGCGGTGCTGCGCTGGCGTTCGTCCACGGCCTCGGCGCATAGCGCGATCAGGTTGGGCAGCGCCGCTCCCAGGCCGAGACCGGTGAGGAAACGTGCCGCCAGCAGGCCGGACAGGCTGCTGGTGTAGGCCGTCCACAGGGAGAAGATGCCGAACAGCACCACGGCAGCGATCAGCACCTTCTTGCGGCCGATGCGATCGGCGACATAGCCGCCGAGAAAGGCGCCGGGGAGCAGGCCGATGATACTGGCACTGAACATCCAGCCCATCATGCCCGGATCCAGATTGAAGGCAGCGCGGATGCCGGCGGCGGCGATGCCGGCCGATTGCAGGTCGAGCCCCTCGATCAGGGCGACGATAAAGCAGATGACGATGGTCAGCCGGGATCGGCTGGATGGGGTTTGCATGGCGGAGCCTCGCTCTTGTTGTTTTTGTTCAGGAGTGGCGCCGAGACACGTCGGCCTCGATGCAAAAAGATTAACAAACAAAACTAAAAAAACATCCCCAACCCAGACACCCCAGCTCAGTTCGATCACTCCTTTAAAAACAAACAGTTAAATCGATTTGCAGTGATTCGTTACGAATTAGTTAATTAATTTAACGTTCGATAATCGGACATAATCATTTGATTAGGCCGATGAGCGATTCCATCCTCTGTGCGCAACGGCAATCCGCCGGATAACAACAAAAAAGGTACCGAGCATGCCTACACGGCCTCTTCACGCTGTATTCGCGCGCAGCCCCCTGCCCCATGCCGTCGCCCTGTGCAGCGTCGCAATGTCCCTGGGTGCCCAGGCCCAGGGCTTCATCGAAGACAGTCACGCCAACCTGACCCTGCGCAACTACTACCTGGATCGCGACTACCAGGACGACGGCGCCAAGTCCGAAGCACGTGAGTGGGCACAGGGCTTCATCCTCAAGTTCCAGTCCGGTTTCACCGAAGGTCCGCTGGGCTTCGGCCTGGATGCCACCGGGCTGCTGGGCGTCAAACTGGACTCCTCGCCAGATCGCAGCGGCACCGAACTGTTGCCGGTATCACCCAGCAGCGGGCGCGCCGCCGACGAATATTCACGCCTGGGCCTGACCGGCAAGATGAAGATCGACAAGACCCTGCTGCAGGCCGGCGACCTCAACCTGGCGCTGCCGTCGGCGCTCTCCAGCCCGTCGCGCCTGCTGCCGCAGACCTTCCGCGGCGGCTACCTGACCTCCTCGCAGATCGACGGCCTGACCCTGCACGGTGGCTACGTGGACCGCATCGCCAAGCGCAATTCCAGCGACTACGAGGCCATGACCGTCGCTTCGCCCAACGGCCGCTTCAATGGTCGCGCGACTACCTCGCACATGGCCTTCGTCGGTGGCGACTACGCCCTGACGCCGGAACTGACGCTCAAGGCCCACTACCTGGAAGTGGCTGACCTCTATGAGCAGGGCTACCTCGGCGCCCTGCACAGGATACCGGTCGGCCCCGGCACCCTGAGCACCGACCTGCGCGCCTTCTTCAGCGACGAGAACGGCAGCGCCGATGCCGGCAAGGTGGACAACCAACACCTGTCGCTGCAATTTGCCTACGGCCTCGGCGGCCACCGCTGGACCCTCGGCCATGCCCACCAGGGCGGCGACACCGCCACGCCCTACATCTCCGGCACCGAGCTGATGGGCATCAGCGAGATGACCATGAGCTCCGACTACCTCAATGCCAGGGAACGCATGTGGCAGGCCATCTGGGACTATGACTTCGCCGCTGCCGGCGTGCCCGGCCTGACCGCGCGCCTGCGCTACGTGCGCGGTGACAACATCGAACTGGCGGCCTTCGGCGTCGATGACCGCAAGGAGCGCGAAGCCCAGTGGGAAATGGGCTACGTGATCCAGGACGGCCCACTGCGCGGCGTCGGCCTGCGCGTTCGGCAGTCGTTCTACCGTAACGACTTCCCTGCTGGCGCTGCCTTCCGCGACGAAAACCAGACGCGCCTGATGGTCACCTACAACCTGCCGATCTGGTGACGAATCCCGCAGCTCGCGTCGCCGTGTGGCGACGCACATTCACCAGGCGCTCGCCTGGCGCAACATCTGCAATGCTGCTTCGTCCAGTTCCAGCGTCATGGCAGCCTGCAACGCACGCAACTGCGCCAGGCTGGTGGCGCTGGCGATCGGCGCGCTGATCCCCGGCTGCGCCATCAACCAGGCCAGCGCAATGCTGGCGGGACTGATGCCGAGCTGCTCGCTGAGCAGTGCCAGGGCATCCAGAATGCGCTGGCCACGCTCCGTGAAATACCGTTCCAGATCCTCGGCCCGTGCTGCCTGCCGGATATCGTCGAACGTGCGGTACTTGCCGCTGAGAAAGCCGGAAGCAAGGCTGAAGTAGCTGACCACGCCGAGCCCCTTGGCCTGGGCATAAGCCTGCAGCTGCGTCTCGTAGTCCTGGCGGTCGTACAGGTTGTATTCCAGTTGCAGCACGCCATAGCTCGGCAAGCCGGCATCGGCGGCAATCGCCTGGGCGGCGTCGAGTTGCTCGAGGCTGTAGTTGGAAGCGCCGATGGCGCGCACCTTGCCGCTGGCGATCAGGCTTTCGTAAGCCCGCAGAGTTTCCTCGTGCGGCGTCTGCACGTCGGGATAGTGGGAAAAGTACAGGTCGATGTAGTCGGTGCGCAGGCGCCGCAGCGAGTCCTCCACTGCACGCACGATCCACTGGCGCGACAGCCCGCCACCCTCGCCCATCGCGGCGCCGACCTTGGTGAACAGGGTCAGGCGATCACGCAGGCCAGGGTTGGCGGCCAGCCACTGACCGATGATCAGCTCGGACTCGCCCCCGGCGTGCCCTTCGACCCAGTTGGAGTACACATCGGCCGTGTCCAGGGTGGTAATCCCGGCCTCGAAGGCTGCGCTCAACAGCTCGAACGAGGCGCGCGCATCCAGCGTCCAGCCGAACACGTTGCCACCCAGCACCAGCGGCGAAATCCTCAACCCGGTGTTGCCCAATGCTTTGCTTGCGGACATACCCGCTCCTTGAATGGCGAAAGGTCATGCGCAACCGGCGCAGCGGGCCATGCCCCACCGCGCCGGTGCGGCTCACTTGCCGGTACGGATGCTGTTCCAGGTACGCATGCGGATACGCTCGGCCTTCAACGACAGGGCCTTGAGCGCGTACAGGGAGCTCATCCTGTCAGCCGGAATGTACATGCTGGGATTGTTACGCACCTCGGGGTCGACGAAGGGCGTGGCGTCCTTGTTGGGGTTGGGGTAACCAATGGCGTTACTGGCCTTGGCGATCACCTCCGGGCGCAAGAGGTAATTGATGAAGGCATGGGCCTCCTCGACATTCTGCGCGCCCCTGGGGATGACCATCACGTCGGACCACAGCGGCGCGCCCTCCTTGGGCAGGAACATATCGATCTTCACGCCCTTGCCGGCCGCCACGGCCATCTTGCGCGCCAGCTCGATGCCCCCGGACCAGCCCACCGCCACGCAGATATCGCCGTTGGCCAGGTCGTAACCGTAGCGCGAGGAGTTGAAGTAGGTGATGTACGGGCGGATCGTCATCATCAGGTCCTGCGCCTTGCGATAGTCCTCAGCCTTCTCCGAGTTCGGATCGAGGCCGAGATAGGCCAAGGCAATCGGCAGGATGTCGCCGGGTGAATCGAGGAAACCGACCCCGCATGAGGTGAGCTTGGAGAGATTCTCCGGCTTGAAGATCACATCCCAGCTATCGAGCCTCACGTCCGGCCCCAGCGCCGCGCGTACCTTGTCGACGTTGTAGCCGATCAGGTTGGTCCCCCACATGTAGGGTACGGCGTACTGGTTGCCTTCATCGCCGCTGTTGGCCAGCTCGGCCATGAAGGTTTCGTCCAGCAAATGCCAGTTGGGCAGTTTGCTGCGATCGAGTTTCTCGAAGGTACCAGCACCGATGAAGGTGCCCAGCGACGCGCTGCCCGGGAAGGCCACGTCATAGCCGGAGTTGCCGGTGAGCAGCTTGGATTGCAGGGTTTCGGCGCTGTCGAACACGTCGTACACCGGGCGGATGCCGGTTTCTGCCTCGAAACCCTTGAGAATCTCAGGCGGCATGTATTCGATCCAGTTGTAGATCCTCACCGTGCGCGGCTCTGCATGAACGCCAGCGGCGCCAGTCAGTGCCAGGGTCAGGGCGGCGACCATAGGTAGTGCTTTCATCGCGGTGTCTCCTGGCGGTGCTCAGTAACGGTAGGTGAAGTAGAGTTCGAGGGCGCTGAAGCGCTCATCATCGCCGAACACCTGCCTGGCCGCCGACTTGGCGTCGACCCAGTTGTAGGACAGCGAGGTGTACAGGCGCTCGGTCGGTGTCCAGTCGAGGAACACCACGTTCTCGTTGGCGAAGCGACGATTGTCCACGGCAATGCCCTGGTAGTTGTTCTGATCCAGCCAGAACTGATAGTGGATGGCGCCGAGGGTGAGCGTCTCGCTCAGGCGGGTCTTGAGGGAGAACTGCTGCACGCGCTGGTTGCTGTTGAACAGCACGTAGTTGCCCATCACGTCACCGACCAGCCAGGTGCCCCAGTCGATGAAGCCCTTGCTCAGCGGATCCCAGGATTTCTGGGTGTTGTCGGCCAGGTCGTCATCGCCGGAGAACACCGCGTAGCGATACCCCAGCACCGGGCTCAGCGGCAGCGCCTCGAAGGCATAGTCGGCCTGCGCGTACCAGGCCTTGGCGTCGTAGTCGACGCCATCGCCACTGCCACGCTGCACGGCGTACTCGCCGTTGAGGGTCAGCGCATCGAGGCCCGGCAGCTTGCCCTGCAGCGCGCGGAAGTTGTAGACCTGCATGCCGTCACGGCGCAGTGGCGTGGCATAGGTGTTGGTCTGCGAATCCACCTTCATGGCCATGGCGCCGAGGGTCACCTGGCCGTCCAGGTCGTAGTCCAGGTTGGCGCCGTTGAGACGGAAGTCGCCCAGGTGCGAGTCGGTGCGCAGGCTGAAGGCCTGTGCCCGGAGCGCACCATGATCCCAGGCGAGGATGCCCGAATCGCGGAAGGCTGTACGCGGCCCCAGCCAGTAGGCACCGTCGCCTCGCGAATCTAGGTTGCCGTCCATCACGATGAAGCCGTTGCCGACCAGATAATTCTGCCGCCCTGCGGTGAAGGTCCACTCCCCCGCGCGAAAGCCCGCATAGGCCTCCTCCGTTGCGGTGTAGCCGTCCGAGCCACGGGTGAAACCGCCGGCATCACCGTCGCCGAAGGTCTTGGCCGCCACCACGGAGCCACCGGCGATCAGGTCGAAATCGGGGTCGATGGCGTATTTCAGGGTCACGCCGGGCTTGAGGTAGAACTCCTGCCAGTCGATACGGGTGCCGTCGTTGCGGCCGTTGCGTTGGTCGACACGACCGGCGCCGAAGTTGACGTTGCGCGTGGAGAGAGTCGCGCCACCGACCGTAAGCGTGGCTTCGCCGGAGAGGTTGCCTTCCTCGAAGGTATACCCGGCCATGGCCTGGGAGCTGCTCAGCACGGCGACGGCCAGCAGCGTGGAGGTAGAGGGAACGCGGATCATGAAATGCTCCTGGGTAAGTTGTTTTTGTGTCACAGGGCAGTTGCAAAGCAGACCGGGCGGGCACTCGTCGCCCGGCTGCAAACCGGCAAGCCCGCCTGCGCGGGCCACCAGATCTTTCTTGTTCCTTTGGGGGGGCTGGCTCAGTCGCGCAGGTGAGCAGCGAGTGCGCGCAGCGCGCGGACGTTGTCGACGTCGAACAGGCCCACCGCTTCGGGAAGCGAGGACTGCTTGGCGATCACCACGTCGGCCGCGAAGTCGACGAACAGGTACTGGCCATGGATGCCGCCGGCGACGATGGCGCGACTGTGGTCGTTGAACACGTACCACTGGCTGCGGTAAGAGGCGCCCGGCATCCACTGGGCGAACTCATCGTCCTGGGCGTAGACCGCCGGGTCGGCGCCGTCGGCGATGGCCTCGATGGCCTGCGGCGCGAGCAGCGTCCGGCCCTGGTGCTGGCCGCGATTGGCCAGCAGCAGGCCGAAGCGCGCCATGTCACGCAGCGTCGCGTTGAAGCCGGCACCGGCCACGCCACGCCCCCAGGGATCGGCCATGAAATAACCGTCGCGCTGGCAGCCGATCGCCGTCCAGATCCGCGCCAGCAGTTCGTGACAGGCTTCACCACAGGCCCGCTCCATCACCCAGGCCAGCGCCTCGGTGGTCGCCGTGACGTAGTGGAACAACCCGCCATGCTCGCCGCGCTTACGCAGCGATGGCAGGAACTGGTAGAGCGAGGCGTACTGGGCGAACGCCGCCGGCGCCGGCTGGAAGCCGCAGGCGTAGCCGAACTGCGAGCTTTCCGAGGCCGGGTCGTCGTACTGCTCGGTGTAGGAGATGCCCACCGCCATATCCAGCAACTGGCGAACGCTGGCATCGAAGTAGGCACCACCGGCGAACTCCGGCACGTAGTCGCCGGCCAGGCGCTCGGGGTCGAGCCTGCCGGCGTGGATCAGTTGCTCGGCCAGGGTGCCGATCAGCGACTTGGTCACCGAGAACATGACGTGGCGATCATTGACGCCGTGGCCGTTGAAGTAGCGCTCGTACACCACCTGCCCCGACTTCAGCACGATGAAGCCATCGGTATGACTGGCCAGCAGATGCTCGTCCAGGCGCACGCTCAGGCCGCACTCGCTGGCGAAGGTGAAGCCATCAAGATCCTGCAAAGCCTCGGGCAGCGCGTGTATGGCCTGGCCGCAGGGCACGCTGATGCTCGGCCGCAGGCGCTCCAGATGGCGGAAGCCCCATTTGTTGAAGGATGGACGCATCCAGTTGTCCCAGGTGACCCGTTGCGCTTCGACCGGGGGGAAACCGCTCATGAAGGGCTGCGGCGCCTGCGCGTGCTGCAGGGCCTCGTGGGCTTCGGCGTAGTGGCGGGCCAGGGAGCTGGCGAGCGGGGCGTTTACGGAGGAAGTCATGAACCTCTGTCCTTTCTTGCAGGAAGCTCTGCACGCGGCAGATGTGACAGAATAATTGCCTTAATAAAAATCTTTAGTCAATAAAATATTTACGTATGAAAACCTACTTCCGTTATGCTCGCGGAGCACGCCATCAGGACGAGGAGAAACATCAGTGAGCGGTCTGCGCGAACGTCAGAAGGCCATGCGCCGCAAGGCCATCGGTGAAGCGGGTGTAGCCCTGTTCGAACGGCAGGGGTTCGAGAACACCACCATCGAGCAGATCGCCCGGGAAGCCGGCGTCTCACCGCCGACGGTGTTCAAGTACTTCAGCTCCAAGCAGGAGATCCTCCTGGAAATGCTGCAGAAAGCCGACGAGACGGCTCTGCTGGATGCACGCATCCACATGGCCGAGCTGGACGACCCGCTCGACGCGCTGTGCTACCTGGAACAGGTGCTGGTGGATCATGCCCTCGGCATGCTGCCGGCGCCGATCTGGCGCGAGCTGTTGCTGCATGTGCTAGGCGGTGATCGAAGTGACCTGCCGGAAAAATACAAACGCCTCAACGAGGAGTTGCAGCACGAGATCGCCAGCCTGCTGCGCGACCTGCAGGAGCGCGGCAAGCTGCGCGCCGATCTCGATGTGGAGCTGGCGGCCTTCCTGCTCAACGACTACTCGCACCTGCAGTTGCTGCGCCTGACCAGCAGCGAGCCAATGGATCTCGAGCAGCACCGGCGCCAGGTCCGCCTGACCAGCGGCCTGATCCTGCAGGGCATGATCGCCCGCTAGCGGTGTAACCCGGTACGTTGTTCAGCGCAGCTAGCCGACGGCCTGCAAGGCAAAACAGTGGATCAGCACCCGGTCGGCCGTGGGGTAGTGAACCCGGCCGATGAAGGCCTGCTGGTTGAGCCAGCCCAACGCGCCATTGGCCACCTGAAAGCGCGGCGTGCAGGTGCAATGGTATTCGCGCTCGGGGAGCGGCCAGACATCCTGGCTCTCCAAGGCCCTGCCCTGCTCGGTCAACAGCAGCAACCCCGTGTTATGGATGTTGATCAGATCGCCGTCATCGCTCACCAGGCTGTAGCGGGCATCCAGCTCTCCTACGCCGTCCGGCCGCAGGCGGTAGGTGTCGGCACCACCTGGCAGCACCCTGCCCTTGACACCCTGGCATTCGAAGGTGCCACCGATGATCGGGTAATTGACACGGTAACCATCGGCACAGCGCCCCAACACAACGCCTTCATCGATGATCACGGCGAGACTCATGACGAGTTCCAGCCTCGCGGTTTGCGGGTAAGTAGGGTTGTTCACGGCCTATTTTCCTGATCAGGTGGAAGGCTGCACCCGGCGCGGTCACGCGGACTGGAGTGCACCCTCAGAAACTCTTAATCCTATAAATATTTTAAATCAATAAATATAAACCCAGTACAGGCATCGCCCCCATCGCGATACCCGAGTCTTCGACTGGCAAGCACGTTTACAGGCTGGGTCACCGTGCGCCCTGATCCCTTCCTCCGTGTAGAACAGAAGGGCATCGCGTTGCCCTTCTCGCGCCTGATGCGCTCTGCACGGCCTGCACGGCGTCTATGCGGCGTGATGCGGCAGATGGTCAAAGTTGAAGCGGCATCACTCGCGTTACAGATGGGCGCGCCCCGCCGTGAGGGGCCACGAGAAGGCGGCCCTGGCCAACAAACTGGTGCGGATCTGCTGGGCGGTGTGGTGCCACGAGCGGCGCTTCAATGGCAATTGGCAGAGCACAAAGCCCGCCTGACGGCGAGGGTGATCAGGAAGGCGTGATGGTTTTCTTGTGGTTGTGGTGAGCAACAGCACTGTCGAAACAGGCGAGTCCTACAGCGGAACAAGGCCGATAACAACGATGATCCCGGGGATCGATTGAACGCTTGGCCCCCGCTGCGCGAACTACAGAATGGCCAGGGCGGAAAGCCCAGAACAGGCCGGATATACGAATGCAACCGCACTGACGACAGGTGCAGAAGAGAAGCTTTGCTCACTACTTTTGGGGCGAGTCCATATACGAGGTGTTAGGTGACCTTCTTTAGAACTCGCTGAAGCCGGCGAGCATGGCTTTCTACCGCCTTCCAGTTCCAGTCATCAGGTGGGCTCCATTCTGGATAGGTAGGCGCCCAAGCCTTTGCACGAGCTAGTGAGTTCGCGCAGATCCGAGACATTCGAA
>NZ_FNAE01000005.1 GCF_900101755.1 Ectopseudomonas alcaliphila | reverse complement strand
CACCACCATCACGATCGACGGCGGAATCAGGATGCCCAGGGTACCGGCGTTACAGACGATGCCGGCGCCGAACGCCTGCGGATAACCGGAGCGCACCATGCCGGCGATGGCGATGGAGCCGACTGCCGCTACGGTGGCTGGCGAGGAGCCAGACAGCGCGGCGAACAGCATGCACGCCAGCACCGCGCCGATGGCCAGGCCGCCACGGATGTGGCCGACGCAGGCGTTGGCGAAGTCGATCAGACGCTTGGCCACGCCGCCGGTGGTCATGAAGGCACCGGACAAGAGGAAGAACGGAATCGCCAGCAGGGTGTAATGCTCGCTGGTCTCGAACAGCTTGATCGCCAGCGAGCGCACCGAGTCGGGGCTGAACAGCATGATTGTGATCGAACCGGCCAGGCCGAGCGACGCGGCGATTGGCACGCCGATGAACATCAGCAAGAACAGCAGCAGGAAGAGGAACAGGACGGTCATTGCTTGGGCTCCTCGTGCTCATTGACCTTCAGGGCATCGGCCGCTTCGTCGGCCAGACCGAGGCCGGTCTGCTCGTTGCGCAGGATACGGACGAGGATTTCCAGGAAGCGGACGAACACCATGGCGTAGCCGAAGGGCACGATCATGCCGATATGCCATTGCTGGATGCCGTAGTGACCGAGGTCTTCGGCGCCGATACCGGCGGTGAACAGGGTGTGCACCCAGTCGAAGCTGCCAACGGCGATCAGGCCGGCATAGCCCAGGCAGGCCGAGCAGGCGATCACACCGATGATGCGCTGGATGCCGCGCGGGGCGAGTTTGACCAGGGCGTCGACGCCGATGTGGCCGGCGGTGCGCACACCGTAGGCCAGGCCGAAGAAGATCAGCCAGCCGAACAGGGCCTTGGTCAGGGCATTGCTCCAGGTCATCGCCTGGGCCATGTCGAGAATGGAGTCGCCGATAGCGAGCAGGGTCTCGTTACCGCCGAAATAGTCACCCAGCCAGTAGAACAGGGTGTAGAAGTTGTTGAGGATCACGTAGACGAAAGTGATCAGCGTCATGGTCGCCAGGAGGAAAGCGATAAAGCCTTCCTCGAAGTGCTCCCAGCCGCGCCGCAAGGCGTTCATGGTCGGTTCTCCCGAATGGAAAGGGCGTAGGGTGGGGCGGTACGAATGCGGCCGACCCACCAGTTGCAGCATGTCGGCGTCGTTGACGCCGCGGTGGGTCAGTATCTGGCGATACTGCCCACCCTACGGCTCTCCGGCCTTACTGCTGGTTGGCGGCTTGGGCTGCCTTGATCAGGTCGGCACCGATTTCGCCTTCGAACTTGCTCCACACCGGCTGCATGGCTTCGCGCCACTGGTTACGCTGCTCCGGAGTCAGAGTCAGGATCTCGGTGCTGCCTGCCTCGACGATGCGCTGCTTGTCGCCTTCGTTGAGGGCGTCAGCCTGCTTGTTCACCTCGACGGTGACCTCGGCGATGATCTTGTTCAGCTCGTCGCGTACGTCAGCCGGCAGACCGTCCCAGAACTTGGTGTTGGTGATCAGCATGTAGTCCAGCAGGCCATGGTTGGACTCGGTGATGTACTTCTGCACTTCGTGCATCTTCTGGCTGTAGATGTTCGAGTAGGGGTTCTCGGCACCGTTGACCACGCCAGTCTGCAGGCCCTGGTAAACCTCGGCGAAGCTCATCTTGCGCGGGTTGGCGCGCACGGCCTTGAACTGCTCTTCCAGTACGGCGGAAGCCTGTACGCGGAATTTCAGGCCACGGGCGTCTTTGGGCTCCAGCAGCGCCTTGTTGGCCGACAGCTGCTTCAGGCCGTTGTGCCAGTAGGCCAGGCCGGTGATGCCCTTGTCGGTCATGGAGGTCAGCAGTTTCTGGCCTTCAGCGCTCTTCTGGAAGCGATCGACTGCAGCCATGTCGTCGAACAGGAACGGCAGATCGAATACCTGCAGTTGCTTGGTGTAATGCTCGAACTTGGCCAGGGACGGGGCGATCATCTGGACGTCGCCGAGCAGCAGCGCTTCCATTTCCTTGCCATCGCCGAACAGCGAGGAGTTCGGATAGACCTCGACCTTGACCTTGTCGCCCAGGCGCTCTTCTGCCAGTTGCTTGAACAGCACGGCACCCTGACCTTTCGGGGTGTGCTCGGCAACCACGTGGGAGAACTTGATGACGATCGGGTCGGCAGCGTGAACCACGCCAGCGATGGACAGGGACAGGGCGCAAGCCAGCGCCTTGGCAGTCAGTTTGAACATGCGGATGCTTCCTCTTGTTGTGTTTATCGCATTTGCGCCGGGGCGCTGCTGGCGAACGGACAAGAGCAAGTCTAGGCGGCTTGGGGAAAAACGCCGGTGGCATCAGCGAGGCCTGGACTTGTACTTGTGGGTTCGCTTGAGGTTAGCCTAGAGCAACCCTTGTGCCAGTCTGCTATGCGCCAACCTTGCGTGCCGTGCAAAGGCCCATGGCTGTGGGCTTTGATGGCTCTTTGCCGAAAGTCGGGCGGGCGTATGAGGCCGCCCGCGACAGAACGGCAGGGAGGGAACTGGCGGTTTGTCGCCAGTCAGTCGAAGTCCTCTGGCGAGCTTCCGCCAGCGCCGGAGAAATTCAGCCCATGTTTGCGCAGTTTGTCGTGCAGGGTCTTGCGCGGCACGCCCAGAGCTTCGGCCAGGCTGCGCAGCGAGCCGTGCGGGCGGCTCAGTTCGGCGGCAATCAGGGCGCGTTCGAAAGCTTCGACCTGCTCGCTGAGCCCGCCGTTGACCGGTGGCAGGTTCGGCGCGTTGCTGTCGAGTGCCAGTTCCAGGCCCAGGGCGAAGCGCTCGGCGGCGTTCTGCAATTCGCGCACGTTGCCCGGCCATGGGTGACGCAGCAGCAGCGCGCGCTGCCCCGGCTGCAGCTCGCGCGGCGCCAGGGCGTGGCGGGCGGCCGCCCCATCGGCGAAGTGCTGGAACAGCAGCAGGGCATCCTCGCCGCGTTCGCGCAGCGGTGGAATGGACAGCGGCGCGACGTTAAGACGGTAGTAGAGGTCGGCGCGGAAGCGCCCGGCATCGGCGGCCTGGCGCAGATCCTCCTTGGTCGCGGCGATGACGCGGATATCCAGCGGGATCAGCTGATTACCACCAAGGCGCTCGACCACGCGCTCCTGCAGCAGGCGCAGCAGTTTGACCTGCACATCCATGCTCATGCTCTCGATCTCGTCGAGGAACAGGGTGCCGCCGTTGGCGAATTCGAACTTGCCGATGCGTCGTTTCTGCGCGCCGGTGAAGGCGCCGGCCTCATGGCCGAACAGCTCGCTTTCCACCACCGACTCGGCCAGGGCCCCGGCGTTGATGGCGACGAAAGGCCCTTCGCGGCGATTGGACAGGTCGTGCAGGGCGCGCGCCACCACCTCTTTGCCGGCGCCAGTCTCGCCGAGAATCAGCACGTCGGTGGCGATGCCGGCCAGGGCGCCGATCTGTTCGCGCAGGCGCTGCATGGCGGGTGACTGGCCAACCAGACGGCTGGACAGTTGCTGGCGGTCATTGAGCGCCATGCGCAGGCTGCGGTTGTCCAGCACCAGGCGGCGTAGCTCCAGAGCGCGGCGTACGCTGTCGAGCAGGTCGTCATTGGCGAAAGGCTTTTCCAGGAAGTCGTAGGCGCCAGCGCGCATCGCCTGGACGGCCAGCGGCACGTCACCGTGACCGGTGATCAGCAGCACCGGCAGCTCGGCATCGCGCTCGCGCAATTGCTGCAGCAGTTGCAGGCCATCGATGCCCGGCATGCGAATGTCGCTGACCACCACGCCCGGCCAGCCGACGGGAATACGTGCGGGCAGGCCCTGCGCGTCGCCCAGGCTGAGGACCTTGAGCCCGGCCAGGTCGAGCGTCTGGCTGAGCGCCTGGCGCAGGTGGGCGTCGTCGTCGATCAGCAGTACCTGAATGCGGCTGTCGATGGCGCTGTCGCTGGTCATGGCGAAGGGTCCTCTGAAGGTTGCAGGTTGACGCCTGGGCTGGCCAGGCGCAGGCGCAGGGTGATCAGCGCGCCGCCGGCCGGATGATTGGCCAGCAGCAGTTCGCCGTCCAGCGCGCGGACCAGACTATCGCAGATGGCCAGCCCCAGCCCCAGGCCCTGGGCGCT
Source organism: Ectopseudomonas alcaliphila (assembly GCF_900101755.1). Lineage (GTDB taxonomy): Bacteria > Pseudomonadota > Gammaproteobacteria > Pseudomonadales > Pseudomonadaceae > Aquipseudomonas > Aquipseudomonas alcaliphila. The sequence goes on along the minus strand of NZ_FNAE01000005.1, from coordinate 330,573 downwards.
GGTCTTGGTGGTGAAGAAGGGCTCGCGCGCGCGCGCCAGGGACTCGGTCGAGAATCCTGGGCCATTGTCGCGCAGCAACAGATGAAGGTGCTCGGCCTGATGCTCGATGCTGATCCAGATACGGCGTGGCGGTGCCTTGTCGACCAAGGCATCGAGCGCATTGCCGAGCAGATTGCCCAGCACCTGGCGCAGCCGCGTCTCGCCGGCCTGGACCCAGAGGGTGGCGTCCGGCAGGTCGCGGATCAGTTCCACGTCCATCGCTCTGCGGCGTTTGGCAAGCAGGGAGAGGGCGTCGTCCAGCGCTGGCTGCAGTGCGACCCGCTCCGGTGCGTGGCGGTCGCGGCGGGCGAAGGCGCGCAAGTGGGCGATGATCGAGGCCATGCGCTCGGTCAGTTCGCTGATCAGCTTGAGGTTGGCGCGGGCATCGTCGCTGCGCTGGTGATCGAGCAGGGTGCTGGCGTTCTCCGCGTAGCTGCGGATGGCCCCCAGCGGCTGGTTGAGTTCATGGCTGATGCTCGCGCTCATGGTGCCGAGCGCCGAGAGTTTGCCGGCCTGGACCAGCTCGTCCTGAGCGCGCACCAGTTCCTGTTGGGCCTGTTCACGCTCGAGCACTTCCTGCTTGAGGCGGCTGTTGAGCAGTTCCAGATCCTGCGTGCGCTCGGCCACGCGCTGTTCCAGCTCGGCCTTGGCGCGGGCGTCGAGGGCAATGCGTTCCAGGTAATGACGGCGGCGCAGTATCAACAGGCCCAGCAGCAACAGCAGCGCCAGCAGGGCGGCTGCACCGACGGCCACGGCGCTGCGTACGGGGCGGTCGAGGAGTATGCGCGGGGCGAGGATGCTCACCGTCCAGCCGGTTTCTTCCAGGGCGCGGCTCTGTGTCAGCCAGGCGTTCGGGTCGATATCGAGCAGGGGCGGTGCCTGGGTCGGGTAGGGCTGGTTGGCGGCGATCGCCGATTGCTCGACACGGTCCAGCGGGCGGCTGGCGTGAAAGCGCCAGTCCGGCCGCGAAGTGAGGATGACCACGCCATTGGTGTCGGTGACCAGCAGTTGTTCCGGGGTGTTGCCCCACAGCGTTTCGGTGTGGTCGAGGTCGACTTTGACCACCAGTGCGCCGATATTGTGGTCGTCCTCGCGCACCGGATAGGCGAAGTAGTAACCGCGCTTGCCCGAGGTCGTGCCGAGGCCGAAGAAGCGGCCCAGACGACCGGCCAGCGCTTCGCGAAAGTAGGGGCGGAAGGCGAAGTTGCCGGCGACGAAGCTGTCGGGTTTATCCCAGTTAGAGGCGGCCAGGGTGACGCCGCGCGGGTTCATCAGGTAGATCACGTCGGCGCCGGTCTGGCTCTTGATGCGGGCCAGCAGGCGGTTGGCGTTGTCCAGCGCGGCGGGGTCTTCGGGTGCATGCAGCGCGGCGCGCAGGCCGGGCAGGTCACCGAGAATCTGCGGCAGGACCTCGTAACGACGCAGCGTGCCGAGCAGGTTGGCGACGTACAGATCCAGCGTTTGCCGGTTCTGCTCGATCAGCACCTCACGGTAATAACGCTCGGCCAGGTAATGCACCGGCCACAGCAGCGGAGCGAGCAGCAGCGCCAGCAGCACAAGGCTGCGCCAGCGCAGGCGGCGGGGAGTGGCGGTGTTCGTGCTCATGGCAAACCGAGTCGAAATGATCGGCGCATTATGCACGTTAAGCGTGCGGCCGGTGACGTGCGCCGGGCGCCGCTGATGAAACGCAGGGCGTCAGCTCATGCGCTGCAGGCAGGCATCCAGTGCCGTGCGCCAGTCCGGCAGGCGAACCTGCCAGTCCTGCTCCAGGCGCTCGCCATCCAGGCGCGAATTGAGTGGGCGCTGCGCCGGTGTCGGGTACTCGCTGCTGGGGATGGGGCGCAGCCTGGCGCAGGGCTTGCCGGCAGCACGCAGACGCTCGGCGATGGCGCTGGCGAAGCCGAACCAGCTGGTCTCGCCCTGGCAGGTCAGGTGGTAGGTGCCCCAGTGATGGCGCCCCTGCTGCCACTTGTCGATCAGCTCGGCGGTGGCGCTGGCGATACTGCCGGCCCAGGTCGGCGCGCCGATCTGGTCGTCGACCACGCTGAGCTCCTCGCGCTCCTGCAGCAGGCGCTGCATGGTCAGCAGGAAATTGCGCCCGTGCTGCGAGTAGACCCAGCTGGTGCGCAGGATCAGGTGGTCGCAGCCGCTGATGCGCAGCGCCTGTTCGCCTGCCACCTTGCTGGCACCGTAGACGCCCAGCGGGCGTGGCGTATCGGCCTCACGGTAGGCGGTGGCCTTGCTGCCGTCGAAGACGTAGTCGGTGGAGTAGTGGATCAGCGGGATGTCCAGCTCGAAGCAGGCATCGGCCATGGCGCCCGGCGCTTCGGCATTGATGGTGAAGACGAGTTCACGCTCCTGTTCGGCCTGATCGACGGCGGTGTACGCGGCGGCATTGATCACTAGCGCGGGACGCTCGCGCAGCATGGTTTCGCGCAGGCTGTCCGGGCGCGACAGGTCGAATGCCTGCCGGCCGAGGCTGATCAGTTCGTGCTCGCGCAAGGCCAGTTGCAGTTCACGGGCGACCTGGCCGGTGTGGCCGCTGATAAGAATCTTCATGCGAAGGTCTCGGCTTCGGTCAGGCTCATACCCTGCTGGTCCTTGGCCGAGAGTTGCAGCGTCAGACCGTCGAGCGGCCAGTCGATGGCCAGTTGTGGATCATCCCAGCGGATGCAGCGCTCGTGGGCCGGGGCATAGTAGTCGGTGGTCTTGTAGAGGAACTCGGCGTATTCGCTGAGCACTAGGAAGCCATGCGCGAAGCCTTCCGGCACCCACAGCTGGCGCTTGTTCTCGGCGGACAGATGTACGCCGACCCACTTGCCGAAATTCGCCGAGCTGCGGCGTACGTCGACCGCGACGTCATAGACCTCGCCGGCACTGACACGCACCAGCTTGCCCTGGGCCTGCTGCAGTTGATAGTGCAGGCCGCGCAGCACGCCGCGGGCGGAGCGCGAATGGTTGTCCTGGACGAATTCGCGGGTTACCCCGGTGGCTTCGGCAAAGCGCCGTGCGTTGAAGCTCTCGTAGAAGAAGCCACGCTCGTCACCGAATACCTGGGGTTCGAGAATCAGCACTTCCGGCAGTGCGGTTGCGATCACTTTCACAGCGACTCCTCCGCCAGTTTGTACAGGTACTGGCCGTAGCCGGTCTTGCCCAGCGCCTTGGCGCACGCGAGCAGTTGGTCGCGGTCGATCCAGCCCTGCTGATAGGCGATCTCTTCGAGGCAGGCGACCTTCAGACCCTGGCGCTTTTCCACGGTCTGCACGTATTGCGAGGCGTCGATCAGGCTGTCGTGGGTGCCGGTGTCGAGCCAGGCGAAGCCGCGGCCGAAACGCTCCACGCGCAGGTCGCCGCGGGCCAGATAGGCGTTGTTGACGTCAGTGATTTCCAGCTCGCCGCGTGGCGAGGGTTTCACCGCCTTGGCGATCTGCACCACGTCGTTGTCGTAGAAATACAGACCGGTCACGGCAAAGCTGGACTTGGGTTTTGCCGGCTTTTCCTCGATCGACAGCGCGTTGCCGGCGGCGTCGAATTCGACCACCCCAAACCGCTCGGGATCGCTGACCCAGTAGCCGAAGACGGTGGCACCGCTGTCATGACTGGCTGCGCGCAGCAGTTTCTCGGTGAAATGCTGGCCGTGGAAAATGTTGTCGCCGAGGATCAGGCACACCGAGTCGTTGCCAATGAACGGCTCGCCGATCAGGAAGGCCTGGGCCAGACCATCAGGAGAGGGTTGCTCGGCATACTGCAGTTCGATACCGAACTGGCTGCCGTCACCGAGCATCTTCTGGAAGTTGGGCAAATCCTCGGGGGTTGAGATGATCAGGATCTCGCGAATGCCGGCCAGCATCAGCACCGACAACGGGTAGTAGATCATCGGCTTGTCATAGATCGGCAGCAGCTGCTTGGACACGCCGAGGGTAATGGGGTGCAGTCGGGTGCCAGAACCTCCGGCGAGGATGATGCCTTTCATTATTCCTGCTCCTTAGAGTGCGCCGAGTCGCTGACCCTGATAGCTACCATCCTGCACGCGGCGGTACCAGTCGAGATTGTCCAGATACCACTGTACGGTCTTGCGCAGACCGGTTTCGAACGTTTCCTGCGGTACCCAGCCCAGCTGGCGTTCGATCTTGCCCGCGTCGATGGCGTAGCGCAGATCGTGACCCGGGCGATCCTGCACGTAGGTGATCAGGTCTTCATAGCGCGCGATACCGGTGGGCTTCTGTGGTGCCAGCTCCTCCAGCAGCGCGCAGATGGCGCGTACCACGTCGAGGTTCTTCTGCTCGTTGTGTCCGCCGATGTTGTAGGTCTCGCCGACCTGCCCTTCGCTGACCACCTTGAGCAAGGCGCGCGCGTGGTCCTCCACGTACAGCCAGTCGCGTACCTGCTGACCGTTGCCGTACACCGGCAGCGGTTTGCCCACCAGGGCGTTGAGGATCATCAGCGGAATCAGTTTCTCGGGGAAATGGTAGGGGCCGTAGTTGTTCGAGCAGTTGGTGATCAGCACCGGCAGGCCATAGGTGCGTTGCCAGGCGCGCACCAGATGGTCGGACGCCGCCTTGCTCGCCGAATAAGGCGAGCTGGGCGCGTAGGGGGTGGTTTCGGTGAAGAGATCGTCGACGCCATGCAGGTCGCCATACACCTCGTCGGTGGAAATGTGATGAAAGCGAAAGGCTGCCTTGCGCTCAGCACTCAGGCCAAGCCAATAGGCGCGGGTGTTTTCCAGCAGGCTGTAGGTGCCGACGATATTGGTCTGGATGAACGCAGCCGGGCCATCGATGGAGCGGTCGACATGAGACTCGGCCGCCAGGTGCATGATGGCGTCGGGCTGGAACTCGGCCAGCGTTGCCGCGACGCATTCGCTGTCGCCAATGTCGCCCTGGACGAAGCGGTAGCGCGGGTTGTCATCGATGGGTGTGAGCGACTCCAGGTTGCCGGCATAGGTCAACTTGTCGAGGTTGAGTACTTCATGCTCGGTACTTTGGATCAGATGGCGAATCAGGGCCGAACCGATGAAGCCGGCGCCGCCGGTAACAAGAATGCGCATCTGCTCATAACCTCGCTATGTAACTTTTCGCCATACCCACGGGCCGAGTGCGGTAAGTGCAATGAACAAGCGACGGATGTGGGCAGGAGCAAAAACAAAAAAGGCCTGCATGAAAGCAGGCCCTGATATTAGATGGTGCCGGCACCAGGAGTCGAACCCGGGACCTACTGATTACAAGTCAGTTGCTCTACCAGCTGAGCTATACCGGCACTGAAGGGCCGCCATTATATCCATTCATCGGCCTGAGTAAAGCCACCTTCGAGTCAGGTTTTTCCGGACTCGGCTATCAGCAGCTTCTGGCTTATGCACAAAGAGAAGGCGCGAGCGACGGTGGCGCACCGGCTCTGTGCATTCGATCACGACTTTTCGCAAGTTATTGTTTTTGCTAGGGCTTCGAAGACTGTTCGAAAAGTGATCAGATGTCTACGAGGCAATTCCCAAGTGGCTTTGCAGCATGTGCCCAGAAAGGATCAACAGAGTTATCCACAGCTTCTGTGCGCAACTCAGACGCGCTCTGCCAGCAGTAGCAGGTTGCGTGGGCTCAGGCGGTATTCGCAGAAGGTGCCCAGCTTCACGCTGTATCCCTGTTCCTGCAGATACAGGGCGCGGTCGAGCAGCAACCAGAGTTCCAGTGGCCGGCGGAACAGGTTGCGCAGCAGTTCCAGATTGCGCACTTCGGCCAGACGTTGCCAGCCGCGAGCTTCCAATGCTGGCCAGTCCTGCTCACCAGGCGCTGGCACGTCACGCAGCGCGGCGAGGTCGTGGCAGAAGTGGGCGAAGGGTTTGCTGAGCCAGTCGCTGGGCAGCGAGGGGGTTGGCAGGTATGCATCGATGCCACGTAGCTGGCGCTGTAGCAGGTCGAAGGCCAGGCGCCAGGCCATCGATTGGTCGCGTTGCCGGCGTACGCGCGCGCCGGCGGTGACGGTTTCGCTCAGCGGCAGGCCGAGGTCGTCGCGTGATAGCAGCAGGTCCGAGCCCTGCGCGGCCGTCGACAGCGGCTGGTAGTGCATGGCGGCGATGCGGTTGTAGCAGCAGGGCGCGACCGCCAGTTGTGAGCATCCCTTGCGGCTGGCCAGTTGCAGCAGGCGTACATGCAGGTCGCCGCAGGCGTGCAAGGCCACCGGGGTATGTTCTTTCGTCAGCCGCTGGTTGCAATCATCGGCCAGCACATCCTGCTGTATGTGTGCGGCGTCCAGTCCCAGGCGTTTGCTCAGTGCGCTACCAGATTCGATCAGCGCCGGATCGTACTCCAGGCAGGTCAGGCGCTGGTCATCCTGGGTCAGCCAGCGGCCCAGGTGGCCCTTGCCGGAGCACCAGTCGAGCCAGTGCGTGGGGTGCTGGCGAAACGGTAGGTGACTGGCGAAGGCCCGTATCTGCGCCAGCTTTCTACCGGGCACATCGACGCTGAGGGTGTGTGCACGCGGCGAACTGTCCAGGCTCGGAATCTCGCCCAACTGGCTAAGCGTTTGCGCTTGGCGGGCCAGGTCGGGAAAGGGGGCAGGTGCAGGGAGTGCGAAGGGGCTGTTGTCGCTGGCTTCAGCCTGTTCCAGGGAGCGGCTGCGCAGCCAGGTAGCCAGTTCCGCCAGCTCTGCTTCCCAGGGCAGTTGCAGGTAATGAAACGGCCGTGGGCGCCACAGAGCCTGGTGCTGCAGAAGAAAGCTGTCCAGGGCCTGGAAACGGGCGAGCAGATCGCCTGAGGTAAGAATGGGCTCGGACATGGCGCTCATGCGTCTGGTTGAGCCGGGCCGCCAAGTGGCTGCCCGGTTGGCTTAGCGACCCTGGCAGGCGTCGACGCGCAGCCAGCGCTCCAGCAGGCGGAAGGCGCGCACCAGAACGAAGGCGATGACCAGGTAGAACAGGCCGGCAGCGAAGAAAATCTCCACCGGCAGATAGGTGCGCGCGATGATGGTGCGCGCCATGCCGGTCAGTTCCAGCAGCGTCACGGTGCTGGCCAGGGCGCTTGCCTTTAGCATCAGGATCACTTCGTTGCTGTAGGCCGGCAAGCCGATACGCGCAGCGCGCGGCAGGACGATGTAGAACATGGTCTTGGCCCGCGACATGCCCAGTGCGCGCGCCGCCTCCACTTCACCGGGCGGCACGGCCTGGATAGCGCCGCGCAGGATCTCGGCGATATAGGCGGCGGTGTGCAGGGTCATGGTGATGATTGCGCACCAGTAAGGCGAGCGCAGGTAGGGCCAGAGTGGGCCCTGGCGCACGGCGTCGAATTGCGCCAGGCCGTAGTAGACCAGGAACAGCTGCACCAGCAGCGGCGTGCCGCGGAAAAAGAAGATGTAGCCATAGGGCAGGGCGCGCACATACCAGTGTTTGGACGCGCGGGCGATACCCAAGGGCAGTGCGAGGATCAGGCCGGCGATGACGGCGATGGCCACCAGTTCCAGGGTCAGCAGCGCGCCTTCGGACAGGCGCGGCAGCCACTTGATGATGACTTCCCAGTTCATGAGGCGCTCCGGACGAAGCCGCGGCTAGCGCGCTTCTCGAGGAAATGCAGGCCGATCATGGCGAGAACGGTCAGGCCCAGGTAAATGAAGGCCGCAACCATATAGAAGGTGAAGGGCTCCTTGCTGGAGGTCACCGCGATTTGCGAGCGGCGCATGATCTCCTCCAGACCGATCACCGACACCAGCGCGGTATCCTTCATCAGAATCATGAACAGATTGCCCAGGCCGGGCAGGGCGATACGCCACATCTGCGGCAGGATCAACTTCCAGAGAATGCGCGCCTTGGACATGCCGAGCGCCTGACCGGCTTCGCGGTGGCCCTTGGGTATGGCCAGGATGGCGCCACGGAACACCTCGGTGGCGTAGGCGCCGAAACACAGGCCGAGGGCGATGGTGCCCGCAGCGAAGGCGGAGAGCTCGAGGCTCTCGACGCCGAGCAGGTCAGCCAAACTGCGCATCAGGCCAACCGTGCCGAAATAGATCAGCAGCACCCAGAGCAGTTCGGGTACGCCGCGCACGATGGTGGAATAGCTGCCGCCGAGCCACTGCAGTGGCTTGTACGGCGAAGTCTTGGCCAGTGCGCCGAGCAGGCCGAGCACCAGACCTACAGCCAGCGCGCAAAGCGCCAGTTTGATGGTCATCAGGGTGCCGGCGGCCAGGGCGGGGCCGAATCCGTGGAGTTCGAAAATCATCGGAGGGCTCGGGCAATTGCGCCGCCCAATGGGCGGCGCAGTGCCTTCAGGTCATCAATAGATGCTGAACGGGAAGTACTTGTCGTTGATCTGCTTGTAGGTACCGTCTTCGATGATGGCCTGCAGAGCGGTGTTCAGCTTCTCGCGCAGCGGGTCGCCCTTGCGCACGGCGATGCCGATCTTGTCGTTGTCGAATACCGGGTCGCCCTTGAATTCGAACTCTTTGCCGGCATCACTCTTGAGCCATTCCCAGTTGACGAAGGTGTCGGCCAGCACGCCATCGAGACGGCCCGAGGACAGGTCGAGGTAGGCGTTTTCCTGGGTGTCATACAGCTTGATGTCGACCACCTTGTCCAGGTTGTCTTCCAGCCAGGTACCGGCGATGGTGGCGCGCTGCGCACCGATCACCTTGCCCTTGAGGCTGCCGGCATCGGTCTTGAAGTCGGCCGACTTCGGTGCGATGAACTGCAGCTTGTTGGTGTAGTACGGCTCGGTGAAATCGACCGCGGCCTTACGCTCTTCGGTGATCGACATCGAAGCGATCAGGAAGTCGAATTTCTTGGCGTTCAGCGCCGGGATGATGCCATCCCAGTCGGAGGTGACCACTTCACATTCGGCCTGCATCTTGGCGCACAGCGCCTGGCCGATTTCCACGTCGAAGCCGGTGACCTTGCCGCTGGCGTCGATCAGGTTGAAGGGCGGGTAGGCGCCTTCGGTGCCGAGTTTCAGTTTGTCAGCTGCGACAGCGCTGGTGCCGAAAGCCAGGGTAGCGGCTGCGGCCAGCAGGATCTTCTTATAGTTCTGCATGCATGTTGCTCCGTGTTAGCGATTGCTGGACATGAATTGTTTACAGCGTGCCGAGTTGGGGTTGTCGAACACCTGAGCGGGCGGCCCCTGTTCCTCGACCAGGCCCTGGTGGAGAAACACCACCTCGCTGGAAACCTGGCGAGCGAAACTCATTTCATGGGTCACCAGCAGCATGGTGCGACCCTCATCGGCAAGCGCGCGAATCACATTAAGCACTTCTTGTACCATCTCCGGGTCGAGTGCCGAGGTCGGCTCGTCGAACAGGATTACCTTCGGCTGCATGGCGAGGGTGCGGGCGATGGCCGCGCGTTGCTGCTGACCGCCGGAAAGCTGATTGGGGTAGACGTGACGTTTGTCGGCGATGCCGACCTTGGCCAGCAGCGCTTCGGCCACCTCGATGGCCTCGGCCTTGCTCTGACCCAGCACGCGGCGCGGCGCCTCGATGATGTTGTCGAGCACGCTCATGTGCGGCCACAGATTGAAATTCTGGAAGACGAAACCGATTTCGCTGCGCAGGCGATTGATCTGCCTGTTGTCGGCAGCAACCAGATCGCCGTTCTTCGCGGCCTTGAGCTTGAGCTCTTCACCGGCGACGAAAATCTGACCCTGATGCGGGTTTTCCAGCAGATTGATGCAGCGCAGGAAGGTGGACTTGCCGGAGCCGGAGGAGCCGAGAATGGAGATGACGTCGCCGTCTTTGGCCGTCAGGGAAATGCCCTTGAGCACTTCGAGATCGCCGTAGCGTTTGTGCAGGTTGCGGATTTCCAGCGCGGGCGTCGCCTCGGCCATGGGGTGGTGTCCTCTTCTTCTTCGAATGCACTCCGGCGTACGGCGGGCCGTCCTGGCTGGCGGCCAAGCTAGCATAGCGTTTCCGTGACCGCCAAGCCGTTTGCTGGGCGATGTAGGGATGCTGAGTCGCAGGTGTCGCCTGGCTGCAGTTGCTTGTCGCGCAGGCGAAACAATGGCACGAGAAATAGCCGGAGGCAGAAAGCAAAAAGCCCCAGCGCATGGCTGAGGCTCTTTGTTTGCTATTCATGGTGCCCAGGGACGGAATCGAACCGCCGACACGGGGATTTTCAATCCCCTGCTCTACCAACTGAGCTACCTGGGCCAACGGGGCGCTATTAGACGGATTTGAAGGATCAGTGTCAAGCGCGGGTTTGAAAAATATTTAATTATTTCGGGCGCTTAGGATCGTGATCGAGAAATGCGGGGAGGGCGGGCCGGGGGGCGTGCGCAACATGCAGCGGCTGTCGCGGCTAAAGCCCCTCCCACAGGTGTCGTCACTCGCTCGGCGGTACGTAGCCTTCGGCCTGGGCGTATTCCTCGCCGGAGAGGAACTTGTCCATCTCGGCTTGCAGGAACTTGCGATCCTCGGCGTTCATCATGTTCAGGCGACGCTCGTTGATCAGCATGGTCTGGTGCTTCTGCCACTCGTCCCAGGCCTGCTTGGACACGTTGGTGAAGATGTCTTCGCCTTTGGGGCCGGGGTAGGGCGCGCGATCCAGGCCGGGCAGTTCCTGTTTGTATTTGCGGCACTGTACGGTGCGGGTCATGTCGGTTCTCCAGCGGTAATGACTTGCGCCGCGCGCTTGAGCAGCTTCTTCACCGGGGCGGCGAGGCCCAGGCGCGGCGGGGTGGCGAGGTTATACCAGAGCCAGTCGGCCTCGGCCACGCGACCTGGCTGTTCGGTTGCCTCGATCAGCCAGGGTTCGATGGCCAGCTGGAAGTGGCTGAAGGTGTGGGTCAGACCTTCCAGTTCGCGGCGTTCGCCGAGTTCGAGCTGTTGCTGCTGGCCGAGCTCTGCGAGTTGTGCGAGATCGTCCAGTTCCGGCAGGCTCCACAGTCCGCCCCACAGCCCGGTGGAGGGGCGGCGATAGAGCAGGATGTCGCCGGCGTCATTGACCAGCAGCGGCATCAGCGTGCGTTTCTGCGGCAGTGCCTTGCGTGGCTTGGGCACCGGATAGCGGATTTCCAGGCCGAGCAGGTGCGCCTGGCAGCCGCTGCGCACCGGGCACAGCAGGCAGGTGGGTTTGCTGCGGGTGCAGAGGGTGGCGCCGAGGTCCATCATCGCCTGGGTGTAGTGGTTGACCCGCTCGTGTGGGGTGAAGCGCTCGGCCACGTCCCACAGCTGTTTGGCCACCTTCGGTTCGCCGGGATAGCCCTCCTGTGCCACGTAGCGCGCCAGCACGCGCTTGACGTTGCCGTCGAGGATCGGTGCGCGTACGCCCATGCTCAGGCTGGCGATGGCGCCGGCGGTGGAGCGGCCGATGCCCGGCAGTTCGCTAAGGGCATCGACGCTGCGGGGGAACTCGCCGCCGTGCTTGCGCATGATGATCTGCGCGGTCTTCTGCAGGTTGCGCGCGCGGGTGTAGTAACCCAGGCCGGTCCACAGGTGCAGCACTTCGTCTTCCGGCGCTTCGGCGAGGTCGCGCACCGTGGGCAGCGCGGCCATAAAGCGGTCGAAGTAGCCGAGCACGGTGCTGACCTGGGTCTGCTGCAGCATGATTTCCGAAACCCAGACGCGATACGGGGTGATGTTCTGCTGCCAGGGCAGATCCTTGCGTCCGTGCTGGTCGTACCAGGCCAGCACGGCGCCGTTGAACTGCTCGGGGCTCATCGGTTGAACAGGCCCTTGAGTGCGTCTTTCAGATCCGGGCTGACCTTGTCGCCGAGTTTCTCTTCCAGCTTCTCGGTCAGCTTGTTGCCGGCCAGGCGCGCGGCGATCTTGCCCAGGCCGTCCTGATCCAGGCGGCAAGCCTTGGCACCGAGTTCCAGCGGGCCGCGGCAGCGCAGCGGCCATTCGATGCCGACGTAGCGCTCGTTGACCTGGCAAGCCGGGTCCGGCATTTCGCGCTGGTCGCCTTCCAGGGTGATGCCGACCTTGTAGTCGAGGCCGAGCACGCGTAGGTCGAGGTCACCGTTGCCGCTGACTGCCAGGCCCGGCACCTGGGCCTTGAGATCCGGGTTGTGGGCGACGCCGTCGCGCACGCTGAGGCTGCCCTTGAGTTCGCGGAAGGGGGTGTCCTTGCCGGTTGGCGGGTTACTCAGCGCCTTGCGGTTGAGGGTGGCGATGCCGCGGCACAGTTGTTGTTCGAGGTTGGCGTCGACCAGCACGCCGTCGTTGAGGACGAAACTGGCGTTGCCATTGAGCGCTTCGATCCAGGCCTTCTGGCTGTTGCCGCGGGTGTTGAACTTGGCGTCCAGATCGAGCTGGCCCTTGATCGGCGAAGGTTGATCGTCCTTCTTCAGCAGCGGTTCCAGCGGCATGCGGCTGAGGCGCTGTTCTAGGCTGAGCATCGGCTCGGCCTGACGCACATCGATGCGACCGCTGCTGACGAAGCTGCCGCCTTGCAGTTTGCCGCGCGCCTCTTCCACCGTGATCAGGCCGCCACGGCCATTGGCCTTGAGATTGACGTCGCTGAACTGATGCTTGTCGTAGGTGAGCTGGGCGAGGCTGAGCGCCAGTTGCAGGTCGAGTTTGCGCAACTGATCCACCGGCAGCACTTTGTCGTCGCTCCAGGCCTGCTGGGTGGGTTTGTTGGGCAGTGGGGTGGAGCCGTCCTTGCCGGCGCCGGCGATGCTGTCCTTGACCTCGGCCTTGCGCGCTGCAGCGGCGCTGTCTTGGCTTTTGGGCGGCAGGTAGCGGTTCAGGTCGAGCTTGTCGCCCTTGAGATCGGCGCGTAGGGCCTGCTTGGCGAAGTCGCTCACGCCGAGCTTGCCGGTGAAGGTGCTGCCGTCGAGCTTGAGGTTGAGCTCTTCGAGCATCATGCCCTTGCTCGAGCCATTCAGGCGGCTGACCAGTTCGAACTGGTTGAGGCTATCGCTGGCCTGCATGGCCGGCAGCTCGACGCCCACGCCTTCGAGGAACTCGCGCAAGTTGAGCGAGGCGATGGACAGGCCGCCGGAAATCTTGGCGTCCTTGTCCAGTTCGCGTGCCTTGATCTCGCCGAGGGCGCGCAGCTGGTTGGCGGAGAGCTTCAGACCGTTCCATTCGGCGACGTTGGCGGCCAGGTCGACCAGCAGTTGGCCCTGGGCGGAGAAGTTGAGGGTCTTGCCCTTGAGCGGCTCGCCCGAGGCTTCGCCAGCCAGTTTGAGGTCTTCGAACTGGTAGCGTTTGAGCACGCGGTCGAAACGCAGCTGGCCTTCAACCTCGCTGCGTGCGCGCAGCACCGGCTGGTTGGTGCCGAAGAAGGCACTGAGTTTGACCGGGATGCTGGCGCCTTCGCGGATGGCGCCGGTTTTCAGCTCGATGTTCTCGACGGTGAATTGCTGGCCCTTCTGCGCGTCGCTGTAGTCGATGCGCGAGTTGCTCAGGGTCAGGCTGTCGATATCCAGCTTGACCGGCTGACCGGCTGGTTTGTCACTCGGCTGGCTCGGCGGTGTTTCTTCGCTCGGCGCCGGCTCGCTGGGTGTTTGCTGCGGCGCGCTGGCCTGGGTGGGGCGTCCGACGCCTTCCCAGTTACCACGGCCTTTGTCGTCGCGCTGCAGGTTGAGATTGAGACCGTCGACGCGGATATCGCTCATCTGCACTTCCTTGCGCAGCAACGGCATCACGCGGACGGAAAGGCCGATCATGCGCAGGTCGGCGAACGGCTTGTCCGGCGTGTCGGCGCTGGCCAGGGTGGCGTCGGTCAGCTCCAGGCCCAGCCAGGGGAACAGGCTCCAGCCGATGTCGCCCCTGAGCTGCAGCTCGAGGTTGGCCTTGTCGCGGGCGATCTGGCGGATCTCGTCCTTGTAGTCGTTGGGGTCGAACAGATGAGTCAGGGCGAACAGCAGCGCCACTACGATCAGCAGCAAGCCGAGAAAGAAAAGGCCCAGGATCTTGCCTAACGCTTTCATGAACGGGTCCTTGGTTTCGAGAGCTGGAATGGCGGTGTGCAGAAGACTGCCGATTATAGCGTCATGCCGCCATGTCCAGGCGCCTGCTTGAGGCGGTGAACAGGGATCGGCTCGAGCTTGGATCGGAATAGGTTCGAGCGGTTCCCCGCAGCTGCGCCGTGCAGCGGATTGGCGGCCGGATCGACGCTGTCTATCACGCAATAGACGAGGTCTTTTAGGTTTTTGCGTAAAAAGCAAAAAATCTGCATAAATTGATAAAAATTGACTTCTTGCGCGGCGATTTGTCGCGCCCTGGTGCTACTCTCCGCAAGCTTTTACCTCGGCGAGTCTATGCGATTGCCCTTGCTTGCTCGTAACCATAAAAAGAGACCTATCTATGACTGACGCCTTTGTATTGGACGGCGATGCGGCGAAGCCTGCATTTCTGTCCAAGGAGCGCATCATCGCGCGCCCCGGTTTCAACCGTTGGTTGGTTCCGCCAGCCGCTCTCGCCATTCACCTTTGTATCGGCATGGCCTACGGCTTCTCGGTGTTCTGGTTGCCGCTGTCGAAGGCGGTCGGTATCACCGCTGCCACGGCCTGTGCCCCGGAAATGGGCTTCTTCGAGCAGATTTTCGCCAGCAACTGCGACTGGCAGATCTCCATGCTCGGCTGGATCTACACCCTGTTCTTCGTTTTCCTCGGCTGCTCGGCTGCCATCTGGGGTGGCTGGCTGGAACATGCTGGCCCGCGCAAGGCGGGCGTTGTCTCCGCGCTGTGCTGGTGCGGTGGTCTGCTGATTTCCGCGCTGGGTATCTATACCCACCAGATCTGGCTGCTATGGCTGGGGTCGGGGGTAATCGGTGGTATCGGTCTCGGCCTGGGCTACATCTCGCCGGTTTCGACCCTGATCAAGTGGTTCCCGGACAAGCGCGGCATGGCTACCGGTATGGCGATCATGGGCTTCGGTGGTGGTGCGATGGTCGGTGCGCCGCTGGCGGCGATTCTGATGAATCACTTCGCGTCGGCTGAAGGCGTTGGCGTCTGGCAGAGCTTCGTGGTCATGGCGGTGATCTACTTCATCTTCATGATGGGTGGCGCGCTGTCCTACCGCGTTCCGCCGACCGGCTGGAAACCGGCGGGCTGGACCGCGCCGACAGCCAAGGCCAACAACGCGATGATCACCAAGGGCCACGTACACGTGAATACCGCGTGGAAGACCCCGCAGTTCTGGCTGGTCTGGGCTGTGCTGTGCCTGAACGTGTCGGCCGGTATCGGCATCATCGGCATGGCTTCGCCGCTGCTGCAGGAAGTCTTCGCCGGCAAGCTGATCGGTGTCGACCTGGCATTCAACGAGCTCAGTTCCGCGCAACTGGTCGAGATCGCCGCCATCGCTGCGGGCTTCACCGGCCTGCTCAGTCTGTTCAACATCGGTGGCCGCTTCTTCTGGGCCTCCTGCTCGGACTTCATCGGTCGCAAGGGCACCTACTTCGTGTTCTTCGGTCTGGGTTTCGCGCTCTACGCTTCGGTGCCTATGCTCGGTCACCTGGGCAGCCTGGCGCTGTTCGTGCTGGCGTTCTGCATCATCCTGTCGATGTACGGCGGCGGCTTCGCCACCGTGCCGGCCTACCTGGCCGATTTGTTCGGCACGCAGATGGTCGGCGCGATCCACGGTCGCCTGCTGACTGCCTGGGCGGTAGCTGGTGTGCTCGGCCCGGTGCTGGTCAACTACCTGCGCGAGTACCAGTTGAGCATCGGTGTGGAGAAGGCTGCGGCCTACGACATCACCCTGTACATCCTTGCCGGCCTGCTGGTGCTGGGCTTCATCTGCAACGCTCTGGTGCGTCCGGTGGCGCCGAAGTACTTCATGACCGAGGCCGAGCTGGCCGCCGAGCGCGCCCATGGCGAGAAGTCGGCGCCGGCGGCGAGCGAGCTGGAGTGGTCGGCTGATCCGTCGAGCAAGCCGGTGGCAGTCGCTGCCTGGCTGGTGGTGGGTATACCGCTGGCCTGGGGTGTGTGGATCACCCTGCAGAAGACCGTCGTGCTGTTCCAGTAACGCCGTGCTTGTGGAAAAGCCCGCTCAGGCCTCGCGCCTGCGCGGGCTTTTTCGTTTCTGCCCGTCCGACCATCGCCGGTAGCCGTTGCCGCCCCGGCACGCCTATAATGCTGGCCTTTTTCCGTTAGTAATTCGTGGAGCTGGTGATGGCCGAACGTACGGCATTCGTCGAGCGCAACACCCTGGAGACCCAGGTCAAGGTCTCGATCAACCTGGATGGCACCGGTAAGGCGCGCTTCGATATCGGTGTGCCCTTTCTCGAGCACATGCTCGACCAGATCGCCCGTCATGGTCTGATCGACCTCGATATCGAGTGCAAGGGCGATCTGCATATCGACGACCACCACACCGTCGAGGACGTCGGCATTACCCTCGGCCAGGCCTTCACCAAGGCCATTGGCGACAAGAAGGGTATGACCCGTTACGGTCATTCCTACGTGCCGCTGGACGAAGCGCTGTCGCGCGTGGCGATCGACTTCTCCGGTCGTCCGGGCTTGCAGATGCATGTGCCCTTTACCCGCGCGGTGGTCGGCAACTTCGACGTCGATCTGTTCCAGGAGTTTTTCCAGGGCTTCGTCAACCACGCGCTGGTGTCGCTGCACATCGACAACCTGCGTGGGCACAACACCCACCACCAGATCGAAACCGTGTTCAAGGCCTTCGGCCGCGCCCTGCGCATGGCCGTGGAGCTGGACCCGCGCATGGCCGGGCAGATGCCGTCCACTAAAGGCTGCCTGTAAATGCAGACGGTAGCCGTAATCGACTATGGCATGGGCAACCTGCACTCGGTGGCCAAGGCGCTGGAGCATGTCGGCGCTGGTCGGGTGCTGGTGACCTCGGACGCCAAGGTGATCCGCGAGGCCGACCGCGTGGTGTTTCCCGGCGTCGGCGCGATCCGCGACTGCATGGCCGAGATCAGGCGCCTGGGCTTCGACGAGCTGGTGCGTGAAGTCAGCGCCGACCGCCCGTTCCTCGGCATCTGCGTCGGCATGCAGGCGCTGCTCGAGCGCAGCGAAGAGAACGACGGCGTCGATTGCATCGGCCTGTTCCCCGGTCAGGTGCGCTTCTTCGGCAAGGATCTGAACGAAGACGGCGAGCGCCTGAAGGTGCCGCACATGGGCTGGAACCAGGTCAGCCAGGCGGTGAAGCACCCGCTGTGGCACGACATTCCGGACAATGCGCGTTTCTACTTCGTGCACAGCTATTACATCGAGGCTGGCAAGCCGCAACAGGTGGTCGGTCGCGGCCACTACGGCAAGGATTTCGCCGCGGCGCTGGCCGAGGGCTCGCGTTTCGCCGTGCAGTTCCACCCGGAGAAGAGCCATACCCACGGCCTGCAGCTGCTGCAGAACTTCGCCGCTTGGGATGGTCGCTGGTAATGGCCCGCAACAAGGTTCCCAGTCTCGCGCTCGAGCCTGCCCAGGAGCAGGCCGCGCTGCTGATGCTGCAACGCTTTCTCGACGAGCGTTTCGAGCTGCAACTGGGCACCTTCGAAGTGCAGGAAGTCCTCGACCAGATCACTCGCGAGCTGGCGCCGCACTATTACAACAAGGCGATTCTCGATGTGCAGGCGCACCTGAAAGACAGGTTCGAAAGCATCGAAAGCGACCTCTGGGCGCTCGAGAAAAGCTGAGCGCCTTTTACGAATTCCAAGACTTGAGCAGGTTCAACCGATGCTGATTATCCCCGCTATCGATCTGAAGGACGGCGCCTGCGTGCGTCTGCGCCAGGGCCGCATGGAAGACTCCACGGTATTCTCCGATGACCCGGTGAGCATGGCCGCCAAGTGGGTCGAGGGCGGTTGCCGTCGTCTGCATCTGGTCGACTTGAACGGCGCCTTCGAAGGGCAGCCGGTCAATGGTGAAGTGGTCACCGCCATTGCCAAGCGCTACCCGACCCTGCCAATCCAGATCGGCGGCGGCATCCGCACCCTGGAAACCATCGAGCACTACGTGCGTGCCGGCGTCAGCTACGTGATCATCGGCACCAAGGCGGTGAAGGAGCCTGAATTCGTCACCGAGGCGTGCAAGGCCTTCCCGGGCAAGGTGATCGTCGGCCTGGATGCCAAGGACGGCTTCGTCGCCACCGATGGCTGGGCGGAAGTGTCCAGCGTGCAGGCTACCGACCTGGCCAAGCGCTTCGAGGCTGACGGCGTGTCCGCCATCGTTTATACCGACATCGCCAAAGACGGCATGATGCAGGGCTGCAACGTCGAAGCCACAGCTGTGCTGGCCGCTGCCAGCCGCATTCCGGTGATCGCCTCCGGCGGCATCCATAACCTCGGCGACATCGAGAAGCTGCTGCTGGCGCGTTCGCCCGGCATCATCGGCGCCATCACCGGCCGCGCCATCTACGAAGGCACCCTGGATGTGGCTGAGGCCCAGGCCTTCTGCGACAGCTTCAAGGGTTAATGGGTAGGGTGCGCGGTGCGCACCGCTGACGGTTTATCGGTGCGCGCGGCGCACCCTACGAGAGAAGTCGACATGGCACTGGCCAAACGCATCATTCCTTGCCTCGACGTGGACAACGGCCGCGTGGTCAAGGGCGTCAAGTTCGAGAACATCCGCGATGCCGGTGATCCGGTGGAAATCGCTCGTCGTTACGATGAGCAGGGTGCCGACGAGATCACCTTCCTCGACATCACCGCCAGCGTCGATGGTCGCGACACCACCCTGCATACCGTCGAGCGCATGGCCAGCCAGGTGTTCATCCCGCTCACCGTCGGTGGCGGCGTGCGTACCGTGCAGGACATCCGCAATCTGCTCAATGCCGGCGCCGACAAGGTGTCGATCAACACCGCTGCGGTGTTCAACCCCGAGTTCGTCGGCGAAGCCGCGGCGCGTTTCGGCTCGCAGTGCATCGTCGTTGCCATCGATGCCAAGCGTGTGTCTGCACCAGGCGAGCCGGGCCGCTGGGAAATCTTCACCCATGGCGGGCGCAAGCCGACCGGTCTGGATGCCGTGGCGTGGGCGCGCAAGATGGAAGACCTGGGTGCTGGCGAAATCCTGCTGACCAGCATGGATCAGGACGGCGTCAAGAGCGGCTACGACCTGGGCGTGACTCGTGCCATCAGCGAGGCCGTGCGCGTGCCGGTGATTGCCTCTGGCGGCGTCGGCAACCTGCAGCACCTGGCCGATGGCATCCTCGAAGGCAAGGCCGATGCCGTGCTGGCCGCGAGTATCTTCCACTTCGGCGAATACACTGTG
This sequence comes from Ectopseudomonas alcaliphila, assembly GCF_900101755.1. Lineage (GTDB taxonomy): Bacteria > Pseudomonadota > Gammaproteobacteria > Pseudomonadales > Pseudomonadaceae > Aquipseudomonas > Aquipseudomonas alcaliphila. The sequence goes on along the minus strand of NZ_FNAE01000005.1, from coordinate 311,446 downwards.
CCGGAAGCCAAGGCTTACCTGGCCAGTCGCGGTATCGTGGTGCGCTAGAGCTCCAGCCTGTTCGGGCCACGGTCGTGGCCCGTTGGCCGCTCGACAAGGCTGGTAACGAAAGCTGCGGGCGAGTCGACGGCAAAGTGCCAGCGATGCGACTAAAATCACTCTTCATCCCTAAATCCCATGCCCTCTGCTTCTGGCGGATGGCGTTCCCTTGCCGAACTTTCCGACACGGAGTCCCCATGTTCCTTCTTCGATTCGTGACCATACTGGCCCTATCGTGTGGCCTCAGCCTCGCGCGCGCCGAACCGCTGGTGCTGCTCACGGAAAACATGCCACCTTTCAACATGTCTGTATCCGGCACCAACTATGCCCGTGACGAGGGTGTGACGGGTATCAGCTCCGACATCCTGCGTGCGGTATGCGAGCGTGCCGAGGTCGAGTGCCAGCAGATCCTGCGTTTTCCATGGCAGCGCGTGTACCAGCAGACACTGGACGATGCTGGTTACGGGTTGTTCTCCACCGCACGCACAGCCGAGCGTGAGGGGCTGTTTAAATGGGTCGGGCCTATTTCCAGGTACGACTGGGTGTTATTCGCCAAGGGCGACAGCCCGATCCAACTGGCTAGTATCGAAGACGCGCGCCGTTACCGGATAGGTGGCTATAAGGGGGATGCCAAAACCCAGTTCCTGCTGGACAGAGGTCTGGAGGTACAGACTGCGCTGCGTGATGCCGAGAATGTCAGGAAGCTCGATAAAGGTCAGATCGATCTGTGGATTGCTTCCAGCCAGGCCGGACTGCTTACAGCCCGTCAGGAGGGCGTAGAGGACCTCAAGGTGGTTCAGCACTTAAACTCGGTCGATCTCTATCTTGCGCTCAACCTGCAAACCCCTGATGAGCTGGTGCAGAAGTTGCAGGGTGCGTTGGATGCACTGCGGGCCGAGGGTGCATTGAAGGGCATCGAGGCGCGCTACTGAGGCACATTGCCAGTAACCGCTGGGCCGGGGAGGGTACGGCGGTTATCCTGAGGCAGTCTGCCTTTTCACACAAAGAGAAATGTCATGTTCAAACGTCTGCTATTCGCGCTTGCCGGCACCCTTATGGTGCTCGCTGGTGCGGTGCGCGCCGAAGTGGACCCGAACTACAGCGTGGTCCTGCTTACCGAGAACTTCCCGCCTTACAACATGGCGATCAACGGCAAGAACTTCGCTCAGGAAGACAACATCGATGGCATTGCCGTGGATGTGGTCAGAGAGATGTTCAAGCGTGCCGGAGTCAAGTACAGCCTGACCCTGCGTTTCCCCTGGGATCGTATCTACAAGCTGGCGCTGGAAAAGCCGAGCTACGGCGTCTTCGTCACCGCGCGCCTGCCGGAGCGTGAGCAACTGTTCAAGTGGGTTGGCCCGATCGGTCCTGACGACTGGGTGCTGCTGGCCAAGGGTGACAGTTCGATCAATCTGGCCAGCCTGGATGAGGCCAAGCAATACCGCATCGGCGCCTATAAGGGCGACGCCATCTCCGAATACCTGGCCGACAAGGGTGTGGAGCACAGCACCTCGTTGCGTGACCAGGAAAATGCACGCAAGCTGGTGGCCGGGCAGATCGATCTCTGGGCCACGGGGGACCCTGCCGGCCGCTACCTGGCCAAGCAGGAGGGGATTTCCGGTCTGCGCACCGTGTTGCGCTTCGACAGCGCCGAGCTGTACCTGGCGCTGAACAAGGAAATGCCCGACGAGATCGTCGCCAAGTTACAGGCAGCGCTGGATCAGATGCGCGCTGAAGGTTTCGTCGACGATATTCTCAATAGCTACCTGTAAGCACCGAACACGCGACCGGCCATGAGTCGGTCGCTTGCCATGGATGGCAGAGCCACTGAGTGCCAATGACCGGGCTCGGGCCCATGCAAGGATGTCGCTAGCCATAACCAAAATCATGCGAGCGGTACGTCTTATGCTGAATACTCTGAAGAAAAGCCTGTTTGTCGCCTTGTTCATGCTTTGCGGTTCCGCGCACGCGGAGTTGCCGCAGGATTACAAGGTGGTGCTGCTGACCGAGAATTTCCCGCCCTTCAACATGGCGGTGGACGACAAGAACTTCGCCCGTGACGACGGCATTGACGGTATCAGTGCCGACATCGTGCGCGAGATGTTCAAGCGTGCCGGCATCGACTACACCCTGACCCTGCGTTTCCCCTGGGACCGCCTGTATCGCCTGACGCTGGACAAACCCAACTACGGGCTGTTCTCCACCACCTATACCGAGGAGCGCAAGCCGCTGTTCAAATGGGTCGGCCCGATCGCCAAGACCGGCTGGGTGTTGCTCGCCGCGCCGGGTAACGACATCAAGGTGTCGAGTCTGCAGGACGCTGCCAAGTACCGTATCGGTGCCTACAAGAACGATGCCGTCAGCCAGAACCTGGAGAGCCAGGGCCTGGAACCGATCAACGCCCTGCGTGACCAGGAGAACGTGAAGAAGCTGGTGCGTGGGCAAATCGACCTGTGGGCCACCACCGACCCGGTGGGCCGTTATCTGGCCAAGCAGGAAGACGTCACCGGCCTCAATACCGTGCTGCGTTTCAGGGATGCCGAGCTGTACCTGGCGCTGAACAAGGATACCCCGGACGAGGTGGTGCAGCGTCTGCAGAAAGCGCTGGATGAGCTGCGCAGCGAAGGCTTCATCGACGACATTACCGAGAACTATCTGTAACGCCTGAGGTTCTCTGAGCCTTGCGCGCCGACCCTGACGCGAGTGTCGGGCTCGGTGCGCATGGCGCACACCTACGAGGTGTGCAGGCCGCCACAAAGCACTTGGCCAAGAAAAAGCCCGGACAGTTGTCCGGGCTTTTTCGTATTGCCTGTCCCGCCTCAGTTACCGCGCGTGACGCTCAGGCCCTTGAGCAGGTTGAGGGCCTGGCTCAGCTGGTAGTCGTCGTCCTGCGGGCGTTCGGCGCGTGCTGCCTGTGCGGCCTTGCTCGGACGGTCGGCACCGCCGTTGCCATTGCCCAGGTGGCCCTGCAGGTCGGCTTCCTTGATGCCTTCACTGTCCTGCTCGCGGGTCAGCTTGGCACGCGCCACCTCGATGTCAGGGACGATGCCCTGAGCCTGGATCGAGCGGCCGTTGGGCGTGAAGTACAGCGCCGTGGTCAGCTTCAGCGCGCGGTCGTTGTTCAGCGGCAGCACGGTCTGTACCGAGCCCTTGCCGAAGCTGTCGGTGCCCATCAGCACCGCGCGTTTGTGATCCTGCAGCGCGCCGGCAACGATCTCCGAAGCCGAGGCGCTGCCGCCGTTGATCAGCACCACCAGCGGTACACCCTCGCTGGCGTCGGCCGGGTCGGCGTTGAAGCGCAGTTCGGAATTGGCCAGGCGGCCTTCGGTGTAGACGATCAGGCCACTCTTGAGGAAGTGGTCGGTCACTTCCACCGCCGCCTGCAGCACGCCGCCCGGGTTGTTGCGCAGGTCCATGACCAGGCCGCGCAGTTTCTTGTTGCCGTTGTCCTGGCGCAGCTTGGTCAGCGCCTTGCCGACCTCATCGCCGGTGTTGACCTGAAATTGCGAGATGCGCAGATAGCCGTAGCCGTCTTCGAGCATCTGGCTCTTCACGCTGCGCACCTTGATCACGGCGCGGGTCAGGGTCAGGTCGAAGGGGCGACCGCCATCGCGTACCAGGGTCAGCTCGATCTTGCTGCCGGCCTTGCCGCGCATCTTGTCCACGGCTTCCATCATCGACAGGCCCTTGGTCGGCTGGCCATCGATCTTGACGATCAGGTCGCCGGGCTGAATGCCGGCCTTCGATGCAGGGGTATCGTCGATGGGCGAGACCACCTTGACGAAGCCATCCTCCATGCCGACCTCGATGCCCAGGCCGCCGAATTCGCCGCTGGTGCTTTCCTGCAGCTCGGCGAAGGCTTCCGGTTCGAGGTAGGCCGAGTGCGGGTCGAGGTTGCTGAGCATGCCCTTGATGGCATTTTCCAGCAGGGTCTTGTCGCTTACCGGCTCGACGTAGGCTGCCTTGATGCGATCCATCACCTCGGCGAAGGTGCGCAGATCATCCAGCGGCAGCGGGGCCTTGCCGCTCGCCGCCGCTGCCGGCGCGGGGGCAGGCTCGGCCGCTTGCAGGGCGGGGGCGCCGAGCAGCAGCCCAAGGGCCAGAGCCAGGCAAGTGGGGCGAAAGCGATGGGACATGAAGACAACTCCTAGGTAAATGAGGCGCCACCAGGCTGCAACCTGATTATCCCTGCGCGCGGCACCATTGTGCCGGATCACTCGGACGACCGTTCTGGCGAATGGCGAAGTACAGTGCCGATGTTTCCTGGCCACCGCTGCTACCAACGGTGGCGATGGGATCGCCGGCCTTGACCACGTCTCCGGCACTCTTGAGCAGGTTCTGGTTATGGCCATACAGGCTCAGATAACCGTTGCCATGGTCGAGAATGACCAACAGACCGGCGCCGCGCAACCAGTCGGCGAAGACCACGCGACCACCATGCACGGCACGTACCTGGCTGCCGGCCGGGGCGCCGATCAGCACGCCGTCCCATTTAGTACGAGCGTCGCCGCCGCGTGGGGTTCCATAGCGTGCTACCAATCGGCCATCGACCGGCCATGGCAACTTGCCTCGTGCGCTGGCGAAAGGCCCGCCGTAGACGGCACCGGAAGTCACCAACGGGCCGCTTGGCTGGCTCGGTTGCTGGCTGCCCGGCCGCGCCTGCTCTGCCTGCTGTGCGGCCAGCGCACGCTTGCGCGCTTCCTCGGCCTCGCGCGCCTGGCGGGCCAGGGTTTCTTCGATGGTCTTCAGCACGCGGCCGAGTTCGGCCTGTTCCTGCTGGCGCGCCTTGAGGCGCTGGTCGCGGGTGGCGAAGTCACGATTGAGCTTGGCCAGGGCTTGCTGGCGTTCCTTGCGCGCCTCGGCGAGCTTGGCGTGGCGCTCATCCAGGCCTGCCTTCTGCGCCTGCAGCTGGGCCTGGTGGCTGTTTATTTCCTGCTCGACATTGGCCAGCTGACGCAGGGTCTCGTTGAACGCGGCGAGCTGTTCGAGGCGGGCCTGGCTGAGATAGTCGTAGTAGGTGAGGGTGCGCGAGAATTTTTCCGGGTTCTGCTGGTTGAGCAGCAGCTTGACGTACTCCTGGCGGCCGCTCTGGTAGGCGGCGCGGGCCTGGATGGCGATCAGTCGTTGCTGTTCAGTGCGCGCGCTCTGGAGTTTTTTTTTCTCCTGATCCAGGCGCTGGATTTCCTGCTCGCTGCCCTTGAGCTCGCGCTGCAGCTCCTTGACCTGGCTTTCCAGGTCGCCCATCTCGGTCTCGGTCTTCTTCAACTGCTGCTGCACGCCGGATTTCTCCTGCTGCAGTTTCTCCAGCAGCTTCTTCAGCTCGGCGACGTCCTGGCGCGCCGCTTCCAGCTGGCGCTGGGTATCGGTGCGCTGATCGGCGATGGCTGGAGCGATCAGGCTGCTGAGCAGAATCAGGGCAAGGATGCGAAGCATGGGCGAGGCGGTACCTGAACGGGGTAGCGGATGGCGCCTAGTATGCCTAAAAAAGCAGCGGCAAGCTGCATGCCACAAGCGGCAAGAGGAGCGAAAGTGGCGCGTCGCGCGGATGCAATCCGGGGGTGCGATTCCCCGGATTGCATCCACGCGACGATTCTTGCGTCTTATTGCAGTTCGACGATGGTCTTGCCGGTCATCTCGGCCGGCTGTTCAAGACCCATCAGCTTGAGCAGGGTCGGCGCCACGTCTGCCAGGACGCCGCCTTCGCGGATGCGCGCCGGGCGCTTGCCGACGTAGATGAACGGCACCGGTTCGCAGGTGTGCGCGGTGTGCGCCTGGCCTGTGCATTCGTCTTCCATCTGTTCGACGTTGCCATGGTCGGCGGTGATCAGCGCTTCGCCGCCGACCTTCTCCAGCGCAGCGGTGATGCGGCCGACGCAGGTGTCGAGGGTTTCCACGGCCTTGACTGCGGCTTCGAACACGCCGGTATGGCCGACCATGTCGCCGTTGGCGTAGTTGACGATGATCACGTCATAACGCTGGTTTTCGATGGCATCGACGATCTTGTCGGTGACTTCCGGCGCGCTCATTTCCGGCTGCAGGTCGTAGGTGGCGACGTTCGGTGAGGGAATCAGGATGCGCTCTTCACCCTCGAACGGCTCTTCGCGGCCGCCGGAGAAGAAGAAGGTGACGTGAGCGTATTTCTCGGTCTCGGCGATGCGCAGCTGGGTCTTGCCGTTCTTCGCCAGGTACTCGCCGAGCACGTTGGTCAGCGCCTCGGGGGCGAAGGCGCTCGGTGCCGGGATGCTCGCCGCGTACTGGGTGAGCATGACGAAGCCGACCTGCGGCGCGCGCTTGCGCTCGAACTCTTTGAAGCCGGGCTCGACGAAGGCGCGGGTCAGCTCGCGGGCACGGTCGGCGCGGAAGTTCATGAACACCACGGCGTCGCCGTCCTCGACCTGCACCGGTGTACCGATGGTGGTGGCCTTGACGAACTCGTCGCTCTCGCCACGTTCGTAGGCGGCCTGCAGGCCTTCCACGGCGCTGGCGGCGTTGAACTGGCCGGCGCCATCGACGATCAGGTGATAGGCCTGCTCGACGCGGTCCCAGCGGTTGTCGCGGTCCATGGCGAAATAGCGGCCGGTGAGGCTGGCGATGCGGCCCTTGCCAAGGCGGGCGAAGGCGGCGTCGAGCAGTTCGATGGACGGCTGCGCGCTTTTCGGCGGCGTGTCGCGGCCATCGAGGAAGGCGTGCAGGTAGATCTTCTCGGCGCCGCGCTTGGCGGCCAGTTCGGCCATGGCGACGATGTGATCCTGGTGGCTGTGTACGCCGCCGTCGGAGAGCAGGCCGAGGATGTGCACGGCCTTGCCGGCAGCCACGGCCTTGTCGACGGCCTGGTTGATCGTGGCGTTATCGAAGAATTCGCCGTCGCGAATCGCCTTGGTCACGCGGGTGAAGTCCTGGTACACCACGCGACCGGCACCGAGGTTCATATGGCCGACTTCGGAGTTGCCCATCTGCCCGTCCGGCAGGCCGACGTCCATGCCGCTGCCGGAGATCAGGCCGTGCGGGTAGGTGGCGCGCAGGCGGTCGTAGACCGGTGTGCTGGCGGCGTGGATGGCGTTGTACTCGGGTTTGTCGCTGTGACCGAAGCCGTCGAGGATGATCAGAACCAAGGGTTTTGGCGTGGCACTCATTGAACTGGCTCGCTCTGCGTCTGAGGGGGCAATGAAACAGCCCGGCATTTTAGGGCCAAGCGCCTGGCGCGTCACTGCCAGACGGGGTTTGGCCGACCTGTGGGGCTGTGTATACTGGCCGGCATTTTACCGTCCTGGGTCATATAGATGTTCGCCAACCTGATTGAATTCATCATTAATCACTATGTGCTGAGTGGAATGTTCGCCGTTCTGCTGGTGTTGCTGATCGTCACCGAAATGCGCAAGGGCGGGCAGAGCCTGTCGAGCCGCGAGCTCACCGCGCTGGTCAACAGCGACAAGGGCGTAGTACTCGACGTGCGTGCGCAGAAGGACTTCTCCGCCGGTCATATCGTCGATTCGTTGCACATCCCTTACGACAAGGTGGTGGCGCGTGTCGCCGAACTGGAAAAGCACAAGGCCAAGACCATCGTCGTCGTCGACGCCATGGGTCAGCACGCCGGCAGCATCGCCCGCGAGCTGAAGAAGGCCGGTTTCACCGCCGCCAAGCTGTCCGGTGGCATCGCTACCTGGCGTGGCGACAACCTGCCGTTGGTGAAGTGATATGGCCAGCGTGGTCATCTACTCCAGCGACTGGTGCCCCTACTGCATGCGCGCCAAGCAACTGCTGGCCGGCAAAGGGGTGGACTTCGAGGAAATTCGCGTCGACGGTCAGCCGGCCATCCGCGCGGAGATGACCCGCAAGGCTGGCCGCACCTCGGTGCCGCAAATCTGGATCGGCAGCACCCATGTGGGTGGCTGTGACGACCTCTATGCCCTGGAGCGCGCCGGCAAGCTCGACGCCCTGCTGCAGAGCCCCGCTTGAAACCTCAACGTTAAGGAAGGCAAACGCCATGACCGAGCAAGCCAACAGCGGCGCAGCCGCTGCCGATTCGCAGAATCCGCAATTCTCCCTGCAGCGCATCTACGTCAAGGACCTGTCCTTCGAAGCGCCGAAGAGCCCGGAAATCTTCCGCCAGGAGTGGACGCCGAGCGTCGGTATGGATCTGAACACCCGCCAGAAGGCCCTGGAAGGTGACTTCCACGAGGTGGTGCTGACTCTGTCGGTGACCGTCAAGAACGGCGAAGAAGTCGCCTTCATCGCTGAAGTGCAGCAGGCTGGCATCTTCCTGATCAAGGGCCTGGACGCTGCCTCCATGAGCCACACCCTTGGCGCCTTCTGCCCGAACATCCTGTTCCCGTACGCCCGCGAAGCGCTGGACAGCCTGGTGATTCGCGGTTCGTTCCCGGCCCTGATGCTGTCGCCGGTGAACTTCGACGCCCTGTACGCCCAGGAGCTGCAGCGCATGCAGCAAGCCGGCGAAACCACTGCTCACTAAGAGCGGCTCGGTTGCATGAAAAAGCGCCCCAAGGGGCGCTTTTTTTGTATCCACTCGCGGCCTTACTCGGCTTCGGCGAAGCCGTTCTGTCGCCATGCCTCGTAAACGGTCACGGCCACGGTATTGGACAGGTTGAGGCTGCGGCAACCGGCACGCATCGGCAGGCGCACGCGCTGCTGCGGCGGTAGCGCGTTGCGCACTTCCTCGGGCAGGCCACGGCTTTCCGGGCCGAACAGGAAGGCGTCGCCGGGCTGGTAGGCGATCTCGTGGAACGGCTGCGAACCCTTGGTGGTGAAGGCGAACAGGCGCGGCTGGCCGAGGCTGTCGAGGCAGCTCTGCAGGTCAGCATGGCGCTTGAGCGTGGCGTATTCGTGATAGTCCAGGCCGGCGCGGCGCAGGCGCTTGTCGTCCAGTTCGAAGCCCAGTGGCTCGATCAGGTGCAGCTGGCAGCCGCTGTTGGCGCACAGCCTGATAATGTTGCCGGTATTGGGCGGAATTTCCGGTTGAAAGAGGATGACGTGGAACATGCAGCACTCCGAGCACTGGGACGAGCGCCATTCTACGCCGCCAGAGGACCCGCGGCCGCGTTTGCGCTGGCGTTTTATGGCGGCGGTGATGCTGATCGCCTTTCTCGTCGGCATGATGATCGGTCGTGTGTTCGACCCGCCACCTCTGCGCATCGAGGATGCCGAGGCCTGGGAGCAGGGGCTGCAGCTCTGGTTCAATCGTGAGCCGCAGGCGCAGGCCGAGCATGTCGACGGCGCACTGGTGTACCGCTACGAGGATGCCTACGGGCGGGTGCGTGACGGTCAGTTGAAACTGCCGCTGGGTCTGGTGAACTGGCGGGTGGAGCGTGACGGGCGGGATCTGCTGCTGGTGCTGGTATCACCCCGCCCGCTTGACGGGGAGTGGCGCGGTGCGCAAGAGGATGGGCGTTGGCGTGCGCGACTGGCACTGCGTCCCAAATAAAGAAGGGGATTCCCCGGCCTGCCTGTACCAAGGTCCCCGAAACGGGTGGCGCCGTGCTTGTGGCCAAGCTGCGGCGCGCTATGTGACGCGCTGTTGCGTCGAATAAAGAAGGGGATTCCCCGGCCTGCCTGTACCAAGGTCCCCGAAACTGGGATTGCCTTAGCATATGCAGGGCGTGTGCCAATTTTATTACCGGAGCGGGAAGGCGCTATTTCGCTGGGTTTGAGGCCCTCGGGCGAGGGCGGCGGCGCCATTTGCTGCGCAGCGGTGCACCAGCGTGCAGCGCGATGCACCGATGGCGCACCACGCTGTTCTTGGGGGTGGACGGGGGTTCAGTGCGGCAGCAGCCTCAGCGTGCCCTGGCTGTTGGCTTTGACGTCGGTCTCGCTCAGGTGCTGCGGCTGATACTCGCCGGCTACGTGCGCGGCCGCCTGATCGGCGTAATGCGCGTCGAACGGCACGCCGCTCTGGCCGACGGGAATGCCGCCCAGGGCCTTGTCGGCATCCGCCAGGTCGACCAGGCGCCGGGTCGAGGGGCCGTAGACCACCGGCCAGGGCGCCGGGCCAACCTTGTGCGAGAGATTGTTCGGCGTTTCATGGCCGCCTGGTGCGGCAAACGGGCCGGCATTCAGCAGCCAGGCAAGCGGCTGCTGCTGACCAAGTGGGTGCTCATGGGTGAGGGTATGACCGCGGCCCCAGTTCCAGGCCTCGACATCATCGCCGAGCACGCTGCGTAGATGCGTCAGGCTGGCGTGCCAGGCCTCCGCGACGATCTGCGCGCGGCTTTCGCGCTGCTCGCTGCCCTGGCGATTCCACCAGGGCGAGTCGGCGTTGGCGGTCAGGCGTGGCAGAGCGGTGTCGAGTACGCGGGTCTGCAGCAGGCTGTCGAAGAACACCTCGCCCAGCTCGTCGGCCATGGCTTCGTGGGCAAGCTGATAGGTCAGCTGGTTGAACAGGGTCGCCGCCACGGAATCGAGTGCGTGGTCGCCGCTCCACTGGGCCAGTTGTTCCACCAGCGCGCGCTCCTGATCGTTCGCTGCTGCGCCGCGCAGTTCGTCGAGGATCGGTGCCAGCAGGCGCGGACCGTAGCCGGTGCCGGGATCGAGTTGCAGCGCCTGGCTGTTGTGGATATCCCACTTCACCGAGGCGTCGCTCAGGCGCTGGTTCAGGCGCTGACCGCGATCAGGCAAGTTGTAGTAACCAGGAATCTGAATGCCGCTGGCCGGCACGGGCTGGTAGTTGGCCGAGAGGATATAGCCGCGTTCGGGGTTCTCTTCCTGCGGGTTGGCGCTGAAGGGGTGATAGCCGAGCTTGTCCGCTTCACCGCTGGCGCCATCGAGAATGAAGGTCGGGTTGACGCCCTCCGGGCGCAGCGGCAGCTTGGCCGCGGCCCACCAGCCAATATCGCCGCTGGCACTGGCCCAGACCACGTTGAGGCCGGGGGCTTCGATTTTCTCGACGGCGGCGCGGGCCTTGTCCAGGGCGTCGGCACGGTTGAGCTTGTAGAAAGCGTCGAGCATCGGGTTGTCGGTTTCGAGGAAGGCCCACCACATGGCGATCGGCGTGCTGCCGTTGGTCTGGCCGAGGGCATCGTTGATGATTGGCCCGTGCGGCGAGCGGCGCAGGGTGATCTGCACCGGCTCGGCGTCTTTGACCCGGATGGTTTCGGTGCGCTGTTCGAGGTCGACCCAGTTGCCCTGGTACCAGACCTGGTTGGCGTTGTCCGGGTTGACCCGCTCGGCGATCAGGTCGAGGTCGTCGTTCTGGAACATGGTCAGGCTCCAGGCGAAGTCGCGATTGTGGCCGAGCATGGCGCTGGGAATCAGCGCGTGGTGATAGCCGTACATCTCGTAGCCGGGCGCCTGCAGGTGCGCCTCGTACCATACGGCCGGCAGCGAGAAGCGGATATGCGGGTCGCCCGCCAGCAGCGGCTTGCCGCTGGCGGTGCGGCTGCCGGAAACAGCCCAGGCGTTGCTGCCCTCGAACTGCGGCAGGCCAGTGCCCTCCAGGGCGCTGTTGCTGAGCTGGGCGAGGGCGGAAAGATCCTGCCAGTCGCTGGCGGCGAGGGAGGTGCCGAGCACGCCCTGCGGATGCCAGTCGAGGTCGAACAGCTCGAGGTAGTCGGCGCCCAGTTCGTCGCGGATGTGGGTCATCACCGGTTCGGTGCGCAGTGCGGCGGCGAAGCTGTAGGCCATGTAGCCGGCGACGCTGAGCGTATCGGCCATGCTGAAAGGGCGTGGCTCGATGCCCAGCAGGTCGAACTCCAACGGGCGTGGGCGGCTGGCCTGGTACTGGTTGACCCCTTCGAGATAGTGCTGCAGCGCCTGGGTGGATGGGCTGCCTGCGTCCAGGCGGGCGGCGTATGCGTCGGCATGGCGAGCGATTTCCAGGGTGCGGAACAGGCGGTCGGTGGGTACCAGTTTCTCGCCGAGCACCTCGGCCAGTTCGCCGCGCGCCAGGCGCCGCAGCAGCTCCATCTGGAACAGACGATCCTGGGCATGCACGAACCCCAGGGCGCGATACATGTCCGCTTCATTCTCGGCGCGAATGTGCGGCACGCCGCGTTCGTCGTAGTCGACCGTGACCGGCGCCTGCAGGGCCGCGAGCACCAACTCGCCGTCGCGTTGCGGTTGCTTGTCGAGCAGGTACCAGGTCAGGCCGCCAGCGGCGGCTGCAACCACCAGGGCAAGGGCGGTCAGGGAACGTTTCATCCAGCGATCCTTATTGTTGTGGGGCAAGCGTGCGTGCATTTTGCTCAGGCGCTTGGGTGTCGGCATTGACCATATGCCTCAATGCTGAAAGTCTATGGTCAATGCCTGACCGGAACCACCATGGCTGATAACGCCTTCGTCGCCCTCACTCATTCCTCGACCCTGCGCCGGCTGCTTTACGAGGCCCTGGCGGCGCTGGGGCTCGACCCGACCGACACCTACCGCCGTGCCTACGCCGGTGTGGCGCTGGCGGCGCCGCTGCTGGAGGCGCGCGAGGAGCACGACAACGCACCGCGCTTCTGGCAGGCGCTGGAGGGCATCAGCGGTGACGCCGATATCGGCCTTCACCTGGGCGAGGTCATGCAGCCACGGCCGATGGATGTGGTCAGTTACCTGCTGCTGGCGGCGCGCGATCTGCGTCAGGGCTTGCAAGCCTTCGTGCGCTTCCAGCACATCCTGTCCGGCGGTTTTGCCGCGCGACTGCAGGAGCAGGGGGAGCAGGCGCGTCTGGTGATCGATCTTAACTACCGCGAGGTCGGCTCGTTGCGTCAGCAGATGGAGTGCCTGGCCGTGTTGCTGAGCAAGATGCTGGCGTCGGCCGCTGGCGGCGAGCTGCCGTTACTCGGCGTCGAGTTTCGCCATCGTGCACCGCGCAAGCTTACCGAGCATCGCCGCCTGCTCGGCGTCGAGCCGCGTTTCTCGCAGGCGCATGACGTGCTGATCCTGCCGCGTGCGCTGCTTTCCCGACCTTCACGCAGCGTCAGCCCGCGACTGTTCGAGGTACTCAGCGAGGAAGCCGAGAAGCAATTGGCAGGGTTGGTTGAGAACCAGCTGTTGGTGCGGGTGCGCTACTGGTTGGAGGTCAACCTGGGCAGTGCGACCTGCAGCCTGGAAGCCTGTGCCCAGGCCCTGGGCAGCAACCGCAGTGCCTTGCAGCGGGCGCTGAGTGAGCAGGGCAGCAGCTTTCGTGCGCTTCACGATGAAGTGCGCCGTTTGCGCGCGTTGCGCCTGCTCGATCAGGGGCTGGGTGTGCGCGACGTGGCGCGGGCCTGCGGTTTCGCCGAGCTGTCGCCGTTCTACCGCGCGTTTCGTCGCTGGCAGGGCGGCACGCCGCGCGGTCCGGTATCGCGCCACGGAGCAACTGGCGAGTGAAGAGCGTTCGTAGGGTGGGTTAGCGACGCCGGAAATGGATCGACAAACGCCGAGAAGGTGGTGCGTCGCGTAACCCACCAGGCGGTAGCTCGTATTGCGCCGATGGTGGGTTACGCCGCGTCAAACAGGGCTAATCGACCGGTAAGCGCGACAGGCGGCTAACCCACCCTACGTTGCTCGGGCCTCGTCAGTTGCTGGTCGGCGCGGCCCAGTCGCAGAAGCAGCCCACCGCCAGGGTGTTGCTGGCGTCGACCCGGCGCCCAGCGGCCAGGGCTTCGAGTATGGGTTCGATGAAGCTGTTGCTCGAGTTGCACACCAGGCCTTCGCTGTAGGGGCCGAAGTAGGCCAGCTGGCCCTGTCTGTCCCAGATCGCCACGGCGGGGCTGGCCGGCAGATTGGCGCTGCCGGGCAGTTCGTCGATGGGCTGCAACGCGGCCAGTTCGGCGGGTAGGCGGCCCTGGCTGCCGGGCTTTTGTACGACATGGAACTGTACGCCTTGTGGCGCATAGTGTTCGATCAGCTCGCTCAGGTGCTGCTGGTTGCCGACATTGCACGGGCAGGCCGGGTCCCAGAAGTGCACCAGGCGGATCTCGCCGGGACCGCTCAGCTCTGCGGGCAGCTGCAGTTCGGCGCCGGAGAACACCGCCGCGCGTTCGTCGAAGGTGCGCAGGTAACGCGTTTCGAACCAGCGGTAGGCCAGCGCCATGCCGGCCAGCCAGGCCAGGGCTAGCAGAGCGATGAGCAGGTTCTTGCGGGACGGGCGGGGCATGGATCGGGCCGGGCGTAAAAAGGGCGTGTAGCTTGCCACGATGCGTCAGGCAGCTGAATATCGCAGCATTCGAGGAGTTGTCGTCGGGATCGCCCACGAGCATCCTGCAACCTATGGAAAGTCCTATGTCAGAGCCGTTTCAGCCCGATCAATTGCGCCCCCTGCTGCGACCCTTGGCCGCAGCGCACCTGGATTTGCCGGCGCTGCAGGCTTATCGCAGCTTCTACGGCTTCGACCTGTCTGGGCGCTTTGCCGGGCTGGACAACCGCCTCGGCAGTTTCAATGCCGCCGGCTATCAAATTGCCGTGCAGCTGTGGGCACCGGCCGAGCCGCAGGGCACCCTGCTGTTGCTGCATGGCTATTACGACCATATGGGCCTGTACCGGCATGTGGTCGACTGGGCGCTGAGCATGAATTTCGCCGTGCTCGCCTGTGACCTGCCGGGGCACGGGTTGTCCAGCGGCGCGCGCGCCAGCATCGGTGATTTTGCCGAGTATCAGCAGGTGTTGGGCGGGTTGTTCGAGCAGGCCAGCGAGCTCGGGCTGCCACAGCCCTGGCATCTCTGTGGGCAGAGCACGGGCGGGGCGATTGCGCTGGATTATCTGCTTGCTGACGGCCAGCGTCCGGAGCTCGGGCAGAGCATTCTCCTGGCGCCGCTGGTGCGGCCGCGCGCATGGGGCTGGTCGAAGCTCAGTTATCGCCTGCTCAGCCCGTTCGTTCGCGAGATTCCGCGGCGCTTCAGCGAGAACTCCAGCGACGCGACCTTCATCGACTTCGTGCACAACCTCGACCCCCTGCAGCCGCGCAGCCTGCCGACCTCCTGGGTGGGTGCGCTGAGCCAGTGGGTGCCGCGGATCGAGGCGGCCGGGCGCAGCGCACACAGCCCGCTGATCATTCAGGGCGAGGCGGACATGACGGTGGACTGGCGCTATAACCTCGAGGTGCTGCAGGACAAGTTCCATCAGCCGCAGATTCTGCGGCTACCGGAGGCACGCCACCATCTGGCCAATGAGAACGAGGCGCTGCGTCTGCGTTACTTCGATTTCCTGCGCGAGCGCTTGGTGTAGGGTCAGATGCCCTGCGGCGTTGGTGCAAGCTCGTTGGTGCTCATGCCTACTGCAAGGCCTGCGCGCAGCGCCTGCAGGGCAGCCTGGTAATAGGCTTTACCCGCCTCCGACTGGGCGAATTCGACGAACTGCTCCAGCTCCGGATCGCTCAACTCGCGATAGACGTGCAGCAGGGTGTTGTCGAGGTCCTGTTCGATCTGCGTCATCAGGCGTTCACGCTGGCCATTGAGCAGCCCTTGAGCCTGACCACCGCCGAGCAGGCCGGGAATCATCTGGCTGAGGCTGTCAGCCGCTACACCGGCCAGCGCCAGGCTGACTTCAGCGCCGGCTTCCTTGGCCGGCAGGGCCTGGGCCAGGTGCCGAATCAGCAGGCGCCGGGTGGCATCGGCGTCGGTGCGCGGCAGGCCATTGGCATACTTGGCCAACTGATCGCTGCGGGTGGCCAGCGTCTCGGCGGCGACGATCTTGCGGCCCAGGGCTGACTCGAAGAAGGTCAGCGCCGGCTGCGGGTCGGCCAGCTCCATGCCCAGGCTGTGCTGTGCGCGCTGGTCGATGGCGGCAGCGGCGAAGCGGCGATTGCTGTTATCCACCAGCGCCTGAAACACCGCCGGTGGCAGGGTGCTGCGGTAGCGCTGCTGAGCAGCGTCGAGCGCCTGGTTGAAATGTTCGCGCTGTTGCGGCCAGCCGGCAGCCTGATACAGGCGCAGGTGGTCGTCTGCCAGGGCCGGCAAGGTCAGGCCAATCAGCAACAGGGCAAACAGAACGCGCATCGAGAACTCCTTGGCAAACTTTCCTGGCCGGCCGCAGGGTGCTGCGGCCGGTTATTTTCGGTGGCTGGCGGAGGCTTGTCGAGTCACGACATGCCACTGATACAATCGCCGCCATGACCGAATCCAACCTGCAAGACCTCTTTTCCGGCCTTATCGACGACCTCGCCAGCCAGGGCTGGTCGCAACGGGCGTTGTTCGCCCCAGAAGTTCTGACCCGCGAACTGGCTGCTGAGTGCCGCACGCGTGCGCAGAACGGCCAACTCAATGCTGCCAGCGTTGGTCGCGGTGGCGCGCAGCAGGTACAGGAAGGGATTCGCGGCGATCATATTCAATGGCTGGAGCCTGGCCAGAGCCAAGCCAGTGACCAGTATCTGCAGTTGATGGACGGTTTGCGTCAGGCGCTCAATCAGGCGCTCTATCTGGGGCTCGAAGACTACGAATGCCACTTCGCCTGCTATGCGCCGGGGGCCTTCTATCAGCGTCATCTCGATCGCTTTCGCGATGACGACCGCCGCACGGTGTCGGCGGTGTTCTATCTGAACGAGGACTGGCAGGCCGAGCAGGGCGGGGCGTTGCGCCTGTATCTGGCCGATGGCCGTGAGCATGACGTATTGCCCCAGGCGGGCACGCTGGCGCTGTTCCTGTCATCCGATATGCCTCACGAAGTGCTGCCGGCCACCCGCGAGCGACTGTCGTTGACCGGCTGGTTCAGGCGTCGGGGTGACGCGGTACTCTGAGGCCTGCGGGCTGTCTGGTGACAGTCATGGAGAGAGTCGATGCAGAAGATATTGGTCAGCCGCTGCCTGCTCGGGCATCGGGTGCGTTATGACGGTGGTGCTCACGGCCCTTTCGATCAGCTTCAGCACTGGCTGGACGAGGGGCGGGTGGTGGCGCTGTGCCCGGAGGTGGCGGGTGGACTGCCGACGCCGCGTCCGCCTGCGGAAATTCGCCATGGCCAGGGAGGCGCGGTGTTGGATGGTCGGCTGCCAGTACTGACGATCGAAGGCGAGGATGTCACGGCTGCGTTCGTCGACGGCGCCGAACAGGCACTGGCGCTGGTGCGCGAGCACGACATCCGCCTGGCACTGCTGAAAGCGCGCAGCCCTTCGTGTGGCAATCTGGAAAACTACGACGGCAGCTTCAGCGGCGTGCGGGTGTCGGGTGAGGGCGTGACCGCTGCCCTGCTGAAACGAGCCGGGGTGAAGGTGTTCAACGAGGCGCAGTTGGACGAAGCAGCAGCCGAATTGGCGCGGTTGGAGCGGGATTGAGGTAGCCCGGATGCAATCCGGGGCACGGTGGTGCGCGCGGCGCACCCTACGGAATGAGAAAGGGAGGCCGAAGCCTCCCTTTGTTCATTTCTGCATACCTCCGGGGCTCGCGAGCTAGAGCGAGACAAGGCGGGAGCGACCGAGGAGAGCGGAGTTTACGTCAGTAAATGAGCATCTCCGAGGTCGTTCCCAACGCCGTATCGCCGACGCGCAGCAGCTCCGGTTTAGAACAGGACGCGGCTGCGGATGGTGCCATTGACGTGCTGCAGCTTCTCCAGGGCCAGGTCGGAGTACTCGGCGTCGACGTCGATCACCACGTAGCCGACCTTGTCGTTGGTCTGCAGGAACTGGCCGGAGATGTTGATGCCGTTGTCGGCGAACACCTTGTTGATTTCGCTCATCACGCCCGGAATGTTCTCGTGGATGTGCAGCAGGCGGTGCTTGCCCGGGTGCGCCGGCAGGGCCACTTCAGGGAAGTTGACCGAGGACACCGAGGTACCGTTGTCGCTGTACTTGACCAGCTTCTCGGCCACTTCCAGGCCGATGTTGGCCTGCGCTTCGGCGGTGGAGCCACCGATGTGCGGGGTCAGGATCACGCGATCCAGGCCGCGCAGCGGGCTCTCGAACTCTTCGTCGTTGGACTTGGGCTCGACCGGGAATACGTCGATGGCGGCGCCGATCAGGTGCTCGTCCTTGATCGCATTGGCCAGGTGATCCAGCTCGACCACGGTGCCGCGTGCGGCGTTGATCAGGATGCCGCCCTTCTTCATGGCGCGGATTTCCTTCTCGCCGATCATCCACTGGGTGGACGGCAGTTCCGGCACGTGCAGGGAGACGATGTCACACAGACCCAGCAGCTCGTACAGGTCGCCGATCTGCGTGGCGTTGCCCAGCGGCAGCTTGGTCACGGTGTCGTAGAAGAACACCTGCATGCCCAGGGCTTCGGCCAGTACCGAGAGCTGGGTGCCGATGGAGCCGTAGCCGACGATACCCAGCTTCTTGCCGCGGATCTCGAACGAGTTGGCCGCCGACTTGATCCAGCCGCCACGGTGGCAGGAGGCGTTCTTCTCGGGGATGCCGCGCAGCAGCAGGATGGCCTGGGCCAGTACCAGCTCGGCCACCGAGCGGGTGTTGGAGTAGGGCGCGTTGAACACGGCGATACCGCGCTCGCGGGCGGCGTCCAGGTCGACCTGGTTGGTACCGATGCAGAAGCAACCGACGGCGACCAGCTTCTTCGCGCAGTCGAAGACTTCGGCGGTCAGCTGGGTGCGCGAGCGAATACCGATGAAGTGGGCATCGGCGATCTTTTCTTTCAGCTCTTCGCCTGACAGCGCGCCCTTGAGGTACTCGATGTTGCTGTAGCCGGCGGCCTTCAGAGTGTCCACGGCATTCTGGTGGACGCCTTCGAGAAGAAGGAACTTGATCTTGCTCTTGTCGAGAGAGGTCTTGCTCATCGGAGTACCTGTTGTCCCAGGGATGTTTGCAGGGAAGGGCCGAGAAACTCAGCCAGCGCCCGTAGATCGCTGCATGGCTCGATTCACGGGGTGCGTATGCTAGCATGTTCGCCTTTTTCAATGCTCGGTTGCGACCTGAATGGTTCTCAGGGCGACCATGAATCCTTTGAGAGTTCTGTAGATGACCACCCCTGCCCAGATCGAAGAGCTGAAGACCCTGGTTGAACCCGGCAAGGTACTGACCGACGCCGATTCCCTCGAGGCCTATGGCAAGGACTGGACCAAGCATTTCGCCCCGGCGCCTTCGGCCATCGTCTTCCCCAAGAGCATCGAGCAGGTGCAGGCCATCGTGCGTTGGGCCAACGCGCACAAGATCGCCCTGGTGCCGTCTGGCGGCCGTACCGGCCTCTCGGCTGCTGCCGTGGCGGCCAATGGCGAAGTGGTGGTGGCGTTCGACTATATGAACCAGATTCTCTCGTTCAACGAGTACGACCGTGCCGCGGTGTGCCAGCCGGGCGTGGTGACCAAGCAACTGCAGCTGTTCGCCGAAGAGAAGGGCCTCTATTACCCAGTGGACTTCGCCTCCTCGGGTTCCAGCCAGATTGGCGGCAATATCGGCACCAACGCCGGCGGGATCAAAGTGATTCGCTACGGCATGACCCGCAATTGGGTAGCCGGTCTGAAAGTCGTGACCGGTACCGGCGAATTGCTGGAGCTGAACAAGGACCTGATCAAGAACGCCACCGGTTACGACCTGCGCCAGCTGTTCATCGGTGCCGAAGGTACGCTGGGCTTCGTGGTCGAGGCGACCATGCGTCTGGACCGTGCGCCGAAGAACCTCACCGCGATGGTGCTCGGCACCGCTGATTTCGACTCGATCATGCCGGTGCTGCACGCCTTCCAGAGCAAACTCGACCTGACTGCCTTCGAGTTCTTCTCCGACAAGGCTCTGGCCAAGGTACTTGCCCGTGGCGACGTGCCGGCGCCGTTCGAAAGCGAATGTCCGTTCTATGCCCTGCTGGAGTTCGAAGCCAGCACCGAGGAAGTGGCCAACCAGGCGCTGGAAACCTTCGAGTACTGCGTCGAGCAGGGTTGGGTGGTCGACGGCGTGATGAGCCAGAGCGAGCAACAGCTGCAGAACCTGTGGAAGCTGCGCGAATACATCTCCGAGACCATCAGCCACTGGACGCCGTACAAGAACGACATCTCCGTCACGGTCAGCCAGGTGCCGGCCTTCCTCAAGGACATCGACGCCATCGTCGAAGCCAACTACCCGGATTTCGAGGTGGTGTGGTTCGGCCATATCGGTGACGGCAACCTGCACCTGAATATCTTGAAGCCCGAGAACCTGAGCAAGGACGAGTTCTTCGCCAAGTGCGCGGTGGTCAACCAGTGGGTGTTCGAGACCGTGCAGAAGTACAACGGCTCGATCAGCGCCGAGCACGGCGTCGGTATGACCAAGCGTGATTACCTGCACTACAGCCGCAGCGAGGCGGAGATCGCCTGCATGAAAGCGGTCAAGGCGGTGTTCGATCCAAACGGCATCATGAACCCCGGCAAGATCTTCGCCTGACGAAAAACGCCCATCCGACCGATGGGCGTTTTCGTATGCGGTGCACGATGGCGCCGCCTCGTTTAAGGTACGACGTCCGGCCACAAGCCGAGCTATCTACAATACGAACAACACAGGAGTCGGTGATGAGCTATCAGCACCAGTATGTCGACGGAACCACCGTCCACTTCCCCCTCGGCAAGGTCGTTTGCATCGGCCGCAACTACGCCGAGCATGCCAAGGAACTGAATAACCCGGTGCCCAGCGAACCCTTGCTGTTCATCAAACCGGGTTCCTGTGTGGTGCCGCTCGATAGTGGCTTTGCCATTCCCGAAGACCGTGGCTCGGTGCATTACGAGGCGGAGATCGCCGTGCTGATCGGCAAGCCGCTGTCGAAGAAACCGGACGCTGAGGAAGTGCGTGATGCCATCAGCGGCTTCGCCCCGGCCCTGGATCTGACCCTGCGCGACGTGCAGGCCAGGCTCAAGGAGAAGGGCTATCCCTGGGAAATCGCCAAGAGCTTCGACGGTGCCTGTGTGCTGGCGCCTTTCGTGCCTGGCGATGCCATCGAGGATCTGGCCGATATCGGCATTCGCCTGGTGATCAATGGCGAAATCCGTCAGGACGGCAACAGCCGCGACATGCTCAACCCCATCGTCGCGATGATCCAGCACATGGCCGGGCACTTCGCCTTGCAGCCTGGCGACGTGATCCTCACGGGTACGCCGGTCGGAGTTGGCGCGCTGAACAAGGGCGACGAGCTGGTGCTGGAGTTGGTCGGTCATAGTAGTTTCACCAGCCGCGTGTTATAGAACTGCCCACGATCCAGCTGCGCGTCGGCCCTGCGGCGTTAAAAACAGGCTCGGAATGCTCATGTACAAAAGTACACTCCGCGTCCTCGCCTGTTTTTGCCTTGCATGGCTCTAGCTCGCAAGATCGTGCGCAGGTTCTATACCAATCGCCGCCTTCCAGGCGGCGGAACTCTTCCAGACATCGGATGTCGGATTGCCATCAAGCAGCCGAGCCGTCGCCGATGCCCTCCCTTCGTTCCCGCCTTTCTCGCCCCCGTTACTGGTTGTTCGGCATAGCCGTGCTGGTCGTGGCAACGGTAGTAAAAACTCAGCATTGGGATGATCGCGCCCTGCTCTGGTGGCAGGAGGGGCATACGCCGTTGGTGGAGCGGTTGTCCAGCGTCTGGCTGCCTGGCTACCGTGCGGTGATTCAGGCCAAGGCGTTGTCTGGTCTGGAACAAGATGAAACCTCGGGGCTTACCTACAACCCGGTAACCGGCACCCTCTTTACGGTGACCGGCAAGAACCCTCTGCTGGTGGAACTCTCGCGTGAGGGTGAGGTGTTGCGGCGTATCCAGTTGAAGGGCTTTGCTGACCCGGAAGCGGTGGAGATGATGGACAACGGGCGCATGGCCATTGTCGATGAGCGTCGGCGTCAGCTCACCACCTTTACCCTGCGTGACGACGACCTGGAGTTGGATGCGGCCGATTTCCCCGGCTTCGACCTGGGCTTTGCCGAAGCGGGTAACAAGGGCTTCGAAGCCGTTGCCTGGGATGCGCGCAGCAGCAGCCTGATGTTGGGCAAGGAGCGCAGCCCGATGGGCCTGTTCAGCCTGCCTTTTCCTGGCGAAGACGGTGCTGCTGGCGTGATGCAGCCCTTCCACTACGGCAATCTGGGCATGCGCGATATTTCTTCGCTGAGTATCGATGCGCGCACCGGTCACGCGCTGGTGCTGTCCGACGAGTCGCGCATGCTGCTGGAGATCGACCGCGACGGCCAGCCGGTCAGCTTTCTCAGCCTTACCGGTGGTTTGAATGGTCTGGATCAGGGCATCAAGCAGGCTGAGGGTGTGGCCATGGACGAGGACGGCAACATCTATATCGTCGCCGAGCCCAATCTTTTTTACGTCTTCAGCAAGCCGCAACCGGATGCCAGTTGAGTGGGGTGACGGATTCAGTTTGGCTTAAGCCGCGATTCAGTCTGGCTTCAGCTAGCGGCACTAATCTGAACCCGTCACTTACGAACAACGAGGTTCTCACCATGAAACGTACCGCTCTCGCTCTGATGGTTCTGCCGCTGCTCAGCACTGCCGCTTTCGCTACTGGCTACACCGGCCCGGGCGCTACCCCGCAGGTCACCACCGTGGCTGCTGCACTGGAAGCTGCCGATGACACCCATGTCGTTCTGGAAGGTCAGATCGTCAAGCGCCTGCAGGACGAACTCTACGAGTTCAAGGACGCTACCGGCACCATCCAGGTGGAAATCGATGACGAAGACTGGCCGGGCCAGACCGTCTCGGAAACCGCCAAGGTGCGCCTGACCGGTGAAGTCGACAAGGACTTCAACAGCCGCGAGATCGATGTCGATCGTGTCGAACTGATCAACTGATCGCGATATTCCGCCCGCCCGCCACGTCAAGCCCGTGGCGGGCTTTTTCGTGGTAGTCAGAGAAAATCATCATGCGTCGTCTGCTCTCCATCAACCCCTGGCTCTATCTGCTGTTGTTCGTGTTGTTGAGTGGAGCCGTGCTGGGTCAGCAGTATCGGCTGTTCGAACGTGCCTGGTTCTCCGTGCAGGAGTGGCAGCATGGTGCGCAGTGGCGCCAACAGTCGCTGTGGCTGGGCGACTATCGCGTGGTGATCGAGGCCAAGCCGATTGCCGATATCAGCGATGTATCGGCGCTGACCTACGATCCCGATCGGCGCAGCCTGTTCAGTGTCACCAACAAGCCGGCCAAGGTGATCGAGCTGAGCCTGGATGGCGAGCTGCTGCGCACCATCGATCTTGAAGGTTTCGGTGATCCCGAGGCCATCGAATACGTAGCGCCTGGTACCTATGTGATCGCCGATGAACGCGAACAACGCCTGGTCAAGGTGCGCATCGACGATGGCAGTCGCGTGCTCGACGCGGCCGACTTCCAGCAGCTTTCCCTGGGCATCGGCCGCAATGGCAACAAGGGTTTCGAAGGCCTGGCCTACGATGCCAAGAACCAGCGCCTGCTGGTGGCCAAGGAGCGCGACCCGGTGCGCATCTTCGAGGTGCTCGGCTTCCCCCATGTCGATGAAAGCAAGCCACTGGCGTTGCAGGTCAATACGGACCCCAAGCGTGACGCGCGACTGTTCGTGCGCGACCTTTCCAGCCTGGACTTCGACGCCGCGACCGGCCACCTGTTGGCGCTGTCGGACGAGTCGCGCCTGGTGATCGAGCTGAATGCCGAAGGCAGGCCGATCAGCACCCTGTCGCTGCTACGTGGTCAGCATGGTCTGCAGCGCAGCGTGCCGCAGGCCGAGGGTGTGGCGACGGATGATGACGGCAACCTGTACCTGATCAGCGAGCCGAACTTGTTTTACGTCTTCCGCAAGGCGCCGTAACTGCCGACTTCAGTGCGAGTGGCTCTTGCCGACATGGGTGTGGCCATCGTCCGGTAGCGGTTGCACCCCGCCGCTGACGTTGAGCTGGCGCAGGATGCCGCAGTCTTCAGCCTCCTGTGGACCATTGCAGCGGTCGCGCAACTCGGTGAGTTGGTCGCGCAGCGCCTGCAGGCTGTCGATGCGTGCCTGAACGTGCTCGATATGTTCGTCCACCAGGCTGTTGATACCGGCGCAGCTCTCGTGGGGCAGGTCGCGCAGAGCCAGCAGTCGCTGGATCTCTTCCAGGGTCATGTCCAGCGTGCGGCAATTGCGGATGAACACCAGGCGTTCCAGGTGCGGTGCGCCGTACAGGCGGTAGTTGCCTTCGCTGCGCGCGGGTGCCGGCAGCAGGCCTTCGCGTTCGTAGTAGCGGACGGTCTCTACCTGACAGCCGGCCTTTTTCGCCAATTCTCCGATTTTCATGGGATCGCTCCGTGGGTGCTTGACCCTATAGTGACTACAGGGTGTGTACTCGGCAACAGATACCCGACGGAGATTTGCCATGAGCCGCTGCTGCGATCACTCGCACCAACAGCCACCTGCTCACCCTGAGCATGCCCACGATCACGCTGGACACAATCGCGAGGCCGCGCCGCAGCCAGCGGACGCCGTGCTGGCGGGGGTGTGCAGTACCCGCATCCGCATCGAGCAGATGGATTGCCCCACCGAAGAGCGCCTGCTTCGCGACGCGCTGGGGCGCCTGCCTGGCGTGGCCGGCCTGCATTTCAATCTGCTGCAGCGCGTGCTGACCGTGAGCCATGACGAAGGCGTGCTGGCGCAGGTGCTGCCGGCCATACGCGCATTGGGCTTTACCCCGCAGGTCGAAGATGATCGTTCTGCGCAGAAGCCAGTTGCTGCACCCGCGACAAAGCCCTGGTGGCCGCTGGTGCTGGCAGGTGTCCTGGCTACAGCTTCGGAAGTCGTGCATTTCGCCGGGCTCGGCCCGGACTTGTTGGTGGCGCTGCTGGCTATCGCCGCCATCGGCCTGTGTGGACTGAGCACCTACAAGAAGGGCTGGATCGCCCTGAAGAACCGCAACCTCAATATCAATGCCCTGATGAGCATCGCCGTGACCGGCGCAGTGCTGATCGGCCAGTGGCCGGAAGCGGCGATGGTGATGGTGCTGTTCACCCTGGCCGAGCTGATCGAGGCGCGCTCGCTGGATCGGGCTCGCAACGCCATACGCGGGCTGATGGATCTGGCGCCGCCACGCGCCACCGTGCAGCAGGCTGATGGCAGTTGGCAGGAGGTCGACGTGCAGGCTATCAGTCTGGGCGCGGTGGTGCGCGTGCGTCCTGGTGAACGCATCAGCCTCGATGGTGAGGTGGTCGGCGGCGCGTCGACGGTCAACCAGGCGCCGATCACCGGCGAAAGCCTGCCGGTGGAAAAGCGGACGGGTGATGCGGTTTTCGCCGGTACCATCAATGAGGCGGGCTCGCTGGAGTTTCGCGTGACGGCGGCCGCGCGTGATACCACGCTGGCGCGCATCATCCATGCGGTGGAGGAGGCGCAGGGCTCGCGCGCGCCGACTCAGCGCTTCGTCGACCGGTTCTCGCGCATCTACACCCCGGCAGTATTCGCCTTCGCTCTGGCGGTCGCCGTATTTCCACCACTGCTGATGGGCGGCGCTTGGCTCGACTGGGTCTACCGCGCCCTGGTACTGCTGGTGGTGGCCTGTCCCTGTGCGCTGGTGATCTCTACGCCGGTGACCATCGTCAGCGGTCTGGCGGCCGCTGCACGCAAGGGCATTCTGATCAAGGGCGGCGTCTATCTGGAGAACGGCCGGCACCTGGCCCTGCTGGCGCTGGACAAGACCGGCACCCTGACCCATGGCAAGCCGGTACAGACCGACAGCCTCCAACTGCTGGACGTGGATGAGCCGATGCACGCCGCCTGGGCTGCGAGCCTGGCTGCGCGTTCGGATCATCCGGTTTCCAGGGCATTGGCCCTGCATGCCGAGGAACAAGGTCTGGCGTTGCTCGATGTGGCGGACTTCGAAGCGTTGCCTGGGCGCGGCACCAGGGGGACGGTTGACGGCAAGCTGCTTTATATAGGCAACCACCGCATGGTCGAGGAGCTTGGGCTGTGCTCCACGCCGTTGGAAGAGCGCCTGCAGGCGCTGGAGCGCCAGGGCAAGAGCGTGGTGGTGCTGTGCGACGAGCAGCGTGCGCTGATGCTCTTCGCCGTGGCCGACACGGTGCGCCAGAGCAGCCGCGAGGCGGTCGCCGAACTGCACGGACTGGGTGTGCGCACCTGCATGCTGACGGGCGACAACGCCCACACCGCAGCGGCCATCGCCGAACAGGTCGGTGTCGATGAGGCGCATGGCGATCTGTTGCCGGCGGACAAGCTGGCCTGGGTCGAGGCGCGTCAGTTGCAGGGTAAGGTGGTCGGGATGGTCGGCGATGGCATCAACGATGCGCCGGCACTGGCCAAGGCCGAGATCGGCTTCGCCATGGGCGCCGCCGGCACCGACACGGCCATCGAGACGGCGGATGTCGCGCTGATGGATGACGATCTGCGCAAGATCCCGACATTCGTTCGTCTGTCCCGCCAGACCCACGCCATTCTCGTGCAGAACATCGTGCTGGCGCTGGGCATCAAGGCGGTATTTCTGGGCATGACCCTGGCGGGCGAGGCGACCATGTGGATGGCCGTGTTCGCCGACATGGGCGTGAGCCTGATGGTGGTGTTCAACGGTCTGCGCTTGTTGCGCAAATGAGGGGCGCTGGCATGCAGGTGGAACTACGCAAGGCTATCGACGAGGCTTTCGTTCAGGCGCAAGAAGAACTGCGCGCACACCGTAGCGACAAAGCGCTGGTCTGGCTGGAGCGCGCGCACGTCCTTACTCAGCGTCGCCCGTGGCTGCATGCGCGTTCGCACTGGTTGATGCTGCGGGCCGGCTGGCAACAAGGGGATGCGCGTGAGGTGCTGGGACAAGTGCCACGTATCCTGGCGGCGCTGCTGTTCTCGCGTATCTGGGTGCCCGTCGGCAATACCGGGCGGGCGCGGGTTAGTGCTTTTCAACCCATGTCGATAAGCGAGGAGCTGCGCCGTTTGCTTGAGTAGACGGCGCATTGACATGTTTCGTAGCCCGGATGCAATCCGGGAAAGTCCAGTGCGTCTGCCCCGGATTTCATCCGGGCTACGATTGAAGCGACTGCTGGCTTCTCAGCGCTTGAGCGTTTTCACGCCTTCGGCGGTGCCGAGCAGCAGCAGATCGGCCGGGCGGGCGGCGAACAGGCCATTGGTGACTACGCCGACGATAGCGTTGATATCCGCCTCCAGCTTTACCGGATCGGTGATCGACAGGTTGTGCACGTCGAGGATGACGTTGCCGTTGTCGGTCAGCACGCCTTCGCGATAGACCGGGTCGCCGCCCAGTCTCACCAGCTCGCGGGCGACGTGGCTGCGGGCCATGGGGATGACTTCCACCGGCAGCGGGAAGGCGCCCAGCACCGGTACCAGCTTGCTGGCATCGGCGATGCAGATGAAGGTCTTGGCCACGGCCGCGACGATCTTCTCGCGGGTCAGCGCCGCGCCGCCGCCCTTGATCAGGTGCAGACGCTCGTCGCTCTCGTCGGCGCCGTCGACGTAGAACTCCAGTTCGGCGGTGCTGTTGAGGTCGTAGACCGGGATGCCATGACCCTTCAGGCGCGCGGCGGTGGCTTCGGAGCTGGCGACGGCGCCATCGAAGTCCATCTTGTGCTTGGCCAGCGCGTCGATGAAGAAGTTGGCGGTGGAGCCGGTGCCGACGCCGACGATGCTCTTGCTGTCGAGGCGCGGGAGAATGTGGTCGACGGCGGCCTGGGCCACGGCCTGTTTCAGCTGATCCTGGTTCATCGCGGGGGAATGCCTGGGAAGGTGGGAGGACAAGGCGCGAATTATAGCCGCAAGTGACTTGCTATAGCCGTAAATGGCTTGCTGACGGGGCGTATATGCCCCTAAAAGCCGTGCGTTTCGTATGGTCGCCCGGCGCAGCGCTGGGGTAGACTCGGCAGTCCTCTCAAAGCCTGAACGCCTGCGAAATCGCCATGCTCGAACAGTACGTGAAGAAGATCCTCACCTCGCGCGTCTACGACGTCGCGGTGGAAACCCCGCTGCAACCCGCCCGTCAGCTCAGTGAGCGGCTGGGCAGCCAGATTCTGCTCAAGCGCGAGGATCTGCAGCCGGTGTACTCGTTCAAGATTCGCGGCGCCTACAACAAGCTGGCGCAACTGTCCGCCGAAGAGCTGGCGCGCGGTGTGGTCACCGCCTCGGCCGGCAACCACGCGCAGGGCTTGGCCCTGGCTGCCAAGCATATGGGCGTAAAGGCGACCATCGTCATGCCGCGCACCACGCCGGAGCTGAAGGTGCAGGGCGTGCGCTCGCGGGGCGGCAAGGTGGTGCTGCACGGCGACGCTTTCCCCGAGGCGTTGGCGCATTCGCTGAAGCTGGTGGAGGAGAAGGGCTATACCTACATTCACCCGTACGACGATCCACTGGTGATCGCCGGCCAGGGCACCGTGGCCATGGAGGTGCTGCGCCAGCACCAGGGCCATATCGATGCCATCTTCGTACCGGTCGGTGGCGGTGGCCTGATCGCCGGCATCGCGGCCTACGTGAAATACCTGCGCCCGGAAATCAAGGTGATCGGGGTCGAGCCGGACGATTCCAACTGCCTGCAGGCCGCCATGGCCGCCGGTTCTCGCGTGGTACTGCCGACGGTCGGGCTGTTCGCCGACGGCGTGGCGGTGGCGCAGATCGGCCAGCACACTTTCGATATCTGCAAGGATCACGTCGATGAAGTGATCACCGTCAGTACCGATGAGATCTGCGCGGCGATCAAGGACATCTACGACGATACCCGTTCGATCACCGAGCCGGCCGGTGCGCTGGCTGTGGCCGGGATCAAGAAGTACGTCGAGCGTCAGGGCGCTAACGGTGAAGTGCTGGTGGGCATCGATTCCGGCGCCAACGTCAATTTCGACCGCCTGCGTCACGTTGCCGAGCGCGCCGAGCTGGGCGAGAAGCGCGAGGCGATCATCGCCGTGACCATTCCCGAGCAGCCCGGCAGCTTCAAGGCCTTCTGCGAGGCGGTGGGCAAGCGCCAGATCACCGAATTCAACTACCGCTATCACACCGATCGCGAAGCGCACATCTTCGTCGGCGTGCAGACCCATCCGGAGAACGACCCGCGCCAGGCGCTGGTCGAGGGGCTGCGGGCGCAGGGCTTCCCGGTGCTGGACCTGACCGACAACGAGCTGGCCAAGCTGCACATCCGCCACATGGTCGGCGGTCATGCCGCCGGTGTCGGTGACGAGATGGTGCTGCGTTTCGAGTTTCCCGAGCGTCCGGGCGCGCTGTTCAACTTCCTGCAGAAGCTGGGTGGGCGCTGGAACATCTCGATGTTCCACTACCGCAATCACGGGGCCGCCGATGGCCGCGTACTGGCGGCGCTGCAGGTGCCGGCAGACGAGCGTCATCTGGTGCCGGCGGCGTTGGACGCCATCGGTTACCCCTACTGGGATGAGAGCGAAAATCCCGCTTATCGCCTGTTTCTGGGCTGAAAGCTGCCTTCGAACCGTAGGGCGGGTGCAACCCGCCAACAGCGCGCTGGCGGGTTACACCCGCCCTACGTAATCGCCTGATAACCAAGGAAGCCTCGATGGAACATTATCTGCTGGTTCGTATTCTCCACAGCGCCCCTGGCGTGTTGCTGCTGCTCGGCCTGATCGCCCACGGCGTCATGCTGTTCAAGGCGCAGCGCGGTGGTGATGCCGCCGTGCTGGCGCGCAAGCTGCGCGTGACCCTGTTGTTCAGCTTCCCGACGTTCGCCGTGCTGTCGCTGAGCCTGCCAGTTACCGGCTACTGGCTGGTGGACACCGCCGGCTGGCCGCTGGGGCAGACCTGGCTGCTGCTGGGCAGCATTCTCTATGCGGTGATGATGCTGCTCGGCTTGCTCTTGGCTGGTCGCTTGGCGGTATGGCGTGCGCTGTGTGATACACCAGCGCCGACATCGCTCAAGCGCCTGTGCCTGATCTATGCCGGGCTGATTCTGCTGCTATTGATCGCCATCATGGCGCTCATGGGCGCCAAGCCGGCCTGACTCTGATTTCCCGGATTGCATCCGGGCTACGGGCTAAGATTCCGCGCGGCCTTGTTGCTTGCTGTAGGAGCGGCTTCAGCCGCGATTGCCTGGTTATCAAGCTTCGCGGCTGAAGCGAATGCCGCCCAGCCGCTCCTGCAGAATCGCAGGGCGTACCGGCAGCGATTTGTCTGTAGGGTGCGCCGTGCGCACCGGCTGTTAATGACGGGGTTTGCGGTGCGCACGGCGCCCCCTACTTCATCGCGATTCAGCGCAACGAAATCACCGGCCAGCCGCGCTCGAGCGCGGTGGCGCGCAGTACGTCGTCCGGGTCGACCGCCACCGGGTTGGCCACGGCTTCCAGCAGCGGCAGGTCATTGCGCGAGTCGCTGTAGAAGTAGGCACCATCCAGGTTGTGCCCGGTCTGTGCCAGCCACTCGTTCAGCCGGGTCACCTTGCCGCCCTGGTAGCACGGCGTGCCGGTGATCTGCCCGGTGTAGCGACCCTCCTGCATGCCGCACTCGGTGGCGATCAGCGTTTCCACGCCCAGGCGCTCGGCGATGGGCGCGGTGACGAAACGGTTGGTGGCGGTGATGATCACCAGTTTGTCGCCAGCGGCGCGGTGCTCGGCCAGCAGTGCTTCGCCCTTGGCCAGGATGATCGGCTCGATCACCTCTGCCATGAACTCGCGGTGCCACTGCGCCAGCTGCGCCATTTCGCTGCGACCAAGAATGGCCTGGCTGAAGTTCTGGTAGGCCACCACGTCCAGTTTGCCGGCGCAGTAATCGGCATAGAAAGCGTCGTTGCGCGCCAGGTACTCGGCCGCGTCGACCAGGCCTCGCTGGCAGACGAATTCGCCCCAGCTGTGGTCGCTGTCGCCGGCCAGCAGGGTGTTGTCGAGATCGAAAAGGGCCAAGCGCACGGTACTGTACCTGTTCTGCAAAAGGGGGGAGGGGCGCCAGAATAGCCGCTTTGGTGGGGCTTTCAAACTGTGCCTAAACCCGCGTTGCTGCTGTTGTGGGCTTTGTGGAACAATGCCGGAACTTGCGTGTACGAGGTTGCTTGCCGTGATCGATTCTGATGGTTTCCGCCCGAATGTCGGCATCATCCTGACCAATGATGTCGGCCAGGTGCTCTGGGCCCGGCGTATCAACCAGGATGCGTGGCAGTTTCCCCAGGGCGGCATCAATGATCGTGAATCGCCGGAAGAGGCGCTTTACCGTGAACTGAATGAAGAGGTCGGGCTCGAAGAGCGGGATGTGAAGATCCTCGCCTGCACCCGCGGCTGGTTGCGTTATCGTCTGCCGCAGCGCCTGGTGCGCACGCATAGCCAGCCGCTGTGCATCGGGCAGAAACAGAAGTGGTTTCTGCTACGTCTGACCGGGGCTGAAGACCGGGTGCGCATGGACCTGACCGGCAAGCCCGAATTCGATGGCTGGCGCTGGGTCAGCTACTGGTACCCGCTGGGCCAGGTGGTCACATTCAAGCGCGAGGTTTACCGCCGCGCGCTCAAGGAACTTGCCCCGCGTCTTATAGTGCGCGACTGATACGGACCCCTATCGAGCATGCTCAATACGCTGCGCAAGATCGTCCAGGAAGTAAACGCCGCCAAGGATCTCAAGGCGGCGCTGTCGATCATCGTGCAGCGGGTCAAGGAAGCGATGGGCAGCCAGGTCTGCTCGGTCTACCTGCTCGATGCGGAAACCAACCGTTTCGTGTTGATGGCCACCGACGGCCTCAACAAGCGCTCCATCGGCAAGGTCAGCATGGCCCCCAGCGAAGGCCTGGTGGGTCTGGTCGGTAGCCGCGAAGAGCCGCTGAACCTCGAAGACGCTGCCAGCCACCCCCGTTACCGCTATTTCGCCGAGACCGGCGAGGAGCGTTACGCCTCTTTCCTCGGGGCGCCGATCATCCACCACCGTCGGGTGATGGGCGTTCTGGTCGTGCAGCAGAAGGAGCGCCGCCAGTTTGACGAGGGCGAGGAAGCCTTCCTGGTCACCATGAGCGCGCAGCTCGCCGGCGTTATCGCCCATGCCGAGGCGACCGGCTCGATTCGCGGTCTGGGGCGCCAGGGCAAGGGCGTGCAGGAGGCCAAGTTCGTCGGCGTGCCGGGTGCGCCGGGGGCAGCGGTCGGCACCGCTGTGGTGGTGCTGCCCCCGGCTGATCTGAATGTGGTTCCAGACCGCAGCGTCGATGACATTGCTGCAGAGCTGGAGTTGTTCGACAAGGCGCTCGGCTGGGTGCGCGAGGACATGCAGGAGCTGTCCGAGAAGCTCGCCACTCAGCTGCGCAAGGAAGAGCGCGCGCTGTTCGACGTCTACCTGATGATGCTCGAGGACGCCGCACTGGGTAACGAGGTGCGCAAGGTCATCCGTACCGGCCAGTGGGCGCAAGGTGCTCTGCGCCAGGTGGTGCTCGATCACGTCAATCGTTTCGAGCTGATGGATGACGCCTACCTGCGCGAGCGCGCCTCCGATGTGCGCGACCTCGGTCGACGTCTGCTCGCCTACCTGCAGGAAGAACGCAAGACCACGCTGGTCTACCCGGATAACAGCATCCTGGTCAGCGAGGAGCTGTCGCCGGCGATGCTCGGCGAAGTGCCGGAAGGCAAGCTGGTCGGTCTGATCTCGGTGACCGGCTCGGGCAACTCTCACGTGGCGATTTTCGCCCGTGCCATGGGCATTCCCACGGTCATGGGTGTGGTCGATCTGCCGTATTCGAAGATCGACGGCATCAAGCTGATCGTCGATGGCTACCATGGTGAAGTCTTCACCAACCCCAGCGACCTGCTGAGCAAGCAGTATGCGGAGGTGGTCGAGGAGGAGCGCCAGCTCACCGAAGGGCTCGATGCCCTGCGTGCACTGCCCTGCGAGACGCTTGACGGCCACCGCATGCCGCTGTGGGTCAACACTGGCCTGCTCGCCGATGTGGCCCGCGCTCAGCAGCGCGGCGCCGAAGGCGTCGGCCTGTACCGCACCGAAGTGCCGTTCATGATCAATGAGCGCTTCCCCAGCGAGAAGGAGCAGCTCGCCACCTATCGCGAGCAGTTGCAGGCCTTCCACCCGCTGCCGGTGACCATGCGCACCCTGGATATCGGCGGCGACAAGTCGCTGTCCTACTTCCCGATCAAGGAAGAGAATCCCTTCCTGGGTTGGCGCGGTATCCGCGTGACCCTCGACCACCCGGAAATTTTCCTGGTGCAGACCCGCGCCATGCTCAAGGCCAGTGAAGGGTTGAATAATCTGCGCATCCTGTTGCCGATGATTTCCGGCACGCAGGAGCTGGAAGAGGCGCTGCACCTGATTCACCGTGCCTGGGGCGAGGTGCGTGACGAAGGCACGGACGTGCCGTTGCCGCCGATCGGCGTGATGATCGAGATTCCGGCGGCGGTTTATCAGACCCGCGAACTGGCGCGTCAGGTGGATTTCCTCTCGGTCGGCTCCAACGACCTGACCCAATACCTGCTGGCAGTCGACCGCAACAACCCGCGCGTGGCGGATCTCTACGACTTCCTCCACCCGGCTGTGCTGCAGGCGCTGCAAAAAGTGGTCAACGACGCGCACCTCGAAGGCAAGCCGGTGAGCATCTGCGGTGAGATGGCCGGTGACCCGGCGGCGGCGGTGCTGCTGCTGGCAATGGGCTTCGACTCGCTGTCGATGAACGCCACCAACCTGCCCAAGGTGAAATGGCTGCTGCGCCAGGTCACCCAGAGCAAGGCCAAGGAACTGCTGGGCCAGGTGATGACCATGGACAACCCGCACCTGATCTACAGCACCCTGCACCTGGCGCTGCGCAACCTGGGTCTCGGTCGGGTGATCAACCCGGCGTCCAATATCCAGGCCTGATTCGCTCCCACTTCCGGGGATCTATCCCCATCATTGGCGTTACCTCGGATTGCATCCGGGCTACCCGCGTAACGCGACCTCGCCGAGCACGACGCCTTGCGGGCCGAAGCTGCGCTCGGTGATATTCCAACTGCCATCTCTGCCAAGCTTCAGCACCGTGCTGGCGCGGGTGCCATAGGTAGCAGTGGTAATGAAAATACTCGACAGTACGCGTTCCGTCGCCAGCCCTACGCCGGTGTCCGGCAACAGATGATCGGCCGGCTGGCTACTGTCGCTCAGCAGTTCCAGTAGCGCTTCATCCTCGCTCTCGACCCTATCGCTCAGGGCATTTCTGGCACGCAGCAGCTTCGGCCAGGGCGTGTCGAGGCTGGCGTTGGACATGCCATAAATGCCGCTCTGCAGCTGCCGAGGTCGTCCTTCCTGGGAGTTGAAATGCCAGAGCTGATGGCGGTCGCCCAACAGCAGGTTGAAGCCGGCATGCTCTGTGGCTTCGCGCATGATCCTGTCGAGATAGACCGGCGCCGAGTCCTGGCCCAGCAGGTAGTTGGCCGTCAGCGCACCGCGTGAGCGCGGGCCGGCTTTTTGCTGCGGGTCACGGATGTTGGTGAGTGCGGCGAAGCGGCCTTGCGCGGTGACGCCGAGCCAGGTGCCTCCAGCTTGCAGGTCGCGGCCGGCGAATACGCCAGGCGCATCCGGCCATTCACTCAGTGCTGCGCTGGGGCGCGCATAGAACTCGTCGCGATTGGCCGCCAGGCGCAGCACCGTCGGGCTTTCCGGCTGCCAGGCGAAGACGATCAGGCACATGCGCATTCCTCCAATGACGGAGTCTGGCAGGCTAGCGAGCTGAGCCGCAGGCGGCAACCGTTCCGTCGATCCGTGTGCCGTTGAGGAGGCATTTCCGCTACCATGCCGCTTTGTTTTTGGGGGTGCCGATGGAACTGCTGCTCTACCTGGTGCTGGGCTCGGCTGCCGGTGTGCTGGCTGGTCTGTTCGGCGTGGGTGGCGGCCTGATCATCGTGCCGGTACTGGTGTTGAGCTTCACTTCCCAGGGTATGGCAACGGAGATCCTCACCCATCTGGCAGTGGGCACTTCCCTGGCTACCATCGTCTTCACCTCGATCAATTCGTTGCTCGAGCACCATCGCAAGGGTGCGGTGCGTTGGCCGCTGTTTCGTTGGCTGACTCTCGGTATCCTGCTCGGTGCCGCGCTGGGGGCGATGACGGCGGCGCTGATTCAGGGGCCGTTGCTGCAGAAGATCATCGGCACTTTCGCCATCGTCGTTGCCGCGCAGATGGCGCTGGACCTGAAACCCAAGGCCAGCCGTGGTGTCCCAGGCAAGCCGACGCTGACGGTGGCTGGTGGTGTGATCGGCTGGGCTTCGGCGATCTTCGGGATTGGCGGTGGTTCGCTGACCGTACCCTTTCTGGTCTGGCGCAGCGTGCCGATCCAGCAGGCGGTGGCAACCTCGGCGGCCTGTGGTTTGCCGATCGCCATCGCCGGTGCGCTGAGTTTCATGTTTACCGGCTGGGGGAATCCGAATCTGCCGCAATGGAGCGTCGGCTTCGTGTATCTCCCGGCATTGCTGGGCATCGCGCTGACCAGCATGTTCTTTGCCCGTTTTGGTGCGCGCCTGGCCCATCGGTTGTCGCCACTGTTGCTCAAGCGTCTGTTCGCCCTGCTGCTGTTCAGCGTGGGCCTGAGTTTTTTCATTTAAGGAGTCCTGGATGCTGCCTTATCCGCAGATCGACCCGGTGGCCATCGCCCTCGGTCCCCTGAAAATCCATTGGTACGGCCTGATGTACCTGATCGGTATCGGTGGCGCCTGGTGGCTGGCTTCGCGCCGACTGGCGCGTTTCGATGCGACCTGGAACAAGGAAAAGCTGTCCGACCTGGTGTTCTGGGTGGCCATGGGGGTGATTCTCGGTGGGCGCCTGGGCTACGTATTTTTCTATGACTTTGCCGCCTACATCGCTGAACCGGCGAAGATCCTGCGGGTATGGGAGGGCGGCATGTCGTTCCATGGCGGTTTGATCGGGGTGATGCTGGCGACCTGGTGGTTCGGCAAGCGCAACGGCAAGAGCTTCTTTGAGCTGATGGACTTTATCGCGCCTCTTGTTCCGATTGGGCTGGGGGCGGGCCGCATCGGCAACTTCATCAATGCCGAGCTGTGGGGCAAGGCCACCGATGTGCCTTGGGCGATGGTCTTCCCCACCGACCCTGAGCAACTGGCGCGCCATCCGTCGCAGCTGTATCAGTTCGCCCTGGAGGGCGTGGCGCTGTTCACCATCCTCTGGTTCTATTCGCGCAAACCGCGTCCGACCATGGCGGTTTCCGGCATGTTCGCCGTGTGCTACGGCATCTTCCGCTTCATTGTCGAATTCGTCCGCGTGCCGGACGCCCAGCTCGGCTACCTGGCCTGGGGCTGGCTGACCATGGGGCAGGTCCTCTGCATACCGATGATTCTCGCCGGCCTGGGCCTGATCGCCCATGCCTACAAACGCCAGGCTGCCCAGGGAGTCGCACAATGAAACAGTACCTCGACCTGATGCGCCACGTGCGCGAGCACGGCACCTTCAAGGAAGACCGTACCGGTACCGGCACCTACAGCGTGTTTGGCTACCAGATGCGCTTCGACCTGGCCGACGGTTTCCCTATCGTCACCACCAAGAAGTGTCACCTGCGCTCGATCATCCACGAGCTGCTGTGGTTCCTGCAGGGCGACACCAACATCAAGTACCTCAAGGACAATGGCGTCAGCATCTGGGACGAGTGGGCCGACGAGAACGGCAACCTTGGCCCGGTCTACGGCTACCAGTGGCGCAGCTGGCCGGCGCCCAACGGCGAATCCATCGACCAGATCGCCAAGCTGATCGACATGATCAAGAAGAACCCGGACTCGCGCCGCCTGATCGTCTCGGCCTGGAACCCGGCGCTGGTCGAGCAGATGGCGCTACCGCCCTGCCACGCGCTGTTCCAGTTCTACGTGGCCGACGGCAAGCTCAGCTGCCAGCTCTATCAGCGCTCGGCGGACATCTTCCTTGGCGTGCCTTTCAATATCGCCAGCTACGCGCTGCTGACCCTGATGGTGGCGCAGGTGTGCGACCTGCAGCCGGGCGAGTTCATCTGGACCGGCGGCGACTGTCATCTGTACGCCAACCATCTCGAGCAGACCGACCTGCAGCTGAGCCGCCAGCCGCTGCCGCTGCCGACCATGAAGCTCAACCCCGAGGTGAAGTATCTGCTGGCCTTCAAATTCGAGGACTTCGAACTGGTCGGCTACGAAGCGCACCCGCATATCAAGGCGCCGGTGGCGGTGTGAGACCGGGCGAGTGCGAGCGGTCGTAAGCTGGGCTCTGGTGGGCTGAAGCGGAGCCCCGCCCGGCCCACCCTACAGGCGTGTATCGCCCCCACACGTAGGGTGGGCTTCAGCCCACCAAAAACACCGATCCACTTGCCACCGCCCCTTCACCGACACCCAACAGGCAAAGGATTGCCCATGCCCCACTACCGCCGCGAACGGATTGCCGGTGCAACCTACTTCTTCACGGTCACCCTCGCTGATCGTCGGTCCAGATTGCTGGTGGACGAAATTGCCCTGTTGCGCTAGGTCTACGTCGAGGCCAGCAAGCGTATGCCTTTCAAGACCATCGCCATCTGCGTCTTGTCCGACCATCTTCATGCCATATGGGAACTGCCTGAGGATGACCACGACTATTCCCAGCGCTGGGCATTGATCAAAAGCCAGTTCTCGCGCGCGTTACCCGCCATGGCTACCGTCAGCGCCAGCAAATCCAGAAGGCGTGAGAAAGGAATCTGGCAGCGGCGCTTTTGGGAGCACCGCATACGTGATGAGGATGATCTCGCACGGCATGTCGATTACATCCATTTCAACCCGGTAAAGCACGGTCTGGTGACCCAGGTCGGTGACTGGCCTTATTCGAGCTTCCATCGATATGTCGCGAGTGGGCTCCTGCCGGCAGATTGGGGTGGTCGGGACGATGACGATGGGGAGTTTGGGGAGTAGCCGTTACTTGTGTGTTGGCGGTGGAGAGGTGGGCTGAAGCCCACCCTACAGGCGTATATCGAAGCCCCATGTAGGGTGGGCTTCAGCCCACCGCTTGCATGGCGATTTCACTGCACAAACGCTCTACCTGCTCGGCGCGGTCGGCCTCTTCCAGGCGTGCGCCGGGGTTGAGCGACGACCATTCGGGATGCGCCCGCGCCACGTTCAGCGGGGCGGGCAGCTTGCCCTGGCGCCACAGGGTTTCCTGCGGAGCGTGGAGGGTGATGGCGTCCATCGCGGCGTGGCCGCGCACGTCCAGTGCGGCCAGCAGTTGCTGCTGACGCAGAGCGAGCAGGCGCAGCACGGCGTCATCGACGGTCAGCTCACGCTGGCCCTTCAGTTTTCCTTTCAGCCTTTCCCCGTAATTGCGCAGGGTTTGCGCGCTGCCGCCGATCACTGCGCCTAGCGCTGCTGCGGCGCCAAGGGTGATACCGCCGACCAGCAGGTCGACGCCGACGCCTGTGGCGGCACCAGCGGCCATGCCGCCGCCGACCTTGATGCCGAGTTGTTTCAGCGTTTCGGGGTTGAACAGGTCGTCGCCCCAGCGACCATCCAGCAGCGGCAGGTCGGTCGCTTTGGCGTCGCTGCTGCGGAAGGCATAAAGGCGCAGCAGGGCTTCGACGCAGCGCTGTTCGCGCTGGCGAATCGCATCGCGCAGTTCGCTCACGGCGGCCTGCTCCAGCAGCTGCTGGGCGGCGACGCTGCGGCGGCAGGCGGCGCAGTCGATCAGCAGTTCGGCGATCAGGCGGTTGCCGGCCTGACGACGGGCCTGGCGCTGTGCTTCATGATCCTCGATCAGGCGCTGCAACTGCGGGCGCGAACGCTCCAGCAGCAGGGCCAGGCTTTCATACAGGCGCCGTTCGCCATCTTCGGGTGGCGCCACGCTGTCGAAGGCCACCAGCGCATGCAGGCCGAGGCGGGCCAGGGCCTCGCGCCACTCGTTTTCGCGATGGCTGGCGCTGGCGACGAAGTTGAGCACCGGCAGCAGCGGGCGGCCACACATGGTCAGCACCGCCAGTTCGTCGCGGTACTTGGCCAGCACTGGCTCGCGCACGTCGATCACGTACAGCCCGGCGTCGGAGGCCATGAGCTGGCGCAGGACCTTGGCTTCCTGCTCATAGCGCTGGCGCGCCTCGCTGCCTTCGAGGAAGCGGGCCAGGCGCGCCGGGCCGTCCAGTCGCTCGCCGGGGCGGTCGAGGCGCTCCAGGTAGTCGAGCAGGGCGATGGCGTCTTCCAGGCCGGGGGTGTCGTACAGCTCCAGCAGCGCCTGGCCAGCCACCGACAGGCGTGCACCCTCGACATGGCGCGTGGTGCTGGCGCGCGGCGACACTTCACCGAACTCCACG
This sequence comes from Ectopseudomonas alcaliphila, assembly GCF_900101755.1. GTDB lineage: Bacteria > Pseudomonadota > Gammaproteobacteria > Pseudomonadales > Pseudomonadaceae > Aquipseudomonas > Aquipseudomonas alcaliphila. The sequence continues at coordinate 272,481 of NZ_FNAE01000005.1, read as the reverse complement.
TCACGGGTCAGGGTGCGCAGCAGCGAGGTCTTGCCGACGTTGGTGTGGCCGACCAGGGCCAGTTTCAGCGGCTGGTTCATGGCGTGGGCTCGGTCGGGCAGCTCGGAGGCAACAGAGCGGGCATCGGGGTAGGAGCGAGCTTTGCTCGCGAAGCTTTTGCCGTTTGCCATGGTTCGCGAGCAGAGCTCGCTCCTACATGAAGGCCGTGTGCCTGCGGCTTTCTAGTCATGCCCGCTCTCCAGCCAGCTCAGCGGCGCCGTGTCGCCATGGATCAGCCCCAGGGTGCCGATTGCCTGGTGCCAGTCCGCCAGGCGCGCGCTGTCCAGGCTTTCGCCGGGGGCGGGTGGCAATAGCCAGATGCGTGTGGCGGAGGCCGAGCGCGCCAGTTCGCCGAGCAGTGCCAGGGTGCCGCGATCCGGTGAGCGGCGCGGGTCGCAGGCGATGGCCAGGCGTTCAGGCGGAAAGCGGGTCAGCTGTTCGAGCAATTGGCGGCGTTGCTCGCGGCTGTCGATCACTCCGACATCGGCCACGCCCTTTGGCAGTGGCGCCGGCGGCCAGGGGCGGCGGTCATCCAGCTCCAGGCCGAGCAAGAGGGCGCCGCTGCCCGTTTGGGTACTGGCGCCGCCTTGCGGCTGATGCAGCGCGGCGGGCGCCAGATCGCAGACGCCGAGGCGCTCACTGTCCGGTTGCAGGCGCTGGCGCAGCAGGCCGTAGCCGGGCAGTTCGAGGTCCAGGCGCAATGCGCCTTTGCCGGATTGCCAACGCCACAGGCATAGCAGTGTCAGCAGCAGGCGTGGCAGCAGGCCGTAGATCAGCACCACGCCGACCAGCCAGCCGGCCCAGCTCTGCCGGGCGGCTTCGCTGGCGATGGCGGCATCGCCGCTGGCGCGGATGACGTCGATATCCGGCAGGCTGAAACCGAGCAGGGCGGGCAGTGCGCCGACGGCCTGGGTCAGGGCGATGAAGGTGTCGCCAGAGAGGATGGTGGTCTCCCAGACGAAACCGTAGCGGCGGGTGGCGAGCAGCAACAGCAGGGTTGTCAGCGCCGCGAGCATGGCCAGTGACCACAGGCCGTTGACCATCAGGCCCAGGCCCCAGCGGGTCAGGCGCTGGCGTTGCAGCATCAGCAGCAGGGCCGGGGCCAGTTGCGCGGCGCTGGCGTCGCGCGCCAGCTTCTCGCTGAGCCACAGCCACAGGCGGCCAAGTGCGCCGGGGTGGTCGCGGGTCAGCAGCAGGCCGAGCAGCCAGCCAAGCAACATCAGTAGATTGAGCCCAAGCAGGCTGCCCAGGGCCCAGAACACATTGACCGGCTGGCGCCCGTCACCGAGGGCCGCCAGTGCCAGGCCAAAGCCGCTGAGCAGGGCCAGCAGCGCGAGTAGCAGGCCGGCCAGGCGCGCGCCTTGCAGCCAGTGCAGCAGCGCTTGCCACTGGCCGTCACTGCGGGCCAGAAACAGGGCGCGATGCTGGATGCGCTCGGCCAGGTCTCCGTGCTCGGCACGGGCCAGGCGATTGGCTTCGGCATCTTCGAGCGGGCCGGCGTGATCCTCGCGCAGGCGAATCGTCTCGCTGAGCCAGAGGCGTTGGAAAGGCGTGGGGGAGGAGGCGTCTGTCACGCGGCGTCTCGTCGTTCGGATCAGGGGTTGAGAATAACCCCTGATCCGTCCCGGTGCGAATCAGCGCTGTTCGCGCAGACGCACGGCGATGTCCGGCTGGTCGATGAACAGACCGTCGATACCGGTGGCGAGGAAGGCGCGCAGTTCGGCTTCGATGTCGCCACGTTCGGCTGGCTCGCTGCCGTTGCGCAGGCTGGTGGGCAGGAAGACGTTCTCGGCGCGGAAGGTGTAGGGGTGCACCTTGAGCTTGGCCGCATGGGCGTCACGCACCAGGCTGGTGGGCGTGGTCAGGTTGCCGGCGGCGTCGCGCGGGATGACCATGCCTTTCTCCGGGCCGATGCCGCTGGCGTAGCGGGCGATGGCCTTCAGGCCCTTGGGCGTGATCATCTGGGTGTAGCTCAGGCCGGTGCCGAGCACCTGCTGGTCATAGGGCTGGCCCTCGGTCCACAGCAGTTGCACCAGGCGCACCTGGGTCATACGGCTGAGAGTCTTGAGGTTCTCCACCTCGAAGGACTGGATGTACACCGGCGCCTTGGCGCTGTTGTAACCGTTGCGCTTGAGCACCTTGACCAGCGGCTGCTCCATGGCCAGGCCGATCTGCTGGAAGTGGGTCGGGTGCTTGGTTTCCGGATACAGACCGATGACCCGCTGCTGGCTGAGCTGCAGGCTTTTCACCAGGTCGATGATCTCCTGCAGGGTGGGAATCTCGAACTGGCCGTCGAAGCGCTGGTTGGCCGGGCGCACCTGCGGGATGCGTTCGATGGCGCGCAGGGTCTTGAGTTCGGCCAGGCTGAAGTCCTCGCTGAACCAGCCTTCCAGGCTGACGCCATCGACCGTCTGGGTGCGCTTGCGGTTGGCGAACTCCGGACGCTGCGCCACGTCGGTGGTCAGCCCCAGCTCGTTGTCATGACGGGCCACCAGCTGGCCGTCGCGGGTCATCACCAGGTCCGGCTCGACGTAATCCGCACCCTGCAGAACCGCCAGGGCATAGGCGGCCAGGGTGTGTTCGGGGGCGTAGCCGCTGGCGCCACGGTGGGCGATGATCAGTGGCCTGGCGTCGGCATGGGGCTTGCCCTTCTGCGCCAGAGGCTGTTGCTGGGCCCAGTCGATGGCGGCCTGCACGCTGTCGGGCTTGGCTGGCGCGGCGAGGCCGAGGGTCGGTAGCAACAGGCCGGCGCAGAGCAGCCAGCTGCGAAGCGGTTTGGTCAACATGGTGGTACCTCCTTGCACAGGGATGGAAAGCCAAGCGTGCACCGACAAGGGTGACGATTCTGCTACAGAGGTCCAAGCCTAGACGGTTCTGTGCGCCACTCGGCAAGTCAAAGGTGGGCTGCGGGTGCGCAGGACGCTCTGCTATGCTCGCGCTCATGAAAAAGACACTGCCCCTTTCCCTGATCGCAGCGCTCGCGCACAACCGCGTGATCGGCCGCGACAACCAACTGCCCTGGCATCTGCCGGCGGATCTCAAGCACTTCAAGGCGCTGACCCTCGGCAAGCCCATCATCATGGGGCGCAAGACCTGGGACTCACTCGGCCGCCCGTTGCCCGGCCGGCTCAACCTGGTGGTCAGCCGTCAGACAGGTCTGACCCTGGAAGGTGCCGAGGTGTTCGCGACGCTTGAAGAGGCCATCGAGCGCGCCGATGCCTGGGCGCGTGAAGAGGGCGCCGAAGAACTGATGCTGATTGGTGGTGCGCAGCTCTATGAGCTGGGCCTGGCCCAGGCCGATCGCCTGTACCTGACGCGTGTCGGTCTCGACCCTGCTGGCGATGCCTTCTTCCCCGAGATCGACGAGTCGGCCTGGCGCATGACTTCCAGCGTCGAGCATCCGGCTTCGGCCGAGACGCCGTTCTACGCCTTCGAAGTGTGGGAACGCCGCAGCGCATAACCATAATGATCTTTCCGGTCGTCTCTGCTGCCAGGTTCTCCCGCGCGGCGTGACGGCCACTGCCTTGCTTCTGCCACAACCGCTTTCGTGCATTCTGATGCAGGTTTCTTCATGTCTGAGCAATCGCCCATCGACGAGCGTCCGAACGCCGTCGCTGCACTCTTCGTGCGCCACCCACTCTGGGAAGATGCGCTGGCCCTGCTGTTCGGCACCGCTCTGGTGGCCCTGGGCATCGCCTTCTACGCACATGCGGGTTTGCTGACGGGGGGGACTGTCGGCATCGCCTTTCTGGCCAACTATCAGGCCGGCTGGCCGTTTGGTTTGGTGTTCTGCCTGGTCAACCTGCCGTTCTACCTGCTCGGTATCTGGCGCATGGGCTGGGCCTTCACCTTGCGTACCGGCTGCGCGGTGCTGCTGGTTTCGCTGTTGGCCGAACTGACGCCGCACTGGATCGCCTTCGCCCACCTCAGTTCGGTCTATGCCGCGCTTTTCGGTGGGGCTGCGATGGGCCTGGGCTTGCTCATGTTGTTCCGCCACCGCGCCAGTCTGGGCGGGGTGAACATTCTCGCGTTGTACATGCAGGAGCGCTTCGGCTTTCGGGCGGGTGCCGTGCAGATGGCCATCGATGCGAGCATCGTGCTGGCGGCCGTCTTCGTGGTGTCGCCAGACAAGGTTCTGCTCTCGGTGCTGGGGGCGGTGATGCTCAATCTGGTGCTGGCGATCAATCACCGGGCAGATCGTTATGTCGGCGTCAGTTGAGCCCCTCAACGAGCAAGGGGCTGTCTCGCTGGAGACAGCCCCTCGTCGGGTTTCGCGGACGCGATAATCAGATCACTTCGGTGAACTGGATGATCTCCACCCAGTAGCCGTCCGGGTCCTTGATGAAGGCGATGTCGCGCATGCGGCCGTCGGTCAGGCGTTTCTGGAAGTCCACACCGAGGTCTTCGAAACGCTGGCAGGCCGCCTTGATGTCCGGCACCGATACGCACAGATGGCCGAAGCCGCGCGGGTCGCTGTTGCCGCTGTGGTAGGAAAATTCCGGGTCTTTCTCGGTGCCGTAGTTGTAGGTCAGCTCCAGCACGCCGGGGATGGACTTGCGCCACTGGTGACGGGCTGCCGGGTCGGTCGGGATCTGCGACTTGTCAGCGATCAGCGCGAGGAAGTACAGGCTGAACTCGGCGTCGGGGAAATCCTTCTTCTCCAGCAGGGTGAAGCCCAGCACGCGGGTGTAGAAATCCAGGGATTTGTGCAGGTCCTTCACGCGGATCATGGTGTGGTTGTAGACGAAGTCGGCGGTGGCGACGTCGGGCTTGGCGGTCACGCCGGGAATGGCGTTGAGCTCGTCGAGGGTCATGAAATTCTCCATCAGGCGGGGAAAAGGCTGTACCAGCCTAGATGGACTCGGTGGGGGCGTTTTTCAAGGGTGAGGGGTAAGCCTTTGCCAGCCCTGACCAAGCAACGAGGCAGGGGGCGTTTGTAGGAGCGGCTTCAGCCGCGATTGGCTTGAGGGCGCGAAGCATCGCGGCTGAGACGGAATGCCGCCCAGCCGCTCCTACGGTTCGTGTCAGTGCGTAGGGTGGACAACGCTGTTTTTGTCCACCATGGGTTGGCAGGCGGTGGACGGATGAAGCGTCGTCCCCCCTACGGTTGGCTTCAGACCTGTAGCGTGATCAGTTCGGCGCGTACCGTTTCGCCCTCGATATGCAGGATGCCCACGCCGATGGGCAGCTTGAAGCGTCGCGGCCCGGCGCTGCCGGGGTTGAGGTAGAGCACGCCGTTGCGCTCCTCGTGCAGCGGCTTGTGCGAGTGCCCGGCGATTACCACGTCGATGCCCTGTGCGGCCGGGTCGATATCCAGTTGCTTGAGGTCGTGCAGCACATGCAGGCTGATGGCGCCGAAGCGCAGCGTCAGGCGCTCGGGGATGGCGTCGGCCCAGTTGTCCTGATCATTGTTGCCGCGTACCACCGACAACGGCGCGATGTGTTCCAGCTCGGCAAGAATATGCGGCCCGCCGATATCGCCGGCATGGATCAGATGATCGACGCCCTGCAACGCAGCCAGCGCCTCGGGGCGCAGCAGGTTGTGGGTGTCGGCGATCAGGCCGATGCGCATGATGGACTCCTGTACACAGATGCAGGAGCCAGCTTGCTGGCGAGCAGCGTCGGATGCAAACCTTCCGCCAACAAAAAGCCCGACTCAAGGTCGGGCTTTTTGCGGTAGCCGCGCTGACGAATCAGCCGTCCAGCATTGCCTTGTTACGCACTGCGCCCTTGTCGGCGCTGGTGGCGAGCAGGGCGTAGGCCTTGAGTGCCGTGGTCACCTTGCGGGTGCGCGGTGCGGCAGGCTTCCAGCCTTTCTTGTCCTGCTCGGCGCGACGTGCGGCCAGTTCGTCATCGCTGACCAGCAGGTTGATGCTGCGGTTGGGGATGTCGATCAGTACTTTGTCACCGTCCTGCACCAGACCGATGGCGCCGCCTGCGGCAGCTTCCGGCGAGGCGTGGCCGATGGACAGGCCGCTGGTGCCGCCGGAGAAACGACCGTCGGTGAGCAGGGCGCAGGCCTTGCCCAGGCCCTTGGACTTCAGGTAGCTGGTCGGATAGAGCATCTCCTGCATGCCCGGGCCGCCTTTCGGGCCTTCGTAGCGGATGATGACGATGTCACCTTCCTTCACTTCGTCGGCGAGGATGCCCTTGACCGCGCTGTCCTGGCTTTCGAAGACCTTGGCGGTGCCTTCGAAGACGTGGATCGACTCGTCGACGCCGGCGGTCTTCACCACGCAGCCATCGAGGGCGATGTTGCCGTACAGCACCGCAAGTCCACCCTCTTGGGAATAAGCGTGCTCGACGCTACGAATACAACCATTCTCGCGGTCGTCATCCAGGCTGTCCCAGCGGGTGCTCTGGCTGAACGCGGTCTGGGTGGGGATGCCAGCAGGGCCAGCCTTGAAGAAGTGATGGACCGCTTCATCCTGGGTCTGGGTGATATCCCACTGGGCGATGGCTTCGGCCATGTTCGGCGTGTGCACGGTGGGCACCCCGGTGTGCAGCAGGCCGCCACGCGCCAGCTCGCCGAGAATGGAGAAGATGCCGCCGGCGCGGTGCACGTCTTCCATATGGTACTTCTGGATGTTCGGCGCGACTTTGCACAGCTGCGGCACCTTGCGCGACAGGCGATCGATGTCGCGCAGGTCGAAGGCGATCTCCGCTTCCTGGGCTGCAGCCAGCAAGTGCAGGATGGTGTTGGTCGAGCCACCCATGGCTATATCCAGGGTCATGGCGTTTTCGAACGCCTTGAAGCTGGCGACGTTACGCGGCAGCACCGACTCGTCGCCTTCGCCGTAGTAACGCTGGCAGAGTTCGACGGCCAGACGACCGGCGCGCAGGAACAGTTGTTCACGATCGCTGTGGGTGGCCAGGGTCGAGCCGTTGCCTGGCAGCGCCAGACCCAGGGCTTCGACCAGGCAGTTCATCGAGTTGGCAGTGAACATGCCGGAGCAGCTGCCGCAGGTCGGGCAGGCGCTGCGCTCGTACTCGGCGACTTTTTCGTCCGAGGCGGTCGAGTCGGCGGCAATCACCATGGCATCGACCAGGTCCAGGCCGTGGCTGGCCAGCTTGGTCTTGCCGGCTTCCATCGGCCCACCGGAGACGAAGATTACCGGCACGTTCAGGCGCAGGGCGGCCATCAGCATGCCGGGGGTGATCTTGTCGCAGTTGGAGATGCAGACGATGGCGTCGGCGCAGTGGGCGTTGACCATGTACTCCACGGAGTCGGCGATGATCTCGCGGCTCGGCAGCGAATAGAGCATGCCGTCATGGCCCATGGCGATGCCGTCGTCGACGGCGATGGTGTTGAATTCCTTGGCCACGCCGCCGTGCTTCTCGATCTCGCGGGCGACCAGTTGACCCAGGTCCTTCAGGTGCACGTGGCCGGGCACGAACTGGGTGAAGGAGTTGGCGATGGCGATGATCGGTTTCTTGAAGTCTTCGTCCTTCATCCCGGTGGCGCGCCACAGGGCGCGGGCGCCGGCCATGTTACGGCCGTGGGTGGAGGTCTTCGAGCGGTAATCGGGCATGACACGGTTCCTGCGTCTGATCAGGTGATGTTCGTATGGTGAGCGTCGACTGAACCGGATGCAAACGGAAGGTGCCCGTGTGTTCGGCGGGGCCGCAGGATGCCGCGGGGTGGGCGCGCGTCTGGCCCGTGCTCAGGGCCCGCCAGGGGATGGTGGCGAGGAATGCTGCGATTCTACTCCCGCCACTGGCGCAGCGCCAAGGCGCGGCTGATTGCCGGTGCAGGTGGCTGTCGTTCCTTGGTGCGATGCCGTTCATCCGGTTGCGCCGTTCGTGCGACTGCTGGCGTGACCTTCAGGTCATCTAGGCTGCGTGATGGTGCGCTCTGCTTCATCGGCGCCCGCACTCGCCAGCGCAAGGATGTGTGCTGCGCCGTCCTGCCGATGTGGTGGTTCGCAGGGCGATGGCGACTCGTACAACAACAATGGAACGAGGAACCTTCGATGCTCGACTTGAAACTCGGTGGCCTGGCGGCCGCCTGCCTGTTGGTCTGCACCACCGCTCTGGCCGCTCCTCTGCCGGACACTCCGGGAGCGCCATTTCCGACCGTAGCCAATGTCGACCGCAGTGGTCCCTACGCCACCAGCAACCAGAGCGAGGGGCCGAGCTGTCGCATCTACCGGCCCAGTAACCTGGGGCAGGGCGGCGTGCGCCATCCGGTGATTCTCTGGGGCAATGGCACCGGTACCGGGCCGTCGACCTATGCCGGCTTGCTATCGCACTGGGCCAGCCACGGTTTCGTGGTGGCGGCGGCGGAAACCTCCAACGCCGGTACGGGCCGGGAAATGCTGGCTTGCCTGGACTATCTGGTGCAGGAGAACAACAACCCCTACGGCACCTACGCCGGCAAGCTCAATACCGGGCGAGTCGGTACTTCGGGGCATTCCCAGGGCGGCGGCGGTTCGATCATGGCCGGGCAGGACACGAGGGTGCGCACCACGGCGCCGATCCAGCCCTACACCATCGGCCTGGGTCACGACAGCAGTTCGCAGCGCCGCCAGCAGGGCCCGATGTTCCTGATGTCCGGCGGCGCTGACACCATCGCATTCCCCTATCTCAATGCCCAGCCGGTCTACCTGCGCGCCAACGTGCCGGTGTTCTGGGGCGAGCGGCGTTACGTCAGTCACTTCGAACCAGTCGGCGACGGCGGCGCCTACCGCGGCCCCAGCACCGCCTGGTTCCGCTTCCAGCTGATGGATGACCAGAGTGCCCGCGGCACCTTCTACGGCACGCTGTGCAGCCTGTGCACCAGCCTGCTGTGGTCGGTGGACCGCCGCGGTTTCTAGCAACACAGCATGCTCCGCCCTACGGGGCGGGGTATTGCCAGGACGCTGATGTCTCGGCCCATGGCAGGCCGCAAACTGTCAGCTGTCGCTTGCTTTGCATCAGTTATTCCAATCCTTCTGGCAAGCGGATGCCACTATCCGCGATACGGTAGAGATCGCCGGAGTCGAAGCTTGGTGGCTGGGCGTTATCGTCACCGATGTTGTGCTGCAAGCTGGCGAGAATGCTGGAGTAGGCCTGAGGTACTTCTGCAGCCGGGTTGCTCGGCTGGGCCTGGGGTTGGCCGCTGATGGTCAGTGTGCCGTCTACGAAGGTGATGGCGTAGTTACCAGAGGTCAGGCCATGGCTGCTGATAGCGTAACTGCCGGTATTGACCGCGCCCTGTGCGCTGCCACCGTAGACCAGCGTGCCGCCGAGCACACCGACATCCTCGCCATTGACGAAGCCGCTGTAGCTGACGCCATTGCCGCCAGTGAAGGCCAGGCCATCGTAGGTCTTGCTGGCGTCGTTGGCGGTGACGGTGAGTGCGGCCTTGTCGATGGTCAGGGTGGTATCGGCGTAGCTGATGTCGTAGCCCTGCTGACCCGAATACAGCCCGCCCAGGCTGAGACCACCATCGGTGGTGCTGTAGCTGCCAGCGTTCTGCGAGGCGCTGGAGTAGGTCAGGCTACCAAGCAGCAGGTCATCATCCAGGGTAGTGCCAAGATCCGTTGTATAGCCGCTGGTGCCGCTGTTCTGGCCATCGTAGGTTTTATTGCCGATGCCCGTTGCTGTGACGGTCACGCTCTGCATGAAGCTGCGCAGCAGCGGTGCAGTTTGCCCCTCATAGATCCTCCACACTGCATTGCTGCCGCCGCTGGTAGCCAGGTTCCAGGTGGCATAGTTGGAGGCGTCGCGTAACGCCGTGCTGTCCAGGCCGCGTAGATTCTCCACGGTCGCAGATCCACCAATGGTGCCTGCGCCGGGGCCGGTGAAGGTGTCGGTATTCCAGAACGAGTCCGCTACGCGTCCGGTTGATATATCGCCTACCAACCCCCCTACGGACGTTACCCCGCTCACGCCGCCGGTGGCGTAGGTGTATTCGATCAAGCCGCCGGAATAACCGGCCAGGCCGCCTACATACTGTGTGCCCTGCACCTGGCCGGTGGCATAGACGTTGCGGATGGTGCCGGTGTTGGTCCCTACGAGGCCGCCGGTAAATACGACTCCGGTGACGTTGCCCGTGGCATAGGAATTTTCCACCAGGCCCCAGTTTTCACCGGTCAGTCCACCGACGACATTCTCTGCGCCGCTGACATCGCCAGTGGCATAACTGTTGCGAATGATGCCGTTGTCCCGGTTGCGTGCCACCAAGCCACCCGCTCCGCGCTCAGTGGAGCTGATGGTGACGTTGGTATGCAGGTCGCTCAGTATGCCGCCGTAGTTGATGCCTACCAGGCTGGCAGCATTGGACCCGCCATGAACGCTGCCACCCACCATTCCCAGGTCGTGAATCTGCGCCCCGGCGGCTGTCTGCCCGATCAATGCGACTTCGCTTTCGGTTGCGCGATTGATCCTGAGGTCGCGAATCAGGTGGCCTTGACCATCCAGCGAGCCGGTAAAGGGGGTGCTGGCGTTGCCCACCGGTTTGAACCCTGCCGCTCCCCAGACATCGCTGTAGTAGCCATTGCCGTCTGCTGCAAGTGCCGCCCCGAGATTCAGGTCGGCGCCCAGGCGGTAGTCGGCCGACAGATCCAGCGCCATCAGTTGCAGGGCGTGGGGCGTGAAGAGGGTGGTCGAGTACTCGCCGCGCAGCATGGGCCGTGTATCGTCCTCGAACATCACCCAGGTATCGGTGAAGTCGAAGCCGGCATAGGTGGCTTGGGTGCGGGCATTGGTGGAGTCGATGCCAGTGCCGGCAGCGCTGGTTGCTTGGCCGGTCGAATCCATGTCCCAGTAGCTGTTGGTGACCGTAGCGCCGTCGCCATCAACATTCCCCACCAGACCGCCAGTGCCGGTCACTCGGCCGCTGGCGTAAACATTGGTCAATGTGGTGCCCTGCACGGTGCTGCCGATCAGCCCACCGATGGCACTGCCCGTACCGGTTACCGCTCCCGTTGCATAGGCGTCCGTGACCGAGGCGGCACGGTTACGGCCGATCAAACCACCCACCTCGCTCGCCCCGCTGACCGTGGCTGTAGAGGAAGACTGGCTGACGACGCCCTGATCGCTCCAGCCCACCAGCCCGCCGACCCTATCGCCCTGCGCAGATACCTGCCCGGTGACATGGGTATTGGTCAGGCTGGCAGCGTTACTGCTCAGCCGTGCCACCAGCCCACCCACCGTGGCTGCACCAGTGATGGAGGCATTGGACAGGGTCAGGTCGCGGAGGGTGGCTGCAGTCAGGCCGAACAGACCGACAGTCGACTCGCTCGGGCGATTGATGACCAGGCTGTCGATGGTGTGCCCGAGGCCGGCAAACGTGCCGTTGAAGCCATCGATAGGAGCGAAGCCGGCTCCGGCGTTCCAGGTGTTGGTCGTACTGGCATCGAGGTCGATGGCGAGTGCGTAGTGGCCGCTTCCCGAGATGCCTTGCAGGGCGCTGAGGTCACGAATCAGGGTGTAGTCGATGCCGCCGAGACTAAGCCCGGCATTGCCTCCCGAGAGGGTGATGCGGGCGCCCTGGTTCAGGTTGTAACCATCGCCATAGGCCAATACCAGCGCTGCATTTTCGCCACTGGCGGTGATGTCCTTGTTGACGTTTATGCGCCCATGGGCATCGAGCGTCAGTGTGGTATTCGCGCTCCAGCTGACGGCAGCATTGACGTTGATGTCGCCGTTTTCGCTGCCACCTGCCACCGTGGCCAGGGTGATGCTGGTGTTCTGCAGGTTGGCGCTGAGGGTGGTGGCGCCGATGCCGCTGGTGGTCTGGCTGGCACCGCCGGCGCTGACGGTGAAGTCGGTGGGGTCGATCAGCCAGGTGCCCGTTTGCCCGGCCGCGGCCTTGGTGGTGACTTTTGAGCCTTCAGCGACTTTGACGTGTGCACCGCTGGTGTCGATAAAGCCGCCATTGCCGCCATCCGGCGCGCTGGCATCCAGGGTGCCGGCAACCTGCACAGTGCCGCCGTCGAAGTCGCCGAGCAGGACGATCCTGCCTTCCTTCTCGCCGAGGGTGCGGGCCTGGATCACGCCCTCGTTGTTGACCACCGTCTGCAGCAGGGCATCGGCAGCGCTGGCGGTAAGGATGACGTGGCCGCCATCGGCCTGGATCAACTGACGGTTTTCCACCAACGCGTCCTTCACCGCCTCGTCGATCTGCACGTTGAGCAGTCCGTCACCGGCGAAGTCCAGGGTCACCGCATTACCGGCGGCGAGGGCCACCGTGCCCTGGTTGGCAACGATCACGCCGTTGTTGCTCACCGTGCCACCGAGCAGGGCCACACTGCCGCCGTCGGCGGCGCTGATGCGGCCATTGTTGATCACCGAAGCGTTGCTGCCGTTGCCTTTGAAGGCATAGTTGCCCGCTTCGAAATCGCTCACTGACAGATCCAGGGTGGAGGCCACCAGGCCGCCGACATTGACCTGCGCCCCGGCGCCGAACAGCACGCCGTTGGGATTGATGATGAATACCCGTCCATTGGCATCGAGCTGGCCCATGATTTTCGAGCCGTCTGCACCGAGTACCCGGTTGAGGGCGATCGAGTCGGTGCCGGGCTGGTTGAAGGTCACCTTGTTGCCGCTGCCGATATCGAAGCTCTGCCAGTCGATGGCCAGCTTGTTGCTGGTCTGATCGATGATCATCTGCTGGCTGTTGGGCTGACTGATGCTGCCGCTGCCGGAGACCACCTGGCCGCCGGTGGGCAGGTCGGCGGCGAAGGCCGAGCCGGCCAGCACGAGGCTCGCTGCCAATACCGCACCGGCGCCCTTGCCACGTTTGCGGGCGTGTTCATGGGCGACGGCCCAGGCGCCCAGGGCGTGGTTCCAGATCAGAGCGTAGGTGCGGTTCATGGATGTCCCCTTATCAATCGTCTGGCTGCGGAGTGTTGCGTTTCGGCCTGCGGTGTAACCATCAAGGGTCTGAGCGTTAGAAGAAGCGCACCACCTGCGCCCATACGCGCGGGCTGCGGTCGACATCGCTCTGCGGGTCGGTGTTGCCCAGTTTCCAGGCGGTCACAGCGCTGACCTGCCAGCCATGGGCCGCCCAGCGTGCGCCCAGACCGGCACCGGAGAGGCTGCGATGATTCTCGCCGGAGGCCCAGGTGTCCTTGTTCAGGCGCACTTCGCCATGGTCGACGAAGGTGCTGAGCTGCCAGGTATCGGTCAGCGCATAGCGCAGTTCGAGATTGGCCAGCCAGCCCTGGTCGCCGGAGGCTTCGCCCTGCGGATAGGCACGCACGCCGTAGGCGCCGCCCAGGTAGAGCTTTTCCGAACTGTCGAGGTTGCCGTCGGCCCATTGGCCTTGCAGCTGGGTGTACAGGCTGAAGCGCTCGGTCAGGCGCTGCAGGCGTACCAGGCTGGGGTTGAGCTTGTGGAAGCGTCCGGCCGTGCCGGCAGTGAGATCGTCGATGCGTTGCGCAGTGGTGTCATCGAGATTCAGGCTGCCCTGGCTCCAGGCCAGGGCGAAGCTGTTGACGCCACCGCCGAGCAGGGTGTCGCGGCTGTTGCCGTTGAGCGTCAGGATGACCACGCGCGAGCGTTTTGCGTTCTTCTGGTCGAACAGGTCGATATCGTCCTGCAGGCGCTTGTCGTCGAACTGGACCTGAGCATAGAGGCTGAAGTCCCGCGAGCGCACCAGCGGTTGCAGGGCGAAGACGCTGGCGATGCGCGCATTGCCATGGGCGTCAAGGTCTTCGAAGTCCTTGGCCAGCTGATAGTCCATATCCGAATAGGCCACGCCGAGCTGAGTTGACCAGGGGCCGACAGGCAGCTGATAGGCGATGCGACCGTAGTTCTGTTCTTCGTCCGAGCCCATGGCGCGGAGGGTCAGGCGGTCACCCAGCCCCAGCGGGCTGTTGAGGTTGAGGGTGCCGCCGAGGCGGTACTGACCGGTGAAGCGATTGCCGTAGTTGTCGGCGTCGATGGAGCCGGACAACAGCGGTGCGCGCTCGATATTCACCAGCAGGTCGGTGCTGCCGGTGCTGGTACCGGGGCGCAGGGTGGACTTCACCTCGACGCCGGGAGTGTCCTGCAGCAGCAACAGGCTGCGTTCGAGCGGCCTGGCCTGCACCGCATCGCCGGCTTGCAGCGCCGCCAGGGGGGCGAGGGCGCTGCCACTCAGTCCGGCCTGATCGTCGATCTGCACCTGGCCGTAGCGGCCTTCGAGCACGGCGATTGTGACCATGCCGCCATCGATCTCCTGGGCAGGCAGATAGGCGCGTGCCAGCGGGTAACCGCGCTCACGGTAGACGCGGGTGATGCGATTGGCGGCGGCCTGCAATTGGCCGATCGTCAGCTCTCGCTCGGGAAGGTCGGCGAGCAGTTCGAGCAACTCGGGGCTGGTCAGGGCGTGGTTGCCATCGAAGACGAAGCCCTTGACCAACAGACGCGGGCCGGATTCGGCGGCGGGGTCGACTGGAGCGTCGGGCAGGTTGAGTTCGAGACGCTGCCTTTCTGGCAGTTGCAGGTGCGCCTGCTCGAGGCTCTGCTGAACCTGGCCTGCGTCCGGGACGATGGCGGCTTGCGCCAGCGCAGGCAGAAAACCGATGGTCGGCACCAGTGCAACGGACAGCAGGCTCGTGGCGAGACGCATGGTGGTCAGCTTCCATCTGTTGCACGCGGTCTCCGAGACGGGTTGTCTGGTGCGTGTCGAAAACAAGGGCGTAGCTTAGGAAGGGCGTGGCCACTTCGGCTTGATAGTTCTTGCGCTCTTGCGTCTCAACTCTCCAGACCCAGGGCGATATCCAGCCATTGTCTGGAGCCGTCGCCTTGCCATGGCGGCTCGCGATAGAGCTCGTAGCCGCCCTGAGGTACGAAGCGCTCGCCAGAGCGTTGTGGCCAGGCCGTGGCCAGCGCTCTGTAAGCGGCGAACACTTCGCTGTAGGGGGCGTCATGTTCCAGGCAGGCATAGCGCCCACCTGGCAGGGTGAGGCGGCTCAGAGGCGACCGCCCGATGGGATGACCGAGATCGGGCACCGCGCAGTCATAACGCACCAGTTCGTTGGGCGTGATTTCAGGGTTGTCGGTAATCACGCCGATGGCCTGGGCCTGCTCCAACGGGTAACCGATCCGCTGCAACTCTTCGGCGAAGCGTTGCCAGTTCTCGGCGACGCACGCGTAGCTGCCATAGAAGCGCATGGCGACGAGGGGGCGATCGTGCAGGCTGACGACTTGTACCGCTTGCGCTCGTCGATGCTCCTGCTCGGTAGTGGGAATACTGGCCTGGCGGGCGAACTGCCGGTACTGGGTCGGTGTCAGGCCGAACTGCCGGTGAAAGGCGCGAATGAAGGCTTCATGGCTGGCGTAGCCTACCGAGAAGGCGATGGAGAGCACCGGTTCCGGGTAGATCAGTAGATGAATGGCGGCGCGGTCGAGGCGTGTACGGCGAATGTATTCGCTCGGGGTCTCTCCCATCACCTCGCGGAAGCGGCGCTGAAAGTGGAAGGTGCTGAGGTGGGCGCGGGAAGCCAGGCGATCGAGGGACAGCGGTCGTTCCAGATGCGCCTCGATGTAGCGGATGGCGAGCAGGATACGCCGATCCTCCAATACCCGTGGCGGCGGGTTGTCACGTTCATGGGGCTTGCGCGACCCGGCATGCGCTTCGGTGAACAGCAAGGCGCGCTCCTGCTCCGCCAGGCGCTGCTCATGTAGGTCTCGGGTATGTATCGGATCTGCATCCATGGTCAGGGCGTATCGCGCTCGAAGCTGGTGGATAGGCGGGGCGGGCCGTTGCCCGATGATACCGGCGATGCACTTTAGACGAACAGCGTGACGCGTTCTGCGTCATGCACCGCCCCTGCGGGGCGGGCTTCTAATGCGGAATTTCGATGCCGCGCAACCGCTCGGCGCGACGCCGCAGCAGTTCGATGGTTACCAAAAGCGCGATGGACACCAGGATCAGCAGGGTGGCGATGGCCAGGATGCTCGGGTTGATCTGCTCGCGCAGGCCCGAGAACATCTGCCGTGGGATGGTGCGTTGCTGCGGGCCGGCCATGAACAGGATGACCACCACCTCATCGAACGAGGTGATGAAGGCGAACAGCGCGCCGGAAATCACCCCTGGGCGGATAAGCGGCATGATCACATCGAAGAACACGCGTATTGGCGTGGCGCCGAGATTCAGTGCCGCGCGTGCCAGGCTGTAGTCGAAGCCGGTGAGCGTGGCGGTGACGGTGATGATGACGAAGGGCGTGCCAAGCGCCGCGTGGGCCAGGATCACACCCAGGTAGCCGCCGGCCAGGCCGAGGTTGGAGTAGAAGAAGAACATGCCGGCCGCGGTGATGATCAGCGGCACGATCATCGGCGACAGCAGCAGGGCGGTGATGAAGCGGCGAAACGGCATCTCGTCGCGTGCCAGGCCCACGGCGGCGCAAGTGCCCAGCACGGTGGCAAGAATGGTGGAAAGGATGCCGATGAAGAAGCTGTTCTTGATCGCCAGTATCCACTTCGGATCGTTGAAGATCTCCCGGTACCAGCGCAGCGAGTAGGCCTCGGGGTCCAGCGTGAGCATGCCCTCGGTGAAGCTGAAGAACGGCTCGGCGTTGAACGACAGCGGCACGATCACCAGGATCGGCAGGATCAGGAACAGCAGCACCAGCCAGGAGCTGACCTTGAGCAGCCAGCTGCCGAGGTGGTGCCAGAAACCGTAGTAGGCGGGGATCTTCATAGCGCCGAGCCCGGATCGAGGGGACGGCGGCTGCCGCCTGTAGCCCGGACGCAGTCCGGGGAAGGAAAGGTGGCGGGTTTCCCGGATTGCATCCGGGCTACGCCGTTATGCTGCGATGCTGATGCGGACATATTCATCCCAACTTGATATTGCTGGCGCCGACGAAGCGGTCGTACACCCAGTACAGCAACAGGATCAGCCCGAGCAGCAGCGAGCCCAGCGCGGCGGCCAGCTCCCAGTTGTTCGAGCGCTGCATGTGGAAAGCGATGATGTTGCTGATCATCTGCCCGTCGGTACCACCGACCAGCGCCGGGGTGATGTAGTAACCCACGGAGATGATGAACACCAGCAGCGCCCCGGCGCTGAGCCCGGGCAACGTCATCGGGAAGTAGATGCGGGCGAACGCCGGGATCGGTTTGTCGCCGAGGCTGAGCGCTGCGCGCATGTAGCTGGGGTCGATGCCGCGCATCACGCTGTACAGCGGCAGGATCATGAATGGCAGCAGGATGTGGGTCATCGCTACGACAGTGGCGAACGAGGTGTAGAGCATCTCGAAGGGCTGACTGATCAGACCGATGCCCATGAGGGTGGAATTGATCACGCCGTTGGTCTGCAGCAACGCGATCCATGAGGTGGTGCGCACCAGCAGCGAGGTCCAGAACGGCAGCAACACCAGCACCAGCAGCAGATTGGCGCGGTTCGACGGCAGGCCGGCGAGGTAGTAGGCCAGCGGGTAGCCGAGCAGGGCGCAGAGCAGGGTGATGACCAGCGCCATGTTCAGGGTCTTGGAGTACAACTGTAGATAGATCTGCGTGTCCTGGCGCACCTGGATGCCATCGTCGGGGTGCATCTCCAGGTCCAGGGCAGTCAGGTAGTAATCGTAGGTGTAGACCTTGCCGGCGCGCTCGATGGCATACCACAGCTCCGGTCTGCTCCAGTTGCGGTGGCTGGCGAGCAGGGCTTCGACCCCCTCGGACGGCAGCGTTTCGGCATCCATCCGGCCGATGCGCCGCGCGGTGGATTTGACCACGCTGGACATGCCGGTGAAGGCGCGGTTGAACTCCTCGGACAGCTTGCCGGACAGGCGCTGTTTGTCGAGGGCGTGCAGTTCGTCGACGAATACGCTCAGCGTGCGTTCGTCGGGCAATTGCTTGTGATCGTCCCAGCGCTCGAGTTCGGCCAGGGTCAGGGGAATCAGCTCGGCCACGGTCGGGTGATGCACGCTGCGCCACAGCATGCTGCCAATCGGGGCGACGAAGGTGACGATGATGAACAGCAGCAGCGGCACCACGAAGAGAAAGGCGGCGAGGCGTTTCTTGCGACGGGCGCTGGCGGCTTGGCCGGCTTCGCTGGTGGTGAGAGAGGTCAAGACATTACTCCGGGATCAGTCCCTCCTCCGTTGGACCTCGGTACCCGTGGGAGGGGCTTCAGCCGCGACCGTCGCCGCTGAAGCGCCTCACACAGGTGGCCCGTGGGGAGGGGGTGGTGCTTACTTCAACAGCCACTCGTTGAATTTCTCACCCAGCGACTCGCCATAGTCAGCCCAGAACTCGGAGCCGGCCTGGATGCCCTTGTCCAGGTGAGCGGTCGGCAGGTGCGGCGTCGCACTCTGGTCGGCCAGTGGCATGGACGACTTGCGGGTCGGGCCGTAGGCCACGTCCGGCATGCCAGCCAGGGGCTTGGAGCCGGTGGCGTACTTGATGAACTCCATGGCCAGGTCCTTCTTCTTGGTGCCCTTGACGATGGCCCAGGCGTCGAGGTCGTAGACGTGGCCGTCCCATACGATCTCGAAGGGTTTCTTCTCCTGCACGATGGCGTCGTAGAAGCGGCCGTTAGCCGATTGCACCAGTACCGCGCCGCCGTCATTGAGCAATTGCGGCGCTTGCGACCAGGAGTCGAACCAGACGATGTCCTTCTTGATGCTGGCCAGCTTGTCGAAGGCGCGTTGCTGGCCTTCCGGGGTGGCCAGCACTTCATAGACTTCCTCAGGCGCGACGCCGTCGGCCATCAGTGCCCATTCCATGTTCACCTGCGGGCGCTTGCGCATGGCGCGCTTGCCCGGAATCTTGCTGGTGTCGAAGAAGTCGCCAATGCTGGCTGCCTTGGTGCCGCCGATGGTGTTCTGGTTGTAGGCGAACACTACGGACCAGACGATGTTGCCCACTGCGCACTCGCTGGCCAGTGCTTCGGGAATGAAGTCCTGAGCGGCCGGGGTGCCATCGATGCCGGCCGGCAGCACGCTGTGGTCGAGGGTTTCCAGCAGGCCTTCGGAGCAGGCGCGCTCGAGGTCGATCACTTCGAAGTCGACCACGTCCCACTGAATGTTGCCGGACTCGACCTGGGCCTTGATTTCGGCGACGCCGCCCGAGTAATCCTCGAATAGCACCTTGACCCCGGACTCTGACTGGTACGGATCGATGACGTGTTTCTTTTGCGCCGCGCCATAGGCACCGCCCCAGGACACCACGGTGAGGCTGTCCTGGGCCGTGGCGTTGCCCGCTGTGAGTCCCAATGCCGCCACCAGGGCGAAGGTGGAAAAGCTGGTAGTCAGTGATCTAGCCATTGCTGTGCTCCATTTGCTTCTACTAGTTGTGGGGTCAGAGCGTCTTCGGCACTTCCGATCGGTCCAGGGCCTGGCTGTCTTCCGGCAGCCAGGCGAGGGCGATCTCTTCCTGAGCGCTGAGTTGCGGGGCTGAACTGTCGTTCAGATTCTTCACCACCAACTCGCTGCCGCTGGCGGTCTCGAAGTGGTAGCGGATGTATTCGCCGACGTAGTGGCGGGTGACGAAGCGGGCCTTGACCTGGTTGCTGCTGGCGCCGAGTCGGGCGGTGAAGTTGAGCTTCTCCGGGCGTACCGACACCGTGGTGGCTTGGCCGACTTCAGTGCAGTTGGCCTTCAGTGTGCTGACCAGGCCGCCATCGTCGAGACGCACCTGGACGCGATCAGCCTCGACCGCCTCGATCACGCCGGGCAGCTTGTTGCTCTCGCCGATGAAGTCGGCGACGAACATGTTGGCCGGGCGTTCGTAGAGCACGTGCGGCGCCGCGCATTGCTGCACCACGCCGTTGTTGAACACGGCGATGCGGTCGCTCATGGTCAGCGCTTCGGTCTGGTCGTGGGTCACGTAGATCACGGTGAAGCCGAGCTGCTCGTGCAGGCGCTTGATCTCGAACTGCATTTGCTCACGCAGCTTCTTGTCCAAGGCGCCGAGCGGCTCGTCCATCAGTACGATGTCCGGAGCGAAGATCAGCGCTCGGGCCAGGGCCACGCGCTGGCGCTGGCCGCCGGAGAGCTGGCCGGGGTAGCGTCCGCCAAAGGCCTGCAGTTCGACCAGGGCGAGGTAGTCCTCGACCTTGGCGCGAATCTCGTCCTTGGGCAATTTGCGAATCTTCAGCGGGTAGGCCAGGTTCTCGCGGATGGTCATATGCGGGAACAGCGCGTACTGCTGGAAGACCATGCCGATGTTGCGGGCGTAGGGGGCGATGCTGGTGACGTTGCGGCCGTTGATCAGGATCTCGCCGCTGGTCACGTCTTCGAAGCCGGCGAGCATCATCAGGCAGGTGGTCTTGCCTGAACCGGAGGGGCCGAGCAGGGTGATGAATTCGCCCTTGGCCACGTTGAGGTTGAAGTCCTTGACCACCAGGGTCTTGTGATCGTAGGTCTTCTTGACGTTGGTGAATCGCAGGAACGCGTCGTTCCCAGCTTGCGCAGTCATAGTCCTCCCCGCTATCCGCAATATGGAGTCAGCTCGTGGCCAAGCCTCCAACTTCTGAGTCGATTCGCCCCCTTCGTGGGAGACGTTCGTTATGTCGATAGCCAAAAGCAATAAGCAAGCCAGATGACGACTGAATCGCTGATAGCGCTCTGCTATGCAGGCTCAAGCCTAGTCGATGCTGGGCGAGATGCGAGGCAGGTGTGGGGGGAGGTAACAGCCAGAGAAGGAAGAGGCACCTGCCGAAACGCACTCGGCAGGTGCAGGTTGCTCAACTGTTGGGCAGCAGGCGCACGGTCAGGCTCTTGATGTAGCGGGTCTCGTTGATCGCCGGGTGCACTGGGTGATCCGGGCCCTGGGCGCCGCGCTCGAGCAGTTGAATGTTGCGATCCAGATGACGGGCGCTGGTCAGCAGGATGTTCTGCAGGTTGTCTTCCTCCAGGTGCATGGAGCAACTGGCGCTGACCAGGATGCCGTCCTTGTTCAGCAGGCGCATGGCGGTTTCATTGAGTCGCCGATAGGCCGCCTCGCCGTTCTTGATGTCCTTCTTGCGCTTGATGAAGGCGGGTGGGTCGGCGATCACCACGTCGAAGCGTTCTTCGGCGGATTTGAGTTCGCGCAGGGCGGCGAACACGTCACCTTCGACGCAAGTGACCTTTTCGGCGAAACCGTTGAGCGTGGCGTTGCGTTCCACGCCGTCGAGGGCGAAACCGGAGGCGTCCACGCAGAACACTTCGCTGGCGCCGAAGGCCGCGGCCTGCACACCCCAGCCGCCGATATAGCTGAACAGGTCGAGCACGCGCTTGCCTTTGACGTAGGGCGCCAGGCGTGCGCGGTTCATGCGGTGGTCATAGAACCAGCCGGTCTTCTGGCCTTCGATCACCGGGGCCTCGAATTTCACGCCGTTCTCTTCCAGCGCTACCCACTCCGGCACCTCGCCGTAGGCGGTCGCCACATAGCGCTGGAGGCCTTCGGCGTCGCGCGCGCTGGAGTCGTTCTTGAACAGGATGCCGCTGGGTTTGCACACCTGGATCAGGGCGGCGAGCACGTCGTCCTTGTGCGCCTCCATGGTGGCCGATGCCAGTTGCACCACCAGAATGTCGAAGAAGCGGTCGACCACCAGCCCCGGCAGCAGGTCGGAGTCGCCGTACACCAGGCGGTAGCAGGGCTTGTCGAACAGACGCTCGCGCAGCGACAGGCAGACGTTGAGGCGGTGCACCAGCAGGGATTTGTCCAGCACGTGCTTGACGTCGCGCGACAGCAGGCGCGCGCAGATCAGGTTGTTCGGACTCATGGCGACGATGCCCAGCGGCTTGCCGCCGGCCGCTTCTAGAACGGCCTGGTCACCGGCGACAAAACCATGCAACGGGGTGGCGGCGACATCGATCTCGTTGCTGTACACCCACAGGTGGCCGGCGCGCAGGCGTCGGTCGGCGTTGGCTTTCAGGCGCAGACTGGGCAGGGAAGACATGAGTTCGGGCTCCGCGGGGAAAAGAGCGGGATTATAGCGGTTTGCACGCCGGGCCGGCGGTTACAAAAGTCGACTGCGGGCTTGCCTGTGCTTTGGCTAGACTGTGCGCTACTTCTCACCCTGCACGATCCCTCCTTCATGACCTACGAACTTACCGCCGAACAGATCCAGCAAGTCCTGCAGGGGATCAGCGTACCGCCGCAACCGCAGATCATGGTCGATCTGCAGATGGAGCAGATCATGCCCAGCCCCGATCTGCGCAGCATCGCCAAGCTGATCAGCCAGGACCCAGGGCTGTCCGGCGCGCTGCTGAAAATCGTCAACTCACCGCACTTCGGTCTGGCCAACCGCATCGCTTCGATCCAGCAGGCGGTCAATCTGATGGGCTGCAACACGGTGATCAACCTGATCAATGCTCAGTCGATCAAAGGCGAGCTGACCGACGAAGCGATCCTGGTGCTCAACCGCTTCTGGGACAGTGCCCAGGATGTGGCGATGACCTGTCTGACCCTGGCCAAGCGCCTCGGTTATCACTCGCCCGACGAAGCCTACAGTCTGGGACTGTTCCACGACTGCGGCATTCCGCTGATGCTCAAGCGCTTCCCTAACTACATGCAGGTGCTGGAGGAGGCCTACGCCAGTGCCAATGAAGAACGCCGGGTGGTCGACACCGAGAACCGTCTGCTGACCACCAATCATGCCGTGGTCGGCTATTTCACCGCGCGTTCCTGGCGTCTGCCGGAGCATCTCTGCGAGGTCATTGCCAACCATCACAACGCCTTGTCGATCTTCAGCGATGACTCGGGGCGTGACGCTCAGTTGAAGACGCTGCTGGGCATTCTCAAGATGGCCGAGCATATCTGCGAGACGCATCGCGTGCAGGGCGGGCAGGCCATCGACATGGAGTGGCAGCACATCGCGCAGCCGATTCTCGAGTATCTGGGGTTGTCGGAGTACGACTTCGAGAACCTGCGCGAAAGCATCCGTGACCTGGCTGTGCTCTGAGTCTTCATGCGGTTGCGCCGCCGTGCAGGTGATCGGGTAAGCGGCTTACCCTACCGCTCGCCGCGCGGCTCCTGCTAAGGTGGCGCACCGCCGTTTTCCTGTCTTATTGCCATGCCTGAATTACCCGAAGTCGAAACTACCCGCCGCGGGATCGCCCCCTATCTCGAGGGGCAGCGCGTCAGCCGCGTGATCGTGCGTGAGCGCCGTCTGCGCTGGCCCATTCCCGAGGACCTGGACGTGCGCCTGTCCGGCCAGCGTATCGAGTGTGTCGAGCGCCGTGCCAAGTACCTGTTGATCAAGGCCGAAGTCGGCAGTCTGATCGGCCATCTGGGCATGTCCGGCAGCCTACGCCTGGTCGAGTGCGGCCTGGCCGCAGCCAAGCATGAGCATGTGGATATCGAACTGGAGTCCGGCCTGGCACTGCGTTACACCGATCCTCGGCGTTTCGGCGCGCTGCTGTGGAGCGAAGACCCGCTGCGCCACGAACTGCTCAGCAAGCTCGGTCCTGAGCCACTGGGTGGACTGTTCGATGGTGAGCGTCTGTTCCAGATGTCGCGCGGGCGCAGCATGGCGGTCAAGCCCTTCATCATGGACAACGCCGTGGTCGTCGGCGTCGGCAACATCTACGCCACCGAAGCGCTGTTCGCCGCCGGTATCGACCCGCGCCGCGAAGCAGGCGCGATTTCGCGGGCGCGTTACCTGCGCCTGGCCGAGGAGATCAAGCGCATCCTGGCTCATGCCATCGAGCGTGGTGGCACCACGCTGCGCGATTTCGTCGGCGGCGATGGTCAGCCCGGCTACTTCCAGCAGGAGCTGTTCGCCTACGGGCGCGGCGGCGAGTTCTGCAAGGTCTGCGGCACTACGCTGCGTGAGGTCAAGCTGGGCCAGCGCGCGAGTGTCTACTGTCCCAAGTGCCAGCGTTGAGCTGATGACGATCCGCCGGATGGGCGAGACCTAGGGCGGGTGAAACCCGCCGGTATGCAAATGGCGGGTTTCACCCGCCCTACGGCATAAAAACAAGAAACACCGAGGTTGACCGATGTCCGGTAATTACTTGCCGCCCAATCCTGCGGTCCAATGGCTGGGGCGCAGCGTGCTGAAACTCATGGGCTGGCGTATCGAGGGCCAGTTGCCCAGGCTCGACAAGTTCGTCGCCATCGGCGCCCACCACACGTCCAATTGGGACTTTGTGATCTTCATTGCGCTGAAGTTCGTGCTACGTCTCAACGCTCGCTGGTTCGGTAAGCACAGCATCTTTCGCTGGCCCTTCGGAGGCCTGATGCGCAGCTGGGGCGGTATCCCGATTCGTCGGGATCGCCAGTTGAACACCGTCGAACAGGCCATTCAGGCCTTTCGCGAGCATGGCGAGTTCATTCTGGTGCTGTCGCCCGAAGGCACGCGCAAGAAGGTCGAACGCTGGAAGATGGGCTTCTACCATATCGCACTGGGCGCGGGCGTACCCATAGTGCTGGGCGCGCTGGATTATCAGAATCGGCGGGTGGTTATCGGTCCGACCTTCCAGCCGACAGGTGACGAGCAAGCCGATCTGGCCGCCATGCTGGCGTTCTTTCGTCCATACGTACCGAAAAAGCCGGAATATGCCTTTCACGGCGATTGACGTCCGTCACGCTGACAATTATCAATGCGCTGTTATAGTTACTGGTACTTTCCCGAATAATCTGAAGGATCGATCCATGAAAGCGTTCCGCACCCCCGCTGTTGTCCTGGCGCTGACCTCTGGCCTGCTGGCGCTATCGGCGCAAGCGGAAGTGGTTCAGCAGAATGCCAGTGGCGACCCGCTCTACACCCTTGAGGCGCCGAAGGGTTATGCCATGGTTGGTGACTTGGTCATCGCCCGCCCTCTGTTGATCGGCGCCACCGTGATCGGTGCCGCGGCATTCGTCGTCAGCCTGCCGTTCACCGCGCTGGGCGGTAACGTCGGCGAGGCAGCGCAATCCCTTGTGGTAGAACCGGGCAAAGAAGCCTTCGTGCGTTGCCTGGGTTGCACCAGCAGCGGTTACAAGAAAGACTGATTCGCTGTATCCATGTATCGCGGCCTCTCGCCTCCCTAAGGAGGCGAGAGGCCGTTTGCGTTTGAACACCGAGAAAAGGAAGAAGCGGTGGTGATGAAGTCCCTGCGCTGGGTGATGTTGCTGCTGGTGGTAATGGGGCTGATCGCCTCGTTCTGGTTCAGCCAGGGCTGGCTGCAACTCTGCGCCGGGTTGGCGATCTTCCTGTTCGGCATGCAGTGCCTGGAAGAGGGCTTGCGCCAGCTGGCGGGCAGCAAGCTGGAACAGATACTCGGGCGCAGCACGTCCACCCCTTTCAAGAGCCTGCTATTCGGGGTTGGTGGCACCCTGTTGCTGCAATCCAGCACGCTGGTCTCCTTGCTGACCATTGCCTTCATCAGCACCGGGCTGATCCAGCTGGCCGGAGGCATCGCCATTCTGTTCGGCGCCAATCTTGGTGCCACCAGTGGCATCTGGCTGCTGGCGCTGGCCGGGCAGAACCTCAGCCTCAGTCCGCTGGCTCTGCCGCTGCTGGTGTTCGGCGTGCTGGCCGGTTTCTTCGGACCCAAAAGCAAGGCAGCCGGGCGTATCGTGCTGGGTATCGCCTTCATCTTTCTCGGCATCGATCAGATCAAGGATGGCTTCGCCAGTTTCGGCGACGGTCTGGATATGAGCGGCTACCAGGAGGGCGGGCTGCGTGGTGCGCTGCTGTTCACTGCCATCGGTTTGGCCATTACCGTGGTGCTGCAGTCCAGCCACGCTACCTTGATGCTTACGCTGGCTGCCCTGGCCGGCGGCCAGCTGGAACTCGGTCAGAGCCTGGCGATCGCCATTGGCTCCAACGTCGGCAGCAGCGTGACCACCGCCTTTGTCGGTTCCCTCGGCGGTAACCGCAACGGCCAGCGTCTGGCCCTGGCGCACGTGCTATTCAACATCACCACCGGCACGCTCGCCTTCTGCCTGCTGGGGCCGCTGACCTGGCTGGTGCATGCGCTGGCCGAACCCCTGGGGCTGGGTGAGAACAGCCTGATCCAGCTGGCGATGTTCCATACCCTGTTCAATGCCATGGGCGTCGCGCTGTTCTGGCCGCTGCAGGGGCGTCTGGCGCAGTTGCTGATCCGCTGGCTGCCGGAGCGCAGTGAGCCACAGGTACTGATCACCGAACTGGCGAGCGAGAAAGTGGCAGAGCCCGAGCGGACTCGCGCGCGCTACCTCAACGAACGTGCGCTGGATTCAGTGGAGGCCGCCTCCGGCGCGGTGGTGCAGGAGCTGGGGCACCTCGGCCGCCTGAGCCTGGAGGTGATCTGCCATGCCCTGTATCTGCCAGTGGACCAGCTGGCGCGCGCCAAGGGCGACGATCAGTTGCTGCAGGCCAGGCCCGCGCGTGGCGGCTTCGAGGCCGAGCATCTCTACCAGTTTCATATCAAGGGGGTGTACGGCGACCTGCTGAGCTTCATGGGGCGCATGGAACTGCCCATGGACGAAGCGCACCAGCAGTTCTGGGTCAGTTGCCAACTGGCGGCCCTGCAACTGGTGGATGCAGTCAAGGACGCCAAGCACCTGCAGAAGAACCTCGGCCATTACCTCGATGCGCCGCCATCGGCCGTGCGTGATGCCTATGTGGAGCTGCGCCGCCATCTGCTCGCCACCTTGCACGAGGTGCGCGAGCTGGCGCGTGCGGATCTGCCTGAGGAGGCCTGGCAGGCGCGTCTGCGCTGGCTTGATGAGCAGGCGGGGAGCTTCGATGCGAGGTTTCGTCAGCGCCTGTTCGCCGAGGTGCGTGACGGCCGCCTGGATGGTCTGCAGACCAGCTCGCTGATGAACGATCTGGGCTACGCCAGCCGTATTTTCCAGAGCCTGCGCAACGTGTTGATGCTGGGCAGCGAGCAGGCGCTGTTCCGCGAATTGCGCAAGTTCGGTGAGGAGCAGGAGAGCCTGATCCGGCTCTCCTGACACGAGACGTAGCCCGGATAAAATCCGGGGCTCTGGGGCGCGGTGCCCTCGGATTTCATCCGGGCTACGGTCACATGCGGTCGGCGTGCATCAGGGCGTCGCTTCGCCGATCCCGCGCGGGTCGCTGGCGGCCTGCACCTTGCCGCTGACCTTGTCCCAGAACAGCACCTGCTGATTGCCGTACTGCCGGTCCAGGCGCTTGAGTTCATGGCCGCGCTGTTGCAGCTCGGCGATCTGCTGGTCGCTGAAGGTACCCGGTTCATGCTCGATCACATCGGGCAGGAACTGGTGGTGGTAGCGCGCTACCGCCGGCCAGCGCTCGATGGGCTGATCATCCAGGTATTCGAGCATCGACAGCAGCACCATGCTCGGAATACGGCTGCCGCCCGGTGTGCCGAACGCGGCGAACTCATCGTTGCTTTCGATGAAACTCGGGCTCATCGATGACAGCGGACGTTTGCCACCTGCGATGGTGTTGGCCTGGCTGCCGGCCAGGCCATAGGCATTGGCGCCCTGTACGTCGGCTGCGAAGTCGTCCATCTCGTCGTTGAGCAGCACGCCGGTGCCGGGCACGGTGAAGGCGGCGCCGAACGGCAGGTTGATCGATAGGGTGGCGGCCACCGCGTTGCCTTCGGCATCGAGCACGGCGAAGTGAGTGGTGTGGTCGCCCTCATGCCAGGTACCGGCAGGCGGCAGGCTGGCACTGGGCGTGGCCTGCGCGGGGTTGATGCTGCCGGCCAGCACCGCCAGATGCCCAGGCGAGAGTAGTTGCTCTACTGGATTCTTGATGAAGTCCGGATCGCCCAGTAGGCCACGGTCACGGTAGGCGCGGCGCAGGGCCTCGACCACGTAATGCGTGCGCTGCACGGGGTCGGCGTCGCGCCAGGGCAACTGTTCGAGGATGGCCAGGCTCTGCGCCAGCGCGATACCACCAGCCGAGGGAGGAGGTGCACTGATCAGCTCACGGCCGTCTTCCAGGGAAAAGCGCAGTGGTGTGCGGCGGGCGATGCGGTATTCGCGCAGGTCATCCAGGGTCCAGATGCCGCCGGCATGGCGCACACCGGTCACCAGGCGCTCGGCCACCGGGCCGGTATAGAAACCTGCACGGCCATGTTCGGCCAGGGACTGCAGGGTGTTGGCCAGATCCGCCTGGCGCAGCAGATGGCCCTCGGCGGGAATGTCGCCCTGGTCGAGGAACAGCTTGGCGCTTTCGGCATCGTCACGCAGTGCCGCGAGGCGCCAGGTCGCGCGCTCGCGATAGACGCGATCGACCGCGAAGCCTTCGTTGGCCAGGTGAATCGCCGGGGCCAGGCTGGTTTTCAGGGGTAGGCGGCCGTGCTTCTCGGCCAGTTCGACCAGCGCCGCCGGTAGCCCCGGTATGGCGGCGGCCAGTGCACCATTGAGCGACAGCTCACGCTGCACCTTGCCATCGCGGACATAGAGATTCGGCTTGGCTTCCAGCGGTGCGCGTTCGCGGGCATCGAGGAAATCGTAGCCCGGCGTGTCGCCAGCGGTACGCAGCAGGAAGAATCCGCCGCCGCCAATGCCTGAACCGTAGGGCTCGACCACGGCCAGGGCAGCGCTGGCGGCGACGGCGGCATCGAAGGCATTGCCGCCGGCATCGAGCATCTGCTGCGCTGCGGCGGTGGCGGCAGGATGAGCGGTGGCAATGGCGGGTTGCTGCGGCGCGGCCTGGGCCAGCAGGCTGGCGCCGAGCAGCAGGGTCGATAGCAGGAGTTTGCGCAACATGCGATCTACCAGAGGCGGCTGAAGGAGACGGGAAGCTTAACAGCCTTGCTCAGACGAGGGGCAGAACGGGCGCGGAGGAAGCAGGAGACCAACGGCCTCCCGGGGAGGATCAGGCCTTGCCGGTGATGATGCGGTATTTGTGCATCAGTTCATCCTTGCTCTCGACGTTGTTCTCGTCGAGCGGGATGCAGTCTACCGGGCATACCTGCTGGCATTGCGGCTCATCGTAGTGGCCAACGCATTCGGTACACAGGTTGGGATCGATCACGTAGATCTCCTCACCCTGGGAAATAGCGCCGTTGGGGCACTCGGGTTCGCAGACGTCGCAGTTGATGCAATCGTCGGTGATGATAAGGGACATGGGGCAACTCCTGTCGAGGCGTGCGCTTCGACACTTTACGGGCAACGATGCTGCGAATTGTGCCGGATTACCGGCAGGGGCGCCATGCGGCCCTGCCGTGACCGTGAGAGCGCTGCTGTCATCAGGTGCGCATGGCGCACCCTACGGCGTTCCGGCTTCAGTTCTTGCGGAAACGCTCGTTCAGCGCGTCGGCAACGGCGGGGTGAACGAACTGGGAAATATCACCACCGAGGGCGGCGATCTCGCGCACCAAGGTCGAGGAGATGAAGGAATACTTCTCCGACGGGGTGAGGAACAGGCTCTCCACGTCCGGCGCCAACTGACGGTTCATGTTGGCCAGCTGGAATTCGTACTCGAAGTCGGAAACCGCGCGCAGGCCGCGCAGGAAGACGTTGGCGCCCTGTTCCTTGGCGAAGTGCGCAAGCAGGCTGGAGAACCCGACCACTTCGACGTTGGGCAGGTGCTTGGTGACTTCGCGAGCCAGTTCGACGCGTTGCTCCAGGGAAAACAGAGGGTTCTTCTTGGGGCTGGCGGCGACGGCGATGATAACGTGATCGAACAGGCGCGCAGCGCGTTCGACCAGATCACCGTGGCCCTTGGTGATGGGGTCGAAGGTGCCGGGGTATAACACTCGATTCATCGGGACGTCCTGGCGGGTCGAAAAGGAGTCGGATGGTAGCGCAGCGCATGTCTGCGGCCAAGCCACGGCCTGCGTTGCGTTTCCCCATGCCAGGGCTGTGGCGTCTAGCTCGGGCTTTTCAGCCGCTCGGCCAGCAGCGTCGCAAGCTTGGCGGTCAGGCCGTAGATCGACAGTTGCGGGTTGGCGCCGATGCTGGTCGGAAACAGCGAGCCGTCATGGATCGACAGGTTGGCCAACTGATGGTGCCGGCCGAGGCTGTCGACCACGGCCTGCTGCGCATCCTCGCCCATGGCGCAGCCGCCCATCACGTGGGCGCTGCCCAGGCGGGTGCGATACAGCGCCAGGTCGAGGTTCTCGATCATTTCCCTGGCCTGCCTCCAACTGCCGACGTAACGCGCATCGGTGTGGGTCGGCATCACTGCCTTGGCGCCGGCGGCGAACTGGATTTCTGCCATGGTCAGGTAGGCTCGGCGCACGCCATCCCAAGTGTAGTCGGTCATCTGATAGTCGAGCACCGGGCTGCCATCGCCACGCAGTTCCACCCGGCCTTCGGCGCTGTCTTCGTGGAAACCGTCGCGTAGCAGTGCGAGCATCACGTTGGTGTGTGGCAGTTGC
The DNA here is from genome assembly GCF_900101755.1 of Ectopseudomonas alcaliphila. GTDB lineage: Bacteria > Pseudomonadota > Gammaproteobacteria > Pseudomonadales > Pseudomonadaceae > Aquipseudomonas > Aquipseudomonas alcaliphila. The sequence continues at coordinate 242,311 of NZ_FNAE01000005.1, read as the reverse complement.
GCCATGCGCAGGGCGTTCTCGTGGCCGAAATCACCGAGCAGGGTGGCGGTCAGCGCCGGTTGCAGTGGTGGCACTTCGAGTTTGTAGGAGAGCCGCCCGCGGGTGCCGTCGTCCCACTGGAAATGATCGGAGTAGACCGACTGCGGCGCACCGTAGAAGGGGTTGATGACCTGCTCGAACTTCGCCGCGGAGAAGTTCACCAGGTGCAGGTAGGTACGCCGGCCGATGCGCTTGTGCGGATCGGGCGCGTTGGAGCGCAGCAGGATCCCGGGGGTGTTGATGCCGCCGCCGGCCAGCACGTAATGCCGCGCCTTGACGCGGATGCGCCGGCCATTGGGCGCCACGCAGCGCTCGTCCATGCCCAGGCAGTCGATACCGACCACCTGGTCGCCCTCGAGCAGCAGCTTGTCGGCGCGCGCCAGGTAGAGCAGCTCGCCGCCAGCGTCGAGGGTGGCGGGGATGGTGGTGACCAGCATCGACTGTTTGGCGTTGGTCGGACAGCCCATGCCGCAGTAGCCGAGGTTCCAGCAACCGCGCACATTGCGCGGGATCGGCGCCCAGTGATAGCCGAGCTTGTCGCAGCCGCTGCGCAGCACCTCGTTGTTGGCATTCGGCGGCACCGCCCAGGGCGCCACGCCCAGGCGCTGTTCCATTTTCTCGAACCAGGGTGCCATGGCCGCTTCATCGTGGCCTGCCACGGCGTGGGTCTCGGCCCAGTGCGCCAGGGTCTGCGGCGGGGTGCGGAAGCTGCTGGTCCAGTTGATCAGCGTGGTACCGCCGACCGCGCGGCCCTGCAGGATGGTGATGGCGCCGTCCTTGCTCATGCGCCCGATGCCTTCCTGATAGAGGGTCGGATAGGCATCGGCCTCGCGCATCTTGAAGTCGTCGCTGGTCTTGAGCGGCCCTTCCTCGATCAGCAGCACCTTGTAACCGGCGGCGCTGAGGATTTCCGCCGTGGTGCCGCCGCCAGCGCCGCTGCCGACGATGGCGACATCGGCTTCCAGCGTCAGGTCGCTTTCCAGGCGCGAACCGTCGTGGGTCTTCCAACCCCTGGCCAGGCCTTGCTTGAACAGATCGGGTACAGGCATTGTTTTTCCTCGGAGTCACTGAAACCTACTGCGCGATCCGATTGCGGCGTCAGGTTCTCGCCCGTGGCTCGGCGTACTTCAGTACAGCCTCGCCACGTGCTGCGAGCCTTCCTTGCACTCGAACCGCTCGCTACGGTTTCAGAGGCCTCATTCTGATAATCGCGGTTGGCTAAATTCCAGTTGGTAGGGTGGGCTTCAGCCCACCAAGACTGACCGCTGTTGATGGACTGAAGCGGATCGCCGCCCGGCCCCCCTTACGAATCAGCCGTTATACGGTGGGCGGCCCCGGATAGCCGCAATGCACCCAGGCCTCCTGGCGGCTGTACCAGGCCATCATCACCAGCTGCAGCAGCGAGGCGTGGCCCATACGCAGCAGGCTCAGGCTGCTGTTCTGCCAGCGCGCGAGGAAGCTGCGCACGTCATCGGCGCTGGCGTTGTCCCAGCTGCCCCAGACTCCGGTCAGCGGGCCGCGGGTGATGGGCAGGGCGAGCACGTCGAACAGTTGCACGGTGAGTTTCAGCATCTCCGGCGACAGGTGCGCCAGGCTGGTGTCGAGGCTCTGCAGCGTGCCGTCGATGGCCTGCGGCATCTGCTCGGCACTGACGGCGCCATCGAGCATCACCGGAATCAGTGCGCGCAGAAACGGCATATCGCTGCTGCGCAGGATCAGATAGCCGTTGGCCGGCGTGCTGGCCGAGCAGCCGCTGAGCGTGGCGGTGAGCCCGGCGGTGCCGAGCAGCGCCGTACCCATCAGGCCGACCTTGAGCAGGCTGCGTCGCGACAGTTGCGGCGCGTTTAGGGTGGTGTCATTCATTGTTGTTATCACCAGGCTTGGAACGGGCGCTGCCCGCGTTGATCAGCGTACGAACAACCTGTAGACCAGCTTCTGGATAGCCTTGCCATACGGCGGGTAGATCAGCCGCGCGGCATTGAAGCGCTGCTTGATGAACACGCCCTTGGCCTTGCTGAAGGTCAGGAAGCCTTCGTGACCGTGGTAGTGGCCCATGCCAGAGGGGCCGATACCGCCGAACGGCATGTCGTCCTGCGCTACATGCAGCAGGGTGTCGTTCAGGCACACGCCGCCGGAGTGGGTTTCGTGCAGTACGCGCTGCTGTTCGCGCTTGTCGTAGCCGAAGTAGTAGAGCGCCAGCGGGCGTGGCCGGGCGTTGACGTAGGCGAAGGCGTCTTCCAGTCGGTCATACGGCACCACCGGCAGCAGCGGGCCGAAAATCTCGTCCTGCATCAGCTTCATCTCGTCATTGACGTCGAGCACCAGGCTCTGCGGCAGGCGTCTGCCCTGGGCCTCGGGATACAGCGAGACGACGCGCGCGCCTTTGGCCTCGGCATCCTGCAGGTAGCCGTTGAGGCGGGCCAGCTGGCGCTCGTTGATGATTGCGGTGTAGTCGGGGTTGTCCTTGAGCACCGGGTAGAAACGCTGCACCACCTCGCGGTAGGCGCTGACGAAGCCCTCGACACGATCCCTGGGCACCAGCACGTAGTCCGGCGCCACGCAGGTCTGCCCGGCGTTGAGGGTCTTGCCGAAGGCGATGCGTTCGGCGGCGTGCTCCAGCGGCACATCGGCCGAGACGATGGCCGGCGACTTGCCGCCCAGCTCCAGGGTCACCGGGGTCAGGTTCTCGGCAGCGGCGCGCATCACATGCTTGCCAATGCTGGTGGCGCCGGTGAACAGCAGGTGGTCGAACGGCAGTTTGGAGAAGGCCATGCCGACTTCCGCCTCGCCCAGTGCAACGCTCACCAGATCCTCGGGGAAGACGCGTGCCAGCAGATCCTTGACCAATTGTGAGGTGGCCGGGGTGGACTCGCTCATCTTGATCATCACCCGGTTACCGGCGGCCAGCGCGCCGGTCAGCGGGCCGATGGCGAGAAACAACGGGTAGTTCCACGGCACGATGATGCCGACCACGCCCAGCGGCTGGTAGATGACCTTGGCCGAAGCAGGCATGAATTGCATGCCGACGCTGCGCCGCGACGGCTTCATCCACTTCCTGATGCGTTTGCTCGCGTAATGGATGCCATGCAGGCTGGGCATCAGTTCGGCGAGCAGGGTTTCGTCGGCCGAACGGTTGCTGAAGTCTTCGGAGATCGCCGCCACCAGTGCATCCTGCTGCTGGGTCAGTAGCTCGCTCAGGGATTTCAACCACTGGATGCGTTGTTCGGCCGACGGCATCGGGTTGGCAGTAAAGGCAGAACGCTGCAGGGCGAAGGTGCTGTCCAGCTGGTTGATCTGCTGTTGGCTGTGCTGCAGGTAGGCGATGTCGGCGACCATGGGTTTCTCCTCGACGTTCCAGCGGGCTGCTTGGGAAGCCTGAGCTGGATTTTTAGAGCAATTACTCTAATGTGTCAAATAGGATGCCGCGTCGCCGTTCTCGCTGCACCCTAACCAAAGGCCTGTGAGGGCTTGCGCGGTGCATCAGGGGTAACACTTCGGCTGTTTCGCCTGTACCTTTGCCACTTTTGAAGTCGAGATCGAGCTGCCTTATGGCGCCACCCAAGACCCGTGACCGCATCGTTGTCGAGAGCCTGGCCCTGTTCAACAGCCAGGGCGAGCGCAACGTCACCACCAACCACATTGCCGCGCACCTGGGCATGTCGCCGGGCAATCTGTACTACCACTTCCGCAACAAGCAGATGATCATCGCTGAGCTGTTCGCCCAGTACGAGGTGCAGGTCGACAGCTTCCTGCGCCGGCCCGAAGGCCGCGCACTGACGGTGGAGGACAAGACCTTCTATCTGGAGGCGTTGCTGGCGGCGATGTGGCACTACCGCTTCCTGCACCGCGATCTGGAGCACCTGCTGGAATCCGACGCCGAGCTGGCCGAGCGTTACCGCGCGTTCGCCCAGCGTTGCCTGGTGGGGGCGCAGTCGATCTACCAGGGTTTCGTCGAGGCCGGCATCCTGTTGATGACGCCGGCGCAGATCGAGGCGCTGACGCTCAACGCCTGGATCATCATGACCTCCTGGGTGCGCTTTCTCTGCACCGCTGGCGCCAGCCCGGACAACCTCAGCCAGGACATGCTGCGCCGCGGCATCTACCAGGTGCTGGCGCTGGAGGGCGGCTACATCGCGCCTTCGGCGCGTGCGGCGGTCGAGGCGTTGTACGGTCGTCTGCACGTACCGCTCGAGCAGGTGCTCTGAGTCAGGTGGACGCTCGCCGAGTGCCGCTGCCCAGCGTCACGGGCCTGGCGCGCAAGGGCTGCTGATCGGGTTGCAGGCGACGTAACTGGCGGTAGAGCGCGCGGGTTTCCAGCAGGTTCCAGACACGCAACAGGGTTTCGATGGCATCCAGCGGCTTGCTGATGAAGTCGCGGGCACCCAGGGCCAGCGCGCGCAGCCGGGCCTCGCGGGTGGCGTCGGCAGTGAGCACCAGAATGGGTAGATAGTCGTCGGCGGGCACGCGCCGCTGCAGCTGTTCGAGCACGGCAAAGCCATCCAGGCCGGGCATGTGCAGATCGAGAATCAGCAGATCCGGCTCGAAGCTGCTGAACAGCGCCAGAGCCTGGGCCGGGTCGGTGCAGCAGAGCACGTTGTGCAGGCCTTCGCGGGCCAGCAGTTGTTCGACCAGCTCGAGGTTGGCGGGCTGATCGTCGATCACCAGGATGCGAAAGTCGTCGGCGGGCTCAGGGCTGGTCATGGTCGGGCTCCGGTGGCGGGGTGTGCGTTGGTCTGGCGATATCCAGATGCTGGCGCAGGGTGGCGAGGAAGGTCGGTACATGCAGCGGTTTGCTCAGCACGGCCGTGGCCCCGGCAGCCTGCAGGGCGCGCTGGGTGCCGGCGCTGGCGTCAGCGGTGATCAGCAGGACAGGTGTGTCGCGGCTACTGGGCTTCTGGCGCAGACGTTCGAGCACCTCCTGGCCGCTGAGGTCAGGCAAATCGAGATCCAGCAGGATCACCTCGGGGCGATGCTGCCAGGCCAGGTCGAGGCCCAGTTGGCCCTGCATGGCCGAGATGACCTGCACCTGCGGCCAGCGCGACAGCAGAGTCTCGATCAGCGCCAGGCTGGATAGGTTGTCCTCGATGCACAGTACGTGCAGTGGCCGCTCGGGCGGTTCGATGGCGCAAGGCGCGACATTTGGCGTCGCCGAGGGCGCGGCTAGCAGGGTGTTGCCTGCCTGCGCCCGTGGCAAGGTCAGGCAGAAGGTGCAGCCCTGGCCGGGCGTGCTGTGCACGCCAAGGCTGCCATCCATTTGCTCCAGCAGGCTCTTGCTCAGGGCCAGGCCCAGGCCGGTACCCTCCACTTCGCTGGCGGCGGCACCGAGGCGTTCGAAGGGAATGAACAGGCGCTCCAGATCCTCGGTGGCGATACCGGGACCGTTATCGATCACGCTCAGCGTGACCGTCTCGCTATCGGCTTCGACCTGGACTTCCACATAGCCGCCCGGATGGTTGTACTTGATCGCGTTGGACTGCAGATTGAGTAGCACCTGGACCAGGCGCTGGCGGTCGGCCTGCACGCAGAGCGCCGGCGCCAGATCGTCTGGCAGGCGCAAGCGGATGTCGGCACTGGCGGCCTGCGGTGACAGCAACAGGCTGACTTCCTGCAGCATCGGGCGCAGCGCCAATGGCTCTGGGCTCAGCGCCAGTCGCCCGGATTCGATGCGGGCGATATCCAGCACTTCGTTGATCAAACCCAGCAGGTGCCGCCCGGCGCGCAGGATATGGCGCACCTGGGCCTGTTGCGCCGGCGTGCCCTGGTCCATTTCCAGTAACTGGGCGAAGCCGAGAATGGAGTTGAGCGGGGTACGCAACTCGTGGCTCATGCGCGAAAGAAATTCGCTTTTCGCCCGGCTCGCGTTCTCCGCCTCTTCGCGGGCCGTGCGCAGGGCGGCCTCGGCATTGCGCCGGTCGGTGATGTCACGGGTGATCTTGGAGAAACCGCGCAAGGTGCCGCTGGCGTCACGCTGGGCGGTGATCACTACGTTGGCCCAGAACAGCGAGCCATCGCGGCGCTGGCGCCAGGCTTCTTCCTCGTAGCGGCCTTCGCGCGTGGCCACTTGCAGGGCGTGCTGCGGTGCCGTGTCACGGGCCTGCGGCGGGTAGAACAGGGAGAAGTGACGGCCGAGGATGTCCGCTTCGCTGTAGCCTTTGATGCGCTCGGCGCCGGTGTTCCAGGAGGTGACGTGGCCACTGGGGTCGAGGCCGAAGATGCCGTATTCCTTGACCCCGTCGATGATCAGGCGCAGGCGCTCCTCGTTGTCGCGCAAGGCCCGCTCGCGTTCGGCCAGCAGTTGCCCGGCCTCCTCCAGGCTGGCGGCGAGCTGGCCGATCTCATCGGCAGCGGGGCCATGGGGAATCAGCGGCTGGCCCAGTGCCAGGCGCCGGGCGTTGCGTTCGACCCGCTGGACCCGCTGGACGATGCCGGTGGACAGCAGCACCACCGCGAACAGCGCGCCGAGCACGCCGAACATGGCGGCCAGACCGGTGGCCAGGAGCATGCGCGAGCGTACGGCGCTGGCCTCGGCGTTGCGTTCGTCGAGCAGGGTCTGCTCGCGCTCGAGCATCTGCTGGATCTCCTGGCGCAGCGCATCGAGCACATGCTTGTTGTCCACCAGAATGCGCGTCATCGCCGCGCGGTCTTCACTGCTGGCGAGTGCCTTGAGCTGTTCCAGGCCTTCCAGCTTGATCACGATCAGCGGGCGCAGGCGTTCCAGGCTGCTGCGCATCTGCGGGTCGCGAATGTCGCTATCGAGGCGCCGCAGCGTGCTGTCGATTCGTTCAACGGCGCTGCGGTATGAAGGCAGGAAGTCGCTGCGCTGGATCAGCAGATAGCCGCGTACGCTGGCCGCCGCCTCGGCCAGCAGGCTGTGCACCGCCTGTACGTCGCCCTGCACGCGCAGCGCCCGGCGCACGTCGTCCTCGACCCGCGAGGTCTGGCGCTCGGTGAAGTACACCAGCACCAGCGAGATCAGCAGCACCGCCAGCGGCAGGGCGATGATCACCAGGCTCTTGCTGCGCAGGGGGCGGTCGGTCCAGCGGCTGAACAGGCTCTTCACGGCTGGCGCTCCGTCGGTGCCACCAGGCCCAGGGCGATGCCTTGTACGGCGGCCTGGGTACGGTCGGCAACCCCCAGTTTGCCGATTACCCGTTCGACATGAGCCTTGGCCGTGCCGGTGGCGATGCCCAGCTTTTCGCCGATCTCGCGGTTGGTGAAGCCGCCAGCGATCAGCCCGAGCACCTGGCGCTCGCGCGGCGTCAGCGCGCTGTTGGCCGCGCCGCTCTGGTTGCGTTCGACCACGCGGCGCAGCAACTGCGCGCTGACCATGCCGTTGAGCGCGCTCTGGCCCGCCGCCACCTGGCGCAGGCCGTCGATCACTTCCTGGCGGCTGGCGTCCTTGAGCAGGTAGCCGACGGCCCCGGCGCTGATCGCCGCTTCCAGGTGGTCGGGGCTGTCGTACATGGTGAACAGCAGCACCTTGATCGCCGGCAAGCGTTCGCGCAGCAGGCGCGCCGTGGCCAGCCCGTTGAGATGGGGCATGCGGATGTCGAGGATGGCGATGTCCGGATTCAGGCGCTCGCAGAGTTCCAGCGCCTGGCGCCCGTCCACCGCCTGGCCGACGATGCTGAATTCGGGGCAGTCGGCGAGCATGGCGGCGAAGCCGGCGCGGGTCACTTCATGATCATCGGCGAGCAGCAGGCGAATCGGTTCGTTCATGCGCTTTCCTCATCCGCCAGGGCGCGTGGAATGCTGGCCAGCAGGCGGGTGCCCTGGCCGGGCTGGCTATGACAACTGAACTGGCCACCGAGCAGCAGGCAGCGCTCGCGCATGGCCACCAGACCCATGCCACCTTCACCCGCCAGCTGCTTCTGCCCGGCGGCGAAGCCGGGACCGCGATCTTCCACCTGCAACCGGGCTGTATCGCCGTCGAGGTGCAGATCCAGGCTGACCGCGCCATCGGCGGTGTGTTTGCAGATATTGTTGATGGCCTCCTGGCCGACGCGAAACAGGGCGATTTCCACCGCCGGGCGCAGGCGCTGCATATCGCGGCGCAGCCACTGCACCTGGCGACCCTGGCTGCGCAGGCGGTCGAGTTCGCGGTCGAGCGCCGGCGCCAGGCCGAAGTCATCCAGCAGGGTGGGGCGCAGGCCGCTGATGGCCTGACGCGTCTCGCCCATGCTGCGTTGCGCCAGTTGCAGGATGGGCGCCAGAGCGGCACGCAACTCGTCATTCAGCTGGCGATGCTGGGCGAAACCCTGCAGACGCTGGTGCAGCCCGGCCAGGGTCTGCGCCAGGCCGTCGTGCAGGTCATAGGCCACCCGTGCGCGCTCGTCCTCCTGGGCGCTCATTTGCCGATGTACCAGCTCCGACATGGTGCGTTCGCGCAGGCTGAGCGCCTCCAGCAACTGGCTGTTGTGCAGGTGGCCGGCGAGCAGGGTGGCGAGCAGTTGCAAGGCTTCGAGGTCTTCCGCGTCAGGGCCACGCATGGCGCTGGCGTTGCCCAGCAGCAGGGCACCGAATGCTTCGCCCGTGGCCGCATGCAAGGGCAGGTAGAGCGCCAGGGCAACCTGCGACAGCGGCGCTTCGAGCACCTGGGCAGCGCCTTGCCAGGGCAGGGTAGCCAGTTGCTGCTGCAAGGCGGCAGGGCCGAAGCCGGCACTGAGGCTCAGGCTGTCATCGGCTTGCCTGAGCAGCAGTACGCCGCCATCCATTGCGCAGAAGCTGCAGGCCCGTTGCAGGGCCAGCGCGCCGCTCTCGGCGGCGGGTAGTGCATTGAGGGCGCGACCGCTCTCGACCAGCAGGCGCAGGCGCGCGGCGCGGCTTTCCGCCTGGCGATAGTCGGCACGCAGGGCCAGCACGCTGTCGGGTGGGGTGTTCAGCATCTACGCCTCCACGGATTGCGCGTCATCGGACGGCGCAGGCTAATAGGTCGAACCGCTTCTGGCATCTGCCACCTGGCATAGGCCGCTGGCCCCGCCTGGCCGATGTGCAGGCTGGGGGAGCCGCGCATGCTGATGGCGTCCTTCAATAGCCGGAGATTCAACCATGTTGAAACCCTTGTTCAGCAGCTGTGCCCTGGTATTCGCCCTGTCCGTGCCGCTGGTTCAGGCGGCCGATGCGCCTCATGTCTACACGGAAACGGCAACCGCCCCGAGCAATGCGCAGGAGCAACAGATCGCCAGCCTGTTCGAGCGCTGGAACGCCGCCTTGCAGACTGGCGACTCGGCCAAGGTTGCTGCCTTGTACGCCGACAACGGCGTGCTGCAGCCCACGGTATCGAATCGGGTGCGCGTAGGCCATGAGGCGATTCAGGACTATTTCGACCATTTCTTACAGGCCAAGCCGGTCGGCACGATCAACATGCGTGAAATTCGCCAGATCGGCCCGGATGCAGCGGTGGATTCGGGGGTTTACACCTTCGCCCTGACCCAGGGTGATGCGGTGCGCCAGGTTCAGGCGCGCTACACCTTCGTTTACCAGAAGGTCGATGGTGAGTGGAAAATCCTCAAGCACCACTCCTCGGCGATGCCGGAGCAGCCTGCCGCCGGCTGATTCAGCTCAGCTCAGCGCACCGAGCCACTCGGGAATGCGCCGCTCCAGGTAGTAAACGGGGCGGCGTGGGCTGCCCTCGACGAAGCCGACGTGCCCGCCCTTGGCATGCAGCTCGAACTCGGTGCCGGGGGCGAGCTCGCTGGCCTCGGGCAGGCTGTGGCGGAAGATGAAAGGATCGTCCTCGGCCTGGATGATCAGCGTGCGTGTGCGAATGGCACCCAGGTAGAAGCGGCTGGAGGCGCGCCGGTAATAGTCGTGGGCATCGGCGAAACCGTGCAGCGGCGCGGTGATGCGCCCGTCGAAGTCCCAGAAGGTGCGCATGCCATCCAGTGGGCCCAGGCGTTCCAGCACCGACAGGCGCTCGCCCTCGCCACTCTCTGCGAACAGGCGCTGCTTGTTGCTCACATAGGCGACCATCTCGCGCATGAAATGCGCCTGATACACCCGCGAGAAACCCAGGCCGATGCGGTCAGCGCACTGATCCAGACGAAACGGCACCGAGACCGCCACTGCGCCTTGTAGCTGGCTCTGCTCGGCGCTTTCACCCAGGTACTTGAGCAGCACGTTGCCGCCCAGCGAGTAGCCGACGGCGTACAACGGCGCCATCGGCCGTTGCGCGCGCAGGTGGGCCACGGCCGATGCCAGATCCTCGCTGGCGCCGGAGTGATAGCCGCGCGGCAGCAGGTTCGGTTCACCGGAGCAGCCACGCCAGTTCAGCGCCGCACTGGCCCAGCCGCGTGCGGCCAGCACCTGCTGCAGGCCGAGCACGTAGAGCGAGTTGGAGCTGCCGGTCAGGCCGTGCAGCACCAACACCAGCGGCGCATGGGCGTTATGCGGGCCGTGCCAGTCAATATCGAGAAAGTCGCCATCGTCCAGCCACAGCCGCTCGCGCTGCCGTTCGAGCTGCGGCGGCTTGCGGCAGAAGGGGTTCCACAGCGTCTGCAGATGCGGGCCGGGGAGCCACCAGGCGGGTTGGAATGGTGTCATGGGTATGGTCTATCCAAAACGTAGCCTGGATGAAATCCAGGGACAGCGCTCCCGGATTGCATCCGGGCTACGTTGGCTCCTGCGACGAACTTCTTTGCCACAGCGCGTAATGCACCTGGCCGGTGTGCTTTTCACGGTGCAGGCGCCAGTTGCCGGGCAGGCCGAGGGTCGAGGGCGCGGTTTCGCTTTCCGTATAGACCCAGGCGTCGTCGGCCAGCCAGCCCTGCGCTTCCAGCAGGTTGCAGGCGTCTTGCAGCAGATCCTTGTGGAACGGCGGGTCGAGCAGAACGATATCGAAGCGACGCGGCGCCGGACGCGTCAGTAGTTGCAGGGCGTCGCCCAGCTGAATCTCGCCAGTGCTGCACTGCAGCGTCGCCAGGTGGCCGCGCAAGGCGTTCACCGAGGCCGGGTTGAGGTCGCAGGCCAGACCGCTGGCGGCACCGCGCGACAGGGCTTCGAGCAGCAGCGCACCGCTGCCGGCGAAGGGGTCGAGCACATGGGCGCCCTCGACGTGAGGGGCCAGCCAGTTGAACAGCGTTTCACGCACCCGGTCCGGGGTCGGGCGCAGGCCCGGCCCGTCGGGGAAGGTGAAGCGCCGCGAACGCCACTGCCCGCCGATGATGCGCAACTGACCCTGGCCGCCGTGAGCCTTGGCGGCCGGTTTTGGTGGTGTGCGACCACGCATCAGTGCGGCACCGCGCTGGGCAGCTCGGCCGGTCGGTCGGTGGGCGGCGGCAGTTCCTTCTGCGCTACCGTCGGGCCGGCGGTTACCACCACCAGCGCCTCGGGGTCGAGGTGTTTGGCCATCGCCGCTTTCACTTGTTCGGTGCTCAGGCTTTGCACGTCACGCATGAAGTCGTCCAGATAACTCAGCGGCAGATCGTAGAAGCCCATCGACGCCAACTGGCCGACGATGGCGGCATTGCTCGCGGTGGACAGTGGGAAGCTGCCGGCCAGCTCGCGCTTGGCGTTGTCCAGCTCTTGCTGGGTGGGACCTTCACGCAGGTAGTCGGCGAGCAGTTGCTTGACCAGCGTCAGGGTGCCTGCGCTCAGCTCGGCGCGGGTCTGCAGGTTGATCATGAACGGGCCGCGCGCCTGCATGGCGCTGAAACCGGAGTAGACGCCGTAGGTCAGGCCACGCTTCTCGCGCACTTCGCTCATCAGACGGGTGCCGAAGCCGCCGCCACCGAAGATCTGGTTTCCCAGATACAGCGCGGCATAGTCCGGGTCGCGGCGGTCGATGCCGAGCTGGGCGATCATCAGGTGGGTCTGGTTGGACGGATACTCGATATGGCTGACGCCCGGCTTGGGCGCTTGCGGCTGGGCGATCTTCGCCAGCGCAGGGCCTTGCGGCAGGGCTGCGGATACCTGGTTGGCGATGGCCTCTGCCTCGGCACGTGAGAGGTCGCCGACCAGCGCGATCACCGCATTGCCGGCCGCATAGGCGCGCGCATGGAAGGCCTGCAGTTGCTGACGGCTGATGGCCGGGATCGACTGCGCGGTGCCGTCGCTCGGGTGAGCGTAGGGGTGCTGGCCGTACAGGCGCTCGAACAATTCGAGGCTGGCCAGCTTGCCGGGGTTCTGCTTCTGGAACTCGAAGCCGGCCAGCAGCTGGTTCTTGATCCGCGCCAGCGAGTCGGCAGGGAAGGTGGGCTTGCCCAGCACATCGGCGAACAGGGCCAGTGCCGGCTCGCGCTGCTCCTGTGCGCTGAGGCTGCGCAGGCTGGCCACGGCCATGTCGCGGTAGGCGCCATTGCCGAACTCGGCGCCGAGGCCCTCGAAGCCTGCGGCGATGGCGCCAACATCCTTGCCTGGCACGCCTTCGTTGAGCATGGCGTTGGTCAGGGTGGCCAGGCCCGGCACGTCGCCATCCTGGCTGCTGCCGGCGGCGAAGGTCAGGCGCAGGTCGAACATCGGCAGCTCGTGCGCTTCGACGAACAGCACCTTGGCGCCTTGCGCGGTCTGCCAGGTCTGGATATCCAGGGTGCGGCGCAATGGCGCCTTGCCGTCGAGCGCAGCCAGCGACTGCAGTTTGGCGGCATCGCCCGTCACGGCGCTGTCGGACAGGTTGGCGCAGGCCCCCAGTACCAGGGCGCTGGACAGGATCAGGCCGAGCAGGCCCAGGCGGCGTTGCTCAGTCTTCATGGGCGGGACTCCTCATTGCGGGACTCTTCGGGCAGTACGTGGGCGACGCTCAGGCGGTCGCGGGCGAAGAAGGTGCGTGCGGCCTGCTGGATGTCGGCCGGGGTCACGGCCTCCAGCTCGGCCAGTTCCTGGTCGATCAGTTGCCAGGACAGGCCGACGGTTTCCAGTTGACCGATGCTGGTGGCCTGGCTGGTGATCGAGTCGCGCTCGAACACCAGGCCGGCGATGACCTGGGCGCGTACGCGCGCCAGTTCGGCGGCGGACGGCGGGGCTTTCTTCAGTTCTTCCAGTTCGCGCCACAGGCCGGCTTCTGCCTGCTCCAGGGTCTTGCCCTTCTGCACGTTGGGCGTGGCCGAGAGGATGAACAGGCTGTCACCGCGGGTGAAGGCGTTGTACCAGGCGCTGGCGCCGGAAACGAGCTCTTCGCCACGCTCAAGGCGAGTCGACAAACGCGCGCTGTAGCCGCCGTCGAGCAGGGCGGCTGCCAGGCGCAGGGCATAGACCTGACGCGGCGTTTCGCTGGTAGCCAGGCCCGGCACGTTGAAGCCCATGATCAGGCTCGGCAGCTGCGTCTTGAGGTACAGCGTGGTGCGGCGTTCGCCCGGCGCGGCCAGTTCCAGTGGCAGCTTGGCGGTGGGTAGCTGACGCTGCGGGATATCGCCGAAGTAGCGCTGCACCTGGTTCTTGACCTCATCCACGGTCACGTCACCGACCACCACCAGGGTGGCGTTGTTCGGTGCGTACCACTTCTGGTACCAGGCGCGCAGTTCGTCGATGTGCATGCGGTCGAGGTCGGCCATCCAGCCGATGGTGGGGATGCTGTAGCCGCTGGCCGGGTAGGCCATGGCCTTGAAGCGCTCATAGGCCAGCGAGGACGGGCGGTCGTCGGTGCGCAGGCGTCGCTCCTCCTTGATCACCTCGATTTCCTTGTCGAACTCGGCAGCCGGCAGTTGCAGACTGGCGAGGCGGTCGGCCTCCAGTTCCAGGGCCACGCCGAGGCGGTCGCTGGCCAGTACCTGGTAGTAGGCGGTGTAGTCGTCGCTGGTGAAGGCGTTCTCCTCGGCGCCCAGTTCACGCAGGATGCGCGAGGCTTCGCCGGGGCCGAACTTGCGACTGCCCTTGAACATCATGTGTTCCAGTGCGTGGGACAGGCCGGTGGAGCCGGGCGTCTCGTAGCTGGAGCCGACCTTGTACCAGATCTGCGAGACCACCACAGGGGCGCGGTGATCCTCACGGACGATGACCTTGAGGCCGTTGTCCAGTTTGAATTCGTGGGTGGGTTGAGCGGGAGAAGCGAAGGCTGCGAGTGGCACGCAGAGTGCGCCGAACAGCAGGCCGAGGGAACGGCGGGCAATGGCATTCATCAAAAGTCTGACCTGTCGGATAGCCTGGGCGGTCGTACCGCCGACGGGCGAAGAGGTGCTAGGATACCCCATCCTTTTCCGGGGCGGCGCGGCAAGGCTTTGCAGCCCGTAAGCGAACGCTCCCTTGAGATGCAAGCGACCCATGTTTGGTTCCAATGACGACAAGAAGTCGCCGGCCGAGGCTGGCGCGCAGAACCCGCCTGTGACCGAAGAAAAGAAATCCCTGTTCAGTTGGTGGCGCAAGAAGCCCGCAGAGACCGCTGTCGAGCCGGCACAGCCCGCGCCCGTCGAACAGCCGGAGTCTGCTCAGATACCTGCCGAGCCGTCGACGCCTGAGCCCGCACCCGAAGCCTTGCCGGCAGCCGAGCCTGAAGTGGCTGAGATCACGCCTGCTCCGGCGCCACAGCCTGAGCCGCTGGTTGCCGAACCCCCGGGCGCCGCTGCTGTTGTCGTTGAACAGCCGCCGGTGGTGCCAGAGCCTGTCGCCGAAGCCCTGCCCGTAGTTGCGCCAACGGCTGCCGCCGCTGCGCCGGTCACTCAGGAAAAACCAAGCTTCTTCGCCCGCCTCAAGCAAGGTCTGTCCAAGACCAGCGCCAGTCTGGGCGAAGGCATGGCCAGCCTGTTTCTCGGCAAGAAGGCCATCGACGATGACCTGCTCGACGACCTGGAAACCCGCCTGCTTACCGCCGACGTTGGTGTCGAAGCGACCACTGCCATCATCGGCAACCTGACCAAGCGCGTGGCGCGCAAGGAGCTGGCCGACAGCGGCGCGCTGTACAAGGCACTGCAGGAAGAGCTGGTGACTCTGCTCAAGCCGGTCGAGCAACCGCTGGTCATCGACAGCGGCAAACAGCCCTATGTGATTCTGGTCGTGGGCGTGAATGGCGTGGGCAAGACCACCACCATCGGCAAGCTGGCCAAGAAGCTGCAACTCGAAGGCAAGAAGGTCATGCTTGCCGCCGGCGACACCTTCCGCGCCGCTGCGGTGGAGCAACTGCAGGTGTGGGGCGAGCGCAACAACATCGCAGTGATCGCTCAGCACACCGGCGCCGATTCGGCATCGGTGATCTTCGATGCGGTGCAGGCTGCCAAGTCGCGTGGTATCGACGTGCTGATCGCCGACACCGCCGGGCGCCTGCACACCAAAGACAACCTGATGGAAGAGCTGAAGAAGGTCCGTCGCGTGATCGGCAAGCTGGACGACACTGCGCCGCACGAAGTGCTGCTGGTACTCGATGCCGGCACCGGACAGAACGCCATCAACCAGGCCAAGCAGTTCAATCAGACCGTGAACCTCACCGGCCTGGCGCTGACCAAGCTCGACGGCACCGCCAAGGGCGGCGTCATCTTCGCCCTGGCCAAGCAGTTCGGCCTGCCGATTCGCTACATCGGCGTGGGTGAGGGCATCGATGACCTGCGCCCGTTCGAGGCGCAGGCCTTCGTCCAGGCACTCTTCGAGGAGCGTGAGCGCGGATGATCCGATTCGAGCAGGTCGCCAAGCGATACCCCAATGGCCATGTCGGGCTGCACGAACTGAGTTTCCGCGTTCGCCCCGGCGAATTCCTTTTCGTCACCGGTCACTCGGGCGCCGGCAAGAGCACACTGCTGCGTCTGCTGCTGGCGATGGAGCGGCCCACCAGCGGCAAATTGCTGCTGGCCGGGCAGGACCTGTCGACCATCACCAATGCGCAGATCCCCTTCCTGCGCCGGCAGATTGGTGTGGTGTTCCAGAACCATCAGCTGCTGTTTGACCGCACCGTATATGACAACGTCGCCCTGCCGCTGCAGATTCTCGGCCTGTCCAAGCCGGAAATCGGCAAACGCGTTGGTGCCGCACTGGAGCGCGTCAGCCTCAGCGACAAGGCGGCGCAGTCGCCTGGCGACCTGTCCACCGGTCAGCAACAGCGCGTCGGTATCGCCCGCGCCATCGTTCACCGGCCGGCCCTGCTGCTGGCGGACGAGCCCACCGGTAACCTCGACCCGCGCCTGGCCGCCGAGATCATGGGGGTGTTCGAAGACATCAACCAGCTGGGTACCACGGTGCTGATCGCCAGCCACGATCTGGCGCTGATCGCGCGCATGCGCCAGCGCATGCTGACCCTGCAACGCGGTCGCCTGATCGGTGATGGGGAGGCAGCCTGATGAGCGCTTCGAAGATGCCCACGCCGCAACCGGCCGAACGTGTCGGCGCGGCGCCGCGCAACAAGGTGGTCGACGGCCCGGCTGACGAACCGGATTTTCGTACCCTGCTCAACGCCTGGCTGGAAAGCCACCGCGCCAGCCTGGTCGACAGCCTGCGCCGCCTGGCACGTCAGCCCATTGGCAGCTTCTTCACCTGCCTGGTGATGGCCGTGGCGCTGAGCCTGCCCATGGGCCTGTCGCTGCTGCTGGACAACGTCGAGAAACTCGGCGGCTCCTGGCAGCGCGCGGCGCAGATTTCCCTGTTCCTCGACATGTCCGCTGGCGAACGTGACGGCCAGGCGCTGCGCGAGCATATCGCGGCGATGGATGACGTCTCCGACGCCGAGTGGATCAGCCGCGAGCAGGCGCTGGAAGAGTTCCAGCAGTTGTCTGGCCTGGGCCAGGCGCTGAAGGAACTGCCGGAGAATCCGCTGCCGGGCGTGGTCCTGGTGACGCCGAAGGAGGTCGACAAGTCCAAGCTCGAAGCTCTGCGCCAGCGCCTGGCAGAGTTGCCGAAAGTGGAGCAGGCGCAGCTCGATCTGGTCTGGGTCGAGCGCCTGACCGCGATCCTCAAGCTGGGCGATCGTTTCGTCTTCGGCCTCAGCCTGCTGCTGATCCTGGCGCTGCTGCTGGTGATCGGTAACACCATCCGCCTGCACATCGAGAACCGCCGCGCCGAGATCGAGGTGATCAAGCTGGTGGGGGGAACCGATGGCTACGTACGCCGTCCCTTCCTTTATATGGGTGCGTTGTACGGCTTCGGTGCGGGTATCTTCGCCTGGCTGCTGCTGGCCTTCGGGCTGGATTGGCTGAACGATGCTGTAGTACGTTTGGCCGGCCTTTACGGTAGCGATTTCGCGTTGGGTGGCGTACCTTCTTCCGACGGTTTTTCGCTGCTGCTCGGCGCCGTGCTGTTGGGCTATATTGGCGCCTGGCTGGCGGTGGCGCGTCACCTGAACGAACTTGCACCCCGCTAGGGCGCTGTTCGGCGAGGCTGAACGCAAGCTGACAAGTCATTGTTTTGGTTGATATTGACTATCTGACAGGGAACTTATCCACAGGCCCTGCATCAGATAGCGCAGTGCTACACTGCACGAGTTTCGTGAATCGGAGGATTCGAATGTCCACTTCCTTGCAACCTGTTCATGCTCTGGTTCCGGGCGCCAACCTGGAAGCGTACGTGCATGCGGTCAACAGCATTCCGCTGCTGACGCCCGAGCAGGAGCGTGAACTGGCCGAAAATCTCTACTACCAGCAGGATCTCGAGGCCGCCCGCCAGATGGTGCTGGCTCACCTGCGTTTCGTGGTGCATATCGCTCGCAGCTACTCCGGTTATGGTCTGGCCCAGGCCGACCTGATCCAGGAAGGCAACGTCGGTCTGATGAAGGCGGTCAAGCGCTTCAACCCGGAAATGGGTGTGCGTCTGGTGTCCTTCGCCGTGCACTGGATTCGTGCGGAAATCCACGAGTTCATCCTGAAGAACTGGCGCATCGTCAAAGTGGCTACTACCAAGGCGCAGCGCAAACTGTTCTTCAACCTGCGCAGCCAGAAGAAGCGTCTGGCCTGGCTGAACAACGATGAAGTCACCGCCGTGGCCGCAAGCCTGGGCGTTGAGCCGCACGAAGTGCGCGAGATGGAAAGTCGCCTGACCGGCCAGGACATGGCCTTCGATCCGGCAGCCGATGCCGACGACGACAGCGCCTTCCAGTCGCCGGCGCATTACCTGGAAGACCACCGCTACGACCCGGCTCGCCAGCTCGAAGATGCCGACTGGAGCGACAGTTCCAGCAGCAACCTGCACGAAGCGCTGGAAAGCCTGGACGAGCGCAGCCGCGATATTCTCTACCAGCGCTGGCTGGCCGAGGAAAAGGCGACGCTGCATGACCTGGCCGCCAAGTACAACGTGTCGGCCGAGCGTATTCGTCAGCTCGAGAAGAATGCGATGAACAAGCTCAAGGGCTGTATTGCCGCCTGAGCCTGCCGTTACCCCGAAAAGCCGCACCCTGGTGCGGCTTTTTGCTGTCTGGAGCAATTGCCTTGAACAAGATCCCTCTCAAAGCGCAGCACCTGCTGGTGTTCGTGGCCGTGGCCGTGCTGTTTTTCGCCTGGGGCGCCTGGCTGATGCGCAGTGGTGAGGTGCATCCGCTGGCCAATCTGCAGCAATGGCGCGATACGCTGTTGCAGCCGTTGGCCGAAGACGAGCTGACGCTGCGTGAGGTACAGGCGTTGGCGCCAGGCGAGCTGTGGCTGGCGCCGCGCCTGGACGGCGCACGGCTTTTCTATCGTGCGTCGCTCGACGGGGAAGAGGGCGGCTGGTTGCTCGAGGCGGAGCTGAGGTTGAGCCTTGAGCAGCGCGACGGTCTGATGGCGGCGCAGGGCCTCCAGGCCGGTGGTACCGAGTTGGCCCTTGGTCAATCACTGGTCGATCAGATGGCTGGCTTTTCCATCGTCAGCCTCAATCTGAGAGCCCCGCAAGCGCTGGTCAGCGACCGCCTGGCTGCGAGTCTCGGGCAGCCACGCTTGACGTTGGAGCTGGCCGAAGGCCAGGCCTGGGTCTATCCACAATGGGGGCTGACTGTGCATCTGCAGGGCGACGAGGTCCAGCTTTTGCACGCCGTTCCGCGCAAGGCTTTTCGCGCTACCCGCTAGCTTACAGCCAGCGCGGCCACCAATCGGGGCGCTGCGGCTTGAGTTGATTGAGGTAGTGACTGCCACCCAGCTGCGTCATCTGCTGACGAATCCAGGCGGCGCGGCGATTGACATAGGCGTCCGGCCGGCCGGCGCTCCAGCGCAGCGGGTTGGGTAGCACCGCAGCCAGCTGGCTGGCCTGCTGACGATTTAGATAGGGCGCGCCGACGCCAAAATGGTGTTGTGCGGCGGCTTCGGCGCCAAAGATGCCATCGCCCCATTCAACGCTGTTGAGATAGACCTCGAGGATGCGCTCCTTCGACCAGAGCAGCTCGATCAGTGCGGTGAACCAGGCTTCTAGCCCCTTGCGCAGCCAGCTGCGTCCGGACCAGAGAAACAGGTTCTTGGCCACCTGCTGGCTAAGGGTGCTAGCGCCCCTCAGCGAACCGCCGCTCTGGTTGTGCGCCAGCGCCGCCTGAATCGCGCCGACATCGAACCCCCAGTGCTCGGCGAATTTCTGGTCTTCAGCGGCGATCACCGCCATCTTCAGGTGATCCGGCAGCTCGTTCCACGGACGCCACTGACGCTTCAGTTCAATGGGCTGTTCGCTGCCCCAGGATTCGATCTTGCGCTCGATCATCAGCGCCGTGCCGGGTGGCGGCACCCAGCGCAGGGCAAGCACCAGCAGCGCGCTGGCCAGGATCAGCCAGAGCAGCAGTTTCAGCAGGCGGCGGGTAAGGGCTCGGAGCATGGGGTCTCGCATCGATCGGATGTGGCGCTATTAAAACAAAAAATCACCGAGAGCGATTTTTGACGTCAGCGCTGTAGTCGGCCCGCTAGGGTTGCCGCCAGGAATGGCTGGCAACAAAAAATTGCCGGGAGCAATTTTTGACGTCGCTTTGCGACGGCCCGAAGGGTTGCCGTCATGGATGGCAGGCAACAAAAAAGCGCTGAGGAAATTCCCGCCTGATACCTGGGTGTGACAATAACGCCCCATTCGCCTTCGGCCTCAATGGTTAAACTGCGTTCAGGTCCATCTCATCAGGAGTTTCCATGGCCCGTCTCTGGCTACTGTTGTCCGCGTTCGCCGGCTTCACCGGTGTTGCCCTGGGGGCTTTCGCCGCCCACGGCCTGAAGCAAAGGCTGACTCCCGAATATCTGGCGGTTTTCCAGACCGGTACCCATTACCAGTTGATTCATGCGCTGGCATTGTTCGGCGTCGGTCTGCTGGCGCTGCAGATGCCGGGACGGCTGGTGAACCTGGCAGGTGGCGCTTTCGCCCTGGGGATCCTGCTGTTTTCCGGCAGCCTCTACCTGCTGACCCTCAGCGGTATCGGCAAGCTGGGCATCATTACTCCGTTCGGTGGTGTCGCCTTCCTGATTGGTTGGCTGTGCCTGGGTTTGGCGGCCTGGAGACTGGCCTGACCCTGGCGTCAGAAATGAGGACGAATGGCGCCTTTTAGCCTTGGTCGTGGCCAGTTAACGGGCTAGAATGCCGGCCCTCTTCCCAGTTGTGACCGAGTCGTCATGCGTATCCAGTTGAATGGTGAACCCTTCGAACTGCCGGATAATCAGAGCGTCGCCGACCTGTTGGTTCGCCTCGATCTGACCGGGCGCCGTGTGGCGGTCGAACTCAATCAGGACATCGTTCCACGCAGCCAGCACGACAGCACCCAGCTCGCCGAAGGCGATCAGGTGGAAGTGGTGCACGCCATCGGCGGCGGTTGACCTCACGAGGAGTTTTCCATGAGCCAAGTTCGCAGCGACAAGCCCTTCACCCTGGCCGGTCGTACGTTCCAGTCGCGCCTGCTGGTCGGTACCGGCAAGTACAAGGATATGGACGAAACCCGTGACGCCATCGCCGCCTCCGGCGCCGAGATCGTCACCGTGGCGGTGCGCCGTACCAACATCGGCCAGAACCCCGGTGAGCCGAACCTGCTCGACGTGATCAGCCCGGACAAATACACCATTCTGCCCAACACTGCCGGTTGCTACGATGCGGTCGAGGCCGTGCGCACCTGCCGCCTGGCCCGCGAACTGCTCGATGGGCACAACCTGGTCAAGCTGGAAGTGCTGGCTGACCAGAAAACCCTGTTCCCCAACGTCATCGAGACCATCAAGGCCGCCGAAGTGCTGGTCAAGGACGGTTTCGACGTGATGGTTTACACCAGCGACGACCCGATCATCGCCCGTCAGCTGGCCGAGATCGGCTGCATCGCGGTGATGCCGCTGGCCGGCCTGATCGGCTCCGGCCTGGGCATCTGTAACCCCTACAACCTGCGCATCATCCTCGAAGAGTCGAAGGTGCCGGTGTTGGTTGATGCCGGCGTGGGCACTGCCTCCGACGCCACCATCGCCATGGAACTGGGCTGCGAGGCCGTGCTGATGAACAGCGCCATTGCCGAAGCGCAGAATCCGGTGCTCATGGCCCGTGCCATGCAGCATGCTGTCGAGGCCGGGCGCCTGGCCTACCTGGCCGGTCGCATGCCGAAGAAACTCTATGCCAGCGCCTCGTCGCCGCTGACTGGCCTGATCAATTAAGGATGACGATTTGCTGCGTGCCGGTCCGACGGCGAGCCAAGTCGTAACGCAATCTACAAGAGCCCAGCATGACCGATACCCAACAGCCCGAACTGACCGAAGACGGTCGCCAGCGCCGTACCATCAAGAGCTTCGTGATGCGCGCCGGACGCATGACCGAAGGCCAGCAGCGTGGCATCGACAAGGGCTGGCCGCTGTTCGGCCTGGAGCTGGAAGATGGCCTGCGCGACTTCGACCAGGTGTTCGGTCGCAGCGCGCCGCGTACCTTCGAGATCGGCTTCGGCATGGGCCATTCCACTCTGGAGATGGCTGCTGCAGCACCCGGGCAGGATTTCATCGGTGTCGAGGTGCACAAGCCTGGCGTCGGTGCGTTGTTGAGCGGCGCGATGGTGCAGAACCTGAGCAATATTCGCGTGTACAGCTGCGATGCGCTGGAAGTGCTGCGCGACTGCGTGGCCGATGCCAGCCTCGATCGCGTGCTGCTGTTCTTCCCCGATCCCTGGCACAAGTCGCGTCACCACAAGCGCCGTATCGTCCAGCCGGCTTTCGCCGAGCTGGTGCGCAGCAAGCTGAAGGTCGGCGGCGTTCTGCACATGGCCACCGACTGGGAAAATTACGCCGAGCACATGCTCGAGGTGATGAATGCAGCGCCGGGCTATCGCAACCTGGCGGCCGATGGCACCTACGTGCCGCGCCCCGAGGAGCGCCCGGTGACCAAGTTTGAGCGTCGTGGCGAGCGTCTCGGCCATGGCGTGTGGGATCTGAAGTTCCAGCGTCAGGAATGATTCACCCAGCGATCCCTGTCGTCAGGGATCGCAAGCGTTCCATCAGAACCGGCAGGATGCACGATTAGATCGGGATAACCCGACAGCCAGGACGGCGCCTCACCTCAGAACCTGCTCACGATCTGCTGCGCGTCGGCGCTACTGCGTTAAAAACAAGCTCGGAATGCTCATTTACCACTCGTAAACTCCGCTTCCTCGCTTGTTTTTGCCTTGTATCGCTCTAGCTCGCGAGATCGTGAGCAGGCTCTCAGAACACAACAAAGACAAGCGCACCTACAAGGGGCGCGGACAATAGCGGCACCGCTTGCAGGGCGCCGCGAGGAGAGCATTGTGTTGAGATCGGTTTCCCTTTTTCTGCTGACTGCCCTGGCGTTTCAGGCCCAGGCCAAGGTCGATGCCAGCCAGGCCGCGCGCCTGGGTCAGGACCTGACGCCGCTTGGCGGCGAGCGTGCCGGTAATGCCAGTGGCACTATCCCGGCCTGGACGGGCGGCCAGGCTACGCCGCCGGCCAACTACCAGCCGGGCATGCATCACCCTGATCCCTTCGCTGACGACAAACTGCTGTACCGGGTCGACAGTCAGAACCTGGCGCAGTACGAACAACAGCTGCCGGTCGGCCTCAAGACCCTGCTGCAGCAAAACCCCAGCTTCTATTTGCGCGTGTTCCCGACCCGTCGCAGTGCAGCCGCGCCGCAACGCATCTACGACGCGACGCGTTTCAACGCACTGAATGCCGAGCTGATTTCCGGTGGCAATGGCGTTCAGGGGGCAGCTTCCGGCGTACCCTTCCCGCTGCCGGCGAACGGCCAGGAGGCGATCTGGAACCACGTCATGCGTTACCGTGGCGACCAGATCAGCATGGTCACCAATCAGGCGGCGGTGCTCAGCAACGGTAGTTACAACCTGCTCAAGCTCGAGCGCGACATCTACTTCGTCTACGGTCGTGACGGCGTCGCCCCGCAGGATCTGGACAACACCCTGTTCCACTACAAGTACAAGGTCGTGGCCCCGGCCAAGCTGGCTGGCTCGGCGCTGGTGGTGCAGGAAACCCTCGATCAGGTGCTGGCGATCCGCAAGGCCTGGCGCTTCAACCGTGGTGAGCGCCGCGTCCGCCGTCTGCCGATGCTTGCCTACGACACCCTGCAGCCGGACACCAACGGCATGGCCACCGCCGACCAGGTGGACTCCTACAATGGCGCGCCGGATCGCTACGAGTGGCAGTTGTTGGGCAAGCGCGAGATGCTGGTGCCCTACAACAGCTATGCCGTGCACCAGCGCGGCATTCCCTATGCCGATATCCTGCAGGCCAAGCACATCAACCCGGAGTTGCTGCGTTACGAGCTGCACCGCGTCTGGGTGGTCGAGGCGGATCTGCGTACCGGCTTCAGCCATCCCTACGGCAAACGCCGCTTCTATCTGGACGAGGACAGCTGGCAGGTCCTCGCGGTCGACCTGTATGACCGCAGCGGCAACCTGATTGGCCTGCAGGAAGCCCACCCGATCAGCTACTACGACGTGCCGATGTTCGGCTCGACCCTGGAGACCATCTACGACCTCAAGGGCGGCCGCTACTTCGCTGACGGGCTGGATAACAACGAGAAGATGTATGACTTCAACGCCAGGCTGAGCCCGCGCGACTTCACCCCGCAGGCGCTGCGCCGCGAAGGCAACTGAGCCTTCCTTACTCGCGCGACCAGCGCATCGTCAGCTCCAGCTGGCCGGTGTGCGGGTCGCGTGTCTCGTCCACCGTCACGAACCCGCCTGCCCGGTAGAAGGCCACCGCCCGGGTGTTGGCGCGGTAGACGCCGAGCTCCAGGCTGTCACGTCTGCGTTTGGCCTCGTCCAGTAGCTGACGACCCAGGCCGCGGCCTTGGGCGTGCGGGCTGACGAACAATGCTGCCAGGCGCTGCTCATGCAGTGACACGAAGCCAAGTACCTGGTCGTTCTCCTCCAGCACCAGGGTTTCGGCCTGCGGCAGATAGTGGTCGCGCATGGCCGTTAGTTGTTCGCGCCAGAACGCCTGTGGCACGAAGTCGTGGGCCTGGAGGGAGGCCTCCAGCCAGAGGTCGAGTACGGCGTCGCTGTCTGTGCGATGGTAGGGGCGAATCATGATGAAGTCCTGTTCGAGGAGAGGTAAATCCATGGAGGTTCGGTTACATATCTTCGGTGCATCCGGCTCGGGCACCACCACCCTGGCCCGTACGCTGGCCGAGCGCTACGGCTGGCTGCATCTGGACACCGACGATTTCTACTGGCTGCCCAGCGAGCCACCTTACCAGCACAAGCGCGCGCCCGAGGACCGCGTCAGGCTGATCCGCGAGCGTGCAGCGCAGGCGCCGAACTGGGTGCTCAGCGGCTCGCTGTGTAGCTGGGGCGAGGCGTTGATCCCATCGTTCAGTCATGCCCTGTTCCTGCGCCTGGACGACCAGGAGCGCATGCACCGATTGCGTCAGCGTGAATCGCAGCGCTACGGTGAGCGCATCCAGCCGGGCGGCGATATGTACGCGCAGAGCCTGGCGTTCCTCGAATGGGCGGCCGGCTACGAACAGGGTGACCTGCACACGCGCAGCCTGCGCATGCACGAAACCTGGATGGCCCGCCATCTGGGCTGCCCGGTGCTGCGGCTGGACACCACCCGGCACACGCCCGAACAGCTGGCCGAGCGCGTGATGAGCTGGCTGATGCCCTGAGCTAGGCGCCCAGTATAGCCACGGCTGGACGTTATGAGCCGCTCTAGCTCAATGCTTTTCAACATTTTGCGGATTTTCGGCTTCACGTTCTCCGTCGTGCGGTCGCTTATTACCAGCGTGTGCCCACCCTGCCTACCTAGGTTCCCGGGCAACCCCTAACTGTTTCCAGATCCCGGTGATAGCGCTCTGCGCTGAAAGGCCCTCCCAGAGGCTTCTGCTCCTGCGCTGCGTCGCTTCGTCATGGTTCTGGCTTTCAACGACAGGTGTCGGCTCGAGCCTGCCATCGATGGAGTCCTTTGCATGAACATCAAGGATTGGCCGCTGCGCCTGAAAATCACCCTGACGGCTGCGGCGCTGTTATCGCTGGTCAGCATTGCGCTGATCTGGCAGAGCGTTTCGTCCCTGGATCGGACCGTCAATGACACCCTGCAGCGAGATATCGACGGCTTCGCTCAGTCGGTATCGGTCAACCTGGGCAACTGGATGCACGACCGCATCAATGCCGTGAAGACCACGGCGGGCAGCCTGGTGGAGCAGCCGCAGATCGCCCCGCACATCCTGCTGCAGCAGACCTGGGCAACCTTCGCCTTCAACATCACCTACATCGGCACGGTCGATGGGCAGATGCTGCAGAACGACCCGACGGTGATCCTGCAGAACTACGACCCGCGTCAGCGTGGCTGGTATCAGGGCGCCGAGAAGAACAACGATGTGTTCATCAGCGACCCTTACGTCTCGCTCACCGATGGTGCCTACGTGGTGACCATCGCCTACCCGGCACGCCGCAACGGCGGGCTGATCGGTGTGGTCGGCGCCAACCTGACGCTCGATACGCTGACCGAGACCATCGGCAAGCTGAGCATCCCCGGTGACGGCTATGCGTTGTTGATCGACCAGAGCGGGCAGATGATCGCGCACCCCGACAAGGAGTGGCGCACCAAGTCGGCCTCTGACTTTTCGCCAACGCTGGGTGGCGAGCAGCTCAAGGCCCTGGTGCAGCAGCGTCGTCTCACCCAGGCTGAGGTGGCGGGCACCGACAGCCTGCTGTTTGCCGTCGAGATCCCCAATACCCGGTGGACGTTCGTGATGGTCATGGATGAGGCAGAAGTACTCGCGCCGGTGCGCAAGCAGCTCGCCGTGCAGCTGATCATCGGCACCGGCATGCTGGCTGTCGCCATTCTGGTACTGGCCCTGCTGGGCCGTGTGCTGTTTCGTGATCTGGAGCAGATCCGTCACAATCTCAACGCCATCGCCGAGGGCAATGGCGACCTGACCCAGCGCCTGCCGGTCAACTCCAATGACGAGATTGGCCAGCTATCGAGCAGTTTCAACCGCTTCATCGAGCAGTTGCACGGCATCATTTCGCGGCTGCGCGAGGTCGCCGTGGCGCTGAGTAACGAGTCCGGACAGGTGGCGCAGGATGCTGACGCGCAGAACCAGCGCGTGCAGCAGCATCAGTCCGAACTGCACCTGGTGGCCACTGCGGTGACGCAGATGGCTTCCGCCACGCAGGAAATCTCGCACAATGCCGAGACCGCCTCCGGCCAGGCCGTGGATTCGGTCAGTCTGAGCGTGGAAGGGCGCCGCCAGGTGGAGCGCAGCCAGCAGTCCATCTCCCTGCTGGCTGAAGAAGTCGAAGGTGCCGGACGCATCATCGATGAATTGCAGCGCCACTCCAACGAGATCAGCTCGATTCTCTCCACCATCGCCAGCATCGCTGACCAGACCAACCTGCTGGCCCTCAATGCGGCCATCGAGGCGGCGCGTGCCGGCGAGCACGGTCGTGGGTTTTCGGTTGTGGCCGACGAGGTGCGCGTGCTGTCCAAGCGCACCCACGAGTCGACTCGCGAGATCGAGGCGATGATCCAGGTGCTGCAGGACGCCACCCGCCAGGCGGTCGGGGTGATGGACAACGCCGCTGCCAAGGCCTCGCAGAGCGTGACCGACGCTCAGGCGGCCAGTGACCTGTTGCAGCAGATCACCGAGGCGATCGGGCAGATCAACGACATGGCCGCGCAGATCGCCTCGGCAGCGGAAGAGCAGGCCTGCGTGACCGTGGAGGTCAACCGCAACACCGAGAACATCCGCGCCATGGGCGATCAGATGTCGCAGAGCAGCCATGCAGCCTCGGCAGCAGCCTCCAACCTGCAGGCGCTTGGCCGGCAGATTGGTAGCGAAGTGTCCAAGTTCGTGCTGTAGAAACAGTGGTTAGCCTGCTCGCCGTAGGAGCGGCTTCAGCCGCGAAAGCCACTGTTCTTGGCTGAGACCACTCCTACAAGGGAAATCTCATAGTCGGGTGGCGGTCTTCTTGCCGCGAATTCAATGGCGCTTCGTGGTCGCCCTAGTTCCTGTCGGCCAGTATGCCGATCACCGCGAAGATCAGGATCAGTACCGGCGCCAGGGTGTAGTTGTTGAAGTGCGCCAGACCCTTGGCCAGCCATGGCGTGAGGAAGACGATGGCCAGGCCGTAGCCGACCGCGCAGAACACCACGAACAGCAGGGTACGCAGGACGAAATTGAGGTTACCGATGGTGCGTTGAACCCAGGCGTTGATGGCCGGGCCGAACAACACCAGCAAAGTGGCCATGATGGCCAGGGAGATATCGCCGAGGTGGCTGCGGCTCCAGCGCGAGAGGGTGACGATCAGGTCCAGTAGCAAATCCATTGGGACTCCTTGTTGACGCGGCGCAGACCCCGCTGCGCAGCATGATGGCCGTGCTGCAAGAGGATCGGGGCGCTAATGCACGGGCACTCTCAGGGCAGTGGACCGATGCAGGGTAAGCGAGGGGGGCGGCGCGCTGTCGAGCGGGACCTCCACCTATGTCGTCGCAGATTCCGGCGCAATAGCCTACCGGATTCGCATCGCTCTGTGGGTTGCTTTGCAGGTCGGCACGGCGAGGTGAGTGTCAGCGGCCTGCCAGGGCTTTCATGGACTCCGGCTGCGGGGCGATCACCTGCCCCGGCGCGTCTGTGGCGTGTAGCAGTGGTTGGCGGTTCCTGTCGGGAAAATGCAGGCTTTCCCGACGACCCTGGCGGTCGAGGGTAATGTAGTGCTGGTCGACGCTGTGCAGTTTGATTCCGGGTGCAATGCTGGCACCTACCGCAACACGCTGCGCGGTTTGTCCGTGCTGGCGGATGATGGCGCTGGAGCGCTGCTGGTTGGGGTTCCTGAACACGGCCACCAAGGTCAGTTGCAGCGACGTGACCGGGGCGGAGCCGGCATGCTCGGGCGGGAGAGCGGGAAACAGCATGGCCAGTTGTTGCCGGTCCACCACGCGGGGCGGCACTGCTGGCGGTGCGTGAGCATGCTCGGCCGGTTCCTGCAGTAGCCGCCACAGCTGCGCTGCCTGGTAGCTCAGGCTGAGGCTGCAGGCCAGGAGTGCCAGCAGGCAGAGGCCTGCTGGCAGGTGGCGCACTGCGCCGGAGTTGGCTTGTGCCATGTGCGTTCCTCGTTAACGCACCCATGGCCGCTGGGGCCATGGGTGCGCTGGCTTACAGCCGGTTTACGCTGACATTGTCGATGAACAGCGACTGGCTGCGTTGCGTGCCAAGCAGCAACAGTTCGGCACGGCGCAGGGGGCCGGTGGGCAACTGCACTTCATGCTGCAGTCTGCTCCAGCTGCCACCGCGCGTGTTGCGCTGACCGAGCGGCAGATACTGCCCACGGCCGTTGCTGTCCTCGACATAGAGGTAGGCATAGGCGACGGCACTGACCGAGGTGCTGCGACCGATGCTCAGGTCCGCCTCGATGCGATAGCGCTTGCCGGCCTCCAGGTTGCCGAGCAGGCTGACGCTGGCGCCCGAGCCTTCATATTCGCGCTGGTAGGCCTCCAAAGCCTGGCGCCCGCTGCTGGCATAGGTGCTGACGCGCACGCCGCCGTGGTAGCCGGACCAGCCTCCGATGCCGTTCTCGAAGTTCCAGCCGAACTGGGCTGGTGCTGCTGGCGGCGTGTTGCTCTGGACCTCCTGCAGCTCCACCTCATCGATCAGCAGGCTGCTGCCGCTGTCGCTCCAGACTGCTACATAGAGGTTGCGCGCATTGGTCGGTGCCCGGTAGGTGAAGGTCTTTTCCAGACGGCTGAACTCGTTGCCGCTGACGGACAGGCTGGCCGCTTGCTCCGAGCTGTAGGTCAGGCGGCCGTCGGAACCCTCTTGCAGGATCGCCAGGCGTACGTTCTCGCGGCTGTTGCGAGCCTTGAGCATGCTCTTGGCCCTGAGCTGGTACTGCACGCCTTCGCGCAGCCCGCTGACCGGGGTGGCCAGGATGTCGAAGCCGCGTGCATCCATCTGCAGCGCGTTGTCGCGACAGTTCAGGGCGACGTTGACCAGGCTCAGGTCGGACTGGCCGAACAGCGCACGCCAGCCGTCGCTGGTGGTGAACTCGCCGTTCTGTACCAGCCCCTTGAGCGCCGGCTTGCTGCACCAGGATAGGTCAGCCGGTGGCGTGCCGGGATCGGATGTCCCCGGATTGCCGGTTACAGGTACCTTGGTCGCGCGGAACGCCGAGATCTGGCTGGCCATGGCGTTCAGGGCGCGCACCGCATCGGCATGCTCATGCTGACCGCAGGCCTGGTTGGCGCATTCGCTGTCGCTCAGGCGCGGGTTGGAGAATACCGGGGCCTGGCGGCGTGCGCCGAACACCTGTGGGTAGGCCATGATGGTGCTGAACTGGCCCTGTACGCCGTAGCCGCGGCTCCACTCATGGGTACCGTTGTGGCCGTTGGTGTTGTAGTAGCCTTCCTGCATGTCCTGCTCGTAGGAGTGGCGCAGGCCCATGTTGTGGCCGGCCTCGTGAGCGAAGGTGCTGAGGCTGCAGTCGACCCCGGTCAGGCCGTAGGCCATCTCCTTGGCGCCGCTGTTGAAGCGGTCGCTGTTCTTCGGCCCGGTGCCCATCCAGGCGATGCCGCAGACGCCGTAGCCCTGCCCCTGGGTGGTGCGGTTGATCAGTTGCACCAGATCCGCGCCGTACTCCTCGCGCAGACGCTGCACGCGGGTGTCGTAGGTGAACTTGTTGAGGTTGGCCGCGGACACGTCGTAGTAGTCGGCCCAGTCGAGCAACTGCTTGTGGACCAGGCGCAGACGCAGGTTGATTCCGCTCTTGGCGTAGGCGTTGTTGGTGTACTCGATGTAGCTGGCGATGCGTGCGTCGATGTCGCGGCCGTTGGGCAGCGCCTGGGCGTCCTTGGTGTAGAGCACCATGATATCGACGGTCTCGGGGTTGGCCTGGGCGTGGTGAGCGGCCAGCGCCAGTGCCAGGGCGGATAACCATTGCACGTTCTTCATGTCTGCAATCCTTGTGCTGGGGGTAAGAGAGAGGTGCATCAGCCCTGGGCGGGCGGCGGCAGCGGGGGCAGCTCTTTATGGTCGTAATGCAGGTGATCGTTGGGATCGGCGCGCATGACCAGCTGGTTTTCGTCGGTGATCACGGTCTTGCCGGTGGCGTTGTCGACGATGATCGACAGGCTGCCGTCCACGGTGGCCAGGGTGATGTGGGTTTCCAGCTTGCCGCGCACCAGGGTCATGCTTTCCATTGCATCGCCGTCGAGCAGGGCGCCATGCCAGACGGCGCTGCCGGCGGTATTACGGGTTTCGCTGAGGCTCGCGCGCACGGGGTGCTGTCGCCCCGGCAGGGCGAGGGACACGACCTGGCCGGTATGCAGGCTCGAGAGGTGTTGCGGGTCGAGATGGGTGAGATGGCGGATGATGCCGTCTGTTTCCTCTTCCTGCAGTGATCCGGCGTCCCACAGCGTCACTTGCGCCGCTGCCGGTTCGTTGGCAATGGGTTGCGCCTGCACCGTGCTGTCAGCGGCCTGCGGCGTGACGGGCGCAGCGGGGGCTGCGATGGCGGGGGCTGCGGGAGCAGCCGGCGAGCCGGCCGGTTTCTGCTGCGCCGTGTCGCCTTTCGGCTGCGCGGTCTCCGACAGTACGAATCCCAGGGTGCCACCCACTATTGCCGTGGCGACCATGGCGGTTATCCAGCGTTTTGACATGCCATTGCTCCTTCCTCTGGTAAGGCGAAAGGGGGCAGTCTAGGTACGCGGGTGCCATAAATTCGCTATGCACTTCACAGCCAGGCGGAGCGTCGCAAGACGGGCGCGCTAACTTGGACGCCAGTCTCATCTGTAGCGTGTATTACGTCTCGTTTGTATGTGGGGCGATGCGGCTTGGCACGGCAGTGGGGAGGCACCGCCCGGTTTGCACTCAGGCGGCGCTCCGTGCGTCTGCTGTGCACTCAGCGCTTATTCACGGACTGCGGCAGCCGCGCGGCTGGGCAGTTGCTCGGGCAGGTGGGCCAGTGCCTTGAGGGCCAGCTCGCGATTCGGATAACTGCCATAAAGCAGGGCGTAGCGAGTGCCGCTTTCATGCTGCTGCAGGCGCAGCGGCTGATCCGGATGACGGCCGAGCAGGGCCTGCATGAACGCCCGGCTTTCGCCTTCGATCAGGCGAATGGTATAGCGCTCGTGGGCGCGCGGCGCCGCGACTTCGCCGCCCTGACCATTGCCCAGGCTGGCCGGATCGACCGGTCTGGGCGTCTCGATCAGGCTGCGTTGTGGTTGTGGTTGTGGTTGCGCCGGCTGGGGCTGGCGCAGATCGGTGACGGGCGTGGCCACTTCCTGGCTGAACAGATCGCGGGCCTGCGGCGGCAGGTGGTGGTAGCCGCTGGCCTGGCCGAGCAGGCGCAGGTCGCGGTACTTGCCGAGGCTCAGGTTGGCCAGGCCCACGCCGTCGCGCGCCACGCTCGGACGCAGGAAGACCATCAGGTTGCGTTTCTGCCGCGCTTCGCGGGTCGAGCGGAACAGCCGACCGACGCCCGGGATGTCGCCCAGCAGGGGAACCTTGCTCGCGCTGGCCGAGGTGTCGTCCTGAATCAGGCCGCCGAGCACGATCACCTGGCCGTCATCGGCCAGCACGGTGCTCTTGATAGAGCGCTTGTTGGTGACCAGATCCACCGCCTGGGCATTGAGGCCGGTGCTGGGAGCGATGGAGGAGATTTCCTGCTCGATCACCAGACGCAGCGTGGCGCCGTCGTTGATATGCGGCGTGACCTTGAGGGTGACGCCGATGTCCTTGCGCTCGATGGTGGTGAAGGGATTGCCCGCGCCCGACGCGTCGGTGGTGTAGGAGCCGGTCTGGAACGGCACGTTCTGCCCGACCAGAATCTCCGCCGGTTGATTGTCCAGGGTCAGCAGGGTCGGCGTGGACAGCAGGTTGCTCTTGCCGGTGGCTGACAGGGCGGTGATCAGCATGCCGAAGTTGTCATTGCCCAGGCCGAAGATCGCCCCGTTGGGCAGCGTCTTGGCCAGCTCGGCGGACTCGTCGCGGGCGATGGCGCCGAGCAGGGTGCCGATGGACAGCCCGGTGTTGCTGAAATTGACCCCACCCAGGGCGTTGTGGCGGCCGTCGATGGCCCACTGCACGCCCAGCGCGTCGTTGATGTCGCCGGACATCTCGACGATGGCGGCTTCCACCAGTACCTGCGCGCGCGGCGCATCCAGCTGGCGCACCAGATCCTCGAACAGGCTGACCATGTCGGCTTCGGCCATGATGACGATGGCGTTGAGGCTCTGGTCGGCGCGGATCATCAGTTTCAGGGGCGTCGAGCTCTGGTTGCCCTGGCTCTGGCTCAGGTTGTCGCCGAAATCGCCCAGGGTCTCGGCCAGCTGCTTGGCGTCGGCATGGCGCAGGCGTATCACCCGCGTGTTGGCCGAGCGCGAACTGGGCGTGTCGAGGCTTTGCGCCAGCTTCAGCAGGCGCAGTCGCGCTTCGCGAGGGCCGAGCAGCAGCAGGCGGTTGCTGCGCGGGTCGGCGATGACCTGGGCGCCACTGGCCTGGGCGTTCTGCAGCGAGGCGCCGAGCAGGTTCGCCAGATCGCTGACCCAGGCGTGCTTGAGCTCGTAGACGCTGAAGTTGTCCTGGCTGCGGTCGTCCAGCTGGCGAATCAGGTCGCCGATGCGTTCGATATTGACGGGCGCGTCGCTGATGATCAGGCTGTTGGACGAGGGCACCGCGGCCAGATGGCCATGGTTGGCCACCAGCGGGCGGATCATCGGCAGCAGGTCATTGGCGGCGCCGTGCTGTACCTGCAGCACGCGGGTTTCCAGGTTGCCCTGGCTGCCGGCGCTGCTTCTGGCCTCGGCGTTGGGCATGATGCTGAGCTGGTCGCCTTGCGGCATGACGGCAAAGCCGTGGGTGGTCATCACCGAGAGAAACAGCTTGTACAGCTCGGCCAGGCCCATGGGCTCCTGGGCGATCACCGTGACCTGGCCCTTGACCCGCGGGTCGATGATGAAGGTCTGGCCGCTGATGCTGGAGATCTGCTCGATGAAGTCGCGGATGTCCGCGCCCTGCATGTTGACGGTCCAGCTCTCTTCGCTCTGGCCGGGCTGCACCGCTGTGGCATGGGCC
Organism: Ectopseudomonas alcaliphila; assembly: GCF_900101755.1. GTDB lineage: Bacteria > Pseudomonadota > Gammaproteobacteria > Pseudomonadales > Pseudomonadaceae > Aquipseudomonas > Aquipseudomonas alcaliphila. The sequence goes on along the minus strand of NZ_FNAE01000005.1, from coordinate 208,990 downwards.
TGGCCTGCGAGCACCAGCAACAGGGCGGCGCAGCACAGCGTCCTGAGTAGTCGGGAGGGGATCGGCATGGTGGTATGTCGGTTCCATGGCAAATGCGCAGCGGCTTCCGATGGAAGGCGGAAGCGCTACGGCTGGAGGGCGGTCGGCAAGGAGGGTGGTAGGCTAATCAAAAAGACGTCGCCGTGTTGCGGGCAGATGGCAATCTGCGATGACGGTCACAGGCGTTCTTGCGAGGCTGCGGCCGGGTGCGCGTTTCGGCCGGATCATCGCCGAATACGCGTGATGTTCCAGGCAAAAGGCGGATTTTGGCCACCCTCTGCTCAGGGCATGCCTCAGGGCAGGAATTGTTGCAGCAGGTCGTTGAGAAATAGCTGGCCTTCGGCGGTGGCGCATAACCGTTCGGGCTCGGCACGCAGCAGCTTGCGCGCCTGCGCCTCGGCGCGGGCAGCGTCCAGGCTGGCCAGCGGCAGGCCGGTGCGCTGGCTGAACAGCTCGGCCGGCGCGCCTTCGGTCAGGCGCAGCACGTTCATCAGGAACTCGAAGGGCAGCTCCTCGGCAGCCAGCAGGCGTTCGCCGGCCTGGAAGGCCTTGGCCGGGTCGAGGTAGTCCTTCGGCAGGCGGGTTTTCCAGGTGCGCTGAATGCGTCCTTCGGGCGTGCTCAACTTGGCGTGTGCGCCAGCGCCGATACCGAGAAAGTCGCCGAAGGTCCAGTAGTTGAGGTTATGCCGCGCCTGCTTGCCTGGCTGAGCGTAGGCCGACACCTCGTACTGCGCGTAGCCCTCGTCTGCGAGCAGTGCCTGGCCGGCTTCCTGGATATCCCACAGCAGATCGTCCTCAGGGAGGGTCGGCGGCTTACTCCAGAACACCGTGTTCGGCTCCATGGTCAGCTGGTACCAGGACAGGTGCGTCGGCGCCTGGGCGATGGCCGTGCGCAGGTCGAACAGGGCGTCCTCGATGCTCTGCTCCGGTAGTCCGTGCATCAGGTCGAGGTTGAAGTTGTCGAAGCCGGCAGCACGGGCCATGTCGGCGGCGCGGATGGCTTCGTCGCCGTTGTGGATGCGTCCCAGCGCCTTGAGCTTGGCCTCCTGGAAACTCTGTACGCCGATGGACAGGCGATTGATGCCCAACGCGCGGTAGCCTTTGAACTTGGCCTGCTCGAAGGTGCCGGGGTTGGCTTCCAGGGTGATTTCGATGTCCGGGGCGAAGGCGATGCGTCGCTCGACACCTTCCAGCAGGCGGCCCAGGGCGCGGTCGGAGAACAGACTGGGCGTGCCGCCACCGAAGAAAATCGAGCTCAGTGGCCGGCCATGGACGTGCTGCACGTCGATATCGAGATCGGCGAGCAGGGCGTCGACGTATTCCTCTTCAGGCAGCGTCGGCCCGGCTGCATGGGAGTTGAAGTCGCAGTAAGGGCATTTGCGCACGCACCACGGGATGTGGATATAGAGCGCGAGGGGCGGGAGCAGGAAGGGAGAGGCGTCGGGCACGGTAGGGCAACGAGAGGCGATAATGGGCGGCTATCGTGGCATGACTTCGCCGAAGTACCAACGCTGGGCGATGAAGCGTCCTGTAGGTTGGTCTTCGTCGAGAGCGTTGATTTCAGTGCCCAGTTCGCCGCAGCCATTCACCAGTTGCAGCGACCAGGCTTCGGCTAGGCTTGATGGCGCCAGAAGGCGACTGCTGCCGTGCTCACTCGCAGAAGCGCGAGTATGAGCCTGGAAGTAGTCCTCATCCAGATACAGGCACACCTCGCTCGTGAAGAAGTCTGGCAGGCAGATCACTGCTGTTACTCGCCAGCTTTCTGCCTCTGGCGGTTTGGCGTGCATCAGATGCTGGCAGGCGTTGATCAATGCCTGGGCACAGCGAGCTTGAATCTGGGAATTGGTGTGCCGGCCCTCGACCAGGCTGAATAGCACTGGGATCTTCCAGTTCCAGTAGCGTTCACCCGCAGGAATCTCCTGCGGAAAATAACCCTCGAAGCTGGCTGCCCAACGATCCAGTGCCCTCAAGCGTCTCGCGATGCCGCGTGGTTTCTTGCTAAGAATCAGGCGTCTGGCCAAGGCTGCTATAGCCCCAGGCGCTGCTTGAGCAGGGCCATGGCGCGGGCGCGGTGGCTGAGGCGGTTCTTCTGCTCGGCCGGCAACTCGGCGCTGGAACAGGCGGTTTCCGGTACCCAGAACAGCGGGTCGTAGCCGAAGCCGTGCTCGCCGCGCGCCTCATGCAGGATGCTGCCATGCCACAGGCCTTCACAGAGGATCGGCAGCGGATCGTCGGCGTGGCGCACCAGGGCCAGGGCACAGACGAACTGCGCGCCGCGCTCGGCGTCCGGCACGTCTTTCAGGGCATCGAGCAGCTTGGCGTTGTTCGCCGCGTCGCCCTGGCCATCGGCATAGCGCGCGGAGTAGATACCGGGGGCTCCGCCGAGAAAATCCACCGCCAGACCGGAGTCGTCGGCCAGCGCCGGCAGGCCGGAGATACGCGCGGCGTTGCGCGCCTTGAGGATGGCGTTCTCGACGAACGACAGGCCGGTCTCTTCCGGCTCGACCTGGCTGAACTCACCGATCGAGCGCACGCGCACGGCGTCGCCGAGCATGGCCTGCAGCTCCTTGAGCTTGCCGGCATTGTGGCTGGCCAGCACCAGTTCCTTGAAGCCACTCACTGGATTAGTCATCCGGGAACATTTCCTGGTTGAAGGTGATGCGGTGCGTATTGTCGCCCTGGCGCACATCGAGGGTGAAGCTGAGAATCTCGCGGCTGGAGAAGGGGAACTGCGCCAGGTAGTAGATGGCGCCGCTTTCCGTGACCTGCCTGAAGGTCAGTGCGGTGCTCTGCCCCAGCAGGTTCTTCACCTGGCCGCTGACCTGCGCGGTGCTGGCCTTGCCGGCCTTGAGCACGGCGATGTTGACCACGCCCTGGGTCTTGCTGCGCACCAGACCCGCAGCGCTGGCGATATCCGGCTGCAGGAAGCTGGAGTTGAACACGCTGTAGTGCACGTCGAGGTCGCCAAAGCTCTGCTTGCGCTCGGCGGCGGCCGGCAAAGCCAGGCACAGGGCGATCAGGAAGGGGATGATGCGGCTCATGATGTTCTCCTCGTTCAGACCGCGACGCGGTGGGCGGAAAGGTCCGCGCCGCTGATGCGGTAGATGCCGATCTCGCCCAGCAGGTTGGGCCAGATGCGGCTTGCCAGGCCGTGGCGGTGGTCACGGTCCACTGCCAGGCGTTCTTCCACACGGGCACCCTGGGCGTGACAGAGACGCTCGAAGTCCTCGAAGGTGCAGAAGTGGATGTTCGGGGTGTTGTACCAGGTATAGGGCAGGAAGTCCGACACCGGCATGCGACCTTTCGTCGTCAGGTACCAGCGGCAGCGCCAGTGGCCGAAGTTGGGGAAGGTGATGATGCAGGTCTTGCCGACACGCAGCATCTCGGCCAGCACCTTGTCCGGGTAGTGCAGCGCCTGCAGCGACTGGGTCATGACCACCACGTCGAAGCTGTTGCTGGCGAAGTTGCCCAGGCCCAGGTCGAGGTTCTGCTCGATGACGTTGACGCCACGCTCGATGCACAGGGCGATCTTGTCCGGGTCGATTTCCAGGCCGTAGCCGGCCACCTGCTTGTTGTCGCGCAGCCAGGCGAGCAGCTCGCCGTCGCCACAGCCCAGGTCGAGCACACGGCTGCCCGGGGCGATCCATTCCTGGATGATGTCCAGATCCGCTCGCATGCTCATACCTCGATTCGCTTCATGTAGCTGTCGAACGCCTGCAGGTAACGCGGGATCGGCATGAGGAAGGCGTCATGGCCCTGCGGCGCGTCGATCTCCAGATAGCAGACGTTCTTCTTCGCCGCCGTCAGGGCGTCGACGATCTCCCGCGAGCGGGCGGGTGAGAAGCGCCAGTCGGTGGTGAAGGACATCACGCAGAAATCCGCCTTGGCCACGGCCAGGGTCTTGGCCAGGTCGCCGTCATGGGCGGCGGCCGGGTCGAAGTAGTCCAGTGCCTTGGTCATCAGCAGGTAGGTGTTGGCGTCGAAACGGCCGGAGAACTCCTCGCCCTGATAACGCAGGTAGCTTTCCACCTGGAACTCGACGCTGTGGAAGTCGTAGTTGAGCTTCTCGCTCTTCAGGCCACGGCCGAATTTCTCGCCCATGGCGTCGTCGGACAGGTAGGTGATATGGCCGACCATACGCGCCAGCATCAGGCCGCGCTTGGGGATCACCCCCTGTTCCTGGAAGTGTCCGCCGTGGAATTCCGGGTCGGTGAGAATCGCCTGGCGCGCCACTTCGTTGAAGGCGATGTTCTGCGCCGACAGCTTGGGCGCCGAAGCGATAGCCAGGCAATGGCGTACGCGCTCGGGATAGCTGATGGTCCACTGCATGGCCTGCATGCCGCCGAGACTGCCGCCGATCACCGCTGCCCATTGCTCGATACCGAGCACATCGGCCAGGCGCGCCTGGCTGTGTACCCAGTCTTCCACCGTCATCACCGGGAAGTCGGCGCCATAGGGCTTGCCGGTGGCCGGGTTGGCGCTGCTCGGGCCGGTGGAGCCATTGCAGCCGCCCAGGTTGTTGAGGCTGACGACGAAGAACTTGTTGGTGTCGATGGGCTTGCCGGGGCCGATGCAGCTGTCCCACCAGCCAGGCTTGCGATCATCCGGGCTGTGATAGCCGGCGGCGTGATGATGGCCGGACAGGGCATGGCAGATCAGCACGGCATTGCTGCGCGCGGCGTTCAGTTCGCCATAGGTTTCGACGACCAGTTCGTACTCGGCCAGGCTGCGGCCGCAAGCCAGCGCCAGGGGTTCGCTGAAACGGAACACCTGGGGGCTGACCAGACCGACGGAATCTTCGGGAAATGCAGTGGGCATTGAGGCGCCGCTAATGAATCGGAGGAGGGCGCCAGTCTAAAGAGCACCGACCCGAGCGGCAAGCGAGCTGGGCGCCCGCTCCGCTCTACAGGCTTTGCGGGCGCGCCGCTGTCGGCAGGCTGACCACCTTGCCCTGGCGCTGCACCGGTGCCGGGCGGCGCAGCACGCGCAGCATGTCGCTGGCCTGGGCCAGTTGCTGCTCCAGCTCTTCCTGGTAGCGCGCCAGTTGCAGGCTGCGTTTGCGCGTCTGCTGGGTTTCCTGAGCCAGTGCTTTGAGGCGCAGCATGTGGCTTTCCAGCATCTGCTTGTGTTCCAGGGTGTGTTGCATCAGCGGCATCAGCGCATCGGCGGCCCATTGCTCGGCATCCAGGCGCAGGCGCTGGTGCAGGCCAATCACTTCCTGGGCCAGGGTGGCGAAGAAGCGCCGGGTCAGGCTGCGTTGTTCGGTGAGCAATGTTTTCACATGCAGGCGGAACTGATCGCCCTTGTCCTGCAGCTTCTTCAGCTCGCGCAGGTAGCGCTGGATCTTGAACTGCGGCGCGTCGACACCGCCCAGTGGGTTGTCTTCGTTATGCCGGCGATAAATGGCAGCGACCATCTTGTTGGCCATGTCGGCTTCGTGTTGCAGGTTATGCAGGTCCTGCTCGACGGCGCGGAAGAAATGCAGGATGGCCTGGTTGATGCCCAGGGTGGTCCAGCTGCCGGTCAGATTGCGGCGCACCTCGCTCAGGTGTTCTTCCAGGCGTTCGGCGCGCGCGGCGTGGCGCAGCAGCTGGCCCTGGCGCTGCAGCAGGCGCTGGTTGGTCTTCAGACCGAGCAGGCGCTTGTGGTGCAGGCTGTGGTCTTCCTTGGTCTTGGCGGTCAGCTCGAACAGCAGCTGGCCGTTGTCCTGCTGATGGCTGCCGAGCAGGGCCAGCTGTTCGCTGACTTTCTCCAGGCGCAGGCTGAGCACGTGCTGACTGTTGTTGAGCAGGGCCAGGACCTGGCGCACCACGTTATCTTCGATCAGGCGTTCCTTCTGCGCGACGATGCGTTCGCATAGCAGGTTCTCCAGATCGGCCATCTGACTGCGTGCCAGCAGTTCCTCGTCCTTGCGCACCTTGGCCAGTAACGCCTGCTTGGCCGACAGTGGCAGTACGTCCTGCTTGGCGATGCCCAGCTGTTTGGCGGTGGCGCTCTGGATCTGGCCGATGGCGTTCTGTACGAAGGTCTCGCCGGCCAGGTCGTCCCACAGCACGTCGATCTTGTTCAGCACGGCGAACAGGCTGGTCTGGGTGTCTTCGTCGAGCTGACGAATGTGCTGCTGCCAGATGCTCATGTCGCTGGCGGTGACGCCGGTATCTGCGGCGAGCAGGAAGATGATCGCCTGGGCGTTGGGCAACATCGACAGGGTCAGCTCCGGCTCGCTGCCCAGGGCGTTGAGCCCGGGGGTGTCGAGAATGCGCAGGCCCTGGCGCAGCAGCGGATGGTCGAAGTTGACCATCGCATGGCGCCAGGCCGGTACCAGTACCTGACCGCGCTTGCCGGTGCCTTCGAGCATGTCCGGGTGGAAGCCGAGCTGGATCGCCTGCTCTACTGGCATGGGTTTGGTCTTGGCCACCTGGCTGAAGGCCAGGGCCATGTTGGCCGGGTCGCTGGTGTCCAGCGGGATGTTCACCCAGTGTCGGGGAATACGCTTGAACTGCGCGACGCTGGCCGAGGCCGTACGTGTCTCGATGGGCAGCAGGCGAATGTAGGGGCGTTCCGAACGTGGATCGAAGAACAGCTCGGTGGGGCACATGGTGGTGCGCCCGGCATGCGAGGGCAGCATGCGCTGGCCGTACTCGGAAAAGAACAGGCTGTTGATCAGTTCGGTCTTGCCGCGCGAGAACTCGCCGACGAACGCCAGGGTGATGTGGTCGGTGCGCAGGATCTTCAGGGCGCGTTCGAGCTTGGCCTGAACCGCTTCGGAGTTGAGCCGGTTGTGCTCCAGCCAGCTGCGATAACGCGTGATCTCGCGCATCAGCTCGCGCTTCCAGGCGACGTAAGCGTCAACCTGCTGGCTGAGACGTTCCATGCTCATCCTGGCTCTCCTCTCGGCAAGTTCATCCACTTGCTGGGGCTGCGTGACAGTTCAGTTGGCTTTGCCGCCAGGAAGCACGGCATTTGCGGGAATAACCTGCATTATGCGAGGTACGAGGCGGCCGTCAATTGGCTGCTTGCACAGTACCGCCTTATGGTCGGGTATGGCGGCTGAATGGTCATCAGGCGCACTGCAACCCGGGAATCGCTGGCAGCATACGTGGTGCGCGGATGCGCAGGCGCTTGTGTCGATTGAGTTCGCCGCTTTCCAGGCTCACCTGACTCTTGGCCACGCCAAAAGCCTTGGCCAGAAAGGCCAGCAGATGGGCATTGGCCTTGCCCTCGACCGGTGGGGCGGTAAGGCGGATCTTCAATCGATCACCATGCAGCCCGGCGAACTCGTCCTTGCTCGCCTTGGGCTGCAGGTGGCAGTCGAGGATCAGGTCCTCGCCGTCCCAGCGGTAGAAGCTCATGCCGAGAACCTGCTCAAAGTTTGCTGCGCGTCGGCTTTGCTGCGTTAAAAACAGGCTCGGAATGCTCATTTATCATTCGTAAACTCCGCTTCCTCGCCTGTTTTTGCCTTGCATAGCGCTAGCTCGCGAGCCTTTGAACAGGCTCTCAGAGGAAGGGGCTGAGCATCGGTGGCAGGCCGGTGGAAGCGGCCAGGCCGCCAATCACGAAGCGATCGATCAGATTGATGGTGATGAAGGCGAAGATCGGCGAAATATCCAGGCCGCCGAGGTTCGGCAGCAGCTTGCGGAACGGCGCCAGCAGCGGTTCGCAGATCTGATTCACCAGCTGCGCGCCCGGGTTGTAGCTGCCCGGGGCGACCCAGGAGAGGATCACGCTGATGATCAGGGCGAAGAAGAATACCTTGAGAAACAGCGAGGTCACGCCGATCAGTGACCACACCAGCAGTTGCAGGATGAAGCCGCCGACGTTGTAGCCCATCAGGGTCAGGGTCACCACCATCAGCAGCAGTTGCACCAGAATGGCCAGGACCAGCGAGGCCAGATCGAGCCCGGCGAAACCGGGGATGATCCGCCGCAGGGGCGTCACCAGCGGCTGCGTGGCCTTGACGATGAACTGGCTCAGCGGGTTGTAGAAGTCCGCGCGTACCAGTTGCAGGATGAAACGCAGCAGGACGATCAGCAGGTACAGGCTGCCGAGGGTCTGAATGATGTAGATCAGGGCTTCGATGAGTCCGGACATGTGTGCTTCCTTTATTGGCCCAGTTGTTCGGCGAGTTCGGCCGAGCGATTGGCGGCGGCATTCAGTGCCTGTTGTACCAGCGCTTCGAAGCCGCCGGCCTGGAAGGTGTTGATTGCCGCTTCGGTGGTGCCGTTCGGCGAGGTGACGCGGCGACGCAGCTCACTGGCGTCGACGTCGCTCTCGCTGGCCATGCGCGCTGCACCCAGCGCGGTCTGGATGCTCAGGCGTGCAGCAGTTTCGCGCGGCAGGCCAAGCTGCTCGCCAGCCTCGGTCATCGCCTCGATCAGCAGGAAGAAATAGGCCGGGCCGCTGCCGGATACGGCAGTGACAGCATCGATTTGCGCTTCGTTATCCAGCCACAGGGCCAGACCGACGGCGCTCAGTACCTGCTCGGCCTGGGCTTTCTGCTCGGCGCTGACGCGCGGGTTGGCGAACAGGCCGGATACACCCTGGCGCAGCAGTGCCGGCGTATTGGGCATGCAGCGTACGACGGGACGCTCGCCCAGCCAGCTTTCCAGGCTGGCGCAGCTGATGCCGGCGGCGATGGAGATGATCACTTGATTGGAGGCCAGGTGCGCGGCGAGATCCAGGCATACCGCCTTCATGATCTGCGGCTTGACTGCCAGCACGATCAGGTCGGCGCCTTTGATCGCTTCGGCATTATCCGAAAAGGTGGCGATGCCGTGTTCCCGCTGCAGGCGATTGCGTTGTTCGCTGCCGGGCTCGCTGGCGCGGATGGCGCTGGCCGGCACGCCCTGCGCACGCAGGCCGCCAATCAGGCTGGCGGCCATGTTGCCGGCGCCGACGAAGGTGATGATCGGGTTGCTCATTACGGGAGTTCCTTCATTCAGTGTGTGGGCTGGCCGTAATCGCGGGCGCCGAACAGGGCGGTGCCGATCCGTACCCAGGTGGCGCCTTCGGCGATGGCAGCCTCCAGGTCATGGCTCATGCCCATGGACAGGGTATCGAGGTCCAGCGCCAGGTCATCACGCAATTGGCGCAAGTGGGCGAAGGCGGCATGTTGCGCGGCGACATCGTCGGTGGGTTCGGGAATCGCCATCAGCCCGCGCAGGCGCAGGTTGGGCAGGGCGGCGACGGCCTTGGCCAGCTCTGCCAGCTCTTCGGGGCTGCAGCCGGATTTGCTGTCCTCAGCGCTGACGTTGACCTGCAGGCAGATATTCAGCGGCGGCAGGTGTGCGGGGCGCTGCTCGGAGAGGCGTTGGGCGATTTTCAGGCGATCCACCGAATGTACCCAGTCGAAATGCTCGGCGATTGGCCGGGTCTTGTTCGATTGAATGGGGCCGATGAAGTGCCAGATCAAGGGCAGATCGTCCAGTTCGGCCTGTTTTTCCAGCGCTTCTTGCAGGTAGTTCTCGCCAAAATCGCGAAGGCCTGCAGCGTGGGCTTCGCGAATGGCCGCTGCTGGTTTGGTCTTGCTCACCGCGAGCAGGCCGATATCCGCCAAATTGTGCTGCGAGGCTTGCGCCGCCTCACGGATGCGCGCTCCGACCTTTGCAATATTCTCTGCTATCGTGGACATTAATTGCGCTCTATAAAGCCCTACCTCTAGAGAGGGCGTCTACAAATTGCTGCGCTTGGCCATGCTGCGTCGAAGTCACCCTCAAAATGCTCATGTACAGCTCGTACACTGCGCTTTTTCGTCTGACTTCGCCTTGCCTGACCTTCGCTCGCTGCTTTGTAAACACCTCTCAGGGTTTGCGGCATTCTACCTGCTTGCTTGTAATTGGGGAGTCCCATGGATATCACTGAGCTGCTCGCCTTCAGCGCCAAGCAAGGCGCGTCGGATTTGCACCTCTCGGCGGGTCTGCCGCCGATGATCCGCGTCGACGGCGATGTACGCCGCATCAACCTGCCGCCGCTGGATCACAAGCAGGTACACGCGCTGATCTACGACATCATGAATGACAAGCAGCGTAAGGACTTCGAAGAGTTCCTCGAGACCGACTTCTCCTTCGAAGTGCCGGGCGTGGCGCGTTTCCGGGTCAACGCCTTCAATCAGAACCGTGGCGCTGGTGCGGTGTTCCGTACCATTCCGTCCAAGGTGCTGACCATGGAAGACCTGGGCATGGGCGAGGTGTTCCGCAAGATCACCGACGTGCCGCGCGGCCTGGTGCTGGTCACCGGCCCCACCGGTTCGGGCAAGTCGACCACCCTGGCGGCGATGCTCGACTACCTCAACAGCAACAAGTACCACCATATTCTCACCATCGAAGACCCTATCGAATTCGTCCACGAATCGAAGAAGTGCCTGGTCAACCAGCGTGAGGTGCACCGCGACACCCATGGCTTCTCCGAAGCCCTGCGTTCGGCCCTGCGCGAAGACCCGGACATCATTCTGGTGGGTGAGATGCGTGACCTGGAGACCATCCGCCTGGCGCTGACCGCCGCGGAAACCGGCCACCTGGTATTCGGCACCCTGCACACCACCTCCGCCGCCAAAACCATCGACCGCGTGGTCGACGTGTTCCCGGCCGAGGAGAAGTCGATGGTGCGTTCGATGCTGTCGGAATCGCTGCAGGCGGTGATCTCGCAGACCCTGCTGAAGAAGATCGGCGGCGGTCGTGTCGCGGCACACGAAATCATGATCGGCACTCCGGCCATCCGTAACCTGATCCGTGAGGACAAGGTCGCGCAGATGTATTCGTCGATCCAGACGGGGGGCGCCCTGGGCATGCAAACCCTCGATGCCTGCCTGAAGACGCTGGTGTCCAAGGGGCTGGTCAGCCGCGACAGTGCGCGCGAGAAGGCCAAGAGCCCGGAAAACTTCTAGGAACTGATGCAGGAGCGAGCAGAGCTCGCTCCTACGATTCGGCAGATGGCTGTCGAACGGCATTGCACACGAAGCTGCGAGAACGACGATGGAATTCGAAAAACTACTGCGCCTGATGGTCGAAAAAGGCGGCTCCGATCTGTTCATCACCGCTGGCGTACCGCCGTCGATGAAGGTCAATGGCAAGATCATGCCGGTGACCAAGAACGCCATGTCGCCGGAGCAGACCCGGGAAACCGTGTTGGGCGTGATGAACGAGGCGCAACGCCGCGACTTCGCCGAGAACCATGAGTGCAACTTCGCCATCAGTGCCCGTGGTATTGGTCGTTTCCGCGTCAGTGCCTTCTACCAGCGCAACCTGGTGGGCATGGTGCTGCGCCGCATCGAGACCAATATTCCCACCCTCGACGATCTCAAACTGCCGGAGATTCTCAAGAAGCTGGCGCTGACCAAGCGTGGTCTGGTGTTGTTCGTGGGTGCCACCGGTACCGGTAAATCCACCTCGCTGGCGGCGATGATCGGCTACCGCAACAAGAACAGCAGCGGCCACATCATCTCCATCGAAGACCCCATCGAGTACATCCACCAGCACCAGAACTGCATCGTCACCCAGCGTGAGGTGGGCATCGACACCGAGTCGTTCGAAGTGGCGCTGAAGAACACCCTGCGTCAGGCGCCGGACGTGATCCTGATCGGTGAGGTACGGACCCGCGAGACCATGGATCACGCCGTGGCCTTCGCCGAAACCGGTCACCTGTGCCTGGCCACCCTGCACGCCAACAACGCCAACCAGGCGCTGGACCGCATCATCAACTTCTTCCCGGCCGACCGGCAGAATCAGGTGTGGATGGATCTGTCGCTCAACCTCAAGGCCATCGTCGCCCAGCAGCTGGTGCCGACCCCTGATGGCAAGGGTCGCCGTGCGGTGATCGAGGTGCTGATCAACACCCCGTTGGCCGCCGATCTGATCCGCAAGGGCGAAGTGCACGAACTCAAGGGTTTGATGAAGCGCTCCACCGAGCAGGGCATGCAGACCTTCGACCAGGCGCTGTACAACCTCTACACCCAGGGCGAGATCACCTACGAAGATGCGCTGCTCTACGCCGACTCGGCCAACGACCTGCGACTGATGATCAAGCTCGGTTCGGAAACCGACGGCGATCACCTGACCAGCATGGCCCAGGGTCTGGCGCTGGAGGTCAGCGAGGAAGATCCGGGGCGTCGCTTCCGCTGACGCAGCCAGACGGGGGACGCGATGCGTCCCCTTCGTTTATCTGGGCGATGCGTTTGCCCTTTCTGCCTGCCAGCACCAGTGCCTGGCCGTCGCGCTGTGCGCCGGCGCGTGCTTCGCTCATCAGTTGCGGAATCAGCGGGCCTTCCGGCAGGTGCTTCCAGAATCGCGTTGGCAGATGCTGCTGCATCACCGTGCGATTGAGTCGCGCCGGGTTGAAGGTGCTGCCGTAATAGGCGCGCCACAGGGCCTGGCCGTCATCCTCGGATTGTTGCGCCCAGGCCTGCCATTGCGCCGGGCAGCGGTGCTCATGCTGCAGGCGCTGGCCATCCCAGTAAACGCCATCGCGCGACGTTGCGATCAGCCAGCTGTGCTTGCCCAGGCGCTCGGCGAAGTGGTTGCTGGCCGAGGCGAGAATGTCATGTGCCGGTTCGAACCAGGCGACGAAGTCTGGCGCGCCAGCAACCGTGCACGGCTGAAAACGTACGAAAGCATGCAGGTGATGGGCCTCGCGGCGCACCGCCTTGAGCCGGCGATGCAGTTCGCTGCCGTCGGGGTCGCCGGCCAGCACGGCGCTGCGCTCGCCCTGCACGAAGCGCCAGAGTACGCGGTAGAGCAGGCTCCAGCGCTCGTCGCCGCGGTATTGTGCGGCGCTCTCCAGCAGCTCCAGCAGTTCGGGCGATACGCGCAGACGACCGTTGGGCTCCGGCGCGCGTTCGGCGGGCTGATCGAACAGGCCAGGCGCCGCCTCTTCATCCAGCCACTGCAACTGATGCGGCGCCAGACCCTGCAGCAGGGCACGGCGCGCGGCCTGGCGCCAGGTGGCGAAGGTACCGTCGAAGCGCAGGCTGTGCATCACCACAACGCCATCTGCGCCGGGGTATCGCGCAACTGCTGGCGCAGCACCACGGACTCGTGTTCGGCCCTCGGCGGCCGGTAGTCCTGGGTGACGATGAAGGGCTTGGCCTTTTCCAGCACGCAGCGCAGACGGGTCAGATCCTCGAAGCGGATGCGTCGCTCACGCCGTAGTGCGCCCAGGCGCCGTGCACTGAGCATGCCGATGCCGGGCACGCGGGCGATCAGCGACTCGTCTGCACGGTTCAGGTCCACCGGAAACTGCTCGCGGTTGGCCAGCGCCCAGGCCAGCTTGGGGTCGATGTCCAGTGCCAGGTTGCCGGGGCCAGCCAGCAGCTCCGTGGCGCTGAAGCCATAGCCGCGCATGAGAAAATCCGCCTGGTACAGGCGATGCTCGCGCAGCAAGGGCGGCGCCTCGAAGGGCACGGTTTTCGGGCTCTGCGGAATCGGGCTGAAGGCCGAGTAGTAGACGCGGCGCAGGCGATAGTCCTGATACAGGCTCTGGGCGTTGTGCAGGATGGCGCTGTCGTCGGTGGCATCGGCGCCGACGATCATCTGCGTGCTTTGCCCAGCCGGGGCGAAGCGCGGCGCGCGGCGTTCTTCCTGGGCCTCACGCTCGCCCTGATGAATGTTGTGCATGGCCTGGTGGATGCTGCCGACGTTCTTTTCCGGTGCCAGGCGCACCAGGCTGGTTTCGGTGGGCAGTTCGATGTTGACGCTGAGGCGGTCGGCGTACAGACCGGCTTCGGCGATCAGCTCCGGTGCGGCATCGGGAATGGTCTTGAGGTGAATGTAACCACGGAACTGGTGCTCCTGGCGCAGCAGCTTGGCGACGCGGATCAACTGTTCCATGGTGTAGTCGGCCGAGCGGATGATGCCGGAGCTGAGGAACAGGCCGCTGATGCAGTTGCGCTTGTAGAAGTCCAGGGTCAGGGTGACCACTTCCTCGGGCGTGAAGCGCGCACGCGGCACGTCGCTGGAACGCCGGTTGATGCAGTACTGGCAGTCGTACAGGCAGAAGTTGGTCAGCAGGATCTTCAGCAACGCCACGCAGCGTCCGTCCGGCGTGTAGCTGTGGCAGATGCCCATGCCGTTGGTCGAGCCGATGCCGTCCTTGCCCTTGGAGCTGCGCTTGGGTGCGCCGCTGCTGGCGCAGGAGGCATCGTACTTGGCGGCGTCGGCGAGGATGGTGAGCTTTTCGATCAGTTGCATGGCAGGCGATATCTATACTGTTTTTTTATACAGTATATGGGTGTCGTACAGCTATCAAGCCATTCGTTGTGTTGCGCTGCCTCATTGCAGATGAAACCTTCACTCGGCGCGCAGCGTCATAGCTGCATCTCGCACAAGGAGTTCGCCATGCAACGACAGGATACGCACAGCAAGCTGATCGGCTATCTGCTGTGGATCTTCGGCTTTCTCGGTTCGCACCGTTTCTACTATGGCAAGCCGGTCACCGGCACCATCTGGTTTTTCACCCTCGGCCTGCTGTTCATCGGCTGGATCATCGACCTGTTCCTGATCCCGGCGATGGATCGTGAGGCGGATTTGCGTTTTACCGCTGGCGACACCGACTACAACGTCGCGTGGATCCTGCTGACCTTCCTCGGTGTGTTCGGTGTGCACCGCATGTATCAGGGCAAGTGGATCACCGGGATCATCTACCTGTTCACCGGCGGCCTGTTCCTGATCGGCGTGCTCTACGACTTCTGGACGCTCAATACGCAGATCTCGATCAAGAACGCGCAGCGCGATTGATCCGCTGGTGCGCACGGTGCACCCGAGGGTCTTCGCGTCGTAGCCCGGATGCAATCCGGGAGAGATGAAAAGGGCATCCCGCGGGATGCCCTTTTTCATAACGCTGGCGGAGTCAGTCGTCGCTGTCGTCGTCATCCCCACCGTCGACCTTCATTCCCAGTTCCTTGATCTTGCGGGTCAGGGTGTTGCGACCCCAGCCCAGCAGCAGAGCGGCGTCGCGGCGGCGGCCGGCAGTGTGCTTGAGCGCGGTCTCGATCATGATGCGTTCGAAGGCCGGCACGGCGGTATCCAGCAGGTTGGATTGGCCGCGCGCCAGGGCCTGGTCGGCCCACAGGCGTAGCGCCTGCTCCCAGTTGGTCACCGGCGCGGCGTCCTGCGGTTGGGTCAGTAGCTCCGGTGGCAGGTCGTCGACATGCACTTCGCGGCCCGACGCCATGACGGTGATCCAGCGGCAGGTGTTTTCCAGTTGGCGCACGTTGCCCGGCCAGGGCAGGTGCTTGAGGTAATCCTCGGTCTCGCTCTTGAGCAGCTTGGGTTCAACCGACAGTTCCTGCGCGGCGCGGGCGAGGAAGTGATGAGCCAGGGTCGGAATGTCCTCGCGGCGGTCGGCCAAACGCGGGATATGGATACGGATCACGTTGAGGCGATGGAACAGGTCCTCACGGAACTTGCCGGCCTGCACCAGGGTTTCCAGGTTCTGGTGGGTGGCGGCGATGATGCGCACGTCCACCTTCACCGGGGTGTGGCCGCCGACGCGGTAGAACTCGCCATCGGCCAGTACGCGCAGCAGGCGCGTCTGGGTGTCGGCCGGCATGTCGCCGATCTCGTCGAGGAACAGGGTGCCGCCATCGGCCTGTTCGAAGCGGCCGCGACGCTGGTTGGCCGCGCCGGTAAAGGCGCCTTTCTCGTGGCCGAACAGCTCGGATTCCATCAGGTCCTTGGGGATCGCCGCCATGTTCAGGGCGATGAAGGGCGCGGCCGCGCGCGGGCTGTGGCGGTGCAGGGCATGCGCCACCAGCTCCTTGCCGGTACCGGACTCGCCGTTGATCAGCACGGTGATATTGGAGTGGCTGAGGCGTCCAATGGCGCGGAACACCTCCTGCATCGCCGGCGCTTCGCCGATGATTTCCGGGGTGCGTGCCTGCGCGGCGGGCGCGGCCAGGCTCTGTTGCTCCTGGGCGTGCTGGAAGGCACGTTTGACCAGCGACACGGCCTCGTCGACGTCGAACGGCTTGGGCAGGTATTCGAAGGCGCCGCCCTGGTAGCTGGCCACCGCGCTGTCCAGGTCCGAATGCGCAGTCATGATGATCACCGGCAGGCGCGGGTACAGCTCGCGAATGCGGGCCAGCAGATCGAGGCCGCTGGCGCCGGGCATGCGGATATCGGAGATGATCACGTCCGGCTGTTGGCGGGTCAGGCGGGCGAGTACACCGTCGGCACTGTCGAAACTCTGGGTGGTCATGCCTTCCTGTTGCAGGGCCTTTTCCAGTACCCAGCGGATGGAACGATCGTCGTCGACAATCCAGACGGTTTCACTGCGGCTCATGGCGTGGGCGCTCCTTGTTCCAGCGGTAGGAAGATCGAGAATACGGTGTGGCCGGGATAGCTCTCGCACTCGATCAGGCCCTGGTGCTGACTGATGATGTTCTGGGTAATCGCCAGGCCCAGGCCGGTGCCGTCGGCACGCCCGCTGACCATGGGATAGAAGATGGTTTCCTGCAGCTCAGGTGGGATGCCCGGGCCGTTGTCGATGATCTCGACCTTGACCACCAGGCGGTGGCGCGTGTGGCCGATGGTGAATTGGCGCAGGGTGCGGGTACGCAGGCTGATGCGCCCGAGGCCCATGTCGTGCTTCTGCCCGGCGATGGCCTGCATGGCGTTGCGCACGATATTGAGCACGGCCTGGATCATCTGTTCGCGGTCGATCAGCAGGTCCGGGATGCTCGGGTCGTAGTCGCGCACCAAAGTGATGCTGCCCTGGCTTTCCGCTTCGATCAGGTTGGCGACGCGCTCCAGCACTTCGTGCACGTTGGTCATCGCCAGCGACGGCAACTTGTTCGAACCGAGCATGCGGTCGACCAGATTGCGCAGACGGTCGGCCTCTTCGATGATGACGTTGGTGTAGTCCTTGAGCTCTTCGTTGGGCAGCTCGCGTGACAGCAGTTGTGCCGCGCCGCGAATGCCACCGAGCGGATTCTTGATCTCGTGGGCCAGGCCGCGTACCAGCAGTTTGGTGGTCTCCTGCTTGGACAGCTGCGCTTCTTCCTTGGTGATGCGCAGCAGGCGGTCGCGTGGGTGGACCTCCAGCAGCAGCAGGGTCTCGCCCTTGCTGAACAGTGGCGTCACCGCGTAGTCCACGGTCAGCGTCTGGCCGGTGACCGAGGTCAGCACGGCTTCACGCTTGTTGAACGGATGTGCCTGCTCCACCGCCTGGCGCAAGGATGACAGCGCCTCGGGCGATTCGGTGAACAGGTCACTGATGAACTGACCATGGCTGCGCTGGCCGCTGACGGCCAGGAGCATTTCCGCCGCTGGGTTCATGTACTCAAGGCACAGCTGGCTGTTGAGCAGAAGAGTGGCGGTGGTCAGGTTGTCGAGTAGCAGTCGGTGCAGCGCGTCGTTGATGGTCATAGGCAGTGCGTTCCGGCGATGGGCAGGAAAATGCAAGAAGCAAACCAAGGCCCCGAAAAGACGCATTTTTTGTGGCCTGCCATCCCTGGCGGCCCCTCTTTGGGCCGTCGCAAGCGACGTCAAAAATGGCTCCCGGCAATTTTTTGTGCGATCTGCCCGGGGTTTGGTGGTGCTGCGGCGAAGCAGGGCGGGGAAAAGCGACCCAAAACAGGGAGAGCTTAGGAGGTGGTGCGTCCGATTGCACCATTAAGGTGCAATCGAATTCAGAAGAATGGAAGGATGCTGGCCTCTTCCTTGGGCTTGTCTTTCAGTGGGCATTCAGGGCGAACGCCGTACTCATCCTTCTTGCACGGATTGATCTTGCGCTTCTGTGCCAGGGTCATGCGGTGCATGTGGAAGGGTTGCGCCGGCGTGCGCTCGACGATGAGCCCGGCGGAATCGATGATCTCGGCCACCAGTTGGTGTGTGCCGCGGTCGATGTGCTGCAGGGAGAATACCGGGCTGCGGCTGATCTCGCCTTGGGGCTCGCCATCGAGCAGCAGCCGGTAGCTGTGTCCGGGCAGCAGGCCCGGCTCGCTGTTGAGGGTGACGATCATGTTGCCGGAACCGTTGTGGATCGAGGCGTCTGGCTCCGGCACGAGAATGCGCAGCACCTGATAGTGCACGGTCGGTTTGCTTGCTGCGGGTGCCGGGGCCAGGCGCTCCGTGGGTTTGGGCTGGCTTCGTTCCATGCTGTTGGACGGCGCCAGCATTACCCGTTCGGCACTGCTGCTGCGCGGCTTGTCAGTGAATACACGGTTACCTTCAGCGTCGATGTAGGTATAGACCTGAGCCGAAGCAACTTGGGTGATGAACAACAGGCAGAGTAGCAGTGTACGCATCGTGATCAGTTCGCAGGTTTCGGAGTCGGGCGTGGCGGTGGTGGTGGCGGTGAGGCGGGCTGACGGGCAGGGCTGTTGACGCTGACGCGCTGCACGGTAAAGGTTTCGGTTGCGCTCTGCTGGATGATGCGTTCGCCCGCGACGACCGCCACAGCGAGGCTGTGCTCACCTCGGTCGACATTGGTCAGCTGCAGGCTCGGCACGTTGCTGGCCTGGCCGTATGGCTCGCCATCAAGAATCAGGCGCAGACGATGGCCCGGTTGCAGGCGTGGCTGGATGCTGACCCCGACGACGAAGGTGCCGTTGTTGGCGCGCATGGCTTCATCATCCGGAATACCGGTCAGGCTCAGCAAGGAATAGGGCGCGGCGCTCTGTGCAGAGGAGTTGTCGCTGGTTTCCGCAGGAATGCTGGGCGTCTGCATGTCTACCGTATTGGTTGGCGGCAGGTTGACGCTCTCGGCTGGCGTGCCATCCGGTGGCTGGTTGGTGAAGACCGTGTTGCCGTTGGCGTCGATGTACTTATAGATCTGCGCACTGACCGGCAGGGCCAGGGCAAGCAGCAGGCAGGCGAGTAACGGGCGCATGGGGCGATCCTTCCGCGGATTATGCGCTAAGCCTTGCACTGCTGGCGGTTCCTGGCAAGCGCAGGGCGCCATGGCTGTGATGTTTGGCTACAAATCGGTTCGGCACCATGGGTGCCGATTGCGAGGGGGCGCTGTGCGCGCGGTTAGCCTTCGCTGATACCGCAGGCTGGTGCGCTTGGCGCATTCTGCGAGTGGGGGCGCTGGCGGAATGAAAAAAGCCCCGCCAGGCAGGGCCGGGCGGGGCTTTCGAGCGCGCCGCACGAGGGCGGCGCGAAACTGGTTTAGACGCTGTAGTACAGGTCGTATTCCAGCGGGTGTACGAAGGTGCGTACCTTGATTTCTTCTTCGGACTTCAGCTCGATGTAGGCATCGATGAAATCGTCGGAGAACACGCCGCCCTTGGTCAGGAACGCGCGGCCCTTGTCCAGCTCTTCCAGGGCTTCTTTCAGGCTGCCGCACACCTGCGGGATCAGCTTGCCTTCTTCCGGCGGCAGGTCGTACAGGTTCTTGTCGGCCGCATCGCCCGGGTGGATCTTGTTCTGGATGCCGTCGATACCGGCCATCAGCAGAGCAGCGAAGGCCAGGTACGGGTTGGCAGCCGGGTCCGGGAAACGCGCTTCGATGCGGCGGGCTTTCGGGCTGGCAACGTACGGGATACGGATCGAAGCGGAGCGGTTGCGAGCCGAGTAGGCCAGCATTACCGGCGCTTCGAAGCCCGGAACCAGACGCTTGTAGGAGTTGGTCGACGGGTTGGTGAAGCCGTTCAGGGCCTTACCGTGCTTGATGATGCCGCCGATGAAGTACAGAGCGGTCTCGGACAGACCGGCATAGCCTTCGCCAGCGAAGGTGTTCTTGCCGTCTTTGGAGATCGACATGTGTACGTGCATGCCCGAACCGTTGTCGCCGTACAGCGGCTTCGGCATGAAGGTAGCGGTCTTGCCGTAGGCGTCGGCTACGTTGTGCACGCAATACTTCAGGGTCTGAACTTCGTCAGCCTTGGCCACCAGGGTGTTGAACTTCACGCCGATTTCGTTCTGACCGGCAGTGGCCACTTCGTGGTGGTGAACTTCGACGACCAGGCCCATTTCTTCCATGGCGTTGCACATGGCGGTACGGATTTCGTGGTCGTGGTCGCACGGCGGAACCGGGAAGTAACCGCCTTTGACGGCCGGACGGTGGCCCTTGTTGCCACCTTCGACGTCGCCGTCGGTCATCCAGGAGCCTTGCTCGGAGTAGATTTTGAACATCGAGCCGGAGATGTCGGACTTGAACTTCACTTCGTCGAAGATGAAGAACTCCGGCTCCGGGCCGACGAATACGGTGTCACCGATGCCGGTGCCTTTGAGGAACTCTTCAGCGCGCTTGGCGATGGAGCGCGGGTCGCGGTCGTAGCCTTGCATGGTGCTCGGCTCGATGATGTCGCAGACCAGGATCAGGGTCGGCTCTTCGGTGAACGGGTCCAGAACGGCGGTATCGTCTACCGGCATCAGGATCATGTCGGAGGCTTCGATGCCTTTCCAGCCATGGATGGACGAGCCGTCGAACATCTTGCCGTGCTCGAAGAAATCTTCGTCCAGGGCGTCACGGGCCGGCATGGTCACGTGGTGCTGCTTGCCCTTGGTGTCGGTGAAGCGCAGGTCTACCCACTTCACGTCGTGTTCTTTGATCAGTTGAACAGCCTTAGACATGTTGTCCTCCAGGTGGAAAAGGCTCTTATCGATAAGCCTTGAAGATGCGGTGAAGCCCGGCGGGATAGTCCGTCAGGGCGACCTGCCTCACAAGGGAGCAAATTGCATGCCAGTGCCCTTTATTGGGCAGAAGCCGCGAAACTCAGGTGCTGCGCCGTCTGCGCGCTAATTCGTCAAGAATATTTGCACCATTTAAGGGCTGTTATTTTCAAGAAAGATCCATTTTGGTGCGCCATGTAAGGGGTGCAGTATTTTTGGTCAAAGCTTGAACAATTTCCGCTATAATCCGCGCCCCTGTTTTTTCGTCGCCTCGAGCGTGCGCTCTATTCATGAAGCTCATCGTCAAAGTTTTCCCGGAAATCACCATCAAGAGCCGCCCGGTGCGCAAGCAGTTCATCCGCCAGTTGGGGAAGAACATTCGCTCCGTGCTGCGTGATCTTGACCCCGAACTGCGGGTGACCGGTGTCTGGGACAACCTCGAGGTCGAAACCGACCTGGACGATCCGCGCCTGCTGAGCGAGATGACCGAGCGCCTGCGCAACATGCCGGGCATCGGTCTGTTCCTTGAGGTCAATGAATACCCGCTGGGTGACCTCGACGACATCACCGAGCACTGCAAGCGTCATTACGCCGAGCAGCTGCCGGGCAAGATCTTCGCAGTGCGTTGCAAGCGCGGCGGCAAGCATGAATTTTCTTCCATCGATGTCGAGCGTCACGTCGGTTCGCGCCTGCGCCGCGAATGCGATGCGGCTGGCATCGACCTGAAGAAGCCGGAAGTCGAAGTGCGCATGGAGATTCGCGACCAGCGCCTTTTCGTGGTGCACAACCGTCACGAGGGCCTCGGCGGTTACCCGCTGGGCTCGCTGGAGCAGACCCTGGTGCTGATGAGTGGTGGTTTCGACTCCACCGTGGCGGCCTACCAGATGATGCGTCGCGGCCTGGTCAGCCACTTCTGCTTCTTCAACCTCGGTGGCCGCGCCCACGAACTGGGTGTGATGGAAGTGGCGCACTATATCTGGCAGAAGTTCGGCCGCTCGCAGCGTGTGCTGTTCGTCAGCGTGCCGTTCGAGGAAGTGGTCGGCGAAATTCTCGGCAAGGTCGACAACAGCCAGATGGGCGTTATCCTCAAACGCATGATGCTGCGCGCCGCCACTCGGATTGCCGAGAACCTGCAGATCGAAGCGCTGGTTACCGGCGAGGCGATCAGCCAGGTTTCCAGTCAGACCCTGACCAACCTTGCGGTGATCGATTCGGCCACCGACATGTTGGTGATGCGCCCGCTGATCGCCAGCCACAAGCAGGACATCATCGACACCGCCACGCGTATCGGCACCGCCGAGTTCGCCAAGAACATGCCCGAGTATTGCGGCGTGATCTCGGTCAACCCGACCACCAAGGCCCGTGGCTATCGCATCGAGCACGAGGAAGCCCAGTTCGACATGGCCATCCTCGAGCGCGCGCTGGAGCGCGCCACCCAGTTGCCGATCGACCGCGTTATCGACGAATTGGGCAAGGACGTGCAGGTCGAGGAAGTACGTGAAGCGCTGGCCGGGCAGATCGTCATCGACATCCGCCACCCTGATGCCGCCGAAGACGAGCCGCTGAACGTTCCGGGCATCGAAGTGCAGGCGCTGCCGTTCTACGCGTTGAACAACAAATTCAAGGAACTGGATGAGAATCGCCAGTACCTGCTGTATTGCGACAAGGGCGTGATGAGCCGCCTGCACGCCCACCATCTGCTGAGCGAGGGACATGCCAATGTGCGCGTTTATCGTCCGGCATAGAACGCCGGGGCTTAATGGCGGAAGTATCCGCCATCGCCCTCCCGACCGTTCGCCTGCGGCGACACCCCATTCAGCTCGCTGAAACAGTTTTCTTCATATTCGTCGTCCAGGCTGGGCGACACACCGAATCCTCTGATCGAGATACACACAGTGATCGAAAATCTGCGCAACATCGCCATCATCGCCCACGTCGACCATGGCAAAACCACCCTCGTCGACGCCCTGCTGCGTCAGTCCGGCACCCTGGAGCGCAACGAGCTCAACGACGAGCGCGTGATGGACAGCAACGACCAGGAAAAAGAGCGCGGCATTACCATTCTGGCCAAGAACACCGCCATCAAGTGGAACGACTACCGCATCAACATCGTCGACACCCCCGGCCACGCCGACTTCGGTGGTGAAGTTGAGCGCGTGATGTCGATGGTCGACTCCGTACTGCTGGTGGTCGACGCCCAGGACGGCCCGATGCCGCAAACCCGCTTCGTGACCAAGAAGGCCTTTGAAGCCGGCCTGCGCCCGATCGTCGTGATCAACAAGATCGACCGTCCGGGCGCGCGTCCAGATTGGGTCATGGACCAGATCTTCGACCTGTTCGACAACCTCGGTGCCACCGATGAGCAGCTCGACTTCCAGGTCGTCTACGCCAGCGCCCTGAACGGCATTGCCGGTCTCGACCACACCGCCATGGCCGAAGATCTGACCCCGCTGTACCAGGCCATCGTCGATCACGTGCCGGCACCGAACGTCGACCTCGACGGTCCGTTCCAGATGCAGATCTCCGCGCTGGACTACAACAGCTTCCTCGGCATCATCGGCGTTGGCCGTATTGCTCGTGGCAAGGTCAAGCCGAACACCCCGGTGACTGCCATCGACGTCGACGGCAAGAAGCGTAACGGCCGTATCCTCAAGCTGATGGGCCACCACGGCCTGCACCGTGTGGACGTCGAAGAAGCCACCGCCGGTGACATCGTCTGCGTCAGCGGTATGGATCAGCTGTTCATCTCCGACACCCTCTGCGACATCAACCACGTCGAAGCGATGAAGCCGCTGACCGTCGACGAGCCGACCGTGTCGATGACC
This sequence comes from Ectopseudomonas alcaliphila, assembly GCF_900101755.1. GTDB lineage: Bacteria > Pseudomonadota > Gammaproteobacteria > Pseudomonadales > Pseudomonadaceae > Aquipseudomonas > Aquipseudomonas alcaliphila. Next base: position 185,577 of record NZ_FNAE01000005.1, on the reverse strand, counting down.
TTCCAGGTCAACGACTCGCCGTTCTGCGGCAAGGAAGGCAAATTCGTCACCAGCCGCAACATCAAGGAGCGTCTGGACAAGGAGCTGCTGTACAACGTGGCCCTGCGCGTTGAAGAAGGCGACAGCGCCGACAAGTTCAAGGTCTCCGGCCGTGGCGAGCTGCACCTCTCGGTACTGATCGAAACCATGCGTCGCGAAGGCTTCGAAATGGGCGTTGGCCGTCCGGAAGTGATCATCCGCGAAGTCAATGGCGTCAAGCAGGAGCCGTTCGAGAACGTCACCATCGACATCCCTGAAGAATCCCAGGGCAAGGTCATGGAAGAAATGGGCCTGCGTAAGGGCGACCTGACCAACATGTCGCCGGACGGCAAAGGTCGCGTGCGTCTGGAGTACAACATCCCGGCGCGTGGCCTGATCGGCTTCCGCAACCAGTTCCTGACCCTGACCAACGGCGCGGGCATCCTGACCTCGATCTTCGATCGTTACGACACCGTGAAGGCCGGTACCATGTCCGGCCGTCAGAACGGCGTACTGGTTTCGATCGATACCGGCAAGGCGCTGACCTACTCCCTGGAAACCCTGCAGGCGCGCGGCAAGCTGTTCGTCGAGCACGGCCAGGAAATCTACAACGGTCAGATCGTCGGCCTGAACAGCCGCGACAACGACCTCGGCGTCAACCCCACCAAGGGCAAGAAGCTCGACAACATGCGTGCTTCGGGCAAAGACGAAACCATCGCCCTGGTGCCGCCGGTTCGCTTCACCCTGGAGCAGGCGCTGGAGTTCATCCAGGATGACGAGCTGTGCGAAGTGACGCCGAAGTCGATTCGTCTGCGCAAGAAGATCCTCGACGAAGGCGAGCGCACCCGCGCTGCCAAGAAAGCCAACAAGGCCTGACGCTCAGCGACTGGTCTTGAGCTGTAAATGAAAAGCCCCGCCAGAGCGATCTGGCGGGGCTTTTTGTTACGAGGATGGTTTTGGGGCGTCTGTTAAGTCGCGAGTTGATATCATTCGACGCGAGTACCCTGTGTTTTTAGGCGTAATGCCTCGCGAAGTGTTGGTAGGGAGGTGTATGCCAATGAATGGCCTGACAGTTTTGATTCTAGCCGCTGAGAGCGGTATCAAGCAGGAGCGCTGGACTTCACAGTCAGCTCCCAAACAGTTGATTTCAGTACGGGGTGAGACCCTTCTGGGGCGTACGCTGCGCCTGCTCGAGGAGCGAGGCGTGAGCCAGCCTTGGCTGCTGACAGCAAGCGAAACGCTGGCACGATATCCGGTTCTGAGCTGGTGCCCGCTGCAGCGAGACACCAAAGCGCACAGTCTATTATCGGCGGACGCGCTTGCCGGGGGGGGAGGCTTGCTGGTGCTTTACAGCGATGTTTACTACTCCGAGGCTGCTATAGCCAAGATTCTTGCGTGTGAGAACACGCACTTCTACGGGCGTGATGGCCGAAGTGCCTACACCTTCAAAGACTACGGTGAGCTATTCGCTGTGCGTATTGCTGCCGATGATCGAGAGCGTGCGCGTTTGGCTTTGGCCGACGTTATCGCGTTCTATCAACGCACGGGGAATCAGAGTTTTTGGGCGTTTTACAGATTGATGGCTGGGTTGCCGCTGGATGACAACAAGGCCATTGAGCGTCGCATCTTCGTTGACGTTCATGATGAAACGGACGACATCGACTTTGCTGAGGAAGTCCCGCTACTACTCGCGGCCATCGATAAGCCGTTACGTTGGCGGGTACGGCATCTGTTGCGTCGATTGAGTCTGGCTAACAAAAGACGTCGTGAGCGAGCACGTATCTCAGCTGCGAAGGCGGCATCTTCAGCCTAGAGATCAATTCAGCTGAGAGCTGGCAACGAACTCGAAGATCAGGTCTGGATCGCAGAAAACCCCCTGCATCCGGCAGGGGGCAGGCTCAGTCGTATCGCGGCCTGCAGGCCAGCAGCCCATAGGCTGCCAGCCCGATCACCACCAGCAGGCTGAGCGTCATCACTCGCCCGCCACCTGGCGCAGCGATTGCGCCGGGGTGTCGCCCAGGTTGTTGAGCATGCGCTCGCTGTACCAGTCGAGGAAGTTGATCACACCGAACTCGTAGGTCTTGGAGTACGGGCCGGGCTGGTAGGCGGTGGAGTTGATGCCGCGCTGGTTTTCTTCGGCCAGGCGGCGGTCCTGGTCGTTGGTGGCGTCCCACACCTGGCGCAAGCGGGCGACGTCGTAGTCGACGCCTTCGACCGCGTCTTTATGCACCAGCCATTTGGTGGTGACCATGGTTTCCTGCGCGCTGATCGGCCACACGGTGAAGACGATCATGTGGTCGCCCATGCAGTGGTTCCACGAATGCGGCAGGTGCAGGATGCGCATGGAGCCCAGATCCGGGTCGGTGATGCGGCCCATCAGTTTCTTGCAGCCCTGTTTGCCATCCATGGTCATGGATACGGTGCCCTTGAGCAGGGGCATGCGCACGATGCGGTTGCGCAGACCGAAGCTGGCGTGGGCGTAGGGGATCTTGTCCTTGTCCCAGCGGGTGGTGCATTCGGCCACCTGATCCTTGAACGCCTGGCTGGCGCGTGGGTCGGTGACGTCATCCCATTCCAGCAGGGTGTTGAGCAGTTCCGGGTGCGAGCCATTGCAGTGGTAGCACTCGCGGTTGTTCTCTAGTACCAGCTTCCAGTTGGCCTTTTCCATCAGGGTGGTCTGCACGGCCACCTTGGCGTTCTCCATGTCGTAGGGTTCCATGTAATGCGCCAGGGTGGCGAGGAACTCGTCGATGGCTGGCGGGTTTTCCGCCAGGGAGATGAAGATGTAGCCGCCAGCGGTCTTGCACTGCACCGGTTTCAGGCTGTAGTCCTTGAGGTCGAAGTCAGCGCCCATTTCGGTGCCGGCGAACAGCAGGCGGCCATCCAGCTCGTAGGTCCACTGGTGGTATGGGCACACGAGCTTGGCGACCTTGCCCTTGTCCGATACGCACAGACGCGAGCCACGGTGACGGCAGACGTTGTGGAAGGCATGGATCTGTCCTTCAGCGCCGCGGATGACCAGGATCGGGTTGTCGCCGATCTGCAGGGTCAGGAAGTTGCCCTTGGCCGGGATTTCGCAGGTCATACCGGCGATTAGCCATTCCTTGTGGAAGATCTCCTGCATGTCGACCTGGAACAGGCGTTCGTCGCTGTAGAACGGCTGCGGCAGGGAGAAACTGTGGTCGCGCTCGTTCAGCATCTGTGCGGTGGCCTTGCGGACGGGCTCCAGCGGGTCGCCCAGGCTCAGGTTTTGGGTGCAGTCCATGGTGGCTCCTCATTGGCGGGCGCTTTGCGCCTGCCGGAAATAGTGGCTGATACGGTGTGTGCCGCAAGGTCTCGATCAATCGCTGCTGCCTGCGATGGGCGTGCATGCTGGTGAGGCGGAGTGTGGAGCCGGCAACAGGTAAAACCTTATCCATGGGCGACATGGCCGGATTTGTTTCCGACGCGCCAGGCCCCGTGCTATCGGCCAGGTCGCGATAAGCATGCGGATGTCGCTGGCAGATAAATGACGGCCGGCGGCCTTTCGCACAATCCGCCGCATATGGGCCGATATCCGGTCGCGTGGAGAGCCGTTCATGAGCACCAACGCCTTCCTCAATCCAGTTACGACGCAGACCTGGACCAACGGCCGCCATCTGGTGCGTTGCGTCAAGGTGATCCAGGAAACCTGGGACGTACGCACCTTCTGTTTCATGGCTGATCAGCCAGTGCTGTTCTTCTTCAAGCCGGGGCAGTTCGTCACCCTCGAACTGGAGATCGACGGCCAGCCGATCATGCGTTCCTACACCATCTCCAGCTCGCCTTCGGTGCCTTACAGTTTCTCCATCACCATCAAGCGGGTGCCGGGCGGCAAGGTGTCGAATTGGCTGCACGACAACCTCAAGGAAGGCGACGAAGTGCCGGTGCATGGGCCGGTGGGCCTGTTCAACGCTATCGATTTTCCCACCGAAAGGGTGCTGTTTCTTTCCGGCGGTGTCGGCATCACCCCGGTGATGTCGATGGCGCGCTGGTTCTACGACACCAACGCCAATGTCGACATGGTCTTCGTGCACAGCGCCCGTTCGCCGAAGGACATCATCTATCAGCGCGAGCTGGAGCACATGGCGGCGCGCATCAACAACTTCAGCCTGCACGTTATCTGCGAGAAGCACGGCCTGGGCGAATCCTGGGCCGGTTATCGCGGTTATCTGAACAAGCCGATGCTGGAACTGATCGCCCCGGATTACCTCGAGCGCGAGATCTTCTGCTGCGGTCCGACGCCCTACATGAGTGCCATCAAGCACCTGCTGCAAGGCAACGGCTACGATATGAGCCGTTATCACGAAGAAGCCTTCGGCCCGACACCGCCGGAGATTCGCGCCGAGGTCAAGGAGTTGGCGGCCGAAGCCGCCGACGCGCCGGATGTGCCACTTGCGGATCTGCACCAGGTGGAGTTCGTCAGCACCGGCAAGAGCATCCGCGTTGCTCCCGGCGAGACCGTTCACGCCGCCGCCGCCAAGCTCGGCCTGCACATTCCCAAGGCCTGTGGCATGGGCATTTGCGGCACCTGCAAGGTGATGAAGACGGCAGGCGAAGTGGAGATGGAGCACAACGGCGGCATCACCGACGAGGATGTGGCCGAGGGCTACATCCTGTCGTGTTGCAGCGTGCCGAAAGGGGATGTGGCGATCGACTATTGATCGTCACGTTGGCTCGCAGGGCGCTGTTGCGCGTAGCGCACCCTGCGGGGCTGTAGTCCAGATGAAATCCGGGGCTATTGGTCCATTTTCCCGGATTGCATCTGGGCTACTACGGTCGCGGCTGAAGCCCCTCCCGCAGGGGCCGTCATGGCGTCGCTCAGGCGCTCATCACTTCACGGATATCGGCGGCCAGCTGGCGCACGCGGGCTTCGTCGGTATCCCAGCTGCACATGAAGCGCGCGCCACCGGCGCCGATGAAGGTGTAGAAACGCCAGCCGCGGGCGGTGAGAGCGGCGATGGCCGGCTCCGACAGTTGCAGGAACACGCCGTTGGCTTCCACGGGGAACATCAGGCTGACGCCGGGTACATCTGTCACCAGTTCGGCGAGCAACTGCGCGCAGCGGTTGGCATGGTTGGCGTATTTCAGCCAGGCATCGTCCTGCAGGATGCCGACCCAGGGGGCCGACAGGTAGCGCATCTTCGAGGCCAACTGGCCGGCCTGCTTGCAGCGGTAGTCGAAGTCTTCGGCCAGATCCTTGTTGAAGAAGACAATGGCTTCACCCACCGCCATGCCGTTCTTGGTGCCACCGAAGCACAACACATCGACGCCAGCCTTCCAGGTCAGCTCCGCCGGGCTGCAGCCAAGGAAGGCGCAGGCATTGGAGAAGCGCGCGCCGTCCATGTGCAGGTTGAGATTCAGCTCCTTGCAGATCTGGCTGATGGCGCGGACTTCTTCCGGGCGGTACACGGTGCCGACTTCGGTGGCCTGGGTGAGGGTGACCACGCGCGGCTTCGGGTAGTGGATGTCCTGGCGCTTGAGGGCGATCTCGCGGATCGCTTGCGGCGTCAGCTTGCCGTTGTCGGTGTTGGCCAGCAGCAGCTTGGAGCCGTTGGAGAAGAACTCCGGCGCGCCGCATTCGTCGGTCTCGACGTGAGCGGTTTCCGAGCAGATCACGCTGTGATAGCTCTGGCACAACGAAGCCAGGGCCAGGGAGTTGGCGGCGGTGCCGTTGAAGGCAAAGAACACTTCGCAGTCGGTCTCGAACAGGCGGCGGAAGTGGTCGGCGGCGCGCGCGGTCCATTCGTCATCGCCATAGGCGCGCTGGTGGCCCTGGTTGGCCTCGGCCATGGCGGCCCAGGCTTCGGGACAGATGCCGGAGTAGTTGTCGCTGGCGAATTGCTGGGCATTGTCGGGCATTGGCGCGTTCCTTCTGAAAAAACCTGCCGGCGGGTCTGCCGACAAAGCGCTCACTTTACCCTGAGGATGTCTGTCAGGCGTCCGTCGCGGCGACGAGTTGTTGCGCTGAAGCGTACTGCTGAGTCGGTTCGTGGCCCACCGTTCGGCTCGGAGATGGAACTTGAGGCTTGCTGCAGGGTTCACACCTACCAGAGGGCGGCAGTCGATCCGCCCTCCGCAATCAAGAGAAGGAGTTTCCTATGACTTATCGTCACCTGCTCGCCCTTGCCCTGCCGCTGGCCGTGGCGCTGCCCGTTTCCGCCGCCGAGTGGTCGGATAACGCCAAGACCGAGTTCGTTCAGCAGTGCATCGCTGGCGCACCGGCAGGCTACGAGGAGCCACAGCTGCGAGCTTATTGCGACTGCGCTGCGACCAAGGTCAGTCAGGAATTCAGCGAAGCTGAATTGCAGGCCATTAGCCGCCAATCTCCACCCGACCCTGCCATGCAGCAGCGCCTGGTGAATGCGTCCAGCAGCTGCAGTGGCAAGCTCAAGCCATGATGCTTTGTTGAGCAAATAGCGCGCGCTGGCGCCGGAGCCCCGCAGGCTCTGGCCTGGCGCTGAGTGTCCACAGGCAGTGCACAGCGGCGCCCACAGTATTTGTGCACAAGCCTGATCTATCTCCTTGATCCTGTTCGTTTTTTATCCGCTTTCCGGCAGGCCGCGGCAGCGCTGGCCGCGAGCGCTGGTCGAACAGCCTATGCACAGTTTCATCCACATCTTCTGTGCATATCCCCAGTCGTTCCCCCTCTCTCGCCTCTGTCGCTGGTGGATAAGCCAGCCCATCTGCCTGGGCGTACGGATAGCGAACAGCGCTCCAGAACTCAGCGCGTACAGGGCCTGCAGGCATCTGCTGACAGCTTTTCCACAGGCTAGTCCACGCTTTCTGTGCATGCTCTGCGTTGTTAACTGCTTGATATCGATCAGGAAATGACCTTTGCCCGGAAACCCTTGCGGGTGCTGAGGCTACGCGTGCTATGCACGGTTTATCCACAGCTTGATCCCCGTTATCTGTGCGCAAAACAACGAACTGATCCCGACGCGCCTGATTGCGACAAGGGCATGTCGCAAACGAATGCTCTCGCGGCGTTGGCAGGCATTTGAGGGGGCAGGGGCGGCCCTACCATCGCTGCACAGGGCCTTGCCGGCCCGCCCGTCCACGACCGCCGCCCACAGGCGCCGCAGGAGAGTCGAGATGTTCAGCAAGCAGGATCAGATTCAGGGTTACGACGACGAGTTGCTCGCGGCGATCGATCAGGAAGAACGCCGTCAGGAAGAGCACATCGAGCTGATCGCCTCGGAAAACTACTGCAGCCAGCGTGTGATGGAAGCGCAGGGCAGCGGCCTGACCAACAAGTACGCCGAAGGTTATCCGGGCAAGCGCTATTACGGTGGCTGCGAGTACGTCGACAAGGTCGAGCAGCTCGCCATCGACCGCGCCAAGGCGCTGTTCGGCGCCGACTACGCCAACGTCCAGCCGCACTCCGGTTCCTCGGCCAACAGCGCCGTCTACCTGGCGTTGCTCAACGCTGGCGACACCATCCTTGGCATGAGCCTGGCCCACGGCGGCCACCTGACCCACGGCGCCAAGGTGTCGTCCTCGGGCAAGCTATACAACGCCGTGCAATACGGCCTGGATACCGCCACCGGGTTGATCGATTACGACGAGGTCGAGCGCCTGGCCGTCGAGCACAAGCCGAAGATCATCGTCGCTGGCTTCTCCGCCTACTCCAAGACCCTGGATTTCCCGCGTTTTCGCGCCATCGCCGACAAGGTCGGGGCGCTGCTGTTCGTCGACATGGCCCACGTTGCCGGTCTGGTCGCCGCCGGTCTGTACCCGAACCCGATTCCCTTCGCCGACGTGGTCACCACCACCACGCACAAGACCCTGCGCGGTCCGCGTGGCGGCCTGATCCTGGCGCGCAAGAACGAAGAGATCGAGAAGAAACTCAACTCTGCGGTGTTCCCGGGCGCCCAGGGGGGGCCGCTGATGCACGTCATCGCGGCCAAGGCGGTGTGCTTCAAGGAAGCCATGGAGCCCGAGTTCAAGGCCTACCAGCAGCAGGTCATCGACAACGCCCAGGCCATGGCGCGGGTGTTCATCGAGCGCGGCTACGAGGTGGTCTCCGGCGGCACCGACAACCACCTGTTCCTGCTCAGCCTGATCAAACAGGGCCTGACCGGCAAGGAGGCCGACGCCGCCCTCGGCCGTGCCGGCATCACCGTGAACAAGAACGCCGTGCCCAACGATCCGCAATCGCCCTTCGTCACCTCGGGCATCCGCATCGGTACGCCGGCGGTCACCACCCGTGGCTTCAAGGTCGCCCAGTGCGAGGCGCTGGCCGGTTGGATCTGCGACATCCTCGATCACCTCGGCGATGCTGACGTCGAGGCGCAGGTGGCCAAACTGGTGGCCGGGCTGTGCGCGGATTACCCGGTTTATCGCTAAAGCCTTCTGCGCTGGCTCCTACAGGTCAGGCGTTCGAGAACAGATTCAAGGAGCATCTTCATGCAACGTTATTCCGGCTTCGGCCTGTTCAAGCACTCGTTCAGCCACCATGAGAACTGGCAGCGCATGTGGCGCAACCCGACGCCGAAGCCGGTGTACGACGTGGTCATCGTCGGCGGTGGCGGCCACGGCCTGGCCACGGCCTATTACCTGGCCAAGGAATTCGGCGTGAAGAACGTCGCCGTGGTCGAGAAGGGCTGGCTCGGTGGCGGCAACACCGCGCGCAACACCACCATCGTGCGTTCCAACTACCTGTGGGACGAGTCCGCGCAGCTCTACGAGCACGCCATGAAGCTGTGGGAAGGTCTGTCGCAGGACATCAACTACAACGTCATGTTCTCCCAGCGTGGCGTCTACAACCTCTGCCACACCCTGCAGGACATGCGCGACGCCGAGCGCCGTGTCAGCGCCAACCGCCTCAACGGCGTGGATGGCGAGTTGCTGGATGCCAAGCAGGTGGCCGAGGAAATTCCCTACCTCGACTGCAGCAAGAACACCCGTTACCCGGTGATGGGCTCCACCGTGCAGCGTCGCGGTGGTGTCGCCCGTCACGATGCCGTGGCCTGGGGCTACGCGCGTGCCGCCGATGCCCTGGGCGTCGACCTGATCCAGAACACCGAGGTGATCGGTTTCCGCAAGCAGAACGGTGCGGTGGTCGGTGTCGAGACCAACAAGGGCTTCATTGGTGCCAAGCGCGTCGGTGTGGTCACTGCCGGTAATTCCGGGCATATGGCGGGGCTCGCCGGCTTCCGCCTGCCGCTGGAATCGCACCCGCTGCAGGCGCTGGTATCCGAGCCGATCAAGCCAATCATCGACAGCGTGATCATGTCCAACGCCGTGCACGGCTACATCAGTCAGTCGGACAAGGGCGACCTGGTCATCGGTGCCGGCATCGACGGTTACAACGGCTACGGCCAGCGCGGCTCCTACGGCACCATCGAACACACCCTGCAGGCCATCGTCGAGATGTTCCCGGTGCTCTCGCGGGTGCGCATGAATCGCCAGTGGGGCGGCATCGTCGATACCAGCCCCGACGCCTGCCCGATCATTTCCAAGACCCCGGTGGACAACCTGTTCTTCAACTGCGGTTGGGGTACTGGTGGCTTCAAGGCCACGCCGGGTTCGGGTCACGTGTTCGCCGCCAGCCTGGCCAAGGGTGAAATGCACCCACTGGCCAAGCCGTTCTCCATCGACCGTTTTCACACCGGCGCACTGATCGACGAGCACGGCGCCGCTGCCGTGGCTCACTAAAAGCGCGCGTAGCGCAAAGCTGATGACCCTCTCCCGCTTGCGGGAGAGGGTGCCCGAAGGGCGGGAGAGGGTGCTGAGTTCGGCACTGCAGCTCCCAGTAACTGACTCGGGGGATGGCGTGCATAGAGCAGCCCTCTCCCCCAGCCCCTCTCCCGCAAGCGGGAGAGGGGAGTAAAGCAAGCGGAGGCTCCACCATGCTGCACATCTTCTGCCCCTACTGTGGCGAACTGCGCTCCGAAGAGGAATTCCACGCCAAGGGCCAGGCGCATATCGCGCGCCCGCTCGATCCCGATGCCTGCACGGATGCAGAGTGGGGCGAGTACATGTTCTTCCGCGACAACCCGCGCGGCATCCACCACGAGCTGTGGGTGCACGCGGCCGGTTGCCGCAAGTATTTCAACGTCACCCGCCACACCGTGACCTACGAGATCCTCGAGACCTACAAGGTCGGCGAGAAGCCTTCGGTCACCGCAGCCGGGGCCACCGACAAGCAAGCCGTGGCAGAAGGAGTAACGGCATGAGCCAGGTCAATCGTCTTGCCAAGGGCGGTCGCATCGACCGCAGCCAGGCTCTGAGCTTCACCTTCAACGGCCAGACCTACCAGGGCTACGCCGGCGACAGCCTGGCCGCCGCGCTGTTGGCCAATGGCGTGGACATCGTCGGGCGCAGCTTCAAGTATTCGCGTCCGCGCGGCATCGTCGCAGCCGGTAGCGAAGAGCCCAATGCCGTGCTGCAGATCGGTTCCACCGAGGCGGCGCAGATCCCCAACGTGCGCGCCACCCAGCAGGCGTTGTACAACGGTCTGGTGGCCAGCAGCACCAACGGCTGGCCGAGCGTCAATACCGACCTGATGGGCATTCTCGGCAAGGTCGGTGGCGGCATGATGCCGCCCGGGTTCTACTACAAGACCTTCATGTATCCGCAGAACCTGTGGATGACTTACGAGAAGTACATTCGCAAGGCTGCCGGTCTGGGCCGCTCGCCCACCGAGGTCGATCCGGACATCTACGACCAGCTCAACCAGCACTGCGACGTGCTCATCGTCGGCGCCGGCCCTGCCGGTCTGGCTGCCGCGCTGGCGGCTGGCCGTAGCGGTGCGCGGGTGATCCTCGCCGATGAACAGGAAGAGTTCGGCGGCAGCCTGCTCGACACCCGCGAGACCCTCGACGGCAAGCCCGCCGCCGAATGGGTCGCGCAAGCCGTAGCCGAGCTACAGAGCCTGCCGGAAGTGACCCTGCTGTCGCGGGCCACGGTCAACGGCTATCACGACCACAACTTCCTCACCATCCACCAGCGCCTGACCGATCACCTCGGTGAAACGGCGCCCATGGGCCAGGCCCGTCAGCGCATGCACCGCGTTCGTGCCAAGCGCGTGGTGCTGGCCAGTGGTGCCCATGAGCGGCCGCTGGTGTACGCCAACAACGATGTGCCCGGCAACATGCTGGCTGGCGCCGTGTCGACCTACGTACGCCGTTATGGTGTGGCGCCTGGGCAGGAACTGGTGTTGTCGACCAACAACGATTACGCCTACCGCGTGGTGCTCGACTGGCTCGATGCCGGGCGCAAGGTGGTGGCTGTCGCCGATGCACGCAGCAACCCGCGCGGCAGCTGGGTCGAGGAAGCGCGTGCGCGTGGTGTGCGCATCCTCACTGGCAGCGCAGTGGTCGAGGCACGCGGCAGCAAGCGCGTGACCGGTGCCCGTATCTGCGCCATCGACGCCAAGGCGCACAAGGTCACCAGCCCCGGCGAAGTGCTCGACTGCGACCTGATCGTCAGCTCCGGCGGCTACAGCCCGGTGGTGCACCTGGCGTCGCACCTGGGCGGTCGTCCCGAGTGGCGTGAAGACATCCTCGGTTTCGTGCCGGGGCCGGGCAACGGCATTCAGCAGCGCATCGACGCCGGTGCGGTGAACGGGGTGTTCGCCCTCGGTGACGTGCTTGCCAACGGCTTCGAAGCGGGCGCCAAGGCGGCTGCCGATACCGGTTACAAGGCCCTCAGCGGCAGCCTGCCGCAGGCCGAGGTGCGTCAGGAAGAGGCGATGCTGGCGCTGTTCCAGGTGCCGCATGACAAGTCCACCGCGCGCGCGCCCAAGCAGTTCGTCGACCTGCAGAACGACGTCACCGCCGCCGGCATCGAGCTGGCAACGCGCGAAGGCTTCGAGTCGGTCGAGCACGTCAAACGCTACACTGCACTGGGCTTCGGCACCGACCAGGGCAAGCTGGGCAACATCAACGGCCTGGCCATCGCCGCGTGCTCCATGGGCATCAGCATCGTGCAGATGGGCACCACCATGTTCCGCCCGAACTACACCCCGGTGACCTTCGGTGCCGTGGCCGGTCGCCACTGCGGCGAGCTGTTCGATGCCAAGCGCTACACCGCGATGCAGGCCTGGCACGTGAAGAGCGGCGCCGAGTTCGAGGACGTCGGCCAGTGGAAGCGCCCCTGGTACTTCCCGAAAAATGGCGAGGATCTGCACGCCGCCGTGGCCCGTGAATGCCTGGCCGTGCGCAACAGTGTGGGCATCCTCGATGCCTCCACGCTGGGCAAGATCGACATTCAGGGACCAGATGCGCGCGAGTTCCTCAACCGCGTCTACACCAACGCCTGGACCAAGCTGGACGTGGGCAAGGCGCGCTACGGCCTGATGTGCAAGGAAGACGGCATGGTCTTCGACGACGGCGTCACTGCCTGCCTGGCCGACAACCATTTCGTCATGACCACCACCACCGGTGGCGCGGCGCGGGTGATGGAATGGCTGGAAATCTATCACCAGACCGAATGGCCGGAGCTGAAGGTCTACTTCACCTCGGTCACCGACCACTGGGCGACCATGACCCTGTCCGGCCCCAACAGCCGCAAGCTGCTGGCCAAGGTCACCGACATCGACCTGGACAAGGATGCCTTCCCGTTCATGAGCTGGAAGGAAGGCCTGGTTGGCGGCGTGCCGGCGCGGGTGTTCCGCATCTCCTTCACCGGTGAGCTGAGCTATGAAGTGAACGTGCAGGCCAACTACGCCTTGGGCGTCTGGGAGCAGATCATCGAGGCGGGCAAGGAATTCGACCTGACCCCCTACGGCACCGAGACCATGCACGTGCTGCGCGCCGAGAAGGGCTTCGTCATCGTCGGTCAGGACACCGACGCCTCGGTGACCCCGGACGATCTGAACATGGGCTGGTGCGTCGGCCGCACCAAACCTTTCTCCTGGATCGGCAAGCGCGGCATGAACCGTGACGACTGCCTGCGCGAAGACCGCAAGCAGCTGGTCGGGCTGAAACCGGTCGATCCGAATCAGGTGCTGCCGGAAGGTGCGCAACTGGTGTTCGACCCGAAACAGTCGATCCCGATGCAGATGGTCGGCCACGTCACGTCCAGCTACATGAGCGCGGCCATGGGTTACAGCTTCGCCATGGCGGTGGTCAAGGGCGGCCTCAAGCGCATGGGCGAGCGCGTGTTCGCGCCGCTGGCCGATGGCAGCGTGATCGAAGCCGAAATCTGCAGCTCCGTGTTCTATGACCCGAAAGGGGATCGCCAGAATGTCTAACGTCAATGTCTACCCCCAACGTCCCGCCGACATCGCCGGGCAATCGCCACTGCACCATGCCGGACTGCACGAGCTGGTCGGCAAGGGGCGCAAGAATGCGGGCATCACCCTGCGTGAGAAGAAGCTGCTTGGGCATCTGGTGATCCGTGGTGACGCCAAGGACACCGCCTTCTGCGGTGGCGTGCACAAGGCTTTGGGCCTGGAGCTGCCGGTGGCGCTGACTCTGGTCGCCGACGGCGACACCTCGCTGCAGTGGCTGGGCCCGGACGAGTGGCTGCTGATCGTGCCCGGCGGCACCGAGTTCGAGGTCGAGCGCCGCTTACGTGAGGCGTTGGCTGACCAGCATATCTCGGTGGTCAACGTCAGCGGCGGGCAGACCCTGCTGGAATTGTCCGGGCCGAAGGTGCGCGAGCTGCTGATGAAGTCCAGCAGCTATGACGTGCACCCGAGCAATTTCCCGGTGGGCAAGGCGGTGGGCAGCGTATTCGCCAAGTCGCAACTGGTGATTCGCCACACCGGCGAAGACACCTGGGAGCTGGTGATCCGCCGCAGCTTCGCCGACTACTTCTGGCTGTGGCTGCAGGATGCCAGCGCCGAGTATGGGTTGGCGGTCGAGGCCTGATATCGAACGGCTCCCTCTGGGGAGAGGGGAAGGGCAGACCGCGTTGGCTCGGATAGCCCTCTCCCCCGGCCCTCTCCCATGAATGGGAGAGGGGTGAACAGCAACGGAGTTTGTCTCGGAGTTTGTTATGAGCCGCACCCCCGACACCTGGATTCTCACCGCCCATTGCCCGAGCGTACTCGGCACCGTGGATGCGGTGACGCGCTTTCTCTTCGAGCAGCGCTGCTACGTCACTGAGCACCACAGCTTCGATGATCGCCTGTCGTCGCGCTTCTTCATCCGCGTCGAGTTTCGCCAGCCTGAGGGTTTCGACGAAGCCGCCTTCCGCGCCGGTGTGGCCGAGCGTCTGGCGCCCTTCGGCATGCAGGTAGAGCTGACTCCGCCAGGCTACCGCGCCAAGGTGGTGCTGATGGTGTCCAAGGCCGACCACTGCCTCAACGATCTGCTCTATCGCCAGCGCATCGGTCAGTTGGCCATGGACGTAGTGGCGGTGGTTTCCAACCATCCCGACCTGGAACCGCTGGCGCGCTGGCATGACATTCCCTATCACCATTTTCCGCTCGACCCGGCCGACAAGCCGGCGCAGGAGCGCAAGGTAATGAAGGTGATCGAGGACACCGGCGCGGAGCTGGTGGTGCTCGCCCGCTACATGCAGGTGCTGTCGCCCGAGCTGTGTCGCAAGCTGGACGGCTGGGCAATCAACATCCACCACTCGCTGCTGCCGGGCTTCAAGGGCGCCAAGCCGTATCACCAGGCCTACCAGAAGGGCGTCAAGCTGGTCGGCGCCACGGCGCATTACATCAACAACGACCTCGATGAGGGGCCGATCATCGCCCAGGGCGTGGAGGCGGTAGATCACGCCCACTACCCCGAAGACCTGATCGCCAAGGGCCGCGACATCGAGTGCCTGACCCTGGCCCGCGCGGTCGGTTACCACATCGACCGCCGCGTGTTCCTCAACGCCAACCGAACGGTGGTGCTCAACGCCTGAACGCATCGCCAACCCGAATATTTGGTGGGCTAAAGCCCACCCTACGGTAACTACGGTAACGGTGTCATTTGTAGGGTGGGCTTTAGCCCACCAGTCGCAACGAAGAACGTTATTGATGGGCCACAGCGGATCGCCGCTCGGCCCACTCTACGGAACCCGCCCTGCCAGGCTCTACCGGCGGTTTCCGGCAACAGACGCAACAAGCTCCAGTGCAAGGCCGCGCGGCCAGTCGGTCGCGTCTTGTGTCCCCAACAAGAAAGGAGAGTTACGCATGTCTGGTAATCGTGGTGTGGTTTATCTCGGTACGGGCAAGGTCGAAGTGCAGAAGATCGACTACCCGAAAATGCAGGACCCGCGCGGCAAGAAGATCGAGCACGGGGTCATCCTCAAAGTCGTTTCCACCAATATCTGCGGCTCTGACCAGCACATGGTGCGTGGCCGTACCACCGCTCAGGTTGGCCTGGTGCTGGGCCACGAGATCACCGGCGAGGTGATCGAGAAGGGCCGCGACGTCGAGCGTTTGCAGATCGGCGACCTAGTTTCCGTGCCGTTCAACGTCGCCTGCGGCCGTTGCCGCTCCTGCAAGGAGCAGCACACCGGCGTGTGCCTGACCGTCAACCCGGCGCGTGCCGGCGGCGCCTACGGCTACGTCGACATGGGCGACTGGACCGGTGGCCAGGCCGAGTACGTGCTGGTGCCTTACGCCGACTTCAACCTGCTCAAGCTGCCGGATCGCGACAAGGCCATGGAGAAGATCCGCGACCTGACCTGCCTGTCCGATATCCTGCCCACCGGCTACCACGGCGCGGTCACCGCCGGTGTTGGGCCGGGCAGTACGGTGTATATCGCCGGTGCCGGCCCCGTCGGTTTGGCCGCTGCTGCCTCGGCACGCCTGCTGGGTGCTGCGGTGGTGATCGTCGGTGATGTCAACCCAACGCGCCTGGCCCATGCCAAGGCACAGGGGTTCGAAATAGCCGACCTGTCCAAGGACACCCCATTGCACGAACAGATCGCCGATCTGCTGGGCGAGCCGGAAGTGGATTGCGCGGTCGATGCCGTGGGTTTCGAGGCGCGTGGCCACGGCCATGCCGGTGCCCAGCAGGAGGCGCCGGCCACGGTGCTCAACTCGCTGATGGGGGTCGTGCGCGTAGCCGGCAAGATTGGCATTCCCGGCCTCTACGTGACCGAGGATCCGGGCGCGGTGGATGCCGCGGCGAAGATCGGTAGCCTGAGCATTCGCTTCGGCCTCGGCTGGGCCAAGTCGCACAGCTTCCACACCGGCCAGACGCCGGTTATGAAGTACAACCGCGCGCTGATGCAGGCGATCATGTGGGATCGCATCAACATCGCCGAAGTGGTCGGTGTACAGGTGATCAGCCTGGACGATGCGCCGCGTGGCTACGGCGAGTTCGATGCTGGCGTGCCGAAGAAATTCGTCATCGACCCGCACAAGAGCTTCAGTGCGGCGTGATGCCGAGTTGTGTGGCCCGGTGCTGTTGCGGGCCACGAATTGCGTTGGCGGCGCGCTGCGCGCACCGCAGGTAGGTTAACGCCAGGCGCATTGGTCTGCGCCTTCTTCTTCGGGAGCCTTCGGGCTCCCTTTATTCTGCCCCGGTGTCAGTCGGCCTCACTGCGCAGCTGTTCGATGCGCTTGTCCTTGGCCAGCCACAGGTCCGATACCCAGTCCTGCATCTGCAGGCGGAAATCCGGATCGTTCTCGTAGTCGCCCTGGTACAGCGCCGGATCGAGTTCGAGGGTCTGGATATCCATGATCACCTTCGGCACCCGGCCGCTGAGCAAGGCCCAGAAGCCAGGAACCTGCTTGCCGGGATAGACCAGCGTCACGTCCAGTACGGCATCGATCTGCTCGCCGAGGGCGGCGAGGACGAACGCCACGCCGCCGGCCTTGGGCTTGAGCAGGTAGCGGTAGGGCGACTGCTGCTGGGCCTGCTTGGCCGGGGTGAAGCGGGTGCCTTCCAGGTAATTGACCACGGTGACCGGCAGGCGCTTGAACTTCTCGCAGGCGGCCTTGGTGATCTCCAGGTCCTTGCCCTTCATATGTGGGTTCTTCTGCAGAAAGGCCTTGGAGTAGCGCTTCATGAAGGGGTAATCGAGCGCCCAGAAGGCCAGGCCGAGAAAGGGCACCCAGATCAGTTGCTGCTTGAGGAAGAACTTGAAGTAGGGCGTCCTGCGGTTGAATGCCTGCACCAGCGCCGGAATGTCGACCCAGGACTGGTGATTGCTGATTACCAGATAGGAGCGATCGCTGCGCAGCTCGGCATTGCCGCGAATGTCCCAGTGCGTTGGGGTGAGCAGGGCGAAGATGCGTTTGCAGTTCTCCGCCCAGAATTCGGCCACCCACATCACCCCGCGCGAACAGGCGTCGCGGGCGTTTTGACCGGGCAAGACGAGTTTGGCGAGGGCGATCAGCAGCAGCGGGCCGATCAGCAGCAGGGTGTTGCTCAGCAGCAGGACTATATTGAGTAGGCCGGTCAGCAGGGGACGCATATCAACTCCTTGGCGGGCGCGAAGGGGTCATCATAAGCACCTGAAGAATTTGTCTCAAAATTGCGACTGATGGCCTATGGCCATTTCGTGCGAAAGCCTTGATGCTGATCAGTGTGGAATGCAAGGGGATTGTCCGACAATGCTGGGGTGTTGTGTGCGGACTTTCCCGCCAACCTGCTCGGGATTATTTCGATGTTGAAACGCATTGCGGTAGCCGATCTGCGCATCGGCATGTACGTCCAGGAGTTTTGCGGATCATGGATGGATCATCCGTTCTGGAAGTCGAAATTTCTCCTCAACTCGCCGCAGGATCTGCAGCGTATTCAGACCAGCAGCATCGGTGAGCTGTGGATCGATGTCAGCAAGGGCCTGGATGTCGAGGCCGGTGCCCGTGCCAGCAGCGAGGCCGAAGCCCAGCAGGAGGTGGAGGCAAGGCTGATGGCTGCGGCAGAGCGTCGGCGCAGTCCGCCGGTGGTCGCCATGGATGTCGAGCTGGATCGGGCCGCCAAGATTTGCGCCCGCTCCAAGCAGGCGATTATCAGCATGTTCAGCGATGCACGCATGGGCAAGGCGCTGGATTTCGGTCAGGTCGAGTCGCTGGTGGAGGACATCTCCGACTCGATACTGCGCCACCCTAGCGCTCTGATCAGTCTGGCGCGGCTCAAGCATGCCGACGAATACACCTATATGCATTCGGTGGCAGTCTGCGCGTTGATGATCGCTCTGGCCCGGCAGCTTGGCCTGGGAGACGGCGCGGTACGCGAGGCCGGCGTGGCCGGACTGCTGCATGACGTGGGCAAGATGGCAATCGATCAACAGGTGCTGAACAAGCCCGGCAAGCTCAGCGATGCGGAGTTCTCCGCGGTGCGCCGCCATCCCGAAGCCGGCGGCGAGATCCTCCTGGCCGGCAAGCAGGTCAGTGCACTGGTGCTGGATGTCTGCCTGCATCACCACGAAAAGATCGATGGCAGCGGCTACCCGCACGGCCTGCAGGGCGAGCAGATCAGCCTGTTCGCCAGGATGGGCGCGGTCTGCGACGTCTACGACGCCATCACCTCCAATCGCCCCTACAAGCCGGGCTGGGACCCGGCCGAGTCGATCCGCAAGATGGCCGAGTGGAAGGGGCACTTCGATGAGGGCGTGTTCCAGGCCTTCGTCAAGACGGTCGGCATCTATCCGGTTGGCGCGCTGGTGCGTCTGGAAAGTGGTCGTCTGGCGGTGGTGCTGGAGCAGAATGCCAAGTCGCTGCTAGTGCCCAAGGTCAAGGCGTTCTTCCTGGTCAAATCGAAAGTGCAGATTCCGCCAGTGGTGATCGATCTGAGCAAACCGACCGCTCAGGATCGCATCGTCGGGCGCGAGTCGGCGGCAGCCTGGGGCTTCGAGAACCTGGACGAACTCTGGAGCGGCATGCCTCAGCAGCGAGTCCGCCAGTAATGCTTTGTTATTCTTGATGGGGAACACGGCAGGGCTGGGGCAGTCGGATAACGGGACTTTCCCTGCACAGGAGTGCCGACCTTGAAATACGCCCTGTTTCTGCTGGCCGCAGCAGTCAGCCTGCCGACCATGGCCAACCAGCAACCCGATCTTTACGGCCGCTACGAACTGATCAAGCTTCCCGCTCTCGGCCAGACCCTCAAGGCCAAGATGGACACCGGCGCCATGACCGCCTCGCTGTCGGCCAAGGATATCGAGCCGTTCAAACGCGGTGGTGAAGACTGGGTACGTTTTCGCCTGGCTGTCGAGGGCGCCGAAGACACCGTTTACGAGCATCCCCTGGTGCGCATCGCCGAGATCAAGAAGCGCGCTGAAGAGAGCGACGCCGCTGCTCAGGAAGTCGCCTACTCGCAACGTCCGGTAATCGAGATGCCGATCTGTCTGGGCGAAGAAGAGCGCACCATCGAGGTCAACCTGACCGACCGCAGCACCTTCAGCTATCCGCTGCTGATCGGTGCCAGCGCCATGCGCGATCTTGGTGCGGCGGTGGATCCGGCCGAGCGCTACACCCGCGATCGTCCCCAATGCTGAGTTAATTGTCGCATTTCGGAAAAGGCTGATAGTCATTGGCCATTACACTCGTCGAGAGTGCCCTGTAACGACTTCCTTGCCCCAAGGGGCGTCGGGCCTGCTTTTTGCTATATGCAATTCTTTGCCAGGCCTGTAGGCCCTTTAGGTCGTTGAGGTGTCGCTATGACGGGAGTACTCAAGCCGGGTGTACGGCTGCTGCAGCGTTTCAGTTTTGCCCACAAGTTTCAGCTGGTGTTTCTGTTGTTCGCGCTTCCGCTCGGTTACGCGCTGTGGGTCATCAGCAGTGACTACCTGTCGCGCCTGCAGTCCGTCGACTTCGAGGTGGAAGGCGCGCAAGCGCTGGAGCGCATGGCGCAGGTGCAGCATGAGCTGATCGCCCAGCGCACCCTGCTGGCGCGCTGGAAAGGCACCGAGAATGCCGCGCAAGGCCTGCTGCAGCAGCGCGAGGCCAAGCTCGACGAGGCCTTGCAACAGGCCGCCGAGCCACTGCAGAGCGACCTGATCAGCGATCAGGCGCGCCAGCATTTCCAGGCCCTGCAGGGCGAACGTGATGGTCTGCGAGCTGCAGGGCTGACCAAGGTTGCACTGCCCGACGCGCTGGAGCGCTACCAGAAGGCGCTGTTGTCGCTGATCGCCCTGCGCGAGCAGGTGGCGACCGACAGCACCCTGATTCTCGATCCGCGCCTCGACACCTACCTGATGATGGAGCAGATCACCTACATCATGCCGCGCCTGCTCGAGCAGCTCGGCACCTTCGCTGCTCAGGGCCATGGCGCCGTGGTCTCGCAACATTTCACCCTGCAGAGCCGGGTGTTGATCCGTGACCTGCGCCGCAGCCTCGATGAGCAGCGCGCACAGCTGATCAAGGCACAAACCACCCTGTCACGCGAAGCACCGCAGGCCATGCGCCAACTGAGTGCGCCCTTCGATGCCTCGCTCAAGGCGTTCGACGATTTCCTCGTGCAGATCGACCGCGACATGTTCGAAGCCAGCCCCATGGCGCTCACGCCCGAGCAGTTCGTGCAGCGTGTCGAAACGCTGGAGACCCAGCTGCAGGGCCTGCAGCAAGCGCTCTATCAGCAGTTCACCGCCAGCCTTGGTTACTACCGGCAGCAGGCGCTGCACGCGATGATCGAAGTGATCGGCGCCTTCATCGCGCTGACCCTGCTGGCGATGTACGTGTTGATATGCCTGAACGCCTCGATCCGCATCAGCACCAGCAACATCATCGAGGCCGCACGCGGTTTGCGTGACGGCGACCTGCGCGTGCGCATGGAGGTCAATGGTCGTGACGACCTGGCCGCCATCGCCCAGGCGCTGAACACTGCGGTCGAGCAGATGCGCGACTCGCTGCAAGGGGTCAACCGCGAAAGTCGGCAGTTGGAGAGCACGGTGCAACTGCTCGGTGGCCAGGCGCGCGATGCCCTGGACGCTGTCGAGCAGCAGCAGGCGCAGATGAGCCAGATCGCCACCGCGGCGACACAGATGGCCGCCACCGCACAGAGCGTGGCGCAAAGCTGCGAGCAGGCGGCGATGGAGGCGCAGCAGACCCGCGAGGTGGCGCTCGGCAGCAACCAGCGCAGCGAGCGTACCAGCGCCAGCATGCGCCATCTCAGCAGCCGTCTCGGCGACAGCGCTGCGGCGTTGCAGCAACTGCGTGATCAGACCCAGCAGATCAACCGCGTGGTCGAGGTAATCAAGGGCATTGCCGAGCAGACCAACCTGCTGGCACTCAACGCGGCCATCGAGGCGGCGCGCGCGGGTGAGGCCGGCCGCGGTTTCGCCGTGGTCGCCGATGAAGTGCGTTCGCTGTCCAAGCGCACCCAGGACTCGACCCAGGAAATCGCCCAGACCGTGGACAACCTGCAGCGCGTGGTCGGCCAGTCGGTCACCCTGATGGAAGAGGCCTGCAGCCAGGCCGATGGCGATATCGGCAGCGTGCTGGCCATGGGCGACGAACTGCAGAACATCGTCGACTCGGTGCAGCGCGTCAGCGACCGCCTGGCGCAGATCGCCACCGCCGCCGAGCAGCAGGCGGCCACCGCCGATGAAGTCAGTGGCAATATCCAGCAGGTCGATCAGGCCGCCGGACAACTGCTCGATGGCGCCCAGGCCGTGAGCCGCGCCGCCGAGCAACTGCGCAGAGGCAGCGAAGGGCTGGCGCAGAATACTGGACGATTCAGCCTCGAGTGAGGCTGACCGCAGCGGCCAACTCTGCTAAAAACGGATAACAACAAAAGGAGCCGCCAGCATGAAAACCGCCGCAGAAGTTCTTCGCAGTAAAGCCCATGCCTACGTTTACAGCGTCGATCGTGAGGATTCGCTGCTCGACGGTTTGCGTGTGCTGGCCGAAAAGGGTGTCGGGGCGCTGGTGGTGCTTTCCGGCGGGCGCCTGGTCGGCATCGTCAGCGAGCGTGACTACGTGCGCAAGGTGGCGCTGGCCGAGCGCTCGCTGCTCAACACCAAGATCAGTGAAATCATGACCAGCAACGTGATCAGCGTCGGCCCGCGTGACAGCGTGCAGTACTGCATGGAGCTGATGACCGAGCGTCGCCTGCGTCACCTGCCGGTGCTGGCCGAAGGCGAACTGATCGGCCTGCTGTCCATCGGTGACCTGGTCAAGGAAACCATCGCCGAACAGGCCGACCTTATCCGTCAGTTGGAGCAATACATCCGCGGCGAGATTCCCTGAACGGGTAGCCCGGATGCAATCCGCGAAGTCGTGCCGTTCATTCCCCGGACTCCATCCGGGCTCCGGGCGAGCGGCTAACCTTGTGAGAGGCGCTTTCGACTCTGGCATCCTGCTTCGTTCTACCTCCTGCATCCATGCAGTCGCAGCGGCGATTGTCGCGTAGGGCGGGTGTGACCCACCAACCCCGCCCGCCCTACGCTATCGCCCGCTTGACGCCCGCCCCAGCCCCCGGCAGTCTGCCGCCGTCGCCCCACAGGTGCAGGACGCCCGATGCCGCAGATACTCATAGTCGAAGACGAAGCCGCGATTGCCGATACGCTGGTCTATGCCCTGCAAGCCGAAGGTTTCGTCACGCACTGGTCGAGCCTGGGCGGCGAGGCCCTGACACTGCTGGAAAACGGCACCTTCGACCTGGTCATTCTCGATGTCGGCCTGCCCGATATCAGCGGCTTCGAAGTGTGCAAGCGCCTGCGGCGTTTTTCCGAGGTGCCAGTGATCTTCCTCACCGCGCGCAGCGAGGAAATCGACCGCGTGGTGGGCCTGGAGATCGGCGCCGACGACTACGTGGTCAAGCCTTTCAGCCCGCGCGAGGTGGCGGCCCGGGTCAAGGCCATCCTCAAGCGCGTGGCGCCACGTGAGATGCCGTCAGCCAGCGCGCCGGGCATCTTTCAGATCGACGATGCCGCCTTTCGCATTCACTACCACGGCCAGGCCCTGAGCCTGACCCGCCACGAATTTCGCCTGCTGCGCACGCTGCTCGGCCAACCGCGCCGGGTCTACTCGCGCGAGCAGTTGCTCGATGCACTCGGTGTCGCCAGCGAGGCCGGCTACGAGCGCAACATCGACAGCCATATCAAGAGCCTGCGCGCCAAGCTGCGGGCCATCGCCCCAAGCGAAGAGCCGATCCAGACCCATCGGGGCCTGGGCTACAGTTTCGAACCGGAGGCCTGAGTCATGCCACTTGGCGTGCGCATCTTCCTCGTCTACTTCCTCTTCGTCGGCCTGGCCGGCTGGTTCGTGCTGAGCACGGTGATGGACGAGATTCGCCCCGGCGTACGCCAGAGCACCGAGGAAACCCTGGTCGACACCGCCAACCTGCTCGCCGAGATTCTGCGCGATGAGGTCAAGGCCGGCACCCTCGGCCAGGGCCGTCTGCACGAGGCGCTAGAAGCTTATGGCCGGCGTAAGCCGCAGGCCAGCATCTGGGGGCTGACCAAGGCCGAGGTCAACCACCGCATCTACGTCACCGACGACAAGGGCATCGTTCTGCTCGACTCCACCGGCCTGGCGGTCGGCCAGGACTATTCGCGCTGGAACGATGTACTGCTGACCCTGCGCGGCCAGTACGGCGCCCGCTCGACCCGCGAGGACCCGGAAGACCCCGACTCCTCGGTGATGTACGTCGCCGCACCCATCAGAGATGGCCAGCAGATCATCGGTGTGGTGTCGGTGGCCAAACCCAACCGCACCCTGCAGCCCTATATCGAACGCTCACAAACGCGCCTTGGCTGGCTCGGTGCCGGGTTGATCGCCCTCGGCCTGTTGATCGGCGCGGCGCTGTCCTGGTGGCTCAGCGCTGCGCTGGGCAAGCTGACCCGCTATGCCCAGGCGGTCAGCGAGGGCCAGCGCGCCGAGGCACCCAATGTGCGCGGCGGTGAATTGCGGCAATTGGCCGTGGCAGTTGAACGCATGCGCACCGAGCTCGAGGGAAAAGCCTACGTCGAGCGTTACGTGCACACCCTGACCCACGAGCTGAAAAGCCCGCTGGCGGCCATCCGTGGCGCCGCCGAACTGCTCGACGGCGACATGCCGGCCGAGCAGCGCCAGCGTTTCGTGGCCAATATCCAGCAGGAAAGCGCGCGCCTGCAGAACCTCATCGAACGCCTGCTGCACCTGGCTCAGGTGGAGCAACGTCAGGGCCTGGAAGAGCGCGTGGCCGTGCCGCTGGCGGCGCTGGTAGACGAACTGCTGCAAGCGCAGCAGGCACGCATCACCGCCGCCAATCTGCAGATCGAACAGGCACTGCCTACTGGCATCGAGCTGCGCGGCGAGCGCTTCCTGCTACGTCAGGCACTGGCCAATCTGCTGGACAATGCCCTCGACTTCACCCCGCCCGGCGGGCTTATCCGTATCGCCGCCGAACGTCAGGGCGAGCGCATCGTGCTGCGTCTGTTCAACCAGGGCGAGGCCATTCCCGACTACGCGCTGGCTCGGCTGACCGAGCGCTTCTACTCCCTGCCGCGCCCCAACGGCGGCCGCAAGAGCACCGGGCTGGGCCTGAACTTCGTACAGGAAGTGGTCGACTTGCATGGTGGCGAGTTGCAGATCGGTAATGTCGAAGGGGGCGTGGAAGTACGCCTGACGTTACCCGTCTAGATTGCGCTGCGCATACCTGTAGGAGCGGCTTCAGCCGCGAAGCGCATCGAGCTGGGCAGGATGGGTAGAGCACCGCGAAACCATCATATGTAAGCTCCCGGGTTTCACTGTGCTCTACCCAGGCATGTTGGACAAGCTTCGCGTTGTCCACCCTACGCCACTATGTCTTCCTTAGCACTCAGAACAGGCCGGATATACGAAGGTAACCGCGCTGACGACAGGTGCAGAAGAGAAGCTTTGCTCACTGCTTGTGGGGAGAGTCCGCATACACTTGTTAGGCTACACAGCTATAGCTGATTGTTAGTTTTTTTGTATTCCAATTCAACGCCATCTTCTGAATCATTGTGCCAATGAATAAACGTGGGTGGCGTTTGCTGCGTTTGGAAAAAATGCAGTGCGTGCTCAATCACATCAACAGGGTAGGCCCAAGATGCGGGGTACTCGTCGTGCTGGCCATTATCAAGCCTATATTCAATAGTTGATTCTGCCGTCCCTTCGTACTTAATGTTACGTGAGCTAAAGCCCGCGTCCCCGTTATACCTTAGGTACATCAACCATCCCCGCTCACCATTGATAAGTGCGCACATGGACTGGCCATCTTGGATTTCGATCCACACTTCCCGGGACGGTGATTTTTCCATTATGAATGCCTAACGTTTGGTTAAGGGGCGGGCTTTAGCCCGTCCCAGTGAGCGCAGCGAACGATTTGAGCCAGTGGTTAGGCTGTATGGATTACACATTTTTATTTAAACTTTAATGAGTTAAAAAAAATTTCAGCAACGTCGCGCCTGAAAGCGGGAATGCTGGTTTCTTTGCCAAAGCTTGAAAATGATAGCGATACTATTTCAGATGCTGTGTTCGGGACTGGGCATTCAATCATTCTTTGATTCATAAAGGTGGGTGGGACATTATTTCTTTCTTTACGTGGGTATTTTGTTATCCACTCTATTGAGATGCAGTCGGTGTCAAGGTGACTTATTCTTTTGTAACTATATCTTATTAATAGTTCACTTTTGGCTTCGTTGTATGAAAATCTAGATAGGCGTTTTCCAGCGTTTTCTAAAATATATTCGACTCTATCTTTTGCGGGGTCTATTGTGATTGCGCGCGCTGTTAGAAATGAAGCGTAGAATGGAGGTTCAGGTAACTGATTGCTGAATTGCACGCTATTTTCTTTTAGTTCATATAAATCCCAGCCTAAAACGTTTGGAGCTGTAACGCTAGCATAGCTGGAAATGTCAAAAGATTGACTTGCCTGCGCTGATAATACAGATGTTGCTGCTAATGAAAGTAGTATGACTCTTAGATATTTCATGTTTCCTCGATATGCCTAACGTTTGGTTTAGGGGGCGGGCTTTAGCCCGCCCCAGTGAGCGAAGCGAGCGGTTTGAACCAATTGTTATAACTCCGACTCGCGGGACCATATATCAAGATCGCTGCCGCAAGCAGCTGCTATGTAGTTACCACACCACGAAAAACCATATGCTCTTAAATAGCCTGTGTAAATTATTTTGCAGTCAGATTGATGCCCGGGTATGAGAGCGCTTTTGAACGGTTTACATAGAATTAGATGGCTTTCAGGCCATTCTGGAGAAACAACCTCTAGCCCTTCTCCCGCTCTGTTTGTGAGCGGCAAGCCTCCACCATTAATGCCACAAAGCGATACGACTTCATCTTCGATCACTCCAATTCCTTGGCAGTGAAGTCCGAGCTCGCTTAATCCCGCATACTCGTCGTAGTCGCGTTCAATTTTTTCGCCTGTTTTACAGTAAATAACGCTGCGGCCTGAGCTAGATACGACTAACAGGTATGCTCCTTTCTCAGAGAAACCAACCGAAAGAAGCCCTCCGACAGCTATCGAGGCGACATGACTCCATCCTTCCGGTTGCTTATCAACTGATATCTGACCAATCAGTTCTATCAGACGCTGTCTATTATCTGCTAGGTATGAACTCATTTACCTGCTCGGGTTATAACGATTAAGCTAAGGGTCGGGCTTTAGCCCGTCCTAGCGAACGAAGTGAGCGCATTGTTAGACGCCTTAACGATCTGATTTACATTCTGCTGCTGCGTAAAATCGGAGGTCATTCTCTGGGCCCTCCTCAAGGAAGCGAATTACTTTATTTATGGGTAAAGTCATTGCTCCGGTTTTTGAGGATAAAATGAATTGTGTTCCGAAGGTATAGGGGATTACGGTTCGCAGGCTTTCATTCTGTGTAGCCATGTAATCTTCATATTGTTTCCAGGAGTATGGCTCTTTAGTGCAGCGTTTAATGACTTCACCTACGTATGCGCCAGACCAAATTATAGAGTCTGCTACTCCCTCGGTTTGAGAATCTATATTTATTGCGCGCAGTTCAAATAGCCAAGCACTTACCGCATCTAGGCTTGCTAATGAGTAGTCTAATTTTTCTCTATCTAATTTAGTAGGCAGGAGAACATCAATGTCCCCGGAGATTTCTCCTGAAAAATAATTTGCAGCTTCTGAGATCTGTTCGTCAAGTTCTTGATTGCTTGCCATTGCATAACAAGATGTGAGAATAGTGATCAGAGTAAGGATTTGTTTTAGTAGGGGCATGCAAATATTCCAGATAAAGGCGTCTAACGCCAGTGGTAATGGGCGCCAACGGAGCGCAGCGTAGTTGGCGTCCCGTTGATCACCTTGTTAAGCCCGTCACTCACCAATGCAGAGTCCTTCTAGGAACGCCGCAAGCGATGGCGATAGGTTTGTCATATTGAATTCCCAAGGTTCGCCATCGTAGTTTGCTTCTTCGTGATCCCAATGAAACACCGCGCCCTCTGTAGGTTTCTTCAGGGAAAGACAGAAAACATCACCGCCCGGACTTTCACCGATTGGCAAATATCCTTTCGGAATCATCCCTTCATGTTCACCAATCTGGCGAACCAAATCGTTGTAGTACATTTCCCCACGAATTGCATAGAAATGGCCAATAAAATCAAAATGTTCGCCGTTGTGGCGAACACCATCTAACATAGGCCGACCACCATTATATTTTAGGAGGAATGATTTATATTCTTCCGGAAGTGGACGGCCGACTTTTGCTTCAACCTCTGCCAGGTCATCAGGACTTAAGGGGCTGTAAGAATCTACGAATTCCATTAGTTGACCCTTTGAGGCTAACGTTTGGTTAAGGGGGGCTTTAGCCCGTCCCAGTGAGCGAAGCGAGCGATTCGAACCACTTGTTAGGCGTTCTGCTACTCATCTGGTGTTCTCCAGCTCTTGAGGCAGTGCATGCACTGTTTGGCACGCCACGTTCGGAGTTGGCCATTGCAGAATGGGCAGTAAGCGATTTTCAGTTGACACTTAGAGTACATGCGATGATCCGCGTACTCCGCGAGAACGCCTCGATCGACTCCCTCAATTTCAATAATTTTCTCCAGCGTACTTTCCTTGCTCGAATTTTTTAATTCACTCAGTCGTGAGAATGTTTCAACCGCAGGACAATATGCAGTAATAAGTTCTCCACATCGATCACATGTCCTTCTGCCGTGCTCTCGCTGCATTTGGTTGCCTAGCGCCCGCATTTGCGGTTGGTTTGGAGCGCAGCGGAAAACCAGTCCGGCAACATGCGTTTGTTAAGTTTTTGCCCATTGATTTTCATAAACGCCAACTCCGAGTCGAAGGCAGTCACTGAGTTCTTTCGGCTCTACGCCACAATAAATGGACTGAACAATCATCGTATGATTTTCTTCGCCGGAGAATGCCAACTCATATCCGTGGCCGTTCCAGACGTCACCTATTTGCCTAGCTTGTGCGATGGTTTTGCCGACAAATCGCTCAAAGGGTTGATGCTTGCAGATAATGTAGTCATCTTGATTTGTAATTTCGGGCAAATCAGGGCATTCATGAATGCCAAGATATTCGCCACCAACTTCTCCCTGCAACGCAAACACTCCATTCGAAGTGCCAAGGTAAACTACGTTAAATTCTGGATCTACCACATTGATCAAGATGTTATGCAAGGTGGCTCCTTCCAGCTTTGGAAGAAGCTTACTAGATTCTTTTGTATATCCTTCGTAATCTTCGTGCATAGTCATGTTTTAAACTTAACGTTTGGTTAAGGGGTCGGCTTTAGCCGGTCCCGAGTGAGCGAAGCGAGCGGCTTGAACCACTAGTTAGGCTGCACCTTCAATATAGTTGGTGAGTCCGGCGATCAGGCATTCAAGCTCGGAAGGAAAGTACTGCACTACTGCTTCGTGAGTGGGGGCGCCAAGGGAGACCCATAGCTCACCAAGCTCGGTTTGTTCTTTTAATGTGTAGTTCTCGTATAGCTCATAGTGGTACCGGGCTCG
The DNA here is from genome assembly GCF_900101755.1 of Ectopseudomonas alcaliphila. Lineage (GTDB taxonomy): Bacteria > Pseudomonadota > Gammaproteobacteria > Pseudomonadales > Pseudomonadaceae > Aquipseudomonas > Aquipseudomonas alcaliphila. Next base: position 156,812 of record NZ_FNAE01000005.1, on the reverse strand, counting down.
CTCGAAAACGAACTGCCACCACTGAAGCTTCTCTTCAAGATTTGTTAAGTCGGCATGCCCTGGCATCGTTGCTGACGCTACGTCAAATACATGTTTCTTCACACGCCCAGGGAGACCCAGCCATAGTTTCCTGTAGTTATGTGAATTCTTCGGCTCTTGGCCTGAGAGGAGAAGGGCGCACTTCAATAAAATCTCAAATCCGAGGACACGAATAATTGCCTGTGAGTCAGAGCGAGCTTCAAGCGAGCGCGCAAGGACTTCTGCATCATGTAGTCGATCCTGAGCTTCACGAAACATGCGAGTAACTCGGTCGTTCATGTGTGGCCTAACTATAAATAGACACCAAATGGTGCATAACCTGCGGGCTGTTTTGGTGGATAACCTTCCTGGTCATTTTCGAAATCCTTCTCTATCTCGCGGCCTGCAGCGAGGCGGTGGGGTGTTTTGCAGTTTATACACCATGTCCGATAACTACTGGCAAGTCGTATTCAGGCGCTTCTTCCCGGCGCTTCCTATTCTTCTGGGTATCGCTGCGCTTGACCCAGGCTAAGCTCTCGGGCCGCAATGATCGCGGCTGAAGCGGAATGCCGCCCAGCCGCTCCTACAGGTCGGGTTGCGGCTCGGGTGTGAGGACTTGCAGTGGCAGGCGCAGCAGTTCGACCTGCCACCAGGTCGGCAGCAGGCGGCGGACTTCCGGGCGGGCGAAGCGGTCGTCGATCAGGTAGAGCACGCCTTCGTCCTCGGGCGTGCGGATCACCCGGCCAGCGGCCTGCACCACCTTCTGCAGGCCGGGGTAGAGGTAGGTGTAGTCGTAGCCGTTGCCGAACAGGGCGTCCATGCGTTGGCGGATTTCTTCGTTGATCGGGTTGAGCTGGGCCAGGCCGAGGGTGGCGACGAAGGCGCCGATCAGGCGTTCGCCGGGCAGGTCCACGCCTTCGCCGAAGACGCCGCCGAGCACGGCGAAGCCAATACCGCGTCCGCCGACCTGGAAGCGTTCGATAAAGCCCTGGCGCGCCGCTTCGTCCATTTGCCGTGACTGCGTCCACAGCGGGATCTGCGGGTGATCGTGGCGCAGCTGCTGCAGCACCTGTTCCAGATACTGATAGCTGCTGAAGAAGGCCAGGTAGTTGCCCGGGCGTTCGGCGTACTGGCGCGCCATCAGCTGGCAGATCGGCGCCAGCGAGGCATCGCGGTGCTGGTAGCGGGTCGACAGGTTGCGTACCACTTGTACGTGCAGTTGTTCGGCGCTGAACGGCGAGGCGACGTCCAGGCACTGGGTCTCTTCCGGCAGACCGAGCAGGTCGAGGTAGTAGTGGCTGGGGCTGAGGGTGGCGGAGAACAGCGTGGCGCTGTGGGCGTCCTCGAAGCGCGGGCCGAGGAAGGGCGCCGGGAGGATATTGCGGATGCACAGGGTCGAGTAGCTGCGCCCGTTGCCAGCCTCGACGCGGCTGATATCGAACAGCGAGTGCGGGCCGAAGCTTTCCGCCAGGCGACAGAACAGCATGGCGTCCAGGTAGAAGCTGAGCAGTTCGCCGCCATTGCCTTCGGGCTGGTCGGTGAGCAGGTCGGTGATGGCGCTGACTGCCTTGCCCAGGGCTGCGAGCAGCAGGTCCGGCGCCAGCGGGTAGACCTGATAGGGCACCTGCTGCTCGCGATGCAGTTGATCCCAGTGGCGGTCGACTCGTTCCAGCACGCTTTTCAGGCGCTTCGGCGCGTCGCGGCACATGGCTTTGAAGCGCGCCTGATCCAGCTCGGCGCTGTACATGCCGCGCCCGCGCTCCACCAGGTTGTGTGCTTCGTCCACCAGCAGGCAGGCGCGCCACTGGTTGATCTGGGTGAGGCTGTGCAACAGGGCGCCGAGGTCGAAGTAGTAGTTGTAGTCGCACACCACCACGTCGCTCCAGCGGCACAGCTCCTGGCTCAGGTAGTAGGGGCACACGCCATGGGCGATGGCGATGTTGCGCACGGCTTGCTGATCCAGCCAGCGCTCCTTGAGTGCCGCGCTGCGCGCTGTCGGCAGGCGGTCGTAGAAGCCTTTGGCCAGCGGGCAGGAGTCGCCATGGCAGGCCTTGCTCGGGTGTTCGCAGGCCTTGTCGCGGGCCACATGTTCCAGCACGCGCAGTGGCGTGTCCGGCTGGCGCAGGCGTTGCAACGCATCCAGCGCCAGGCGCCGCCCCGGTGTCTTGGCGCTGAGGAAGAACAGGCGGTCGAGCTGCTGGCCGGGCATGGCCTTGAGCTGCGGGAACAGGGTGCCGAGGGTCTTGCCGATGCCGGTGGTGGCCTGCGCCAGCAGGTAGTGGCCGTCACGCGCGGCGCGGTACACGGCCTCGGCCAGTTGCCGCTGGCCATGGCGGAATTCGCCGTAGGGGAAGGTCAGGTTTTCCAGCGCCTGGTTGCGTGCCTGCTGGTGCGCCTGTTCCTGCCGCGCCCAGTCGATGTAGCGACGGCAGTGCAGGGCGAAGAACTCGCCCAGCGACGCGGCGCTGTGGCGCTCGCGAAACACTGTCTCCTGCTGGGTCATGACGTTGAAGTAGACCACCGCCAGATCCAGTTCCTCGAAGCCCAGCTCCTGGCACAGCAACCAGCCGTAGACCTTGACCTGCGCCCAGTGCAGCAGGCGGTGGTTGGCCGGGATGCGCGAGACGTCGCCACGGTGAGTCTTGATCTCTTCCAGCAGGCGAAACTCGGGGTCGAAACCATCGGCGCGGCCGCTGACCGTCAGCCCCTCGAACTCGCCGATCAATGGCAGCTCGGACACGTAATCCGGGCCGCGTCTGGCAACCACCGTGGCGTGACCGGCTATGCCCTCCTGCGCGGTGGGCGAGGGGGTGAAGCGCAGATCGAGGTCACCCTCCTTGGCGGTGAACTCGCACAGCTCGCGCACGGCGATGCGCAGGCTCACTCGGCCCACTCCACGTAGCAGACGCTGACCGGCATGCCGTGCTCGGCGCAGAACGCCAGCCAGCGTTTCTGGTTGTCTTGCAGGCGGTCACCGGGGCCTTTCACCTCGATCATCCGGTAGCGGCCTTCAGCGGGCCAGAACTGGATCAGGTCGGGCATGCCGGCGCGGTTCTCGCGAATATCGGCGAGCAGGCGACGGAACCAGGCGGCCAGGTGGGCTGGCGGCAGGCAGGCCAGCGCCTGTTCCAGGCATTCGTTGTCGAGTAGATCCCAGAACACGAAGGGTGATTGGATGCCGAACTTCTCGGCGTGGGTGCGGCGCATGGCCTCGACGTAACTGCCGTCGTCCAGGCGCGCCAGGCAGGCGGCGAACAGCTCGCTGCGTCGGGCGTGGAAGTCAGCGCGGTGCAGATCCACCGGGCCGGTGTGGAAGGGGTGGAAGAAGGCACCGGGCAGCGGGGCGAAGATAGCCTCCCAGCAGAGCAGGCCGAACAGCCCGCAGATCAGCGTGTTCTCCACGTAATGCACGGGCGCACCGGGTTCGGCTAGATGCATGGCTACGGCCAGCTCGACGCTGGCGGCGCGTGGCAGGCGCAGGTCGAGGCGATCCTCGATCAGTTTCGCCGCCTTGGCCGCTGGCGCCAGGCCGAGGCGTTTGTGCAGGCGCGTGCGCGCCCGTTCGGCCAGTTGCGCCTCTTCGGCATTGTGCGGCGCGTTGAGCACCTGCTCGGCCAGGACCAGCGCTTCGGCATCCTGACCCAGGCGCTCCAGCACGCGGATCTGCCGCTGCCGCGAGCCGACCGCGCGGCTGTCGCGGTACAGCGTCAGCGCCGATTCCAGCTCGCCGGCACGTTCCAGATGCTGCGCCAGTTGCAGCAGCAGGCGCTGGTGGCGCTCGCGGATATGCGCGCTGTCGCTGGCAAAATCGCCGAGCTGCTGCAGCACCTCGGTTACCGCCATGCCGGCCTCGAAGGCGTCGCGGCAGGCGCGCAGATGCAGGTAGTCGTCCACGTCCTGGCGGTTGCGAAAACCGCGTGAGCCCGGGGTGATCGGCACCTGCTCGTAGCGGAATATCCCCAGGTCGGCTAGCACGAACTCAGACCAGTCCTGCGCCAGGTTGCCGAAGAACATCAATCGCAGGCGGTCGCACAGCGGCCCGATGGCCAGGCTCAGCAGGCGTTCGTCCAGGTGCGGGCACCAGTCGGCCAGGCTGCGCGGTTCGAGATGCAGTTGGCGCAGGTGCTCGAGCAGCTCGCTCTTCTTCAAATTGCCGGCCGGTAGATCGCTGGCGAAATGCGCGGCCAGTTCGTCCTTGAGCAGCAGTGCGCCCAGTTCGTCGAAGCACAGGGCCGCGCAGTCGATCAGCCAGCCCAGTTCCAGCAATGGTGCGGCAGCGCTGGGGATTTCGCCGATCTCGGCGTAACGCAACTTGCTGACGCGAAAGTGCACGCCCTTGCGCATCACCAGGCGCACCAGCAGCGCCTGGGAGGGCAGTGGCAACTGGGAAAAATCCAGGACGAAGGCGCGCTCGACGTCATCCATCAGGTCACGGTGATGGGTATCGAGCCAGTCGAGGGCCTTGCGGAAGTTGGCCAGGTAATAGAGTTCGGGGGCGTCGAGGCTAAGCATGCTGCGAAGTTTTACTGGTTTTTTATACAGATGCCAGTGCCGTTCACCCGCTGCGATGCCGAGTAGACGGAAGGCGAGGGCGGCGCTGTGTGATCGGCGGTGGCGACTATCTGTCTGATCGATAAGTGCTTTTTCAGGTATCGATGGCGGTGATTGTCACTATCCCGAGATGTGCCTTTTGCCGTTCTGGGGCGTGCGTAACATGACAACCGTAGCCAGTTACTCACCCCCTCTTAAGGAGAACGAACATGAAAAAGCAGATCCTCGCCAGCCTCGTTATCGCCGCCCTGTCCGCCAGTGCTTTCGCCCTGCCGCAGATTACCGTCCAGCAGTCTGCCGCCCCTGTAGTCGCTGAAGATGGCGCAGACCGCGTTGGCCTGAACCGTGTAGCCGCAGATGGCGCAGACCGAGTTGGCCTGAACCGTGTAGCCGCAGATGGCGCAGACCGAGTTGGCCTGAACCGTGTAGCCGAAGGTGGCGCTGACCGCGTCGGCCTGAACCGCGTAGCCGCAGATGGCGCAGACCGCGTCGGCCTGAACCGTGTAGCCGCAGATGGCGCTGACCGCGTCGGCCTGAACCGTGTAGCCGAAGATGGTGCTGACCGCGTGGGTGCCAGCCGTATCAGCTGATCCGGTCATCCATCACGCGGGAGCAGTCTCATGCCGCATTGCAGTTAGAAAGGGCGCCCTGAATCGGCGCCCTTTCTCTTTCATCCATTCTCCACACAATCTCCACGCTCACCCCATACGCCTCCCACCGCCCTTGCCCAGACTCTGCCGTACCTTCACTCGCTACGGAGAGCCGTACCATGAGCCGTTCCCTGGGCTTCAAGCTGGGCGCCATTGCCCTGCTGATTCTGCTGTTGATGATTCCCCTGCTGATGATCGATGGCCTGGTCGACGAGCGCCAAGGCCTGCGCTATCAGGTGCTGCAGGATATCGCGCGCAGCTCCAGCTACCGTCAGCAGATCACCGGACCGATTCTGGTGCTGCCTTACGTCAAGACCACCCATGAGTGGAAGACCAACGAGAAGACCGGCGAGCGTTATAGCGAGGAGCGTCAGCGTCGTGGCCGTCTGTACTTCCTGCCGGAGCGCTTCGTGCTCGAAGGATCGGTCGGTACCGAGCTGCGTGCCCGTGGCATCTACGAGGCGCGGCTTTACCGCAGCGACAGCCAGGTCAGCGGCCAATTCCGTCTGCCGGCGCGCCTGGGGCTGGGCGACGACCTGGGCTTCTACCGCTTCGAGAAACCCTTTCTCTCGGTCGGCATCAGCGATATTCGGGGCATCAGCAACGATCTGCAGCTGCGCTTCAATGGCCAGACCCTGAGCTTCGCGCCGGGCAGTGCTGACGATAAGTTCGGCGCCGGCGTGCATGCACCGATCCCGGCTCTGGATGCTCAGGGCGGGCAGACACTGGAATTCGCCTTCGACCTCAAGCTGCAGGGCACCGAGCAGCTCTCGATAGTGCCGGTCGGGCGTGATAGCCGGGTCAACTTGACCTCCGACTGGCCGCACCCGAGCTTCGTCGGTGAATACCTGCCGAGCCGCCGGGAGATCAGTACCAAGGGCTTCAGCGCCGAGTGGCAGACCAGCTTCTTCGCCACCAACCTGGAAGAGGCACTACGCGACTGTGTGGGCGCTGACCGTTGCCAGGGCCTGTTCGGCCGCAACTTCGGTGTGAGTTTCGTCGACCCGGTGGATCAGTACCTGAAGACCGACCGCGCGATCAAATATGCGCTGCTGTTCATCGCCCTGACCTTCGCCACCTTCTTCCTCTTCGAGGTGCTCAAGCGCCTGGCCGTGCACCCGGTGCAATACGCTCTGGTCGGCCTGTCGCTGGCGCTGTTCTATCTGCTGCTCTTGTCGCTCTCCGAGCATCTGGATTTCGCCCTGGCCTATGGCCTGTCCGCCAGCGCCTGCGTCGGTCTGATCGGTTTCTACGTCAGTTTCGTGCTGCACAGCTGGCGGCGCGGGTTGGGCTTCGGTGCCTTGCTGGCAGCGCTGTACGCCATGCTCTACGGCCTGCTCAACGCTGAGGACTACGCCCTGCTGATGGGCTCGCTGCTGGTGTTCGGCGTGCTCGGCAGCGTGATGGTGCTGACCCGCAAACTGGACTGGTACGGCGTCGGCCGCAGCGCTGCGCAAGCCTGAATCTGATCGGCGCGGCGCAGGCCGCGCCCTGTCTTTGGAGAAATCCCATGCGTCTTCTCATGCAGTTTTCCGCCTGCCTTGGCCTCGGACTGGTAGTGGCGGTGATGATCCTGATCGGCCTGATGTTCTGCGGCTGGTTCGACCTGATCGACGGTTTGCTGCTGACCGGCAAACCGCTGGCAAGCCTGAGCCTGATGCTGCTGCCGGAGGGCTTCTGGACTGCCCTGACCGGCATCCAGGATGCGGCGCAAAACAGCACGTTGAGCTCCTTTCTGTCGCTGTGCGCGGCGCTGGGTCAGGTCGGCCTGCTGCTGGCGCTGGGCTTCATGCGCCTGTGGTATTGGTCATGAGTGGGCATATCGGCCTACGTGAAGAGGCGCGTGCCGGGCATCTGTTGGCGCTGCGTATCGCCTGGCTGTTTCGCGATGTTCGTCATGGGCAGTGGGCGGACAGCGGCGTAGACTCGCGGCTCGTCGGACGGGAGTGCTTCAAGGATGAACAAGAGACTGATCATCGCCCTAGGTGGTTTGCTGCTGGCGAGCCTGGCGCGTGCCGATGATTGCCGACAGCAGATGCCGACCTGGATCGAGATGGCCCATCCGGGCCATACGGCCGGCCAGGCGCTGAAGGACGAGCGTGGGCACTACCGGGTGGATGCCGAGCAAAGTGTCTGCAAGGTTTGGCCGGCGCGGCCTGGGCTGACCTTGATCGCGATGCCGCTGGTGCGTGCGGAGCACGACAGTCATGGTGAGGCGGATCTTGAAGTGCTGGTGCTGGATAACGACAGACAAGCCTTCGTGGCGCGCCTGGTGGAGCCTAACCAGCTGGATTGGGATGCGATCTATGTGGACAGGCTGGCCCTGGACACCGCGCTTTATCGTCTGCGTGGGGATGATCTGGCCTTTGCTGTTCGAGTCAGCCGCCGCAACGGTTCGCGCATGAATCCCTTCACGGAAACCGAGCTCACACTTTACGAGTTGCAAGAGGAAGGGTTGCGCTCATTGATGGGGGCGCTGGTGGTGGAGAGCTTTGGCGGTGAACGAGACGACGATTGCACTGCCTCATTCGGCGAGGCCAAGGGCGTGCTCATCGTCACTGACAAGGTGGGGCGCGATGGCTATCGCGACCTGATTTTCAAGCGAACTCATACTGGCAGGCGCATGGTGGCGGTCGATGGCGAATGCCAGACGATCGAGGACGATCCCCGCTCCAATCAGTTTCGTATTGAGCACGACGAAGAACGCTATCTGCTGCCAATCGAGCTGGTCTCCGACCCGCACTGAGGAGCTGTGCGTAGCCCGGATGCAATCCGGGAACGGCATGACAGGCCATCCCCGGATCGCATCCGGGCTACGAGGGGACAAGCCAGGTGAACCGCGTTCAGCTGGCGCTCGGCTTTATAGGCTGACCGAAATCCCCGCCTGCAGCGTGCGCGGTTCGCCCGGATAGCTCCAGACGTTCCAGGCGCGCTCTTCATAGTGCTTGTCGAACACGTTGTTCAGGTTGAGGTTCAGGCGCACGTTCTCGGTCAGCGGGTAGTAGGCCAACAGGTCGACCAGGCCATAGCCGTCCATGTCGAAGGTATTGTTGCTGGTCTGGCCCTGACGCTCGCTGACGTATTTCAGGCCAATGCCCAGGCCCAGACCGGCCAGAGCACCGCTGTCGAACTCATAGGTGTCGAGCAGGTTGAAGCTGTGGCGTGGTACGTTGGCCAGGCGCGAGCCCACTGGCATGGTGGTGCTGGTGCTTTCGGTGACTTCGGCGTCGACATAGGCATAGCCGCCAATCACCCGCCATTGCGGGGTGATGTTGCCGGCCACATTGATATCGAAACCGCGACTGCGCACTTCACCGGCGGCGATGCTGCGGGTGCTGTCCAGCGGGTCGCTGGTCAGCACGTTTTCCTTGACGATATGGAACAGCGCCGCCGTCAGGCTCAGGTCATGGTCGGCCATGTCGTACTTGATACCGACTTCGTGAGCCACGCCTTTTTCCGGATCGAAGGCGTTGCCGAAGCGATCAGCACCACGGTTGGGCTTGAACGAGCGCGAGGTGTTGGCGAATACCGCCAGCTCGTCGGTGAGGTCGTAGATCAGGCCAAAGCGCGGGGTGACGGCGTTGTGCGCCTGATCCCAGTTGCCGCCAGCGTTGAGCTTGTCCACGTAGCTCTGCTCGAAGCGCTCGATGCGCGCACCTACCTGCGCCTTGAGGCGCTCGGTCAGGGCGATCTGGTCCTGCAGGTAGAAGGCGTAGGACTCCAGCGTTTCGGCATCGTGGGTGGTGGTGCGGGTCAGTGCCGGCAGCGGCTGGCCATGCACCGGGTTGTACAGGTCGATGGGATAAGCGCCGCCGCCGTCCGAGCGGATGATCAGCGAGTTGTAGTTGAACTTGTCGTACTCCACGCCCACCAGCAGGGTATGGGCGAAGCCGCCAAGGTCGAAGTTGCCTTCGGCATTGGCCTGCGCGTTGACGTCGTTCCAGTTCAGCCAGCGCTCGTTGTAGTTGCGCCCGATGGTGCTGGCGCCTGCAGGCAAGCCGGTGTAGGCGTTGCTGTTGTTCTCCACGGCGCCGCCGTAGATCTTGCCATCGAGGTACTGCACGCCGCCGCGCAGGGTCCAGCTGTCATTGAGCAGATGCTCGATGCGCAGTTGCGTGCTGGCGTTCTCGTTGGTCAGCTTGCCGGCGGCTTCTTCGCCGAGGAAGCGGTCGCGCGGCAGCTTGCCCTGCTGGTTGGAGTAGCGGGTAACGCCGCGGTCGAGCGGGTGGCGGTTGTGCAGGTAGTCGCCTTCGAGGGTGACGGCGGTGTCTTCGTTGAGCTGCCAGCGCAGCACCGGGGCGACGTTGTAGCGCTCGCTCTCGACATCATCGCGGAAGCTGTCGCCGCCCTCGGCCACCAGGTTCAGGCGGTAGGTGAAAGCGGCCTGCTGATCCAGCGCGCCGGTGGTGTCCAACGTGCCGCGACGCAGCCCCTCGCTGTTGACCTGGCTGCCGAGCACGGTGCGGCGCTCGGCCTGCGGCTGCTTGCTGACGATGTTGAAGGTGCCGCCCGGATCGCTGCGGCCGTAGAGCATGGCCGCCGGGCCGCGCAGCACTTCGATGCGCTCGATGGTGCTGGCGTCGGGCATGTTCGGGTAGCCACGGTTGACGGCGAAACCGTTGCGGTAGAACTCCTGGCTGGTGAAGCCGCGAATCAGAAATTCGGTCAGGCCCTGGCCGCCGAAGTTGTTGCCGCGCTCCACGCCGCCGGCGTAGTCCAGCGCATCTTCCAGGCGCACTGCGCCGATGTCCTGTACCACTTGCGCCGGCACCACGCTGATCGACTGCGGGATCTCGTGGATCGGCGTGTCGGTGCGGGTCGCACTGGCCGAGCGGCTCGCCCGGTAGCCATCCATCGGGCCGTCGGCCCGCTCGCTTGGGGCGGTGATCTGCATTTCTTCCAGTGCCAGCGGCGTGTCGTTGTCCGTGCTGGCGAAGGCGTTGTGACAGGCGAGGGCGGGCAGGGCGAGTAGCGGTACGACCAGGCGTCGCATGGTGTGAATCCTTGGGGCGGAGAGTAGGTGAGGGCCCGGGATTCTAGTGTTTTAGAGAATCATTATCAAATGCATGTTTGTCGCAGGTTGCGCCTTGGAAGAAGCCATTTTTCTTCTACAGTTTTCAGCGTTTCCGATGAATGTCCGAAACGTCGCGATGCGGCTAATACCAATGTCTATCTGTCGGTCGGTGCTGGCCTGCTGCTAGCTTGAAGCTGCATCAGAATAACAATAACCGGAGGCGTCTATGACTTCTGAACAAGCAAATGCCGCGGCCTACTGGAAGGCCAACGTGCGGCTCATCACCTGGAGCCTGATCGTCTGGGCGCTGGTCTCTTACGGGTTCGCCATGATTCTCCGGCCAATGCTGGCGGGAATCTCGGTAGGCGGCACTGACCTGGGATTCTGGTTCGCGCAGCAGGGTTCGATCATCACGTTTATCGGCATCATTTTTCACTATGCGTGGAGACTGAACCGCCTCGATAAAGAATATGGCGTCGAGGAGTAAGTGGTCATGAGCCAATTTGCAATCAACCTGCTTTTCGTCGGGGCTTCGTTCGCGCTCTACATCGGTATCGCGATCTGGGCCCGCGCCGGCTCGACCAAGGAATTCTACGTCGCCGGTGGCGGCGTGAACCCCATCACCAATGGCATGGCGACCGCCGCTGACTGGATGTCCGCCGCCTCCTTCATTTCCATGGCTGGCCTGATCGCCGCTGGTGGCTATGCCAACTCCACCTACCTGATGGGTTGGACTGGTGGCTACGTGCTGCTGGCGATGCTGCTTGCGCCCTACCTGCGCAAGTTCGGCAAGTTCACCGTGCCGGACTTTATCGGTGACCGCTTCTACAGTCGCGGTGCGCGCCTGACAGCGGTGATCTGCCTGGTGATCATGTCGGTGACCTACGTGATCGGGCAGATGACCGGTGCTGGTGTGGCGTTCTCGCGCTTCCTCGAAGTCAGCTCTTCGGCGGGCATCTGGATCGCCGCCGCCATCGTCTTCGTATATGCCGTATTCGGCGGCATGAAGGGCATCACCTATACCCAGGTGGCGCAGTACGTGGTGCTGATCATCGCCTACACCATCCCGGCGGTGTTCATTTCCCTGCAACTGACCGGCAACCCGATTCCGCCGCTGGGCCTGTTCAGCAATCACGTCGATTCCGGCGTACCGCTGCTGCAGAAACTCGACGAAGTGGTACGTGAGCTGGGCTTCACCGACTACACCGCCGATGTCAGCAACAAGCTGAACATGGTGCTGTTCACTCTGTCGCTGATGATCGGTACCGCCGGTCTGCCGCACGTGATCATCCGCTTCTTCACCGTGCCGAAGGTTTCCGACGCACGCTGGTCGGCTGGCTGGACCCTGGTGTTCATCGCCCTGCTGTACCTCACCGCTCCGGCCGTAGCCTCCATGGCGCGCCTGAACCTGATGACCACCATCTATCCGAGCGGCCCGACCGCCGAGGCCCTGGCCTACGACGAACGTCCGGAGTGGGTGAAGAATTGGGAACAGACCGGCCTGATCAAGTGGGAAGACAAGAACGGCGACGGTCGCATCCAGCTGTACAACGATGCCGCACCGGCCTTCACCGCTACCGCTCAGGAGCGTGGCTGGAACGGTAACGAGTTGACCGTGAACAACGACATCCTGGTTCTGGCCAACCCGGAAATCGCCAACCTGCCGGGCTGGGTCGTGGGTCTGATCGCAGCCGGTGGTATTGCTGCGGCGCTGTCCACTGCGGCTGGTCTGCTGCTGGCGATCTCTTCGGCCATCAGTCATGACCTGATCAAGAACCTGATCAATCCGAAGATCAGCGAGAAAGGCGAGATGTTGGCGGCGCGGATATCGATGGCGGGTGCCATCGTCCTGGCCACCTGGTTGGGGCTCAATCCACCAGGGTTCGCCGCGCAGGTGGTGGCATTGGCCTTCGGTATAGCGGCGGCCACGCTGTTCCCGGCGCTGATGATGGGGATCTTCTCCAAGCGGGTGAACGACAAGGGCGCCATCGCCGGCATGCTGACCGGTCTGGTGGTGACTCTGGTGTACATCTTCACCTACCTGGGCTGGTTCTTCATTCCGGGCACCAACATGCTGCCGAACACCCCGGACAACTGGCTGTTTGGTATCTCGCCGCTGTCCTTCGGTGCCGTCGGTGCGCTGATCAACTTCGGCGTGGCCTACGCCGTGGCCATGGTGACCACTGCGCCGCCGCAGGAGATCCAGGACCTGGTGGAAAGCGTACGTACCCCCAAAGGTGCTGGTGCCGCTCTGGACCACTGAGCATAATCACCGCCTGATGCCACAGTGGTTGTGGCTCAGGGACTCTGCAGACGGGCCTCCATCGGAGGCCCGTCTTATTTCAGGAAATGCCTATGCTCTGGACAATAATCGCCATCGTCGTTGCGGGCCTGGGGGCTGCTGGTATCGCCCTGCTGCTGCGCAAGCTGACGCGTAACAAACTGCCGAAATGGATCGTTCCGCTGTTCGGTGGGCTGGGGATGCTGGGTTACCAGGTCTTCTACGAATACTCCTGGTTCGAGCACCAGCTGCAGCGACAGCCGCCGGAGTCGGTGGTGGTGGCCAGCGAATCCGGTCAGGTGTTCTGGCGCCCCTGGAGCCTGTTCGTGCCGATGACCACGGCATTCACCGTGCTCGATACACGCAGCCTGGTGAAGCAGACCGTCGAGGGCAGCGTGATCGCCGAGTTCATGCTCTACCGTTTCGAGAAGCAGCATATCGACCATGTCGCGCACCAGGAACACCTGCTCAATTGCGACACCGCCGAGTTGTTGCCGCTCGATGCGCAGAAGCAACCACAGCTGGCTCAGATCAAGCGCATCAGCAAGGACGATCCGCTCTATCGCCAGGTGTGCCGCTAGCCCCTTGTCTTTGCGCTGAGTGCTGCGGCAGCGGTGCGTGCGGCGCACCCTGCGCAAGATTCGGCGTGAAAGGCGCCCGTAGGGTTCGCGGGGCCGCCTAGGCCGCGCGCACCACCTACGCTGCGCTCACCCAGGCGCTTTTCCACGCCCGATAGACCCAGATCAATATCCACGCCTGTCACCTGCATAGAATCGCCAGCCCCTGATTTTTCGAGCTTGCGGTCATGCCCCGTTTTCCCGAACTGCTGTCTCCAGCCGGCACCCTGAAGAACATGCGCTACGCCTTCGCCTACGGCGCCGATGCGGTGTACGCCGGGCAGCCGCGCTACAGCCTGCGCGTACGCAACAACGAATTCGACCACGACAACCTGGCCCTCGGCATCAATGAGGCGCATGCGCAGGGCAAGCAGTTCTATGTGGTGGTCAACATCGCCCCGCATAACGCCAAGCTGAAGACCTTCCTCAAGGACCTGGCGCCGGTGATCGAGATGGCGCCCGATGCGCTGATCATGTCCGACCCAGGCCTGATCATGCTGGTACGTCAGCACTTTCCGCAGATGCCGATTCACCTCTCGGTGCAGGCCAACGCGGTGAACTGGGCCAGTGTCGAGTTCTGGCGCCAGCAGGGGCTGACGCGGGTGATCCTGTCGCGCGAGCTGTCGCTGGAGGAGATCGAGGAAATCCGCAGCCAGGTGCCGGGCATGGAGCTGGAGGTGTTCGTCCACGGCGCGCTGTGCATGGCCTATTCCGGACGCTGCTTGCTGTCGGGCTACATCAATCGCCGCGATCCCAACCAGGGCACCTGCACCAACGCCTGCCGCTGGCAGTACCAGGCGACGCCGGCCGGTGAGAACGAGCTGGGCGAGATCGTGCGCATGGTCGACCCGACCCTCGGCCAGGGCGCACCGACGACCCAGGCCTTCGTGCTCGAAGAGGCCGGGCGGCCGGGTGAGGAAATGGCCGCCTTCGAAGACGAGCACGGCACCTACATCATGAACTCCAAGGACCTGCGCGCGGTGCAGCACGTCGAGCGTCTGGTGCGCATGGGCGTGCATTCGCTGAAGATCGAGGGGCGTACCAAGAGTCACTTCTACGTGGCGCGTACCGCGCAGGTCTATCGCCGCGCCATCGACGATGCGCTGGCCGGCAAACCGTTCGACCCGAGCCTGCTGGGCAGCCTTGAGTCATTGGCGCATCGGGGTTACACCGAGGGCTTTCTGCGCCGCCATGTGCATGACGAGTACCAGAACTACGCGCGCGGCAGCTCGGTGTCGGAGCGTCAGCAGTTCGTCGGCGAGCTGACCGGCGAGCGCCGTGGCGAACTGGTCGAGGTACGGGTGAAGAACCGTTTCGCCGTGGGCGATGGGCTGGAGCTGATGACCCCGCAAGGCAACCTGCGCTTCACCCTGGAGCAACTGCAGAACGCACAGGGCCAGGCACAGTCGGTGGCGCCGGGAGATGGCCACGTCCTGTACCTGCCACTGCCGGCAGATGTGCAATTGGAGTACGGGCTGCTGATGCGGGATCTGTAGGGCGGCCAAGGTGGATCGCTGGCAAGCCGGCTCCTACAGGTGTTGTTGCTGGGGCAGGGATCGCTTCGTAGGAGCCCGCTTGCCGGCGATGCGCAGAGCGCTGACTGGTTCCGAGGTGTCGTGGTCCGCTGTGCTACATGGCCTGCTGGCGCCGCCGCCGGCTGGCCAGCTGGCGCTCCAGTTCGCAGAGGCTGTCGATGCCCTGGCGACGGGCCTTGCTGAACAGCATCAGGGCCAGTTCGGCGGTGACCAGGGCGTCGGCGCTGGCGTTGTGGCGCTGGTGCACCTGCAGGCCGAATTCGGCAACCCATTCATCGAGCCCGCCCTGACGAATGCGCGATTGCGGGCACAGCAGCGGGGCGATTTCGGCGACATCGAAGAAGCTGTGCTGCAGGCGGTAGCCCAGGCTCTGGCGCAGCGCGCGGGCCAGCATGCGCTGGTCGAACTCGGCATGAAACGCCAGCAGCGGGCTGCTGCCGACGAACTCCATGAAATCCAGCAGCGCCTCGGCCGGCTCCACGCCGCGCGCCACTTCGCTGGGGGCGATGCCGTGGATCAGGGTGCTGGCGCTGGCCTGGTGATCGGGTCGGTGCAGCGTGCATTCGAATTGCTCGGCGAAGTCGATGGCGCCGTTGTCGATCACCACTGCGCCAATGGCCAGCACCTGGTCGCGGCGCATGTTCAGGCCGGTGGTTTCCAGATCGAGCACGACGAAGCGCTGCTGGTGCAGCGGACGTTCGTCGAACGCTGCCGGCGCGCTCAAGGCCTCGCGGCGTTGCAGCTGCTGCTGGGTCAGGGCCGGGCCACGGCCGGTGAACCAGGTGAACTTGCTCATAGCTGATACCTCATGGCCAGGCTGCTCTGCAGGCGCTGCGCCTGGCGGAACGACTCGCGCAGAATGCGTCGGTCCAGGTGATTGAGGTGGTCGGGATCGACGCGATTGGAGTAAGGCAGCTCGTCGCGCGCCTGCAACTGATGCTGCTGCATGCGCGTTTGCTGAATGAAGTGGTAGGCCTCCTCGTAGGCGGCGCCGTCCAGGGCGTCGATCACGCCCTTGGTGACCAACGCCCGCAGGCGTTCCAGGGTGCCAACCGCGCTGATGCCGTTGGCCAGCGCCAGCAGTCGGGCGCCGTCGACGAAGGGCGTCAGGCCCTGCACCTTGAGGTCCAGGGTATCCTTGTCGGCGCCGGAGCGCGCCACCACGAAATCGCGGAAGCGCCCAACCGGCGGTCGCTGGCGCAGGGCGTTCTCGGCCAGCATCTTCTGGAACAGGCTGTTGCTGGCAACGCGGCCGAGCAACGCCTCACGCAGTTGCTCGCAGCCTTCGTCCGGGCCCCAGATGGTACGCAGGTCGAAATAGATCGACGAGCCCAGCAGGTTCTCCGGTGTGGCTTCGAGGACGAAGCCGGCGAAGCGCCGCGACCACTCCTGGCGCGACAGGCACAGCTCGGGGTTGCCGGCCATGATGTTGCCCTTGCACAGGGTGAAGCCGCACTGCGCCAGGCGCTGGTTGATCTCGCGTGCGATCGGCAGCAGGCGCTCACGGATGACCGCGGCCTCGCTGGTACTCTCGGCCTCGAAGAGGATGCCGTTGTCCTGGTCGGTGTGCAGGGTCTGCTCGCGACGGCCTTCGCTGCCGAAGCACAGCCAGGTGAAGGGAATGCCCGGATCGCCCATTTCCTCGAGGGTCAGCTCGATCACCCGGCATACCGTGTGGTCGTTGAGCAGGGTGACGATATGGGTGATCTGCGTCGAGCTGGCGCCGTGGGCGAGCATGCGGTCGACCAGCAGGCGGATGTCGCTGCGCAGCCCGGCCAGGGTCTCGACCTTGCCGGCGTGACGGATGGTGCGTGCCAGATGCACCAGGTCGACACGTTGCAGGCTGAACAGGTCGCGCTCGGAAATCACTCCGCACAGCTTCTCGTGCTCCACCAGGCAGACGTGGGCGATATGCCGCTCGGTCATGGCGATGGCGGCATCGAAGGCGCTGGCATCCGGTGCCAGGTGGAAGGGATTGCGCGTCATCAGGTTGTCGATGGGCTGGGCCAGGTCGATACCGTCGGCCACCACCCGGCGCAGATCGCGCAGGGTGAAGATACCCAGCGGTTTGTCGGCTGGGTCGAGCACCACGATGCTGCCCACATGCTGCTCGTGCATCATCCGCACGGCGTCACGCAGCGGCGTGTCCGGCGCGCAGCCGATGGGTTGGCGCATGGCCAGTTCGCCCAGGCGGGTATCCAGCGAATATTGCGCGCCGAGGGTTTCCACCGCGCGCAGCTGCACCTGCTGGTTGACCTGATCGAGCAGGCTGCTGACCCCGCGCAGGGCGAAGTCGCGCAGCGGGTTGGAGACGGCGAAGAGTTTGACGAAGGCGAGCTTGGACAGCAGCAGACAGAAGGTGTCCTCGGCGGCCAGATGCTCGGTGCGCGTGGCGCGCTCGCCGATCAGCGCGGCCAGCGGGAAGCACTCGCCGGCGGTGATCTCGAAGGTGGTTTCCGTGCCACGCCGGGCGCTGTGCGGGCGCTCGCCATGCACGCGCCCCTGTTTGACGATATAGAAGTGCTCGACCGGGCCATCGCTGGGCTTGATGATCGAGTCGCCCTCGGCATAGAAGCGCAGCTGGCAGTGCTCGACCAGAAACGCCAGGTGGGCGGTGTCCATCTGGTTGAAAGGCGGAAACTTCTGCAGGAACTCCATGGTGCCATGGATGTTCTGCAGCACCGCTGTCTTGCCCGCATCGGCCATCGCGTCGGCCTTGCTCATGGGCTTGCGCCTCGCAGTTTCGGGATGTTGTCAGTGTGGCCCTGGCCGGGCCTGTTGCCCATTGCACCTAAGTAGGGGGAGGGCAGGCGTAGCCCGGATGCAATCCGGGGCCGGCATCGCCGGATTGCATCCGGGCTACAGGGCTGAAAACTATAACCCACGAAAAAGCCGCCCGAAGGCGGCTCGTTCTGCCGTGGTGAATCAGAGGCCGTTCTTGGCCTTGAATTCGCGACGACGGCGGTGCAGTACCGGCTCGGTGTAGCCGTTGGGCTGCTTGGTGCCTTCGACGACCAGCTCCAGCGCGGCCTGGAAGGCGACGTTGTTGTCGAAGTCCGGGGCCATCGGGCGATACAGCGGATCGGCTGCGTTCTGACGATCGACCACCGGCGCCATGCGCTTGAGGCTCTCGACCACCTGCGCTTCGGTAACGATGCCGTGGCGCAGCCAGTTGGCCAGCAGTTGGCTGGAGATACGCAGGGTGGCGCGGTCTTCCATCAGGCCGACGTCGTTGATGTCCGGCACCTTGGAGCAGCCGACGCCCTGGTCGATCCAGCGCACCACGTAGCCGAGGATGCCTTGCGAGTTATTGTCCAGCTCGTTGCGGATTTCCTCTGCGCTCCAGTTGGTGTCCTTGGCCAGTGGAATGGTCAGGATGTCGTCAACCGAAGCCGGGGCGCGCTTGGCCAGTTCGGCCTGACGGGCGAACACGTCGACCTTGTGGTAGTGCAGGGCGTGCAGGGTGGCGGCGGTCGGCGACGGGACCCAGGCGGTGTTGGCGCCGGACAGCGGATGCGCGACTTTCTGCTCGAGCATGGCAGCCATCAGGTCCGGCATGGCCCACATACCCTTGCCGATCTGCGCACGGCCTTGCAGGCCGGTGGCCAGGCCAACGTCGACGTTGTTGTTCTCGTAGGCGCCGATCCAGGCTTCGCTCTTCATCGCGGCCTTGCGCACCACGGCGCCGGCTTCCATGGAGGTGTGGATCTCGTCACCGGTGCGGTCGAGGAAGCCGGTGTTGATGAACACCACACGCTCGCTGGCAGCCTTGATGCAGGCCTTGAGGTTGACGGTGGTGCGGCGCTCTTCGTCCATGATGCCGACTTTCAGGGTGTTGCGGGCCAGGCCCAGCACATCCTCGACACGGGCGAAGATTTCGCTGGTGAAGGCGACCTCTTCCGGGCCGTGCATCTTCGGTTTGACGATATACACGCTGCCGGTACGGGTGTTCTTGCGGCTGGTGTTGCCGATCAGGTTGTGCACCGCGATCAGGCTGGTGAACAGCGCGTCCTGGATGCCTTCCGGAATCTCGTTGCCTTCGGCGTCGAGGATGGCCGGGTTGGTCATCAGGTGGCCGACGTTACGCACGAACAGCAGCGAACGGCCATGCAGGGTCAGCTCGGAGCCGTCCGGTTTGGTGTAGACGCGATCCGGGTTCATGGTGCGGGTGAAGGTCTGGCCGCCCTTGGATACTTCCTCGGACAGGTCGCCTTTCATCAGGCCCAGCCAGTTCTTGTAGACCACCACCTTGTCATCGGCATCGACGGCGGCCACGGAGTCTTCGCAGTCCATGATGGTGGTCAGTGCGGCTTCCATCAGCACGTCTTTGACGCCGGCGGCGTCGGTGCTGCCGATCGGGCTGGAGGCATCGATCTGGATCTCGAAGTGCAGGCCGTTGTGCTTGAGCAGCACGGCGATCGGCGCGCTGGCCTCGCCCTGGAAACCGACCAGTTGCGCGTCGTCACGCAGGCCGCTGTTGCTGCCACCCTTGAGGGCGACGACCAGCTTGCCGTCGACGATGGCGTAACCGGTGGAGTCGACGTGCGAGCCGGCAGCCAGCGGTGCGGCCTCGTCGAGGAAAGCGCGGGCAAAGGCGATGACCTTGTCGCCACGGACCTTGTTGTAGCCCTTGCCTTTCTCGGCGCCACCTTCTTCGCTGATCACGTCGGTGCCGTACAGGGCGTCGTACAGCGAGCCCCAGCGGGCATTGGAGGCGTTCAGGGCGAAGCGCGCGTTCATCACCGGCACGACCAGCTGCGGGCCGGCCAGGCGGGCGATCTCTTCGTCGACATTGGTGGTGGTGGCCTGGAAGTCTTCCGGCTCCGGCAGCAGATAGCCGATTTCCTGGAGGAAGGCCTTGTAGGCAGCCGCGTCATGGGTCTGACCCTTGCGCGACTGGTGCCAGGCATCGATCTGCGCCTGCAGCTCGTCGCGCTTGGTCAGCAGGGCACAGTTCTTTGGCGCCAGGTCCTTGATGACCGCAGCGGCACCGGCCCAGAACTGGTCGGCAGCGATGCCGGTACCGGGAATGGCTTCGTTGTTCACGAAGTCGTACAGGGCTTTGGCGACCTGCAGGCCGCCGACTTGAACGCGTTCAGTCATCACTTGCCTCACTCTCTCTGAGCTCTACTCAATAGCCGCTTCGGAGACGGGTTTTCCGTCTTGTAGTCCAAAGCGCGGCATACTACATCAAGATCCTGGGGAAATGCAGCGGGGTAGCGTCAGTCTGCGACCAAAAGACTATTTTTGGTCACGCTCAATACGCTATGTGTTCAAAAAAGTTCGCTATTGTTCCATAAAATACGCAAAAACGTACACGATTAATTGGACCGGCTACTGACAACAGCGCCAATATGGCCTACGCCTCCTCGCCTATACTGCCTTTCGAGCATTCTGGAGCCTGCCATGACGGTATCTGCTGCTGTTACTGCCGACCTTGCCGATCTCACCCGTCTGTTTGCTGGCTATCTGCGCTTCTATCAAGTGCCGCGCGACGAGGCGGAGATTGCCGCCTTCCTGGGCCAGCGCCTGCATTGCCGGGATTCGCAGTTGTTCATCGCCCGCAGCGAACAGGGCGTCGCGCAGGGTTTCGTCCAGCTCTATCCCTTTCATTCTTCGTTGGCGCTGGAACCGGCCTGGTTGCTCAGCGATCTGTATGTCGATGAAAGCGCGCGCCGCTCAGGCGTTGGCGAGGCGCTGATGAATGCCGCTCGCGCGCATGCCGAGGCGACTGGCGCCTGCGGTCTGCAACTGGAGACGGCGAAGACCAACCTGGCTGGCCAGAGCCTTTACCAGCGGCTGGGCTACGTCCGTGACGAGCAGTTCTTCACCTACTGGTTGTCGCTACGCGGCTGACCTTTCCAATCCTGTGAACGAGTGAGGTAGTACATGGATCATCTGGTACTGACGGTGATTGCCGAGGACCAACCGGGTCTGGTCGAGCGTCTGGCCGGCTGCGTGGCGAATCATGGGGGCAACTGGCTGGAGAGCCGTATGGCGCGCATGGCCGGGCAGTTCGCCGGGATCGTGCGGGTGGATGTGCCGGCCGAGGCCCACGGCGGCCTGATCAAGGAGCTCGAGGCCCTCAGTGCACAGGGCATTCGCGTGCAATTGGCGGCCAGTGGCAGCGAGCCCGGCGGACGCTTCACCTCGATTCGCCTGGAGCTTGTGGGTAACGACCGGCCCGGTATCGTCCGTGACATTACCCGTGTACTGGCCGAGCAGGGCGTCAACCTGGAGAGCCTGCTGACCGAGGTGGCGCCCGCGCCGATGAGCGGTGAGCTGCTGTTCACCGCCGAAGCGCTGCTGGCCGTGCCGGACACGCTGGCGCTGGAGCAATTGCAGGCACGCCTGGAAACCCTGGCCGATGACCTGATGGTGGAGCTGAATCTGCGCGCCGAGGACTGATATCCACGCATTGCGTGGATCAGCCTGTGGATAAACTGGGGAGCCCCGGCGCACTGCCTAGTGCCCCGGGGCTTTTCATTGGCTGGCTAAAAATTCTTCAGTATCAATGGCTTGTGCACAAATGCCGGGGATGGATCTGTGGATAACCCGGGGGTGACGGGTGCAGCCTCAGGGCTGCCGCGGCCTGGGAATGGTTGAGCGTTTTCTGCTCAGTGCCCTCTTCACGCCGGTGCGCATGGCCTGGGCGGCCCCGCGACACCCTACGAGGTCCGCAGATACGCCGGCGCTCGGTCCAATGGTGTGCTTTGCGCACCCGCTCTTACGCACTGCGCCGCTTGCGCAGGTTCAGCCAGATATCCAGGCTGTATACAAAAAGCCCGGCCCAGATGCAGGCGAACGCCAGCAGGGTGCTCGGCGAGAAGTGTTCATCGAACAGCAGAATGGCCTGCAGCAGCACCAGAGTCGGGGCCAGGTATTGCAGGAAGCCCAGCGTGGTGTAGGGCAGATGCCGCGCCGCTGCGTTGAAGCACACCAGTGGCACCAGGGTGATCGGCCCGGCGGCTGCCAGCCAGAGTGCTTCGCTGCTGGTCCAGAAGCTCGCCTGGCTGCTCATCGCTGCCGGATGCAGAACCAGCCAGGCCAGCGCCACCGGGACCAGCAGCCAGGTTTCCACCACCAGGCCGGGTAGTGCCGCCACGGGCGCCTGCTTGCGAATCAGGCCGTAGAAACCGAAGGTCAGGGCCAGCACCAGCGACACCCAGGGCAGGCTGCCGACCTGCCAGAGCTGCTGCAGCACGCCCAGCGCGGCCAGAGCGACGGCCAGCCACTGCAGGCGGCGCAGGCGCTCGCCGAGAATCAGCAGGCCGAGCAATACGTTGATCAATGGGTTGATGTAGTAGCCCAGGCTGGCCTCGATCATGCGGTCGTTGTTCACCGCCCAGACGTACACCAGCCAGTTGGTCGCGATCAGCAGGCCGCAGCCGGCCAGCACCGCCAGGCGCTTGGGGTTGTCGCGCAGCTCACGCCACCAGCCGGGGTGCTTCCAGACGAGCAGCAGCAGGCCGCCGAACAGCGCCGACCAGAGCACGCGGTGCACGATGATTTCCATCGCTGGCACGCTTTGCAGCGCTTTGAAATAGAGTGGGAACAGGCCCCAGATGATGTAGGCGGTCAGGCCCAGAACGTACCCGCGTTGCGGGTTGGCGGTAGCCATCGAGAATCCTTGGTTAGGCAGCTAACGGTTGCTGCGAAATTCTAATCCTCTGGCTCCTGTCTTGTCCGATCGTTCAGCATTTTCTGTATACCGGAGCGCCGGCAAAGTCGTAAGGCAAACTTTACGCAGTGCGCGCAACTGTATCGGTATGCGGTCTGGAGCGGTCGGCGGGTAGCCCGAATGCAACCCGGGGGCTTTGGAATCGGACCGAAAGCATCGCGGC
Source organism: Ectopseudomonas alcaliphila (assembly GCF_900101755.1). Taxonomy (GTDB): domain Bacteria; phylum Pseudomonadota; class Gammaproteobacteria; order Pseudomonadales; family Pseudomonadaceae; genus Aquipseudomonas; species Aquipseudomonas alcaliphila. The sequence goes on along the minus strand of NZ_FNAE01000005.1, from coordinate 134,302 downwards.
TGAAGCGGAATGCCGCCCAGCCGTTCCCACAGGTGTTCATCTGCCCGTAGGAGCGGCTTCAGCCGCGAAAGCTTCAGTTATTCGATGGCCTCAATGATCGCGCGCAATTGCGTAGCCCGGATGCAATCCGGGCATCGCGTCCCCGGGGCTTCATCCCGGCTGCGCTTCAGAACAGTCGCAGCGGCTCTTCATTCAGTGCGGCCATCTGTTCGCGCAGGGCGAGAATCTGGTCGCCCCAGTAGCGTTCTCCAGCGAACCAGGGGAAGGCCAGGGGGAATGCCGGGTCGTCCCAGCGGCGTGCGATCCAGGCGCTGTGATGCATCAGACGCAAGGCGCGCAGGCCCTCGATCAGTGGCAGCTCGCGGGCGGCGAAGTCGTGGAATTCCTGGTAACCGTCGACCAGTTCGGCCAACTGGCCGAGGCGTTCCTGGCGCTCGCCGGCCAGCATCATCCACAGGTCCTGCACGGCAGGGCCCATGCGGCAGTCGTCGAGGTCGACGACATGGAAGGCGTCGTCGCGGTGCAACAGGTTGCCGGGGTGGCAGTCGCCGTGCAGGCGAATCGGTGCATAGCGCACGCGGGAGAACAGCTCATCCAGGCGTGTGAGCAGGTCGCGTGCTACCGACTCGTAGGCCGGCAGCAGGCTGCGCGGCACGAAGCCACCGTCGAGCAGGGACGCGAGGGCGGCGTGGCCGAAGTTGTCCACCGCCAGGGTTTCCCGGTGCACGAAAGGACGGCTGGCGCCGATGGCGTGCATGCGCCCGAGCAACTGGCCGAGGCGATACAGTTGCTCGAGGTTGCCCGGCTCCGGCGCCCGACCGCCACGGCGCGGGAACAGCGCGAAACGGAAGCCGCCATGTTCGAACAGCGTCTCGCCATCACGGGCCAAGGGTGCGACTATCGGCACTTCATGTTCGGCCAGCTCCAGGCTGAAGGCATGCTCTTCGCGGATCGCCGCATCGCTCCAGCGATCCGGTCGGTAGAACTTGGCGATCAGCGGCGTTTCATCCTCGATGCCCACCTGATAGACGCGGTTCTCGTAGCTGTTGAGTGCCAATACGCGGGCGTCGCTGAGATAGCCGAGGCTCTCAACGGCATCGAGCACCAGATCCGGGGTGAGGGTGGAAAAGGGATGGCTCATGGGCGGCTCCGCGAGAGTGGGCGCACAGTGTACCGGGTTACGCCCTCACAGCTGGGTGCCGAGTAGCACCTGACTGGCGGCGAACTGCGCACGAACCGGGTCGCCGACGACGAGACCCAGCGTCGCCAGGCGATCAGGCTCGATCGAGGCACACAGGGTCTGGCCGTTGGCCAGGCTCACGCGCACTTCACTGGGGCCGTCGTTGGCCGGCAGGATCTGCTCGACCCGCCCCTCCAGTGCATTGCACTCGGCGTCTGCCGCCTGGCTCGGCAGCTGCAATTCCAGCCAGCCGGCCTTGATCAGCGCGACCACGCTGCTGCCTTCGCTCAGTTGCAGGTTTTCCGTGCTGTCATGGGTGATCAGCGCCTGCAGGCGACTGCCGCCTGGCAGTTCGATATCGATCAGGTCGTTGTGGCCGTGCGCATGAATCGCGCGCACGCGACCGGTCAGCTGGTTGCGAGCGCTGGTGCGCAGCATCAGGCGGCCGAGCAGCTCCAGGTCGGCGTCGTCACCGGCGGCCTGCAGCAGTTGCGCCTGTAGCGCCTGCAGGCGTTGTTGCAGGGCCAGCAGGCGCTCGCCCGCTGGTGTCAGGTGTGCACCACCGCCACCTTTGCCGCCGACGTTGCGGCTGACCAGGGGCTGCTCTGACAGGTTGTTCAACTCATCGATGGCATCCCAGGCCGCCTTGTAGCTCAGCCCGGCGGCCTTGGCGGCGCGGGTGATGGAGCCTTGTTCGGCGATCTGCTCGAGCAGGGCCAGACGCTTCGGCCGGCGGCTGAGCAATTGGGCAATGGGATCAAGCTGCGACATGGTTCAGCCGTGGCCAGGGAGGTTGCCGGGCACGGTGCGTGACTGCGCCAGGCGCGTCAAGTCAGCCATCGCCCGGCCGCGGCGTGCGTGCCAGGCAATACACGTCGACGCGCAGGGCGCCGGCGCGACGCAGCAGGTTGGCGAGCACGCCGGCAGTTGCGCCCGTGGTGAGCACGTCGTCGACCAGCGCCAGGTGAGCGCCGGCAACCTTGGCTTGCAGTTCCAGGCTGAAGGCCTGACGCAGATTGCGCTTGCGCGTCGCGGCATCCAGCCCCTGCTGTGGGGGCGTATCGACGCGACGCTGCAGCCAGTCATGCTGCACCCTCAGGTTCAGGCGGACGCCCAGCCAGTCGGCGAGCATCTGCGCCTGATTGAAGCCGCGTCGTCGCTGACGCTTGCGGGCCAGCGGCACCGGCAGCAGCGCCTGTGGTCGCGGCAGGCCTTCGTCATAGGCGTGGCTGAGATGTTCAGCCAGCAGTTCGGCGAGCATACGACCGTGCGGCCATTGCGCCTGGTGCTTGAAGCGGGTGATCAGGTTGTCGACCGGAAAGGCATAGCGCCAGGGCGCTTCGACGCGGCTGAAACTCGGTGGCTTGTTCTGGCAGGCGCCGCAGATCATGCCGTGTGCCGGCAATGGCACCGCACAGATCTGACAATGCGCCCCGAGCCACGGCAGCTCGGCTTCGCAGGCGGTGCAGATGCTGTGCGTGGGGTGATCCGTGGCTTCGTCGCAGAGCTGGCAATGACGGCGCGGACGCAGCCAGGCGAGGCGTTGCAGAGAGATGAAGTCGAACGGCGGCATGGCGGCTCATCCATGAGCGAAAGCCTTCAGGCTAGCCGTCCGTCAGCGAATCAGCCAGCCCATGACTACCAATCCGAGAAACAGCCAGATCACACCGCCAATGATCGAGCGCCGCAGCAGTGCGCGCACGCCATTGAACAGAAACAGCAGGCCGATGATCAGCAGAATGATGCTGAAAATTGACACGTCCATGCCGATGGCCCTGGCCAGGCCATGGAGAAAGTCGTCAATGGCATCGGCCATGGCACCCAGCACGCCGGAAAGCATATCGACGATGAAGCGGATGGCACGACCCAGCGCTTCGCCGAGTCCTTCGAAAAAACCTTCTACCTGCATGCAGAACTTCCTGTGGGAGGGGTAAGCATTTGGCCTTGTGCCATGTCATAAGTTCTGTTGATCGTTAAGTGATCAGATGTAAACCTGTGTCTTTATCGTGGTTGACAGCATCCAATCGCCACTTATGATGGCCAAAGCCTGAATGCCCCCGTGGGCCTGACAACAGATGCCACCAAGCGTCGAAGGACTTCTCAGATGAGCGCAACTGCTGCAATCACCACCCGCCACGACTGGAACCTCGCCGAGGTTCGCGCGCTGTTCGAGCAGCCGTTCAATGATCTGTTGTTCCAGGCGCAGACCGTCCACCGCCAGCACTTCGATGCCAACCGCGTGCAGGTTTCGACCCTGCTGTCGATCAAGACCGGCGCCTGTCCGGAAGACTGCAAGTACTGCCCGCAGTCCGGCCACTACAACACCGGTCTGGACAAGGAAAAGCTGATGGAGGTGCAGAAGGTGCTGGAGGCGGCCGCCGAGGCCAAGGCCATCGGCTCCACGCGCTTCTGCATGGGCGCAGCGTGGAAACACCCTTCCGCCAAGGACATGCCCTACGTGCTGGAAATGGTCAAGGGCGTGAAGAAGCTCGGCCTGGAAACCTGCATGACCCTCGGTCGCCTCGACCAGGAGCAGACTCAGGCGCTGGCTGAAGCCGGGCTGGACTACTACAACCACAACCTCGATACCTCGCCGGAGTTCTACGGCAGCATCATCACCACCCGCACCTACGGCGAGCGTCTGCAGACCCTGGCCTACGTGCGTGAGGCGGGGATGAAGATCTGCTCCGGCGGCATCCTCGGCATGGGCGAGTCGGTAGACGACCGCGCAGGGCTGCTGATCCAGCTGGCCAACTTGCCGGAGCATCCTGAAAGCGTGCCGATCAACATGCTGGTCAAGGTCAAGGGCACGCCGCTGGCCGAGGAGAAGGACGTCGATCCGTTCGACTTCATCCGCACCCTGGCTGTGGCGCGCATCATGATGCCCAAATCCCACGTGCGCCTGTCCGCTGGGCGCGAAGCGATGAACGAGCAGATGCAGGCCCTGGCCTTCATGGCCGGTGCCAACTCGATCTTCTATGGCGAGAAGCTGCTGACCACCGCCAACCCGCAGGCGGACAAGGACATGGCGCTGTTCAAGCGCCTCGGCATCAAGCCGGAAGAGCGCGAAGAACATGCCGATGAGGTGCACCAGGCGGCCATCGAGCAGGCGCTGGTCGAGCAGCGTGACTCCAAGCTGTTCTACAACGCCGCTTCGGCCTAAACCGCTGTTTATGTAGGAGCCAGCTTGCTGGCGATTGCGACTGCCTGCTAATCGCCGGCAAGCCGGCTCCTACAAGGTATGCATATGCCTTTTGATTTATCCGCCCGCCTGGCCGAGCGTCAGGCCGCCGATCTGTTTCGCCACCGCCCGCTGTTGCAGACCCCGCAGGGGCCGCAAGTGCGCGCGGACGATCAGGAGCTGCTGGCCTTCTGTTCCAATGACTATCTCGGCCTGGCCAACCACCCCGAGGTGATTCGCGCCATGCAGCAGGGCGCGGAAAAATGGGGCGTCGGTGGCGGCGCTTCGCATCTGGTGATCGGCCACAGCACGCCGCACCATGAACTGGAAGAAGCATTGGCCGAGTTCACCGGCAGGCCGCGCGCGCTGCTGTTCTCCACCGGTTACATGGCCAACCTGGCGGTCGTCACCGCCTTGCTCGGGCAGGGCGACAGCGTACTGCAGGATCGTCTCAATCACGCCTCGCTGCTTGACGCCGGCCTGCTCTGCGGCGCGCGGTTTTCCCGTTATCTGCACAACGATGCGGTGAGCCTGGCCAAGCGTTTGCGCAAGGCTGCTGGCAACTGTCTGGTGGTCACCGATGGTGTGTTCAGCATGGACGGCGACCTGGCCGATCTGCCTGCCTTGTGCGCCGAGGCGCGCGCCACGCAGGCCTGGGTGATGGTCGATGATGCCCACGGCTTCGGCCCGTTGGGCGCGACCGGTGGCGGCATTGTCGAGCATTTCGGTCTGGGCCTGGATGACGTGCAGGTGCTGGTCGGCACCCTCGGCAAGGCTTTTGGCACCGCCGGCGCCTTCGTCGCTGGCAGCGAGGAGCTGATCGAGACCCTGATCCAGTTCGCCCGCCCCTACATCTACACCACCAGCCAGCCGCCAGCGGTGGCCTGCGCCACGCTGAAAAGCCTGGAATTGCTGCGCAGCGAAAGCTGGCGGCGGGAGCATCTGCAGCGACTGATCGCGCGCTTTCGTCAGGGCGCCGCCGAGATCGGCCTGAGCCTGATGGACAGCCCGACGCCGATCCAGCCGATCCTGGTGGGTGACAGCGCTCGCGCGTTGAAACTCTCGGCTCTGCTCAAGGATCGCGGATTACTGGTCGGCGCTATCCGCCCGCCGACCGTGCCGGCCGGCAGCGCCCGCTTGCGCGTGACCCTTTCCGCTGCACACAGCGATGCGCAACTCGAGCTGTTGCTTGAAGCGCTGGCCGAGTGCTGGCCGCAGGTGCAGGCCGATGCGTGAGACGCTGATTCTGTTGCCGGGCTGGGGCCTGGACGGCGTCGTACTGCAACCGTTGGCCGACGCGCTGGCCGGCGAACTGCAGGTGCAGATCGCCGAACTGCCGGCACTGACCTCGGCCAGCGTGCCGGATTGGCTCGACGAACTGGATGCGCGCCTGCCGCATGATTGCTGGCTCGTCGGCTGGTCGCTCGGCGGCATGCTCGCCGCAGCCCTGGCCGCGCGCCGCGGCGAGCGTTGTCGTGGGCTGATCGGCCTGGCCAGCAACGCACGCTTCGTTTCCAGCCACGCCTGGCCGCAGGCGATGCCGGCTGACACCTATGCGACCTTCTATGAGGGGTGCGCGCACAACGCCGGTGCCACGCTCAAGCGTTTTGCCATGCTCTGCGCCCAGGGCAGCGGCGATGCCCGAGGCCTGGCGCGCCTGCTGCAGACCAATCTGTTGACCAACGAGCCCTCGCTGCTGGCCGGACTGCAGGTGCTGGCGACGCTGGATAACCGTACCGCGCTCGCCGCCTTCACCGGGCCGCAGCTGCACCTGCTGGCTGAGCAGGACGCCCTGGTGCCGGCTGCCGTCGCCGATGACCTGCTGGCGCTGCTACCAGCCGGCGAGGTGGATGTGCTGGAGGGCTGCGGCCACGCCTTCGTTCTGGAACAGCCGCAGGCCCTGGCGGCGCTGCTGCTCGAGTTTATCCGCGAGGCCAACGATGGCGACTCGTAGGCGGCTGGCTTGCTGCCGCGCACTGCCGCAATCCTTTGCTGCGCACGGCGCACCCTACGTGGAGGCGTTGCACACTCGCTTCCCCGGTATGTCGAGCGCCTGTAGGGTGCACCGCGCGCACCAGCTGCAGATATCCCAGGGTGCGCAGGGCACATCCTGCGGGGGCGGCCTATGAGCGAGTACGCCCAGCCCGGCGGCCTGCCGGACAAGCACCAGGTGGCGGCCTCCTTCTCCCGCGCGGCGGAAAGTTACGATGCGGTGGCCGAGTTGCAACGCAATGTTGGCACGCAGTTGCTGGCGCGCTTGCCGGCTTCGCTGCAGCCGCAGCGCTGGCTGGATCTTGGCTGCGGCACGGGCTATTTCACCCGCGCCCTGGCCGAGCGTTATGCACCGGGCGAAGGGCTGGCGGTGGATATCGCCGAAGGCATGCTGCGCCACGCCAGACCTCAGGGCGGTGCTGCACATTTCATCGCTGGCGATGCCGAAGCCCTGCCGCTGCAAAGCGACAGCGTCGACCTGTTGTTCTCCAGCCTGGCGCTGCAATGGTGTGCTGATTTCCCGCGAGTGCTGAGCGAGGCGCAGCGGGTGTTACGCCCCGGTGGTGTGCTGGCGTTCTCCAGTCTGTGCGTCGGCACCCTGCAGGAACTGCGTGACAGCTGGCTGGCGGTCGACGGCTTGGTCCACGTCAATCGCTTTCGCCGCTTCGAGGATTACCAGCAGATATGCGCGGTCAGCGGATTAAAGCCGCTGACGCTACAGCGTCAGGCCGAGGTGCTGCATTTCCCGGATCTGCGCAGCCTGACCACCTCGCTCAAGGACCTCGGCGCGCACAACCTCAATCCGGGGCGACCGGGCGGATTGACCGGGCGCTCACGCATTCGTGCGCTGATCGAGGCCTACGAGTGTTTTCGTCAGCCTCAGGGGCTGCCGGCGACCTATCAGGTGCTGTACGGCGTGCTGCAGAAACCTTCACAGGCGTGACCCCGCCCGCCAATAAGCCCCCAGAGAAGCTTCGCGAGCAGGGCTCGCTCCTACGGGAAGATCAGATGACTCAAGCCTACTTTGTCACTGGAACGGACACCGAAATCGGCAAGACCACCATCGCCGCCGGGCTGTTACACGCCGCGCGCCTGCAGGGCTTGAGCACTGCAGCGGCCAAGCCGGTCGCTTCCGGTTGCATGCGAACCGCCGACGGCTTGCGCAACGACGACGCGCTGGCCTTGCTCGCCCAGTGTTCGTTGCCGCTGCGCTATGAAGAGGTCAACCCGCTGGCGTTCGAACCGGCCATTGCGCCGCATCTGGCGGCTCGTGAGGTGGGCATCAAACTGGATGTTGCCAGCCTGCTGCCGCCGGTACAGGCGATCCTGGCCAAGGGCGCGGACTTCTCGCTGGTGGAGGGCGCAGGCGGTTGGCGTGTGCCGCTGGCCGGCGAGGAAAACCTGTCGGACCTGGCCCTGGCGCTGGGCATCCCGGTGATTCTGGTGGTGGGTGTGCGCCTGGGGTGTATCAATCATGCGCAGCTCAGTGCCGAAGCCATCGAGCGGGACGGGCTCAGGCTGGCCGGCTGGGTGGCCAATATCGTCGAGCCCAAGACCTCGCGCCTGGAAGACAATCTCGCCACCCTCGGCGAGCGCCTTCCAGCGCCGTGTCTGGGGCGTGTGCCGCACCTGGGCAAAGCGACGGCCGCGGCGGTGGCGGAACACCTCAATCTCGAGTTGTTGGCAGACTGGTAATAAACAGTAAAGTGACCATAGCCTTTTGCCTGTACGTTTTTTAGCCGTTTTCTGCTTCAATACCTGTCATCAGGTTCTACATCCCTCAGGGGGCTGCCGATGGAAATCTCCGCCAATGCATTCAATTCGGGTTTGAACGGTATTCAGGCCGGGCAACGCCGTGTCGAACAGGCAGCCGCTGATATTGCCAGCAACACCATCAACCCCTCGCAGCAGGCTACGCAGACCCCGCCGCAGAATCAGGTCAACCCGAGCACGCAGGTTGCCGAGCGTAACCGTCCCGACCTGACCGAAAGCCTTGTGGCGCTGCGCGTCGGTGAGAACGAAGTCCGTGCCAATGCACGTGTCGTCGACACGGCTGACGAGGTGCTGGGCACTCTGATCGATACCCGTGCCTAAGTAGTACCCCAGCTGCGAGCGCAGCCGGTAGCAGGGCAGGAGGGCGTTCATGCAGATCGGCAACAGCCTGCCAGCATTTATTCCCGCACCTTCCGTCAGTCCGGCCAGGCCGCTATCGTCCGATGTTTCCCCGGATATTGCCCGTGCCGATCAGGCGCCTGTCGCCGCGCCGCAAGAGCAGCAGGCCGACTCCGCTGCCTCCGGGCGCGAGGAGGCGGATCGCGACGCCAACTCATCGACGCCTGCAGGCGAGCCCGAGCCAAGCCCTCGGGAGCAGCGCCAGCAGCAGCTGGAAATCGCCGATCTCGTGCAGCGTGACCGCGAGGTGCGCACCCACGAGCAGGCGCACGCGGCCGTTGGTGGGCAATACGCCGGTGCGCCCACCTACAGCTTCAAGCGCGGCCCGGATGGGCAGCGTTACGCCGTTTCCGGTGAAGTCAGCATCGATACCGCTCCCGTCCCCAATGATCCCGAAGCGACGCTGCGCAAGATGGAAATCGTCCTGCGTGCAGCACTCGCGCCCATCGAACCTTCCCCACAGGACCTGCGTGTAGCTGCTCTGGCCCAGGCGCAGGCGGCGCAGGCGCGCGTCGAACTGGCCGAGCAGCGGCGCGAAGAAGCCACCAACGCCGTCGAGCAGCGCAGTGCGCGTGACGAAGCCAGGCAAGCTGATGAGCCTGCCGAGCCGTCGCAGCAGGCTTTGCCGCCAGCGCCTAATCTTGATCTGTATCGGCGTCTGGGTGAGTTGCCAGCGCCGGAGCCTCGCATCGATCTGGTCGCGTAGCCGGCCGATTGGCAGCGCTTGACAAGGGGGTGGCGTAAACGTATGTTTCAAACGCCTGTTTGATTGCTTCGGCCGCAGCCTCGTGGCCAGGCAGCCGGGAGTGATCCCGAGAGCGACCGCCAAGACGGTCACCCCAACTACTAGGAATCCACCGCAGAGGTTTACCGTTATGCCTGACTACAAGGCCCCCTTGCGTGACATTCGTTTCGTTCGTGACGAGCTGCTGGGCTATGAAGCGCACTACCAGAGCCTGCCTGGCTGCCAGGACGCCACTCCGGACATGGTCGACGCCATCCTCGAAGAAGGCGCCAAGTTCTGCGAGCAGGTGCTGTCGCCGCTGAACCGTGTGGGTGACACCGAGGGCTGCACCTGGAGCGAATCCGGCGTGAAAACCCCGACCGGCTTCAAAGAGGCTTATCAGCAGTTCGTCGAAGGCGGCTGGCCGAGCCTGGCCCATGACGTCGAGCATGGCGGCCAGGGCCTGCCTGAGTCGCTCGGCCTGGCTGTCAGCGAGATGGTCGGTTCGGCCAACTGGTCCTGGGGCATGTACCCGGGCCTGAGCCATGGCGCGATGAACACCATCGGTGCTCACGGTACCGACGAGCAGAAGCACACCTACCTGACCAAACTGGTTTCCGGTGAATGGACCGGCACCATGTGCCTGACCGAGCCGCATTGCGGCACCGACCTGGGCATGCTGCGCACCAAGGCCGAACCGCAGGCCGATGGCAGCTACAAGGTCTCCGGCACCAAGATCTTCATTTCCGCTGGTGAGCACGACATGGCCGACAACATCGTCCATATCGTTCTGGCCCGCCTGCCCGATGCACCGGCCGGTACCAAAGGTATCTCGCTGTTCATCGTGCCGAAGTTCCTGCCCAACGCCGAAGGTGGCGTAGGCGAGCGCAACGCGGTTTCCTGCGGTTCCATCGAGCACAAGATGGGCATCCACGGTAACGCCACCTGCGTGATGAATTTCGATGGCGCCACCGGCTACCTGATTGGCCCGGCCAACAAAGGCCTGAACTGCATGTTCACCTTCATGAACACCGCTCGTCTGGGTACCGCGCTGCAAGGCCTTGCCCATGCCGAAGTCGGCTTCCAGGGTGGCATCAAGTACGCTCGCGAGCGTCTGCAGATGCGTTCGCTGACTGGCCCGAAAGCGCCGGAAAAAGCCGCTGACCCGATCATCGTGCATCCGGACGTGCGTCGCATGCTGCTGACCATGAAGGCGTTCGCCGAAGGCAACCGCGCCATGGTCTACTTCACCGCCAAGCAGGTGGACATCGTTCAGCACAGCCAGGACGAAGAAGAGAAGAAAGCCGCCGACGAACTGCTGGCTTTCCTGACGCCGATCGCCAAGGCCTTCATGACCGAAGTGGGCTTCGAAGCCGCTTCCCACGGCATGCAGATCTACGGTGGCCACGGCTTCATCAGCGAGTGGGGCATGGAGCAGAACCTGCGCGACTGCCGCATCTCGATGATGTACGAAGGCACCACCGGCGTTCAGGCGCTCGACCTGCTGGGCCGCAAGGTGCTGATGACTCAGGGCGGCGCTCTGAAGAACTTCACCAAGATCGTGCACAAGTTCTGCCAGGCCAACGAAGGCAACGACTCCGTCAAGGAATTCGTCGAGCCTCTGGCCAAGCTGAACAAGGAGTGGGGCGACATCACCATGAAGATCGGCATGGCCGCGATGAAAGATCGCGAGGAAGTCGGTGCCGCTTCCGTGGACTACCTGATGTACTCCGGCTATGCCTGCCTGGCCTACTTCTGGGCCGACATGGCGCGTCTGGCTGCCGAGAAGCTGGCTGCCGGTACTGGCGACGAGGCTTTCTACAAGGCCAAGCTGCAGACCGCTCGCTTCTACTTCGCGCGCATCCTGCCGCGCACCCGCACGCATGTCGAAGCCATGCTGTCGGGCGCCAGCAACCTGATGGAGATGGAAGAAGAGCACTTCGCGCTCGGCTTCTGAGTCCGGTTCGGTTGAATAACAACGCCGCCCCTCGGGGCGGCGTTGTCGTTTTTGCGCCGGGTACTGAAGGGAATGTCGCATCCTGTCGCTGTTTTCAACAGGCGAAGCAGGCAGAATGCCTTCATCTCTCGCCCAGGATGTCAGCGTGATCCGTCCGGCCAATCTGCGCCTCAGTCACTTCTTCTCGTCGCTGCCCTTGCTAGCCGGTGCGATCGTGGCTGCTCTGCTGCCAGTGCTGAGCGAGTTCTTCATCTCCCTGTTCAATGTATTGCCGACGCTGCTGTTGCTGCTTGGCGGTGCGTTCTGTCTGGTCTATGGCCGCCAGCGCGAAGTGTTTCTGCTGCTGGTGCTGTATGTCGGCTACTTCCTGCTGGATATCCAGGTCGATCACTTCCGTGACAATGGCCAGATACGCGACGATGCGGCTCTGGTCTTCCATCTGATCTGCCTGTTGCTGCCGCTGCTCTACGCCCTTTACGGCTGCTGGGAGGAGCGCTCGCACCTGGCGCAGGACATGCTCGCTCGCGCCCTGGTCCTGCTGGCGGTCAGCGCGGTGGCCTTCGGCTTGGCGCGCCGTTATCCACAGGGTATCGCCGACTGGCTGGCACAGATTCACTGGCCGTCGCTGCATGGCACCTGGATGAACCTGGCGCAGCTGGTCTATCTGGCGTTCCTTTTGGCCTTCATCGCTCTGTCGGTGCAGTACCTGCGCAAGCCCAGGCCGCTGCACGCGGCGCAATGGGTGGGTTTGTGCGGCCTGCTGTGGATGTTGCCGCAGGTGTTCATCCTGGCCAACGCGTTGCAGGTGATGATCAGCATGGTGATGCTCATGCTGGTGGCTGCCGTGGCGCACGAGGCCTACCAGATGGCCTTCCGTGACGAACTCACCGGGTTGCCTGGGCGACGGGCGCTCAACGAGCGCCTGCAGCGCCTGGGGCGCGATTATGTGATCGCCATGGTCGATGTCGACCACTTCAAGAAATTCAACGATACCCACGGCCATGATGTGGGGGATCAGGTGCTGCGTCTGGTCGCTGGTCAGCTGCGCAAGGTGGGCGGTGGCGGCAAGGCCTACCGTTATGGCGGTGAGGAGTTCACCTTGCTGTTTCCCGGCAAGAGCGTGGAGCAATGCATGCCGCACATCGAGGCGGTGCGTATGGCCATCGAGCAGTACCGCATGCAACTGCGCGACCCGCAGAGCCGTCCGCGCGATGATCGGCAGGGCAAGCAGCGCCGGGCCGGCAAGGCCGCCAGCGAAGTGTCGGTGACCGTGAGCATGGGTGTCGCCGAGCGTCAGGCCGAGCAGCGCAGCCCACAGGAAGTGATCAAGGAGGCGGACAAGGCGCTGTACAGCGCCAAGGCCGCCGGGCGCAATTGCATCCGTAGCGCCGGCCAGCGGCGAGGGGCCGTGAAGCTGGCCGCCGGGCGCGAATAGCTGTGCTGGCAGACGAGCGGTCGGCAGGGGTTTCCCTTGCCCTTCGTCAATCAGACAGTTAGTGACCTTGCGTGAATTATTGGTCACAACAAGACCCTATGTGTCTATAAAGTTGTTCAAGTAAACTCGGCCCTCCCACGTAAGTCCGTTTTTCGAGGATGTGTCATGGCCGATTACAAAGCCCCCCTGCGCGACATGCGCTTCGTGCTCAATGAAGTATTCGAAGTCTCCAAGCTCTGGGCCGAGCTGCCGGCCCTGGCCGAGGTGGTCGATGCCGATACCGCCAGCGCCATCCTGGAAGAGGCCGGCAAGGTCACCGCAGGTAGCATCGCGCCGCTGAACCGCAGCGGTGACGAAGAAGGCTGCTCCTGGGACAACGGCGCGGTGAAAACCCCGGCCGGCTTCCCCGAGGCCTACCAGACCTACGCCGAGGGTGGCTGGGTCGGCGTAGGCGGTTCGCCGGAGTTCGGCGGTATGGGCATGCCCAAGGTGATCGGCGCCCAGGTCGAGGAAATGGTCAACTCGGCCAACCTGTCCTTCGGCCTGTACCCGATGCTGACCGCTGGCGCCTGCCTGTCGATCCTCAACCACGCCAGCGAAGAGCTCAAGGCGCAGTACCTGCCGAACATGTACGCCGGCGTCTGGGCCGGCTCCATGTGTCTGACCGAACCGCATGCCGGCACCGATCTGGGCATCATCCGTACCAAGGCCGAGCCCCAGGCCGATGGCAGTTACAAGATCAGCGGCACCAAGATCTTCATCACCGGTGGCGAGCACGACCTGACCGAGAACATCATCCACCTGGTGCTGGCCAAGCTGCCCGACGCGCCGGCTGGCCCGAAAGGTATCTCGCTGTTCATCGTGCCCAAGGTCATGGTCAATGCCGACGGCTCGCTGGGCGAGAACAATGCTCTGGGCTGCGGCTCCATCGAGCACAAGATGGGCATCAAGGCTTCGGCCACCTGCGTGATGAACTTCGACGGCGCCATCGGCTATCTGGTTGGCGAAGTGAACAAGGGCCTCAATGCCATGTTCACCATGATGAACTACGAGCGCCTGGGCGTTGGCATCCAGGGCCTGGCCCTGGGCGAGCGCAGCTATCAGAGCGCCATCGAGTACGCCCGCGAGCGTATCCAGAGCCGCGCACCGACCGGTCCGGTCGCCAAGGACAAGGCTGCCGACCCGATCATCGTGCACCCGGACGTGCGTCGCATGCTGCTGACCATGAAAGCACTGAACGAGGGCGGCCGCGCCTTCTCCAGCTACGTCGCCATGCAGCTGGACACTGCCAAGTACAGCGAGGACAAGGCAACCGCCAAGCGCGCCGACGAACTGGTGGCGCTGCTGACCCCGGTGGCCAAGGCCTTCCTCACCGACATGGCGCTGGAGACCACCGTGCACGGCCAGCAGATCTTCGGCGGTCACGGCTTCATCCGCGAGTGGGGCCAGGAGCAACTGGTGCGCGACTGCCGCATCACCCAGATCTACGAAGGCACCAACGGCATCCAGTCGCTGGACCTGATGGGGCGCAAGATCGTCGGCAGCGGCGGCAGCTTCTACAAGCACCTGGCCGACGAGATCAAAGTCTTCGTCGCTTCGGCCGATGCCAATCTCGATGAGTTCACCAAGCCGCTGGCAGCCGCCGTGCAGAACCTGGATGAGTTGACCGCCTGGGTACTGGACCGCGCCAAGGGCAACCCCAACGAAATCGGTGCGGCCTCGGTGGAATACCTGCACGTGTTCGGCTACACCGCCTACGCCTACATGTGGGCGCTGATGGCACGTGCCGCGCTGGGCAAGGAAGGGCAGGACGAGTTCTACGCCAGCAAGCTGGGCACCGCGCGCTTCTACTTCGCCCGCCTGCTGCCGCGCATCCACTCGCTGAGCGCATCGGTCAAGGCGGGCAGCGAGTCGCTGTATCTGCTCGATGCCGCGCAGTTCTAAGCGCCTCCGGCACCACCCGAAAGCCCCGGCCTTGTGCCGGGGTTTTTGCGTTCTGGACCTCTGGTGCGCGCGGCGCACCCTACTGGGCGCGCTTGTCGCGACGCTTTGTAGCCCGGATGCAATCCGGGAGAGTCGCCGTGATCGCCCCCGGATTGCATCCGGGCTACGGTACTGCTCCGCGCCGTGAGCCCCCGGTGCGTGGCGGGTTTGGCCGGTCACGCCCCTGTCATTGCAGCTCGCTAGCCTGTGGCGACCCAGTCGGGCAATCACGCCAGCGAGGAGCCGCCATGACCGATCAGATGCACAGTTCGTTACAGGCCTATGAGCAGTTGCTGCAGGCCGAGTTCCAGGACAGCCTTGACGAGGAACTGGAGATGGAGCTGGACGATGCGCGCATGGATGGCCTGATCGCCCGCGCCGAAGGCGGCGTACCGCTACAACCGGGCGATCTGCCGCGGCGCACCTACTTCTCCGAACTGCTGCGCCTGCAGGGCGAGCTGGTCAAGCTGCAGGATTGGGTGGTGCACAACCAGCTCAAGGTGGTGGTGCTGTTCGAAGGGCGCGACGCCGCCGGCAAGGGGGGCGTGATCAAGCGCGTCACTCAGCGTCTCAATCCGCGCATCTGCCGGGTCGCGGCGCTGCCCGCGCCGAACGACCGCGAACGTACCCAGTGGTACTTCCAGCGCTACGTGTCGCACCTGCCCGCCGCCGGTGAAATGGTGCTGTTCGACCGCAGTTGGTACAACCGCGCGGGCGTCGAGAAGGTCATGGGCTTTTGCAGCGATGCCGAGTACGAGGAGTTCTTCCGCTCGGTACCGGAGTTCGAGCGCATGCTGGTGCGCTCCGGCATCCTGCTGATCAAGTACTGGTTCTCCATCACCGACAACGAGCAGAACCGCCGCTTCCTGGCGCGTATCCACGACCCGCTCAAGCAGTGGAAGCTGAGCCCCATGGACCTGGAGTCGCGGCGGCGCTGGGAGGCCTATACCCAGACCAAGGAAGTGATGCTCGAGCGTACCCATATCGCCGAAGCGCCCTGGTGGGTGGTGGAGGCCGACGACAAGAAGCGCGCGCGGCTCAACTGCATCGCCCATCTGCTCAGCCAGATTCCCTACGATCAGGTGCCGCGAGCGCAGGTGCAACTGCCGGCACGGGTGTACAACCCGGACTATCTGCGCATGCCGGTGCCGGACAGCATGCTGGTGCCGTCGCGGTACTAGCGTGCGGCTCGTTGTCCAGGTCGCGGCGGGGCTGCCTGGACAGGGGCGTGGCGCCCCCTGCGGATCAGCCTCAGGGCGCCTTGCTCAGGGCTTCCAGGCTGCTGCGGTAGCTGTCGCGGGCCAGCGGCATATAGCCGGTGAAGTGAATCCAGCCGGGCAGGCCGTCCAGGTAGTGACGCAGGAAGCTGTCCAGCAAAGGCTTGTCCGCCAGGCTGCGCTGGCTGACGTAGAGAAACAGCGGGCGTGTCAGCGGCTGGTACTGGTTCTGCGCGACCGTCTCCAGGGTGGGGAAGACCGCGCCGTTGCCGGCGTCGACGGCGACCAGCTTCAGTTCGTCCCAGTGCCGGTGGTAGGCGCCGATGCCGAAGAAACCAATGGCATTCGGCTCTGCGGCGATGGCCTTGGCGAGAAATTCCTCGTCTTCGCTGGCCTGATAGTCCTGTCGGCTGCTGTGCGTGGCGCCGACGATGGCCTGGGTGAATACGTCGTAGGTGCCGGAGTCCTGGCCGCGGCCGAACAGCACGATGGGCGTGTCCGGCCAGTCCTCGCGCAGGTCGCGCCAGCTGTTGAGTTTCTTCTCCGCGGCCGGCGACCAGAGTTTCTTCAGCTCTTCGACGCTGATGGCATCGACCCAGGTGTTGGCCGGGTTGACCACCACGGCGATGGCGTCCATGGCCAGCGGCAGGACGCGAAAGTCGACACCGTTGGCCTGGCACTGGGCCAACTCCTCGGCATTGATTTCCCGCGAGGCGTTGCTGATGTCGGTCTCACCGGCGCAGAAGCGGCGAAACCCAGCCGCAGTGCCGGAGAAATTCACCTCGATACGCTCGCTCGCCGCACCGCGTTCGAAGCGTCGCGCCGCCTCTCGGGTCAGCGGGAATACCGTGCTGGAGCCGTCGATGTGCAGCTCGGCGGTGGCCGCGGTCGTCGTCGGCTCCCCGCAGGCGGAGAGCAGGCTGGCGGCGAGGCCGGTGAGCAGGGTCTTGCCGAGAGAGCGTTGAGTCGTCATGGGATCACGCCTTGGGCTTGCGCCATTCCTGTTTGAGCGAATTCCAGAACAGCTGCAGGCTGCTGAGTTTGGTGTCGACGGCGTCGATATAGTCGTCGAGGTGCTCGATCTGTTCGTGCTGGGCCTGTTCCTGCACCGCCATCCCGGCCAGTTGCGTCTCGAGCTCGTTGAGGGTCTCGCGCAGTTCGTGGATGCGCTGCTGGGTTTGCTGACGACTCGGTTGATGTTTCATGGCGACTCCTTGGCGTGCTCAGAGCTGGGTGATGCCGATCAGCAGCAGGGGCAGGGCGAAGAACAGGCCGGCGATGTAGGCGACCACGTAGAGTTTGCTGCGCTGCGCCAGCGTGGCCAGGCCTTCGGCGATCATTGGCGGCACGCCACGCAGGAAGGGCAGGGCGTAGATGATGAGAATGCCCAGCAGGTTGAACAGCAGGTGCACCAGGGCGATCTGCATGGCCACCTCCGCCGTCGGTCCGGTGATCGCGGTGGCCGCCAGCAGCGCCGTGACGCAGGTGCCGATATTGGTGCCAAGGGTGAAGGGGTAAACCTGCTTGAGGCTGAACACGCCAGTGCCGGCCAGCGGCACGATCAGCGCCGTGGTGGTCGAGGAAGACTGCACCAGCACGGTGATCACGCTGCCCGAGGCGATGCCCGAGATAGGACCACGGCCGACGCTGGCGTGCATGATGTCCTTGGCGCGGCCGACCATCACCTTGCGCAGCACCTTGCCGATGGCCGTGACCACGAACAGGATCATCGCCACGCCGATCAGGATCAGCGCGACGCCACCCCACACCGCGCCGGGCAACCAGCCGACGCTGGCGTTGAGCAGGTCGGAGGCTGGCGACAGCAGGGTCTTCATGAAATTGACGCTCTTCATGTCGACGCTGGCATCGCTGACCAGCATACCGGCGAGCGATTCGGAGAGTCGCTGCAGCGGCCGGAACAGCAGCTCCAGCGGCAGCATGATGGCCACCGCGGTGATGTTGAAGGCATCGTGTACCGTGGCTGCCGAGAAGGCGCGGCGGAATTCCTCGCCACTGCGGATATGGCCAAGGCTGACGATGGTGCTGGTCAGCGAGGTGCCGATATTGGCGCCCATGATCAGGGGAATGGCGATGGGAATTGGCAGGCCGCCGGCGACCATGCCGACGATGATCGAGGTCACCGTGCTGGAGCTCTGGATCAGCGCGGTGGCCACCAGGCCGATCATCAAGCCGACCAACGGGTTGGTGGCGAAGGCGAACAGCTCACGGGCGTTGTTGCCGGTGGCGGCCTTGAAGCCGTCGCCGATGGCGCCGACGCCGGCCAGCAGCAAGTAGATCAGCGCCACCACCAACAGCCAGGACAGCCACTGGCGCGTTGCCGGCAGCGAGGGTTCGACGGTCAAAGCATCGGCATTGGTGGTCATCAGCCATTCTCCCTTGGGGCAGCAATGGCTCGATGCTGGCGACGCGCGGTTAAGGTTTGATGACCGCCCGGCTACCGCTGGTCTCGCGCTGCAAGCTGGCCAGGTAGAGCAGGGCAGGTTGCTGTGCATGCAGCTCAAGCAGGCCAGGCAGATTGTCCAGCAGCAACCCTTGGCCGCTTTCCAGCAAACGCTTTTCCCCACTCGGCAGCCGGCATTCGATGCCAGTGCCGGCCTGACACCAGAGCAGCATCAGTTCTGTGTCGTTCTTCACCTCCTGCTGCCCGTGCAGCCGAAGGGACTTAATGCGATGGCGCCAGGCGCCGCGCCGAGTCATCAGGTTGAGGTCGCAGACCGGGCCGTCCACCAGCTCCGCGGTTATCGCCTCCTCGCCGGGAAACGCCGCCACCGCGCCGCTGGCGTGCAGCTCCTCGACCCGTCCGTCGCCGCGCCGCAGGCGCAAGCCCGCGCCAGTGAGCAACGCCAGGCTGCGGTCGACGTCGGCAAAGCTCGAGAACGATCCCGCCGCGCCGACCCGCGCGCTGCTGATGCGCCATTGGAAATCCTCCAGCCCGGCTCCCGGCGGTGCGATGGCCAGTTCCAGGGTTTCGCCGCTGCCGTTCTTCCAGGGCATGACGCGGGCTGTGGCCAGATCGAGCAGGGAGCAGGGCATGGTTTCTCCTAATGTATATACATGATCGGCAGGCGACGAATGGCAGTCGTCGACAGCGCTGGCGTGCGGTCTCTATGTCCCGACTGAAACGGCTCTATCTCAAGCGCTTTGCTCGGTAGAGCGGCCTCGGTTGCCTTCGGGTGACCAATGGGTCAGGCGAGCCGGCATGTCTTGACGGCCGGTTGGCTCACTCATATTGTATATACAAAACAAGCAGGGAGAATCCCATGCCGATACAATCAACTTCGAAACAGCTGTGGCGCGACGTGCAGGTCTTCGATGGCCTGGTGCAGCTGGACGAGGCGATGACCGTGCTGATCGAGGGCGGGCGCATTGCAGGCCTCTGGCCGTCGCGCACCTTTGACGAAGCGCACGCCCAGGGCGCCGTCGAGGCTGGCTGTGGCGGGGTGCTGACCCCCGGGCTGGTCGACTGCCATACCCATCTGGTTTACGCCGGCAACCGCGCCGGTGAGTTCGAGCAGCGCCTGGAAGGGGCGAGCTACGAAGAGATCGCCCGCGCCGGCGGCGGCATCCTCAGCAGCGTGCGCGCCACCCGCGTGGCCAGCGAGGACGAACTGATCGCCGCCAGCCTGCCACGCCTCGATGCGCTGCTGGCCGATGGCGTGACCACCGTAGAGATCAAGTCCGGTTACGGCCTGACCGTCGAAAGCGAGTTGAAGATGCTACGCGTGGCCCGTCGTCTCGGTGAGCTGCGCCCGGTGCGGGTGATCACCACGCTGCTCGGCGCCCATGCCTTGCCGCCGGAATATGCCGGCCGCGCCGACGACTACGTGACCCTGGTCTGCGACGAGATGATTCCGGCCGCCGCAGCCGAAGGCCTGGCCGATGCGGTGGACGTGTTCTGCGAGGGCATCGGCTTTTCCCCGGCGCAGTGCGAGCGTATCTACCAGGCGGCCAAGGCCCATGGTCTGGCGATCAAGGCGCATGCCGAGCAGTTGTCCAACCTCGGCGGCAGCGCCCTGGCTGCGCGTTACGGCGCGTTGTCCGCCGACCATATCGAATACCTCGACGAGGCTGGCGTGCGCGCCATGGCCGAGGCCGGCACCGTTGCCGTGCTGCTGCCCGGAGCCTTTCATGTGTTGCGCGAAACCCAGCTGCCGCCCATCGAACTGCTGCGCCAGCACAACGTGCCGATGGCCGTGGCCAGCGACGCCAACCCCGGCACCTCGCCGATCTGCATGCCCACGCTGATGGCCAACCTGGCCTGCACGCTGTTTCGTCTCACCCCGCGCGAAGCCCTGGCCGGCATGACCGCCCATGGCGCCCGCGCGCTCGGCCAGCCCGAGCTGGGGCGCATCGTCGTCGGCGCCCCGGCGGACCTGTGCCTATGGGATATCCAGCAACCGGCCGAGCTGGCCTACGCGGTGCAGGCCGGGCGCCTGCGTCAGCGCATCTTCAACGGAGAAGTGGTTTATGCACGCTGACCGTCATTGCATGAGCGTCTGGACCGGCCGCACCGATCCCGAAACCGACAGCGCGCGCTGGCACCAGCGCATCCGCTCGCTCACCGAGACCAGCGAGCCGGGCCTGGCCCTGCTCGGCTTCGCCTGCGACGAGGGCGTGCGCCGTAACCACGGCCGCGTCGGTGCCGCCGCTGCGCCGCAAAGCGTGCGCAAGGCGCTGGCCAATCTGGCCTGGCACCGCCAGGCGCCGGCCTACGATGCGGGTGACGTCACCTGCGAGGATGGCGACCTGGAAGCGGCACAGGCCCGCCTCGGTCATAACGTCTGTGCGCTGCTGGACGCCGGCCATCTACCGCTGGTGATCGGCGGCGGTCATGAAGTGGCCTTCGGCAGCTGGTCCGGGCTGGCCGAACATCTCAGTGGCCAGGCCGCCCCACGAATCGGCATCGTCAATTTCGACGCCCATTTCGACCTGCGCGACCCGGCCCACGTGCATTCCTCCGGCACCCCCTTCGCGCAGATCGCCGAGCAGTGCGCCGCGCGCGGCTGGCCGTTCCGTTATGCCTGCCTGGGTGTCAGTCGTGCCAGCAATACCCGCGCGCTGTTCGCCCGCGCCGCCGAGCTGAACGTGCTGGTGCGTGAGGATCACGAAATCCGCGAAGCCACCCTCGATGCCATTGGCGCCGAGCTGGAGGCCTTCGCCGCCGATTGCGACGCGCTTTACCTGACCATCGACATCGACGTGCTGCCGGCCTGCGAAGCGCCGGGCGTCAGCGCCCCGGCCGCGCGTGGCGTGCGTCTGGAACTGCTCGAGCCGTTGCTCGAACGGCTCAAGGCCAGCGGCAAGCTGCGCCTGGCCGACCTGGCTGAACTAAACCCCGAACACGACATCGACAACCGCACCGCCAAGGTGGCGGCGCGGCTGATTCATCTGCTCAGCCTCTGAGCCCCGAACAACAAGAGGAAACCGCTGTGACCACCAAGTATCGCGACACCGAAATCCGCGCCCCACGCGGCAACACGCTCACCGCCAAGAGCTGGCTGACCGAAGCGCCGCTGCGCATGCTGATGAACAACCTCGACCCGGACGTGGCCGAGAACCCCAAGGAGCTGGTGGTGTACGGCGGTATCGGCCGCGCCGCGCGCAACTGGGAGTGCTACGACAAGATCGTCGAGAGCCTGACCAACCTGAATGACGACGAGACCCTGCTGGTGCAGTCCGGCAAGCCGGTCGGCGTGTTCAAGACCCACGCCAACGCCCCGCGCGTGCTGATCGCCAACTCCAACCTGGTGCCGCACTGGGCGAGCTGGGAGCACTTCAACGAACTGGATGCCAAGGGCCTGGCCATGTACGGCCAGATGACCGCCGGCAGCTGGATCTACATCGGCAGCCAGGGCATCGTCCAGGGCACCTATGAAACCTTCGTCGAGGCCGGCCGCCAGCACTACGGCGGCGACCTCAAGGGCCGCTGGGTGCTGACCGCCGGCCTGGGGGGCATGGGCGGCGCTCAGCCGCTGGCCGCCACCCTGGCCGGTGCCTGCTCGCTGAACATCGAATGCCAGCAGACCAGCATCGACTTCCGCCTGCGCAGCCGTTACGTCGACGAGCAGGCCACTGATCTGGACGACGCCCTGGCGCGCATCGCCAAGTACTGCGCTGAAGGCAAGGCCATCTCCATCGCCCTGCTGGGCAACGCGGCCGAGATTCTGCCGGAACTGGTCAAGCGTGGCGTGCGCCCGGACATGGTCACCGACCAGACCAGCGCCCACGACCCGCTCAACGGCTACCTGCCTATCGGCTGGACCTGGGAGCAGTACCGCGACCGCGCGCAGACCGACCCGCAAGCGGTGGTCAAGGCCGCCAAGCAGTCCATGGCCGTGCACGTGCAGGCCATGCTCGACTTCCAGAAGATGGGCGTGCCGACCTTCGACTACGGCAACAACATCCGCCAGATGGCCAAGGAAGAAGGCGTGAGCAATGCCTTCGATTTCCCCGGCTTCGTCCCGGCCTATATCCGCCCGCTGTTCTGCCGTGGCATCGGCCCGTTCCGCTGGGCGGCGCTGTCCGGCAACCCCGAGGACATCTACAAGACCGACGCCAAGGTCAAGGAACTGATCCCGGATGACGCCCACCTGCACCGCTGGCTGGATATGGCCCGTGAGCGTATTGCCTTCCAGGGCCTGCCAGCGCGTATCTGCTGGGTCGGCCTGGGCCAGCGTGCCAAGCTCGGCCTGGCCTTCAACGAGATGGTGCGCTCGGGCGAGCTGAGCGCGCCTGTGGTGATCGGTCGCGACCACCTGGACAGCGGCTCGGTGTCCAGCCCCAACCGCGAGACTGAGGCGATGCAGGATGGCTCCGACGCCGTGTCCGACTGGCCGCTGCTCAACGCCCTGCTCAACACCGCCAGCGGCGCCACCTGGGTCTCGCTGCACCATGGCGGCGGCGTGGGCATGGGCTTCTCCCAGCATTCGGGTATGGTCATCGTCTGCGACGGCACCGACGAGGCGGCCGCGCGCATTGCTCGCGTGCTGACCAACGACCCGGGCACCGGGGTGATGCGTCACGCCGATGCCGGCTACCAGATCGCCATCGATTGCGCCCGCGAGCAGGGCCTGAACCTGCCGATGATCGGCTGAGGAAAGAGACTCCATGAACACCCTGAACCTGAAACCCGGCCACCTGACCCTGGCCGACCTGCGCGCCGCCTACCAGGCACCCGTGCAACTGCGTCTGGACCCCGCCGCCCATGAGGCGATCGACGCGAGCGTTGCCTGCGTCAACCAGATCATCGCCGATGGCCGCACTGCCTACGGCATCAACACCGGTTTCGGCCTGCTGGCCTCGACCCGTATCGCCAACGACGACCTGGAGAAGCTGCAGCGCTCGCTGGTGCTGTCGCACGCCGCCGGCATTGGCGAGCCGCTGGACGACGCCATGGTGCGTTTGATCATGCTGTTGAAGATCAACAGCCTGGCGCGTGGCTTCTCCGGCATCCGCCGCAAGGTGATCGACGCGCTGATCACCCTGGTCAACGCCGAGGTCTACCCGCACATTCCGTTGAAAGGCTCGGTCGGGGCCTCCGGTGACCTGGCGCCGCTGGCGCATATGTCGCTGGTGCTGCTCGGCGAAAGCCAGGCTCGCCACAAGGGCCAATGGCTGCCGGCCACCGAGGCGCTGGCCATCGCCGGCCTGGAGCCGATGACCCTGGCCGCCAAGGAGGGCCTGGCCCTGCTCAACGGCACTCAGGTGTCCACTGCCTATGCTCTGCGC
The DNA here is from genome assembly GCF_900101755.1 of Ectopseudomonas alcaliphila. GTDB lineage: Bacteria > Pseudomonadota > Gammaproteobacteria > Pseudomonadales > Pseudomonadaceae > Aquipseudomonas > Aquipseudomonas alcaliphila. Next base: position 110,712 of record NZ_FNAE01000005.1, on the reverse strand, counting down.
GGCTTGTTCGAGGGCGAAGACCTGTATGCAGCTGCCAGCGTCTGTGGCGCGCTGAGCGTCGAGGCGTTGCTCGGCTCGCGCTCACCCTTCGATGCGCGCATTCATGCCGCCCGTGGTCAGCGCGGGCAGATCGACGCGGCGGCTGCGTTCCGTCATCTGCTCGGCGACAGCAGCGAGATCGGCCGTTCCCACGCCGCCTGCGACAAGGTGCAGGACCCGTATTCGCTGCGCTGCCAGCCACAGGTCATGGGCGCCTGCCTGACCCAGCTGCGCCAGGCCGCCGAGGTGCTCGGCGTCGAAGCCAACGCGGTGTCGGACAACCCGCTGGTGTTCGCGGCCGAAGGTGAGGTGATTTCCGGTGGCAACTTCCACGCCGAGCCGGTGGCCATGGCCGCCGACAATATCGCCCTGGCCATCGCCGAGATCGGCTCGCTGTCCGAGCGCCGCGTCTCGCTGATGATGGACAAGCACATGTCGCAGTTGCCGCCGTTCCTGGTGGCCAATGGCGGGGTGAACTCGGGCTTCATGATCGCCCAGGTCACTGCCGCGGCACTGGCCAGCGAGAACAAGGCACTGTCTCACCCGCACAGCGTCGACAGTCTGCCGACTTCGGCCAACCAGGAGGACCACGTTTCCATGGCCCCGGCTGCCGGCAAGCGCCTGTGGGACATGGCCGCCAACACCCGTGGCGTGCTGGCCGTGGAATGGCTCGGCGCCTGCCAGGGCCTGGACTTCCGTGAAGGGCTGAAGAGCACCCCGGCGTTGGAAGAGGCACGTCAGGCGCTGCGCGCCAAGGTGCCGTATTACGTCGAGGACCGCTTCTTCGCCCCGGATATCGCCGCGGCCGATGCACTGCTGGCCGAGCGCGTGCTGACGCCGCTGCTGCCGGCCGGCATGTTGCCTTCGGTAGGCTGAGCCGCGTAGCCCGAGGCAATCCGGGGCCCTGGTTTCGGGGCTCCCGGATTTCATCCGGGCTACGGTCTTTGTGTAGGAGCCGCGCCCCGCGGCGAATGGTGGTTACGCCGCAGGTCTTGCTGAGTGGCCGCGACCGCTTTCGCCCCGAGGCGGGGCTCCTACGAGATCACTCGTATGGCTGATGTATCATCCGCGCACCGGGCATTTCCAAGGAGCAGCCGTGACCAGTACCACCCCGCGCTACAAGGCCATCGAGGATTTTCTCCTCGAGCGCATTCACGGCGGTGCCTATCCGGTCAATCATCAGATTCCGCCCGAGGAGCAACTGGCGCGCGATTTCGGCGTCAGCCGCATGACCGCCAACAAGGCGATCCAGAATCTGGTGCAGAAGGGTTATCTGGTGCGTCAGGCCGGGCTCGGTACCTTCGTCACCGACCGCAAGGCCGAGTCGCCGCTGCATGAGGTGATGAACATTGCCAGCGAAGTGCGCGGTCGCGGTCATGCCTACAGCAACGCCGTGGTGCGCTGCGAAGCCATCGCCGCCGATGACGAGGTGGCCCTGCGCCTTGGCCTGCGCTTGGGCGGCGAGGTGTTTCACAGCATCCTCGTGCACCTGCAGGATGACCTGCCGATCCAGCTCGAGGATCGCTTCGTCAACCCGCGCTGGGTGCCGCATTATCTGCAGAGCGACTTCACCCAGGTCACGCCCAACGAGGTGCTGGTCGCCAGTTGCCCGATCTCGGATGTCGAGCATGTGGTCGAAGCGGTGCTGGTGGATGCGCGCACGGCCGAGCTGCTGCAGATCGACCCGGCCATGCCTTGTCTCAGTGTGATTCGCCGCACCTGGTCGGACGATCACCTGATCAGCTATGCGCGGCTGATCCATCCCGGCGAGCGCTACAAGCTGCGTTCGTTGCACAAGCGCAGAGGGTAGGCTGTCCACAAACCGTAGGAGCCGGCTTGCCGGCGATCCGCAGTGGTTTCGTCGCGGCTAAAGCCCCTCCCACAGTGAGCAGGGTCAGTCGCGGATCAGCTGATCCACCAGCGTCGGATCGTCGATAAAGCGGTTACGAGTGCCTTGCAGCGCCTCGATTTTGTCGTTGCGTGCCTTTTCCTCGGCATCCGGCGGGTCCATGCGGTGCCAGGCCTTGTACATCGGCACCAGGCCGACGATGGGCAGATCGTATTCGACGTGCATGTAAAAGAGCGCCCGGGCGATATTGCCCTTGGCTTCGTCACGCGGGTTGAGCAGCTGGAAGCTGGCTTTCAGGTCACAGCCAATGTCGCTGAACTTGCTCGGCGCCTCTTCGACCTGTTCGCTGAACTGCGAATTGCGCCGTACCAGCTCTACCCGGGTCAGCGCCGGATAGTAGTTATGCAGATCGGAGACGATGTATGCATAGCGCGGATTCATAATGGTGCACTGGCGGTCGGTGACGCAGCGCATCGCACTCTTGAGCTGTTTGCTGCTGTAGATTGGGCTGGCCGTCAGGTTGCCGCTTGGCCGGGTGAAGGGCTGGCCGCAATAGAGCGTGGTGCCGCCATTACCGTATAGATCCTGCCAGAACGCCTGATCGATGGCCTGTTTGACGTCGCTCAGTTGAGTCTGGCCGCCCCCCAGGGAGGAAGTGCTGATGCAGGTTGCCAGGCAACCGAGAAGCAGGGTAACTACGCGCATACTCTAGCCCCAGTGACCGCCGTTGTCGGGGTCTGTTGTTTTTGTAGGACGAGGTGGAGTCTAGCAAGACGTGCGTCACAAAAAACATGGGCAAGCGCTTTCTCCCAACTTGGGATGGCCAGGGCACAGCGAGACGGCTGACAAAAGGATGATTCATGTAAGCCATGGCTTACACGATGTCCCGATTATCACCACTGTCGATCGATCAGGTACGAGCGTACTCTGCTGCACATGGATTCAGCGCAGGAAGCGCCTAGACGAACAGGGACCCGCTGGATAGCCGCCAGGATGGTGAGCAGATCAAGGATGTCAGGACAACAGTCTGCAAGGCCCCGCAATCGCGGGGTTTTCTTTTTTGGGCGCTCGCCCACCCTCGCTCAATCCCCCTCGCATTTCCCACTTGGTGCGCGCCGCGCGTGTCAGCCTTTTACGCTGATTTGCGCGATCTCAACCCAGCAACTGCCTTAGCGCACTGGGCGACAGGCCTGTCCAGCGCTTGAACGAGCGGCGGAAGTTGGTGCTGTCGTGGAACTGCAGGTAGGCGGCCACTTCGTCGTTGCTGTAGCCCTTGACCCGGTACAGGTACAGCGCCACGTGCTTGCGCACCAGGTCCAGCTGCTCCTGAAAGTGGCTGTCATGCTTGCCCAGTTTGCGCTTGAGGGTGGCCGGGCTCATGGCGAAGACTTGCGCCACCTTGTCCAGATTCGGCGTCTCGCGAATCTGCTCGTGCAGGTGGTCGTAAAGGCGATCCAGCAGGCTGGCGGAAAATCCCAGCGCCTCCAGTTGCGCCAGGCTCTGTTGTTCGGCCACCTGCCCGGCAGTGAGCGAGGCGCCGGGCCAGGGGCGGGTCAGGTATTCGCGCGGCAGGCTCATCATGTCCACCTGGCGCGCGAACGCCACGTCCTCGCCCAGGTGTACCCAGTACTGTTCGATATAGCGCGGCTGCTCGTGGGCGAACTCGAACTGCCAGGGCAGGCGTTCGCCAGCCAGCCAGCGGCTGCACGAGGCCAGCGCGGTCATGCTCGCCTCGAGCAGAAAACGCCGCTGTTCGCCGCAACCGCAGGCATCCAGCCAGACGATGTAGACACGCTGTTCGTCGAGCAGCAGGCGCGGCGCCAAAAGCGGGCTGAGCAGGGCGCGCAGACGCACCAGCAATTCCAGCGCCTGCTGCAGGTCGGCGGCCTGCTGCAGGGCCTGGCTGGCGGCACCGTAGTGGCCCGGTAGCAGGCGCTGGCCGAACAGAAAGCTGCTGTCGTCGGCATCCAGCAGGCGCCGCGCGTTGTCGATCAGTTGCAGGAACTGCTGCGGGCTGATGCGCGCCTGACCGCTGAGAATGTCCTCGTGGAACAGGCCGCTACCGCGCAGCAGGCGATGGCTGTCCAGCTCGCGGGCCAGGGCCAGGTCGAGCAACAGCGCCGGCTGATGGTGGGCGGCGATGAAGCGGCTGTCGCGTTCGTACCAACTGCCCTTGACGGCCATGGCGTCTTCCTCAGGCGCGCTTGGCTGCGGGCGTCTGCTTGGCGCGCGCCAGGGCCAGGTTCAGGCGCCTGAGCAGGCTGTCGCCATCCTCGTCCTGGGCCAGCACGCTGGCCACGCCGGCTGACAGATACAGGCGTTCGCCGTTGCGACTGCTGCGGTAGGCCAGGTGGCGCACGGCATCCTGCAGCTCGCCGGCGATCTGTTGCGCCTGTTGCGCGCCGGTGCCCGGCAGCAGCGCGACGAAGCGGTCGCCGGCCAGACGACAGAGCAGGTCCTGACGACGCAGGTTGAGCAGCAACAGCTGGGTCAGGCTCTGCAATACCAGATCACCCTCGGCATGGCCGTGCTCGCGGTTGAGGCGGTCGAAACCATTCAGATCGAGAATCACCAGACTCAATGGCTGACCTTCTGCACGGCCTTGCTGCAGCGCCTGCTGTACTTGCAGACGCAGGTAGTCGGCGGTGCCCAGCGGGGTGAGCTTGTCGAACAGGCGGTGTTCGCGGAACAGCCGCTCGCGCTTTTCCATCTGCGCGCTGATCGCCAGCTGTTCGCGGTGCCAGTGATAGATGCCCAGGGTCATGAGGATGAAGCCTACCGGCATCGGTCCGGACTCCAGCCACTTGTCCCAGTGGACGCTGGCCGGCAGCTGGACGAACTCGTCCACCGAGTCCATCCACAACGAGAAGAACAGGCAGGCCAGGCCGCAGAACAGCAGGTTGGTCACCCGCCCGGCCGGGCGGCTTTTCAGCAACAGGCCGATCCATAGCAGCACCAGCAGCGCCGAGCCGCCTTCGCCGAGGATATCGGTCCAGTCCCACTCGCTGGTGGGTTTGATGCTGCCAGCGATCAGGTGAGCGAGCAGACCCAGGTTGGCCAGCAGTAACAACCCGGCGAGTTTCCAGGCATGCAGTTTCAACAGGGGCGGCATCGGGCGGGCTCCGCAGGCTTCAATGACGGCCAGCAGAACAGAGGCTCATGACACTTTGGTTGCAGCGGGGGAGGTCGATTCGGCTCAGGGCAATTGCACGATTTTTTGCTGCGCACGGCCGTAGGGTGCGCCGCGCGCACCAACCCCACCGCCGTTCAGCCGCCACGCACCACTCGCCACGAGCAGGCAGCCCGCTGTCGAGGCGCGCCGCGTCAGGTCTTTTCGGCTCATATGTCGCCGATAGTGCCGCTAAAACCCGTGTATTCGCGGTGTTCGCTCCAGGGCTGTCACAGAAGCGTCACTCGCCCCACCTAGCTTGCGCCTCCAGCGAGCCGGCCCCGTGCCGGTGGATTTCACTCTTGGGGAGAGCAGGCCATGCGCCTAGGTCACAGCAGCACCCGCCATGCGGGCTTTCGTATCAGCACCCTGGCGCTGGCCATCGCCGCCAGCACCGTTGTCCTGGCCGAGGAGCCGGTGCTTCTCGAGCACGTCGAGGTGGTCGGCCAGGCGGTGAGTATCGACAAGGCGCTGCAGGATCAGCGCCGCTCCGACAGCGTCACCAGCGTGGTGCACGCCGACGGCATCGGCCAGTTGCCGGACGACAACGCCGCCGAGGCGCTGCAGCGCATTCCTGGCCTGTCGGTGGAGCGCGACCAGGGCGAAGGCCGCTTCGTCAGCGTGCGCGGCATCGGCCCGGATCTCAACGCCGTGACCATCAACGGCACCCTGGTGCCGTCGCCGGAGAGCGACCGCCGCGCGGTGGCCCTTGACGTGCTGCCGTCCGAGCTGGTGCAGTCGCTGTCAGTGGTCAAGACCTTGACCCCGGACATGGACGCCAACTCCCTCGGCGGTACCGTGCAGGTCGAGAGCCTCTCGGCCTTCGACCACGACGGCCTGTTCTACACCCTCAGCGGCGAGGCCAGCTACGACGACAACAGCAGCCAGACCAGCCCGAAATTCTCCGGCGCGATCAGCGAGCGCTTCAGCCTCGGTGACGGCATCGACAACTTCGGTGTGGCCGCGGCGCTGAGCTGGCAAAAACGCGATTTCGGCTCGGACAACGTGGAAACCGGCGGCGCCTGGGATTTCAGCGACGGTGCCCGGCTCGAAGAGCTGGAACAGCGCGCCTACGACATCCGCCGTGAGCGCACCGGCTTCGGTCTGAACTTCGACTACAAGCCGGACGACGCGTCCAGCTACTACCTGCGCACCCTCTACAGCCGCTACAAGGACACGGAAACGCGCAACGCCGCCGGCGTCGAGTTTGCAGATGCCCAACTGCCCGGTGAGACCGGCGAAGCCGAAGGCTGGCGTGAGCTGAAAAGCCGCGAAGAAACCCAGCAGATCCAGTCCTATGTGTTCGGCGGCGAGCGCAGCCTGGGCCTGTGGACGGTCAGTGGCCAGCTCGGCTACAGCAAGGCCAGCGAGAAGACCCCGGAAGGCATCGCCGGCGCCACCTTCGAAGGCAACGACGACTTTGCCGATGTCGGCTTCGGCGGCACGCGCAAGCCGAAGCTGAACGTCGGCTCGGCCTTCTACGACCCGGCCAACTTCACCCTCGACGAGGTGGAGTGGGAGAAGCAGAAGACCACCGACACCGAAAAGAACATCAAGCTCGACCTGGCCCGTGACTACGACCTCAGTGGTTTCGCGGCCCAAGCCAAATTCGGCGGCAAGCTCAGTCGGCGCAAGAAGGACAATGACCTGGAGGCCTGGGTCTACGAAGACCTGGGCGACTTCGGCCTGACGGACGAGCAGCTCAATCTCGGTCAGTTCAGCAAGGGCGAGGTCGACTACGGCCTCGGCCGCTTCGGCCCGGGCATCAGCGCCAAGGCCATCGAGCGCCTGCTCGCCGGGCTGAACAAGGCCGACTTCTATGACGAGGAAGAGTCGCGCATCAACGACTTCACGATGCGCGAGGACATCAACGCCGCCTACCTGATGAACAGCGTCGACATCGACGACTGGCGTTTTATCGCCGGGATGCGCTACGAGGGCACCGAGTTCGAGGCCAAGGGCTCCGGTCTGCGCGACGACGCCTACGAGTCGATCAGCAGCCGCAAGCGCTACGACCACTGGCTGCCGGGCCTGCACGCACGCTACCAGCTCGATGCCAACACGCAGATCCGCGCCGCCTGGACCAACTCGGTGGTGCGCCCGACCTTCGGTCAACTGGCGCCGGGCTTCGTCATCGACGGCGACGAGGCCAGCTTCGGCAACCCCGATCTCAAGCCGCTGGAGTCGAGCAACTTCGACCTCGGCATCGAGCGCTACCTGGGCCGCGCCGGGGTGGTCTCGGCTTTCGCCTTCTACAAGGACATCGACAACTTCGTCTACGCCACGGACCTGGCCGGCAGCGGCGCTTGGGCCGATTTCAGCGAGGCCAACACCTTCGCCAACGGCGCCAGCGCCAAGCTGTACGGCATCGAGCTGGCCTACTCGCAGAAATTCGACTGGCTGCCGGCACCCTGGAATGGCCTGCTGCTGGGCGCCAACGCCACCTTCAGCCGTTCCGATGCACGCATCGAGGGCCAGGGCAGCAAGCGCAGCATCGATCTGCCGAACCAGTCCGACCAGGTCGGCAACCTAACCCTGGGCTGGGAGAACGACAAGCTCAGCCTGCGCCTGGCGGCCAACTACAAATCCAGGTACCTGGCCGAGGTAGCGGCGGTGGACGACAAGGCCCACGACATCTACGCCGATGACCAACTGTTCGTCGACTTCAGCGCCGGTTACTTCCTCAGCGACAACCTGCAACTGAAGTTCGAGGCACAGAACCTCACCGACGAGTCCTACTACGCCTACACCGGCAACCGTCGCTACAACGCCCAGTACGAGGAGTACGGCCCGACCTACAAGCTCGGCCTGACCTTCACCCACTTCTAAGCCCCGTGCCCTGCGCTCCCGTGGGGAGGGCAGGGCGATCGTGTACAAGGATCGCCCCGTTATGAACCGTGTCTTTTCTCCCACTCCCCTGGCCCTCGGCCTGCTCACCAGTGTCCTGACCCTCGCTGGTTGTGAGCCACAGGCGCCGACTGCCCAGGCCCAGCCCGCGGCAGTCGAGACTGCGCCGCTGGCGCCACAGGCCTGGCAGCCGGCCAGCGAGATTGCCGTCGAAGATCTGCAACTGCTGACCGATAACTCGTTCTGGCCGGGCGCACGCTACCTGCTCAGCAGCGAGACGCAGGGCCTCTACCTGCTGGACGAGCAGGGCGCCAAGCTGGCGCATCTGCCCGGTCGCTTCGGCGCCCTGGATCAGCGCAGCGATGCCGAGGGCCTGCTGCTGGCCAGCGTCGATATCGACCGCCAGCAGCCCATGCTGGTGGCGCTGCACGGTGCCGAGCGACGCTGGGGTGAGCCGGTGTATCTGCCGCGCGCCAGCTTCAAGGTGGACGGCCTGTGCCTGTCGCGCGACGCGGCCGACAATCAGTTCCTGTTTCTGGTCGGCGAAGAGGGCATTGGCGAGCAGTGGCTGGTGGCCCAGGCCCTGCAGCCGCTGGCCGAGCCACGCCTGGTACGGCGCCTGAGCCTGCCGCCGGCCAGTGAGCACTGCCGCGTGGATGACGCTGCCGAGCTGCTCTACGTCAACGAGGAGAATGTTGGCCTGTGGGCCTACGCCGCCCATGCCGAGGCCGACCTGATCCGCCAGCCGGTGGGCCTGCGCCAACCATTCGGCGATATTGCCGAGGCTGTGGCCGGTATGACGGTGGTGCCGGGCGGCGTGCTCGCCCTCGATCCCGAGGCCGCTGTGCTGCACCGCTACAGCCGCCAGGGTAAAGGCTGGCGCGCCGAGACGCCGCTGTCGCTGGCAGGGCTGGACGAGCCGGAGCGCCTCAGCGCGCGGATGATCGAGGGTGGTCTGGAGCTGCTGATCGGCGATGAGCAAGGCCTGTATCGCGCCCAGCTCGACTGGCTGCCCGAGCCGCCGACGGCAATCAAGCCGCTGCCGGTGCTGACATCGCTGATACAGACCGACGAGGTGCCGAGCCTGGGCGACGCCGCCGACGACCCGGCGATCTGGCTGCATCCGCAGGAGCCGAGCCGCAGTCGCGTGCTGGGCACCGACAAGCAGGGCGGTCTGCTGGTCTACGACCTGCAGGGCAAGCAACTGCAGGACCTGCGCGTCGGCCGCGTCAACAACGTCGACCTGCGCCCGGGCTTTCGCCTCGGCAGTGCCACGGTGGACCTGGCCGTGGCCAGCAACCGCGACCACAACAGCCTGCACTTCTTCGCCATCGACCGCGCCAGCGGCGAGCTCAGCGACCTCGGTCAGGCGCCGACCGAGCTGACCGATATCTACGGCCTGTGCCTGTTCCAGGAACCCGATGGCGCCATCCACGCCATTGCCAACGACAAGGACGGCACCTTCGTGCAGTACCGCCTGGACGGCAGTAGCGGCCGTGTGCAGGCCACGCTGGCGCGCCAGTTCAAGGTCGCCAGCCAGCCGGAAGGCTGCGTCGCCGATGACCATAACCAGCGCCTGTTTGTCGGCGAGGAGGACGTCGCGGTGTGGGTGCTGGACGCCCGCGCCGAGGCACCGGCCGAGCTGCAGCAGGTGATCGGCGTCGGCGAGGTGGTGCACGACGATATCGAGGGCCTGGCCTTCTACCAGGGCGCGCAGCGCGACTACCTGGTGATCTCCAGCCAGGGCAACGACAGCTACGTGGTGCTCGACGGCCAGGCGCCCTACGCCGTGCGCGGTGCCTTCCGCATCGGCCTGGATGCCGCGCTCGGCATCGACGGCGTGTCGGAGACCGACGGCCTGGAAGTGACCTCGGCCAACCTCGGCGGCCCCTGGAGTCAGGGGATGCTGGTGGTGCAGGACGGCCGCAAGCGCATGCCCGAAGGCCGGCAGAACTACAAGTACCTGCCCTGGAGCGCAGTGGCCGAGGCCCTGGGCCTGGAATAGCGACGCATTAGGGGCGGTAGTCGAGGGGCGAAAAGCGCGCGGCTAAAGCCCCTCCCACGGCAGCGGGGCAATTTCGCCGGTAACCGCAATAGAGATGGCGCACGCCACCCATGGCGGGCGCAGCAAACAAGGAGTCGAAGATGCACAGTTCTCTCGAACAGATGACCGTCTGGAGTCTGGTCAGCGAGGCCAGCCTGCTGGTGCAGGCGGTGATGCTCAGCCTGGTGCTGGCGTCGCTGGCCAGCTGGTACCTGATCGTTCAGCGCAGCGCCGTGCTGCGCCGCAGCGAGCGTGAGGCGCGGGACTTTCTGCAGCGCTTTCGCAGCACCGCCGACCTGGCCCAGTTGCAGCGCGAGTGCGGCGCCGAGGCGGATCAGGATGCCGGCCTGCAGCAGCTGTTTCAGGCCGGTTACCGCGAGTACCAACACCTGCAGCGCGAGCCGGGCATCGCCAGCGACGCGGTGGTCGAGAGCGTCGAGCGCAGCCTGCTGGTGGCCATCGCCGAACAGGAAGAGCGTCTGGAAAAGGGCCTGCCGCTGCTCGCCACCGTCGGTTCGGTGAGCCCCTACGTCGGCCTGTTCGGCACGGTCTGGGGCATCATGAATTCCTTTATCGGCCTGTCCCAGGTGCAGCAGGCGACGCTCTCCACCGTCGCCCCGGGCATTGCCGAGGCGTTGATCGCCACCGCCATCGGCCTGTTCGCGGCGATTCCTGCGGTGATCGCCTACAACCGCTTCTCCGCCCGCGTGGCCAGCCTCGGCGCGCGTTACTACGGCTTCGGCAACGAGTTGCAGGGGCGTCTGCAGCGCACGCTGCACGCCGGCAGCGGCCGCATCGCCGCAGCGGCCTGAGGGGAACGCCATGCGCAGGCCACAGAGCAAGCACGGCCCCAAGGCCGAGATGAACGTGGTGCCCTACATCGACGTGATGCTGGTGCTGCTGGTGATCTTCATGGTCACCGCGCCCATGCTCACCCAGGGGGTACAGATCGAGTTGCCGAAGGTCGCCGCCGAGGCGCTGCCCAGTGATAACCAGCAGCGCATCCTCACCCTGTCGGTGCAGGCCGACGGCAGCTACTACTGGAACCTCGGCAGCGAACTGGACACCGAGCTGGGTGACGCCAGCGAGCAGGCGGTGGACCTGGCGGTGATGAGCGCGCGGGTGGCGCAACTGGTGGCCGAGCGTGGCGACACCCAGGTGTATATCCGCGCCGACCAGGCTGCCGACTACGCCAGCGTGGTGGCTGGCATCGCCGCCTTGCAGCGGGGCGGGGTGAGCAGCCTGGGGCTGGTCACCGAGGCCCCGCAATGAGCAGCCTGGCCATGCCCGCCGTGCAGGACTCTCGACCGCTGGCCTTGCCTTCGTTGCACTGGCGCAGGCGCTGCACTGCCCTGGGCGCGACCCTCGCCCTGCACCTGGGGCTGGGCGCGTTGCTGCTGACGCATTGGCAGGTTGGCGAGCCACCGGCGCCGCTGGTCAGCACGGTGCAGTTGCAACTGCTGACGCTGGCTCCACCGGTTGTGCCAGAACCGCCCGCGGCGATCCCCGAACTGCCGCAGCCGGTAGAGCCGGCGCAGCCCGATCCGGCCATCGAACGGCAACGCCTGGAGCAGGCCGCCCTGGCGCGCAAGCGCGCCGAGCAACAGCGCCTTGAACAGGAGCAGCAACGCCAGCGTGAGACGCAGCGGCGCGAGCAGGAGCGCCAGCGCCGCGAGGCCGAGGTGCGCGAGCAACTGGAGCAGCAGCGCCTGGCCGAGCAGCGTGAACAGGCCGAGCGTCAGCAGGCGGCTGCCGCAGCTGCCGAACGTGCGCGCCAGGCCGAAGCGGCCGCCGCCAGCCGCGAGTTCCTGCCCATCGCCAAGCAGGCACCGACCTATCCGCAACGCGCCCTGGACAAGGGCCTCGAAGGCCAGTGCACGGTGCGCTACCGGGTCAACGAGCAGGGCCGGGTGGAGAACCCCGAGGCCGAGCCCGACTGTCATCCACTGTTCGTCCGCCCCTCGCTGAACGCGGCGAAGAGCTTTCGCTACCAGCCAAGGGTGATCGACGGCCGCGCCGTGGCGGTGGAGAGCGTGAGGAACACCTTTACCTACCGCATCGAATGACCACGCAGCGCAGCGGAATCTGGCCCATACGCAGCCGGCCGCCGCGCACAGCATCAGTCCCCTCGCCCCTCTGGGGAGAGGGTTAGGGAGAGGGGGCGTTTAACCGCGTAGCCCCGGCCCGGATGCCATCCGGGAAAACCAGCCAGTTCAGAGAAGCCCGATGAAGCACGATCCGCAGGACTTTCACCAACGTCTCGAAGCCCACGACGACCAGTCGATCAACCCCAGCAGCAATCCGCCACTGACCACATTGATCGACCCGAGCCGGCGCAACCTGCTCAAGGGCGGCCTCGGCCTGGCCGCCCTGGGCTTCTTCGGTGGCGGCCTGGCCGCCTGCAGCAAGGCGTCGGCCAGCCCGCTGCTGAATTTCACCAGCGTGCCGCTGCAGTTCGACGCGCAGTTCGACCAGGTACTGGTGCCGCCGGGCTACCGCGCCGTGCCGTTCTTCTCCTGGGGCGATGCGGTGGAGCCCGGCGCGCCGGCCTGGAGCCCGGACGCCAGCGATGACTGGCAGGCCCAGCTCAAGCAGGCGGGCGACAACCATGACGGCATGAACTTCTTCGCCTTCGAGGGCGAAGAGGATCGCGGCCTGCTGGTGATGAACCACGAATACGTCAACCCGCCGCTGCATCCGTCCGGGGTGATCGACCAGTCGCGACCACGGCCGCTGGACGAGGTGCGCAAGGAGCAGGCCGCCCATGGCGTCTCGGTTATCGAGGTGAAGAAAGGTTCGGACGGGCAATGGCACAGAGTGATGGATTCGCCGTACAACCGGCGCATTAGCATGTTCACGCCGATGCGCCTGGCCGGACCGCTGGCCGGGCTGGAGATGATGAAGACCGCCAGCGACCCCGAAGGCCTGACGGTGCTCGGCACCCTGAACAACTGCGCCACTGGCGTCACGCCCTGGGGCACCTTCCTCACCTGCGAGGAGAACTGGCACAACTACTTCATCAACCGCGACCAACAGGATTACCAGCGTCGTGTGTCGCACAAGCGCTACGGCCTGGCCACCGAGGGCACCAGCAAGAACTACGCCTGGGAAACCGCCGACGCGCGCTTCGACGCCACCCCCTATGCCGACCAGCCCCACGGCGGCCACGTCAACGAGCCGCACCGTTTCGGCTGGGTGGTGGAGATCGACCCCTTCGACCCCGGCGCGCAGCCGATCAAGCGCACCGCCTTTGGCCGCTTCAGCCGCGAATGTGCGGCGCTGGCGCTCGGCGAGGACGGGCGCATGGCCTTCTATTCGGGCGACGACGCACGCGGCGAGTACGTCTACAAGTTCGTCCCGAGCGGGCGTTTCGACGCCGCCAATCCACGCGCCAACCGTGATCTGCTGGACGACGGCACGCTGTACGCGGCGCGGTTCGATGCCGACGGCAGCGGCCAGTGGCTGGCCCTGGTGCACGGGCAGAACGGCCTGAGCGCCGAGCACGGCTTCGCCAGCCAGGCCGAGGTGCTGCTCAACGCCCGCGCCGCCGCCGACCGCGCCGGCGCCACACCGATGGATCGCCCCGAGTGGGCCACGGTGCACCCCGGCACCCGCGAGGTCTATGTCGCCCTGACCAACAACGACGGCCGTGGCGACAAGCAGCCCACAGACGCCGCCAACCCGCGTCCGCACAACCTGCACGGGCAGATCCTGCGCTTCAACGAGCAGGGCGCCGACCCGACCGCCACCGTCTTCACCTGGGAACTGTTTCTCCTCGCCGGCGAGGCCAGGGGGGCGCGGACTGCTGGCGGCGAGCCGGTGCCGGCCAACCTCACCGGCACCATCGACGGTGACATCTTCTCCTCGCCGGACGGTCTGGCCTTCGACGCCGCCGGCCGGCTGTGGATCCAGACCGACTATGACGACGAGGAGGCGCCGATGCAGGGCATGGGCTGCAACATGATGCTCTGCGCCGACCCCGCCACCCGCGAGGTGCGCCGCTTCATGGTCGGCCCACGCGGCTGCGAGATCACCGGCCTGGCCTGGAGCACGGATGGCAAGGCGATGTGGGCCAATATCCAGCACCCGATCATCAGCTACCCGGCCAGCGATGGCCGCAGCCGCCCGCGCTCGACCACCGTGCTGGTGACCCGCATCGACGGCGGGGTGATCGGCAGCTGATCTCTGCGACGCACTCTCTCCGTAGGGTGCGCCGCGCGCACCAATGCCTGTGCCCGTCTTGGCTGGTGCGCACAGCGCACCCTACGCAAATGTCTAGGCGTCAGGGCTCCGCCGTGCGCACCAATGCTCCATGCGCCATACCCGGTGCGCGCAGCGCACCCTACGAGGTCAGGCCGCGCGGCGCTCGGCGTGCAGCCGCTCGAACCAGTCCAGCGTCTCGTCCCACAGGCGCTGGGCGGCGGGGCGGAAGTAGCCCATATGGCCGATATTGCCCAGGCCCTCGGCGTGCGAATCGAGCGTGCGGGCCTGGTAGGGCGCGTTGACATAGGCGGCCATGAAGGCGTCGCGCGAGGCGGGCGGTGCCCACAGATCGTCCAGGGTATTGAGCGCCACCATCGGTGTGTTCACCTGGGCGAAGCGCTCGGCCAGCCCCGGCATCTGCGGATCGTCGAAGAAATAGCGCGGAAAGCGGCACCAGCGCTTCCACTGGCGGTATACGCCCAGGGGCAGGTCCTCGCCCATGCCCAGCTTGCTCCAGGCCAGATAGCCCTTGTAGCGCGTCATCAGCGGACCGATCAGCCGCCACATGGCCAGCACCCGCACCTGCTCGGCCCTGGGCATCCAGCCATGCCAGCCAGCGCCGGTGCCGAAGGTGTAGAAGCCGGCGACCTGATCATGGTTGGGCAGCAGCCCGAAGGCGTGGCCGCCGAACGAATGGCCGATCATGAACAGCGGACGCTCGGCATGGCGGTGCTGGTCCACTGCTGCGGCCAGGTCGAGGTGCGCCCAGTCCAGGTAGTCCATCTCGAAGCCGCGCAGGTTGTCTGGTTTGGATTGGCCGATGCCACGGTAGTCCAGGGTCATGGTGTTGAAACCGCGGCTGGCGGCATGTTCGGCGAAGCGCCGATAGAAGCCTTGCGGCACCCCGGTGGCGCCGGCAATCAGCAGCTGCGCTTTAGGTCGCTCGGCGTGATAGCGCGTGGCGGCCAGCTGGTAGTCGTCGAGGGCGAGCAGGGGCAGGGTTTCGCGGCGAATGGGGGCGTTCATGCTGACGTGGACTCCGTGCGGTGCTGGCGGGTCAGGTGGAGCAGGGTGGTGACGGCCTGTTTCAGCGGCTCGCTGCTGCCGGCGACGCGCGCCTGCAGCAGGCCGCCTTCGTAGAGCGCGACGAACAGGGCAGCCAGCCCCTCGGGCTGTGGATAAGCATGGCGTTGCAACTGCTGCTGCAGCGCCTGGCGAATGGCGACGAAGGCATTGGCCAGGGCCGCACGAATTTCCTGGTCTTCCGGGCCGCTTTCCAGGGCGACGGTGGCCAGCGGGCAACCGCGTTCGAAGGCGCTTTCCTGCAACTGGCCGAGCGCGCCCTGCAGCCAGGTGCTCAGCGCATCGAGCGGATCGGACTGACGCTCGAAGAGCGCGGCGAAAGCCTGCTCGGCACGCTGGCCGACACGTTCGATGGCGGCCACCGCCAACTCGGTCTTGCCGTTCGGGAAGTGGTGATAAAGGCTGCCCTTGGGCGCACCGGCCCCGGCTAGCAGTTCGCTCAGGCCGACGCCATGCAGGCCTTTGCGCTGCAGGGCATCGATCATGGCGTCGATCAGTTTGTCGCGAGTGGTCTTGGTCATGGCCTGGATTATGTAGACCGGTCGGTCTAGTTGCCAGTGTCATTCAAGCCGCAGATGAGGGCATATCGGCAGGCAGGATGCACTTCGTGCCACGGCAGGTTGTCGCCGGGCCGCCATCGGTATTGCCTGACCTTCGCTCGACGACTTTTCGTACAGAACCTAGTTGGGGTTGCGCTGGCAATGCTGCAGAAGCTCAGCAAGCCCTTGCTCGTAGAGCGGCGCTTCCATTTCTCGGCTCTGCCTGGGAAGCACATAGGCAAGGCCCATGAGCCGTTGCGAGGTGCTGGCCAAGCGATAGAAGCTGGCGGTTTGGGTTACGCAGGCGATGGTGTTCCAGCTGATCTCTACCTGTTGCCCGCTCGGTGACGTCATTCGCAGCGCCTGAGGGGTTATCTGCCAGACATGAACGCCGATTAGCTGGTCGCGGCTGCTTTGCAGTTGCTTGTGCAGGCTGATGCCCAGCGCGTCGCTGCTGCGCTGGCGGATGTGGGCATTGCGCGCTTGTCCGAGAGCGGCAAGGCGAGGGGTGTAGCGTCGCCCGAGCACGAACAGCAGCGGCATCGCCAACAGCAGGGCAATGATGCTTTCCGCGCTGTAGCGGCCATACAGCATCCAGGGCGACAGCGCCGCGCAAGCCAGGGCCAGGCTGAGGATCAGCGCGGGCGTATGGCGCTGCTGCCAATCGAAGTGTTGGTCATTGTTCTTGACGCGCGCATCGACGGTTTCGTCGGCCAGCGTCTGAAGGTCTGCGGCGGTGAGGCTGAAGCGGATTTCCATATCGTGTCGTTCGGGTCGGTGAGATGAGCTCGCCTGACGGGCTTTCGGCATTGGCTGTGCTTGAGCGCCCAGGCATCGATGCCGCTCGGGGCCTCTGTTGTTCCCAGGCCCCGAGCAGTCACCATTGTTGGCTCAGCCTGCGTTTTTGGCCACCCACGCCGCGTAGGCGTCGATGAATTTCTGCAGGAAGGGTTTGATGCCGTCGCTCAGCTTGCCGTTGTCGTCGAAGAAACTGCCGGCGCCGCCGAGGTAGGCTTCCGGCTGCTGCATCATATGCACGTCGAGAAACACCATGCACTGGCGCAGGTGGTGGTTGGCACCGAAGCCGCCAGCAGCGCCCGGTGAGGCGCTGAGCACGGCGCCGGGCTTGCCGCTGAAGGCACTCTGTCCATAGGGGCGCGAGCCCACGTCGATGGCATTTTTCATCGGCGCCGGCATCGAGCGGTTGTACTCCGGGGTGACGAACAGCAGCGCATCGGCGCTCTTGAGCTTGGCGCGAAAGGTGCTGTAGGCGGGCGGCACTGGCTCGACATCGATGTCTTCGTTGTACAGCGGCAGCTCGCCGATTTCGACGATCTCCAGCTTCAGCGTAGGCGCGGCCAGTTCGGCCAGGGCCAGTGCCAGCTTGCGGTTGATCGAGGCCTTGCGCAGGCTGCCGACCAGCACGGCGACGGTGTAGGTATTGCTCATGGTAACTCCTTGCGGTGGGGGCGAGAGACTGAGCAACTATAGACCGTGGTTTGTGTCGGACGGTCGTTTCGTGGATTCGCCTGGGCCACTCGCTTGCTAGCGAATTGGTCGTGCAAGAACGATCAAGCGCGCTGCAATTCTGTGCTGGATACTGCGGGCGTGTCTTTTGAGGAGCGGTAATGGATCCCGTTAGCAAAGCTCTTTGGCTGATCGAAACTGAACTCGACACCGCGCTTGATCTGGAGCGACTCGCCAGTGTCAGTGGACTGTCGCGCTTTACCCTGTCGCGGGTGTTTGCCGGCGCCACGGGGTGGTCGGTGATGCGCTACGTCAAGGCGCGCCGCTTGAGCCGCGCAGCCCATCGGCTGGCAAAAGGCGCGCCGGATATTCTCGATGTCGCTCTGGCGGTTGGTTACGGCTCCCATGAGGCATTTACGCGAGCGTTCCGCGAGCACTTCGGGACAACCCCCGAGGCACTGCGCGCGAACGGTGACCTGAGTGGAATAGAACTGCGGGAGGCCCTGCGCATGCACGCCACTACTAGTTATGCATTGTCGGAACCACGTTTCGTCGATGGCGAAGAGCTGCTGATCGTCGGGCTAGGTGAGCGTTTTACCACCGAGACAGCCCAAGGTATTGCGGGGCTATGGCAGCGTTTCGAACCCTATATCGGCCGCATTCCAAGGCAGCAGGGGGGCGAGACGTTCGGCGTGTGCTGCAATCCAGGAGAGGATGGTAGTTTTGAATATATTGCCGGGGTGTTGGTGAGCCATGCCTCCGAGGTGCCGGCTGGCCTGACCCTGCAACGCCTGGCAGCACGGCGTTATGCGGTATTTCTGCATCAGGGGCACATCTCCAGCATCCATGAAACGTTCAATGCCATCTTTCAGCGCTGGTTGCCCAGCGCAGGGGTGCAAGCTGCAGCAGCGCCGGAATTTGAGCGTTACAGCGCAGACTTTGACCCCATGGCGGGAACCGGCAAGGTTGAAATCTGGCTTCCGCTGCAAGACTAGCCTCGGCTCCGGTTCTGCTTGAGCAGGGCGAGGGCGCCGGTCAGCGGGGCGCGCTCACGCAGCAGGATACTGCCTACCGAGTAGGCCGAGCCCCAGCCACCTGAGGGGCCGCGATAGGGTTTGAATCGGGGGTTCATGCTCCGTCTCCCTGGCTCGTCGTCTTGCAGTTACGACGGAGGGGGCGGGGGATGGTTCAGGTTGTTTGCCTGGCGACGGCAAAGCCAGCCCGGAGCGAGCCCGTGGCTGGCTGTGCGGCATTCAACCTCTGAGCAGGATCACTGTCAGCGTTGCAACGATCACGGCGGCCAGCAGCAGAGGGCCGTAACTGCCCGACTTGCGGGGAGCTGTCAGGTCGTCATGCGGGCGCATCGCCTGCTGTTCGACCTTTGCTGCGTCGGCCGCCAGTGCGGGTACCTGTGCCGGTGTTTGCTCGGCCTCCGGCACGGACGCCGCTGCCTGCTGTGCGGCGGGCTCTGAGATGAATTCGCTGTCGCGGTAGCTTACCAGCACCTGCAGTTGCTCGTCTGCATCGATGGCGAGCACCTCCAGTTTGCAGGCCACTTCCAGGTTGAGCATCAGCGAGCGGTCTGCCACGTCCTTGCTCGCTTGCACCCTCTGCCATTCGACGAGCATGTCTTCGTGTGCCAGCGCCTCCCATACCTGTTCCAGAGCCGGCAGGTCGAGATGGTCCGGCAGCATAATGCTCTGCGTGCCTGCCAGTTTCAGGCCACGCACCGCGTTGCCGAAGGCCGGCTGATAGGTCTCGGGGTTGAGCATGAACTGCGCGCTGTAGTGCAGCCCGCTGCCGATCACCAGGCGTACGCGCTGCCATTCCTGCTGGCGTGCGGATAGATCGGGTTGCCCGCTCTCGAGCGCGCGTTGCCGCAGCAGGCGAAGCATCATGGACAGGATGTCGTAAGCGATGCCGTATGCCGGCTGCGTGTCATCCAGCAACTGGTCGCCGAGCAGGATTTCACAGCGCTGTTGTGGCAGGCCGGCCAATTCTTCGAGCTTGAGCTGCTGCTGATAGGTGTCCAGTCGGCTTGGGTAGATCAGGGTCTGGCTATCGGCGAAGGGCGGAGTCAGGGTGATGGTCATGCCTGGCAGCAGGGCGCAGACGTGCTGGGCCGGTTGCGACAGGTCGGATTCCTGGGCCTGCTGCAAGGCGTTGGCCAGCGCGTCGACGGGTTTCAGGTGACGATGCAGCGCTTCGATTCCGGCACGGGCGGCGCCCTTTGCGAGCAACAGCAGATTGCCGATGGATATCCCGGGGATCACCTCCACCTCGGGCGACGGTTGATCCTCCTCGGTGAGCGCCTCGGCGAAATTGAAACAGCCGCCCGAATACAGCTGCACGTGAGCGCGCAAACCATAGAGCGCCGACTCGACATCGCTTGCCTGCTTGAGGCGCTCAGGCTGCTGGTCGACCAGCGCCTGGCGCACCAGAAAGCCTGCGAGGTTGAGAAGATTCTCGTCGTGTTCGGGCTGGCCATCGATTTCCAGAGACAGATCGGCCCAGGCCTGGAAAGGGAGGTCACCATCGAAGGGGCTGGAGCAGAAAACCAGCGGAGCGGGGACGGGCATGCTCATTGCTAACGATCCTTGTTCATGAGAGAGGCGCACCATGCCAGCCTCGAACTGCGCACGCAACCGTCACGCTCGGGCGGCGTGAGCCTGAGCAAAAAAAACGGGCCCGTTCAGGCCCGTGAGTTCACGCTCAAAGAGTGTCCAGGCTTTGCGCCAGGCCGATGGACTCGGGCCTGAACAGCCGTGCATCCATCAGCTTCGGCTCGCGCACGATGGGGGCGAAATCCATGCGTTCGAGGATGTCGCGCTGGATATCCACCCCCGGCGCCACCTCGATCAGCTCCAGCCCTTCTTTGGTCAGGCGCAGCACGCAGCGTTCGGTGACATAGAGCACCGGCTGGCCACGCTCGGCGGCCAGGCGTCCGGCGAAGGTGCGGTGTTCCACCTCGCCGACGAACTTGCGCAGCTCGCCGTCCTGCACGATGCGCAGCTGGCCGTCTTCGATGCGGATGTCCTGCTTGCCGGCGCTGAAGGTGCCGACGAACACCACCTGCTTGGCGTTCTGGCTGATGTTGATGAAACCGCCAGCCCCCGCCAGCCGACTGCCGAACTTGGACACGTTGAGGTTGCCCGCCGCATCGGCCTGGGCCAGGCCGAGGAAGGCGATATCCAGGCCGCCGCCATCGTAGAAGTCGAACTGGTAGGGCTGATCGAGCAGGGCGCTGTGGTTGCTCGCCGCGCCGAAGTCCAGGCCGGATGCCGGCACGCCGCCGATCACCCCGGGCTCGGCGGTCAGGGTCAGGCGCTCGATCACGCCTTCTTCTGCAGCTACTGCGGCGACGCCTTCGGGCATGCCGATGCCGAGGTTGACCACCGCGCCGCCCTTGAGCTCCAGCGCGGCGCGGCGGGCGATCAGCTTGCGCACATCCAACGTCATTGGCGCCAGGCTGTCGACCGGTACACGGGTTTCGGCGGCGAAGGCCGGGTTGTAGGCGGTGGCGAAGGTCTGCTGGTGATTGGCCGGCTCGGCCTGCACCACGCAATCCACGAGGATGCCGGGGATCTTCACCTCGCGGGCGTTCAGCGAGCCGCGCTCGACGATGCGCTCGACCTGAGCGATCACCAGGCCGCCAGAATTACGCGCGGCCATGGCGATGGCCAGGCTCTCGATGGTCAGCGCCTCGCGCTCGAAGCTGAGATTGCCATCGGCGTCGCTGCTGGTGGCGCGGACGATGCCGACGTTGATCGGGAAGGTCGGGTAGAACAGGTAATCCTCGCCGTCGATGGGCATCAGCCGCACCAGCTCGACGGTGGTGCGCGCATTGAGCTTGCCGCCGCCGTGGCGCGGGTCGACGTAGGTGCCCAGGCCGACACGCGACAACTGCCCCGGCTTGCCGGCGGCGATATCGCGAAACAGCTGGGAAATCACCCCCTGTGGCAGGTTGTAGGCCTCGATGCGGTTATCCACCGCCAGCTTCTGCAGCCCCGGCACCAAGCCCCAGTGACCGCCGATCACCCGGCGCACCAGGCCTTCGTGGGCCAGATGATTGAGGCCGCGGCCCTTGCCGTCGCCTTGCCCGGCGGCATACACCAGGGTCAGATCGCGCGGCGCCTGTTCAGCGAGAAAACGCTGCTCCAGGGCGATGGCGATCTGCTCGGCGAAACCGATACCGACGAAGCCGCCAGTGGCCAGGTTGGCGTTGTCCGGAATGCGCGCCACGGCTTCAGCGGCGGTCATGATCTTGCTCATTAACGGGTACTCGTGACGAAGGGGTCATGTAGGAGCCGGCTTGCCGGCGATCCATGCGGTTCAAAAGCATCGCCAGCAAGCTGGCTCCTACACCTTTTGCTGAGCGACAGTGCAGCGTCTGGAGGGCTCCTAGAGGCTTATGGCTTAGAAACTGCCAAACATCGTGCCCAGGGTAATCACCACGGCCAGGGCCACCATGGGGAAGGCCACGGTGTTGACGAAGATGAACTTGTACGACTCGCGGTGGGTGAGCTTGCAGATCGCCAGCAGCGAGATCACCGCGCCGTTGTGCGGCAGGGTGTCCATGCAGCCCGAGGCCATGGCGGCGACGCGGTGCAGCAGCTCGGGGCTGATGCCGGCAGCGGTGGCCATGGTCAGGTACTGCTCGCCGAGGGTCTTCAGTGCGATGGACATGCCGCCGGAGGCCGAACCGGTGATGCCGGCGAGAATGTTCACCGCCACCGCCTCGGAGATCAGCGGGTTGCTGGAGACGCCCAGCACCAGGTCGCGAATGATCACGAAGCCGGCCAGCGAGGCGATCACCGTGCCGTAACCCACTTCGGCGGCGGTGTTGAGGATCGGCAGCATGGAGCCGAAGGCGCCGTCGTTGACGCTCTTCTTCAGGTCCATCCAGCGCTTCCAGTGCATGGCGATCAGCAGCACGATGGCGACGCTGAGAGCGACGATGATCGACCAGATGCCGATCAGCGATTTGGCGTCCTGCAGGCCGCCGTATTCCGGCTTGGCCAGGTAGCTGGTGTCGACCGCCGGCAGAATCTGCTTGGCCATCAGGAAGTTCAGCGCGATCACCACGAAGATCGGCAGCAGCGCCAGCCAGAAGCCGGGAATGCTGCCCTTGTCTTCTGCGACCGGGTCATCGCGGTGTTCGCCGTAGCCTTCGCCGGCAGCCATCAGCTTGCGCGACTGCGCGGTGAGCCACCAGGTGCCGAGACCGAACATGATCAGCCCGGCGATCACCCCCAGGCCCGGTGCTGCAAAGGCGTCGGTGCCGAAGAAGGGGTTGGGAATGGCGTTCTGGATCGCCGGCGTGCCGGGCAGCGCGGTCATGGTGAAGGTGAACGAGCCGAGGGCGATGGCGCCGGGGATCAGGCGCTTGGGAATGCCCGCTTCGCGAAACAGTGCGGCGCCGATCGGGTACACGGCGAAGGCCACCACGAACAGCGACACACCGCCGTAGGTGAGGATGCCGCAGGCCAGCACGATGGCCAGGATCGCGCGCTCACTGCCCACTTTGGCGACGATGCCGTGGGCGATGGCGCGCGCTGATCCCGAGTCGTCCATCAACTTGCCGAACAGGGCGCCAAGCAGGAACAGCGGGAAGAACTGGATCACGTAGCCGCCCATAGCCTTCATGAACACCTGGGTGTAGGTGGGCAGCAGCAGGCCGACGTCGCCGGCGAACAGCAACGCCAGCAGGGCCAGTAGCGGAGCGAGGATCAACACGTTGATGCCGCGATAGGCGAGGTACATCAACAAGGCGAGGGAGATCAGAATACCGAGGGTACCCATGGGTGGTTCCTTTTGTTGTTGTTCTAGCGGCTCGAGGCCGTTTATCGAGAAGGCGCGGATACGGCGGTGCACCTTTGCCGGATATAGAGCCAGAGTCGTGCCAGGGTGGGGTGAGACTTTCGTCGATGGGGCCGGAAGGCTTGTGGGCAGGGGATTTCAGGCTTTCGTGCCGAATACGGGAACGCAGGAGAGAGATGGGTGGATGTCCATTATTCTGGATTTATTCCAGATTTATGGATTTCTCGAATAGGGCGATTCCAGAAATCTGGATTCGTAGCCCGGATGCAATCCGGGGCTGTGGGAGGGGCTGATCCCCGGATTTCATCCGGGCTACGAAATCTGGAGGCAAAGGTTTTTTGTAGGAGCGAGCTTGCTCGCGATCAGATCGGGAGGCGAACACTGAGGGATCGCCGGCAAGCCGGCTCCTACAAGGTGAGGAGCTCAGCCGCGGCGCCCCAGCCCATGCTGCGCCAGCTTGGCGTAGAAACCGGCGCGGGAAATGCCCAGGCGTTCGGCGGCCAATTGGCGATTGCCATCGGTTGCAGCCAGTGCCGCCAGCAACGCCTGGCGCTCGGCCTGTGCCAGCTGTTCGGCCAGGGTTTGCGTCGTGCTGATTGCCGCTGGCACAACGGGCGCCTGCTCGCTCGGCGTCACCGGATCGACCAGCAGACTGCGCAATGTCTCAGCATCCAGGCGCCCATCGATGGCGAGCTGTGCCCGCTCCAGCAGGTTGCGCAGCTCACGCACGTTGCCGCGCCACGGCTGGGCGCAGAGCAGGGCGAGGGCATCGTCGCTCAGCTCCATGGGCGCCAGGCCGGAGCGGTTGGCCAGGTCATCGAGCAGATGTTCGATCAGCGCGGGAATGTCGCCGACGCGTTCGCGCAGCGGCGGCACGCGCAGGGCCAGCACGTTGAGGCGGTAGTAGAGGTCGTCGCGAAACTGCCCGGCCGCCACCTTGGCTTCCAGATCGATATGGGTGGCGGCGATCACCCGCACGTTGAGCGGCTTGACCTGATTGGAGCCGAGCGGCTCCACCTCCTGCTCCTGCAATACACGCAGCAGCTTGGCCTGCAGGGGCAGCGGCAGGTCGCCGATCTCGTCGAGAAACAGCGTGCCGCCGTTGGCCACTTCGAACTTGCCGATGCGGGCCTTGCGGTCGGCGCCGGTAAAGGCGCCCGGCGCGGTGCCGAACAGCTCGGCCTCGACCAGGGTTTCCGGAATGGCGGCGACGTTGACCGCGACGAAGGGGCCGTTGGCCCGTGGCGACAGGTTGTGGATGCCCTGGGCCAGCAGTTCCTTGCCGGTGCCGGTTTCACCTCGCAGCAGCACCGTGGCATCGAGCTGCGCGGCGCGGCGGGCCTGGCGCTTGACCTCGCTGGCAGCGCTGCTGGCGCCGATGAAGCCGGCAATGGTGTAGCGCGCACGGCGCGCCTTGGCCAGCTCGTGCTGGGTGGCGAGCAACTGGCTCTGCAGGTTGTTGTACTTGGCCATCAGCGGTTTGAGGTGGCGGGCGCGGTCGAACAGGACGAAGCCCAGGGCGCCGACCAGGGTGCCGTCCTCGTCGCGCAGCGGGATGCGGGTGACCACGAAGTGCTCGTCACCGAAGGCCATCAGATCGAGCATGCTCGGCTGGCCGCTTTCCACCACCTCGCGCAGGCGGCTGGCCGGCAGCACTTCCTCGATCTCCTTGCCCAGCGCCGTGCGCGCGTCGGCGATGCCCACCTTCTGCGCGTACTTGTCGTTGATCCAGACGATGCGCGCCTGGCGGTTGACCGCGATGGTGCCCTCGCACTGGGCATCAAGGTGATCGAACAGCAGCGGCATGGCCACCGCGCGAAAACGCTCGGGCGACACGCCGATGATCAGGCCGTGCTGGTCGAGGTCGTCGCGGGAGATGGCCATGGGTAACTGTCCAAAATCGGGTGCCGGCGATTATGGGTGGCGCTGCGCGCCTGGGGCAAGGCGCGCAGCGGGCGTCGCTCAATCGTCGGCTTGCAGCTGGTAATGGCGCTTCTTGCCCAGACTGATGCGCGCACCCAGGTGTTGCGGGGTGAGCGGCAGCTCGGCCTCGCGCAGCGTTGCGCCGTTCAGGCGCAGGCCACCACCGGCTGCCAGACGGCGCACCGCGCTGGCGGAGGGCTGCAGGCCCTGTTCCAGCAGCAGTTGCAGCAGGCTCAGGCTGCCATCCAGGCGCTCACGGGCGAGGTACAGCGCCGGTACTGCGGCAGCGGCGCTGCTGCCGGCGAACAGTTCGGCCGCTGTCGCCTCGGCAGCCTGGGCGGCGTGCTCACCGTGGGCCAGGGCGGTGGCGGCATTGGCCAGGGCAATTTTCGCCTGGTTCAGCTCGGCGCCTTCGAGCGCGCTCAAGCGCGCCACTTCGTCCAGCGGCAGTTCGCTGAACAGGGCGAGAAAACGACCGACATCGGCGTCGTCGCAGTTACGCCAGAACTGCCAGAAATCGTAGGGCGAGAGCTTGTCGCCGTTGAGCCACACCGCGCCCGCGGCCGACTTGCCCATCTTGCGCCCGTCGCGGGTGGTCAGCAGCGGCATGGTCAGGCCGAACAGTGGCGCGCAGCCTTGGCGCCGACCCAGCTCCACGCCGTTGATGATGTTCGCCCACTGGTCGGCGCCGCCCAGTTGCAGGGTGCAGCCGTGGCGGCGCGCCAGTTCGGTGAAGTCGTGGGCCTGCAGCAGGGTGTAGCCGAACTCCTGGAAACTCAGCGAATGCTCGCGGTCCAGGCGGTTGCGCACGGCGTCGAAGGTCAGCAGGCGGTTGATGGAAAAGTGTCGGCCGACCTGATCGAGAAACTGCAGGTAGCCGATGCCATCCAGCCAGTCGGCGTTGTTCACCACCTGGCCATCGCTGGGGCCGTCGCCGAGGCGAATGTAGCGGGCGAAGCACGCGCTGATGCCGGCGATGTTGTGCTGAATCTGCGCCTCGCTCAGCACCGGCCGGCTGCTGTCGCGAAAGCTCGGGTCGCCAATGCGCGTGGTGGCGCCACCGATCAGCAGGAGCGGTCGATGCCCGGCGCGTTGCAGGTGGCGCATCAGCATCAGCGCCTGCAGGTGGCCGACGTGAAGGCTGTCGGCGGTAGCGTCGAAGCCGAGGTAGAAGGTCAGCGGGCCCTGTGCGAGCGCCTGGCGCAGGCCGTCGAGATCGGTGCACTGGTGGAGGAAGCCGCGCGCACTGAGGTGCTCGAGCAGGTCGGGGGAAGATATGGACATGAAGGTCTCCTGGGCTTGATGAATAGCCTGAGGAGACTGGAATGAGGGTGTGATCGACCGAGCCGCCTCAGGCGGATCGGGCATGCAACGAGGCAGCTACCACCTGGTGAAAGGAGGCAGGCGGTAATAGAACGCGGCGATGGGTTGGATATGACGTTGCATGGCGCCGCACTCTAGCGCCTGCGTCTGGCAAGTCAACCGGCGGTGATCAGCGGCCTTCGACTAATGGCATTCGCCGCGCGCTTCTGGAATAGTTGGGCGGCCGCGCGTAACCCGCCGGCACCTGCCGATCGCCCACAAGGCCTGCCCGGCAGCCGTGACACCTGCCGTGTCCCTTTCGCGTGCCGACCAGGCGCGCCAGGCGAGCCATCCGCCCGCCGCTGGATCCGCACCGCTTTGCCGGTGCCACAACGACAATGACCAAGATCCATACAAGGACGCCCCGATGAAACTCAAGCGACTCTTCTCCGCGCTCGCCGCTGGCGCTGCGCTGACCGCCCTGTGCGCCACCGCGCAGGCGCGTGAATACTCCGTTTCCACCGTGCTCTCGGATGCCTTCCCCTGGGGCCAGGCCGCGCAAAAGTGGGCCGATCTGGTCAACGAGCGCTCTGAGGGGCGTATCACCCTGCGGGTGTATCCCAACGCGCAGCTGGTCGCTGGCGATCAGACCAAGGAATTTTCCGCTATGCGCTCCGGCCTGATCGACATGGCCGTGGGCTCGACCATCAACTGGTCGCCGCAGGTGCCGGAACTCAACCTGTTCTCCCTGCCGTTTTTGATGAAGAACGATGCCGACCTCGACGCCATCACCCAGGGCGAAGCCGGCAAACTGGCCTTCGCCGCCATCGAACAGCGCGGCATCGTGCCGCTGGCCTGGGGCGAGAACGGCTTCCGCCAGTTGTCCAACTCGTCCAAGCCGGTGCGCAGCCCGGCCGACATGGCTGGCCTGAAGATTCGTGTGGTCGGCTCGCCGCTGTTCCAGGACACCTTCAACGCCCTCGGCGCCAACCCCACGCAGATGAGCTGGGCCGACGCCAAGCCGGCGCTGACCACCGGCGCGGTGGATGGCCAGGAAAACCCGCTGTCGGTATTCGACGTGGCGCGCGTCGACCAGGTGGGCCAGAAATACCTGACCCTGTGGGACTACATGGCCGACCCGCTGGTGTTCGCTGTCAACCAGCGCGTGTGGAAAGGCCTGCCCGAGGAAGATCGCGAACTGCTGCGCCAGGCCGCCATCGACGCTGGCAAGTGGGAGATCGAGCTGTCGCGCGGCGCTCAGGCTCAACGCCTGGTCGACGTACGTGAGCGTGGTGTGGAAGTGATCGAGCTGACCGACGCCGAACGCGCCGCCTTCGTCGAAGCCACTGCCAGCGTGCAGGAGAAATGGGCACCGCGCATCGGCGACGCGCTGATGGACGCCGCGCGCCAGGCCGTGGCCCAGCCCTGATTCGTTTTATCTGACCGGAAGCTCCCTTAGCCTGCTCTGCTCCCCTCTCCCGCTTGCGGGAGAGGGGGTGGGGGAGAGGGCAGGGGGCGCGCCACCGCATGAGCGCATTGCCCGGTCATTCGAGGTTCCTATGAGCAAGCAAGTCGACGCGCCGCTGGAGCGCGTGCTCGCCACCCTGGCTTTGGTGATCATCAGCCTGATCAGCCTGGCCAACGTCGTGGTGCGCTATTTCACCGATGCATCCTTCGCCTTCACCGAGGAAATCTCGGTGTTCCTGCTGGTCATTCTCACCTTCGCCGGCGCCTCGGTGGCCATGCGCAGCAACCGGCATATCCGTATCGGCCTGCTCGAGCGCCTGTTCCCGCGCCTGCGCACGCCGCTGATCCTGCTGCAGTGGCTGGCCGGCGTGCTGGTGCTGGGGCTGGTGTGCTGGTTCGGTGGCCAGTTCGCCTGGGAGGAATTCCAGTGGGATTCCGAGTCGCCCGGCCTCGGCCTGCCCAACTGGTGGTACGTGATCTGGCTGCCGATCCTGGCGCTGCTGGTGTTCGTGCGCCTGACCCAGATGACCCTCGATCGCCTGCGCGGGAGGATCAGCGATGAGCCCTGATCTGTGGCTGATCCTCAGTTTCATCGTGCTGCTGGCGCTCGGCGTGCCGGTGGCCTTCGCCCTCGGCCTGTCCGGGGCCATCGGCATCATCGCCGGGCTGTCGCCGGACATGCTCGCCACCCTCGGTACCAACACCTACAACGGTGTGGCCAAGTACCCGCTGATCGCCATTCCGCTGTTCATCCTCACCGGCCTGGTGTTCGAGAAAGCCGGCGTGGCGCTGCGGTTGGTGCGCTTCGCCCAGGCGCTGATCGGCCCACGTCACGGTGGCCTGGCCATGGTCGCGGTGCTGGTGTGCCTGATCATGGGCGGCATGAGCGGCTCCGGCCCGGCCGATGCTGCCGCCGTGGCCATGGTGATGCTGCCGAGCATGACCCGCGCGGGTTATCCCAAGCCGTTTTCGGTCACGCTGATCGCCGCCTCGGCCTCGACGGCGATCCTGATTCCGCCGTCGATCGCGCTGATTCTCTACTCCATCGTGGTGCCAGGCGTGGACCTGCGTGCGCTGTTCGCCGCCGGCCTGTTCCCCGGCATTCTCGCCGGCCTGGTATTGCTGCTGCCGGCCTGGCTGCTGTCGCGCCACTACGGCTGGGAGTCGCCGGAAGCTGGCGAGCGTCCGCCGCTGGGCGAGAGCTTCAAGCAGGCGCTGCCGGCGTTGTTCGCCCCGGTGCTGATTCTCGGCGGCCTGCGCAGCGGCCTGTTCACCCCTACCGAAGCCGCCGTGGTCGGTGTGACCTATGGCGTGCTGATCGGCCTGTTCGTCACCCGCGAGCTGGACTGGCGCAGCCTCTGGCGCCTGTGTGGCGAGGCGGGGGTGATCTCCGGCGTGGTCATGCTGATCATCGCCCTGGCCGGCATCTTCGCCTGGGCCGGCACCATGCTCGGCACCTTCCGCCACCTGGCCGAGTGGCTGATTTCCCTGTCCGACAACGGCTGGGTGCTGCTGGCGCTGGTGATGCTCGCCGTGCTGCTGGCGGGCATGCTGCTTGATGCCATCTCGATCTATCTGATCCTCATGCCAATCCTGATTCCGGTGATGCAGCACTTCGGTTGGAACCCGGTGTGGTTCGGCATCCTGCTGGCGATGAACATCGCCATCGGTCAGTTCACCCCGCCGGTGGCGATCAACCTGATGGTCACGGCGGAAGTGGCCAAGATACGCCTGGAGCAGACCGTCGGCTGGGCCCTGCTGTTCGTGCTGGTGATGTCCAGCGCCCTGCTACTGGTGGCGATCTTCCCGGAAATCGCCCTGTGGCTGCCGCGCGTGCTGGGTTACGCGGTGTAAAACAGGCAAGGCCGTCTATAGTTGCCTGATGGTGCGCAGCGGGGGGCTGCGCACCGCTGGGGGCGGCAGCGCTGGGCACCAAGATGAGTGACGGCAACTATAACGATCACAGGGATGTAGGCGCAGGGCACTGCGAAGGGCTGCGCGAGTCGGGCAAGCGCGCGCTGATGCGCACCATCCTGCTCGCCACCGGCCTGACCCTCGGCGGCTTTGCCGTGCTGCAGACCCTGGCCGGCAACTACCCCTTCGCCATCCTCGAAGTGCTGTGCACCGCCGTGCTGCTGTTCGGCGCCTGGCGCATCGAACGCGCCCGCCATCTGTACCTGTGGATCTATCTGTACCTGATCCCGACCTTCTGCTTCATCCTCTACATCATCGTCATGCCGGACGCCTCAGCGGCGGCGTTCGTCTGGCTGTACATGATCCCGCTGCTGGCTTACCTGCTGCTTGGCAAGCAGCGCGCCTTCATGCTGACCGCGCCCTTCATGTTCGCCGGGCTTTTGCTGTACTTCGCCGACAACCACCTGACCCTGGATACACACGGCCTGATCGACCTGGGTAACGCCGCCCTGTGCGGCGTGCTGATCCTGGTGTTCGTGCACATCTACGACGGCTTGCGCATGCAGGCTTACGAAGAGCTGCAGCGTCTGGCGCAGACCGACTCGCTGACCGGCGTGGCCAGTCGCGGCAGTTTCCAGCACGCCCTGCAACGCAGCATTCAGGAGGCCGAACGCAGCAATGGGCATCTGGTACTGGTGCTGCTCGACGTCGACCACTTCAAGCAGGTCAACGATCAGTGGGGGCACGAGGCGGGCGATATGGCGCTGCAGCACATCTGCCAGATACTTCAGCAGCGCCTGCGCGTGACCGATTTTCTCGGTCGCCTGGGCGGGGAGGAATTCGGCCTGCTGCTACGTCATACCGACAGCGCCGGCGCCGACCCGCTGGTGGAAAAACTGCGCCAGCAGATCGCCGAACAGCCGCTGGAATACGACGGCGAACAGATCGCGCTGTCCGCCACCTTCGGTCTGGCCGCCTGGCCCGTGGACGGGCACAGCGCCGCCGAACTCTACCGCGCCGCCGACCGCCGCCTGTACAGCGGCAAGCAGCGCGGACGCAATCAACTGGTCAGCACCGACATCCCGGCCGAGCTGCTGCTGGACAAGTTCGACGTGCGCTTCTGAGCGTCCGGCTTGTTCGCCGCTCAGCGTGCCGCGCTGGCTGGCGCTGCTGGTACGCAAGACGGCTGGCCGGCGCCGGCCAGGCTCTCGACGTTGCTCAGCACGTTATGGCCCTGATTGACCTTCTGTGCATTTTCCGCAACCTCCATGCGCTTTGCATACGTTGCGGAATTGCCATTGAAGCTCTGCTGAGTCTCCAGCACGGTATTGGCCATATCCAGCAGGCTGCGTCCGGTGGCGATGAGGTTGCTGGTCGCGCTCGGGGCGCACGGGTCGTTGGCCAGCTGAGTGTTATGCAGCCCCTGGGTTTGCGTGTTCTGCGCCAGGCATCCGCTAAGTGAGGCCAACGCCGCAGCGCTCATGAAAACTCCCAGTGTTCCTTTGATGTTCATCAGGCATTCCCTTTCATGACCGGGCCTCGACCCAGTGCCGAGGCGTTGCCCGGATTCTAGGAATGGGTGGGGCGACACGAAATAGTACGGGTGTACTAGTGTCGCCGTGCCTGCCAAGCAGTTCCTTGCGTCGCTCGATGACTACGGCCTAAGGTGCCGGCATAAGAACATGAGCTGGATCAGCAGGGAATTGCCATGTCCGGGACCGCCTCCGTTTCCTACGACACCGAACGCGCCCAGGCAGGGGTGCGGATGATCTTCATGTCGGTCGCAGCCTGCTACATCGTGGCCCTCTATCATTTCTCGCTGATCGATCCGGGGCTGGTGTGGAAGATCTTTGTCCTGGAATGCGTTTTCAGCGTCGTTGCCACGCTGATCTGGTTCGATATCCGAAGGCGCCCGGGTAATTACCGGGGGCGGCGCCTGATCACCATGCTCACCGACTATGCGGGCATCACGGTGGTCCTGGCATATGGCGGCGCGGCGATGCTGCCGGTCTATGCGATTCTGATCTGGGTCACCATCGGCTACGGCTTGCGCTACGGTTCCGGTTATCTGCTGCTGGCTACCCTCATGGCGTTGCTGTCCCTGACGGTAACCGCATGCACATCCGAGTACTGGCAGTCACAGCCTTACCTGATCGTCACGCTGCTGCTCACGACCTTGATGGCGCCGGCCTACATGCACGCCCTGCTCAAGCGCTCACGTCTGGCCG
Source organism: Ectopseudomonas alcaliphila (assembly GCF_900101755.1). Lineage (GTDB taxonomy): Bacteria > Pseudomonadota > Gammaproteobacteria > Pseudomonadales > Pseudomonadaceae > Aquipseudomonas > Aquipseudomonas alcaliphila. Next base: position 78,818 of record NZ_FNAE01000005.1, on the reverse strand, counting down.
CCGAGGCCGAGCAGGCAGCCACCAGAGCCAAGTCGCAGTTTCTCGCGCAGGCCAGCCACGACCTGCGTCAGCCCATTCACTCCATCAGCCTGTTCACCGCCTGCCTGCGCGACAGCAGCCTGGACACCGAGCAACGGCGTTTGGTGGAAAACATCGACAAATCGCTGCACAGCGTCGCGCGCCTGTTCCGCACGATTCTCGATATGTATTCGCTCGACAGTGGCAAGGTGGTGCCGCAGATGGAGCCGCTGGAGCTGCGCAGCCTGCTGCAGCAACTCATTCAGCAGAATGCCGAGGCGGCGCGCTGGGCCGGAGTCGAGATGCGCCTGCGTTGCCCGCCGCTGCACGTGCGGGCTGACCCGGTTCTGCTCACCACCATGCTGCAGAACCTGTTATCCAATGCCCTGAAATATGCCCCAGGCAAGCCGCTGCTGATCGCCTGTCGGCGCCGCGGGACGGGCCTCGCCATCGAGGTCTACGACAAGGGCCGTGGCATCGCCGCAGGCCATCTCGACAGCATCTTCGAAGAGTTCTACCGCGTGCGTCAGGAGCGTGACAGCGATGTCGAGGGTATGGGCCTGGGGCTGGCCATCGTCCGGCGCCTGGGTGCGCTGATGGAGATGCGGGTCCATGTGCGCTCCGTGGAGACCCGTGGCACGCGTGCGGTGATCGATGGGCTGCAGCGGGTGGCGGCGCCGAGCGAGACGCCCTCCGCCAGGCGCAGCAACCTTCAGTCGCCACGCATGCTGGAGGGTTTACGGGTGTGTCTGATCGAGGATGACCAGAACGTCCTGCTCGCCACCGCCACCTTGCTGAAGAAGTGGGGCTGTGAGGTCGCCACCTTCAGTACGCTGCCCGATGTATCGACACCTTTCGACCTGGTGGTGACGGACTTCGACCTCGGCACCGAGGCCTCGGGGGCCGACTGCATTCAGCACGTGCGGCGCAGCAGCGGGCGCAATGTGCCGGCGATCATCATGACCGGGCACGACATACGCCGTGTACAGGAACAGGTGGGCGACAGCGATATTCCGATCCTGTCGAAACCGGTGCAGCCCGCCGAACTGCGTTCACTGCTGGTCGCGCTCAAGCTCAAGGCCGCCTAGGGCTTACACCAGCCCGGCCTTGGCACCCTTGGCGGCGGCCGCCGCGCGGCTGTTGACGTCCAGTATGCGCAGCAGCGCCGACACATGGATGCGCACGGTAAAGGGAGAGATGGCCAGTTCGCGGGCGATTTCCTTGTTCGAAAGACCACGCACCACCAGCAGCAGGACCTCCTGCTGACGGGGCGTCAGTTGTTCCAGCAGATGGCGGTCTTCGGCGAAGGCCGGTACTCCGGCGGGGCCCAGGGTCAGGACGAACTCGCCGGCGCGCACGGCCAGCAAGGCATTGGCGATTTCATCCGGCGGCGTCGCCTTGCCGATGAAACCGTCCGCGCCGGCGTTCATCACTTCGTCGATCAACTCGCGGTTGTCGACCATCGACACGATCACGATCGAACTGCGTTCGAAGGCCTGACGCAACGCACTGATGGCCTGCGGCGACTGCCCGGGAAACAGCAGGTCGAGCATGAACAGGCTGGGCGCAGCGCCAGAGCGAGCCAGGCTCAGTACCTGATCCATGTCTCCGGCTTCGAGAATGCATGCCTGGGGGAAGACGCGCTGGGCGATACGGCACAAACCATCACGGAAAACCGGATGATCGTCGGCCACTATGATGCGTTCTTGTCGTGCTTGTTCAGGCATGCCGGGCGTTTCCATCTTGGCCCCCAGACTAAGTCCATATCCGTGCTGGCGCCAGCGGCCGGTTCTCAGTATCGGGCAGGCGCTGTCCATCCGATATGAACTGCAAGGCGCTGTACCGGGTCTGCTTCAGTACCCCCTTATGGAAAGCAAAGGAGTACCGCATGGACCTTGTCCGCATCCTCATCGCCATTCTGCTGCCGCCGCTGGGCGTGTTTCTTCAGGTCGGTTTCGGCGGCGCGTTCTGGCTGAACATCCTGCTCACCCTGCTCGGCTACATCCCCGGCATCGTGCACGCGGTGTACATCATCGCCAAACGCTGAGGCCCTATTGGCTGATGTGTTTGGGCAAGCGGCGCCGGACGCTGCTCTCGTAGGGTGGGTTAGCCGCCTGTGACGTTGCCGATCGATTCGCATTGCCGGCTGCGGCGTAACCCATCATCGGCGCAACGCCGTCCATCGTCTGGTGGGTTACGCGGCGCACCATCTTCATTTGCGTCTGGAATACTCGGCATTCGGCGCCGCTAACCCACCCTACGCAACCGTGGGTTCTCGCCGTCCCTCACTCCCGCCGCAAAAAATGCACGCTGAACAGCTGCGCCGGGTCGCGCCACATGGCGACGGAGGCGAAGCCGCATTCGTCTGCCAGCGCGCGGAACATGGCTGGCGTGTACTTGTAGGAGTTTTCCGTGTGCAGGGTCTCGCCTGCGGCGAAGTCGAACACGCGATCCTCGATGCGCACCTGCTGTGCCTGCCGGCTGACCAGGTGCATCTCGATGCGCGACTCGGCTTCGTTGTAGAAGGCGCGGTGCTGGAAGCGGCGCGGGTCGATGTCGCTGTCCAGCTCGTTGCGGATGCGCTCGAGCAGGTTGAGGTTGAACAGCGCAGTCACCCCGGCCTGGTCGTTGTAGGCGCGCTCCAGCACCTGGCGGTCCTTCACCAGATCCACACCGATCAGCAAACCACTGCCTGCCGGCAGCGCCTGATGCAGGTTGCGCAGAAAGGCGCGGGCCTGATCCGGGTCGAAATTGCCGATGCTGGAACCGGGAAAGAACGCCAGTGGACGTTGCCCCAGTGCTTCGGCTGGCAGCTTCAAGGGCTGGCTGAAGTCGGCGCACAGCGCGTGCACGTCGAGCCAGCGATAGTCGGCCGCCAGACGACGGGTGCAGACCTGCAGAAACTCGCGGGAGATATCGATGCCCAGGTAACGCGCCGGGCGCAGGGCTTCGAGCAGCAGGCGGATCTTGCGGCTGGCACCGCTGCCCAGCTCCACCAGGCTGGCGTTGCGCCCGGCCAGCTCGGCGATATCGTTCGCCGCCAGGCGCAGGATGGTTTCCTCGGTGCGCGTCGGGTAGTACTCCGGCTGCTGGCAGATCAGCTCGAACAGCTGCGAGCCGCGATGGTCGTAGAAGAACTTCGGCGACATCGCTTTCGGCCGTGCGGCGAAGCCGCGCAGCGCTTCCTCGCGCAGCGCCACCTGTTCCGGGCTGATCGACTGTTCGTGGGTACGGATTGCCAATGCCATGCTCAGAGCTCCTTGGCCAGGCGCAGGCCGGAGAACTGCCAGCGCATCGTGGGGTAGAAGAAATTGCGATAGGTGGGGCGCACGTGATCTTCAGGCGTGGCGCAGCTGCCGCCGCGCAGCACCATCTGCCCGGACATGAACTTGCCGTTGTACTCACCCAGGCTGCCGCCGAGCGGGCTAAAGCCGGGGTAGGGCCGATAGGCACTGGCCGTCCACTCCCAGACATCGCCATAGAGCTGCTGCAGGCCATCGCCGGCACTCGCGGCCACCGGCTGCAGATGATCGTTCTCGACGAAATTGCCCCATAGAGGTTCGTCCTGCGCGGCCACTTCCCATTCCTCTTCGCGTGGCAAACGTGCCTGCGCCCAGGTGGCGAAGGCCTCGGCCTCGAAGTAGCTCAGGTGACAGACCGGTGCATCCAGATCCAGCTCGCGCGGGCCGCCCAGAGTCAGCTCCAGCCAGTCGTCGCCCTCGCGCAGCCAGTACAGCGGCGCCTGCCAGCCGGCACGCTGGATATGGTCCCAACCGTCCGCCAGCCACAGCGCCGTGCTGCGATAACCGCCATCGCGGATGAACTGCAGATACTCACCATTGCTCACCGGCCGGCTGGCAAGCTGAAAGGCCTCGACGAACACCCGGTGGCGCGGCCGCTCGCAGTCGAAGGCGAAGTCCTCGCCGGTATGGCCTACATGCCGCAGCCCGGCGGGAAAGCGAACCCACTGCAGCTTGCCTGCCGCAGCACCGCCCGGCTTGAGATCGTGGCGATAGACCGGTCGCAACGGGTTCTGCGCCAGGATGTGCTTGATATCCATCAGCAGCAGCTCCTGATGCTGCTGCTCGTGCTCCAGCCCCAGCTCGACCCGCTGCAGCACTTCATCGTCCAGGTCGCCGCCCCGCCGGGTGAGCAATCGCTCCATGGCCAGATCGACATGGCTGCGATAGGCATACACCTCGCTCACCGTCGGCCGCGACAACAGCCCGCGCCGCGCCCGCTCGAAGGGCGTGCCGTGGGTCTTGTAGTAGGAATTGAACAGATGGTCGTAGCGCTCATCCAGCGGGCGATAACCCCGCAGGAAGGGCTGCAGCACGAAGGCTTCGAAGAACCAGGTGACATGCGCCAGATGCCATTTCGGCGGGCTGACGTCAGGCATGCTCTGGATCACATAGTCCTCAGGCTCCAGCGGCTCGCAAATCCGCTCGCTGGCAGCGCGCACCCGCTGATAACGCTGCCAGAGCTGTTCGACGTGCAGCGGTGAAGTGGCGATCCTGCTGGTGCGGTCTCGCATAACACGCATCCTTTGCCGGCGCCGCGGAACGCGGCGGTTCTAAAGCCGACTGGATGGGGGTGGGAAAGGTTCAGGGAAAGTGGCTGGGCGGCGAGGGTTTGAGCTAAGGCGCAGAGGCATAGACACAAAAGCCGCGCAGCTCTGGCTCTGCCGCGGCGTGAGCCGATTAGGAACGCTATTCGGCTCATTTGGTGATCCGAACAGCGCGCATGCATAGAATGGTGAACAAAGGTAATAATGCGAGGCTTTATATGTTTGATGGAGATATACAGCTAGGCTATCGTTCTAAATGCTAGATAAGCGCCCCCAGAGGTTCGCAGGGATTTTTATCAAGCTGCGCTGAGTAGGGAGGAGTGCTAGGTACGCCTGTTGGTATCTATGGCAATCCACTCGCTACTCTCCGTCAATAACTCGGCTTCTCCAGTTGAGAAATCTAAATTATAGTTGTTGGCAATATTTCGAAGATTCGACCTGGACTTAAGAAGCTGATAAAATTTATCACGTCTGCGGCTTAAGATTTTTCTATTCGCAAAAGCTTTCGATATCTTTGATAGCGCAAAAGGGACGAGCACTAATAAAGTTGCGCAAGCTATCTTTAGAGTAAGGCTGTTTCCGATGTTTAGTCCCCATAGGTTCACTAGGGCAATGATAATGAAGCTGATAGTGCCTAAGCTCCACGAGGTGATTTTTTGCTCTTGATTGACTTTTTTTATAGCTTCGGTAAGTAAGTCTTTAATGTCTTCTAGCTGACTAGCAGCAAAAGCAGCCTCCTGTTTAGCTTGGCGCTCAAAGAGAGAATCAAGGCTTTGTGTCTTGGATATCAGTTCCTGCTCTAATTTGTTTATCGCAATATTTTGCTGTGCGATATTTTCTTTGTACTGTGCGTCTGCAAGGGTTTGCTCAAGCTCCAGAGTGGCCCTAGATGCAGCGGCAGCATCTATTTCAGCTTTATGGGCTTCTGCTATCTTCTGTCTCTCAACAGCAAACTCAGCATCCATGCTGCGTTTAATTTCCACCTCAAAGTCTTCAAACGCTTTTTCAGCATCTGCTAGGTCGTGTATGACTCTAGTTTCATCAAGAAGAAAAATAGCTCTGTGCTGAGAGGCGCGTGAGCTTGTCATCAACTCTACGAAGGCTCCTGCTCTGCTGTCAGTCACGTCGCTAAGAAAAGTAGTAACTTTTGACAGCAGTGCATGGTTTGGCTCAAGTGCAGATGCACAGTTCGCAAGTAGTTTTTGATGGTTTAATTTGGCTGCTGCTTCACCACCGTAAAGCACAAACATTAACCCGGCCAGGTATCTATCGGTTACAACAGGCGGAACATAGTTCTCTTTATAACCAATCTTTTCGATGGCAAAATTAAAGGACGCAGATGCCACACGCTTATTCTCAGTGAGAAAGATATGTTGGCATTCGTGAAAAAAACTTCTAGAGTTTATTTTGCCGGCCCTGAGGCGTATGACACCACCTACTGCTTGAGCATCACGCTCCCGGGCATGATATGCGTAGTCGCCCAATGCCTGTGTTAGTGACTCCATAGCATCATCACTAAAGTAGGATGGACTTTTTGAAGGCGATACTATTGTGATCTGCTTTCTGCGGAATGTCCCCTCAAGATCAGACAAGATGGATTGCGCATAGGATCTAAATGACGCACCTTGCATTCTTCGATGAGTAGGTCGCCGAATACCGCTACCATCCTGACTCATTGCGGATCTTAAGTTATCCCTTATTTCATCAACATGCCCTTTGAATATGAGTAGAGAGGCGCCTTTATCCCTCAAGCTCTCTATAAGCATGAGTGTGTAATTTGAGGCCTTTTCTTCGTTTAAATCCAGGTAGGACATGGCAAGAGGTCCGTCCAGATAGATCCTTAGAGAAGAAAGAGTGAAGTTATTATTAGGCTCGCGGAGGTTTAATATGTATTCTGCGAGGATTGCACCGCTTGCAATGTGTAGGAGTTGTTCGTATATCTTTTTATTGTTCACGCTCGTATGTAAAACATAGGAGGCGCTTATGATTTTCATTTGGTCTATTTGCTTTTGCTGAGATGGCTCGGAACTCTGAACTTCCTCGCTGTCGCTTACCTCGTCTTCGCTTAACTCTTTATTCTCTTTTAGTTGTAGAATCCTTCGGCCATCTTTGGGTGGGGTGCTTGGCTTAATCAGCCTGACTTGAAAATCAGAAGTGACAATTTGGTTGAAAAAATGCTTTCTCAGCAAATCCTCTGGCACATTGATTTTTGCCTGAAGCATAATTTCTTTAGAGTAGTTTATAAAATCCTCAAGCGTGTTCTGAATATCTTCTTCAGAGGTTGTGCTTAGCTCTTCTCCGAGCGAATCTGTGTAGCTATATATTGCGCCGGCTTTTGTTATGCTTTTTTTGACTAGTATTCCAGCTTTTTCCATCCTTGGGGCTAGCTCATCTACAGCCCATGGATGTACTTCTATACCATAAAGACGCTTTAGTTCGGCACTTAAAAAGTCCCTGTCGAAATTCTTCCCTGCCCTAGATTTTGCAATCGGCGCCAGCAGCGGCACAAGCCCGCTGAGAATATCATTCTGTGCTCCTGATTGAGCTAAATATGCATATGCAATGAGTGGACGCTCGTAATCGGTTTTCATATTAAATGCCCCAGTCTTGGTGCCAGCTTGCATAATAGTCCCTAGCTTTTACAAATAAAGTGAAAATCTAACTCAGCCGGCTGCAGACGTACTGACGACCTGCTTCAACGGTTCTAATTGTGCCGTGGAGGCAAAATGCTACTAAACGGCCCGAGCGATGGCAAATGGCTGCCAAGGGTGTGATTCTTTTTAAGGAAAAGGAGAAAAGGGGACAGAGAAAAGGGGACAGATTTATTTTCTGCACGAGGAATCCTTTCAAAGACTCTGCATGGTTTTGCATCTGGGGAAGGTTGAGCAGCCCCAAAACTGCTGCCCCGCTTTCGCCCCAGATTTCACGGTACGAATCAGCAGCGCACTGCCACATTTCGGGCATTGCCGCTCGGCTGTCGGATCACTTCTGCGCTTGAGGTTTTGCACATGCTCACGCTGGGTGGCGAGGGTTGGCGCGCGGCGGCCTTTTTGCAGGGCTTGCAGCATGGCGTCGACTTCAGCCTCGCTAAATACCCGCTGCTGGAATGACTGGATATAGCGAATAAAGCCAATGCCCTGGGTGACGTTGGCTGGCATCTCGGTTTTGAAGGTACTGCCGCCGACGAAGGTGATGACCGAATGCAGGTGCTCAGGGTTGACGCCAAGGGTGGCTTCCAGGGCTTTGAGGTGCTTGTAGTTCTGCCGCAGCGGGTTCTGGAATTTGAAGGTGCGTTTGTAGAGCTTCTGCGTCCACTGCGCCTGCTTTTCGCTGCCGAAGATCCAGCCGCTCATGTTCTTCGTTTCCAGTACGAAGATGCCGTAGGGCGAGAGGAATACGTGATCGATCTGCGTGGTGCCGTCAGGCGTGTCGAGCGTGACGTTATGCAGGCGGCGGTAGGTTTGCTTGTCCAGCTGCCAATGAGCGAACAGGCGCACCAGCAGTTCACCGATCTGCCCCTTGGCCCAGGGCGATTTGAGCAGGCCGATCAGCAGGGCTGCTGGGATGAACCAGGTCAGCATGCCCCAGACCTGGGCGACTATCGGGCTGTAATCCATTTTCTTCCTTGAGCAGAGCTGCTTTATGGCTGGGCGAGCAGGTGTGCCGAAATCCAGGTGCCTGGCACTGATCTGGATAATGGCTAATTGCTTTCAATCGCTCAAGGGGATCGCGACCATTGTCCTATGGCCGCTAGGCGGCTAGGCCAGGTTTGGTGCCTTTGAAGACGTTTCAGTGTGGCCAGCCGGGCTGCTGCCAGAACCAGATCGGGTCATTCAAAAGGATTGTTTATCCATGAGCCGAATACAGGCGCTATTCGGCTCATGGAATGGGTGACGTGATGATGCTCAGGCAACTGATATCGTCATCCGTGGGCGGTGCGTTCAGGTGACCTTCATGTAAGAAATGTTGCTGCTGTGAAGTGCTCAGCCCGGCCCAGAAACCATCGGTCGCCAGCAGCCAGCGCTGATTGGCGGTAAGCGGCCAGTCCCTGATTTCGGGGTCGCCAACGCGTCTGGGGCTGAAGCAGCGCGTCAGGCGGTGGCGTGATGGCATTTGCGCAAGCTCGGCATGCGTGAGGCTGCCTTGCCAGTTGGCCATGCAGTGCACGGGAGTCAGCCAACTGATTGCATCTGCGGCTTCTACAAGGCCCAGGCAGCAGTCGCCCTCGTGGATGCTGAGCGCGGTATCGGCCAGCAGGCATAGAACCAGGTAACTGCAGGCCGCATGCGGGTGTGTTTCACACAGGGTTCGATGGCTGTCGTCGATTAGCTGCAGCAACTCTGCGGGCAATCGCTCCCGGTTCAGAGCGGTTGCAGGTAGGCGGCCGATTCCTTGGATCAGCTCTGCCAGCAGAGCATTGGCCAGTTCGCCGCTGCCTGGGTGGCGGCTGCTGCCATCGGCGACCAGATAAAAACTGGCATGTGGCAGGTCCATGTGGGCATAAGCATCGCGGTTGTCGGCCATGCGTTTACCGGTCTGAGTATGCCATTGCACGATTGCACGCATTCAGGTCGCTACCTGGGCGATATGTTGCAGCCGCTGCCAGATGATCCGTTCACGTTCGTTATCGCCACGGGCGGCATCCTGCATCAGGTAGGCGAAGTCGCGGTTGTTCAGTAGCTCCGTAAGTTTTTCTGCCAGATAGGCGCGTAGCTCGGGTGCGGCGCTTTCAACTTCCTGGAGTAGTTCTTCGCGGCCATTGACCAAGTTGAGGATGTCTTCAAGATCCTGGCTCCCCAATGGGTTGTGCGCGCCACGCCCGGCATAGGCCTCGAGTTTGCTGCCGAGAAAGTAGGGTGGGGTGAACAGGCGAATGCGGCAACCGCTGGGGAGTTCATGCCACTGCGCGCAGGCCAGACCATCCTTGAACCAGCGATTGTTACAGCCCAGTAAGTCGGCGGTCTCTGCATCTTCAGGCATGAAGTCAACTTTCAGCTCACCCAGGCGCATACGGCAGACGACGTCATCCTGAGGGGATTGCTTGAAGCCTTTCTCACGTAACTGTTCGACCAGCTTTTGCCATTGGGCATAGCCGGTGAGGTGAATGACCAGATCCACATCATCTGTGTAGCGGACTTCTTCGAGGCTGAATTCGTCGGTCAATAGCAGGGCTGTGGTACAGCCGCCAACGAAGGCAACCTGCTGGCACAAGTCCTGACCAAGCGCCTGGGAGACCACTTCGAGCATCTGGATGTTATGAGAGCGGCTCATGCCTGCAGCACCTTCTCGCGCAGCATCTGGTTGGCAAGGTTGGCTTCTCTGGCGTTACCCAGGCGAATTGCATCGATCAGGGCCAGGTATTCATACAGGCGCGGGTCTTTCTTGACTGCGCCTGGCACCGTCCTGAACAGGGGCGTTATGGATTGTCCCTTGCGATTGCCGTATGCGTCTGGCCAGACATGGATAAGGTCGCCACCACTCATCAGGGTGCCTTGCAGCACGGGGGCGGAGAAGCTTGTAGGAATGCCTCGAACGATTTCAGCCGGTTTTACCGGGAATACATAGCGCAAACCATGCTCGATGAAGCCCAGCAGTGCCTTGCTGTTGACCCGAGGTAACTGTGTGCTCGGGTCTATTCGCAAGAGACCTGTCTGTTGGCAGCGTTTCAGCGCGGAGGCAATTTCGCTTTTACTGATGCCCAGTGAGGCTTGCAGGGCGCGCACTGAATAACTGTCGTGATGGACGGGTGGATCTTGCTCAGCGTCATCCTCCCAGCCTTGCCACTGGTCGTGTGAGGGGACGTCGCTTTGCTTGAGCAGTTCTGCTGTTTCGCTCTCAAGCCTCTGTTGCAGGCGTTCGCGCTGCTCAAGGCAGATCAGCTTGACTAGCAACAGAACATCTTGACTCTTCATGGCGGCCTCAGTTAGCGACTGTCCTTTGTCCTAGGACTGAGGACAGTTTATGCGCTGGCAGGTTGCGTCTGTCAATGGCTTGGCTGGTTTGCCGCAGATTGGCATTCAAGGCCTGTAGAGCTTTATCCAGATTGCTGTCAAGAAGGGTGGGAAGGGGAATTTTTTCAATGCCTCAAGGGGTTGTGACCATTGTCCTATGGCGCGATGACGCAACAAGGGCTTATGAGCCCGGTTCAGGCGCTCAGCGTGCTATCTGGTAACGGGTACTGCGCCCGCCACCAGGTAATCGTTCGATGCAGCCCTTTTCCAGCAGGTCGCTCAGATGACGGGTCGCGGTGGCTTTGGAAACCTTGGTCACGGCTTGGTACAGGGCTGCGCTGATACCGTTCTCGAAACCCCTTTCGCCGCCATCGAGTAGGCGGTTAAGTACTTTGACTTGCTCCGCCGATAGCGTTTGGCTGCGGTGTGCCTGCCAGAAGCGCGCCTTGACCAGCACGCGGTCGATACGGGCAAGGGCCTGCTCCAGGCTGTTGAGTAAGGTTGCGAGAAACCACTGCAACCAACTGGTGATATCCAGCCCACCTTTCTGACTGGCTTCGAGGATGCGGTAGTAACCGGCGCGGTCATTGAGGATGCTCGCAGACATGGCGTAGAAGCGGATGGCCTGCTGTTCGCCTTGGGCTAATGCCAGATCGGTGATGGCGCGGGTGAGGCGGCCGTTGCCATCATCGAAGGGGTGCAGAGTCACGAACCAGAAATGTGCCACACCGGCGCGCAGAAATGGGTCTAGGCTGGCATCGCTGCGGCTGCTTTCGAACCAGGCGAGAAAGTCCGCTAGTTGCGCTTCCAACCCTGCGCGAGGAGGGGCTTCAAAATGTACGGTGGGGCGGTCGATCCGACCTGAAACGACCTGCATGGGCTCTTCGCCACGCAGTGCACCGATGTGTAATGGTCGAGTCAGCAGTTGCTCATCGCTGGGGAATAGCCAACGGTGCCAGGTGAACAGTCGCTGTTCGTCTAGCGGCTCTTGATGTGCGTGGGTGGCATCGAGCAGCAGTTCCGCCAGGCCTTCGGAGCGTGCCGTGGTGCGGCCTTCTTCGTTCAGTCCCAGGCGCCGCGCCAGTGATGAACGCACCGAGCCGACATTCAGTTGCTCACCCTCGATGGCGGATGATGTGACGATGTTCTGCAGCATGGCATCCAGGCTGCTCTGTACTTCGGTGTCACTGCCTACCGCGCCGAGCATTCCCAACAAACGTCCCTGAGCTTGGCTACAGGAACGCAGCAGTGGGGCAAGCGTTTCACCTTGCCAGCTGCAGTGCGGCCAGTTGGGCTGCTGCCAGATCCAGAGCGGGTCATTCATAAGGCGTGTTCATCTATGGGCCGATTAGCGAGCCTATTCGGCTCATTCAGTGAGCCGATAATTCCGGCTATTCGGCTCACTGTCTAATTGCCTGATGTAGCCCGTGGGCTACATGTTTTGTATTTCCTTGGATTTTTGTAGCCCTTGGGCCACATTTCACGGTGGAGTGCGCTGGATATCTCGTTGTCGAGAATTGTGGTCTGTCCCCCGACTCCCCGCCGCCCTGACCATGACGCAGAAATATGCCCACTTCAGCCTCGGCCACCTAGCTGATGCGGTGAACCTGAACTCGCTTGCCCACCAGACAAGACGGCGCAGTCGCCGGCCTAGACAGGGATGTACTTATGACTGGTAAGAACAAAGATCGACTGAAACAGCTGGGTGTTGTCTCGTCTTCAGAAGAGCTCCGCGAGCTGATGGCGACATTGAAGAATCCGTCGTACCTGGCGGATATGCGCGAACAGATGAAGGCGCTGGCCAACCCCGCGTACCTGGTGGACATGCGGGAGCAGATTAAGGCGATAGCAAATCCCACGTACCTGGTGGACATTCAGGAGCGGATGAAGGCGCTGGTCAATCCCACGTATCTGCTGGACATGCAGAAGCAGATGAAGGCGCTGGCCAACCCCGCGTATCTGGTGGACATGCAGGAGCAACTGAAGGCGATAGCCAATCCCACTTACCTGGCCCAGATGCAGGAGCAACTGACTGCGTTGACCAATCCGTCCTACTTGGCTCAGGTGCGTGAGGCTGCCAGTGCTCGGATGCAGGCTGATCTATCTGCTGCGCTCGGCTCGTATCAGGAGTTAGTTCGCGAGTCATTGTTGGCCAGCTATCTGGTGACGCCGGATGACCCGAGTGCTGTTCGTTTCCATCTAGTGGACATCGAAGGCTTCGATAGCTTGGAGGTCGGGGACTTCGCAGAGCTCGAGATTGGCCCGGCGAAGAGTGTTGATTTGGAGATCGTCAAGGCTCTTGCTGACGGTCGTCCAGAGACCTTGTCGCTGCCGGCAAAGCAGCGTTTACAATCTGTATACCTTCAGATTGTGGCGATATGGGACATGCTTCTACGCATTTTCAACACCTTTGTTGCTATCGGGGTTTTGACTGCGCTGATGTCTGGCGCGACAAAACCCGCTGATGTTCCCAAGCAAGCTGCACTACTCCCGAACTATGAGCGAGAGTTGCTCGCTGACTCCTATCGGATCGTAAATCGCAATGGCGCACGGCTCCGCGCTGAGCCCAGCAAGACGGCGGAAGTGATCGTGCAGCTGCAACTTGGCTTGCCAGTTGAGGTGCTGGAGAACAATGGAAAGGGGTGGTTCCGCGTGGTCGCCGAATATCAAGGCGAGTCGGTGGAAGGTTGGATTCATCTCACCGTGACCACACCAGTACCCACACCTCGAAAAACTTCAGATCAAGCTGGGGCTTCACGGCATATTATCCATAGCACATGATTGCGTTCGCCATGCTTTGCTGGGCACGTCCTATGATCAAATCTATTTAAAGTGTGGGGCGCAAATTAAGTTTTTAAACAGGGAAATGGTTCAGATGAGTAAAGATAGGTTTTATGTAGTTGATACGGTTAATGGGCGTCGTTATGTGGTCAATATTGACTACGTTATCGCTATGCAAGACTACGCCGACCCTAGTGATCCAGGGCAGCGAATCTTAATCGTAGCTGATGGCAATAGCGAAGGTGGCCGTATGCTTCTCAAGCTCTCGCCAGAGGAAGCCGAAGGTGTGCGGGAGTGGCTCTACAGGCAATAGCGGGGACGTTTTGTGGACGCTGATAGAAAGTGAAAGAGACGGGCACTCTGCCGGGAAACAAAAAAAGCCGCGCAGTGCGCGGCTTTGAAGGTGGTGGGCCCACACGGACTCGAACCGTGGACCAAAGGATTATGAGTCCTCTGCTCTAACCAACTGAGCTATAGGCCCCCAGAAGGCCGGCGGATTATACCGGTGCGTTCTCGCCAGCGCCAACCGCTTGACCTGGCGGGAGAAATTTCCGGGTGAAGGCCTCGGCCGAGAGCGGGCGGCTGACCACGTAACCCTGGATCTGCAGGCAGCCTTCGGCGGCCAGGCAGAGTTCCTGGGCCTTGGTTTCCACGCCTTCGGCGATCACCGTCAGTTGCATGCTGTTGCCCAGGGCGATGATGGCGCGGGTGATCGCCAGGTCGTGCGGGTCGTCCGGCAGGCCACGGACGAAGGACTGGTCGATCTTCAGCACGTCCAGCGGCAGGCGCTTGAGGTAGCTGAGCGATGAGTAGCCGGTGCCGAAGTCGTCGATGGCCAGTTGCACGCCGAGCTGTTTGAGGCGGTGGAGGATGTCCAGCGCTTCGCCGGACTGGTTCATGATGAAGTTCTCGGTGATCTCCAGCTGCAGCAGCTCCGGCGCCAGGTTGTAGCGCTGCAGCAGTGCGCTGATGCGCGGCAGCAGGCTGGGCTGGTGCAGCTGGGCGCCGGCGAGGTTGACCGAGAGGGCGCCGAAGTCGCGGCCGCTTTCCTGCCAGTCCTGCAGTTGGCGGCAGGCTTCTTCCAGCACCCAGTCGCCCAGCGGCAGGATCAGCCCGCTTTCTTCGGCCACCGGGATGAAGCGATCCGGCGGGATGTCGCCGAACACCGGGTGCGGCCAGCGTACCAGCGCTTCCGCGCCGACCAGGCTCTGGCTGCGCAGGCAGTACTTGGGCTGGTAGTACAGGCACAGCTCGTTGCGCTCCAGGGCGCGGCGCAGTTCCTGTTCCATGGCCATGCGTTCGTTGACCTGGAAGGTCAGCGAACGGGTGTAGAGCTCGCTGCGGTTACGACCCTTGGCCTTGGATTGGTACATGGCCGCGTCGGCGTTCTTGACCAGGGTGGCGACGTCGAGGCCGTCCTTGGGGTAGAGGCTGATGCCGATGCTGGCGCTGATGAAGAACTCGTGGTTGTCGAGCTGGAACGGTGCACGGAAGCACTCGAGCAATTTCTGCGCGACCTGCTCGGCGTCCTCCGGCTGGTGCAGGCCGGGCAGCAGGATGATGAATTCGTCGCCGCCGAGACGGGCCACGGTGTCGACATCGCGCAGCTGCAGTTTCAGGCGCGCGGCGATGGCCTTGAGCAACTGGTCGCCGACCGGGTGGCCGAGGCTGTCGTTGATCTGCTTGAAACGGTCGAGGTCGAGAAACAGCACGGCGCCTAGCTTGTCGTCGGCGCGTGAGCCATCCAGGGCGCTGCGCAGGCGGTTTTCGAACAGCAGGCGGTTGGGCAGGCCGGTCAACGGGTCGTGGTGGGCCTGGTGGTCGAGGCGCGCCTGGGCATGCTTGAGGCTGGAGATATCGGCGAACACGCCGACGAAGTGGGTGATCTGGTTATCGCTGTTGCGCACGGCGCTGATGGTCAGCCACTCGGGGTACAGCTCGCCGTTCTTGCGCCGATTCCAGATTTCCCCCTGCCAGTGGCCGTTGGCCGCCAGGCTGTGCCACATGGCGGCGTAGAAGGCGTTGTCGTGCTGGCCGGAGGAGAGCAGGTTGGGGCGCTGGCCAAGCGCTTCGGCTTCGCTGTAACCGGTGATCTGGGTAAAGGCGCGGTTGACCGCGGTGATGCGCTGTTCGAGGTCGGTGATCAGCACGCCTTCGGCGGTGCTTTCGAAGACGGTGGCGGCCTGCTGCAGCTCTTCCTGCATCTGCTGGCGTTCGGTGATGTCGCGGGCGATGGTCAGCAGGCATTCGTCGCCGCCGATGGGCAGCGGCTGCGCGGAGAGTTCGCAGAGGCGCAGATGGCCGCTCTTGGTGCGCACCGGGGCGATCAGGTCGCGCACGCTGCCTTGCTCGCGAATGCGTTGCACCAGGCGTTCGCGATCCTTCGGGTCGGCCCAGATGCCCAGGCTGAGGGTGCTTTGTTCGGCAATCTCGTTGAGGCTGTAGCCGGTGATGCGACTGAAGCCGTCGTTGGCCTCCACCAGCAGGCCGTCGCGCAGACGGGTGATCAACAGCCCATCGGGCGAGGCGTGGAAGGCCTTGGCGAACTTCTCCTCGGATATCTGCAGTTGCTGCTGGGTGGCCTTGAGCTGGCTGATGTCTCGCACCACCACCACCAGTGCGGGAATGCTGTCGAGCTGGAAGGAGCCGGCCGAGATCAGCCCCGTGAACAGGCTGCCGTCGGCGCGGCGGAAGGGCATCTCCAGATTGCGCAGGCTTTCGTCCTGCAGGCGCAACAGCAGATTCGGGCCGATCCCCGGAACGCCCCAGATATCCAGTTCGGTGGCGGTCTTGCCGATGGCCTGTTCGAGGCTGATGCCGGTTTGTTCGGTGAACGCGGCGTTGACCTCCAGCAGCACACCGTCGGCGCGGCGGGCGATGACCAGGATGTCAGGGCACTGCTGGAACACCGAGGCGAACTTCTGTTCGGACAGGCGCAGCGCCTGCTCGGTCTGTTTGGTGTCGGTGATGTCGACCATCAGGCCGCGAATCACCTGGCGGTCGTCGCGCTGCAGCAGGGTGACGATATCGCGTACCCACACCGTGCGCCCGTCGGCGGCGAGCAGGCGATATTCCAGCGCGTGGTCGTTGCCGGCCGCGCATTGCTCCAGGCAGGTGCGCAGGGTGCGCTGGTGATCGTCCGGGTGCAGGTGGCGTTGCCAGAAACCGGGCTCCAGCCATTCGTGCAGCGGGTAGCCCAGCAGCTTTTCCGCGTGGGGCGAGACGTAGGTGTAGGTGAGCCCGCTGGCTTCGGTTTCCCAGGTGATAGCGGAGAGGCTTTCGACCATGTCGCGAAAGTGTTTTTCGCTGCTGCGCAGTTCCTGCTCCAGCGCTTCGCGGTTGCGCATTTCGCGTTTCAGGCGGCGGTTGATGCGCAGGATGATGGCGATGACCGCCAGCAGGCCAAGCACGGCAGGCAGGCCGTAGAGCAGGGTCGTGTACCAGACGTTGCGTTTGTCCAGCACGCTGCCGACCCAGGGTTTCTGCAGGGCGGCGATTTCTTCGCTGCTGAGCTCGGCGAAGAGTTTGTCGAGGATGCCGACCAATTGGGTCTGGCCACGCGGGGCGGCCATGGCCAGCTGATAGCGGTAGGGCGTTTCGCCGCTTATGTAGAGGCCGTCGAGCTTGAGTTGGCGCAGGCTCCAGACGCTGGAGGCGAGGTCGCCGACCATGGCGTCTGCCTGGTTGGTCGCCAACGCCTGCAGGGCGGCGGCGACATTGCGCAGCGGCAGCAGGTTGAGGTCGGGGTGTTGCTGGCGCAGCAGCTCGTGCGGCGCGTAGTCAGCCACCACGGCAATCTTCAAACCGTACAGCTCATTGAGCTTTCTCGGTTGCGGCCCGCCGTTGCGAGCAAGGATGACGATGGGGAAGTCCAGGTAGGGGCGGGTGAAGGTCAGGTATTCCTGGCGTTCGGGCGTCGACATCACGCCGGGAAGCAGGTCGACCTGGCCCATGCGTGCCTGTTCCAGGATCGCGCTCCAGTTGCTGGCCTCGACGGGCTGCAACTTCACGCCGAGGCGCCTCTCGATCAGGCGCACGTAGTCGGCGGTCAGGCCGTGGTAGTTGCCCTGGTCGTCACGAAATTCGAAGGGTGGCCAAGATGCATCGATACCCAGGCGTAGCTCGGGGTGGGCCGCCAGCCAGGTGCGCTCGTCCTCGTTGAGTGTCAGAGCTAGGGCCGGGGTCATCCAGTACGCCAGGCACAACAGCACAATGGCCGGCAAGCGGGGCATAACGGCCTCGTTTCGAGATCAATATCGTCGCAGTGTAGACCGGCCGTTGCCGGGATGGCAGTTTGATTGCAGTGTCTGCACTGCCTTGGGCTGGCGAGTTGCCGGGCGCGCGGCCCGGAAAGCAAAACCCCCGGCCTGGGCCGGGGGTTCTGGTATCACTCGTCGAGGAAGGAGCGCAGATGCTCGCTTCGCGTCGGGTGGCGCAGCTTGCGCAGCGCCTTGGCTTCGATCTGACGGATACGCTCACGGGTGACATCGAACTGCTTGCCCACTTCCTCGAGGGTGTGGTCGGTGTTCATGTCGATACCGAAGCGCATGCGCAGGACCTTGGCTTCACGGGCAGTGAGGCCGGCCAGGACTTCGCGAGTGGCTTCCTTGAGGCTTTCGACGGTGGCTACGTCGATCGGGGACTGCATGGTGCTGTCCTCGATGAAGTCGCCCAGGTGCGAATCTTCGTCGTCGCCAATCGGGGTTTCCATGGAGATCGGCTCTTTGGCGATCTTCAATACCTTGCGGATCTTGTCCTCGGGCATTTCCATGCGCTCACCCAGCTCTTCCGGAGTGGGCTCGCGACCCATTTCCTGAAGCATCTGACGGGAGATGCGGTTGAGCTTGTTGATGGTCTCGATCATGTGCACCGGAATACGGATGGTGCGCGCCTGGTCGGCGATCGAGCGGGTGATCGCCTGGCGAATCCACCAGGTGGCGTAGGTCGAGAACTTGTAGCCGCGACGGTATTCGAACTTGTCCACCGCCTTCATCAGGCCGATGTTGCCTTCCTGGATCAGGTCGAGGAACTGCAGGCCGCGGTTGGTGTACTTCTTGGCGATGGAGATCACCAGACGCAGGTTCGCCTCGACCATTTCCTTCTTGGCGCGGCGAGCTTTCGCTTCACCGATGGACATGCGGCGGTTGATGTCCTTGATCTCGGCCAGGCTCAGGCTGCACTCGGCTTCCAGGTCGGCCAGCTTCTGCTGGCAGCGCTGGATGTCGGCCTGCAGGTTGCCCAGGGCTTCGGCGTACTTGGCCTTGCCCTTGGCCAGGTCGGCGGCCCAGTCCATGTCGATTTCGTTGCCCGGGAACAGGCGCAGGAAGTCGGCACGCGGCATGCGCGCATCACGTACGCACAGCTGCATGATGGCGCGCTCTTGCGCACGCAGACGGTCGAGGGCGCCGCGCACCTGGGTGACCAGGGCGTCGTACTGCTTGGGCACCAGCTTGATCGGCATGAACAGCTCGGCCAGGGTGGCCAGCTCTTCGATGGCCTGCTTGCTGCCGCGACCATGCTTCTTCAGCGCCTTCAGGACTTTGTCCTGCTGCTCGGCCACGGCGTTGAAACGGCGAGCCGCTTCTTCCGGGTCCGGGCCGCCATCGCCTTCTTCTTCCTCGTCGTCGCCGCTCTCGTCTTCTTCTTCGTCGTCGCTTTCTTCAGCGGCGGCGCCTTCCTTGACGGGAACGGGGGCGGCGGCTTCGTCAGGCACGCTGCCGTCATCCGGGTCGATATAGCCACTGAGAACCTCAGCCAGACGGCCGCCCTCGGTGGTGACGCGGGTGTACTCGGCGAGGATGCCGTCGACAGTGCCGGGGAAGTGAGCGATGGCGCTCATGACTTCGCGGATGCCTTCCTCGATGCGTTTGGCGATTTCGATCTCGCCTTCGCGGGTCAGCAGTTCCACGGTACCCATTTCGCGCATGTACATGCGCACCGGGTCAGTGGTGCGGCCGATATCGGTCTCGACGGCGGCGAGGGCGGCAGCGGCTTCTTCGGCGGCGGCCTCGTCGGTGTCGGCATCGGCCAGCATCAGGGCGTCTGCATCCGGAGCACTCTCGTGTACCGGGATCCCCATGTCATTGATCATGCGGATGATGTCTTCCACCTGCTCAGGATCTGAAATGTCCTCAGGCAAGTGGTCGTTGACCTCTGCGTAAGTCAGATACTTCTGCTCACGACCCAGGGTGATCAACTCTTTGATACGAGATTGCTGCTGCGCTTTTACGGACATAACACCCTATCCACTGAAGGTCTTGGCGGGCTGAAAACAAGCCGAGGATTATACCTCAGGTTGGGCTTTAGGCGCCAGTTGGGGACTTGCTGCTCTGGGAGGAGGCCAGGCTGTAGTGCTCTCTGAGCAATGTCTTTTCCTCGTCTGTGAGCTCGCTGGGGCTTTTATGAATGATGCTGCGTAGCGCCTTTTCACGCCGCCTCTGCGATTGACTGTTTGCAAGTGTAGTAATGGTGTCGAAAAACTGCTGTTCAAGGTTGTCGCCCTGGATCAGCCATTCCTTCTCCGCCAGTGCTCGCAGCAGGCGACCTTGTTCGGTGCCGTGCCAGCGGGCGATCAATTGCAGCGAACGCAGGTTGGGCGTTTTCTGCAGTGCACCGACCAGGGCCACGAGAAGTTGGGCGTAGGTGTCGTCTTCGTCGGCGAAGTGGCTGACATCTTCGACCTTTTGCGCCAGGTGCGGATGGTGCAGCAGCGTGCGCAGGGCGATCAGGTGCGGGGATTCGACGCTCACGGCAGTGCGCGGGGCACGTGGCGCGAAATCGCCCTTGCCCTTCTTGTTCCACTTGCCGCCGTCTTTCTTCCAGTTGCCTTTACCGCCTTCGTTGCTGCGCTCGTAGTGCTGCTGGGGCGGCGCAGGCTGCTCGTAACCGCCGACGTCCGGCAGGTTGTCGTAGTAGGCGCTGTCGGGGATGTCGCCGTAATCCGGGTAATCGCTGCTGGGCGCCTGGCTGGTGGTGCTTGGTGCGTGGCTGCGTGGGGCGCTGGCGACCTGGCTCAGCGCTTCGCCGGAAAGGCCGGTGATTTCGCTCAGGCGCTGGCGCATCAGGGCGCGCAGGTTGTTGCCGGGAATCTTGTCGATCAACGGCGCGGCCAGGGTCACCAGATGTGCCTTGCCTTCCAGCGAGCGCGGGTCGGCCTCTTCGCACAACTGCTGGAAGAAATAGTCGGCCAGGGGTTGCGCGTGCTGGTTGATGCGCGCGCGGAAGGCGTCGGTGCCTTCGGCGCGCACCAAGGTGTCCGGGTCCTCGCCTTCGGGCAGGAACAGAAAGCGCGCGCGGCGGCCGTCCTGCAGGCTCGACAGGGTTGACTCCAGGGCGCGCCAGGCGGCATTGCGCCCGGCGGCGTCGCCGTCGAAGCAGAACAGCACGCTGGGTACGATGCGGAACAGGCGCTTGAGGTGTTCTTCGCTGGTGGCTGTGCCCAGGGTCGCCACGGCGTTGCGCAGGCCCTGCTGGGCCAGGGCGATGACGTCCATGTAGCCTTCGACCACCATGATCTCGTCGAGATCGCGGTTGTGCTTGCGCGCCTCGTACAGGCCGTAGAGTTCCTGGCCCTTGTGAAACACCGGGGTTTCCGGCGAGTTGAGGTACTTGGGCTTGTCGTCGCCCAGCACCCGGCCGCCGAAGGCGATCACTCGCCCACGGCTGTCGCGGATGGGGAACATGATGCGGTCGCGGAAGCGGTCGTAGCGCCTGCCGTTCTCGGCGTTCTCGATCAGCAGGCCAGCGTCGATCATGACTTTCTGCTGCAGGGCGTCGGCGCCCAGTTGCTTGAGCAGGTTGTCCCAGCCGGGCGGGGCGAAGCCGATGCCGAAGTCGCGGGCGATTTCGCCGCTCAGGCCGCGACCCTTGAGGTAGTCCACGGCGTACTTGCGCTGCGGGTGGCTCTTCAGGGCCTGGCGATAGTGCTCGGCAGCGGCATTGAGTAGCGGGTAGAGCGGCGAGTCGACCGGCTGTCGGGGTTTGTGTCCACGGCCACTTTCCTCGCGCGGTACGTCCATGCCGGCGCGTTTGGCCAGCTCCTCGATCGCCTGGGGGAATTCCAGTTGATCGTGGTCCATGACGAAGCCGAGGGCGTTGCCGCCGGCGCCGCAGCCGAAACAGTAGTAGAACTGCTTGTCCGGGCTGACGGTGAAGGAGGGGGTCTTTTCCTTGTGGAACGGGCAGCAGGCACTGTAGTTCTTGCCGGTCTTCTTCAGCTGGATGCGCGAACTCACCACATCGACGATGTCGGTGCGGTTGAGCAGGTCATCGATGAAGGATTGCGGGATCAGGCCGGCCATAGGCGCTCAGCATACTGTCCGGCGCGAGCGCGGGACAGCGATTGGTAGAAAAGCAAAAACTCCGCTCACTCGCTGAAGTGCGAGGCGGAGTCTTTCAAATGCAATGCCCGGCCAGGGCCGGGCATTCGGGCGTTGCTGTACTGAATTAGTACAGGCGGACGCTACGACGCTGCTCGCGCTGCACTTTCTTGGCGTGACGCTTAACAGCGGCAGCGGCCTTGCGCTTACGCTCAGCGGTCGGCTTTTCGTAGAATTCGCGGCTACGTACTTCAGCCAGTACGCCGGCTTTTTCGCAGGAGCGCTTGAAACGACGCAGGGCTACGTCGAAGGGTTCGTTCTCTTTAACTTTGACGGCTGGCATCCAGGTCGTACCTTCGTTAATTACCGGTGTTCAACGCGCTCCCGGCAAATGGCTCGGGTTGCGTCGGTTTTTAAGGGTTGCGGATGTTACCCCCTCGAGCCGAGGAATGCAAAGGCCTCTGATCGAAAAGCGCTGGCCGCTCCGCCGGGCGGCGCTTATCATGCGCGCCTTTGTTCCACGCGGCAAATCAAGGCTCAAGCTCCATGCTCGTACTGGGATTGGAAACCTCCTGCGATGAAACCGGCGTCGCGCTCTATGACAGTGAGCGCGGCCTGCTGGCTGACGCCCTGTTCAGCCAGATCGACCTGCATCGCGTCTACGGCGGCGTAGTGCCGGAATTGGCCTCGCGCGATCACGTCAAACGCATGCTGCCGCTGATCCGTCAGGTGCTGGATGAGGCAGGCAAGCAGGCCAGCGACATCGATGCACTGGCCTACACGGCGGGGCCTGGCCTGGTCGGTGCGTTGCTGGTCGGTGCGTCCTGCGCTCAGGCGCTGGCCTTTGCCTGGGGCGTGCCGGCCATCGGCGTGCACCATATGGAAGGTCACTTGCTGGCACCGATGCTGGAAGAGCAGCCGCCGGCCTTTCCGTTCGTCGCCTTGTTGGTGTCCGGTGGCCATACCCAGTTGGTGCGAGTCGATGGCATCGGTCAGTACCAGTTGCTCGGCGAGTCGCTGGACGACGCGGCCGGTGAGGCCTTCGACAAGACCGCCAAGCTGATGGGCCTGAATTATCCGGGCGGTCCGGAAATCGCCAAGCTGGCCGAGCAGGGCACGCCGGGGCGCTTCGTCTTCCCCAGGCCGATGACCGATCGTCCGGGTCTGGATTTCAGCTTCAGCGGCCTCAAGACCTTTGCGCTCAATACCTGGCAGCAATGCCGCGACAGCGGTGACGACCTCGACCAAGCCCGTCGCGACATCGCGCTGGCCTTCCAGCAGGCGGTGGTTGAGACTCTGACCATCAAGTGCAAGCGCGCGCTCAAGCAGAGCGGGCTGAACAGCCTGGTGATCGCCGGTGGCGTGAGTGCCAACAAGGCGTTGCGTGAGCACCTGGAGCGCATGCTGGGCGAGATGAAGGGCAAGGTGTTCTACGCGCGGCCACGTTTCTGCACCGACAATGGCGCGATGATCGCCTATGCCGGATGCCAGCGTTTGCTGGCCGGGCAGCATGAGGACTTGGCGATCAAGGTGCAGGCGCGCTGGCCGATGGAGTCGCTGCCGTCGATTTAACTGGGTCAGATCTTGTAGGAGCGGCTTCAGCCGCGATTTGCAGTCCGATCTGTTGCTTAAAAACGGCGCTCGCGGCCGGCGAACAGATCACGCAGATTGCTGCGGTGGCGCCAGACGATCAGCCCGGTCAGCACGCAGGCTGGCAGCAACGCCGCCGGTTGTTGCCAGGCCAGCAGCGGTAGCGTCAGCGGTGTAGCGATCAGCGAGGCCAGCGAGCTGGTGCGGGTCAGCAGAAATACCAGGGCCCATGCCGCCAGGGCGAGCAGGGCAGCCGGTGGGTAGAGGCCGAGCAGCATGCCGGCGGCAGTGGCCACGCCCTTGCCGCCACGGAAACGGAAGTACAGCGGGTAAAGATGGCCGACGACGGCCGCCAGGCCGATCCAGGCCTGTTGGTGCAGGCTGAGGCCGAGCAGCTTGGCGATCAGGATCGGTAGCAGGCCCTTGAACAGGTCGCCGATCAGCGTCATCACAGCGAGCTTCTTGCCGGCCACGCGTAGCATGTTGGTGGCGCCGGGGTTGCCCGAGCCGCTGGCACGCGGGTCTGGCCCGCCAGCGAGTCGGCTGAGCAGGATGGCGAAGGACAACGAGCCGAGCAGGTAGGCAAGGATTGCCAGAAGCCAGAACATGGTGGCCATTCCAGGGCATGGGGTGGCCCGATTCTAACGAGGTGCAGCGCCCTTGTCGTGGCGCGGAGAGTGCGGGTGGACAGAGTATTTATCGAGGGGCTGGAAGTCGACACGGTGATTGGCGCCTACGATTGGGAGCGCGACATTCGTCAGTGCCTGCTTCTCGACCTGCAGATGGCCTGGGACAACCGTCCGTCCGCAGCCGGTGACGACCTCAACCTGGCGCTCGATTACGCCAGCGTATCCACGCGTATTCAGGCCTTCGCGGCCGAATCGCAGTTCATCCTGGTCGAGGCTTTCGCCGAGCGTCTGGTGCAGACCCTGATGGAGGAATTCAACATCCCTTGGATACGCCTGAGGCTGACCAAGCCCGGCGCGGTGCCTGCCGCACGCGGTGGCGTGGGTGTGGAGATCGAGCGCGGATGTCTCTGACTCGGGTCTTTCTCGGCCTCGGCAGCAATGTCGAGCGCGAGGCTCACCTGGTTGCCGGCCTCGATGCGCTGGCCGGGCTGCTCAGCGATATGCGCTGCTCGCCGGTGTTCGAAAGTCACGCGGTGGGTATCAAGAGCGGCAATTTCTTCAATCTGGTGGTGGTGGGCGAGACGGAGCTGCCGCTACTGGAGCTGGATCGCCGGCTGAAGTTCATCGAGGCCGACAACGGCCGCTACGCGCCGGACCGCAAGGGCTTGCCACTGGACATCGACGTGCTGCTGTATGGCGAGCAGGTCGGCAACTTCAATGGTCTGGTCCTGCCGCGCGCGGAAATTCTCAAGAACGCCTTCGTGCTCTGGCCGTTGGCGCTGTTGGCGCCCGAGGCGCACCATCCGGTCGACGGCCGTTCGTTCGCCGAGTTGTGGGCGTCTGCACAGATCGATCAGCAGCTATGGCCGGCGGCCTTTCAGTGGCGTGGTGTCGAGCTGACGCCGGCTGAGGTGCTGGCTTCTGCGTAGCCCGGATGCAATCCGGGGGCTGGTCTCAGAATCGTCCCGGATTGCATCCGGGCTGCGGCTGCGGCGGCCTGCAGGAGCTGGCTTGCCGGCGATGAGCGTTGCTGGCAGCGATATCGCCCGCAAGCGGGCTCCTACGAGGGGGCATGTTGCGCCTTGTAGGCTTTCGGGTCGTAGCCTGGATGAAATCCAGGACCTGTTTCTGGACTCCCCCGGATTTCATCCGGGCTACGTTCTCTGCTGTTCCTTGTAGGCCTTGAGCGCTTGCAGGCGCTCGCGGTTGAGCGCCTCGCCCAGCTCGGCGCCCTTGAATCCCTTCTCCAATAGCGGTTTGACTGGCACTTGCCGTGCAGCCTCGGCGGCGCCCAGCAGGTAAGCGGCCTGCGGGTACTCGCGTTGCTCCAGGCCCAGGCGCCCGCGCGCATCCATCTCGCAGGCGGCGACGAACTCGGCGAAGCGCTGCGGGCGGCGAAACACGTCGAAGCGTTGCAGCAGTTCCAGCAGCGTCGAGGGGCGCAGCTCCAGCGCGCGATGGCCGTGGGTATGGAATTCACCTACCAGCGATGCCAGCTCGGCACAGTCACGAGGCGCTTTACAGCGTTCGTTGATCGCCTGTATCAGGGGCAGACCTTTGTGCTCATGGGCAATATGCCGTGGCCATTCGCCCTCCGGTGTCAGGCCTTTGCCGACGTCATGCAGCAGGCAGGCCCAGCGCACGTTCAGCGGCTGGTCGTGCTCCGCGCACTGGCGCAACACGCTCAACACATGCACGCCGGTGTCGATTTCCGGGTGGTGCGCCTGCGGTTGCGGCACGCCGAACAGATCGTCGACTTCCGGCAGCAGGGCGGCCAGCGCGCCGCAGTCGCGCAGCACCTGGACGAACACGTCCGGGCACGGCTCCATCAGGGCGCGGGAGATTTCCTTCCAGCTGCGTTCGGCGGTGAGGTGAGCCAGCTCGCCGGAATCGGCCAACTGACGCATCAGCGCCAGGGTTTCTGGCGCGACGCTGAAACCGAGCGGCGCATAGCGCGCGGCGAAGCGGGCCACGCGCAGCACGCGCAGCGGATCTTCGGCGAATGCCGGGGATACGTGGCGCAGGATGCGCGCTTCCAGGTCTTGCTGGCCGCCATAAGGGTCGATCAGGTTACCCTGGTCGTCTTCGGCCATGGCATTGACGCTGAGGTCGCGGCGGATCAGGTCTTGTTCCAGCGTAACGTCGGGGCTGGCGTGAAAAGTAAAACCGCCATAGCCGCGCCCGCTCTTGCGCTCGGTGCGGGCCAGGGCGTACTCATCGCCGGTTTGCGGGTGCAGGAACACCGGAAAGTCGGCGCCCACCGGGCGGTAGCCGAGTTCGAGCATCTGTTCGGCGCTGGCGCCGACCACGACCCAGTCCACTTCACAGACGGGGCGACCGAGCAGGCGATCACGCACTGCGCCGCCGACTTTGTAGATCTGCATGTATGTTCCTCCACTGAGCGCAGAGGATACCGAAGATCGAGGTGGGGCGCGCCTTGCGGGTCGGTATATAGGTCAGGGCGTGGTCATGGCCGGCATCTCGATCAGCAACCGCTCAAATGGGCGGAATGATCAGGTCCAGCCTCGGGTATTCGCTGTCGCCCTCCGAACTGCCGCGCGGTGGCACATGCTGGGTGGTGATCAACTGGTCGCCCTGGCAGACCTCCAGATGAATGTCGAAGCCCCACAGCCGGTGCAGGTGCTTGAGTACCTCGCCGGTGGAGTCACCCAGTGGTTTGCGGTCATGCTGCTGATGGCGCAGGGTCAGCGAGCGGTCGCCGCGACGGTCGATGTTCCAGATCTGCACGTTGGGTTCGCGGTTGCCCAGGTTGTACTGCGCGGCGAGCAGCTCGCGGATGGTGCGGTAACCCGGCTCGTCATGAATGGCCGGCACCAGCAGTTCGTCCTTCTGGTCGTCGTCGAGAATGCCGAACAGCTTGAAGTCGCGAATCACCTTGGGCGAGAGGAACTGCAGGATGAAGCTCTCGTCCTTGAAGCTGTTCATGGCGAACTTGAGCGTGGTCAGCCAGTCGCTACCGGCGATATCCGGGAACCAGCGCTTGTCCTCCTCGGTGGGCGCCTCGCAGATACGGCGGATGTCGCGGTACACGGCAAAACCCAGGGCGTAGGGATTGATACCGCTGTAGTAGGGACTGTCGAACGGTGGCTGGTAGACCACGCTGGTGTGCGACTGCAGGAATTCCATCATGAAGCCGTCGGTGACCAGGCCTTCGTCGTAGAGGTCGTTCATCAGGGTGTAGTGCCAGAAGGTGGCCCAGCCTTCGTTCATCACCTGGGTCTGACGCTGCGGGTAGAAGTACTGGGCGATCTTGCGCACGATGCGGATCACCTCGCGCTGCCACGGCTCCAGCAAGGGCGCGTGTTTTTCCAGGAAGTAGAGGATGTTTTCCTGCGGCTCGGCCGGGAAGCGCTTGCTGTCCTTCTCGCTGCCCTTGTCCGCACTCTTGGGAATGGTGCGCCACAGGTCGTTGATCTGCTTCTGCAGGTGCTCCTCGCGTTCCTTCTGGCGCCGGCGCTCCTCCTCGGCAGAGATGGGGTAGGGGCGCTTGTAGCGGTCGACGCCGTAGTTCATCAGGGCATGGCAGGAGTCGAGCAGCTCCTCCACGGCGTCGATGCCGTAGCGCTCCTCGCACTGCATGATGTACTGCTTGGCGAACACCAGGTAATCGATGATCGAGCTGGCGTCGGTCCAGGTACGGAACAGGTAGTTGCCCTTGAAGAAACTGTTGTGGCCGTAGCAGGCGTGAGCGATCACCAGCGCCTGCATGCAGATGGTGTTCTCTTCCATCAGGTAGGCGATGCACGGATCGGAGTTGATCACGATCTCGTAGGCCAGGCCCATCTGCCCGCGCTTGTAGCCTTTTTCTGTGGAGAGGAAGTGCTTGCCGTACGACCAGTGGTGATAGCCCAGCGGCATGCCGACCGAGGCGTAGGCATCCATCATCTGTTCGGCGGTGATCACTTCGATCTGGTTGGGGTAGGTGTCCAGCGCGTAACGTTCGGCGATGCGCGCGATTTCCTTGTCGTACTGGCGGATCAGGTCGAAGGTCCACTCCGAGCCGGTGGAGATCGGCTCGCGCTTTCTGCTGCTGGCATTCATGGCTTGGCCCTCAACTCACCAGGCGACGCTGGAACAGTTCGCGGAACACCGGGTAGATGTCCGCAGCGGACACCAGTTGCTGCTGGGCGAAGCTGTCGGCGAAGGCTTCGGCCACCTGTTCGTACTCGAACCACAGCGCCTGGTGCTCACGTGGGGTGATCTCGACGTAGGTGAAGTACTGCACGAACGGCATGATCTGGTTGATCAATATATCCCGGCACACCGGCGAGTCGTCGTTCCAGTTGTCGCCGTCCGATGCCTGAGCGGCGTAGATGTTCCACTCGTTGACCGGGTAGCGCTCGGCCATAACTTCCTGCATCAGCTTCAGGGCGCTGGAAACGATGGTGCCGCCGGTCTCGCGGGAGTAGAAGAATTCCTCTTCGTCCACCTCTTTCGCACTCGTATGGTGGCGGATGAACACCACGTCGATCTTGTCGTAATTGCGCTTGAGGAACAGGTACAGGAGGATGAAGAAGCGCTTGGCCACGTCCTTGGTGGCCTGGGTCATGGAGCCGGAAACGTCCATCAGGCAGAACATCACCGCCTTGGAGCTGGGGTTGGGCTGCTTGGTCAGCAGGTTGTACTTGAGGTCGAAGGTGTCGAGAAACGGCACGCGGTGGATGCGCGCACTGAGTCGTTCGATTTCCTCCTGAATCACCTGTATATCGCCGAAGTTGTCCGGTTCTTCCCGTCGCAGTCGCTCCAGCTCGGCCTTGGCTTCGCGCAGTTTGGCGCGGCTGGAACCGGACAGGGCGATGCGCCGCGCATGCGCCGAGCGCAGGGTGCGCACGATGTTGATACGTGACGGGTTGCCTTCGTTACTGATGCCGGCGCGCACGGTCTTGAAGGTTTCCGCACCGGTCAGGTGGCGCTTGACCAGATTGGGCAGCTCCAGATCCTCGAACATGAAGTCGAGAAATTCTTCCTGGGTGATCTGGAAGACGAACTCGTCCATACCTTCACCGGAGTTGCTCGCCTTGCCACTGCCGCGTCCACCGCCGCCGCCTTGTGGGCGCGGAATGCGCTCGCCAGTGGTGAATTCCTTGTTGCCCGGGTGAACGGTGGTCTGCTTGCCGCCGCGGCCGTGATGCAGCACTGGCTCGTCGATATCGCGACCGGGAATGCTGATCTGCTCACCGTGCTCCATGTCAGTGATGGAGCGCCGGCTGACGGCTTCCTCCACCGCCTTCTTGATGTGTTCACGGTAACGCCGCAGGAAGCGCTGGCGGTTAACCGTGCTCTTGTTCTTGCCGTTGAGGCGCCGGTCGATCACGTAGCTCATGACGTCTCCCTAGCCCGCCCGTGGCTACGGGCGAGCAGCGAATGACCCGGCGCGCGCCGCGCGCCGGGTAGGGCTTACTGAGACTTGCGAACCCGCAGGTACCACTCCGACAGCAGGCGCACCTGCTTCTCGGTGTAGCCGCGCTCGACCATGCGTTTGACGAAGTCGTTGTGCTTCTGCTGATCCTCCTTGCTGCCCTTGGCGTTGAAGCTGATGACCGGGAGCAGATCCTCGGTGTTGGAGAACATTTTTTTCTCGATCACCACGCGCAGCTTCTCGTAGCTGAGCCAGGTGGGGTTCTTGCCGTTGTTGTTGGCGCGGGCGCGCAGCACGAAGTTGACGATCTCGTTGCGGAAGTCCTTCGGGTTGCTGATGCCGGCCGGTTTCTCGATTTTTTCCAGCTCCTCGTTGAGCGCCACGCGGTTGAGGATCTCGCCGGTCTCCGGGTCGCGGTACTCCTGATCCTGAATCCAGAAGTCGGCGTACAGCACGTAGCGGTCGAAGATGTTCTGCCCGTATTCGCTGTAGGACTCCAGATAAGCGGTCTGGATTTCCTTGCCGATGAACTCGATATAGCGCGGCGCCAGGTACTCCTTGATGTAGCGCAGGTAGCGCTCGCGCACCTCGGCGGGGAACTGCTCCTGCTCGATCTGCTGCTCCAGCACGTACAACAGGTGCACCGGGTTGGCGGCGATTTCGTGCGGATCGAAGTTGAATACCTTGGACAGAATCTTGAAGGCGAAGCGGGTCGACAGGCCGTTCATGCCCTCATCGACACCCGCGCTGTCGCGGTACTCCTGGATCGACTTGGCTTTCGGGTCGGTGTCCTTGAGGTTCTCGCCGTCGTAGACGCGCATCTTCGAATAGATGTTGGAGTTCTCCGGCTCCTTCAGGCGCGACAGGGTGGAGAACTGAGCGAGCATCTTCAGGGTGTCCGGCGCGCAATGGGCCTTGGCCAGCGAGCTGTTGATCAGCAGCTTGTCGTAGATCTTGATCTCGTCGGTCACGCGCAGGCAGTACGGCACCTTGACGATATAGATACGGTCGATGAAGGCCTCGTTGTTCTTGTTGTTGCGGAAGCTGTGCCACTCGGACTCGTTGGAGTGAGCCAGCAGAATGCCGCTGTAGGGAATCGCGCCGAGGCCTTCGGTGCTGTTGTAGTTGCCCTCCTGGGTAGCGGTGAGCAAGGGGTGCAGCACCTTGATCGGCGCCTTGAACATCTCGACGAATTCCATCAGGCCCTGGTTGGCCCGGCACAGCGCGCCCGAGTAGCTGTAGGCGTCGGCGTCGTTCTGCGGGAATTCTTCCAGTTTGCGGATATCCACCTTGCCGACCAGGGCGGAGATGTCCTGGTTGTTCTCATCGCCTGGTTCGGTCTTGGCCACGGCGATCTGGTTGAGGATCGACGGGTATAGCTTGACCACGCGGAACTGGCTGATGTCGCCGCCGAACTCCTGCAGACGCTTGGTGGCCCAGGGCGACATGATCGAGCTGAGGTAGCGCCGTGGGATGCCGTAATCCTCTTCGAGGATGGCGCCGTCTTCGGTGGCGTTGAACAGCCCCAGCGGCGACTCGAATACCGGCGAGCCCTTGATGGCGTAGAAGGGCACCTTCTCCATCAATTGCTTGAGCTTCTCGGCCAGCGAGGATTTACCACCGCCCACCGGGCCCAGCAGATAGAGGATCTGCTTCTTCTCTTCCAGGCCCTGAGCGGCATGGCGGAAGTAGGAGACGATCTGGTCGATGCACTCTTCCATGCCATGGAAGTCGGCGAAGGCCGGATAACGGCGGATCACCTTGTTGGAAAAGATGCGTGACAGGCGTGAATCGCTGGAGGTGTCCAGCAATTCCGGCTCGCCAATGGCCATCAGCAGGCGCTCGGCCGCAGTGGCGTAGGCGCTGCGATCCTGTTTGCACAGTTCGAGGTACTCCTGCAGCGAGTACTCCTCCTGGCGGGTCGCCTCGAAACGTTGTTGGAAGTGACTGAAAATGCTCATGACTTCACCTCGCTCGATGCTGAAAGCTGGCTCGGGATCGGTCGTGCGTGCAGGTGCTGGGTAACTCCGGCTTAGAGACAAGTCGGGAAGAATCCCCCAAAACCTAAAAGTCGTTACCGATGGCCCGATGCCGGTTGGCCGGCTCTACCTTGAGTGGGATGGCCTGAGTAACAGAATAGTTCGTTCTGCCGAGGGTCAAGGGCTGGGTAACGATAACTGGATGTTACCGTACGTCGGGAAGTGGCGGCAGGCCAGAGCGGGCGCGGCTTGCCGCCTGAAGAAATTTATTCTTCGCTGCTTTGCGCCGTTTCGCTCGGGTAAGTGGCGTGCCACAGCTCGAAACCGCCGTCGAGGCTGTACACCTCAGAGAAGCCCTGGCCGACCAGATAGGCCGCTGCGCCCTGGCTGGAGTTGCCGTGGTAGCAGGAGACGATCAGGGGCGCATCGAGATCGGCATGGGTAATGAAGTCATGCAGCGAGTGGTTGTCGAGGTGACGCGAGCCGCTGATATGGCCACTGGCGAAGCTCTGTGGGTCGCGAATGTCGACCACGACGGCGCCCTGGGTGCGCAGTTCCTGCGCCTGCTGTGGGGAAATACGCTTGAATTCGCTCATGTTCGGTGCCTTCGAGTGATGCGTGGGGGCGCCTCTGGCGCTCATTCCTTGGGACAGGTGCAGCGGTGAAGTACTCCGCTGTCGACATCGAGCAGGGTCATCGCACCGCCCCAGACGCATCCGGTATCCAGTGCGTAGAGGCCCGGCTCCTGGCAGTGGCCTTCCAGCGCTGCCCAGTGACCGAAGATGATCTTCTCACCGCGCATCTTGCGCTGCGGATGGCTGAACCAGGGGGCGAAGCCGGGTGGGGCGCTGCCAACACCCTCCTTGCTCTTCAGATCCAGCGTGCCGTCGGCTCTGCAGAAGCGCATGCGGGTGAAGTAGTTGGTGATCACCCGCAGGCGGGTCACGCCATGCAGGTCCTTGCTCCACTTGGCCGGCTCGTTACCGTACATGCCATCGAGAAACAGCGGCAGGCGGGCATCGTCACGCAAGGCTTCTTCGACTTCGGCTGCGCGGCGCAGTGCCTTGCTCAGTGTCCATTGCGGGGGGATACCGGCATGTACCAGGGTCACTTTGCGTTCGGCGTCGTGGTGAACCAGCTTCTGCATGCGCAGCCAGTCGAGCAGGTCGTTGCGGTCCGGCGCGTCGAGAATCTCGCGCAGGGTGTCGCCCTTCTTCAGACGTTCGACATTGTGCGCTGCGGCCAGCAGGTGCAGGTCGTGGTTGCCCAGCACGCAGGTGACCGCATGGCGAATGGAGTAGAGAAAGCGCAGGGTTTCCAGCGATTGCGGGCCGCGATTGACCAGGTCGCCGACCAGCCAGAGCTGGTCGTGCTGCGCATCGAAAGACACTTGTTCGAGCAGGCACTGGAGCGGTTTCAGGCAGCCCTGCAGGTCGCCGACGGCGTAGACGGCCATCAGTGCAGCGCTCCGGGCACCGCCAGACGGAACGGGGCGATGGTCGCGTCGAAGCGTTTTCCGTCTTCGGCGAGCATCTGGTAGCTGCCCTGCATGGTGCCGACCTGAGTGGCCATGACCGTACCGCTGCTGTACGTGTGGCTGGCGCCGGGTTCGATATGCGGCTGCTGGCCGATCACCCCAGCGCCACGTACTTCCTGCACTCGCCCGTCGCCATCGGTGATGATCCAGTGGCGCGACAGCAGTTGAGCGGGCAACTCGCCGTTATTGACGATGGTCACGGTGTAGGAGAACGCGTAGCGGTTCTGCTCCGGCTGCGACTGCGCGGCCAGGTAGCGGGTGGTGACGCTGACGTCGATCTGATAGCGAGGGTCGGACATGCGAAGAATCCGTTGAGCGTGATTGCAGTTTAGACCTGCTCGGCCGAAGGCTGCAGGGCCAGCTGGTCGGCCAGGCGGACGAAGGCGGCCAGATCCAGCTGCTCGGGGCGCAGGCTGCCGTCGACGCCTGCGGCTTCGATGGCCGCGGCGGGCAGCAACTGCTTGAGCGTGTTGCGCAGGGTCTTGCGGCGCTGGTTGAAGGCTTCACGCACGACGCGCTCGAGCAGGCGATGGTCCTTGGCCGGGTGTGGCAGGATTTCATGCGGCACCAGGCGGACGATGGCCGAGTCGACCTTGGGCGGCGGGTTGAAGGCGCCGGGGCCAACGTTGAACAGATGCTCCACGCGGCAGTGGTACTGCACCATGATCGACAGCCGCCCCCAATCACCGCCGCCAGGGCCGGCGGCCATGCGCTCGACCACTTCCTTCTGCAGCATGAAATGCATGTCGCGAATCAGCGGTGCGTTGTCCAGCAGGTGGAAAATCAGCGGTGTGGAGATGTTGTAGGGCAGGTTGCCGACTACGCGCAGGCTGCGCGGCGCCGCCTCGAGGCGGGCGAAGTCGAACTTCAGGGCGTCGCCCTGATTCAGGCGAAAGCGCGGATTGTCACCGAACTTTCCCTGCAGGATGGGAATCAGGTCGAGGTCGAGTTCGATCACGTCGAGCTGCGCGCCGCTGCCGAGCAAACCCTCGGTAATGGCACCCTGACCTGGGCCGATTTCCAGCAGATGCTCGCCTTCCTTGGCGCGAATGGCGCGCAGGATACGGTCGATCACCCCGGCATCATGCAGGAAGTTCTGGCCGAAGCGCTTGCGCGCGCGGTGTTGGTATTCGGACATGTGCGGCTCCGCGGAGCGCCTCGAGGCGTGGCGCTCGAGGCTGGATGCAAAAAAGAAAGTCGCACAGTCTACCAGCGAATGGCGCCGCGGGCGCGGGCTGCGGCCTCAGTGGTTCACTCCGTGCGGTTGGCGGCCATCTGGTAGGCGGTTTCCAGCGCCACCTGCAGGCTGCCGATATCCACCTTGCCAGTGCCGGCCAGATCCAGGGCGGTACCGTGATCCACCGAGGTGCGGATGATCGGCAGGCCCAGCGTGACGTTGAGCGCCGCGCCGAAGCCCTTGAACTTGAGCACGGGCAGTCCCTGGTCGTGGTACATGGCCAGCACCGCATCGGCATGTTCGAGATACTTGGGGGTGAACAGGGTGTCGGCCGGCAGCGGGCCGATCAGGTTCACGCCTTGAGTGCGCATGCGCTCCAGCGTCGGTTCGATGATCTCGATTTCCTCGCGGCCCAGATGACCACCTTCGCCCGCATGTGGATTGAGCCCGCAGACCAGGATGCGCGGCTCGGCAATACCGAACTTGCTTTGCAGATCGGCATGCAGGATGCGGATAACGCGCTCCAGGCGTTCGGCCGTAATGGCGGCCGCGACGTCTTTCAGCGGCAGGTGCGTGGTGACCAGCGCCACGCGCAAGCCGCGGGTCGCCAGCATCATCACCACCTGCTGGGTGTGGGTGAGTTCGGCGAGAAACTCGGTGTGGCCGGAGAAGGCGATACCGGCCTGGTTGATCACGCCCTTGTGCACGGGGGCGGTGATCATCCCGGCGAACGTGCCGTCCAGGCAGCCCTGGCCCGCGCGGGTGAGGGTCTCCAGCACGTAGGCAGCGTTGGCTGGTGCCAGCTTGCCGGGCTCGACCGTGACTGCCAGTGGAGTATCCCAGACGTACAGAGCGCCCGCTGCGGCAGGACGATCAGGCCATCCTTGCGGGCCGACGCCCAGCAGTTCGATATTCAGCCCCAGCTGCTTGGCGCGCTCAGCCAGCAGCTCGCGACTGGCGATAGCCACCAGTGGTGCAGGCTGCGCCATCTGCGCCAGCAGTAGGCAGAGATCGGGGCCGATGCCGGCGGGCTCGCCTGGTGTGAGGGCAAAGCATTGCTGCACAGTCATGGTCGCTCTCTATACGGGCTGGGGCGTCAGTTTACGCTGCCTGGCCAATAACGAAAAAGCCCGGCGCTGGGCCGGGCTTTGCTGATCGATACCGCTATTACAGCTTGGTCTCGACGTAGGCTTCGTCGCGGATCTGGCGCAGCCAGGCCTGCAGTTCCTCGTCGTACTTGCGGTTACGCAGCACGTTTGCGGCCTGTTGCTCGCGGAACTGCGCGCTGCTGTCAGTGGCGCGGCGGCCCATGACCTGCAGCACGTGCCAGCCGTAAGGGCTCTTGAACGGCTTGGACAGTTCGCCGCTGGCGGTGTTGTTCATCACTTCACGGAACTCGGGCACCAGCGCGTTGGGGTCGATCCAGTTCAGATCGCCGCCGTTGAGCGCAGAACCCGGGTCTTCGGAGAAGCTCTTCGCCAGTTCGGCGAAGTCCTCACCATCGACAATGCGCTGATACAGGCGCTCGACCAGGCGACGGGTTTCTTCTTCGCTGCGAATCTCGCTGGGCTTGATCAGGATGTGGCGAACATGCACTTCGTCACGCACCTGGGTGTCGCCACCGCGCTTCTCGATCAACTTGAGGATGATGAAGCCGCCCGGCGTGCGCACCGGCTCGGTGACTTCGCCTGGATTCAGCTGGCTGATCATGTTGTCGAACGGTGGCGGCAGCTGACCGGCTTTACGCCAGCCCATCTCGCCGCCTTCCAGGGCGGTTTCACTGGCGGAGCGGGAAATCGCCAGTTGGGCGAAGTCTGCGCCTTGTTGCAGTTGCTGATACACCTCCTGCGCCTGACGGTCAGCCGCCTGGATTTCGCTGGAGGAGGCACCCTCGGATACCGGGATCAGGATATTGGCCAGACGGAACTCTTCCGACAGCTGCATCTTGCCCAGGTCAGAGGCGAGGAAGTTCTGCACTTCCTGATCGGTGACCTGGATGCGTTCTGCCACGCGGCGCTGGCGGACACGGCTGATGACCATCTCGCGGCGCACCTGATCACGGGCATCGGCATAGGACAGGCCGTCACGTGCCAGCGCTTCGCGGAACTGCTCCAGGCTCATGCCGTTGCGCTGGGCGATGGTGCCCATGGCCTGGTTCAGCTCTTCGTCGGTGATACGAATGCCGGAGCGGTCGCCGATCTGCAGCTGGATGTTCTCGATGATCAGACGCTCGAGCACCTGCTGGCTGAGTACGTTCTCGGGCGGCAGGGCACCGCCGCGCTTGTCGATGGTTTGTTGCACTTCACGCAGGCGAGCTTCGAGTTGGCTCTGCATGACCACGTCGTTGTCGACGATGGCCACGACGCGATCCAGTGGGCGAACCTGGGCCTGAGCCGTTGCCGCCAGCAGTGCTGCGCCCAATAGCAGGGGGCGCAGGCGATCAGAAAGCTTGGTCTTCACGTTCACGGTAACCTTGAATGCCTTGGTCGAGGAAAGTTTCCACCTTGTTGCCAACAACGCCGCCGAGGCCCTTGAGGACGATCTGCAGGAAGATGCCGCGGTCCGGCTCGTCGTTGCGCGATGGGTCGAGGCTGACTTCGTCGTAATCGATCCAGTAGCGGTTGATCAGGCGCAGCTTCCAGCAGCAGCTGTCGTATTCGAAACCACCGAAGGCTTCGAGGGTACGGTTGCGGCCATAGTCGTACTGCCAGCGCGAGATCAGGCTCCACTGCGGAGCCAGCGGCCAGATGACGGAGAAGTCATGCTGGTCGATCTTGTAGTAGTTCTTGATGTAGTTCGGGTTCGGCGAACCGTCGGCAAGGGTCGAGCTGCCGTAGTCCGGGTTGGTCGTCCAGGTACCGCTGTCGCGGTCGTAACGTACGGTGTCGTTACGATAGCGATAGCCGAAGTTGACGATCTTGTTCGGATTGTCTTCCGGCTGGTAATGGAACATTGCG
Source organism: Ectopseudomonas alcaliphila (assembly GCF_900101755.1). Taxonomy (GTDB): domain Bacteria; phylum Pseudomonadota; class Gammaproteobacteria; order Pseudomonadales; family Pseudomonadaceae; genus Aquipseudomonas; species Aquipseudomonas alcaliphila. The sequence continues at coordinate 41,934 of NZ_FNAE01000005.1, read as the reverse complement.
CTGCCCGAACGGGTGGCGTGCTGGTCCGGATCCCAGTTGAAGGTCGAGGAGAAGCGCCAGTCGCGGTTGAAGCGATACAGGTACTCCAGCGCGTAAGGCGACACGTCGGCGGTGGCTTCCTGGCGGGCACGATAATCGATACCCGGTAGTTGAACCTTGCGGTCTTCGAAGTAGAAGGCCTGGCCGATGCTGAAGCGCTGACGTTCGAAACCGTTCGGCTCGATCCAGCGACTGGTCACACCCAGCGACAGCTTGTTCTCGTCACCGATGCGATCCTTGCCGCTGAAGCGGTTTTCACGCCACAGCGAGGCGTAGCTGAAGGTCGGTTCGCCCGTGTCGAACACCGGGATATCGGTCTGGTCTTCTTCCGGCACATAGAGATAGAAGGCGCGCGGTTCCAGAGTCTGGCGGAAATCCTTGCCGAACAGCTGGGTGTTGCGGTCGAAATACAGGCCGCTGTCGACGCTGAACATACCGACGCCACGGTTGGGTGAGCGCTTGTAGTCGACGCCGAACCACTGGCGGTTCAGGTCGTCGGGATCGTTTGTAGCGCCAGCAATATCAGCCTTGCCCCGACCGTCCAGGTTTACCTGGTACTGCGTCTGCAGATATTTCACCTGAGGTTTGATGAAGCCCCAGCTCCAGTTCAGCGGCAGGCTGACGCCAGGCTCCAGGTGCAGGCGTTCGCCATCCGCACGGTTCAGGCCGGTCAGGCGTTCGTCGTACCAGAGGTCCTGCGGGCGGCCGGTTACGCCGTCTTTGTCAGTGAAAAAGCCGGAGCGCAGGTTGCGATCGAAGCGCACGTATTCGGTGCCGTAGGTGAAGTCCAGGCCGCCCGGATTGAACGGCAGCTTGCCGTCCAGGGTGATCTGCGGCAGGCGATCGTATGGCGTCACATCGGTGATGTTGGCCAGTTCATACGCATGCACGTTCAGGCGTGCGGTATAGCTGTCACCGCGATAGGTCAGGGTGCCGCGCTGGTCGACGTAGGTTTGCTTGTCGATGCCCAGATCGGTATCGAGGTCCTGGAAGTAGTACGGGTCGCTGATGTCGGTGTAGTCGACTTCGGCGAGCAGGCGCGAGTTCAGCCCTTGCTTGTGTTGCCAGCTGTACATCCAGCGCTGATCTTCGTACTCGGACTGCAGTTTGCGCTCGTCTTCGCTGTCGTTCAGCCATGCACCACCGACCTGGCCTTCGCTGCTCTCGGTCAGGTAGCGGAACTCACCCTCCATCAGCAGGCCGCGTTTGGCCATGTAGGTCGGGTACAGCGTGGCGTCGTAGTTCGGTGCCAGGTTGAAGTAGTACGGCGTTTGCAGCGAGAAGCCGTTGCTGCTCGACGTGCCGATGCTTGGTGGCAGGAAGCCGGACTGGCGACGGTCGTCGATGGGGAAGTAGATGTACGGGGTGTAGAACACCGGAATGTCCTTGACCCGCAGCGTCACGTTGGTCGCGGTACCGAAGCCGGTCGCCGGGTTCAGGGTGACGTTGTTGCCCTTCAGGTGCCAGGCATTGTCGCCCGGTTCGCAACGGGTGTAGGTACCATCCTTGAGGCGGATGATCGCGGTTTCTTCGCGCTTGGCGTAGAGCGCGCTGCCGCGCACGTGGGCCTGGTGCATCACGTATTCGGCATTGTCGATACGCGCTTCGCCGTTATCCAGCTGCAGTTCGGCGCGGTCGCCGACCACCAGCATGCCCTTGTCGCGCAGGCGTACGTTACCGACCAGCTCACCACGGTTTTCCGTCTGGTGCAGGCTGGCTTCGTCGGCCTCGACCTGCATGCCGGACTGGCGCAGGACCACATCACCGGCGAGGGTGGCGATCTGCTTTTCCTGCTCGAAGCGTGAGGCTTTGGCGGAAACGAACATCGGCGACTCGTTCAGCGGCGTGGTGTCATCCATGCCCGGACGCAGTGGCTCGACGTAGGCGCCTGCGCAGTAAGGACCGGCCTCGGCCAGCTGCGCGGCAGTCAACTTATCGCGCGGTACCCAGTCCAAGTGACTGTAGTCAGGGCTGCGCGAGGTGAGGGCGCGGCCCTTGCTCTCGGTGACCAGTACCGGGGCGGCATCCTGCTTGGCTACGGCCGTGCTGCTCGAGCCACCGCTGCTGACAGCATCACGGCTGTGCACCGGGCGCGGAGGCAGGGCGCTGGCCGCGGATTTCGGCGCGCAGGCCCAGCCGCCCGTGGGCGACGCCTGGCAATCGTATTGCTCGGCGGCAAAGGACTGTAGGCTGAACGCGGGCTGTAAGGCCAGGAGGCTGCCGGTGACCAGCAGCGGGAATTTCTTGCGGAACGCGGGGTATTTTACTGCCATCTTGTTAGTCCGGGCTTCCTGCGCGCTATCGGCCCAGGGGCCGCACGCCTCTCGATGGGCTGAAAAAGATGCTGGATAATAAAGCATGACCCGCGCAACGGCTAGCGCCGTCGGAGACCCCTTGATGTCTGAACACGATGTACGTCTGCAACAGTTGCAAACCTGGCTCGGCGAGCAGCTGCCCGCCCTCTTCGCAGTGCGCGACTGGGGCGCGGTGCCTGAGGCCGAGCTCACGCCTGCCAGCAGCGATGCCAGCTTTCGTCGCTATTTTCGTTGGCAGGCCGGTGAGCGCAGCCTGATTCTGATGGATGCGCCGCCGCCTCAGGAAAACTGCGAACCTTTCGTCCGTATCGCTGCGTTGCTGGCCAGCGCCGGTGTGCATGTGCCGCAGGTGTTGGCTGCCGATCTCGAACAGGGCTTTCTGATCCTCGATGACCTGGGCCGCCAGACCTACCTGGATGTGATAAACGAACACAACGCCGACGAGCTGTTCGACGAGGCCATCGAAGCCTTGTTGTTGCAGCAGCGTTTGCCGCTGGACGGTGCTCTGCCGCATTACGACGAGGCGTTGCTGCGTCGTGAGTTGCAGCTGTTTCCCGAGTGGTACGTACAACGCCATCTGGGGCATGCCTTTACACCCGAGCAGGAAGCAGCCTGGCAGCGCATCTGTCGCCTGTTGATCGACAGCGCCCTGGAGCAGCCCAAGGTGGTGGTGCACCGCGACTTCATGCCGCGCAACCTGATGCAGAGTGCGCCCAACCCCGGCGTGCTGGATTTCCAGGATGCCGTCAACGGTCCGGTGACTTATGACATCACCTGCCTGTTCAAGGATGCCTTCCTCAGTTGGCCAGAGGCGCGCGTGCAGGCCTGGTTACACGGCTACTGGGAGCGCGCCAAGGCGGCGGGCATTCCGGTGCAGGCATCGTTCGAAGACTTTCTGCGCGCCAGCGATCTGATGGGCGTGCAGCGTCACCTCAAGGTGATCGGCATCTTCGCGCGCATCTGCCACCGCGATGGCAAGCCCAAGTACCTCGGCGATGTGCCGCGTTTCTTCTCTTATATAGAGGTTGTGCTGGCGCGTCGGCCGGAGCTCGCCGAGTTGGCTGAGCTGTTCGCCAGCCTGGCGAAAGATGAAGGGGCGCGTGCATGAAGGCGATGATCCTCGCGGCGGGCAAGGGCGAGCGCATGCGTCCTTTGACGCTGCATACACCCAAACCACTGGTGAAAGCGGCAGGCGTGCCGCTGATCGAGTACCACATCCGCGCCCTGGCCGCTGCTGGCTTCACCGAGCTGGTGATCAACCACGCCTGGCTGGGCCAGCAGATCGAAGATTACCTCGGCGATGGCTCGCGCTTCGGCGTACCAATCGTCTATTCCCCTGAAGGTGAGCCGCTGGAAACGGGGGGCGGTATCTTCAAGGCACTGCCGCTGTTGGGGGCCGAGCCGTTTTTGGTGGTCAACGGTGATGTTTTCACCGACTACGCCTTCGCCGCGCTGCGCGAGCCGCTCGCCGGCCTGGCGCATCTGGTGCTGGTGGATAACCCGGCGCATCACCCGCAGGGTGACTTCGTTCTGGCGGCAGGTCAGGTTCATGACGGCGAGGCGGCAGGCGAACGGTTGACCTACAGTGGTCTCGCCGTGCTGCACCCGCGTCTGTTCGCCTCTTCTCAGCCCGGTGCCTTCAAGCTGGCGCCGCTGTTGCGCGAGTCGATGGCGGCAGGGCAGGTCAGTGGCGAGCACTATGGCGGCTGCTGGGTCGACGTCGGTACGCACGAGCGTCTGGCCGAAGTCGAACGCTTGTTGCAGGAGGCGCGCTAGGTGTTGTGGCCGGCCACCATGCTCGGGGCAGCGGCCGGGCTCGCCCTGGCCAGCATCCCAGGTGCTTTGCTTGGCGGTCTGCTCGGGCAGGTGCTGGATCGCCGTCTGCGCCTGCATGGCTGGGACAATCTGCGCGAGCGGTTGGGCGGCCGTGCGGCACCGGCGGATGATGATTTGCTGTTTCTGATGCTGGGGCGTCTGGCCAAGAGCGACGGCCGGGTAGTGCAGAGTCATATCCAGCAGGCGCGTTCGGAAATGCAACGGCTCGGATTGAACCCCGTCGCTCAGCGGCGCGCCATCGAAGCCTTCGCCCGTGGCAAGACCGGGCGTGACAACCTGCGTGCGCCCCTGCAGCGTCAGCGCGACCGCGCGGATGCCATGCTGCGGGCCTGCTGGCGCATGGCCTGGGTCGACGGGCGGGTATCGGCCAGTGAGCATGAGTTGATCCTGCTCTGGGGCAAGTGGCTTGGCTGGGACAGTGCCCGGCTCGATAGTCTGGGCGAGGAATACGCGCCGCGCCGCAGTCAGCAGCCGGCACCGGCTGGCGGCAGTTACCAGGAGGCGCTGCGTCTGTTGGGCGTGAGTGAAGGCAGCGAGCCTGAGCAGATCAAGCGCGCCTACCGACGGCTGCTCAGTCGGCATCACCCGGACAAGCTGGCCGGCTCCGGCGCCTCGCCTGAGCGCATTCGTGAAGCCACCGACACCACGCGACAACTGCATCAGGCTTACGCGTTGATTCGCCAGCGTCGAGGGATTCGCTAGCAGGTAGTTTTCAGCTGCCTGCTGCGCGGATATGCAGCGTCAGCCAGCCGCGCAGACGGCGGTAGAGCTGCTCTTGCTGAACATCCAGATTGCCCGGCAGGGCCTTCATCGATACCTGTATGTAAGTGGGCAGTTTGGCCCGCTTGCTCGCCTGCAGGCGCTTCAGCGCAGCCATGCGCTCGGTGGCTTGATCCTTGTAGTAGAAGTCGCCGGTGGCCACGGTTAGCTGTGCGACCATCTCATCCAGTGGCGGCGCGAAGCCGGCAGGTAGTTCGGCCGCCACCATCAGCAGATTCTGCACGTTGTCCGGCTGACGTTCGCTCAGGTAGCGCGCAGCCCAGTAGGCGCCACTGCCATGCCCGAGGAGGACGATGTCTCTGGCCTGCTGCTGGCTGGCAAAGGCGATGGCGGCATCGATACGCGCCATTACCCGTTCGACATGCGCCTGGCGCCTTTGCTCGGCGGTGAGTTCCGTTGCGGCTGGTGTGGTTGTCTGCTCTGGCGCGACATCGGCAACGCTTTCATCTTCGCCATTGGTGGCTTCACCGTCAGTTGGCGCAGGCGTTTCGGAGGCCGCGCTGCGTGGCGGCAACGGGTCGCCGTCCGGGTCCGGCAGCGTCAGGCTCAGACTGTGCCAGCCGGCGTCGGGCAGTTTGCGCCGGAGCGGGCCCACCGCGGCGGCGCCATCGGCGTTTTCCACATCGCCGGGCAACAGGATCACCGCACCACTGGGCTCGCCGACGTTGGCTGGTAGCCACAGTGCGAGGAAGCTTTCGGCGCTGGCCTGCAGCATCTGCTGTTCACGTTTGTCCAGGCGTTGCTCCAGCGTCTGCGCGTCGCTGACGCTGCGTTCGGGCAACAGCGGACGTTCGCTTGCCGCAGGGGCGTCGGCGCTATCAGCCGGCGCGTCCTCGACCGGCTCCTCGGCCCAGACCGCGGGACAGGAGAGCAGGCAGAAACCGAGCAGTGCTAGTGAGTGAAGGCGCATCGATGAGGCTCCTGATCGTCTGCTACAGAGCCTAATGCCGGGCTCCGCTTTTGTCAGGCGATTGGTGCAAGACTGGAGTAAGGTAGGGGATCGCGTCACCGGATTCGCCGTGCATGAACTCCCTTCTCCGTTCCCTCTCTCTCCTGCTGATGCTGGCTGTTTCCACCGCCTGGGCCGAGAGCGCGCGCATGCCATTGCGCCCGGCCTTCGATGCCGAGCAGCGCGCCTGGCTCAAGGAGCATCCGGTGTTGCGCGTGGGCCTGCTCCAGCAGGCACCCTGGGTGCAGCGTGGTCAGAATAGGCAGTTGACGGGCGCCAACGTCGAACTGATGCAGCGTTTGCTCGAAGGCATGGGCGTCGCGCCTGACTGGCGTCTATATCCGAACCTGGAGGCCCTGGAACGGGCTGCCAGTGCTGGCGAGGTGGATCTGGCGCCAGGTCTGCAGCAGACGCCGGCGGGTCTGCGCATCTGGCATTACTCGATGCCCTACCTGCGGGTGCCGCATCTGGTGGTTGGCGAGCGTAGCGGCAATGGTGCGGTGGATCTCGATCAGTTGCCGCTGGAGCAGATGGTCGCCCTGCGTACGCCGAGCCAGGCTGCCGAGTATCTGGAGCGCACCCATACCAATCTGCGTTTGCGGGCGACGCCATCGGAGCGCGCGGCGTTGTTGCTGGTGCTGAATCAGGAGGTCAGTTATGCGGTGCTGGACGAGGCGAGCCTCAGCCTGCTGCTGCGCGAATCACGTTTCTCCAGCCTGAGCATCGTTGGCGACATCGGTTTGCCACAGCTAATGCGCCTGGCAACGCGCCGCGATCAGCCGCTGTTGTCCGGCATCGTCGATCAGACCCTGCAGGTGCTGCCAGCTCGCGAGCTGGAGGAATGGCGGGAAACCTGGATGCCTCTGCGCTATCCGCAGTCCACCGATTTCGTCGGCTTCTGGAAGACGCTCGCGCTGTTTTTCGGCCTGGTGCTGATGCTGGGTGCAACCGCGCTCTATCGGCAAAGGCAACAGACGCGTTTGCTGGAGCGTGGGCTGCTGGGCGCACGTGGCGAGCTGGATCGTCACCAGCAGGCAGCCGAGGCGTTGCGCCTGAGCCAGTTCTCCATCGATCACAGCACGGTGGGCATTCTCTGGGTCAACTGGGACAGCCACCTGCGCTACGCCAACCGTGCCGCCGAACGCATGCTCGGCTACGCCAGCGGCGAGCTGGTGGACAAGCCATTGAGCCAGCTCGAGCCCAGCCTGCACATGGATCGCTGGCTCAGCCTGTGGAAGCGCGTGCGCGAGCAGGATGAGGGCTCACCCAGCTTCGAGGTCGACTGCCTGCGCGCCGATGGCAGCCGCATGCCGGCCGATGTTTCCCTGAGTTTTCTGCGTTACCGCCAGGCCGAGTACCTGGTGGTATTTCTCAGCGACGTCACCGAACGCCGCCGTGCCCGCGCGGCGCTGGAGGAAAGCGAGGCGCGCTTCAAGGGCATCGCTGGCAACGTCCCCGGCCTGGTGTTTCGCCTGGAGCGCGCCGGGCCAGGGCAGACGGTCAACTTCGCCTATATCAGCGAGGCCAGCCAGGAAATGGTTGGCTGGCCGGCGCATGAGCTGCAACGTGAGGATCGTGGTATTCGCAGCCTGGTGCATCCGCAGGATCTGAACAGCTACCTGAACAGTCAGACGCTGGCGCTGGAGGGCGAAAGCGACTGGTACTGGCAGGGGCGCATTCTCACTGCCGAGCAGGAGGTGCTGTGGGCCGATATCCGCACCACCGCGCGCCCGCTGGGCAATGGCCGAGTGGTTTGGGACGGCATTCTCTGGGACATCACCGAGAACAAGCTGGCCGAGCTGGCGCTGGCCGATTCGCGGGCGCGCCTGCGTGAGCTGTCGGCGCATCTGGAAAGTGTGCGGGAGGAGGAAAAGGCGCGGATCGCCCGCGAAGTGCACGACGAGCTGGGTCAGGTGCTGACCGTGCTCAAGCTGGAAACGGCGATGTGCGAGCTGGCCTGCGCCGGTCAGGTTGCAGAGCTGGACGAGCGTCTGGCCAGCATGAAGCGCCTGATCGCTCAGTTGTTCCAGCTGGTGCGCGACGTGGCCACTGCCTTGCGGCCGCCGATTCTCGATGCCGGCATTGCCTCAGCCATCGAATGGCAGGTGCGTCGCTTCGAGGAGCGCACGCAGATTCCCTGTCTGGTCGATGTGCCCGAGCACTTGCCGCATCTGCCTGATGCCCAGGCCATCGGCCTGTTCCGTATCCTTCAGGAGGCGTTGACCAACGTCATGCGCCACGCCGGTGCGCACAGCGTCGAGGTGCGCCTGTGGCAGGAGGGGGGCGCCTTGTGTCTGTCGGTCGTCGATGATGGCAAGGGCTTCGATCCGGCGCTGCGCAAGCCGGGGCAATCCTTCGGCCTGGTTGGCATGCAGGAGCGCATGCTCATGCTCGGTGGCCAGTTGCAGATTGACAGCCAGCCGGGCGAGGGCACTACCCTGTGCGCGCGCATCAATCTGGAAGAGGAGATCGCAGCGTGATTCGGGTACTGGTGGCCGAAGACCACACCATCGTGCGGGAAGGCATCAAGCAACTGATCGGCATGGCGCGCGATCTCGAGGTGGCTGGCGAAGCCTGCAATGGCGAGCAGCTGATCGAGGTGCTGCGTCGCACGCCTTGCGACGTGGTGCTGCTGGATATCTCCATGCCCGGCGTCAATGGTCTGGAGGCCATTCCGCGTATCCGCGCGCTGAACGAGGCACCGGCGATTCTGGTGCTGTCGATGCACGACGAGGCGCAGATGGCGGCGCGTGCGCTCAAGGCCGGTGCCGCCGGCTACGCCACCAAGGACAGCGACCCGGCGTTGCTGATCACGGCGATTCGCAAGGTAGCCAGCGGTGGTCGTTATATCGATCCGGCGCTGGCCGACCGCATGGTCTTCGAGGTCGGCCTGACCGACTCGCGCCCGCCCCACGCACAACTGTCCGAGCGCGAGTTCTCGGTGTTCGAGCGTCTGGTGCGGGGCGAGGGCGTCAACGATATCGCTCTGCACCTGGCGATCAGCAACAAGACCGTGAGCACGCACAAGGCGCGCCTGATGCAGAAGCTCGGCGCGCATTCGATGGCCGATCTGGTGCGCTACGCGATGGAGCACCGCCTGGTCTGATCGGGCGCTTTCGTAGGAGCGGCTTCAGCCGCGATGAATCGCCCACCGGAGCTTCGCGGCTGAAGCCGCTCCCACGGTTTTCATGCACTGTATAACCGATGCGATCACTCGGATTTTGTAGGGCAAGCCCTACACGAGATTCTCCTCGCGCCTGATATCAGCTTGTCATCCCGCCCGATTTTTCACCCTGTCTCGCCGACCTAATCTTGGCTCATCGGCCTGAGACAAGAACAAGGGTGTGGTGTGATGGCAAACGATGTACTGGTGAGCTTCCGTGGCGTACAGAAGAGCTATGACGGCGAAACGCTGATCGTCAAAGACCTCAACCTGGATATCCGCAAGGGTGAGTTTCTGACCCTGCTCGGCCCGTCCGGTTCCGGCAAGACCACCAGCCTGATGATGCTGGCCGGTTTCGAGACGCCGACCGCCGGCGAGATCCTCCTCGATGGCCGCTCTCTGAACAAACTGCCGCCGCACAAGCGCGACATCGGCATGGTGTTCCAGAACTACGCGTTGTTCCCGCACATGACCGTGGCCGAGAACCTGGCCTTCCCGCTGAGCGTGCGCGGCATGTCGCGTACCGACATCAGCGAACGGGTCAAGCGTGCGCTGTCGATGGTGCAGCTCGACAGCTTCCGCAACCGTTATCCGGGCCAGCTCTCCGGTGGTCAGCAGCAGCGCGTGGCACTGGCCCGCGCGCTGGTGTTCGAGCCGCAACTGGTGCTGATGGACGAACCCCTTGGCGCGCTGGACAAGCAACTGCGCGAACACATGCAGATGGAGATCAAGCACCTGCACCAGCGCCTGGGCGTGACTGTGGTCTACGTGACCCACGACCAGGGCGAGGCACTGACCATGTCCGACCGCGTGGCCGTGTTCCACCAGGGGGAAATCCAGCAGATCGCTCCGCCGCGCGAACTCTACGAAGCGCCGCACAACACCTTCGTCGCCCAGTTCATCGGTGAGAACAACCGCCTGGCCGGCGAGCTGGTCAGCCACGATGGCGAGCAGTGTGTGGTGCGCCTGGCGCGGGGTGAAGAAGTGCGTGCCACGGCGGTCAACGTCGGCGCCGTGGGGGAGGCGGTGAGCCTGTCGATCCGCCCCGAGCGCATCCGCCTCAACGGCCACAGCGAAGCCTGCCCGAACCGCTTCTCCGGGCGCATCGCCGAGTTCATCTACCTGGGCGACCACGTGCGTATCCGCATGGAGGTCTGCGGCAAATCCGATTTCTACGTCAAGCAACCCGTGGCCGAGCTCGATCCGGCCCTGACGGTTGGTGACCTGGTTCCGCTCGGCTGGTCTGTCGAGCATGTCCGCGCGCTGGATCCACTCCAAGTCGAGTGAGCCTTTTGCGCAGTGCTTCACCTTTACCCCGTAACACAGAGGAGCTGATAAGAATGACGAAATCCCTGAAGCTCGCGGCGTTGGCCCTGGGCGTTAGTTGCGCCATGCCGGCACTGGCGGTGGATCTGACCGCGGTTTCCTTCGGCGGCGCGAACAAGGCGGCGCAGGTCAAGGCGTTCTACGAACCCTTCGAGAAGGAAACCGGCAACAAGGTGCTGGGCGGCGAATACAACGGTGAGATGGCCAAGGTCAAAGCCATGGTCGACACCCGCAGCGTGAGCTGGGATCTGGTGGAGGTGGAGTCGCCGGAACTGGCCCGTGGTTGCGACGAAGGCCTGTTCGAGGAACTCGACCCGGCGCAGTTCGGCGATGAAGCCAACTTCATCGACGGCGCCATCCAGCCCTGCGGTGTGGGCTTCTTCGTCTGGTCCACGGTGCTGGCCTACAACGCCGACAAGCTCAGCGCGGCGCCGACCAGCTGGGCCGATTTCTGGGACGTGAAGACATTCCCGGGCAAGCGCGGCCTGCGCAAGGGTGCCAAGTACACTCTGGAATTCGCCCTGATGGCCGACGGCGTGCCGGTCAAGGACGTGTACAAGGTGCTGGCCACCAAGGAAGGCCAGGATCGTGCGTTCAAGAAGCTCGACGAACTCAAGCCCAACATCCAGTGGTGGGAAGCTGGCGCCCAGCCGCCGCAGTATCTCGCCTCCGGCGACGTGGTGATGAGCTCGGCCTACAACGGTCGTATCGCTGCCGTGCAGGCCGAGAGCAACCTGCAAGTGGTGTGGAACGGCGGCATCTACGACTTCGACTCCTGGGCCATCCCGCGTGGGGCCAAGAATGCCGAACTGGCCAAAGAGTTCATCGCCTTCTCGGTCAAACCCGAAGCGCAGAAGACCTATTCGGAGAACATCGCCTACGGCCCGGCCAACAAGCAGGCCATCGAGCTGCTGGCGCCGGAGCGTCTGAACCTGATGCCGACCACCCCGGAAAACATCGCCAACCAGGTGGCCATCGACGTGACCTTCTGGGCTGACTACGGCGAGCAGCTGGAGCAGCGCTTCAACGCCTGGGCCGCCCGCTAACCAGGGCGTCGCGCAGCGACGCCTTCCTCGCCCCCTTCTCCTGCGGGAGAAGGGGATGAGGGTGACGGAGCTGCCCAAGCGATGTTTGTCGTATCCCCGAATTTCTGCCGCCTGGTGCGGCCTTAGCTTGCGGAGTTGTCCATGGCCGCCGTACTGCCTGCCAATGATTTGCCCGGGCCGAGCCTGAAGCAGCGACTGGCTCGTGCCGAGCGTTTCAATCGCCTGAAATCCAAGGCGCTGATCCTGCCGCTGTTGCTGTTTCTTCTGCTGACCTTCCTGCTGCCCATCGGCGCGCTACTCATGCGTAGCGTGGATAACCCCGAGGTGGTCGGCAGCCTGCCACGCACCGTCGAGGCGATCGCCGCCTGGGATGGCCGTGGTCTGCCGGATGAGTCGGTGTACCGGGCGATTGCCAGCGATATGCTCGAAGCGCGGCGTAATCAGAGCCTGGGCGATCTGTCCAAGCGCCTGAACATGGAACTGGCGGGCTTTCGCAGCCTGGTCAGCAGCACCGCACGCAAGCTGCCGCTGGGCGAGGAGCCGGCGTCCTACCAGGAAGCCTTCCTCGATATGGACGAGCGCTGGGGCGACCCCGCCTACTGGCAGGTGATACGCCGCAATGCCTCGTCGGTGACGCCGTACTACCTGCTGGCCGCGCTCGATCATCGTATCGACGACCTCGGCGAACTGGCCAAGGCCACGCCGGATCAGGCCATCTATCTGGACATCTTCACCCGCACCTTCTGGATGAGCCTGGTGATCACGGTCATCTGTCTGGTGTTGGCCTATCCACTGGCCTACCTGCTGGCCAACCTGCCGACGCGGCAGGGCAACCTGCTGATGATTCTGGTGCTGCTGCCGTTCTGGACCTCGATCCTGGTGCGCGTCGCCGCCTGGATCGTGTTGCTGCAGTCGGGCGGGCTGATCAACAGCGCGCTGATATCGCTGGGCATCATCGAGCAACCGCTGCAACTGGTGTTCAACCGCAGCGGCGTGTACGTGGCCATGGTGCACATCATGCTGCCGTTCATGATTCTGCCGATCTACAGCGTGATGAAGGGCATCTCACCCAGTTACATGCGTGCGGCGGTGTCGCTCGGCTGCCACCCGTTCGCCAGCTTCTGGCGGGTGTACTTCCCGCAGACCCTGGCCGGTGTCGGCGCCGGTTGCCTGCTGGTGTTCATCCTGTCCATCGGCTACTACATCACCCCGGCGCTGCTGGGCAGCCCGAACGACCAGATGATCAGCTACTTCGTCGCCTTCTACACCAACACCACCATCAACTGGGGCATGGCCACGGCTCTTGGCGGTCTGCTGCTGGCCGCGACCCTGGTGCTCTACGTGGTGTACAGCTGGCTGGTCGGTGCCAGCAAGCTGAGGCTTGCCTAGAAAACGGCCTGCGCAGCAGGCCATCTGATGACCCTCTCCCGCTTGCGGGAGAGGGTGCCCGAAGGGCGGGAGAGGGTGCTTGTTTAGGCACTCTGCTTCTCGGTAACCGAACACGGGAGGATGGCGCAAGAAGAGCGCTCTCTCTCCCAGCCCCTCTCCCATAAATGGGAGAGGGGAGCTTAACGCTCACTGGAGTAAAACCCATGCTCAGCCCCTACATGTCACCCGTCGAGCGCCTCTGGTACTACGGCCTGCGCATTCTCTGCGGCCTGGTGCTGCTGTTTCTGATCCTGCCGGTGCTGGTGATCGTGCCGCTGTCGTTCAACTCCGGCACTTTCCTGGTCTACCCGCTGCAGGGCTTCTCGCTGCGCTGGTATGAGGACTTCTTCATGTCCGCCGACTGGATGCGCTCGCTGAAGAACAGCCTGATCATCGCCCCGGCCGCGACGCTGCTGGCCATGGTCTTCGGCACCCTGGCCGCCATCGGCCTGACCCGTGGCGAGTTTCGCGGCAAGGCGCTGGTGATGAGCCTGCTGATCTCGCCGATGATCGTGCCGGTGGTGATCATCGGTGTGGCCAGCTACCTGTTCTTCGCGCCGCTGGGCATGGGCAACAGCTACCTGTCGCTGATCCTCGTGCATGCGGTGCTCGGTGTGCCGTTCGTGATCATCACCGTGTCGGCCACGCTGCAGGGCTTCAACCACAACCTGGTGCGTGCCGCCGCCAGCCTTGGCGCCTCGCCGCTGACGGCATTTCGCCGGGTGACCCTGCCGCTGATCGCGCCGGGGGTGATTTCCGGGGCACTGTTCGCTTTCGCCACCTCGTTCGACGAAGTGGTGGTGACCCTGTTCCTCGCCGGCCCCGAGCAGGCCACCCTGCCGCGGCAGATGTTCAGCGGCATTCGCGAGAACCTGTCGCCGACCATCGCCGCCGCCGCGACACTGCTGATCGGCTTCTCCATCCTGTTGCTGCTGACCCTGGAGTGGTTGCGCGGGCGTAGCGAGAAGCTGCGTACCTCCACGCCGGAGTAGATCGCCGCAGCTGCATGTTCAGGGCCTCGCCGGGAAACCGGCGGGGCCTTGCTCGTTTCCGGGCGTAGAATGTGCAGTTTCTCCTGACCCAACAAGGCGGCCAGATGGACTTCGATGATCCCGGTTTTCGCGAGCTGATCGATGCGTTGCACGATGGCGTCTACATCACCGACGCCGATGGCATCACCCTCAAGGTCAACAGTGCCTATGAGCGCCTGACCGGGTTGCGTGCCGAGGACGTCGTCGGCCAGCACATGCAGGCGTTGGTGGAGCAGGGCGTGATCTCGCAGTCGGTGTCGCTGCGCGTGCTCAAGGAAGGCAAGGCGCTGTCGCTGATGCAGAGCGTCAGCCAGGGCAAGCGTCTGCTGGTCAGTGGTACACCGATCTTCGCCGCCGATGGCCGGGTGCGCTACGTGGTCAGTACCGTGCGCGACATGACCGAACTGCTGCGCATGAAGCATGAGCGCGACGAGCTGCAGCAGCTGAAGCAGTTACGCAACAGCACCGCCAAGCTGCATGCCGGGCAGCGTGACGATCTGCTCGATGCCTCGCCAGTGGCCAGCCTGCCGGCGTCAGGGCGGGTCTTCGCTCAGGCCCGGCAGGTCGCCGCCAGTGACGTGAAGGTGCTGCTGCAGGGGGAAACCGGCGTCGGCAAGACCCTGATCGCGCAGTACATCCACAAGAGCAGCCCGCGCGCGGCGCAGCCGTTCCTGGCGCTGAACTGTGGCGCGCTGCCGGAAAACCTGATCGAGGCCGAGCTGTTCGGTTATGTGCCGGGCGCTTTCACCGGCGCCGGCAGCAAGGGCAAACGCGGGCTGCTGGAACTGGCGCACCAGGGCACGGTTTTTCTCGATGAGATCGGTGATCTGCCGCTAGCGCTACAGGTCAAGCTGCTCAAGGTCATCGAGGAGAGCCGCTTCATTCCGGTCGGTGGCCTGGAGCTGAAAGAGGTGGACGTGCGCATCATCACCGCCACCCACCATGATTTGCGCAAGATGGTCGCCGACGGGCGTTTTCGCGCCGACCTCTATTACCGGCTCAACGTGGTGCCGATCCATATCCCGGCCTTGCGCGAGCGGCCCGAGGAAATTCAACCGCTGCTGGACTTCTATCTGAGCGAATTCAACCAGCGTTATGGCCGCGCACTGAGCTGGGAGCTCGAAGCGCTCGATGCACTGACCGACTACGCCTGGCCCGGCAACATCCGCGAGCTGATCAATCTGGTCGAGCGCCTGGTGGTCACCGTCAGCGGCGAACGCATCGAGCTGTTCGACCTGCCGGAGGAGATGCGCATCGCCCGTAGCGACGCCGGCGAAGACGATCTGCTGCCACTGCGCAAGCAGGTGGAGAACCTCGAACGGCGCCTCATCCGCCGTGCGCTGATGCAGCACAAGACCACCCGAGAAGCGGCCAAGGTGCTGGGTCTCAGCCAGGCGACCCTGGTGCAGAAGATGAAGCGCTGGGAACAGGGGTGATTGGAAAATGGATCGAATTACGGTCTTTTGATTGATTTTCTGATCAAGCGCGTTCTGCGCAGCACTGTGACAAATCGACGCAAGCCTTCTACCACGCCGCTTTCAGCAAGCTGGCACAGGAATGGCTATGACAGGTCCTGAACCCGTTCAGCACAACAACGCATAAAGGGCCTGCTGATGAGTATTGCTGCATTCAAGATCGCCAATAAGCTGCTGACCGGCCAGGGTGCCGTGGAGCAACTGGCGGTCGAACTGCCCCGTCTGAATATCACCAACCCGCTGATCGTCACCGATGCCATCCTGATCAAGTCCGGTACGGTCGAACATGTCCTCAAGCAGCTCGGCGAGCGCCGCTATGGCATCTATGACGGTGTCGAGCCGGAGCCGGAAATCGCCATCGTCGAAGCCTGCGCCAAGGTCTATCGCGACGGCGGCCACGATGGTCTGATCGGCGTCGGTGGCGGCAGCGCCATCGATATCGCCAAGGCCGTGGCCGGTTACGTTGGTCATGACGGTGCGCTGGAAGAGCTGTTCGGCGTCGATCAGATCAAGCGCAAAGGGCCGCCGCTGATCGCCATTCCGACCACTGCCGGCACCGGCTCGGAAGTGACCAACGTATCGATCCTGTCGGACAAGAAAGCGCAGCTGAAAAAGGGCATCGTCAGCGACTACCTGCTGCCCGACGTCGCCCTGGTCAGCCCGGTGATGACCCTTACCTGCCCGCGCGGCGTGACCGCAGCCAGTGGCGTCGACGCCCTGGTGCACGCGGTGGAGTCCTACCTGTCGGTCAATGCCTCGCCGATCACCGATGCCCTGGCCATTGGCGCGATCAAGCTGATCGCCAAGGCACTGCCCAAGGCCTACGCCAACCCGGCTGACCTGGTGGCGCGCGAAGACATGGCCACCGCCAGCCTCATGGCCGGCATGGCCTTCGGCAATGCCGGTGTCGGCGCCGTGCATGCGCTGGCCTATCCCCTGGGCGGGCGCTTCAACATCGCTCACGGCGTCAGCAATGCCTTGCTGCTGCCCTACGTGATGGCCTGGAACAAGCTGGCCTGTGTCGAGCGCATGGCCGAGATCGCTGCCGCCTTGGGCGTGCAGACTCACGGTCTGAGCGACAAGGTCGCCGCCGACCTGGCCGTCGAGGCCATGGCCGAGCTGTGCGCCAGCGTCGACATTCCCAAGGGCATGCGCAGCTTCGGTGTGCCGGAAGATGCCATCCCGGCGATGGCCGAGGAAGCGAGCAAGATCGACCGCCTGATGCGCAACAATCCGCGTCGCCTGACGGCGGGCGATATCGAGCAGATCTACCGCGCTGCCTACTGATCTACGCAACAACCGATGAACAGCCCCGGCAATGTCGGGGCTCGCTGCTTACAACTCTAATAAAGCTGGGTGACTCAAATGTCCGAACTGCATCAGCAAGACCTTGGTGTGGAAGCCCCCTACTGGCCGGTGGGGCCATTCAAGGTGCGTCTGCCTTTCATTCATTACCGCTTCGAACTCTCCGACTACATGCAGGGCCTGCTCATGTGTGCGGTGGATCTGGCGGCGATTCCGCTGATGACCGAATTCCTCGGCATGCCTTTCGAGGTGGCGCTGGCGGTGGTCATGCTCAACGGGCTGCTGTACCTGACCCACCACTTGCTGGGCGACCCCGTCGTCCCGGGCTGGATCACCCCGGCGATTCCCTTGCTCATGGCTTACTGCAGCCAGTTCCCGGAGGGCCCGGAGCGGGTGCATGCGCTGATCGCCTTTCAGTTGATGCTGGGGATATTTTCCATCGGCCTGGGCATGACCGGCATGGCGCGCAAGGTGGTGTCATTGGTGCCCTCTGCACTCAAGGCCGGCATCATCATGGGCGCGGGCCTGAGTGCGGTGGTGACTGTGTTCAAGGAGGGCGGTCGCTTCGACAGCTTCCCCTGGACCATTTCCATCGCCGTCGGTATCGCCTTCTATCTGGTGTTCTCCCTGCACTTCCAGCAGTTGAAGAAGCGCAGCCGCTTGTGGTGGAACTTCGCCAAGCTGGGCATTTTCCCGATCATCCTCCTGGCGGTCTTCGTCGCGCCGATCTTCGGTGAGGCGCCTTGGCCGAGCATCGAGTGGGGCATCAGCAAGCCGGACTTCGTCACCCTGTGGAACGAGTACACCGTGTTCGGCCTCGGCATGCCGCCGCTGATGATGTTCGTCACCGCCATTCCTACCGTCCTGGCCGCCTACCTGGTGGTGTTCGGTGACGTGCTGGGTGCCAAGGCGATCCTCGGCGAGGCCGACCACATCCGCAGTGACGAGAAGGTCGACTTCAACCCCAACCGTTCGCACCTGATCTTTGGCGGGCGCAACGCCTTCATGAGCATCTTCGGCCCGGACGTGGCCATGTGCGGCCCGCAATGGTCGGCCATGCAGGTGGTGATCACCGAGCGCTTCAAGGGCGGCGCCAAGGCGATGAAGTCCATCTACGGCGGCGTCGGCTCGTTCCGCTGGGGCACCAATACCGGCCTGTTGCTGCTGCCGGTGGTGACCCTGTTGCAGCCGATTCTCGGCGTGGCACTGGCGCTGACCCTGCTGATCCAGGGCTACGTCAGCGTGCGCCTGGGCATCATGGAGGCGCGCAGTCAGCGCGACCTGGGCATCGCCGGGGTCATTGGCGCGGTATTGGCGATCAAGGGCGCTGGCTGGGCTTTCGCCATCGGCGTCGGCCTGTGTGCGCTGATCTACGGGGCACAGATGTTCCGCGGTGAGAACGACCAGACCTTCACCAAGGACCTGCCGCCCGGCGAGTGAGGCCTTTCGAGTCCCTTATCCAGCCGGGGGGCGATTTCTTCCCTCGGCTGCAGGAGAAAATCATGCAATTGAACGATCCCGATCTGCTGCGCCACCAGGCCTATATCGACGGCCAGTGGTGCGAAGCCAGCGATGGCTCCATCACTGAAATTCTCAATCCGGCCAATGGCGCGTCTCTGGGGACGGTCCCGAACATCGGGGCCGAGCAGACCCGCCAGGCCATCGAGGCGGCGCAGGCTGCCCAGCCGGCCTGGCGTGCGCTCACTGCCAAGGAGCGCGCGGCGCGCCTGCGCAAATGGTATGAGCTGATGCTGGCCAACCAGGAGGACCTGGCGCGGATCATGACGGCCGAGCAAGGCAAGCCGCTGACCGAGGCCCGTGGCGAAGTGCTGTACGCGGCATCCTTCATCGAGTGGTTCGCCGAAGAGGCCAAGCGTGTCTACGGCGACACCATTCCCGGCCATCAGCCGGACAAGCGCCTGATCGTGACCAAGGAACCCATTGGTGTGGCCGCGGCCATCACACCGTGGAACTTCCCGGCGGCGATGATCACCCGCAAGGCCGGCCCGGCGCTGGCCGCCGGCTGCGCCATGGTGCTCAAGCCCGCGCCACAGACACCGTTTAGCGCGCTGGCGCTGGCGGTACTGGCCGAGCGCGCGGGCATCCCGGCCGGGCTGTTCAGCGTGTTGCCGGCCGATACCGAGCGTTCCCGTGAGGTGGGCCTTGAGCTGTGCGCCAACCCGATTGTGCGCAAGCTGTCGTTTACCGGCTCCACGGGGGTGGGCATCAAACTGATGGAGCAATGTGCGCCGACCCTGAAGAAGCTTTCACTCGAGCTGGGCGGCAATGCGCCGTTCATCGTCTTCGAGGATGCCGACCTGGATGCCGCAGTCGAAGGCGCACTGGTCGCCAAGTACCGCAACGCCGGGCAGACCTGCGTCTGCGCCAATCGCCTGTATGTGCACGATGCCGTCTACGACGCCTTTGCCGAGAAACTGGCCGCTGCCGTGGCCAAACTGCGGGTCGGCCCTGGTGATGAAGAGGGCGTCGTCATTGGTCCGCTGATCGACGGCAATGCCGTGGCCAAGGTGCAGGCGCATCTGGCCGATGCGCTGGAGAAGGGCGCCAGGGTGCTGCAGGGCGGCAAGGCGCACGCGCTGGGCGGGCATTTCTTCGAGCCGACGGTCATCACTGGTGTCACCGCGGATATGCGCGTGGCCCGCGAAGAGACCTTTGGGCCGCTGGCGCCGTTGTTCCGTTTCAGCGATGAAGCCGAAGTGGTGCGACAGGCCAACGACACCGAGTTTGGCCTGGCAGGCTACTTCTATACCCGCGATCTGGGCCGCACCTTCCGTGTAGCCGAAGCGCTGGAGTACGGCATGGTCGGTATCAACACCGGGCTGATCTCCAATGAAGTGGCGCCATTCGGTGGCATGAAGGCCTCGGGGCTCGGTCGCGAAGGCTCCAAGTACGGCCTGGATGAGTACCTGGAGATCAAATACCTCTGCCTCGGCGGTATCTGAGGCAGGCGGCTCATTGGGGGAGGGGCTTTAGCCGCGATTGGCACCAACGCTCGCCGCTGAAGCACCTTCCACTATGCAGTGCATAGGGTGGACAGCGCGAAGCTTGTCCACCTTTCTTGTTGCGTTGCTGCCGGCCCATGGTGGACAAGCCTTCGGCATGTCACACCCTACGCGAGGCTGGCTTCGGTCGATTGAAGGCTCTACAGCCGTTACAATGCGCGCCACCGTGACCCAAGCCCTTAGAGGTGCGCCATGCAACCCTTCGCCATCGCCCCGTCGATCCTATCCGCCGACTTCGCCCGCTTGGGCGAGGAAGTGGACAACGTACTCGCCGCCGGTGCGGACATCGTCCACTTCGACGTGATGGACAACCACTACGTACCCAACCTGACCATCGGCCCGATGGTCTGCTCGGCGCTGCGCAAGTACGGCATCACCGCGCCGATCGACGCGCACCTGATGGTCAAGCCGGTGGATCGCATCATCGGCGACTTCATCGAGGCCGGCGCTTCGTACATCACCTTCCACCCGGAAGCTTCCGAGCACATCGACCGCTCGCTGCAGCTGATCAAGGCGGGTGGTGCCAAGGCCGGCCTGGTGTTCAACCCGGCCACCCCGCTGGACGTGCTCAAGTACGTGATGGACAAGGTCGACATGATCCTGCTGATGAGCGTCAACCCCGGTTTCGGTGGGCAGAAGTTCATCCCCGGCACCCTCGACAAGCTGCGCGAAGCCCGCGCGCTGATCGACGCCAGTGGCCGCGAGATCCGTCTGGAGATCGACGGTGGCGTCAACGTGCAGAACATCCGCGAGATTGCCGCGGCGGGCGCCGACACCTTCGTTGCCGGTTCGGCGATCTTCAACCAGCCGGACTACAAGGCGGTGATCGACGCCATGCGCGCCGAACTGGCCCAGGTGCGTGGATGAAACCGCTGCGCGCGCTATGCGGCGGTGAGCTGCCGCGCCTGGTTATGTTCGACCTGGACGGCACGCTGATCGACTCGGTGCCGGACCTGGCCGCAGCGGTCGACCGCATGCTGGTGGAACTGGGGCGCGCGCCGGTTGGCGTTGAAAAAGTCCGCGACTGGGTCGGCAATGGCGCGCGCGTGCTGGTGCGCCGCGCCCTGGCCGGCGGTCTGGATCACGCGACAGTGGGCGAGGCCGAGACGGAAGAGGCGCTGGCGCGCTTTCTCGATATCTACGCCGATTGCCATCACCTGACTGCGCTGTACCCGGGCGTGCATGAGCTGCTCGAAGCGCTGAGCACGGCGGCCGTCGAGCTCGCGGTGGTGACCAACAAGCCGGAGCGCTTTGTCGCGCCGCTGCTGGAGCAGGTCGGCCTCGGCGGCTATTTCCGCTGGATCATCGGTGGCGACACCCTGCCGCAGCAGAAGCCTGACCCGGCAGCACTGCTGCAGGTGATGCATCTGGCTGGGGTCGACGCGGCGCAAGCGCTGTTCGTCGGCGACTCGCGCAACGACGTGCTGGCCGCGCGCGCTGCCGCGGTGCCCTGCGTCGCCGTGAGCTACGGCTACAACCATGGCCGCCCGATCGCCGAAGAAAAACCGAACCTGGTAGTCGATAACCTCGCCGAGTTGTTCTGACGAATCTTCAGCTGCGCCATTCGGCTTTTGTAGGAGCGGATTTATCCGCGAAACTGGCGATTGAGATCGCGGATAAATCCGCTCCTACCAAGCTATCGCTTTGCCCCGCTTGCAGCGCTTGGCGTGTAGCTGCTACCTTGGCCGCTCTCCTTATTCCCCCGCCTGTCGAGATCGCACCGTGGTGGTTAGCTGCAAACTCTGGATGAAAGTGATCAAGGCTCTGGCCCGTTGGCGCTGGCGCGCCTGATCTCGTCCTGCCGCCGCCGCGCGGCCCGTTTGCACCCGACCGTTTACCCCGAGCCATGAGGCTGATCATGACCCATGAAGAATTCCTGCGTTTAGCCGCTGAAGGCTACAACCGCATTCCGCTTGCCTGCGAAACCATCGCCGACTTCGATACGCCGCTGTCGATCTACCTGAAACTGGCCGATGCGCCCAACTCCTACCTGCTGGAATCCGTGCAGGGCGGCGAAAAGTGGGGTCGCTACTCGATCATCGGCCTACCGGCGCGCACCGTGCTGCGTGTGCACGGTCATGAGGTGGTGATCACCACCGACGGCGTCGAGGTCGAGCGTCATGAGTGCGCCGATCCGCTGGCCTTCGTCGAGCAGTTCAAGGCGCGCTACAAGGTGCCGACCATCGCCGGGCTGCCGCGTTTCAATGGTGGCCTGGTCGGTTACTTCGCCTATGACAGTGTGCGTTACGTGGAGCCCAAGCTGGCTGCCGGGGTCAATCCCGATGCGCTGGGCACGCCGGACATCCTGCTCAACGTCTCCGATGCCGTGGTGGTGTTCGATAACCTGGCGGGCAAGATGCACGCCATCGTTCTGGCTGATCCGGCCGAGGCGGATGCCTTCGAGCGTGGCCAGGCGCACCTGCAGGAAATCCTGCACAAGCTGCGTCAGCCGTTCGCCCCGCGTCTGGGCGTGGATCTGAACAAGCCTGCAGGTGAGGAGCCCGCGTTTCGCTCCAGCTTCAGTCGCGAGGATTACGAACGCTCGGTCAGCGCCATCAAGGATTACATCCTGGCTGGCGACTGCATGCAGGTGGTGATTTCCCAGCGCATGACGATCGGGTTCAAAGCGGCGCCCATCGACCTGTACCGCGCGCTGCGCTGCATCAATCCGACGCCTTACATGTACTTCTTCAACTTCGGCGATTTCCATGTGGTGGGTTCGTCGCCCGAGGTGCTGGTGCGCGTCGAGGATAACCTGGTCACCGTACGGCCCATCGCCGGCACCCGTCCGCGAGGTGCGACCGAAGAGGCCGACCTGGCGCTGGAAGAAGATCTGCTGGCCGACGCCAAGGAAGTCGCCGAGCATCTGATGCTGATCGACCTGGGCCGCAACGACACCGGGCGCGTCTCGGAAGTCGGCTCGGTGAAGCTGACCGAGAAGATGGTCATCGAGCGTTATTCCAACGTCATGCACATCGTTTCCAACGTCACAGGCGAGCTGAAGAAGGGCCTGACCTCGATGGACGCGCTACGTGCGATCCTGCCGGCCGGCACCCTGTCCGGTGCGCCGAAGATCCGCGCGATGGAGATCATCGACGAGCTGGAACCGGTCAAGCGTGGCGTCTACGGCGGCGCGGTCGGTTACTACGCCTGGAACGGCAACATGGACACCGCGATTGCGATTCGTACGGCGGTGATCAAGGACGGTGAACTGCACGTGCAGGCCGGCGCCGGCATCGTTGCCGACTCGGTGCCCGCGCTGGAGTGGGAAGAAACCCTGAACAAGCGCCGCGCCATGTTCCGCGCCGTCGCGCTCGCCGAACAGACTGCCGTCCAGGCCCAGGAATAAGAGGAGCCGTACCATGCTTTTGATGATCGACAACTACGACTCCTTCACCTACAACGTCGTGCAGTACCTGGGTGAGCTGGGCGCCGACGTGCACGTGATTCGCAACGACGAACTGACCATCGCCGAGATCGAAGCGCTCAAGCCCGAGCGCATCGTCGTCTCGCCCGGCCCGTGCACGCCGACCGAGGCGGGCGTGTCCATCGAGGCCATCCTGCATTTCGCCGGCAAGCTGCCGATCCTGGGTGTCTGCCTCGGCCACCAGAGCATCGGCCAGGCCTACGGCGGTGACGTGGTGCGTGCGCGCCAGGTGATGCACGGCAAGACCAGCCCGGTGTTCCATGAAGACAAGGGCGTGTTCGCCGGCCTCAACAACCCGCTCACCGTGACCCGCTATCATTCCCTGGTGGTCAAGCGCGAAACCCTGCCGGACTGCCTGGAGATCACCGCCTGGACCCAGCATGAAGACGGCTCGGTCGACGAGATCATGGGCCTGCGCCACAAGACCCTGAACATCGAGGGCGTGCAGTTCCATCCCGAATCCATCCTCACCGAGCAGGGCCATGAACTGTTCGCCAACTTCCTCAAGCAGACCGGAGGCGTGCGCGCATGAATATCAAGGAAGCCCTGGGCCGCATCGTCGCTCAGCTCGATCTGACCACCGAGGAAATGCAGGCGGTGATGCGCGAGATCATGACCGGTCAGTGCACCGACGCGCAGATCGGCGCCTTCCTCATGGGTATGCGCATGAAGAGCGAGACCATCGACGAGATTGTCGGTGCCGCCAGCGTCATGCGCGAGCTGGCCGCGCCCGTGGTCATCGATGCCGAGCGACTGGTCGACACCTGCGGTACCGGTGGCGATGGCATGAACATTTTCAACGTCTCCACCGCTGCGGCCTTCGTCGTCGCGGCAGCCGGTGGCAAGGTGGCCAAGCACGGCAACCGCGCAGTCTCCGGCAAGAGTGGCAGTGCCGATCTGCTCGAGGCTGCCGGCGTCTACCTGGGACTCAAACCGGAGCAGGTGGCGCGCTGCGTCGAGAGCGTGGGCGTCGGTTTCATGTTCGCGCCGTCCCATCACGGGGCGATGAAGCATGCCATCGGCCCGCGTCGCGAGCTGGGCCTGCGTACCATCTTCAATATGCTTGGCCCGATGACCAACCCGGCCGGCGCCAAACACCAGGTGATCGGCGTGTTCAGCCAGGCCCTGTGCCGACCGATGGCCGAAGTGCTGCAGCGTCTGGGCAGCGAGCACGTACTGGTGGTGCACGCGCAGGACGGTCTGGACGAGATCAGCCTTGCCGCGCCGACCTTCATTGCCGAGCTGAAGAATGGCGTGGTCAGCGAGTACCGCATCCAGCCTGAGGATTTCGCGATCAAGAGTCAGAGCCTGATCGGCCTGACCGTCGACAACGCCGAGCAGTCGCTGGCGCTGATCCACGATGCCCTCGGTCGGCGCAAGACCGACAACGGCCAGAAGGCCGCCGACATGATCGTGCTCAATGCCGGTGCCGCCCTCTACGCTGCCGATCATGCCAGCAGCCTGCGCGAAGGCATGCAGCTGGCGCATGATGCACTGCACACCGGCCTGGCGCGCGAGAAGCTGGAAGAGCTGGTGTCCTTTACCGCGGTATTCAAACAGGAGAACGAAGGGTGAGCGTACCAACCGTACTGGAGAAGATCGTCGCCCGTAAGTTCGAGGAAGTGGCGGCGCGTCGCGCTCAGGTCAGCCTGGCTGAGGTTGAGACTGCCGCGCGCAGTGCCGATGCACCGCGTGGCTTTGCCCGTGCGCTGCTCGAGCAGGCTGCGCGCAAGCAGCCGGCAGTGATCGCCGAGATCAAGAAAGCCTCGCCGAGCAAGGGCGTGCTGCGCGCCGACTTCGTGCCGGCGGATATCGCCCGCAGCTACGAAGCGGGCGGCGCCACCTGCCTGTCGGTGTTGACCGATATCGATTTCTTCCAGGGCGCCGACGAATACCTGCAGCAGGCCCGCGCGGCCTGCGCGCTGCCGGTGATTCGCAAGGACTTCATGGTCGATCCCTACCAGATCGTCGAAGCCCGTGCCCTCGGTGCGGACTGCGTGCTGCTGATCGTTTCCTGCCTGGATGACGTGCGCATGGCCGAACTGGCCTCAGTGGCCAAGGACGTCGGTCTCGACGTGCTGGTGGAGGTGCATGACGGCGACGAGCTGGAACGTGCGCTGAAGACTCTGGACACACCGCTGGTGGGCATCAACAACCGTAACCTGCACAGTTTCGAGGTGTCCCTGGAAACTACTCTCGACTTGCTGCCGCGTATTCCGCGTGATCGCCTGGTGGTGACCGAAAGCGGCATTCTCAACCGCGCCGATGTCGAGCTGATGGAGATCAACGAGGTCTACGCCTTCCTGGTCGGCGAGGCTTTCATGCGCGCGGAAAGCCCGGGCAGCGAATTGCAGCGTCTGTTCTTTCCCGAACGCGGCCGGCCTGCAGTAATCGGCACGGACCCGGAATAACGCGCATGAAAAAGCCGGCAATCAAGCCGGCTTTTTCTATTGGGGGCTGGTTCAGCGCGTGCCGAAGACCACCATGGTCTTGCCCTTCACATGTACCAGGCCCTGTTCTTCCAGGGACTTGAGTACACGGCCGACCATCTCACGGGAGCAGCCGACGATGCGGCCGATTTCCTGACGCGTGATCTTGATCTGCATGCCATCCGGGTGGGTCATCGCGTCCGGCTGCTTGCACAGGTCGAGCAGGGTGCGCGCGACACGGCCAGTGACATCGAGGAACGCCAGGTCGCCGACCTTGCGCGTGGTATTGCGCAGGCGCTCGGCCATCTGGCTACCGAGGGCGAAGAGGATTTCGGGGTCTTGCTGGGTCAGCTCGCGGAACTTGGCGTAGCTGATTTCCGCTACTTCGCATTCGGTCTTGGCGCGAACCCAGGCGCTGCGTTCCTTCTCGGAGCCATCCTTCTCGAACAGGCCCATTTCGCCGAAAAAGTCGCCAGAGTTGAGATAGGCGATGATCATCTCGCGGCCATCGTCATCCTCGATCAGGATGGTGACCGAGCCCTTGACGATGAAGAACAGAGTTTCGCAGCGATCACCTGCGTAGATGATGGTGCTTTTGGCTGTGTAACGACGACGATGACAATGTGCAAGAAGCTTGTCGAGGTTCTTGATTTTTGGTGTAAGGGTAATAGCAACCATGCCCGAGTCCCGAATATGAAAAGTGAAGGCCTTTGTCCAACGGCAATTTCTTATTTGTTATCCGGCCAAGTGTGCCAGCATTCCGACGCCAGCTTAACAGACATACTATGACCAGGTAGTTTTTTGCGACCTGGGTAACGTAACTGTGCGGAACTTTCGCGCATTCGGTGCACATCGGATTGCAGCCTGCCTGTGCTAATCTGCCGAACTTTTCCACTCTGGGAGCCAATCTCGATGAAAGCGCGTGTGCAATGGGCCGGTGAAGCTCTGTTCCTCGGCGAGTCCGGTAGTGGCCATGTCGTGGTGATGGACGGTCCGCCCGATGCTGGTGGTCGTAATCTCGGTGTTCGACCGATGGAGATGCTGCTGATCGGCCTCGGTGGCTGCAGCAACTTCGATGTGGTCAGCATTCTGCGCAAGGGCCGCCAGCCGGTAGAAAGCTGCGAAGTCTTCCTCGACGCCGAGCGTGCCGACGAGGAGCCCAAGGTGTTCACCAAGATCCACCTGCACTTCGTGGTCAAGGGCCGCGGGCTGAAAGAGGCGCAGGTGAAGAGGGCGGTGGAACTGTCGGCGGAGAAGTACTGCTCGGCCTCGATCATGCTGGGTCGTGCCGGCGTCGATATCAGCCACGATTACGAAATCGTCGAGCTGGGTTGAATCGAGTCGTGTCAGTAACGAGGGCGCCAATGGCGCCCTCGTTCGTTTCAGACGCGGTAGGTGCTCTTGGTCATCACCTTCGACAACAAGGTCATGCCGAACTTCACCGGTGCCGGGAAGCGTACGCCGCCCGCTGCCAGGGCGCTGTTGGCGTGCTGCTGTTCGTCGATGCGCATCTGCTCGAGGATGGCGCGTGACTTGGCGTCGTGCTCGGGCAGTTGCTCCAGGTGCTCGTCCAGGTGTTTACACACCTGATCTTCGGTGGCGGCGACGAAACCCAGGCTGACGCGATCACTGACCAGTCCGGCAACGGCACCAACGCCGAAGGACAGACCGTAGAACAGCGGGTTGAGCACGCTGGGCTGGCTGCCCAGTTCGCGAATACGCTGTTCGCACCAGGCCAGGTGGTCGATCTCCTCGTCGGCCGCATGCTCCATGGCGCTGCGCACTTCCGGCAGCTTGGCGGTCAGCGCCTGGCCCTGATAGAGCGCCTGGGCGCACACTTCACCGGTGTGATTGATGCGCATCAGGCCGGCGACGTGGCGCGACTCCTCACTGCTCAGCTCGGTCTCGTTCTGCACGATGGCAGGCGAGGGGCGACTCGACGCGCCGCTGAATGGCAGCAGCGTGCGCAACGCGGCATCGGCTTGCAGCAGCAGGCGGTCGACGGGGGAATACTGGCGTTCGCTGGCCATGGGGCACCTCCAGAGGTAACAACCCGGCTAGTTTACTGCAAAGTCGCCAAGTCGTCCGTGGCTCAGAGGCTGTTCTAAAGTCTCGCGAGCCAGGATCGTGCAATACCGATGACGGCCCCGCAAAAACAGATGAGGAACGGTCGGAGTCGCGGGCGACTGTACTTTTGTACATGAGCATGACTCGCTCCGCTCGCCCCTTCGGGGCCGCCCTGAAGGATGTTGGCCGCAAGCGGCCTCCGAGCCTGTTTTTAACGCAGCAGGGCCGACGCGCAGCAGACTTTGGGCAGTCTCTCAGGGTAGCTCGCGCAGCACGCGAAACCCCAGGGCATAGTCGCGGTGATGCGGTTGCTTGAGATCGCGCATGCTGCTGCGCAGGTAGACCGGGCCACTGTTCCAGGCGCCGCCGCGCACCACGCGCGGGCTGCTGTCGAGCAGGCCGGCGCTCTGCGTTTCGCTGCCGTCGAAGCGCTGGGTGAAGTTCGAGGCCGTCCACTCCCAGACGTTGCCCGCCGTGTCGTGCAAGCCGAAGCCATTGGCCGGGAACTGGCCGACGGCTGCCGTCTTGTTGCGTAACAGGCGCGAGCTGGCGCAACCGCGGCAGTGAGCGCGTGGCGCCTGCTCGCTGCTGTCGAGTTCGTCGCCCCACCAGTAGTAGCTCTGGCTGCCTCCGCGCGCTGCATACTCCCATTCGGCTTCGGTCGGCAGGCGATAGCGCGCGCCCGTCTCGCGTGATAACCACTGGGTGTAGGCGTGAGCGTCACGCCAGGACACATGAATCACCGGGCGCTGCGCCGAAAGGCCCCAGCCCTCGTTGTCAGGCATGGGCAACTGGTTGGCGTCGGCGTACTTCTGCCAGTCGGCGAAGGTGACTTCGTAGCGGCCCATGGCGAAGGGTTGAGCGAACGCAATAGATCGTTGTGGACGCTCGTTGTCATTGCCGCGACCGCTGGCATCGCCCATGCGGAACTCGCCAGCCGCAATGACCACCATTTCGGGGCCCTGAGCGCCGCCGGGCAACGGGTCGCTGAAGGTTTCGATAGCAACGGCCGGCAGGTTGACCAGCAGGCCGGCTGCGATGGCCATGGATACTGTG
Organism: Ectopseudomonas alcaliphila; assembly: GCF_900101755.1. Lineage (GTDB taxonomy): Bacteria > Pseudomonadota > Gammaproteobacteria > Pseudomonadales > Pseudomonadaceae > Aquipseudomonas > Aquipseudomonas alcaliphila. The sequence goes on along the minus strand of NZ_FNAE01000005.1, from coordinate 13,239 downwards.
ACGCAACGCGCTTTCAGCACTTGCACGGCGTGATGCCTCCGGCGACGATCTGCGTGTTCAGGCGGTCCATGCGGTAAGTTCTCGATTCTGTGAAACCGCGGATGGTAACCCTGCGTGCCTGGCTGGCCAAATCTCACAAGGAGTCGGTGTTGAAGAACGATATTCATGATCTTGGACTGGTGCTGGACTCCAAGGTCAAGCTGGTGGTGATCGAGTCCTGGGACGAGCTGCGCGTGCTGGAGACCCTGACTGGCCTGGCGATCAAGCGCGGCCTCGGTCTGCACACCTGGTCGGTGACCGAGGGCCTGCAGCGTCTGGGTTTCGGCGGTGCACCAGTGGACGAGTCGCCGACCCTGGAGCCCGAAGCGGCGCTGCGCATGATCAAGGTCGATCCGCAGCCGAACCTCTACGTGATGTGCGACCTGCATCCGTTCCTCGATGACAACCCCAGGCTGGTGCGTCTGCTCAAGGAAATCGCCATGAGCGAGGCCGCGCACAAGCCGACACTGGTGCTGGTGTCGCATGCGATCAAGCTGCCTGCCGAAGTACAGCGTTTCGCGGCACGTTTCAGCCTGGCCTTGCCGTCGGAGGACGAGCTGCTGAGCATCGTGCGTGACGAGGCGACGCGCTGGAGCGAAGGCAATCGCGGTGCGCGAGTGCGCACCGATAACCGTACCCTGCAGCAGGTGGTGAAGAACCTGCGCGGCCTCAGCCACGCCGAGGCACGCGCGCTGGCACGCAACGTGATCTGCGACGACGGGGCGATCACCCAGGAAGACATCCCTGAGCTGAACAAGACCAAGTTCCAGCTGCTGGATCTGGAGGGCGTGCTCAGCTTCGAATACGACACTGCACGCTTCGCCGAAGTCGGCGGGTTGGTCAACCTCAAACGCTGGCTGGCCGAACGTCAGGCCGGCTTTCTCGAAGGCAAACTCCTGGATGCGCCGAAAGGCGTGATGCTGGTCGGGGTACAGGGCGGCGGCAAGAGCCTGGCGGCCAAGGCAGTGGCCGGACTCTGGGGCTTGCCACTGCTGCGTCTGGATTTTGCCTGCCTGTACAACAAGTTCTTTGGCGAGACCGAACGCAATCTGCGTGAGGCGCTGCGTCTGGCCGAGCAGATGGCGCCCTGCGTGCTGTGGATGGACGAGGTAGAGAAAGGGTTGGCCAGTGGCGATCACGATGGCGGCGTGAGCCAGCGGGTGCTCGGCACCTTGCTGACCTGGATGGCCGAGCGCAAGGCGCCGGTGTTCGTGGTGGCCACGGCCAATGCCATCGACCGTCTGCCGCCCGAACTGGTACGCAAGGGGCGCTTCGACGAGCTGTTCTTCGTCGACCTGCCCAGCGCCGAGGTGCGCGCCGATATCTTCCGTATCCACCTGCAACGCCGTGAACTGGAACCAGGCGGCTTCGATCTCGCGCAGCTGGCTGCTGCCAGTGAGGGCTACTCGGGCGCCGAGATCGAGCAGGCAGTGGTTAGCGCGCTATACGCTGGTCAGGCGCAGCAGCAGGCGGTCGATCAGGGGTTGCTGCTGCGCGCACTGCAGAGCACCGCGCCGCTGTCCGTGGTGATGGCCGAGCGCTTGATGGCGTTGCGCGAGTGGGCCGATGGGAGGACGGTCAACGCCGGCTGAGTGCCTGGTCAGGCGCTGGTGAAGGGGCGGGTCAGTCGACCACTGATTTTGCGCACCAGCCAGCGCGGCCCCAGGCGCGGACTCAGGGCCAGCAGGCGATTGCGCCAGCCGGGAATGATGATGGCGCGGTTCTTTTCCAATGCGCGAACGGTGATCAGCGCGACTTCTTCGGCGCTCATCATCAGCTTGCTACCGGCAATCCGCGTGACGTCCATCTGCGCCGCGCGGAAGAAGGCGCTGTGGGTCGGGCCGGGGCAGAGTACAGATACACGTACGCCGCGGCTTTTCAGCTCTTCGCGCAAACCCTCGGAAAAGTGCAGCACATAGGCCTTGCTGGCGTAGTAGCTGCTCATCCAGGGGCCGGGCTGGAAGGCGGCCACCGAGGCGACGTTGAGAATCTGCCCGCTGCCGTGCTCGGCCATGCGCTGACCGAGTGCGTGACACAGGCGGGTCAGCGCCAGCACGTTGACTTCCAGCTGCTCCAGCTCGCGACTCCAGTCCTGCTCCAGGAACGGACCGGCGCAACCCAGGCCGGCGTTGTTCACCAGCAGGTCGACATGCCACTGACCTTCTTCCAGCTCCAGCAGCAGGCCGGACAGTTGCAGCGGCTCGCTCAGGTCGCAGAGGCGAAACAGCACCTCGACGCCGAAGCGTTGCGCCAGCTCGCAGGCGATGCTTTCCAGCGCATCACGTCGGCGCGCCACCAGGATCAGGTTGCGCCCCCGGCGTGCCAGGGCTTCGGCCAAGGCCAGGCCAATGCCGCTGGAGGCGCCGGTGATCAGTGCATAGCTGCGCATGGTCGAGGGCTAGCGCTCCTGGTACTCGGCGGCGCGCTCGACATAGCTCTGATACTGGGGCAGGGCGATGGCGGCCACGATGCCGGTTACTGGCACCAGCAGGAACAGCCAGGCCAGCACCTTGACCCCGGTGCTGTTCGGCGGTGGCGGCGGACCGTAGCGGTTGACGCCTTGAGTGCCAGGGATGATCAGCATCAGCAGGGCAAAGACGGTGCCGATGAAGGGAACAAAGTTGACCAGCCACAGCCAGCCGGACCAGCCCATGTCGTGCAGGCGCTGAACGCCGATGAACACGCCAACCACGATCATGGCGATCACCGCGACACCCAGTATCAGCGTACCCAGCACGCTGGACATGACCGAGGCGCCGGCGAACACCAGCATCAGCGGCAACATGCACAGCAGCATGGCCATGGTCCAGCCCAGATAACGCACGCGGCCGATCCGGCCGCTGACGCTGAACACCTTGAGCTCGGAGTACTGCGGCAACTGCTCGGCGACATTCGCCTGAGGTGGCGCGTAGGGCGATGCCGTCGCTGCGACGGGAGCCGGGGCAGGAGCGGCTTCGGCCAGTTGTGCCTGGCGGGCGAGGTATTTCTCGATGATGATGCCGCAGGCGGAGCACTCGATCGCCTTGGCTTGCTCGTGGCCGCATTTGGGGCAGGTCATGCTCGAGGTGGCGGCTTCCACGGCCTGCTCGGTTTCGGCTTCGGTTGGCACCAGGCTGAGGCTGGCAGCCTGATCCAGCTCCTTGCGCACATTGGCGCCCGCTTTCTGCAGCGCGTTGAGGTACTGCTCTGCCTCGCCCTCGCCCAGATCACGCTTGAGCGCCACCGGCGCCCCACTGAACAGATTTTCGATGCGGGCAGGGTCGCTCTTGAACAGGCGAGCCAGGTTGTCCTTGACCGTTTCCAGTGAGGCCTCGGGCATCAGTTGGCCGTCGAACACGATCTTGTAGCGCGGTTGATTCATGCGAGCTTCCTTGTCGGCGGGAAGTGGAGGTGGGCGCAGCGCCCGTTGAGCAAGCGAGGCATAAGCCTAGAGTGCCGCGAGGCCAATATACAAGCGGCCTGACGCGCCGCTCATGGCTATTTTTCAGGTGTTGCCTATTGTGCTCCAGCGGCCGACCAGTTGGCCGCGGCGTAGTAGACGTATTTCGCTGAAATCGCCCAGCACCCCTTCGCTGATCGTGGGGCGCAGAAAAACCCAATCATTGCTCGTCAATTGTGTGCCTTCACCACCCATCAGGCGCTCTTGATTGGCGCTACGGCCGTACAGTTCGTCGTAGCCGAGCCCGGCCGGTGAGACGGGCTGCGCCGGCCAGCGACCGCCGTAGAGGTAGTAGGCGGTCTGTCGGTTGGGGTTCCAGGCTCTGACCAGCGGTTGGAGCGGTTGCAGATAGGGCAGGGCGCCGTCGACCACCTTGAGCACGGGGCTGGCGATCCACAGGGCTGGTTGATGCTCTTCCAGCAGTGGCGTGTCGAACTCCGCGGGTTTGAGCAGGGCAGAACCGACGGCGACTTCATTGAGCGACGTCTCCTGCTGGCTGTGCAGCAGGTAGGTCAGACTGCCGGCACCGTTGAGCAGCGGCTTTGCTGGCCAAAGATCGCTGAACCCCTGCGCGCTGTTGATGAACTGCCGATAGCGGGCCTCGGCTTCGTTGAATGCCCGTTGCTGACTCTGCCAGGGCGGGCTGTGCGCGACATGCGCGTCATAACCCATCAGGCCCTGCAGTCGCAGTGCCGGTTGCTGGCGAAGCTGTTGCAGCGCCTGGCTCAATGCCTGCGGCGTGGCGAAGCCACCGCGTTCCAGGCCAACGTCGATTTCCAGCACGATGCGCAGCGGTCGCCCCAGCGCCTTGGCCAGCTCACTGTATTGCATCAGGCGCAGCTGGCTGTCGATCAGCCAGGTCACCTGGCGGTCGGGATCGAAATCCAGGCGCTGCGGAAGCTGGCGATAGAAGTTCAGGGCTGCTGCCACCGGCAAGGGTTTGCCAAGCAGCAGGTCGGCCTGGGGAAAGCTCCTGGCCAGCTGGTTCAGCTGCGGCTGATGAAAGACCATGAAACGCTGGGTTTGCAGACGTTTGGCGAGGTATTCCAGCAGGCCGATGCTGGCCAGCGATTTGGCTACCAGGCGCAGCTGGAGGCGGCCGCCTAGCCTTGCTGCCAGCAGGTCGGCGTTGGTGTCGAGCCGATCGAGATCGAGCAGCAGGGTGGGGATGCCCTCGCCATCGCGCTGCAGTTGCCGATTGAGCTCGGCGAAGTAGGCGTCATGCTGGCGAGCTCGATCAGTTGGGCGCAGCGCCCAGCCGCCGAGTAGACCGAGCGCGCCCAGCCCCAGCAGGTGGCGACGCTTCATCGCGGCCAGCGTTGCCCCAGCTGTTGGCTGCGTGTCAGGGCGGCGCGATATTCGCGGTCGAGACGCGCCACCAGCTCCTGCACCGATGGCAGATCGTCGATGCCGCCGACGCCCTGGCCGGCCGACCAGACGGTTTTCCAGGCCTTGGCTTCTTCATCCATCGGCTTGAGCTTCTCGCCGTAGTTGATATCGCCCTTGTTCTGCAGCTGTTTCAGGTCGTAGCCAGCCTGTTCCAGGCTCTGGCGCATGAAGCTGGCCGGCACACCGGACACTGCGGGCGTGTGAATGATATCGGCGGCCCGTGCGTCGAGAATCATCGCCTTGTAATCGGCCGACGCGTTGTTCTCGGTCGTGGCGATGAAACGGGTGCCCATATAGGCCAGGTCGGCGCCGAGCAATTGCGCCGCGAGAATTTCGTGGCCGTGGTTGAGGCAGCCGGACAGCAGTACGGTCTTGTCGAAGAACTGACGAATCTCGGCCAGCAGGGCGAATGGACTCCAGGTACCGGCGTGGCCGCCAGCCCCGGCTGCCACGGCGATCAGGCCATCCACGCCGGCCTCGGCAGCTTTTTCGGCATGGCGGCGAGTGGTCACGTCATGGAACACCAGACCGCCATAACTGTGCACGGCATCGACCACTTCCTTCACCGCGCCCAGGCTGGTAATGACGATGGGCACACGGCGCTCGACGCAGATGGCCAGGTCCGCCTGCAGGCGGGGGTTGCTGTTGTGCACGATCAGGTTGACGGCGAAGGGCGCGGCGTCAGCTGCGAGGCTGGCTTCGATCTCGTCGAGCCAGGCGGCGAAGCCGGCGCTCTCGCGCTGGTTCAGGGCTGGGAAACTGCCGACGATGCCGCTGTTGCAGCAGGCACTGACCAGCGCCGGGTTGGATACCAGAAACATCGGCGCAGCTACCAGAGGCAGGCGCAGGCGTTGTTCGAGCAGGGCGGGCAGAGACATGGCGAACTCCTTAGAAGGGGCGGACGACGACCAGGATTACGATGCCCAGCAGGGCTAGCACCGGCGCCTCATTGAACCAACGATAGAACACGTGACTGCGACTGTTCTCGCCGCGGGCAAAGCGCTTGAGCTGAGCGCCGCAGAGGTGGTGATAGATCACCAGCGCCACCACCAGCGTGAGCTTGGCGTGCATCCAGCCCTGCGTGAAGTAGTACGCCGAGTTGAGGCTGAGCAACCAGATACCCAGGCCCAGCGTGGCGATCATCGACGGGATCATGATGCCGCGATACAGCTTGCGCTCCATGATGCAGAAACGTTCGTGGCTGGCAGCGTCGCTGCTCATGGCGTGATAGACGAACAGGCGCGGCAGATAGAACAGGCCAGCGAACCAGCAGACCATGGCGATGATGTGCAGAGCCTTGAGCCAGAGATAGAGCATTTTCGCTTCTCGCGCTGAAAAATGGCCTCGATAGTAGAGGCAGCTGACGGTCTGCGTCACCTCCGCGGTTGGAGCTTGGCCGATGCGGCTTTATCATCGGCAACTTTCCAATGGCTTTTGCAAAGGGGCATGTGATGATCAAGGTCGGTATCGTCGGCGGCACGGGCTACACCGGTGTCGAATTGCTGCGTCTGCTGGCGCAACACCCGCAGGCAGAGGTGACCGTGATCACTTCCCGTTCCGAGGCCGGCCTGCGCGTCGACGAGATGTACCCCAACCTGCGCGGCCACTACCCCGAACTCGCGTTCAGCGTGCCGGATGTCGCCACCCTGGGCGCCTGCGACGTGGTGTTCTTCGCCACCCCGCACGGCGTGGCCCATGCCCTGGCTGGCGAGTTGCTCGCTGCCGGTACGCGGGTGATCGATCTGTCCGCTGACTTCCGTCTGCAGGACGCCGAGGAGTGGGCCAAGTGGTACGGCCAGCCGCATGGCGCCCCCGAGCTGCTGAGCGAGGCGGTGTATGGTCTGCCCGAGGTCAATCGTGAGGCGATCAAGACTGCCCGCTTGATTGCTGTACCCGGCTGCTATCCGACCGCTACTCAGCTGGGTCTGATCCCGCTGCTCGAAGCCGGGCTGGCTGAGACCGGCAGCCTGATCGCCGACTGCAAGAGCGGTGTCAGCGGTGCCGGCCGTGGCGCCAGCGTTGGCTCGCTGTTCTGCGAGGCCGGCGAGAGCATGAAGGCCTACTCGGTCAAGGGCCACCGCCACCTCCCGGAAATTCGTCAGGGGCTGCGCCAGGCCGCCGGCAGCGACGTCGGCCTGACCTTCGTCCCGCACCTGACCCCGATGATTCGCGGTATTCACGCGACCCTGTATGCGCGTGTGGCCGATACCTCGGTCGATCTCCAGGCGCTGTTCGAGAAGCGTTACGCCGGCGAGCCCTTCGTCGATGTGATGCCGGCGGGCAGTCACCCGGAAACCCGCAGCGTGCGTGGCGGCAACGTTTGCCGTATCGCCGTGCACCGTCCGCAGGGCGGCGATCTGGTGGTGGTGCTGTCGGTAATCGACAACCTGGTCAAGGGTGCCTCCGGTCAGGCCGTGCAGAACATGAACATCCTCTTTGGTCTCGACGAGCGTCTCGGCCTGTCGCACGCGGCCCTGCTGCCGTGATACCGGGCTGGGAGGTCCGCCTCAGCGATCCGCGTCGTGAGCGCAGACGCCGTTGGCTGCTGGTGCTGCTGGTGCTCGCCGTACCAGCGGCCTTTGCCCTGGGTTGGTATTGGCCGCAAGTGCAGCTTCGGCAGGCACCCGAGGATTCGCACGCACTGCTGACTCGCGTTGCCGAACAGGAGCAGGAACTGGAGTTGTTGCGCCAGCGCCTGGCGGTGGTCGGCAGTAGCGACAAAGTCACTCAACAGGCCATGGAGCAGAATCGTCGCACCATCAAGCTGCTGGAGGAGCAGATCTTCAAGCAGCAACAGGACTTGGCTTTCTACAAAGGCGTGCTGGCACCTGCCAGTCGTCGTGAAGGCATTCGCATTCGCGCCTTTGAGCTGCAAGCCACGGACGTGTCGCAGCGATTCCGCTACAAATTGCTGCTCAGCCGAGTCGGTACCAGTGATGAGGCCTTGCAGGGGCATTTGCGTATTACTGTCGAAGGGCAGCAGGACGGTAAGCCGGCCACTCTGGAGCTGGCGGCGCTGTCCGACGAAGTAAGCGAGAGCAGCATTGCGTTCTCCTTCAAGCACTTCCAGTCCTTCCCCGAAGCGGGTCGCTTCGGCGAGCTACAACTACCTGAGGGCTTCGAGCCGCGTCAGGTCAAGGTTCAGGCGGAGGTCAAGGGCGACAAACCGCAGAGCCGTACATTCGAATGGATAAAATCAGGAGCGATAGCCACCCATGTGGAGTAAAGACAAGACCAAACCCGACTTGCAGCGTTTCAGCGGTAAGACCAGCCTGATTGCCGCTGGCGCCGAGCTGGTAGGCGACATGCGCTTTCAGGGCGCGGTGCAAGTGGATGGTCGGGTCACCGGTAATCTGCTGGCTACCGAGGGACTGGTGCGCGTGAGCGCAGGCGGCCTGGTTGAAGGTGAGATACGTGCACCCCATATAGTGATAGATGGAGAGGTGAGTGGCGATGTGTTCGCCAGCGGCCATCTTGAGTTGGGTTCACGCTCCCGGGTTCGCGGCAACCTGCACTACGGCCTGATGGAGATGGCCATGGGGGCGCAGATCGAGGGGCGCCTCTGTCACCTCAAGGACGGTGAGCGGCCGCTCGAGCTTCCGGCAACGCTGGAAATCGAGCAATAGTTGACCAATTTCGTAGGGCAAGCGGATAATGCACGCCCAAAGCAGTATGGCGCATGGCGCCGGGAGTCCAGAATGAGCGTCGAAACCTTCACCCCTGCCCCCTTGCGCTTTACCCAAGGCGCGGCCAGCAAGGTGAAGAACCTGGTCGATGAAGAGGGCAATCCGCGCCTGAAGCTGCGCGTGTTCGTCACGGGCGGTGGCTGCTCGGGCTTTCAGTACGGCTTCACCTTCGATGAGGACGTGGCCGAGGACGACACCATCGTCGAGCGTGAAGGCGTGAGTCTGGTGGTCGATGCCATGAGCTTCCAGTATCTGGCTGGCTCCGAGGTCGACTATCAGGAAGGGCTGGAAGGTTCGCGTTTCGTGATCAAGAACCCCAATGCCACCACCACCTGTGGTTGCGGGTCGTCCTTCTCGATCTGAATGATTGGCCTGATGACAGACGCCGCGCTCGATGCGCGGCGTTTTCGTTTCAGGCCGGGTAGATGGCGCCGAGCACGCGCAGGCCTTTGGCGCCGGTCACGCTCGGGCGATTGCCAGCAATGCCTTCAAGTGCGCAATGTGCCAGCCAGGCGAAGGCCATGGCTTCGACCCAGTCCGGGTCCACCCCTTCAGCTGCGGTGCTGCTGACCTCGGTTCCAGCCAGCATCTCGCCCAAGCGCTTCATCAGGCAAGCGTTGTGAGCACCTCCGCCACACACCAGCAGAACATCGGTGTGAGCTTGTGCGCTGCGCAAGGCGCTGACGACACTACGCGCGGTGAGTTCTACCAAGGTGGCCTGAACGTCTTCGCCGGCCAACTGTGGCAACGCTTGCAGATGGCCAAGCAACCAGCCGAGGTTGAACAGCTCGCGACCAGTACTCTTCGGTCCCTGGGTGGCGAAGAAGGGATCGCTCAGCAGTCGTTTCAATAGCTCCGGGTGTACGGTGCCGCTGGCTCCCCAGGCACCGTCACGGTCATAGGCGAGGCCCTGGCAGTGCTGTATCCAGGCATCGAGCAGAACGTTGCCGGGGCCACTGTCGAATCCCAGAACTTGTTGCCCCGGGGACAGCAGGCTGAGGTTGCTGAAGCCGCCGACATTGAGCACGGCGACCTGCCGCTGGCTATTGCCGAACAGATCATGGTGGAAGGCTGGGACCAGAGGAGCCCCTTGACCGCCGGCGGCAACATCGCGACGGCGAAAGTCTGCGACCACACAAATGCCTGTCAGCTCTGCCAGCAGTGCCGGGTTGCCGATCTGGATGGTGAAGCCGCGTGCGGGCTCATGGCGCACGGTCTGGCCATGGCTGCCGATGGCGCGAATTTGCTGCGCGGTCAGGTTCTGTTGTTGCAAGAGCTCGTTGATCGCGGCGGCGGCCAGTTCGACCCAGTGCTGTTCGGCAATGGCCGCGCGCGCCAGCTCATCATCGCCCGAGGTGCACAGCGCCAGCAGGTCGCTACGCAGCTGTTCTGGCATGGGGCGGTAGAGTGTCGCGAGGAGGTGAGGGCGCTGATCCTGATCGATCAGCGCGATGTCCAGCCCATCCAGGCTGGTGCCGGACATCACACCAATATAGAGGGGCACGGCTTACTGCTGGTTGGCGGCTAGCATGGTGGCCTTTTCCTGGTCCATGCGCGCCATCAGCGGTTTGCTCAGTTGCATGAAGCGCTGCTTCTCGCTCGCTGCAATGGGGTCGGCCATCGGCAGCTTCTGGCTGAGAGGGTCGACGTGTACGCCGTTGACTTGGAACTCATAGTGCAGGTGAGGACCGGTGGACAGACCGGTCGTGCCGATATAGCCGATGATCTGGCCTTGCTTGACGTTCGCGCCGTTGCGCACACCTTTGGCAAAACCCTGCATGTGTGCGTAAAGAGTGCGATAGCGCTGGCCGTGCTGGATGATCACGGTATTGCCGTAGCCACCGTTACGCCCTGCCAGCGTCACGCGGCCGTCACCGGCAGCTTTGATCGGCGTGCCACGGGGGGCGGCATAGTCGACGCCCTTGTGTGCGCGGATCTTGTTCAGGATCGGGTGCTTGCGGCCGGTGGAGAAGCGCGAGCTGATGCGAGCGAAGTCCACCGGCGTACGGATGAACGCCTTGCGCATGCTTTCGCCATCGGCGTTGTAGTAGCTGGTGGTGCCTTGCTTGCTGGTGTAACGCACGGCGGTATAGGTCTTGCCGCGGTTGGTGAAGCGTGCCGAGAGGATGTTGCCGGTGCCGACACGCTTGCCGTCCACCATCTTCTCTTCGTAAATCACCTCGAACTCGTCACCTTCACGAATATCCATGGCGAAGTCGATGTCGTAGCCGAACACGTTCGCCAGATCCATGGTCAGGCTATGCGACAGACCGGCACGCTTGGCAGAGAGGAATAGCGAGCTGTTGATCACGCCGCGGCTATAAGCAGTCACCACCTCTGGCTTGACCTGATCGCGCTGGAAATCGAAACCCTTGTCGCTGCGGCTGAGGCGAATGGTTTCCAGGTCGCTGAGCTTGCTCTGCAGATTCTTCAGCTTGCCGTCTTCGTTCAGTTCGAACTCCAGCACCTGGCCCACTTTGAGGCGGCTGAACTGCTTGGCGTCCTTGCTGCTATTGAGCGCTTCATGCAGATCATTGGCGTTCAGACCGACCTTGGCGAACACGGTAGAAAGCGTATCGCCATTGCTGACCGTGATGTTGTGGTGGTTGGGGTCGGAAGGAGGAGTGGTGTCAGCTGTTTCTAGGAGGTCTTTGTCAGCGTCTTCTGCGCTGTTCTCGGCGGTGTTCGCGCTTTGCTCGATCTTGGCGAAGGGCGAAGCGGCGCCAGGCACTGGCAGTCCCGCTCGGAGGTCGTCCTTTTCCTGCAGCACCTGCTCGGTATCGTTACCGAGATCCAAGTCGAGAAAGGTTTTCTGCGCTTCGACTTCACGCGAAGGAAACACCAGGAGGGCAAGGCTGAGCAGCGCGGCCACGCCGCTCGCTGCAAGGATATGGGTCTTTGGATAGAGTGGCGGCGCTTTAGATGTAGAGGTCATAGGGCTGCTTTTGAAGTGAAAAGGTGAAGATTAAAAGAAGAGCATGATGAATATGCACTAACTGTATAAAATATAACCAAAACCGCCCGGAGGCAACCCTGCGGATGATGATCGACGCCTGGTCTGCCTTGCGCTGAGCAAAACTTGTGATTTGTCAGCGTTCTTGTATGGTTGGTTCCCTTTTGAATGTGGTCATTGTGAGTCATTTTATGAAGTCGGTCGAAGAGCAGCTGGTGCTGATCAAGCGCGGTGCGGAAGAGGTTCTGGTTGAGGCTGAGCTGGTCGAAAAACTCAAGCGTGGTCAGCCGCTGCGGATCAAGGCGGGTTTCGACCCTACTGCGCCGGATCTGCATCTCGGTCACACCGTCCTTATTAATAAGCTGCGTCAGTTTCAGGAGCTTGGTCATCAGGTCATCTTCCTGATTGGCGACTTCACCGGGATGATCGGCGATCCCAGCGGCAAGAGCGCTACCCGTCCGCCGCTGACTCGCGAGCAAGTTCTGGACAATGCCGAGACTTATAAACAGCAGGTCTTCAAGATTCTCGACCCGGCCAGGACCGAGGTGGCTTTCAACTCTACCTGGATGGATCAGATGGGGCCTGCCGATTTCATTCGTCTGACGTCGCAGTACACCGTAGCGCGCATGCTCGAGCGTGATGACTTCGACAAGCGCTACAGCAGCAACCAGCCGATCGCCATTCACGAGTTTCTCTACCCGCTGGTTCAGGGCTACGACTCCGTGGCGCTGAAGGCTGATGTCGAGCTGGGCGGCACCGATCAGAAGTTCAACCTGCTGATGGGGCGCGAGCTTCAGCGCGCCTATGGTCAGGAGTCTCAGTGCATCGTCACCATGCCGTTGCTGGAAGGTCTCGATGGCGTGAAGAAGATGTCCAAGTCTCTGGGCAATTACGTGGGCATCCAGGAAGCGCCGGGGGTGATGTACAACAAGCTGGTATCCATGCCGGATGCCTTGATGTGGCGTTACTTCGAGCTCCTCAGCTTCCGCTCCATGGAGGAAATCGAGCAATTCAAGCGTGATGTCGAGCAGGGTGCCAATCCGCGTGACATTAAGATCAAGCTGGCTGAAGAGCTCGTTGCGCGCTTCCATGGCGAAGAGGCTGCTGCCAATGCTCACCGCTCTGCAGGTAATCGCATGAAGGATGGCGAGCTGCCGGAGGATCTGCCGGAGGTCGAGCTGATCTCGGCTGAAGATATGCCGATCTCATCCGTCCTTAATAAGGCAGGCCTGGTGAAGAACGCTGCGGTCGCTCGCGACCTGTTGGGTTCGGGCGGTGTGCGTGTTGATGGCGAGGTGGTTGATCGCGCCTTCTTGTTCACGCTGGGTTCGACCCATGTCTGTCAGGCCGGCAAGAAGGCCTTTGCGCGTATCACCCTCAAGGCCGAGTAACAAAACTGCAAAATAAGCTTGACGCGCATTCTGCTGGCGGTAGAATGCGCGCCACTTCAGCGATGAAGCGCTTCAAAAACTGCTTGTTAATCAATAAGTTAAGTTGAATGAAGGGTTTGCAAAGCTGAGTGAGGCGTGTAGAATGCGCGCCGGTCGACAGGGTGGTGGTTTGATCCTGTTGACGCTTCGGTCGAATGGATCGAAAGCGGTTTGAAAGAGGTGGTTGACAGCGGTTTTGAACGCTGTAGAATGCGCCTCCCGCTGGAGAGAAGAAGTTCAGATCGAAGGCGCAAGTGGTTGAGTAGAAAGAAGTTTCTCCGGAAACAAATTCGAAAAACAGCT
>NZ_FNAE01000026.1 GCF_900101755.1 Ectopseudomonas alcaliphila | reverse complement strand
ACGTGTTGTTCAGCCCGCAGCGCATCAGCATCGGTGGCCTCAGCTCGGTGCGTGGCTTCAAGGACCAGTCGCTGTCCGGCGACACCGGTGGTTACCCAGAATACGGAAAAAGCACTCCGGGATGAGCTGGCACGGTTGGAAAGCAAGTTGTCGACGGATGCTCAGCTCGATGCTGAGCTTAAGCAGCTGCTGAATGACCGTGAACAGTTTGCGTCGTCTTTTGCGAAGGTTGGCGAAGGCGCTGCCATGGTGGGTTCGCTGATCGAACCGGATGTGTGGGACTTGATGTCTCCTGCTGCAAGGCTCGCCAAACTGGCGGACTTGCTGAAGTTTGCGGATAAGGCTTCTGGAGCGGGAAAGCTTGCAGATGAATTTGCTGATATCAAGGTGCTCACCCAGAAGCTAGCAGATCTTGAAAATGGTAGATTGCCCAGCCAGACTGAGTTAGCCAAGTACCACGATCAGACAGCGCTCGCTAAAGCGATTCAGGATGCGAACAAGAGGGGGCTTGGTGGTCCAAAAGCAACTGGGACTGCTGGCAGTAAGCTCCCATCTTCGTTGCCTGATAACTTAACTGGGTATGCAAACCCGAAAGACATTCGTTTTACGCAGGATAGTGTTTCAAACACATTCAAGGATGGTAAAACGCTCCAAGCCACAATCGATGGCCTAAAGACTGGGAAAATATCTCCAGACGACTTGCCGCCTATTCGGGTGTTTGAGAAGGATGGGGTGATTTACAGCTTGGACAATCGCCGTTTGCTTGCCGCTTCACAAGCCGGTGTCCCAATCAAGATTGTGCCAGCTACGCCAGCAGAAGTTGCCAAAGAAGGTTGGAAAATGACTACGCCGAATAATGGATCAATTATTTGCGTTCGTGGCGTCTGTAAGTGAGGGCTTATGAATCTTGATCGAGTGGTTGCGATACAAACAAAAGATGAGCTGGCAAGTTTTATCGAAGAGCTGGGTGAGGAACTGACCACTGCTCCTGATGAATGGGAAAACGCTGATTTGGAGCGCTTTCTGTTTGCAATGGCGGCTTGGATTAGATCAATGGATATGTATGCAAAGAACACTGGGGATAGTGATGTAGTCCATCCAAGCTGGAGCACCTTTGCAAAAATACTGTGCGCTGCGAAGGTCTACGAGTGATCGGAGCGCCGGCTGTTTAATGATGCCACGTTGAAGACACCGGCCCCGCGCCGGTGTTGTTTTATTCGCAGTCAACGAAAAGGGGACAGATTTATTTTCCACCTGATCGGCTAAGCTGAAGGTCTCAATGGATGGAGGTCGTTATGCCAAGGATGGGGCGCATTGTGTTGCCGAACTACCCACATCATGTGGTGCAGCGAGGGCATAACCGGCAGGTGGTGTTTGCCGCTGA
>NZ_FNAE01000010.1:55886-115230 GCF_900101755.1 Ectopseudomonas alcaliphila | reverse complement strand
GTCGAAGACTACGACGTTGATAGGTTGGGTGTGTAAGCGCTGTGAGGCGTTGAGCTAACCAATACTAATTGCCCGTGAGGCTTGACCATATAACACCCAAACAATCTGCGAAGGCATAGGCCGGAGACAGAGGGTGTCGATGGTGAAGTCGACAGAAAGCCGAAAATTTGCAAGAACTACAAATCATCTATCACGTATCCAAGGGATAGCGTCTCACGACGACATCCCAACCGAATTGCTTGACGACAATAGAGCGTTGGAACCACCTGATCCCATCCCGAACTCAGTAGTGAAACGACGCATCGCCGATGGTAGTGTGGTGCTTCACCATGTGAGAGTAGGTCATCGTCAAGCTCCTATACGAACGCCCTGATCAGGTAACTGGTCAGGGCGTTCTTCTATCTGCGCAAAAATGGCGCGTGGCGGTGAGAGTCCCGGAGTGCCGGCCACCGGAGCGCCGGCCTGATCATCGTCAAGCTCCTATACGAAACCCCAGATCGCTAACCCGGTCTGGGGTTTCTTCTTTGGGGCGCGGAAAAGTTTC
Organism: Ectopseudomonas alcaliphila; assembly: GCF_900101755.1. Lineage (GTDB taxonomy): Bacteria > Pseudomonadota > Gammaproteobacteria > Pseudomonadales > Pseudomonadaceae > Aquipseudomonas > Aquipseudomonas alcaliphila. The sequence continues at coordinate 114,686 of NZ_FNAE01000010.1, read as the reverse complement.
GCGAGCAGAACGCGTTCCTGCAATCGCGTAGGGTGCGTTGCGCGCACCGCTCAAGGCGCCGACATGCCGGTGCGCGCGGCGCACCCTACGGTTGATCCGCTGACGCCTTCGCGAGCAGAGATCGCTCTTGCAGGTCGGATTACGGGCATCAATGTGTGGCGCTGCTCGGGTAGAATGCGCGAATTCTGCAGGGGACTTTCATGTCTGACTCGCCGCCCGATCCTTCATTATCATCCTTGCCGATTGAGCAGTTGGTCGCCTGTCATGAGTGCGATCTGTTGATGCGCAAACCGGTCCTGCGCGATGGTGAGAGTGCCGAGTGCCCCCGCTGTGGTTATGAATTGTTCAGTCATCGCCATCATGTGGTGCGACGGAGTCTGGCATTGGTGCTGACGGCCCTGTTGCTTTATATCCCCGCAAACTTCCTGCCAATCATGCAGCTCAACCTACTTGGCCAAACCTCGCAGGATACGGTCTGGAGTGGCGTGATCGGTCTGTACGACAGCGGTATGCAAGGTATCGCCGTAGTGGTGTTCCTGAGCAGCATGGCTGTTCCGCTGCTGAAGCTGCTTTGCCAGTTGCTGGTGCTGCTGAGCATTCGTATCGACTTCGGTCGCAGCTACGGCCTGTTGCTCTATCGGATCTACCACCATATGCGCGAGTGGGGAATGCTCGAGGTTTATCTGATGGGCATCTTGGTGGCGATGGTGAAATTGATGGACTTGGCTGACCTGAGCCTTGGCCTTGGCTTGTTCTGTTTTATCGCGTTGCTGTTGGTGCAGGTATGGCTGGAAGTAACCATGTCACCGCATCAGATATGGGAAGCCTTGTCCGGGGAGGATATCCATGCGGGCGATTGATGCAGGTTTACTGGTCTGTCACGAGTGCCATCAGCTCAACTCAGCCGAGGTGGATGCCAAGCATCAATACTGCAGTCGCTGCGGTGGGCAGATTCACGCACGGCGGCCCAATAGCCTGATCAGAACCTGGGCATTGTTGCTGACGTCGGCGATTCTCTACATTCCAGCTAATCTGCTGCCTATCATGACCGTCAACAGTCTCGGCAAAGGTTCGCCTGCGACCATCATGGGCGGCGTACTGGAGCTTATTCACTTTGGCATGCTGCCGATTGCCGCAGTGGTGTTTATCGCCAGTATTCTGGTGCCCACCTTCAAGCTGGTGGGCATTGCCCTGTTGTTGTACTCGGTTCAGCGTCATCAGCCGATGTCAGCGCACCAGCGCGTCCTCATGTACCGCTTTATCGAATGGATTGGCCGCTGGTCGATGCTCGATATTTTCGTCATCGCCATTCTGGTGGCGGTGGTGAATTTTGGCAGCCTGGCCAGCATCGAGGCTGGAGCCGGCGCCGCGGCTTTTGCCAGTGTGGTGATACTGACCATGCTGGCTGCACTGACTTTCGACCCTCGCCTTATCTGGGATAACACGGAAACCGATCATGACTGACCTTCCTCTGGCCAAGACGCGTCCTGCTTCGAACTGGTCAGCCATCTGGGTTCTGCCCCTGATTGCACTGCTCATTGGTGGCTGGCTGGCGTGGCGTGCATACAGTGAAGCCGGTATTCAGGTGGAACTGATATTCGCTAGCGGTGAGGGTATCCAGGCCGGCAAGACCGAGCTTGTATACAAGGGCATGGCGGTGGGGAAGGTAACGGCCATCAGCCTTGATCAGAGCGGAAAGAATCGCGGTGTTGTCGCTCAGTTGGAGGTCAACAAGGAGCTTGAGCAGTATCTGCGTGAGGGCACTCGATTTTGGCTGGTCAAACCGAATGTCAGTCTGGCCGGTATCAGCGGTCTGGAGACACTGGTTTCAGGTAACTATATTACCTTCAGCCCCGGTGAGGGGGAGTCGACCCGCAGCTTTACCGCCTTGGCTCAGGAGCCGCCGATGGGCGACGACGTGCCTGGTTTGCACATAACGCTGAAGGCTGAGCGGCTTGGCTCGCTCAATCGTGACAGTCCGGTTTTCTATCGGCAGATCCAGGTTGGCCGAGTGAAGAGTTATATCCTCGGTGACGACCAGAGCACCGTAGAGGTTAAGGTGTTCATCGAGCCCGCTTATGCGCATCTGGTGCGCAAACATACGCGCTTCTGGAACGCCAGCGGCATTAGCGTCGATGCCGACCTTTCCGGCTTCAAGCTGCGTAGCGAGTCATTGGCCAGCATCGTGGCTGGCGGTATCGCTTTCGCCACGCCCGAGCATCGCAAGGACAGCCCGCCCACCGATCCAGCGCTGCCGTTCCGTCTCTATGAGGACTACGACGAGGCTCAGGCGGGTATCAAGATCGTCGTGAAACTCAGGGATTTCGATGGGCTGCAGGAAGGCCGAACGCCGGTCATGTACAAGGGTATTCAGGTCGGCTCGCTGAAAGCGATGAAGGTTGACCGCGACCTCAACAGCGCCACGGCCGAGCTGACGATTAATCCACTGGCCGAAGAGTACCTGGTGGAGGGATCGGATTTCTGGGTGGTCAAACCCTCGATTTCGCTGGCCGGTATCACCGGCCTCGAGGCGTTGGTGAAGGGCAACTACATTGCCGTGCGGCCGGGAGAGAAGGGCAATCCACCGGCACGCAACTTCGTCGCGCGGAGCAAGGCGCCGCCCCTGGATCTTGGCGCGCCAGGCCTGCATCTGGTGCTGTTCACCGATCAGTTGGGCTCCATCGAAGTAGGCAGCCCCGTGCTCTACCGACAGATCAAGGTGGGCTCGGTGCAGAGTTACCAACTGGGACGCGACAACAACCAGGTCGTGCTGGGTGTGCATATCGAGCCGGACTACGTACACCTGGTCAATACCTCCACGCGTTTCTGGAATTCCAGTGGTATCACTCTCAAGGGCGGGTTGTCCGGTGTCGAGATCAAGAGTGAGTCGCTGCAGACGCTGTTGGCGGGCGGCATCGCTTTCGACACGCTTGATCTGCAAGCCGCTAGATCGGATCGCCAGGTGCAGCGCTTCGCTTTACACGCTGACCGCGACAGTGCCTTGCAACTGGGTCAGCAGATCACCATTCGGCTGGCCGATGGTGATGGCCTGCAACCGGGCACGCTGGTGCGCTACAAGGGGCTGGAGGTTGGCAAGGTCGAGAACCTCAGCCTGACCGATGACCTGCAAGCGGTGATCCTCAACGTGCGTATCACTCAGGCAGCCGAGCAGATCGCCCGTGAGGGGACACGCTTCTGGGTGGTGAAGCCGGAACTGAGCCTGATCCGTGCCGCGAATCTCGGCACCTTGGTCAGTGGCCAGTATCTGGAAGTGCAGCCCGCGGCGCAGAAGGGCGCGCGCCGAACCGAATTCACCGCGTTGGCCAGTTCGCCGAATCAGGCCGTGCGTGAGGAGGGCTTGCGCCTGGTGCTGAGTGCGCCGCGGCGTGGTTCGATCAAGCCAGGCGTGATCGTCAGCTACCGCGAGGTGCCAGTGGGCAAGGTGGTGGATTTCGAACTGGGACCGACTTCGGATCGTGTGCTGATTCATGTACTGATCGAACCACGTTATGCGCCGCTGGTACGTTCGGGTAGCCGCTTCTGGAACGCCAGTGGCATCGGTGTGGATGCCGGGCTGTTCAAGGGCGTGAAAGTGCGGACCGAATCGCTGGAGGCGCTGCTCGAGGGCGGCATCGCCTTTGCTACGCCGAACAATCCCGAGATGGGTGGGCCGGCGCAGCCGGGGCAGACGTTTGCACTGTTCGACGAGCCACAGGATGTCTGGATGCAGTGGGCGCCGAAGATCGTGCTGGAGCAGTGAGCAAGCCGTAGAAATCAAAGGGGCCGCATTGAGCGGCCCTTTCATTTTAGGTTCATAAAAGCTCGCGGCTGAAGCGGAGTGCCGCCCAGCCGCTCCTACACAAGATTGACCGTAGGAGCGGCTTCAGCCGCGATGGTGTCAGGCCGGTTCAGCGGTCTCCTGCTGCTTCGGCACCGCGACCTTGGCACTTTCGCGCGGCTTGATGAACTTCCAGTCCGCTTCGTCGATATAGATGCCGTTGGGGCCGCTGCCGCCTTCCAGGTCGATGGCCACGTGGGCCGAGACCTGCGGCTTGACCGAGGCCAGGATCGGCACGAAGCCGAGCTGCAGACTGGTCTCGATCAACGCCTGCTGGTTGCGTTCGTCGATGTCGGCCGCCTCGTCGAGGTAGTAGGGCAGGCGCACGCGCCCGGCCTGCTCGCGGTCCATCAGGTGCAGCAGCAGGTACATGTTGGTCAGCGCCTTGATGGTCATGGTGGTGCCGTTGGAGGCAGCGCCATCGATGTCGGTATGGATGATCGGCTGGCCGTGCACCTTGGTGATCTCGAAGGCCAGTTCGAACAGGTCCTTCAGGCCCAGCTGGTTGCCGTTGGCGGCGACCAGACGCGACAGGTAGTCCTTGGCCTCCTCGTTCTTCGCGTCCTGATCGGCCGATTGCGACAGGTCGAACACCGACAGGGTCTCGCCTTCCTCGTACTGGCCGGCGCTGTGGATGATCTGGTCGATATGGCGCAGGGCTTCCTTGTTCGGCGCCAGCACGATGCGGAAGCTCTGCAGGTTGGACACCTGGCGCTTGTTGATCTCGCGGTTGAACAGCGCCAGCTGGTGCTCGAGGTTGTCGTAGTCGCTGCGGATATTGCGCAGGGTACGTGCGATGTCGGTGACCGCCGCACGACGCGCCTTGGCCAGGGTGAGGGCTTCGTCCTGACGGTGGGCGTAGGCGTTGACCAGGAGTTGCAGGCGGCGCTCGACATCGTCTTCGCTGTCGAACTTGGCCACGCCCTTGAGGCGCACCTGGGCATAGAGGGCTTCGATCTGACCGTCGATGCGCTGCAGTGCCTGCCAGGTGTCCTGGTAGTCATTGAGCAGCGGCAGCAGGTTGTCCAGGCTGTCGTCGACGGGCTCCATGAACGGCGTGCCGAAGGGCAGATCGGCGGGCAGCAGCTGGCGGCGACGCAGGGCGTCTTCCAGGGTGCGTTCCTTGGCTTCCAGATCCGCCAGTTGACGGCCGACCAGTTGTAGCTTGGCGGAGAGCTGCTGCACGCGCTCGGCGAAGGCATCGCTGGCGCGCTTGAGTTCGTCCTGGGCGCCTTCCAGCTCGGCCAGGCGCTCCAGCTTCTGCGGTTCCTCGGCGGTCAGGGTCTGGCTCTTGCGGAAGTCTTCCAGCGCTTTCTGCGCGTCCAGCACGGCCTGGTACAGCGTCTCGGCCTGGGCCTTGCTGGCGGCGCGGTCGGCGGCTACCGACTGCTGGGTCTTGAGCTGCTTGAGCTCGCGCTCCAGGCGATCCTTCTGGTCGCGCAGGGCTGCGCGGTCGGCCAGCGCCTGCAATGCCGGTGGTTCGATATGGCTGAGGTCGATGGACAGGCCTGGCACGGCGAAGGTGTCGCCCTTGAAGCGATCCAGTACCGCTTCGACCGCCTTGACCCAGTCGTCGCCCTCGGCCTGAATGCCTTTCTCGCCCAGCGGCAGGCTGAACAGCTGGCCGTTGAACAGGCGCATCAGGCGGTCGACATCGGCCTGGCTGAATTCCTCGCGCAGGCGCGAGTAGCTGTTGTTGTCGGCGTGGTCGAGTTGCTGCTTGACCGACTTCAGGCGTTTTTCCAGGTCACGCAGGCGCTCGTCGAGGTCTTCGCTGGAGAACTGGCGCGACTGCGCCAGGGCGCCGGCCAGTTCGTCGTGAGCGTCCTTGGCAGCGAGCAGGTGCTCTTCCAGCACCTTGGCGTTCTCCACCAGGGCGAAGCGGTTCTTCAGTACGGAGAGCTCGCCCAGCCAGCGCTGGATCTCGCTGATCTCGCGTTCCAGGCGCATCAGCTCACTGGTGCCGCCGCGCTGCTCGTTCTGCAGGCCGTCCTGCTCGTTACGATAGTGCTCGGCCTGGATCACCAGCTCTTCCTTGCGCGCGTCAGCGTAGTCGTGCCAGGTGCCCAGTAGGTTGTCGAGCAGTGGCGAGAGACGGTGCAGCTTGCCGCGCAGCGTCTCGCGCTGAGTGACGCCCGAGGCCAGTGCCTCGATCAGCGGGCCGGCGGTGACCAGGGCCTGGTAGTCCTGTTCCATGCGGCGTACGTCGCGGAAGGCTTCTTCGGTGGCGGCGATGTAGTCGACGCTGCCCGAGCGCAGGCTGTGCTCGAAGGCATCGAGGAACAGCTGCTTGAGCTTGGCCGCGGTGATCTCGCGCATGTGCAGCAGGTTGATAAACAGCGCGCGGAAGGTCTTCAGGCTCTGCTCGCTGGTCGAGCGCAGCGGGATCAGGGTCAGATCCAGCGGGATGCTGGTGTGCCCGCCGACCAGCAGGCGACGCAGTTCGTCGGGCTTCAGCTCGTAGGCGGTGATGCCGGCTTGGCCGAGGTTCTTGAACAGTTCGCGCTGACGCAGGCAGGTGCCGTTTTGCTGGTAGTGCTCCAGATCCAGTTCACCGGCGTAGGCGAAGAACTGGTGGCCGAAGCCGCCACCCGGGCCGCGCCCGGCCACGCCGATTACATGCGGGCCATGGGGCAGGGCGACTTCGACGAGGATATAGCTGGTGTCCGATGCGAAGTAGAACTTGCGCGAGGCTTCCAGGCTGTACTTGCCGAAGCTCATGTCCGACATGCGCGCCAGGATCGGGAACTGCAGGGCGTTGATCGAGGCGGATTTGCCCAGGTTGTTGGCGCCGTAGACCGACAGCGGGTTTTCCAGCGGGAACAGGCCGAGGCTGTAGCCGGCGGTGTTCAGCAGGGCGAAGCGGCGGATGCCGTAGCGTTCCTGGCTCATGCGTCCATCTCCTGTGCGGCGCGTTCTTCGGCCATGGCGCGGGCCAGGGCGTCTTCCTCGGATTCTTCTGCGTCGATGGCATCAACCACCTCGGCGTCGCCATCGTCGTCCAGCAGCACTGGCGCCGGCAGCGGCAGATCGCTGCTGTGCAGGCTGGCGGCCAGGTCGCGGTCGTGCTGCACCGACAGGCAGACGTCGAGAAAACGGTGCATCGGCGGCAGGAAACGGTACACGCCGTTGCTGTCCTCGGCGAAGCCGAGCTGGATGAGGCGGCGGATGATCTTGTCTTCCAGCTCCTCGAAGGTGGTCACTTCGGCCTGCAGGAACAGGTCGCGGTATTTCTCCAGCAGCGCCGGCAGCTCGTCACGGCCAATGCTGCCGCCGTCGAGCACGGAGAGCGGGTCGCGGCCCTGGTCGGCCAGGTGCTCGACCAAGATGAAGGTGAACAGCGCCAGACGCTGGGCGGTCTTGTTCACCTGCGGCGCGACCTGCTCGGGGACGAAGTAGTAGAAGCCGCGCGGGTCGCACACCAGCTCGAAGCCGAGGGCGCGGAACAGCGCGCGGTACTGGTCCTGCATGCTGGACAGCTGGGCGTAGCATTCCGGCTCGCTGCGCGAGATGTGGTAGCCCTTGAACAGATCGCGGAAAGCAGCCGCGAGCTGGGTCATTTCTTTCAGATCGATATTCATACGCAATGCTCACGGGCAGTCGTAGGGTGCGCTGTGCGCACCATGTCGTCGGTTGCGGTGCGCACAGCGCACCCTGCGGGTAGCTCAGCCATTGGGCTGGCCTACCAGGGCGAAGGAAGCGAGGCTGACCTCATGCTCGCGCGTCAGGTACTCGCGGCGCTCCAGGCGTTCACGCTGGAACCGCGACTCGCGCGACAGGCGCGAGAACCAGTAGAGCAGCTCGTCGGTGGCGCCTTCCGGCTCCTGCTCCAGCAGCCAGGCCATCAGGTCTGGCAGCGGCAGGGCCTGCTCGCAACGCTCGATCATCTCCCGCGCGGTTTTCGGCGCCTTGGGTGCGCCGCCCTTGCGGCTGCCGCTGGCCTTGGGGAAATGCGCCGGCTTGGCTTCGAAACGGGCGAGGGCGTAGACGTAGGCCTCGACCTGGCTGGCCGAACCGAGGAAGTTGCTCTGCGGCCGGGTGAACAGCGGCATGGCCGCCTGCGGCACGGCGTCGATGCCCTTCTTGCGGATCACCGACAGCGCCAGCGCCGCGCCACGGGTCACGGCGTTGTGCCGGCGTGCTTCCTCGCGCAGTGGCAACAGCAGCTCGCGGGCCTTGCGCAGGGTCAGCTGGGCGGTAGTCTGCATTTCCAGGATGCGCGCATGGGTGCGCAGCAGCAGGTCGTCGTCGACCAGTTGGCCGAGACGCTGCTGGTCGCCGAGCAGACGCAGCAGCACCTGTTCGACGCGGCGCACGCCTTGCTCGAAGGCGCCGTCGGCGGCGACCAGCTGGATCATCGGTTCGACGTATTCGTCCCAGGTGGCCAGCACCTCGGCGTAGCGCTGGCGCAGGGGAATCTGCCGATCCGAGGTCTTGGCCCGGTCGGCCACGCTGACCAGCGCCTGTTCGTCGTTGGCCAGCTTCTTCAGTACGTCGCGCACGCGCATGTCGAGCAGGCGCAGCTGGCGCGCCAGATCGTTGGCATCGCGTACCTCGAAGGCGTCCTGGATATAGCCGGCCAGTCGCTCCAGGTGGCGCAGGTAAGCTTCGATCTCCAGACACAGGCCGAGACGGTGTTCGCGGCGCAGGTAGGCGAGAAAGTCGTGGATCTGCGCGTTGAGCTCGAAACGGTTGGGGCTCTTGGCCACCGGGACCAGGATGTCCAGGCGAATCCAGGTGTCGAGCAGGGCAGTGGTGTCACTGGGCGTGGCGTCGGGCAGCTGCGTGGCGAGCTGGCCGCGCAACTCGACCAGGCTCAGGGTGCCCGCGTCGAAGCGTTCGCAGAGTGGTTCGAGCAACGTCCAGTGTTCGGCGAGGGCGCGCAATACGCGCTTGGGATCGATCATCGAGGCGCCGGTTCCAGGCAGGTTAAAAGCGGCGATTGTACTGCAAGGTGGATGCCGGGTTTGAGTCCGAATCGATCAGAGGCAGGTGACGCTATTCGGCACATTGGGACGGGCTGTGCGGAGAGGGCGTTGGCAAGTGCTTGAAAAGCTGGGAAAACCTGGGGCGGAGAGGTGGCACGCTTTCTGCCGGACAACAGTGAACCCGATTTTGGAGCCCCTGATGTCTGCCCTTGCCCTGAACGTCGATGCCCGTTGGCATGAGCTGCAGCACCAGCGCGATCTGAACTGGGACCTGCACGCCATTACCGACCGTGCTCAGGCCATCGCTTTTCTGCGTCGTTTCGAAAACCGCCTGTGCATTTACTCCAGCTATGTCGAGAAGCTCTACAGCAACTACAGCTTCGTGGTGCCGCAGGATGAGGAGGGTGGTATCACCATCCTGCCGGACGAGATGGCCTGGCATGACACCTTTCAAGATATTCCCGCCGATGCGGTGGAGCCCACCGGCGTGCACATCCTGCCCGGTGAAGCGGTGGGGTTCGACGGCCTGTATATGAAGGTGCCAGGTGAGTCGCGCCTGATTGCCTCGCGCGAGGTGCCGTTCCAGGCCGGCTTGCGTCTGCTGATCGAGCGCTACCGGGCGCGCGGCGAGCATTTTCTGCCTGTGCTGGTGAAGGGCGATCTGCGTGAGTACGAGGCGCGGATGCCATCGCTGCACCTGCACCGTATCAATCCCGCCAAGCTCGCTCACTGCTCGCGCTTGAGCATCGACACCATCCGCGGCGCCATCGCCGAGCACCTGCTGACCCTGTTCCGCCAGCACTGAGCGCGTCGCATGGTGCGGTAATCTGACTCGCGCCAGCCTTGCCCGCCCTGGGTGGCGCAGGTGATGGATAAGCCTTGCCCGGTCATACCGCTGTAACCGCCAGGGCTTAGCGTCTTCGCTCAGCCAAGCTGGGGCCGGTCATCACCGGTTGTACAAAAAATCCCCAATGCCCTTTCGATATTCGCTGGTTATCGGCACAATTCGCGTCCACTTTTTTCCGGGGGCTGAAAGGGCATCTCTAAAAACGTAGGCGAGGCCGTCAGCGCAAGGCAAAAACAGGCGAAAAAGCGGAGTTTACGAGTAGTAAATGAGCATTTTGAGCCTGTTTTTAACGCAGCGATGGCAACGCAGGTAGTTTTTAGAGGTGCCCGAAAGACCTCCATTGATTGACCTTGCTGGGGCGACGACATGATCCAGACGCCGTACTACCTCATCGACAAACAGAAGCTTCTGGTCAACCTGGAGAAGATCGCCTATGTGCGTGAGAACTCCGGTGCCAAGGCGCTGCTGGCGCTGAAATGCTTCGCCACCTGGTCGGTTTTCGACCTGATGCAGCAGTACATGGACGGCACCACCTCAAGCTCCCTCTACGAGCTGAAACTGGGCCGCCAGAAGTTCGCTGGTGAAACCCACGCCTACAGCGTGGCCTGGGCCGACGACGAGATCGAAGAGATGGTCGCCAACTGCGACAAGATCATCTTCAACTCCATCGGTCAGCTCGAGCGCTTCGCCGAGCGTACCGAGGGCACCATCCGCGGCCTGCGCGTCAACCCGCAGGTGAGCAGCTCCGACTACCTGCTGGCCGACCCGGCGCGTCCATTCAGCCGCCTCGGCGAGTGGGACCCGGAAAAAATCGAAAAGGTCATGGGGCAGATTTCCGGCTTCATGTTCCACAACAACTGCGAGAACGGCAGCTTCGAGCTGTTCGACAAGATGTTGAGCACCATCGAGGAGCGCTTCGGCCACCTGATCGCCCAGGTCGAGTGGGTCAGCCTCGGCGGCGGCATCCACTTCACTGGCGAGGGCTATCCGATCGATGCCTTCTGCGCGCGCCTGAAAGCCTTCTCGGAAAAATACGGTGTACAGGTCTATCTGGAGCCGGGCGAGGCGGCGATCACCCTCTGCGCCTCGCTGGAAGTGACCGTGCTCGACACCCTGTACAACGGCAAGAACCTGGCGGTGGTCGACAGCTCCATCGAAGCGCACATGCTCGACCTGCTGATCTACCGCCTCAACGCCAAGATGGCGCCGAATGATGGCGAGCACACCTATATGGTGTGCGGTAAATCCTGCCTGGCCGGCGATATCTTCGGCGAGTACCAGTTCGACAAGCCGCTGCAGATCGGCGATCGCCTGTCGTTCGTCGACGCGGCGGGTTACACCATGGTCAAGAAGAACTGGTTCAACGGTCTGAAAATGCCGTCCATCGTGGTGAAACAACTCGACGGTAGTGTCGAGGTGGCGCGCCAGTTTGGCTTCGACGACTACCTGTCCAGTCTGTCGTGACACCTTTGGTGGTGGGCTGAAGCGGATCGCCGCCCAGCCCACCCTGCGCCTTGCATGACCCGTAGGGTGGGCTTCAGCCCACCAGCCAAAATACGCATCAAAACGTTTTAAACAACGCAGTTCTCTGGAGGTGAAACAATTGAAGAAGAATGTTCTGATCATTGGTGCAGGAGGTGTTGCCAAGGTGGTGGCCCATAAGTGCGCGCAACACAATGACGAGTTAGGTCGCATTGCAATTGCGTCGCGCAACATCTCCAAATGCCAGGCCATCATCGACAGCGTGCAGGCAAAGGGCGGCCTCAAGCAGCCCGGCGAGATCAAGGCCTATGCGCTGAACGCCCTGGACGTGGAAGCGACCAAGGCACTGATCCGCGAGACCGAATCGCAGATCGTCATCAACGTCGGTTCGGCGTTCCTCAACATGTCCGTGCTGCGCGCCTGCATCGACACCGGCGTCGCCTATCTGGACACCGCCATCCACGAAGATCCGAGCAAGATCTGTGAAACCCCGCCGTGGTACGGCAACTACGAGTGGAAGCACCTGGCCGAATGCCAGGAGAAAGGCGTTACCGCCATCCTCGGTGTCGGCTTCGACCCGGGCGTGGTCAACTCCTATGCCGCTCTGGCGCAACAACAGTACTTCGACAAGATCGAGTCGATCGACATCCTCGACGTCAACGCCGGTTCGCACGGCAAGTACTTCGCCACCAATTTCGACCCGGAAATCAATTTCCGCGAATTCACCGGTACGGTCTACAGCTGGCAGAACAGCCAGTGGACCAGCAATACCATGTTCGAGGTCAAACGCACCGACGATCTGCCAGTGGTGGGCGTACAGAATCTGTACCTGACCGGCCATGACGAGGTGCACTCGCTGTCCAAGCACCTCGACGTACCGAACGTGCGCTTCTGGATGAGCTTCGGCGACCACTACATCAACGTGTTCACCGTGCTGAAGAACCTCGGCCTGCTCTCCGAGCAGCCGGTCAAGACCGCCGAAGGCCTTGAAGTGGTGCCACTCAAGGTGGTCAAGGCCGTGCTGCCGGACCCCGCCTCGCTGGCGCCGGGCTATACCGGCAAGACCTGCATCGGTGATCTGGTCAAGGGCACCAAGGATGGTCAGCCGCGCGAGCTGTTCATCTACAACGTGGCCGACCACGAAGAAGCCTTCGCCGAGACCGACAGCCAGGGCATCTCCTACACCGCCGGCGTGCCGCCGGTCGCCGCTGCCCTGCTGGTGGCCCGTGGTGAGTGGGACGCGCAGCGCATGGTCAACGTCGAGCAGCTGCCGGCCGAGCCGTTCCTCAAGCTCCTGGATGTGATGGGCCTGCCCACCCGTATCAAGGACGAGCACGGCGACCGTCCCTGGGATCAGTAAGCCCAGGTGAACCCCGAAAGCCCCGCTGTGCGAACAGCGGGGCTTTTGTTTTATGGGGGGAAACAGGTTGTTTGGTCGCAATCCCGTTGCGACGCTTCCCGCTCCGGCCATTTCACGCGACAATCCGCCCCTGTTGAAAATCCTCTCTCTGGAGCGCCTGTGATTCCCGAACAGCGCCGTCGCGCCTACCTCGACGCCATGCAGGTGGCCACCTGGCTACCGCGTACCGAACTGCCCTTCGCGGCAGCGTCGCGTCTGGAGCTGCTCGAGCCGCAGCAGGAGGAGTCGTGCGAGCCTGTGCCAGAACCCGTTGCCGTCACTCCGGCACCCGTGCGCGAGGCACCGCTCGAGCGGCCGAAGATCGAGATCCCGCGTCCGGGCGCCCAGCCGCGCCAGGCGGTGGCCGAAGTGCCAGCGGCAGAGCCTGAGCCGGTCGAGGAAAAACCTGCGCGAGTCAGCGCACCACCACCACGTTTTTCCCTGCAATTGCTGTGCGCCGGCGATTGCGCTCTGCTGGTGGAACTGCCCACCGGCCAGCCGTTCCAGAGTCGCGACCCGGCCTACATCCTGCTCAAGGACCTGCTGCGTGCGGCCGGCTTGCCGGACAGCCCGCAACTGCTTGGTGAGCCGGTGCGCTGGCCGCTGCTGGTGCGCGGCAATATGGATCAAGGCCCGCAAGCGGCGCTGGAATTCGTGCAGAGCTTCGTTGCCGCGCGTCTCGAAGAACAGCCCAGCGCCTGCCTGTGGCTGGTTGGTCTGCCGGCCATTCGCTTTGCCGGCGAGGGCGATGAGCACAGCTACAACCGCGAACTGCAGATCGAAGGCGTTGGCGCCTGCTGGGCCTTGCCAGGCCTGGAACTGTTGATGGAAGAGCCAGCGCGCAAACGCGAACTGTGGCAGGCCATGCGACGCGTTCGTCTGCGCTGGTCAGCTCCCGCTCATTCCTGAGAACCCCGTCTTTGTTCCCGAGTTACGCCCAATGAGCGATGCGATTTCCTTCCGCCCGATGACCGAGGCGGATCTCGATGCCGTGCTGAAGATCGAATACGCCGCCTTCAGCCATCCCTGGACCCGCGGTATTTTTACCGACAGCCTCAAGTCCTATAACTGCTGGCTGATGTTCGAGGGCAATCAGCAGGTCGGCCATGGCGTGATCAACCTGATTCTCGACGAAGCCCACCTGCTCAATATCACCGTCAAGCCGGAAAGCCAGGGCCGTGGCCTCGGCCTGCGTCTGCTCGAACACCTGATGAAAGAGGCCTACGAGCTGGGTGGGCGGGAATGCTTTCTCGAAGTGCGCGCCAGCAACCAGGGCGCCTACCGTCTGTACGAGCGCTTCGGTTTCAACGAGGTTGGTCGCCGCCGCGACTATTACCCAGCAGTCGGTGGGCGCGAAGACGCGCTGGTAATGGCCTGTACGCTAGTCGATTGATGTCATTACTTTAAAAACGTAGCCCGGATGCAATCCGGGAAATCGTTGCCCCGGATTGCATCCGGGCTACGGTCTGTAGGGTGCGCCGTGCGCACCGAGATTTCCGCCCATCATCCCGGATGCCCGTCGACCCTCGCCCGACACAGCATCGGCGCGTAATGCCAGGCGAACAGGGCGAAGGCCATGCCCCAGCACAGCGCTGCCAACCATAGCCAGCCGCCACCGGCCGTGACCCGGATCAGCGCGCCCAGGTTGAGCAGGCCGAACGCCCAGGCCATCGCCTTGGGTGGTTGCAACGCGCGCCCGGTGTGGCCGAGGCTGACTCGCGCCATCATCGCCAGGATCAGGCCGCCCATCGCACCCACCGCCAGCGCGTGACTGGCCAGGCTGGATTGCGTCAGCCAGCCCAAATGCCAGGCCGCCATGCCGAGCGTGGCGAGCAGTAGCCAGGCGTAGGCCAGATGCAGCGACCACAGCAGCGGTACCCGCCAGATGCCCGCCAGGTGCCAGCGCCACAGGCGCAGGCCATGCAGCACGCTCAGCATGATGAAGGGCAGGGCCAGCCATGGACTAGCCTGCAGGTTGTGGCCGCTGGCGAACAGCGCCGCCACCAGCACGCCGCAGACCAGCAGTAAACGATCCAGCCAGGGATGGGCGGCGAAAGCCTCGACCCGGCCCAGGCCGCGCTGGGTGAAGAAGGGGATCACGCGTCCACCGATCAGGCTCAGCATTACGGCGATCAGCCACAGTGCGGCCAGCGCCCCGCGGCGTTGCAGGTCGTCGTCGCCCAGCGCCAGACCGACCAGGGTGAGTGACTGACACAGCGCGAGCAGGCTCAGCACCAGCAGAATCGGATAGTTGTTGCGCTGCCTTGCCGTAATCAACTGGCGCGCTATCTGTGCGATCAACAGGCCGGCAAAGGCCAGTTGCAGGGCGATCAGCAGGTGCAGCGGTACCGGTGTGAACCAGGCCAGGCGCGCCGCCAGCCACAGCCCGAACAGCGCGATCAGGGGGCGCCCGCTGAGGCCGGGACGGCCCGTCCAGTTCTGCACGGCGGTGAGCAGGAAACCGGCGATGATCGCCAGGCCGAAGCCGAAGGGCATTTCGTGGCGATGCCAGGCCAGTATGCCGCCTGGTACTGCAGGGCTCGTCAGACCGTGCAGCACCGCCGCCCAGAGGGCGACGGCGAGCAGGGCGAACAGGGCGCCGGCGAGGAAGAACGGGCGAAAGCCCAGGCGCCACAAGGGCGCAATGGCCAGTGCCTGCTGGCGATCACGCAATTGCATGAGCGCATGCCTCGTCTTTCAGGCGCTGCTGCGCGATCAGGCGTAGCACGTAGCCGATCTTCAGCACGCTGGGGCCGATCAGTGTCAGGCTGTGGGCCAACACCAGCGTCGGTACGTTCAGCTGTTTCTCCAGGCCGTAGGCTGCCACCAGCCCTACGAGCAGCAGAGTCAGGCCGCCCCAGAGCAGTTGGCTGGACAGATGAAGAATCTGTACAGGTGGAAGATTGAGCGGATACATGGTTTGCCTCCTGATTGATCAGCTATCCAGTGCCGAAGCCGGGCCGAAGAATTCGTATCGGCTTTGCTCGGCGGGAACACCCAGCGCCTGCAGGTGGCGCTTGATCTGGGCCATGAAGGGTTTTGGACCGAGGAAGTAGGCGTCCAGATCGCGCTCTGCCGGCAGCCATTGCTCCAGCAGATCGCGGCTCAGAAAGCCGGTGGCGTCGGCCGTATCACCCTCGCGCGGTTCGCTGTAGCAGACGTAGTGGCGAATCTGCGGATGCTCGGCGGCATGAGCGTCGACCCAGTCGCGGAAGGCGTGAACATCGGCGTTGCGCGCGCAGTGGATGAAGTGAATCGGCCGGCCGCTGTGGCGCGTGGCATCGAGCATGGCCAGCGCCGGGGTGATGCCGACGCCGGCACTGATCAGTGCCAGTGGCTTGTCCGATTCGCTCAGGGTGAACTCGCCAGCCGGCGGGAACAGCTCCAGTTCGTCACCGACCTGAACCTTATCGTGCAGGTGATTGGAGACCCGGCCACCGACCTCGCGCTTGACGCTGATGCGGTATTCGCGACCGTTGGCCAGGGCCGACAGCGAGTAGTTGCGGCGTACTTCTTCGCCGTCCAGCAGCAGGCGCATGCCGATGTACTGGCCGGGTTGATGTTCGAGCAGCGCGCCGCCGTCGACGGGGACCAGGTGGAAGGAGGTGATCTCGGCGCTCTCGACCACCTTGCGTGCCACGCGGAAGGTGCGTGCGCCGCGCCAGCCGCCGGGTGCGGTGGCGTTGTTCTGATAGAGCTGTTCTTCGGCGCCGATGAGAATCTCGGCCAGCTGCTGGTAGGCCACGGCCCAGGCGTCGATCACCGCGTCGGTGGCGATCTCGGCGCCCAGCACTTCGCGGATCGCACGCAGCAGGCAGCCGCCAACGATGGGGTAATGCTCGGGGAGAATCTGCAGGGCCACGTGTTTGTTCACCACCTGACGCACCAGCGGGCCGAGGGCTTCGAGACGGTCGATATGGCGGGCGTACATCAGCACACCATTGGCCAGGGCACGCGGCTGGTCGCCGCTAGCCTGGTGGGCCTGGTTGAACAGCGGGCGTACCTCTGGGTACTCGCTGAGCATCATCCGGTAGAAGTGGGTGGTCAGCGCTTCGCCGCCACTTTCCAGCAGCGGCACGGTGGCTTTGATCAGGTCGCGTTGAGCATGGGTCAGCATGGGGGTATCTCCGCAAGGCAAATAAAGGCGCCGGTGTGGCTCGTCTGGCCAGTTGTGGCGTGCTAGCGTTAGCGATAGATACCTATCAGTAAGCGTGCCAATTAAATAATCCTTAAATATCAGTGGCTTGCTTATTTTGTTGTGTTTATGACTCGCTTTGCGTGTGAGTCATAAAGACTTTGAGTAGTCGAAATGACCGCTAATCCTCTGCTGGAAACTCTTATTCCCCTGGTCGCCGATCTGTCTCGCGAGCTGGACGACGGCGAGCGTTATCGCCGCCTGCTCGCTGCCTTGCGCCAGCTCTTTCCTTGCGATGCCGTGGCGCTGCTGCGGCTCGATGGCGAAGTTCTGGTGCCGCTGGCGGTCGAGGGGCTGAGCCCCGATACCTTGGGGCGGCGCTTCAGGGTCAGCGAGCATCCGCGTCTGGCCGCGTTGCTGGAGCATGCCGGGCCGACACGTTTCGCCGCCGACTGTGGCCTGCCTGACCCCTACGACGGCCTGGTGGAGGGGCTGCATGGCCACCTGGAAGTGCATGACTGCCTTGGCTGCCCGCTGTACCTGGACGAGCAGCTCTGGGGGCTGTTGACGCTGGACTCGCTTGACCCGGCCAGCTTCGGCCGCTTCGAGCTGGACAACCTGGAAGCTTTCGCCAGCCTGGCAGCGGCCACGGTGAAAGTCAGCGAGCGCATCAGCGGCCTGGCGCAGCGGGTGGAAGCCGAGCGTCAGCTCACCGAACTGTACAAGCAGGCCCGCCAGCAACCGCGCGAGCTGGTGGGGCAGAGTGCGGCGCTGCGCAAGCTGCAGGACGAGATTCGCCTGGTCGGTGACAGCCCGCTGACCGTGCTGATCACCGGCGAGACCGGGGTCGGCAAGGAGTTGGTGGCTGAGGCGATCCACGCCGTTTCGCCACGTGCGCAGCGTCCGCTGGTCAGCATCAACTGTGCGGCGCTGCCCGACGCGCTGGTGGAGAGCGAGCTGTTTGGCCACGTACGCGGCGCCTTCTCCGGTGCCATGAACGAGCGCAGCGGCAAGTTCGAGTTGGCCGACGGCGGCAGCCTGTTTCTCGACGAGGTGGGCGAGTTGCCGTTGGCGATCCAGGCCAAGCTGCTACGCGTGCTGCAAAGCGGCCAGTTGCAGCGGGTGGGGTCTGATCGCGAGCATCGGGTCGACGTGCGGGTGATCGCCGCCACCAACCGCGACCTGGCGGCCGAGGTGCGCGCCGGGCGTTTTCGCGCCGACCTGTATCACCGCCTGAGCGTCTATCCGCTGCCGGTGCCGCCGCTGCGCGAGCGTGGTCGCGATGTGCTGCTGCTGGCCGGCTATTTCCTCGAAGAGAACCGCGCGCGGCTGGGGCTGCGCAGCCTGCGGCTGAGCCCCGAGGCGCAGAAGGCGCTACTCGGTCACGATTGGCCGGGCAACGTGCGTGAGCTGGAACATCTGGTCGGCCGCGCGGCGATCAAGGCGCTGGCGCGTCACGGCGAGCGCCCGCGCATTCTTAGCCTGGACGTGCAGGACCTGGATTTGCCGGCGCCCCAGGCGACGGCTGCCTTCGACGTGGTGCTGGCGCCTATTGATCTACCGCCGGCAGGCCTGGAGCTGCGCACGGCGGTGGACGTCTTTCAGCGTCAACTGATCGAGCAGTGCCTGGAGCGCCATCATGGCAAATGGGCCGATGCGGCGCGTGAGTTGGGGGTGGATCGCGCCAATCTCAGCCGTTTGGCCAAGCGCCTGGGTATCCGGTAGGGTGCGCTGCGCGCACCGGGTCTGTCAGCGTTGGCTGGCGGTGCGCATGGCGCACCCTACGGGACCTGAAACACCAGCGCCTTCAGGTCGCTGTTCGGATCGATATCCGGAAACTCCGACGGGTTGTCCAGGCGTCGTTCGAAGCGCAATTGCGGCGCTTCCTCGGCCATGCTGTCGATCAGAAAGTTCGGGCCGATATCCGGTGAATTGACGCAGGCCAGCACCGTTCCGTTGTCATTCAGCAGTTCTGGCAGGCGGCGGAGGATCTTGCGGTAGTCCTGGGTGAGGGCGAAGCTGCCTTTCTGGAAGGTCGGC
Source organism: Ectopseudomonas alcaliphila (assembly GCF_900101755.1). Taxonomy (GTDB): domain Bacteria; phylum Pseudomonadota; class Gammaproteobacteria; order Pseudomonadales; family Pseudomonadaceae; genus Aquipseudomonas; species Aquipseudomonas alcaliphila. The sequence goes on along the minus strand of NZ_FNAE01000010.1, from coordinate 96,017 downwards.
GGGTCGATGATCACCAGATCGTACGGCCCGCTCCTGCGCACTTTGCCCCAGGACTTGAACAGCTCGTGGCCGAGAAACTCCACACGACTCAGATCGTGGCCGTTCAGGCGATGGTTGTCGCGCCCACGTGAAAGCGCGGCGCGCGCCATGTCCAGATTGACCACCTGCTCGGCGCCGCCGGCGATGGCCGCGACGGAGAAACCGCAGGTATAGGCGAACAGGTTGAGCACGCGCTTGCCGCGCGCCTCTTCCCGAACCCATTGCCGTCCGAGGCGCATATCGAGGAACAGCCCGCTGTTCTGCTTGCTGCCCAGGTCGAGCAGGTAATGCAGGTCGTGCTCGGTAATCTGCCACTGCGTCTGCGGTTCGCCGGCCAGCCACTCGCTTGCGCTGCCTTCGCGGTGACGATGTTGCAGCAGCAGACCGCGTGCGCCGCTGTACTGCCACTGCGGCGAGCGGGTCAGCTCGCCCAGCAGGTCATACAGGGCGGCAAGTTGCTTCGCTTCGGGTTCGCGAAACAGCATCACCAGCACGATGCCTGACAGCCAATCGACGGTGATCTGCTCCAGCCCAGGCCAGCAGCGACCACGGCCATGGAACAGGCGGCGGGTTTCCGGGCCAGGGTGATTTTCCAGCGCCTGCAGCAGATGTTCGCGCAGGGTGGCGAGGGCGGTCTCAGTCATCGCGGGTCAGCACTTCCAGCAGCTCGATCTCGAAGATCAGGTTGGAGTTCGGGGGGATGGAGCCCATGGCGCGCTCGCCGTAACCCAGGTGCGCGGGCACGAATAGTTTGCGCTTGCCACCGACCTGCATGCCCATCAGGCCCTGATCCCAGCCCTTGATCACCCGACCGGTGCCGATCACGCACTGGAACGGCTTGCCGCGAGAATAGGAGGAGTCGAACTCGCTGCCGTCCTCCAGCCAGCCACGGTACTGGGTGGTGATCAGGGCACCCTTGACCACGGCCTTGCCGTCGCCGGGTTGCAGGTTTTCGATGATCAGTTCGTTACTCATGTCGGGTTTTCCTTGCGGTGACGATTTTGGCTGGCCTGTACCGAGCGCTCGGCGGGCACGCGTAGCTGGGTCAGCAGGTAGTCGGCGAAGGCGGGCGTATAGCCCTGCAGTGCGATGGCGCCAGCCATGCAGCTCAGCCAGCTTTCGGCCAGCGCCTGATCGATCGGCCACTGTGCATGAAAGGCCGGGATGCTGATGCTGCCGTACTGCTCGGCGAACAGGCGCGGCCCGCCCAGCCAGCCGCTGAGAAAGCAGGCCAGCTTGTCACGCGAGGCGCTCAGGTCGGCTGGGTGCAGCGCGCGCAGGGCGGCCGCTTCGGGGCGCTCGTCCATCAGCCGGTAGAAATCGTCGACCAGACGGCGCAGGCCAATGATGCCGCCAGCCGCTTGGTAGGAGGCATCACCGGTGCCGTAGGGAGGTGTGTCGCTCATCGAAGGCTGTCCGGAAAAGGCGCCATTGTAACCGCTCGCGTAGAATGGCCTGCCAGTTTGAGGCGCCAAATCTTGTGGGAGGCGCTTTAGCGGCGACTCTCGCGGCTGAAGCCGCTCCTACAGTGGCTCATGACCCGCCGTGCAACACGTGACCGAATCCCGATGACGCAACCCCAGCAAGGCTTCGTGCTCAGCCGCCATTGGCGCGACACGCCGGAAGGCACCGAGGTGGCCTTCTGGCTGGCGACCGATGACGGCCCGCGCCAGGTGCGCCTGCCGTGCCAGGAGTCGGTGGCCTTCATCCCGGCCGAGCAGCGCGCCTGGGTCGAGCCGCTGCTGCGCGAGGAAAAGGGCGCCGAGCTACGTGAGCTGGCCTTGCGTGACTTCAAGCGCCGCCCGGTGCTGGGCCTGTACTGCCGCCAATATCGCCAGTTGCTGCAGTTGGAGAAGAAGCTGCGTCAGGTTGGCGTCGACGTTTACGAGGCCGATATACGTCCGCCGGATCGCTACCTGATGGAGCGCTTCATCACGGCGACGGTGGCCTTCGACGGCATCGCGCAAAGCGACGGCAGCCTGCTCTGCAAGCAGCTCAGACCCGCTGAGGACTATCGGCCGACGCTGCGTCTGGCCTCGCTGGACATCGAGACCACCGCTCGCGGCGAGCTGTATTCCATTGCCGTGGAGGGCTGCGGCCAGCGTCAGGTTTACATGCTCGGGCCGGCCAACGGCGACGCCAGTCTGGTGGACTTCGACCTCGAATACTGCGACAGCCGCAAGGCCCTGCTCGAGCGCCTGAATCACTGGCTCGACGTGCACGACCCGGACGCCGTCATCGGCTGGAACCTGGTGCAGTTCGACCTGCGGGTGCTGCATGAGCATGCCGAGCAATTCAAGGTGCCGCTGCGTCTGGGCCGTGGCGGCGACGTGATGGGCTGGCGCCAGCACAACAGCAGCCAACACTACTTCGCCGAAGCGGCCGGGCGACTGATCATCGACGGTATCGAGGCGCTGCGCTCGGCGACCTGGAGCTTTACCTCGTTCAGCCTGGAGTCGGTGGCGCAGACGCTGCTCGGTGAGGGCAAGGCGATCGATACACCCTACGCGCGCATGGCCGAGATCGATCGCATGTTCGCCGAGGACAAACCGGCCCTGGCCCGCTACAACCTCAAGGACTGCGAGCTGGTCACGCGCATCTTCGCCCGTACCGAGTTGCTCGCTTTCCTTCTGGAGCGCTCCAGCGTAACCGGCCTGGCGGCTGATCGCAGCGGCGGCTCGGTGGCCGCTTTCACCCATCTGTACCTGCCGCCCATGCACCGTCTCGGCTTCGTCGCGCCGAACCTCGGCGACATCCGTGGTGAGAACAGCCCTGGCGGTTTCGTCATGGACTCGCGCCCCGGCCTCTACGACTCGGTGCTGGTGCTGGACTACAAGAGTCTGTATCCCTCGATTATCCGCAGTTTCCTGATCGACCCGCTGGGGCTGGTCGAAGGCTTGCAGCAACCGGACGATGCGCACTCGGTGGAAGGTTTTCGCGGCGCGCGCTTCTCACGCACTCGACACTGCCTGCCGGCCATCGTCGAGCGCGTCTGGCAGGGGCGCGAAGCGGCCAAGCGCGAGAACAACCAGCCGCTTTCGCAGGCGTTGAAAATCATCATGAACGCCTTCTACGGCGTGCTTGGCTCCAGCGGTTGCCGCTTCTTCGATCCGCGCCTGGCCTCATCCATCACCCTGCGTGGGCACCAGATCATGAAGCGCACCCGCGAGCTGATCGAGGCGGAGGGGCATGTGGTGATCTATGGCGACACCGACTCCACCTTCGTCTGGCTTGGTCGCCCTCATGACGAAGCCGAGGCGGCGCAGATCGGCCGCGCGCTGGTGGCGCGGGTCAATGCCTGGTGGCGAGAACATCTGCAGCAGCAACATGGTCTGGTCAGTGCCCTGGAACTGCAGTTCGAGACCCACTACCGGCGTTTTCTGATGCCCACCATTCGCGGCACCGAGGAGGGCAGCAAGAAGCGCTACGCGGGGTTGGTGCGTGAGGCGGATGGCAGCGAACGCATGGTTTTCAAGGGGCTGGAGACAGTGCGCAGCGATTGGTCGCCACTGGCTCAGCGCTTTCAGCAGGAGCTGTATCGCCTGGTGTTCACCGGTCTGCCCTATGAGGACTACGTGCGTGACTACGTCAAACGCACCCTGGCTGGCGAGCTGGACGAGCTGTTGGTCTATCGCAAGCGCCTGCGTCGGCGCCTCGACGACTACCAGCGTAACGTGCCGCCACACGTGCGCGCCGCGCGCCTGGCCGACGAGTACAATCAGCACCTGGGCCGGCCACTGCAGTACCAGCGCGGTGGCTGGATCAGCTACCTGATCACCACCGGCGGACCGCAGCCGCTGGAGCGCCTGCAGTCACCCATCGACTACGAGCACTACCTGAGCCGTCAACTCAAGCCGGTGGCCGACGCCATCCTGCCCTTCGTCGGTGGCGACTTCGAGCGCCTGGTGGATGGGCAACTCGGGTTGTTCTAGCAGGCTGTTGAAAAACTGCCTGTGTTGCCATTGCTGCGTTAAAACAGGCTCGTGCGCGAGTCCGATCAAAATGCTCATTTACAGCCCGTAAAGGCGAGCGCGACTCCGACCGTTTTTCGCCTGTTTTTGCGGGGCCGCCATCGGTATTGCACTGGCTGCCTCGGCTCGGGCTTCCTGCTTCGCTCTACCTCCTGCATCCATGCAGTCGTCGCCTACGTTTTTCAACGGCCTGTTAGGCCATCGCTCGGCCCACGCACCCGTATTCTGCTGCCGTAGTAGCTGGCCTGCCGGCCAGCGCCGTGTCGCATTCGGGCTGAGTCTAGAAAGCCGCTGGTCGCGAGCTCGGTTGTAGCCATAGCGCGATCAGCAGCCCAGGCAGCAGCGCCATTGCCAGCAGGGGCAGCTGCGCCAGGTACAGTTCGCGAAAGACTTCTCCAGCGGCCCAGGTATTGCCGAATGCCTGGGCGAACAACAGCGCGCAGCAGTAGGCCGAGATGGCACTCGTGAGCACGAAGGCGCACAGCAGATTCACAGAATGGCGCAGCGCGCCCAGTGCCAGGCAGGCGATGAATAGCACCAGGCCGGGCAGCGAGCCAAGCAGCACCTCGACGAATGGGTGGCTGTTTGTGGCAAGCAGTTGTGGCCACTCCAGGGTCAGTTGGCCGTACCTGAGTTTGCCGGTCAGCAGCCCGATGAACAGCCCCGCGCTCATTGGAATTCCCAGACCCTGCAGCAACCGGCGCGCCAGTATCGAGCAGCTCAACGCGGGACCTGAGTTGCTCATGAGAACAGTCTTTTCGGGCTGAGCTGTTCCGCACTCAGGCCGAAATCCGCCAAGTCTAGGGGCAATGGTTGTCGACGGATCAACGCTGCGCATGCCTGGCCCATGGCGGCGCTGGTCTGGATGCCGTAGCCGCCTTGTGCTGCCACCCAGAAGAAGTCATCCGCGTGGGGATCGAAGCCGCCGACCAGATCGCCGTCGGTGACGAAGCTGCGCAGGCCGGCCCAGGTATGCGCCGGGCGGCGAATCTGCAAGGTGGTGTGTTGCTCGATCTGATGGATGCCCAGTGCGATATCCAACTCTTCCGGCTGTACGTCGTGCGGTAGCACCGGGTCGGCGTTGGCTGGCGAGCCCAGCAGCAGGCCGGCATCGGGTTTGAAGTAGAAGGACTCGTCCAGGCTCACCAATGCGGGCCAGGCCTGGCAGTCGACGCCCGGCGGACCGTCAAAGGTGAAGGCCGCACGACGTTTGGGTTGCAGGCCGATGCCCGGCACGCCGGCCAGGCCCGTGATCTCGTCGCACCAGGCACCGGCCGCATTGATCAGCACGGCCGCGCGGTAGCTTTGCCCGGCGCAATCCACCTGCCAGCCGGCAGCGTGGCGGGTGATCGTCAGCACCTCGCGGTTGCAGTGAATCTCCCCACCTTGCTGGCGGATGCCACGCAGGTAGCCCTGGTGCAGCGCTGCGGTATCGATATCAGCGGCGCTTGGGTCGAACAGCGCACCATGCACGAGCTCACGACGCAGCACTGGAACCAGCATGCAGGCCTGGTCGGCGCTGAGCAGACGAGCCTCTGCGACATGCTCGCGGGCTTGCTCGTATTGGCGCTGCAACTCGGCAGCGTCACCACTGAAATCCACCACCAGCTCGCCGCGCGGCGTGAGCAAGGGATGTTCGGCGAAACCGGCTGGCGGCGCATCGTAAAAGGCGCGGCTGGCGGCCGTCAGCGCGCGGACCTGCGGCGTGCCGTAGGCCACGGTGTAGAGTGCGGCCGAGCGACCGGTAGCGTGATAACCGGGCTGCGCCTCGCGCTCGAGCAGCAGCGTCTTGCCGTGGCTGGCGAGGAAGTAGCCGGTGGACGCGCCGGCAATGCCGGCGCCGATGATCAGGTAATCGCAATGTTGCATGCCGCGTCTATCCAGTGTGCAAGGTGATTTCGTCAGGGGGCGCTGTCCAGGTACTGCTCGAGAGGTGCAGGGGCGAACAGTGGTTCCCGGCTGATCATGCGCACGCCGTCAGGGCCAGTTTCCAGCAAGCGCCGTTCGCTGTGCGCCACGAGCAGGTCGAGACTGTACCCTGATGCGCTCAGGCTGGCAGCGATTTTCCGGATGGCCTGCAGTGCCGCAGGCAGATCGGACTCAAAATGGCCGAGCAATTGATCGTCATGGCGGATGGTGAGGCGGAAGATGGGCATGGATGATTCATCCTCGGATGCAATGCGACCTGATTTCAGGCAGACGAGAGGCGTTCAGACGGCGCAGTAACTGTCGGCCAGCACGATCCGCCCGAAGCTGGCGCCGGTGTTGAGCGGGGTGATGGCCAGCAACCGATCCAGGCGTAGCTCCTGCTGGCCGGTGTCGCCTTGCACCACCAGAAATTCTTCCTTGCTGGCTGTCGTGCGCGTGGTCAGCGCCCTGGCCTCGACGCTCGGACCCTCGAGTCGTTCGATCAGCAAGCGATAGTCATGCATGCAGGCAATTTCCAGGTAGTCGTGCAGGTCGCAATTCAAGGGGCGATACGCGTTCATGGGGTGTCTCCTAGCAGCCTTGCAGAGGAATGATGAAATAGCCTTTGCTGCTGATGGCCGCAGCGACTTCGGGGTGTGCGGGCTCGCTGTGGCAGAACTGGCAGCGGCTTTGTTCGATATCGTCGCCTTGCAGGCCGCGTTCGGCCATCCAGTCCTGGGCGAACTGGTTGGCTCGCCCCTGGTCGTTACCCTCGATCAGTACATCGAAGTGCAGGTAGCGGCCGTCGCGCGTGCGTACGTGGGTATCGAAAACATTCACCTTCATATCGTTTCTCCTCGCTGGGGAGCGAGACGCCGCAGGGCGTCTCGCACGCTCTGGGTTACTTCAGGTCGTCGATGGAGGCGCCGAAGTTCAGGTGCAGCACCTGGCCGTCGACCACCAGTGCGGGGACCGACTTGACCCCGGCCTGTTCGGCTTCCGCCACGCGGGTGGCCTGTTCGCCGAGGTGAACGATCTCCACCTTCACCTCCGGAGCCAGCAGGTTCAACAGGGTCTGTTCGGCCGATACGCAGACGGGGCAACCGGCGTGATAGAAGCGTGCTTGAGTCATGGTCAATCTCCTGTTCGTCAATTTGGTATCGAATCGATACTTAATCACAGGCTACGCTCAAATCGATCTTTGTCAATATGGTATTTAGTCGATACTATGTTTCGACAGGAGTGATACATGACCGACACGACTCTCTTCGATCTGCTCGAAAGACTTTCCAGCCTGACCCGTATCTGGTTTCGCCAGCACCCGCTGCTGGCCGAGTTGCAGCCCATCCAACTCAGTGCGCTGATGTACCTGGCGCGCTGCAATCACTATTCGAATACACCGCTGGGGGTGACCGATTACCTCGGCCTGACCAAGGGCACGGTGTCGCAGTCGCTCAAGGCGCTGGAAGGCAAGGGGCTGATCATCAAGACGCAGGACGCGCGCGATAAGCGCAGCGTGCACCTGGCGCTCACCGAGCCGGCCTGGGCGTTGCTGCAGACGCTGCTGCCGCCGGACTTTCTTGCTGCTGGCGAAGCGCGCCTGGGTGCTCAGGCTGGGCAGTTGAAAACCCTGCTGACCGATCTTCTGCGGGAAATTCAGCGCGACACCGATGTGCCTGGCTTCGGACTCTGTGGTAGCTGCCGTTTTCATCAACAGGTCGATGGCCAGCCGTTCTGCGGCCTGACCCAGGAGCCGCTGCAGCCAGGCGATGCCAAATTGATCTGCCGTGAACATCAGCCCCCGGAGGCCGCATGAACAGCCTGCAACTCGATGCACTGCTGACGGGCCGTGCCCAGCCTTTCACCCGGCCTGGCTCGCGCAGCGGCATTGCCAAGGCGCCACGCCAGGAAGCACTGGCGGTGACCACGCTGGGGCTGGTTGGAGACGAGCAGGGCGACCTGCGGGTGCATGGCGGCGTGGAAAAGGCTATTCATCACTACCCGCGCGAACACTACGCCGCCTGGCTGGCCGAGTTGGGCGAGCATCCACTGCTGACGCAACCCGGTGCTTTCGGCGAAAACTTCAGCACCACGGGCTGGACCGAGGACGATGTCTGCCTGGGCGACCTCATACGTGCGGGGTCAGCCCTGCTGCAGGTTTCCCAGGGGCGCATGCCGTGCTGGAAACTGAGCGATCGCTTCGGCGTTGCTGATCTGGCGTTACGGGTGCAGCAGTCCGGTCGTACGGGTTGGTATTACCGGGTTCTGCAGGAAGGCGTAGTTCGCGTGGGAGACCGGTTGCAGGTGGTGGAGCGCACTCATGTCGATTGGCCGCTCAGGCGTCTTTCGGCGGTGTTGTTCGACAGGCGTGTGGAGCCCGAGCTGTTGCGTGAATGCCTGGCCCTGCCGCTGGTGCCGTCCTGGCGAAGAACCCTGGAGCGACGCCTGGAGAAGGCGGAGGTCGAGGACTGGGCGCCTCGGCTGGAGGGGCAGCCGCATATGGTGAATCCCTGAGCAGCACCTACAAACGAAAAAGGCGAAGCCGCACGGCTTCGCCTTTTGTTTTCCAGCTACCTGCTCAGTGTTTGCGCGGTACCGGCTTGAGCAGTTCGTCCGGCGGCATTTCGCACTGGATCTTGCGGCCGATCAGCGCTTCGATCGGCGGCAGGGCGAAGGCATCGTCTTCGCCGGCGAAGCTGATCGAGGTGCCGCTGGTGCCGGCGCGGCCGGTACGACCGATGCGGTGCACGTAGTCGTCCGGGTCTTCCGGCAGGGTGAAGTTGATCACGTGGCTGATGGCATCGACGTGGATGCCGCGACCGGCGACGTCGGTGGCTACCATGACGCGGATCTTGCCTTCGCGGAAGCCTTCCAGGGCGCGGATACGCTTGTGCTGGGGAATGTCGCCGGACATCTGTACGGCGCTGATGCCGTCGCGGGTCAGGCGCTCTTCGATGCGCCGTACTTCGTCCTTGCGGTTGGCGAATACCATCACCCGCGTCCAGTCGTTCTGGCTGATCAGGTTGTACAGCAGCTTGTATTTGTCCGCCGAGGCCACGGCGTAAACGTGCTGCTCGACGGTATCGCTGGCAACGTTCTCCGGCTCGATCTCGACGATGGCCGGGTTGACCGTCCACTGCTTGGCCAGGTTCATCACGTCGTCGGTGAAGGTGGCGGAGAACAGCAGGGTCTGGCGGTCGCCCTTCATCGGCGTCTGGCGGATGATCTGGCGCACCTGCGGGATGAAGCCCATGTCGAGCATGCGGTCGGCTTCGTCCAGTACCATCACCTCGACCATGTCCAGGTGCACTTCGCCGCGCTGGTTGAAGTCCAGCAGGCGGCCCGGGGTGGCCACGAGGATGTCGCAGAAGCGCGATTCCAGTTGCTTGAGCTGCTTGTCGAAGTCCATGCCGCCGACGAACTGCATGACATTCAGGCCGGTGTACTTGGTCAGTTCGGCAGCGTCCTTGGCGATCTGTACCACCAGTTCGCGGGTCGGCGCGATGATCAGCGCGCGTGGCTCGCCCATGTAGCGCTCTTTCGGCGGCGGGGTCTGCAGCAGCTGGGTGATGATCGAGATGAGGAAGGCCGCAGTCTTGCCGGTGCCGGTCTGGGCGCGGCCGATGGCGTCCTGGCCCTTGAGGGTGTAACCCAGTACCTCAGCCTGAATCGGCGTGCAGTAGGGAAAACCCAGATCATGAATGGCGTGCATCAGCTCGGGAGCGAGCTTGAAGTCATGAAAACGGGTTTTGCCTTCGGCAGGCTCGACCACGAAATCTTCCAGCTTCCAGGTATCTACTGGCTTGGCTGGGCGCTCGCGGCGCGGTTTGTCGGCCTTGGGCGGGCGGGGCTGTTGCTGCGCCGGGCTATCGCCTGCGCTCTCGCTGGCAGTGCGGGCGGGCTTGTTCTTGCGGGGACGCTTCTGCTCTGCGTCACCGCTCTGGGCGGGCGCTGTTACGGGTGACGGCGCTGGTTGTGGCTGCTCGTCTTCGGCTTTGCCGAACATTTTCTTGAGTGCTTTGAGCACGGGCTTCTCATCGACTGGTTAAGGAGTGAACGCCCGCCAGTGTAATGCAAGACGCGGACGGGGCGAAGTGCTTCGCTCGCGTCTGTCAAGAGGACCGTGCGCCCGGCGCCTCATTTCTCCGGCAGGCTGGTCAGCAGCAGGCGCTGTACATTGCCGCCCATGATTGCGGCAATGGCGTCATTATCGAAACCGGCGGTTTGCAGGCCCTCGGTAATTTGCGCCAGGCCGGTGACGTCGAACGGCGTATGCACGGTGCCGTTGAAGTCCGAGCCCAGGGCGACGTGCTCGACGCCGACCTTGTCTGCCGTGTAACGGATGGCTTTGACGATGGCAGCGACCGAGGTGTCGCACACCGCAGTGCTCCAGTAGCCGATGCCGATCACCCCACCCGTGGCGGCGATGGCCTGCAGATGCTTGTCGCTGAGGTTGCGGGTGCCGGCGCAGGTGCCTTCGACCCCGGTGTGCGAGACCAAAACCGGGCGCGTGGCCATCGCCAGTACATCGTCGATCAATGGGCGCGAGGCGTGGGCCAGGTCCACCAGCATGGATTTTTCTTCCAGGCGCGCGATCACCTGGCGCCCCAGCGGGGTCAGGCCGCCTTTTCCCATGCCGTGAGCCGAACCGCCCACTTCGTTATCGAAGAAGTGAGTCAGGCCGGCGATACGAAAGCCCGCCGCGTAGAGTGCATCGATGTTCTCCAGCTGGTTCTCGATAGGCTGCAGGCCCTCGGTGGCGAGCAGGCCTGCCACGCGCTGCGGGTCTTTGTCCCAGGCCTCGATGAAACGGGCCAGGTCCGCGCGGCTGCGGATCAGCACCAGGCGACCTTCGCTGGCGTCGGCCGCGTCCTGCAGCTTCTGCGCCTGGTACAGCGCGCGCTGCAGCAGGCTGCTCCAGGTTTCCCGCGGCCAGCGCTGGGCCATGGCCAGCAGGGTGATGTTGTCGCTATCGGCGGCGTTGCTCTCCATGTTCAGCCCGCGCGGGGTCTTGGTTACGGTGGAGAACACCTGCAGGCCGAGGCGGCCTTCGAGCATGCGCGGTAGATCGGAGTGACCGTAGTCGTAGCGTTTGAGCAGGTCGCGCTCCCAGAGCAGGGCATCGTCGTGCAGGTCGGCGACGAACAACCCCTGGTGCAGCTTCTGTGCGCTGGCGCTGGCCGGATAGGGAGGCGGGCTGGCGACGCTGTTCATCTGTGCGTCGATGACCTGAGGCAGGCCCAGCATGGCGAGAGCGGAGAGGGGAACCAGCAGAAGCAGGGCGATCAGCAGTTTGCGCATGAGGAGCCATCCAGGCGTGTTGTTATGCCGGCACTCTAGCAGGGGGCGGTGCTGGTGGCTCAACCGCAGAGGCAGTTACGCCCTTGTTGCTTGGCCTGATACAGCGCCGCATCGGCACGCGCGATAAGGCTTTGCAGGCTGTCCTGGTGCTGCATCTGCGCCAGGCCGATGGAGATGGTGACGCCGGGCAGAACGCCAACCGGTGAGTAGAAGGAGGCGATCTGCTCCAGGCTGATACGCAGGCGCTCACCGATACCGCGTGCAGCCTCATCGGCGATTTCCGGCAGGAGAATGACGAACTCCTCGCCGCCGAAACGTATCAGGCTGTCCTTGGGCCTCAGCTGGCTGCTCAGGGTATGCGCCACCAGACACAAGGCGTAATCGCCGGCCAGATGACCGTGCTGATCGTTGTAGGCCTTGAAGTGATCGACATCCAGCATCAGCAGCGCCATGGGTTCATCGTTGAAGGCGCAGCGGGTGCTCTCGCGCTCGAACACGTGCTCCAGCCAGCGCCTGTTGAAACAACCGGTGAGGGTGTCGACGTTGGCGTTCTGCTCGCTGTCGAGAATCTGCCGGTTGCCCTTGCGCACGCGGTCGCAGAGCAGTTCCAGCAGGTTCTGCATCATCTGCGGGGATTGCTGAAACAGCGCCACCAGAGACTCGCGATGCAGGCGCAGGACGATGGAGGGGCGTTCGGCGACCACGTAGGCGGAGGGGTGTTCGTTGTCGATGAAGCTGATTTCACCGGCGCAGTCGCCGACTTCGAGGGTGCTGACGGCCTGGTTTTCCAGTGACCCGAGGTAGACGCGTAGCTGGCCCTCGATCAGCAGGTAGAGATGCTGGTTGCGATTGAAGGGGGAGAGCAGTACTTCACCGGCTTCCAGCTCGCAGGCGCGAAACTCCCGCAGCAACTGATCCAGGCTGCTGGTGGCGACATTATGAAATAGTCGCAACTGTTGAACTTGCTGCAGGTCTGCCTGCCAGTGCGCCGGTTTCATTGCAATCTCGTCGGGCCTGACCGGGCGATAAAGGCCGGAGGCACCACCAACGCTCCTTGTTGAATCTACGAAGAATAGCGTTCGACATTATTCCCGGGCTTCAGGCGTGGCAATGCTTGCCTGAAGCTCGGCCGACCAGTGGTTGCACTAAAGTGCGAAGTTGTTAACTGGCGCGCGTCTCGGTGCGCTCTGGATCACGCTGCGAAGTGGATGCGATGGCCTACCGCGTAGCCGGCCAGGCGCTCGCCGATGGCTGCCGCCAATGCCTGATCCTGATTCGGCAGGTGGATGTGGGCCAGTTGACCTGCCTTGTCGTCGCTCAGCACATCGACCCGCACAGCCGGGTGTAACTCACCGATGGCGGCCTGGTAAACACGGGCGATGGCATCGAAGCGCAGCGCTGGTTTGAAGGTCTTGCCCACCGCGGTGAGCGGAATGGCATCGATGATCCAGGCGTCCTTGGGCACTGCGGCGCGCTCGGGAATGTGCGCGGCGGCGTGCTCCAGCAGTTCCGCTTCGCTGACCTGGCTGCCCGGCTTGAGTTGCACGTAGACCACCGGCAGTTCACCGGCCTTTTCATCCGGTTTGCCCACGGCGGCGGCCATGGCCACGGCGGGGTGCTTGTGCAGGGCTTCTTCGATCATTTGCGGGTCGATGTTGTGCCCGCCACGGATGATCAGATCCTTGCTGCGTCCGGTCAGCCAGATATAGCCGTCAGCATCGACGCGACCCAGGTCGCCGGTGTTGAACCAGTCGCCATCGACCCAGATGCCGGCGTTCTTGCTCGCTTGCAGGTAGCCCTTGAACACCGTGGCGCCACGGATGCACAGGTTGCCGATCTCGTTGGGCGCGGCCTGACGCAGATACTGCCCCTGCTCGTCGAGCACCTTGATGCTCACGTCGCAATAGGGCATTGGCAGGCCGATGGAGCCGGGGCGGCGTTCGCCTGCCGGTGGATTGGCGCAGCTGCCGCAGGTGCCCTCGGTCAGGCCGTAACCTTCGATCAGGGTCAGGCCGGTCTTGGCCTCGAACTGGCGGATCAGTTCCACCGGCATCGGCGCGGCGCCGCACAGGGCGTATTTCAGCGAGGACAGGTCATGGCCCTCGCTGGGAATCTGCAGCAGGCCGGCATAGATGGTCGGCACGCCACTGAAGAAGCTGACCTTGTGGCGCGCGATCACCTTCCAGAAGTTACCGATCAGTGTGGTGTTGCGATAACCCTGCGGGGTGGCCAGCAGCACCTCGGCGCCGCCGATGAAGGCCGTAAGCCCGGTAACGATCACGCCGTTGACGTGGAACAGCGGCAGGCCGCAGAGCGTCACGTCACCCTGGCAGAAGCGGGTGACCAGATTCATGCTGTAGGCCATCGCCACTTCATTGCCGTGGCTGTGCGGCGCCAGTTTCGGCGTGCCGGTGGTGCCGCCTGTATGGAAGTAGCTGGCGATGTCGTCGGCGGCGATCACACGGCCGCTTTCCAGGTGGTCGGCGGGGCAGGCGGCGATGGTTTCATCGAAATCCAGCACGCCGTCAGGCAAGGGGCCGCGCTGTGCCTTGAGCGCGCTGCGTTGCGGTTCTGGCAGCAGGTTGGCCATGTCCACACAGAGAATTGCTTTGAGCTCCGGCAACTGATCGCGCAGGGAGTCGACCTTGTCCCACAGCTCGGTACCGGGGAAGGGCGCCAGGGTCACCAGCAGCTCGGAGTCGGATGCGTGGATCAGCTCGGCGATGTGCTCGGGATCGAGCAGTGGATTGATCGCGTTGACGATGCCGGCCGCCTCGCCACCCCAGATGGTGTAGTGGGTCTGGGGCAGGTTGGGCAGCAGGAACGATACCGCCTTGCCCGGACGCAGGCCCAGGCGGTGGAATGCGTTAGCGGTCTGGGTGATCTTGCCGAGCAACTCGGCATAGTTCAGGCGCAGCGGAGTTTCCTCCCCCGTACCCTGGAGAATGAACGACAGCGCCGGTGCATCGGGGCTGGCCTGCGCCGTGCGGCGAATCAGCTCGAAGGTGCTGCTGGGCAGGTCGCGATCACTCAGCGGGGTGCTCTCGATCTGCTCGATATCCTGCAGTGTACGAATGAGGGGCGCTGTGCTCATTTATCGTGCATCTCTTCGGTTCGGTCAGTCGGCCAGTAGTTGGCCCAACCATTGGGCGATATCGCGAATCTCTTCCGGCAGCACCTCGTGCGCCATCGGATAGTCGCGCCATTGCACCGGCACCCCACAGGCGTGCAGGCGGTCATACGCGGCACGCCCCATGTCGGGTGTCACCACGTCGTCGAATTTGCCATGCAAACAAAGCACCGGCAGTTGTCTTTTTGTATCCGCCAGATGCATGTCGTCGCTGAAGGTCGGCGCGTAGGTCGAGAGCGCCAGTACCCCACCGAGGGGTTGCAGATAGCGCACAAAGGCAGTGTGCAGCACCACCGCACCACCCTGGGAGAAGCCCGCCAGGACGATGCGTTCAGGGGCGATGGCGCTCTCTAGCTCTGCTTCGATCAGGGCGATAACCTGGTCGGCGGACTCCTCCAGTTGTGCCTGGTCGATGGCCCGTGCCGGACTCATGGCGAGGATGTCGTACCAGCTCGGCATGCTCCAGCCGCCGTTGATGGTCACCGGGCGGGTGGGCGCTTGCGGCAGGATGAAGCGTGTGGTGGGCAGGCGTTCCTGCAGCATCTCGGCGACCGGCAGGAAATCGTAGCGGTCAGCCCCCAGCCCATGCAGCCAGATCACGCTGGCATCGGCGGATTGTGGGGGCTGCAAAATCATGGGTGCGGTCATTGGTAGCTCCAGTGTGGTGCGGGCGCCTTGTTTTGGGGCGACGCCCTGTTCAAGGCTTGGCTAATCTGTGAATAAGTTGTCGCACGGGTGAAACTTTTGCCCTTGACCCTCGCATATCCGGCAATTTGCCATGTGCTGGTACGGGGCTTGCTATGGCTCATTTGAACTGACGACGCGGTGCGCTAACGGTAACACTGTGCCACTGCGCACCGCTCAACAGGCAGGAATCTGCTGTGTGGGGTTCCTAATAGACCGTCGGGGTGGTTAACCGCCCAGACGGATGACGATCCGTCTCAGGCCCGTTCAACCAATGGGCAGGGTAGGAGCAGTTGGCCAGCAGAGGGTAAAGCCGACTAGACTCCCGCCTTACGTTCGAACTTCTCGTCGATACCGTTGCTGCCAGCGGATCGCGTGCCTCAAAAGGGTGGGGAAGGCGGACGGAGACTCCAACACAACAAGAGCAACTGGAGGTTTTTGATGAAGATGGTGAAATCCACCCTGGCTGTGCTGACCACCGCAGCTGTGCTCGGTGTCAGTGGCTTTGCTCAGGCAGGCGCCACCCTGGATGCAGTGCAGAAGAAAGGCTTCGTGCAGTGCGGTATCAGCGACGGTCTGCCTGGCTTCTCCTACGCCGATGAAAAAGGCAATTACCTGGGGCTCGACGTTGACGTCTGCCGCGCTGTTGCAGCTGCGGTTTTCGGTGACGCCACCAAGGTCAAGTACAGCCCGCTGACCGCCAAGGAGCGCTTCACCGCGCTGCAGTCCGGCGAAGTCGACATCCTGTCGCGTAACACCACCTGGACCAGCTCGCGCGATTCAGGTCTGGGCCTGAACTTCGCTGGCGTGAACTACTACGACGGTCAGGGCTTTCTGGTGAACAAGAAGCTGGGTGTTTCCAGCGCCAAGGAACTGGATGGCGCTACTGTCTGCATCCAGGCCGGTACCACCACCGAGTTGAACCTCTCCGACTACTTCCGTGCCAACGGCATGAAGTACACCCCCATTACCTACGATACCTCCGACGAGAGCGCCAAGTCGGTCGAAGCCGGTCGTTGCGACGTACTGACCTCCGACCAGTCGCAGCTGTACGCACAGCGCATCAAGCTGGCCAACCCGGACGACTACGTGGTGCTGCCGGAAGTCATCTCCAAGGAGCCTCTGGGCCCGGTCGTACGCCAGGGCGATGACGAGTGGTTCAACATCGTGCGCTGGACCCTGTTCGCCATGGTCAACGCCGAGGAACTGGGCGTGACCTCGGCCAACGCCGAAGCCACTGCCAAAGACACCAAGAACCCGGATGTAGCGCGTCTGCTGGGTAGCGAAGGTGAGTTTGGCAAAGACCTCAAGCTGCCGAAGGACTGGGCAGTGCAGATCGTCAAGCAGGTCGGTAACTACGGTGAGTCCTTTGACCGTAACGTCGGTGCCGGCAGCGAGCTGAAGATCGAGCGTGGCCTCAATGCCCTGTGGAACAAAGGTGGTCTGCAATACGCACCGCCAGTGCGTTGATCGTCTGTACGGCGCGCAGCATGGCGCGCCGGTTGTTCTGATGAGGTGAACTCCATGCCCGCGAATGCGGGCATGGAGCTTCCAAGAGGGCTGTTATGCAAACTAGTGCTAATGTCCCGCGCCCGCGAGGTTCGGTCTGGACCGACCCTCAGGTGCGCGCGTGGCTATTCCAGATTATTGCCGTAGTCGCCGTCGTGGCGCTCGGCTGGTTCCTGTACCAGAACACTCAGACCAACCTGGAGCGGCGCGGTATCGTGTCCGGCTTCGGTTTCCTGAGCAACAGTGCGGGCTTCGGCATTGCCCAGCACCTGATCGAGTACACCGAAAGCAATACCTATGGCCGGGTCTTTCTGGTCGGTCTGCTCAATACGCTGCTGGTGTCGTTCATCGGTATCGTGCTGGCGTCCGTTCTTGGTTTCATTATTGGGATTGCCCGCTTGTCGCCGAACTGGCTGATCAGCAAGCTGGCTACCGTTTACATCGAGATTTTCCGCAACATCCCGCCGCTTCTGCAGATTCTCTTCTGGTATTTCGCGGTATTCCTGACCCTGCCTGGCCCACGGCAGAGCCTGGATGTCGGCGAAGTGTTCTTTCTCAACAGTCGCGGTTTGTACATGCCGTCGCCCGGTCCGTCGGAGAGCTTCGGTCTGTTCGCCGTGGTCCTGGTGGCGACCATCGTCGGCATCATTGCCCTGGGACGCTGGGCCAAGAAGCGGCGCGAGGCCACCGGCAAGATCTTCCCGCTGCTGTGGACGTCGCTGGCGATGATCGTCGGTATTCCTGCGCTGACCGTGCTGATCGGTGGTAACCCGCTGGTATGGAGCGTGCCGGAGTTGAGTGGTTTCAACTTCCGCGGCGGCTGGGTGATGATTCCCGAGTTGATGGCGCTCACCCTCGCGTTGACCATCTACACCGCTGCCTTCATCGCCGAGACCGTACGCGCCGGGATCATGGCCGTCAGCCATGGCCAGACCGAGGCCGCGCGTTCGCTGGGGCTGCGCCCGGGCATCACCCTGCGCCTGGTAATCATCCCGCAGGCACTGCGCGTGATCATCCCGCCGCTGACCAGCCAGTACCTCAATCTAGCGAAGAACTCTTCGCTGGCCGCCGGTATCGGTTACCCGGACATGGTGTCGCTGTTCGCCGGTACCGTGCTCAACCAGACCGGCCAGGCCATCGAGGTAATCGCCATCACCATGAGCGTGTACCTGGCGATCAGTATCAGCATTTCCCTGCTGATGAACTGGTACAACAAGCGCATTGCGCTGATCGAGCGGTAAGGAGCAGCCATGCAAACTCATACCTTCAAACCCGACCTGCCGCCGCCGCGCCTGAGCGTCGGCGTGGTGGGCTGGCTCAAGGCCAACCTGTTTTCCGGCTGGTTCAACACTCTGCTGACCCTGTTCGCCGCCTACCTGATCTGGCTGATCGTGCCGCCACTGCTGCAGTGGGCCTTCATCGATGCCAACTGGGTCGGCAGCACTCGCGCCGACTGCACCAAGGAAGGCGCCTGCTGGGTGTTCATCCAGCAGCGTTTTGGCCAGTTCATGTACGGTTTCTATCCCAGTGAACTGCGCTGGCGGGTGGACGCTACCCTGTGGCTGGCCATCATCGGTGCAGCGCCGCTGTTCGTTCCGCAAATGCCGCGCAAGGCGATCTACGGCCTGGCCTTCCTGGCGATCTATCCGGTGATCGCCTGGTGTCTGCTGCACGGCGGTGTGTTTGGCCTGAGCGTGGTTTCCACCAGCCAGTGGGGTGGTCTGATGCTGACCCTGGTGATCGCCGCCGTTGGCATCACCGGTGCTCTGCCGCTGGGTATCCTGTTGGCGCTGGGACGGCGTTCGAACATGCCGGCGATCAAGGTCATCAGCGTTACCTTCATCGAGTTCTGGCGCGGTGTGCCGCTGATCACTGTGCTGTTCATGTCCTCGGTGATGCTGCCGTTGTTCATGCCCGAGGGCATGCACTTCGACAAGCTGATGCGTGCGCTGATCGGGGTGATCCTGTTCCAGTCCGCCTATGTCGCCGAAGTGGTGCGTGGTGGTCTGCAGGCCATTCCCAAGGGGCAGTACGAAGCCGCTGCGGCCATGGGCCTGGGCTACTGGCGGGTGATGGGCCTGGTGATCCTGCCGCAGGCACTCAAACTGGTCATCCCCGGCATCGTCAACACCTTCATTTCGCTGTTCAAGGACACCAGTCTGGTGATCATCATCGGTCTGTTCGACCTGCTCAACAGCATCAAGCAGGCGACCACCGACCCGGCCTGGCTGGGCATGGCCACCGAGGGCTATGTATTCGCCGCTCTGGTTTTCTGGATTTTCTGTTTTGGTATGTCCCGCTACTCCATGCATCTGGAGCGCAAGCTGGACACCGGCCACAAGCGTTAGGAGCTGATCAGTATTTGCTGCGTGTCGGCCAGGCGCTGTTGCAAGCGCCTGGCCCTGGCTCGAAATCCTGAATCAGCCCCTCGAGAGGAGTGAATTATGAGTGAAGCAATCAAGCAACCTAGCGCCGAGCCGATGATCCTGCTGCAGGGCGTGAACAAGTGGTACGGCCAGTTCCACGTGCTCAAGGACATCAACCTCAGCGTGCAGCCGGGCGAGCGTATCGTCCTGTGTGGCCCGTCCGGTTCGGGCAAGTCCACCACCATTCGCTGCATCAACCGTCTGGAGGAACATCAGCAGGGGCGCATCGTCGTCGATGGCACCGAGTTG
This sequence comes from Ectopseudomonas alcaliphila, assembly GCF_900101755.1. GTDB lineage: Bacteria > Pseudomonadota > Gammaproteobacteria > Pseudomonadales > Pseudomonadaceae > Aquipseudomonas > Aquipseudomonas alcaliphila. Next base: position 76,800 of record NZ_FNAE01000010.1, on the reverse strand, counting down.
ACCAGCGACCTCAAGCACATCGAGGCGATTCGCCGCGAAGTGGGTATGGTGTTTCAGCACTTCAACCTGTTCCCGCACCTGACCGTGCTGCAGAACTGCACCCTGGCGCCGATGTGGGTGCGCAAGATGCCCAAGCGTCAGGCCGAGGAAGTTGCCATGCATTTCCTCGAGCGCGTGCGTATTCCTGAGCAGGCACACAAGTATCCGGGCCAGCTCTCCGGTGGTCAGCAGCAGCGTGTGGCGATTGCCCGCGCGCTGTGCATGAAGCCGAAGATCATGCTGTTCGACGAGCCGACCTCGGCACTCGACCCGGAAATGGTGAAAGAGGTGCTCGACACCATGATCGGCCTGGCCGAAGACGGCATGACCATGCTCTGCGTGACCCACGAGATGGGTTTTGCCCGTACCGTGGCCAACCGCGTGATCTTCATGGACAAGGGCGAGATCGTGGAGGAGGCCGAGCCGAACGCCTTCTTCACCAACCCGCAGAACGAGCGCACCAAGCTGTTCCTCAGCCAGATCCTGCACTGAGCCGGGATCGCGCCATCGATCAGGGAGCCTTCGGGCTCCCTTTTTCGTTGCTGGGCCTCAACTGCGCCGCATGCGCTTGCGAAAGGCCCCTGGTGTTTCCCCGCACAGCTGCTTGAAGCGCTTGGCGAAGGTCGCGCGGTCGGCAAAGCCGACCTGGCTGGCGATTTGTTCCAGCGACTGCGCCGACTCGGCCAGCGCCTGTTGTGCCAGGCTGATGCGCAGGCGCTGCAGGTAGTCTCCAGGCGTCAGCCCGGTGGCCTGGCGGAAGCGTCGCAGCAAGGTGCGCGCAGAACAGTGTGCCTGCTGGGCAAGGCGATTCAGGTCGATCGCCTCGGCGTGATGCTCGCGCAGCCAGGTCAGCAGCGGGGCAAGGGATTTGTCCTCGCTGTCGGGCAGCAACGGTGCGAATCGGCTCTGCGTACCGCGCTGGCGCTCGATCACCATGGCGCTGGCGACCTGCTGCGCCAGCCATTCGCCGGCATGCAGGGCAATCAGGTGCAGGCACAGATCGAGCCCGGCCTGGGCACCGCCGGAGCAGAACAGTGGGCCATCTTCGGTCAGCAGCAGGTCGCTGCGCAGCTTCACCTGGGGAAAGCGCCGGGCGAAGGCGTCAGCCAGGGCCCAGTGGGTGGTCGCCTGGCGACCATCTAGCAGGCCGGCAGCCGCCAGCAGGAAGGCGCTGCTGCACAGGCTTGCCACCTGTTGCTGGTCGCGCAGGGCAAGCCAGGGCAGCAGTTTGGCGTTGCTCTCCAGGGTGCTGCTGATGGCGCTTCCGGTGGCCGGCACGATCAGCAGATCGGCCTGCTCGGCCAACTCAAGGCCGCCATCGACCAGAATCTGCGCGAACTCCAACTGTACTGGCTGGCCATCGAGGCTGAAGCGCTGCAGCTGAAAGCGGGGCGCGCCCGCCAGGCGATTGGCCAGGCTGAAGGCGTCCTGTGCCATGCTCAGGCTGGAGCAGACGGTTTGCGGGCAGACATAAAGTGCAATACGCAGCATGGCGGTGGCCTGTCATGAGTTTGGCGATTATTGACACAAAGATGTCTTTGGCGCCAATCGCCACGATGGCGGACGAGGCACAAACTAGGCTGCATTCACCCACAAGTCGTAGGATGCGCCGCGCGCACCGCCGCCATCACCAACAAGCCCCCAGGAGCGCCCCATGAGCAGTCATGCCAACGCCGAGTTGATCCAGCGTTTTTACAGCGCCTTCCAGCAGCTCGATGCCGATACCATGGCCGGCTGTTATGCCGAGGACGTGCGCTTCTCTGACCCGGTCTTCGTCGATCTGCGCGGCACGGAGGCGGGCGATATGTGGCGTATGCTGTGCAGCCGCGCCGAAGACTTTTCGCTGACGTTCGACTCGGTGCACGCCGACGATCATGCCGGCAGCGCACGCTGGGTAGCCAGCTACCGTTTCAGCGCCACCGGTCGTCAGGTGGTCAACAATATCCAGGCGCGCTTCGTGTTTCGCGACGGGCTGATCGTCGAGCATCGCGATCACTTCGATCTATGGCGCTGGACGCGTCAGGCACTAGGTGGCAAAGGGCTTCTGCTGGGCTGGGCGCCACCGGTTCAGGCTGCCATTCGTCGACAGGCGGCACGCGGTCTGGCCCAGTTTCGCGGCACGCGCTGAGGCGGGCGAAGGAACGCAGTGGTAGGCTAGCCGGTCTTATCCTTCAATAAAGAGTGCGCACACCGGGTGCCGCACCTCCACTGCCAATCGAGACCTGCCGTGACCGAATTGATCGTTGCCGTAAAACAGGCCAAAGCCTGGGGGGTCCATGCTGTTACCGCCAGCGGCGTGATCCTCGCCCTGCTGGCATTGCTGGCCGTACTCGACGGTCAACCCAAGCAATGCCTGTTGTGGCTCGGCCTGGCGTTGCTGGTCGATGGTCTGGACGGCTCGCTGGCGCGACGTTACGACGTCAAGGGCGTGTTGCCGCATTTCGATGGCTCGACCCTCGACCTGGTGATCGACTACCTCACCTACGTATTCATTCCCGCGATCTTTCTCTACCGCTTCATCCCGCTGCCGGATTACACGCCGCTGTTTGCCGTGGGCCTGATTCTGCTGTCTTCGCTGTTCTGCTTCTGCAACCTGAACATGAAGAGCAAGGACAACTACTTCGTCGGCTTCCCGGCGGCGTGGAACGTGGTCGTGCTGTATTTCTACATCCTCGATGTCCATCCCTGGATCACGCTGGGCATGATCGTGCTGCTGGCCGGCCTGACCCTGACCAAGATGAAATTCCTGCACCCGTTTCGCGTGCGCCAGTTCATGCCGCTGAACATTCTGGTGACCTTCGTCTGGATGCTCTCAAGCGCGCTGCTGATTCTGCAGTACCCGGTCAATCAGTTCTGGCTGCTGGCACTGTGGTGGTTGGCTTCGGCCTACTTCGTCGGCATGTGCCTGTGGCGTTCGGCGCGTGAGTGGTTTCCCGCTCGCGGATGAATGCAGCCGTCGAAAAAGCCTGGTTCGTCTACCTGGTGCGCGCTGCCAATGGCGCGTTGTATTGCGGTATCAGCGACGATCCGCAGCGACGTTTCGCCCAGCACCAGAGTGGCAAGGGCGCCCGTTTCTTCCATACCAGCCCCGCGCTGGCGCTGGCCTACGTCGAAGCCTGCGCCGGCAAGGGCGATGCGCTGCGTCGTGAACGCGCGATCAAGCGCCTGAGCAAAAGCGCCAAAGAGGCGCTCATTCTGGCCGTTGATGGCGGTTCATCAGCCTGAGGCGGTTGCGTGCCCCGGCTGCGCGGGTAAGCTGAGGGCTTTCGATCCGACGCGGAGCGCGCCATGCATGAGTTGATCCTTCATCACTATCCGACCTCGCCGTTCGCCGAGAAGGCCCGCCTGATGCTGGGCTTCAAGCAACTGTCCTGGCGTTCGGTGATGATCCCGCCACTGATGCCAAAGCCCGATCTCACCGCGTTGACCGGCGGCTACCGCAAGACCCCGGTGCTGCAGGTTGGCGCCGACATCTACTGCGATACCGCGCTGATCGCTCGTCGCCTGGAAGCCGAGAAGGCAACCCCGGCGCTGCTGCCCGAAGGCCAGGAGTTCAATGTCAGCCTGCTGGCGCAGTGGGCAGACTCGGTGCTGTTCCAGCATGCCGTGGCCCTGGTGTTCCAGCCCGAGTCCATGGCGCTGCGCTTCGCCAAGGCGCCGCCGGAGTTCGCCAAGGCCTTCGCCGCCGACCGTGGTGCGCTGTTTTCCGGGGGGACGGCGAGCCGTCTGCCGCTGGAGCAGGCCAAGCATCAATGGCCGGCACTGATGGGCGCATTGCAACGCCAGCTGCAGCGCGAGCAGGGCGATTTCCTCTTCGGTGAACCGTCGCTCGCCGATTTTTCCGTGGCCCATTGCCTGTGGTTCCTGCGTGGCACGCCGGTTACCTCGCCGCTGGTCGACGATTACCCTGAGGTCGCTGCCTGGCTCGGTCGTGTGCTCGGCTTCGGCCATGGCTCGTTGAGCGAGATGAGCGGCGAGCAGGCGATCGCCGTGGCGCGTGAGGCGAGCCCGGCAGCGCTGCCGGACGAGGCTTTCGTCGACCCCAATGGCTTCCAGGCTGGCCAGCAGGTGAGCATTGCTGCAGTGGACTATGGCGTCGACCCGGTGCAGGGCGAGCTGCTCCACGCCGGGCGTGACGAACTGATTCTGCGTCGTGAGGATGAGCGCGCTGGTGTCGTGCACGTGCACTTCCCGCGGCTGGGTTTCCGTATCGAGGCGCGTTGAGGCCTGCTGCGCCGCCTGTCAGTAGGCGGCGCGGATGGCGCGTACGTCGTAGCCGTGAATGACCTGCCCGCGCAGGTCGATCACCGGCACGCCGCGGCCGCCGAGTGCCTGGTACTGGGCGCGGCCGGCGCTGTCCTTTTCTATATCGACTTCGCGATAGGCGATACCGTCCTCGGCGAACAGCTCGCGAGCCTTGGCGCAGTAACCACACCATTGAGTGGCGTAGAGCACCACCTCGCCGCTGGCGTTGCCCGCCTGGGGTGGGTCGATCCAGCGCTCGATCTTGTCCCAGTTCTGCCACAGGGCCAGGGCGGCGAGAATCAGCAGAATCGTTTTCATCTTTTCGCGTCCTTGTGTGATGGCGCGGTCATCTCAGGGTAAACCGCGCCAGGTCATACCGCCATATCAGCCCGTGGCTCGTAGGGTGGGCGTAGGGTGGGCTTCAGCCCACCAGAACGATCTTGGCCCATCTGTTCTATTTCGGTGGGCTAAAGCGGATCGCCGCCCGGCCCACCCTACAAATGTATCAATCCTGACGGCGCTTGAGCTGATCCTTCAACTGGGTCGGCAGCTGACGAATGATCAGCATGTCGCGACCCTCGTCATACTCGACCTTCGAGCCCAGCAGGTGCGCCTCGAAGCTGATCGACAGGCCCTCGGCACGCCCGGTGAAGCGCTGGAACTGGCTCAGGGTACGTTTGTCCGCCGGAAATTCCGGGGCCATGCCGTAGTCCTTGTTGCGGATGTGCTCATAGAAGGCCTTGGGCCGCTCTTCGTCGATCAGGCCGGACAGTTCTTCCAGGGTGATCGGCTCGCCCATCTTGGCCTGGCCGGTGGCGTAGCCGACCAGGGTCTTGGTCTTCTCACGGGCCTGCTCTTCGGGCAGATCCTCGCTTTCCACGTAATCGCTGAAAGCCTTGAGCAGGGTGCGGGTCTCGCCCGGGCCGTCGACGCCTTCCTGGCAGCCGATGAAGTCGCGGAAGTAGTCCGAGACCTTCTTGCCGTTCTTGCCCTTGATGAAGGAGATGTACTGCTTGGACTGCTTGTTGTTCTGCCACTCGCTGATGTTGATGCGCGCGGCCAGATGCAGCTGGCTCAGATCGAGGTGCTTGGCTGGGGTCACGTCCAGCGCGTCGGTCACCGCCACGCCTTCGCTGTGGTGCAGCAGGGCAATGGCCAGGTAGTCGGTCATGCCTTGCTGGTAATGGGCCAGCAACACGTGGCCACCAGTGGAGAGGTTGGACTCTTCCATCAGCTTTTGCAGGTGTTCGACGGCCTGGCGGCTGAAGGCAGTGAAATCCTGCTCGCCGTCGAGATAAGCCTTGAGCCAACCGCTGAACGGGTAGGCGCCGGACTCTTCGTGGAACAGACCCCAGGCCTTGCCCTGCTTGGCGTTGTAGCTCTCGTTGAGGTCGGCCAACAGGTTCTCCATGGCTTGCGACGTGGCCAGCTCGCTGTCGCGGGCGTGCAGCACGGCGGGGCTGCCGTCGGGTTTCTTGTCGATCAGGTGGACGATGCAGTGGCGGATCGGCATGGGGCTTCGGTCTTTGGCGGGTTCGCGATGGGGGTTGGCCGCGCAGCCGGGCGAGTGAGTGCTCAGGCCAGCGGCGCAGCGGCATGGGCAAAGTCTACCTGACATCGTCATGAGATGCCGACGGGCGCAGCGGCAGGATAAGTCTTTGCTGGCTAATTGCCGGTATCTGCAGTGATAGAGCTCTATTTTCTACAAAAAAGCACGATTCTCGATTCGCGCGATGGCGTAACTCGGTCTAGCGTTTTTCACGTCCACACGACGTAGTAAAGGGACGCACTGCGGTGACGCCACAAGCGTTGCCGCCTTTCTCGATCTCCAGATATGGATTGGAGGATTACATGCGCAACAAGACCAATAATCGCCGTCTACTGGGCGCCGCCTTGCTGGCGGCCATTTCCGGGCAGGCCACTGCGGCCAAGGGGCTCGACGTCACCGAACTGTTCGATCAGTTCTGGAGCCCCACCCGGCTCGGGCCGGCGGAGTGCCGCTCCGCTGTGCTGAGTGCTACGCCGCTGTTGCTGCCTCGCTGCATGCAGGCGGCCAACAGCATGACCCACCTGCAGATGTTCAATGACATCGCCCTGGCCAACGGTGGCAACCGCGCCGCCGGCCTGTCCGGTTACGAGCGCTCGCTCGACTATGTGCAGGCGACGCTGGAAAGTGCCGGCTACAAGGTCACCCGTCAGGCATTCCCGTTCAGCGCGTTCTACCCACAGGGACCCGGCGTGCTGCAGAGCCTGGCGCCGACCCCGGCGCAGTTCGAGTGGGAGGTGGACTTCACCTACCTGTCGCAGACCGATGCCGGCGATGTCAGCGCACCGGTGGCGGCGGTGGACGTTGCCCTGGGCGAGGGCAACCAGTCCAGCAGCGGCTGCGAGGCCGAGGATTTCGCCGGTTTCCCGGCTGGCTCCATTGCCCTGCTGCAGCGCGGGACCTGCAACTTCCAGATCAAGGCCGAGAACGCTGCCGCTGCTGGCGCAGTGGGTGTGGTGATCTTCAACCAGGGCGACAGCGAGGACCGCAAGGGCCTGCTCAACGCGACCCTGGGCGATGCCTATGCCGGTGGCATTCCGGTGCTGTTCACCACCTATGACGTGGGCGTGAGCCTGGCGCAGACGGCCGAGCAGCAGGTGCGCATGGTCACCGACGTGGTGCGTGAGCGGACCCAGACCCACAACCTGGTGGCCGAGAGCAAGCGCGGCAACGCGGGCAACGTGGTGATGCTCGGCGCGCATCTGGATTCGGTGTTCGAGGGGGCCGGTATCAACGACAACGGTTCGGGCAGCGCCGCGCTGCTGGAGCTGGCCGTGCAGATGGCCAAGGCCAAGCCGAAGAACAAGCTGCGTTTTGCCTGGTGGGGCGCCGAAGAGTCGGGGCTGGTGGGCTCGACCTTCTACGTCAATCAGCTGCCCGACGAGGAGAAGGCCAAGATCAAGGCGTACCTCAATTTCGACATGATCGCCTCGCCGAACTTCGCCTACTTCGTCTATGACGGCGACGGCTCGGACTTCGGCCTGCAGGGCCCGCCCGGTTCGGCCGCGATCGAGCGTCTGTTCGGCGAGTACTACCGCCTGCGCGGTCTGCCGTTCGAGGGTGACGAGATCAGCTTCCGTTCCGACTATGCGCAGTTCTTCACCGATGGCATCGCCTTCGGCGGGCTGTTCACCGGGGCCGAGGTGGTCAAGTCCGAAGAGCAGGCCAGCCGTTATGGTGGTACTGCGGGCGAGGCCTTCGATCCGTGCTACCACGAAGCCTGCGATGACCTGAACAACGTCGATCTGCGCGCGCTGGAGGTCAATGGCGATGCCATGGCCTTCGTCGCCAGTTGGCTGGCGCTGTCGACCAAGATCGTCGATGACGAGATCGCCGCGTCCAGGGATTCGCGCACGATGATGCGCAGCGCCCAAACCTACGAAATCACCCACTGGGGCAAGCACTGGGTCAAATAGCCTCGTGTGCTGTGCGCACCCCTGCCGGTGCGCATGGCGCGCCCATGAAAAAGCCCGCGAATGCATCGCGGGCTTTTTCATGGTTCTTCGCATAGTTTGGAGAAAGTGCGGGTTGACACCGGACTGGCAATTACGTGTGAGCTGTCGATGACTTGGCACTCTCCATTAGCACGCCGCCTGGTCTTATGGGTTTCGCCCCTTACGGGCGACTCACTTTCTTTGCTTGTGCAAAGAAAGTAAGCAAAGAAACACACCCCTACATACGGCCCCGGCTGCGCCGGGGTTCCCTCGTTCCATCACCGTTCCAGGGGCACGCCGTGAGGGGCCATCCCTGGCCCATCACGGCTCTCGCGGCATCCATGCCGCTCAACCCATTCCACGGCGATTCCACTCGGCCTCCTGAAGGGGATTTGGGCGTCGTCTGTGAGATCGCGCTTCAAGAGCAAAAACCAAACGCTACCGACTTTGATCTTCCGGAGATTTCGCAAGCTCGCGCCCCGGTCCCGTCAGGAGGCCGAGTAGAGGTGCTGTGTAGGGGAGCGAGCCGCATGGATGCGGCGAGAGGCTTAATGGGCCAGGGATGGCCCATGTAAGCCGGCCCCCGGAGCAGCACCGGAGCGAGGAAACGCAGCGAAGCGGAGTAACAGCCGCAGGCTGGCCCGTAGGGTGAGCAAAGCGAATCAAGTTTCGCGCAGCGAAACCCGGATGTCGGGGTGCCCTTCTTTGGCACACCTTTCTTGGGCAAGCATAGAAACGTAGCGAAGCGCAGTAACAGCCGCAGGCTGGCCCGAAGGGTGAGCAAAGCGAATCAAGGTGTGGCGCCCGTAAGGGGCGCAACCCAAACGCTCAGTGGACTCGGTAATGGAGAGTGCCAAGTCATCGACAGCTCACACGTAATTGCCAGTCCGGTGTCAAGCGTATCCTCCCCGCGAGAACGCGAAGAACCTTTGTCATGAGCGCTTGCCCTGGCTAGCGGCGGTCCGGGCTCGGCACCACCGAGGGTGCCTGTTCCGGGTCATCGCCGCGGCGCCGCTGCAATACGCGCAGCCGCTCGATGACGTAACGCACATGCATGTGCAGTTCGTACAACTCGTTGGAGTACGACAGCGGCACTTCCACCGCGGCCAGCTCGTCTTCCATCTGCTCCAGGCGTTCGATCTCGCTGTCCAGTTCGCCGGGCAAGGAACCTGCGTGCAGCTTGCGGTCGATCTCGCGCAGGTACTTGTACCAGCGGTAGATGCGCGCACGGATGCGCCACTGGTAGATCGGTCCGACAGCCTTGAACAGCGGAATCATCACCACGATCAAGGGGATCAGCAGGATGATGTAGCGGTCGGCCAGCGAGGCGATACGAAACGGCAGGTAGCGTTGCAGGATCGGCAGGCCCTTGTCGTAGTAATGCCCGGCATCCTTGTGCAGCTCGAAGGTGCGGGGCTCGGCGCTGGGAAAGGTGCCGGCGGCATCGAGCAGGGTACCGCTTCGCATCACTTCACGGCTAGCCTCGAGAAACAGCGGCACCAGGCCGGGGTTGAAGTCCTCGTTGACCACCAGCGTGGCGACCGGAGACAGGGTGACGATGTCGCGGTCCGGTGCGTTGTTGGCAAGATCCAGCAGGCCTTCGCCGACCTTCACCTGATTGAAGAACGGCAGGCGCGCCTCGTAGGCGGCGGCGCGACGAAAGTGTGCCACGGCGATGTCGGGGTTGGCCGCCAGTTGCTGCACCAGTGAGTTTTCTGCCGGGCCGACGAAGAAGGCGGCGTCCAGTTCGCCGGCCAGCAGCGCGCGCGCCGCCTTGCCGCCGCCGATGCTCTGCCAGGTATCGGGATACTGTTCGGGCTCGATGGCATTGGCGCCGAGAATGGCGTCGCTGGCGGCACGGGTGCCGCTGCCTTCGCCGCCCAGACCGAGGCGCAGTGGCAACAGATCAGCGATGCGATCCAGGTTCACTTCGCGCCGGTAGAACAGCCATAGCGGTTCCTGATAGATCGCCCCCAGGCTCTCCAGCTTGCGCTGCTCCTCGGGTGCCAGCTGGCGCTCCAGGCCGCTCTGCACCAGGGCGATCTCCACTTGTGGGTCTTTCGCCAGCAGACGTTGCAGGTTGTCGCGCGAGCCCGAGGTCGGCACCAGATTCAGTTCGAAACCTTCCTTGGCCAGTTCTTCCTTCAGGCGTTCGGCGAACTGCTGATAGGCGCCCCCCTGGGCGCCGGTGGCCATGCTGGCGCTCATCGGCGGTGGCGGCGCGACGAACTGGAACAGTGCCCAGACCAGGCCAGCCACCACCGGGACTATCCACAGGTTGGCCAGGATCATGATTTTCAGGTCATTGAGTACACGGCGCATGGGGCTTCCTTTCAGCGAATTCAGGGTAAGGATAGAACCCCATGCGCCTCAAGGTCATCCTGATGGTGGATGACGCTCTTTCATCCACCGTCAGGCGCGCGGTGGATCGGTGAGCCGTGATGCACCCTACGTCAGCATCTTCTGCCTTTCGCGTAGATGGCTGAGCAGCAGCAATGTACCCAGCAAGGCCACTGCATACAGCGCATCGCTGCCGAGCATCGCCAGCACCGCTGCACAGAGCAGCCCACTGAGCCCGGCCAGCAGGCGCCAGATACCACGCAGCAGCACCCAGCCGGCGGCCATGCTCAGCAGGTAGATCAACACGAAGTTGCCGTTGGCGTAGCGGATCAGATCGTCCACCGACAGGTTCAAGGTCGCCGAGAGCATGGCGCACAGCGCGCAGCTGATCACCACCAGCAGCAGGGCGCTGCCGGGGACACCATGGTGGTTGCGCATGGCCAGCCTGGCCGGCAGACGTCCTTCGTCGGCCAGGCTCCAGATCAGCCGGGCGAAGCCCTGGATGTAAACGTTCATCGAGGCGAAACAGGCCAGGTAACCGAGCACGACCACCGGCACGCGCGCTTGCTCACCCAGCAGTTGCTCGAACAGGCGCGGCAGGGCGGTGGTGTCGCTGCGCACGTCGCCGTAGGTGGCGAAGCTCAGTACCGCCACCGAGCAGGCCCAGTACACCAGGCCGGCCAGCAGCACACCGAGCAGCAGCGCCAGTGGGAAGTCGCGCTCGGGGTATTTGAACTCTTCGCCCAGGTGGGTGAAGGCCTCGATGCCTACGAAGCACCAGAACATCACGCCCAGTGCTGTTGGCAGCAGGTGCCACTGGCCGTCCATAGCTGGTAGCAGCGGTTTGCTGGCGCGCGGCAGGTCACCGACCCACCAGATCAGTGCCACGCTGGCGACGATGGCCACGGCGATCAGCCCCTGCAGCATGCCTGATGCTTTCGGCGGGCGCTGGCCGAGCAGGAGGATGGCGCCCAGTGTGGCCAGTTCGATGAGCAGCAGGCCGGCGCGATCGAGATCGAACAAGGCCAGCCAGAAGCCGCTGGCGATATGCAGGGCTGCGGGCAAACCGACCGGCAGCACGGCGAGAAACAGCAGGGCGCTGACCCCCTCCATGCGCAGACCGAAGGCACGGCCGATCAGGTGCGGCGCGCCGCCGGCATGAGGGAAGCGCTTGCCCAACTGGGCGAAGGTGAAGGCCACCGGCAGCACCAGGGCTATGAGGATCATCCACGCCCACAGCGACGCTTCGCCAGCCGCAGTGGCAGCCAGCGCCGGCACCACGAAGATGCCGGTGCCGAGCAGCGAGGTGCTGAGCAGGGCGATGCCCTGCAGCAGGCCCAATTCCTTGTTCAATCGACTCATGGGGTATGCTCATCATTTTTCAGATACCGCCATGGTAGGGCGCCGGCCAGTTGCAGGCTGTCGCCTTTTGCCGACGAAATGGCGGTTTTCACCGTCAATCCGATTGCCGCCCGAGAAGCCCCCGTGGACAAGTTCGATCGCCAGATCCTCGCTCTGCTGCGCAGCGATGCGCGCACCTCCGTCAGCCAGATCGCCCGTGAGGTCAACCTGTCACGTTCGGCGGTCAGCGAGCGTATTCGATATCTGGAAAGCAGCGGCGTGATTCGCGGTTATCACGCGCAGGTGGCCGAACCGGGCGAGGCAAGCGTGAAGGCCTTTCTCGAACTCTTCTATCAGGGCGGACGCTGCGAGGACTATGTCGAGCGCATGCGCGCCCTGCCCGAGGTGCGTCACTGCAGCGGCATCAGTGGGGAAACCGACATGCTGGTGTTCATCGAAGCGCCGAGCATGACGCGCCTGAGCGAGGTGCGCGGTGCCATCGAGGCGTTCCCCGGCATGCAGAAGGTCAAGACCCATGTGGTGGTCAAGGACTGGGCGATGTAGCGTTGCTCACTCGGCGTGTTCGTCCTGCTCGACGGCTTGTGGGCGTTGCAATATCAGCAGTGGCAGACCGGCGCCGAGCACCAGTAGACCCAGCAACGCGCCGCTGCCGGCGTACAGCGTGCTGGAGTAGAACAGGCCCAGGCAGGTGAGGGCGAACAGGATCGGCGTCAGCGGATACAGCGGTACGCTGAATGGCCGCCGCACCCAGGGTTGCCGACGGCGCAGGCGAATCAGCGCCAGCGCGACGAGGAACATGAACAGCCAGAACACCGGCGCGGTGTAAGCCACCATGGTTTGCACGCCGTTCGCAGTCAGGGCGCCGAACAGGATCAGTGGCAGGGTAAGAGCGCACTGCAGCAGCAGGGCGCGTACCGGGGTCGCGCCGCGTTCGTTCCAGCGACCGATGAATGCCAGTTGCGGCACGTCGCGGCCCAGCGCGTAGTAGACCCGCGCACCGGTGAACAGCGTGGCGTTCAGGGTACTCAAGGCGGTCAGGCAGACGAACGCGGCCAGCATGACCTCGGCTCGGGGGCCGGCGACTATGTTCATCAGGTCCGCCGCCACGGCATCGCTCTGGCGCAGGCCGTCGAGGCCGAAGATATTGAGAAATACCAGGTTCGCCAGCAGGTAGATGGCCGTCACCAGCGCCGTGCCGATCAGCAGCACGCGACTCATGTTGCGCGCCGGGTTGCGCAGTTCGCCGGACAGGTAGGCCGCTTCGTTCCAGCCGCCATAGGTGAGCAGCACGAACACCATGCCCATGCCCAGCATCGCCGCCAGGTTGCCGCTGGCAGGTGCGGCACTGGCGGTGTTCGGCTGCGGTTCGGCCAGCACCAGGCCGGCCAGCACCACCAGCAGCAGCGCCAGCACCGTAACGCTGGTGAAGAACAGCTGGGCACGTCGTGATTCGCGCGTGCCGAGCACATTGAGCAGGGTCAGCGCCACCACCACCAGGGCGGCATGCCAGGCGCTGCCATAGTCTCCGAGCGGTAGCAGGCGCTGGGCGTAGTCGCCATATATAAACGCGACCACGGCGATCGCGCCGGTCTGGATCACCGTACCGCGAGCCCAGGCGAACAGCAGGCCGATCTGCGGTCCCCAGGCCAGGCTCAGATAATGGTATTCGCCGCCCTGGTCCGGATGCGCCGCACCCAGCTCGCCGTAACACAGCGCGCCGATCAGCATCACCAGCCCGCCGACCAGCCACAGGGCCAGATAAAGCTCGGCGCTGCTGGCATGCTGCGCCACCAGCGGCGGCAGGCCGAAGATGCCAACACCGATCACCACGCCGACCAGCATCGCGACGGCATCGACGACCGACAGCCCGGCGCGCCTGGAGGACGCTAGTGAGGTCATGACTCAGCTCCTGCGCGCGACCCAGCCCTGCTGCGCACCATCCGCTGGCACTGCTTCGATACGGTCGCCATTGAGCTGGCCGACATACAGCCTGTCATCGAGGGTGAAGCGCAGCTCGCTGCCTTTCAGCTGGCCGCTGAGCATGTCGGGCTGGCCATCGACCTTGCCGACCACCTTCTGGAAGCGCTGGTCGAGTTCGACCTGATAATTCTGGCCATCCAGCTCGAGAGTCCACTGCCCCGCGACCTTGGCTGGCACGATCCACAGAAACACCGAACTGCCATTGATCACATCGCTCTGATCAGGCTCCCAGTCGCCGAGGTTGAAGGCGTGCGACACCACCCGAGTACCTGGCTTGAGGGTGTCGAGAATCACCGGGCGCAGGCGCATGTTGACCGTGGAGAGCAGGTACATGGTCAGCACGTCGGCCTCGGAAATATCCTTCTGGAACAGGTCGCCCTGCTCGAACGTGACCTTGTCCGCCACGCCCTCGCGTTCGGCGTTCTCCTGCGCCTCGCTGACGCGCTCGGGGTCCAGGTCGATGCCGTAGGCCGCTCTGGCACCGTGATCCTGCACGGCGGAGATGGCGATGCGACCATCGCCCGAGCCCAGGTCGATGAGGTAATCGTCCGGGCCGATTTCGGCCAGCTGGAGCATATGCGCCACCACAGGCTCCGGCGTGGGCACATAGGGGACGTCGAGTCGTGGTGGTTGTTGGGCCTGCACCGGGCTAATCAGCAGACCGGCCAGCAATCCGACGGGCAGGGTGAAGGAGGCGAAGCTACGAACGGATAGAGCGCTCATCGGGAAAAGCTCCTCACGGGTGGCGATTTTTTTCCGACTGGTGAGCGGGGGCGAGGTTCGTACCGATGTGCGGCAGGATCGGGCAAGAACGCGCTTCAGGCCACTAACCGCAGCGCCTGCGGCTGTGTAACCGGATGTAATCGGCCGATCCGTCACTGCGGCATTGCCAGCCTGTGGGCGCGCAGGCACTGTAGGCGGGTTTTTCGCCTTGGTCGTTTTCGCATGCGCATCCTGCACACCTCCGACTGGCATTTGGGCCAGCATTTCATGGGCAAGACCCGTCAGGCCGAACACCAGGCCTTTTGCGCCTGGTTGCTGGAGCAGGTGCGTGTGCACGACGTGGACGTGCTGCTGATCGCCGGCGACGTGTTCGACACCGGCGCACCGCCCAGTTACGCCCGCGAGCAGTACTACCGGCTGGTAGTGGAGCTGCGCGACGCAGGCTGCGCCCTGGTCGTACTTGGCGGCAACCACGACTCACCGGCCATGCTCGGTGAAAGCCGCAGCCTGTTGGCGCAACTGGGCACCCAGGTGGTGCCGAGCGTGGGCGTCGACCTGGCCGAACAGGTACTGGTGCTGCACGGACGAAACGGCCGGCCGGGCGCCATCCTCTGCGCCATTCCCTTCATTCGCCCGCGCGACGTGCTGGCCAGCCAGGCTGGGCAGAGCGCGCAGGACAAGCAGCAGTCACTGCAGCAAGCCATCGCCGAGCATTACCGGGCGCTGTACGAGCTGGCGTCGAGCAAGCGTGACGAGCTGGGCCTGACGCTACCGATCATTGCCACCGGCCACCTCACCACGGTTGGCGCCAGCGCCAGTGAGTCGGTGCGCGAGATCTACGTCGGCAGCCTGGAGGCCTTCCCCACCAGCGCCTTCCCGCCGGCGGACTACATCGCCCTTGGCCATATCCACCGCCCGCAGAAGGTCGGCGGCCTGGAACACATCCGCTACAGCGGCTCGCCGATTGCCCTGTCCTTCGACGAAGCACGCCAGCAGAAGGAAGTGCTGCTGCTGACGTTCGAGGGCGCCACCTTGCAGTCGATCACGCCACTGCCCGTGCCGATATTCCAGCCCATGGCCAGCCTGCGCGGCTCGCTCAAGGAACTGGCCAATGCTATCGCCGAGGTAGCAGACCAGGGCACACCTGAGCGGCCCGTATGGCTGGAAGTGCAAGTAAGCACCGACGACTACCTGAGCGACCTGCAAAGCCGCATCAACGCACTCTGTGAGGGGCTGCCGGTGGAAGTGCTGCGCATTCGCCGTGAGCGTGGCAATGCGGCCGCCAGCCTGGCCAGCGAAGCACGGGAAACGCTGGACGAGCTGTCAGTGGAAGACGTCTTCGCGCGCCGCCTGCAGCAAGAGACATTGGAAGAAGAGGATGCCCAGCGTCTGCAGGGGTTGTATCGGCAGGTGCTGGAGGCGCTGCCCAAGGCTTAGCAGCACAGACCTCCGTAGCCCGGATGCAATCCGGGGAATGGCCGTCGCGACAATCCGGCCAAGCGCCTGCTGCGCTCAACCCAGCGGGCTGACTACACCGGCAAACCCCTGGCCCAGCACATGCGTGTAAATCTGCGTCGTACGTATATCGGCGTGCCCCAGTAGCGTCTGCACTGTGCGAATGTCGCTCCCCCGACGCAGCAGCTCGGTGGCGAAACTGTGGCGAAAAGTGTGGCAACTGGCAGGCTTGTGAAGATTGGATTGCCGGACGGCATGTCTGACAGCTTTCTGAATTGCACTGACATGAAGGTGATGACGAACGATCTGCCCGTCCTCATCCGTACAAAGTCCCGTCGAAGGGAGCAACCATTGCCACTCGAATGAACATCCGGCCTTGGGGTATTTGCGACGTAACGCAAATGGCAGGCTGACGGGAGCGTGATAAAAACTGTCCCGCTGTTTCCAGGCGCGAAACATTCGCTCTCTGCGCTCCAGCAGCGGCGCGATCAAGGGCGCCGGCAGGAGTGTTGTTCGGTCCTTGGCGCCTTTGCCGTCGTGAATGGTGATGACCTGCTTATCGAAATCCACATCCTTGATACGCAAACGTGCGGCCTCCACTACACGCAAACCGGCGCCGTACATCAGCGAAGCCAGTAGCTGATGCGGTTGGCCAAGCCTGGAAATGAGCGCCGTGGCTTCCTCATGCGTAAGTACGCAGGGAATACGCGCCGAGCGTTTTGCTCGCACCACTTCACCAACTTGCCCGAGGGGTTGTTGCAACACTTTGGCGTAAAGGAAAACCAGTGCATTGAGCGCCAGATTCTGGGTGGCGGCAGCCGCCTGACGTTCAACTGCCAACCAGGTGAGAAAGGTGTTGACCTCGGCAGCACCGAGTTCCAGCGGGTGGCGCAGTTGATGGAAACGGATGAAATAGCGAATCCAGTACCAGTAGGATTTTTCTGTGCGGATGCTGTAATGATGCAAGCGCATCACCGCCCTGAATTGCTCTTGCAGGCGAGGTTTGCTGGAGGTTTCCATGGCCGACTCCCTGGCTGTGTTTTTGTACAGTAGTAATGGTAGCGCAAAAAGAGGAAGTCAAGCGAATACATCCAGACATCAGGGGCTGGCTGGTAATGCCATGATTTGAAAAGAATTTTTCCGGGGCGGCGATGACGATAGTGCGGAGTTAGATGGAAGGCTCTACTATCGGATTAGTACCGCCTTCCATCTAATCACTGTTAGCGGCCAAAGATGAATCAGAGCTATATACCAATAACAGACATACTGCCACCATCAAGTGACGATTTCGCTTTCATGCACTGGGACGACTGCGAGCCAATCATCGATTACATGCTTACCTTCCGCACAAGCCCTGTCGGTGCTCCACATGAATTTATAACAATACACATGAGCGCTGAAGAAACATCCTACTTCAATATTCAGGGCAAACCACCAAAAGAGTTAAAGCTGGAGTCCTACCGCATATATCGCTTATTAAACTCCAGAATGACCACAGCCACTGACAAAGAGCACATAATTATCACATTGTCGGACAAGTCAATTGAGTTAGTTGGTAGGGAGTTTTACTGCAGCCACTCACTCAACGAAGCAAGTGCAATAAAGGCTCTTATAAAGTATGCGCAAAACTGCGGCGTTGGCAGCTAACAATGCGCTCAAATCGTTCGCTTCGCTCACTGGGACCGGCTAAAGCCGGCCCCTCAGCTTAATCGTTATGCACTAGGGTGACTTATGGAGTTTCTCTACATCATCGGGACGATCCTTGTCTTTGGAGTTATATACTCAATATATGACCACCGAAGACTGCAAGGCATTGCCCGCGAGAGAGGGCAGCCTAACATTTGTGAGTTTGCACGCTCATTCGATTACAGAGAAATAGATACAAAGATAATACGGGAAGTTTGGAATGAAATAGGGCTAAATCTTGGGAGCTACGATGGCCAAATGTTTCCTATTAAAGCCGAAGATCTTTTCGAGAGTACCTATAACTTCGATCCAGATGACCTCGATGACGCGTATTGGGCAGTTGCTGATCGGTTGGCAATAGATACGTCAAACCCTGAAAATAATCCCTATTGGAACAAAGTCAATTCGGTGAAAGATTTAGTGTTGTTTTTACACAATCAGCCAAGACTAAAAAATGCATAACCAAGCGCAGCACTACGCAGCCTTCGGCTGCCGGACGCTCGCAAGCTCGCGCCGGTGTGCGCAACGTTATGCACTAAGTACCGGAGAATCAATATATGAGTGAAACTGCAGGCACAGTGATCAAGCTATTGTCCGCTTTGACCTCGCCAAAGGCTTCAGTCAAATACATATCAGTGGGTATTTTCCTTGTGCTTTCATGGAAGTATCTCGATAACACCCTAGCTTCTTTGGGCGCACCAAAAGAACATCATAGCCTTATAGTATTGCTAATTGGGCTTGGTATCGGATCTCTTATTGGTCAGGCTATCTACGTTGTAGTTTCTTCAATATGGGAGAAAATTGAAACTTCTGTCAAGGAGAAGAAAGAGAAGCAGAAAAAAGACGAATTTGAGAAAGCTCAACAACGATCAGTAGATCAAGCAAATGAAGAATTTCTAGAGGGGTTCAAAAAGGCATTTGAACATTTCCCTTATTGGAAAAGGGATGCTCTTAGGCTCCTTATAGATAAGGAGCAAAGAATGGAGTGGCATTTAGAGTATGTAGACTCTCTCAAAACCAACAAATATATTATTCGCACCACAAATATTGATAGTGATACCGATCTCTATAAAATTCATCCCGCAATCCGAGATTACGTAAAAGTCCAGTGGAAAGCTGAGATAGATTCAAATATGGCTGACTTTTTCGAAAACCTCACGCCAGAGAAAAATGAATTAATTGAAGTTATGAAGTTTACTGAAGAAGCGTTTAAAGGCCCAATTAGTCAGGCCTGCGCAAATTTGGTAAACCCGCTACATCCTTGCTTCACTAGGGAAGCTGAAGACGAAAATGGATTCTATATTTCATTTCGAAATCCGTACTGCAGCCTGTTTAATGAGAAAACTGGCCTAGAGCTCATAGATGAGGTTTATATTAAGCATAGCTGGGTCCGCAGCGAAGAAGTTAGCGCATGAAAAATGCATAACAAAGCCAAGCACGATCGCCAGCAAAGCTGGCTGGACCTGCATTCCGCTGCTTCGCAGCTCCATTGCGGCCCGTGTTGGCGGCGTTATAGGGATCATTCTGCCTCTATGTACAACGCAATTAAAAAATATGCACCAATCCTTTTCATCAGCACAGCTATTGCGTCTGTTTTAAATTATTATTCGTACCAAGCTATTATTCTAATCACCCAGGCACAAACCGGCACAATCCCAACGGAACTAGCCCTAGAAATCATCACCGCAATTTCAATCCACATAATTGTTCTGTCAGCAGCGCCATTAATTCTGTCTGCAAAAAACAAAACATCCGCCAGTTACGTGACCCTGATCATTCTTAGCGCAATCTATATAACTTATATGGCTGAGATAAATGTGATGGGGCCAACAATAACTATTTTTGCTTTCTGCTACTTGGCCTTTTATGGCTGCTCTAAGGCTAAAGACATTTACAACCATTACCGCACAAAATAGAGCTCGTGGTGAATTCCTATAACAATTGGTTCAAACCGGTCGCTGCGCTCACTGGGACGGGCTAAAGCCCGCCCCTTAACCAAACGTTAGAGGCAACATCAATGTCCCGCGCGTACCGAATAAGACTGATGTTCGAATGGGGCGGAGGTTCTTTGTGGTGCGGCAATGAATCAGCATCAAGAAAGTTTGATGTCGGCCCTGTAGAAGATAAATTATCTCTGAGCAACACAGTGCTTGAACGATTAAACGCATTATCGCAATGGCACGACACGGCCTTAAATTGGGAGTATCCACCCGATCCAGGCCCTTGGGGTCCCGACGAATACGCAAAATTCGAGACAGAAGCACTCGCTTTTTTATCGGAGCTTCAAGCGGAGCTTGGCCCTGATTTTGAGGTCATTTATGAACCAAACTAGGTTGCCCCTAACTAGTGGTTCAAATCGCTCGCTCCGCTCACTGGGACGGGCTAAAGCCCGCCCCTTAACCAAATGTTAGGGTCTTTATGTTCATTGGCCATCTCCCAGCTGGGTATATTTCCGCGAAATTGCTGTTTAAGCAGTTCGCAGATACTGGAATTTCCGCAAAACTCTTTGTCTTGGCCGGAGTGCTTGGCGGAGTCGCACCAGACTTTGATATGTTCTACTTTTACTTAATCGACAATAGGCAGAATCATCATCATACATACTGGCCGCACTACCCTGTAGTTTGGCTGACTATCCTGGCAGCGTCGAGCATCTGGTTTAAACTCGCCAACAATAAATCAATCGCAGCACTCGTGCTAATTTTCTCAATCAGCGGATTTATTCACATGCTGTTAGATTCAATAGTAGGCGATATATGGTGGCTTGCTCCATTCATAGATAAACCTTACGCACTTTTCACTGTAGAAGCTGTTTATAAGCCTTGGTGGCTAAATTTTATTCTGCACTGGTCGTTTGCTCTTGAAATACTAATATTTGTTTGGGCTTATTATTTATGGCGCTCCAAATCGGCAAAACCCTAACAAATGGTTCAAACCGTTCGCTTCGCTCACTGGGACGGGCTAAAGCCCGCCCCTTAACCAAACGTTAGGCACTCTATGAACACCAAGGACTGGATCAAATTCTTCGACCTGTGCAATCAAGTACTCGGTGAAGGAGACTATTATCTTTACCACTCCAAGAACTGGTGCTCCTGGACTACATTCAAACGAGTAACTAGTGACGCCCTTTATTGGGCAAGAGGCCTTCCCAAAACAGGTGAGTACGGGGAGCACGGTGTTAACGATGGAGGAAACTGGGGGCAACCATTCCCCTACACATCCATCGCACATCTAATAATCCCTCGTCGCTTCGAGTTCTGCGACATGTATCAAGGGCAGTTCGTTCATAAGCAAACAGAACAAGACATTGATCATCTATCGGTGCTTCTACATGAGCATGGCATTGACCATATGATTTCTGAGTGGGCGCTTGAGTTGAGGCTAATCAGTGGTCGCGCCTAACAACTGTATATGGACTCTCCCCACAAATAGTGGGCAAAGCTTTTCTTTTGCACTTATCGTCAGCGCGGTTGCATTCGTATATCCGGCCTGTTCTGGGCTTTCCGCCCTGGCCATTCTGTAGTTCGCGCAGCGGGGGCCAAGCGTTCAATCGATCCCCGGGATCATCGTTGTTATCGGCCTTGTTCCGCTGCAGGACTCGCCTGTT
>NZ_FNAE01000010.1:0-55841 GCF_900101755.1 Ectopseudomonas alcaliphila | reverse complement strand
GGAGCAGATATAAAAATACAAAAAGCAGAAATTGTTTCAAATGTTGCAGACTTCAAAATCAAAGGAACAATATGGGGCATACCGTAAAGCCCAGCCTAACAAGCGTATATGGACTCTCCCCACAAGTAGTGGGCAAAGCTTTTCTTTTGCACTTGTCGTCAGCGCGGTTGCATTCGTATATCCGGCCTGTTCTGGGCTTTCCGCCCTGGCCATTCTGTAGTTCGCGCAGCGGGGGCCAAGCGTTCAATCGATCCCCGGGATCATCGTTGTTATCGGCCTTGTTCCGCTGCAGGACTCGCCTGTTTCGACAGTGCTGCTGCTCACCACAACCACAAGAAAACCATCACTCCTTACTGATTACACCCGCCGTCAGGCGGGCTTTGTGCTCTGTCAATTGCCATTGAAGCGCCGCTCGTGGCACCACACTGCCCAGCAGATCCTGACCAATTTGTTGGCCAGCGCTACAGCCGCCTTGTTATGCCCAATGCGCGCGACAGTCTCGACAGCCCAACGCTGCAATTGGGTCAGCTTCTCCGGCGTGCGCGACTGGCATCGCTGGGCCGCCAGCAAGGCCGCTCGCGAACCGTGAATCAATAACGTGCGCACATAGACGTTGCCCTGTCGGCTGATATGGCCAAGCTTGCGGCGGTCGCCGCTGCTGAATTCGCGCGGCGTCATGCCCAGCCAGGCGCTGAGCTGGCGGCCATTGGCAAAGCGCTCAGGCTTACCGACAGCCGCTGTCAGGGCACTGGCGGTTAGTAGCCCAATACCGCTGACTTCATCCAGCTTGCGCACGATGTCGTCATCGGCATGCCAGCGTTTTATCTGCTGCTCGCACTCGGCCATGCACTGTTCGTACAGGTTGATCTCGGCCAGAACGATATGCAGCAGACGGCTCAAGGGCGCAACTTCAGGTTGCTCAAGCAGCTCACCGGCTGCCTGGAGGAAGGCGACGGTCGAGGTAGGCGCTTCGATACCCGCTTCACGCAGGACGCCGCGCAGCAGGTTGATCCGCTGGGTGCGGCTCTTCTTCCAGGTTTCCCGCAGCCCGTGCAATTGCTGAAGCTGTTGCTGGTCGTGACTCTTCACTGGCACAGGATGGATGTCGGTGCAACGCTCGGCTTCCAGCATGGCATCGCAGTCATTGCGGTCGGTCTTGTTGCGACGGCGGTAGGGCCGCACGTAACGTGGATGCAGCAACTTCACCCGATGGCCGAGCGATTGCGCCAGTCGACCCCAATAGTGCGCTGTGCCACAGGCCTCCATCACCCACTCGACCGACTCGGTCTGCTCCTGTATATATCGCCGGAACGCCTCTCGGTTCAGCCGCTTGCGCTGCACCACCTGGCCGGAACGGACACTCTCGGCAACTTGGTAAACGGACTTGGCCAGATCAACTGCGATTCGCTTCATCACGACACTCCCAATTTCAGTCACCACCGTTCTCGGTATAGAACTGTGGCGCGGAGAGAGTCCATTACAGCATTCAAACCGCTCGCTGCGCTCACTGGGACGGGCTAAAGCTGGCCCCCTTAACCAAATGTTAGGCAACATCATGATCTCAATAGCCATAAAAATCACATTCAAAGTTTCAGACATTCTAAGCTGGGTTGCGTGCCTATTTTTTGGGGCGCTCGCACTCAGCTACCCATTCATTAGTTTCAAATTAACTGCAAGAGATCCAAGTTACGGGTCAACCGGCTTCATCATTACAGTAGTTGCAATATCAATTGCCATGACCGCGCTATTTTATCTAAATACAAGAAGGAAATTTTTTGCGACACTGATAATTTCAATTTACTTCCTATGCCTTGCAATCTACAAATCAACCGCAGTGCACTACTCGGTTTCGGCAGCAATAATATTTATCATTACTGCCCCGCTATTGCTCTCATACGTAGAAATGAAATTATTCAAAAACGCCTAACAAATGGTTCAAACCGCTAGCTGCACTTACTGGGACGGGCTAAAGCCGCCCCCTTAACTAAAGATCAGGAGCCCTACATTGCTTCTTCAAAATATCGAAATAGCAATCCACTATTCTGCGGGGCTGTTTTTTGTTGGGTTGGCGCTGCTTATTTTTGCATCCATAAATAGAACAGCAGGAACTTTAATAGGCATCTACGCCATTTATTCACTAACAATGCAACTCTCATTTAATAACGTTTTAGGCCTTGGATTTTTAGCACAAATATTTTTAGAGACAAACTTTGAATTAGGCAAACCATGGCCAGCAACAGGTGCAGTTATTCTTGGAATAACGGGGGGCATTTCCAAATTAAGCCTTGCTAGCGGAATTTACTTCTTAGCCATAAAATTAAAACTAAAGAATAGTGCCCCTTGACTAGTGGTTCAAACCGTTCGCTGCGCTCACTGGGACGGGCCAACGCCCGCCCCTTAACAAACGTTAGGTGCACTCATGGAAGAACCTGCGGAACCTTCGCAGACAAGATCCAGAGGCAAACTGGTCTTCTACGGCGTTGCCACCTGTGGTCTAGGTGGCATCTTATGGCTCATACACATGACCTATACAGCCATCCACATGATCATCGCTGGCAAAGGGCTAGAAACATATCGAACCTTCTGGCTAGTACAGTTTAATTGGTATGGCTTTCTTGCTTTTGTACTGGTGTGTGCCGTCGCCATTGCCATTTGCCTTTGGTTGCGGTGGCACGAAAAAATGCAATGGAAAAGCCTTCAGAAAAAATATGGCCGGCGTAAGCGTACACCTAGCTAGTGGTTAAAACCGCTCACCTCGCTCACCGGTACGTGCTAAAACCCGCCCCTTACTCAAACATTAGGTGCTTTAATTGTGCGAAAACTATTAGAGTCTGACAGCCTCATTCAGGTCAACTTGATAGCCGGCTATCTGCAAAGCAATGGCGTCACCACAAAAATATTAAATGAGCACCAGAGTTCTATTCGCTCAATTATTTCTTTCAATAAATCAATACATCCTGAACTCTGGGTACACCCTGAGCAATTTGAGATTGCTGCTAAATTAGTAGGGCGTTATCAGCACGAACAAGAATCAAATAATTCACATAGTGAAATTGAGTGGTTGTGTAAAAGATGTAAGGAAAGCAACCCTGGCAATTTCATGTCTTGCTGGAGCTGTGGAGATTCAAAATGACCCTACCCAGCTTATATAGGCCTGCCCTTGCCGCTGGAGCATTCGATTGCATGGGTCTAGCTAGTGGCTCAAACCGTTCGCAGCGCGAAATGAAATGAGCTAACCACCCTTATCCAAAGACCATGCATATTTAGTATTTCTCACTCAATTACAAACGGATCTGAAAATGAAAAAGAAAGTAGAGCGATCAAAATTACTGAGAGCCTTTAATTCGCTTTGCGCTGCCCTGCTTATAAGTTCTGCAATTTACATTATGGTTGTGGGCTTCAGCTCCGTTGCTATGGCAGCTATGGCTATTTCCGTTGCCGGAGCAGCTGCACTTTCTGTTCAGAGCAACGAGGGAATTCTGGAGATAGTTATCGGCACCTTTGAAGCCATGATCGACGGGATTTTAGCAATTATCGAAGGTATAACAAGTGCAATCGCTGGCTTGTTCAGCTAGACATGCATAACAACTTGCTGAAATCGCTCACTGGGACGGGCTAAAGCCCGCCTCTTAGCCAAACGTTAGGTGTACAAATGTCGGATCACTATGTTTGTTTAATTCCTACCACCCCGGAATTCATCCCAAGCAAGGCGTCTCAAACAGCCGCAGTTGCGCTGATTCAAAAAACATGGCGTCAAAACGTACCAGAAATCACACTCGAGACCGATGAGCACATCGCCTTCAGGGATTGCGGGGAAAATTTTGAGTCTATCCATTGCCCACATTGTAGCAATGAAGTTCAGGTCGAATATTGGCAAGACCTCATGGATCAAGATTACTCAAATGAGGATGGGTTCCGACTCAGTACAATATCAATGCCCTGTTGCGGACAAATATCAACACTAAACGATTTTCGTTATAAGTGGCCCATGGGCTTTAGTCGATTCATTATACGTTTTAGCGACCTAGGATGTGAGATATCCGACCATCTCCTCATTGAACTGGAATCAGCCATAGGCTGCAAATTGCGAGTTATTCACCAAATGTACTAAGTGTACAAACCATGATCATCCGTATACCCTCAAGGAAACGCTGGCTTGTTGTTATCACGCACAGATAGACTTTTCGTTGTCTACCTAACAAGTGATTGAACCAATCGCTGTGTTATCTGGGACTGGTCAAAGCCTGTCCCTTAACCAAACATCAGGTATCATCAGACAGACGTGAACTCCCAGCCCCCCGAAACTCCAGGCATTCTTGATACGCAGAAAATTACAACTCTTTCGCGCAAACTAGATTACCTACACTGCTGCCAGCGTATAATTTATTATACTGCTCGCCCTCCATCTGCCCATCAATTTTTTTCATAGGAAGTGAAATGGATAAGTTATTCGTAGCTGTAACAACATGCTTACTATGTTCTGTTTCTAGCTTAGTATTTTCGACAGAAAGGCAAATCGTGCGTCCTGGAATGTATGAAATCACTTCTGGCATTGCCGACAATTCAGTCAAGACCCAGACCTGTTATAGCGATACAGATGTGGAAGACCTTCCTACGCTTTTACTAAAAATGGAAGATAAATTGATGCAAAAAAACTGTGACGCTGAGATTTTATCAGAGGCTGATGGAGAGGCTGAGTGGCGTACAGAGTGCAAGACAGACTTTGTTACCCGAACTACGGTTGGTTCGATCATGTGGGACGATACTCATTTCAGCGGCAGCGCCTTTCTTACGATGGGAAGAATTGAGATGGAGTATCAATTCGATGCCCTGCGCGTAAGCGATTGCAAATAAAGGGGACGGCATGGGGGTTTAACATCAATGTCTCTTCCGGCGCTGTACGGCAGTAAACTACTGCTTATGGCCAGCCTCACAACGTGTATGGACTCTCCCCACAAGTAGTGAGCAACGCTTTTCCGTTGCACTTGTCGTCAGCGCGGTTGCATCCGTATATCCGGCCTTCCGGGGGATGCTTGGCCTGGCTATTCGGGGGCCAAGCGTTCAATCGATCATAAGGATCATCATTGTGATCGGCCTTGTTCCGCAGCAGGACTTGCCTGTTCCGACAGTGCTGCTGCTCATCACAATCACAGCCACAAGAAACCATCACGCCTTTTGATTACCCCCGACGTCAGGCGGGCTATGGTCTGCTGGCTATCAGCTGGCGGGTTTATGTAGCGCTTACGCTTCTCCGGCGTGCTGGGGAGCCATGAGTCGCCATCCTACCGGCGACCATTGCCTTCGCTTTGAGGCTATGCTCCACCCCGCCCATACCAACAAGGACGTAAACGCTGATGGACTTCATTGCGCGCAATTTCAAATGGCTGATGCTGGTATCCGGCGTTCTCACAGCCACCATGTTCTACGGCCTATTTGCACCGCAAGCAGCGCTGCAGTCGATGTTCGACGCTTCCTTCGACGGGCAGTTGCAATCTCTGGTCATTCGCAGTTGGTCGGCGCTGGTGGGGCTGATGGGCGTGCTGTTGATCTATGGTGCGCTGAGCCCGCAACACCGGGTTCTCTGCGCCGTCATTGCTGCGCTGAGCAAGGCGATATTCGTCACGCTGGTGATGATTCATGGCCAGCCGTATCTGCCCAGCGCTGCTGCGGTGATCGCGCTTGATCTCCTGGTCATCGCATCTACCCTGCTCTATCTGCTCAGCACGCGACGCCACGCTTTAGTCTGATGCGCTCTGGCAACGATGCGCGGCGTCGACGCTGCCAGTGAGTAGGGAGTAGTCTTCTTCCTGTCACAGCCGTCAGCGATGCTGCTGCGCTTCGCACAGCACCGCTTGTCTCCCGAGCCAGAGGCCTTTCTTGGAAACCACGGTCTTTCTCGCCGTCATCGCCGCCGCCGCCCTGCATGCCGGCTGGAACGCCCTGCTCAAGATCGGTCTCGACCGTTTCCTCACCGCCACGCTGATCCAGATAGGCGCAGGGCTGATGGCGCTTTGCGCCTTGCCATTTGTGGCCCTGCCGCAGGCTTCGGCCTGGCCATGGATCGCACTCTCGGCGCTGCTGCACATCGGCTACAACTTCTTTCTTGCCCGCGCCTACCAGTACGGCGACCTCGGCCAGGTCTACCCGATTGCGCGAGGCAGCTCACCACTGATGGTCGCCCTGCTTTCTCTGCTGCTCCTGCATGACGGGCTCAGCGCCCTGCAGTTGCTGGGATTGCTGGTTCTGGTGCTGGGCATCTGGCTGATGGCGCTGCGCGGCGGCCACCACAAGGCGCCACAGGGAGCGATGCTGGTCTGTGCGTTGATGACGGCACTATTCATCGCCGGTTACACCCTCAGCGATGCCATGGGCGCACGCAGCAATGGCGATACGCTGAGTTATTCGCTGTGGCTGTTCACCGTCAACGGCGTGGTGATGGCGGCGGTATTGTTCATCAGCCGTGGGCCGCGCGCCTTCCTGCAGTTGGGCCCGCACTGGCGTGGCGGGCTGGCCGGTGGAGCGATGTCGATGGCCGCCTACACCATCGTCATCTGGGCCATGACCCAGGCGCCAGTGGCATTGGTCTCGGCCCTGCGCGAGACCAGCGTGGTGTTCGCCGTGCTGCTGGGGGTGGTGTTGCTCAAGGAGACGCTGCGGCCGATTCGCCTGCTGGCGTGCGCGGTGATCGCGGCTGGTGTGGTGGTGATGAAGTTGGCGTGAGGGATTCGCGGTGCAGCAAGTGGATTGCGAAATCACAACTTGGTGGGCTGAAGCCCACCCTACTACGCTGAAGCGAATCGCCGCCCGGCCCATCCGACAGGGTCATCTGTAGTAGCGAGCTCTGCTCGCGAATCCCCAAGCACAAAAGCTTCGCGAGCAGAGCTCGCTCCTACCCGGCACCCGGGCGCAACCAGCAGGTCAGGAGAGGATCCGCACCATCGGGGCGGCCTGACTCGGCATTCTGATCGGGAACCCCAGACCCGCTTTACAGTTCTGTTGATCAACGGGTGCTGAGTCGTCGACCGTTTTTTCGTCATACGCCGCAGACATGCTGGTCGGGCTGACCGCCTGGACGCGAGAGTTTTTTGCCCGCCAGACGCGGCTTGCGGCACACTAGCGCCCTTCCCGAGCCACCGCTCGTTTTGCCATACAAGCAGAGTCCGTATGACCCGTTCCCCCTTCCGCCGCCTCGTCTTCGGATCGTTGCGCCGCTTGCTGTACCTCTGGGTACGCTCGGAAACCATCAACCAGTCCGCCTTCACCCTCAAGCTCGACCGCAGCAAGCCGGTGTTCTACGTGCTGCAGCAGCCGTCGGTGAGCGACCTGGCGGTGGTCGACCGCGAGTGCACCAAGGCCGGCCTGCCGCGCCCGGTGTTGCCGGTAGCGGTCGGGGAACACATCGAGCCCGCCGCCTTCTTCTACCTGACGCCGGAGCCGGACTGGTTCGGCCGCCAGGACAAACGCGGCATTTCGCCGACCCTGGATCGCGTGGTCACCGCCCTCAGCCAGCATGCGGTGGATGACGCGCAGATCGTGCCGGTCAGCGTGTTCTGGGGCCAGTCGCCGGATCGCGAAACCAGCCCCTGGAAACTGCTGTTCGCCGACAGCTGGGCGGTGACCGGGCGCCTGCGCCGGCTGGTCAGCATCCTGATCCTCGGGCGCAAGACCCGCGTGCAGTTCTCCACGCCGATTCACCTGCGCGAGCTGGTCGAGCAGGACAAGGGCCAGGAACGCACCCTGCGCATGGTGCACCGCATCCTGCGCGTGCACTTCCGCAACCAGAAGGCGGCGGTGATCGGCCCGGACGTGTCGCACCGGCGCAATCTGGTCAAAGGGTTGGTGCATGACCCGATGGTGCGCCAGGCCATCATTGATGAAGCCGAGCGCGAGAAGATCAGCCTGGAAAAGGCCGAAGCCCAGGCTCTGCGCTATGGCAACGAGATCGCCTCGGACTACACCTACACGGTGATCCGCTTCCTCGAACTGGTGCTGAGCTGGTTCTGGAACAAGATCTACGACGGCATCAAGGTGCACAACATCGAAGGCGTGCGTGACATCGCCCAGGGTCACGAAGTGATCTACGTGCCCTGCCACCGCAGCCATATCGACTACCTGCTGCTGTCCTACCTGCTGTTCCGCAATGGCCTGACGCCGCCGCACATCGCTGCCGGCATCAACCTCAACATGCCGGTGATCGGCGGCCTGCTGCGCCGTGGCGGCGCCTTCTTCATGCGCCGTACCTTCAAGGGCAACCCGCTGTACACCGCGGTGTTCAACGAGTACCTGCACACCCTGTTCAGCAAGGGCTTCCCGGTCGAATATTTCGTCGAGGGTGGCCGCTCGCGCACCGGGCGCATGCTGCGGCCGAAGACCGGCATGCTGGCCATCACCCTGCGCAGCTTCCTGCGTAGCAACCGCCTGCCCATCGTTTTCGTGCCGGTGTACATCGGCTACGAGCGCGTCCTGGAAGGCCGCACCTACCTGGGCGAGCTGCGTGGCGCGAGCAAGAAGAAGGAGTCGATCTTCGACCTGTTCAAGGTGCTCGGCGCACTCAAGCAGCGCTTCGGCCAGGTCTCGGTGAACTTCGGCGAGCCGATCAAGCTGGCCGAATTCCTCGACCAGCAGCAGCCCGGCTGGCGCCAGCAGGAGCTGGGCCCGCAGTACCGCCCGGCCTGGCTCAATGACACCACCAATCGCCTGGGTGAGCGCGTGGCGCGTCACCTCAACGAGGCCGCCTCGATCAACCCGGTCAATCTGGTGGCCCTGGCGCTGCTGTCCACCAGCAAGCTGGCCCTGGACGACCGTGCCCTGGCGCGCGTGCTCGACCTGTATCTGGCGCTGCTGCGCGCGGTGCCCTACTCGCCGCACACCACCCTGCCGGAAGGCGACGGCGCGGCGCTGATCGAGCACGTCAAAGGCATGGATCTGCTGGCCGAGCAAAAGGACGCACTGGGCAAGATTCTCTATCTGGACGAGCAGAACGCCGTCCTGATGACCTACTACCGCAACAACGTGCTGCACATCTTCGCCCTGCCGGCGCTGCTGGCGAGCTTCTTCCAGAGCAGCGCACGGATCAGCCGCGAGCAGATCCTGCGCTATGCCGGCGCGCTGTACCCCTATCTGCAGTCCGAGCTGTTCATCCGCTGGGAACAGAGCGAGCTGGAAGGCGTGATCGACCAGTGGCTGGCCGCCTTCGTCGAGCAGGGCCTGCTCAAGGTCGAGGGCGACGTGTACGTGCGTCCGGCGCCCAGCTCGCGCCAGTTCGTGCTGCTGACGTTGCTGTCGCGTTCGGTGGCGCAGACCCTGCAGCGCTTCTACATGGCCATCGCCCTGCTGCTCAACGCCGGGCAGAACGCGATCAGCGCCGAGGAGCTGGAAGACCTGTGCACGGTCATGGCCCAGCGCCTGTCGATCCTGCATGGCCTCAATGCGCCGGAGTTCTTCGACAAGAGCCTGTTCCGCCACTTCATCCAGAGCCTGCTGGATCAGGGCGTGCTGCGCCAGGACGAAGCCGGCAAGCTCAGCCATCACCCGCTGCTCAGCGAGCTGGCCGAAGGCGCCGCCAAGCGCGTGCTGCCAGCGGAGATTCGCCTGTCGATCCGCCAGGTGGCGCTCGATCGCAACGAGGATGAGCCGACCGCGCCGTAATCGCTGGACGTAGGGTGTCGCGGGGCCGCCCTGCGCACCGTCGAATCGCCGTAGCCACCACGGTGCGCACGGCGCACCCTACCGCCCCATGCTGCGTGTCGCGTCAGCCTCGTAAGGTGGATGTCGCTTTTTACATCCACCATGGCAGAGGGCCGATGCAATCAGGCGAACCAGTCACGGATTTGGCAGTCAGTCGATAGGCCACTGACCGGCAGGAGGCCCCGGCCATGATCGACTCCCTGATGCTGAGCGCAACACGCATTTCCACCCTGGCGGCTGGGCAGGTACTGACCAACGCCAGCGGCTTCTTCTTCAGCCGTGATCAGCGGCTGTTTCTGGTCACCAGCCGCCATGTGGTGCTCGACGAGCCCAGCGGCCATCAACCCGACGCCCTGCAGATCGAACTGCACACCGATGCCGAGAATCTGGCCAGCACCGCCGACTTCACCGTGGCTCTCTACGACGGCGACGAACGTCTGTGGCGCCAGGGCATCGATGGTGCCGGCGAGATCGACGTGGCAGTGATCGAACTGGATCGTTCGGCGCTGCCGTCAGGCAGCGTCTACCAGGCCTTCACCGAGCAGCACCTGTTACAGGCCGATGAGCATGTGGAGATCGGCTCGACCCTGCTGGTGGTGGGCTTCCCTCTGGGCTTTCAGGACACCCTGCACCGCATGCCGGTGGCGCGCCATGCCGGGCTGGCGTCGTCGTTCGGGCTGCGTTTCCAGGGGCTGGGCTATTTTCTCACCGACGGCCGCACCCATCGCGGCATCAGCGGCGCGCCGGTGGTCACACGCGCCAGCGTCGATGGTGAACTGCCCTGGCACCTGCTGGGCATCCACTCCACGCGCCTGCTGGGCGATCGCGATGAGGATCAGGACGAAGCCCTGGGCCTTAACTGCACCTGGTATGCCGATATCCTGATGACGCTGACGGAGTGAATGCCCGGCATCATCTGGAGGGATGATTGACAGCATGATCTCCAGGCTCGCAGGCAATCCAGCGCCTACAGAACAAGCCACGCCCCGTAGGGCCCGCTTGCGGGCGATAACCAGTGAGTAGCCCGGATGTAATCCGGGGAGCCACTCCATGTCCAGTCGCGGCTAAAGCCCCTCCCACAGATCCCACCGTACCTGTGGGAGGGGCTTTAGCCGCGACAGTTTTTTCTGGTGATCGAACGGCCCCGGATTGCATCCGGGCTACGAAACGTGGATGCCGGAGTCGGACAAGAACATCGCGGCTGAAGCCGCTCCTACAGGTGTTTATCCGTCGAGTAGGAGCGGCTGGGCGGCATTGCGCTTCAGCCGCAAAAGATTCAGCTCACGAATTTCAACGGCCCAATAAAAAACCCGCCATGCGCACAACGCAGGGCGGGTTCTTTCAAAGCGTGAAACGTCTTACAGAGTCACGGCAGCCGGCTCGGGCTCGGCGGCCATTTCCACGTCCGGCGCCACTTCGATGTGCGGCAGTTCGAGACGCTCGCTGCTCCACTGGCGAATGCGGTTGGTCAGCGCCAGGTCATCGTTCAGCTTCTGCCCGTAGGACGGAATGATCTCCTTCAGACGCGCCTGCCACTCGGGAGTCGCAACCTCGTCGGCGAAGGCCTTCTCGATCAGGTGCAACATGATCGGCGCGGCAGTGGACGCGCCTGGCGAGGCGCCCAGCAGTGCGCTGATGCTGCCGTCAGCAGAGGTCACCACTTCGGTGCCGAACTGCAGCACGCCGCCCTTCTCGGCATCCTTCTTGATGATCTGCACGCGCTGGCCAGCATTGATCAGCTCCCAGTCTGCGTCCTGCGCCTCCGGGAAATACTCGCGCAGCGAGGCCATGCGGTCTTCCTGGCTGAGCATCAGCTGGCCCATCAGGTAGGTGCTCAGCGACCAGTTGTCCATGCCGGCGTTGACCATCGGCATGAAGTTGTCGGTGGTCATGCTGCTGAACATGTCGAGCAGCGAGCCCTGCTTGAGGAACTTGGTGGAGAAGGTGGCGAACGGGCCGAACAACAGCACGTTCTCGCCATCGATCACACGGGTATCCAGGTGCGGTACGGACATGGGTGGCGAGCCGACCGAAGCCTTGCCATAGACCTTGGCCAGGTGCTGGGCGACCACGTCCTGGTTACGCGTCATGAGGAACTGGCCGCCGACCGGGAAACCGGCGTAGCCCTTGGCTTCTTCGATACCGGATTTCTGCAGCAGCTTGAGTGCGCCACCACCAGCGCCGATGAAGACGAAGCGGGCGTTGATGCTCTGCTCGGCGCCGCCCTTGGCCAGGTCAGCGACGATCACGCGCCACGTGCCGTCATCGTTGCGCTGCAGATCACGAACTTCGTGCTCAAGATGCAGGCTGGCCTGCTGCTTGCCGATCAGCGAGTCGATCAGCTGACGGGTGATCTCGCCGAAGTTGACGTCGGTACCGATGGCCATGCGCGTGGCGGCGACCTTCTGCTGCGAATCGCGACCTTGCATGACCAGCGGCACCCACTGGGCGATCTGCCCGTGGTCCTCGGTGAACTCCATGCCGCGGAACAGGTTGCTGTGTTGCAGTGCGGCGTGGCGCTTGCGCAGGTACTCGACGTTGTCGTCGCCCCAGACGAAGCTCATGTGCGGGGTGATGTTGATGAAGCTCTTGGGCTTGCTCAGCACCTCACGCTCGACCTGGGTGGCCCAGAACTGCTTGGAGATCTCGAACGACTCGTTGATGGCGATGGCCTTGCTGATGTCGATGCCACCGTCGGCGGTTTCCGGGGTGTAGTTCAGCTCGCAGAACGCCGA
Source organism: Ectopseudomonas alcaliphila (assembly GCF_900101755.1). GTDB lineage: Bacteria > Pseudomonadota > Gammaproteobacteria > Pseudomonadales > Pseudomonadaceae > Aquipseudomonas > Aquipseudomonas alcaliphila. Next base: position 43,419 of record NZ_FNAE01000010.1, on the reverse strand, counting down.
GTGGCCGGTGCCGGCATTGTTCCAGCCGTTGGAGCTTTCGGCGGCTACCTTGTCGAGGCGCTCGTAGATTTCGATGCTCCAGTCCGGCTGCAGCTCGTGGAGGTAGGTGCCGAGGGTGGCGCTCATCACGCCAGCGCCGATCAGCAGCACGTCGACGGTTTTCTCGGGCTCGCGGGGCTTGGAGCAACCGATCACGCTGAAACAAAGCAGCGTCAGCAGGATTTTCTTCATGGGACAGTCCAGTTCGTCGCACGACGACAACAGCCGTGCAGGCAAGGTTTCGGGCAGCGGCCGTTTGGGCCGCACATGGGCGATAGCCGCAGATCTGCGGCGCGGCGGGAGGAAGGGTATTTCCAGGCCTCTTGGCGGGCGTATTCCAGTCGCGTCGCCGGGAGGAGCAATATGCGTGCCGCTGAAAGGATTCAGCAGCCCAAATGCGGCTTTCTGCCACACATCAGGCTCGAGACTGGCGGGAACTCGCCAGATCCACGGGAGGAGCCCCTTGGAAATGGCGGAATCCCGCCCGAATCAGGCCAGCAGCAGCGGTAACAGCAAGGCAGTGCCGATGCCCAGCAGGCTCATCGCCAGGGCGGCGAAGGCGCCGCACTCCTCGCCTTCCTGCAGGGCGTGAGCTGTACCGATGGCATGGGCATTGATGCCGTAGCTCAGACCACGAGCAGCCGGGTGATCCACGCCCGCCCAACGCAGCAGCAGCGGTCCCATGGCTGTGCCAATCACCCCGGTGAGCATCACCATCACCGCGGCCAGCGAAGCGACGCCGCCAATCTGCTCGGCCACCGGCATGGCAATCGGCATGGTCACGAATTTCGGCGCCAGGCTCATCACCACGCTCCAGTCGGCGCCCAGCGCCCAGCCGATGGCCAGGGTCAGCGCCACCGACAGCACGCCGCCGGCCGTGAGGGTGATCATCACCGGCCAGAACAACTGACGGATGCGCTTGATGTTGTGCTGCAGCGGCACCGCCAAGGCCACGGTGGCCGGCCCCAGCAGCCAGGCAACGGGCTCGGCGCCGGCGCGGTAGGTGGCGTAGTCGACCCCACACAGCAGCAAGGTGGCGACGATCAGCGTCACCGAAACCAGCACCGGCTGCAGCACCAGCCAGCCGCTGCGGCGATAGAGCCAGGCGGCGATGAGAAAAGCGGCCAGGGTCAGGGCGATGGCGAACAGCGGATGATGAGTCAGCTGCGTCATCCCTTGCGCTCCTGACGGCGGATCAACGTCTGCAGCAGCCAGCCGCAGAACGGCACGGTGACCAGCAACGACAGCACCAGCGCCGTGGCGATCACCGGCAGTTCGCCGAGCAGCAGGTCGCTGCTGGTCATGATCCCCGACGCCGGCACGGCCAGCAGCAACGGCAGATACGGCAGCAAACCACCGGCGGCCTGTTGCAGCGGCTCGGGCACGGCGCCGCGCCACATCAGCCAGACCGAGAGCAGCAGCAGGCCGATGATGGACGCCGGCAGCATCGGCAACAGCCAGTGATTGAGGGCCACGCCGAACAACTGCAGCACTACCAGCCAGAACAGGCCACGCACCATCATGATCTCGATTCCTCCTTATGGCGTCCCCGACGAAACAGCGGACGCGGCTCGATAACCGAGCGACCATACAACACACTGAGCCCTTGCAGGCCCTTGAGTGCATCCTCCAGCGATTTGTCGGCGCGTACCGCGAAGGCATCGAAGCCGCATTGACGCATATGCGCCAGTTGATCACGTAGCACATCGCCCACCGCGCGCAGTTCGCCGCGCCAGCCCATGCGGGTGCGCAGCAGGTAGGCCTGACTGTAGCCACGACCATCGCGAAAGCTGGGGAAGTCGATGGCGATCAGCGGCAGGCTGGCAAGAAATGGCTGCAGCGCTTCCGGCTCGTCGTCCACCTGCAGCAGCAGGCCATCGGTACTCATCGCCCTGCCCTGCAGCACCTCGGCCGGCTGCCGTTCGCGCCAGGCCGCCAGCGGCAGAATCAGCGGCGCGTCACCCTCAGCCTCGTGCAGTTGCCAGGGATCGTCGCTGACGATGCAGGCCTGGCCCTCGACCAGGCGAATCAGGTTGTTCATACCACCTCCTCGCGGCTGTACACGCACGCCTTGAAGGGTTCCAGACCGATGCGCTGGAAGGTGTCGAGAAAGCCTTCGTTGACCTCTCGGTAATCGACATAGGTGCGCACGATACGCTCGATCACCTCGGGTACCTGCTCGGCGGCGAACGACGGGCCGATCACCTTGCCCAGCGCCGCCTGCCGCCCCTGGCTGCCGCCGAGGGTCAGCTGGTACCACTCGCTGCCGTTCTTGTCGACGCCAAGGATGCCGATGTTGCCGATATGGTGGTGGCCGCAGGCGTTCATGCAGCCGGAGATGTTCAGGCTCAGCTCGCCCAGATCATGCAGGTAGTCGAGGTCATCGAAGCGTTGCTGGATGGCCTGGGCGATGGGGATCGACTTGGCGTTGGCCAGCGAGCAGAAGTCACCACCGGGGCAGGCGATGATGTCGGTGAGCAGGCCGGCATTGGCCGTGCCCAGCCCGGCCGCCTGGGCCTCCCGCCATAGCGCGTAGAGATCGGCCTTGCGCACATCGGGGAGTACCAGGTTCTGCTCGTGGGCAACGCGAATCTCGCCGAAGCCGTAGCGCTCGCTCCAGTCGGCCAGCGCCTCCATCTGCTCGGCGCTGACGTCGCCGGGCGGCGCGCTGATGCCGGGTTTGGTCGACAGCACCACGCTGAGGTAGCCGGGCACCTGATGCGCCATGACATTGCGCGACACCCAGCGGGCGAAGGCCTCGTCACGTGCCAGGTGGCTGCCGAAGTCGAGGTCGAGGGCGTCCTGGGGCACGTAGGCCGGCTTGTGGAAGGAGGCAGCGACGCGCCGGTATTCATCCTCGGTGAGGCGCGCCGGGCCGTCCTTGATCGGCTGCCACTCGCGCTCCACTTCGGCGGCGAAGGCCTCGATGCCCAGCGCCTTGACCAGGATCTTGATACGCGCCTTGTACTTGTTGTCGCGCCGGCCGTGGCGGTTGTACACGCGCAGGATGGCCTCGACGTAGGACAGGCAGTCCTGCCAGTGCAGCCCCTCGCGCAGGGGCTGGGCGATGATCGGTGTGCGCCCCAGGCCACCGCCGACCAGCACGCGCAGGCGCAGCTCGTTGGCCGCGTCGCGATACAGCTGCAGGCCGATGTCATGCACTTGGATCGCCGCGCGATCCTGTTCGGCGGCGCACAGGGCGATCTTGAACTTGCGCGGCAGAAAGAGGAATTCCGGGTTTACCGTCGACCACTGGCGGAGGATCTCGGCCAGCGGCCGTGGGTCGAGGTACTCGTCGGCGGCGACGCCGGCAAAGGCCTCGGTGGTGATGTTGCGCACGCAGTTGCCGGAGGTCTGGATGGCGTGCATGTCGTGCTCGGCCAGCCAGTCGAGGATGTCCGGCACGCGCTCCAGTTCGACCCAGTTGAACTGGATGTTCTGCCGCGTGGTGAAGTGGCCATAACCGCGGTCGTACTCGCGGGCGATGTGCGCCAGGGCGCGCATCTGCTTGGCCGACAGGGTGCCGTAGGGGATCGCCACCCGCAGCATGTAGGCGTGCTTCTGCAGGTACAGGCCGTTCTGCAGACGCAGCGGCAGGAACTCCTCCTCGCTCAGCTCGTCGGCCAGGCGCCGCTGTACCTGGTCGCGGAACTGGGCGACGCGCTCGCGCACCAGCGCACGGTCATAATCGTCGTATTGGTACATGCCGGCAGGCCTCCTGATCACGGGGCGTCGACTATGCCTGCCAGGCGTGCACCGAAAACAGCGCCAGAAAAGCCTTAAAAAACCGGATCAGATAGAGGCGACAGTGGCCGACGCAGGGCACTGACTGGCGCGGCGCGATGTCGCAGGGCGACGCCTGCACGGCTCTGGTTGAAAGCTCATGAGGTCAGACGCTGCGTGACCTGCAGAGGTATCAGGTGCTTTTTTACAGTCCTAGGGGCGCATCTGATCCGCTTTTTTATCGAAAACCTGAGTCTGTTTCGCGATCAGTTGCCCTCGGATCATGGCGCCAGCCTGATAAACGCCTGATGAGGGCAACCATATGACCGATCTGATCCCCGTGCGGGCCGTCGAGACCATCGACCCTGCCAAACCCATTCGCCTGACACCGGCCCAGGCCGGCGGCCCGATTCACACCCGCAGCTTCACCGGACGCTTTCGCAACCTGCGCCTGCTCGGCGCCGGCCTCCTGTTCCTGCTGTTCTTCGGCACCGCCTGGATCGATTGGAACGGCCGCCAGGCCGTACTCTGGGATCTGGATAACCGCCAGTTCCACATCTTCGGCGCGACCTTCTGGCCACAGGATTTCATCCTGCTCTCGGCCATCCTGATCATCGCCGCCTTCGGCCTGTTCTTCATCACCGTGCTGGCCGGTCGCGTCTGGTGCGGCTATGCCTGTCCGCAGAGCGTGTGGACCTGGGTCTTCATGCGCGTCGAGCAGATCACCGAGGGCGACCGTGGCCAGCGCATCAAGCTCGATGCCGCACCCTGGTCGCTGCAGAAGTTTCTGCGCCGTAGCGCCAAACATGGACTTTGGCTGGCGGTGAGCCTGATCACGGCGATGGCCTTCATCGGCTACTTCACGCCGGTACGTCAGTTGACCACTGACCTGCTGACCCTGGAGATGGGCGCGACCACCGCGTTCTGGGTGCTGTCGTTTACCACCGCCACCTACATCAACGCCGGCTGGTTGCGTGAAAAGGTGTGCCGCGACATGTGTCCCTACTCACGCTTTCAGAGCGTGATGTTCGACAGCGATACGCTGGTCATCTCCTACGACGCCGCCCGTGGCGAAACCCGCGGCCCGCGCCGCAAGGACGCCGACTACAAGGCCGAAGGCCTGGGCGACTGCATCGACTGCACGATGTGCGTACAGGTCTGCCCCACCGGCATCGACATCCGCGATGGCCTGCAACTGGAATGCATCGGCTGCGGCGCCTGCATCGACGCTTGCGACAGCGTGATGGACAAGCTCGGCTATGCCCGCGGCCTGGTGCGCTACGGCTCCGAGAACGAGCTGGCCGGCGGCAAGACCCACTGGCTGCGCCCGCGCCTGATCGGCTACGCGGCGATGCTGGCGCTGATGATCGGTGCCTTCGTCTGGGCCCTGGCCGAGCGCCCGCTGATCTCCCTGGACGTGACCCGCGACCGTGGCCTGTTCCGCGAGAACGCCCTGGGCCAGATCGAGAACATCTACAGCCTGAAGATCATCAACAAGACCCAGCAGCCACGCAGCTACGCCATCACGCTGGTCGAGCCCGGTGACTTCGAACTGCACGGCCCGAGCACGCTGAATCTGGCTCCGGGCGAGATTCGTGATCTGCCGGTCAGCGTCGCGCTGACGGCCACGAGCAACGGCGCTGGGCCGCAAACCGTGCGCTTCGAGGTACGTGACCAGGCCGATTCGCAGAGCCATGTGAGCACCAAGAGCACCTTTCTCGCACCGCTGCGCTAGCGCTTCGCCCCGAGGCGGGGCTCCTACAGATATCCGTGTAGGAGCCCCGCCCCGCGGCGAATGGGCATGTAGCGTAGCCCGAACCTGTGGGAGCGGCTTCAGCCGCGAAACCGCTGCGCCGCATTCATCGCGGATGAATCCGCTCCTACATCCGAAGCCTGCCCACTATTAACGAGGCACTGCCATGTCTGCCGCTCACCCCGTAAAGTGTTCGCCCGTACCCTTTGCGGCGGTGAACCAGGACAGGATGAAACGCTACGAAAAATTTGCCGACGAGATCGCCGAGCTGATCCGCACCGGCGTGCTCGGCCCCGGTGAAAAAGTGCCCTCGGTGCGCCATGCCAGTCGCACCTACGGCGTCAGCCCGTCCACCGTGTTCCAGGCCTATTACCTGCTGGAAGATCGCGGGCTGATCCAGGCGCGGGCACGTTCCGGCTACTTCGTGCGTGAGCACGCCAAGCGTCCGCTGCACGAGCCGGAGCTGACTGCCCAGGCGGCACAGACCACCGAGGTGGACGTCAGCGAGCTGGTGTTCTCCGTGCTCGCCTCGCTGAAGGACCCGCACACCGTAGCCTTCGGCTCGGCCTTTCCTAGCCCCGACCTGTTTCCCCTGCCGCGCCTGGCCAAGAGCATGGCGCATGCCCTTCGCAGGTTATCGCCGCACGAGATCATCGCCGACATGACCGCCGGCAACGCCGACCTGCGCCGGCAGATCGCCCTGCGCTACATGGTCAGCGGCGTGATGCTGCCGATGGAGGAGCTGGTGATCAGCAACGGCGCCATGGAGGCGCTCAACCTCTGCCTGCAGTGCGTGACCCAGCCGGGCGACCTGGTGGCCATCGAATCGCCGACCTTCTACGCCTGCCTGCAGGTGCTGGAGCGCCTGCAGCTCAAGGCGGTGGAAATCCCCGTGCATCCGCGCGAGGGCATCGATCTGGGCGCTCTTGCCGACAGCCTGAAACAACTGCCAATCAAGGCCTGCTGGTTCATGAGCAGCCTGCAGAACCCGCTCGGCGCGAGCATGAGCGAGACCAAGAAACAGGCGCTGTACGAGCTGCTGGTCGAGCATCAGGTGCCGCTGATCGAGGACGACGTGTACGCCGAGCTGTACTTCGGCAGCCACCCGCCCAAGCCGGTGAAGAGCTTCGACCGCGAGGGGCTGGTGATGCATTGCAGCTCCTTCTCCAAGAGCCTGGCGCCGGGTTATCGCATCGGCTGGGTGGCCGGCGGGCGCTATGCCGAGCAGATCGCCCGGCTCAAGCTGATGACCACCATCTCGCCGTCGGTGCCGGCCCAGGCGGCGCTGGCCGACTATCTACAGCACGGCGGCTACGACCGCCACCTGCGCAAGCTGCGCCACGCCCTGGAAATGCAGCAGAGCGCGATGCTCGCCTCGGCCGCCCGGCACTTTCCCGCCAGCACGCGAGTGACGCGGCCAGCGGGCGGCTACTTCCTCTGGTTCGAATTTCCCGAGCGCCTGGATTCGCTGCAACTGCTGCGCCTGGCCTTGGCCCAGGGCATAAGCCTGGCGCCGGGGCCGATCTTCTCCGCCAGCCAGGGCTTTCGTCACTGCGCGCGGCTGAACTACGGCCACCCGTGGAACCCGCGCAGTGAACAGGCCATGGAGGTGCTCGGGCGCCTGGTGGCGGGTTTGCTCTGACGCCTGGTGCGCATGGCGCACCCTACAAGCTGTTGTAGCCCGGATGAAATCCGGGGCGGATGCAGGAATCGCCCCGGATTGCATCCGGGCTACGGTCCTGGTGCGCACGGCGCACCCTACGGATGACCTGCGCCACCTAACGTAGGGTGCGCCGTGCGCACCGACTGATTTGCAGCAGGCACAGTCTACGATTGCTCTACTTCCACCAGTACTCCACCTGCACGCCGAAGTTGGAGCCGTTGCGCGCGCTGCCGAAGGCGCCGTTCTCGGACAATGCCGAGCCGTCGGCCAGCAGGTTGGCGGCCTGCTGCGCCGCACGGTTCCAGCTGGCGTAGGTGTAGTACAGGCGGATTTCCGGGCGCTCCCAGAAACCGGGGCCGGCTGGCGACCAGGTCGGGGCGATGGTGAACTTGGTCAGCTTGCGCGTACCACCGGGCGCTTCGACCTGATCGCGACCGATCTCGCCGACCAGCTTGAACTGCTCGGTGAAGGCGTAGCTGGTACGACCGCCGATGGACAGCCAGTTCTGGTCCGCGCCGTCCGGGCGCTTGTCCTTCTGGTAGACCAGCTGCACCTGGCCACCGAGACGCGGGGTCATCTGGAAGTCGAAGAACTCCACCAGGCGCCAGCTGCGGTTGCTGTTGTCGAGGGTCGGGTCGCCGGTATAACCCAGGCCGGTGCCGGGCCCACGGCCATATTGCAGGGCAAAGGTGTTGACCCCGCCGAGGAAGTCCTGCTGCTTGTGCTGCGCGGTCACCGCCCAGCCGCTGTGGCTGTCGGTGCTGTCCGGTTTGTCGATGTAGCTGACGCCCACTTCCAGCTCGCCGCCGGGGTTGACCTTGAAGCCGCCGACGTTGAAATCGTGGCGGTTGATGTAGGGGTCCTGATTGTAGTTGTCCTTGCGCGAAAACACGTAGCTGTACTTGAGGTCGCCGATGACCATCTCGTCGATACCAAAACCGGTGGCGCTCTGGTTCCAGTAGTAGAAATCTGAAATGTGGATGTCGTTACGCTTGTAGAAGCGCCGCCCGGCCCACAGCGAGCCGCCATTGAGTGCCGGCATATTGCTCCATTCCGCGTACATCTGGTTCATCCGCGCGAAGCCATAGTCACCGGTGAACTTGGGCGTGTGGCCGTACTGGTTGTAGAGCTGCGCCATGCCCTCGACGCTGATCACCGAACCGTCGTCCAGGCGAAACAGATCCTGGCGCAGATCCAGCTCGATGTACTGCTCGCACTCGTTGCCCAGGCGGTACTTGGACTGCGCGCCCGGCAACTGGAAGCACTGCTGCGTGCCGCCAGTGTCCGCGCCGCCGATGCCGCTGCGCACATAACCGCTGAACTCGACAGCCTGTGCCTGCGGCGTGGCCAAAGCCAGTGCCAGCAGGCAGGGAACGCCGAGCGAACAGGTGAGGGTTTGCTGTGTGGTCTTCATCGTTGCTCCTGATTGTTTTTATTGAGCGATGCTGCGGATTACCGCCGCAGCGACGGTTTTTTCATTGCCTTGGTGCGCCGTGTAGCCCGGATGCAATCCGGGGGGTTGATTGGGCAGCCCGCGGATTTCATCCGGGCTACATGGCTAACCGAGCTTGAACTGGGCCACCTTGTTGTCAGTGGCCTGACGCTTTCCCGGGCGCAGGCGCTCGCCGCTGGTGGCATCGAACAGCAGCACGCGTGCCGGATCGAACTGCAGATCGAGACTGGCGCCAACCTGCGGCGCGGCGTCCGGAGTCAGGCGGCAGCACACCTTGGTCTGGTTGAGGCTGACGAACACCAGGGTGTCCGGGCCGGTCGGCTCGACCACCTCGACCTCGGCGCGCACGCTCGGCAGTGGCGACTCCGCGGGCGCCAGCAGGATCTGCTCGGGACGCATACCAAGCATCAGCTCGCGCCCTTGCAGCTCGGCCGCCGCGCCCAGTGGCAGCTCGCAGCGCGCCTGGCCAGAGTCGAGCAGACCGAAGCACTGGCCATCGCGCACCTGCGTGCGCAGTGGGATGAAGTTCATCGGCGGCGAACCGATGAAGCTGGCGACGAACTGGTTGGCCGGGTCGTTGTAGATTTCCTGCGGGGTGCCGAACTGCTGGATGATGCCGTCCTTCATCACCGCCACCTTGTCGCCCAGGGTCATGGCCTCGATCTGGTCGTGGGTGACGTACACCGTGGTGGTCTTCAGGCGCTGGTGCATCAGCTTGATTTCGGTGCGCATCTCCACGCGCAGCTTGGCGTCGAGGTTCGACAGCGGTTCGTCGAACAGGTAGATCTTCGGCCGCCGCGCCAGCGCCCGGCCCATGGCCACGCGCTGCTGCTGGCCACCAGAGAGCTGGCCTGGCTTGCGCGCCAGCAGATGCTCGATCTGCAGCAGCTTGGCCACGCGCGCCACTTCGGCCTCGATCTCGGCCGGCGGCAGCTTGCGCATCTTCAGGCCGAAAGCGATGTTGTCCTTCACCGTCATGGTCGGGTACAGCGCGTAGGACTGGAACACCATGGCGATATCACGATCCTTCGGGCTCATGCCGCTGATGTCGGCGCCATCGACCAGGATCGCCCCGCCGCTGATGCTTTCCAGACCGGCAATGCAGTTCATCAGGGTGGATTTGCCGCAGCCGGAAGGACCGACCAGGATCAGGAACTCGCCGGAGTCGATGGCCAGTTCGATGTTCTTCAGGGTGTCCGCCAGGCCGCTGCCATAGGACTTGTTGACGTTGCGCAGTTCGAGGGTAGCCATGTCGTTTCTCCAATCTTGAAGGCGTCAGCCTTTCACCGCGCCGGCCGTCAAACCGCGCAGAAAATATTTACCGGCCAGGATGTAGACCAGCAGCGTGGGCAGCCCGGCGATCATCGCGGCGGCCATGTCGACGTTGTATTCCTTGGCCCCGGTGCTGGTGTTGACCAGGTTGTTCAGCGCCACGGTGATCGGCTGGGTGTCGCCGCTGGCGAACACCACACCGAAGAGGAAGTCGTTCCAGATCTGGGTGAACTGCCAGATCAGGCAGACCATGATGATCGGCACCGACATCGGCAGCAGGATGCGCCCGAAGATGGTGAAGAAGCCGGCGCCATCGAGGCGTGCGGCGCGTACCAGCGCCTCGGGAATGCTCACGTAGAAGTTGCGGAAGAACAGCGTGGTGAAGGCCAGGCCGTAGACCACGTGCACCAGCACCAGGCCTTCGGTGGTGTTGGCCAGGCCAAGCTGGCCGAGGGTGAAGGACGCCGGCAGCAGGATCACCTGGAACGGCAGGAAGCAGCCGAACAGCAGCAGGCCGAAGAACAGCTGCGAGCCGCGAAAGCGCCACATGGCCAGCACGTAGCCGTTCAGCGCGCCGAGCAACGTGGAGATCAGCACTGCCGGGATGGTGATCTTCACCGAGTTCCAGAAATAGCCGCCGACACCGTCCCAGGCCTTGACCCAGCCGATCAGGGTGAACACGTCCGGGATCGACAGCAGGTTGCCGCTGCGGATGTCGTCGGGGGTCTTGAAGCTGGTCAGCAGCATCACCAGCAGCGGCACCAGATACACCGCGCAGGCCAGGATCAGGGTGGCATGGATGGCCAGCCGGCTGAGGCTGAACGCCCTTATCCGGCGCGGCGCGACTTGCGCATTAATGGCATGGCTAGTCATGACGTTTGCCTCGCAGTTCGGAATACAGGTAGGGCACCAGAATCGCCAGCACCGCACCGAGCATCAGCATCGCGCTGGCGGCGCCGAGGCCCATCTGGCCGCGGGTAAAGGTATGGGCGTACATGAACATCGCCGGCAGGTCGGAGGCGTAGCCGGGGCCGCCAGCGGTCATCGAGGCGACCAGGTCGAAGCTCTTGATGGCGATATGGGCGAGGATCATCAGCGCGCTGAAGAACACCGGGCCCAGGCTCGGCAGCACGATGCGCAGGTAGATGCTCGGCAGGCTGGCACCATCGACCTGGGCGGCGCGGATGATCGACTGATCGACGCTGCGCAAGCCGGCGAGAAACAGCGCCATGACGAAGCCCGAGGACTGCCACACGGCGGCCATCACCAGGCAGTAGACGACGCGATCCGGATCCACCAGCCAGTCGAAACGAAAGCCTTCCCAGCCCCAGTCGCGCAGTAGTTTGTCCAGCCCCAGGCCGGGGTTGAGCAGCCACTTCCAGGCGGTGCCGGTGACGATCATCGACAGCGCCATGGGGTAGAGAAAGATGGTGCGAATGAAGCCTTCGCGGCGAATGCGCTGATCCAGCAGCACCGCCAGAAACACGCCGATGACCAGGCTGATGGCGATGAACAGGCCGCCGAAGACCAGCAGGTTCTGGCTCGCCACCCACCAGCGGTCGTTGTCCCACAACCGTGCGTACTGCTGCAGCCCGACGAAGTTGTAGCTGGGCATGAAGCGCGAGTTGGTGAACGACAGCAGGAAGGTCCAGCCGATGTAGCCGTAGAAGCCCACCAGCACGATGACCATGCTCGGTGCCAGCACCAGCTTGGGCAGCCAGCGCTGCAGGGCGTCCAGCGGTGAGGCTTTGGCGAAGACTGCATTTGAACTCATGGATCACTCCGTCGTTGCAGGTTGCGCGGCCCCCTGAGAGGGAAACGCGGCGCGGCCGATCCCATGACGCATGCCTGTGGGCATGCGCCAGGGATAGAAGGCTTGAAACCGGCGGGTTGCACCCGCCCTACGGCAAGGGCCGCCTAGGCGGCCCGCAGACTCACTGCACCGCCTGGATCGCCGCCGCCAGCTGCTGGGCGGCGCGTTTCGGGTCGGCCTTGGCGTCGTTGAAGAAGTTGGTCACCACGTCGAACACCGCGCCCTGCACGTAGCTGGAAGCGGCCATGCCGTGGGCCAGGCTCGGCTGCAGACCGCCGTCAGCGGCGGCCTCCTTGAAGTCGGCCATGGACTTCTGCGCGCAGGCGTCGAAGCTGCTCATGTCCTGGTCCATGCGCACCGGGATCGAGCCCTTGTTCTGGTTGAAGAACTCCTGGAACTCGTTGCCCATCACCGTGCGCGCCAGGTCTTCCTGGGCCTTGCGGTTGTCGGCGTTGTTCAGCTTGAACATGGCCAGCGAGTCGATGTTGAAGGCGAAGCTGCCCTGGGTACCTGGGAAGGCCAGGCATTCGTAGTCCTTGCCGGCGACCTTGCCAGCGGCGGTCCACTCGCTCTTGGCCCAGTCGCCCATGATCTGCATGCCGGCCTTGCCGTCGATCACCAGGCCGGTGGCGCTGTTCCAGTCGCGCCCGGCGGCGTCGGCATCGATATAGCCGCGCAGCTTCTGCAGGGCGGCGAACACCTCGACCATCTTGTCGCCGGTCAGGGTGGCGCGGTCCAGCTCGACGAAGGCCTTGCGAAAGCCCTCGGCGCCGAGAATGCTGAAGGCCAGGTCCTCGAACACGGTGCCGTCCTGCCAGGGCTGGCCGCCATGGGCGATGGCGATGAAGCCGGCGGCCTTGAGCTTGTCGGCGGCGGCGAAGAATTCGTCGAGGGTGGTCGGCGGCGTGGCGCCAGCCTTTTCGAACACCTGTGGGTTGATCCACAACCAGTTGACCCGGTGCACGTTGACCGGCACCGCCACGTAATCGCCCTGGTACTTCATCACCTCGATCACCTGCGGCGGCAGCAGGTCATCCCACTTCTGCTCGGCGGCGACGTCGTTGAGGTCGGCGAGCAGGCCCAACTCACCCCACTCCTGGATATCCGGGCCCTTGATCTGCGCTGCGGCGGGCGGGTTGCCGGACACGGCGCGGGTCTTCAGCACGGTCATGGCCGCTTCACCACCGCCACCGGCAACGGCGAAATCCTTCCATTTGTGGCCCTGGGCTTCGACCAGTTTCTGCAGGGTATCGGCGGCGCGTTTTTCACCACCGGAGGTCCACCAGTGCAGCACTTCGACTTCACCGGCAGTGGCGGACAGGGGCAGCAGGACAGCGAGGGAGATGGCACAGGACAGGCGAGAGATCGCTTTCATGGGATAAGACACCTTGTTGTTGTTATTCGCGAGCAAGTCGTGGTGCTTGCATTGCGAACGAGTCTACCCAGCCCCCGATGCACTCGGGGTAACAAAGGGTACTGGAAAGTCACCAGACCGTTACAAAGCGGCGCCGGCGAGTTACATGGGCACCACGGCGCGTGCTGCGGCGCTGCGCCCACGCTTGAGGACAGCGAGTTCAGCGGGCCTGACGCGGTAGCCAGAGGGTGACGCGCAGCCCTCCGTCACGCAGGTTGCGCAGGCTCAGCTCGCCACCGTGGCTGTGCGCGAGATTACGCGCGATGCCAAGCCCCATGCCGTAGCCCTGCTGCTGGCTGGCCAGGCGAAAATGCGGTTCGAACACCTGCTCGAGCTTCTGCTCGGGCACGCCCGGCCCCTCGTCATCGACGTGCAGGACGAACGCCTCGGCGTCGTCCTCGATGTGCAGGTGCGCGCGCTCGCCGTACTTCAGCGCGTTGTCCAGCAGGTTGCCGATACAGCGGCGCAGGGCCAGCGGCTTGCCGGGATAAAGAGACCGCGCCGCGCCATCGAGGGTGACCCGGCCGGTGCCGAGATAGGGTTCGGTCAGCCCATGCAGCAGGTAATTGAGGTCGACCGGCTCGATGTTCTCGTGAATGTCGGTGTCCTTCACGCATTGCAGCGCGCCCTTGACCAGCAGCTCCAGGTCGTCCAGGTCACGCCCGAACTTGCTTTGCAGGCTCTCGTCGTCAAGCAGTTCGACGCGCAGGCGCAGGCGCGTGATCGGTGTGCGCAGGTCATGGGAGATGGCACTGAACAGCTGGCTGCGCTCGGTCAGGTAGCGGCTGATGCGCTCGCGCATGGCGTTGAAGGCGCGTGCCACCTCCACCACCTCGCGGCCGCCGCCTTCGGCCACCGGCTCCACTTCCGCACCCAGCGACAGGTGCCGCGCGGTGCGCGCCAGACGCTTGAGCGGACGGCTCTGCAGATGCACCAGCAAGCCGATGAACAACAGCAGGAAGGCGGTAGTCAGCAGGATGAACCACAGCTGCTGGGTGGGCAGGATGGGCTCCTCCAGGCTGGTGTAGGGCTCGGGCAGCAACGAGGCGATATACAGCCATTCTCCCGGTGCCAGCTGGATCTGCGTCACCAGTACCGGCGGGTTGATCGGCTCCAGAGTCAGGGCATAGTGCGCCCAGGAACGCGGCAGCTCGTCGAGTTTCAGGCCGCCATTGAAGATGCGCAGATCATCGGGGCTGACGAAGGTCACCGAAATGTCTGCGGCGCTGCCCAGCGCCTGGCGCAGCACCTCGGTCACCGCCTCGGTTACCGCCTGCTTGCGTGGCGTGGCTGGCAGCAGCTTCATCTGCAACGGACGGTCATTGAGACTAACCACGAAGCGCGTGCCGCCCATGCTGCGTAACTGATCGAGCACCAGCGGCCGGTAATTCACCGGCAGCGAACGAAAGTAACGCACGCTGGCGGACATCGAATGCGCCAGGCTGCGTGCGGTGGTGACCAAACCTTCGAGCTGGGTGGCACGCAACTGCGACAGCCAGATGGCACTGGATAGCGTCTGCGCCGCCAATATCGCCAGCAGGGTGAGCAATAGCATGCGCCCGAGCAGCGAACGCGGCAGCCAGCGCCGTGGGTTAACGCCCATCGCCAGCCTGCACGCTGACGGTGGCTGCCAGTTGATAGCCGCTGCCGCGCACGGTGCGGATCAGCCGCGGTGGCTTGTCGGTATCGCGCAGGCGCTGGCGCAGGCGGCTCACCGCCATGTCGACGATGCGCTCGAGCGGCATCACCTCACGACCACGGGTGGCGTTGCCGATGGTGTCGCGGTCGAGAATCTGCTGCGGGTGATCGAGAAACAGCTTGAGCAGGGCGAAGTCGGCACCGGACAGGATCACTTCCTCGCCGTCGCTGTGGAACAGGCGGTGGCTGACCATGTCCAGGCGCCAGTCGTCGAATGCCAGCACCTCGCCGCTGCGCTCCTGGGTGAACTGCGCGCGGCGCAGCAGCGCCTTGATCCGCGCCAACAGCTCGCGCGGGCTGAACGGCTTGCCGAGGTAGTCATCGGCGCCCAGTTCCAGGCCAATCACGCGGTCGGCTTCGTCGGAGCTGGCGGTGAGCATGATGATCGGCACCTGGGCGAAGCGCTGATGCTCACGCACCCAGCGGCACAGGCTGAAACCGTCCTCGTCGGGCAGCATCACGTCGAGAATGACCAGGTCGGCCTGTTCGGCGCACAGGCTCTGGCGGAAGGCGGCGCCGTCGGCAACGGCGCGCACCTGAAAGCCGACACGGCTCAGGTAGGTATCGAGCAGTTCGCGAATTTCCTGGTCGTCATCGACCAGCAGAATCGATTTGCCGGGCTGGCTCATGGTCCGCCGTCCTTGTTGTCTTCATGCCGCAATGCGGGCCTGGGTCGGTGCAGGTTCTACCCGGCCTCGGCCCTCTGTTGCAAGGCCACACCGGCGCCGGTCAGGCCGGGATACTCGGCCGTCACCAGCCACACCGGGATGCCGTGAAGGTATTCGCTCATGCAGCCCTTGTCGCTGAAGCTCTTGGCAAAACCGCTGGCGAGAAAGCGTTCGGCAAAACGCGGTACCACACCACCGACGATGTACACCCCACCGCGTGCCCCCAGCGTCAGCACGTTGTTGCCGGCAACGCGTCCCAGCCAGCGACTGAACTGCTCCAGCACCTCGGCGGCGACGGGCTCGCCCGCCAGGCCGGCGGCGGTGATCGCAGCGGGCGTCGCGTGCTGCCGTGGCTGGCCGTCGAGCTCACAGATGGCCTGGTACAGGGCCAACAGACCATTACCGCTGAGCACGTCCTCGGCCCGCACATGACCCAACTGCCGATAGAGAACCTGCCAGAGATCGGCCTCGCGCGGGCTGCCGATGGGCAGGTCGACATGCCCGCCCTCCCCCGGCAGCACCAGCCAGCTGCCATCCGGGCGCTCCAGCAGCGTGCCGACGCCCAGGCCAGTGCCGGCGCCGATCACCAGCACCGGACGGTCTGCCTGCGCCTGACCCTCACACACCGGCACCCGCTCGTGCTCGGCCAGGCGGGTCATGCCCAGGGCCATAGCGGAGAAATCGTTGATCATCAGCAGCTCGTCGATCCGCAGCGCCTCACAGAACGCCGTACGATCGATGCGCCAATGGTTGTTGGTGAAGCGAAACAGATTTCCGCTGACCGGCCCGGCACAGGCCAGGCAGACCGAGCCTATGGCCCCCAGCGGCAGCCCCTGGGCTTGCAGATAGGCGACGATGGCCTGCTCCGGCCCAGGAAAATCGGCGGTCGGCAGAACCTGCACCGCCTCCAGATGGTTGTCACGCCACAGCGCAAAGCGTGCGTTGGTACCACCGATATCACCCACCAGAGCCAGTTTCACCTGAATGCCTCCGTAGCCAGGACGATTGGCGCAACGGCTACCGCAGAAGAACGAGGTTGCATCTTACCGACTCCAAAATCCGATTATTTTTGTAGTTCAAACAACGCGCACAACAGTAAACCCGAAAATTTCGCCTATCAACCCGATCAAAGTGGTAATAACAACAATATTCCACCACGCATCCCTGCCCCCCCAACCGCCACTACGGAACAACAGGCTCGCCACGGCGCATTTCTATCCCAGCATGATCCCGGACAATATCCAGCACTGTCTGCCGGCCTAGACTCGGGCCTTCCCGAGTTCGCACGGAGAGCTGCAGCATGTCACCCGATATCCTCATCGTCGGCGCCGGCCCGGCTGGCCTGTGCCTGGCGCGCGCCCTGTCCGGGCAAGGCCTGTCCATCGTGGTGCTGGAGCGCCAGGCCGAGCAGGCACTGGCCGAACCGGCCTTCGACGGCCGTGAGATTGCCCTCACCCACGGCTCGCAGGCCCTGCTCGAGCGTCTCGGGCTGTGGTCGCGCCTGCCTGCCGAGGACATCGCCGTGCTGCGCGATGCCCAGGTGTTCAACGGCCCCTCGCTGTTCGCCCTGAAGATCCGCGCCGAGCAGGCCGGCGCCGAGCGCCTCGGCCATCTGGTGGCCAACCAGGCCATCCGCCGCGCCGCCTATCAGGCGGTAAGCGAATGCGCCGACGTGCAGCTGCTGTGCGAAACCAGCGTACGCGCCGTCGAACCAGGCCAGAGCGAGATAAAACTGGTGCTGCAGGACGGCCAGGTGCTGCAACCGCGTCTGCTGGTCGCCGCCGACAGCCGCTTCTCGGAGACCCGTCGCCAGCTCGGCATCGGCGCGCAACTCAAGGACTTCGGCAAGACCATGCTGGTGTGCCGCATGCAGCACGAACAGGACCACCAACAGGTGGCCTGGGAGTGGTTCGGCTATGGCCAGACCCTGGCCCTGCTGCCGCTCAACGGCCGGCAGTCGTCGATGGTGCTGACCCTGCCGCCGCGCGAGATCGAACGCCTGCAGCAACTGGACGAAGCCACCTTCGCCCGCGAGATGGAAAAGCGCTTCGATCGCCGCCTGGGCGCCATGCAACTGGTCAGCAGCCGCCACGCCTATCCGCTGGTGGGCGCCTATGCGCGGCGCATGGTCGGCACCCGCTGCGCCCTGCTCGGCGATGCCGCCGTCGGCATGCACCCGGTCACCGCGCATGGTTTCAACTTCGGCCTGATCGGCGTGCAACTGCTCAGCGACGCACTGCTGGCCGCTCACGGCAAACGTCAGGACATCGGTGCGACTGCGCCATTGGCGCGCTATGAGCGCCAGCTGCGCCTGGCCACCTGGCCGCTGTACCAGGCCACCAACCTGCTGGTGGAGCTGTACACCAACGACCGTTTACCGGCGCGCCTGCTGCGCGGCGCCGGCCTGCGCGTGGCGCAGGGTCTGTTGCCGTTGAAGAAGGGCATCGCCCGTCATCTGACCGCCCAGGCCTGAAACTCCCGCAAGCGCGCCGGACTCGGCGCGCAACCGGCCAACCTCATCTGATACGCATCAGACAGCAGTTTCTGAGTCTGTTTTGTTTTGCCCCGCCTCCCTACAGTTTGGCCACTCGCGCGGCTGCGCCCGCATCTGTATGGAAGGTTAACGCGATGCAATCTGCTGCTCCCCACCCGGCCTACAACTACAAGGTCGTCCGCCAGTTCACCCTGATGACCCTCTTCTGGGGCGTGGTGGGCATGTGCACCGGCGTGCTCATCGCCGCCCAGCTGGTCTGGCCGGAACTGAACTTCGACACGCCCTGGCTGAGTTTCGGACGCCTGCGCCCACTACACACCAGCCTGGTGATCTTCGGCTTTGCCGGTAGTGCCCAGTTCGCCGCCAGTTACTATGCGGTGCAGCGCACCTGCCAGACGCGGCTGTTCTCCGACAGGCTGGCCGCCTTCACCTTCTGGGGCTGGCAGGCGACCATCCTGATCATGCTGGTCACCCTGCCCATGGGCCTGACCACCACCAAGGAATACGCCGAGATCGAATTCACCGGCGCGGTGTGGATGGCCATCGTCTGGGTTGCCTACGGCATCGTCTTCTTCACCACCCTGACCCGCCGCAAGACCCGCCATATCTACGTCGGCAACTGGTTCTTCGGCGCCTTCATCCTGGTCATCGCCATGCTCCACATCGTCAACCACCTGTCGGTGCCGGTGAGCTGGTTCAAGTCCTACTCGGTGTATTCGGGCGCTACCGATGCCATGGTGCAATGGTGGTACGGGCACAACGCGGTGGGCTTCTTCCTCACCACCGGTTTCCTCGGGATGATGTATTACTTCGTGCCCAAGCAGGTGAACCGGCCGGTGTACTCCTACCGCCTGTCCATCGTGCATTTCTGGGCACTGATCACCCTGTACATCTGGGCCGGCCCGCACCACCTGCACTACACCGCGCTACCTGACTGGGCGCAGAGCCTCGGCATGGTGATGTCGATCATCCTCCTGGCGCCGAGCTGGGGCGGCATGGTCAACGGCATGATGACGCTGTCCGGCGCCTGGCACCTGCTGCGCACCGACCCGATCCTGCGCTTTCTGGTGGTGTCCCTGGCCTTCTACGGCATGAGCACCTTCGAAGGCCCGATGATGGCGATCAAGACCGTCAACGCCCTGTCCCACTACACCGACTGGACCATCGGCCACGTACATGCCGGTGCACTGGGCTGGGTGGCGATGATCACCTTCGGCTCGCTCTATCACCTGATTCCGAAGGTCTTCGGCCGCGATGGCATGTACAGCACCGGCATGATCAACGCGCACTTCTGGCTGGCCACCATCGGCACCGTGCTGTACATCGCCTCGATGTGGGTCAACGGCATCACCCAGGGCCTGATGTGGCGCGCGGTCAACGAGGACGGCACCCTCACCTACTCCTTCGTCGAGGCGCTGGAGGCCAGCCACCCCGGCTTCGTGGTGCGCCTGGTCGGCGGCCTGTGCTTCCTCACCGGCATGCTGCTGATGGCCCTCAACACCTGGCTGACCCTGCGCAACCCGACCACCGAGCGGCACGATGCCGGAGACGCCGCCCATGCCGGCTGAAGCCTGGTGGATGATCGCAGTTATGGTGTTCTTCCTCGGCGTGCAACTCAGCCTGGGGCGCGGCAGCCAGCGCGACCTCGACGAGGCGACGATGCTGCCCTTCGCCGACGATCCCGAAGTAGCGCGCCGGGTCGAACGTGACACCGGGCGCAGCACCCGCGGCTGCGCCTGTCCCGGTACCTGTGACGGGCACTGCGAGCATCTCGGACGCCGGGAATTCTGAAACATTGGTCGCCATTTCTGGACAATGCATCCAGAAACGAGGCGCTGATCAGAGCCGGATGGCTACCTAGACTCGGGTTTCCTCAACCCGAGTCGGGAGACATCTCATGGTCGATCATTCCATTGCAGGCAAGACGGTACTCATCGCCGGTGGCGGCAAGAACCTCGGCGGGCTGCTGGCCCGCGACCTGGCCACGCACGGCGCCAGTGCGGTGGTCATTCACTACAACAGCGCGGCAAGCAAGGCGGAGGCCGACGCCACCGTGCAAGCGGTGCAGCAACTCGGTGCCAAGGCCGTGGCGCTGCAGGGCGACCTGACGCGCGCCGCCGCCGTGGAGAAACTCTTCGCCGATGCGGTGGCCGCCATGGGCCGCCCCGATATCGCCATCAACACCGTGGGCAAGGTGTTGAAGAAACCCTTCAGCGAGATCAGCGAAGACGAGTACGACGAGATGACCGCGGTCAACTCCAAGTCGGCGTTCTTCTTCCTCAAGGAAGCCGGCAAGCACGTCAGGGACAACGGCAAGATCTGCACCCTGGTGACTTCGCTACTGGGCGCCTACACCCCCTTCTACGCCGCCTATGCCGGCACCAAGGCGCCGGTGGAGCACTACACCCGAGCAGCCTCCAAGGAATTCGGCGCGCGCGGCATCTCGGTCACCGCCGTCGGCCCAGGCCCGATGGACACGCCGTTCTTCTATGGCCAGGAAGGCGCCGATGCAGTGGCCTACCACAAGAGCGCGGCGGCGTTGTCGCCCTTCTCCAAGACCGGCCTGACCGATATCGAGGACGTGGTGCCCTTCATCCGTCACCTGGTCAGCGACGGTTGGTGGATCACCGGGCAGACCATTCTGATCAATGGCGGCTATACCACTAAGTAAGCAACTGAAAAACGCCTGGGAGGTGAGCGGATGCGAACCCTGATTCTGGTGGTAGTGGGCCTGGCGCTGGCCGCCCTGGCCCTGCGCTTCGCACCGGCGGCGCAGCGCACGCTGGCTGTCACGCTGTTCACCCTGCTGTGGTTGGGCGTCTGCGCGCTCAACCTGCGTACCGGGCTTTCCCATGGTTATACCCTGGCCGAGGAGCTGCCGATCCACGCTGTATTGTTCGGCGTTCCCTCAGCTGCCGCCTGGCTCGCCTGGTGGTGGCTGCATCGGGCAGGTTGAACGGATCGATCGATGGATAAGCTCGAGCAGTACCGCGTCTTCCTGCACATCGCCGAGATGGGCAGCTTCATCAAGGCGGCAAACGCCCTGGAACTGCCACGCGCATCGGCATCGGCTGCACTGCAGCAACTGGAAACTCAGCTGGGCGTACGCCTGCTGCACCGCACCACGCGCAATGTTCGCCTGACGCCTGATGGCAGTCAGTTGCTCGAACGCATTCGTGAATTGCTGGCATTGGCCGAGGACATCGAGCAGAGCGCGCAAGGCACCCAAGGCCAGGTCAGCGGACGTTTGAAGATCGACGTGCCCAGCCGCATCGCCCGGCGCCTGATCGCACCGGCGCTACCGACCCTGCTGCGTCGCCATCCGCAGCTGCAACTGCTGCTGAGCTCGACCGACCGCGCCATCGACCTAGTCAAGGAAGGCGTCGACTGCGTGCTGCGTGTCGGCACGCTCAGCGACAGCAGCCTGGCCGCCCGGCCGTTGGGCAGCCTGGCGCTGATCAACTGCGCCAGCCCGGCCTACCTGCGTGAACATGGCGAGCCGCAGCAGGCCGATGACCTGGCAGGCAATCACTGGATGGTTGGCTACGCCTCACCCACCAGCGGCCGCGAGATGCCCTGGGAATATGTCGACGAGAATGGCGAGCAGTGCGAACTGCGCCCGGCCAGCCGCGTGATCGTCAACAACGCGGAGAACTACATCGCCTGCTGCCTGGCCGGCCTGGGCCTGATCCAGATTCCACGCTTCGACGTGCAGCACCTGCTGGCCTCCGGCGAACTGCTGGAGGTGATGCCACAACAGCGTGCCGCCGCCATGCCGATCGCCCTGCTCTACCCGCACCGCCGCCAGCGCTCACGGCGCCTGGCGGTGCTGATCGAGTGGTTGGAGCAGTTGATGGCGCCTCATCTGGAATGACTCAGAACCTGCTTATGTTCTGCTGCGCCTCGGCCTGGCGTGGTTGAAAACAGGTTCTACACCCACTGATCGTTACGCTTGCGCTTGACCCGCAGCATGGTCGGCAGAATCAGCCCGAGCAGCAGCCCGGCGCCGGCGATGCTGCCGCCATAGGCCATGTAGCGCATCAGCACCTGTTGCTGTTCCTCACCGAGTTGCGCCTGGGCATCGCGCAGCTGCGAACGGGTGGTGGTCAGCTCGGCATCCAGCGCGCCGCGGGCGGCCTGCAGCTCGTCGATCAGTTTCTTGCGCGAGTCCAGGGTTTCCTGCATGCCTTGCACACGGACCTTCCAGGCGTCGTCGATGCCTTTGAGCTCAGCGCTGAGGTCAGCGACTTTCTGTTCCAGTTGCGGCAGGCGCTCGGCCTGGCCTGGCACCGACTGCAGGTCGCGGCTGGGAATCCAGACGCTGGCGCCGCTTGCGCTACGCACCTGGCTGTAGTCACCCTGGGTGCGCAACAGCTCCACTTTCTCCCCGGAAACCAGGGTGCCGACAATGCGGTAGCCATCGGTGGGGCCGCTGCGCACATAGGTGTTCAGGCTGTCGCTGACCCAGCGCTGGTTGCCAGACGCCTCTTCGGCCAGAGACGGCTGAGCACCGCCGAGCAGGCCACCGAGCAGCAGGCAGGCACCGAGAATGCGGGGTTGGAATGGAGCATGACGAGATAAAAACATGGGCAATCTTCACGTGGCAGTCAGACGAACCCGGCGAACGGGATGGACGTTGCCGGCCACGCGCTGAACAACACGCTCGAGCATGATGCAGGCAGAATCCGCGACGTAGACGCCACGCTAGCGGCCAATAGCCATCTATTCCTGCCGGTACGGGCCGACAGCAGACAGACATTGGCCACTCGCTTCGAGTTCACTCCAGGCAGGAGATGGTAGATGGGCGGAAGGTGGTTTCAGCCGTTGTGGCGCTGCACGAAGTCACAGAAATCCGCCAGCGGCATCGGCCGGCCGAGCAGATAACCCTGGAACAGACTGCAACCGTTGTCAGCCAGAAAACGCCGCTGCGCCTCGGTTTCCACACCTTCAGCGATCACCGTCATGCCCATGCTCTGCCCCAGGGCGATCACCGTGCGCACGATGGTTTCGCTGTTGGCATCGGTGAGCACGTCGCAGATGAACGAACGGTCGATCTTCAGCTTGCTCAGCGGCAGGCGCTTGAGGTGGCTGAGGGATGAAAAGCCGGTGCCGAAGTCATCCAGCGAGAAGCGCACGCCCTGCTCGACCAGCGCCGCCATCTTGCGCGTAAGGTCTTCCATGTCATGGACGATCAGCGTCTCGGTCAGCTCCAGCTCCAGGCGCTCGGCATCGATTTCATGACGCTCGATCAAACCGAGGATTTCGGCGACGAAGCTGGCCTGCGAGAACTGCTTCTGGCTGATGTTCACGGCCAGGCCCAGGTCGCCGAAAAGCGGGTCGTCCTTCCACTGCCGCAGACGCGCTGCCGTCTGCTCCAGCACCCACTGGCCAATGGGGATGATCAGACCGGTGTTCTCGGCGTGGTCGATGAACTCGCCCGGCGCCAGCAGCCCCCGCTGAGGATGCTGCCAGCGAATCAGCAGCTCGGCACCGATCACCCGCCCGGCACCATTGAGTTGCGGCTGGTAATACAGCACGAACTGCCGCTCGCGAATGGCCGCGCGCAGGTCGCGATCCAGCTCCGAGCGCTCGGCGGTGTCGCTCTGCAGAATATGCAGGAGCAGGAAGAACAGCGCCATGGCAGCGAAGCCCTGCACCCAGGAACCGACGATGCGCACGTCGTCCGGTAACGCGTAAAGATCTGTAGGTCGCCAGTTGGACGCCGCCAGGGCAACGAACAACAGCAGGCAGAACAGAGAAACGCCGTAACGCAGCCATAACGGTTCGTCACGGAAGGCCATCAACGCGCCGACGGCCACCGGTAGCAGATAGAGATGCGTCGCGCGCGGCGCCGTGAGCGTCGGCGGATCGAGCAGCAGGGTCGAGGCGACGACAATAAGGATCAGCGCAATGAACAGAATCAGGTTGGCGCTGCGTGCCTGGTTGCGCAGGGTCAGCACGAAGACCGCCACACCGCTGAGGATGATCGTCACGTCCATGACGACGATGGCCCAGTAGCCGCGAGAGGAAAAGAACAGCCCCCAGAGCAGGCCCATCACGATCATCATCAGACTCGACAGCATGCGCATGCGGCGCTCGCGACGCTGACCGACCAGAGCCAGGTCTGCACCATGCCAGAGTTTGCGAACGCGCCTGCCGAAGCTCGAGAGTGATGGCATGGTGAAATCCTGATTCGATCACTTCATTCTCGAAGCTGCCTGGCCGAATGCAAGTTTCCGGCGCAGCTTTTAACAGGCTGTCAATGCTGCCAGTGCGCCTCGCTGGCCAGCCGTTCGGCGATGAAGTCCAGCAGCAGACGCATCGCCGGCAGCATCTGCCGGCGTGTGCCATACAGGGCATGGATGCCCAGCTCTGGCGGCCGGTAGTCCGCCAACAGGCGCACCAGACGCCCATCGCGCAGCGGTGCCTCCACCGAATAAAGCGGCTGAAGACTGATACCGGCGCCAGCCAAGGCCGCCTCCAGCAGCACCATCGACTCGTTGGCACTCAGGCTGCCGGACACCGAAACGGCACTCGCCTCCCCTCGATGCTCGAACTCCCACAGGCTACGACCGAAGTAGGCATAGGCCAGGCAGTTGTGCCGGGCCAGATCCTCCGGGCGCTGCGGCGTACCATGCCGCTCCAGATAGGCAGGGCTGGCGCAGACCACCGAGCGACATACGGCCAGGCGCCGGGCAATCAGATTCGGGTCGAGCTGATTGGTGATGCGCAGCGCCAGGTCGATACGCGCCTCCACCAGGTTGACCGCTTCGCTGCCCACCAGCAGATCGATGTTGACCTGCGGGTAGCGCTCGGTGAAGGCCTGCAGCGCATGCACCAGCCAGGCCTGGGCGAAGGACTGGCTGCAGGTAATGCGCAGGGTGCCGCGCGGCGTGTCGTCCAGCCCCTGGCCGATTGCCTGCATGCGCTCGGCCAGCGCCAGCATCTCGCGGCACTGCGGCAGCATCTGTTCGCCTGCCGCCGTCAGGCTCAGCCGCCGTGTGCTGCGGTGCAGCAGGCGCACACCGGCCCAGGCTTCCAGCTCGGCGAGATAACGCGAAACCATCGCCCGCGACATATCCAGCGCGTCAGCGGCAGCCGTCTGGCTACCGCGCTCCAATACTTCGACGAACACGCGTGCCGCCATCAGTCGATCCATTATTCGCTCGATCCATGCAACAAGTATGGCCAGCTTACGGGGCTTTTCGCTCGCCAGATAGCACATAAGATGCGCCGCACCCTTACCTGTCTGGAGATCGCCATGTCCTTCGCCACTCGTTTCATCGCTGGCCTCGGCCTGCTCGCCGCGGCCAGCAGCGCCCTCGCCCAACCATTGAGCCTGGAAACCTACAACCCGCGTGAAGCCGCGGTGTTCCCGGTCAGCTCGACCCTGATCAGCGGCGAGAAGGACGTCATCCTGGTGGATGCGCAATTCTCCAACGCCGAGGCGCAGGAACTGGTCGAGCGCATTCAGGCCAGCGGCAAGCGCCTGACCACCATTTTCATCAGCCATGGCGATCCGGACTTCTACTTCGGCCTCGACGTGCTGACCCGCGCCTATCCCGAAGCCAAGGTGCTGGCCACGCCGGCCACCGTCGCCTACATCGAGAAAACCCGCGCGCCCAAGCTGGCGTACTGGGGGCCGATCCTCAAAGACAGCGCGCCTGCCCGCACCCTGGTGCCTGAAGTGCTGCACGGCAACCTGCTGGAGCTGGAAGGTCAGCGTATCGAGGTGGTCGGCCATGACCCGCAGCACACCAGCCTGTGGATTCCCAGCATCAAGGCCGTGCTCGGCGGCGTGCTGACCAGCGCCAACATCCACCTGTGGGTCGCCGATGCACAGAGCATCGAGGCCCGGCAGCGCTGGCTGAAGTCGCTGGATGAACTCGAAGCCCTGCAACCGACCAGCCTGGTACCAGGCCACTACCTGGGCGAGCCGGCGATGGACCTGGCCGACCTGCGCTTCACCCGTGACTACCTGCTGACTCTGGAGCAGGAACTGACCAAGGCCAAGGATAGCCAGGCGCTGATCACGGCGATGAAGGCACGCTTTCCTCAGCTGCAAGATGACAGCAGCCTGGAGCTGAGCGCCAAGGTGCTCAAGGGCGAGATGCAGTGGCCGTGAAACGCCAGATCCTGATTTGCGGCGCCTCGCGCGGGCTGGGCCTCGGCCTGGTGCGCGCCTTCCTCGACGCCGACTGGCAGGTCCATGCGGTGGTGCGCGAACTGCGCCCGGCCAGCCCGCTGGAGGCATTGCGCAGCCAGCGCGCAAACGACTTGCAGGTGATCACCTGCGATCTCAATCGCCGCGATGCCTGGTGCACCCTGGCGGCGGCGCTACAGGACCGGCGCCTGGATTGCGCGCTGTTCAATGCCGGCGTCTACGGCCCCAGCCACCAGGACCCGCGCCAGGCAGAGAGCGAGGACATCGGCCAGTTATTCCTGGCCAATGCCGTGGCGCCGATCCGCCTGGCCCAGCAGTTGGCAGAGCATGTGGTCGATGGCGGGGTAATGGCCTTCATGAGTTCGCAGATGGCCAGCCTGCAACTGGCGCTCGCCGCCGACATGCCGCTGTACGGTGCCAGCAAAGCCGCCCTGAACAGCTTGCTGCGCAGTTGGCAGATGCAATTGCCGCAACTGCCCTGGAGCCTGCTGGCACTGCACCCTGGCTGGGTGCGCACCGATATGGGCGGCGATGCCGCGCCGTTGAGCGTGGAACAAAGCGCCAGCGCTCTGCATCAGGTGATCACCGGGCAGCTCGGGCGTCGCGAGTGCGCCTTCCTCGATTATCAGGGCCAGCCGCTGCCCTGGTGAGCCTCAACGTCCCCCGCAACGCCCGACAGCGTCTAGCACCTGTCGGGCGTCGTCGTTTCTGCACAGAAAAAACCTGTACTGCCTGCATAACGGTGGGCGTGACGCAACGGTCATTGCACGAACGTACGTGAAAGGTCTTGCAAAGCGATCCAAACAGCTATACAAAAACTGTACACATATAAATCTTGTACAGCTTTAGGTATATCGCCATGCCGTCCTACCGTGCTCCGCTGCGTGACATGCGCTTCGTGTTCGAAGAACTGCTCGACGCCTACACCCTGTTGCAAACGCTGCCTGAACACCGCGAGTTCAGCGCCGACCTCGGTGGCGCGATCCTCGAGGAGGCAGCCAAACTGGCCGAGAACGTGCTCGCACCGCTCAATGGCCCCGGCGACAAACAAGGCTGCCAGTACGATCCACAGACGCGCAGCGTGCGGACCCCGGACGGTTTCAAGGCCGCGTATCAGCAGTTCGCCGAAGGGGGCTGGACGGCCCTGGCCTGCACCCCGGAGTTCGGTGGCCAAGGCCTGCCACATGTTCTGAACATGCTGGTCGAGGAGATGACCTGCTCGGCCAATCTGTCGCTGGGCATGTACCCCGGCCTGACCCATGGCGCCATCAACGCCCTGACCAGCCATGGCACGCCGGAGCAGCAGGCGACCTACCTACCGCGCCTGATCAGCGGCGAGTGGACCGGCACCATGTGCCTGACCGAACCGCAATGCGGCACCGACCTGGGTCTGATCCGCACCCGCGCCGTGCCGCAGGCCGATGGCAGCTATGCCATCACCGGCACCAAGATCTGGATCACCGGTGGTGAGCACGATCTGGTCGACAACATCGTCCACCTGGTGCTGGCCAAGTTGCCGGATGCACCGGATAGCGTGAAGGGCATCTCCCTGTTCCTGGTGCCCAAGGTGCTGGCAGACGGCAGCCGCAACCCGGCTTTCTGCGGCGGGCTGGAACACAAGATGGGCATCAAGGGTTCAGCCACCTGCGTGATGAACTTCGAGGGCGCCAAGGGCTGGCTGATCGGTGAACCGAACAAGGGCCTGAGCTGCATGTTCACCATGATGAACTCGGCGCGCCTGATGGTCGGCATGCAAGGGCTGGGCGTGGCCGAAAGCGCCTACCAGATCGCCCTGGGTTTTGCCCGCGAGCGCCTGCAGAGCCGCTCGATTGCCGGGCCCAAGGCCGCCGACAAGCCGGCCGACCCGATCATGGTGCACCCGGACGTGCGGCGCATGCTGCTGCGGCAGAAGGTGATGATCGAGGGCTGCCGCGCCCTCGCCTACTTCGCCGGCCTGCAGCAGGACATCGCCCACGGCGCCGAGGATGCCGAAACCCGTACCCGCGCCGACGACCTGGTGCAGTTGCTCACCCCGGTGGTGAAGGCCTTCCTCACCGATGAAGGCTTCACCTGCGCCAACGAGGGCCTGCAGGTACTCGGCGGCTCCGGCTTCACCGAAGACTGGGGCATCGAGCAACTGGTGCGCGACAGCCGCATCACCCGCATCTATGAGGGCACCAACGGTATCCAGGCGCTGGATCTGGTGGGCCGCAAGCTGTCCCTCGGTGGCGGTCGCGCCGTGCGCGCGTTCTTTGCCCTGGTCGAGGGCTGGCTCAAGAACAACGCCGCAGCCCCGCACGCAGCAGCTGTCACCCAGGCACTGAAACAACTGCAGCAAGCCACCCTGTGGCTGGCCAGCGAGGGCAGCAAGGATCCGGAGCAGGCGGCTGCAGCGGCTACGCCCTACCTGCGCCTGTTCGGCCTGACCAGCCTGGCCTGGCTGTGGTCGCAGCAGGCCCAGCTGGCGCAGCGCCAACTTGATGCCGGCAGTTCGGAAACCCATTTCTATGCAGCCAAGATCAAGTCCGCCGACTTCTTCATGGCCCGCATCCTGCCAGAAGCCGACGCCCTGCTCAGCGAGATCAAGGCAGGCAAGGCGACGCTGATGGCCTTCACTGACGAGGAGTTCGCCGCCTGATTGCAGGCGGTACTGACAGACTGCGCAATCCGGCAACCCACTTCTCCCCTTTTTTGGTTGCCGGATCTTTTTATTCGCTACCCGCGGCCAATCGCTGGCCGCGATCAACTTCAACCGCGGAGGGATGGTCCATGACAGCCCTGACATCACGACTCTGTTCGGCCCTGCTGCTGACGCTGGCACTTGCCAGTGCCTCGGTGCAGGCCAACAGCCAGGCAGGCTGGCGTGAGCAGTTGCCGCAGGTCAGCCTGGTTGGCAGCGGAGACTTCAGCTGGTTCGGGTTCTCGGTCTACAACGCCAAGTTGTGGAGCCCGGCGCAGCAGGTGGATTTCACCGAACCCTTCGCTCTGGAACTGACCTACAGGCGCACCATCAGCCGGGAAACCCTGGTCGACACCAGCCTCGACGAAATTCGCCGGATCAACGGAGAACCCCTCGACCGCGAACAGCAGGCCGAGTGGACGCAGCAGATGAGCCAGGCGTTCGTCGACGTCAAGGACGGCACGCGCATCACCGGCGTATTCCTCCCCGACCAGGGCTGCCGCTTCTACGTCGACGGAAAACTGCAGCACGTCATCGATGATCCAGAGTTCGCCCGCGCCTTCTTCTCCATCTGGCTCGATCCGCAGACCCGCAGCCCGAAACTGCGTGCGGCATTGCTCGGTCTTAACCCATGAGGTATCGCATGAAAGCCTTGATGATCCTGTTTGCCAGCCTGCTGCTGATCAGCTGTGGCCAGGTCCCGGTCGAGCGTTACGCCAACGAGAAGCCCGTGCTGGACCTGCCCACCTACTTCTCCGGGCCGGTGCAGGCCTGGGGCATGTTTCAGGACCGCTCCGGTGAGGTGATCAAGCGCTTTCATGTCGATATCCAGAGTCGTCGCGAGGGCGACAAGCTGATCCTCGACGAGCGTTTCCTGTACAGCGACGGCACCCGCCAGCGCCGGGTCTGGACACTGACGCCCGACGGTGCGGGACGCTGGATCGGCACCGCCGACGACGTGGTTGGCGAGGCCAAAGGCGAAGTGGCCGGCAACGCCCTGCGCTGGCGTTACCACCTCAACCTGCCGGTGGGTGACAGCACCTATGTCGTCTACTTCGACGACTGGATGTACCTGATGGACGACGACACCCTGATCAACCGTTCAGTCATGAGCAAGTTCGGCATCGAGCTGGGTCAGGTCACCCTGTTCTTCCGTCGCGGCGCCGCGCAGCCATGAGCGCAGCGCTGACCCTGAGCAGCCTCGGCAGCGGCTACAAGGCCCTGGTGATCGGCGCCAGCGGCACCATCGGCCAGGCCTTCTGCGAATTGCTGCGTGCCGACACCCGCTGCGCCAGCGTGCGCGAACTGAGCCGCAGCAGCTCACCGGCGCTCGACCTCGAAGACCCCGCCAGCATCGCCGAAGCCGCAGCGGCCCTGACCGAGGACGGACCATATCAATTGATTCTGCATAGCGCTGGGCTGCTGCACCGATCCGGCATCGCGCCGGAGAAAAGCCTGGCCGCCATCGAGGCCGATGCGCTGCAGGCAGTCTTTCAGGTCAATGCACTGGGTCCGGCTCTGGTGCTGCGCCACTTCCTGCCGCTGCTGGACAAACAGGGCGCCATGGCGATGCTATCGGCCAAGGTCGGCAGCATCGGCGATAACCGCCTCGGCGGTTGGTACGCCTACCGTGCGTCCAAGGCGGCGCTGAACATGCTGATCAAGACCGCCGCCATCGAACTGGCGCGCAGCAAGCCCAGGGCGCGTCTGCTCAGTTTGCACCCCGGCACGGTAATTTCACCCTTGTCACAGCCCTTTCGCGGGGCGGCTGCGGCGCGACCGGCCGCGCAGGCCGCTGCTGAAATGCTACGAGTGATCGATGCCCTGGGGCCCGAGCACAGCGGCAGCTTCCACGCCTACGACGGCCAGCACCTGCCGTGGTAACAGCAGCCAGGCAACGGGGCGTGGGCATCAGGGACGCGGCTGGCCGGCGCCCTTGAGAAAGAACTGCTCCAGCACCGCCAGCGAGCGCGCACTGGCGGCGCGCCCGCGGCGCTCGGCATCGACCACGCCATAGACCAGCGACACGAACAGTTCGGTCAGCAGCTCGGCGGTGATGTCGATGCGAAAGTACCCCTCCTGCTGGCCACGCAGGAAGAAGCTGTCCAGGGCATCGGTGTAGGCGATCCAGCGCGCACCGTCCTTGTCCGGATCGAGACTGTCCGGGCGGTACTGGAAGATCATGAACACCAGCAATTCGCGGTGTCTGAGGTGATTCTCGATCAGGTTGCGCAATGCCTGCGCCACGTCGGCAACCTGCAGGTCGGCGTCCTCGATGACCTGATTGAGCACTGCCTGGCTATGGTTCATCAGGCGCTCGACCAGACTGTCGCGCGTGCCGCAGAAACGATGCAGGGTGGCCTTGCTGACCCCCGCGGCTTCGGCCAGATCTTTCAGCGTCGCGCGCGGGCGATCGACGATGGCAACGGCCAGGGCCTTGAGCAGTTTTTCATCATTGGACATCGCAGGCCCTCCGGTTAAGCAGCGCGCATTGTGCAGAAAAAGTCCCCAGACTCAACGGGGACTTACAATTTTGCGCACAGAAGCACCAAATGAGTCAATGTTGACTCATTTAAGCTAAAGCATGATCATTCGCGCCTTTCAAGGAAAATGGATCTCACTCCAGGTGGCAGGCATGAGCAGAATTCGCGGGCGTTACGTTTTTTCAGTGGTCACTCTTCTGGCCGCAATCGGTCTGGCCGGCTGCGACAAAGGTGAGCAAGGCTGGGGTGAAGCGCCACCACGCGAGGTCGACGTGCTGACCGTCAGGACCGAGCCATTCACCGTGATCGCCGAACTGCCGGGCCGTATCGAGCCGGTACGGGTTGCCGAAGTACGCGCCCGAGTCGCTGGCATCGTGCTCAAACGCACCTTCGAGGAAGGCGCCGACGTCAAGGCCGGCGACCTGCTGTTCCAGATCGACCCGGCGCCGTTCAAGGCCGCCCTGTCCCGTGCCCAGGGCGAACTGGCCCGCGCCGAGGCGCAGCTGTTCCAGGCTCAGGCCACGGTCAAGCGCTACGAGCCGCTGGTGAAGATCGATGCGGTCAGCAAGCAGGACTTCGATGTGGCCAAGGCGGCACTGCAAAGCGCTCAGGCCGACAAACGCTCGGCGCAAGCCAGTGTGGAAACCGCACGCCTGGACCTGGGTTACGCCGAAGTGCGCGCGCCCATTGCCGGTCGCATCGGCCGCGCCCAGGTGACCGAAGGCGCGCTGGTCGGCCAGGGTGAAGCCACCCTGCTCGCCCGTATTCAGCAGCTCGACCCGGTCTACGCCGACTTCACCCAGCCGGCCGCCGATGCCCTGCGTCTGCGCGCCGCCATCGCCGATGGCAAGGTTGCCGGTGCAGCCGATCAGCCGTTGTCGCTGCGCGTCGATGGTACCGACATCGAGAGCAGCGGCACCCTGCTGTTCACCGATATCTCGGTGGATCGCAGCACTGGTCAGATCGCCCTGCGCGGTCGCTTCGACAACCCGCAAGGGGTGCTGCTGCCGGGCATGTACGTGCGCGTGCTGACGCCGCAGGGGCTGAATCAGAACGCCATCCTGGTACCGCAGCGCGCCGTGCAACGTGCCGCCGACGGCCAGGCCAGCGTGATGCTGCTCGGCGAAGGCGACACCGTCGAGGTTCGCCAGGTCACCACCGGCGCCATGCACGGCTCGCGCTGGCAGATCGTCGCCGGCCTCGAGGCCGGCGACAAGGTGATCACCAGCTCGCTGGCTGCCATCAAGCCCGGCGCCAAGGTCGTGCCGCGCGAGGAAGCTGCCGCGGCAGCCGACGCGAACGCTCCACAATCCCAGGCGCAGTAAGCCGGAGAGAAGCTCATGTCCCTGTTTTTCATACGGCGCCCCAATTTCGCCTGGGTGGTCGCCCTGTTCATCTCGCTGGCCGGTCTGCTGGCCATCCCCTTCCTGCCGGTGGCGCAGTACCCCAACGTGGCGCCGCCGCAGATCACCGTCACCGCCACCTACCCAGGCGCCTCGGCGCAGGTGCTGACCGACTCGGTGACCAGCGTCATCGAGGAAGAGCTCAACGGCGCGAAGAACCTGCTGTACTTCGAGTCCACCAGCAACGCCAACGGTATCGCCGAGATCACCGTCACCTTCCAGCCGGGCACTGACCCCGAGCTGGCCCAGGTCGACGTGCAGAACCGCCTGAAGAAAGCCGAGGCACGCATGCCGCAGGCCGTGCTCACCCTGGGCATCCAGACCGAGCAGGCCACGGCGGGCTTTCTGCTGATCTACGCCCTGAGCTACAAGGATGGCGGCAAGGACGACAACACCACGGCGCTGGCCGACTACGCCGCGCGCAACATCAACAACGAAATCCGTCGCGTCCCAGGCGTCGGCAAGCTGCAGTTCTTTGCCTCCGAAGCCGCCATGCGCATTTGGATCGACCCGCAGAAGCTGGTCGGCTACGGCCTGTCGATCGATGACGTGAACAACGCCATCCGCGCGCAGAACGTGCAGGTGCCAGCCGGCGCCTTCGGCAGCACGCCCGGCTCCAGCGAGCAGCAACTAACCGCGACACTGGCGGTCAAGGGCACCCTGGACAACCCGGATGAGTTCGCCGCCATCGTGCTGCGCGCCAACCAGGACGGCTCGCGCCTGACCCTGGGCGACGTGGCGCGCATCGAGGTCGGCAGCCAGGACTACAACTTCGGCTCGCGCCAGGACGGCAAGCCCGCCGTCGCAGCCGCCGTGCAGCTGTCGCCCGGCGCCAACGCCATCCAGACCGCCGAGGCGGTGAAACAGCGCCTGACCGAGTTGTCGGTGAACTTCCCGGACAACGTCGAGTTCTCGGTGCCCTACGACACCTCGCGCTTCGTCGACGTGGCCATCGACAAGGTCATCATGACCCTGGTCGAGGCCATGGTCCTGGTGTTCCTGGTGATGTTCCTGTTCCTGCAGAACGTGCGCTACACCCTGATCCCGTCCATCGTCGTGCCGGTGTGCCTGCTCGGCACCCTGACCTTCATGTACCTGCTGGGCTTCTCGGTGAACATGATGACCATGTTCGGCATGGTGCTGGCCATCGGCATCCTGGTCGACGACGCCATCGTGGTGGTGGAGAACGTCGAGCGGATCATGGCCGAGGAAGGCCTGGCGCCGGTGCCTGCCACCATCAAGGCGATGGGCCAGGTGTCCGGGGCGATCATCGGCATCACCCTGGTGCTGTCGGCGGTGTTCCTGCCACTGGCCTTCATGTCCGGCTCGGTCGGGGTGATCTACCAGCAGTTCTCGCTGTCGCTGGCGGTGTCGATCCTGTTCTCCGGCTTCCTGGCGCTGACCTTCACCCCGGCGCTGTGCGCGACGATTCTCAAGCCCATCCCAGAGGGGCATCACGAGAAGACCGGCTTCTTCGGCGCCTTCAATCGCCTGTTCACTCGTCTGACCGGGCGCTACACCGCGCTCAACGGCAAACTGGTGCCACGCGCGGGCCGCGTCATGTTCGTCTACCTGGGCATCGTGGTGCTGATGGGTTTCTTCTACCTGCGCCTGCCGGAGTCCTTCGTGCCGGTCGAAGACCAGGGCTATATGATCGTCGACATCCAGCTGCCACCGGGCGCCACCCGTGAGCGCACCTCGGCAGCCGGTGAGGAACTGGAAGAATTCCTGATGGGCCGCGAAGCCATCGAGACCTCCTTCCTGGTGCTCGGCTTCAGCTTCTCCGGCATGGGCGAGAACGCCGCCATCGCCTTCCCGCTGCTCAAGGACTGGTCGGAGCGTGACTCCACCCAATCACCGGAGGCCGAGTCGGCAGCGGTCAACCAGCACTTCGCCAACCTCGACGACGGCGCCATGATGGCCGTGCCACCACCGCCGATCGAAGGCCTGGGCAACTCCGGCGGCTTCGCCCTGCGCCTGCAGGATCGCGCCAGTCTCGGCCGCGATGCCCTGCTCGCCGCGCGCGACGAGGTGCTGGGCAAGGTCAACGGCAATCCGAAGTTCCTCTACGCCATGATGGAAGGCCTGGCCGAGGCGCCGCAGTTGCGCCTGGTCATCGACCGCGAAAAGGCGCGTACCCTCGGTGTGAGCTTCGAGTCGGTGAGCAGCGCACTGTCCACCGCCTTCGGTTCCTCGGTGATCAACGACTTTGCCAACGCAGGCCGCCAGCAACGCGTGGTGGTGCAGGCCGAGCAAGCCGAACGGATGACCCCGGAAAGCGTGCTACGGCTGCACGTGCCCAACGACAGCGGCGGCCTGGTGCCACTGAGCGCCTTCGTCACCACCCAGTGGGAAGAAGGCCCGGTGCAGATCGCCCGCTACAACGGTTATCCGTCGATCCGCATCGCCGGCGACGCCGCCCCTGGGGTGAGCACCGGCGAGGCCATGGCCGAACTGGAGCGCATCGCCGCCGAACTGCCAGAAGGCATCGGCTATGAGTGGACCGGCCTGTCGTATCAGGAGCGGGTCGCCAGTGGCCAGGCAGTGATGCTCTTCGCCCTGGCCATCACCGTGGTGTTCCTGCTGCTGGTGGCGCTCTACGAGAGCTGGGCGATCCCGCTGAGCGTGATGCTCATCGTGCCGGTCGGCGCCCTCGGCGCGGTGCTGGCGGTGACCGCCATCGGCCTGCCCAACGACGTCTACTTCAAGGTCGGCCTGATCACCGTGATCGGTCTGGCGGCGAAGAACGCCATCCTCATCGTCGAGTTCGCCAAGGATCTGTGGGAAGACGGCTACTCGCTGCGCGATGCCGCAATCGAAGCAGCACGCCTGCGTTTCCGCCCGATCATCATGACGTCCATGGCCTTCATGCTCGGCGTGGTGCCGCTGGCCATCGCCACCGGCGCTGGCGCCGCCAGCCAGCGCGCACTGGGTACCGGCGTACTGGGCGGCATGCTCAGCGCGACCATGCTCGGGGTGATTTTCGTGCCGATCTTCTTCGTCTGGGTGCTGTCGCTGCTGCGTACCAAACCTCAGCAAACCGACAACCATCCCCTGCACAAAGCGGAGTAATGCGATGACCTCTCACCTCATGCTGCGCCCCGCTCTGCTGACCCTGGCCATCACCCTCGGCGGCTGCTCTCTGGCGCCTCACTACGAGCGGCCAGAGGCGCCGGTCGCAGCCGACTGGCAGGTGGCCGACGCCAACGGCACCCGCGCGCAAGCGCTGGACTGGCAGACCTTCATCGTCGATGCCGACCTGCGCCGTGCGGTGGATACCGCACTGAACAACAACCGCAGCCTGCGCCAGGCGCTGCTGGACATCGAGGCGGCGCGCGCGCAGTACCGCATCCAGCGCGCCGACCGTCTGCCGTCGCTCAATGCCAATGCCAGCGGCAACCGTCAACGCTTGCCGGCCGACCAGTCGCAGACCGGCCGCTCGGAGGTCACCAGCGTCTACCAGGTCGGCCTCGGCCTGGCCGAGTACGAGGTCGACCTGTTCGGCCGCGTGCGTAACCTCTCCGAGTCAGCGCTGGAAACCTACCTGGCCACCGAGGAAGCGACCCGCGCCACCCAGATCAGCCTGATTGCCGAAGTGATCCAGGCCTACCTGACCCGCGATGGCGCGCTACGGCGCAAGGCGCTGGTGGAACAGACCCTCGACAGCCGCCTGGCCTCGCTGGAGTTGGTCAGCAGGCGCCGCGAAGCCGGCGCCGCCACCGCCCTGGATTATCAGGAAGCGGTCGGCCTCGCCGAGCAGGCCAAGGCCGAGCGAGAAAGTACCGAACGTCAGCTGCGCCAGGCGGACAACGCCCTGGCGCTGCTGCTCGGCACGCCAGACGCAGGGCGACTGTTGCCGTCGACCCCACGCGACGAGCTGATGGTGCTGCAAGACATCGCCCCCGGCACCAGCTCGGAACTGATCGAGCGCCGCCCCGACATTCTTGCCAGCGAACATCGCCTCAAGGCGCGCAATACCGATATCGGTGCGGCCCGTGCGGCGTTCTTCCCACGCATCACTCTGACCGGGTCGGTGGGCAGCTCCAGCACCGAGCTGTCCGGGCTGTTCGAGGGCGGCTCGCGGGCCTGGAGTTTCGCCCCGACGCTGTCGCTGCCGATCTTCGCCGGCGGCCGCAACCGCGCCAACCTGGATCTCGCCGAAGTGCGCCAGGACGCCGCCGTGGCCGACTACGAAGGCACCATCCAGACCGCCTTCCGCGAAGTCGCCGATGCCCTCGCCGCCACCGACACGCTGCGCCGTGAAGAAGCCGCGCGGCGTGCCCTGGCCGAGTCCAGCCGAGCGGCCGAAGCCTTGGCTGAAGCCCGCTACAGAGGTGGTGTGGATGACCACCTGCGCTACCTGGATGCCCAACGCAGCAGCTTCAACGACCAGACCACGCTGATCCAGATCAGCACCGACCGCCAACTGGCGCTGGCGGATCTGTTCAGGGCCCTGGGCGGTGGCTGGCAGCGCTAGCCTGTTCATCTGCCACAAACGACAAGGCCACGCTGATGCGTGGCCTTGTCGTTTTCGATCGAAGCGTATTCGACCTAACCAGCCCCCAGCAGATCGTTGGCGTCGAGCAGGCGCCAGGCGATTTCCGGCCTTCTCTCCATCGCCCGCCGGATCGCCGCCGGAATGCTCTGCCGCGTCTTGCGGCACAACCCCGGATGGGCATCGAAATGCATGTGGATGCCGCGCATGCTGCGCACCTCGCCATGGGCCGGCTCGATATGCAGGCGAATGCCCAACTGATCGAACATTCGCTGCTGCATGCGCTCGAGGTCTTCCAGGCTCTGCAGGCTTTCCAGGCGCTCAAGCAGTCGCTGCTCCTCGCTGCGGGTCAGCAGCAGGATGCGCGTATCGGCACCCAGTCTGTCCAGCAGCTCGTCGCGCTGACAGTCGCAGGCACCCGGTGGGCAAGGAGTACGCAGGGGCAATGGTGAATTCATGGCCCTGATCATAGCCATAGCCATGCGCGCTGCCCATCCACGCCCATCGCCTGGCTTGTCAGGGCGGCAGACTCCGTTAAGCTCACAGCATTTCCCCCCGATGCAAGGATGAACACCATGCTGCGCCTCACTACTCTTGCCGCTGGCCTGCTGCTTTCGGCCAACGTCTTCGCCCTGTCCCTCTCCGACCTGAGCCAGCAGGACGCCAGTGGCGGCCTCAAGGACGCGCTCATTCAGGGCGCTCAGGTGGCCGTCAAGCAACTGGGCACGCCCGGCGGCTTCAGCAACAACCCGGACGTGCGCATCGAGCTGCCCGGCAAACTCGGCAAGGCAGCCAAGACCATGAAGATGATGAGCATGGGCGCCCAGGTCGATCAGCTCGAAGCGAGCATGAACAAGGCCGCCGAAGCCGCCGTACCGCAGGCGCAGGCGCTGCTGGTCGACGCGGTGAAGAAGATGACCGTGGCCGATGCCAAATCGATTCTCAGCGGCCCGCAGGACTCGGCCACCCAGTACCTGAACAAGAGCAGCCGCGAGCAGATCCGCGCCAAGTTCCTGCCCATCGTCAAGCAGGCCACCGACCAGGTCGGCCTGGCCCAGCAGTACAACACCTTCGCCGGCCAGGCCGCCAGCTTTGGCGTGGTCGATGCCAAGAGCAGCACGGTGGAAAGCTACGTGACCGAACAGGCGCTTGATGGCCTGTTCGAGATGATCGCCCAACAGGAAGCCAGCATCCGCCAGAACCCGGCCGGAGCCGCTACCAGCCTGGCGAAGAAGGTGTTCGGCGCACTCTGAGAAACGGCACCAGCCGACACGCCCAGGTGGCTTGCTGCTGCCGGGGCGTTTTCTTTTCCACTCAGGGTAGACAGAGCCGGTCCAGTGCCGGCCGGGCGAAGAAAAAGCCCTGCATGTAACGGATACCAAGCTCGATCAGCGCATCACGCTCACCAACACTTTCGATGCCCTCGGCGATGATGCGAATGCCCAGGCGCTGCGCGACCAGCACGATACCGGCAACGATTGCCTGGCGCACCGGGTCCTGATCGATGCCGCGGGTCAACGCCATGTCCAGCTTGAGCACGTGCGGCTGGAACTCGGCCAGCAGGTTGAGCCCGGAGTAGCCCGCGCCGAAATCGTCGATGGCGGTGGTGAACCCCTGCTTGCCGTACTCGGCGAAGATTCGCTTGAGGTGCTCGGCGTCATGGATCTGCTCGCCCTCGGTCACCTCGAACATCAGCCGCTCGCGCGGGAAGTCAAAGCGCTGCGCGGCCTCCAGCGTGGCGCGAATGCAGGTCTCGGCGCGATACACCGCATTGGGCAGGAAGTTGATGCTGAGCAGACAATCGGGGATGTCGAGCAGCCCGAGCTTGGCGGCCTGCTCGATGGCCTTGACCCGGCAGGCCTGATCGAAACGATAGCGGTTGCCATCGTTGACCCGCCCGAGCACTTCCCCGGCGGATTCACCATTGCAGCCCCGCACCAGGGCTTCATAGGCGAACGGCCGCTGCTCCTCGATATCGACGATCAATTGAAAAGCCATTGTGAAATCGAAACCCAGGGCCTCGACGTTACGGCATTCGGCACACCCCACAGCACGAAACGGCTGGGGAAAGATGCTCGGACTGGCATTGCTCATAGGCGCTTCCTTCAGAAACAAGGCGTGGGGGCATCCCTGCTCTCAGCCTAGTCAAAATCGAAACGAAGCCACCTGTTTTTCCAGCGACAAGGCCAGTTGCTGCAAGCCTTGTGCGGTGCGCGATGTATCGGCCACCGCCTCACTGTTCTCCATCGACATTTGCGCGATGCGCTCGACATTGCGCGCTACGTCCTGACTGGCGACTGTCTGCTCGCGCAGCGCCAGGGAAATCTGATCGACCACACCGACCACACTGGCGGAAGCCTGGCGAATGGCGACGATGGCATCACCGGCCTGGCTGGCCTGCTCTACCCCACTGCTGACCTGCTGCACGCCGACTTCCATATTGCTCACCGCGCTGCGCGTCCCCAGCTGGATCTTCTTGATCATCTCGGTGATCTCCTGGGTCGAGTTGGCAGTACGCTGCGCCAGCAGGCGCACCTCGTCGGCCACCACGGCGAAACCGCGGCCCTGCTCGCCGGCGCGCGCCGCCTCGATGGCCGCATTGAGGGCCAGCAGGTTGGTCTGGTCGGCAATTTCCTTGATCACGTTGACGATCGAGGAGATCTGATCCGAATGCTGGCCGAGTTCGGCGATCTGCACCGCTGCGCCCTGCACCGTGTCAGCGATGCGCTGCATGCTGGCGAGGGTTTCCTGGATCACCGCCCCACCCTCGGCAGACTGCCGCCCCGAATCACTGGAAAGGCCGTGCGCCTCGTTGGCGTTGTCGGCGACGTGATTGATGCTCACGGTCAGTTCCTCCACCGTCGCCGCCATGCTCGAAGCGGCCTGCGACTGCTCCTGGGTGGAAACTGACAACTGGGTGGAAGCACTGGAGATGTTCTGCGCAGCTTCAACCAACTGCACCGCACCGGCACGGATCTGCCCGATCATCTCGCGCAGGCGCTCCTGCATGGTGGCGAAGGCATCCAGCAGCACACCGATCTCGTCACGGCCGGCCCGCTCGATATTCGAGTCGAGGCGTCCCTGGGCAACATTGCGCGCCACCTCCACCACCTGCCGCAAACGCCCGGCAATGCTGTGCGAGAGGAGGAAAGCCACACTAATCGCGAGCACCGCAGCGATCAGCCCACCGATCCAAAGGAGCCACAGGGACAGGGACTTGGCGGCATTCATCGACGCCGTACGCTGTTCCAGCAAGACTCGTTCCTCGGCCTGTATCTCACTCAGGATGCGGCGCATGGCATCCATCTTGACCTTGGCGCCCCCTGCCGAAATACGTTCGATCACGGCATCGAAAGGCTGCGTCCCGGCACTGACCTGACGGCGCAGCTCCATGTATCCATTGATGTCTTCGCTCAACCACTGGTCGTGCAGCGCCTGCAGTTCGGCGAAGCGCCGCTGTTGAGCGGGATTGTCACGGGTCAGCTGACGCAGTTCGGCCATGTGAACCTGGAAATCCTTTTCGCCAGCCTCCAGGGGGCCGAGAAACTGCTCAGCCCCCGTGATGACGAATCCTCGAGCACCGGTTTCGATGTTGAGCAGGCTGACCAGCAGATCGGCCGCCTCGTTGACCACATCATAGGTATGGATATTCAGCCGCACCGTGCGCTCGACCTGATCGAAGCCACGCCAGGTGGACAGCACCAGCATGAGAATGATCAGCAGGACGACACCGAAACCCGCGTAGAGCTTCTGGGAGATGTTGAGATTGGCAAGCATGGAGGACCTCTGAGTCGTCAGGGATTAACGGACAGAGGTGCGTTATTCGAGCGCACCAACTGGCATTGCGCCATTATGCATATCGATACAACAATTGTACAAATAAACATTCATGTACAACTTTATGCAAATCCTGACACCAGGAAACGAAAAACCCCGCCAGGCTTTTGGCCGGGCGGGGTTTTTATTTGCCGTTACCGATCAGGCGCAGGCGGCTTGCATCTGGCGATGCGTGTCGATGAGGTGCTGCACCACGCCAGGATCGGCCAGCGTGGAGATGTCGCCGAGAGAATCGTATTCGGCGGTAGCGATCTTGCGCAGGATACGGCGCATGATCTTGCCCGAACGGGTCTTCGGCAGACCGGGGGCCCACTGAATCACGTCCGGCGTAGCAATCGGGCCGATCTCCTTGCGCACCCAGTTACGCAGCTCCTGACGCAGTTGCTCCGATGCTTCCTCACCAGCATTGAGGGTGACGTAGACGTAGATGCCCTGCCCTTTGATGTCGTGCGGTACACCGACCACTGCAGCCTCGGCCACTTTCGAGTGGGCGACCATGGCGCTCTCGATCTCGGCGGTGCCCATGCGGTGGCCGGAGACGTTGAGCACGTCATCGACGCGGCCGGTGATCCACCAGTAGCCGTCTTCGTCGCGGCGCGCACCGTCACCGGTGAAGTACATGCCACGGAAGGTCTTGAAGTAGGTGTCGACGAAGCGGTCATGGTCGCCGTACAGGGTACGCGCCTGACCCGGCCAGGAATCGATGATCACCAGGTTGCCTTCGGCAGCGCCTTCGATGATGTTGCCCAGGTTGTCCACCAGCGCCGGCTGTACGCCGAAGAACGGGCGTGCGGCGGAGCCCGGCTTGAGGCCATGAGCGCCCGGCAGCGGGGTCATCAGGCAGGCGCCGGTTTCGGTCTGCCACCAGGTGTCGACGATCGGGCAACGGCTCTGACCGACGTTCTCGTAGTACCACTGCCAGGCTTCCGGGTTGATCGGCTCACCGACCGAACCGAGCAGACGCAGGCTGGAACCATCGGCGCCTTCGACCGCGGCCTTGCCCTCGGCCATCATGGCGCGAATGGCGGTCGGGGCGGTGTAGAGGATATTGACCTTGTGCTTGTCGACGATCTTGGCAACGCGGCTGACGTCCGGATAGTTCGGCACGCCTTCGAACATCACGGTGGTGGCGCCGTTGGCCAGCGGTCCGTAGACCAGGTAGGTGT
Organism: Ectopseudomonas alcaliphila; assembly: GCF_900101755.1. Taxonomy (GTDB): domain Bacteria; phylum Pseudomonadota; class Gammaproteobacteria; order Pseudomonadales; family Pseudomonadaceae; genus Aquipseudomonas; species Aquipseudomonas alcaliphila. The sequence goes on along the minus strand of NZ_FNAE01000010.1, from coordinate 1,201 downwards.
GGCCGGTGACCCAACCGATATCGGCGGTGCACCAGAAGACCTCGCCCGGACGGTAGTCGAACACGCGCTCATGGGTCAGCGCCGCATATACCAGGTAGCCGCCGGTGGTGTGCAGCACGCCCTTGGGCTTGCCGGTGGAACCGGAGGTGTAGAGGATGAACAGGGCTTCTTCAGCGCCCATTTCCTTGGGTGCGCAGACGCTGCCAGCCACCTTCATCAGGTCTTCGTACCAGATGTCACGGTGCTGGTTCCACTTGATCTCTGAACCGGTGCGCTGCACCACGATGACTTTCTGGATGCTGCGGGTCTCGGGGTTGGTCAGCGCGTCGTCGACGTTGGCCTTGAGCGGCACTTTCTTACCGCCACGCAGCCCTTCGTCAGCGGTGATCACCACCTTGGACTGGCAATCGATGATGCGCCCGGCCAGCGCCTCGGGAGAGAAACCGCCGAACACCACGGAGTGGATCGCACCGATACGCGCACAGGCCAGCATGGCCACCACGGCTTCCGGGATCATCGGCATGTAGATGGTCACCACGTCGCCGCGGTGAACGTCCTGACCACGCAGGGCGTTGGCGAATTTGCACACTTGCTCGTGCAATTCACGGTAGGTGATTTCCCGGTGCTCGGACGGATCGTCGCCTTCCCAGATGATCGCGATCTGGTCGCCGCGCTCTTCCAGGTGACGGTCGAGGCAGTTGTAGGAAACGTTCAGGGTGCCGTCGGCGAACCACTTGATGTCGACGTGGTGATCGTCGAAGGTGGTCTGCTTGACCTTGTTGTAAGGCTTGATCCAGTCGATCCGCTTGCCCTGCTCGCGCCAGAAACCCTCGGGGTTGACCACGGACTGTTGGTACATGGCCTTGTAGGTGGCCTCGTCAGTGAGGGTCCGCGCGGCCACTTCGGGACGCACAGGGTAAAGAGACGCAGCACTCATGGAATCACCTCGACGGGGAGTTGTTTTTGTATGGTGCCTTTTGTATCCCCCGACCCTTCGTGAGGCCATTCGACCATGGTCTTACCGCTCTAAGACCATGGTCTCGAGGCCCTGCCCGGCGCATGCCGAGCCAATATGGCAGCGCCATGGATACGTCGAGGTGCGCGGATAAAAAGCCCGGCACTAAGGCCGGGCGGAGTGGGTACACGAGGTACCGAAGTAGCAGCGTTGGTTTGAGCGGCTACATGCCGAGCAGATTCGGCA
>NZ_FNAE01000022.1 GCF_900101755.1 Ectopseudomonas alcaliphila | reverse complement strand
ATGAAATAGAAAGAATCCAAGGGCAGCGGGTTGAGCTACGAGGTCAGGGCAGGCCGAGGCGTAACCCCGGAAAATAAATCTGTCCCCTTTTTGCGGTCCCCTTTTTGCGTGACTGATCTGCATGGATATTTTGTGGGGATTCCTCAGACTCTGACCCCATTGATCGTTAGATCAAAGCAAAAAGGATTAAATAAAAATGAGATCACTCCTAGTAGTAGCTTTTGGAGTATTACTTTCATCCTGTTCAAGTATTCGCATAGACACCCCTGAGGTTCGCCAGAAGATAAGTCAGGATTTGAACCTGACTAGCATCATTGACATATCAAGAATGAACTGGTGTGTTCATCCATATGGTAGTGAGCCTGGCTGTGAGCCCGACAAGGGCGTGGGTGTAGTGACCCCAAACGGTCTAGTAATGGCCCAAATAATTGAAGGCAAATATGTGGTAAAACGCACTATAAAAGCCGAGGATATAACCTGCTCAACAGTTTATGGAGGAACCGGTACAGAAGGTTTACTTTTTGCATTCGGCAAACATGAAGCTTATATGTTAGGTCCAATGAAAGAAAATCAAAAAGAAATCAACGCCGCGTTCAATGCAAATATGTTCAGTTACCTTCATAGTGAAGGTCAGCATGTTTTTAACGGTCCTGAAATAAACTTCCAACGGCCCAGCGGCAGAAAGGTTAAACAAACAACAATTCTCAACGCAGGCGCAGCGACTCGAGTTATTACGGAAGAAGTTGATGTACTGGAAATTTATAGCCCATGCAATATTGAAAAAAGCAACCTAATAAAGGCGAAGCCAACAAACCTTGATTAGTCAAGCGGAAAACAACTGAATCAGCCACATCAGCTCATTGGATCAATGACTCTGACCCCATCGATTTAAAACCACAGGTTTCTACGTCAAGATATGTTGGAACGCCTCAGGGCTACTTAAGGGATATGGATACAGAATTTAAGATTCTAGAAACTGTAGCCCAACGTTTGGGGTCGAATTCACAGGCGTCAGGTCGCATTAATCTGATTTCAGAAAAGATGGTCTGCCCAAGTTGTAGTGATGTTGTTGTTCAGTTTCGTGAGAGGTATCCTAATATCCAATTAAATATTTTCACTGTGGAGGACTGAGGATGTCAGATAGCTGTAGTGTGGAAGAGATGCGTTTAATAGTCTCCCGACTCTATTTAAAGGCGATGTCTCAGATTAACCTTCGACCGGAGCAGGCCTTTGCATATGTCCAGGATGAGGCAGGTTCTCTTTGTACATCTGCTGATGTAGGGCTATTTGCGGTATTGCAAACGATAATATTTAAGGAGGGTATGATTTATGGTTTGGAACTTTCTAGAGAAAGTCCATATGCAGAAGATATGCTCCAGATTTTAGCTGGAGCTTACGACAAGTGTTGCTCTGACGATTTGGTGTCGGCGGGCTTGGAGGGGGAGCAGTTGGAATATATGGTTGATTGTATGCGGCAGGTTCGAGATAAGTATCTGAGAAAACAATAAGGAAAAAAGGGGGCAGACAATAGAGAGAAAAAGAGAAAAAGGGGACAGATTTATTTTCGGGGCTGTGCTTGGCCTGAATAAATAAATCTGTCCCCTTTTTTGGTGCAATTGTCCAAGTGTCGGATAGGAATGATAAGGATTGGGTCGCCCCCTGGGATTGATGCAATGAATGAATTTATATTTCTTGGAGTTGGCCCTGAGCCTACAAGGCTATGGGGAGGCACGCCTCTCTTTAATTTAATTGATGGAGTAAAATTGCTGAGATTCTGCGAAGAACATAATGCTGCTGTGCTTGGAATTGAAGGGTTCAAAGTCATAGGGGATAAGAGAGTTCCTGATCTGGGTTGTATCGCTGATTTTTCTACCTTGGTTGTGGCTGCCGGAGAAAATTTTCCGGAAGCATCTAGGAAGTCTGCAAGATGCTTTATTGATTCGATTCTGGATGACGATATATTGCTGGAGTTTGTGCTAGTTAAGACTTGACGGTGCAAAAGATGTAGCAGGTACAGCTACGACGGGTGGGACGAAAGTTGGCCGGAAAAAGGGGACAGGAAAAAGGGGACAGGAAAAAGGGGACAGATTTATTTTCCGCCTGATCGGCTAAGCTGAAGGTCTCAATGGATGGAGGTCGTTATGCCAAGGATGGGGCGTATTGTGTTGCCGAACTACCCACATCATGTGGTGCAGCGAGGGCATAACCGGCAGGTGGTGTTTGCCGCTGA
>NZ_FNAE01000008.1 GCF_900101755.1 Ectopseudomonas alcaliphila | reverse complement strand
CCATATCAGCCGACAGGGCAACGTCTATGTGCGCACGTTATTGATTCACGGTTCGCGAGCGGCCTTGCTGGCGGCCCAGCGATGCCAGTCGCGCACGCCGGAGAAGCTGACCCAACTGCAGCGCTGGGCTGTGCAGACGGCAGCCCGTATCGGTCACAACAAGGCGGCGGTGGCGCTGGCCAACAAACTGGTGCGGATCTGCTGGGCGGTGTGGTGCCACGAGCGGCGCTTCAATGGCAATTGGCAGAGCACAAAGCCCGCCTGACGGCGGGGGTAATCAGTAAGGCGTGGTGGTTTTCTTGTGGTTGTGGTGAGTAGCAGCACTGTCGAAACAGGCGAGTCCTGCAGCGGAGCAAGGCCGATAACAATGATGATCCTGGTGATCGATTGAACGCTTGGCCCCCGCTGCGCGAACTACAGAATGGCCAGGGCGGAAAGCCCAGAACAGGCCGGATATACGAATGCAACCGCGCTGACGACAGGTGCAGAAGAGAAGCTTTGCCCACTACTTGTGGGGAGAGTCCATATACTTTTGTTAGGTGCTCTGCGGACGTGAACGGAGACCGGAAAGTAAAATTACACAGAAACAAATAAAGCAGCATAAATTTATGATGAGCAGCGGAAAGATGAAAGAGGGAACTGCCTCTAAGCCAGACATCATCCGTTGTGTTATGTCGAATGCGTCTTTTAAAAATAACCAAGCAGGTAAGAGCAATAATGCTGCGCTAACCCAATAGCAGGTTTTCAGTGCCCTTGGATGGCGAGAAGGAAGTATGGCTGGCCCCCAAAGTGGTGCTGCCAGTAGAAGTGAAACTAAAAGCCACTGAATGTAAGACTGTGCTGAGTTCGGCTCTGAATCTAGAATCAACCATATTCCGCCGCCAAAATATGTAACCATGCCAATAAAAGTTACAGCGCAGATTAGTAATATTGCACGAGATATTGGGGCCATACTTGCACCTAACGTTTGGTTAAGGGGCCGGCTTTAGTCGGTCCCGAGTGAGCGAAGCGAACGGACTTGAACCACTTGTTAAGCTGGCTACTGCGCCTCTTCGATAATGCTCTTTAAAGCCTTTGTTACGGCGTCGCGGTTTTTTGCTAGTTTAAATTGTTTTGGAAGGCGATTCACCATGGCCCACTTTGAGTTTTGTGGTGAAGGACGATCATGGGCAGAAATATACTCGGCTATGTCTTTTGCGTGATCTTGGCTAAATATTGATACGATTTCGCCGCAAATTATGCGAGAGAAATAGAATTTATAGCCAAAATATGGCTCAAATCCATTGCGGAGGTCAAAGCCTTCAAATTTGCTTTTGAATTTTTCCGATGGCCAAGTTTCTCTGCGCGCGCAGTTTGTACAGATGAACCTTACGTTTGTTGGCTCCCATGGTATTGCATATTTAGCTTCCGCAGTAATTCGGGCATGTCCGCCACAACTTGGGCATACGCAATGAACCTCTCTCAAATAGTCGGTTAAGGTTGCATTGTATTTTCCAGGGTTTTGGACTCTTTTCATAAGGGCCTAACGTTTGGTTAAGGGGCGGGCTTTAGCCCGCCCCAGTGAGCGAAGCGAACGATTTGAACCATTTGTTAAGTGTTTTGCACGCTTTGGCCTGCGAACTGTGACGACTCTTTGCTTAAGCCGCCACCTACGACAATAGCAGCGCTTAAGATTACACAATTTTTAATTATGTATTGACCTTCAAGTGTGAATGCGTAAGGGAATTTGATGAAGCACACATCTGGCAGTATAAATAGCGGTAGTACGGTTCCGAATAGCTGTAAAAATAGCAAGGTTAAGGCAACCCTCAACAGAGGCTTGATGAGAAGGCAAATGCCAATGGCGATTTCCCATAACCCCAGTATGGGTATAAATATATCTGAAGGGAGCCAGGTTATTGTGTTTGTCACTAGGTCGTTCACTGGGCTTAAGCCGAGTGGCTTTAGAGCGCCAAGCCATATGAATATGATCGACAAGGAGTACTTTAGTAGGGTTTGACCATGTTGGTGCATCCATTCTGCAGCAATTTTGTCGCATCTTCCGAAGGTAAAATTTCCTACTTTGAATTCCATGATTTCTTCCTGAAGACACTTAACGTTTGGTTAAGGGGCGGGCTTTAGCCCGTCCCGAACGAGCGAGGCGAGTGACTTGAACCACTAGTTAGGTATGTGGCCACTCTGTATGTATAACTCCTCCGCTATTTGCTACCAAGAACTGCGCAATTTTACGAACAATTTCGGCGGAAGCGGATGAAATTATAAGAACCAATGGATTTTCTGACGCCGTATCTATATCGAGACGTTCGCGAGCTGTGGAGCGACGTATAACTGTAAGCTCTGTCCATTGGCTGTCGTTGGCGTTGTTACTATTGCCATCAGAGTCAAAATCCACTTCACCCCAAAGATAATTAGCTATAGAGGGAAATGGTGGTCGTGGGCCAGGCTCTACAAGGTACAGCGAGAATTTTTCTTCCATATACCTAACGACCGAGGTGAGCGACACGAAGTGTTCGCTCTAGTGAGTTGTTATCCGATGATTTGCACGCGCCCGCGCAACGGGCATGTAAATGCAGGTAAAACTCAAGGGGGCAAAAATCAGAAAACAGCAGCTTCCAGCGAAACCAAACAGCGCTGTTTGCCTTAACAACAGTTAGGCGACAGCGCTGTTTGGTTTCGCTTAATAGCAGATTTTTTGCTTTTTGGTCACCTTGATTCCATGTCATTTACGTTTCCTTACGCCGCTCTAACTATCATTGGGTAACTATTAATTAGACGACATAGCTGTCGCGTTTCACCAAGACACCTGTCGCATAACCTTCCTTGTCGTCCTGTAAGCCCTTGTCTGGCCTGAAGATGCTCGCGGCAAACGCGACAGTACTCAGGAGGAAAAGCGACATGGGAGGAGGGCAAGCTAATCGCCTCTGGCGCAGTGCCGGCAGGCTTGAGTCAGAAGCTAGTGCATGACTGCCTGCTCTGTCCATGTACGAAGTCACGGAGCCTGGCTGCAATGCGCCTTACCCTTCCTGCGCCCGATAGGCCCCTGGCGTCAGCCCCGTCCACTTCTTGAACGCCCGGTGGAAGGCCGAGGGTTCGGAAAAACCGAGCTGCTCGGCGATATCCTGAATCGCCAGTTCGTCGCGGCCCAGGTGGTAGATGGCCAGGTCGCGGCGCAGGTGGTCCTTGAGTTCCTGAAAGCTGGTGCCTTCTTCGCGCAGGTGGCGGCGCAGGGTCTGCGGGCTGCTGTGCAGTTGCTGGGCGACCTGTTCCAGGTCTGGCCAGGTGCGGCAGTCGCGGCCGAGCAGGCGACGAATCTGGCTGATCAGGCTGTCGCCGCCGTCCGGGCGGGCCAGCAGGTCGGCGGGGGAGTGCTCCAGGAATTGCTTGAGCGTGCGTTCGTCCTGTAGCAGCGGCATCGCCAGGTAGCGGGCGTGGAACAGCAGGCTGGTGGCGCCGGCGCAAAAGCGCCGGGTGCAGGGGAACAGCAGTTCGTACTCGGCGCTGTGCTGTGGCTCCGGATAGGTGAAGGTGGCTTCTTCCAGGCGGATGCGCTGGCCGATCAGCCAACTGCCGAGGCGATGCCAGATCACCAGCAGGCTTTCCACCAGAAAATGATCCGGGTCCCACAGGGTGCTGTCGTCCACGCTCAGCCGCGCCCAGTCGCCTTCGCGTTGCAGGCTGATGCCCGGTGCGTCGGGAAACAGGCCGTAGAACATCGCGCCACGGCTCAGGGCTTTTTCCAGGCTGCGGCAGTGGATGATGGCGTGGCCCATCATGGCGAATGTGCCGCGTTTGCTCGGCTGGCGGCCGAAACCCAGGTACTCGTCGTCCAGCGCTTCCCACAGCAGTTGCATGAGCCGGGCGAACTGTTCGGGGGCAATGCGTGCACGCGGCTCGACCAGCACGGCGGGCTGGATGCCGGCCTGACGCAGTATCAGGTCGCAGGCCAGGCCTTGGCGATCGGCACCGCGCAGGGCGGCGCGGACGAAGTGGCTGGCGATGGTGCGTTCGCGCATGCTGGGTTTCCGATAGCGAGGGTGGTCGATGGTAGGCAACTGCTCGTGACCAGAGCAAGCCAGCCGAGCGAATGGGTCAACCGAGGCTGAGCGCATGGGTCATTGAGGCGTGGCGGGGCGGCACTTAACCTCGGTGCCATAACAACAGCGGAGGACCCGCCTCATGCAACGTAACCATTTCGACACCGAGCACAACCTGTTCCGCGATGCCTTCGCGGCGTTTCTGGACAAGGAGGTGGTGCCCCATCAGGAGGCCTGGGAAGAGGCTGGTGTGGTGGACCGCAGCGTGTGGCGCAAGGCCGGCGAGATGGGTTTTCTGCTACCCTGGGCGGATGAGGAGTATGGCGGCGCGGGGCTCAAGGATTTTCGCTACGAGCAGATCATGTGCGAGGAGCTGGCGCGCATCAACGAGCCCGGTTTCATGATCCCGCTGCACTCGGCGCTGTGCGGCCCCTATATCGCCGAGTACGGCACTGCCGAGCAGAAGGCGCGTTTGCTGCCGGGCATCATCAGCGGCGAGACCATCCTCGCCGTGGCGATGACCGAGCCTTCGGCCGGCTCCGATCTGGCCGGCATGCGCACCACGGCGGTGGACAAGGGCGAGCACTGGCTGCTCAACGGCTCCAAGGTGTTCATCTCCAACGGCTACCTGGCCGATGTGGTGATCGTCGCGGCCAAGACCGATCCGGCCAACAAGCACGCCATGGGCCTGTTCCTGGTCGAACGCGGCATGCCCGGTTTCGAGCGTGGCAAGAAGCTGAAGAAGCTCGGCATGCACAGCCAGGACACCGCCGAGCTGTTCTTCAACGACGTCAAGGTGCCCAAGGAAAACCTGTTGGGCGATGCCAAGGGCGGCTTCTTCTACCTGATGAACATGCTCGCCCAGGAACGCCTGACCAATGCCTGCGGCGCGGTGGCCGGCGCCGAGGCGGCGCTGCAGACCACCATCGATTACGTGAAGGAGCGCCAGGCCTTCGGCCGCCCGGTGGCGCACTTCCAGAACACCCGCTTCAAGCTGGCGGAAATGCGCACGCAGATCGACGTGGCACAGGTGTTCACCGATCGCTGCGTGATGGACCACAACCAGAAGCAGCTCACCCCCGAAGTGGCGGCCGAAGCCAAGCTGTTCACCACTGAACTGCTCGGCAAGGTGGTGGACGAAGGCGTGCAGCTGCATGGCGGCTGGGGGTACATGTGGGAATACCCGATCTGCAAGATGTACGCGAATGCGCGTATTCAGCGCATCTTCGCCGGCACGTCGGAAATCATGAAGGAGATCATCAGTCGCGGGATGAAGCTGTAGGTTTCCGCGCCATGACGGCATTAACAGGCTGTTGAGGTCTATCGTCATAGCGCGCTCACCGTGATGAGCAGGAGCCCTATAACAACAGAAGGCGCTTACCCCATGACCCTGCAACTGCCGCTCGAACGCTTCAACCACTGGCTGGATCGGCAGCCCGATGCCATCTGGCTGCGTCAGCCAGTCGATGGCGTCTGGCATGACTACAGCTGGCGCCAGGTCGACGATCAGGCGCGGCGACTGGCCAGCGCGCTGCTGGCGTTGGGCTGCGTGCCAGGCGAGCGCGTCGCCTTGCTGGCGAAGAACTGCGCCGAATGGTTCATCAGCGATCTGGCCATCCAGCATGCCGGGCTGATCAGCGTGCCGCTGTATCCGCTGCAGGCACCGGAGCAGATCGCCTATGTGCTGGAGCATGCCGGCTGCAAGGTGATTCTGCTGGGCAAGCTGGATGAGCCGGACAAGCTGGCCAGCGGCATCGCGGCGCATATCACCCGCATCGCCATGCCTTATCCGACCATGGCCGCCGAGCATCAATGGCAGACCTTGCTGGCGGCGCATGAGCCGCTGCTCGGCGCGCATCTGCAGCGTGGTGAGGATCTGCTGTCGATTCTCTACACCTCTGGCACTACCGGGCAGCCCAAGGGCGTGATGCTCTCGGCCCATGCCATGGCGTTCTCTGCAGCCAACGCCACGGCGGAGCTGAACATGACGCCGCAGGATCAGTTCTTCTCCTACCTGCCGCTTTCGCATGCGGCCGAGCGCTTTCTGGTGGAGTTCAACAGCCTCTATTGCGGTGCGCCGGTGGCCTTCGTCGAGTCGCTGGAGACGTTTGCCAGCGACCTGCGCCAGGTGCGTCCGACCGTGTTCTTCTCGGTACCACGACTGTGGACGCGCTTTCAGCAGGGCGTGCTGGAGAAACTGCCGGCGCACAAGCTCGACCGCCTGCTGCGCATTCCGCTGCTTGGGCGTCTGGTGGCGCGCAAGGTGCGCGCGGGGCTGGGGCTGGATCGCGCGCGCATTCTGGTGTCCGGTGCGGCGGCGATTTCCACCGGGCTGCTGGAGTGGTATCGGCGTCTGGGCATGACCATCTGCGAGGGCTACGGCATGACCGAGCACTTCGCCTACGGTTGTTTCAATCGCCCCGGGCAGGTGCGCTTCGGCACTGTGGGCAGGCCAATGCCGCATCTGGAGGTGCGCATCGATGCCAGCGGCGAGATCCTGCTGCGCAGCGAGACGCTGATGCAGGGCTATTACCGTGAGCCGGAGAAGACCGCCGAGACGCTCAAGGATGGCTGGTTGCACACAGGTGATCGCGGCCAGTTGGACGAGGCGGGCTACCTGCGCATCACCGGGCGGGTCAAGGACATCTTCAAGACCAGCAAGGGCAAGTACGTAGCGCCGGCACCCATCGAGGGCGAGATCGCCAAGAGTCACTGGGTCGAGCAGGTGTGCCTGATGGGCAGCAATCTCGATCAACCGCTGGCGCTGATCGAACTCTCGCCCGCTGCCCGCCAGCAACCACGCGAGATGCTCGAACAGTCTCTTTCCGAGCACTTGCACGCAGTCAATCAAAGGCTCGAGGCGCACGAGCGCGTCAGTCATTTCTATCTGGTCAGCGAGGCCTGGACGGTGGATAACGGCAGCATGACGCCGACCATGAAAATTCGCCGCAATGTGCTGGAGATACGTTATGCCGAGGCTATTGCCGCTATGCCCGGTGATGCTGTCATCGTCTGGGAGCGTTGATTCGCCCTGTGCCATTTTTTGTAATCTGGAGTCGCCATGTCCGGCCCGTTGTCATCGCTGAAGGTTCTCGATTTTTCCACGCTGCTGCCGGGACCGTTCGCGTCACTGCTGCTGGCAGACATGGGCGCCGACGTGCTGCGGGTAGAGTCACCCACGCGCATGGATCTGGTGCGCGTGCTGCCGCCGCACGATGGCGGAACCTCCACCAGCCACGCCTACCTCAACCGCAACAAGCGCAGCATCGCGCTCGATCTCAAGCGTCCCGAGGCGGTCGAGGTAGTCAGGCAGCTGGTGAGCGAGTACGACATCGTGCTCGAGCAGTTCCGCCCCGGTGTGATGGACAAGCTGGGCGTCGGCTACGAGGCGCTCAAGGCGATCAATCCACGGCTGATCTACGTGTCGATCACCGGTTACGGCCAGAGCGGACCTTATCGGGATCGCGCCGGCCACGATATCAACTACCTGGCGCTGGCCGGCATCGCCAGCTACACCGGGCGTCAGGACCGCGGTCCGCTGCCGCTTGGCGTGCAACTGGCCGACCTGGCCGGTGGCTCGCTGCATGGTGTGATCGGCCTGCTTGCGGCCGTGGTGCAGCGCCAGGTCACCGGCCTGGGCCAGCAGGTCGATGTGAGCATGACCGACTGCGCCTTCAGCCTGCATGGCATGGCCGGGGCCGGCTATCTCGGTAGCGGTGTGGAGCCCGGCATGGAAAACCAGGCGCTCAACGGCGGCAGCTTCTATGACTACTATCGCACCCGCGATGGCCGCTGGTTCTCCGTCGGCAGCCTGGAACCGCAGTTCATGCAGCAGTTCTGTGCCGCCATTGGCCGACCCGAGCTGGCGGCGCGTGGCCTGTCGCAAAAGCCCGAGGATCAGCGTGCGCTCAAGCGCGAGATCGAGATCGAATTCGAGAAGCGCGACTTCGCCGAGTGGTGTGAAGTCTTCAGCGAGCTGGACGCTTGCGTCGAACCCATGCTGCCGCTGTCCGAGGCGGTCGAGCATCCGCAGGTCAAGGCGCGTGGACTGGTGGTCGAGGTGCCGCGCGAAGGCTTGCCGGCGCAGGCGCAACTGGCCTGCCCGCTGAGGTTCTCCGACGGCTTGCCTCCACCCCGGCATGTCGGTACGGCTGTCGGCGCGCATACCGAGCAGGTGCTGGTCGAACTGGGTTATGACGCCGAACGAATCGCCGCGCTGCGCGAGGCGCGGGTGTTCGGTTGAAGCGAGCGAGGCGCCCGCTTAGGATGGGCGCCTTTATCGCAGTGGAGCGTCAGGCATGAAAGGAATCGCAGGGATGGCGCCAGGCGTCGTGGGCTGGATCTTGGCGATGGGCATGGCCGTCGCCCTGGCACCCGTGCACGCCACCGAGGATTCGGAAGATCCCTGCCAGCAGGGCAGCGCCATGGCGGCCTTCATGTGCCAGGGGCCGGTGTGGAAGGCTGCCGAGCAGGAGCTGCAAGGCACTTATGATCGCGTGATGGCCTCACTCAAGCAGTATGACCCGACACTCGCTGCCGAGCTGCGCGATGCCCAACGGCTGTGGATCAAGCTCCGCGAGCAGGATTGCAGCCTGTACGCCCGCAACCGCGTGCAAGGTTCGCCCTGGACCGGGTTCTGGGAGTCGGAGTGCCAGGCGGAGCAGGCGCGTGTGCGCACCGAGTGGTTGAAATCATTCGAAGGTTAGCGACCGCTGTCGGTGCGCTGGCGCCGGATCATTCCCGGCGATGCTCGCCGGTGAAGTGCAAGGTCGCCTTGCAGCGCCGGCAGTAATAGCGACGCCCCTTGGCCACCAGCGCATGACGCTGAGCCGAGAAGGGAAATTCGCCATCCACGCAGCTGCAGCGGTAGATGAAGCGGTTGACCTGGCGTCGCTCGACTTCGTAGCTGTGGCAGCGATGCGGCGGCAGTTCGTAGACGCCGCGCATGATCAGTTGCCATTCCTCGCCATGCGGCTGAATGCGCGGGCCGAACAGCTGGTGGGCGATCATGTGGGCGACCTCATGAGGCACCGTCTGGCGCAGGAAATCCTCATGATTGGCCCGGTACAGCTGCAGGTTGAAGCGCAGCTTGTTTTCCGTCAGGTGCGCAACGCCCGCCTTCTGCCCGCGCAACTTGAAGCTGATTTCGGGGCGGGCAAAACGTTGCTTGAAGAAGGCTTCGGCCTGCTGGTAGCAGGCTTCGACGCGGGTGTGAATCTGTTCAGGCATGGACAGGCGCAGGTACTGACTGAGCGCCGATTATGCCGTAAGCGGCGCGCCTGCGCAGGTATCACTCGTCTCCTGGCGCCTGCATTCGCTCCTGCTGGGTGCCGCGGCTCTGGTCTTGCTGCACGGTGCGCTGATATTCCGGCTCCAGGGTGTAGGTCCAGAACAGAATCATGCTGACCAGAATGGTCACGATCACCAGCAGGCCGACGCCAACCATCGACGAGGCATAGAGAAAACCCTGCTGGTTGTCGATGCGCATGAAGCGCGGCAGGCCGACGTAGATCAGGTAGCAGGCATGTGCGCAGGCCAGCAGCAATACGCCTACAGCCAGCCAACGCGCAGGGTAGAGGGCTGAGATACCGGCCAAAAAGAAGGGGGTGCAGGCATAGGCGATGAAGCCGATGCACTGGTTGAAGGTGGGCCTGGCCTCGAAGGTGCGCGACATGTAGCGCAAGAAGAAGCCCATGATGAATACGCCGATCAACGTCGCCAGATACAGCAGCACGCTCAGTTGCAATGCGCTTATCGCTTCCAGGCGGATGCGTTCTTCGTCTACCAGGCTCCAGCCCACCCAATGGGTGCCGATGAACAGGCACACCGCCGGCAGCAGGTTGAAGAGCAGCAGGTAGGGCACATAGCCGGCGCTGTTGTGTTCCTCGTCCTGGCGAATGGCCGTCCAGGCACGATCCGGGCGGGTGAGAAGGGTATAGAGGTTCGCATACATGGGATGACCATCCGCTTGACTGCCTTTAAATGTCGGGCAGCCATCACGGCGTAGGGTTCAACCCAAATTTCCTGGTGCATGACGGGCAACAAAAGGCCGCCCGGAGGCGGCCTGTGGGTTAGCTGCTGACTATCAGCTGGTATAGACCGGGCCGACGCCCATGCCCCAGAGAATGACCGAGCTGGCGATCATCGCCACCAGCACCACCAGTCCGACCGCCAGTACCGAGCTGGAGAACATGAAGCCTTCATCCTCGGGAATGTTCATGAAGGTCGGTATGCCAACGTAGAGCAGGTAAACGGTGTAGCAGATCGCGATCGTGCCCACGACCATGCCCAGCCACAGGTGCGGATAGAGCGCTGCGAGACCTCCAATGAATAATGGGGTGGCGGTGTAGGCCGCGAATACCACGCACTGGGTCAGACTGGGATTGGCGTCGTAGGTACGTGCCATCCAGTGGATGAAGGCGCCCATTACGGCTACTCCGGCGAGCATCGCCAGGTAGGACATGATGGTCATCACCATCGCACTGCCTTCGGTAAGCATTACCGGTGCTCGGTCACCAATCGCCCAGCCAACCTGGGTGGTGCCGATATAGGCTGAAATGGCGGGAATAGCCGCAAGAATCAGCACATGGGTCAGATACATGTGGCTGATGGATTCTTCCTCGCCACGGATTTCTTGCCATTCTTGATCGGGATGGGTGAAGAGCCCCCAAACGTGGTGGATCATGCCAGACACCTCCTCTTTCTTATTGCGGTCGCCCCCCAGCGAACGCCCGGCGCACGTGTACAGCGCCACCGGGTGTCAGGCCAATTCGATGCGACCTTATGTCGCAGTATAGGCAGGGCTTGGAGCAGGCGTGGTGTCTGGCTTTAGAGCAAATCGCTCTCTAGAGATCAGCGGTAATAGCGCTCAAGAATTTCCATGGCCAGGTTAATCGACTGCAACCGCTCTGTGCTGCCGCCTCGGTCCGGATGATGCTCGCTGACCATTTGTCGGTAGCGCAGCTTGATTCGTGGCAGGTCGAGCGTCCGTTCATCGGCCAGTTCGAACAGCTCCAGCGCAGCCTGCTTCTCTTCGCCGCCCTGCATGCGCGTCCAGAAGCTGGTGAGCAGACGCTCGACGTCGCGTTCGTCGGTGTCACGCAGGTGACTCATGTCCAGATAGTAGTCACGCAGTCCGTCGCGCTCACTGAGCGCCGCGTTGCCTGGCTGATAGGGCAGCAGGCGGATACACAGCGGGCTGATCTGCAACTGATGGCTCTGCTGCTCCCATAGCTGTTCACGCAGGCGGTAAAGGGCGTTGAACAGCAGGAAATGAGTGCGAAACAGCACCAGTTTGTCGGCCAGAGGCAGATTGGGAATGTGGCCGCTGTGGCCGTCTTTCAGTTGCTGGATCAGGGTGTATTCGGCAATGCCGTCGGGAGCGGCCTGCAGCAGTTGCAGTACCTGCTCGGCGAGGTCCTGGTTGGGGTCGAGGTCGTCGTTCATCGGCCGAGACTAGCATTTAGTTGCCGGTGGGGTGGGGGCGCGGCGCCATTGTGCGTAAAATGTCGCGCTTTCGTTCCCACCCCTCGGATTTCGACGCACCATGGGCACCCTCTCGGTCAACCAGAACAAACTGCAGAAGCGCATTCGCCGCCTGGCCGGCGAAGCCATCACCGACTTCAATATGATCGAGGATGGCGACAAGGTGATGGTCTGCCTGTCCGGCGGCAAGGACAGCTACACCATGCTCGACGTGCTGCTCTACCTGCAGAAGGTGGCGCCGATCAAGTTCGAGATCGTCGCGGTGAACATGGACCAGAAGCAGCCTGGCTTCCCCGAGCATGTGCTGCCGGCGTACCTGGAATCCATCGGCGTGCAGTACCACATCATCGAGAAGGACACCTACTCGGTGGTGAAGGAGAAGATCCCCGAGGGCAAGACCACCTGCTCGCTGTGCTCGCGCCTGCGTCGTGGCACCCTGTACACCTACGCCGATGAGATCGGCGCGACCAAGATGGCCCTGGGGCATCACCGCGACGATATCCTGGAAACCTTCTTCCTCAACATGTTCTATGGCGGCACGCTCAAGGCCATGCCGCCCAAGCTGCTGTCCGACGATGGCCGCAACGTGGTGATCCGCCCGCTGGCCTACTGCGCCGAGGCCGATATCGAGGCTTACAGCCAGCTCAAGGAATTCCCCATCATCCCGTGCAACCTGTGCGGTTCGCAGGAGAACCTGCAACGTCAGGTGGTCAAGGAGATGCTGCAGGAGTGGGAGCGCAAGAGCCCGGGCCGCGTCGAGATCATGTTCCGCGCGCTGCAGAACGTGCACCCCTCGCAACTGGCCGACCGCAACCTCTTCGACTTCAAGAGCCTGAAGATCGACGACAGCGCCACGCCGCGCTTCCTCGATGTGATGAGCCTGTAAGAGATCGCGGCTAAAGCCCCTCCCACGGTTCGAGTCGCGTGTGGGAGGGGCTTTAGCCGCGACGGTTTCGCTCCTCCACGCGACGCTTGCCAGGCCGCAAAGGCCTGGAGTATGGTTCGGCCATCGCTTTGGAGAATTTCATGTCCGCCAGTCTCAAGTCCCTGTCCATGCTGCAAACCGGTGCCTCGCGCGCTGCGTTGGCGCGTGCGCAGTCGGGCGTGGCGGCGGCGTATTATTTCTTTGGGTATTGGTTTAGCCACAGGCGCGCCTGATACCCCACAGGCGGCCTGAGACAACAGGGTCGCCACCAGAGACGTTTTCCAGAAAACCCCCGGTCGGCAACCCGACCGGGGGTTTTGTTTTTTCCGGCCGAAAAACGGCCAAACACTTAGAGGATGTGCAGATGAACCGTTACCAGAACTATTACCGCAACGACTGGCGATTTAGCAGCGTCACCACCGCCCTGACACCTTTGCAACGAACACTCAGCTAGCGCCGCCGCGGCATCGACCGCGCCGGCCAAGGAACCGCCAGATCATGAATGCATCCGTCTCCGCTCAACTCGCTTCCAGCGTTACCGCCATCGCCCGCCGCAGCGCCCAGCCGCTGCCCAGCCCCGCCGTTCTGCGCCAACGCCTGCCGCTGCCCGGTGCACTTGCCGAGACCATCGCCGCTGACCGCGACGCCATCCGCGCCGTACTCGATGGTCGCGACTCGCGCCTGCTGGTGGTGGTCGGCCCCTGTTCCCTGCATGACCGCGCTTCGGCCCTCGAATACGCCGAGCGCCTGGCCGAGCTGGCGCCGCAGGTCGACGATCAACTGCTGCTGGTGATGCGCGCCTACGTGGAAAAACCACGTACCACCGTGGGCTGGAAGGGGCTGCTGTACGACCCACATCTGGACGGTAGCGGCGATATGGCCGAAGGCCTGCGGCAGTCGCGGCAATTGATGCTGGATATCCTCGCTCGTGGCCTGCCGCTGGCCACCGAACTGCTGCAGCCGATGGCCGCCGGCTACTTCGACGATCTGCTTGGCTGGGCGGCGATTGGCGCACGCACCAGCGAGTCACAGGTGCATCGCGAGATGGTCAGTGGCCTGGATCTGCCGGTGGGCTTCAAGAACGGCACCGACGGCAGCGTCGCTATCGCCTGCGACGCCATGCGTTCGGCGGCGCATGCGCATCAGCATTTCGGCATCGATGACCTTGGTCACCCGGCGCTGTTGCATACCGCCGGCAACCCGGACACCCATCTGGTGCTGCGCGGTGGTCACGGCGCGCCGAACCACGACGCCGTCAGCGTCGCCGCCGCACGTGAGGCGCTGCAGCGCCAGGGCATCGCGCCGCGCATCATGGTCGACTGTAGCCATGCCAACAGCGGCAAGGACCCTTTGCGTCAGCCTGCGGTGCTGGAGAGCGTGATCGAGCAGCGCCTGGCCGGGGATACCAGCCTGCGCGGGGTGATGCTGGAGAGCCACTTGTTCGACGGTTGTCAGGCGCTCACTGGCGATCTGCGTTACGGCGTATCGATCACCGATGGCTGCCTGGGCTGGAGCGGCACCGAGGCGGCGCTGCGCCAGGCAGCCGAGCAGTTGCGCGGGTGAGAGTAGGCGGGCGGCGCTGTGGTGTAGGAGCCGCGCCTCGCGGCGAATGTGCTCAGGCCTGAGGCGCAGAGGCAAAGCGCTTCGCCCCGGGGCGGGGCTCCTACAGGACTTGTACTCGGGGGCTTACTGCGTGCAGGCTCTGTCGTCCGTTTCATGAAGGGATCGATTCATGCGTGATTACAAGTGGCTGCACGAGTTCTGCCTCAACCGTTTCGGCTCGGCGAAGGCGTTGGAAGCCATGTTGCCGCAGCCGCGCAGCGACGCCGAACTGCGTGCGCTGAGTGACGACCGCTACTTGTCGCTGATCAGCCTGCGTATCTTCCGCGCCGGGCTCAAGCACAGCCTGGTGGATGCCAAGTGGCCGGCGTTCGAGGAGGTGTTCTTCGGCTTCGACCCGGAGAAGGTGGTGCTGATGGGCGCCGAGCGCCTGGAGAACCTGATGCAGGATGCGCGGCTGATTCGCCACCTGGGCAAGCTGAAAAGCGTGCCGCGCAACGCTCAGTTCATTCTCGACGTGCGTCGTGAGAAAGGCAGTTTCGGCGCGCTGATCGCCGATTGGCCGGTCAGTGACATCGTCGGGTTGTGGAAGTATCTGGCCAAGCATGGCAGTCAACTTGGCGGTCTGTCGGCGCCGCGCTTCCTGCGCATGGTGGGCAAGGACACCTTCGTCCCCACCGATGACATGGTCGCCGCGCTCAAGGCTCAGGGCGTGATCGACAAGGCCCCGACCAGTCTGAAAGACCTGGCTGCCGTGCAGGCGGCGTTCAATCAATGGCAGGTCGAAAGCGGCCGGCCGCTGTGTCAGCTATCGGTGATGTTGGCGCACACCGTCAATCACTGAGGCTGTCGTTGAGGGCGTCCAGCCATTCCTTGGGTACGTCACGTTTCATCGCCAGTTGGCACTGCTGGCTGTCAGGGTCGAAGACGATCACCGCCTCGCCCTTGTCCAGGGCGCGGCGTACGCGCTGCACGCGGGTTTCCAGTGGGGTTTCGTCACCGTTATCGGTACCGTCGCGGGTCACGAAATCTTCGATCAGGGCGGTGAGGGTGTCGGCTTGCAGCAGGTCAGCGGGGATCAACACGGTCAATGGCTCCAGTGGTTGGCGCCGATGATAGAGCCAAAGCGCACCGTGCCGCGAGCACCCTCAGTGCACCATGCCGGGCCGTTTGAGGTGACGTTCCAGCGTGCTGTAGAGCAGCCCGCTATCCAGCGGTTTACCGAGAAAGTCGTCCATGCCGGCGTCCAGGCCATGCTGGCGGTGCTCTTCGAGGATATGCGCGGTCAGCGCGATGATGGGCACGGCGGTGAGTTGCTGGCTGCGCTCCAGGCGGCGGATCTGCCGGGTGGCTTCGAAACCGTCCATCACCGGCATCTCGCAATCCATCAGGATCAAGTGCACGGCGGCCGGGTCGCGGCCGTATTCATCCACCGCCGCCTGGCCGTCGGTTACCAGGCGCACGCTGTAGCCTCGTTTTTTCAAAAAGCCCTGAACCACCAGCTGGTTCACCGGGTTGTCTTCTGCCACCAGAATGCAGGGGGCGTCGCTGTCGTCGCTGCGTATTTCTCTGACCAACTGATGTACCTGTGCTCTGGGTTCTTCATACAGCCCGTTCAGGGCCTGACGCAGGGCATTGATCGCCGCCGGCTGGGCCAGGTGTTGCAGGCGCAGGCCAAGGCTCGCCGGCAGTTGCTGGCAGGCCTCGGGCGGGCAGACCAGCAGTACCCGCTGTTGCGCCTGCAGCTTGGGTCTGAGTGAATCGAGCCAGTGGTTGACGCTACCTGGCCATGGCGCCATCAGTACCAGCAGCGGCGGTGCCGTGAAATCCTCCAGGTAGTCCTGCAGGCGCTCCGGTGTCTGGCAGCGCTCGGTACGCATGCCCCAGCGTCCGAGCAGGCGGCTCATGGCATCCAGGCCCAGGCCATCGAGCGAGGCGAGCAGGGCCGTGCGTCCGGCCAGCAGGCGGCTGAGCTCGTCGGCCGTTTCCTGTTCGGCAAGCAGCGGCATGTCGAAGGCGAAGCGAGTGCCCTGGCCCAGGGTGCTCTGCACTTCGATTCTACCGCCCATCATCTCCACCAGCTCCTTGCTGATGGCCAGCCCCAGACCGCTGCCGCCATAACGGCGGGTGGTGCTGGAATCGCCCTGAGCGAAGGATTCGAACAATTGCGCCAGCGCCTGCTCACTGATACCGATGCCACTGTCGCTGACGGCGATCACCAGATGCGGCCTGCCATGGCTGTCACTGCGGCGGCTGACGCTGACCGCCACATGGCCTTCGGCGGTGAACTTAAGAGCGTTGCTGAGCAGGTTCATCAGCACCTGCTTGAGCCGCGTCGGGTCACCCTGAATGCGTCGTGGCACGCCGTTTTCCAGGCTGATGTAGAGGCGCAGGCGCTTGTCCAGGGCCTGGCCGGTGAACAGGCTGAGCGTCTCGGAAATCATCTCTTCAAGATCGAACTCGATCTGCTCCAGGCTGAGCTTGCCGGATTCGATACGGGCGTAGTCGAGGATGTCGTTGATCACCGCCATCAACGAACTGCCGGAGCTGGAAATGGTGTCGACGTAGAAGCGCTGGCTGCGATCCAGAGGCGTTTCGCGCAGCAGCTGCAGCATGCCCAGCACGCCGTTGAGCGGAGTGCGGATCTCGTGGCTCATCTTGGCCAGGAAGCGGCTCTTGGCCTGGTTCTCGAAGGCGGCTTGCTCGGCCGCACGGCGTGACTGGAAGCCTTCTTCCTTGAGCAGGTTGATACGGTCGGCAAGACCGATGGACAGGGTGATCAGCTCGATGGTCACGCCGATCTTCACCACCGTGGCGCCGAATACGCCAAACACTTCAAGGCCCAGCGAGCCGGTGGTGGCCTGGATGAAGGCGAACAGCAGGATGGCCCAGGCCAGGGTGTAGTAGGAGCCATAGCGCACGCCGCGACGCCACACGTAGATGCCGGTCAGCAGCAGGATCAGCGAGACCAGGGACACGGTGACGCTGGCCAGGATGTTCCAGGCGGCGAAGCCGATCAGCGGTACTGACAGCAGGCAACCGACGCAGATCAGCATCAGCAAACGCAGGCCGGTATCCAGGCGCGGGAAATACTGGCGTGCATGCAGGAAATGGCGGCTGAACTGGATGGCCGTGAGGCAGTGCAGGTACATCAGGATGTAGATGCTGACCGACTGAAACGCCACGTGTTCAGGTAGCAGCTTGAACAGCATGCCGTCGAAGCAGGCGGCGAGCAGGCCAACGTTGAGGTTGTAGGCCAGGTACCAGAGATAGGCCGATTCGCGGAGCGACAGGTAGAGGAACAGGTTGTAGCAGAACATGGCGAACAGCACGCCGTAGAACGCGCCGTTGAAGCCCATCAGGTTCTCCTGCGCCGCCGCGCTGGCGCCGTAGGTGGCGAAGAACAGCGGCACGAACACCGTGCTGCTGGTTTCCACACGGATCAGCAGGGTGTTGACGCCAGGCTCCAGCTGCATGGGGAACCAAAAGTTGCGCACCTGCACCGGCCGCTGGGAGAAGGCAAAGCTGTCGCCGCTTTCCTGTTCCAGATGCGTGCCGTCGGGGCCGATCAGGTGAACCTGGAGGTGATCGAGCAGCGGATAGTTGACTTCGAGATAGCCGCCCAGCTCATGGTCCAGAGCATTGACCAGGCGAGCCTTGAACCACCATACGGATGCGTTCTTGCCAAGGTTGGCGTGTTCGCCGCCGGGTTTGCGGAAGGCATCGTCATCCAGGGCTCGCACCTGCTCGACGCTGAGGGTGCCGTCCACGTCTTCGTAATAACCGGTGTACGGGCCCAGGGATAGGCGCAGGTCGTCGCTGTCCAGCGGCGCAGGTGCAAGGGCCCAACTTGGGCAGGCAAGCCAGAACAGCAATAAGGCCAGACAAAGGCGAGGCATCCGTGAACCTCAGAGGGCCATGGGAAATGGCCGGGAGTCATGTTCAACGTCGCTTGGCGACGGCCCGAAGGTTGGCCACTGACTGCAGGCCAGAAAAAGGGGAGCTGATGCTCCCCTGTCGTCCTTTTGTGTCACTTTGCCTTTATGCGCTGCAGCCTTCAAGCGTCCCGATCATGTTGCCCGACCAGGCTGTCCACAGGTGGGACGCGGGTATCGCTTTCCATCTGCGCATCGTGCTCCAGCTGATGGCTGAAACGCTCCAGCGAACCCTGTGCCGGCTGCGCGTCACTGGCGAATACCGGTGGGCTCATCATGTAGGCGGTGAGCAGGCGGCTGAGTGCCTTGAGGCTGTCGATGTGGGTACGTTCGTAGCCATGGGTGGCGTCGCAGCCAAAGGCCAGCAGCGCGGTACGAATGTCGTGGCCGGCGGTGACCGCCGATTGCGCGTCGCTGTGGTAGTAGCGGAACAGGTCGCGCCGTACCGGTACTTCCTGTTCGGCCGCCAGGCGCAGCAACTGGCGTGACAGGTGATAGTCATAGGGGCCGCCTGAGTCCTGCATGGCCACGCTGACGGCGTGCTCGCTGGACTGCTGACCCGGTGCGACCGGGGCGATGTCGATGCCGACGAACTCGCTGACATCCCAGGGCAGGGCGGCGGCGGCGCCGGAACCGACCTCCTCGGTGATGGTGAACAGCGGGTGGCAATCGATCATCGGTTGCAGGTTGTGATCACGAATCGCCTTGAGTGACGCCAGCAGCGCGGCGACGCCAGCCTTGTCGTCGAGATGACGGGCGCTGATATGGCCGCTCTCGGAAAACTCCGGCAGCGGATCGAAGGCGACGAAATCACCGACGCAAACGCCGAGTGAATCGCAATCGGCGCGGGTGGCGCAGTAGGCGTCCAGGCGCAGTTCGACGTGATCCCAGCTTATCGGCATGGTGTCTACGGCGGTGTTGAAAGCATGCCCCGAGGCCATCAGGGGCAGTACGCTGCCGCGAATCACGCCATTGTCGGTGAACAGGCTGACGCGGCTGCCCTCGGCGAAACGGCTCGACCAGCAGCCTACCGGCGCCAGGCCGAGACGACCGTTGTCCTTGATCTCGCGAACGATGGCGCCAATGGTGTCCAGGTGCACGGAAACGGCGCGGTCGAAACGCTCGTATTCGCTCTGGCGCCCGCGCAGGGTGGCGCGGATGGTGCCGCGGCGGGTCAGCTCGAAGGGAATTTCCAGCTCTTCGAGGCGTTCGGCGACGTAACGCACGATGGTGTCGGTAAAGCCGGTGGGGCTGGGGATGGCAAGCATCTCCAGCAGCACCTTCTGCATGTAGTCGAGATCGGGTTCAGGTAGTTGTTGCATGCAAGCTCCTCGGCGTTGGGGTTTCCCCTCTCCCGATGCGGGAGAGGGCCGGGGGAGAAGGCTCAGCTCGGTGCCAGGCTGAGCGGGAACAGCAGATCGACGAAGCGCTCGGCGGTTGGCTGCGGTTCGTGGTTGGCCAGGCCGGCGCGTTCGTTGGCTTCGATGAACACGTACTCCGGCTGGTCGGCAGCGGGCACCAGCAGGTCGAGGCCGACCACGGGAATTTCCAGTGCACGCGCGGCCTTGATGGCGGCATCGCGCAGGGCCGGGTGAAGGATCGCGGTGACGTCTTCCAAAGTGCCGCCGGTGTGCAGGTTGGCGGTCTTGCGCACGGCCAGGCGCTCACCGGCTGGCAACACGCTGTCGTAGTCGAGGCCGGCACCGTGCAGGGTGCGCAGGGTTTCGGCATCCTTGGGGATGCGGCTTTCGCCACCGGTGGCAGCCTGGCGCCGACGGCTCTGGGCATCGATCAGCTTGCCGATGCTGTGGCGACCATCGCCAATGATTTCGGCCGGGCGGCGGATGGCCGCGGCCACCACCTCGTAGCCGATCACCAGCACACGCAGGTCATGGCCTTCGTGATAA
Organism: Ectopseudomonas alcaliphila; assembly: GCF_900101755.1. Classification (GTDB taxonomy): domain Bacteria; phylum Pseudomonadota; class Gammaproteobacteria; order Pseudomonadales; family Pseudomonadaceae; genus Aquipseudomonas; species Aquipseudomonas alcaliphila. The sequence continues at coordinate 207,890 of NZ_FNAE01000008.1, read as the reverse complement.
CTCTCCAGCAGCACGCGCTGGTCGAACACACGGGCGCGGTCGATGGCTTCCTGCACTTCGCCCGGCGTACGCAGATCGACCGCCACGCCCTGGCCCTGTTCGCCGTCGACGGGCTTGACCACCACCGAGCCATGCTCGGCGAGAAAGGTCGCGTTGTCTTCGGCGCTACCGGTCAGGCGCTGGGCCGGTACGCTGAGGCCGGCGCGCGACAGGGCGCGATGAGTCAGGCGCTTGTCCTGGCACAGGGTCATGCTCACGGCGCTGGTCAGGTCGCACAGCGATTCGCGGCAGCGAATGCGCCTGCCGCCGTGGCTGAGGGTGAACAGCCCGGCCTCGGCATCGTCCACCTGCACCTCAATGCCGCGGCGCAGGGCCTCGTCGACGATGATGCGTGCATAAGGGTTGAGCTCGGCCTGTGGGCCGGGGCCGAGGAACAGCGGCTGGTTGATGCCGTTCTTGCGCTTGAGGCTGAAGGTCTGCAGCTCGCGAAAGCCGAGCTTGGCATAGAGCTTCTTGGCCTGTTTGTTGTCGTGCAGCACCGACAGGTCGAGATAGCTCAGGCCACGGCTCATGCCATGTTCGATCAGATGACGGACCAGCACCTCGCCGACGCCTGGCCGGCTGCATTGCGGGTCGACCGCCAGGCACCAGAGGCTGCTGCCGTTTTCCGGGTCACGGAAGGCGCGCTGGTGGTTGAGGCCCATGACGCTGCCGATCACCGCGCCGCTGTCTTCGTCCTCGGCCAGCCAGTAGGTCGGGCCGCCTTCGTTGTAGGGTGTGAGCTTGGTCGGGTCGATCGGCAGCATGCCGCGGGTCTGGTACAGGCAGTTGATCGCCTGCCAGTCCGTGTCGTTCTGCGCTCGGCGAATGCGAAAACCACGGAAGCTGCGGCGCGCCGGACGGTAATCGGTGAACCACAGGCGCAGGGTGTCGGAGGGGTCGAGAAACAGTTGCTGTGGCGCGTGGGCCAGCACCTGATGCGGTGCGGCCACATACAGCGCGATATCGCGCTCACCGGGCTGCTCGCCCAGCAGGGATTCGGCCAGTGCGGTGGCGTCCGGGTAGGTGTGGCCGATCAGCAGGCGGCCCCAGCCGCAATGAATGGCTTGTGGCTGACTGGGCTGGCTGGTGTGATCCTCGGCCAGGCGTGCCTGCAGGCGTTCGTAGGACGGTGTCTGGCCGCGTAGCAGGCGTTGATTGAAGGCAGTGGAGCGCATGGAATAGTCCCTGTCCGTGTTCACTACGTCCGGTCTGAGCCGGATCGTCATTGAGTCGCGACAAATCCCGGCTTTACCGGGCTACGACCATTGATCCTGCAGGAGCGGCCCGAGGGCCGCTCCATGTGAGTTACAGACCCTGTTCGCTCAACCACAGGTTGAGTGCCGCCAGTTGCCACAGCTTGGACCCGCGCAGCGGGGTGAGCTGGCTCTGCGGGTTGGTCAGCAACTGATCGAGCATGGTCGGGTTGAACAGTCCGCGATCCTGGCTGGGGTCGAGCAGCAGGTCGCGCACCCAACCCAGGGTGGCGCCTTCCAGATGCTTGAGACCCGGCACCGGGAAGTAGCCCTTGGGCCGATCGATCACTTCGCTGGGGATGACCTTGCGCGCCGCTTCCTTGAGCACATATTTACCGCCGTCAGGCAGCTTGAACTGCGCGGGGATACGCGCCGACAGTTCGGCCACGCGATAGTCGAGGAACGGCGTGCGCGCTTCGAGGCCCCAGGCCATGGTCATGTTGTCCACGCGCTTGACCGGGTCATCGACCAGCATCACCGTGCTGTCCAGGCGCAGCGCCTTGTCCACCGCAGCACTGGCGCCGGGCATGGCGAAGTGCTCGCGAACGAAGTCGCCGGCCATGTCGCCGGTCAGCCAGGCGGGCTGTACGCAGGCCGCGTATTCGTCGTGCTCGCGGTCGAAGAAGGCGGCGCGGTAGGCGGCGAAGGCATCATCGGCGCCGTCGACCTGTGGGTACCAGTGGTAGCCGGCGAACAGTTCGTCGGCGCCCTGGCCGCTCTGCACCACCTTGCAGTGCTTGGCCACTTCACGCGAGAGCAGGTAGAAGGCGATGCAGTCGTGGCTGACCATCGGTTCGCTCATGGCGCGGAAGGCTTGCGGCAACTGATCGAGAATTTCGTGCTCGCCAATGCGCAACTGGTGGTGGCGGGTGGCGAAGCGCTGGGCGATCAGGTCCGAATACTGGAACTCGTCGCCACGCTCGCCGCCGGCATCCTGAAAACCGATGGAGAAGGTCAGCAGGTTCTCCACGCCGGCTTCGCGCAGCAGGCCGACCAGCATGCTCGAGTCGACACCGCCGGAGAGCAGCACGCCGACATCCACGGCGGCGCGCTGACGAATCGCCACGGCTTCGCGCATGGTGTCGAGCACCTGATCGCGCCATTCTTCCAGGCCGTAGCCAGCTTCATCACCTTGCGGGCCGAATTGCAGCGTCCACCAGGTTTTCTGTTCGATCTTGCCGTCGGCGTCGATGCGCATCCAGGTGGCCGGCGGCAGTTTCTCCACGCCCGCCAGGATGGTGCGCGGCGCCGGTACCACGGCGTGGAAGTTCAGATAGTGGTTGAGGGCGACGGCATCCAGCGTCTTGGCTATATCGCCGCCTTGCAGCAGGGCCGGCAGCGACGAGGCGAAGCGCAGGCGCTCGCCGGTACGCGACAGGTATAGCGGCTTGACGCCGAGACGGTCGCGGGCGATGAACAGGCTTTGCTTGTCACGTTCCCAGACGGCGAAGGCGAACATGCCATTGAGCTTGGGCAGCAGTTTCTCGCCCCAGGCGTGGTAGCCCTTGAGCAACACCTCGGTGTCACCGCCGGAGAAGAAGCGGTAGCCCAGCGTCTCCAGTTCGGCACGCAGCTCGGGGTAGTTGTAGATGGCGCCGTTGAACACCATGGACAGACCGAGATCACTGTCGATCATCGGCTGGCCCGAGGCTTCGGCCAGATCCATGATCTTCAGGCGTCGATGGCCGAGGGCGATGGGGCCCTGGCTATGGAAGCCGTGGGCATCGGGGCCGCGAGGGGCCAGGTGGTGGGTGATGCGCTCGACTGCCGCCAGGTCCGCGGGGCGTCGATCAAAACGTAGTTCTCCAGCTATTCCGCACATAGTTCCTTACCGGTGTTGCCGTTGGGGAGTGGCTCGTGGTCGAGCCTTTTACACCAAAACAAAATAATGCTTTCATGTCAAAGTTTTGGTTGTTATGAATTGGTGCTTATGACTGATAAAAAAGTTCCTGGTGAAATAGTTCTGTCATCTGTCATGGCCTTTGAAATGCCACTATTCCAGGCCCTGCGGCGCCTGCAGCAGGCGGGGGAGGTGCATGCCAAGCGTCTGGCCCGTTTTGGTGGGCTGACGCCCATGCAGTTGATGGTGCTGCAGGTGCTGGCCAGCGAGGCACGCATGACCGCCAGCGTGCTCAGTAATCGTGTCAGCCTGACCGCAGCGACGCTTTCCGGTCTGCTCGATCGTCTCGAGGAACACGGCCTGCTGCAGCGCCAGCGCGATGATCAGGACCGTCGCCGTCAATGGCTGCTGATCAGCGCTGCCGGGCGCGAGCTGATCCAGCAGGCGCCGTCGCTGATGCCGCCGGAGTTCAACCAGCGTTTCGCCGCGCTGGCCGATTGGGAGCGCCACAGCCTCACTGCTGCTCTGCTGCGTGCGGCCGAGTTGTGCGGAGAGATGGAATGAGCTGGGTGGTGAGCCCGTCTTTTTCAGAAAAAATTCAAGCAGGGTGTTGACTTAGCATCGCCGCCTGCATAAAGTGCGCGCCTCGCTAAGGCACATGGGTGATTAGCTCAGCCGGGAGAGCATCTGCCTTACAAGCAGAGGGTCGGCGGTTCGATCCCGTCATCACCCACCATAGCCTTAGAGAGAAGGACGAAAGTCCACCGACGCGCAGCGGTAGTTCAGTCGGTTAGAATACCGGCCTGTCACGCCGGGGGTCGCGGGTTCGAGTCCCGTCCGCTGCGCCACTATTTCCCAGATCGATGTTTCATCGGTTTGAGATGGCAAAGCCCGCAAGGGCGCCATCAGATGCAACAACGCTTCAAGAGTTTTCTGGACGAAAGTCCAACCGACACGCAGCGGTAGTTCAGTCGGTTAGAATACCGGCCTGTCACGCCGGGGGTCGCGGGTTCGAGTCCCGTCCGCTGCGCCATATACGAAACCCGCTGATCGCGAGATCAGCGGGTTTTTTATTGGCCGTCGTTTGTGCATCTGCTTCGCTGTGGCAGGTGCTCAAGCGGCGAGCCTTGCGTGCTGGTCATCGCGGCTAAAGCCCCTCCCACTCACGCAGCGCCTGTTCCTCGCGCAATTTTTCCTGCCCGCGACTTTTCGTCATATTGCCTTCATCCCGCCGTTCTAGCCTGATGGGCAGGCGTCTTGTTCGTCGTTGAACGGATCATGCGGGAGAGTCGAGTAATGGATGATTATCAGGAAGAGCTGCTGGAACTGAGTGCCCTTGAGCAGGGCGTAGCGGACGGCGACGAGGATGCTACCGAGCTGTAAGGGCCTGTCCAGAGCGCGCTGCGCTCGTCGAAAATAGGATCGGGTGCTGGTCCGATCCGGATGGGGCGCTGCTCAAGCGGCTGCCGCTCGCTCTCGTAGCCCGGATGCAATCCGGGGCACGGCATTGTCGGCATTCCCGGATTTCATCCGGGCTACCCAGGCCCCGGGCAGAGACGTTGACCCCGCTCAGGGCGACAGGGCGTCCAGCACCTGGCCGATGGCTGTTTCCAGTCCAGTGATGGGGGCGTCCTGGCTGTCTTCGATCAGCACCAGGCGGCTGCCGCCATCGCTGATCGCCTTGGCCAAATCGGCTGGCGGCTGGCGCTGGACAAGCACGGCAGCGACGTCGTTGTCCCGCAGGTCGGCGCTCAGTTGCGCCAGGGTTTCTGCCGTCCATTCGGCGTCCTTCGCCACACTCAGCTCGACAAGGTCGAGGTTGAGGCCGTCGATCAGGTAGTCGAAGTGATCCGACAGGCTGGCCACGCTGAGGTTGTCCAGCTCGGCCAGACGGCTTTCGCTGGCGGCGCTGAGCTTGAGCAGGCGCTGCTTGAGCGTCGCCAGGTTGGCCTCGATCTGTGGTTTGGCCTCCGGCGCCAGGCGGCTCAGGTCGGCGGCGATGACGTCGGCCATACGCCCCAGGTTGTTGATGTTGAGCCAGGGCTGGCTGGCCAGGGCGTCGTTGCCGTCGCTGCGCAGGGCGATGCCGGGCAGGGCGCCGTCCACCGGGCGCGCGCCATCGACTTCGACGATGCGGATATTGCTGCGCCGCGCCAGCGGGTAGAGCGGGTCGTCCGGCCACAGCGAGCGCAGGCCGATCACCGCGTCGGCGTCGCGCGCGGCCTTCTCCAGTGCACCCGCGCCGCGGCCGGCGAAATACGAGAGCTGGCGGCTGGCCGGCAGGTTGGCCGGGGCGGCGCGTTGCAGCTGCACGGCGCTGCCGTCGATCAGGTTGGCGCCCAGACCGTAGGTGATCGGCAGGCTGGCGAGAATGCGCACGGGCTGTGTTTCGGCGTGCAGGGGGCCGGCGAGCAGGGCGCAGGCGGCCAGGGCGAGGCTAAGACGTTGCAGGGTCATCCCAGGTTCCCTTTCAGGCTAGGCAGTGTGCCGCGGGCGATGGCGGCGAGGGCGAAGGCGAGGCCGGCGATCATGATGATCGCGGCGCCGGAGGGGACCGGCAGTTCCAGGGCGATTGGCAGGAAGATGCCGGCCAGGGTGCTGCACGTGGCGATCAGTACCGACAGCCAGAAGAAGCCCTTCAGCGATTGGCTGAGCAGCCGTGCGGCGGCCGCCGGGATCACCAGCAGGGCGCCGACCAGGATGGCGCCGATGACCTTGACCGCAGCCACGGTGACCAGCGACACCAGCATCACGAACAGGTAGTCCAGCGGCTTCACCGCGACGCCACGCACGCTGGCTAGCTGCGGGTTGAAGCTGGCCAGCATGATGCGGTTGTACAGCGGCAGTGCCAGGCCCAGCACCAGCAGCGAGACCAGCGCCAGCACCGCGAGATCCTGGGCGTTGACCGTCAGTACCGAGCCGAACAGCACGTTCTCCAGGATATGGATGTTGATCTTTCCGGCGAGCACCAGCAGCAGGCTGGCGCCGACCGCCAGCGACACCGAGAGGAACACGCCGATCAGGGTGTCCGGCGCCAGGCCGGTGCGGTTGCGCAGGTAGTTGAGCAGGATGCCGAACAGCAGGCAGTAGCCGAACAGACTGCCGTAGGGGCCGGTGTAAGGCTCGCCGAGCAGGATGCCGATGGCCACACCGGTCAGCGCGGCGTGGCCGACCGCTTCGGAGAAGAAGGCGAAGCGCTTGACCACCACCAGCGTACCGAGGCCGCCGAGCACCGGGCCGATCAGCAGGCCGGCGAGCAGGGCGTTGACCACGAAACCGTAGGCCAGAGCCTCGGGCAAATAGCCGGCGCTGGCCCAGGCCTGGATCGCCAGGCGGATGTCTTCGAAACTCATGACGAGGCCTCTTGCTGGCGCGGATGGCTGGAGAACAGTTCGAGCAGGCGTTCGGGGGTCAGCACCTGCTGCGGCGAGTCGTCGAACAGCACGCGGCGGTTGAGCCCGGTGACGCGGTCGGCGAGGCGGCCGACGGCCTGCAGGTCGTGCTCGATCCACAGCACCGTGGTGCCGGCCTGGCGCCAGTCGCGCAGCAGTTGCTCGAACACCTGTACGCCGGGTTCGTCCAGTGCCGACATCGGCTCGTCGAGCACCAGCAATTGCGCCTCGGGCACCAGGCCCTGGGCCAGCAGTACGCGCTGGCGCTCGCCGCCGGACAGCGCTCCCATGCGCCGCTTGCGCTTGTCGAGCATGCCGACCCGCGCCAGCGCCTGTTCGATGGCCGGGGCGTGGCGCCGCGACAGGCCGAGGAAGGCCGGCCGGCGCTGGCACATGGCGGCCATGAAATCGTCCACCGTCATCGGCAGGCCGCGGTCGAATTCCAGCGCCTGCGGCACGTAGCCGATGGTGCCGGGGGCGGCCGACCAGTGCAGGCGTAGCTCGCCCTGGTGCGGCATCTGCCCGAGCAGGGTCTTGATCAGCGAGCTCTTGCCGCCGCCGTTGGGGCCGACCAGAGCGTGCACGCTGCCGGCGCGCACCTGAAAGCTGACCTTGTCGAGAATCCGCGTACGGCCGAGGTTGAGATCGATGCCGGCGAATTCGATGCCGGGGCCCTGCAGGCGCGGCGGCGCGGTTTCGAGGGCGGTCATACGCCTTCGTCCTGAATGGCGCGTACCACGGTGTCGAGGTTGCGGGCCATTTCCTCTTCGTATTTCCTGGCGGTGTACTCGCCATAGGAAATATGCGTCAGCGGGTAGATCTTCACGCCGGACTCACGCTGGATGGTATCGACGTAACTGGAGGGGAAATCCATCTCCGAGAAGATCACCTGCACGTCCAGTTCCTTGAGCTGGTCGATGGTCTTCTTCAGCTGGCTGGGGCTCGGCTCGATGCCGTGGGCCGGTTCGACCACCGCGGTGACCTCCAGGCCGAACTCGCGCAGCAGGTAATCGTAGGCGGCGTGGATGGTGGCCACGCGCAGCTCGCTGCCCTTGGCGTTGGTCAGCTTGCCCAGCGCCTCGGCGCGCAGGCCGCGCAGGCGCTTGCCGTAGGCGCGGGCGTTCTGGCTGTAGAACTTGGCGTTGTCCGGGTCGAGCTTGCCCAGTTCGCGGGCGATGTTGTTGATCTGCGCGATGGAGGCGGTGATGGAGAGGAACGTGTGCGGGTTGACCACCTTGCCGGCGCCGCGTGCGGCCTGGCCGGTGGCGGCGAGCAGAGGGACGCGGGCGTTGGCCTCGATCACCGGCACCTGCGGCTTCTCGCTGACGGCGATCATGCGGTCGGCGAAATCGTCGTGGCCGACGCCGTTGAGCACCACCACGTCGAGGCCGCCGATGCGCTTGATGTCCTCGGCACGCGGCTCGTAGGCGTGCGGGTTGAAGCCGGCCGGGATCAGCGGCACCACGTCGGCGCGGTCGCCGACGATATTGCTGACGTAGCTGTAGTAAGGGTGCAGGGTGATGCCGATGCGCAGGCGGTGGTTGTCGGCGCTGGCGAGCACAGGGGCGAGGGCGGCGCCCAGGCTCAGCAGCAGGCTGGCCAGCAGGCGGCGGGAGACGAAGCGAGAGGGCATGAAGGGGTTCCCGATATTCAGTGGCGGTGCTGGCGGGTGACGCCGGCGTCGTATTGGCTGGCGACCTGGCGCCAGCCGGCGGCGATCAGGGCATCGGCATGCAGGTTCTGCGGGGCAGCGGCATCGCGGGCGCGGTTGAGCCAGATGTCGGCACCCGCTGCGCTTGGCAGCAGCAGGAAGGAGCCGGCGACGGCGCTGTCGCCGCTCAGGCCCTGGTAGGCATAGTCCTCGCCGACCTGCAGCAGTTGCCAGGCGTGGTGGCCACGGGTGGCGGTGCTGGCGTCGTTGGTGAAGGGCGGAATGCCTTCTTCGGCCAGTTGCTGCGGCTCGGGCAGGGCCTGCTGTTCGTCCTGCAGCATGAGGATCTCGTCGAAGGCCACGACCAGCTCGGTATGGATGCCCTGCTCGGCGGCGTTGAGGTCACGGCGGGCATCGATCTGGTGGGCGGCGATGCTTTCTTCCTCGTGGCTCTCGCTGCGCAGGCTGATGACTGTCGCGGCCAGCAGGATGATCGCCAGGCTGAGGATGGCCACCCACAGGCTTTCGTGCCCGGCGCCGGCCGGGCGTACCACTTGGGTGGTCATTGGCTGGCGATTTCCGTGTGGTCGATTTCCACGACGTGGCCGGGGCCGGCGTCGAACAGCACGTAGAATTCGCCGTCCGGACGCTTGAAGCTGAGCCTGGAGTCTTCGCCGAGCTTGCCGGGCACCAGCACTTCTTCGTCGTAGCTGATCACGTCGAGGGTCACTCCGGGGGCGCCGCTGCCGTCGGAGAAGCCGCCGGTGCAGACGATTTCGCCGCTGCCGTGCTCCTCGCATTCGCAGATCGGGTTGTGCGCGAGAGCCAGAGGGGACAGGCCGGTGCAGAGCATCAGCAGACCGATGCGGGCGCTTTGGGTCATGGTTTGCCTCCTTGTTGTTTCAGCCAGGTGAGGGTGGCGGGTGAAGCCTCGGCCAGGGGAATGGATGCCTGATGCACCGTGCCGTCCCAACCCTCGGCGGTGATCCACAACTCGGCGTCGAGCCTGGTGCGTGGCGGTATGGGAATACTCGTGCCCATGCGATAGGGACTGCCGAAGAACAGCCCGCCAGCGGCGCGCAGATTGCGCGGCTTGCCGATGCGCAGGTAGACCACCTTGACCTGGCTGATGCACGCCTGGCACAACGCGGCGTTGAAACTCTTCATATAGCCGGCCGGACCTTCCAGTTGCGGCGCCTGGTTGCGAAACTCGGCCAGGCGCAGGCTCCAGGGGCCGACCTGGACCTCGCCGAACTCACGCTCGCCGAGGCCGCTGGCGCCGCGGAACAGCGCGACATCCTGAAAGTACTTGGGCATGAAGCCCAGTGGAATCAGCACCAGCAGCACGTTCAGGTGGAAGCGCCACTTGTGCCAGAAACGGCCCAGGGTGGACGGGGCCGGGGCGGTTGCGGCCTTGCTCATGGGTGGCTCTCCGAGATTTCACGGGTGGCGATGATCGGGGCTGGCTTGGGCGCGCGCGCCGGACGCCTGGTCGCAGCGACCGTGGCCTGGGCGGTGCGCTTGGTCCAGATCAGCAGGCCGCTGAGCACCATCATGCTCAGCAACAGGCCGAAGATGAACCACAGCAGCTTGATCCACAGGCCACCGAAGTCGCCGGTGTGCAGCGGCCGCATGGACTCGGTGACGAATTCCAGGCCCGAGCGGTCGCTGAGCAGGCGAGTGGCGTCGATGTCGCCGTTGTAAGGGTTGATCGAAGCGGACTGGAACATCAGCGGATACCAGCCACGGCCCCAGACCGAATAATGGCCGTAGGCATAGCCGGGCAGGCCGACGAAACTTGGCTCCAGGCCCGGAATGACTTCGGCGGCCTTGAGCACAGCGGCGTCCAGGCTGATGCGCGGCACCTCGGCGGCGCTCGGCGCCAGTGGCACTTCCTCGCGCGCCACCACTGGCGGTACACCTTCGGTGGAGATGGACACGTGGGTATCGCCGAGGATCGCCTGGATCAGGAACCAGACGCCGGTGATGGAAATGACCGCGATGAACCAGATCGACCAGATACCGGAGAGACGGTGGAAGTCGCCCCAGAAGATGCGTGCGCCCTGGCCCACGCGCAGGCGTGGGCTGAAGAAGCCTTTCCAGAACTTCTTGTAGACCACCAGACCGGTGATCAGCGACAGCAGCATCGGCAGGCCCATCAGCGACACCAGGTACCAGCCCCAGCTGTAGCCGTTGGTGAACGGCACCAGCCACCAGCCATGCAGGGCGCGGGTGAACTGGCGGAAGTCGAACTCCGGGCTGACGCCCTGGATCTCACCGCTGTAGGGGTTGACGTACAGCGACGGTGAGCTGCCGTCGGGATAGCTGACGTTTACGGTGAGGGCGAAGTGGTCTTCGTCCGGTCGGCCGATGGATTGCACGATCAGCTCGGGTTCGGCGCGATTGATCGCTTCCAGTACCTGGCCGAAGCTCAGGCGCTGCGCATCATCGGACGGCTTGCTGGCGCGCACGTCCGGGTTGGCCAGCCAGACGATCTCCTGGCTGACAGTGGCCAGGGTGCCGGTGACGCAGATGATCAGCAGGAAGAACCAGACCGGTAGGGCCAGCCAGCTGTGGACGAGAAACCAGAGTCTGGAGCGGGATTTCTTGGACATGTTCGCGGGGTCGTTGGCGCGCGCGGCGGGCCGGCACGGAATGAAAGGAGTAAGAAGCGACCGCAAACGCGGATGAAAAGGATTCTAAGTTGCGAGAGCTTGACGATCAAGGTTGCCGTGCGATCAGCCCGCTCTGCGCTGCGCGCGGCGGTAGTCGCCGGGTGTTTGCCCGAGCCAGCGCTTGAAGGCACGCTGGAAGGCTTCGGCCGAGGCGAAGCCGAGCAGGTAGGCGATCTCGCCGAAGGCCAGTTCGGTGTCGCGGATATAGGCCGTGGCCAGGTCGCGGCGGGTGTCGTTGAGGATGGTGCGAAACTGCGTGCCTTCCTCGGCCAGCTTGCGCCGTAGCGTCCAGCTCGGCAGCTGCAGGCTGCGCGCGACTTCCTGCAGGTCCGGCTCGTGGCCGTGCAATAGCGGGCCGAGCAGCTGGATCACTCGCTCGCGCAGGCTGCGCGTACGGGTCAACTGCTCCAGCTCGCGTTCGCACAATTCCACCAGATGCCGCCAGGTGCCCGGGCAATGCTGGGGGTTGCGCAGGGCCAGGGTGTCGTTGCTCAGACGCAGGCGATTGGCGCTGGCGGCGAACTCCACCGGGCAACCGAACAGCGCTTCGTAGCGTTCGCCATAGTCGGGTGCGGGAAATTCGATCTCGACCTTTTCCGGGGTGATCGGACGGTCAACCACCTGGCCCAGGTTGGTCTGCCAGCCAGCCAGCACCGAGTCGACCACGAAGCGGTTGTAGGCGTTGTACGGGCTGATGGAATAAAAAAGCAGCCAGGCGCCGCGCGGGTCTTCATCGAAGCCCGAGCGGCCGCGATAGTTGGCGGCGTAGAGCGGCTCGAAGCGCGTCAGGGTACGCGCCGCCTCGCGCAGGTCGGGCGCTTGCGCGGCGCAGATGCCGGCCAGGCCGATCTGGCTCGGATGGCTGTGGCGGCCCATGTCCAGCCCCAGTGCCGGCTCCTCGCACAGGGCGATGGCGCTATGGCCAAGGCGCATGAAGCGCGGGATCGACAGGCGCGCGCGTGGCTCGCTCAGGCTTGCAGCATCGAGACCGAACTGCTCGAACAGGGGCTCGGGGCGCTGACCCTGTTCGCGCAGTGCGCCGGCCAGCGCCTGGGTGAAGCCGACGGAGAGATCGCCGAGGCGAACGCGTGATGCTTTTATAGCCATAGATTGATCAGTTGCGCGCCGCGCTCGCTGGCGCCTCGTTCGCTGCGCCCGGCAGCGAACGCCAGTGCCTGGGGTTGACCGCTGCGTTCCCATAATCTGCCGCGCAGATGGACTTTCAGGCCGGCACGAATGCCATTGCTCTGCAGTTGTTCGTCGAGGAGTGGGGCGTCCGTCTGGCTGTCCAGGTCGCTGGGCATCGCCAGAAGCTCCAAGGCTTCGCCGCCCTGGGTATTCACCTGGGAGAGTTGGCGGATATCGCCACCGAGTAGCACGCCGAGACGACCTGCCGGGGTATCCAGTACCTGCAGAGCATCCGGCGCCTCGGTGGCGAGTGCGCCGGCACGGAAGGCGTGGCGTTGGGGTTGGCCCTGCGGGTTGCCGGCCCGATCGAATACCAGGCTGACGTTGTACAGCGGCCCGCGACCGACTTCGAGGCGACCCCGTGCCACGCGGGGCTCGGGCAGAACGATGGAGCCTGCCACCAGAGTGATCTGGTAATCGCGGGCCAGGTCGCCAAACAGCTGCTGATAGTCGCGTGCCATGGTCTTGGCCTTGGTGCGCAGCATGGCATCGTCCAGGCGCGCGTCGCCTCCAGCACTGAACAGTGCGCCGAGAAAATCCAGTGGATTGCTCGCCGCCAGCCAGTGCATGGCCTGGCGGCGCTCGGCGGCGCGGTAGAGCTCTTCCTTCTCGCCCACGGCGAGCAGCCAGGTACCGATATGTTCGGGCAGCACGACGACGGTGCGTTCGTTGAGCATGCCCAGGTCACGGGCGTGATCCAGGTAAGCGGCCAGCTTCAGGCGCAGGCGAGCGAGGCTCTGATAGTCGGTGGCGAACAGTTCCGGCTGGATGCCCAGCAGGTTGCCGCGTGGGCCGGGTTCGCCGATATCGAGCGCGACCTGGCTGCGCAGATCGGACAGGTAATGGCTGCTGGGGCGCTGCTCGATCCAGTGGGCGTAGCTGCCGAGGCCGACCAGCAGGGCGAGCGCGAGCAGAAGGGTGATCAGTAGGCGCATTGGTTTTTTTCGGTTTGATTGCGGTGCAGGTTAGGTCGGTCGAGCCGCGCTGCCAAGATCTATTGCTAGTTTTGATCATTATCTTGTTAGTTTTGATCATTGAGCATGGCTGGCAGCCTCTTTATCTTCTGGCTCCATAACCGACCGCGTGACCATGAGACCGCGGCAATCCGTGAACTGCACCGCGATGTGGAGAATTCCATGACTGCTCGTTACCCGCACCTGCTGGCCCCGCTCGATCTCGGCTTCACCACGCTGAGCAACCGCACGCTGATGGGCTCCATGCACACTGGCCTGGAAGAGAAGCCGGGCGGCTTCGAGCGCATGGCGGCCTACTTCGCCGAGCGCGCCCGTGGCGGCGTCGGTCTGATGGTCACCGGCGGCATCGGCCCGAACGAGGAGGGCGGCGTGTATTCCGGTGCGGCCAAGCTGAGCACGGTGGAAGAGGCCGAGAAGCACAAGGTCGTCACCCAGGCCGTGCACGAGGCGGGCGGCAGGATCTGCATGCAGATCCTGCACGCCGGGCGTTATGCCTACAGCCCCAAGTCCGTGGCGCCGAGCGCCATCCAGGCGCCGATCAACCCGTTCAAACCACGTGAGCTGGACGAGGAGGGCATCGAGAAGCAGATCGCCGACTTCGTCAATTGCGCGGCGCTGGCCCAGCAGGCCGGCTACGACGGCGTCGAGGTAATGGGCTCGGAAGGTTATTTCATCAACCAGTTCCTGGTCGCCCACACCAACCACCGTACCGACCGCTGGGGCGGTAGCTACGAGAACCGCATGCGCCTGCCGGTGGAGATCGTGCGTCGCGTGCGCGAGGCGGTCGGGCCGAACTTCATCATCATCTATCGCCTGTCGATGCTCGATCTGGTCGAGGGTGGCAGCACCTGGGACGAGATCGTGCTGCTGGCCAAGGCCATCGAGAAGGCCGGTGCCACCCTCATCAACACCGGCATCGGCTGGCATGAGGCGCGTATCCCGACCATCGCCACCAAGGTGCCGCGCGCGGCCTTCACCAAGGTCACCGCCAAGCTCAAGGGCGAGGTGTCGATTCCGCTGATCACCACCAACCGCATCAACACCCCGGAAGTGGCCGAGCAGGTGCTGGCCGAGGGTGATGCCGACATGGTGTCGATGGCGCGCCCGTTCCTTGCCGACCCGGACTTCGTCAACAAGGCCGCCGAAGGCCGCGCGGACGAGATCAACACCTGCATCGGTTGCAACCAGGCCTGCCTGGACCACACCTTCGGTGGCAAGCTGACCAGTTGCCTGGTCAATCCGCGTGCCTGCCACGAGACCGAGCTCAACTACATCCCCACTGCCGCGGTGAAGAAGATAGCCGTGGTCGGTGCCGGTCCGGCCGGCCTGGCCGCCTCCACCGTCGCCGCCGAGCGCGGTCACAGCGTGACTCTGTTCGATTCGGCCAGCGAGATCGGCGGCCAGTTCAACGTGGCCAAGCGCGTGCCGGGCAAGGAAGAGTTCTTCGAAACCCTGCGCTACTTCAAGCGCAAGCTGGAAACCAGCGGCGTCGACGTGCGCCTGAACAGCCGCGTGTCGGTGGACGATCTGCTCAAGGGCGGCTTCGACGAAATCATCCTGGCCACCGGTATCGCCCCGCGTACGCCGGATATTCCGGGTATCGAGCATGCCAAGGTAATCAGCTACCTGGACGCGATTCTCGAGCGCAAGCCGGTCGGGCAGAAGGTGGCGGTGATCGGTGCCGGTGGTATCGGTTTCGATGTGTCCGAATTCATCACGCACCAGGGCAAGGCCACCAGCCTCGACCGTGACGAGTTCTGGAAGGAGTGGGGGATCGACACCGCGCTGGAGGCCCGTGGTGGCGTGGCAGGGATCGAGGCGCACCCGCACCCGGCAGCGCGCCAGGTGTTCCTGCTGCAGCGCAAGAAGTCCAAGGTCGGCGATGGCCTGGGCAAGACCACCGGCTGGATTCATCGCACCGGTCTGAAGAACAAGAACGTGCAGATGCTCAACAGCGTCGAGTACGTGCAGATTGACGATGCCGGCCTGCATATCCGCATCGCCGGTGGCGAGGAGCAGGTGCTGCCGGTCGACACCGTGATCGTCTGCGCCGGTCAGGACCCGCTGCGCGAGCTGCAGGAAGGCCTAGAGAGCGCCGGTCAGCGCGTGCACCTGGTCGGTGGCGCGGATGTCGCTGCCGAGCTCGATGCCAAGCGGGCGATCAACCAGGGCTCGCGCCTGGCGGCTGAGCTGTAATGAAAACGCCCCGCTGAATGCGGGGCGTTTGCTATCTGGCCTGACAACAACAAGGAGAAGCCGATGTCTCTCAATGCCCAGCTATACCCTGCCGCTGCAGCCAGTCTCGAACGCTGGCACCAGTTCATCGTCGCCAAGGACCTGAGCGCCTTGCCCGAGTTGCTGCACCCTCAGGCGGTGTTTCGCTCGCCCATGGCGCACACCCCGTATGCGGGCGCGCAGGTGGTCAATCTGATCCTCAATACCGTGCTCAAGGTGTTCGAGGATTTCGCCTATCACCGCGAACTGGTCACTGCCGACGGTCTCAGTGTGGTGCTGGAGTTCTCGGCACGGGTAGGTGAGCGCGAGTTGAAGGGCATCGACATGATTCGTTTCGACGACTCGGGACGAATCGTCGAGTTCGAGGTGATGGTGCGCCCGATGAGCGGGCTGCAGGCGCTCGGCGCAGAGATGGCGCAGCGCCTGGCGCCTTTTCTCGCGGCAGCCAAGCGCTGAGAGGCGCTCTACTTGAGAACGCCCACCTCACGATAGAAGCGCTCGGCGCCGGGATGCAGCGGAATCGGCAGCCCGGTGGTTGCGCGCTCCAGCCTGATGTCCTTGGCGGCCGGATGCGCCTCGGCCAGGCGGTCGAGGTTCTCGAAGAGCAGCTTGGTCATCTGATAGGCCACGGCGTCGGAAACGCTGGTCTGGCTGACCAGAACGTTGGTGATGGTCGCCGTCGCCACGTCGTTGGTTTGGTCCTTGTAGGTGCCGGCAGGAATGGTGCCCGACTGATAGGCACTGCTGCCGATACGTGACACCACCTGCGGCGCAATGGCGACGAAGGTGATTGGTACGCGCTCGGCGAGGTCGCGAATCGCCGCCATGCCCAGGCCGGCAGACTGCAGGGTGGCGTCCAGCTGGCCTTTCTCGATCAGTTCGACCGATTCGGCGTAGGGCTTGAACTCGACGTGGCCCATATCCTCGTAGCCGAGACCTGCGGCCTTGAAGATGGCCCTGGCGTTGAGCTCGGTGCCCGAGCGTGGTGCCCCGACGGAGATACGTTTGCCGCGCAGATCCTCCAGGCTGGTGATCCCCGATGCCTTGCTGGCGACTATCTGGATGTAGTTCGGGTAGATCCCGGCGATAGCACGCAGGCGGTCACGCGGGGCTCTGAAGCCAGCTTCTTGGTCGCCTTTCCAGGCATCGGCCACGGAATCGCCCAGGGCGAAGGCCAGTTGGCCACGGGCGATCTGCAGCAGGTTGAGGTTCTCCACCGAGGCCTTGGTGGCCCGCACGCTGGTGGTCGAGTCTTCGATGTGCTCGCTGTAAAGGTCGGACAGGCTCATGCCCAGCGGGTAATAAACGCCACTGGTGCCGCCAGTGAGGATGTTGATCGAGGTCGGACCGGCGTGAGCGTAGGGGCTATTGGCCAAAATCGCGGCAGCAGCAAGCAGGCCAAGGCGCTTGGCTAAGTGCATGGGGCGTCTCCGTTGTTGTTATTTTCTTTAACTGAGGGCGCGTCAGTGATGCGCTTGCCGTGCAGGCAGTTTTTGGGTGCCGGGAGAGGCACCCGCGAAGCGGGTCGAGCAGTGAGGGATAACAGTGAAGGGATGGCAGAACATGGCTGACCTCTTGTCTTTTTTATCAGTCCGGCCGCGCCACGCGCGCGGGCCTGTGTGGTGCTGAGCAGATGGCGTGCCAGGTTGTCGGACCACTGTTCTAGAGCCGGTGGGCGCAATGCTGTCGATTGCCATGGGCGGAAATTCGCTTGTCTGGCGCAGGTGGAAAGCAAGAATCCGCCGATCGAACTGGGGGCGTCAGGCGGGGAGTCATGCCCGCGGGCTGGGTCGCTGGCGGCTCTCGTACTTTCCGCTCTTGTCACATTTTTGCGCTAAGCAGTGGCTTATCCGGCCTAGCTCGCAGAGTGAGTGCCAACCCAGTCACATTGCTGTGGTCGGGTTTTCCCCTAGACTTGCCCGAGGTATCAAGGACGGTATCGATGCCGGAGTAGGCGTTACTTCGGCACGCGACTACGCGCGCGTATTCCCGGTTGGTTCAGAGGGTCCTCAATGAGCATGCAGAACAAGCCGCAGATGGTGGAAGCCGTGATGTTCTTCAGTGAACGCGGTATCTGCAAACAGATGATGTTCCCTGAATTCGAAGCGTTGCTCGATGGTGTGGTGAACATGCCCGAGTTCGCCGACGAACAGATGCGCGCGGTATTCGTGGTGATCAACCCGCGTCTGCTGGTCAGGGCGGCGGTATTCTTCTTTCTGGATTTCGACGAGGACGGTCGCCCCGACAAGGGGTGGAACATTCCTCTGCAGCATCTGGCCGAGCGTGCCGGTCGTGGTCCGGATCTTGGCGCCGGGCCGATTCGCCTGGCCTGTCGCAGTCAGTGTCCGGTTTCCTGGCACCAGATGCATCTGTGGGACCCCAGCCTGGCGCCCGCTCAGAATGATCTGGTATTGCTGCGCGATGCCGTCAAACGCAATCAACTCGGGCTTTTGATCGAAGACGACAGTGCCCAGTCGGTGGTTGCCGAGCGTTTGCAGGTGGCCTCCGAAGACAAATGGTATGCGCCCGACCCGGCCAAGGAAGTAGCCGAGCAGTTGGCGCAGAAGATGGATCAGGAACATCGTGCCAAGACCGCGCAACTGATTCAGCAGCAGCGCCTGCGCATCACCAGCCTGACTCAGCAGCACGAAGACGAGCTGGCCAAGTTCAAACTGGCCAGTGAGGAGCAGAGCAAGAATCTGCAGGCGCAGATCCATGGGCTGCATCAGGCGCTGCGCCAGCAGGAGGAACTCAACGCCAACCTCAAGGCGCAACTGGCCGCCCAGGCCGAAAGTTTCCAGAGCAGCCGCGAGGAAATGACTCAACAACTGCGTGCCCTTGAGCGCCATGGTCGTACCGAGGGCGATATCCTGCGCGCGCAGTTCGATGGTGAAGTGCGCGCCAAGGTCGTTGCGGCCGTGGCGGAGTACAAGGAACAGATCGCCATCCGTGACGTTGAGCTCGCCTATCGCAATGAGCTGGATGCCCAGTTGCAGGCGGAAATCGAACGCCTCAAGCGTGAGCGCGATGCGTTCGCCAGTCAGGGTAGTGATCAGGTGCTGGAGCGTCTGGCCAAGCTTGGCGTGGTGTTCGTGGTGTACCATCCCGGCGCCGGGCACCTGACCATTCCACTGCAGGATGTCGCCCGCTATCAGGACAACCCCATGGCCTACGCCGCCAGCAAATGCTTCGTTTCCGAAGAGCAGTATCGTCACTGGTTGGCGCATTATCAGCAGCCCAGTTGCGATGCATCCCTGCCCAGCGGTGAGCGCTGCGCCATCCCTATCGACCGCGTCGACACGCCCAGCCGTTTCACTCTGGGTGAGTCGAACTGCTGTGCGCGGCACAAGGCCAGTAGCCGTCTGCGCACCGTCAGCTGATTTTGCCGATACGGATTCCCCTCTGGCGCCCGCGAGCGCCGCTACAACCTCTACAACTGGACTGGCTCGAGGCTGCCGGTGTCGAGCTCGCCTGTCTACGCCTGGATCTTGTCGATCCACTGGTGTCCGGCAACAAGTGGTTCAAACTCGCGCCCTATCTTGAACAGGCCGCTGCGACCGGCGCGCAGGGCGTGATCAGCCTGGGTGGTGCGCACTCCAATCATCTGCATGCGCTGGCAGCGGCGGGCCGGCGTTTCGGCTTCGCCAGTGTCGGTCTGTTGCGTGGCGAGGCGCAGCAGACCCCGACCGTCGATGATCTGCAGCGCATGGGTATGACGCTGCACTGGTTGGGTTATGGCGGTTACCGTGCGCGCCATCAGCCTGATTTCTGGGTGCCCTGGCTCGCTCGCTATCCGGGTTTCCAGGCGGTCGGCGAGGGAGGTCTGGGCCTTCAGGGCGCTAGAGGCTGCAGCTGTCTGGTGGCGATGGCTGAGGCGCAGCTGGCAGATATCGACTGGTCCGATTTCGATGCCTGGTGGCTGGCTACGGGGACCGGTACCACCCTGGCCGGTCTGCTGCTGGGTGATATTCGGCGCAGCGTATTTGGCGCTCAGGCCGTACCGAGCGACCACGGTGTCGCCTCTCAGGTCGCCACGTTGCTGAACGAGAGCGGGGCATCGGCGCGGCGCTACCAACTGATCGAAGCCGCGCGCGGCGGTTTTGCGCGTCTCGACGAGCCACTGCGCCAGTTCATCCTGGAGACCGAGCAGGCCAGCGGCATGCCGCTGGAGCCTGTGTATACCGGCAAGGCGCTTATGGCGCTGCGCGATTTCTGCAAGAGGGGTCAACTTGCGCGCGGCAGTCGGCTGATATTCATTCATACTGGCGGCTTGCAAGGGCGTCGGGCGTTGATGGGCGTCGGCGCCGACTACACTCAGGTCTGACCAGCGGAGCCTGGAAATCCTCATGAGCGAACCCCTTACCCCCGAACAATTGCGCAGCTTGACGCCGCTCAATGTGCTTTCAGAGCAGCAGTGGCGCGAGTTGCGTAGCCAGCTGGTGCCGCAGCCTCTGCTGGCGGGGCAGTTGCTGTTTCGTCAGGGGGATCAGGCGCGTCTGAGCTGCTATCTGCTGGCCGGTGAGTTGCAGTTGCAGGATGCCGAGGGGCGCACGCAGAAGGTTCAGGCCGGCAGCGAGCTCAGCTGTCATCCCTTGTCTCCTGGTCTGCCGCGACTGCATGACGCCCGCGCCTTGACCGATATCAGCGTGCTGATGATCGATAGCGTCACGCTCGATCGCCTGCTGACCTGGCGCCTGGCGCATCAGGACCTGTTGCTGGCGCTGCAGCAGAGTGGCGCCGATGTCGAGTGGCTGGAGCGGCTGCTGGAAAACCCCTTGTTTGCCAAGGTGCCGCCAGCCAACGTGCAGAACATGCTCGCCCGCCTGCAGAAAGTCGAGCTGGCGGCGGGCAGCCAGGTGCTTGAAGAGGGTGCCACTGGCGATTGCTGCTATTTCCTGGAAAGCGGTCGCGCCGAAGTGATCCGGGGCGCGGGTAGCGAGCACCAGGTGCTGGCGGAGCTGGAGGTGGGTGCCTGTTTCGGCGAGGAGGCCCTGCTTGCCGACCGGCCGCGAAATGCCACGGTGACCATGGTCGAGGCCGGCAGTGTGCTGCGCCTGGATCGTCAGGATTTCTTTGCCCTGCTCAAGGCGCCAGTGGTGGCTGAAGTGTCGCTGGGCGAGGGCGCCAGGTTGCTGACACAGGGCGCGCAATGGCTGGATGTGCGCCTGCTGGAAGAGTATGAGAAGGCGCATGCGCCGCAAGCGCTGCATATGCCGCTGCAGCTGTTGCGCCTGAAGGCGCGCCTGCTGGAGCGATCACGCACCTACCTGTGCTACTGCGACAGCGGCAAACGCAGCAGCAGCGCGGTGTTTCTGCTCTCGCAGCTGGGGTACAGCGTTTACGCGTTGCGCGGCGGCCTGGACGCCCTGCCAGCGGTGCAGCGCGATGCGCTGCTCTGTGAAAGCGGG
This sequence comes from Ectopseudomonas alcaliphila, assembly GCF_900101755.1. GTDB lineage: Bacteria > Pseudomonadota > Gammaproteobacteria > Pseudomonadales > Pseudomonadaceae > Aquipseudomonas > Aquipseudomonas alcaliphila. The sequence goes on along the minus strand of NZ_FNAE01000008.1, from coordinate 187,232 downwards.
GCAGGCTATCTGGCACGTTCCGGTGGGCGTACCGAGCGCAGTAGGTAGGGGCGAATAGCCATCGTCAGCGTTGATGACGCTCGCATAGGGCGGGGGAGCCACGCCAGCCTTGGGATGGTGGAGGCACCTAAAACGTACTCTCGCCAACTGCCGCTTGAGCCAGACTCCAGGCCGTAGCCCGGATGAAATCCGGGGACCGCAGGTGCATGTCTCCCGGATTACATCCGGGCTACGACTGTTTGGGCCACTGATCGTTGACCAGAAAGATCCGCTCGACCTCTCGCCAATCCCCGGCATGATCTTCCTCCAGTCGTACCAGCAGTTGCGCCTGAGCTTCTGGACGCAATGTGTTCAGCCATTGCTGGAGCATTTCATCAGACCAGACCCCATCGGCATTCACCAACGCCGGCGCCAGCCAGGCCAGTCTTGGCAGCGGCTGCCAGCGCGCGCCGGGTCTCGTCGTGGTGAAGTCATTCCAGTCGCGCTGATGCAGCCAGCGTCCGCGGCAGTGTTCGGGTGTGGCGCCGCGAGGCGGGGAGGACGCGTCGGGCCAGTGATAGAACAGGTAGCCGCCGAGCCAGAAAGCGGATCGGGTTTCGCCCAGCTGCAATTCGTTCAGCGCGCCGCGTGCCTCACGGCGTGAAGACAGGGGTAACTGGTGCTGCGCGAGGTGGCTCAGTTTCAGATCGAGCCGATCATGACTGCCCGGGCCTAGCCAGTCTGCGGCATCGCAGCTGTGCGTGCCGAGATAGAACTTCACCGCCAATTCGAGATGGTGTTCGCCTTCGTCGTCGCGCAGCAGCAGATCCAGCTCGCCCAGGGTCTGGCCGTTCTGGCGTATTGGCAGGTTAGCGGCGATTACTTGGACATCCGGTGCGGCGTGCAGGGCGAACTGCCACAGGCGTTCGTAATAGAGGCCGAGGCGGCGTACCGGTTTTGCGGCCAGCCAGGCGTGCAGGGCGCCGGCCTCGTTGTCCTGCTGCACGAGCCAGTCTGCCAGCCGCTGCGGTTGCCGCGTCCAGCAACTGGCCTGTAGCGGATGACGCTGGACTTTCGTGGTCTCACCCAGCATGGGCGGCGAGAACAGCGCCCAGGCCAGGTCACGCACAGCCGGGGTACGCAAGCCCAGCAGCAGATCATGCAGCGAGTCGGGTGTGTTCATGAGCCGAGCATAGCCCAGTAACAGTGCTGGTTTGCTGCCGCCCAGGCCTTTGGCCGATAATCACCCATCGTTTCTTATCTGTCTGGCGGGAGTCCCATGGAGCAATTTCGCAATGTCGGCATCATCGGGCGCCTGGGGAGCACGCGGGTGCTGGAAACCGTGCGGCGGCTCAAGCGCTTTCTGATCGACCGCCACCTGCATGTGATCCTCGAGGACACCATTGCCGACGTGCTGCCGGGACACGGCCTGCAGACCTCCTCGCGCAAGATGCTTGGCGAGGTCTGCGACCTGGTGATCGTCGTCGGTGGCGACGGCAGCATGCTCGGCGCCGCCCGCGCCCTGGCGCGGCACAAGGTACCGGTGCTGGGGATCAACCGTGGCAGCCTGGGTTTTCTCACCGATATTCGCCCTGACGAGCTGGAGCTCAAGGTGGCGCAGGTGCTCGAAGGCCAGTACCTGACCGAGAATCGCTTCCTGCTCGAAGCCGAAGTGCGTCGCCAGGGCGAAGCCATCGGCCAGGGCGACGCGCTCAACGACGTGGTGCTGCACCCCGGCAAGTCGACGCGGATGATCGAGTTCGAGCTGTATATCGACGGTCAGTTCGTCTGCAGCCAGAAGGCCGACGGCCTGATCGTCGCCACGCCCACGGGTTCGACCGCCTATGCGCTGTCCGCCGGCGGGCCGATCATGCATCCCAAGCTCGATGCCATCGTGGTGGTGCCGATGTACCCGCATACGCTGTCCAGCCGGCCCATCGTGGTTGACGGCAACAGCGAGCTGAAGGTGGTGGTGTCGGCGGACATGACCATCTATCCGCAGGTGTCCTGCGACGGCCAGAACCACTTCACCTGTGCCCCGGGCGACACCCTGCACGTGGCCAAGAAGGCGCAGAAGTTGCGTCTGATCCATCCGCTGGATCACAACTACTATGAGGTTTGCCGCACCAAGCTCGGATGGGGCAGCCGCCTGGGAGGGCAGGACTGAATGTCCCTCGACCCCCATCGTGGCTATGACCTGATCGGTGATATCCACGGTTGCGCGCAAACCCTTGAACGCCTGCTCGAGCGTTTGGGTTACAGCCGCCAGGGTGGCGTGTGGCGCCATCCGACGCGCATGGTGATCTTCCTGGGTGACCTGGTCGACCGTGGTCCGGGTATCCGTGAAACCCTGCATCTGGTGCACGACATGGTTCGTGCCGACCAGGCACTGTGCATCATGGGCAACCACGAGTTCAACGCGTTGGGCTGGAGCACGCCGGCGCCACCCGGCAGTGGCCGCCAGTACGTACGCGAGCACAGCTCGCGCCACCAGCGCCTGATGCGCGAGACATTGGCGCAATTCGAGGATCATCCACTGGAGTGGCGCGAATTTCTGTGCTGGTTCTACGAGATGCCGCTATTCATCGATGCCGGGCGCTTCCGCGTGGTGCACGCCTGCTGGGATGACGAGCTGATCACGCCGCTCAAGGCGCAGTTTCCCGATGGCTGCATCGACGAACACTTCCTGCAGGCCTCGGCCGTGCCCGGCAGCTTCGCCAACATGGCGCTAGATCGCCTGCTGCGTGGTACCGACATGCGCTTGCCGCACGGCCTGACCCTGACCAGCGGCGACGGCTTTACCCGCTCGTACTTTCGCACCAAATTCTGGGAAGAGAATCCGCAGACCTACGGCGATATCGTCTTCCAGCCCGATGCGTTGCCGGAGATGGCTGCGCAGACGCCGTTGACCGAACTGCAGAAGGATGAGTTGCTCAGATATGGCGCGCACGAGCCGCTGCTGTTCGTCGGCCATTACTGGCGGCGTGGCAAGCCGGCGCCGATCAGGCCCAACCTGGCGTGTCTGGACTACAGCGCGGTGGTTGGCGGCCGCCTGGTGGCTTATCGTCTGGATCAGGAAACACGTCTGGACGCGGGTAAATTCGTCTGGGTCGATGTCGATCCGCAGGAGGCGCCGCGATGACGGCAGTGGTTGTGTTGCGCTTGCCGCTGGATAGCGATTTGAGCGGTTTTGTCGCTCTGCTGCAGCGTTTGCGTGTACCGCACCGGGTGGCGGAAGAGGGCGGTGAGCAGGTGCTGTGGGTGCCGGGGCAGGAGCTTGCAGAGCAGGTGCGCGAACTGTACGCGCGCCACCCGCAGGGCGATGCCGCCGGAGAGCTGCCGCCAAGCGTCGTCCCTGTGCGCGAGGGCTTCGCCACTCAACTACGGCGCAGCCCGGTCACGGCGCTGGTGTTGCTGGCCACCTTCATCGTCTTCGCGGTGACCCTGGCGGGCGAGAACTTTTCCACCATTCGCTGGCTGAGTTTCGTCGATTTTCGCCTCGACGGTGAGCACATCTATCTGACCTATCTGGATGCCACCCTGGGCAGTGGTCAATGGTGGCGCCTGATCACGCCGATGCTGATCCACTTCGGTTGGCTGCATCTGGCGATGAACAGCTTGTGGTACTGGGAGCTGGGGCGACGCATCGAGTTTCGCCAGGGCGCCATCGGCCTGTTGGGGCTGACTCTGCTGTTTGGTCTGGCGTCGAACTTCGCCCAGTACTGGTGGGCCGGGCCGTCGTTGTTCGGCGGCCTGTCCGGCGTACTTTACGGTCTGCTTGGGCATTGCTGGATCTACCAGCGCCTGGCACCGAACGCTGCCTATCGGCTGCCGCCTGGCGTGCTGGTGATGATGCTGGCCTGGCTGCTGATCTGCATGACCGGCATCTTCGAGTTGTTGCAGTTCGGCGCCATTGCCAATGCCGCGCATGTCGGCGGCTTGCTCACCGGCTGCCTGACCGGGCTGCTTGGCGGTATGCTTGCCAGACGAACGATTTAAAGCCTGTGGGGTGGGTGAAGCCCGCCATCGCAGCATTTTGGCGGGCTTCATCCGCCCTAAGACTTATTTGGAGACCTTCATGTCGTCCTTTCTCGATGCGATTGAAAACATCACCCCGGAAATCTACGAGAGCCTCAAGCTGGCCGTGGAAATCGGTAAATGGCCGGACGGCCGCAAGCTGACCCAGGAACAGAAAGAGCTGAGCCTGCAGGCGATGATCGCCTGGGAAGTGCAGAACCTGCCGGAAGAAGAACGCACCGGTTACATGGGGCCGCAGGAGTGCAGCAGCAAGTCCGAGCCGGTACCCAACCTGTTGTTCAAGTCCTCGGATACCCTGCACTGATGAGTGAATTGGGACGTGGCTCGCTGAGCAAGATGAAGGCGCACCTGGACGCACCGGTGCAATACGCCTTCCGTCTTGGCGACGAAGAAGTACCGGTCAACCCGCTGGTGGGCAAGCATCTGCGCCTGGAATACCTCGGTGCCATCCATTGCACGCACTGCGGACGCAAGACCAAGACCAGCTTCAGCCAGGGTTATTGCTACCCCTGCATGCAGAAGCTGGCGCAATGCGATATCTGCATCATGAGCCCGGAGAAGTGTCATTACGATGCCGGCACCTGCCGCGAGCCGAGCTGGGGCGAGCAGTTCTGCATGACCGACCATATCGTCTACCTGGCCAATTCCAGTGGCGTGAAGGTGGGCATCACCCGTGCCAGCCAGGTGCCGACGCGCTGGATCGATCAGGGCGCGACCCAGGCGCTGCCCATCCTGCGCGTGGCCACCCGGCAGCAGTCCGGCTTCGTCGAAGACCTGCTGCGTAGCCAGGTGGCAGACAAGACCAACTGGCGGGCGCTGCTCAAGGGCGATGCCGTGCCGGTCGATCTGCTGGCGATTCGCGAGCAGCTGTTCGATAGCTGTGGCGCGGGTATCACCGAGCTGCAGCAGCGCTTCGGTCTGCAGGCCATCCAGCCGCTGGGCACCGCCGACGTGCTGGAGATTCGTTACCCCATCGAGGCCTATCCGGCCAAGATCACCAGCTTCAATCTGGACAAGCTGCCCCTGGCCGAAGGTACCCTGCTCGGTATCAAGGGCCAGTACCTGATGTTCGATACCGGCGTGATCAATATTCGCAAGTACACCGCCTATCAGTTGGCCGTCCACGAGATCGCCGCCTGACACCCGATTGCCACCGGCGCCCGGGGCGCCGCAGACGAGAGGCCAAGAGCCATGCGCACCGAACAATCCAAGACCATCTACCTCAAGGACTATCAGGTTCCCGACTACCTGATCGACGAAACCCACCTGACCTTCGAGTTGTTCGAGGATCACAGCCTGGTGCACGCGCAGCTGGTCATGCGTCGTAACCCCGAGGCCGGTGCCGGCTTGCCCAAGCTGGTGCTGGATGGTCAGCAGCTGGAGCTGCTGGAGCTCAAGCTCGATGACCGCGAGCTGGGTGAGGGTGATTACAGCCTCACCGACAGCCACCTGAGCCTGCAGCCGACTCAGGACCGTTTCGTGGTCGACAGCAGCGTGCGCATTCACCCGGAAAGCAACACCGCACTGGAAGGCCTGTACAAGTCCGGCACGATGTTCTGCACCCAGTGCGAGGCCGAGGGCTTTCGCAAGATCACCTTCTACCTCGACCGCCCGGACGTGATGAGCAAGTTCACCACCACGGTCAGCGCCGAACAGCATGCCTACCCGGTGCTGCTGTCCAACGGTAACCCGATTGCCAGCGGCGGCGAGGAGGGCGGTCGTCATTGGGCCACCTGGGAAGACCCGTTCAAGAAGCCGGCCTACCTGTTCGCCCTGGTCGCCGGTGACCTCTGGTGTGTGGAAGACAGCTTCACCACCATGAGCAGCCGCGAGGTAGCGCTGCGCATCTACGTCGAGCCGGAGAACATCGACAAGGTGCAGCACGCCATGGACAGCCTCAAGCGCTCGATGAAGTGGGACGAGGAGGTCTATGGCCGCGAGTACGACCTAGACATCTTCATGATCGTCGCGGTCAACGACTTCAATATGGGTGCCATGGAGAACAAGGGCCTCAACATCTTCAACTCCAGCTGCGTGCTGGCCAAGGCCGAGACCGCCACCGATGCCGCGCATCAGCGTGTCGAGGCGGTGGTGGCGCACGAATACTTCCACAACTGGTCGGGCAACCGCGTGACCTGCCGCGACTGGTTCCAGTTGTCGCTCAAGGAAGGCTTCACCGTATTCCGCGACAGCGAGTTCTCCGCCGATACCCACTCGCGCACGGTCAAACGCATCGAAGACGTGGCCTACCTGCGCACCCACCAGTTCGCCGAGGACGCCGGCCCCATGGCCCACCCGGTGCGCCCGGACGCGTACATGGAGATCTCCAACTTCTACACCCTGACCATCTACGAGAAGGGTTCGGAAGTGCTGCGCATGATCCACACCCTGCTCGGGCCGGAACTGTTCCGCAAGGGCTCGGACCTGTACTTCGAGCGCCACGACGGCCAGGCCGTGACCTGCGACGACTTCGTCAAGGCCATGGAAGACGCCAGCGGCCAGGACCTGACCCAGTTCAAGCGCTGGTACACCCAGGCCGGCACGCCGCGTCTGGAGGTCAGCGAGGCTTATGACGCCGCCGCGCAAACCTACAGCCTGAGCTTCCGCCAGAGCTGCCCGGCCACGCCAGGGCAAAGCGAGAAGCTGCCGTTCGTGATTCCGGTGGCGCTCGGCCTGCTCGATGCCCAAGGCAACGAGCTGGCGCTGCGCCTGCAGGGTGAAAGCGCGGCGCAAGGCACCAGTCGCGTATTGTCGGTCACCGAGGCTGAGCAGACCTTCATCTTCGAAGGCATCACCGCAAAGCCACTGCCGTCGCTGCTGCGTGGCTTCAGCGCGCCGGTCAAGCTGCACTTCCCCTATGACCGCGACCAACTGATGTTCCTCATGCAGCACGACAGCGACGGTTTCAACCGCTGGGAAGCCGGCCAGCAGTTGTCGGTGCAGGTACTGCAGGAGCTGATCGGTCAGCATCAGCGTGGCGAGGCTCTGGTGCTGGATCAGCGCTTGGTCACTGCGCTGCGCACTCTGCTCGAAGACGAGTCGCTGGATCAGGCCATGGTTGCGGAAATGCTCTCGCTGCCGGGTGAGGCCTACCTCACCGAGATCAGCGAGGTGGCCGATGTCGAGGCCATTCACGCCGCGCGTGAGTTCGCTCGCAAGGAGCTGGCTGCCGCGCTGTTCGCCCCGCTGTGGGCGCGCTACCAGGCCAATCGTGAAACCTCCAAGACCACGCCTTACGTGGCCGAGGCCGCGCACTTCGCCCGTCGCAGCCTGCAGAACATCGCGCTTTCCTACCTGATGCTCAGCGAGAAGCCCGAGGTGCTGGTGGCCTGCGTCGACCAGTTCGAGAATGCCGACAACATGACCGAGCGCCTGGCGGCGCTGGCGGTGCTGGTCAACTCGCCGTTCCAGGCGGAGCAGGGCAAGGCCCTGGCGATGTTCGCCGACTTCTTCAAGGACAATCCGCTGGTCATGGATCAGTGGTTCAGCGTGCAGGCCGGCTGCCCGCTGCCCGGCGGCCTGGAGCGTGTGCACGCGCTGATGCAGCATGAAGCCTTCACCCTGAAGAACCCGAACAAGGTGCGTGCGCTGATCGGGGCCTTCGCCAACCAGAATCTGATCAACTTTCACCGCGCAGACGGGGCGGGCTACCGCTTTCTCGCCGATCAGGTGATCACCCTCAACGCCCTCAACCCGCAGATCGCCTCGCGCCTGCTGGCGCCGCTGACCCGCTGGCGCAAATACGGCAGCGCCCGCCAGGCGCTGATGAAGGCCGAGCTGGAGCGCATCCTCGCCTCCGGCGAGCTGTCCAGCGATGTCTATGAAGTGGTGAGCAAGAGCCTGGCCTAAGACGGGTTTTGCTCTACAAAAAAGTGTTACCGGCCTCTGGTTGGTAACACTTTTTTGTTACCCAATGAAATATGTATGCAATTCGTTATGCCTTTGCACACTTAAGTTCGGGCTTCTGCGCTTGACAGCTGGGCGATCTTCTTCGCTCTGCAGGGCGGCAAGGTGCGTGGCAGGTGGCATAAAGCGTCGGATCGTAGGACAAAGTGCGCCAGTTTTTCTGACGTATTGGTCAGTGGCTGATCAGTCACGAAAAGAAACTGGCCAACAGCTCTCCCAAGCCTGTTTGCGCTGATACACCCGTTTGAATTGGCACCATGGTTGCAGTACCGAGCAGGATCTGGCCGCGTGCGAGCGCACGCTGGTCGTTGGAACATGTTGCTGCAAATAAAAACAGAAGCCGTCGTCAGTACGGCACTCGCGACCCGGATACGGGATCGCCCAAAAGAATGATCTGTCCACGGAGTGAGTCTCGATGGAAATTAAGTCCCGCAAGCCCGTTCTACGTTTTGCCCCGGCCAAGGCCGGCTTTGCGTTCGCAGGCGTTCTGCCGTTGTTGGTCGCCGCTCACGCTCAAGCGGTAGAGTTCAGCTTCGCCGATAACGAAATCACCGGCTCCATCGACACCACCGTCTCCTACGGCCAGCTGTGGCGCGTACAGGGTCAGGACAAGACCAACAACGACATCAACACCAACGATGGCAACCGCAACTTCGATACCGGCCTGGTTTCCGAAGTGTTCAAGATCACCACCGATCTTGAAGCGTCCTATCAGAACTATGGTGTATTCGTCCGCGGTACCGCTTTCTATGACACCCAGATCATGGACAAGCGCAACGACTACTACGACGCAAATACTCCGGCTCAGCCTAGCCAAAGCTACCCGCGCGACAACACCTTCACTCGTGAAACCCGCCACAAGGCCGGCCGCGATGCGCAGATTCTCGATGCCTATGTTTATGGCAACTGGGATGTGGCCGATATGCCGGTCTCCGGCCGCTTCGGTAAGCAGGTGTTCAACTGGGGTGAAGGGCTGTTCTACCGTGGCGGGATCAATACCACCAACCCGGTCGATGCTGCCAAGTTCCGCCTGCCTGGCTCCGAGGTGAAGGAAGTGTTGGTGCCGGTCGAAGCACTGAGCTTCAACATTGGCCTGACTGACAATCTCTCGATGGAAGCCTTCTACCAGTTCAACTGGAAAGAGTCTGCAATCGACCCGGTTGGTACTTACTTCTCCGAGACTGATTTGTTCGCCGACGGTGGTCATACCGCATATAACCAGAGTGGTGCTTTGGCTGGCGCACTTACGCCAAACCCTCTGCTTGGCGGTCTCTCTCTCTATCAAGCCTCGGTTTTGAACCCTGCCCATGGATTGAACGGCAGTTCGTTTGCCACGCCTGACGCTTTTAAGGTCGCCTCTATCAAGAATGACCTCAATGCTAAGAATGATGGGCAATTTGGCGTTGCATTTCGCTATATCGCTGAAGAGCTAAATTCGACCGAATTTGGCTTCTACTTTGTGAACTACCACGCCAAAGAACCTTCAATCTATGCCCAGTTGGACGACGCATACGGTGGTATGACGGGAGGACAATTTGGTGCTCTTGTTGGTAGTGCCCCTGTTCAGGGAGCTGCGTTGCAGGCTGCGGCCGCAGCAGGCGTGGCAGGTGATCCGGCTGCTGTCGCTGATATCGCACGGCAAATTGCCGGTGGTCTGGTCTCGGTGGATGTAGCTAATCAGATCCAGGCTAGCCGCCAATACGCCGAAGATGTTCGGATGATGGGCCTGAGTTTCAATACTACTGTAGGCAATGCGTCGGTATTCGGTGAGTTCTCCTATCGTCCAAACCTGCCGATTGGTATAGCCACCACTAACGACCTGTTGGGGCAAGTGCTCCAGCAAGCGCCGCAGATTGCTCTGGGGCAGCAGGTGCAAGTGGGAGGGCAGACTGTAAGCCTTGGTAACCGTCGCCTGAGCAACTATGAGCGTGTTGAGGCTTTCAACACTTCCATTGGCAGTATCTACAACTTTGGCCCGTCGCTGGGCTTCGACTCCCTTTTTGGTGTTGCTGAACTCGGTTCTGAGCACATTCGTGGCAGCAATCTGAAGTACACAGATTTCCAGGGTAACGTGCGCTACTACTCTGGCCGTGCTAACGGCTCCTACATCTCCGGCTACGACCGCGACGATCAGATCAACAAGAACGCTTACGGCTACACCCTGGTGCTCTCCGGCACCTGGAACGACGTTTACGCTGGCGTGAACCTGTCGCCGTTCGCCGTGTTCAAGCACGACTTCGAAGGCAACTCGCACCAGACCGGCAACTTCATCGAAGGTCGCAAGGCATACACTCTGGGTATGCGCGCCAGCTACCTGAACAGCTTGGAAGCCGAGATCCAGTACACCGAGTTCTACGGCGCTGGCCAGAACAACGGTGCGCGCGACCGAGACAATATCGGTCTGAACGTCAAATACTCCTTCTAATACCCATAACCAGAAAAAACGCCGGGCGCCGTTGGGCGCCCGGTCAGACTCTTCACGGAGAATTACCCATGCTGAACAAGCACAGGCTGATGGCTGTAGCCGTTGCGCTGGCGTTTTCCGCCGGTTCTGCGCTGGCTGCCGTTTCCCCGCAGGAAGCCGCCAAGCTCGGCGATACCCTGACTCCCTTCGGCGCCGAGAAGGCTGGCAACGCTGCCGGCACCATTCCGGCCTGGACCGGTGGCATCACCCAGGCGCCGGCGGGCTACACTCGCTCGGGCCAGCACCACGTCAATCCGTTCCCGGAAGACAAGCCGCTGTTCACCATCACCGCGGCCAACCTGAGCCAGTACGAGGCCAATCTGACGCCGGGTCAGATCGCCATGTTCAAGGCTTACCCGGAAACCTATCAGATGCCGGTCTACCAGACCCGCCGCTCCGGCTCCGCGCCGCAGTGGGTCTATGACAACAGCATCAAGAACGCCACCAGCGCCAAGCTGGTCGATGGCGGCAACGGCTTCTCCGATGCCTATGGCGGTATCCCGTTCCCGATCCCGCAGAACGGTGTCGAGGCGCTGTGGAACCACATCGCCCGCTATCGTGGTACCTACATCGTGCGTCGTGCCTCGGAAGTAGCCGTACAGCGCAATGGTGCCTACTCGCTGGTTACTTCCCAGCAGGAGGCGCTGTTCAAGTACTACCTGCAGAACGGCTCCTTCGCCGACCTGAACAACATCATGTTCTACTACCTGTCCTTCACCACCAGCCCGGCGCGTCTGGCCGGCGGTGCGGTACTGGTTCACGAGACCCTGGATCAGGTCAAGGAGCCACGTCAGGCCTGGGGCTACAACGCCGGTCAGCGTCGCGTGCGTCGTGCGCCGAACCTGGCCTACGACACGCCGATTGCCGCTGCTGACGGCCTGCGTACCGCCGACGATACCGACATGTTCAACGGTGCCCCGGATCGCTACGACTGGAAACTGGTGGGCAAGAAGGAGATCTACATCCCGTACAACAACTACCAGGTCACCAGCCCGGACGTTAAGTACAAGGACCTGCTGCAGGTTGGTCACCTCAACCCGGCAGTCACCCGTAACGAGTTGCACCGCGTATGGGTGGTAGAGGGCACGCTGAAGAAGGGGGCTCGCCACATCTACTCCAAGCGTACCCTGTTCCTCGACGAGGACAGCTGGCAAGCCGCCGTGGTCGATCAGTACGATGGTCGTGGCGAGTTGTGGCGCGTTTCCATCGCCTACCTGAAGAACTACTACGATCTGCCGACCACCTGGTCCGCGCTCGATGTGTTCCACGACCTGCAGGCGCGTCGTTACCACGTGCAGAACCTGGACAACGAAGAGAACAACACCATCGACTTCACCCAGGCCACTCCTGACGACGGTTACTTCAAACCGGCCGCCCTGCGTCGCCGCGGCACGCGATAATAGTCGTGTAGTCTCGCGCGAAGGCCGCTACAGTAGTAGCGGCCTTTTCGTATCAGCTTGGCGAATAGGCTTCTATCACGCGGGTTTTGCCTTAACAAAACATAACGTCGCGCCAATTGTCAGGGCTTTCCGAAGCTCGCTAGGATGGGCGGCCTGCAAATCAGTAGTACCGCCTATAACAAGAAAGGGGGAAGGTATATGAGTGAGCCCGTCATGCGGCGCACCCAGTCCGGTCTGGCGCCCACCCTGGCGCGCAAATCGGCGCTCCGTGTCCATTCGCCGCTGGCTAAAGCGCTCTCGCTGTGCAGTGTGCTTTCCATTCTGGCTTTCGCTGCCGCACCCTTGCAGGCCGAGACCTCGGCTGCAGCTGATGCTGGCTACGCCATCGAGTCTCCCAAGGCCGTGCACAGCCTGTTGCTCGATGTGGTCAACACCGGTGAGCGCCTGATTGCCGTTGGCGACCGTGGCCACATTCTCTATTCCAACGACCAGGGACAAAGCTGGCAGCAGGCCAAGGTGCCGACCCGGCAGATGCTGACGTCGCTGTTCTTCGTCGATGCCCAGCATGGCTGGGTGGTCGGTCACGATGCGCAGATTCTCGCGACCACCGATGGCGGCCTGACCTGGACCAAGCAGTACGAGGACCTCGAACGCGAAGCGCCGCTGCTGGATATCTGGTTCAAGGATCTCGAGACTGGCTTCGCCGTGGGTGCCTATGGCGCGCTGCTGGAAACCACCGATGGTGGCGAAAACTGGGAAGACGTCAGCGATCGTCTCGACAACGAAGATGCCTATCACCTCAACGCCATTACCGCCGTGAAGGATTCGGGTCTGTTCATCGTCGGTGAGCTGGGCGGCATGTTCCGTTCGAGCGATTGGGGCGAAACCTGGGAAACCGTCGAGGACAAGCCCTACGAGGGCTCGCTGTTCGGTGCCCTGGGCACGAACGAAGCCGATACGCTGCTGGTTTACGGCCTGCGTGGCCACCTGTTCCGCTCCACCGATTTCGGTGACAGCTGGCAGCAGATCAGCCTCAACACCCCGAACAATGGTCCGCTGGAGTTCGGCCTGGCCGACGGCACCTTGCTGCGTGACGGCAGCGTCGCCGTGGTCGGCCATGGCGGCACCGTGCTGCGCAGTACGGATCACGGCCAGAGTTTCAGCCTGATCAATCGTCCCGACCGCCTTTCTCTGGCCGGGGTAACAGCACTGGATAACGGCAACCTGATCCTGGTAGGGCAGGGCGGCGTTCACCTCGCCGCCTCGACTGGCGCCGATCTGGGCCAACAATAACAAGCCGGGAGCCTTTGCATGACCAAGCCTCAACACAAGCCTGCCTCCTTTCTCGAGCGGCTGATTTTCAACAATCGCCCGGCGGTGATTCTGATCTGCCTGCTGATCAGCATCTTCCTGTTCTACCAGGCTGCCCAGGTGCGCCCGCAGACCAGCTTCGAGAAGATGATTCCGCTGGGCCACCCCTACATCCAGAAGATGCTCGAGCACCGTAACGACCTGGCCAACCTGGGTAATACCGTGCGGATTTCGGTGGAGGCCACCGATGGCGACATCTTCAGCAAGGAGTACATGGAGACCCTGCGTCAGGTCCACGACGAGGTGTTCTACATCCCCGGCGTCGACCGTTCCGGTCTCAAGTCGCTATGGAGCCCGAGCGTACGCTGGACCGAAGTGACCGAAGAAGGCTTCGCCGGCGGCGAGGTGATCCCGCAGACCTACGACGGTTCTGCCGATAGCCTCGAAGACCTGCGCAGCAATATCCTCAAGTCGGGCCAGATCGGTCGTCTGGTGGCGAACAACTTCAAGTCCAGCATCGTCGACGTGCCATTGCTGGAGTCCTATCCGGACCCAAATGATCAGAGCAAGCTGATCAAGCTGGATTACCAGAGCTTCTCTCACGAACTGGAAGAGAAGATTCGCGAGAAGTACGAGGCGCAGAATCCCAACGTCAAGGTGCACATCATCGGCTTCGCCAAGAAGGTCGGCGACCTGATCGATGGCCTGGTTGGCGTGGCGCTGTTCTTCGCTGTCGCCATCGGCATCACTTTTGTTCTGCTGCTGTGGTTCACCCACTGCTTCAAGAGCACCCTGGCCGTGGTGATCACCACCCTGATCGCGGTGATCTGGCAGCTCGGCCTGCTGCATACCCTGGGCTTCGGTCTCGATCCCTACTCGATGCTGGTGCCGTTCCTGGTGTTCGCCATTGGTATCTCGCATGGGGTGCAGAAGATCAACGGCATCGCCATGGCCTCGGGTGAGGCGACCGACGCGCTCTCCGCTGCGCGCATGGCCTTCCGTCAGCTGTTCATTCCCGGCCTGGTGGCGCTGCTGTCCGACGCCGTGGGTTTCGTCACCCTGCTGCTGATCGATATCGGTGTGATCCGCGAACTGGCCATCGGTGCGTCCATGGGCGTGGCGGTGATCATCCTGACCAACCTGATCCTGCTGCCGGTACTGATTTCCTACATCGGCATCGGCAAGCGTGCGGTGAAGAAGAGTCGTGAGGAAGCCGCCAAGGATCACCCGGTCTGGCGTACCATTTCCAACTTCGCCCATCCGATGGTGGCACCGATCTCCGTGGTGATCGCCGTGGTGGCACTGGCTGGTGGTGTCTGGTACGGGCAGAACCTGAAGATCGGTGACCTCGATCAGGGCGCACCGGAACTGCATCCGGATTCGCGCTACAACCTCGATAACGACTTCGTCATTCGCAACTACTCGACCAGCTCCGACGTGCTGGTGGTGATGATCAAGACCGGCCCCGAGGGCTGCTCCACCTATGACAGCCTGGCCGCGATGGACGAGCTGATGTGGAAGATGACGAACACCGAGGGCGTGCAGTCGGCCATCTCCATGGTCACTGTGTCCAAGCAGGTGATCAAGGGCATGAACGAGGGCAACCTGAAATGGGAAACCCTGTCGCGCAACCAGGACGTGCTGAACAACTCCATCGCCCGTGCCGAAGGCCTGTACAACGCCGACTGCTCGGTGGCACCGGTGCTGGTGTTCCTCGAGGATCACAAGGCCGAGACCCTGTCGCGCGCGGTAGCTGCGGCAGAGGAGTTCTCCGCGCAGCACAGCAACGATGACCTGCAGGTGGTGCTGGCTGCCGGTAATGCCGGTATCGAAGCGGCGACCAACGAGGTGATCGCGGCGTCCGAGACCACCATGCTGATCGCCGTTTATGCGGCGGTGAGCATCATGTGTCTGCTGACCTTCCGCTCGCTGGCCGCGACCCTGTGCGTGATTCTGCCGCTGGTCCTGACGTCGGTGCTGGGCAACGCGCTGATGGCCTTCATGGGCATCGGCGTCAAGGTAGCTACCCTGCCGGTGATCGCGCTGGGTGTGGGTATCGGTGTCGACTACGGCATCTACATCTACAGCCGTCTTGAGACTTACCTGCGTCAGGGGCTGTCGCTGCAGGAGGCCTACTACGAGACGCTCAAGTCCACCGGTAAGGCGGTGCTGTTCACCGGCGTCTGCCTTGCCATCGGTGTGGCGACCTGGATCTTCTCGGCGATCAAGTTCCAGGCCGACATGGGCCTGATGCTGACCTTCATGTTCCTCTGGAACATGATCGGCGCGATCTGGCTGCTGCCGGCACTGGCCCGCTTCCTGATCAACCCGGAGAAGCTGCGCGCCAAGGGCTGATGCTCATCGCGTAGCACGAAAACCGCGGCCCTTGGGCCGCGGTTTTTTTATGTGCGTATCGGAAAGTTTCCGATGTGGGTTTGGGGACTTCTGAAACGCCCGCTAATGCGGGAGCCCAGGAAATCCGCAGGACGCGTTCCTGTGTAGGAGCCAGCTTGCTGGCGATCATTGCGGCATATGGGGTGTATCGCCGGCAAGCCGGCTCCTACCGGTCTGTGCGTCGACTGCAATCCGTAGGCTGGCGTTGTCGTTGTGATCCGAGAGTGTTGTTGACTCATGCGCCCACGCAGAGCGTGGGTGCTATTTTCGTCCCTGGGTGGCCTGGCGCTGAGCTGGGGTGTTTCACCGTCGCCGTAGGAGCGGATTTATCCGCGATTCTCGGACGCACCCGCTAACGCAGTACGTAGGGTGGGCCGGGCGGCGATCCGTTTTAGCCCACCAAGGTCAGCCGCTGTTGGTGGGCTGAAGCCCACCCTACCAGTTGCACGCTTCGGACTGCGTATCCTGCAAGCCCATCGCGCGCCTAGCGCGGATACAGCGGCGGCAGCGCGCTGCTGTCCTGCGGTGCGCTGCTCGGCTCCTGGGCGGCCGGCAGGTTGCGAATCACTTTCCACAGCTCCTCGCCTTGCCATTGCTGACCAACTTCGCTGTACAGCGCGCCGTTGAGACCGTCCAGGGCGTCCGACAGCGGCACGTGGCGTGCGGCCATGTCGGCGAGGGTTTCCGGCTGTTGGCGGGCCCAGGCGTCGAGTGCATGACGGGTGGCCTGGGCATCGCCGGCTTGGCAGGCACGCTTGATGTCGTCGAGCAGCGTGCGCGGGCTGGGGCCGCTCTGCGCCGCGCGCTGGATCGCCGGTTGCCGGCGGGCATGCCACCACAGACCGAAGCCGAGCAGTGTGGTCAGGCTCAACAGCGCGCAGGCCAGTTGCCAGGGCCACAGGTCCGGCCCCTCGACCACCTGGGTCGTCACCATCGGCGTATTGGGTTGTTCCTCGTTCTGCAGTTGCGGGTTTTCCGCGACCTGCAGGGTGCGGGCGGAGAGGGTGGTGCGTTCCAGCGTGTCGGTCTGGGTGTTCCACCACACCACTTCCAGCGGCGGCAGGTCGAAACTGCCGGCGCGATTGGGCACCAGTGCTTCGCGTTCTTCGCGGGTGCCGATGATGCCCGTCTCGCTCTTCTGGTCGTTCATCTGCGGCTGATCCGGATAACGCCGCAGGCCATCAACCTGGGTCGCCGGTAACGGCGGCAACTGGGCGCTGGAAAGACCATCGACCTTGAGAATCAGGCGGCGGGTCAGGGAGTCGCCGACCTGGCTTGTTTCCGGTTGCGGGTTCCAGGTTTCCGCCAGACCCAGGGCGCGCGCCGGTAGCCAGGGCACGTCAGCCGGATAGTCGGCCGGCTGGGGTTTGACCTGCAGTGGAATGTCCGGTGATTTGACCCGCGAGACCTTGCCCGTGCGCGGCCCGAAAGGCAGGAAATCGTTGTTGCGCGAGCGGTCGACCAGGGTGGCGCTGAAGGTCTGCCCAGGGATCACCAGTTGGCCGCTGCGCTGCGGATAGATGGCGTATTGCAGCTCGATCACGCCGTGCAGCACGCCGCCGATGCTCTTCTCGTAGGTGCGTGGTTCGCCCAGTTGCTCGACACGCGCATCCGCTATGCGCAGGGGCGTCAGACTGCTGTCGTCATACATGGACACCGAGTGGTAGATGCGCAGGGTCAGCACGGCCTGGGCCTGGACGTAGACACTCTCCTGGTCGAGGTTGGCATCGATGAATACCGGTGCCAGCTGTTCGCCGTTACCGGCGCTGACGGCTGCCTCGACGTTCAGCGTGATCGGCAGGGTTTCGGCGTCCTCCAGGCGGATCGCCGGGATCGTCACCTCACCGTTGCGGCGTGGCTGCAGGGTCAGGATCCAGCGGGTGCTGGCGCGTGGTGTATCGCCGATGCTGCTCAGACGATTGACCTGGCGACTGCCGAGCACCTCGAAGTCCTCTTCCAGCGGCGTCAGGTCGGGTCGGCCGAAGCGGGTCGGGTCGGTCGACTCCAGCGTCAGCACCACGGTTTCGCCTTCGCTCAGGCGGGTACGGTCGACGCTGGCGAAAAAGGTTTCGGCATGGGCCTGTCCGGTGAGCAGTAGAAGAAGCAGGAAGACCAGACGCTTCATCGATTCGAGTCCTGACGCTGTTGCTGTTCATACCAGAATTTGCGCCGCAGCAGTTCGGCCGGGTCATCCGGGATCTGCCGCAGCCATTGTTCCAGCGCTTGTCGGCGTTCCGCCGCAGTGCCCAGATCGGCTTCCGTACGGGGTTGCTCAACGGGCTCGGCGTCGCCCGGCGTTTCACTGCTGGTGCCGGGTTGGGTGTCTTCCCCGGCGCCATTGGCGGAGCCCTGTACTTCGCTGCTTTCACTGTTGTCGCCGTTACTGCCCGGCTGGGTGGGCTGTGTGGTAGTGCTCTCGGCAGGCTGGCCAGCCGACGATTCATTGGTATCGGGCTGCTCGTTCGCGTGTTCCTGCTGCTCGGTCGAATCACCGTCGCCGGATTGCTGATGATTCTCGCGCTGACGCAGCGCTTGCTCCACCAGCGCTTTGTTGTGCTGCGCCGCAGCCAGCTCCGGCTGGCGTTCCAGGGCTTGTTCGTAAGCGTCCAGCGCTGCCTCCAGTTCGCCCGCCTTGGCCAGGGCATTGCCGCGATTGTAGTGATCGGCTGCCGAATCACCCTGGGCGAAGCGCTGCGCGGCAGCGGCATAATCCTCTGCCTCGTAAAGCGCCTTGCCTTGCCACTGTGGATCGACGAAACGTTGCGCCGCTTCGGCCGGGCGCTGCGCCTGCAGCAAGCGTTGACCCTGCTGGTCAGGGCGTAGCCAGAGGTCATTGAACTCGAAGGCATGGCTGCTCTGTGGCGGCAGCATCAGCAGTAGCGGCAGGCAGAACAGCCAGCCGCGGCGACCGGCGCAGGCGGCGAGCAGCAGCAGCGGCAGCAGGAACCAGTAACCCTGGTCGATATGGCTGTCGAGCAATGTCGGTTCACTCGCTGCGCGCAGTGCCTGCGGGCCGTCGAGCAGGCCCAGACGACGCAGGTCTTCGTCGTCCAGGCGGCTCGCTGCGTAGCGGCCGTTATGGGCTTCGGCGGTTTCCCGCAGGCCGCGTGCATCGAGGCGTGGAATCAGGATGGCGCCGCGCGAGTCCTTGAGGAAGCTGCCGTCTTCCTGCACCACCGGGGCGCCTTCGCGGCTACCGACGCCGAGAATAAGCAACGGCACCGAGCGCTTTTGCAGCGCTTGCTGGATGCCGCTACGTTCCCCTTCATCAAGGGCGCTGGTGATCAGCAGCAGGCGACCCTGGCCCAGTTGTGCCTGGTCGAGCAGTTGCAGTGCACGCGCCACGGCCAGATCGGCTCGGCGCCCCGGCTCCGGCATCAGCGACGGCTTCAGCGCTTCGAGCAGGTTACGACTGGTGGCCAGGTCATCGGACAGCGGTACCAGACTGTGCGCGCTGCCGGCGTAGACGATGATCGCCGTCTGTGCGTCGCGGCGCGCTTCGAGCAGGTCGAGCAATTTGCGCCGGGCCTGCTCCAGTCGATTGGGGCGGCCGTCAGTGGCGAGCATCTGCGGCGTCAGTTCGAGCAGGACCAACAGAGGGTCGGCGGGCTTCTGGTTGCTCTGTTCGACGCGCTGCCAACTGGGACCGAGCAGCGCCAGTACGGCCAGCAGCCAGGCCAGGCTGAGCGCCAGCCAGGGCAGCTTGTTGGAGCGGCCGCTGCCGCCCTTGAGCAGCGCCTGATGGAACGCCGCCGGCAACAACAGCTGCCAGCGCCCGCTCTGGCGCTCGCGATGCCACAGGCGCCAGAGCAGCCAGGCCAGTACCGGCACTGCCAGCAGCCACAGCGGGCGCAGCCACTCAGGCCAGAGCATGCTCATGCACGCCTCCGCAGCCGCTGCAGCAGGTCGGGCCATAGCACTTGGCTGACCAGCAACAGCGAGCCCAGCAGCGCCAGTGCCAGCGGCCAGGCGTAGAGCGCCAGGGCGGGGCGGGCCAGGGTAGGTTGTTGGGCGACTGGCTCGAGGCGGTCGAGTGTCAGTTCGATCTGCTGCAGTTCGGCCTGATTGCGCGCGCGGAAATATTCGCCGCCAGTAACGTCGCTGATCGCGCGCAGGCTGGTTTCGTCCAGATCCAGGGCGCTGAAACCGAAGCTGCCGAATGCGCCGCTTTGCTGCGGGTCGGCGCCGATGCCGATGGCATAGATACGCACGCCTTCGTCGGCGGCCAGTTGCGCAGCGACCATCGGGTCGATTTCGCCGCCGTTGTTGGCGCCATCGGTGATCAGCACCAGCACGCGGCTTTGCGCCGGACGCTGGCGCAGGCGTTTCACTGCCAGGCCGATGGCATCGCCGATGGCAGTGTTCTTGCCAGCGATGCCGATCAGGGCTTCGTCCAGCCAGGTGCGTACCGTGTGGCGGTCGAAGGTCAGCGGTGCCTGCAAATAGGCCTGGCTGCCGAACAGGATCAGGCCGACCCGGTCGCCACGGCGGCCTTCGATGAAGTCGCCGAGCAGGCGTTTGACCAGCTCCAGCCGGCTGATCGGCTCGTCGTCCCACTGCATGTCGGCGTAGTCCATGGAGCCGGAGACATCCACGGCCAGCAGCAGGTCGCGGCCGCTGGCTGGCAGCGGCAGGGGTTCGCCGACCCACTGCGGCCGTGCTGCAGCGCACAGCAGCAGGCACCAGAGCAGCGCCAGCGGTGCTTGTTGGCGCCAACTGGGCAGGGCGGCGCGGGCATGGCGACCGCTCAGGGCCTGCAACTCGTCGAGAAAGCCGACGCGCAGCGCCGCATCGCCGCTGTCGGCCGGCGGCAGTAGCAGGCGCAGCAGCCAGGGCAGTGGCGCCAGCAGAAAGACCCAGGGCCAGGCGAACTCAAACATGCTTGCGAATCCAGATGGCGATGGCCTGATCGAGTTCCACTATGGCTTTATCGCTCAGGGTGCACTGCGGCCTGTAGCTGCCGTCGACCAGAACCATCCAGCGGGTCAGGCCGGCCGCCGGGCAGCGGTTATCGAGAAACGCCAGCCAGGCACGGCTGCTCAGGGTGTGGCTGGCGCTCTCCGGATAGCGTTCGCGGCACAGGCGCTTGAGCAGGGCATTGAGCTGCTGCAGCCAGGGGCCGGCGGGTGCGCCGTCATAGGGTTTGCGCAAGATGGCCAGCTCGTCTAGCGCCGCCTGGCGCAGTGGGTCGAGCGCCTGTTCCACGGTCACCTTGGGCGCACGTCGGCGCCAGTTGCGCAGCAAGCGCCACAGTCCCCAGCCGAGCAGTGGCAGCAGCACGGCGAGCAACCACCAGCCCGGTGCCGGCGGCCACCAGAGTACGGGTGGCGGGTCGATCAGCGGCTGCAACTGGTCGATGGGGTTCATAGGGATTTTCTCGAATGCAGGGTGCTGAGCTGCTCCTGCAATTGCTCGACCAGTTCGAACTGTGTGCTCAGCGGCAGCAGTGGTACGCCGAGCTTCTGCGCCAGACGCTGCCAGCGCGCCTCGCGGGCCTGGGCCTGGGCGCGATAGGCCTGGCGCAGATCACCGTTATGGCTGTCGAGCTCCAGCTGCGCGCCGTTCTGGGTAAAGCGCAGCAGGCCAGCAGCCGGCAGGGCGTGATCGAGTGGGTCGGACAGCGGCAGCAGCAACAGATCGGTGTGGCGCGCGAGCAGCGTCAACTGCTGCTCGGCGTTATCGCTGAGGGCGCGCTCATCGCACAGCACGATCACCAGGCTGCCCGGGCGCAGCACCTCGCGGGCGCGACGCAGGGCCAGGCCGAAGTGGTCGCGGCTGGTGTTGGCCTGGCTCTCCGGGCCGAGCGCCTGGTTGGCGCGGGCCAGCAGGTTGAGCAGTTGCAGCAGGCTCTGTTTGCTGCGCCGTGGTTTGACTTCGTGATGCTCGTTGTCGGCGAACACCAGGCCGCCAATACGGTCGTTATGGCCCAGCGCGGCCCAGCCGATCAGCGCTGCGGCACGGGCGGCGAGCACCGACTTGAAGCACTGGCCGGAGCCGAAGAACAGGCGCTGGCTCTGTTCACTGATGATGAAGATGGGGCGCTCGCGCTCTTCATGGAACAGCTTGGTGTGCGGCTCCTGGGTGCGTGCAGTGACGCGCCAGTCGATGGTGCGCACGTCGTCGCCCGGCTGATAGACGCGCACCTGGTCGAAGTCCACGCCGCGACCGCGCAGCTTGGAGTGATGCAGACCAATCAACGGGCTGCGCCGGGCCGGAGTGGAGAACAGCGGCACTTCATGCACCTTGTGGCGCATGTCGATCAACTCGCCGAGGGCGATATGGATGCCGGGGTGGCTGGGCGGGGTTTGCATGGGCTTCAGCCCGTAGCCCGGATGCAATCCGGGGACGCAGCGCAATCAGTCCCGGATTGCATCCGGGCTACATGGGACGAGCGCATGCGGCGCGGCTGCATCAGGCCACCGCCACCACGTCGAGGATGCGCTGGATCACGCGGTCCTGATCGACGCCCGAGGCTTCGGCCTCGAAGGACAGGATGATGCGATGACGGAGCACGTCGAACAGCACGGCCTGGATATCTTCCGGGCTGACGAAGTCACGCCCGGCCAGCCAGGCGTGGGCGCGTGCGCAGCGGTCGAGGGCGATGGAGCCGCGCGGGCTGGCGCCATAGGCGATCCAGTCGGCCAGCTCGGCATCGAACTTGGCCGGGGTGCGGCTGGCCATGACCAGTTGCACCAGGTACTCCTCCACGGCATCGGCCATGTACAGGCCGAGGATTTCCTTGCGCGCGGCGAACACCGCCTGCTGGCTGACCCGGTGTTCGGGCTTGGCCTCGCCATTGAGGGCCTCGCCACGGGCCTGGGCGAGAATCTTGCGCTCCACGGCCGCGTCGGGAAAACCGATCTTCACGTGCATCAGGAAGCGGTCGAGCTGGGCTTCGGGCAGTGGGTAGGTGCCTTCCTGCTCGATGGGGTTCTGCGTGGCCATGACCAGAAACAGCGGCGACAGGTCGTAGGTGCTGCGGCCCACCGATACCTGGCGCTCGGCCATGGCCTCGAGCAGCGCCGATTGCACCTTGGCCGGGGCGCGGTTGATCTCGTCGGCCAGCACCAGGTTATGGAAGATCGGCCCCTGCTGGAACACGAAGCTGCCGGTTTCCGGGCGGTAGATCTCGGTGCCGGTGATGTCCGCCGGGAGCAGGTCGGGGGTGAACTGGATGCGATGGAACTCGCCCTCGATGCCTTCGGCCAGTTCCTTGATCGCCTTGGTCTTGGCCAGACCGGGGGCGCCTTCGACCAGCAAATGGCCGTCGGCGAGCAGGGCGATCAGCAAACGCTCGATGAGCTTTTCCTGGCCGAGAATCTGGGTGGAGAGAAATTGGCGTAACGCGACCAGCGCTTCACGGTGTTCCATCGTCGGGCTCTTCTGGCGGATGGGCGCGGCTTTTCACAGCCGCGCGTGCAGACCGCCGACTTTAATGCATTTACGGCTTCAGCCGCTATGCGCGGCGCGGGTCATGAACAGTCTGGCAACAGAAATGCGAGGGATGTCGCCACCGCTGAAATGACCCGCCTCTGGCGAGGGCGGGTCATGCAGCCAGGTGCGACGCTATTGCCACTGCGCCAGAAGCCGGCGCTGGGCGAGCAGGGCGCTGTCCTGCGTGGTGGGCGTCAGGTGCACGCTCTGCCCTGGCAGGCATTGCGCCAGCCGAGCCACGGCCTGGGGTGTCAATGCGCCGAGGCGCGGATAGCCACCGATGGTCTGACGGTCGTTGAGCAGGATGATTGGTTGGCCATCCGGCGGCACCTGCACGGCGCCCAGGGGAATGCCTTCGGAGATCATCGAGCCACGCTGGCATTGCAGCTGCGGGCCGTTGAGACGAATGCCCATGCGGTCGGCGCGCTGGTCGATCAGCCATTGGCTGTTGAAGGCATCGAACAGGCTCTGGCCGCGGAAGTCTCCGATCTGCGCGCCCAACACCAGCTGCAGGCTCGGTGCATCCTGGTACTCGGGAGTGCACTCGGCGGGCATCTGTCGCGTTGCGCTTGTGCTGCCGGTCCAGCCCAGCGCATCGCCGACAGCGAGGGCGCGGCCATCGCCTTGCAAGCCGCCGAGACCTTCGCGCAGCATGCTGGCGCAACTGCCCAGCACCAGCGGTGCCTTGAATCCACCCGGCGCTGCCAGATAGGCGCGCGCGCCCTGACGCGGCTGGGCGAAACTCAGGCGCTGGCCCTTGCGAACCTCGAAGCTGCACCAGGGTGTAAGCGGTTGCTCGTCCAGCCGTGCACCGAGGTCGGCGCCGGTCAGCGCCAGTGTGGCGTCGCGGCTACATTCGAATTCGGCGTTGCCCAGGGTGATCTCCACCACTGCGGCCGCCAGCGGGTTGCCCAGCAGCCAGTTGGCCCAGCGATGAGCGATCCAGTCCAGCGCGCCGCACTGGGTCACGCCGAGGTGACGCACACCGAATCGCCCACCGTCCTGCAACTGAATGAAGGGGCTGCTGCGCAAGACGCGCAAGCCGGTGTCGAGAGCGCTCATTGACTGGCCTCCAACGGGCTGTCGTCACCGCCCAGGCGTATGAATTCGGCGCGCTCGATGGGTACGAAACGCACGCGATCGCCGGGTTGCAGCAGGCTGTAACCCTCGATATCGCGGCCGAACAGGCGGCTCGGCGTACGCCCGATCAGGTTCCAGCCGCCGGGCGAGACCACCGGGTAGGCGGCCGTCTGCCGTTCGGCGATGCCCACGCTGCCGGCGGCGATGCGCTTGCGCGGTGTGTTCAGACGTGGCGCGGCGAGGATCTCCTCGACCAGGCCCATGAAGGCGAAGCCGGGCGCGAAACCCAGGGCGAATACCTGATAGGCATGGCTGCTGTGCCGGGCGATCACCTCCGCCTCACTGAGCCCGCTGCGCCGCGCCAGCAGTTGCAGCTCCGGGCCGACGCTGCGGTCGTACCAGGTGGGCAGCTGGTGTTCGCGACCGCCTTGCACATCGGCAGGCTGCAAGCCATCGAGTGCTTCGGCGACCTTCGCGCGCGCCTGCTCGCTGTCGAGTTGGCACAGGTCGTAGTGCAGCAACAGCGTGGTGTAGGAGGGCACCAGGTCGATCAGTGCGCCGCCGAACGCTGCCTGCAGGCGCGTACGCGCTGCCAGCATCCATGGCATGTTGGCTTCATCGATATGCTCGAACAGGCGCAGGATCAGGCTGTCGATGCCGGCGACTTCCAGCCGGGCGTTGGGCGCCTTCATGCCTGAACCAGGCTGTCGAAAGCCTGCCGGATGCGTTGCACGGCCGCCACCGAACTGGCGTTGTCGCCATGCACGCACAGGGTCTGCGCCGCCAGGTGCAGTGCGCTGCCGTCGCTGGCCTGCAGGGCCTCGCCACGCGCCAGGGTCAGCGCCTGGCTGACGATCACTTCGCTGTCATGGTGCACGGCACCCGGCAGGCTGCGGCTGACCAGAAAACCGGCGGCGTCGTAGGCGCGATCAGCGAAGGCTTCGAACCACAGGGTCAGGCCGAATTCGTCGCCCAGCGCCTGGGCGGCACTGTTGTCGCGGGTGCACATGAGCATCAGCGGCAGCTGGCGGTCGTACTTGGCCACGGCGCTCATCACCGCACGCAGGGTGGCGGGCTTGCGCATCATGTCCTGATACAACGCGCCGTGAGGTTTGACGTAGCTGACACGGGTGCCCTGGCTGCGGCAGATGCCTTCCAACGCACCGATCTGGTAGAGCATCAGGTCTTCGACTTCCTGCGGCGTGCAGTCCATCGAGCGACGGCCGAAGCCGACCAGGTCCTGATAGGCGGTGTGCGCACCGATGCGGACATCGTGGGCCACGGCCAGGGCCACGGTCTTGCGCATCACGCTGGGGTCGGAGGCATGGAAGCCGCAGGCGATGTTGGCGCAGTCGATGTAGGGCATGACCTCGGCGTCCAGGCCCATGGTCCAGGCGCCGAAGCTTTCGCCGATGTCACAGTTCAGAAGCAGATCGTTCACGCGGGAGCTCCTCAGGCAGGCAGCCGGTAAGCCGGTGCTGGCGCGGCTTGCGACGGCCGTAGCCGTCATCCATGGCTGTCATTTTTCAACGGCCTGCCGGAGGCGTCCAACTAATTAAAGCGTGCGCCCGATATAGGAAAAGTCGATGAGGCTCAGGCCAGGCGGAACTGCCTGGCGCTGCGTCCCAGTGCATCGACCTGGGATGACAGACCCTCGGTATGGCCGCCCAGGGTATGGCGCAGGTCCTTGCTCTGCCCGGTATGCACGTGGATGGTTTCCATCTTGTCGGCGATGTCCTCGGTGGTGGTGGAGACTTCCTCGATGGCCACCACGACCTGGTTCATTTCGCCGGTCAGGCGCTCCATCGCCGAGGTGATGGCGCTGATCGCGTCGGCTACCTGAGCGGCATGCCGCTCGCTGTCGGCAGCCAGATTCAGACCGTTGCTCATCAATTGGTGCATGTGCCGGGTCTGTTGCTGGAACTCGCCGACGATGGCGCTGATGTCGGTGGTTGCCGAGACCGTCTTCTGCGCCAGCGAGCGCACCTCATCGGCCACCACCGAGAAACCACGACCGGCATCGCCCGCCCGGGCTGCCTCGATTGCCGCGTTCAGTGCGAGCAGGTTGGTCTGGTCGGCGAGGCTGTTGATCACATTGACGATGCCGCTGACCCGGGCGCTGCTCTGGCCGAGGGCATCGACCTGGCTATGGGTATCCTGAATCAGCTGCGCCAGGCGACTCATGCTGTCGACGCTGGCGGCGATCACCTCGCCGCCGTTGCGCGCGGCATCGTAGGCGCTGGTGGTGGCGGTGCCGACTTGCGCCGTGCGCTGCGCCATGTCGTTGAGGGTGGCGCTGATCTGGTGCGAGGCCGAGGCGGCCTGTTCGGTCTGCATTTCCACCTGGGTGCTGTTGTCACCCAACTGGCGCATGGCATCGCCCAGGTGATGATGCAGGCGGCTCAGTTCGCCGTTGGCACGGACCACTTCGGCAACGATGCCGCCGATGCCCTGGATCATGCGGTTGGCGGCGTCGGCCAACTGGTTGAACTCGTCGCGCGGGTTGTTGCCCACCGGCAGCTTGCCGGTGAGATCGCCGGATGCGACCTGGGTGAGTAGCTGAATGACGTTGCGCAGGCGGGTGACCAGCGTGCGTGAGGCCTGCAGCAAGGTGAGGCAGAGCAGGGCGGCGACCGCCAGGAAACTCAGCCCCATCATCCACAGCGCGGACAGGCGCGCTTGTTCAGCTTCCTGGGTGCGGCGCAGCAACAGGCCGCTCTGCAGCGCCTGCGCTTGTTCGTCGATACGCGTCTGCAGTTGCTCGCCCAGCTGACTCAGGCGCTGGTTGGTCGCGTTGATGCGTCCGATGCTGTCATGAGTGTCAGTGAACGCCTGGGCATAGCCCTGCACGTTCTTGCCGATTGGCGTGTCCTGCCATTCGAGGTCGGCGATCTGCTCCTGCAACTTGCCGATGGCCGTCAGGGCAATCTGGGCGAACGCCGGATCGAAGGTCGACAGATAGTCGCGCTGGCTGCTCAGGGCACTGGTTATGAAGGGCTTGATCAGGTCGAAGCTGATCGCCTCCAGGGCTTTGCCTCTTTCAGTCAGGGTTTTGCGCTGGCCTTCGAAGGGGGTCAGGCCCAAGGCCTGGTTGAGGCTCAGCCACTGGCGCTGTTGGGCCAGTTCCTCGAGCAGCACGGCCTGGATCTGCTGGGCGTGTTGCACCGTGGCGTCGTCCTGCAGGGCTTGGGCTTGCGTCAACAGTTGTCCGACAAGCTCTTGCAGCTCATTGAGACCACTGCTGAAGGCTTCCTGCTGTTCGGGGGTGATCTGTTGGCGCAGTGCGTTCTGTCGCCACCAGTGGTTCATCAGCTGGGTACTGGCGCTGGCATAGGCTGCCGCCTGCTCCCTCGCCTGTAATGCAGTGCTGACGCGGTGGTTGGCCCATAACGAGGCGGCCGCCATCAGAATCAGACTGATCAGGGTGAGCGCGACCAGGGCGCGGAATTTTTGTTGCCAGGACAGTGAAAAGCTCACGATAACGCCTCGCCATCTTCTTCGGGATGATGCTCAGGAATCGGCAAGTTGTCATACAACTTGATTAAAAGTCTATGGCCTTCTTGCTTCCTGAGAAACGCGAACGGGGCCGTAATGGCCCCGTCATCAGGTTGAAGTGCTTACCAGAGCGCCAGGGTGTAGCTGAGAATCAGGCGGTTCTCGTCGAGATCGTTGGCGAAATTGGAGCGAACAGTGGCGTTACGCCATTTCAGCCCCAGGTTCTTCAGCGGGCCGTTCTGCACCACGTAGGCGATATCGGTGTTGCGCTCCCATTCCTTGCCCTCGCTGCTGCGACCGGCCACTTCGACGTTGTCACCGGAGATATAGCGGGTCATGAAGGTCAGGCCGGGGAGGCCGATGCTGGCGAAGTTGTAGTCATAGCGCACTTGCCAGGAACGCTCCTCGACGTTGGCGAAGTCGTTGATCTGTACGAAGTTGACCAGGAAGGGGTCGCTGCTGGCGATATAGGGGAACGGGTCGTCCCCGCTCATGCGCTGGTAGCCCGCGCCGAAGGCATGACCGCCCAGGCTGTAGGTGAACATGGCGCCGAACGCCTTGTTGTCCAGATCGCGGAAGTTGCCGTCCTCGCGGCTTTGCGAGTAACGCAGGTCGGTTTTGAACGACTGGCCCTCGCCCAGCGGCAGCACATGCACCAGGGTACCGTAATACTGCTGGTAGACATTCTCGAGGGTGCCATGGTGCAAGCCGGCGGTGAGTTGCGGGGTGATCTTGTACTCGCCACCGCCGAACACGAAGGAATCGCTGCTGCCGCCGATACGGTTGCCGGTCATCTTGGTGTAGTCGGTGGAGCTATTGGCCTTGATGCGGTTGATCTTGCCGCCCTGCAGGGTCAGGTTGTCGATTTCCTGAACGTTGAGCAGGGCGCCCTGGAAGGTCTGTGGCAGCAGGCGCGAGTCGTTGGCCGAGACGATCGGGCTGCGAAAGTGCAGGGCGCCGACTTTCAGCGTGCTGTTGGAGAGCCTCACCTTGCCGGTCAGGCCGAGCTTGGAATATTCATCCTGCGAACCACCGGAGCCATCGGCCGGTAGCAGGCCGCTGCCGGCCGTGCCGTCACCGGAGTCGAGCTTCAGACCGAGCATCCCCAATGCATCGATACCGAAGCCGACGGTGCCCTCGGTGTAGCCCGACTCCATGCGCAGCAGAAAGCCCTGCGCCCATTCTTCGGCCTTGTCACGGGCGCCGCTCTGGCGGAAGTCACGGTTGAAATAGAAGTTGCGCATCTCGACGCTGGCTTTGCTGTCTTCGATGAAGTCGGCATGCGCGAGCGTCGGCAGGCCGCTGCCGAGCAGCAGCGCGGATGCCAGTGGGTAATGGGGTTTCATGGGTGCAGTGTCTCCTGTTGGGAGCGCGCAGCGGCGAGGGCGGCTGCTTGGCAGAGCGCGTTTTGAATGGTCTTGTTGTGGTCTGCGCAGAGCGCGGCGCCATTCTTCAAAGCGTTGTTCGCCTGCGTCCAACGAGAAAAAACAGGGGGCCAGCGATAGGAAAAATCATCGGTCGAGCAAAAAACCTCTGGCATGCAACCTGCTACGCCCGAGGCTGCGTGGGCGCTGCTGAACAGGCCCTGATAAGAACATTGCGAAGAGGCGTTACGGCATGAATCTGAGATTTCTCGAGACCTTCGTTTGGGTGGCACGGCTCAAGAGCTTCCGCCTGACAGCCGAGAAGCTGTTCAGCACCCAGGCGTCCATTTCCAGCCGCATCGCCGCGCTCGAGGATGAACTCGGTACCCGTCTTTTTCTGCGTGATTCCAAGGGCGTATCGCTGACCCCGGAAGGGCAGAAGGTGCTCGAATACGCCGAGCGCATGATCGACACCATGCAGGCCCTGAAGCAGTCGATCAGCGATACCGGCAACATTCAGGGGCGTATTCGCGTCGGCGCGATGGATACCGTCATTCACACCTGGTTGAGTCCGTTCGTAACACGGGTGATGGAGCGCTACCCCGCCGTGGAGATCGAGCTGACTGCCGACACTGCGCGCAACCTCAACGAGCAATTGCTCAAGGGTTATCTGGATATCGTGTTCCAGACCGACATGGTCAACGGCGACAGCGTACGCAACCTGGAACTGGCCGCCTTTCCGGTGCGCTGGATCGTCCCGACCGGCTCGCTGTACCACCGCAGCTACGCCTCGATGGAGGAACTGGCGCGCGAACGCATCATCACCTTCTCGAAGAATTCACGGCCGCATCAGGACATTCTCAACCTGCTGCATGCCGGCAGCGTCAGCGCGCCACGCATCAATTGCGTCAACTCCATCGCCGCGATG
This sequence comes from Ectopseudomonas alcaliphila, assembly GCF_900101755.1. Classification (GTDB taxonomy): domain Bacteria; phylum Pseudomonadota; class Gammaproteobacteria; order Pseudomonadales; family Pseudomonadaceae; genus Aquipseudomonas; species Aquipseudomonas alcaliphila. Next base: position 157,439 of record NZ_FNAE01000008.1, on the reverse strand, counting down.
ACGCGTCTGGTGCGCGACGGTTTCGGTATCGGCGCGCTGCCGCAAGCGCTGGTGCATGACGAGCTCAAGCAAGGGCTGCTGAGCATTCTCGACGAGGTGCCCGAGCCGCCATCCTTGCCGGTGGTCGCCACTTGGCGTACCGGCGTGGGGCTTGAGCTCAGCGAAGACATCATCGCCCTGGCCTGCGAAGCCCTGGATGTCTACGCCGAAGAAATGGGCGCAGCCTGCATGGCGCGTGTGTCGCCCGTGCCGGAACAACAGAGCGCCTGAGCACCTTCGTTCAACAGCTTGCGGGCCCGTCCAGGGCTGCCCGCTGCTGGTGCATTGGCTGCAGAAATGCCCCTTTTCATCCCATAACGATTTCCGATCATGCGCCTCCGGTTTTTCTAGTTGGACAGGGTAGGGCGATGCGCTGAGACTCGAAATCGTCTTCCCGCCGCGTTCTGCGGCGCACAAACAACAATGAACAGGAGAGCACCATGAAAAGCATCGCATCGCGTTTCGCCATTACCGCTTTGGCTTGCGCACTGGGCTTCGGTGCCCAGGCCGCCGAGCGCTGGAACATGAGCGTCGAGCAGCCCGATGGCAACTTCATCACCACCGTGGCCAAGGAGTTCGCGCAGGATGTGGAGAAGGCCAGTGCTGGCGAGCTGCAGATTCGTGTGCACGCCAACTCGGTGCTGTTCAAGCGCCCTGAGGTCAAGCGCGCGGTGCAGACCGGTCAGGTGCAACTGGGTGACGTGCTGATGTCGGTGCTGGGTAACGAAGACCCGATCTTCGAAGTCGACAGCGTGCCGTTCCTGGTGCGCAATTACGAGCAGGCCCAGGCACTGTGGGACGCGAGCCGCCCGGCCGTGGAAGAACGCCTGGCCAAGCAGGGCATCAAGCTGCTGTACGCCATGCCCTGGTCGCCGCAGAGCATCTTCACCAAGACCCCGATCGCGAGCATGGATGACTTCAAGGGCATGAAGTTTCGTGCCTACAACCCGGCCACGTCGCGCATGACCGAATTGATGGGCGCAGTGCCGACCGTGATCCAGACCGGCGAAATCCCGCAGGCCTTCAGTACCGGCATGATCAACGGCATGCTCACCTCGCCGACCACTGGTGTGGATTCCCAGGCCTGGGACTTCTCCTCCTACTACTACGACGTCAAGGCCTTCATTCCGAAGAACTTCGTCATCGTCAACGCCCGTGCCTTCGCCCGCCTGCCGGAATCGACCCAGGCTGCCGTGCTGGCTGCTGCCGAGCGTGCGGAAAAACGTGGCTGGGCGATTGCCCAGGAGAAGACCAGTGAGCTGGTCAAGACCCTGGCCGACAATGGCATGCAGGTATCCGAGCAGGCCCCGGCGGCGGTGGAGAGCGGCTTCGAGCAGATCGGCCAGAGCATGACCGATGAGTGGCTCAAGCGCGCCGGTGCCGATGGCAAGGCGATTCTCGATACCTACCAGCCTTGATTTCGCTGCCCGCCGCTCTCGTTGTGGCGGGCTTGTCTCGTGGCTTGCCCAGGGAGCCCGTTGTTCATGACCCCACTGCACAAGCTCTACACCCTGTCCGGATGGTTGTCCGGCGTGTTTCTCGTCCTGATCTGCGTGCTGGTCGTGGCGCAGATCGTCGCCCGCCAACTGGGCACCATGGTGCCCGCTGCCGATGAGTTCGCCGCTTACGCCATGGCTGCATCGGGCTTTCTCGCCTTGCCCTACGCGTTGCAGCGCGGCGCGCATATCCGTGTGGAGCTGATATTGCGCCTGCTGCCTGCTGGCTGTCGTCGCGTGGTCGATGTGCTGGCCACCCTGGTCGGCCTGGGGATCGCCACCTATATGGCCTGGTACTGCGCGTTGTTCGTTCTGGAGTCCTATGAGTTCAAGGAAGTGTCGTCCGGTCTGTTGCCGATTCCCATGTGGTTGCCCCAGCTGCCGATGATGCTCGGCACGCTGATTCTGGTGGTGGCGATGGCCGAGCGCCTGGTGCTGGTCTGCCAGGGCAAGCGCTTCGAGGCTGTCGAAGCCGGTACGGCGATGAGCGAGTGAGCCCGCTGGCTCGACCCTTAATTGCGGCCAGCGCCGCACTGCATTCGTGAGTGAACCCGTGGACTACACAATCATTACAATCACCTTGCTGCTGGCGCTGTTCGTGCTGCTTGGCGGCGGCGTCTGGGTTGCCCTGTCGTTGCTCGGCGTCGGCATCATCGGCATGGAGCTGTTCGGCGGTGCGCCGGCCGGTTCTATTCTCGCTTCCACCAACTGGGCACACAGCGCCAGCTGGACACTGACGGCGCTGCCGCTGTTCATCTGGATGGGCGAGATCCTCTATCGCACACGGCTTTCCGAAGACATGTTCAACGGCCTGGCCCCCTGGATGCGCGGCATGCCGGGGCGGCTGCTGCACGTCAACGTGTTCGGTTGTGGCCTGTTCGCGGCGGTCAGCGGCTCTTCCGCTGCCACGGCGGCCACCATCGGTCGCATCTCCCTGCCCGAGCTGAAGTCGCGCGGCTACCCGGAGTCCATCGCCATGGGCTCGCTGGCCGGTGCCGGCACGCTCGGTTTGCTGATTCCGCCGTCGATCATGATGATCGTCTATGGCGTGGCGGCGCAGGTGTCGATCTCGCGTCTGTTCATCGCCGGTATCCTGCCGGGCCTGCTGCTGCTGGCGATCTTCAGCGGCTATCTGATGCTCTGGGCCGCCTGCAATCGCAGCAAGCTGCCAGAGGAGGGCGAGCGTCTGCCGTTCCTGGACAAACTGCGGCGGGCCAAACTGCTGATTCCGGTGCTGGGTCTGATCATCGCCGTGATCGGTTCGATCTATGGCGGCATCGCCACGGCCACCGAGGCGGCGGCAGTGGGGGTGGTGGGGGCACTGCTGATCGCGCTGGTCTCGGGGGCGCTGACCCGGGAAACCTTCATGGCCAGCCTGATGGGCGCGGTGTCCACCTCGTGCATGATCTTCTTCATCCTGCTCGGCGCGGCCTACCTGACTTCGGCCATGAGCTTCACCGGCCTGCCCGCGGCGCTGGCCGACTGGATCATCGCCAAGCAGCTGTCGCCCTACCTGTTGCTGCTGGCGCTGACCCTGTTCTTCATCGCCCTGGGCTGCTTCCTCGATGGCATTTCCATCATCCTGCTCACCACCGCAGTGATTCTGCCGGCGGTGCAGGCTGCCGGGATCGATCTGCTGTGGTTCGGCATCTTCGTCATCCTGGTGGTGGAAATGGCGCAGATCACGCCACCGGTGGGCTTCAACCTGTTCGTCATCCAGAACCTTACCGGGCGCAACCTGGGCGCCGTGGCACGTGCCAGCTTTCCGTTCTTCCTCCTGCTGGTGCTGGCCGCGATCCTGATCACACTGTTCCCGCAGATCGTGCTGGCGCTGCCCGAGGCGATGCGCGGCGCCTGACTCTCGCCGTGGCCCGTTCGCGCTCCGCGTGCGGGCCATGGCTTTCTCTTTTTGCACCGCGCCGGTGCAGCCTTGAAAGAAAATGTCGCAGCACCGCAAGCGGTTGTGGGCCAACCCTCGTTAAGCTCGCTGGTTATATGTGACCAGTCGGTCGCTCCCTTCACGCCGGTCCACATGCGACTCGCAAGTGTCATCGTCGCTTCATGGACTAACGTTGAACTAATACCTAGCGGCAGCGATCCAGACGTCCTGTCGAACCACCAGCCCAATGGAGCAAAACCATGGCGTTCTTTACGGCGGCCAGCAAAGCCGACTTCCAGCACCAACTGCAAGCGGCCCTGGCACAGCACGTGAGTGAGCAAGCGCTGCCACAAGTAGCCCTTTTCGCCGAACAGTTCTTCGGCATCATCGCCCTCGAGGAGTTGACCCAGCGGCGTCTCTCCGACCTGGTCGGCTGCACCCTGTCGGCCTGGCGCATGCTGGAGCAGTTCGATCACGCCAAGCCGCAGGTGCGCACCTTCAACCCCGATTACGAGAAGCATGGCTGGCAGTCCACCCACACGGCGGTGGAAATCCTGCATGGCGACACCCCGTTCCTGGTCGACTCCGTGCGCATGGAGCTCAATCGCCACGGCTACAGCATCCACACCCTGCAAAACAGCGTGTTCAGCGTGCGCCGTGACAAGAATGGCCAGTTGCTGGAAATCCTGCCGCGCGGTACCCAGGGCGAGGGCGTGCTGCAAGAAGCGCTGATGTTCCTGGAGATCGACCGCTGCTCCAGCTCCGCCGAGCTGAAAACCCTGGAAAAAGCCATTCACGAAATCTTCAGTGACGTGCGCATGAGCGTCGCCGACTTCCAGCCGATGAAGGCCAAGGCACGCGAGCTGCTGGCCTGGCTGGATCGCGCCAAGCTCAAGGTGGACAAGGCCGAGCTGGATGAAATCAAGGTCTACCTGAACTGGTTGCTGGACAACCACTTCACCTTCCTCGGTTACGAGGAGTTCACCGTCGCCCCGACCGCCGATGGCGGCCGCATGGTCTACGACGAGAAATCCCTGCTCGGTCTGTCCAAGCGCCTGCGCACCGGGCTGACCGCCGAGGAGCTGCACATCGAACCAGAGTCGGTGGCCTACCTGCACGAGCCGCAGTTGCTGTCCTTCGCCAAGGCTGCGGTACCGAGCCGTGTACACCGCCCGGCCTATCCGGATTTCGTCTCCATCCGCGAACTCGATGCCAAGGGCAACGTGGTCAAGGAATGCCGCTTCATGGGCCTGTACACCACCTCGGTGTATGCCGAGAGTGTGTGGAACATCCCCTACATCCGCCGCAAGGTGGACGTGATCAAGCAGCGTTCCGGCTTCGACAGCAGCGCCCATCTGGGCAAGGAGCTGGCCCAGGTACTGGAAGTGCTGCCGCGTGACGACCTGTTCCAGACCCCGGTTGACGACCTGTTCAATACCGCCCTGGCCATCGTGCAGATTCAGGAGCGCAACAAGATTCGCGTGTTCCTGCGCCGCGATCCCTACGGCCGCTTCTGCTACTGCCTGGCCTATGTGCCGCGCGACGTGTACTCCACCGAAACCCGTGTGAAGATCCAGCAGGTGCTGATGGAGCGTCTGCAGGCTACCGATTGCGAATTCTGGACCTTCTTCTCCGAATCGGTGCTGGCGCGTGTGCAGTTCATCCTGCGCGTCGACCCGAAGAACAAGACTCAGATCGACCCCGTGCGCCTGGAGAAAGAAGTCATCCAGGCCTGCCGTTCGTGGAAGGACGACTACGCCAGCCTGATGGTCGAGAGCCTCGGCGAGGCGCAAGGTACCAGCGTGCTGGCCGAATTCCCCGACGGCTTCCCGGCTGGCTACCGCGAGCGTTTCGCCCCGCACTCGGCGGTGGTGGACATGCAGCACCTGCTCAGTCTGAGCAACGACAAGCCGCTGGTGATGAGTTTCTACCAGCCGTTGGCCCAGGCAGGGCAGCAACTGCACTGCAAGCTGTACCACGCCGATACGCCGCTGCCGCTGTCCGACGTGCTGCCGATTCTGGAGAACCTCGGCCTGCGCGTGCTTGGCGAGTTCCCCTACAAGCTGCGTCGTAATGACGGCCGCGAATTCTGGATTCACGACTTCGCCTTCACCTATGCCGAAGGCCTGGACGTCGACATCCAGCAGCTCAACGACACCCTGCAGGACGCATTCATCCACATCGTCGGTGGCGATGCCGAGAACGATGCATTCAACCGCCTGGTGCTGACCGCCGCCATGCCCTGGCGTGAAGTGGCGCTGCTGCGTGCCTACGCGCGTTATCTCAAGCAGATCCGCCTGGGCTTCGACCTCAGCTATATCGCTGCGACCCTGATCAACCACGCCGATATCGCCAAGGAGCTGGTGCGTCTGTTCCGCACCCGTTTCTACCTCGCGCGCAAGCTCACCGCCGAGGACCTGGAAGACAAGCAGCAGAAGCTCGAACAGGCCATCCTCGCCGCGCTGGACAACGTCGCCGTGCTCAACGAAGACCGCATCCTGCGTCGCTACCTGGACCTGATCAAAGCCACCCTGCGCACCAACTTCTTCCAGACCGACGCCAGCGGCGCGGTCAAATCCTATTTCAGCTTCAAGCTCAGCCCGCGCCTGATTCCGGATATTCCGCGGCCGGTGCCGAAGTTCGAGATCTTCGTCTACAGCCCGCGCGTCGAGGGTGTGCACCTGCGCTTCGGCGACGTCGCCCGTGGCGGTCTGCGCTGGTCGGATCGCGAAGAGGACTTCCGTACCGAAGTGCTCGGCCTGGTCAAGGCGCAGCAGGTGAAGAACGCGGTGATCGTGCCGATGGGCGCCAAGGGCGGCTTCGTACCGCGCCGGATGCCGGTCGGTGGTTCGCGTGACGAGGTGCTGGCCGAGGGCATCGCCTGCTACCGCATCTTCATCAGCGGCCTGCTGGATATCACCGACAACCTCAAGGAAGGCGAGGTGGTTCCGCCGGTCAACGTGGTGCGCCACGACGCCGACGACCCCTACCTGGTGGTAGCGGCCGACAAGGGCACCGCGACCTTCTCCGACATCGCCAACGGCATCGCCGCCGAATATGACTTCTGGCTCGGTGACGCCTTCGCCTCCGGCGGCTCGGCCGGTTACGACCACAAAGGCATGGGCATCACCGCCAAGGGCGGCTGGGTTTCGGTGCAACGTCACTTCCGCGAGCGCGGCATCGACGTGCAGAAGGACGACGTCACCGTGATCGGTATCGGCGACATGGCCGGCGACGTGTTCGGCAATGGCCTGCTGCTGTCCGAGAGCCTGCAGCTGGTAGCGGCCTTCAATCACATGCACATCTTCATCGACCCGAACCCGGACGCCGCCAAGAGCTTCGTCGAGCGCAAGCGCCTGTTCGAGCTGCCGCGTTCGAGCTGGGCCGATTACGACACCAAGCTGATTTCCGATGGCGGCGGCATCTTCCTGCGCAGTGCCAAGAGCATCGCCATCACCCCGCAGATGAAGGCGCGCTTCGATATCGCTGCCGACAAGCTGGCGCCCACCGAGCTGCTCAATGCCCTGCTCAAGGCACCGGTCGACCTGCTGTGGAACGGCGGCATCGGCACCTACGTCAAGTCCAGCAAGGAGAGCCACGGCGACGTCGGCGACAAGGCCAACGACGCCCTGCGCGTGGACGGTCGCGAACTGCGCGCCAAGGTGGTGGGTGAGGGCGGCAACCTGGGCATGACCCAGCTCGGTCGCGTCGAATTCGGCCTGCATGGCGGCGCCAGCAACACCGACTTCATCGACAACGCCGGTGGTGTGGACTGCTCCGACCACGAAGTGAACATCAAGATTCTGCTGGGTGAGATCGTCTCGGGCGGCGACATGACCGAGAAGCAGCGTAACAAGCTGCTGGCCGAGATGACCGATGATGTGTCCGAACTGGTACTGGGCAACAACTACAAGCAGACCCAGGCGCTGTCGCTGGCCGAGCGCCGCGCCCGTGAGCACGTCGGCGAGTACAAGCGCCTGATGAATGCGCTGGAGAGCGCCGGCAAGCTGGACCGCGCCCTGGAGTTCCTGCCTTCGGACGAGGAGCTCAACGAGCGCGCCACCAACGGCCAGGGCCTGACCCGGCCGGAGCTGTCGGTGCTGATCTCCTACAGCAAGATCGACCTCAAGGAGTCGCTGCTCAAGTCCCTGGTGCCGGACGACGAGTACCTGGCCCGTGAGATGGAGACCGCCTTCCCGGCGATCCTCACCGAGAAGTTCGGCGATGCCATGCGCCGCCACCGCCTCAAGCGCGAGATCGTCAGCACGCAGATCGCCAACGACCTGGTCAACCACATGGGCATCACCTTCGTGCAGCGCCTGAAGGAGTCCACCGGCATGAGCGCGGCCAACGTCGCTGGCGCCTATGTCATCGTGCGTGATCTGTTCCGCTTGCCGCACTGGTGGTCGCAGATCGAGGCGCTGGACTACAAGGTATCGGCCGATCTGCAACTGCAGTTGATGGACGAGCTGATGCGTTTGGGCCGCCGCGCCACGCGCTGGTTCCTGCGCAGCCGCCGTAACGAGCTGGACGCTGCGCGCGACGTGGCGCATTTCGCACCGCGCATCGAAGCACTGGTCGGTCGCCTGGACGAACTGCTCGAAGGCCCGGCCCGCGAGCAGTGGCTGGCGCGCTACCAGAGCTTCGTCGAAGCCGGTACACCGGAAGAGCTGGCGCGCGTCGTCGCTGGCACCAGCCACCTGTACACGCTGCTGCCGATCATCGAAGCGGCGGACGTGACCGGCAAGGACACCAGCGAAGTGGCCACTGCCTACTTCGCCGTCGGTGGTGCGCTGGAGCTGTCCTGGTACTTGCAGCAGATCACCAATCTGCCGGTGGAGAACAACTGGCAGTCGCTGGCCCGCGAAGCCTTCCGTGATGATCTGGACTGGCAGCAGCGGGCGATTACCGTGTCGGTACTGCAGATGGCCGATGGTCCGCAGGAAATCGAGGCGCGCGTGGCGCTGTGGCTCGACCAGCATCAACGCCTGGTCGACCGCTGGAAGGCGATGCTGGCCGAGCTGCGTTCGGCGACCGGCACCGACTACGCCATGTACGCGGTGGCCAACCGCGAGCTGATGGACCTGGCGCAAAGCGCCTGAGCCGTGCGCTGAAATAAAAGAGCCCCGCCAAGTGCGGGGCTTCTTTTTGTGGCGCGGTATTCACAGGCTTGCGTAGCCCGGATGCAATCCGGGTAATTTGCCGCCGGGGTCCCGGATTGCATCCGGGCTACCACGCTGCTGTCGGTGCGCGCAGCGCACCCTAGGGTGCTTCATGGGCGGCGGGTAGGGTGCGCCGTGCGCACCGCCATGCTCCGGATCAGCGCAGCATCTGCTCGACCAGGCGCTTCTCCTCGGAGAGTTCGCGCTGACGGGCATCGATGCGCGAGGCCAGCTGGAAGTTGTTGCTGGCGCGGCGCTTGGCGAAGTCCAGCTGTTCGATGGCCTGGTTGTAGTCGCCGACCAGGGCGAAGAACTCCGCGCGTGCCTGGTGCAGGCCGATGGTGTTGCCGCTCAGGCCACGCACTTCGGCGACCTGATACCAGACGTCCGGGTCCTTGGCGCGAGTCTTGAGCAGATTGTCCAGGGCACGCTCGGCGTCCGCGATGCGTTGCTGCTTGAGTAGCAGGTCGACGCGGGCCTGCTGCAACGGGTAGTTGCTCGGGTAGAGGGCGAACATGCGCTCCTGCCGACGCTCGGCCGCGTCCAGGCGATTGGCCGCCATATCCAGCTCGATCTGCGCCAGGTTGTAGGTGATGTCGTCCGGGGTCTTGCTCAGCAGCGGCGCCAGGGTTTCACCGGCTTCGGCGAGCTGACCGGTTTTCATCTGCGCCAGTACCAGGCCGTAGCGTGCGGCATCGAGGCCGGGGTTCTCGTCGAGCATGGCGCGAAAGCGCTTGGCTGCGACGCCAGGCGTCTCTTCGTAGGTCAGCTGCACGCGGGCGCGCATCAACTGGTAACGCAGGCTGTCTTGGCGACCCTTGGCCGGAAACTGCTCGGCGCGGTTGCGGGTGTCGGCGATACGCGACTCCGACACCGGGTGAGTCAGCAGGAATTCCGGCGGCTTGGCGTCGTAACGGTACTGACGCATCAGCCGTTCGAACATCAGCGGCATGGCGCGTGGGTCGTAACCGGCCTTTTCCAGGTTGACCAGGCCGATGCGGTCGGCCTCCTGTTCGTTCTGCCGGGAGAAACGCCGTTGTTCCTGAATGGCAGCGGCCTGGGTCGACATGATGGTGGCGATACCGGCGTCGCCGGCACCTGCTGCAGCGGCGACGATACCGGCGAGCATGGCGGCCATCAGCGGCAGCTGCATGCGTTGTTGCGCCTCGACACCGCGAGCGAAGTGACGCTGCGACAAGTGCGCCAGTTCGTGCGCCATGACCGAGGCGTACTCGGCTTCGGTCTGGGCGTAGAGGAACAGACCGCCGTTGACCCCGACGATCCCGCCGGGGGCGGCGAAGGCGTTGAGCTGCGGGCTGTTGAGCAACACGAACTCCAGGCGGCGGTCCTGCAACTGGCTGGTTTCCGACAGGCGATAGACGCTGGATTCGACGAAATCCTTAAGTTGCGGGTCGTCCAGTTGCGAGACCTGGCCACGCAACAGGCCGAGCCAGGCACGGCCGAGCTGATGTTCTTGCTGTGGCGAGACGATCGAGGAGCTGGCGTCGCCTAGCGACGGCAGATCACTGGCACCCGTGTGGGCGGCGAACAGGCAGGCCAGCGTCAGCAGGGTGGGGCGCAGAAAAGTCATGCACTCAAGGCTCTCGGGAGGCAAAGGCGTTACTGTAGCCGGCCAGCTACCGCGCTGGCCAGGGTTGTGGCGGCTTGGGTATCCTAGCCGACCTATCAGGAGTAGATGATGACAGACGTACCGGCTTTCGATGCCGAGCTCGATGCCTGCGGGCTGAACTGCCCGCTGCCGTTGCTCAAGGCCAAGCTCGAGCTCAACCGCCTGGCCAGTGGGGCCGTGCTCAAGGTCAGCGCTACTGACGCCGGCTCGCAGCGCGACTTTCGTGCCTTCGCCAGCCTGGCCGGCCATGCGCTGCTGCATGAAGAGGTCGAGGCAGGTATTTATCGTTACTGGTTGCGTAAGGCCTGAGCAGCTGTTGTAGCTTGAAACATATCCCGGTGGTCATTCATGTGCGGCGTGCGCCATTTTTCATATGGCGGGCGTAGTGAAAGAACCGGCATTTCTCTGCGTTAAGGAATTCTGATGGTCAAGGTTTTGCGTAGTTGGCTGCATCGCTACTTCTCCGATGAGCAGGCCGTGGTGCTGGCGGTGCTGCTGGTGCTGGGCTTTGCGCTGGTGCTGACGCTCGGCGGCATGCTCGCGCCGGTGCTGACCGGCCTGGTGCTGGCCTTTCTCATGCAGGGGCTGGTCAACGGCCTGGAGCGCTTGAAAGTGCCGCAGGTGCTGGCGGTCTGGCTGGTGTTCACCCTGTTCATGGGCGGCCTGACGGTGTTTCTGTTGGTGCTGATGCCGTTGCTCTGGCAGCAGTTGAGCACGCTGTTCAATGAACTGCCGCGTATGGCCGCCGAATGGCAGTCGGTATTCCTGCTGCTGCCGGAGCGCTACCCGAACCTGATCACCGACGCGCAGGTCGTGCAGCTGATCGACAGCATGCGCGGCGAAGCTGGCAAGTTCGGCCAGTGGGCGTTGTCATTCTCCCTGTCCAGCCTGCCGATGCTGGTCAGCGTGATGATCTACCTGGTGCTGGTGCCGATCCTGGTGTTCTTCTTCCTCAAGGACCGCGAGCAGATCGGCCAGTGGTTTCGCGGTTATCTGCCGCGAGAGCGCGCGTTGATCACGCAGGTCGCGCAGGAGATGAATCAGCAGATCGCCAACTACATCCGTGGCAAGTTCATCGAGATCATCATCTGCGGGGTGGTCACCTACATCGCCTTCGCCTTCCTCGGCCTCAACTATGCCGCGCTGCTGGCTTTGCTGGTCGGCCTGTCGGTGGTGGTGCCTTATATCGGCGCGGTGGTGGTGACCGTGCCGGTGGCGCTGATCGGTCTGTTCCAGTGGGGCTGGAGTGATCAGTTCCTTTATCTGATGGTGATCTACGGCATCATCCAGGCGCTTGATGGCAACGTGCTGGTGCCGCTGCTGTTCTCCGAGGCGGTCAACCTGCACCCGGTGGCGATCATCTGCGCGGTGCTGTTGTTCGGCGGGCTGTGGGGCTTCTGGGGCGTGTTCTTCGCCATTCCGCTGGCGACCCTGTTCAAGGCGGTGATCAACGCCTGGCCGCGTACCGAGCCGGTGTCTGCGTAAGCCTGACCTGGGCTGCTGGAGCGATCTGGACCGCGAAATGCGTGAAATGACGGCTATCCAGCCCAATGAAAAAGGCCGCAAACGCGGCCTTTTTCAGGGGTGTCACTCGTCGAGGCGTTGGCAGCGATGCCGTAGGGTGCGCTGTGCGCACCAAAAACCACGTCACCCTACCGTTTAGCCCTTATGCAGCGCTTCGGCGGCTGCCAGCACCTTGTCGACATGGCCGGTGACCTTGAGGTTGCGCCACTCTTCACGCAACACGCCGTCCTTGTCGATCAGGAAGGTGCTGCGCACGATACCCATGTATTCCTTGCCGTAGTTCTTCTTCATTTGATAGACGCCGAACAGGTCGCACAGCTTGTGCTCTTCGTCGCTGATCAGCTCGAAGGGGAACGCCTGCTTGCACTTGAAGCTTTCGTGCTTTTTCAGGCTGTCCATCGACACGCCGAAGATCAGGGTGTTGGCGGCCTTGAACTGCTCGAAGCGAGCGCTGAAGTCCATACCCTCGGTGGTACAGCCCGGGGTCGCGTCCTTCGGGTAGAAATACAGCACGACCTGCTGGCCCTTGAGGTCGGACAGCTTTACCTGCTGGCCACTGGTGGCCTCGGCCTGGAAGTCGGCAACGGCTTTGTCGAGTTCAACGGGCATGGAAACTCCTTGCATGCGGCTATCAGGGATTCTGTGGGCGCCAGGGTTCGATCAGCGCATCAAGATTCAGCGCATCGGCAAAATCGAGGAACTGATCGCGCAGCCAACTGATCTGCGTGCCGGCCGGCAGCGTCACGGTCAGGGTGGCGTTGAGCATGGTGCCGCCGGTCTGCGGTGCCTGGTAGGTGTCGCAGGTCAGGGCTTCCAGCTCGACGCGGTGGTCGATGAAGAACTGGCACAGCTCGTTGAGAATGTCCGGGCGATACACGGCGCTGACGTAGGCCACATAAGGCAGCGCCTGCGGGCGCACCTCGGCGGCGGCACTGCGCGCCAGGTCCACAGTGAAGTCATGCTTCTTGGCCAGCAGCGGCAGGCTCGACTCCAGACGCGCCAGCGCATCCCAGCTGCCGGACACCTGCAACACCAGGGCGCTGAATTCACCGTGACGGCTCAGGCGAGTGCTGATCACCGCGCAACGGTTCTCATGGCTGGTGCGGCTGAGCAGGTTGGTCAGGGCCATGGCGTCGCGGCCGAGCGCGCTGATGACGAGGAATTGTTCGCGAACGAGGGGGGTGGACATGCAGCCTTCCTAAAGCGATGAACGGTCCGCGCACGAGAAGCCGCGGACCAAAGACAGCAGGTTAGCGAAAAGCACCGCCGAGGGGAATGGCGAAGCCTTGTGCATCGGACGACGGCCAGCGCCGATGCAGGCCGTGGAAAAACGCAGGTAGTGTTCAAACGACCGGATAAGCCCTTGTCCGTTGCTTGTGCCAGATTGGTGGCACCAGTACCATTACGGCTCAATTTTTCCGGCAGGAGCGGTTGCATGATTGCGGGCAGTATGGTGGCACTGGTCACGCCCATGGATGCGCAGGGTGGTCTGGATTGGGAGGCCCTGAGCAAATTGGTGGATTTCCACCTGCAAGAGGGCACCAATGCCATCGTCGCGGTCGGCACCACCGGTGAGTCCGCCACGCTGGAAGTGCCCGAGCACATCGAAGTGATCAAGCGCGTGGTCAAGCAGGTTGCCGGCCGTATCCCGGTGATTGCCGGCACCGGTGGCAACTCCACCCGTGAGTCGGTCGAACTGACCCGTGCCGCCCAGGAAGTCGGCGCCGACGCCGCCCTGCTGGTCACCCCGTACTACAACAAGCCGACCCAGGAAGGCCTGTACCTGCATTTCCGTCACATCGCCGAAGCCGTGGCCATCCCGCAGATTCTCTACAACGTGCCGGGCCGTACCGTGTGCGACATGCTGCCGGAGACCGTCGAGCGCCTGTCGAAGATCGACAACATCATCGGCATCAAGGAAGCCACCGGCGACCTGCAGCGCGCCCAGGACGTACTGGATCGCGTCAGCAAGGATTTCCTCGTCTACTCCGGTGACGACGCCACCGCCGTCGAGCTGATGCTGTTGGGCGGCAAGGGCAACATCTCCGTTACTGCCAACGTTGCGCCGCGTGCCATGAGCGACCTGTGCGCTGCTGCCATGCGTGGCGAGGCGGCCATCGCCCGCGCCATCAACGACCGTCTAATGCCGCTGCACAAGGCACTGTTCCTCGAATCCAACCCTATTCCGGTGAAATGGGCGCTGCACGAAATGGGCCTGATGGGCGACGGTATTCGTCTGCCACTGACCTGGCTCAGCCCGCGCTGTCACGAACCGCTGCGCCAGGCCATGCGCCAGTGCGGTGTATTGGCTTAACTCAAGGATTCTACGCATGAAGCGACTGGCCGGATTTTCCGCCCTTGCTCTGATCGTCTCCAGCACCAGCGGTTGTGGCTGGCTCTGGGGTGACAATGGCTACTTCCGTGATCGCGGCAGCGACTACCTGGAGGCGCGTCAGACTGCACCGATGCAATTGCCGACCGACGTCCAGGCCAAGCGCCTCGACCCGCTGCTGCCGGTGCCTGCCCAGGTTGCCAGCACCACCGAAACCTCCGGCAAGTTCGACGTACCGCGCCCACAAGGCCTGCAAGTGCGTGCCGACGAGCGCGAGTTCAGTCTGCAGCGCAGTGGCGATTCGCGTTGGGTCGTGGCCCAGCGTGTGCCGGCCGAAGTCTGGCCGCTGGCGCGTCAGTTCTTCGAAGACAACGGTTTCCGCATCGCCAGCGAGCGTCCGCAAACCGGCGAATTCATTACCTCCTGGCAGCGTTTCGATGAGCTCTCCACGAGCATGGCGCGCCGTCTGAGCAGCCGCGTTTCCGGCGTTGCGCCGGACGCCGAAACCCGCGTGCGCGTGCGCATCGAGCCGGGCGTGCAGCGCAACACCAGTGAAGTCTTCGTCACCAGCGCCGAGCGTCCTGCCGGCAGCACCGCCGATGTCGATTTCGCTGCCCGTAGCGGCAACGCCAGCCTCGAAGCTGCACTGCTCGACGAAATGCTGGTCAGCATGGCCCGTGGTGTGGAGCAGGGCGGTTCGGTGTCGCTGCTCGCCGCGCGCGACTACGATGCGCCTAGCCGCGTCAGCCTGAGCGAAGACGGCAACGGCAACCCGGTGCTCAACCTCGGCGCCGACTTCGATCGCGCCTGGTCCGGCGTCGGCCGTTCGCTGGAGCTCGGTAACGTACGCGTCGACGACCTCAACCGCAGCCTTGGCCTGTACTACATCAACATGGCCGAAGGCGCTCAGGTCAACGAGGAGAAGCCAGGCTTCTTCGGTCGCCTGTTCGGCAGCGCGCCGAGCAAGGAAGAGATCGAAGCCCGCGCCGAGCGCTATCAGGTACGCCTGACCCCGGTTGGCGATGGCGTACAGGTCACCGTGGAAAAAGACCTCAACACCATTGCCCCGGCCGACGTGTCGCGCCGCGTGCTGAGCCTGATCCAGGATAATCTCGGCTGACCGGCGCCGGCAGGCCGTTGAAAAACGGCCTGCAGCGCGCTCCAGCCGTTAATCGATGGGCGAAACCCGCAAAGGTTTCGCCTGTTTTGTTTGCCAGAAACGGAAATGCCGACATGAGCACACCCACCACCCTGAGCCTGAAGAAGATCTACTCGGGCAAGGTCCGCGACCTCTACGAAATCGACGACAAGCGCATGCTGATGGTGGCCACCGATCGTCTGTCGGCATTCGACGTCATCCTCGAGCAACCGATTCCGGAGAAGGGCAAGATCCTCACCGCCATCTCCAACTTCTGGTTCGACAAGCTGGCAGGCGTGGTGCCCAACCACTTCACCGGTGACAAGGTCGAAGACGTCGTATCGGCTGCCGAGCTGCCACTGGTCGAAGGCCGCGCCGTCGTCGCCAAGCGCCTCAAGCCGGTCGCCGTGGAGGCTATCGTGCGTGGCTACATCGTCGGCTCCGGCTGGAAGGAATACCAGAAGAGCGGCACCGTCTGCGGCATCGCCCTGCCGGCAGGCCTGAAGGAAGCGGCCAAGCTGCCGCAGCCGATCTTCACCCCCTCGACCAAGGCCGCCGTGGGCGATCATGACGAGAACATCAGCTTCGCGCAGTGCGAAGCCATCATCGGCGCCGAACTGGCTGCCCAAGTGCGTGACACCGCGATCAAGCTGTACACCACGGCTGTCGAGTACGCCGCTACCCGCGGCATCATCATCGCCGACACCAAGTTCGAATTCGGCCTGGACGAAGACGGCACCTTGACCCTGATGGACGAAGTGCTGACCCCCGACTCCAGCCGCTTCTGGCCGGCCGACAGCTACGCCGAAGGCAGCAACCCGCCGAGCTTCGACAAGCAGTTCGTGCGCGACTGGCTGGAATCCACCGGCTGGAACAAGCAAGCCCCGGCCCCAGCCATACCGGCAGACGTCGCGCAGAAAACCGCTGACAAGTACCGCGAAGCGCTGACTCGTCTGACCGCTTGAGCCTTGCGAGAGAAGGCCGGGCAGCCCCCGGCTTTTTCACAAGCGCCTGATAGAACACGAAAATTTTTCAAAATAAGCTTCGCCAAAGCGCATTCAGCTGTTATGATTCGCGCCGCTTGGGAAGATGCCGGAGTGGTCGAACGGGACGGATTCGAAATCCGTTGTGTCAGCAATGGCACCTAGGGTTCAAATCCCTATCTTCCCGCCATATCGAAAAAAGCCTTATAAATCAACGGTTTATGAGGCCGCCGAAACGGCGATTTGTAGCAAAGGTTTGTAGCGTTTTTTGTAGCGCAAGCCTCACCTACGGATCGCCGTTTTTCTTTGCCTGCGATTTGCCCCCTTAGCCTTTTCTAGCCGTTTCTAGGCCTCCCCTTGGTTTGCCCTGCTGTTTTGCTTTCCACGCTCCCTATGGGGCCGTGGTGCGTCCTTGTGTCCGTTGGCGAGGGAGAGGTGCCCGAAGGTGCGGAGGGTTTCCATCCGTGGCTTTGGGTGCCAGCGGGATAAGGCTTACACTGAGAGGTGGGGCGTTGCTGTACAAATCAAGCCGAATCTTGCGTTTGCAATTGGAGAAAATATCTAAGTGAAGGAATCATTCGATCAAATAAAGGCATTAAATAAGAGTCGAATTAGGCCATTAGTAGACAATAAAAAATTGATTTTTTCATCGATTTTTGAAGATGCATTAAATTTTGCGCTAGATCATTATTTCAAACATAAGAATACGGGGTATTTGGTAGATATTGCGAGTTTATTCGCCGAAAGAAATTACCAGATTTTTATTGTTGGATTTATTTCTGAAAGAGCCGGCGTGAAGTGTTCGATCAAAGAAGGCACCATTAGAATGGTAAGGTCTGAAGTCGGACCAAATGAAAAGGCGAGCCTAAAAGTAAACTTGGAGAAATTCGCTTCTAACGGATTTAAACTAGAAGTTAAGAAGCCAAGCAATGCAAATACCAGCAAATTAGCCAAAGATAAAAAGTCACCCAAAAAAATTGACATGTTAGATTCCTGGGCACGTTTGCCGGGTAGTTATGGTTCTGGGAAACGAAGTTAAATATATGGACCCAGCGGCCTGCCTCGGCGCTATTATCTGATATAGGCTATTTGCACTGATTATAATGCTATGCCTGTTCCCTCCAGTAAAACACGGTTCTACGGCTTACTTTTAACTGCTGCATTACTTCTTGAATGCTAGCGCCAGATTCAAGCAATATAATGCCTTGCTCTCTCTTATCCTTGCCCTTTGCGGCTCCACCTTTCTTGCCTCTAATCGCTTGAATCTCAGGTGTATGAGTTTTGGCGATGTAGTTTTCAAAGGTTCCACGATTGAAGTTTCTAAAAGTCCATTTGGCAACGCTCTTGGCCGTATGTTTGACCTCTGCGGTATCCAATGGGGTAGAGAATTGGCTGTTGTACCCTGTAGCCCTGTCCAAGCAAGCGTTTAGCCATTGGTCATAGACTGGCCAGCCCTGACGTATGGCCTTGTAGGCCCAGGTTCTTAGTTTCTCGAATAGGGTGCAGTTCCTGCCTAGGCCGTAGTCTGGTAGCGGCTTGCGCTTGTTCTGGTAGGCAGATAGGTCTAGGTAATCGGCTAGGCCGTCTAGGGTGTAAAGCTCTTGCTCCCACTGCTTGACGATCCAGTGTGGGTTTAGTGGGTTCTTGCAGATAAGCCCTGAATAACCAATGTCAGCATCCAGAAGATCACGCATAGCGTTGTCGATAGCCCCAGCGTAGCGTAAAGGGGCTGTTTTACCGTCGATTGCGGTTCGGATAGGTGTATGTAGCCCATAGAGCAAATGAGCGTGCCCATTGGCCGGATTTCGAGCGATTAGGTTTGGGGCTGGTGCGCCTACTGCTTCCCAGTGTAGGCCAGCGTCTCGACGGTCTACGTCATAGACAAGCCATAACTTGTGGGTTGGGCCGTTTGGTTGAATGTGTCGGGCGAGTGCTGCCTTCTCCTTTTTGTTGATCCTCAATCCGTTGGTTAAGTCGTCAGCATGATAAGGTCTTGTTGGTAGTTTCTCGTTAAATAAGTTTAAGCATTCCATTGTTATCCTCTTCTGGTTTATGTTCAGAAAAAGAAAAACTTATGGAAGTTACTTGACAATAAAGTTCTTGATGATTAAATGGTTGTGTAGAGTGTTTGTTTTAGTTTTATTGTTTTAGTTACCGCCTTTTCCAGAGGCGGTTTTCTTTTTCTGTTATATTCAAGTTGCCATACATAATTAAATTGTCAATGTTCTATTGACTTATATTTATCGGGTGATAAATTGTAATTAACGTGGTTCCTCGATTGCGTTAGTTGTTAGAAAAGACTGGCTTAGGCCGGTCTTTTTTTGTTTGCACTTCCAATTTGTATTTCTTGGGGTATATTGATATTAAGTTAACAATAATTAAAGGGATTTATGAATTTAAGCAAAACGGGGAAGCGTCGCGGATTAACATTGATAGAATCATTGGTTGTGGTGGGTATATTGCTTGGGATAGTAGCGATTGCATTAACGCTTTATGGGACTGTAAAAGATAGATTGAATGTCAAGAATGAATCGGAAAATATTTCGTTTATTTATGCTCAGGTTTCTGACTTGTTTAGCGATGAAACCACCGATGATTTAGAAAATGAATTGGCTGTTCAATCTGGTATTTTCCCAAAGAAAATGAAAATAGCAGGAGATAAGGTTTATAATGCTTGGGGTGGAGCTGTCGTAGTAAAGGGGGCGTCAAGTAGTAATGGGTTTACATTGGAGTATAAGAAAGTTCCTAAGGATGGTGTCTGTGTGGATTTAGTCAGAAATCAAAGAAAAGTTGGGTGGGATTTAGCGGCTGTTGGAAGTTTAGATGTTGTATATAGCGACATGACAACCTCAGAAATATCTAAGGCGTGCAACACAGGTTCAGGCGAATCTACTACTGTGATTTTTGAATACGGTATTGAAGATAACTAACACATAGCCCGCAATTCAGCGGGTTTTTTGTTGCCTGTCAGAATGACTCTAGGTATCTTATTGAAAGCCCAGACAAAGGAATGGTAAGAATGATTTTTCAAAAGCCAGTTTTGAAGAGTAAAACAAATTATCTTGATTTTATTGGCTACACAGTTTTTATTGTAATTTTATCCTCGTATCTTACATATGGCGCTTGTGTAATATACGGCGTTTCTGGTGGAGATGGTGATATTACTGCTTTGGATGTATTTAACGGATTAGCTGCGATTGCAACAGCATCGGCGTTTGTTCTTGCTTTAATGCAGTATCGTAAAAGTATTCGTCAACAGCGTCAGCAGATCGTAGCAGCAGAAGCAAAAGCACAAATTGAAAAGATGATTAGTGTCGCCTCTCAGATAAAAACAGGAAATGATTCCTGCTTGGAGAATTTGGATCATTCATTGGGGTTATTGTCGAATATTGCCGTTGGATTTGATGAATTGTATAGGTCAATGAATGAAGATATTCAGAGGGCCATTATACGATTGCAGTGGCAAGATATGTATTACAATTGTCTTGTTCGTGCCTTAGAAAAATTAGACCTTGTTTCAATTTTGAAGAATGAAAAGAACCTTGACCAGGTGGAACTGGATAAAGTTATTGCGCAGGCAAGGGAGTATATTAAAAGTGGAAGTTTTATATCGGCATTAAAAAAATTCGCATTTTATGAGCGGATCATGAAGAGCGATTTAGTCAAGTCAAAGGTGGACTTAAAATCAAGGCTGGGCTCGCTTGATATGTTTGTTATGTACTATATGAACAAATATCATACAAATGATTTGATGTATGGCCTTCTTTCGCAAATAGATATTAGATCGCACTCGCCCCTTTTAGCGGTATCCGGGCCAAGCGCATTTGCTTTTGAGGATCACCGAGATGAAAAATAACGCCCATTAGTGGGCGGTTTTTTTGTCTGAGTATTTAAAAAGTCCAAGCAGCTCTTTATTATGCTGCTCTACGGCTTCCAGCCTTGCCTGTTGCCCTGCTAGTTTTGTTAGCGCTTCGCTATATTCTGATTTTAAATTCTGAAGCTCAATACACAATTGGTTTTTTTCCTCTGTTGTTTTTTCAAGAATAATGGATTGCTTATCATATTCTTCTGCTATTTCTTTGGTTAGTTGCTCCGATTCCGCTTTGTCCTTCTCCCACGCCTTCTGTGCGGTGTGTAGTGCGTCGTTTGCTGTGTGCTGTGCAAGGCTCCATATCTTGGCTGTCGTTTCGTTTACAGCCTTTTGAACAGCATCTGGAATGTCTATCTGCGCTGTCTGAACCTGTTGCTCTTGTTGGTTTCTCCATTGCTTCATCGCTTCGCTGGTTGTATTCATATCAGTCTTTGCTGCTGCTCTGACTTGGGAAACTGTAGGGTATGATTTTTGACCATTAGCGTTATATAGTTCTGTTGCTACTCTGTGGATTTTTTCTACTGCTTGGTTGTTTTCTGTTGTGTTGTTCATATTTTTCTCCTTTAAATTGAAATAATAATAATAATAATAATAATAAGATAAGGTAATAAGTTATTGTTATTCTTATTATGAAATCATACAAAAAATTAATTGCAATAGGCTGACAATAAAAAAACCGCTCAAAGGCGGTTATTAGTATGGGTCATTAGGATTATTAAATGGGCTTGGCGGTTTAGGTTTTAGCATTCTTCTGGCTCTTGCCTTCGCTGCTTCTTGTTTTTCTTCTTGATCAAACTCAATGGTTTGCTTGTCTGTGAATGTATCGGACGCCCATAGTTTAGCCCTGTCCAAAATGTTGAACTCGACTTTTGTATTATCTAGCCCAGCCTCTTTGAGCTTTTCTTGAGCGTTGAATAAATAGTCTGCTCTCTTTTCCTTCCCAAGATAGCGGGACGTTTGGAGCATATTTTCTTTTATTTCGTTGTAGATTGAATTGGTTGGATTGTCCAAGCGCTTAGCATTTAGCACCTTATCAACCTTTACATCAAAATTATGGATGAGGGGTTGTAAGTGCTCATTCAATACCTTGATTGCGTTCTCTATCTCGCTTTTCTTCTTCTGGTCTTGAATGATTTTTTCATTCAAGCGTTTAACCGTCTTGTTGTATTTCTCCATTTCAGTTTCAAGGGTTCTTTTTAGATCGATCTTCTTCTGAGTTAATGCATTGATTTCTATCTTGGTCGATTCTTCTTGCGCTGCAAGTTCTTCAAGGCTTTTCTTCTTTACGGATATCTCATTAGAAAGCGATGCTAACCTTTTGCTTGTGTTTTTTTCTGCGCGCTCTAGTTTTACTTCTTCTTTAACTATCTGCTCTTGTTTGGTCGTGATTACGGCGTCTAGTTGGATTTTATTCTCTACGGTTTTCTTTATTTCCTTTTCAGTACCTTCAAGTTTCTTCTCAATTTCTTCTAGTTGTTCCTCTCTAAGTGTGTATAGGTTGAATGCACGTTCCTCTTTTGGCTTTTTACTTTCAAGTCTTATTTTCTTCCTTAATTCAAGATTTTCCTCTGTTGCTTCTAATTTGCTTGCGAGGATCGGAATATTCTCCATGATAAATTTCTGGTTTATGTGTTGGTAGAATAATTCCTGTAAGGCTTCGCCTGTGATTTGGCTTTCTTGGTAGGTCTGTTTTTGAGTATTAACTGGATCGTAGTCTTTGAAAAAATCAACCGTCTCTATGACCTTGTTAGCAAGCATTGCCTGCTGCTCTGTAAGGTCGTATTCGCCTGTTCTCTTGTTTTTGCAGTCAATGAATATGTGTGGGTGGTCGCCTATTTTCTTCTTGCCTTTGCCTTCTAGTTCGTCGCCATGATAAACGGTCATAATGACGTTATAGTCAGGGAAGTGCTGGGCGTAGAACTCTTGTATTGCCGTAATGTAGAACTCTGGCGGGAGGTCTATTTGGTTGTGCATTGGGAACTTAAAGAATGCCTCTTGTATGACTGTCTTGCGACCATCCAAGGGCTTTTCAGACTGAACAATGTTGTTGTGTAAGTCTATGTAGTTTTGAACGCTTTGTAGTTTCTGCGCCTTCCTGCTGACCTCAAAACGTTCAAAGTCAGATTGGACGATGGTGCTATCTATGAACTCTTTTTGTTCAAGTAGATCTTCAAGGTAAGTGGCAATAGGGTTGCCAGTTTCGTCCTTGATAATCTTCTTTATCTTGTACTTATATTTACTTTTGAACTCGATATCTTCGTGGCGCTGCTCTTTGCTGCGGGTGACTTGTTGCAGTGGCTTTATTTTTGAGTTTAGGAATGCTAGGGCGGATTGTTGCGTCATAGCAACACGCTCGCCATTTATTAAGAATATATTCTTATGGGATAAATCCTCATCCCATTGAATTTTCTTTTCCTCTTTGCTTTCGATTCGCAAAGAATGCTTTAAAGATTTTACCAGTTGCTTGAGTTTTGAGACTGAGAAATTAAGTCTCTTATACAGCATTGTTGTGCTCTTGATTTCATTGCTCATGTATCCCTCAGTAGTTGTGATTTTGCTCCTTTAATTGTCAGCGAGTTGGGTCTGCTTTTTGCTCTGTTTTTGATCTTGGGAATCCAAAGGGGAACCCTTGGCCCGGTTAGTCCTTCGCACCTTTTACGCAGTAAAAGTGTGAAGGACTAACCAAAGGGTTGATAAAGGTCTAAAACCGTTCCGCTTTTTATGCCCCATATATATAAATTACCATGGAAGTTAATTTATTCAAGTTTGGATGCTGTTTTGAAATGTGGAAGCCGGGTTGTATATGTGCGCGATTAAGTGGGCTTATGTAAGAGGTCTTATATATAGCTTGCTATGGCGCGCGCACATGTGAGGCTTCGAAAAGGAAGGGCTTTAAAGCGGTTCCGGTGGTTTTAGGGCGTTTTTAATGTGTAACGCCCTGAGATTTTAGATTTTTATTGAGTAGTTGAGTGTTGAAATTGCTTTGAGTTTTTGCTTTGGGCTAGGGCCTGAACTGTATACGTCGAAAGTAATGGTTCCGGTTTCGTGTCCAACAATGGAAGCGATGAGGATTCCGGGTATATCTGCACGTTGCAATTGGGTGATTACTGTCTTGCGGAAACTATGGAAAACAAATTGATTGTTATAGCCAAGGTCTGTTTTTAAACGGCCAAATTGCTTGCTAAGAGCATCCGAACGGTTTCCGTATTTATTTCCTGATGTAGATTTTATTAGGTAGCCGTCTTCTGAGTTTTCGACCAAACGCTCTAAAACATTTTTTAGGGCTGGGTGGATTGGAATGTGTCTTTCGCTGGACTTTGTTTTACCATCCGAAATATGGATGCACTTAATACCTTCCTCCATAACTATGTCGGTTGTTTTGATTCGGCATAGTTCCTCAATCCGTGCCCCTGTGTAGGCACCCAATAGAATGAGGTCGGCAAGGGTTTCGCGGTTTTTTAGCCCTTTGGCAGTGTTGTATAGCCTTGCCACGTCTTCTGTGCTGAATGCCTTGCGCTCTGTCGAGGTCGAGGCTTTCTTGCTGCGGTTTGTGGGGAAATCGTGGTTCTGGAAAGGGGATTGCTGGTCGCGGTGTAGTTTCTTGAAGTTCTCATCGTATCGGAGTGCCCATTTCCAAAAACTGGAACCGGCGAACAAAAACTGTTTTTTGGTTTTCTCGCTGACGCTGAGCGTATCCATGTAGGCCGTAATGCTTTCGTGGGTAAGGTCGCGGCGGTTCGATTCAAGCCATTTTTTGAGGTTTTCGAGTTTGGCGACCTGGGTGTCTACGGTCTTTTGAACAATGCCTTTAACGTCTTCTTGAAAGGTCTTAAAAGCCTTGATTCTGGTGGTGGTAATGGGCGATTTGGCTTGGTAGTGGCTCGGGTCTTTGAGTATCTGGCGGATATCTTCCCGGTCTACTGGCTTCAAGGGTAGAGCGTCGGCCTGTCGCTCCATATTGCTGTTAACAAGCGATTGAAGATCACGATTGAACTCGAATGGGTCGAGAGTTTTCCCCTCTTCAAAATGCCTAATAATCCGGCTCCATTCTTCTTCGCTATGTTCTGGTCCCAATGTAAGAAAATCGGCCATATTTTCGGCCTTCTCGATGCTCATAGGGCCATTGGTTATGTAAGCCTGTGCAACATCGGCAAAGAAGTCTCGGGCGCGTTCGGCCATTTCCTTGGCCTGAATGCGGGCGTCCTCTGGATCGAGTTTTGAAGTGCCACGCGCTTGGACAATCAACGATTGC
This sequence comes from Ectopseudomonas alcaliphila, assembly GCF_900101755.1. Taxonomy (GTDB): domain Bacteria; phylum Pseudomonadota; class Gammaproteobacteria; order Pseudomonadales; family Pseudomonadaceae; genus Aquipseudomonas; species Aquipseudomonas alcaliphila. The sequence goes on along the minus strand of NZ_FNAE01000008.1, from coordinate 133,133 downwards.
CAATGCTGCAAGTAGGAGAGTTTTAGGCGCTGGGCTTCGGTTTTGGAGCCGGTTTTGAGCGAAGCGGTGAACTCACGCCGATTGAGGGCGTGCCTAGCATCCTCTGGAATCGCTAGACGGGCGTGCCAAATCCCTGAGCGTAAGACTAGGTTGTCGCTGGCCATTTCTGTTCACCCATAAAGAACATGTTCTTTAGGGTGACAGGCTAGTCGTTTTTTTGGTGGTTTTGTAGCAAAAATTTGTAGCAAACGGCTCTGTAAGTGCCTGTATGCATTGATTTTATTGAGTTTTTAGGCCGATTTCGGAAAGTCCCTATCTTCCCGCCATATCCAAGCCAAAACCCCTGAAGCTCCCAGAGCTTCGGGGGCTTTTGCTTTCTGCGGCATGCAAGGTGTCGAAGAAGTGTCGAAAGCGGCTAGAGACTGCAGCTAGCTCTGGACCGGCGGCCACATCCTGGCGACGTGCACCAGGGCGAGAATCCAGACGGCGTCACGCTCAGCCTGATAGACAAGGCGGTAGTTTTCGTGGGGGATCAGCTCGCGAGTACCGGCCACAGTTCCCAGCCTGCCCTTGTCGGGAACGTCAGCCAGGCTGGCGGCAGCAGCACTGAATAGCTCGTCCATATGTACTGCAGCGCGAGGGTTCTCAGTGGCGATGTATTCCCAGACATCCAGACGGTCCTGCAGGGCCTCAGGTGTCCAAATAACCTGCATCAGTGACCCAGAGCCTTGGTCCGGCGAGCGGCGAATTCAGCTTCTACATCATCATTGGAGCGGCCACGACCAGCCTCTACCGATGCCCTTGCAGCAGCGACCTTGCGGTGCACGAACTCATCATGCTCTTTGGCCTGTTGCTGCTGGCGAATGAAGTCGCGCATGAGGTCGCGCATAACCTGGGAGGCCGGCCGGTGTGCGGCTTGAGCGGCTGCCATGAAGTCTTCGCGCAGTTCGGGCTCAAGCTTCAGATTGAAAACGGCTTCTTTGGCCATGGTCGTCACCTATCGGTCGATTCGTAACTACAACGTATATATGTTGTGTACATGCTAAGCAATGCTCGCGGCACTGGGAAGCACGCGTCATCGGATATGGCTACGGAGTGATGATGCCGAGAAAGCGTAGGAACAATAGGGAGCAGGCCATGATTTACGGAAAATTAATCGTGGTCTGTCCCCTATTGTTTAAACTCGCGGTAGATTATTTATCTGTATGGTGATTTCAATTGCCGCTGTTTGGCGTAAAGAAGCATATGTTTATTGGAGAAATATCTAGGAGGCGCTTGTGGCTAACTTTAATTTGTATTTTGTAAAGTTTAAACGGAAGAAGCATCAGAGGAATGAACCTACCTTTAACGATATGCTCGATTGTCTTACTGCTCTTAGGGGGTTAGGGGCTCAGCCTAACTATAAGTACCCATTTGAGTGGGTTGAATCCATCAGTGAGGGATTTATTGTCGCTTCTCGGGCAAATGATGCTCTGACGTTTATGACCGCGGGGACTGCTCACCTGCTTAAAAATGTAGATTTTGATGAGGTGAGAAAAATAAACAAACTGGTTGTTTTTGATTTTGATCTGTCAGATGACGCGCCTCAAATTATAGCGCATGTCTCCAATATTAAGGACGCAGGTCACACCGTAGACGGATTCGATTGATATCTTTAAGCGTTCGCCAGCAAGGCTTTCTCCAGAACGAACGATCCCGCTCCGCTTTTGCGGACCGTGTGTGGTGGTTAGGGAAATAGGGGGCAGACCACGATTTACAGGATATTAATCGTGGTCTGTCCCCTATTGTTTCTCCTTCCGTGGCTCTAACGTTTGGTTAAGGGGCGGGCTTTAGCCCGTCCCAGTGAGCGCAGCGAACGGTTTGAACCATTTGTTAGGCTGTTAGTAATTTTCTTCGATGATTTTAATCTGCCAATCATCCCAATTTTTAACTCCAAGTGCGTCGATAGTAGAGTTAGGATGATTTTTTAGCCACCAGGATGCTACGGCTTCATATTCTTGTGCGTTTAATTCAAATGGTTCCCAGCTCCCCATTCTTGAGTCTTGATCGCAAGGATCGGAACCTTTTTTGAAAAATTCATTTAGAAAGCCACAAGGAGGAAAGAAGGGTGAGCACTCAATGACGCCGAAAATTCCATAAAGAACTTTGGTGTTTTCGGTCAGTACCTTTTTGGCACGTTCGATTTTCATGACTGCGGTAGCCTAACGTTTGGTTAAGGGGCGGGCTTTAGCCCGTCCCAGTGAGCGCAGCGAACGATTTGAACCACTAGTTAGGTGTATCCAGTTATATATAAGGTGTACGGATGTTACTTTCGGAAATTATCTTATCTTTATGTAATAGTTTGTATGTAGCCCCAGCACCATTCACATAAACCATTATGCAGTCCTCAAGCGTCTCCACCTCAAACCAAGGTTGTTCCGCAGTGTCCGCGATTAAGTCGTATTCGGTTCCTAATTCGAGCACTATTTCATGCGCCCATGGCTCAATGATCAGAAGCTTATGCTGACTAATGCTGGCGGTAACTCTGAGGCGAGACGATGTCATGTTCTGCACCTAACGTTTGACGTGAGGGGCGGCCGGAGCCGAAGGCGAAGGGGACCCGCAAGCGCAGCTTGCGGACGTCCCTCTCGACGAAATTGTTAGGCATATTCACCCTCCCGGTATGGCAGCGGCCAATGCTCTAGCCCTTCCTTACCGTACTCGCTCAAGTGCGGATCTGCGTGCTTCGCAAGAGCCTCTAGGGCGGCACGAGACTCTAGGCTGCCAATTCGGGCCAAGGCATATGCGCATTTACGCTGAAATGCTTGGAGATTGTCCCATTCAATCAAGTATTCGAAGGTGGTTACCGCCGCCTTAGCAATTGCGCCGGTTGTGCTCGGCTCACCGATAAGACCCAATTCAAAAACGATGTCTTCGTGCGATTCGTGCCATGCCTCTAGCAATACCTCTGCGAGAAATGGAGCTCCCTCACGCTTGCTTACCTTGGCTAAAGCGAGCCACAACGCATCAATGTCTTGCGAATTAATAGCGGCGCGCATTGCGTTGACTTCGGACATGGATTATGGATGCCTAACGTTTGGTTAAGGGGCGGGCTTTAGCCCGTCCCAGTGAGCGAAGCGAGCGATTTGAACCATTTGTTATAGGGTTCCCCCTTCAAGCGCCATTTTTATGAAGCACTGGAGCAACCCTTCATCTTCATAAAGCTCTCGATACTCTGCGAAAGGCAGGTTTCCTTCGTTGTATTGCTTTTCAAAGAATACTTGTAAACGCCACTCATCTGGATCTGTTTTATTAAAATCGAAGTCGATTCCGCCTACATCTGCGGTTCGATATATGTCTACGCCAACTCCGTGAGTTCGATACATCCAGTTTGTCCCAGGAATTGGATTATTTCCTCGGTGCTCTGGTTTTAGTATTTCCTCAGCGGATTTCAAATCAAATACACGGACAAGAAGCTTCTCGGCCCACTTTCTGTGGGCATACCACAGCGGTATGAGTTTTCGGACCTTGTCGAGGTTATCCATGTTTGCCCTATAACGTTTGGTTAAGGGGCGGGCTTTAGCCCGTCCCAGAGAGCGAAGCGAACGATTTGAACCACTTGTTAGGTGTTGAGTGGAAATAGCACGTTGATTTTATTAGTGACATCAATGCGATTGAAAATTTCGACACATACCAATTGGCCTTGAAAAACATCAATTGCAAACAAGCCATCGACCTGTGGAGTCACTTGTTTTAACGGTTTGCCCTGCCATGTTGATTTTTGTAACGTATAGAACGTGCCGCAACTATCATCGTCGCAGGTACATCTTCCGACGATTTCTAAATCTATTAATGAAGATGCTAATTCATTTTCTCCAATTTCTTTCAGCCCAAACTCTATCTCTTTGAATAATCCAGGTAGCGCTTGAGACAGTCTCATTCAGATTTACACCTAACGTTTGGTTGAGGGGCGGGCTTTAGCCCGTCCCAGTGAGCGAAGCGAACTGTTTGAACCAGTTGTTAGAGGTTACTCTTGTGCTGAGAAGTGTTTTTTAGCAAGCTCTTTAGCTAGTTGCAAACCTTCTTCTGTTAAGTAAACAGACTCTGCTTTGCCTTTGGGGTCAGTGATATAGCCTTTTTCAAATAGCTCATCCATGACGCCGAATTCAATTTTCTTCCAGACCCTGCCGTTCTCGAACTCAAACACTCCAAGCAGTGCTAAAACAACTTCTGAAATTTTCTGATCGTCGTATTTCATGGTTGTTGGCCTCAGTGTGCGTGAGTAGCCTCTAACGTTTGGTTAAGGGGCGGGCTTTAGCCTGTCCCAGTGAGCGCAGCGAACGGTTTGAACCAATTGTTATGCCTAGACCTTGAGCTTTCCACTGAGCCACCATTCCAGGTACTTGGACAGAGATGGAGCAGCCCATGTGCGGCTATCGTCCTCATGATTCCAGACAAAAATGTCATCTCTGCGTATGCCTCCCGTTTGGATAGGAAAGGCGAATTGATCGCCGTTTCCGGCGTCGGCAAAGAAAAGGAGACAATCAAATGGCATATAAAGCTCTTTGAACTCGGCGCTTTCTCTAAAACTTAGATTTTCTTCAACGATGCGATCAAGCTGCCAGACAAGGCCGTGACCATACTCGCCTTCGATTCCGTCGGACTCCAGTAGGAGAGCTTGCAGGTCACTTGGGAATTTGACGGCAAGGGTTCTTTCGGCAAGCTGGATTGCTGATTCAGAAGCGGCCTCTCGAACGATTATTGCGCCACTGTGCTGTTTAACGAGTTCCTGCCACATTTTATCTATCCGGCATAACGTTTGGTTAAGGGGCGGGCTTTAGCCCGTCCCAGAGAGCGAAGCGAACGATTTGAACCACTTGTTATGAGGCGTACCTGCGAGTGCTTCGGTGCTCTTTTGTGGGGTCATGTTTCCCACACCACCCTTCATATTGATAGCTCCAAGATTTACCTAAGTCGTCTGTGATGCTAACAGTGCAGAGAAAAGCCTCGCCCCACGTTCGCTTGAAAATTAAGTTTAGCTTGGATGGGATGGTGTTGAATTCAATTTCTATGACTGCCTTACAGATCTGCCAAGCGTGAAACCCTTTTTTCTCTGCCTGTACCTTCAAGTACTCAAGATAAGGAGCGGCTACTTTTTTTGAGTGTTTGAAGTATGGAAGTGATTCGCCACTGATTAGGTCTAGTTGAAATTTACTTAGACCTGCCTTTGCTGCGCAGAGATAAATAACTCCTAGTCCCCAGTAGCCATCAATGTCGTTGTATCTTGACGAGAAGCTTGAGGATATCCCGGCGGCAATTCCCTTTAGTTCTCTACGCCTGCTCACAAGCATCTAGCCTCATAACGTTTGGTTAAGGGGCGGGCTTTAGCCCGTCCCAGTGAGCGAAGCGAACGGTTTGAACCAGTTGTTATGTGGCACTTACACCGCTTATTTTTGATATGAACGAAAGAAGTTGCTCGTATAGTTTTCTGTGTTCTTCTAATGTGATTTCATAGGCTGTTAATGTGTCTAGGCCTTCGCGGTCAACTTGGTGGTGAATGTTGCTACTCATTTGCTTGTGATGATTTATTGAGGCTAGTAACTCAGCGCTTATTAGAGGGCCGTAAACATTAAGCACATAATTTGTTTTCTCTTTTAGCTTGTTCCAATCATGATTTTTTAATGTGACTTGTTCTTCTGGATGACAGTGACGGTTATGGATTTCGGTTTCTGTGGCTTCGATGGCTTCAGATAGCGAGTGCGTAAGATCAAGAAGTACGCCTTTGTTCATTTCCCATATTCGATCAATTCTTTGTTTCTTTTGCGAATCAAAATGAATCAAGGTGGCGGTCAATGTTGCGGCTGCAATAAATATGTTGGTGGCAACTGACATATCAATTTTCACTTCGAAAATTGTCAGCGTTGAAAAAGCCAACATAGATATAAACAATCCAACGATTGTTCCTAGTAAAAATTTAAACACACACCCTCCATTTTGTGTGACACATAACTATTAATTAGGCGACATTGCTGTCGCATAAAATACCCGCTGGTGTCTGATAACCTGCCTAGAATTTCGCTAAGTCCTTGATTTTAATCAAGGTCAAAATGAGGAAAGCGACTTGGGCAGAAGGAAAAGCGACACGCAAAGCATCCAGATTTCAGACGATCCAGGGCGCTGTGATGGCTAGACGCTACCCATAGCCGTCAAAACTGTCTAGCAGGCGTGTCGAAATCAACGGGCGACAGAGTGCCGCAATGGGCAGGAGGGATGAGGCGAAAGCCCCGATTTTGCTAGCGTTGGGCAGAGAAGGGCAGCAACGGGCACCCGCCCAAACGGGTTCAAGATCCCCATCTTCCCGCTATATATCAAACCAAAGTCCCGAACCGCCATACGGTTCGGGGCTTTGTCGTTTCCAGGTGTTCGCTTGGGTCAGTTGTGAATGGCTGGGCGCACTCGAAGCAACGCTCGCCGCGCTACAAAGCGCGAGCTGGCGCACATTTCTGCAAAGCGCTTATTGGCGCCAACTCCGTCAGTTTTGGCGCACTGCCCAGCGTGTCGCTGAGGAAATTCCTTAGCGGTGAATGGGTGGATAGATTTTGCTGTTGGCTATGTCTTATGTGGTCAAAAAAATAGCGCCATCATGGTGACGGATGGTCGTTAACGGCCGCTGAGTGTGCCGATATTCTCCGCCTCAACGCTCGAAGCGATGCTGGCACGGCCATGGATAGATCGGGCGTAGACCACCGTTTCACCCTCGGAGTACCGCGCCCAATGATCGACCTGTCCACCTGGAACCTGACCATCCCTGTCGGTGTCCCTGCTGCCGTCATTTCCACCCCCGTTCTGGCCGGGGGGTATCAGGATCACTACTTTCAGTCCAAGGAGGGCAGGCTGTTTTTCTGGGCACCGGTCAACGGCACCACGACCGCCAACTCGACCTACCCGCGCAGTGAGTTGCGCGAGACGTTCGCCAACGGTGCTCTGCGCAACTGGCCCTACAGCGCCGCGGATAACGTGCTGACCGCCACGGCGAGAATCACCCAGGTGCCTTCGAATGGGCTGATCGCCTTTTCCCAGATCCATTCGAAGAACGGCACTTCGCCCCCGGTGATGCTGGGCTATCAATCCTTCTCGCCCACTGGCTATGGCAACGTGGTTATTTCGTTCCGCGGCAATCCGGCCAGCGCCAATGCAACCAAGATCGTGCTATCGAGCAAGATCAAGCTGAATCAGGATTTCAGTTATGAGGTGTTTCTGGCGAAGAACGGCAGGCTGACGATTGGCCTGGTCGAGCCTGGTGGTGCGGTCAAAACCTGGAGCGGTGTACTCAACTCGGCCTGGGCCAGTCACAACCTGTATTTCAAGGCGGGTGTTTACACGCTCGATAACAACGGCAATGAGACCAGTGCTGGGGCTGCGGTTTTTTCAACGCTAAAAGTGGAGCATCGCTAGTGTCCTGGCCTGCACTCGGAGCGGAATGAGTGCAGGCCTTTCGGCCACGTCTGGCGCTGGTCAGTTGGTGCAGGTGGGGGCGTCTGCGCTGCCGCTGGTGCCGGTCAGAGGCTGGGATATCTGCAGATGGCAGTTGCGCCGCACGGTGTTGTCGAGGATCTGGCTCTGCAGGGGCAGCAGGTCACCGATCAGCAGGTTCTGCAATAGCGGGTTGGCGCGGTACTGGTTGCTGCCCAGCACGGTGTTCTGCATACCCTCCACGCGGATCATGGCTTTGCCGATGCTTTCCAGGGTATTGCCGGTGATGACCAGTTGGCCGGCGGTGAGCTGCTCGTTGCGCAGGCTGATGGCGTATTCCGGGGTGGACTGGATGCGGTTGTTGATGATCAGGGCGCCGCTGAGCCCGCCGGCGTCGATGGCGCTGAGTCGGCTGTTGGCGATCAGGTTGTTCTCGATCAAAAGCCCAGCGCCGCCTTTGATCTGCCGCAGCATCACGCCGTAACCCCTGGACGCACCGAGGCGGTTGTTCTCGATCAGCAGCGCGCCGCTCTGCTCGCTGACTTCGATGGCGCTCTTGCCGGTGTGCAGGATCAGGTTGTTCTGAATGCGCCCGCTGCTGCTGCCGCCGATGCGGATACCGCTGTTGTGCTTTACGTCGTCGATGCGGTTGTCTGCGATCAGGAAGCGGCTGTTGCCCAGATCGATGCCGTACTGCTGCAGGTGGCTGAACTGGTTGTTGCGGATCAGGGCTTCGCTGTGGCGCAGCTCCAGGGCGCTGGCCATGCTTTCGAAGCGGCTGTTGTCGATCAGAATGCGCGCCGCCGGCCGGGTGGCGGATTGTTGCGCGCTCAGGCCGCTGCTGATGCCGCGGGAGAAGTTGGCGTTGTAGCCGATCTTGACCAGGTGCGAGTCGACAACCCGCAGACGGCTGCCGGCCCAGTTCATGATGAAGGGGCGGGTAGGGCGGTCGGTGGCCAGCGCGCGGCCGTCGCTCCAGCTTTCCAGGCGCGAGCCTTTTACCTGCAGCAAGCCCTGGTTGATCAGCGCGGTGCCCGACGGGCCGAAGAGGTAGAGCACCTGATCGTCGATGAGCAGGGCGGCGTCTTCGGCAATCATCAGCGGGTAGCTGAGCAGGTAACCGTCTTCATGCTTACGCAGAACCTTTGGGTCGTTCAGTTGCGCGTGCAGTTGCGCCAGGCTGACGCTGCCACCGCGGATGACCACGGCGCGCGGGTGTTGCGCCTGGTAGCCGGCGATGGCGCGGAACAGGCCGTTGTGCACGAACGGCTCGAAGGGCCAGCTGCCCGCCTGCGCGGAGTACATCGGCTCCAGGCTGGCGTTGCCGCGTTGCGCCGGTGCCGGCAGGTCGAAAGCCGGTGGCTGGCTGTGTTGCATGATCTGCTGGCTGGTTCGCTGTTGCTGCTGCTGTTGCCACTGCGGGTCCAGTGTGTGCAACGCCGCCGGGCCGCCGAGGGCGCTCAGACTGCAGGCTGCGCAGGCCGTCAGCAGCAGCGCGCGGGAGAGGTTCAGTGCCTGGGACATGGTGGCATCCTGAGTCAGTTGAGCTGGGGGTACAGCGGTTTCAGATCGCCGCCCACCTGGCTGTAATGATTGATGGCTTTGCCGTGCGCCTGGTACAGGCGTGCGGCCCATTGGTGCTGCGGATAGCGAGTAAGAAAAGGCAGCACCCAGACCATCTTGTGTGGGCCGACTTCGCTCTGGCGCTCGGTCAGTTCCGCCAGGGCCTTGGGCTCCAGCACGGCGCGCGCGGCAAAGTTGGCCAGGCCGGCGAGTTTCTCGCGCTCCTGCTCGGTGAGCGGGCGACCGTTATGTTCGGCGGCCTCCACCAGTAGCATCAGCGGTACCAGGGCGTATTGGCTGTAGTCGGCAGCCAGGCGGCCGCGGGCGACCTCCAGGGGCAGGTACTGGTAGTCACCCTTGCCGGGAGTGAGCTGGGTGAAGGCGCGGCGCAGCGCGACATCGGCCCAGGCCAGAGCACGGTCATCATCGAGCAGCATGGCGGTGGCGGCCACGGCCCAGGCGGCCCAGTAGTCGTGGTTGTTGAAGTAGATGCCGCTGTCGTAGCGGCGCGGCTCGTATTCGGCCATCACCTTGGCCGACAGCTGCCCCAGCCAGCGCGCCTGAACGGCGCTCAACTGATAGCGCTCATCGCTCAGGGCCTGCACCTTGAGCAGTGTCGAGGCGATGGCGGCCAGTGCCCATTTGCGCGAGGCGACGCCGGTCTTGCTGGCGTCGTCGCTGAGCAGCGCCGATTTGCTGGCCCAGGCATCGAGCCACTGGTTCAGGCAGGCCAGGGCGGTAGTGGCTTCGTTGGCCTTGCTGGTGCGCTGGAACACCTGAGTCGCTTTCACCAGGCCGCCGATGTATTGCTTCACTTGCTGGCGGATACGTTCGGTGTCTTTGCTCTGGCGCGCCACCAGCCGCGATTTGCTGGCGTCGCTCTGGTCGTACTTGCTGTCCAGTTGCAGGTGTCCGGTGTAGGCCGCAGGCGGTTTTTTCGGGCAGCTCTCGTGGCGGTAGTCGGCCGTCATCTGCGCCGCTATGTTCGGTGTGTGGTTGCTCCAGATCGACTGCGTGGCGCTGGCGCTCACGGGGCCGGCGAGCAGCACCAGCATGGCCGTCAGGCGGCTGGGCGAAATCCTCACAGACATAGCTTGGTCTCGATCTGGAAGGGCTGCTCCACCACCTGGGTAGGTTCGAGCAGCACCGACAGCAGGTTGGCGTCGCGGAACTCCGCGGCACGGCTCAGTTCCAGGTAGTACTGGCCGCCGGTGACGATGGCCTCACGGCGGAACCACACCTTGTCGCGTGTGCCGTTGTCGTAGTAGGTGATGATGTAGAAGTTCTTGATGTTGGGGTCGCTGATGCGGATGTCGAGCAGCGCATTGCGGCCCTTGAGGTCCTTGCGCTGCGCACCGGCGTTGCTGAGCAGTTCGAGACGATCGTTGAGGCCCATGGCGGGACGTTCCAGACGTGCTTCGAGCAGGCTGTCGCTGGCTTTGCAGCCGCCGTTGACCGCCGGGATCAGCTGGCGGTACATCAGGTCGCCATCGAGACGGTAGTTGGCCGGCAGCTCCCAGATGATCAGCTTGGGCGCCTTGTCCGGGGCGTAGTTGGGTGACAGCAGATATTCCAGCAGCGAGCCGTCCTGGCCCGCACCGGGCAGGGCGTAGTTGATCAGGTCGCTGCTCAGGTACTGCTTGAGAAAACCGTCGAAGTTGAACTGCTTGGTCTCGTCTTCACGGGCGGCGGAGTTACTGGTGCCGACCAGGACGATTTCCGGGTCGGGCTGATCTTCGAACAGCAGGGCCGCATCGTTATCTTCCGGAACGGTCTGGTAGCCGGGGACGAACTGATAACCGAAATGGTTGCCGCAGATAGCTGCCAGGCCGAGGTTGAGGGTGCCGTCTTTGTGCAGGGTCAGGGTTTGCTCGGTGGTGTAGCCCTTGCGCGGGAGTTGCGCGTAGACCGGGTGCTGGCGAATGGCGTCGGCGGTGACGCGGGCGGTGGCCTCTGCACCTACGGGGGTCCAGTGGTGATCGCGGCGGAAGAAGAAATCCTTCGGCGGCTGCTCCACCAGGGTCATGATGTCCGGAACGATGGCGCCGCCGTCACGCATCTGCTGCATGAACTTGCGCAGGTTGGCGCTGGCGCGCGCGTAGTCGAAGCCATGCATGTGCCCCGGCTGCAGCTGGGCGCGATGCATCAGGCCGCGAGTAGGCTGCACGGCCACCGCGACCTGGGTGCCATGGCTGGCGAACGCACGCATCAGGCGGGCGAACTCTGGCTGCATGGCCGGCGGAATGCCGAACTCGTTGGTCAGGTCGACTTCCGAACGGAACAGCCAGCGATCGCTCCCCGGTACGATCTGCTTGAGTGCCTTCATGTTGCCTTCGGCATATTCCTCGGGCGCACTGAGTTGCGGGCAGATCAGGCATTGCAAATCCGTGCATTCATCGGTCTTTTCGCTCTGCGCCGCAGCGGAGGCGTTGTGTACGCCCGCTGCGATCAGGCTGCCGATGGCCAGTAGAAAATAGTGCTTCATGCTCTTTGGGGTCATCGTCCGCTCACTTGTTTGGCCAGCCGTTCAGGGTTCATTCGCTGGGGTCGATGCTGTTGGCCAGGGTTATTGCGCGGTAACCGTTGGCCGCAGGTAGCAGGGCATAGCTATAGGAGCGGCCCTTTTTCAGGAACAGCTCGTCGAAACCGATCAGCTGTTCGCTCTCGGCATAGGCGGCGAAGGCGATCTTCAGCTCGTTGACCATGCGGCTGCCGGTCTGGTCGCGCTTGATGGTGTCGACCACCACGTGCTGCCCGTCGACGGTCTTCAGCGCTGCCGGCTTGTCGGTGAGGTTGTAGAAGGCGATCTGCGCCTTGCGCGGTTCGTTGACGAACTGGTCGGCGATCAGCAGCAACTGGCCGTCGCGGTAGATCACCGTGCTGGCGGTGTTGGCCTTCAGCTCGTGTTCCACCGCCTGGTTGGCTACGGCAATGCGCTGCTTGCCTGGCGCGACGAAGCGATAGCCGCCGAACTGCCCGCCGGTGACGACCTGGGGCTTGTTCTTGCCGCTGAGGGTGACTTCGATGTTGCGTTCGCTGAGGTTGAGTACCCGCACGAAAGCCGAGTTGGCCGGGGCCACCGGGTCATAGAGGTCGGCGTTGCCGTCCTGGGCTTGGGCGGCGGCGCTGGCGATCGTCAGCAGGATGATCAGTGCGCGTGAAATGAAGGCAGGCATACGACGGTACCTCGGTCAGTGTTGGGCAGTTTCTGGCGTAGCCAGGGGGGTAGGAATCTGGCGCTGGGCGAGCAGGGTGCGCAGGGGGAACTCCCAGATGACCGTCTGCAGCTCACCGCTTTTCGCGGCCGGGCCGGCGAGAAATTCGTTCATCGACTGGAACGGGCCGCGGGCCTCCAGCGCGACGCTCACCAGGTCACGCTGCAGGGCTTCCTTAAGGAAGCCGACGAAGTTCCAGTCATCGATACGCGTGTAGCTGGTGCCCACCAGCGCCAGTGACACGGCCTCTTCGCCGAACAGGCTGTCGGCGAGGTCGTTGCGGCTCTGCTGCAGGGTTTCGTAGAGCTGGATATGCACCGGCTCGAAATAGCTGGGCGCCAGCCTGGGGTCGAACTTGAGGTAGTTGAGCAGATCGCCGGTGACTTCTTTTTCACTGACGGCCTGGGTCAGGTAAGGGGTCTCGCCCAGGAGCTCGGGAAACTGCGCGGCCAGGGTCTGGGCTGCCAGTTCGGCTCCCCTTGGGCTCCAGTGGGTATCGTTACGCAGGAACAGCGGCTCGGTGGCCGCAACGCTCAGGTAGGCGCTGCGCAGATCCACGGTATCGATGCCGTGTTCACGCAGGCGTTCGCTGAAGTGTTGGTACAGGCCGCTGATCTGCTCCGAAGGCGCATAGGTGGAGTGCGCGGCGTAGGTGTCCAGCTTCATCGGAACCGGCAGGACGATCAGTCGCGCGCCCTGCTGCGCCAGTTGCGCGCGCACCTTGTCGATCAGCACGATTTGCCGTTCCAGGTTGCCCTCGAGGTCTCTGGGCTGCAGGTACTCCTGGTTGGTGAACAACCAGCCGTCACGCCCCAGTACCACGCCACTGGCGCCTTCACGAAAGATCGCGTGCTGGATGTTGGCCCACAGCTCGACGGACGGGTCGCGCAGGAACAATTGCTTGTCGTAGAACTGCTCGAACTTGCGCACCAGTTTGCCGTCGAGAAACAGCGACAGGGCCTGGGTCTGAGTGCCGGCGAAGGCGAACACCGCCGGCAGCGAGTACAGGAACATGGCGCACAGCATCACGCAGAAGAGAATCCCGTTGATCTTGCTGGCCGAGTTCATCACCGGAAACATGGAGGCATCCTCAGAACTGGAAATACAGGAAGGGTGAGAAGGAGTTCGCGGCCAGTCGGGTCAGCGTCAGCAGGAAGCCGACCCACAGCAACAGGGCGCCGAAGCCGCTGACGTGCTGCATGAAGTACGAGTCCTTGCCGGTGCTGGCGTAGTAGCGAATGTTGATGCCGCCGGCGATGACGATCCACAGCAGGGCGATCAGGGTGAAGGTCATGGTCATGGCGGAGGTGCCGAACCAGTAAAGGTCCAGCGAGCCGATGCCATTGAGGCCGATCAGCGCCTGATAGACCTGCAGGCTGTGCGGCAGGTTGCCGGTGAAGAACAGCGGCATGCAGGAGGCCAGCAGAAACATGCAGCGGGCGTTGCGCCAGAAGTTGTAGGGCGTGTTGACCTTGGTGGCGATGCCCAGCTTGCGCTCGATCACCATGGCGATCCCGAAGAACAGCCCCCAGAAGATGAAGGCGAAGCTTGGTCCGTGCCAGAGCCCGGACAGCACCATGGTGATGACCAGCCCGACGAGCATGCCGACCAGGCGCTTGCGTACCAGCGGCATGTACACGTAATCGCGCAGGAAGTCGGCCAGGGTCATGTGCCAGCGCTGCCAGAACTCGGTGATGCTCTGCGCGATATAGGGCTGGTTGAAGTTCTCGGCGAAGCGAAAGCCCATCATCATGCCCAGGCCGATGGCCATGTCGCTGTAGCCGGAGAAGTCGAAGTACAGCTGCAACGCGGATATCAGCAGGCCGAACCAGGCGTCGGCCATCTGCAGCTCACCACCGCCGCCAATGAACAGGGTATTCATCGGCGCCAGGGAGTCGGCGATCAGCACTTTCTTGATGAAGCCGAGCATGAAGCGGCAGGCACCGAGGGAGAACAGCTCCAGCGAGTGGGTGCGGTTCTTCAACTGCTTGTCGATCAGGCTGTAGCGCAGAATCGGCCCGGCGATCAGTTGCGGGAAGAGGGCGATATAGGCGGCGAAATCGACGAAGCGATTGGTGGGCTCGGCGTTGCGTCGGTAGATGTCGACGATGTAGCTCAGCGCCTGGAACACATAGAAGGAGATGCCCAGCGGCAGGATGATGTGTTCCAGGGTGAAGGTATTGATGCCCAGGGGTTCCAGCACCGCCACCAGCACGTCGGCGCCGAAGTTGGCGTACTTGAAGTAGCCGAGCGTGGCCAGGTTGCCGATCACGCCGACGGTCAGCAGGCGAAAGGCGATCTTCTTCTCGCCGGCATCCACCCGCGCCTTAATGCGCAGGCCGAACCAGTAGTTCCAGTACGAAATGGCGACGAACAGCAGAAGGAAGTCCGGGCGCCACCAGGCGTAGAACAGGTAGCTGCCGAGCACGATCACGTACGAGCGCCAGTGGTCCTTGGCTATGTAGTAACAGAGCAGGAACACCGGCAAAAACAGGAACAGAAAGACGTTGGAGGCGAAGATCATGCTAGCGCTGCTCTCGGTCAGTAAGTCAGGGTTATGCCCAGCGTCAGTTGATAGTCATCACCGATTTCCAGCGCGCTGCCGGCCTTGAAGTAGCTCAGGCTGGCCAGGGTGTTGAGCTGTACCCGCTTGCCGTCGTAGGCCAGCGGGAACATGCGCCAGTAGTGGTTGATGTCGAGCACCTGGCCCAGATGAGACGAGCCGGTATCGCGCACCACGCCTTCGTTGGTGGTGCGCAGGGGCAGTTGCGCCGAACGGTTGCGCAGGCGCAGATCGCTGATGCGCACATCCAACGCAGTGCGATCGGTGGGCTGGGTTTCCAGCACGATGCCGTAGAAGGCCAGGTTGCTCAGGTTGACGCTGACCAGGTTGCTGACCAGGCGACTGCTGTAGCTCAGCGGATCGTTGCGCCGGTCGGACTGGATGCGGTTGAGGGTGAAACCGTCGCTGCCGCTGTCATCCGGGCGATCGGTGAGGCCGCCGCTGATGCCTACGCGCGGTGTCCATGGCAGCGTTTCGAAGCGCTTGCCGACATCCGCCACCACGGCCCAGCCGGTCTTGTCGCCGCTATCGCGCAGGCCATTGTTCTGCGTGGTTTCCAGCCTGCCGTCGAGTGCCGCGACTTCCAGATGGTAGTCGCTGACCAGCGACGTCAGGTGGCGGGTGTCACCGTGCAGGAATACGCCGTAGCGCAGGCCATCGAAGTCCTGGCGATCATCGGGCGAGCTGCCCGAGTAGTCGTCCTCGTGCAGCAGGCGCGCACCGATCCAGTGGTCGGCATGCCAGCGCCAGGCGTACTCGGCCATCAGGTAACGAATCTTCTTGTCGCGCGGGTCGAGGCGGTTGTCGTCGGAGTTGTAGTAGTAGAACTTCTCCGCGATGGCGACGAAGCCGCTGGCGAAGCTGTCGTTGTAGTCCAGGCGCAGGGCTTCGATGCTGTCGTCCCACCAGATGCCGAAACGATCGCTGAAGCGCTGGCGGCCGAAGGTCGCGGAAAAACGCGGGTCGTCGCCCAGCAGGTTGCGGCGTACATAGAACTCGCGGGCCTCGCTGTAGGCATGGCGCCGGCTCGATACGTTTTCGTCGTTGCCCTCGTCGCTTTGCAGGGCATTTGGATCGGTGTCGTAGTTGAGCCACAGGCGGCCGAAGGCTTCCCACTTTGCCCAGCGTTGTTCGGGGGAGTACCAGCGGTAGGACGGCTCGTAGCGCAAGCTGAAGAAGCTGCGACGGTCTTCGCCCAGGCGCGTTTCGTCCGGCCCGTAGCCGGTACGCAGGAACAGCTTGTGCGTCAGCAGCGAGGTGACCGGCTCCAGCTCGGGCGAGGTGATGCTGGTTTCTTCTGCGTGCAGCAGACCGAGCGGCAGGCAGGCGAGCAGCAGGGCTGCGCGGCTAAGGACATTGGGAGCGCTCACAGTGTGGATTCCTCGATAAGACGGTTGCCTTCGGCGGCGGCTATATCGCGCTGTTCAGGCGTGAGCCGGGTGCTGAGCGTGTGCATCAGATCCGTGGCGCGCTGGTCGCCCAGTTCATGGGCGGCATAGGCGAAGGAGTAAGCCTTGCCGTTGTCGCGGCAGATGGCACGGCCGTAGGTATAGAGGCGGGCGATGCGCAGCAGGGCGTTCACCGAACCCTGGCGGGCTTCTGTCATGTACAGCGCCAGAGCGCGATCCTGATCGGGCTCGTCCAGCCCGCCCTGGCTGTACAGGTCGCCTTCGAGCAGCAGGGCCTCGGGGTACTGCTCGGCCTGCAGTTCGGTGATCAGGCGTTGACTCAACCGCGGATCGAGGGTGCGCCACAGCACCATGTGCAGGCTGGCGCGCAGTGCTTTGATGCGCTGCGGGGTGATCGGGTTTTCGCGTTCGGCCATGCTCAGGGTCAGGTTCTCGCCCTGGCGTTGTTCCAGACGCTGGATCAGGGCCAGCACGGGCTCCGGGCTGTAGCGGTCCGGTGCGGTCATGAGGAAGCTGGCCTTGCTCAGCATGGCCGGGCCGAAATCACGCTCGATGGCGTTGTCCAGCCACTGCAGCACTTCGCGGTCGAGCTGTTCGACCAGGCTGGCATGGGCCTTCGCCTTGACTTCGCGGGCTTCTTTTTCTTCGTCGGTCTGCGCGCGGGTGGTCGGGCGGTTGTTGTTGAAGGTGCTGATCTCGATGTTGCGGATGTTCGCCACTTGTTGGGCGATGCGGTGCACCAGGTCGATCGGCAGCGCATTCATGCGCGGCGCCAGGCGCTCGGCGAAGGCGCGAAACAGCACGTTGCGCTGTTCGCCAAGAAACTCGTAATAACGCTGCACGGCGCGAGGGTCGCTTTCCACGGCCAGCTGGAACCACTTCTCGGCTTCGCTTCTTTCACCGTAGCGGGCCGCCGCCACCGCTCGGTACAGCGGCGCGTGGCAGTAGATCAGGCAGGCGCGGTCATAGAGCTCGATCAGCCGGGTGACTTCGTCCTGCGTGAACAGCTCGGGGTAGACCAGAAATACTTCCAGGCGCGTGTCGACGGCGATGAAATCTCGTCCAGGTGTGAAACGGCCGAGCGCCTGGCGCATGTATGCGCGGTTGGCTTCGCGCCAGCGCGGCTTGTTGTCCACCAGCCGGGCCAGAGGAATCAGCGCGCCGATGTCCCCGCGGCCATCGGCAAAGGCCTGTTTGAACAGCTCGAGGGCCTGTGTGGTATTCGCCGGGCTGCGGCTGGCCAGCACCTCGCCGAGCAGGCGAGTGGCGGCCAGGTCGCCACGCGCGGACAGATGACGCAGGTCTTCTTCGACCTCCGCCTGGCCGTCCTGAAACAGCGCATAACGGACTTGCTCGAGGCTGCGCGCCGCATGAGCCGAGCTGGCGAGAGCCAGCATCAGAGCGGTTGTGCAAAGAAGATATCTGACCGGCATGGCGACCTCAGAACGTCCAGCGCAGGGGCAGGCCGAGTTTGAAGTCGACGGCAGTGGGCAATTGATAGGCGCTGCGCGGCAACTCCTGATCCGGCTTGATGGTCAGCTCGACCATCTGCCGTTGGTCGTCGACGCGGCTGGCGACGATCTCGCCGCTGTAGAGGGTGTCACTGCCCAGGACGCGCATCTCGACCGCTCGCACGCGCTCGATCTTGTCCATGCGATCGAAGGGGACGCTGGCCTTGACGTTCAGCGGCTGATCCTGCGGCAGCAGATGCACCAGCTGCTCCTGCTTGTAGGCGAAGCCATCCATACGCGGTCGGGGGAAGTACAGGCTGCAGTCGCAGGGGCTGGCGATCACCGTCTCGACGGTCACGCGGCCGAGCAGGGCGGCTGCATCCTGTTCGGAGAGGCTGGCCAGGGCGGCGATGTCGGTCGGGCTGGTCAGGCTGCTGGCCAGTTGCGTGGACACGCTGGCCAGTGGTTGGCCGGTGCTCACGCTGGTCTGCTCGGGGCCTATCAGGTATTTGAGGTTGCCGTTTTCCGGCATGCTCACCACGTAGGCGTTGGCGCTGACCACCGCCTGTGCGGCCGGCATCTGGAAGAACAGCAGGTAGCTCTTGTAGACGATCAGGCTCAGTGCGGCCAGGCCGGCGCCGAGAAACAGCATCGAACCCAGCGCCGCTTGCAGGCGTTCCATGGGCGTGCGCGCATTGGCCTGCTTGGTCTTGCGCTCCTTGATGTAGTTCTCGCGCTGCATCACGTTGAACAGGCCGTTGATGTCGGCGATGTCGCCGGACATGTAGGCCGAAATGATGTAGCGCAGGATGTCGCGCTTCTGCCGATCCAGCTCGACGAACTCGGCGCCCACTTCATGGCCGCGCTGGGAGACGATCTTCAGTGTGGTGTCGATGTTCAGGTCGATCTTGTTCAGCTTCAGCTTGATCGAACCGTGGAACAGGCTGCCGAGTTTCAGCGGCTGCTCGAGGAACAGGCCGATACCGCCCAGGGAGATGTCCAGAATCTCGCATTCCACGCCCTTCAGGCCGTGACCTTCCAGGCTGATGCGGGCGGGAATCTTGGCGCGGACGAACTGGCGCTCATCGATCGCTTCGTGAACAACGTTTACAGGTAAGACAGTGGTGCTACTCATAGCATTCGCGCCTTTACTTAAGGTTGCGTGAGTTCTAGCAGGACCGAAATGACCCCGAAGAAGATGGCAATGGAGGACAACAACATCGTCTTCGACGTCCATCGATTAAGGGCCGCATCGAAACTGACGCTGCCATTGCTGAGCGTGGTCTTTTGCCGGGTCCAGCTCTGCTGATCCATGTGGAACATGGTGTAAACCTTCATCACCGAGCCGACGATCTGGTTGTAATACAGAACGAAGGGGTACATCGGATGCACCGGGTGCTTGGCGAAGAAGAACAACAGCGTTACCAGGGTGCGCGACAACAGCACCCAGAACAGGTACAGCAACAGGTACTGGATGCCGAACAGCAGGCCGGCCACTACCGAGGCGCTCAAACCCATCAGGCAGGTCCACATGGACACGCGCTGGTCGTACAGCACGTACATGGTGAACAGGCCCAGGCGGTCGAGGCCCAGCAGTCGGGTAGCGCGGAAGTTCTGGCGCAGCGAGTTGCCATACCAGCGGTACATCAGCTGCCGGGTCGCGCGCAGGAAGCTGTTGTCTGGTGGATGCTCCACCGTCAGGGTGTGGCTGTCGGGGACGTAGAAGGTGTCCCAGCCGGCGCGCATCAGGCTGAACCAGGAGGACTTGTCGTCACCGGTAAGGAACTGGAAACGCCCCAGCCGCCAGTGGTCGAGGAAGTCGGCTTCCACGTCCTTGATGAATTCCGGGTTGGTCATCACGCTGGCGCGGAAGAACGACAGGCGCCCGGTCATGGTCAGCACGCGTTTGCTCAGTGCCATCGAGCACATGTTGATGTGCCGCTGGACGAAGCGCATGGTGTGCCATTCCTGCATCAGCTTGCTGCCTTCCACCTCGCAGAACTCGTTGGTGGTGATGCCACCGACGCTGGGCAGGTAGGCGAACATGCTGACGGCGCGCTCGACGCAGCCGGGCAGCATCATGGTGTCGCCATCGACCACACCCACCACGGCGTTCTCCAGGGGCATCTGCCGGGACAGGGCGCGGAAGGCATGCGCCAGGCCGTCGCGTTTGCCGGTGCCACGGGCGCGCACGATGATCAGCTTGATGTCGTCGCGGTCGCGCACTTCCTGCCGCATGATGTCCTTGATGAAATTCTCGTCGCCTTTCTCCACGATCGAGGCGATGACGGTGCAGGGCACCGGCATCCGCTGCACTTCCTGAAACACCGACTGGTACACCTTGAAAGTGGTGTGGGTCGGGATGCGGAAGCTGGTCACCACCATGAACATGTGCTCGGGCAGCGCCGCGGCCCCCATGCGCTCGACGGCCTTGCGCATCCGTGGGAAACGCCAGTGCAGGAAGTACATGCCGCGCAGATAGTGAGTGGCGGCGTTGCCGTACCGCCACATGCCCAGCGCGCCGATCAGGAAAATGAATTTCTGATGCGACGGGTCGAGGTAGCTCGGGTCGACCATTTCCGAGGCAAGCGCGAGCAAGGCGATCAGGCATAGCCAACCGCACAGCTTGCCGAAACCGGATGAGGTGTCGACCCCATTGAATAACCTAGGCATGTGACGTGCTTCCTCCAGTGAAGCCGTGTACGGACGTCAGGCGTTGTGACGCTGAAAGTCGCTAGCTGATCGTGGCGTCGGTGCGGCCGTAGACATCCTCGAATCGCTCGATGTCGTCCTCACCCAGATAGCTGCCGGACTGGACTTCGATGATCTCCAGGGGAATCTTGCCGGGGTTGGCAAGACGGTGAACGGCGGCGATGGGGATGTAGGTCGACTGGTTCTCCCAGAGCAGGAAGGTCTTGTCGTCACAGGTCACCCGCGCAGTGCCGGAGACCACGATCCAGTGTTCGGCCCGGTGGTGGTGCTTTTGCAGCGACAGGCTGGCGCCTGGCTTGACCACGATGCGTTTGACCTGAAAGCGGTTACCACTGTCGATGGAGTCGTAGCTGCCCCACGGGCGATAGACCTGGCAGTGGTTCTGCGCCTCGGTGCGCCCCTCGCAGGTGAGGGTGTTGACCAGATGCTTGACGTCCTGCACGCGGTCCTTGTGGGCGACCATCACGGCGTCCTTGGTCTCCACCACCACCACGTCCTTCAGACCGACCAGGGTCACCAGCTTGCTCTGGCTATGGGCCAGGCAGTCCTGACTGTCGTGGATCACCACGTCGCCAGAGCAACTGTTGCCCTGGTCGTCCTTGTCCTGAACATCCCACAGCGCAGACCAGGAGCCGACGTCGTTCCAGCCTGCCGCGAGCGGCACCACGCAGGCGCGATCGGTCTTTTCCATCACCGCGTAGTCGATGGAGTTGTCCGGGCAGCACTCGAAGGAGCTGGGGTCGATACGGATGAATTGCAGGTCGCTCTTGCTGCGGCTGAGCGCCAGCTGGCAGGTGTCGTAGATGTCCTGATCGTGCCGTTGCAGTTCTTCCAGATAGCGGCTGCAGCGGAACAGGAACATGCCGCTGTTCCAGACGTAGTCGCCTTGCGCCACGAATTCGCTGGCGGTGGCCAGGTCGGGTTTCTCGACGAACTGCTCGACTGACAGAACGCCACCCGGCAGCCCGGATCGCTCGCCGGTCCTGATATAGCCGTAACCGGTTTCAGGCCGCTCGGCGGGGATGCCGAACAGCACCATCTCGCCCTGTTCTGCAGCCTTGCGAGCCACACCGAGTGCGCTATGGAACACCGGGAGGTCTTCGATCACATGATCAGCTGGCAGGACCAGGATCAGCTCGTCGCGCCCGGCGGCGAGCAGGTGCATGGCGGCGATGGCCACGGCCGGCGCGGTGTTGCGGCCGAACGGCTCCAGCAGAATGGTCTGCGCTTCGCCGCCGATAGCGGCAAGTTGCTCGCTGACGATGAAGCGATGTTCCTCGTTGCACACCACGATGGGCTTGCTGATGCCCTCGATTGCCAGGCGGCCGAGTGTCTGCTGAAACAGGGTCTCGCTGCCGGTGAGGGCCAGGAACTGCTTGGGATAAAGCTTGCGCGAGAGCGGCCAGAGTCTGGAACCGCTACCACCGGACAAAATCAGAGGAATCATGCTGTCACTCCTGTAAACATCGATTCGGATCGTATGGGCAGTGAACGGGCGACATGCCATAACCAATCAAGCGGCGCCCAACCGGTGCCGCCTCTGTTCTTGTTAGGCTCTGTACGAAAAGTGCCTGCGCTCGGCGACTTTTCGTACAGGCCCTAGCTTTTTGCTACCAGCAGATACCTTCCTTGTTGGCCTGGGTGGCATGCGTCATGAAGCCCACGAGGTCGACGATCTGTTTGTCGTCACCGACGCTGTTTATGACTTCGGCGAAGCGCTGTTCACCATTGCCAATGATCAGTACGTCGGATTGCGAGACCACCTCGTCGAGCTCCTTGCACAGCAGCGAGGAAACGTGGGGGATCTTCGATTCGATGTATTCCTTGTTGGCGCCGAAAACGCGGGCGTATTCGACGTTGCTGTCGAAAATGCGCAGTTCGTAGCCTTTGCCGATCAGCATTTCGGCCAGCTCGACCAGGGGGCTTTCACGCAGGTCGTCGGTGCCAGCCTTGAAGCTCAGACCCAGCAGGCCGATGCGGCGCTTGTCATAGCTGGCGACGATGTCGAAGGCTTTCTTCACCTGGGCGGCGTTGCTGCGCATCAGCGAGTTGATCAGCGGTGCTTCCACGTCCAGGCTGCCGGCACGGTAGGAGAGGGCGCGCACATCCTTGGGCAGGCACGAGCCGCCGAAGGCGAAGCCGGGCTTCATGTAGTACTTGGAGAGATTGAGCTTGTGATCCTGGCAGACCACGTCCATCACTTCGCGGCCATCGACGCCGGCGGCCTTGGCAATGTTGCCGATCTCGTTGGCGAAGGTGACCTTGGCTGCGTGCCAGACGTTGCAGGTGTACTTGATCATCTCCGCCACTTCGATGGACTTGCGGATGATCGGCGCGTCCAGTTCGCTGTACAGCTCTTGCAGAAGATCGCCGGATTGTTCGTCCAGCTCACCGATCACGGTCATGGCCGGGAAGTCGTAATCCTTGATCGCGGTGCTTTCACGCAGGAATTCCGGGTTGGTGGCCACGCCGAAATCGATACCGGCTTTCTTGCCGGACGCTGCTTCGATCAGCGGTATCACCACATTCTTTACCGTGCCCGGCAGGACCGTGCTGCGCACAACCACGGTGTGACGTTCCTGCTTGTCGCGCAGGGCGGTACCGATCTGCTTGCACACCGACTCCATATAACCGAGGTCGAGGTCGCCATTGCGCTTGCTCGGTGTGCCCACGGCAATGAACGACAGCTCGCTGGCCAGCACTGCGGCGCTGACATCGGTGGTGCCGCGCAGCAGGCCGGATCTGACGCCGGCTTCGAGCAGTTCGCCGAGACCGGGTTCGACGATGGGGGATTTGCCTTGATTGATCAGGTCGATCTTGGTTTGCGATACATCGACGCCAATGACCTCATGGCCGCGAGCCGACAAGCAACCGGCGCATACGGCGCCCACATAACCCAATCCAAAGATGGTGATTCTCATAGGTCCCTCTCTCATATAATTGAGCTAGCCGGTTTGAACTGGCCGACATCCGTGTTCATTAAGTACGCCACTAAGATTGCGTAATGGTTACTGCAATCGAATGGGTGGTACTCGAATTGGCGCGGATACTAAGTTGGCTGTTTTGGCATTTCAAGCAAAACGTGAACCAAAAACTTCGAATTGTTCTTGTTTGTCTTTCTTTAAAATTTTGTTCAATAAAAACAATAACTTATATTTGCTGTTTTTTAGGCGCCAAAAAATAGTTGGTGCTTTTATGGGCGTTATTTTTATGGCGCCATAAAAACATTGTATTTTGTGCTTAGTTGTATGGCGCTGGAGTAAGACCCTGCTCGTAAGTTGTGCATAAGTGCGTTTCGCTGTTCTCAACGTCACGAGAGAGGGTGCTGAGCAGCAGTCATGCGAACGTGCTGGGGGGATTTCGGGCGGGGGGAGCGCTGCCAGGGGAGCATCTCCGCTCTGTGAAACATGCCGCGCAATTGAGGCTTGGCACAGTGCCACTGCCTGGACTACTCTCCGGTCACCGGGCTAACGAAGTGGCCAACCGGCAGGATGCCGACCCCATACACTTCGTTAGCTCGGTATTTCTTCCTTCCGCTGGCCAATGCAAGCGAGTGGAAAAAGCAAAGCCCTCCGAGAGAGGGCTTTGTCGTTTCTGCAAGACGCCTGCGCGTCTGCTGTCTGTTAAAAGCATCCCTGCTGTCTTTCCATTCCCGCCCTAACCATCGTTGCTGGTTAGCCTAGGCGATATCTGGCGTTTTGCCATGTATCCAGCTTTGGTTGCTGGGGCGCCGGACTCCAGCGTCAGTTGGTGCGCTGCAGGTTTGCCCTGTCGGGTTTGCGGGCGATCAGGTGTTCCGGCAGGTCGAGCAGGTCGGTGTCGTAGGTCTCCAGCGGTGGCGGGCGGCGCTCGAAGCGAGCGCCGAGTACCAGCAGGCAAGGGGTGAGCAGCAGCGTCAGCACGGTGGCGAAGGCCAGGCCGCCGGCGATGGCGCTGGACAGCTGCGTCCACCACTGCGTCGAGGGCGCGCCGAAGCCGAGACTCGGTGTCACCAGGTCGACGTTGATGCTGAGCACCATGGGCATCAGACCAAGGATGGTGGTCACCGCCGTCAGTAGTACCGGGCGCAGGCGCAGGCTGCCGGTTTCCAGTGCTGCTTCGCGCGGTTCCAGGCCCTGGCGGCGCAGCTGGTTGTAGGTGTCGATCAGGATGATGTTGTTGTTCACCACGATGCCGGCCAGGGCGATCAGGCCCATGCCGACCATGACGATGCCGAACGACTGACCATTTACCAGCAGGCCCATCAGTACACCGGCGGTGGAGAGGACGATGGCCGACAACACCAGCGCTGCCTGGTAGAGGCTGTTGAACTGTGTCACCAGGATGATCGCCATGAGGAAGATCGCAACGACGAAGGCGGTCATCAGGAAGATGGCGGCCTCGCGCTGGTCGGCATCCTCGCCGGCGAACTTCACCTTGACCTCGGCTGGTACATCACCAAGGGCTTCGCGTAATGCCCTGAGGCGTTCGTCCAGGCGCGCGCCCTCGGCCAGGTCGGCCTGCAGGGTGATGGTGCGGTCACCATCGACACGGCGCAGGGTGCCGACCTTGGGCGCAGGCTGCAGGTCGACGAAGTTGCTCAGCGGTACCTGGCCGGCGGTTGTATTGAGGGTCAGACGGCCGAGCTGGTCGAGCGAGCGCCAGTTACCGGGCAGGCGCACACGGATGTCCACTTCATCGGTGGCATCTTCAGGGCGGTAGGTGGCCAGTTTCAGGCCGTTGGTGATCATCTGCACCGCGTTGCCGACGCTGAGCACATCGGCGCCGAAGCGCGCGGCCGCCTCGCGGTCGACCTTGATCCGCCATTCGATGCCGGGCAGGGCGCGGTCGTCCTCGATATCGGCGAAGCCACCGAGCCTTTGCATTTCCCCACGGATACGCTCGACCCACTGCTCGCCCTGCGCCGGGTCCAGCGAGCTGATCTGCAGCTTCACCGGCTTGCCGTCGGTGGGGCCCTGTTCCTGTTTGCGGAACTCCAGTACCACGCCGGGAATGTCGGCGGTACGCTGGCTCATTTCGGCGAGAATGTCGTTGGCCGGACGGCGCTGGTGCCAGTCGACGAACTGGAACTGCAGGGTGCCGATCACATCGGCGCCGAGCTGGCCTTCCGGTTGGGCCAGGGAGCGCGCATACAACGCCTTGACCTCGCGCATGCCCAGCACCTGTTTTTCCACCTGCTTGAGCAGGGCGTCCTTCTCCTGCACCGACAGATCGCCACGGGCGCGCAGCCAGATCTGCGCACTTTCCGGCTCGACATCGGGGAAGAATTCCACGCCGTGGTTGAAGCGGCCGTAGCCGACATAAATCAGCGAGACCAGCGCGAGCATGCCAAGCAGGGTCAGGCCGGGGCGCTTGAGCAGTTTCTCCAGCAGCAGGCGATAGGCATTGCCCGCGCGGCTGGCGCTCTGCGCCTTTGGCCGTGCGTTGCCGCCGGTGACTGCGCCGAGCACCGGCAGAAACACCAGGGCCATGGCCAGCGAGGCCAGCAGGCAGAGAATCACGGTGGCCGGCAGGTACTTCATGAACTGACCGACCACGCCGGGCCAGAACAGCAGCGGCAGGAACACCACCAAGGTGGTGGCGGTGGAGGCTATAACCGGCCAGGCCATCCGCGTGGCGGCATTGGCCCAGGCCTGACGAGGCGTTTGCCCCTGGTGCAGGTAGCGGTCGGCCAGCTCGGAAACGACGATGGCGCCGTCGACCAGCATGCCGGCCACCAGAATCAGGCTGAACAGCACGACGATATTGAGGGTGAAGCCGAGCATCCAGATCAGCAGGATGCCGCTGAGGAAGGCGCCGGGAATGGTCAGGCCGACCAGCAGCGCCGAACGCATGCCCATGCTCGCCACCACCAGGATCAGCACCAGGACGATGGCGGTCAGTACGTTGTTGAGCAGGTCGCTGAGCATGCTCTGCACTTCCTGCGACTGGTCCATGATGTAGCTGACTTCAACACCGGGCGGCAGCAGGGGTTTTGCCTGCTCCATCAGCGCCTTGATCTGCTCGATGGTATGGATGATGTTGGCGCCGCTGCGTTTGGCCACTTCCAGCACGATGGCGGGCTGGCCATTGATGCGGGCGAAGCCGGTGGGGTCCTTGAAGGTGCGGCGAATGGTGGCGACGTCGGCGAAGGTGATCACGCTGTCACCGACCACCTTGATCGGCATTGTCATCACGTCTTCGAGGTCTTCGATGACGCCAGGTACCTTCATGCTCATGCGGCCGGCACCGGTATCCAGGCTGCCGGCGGCGACCAGCCGGTTGTTGCGGCTGACCAGGTTGAACAGCTCGTTGTAATCGATGCCGTAGCTGTCGAGCACCTGCGGATCGACGACGATTTCCAGCAGGTCCTCGCGGTCGCCGCCAATGGTCACCGAGAGCACTTCGGCGATACCTTCCACGTTCTCCTTCAGGCGCCGGGCGATATACACCAGCTCGGTTTCGGCGATGGGGCCGGACAGGCCGATCGACAGCACCGGGAACAGCGCCACATTGACTTCGGTGACGGTCGGCTCGTCGGCCTCTTCAGGCAGCTTGCTGCGAGCGGTATCGACCTTCTCGCGCACGTCGGCCAGCGCCACCTTGGCGTCGAAGCCGGCGTCGAACTCCAGGGTCACCGAGGCGTGTCCTTCGCTGGATACCGAGCGCATTTCCTTGACGCCCTCGAGGCTGCGCAGCTCCTGCTCCAGTGGGCGCACCAGCAGACGTTCGCCGTCTTCCGGACTGATACCTTCCAGGGTCACCGAGACGTAGATCATGGGAATGACCACGTCCGGGTTGGATTCCTTGGGGATGGCGACATAGGCGACCAGGCCACCGAGGATCAGGAAGGTGAGGATCATCAGGCTGGTACGGCTGCGATCCAGCGCTGCGGCAATCAGTGCATGCATCTCAGCTGCCCTCTGCGGCGAGTTGCGTGCGTACCTGCTGGCCGGGCTGGACGAAGCCCTGGCCGAGGGTGATCAGGGCCACCTTCGGCGGCAGGCCGCTGACCCAGGCGCCCTGGTTGTCGACGCTGATCAGTTGCACCGGGGTGAACTCCACGCGCTGCGCTTCGTTGACCCATTTGACGCCGTGGCGGCCGCTTTCATCCAGGCTGAGCAGGGCAGGTGACAGGCGATGGGCCATGGCCTCTCCGGTCTGGATATGCAGGGTGGCGCTGGCGCCGGCCAGGCGCAGGCCGTCGGGGTTGTCCACCTTGACCTCGATGCGGAAGCTGCGTGAGCCGGGGTCGGCGGCAGCGGCGATAAAGTGCAGCTCGCCTTCCAGTGTGCGGCCATCGAGCAGTTCCACCTTTACCGGTTGGCCCAGCTCCAACTGGATGACCTGCTGCTGGGCGATCTGCGCGCTGACCTTGAGGCGGTCGATATCCACCAGGGTCAGCAGGCTCTGGCCTGGCTGGACGAAATCGCCCAGTTCGACCATGCGCTGGTCATAGATTCCGGCAAACGGCGCCTTGATCTTGGTGTTGCGCTGCTGCAAGCGGGCGCTGTCGAGTTCCGCGCGGGCCTTGGCCAGTTCGCTCTCCAGGCGCATCAGCTCGTTGGCCGAAACCAGGCTGCGTTCACGCAGGCGTTTGGCGGCGGTGACGTCGCTCTGACGCTGGCGTACATCGGCCTCGCTACGCGCGACCTGGGCCGGGCGGTCGTCTGGCGAAATGCTCAGCAGCAATTGATCGGCAGCGACGCGGCTGCCCTTGTCCTGGTCCAGGTTCTGCACGCTGCCGCTGACCTGGGCGCGCAGTTCCACGCGGCGCCAGGCTTCGACCTGCCCCTGCACTACATGCTGGCGTTGCATCGGCTCGGCCTGTAGCCATTGAATTTCGACACGCGCGAGGTCGGCGGTCGTGGCGGGCTGGTCGGGCTCGACCTCGTCGCGCGCGACGAAACGATCGCCGCTGAGCAGCCAGGCCACCAGCAGGACTGCGATGACGATGGCGATGATCCAGGGACGCTTGCTGAGTTGGGCGAACATGACGGTTTACTCGCTGAGTACAGGCGCTGTGTGCAGCGCGGCGGCCTGGCCTTGCAGGCCGGCAATGATGAAATCGGTGACGCGCTGGAAATAGGCGTCCAGCTCGATGGGTTCTGCCCAATGGGCGAAGCCGCCGGAGGCAATACGTGCCATCACGCCATTTACGCAAGCCTCCACGCCCCACAGCAGGTATTGGCAATCAGTGGGGGAAAGTTTCAGTTCGCTGAAGCTGCCTTGCAGCAGTTGGTTGAACAGGGCCATGTACTGGCCTTCCAGTTCGAGGAACTGTTCACGGTAGGGCGCGTCCAGGCGTTCCTGGAAGGCGGGGCGGTCGCACAGCAGGCAGAGTTGGGCTTGCAGCGGGTCGGCCAGCAGTTGTTCGAAGGCGCGACGAATCACATGACGCATGGCTTCGCGCGGCGGTGCCTGGTTCGCGGTCTCGCGCAGTTCGCCCAGATGCTGGCGCGAGCAATCCAGCACCAGGCGCGCATAGAGTGCCTCCTTGCTGGAAAAGTGCTTGTACACCGTGCCCTTGCCAATGCCGGCATGACGGGCCACCTCAGCGATGGTGACGCGATCCCAGGATTGCTCCTGAAACAGCTGGCGAGCGGATTGCAGCAGGGCGTTTTCCCGCTGCTGGAAAAGTTGATCCTGGTAGCGCATGACGGTTCCGGGTTCGTGACCGGTGGTCATGCTATGACTGTTGGTCACGATGCAGCAAGGCGGGAGTTGTAACAAGGCAATTGGCGGGTGGCCGTTCACTGCCTCATTCGCCGCGAGGCGCGGTTCCTAGAGGGGATGCATGAGTGTAGGAGCCCCGCCCCGGGGCGGGGCTTCTAACCCACCAGGCGATGAAACGCGTTGCGCCGATGGCGGGTTACGCCGCAGCAGACATTGCAGGGGTGATTGCGGAAAGGGGCAGGCGGCTAACCCGCCCTACGACTTTCGCTCGATCCTTGCCCCGTGAGGCTACGCTCAGCGCGCCACGCTGACGCCTTCGAGGCTGGCGAAGGAGGTGTCCTTGGCGGTGAGCAGGAAGTCGCGCATGAACGGCGCGTCGAGCATGTCGGTGCGGATCGCCGCGTAGAGCGTGGCGAACAGGCCTTTTTCTCCCAGGCGCTTGGCGCTGACGTAACCCCGCGAGCTGTATTCGTGCAGCGCCCAGTTGGGCAGGCCACACACGCCACGACCGCTGGCGACCAGTTGCATCATCATCACCGTCAACTCGGAAGTGCGCACCTGGGCCGGCTCGACATCGTTGGGTTCGAGAAAGCGGGTGAAGATGTCCAGGCGGTCGCGTTCAACCGGGTAGGTGATCAGGGTTTCCGTGGCCAGGTCCTGCGGCTGGATGCAGGCCTTGTGCGCCAGGCGGTGCTGGTTGGCCACGGCAAGCATGGCCTCGTAGGTGAACAGTGGCACGTAGGTGATGCCGGCCAGCTCGATGGGGTCGGACGTCACCACCAGGTCGAGGTCACCCCGGGCCAGTGCGGGGAGCGGGGCGAAGGAGAAGCCCGAGGCCAGGTCCAGCTCCACTTCCGGCCAGGCATCGCGGAACTGGTCGATGGTCGGCATCAGCCACTGGAAGCAGCTGTGGCATTCGATGGCCATATGCAGGCGACCGGCAGTGCCACCCGCCAGGCGCGCCAGGTCACGTTCGGCGCCGCGCAGCAGGGGCAGGGTGGCGTCGGCCAGTTGCAGCAGACGCAGACCAGCGCTGGTAAAGCGCACCGGTTTGGTCTTGCGCACGAACAGCTGCAGACCAAGGCGTTCTTCCAGTTCCTTGAACTGATGCGACAGCGCCGACTGGGTCAGGTGCAGGCGCTCGGCCGCCTCTACCAGGCTGTCGGTCTCGCGCAGGGCGTGCAGGGTTTTCAGGTGGCGTAGCTCGAGCATGCTGGGTCTCTGTGAAGGTTTCACTCATCCAATAACGGAACTGGATGAAAGTGGTTCATAAAGCCTACATGAGTAAATCTATAGATCAAGGCGAAAATCTTGAGTTTGTCTCACTCGTGCTCGATGCCGAGAATGGCGCCATCTCGATTGATTCTGGAGTTTCACGACATGGCCCTGTCTCATTCCCTCGGTTTTCCGCGCATTGGCCGCGACCGTGAATTGAAAAAAGCCCTCGAAGCCTACTGGAAGGGTGAGCTGGACGAAGCCGGACTGCGCGCCGTTGGTCAGCGTCTGCGGGCCGAGCACTGGCGGCTGCAGAAGGATGCCGGTATCGATCTGCTGCCGGTGGGCGACTTCGCCTGGTACGACCAGGTGCTTGGTCATTCCCTGGCCTTCGGCGTGATTCCCGAGCGCTTTCGCCCGGCCGCCGGCAAGCCGACCCTGGATACCCTGTTCGCCATGGCCCGAGGCGCCGTGGCGACGGACCGCAGCCATGGTTGCTGTGGCGGCGCCCACGCCCAGGAGATGACAAAATGGTTCGATACCAACTACCACTATCTGGTGCCGGAGTTCAGCGCGGATCAGCAGTTCGCCCTGAGCTGGGAACAACTGTTCGAAGAAGTAGCTGAGGCTCATGCCCTTGGGCACAAGGTCAAACCGGTGCTGATCGGCCCGTTGACCTATCTATGGCTGGGCAAGGCCAAGGGTGGCGACTTTGACAAGCTTGAGTTACTTGAAAGCCTGCTGCCGGTCTATGGCGAAATCTTCCAGCGCCTGGCCGCGCAGGGCGTGGAGTGGGTGCAGATCGACGAGCCGATTCTGGTGCTCGACCTGCCGCAGGCGTGGAAGAACGCCTTCGAGCGCGCCTACAACCTGATTCAGCGCGAGCCGTGCAAGAAGCTGATCGCCACCTATTTTGGCGGCCTGGAGGATAACCTGGGGCTGGCCGCCAACCTGCCGGTGGACGGTCTGCATATCGACCTGGTGCGTGCGCCGGAGCAGTACCCGACCATTCTCGACCGCCTGCCGGCTTATAAAGTGTTGTCGCTGGGCGTGGTCAACGGGCGCAACGTCTGGCGCTGCGATCTGGAGAAGGTGCTTGAGGTGCTGCGTCACGCTCACGAGCGCCTGGGCGAAAGGCTGTGGGTGGCGCCGTCCTGCTCGCTGTTGCACAGCCCGGTGGATCTGGCCCGTGAAGATCAACTCGACGCCGAACTCAACAGCTGGCTGGCCTTCGCCGTGCAGAAATGCCAGGAGGTCGCATTGCTCGGCAAGGCTCTCGAGGCGCCGGAGGATGCCGCCGTTCAAGCCGCACTGGAGGTGAGCCGCGCGGTGCAGGCGGCGCGTGCTGCATCGACGCGCATTCACAAGCCCGAGGTGCAGGCACGCCTGGCGGCGATTCGTCCGCGCCATGCTCAGCGCCAGTCACCGTTCGCCGAGCGCATCGAACAACAGCGTGAGCGCCTGCAACTGCCATTGCTGCCGACCACGACCATCGGCTCCTTCCCGCAGACCTCGGCGATTCGCCTGGCGCGGCAGTCGTTCAAGCAAGGCAAGCTGAGTGCGGCCGAATACACCGAGGTCATGCACAGCGAAATTCGCCACGCGGTGCAGATACAGGAGCGTCTGGGTCTGGATGTGCTGGTGCATGGCGAGGCCGAGCGCAACGACATGGTCGAGTACTTCGCCGAGCAACTCGACGGCTACGCCTTCACCCGCTTCGGCTGGGTGCAGAGCTACGGTTCGCGCTGCGTCAAACCGGCGGTGATCGTCGGCGACCTGAGCCGGCCCGAGGCGATGACCGTGGAGTGGATCAAGTACGCCCAGGACCTGACCGACAAGCCGATGAAGGGCATGCTGACCGGCCCGGTGACCATGCTGATGTGGTCCTTCCCGCGTGAGGATGTGTCGCGCGAGGTGCAGGCCAGGCAACTGGCGCTGGCGATTCGTGACGAGGTGGTGGACCTGGAGGCCGCCGGCATCAAAATCATCCAGATCGACGAGGCCGCGTTCCGTGAGGGCTTGCCGTTGCGTCAGGCCGCCTGGCAGCACTACCTGGACTGGGCCACCGAGGCCTTCCGCCTGACCGCCAGCGGCGTGCGTGACGAAACGCAGATCCACACCCACATGTGCTACAGCGAGTTCAACGATGTGATCGAGTCCATCGCGGCGATAGATGCCGATGTGATCACCATCGAAACCTCGCGTTCTGACATGGAGTTGCTGGAGGCCTTCGAGCGCTTCGATTATCCCAACGAGATTGGCCCAGGTGTCTACGACATCCACTCGCCACGGGTGCCGGACAGCGCCGAGATGGCCAATCTGCTGCGCAAGGCGGCGCGGCGGATCCCGCTCGAACGCCTATGGGTCAACCCCGATTGCGGCCTGAAAACCCGCGTCTGGCCGGAGACCGAAGCAGCGCTGGTGAATATGGTGGCGGCCGCCAGGCAGTTGCGGGCCGAGCTGGCCTGATCCCCCGGTAATCGCGGCTGAAGCCCCTTCCACAGCTCAGTGAGAGGGGCGTTCGCGACGCTCCGGGTGGCGCCTCTGGTCACCTTTGAGGCAACCGTTCGTCCTCCTTCATCAAACTGTCACGCTTGTGTGGCAGCGCCGTCGAACGACTTTCACCAGAATCGCGTTTCAGTGGGGTTCTGCGTTTCTGGTGTTTTCATGCGTGCATTCATTTTCATGGCCGCGTTGCTTTGCGGCCTGCCGTCTTTTGCGGCCAATCGTTGCGACCTGTCCGAGCCGACCCGTTATGCGGACGTCGGTGAGGTGCGCCTGGCTTATCAAAGCATTGGCAACGAGCGCGATCCGGCGCTGTTGCTGGTGATGGGGCTGGGCGGACAGTTGATCCACTGGCCTGACGAGGTAGTCGAGCGCCTGTGTCAGCAGGGTTTTCGCGTCGTGCGCTTCGACAATCGTGACGTCGGGCTGAGCACCTGGCGGCGACCGGCGCCAAGCATCAACCTGCCTTACGAGGTGCTGCGCTATCGTCTGGGCCTTTCGCTCGGTGCGCCTTATCACCTGCGCGACATGGCGGGCGATGCCCTGGGGTTGATGGATCGCCTTGGCGTCGACAACTTCCATGTACTGGGTGCGAGCATGGGCGGCATGATCGCCCAGCACCTGGCCGATCTGGCGCCGCAGCGTGTTCTCAGTCTGACGCTGGTGATGACCAGCTCGGGTGCTCAAGGGTTGCCTGCACCCAGCGATGCGCTGGTGGCGCTGTTGGCAAGGCGCGAGGCGGGGAGTCGCGAGGCCGCTCTGCAGCAGCAGGCAGACTTGCTCGCGGCACTCGGCAGCCCAGCGGTGCTTGATGATCGTGCCTTGCTCTTGCATCAGGCTGAGCAGGCCTATGACCGTGCCTTCAATCCCGAAGGCGTGCAGCGTCAGCTGCTGGCGATTCTTGCCGAGTCGAGCCGGGTCGAACTGCTCAATCGCCTGAAAGTGCCGACGCTGGTGGTGCATGGCACGGCCGATCCGCTATTGCCGGTGATGCATGGCGTTCACGTGGCGGCACATATCAAGGGCGCGGAGCTCAAGTTGATTCCGGGCCTGGCGCATCGCTTTCAGGATGCCTTCAAGGAGCCGCTGCTCGCCGCGGTGTTGCCGCATCTCGCGGCGCATAGAGGGGATTTGGGGTTGGCGCGTCTGTAAGTGGCGAGCGCTCAAAGCTCCTGATTGTGCTTGATCGCTTCTCGGCGCTGCAGATTGTCGATGTGCTCGCTGCTATGGCGTAGCAGCTTGTCGGCCATGGCCATGCGCTCGATATAACGCGTGATGCTCTGCTCGGCGTCATGGCGGGAGATAAAAGGGCCTTCCAGCGTGCCTTCGCGAGTGGCGAAGAAGTATTGGCCGTTGACGGCGCTCAGGCGTGAACTGCGGTAATGCGTGCCCGGTTGGGGGTCGAGGTTGCGTTGGCCTAACATGACGAGCGCTCCATCTGCAGGTGCTGGATAACCTGAGTCTACTGTGGCCAATGCGACGTGCTTGGCAAAACGACAGATGGTAGATTTTGGCCGCTTGTTAGCGTCTTTTAACGGATTTTATGGATTATTGGCGCCGGTCGGCTGGCGTCCTGCGGATGCTGAGCAGTACAGTTTCGCTCGGCAACCGGGCGGAACTGTTGCTGTGTCGGTGTGCATGCCTCTCCTAGAATGCTCTGCTGCGGTCGACATGCTCTGTTGGCCGCCTGCCAGAGGTTGCCATGCACATTTCTTCCGGCCGTTGGATGTACGGCCTGCTGCTCGCCCTGATCACTTCCGTGCTCTGGGGCATCCTGCCGATCAAACTGAAAGAAGTTCTCCAGGTGATGGACCCGGTAACGGTCACCTGGTATCGCCTGGCCGTTGCCGGTTCTCTGTTGCTGGCCTATCTCGCCGCGAGCCGCCGGTTGCCGCGTTTTCGTCCGCTGGGACGCAAGGGCGGTTGGCTCCTGGCCCTGGCCATCGGCGGGCTGACGGCCAACTACGTGCTGTATCTGGTCGGGCTCAACCTGCTCAGCCCCGGCACCACGCAGCTGGTGATCCAGGTGGCGCCGATCCTGCTGCTGATCAGCAGCCTGTTCGTCTTTCGCGAGCGCTTCAGCCTGGGCCAGGCGATTGGCCTGATGGTGATGCTGCTGGGCTTCGGCCTGTTCTTCAATCAGCGCCTGGGTGAGCTGCTGACCTCGCTGACCGCCTATACCACCGGGGTGCTGACGGTGCTGGCGGCCGCCTTCGTCTGGACCTTCTATGGCCTGGCGCAGAAGCAACTGCTGACCTCGTGGAATTCGGTGCAGGTGATGATGGTCATCTACCTGGCGTGCGCACTGCTGCTGACGCCCTGGGCGCAGCCAATGCAGGTATTGGAACTGAGCCCGTTGCAGGGCTGGTTACTGCTGGCTTGCTGCCTGAATACCCTGGTCGCCTACGGCGCTTTCGCCGAGGCGCTGGCGCATTGGGAGGCCTCGCGGGTCAGCGCGACTCTGGCACTGACACCGCTGGTGACTTTCGTCTCCGTGGCCCTGGCTTCGACCTGGTGGCCGGATCATGTGCTGCCTGAACAGGTCAACTGGATCGCCTACGCCGGTGCCGTGGTAGTGGTGCTCGGCTCGGCGCTCACCGCCCTCGGGCCATCACTGCTGGCGGCCCTGCAAGCACGCAAGGCAAGGCGCCAGGCCAGGGTCTAATCCAGCGGCAGCTCGGTGGTGCGTTTGACCTCGCTCATGGCGATATGCGAGTGCGCTTCGTGCACATGCGGGCGCTGCAGCAGGTGGTCGCGCAGGAAGCGCTCGTAATCGGCGATATCCTTGGCCACCACCTTGAGCAGGTAGTCCGAACCGCCGGCCATGCTGTAGCACTCCAGCACCTGCGGGTAGCCCACCACGGCCTGTTCGAACTCGTCCAGATTGCCGCGACCGTGGGCCGACAGCTTGATGTCGACGAACACCGTGATGCCGAACCCCAGGCGCTTGTGGTTGAGCAGGGCGACCTTGCGTTCGATCAGCCCGTCTTCCTGCATGCGATGAATGCGCCGCCAGCAGGGTGACTGCGACAGCTCGACCTTTTCCGCTACTTCGGCGGCAGAGAGGTCGGCATCGTGTTGCAGCAGGCGGAGAATCCGGCGGTCAATGGGGCTGAGCTTGTCCTGCATGATTGTTTCCAATTTATTGTGATTGTTGGAAGGATCATGCGAAGTATCGCCTTCGATACTCGAAAATAGAAAGAAAAAAGCGGAACCCTCCAGTTATGATTTAGGCAAATCCGTCGCGGTGATCCTGCGACAGGACTCAACGGAGCGTGTCTACCGTCGCGCTCCCTGTGCTCGCCATAAAAATAAAAGGAGCGCTCCATGTCACTGGCCGAAATCCGCCTGGATGACAAATATCGCCTCGCTACTGGTCACCTCTACCTGACCGGCACTCAGGCGCTCACCCGCCTGCCCATGCTGCAGAAGCAGCGTGACGCCGCCTTCGGACTCAATACCGCCTGCTTCATCTCCGGCTATCGCGGCTCGCCCCTGGGCGGGCTGGACAAGAGCCTGTGGGACGCGCGCGAGTACCTCAAGGAAAACCACATCCACTTCCAGCCCGGCGTCAACGAAGAGCTGGGCGCCACGGCGGTGTGGGGCAGCCAGCAGGCCAACCTGTTCCCTGGTGCCCGCTACGACGGCGTGTTCGCCATGTGGTATGGCAAGGGACCGGGTGTCGACCGCAGCGGCGATGTGTTCAAGCACGGCAACTCGGCCGGCGTCTCCAAGCACGGCGGCGTGCTGCTGCTGGCGGGTGACGACCACGGCTGCAAGTCCTCGACCATCGCCCACCAGAGCGAGCATGCGTTCATCGCCGCGTCGATTCCGGTGCTCAATCCGGCCAACGTCCAGGAGGTGCTGGACTACGGCATCATCGGTTGGGAGCTGTCGCGCTACAGCGGCTGCTGGGTGGCGCTGAAGACCATCGCCGAGAACGTCGATTCCTCGGCCGTGGTGGATGTCGACCCGCTGCGCATCCAGGTGAAGATTCCCGAGGATTTCCAGCTACCCGAAGACGGCGTGCATATCCGCTGGCCCGATCCGCCCCTGGCGCAGGAAAAACGCCTCAACGTCTACAAGATCTACGCTGCCCGGGCCTTCGCCCTGGCCAACAACCTCAACCAGGTCAAGTTGGATTCGCCCAACCCGCGCCTGGGCATCATCACCACCGGCAAGTCCTACCTCGACGTGCGCCAGGCGCTGGACGACCTCGGTCTGGACGAGGCGCTGTGCGCCAAGGTCGGTTTGCGCGTGCTCAAGGTGGGCATGAGCTGGCCGCTGGAGCCGGTCTCGGTGCACCAGTTCGCCGAAGGCCTGGATGAAATCCTGGTGGTGGAAGAGAAACGCAGCATCATCGAGGATCAGCTGACCGGCCAGCTCTACAACTGGCCGGTGGGCAAGCGCCCGCGGGTGGTCGGTGAGTTCGATGAGCAGGGCAATTCGCTGTTGCCCAACCTGGGCGAACTGACTCCGGCGATGATCGCCCGGGTGATCGCCAAGCGCTTGGCGCCCATCTACAGCAGCCCGACCATCGAAGAGCGCCTGGCCTTCCTCGATGCCAAGGAAAAGGCCCTGGCCGCGCCCAAGCACAAGACCGCACGTACGCCACATTTCTGCTCGGGTTGCCCGCACAACAGCTCGACCAAGGTGCCGGAAGGCAGCCGCGCCCTCGGCGGCATCGGTTGCCACTACATGACCCAGTGGATGGACCGCAGCACCGATACCTTCACCCAGATGGGCGGCGAGGGCGCCACCTGGATCGGCCAGGCGCCGTTCACTGACACCCCGCACGTGTTCCAGAACCTCGGCGACGGCACCTACTTCCACTCCGGCCACCTGGCCCTGCGCGCGGCCGTGGCCGCCGGGGTCAACATCACCTACAAGATCCTCTACAACGACGCGGTGGCCATGACTGGCGGCCAGCCCATCGACGGCGAGCTGCGCATCGACCAGCTCAGTCAGCAGGTGCATGCCGAGGGCGTCAAACGCATCGCCCTGGTCAGCGACGAGCCGGACAAGTATCCAACCCGCGCTACCTTCGCGCCGGGTGTGACCTTCCATCACCGTCGCGAGCTGGACGCCGTGCAGCGCGAGCTGCGCGAGGTCAAAGGTTGCTCGGTGATCCTCTACGACCAGACCTGCGCCACCGAGAAACGCCGTCGGCGCAAGCGTGGCAAGCTGGTCGACCCGGCCAAGCGCGCCTTCATCAATCCGGCGGTGTGCGAGGGCTGCGGTGATTGCAGCGTCAAATCCAATTGCCTGTCGGTGCTGCCGCTGGAAACCGAACTGGGGCGCAAGCGCGAGATCGACCAGAGTGCCTGCAACAAGGATTTCAGCTGTCTGGAAGGCTTCTGCCCAAGCTTCGTCACCGTCCACGGTGGCAGCCTGCGCAAGCCTGAGGCCGTTGGCCTGAGCGCGCTGTTCATCGCCTTGCCGGAGCCTAAGCAACCGGCCCTGAGTCGCCCCTGGAACATCCTCCTGCCCGGCGTTGGCGGTAGCGGTGTAACCACCGTCGGTGCGCTGCTGGGCATGGCCGCGCATATCGAAGGCAAGGGCTGCACCGTGCTCGATCAGGCCGGCCTGGCGCAGAAGTTCGGCCCGGTGATCACCCATATCCGCATCGCCGCGCAGCAGAGCGACATCTACGCTGTGCGTATCGCCGCCGGGGAGACCGATCTGCTGTTGGGCTGCGACCTGGTGGTTTCCTCCAGCGAGGAGGCGCTGGCCAAGCTCAACGACAAGATCGCCCATGCGGTGATCAACAGCCATGAAGCGGCCACCGCCGAATTCACCCGCAACCCGGATGCCCAGGTGCCTGGCGCCGCCATGCGTGAGGCGATCAGTGAGGCGGTGGGCGAGGGCAAGACCCGCTTCGTCGACGCTACCCGCCTGGCCACTCGCCTGCTCGGTGACAGCATCGCCACCAACCTGTTCATGCTCGGCTATGCCTATCAGCAGGGTTTGGTTCCGGTGTCGGCCGAAGCGCTGAACAAGGCCATCGAGCTCAACGGCGTGGCGGTTCAGCTCAATCAGCAGGCCTTCCTCTGGGGCCGGCGCGCGGCTCATGACCTGGCTGCGGTGGAAAAACTCGCCGCGCCCAAGGTGGTCGAAGCGCCGCATTGCAGCACCCTGGAGGAGATCCTATCCGACCGCGTGCAGCGCCTGACGGCCTACCAGAACGCCGCCTATGCCGAGCGCTATCGCGAGCTGGTCGAACGTGTGCGCAAGGTCGACAGCGATGCGCAGCAGCGCCTGAGCAAGGCCGTGGCGCGCTACTACTTCAAACTGCTGGCCTACAAGGATGAGTACGAAGTGGCGCGTCTGTACAGCGATGCGACCTTCCGCAAGCAGCTCGAGGCCCAGTTCGAAGGTGACTACCAACTGCAGTTCCACCTGGCGCCGAGCTGGCTGAGCAAGCCCGATACGGCCACCGGCCAGCCACGCAAGCGCAGCTTCGGCCCCTGGATGCTCAAGGCGTTCGGCGTGCTGGCGCGCTTCAAGTTCCTGCGTGGCAGCGCGCTCGATCCGTTCGGTCACAGTGCCGAACGTCGCCTGGAGCGCGAGCTGATCGAGGAATACGAGGCCAACGTGGCCTACCTGCTAACCGAGCTCAATGCCGACAATTACCGCACCGCGGTGGCGCTGGCCGAGATTCCCGAGCAGATCCGCGGCTACGGTCACGTCAAGGAGGCGGCGCTGGCCAAGGCGCGCGAGCAGGCGACGCAGCTCAAGGCACGCCTGACCGTCAGCGAGATCGCCGCCGTGCAGTTGTTCGAACCGGCTGCCTGAGCCTCAGACCCATCCCCTTTGCCACCCTCTCCCACGCGGGAGAGGGGCGGCCTTTTACGACCCGAAAACCGAGGTAACCCGATGTCCGTCTTCACTCACGTCGACTTCGATCAGCACGAACAGGTGGTCTATGGCCACGACAAGGCCAGCGGCCTGAAAGCCATCATCGCCATTCATGACAGCACCCTTGGCCCTGCGCTGGGCGGTTGCCGCATGTGGAACTACGCCAGTGACGAGCAAGCGCTGCGCGACGTGCTGCGTCTGTCGCGCGGCATGACCTACAAATCGGCCCTGGCACGCTTGCCGCTCGGTGGCGGCAAGGCCGTGATCATCGGCGACCCGCATCACGGCAAGAGCGAGGCGCTGTTCCAGGCCATGGGTGATTTCGTCGACAGCCTGGGCGGGCGCTATGTCACCGCGGCGGACTCGGGCACCGGCGTGGCCGAAATGCGCATCATGGCCGAGCGCACCCGCCATGTGGCCGGCGCCGGGCAGCGCGAGGCTTTCGGGGGTGGCAGCCGTGACGGTGATCCGTCGCCATCGACCGCCTATGGCGTGTTCATCGGCATTCAGGCGGCCGTGGCGCATCGCCTTGGCCGCCTGAATCTCCAGGGCGTTCGCGTGGCTATCCAGGGTGTCGGTCAGGTCGGCTTCGGCCTGGCCAAGTTGCTCAAGGATGCCGGTGCGCAGCTGTGGGTGACGGATATCTTCGAAGCCAACGTGCAGCGCGCGGTCAGCCAGCTTGGCGCTACCGCGGTCGGTCAGCACGACATCTATGGCCTCGACGTGGACGTGTTCGCGCCGTGCGCGCTGGGTGCCATCATCAACCTGCAAACCCTCGAAGCCCTTCGCGCGCCGATCATCGCCGGTGCGGCCAACAATCAGCTGGCCGACGCCAGCCTGGCCGAGCTTCTGCGTCGCCGCGAGTGCCTGTACGCGCCGGACTACGCGATCAATGCCGGCGGCATCATCGATGTCTGCTACGAACGCACCGGTGGCAGCGCTGCACAGCTCAAGGCGCATATCGAAGGCATCGGCCCGACCCTGACGGAAATCTTCCAGCGCGCCGAACGTGAAGGCGCGACCACCACCGCGATTGCCGACCGCATGGCCCGCGAGCGCCTGCAAGGCGGGCTGTGATCTGCGCACCCCCGATGCGCGCCAATCACGGGGTGGGTCGACCACCCCCGTCTCCTGACTTTTCACAACAACAAGAGGGCCAGTCCCAATGAGTCAAGACAGCATCGCTTCCGGCGCCATCGCCGGCGCTTCCAGCAACAGCGCCGGGCGCGGCTTGTGGTCGTCGCGCTGGGTGTTCTTCCTTGCAGCCACTGGTTCGGCCGTCGGCCTGGGCAATATCTGGAAGTTCCCCTATATCACCGGGCAGAACGGCGGCGGCGCTTTCGTCCTGGTCTACCTGGCGTGCATCCTGGCCATCGGTATTCCGCTGCTGATGACCGAAGTGATGATCGGCCGTCGTGGCCGTGCCAATCCGGAGGGGGCTATCGCCGCTCTGGCCAGGGAAGCGCGGGCCAGTCGGCACTGGCGCTGGCTGGGCACTCTGGTGGTGCTGACCGGCTTTCTGATCCTGAGCTTCTACACGGTGATCGCCGGCTGGGCCGTGGCCTATACACCCACGGCCATGAGCGGTGGCTTCAGTGGTTTGAACGGGGAGAGCAGCGGGGCGCTGTTCGGTGCCATGCTGGCAAACCCCTGGAAGCTGGCCGGCTACGGCACGCTGGTGTTGCTGCTGACATTGGCTATCGTCGCCTTCGGCGTGCGTGGCGGGCTGGAGCGCTCATTGCGCTTTCTGATGCCGGGGCTGTTCGTGCTGCTTCTGGTGCTGGTGGGCTACGCGGCCACCACCGGGCACTTCATGCAGGCGGTGCATTTCCTGTTCGATGCCGACTTCAGCAAGCTCAGCGGACAGGGCGTGCTGGTGGCGCTGGGGCATGCCTTCTTCACCCTGAGCCTGGCCAGCGGTGCGATGATGGCGTACGGCTCCTACCTGCCGGCGGGGACCTCGATCGCCAGGACCGCGCTGATGGTAGCGCTGGCCGATACCGGTGTGGCGCTGCTGGCGGGGCTGGCTATCTTCCCGCTGGTATTCGCCAACGGCCTGGAGCCAGGCGCGGGGCCGGGGTTGATCTTCGTCACCCTGCCGATTGCCTTCGGCCAGATGCCGCTGGGGCAGATGATCGGGGGGCTGTTCTTCATCATGCTGGCAATTGCCGCATTGACCTCGGCGATTTCCCTGAGCGAGCCGACCATCGCCTGGCTGACCGAGAAGTTCGGCATCAGCCGTCTCAAGGCGGTGCTGGCCAGCGGTATTACGCTCTGGTTGCTTAGCCTGGGTACGGTCCTGTCGTTCAACGCCTGGAGCGAGGTGACCCTGCTGGGCAAGACGTTCTTCGACAGCCTGGACTTTCTTACCACAAACCTGCTGATGCCGCTGGGAGGCCTGGCCACCGTGCTGTTCGCGGGCTGGGCACTGAGCCGCAAGCTGGTCCAGGAATCCATCGGCATCGACCAGCCACAGCTGTTCGCGCTGTGGTGGCAGGCGCTGCGTGTGGTCACGCCGCTGGGGATTCTGGTGGTATTCCTGCACAGCCTCGGGTTGTTCTGATTGAGGCTGCCTCCACCCTGCGCCGAGCCGGTGTGGGGTGGGGTTGTCGCTTGAGACATTACCGGGTCGGCGGCTCTACGGCATGACAAAACCGCGTGACGCCGCTAAGATGCGCGCGGTCTTGGCGACACCACTCGCTGGGCCAGGTCCCCTTAGTTCAACGGATAGAATAAGCCCCTCCTAAGGGCTAGATGCTGGTTCGATTCCAGCAGGGGACGCCATCTTCATCCTCTCCGATCTGGTGTGTTTCTCCGCACTTTCTTCTGCTTCATCACGGCCGGCCTTTACTGGCTTGCCGTATTTCCCCGTGGTCATCCTGCAGCGATCCCGCCGCCATCGGACGTGTTTCATGCGTCTGATATCGCACTTCTGAATACTTCGTTTCACGCCCGTTGAAAGCCTGCGAGACCTCTGAATCGCGGGTTTGGTTCCTCCAATTTCTATTCGCGCTTCTCTCTGAAATGCCGTGATAGGACGTGCGTCTTCTTATAAGTATTTGTTCTTATACGCTGTTGCAAATCATTATCATCAAGGTCTAGTATTCGGCCACTTTCATCCGGACTGATGAGGCGCAACGTGACCACGGAATTGCCCTACGACTTCATTGCCATAGGCCTGGGGCCTTTCAATCTCGGGCTGGCATGCCTGGCGGAGCCTCTGGGGAGCCGCAGCCTGTTTCTCGACAGAAAGGCCGAATTCAGCTGGCACCCCGGTATGCTGCTGGACGGTACCACGCTACAGAATCCCTTCCTCGCCGATCTGGTCTCGATGGCCGATCCCACCAGTCGTTTCAGCTACCTCAACTACTGCAAGCAGCAAGGCCGCTTGTACAACTACTACATCCGCGAGAACTGGTACCTGTCGCGCCAGGAGTTCGACCGTTACTGCAAGTGGGCGGCGGCTCAGTTGGACAATCTTCGCTATCAGCATGAAGTGCAGGAGGTCTGGTACGACGCTTCGCTGCCTGGCTATGTGCTGGCCGGGGTGCGTGGCGATACCGGCGAAGGTTTCCAGTACAGCTGCCGCAAGCTGGTGATCGGTATCGGCGGTGTGCCGCATATTCCAGCCTGCTGTAGCCCGGGCGATGCCCGCCAGGCGGTGCATACCTCGGCTTATCTGGGCAGCAAGAAGGCACTGCAGCGTTGCCGCAGCATCACGGTGATCGGCAGTGGGCAGAGTGGCGCCGAGGTCTTTCAGGATCTGCTGGAGCAGGCGCCGCAGCATGGCTACCAGTTGAACTGGGTGACCCGTGCGCCGCGGTTCTTCCAGATGGAGAACGCCAAGCTCACCCTCGAGTTGATCACGCCGGACTACGGTCGCTACTTCTACGGCCTTGGCGATGGGGTCAAGCAGCAGATCCTCGATGACCAGCGCAGTATCTACAACGGCATCAATCAATCGCTGATCGAGCGCATCTACCAGACCCTGGACGAGCGTCAGCAGCAGGGCCTTGCCGGTGTCAGGCTGCTGCCCAACCTGGCGTTGCAGCAATGCCGGCGAGACGCTGCCGGCGGGCAGTGGCAGCTGGAGTTTCAGCACGCTCAGACGGGCGCGCGTTATGGCCACGCGACCGACGGGCTGGTGTTCGCCACCGGCTATCGCTACCAGCTGCCAAGTTTCATCGAAGGCATTCGCCAGCGGATTCGCTGGGATGCACAAGGGCGTTACGCGCCATCGCCGAACTGGGCGGTGGATCATCAGGATAGTGAGATCTATGTGCAGAACGTGGGCTTGCACAGCCACGGCCTGACCAACCCCGATCTTGGTCTGGCCTGCTGGCGCAATGGTCGCTTGCTCAATGAGCTGACCGGGCGTGATGCGTATCCCTGCGAGGCGCGCACCACCTACCAGGATTTCCAGCCGCCGGCTGACTGCGGCTTCGTCGCGCTCGGGCAGGGGAGCGCCTCTGCATGAACCTGCGCACCACCATTCTGATCATGTCGGGCTTCGGCGTGATCAGCGATTCGATT
Organism: Ectopseudomonas alcaliphila; assembly: GCF_900101755.1. Taxonomy (GTDB): domain Bacteria; phylum Pseudomonadota; class Gammaproteobacteria; order Pseudomonadales; family Pseudomonadaceae; genus Aquipseudomonas; species Aquipseudomonas alcaliphila. The sequence goes on along the minus strand of NZ_FNAE01000008.1, from coordinate 89,002 downwards.
CTGATCGCCTTCTACCCGCAGTTCTTCGAAACCCGCTACGGCGTGACCAGCCCGGTACACGTGGGGGCCTATATCGCTGCCATCTCGATTGCGGTGATGTGCATGTTGCCGGTCTGGGCGCGGGTGGCCAGGCGCATCGAGACCATGCACCTGCTGCTCTACACCCAGGGCGCGGCGGCGCTGTTCTGCCTGGCCTCGATCTGGGCGCCGAGCGTAGAAAGCTACTGGGTGCTGAGCCTGATGATGTTCATGACCAAGGCCAGCTACCTGCTGATGTTTCCCTACCTGATGCGTCTGGAAGAGCCGCAGAACCACAGCCTGGTGATCGGCCTGCTGTCGGTGGTCATCCATATCGGCGCGATCTTCGGCGCTGCCGTCGGTGGCATGGCGCTGGAGCATTACGGGCCGAGCTTCTGCATCGCCCTGATGGCGGCCGGGGACCTGGCGCAGATGGTGCTGTGTCTCTATCTGATCCGCACGGGCAGGGTGGTCAAGGTGCTCAGCCGCGAGGAGAAGAGCGGCCAGGCACCGGTGCCGCGGCGCAGCCCGCAGGCGCTGTCGGCGCTGCTCAAGCTGTGCCTGCTGATGTTTCTCTTCGACTTCAGCGCCTACCTGGTGCGGCCGTTTTTCACCCTGTACTGGGAGGCGCGCACGGGGCTGCACGAGCCGCTGCTGACCGGCCTGGTGTTCGCCATTCCCGGCATCGTCGCGTTGCTCGCGCTACTGCTCAGACACCTGGTCGTGCAGCAACCACGCTGGGTCGATCACACCCTGTTCAATCTGCTGCTCGGTGCCTTGGGACTGGCACTGCAGGCCAGCGAGTCGCTGGAGCTGATCATCATTGGCCGCTGCCTGTATGGCTGGGCGCTGTATCAGGTGATCGTCAAGCTCGAGGTCACCCTGTTCAAGGTCAGCACGCCGGATGCCTATGCCCGCGACTTTGGCGTCACCAACTTCTTCCAGAACCTCGGCGTGCTGTTGTCTTCGTTCGGCGCCGGGTTCCTGGTCAACCTGGTCGGTATTCCGCTGACCTTCGTCATCGCTGCGGCAGGCCTGCTGTTGACGGCGATCATCGACCGCGGCTGGTTCGGCGTCGACCGCCGGCACGCCGCTCAGGGAGAACTCTGCCATGCCAACTGAAGCCATTGCGCTGAGCCAGCCACAAGCGCAGCTCGACCCGCATTTCACCTTGCGTCCGCTGCGCCTCGACGAGGACGTTGCGGTGATCCACCCCTGGTACCAGATGGATTACGCCCACTACTGGAACATGCAGGACATGACCCTGGAGGCGACCCGCGACTTCTACGCCGACGCCCTGGGCAGCGGCCATATGCGTGCCTTCATGGGTTTCTACCGTGGCGCGCCGGCCTTCGTCATGGAGTGCTACGACCCCCGGCACGACCCGCTCGGCAAGCGCTATGCGGTGCAGCCTGGTGATCTCGGCATGCACTTTTTCGTCGGCCCGAGCGCTCAGCCGATTCGCCACTTCACCCGTGACGTGCTGCGCGCGGTGATGGCCTTTCTCTTCGACGAACTCGGTGCGCGCCGCGTGGTGGTGGAGCCGGACATTCGCAATCACAAGGTGCATCGCCTCAATCGCCTGGTCGGCTTCGTCGAGCAAGGGCCCGTGGAGCTGCCCGCCAAGACCGCACTGCTGGCGTTCTGCACGCCCGCCGATTTTTTCCAATCACTTGAAGGATCAAGCCCGCTATGACTTCTCCTCGTCTGGATCATCCTGTCGCTGCCGTCGCCCACCTCACCCCGGAGCTGTGGCGCAAGGTCAATCGCCTGTTGGTGCGCAAGGCCATCGCCGAATACGCCCATGAGCAGCTGTTCAGCCCGCAGGTGCTGGGTGCGGCCGAACGCGAAGGCTGGCAGCGCTACGAGCTGGCGGCCGACACCGAGGGCTGCGTGTATCGCTTCGAAGCGCGCACCATGGCCCTGCGTCATTGGCATATCGAGCCGGCCAGCATCGAACGCCTGCTCGATGGCCAGCCGCAGGCGCTCGATGCGCTGACCTTCGTCATCGACTTCAAGCGTACGCTGGGCATTCCGGCGGACAAGCTGCCGGTGTATCTGGATGAAATCAGCAGCACGCTCTACGGCGCAGCTTTCAAGCACGGCGAGCGCGCGCTGAGCAGCGCCGAGCTGGCCGACGCCGACTACCAGACCATCGAGGCTGCGATGATCGAGGGCCACCCAGGCTTCGTCGCCAACAACGGTCGCCTGGGCTTCAACGCCTTCGACTACCACGCCTACGCACCGGAAACCGGCTCGCGCTTCGCCATCATCTGGCTTGCTGTGCACCGCGACAACGCGCACTTCGCCGCCGTACCTGGGCTGGATCACGAACAATTGCTGCGTGAGGAACTGGGCGAGGCGCAGCTGCAGGCCTACCGCCAGCAATTGCACGAGCAGGGGCTGAATGCCGATGACTACCTGCTGATGCCGACCCATCCCTGGCAGTGGTTCAGCAAGCTGAGCCTGATGTTCGCCGCCGACATCGCCCAGCGCAAAATCGTGCCGCTGGGGCGCAGCAGCGACGAGTACGTCGCCCAGCAGTCGCTGCGTACCTACTACAACATGTCGCAGCCGCAGCGCTGCTACGTGAAGACCTCTTTGTCGATCCTCAACATGGGTTTCATGCGCGGCCTGTCGCCGTACTACATGGCCGGCACGCCAGCGATCAACGCCTATCTGGACCAGTTGATCAGCAGCGATCCGGTGCTGCGTGAATACGGTTTCAGCATCCTGCGCGAAGTCGCCTCGGTGGGTTATCGCAACCGCTACTACGAGGCGGCGCTGGAGACCGACAGCCCGTACAAGAAGATGCTGTCAGCGCTGTGGCGGGAGAGCCCCGCTAGCCGCCTGAAAAGCGGCGAACGGCTGATGACCATGGCCGCGCTGTTGCACGTCGACCCACAGGGCCAGGCCCTGCTACCCGAGCTGATCCGCCGTTCCGGGCTGGCGCCGCGGGCCTGGATGCGTCGTTACATGGACGCCTTCCTGCGACCGCTGATGCACTGCTTCTATGCGCACCACCTGGTGTTCATGCCGCATGGCGAGAACCTGATTCTGGTGCTCGACGGCCACGTGCCGGTGCGCGCGATCATGAAGGACATCGCCGAGGAGTCGGCGATTCTCGACAAGGACGCGCAAATGCCGCCGGGCCTGGAGCGCTTGGCCGTGGACGTGCCGGAGGATTACAAGATTCTCGGCATCTTCATCGACGTGTTCGACGGCGTGTTCCGCCATATGAGCCAGATTCTCGAAGAGAACCAGTGCATGAGCGAGACCGAATTCTGGCGCGGTGTCGCCGAGTCGGTGATCGACTATCAGCACGCGCACCCGGAGCTGGCCGAGCGCTTCGCGCGCTACGACTTCTTCGCGCCGAGCTTCCTGCATTCGTGCCTGAACCGCCTGCAACTGAAGAACAACCTGCAGATGGTCGACCTGGCGAACCCGGCGGGGAGCCTGATCATGGCCGAGCCGCTGGCCAACCCGGTCGCACCGTTCGCACCTCGTGTCGAGCACGAGCCAGCGCCGCGGCGTATCGCCGAGCTGCAGCGCTAGCTGCCTGCCCCGTCAGGCGGTGCCTGGCGGGGCAACGACTTCCATGGTCCGGATTGGGCCATAGCCCAGAGCCTGAGGCGTTGGCGCGTCTACGCGGGCGGGATCGGTGCAGGCCGGTTTCAGCTCGCGGCTGCCAGCCAGCCTTGAGTTCGCTGCAAGGAGCCAAGCATGTACAACCCCAGTCGTACCGCTCAGTTTGCCGCCACGCCCTACGATTTTCGCGCCACCGAGCCGCAGCTGCCGATTCATAGCTACTGCGACCCGGCGATCTACGAATGCGAGCAGGAGCTGATCTTCCGCCACTGCGCCAACTACATCGGCCACGAGAAGATGGTGCCCGAGCTGGGCGACTGGTACGCGCTGCCGCACGAGGAGCACAGCCGCATCCTGGTGCGTAACGAACATGGCGTGGAGTTGCTCTCCAACGTGTGCCGTCACCGTCAGGCACTGATGCTCGGCGACTTCAGCCCGGGCAGCGATGCCAGCACCGTGCGCCGTGGCAATCTGCGCGCCACCGGCAATCGCATCATGTGCCCGCTGCACGCCTGGACGTACGACACCAGCGGGCTGATCGTCGGTGCGCCGAAGTTTCCGCAAAAGCCCTGCCGCAACCTGCCGCGCTACCCCCTGCACAACGTTGCCGGCTTTCTCTTCGAGGGGCCGCGTGACCCGGTCGCCGACATCGGCGCGTTGTTCCGCCGCCCGGACATGGACTTCTCCGATTACCAGCTCGACCACGTCGAGATGCACCCGTGCAAGTGCAACTGGAAGACCTTCATCGAGATCTACAACGACGACTACCACATCGCCTCTTTCCATCCCGGCCTGCGCCGCTACGTGCGCAGCGAGGGGCTGCAGTGGGACTACGGCGACTGGTACAGCCTGCAGCGCATCAACGTGAACCCCAACCTGGCGCGTGCCGGCACCGATACCTACCGCGCCTGGCATGAAGGCCTGATGGCCGTGCATGGCGATGCCGCGCCGGATTTCGGTGCGATCTGGGCCAGCTACTACCCGACTCACATGATCGAGGTGTTCCCCCACGCCCTGGTGCTTTCCACCGTTTACCCCAAGGGCGTGCACGAGTGCCTCAACGTCGTCGAGTTCTATTACCCGCAGGCGCTGTGCGAAGGCAATCGCGAGCTGGTCGAGGCGCACCGCGCCGCCTACATGGAAACCGCCATCGAGGACGACGAGATCGCCGAGCGAACCGATGCCGGCCGGCGTGCGCTGTATCAGCGCGGCGTCGATGACAGCGGCCCGTACCAGATACCGCTGGAGGAGGGCATGCAGCACTTCCACGGCTGGTATCGCCAGGTGATGGGCCAGGCCCTGGCTGCCGAGCGTCGCTAAGGCGCGCGTATCGGCCCGACATGGAGGTTGCTGCAATGAGCTGATGTCCCCTTGTGCTGTGTCCACGCCTTATCCAACTCAACCAAGAAAAAGTGTCTGCCCATGAAATCGATGTATTACTCACAACACCCGGCGCGCTTGCGCGCTACCTGCAGCTCTCGCGTACTGGCCATGGCCCTGTGCCTGGCGCCATTGGCCTGGCCGGTGGTGGCCGCCGCAGCCGAGGAAGAAGGCGAGGCGGTGGTGCTGCAGCCGGTCAGCGTTACCGGCGTCAACCAGGCGCCGCCGGTCGTCACCGAGCAGAGCGACTCCTACACCCTGGGTCGCAGCGGCACGGCGACCAAGCTCGACCTGACGCCGCGGCAAACGCCGCAAACCATCACCAGCGTTAACCGTCAGCAACTCGATGACTTCAAGCTCGGCAGCGCCAACGATGCCCTGCAGGCGGCGGGCATCGGCGTGCAGCGGGTAGAGACCGATCGCACCTACTTCACCGCGCGTGGCCTGGACGTGAACAACTTCCAGATCGATGGCATCGGTGTGCCGTTCTCTTCTGAAGAGCAGATGGGCGACATCGATACCTTCCTCTACGACCGTATCGAGATTCTCAAGGGCGCCAATGGCCTGACCTCCAACCCCGGCAACCCATCGGCGACGATCAACTTCGTGCGCAAGCGCCCGACCCGCGAAACCCAGGCGCAGCTGGGCTTCAGTTATGGCTCCTGGCAGACCCGACGCCTGGAGGCCGATGTGTCCGGCGCGCTCAACGACAGCGGCACGCTGCGCGGGCGCGCCCTGGTCGCCGGGCAGGAGGGCAACTCCTACCTGGATCGCTACCAGCCGAGCAAGACGCTGTTCTCCGGCATTCTGGAGGCCGACCTGACCGATAGCAGCACCGCGACCATCGGCTACTCCAAACAGCGCAACCGCCCGGAAGGCATCATGTGGAGCGCGCTCTCGCTGTACTACACCAACGGCTCCAAGGTGCATTACGACCGTTCGCACAATACCGCGCCGGACTGGAGCTACTGGGATACCGATGACGAACAGACCTTCGCCGAGCTGAGAACCGACTGGGGCGGCGGCTGGCAGACCCAGGTGACCCTCAACTACCGCGAGATCGGCTCCGACGCCGAAATGCTCATGGCCGGCGGCGTGCCGGATGCAAGCACGGGACTGGGACTGACCACCTATGCGTCGAAGTTCGACCGTACCGAGCGCCAGCTGCTGGGCGATGCCTCGGTCAAGGGGCCGTTCGAGCTGTTCGGTCGTACCCATGAGGTGGTGCTGGGCAGCAACTGGTCGCGCACCCGCGCGCACTGGACCTCCAGCGACGATGCCGCGGGGGTGGCGCTGCCACCGGTATGGGATTACGACGGCAACTATCCGCGCCCGGATTTCGCCAGTGTCACCAGCTGGGCCGACTACACCACCTACCGCCGCAGCTATTACGCGGCTGGGCATTTCGCCCTGAGCGACCAGCTCAAGCTGATTACCGGGGTCAACCACAGCAACCTCAAGAGCAGCGGCGAACGTGTCGGTGAAGGCCATCAGTATGACAAGAGCAAGTCCACGCCCTATGTCGGCCTGACCTACGACCTCAACGACAACTACTCGCTGTATACCAGCTACACCGAGATCTTCAGCCCGCAGCACCAGGTCGATCGCAACCATGCCTTGCTCGAGCCGATCGAGGGCAACAACATCGAGGGCGGAATCAAGGGCGAGTGGTTCGACCGCCGCCTCAATGCCAGCTTCGCCCTGTTCCGCACCAAGCAGGACAACACCCCCGAGTACGCCGGCTTCGATAGCGTTGAGGGTTTCTCCTATTACCAGGGCGTGGACACCAAGGTCGAAGGCTATGAAATGACCCTGGCCGGGCAGCTGACGCCAGGCTGGGAAGCCAGTGCCGGTCTGACTCATCTGTTCTCGATTCGCGATGGTGACGGTAGCAGCACGCGCACCTTCATTCCGCAGAACACCCTCTACCTGGCCACCACCTATCAGGTGCCGCAGGTACAGGGCTTGAAGGTAGGCGGCAGCGTCAACTGGCAGAGCGAGATCTTCCGTGAGCAGGGCACTTCGACCACCGGCGAGACCATCGTCAGTCGTCAGGGCTCCTACGCCGTGGTCAATGCGCTGGCCAGCTACGACATCGACCCGCACTTCAATGTCTCGCTCAACGTCAACAACCTGTTCGACCGCAAGTACCTGACCAGCCTGTACTGGGCGCAGTCCTACTATGCGCCGTCGCGCAATGCGATGCTGAGTCTGAGCTGGAAGTACTGATCCCGCCCCCAGCCCCGCCTGATCACAGGTGGGGCTTTCTATTGCGCCGGCAGTTTCAGCAGCGCTTCGCTGATCGCTTCGGCCAGATACTCAACGCTGAACACGCCGCCATGAGTCCAGGTCGAACGCATGCTGGTCAGGCGCTGCTGGCGCACGAACGGCATGGCCTGCCACAGGCGGGTGGTGAACAGGCGCTCCTGCTGGGCGAAGGGCTCGATATAGATCACCACGCCATCCTCGATCGTGCCGAGCTGGGTGACCGGCGCCTGGATATTGCCCCAGCGGCTGACTGGCACTGCTTGTGCCGGCTGCAGGCCGAGCAAGGACATGGCGTGCTGCGGCAGTGAATTGGGGCCGAAGATGTACACCTGGGTGGCCGATGCGAAACGGATAAGAGTGACCTTGGGCAACTCACCGCCGAAGTGTTCCAGCAGGTGTTGGCGCAACTCGTCGATGCGCTGTTCCATCTGCAGCAGGCGCTCGTGCGCGAGATCACTGCGCTGCAGGCGTGCGGCCAGGTCCAGGTAGTTGTCGCGCTGCAGTTGCAGGTTGTTCTGCTGCTGGGTGAAGTCACCGTAGCTGAGCACCGGCGCAATGCGCTCCAGCGGTTGGCGCATGTCCTCCAGCAGAGGCGTGATCAGGATCAGCTCGGGGTGCAGCTGTGCCAGCCGCTCCAGGTTCGGTTCGGTACGACTGCCGGCGTTGAGCACCTCGGCGGGTAGCGTCGGATGCACCACCCAATCGCGATAATCCGCGGCGTCGGCCACGGTGAGCGGGGTGATGCCCAGTTGCAGCAGGTGCTCGGCAGGCTCCCAGCTCAGCGCGGCAATACGCGGTTCGCCCGGCTCGGCCATTGGCAGCCAGCAGAACAGAGGCAGGCAAAGCAGCATCGTGCAGCGCTTCATGCCAGGCGCCTGCGCAGCAACAAGAAGATGAAGTAGCTGCCGCAGAGGATCGAGGCGACGATGCCCAGCGGGATCTGCAGGGGAAAGATCAGGTTGCGGCCGATGAGGTCGGCCAGCAGCATCAGCAGGCAGCCAAGTAGCGCCGCCAGCGGCAGTTGCTGCTGGATGCGCCGAGCACCGAGGGTGACGGCCATGTGCGGAGCGAGCAGACCGAGAAAGCTCACCGGGCCGACCAGGCTGGTCACCAGGGCGCAGAGCAGCGACACCAGCAACAGCAGGACCAAGCGCGTTGCCGGTACATCCAGGCCGCGTCCATGGGCGATGCCGTCGCCTGCCGAGAGCAGATCCAGCGCGCGTTGCCAGAACAGGCTGAGGCCGATCAGCAGGCTTACCCCCGAACCCAGCGCGATGGCTTGCAGGCCGCTGACCCTATAGGTTGAACCGGCTAGCCAGCCGAGCAAGGCCAGGGAATCCGAAGAGCCCTGACTGAGGGCCAATTGCAGAGCGGTATTGAGCAGAGCCGCCAGGGCCATGCCGACCAGTACCATGAGCGCTGGCGAGTACTTCTGTTTGCGCCCTAGCAGCAATAACGTCGCCAGCACCAGCAGGCAGCCGATGAAGGCGGCAATCGGTGCCAGCAGCCAGAACAGCGTTTGACCGAACAGCAGCAGACTGATCATCACCGCCAGTGCAGCACCGGCGCTGAGGCCGAGAATGTCGGGGCTGGCCAGCGGATTGTGCAGCAGGCGTTGCAGCAGCACACCGGCAACGGCCAGCCCAGTGCCAGCGGCTGCCGCACTGAGCAGTCGCGGCCAACGCAGCGACCACAGGACGTCCGCTGGCCAGGCCAGTTGCCAACCCTGTGGCGCGTATTGCAGGCACAGGCCAAACAGCGCGGTGAGCACCGTGGCCAACGTCAGCAACCACCATGTACGAACCTTGCAGCTGTCGCTGCCTCGGGGCAGGGCCAGCGCTTGCCGATCTTGCGCAGCACCCTGGCGACGGGCAAGCCAGAGCAGGGCTGGCGCGCCGATCAGGGCGGCGACGGCGCCCGTTGGTATCTGCTCACTCAACCAGTGGCTGAGTAGCAGCGCCACGGCATCGCTGGCCAACAGCACCAACATGCCCAGCAGTACGCTGTAGACCAGCTCGTCACGGGCCGTGCGGGCGCCACACAGACGCGCCAGGTTGGGCGCCACCAGGCCGATGAAGCCGATCAGACCCACGGCGGTAATGGCTGCAGCGGTCATCCACAACGAGGCAAGAAACAGCATCAGCAGCGCCGGCCACAGGTTCAGCCCGCGCCCTCGAGCGGCGGTGCCGCCCAGCTTGAGCAAGGTCAGCACGCGCGGGGCGAGCCACAGGAGCAGCAGCCCCGGCAACAACTTGGGCCAGAGCCAATGAACCCAGGACCAGTCGATCTGACCCATGTCGCCTGCGCCCCAGATGAACAGGCCGCGTGTCTGTTGCTGGTTGAGTATCAGCACAGCGATGGCCAGTGCGCCCAGTAGCAGGTTCATCGCCATGCCGGCGAGTATCACTGGCAAGCCGGCGATACCGTCGCGTCCGGCAATCAGCAACACCAGCCCGACGCTCAGCAGTGCGCCGGCCAGCGCCGCCCAATGTCCATATTCGGCAGCAAAAATAGGGAGGACCAGGCTGGCGGCCAGCAAGCCGAGCCAGGCGCCGGAGGCAGCGCCGAGGGTCATGGGTGATACCAGGCGGTTCTGCGTCAGTTGTTGCAACAGGCTGCCGGATAGCCCCAGTGCCGCGCCCACCAGTAGCGTCATCACCAGGCGCGGCAGGCTGGCCAGGTGAAATTGCAGAGCGGCGAAGCTGTCGCCTTCGGGGACAGTCAGCGTCCAGTGGTCCAGGCTGATATTGAGGTGCAGCAAGGCGATGATCAGCAGACCGAGCAACGCCAGTCCGTAGCGGCAAGCGCCTGCTTTCAGTGGGCGCCAACTGTCGACCAGGCTCGGTGCGCTATGCATCTCAGCCAAACCCGGGCGACCCGTTGATTCGAAGTGGATTGTGCGTTGCGTAGCACGCGCACATCAGCAGACCAGCTCCTCGCGAAAGCGCTGCAAGCGTTCGGCAGGCTTCAATCTCGGGCAGCCGGCACAGGGCTCGCCGTCGGCGCGGCGAAAATGCTGGCAGCAGGCGTTGCGTCCCAGCGCCAGGCACTGGCTGCCATCTTCGAGACTTACCTCGATCAGTGGACTCTTGCCAGGGAAGCCCAGCGCCTGCAGCCAGCGGTCTTCCAGCTCGCGCAGCTGGCCATTGCTCATGCCCTGGTGGCGTTGCAGCAAAAGCAATGCAGCACGGGCGCAGTCGGCAATCAGCAGGCGCGCCAGCTTGGGGTAGATGTTGGAGACACCGTTGAACTCCTCCAGCTGACGTTCCAGCAGGTTCATCAGTCGCTCAGCGGCGTTCTCGACAAGATTTCTGTCACCGCTACGCAGTGGGCAATCGGGCGGCAGGTTGAAGCCTCCGACGAAGCCCTGTCGGATCGATTGCCCCATGCGTTTCAGGCAGGGTACGCGGTGTTCCAGGTGAGCGGCCAACAGGCTGAGGTAAATGGGTTGCCAGATCAACAAGGTCCAGCAACGGGTGGACCAGTAGTGTCGCCCGGCCTCGGGATGGGCTTGCTGCCAATAGTCGTGCAGCGCGGCGATGCGCTCCTGATTGCCTTGGCTGCCACACAGCAACTGGTCGCTGCGTACTGGCGCCACGTTGCCATTCAGGCCTGGCAGGCAGAGGGAGACGGACTTGAGCAGGGCGTCGAGGTCGGTAGCAGGATGCATGGCGATTGAACCCGGAAGCTTCGCGAATAGAACGCGTCGGCAGAAGCGACCGGGGCAATCTAGCAATCAAACGCTAATAATACAAATTATCATTTGCGTATCTGGGTGTTTCAGCCACAAAAAAGGCCCACGCGAAGTGGGCCTTTCTATCAAAGCGCCGAGCTTCAGCTGTCCTGACGCTCTTGTGCCATGCATGCAGCGGCGGTGAACAGCACGTCGGTGGAGGAGTTCAGCGCGGTTTCCGCCGAGTCCTGAACGATGCCGATGATGAAGCCGATGGCGACGATCTGCATGGCCACTTCGTTAGGGATACCGAACAGGCTGCAAGCCAGCGGGATCAGCAGCAGCGAGCCGCCGGCCACACCGGACGCGCCGCAGGCGCTGATCGCGGCCAGCACACTGAGCAGCAGTGCGGTCGGCAGATCGACGGGGATGCCCAGGGTATGCACCGCAGCCAGGGTCAGGACGGTGATGGTGATGGCCGCACCGGCCATGTTGATGGTGGCGCCGAGCGGGATGGAGACGGAGTAGGTTTCTTCGTGCAGGTTCAGATCCTTGCACAGTTGCAGGTTGACCGGGATGTTGGCAGCCGAACTGCGGGTGAAGAAAGCGGTGATCGCACTGCCACGCAGGCAGGTCAGCACCAGCGGGTAGGGATTGCGACGAATCTTCCAGTACACCAGTGCCGGGTTGATCAGCAGAGCTACCAGCAACATGCAGCCGACCAGTACCACCAGCAGGTGCAGGTAGCCGAGCAGGGCCTCGAAACCGGACTCGGCCAGGGTCGCGGCGACCAGGCCGAAGATGCCCAGCGGTGCCAGGCGGATCACCAGCTTGACGATGGCCGTAACGCCATTGGACAGGTCGCCCAGCAACTGCTTGCTGCTGGCACTGGCATGACGGAAGGCGAAGCCGAGGCCGATGGCCCAGGCCAGGATGCCGATGAAATTGCCGCGCAGCAGTGCATTGACCGGATTGTCGACCACGTTCATCAGCAGGGTCCTGAGCACTTCGCCGATGCCGCCGGGGGGCGACAGTTCGGCGGCCTGGCTGCTCAGCACCAGCGACGACGGGAAGGCGAAGCTGGCAATCACCGCCACCAGGGCGGCGCTGAAGGTGCCGATCAGGTACATCGCCAGGATCGGGCGAATGTGAGTCTGTTGGCCTTGCTGGTGGTTGGCGATGGACGACATCACCAGGATGAACACCAGTACCGGTGCCACCGCCTTCAACGCCGAGACGAACACGTTGCCGATGAAGCCGACAGACAGCGCTGCCTGCGGGGCGATAACGGCAAGGGCGATACCCGCGAGCAGGCCGATGATGATCTGCGTCACCAGGCTGGTACGGTTGAGAAGCTGCAGGGCAGGGTGGATGGCTTGGGACATCGCGTGGTTCTCTGGTTGCTGGGCGTGTGGCAAGGGCCGTCGCGCCTGGGTCGAGAGGGCTTTCAGCGCAGCCTGTGGAGGCTCAGCCGAAAAAATAGCGCGCGACTCTAGCACAGCCTCACGCCGCTTCGAGCCAGCCGCGGGCATCTGGACGACAGGGTGCAAGCCGGTGTCGCATCTCGGCAAGCTTTGCCTGCTTGAAATATCGAACGACTGGTGCGTATTTTGTACGCATCGTCGCCGTCAGGCGGTATCCGCGCTATTCAAGGACAACAAAAGATGAGCACTGCCAGCCGTCACGCACTGGAAACCCTGCTGCAGGGCATCGATGAGATCGATTGCGTAACTCCGGACCTCAATGGAGTTCCCCGAGGCAAGGTGATGACGGCCAGCGGTTTGCTTGAGGGACGGCGCCTGCAGCTCGCTCGCGGCGTACTGTTGCAATGCATCATGGGCGGCTACCCGCCGGCACGTTTCTACGGCGGTGACGATGGCGACCTGGTGCTTAACGCCGACCCTCGCCAGATTCACCGTCTGCCCTGGAGCGAGTCGCCGCGCGCACTGGCCATCTGCGACGCGGACGAGTTGGACGGGCGCAGCTCGGGGCTTTCCACGCGCGGTCTGCTCAAACGGGTATTGGCGCGCTACGCCGAGCATGGCTGGCAGCCGGTCGTGGCGACCGAGCTGGAGTTCTTCGTGTTCGCCGCCAACCCCGACCCGCAGCAGCCGTTCCAGCCGCCACTGGGGCTGGATGGACGTCGTGAGGATGGCGGTTCGGCTTTCAGCGTCAGCTCCGGCAATGGCCTGCGGCCGTTCTTCGCCGAGGTCTATCGCTGCATGGAGGCACTCGGTCTGCCGCGTGATACCTTCATGCACGAGATGGGCGTCAGCCAGTTCGAGATCAACCTGCTGCACGGTGACGCGCTGTTGCTGGCCGATCAGACCTTCCTGTTCAAGCACCTGCTCAAGGAGATCGGCTTCAAGCACGGTCTGTCCGTGGTCTGCATGGCCAAGCCGCTGGCGCGCACGCCGGGTAGCTCCATGCATATCCATCAGAGCGTGGTGGAGCAGGGCAGCGGTCGTAACATCTTCAGTGCTGACAATGGTGAGGCGACTGCAGCTTTTTATCACTTCATCGGTGGTCAGCAGGCTGCAATGGCTGATTTCACCCTGCTGTTCGCCCCGCACGTGAATTCCTATCAGCGCCTGTGTCATCCCTATGCGTCACCGAACAACGCCTGCTGGTCGGCGGACAACCGTGCTGCGGGGCTGCGTATTCCGGCCAGTGCGCCGGTGGCGCGGCGAGTGGAGAATCGTCTGCCGGGTGCCGATGCCAACCCTTATCTGGCCCTCGCTGCCAGCCTCGCGGCTGGGCTGCATGGCCTGGAGTGCGAGCTGCAACCCAGTGCGCCGATCCAGGGTGAGTTCGAGGTGCCGGAAGAATTGGCGCTACCCTGTACCATGCACGCCGCTATCGAGCGTCTGAAACGCAGCGAGCTGGCAATCGAACTGTTCGGTGCGGAATTCATCGAAGGTTACATCGCCAGCAAGGCCATAGAGTTGGCCAGCTTCTACGATGAAATCACGCCCTGGGAGCGTCGTGTTCTCGCCGCGCAGGCGTGATGCGACTCCCGGTTACCGCACAAGGAGCTTTACCCGCAAATGCGACTGATCTGGAAGTCATTCCGCTCGCTGTACTTTGCCACTCTGCTGATGCTGCTCGGCTCCGGTCTGCTCAGTACCTATCTGGCCCTGCGCCTGGCCGAGACCGTAGATGGTCTGTGGGTCGGTGCACTGATGGCGGCCAACTATTTCGGCCTGGTGCTGGGCGGCAAGCTGGGGCATCGGTTGATCGGTCGGGTGGGGCACATCCGTGCGTACGTGGCCTGCGCCGGGGTGGTCACCGCGGCGGTGCTCGGTCACGGTCTGGTGGAGTGGCTGCCATTCTGGTTGTTCCTGCGCGTGCTGGTGGGCCTGGGCATGATGTGCCAGTACATGGTGATCGAGAGCTGGCTCAACGAGCAGGCTGAAGCCAAGCAGCGCGGCCTGGTGTTCAGTGGCTATATGGCTGCCTCCTATCTGGGACTGATACTTGGCCAACTGGCTCTGGTCCTGCACCCGACGCTGGGGCTGGAGTTGCTGATGCTGGTCGCTCTGTGCTTCGCGCTGTGTCTGGTGCCCGTGGCACTGACTCGTCGCCTGCACCCGGCCCCCTTGCATCCGGCTCCATTGGAACTGCGTTTCTTCCTCAGGCGTGTGCCGCTGTCGCTGACCACCATCTCGGTGGCGGGTCTGCTGATCGGCTCCTTCTACGGTCTGGCGCCGCTGTATGCCACGCGCATGGGCCTGTCGACCGAGCAGGTGGGCCTGTTCATGGGTAGCTGCATTCTCGCCGGCCTGCTGGTGCAATGGCCGCTGGGCTGGTTATCCGATCGGCATGACCGCGTGCGCCTGATTCGCGGCTGTGCGGTCCTGCTGCTGTTTGCAGCCCTGCCACTGGCAGCGCTGCCGGAGGTTTTTCTCGGCTTGCTGTTCGGTGTCGGCTTCCTGGTCAGCCTGATGCAATTCAGCCTCTACCCGCTGGCGGTGGCGCTGGCCAACGACCATGTCGAGCCGGAGCGCCGCGTGTCATTGACGGCCATGTTGCTGGTCACCTTCGGCGTGGGGGCGTGTATCGGTCCGCTGCTGGCCGGTGTGCTGATGCGTTTCTATGGCGCCAACATGCTCTATGTGTTCGTCAGCGTGTGCGCGTTGATTCTGGTCTGGCGCATTCGTCCTGAAACGGTGACGCATCTGCATCAGGTCGATGATGCGCCGCTGCATCATATGGCCATGCCGGGTAACGTCACCAGCTCGCCGCTGGTCGCTGCGCTCGACCCGAGGGTCGATGAGCAGACGGTGCAGGAGCAGATGCAGGAACCTGCCGCTGCTGCGGCAGCGGCGGCTGAAGAGGATCAGCAGAAAACGCAGGCAGACCAGTAAGGGTTGCCGGCGTTCAGAAGGAGTCGTCGCTCTCGGTGCGACGTGCCTCGCGTTGCAGCTGATAGACGAAGCGCTCGACCTGACGTTGCTCCAGGCCGTTCATGCGATGAAAGCGAGTGCCGATGAAGGTCATGTCGACCTTATCCTCGTATTGCACGTGACGCAACTCCACGGCGCAGGTCATGTTGCCGAAGGGCAGGTAGGCGGTGAGGCGCTCGTGTACCTGGCCATTGCTCAGTTGCTGACTGAGGTTGCCGGCGAAACGCAGTTTGCAGCCAGTGGCCGAGATATCCAGCAGATGACCTGACAGCGGCTCGCGCAGCTTGTCGCCGTTGAGTACAACCTTGACCAGATCACTCTGCTTCAGTGGCGCACGGAAGGCGCTGCGGCGCTGGTGGTAGATCACTTCGACGGGCAGCGGCGCCCAGTAGCAGGGGGCACCCTCGAGTTCGCCGAGTTGCACGTCGTGATCACAGGTCCAGGCTACTCGCACACCCTCGCGGAACGCCTCGACGTTGAAGGTTTCGCCTTGCTTGAGAAAACGTTCGCCATCGGTAGGGATGATTTCATCCAGCGCTACGCGCGCACGGTCTTTATCGATTTCGACAAGGTAGCTTTGAAAACGCTGGCCACGATCCTTGAACTGGATAACCAGGGGATCATGGTTTTGTTGCAGTTGACGTAGGGTGGCAATGATCTCGACGGATGTCTTGAGCACCTTGGGCGGTTGAGGACCGCTCTCGTCGTTGAACGCGCTGGACACAGTTCGGAACTCTCCGAGTCATGGACTACAACGGCACTAGCATACTGGCAGAGTGCCCGCATGTCCCTGTGCTTTTTGTTGGGGGGATGGCTCAGGCCTGGCTGAGCGGCCTTTGCTGCGCGATTCTAGCGGCACTGCCGCGGCTGTCATAGAGGCCGGGGGTTTCTCCGCCGCGCAGAATGCCGAGGACGCTGCCGACCGAGGCCTGGTTGGCGCGAATCAAACGCCCATTGCGCAGATTGGCCTCCTGACAACGCTGTAGCAGAGCGGACAATTCTTCACTGCGCTGCAGCAGTTGTTCGCCTACCGAGGACTGGCTCGCCAGCGCGGTGAGCCCCTCGCGATCTGCACTCAGACCGGCGGTTTGCAGCAGACGGCTGCGGTCGTTGCCATGCTGCTGAAGCAGGGCAAGCAGAGGTTGTTTTTCGCTGAGCAAGCTATCGAGGCGCGGCAGGTCGCGTTCGGTGAGGGCCTGGAATTCGTTATCGATCAGCTCAAGCAATTGCTCGGCAGTGCCGATATCGTTGGTGAAGAGGTCAAGCAAGGCTGTGTCGTTCATGGCGGGCTCTTGGGGGTCGGGCGTCCAACACCCCCAGCGCAGCCCTGAGACTAGCGCTGGGATTCGAAGTCGAGCAGTTTCTGGGCGACGCGTTTGCTGTCGACCTGATAGCTGCCATCGGCGATGGCCTGTTTCAGCTGGGCCACGCGCTCCTTGTTGACGATGGGCTGATCACGCAGCTTCTCGCCGATTGCTTGCAACTGTTGTGCCTCACGGCTCAGTTGCACCGATTCGCCGCTCTTGGCGGTGGTTTGTTCATCGTTACCGGTGACAGGCGCTTTGTTCGGCTGTGCCGACTCATTGCGATTGCCAGCCTGAGTCGCGCCGGTACGTCCCGCATTGGCGGGCGTATTGGCATTGTTCAGCCGGTTGAAGTCGATGACCATGATGCAGAACCTCGGACGATTTGGTGGACGCTTGCCATGCTTCTCGGCTGCCGCCGGAAAAACTTTAGGATTAATTTCATCGCGTCGCTGAACAGTGTAGGGAATCGCCACGCCTTTGCGCTACAAGAAACATGCCTACATGGGTACTTCCACTTGGCCAGGGCCGACAACGCGGGCTCGAACGACTCGTTGCGAGCGCAGGTTACGGACATTGATCTGTTCGCCAGGCGCACCGTCGGTCAGGGCTTCACCGGGCATGCGGACATTCACGTTACCGCCGCGGGCGCTGATGACGACCTGATCGCCGCGCCGAATGACTTCGGCTACTTGCAGATGGGTTGAAAGGAGAATCTGGTCGCTGCCCAGCTGTCGCGTCAATTTCTTGCCGATTGCCTGCGTCGGGTCGGTCAGGAAGTTCTGACCCAGTTGCCCGATGTCGCGTTCCACCATGCTCAAGTCCGTAGCCTTGACTACGCTCATGCGCTTGAGGGGGCGAGTCAGTACGACGACGGGACGATACAAGCGCACTTCAGCGGGCACGAATACCGTCCACGGGGCGCTGCCGTCGCAGCGCACGCGTGTAGTGACGCGGCCCAGCGGCTGCGCCGGGCTCTCCAGGGTGGTGCTCAGCGGCTGATCGCACAGGGGCAGGCGTAACCGCGGGTCGAGACGATTGACGCGAATCTCATGGCGGCCCTGAATTTCGCTACGCTGTAGATATTCAGTGGTCGCCTGCTCAAGAAAGGACTCGGTGGCGCCGATAAGTTGCTCAGTGCTGGTGAAGGTGGCAGCCGCAGTAGCGCTGTAGCCGAGTGTCGGCAAAGCGAGTAAAACGGGCAAAGAGGCAAGGCACTTTGCCAGTAGCTGACGGAATGATGGCGTTCTCTGTTTCATAAGCAATGCAAAGCAAGCCCCGTGCCGCCTGCTAGGCTCAATGGGGAAGGCGTCACTAGACAAGAAGGAGTCCGGGCATGGCCGGGTTGATGGATTCGGTTAACCAGCGCACTCAGCTGGTGGGACAGAACCGCTTGGAGTTGTTGCTGTTTCGCCTGGAGGGCCCACAGCTTTACGGTATCAACGTATTCAAGGTGAAAGAGGTGCTGCAGTGCCCGAATCTCACCATCATGCCCAAATCCAGCCCGGTGGTGCGGGGCGTGGCCAACATTCGCGGGGGCACCATTCCGATCCTCGATCTTTCCATCGCTACCGGCAGTGCCGCGCTGGAAAATCTGAAGACCAGCTTCGTGATCATCACCGAGTACAACACCAAGGTTCAGGGTTTTCTGGTGCGCTCGGTCGAACGTATCGTCAACATGAACTGGGAGGAGATTCATCCTCCACCCAAGGGCACCGGGCGCGATCACTATCTGACGGCGGTCACGCGGCTCGACCAGCAGTTGGTCGAGATCATTGATGTCGAGAAGATTCTTGCCGAAGTCGCGCCGACTTCCGAAGTGATCTCCGCTGGCGTTATCGATGATCAGGTGCAGAGTCAGGCGGTGACCAAGCATGTGCTGATCGTCGATGACTCCTCGGTGGCGCGCAAACAGGTTTCGCGCTGCCTGCAGACCGTCGGTGTCGAGGTTACCGCGCTCAATGATGGCCGTGAGGCGCTCAACTACCTCAAGAAAATGGCGGACGAAGGGCATAATCCCGACAAGGAACTGCTGATGCTGATTTCCGACATCGAGATGCCCGAGATGGATGGATATACGCTGACTACGGAGATTCGTAGCGATCCGCGCATGCAGAAGCTGCATATCCTCCTGCATACTTCACTTTCCGGTGTGTTCAACCAGGCGATGGTGAAGAAGGTCGGCGCTGACGACTTCCTCGCCAAGTTCAAGCCAGATGATCTGGCGGCGCGTGTGGTTGATCGCATTCGTGTATCGGATGGGGGCTGAGGGGCGACCTTCGGCGAACGTTATGGTTGGAGAGGCGGCACTAGTGTCTTCAGGTAATTTGGATTTCGAGCAGTTCCGGACTTTCCTGGAAAAGGCCTGCGGTATTCTGCTTGGCAGCAACAAGCAGTATCTGGTCTCCAGCCGTCTGAACAAGTTGATGGAACAGAACGGCATCAAGACCTTGGGCGAACTGGTGCAGCGTATGCAAAGCCAGCCGCGCGGAGGGCTGCGCGAGCAGGTTGTAGATGCCATGACCACCAACGAAACCCTGTGGTTTCGTGACACTTATCCCTTCGAGGTGCTCAAGAATCGCGTGCTGCCGGAATTGATCAAGGCTTACCCGGCTCAGCGCCTGCGTATCTGGTCGGCGGCCTGCTCGTCCGGCCAGGAGCCTTATTCGCTGTCGATGTCCATCGACGAGTTCGAGCGCACCAACCTCGGTCAGCTCAAGGCAGGTATACAGATCGTGGCCACCGACCTGTCGCCTTCGATGCTGACCAATTGCAAGTCGGGCGAATATGACAGCCTGGCAATGGGGCGTGGATTGTCGCAGGAGCGTTTGCAGCGTTACTTCGACCCCAAGGGGCCGGGACGTTGGCAGGTCAAGGCTCCCATCAAGAGCCGTGTCGAATTCCGCCCGCTGAATTTGCTGGACAGCTACGCGGCGTTGGGCAAGTTCGACATCGTCTTCTGCCGCAACGTGCTGATCTACTTCTCTGCGGAAGTGAAGAAGGACATCCTCACGCGCATCCATGCCACGTTGAAACCGGGCGGTTATCTGTTCCTCGGCGCTTCCGAGGCGCTCAATGGCCTGCCGGAAAAATACCAGATGGTGCAGTGCAGCCCTGGGATCATCTACAAGGCCAAATAGTCGCAAGGCATGTTTGGTATCAGCAACGGGAGGCCTTTGGCCTCCCGTTTGCGTTTCTGGGCGCTGCAGACGATGCGCCGGCCTGTGACGGCTGAGCGTGGACGGGGAGGTTGCTGCGCGCACCGACGTTTGCCTTCACGCCAGATCGCTGGTGCGCATGGCGAGCCCCACAATTCGGCGGGCGGCAATCTGCCCGATCAGCTTTGCCGCTTCCTTGCCTACACGCGGTAAGGCTTTGCCGCTTTGCCGCTTTTGCTCGGCCAGTTTCATGTCAAGCCATTGATTTATAAGCACTTAAATAAATGGCACAGCCTTTGCTGTATGTCTGGCAACAGTGATCAGACGGCCCTTGCGGCAAAGGTTCAGAACATGAGCATCAACTTCGGCAGAGCACTCGGTATCCATGAACAGGCACTCGGGTTTCGCGCCCAGCGTGCCGAGGTGCTGGCGAACAACATCGCTAACGCCGATACGCCGAACTACAAGGCTCGTGATCTGGACTTCGCCAGTGTGCTGGCCGAGCAGAACAGCCGCATGCAGCGCGGCGGCGTTTCCCTGAATCGCACCGACAGTCGCCACATCCCGGCCGAGGGTGTGAAGAGTGGCGAGGCAGAACTGCCTTATCGCACGCCGTTCCACGCGTCGCTGGATCAGAACACCGTCGACCTGCAGATCGAACAATCCAACTACGCCGAAAATTCGGTGCAGTTCCAGGCCAGCTTCACCTTCCTCAATAGCAAATTCAAAGGGCTGACCAATGCCCTGCGCGGCGAATAAGGAGCGCGACCATGTCCCTTGCCAGTGTTTTCAACATCGCCGGAACCGGCATGAGCGCCCAGAGCACTCGCCTGAACACCATTTCCAGCAACATCGCCAACGCCGAGACCGTTTCCTCGAGCCTGGATCAGACTTATCGCGCACGTCATCCGGTGTTTGCCACCGTGTTCCAGCAGGCGCAGGGCGGTGATCGTGGCTCACTGTTCGCCGAGCAGGATGAGGCAGGTCGCGGTGTTCAGGTGCTTGGCGTGATCGAGGACCAGAGCAGCCTGATGCCGCGTTATGAGCCCGATCATCCGATGGCCAACGCCGATGGTTACGTCTTCTACCCGAACGTCAACGTGGTCGAGGAAATGGCCGACATGATTTCCGCCAGTCGCGCCTTCCAGACCAACGTGGAAATGATGAACACCGCCAAACAGATGCTGCAGCGCGTGCTGACCCTGGGTCAGTAAGCCGAGACGAGGAGACTAGGGATGAGCACAGTAAGCGGCACTGGCTCGGTACTGGATCAGTACCAGCACAAACAGGACGCACCTAAGAGTAAGGACCTCGGCAAGAACGAGTTCCTCAATCTGCTGGTAGCGCAGCTCAACAACCAGAACCCGCTGGAGCCTCAGGGCAATGGTGAGTTCATTGCCCAGTTGGCACAGTTCAGTCAGGTAGAGGGGATCGAGAAGCTCAACACCAGCATGGGCTCGATGCTTTCCAGCTTCCAGTCTTCGCAGGCGTTGCAAGCCTCTTCTCTGGTCGGGCGCAAGGTCATCGTGCCGAGCGAGAAGGCGGTGGTCGATACCAGTGAAAGTTTCAAGGCCAGCACTGTTTTGCCGGTCAGCAGCAGCAACGTGTACGTCAACGTCTATGACAATTCGGGGGCGTTGGTTACCCGCGTCAACCTGGGCGAGCAGGCTGCCGGCAACGTCAGCTTCATCTGGGACGGCAAGGATTCCGATGGCAACGTGGCGCCGCCGGGCACCTACAAGTTCGAGGCGCAGGCCACCTACGGCAGCGAAACCAAAGGGTTGTATACCCTGCTGCCGGCCAACGTCGACAGCGTCACCCTGGGCGGCAACGAGCTGATGCTCAACCTTGCTGGCCTCGGTAGCGTTCCGCTTTCTCAAGTGCAGGTCATCGGCCAATAACTATTGCCGCCGGCAGTTCCGGCAAAGGAGTTTTCCATGTCGTTCAATATTGGTCTTAGCGGCCTGCGTGCTGCGACCAGCGACCTCAACGTCACCGGTAACAACATCGCCAACGCCGGTACCGCAGGCTTCAAGCAGTCCCGTGCCGAGTTCGCCGATGTCTACGCCGCTTCCGTGCTGGGTACCGGCAAGAATGCGCAGGGCAGTGGTGTGCTGCTGGCAGACGTGTCGCAGCTGTTCAACCAGGGCAATGTCAACTACACCAACAACGCTCTGGATCTGGCCATCAACGGCAACGGCTTCTTCGTGACCAGCAACAACGGTGAGATCGGCTATACCCGCGCTGGTTACTTCGGTACGGACCGCGATGGCTTTATCGTCAACAATTTCGGCTATCGTCTGCAGGGGTACGCGGCCGATGACAGCGGCAACATCCTGCCGGTGCAGTCTGATCTGCGCATCAGTGCCGGTCAGCAAGAGCCCAGGGCGACTACCAGTGTCACCCAGCGCCTCAACCTGAACTCCAATGCCGTACGGCCTGCTAACGCCGGAACCATGGCGGCGCCGACCTTCGACCCGAGTGACTCGAGGTCTTTCAACTGGTCCACTTCGACCAATATTTACGACTCTCAGGGCAATGCCCACGTGATGACCCAATACTTCGTCAAGAACGAAGCGCCGGCCAACAATGGCTGGGTCATGCATGTGCTGATCGATGGGGTCAATCCGCGTGATCCGAGCAGCACCCAGCCTTACAGCTATGCGGTGAACTACGATGCGGCAGGGCAGTTGGCCGCGCCGGCCATCACGCCGTTGGCCAGCACGCCAGCCAACCCTGCTCTGGATGCACCGGCTATTCCTGCAGGTACGCCCAATGGCGTCTTCGCGCTTGCGGATACCGATTGGGTGCCAGCCGAGAAAGATCCGGTCAACCCTGGGACCCTGGTGCCCAATGGCGCTGACAGCGAGGCCTTCACCTTCGACATGCGCGGTTCGACCCAGTATGCGGCGTCCTTCGGCGTCAATGCCGTCAGCCAGGATGGCTACACCACTGGACAGTTGGCGGGCATCGAGATTGATGACACCGGGGTGATCTTCGCTCGTTACACCAATGGCCAGTCCAAGGTGCAAGGGCAGGTTCTGCTGGCGAACTTCGCCAACGTCCAGGGGCTGACGCCGGTAGGCAAGACTGCCTGGGCGCAGTCGTTCGAGTCCGGCGAGCCGGTGATTGGTACGCCGCGTAGCAGTACCCTCGGTGCTCTGCAGGCGGGAGCGTTGGAAGACTCCAACGTCGAGCTGTCGGATCAGTTGGTGAACCTGATCGTGGCTCAGCGCAACTATCAGGCCAATGCCAAGACCATCGAAACCGAAAGCGCCATTACCCAGACCATCATCAACCTGCGTTGATGGTTGTGGGGAGGCAAAGCGGCAAGCCTGGCTTGCCGCTTTGCCGTTTCAGGGCCGGCAAAACCTCGCCGTCGCCTTTCAAAATGGGTTTTATTTTTCATATAAATCTCATATAAATCAGTATCTTGTATTTATTTTTCTGAGTCTGGCACGACGCTTGCTGTAGTCAATGCAAAGAGCCAAGGGCCCGTCGCCCACTCGGAGAATTACCATGGACAAGATGCTGTACGTCTCCATGACCGGAGCGCAGAACAACACACTGGCTCTGCGCGCCCATGCCAACAATCTGGCGAACGTTTCCACCTCGGGTTTTCGTCGCGATTTCGAGCAAGCGCGCTCCATGCCGCTGTTCGGTGAAACCTATCCGGCGCGCGTATTCGCCATGAGCGAGCGCCCGGCCACGGATTTTCGCCCCGGCTCGTTGCAGGAAACCGGTCGTGACCTTGATGTGGCCATTGGTGGCAAGGGCTGGATCGCCGTGCAGGCAGCCGATGGCAGTGAGGCCTACGTACGTACTGCCAGCCTGAATATCGATGCCCTGGGCGTGCTGCGTACCGGCAATGGTTTGCCGGTCATGGGCAATGCCGGGCCGATTGCCGTGCCGCCGGAGCAGAAGGTGGAGATTGGTCAGGACGGTACCATCAGCATTCGTGCGCTTGGTGAAAATCCCAACGTCTTGGCTGAGGTCGACCGCATCAAGCTGGTCAACCCTGACCCGAAAAGCATGGAAAAGGGCACCGATGGCCTGATCCGCGTCAAGGGCCAGCCCGAGGTAGAGGCTGACGCGACCGTTCAGGTGACTTCGGGCTTCCTCGAGGCGAGCAACGTCAACGCCGTCGAAGAGATGACTTCCATCCTCTCCCTGTCCCGCCAGTTCGAGCTGTCGGTAAAGATGATGCGCACCGCCGAAGATAATGCGTCGGCCATGGCGCGGGTTTTGCAAATTAGCTAATTACCAGCACGCGGCGCCGTAAAACCGGCGTCCGAGGAGAAACGATATGCTTCCGGCACTGTGGGTCAGCAAGACCGGTTTGTCCGCCCAGGACATGAACCTGACCACCATTTCCAACAACCTGGCCAACGTGGCGACTACCGGCTTCAAGCGTGATCGCGCGGAATTCGAGGATCTGCTCTATCAGATCCGTCGTCAGCCAGGTGGTCAGTCCAGTCAGGACAGCGAGTTGCCCTCGGGTTTGCAGCTCGGCACCGGTGTGCGTGTGGTAGGTACACAGAAGATCTTCACCGCTGGCAGCCTGCAAACAACCGAGCAGCCGCTGGACATGGCGGTGAACGGCCGGGGTTTCTTCCAGATCCTGCAGCCCGATGGCACCGTTTCCTATACCCGCGATGGCAGCTTTCACCTGAACTCCGATGGCCAGATCGTGACCTCTCAGGGCTTTGCCCTGGAGCCTGCAATTGTTCTGCCGAATGAAGTGCGCACCTTTACTGTGGGTGAAGACGGCACCGTCTCGGTGACCACTGCCGGTAACCCGCAACCGCAGATCATCGGCAACCTTCAGCTGGCCGACTTCGTCAACCCGGCTGGCCTGGAAGCCATCGGTAACAACCTGTTCCTGGAGACCGGTTCCAGCGGTGCGCCGCAGGTGGGCAACCCGGGCCTCAATGGCCTTGGCACCACACTGCAGAACACCCTGGAAAACTCCAACGTCAGCGTGGTGGAGGAGTTGGTGAACATGATCACCACCCAGCGCGCCTATGAAATGAACTCCAAGGTGATTTCCACCGCCGATCAGATGCTGTCCTTCGTGACGCAGAACCTCTGATTTTTTGACACTGTTGTGAACGCCGCGAGGTAGTGGTTATGAACCGGCAAATTCTCTGTTTCCCCCTGTTGGCTGGCCTGCTGCTCGGCAGCGGTTGCATGGCGCCGACAGCCAAGCCGGACGATCCCTATTACGCGCCGGTTTTACCGCGCACCCCCTTGCCGGCTGCGCAGAACAATGGCTCGATCTATCAGGCCGGTTTCGAAAATGGTCTGTATGACGACCGCAAGGCCTTTCGTATTGGTGACATCATCACCATCACCCTGAATGAGCGCACTCAGGCCAGCAAGAACGCCAACAGCAATATCCAGAAGGACAGCAGCGGCACAATGGGTGTGCCCAACCTGTTCGGCATGGCCGTTGCACCGGACAACCCGCTGCGCAGCCTCAGCGCGCTGGGCATGACCAACAACAATCTGAGCCTGGATTCGAGCTGGAACTCCCAGCGTGACGCCTCCGGTTCTGGTCAGGCAGGGCAGAGCAACAGCCTGTCTGGCTCGGTCACCGTGACCGTCGCTGAAGTGCTGCCCAACGGCATTCTCGCGGTGCGTGGCGAGAAGTGGATGACGCTCAATACTGGCGATGAGCTGATGCGTATCTCCGGGCTGGTGCGTGCTGACGACATCTCCACTGACAACACCGTGTCTTCCACTCGGGTTGCCGATGCACGTATCACCTATTCCGGCACCGGTGCCTTCGCCGATGCCAGCCAACCTGGCTGGTTGAGCCGTTTCTTCCTCAGCCCGATGTGGCCGTTCTGATCTCGGGGTGCTGTAGATGAAAACCTGGCTGACTCATTCTCCGTCCTTGTTACTCGAGCACCTGTCCAATTGGTACACGCGAGTGACGACCAGCGGTTCGGCGCGCAAGGCCTTCGCCGTGACTTCGGCTGCCAAGCGAGGGGCGCGAGTGCATGGCAGTGAGCCGGCACAGGCCGGGGCCTGCCGTCGACAGTTCGCGGTCGCTCATCGCGGTTATCGTCATCGCGGCGCCAACGACTGGGTGCTGTTGGCAACCATGCTGGCGTGCCTGTTGTTGAGTTTGCCGACCCAGGCCGAGCGCCTGAAGGATCTGGCGTCGATTCAGGGTGTACGTAGCAACCAGTTGATCGGCTACGGCCTGGTGGTTGGTCTCAATGGCAGCGGCGACCAGACCACGCAAACCCCCTTTACCGTGCAGACCTTCAACAACATGCTGGCGCAGTTCGGCATCAAGGTGCCGCCAGGTGGCAACGTGCAGCTGAAGAACGTCGCGGCCGTATCGGTGCATGCTGACCTGCCGGCGTTCGCCAAGCCGGGTCAGACCATCGACATCACCATTTCCTCCATTGGTAACGCCAAGAGTCTGCGCGGTGGCAGCCTGTTGATGACGCCGCTCAAGGGCATTGATGGCAACGTCTACGCCATCGCCCAGGGCAACCTGGTGGTCGGCGGTTTCGATGCCAGTGGCGCCGATGGTTCGCGCATCACCGTCAACGTGCCGTCTGCCGGGCGCATCCCCGGTGGTGCTACCGTCGAGCGTCCGGTGCCGAGCGGTTTTGATCAGGGCAACTACCTGACGCTCAACCTCAATCGTCCCGATTTCACCACGGCCAAGAACATCGTCGATCAGATCAACGACTTGCTCGGCCCAGGTGTCGCGCAGGCCATTGATGGCGGCTCGATTCGCGTCAGCGCGCCGCTCGACCCGAATCAGCGGGTCGACTATCTGTCGATTCTGGAAAACCTGCAGGTCGAGGCCGGCAAGGCGGTGGCCAAGGTCATCATCAACTCGCGTACCGGCACCATCGTCATCGGCCAGGACGTCAAGGTACAGCCGGCTGCAGTGACTCACGGCAGCCTGACCGTGACCATCACTGAAGACCCCATCGTTAGTCAGCCCGAAGCGCTCTCTGGCGGCCAGACCGCAGTGGTGCCGCGCTCCCGAGTGGGCGCCGAGGAAGAGGCCAAACCGATGTTCAAGTTCGGCCCAGGTACCAGTCTGGACGAGATCGTCCGCGCGGTTAACCAGGTGGGTGCAGCGCCTTCCGACCTGATGGCCATCCTGGAGGCGCTCAAGCAAGCCGGCGCCCTTCAGGCCGACCTGATCGTGATCTGAGGAGGATTGCTGATATGGACTCTCGACTCTCAGCCGGTCTGCTCGGCAACGGTAAAAGCCCGATCGACAGTGGTGCCTTCACCGACCTGAACCGCCTCAACCAGTTCAAGGTGGGCGGCGACACCGAGCAGAACATCCGCAAGGTCGCGCAGGAGTTCGAATCGCTGTTCATGAACGAAATGCTCAAAGCCATGCGTTCGGCCAACGCCGCGTTTGGCGAGGGCAACTTCATGAACAGCAACGAGAGCAAGACCTATCAGGATATGCACGACCAGCAGCTGGCGGTGACGCTCTCCAAGGAAGGGCGCGGCATTGGCCTGGCTGACGTGCTGGTGCGGCAGATGTCGAAGATCAAGCAGCCGTCGAGCCGCCCAAACCCCTTCGCGCAGATCGAGCAACCGGTCGCAGCAGTGAGCGAGTCGAAGGCTGACAAGGTCGCCAGTAGCGAAGGCTTCCGTGATGACGTGGCGCTGCTCAATCGCCGTCGCCTCTCTGTGCCGGGCAAACTGGCGGATCGCCTGTTGGCCGGTATCGTGCCATCGGCTGCAGAAGGCGAGGGCAAGACTCTTGCCGGCAGTGACTGGATTCCGGCGCAGACCAGTGCCGCGCCCAAGGATCGGGGCCTGAGCCTTGGCAATAGCGATGCATTGACGGGCCGTCGTATTGCTCAACCGCCGCTGGCGCCGGGCAAGGCAGCATTCAGCTCACCGCAGGAATTCGTCGCCACCATGCTGCCGATGGCGGAAGCCGCTGCCGAGAAAATTGGTGTCGACCCGCGTTATCTGGTGGCCCAGGCCGCGCTGGAAACCGGTTGGGGCAAGTCGATCATCCGCACTCGCGATGGCGAAAGCAGCCACAACCTGTTCGGCATCAAGTCCCATGGCAGCTGGGAGGGCGAGTCGGCCCGCGTGCTGACCACGGAATACAAGGGTGGCAAGGCGGTCAAGGAGGCGGCCAGCTTCCGTGCCTATGACTCCTTTGCGCAGAGCTTCGACGATTACGTCAGCTTCCTGCAGAACAATGGTCGCTACGAGAAGGCGCTGAACGTCACCGAGAACCCGGAGCGTTTCGTCAAGGAACTGCAGCAGGCCGGTTACGCCACTGACCCGAACTATGCGCGCAAGATCTCGCAGATCGCCCGCAAGATGCAGACCTATCAAGCAATCGCCGCTGCCGATAGCGCCACTACAAGGACTTGAGGTTGAACCATGGCTGACCTATTGAACATAGGCCTCTCGGGCCTGGCGGCGAACAAGACTTCGCTGGCTGTTACCGGCCACAACATCGTCAACGTCAATACGCCTGGCTTCTCTCGTCAGGAGACGATTCAGGCCACGCGCACGCCGCAGTTCAGTGGTGCCGGCTATATCGGTTCGGGTACGACCCTAACCGACGTGCGGCGCATCTACAACGAATTCCTCAATACCCAGGTGCGCAGCAGCACGGCGCTCAACAGCGATACCAAGGCGTACCTGAGCCAGATCAACCAGCTCGACTCGTTGCTGGCCGGTAGTACCACAGGCATCACACCGGGCCTGCAGAAGTTGTTCGCTGCCCTGCAGACCGCTGCCGAAGACCCGGCCAACGTGCCGGCACGGCAGTTGGCGTTGTCCGAGGCCGAGGGGCTGGCCAAGCGCTTCAATACTGTTTACGACCGCCTGTACGAGCAAAACTCGTTCATCAACAAGCAGCTCTCGGCAGTCACCGATCAGGTCAATCAACTAGCAACAGCGATTGCTGGCTACAACGATGCCATCGCCGTGGCGGCCTCCAATGGCCAGGCGCCGAACGATCTGCTCGATGCCCGTGAAGAGGCGGTACGCAAGC
The DNA here is from genome assembly GCF_900101755.1 of Ectopseudomonas alcaliphila. Taxonomy (GTDB): domain Bacteria; phylum Pseudomonadota; class Gammaproteobacteria; order Pseudomonadales; family Pseudomonadaceae; genus Aquipseudomonas; species Aquipseudomonas alcaliphila. Next base: position 60,191 of record NZ_FNAE01000008.1, on the reverse strand, counting down.
TTTCCGAGTTCGTCGGCGTAACCGTGGTTCAGCAGGACGACAATAGCTATAACCTGTTCATCGGTTCTGGCCAGCCGCTGGTCGTCGGTAAGCAGGCGTCCCGCCTTGAGATAACGCCTGGGCTGGCCGACCCGCTACGCAACGAGATCCAGTTCGTCAGTGGCAACTCCCGACAGAACGTCACCTCGCTGATCACGGGTGGCGAGATGGGAGGGCTGCTGCGTTATCGCGAGGATGTGCTGGATACCTCGATGAATGCCGTCGGACGTCTGGCATTGTCGATTACTGATCAGATCAACCGGCAGTTGGGGCAGGGGCTGGATCTCAACGGCCAGTTCGGCAACGAGCTGTTTCGCCCACTCAATGATCCGCTGCTGCTCAGCCAGCGGAGCCTGGCGCGGGTCGGTAACAGCGATCCGAATGCCAATCTCAATGTCAGCATCACCGATACCACGCGGCTGACTACCAGCGACTACGAAGTGCAGTTCACCAGTGCCACTGAGTATGTGGTCCGGCGTGCATCCGACGGCACGATGTTTCCACCCAGCCCCGGCACTTTTGATATCAACACAGTGCCAGCTCCCGAAGTAGACGGATTTTCTCTCGGTATGGTGACCGGCAGCACCTTCGCTGCAGGTGATCGTTTTCAGGTGATGCCGACCCGCAATGCCGGCCGTGATATCCGTGCGGACATGAAGAATGCCGAAGAACTGGCCTTCGCCGCGCCGCTGAAAGCGGAAACCAGCCCGGCCAATATCGGCACCGGCAAGATTACCCAGCCGAAGCTGCTGACGGAGATCAATATCTACGATCCTGCCGCGCAGGCGGATCTGGAAACCAGCCTGCGCAACGCGCCGCCGCTGCGTATCGTGATGGGTGCCGGTGGTGGCGCGACGCAGAGCTACGAGGTCGTCGATATCAACGGCAACGTGATCGACACCGGCAGCATCGTTCCGGGGCAGGACAACGCACTGACCATCAGCGTGCCGGCCAACCCGCCAGCGGTTCCCGCTGCTTTCGACTATCAGGTGACCATCAGTGGTCGACCGTCGGGCGGCGACAACTTCTCGGTGTCGTTCAACACCAATGGCGTATCGGATAACCGTAACGCGCTGAACCTGGTCAATTTGCAGAACAAAGCCGTGGTCGGGGTCAATCCGGCGGCGCCCGATACTACGGGGTCGAGCTTTTCCGACTCCTATGGTGACCTGGTAGAGCGGGTCGGTACGCTGACCAGCCAGGCGCGTGTGGACGGCGAGGCGACTGGCGCGATCCTCAAACAGGCTACCGACAACCGCGACTCGGTTTCCGGGGTCAACCTCGATGAAGAAGCGGCCAAGCTAATCCAGTTCGAGCAGTACTACCAGGCATCCGCGCAGATCATTCAAGTTGCGCGTAACCTGTTCGATACTCTGATCAATACATTCTGATAGTCGCCTTCCCGAACAGGGGAGGGTGCCGCCTGTGCTGATGACAGGCGTTGCAAGAGGCAAGCCCCATGGTCATGCGCATCTCATCCATTCAGGCGTTCAATAACGGCGTTTCCGGCCTTGGGCGCAACTATTCGAACCTGATTCGCACCCAGGAACAGATCAGCAGCGGCAACCGCATCCTGACCCCGGCGGATGATCCGGTAGCATCGGTTCGCCTGCTGCAACTCGAGCAGCAGCAGGCTGTGCTCAAGCAGTACAGCGACAACCTCACCGCTGCCAAGAACAGCCTGACCCAGGAAGAGACCACACTGAACTCGGTCAATACCGTGCTGCAGCGTGTGCGTGAGCTGGCGGTGCGTGCCGGTGGTGGTTCGCTCTCATCGGAGGACCGCAACTCCATCGCCAAGGAGCTTTCCGAGCGCGAGGCCGAGCTGCTCAATCTGATGAACAGCCGTAACGCCCGGGGGGAGTATCTGTTTGCGGGGAATCTGGGCAAGACCGAACCCTTCGTGCGCAACCCGGATGGTACCTACTCGTACTTCGGTGACGAAGGGCAGCGGACGCTGCAGGTCGCCAGTTCCACCAACGTGGCGATCAACGACAACGGCAAGCGCTTGTTCGAAGCCGTCACCAACGCCAACCGCGTCGCCAATGGCAATGGAGTCAATAACCCGGCGCTGCCGTCGCCGCCCTTGCCGGCTACCACCATTCCCGCAGTACCCGCCGCTGATCAACGGGTCTTCATTTCGCCGGGGCTGGTCGAGGACAACCGCGCATTCAACTCCGATTTCCGCGGCGGCGAACCCTATTCGCTGGCCTTCGTCAGCGGTACCGAATTCCGCATCTACGACGCCAGCGGTGCCGATGTCACTTCCGAGATCCCCGGAGGCGGCAAGGTCGATCCGCTGGTTAACGGTGGCAACGTCATCAACTTCCGCGGCATGCGTTTTCAGCTCGATGTAGTGCTGAAGGACGGTGATAACGCCCTCGACCTGGATAATCTCCTGGCCGACACCGGGACGCCTGGTGCGCCAGGAATAGGCACCCATAGCTTCACCCTGCAGTCGGCGTCCACCGAGTTCGCCGTGACCCGCGCCTCCACCAACGGCTCGGCCGCCGTGGTGGCTGGGGGCAACGTCGTCAACCAGGCTGTGTTCGACAGCCAGTTCCCAACCTCGGGCGTGGTGCTGCGTTTTACCGATGACACCAACTACGAGGTGTACGCCCAGCCGGTCGGGCCTAACAGCCCGGTACTCACCACCGGAACCGTTACCGCTCCCTATCCCGCAACCTTCACCGTCTATGGTGCGGAGTTCAGCATCTCCGGCCCCGCCGCTGCTGCGGGGGGGGATGAGTTCGGCGTTCAGCCGCAATTCCAAGAACAACGCAGCATCCTCAATACCATCTCTCGTCTACGCCAGGCCCTGGAATCCTCGCCCACCTCGCCAGCGGGCAACCTGGCCGTGCGCGACGAAGTGGCCATCGCCCTGAAGAACCTCGACAACGGCATGGGCAAGGTACTGGAAGTGCAGACCGAAATCGGCGCGCGCCTCAATCTGATCGAGACCACCGGTACCGACAACGAGGACGTAACGCTGGTGAACCGGTCTGTGCAGGCCGAATTGCGCGAGCTGGATTACGCTGAGGCATTGTCGCGCCTGTCGTTCCAGACCATCATTCTCGAGGCGGCGCAGCAGAGCTACGTGAAGATCGCCGGGCTGAATCTGTTCAACCAGTTGCGTTAACGTCATGTGCCTGATTAATTTGTTGCGCTAGTATCGCTGTGGAATGAACTTAAATTTTGAGAATTATATATAATGAATTCTGGAAATTCTTACTATGGACATAAGTCCATACTTGCTCGCTATTGTAATATTTCCAGTGCGGTAGCTCCAAGAATAAATGGTTATCTTCAGCATGGGTGGAACGCCCATCATGGGTTTGGATTTGATAAGGATATTTATCCAGGTTCTTTCAAGTTTGTTTGGTCTAAACGAGTTCTTTCAGCTCTGCAGGAAAAAGGGTGGGATAAGGGGGTGGCAATTGGTTCGCCATGGGCTTATTTATTAAGAGATCCCTGTCTAAGTCCTGTTTCCAATAGCAGAAAGGGTACTCTTTTATACCCTTTTCATGGGTGGGAAGGTGGACGTGTTTCTGGTGATCACCAAGCCTTAATTAGTCAGGTTAAGGCAGTTGAGGTCGATCCAGTCACGGTCTGTCTTTATTGGCTAGAATATGAAACGCCAGAGATTCGGTCAGTATACGAAGCAGCTGGTTTTAGGGTGATATGCCATGGCTATAGAGGTGGTGATACTGCTCGGCCGGGCGACGAAGATTTTCTCTATCGACAATATACCGAGCTTGCCAGGCATCGTCGTGTAATTTCTAACAGGCTTTCGACGGCTATCATGTACGCAGCGTCAATTGGCTGTGAAGTGGCTGTCTATGGCGATTCGATGGCTATAAATGATCCTGGATTATCCCAAGAGCAAGTATCCGGTTGCTATGCTGAAAGCGTTTTTCCAGAATTCTTCGGAATTTATACAGATTCAAAGAAAACTAAGGAAATTGCCCAGCGCGAGCTGGGCTTCGATGTTGTTTACCCCGCTAGTAATTTGGTCGAGATTTTAGGGTGGTCATCTTACAAAGAAGATGAAGTTGCCAAGTACGCATGTAGTGGGTTTTCGTCGGTGGCGTCTCCAGGGCCTTATAGCGAAGGCCCACTATTCTCCATTGTTCTCACCACCTACAATCGCCCCGATTTGCTAAGGGATGCCCTAGCCAGCGTCGGTACGCAGACGCTGCTCGACTTCGAGGTCATCCTGATCAACGACAACGGCGCTCCAGTGGAGCACCTTCTGGCGGACTACGACTTCCCCATCACCTATCTCCGTCAGGGGCGCAACAAGGGCTTGTCCGCTGCGCGTAACGCCGGCCTTGCGATGGCGCGCGGGCGCTACATCGTCTACCTCGATGACGACGACATCTACCTGCCCAATCACCTGGCCGTGCTGGCCGAGGCCTTCGATCAGCACCCTGGTAGCGTCATCTACACTGGTGTCGAATACGTCAACGAAAAGCTGGAGGACGGCCAACGCATCGAACTTGGCCGTGGCCAGCCGTTCAAGCATGAGGTATTCGACCGTGACCGCCTGTTCGTGCAGAACTACATTCCGGTCAACACTTGGGCGCATCCGCGCGAGATGCTCGCCACGGTCGGCGAGTTCGATACCGACCTTGCCGCGTTCGAAGACTGGGACATGCTCTTGCGCCTGGCTACGCGTTATCCCTTCGTGCATGTTCCGACCGTGACGAGTGAAGTCCACACGCGCCCCCCGGGCGCCGGTAGCGACCACATGCTGGGCCGCGAGCGCAAGAATTTCCCGGCGCTGTACCGCGAGCTCTACCAGCGCTACTCCGGCTCTGCCAGCGAGGATTTAAAGCGCGGTCGCCAGCAGATGCTGGCCAGTCTGGGCGAACGGCCCAGAGACAGCCTGACGGCCTGGTTGGCCGAGCGCTTGCCGACGGCCAGCGAGAACCGTCTGATAGCCGATTACCTGCAGGATCATCAAGGCGGGCCGCTAATCGGTGTGTTGGTGCTTGATCTTGAAGGTCAGGCCGAACAGCTGATGCTCACGCTCAAGAGCTTGCTCGGTGAGCGTTGCCTCTACGCGACGCTGCGTATCTTGGTGATTACCCCGGCCGATGTACCTGCCCCCTCGGCAGCGGACAAGCTGCGTTTCCTGAAAATGACCGGCGAGCCTTTGGCTGTGCAGATCAACTGTGCAGTCGAAGCGAGCGATTGCCAGTGGTTCATGCTGGCCCGCGCCGGCGATGAGTTCACCCAGAGCGGGTTGATGGTCGCGGGGGTGGAACTGGCCCGCAATCCCGAATGCCGAGCGGTGTATGGCGACCAGTTACAGCGCCTGCCGGATGGCAGCCTTGGCGGCGCCTTTCTGCCAGGGTTCAACCTTGATCTGTTGCTCAGCTTCCCCTTGGTCATGGCGCGCCACTGGCTGTATCGCCGCGACCTGTTTCTCGCTGTCGGCGGCTTCGACGGCGAGTTCTCGGAGGCCTTCGAGTTCGAGTTTTTGACCCGACTCGTTGAGCAGGAAGGGCTAGTTGGCCTTGGGCACATCGACGAGCCGCTACTGATCACCAATGCGCCGCAGTTGCGCGACAATCCCGACGAGCGTCGGGTGATCGAGCACCACCTGGGCAAACGGGGCTATCAGGCACGGGTTCTGCCTGGCTTACCGGGCCGCTACCGCACGCATTATGGTCATGTCACTAGGCCGTTAGTGTCGATCATTCTTTCTACGGATGTGCCGCTGGCGGCGCTGCAGCGTTGCGCCGACAGTCTGCTGGAAAAGACGACCTATGATCACTACGAGTTGCTTCTGGCCGATAGTGGAAATCGTGCAGACGTCACTGCCTGGCTGCATGATGTAGCGGCTCTGGGTGACGACAAGGTACGTGTGATCGCGGCCGGGGCCGGGCTGGCGCAGAATCGTGTTGCCGAACAGGCGCGCGGCGAGTACCTGCTGCTGCTTTCCGGCGAAGCTGCGATCGTCAACGCCGACTGGTTGGATGAGTTGCTCAATCATGCCCAGCGTCCGGAAGTCGGCGTAGTCGGCGGCAAATTGCTGACTGCAAATGGACGAGTCGCCCAGGCTGGGCTGCTGCTGGGGCTAAATGGTCCGTCCACGCCGGCATTTGCTGGCGAGCCGATGGAGGCCGCCGGTTATCTGCATCGCTTGCAGGTGGACCAGAACTACAGTGCGGTCGGCGAAGCCTGCCTGATGATTCGTACCGAAGTGTACCGTCAGCTCGGCGGCATGGATGGCGAGCTGGCCGCGTTCCGCGATGTGGATCTCTGCCTGCGTGTGCGGGAGGCCGGTTACCTGACGGTCTGGGCGGCCCATGCCATCGTATTGCATGAGGCCGAACTGGTCAGCGCCGACGCCGAGGCGCAGGATCAGTTCTATGACCGCTACCTACCGCAATTGGCCAACGATCCGGCCTACAACCGCAACCTGGCGCTGAACGGGCGCGGCTTCGATCTTGAAAGCGATGTGTCGCTGACCTGGCGTCCGCTCAGCTGGCGTCCGTCGCCGGTGGTGCTGGCGCATCCTGCAGATCCCTGGGGCTGTGGTCACTACCGCGTCATCCAACCGTTCTCGGCGTTGAAGGCGCAAGGGCTGATCGACGGCACCCTGTCCATGGGGCTGCTGCATGTGACCGATCTGGAGCGCTACGACCCGGACGTGGTTGTGTTGCAGCGACAGATCGGCGACGAGCGTCTAGACGCCATGCGTCGTATCAAGCGCTTTTCGCGTGCCTTCAAAGTCTACGAGCTGGATGACTACCTGCCAAACCTGCCGCTCAAGAGCGTGCATAGGGATCAGATGCCACGCGATATCCTCAAGTCGCTTCGTCGTGGTCTGGATTTCGTCGACCGCTTCGTAGTGTCCACCCAGTCGCTGGCGGAGGCGTTCGCCGGCTTGCATCATGATATTCGGGTAATCGAGAATCGCCTGCCGGCGAAATGGTGGAGAGGCCTCGAAAATCAGCGTCGTCGTGGTCGCAAGCCGAGGGTCGGCTGGGCCGGAGGTATAAGCCACACCGGAGATCTGGATTTGATTGCCGACGTGGTAAAGGAGCTCACCCATGAGGTGGAGTGGGTATTCTTCGGGATGTGTCCCGATAAAATCCGCCCTTATGTACATGAAATACACGTGGGGGTTGAGATCGAAAAATACCCGGCTACGCTTGCCAGCCTGAATTTGGATCTGGCTCTAGCGCCGGTAGAGCAGAACCTGTTCAACGAGTGCAAAAGTAACTTGCGCCTGCTGGAATATGGCGCATGTGGCTTCCCGGTAATTTGCAGCGACCTTGTGTGCTATCGCGGTGACCTACCGGTGACGCGGGTGAAGAACCGCTTCCGGGACTGGGTCGACGCGATCCGCATGCACATCAGCGATCTGGATGCGGCCGCCCAGGCCGGTGATCGTCTACGCGACGCCGTTTATCGTGACTGGATGCTCGAAGGCGAGAACCTGGAGCGCTGGCGTAGGGCGTGGATGCCGGACTGATCGGGACGAAAAATCCGTCGGGTGCTGCAATGGCGCTCGACGGATTTCAGTCAAAGCCGCCTGCCTGGCTGGTTTGCTTGGTTAAGTGAATGACTTTAAAGAATAAAAAAAGCTGAAAATTTTCTCTAAAGCTCCTTAGGCAAGCGCCGATAAAGAGATCGAATGCGAACTCTCTGGGCGTCTGAGCATGCAGGCCCGAGCTCGCAAGCTCAGACAAACGGTTCTACGGTCATCTGGAGGCAATACCATGGCCCTTACAGTCAACACTAACGTTGCGTCCCTCAACACCCAACGTAACCTGAACACTTCCTCGAAGGGTCTGGATACTTCCCTCCAGCGCCTGTCCACTGGTTTCCGTATCAACAGCGCTAAAGACGACGCTGCGGGTCTACAAATCTCCAACCGCCTGACCAGCCAGATCAGTGGCTTGGGTGTTGCTACCCGTAACGCCAACGACGGTATCTCCCTGGCGCAGACCGCTGAAGGTGCCCTGCAGCAGTCCACCGGCATTCTGCAGCGTATGCGTGATCTGGCCCTGCAAGCTTCTAACGGCTCCAACGGTGCTATCGAGCGGTCTGCCTTGCAAGGCGAAGTCGCACAGTTGCAACAGGAACTGAACCGTATCTCCGATACCACCAGTTTCGGTGGTCGCAAGATCCTTGACGGCAGCTTCGGTTCGCAGGCTTTCCAGGTTGGTGCAAACGCCTATGAGACTATCAGTGTGTCTATCGGCTCCGCAGCCACTGACCGCATCGGCATCAACCGTGTTACCTCTGATAGTTCGGGTGCCGTAGCCATCGCTGCAGCTGGTGCTAGCGGTGCATCGGCATACGGTGCAGCTTCTGGCTCTTTCAATATCACGTCTCAGTTCACTACCAATGCGTCTGGCGGTTCCGTAGCAGTCAGTTATGGAGCGAACTCCTCGGCTCGCGATATCGCTTCAGCGATCAATTCGAAGAGCGATGAAACCGGTGTCACTGCGAACGCGCGTACCGTTGCTGAGCTGTCAGGTCTGAGTGCGTCGGGTACCGTCTCCTTCAAATTGGGCGGTGCCGGTGAAACGGCTTCTGTCATCTCTGCTGTCATCGATGATCAGTCTCAACTGTCTGCTCTTGCTGACGCGATCAACAAGGAAAGTGGCAAGACTGGTATCTCGGCTATCTCCAAAGGCGACAAGCTGGAGTTGGTCAGTGATCGCGGCGAAAAAATCGAAATTACCGAGTTCAATCTGGCAAGTGGTGGCACCGCAAGTCTGCAGGCCAAGAACTTCGATGGCAGTGAAAATAATGGTGATGCAGTTGATATCGTCGCCACTGGCGGTGCACGTGTCGATGGTCAGATTCAGTTCGAAGCCTCTAGTGCTTTCCAGATTACTGGCTCTGGTGATGGTTTCACTGATGGCTTCAGTATCTTGAATAGTGTCAAGGAGATTGATATCAGCACAGCGGTAGGCGCTCAGGATGCACTGGGTATCATCAACGGTGCGATCTCCAACATCGACAGCCAGCGTGCTCAGCTCGGTGCCGTGCAGAACCGCTTCGAGAACACCATCTCGAACCTGCAGAATATCGCTGAGAACTCCTCGGCTGCTCGTAGCCGGATTCGTGACACTGACTTCGCTGCCGAAACCTCGGAACTGACCAAGAATCAGATCCTGCAGCAGGCCGGTACTGCGATCCTGGCCCAGGCCAACCAGCTGCCACAGGCCGTGCTCAGTCTGCTGGGCTAAGCTCGAAGGCGCTAGACTACGGGGGGAAGGGCTATGCTCTTCCCCCCGTTACCTCATTCTGAGGAGTAATTTATGGACGTCAGCTCAATTAAGCCCCAGGTCAATTCTACGGTTGTCCGCGATGGTGGCGTCTCCAATGCCGCTGAGTCTCGGCAGAAGCAAGGTCTCTCGAATAGCGCGGCGGTTTCGACTGGTGATGATCAGACCGTTGCCCGGGCCGTCACACCTACTCAGGAAGTAAGTCGTGAACAGGTCGAGGATGCGGTAGCGACCATCCAGGAGTTCGTTCAGTCGGTTCGTCGAAGTATCAATTTCGCAGTCGATGACGGTTCTGGGCGTGTGGTTGTCAAGGTAACGGATGCCGGGTCGGGTGATGTGATCCGACAGATTCCATCTGAGGAAGCGTTGAAGTTGGCAGAAAATCTGTCAGAGGTGCGCAGCCTTCTGTTTCAGGCCGAGGCATAGCAACACGTTTTGGCATGATTTTTGACTGATACTCTTCAATCGACAGGGTGCAGTCGAATTTTTGACGAGGTGCAAAATCATGGCAGGTATCACGGGAATCGGTTCGGGTCTCAACATCAACGAGATTGTCACTGCGTTGGTTAATGCGGAGAAAGCGCCGAAGACCAACCAGCTCAACAACCTCGAGAAGCAGACCACCACTCGTATATCGGCGATTGGCACTCTCATGGGGGCGATGAACTCCTTCAAGACGGCCCTTGATGCGCTCAACAAGCCTTCCCTGTTCGAGGCCCGCACTGCAAGTACTTCCAATAGCAGCGTGCTCAAGGCTACTGCTGTCACAACTGCGCCTGCAGGAACATACGGAGTTCAGGTTCAGCAACTGGCTGCCAGCAGCAAGGTTGCCCTGCAGTCCGTCTCGGGGGTGGGTAGCGCCGCGGCTACTTTCAACAGCGGTACGCTGGAAATTTCCGCTGGCAGTACCAGCATCAGTGTCGATGTCACCGCAGCTAACAATACGCTTGCTGGTATGCGTGACGCGATAAACGAAGCCGGGAAAGGCAGCGGTATAAGTGCCACCATCATTACCGATGATTCCGGTTCCCGCTTGGTGCTGAGCTCAACCAAGACTGGCGAAGGCAATGACATCCAGGTAGCGGTTACCGAAGATGGTGAAACGACTGGCGGCAATGCCCTGACGACTCAGGCGTTCACGCCAGAGGCTGATCCTGACAATGCTGGCGCTTTCCTCAAGCCAAGCTCGGACAGTGGCGCGGGCGGGGTAATTAGCCAGGCCAAGTCTGCGAAATTGACCATCGATGGTCTCCAGCTGGTGCGTGACAGTAACAAGATCGAGGATGCGCTCGAGGGTGTTACGCTCGATCTGGTCGCGGCACAAAGTACTGCCGACTTGACTGATGGCAAGACCATCAGTCTCACCGTTGGTGTCGACAAGTCGAGCGTGAAGAGCAATCTGCAGAAGTTTGTCGACGCCTACAATGCCTTGATCACCTCATCGGCGCAGCTCACTGCGGTCGTCGAAGTGGAAGGCTCCAAGCCTGTGGCAGGCCCTCTGGTTGGTGATTCCACGGTGCGCAGCGTTCTGGCTGGCTTGCGCAATGAAATCGTCAAGATGACCGGCGGTGGAGAGAGTGGCGTGCGGGCGCTGGCAGATCTGGGGATTACAACAGGCAAGGATGGCAAACTGTCTCTCGATGACGCCACGCTGACCAAGGCGCTCGATAGCAACTTCGATCAGGTAGGCGGTTATCTCACCGGGAGCGATGGCCTGATGGGGCGTTTATCCGGGTTTGTTTCGAGCTATGTGGCGACCGATGGTGTATTGAAGCAGCGTGACAGTGCCTTGCGCGGTACCTTGAAGAACATTGACTCTCAGCGCGAAAGTCTGAACAAACGTGTCGAAAGTCTGGAAACTCGTCTTTTTGCCCAATACAACGCCATGGACTCCCTGGTCGGTCAGCTCAAGCGCACCAGTGATAGCTTGAGTGGCATGCTCGCCAACCTGCCAGGCTTCGTCAGAAAGGATAAATAATTCATGAGCAAAAATCCCATCGATGCCTACAAGCAGGTCAAGACCAGCCAAGAGGTATCGCCTTATCGCACGGTACAGCTGTTGCTCGAAGGCGCATTGCAGCGCGTGATGCTTGCCAAGCAGGCACAGGCCGAGGGTGATACCGAGATTCGTGGCATGGCCGTGGGTAGCACCATCACCATTCTGGGCGTGTTGCAGGCGGCTCTGGACAAGGAGCTGGGCGGTGAAATCGCCGAGAATCTGGATGCCCTGTACGACTACATGACACGCCGCCTGGCCGGCGTTGCGCTGGACGATACGCCGCGTACCCTGGAAGAAGTTCAGGTGCTGTTGGGTGATATCAAAAGTGCCTGGGATGCCATTGGCCCAGAGGTCGAGCCGACGCCTGCTGGGTGATTGATCGTTTCGTTTTCGCTTTAGCTGGGCCGTTTCAGCGACAAAAGCGTTAAAGCTTTGAGCTGCAGGGCCGATACCTGAAGTATCAGCCCATCGGTAGAGCGAGAGCGACTATGAACGCAATGGCGGCCCTCAAGCAGTATCAGACCGTCAACAACCAAGCGCAGGCTGCAGAAGCCAGCCCTCATCGACTGATCCAGATGTTGATGGAGGGTGGTCTGTCTCGAATCGCTCAGGCACGTGGTGCCATGGAGCGCGGACAGACAGCGCTGAAAGGTGAATTGATTGGCAAGAGCATTGCCATCGTCGCGGGACTGCGCGAGAGTCTCGACCACCAGCAAGGTGGCGAGCTGGCCGGTAACCTCGATAGCCTGTACGAATACATGATCGCCCGTTTGACCGAGGCCAATGTGAGCAACGAGTCCGAGCTTCTCGAAGAAGTCTCTGTGCTGCTGCGTAACGTCAAACAGGGTTGGGATGCCATCGCTCAGTAGCGAGCATCGGAGGAGAAGCGAATGAGTTCATCCGTCCAGCGTTTGCAAGCGACCGGTTCGGCCCTGCGCGACGCCCTGGCCAAACAGGACTGGGCCGCGATTGGCGAGCTTGATCTGCAGTGCCGCATGGTCGTCGACGCGGCTATGGTCGATAGTCACGATGAAGAAGAGCTACGCAGTGGCTTGGAAAATCTGCTGTCACTGTACCGTGAGCTGGTGACCGTCTGTCAGACCGAGCAGCAGCGCCTGGCCGGCGAATTGGTGCAGCTCAATCAGTCCCGTCAGGGAGCCAAGGTTTATCAGCTTTTCGGCTGATAACGGCGTGTTACCGAGTTTAACCAGCAGGTTCGGCTCGGTTGTCCCTCTCTCCGCTTGCGTTTCTCTTTCTTTTTTATCGGTTGCCACTACCCGGCTCTGCAAACAGCTGCTTAGCTAATTCCATTGGCGGGCAAAAAAGTTACGCCATAAAATTGACTGGCTTCAATTTTTTGACTTTACTAGTGGCTAATTGCCGGCGTGCGCCGAAGATCTGGCGCGCAATTTTCCTCACTTCTCGGGTCAGACAAGCACAAGATGTGGCGTGAAACCAAAATCCTGTTGATCGACGACAATGCTGCGCGCCGCCACGAGTTGGCGATCATTCTGAGTTTTCTCGGCGAAGAGCATCTGGCCTGCACCAGTCAGGACTGGCGCAATGCGGTGACCGAGCTCGCTTCCAGCCGCGAAGTGCTCAGCGTATTGCTGGGTGATGTCGAGGCCAAGGGCGGTGCGCTCGAACTGACCAAGCAGATTGCCGGCTGGGATGAGTTCCTGCCGCTGTTGACGGTTGGCGACTCCAGTATCGTCGAGTGGCCGGAGGATTTGCGCAGACGCGTGCTGGCCAGCCTGGAGACTCCGCTCAGCTATAACAAGCTGCTCGACTCTCTGCATCGTGCCCAGGTCTATCGCGAGATGTACGACCAGGCTCGTGATCGGGGTCGGCAGCGCGAACCCAATCTGTTCCGCAGCCTGGTCGGTACCAGTCGTGCCATTCAGCAGGTGCGGCAGATGATGCAGCAGGTGGCCGATACCGAGGCCAGTGTGCTGATCCTCGGCGAATCCGGAACCGGCAAGGAAGTGGTGGCGCGCAATCTGCACTACCACTCCAAGCGCCGCGAAGCGCCGTTCGTGCCGGTCAACTGTGGCGCGATTCCGGCCGAGTTGTTGGAAAGCGAGTTGTTCGGTCACGAGAAGGGCGCCTTCACTGGAGCCATCACCAGTCGTGCAGGGCGCTTCGAGCTGGCCAACGGCGGTACGCTATTTCTCGATGAGATCGGTGACATGCCGCTGCCGATGCAGGTCAAGCTGCTGCGCGTGCTGCAGGAGCGAACCTTCGAGCGTGTGGGCAGCAACAAGACGCAGACGGCCGACGTACGCATCATCGCCGCCACGCACAAGAACCTGGAGAAGATGATCGAGGACGGCAGTTTCCGTGAGGACCTGTATTACCGCCTCAATGTCTTCCCGATCGAGATGGCGCCGCTGCGCGAGCGCATCGAAGACATTCCGCTGCTGATGAATGAGCTGATTTCGCGCATGGAGCACGAGAAGCGCGGCTCCATTCGCTTCAACTCGGCCGCCATCATGTCGCTGTGCCGTCATGACTGGGCGGGCAACGTACGTGAATTGGCCAACCTGGTGGAGCGCATGGCGATCATGCATCCCTATGGTGTGATCGGGGTGGGCGAGTTGCCGAAGAAATTCCGTCATGTCGATGACGAGGATGAGCAGCTTGCAGCCAGCCTGCGTGATGAAATGGAAGAGCGCGCGGCAATCATGGCCGGTTTGCCGGGCCTCGATACGCCAGCCATGCTGCCGCCGGAGGGGCTGGATCTGAAGGACTACCTCGGTAACCTGGAGCAGGGTCTTATCCAGCAGGCGCTGGATGATGCTGGCGGTGTGGTCGCGCGTGCGGCTGAGCGTCTGCGCATTCGTCGTACCACGCTGGTCGAGAAGATGCGCAAGTACGGCATGAGCCGTCGCGAAGAGGATGGTCAGGACGAGGATTGATCCAGCAGCCTCGCGGTAAATAGCACAAAGAAAGCCGGAGCTTTGACGCGAGCTCCGGCTTTGTTTTTTCAAGTAACTGATAAGTAAGGATAAAAAAGTAGGCACGGGGATTGCTAAAGCTCTTGTATCTGACCGTCTTCTGACGGTGCGTCGTACGAGAGAAGCAGATGGAAGCCAACCTTCGTCCTACCGAGTCAGCCGAGCCAGGCGTTCCGGCGCCGCTCGAACAAGCCAGCCGTGCAGGACTGGAGCAGGCCTTTGCCCTGTTCAATCAGATGTCCAATCAGCTCAGCGAGTCCTACAGCCTGCTCGAGGCGAGGGTCAATGAGCTGAAGGGGCAGCTGGCACTGGTCAGTGCTCAGCGTATGCAGGAACTGGCGGAGAAGGAGCGTCTGGCCCATCGTCTGCAAAGCCTGCTGGATCTGCTGCCTGGCGGTGTGATCGTCATCGATGGTCAGGGCGTCGTGCGCGAGGCCAATCCCGTCGCGCGTGCTCTGCTCGGCCAGCCACTGGTGGGTATGCTCTGGCGCCAGGTGATCGCTCGCAACTTTGCGCCGCGCGAAGACGATGGTCACGAAATCTCCATGCGCGACGGCCGCCGTCTATCTATTGCCACGCGTTCTCTGCACGGGGAACCGGGGCAGCTTGTGCTGCTGACCGACCTGACGGAAACCCGTCGCCTACAGGATCAGCTTTCTCGCCATGAGCGCCTATCGGCGCTGGGGCGAATGGTTGCTTCCCTCGCGCATCAAATCCGTACGCCACTCTCCGCTGCGCTGCTTTACGCAAGCCATCTGAACGAGCAGGTGCTGCCGGCTGAACAGCAGCAGCGCTTCGCCGGGCGTTTGAAGGAGCGGCTGCACGAGCTGGAAAACCAGGTGCGCGACATGCTGATCTTCGCCCGGGGCGAGCTGCCGTTGCCGGATCGCCTGTCGCCGTCGGTCTTGTTCGACGCGTTACGTGCGGCTGCCGATGCGCATGTGGGCGATATGGCCGTGCGTTGGCAGTGCGATGTGCGCGACGGCGAGCTGCTGTGCAATCGCGACACGCTGGTGGGCACCGTGCTCAATCTGATCGACAACGCCATTCAGGCTGCAGGGCGTGATGCACGTCTGAAGATTCATCTCTACCGCCGCGACAGCCAGTTGCGCCTGTCTGTCAGTGACAACGGGCCTGGAATGAGCAGGGAAGTCCTGGCGCGTCTTGGCGAACCTTTCTTTACCACCAAAACCACTGGGACCGGCCTCGGGCTGGCGGTGGTCAAGGCGGTGGCGCGTGCTCATCAGGGCCAGCTGCTGCTGCAATCGCGTGCGGGTCGTGGCACCTGCGCCATCGTTTCTTTGCCGCTGCTCGATGCAGCGCCTCACTCGAATCAGGAGTAACCCATGGCTGCCAAAGTCCTGCTGGTTGAAGACGATCGCGCGCTGCGCGAAGCCCTGGCCGATACCCTGTGCCTGGGCGGGCATGATTATCGGGCGGTCGATTGCGCCGAGGCGGCGTTGGTCGCGTTGACCGAGGAGCCGTTCGGCTTGGTGGTCAGCGATGTCAACATGCCGGGCATGGACGGTCATCAGCTGCTGGCGCAGATTCGTAGTCGTTACCCGCAACTGCCGGTGTTGCTGATGACGGCTTTCGGTGCGGTGGAGCGGGCAGTGGATGCCATTCGCCAGGGCGCCGCCGACTATCTGGTCAAGCCGTTCGAGCCGCGCACGCTGCTGGAATTGGTGGCCAGGCATGCACTCGGCAAGCTGATCGCGGGGGACCGTGATGGTCCGGTAGCGCTCGAACCGGCCAGCGTGCAGCTGCTGGAGCTGGCGTGCCGAGTGGCGCAGAGTGACTCGACGGTGATGATCACGGGTGAGTCCGGTACCGGTAAGGAAGTGCTGGCGCGCTATATCCATCAGCAGTCGCCGCGTGCATCCGGGCCCTTCATCGCCATCAACTGTGCGGCGATTCCCGACAACATGCTTGAGGCCACGTTGTTCGGGCATGAGAAGGGCGCATTCACTGGTGCGGTCACCGCTCAGCCGGGTAAGTTCGAGCTGGCCGATGGCGGCACCATCCTGCTCGACGAGATTTCCGAAATGCCGCTGGGTCTACAGGCCAAGTTGCTGCGTGTGCTGCAGGAGCGTGAGGTGGAGCGGGTAGGGGCGCGCAAACCGATCAATCTGGACATTCGCGTGCTGGCCACCAGCAACCGTGACTTGGCCAGTGAAGTGGCGGCGGGGCGCTTCCGTGAGGATCTCTACTATCGCCTGTCGGTCTTTCCCTTGGCCTGGCGACCGCTGCGTGAGCGGCCTGCCGACATTCTGCCGCTGGCTGAGCGTCTGCTGGCCAAGCACGTCAAAAAAATGAATCAAGCTCAGGTGAGGTTGTCCGAGTCGGCTGCGCAGAGCCTGGTGCAGCATCAGTGGCCGGGCAATGTGCGCGAGTTGGACAACGCCATTCAGCGCGCATTGATCCTGCAGCAGGGCGGGGTAATTCAGGCGCAGGATCTCTGCCTGCATGCACCCATCGGCCAGACGGTGCAGAGTACGGCGCCACGTCTTGCGGTTGTACCCAGCGTGGCGCCGCCTGCGTCGCAGCCGGTCGAGTCGCCGAGTGCGGCGGATTCCGGTGCTCTGGGTGAGGACCTTCGTCGCCGCGAGTTCCAGGTGATCATCGATACCCTGCGCGCCGAGCGCGGCCGCCGCAAGGAAGCCGCCGAACGCCTGGGCATCAGCCCGCGTACGCTGCGTTACAAGCTGGCGCAGATGCGTGATGCCGGTATGGATGTCGAGGCGTATCTCTACGCCAGCTAGTCTGGCCCTGGCCATGTCCTGCCTATGCAGGCGAACCAGGCGTACCCTCCGTCTGGTTCGCCATCTTCGCTTGCCCCTCCTATAAGCCCGCTTCGGGCCTGCTTCTACCTGCCGCTTGAGGCGTGCCGCTAGTCGTGGCTTTGTTGGCACCCTTGTTGCAAATACCCCTGCATAGCGCCGCTAGTGTCAAAAAGCGGGCAGTGGAGGAAGTCATGAGCCAAGGTGTCGAATTCAATCGCTTGATGCTGGAAATGCGTTCCATGCAGGCTGAGGCCATGGCGCGTCAGAAGCCTGCTGCGAGCGAGCCGGTGCAGGGGGCGCCGAGCTTCTCGGAAATGCTCGGCCAGGCGGTGAACAAGGTCAATGAGACCCAGCAGGCTTCCAATAAACTGGCTACCGCTTTCGAGATGGGGCAGAGCGGGGTCGATCTGACCGACGTGATGATCGCCTCGCAGAAAGCCAGCGTATCCTTCCAGGCCATGACCCAAGTGCGTAACAAGCTGGTCCAGGCTTATCAAGACATCATGCAGATGCCGGTCTGAGGGTTGATTCATGGCTGAAGCAGTAGTAGCAAACGTACCGGCCAAGGCCGAATCGGGCGAGCCCAAGAAGCCCCTGCTGGGCCTTAGCTTCCTGGAAAACCTCGCCGAGATGTCGGTGTTGCGTCAGCTCGGCCTGTTGGTCGGTCTGGCTGCCAGCGTGGCGATCGGTTTTGCCGTGGTGCTCTGGTCGCAGCAACCGGATTACCGTCCGCTCTACGGCAGCCTCAACGGTATGGATGCCTCTCAGGTAGTCGAAACCCTGGCCGCCTCCGGCATCGACTACACCATCGAACCCAACTCCGGCGCGCTGCTGGTCAAGGCAGATGATCTGGCACGTGCGCGCATGCGCCTCGCTGCTGCCGGTGTGGCGCCGACCGACAACAGCGTCGGTTTCGAAATTCTCGACCGTGATCAAGGCCTCGGCACCAGCCAGTTCATGGAGGCGACCCGTTATCGCCGTGGCCTCGAGGGCGAACTGGCGCGTACGGTTGCCAGCCTCAACAACGTCAAGGCGGCGCGCGTGCATCTGGCCATGCCCAAAGCCTCCGTTTTCGTGCGTGACGAGCGCAAACCGTCCGCCTCGGTTCTGGTCGAGCTGTACCCGGGGCGTGGGCTGGAGCCCAGCCAGGTCATGGCGATCGTCAACCTGGTGGCGACCAGCGTGCCTGAGCTGGACAAGGGCCAGGTCACGGTGGTCGACCAGAAGGGCAATCTGCTCTCCGATCAGCAGGAGCTGTCCGAGCTGACCATGGCCGGCAAGCAGTTCGACTACACCCGCCGCATGGAAACGCTGTTCACCCAGCGTGTGCACAACATTCTGCAGCCGGTGCTGGGCACGGGTCGCTACAAGGCGGAAGTATCGGCTGACGTGGATTTCAGCTCGGTAGAATCCACTTCCGAAATGTTCAATCCGGATCAACCCGCGCTGCGCAGCGAGCAACAGGTCAACGAACAACGTCAGAGCAGCTTGCCGCCGCAGGGCGTGCCGGGCGCGCTGTCCAATCAACCACCTGGTCCGGCTGCCGCGCCGGAGCAGGCCGCTGGCGCTGCTGCCCCGGCCGGCCCGGTCGCAGCTGGTCAGCCGCTGATCGACGCCAATGGCCAGCAGATCATGGACCCGGTAACCGGCCAGCCGATGCTGGCACCGTACCCGGCAGACAAGCGCGAGCAGTCCACCCGCAATTTCGAGTTGGACCGTTCCATCAGCTACACCCGTCAGCAGCAGGGACGTCTGCGTCGCCTGTCGGTCGCGGTGGTGGTGGACGACCAGGTACGTATCGATCCGGCTACTGGCGAGAGCAGCCGAGTGCCGTGGACGACCGATGATCTGGCGCGCTTCACCCGTCTGGTCCAGGATTCGGTTGGCTTCGATGCCAGTCGCGGCGACAGCGTCAGTGTGATCAATACCGCCTTCACCGCTTCGCTGGGCGAGGAAATCCCCGATATTCCGTTCTACACCCAGCCCTGGTTCTGGGACATCGTCAAGCAGGTGCTCGGCGTGCTGTTCATCCTGGTGCTGGTGTTCGGTGTGCTGCGCCCGGTACTCAACAACATCACCGGCGGCGGCAGGGGCAAGGAGCTGGCAGGCTCTGGCGATGTGGAGCTTGGTGAAATGGCAGGTCTGGACGGCGAGCTGTCCGACGATCGCGTCAGCCTCGGCGGGCCGCAGAGCATCATGTTGCCGAGCCCCAGTGAGGGGTATGATGCACAACTGAACGCTATCAAGAGTCTGGTAGCGGATGATCCTGGCCGCGTCGCCCAGGTCGTGAAAGAGTGGATCAACGCCGATGAGTGACAATCGTACCGCTACCAAGCTGAACAAGGTCGACAAGGCTGCGATTCTGCTGCTTTCGCTGGGCGAGACTGATGCCGCACAGGTGTTGCGTCACCTCGGGCCGAAGGAAGTGCAGCGCGTCGGCGTGGCCATGGCCGGCATGCGCAATATCCATCGTGAGCAGGTCGAGCAGGTGATGGCCGAGTTCGTCGATATCGTCGGCGACCAGACCAGCCTCGGTGTGGGTTCCGATGCCTACATCCGCAAGATGCTCACCTCTGCGTTGGGTGAGGACAAGGCCGGTAATCTGATCGACCGCATCCTGCTTGGCGGCAGCACCAGTGGCCTGGACAGCCTGAAGTGGATGGAGCCACGTGCCGTTGCCGACGTGATTCGCTACGAGCACCCGCAGATCCAGGCCATCGTCGTCGCCTATCTCGACCCGGACCAGGCCGGTGAGGTGCTCAGCCATTTCGACCACAAGGTGCGCCTGGACATCATCCTGCGCGTGTCCTCGCTCAATACCGTGCAGCCGTCCGCGCTCAAGGAACTCAATCAGATCCTCGAGAAGCAGTTCTCCGGCAGCGCTAACACCACACGCGCCACCATGGGTGGCGTCAAGCGTGCGGCGGACATCATGAACTTCCTCGACAGCTCGGTGGAAGGTCAGCTGATGGACTCCATCCGCGAGGTGGACGAAGACCTGTCGACGCAGATCGAAGACCTCATGTTCGTCTTCGACAACCTGGCCGATGTCGACGACCGCGGTATCCAGGCGCTGATGCGCGAAGTCTCGTCCGAGGTTCTGGTGCTGGCGCTCAAGGGCGCCGACGACGCGATCAAGGACAAGGTCTTCAAGAACATGTCCAAGCGTGCAGCCGAGCTGCTGCGCGACGACCTGGAGGCCAAGGGGCCGGTGCGCGTCAGCGATGTCGAAGGGGCGCAGAAGGAAATTCTCACCATCGCCCGGCGCATGGCCGAAGCCGGAGAGATCGTGCTCGGCGGCAAGGGTGGCGAGGAGATGGTTTAAGTCATGGCTGCCAAGGAGCCTGAGAGCGAGCTGATTCGCGCCAAGGATCTGGGCACTTTCGACCGCTGGGCGTTGCCCAGCTTCGATGCACCGGGTGAAGAACCTGCGGACGCCGACGTTGCTGCTGATGAACAGGCGCAGTCTCCAGTCGAGGTCGAGGAGCAGGACACTGCGCAGGTCGAAGAGGTCGCACTCGAAGATGTCAAACCGCTGACGCTCGATGAGCTCGAAGCCATCCGCCAGGACGCCTACAACGAAGGTTTTGCCACGGGCGAGAAGGACGGCTTTCATGCCGGCCAGATCAAGGCCAAGCAGGAGGCCGATGCGGCCTTGGCGCTGAAGGTTGGCAGCCTGGAAAAGCTCATGACGCAGCTGCTCGATCCGATTGCCGAGCAGGACCAGCAGATGGAAGTGGCCATGGTGCGTCTGGTCAGTCATATGGTGCGCGAGGTGATTCAGCGCGAACTGAACACCGACTCCAGCCAGATTCGTCAGGTTCTGCGCGAAGCACTCAAGCTGCTGCCGATGGGCGCGGGCAACGTGCGCATTCAGGTCAACCCGCAGGACTTCGAGGCGATCAAGGCACTGCGCGAGCGTCATGAGGAAAGCTGGCGCATCCTCGAGGACGACAGTCTGCTGCCAGGTGGCTGCCGTATCGAGTCGGAGCATAGCCAGATCGATGCCAGCGTCGAGACGCGCATGGCGCAGGCGCTCAAGCAATTGTTCGAGCAGCAGCGCGCGCAGAGCACCCAGCCGCCGGAAGCGGACATCAATCTGGATCTGGACCGCGACGATGCGCCTTGATCGCGTGAGTTTTGCCCGGCGTCTGGAGGGCTACAGTGACGCGATCAGCCTGCCCAGCCAGCCCATACTCGAAGGTCGTCTGTTGCGTATGGTCGGTCTCACCCTGGAGGCCGAAGGACTGCGCGCGGCCATAGGCAGTCGCTGCCTAGTCATCAACGAGGACAGTTACCACCCGGTGCAGGTCGAGGCCGAAGTGATGGGCTTCTCCGGGGGCAAGATCTATCTGATGCCGGCGGGCAGTCTGGCGGGTATTGCGCCCGGCGCGCGCGTGGTGCCGCTGCCCGATGCCGGGCGTTTGCCCATGGGCATGTCCATGCTGGGTCGAGTGCTCGACGGCGCCGGCCGCGCCCTGGATGGCAAAGGCGGGATGAAGGCCGAGGACTGGGTGCCGGTGGATGGCCCGACCATCAACCCGCTCAATCGCGACCCCATCAGCCAGCCATTGGATGTAGGCATTCGCTCGATCAACGGCCTGCTCACCGTAGGACGCGGCCAGCGTCTGGGCTTGTTCGCCGGTACCGGTGTGGGCAAATCGGTGCTGTTGGGCATGATGACGCGGTTTACCGAGGCCGAGATCATCGTGGTCGGGTTGATCGGTGAGCGCGGGCGTGAGGTCAAGGAGTTCATCGACGAGATTCTCGGCGAAGAAGGTCTCAAGCGCTCCGTGGTCGTGGCTTCGCCGGCCGATGAAGCGCCGCTAATGCGTTTGCGCGCGGCGCAGTACTGCACGCGTATCGCCGAGTACTTCCGTGACAAGGGCAAGAACGTTCTGCTGCTGATGGATTCACTGACGCGCTATGCCCAGGCTCAGCGTGAAATCGCTCTGGCTATCGGCGAGCCGCCGGCGACCAAGGGTTATCCCCCATCGGTGTTTGCCAAGTTGCCCAAGTTGGTCGAGCGTGCCGGTAATGCCGAGGCCGGCGGCGGTTCGATCACCGCGTTCTACACCGTACTGAGTGAGGGCGACGACCAGCAGGACCCCATCGCCGATGCCGCCCGTGGTGTGCTCGACGGGCACTTTGTCCTGTCCCGGCGTCTGGCCGAGGAGGGGCACTATCCCGCTATCGATATCGAATCCTCGATCAGCCGGGTGATGCCGCAGGTGGTGCCGCCGGAGCAGCTCAAGCACGCCCAGCGGTTCAAACAGCTGTGGTCACGCTATCAACAGAGCCGCGATCTCATCAGTGTTGGCGCCTATGTTCCGGGTGGTGACGCGGACACTGACCAGGCCATCGCTCGCCAGCCGGTCATGGCTCAATACCTGCGTCAGGGGCTGGACGAAAGTGTGGGCATGCCGCTGAGCCGTGAGCAACTGGCTGCCGTGCTGGGGCAATGATGGTGTTGATTGGAGTATTTTTCGTCGTCGCTGAGGTCGTGCATCGATGAGCCTCAGTCGCGCAAAGCGTCTGCAGCCGGTCGTCGAGATGGCAGAAAAGGCCGAGCGCGAGGCCGCGCGCCAGCTCGGGCATTGCCAGGGGCTGGTCGGTCAGGCCGAAGCCAAGCTGGGTGAGCTGGAGCGTTTCCGTGGCGATTACCAGCAGCAGTGGATCAGCGAGGGTAGCAAGGGCGTTTCCGGTCAGTGGCTGATGAACTATCAGCGCTTTCTGTCGCAGCTGGAAACGGCGGTCGGCCAACAGCAGCAAAGTCTGGAGTGGCATCGCGCCAATCTTGAAAAAGTGCGGGCCGTTTGGCAGCAGCGCTATGCGCGTCTCGAGGGGCTGCGCAAACTGGTCCAGCGCTACATCGACGAGGCTCGGCTGGCCGAGGACAAGCGCGAACAGAAACTGCTCGACGAGCTGGCGCAACGCCTTATGGATCGCGGTGAACCCTGATCGGGTGTGTACGAACAGTGCCCCCGCTCGGTGGTGCCTGCTAAAAGCGGGCTGGAGAGGCAACGCCAACCGGGCCACCCGTCAAAATGCTCATTTACAGCTCGTGAAGTCGAGTGCGAACCCAGTCCGTCCCTTGCCGTTTTTGCCTCGCCTGACCTTCGCTTGACGACTTTTCATACAAACCTTGAGGTTGTTTCGTCGCCGGCCAAGTGCTACACCTTCAGACGTGAATTGCCCTATCTGGCAAAGTCTCGACAAAGGAGTAGACATGGCCATTACCTCGCAGCCCTCGGCAGACGGGCAAGAGCTGACCATCGTGATTAGAGGACGCTTCGACTTCGCCTCCCACCAGGAATTTCGTGACGCCTATGAGCGCGTCAATCTGACGCCCAAGCGTTATCAGGTCGATTTGCGCGACACCAGCTATCTGGATAGCTCGGCACTGGGCATGCTGCTGTTGTTGCGTGACCATGCTGGCGGCGATTCGGCGCAGATCAGCCTGCTCAACTGCAGCAGTGACGTGCGCAAGATCCTCGCCATCTCCAACTTCGAGCAGCTGTTCAAGATCAGCTGAGCATGCCTGACCGTCTTGCGATCCTGATCGCCGAGGACAACGCGGCCGACCGCATGCTGTTGTCCACCATCGTCAGTCGTCAGGGCCACCGCGTACTGACCGCCAGCAATGGCCTGGAGGCGGTCGCTCTGTTCGAGCAGGAGCGCCCGCACCTGGTGCTGATGGACGCGCTGATGCCGGTGATGGATGGCTTCGAGGCGGCGCGGCGGATCAAGGATCAGGCCGGTGAAGCGATGGTGCCGATCATCTTTCTCACCTCGTTGACCGAGGGCGAGGCGCTGGTGCGTTGTCTCGAGGCCGGTGGCGACGACTTTCTCGCCAAGCCCTATAACCGGGTGATACTCGAGGCCAAGATCGGTGCGATGGATCGCCTGCGCCGTCTGCATGACACGGTACTGAAACAGCGCGACCTGATCGCCCGACACAACGAGCACCTGTTGCGCGAGCAGCGCGTGGCCAAGGCGGTCTTCGACAAGGTGGCGCATTCCGGCTGTCTGGATGCGCCGAACATCCGCTACATGCAGTCGCCTTATGCGCTGTTCAACGGCGATTTGCTGCTGGCGGCGTACAAACCATCTGGCGGCATGCACGTGATGCTGGGCGATTTCACCGGTCATGGTTTGCCTGCGGCTATTGGCGCGATGCCGCTAGCCGAGGTGTTCTACGGCATGACCGCCAAAGGCCACGCCCTTGCCGAGATCCTTCGCGAGATCAACGCCAAACTCAAGCGCATCCTTCCGGTGGGCGTTTTCTGCTGCGCCACCGTGCTCAACATCAGCAGCAAGCGGGGCTTGCTCGAAGTGTGGAATGGCGGGTTGCCGGATGGTTACCTGCTACATGCCGATGGTCGTCCGCGTCAGGCACTGGTGTCACGTCATTTGCCCCTTGGAATTCTCGATCCGGCGGCGTTCAGCGATCGTTGCGAGGTCTACCCACTGGCGCCGGGGGATCGGATTTTTTTGCTCAGTGATGGTGTGCTCGAGGCCAGTGACCAGCAAGGGCAGCTATTCGGCGAGGCGCGCCTGCTCAAGCTTCTGGAGGCCAATCGTCAGCCGCAGGCGCTGTTCGAGGAAATCCAGCTGGCGCTGGCGGCATTCCGTGGCGAGCAGCAGGACGACGTCAGCCTGGTTCAGGTCGGGCTCGCCGAAGACGACGAGCATCCTCGCCCGCTGGCCTTTGCCGACAGTGGCCAAGGCAGCGTGATGGACTGGTCGGCCAGTTTCGAGTTTCGTGCGCTGAGCCTGCGTCACTTCAACCCCCTGCCATTTTTGCTGCAGCTGCTGCTGGACGTGCGGGCACTGCGTCCGCGTGGTGGTGAGCTGTATACCGTGCTCGCCGAGCTCTATTCCAATGCCCTGGAGCATGGGGTGATGGGCCTGGACTCCTCGCTCAAGCAGGATGCCAGCGGCTTTGCCGAGTACTATCGGGAGCGACGTCTGCGTTTGGCCGCATTGCACGATGGCTATGTGCGATTTCACTTGCAGATGCTGCCGGAAGAGGGGGGAGGGCGATTGATCGTCCGGGTCGAGGACAGTGGCCCCGGATTCGATCCGGTCACCGTCATGGCGGCTGGCGACGAAGCCCTGTGTGGTCGCGGTCTTGCCCTGGTACGTCAGCTCAGCGATGGTTTCCAGATCTCCCCGGTTGGCCAGGGGGTCAGCGTGGAGTTTTGCTGGTCCGGTGAGGCATAATGCGAGGCTGTTGTTCAGGGAGTGACCCGGTGTCCGATATCCATCTCGACGATGCCGTCCTGGCGGCCCTGCAGGACGTCATGGAGGACGAATACCCCGTTCTGCTCGATACCTTCGTGGCCGATTCCGAGGAGCGTCTGCGTCTGCTGCATAAAGCTGTGGCCGAGGGTGACGCGCAGGGCTTGCGCCTGGCTGCGCACAGCTTCAAGGGCAGCTGCAGCAACATGGGGGCGGTGCTTCTGGCCAGTTTGTGCAAGGAGCTCGAGGACGCGGGGCGGCGCGAGGTTCTGGAACCGGCTCCGGCCCTGATCGAGCAGATCGAGCGCGAGTTCGCCATCGTCCGTATCCTGTTCAAATCCGAGCGTCAGCGCTATCGCGTTTGATGCCTTTTCACGAGTTGGCCCGCCCTTTGCTCTGATCCCGTCACGACCCATCAGACGGAGAGCGTCCATGTCCGCGTTGCCCGACCTACGCCTGCAGGCTACGCCTGAGGTGAAGAGCAAAGCGAAGCAGCCGGCCAAAGCGCCGGAACCCAGCAAGAACGGTGCTTCCAGCTTTGCCGAGGTATATGCCAAGGAGCGTCAGGCCAAGCCTGGCGAGCGCGCAGGCAGTACCGACAAAACCAGCCAGGAGCAGAAGTCTGCGCCATCAGCAGGGGAGCCCGATGCCGCTTCTGCTGCCGCCGAGCAGCCTGCGGTTGCCGCCCCCGGCAATTCCTTGCCGACGCAGGAGGGCGCTGAAGAAGAGCTCGATCCGTTGCTGGCAATGGCGCTGGGCGGTATTCAGACTCAGGTAGACGACGCGCCGGTAACCGAGGAGTCGCCGGAGCTGCCGGCGCTGGTGATTACTGGCGCAGGCACCGATGCCGCTGAGAATGCCGAGCCGGTGCTGGAGGAGGAGGCGCTCGATCCGTTGGCACTGCTCAAGCAGCCAGCGGAAGAGGCGAGCAAGGCCCAGGCCCCGCAGGACGCTGCGATCAAGAGCACCAGAGTGGCCACCAGCACTGACTTCGCCGCAGCCATGGCGGCCATGGGCAAAGGCGAGGAGTCAGCAGAGAGCACTGACGAACCGGCCCTGGACCTGCCGCTTGAAAGCCTGGCCAAGGACGCGCTGGAGAGTCTCAAGGACAGCGCTCAGCCCACTCGACCCGATCAATTCGTCAGCAAGCTCAATGCGCTGACGCAGGCGTTCAATCATCAGGCTGGTGCTACGCAGCGTCTGCCATTGGTGCCTGGTCAGCCGGTCGCCATGCAGCAGGGCGGCTGGAGCGAGGCGGTGGTGGATCGCGTCATGTGGCTTTCCAGCCAGAACCTCAAGTCGGCTGAAATTCAGCTGGACCCGGCAGACCTTGGGCGTCTCGAAGTGCGCGTGAACCTGTCCCAGGACCAGGCCCAGGTGACGTTCGCCAGCCCCAATGCTGGCGTACGCGAGGCGCTGGAAGGGCAGATGCATCGTCTGCGCGAGCTGTTCGCGCAGCAAGGCATGAACCTGGCCGATGCCAACGTTTCCGATCAGTCGCTTAACCGTGGCTGGCAGGGGCAGGGCGAGGGTGGGCGTGGTGGTTCCGGTTCGCGTGATGATCTGCTTGCCAGTGACGAACTGCAGCCTGGTGTCCATCAGGACGTGCGCGGTGAGCGTTTGAGCACTGGCCGTGGGCTGATCGACTACTACGCGTGAGTAGCGGTTAAACACTGTATCGGCACTGGGCAATGCCCGATGATCGGTATTCCTCCGCTAGACTTGTATTCGCCCGGGTTGCCGAAAGGTGCCCGGGCGAATGCATTTTGGGTGACAGCAGCGAGCTGGAGCTGTTAAATCCGCAGCCCAGAGTTAGACAAGCCTGCTCATATGCTGGCATAACACTTGCTCTTAACCCTTTGAATGCGGAAAGAACTCCGATAGTGACGGATTATTGGCATGGCTAAGAAAGAAGCGGCACCGGCTGCCGACGGACAACCCGCCGGCAAGAGCAAGCTCAAACTCATCATCCTTATCGTGGTGGGTTTGCTTCTGGCCGTTGGTCTTTCCGTGGGCGGTACCTGGTTCATTCTCAGCAAAGGCGACAAGAGCGAGGAGGCCAAGCCGGCAGAGGCCGCGGCACCGGCGGCGCCAGTGCGCCAGCCTGCTATCTACCAGGATCTGATGCCCGCCTTCGTGGTCAATTTCAGTCACCAGAATCGTACCCGCTACCTGCAGGTCAGCATGGCCTTGATGAGCCGCGATGCCGCCGGCATGGAAAAGCTCAAGGTGCATATGCCGGTATTGCGCAACCGTCTGGTGATGCTGCTGTCCGGCCAGGATTTTGCCGCGCTGCAAACCCCGCTGGGCAAGGAGATGCTTCTGCAGCAGGCGCTGGCCAGCGTGCAGGAGCTGGCGCAGAAGGAAACGGGCAGCACTGTGGTCGAGCAAGTGCTGTTCACCAATTTCGTGTTGCAGTAGCGGGAGCCGAAGATGGCCGTGCAAGACCTGCTTTCCCAGGACGAGATCGATGCGCTGTTGCATGGCGTCGACGACGGCCTGGTCGAAACCGAGGATGCCGGGGAGCCGGGGAGCGTCAAGCAATATGATCTGACCAGTCAGGATCGTATCGTTCGTGGGCGCATGCCGACGCTGGAGATGATCAACGAACGCTTCGCCCGTTACACCCGCATCAGCATGTTCAACCTGCTGCGCCGCTCGGCTGACGTGGCGGTGGGTGGCGTGCAGGTGATGAAGTTCGGCGAATACGTGCATTCGCTGTATGTGCCCACCAGCCTCAACCTGGTGAAGATGAAGCCGCTGCGCGGCACCGGTCTGTTCATCCTCGACGCCAAGCTGGTGTTCAAGCTGGTGGACAACTTCTTCGGCGGCGATGGGCGTCACGCCAAGATCGAGGGGCGCGAGTTCACCCCCACCGAGCTGCGCGTGGTACGCATGGTACTCGACCAGGCCTTCGTCGATCTGCGTGAGGCCTGGCACGCGGTGATGGATATCAACTTCGAGTACGTCAATTCCGAGGTCAACCCGGCGCTGGCTAACATCGTCAGTCCGAGCGAGGTGGTGGTCGTGTCCACCTTCCACATTGAGCTGGATGGAGGTGGCGGCGACCTGCACATCACCATGCCGTACTCGATGATCGAGCCGATCCGCGAGATGCTCGATGCTGGCTTTCAGTCCGATGTCGATGACCAGGACGAACGCTGGATCAAGGCGCTGCGTGAGGACATCCTCGATGTCAGCGTGCCGCTGGCCGCCACCGTGGCCCGTCGCCAGCTCAAACTGCGCGACATCCTGCATATGCAGCCGGGCGATGTGATTCCCGTGGAATTGCCGGACAACGTGGTCATGCGCGCCAACGGCGTACCGACCTTCAAGGTCAAGCTCGGTGCGCACAAGGGCAATCTGGCCCTGCAAGTACTGGAACCAATCGAACGCCAGCGCTGAGGCGCTGGCAACTCCGTAGGGCCGCTGGGCCCGAAGCGAACGAATAGCAGAAGCCAGGCGAGGAACGACGATGGCAGACGAAGAGAACACCTCCCCCGAGGAGCAGGCACTGGCCGATGAATGGGCCGCAGCGCTGGCCGAGGCAGGTGATGCCGATCAGGACGATATCGATGCCATGCTGGCCGGGCAGGCGCCCGCTCAGTCGGAGCAACCTGCAGCGCCGCGTGCACCGATGGAAGAATTCGGTAGCGCGCCGCCTCCCAGCAATCTGCCGGTCAATCTGGATGGGCCCAATCTGGATGTGATCCTGGATATTCCGGTGTCCATCTCCATGGAAGTGGGCAACACCGATATCACTATCCGTAACCTGCTGCAGCTCAATCAGGGCTCGGTGATCGAACTGGATCGTCTGGCCGGTGAGCCGCTCGACGTGCTGGTCAACGGCACATTGATTGCTCACGGCGAAGTGGTGGTGGTCAACGAGAAGTTTGGCATTCGCCTGACCGACGTGATCAGCCCCAGCGAACGTATCAAGAAGCTGCGCTGACCATGGCTCGTCTTCTCGTTCTGTTTCTGAGCATGCCCCTGGCGGCCATGGCTGCCGAACCCACCGGCAAGGCGGCGACTCCCATGGCGGGCAGCGACATAGCCGGCCAGCTCGGTCAGTTGCTACTCGGCCTGCTGCTGGTGATCGGTCTGATCTTCCTGCTCGCCTGGCTGCTACGCCGTATGCAGAAGCTGGCTCCGCGCGGTGGTCAGGTGATCAAGCTGCTGTCGACCCAAGCGCTCGGCCCGCGTGATCGCCTGGTACTGGTGCAGGTGGGCAATGAGCAGATTTTGCTGGGCCTGTCCGCCGGACGGATCACCCCGTTGCACGTGCTCAAGGAACCCGTGCATCTGGGCGACGTCGAGCAGGCCACACCAGAATTCGCCCAGCGCCTGATGGAGCTGATGGGCAAGGATCAGAAGGACAAATCCTGATGCTGCGTTTGTTGCTGGTGCTGGTGCTGAGCCTCGCCGCTTCGCTGGCGTTCGCCGAGGACCCACCTGGCGGCAGCACACTGATTCAGCAGGGCAGCAGTCCGCTGTCGATCCCGGCCATTACCCTGTCAACGGACGCGCAGGGCCAGCAGGAATACTCGGTCAGCCTGCAGATCCTGCTGATCATGACGGCGCTGAGTTTCATCCCGGCATTCGTCATGCTGATGACCAGCTTTACCCGGATCATCATCGTCTTTTCCATCCTGCGTCAGGCGCTGGGCCTGCAGCAGACACCCTCTAACCAGATACTGGTCGGCCTGGCGCTGTTTCTGACGATGTTCATCATGGCGCCAATTTTCGACCGGATTAACACCGATGCGTTGCAGCCTTATCTGAATGAGGAAATCGTCGCTCAGGAGGCGCTGACACGGGCCGAGGGGCCTATCCGTGATTTCATGCTGGCGCAGACCCGCGAAAGCGACCTGGAGCTGTTCGTGCGGCTGTCCAAGCGTACCGACCTGGCCAGCGTCGAGGACGTGCCGTTGACCATTCTGGTGCCGGCGTTCGTCACCTCCGAGTTGAAGACCGCGTTCCAGATCGGTTTCATGATCTTCATTCCGTTTCTGATCATCGACATGGTGGTCGCCAGTATCCTCATGGCGATGGGTATGATGATGCTTTCGCCGCTGATCATCTCATTGCCGTTCAAGATCATGCTGTTCGTCTTGGTCGACGGCTGGGCGCTGATCATGGGCACCCTGGCCGCCAGTTTCGGCACGTTATAGCGAGGCCTTTGATGACTCCCGAGGTTGCGGTTGACCTGTTTCGCGAAGCGCTGTGGCTGATCGTGCTGATCGTCGGTCTGGCGGTGGTGCCGAGTCTGATGGTCGGTCTGTTGGTCGCCATGTTCCAGGCCGCCACGCAGATCAACGAACAGACGCTGAGCTTTTTGCCGCGCCTGATGGTGATGCTGATCACGCTGATCTGGGCCGGCCCCTGGCTGGTGAGTCAGCTGATGGAGTACACCCAGACGCTGATACAGAACATTCCGTACCTCATAGGTTGAGGGGCTGGGTGCGATGCTGGAGTTGAGCAACGAGCAGATCAGTGGCTGGGTCGGCCAGTTTTTGCTGCCATTGTTCCGGATCGCCGCGATGCTGATGGTCATGCCCATCATCGGTACCCAGCTGGTGCCGACCCGCGTACGCCTCTATCTGGCTCTGGCCATCAGCGTGGTGCTGGTACCGACGCTGCCGCCCATGCCGCAAGTCGATGCCTTGAACCTGCGCAGTCTGCTGCTGATCCTGGAACAGGTGCTGATAGGTGTCATGTTCGGCTTTATCCTGCAGTTGTTCTTCCATCTGTTCGCGGTAGCGGGGCAGATCATCGCGATGCAGATGGGGCTGGGTTTTGCTTCCATGGTCGACCCCACCAATGGTGTGTCGGTGCCGGTGCTTGGCCAGTTCATGCTGATGCTGGTGACCCTGTTGTTTCTGGCAATCAACGGCCATCTGGTGGTGCTGGAGATTCTGGCGGAAAGCTTCGTCACACTGCCGTCCGGGCAAGGGTTGATGGTCAATCACTACTGGGAGCTGGCTGGCAAGCTGAGCTGGGTGATAGGTGCTGGCCTCCTTTTGACCCTGCCCATGGTCACCGCGCTGCTGGTGATCAACCTGGCGTTTGGCGTGATGACCCGCGCTGCGCCACAGCTGAACATCTTTTCCATCGGCTTCCCCCTGACCCTGGCCATGGGCCTGGTTATTTTCTGGGTGGGGCTTTCCGATTTCGGCAACCTGTTCCAGGCACTGGCCAGTGAAGCCCTGCAGCAACTGAGCGAATTCGCTCTTGTGAGGTAGCCGTGGCCGAAAGCGAGAGTGGTGCTGACAAGAGCGAGGAACCCACAGGCAAGCGACTTGAAGAGTCGCGCAAGAAAGGCCAGATCGCTCGTTCCAAGGAGCTCAACACGGTGGCGGTGACGCTCACCGGCACCGTAGCCCTGATCCTTTTCGGCGCCTACATGGGCAACGTGCTGATGGATGTCATGCGCGGCAATTTCAGCCTGCCGCGTGATGTGCTGATGAGCGAAGGCAGCATGGCTCTCTATCTGCTGGCTTCTGGCAAGCAGGCATTGCTGGCGGTGCAACCCTTCTTCATTGCCCTGTTGATCGCCTCCGTCGCCGGCCCCATCGCACTGGGAGGGTGGTTGTTCTCTGCCGAGGCGCTGCAACCCAAGGCCAGTCGGATGAATCCTCTGGCGGGCCTCAAACGCATGTTCTCGGTTCAGGCATTGGTCGAGTTGCTCAAGGCGCTGGCCAAGTTTCTGGTCATTCTTGCGGTGGCGCTGGTGGTGCTTTCGGTGGATCAGGACGATCTGCTGGCAATCGCCAACGAATCGGTCGAGCCGGCCATCCTGCACAGCCTCCAGGTCGTCGGTTGGAGCGCGTTCTGGTTGTCCTGCGGGCTGATCCTGATTGCCGCCGTGGATGTGCCGTTCCAGCTGTGGAGTCACAAGCAGAAGCTGAAGATGACCAAGCAGGAAGTGCGCGACGAGTACAAGGACACCGAGGGTAAGCCCGAGGTCAAAGGACGTATTCGTCAGTTGCAGCGTGAGATGGCCGAGCGGCGGATGATGCAGGCCGTGCCGCAGGCTGACGTGGTGATCACCAACCCGACGCACTTCGCCGTAGCGCTCAAGTACGATCCGGAGAAAGGCAGCGCGCCGCTGTTGCTGGCGAAGGGCGGCGACTTCCTGGCGCTGAAGATTCGCGAGATCGCTCAGGAGCATCGGGTGATGGTGCTGGAGTCGCCAGCATTGGCCCGTGCCGTGTATTACTCCACCGAGCTGGATCAGGAAATCCCCGCCGGCCTGTATCTGGCCGTGGCGCAGGTGCTGGCCTACGTCTATCAGCTTCGTCAGTACAAGGCCGGCAAGGGCAAGCCGCCGGGGCCACTGCCGGACTTTCCGATCCCGGCGGATCTACGCCGCGACCCGTAAAGAGCACCTTGCGCGCTGCCCCGTCATTTCTGGAACGCTTCTTGCCATTACCTCTCCAGGACGCACTTTCGCGTCAAAAGATTGAATGGTTTGAGGTAGGGACGTGGCAGTAGATCGCGCACAGATAATCGGTGACGTACGCAGCAACCTTGCAGGTTTGCGCCATGGCAACCTGGGCATTCCGCTGCTGCTGCTGGTCATGCTCGGCATGGTCATGCTGCCGATCCCGCCGTTTCTGCTCGACACCCTGTTCACCTTCAGTATCGCGCTATCCATCGTCGTGCTGCTGGTCAGTATCTATGCGCTGCGGCCGCTGGACTTCGCTGTATTTCCCACCATCCTGCTGGCCGCCACGCTGCTGCGTCTGGCGCTCAACGTGGCTTCGACCCGTGTGGTGCTGCTCAACGGCCACGAGGGGCATGGAGCGGCTGGTCAGGTGATCCAGGCCTTCGGTGAGGTGGTGATCGGTGGCAACTACGTGGTCGGTATCGTGGTGTTCGCCATCCTCATGATCATCAACTTCGTGGTGGTCACCAAGGGTGCCGGACGGATTTCCGAGGTCAGCGCGCGCTTCACCCTCGATGCCATGCCCGGCAAGCAGATGGCCATCGATGCCGACCTCAACGCCGGTCTGATCGATCAGAACGAGGCCAAGAAACGCCGCAGCGAAGTGGCCCAGGAGGCTGACTTCTACGGCTCGATGGACGGTGCCAGCAAGTTCGTTCGCGGCGACGCCATCGCCGGTCTGCTGATCCTGTTCATCAACCTGATCGGCGGTATCGCCATCGGCGTGCTGCAGCACAACCTGGCTTTCGCCGACTCCGGTAAGGTCTACACCTTGCTGACCATCGGTGACGGTCTGGTGGCGCAGATTCCTTCGCTGTTGCTGTCCACGGCCGCCGCCGTGATGGTGACCCGGGTGTCCACCTCCGAAGACATGGGGGCGCAGGTCAACCGGCAGATGTTTGCATCGCCCCGCGCGCTGGCGGTGGCTGCTGCCATCCTGATCGCCATGGGCCTGGTGCCGGGCATGCCGCATTTTTCCTTCATCAGTCTGGGGCTGGTGGCGGCCGGTGGTGCCTACTGGATCGCGCACAAGAATCGCAAGGTCAAGGAAGACGAGGTCAAGGAGGTACAGCGCCAGCAGGAGCTGCTGCCTGCGCAGAAGGCCCAGGAGGTCAAGGAGCTGGGTTGGGACGATGTCACCCCGGTGGACATGGTCGGCCTGGAGGTAGGTTATCGCCTGATTCCGCTGGTCGACCGCAACCAGGGTGGCCAGCTGCTGGCGCGGATCAAGGGTGTGCGCAAGAAGCTGTCGCAGGAGATGGGCTTTCTCATGCCCTCAGTGCATATCCGCGACAACCTTGATTTGGCGCCCAACGCCTATCGTCTGACGCTGATGGGGGTCAGTGTCGCCGAGGCGGAGGTCTATCCGGACCGCGAGCTGGCGATCAACCCCGGCCAGGTGTTCGGCCCGCTCAATGGCATCGCCGCCAAGGATCCGGCGTTCGGTCTGGAGGCCGTGTGGATCGACCCCACTCAGCGCGATCAGGCGCAGTCGCTGGGCTACACCGTGGTCGATGCCAGTACCGTGGTGGCTACTCATCTCAACCAGATTCTGCACAAGCATGCCCACGAGCTGCTGGGGCACGAGGAAGTGCAACAACTGATGCAGCTGCTGGCCAAGAGCTCGCCGAAGCTGGCCGAAGAATTGGTGCCGGGGCTGGTATCGCTGTCGACCCTGCTCAAGGTGCTGCAGGCGCTGCTCCAGGAGCAGGTGCCGGTGCGTGACATCCGTACCATCGCCGAGGCCATCGCCAACGTCGCGCCGAAGAGTCAAGATCCCGCCGCGATGGTCGCCGCGGTACGCGTCTCGCTGGCCCGCGCCATCGTGCAAGGCATCGTGGGACTAGAGCCGGAGCTGCCTGTGATAACCCTCGAGCCAAGGTTGGAACAGATCTTGCTCAACAGTCTGCAGAAGGCCGGTCAGGGCGGTGAGGATGGCATCCTCCTCGAACCAGGCATGGCCGAGAAGCTGCAGCGTTCCCTGGTGGAAGCGGCGCAGCGCCAGGAAATGCTCGGCAAGCCGGTGATTCTGCTGGTGGCCGGACCGGTCCGGGCGATGTTGTCGCGCTTCGCGCGGCTGGCGGTACCCAGCATGCACGTGCTGGCATACCAGGAAATTCCGGACAACAAGCAGGTCACCATAGTCGCTACGGTTGGCCAGAACTGAGGTAAAGGGTCATGCAGGTCAAACGCTTCTTCGCCGCCGATATGCGGACCGCCATGAAACTGGTGCGTGATGAATTGGGCGCCGACGCCTCGATCATCGGCAATCGCCGTGTCGCCGGTGGCGTCGAGCTGACGGCAGCGCTGGACTATCAGGCGCCGACGCCGGTGCGCCCGAACCCGGCGCTGGAAGCCGAGCTGCGCAAGACCCAGGCGCGCATCGCCAGTGCCCAGGCCGAGCTGACCACGCGTGCCGAGCAGGATGCCGGCAAGGACCGTCAACTGTTCGCCAATGAGTCGCTGCTGGCGCCCGAACTGCCGGCGACCCTGGTCAAGCCGCAGCGCCCGGTCGAAGCCGCTGTACCTGCTACGCCTGCGGTCGACCCGCGCGCACTGGAAGCCATGCGCTTCGAGCTGCACGGCTTGCGTGAGCTGATCGAAGTACAGCTGGGTTCCATCGCCTGGGGGCAGTTGCAGAATCGCCGCCCGCAGCAGGCCAATCTGTGGCGCCGTCTGCAGCGCATGGGGCTGTCTGCCGAGCTGTCGCAGGCGCTGCTGAGCAAGGTGGCCGGCGTTGCCGAGCCGCGTCAGGCCTGGCGTATGCTGCTGGCGCATCTGGCTCACGCGATCAGCACGCCCAAGGTCGAGCCGCTGGAAGAGGGCGGAGTGATCGCTCTGGTCGGTCCGGCCGGCATGGGCAAGACCACCACCCTGGCCAAGCTGGCAGCACGTTACGTGCTTAAGTACGGCTCGCAACAGGTCGCTCTGGTGAGCATGGACAGCTTCCGTATTGGCGCGCAGGAGCAGCTCAAGACCCTGGGGCGCATTCTCGGTGTGTCGGTGACTCAGGTCGATCCTGGTCAGTCTCTGCTGCAGGCGCTGGCGCCGCTGGCCAAGAAACGCGTGGTGCTGGTCGATACCGCTGGCCTGCCAGGCAACGATCCGGCGCTGCGTATGCAACTGGAGAGCCTGGCCTCGGCACGCATCAAGGCGAAGAATTATCTGGTACTTGCCGCAACAAGTCAGAGCCAAGTGCTCAAGGCGGCCTACCATAGTTACAAGCGTTGTGGCCTTTCAGGCTGCATACTGACGAAGCTGGATGAAGCCGCGAGTCTGGGTGAGGTTTTAGATCTGGCTATAGGCCAGCAACTGCCGGTAGCCTATGTGACGGACGGGCCGCGAATTCCGGATGATCTGCAAGTGCCGCGCAGCCATCAGTTGGTCAGCCGGGCCGTGGGGCTGCAGGCAGCTGAGGAACCGAGTGAAGACGCCATGGCGCAGATGTTCGCTGGTCTCTATCACAACCCGGCCAAGCGAGCCGGCTGAAGCGGCGATAATGTTGCACCCTCTCGCCAGATGGTGCGGGAGTGAACGGCCTCAACAGGCAGTTTTAAAGGCCTGTAGGGCCAAGTCGAAGTTAGACAAGGTGTAGAAAGAACATGGCTATGCATCCCGTACAGGTGATTGCGGTTACTGGCGGCAAGGGTGGCGTCGGCAAGACCAATGTGTCGGTCAATCTGTCCATGGCCCTGGCCGATCTCGGCCGTCGGGTGATGCTGATGGACGCTGACCTTGGCTTGGCCAACGTCGACGTTCTGTTGGGACTCACGCCCAAGCGCACCCTGGCTGATGTCATCTCGGGTGAATGCGATCTGCGTGACGTCCTGCTGCAGGGGCCAGGCGGCATCCGCATCGTGCCGGCAGCGTCCGGCACACAGAGCATGGTCAGTCTCACGCCGATGCAGCACGCAGGCTTGATCCAGGCGTTCAGTGACATCAGCGAAAATCTTGACGTGCTGGTGATCGACACCGCTGCCGGCATCGGCGATGCGGTAGTCAGCTTCGTGCGGGCTGCGCAGGAGATCCTCGTGGTGGTGTGCGATGAGCCCACCTCGATTACCGATGCCTACGCGCTGATCAAGCTGCTCAATCGCGATCACGGCATCAGTCGCTTCCGTGTATTGGCCAATATGGCCCATAGCCCGCAGGAAGGACGCAATCTCTTTGCTAAGCTGACCAAGGTGACGGATCGTTTCCTCGATGTCGCCCTGCAGTATGTCGGTGCCGTGCCCTACGATGAATGTGTGCGTAAGGCCGTGCAGAAGCAGCGCGCCGTTTATGAAGCCTTCCCTCGATCCAAGTGCGCCCTGGCGTTCAAGGCGATAGCTCAGAAGGTAGATACCTGGCCGTTACCGGCCAATCCTCGTGGTCATCTGGAGTTTTTCGTCGAGCGTCTGGTGCAACAACCGACCGCAGACTCGGCCGTATGACAGCAGCCTCTGGACTTCGTATGTACAACAAGGCTCAGGCGCAGGACTCCCAGCACCAGCTGATCGAGCGCTATGCGCCGCTGGTCAAGCGCATCGCCTACCACCTGCTGGCCCGCTTGCCGGCCAGCGTGCAGGTCGACGATCTTATCCAGGCCGGCATGATCGGCCTGCTCGAAGCCTCGCGCAAATACGACTCCAGCAAGGGCGCCAGTTTCGAGACCTTCGCGGGTATCCGTATCCGTGGCTCCATGCTCGACGAGGTGCGCAAGGGTGATTGGGCGCCGCGTTCGGTGCACCGCAACAGCCGTATGGTCAGCGATGCCATTCGTGTCGTTGAAGCAAGAACTGGGCGCGACGCTAAAGATCACGAGGTCGCGGCCGAACTCCAATTGAGTCTGGAGGATTACTACGGCATTCTTGGCGACACTTTGGGCAGCCGCCTGTTCAGCTTCGACGACCTGTTGCAGGACGGCGAGCATGGCGGGTTGCACGAAGACGCCGGACACACTCACCTCGAACCTTCGCGGGACCTCGAAGACGAACGCTTCCAGGCGGCCTTGGCCGATGCCATCGCCGGTTTGCCGGAGCGCGAGCGTCTGGTGCTGGCGCTGTATTACGATGAAGAACTGAACTTGAAGGAAATCGGTGAAGTGCTGGGGGTTAGCGAGTCACGCGTGAGCCAGTTGCACAGCCAGTGCGCGGCGCGTCTGCGCTCGCGGCTGAGTGAATGGCGTGCTGGCTGAAGGCGGCGTACTCGCAGGCGCAAACGGTTTCACGATTAAAGGACGTAGTTGCAAGCGCAATACGTTTGGGACTGTACGGAGGTCGACTTGGACAAGAACATGAAAATCCTCATCGTTGACGATTTCTCGACGATGCGACGGATCATCAAGAACCTCTTGCGGGATTTGGGTTTCACCAACACCGCGGAAGCCGATGACGGCACCTCGGCGCTGCCGATGCTGCAAAGCGGCAGTTTCGACTTTCTGGTGACCGACTGGAACATGCCCGGCATGACCGGCATCGACCTGCTGCGTGCCGTACGCGCCGACGAGCGCCTCAAGCACCTGCCGGTGCTGATGGTGACCGCTGAAGCCAAGCGCGATCAGATCATCGAGGCGGCCCAGGCCGGCGTGAATGGCTATGTAGTCAAACCCTTCACCGCTCAGGTGCTGAAGGAAAAGATCGAGAAGATCTTCGAGCGAGTCAACGGCTGATGCCAGCCGCGAGGGTGCTATGGAACACGATGACTCCACGCTGGGCGATCTTGAATCGTCCCTGAAAACCAATGCCCGTGAGCTGGTCGATAGCCTCGAAAAAGGTAACTTCGGCAACGCGGTGCAACTGATCAACGAGCTCAACAAGGTTCGTGATCGCGGGCTGTATCACGAGGTCGGCAAACTGACCCGTGAACTGCACAACGCCATTGTCAATTTTCAACTCGATCCGCGTATGCCGCATGCCCAGGAGCTGTCGCAGATTGCCGACGCTACCGAGCGGCTGAACTACGTCGTGACCATGACCGAGAAGGCTGCCAACCGGACCATGGATCTGGTCGAACAGAGCGCGCCGCTGGTCAATGATCTGAGTGATGAAGCGCAGAGCCTGAACGTCGAATGGGGCCGCTTCATGCGCCGTGAAATCGGTGCCGACGGTTTTCGCGAGCTGGCCAAGCGTGTCGAGCTGTTCCTCGCACGCAGTGAGCGAGATGGCGTCAAGCTCTCAGGCCATCTCAACGACATTCTGCTGGCGCAGGACTACCAGGACCTTACCGGTCAGGTGATCAAGCGTGTCACCCAGCTGGTGACCGAAGTGGAAAGCAACCTGCTCAAGCTGATGCTCATGGCCAGCCAGGTCGACCGTTTTGCCGGTATTCAGCACGACCACGAAGCGCTGCGTACCGAACAGGAAAAATCAAAAGAGCCATCGCGGGGTGAAGGTCCGCAGATTCATGCCGATAAGCGTGATGACGTCGCCTCCAGTCAAGACGATGTCGACGACCTGCTGTCCAGCCTAGGGTTCTAAGGAGCACACAATATGAGCTTCGGCGCCGATGAAGAGATCCTCCAGGACTTCCTGGTAGAGGCCGGCGAGATTCTCGAACAGTTGTCCGAGCAGTTAGTCGAGCTGGAAAGCCGACCGGACGACATGAACCTGCTCAACGCCATCTTCCGCGGTTTTCATACCGTCAAGGGCGGAGCGGGTTTCCTCCAGCTCAACGAGTTGGTGGAGTGCTGCCATATCGCCGAAAACGTGTTCGACATCCTGCGCAAGGGTGAGCGTCGCGTCGATTCGGAACTGATGGATGTGGTGCTCGAGGCTCTTGATGCAGTAAACGGCATGTTTGGCGAGGTGCGTGAGCGCCGCGAGCCCACGCCAGCGTCGCCTGAACTTCTGGCGGCACTGGCACGCCTGGCCGAGCCGGGCGGCGCCGAAGCGGCTCCTGCGCCGGTGCAGCAGGCCGAGCCGGAACCCGCGCCGGTGCCTCAGCCAGCTGCGCCGTCCGCCCCCTCGGGCGACATCACCGACAGCGAATTCGAGCAACTGCTCGATGCACTGGGTGAAGCGCCGGCTGCCGCCCCGAGTGCGCAGAGCAGTGCCGGCGATGAGATCACTGATGACGAGTTCGAGTCGCTGCTCGATCAGTTGCACGGTAAAGGGCAGTTCGCCGGTACGGTCGAGACCTCTGCTGCCGCGGCAGTCGCTTCTGCGCCTGCTGGCGCAACGGCAGGCGATGACATCACCGACGACGAATTCGAAGCGCTGCTCGATCAACTGCATGGCAAAGGCCAGTTCGCGGCCACGGCCGAAGCCGCTGCTCCGGCTACAACCGTTGCTGCTGCGACCGCTCCGGCGGGTGATGAGATCACCGACGACGAGTTCGAGTCGTTGCTCGACCAATTGCACGGCAAGGGCAAGTTCGTGCCGCCCAGCGAGCCGGCTCCAACCCCTGCGCCGGCTGCCAAACCGGCTGTGGCAGCCAAGGCCGCTCCTGCCAGCCCCGCACCTGCCAAGGCCGAGCCCGCTGCTGTGCGTACTCCCGCCGCGCCTGCAACTGCGGCCGACAAGGCGCCTGCCGCGAGTGAAGCGGAAACCACCGTACGGGTCGACACCGCGCGCCTCGACGAGATCATGAACATGGTCGGCGAGCTGGTGCTGGTGCGTAACCGCCTGGTGCGCCTGGGGCTCAACAGCGGCGACGAGGCCATGTCCAAGGCAGTGTCGAACCTCGACGTGGTCACGGCCGATCTGCAGACTTCGGTGATGAAGACCCGGATGCAGCCGATCAAGAAGGTGTTCGGCCGTTTCCCACGCCTGGTACGCGATCTGGCGCGTAACCTGAAGAAGGAAATCAATCTCGAGCTGGTGGGCGAAGAAACCGATCTCGACAAGAACCTGGTCGAGGCCCTGGCTGACCCGTTGGTGCACTTGGTGCGCAACGCCGTCGACCACGGGGTGGAAACGCCGGAAGAACGCGAGAAGAGCGGCAAGGCCCGTGCTGGCCGTGTGGTGCTCTCCGCAGAGCAGGAAGGCGACCATATCCTGCTGTCGATCACTGACGACGGCAAGGGCATGGATGCAGACGTGCTGCGTGCCAAGGCGGTGGAGAAGGGGCTGCTGGACAAGGACGCAGCCGATCGTCTCAACGAGTTCGAATGCTACAACCTGATCTTCGCCCCAGGCTTCTCGACCAAGACCGAGATTTCCGACGTGTCTGGCCGTGGCGTCGGCATGGATGTGGTGAAGACCAAGATTTCCCAGCTCAACGGCACGGTCAACGTGTTCTCGCAGAAAGGGCAGGGCTCGAAGATCATCATCAAGGTGCCGCTGACCCTGGCGATCATGCCGACGCTGATGGTGATGCTGGAGAACCAGGCCTTCGCTTTCCCGCTGGTCAACGTCAACGAGATCTTCCATCTCGACCTGTCGCGTACCAACGTGGTCGACGGGCAGGAGGTGGTGATCGTGCGTGACAAGGCATTACCGCTGTTCTATCTCAAGCGCTGGCTGGTGCCACAGGCCTTCCATGAAGGTCAGCGCGAAGGCCATGTGGTGATTCTCACCGTTGGCAGTCAGCGCATCGGCTTTGTCGTCGATCAATTGGTTGGCCAGGAAGAAGTGGTAATCAAGCCACTGGGCAAGATGCTGCAAGGCACGCCCGGAATGTCCGGCGCCACGATCACGGGCGACGGACGTATCGCGTTGATTCTCGACGTACCGAGCATGCTCAAACGCTACGCTCGACGTTTCTGATGTTTCGCGGCGTGGACCTCAGGTCCACGCCGTCTAGGAGTGTGTATGGTAGTCAAGGTCTTGGTGGTAGACGACTCCGGTTTCTTCCGTCGGCGCGTGTCGGAAATTCTGTCTGCTGACCCGAGTATTCAGGTCGTGGGCACGGCCACCAACGGGCGCGAAGCCATCGATCAGGCGTTGGCGCTCAAGCCCGACGTGATCACCATGGATTACGAGATGCCGATGATGGACGGCATCACCGCTGTGCGGAACATCATGCAGCGCTGTCCGACGCCGGTGCTGATGTTCTCCTCGCTGACTCATGAAGGCGCCCGCGTCACGCTCGATGCGCTGGATGCGGGGGCGGTGGATTTCCTGCCGAAGAACTTCGAAGACATCTCGCGTAACCCCGAAAAGGTCAAGCAGATGCTGTGCGAGAAGGTGCACAGCATCGCTCGCAGCAACCGCCGTTTCAGTGCGGCCGCGGTGGCTCCGGCGCCGACTGCGGCCAGTCCGAGCGCGGCGCCGATTAGTCGCCCAGCCGTTTCGACGCGTCCCGCCGCACCGGCTCCCGCTGCGCCTGCGCGTTCGTCAGCATCGGCCGGTGGCGCAGCACCTGCGTCACCAGCACCCAAGCGCAAGGCTTACAGGCTGGTGGCCATCGGCACCTCTACCGGTGGCCCGGTGGCGCTGCAGCGTGTACTGACCCAGTTGCCAGCCAATTTCCCGGCGCCGCTGGTCTTGATCCAGCACATGCCGGCGGCCTTTACCAAGGCCTTCGCCGAGCGCCTGGACAAGCTGTGCCGCATCCAGGTCAAGGAGGCTGAGGACGGCGATATTCTGCGCCCTGGCCTTGCGCTGCTGGCTCCTGGTGGCAAGCAGATGATGGTCGATGCGCGCGGCGCGGTAAAAATCCTGCCGGGTGACGAACGCCTCAACTACAAGCCCTGTGTCGACATCACCTTCGGCTCAGCGGCCAAGTCCTATGG
Source organism: Ectopseudomonas alcaliphila (assembly GCF_900101755.1). GTDB lineage: Bacteria > Pseudomonadota > Gammaproteobacteria > Pseudomonadales > Pseudomonadaceae > Aquipseudomonas > Aquipseudomonas alcaliphila. The sequence goes on along the minus strand of NZ_FNAE01000008.1, from coordinate 17,810 downwards.
CGACAAGGTACTGGCCGTGGTGCTGACCGGGATGGGCGCCGATGGCCGTGAGGGCGCGCGTCTGCTCAAGCAGGGCGGCAGCCAGGTGTGGGCGCAGGATGAAGCCAGTTGCGTGATCTATGGCATGCCCATGGCCGTGGTCAAAGCCAATCTGGCGGATGCGGTCTACGGCCTGGATGACATCGGCCGGCATCTGACCGAGGCCTGTCAGTGACGAACGCTAAGTCGGAAACATGCGCATGGATGTACTGAGCCTGATTGGCGTCATCCTGGCGTTCGTTGCCATTCTGGGCGGCAATTATCTCGAAGGCGGGCACGCTGGTGCCTTGCTCAACGGTCCGGCGGCGCTGATCGTCATCGGCGGCACCCTGGGCGCGGCTTTTCTGCAGGCGCCGGTGCAGGTGTTCAAGCGTGCCATGGCCATCATGCGCTGGATCTTCTTCCCGCCGCATATCGATCTGGTCGGCGGCATCAATCGTGTGACCGGGTGGAGCATGGTGGCGCGCAAGGAAGGCCTGCTCGGCCTGGAGGCGGTGGCCGATGCCGAGCCGGATCCTTATGCGCGCAAAGGTCTGCAGTTGCTGGTCGACGGCGCCGAGCCGGAATCCATTCGCAGCATTCTGGAGGTCGATCTCTATACTCAGGAGGCTCGCGATATCCAGGCCGCCAAGGTGTTCGAGAGCATGGGTGGCTATGCGCCGACCATTGGCATCATCGGTGCGGTGATGGGACTGATCCATGTGATGGGCAATCTGGCCGATCCGAGCATGCTCGGCAGCGGCATTGCCGTGGCGTTCGTTGCCACCATCTACGGCGTCGGCTTCGCCAACCTGCTGTTGTTGCCGGCGGGCAACAAGCTCAAGTCCATTGCCCTGCGCCAGTCGCGATATCGCGAGATGCTCCTCGAAGGCATCCTGTCCATCGCCGAGGGTGAGAACCCGCGCTCCATCGAACTGAAGCTGCAAGGCTTCATGGACTGATGGAGGTATGGCATGGCGCGCAGGCGGCATCATGAAGAGCACGAGAATCACGAGCGTTGGCTGGTCTCCTATGCCGACTTCATTACCCTGCTATTCGCCTTCTTCGTGGTGATGTACTCGATTTCCTCGATCAACGAAGGCAAGTACAAGATCCTCTCGGAGTCGCTGACGGGCGTGTTCAATCAGCCCGATCGCTCGATCAAGCCGATTCCGGTCGGTGAGGAACGGCCGCGCACCAGCGAGCCTGACGACACCACGATGGACGACCCCAGTTCGGACTCGACCCTGCAAAGCATCGCGTCCAGCGTGCGCGAGGTGTTTGGCGAGCTGATCCAGAGTGATCAGCTGACCGTGCGCGGCAACGAGATGTGGATCGAGATCGAGCTCAGCTCCAGTCTGTTGTTTCCCAGCGGTGATGCCATTCCGAACAATCAGGCGTTCGACATCATCGAAAAGGTCGCCAAGATTTTGGCGCCCTATCAGAATCCAGTTAAGGTAGAGGGATTCACCGACAACCTGCCGATCCAGACCGCTCAATACCCAACCAACTGGGAGTTGTCTTCGGCGCGCGCGGCGAGCATCGTGCGTATGTTGGCCATGGATGGCGTCGACCCTTCACGTCTGGCTGCCGTAGGTTACGGTGAGTTCCAGCCGGTGGCGGACAATGCCACTGCGGAGGGCAGGGGGCGTAACCGCCGGGTCGTGCTGGTGATTTCGCGCAACCTCGACACGCGACGTGGCGCTGGCAGTGCCGCGACCCAGCAGTCGGAGGCTGGCACGCAACCTGCACCAGCGTCTGCGTCGGGGGTTCCACAGTCGTGAGCCGTCAAATCCCAGTCGCCTGCTGCGTGCGTGCGACAGCCATTCTCGGCCTGAGCGCCTCTTGCCGGGAGGATGAGAGAAGATGAAAGTCTGGGCAGTAGCCAATCAGAAGGGTGGGGTCGGCAAGACCACCACCTCCATCGCTCTGGCAGGCCTGTTGGCCGATGCCGGCAAGCGTGTGGTCGTGGTCGATCTCGATCCGCACGGGTCGATGACCAGTTACTTCGGTCATGATCCCGATGCACTGGAGCACAGTTGCTTCGATCTGTTCCTGCACCAGGGCAATGTGCCGCAAGGCCTGCCCAAGCAGTTGCTGCATAGCACCAGTCACGAGAATATCTCCCTGTTGCCGTCGAGCACTGCGCTGGCCACGCTCGAGCGCCAGTCGCCTGGGCAAAGTGGCCTGGGGCTGGTGATCGCCAAGAGCCTGGCGCAGCTGTGGGAAGATTTCGATCACGCCGTTATCGACAGCCCGCCATTGCTCGGCGTGCTGATGGTCAACGCCCTGGCAGCCAGCCAGCAACTGGTGATTCCGGTACAGACCGAGTTCCTCGCGGTAAAGGGCCTGGAGCGCATGATCACCACGCTGGCCATGATCAACCGTTCGCGCAAGCAGGCCTTGCCCTACACCATAGTGCCGACGCTGTTCGACCGTCGTACCCAGGCGTCCATGAGCACGTTGCGGGTGCTGCGCAATACCTATCCCGATCACCTGTGGCCGGCCTACATTCCGGTCGATACGCGCTTGCGTGATGCCAGCCGGGCAGGGCGCACGCCCTCGCAGTTCGATGCGGGCAGCCGTGGGGTGATCGCCTATCGTGCGCTACTCAAGCATCTGTTGAGTCATCAGCCGGCGGCGCAGGTGGCTTGAAATGAGCGTCTGTGTTGAACTGCATCACTCAAGTCGGAGCATGCAGCGGCCGATAGGCTGTCAAGATCTTATTCCGGGTTCCAGTCATGAGTCGTAATGTCGCCACCGCCACGCGTTCCCAGCTGGCCCTGCAGTCCTACCTCGACGGGTTGCTGCAGGAGGCTGCCGCCGAACTGGAGATGTCCGTCAGCCTCGACGAGTTCGAGGCCGCGGTGCTCGAGGAGCAGGTGCGTGATGCGCGATTGGTCGAGCCGGTAGCGCCGGTCGCACTGGCTACCGTGGTCGAGCCGCAGGTACAGGTGGAAGTCGCACCGGTTGAATTACTCGCGCCGATACAGGCCCCGGTCATCGACGAAGCGCCGCCAGCGCTTGCCCCCGCTGCCGAACAGGTGCCGCAACCGGCTGCTGTCCTGGCCGATGGTCGCCCTGCCTGGGCCGAGGAGCCGTTCGAATGCCTGCTGTTCGACGTTGCCGGGTTGACCCTGGCCGTGCCATTGATTTGTTTGGGGTCGATCTACCCGCTGGAAGGACAGGAGCTTACGCCGCTGTTCGGTCAGCCGGAGTGGTTCCTCGGTATCCTGCCGAGCCAGGCCGGTAACCTGAAGGTGCTGGACACCGCGCGCTGGGTGATGCCGGACCGTTACCGCGAGGACTTCCGCGAAGGCCTGCAGTACGTGATTTCGGTGCAGGGCTACGAGTGGGGTCTGTCGGTGCATCAGGTCAGCCGTTCGATTCGCCTGGACCCGAGCGAGGTCAAGTGGCGCAGTCAGCGTACCCAGCGGCCCTGGTTGGCCGGTACGGTGATCGAGCACATGTGCGCGCTGCTCGACGTGGCGGCATTGGCCGAACTGATCGCCAGCGGCGGGGCAAAACGCCTGAATGGCGGAAAACTGCATTGAGAATTGGTGAGCCTGTGCCAACGGGCTCTATAGTTGATGACAAGCGGGTCGACCCGCACATGCCGCACTGAGCGGTTTTTGACGAGGCTAGGGACATGAAGAAAAGTTCTGCACAAGGTGCCGAAGATCCGATTCTGCAGTGGGTGACCTTTCGCCTGGACAACGAGACCTACGGCATCAACGTGATGCAGGTGCAGGAAGTCCTGCGCTACACCGAGATCGCCCCGGTACCGGGCGCTCCGAGCTACGTGCTGGGCATCATCAACCTGCGCGGCAATGTGGTCACCGTGATCGATACCCGCCAGCGTTTCGGCCTGGGTTCGGCGCCGGTCACCGACAACACTCGTATCGTCATCATCGAAGCGGACAAGCAAGTGGTCGGCATTCTGGTCGATAGCGTGGCCGAAGTGGTCTATCTGCGTCAGTCCGAGATCGAGACTGCACCGAACGTCGGCAACGACGAGTCGGCCAAGTTCATCCAGGGCGTGTGCAACAAGAACGGCGAGCTGCTGATCCTGGTCGAGCTGGACAAGATGATGTCCGAGGAAGAATGGTCGGAGCTGGAGAGCATCTGAGCCATGTCCGAGTTTGCCATGCTTGCCGCGGCCCTGGCCTTCGTGGCGCTGCTGTGCGTGGCACTGGGCATCGTCTGCAAAGGCCTGTACCGCAACCAGCAGCGCCTGCTGGACGAGCAGGCCAAGCGTGACGCCGTGCGCGATGCGCGGATCAGGGAACTGAGTAAACGTCTCGACGCCTACCTGACCGGCAGCATTCGCATGGGCGAAGAGCTGCATGAGCTGCGCCGCGTGGTGGCGCCGTTGCCGGACAAGGTCAGCCAGATCGAACAGCGTGACCCCAGCAGCCTGTCTTTCACCCAGGCTGCACGCCTGGTAGGCATGGGCGCGAGCGTCGAGGACCTGACCCAGTCCTGCGGCCTGAGCAAGGCCGAGGCCGAACTGATCAGCCGCCTGCACACACCCAAGGCTGGCCAGCCGCAATAGCCTCCCTCAAGCCTTGACGCATAGTCGAGCGCGTTCTTAGCAGGCCTTGTCGCCTGCGCAATCAATCCTAGAGCCCCCTGTGTGTCCATCTACGCTGATAGAAGGCAGTGGTTCATCCAGCTGTGGTCGTCACGGGGGATTGGTCATGCATCGTCTGGTTTTGGTTTGCGTTGGCTGGCTGCTCTGCCAGCCTCTGGTTGCTCAGGAGGCGCCGCTGCAGGTCGCGGGTGCGATCACGGTCAACGTCATACAGGCCAAGCACTTGCACGACCACGGCGCACTGTTCATCGATGTGCGGCCGGCCCGCGAGTGGGGCTGGGGGCATATCGAGGGAGCCATCCATCTGGATCTGCGCGGGCGCTTTGCATCTCTGGCGCAGGTGCCGTGGCCGCGCGAGGTGCCCCTGGTCATCTATTGCGACAGTGAGGTGTGCGCGCAGAGCGCCGTTGCAGTCGAGCAGGCAGTTGGCTGGGGTTTTACCCGTGTGTTCTATTTTCGTGGCGGTTACTTCGCCTGGCAGCTGTTCGATATGCCAAGCAGCAAGGGCAGCGTCAACGAGCGCCTGGCACTCAGTTCGCCGGACCCTTGAGCAAGGGAAGCGGCGGGGTGACGTCGCGCTCGGCATCGGCCTCGAAACCCGGCGGGGCCTTGCCCTGCAGGTGCCAGGCGAAGGCGATGATCTCGGCGATGCAGCGATACAATGCTTCCGGAATGGCGTCGCCCAGTTCCAGACGCGCCAGCAGACGCACCAACTCGGCATTTTCGTAAATCGGTACTTCGTATTCGCGAGCGATGGCGAGGATGGCTTCGGCCAGCTCGTCATCACCCTTGGCGCTGAGTATCGGCGCGTTCTGCCCGTCGTAGTTGAGGGCGATGGCCTGACGCGCTTCGGACTTCGGCTTGCGGCTCATGCGGTTTCATCCACCCAGCGTTGTTCCAGCGAGGTTTTCGGCCCTTGCGGCGGCATGCCCTGGCTACAGGCCAGTTCGCCGACCTCCAGGCCTGCGGCCAGCAGGCGTTCCCGCAGATTGCCCAGTTCGGCGGTGATCAGCGAGGCGGTATCGGCGCGTTCGGCCCATAGCTGGCTGGAGAGGCTGCCGCGTAGCAGCTGGGCGCGAACCTGCAGCGGGCCAAGGTGATCGAGGTCGAAGGCCAGTTCCACGCGCCAGAGCGTCTCCTTTTGCTCCGTTTTTTCCGCCTTGCCGCTGTCTTCACGCTGCAGTTTGATCTGCAGGGGAATCACTTCCTGCTGATGACGCATGGGCAGCTCCAGCTGCCAGGTGGTCAGCAGGTTGCCGTTGGCGTCGACCTGGGTTTGCGCCAGGCTCGACAGTTGGTGGGTCTGCAGCCGTGAGACGGCCGCTGCGGCGAGCTTCAGCAGGGTTTCCAGGTCGGCCTCGCCATCCATGTTTTGCAACAGGCGCGAAGGTAATGGGAAGGTCAATGCCTGTTGGCGCGCCGAGCCGGCAGCGCCTGCCCCGAGCAGTTGCCGGGCCAGGTTGGGCAGGTTCTGGCTGAGGGCGCTCTGCAGGCCGGCAAGGGGACCGGTGCCACCTGGCAGTTGCGGCATAAGCTGGGCGATCAGGCGCAGCAGGTTGGCCTTCAGGTCCTGCGGCAATGTGCCGGTCTGCCCCTGCAGCAGTTTGGCTTCGAGCAGCACACCGCTGCCTTCGAGTGCCTGCGCCAGGCCTTTGGCGGTACTCAACTGGGTGCTGTCGGGGAGGGCGCCAAGCAGCTTGTCGATGCTGCCGCGCAGCGCTTCGTCGCCGCCGCTCAGCTTTTGCAGGCCCTTGAACAAACCTTCCAGCGAGGCCTGGCGATTCTGTTGTGCGGCCAGTTGCTGGCCCAGCACCAGTTGATCGAGGCGGCCACTGAGAGGCAGGAAGGCGAGGCTCTGGCTACCCTGAACCTGGGCGCTGAGCAGGCTGCCGAGTGGCAGTGCCAGCGGACTGTCGAGCGCCAGCTGGCTGCCGGCAAGCGGGGTATTGAGCAGGTTTACCACCAGGCGATAGATCGTCTGCGCGCCCTGCGGCGGCAACGTGTCGCGGCTGACCACTTTGCCCTGGACCAATGTGCCGGGCGGCAGTTGCTGGAGGTCGAGGCTGGTCAGCGGCTTGTCGCCGCCAGCCTGCAAGGCCAGCGCCAGGCGGGTGTCGGACAGTGCGGTGACCACCAGTGCGCTGCCCTGGGCCAATGGCCTGGGGCTTTCGGCTTGCAGAGTGGCCTGCTTGCCACCTGCGAGGGTCAGTTTGAGCAAAAGCTGGAAGCTTTGCGCCTGCTCGCGAATCGCGACGACTTCGGCCTTGGCGCTTTCGCCGGCCGCCAGCATGCCTTCCAGCGGCTGCAACAGGCGCACGGCCAGGTCAGCCGCGCTCGCAGTGTTGCGAATTACCGGCACGGAGGGGGGAAGTGGGCGTGGGCTGCTGATTTCGCTCATGGGCTTTCGTTGGGCTCCGTCCTTTGCAGGTGCCGTAGGCTGCGCCGTGCGCACCGGCTTTCGGTGGGAGGTGCGTACGGTACACCCTACGTGATTAACACCCTGTCGAAAATGCTGACTGCGGGGACAGTGATGCGACATGTATAATGCCGGCCCGTTCCGCACCGCACTTCCGGCACGCGTCAGTATAGCGGCCGGAGCACCGTCGACTTTAACCCTGCCAGGTATCGATGACCCGTCCCGTTCCCCTTCTCGAAGCCGTGGCGCTCAGCTGTGAGCGGGACTGGCGCATGCTCTTCGAGCAGCTGCATTTTGCCCTGCAGCCAGGCGACATGTTGCAGATCAGTGGCCCCAACGGCAGCGGTAAGACCAGCCTGCTAAGGCTGATCGCCGGGCTGCGTCAGCCGACTGTCGGTGACATCTTCCTGCAGGGCCAGGCCCTGGCTGAACAACGCAGCGAGCTGGCGCGCAACCTGCTATGGATCGGCCATGCCGCTGGGATCAAGGGGCTGCTGAGCGCCGAAGAAAACCTGGCCTGGCTCTGTGCGTTGCATCGCCCAGCGAGTCGCGAGGCGATCTGGCAGGCGCTGGAGGCAGTTGGTCTGCGCGGTTTCGAGGATGTTCCCTGTCATACCCTGTCGGCCGGCCAACAGCGCCGTGTCGCCCTGGCACGCCTGTATCTGGCCGATACGCCGCCGTTGTGGGTGCTCGATGAGCCGTTCACCGCACTGGACAAGAGCGGTGTGGCGCAACTCGAAGCGCACCTGGCCAGCCATTGCGAGCGCGGCGGTGTGGTGGTGCTGACCACCCACCACAGCCTGCAACACAAACCAGCGACTTATCGTGATCTGGATCTGGGGCAGTACGCCGCATGAGTAACGTCTTCACCCAGCTGCTGTCGCGCGAAATGCGCTTGCTCGCTCGTCGCCCATCCGACCTGGCCAATCCGCTGGTGTTCTTCGCCATCGTCATCGCGCTGTTCCCATTGGCAGTGGGGCCTGAGACGCAATTGTTGCAAACCCTTTCTCCGGGCCTGGTCTGGGTGGCGGCCCTTTTGGCCGTGCTGCTCTCGCTGGACGGGCTTTTCCGCAGTGATTTCGAGGACGGCTCGCTCGAGCAGTGGGTCCTTTCGTCGCACCCCCTGCCTCTTCTGGTGTTGGCCAAGGTGCTGGCACACTGGCTTTTCAGTGGTCTGGCGCTGGTTTTGCTGGCGCCTGTGCTGGCACTGATGCTCGGTCTGCCTGGGCGTTGCCTGCCGGTACTGCTGATTTCCCTGCTGCTCGGCACTCCGGTGCTGAGCCTGCTCGGCGCGGTGGGCGCGGCGCTCACCGTTGGTCTCAAGCGCGGCGGCCTGCTGCTGGCGCTGCTGATCCTGCCGCTGTACATCCCGGTGCTGATTCTTGGCAGCGGGGCGCTGCAGGCGGCCTTGCAAGGACTGCCGGCTAGCGGCCACCTGTTGTGGCTGGCGAGCCTCACTGCCCTGGCGGTGACCCTGACACCTTTTGCGATTGCCGCCGGTCTGACCATCAGTGTCGGCGAATAAGAACGAACCGTGATATCTGGCCGATAACAGTCGAGCCAGGCCTGAATAATGAGTCGAGCATGAACTGGACGTGGTTTCACAAGTGGGGTTCGCCCAAGTGGTTCTATGAGATGAGTGGCCGCTGGCTGCCCTGGCTCAGCATCGCTGCTGTGGTGCTGATCACCGCCGGCCTGATCTGGGGCCTGGCTTTCGCACCGCCGGACTACCAGCAGGGCAACAGCTTTCGCATCATCTACATCCACGTTCCGGCAGCCTTCCTGGCCCAGTCGATCTACGTGACCCTGGCCATTGCCGGCCTGGTCGGGCTGGTATGGAAGATGAAGCTGGCCGACGTCGCCTTGCAGCAGGCCGCTCCCATCGGTGCCTGGATGACTGCCATCGCGTTGCTCACCGGCGCCATCTGGGGCAAGCCGACCTGGGGCACGTACTGGGTGTGGGACGCGCGCCTGACCTCGATGCTGATCCTGTTGTTCCTCTACTTCGGCGTCATCGCCCTGGGCAACGCCATCAGCAACCGCGACAGCGCCGCCAAGGCCTGCGCCGTGCTGGCCATCGTTGGCGTGGTCAATATCCCGATCATCAAGTACTCGGTGGAGTGGTGGAATTCACTGCACCAGACCGCCACCTTCAAGATTACCGAGAAGCCGGCGATGCCGATGGAGATGTGGTTGCCGCTGCTACTCGCGGTGCTGGGTTTCTACTGCTTCTTCGGCGCCGTGCTGCTCTATCGCATGCGTCTGGAAGTGCTCAAGCGCGAAGCGCGCAGCAGCTGGGTGAAAGCCGAAGTGCAGACGCTGGTGGAGGGCAAGGCATGAGTTTCGCGTCGTTCTCCGAGTTTCTCGCCATGGGTACCCATGGCCCCTACGTCTGGAGCGCCTACGGCATCAGCCTGGCGATTCTGGCGTTGAATGTGGTGCTGCCGATCCTGGCGCGCCGCCGTTACCTGCAAGACGAGGCGCGCCGTTTGCGCCGGGAGAAGTCGAAGTGAATCCGGTTCGCAAGAAACGCCTGTACATCGTTCTGGCCATCCTCTGCGGCGTCAGCATCGCCGTGGCGCTGGCGCTGACCGCGCTGCAGGAGAACATCAACCTGTTCTACACCCCCAGTCAGATCGCCACTGGCGAAGCCCCGGTCGATACCCGCATTCGGGCCGGCGGCCTGGTCGAGGAGGGCTCGGTCAAGCGCTCCGCCGACACTCTGGAAGTCGACTTCGTCGTCACCGACGGCGCTCACGGCGTGACCATTCGCTACCACGGCATCCTCCCGGACCTGTTCCGTGAAGGGCAGGGCATCGTCGCCCTGGGTCGGGTCAATGAAGAGGGTGTGCTGGTGGCTGACGAGGTGCTGGCCAAGCACGACGAGAATTACATGCCGCCTGAAGTCATGCAGGCGCTGGAAAAGAGCGGAATGATGCAGAAGCATAATGAGGCCAAAGCCGCCAAACAGGGCTATCAGCAGGAGAGCGCACAATGATCCCCGAGCTCGGCCATCTGGCGATGATCCTGGCGCTGTGCCTGTGCCTGGTACAGGCGACGCTGCCGCTGATCGGTGCCTGGCGTGGTGACCACCAGTGGATGAGCCTGGCGCAGCCGGCTGCCTGGGGCCAGTTCGCCTTCCTGCTGTTCTCGTTCATCTGCCTGACCTACGCCTTCATGGTCGACGATTTCTCCGTCGCCTACGTGGCCAACAACTCCAACAGCGCGCTGCCCTGGTACTACAAGTTCAGTGCGGTATGGGGGGCGCACGAAGGCTCCTTGCTGCTGTGGGCGCTGATCCTCGCGGGTTGGACCTTCGCCGTGGCGATCTTCTCGCGCCATCTGCCGGAAGAGATGCTCGCCCGTGTGCTGGCGGTGATGGGCATGATCAGCATCGGTTTTCTGCTGTTTCTCATCGTCACCTCCAACCCCTTCGAGCGCTTGCTGCCGAACTCGCCGGCCGACGGCCGCGACCTCAACCCCTTGCTGCAGGACTTCGGCCTGATCGTGCATCCGCCGATGCTGTACATGGGCTATGTCGGTTTCTCGGTGGCCTTCGCCTTCGCCATCGCCGCGCTGCTCGGCGGCAAGCTGGACGCCGCCTGGGCACGCTGGTCGCGTCCGTGGACCATCGTCGCCTGGGCCTTCCTCGGCATTGGTATCGCCCTGGGCTCCTGGTGGGCCTACTACGAACTGGGCTGGGGCGGCTGGTGGTTCTGGGACCCGGTAGAGAACGCCTCGTTCATGCCCTGGCTGGTGGGCACCGCGTTGATTCACTCGCTTGCGGTGACCGAGAAGCGTGGCGTGTTCAAGAGCTGGACCGTGTTGCTGGCCATCGCGGCCTTCTCCCTCAGCCTGCTGGGTACCTTTCTGGTGCGCTCCGGCGTACTGACCTCGGTACACGCCTTCGCCACCGATCCGGAGCGCGGCGTGTTCATCCTCGCCTTCCTGCTGGTGGTGGTGGGCGGTTCGCTGGCGCTGTTTGCCGTACGCGCGCCAGTGGTCAAGAGCCAGGTCGGCTTCGGCCTGTGGTCGCGTGAGACGCTGCTGCTGGTCAACAACATCGTGCTGGTGGTCTCGGCCGCGATGATCCTGCTCGGCACGCTCTATCCGCTGGTGCTCGACGCCCTGACCGGCGCCAAGCTGTCGGTTGGCCCGCCTTATTTCAACGCGCTGTTCCTGCCGCTGATGGCACTGCTGATGGCCGTGATCAGTGTCGGCGTACTGGTGCGCTGGAAGGACACCCCGCTGAAATGGCTGGGCAGCATGCTCGCACCGGTGCTGGTGGCCAGCGTGGTGCTGGCGGTAGCCGCCACCTTCCTGCATGGTGACTTCCACTGGGCCGTGCTGGCCGTCTGCCTGCTGGCCTTCTGGGTGATCCTGGCAGGCGTGCGCGACATTCTCGACAAGACGCGCCACAAGGGCCTGATCAAGGGCCTGCCTAGCCTGGGCCGCAGCTACTGGGGCATGCAGATGGCGCACTTCGGTTTCGCCGTGTGTGCCCTCGGTGTGGTGCTCACCAGCCTGGGCAGCTACGAGCGCGATCTGCGCATGGCGCCGGGGGACTCCGTGGAGTTGGGCGGCTATCGCTTCCAGTTTGACGGCGCCGTGCATCATGAAGGCCCCAACTTCATCTCCGACAAAGGCACGATACGGGTCTTCGATGGCGAGCGGCAGATCAGCGTGCTACACCCGGAGAAGCGCCTGTACACCGTGCAGCAGGCGACCATGACCGAGGCGGGCATCGATGCCGGCTTCACTCGCGATCTGTTCGTTGCCCTCGGCGAGCCGCTGGAGCAGGGCGCCTGGGCAGTGCGGGTGCACATCAAACCCTTCGTCCGCTGGATCTGGCTGGGCGCGCTGCTGATGGGCCTCGGCGGCTTCCTCGCCGCAGCTGACAAACGCTACCGCATCAAGGTCAGAACCCGCGTGCGCGAAGCCCTGGGCAGGCAGGAGGCCAGCGCATGAGACGCCTGCTCCTGCTGTTGCCGCTGCTGGCCTTTCTGGCGATTGCCGTATTCCTCTATCGCGGTCTGTTCCTCGACCCGTCCGAGCTGCCCTCGGCGCTGATCGGCAAGCCGTTCCCGGCTTTCAGCCTGCCGTCTCTGGACGATCCCGAGCGTACCCTCAGCGAGGCCGACATCAAGGGGCGGCCTGCGTTGGTCAACGTCTGGGCCACCTGGTGCCCGGCCTGCCGTCACGAGCATCCGGTGCTGAACAAGCTGGCCGAGGCCGGTGTGGTGATCCATGGGGTCAACTACAAGGATCAGCGCGAACCGGCACAGAAATGGCTGCGCGACCTGCACAACCCCTATCAGCTCAATATCGAGGACGCCAAGGGCAGCCTCGGTCTGGACCTGGGTGTATACGGCGCGCCGGAAACCTTCTTCGTCGATGCCAAGGGCATCATCCGTCACAAGTTCGTCGGCACCATCGACGAGCGCGTCTGGCGCGAGAAACTGGCGCCGATCTACCAGCAACTGGTCGACGAGGCCCAGCCATGAAGCGCCTGTTGATTTCGGCCGGTCTGGCGCTTGGCCTGTTGGCCAGCGCGCATGCCGCCATCGATACCTTCGAGTTCGCCAACGAGGCCGAGCGTCAGCGCTATCGCAATCTGATCGAAGAGCTGCGTTGCCCGAAGTGCCAGAACCAGAACATCGCCGACTCCGACGCGCCGATCGCCATGGATCTGCGCAACGAGATCTTCCGCATGCTCGAAGAGGGCAAGAGCAACGACGAGATCATCGACTTCCTGGTCTCGCGCTATGGCGATTTCGTGCTCTACAAACCGCCGCTGACCAGCCGCACGCTGCTGCTCTGGTACGGCCCGGCCGGCCTGCTGGTAATAGGTTTCGGTGTGCTCGGGGTGATCGTCCTGCGCCGCCGTGGCCAGAACAAAGACCGCTCGGCCGCTGGCCTCTCCGTCGATGAGCAGGCGCGCCTCGCCGCGTTGCTCGAGCAAAACTCTCAGGACAAGAAAGACCGATGATCGATTTCTGGTTGCCCGCCGGGCTGCTGTTGCTGACTGCCCTGGCGTTTCTGCTGATTCCGGTACTGCGCATTCGCAAGCTGCAGGCCGAAGAAGACCGCACCGCACTCAACGTCACCCTCTATCAGGAGCGTCTGCAGGAGCTGGAAACCCAGCGCCAGGCCGGCGTGCTCGATGAGGCGCAGATGGAGGCCGGCCGCGCTGAGGCGGCGCGCGAGCTGCTGGATGACACCGAAGGCGTACAGCGCCGCAGCAGCGTGCTCGGCGGCAAGATCCCGCTGGTCTCGGCGCTGCTGGTGCCGGTGCTGGGCGTGGCCCTTTACCTGCACTGGGGCGCTGTCGATGAGGTCGTACAGACTCGCCAACTGGCCGCCATGCAGCCGCAGAGCATCGAGGAGATGACCGCGCGCCTGGAGCAGACCGTGCAGCAACAGCCGGAGTCTGCCGAGGCCTGGTACTTCCTCGGTCGTACCTACATGGCACAGGAGCGTGCCGGCGATGCCGCCAAGGCGTTCGAGCGTGCCGTGGAGATCGCCGGGCGTGCCCCGGAGCTGCTCGGCCAGTGGGCGCAGGCGCTGTACTTCGCTGAAGGCAAGCAGTGGAGCGAGCAGATGCAGACGCTCACCGACGAAGCGCTGAAGGCCGATCCGGAAGAGGTCACCAGCCTCGGCCTGCTCGGCATCGCCGCCTATGAAAGCCAGCGCTATGCTGATGCCGTGCGCTACTGGGAGCGTCTGGTCGCCGTGCTGCCGGAGCAGGACCCGTCGCGTGCGGCCATCGCCGGCGGTATCGAACGTGCCCGTCAGCAGATGGGCGAGGGCGAGCAGCCCAGCGCTGCCGCCGAGCCGGGCGCCAAGGTGCATGCGCTGGAGGTCAGCGTATCGCTGTCACCTGAAGTGCAGCAGAACGTGCAGCCGGACGATGCTGTATTCGTCTTCGCCCGCGCACTCAGTGGCCCGCCGATGCCGTTGGCGGTCAAGCGCCTGAAGGTCTCCGACCTGCCGGCGCAGATCAGCCTTTCCGATGTGGATGCGATGATGCCCGAACTGAAAATTTCCCGATTCGAGCAGGTGCAACTGGTGGCGCGTGTATCGCGCGCCGGTAACGCCACCCAGGGCGAATGGAGCGGCCAGACCGGCCCGGTTGCCAACACCGCCCGTGACGTCCAGGCGCTGCTGATCGACAGCCGCGATGGGCAGGCCCAGTGAAGCGCCTGGCGCTGGCCTGCGCGCTCGGGCTTGGCCTGAGTGGCTGCGTATTGCAGCAGCCGAGCACACCGGTTGGCGAGCTGCCACCGGTGCAGCAGCCGTCGCACCCGCGCTATGCGCCGCCGCCTGGGGTACAGAGCCACTGGAATCCGGGTTTGGGCGTCTATGTGGTCGAGGGCGCACGTGATCTGTACTACCGCGAGCGTATCTTCTACCGCTGGGACGGCGGCTGGAGCTGGTCGTCGCAAGCCGGCGGGCCGTGGAAGGATACCGACAGCTCCGGCATTCCACCGGGGTTGTTTCGTCAGTATCAGAATCGCTGATCGGCCGTCACACGCGGGGCGACGGTTGTAAACCTCCGCATCGATCAGGTGAGTTTCAACCCTGGCTTATACCCCAACCTCCACATATGAAAACGGCGCCCGAAGGCGCCGTTTTTGTTGGTGCGATCCAGGCTCAATGCGCCCAGATCAAGCCCACCAGCAGGTAGCTGATCACTGTCACCAGCACCACGCCGAACAGGTTGAGGGCGAAGCCTGCTCTGATCATCGACTGTATCTTCATGTGCCCGGTGCCGAACACGATGGCGTTAGGTGGCGTCGCCACCGGCATCATGAAGGCGCAGCTGGCAGCGATGGCGGCAGGAATCGCCAGCAGCTCGGCCGGCATGCCCTGCGACACGGCCAGCGCCCCCAGCAACGGCAGGAAGGCGGCAGCGGTGGCGGTGTTGGAGGTGACTTCGGTGAGGAAGATGATCACCAGCACCACCACGCCGATCATCGCGATCACCGGCAGGGCGCCCAGCGCACCGAGGCTCTGTGCGATCCATTCGGCCAGGCCGGTGCTGCGAATCACGCCCGCCAGCGACAGGCCGCCGCCGAACAGCAGCAGCACGCCCCAGGGCAGTTTGCTGGCGCTTTCCCAGTTCATCAGGAACACGCGCTGTTTGACGTCCACCGGAATCATGAACAATGCCAGCGCCGCAGCAATGGCAATGCTGGTGTCATTGACGCCGGGCACCCAGCCGGAGATCAGCGGCTGGAACACCCAGGCCAGCGCGGTGACCACGAACACCAGTGCCACCAGCTTCTCGCCACGGCTCAGCGGGCCGAGCTCGGCCAGCTCGCTGCGAATCAGCTGTGTGCTGTCATGTCCAGCCAGGTTGAAGCCGCCACGGGTCAGCCACCACCAGATGAACGCCAGCATGATCACCGCCACCGGCACGCCCAGCAGCATCCACTGGCCGAAGCCGATCTGCACGTCGTAGTTGTCGGCGAGGAAGGCGGCCAGCAGGGCGTTGGGCGGGGTACCGATCAGCGTGGCGATACCGCCGACGCTGGCGGCGTAAGCAATCGCCAGCAGCAGGGCGGTGGCGAAGCGTTCACGCTCGCTGTCGGCCGCGTCCTTCTCGCCGGTGAGCATGGCGATCACCGAGAGACCGATAGGCAACATCATGATGGTGGTGGCGGTGTTGCTCACCCACATGCTGAGGAACGCGGTGGCCATCATGAACCCGGCGATCTGCTTGCTCGGCTTGCTGCCCATGGCCAGCAGCGTCATCAGGGCGATGCGCTTGTGCAGGTTCCAGCGCTCCATGGCCAGGCCGAGGATGAAACCGCCGAGGAACAGGTAGATGGTCGGGTTGGCGTAGGGCGCGGTCGCGGCGTTGAGACTGTCGATGCCCAGTGCCGGGATCAGCAGGATCGGCAGCAGCGAGGTGGCCGGAATCGGAATGGCTTCGGTCGACCACCAGGTGGCCATCAGCAGGGTCAGGCCGATGGTGGCCCAGGCGGTGCTGGACAGGCCGGCTGGCGGCTCGGTAACCAGGCAAACGAGCAGTAACAACGGGCCCAGAATCAGGCCAATCCAGGCGGCCTTGGCAGGTGCCGTGGATTCATTGGTGGTAACGGCCATGGCGCGCTTCCTTGTTATTAAAAGTCGGGCTTTATAGCCCACAGGGCGACTTTATGACCACGCGACGGCCGTTCGGTTTTGCTTCAGTCTGTTTCAGGTGCGTTTTGCGCTGGCGATAAGGGCGCAGCCTGCCGGCTGAACAGCGGCCCACCGCAGCGGCTGCAGAACGCCGCGCTGTACTCGTGGCGGTTCTTGCGGCAGTTCGGGCAGTCGTGCTCCATCAGCCCGTCCTGACGCATGGCATTGGCCAGTTCGGCGGTGAAGATGCCGGTGGGCACGGCGATGATCGAATAGCCGGTGATCATCACCAGCGTGGCCAGCATCTGCCCCAGCGCCGTTTGCGGCGTGATATCGCCGAAGCCCACCGTGGTCAGCGTCACCACCGCCCAGTAGATACCAGTGGGAATGCTGGTGAAGCCGTTGGCCGGGCCTTCGATGACATACATCATCGCGCCATACACGGTGACCAGGGTCGAGACGCTCACCAGAAACACCACGATCTTCTGTTTGCTGCCGCGCAGCGCCACCAGCAGGAAGTTGGCCTGGGTCAGGTACTGGCGCAGCTTGAGCACGCGGAAGATGCGGATCATGCGGATGACCCGAATGATCATCAGGTACTGCGCATCGGCGAACATCAACGCCAGGATGGCCGGCAGCACCGCCAGCAGATCCACCAGGCCGAAGAAACTGAAGGCATAACGCATCGGCTTGGGCGAGCTGTACAGGCGCAAGCCGTACTCGATGGCAAACAGCGCGGTGAAGCCCCACTCCAGCGCGCTGAACAGCCCGGCGTACTGGTTGTGGAAGTGTTCGATGCTGTCGAGCATCACCACCACCAGGCTGGCGAGGATGGTCACCAGCAGCCAGTTGTCGAAGCGCTGAGCGGCCGGCGTACTGGTTTCGAAGATGATGATGTAGATGCGTTGACGCCAGGTCTGCCGGTTTTCCATGGCAAGGTCCAAATTGAGCGAAAGGGCACAGCCTAGGCAGGAAGGAGGGGGTAGGGCAAGGGATGAGAAAATTGATGGCTATATGCCATTCGTCGGGTGAAAAGGCTGGCAGCCAGTGATGGTGACGCCGTTCGTCAAAGTCCTATTTGATATCAAGGTGCCATATGCTTTAATCGCCGCCGGTTTTCCGACGCCGTTTTTCTGCTATTCAAAGGACTGAAGGCATGCTTTCTCGTATTAGCCCTTTGGCCGTATGGCTTTGTTTGTTGTCTCTTCCTGTTACCGCGTTGGCGCAGACGCCGGGCGACCGTGAGCTGATCCGCGAGCGCCAGGAGCGTTTGCTGCAGGAGCAGCAGCGCCGCCTCGACGAGCTGCAGCAACTCCCAGGTGAAACGCCTCAACTGCAAACCGCCCCCGTCGAAGACGAACGCTGCTTCGACATCGAGCAGATCCGCCTGGAAGGTGCCACTCTCCTCGCTGAGGACGACCAGCAGGCCATTCTGCAGCGTTTCGCTGGCGAGTGTTTGGGCGTTGGTCAGCTCAACGAGCTGCTCAAGGCCATCACCCAGTTCTATATCGACCGGGGCTACGTGACCTCGCGCGCCTATCTACCGCAGCAGGATCTGTCCTCGGGCGAGCTACGGGTCATCGTGGTCGAAGGCCGCCTGGAAGGGCTGGACAGCTCCGAGTTGGCCAGTGATCGTGAACTGACCATGGGTTT
>NZ_FNAE01000007.1:166920-236044 GCF_900101755.1 Ectopseudomonas alcaliphila | reverse complement strand
CACCACCATCACGATCGACGGCGGAATCAGGATGCCCAGGGTACCGGCGTTACAGACGATGCCGGCGCCGAACGCCTGCG
The DNA here is from genome assembly GCF_900101755.1 of Ectopseudomonas alcaliphila. GTDB lineage: Bacteria > Pseudomonadota > Gammaproteobacteria > Pseudomonadales > Pseudomonadaceae > Aquipseudomonas > Aquipseudomonas alcaliphila. The sequence goes on along the minus strand of NZ_FNAE01000007.1, from coordinate 235,964 downwards.
GATAACCGGAGCGCACCATGCCGGCGATGGCGATGGAGCCGACTGCCGCTACGGTGGCTGGCGAGGAGCCAGACAGCGCGGCGAACAGCATGCACGCCAGCACCGCGCCGATGGCCAGGCCGCCACGGATGTGGCCGACGCAGGCGTTGGCGAAGTCGATCAGACGCTTGGCCACGCCGCCGGTGGTCATGAAGGCACCGGACAAGAGGAAGAACGGAATCGCCAGCAGGGTGTAATGCTCGCTGGTCTCGAACAGCTTGATCGCCAGCGAGCGCACCGAGTCGGGGCTGAACAGCATGATTGTGATCGAACCGGCCAGGCCGAGCGATGCGGCGATCGGCACGCCGATGAACATCAGCAAAAACAGCAGCAGGAAGAGGAACAGGACGGTCATTGCTTGGGCTCCTCGTGCTCATTGACCTTCAGGGCATCGGCCGCTTCGTCGGCCAGACCGAGGCCGGTCTGCTCGTTGCGCAGGATACGGACGAGGATTTCCAGGAAGCGGACGAACACCATGGCGTAGCCGAAGGGCACGATCATGCCGATATGCCATTGCTGGATGCCGTAGTGACCGAGGTCTTCGGCGCCGATACCGGCGGTGAACAGGGTGTGCACCCAGTCGAAGCTGCCAACGGCGATCAGGCCGGCATAGCCCAGGCAGGCCGAGCAGGCGATCACACCGATGATGCGCTGGATGCCGCGCGGGGCGAGTTTGACCAGAGCGTCGACGCCGATGTGGCCGGCGGTACGCACGCCATAGGCCAGGCCGAAGAAGATCAGCCAGCCGAACAGCGCCTTGGTCAGGGCATTGCTCCAGGTCATCGCCTGGGCCATGTCGAGAATGGAGTCGCCGATAGCGAGCAGGGTCTCGTTACCGCCGAAATAGTCACCCAGCCAATAGAACAGGGTGTAGAAGTTGTTGAGGATCACGTAGACGAAAGTGATCAGCGTCATGGTCGCCAGGAGGAAAGCGATAAAGCCTTCCTCGAAGTGCTCCCAGCCGCGCCGCAAGGCGTTCATGGCATCTCCGAACATTGTTGTGGTTTTTGAGAGCCTGCTCAAAGTTTCGCGAGCTAGAGCCATGCAAGGCAAAAACAGGCGAGGATGCGGAGTTTACGAGCTGTAAATGAGCATCCGAGCCTGTTTTTAACGCAGCAGGGCCGACGCGCAGCAGACTTTGAACAGGCTCTAAGGAGTCGGACGAATCTAACCGAGCCACGACCGGCGCGATATTCGTCATTGGCAAACGCCGTCTTAGGCGACGGCGAATGAAGGGCCGCCTCGGGTGCGTGGGCCCGGAGCAGCCGTGGGGCTCACTGCTGGTTGGCGGCTTGCGCGGCTTCGATCACATCACTGCCGATATCGGCCTCGAACTTCTTCCAGGCCGGGCGCACGGCGTCACGCCAGGCGGCACGCTGCTCAGGCGTCAGGGTAGTGATCTCGCTCTTGCCAGTATCGACGATGGCCTGACGGGCTTCGGCATTCAGCGCCTCGGCCTGTTTGTTCACCTCGACGGTGACTTCGTCGACGATCTGTTCCAGCTCGCTGCGGATGTCCGCCGGCAGACCGTTCCAGAACTGAGTGTTGGTGATCAGCAGGTAGTTGCCGATGGCATGGTTGGACTCGGTCATGTACTTCTGCACCTCGAAGTACTTCTGCGAGTAGATGTTCGACCAGGGGTTGTCCTGAGCGTTGACCACGCCGGTCTGCAGGCCCTGGTAGATCTCGGCGAAGCTCATCTTGCGCGGCACCGCGCGCAGGGCGCTGTACTGTGCGGCCTGCAGATCGGACGGCTGCACGCGGAACTTCTGACCACGGGCATCGGCCGGTTCGATCAGTGGCTTGTTGGCGGTGAGCTGACGCATGCCGTTGAGCCAGTAGGCCAGACCGGTGATGCCCTTGCTCTCCATCGATTTGAGCAGCGCCTTGCCCTTGTCCGAAGACTGGAAGCGCTGCGCGGCGGCGACGTCATCGAACAGGAACATCATGTCGAACAGCTGCAGCTGCTTGGTGTACTGCTCCAGCTTGGAAGGCGCCGGCGCCAGCATCTGCACCTCGTTCAACAGCAGCGCTTCCATTTCCTTGCCATCGCCATACAGCGAAGAGTTGGCATAGACATCGACCTTGACCTTGCCGGCCAGGCGCTCCTCCACCAGCTTCTTGAACAGCAGCGCGCCCTGGCCCTTCGGCGTGCTGTCGGCGGTGATGTGGGAGAACTTGATCAAGATAGGATCGGCTGCGTGTGCCGAGAGTGCGCCAAGCAGTGCGCAACCGGCGAGCACGCCGGCCAGGCCACGACGGACGAAAGAAAACTTCATGGAAGGCTCCTGTTGTTTTTGTCTGAGCGTCGAGGGCGGATCGCCGTCGATTGGCCCGGACTCTACTGCGCCCTCCGCCAGGCTGAAATTCACATTTGGACAACCGAGCCTTCGGCATTCACGAAGGCAGCGCTGAAATACCCTCTGTCGATGAGCTGTTACGCAGGTGATCGAGCATCTGCTTCGCGGTCAGCGAAAGGTTGTCCAGGTTGCGCACTGCCACCTTGAGTTCGCGCCGGGCCCAGGGATCGTGCAGCGGGATCACTCGCACATCCAGCGCCGGCAGATAGGTACGCACCGCCAGATCCGGCAACACACCGACGCCCATACCGGTGTGGATCATCCGGCAGATGGCTTCGAAGCTGCGCACCTGGATGCGCAGGCGCAAGGCGACGCCCTGGCTGTGCGCCGAATGCTGCAGCAGGCCGTGCAAGGAGGCATCCTGCTGCAGGCCGATGAAATCGAAGCCCACTGCCTCGCGCAGAAACAGGCCGTCGCGCTCGGCCAGCGGATGCTCGCGCGGGGTGACCAGCACCAGCTGGTCGTGCCGGTAGGTGAACACCTGCAGATCGTCAGCCGGTACATGCCCGGCGAAAATACCAATATCAGTCAGCCCTTCGCGCACAGCGCGCAGGGTTTCGCTGCTGACCCGCTCTTCCAGATCGATCTTCACCTGTGGGTGGGCGCGGCTGAAACTGGCCAGGTCTTCCGGCAGAAACTCGATCACCGCCGAGGTGTTGGCGTGGATGCGCACATGACCCTTGACCCCTTCGCTGAACTCGCTGAGGTCGGCGTTAAGCTGCTCCAGGTTGTCCATCATGGTCCGTGCGTGGTGCAGCAGCGCATGGCCGGCCGGTGTCAGCTCGACACCCTTAGGCTGGCGATACAGCAGTGCGATACCAAGCTGGCTTTCCAGGTCGCTGACACGTTTGCTCACTGCGGCCAGGGCCAGGTGCTCGCGCTCGGCGGCGCGGGTCAGGCTGCGCTCGTCGGCGATGGCGACGAACAACTTGAGGGTGACGAAATCGATGCGGCGCATGGAGTCTCCATTTCGTGCCTGGCGAAGCGAAGCTGCCAGAAAGCTGATTTACAGCATGCCACTTCGTGATACGCGAAGCCCAGCTTGGCCATTGGGCAATTGTCGTCACCGCGCCGCTGCGCCATTCTGCGCACCACGAGAAACGCACAGGCAAATCGGGTGCAGCCATGACTCAGAGCAACACCAACAACATGGCCCTGCAGGGGCTCAAGGTGATCGAGATGGGCCAGCTCATCGCCGGTCCCTTCGCCAGCAAGCTGCTCGGCGAATTCGGCGCCGAGGTGATCAAGATCGAACCACCGGGCGTCGGCGACCCGCTGCGCAAATGGCGCAAGATCAAGGACGGCACCTCGCTCTGGTGGCACGTGCAGTCGCGCAACAAGCGCTCGCTGACCCTCGACCTGAAACAGACCGAAGCGCAGGACATCGTGCGTAAGCTGGTGGCAGAGGCCGACGTGCTGGTGGAGAACTTCCGCCCCGGCACGCTGGAAGGCTGGGGCCTGGGCTATGAGGCGCTGAAGGCGATCAACCCGCGGCTGATCATGCTGCGCATCTCCGGCTACGGGCAGACCGGCCCCTACCGCGACCTGCCCGGCTTCGGCGTGATCGGCGAAGCCATGGGCGGCCTGCGCCACCTCTCCGGCTACCCCGGCCAGGCGCCGGTGCGCGTGGGCATCAGCATCGGCGATTCGCTGTCTTCGCTGTACGGCGTGATCGGCGTGCTGCTGGCCCTGCAGGAGCGTGCGCGTAGCGGCGAAGGCCAGGAGATCGACGTGGCGCTGTACGAGTCGGTGTTCGCCATGATGGAAAGCCTGATCCCTGAATACGACGCCTTCGGCTACATCCGCGAGCCGGCCGGCAGCGCCCTGCCCGGCATCACCCCATCCAACTCCTACCCCTGCAAGGACGGCAGCTACGTGCTGATCGCCGGCAATGGCGACAGCATCTACAAGCGCCTGATGAGCCTGATCGGCCGCGACGACCTGGGCAACGACCCGCGCCTGGCGCAGAACGACGGGCGCAGCCAGCACGCCGAGCAGATCGACGGCGCCATCGCCGAGTGGACCGTCCAGCGCGGCCGCGATGAAGTGATCGAGGCGCTCAAGGGTGCGCGCGTGCCGGCCGGCTACCCCTACACCGCCGCCGATATCGTGCAGGACCCGCACTACCTGGCGCGGCAGATGATCGAGCAGGTGCAGACCAGCGTCGGCCCGCTCAAGGTGCCGGGCGTCCTGCCCAAACTCAGCCGCACGCCGGGCCGCATCGGCAGCGGCGGCCCGCAACTGGGTGAGCACAACGACGACATCCTCGCCGGGCTTGGCCTCAGCGCGGAACAGGTCGCCGGCCTGCGCGAACGCGGGATCATCTAGCGCTCGCCAGCCCCCGTGGGGTGGACAACGCGAAGCTTGTCCACCACGACAGCCACCCCGTACAAGCCGGTGCGCACAGCGCACCCTACGTCGCTTGCCGCTCCTCTTGAGGATTCCCCATGAGCAAACGCCTTTACATCCAGGACGTCGCCACCCGTGACGGCTTCCAGATCGAAGCGTCCTTCGTGCCCACCGCAGACAAGATCGCCCTGATCAACCGCCTGTCCAACACCGGCCTGGCCAAGGTCGAAGTGACCTCCTTCACCTCGCCCAAGGCCATTCCCAACCTGCGCGATGCCGAAGAGGTGATGCGCGGCATCCAGCGCGTGGCCGGCGTCGAGTACACCGTGCTGGTACCCAACGTGAAGGGCTGCGAACGCGCACTGTCGTGCGAAGTGGACGAGATCAACCTGGTGATGTCCGCCAGCGACACCCACGGCCTGGCCAACCTGCGCATGACGCCGGAGCAGTCGCTGGCGCAGTTCGCCGAGATCATCGAGGTCAGCCGTGGCAGCGGCGTGTTCATCAACGCCTCGCTGTCGACCACCTTCGGCTGCCCCTTCGAAGGCGAGGTGCCCGAGGCTCGCGTTTTTGATCTGATCCAGCGTCTGCTGGCGATCGGCGTGCAGGGCGTGACCCTGTGCGACACCACCGGCATGGCCGATCCGGCACAGGTCGAGCGCATCTGCCGCGAGGCCCTGCAACGCTGGCCCGAGGCGGTGTTCACCGCGCATTTTCACAACACCCGTGGCATGGGCCTGGCCAATGCCCTGGCGGCGCTGAACGCCGGCATCGACCGCTTCGACGCCTCCCTCGGCGGCCTCGGCGGCTGCCCCTATGCACCGGGCGCCAGCGGCAATATCTGCACCGAGGATCTGGTGCACATGTTCCAGCGCATGGGCCTGGATACCCGCGTAGACCTCGATGCCCTGCTAGAAGCCGCCGCCACCCTGCCCGGCCTGATCGGCCACGAGGTGCCGGGCGCCATCCTCAAGGCGGGCAAATCCGATCGTCGCTATCCCAAGCCGAAGTGGATGCAGGAGGCCGGCCTCTGAGGCCTCGCCCCGCCAATATTGTGGGAGGGGCTTTAGCCGCGACGCCCTCATTCGACACGAAAACGCCCGGCACAAGCCGGGCGTTTTCATGCCAGGGTGAACGGTCAACCCTGGTTGGACTTCTCCGCCGCCTGGATCAGCTCGGCGCCGATCTCCTTCTCGAACTTCTGCCACACCGGGCGCATGGCCTCACGCCATTCGGCGCGCTGCTGCGGGGTCAGCTCGATGATCTCGGTGGTACCGGCCTTGGCGATATCCTCTTTGGCCGTGCGGTTGAGTTCGTCAGCCTGCTTGTTCACCTCGACGGAAACCTCGGCCATGATGGTTTCCAGCTCGCCGCGCACGTCATCCGGCAGGCCCTTCCAGAACTTGGTGTTGGTGATCACCATGTAGTCGATCAGGCCATGGTCGGATTCGGTCATGTACTTCTGCACCTCATGCACCTTCTGGCTGAAGTAGTTCGACCAGGTGTTCTCGGTGCCGTTGACCACGCCGGTCTGCAGGCCCTGATAGACCTCGGCGAAACTCATCTTGCGCGGGTTGGCGCGCACCGCCTTGAACTGCTCCTCCAGCACCGCCGAAGCCTGCACGCGGAACTTCAGACCACGGGCGTCGGCCGGATCACGCAGCGGCTTGTTGGCCGACATCACCTTCAACCCGTTGTGCCAGTAGGCCAGGCCGGTGATGTTCTTGTCCTCCATGGAAGTCAGCAGTCCACGGCCCTCGGGGCTGGCCTGGAAACGATCGACAGCCTCCATGTTGTCGAACAGAAATGGCAGGTCGAAGATCTGCACCGGCTTGGCGTACTGCTCGAACTTGGCCAGCGACGGCGCCAGCATCTGCACGTCGCCAAGCAGCAGCGCCTCCATTTCCTTGCCATCGCCGAACAGCGAGGAGTTGGGATAGACCTCCACCTTCACCCGCCCCGGCAGACGCTCTTCGGCCAGTTTCTTGAACAGCAGCGCGCCCTGGCCCTTGGGCGTGTTGTCCGCCACCACGTGGGCGAACTTGATCAGGATGGGCTCATCGGCAGCCTGTACCAGGCCGGCACAGGAGAGGATGGCGGCGCAGGCGAGCGCCTTGGCGGTGAGTTTGAACATGACGTTACCTCATTGTTTTTGTTGGCTGGTACGTGGTTACAAGGTGGCTGACTGCCGCTGCAGCCAGCCGTTTTTTGTAGGAGCCGGCTTGCCGGCGATCTGCTGAGAAACATCGCCCGCAAGCGGGCTCCTACGGTTCGCCTGCCCGCTGCAGCAGGCGACGAGCGCGACCGAGTACGGGAGCGTCGACCATCTGGCCGTCGACCACGAACACCCCTTCACCGCTGCTAGCGGCGGCCATCACCCGCCGCGCCCAGGCCAGTTCCTCTTCGGCCGGGCACAATGCGCGATGAATGACTTCGACCTGTTTGGGGTGGATGCACAACAGGCCGTCGAAACCCATGTCACGGGCATCGCGCGCGGTGCGGGCAAGGCCGTCGCGGTCCTCGATGGCGGGAAATACACTGTCCAGTGGCGCTGCCAGACCCGCCGTGCGCGAATGCAGCAGCAAGGCGTAACGGGCCTGATCGAGGATGCGTTCGGCTGCCGCGCTGCCGCTGCTGAGGCCGAGGTCCAGACCCAGGTCGAGGGCACCGAAGGACAGCCGCTCGACGCCTTCGCCGCGAGCGATTTCCGCCAGAGCCAGCAAACCCGCCGCACTCTCGATGATCGGCCACACCGGCTTGCCGCAGGCCGCCACCCTTGCCACCTGAGCAGCACTCTCCACCTTGGGAAGCAGCACGCCGACCACACCGGCATGACGCGCGCAGAGATCGATATCAGCGCCATGCCCGGCGTGTTCCGGCGCGTTGATCCGTACCTGCAACCGGGCTTTTGGATTGGCCATGAGAAAGGCATCGAGATGGGCCCGCGCCTCGACCTTCAGGCTCTCCTGCACGGCGTCTTCCAGGTCGACGATGACCGCGTCGGCACCAACGGCGAGCGCCTTGGCAATGCGCTCCGGGCGACTCGCCGGTACGAACAGGGCGCTGCGAATGATCGGTTTGCTCATGATCTGTCCTCATCAAACGCGGGCGTTTGCGCTGCGCGTTTGGCGGGCGACTGGTGGACGAAAAGAGCGTCGTCCACCCTACGCAGCGACTTGCGGCGCGTAGCCCGGATGAAATCCGGGAGCGGTCTGATGGCAGCCAGGAAACTCCCGGACTGCATCCGGGCTACGGTCGAAGTCATACGGCCCCCTGCTGATGCAAGCGCTGGATGTCGCCAGCGCCGTAGCCCAGCTCGGCGAGCAGCGCATCGGTGTGCTGGCCCAGCGCCGGAATGGCGTCCATGCGCGGTTCGAAGGCGTTGTTGCGCCCGGGGGGCAACAGCGCCGGCAGGCTGCCGCTGGGGCTGGCGACCTGGCGCCAGCGCCCGCGCGCTTCAAGCTGCGGATGGGCCCAGACGCCAGCCATGTCGTTGACCTGGGCATTGGCGATCTGCGCCTGCTCCAGACGCTCGATGACCTGCGCGGTACTCATGTGCGAGAAGGCCCCGACGATCAGCGCGCGTAGCTCACTGCGGTTGGCCGAGCGCTTGGAGTTGGCGGAAAAGCGCTCGTCGCTGGCCAGCTCCGGCTGCTCCAGCACCCTGGCGCAGAACGCCTGCCATTCGCGCTCGTTCTGCAAGCCGAGCATCACCGTGCCGCCATCGCCGGCCGGGAACGGGCCGTAGGGATAGATGGTCGAGTGCGCAGCGCCTGCACGCGGTGGCGGCGTGGCGCCGTTGTAGGCGTAGTACAGCGGGTAGCCCATCCATTCGACCAGGCTTTCCAGCATCGACACGTCGACGCGGCTGCCGACACCGGTCTTGCCGCGCAGCATCAGCGCCGACAGCACACCGGTGTAGGCGTACATGCCGGCGGCGATATCGGCGATGGAGCAGCCGGCCTTGGCCATCTCCTCCTCTCCCGGCCCACCAGTGACGGAGAGAAATCCGCCCTCGCTCTGGATCAGCAGGTCATAGGCCTTCTTCTGCTCGTACGGGCCGCCCTCGCCGTAGCCGGAGATGTCGCAGACGATCAGTTGGGGAAAGCGTTGGTGCAACGCCTCGAACGACAGGCCCATGCGCGCGGCGGCGCCGGGCGCGAGGTTCTGCACCAGCACGTCGGCCTTGGCCAGCAGGCTATCGAGCACTTGTGTGGCCTCGTCCTGCTTGAGGTCGAGGGTCAGGCTTTCCTTGGAGCGGTTGGTCCAGACGAAATGCGAGGCCAGACCGCTGACGCGCTCGTCATAGCCACGGGCGAAATCGCCGCTGCCAGGGCGCTCGACCTTGATCACCCGCGCACCGAGGTCGGCGAGTTGACGGGTGCAGAACGGCGCGGCGATGGCGTGCTCCAGGCTGACCACGATGATGCCATCCAGTGGCCGAGGATTACTTTGAGTCATGTCGAAAACCTCATTTACTCGGGCGCCACAGCATCCTTGTAGGAGCGGATTTATCCGCGAAGACGTATGTCAATCCCACACAACTGCAGCGCCTAACACATTGCATTCGCGGATAAATCCGCTCCTACAGATTGGCTGTTCTCATCAGGCCAATTGGTGCAGATCGTCCGTCTCACGCAGACGCCAGACCTTGGCGATCAGCACACCCGCCTCATCGCTGCTGCGCTTGCCGGCGAAGGCCAGCAGGCGGCGGAACTTGTCTTCCAGCTCGACGCGATTGAGGGTGTTGCCGGGGTCGCCCTTGGGCTCGTCGATGGCGCCACGCAAGGTGCGGCCATCGGTGGTGATCACTTCGACGCGGCCCAGCCAGCGCTGCGGGTAGGCCACATCCACCTCCGGGTCCAGGCGCATATGCACCTTGTCGCGGAAGACGGCCACGGCCGGGTCCTGCAGCGCCAGGTTGGCGAACTCGGTCAGCCCGGCCTTGCCATGCACGGCGATCAGGCCGAGCACGGTGCCCATGGAGAATTTGGCCTGGTGCACGGTCTGCGGCACCTTCACGCGGCCGAGTACATCGATGGCGCTCTGATGCACACGGGCGATGACGCGCTCGATCTGCTCATGGCGCAGGCCTTCACGCCACATCAGATCGAGCAGCGCGTCAGCAGCCGGATGGGTGTGCCGGCAGGAGGCGTGGAACTTGAACGAGGTTTCCACCAACGCCCAGCGCCGACCGAGACGATCCGACAGCTTGCTTGGCTCGGCATCGCGGGACATGCCGGCGGCCATGCCCTGCTCGCCTTCGAGAATGTTCTGCGCGCCGGTCAGGCCCTGCGCGGTGAAGTAGGCGGCCAGCAGGCCATCGGCGGCCGCCTTGGCGGTATGCAGCTGCTTGGAGTCGGCGGCATCGCGCAAGAACTCCCAGAGCCCGGCGGCCTGGGTGCCGGCGTTGCCGAGCAGGTGGACGAACTGCTGCTGGTCGAAGTCCAACAACTTGCCCACTGCCACGGCAGCGGCCAGGGTGCCGACCGTGGCCGTGGTGTGGAAGATGCGGTAGTGCGAGCGGCCGAGGAATTCGCCGATGCGAATGCCCGCCTCGTAGCCGGCCACCGAGGCCAGCAGCAGCTCGCGGCCGGACTTGCCCAGGTCCTGCGCCGCCGCTAAAGCGGCCGGGAAGACCACGGTGGCCGGGTGCAGCACCGAGCTGTTGTGCAGGTCGTCCTGCTCCACTAGATGAGACGACGCACCGTTGACCAGCGCCGCGAAGTACGCCGACGTGCCACGGCCATTGACCAGGATGCGCGCAGGGCCATCGGCCGGGCCCATCTTCTGCGCGTAGGCCTCGAACAGCGGGATCGGCCGCGCGCCCTCGCTGGCCAGGGCCGAGCCCAGCCAGTCGAGGAACAGGTCTTCGGTGCGGTCCAGTACGTGCTCGGGAATCTGCGCGTAATCGAGATCAGCGAGGAATGCAGCGAGTTGTTGGGTATTGATGCTCATAAGCAGCTCCCAGGAGTCTGCTTATGAACTCGCGAGCTAGAGCCAGGCAATACCGATGGCGGCCCCGCGTAAGCGGGCGAGGAAGCGGAGTTTACGAGTTGTAAATGAGCATTCGACCGGGCTGGCGACCCAGATCGCTTACAACGCAGCATGGCTGACGCGCAGCAGTTCATAAGTAGGCTCCTCAGAAAGAACGCGGCAGCTCGAGCAAGTGCTCGGCCACGTAGCTCAGGATCAGATTGGTGGAGATCGGCGCCACCTGGTACAGGCGGGTCTCGCGGAACTTGCGCTCGACGTCGTATTCGTTGGCGAAACCGAAGCCGCCGTGGGTCTGCAGGCAGGCGTTGGCCGCCTCCCAACTGGCCTTGGCCGCCAGGTACTTGGCCATGTTCGCTGCCGCTCCGGCGTTGCGCCCGGCGTCGTATTCCTCGCAGGCGCGCCAGCGCATCAGGTCAGCGGCCTCGATTTCGATATGCGCTTCGGCGATGGGGAACTGCACACCCTGGTTCTGCCCGATGGGGCGGCCGAACACCACGCGGTCACGGGCGTACTGCGCGGATTTCTCGATAAACCAGCGGCCGTCACCGATGCACTCGGCAGCGATCAGCGTACGCTCGGCATTGAGGCCGTCGAGAATGTAGCGAAAGCCCTTGCCCTCCTCGCCGATCAGGCTGCTGGCGGGAATTTCCAGGTTGTCGAAGAACAGCTCGTTGGTCTCGTGATTGACCATGTTGGCGATCGGCTGCACGGTCAGCCCGTTGCCGATGGCTTCGCGCAGGTCGACCAGGAAGATCGACATGCCTTCGGACTTGCGCTGCACCTCGGCCAGCGGCGTGGTGCGCGCCAGCAGGATCATCAGATCGGAATGCTGCACGCGCGAGATCCACACCTTCTGCCCGTTGATCACGTACTTGTCGCCCTGGCGCACGGCGGTGGTCTTGATCTTGGTGGTATCGGTGCCGGTGGTCGGTTCGGTGACGCCCATCGACTGCAGGCGCAGCTCGCCGCTGGCCAGCTTGGGCAGGTAATAGCGCTTCTGCTCCTCACTGCCGTTACGCAGCAGGGTGAACATGTTGTACATCTGCCCGTGGATGGTGCCGGAGTTGCCGCCGCAGTGGTTGACCTCCTCGAGGATCACCGAGGCCTCGGCCAGGCCCAGGCCCGAGCCGCCGTATTCCTCCGGGATCATCGCCGACAGCCAGCCGGCCTCGGTCATCGCTGTGACGAAGGCTTCCGGGAAGCCCTTCTCCTCATCGATCTTGCGCCAGTATTCGGCGGGGAATTCCGCACACAGGGCGCGCACGCCTTCGCGGATGGCGTTGAGTTCTTCGTTGTTGTTGGGGGTCATCACAGTTCCTCGGTAAGCCGTAGCCCGGATGCAATCCGGGAGCGATTTCCCGGATTGCATCCGGGCTACACAATCAGTCGAATTGCACCTCGGCGCGCTGCGCCAGGCCGGCTTCATTGCCCGCCCACAGCTCGGCCTGGCCCTCGCCGGTGATGCGCCCACCGACTTCGAACGGCTGCGGTGCGATCAGCGGGCGCAGGCCGCGATAGGCGAAGCGGCGCAGGCGCGCATGCGGGTTCGCGCGACAGAAGGCGCGCAGGTTCAGGGTGGCGATCAGCGGGCCGTGCACCACCAGGCCGCTATAGCCTTCGGTTTCGGTGACGTAGGGCCAGTCGTAGTGGATGCGGTGGCCGTTGAAGGTCACCGCGCTGTAGCGAAACAGCAGAGTGCTGGACGGCGTGACAGCCTCGCGCCAATCGCCAGCCACCAGCGGCTCGCCACTGCTCGCCTTGGGCGGGCTGGGCTCGCGGTAGACGATGTCCTGCTCCTCGCGGATGGCCAGTTGGCCGTCCTGCAGGTAGTCGTGCTGCACAGTGACGAACAGCAGCGCGCCGGTGCGGCCGTGCTTCTCCTCGATGTGCTTGATGGTCGATACCCGGCTGGCTTCGCCACCGACGCGCAGCGGCTGGATGAACTCGATACGGCCACCGGCCCACATGCGGTTGCGGTTGTCCGCCGGCGGCAGGAAGCCACCGCGCGCCGGATGGCCATCCTCGCCCAAACCGTTCTCGGCGACCGGCTCCTGGAAGAACGCCCAATGCCACAGCGGCGGCAGCGCTTCGCCATGGGCCGGTGTGATTTCACCGAAGGTGGCGGCGATGCGCTTGACCAGGTTACGACTGAGTTGGTCGTGGACATCTTCGCGACGACCGATCCAGGCGGAAAAGGCAGAATCACTCATGGGGCAGGTTCCAGCTCGGTTCTTGTGTGAGCTGGAGCATGCGACGCCGCTTGCGTTCAGAGAATCCGCATTTATTTAAACCAGCGTTCGGTTAATCTGAACGCCAATCGTGTAGGAGCCAGCTTGCTGGCGATGCTTTGCAGATCGCCAGTGATCGCCCGCAAGCGGGCTCCTACGAATGACCTGAGGAAATGGCCACCATGCACTTCGATCTGCCAGACCTGCGCCTGTTCATCCATATCGCCGAGTCGCCCAGCCTGACTCAGGGCGCGCGCAAGGCATTCCTCTCGCCGGCCGCCGCCAGCGCACGGATCAAGGCGCTGGAGGCGCAATTGGGCTCGCGCCTGCTGTATCGCGACAGCCGTGGCGTCGAGCTGACGCCAGCAGGGCAACGCCTGCTGCAGCACGCGCGGCTGATCATGCGCCAGGTGGATTACCTGAAGAGTGAATTCACCGAATACGGCACCGACGCCGCCGGGCATATCCGCATCTTCGCCAATACCACGGCGGTGACCGAATTCCTGCCCGAGGTGCTGGCCGGCTTTCTCGCCGAACGCCCCGGCGTCACCGTCGACCTGCAGGAACGCCTCAGCCGCGACATCGTGCGTGGCGTACTCGATGGCGCGGCGGATCTGGGCATCATCGCCGGTCCGGTACAAGCGCCCGGCCTGCAGGTGCTGCACTTCAGCACCGACCGTCTGGTACTGGCGGTACCGCTGGGTCATGCGCTGGCGCAGCGGCAGGCGGTGAGTTTCAACGACACCCTCGCCTACCAGCACATCGGTCTGCACGAGGGCAGCACCCTGCTGAGCTTTCTGCGCGAACAGGTGGAAAAACTCGGCGGCAACCTGGCCCTGCGTATCCAGGTATCGAGCTTCGAGGCGATATGCCGGATGATCGAGGGCGGCGTCGGCATCGGCATCATTCCCGAATCGGCCGCACGGAGGCACAGCTGCACCATGCAGTTGGCGATCCTGCAGCTGGACGAAGCCTGGGCGGTGCGCGAACGCAGCATGCTGGTACGCGAGCTGGATGCCCTGCCGGGCAGCGTGCGGGCGCTGATCGACCGGCTGAACCAGGGTGTATAGCCGCTGGCGAAATTCTGGGTAAAAAAAAGGGCGACCAATCTGGTCGCCCGCCCATTCAAGGCATCCCTCGAAAGGAATGCGGAAACGCTTGCACCCAAATCACGCAGGATGATCGGGACGTGCTCAGTGTCGCCGCAGCCCCTTGCACTGCCTATTGCACCAAGGTCGTAGACTCTGTACGAAAAGTGCCTGCGCTCGGTGATGCTGCGTTAAAAACAGGCTGGAACGCCAGCCCGGTCAAATGCTCATTTACAGCTTGTAGACTCGAGTGCGAGCCCAGTCCGTTCTTCGCCTGTTTTTGCAGGGCCGCCATCGGTATTGCCTGACCTTCGCTCGACGACTTTTCGTACAGACCCTAGGGCGCCAGCCAGATGGCAGACCATACTCCCGCGACGCCTTTTTGGCCTTGGAGACACACATGAAGCCAGAACACCTCGCGCTGTTGCAGCAGGCGCCAACCAGCACCCACGTCGATGACACCTGGGCCAGGCTGTGTTGCGAACAGGCATTGCTGGCGATGGAAGAAGGCTGTTACGCGGTCGGCGCGGTGCTGGTCGATGACGCCGGTGAATTGCTGTGCAGCGGCCGCAACCAGGTGTTCGCCGGGCCCTACGCCAGCGGCGCGCATGCCGAGATGCAGGTGCTCGACCAGCTCGAAGCCGAGCATGCCCAGTTCGACCGCCGACACCTGACCCTCCATGTCAGCCTGGAGCCCTGTCTGATGTGCTACGGCCGTATTCTCCTGGCCGGCATCACCCGCGTGCGCTACCTGGCGCGCGACCGCGACGGCGGCTTCGCCCTGCGGCACGGACGCCTGCCGCCTGCATGGGCCAACCTGGCCTCCGGCCTTTCGGTGGTGCAGGCCAAGGCCGATCCCTACTGGATCGATCTCGCCGAGCAGGCCATCGGCCGCCTGCAGGATCGTCAGGCGCTACGCCAGCGCGTCATCCAGGCCTGGCACGGTCAGCGGCAACCCTGACCGACAGGTTCACCCCTGCTCAAACCTCAGCAAACCGCCCAGGGCAATGGCGGTGCATTACCGTGCTTGCAATAAAAACAAGAACCATTATCATTCGATAAACGTTATACAGTAACAATAGGAGTTCACAGATGAAGCCCGGTATTCACCCCAGCTATCGCACCGTTCTGTTCCACGATGTCGCCGCCAACGCCTATTTCCTGATCGGCTCCACGGTGGACACCGACAAGACCCACGAATACCAGGGCGTGGTTTACCCCTACGTCACTCTGGATGTTTCCAGTGCCTCGCACCCCGTCTACACCGGCCAGCAACGTCAGGCCAAGAGCGAGGGGCGTATCGCCGGCTTCAACAAGCGCTTCGCTGGTTTCGTCGGAGGTGGCGCATGAAGGTCCTGTCCTCACTGAAGCAGGCCAAGCTGCGTCACCGCGACTGCCAGATCGTCAAGCGCCGCGGCCGCATCTACGTGATCTGCAAGACCGAACCGCGCTTCAAATGCGTACAGGGCAGGCCCAAGCCGAAGCGCAAGCACAAGGGTTGAATCAATCCTTGCCCAAACCATGCTGGCGCAGCTTGTTGGCAATGGTGGTGTGGGAAACACCGAGGCGCTTGCCCAACTGGCGGCTGCTGGGATGGTCGCGGAACAACCGCTCCAGCACCGCCTTCTCGAAACGGCCGAGAATGTCGTCGAGGCCGCCTTCCACCGAGAACTCGCCCAAGGGCTGCGGCGCACCGTAATCCGGCAGGCGGATATGCTCGGCCTTCACCGTCCCCCCATCGCACAGCGACACCGCCTGGAACAGCACGTTCTCCAGTTGCCGCACGTTGCCCGGCCAGTGGTAATGAGCCATGCGCTCGAAGGCCTGCGGCGCCAGCTTCGGTAGCGCGCAGCCGATCTGCCGGCTGGCGGAATCGAGAAAGTGCTCGACCAAGGGTGCCAGGCCGTCGAGGCATTCGCGCAGCGGCGGGATATGCAGGCTGAGCACATTGAGGCGGTGGTAGAGATCCTGGCGAAATTCGCCATGGGCGCACAGCTCGGACAGGTCAACCTGGGTGGCACAGATCACCCGCACGTCCAGGTACACCTCCTCGTCGCTGCCCACACGGCGGAAGCAGCCGTCCTGCAGAAAACGCAGCAGCTTGGCCTGCAGGCGCGGGCTCATCTCGCCGACGCCATCGAGGAACAAGGTGCCGCCTGCGGTCAGCTCCAGCAGACCGAGCTTGCCTTCCGGACGCGCGCCCTCGAAGGCGCCGGGACCATAACCGAACAGCTCGGTTTCGGCCATGGATTCCGGCAGCCCGGCACAGTTGAGCGCCATGAACGGCGATTGCCCACGCGGGCTGGCCAGGTGACAGGCGCGCGCCAGCAATTCCTTGCCGGTGCCGGTCTCACCCTCGATCAGCAGCGGCGCATCCAGTGGCGCCATGCGCCGCGCTTCCTTGACCACCGCGGCCATCACACGGGAGCTCTGGAAGATCGAGTCGAAGCCGCGCAGCTCCTGCTTGCGTACGTGGTAGATGCGCTCGCCGACGCGATCGGCGCGGTGCAGGGTCAGCACGGCGCCGGCCAGCGCCTCGCTGTCGTCGTGTTCGTTCTGCAGCGGGGCGATATCGGCGAGGAACACGTCGCCCTTGATCTTCACTCGCAAGCCGTTGATACGCGTCTTGTTGGCGCGCACCAGTTCGGGCAAATCGAAATCCTCGGCATAGCGCGACAGCGCCATACCCGGCACCTCGTCCACGCGCACGCCGAGCAACTGCGCGGCGCTGCGGTTGGCGGCGACGATGCTGCCGCCCATGTCGATGGACAGCACCGGAAAGTCCAGCGCACCGAGCAACGCATTGAGCTCCAGATGGCGTCGCTCGCTGGGCATCAGCCCCACGCGCTTGACGCCGAATACGCCGGGAATCGCCTCGAACTTCGGGCGTAGCGACTGGAACTGCAGATTGATCAGATTCGGGCAATGCAGGTAAATGGCATTGCCCTGCTCGCCGCCCACTTCACCACGAGCAACGTTGATGCCGTAGTCGACCAGCAGGTTGAGGATGTCGCGCAGGATGCCGACACGGTTCTGACTGTGAACCTTAATGCGCATGGCAATCCTCCAGTCGATGCCCCGCTGGCAAGGTAGGGAAGGAAACTCGAAAATCAACACCTATCAATGGTCTTTGTCCTTATGTGAGAGAGCATCACGCCCAAAGGCGCAACACACGTGACCATCTTACGTACACTCATGCACCGCTCGGCTCAGGGCATCTCGTTTACAGCTTCGACCTCCTCACCCTGATCGGCATGGCAGAGCAGATACAGGGCTGGCAGGAAGAACAGGGTCAACACCGTTGCCACGGCAATACCACCGATCATCGCGTAGGCCATCGGCCCCCAGAACGCCTCGCGAGCGATGGGGATCATCGCCAGGCTGGATGCCGCCGCCGTCAGCAGAATCGGCCGGCAGCGGTGCTCGGTCGCACTGACCACGGCGGCCTGCAAGGCAAGCCCCTGCTGACGGAAGCTCTCTATCTGGCTGACCAGAATCACCGAGTTGCGCACGATGATGCCGATCAACGCCAGTACCCCCAGGATGGCGACGAAGCCCAACGGCGAGTTGGTCACCAGCAAGGCCCCCACCACACCGATCAGCCCCAGCGGCGCCACGCTCAGCACCAGCAATACCTGTTTAACGCTCTGCAACTGAATCATCAGCAAGGTCACCATCAGAAACAGCATCCACGGCACCACACGCAGGATCGGCTCTTGGGACCGCGCACTGGCTTCGACCGCGCCCCCTACCTTGACCTGATAGCGCGCCGGTAACTGCGCAGTGAAATCATCGACAGCCGAGCGTAACTGTTCTACCAGCGCATCGGGCTGCAAGTTCCCGACGATGTTCGCTTTCAGGGTGATGGTCGGTAGCCGGTCACGCCGCCACACCAGAGGTTGCTCCTGTTCATAGCGGATACTAGCGAATGCCAGGAGCGGAATCGATTCACCAGTACGACCAGATGGTATCTGCAAGCTACCGAGCAGCTCCGGCGACTGTCGTTCATCGGCCTGCGCTCGCGCCACCACATCGACCAGATGAATACCATCGCGAATCTGCGTGATGCTCGAGCCGGATACCACGCTGTTGAGGATCTGTGCGGTGTCCTGCGAGGACAGGCCAAACTGCCTGGCCTTGTCCTGCTCGATGTCGATACGCAGCACCTTGCCCGGCTCGTTCCAGTCGTACACCACCTGACCGATGTTCGGGTTGCCATCGATGAGCGCCGCCAGGCTCATGGCCTGGCGCCGCACCTGCTGGATATCCGGGCCGCTGATACGGTACTGGATCGGCCAGCCCACCGGCGGTCCCATATTCAGCGGCTGCACGTTGGCGCCGATGCCAACGAACTCCTCACGCAGTCGCGCCCTGAGGCGCGCGAGCAAGCGATCACGCGCCTCGCCCCCCTGGCTGACGATCAGCACCTGGCCATAGAAGGGGTTGCTCAGTTGCTGATCGAGCGGCAGATAGAAGCGCACCGCGCCCTTGCCGACGTAGGAACTCCAGCGCAGCACATCCGGGTCATCGGCCAGGGCCTGCTCGAAGCGGTCCATCGTCTCGCGCGTGGCGTTGATCGAGCCATGCTGCGGCAGATGGAAGTCCACCAGAATCTCGGGGCGATCGGAATCGGGAAAGAACTGCCGCTGCAACAGGCCAGTGCCCACCAGCGAGATGGCGAAGGCCAGCAGGGTCAGGCCCACCGTCCAGTTGCGATGGCCCAGCGCCAGTGCCAGCCAGGCAGAGAACAGACGCTCCCAGCGGCTACTGCCATGCACCTCGGCCTGCGCCGGCCGACGCAGCAGGTAGACGCCCAGCAGCGGTGCGAACACCACCGCCACCAGCCAGGACAGCAGTAGCGCCACGGCGATCACCGCGAACATGGTGAACACGTACTCGCCGGCCGAGCTGGCGTTGAGGCCGATGGGCACGAAGCCAGCGACCGTCACCAGGGTGCCGGTAAGCATGGGAAAAGCCGTCGAGGTATAGGCATGAGTCGCCGCCTTGGTCAGCGAGTCGCCGGCCTCGATACGCTTGATCATCATCTCGACGGTGATCATGGCGTCGTCCACCAGCAAGCCCAGGGCGATGATCAAGGCGCCCAGGGAGATACGCTGCAAGGTGATGCCGCTGTAGGACATGAAAAGAAAGACCATTGCCAGCACCAACGGAATGGAGCAGGCCACCACTAGGCCGGCGCGCATGCCGAGGCTGATGAAACTGACCACCAGCACGATCAGCACGGCCTCGAACAACGCCTTGGTGAAGGTGCCAATGGCCTTGTCCACCACCTCGGCCTGGCTGGATACCTGATGCACGTCCAAACCCAGCGGCAGGTTGGCAGTCAGCTCGTCGATGCGCTGCTGCAAGGCTGCGCCGAAATCCTGAATGTTGCCGCCGGCCTGCATGGCCACGGCCAGGCCGATCGCCGCCTCGCCGTTGTAGCGAAACAGCGAGGCCGGCGGCTGCGCGTAGCCACGCTCGATACGCGCCAGATCGCTCAGGCGCAGCAGGCGTTCACCGAAGCGCAGGCTGACGGCTTGCAAATCCGCCTCGCTGGCGAAGGCGCCACTGGCCTGCAGCGCGATACGTTCCTGCTCACCGTCGATATGGCCCGCAGGCGTGACGGCATTTTGCGCCTGCAAGCTCTGGATGACCTGGCGCAGATCGATGCCCAGGGCCGCCAGGCGGCGAATGGAAAAATCCAGGTAGATGACTTCCGGCTGACTGCCGAGCACTTCCACCTTGCCCAGCCTGGGCACGCCCTGGAGGCCCAGGCGCAGTTGCTCGGCATAGTCACGCAACTGACGCGGCGAGAAACCTTCGCCGGTCAGGGCATAGATGTTGCCGAAGACATCGCCGAACTCGTCGTTGAAGGCCGGCCCCTGCACACCACTGGGCAACTCGCCACGAATGTCCTGCATCTTCTTGCGCACCGCGTACCAGGCATCTGGAATGGCGCGCGCAGGTGTCTCGCTCTTGAGAAATACGAACAGCGTGGCTTCGCCGGCCAAGGTGTAACTGCGCACGTAATCCAGTGCGTCGATTTCCTCGAGCTTCTTCTCCAGCCGGTCGGTGACTTGCTGCAAGGTTTCGTCGAGCGTTGCGCCGGGCCAGCGCGCCTGGATGACCATGGTCTTGATGGCGAACGCGGGATCTTCCTCACGGCCCAGCTGTACATAGGAGAAGGCGCCCATCAGCAAGGTGACCAGCATGGCGTACCAGACCAGCGTACGGTGGCGCAGCGCCCAGCCGGACAGATTGAATCCTTCCTTCATGAACCGCTGCGCTCCACGAGCCTGACCTGTTGCCCTTCACGCAAACGCGCAACGCCGGCACTGACCACTCGATCCCCCGGCTGCACCGCTCCCCGCACCCGTACCCGTGAGCCGGTCTGGCTCAAGACCTCGACCGCGACGGCGCGTACCTGCGAACTGTCGCGGTCGATGCGCCAGACGAAGTGCTGCCCGGCCGGCCCCCACAAGGCCGATGCCGGCAGCTCCGGCTCAGTTGCCGCAAGCTGCGGGGACAACTCCACGCTGACCAACGAGCCCAGATGAAAATCCGCCGGCAGTTGCTCCAGCGCCAACCTGAGCCGCTGTACGCGAGTGCCCGGATCCAACACCGGATCAACCTGCCGCACGCGCGCCCAGCTACCCTCGGCACGCGCACTCATTGGTGCCACCCAGATACGCAAGGGCTCGTCCGGATCGGTGAGCGGGCCCAACCACTGAGCCGGCACATCGACCCATACTTCCAGGCTGTCGAGGCTCGCCAGGCTGACCACCGGCGTACCGCTGGCCAATACCTGGCCGACCTCGGCATGCCATGCCGTGATCACACCATCGAGATCGGCCAATACCTGGGTCTGCTGCACATGATCTTCGGCGCGCTGCAAGGCAATGCGCGCCTGACGCAAGGTTGCCGCGCGCACCTGCATCTCACCGCTCAGTTGCTCGAGCCGCGCCTGACTGCCGACCCCCTGTCGATACAAACCCTGATAGCGGGCGAGTTCGTCACGGGCATTGCGCCACAACACCTCGGCACGCTCGAACTCGCCCTGACGACTGCGCAACTCACTTCGCTGATCACTGCTTTCCAGGCTCGCCAGCAGCTGCCCGGTACGCACAAGCTGGCCGACCTCGACCTGCCGGCTGAGCAGACGACCGCTCTGGCGAAACGCCGCAACGAGCTGATGGCGAGGTTGCACAGTGCCGGTAAAACGCGCTTGCGCCAGAAGCTGTTGGCCTGCGATCTCATCGAACAGGACCGGGCGTTCAACCTGCGCCTGGGGTTTCTCATCGCGGCAGGCAACCAGGAGCAGACTCAGCAGCGGCAGACACAACGCAGCCCACCTCATGGCTGTGCCCCTGGCCCGCTGACGGCAAGTACATTGGCCACCTCGACCTGCTGGCCGGGATAGAGCAACTGCCCCCCCTGCGCCACCACCAGATCACCGTCCCGCAAGCCCGCCGCCACCAGCACCCGCCCAGTTTCATAACGCGAGACCTCGACCCGAGACAGGCTCACACGCTGCTGCGCATCAATACGCCACACCGCCGGCTGACCCTGATCCCGACTCAAGGCAGCCCAGGGCAATACGACGACCGGCCCCAGTGACTCGGCCAGGCGCGCCGCTACCACAGTCCCGAGCGGCCAGTGCCATGCCTCAGCCGGCAAACTGACACGGATACGCAAGGTGCCAGAGCTGGCGGAAACGCTCGGGGCGATTTCCCGCACCTGCCCGCTGATCTCGCGCGCAGGTTCGCTCAGCGTATGCAGATGAATGGGAGCACCGATCACCAACCCTGTCGGCAGCGCCTCGTACCAGTCGAAAACCGCCTCGGGCGCCTCATCATGCGCCAGCGATAGCACCACCTGCCCGGCCTGCACCACCTCACCGGGCGCCACTGGGCGTGCCACCACTACACCATCTGCCAGCGCCAGCAGATCAGCGTCGGCCACCGCATCCCTGGCCAACTGGTGCCGCGCCGTGGCTGTCATCAATTCGGCCTCGGCACCTTTCAGCGCGGCCTGCGCCCGCTCATATTCATTACGATTGGTGTAGCCCTGAGGCAACAGACGCGCCTGCCTGGAATAATCAGCGCGCGCCAGATCGACGCGCGCCTGCAAGGCCTGCAACTCGGCCTCGCTGATATCCAGCGTCGCCCTTAATTCGAGGGGGTCAAGCCGCCCCAGCACCTGCCCGGTCACCACCTTGTCACCGACATCGACCGATAGCTGAGCGACCTTCCCAGCGCTGGGGAAGGCGAGTTCACTGACGAAGCGCGCCTGAACGTCGCCCGTCAGTACGGTTTGTGCCAGCCCAGCTACCTGAGCGACTTGTTGTGCAACCACCCGCACCGCCGTTTTCTCCGGCGGCGGTTCGGCAGAACACCCCACCACCAGCGCTAACAGCCCGAACACAGTGATTCGAAGCAGCCCCATGCGCGTTACAGCATCCAATCCAACGCTCATTCCCTGCCACGCCCTCTACGAATCACACCAGCGAAGGCGACAGTCTCGTGTACTCCGACACAGCGACCTCACCCCCCAGGAAAGACAAGGCCGCCTCTCGTGAGGCCAGCCATGCCGACTTGCTCTCCAGATCAAGAAAATGTCCGGCACCTGGCACCACCACGAAGTGGCTATTGACCACATACCGAGCAAACTGCCGTGCATCCTCTGCCGTCGTGTATTCATCCCGCTCACCATTGACGAACAATACCGGGATTTTTATCTGGGCAAAGCGCTCCACATAATTTTTGGCACTGAGTTCACGAACTTGCGCGATATGAAACTCAATCTGCTTATATTCGTGCTCAGCCAGACTGATCAGGTGCTTGAAGTTATAAAGCTTGAACAACCTGGGCAAATATTTGCCCACCGTGTCATTGAGCAGACTGCCAATCTTGCGCTTGTCACGCGCTGCCAGATAAGCCTGCCCATTGTCGAGATAATCGCGCATCGCCTCGTTGATCACTGGCGAGAACGAACTGATGATTGCTCTCTCGACTGAAGCCGGCGACTCGGACAGCGCCAACATGGCCGAAACCCCACCCCAGGACACGGACAACAAACTATTGACCTGAAAGTGCTCAATAAGCCCCAAAATGATTCGAACTTCATCCTCCTTGGTCACCACGCGCCCTGGCACATTGTGTTCACGCGATTTACCCGCAAATGGAAGATCGAAAAGAATCAGATTGAAGTACGGCTCCAGGTATTTGACCGTTTGCCCAAACGCCCCTGTCGTGGATAAAGCCCCATTGATCAACAGCACTGTTTTAGCGTGCTCACCACGCCAATACATTTCCGTATAAACATTGAAACCCGCCATCTCGAATATCTTTGTCTCCATGTCCCTGGCCCCGCAATTTAAATGCTAGAAATATTCATTCGCATCTATGACGCGTAAAACGTCAAAAATCCGTCGAAGAAAGAAATGAAAGCTTCGTGAAAGGTTAGGAATTACGAGGCCTGCCCCGTGAAACGATTTTTTTATAGCGCAATGCGCTCGTGACCGACAAGTCAATGACGCCATATTGCAGGCGGGCTTTTGTCACAGCTTTCTGACAGAGCACAAGCCCAACGCCCTCCCAAAAACAAACATCAATCGCCGCATCATCAGGCGCTGCCTGATGATTAAGCAGCAGAACCGATTTCGCCCAGTGAATGACGCGAATGTAATTTCGAAATAAATTGTTACGAATGCAAAAGATGAAATAGCGATATCGACAGCATCGACCGAGATAAATTCGGACGACCTCAGGAGTGTAAGGTTTTCATGACGTAAAGATAAACTTACAGAATGCCTATAAAAAGGCTTACGTAGAGCATACGGGTGTACACCGAAATTATATGCCACAAGCTGAAATACACCTTCTTATAGCAAGCAATATCATGCCAATACATATAGCACCGAAATAACTCCCACTCGCCTCACGCTATAACCTTCGCAACAGCCCTCGCATTAAACGCCCTCAAAACCTCACATATATTCCAGGGCACTTACCTTTCTACTTGATTACCCGAACGAGTGCAGTAAACCCAAACTGTAACAGCCAAGTTTAAAAAGACGACGCGACAACGCTAACCCAGTATTAAATCCAGTCATACCGCGCAATAACAACAACCACGCTCGGCTGAAACTCAGCGCACTGAACACTTATTGAAAACCACGCCATCCAAGACCCGGCATTACCGCATCAACATGCGCTGCTAGCAGGCGCACAATATATCGATGCATAGGCTCGCCTGAGCCCCAGAGCCCCGGTTGGCACAGGCCATGATTTTTGTGTAAAAAATACGTTACAAAGAACGGTCCTACAGGACCATCAGCCAGGGCTTTTGCGCCATAGCGTAATGAAAAAATTCCAGAATTCGCCTTCTCTCCGTTTCCAGACAGGTCTCGCTCCTCTACCCCATCTCCCGCGCAAAGGCATGCTTGGCCTAGACAAGAACAACAGCCCCCTGAAGGAGGCAGCGATGAAGAATACGCAGTACCTGGCCCGGGAACCGGACGACAGTGGCTTTATCCATTACCCGGAAAGCGAGCATCAGGTGTGGAATACCCTGATCACCCGCCAGTTGGACGTGATCCAGAACCGCGCCTGCCAGGAATACCTGGACGGCATCGAGCAGCTCGGCCTGCCGCTGGAGCGTATCCCGCAACTCGGCGAGATCAACCGCGTGCTCGAAGCCACCACCGGCTGGCGCGTGGCGCGGGTACCGGCGCTGATCCCCTTCCAGACCTTCTTCGAACTGCTGGCCAGCAAGCAGTTTCCCGTCGCCACCTTCATCCGTACGCCCGAAGAATTGGACTACCTGCAGGAACCGGACATCTTCCACGAGATCTTCGGCCATTGCCCAATGCTGACCAACCCATGGTTCGCCGAATTCACCCACACCTACGGCAAGCTCGGCCTCCAGGCCACGAAAGAGCAGCGCGTCTATCTGGCGCGGCTGTATTGGCTGACCATCGAGTTCGGCTTGCTCGACACCCCGGCAGGTCGACGCATCTATGGCGGCGGCATTCTCTCCTCGCCGAAGGAAACCCTCTACGCGCTGTCCAACGATCCCGAACACCAGCCCTTCGACCCGCTGGAAGCGATGCGCACGCCGTATCGCATCGATATCCTGCAACCGGTGTACTTCGTCCTGCCCGAGCTCAAGCGCCTGTTCGAGCTGGCTCAGGAAGACATCATGGCGCTGGTGCAACACGCCATGCAGTTGGGCCTGCACGCGCCGAAGTTTCCGCCGAAAGCCGCGTAGACCCTGACACCCTGTTCCGCACGGCTGCCGCTGCCCTCTGGATTCGCCGCTTGGGCGTGGCTGCTACACACTAGCGAGTAGCCCGGATGAAATCCGGGATCGTCCGCAGACATGGCCCGGTTCATTCGGGCTAAAAAACCAGGAGAACCCCATGAGCCTTGCCCAAGCCCAATGCGAAGCCTGCCGCGCCGATGCGCCGAAAGTGTCCGATGAAGAACTGGCCGAGCTGATCCGCGAGATTCCCGACTGGAACATCGAAGTGCGCGGCGACCATATGGAGCTGGAGCGCGTGTACCTGTTCAAGAACTTCCGCCATGCCCTGGCCTTCACCAACGCCGTGGGCGCCATCGCCGAGGAAGTCGGCCACCACCCCGCCCTGCTCACCGAATGGGGCAAGGTCACCGTCACCTGGTGGAGCCACGAAATGCGCGGCCTGCACCGCAACGACTTCATCATGGCTGCGCGTACCGACGTGCTCGCCGCCAGCGCCGAGGGCCGCAAGTGAGCCACTTCGCCCAGGTCGCCCGCGTGCCGGGCGATCCCATCCTCAGTCTGATGGAAGCCTATCGCCTCGATACCAATCCGGCGCGCCTGGACCTTGGGGTCGGCGTCTACAAGGACGCCCAGGGCCTGACGCCGATCCCACGGGCGGTGAAGCTGGCCGAGCAGCGCCTGCACGACAGCGAATTGACCAAGACCTACGTCGGCGGCCACGGCGATGCGGCCTTCGGCGAGCGCCTGAGCCAGCTGGTGCTGGGGGCCAACTCTCCGTTGCTGACCGAGCAGCGCGCCGACGCAACGCAAACGCCGGGCGGCACCGGCGCGCTGCGCCTGGCCGGTGACTTCATCCGCCACTGCCTGCCGGGGCGCGGTATCTGGCTGAGCGACCCGACCTGGCCGATCCACGAAACCCTGTTCGCCGAAGCCGGGCTCAAGGTCGGCCACTACCCCTACGTCGGCGCCGACAATCGTCTCGACGTGGAGGCCATGATTGCCGCCCTCACCCACCTGCCCAAGGGCGACGTCGTGCTGCTGCATGCCTGCTGCCACAACCCCACCGGCTTCGACCTCGCCCCGCGCGATTGGAAGCGTGTGCTGGAGGTGGTCAAGGCGCGTGAACTGCTGCCGCTGATCGACTTCGCCTATCAGGGCTTCGGTGACGGCCTGGAGGAAGATGCCTGGGCCGTACGCCTGTTCGCCGACGAACTGCCGGAGCTGCTGATCACCAGTTCCTGCTCGAAGAACTTCGGTCTGTATCGCGAGCGCACCGGCGCCCTGATCGTCTGCGCCAGCGACGCCGAAAAACTCATCGATGTCCGCAGCCAGCTGGCCTCGATCGCCCGCAACCTGTGGTCGACCCCGCCTGCTCATGGCGCCGCAGTGGTGGCGCAGATCCTCGGCGACGAGGCGCTCAAGGGCCTGTGGCTGGACGAGTTGGAAGGCATGCGCTTGCGCGTCGCCAGCCTGCGTCGCGGTCTGGTCGAAGCGCTGGCACCACACGGTCTGAGCGAGCGTTTCGCGCATGTGGCCGAGCAGCGCGGCATGTTCTCCTACACCGGGCTGTCGCCGCTGCAGGTGCTACGTCTGCGCGAGGAATTCAGCGTGTACATGGTCGGCAGTGGCCGCGCCAACGTCGCGGGGCTGGATGCCAGCCGACTGGATCAGTTGGCCGAAGCCATCGCTCGGGTCTGCCTCTGACAAAGCCCGAACGAGGGCGCCGAGATCGGTGCAGGCACAGATCTCGGCGCACCAAGGCAGCGCGCCAAGACGGTCAAAAAATATTCAAAGACCGTTTATCGATAAAAATACCCATTAAAAATCAATAATTTAACCAACCACCCAGCGAAGCACTGGCCTGCTTCATGCTTGCCCTTAGCGGCATAGTCCCATAGGGTAGTTTGCATGTGGTCCCTCATTGCCCCCATCAGCTCACTGCTAAGCGGGGTCGCGTTACTCCTGCTCGGCAATGGCCTGCTCAACACCCTACTGACCCTGCGTGGCGTCGCCGAAGGCTACTCCACTACGATGCTCGGACTGATCATGTCCGGGTACTTCGTCGGGTTCCTCCTCGGCACCTGGCTGGCGACTCCGCTGGTCAGACGCATCGGGCACATTCGCGCGTTCGCCTGTTGTGCCGCCCTGGCCGCCATCGCCGCCCTGCTCCACCTGCTGTTGATCGATCCGTGGGTCTGGCTGGGGCTGCGCGTGCTCTATGGCCTGGCCCTGGTGACGCTGTACATGGTCATCGAGAGCTGGCTCAACGCCGAGGCGCCAAACGAAAAGCGCGGCCAGGTGTTCGCCGTGTACATGGCGGTCAACCTCGGCGCTCTGGCCCTGGCCCAACAGCTGCTGCACCTGGCCGACCCGGTGCAGTTCACCCTGTTCGCCCTCGCCGCCATCCTCATCAGCGCGGCCTTGATGCCCATCACCCTGACCCGCCAGGCACAGCCGAGCCTGCCCGAGACCCCACCGAGCAACCTGCGCCAACTGTGGAGTATCGCGCCGCTGGCCATGGTCGCCGCCGGGCTTTCCGGCCTGGCCATGGGCGGCTTCTGGGGCATGGCGCCGGTCTACGCCAGCCTGGCCGGCTTCGATACGTCCGGCGTCGGTCTGCTGATGACCGCCACCATTCTCGGCGGCGCCCTGCTGCAGTGGCCCATCGGCCTCTACTCGGATCGCCATGACCGCCGCCAGGTGCTGCTCTGGGTGGTGATACTGGCGGTCGCCCTGGCACTGATCATGAGCCTTCTGCCGGCAGGCCCGCTGCTGCTTGGCGCCATCTTCATCTGGGGCGGCCTGGCCTTCGCCATCTACCCCATCGCCGTGGCGCAGCTGATCGACCAGTTGCACAGCGACGAGATTCTTTCCGGCTCCGCCAGCCTGCTGATGGTCAACGGCATCGGCTCGGTGTGCGGACCGCTGCTGGCCGGCGTGCTGATGGAGCAACTGGGCGCCAGCGCGTTGCCGCTGTACTTCGCTTGCACCCTTGGCCTGCTGGCCGCCTACACCTTTTACCGGCTGCGTCATGTCAGCGATCTGGTCAGCGGCGACGCCGCCCACTTCACGCCCATGCTGCGCACCAGCCCCACGGTATTGGAGCTGATGCCCGACGCGCCGCCGCAAGACCACGAAGCCGCGGAGGAACCTTCCCCCAACGCCTCCTGAACACCTAGCAGGCTGTTGAAAAACGACCTGCTAAAGGACGGCTGTTTCGGCAAGGCCCCGAGCCTACCCCAAGCAGCCAGAAACCCGGCCCGTCGGCCGCTCGCATTCGCGCCGAGCCGCACCGGCCACTTCTGGAGAAACAACGATGCTACTTGCTACCGACCTGGATGGAACCTTTCTCGCTGGCGACCCCGAAGATCGCCTGAGCCTCTATCAGACCATCGCCGCCCACCCCGAGATCAAGCTCGCCTACGTCACCGGGCGCAGCCTGGAGGCGGTGCTGCCGCTGCTGGCCGACCCGACGCTGCCACAGCCGGACTACATCATCGCCGACGTCGGCGCGACCCTGGTGCATGGCGACAGCCTGCAACCGATCCAGCAGCTGCAGAGCGTGGTCGATGCCCGCTGGCCCGGGGAAACCCAGGTGGCCAGCGTCATCGAGCCGTTCGGCCTGGAGCGTCAGGACGTACCGCAGGCGCGGCGCTGCTCCTACTTCTGCACGCCCGAGCAGGCGGCCAACCCGGCGCTGCGCGAAATCGCCGATGAGCTGGGTTGCGACCTGCTCTACTCCGCCGAGCTGTACCTGGACTTTCTGCCCAAGGGCGTGAACAAGGGCAGCAGCCTGCAGGCCCTGGCCGACTGGCTGGAGCTGAGTCACGATCAGGTACTGGCCGCTGGCGATACGCTCAATGACCTTTCGATGCTCAGCGCCAGCTTCCACGGCGTGTGCGTCGGCCAGTCGGAAATCGCGCTGCTGGAAGCCACCGCCAACCACTCACGCACCCTGCACGCCAACCGCCCTGGCTGCGGCGGCATCCTCGAAGCCTTCGCCCATTTCGGCTTTCTCGGCGAGCACGGCATCGCTGCCGAACGCCGCCAGGCTGCGCAGCCGGGCAAGGCCGAGCTGGTGATGGTCTATCACCGCCTGCCCTACGAGGAATACCGCAATGCCGCCGGCAAGCTGCAGCGTCGCCGCCCAACCTCGCCCAACGGCATCATTCCGACTTTGTTGAGTTTCTTCGGTGATGGCCGTCCCGGCTCCTGGGTGGCCTGGGCGGTGCACGAGGACGGCGACGATCCATTCGACAGCCACACCACAGTGGACGCCGAGCGCTATCCCAAGCTGACTGCGGCGCGGGTCAAGCTGAGCAAGGAAGAAGTGGACATCTTCTACAAGCGCTTCTCCAAGGAGGCCTTCTGGCCGACCCTGCACACCTTCTGGGAACGCGCGATATTCAACGAAGACGACTGGCTGGTGTTCCTCAAGGTCAACCGCGCTTTCGCCGAACGCACGGCGCTGGAAGCCGCGGAAGGTGCCATCGTCTGGCTGCATGACTACAACCTGTGGATGGTGCCGGCCTATCTGCGCGAGCTGCGCCCGGACCTGCGTATCGCCTTTTTCCATCACACCTACTTCCCCTCGGCGGATGTGTTCAACGTGCTGCCCTGGCGCCGGCAGATCGTCGGCAGCCTGCTGCAGTGCGACTACATCGGCTTTCATATTCCGCGTCAGGTGGAAAACTTCGTCGACGTCGCCCGTGGCGTGTTCCCGCTCAAGACCCTGGAACGGCAGAACTGCGCGCCGCGCTTCATCACTTACGGTTGCGCCGTGGGCCTGGAGCGCATGACTACCGCACTGGACACCGGCACCCGCCAGGTCAAGCTCGGTGCCCACCCGGTCGGACTGGACATCGACCGCGTACGCAATGCGCTGGAAGCACCAAAAATCAAGGAACTGATGGGCCAGCTGCGCGAGGAAATGAAAGGCGTGAAACTGATCCTCTCGGTAGAGCGCCTCGACTACACCAAAGGCATTCTGGAAAAGCTCAACGCTTACGAGCGCCTGCTGGCCGACAACCCCGAGCTGCTCGGCAAGGTCACTCTGGTCACGGTGTGCGTGCCGGCAGCCAAGGAGATGACCGTCTACGACGAACTGCAAAGCCAGATCGAGCAGGCGGTCGGCCGTATCAACGGCCGCTTCGCCCGCATCGGCTGGACGCCTTTGCAGTTCTTCTTCCGCAGCCTGCCATTCGAGGAAGTCAGCGCCTGGTACGCCATGGCTGACGTCATGTGGATCACCCCGCTGCGCGATGGCCTCAACCTGGTGGCCAAGGAATTCGTCGCCGCGCAAGGCCTGCTCGGTGGGCGAGGCGTGCTGGTGCTGTCGGAATTCGCTGGTGCAGCGGCCGAACTCAAGGGCGCCCTGCTGACCAACCCGCATGATCCGGCCGACCTGGCGCAGACCTGTTACCTGGCGCTGAACCTGCCGAAAAGCGAAGCCGAGGCGCGCCTGCGCGAGCTGTTCGATATCGTCTGCTACAACGATATTCGCCGCTGGGGCGAGGAGTTCCTGGCGGGTGTGCAGGTGCAGGAAGTGCCCGAGCCGCTGACGCTGGTGAGCTAGATAGCTCATCGCGGCTGAAGCCGCTCCTACGGCCTAATTGGTCCGTAGGAGCGGCTGGGCGGCATTGCGTTTCAGTCGAGAAGGCGCAAGTCTCGTTTCCCCGGATTTCATCCGGGCTACGTTTGCCGAGAACCTCGCCGTCAACCCTCCTGGCTATCGACCACGCAGTTGATCATCCAGGACACGCCGAAACGGTCGGTAAGCATGGCGAAACGCGTGGCCCAGAAGGTTGCCTGCAGCTCCATCTGCACCGAACCGCCGGCCGACAATGCCTCGTACAGGCGCTCGGCCTCCGGCACGTTATCCACCTGCAGAGAGACGGAACAACCCTTGATCCCCTCATAGGGGTATTGCGGCAGATTGTCGGAGGCCATCAGCAACTGCTCGCCGACGGTCAGGCAGACGTGCATGACACGCTGCTGGTACTCGGCCGGAACCTCCATATCCTCAGGGCTGTCGGCGTAACGCATCAGCTCCAGTTTACCGCCGAGGACCTCGGCGTAGTGGTTGAAGGCGGCCTCGCACTGGCCATCGAACATCAGATAGGCATGAATCTTCATCGTTACTCTCCTTGATTTTCACTGCTCATGCGCGCGCGAATACGGTCTTCCTGCTCACGCAACTCGGGGGTGAACTCGGCGCCAAAATCCTCGGCCTCGAAGATCTGCCGAATCTCGATATCGGATTCGCCAGGCATGGGGTTGGGGCAACGCTTGACCCAGTCGATGCAGGCCTGCAGCGACTCGCACTGAAAGATCCAGAAGCCGGCTACCAGCTCCTTGGTCTCCATGAACGGGCCGTCGATCACCGTGCGCTGCGCCCCGGAAAAACGCACCCGCGCGCCCTTGCTGCTGGGCTGCAGGCCCTCGCCGGCGAGCATCACACCGGCCTCCACCAATTCCTCGTTGTAGCGGCCCATCGCCGCCAGCAGCTCCTCGCTGGGCATCACGCCGGCTTCGGAATCTGCAGTCGCCTTGACCATCACCATGAAACGCATCGCCTTTCTCCTTGTTCGAGTCGAAGTCGCGCGCAGGGTGTCTCCCTACGGCTGACAGTGAACCCTGGGCGGGGTTCTATGCAGTAGTCGAATGGGCGACGGAAGAATAGACAGGCACATTGAAAAAAGTTGGTGCACGCGGCGCCCCCTACGAAAACTCGCCGCTCAACCCGTAGGGTGCGCCGTGCGCACCAGGCCATTCACCGTATTCACCGTTATCCGCCTTGGTATCGCCACCCCAATCCGCCGGATATACCCCCTCCTTCACCAACCGATGAAAGCTCGACCACGGCCAATCCACCACACGATCGACCAGGCCATGCTTCACCGGATTGAAATGCAGGTAATCCATATGCCTCTGGTAATCGTCTTCATCACGAATGCGGTGCTCCCAGAAGCGCCGCTGCCAGAGCCCAGACTCACGACGCAAACTACGGCTCAAACTGATCGAACCGAATCCCGGCAAGGCCTGAGACGTCAGGCGCTTGATCATCGACCAGCGCGAACCAAAGTCTGCATCCCCCTCTGGCATGCGCCAGACACAATGCAGATGGTCAGGCAACAGCACCCAGCCCTCGATGACGAAGGGACGGTGTAAACGGACGCGTTCGATGGCGCGGCGCAAGGCAGCGCGCAATGGCGCTTCGGTCAGCACCGGGTGACGCTGGTGGCTTACCAGCGTGAAGAAATAGCGTGCGCCCGCATCGCGAGCGCGGCGGTAGTTGGACATTCCTTGTCTCCTGAATCCTTGCCGGCAGATTCAGGATAGTCGGCGGTGCGCACGGCGCACCCTACAGGTAGAACGGCGCAATTCCCGTAGGGTGCGCCGCGCGCACCGACTCCAACTCAAATCAAACGCGGAAGCGGCTGACCATCGCTTGCAGCTGGCCACCCAGGCGCGCCAGCTCGGCCGAGGATTTGGCCGTTTCGTCGCTGGCGGTGGCGGTCTGCTCGGAGACATCGCGCACGCTGAGGATGCTGCGGCTGATCTCCTCGGCCACGGCGCTCTGCTCTTCGGCGGCGGCGGCGATCTGCTGGTTCATCGACTGGATGTTGGATACCGCCTGGGTGATGCTGCCCAGCGAGTCGCCGGCCTTGCGCGTCAGCTCGACGCTGCTGTCGGTGAGGTTGCGGCTGTTGCGCATCACCGCCGCCACCTGCTGGGTACCGCTCTGCAGCCCGGCGATCAGCGCTTCGATCTCTTCGGTGGATTTCTGCGTACGCTGTGCCAGGCCGCGAACTTCGTCGGCGACCACGGCAAAACCGCGCCCTGCTTCGCCAGCACGCGCCGCCTCGATGGCGGCGTTGAGCGCCAGCAGGTTGGTCTGCTCGGCCACCGACTTGATCACGTCCATCACGCTGCCGATCTTGTCGCTTTCCTGCTGCAGGCCGGTCATCGCCTCGGAAGAACGCCCCACTTCGGCAGCCAGACGTTCGATCTGCGAAATCACCTCAGCCACCACCTGGTCGCCCAGGCGCGCCTGGCCGTCCGCGTCGTTGGCCGCCTGCGAGGCCTGCTCGGCGTTGCGCGCCACTTCCTGCACGGTCGCGGACATTTCATGCATGGCGGTGGCCACCTGATCGGTCTCGCTCTTCTGGCTGTTGGCGCCGGCGCTGGTCTGCTCGGTGACCGCCGACAACTCTTCGGCGGCGCTGGCAATTTGCGTGACGCTGTCGCGGATGCCGCCGATCAGCTCGCGCAGGGTCGTGGCCATGTGCTGGATGCCCTGCTGCAGTTGGCCCATCTCGTCGCGGCGGTCGACCCGCACGCTGGCGGTCAGGTCGCCATCGGCAATGCGTTGCACCGCGCCCAGGGTGTCCTGCAAGGGTCGAGTGATCTGACGGGTGATGATCCAGGCAGCCAGCACGCCAAACAGCAGGGCCAGCAGCGTGGCACCGATCTGCAGACTACGCGCCTGGGCACTTTCGATGGCCATGCGCTCCATCTGAAACTTGTACAGCGTCTCGCTGATACGGACGATCTCGCCCTGCTGGTCGGTCATTTCCTGACGGGTCCGGCCGATGTCAGCAGTGGCATTCTTGAAGGCTTGCACGGCCTGCTCGAACTGGCCTAGCGCAGCGGAGATACGCCGTACCGCATCCTGCTGGGCGCTGCCGAAAGCCTGCTCCAGCGCACCGAGGCTGGCGCGGGCAGTGGCGATGCGTTCGGCAAGGGCCTGCTCGGTCTGTGCATCCGGTGCACTTTCATAACGCTCCAGCAACATGCGCAGACGCAGCAGCTCGCCGTGAGTGGCCGTCAGGGCCTGCAGCTGCTCGAAGCGACCACCGTCGTATTCCGGCAGCAGCTCCACGCTACGCCGCATCGCGCCCAGCAGTTCGCTTAGCTGCTGGTCTTCGCTATTGACCTGGCCACGCGCCTGTTCGGCGGCTGCATAAGCGGCGCGCATCCCCGCCAGAGAACGCTGATAGTCCTGGTTATAGCGGTCCTGCTCCTGCAGCAACTTGACGTTGACCGGGTTCTTGAAGGTTCCCAGCAGCTTCTTCTGCTGCTCGAGGTAAATGTTCAGATTGTTCAGCAGGCGCTCGGTACTGGCTGCATCGCCCTTGGCCAGCATGAACTGCAGGCGAGCGATACGCAGGTTGGTCAGCGTGTTATTGAGCTGGGTGATCTCGCTCATCCAGCCACTGCGCTGGATCACGCTGCCCAGACCAGTCCAGGCGGTCCAGGCGAGAGCGAGAGTAAGAACCAGCACCAGGCCGAAGCCGAGTGCCAGTTTGCGGGTCACACTAAGATTAGCGAACCAGGTATTCATGAAATTCTCCAACTGCGGGTGTTTCAGATTTCGCTGGAGAATTGTTTTTGTTGAAGCCAGCACAATGACATTAGCTGACGTATGTAGCGGCCAATGCGGCACAGATTTTAGAGTAATCCGATATGCGGTAGCAGCGCCGCCACTGGCATGCCTCAGCTCAACAGTTGCAGGGCCTCGACGCTGCATTGCTGGATACGCGCCCAATCGCTGTTTTCCACCCACTCACGCTGGAACATCCAGGTGCCGCCCACGCACATGACATTGGGCTGCGCCATGTAGCGCTGCAGGTTGTCCGGGGTGATACCGCCGGTCGGGCAGAAACGCACCCCGCCGAAAGGCCCGGCCAGCGCCTTGAGCGCCGCGACACCACCACAGACCTCAGCCGGGAACAGCTTGAAGCGGCGATAACCGAGGGCGTAGCCGACCATCAGCTCCGACGCGCTGCTCACGCCTGGCAGCAGCGGCAGCGGGTTGTCCAGCGCGGCCAGCAACAGCTCGCGCGTGCTGCCCGGCGTGACGATGAACTGCGCACCGGCAGCGGTCGCTGCGGCGAGCATGTCCTCATCCAATACGGTACCGGCGCCGACGCAAAGCTCGGGACGCTCGGCGCGCAGGCGACGAATCGCCTCCAGGCCATGCTCCGAGCGCAGGGTCACTTCCAGCACGCGCAGACCACCAGCGGCGAGCGCATCGGCCAGCGGCAGGATATCCGCCTCACGGGCGATGGTGATCACCGGCATGATCCGCGCCTGCGCGCAGATGCGGTCGATCTCGGCGATTTTGTCGGCCATGCGCACAGGCTGGTCTTGGTCGAGGCTGGTCATGTCAGGGGCACCAATGGATTTCAAGAGGGGAATTGAGGAAGGCGCGAATCGGCAGCTGGGCGCTCTCGCCGGGCAGCAGGGCCGCGTTGAGGATGTTCAGTTTCGCCTGGCCCTGGATCGCCAGCAGCGGCAGGCGTGCGCTGGCCAGCACCGGCAGGGTCAGGGTCAGGCGTTGCGCCGGCTCGCTCGGGGCAAGCATCGGCAGCACGCGGCGCGCGCAGTCCGGCTGCAACGCCTGGTGCAGATTGGCGCTGTGCGGGAACAGCGAGGCGGTATGACCGTCGTCGCCCATGCCCAGCACCAGCACGTCGATCGGCGCCAGCTCCGCGACCGCGGCATCGGCCAGCTCCGCCGCCTGTACGAGATTGCCAGCGACCTGGTAGAGGCTGAGAAAACGGGCTTCGGCCGCCAGGCCACGCAGCAGATGACGACGCACCAGCGCCTCGTTACTGCCCGCGTGATTCACCGGCACCCAGCGCTCGTCGGCCAGGCTGACCAGCACCTGCGCCCAGGGCAACTCCTGCTGCGCCAGCGCCTCGAAGAACGGCACCGGGCTGCGACCGCCGGACACCACCAATGTGGCCCGACCACGAGTGGCGATGGCCTGACGCAGCGCATCGGCCACGCGCACGGCCAACGCCTGGGCCAGTTGCTCGGCGCCGTCGTGCGTGCAGGCCCGTACGCCTTGCGGCAATTTAAGTTCAGAGATCGCCATACCAGCTCCTGCCATCGCGGGTGATCAGCGCGACCGAGGCCATGGGGCCCCAACTGCCTGCCGTATAGGGCTTCGGCGCCTCGCCGAGGCGATGCCAGCCGTCGATCAGCTGATCGCACCACTGCCAGGCGTATTCGATCTCGTCCTTGCGCACGAACAGGTTCTGGTTGCCGCGCATCACTTCCAGCAGCAGACGCTCGTAGGCATCGGGGATGCGCGCACTGCGGTAGGTGTCGGAGAAACTCAGCTGCAGCGGACCGCTGCGCAACTGCATGCCCTTGTCCAGGCCCTGATCCTTGGTCAGCACCTGCAGGGCGATACCCTCGTCCGGCTGCAGGCGGATGATCAGCTTGTTGCCGATCAGCTGGCGCTGCTCCGGGGCGAAGATGTAGTGCGGCGGCGCCTTGAAGTGGATGACGATCTGCGACAGCTTCTGCGGCATGCGCTTGCCGGTACGCAGGTAGAACGGCACACCGGCCCAGCGCCAGTTGCGGATGTCGGCGCGCAGGGCGACGAAGGTTTCGGTATCGCTCTGGGTATTGGAATTCTCTTCCTCCAGATAGCCCGGCACCGGCCGCCCATCGCTGCTGCCGGCCACGTACTGGCCGCGCACCACGCGCTGGCCGAGTTGCTCGACGCTGATCGGCTCCAGCGCCTTGAGAACCTTGACCTTCTCGTCACGGATGCTGTCAGCGGACAGGTCGCTGGGCGGGTCCATGGCGATCAGGCAGAGCAACTGCAGCAGGTGGTTCTGGATCATGTCGCGCAGCTGCCCGGCCTGATCGAAGTAACCCCAGCGCCCTTCGATACCGACCTTCTCGGCCACGGTGATTTCCACGTGGGAGATGTGGTTCTGGTTCCACTGGGTTTCGAACAGGCTGTTGGCGAAGCGCAGGGCAATGAGGTTCTGCACCGTCTCCTTGCCCAGGTAATGGTCAATACGATAGACGCGATTCTCCGGGAACACCTGGGCCACGGCATCGTTGACCGCACGCGAGGACGTCAGGTCATGACCGATCGGCTTCTCCAGCACCACCCGCGTGCCCTCGGCCAGCCCAACGGCGGCGAGGTTAGCGCAGATGCCGCCATACACCGAGGCTGGCGTGGCGAAGTAGGCGATCAACTGATCCTGTTGGCTGACCTGCTCGAGCAGCGCCGAGTAGTCTTCGGCCTTGAGGAAGTCCATGCTCAGGTAGCTCAGACGCGCCAGGAATCGCGTCAGATCGGTTTCAGTCAGCTCCTTGGCTGGCACGTGCAGGCGCAACGCCTGCTCGATGGCGCGCAGGTGGCCACTCGGCTCACCCGCTTCACGGGCCAGCGCGAGGATGCGCGTGGCATCGTGCAGCAAACCGGCGCGATCGAGCTGGTAAAGCGCAGGAAAGAGTTTGCGCAAGGCCAGATCGCCCAGCGCGCCGAACAAGGCAAAGGTGCAGGATTCAAGCTTCATCGCGGGCATGAGTTTGTTCTTTTATCAAGATGAACTAGAAATACCGGGTGATACTGCTTTTATCAAGGAAAAATGTTGTGATAGCAACAACATTATTCACTACATCCGATAAGTCAGTGGTGACCTTGGGGCGGCATCAGTAGGATAGGCCGGCTGTTTTGCCGCCCATCGCCTGTCGCCAAGCCCGTTCAACCGCCTGTTAGGAGCCCCTATGGACCGAGTGCGTAACCTGCTGGAACAGATCCAGAGCCGCCTGGACGATCTGAACAAGGCCGAACGCAAGGTCGCCGAAGTGATCCTGCACGACCCGCAGCAGGCCACGCGCTTCAGCATCGCCGCGCTGGCCCAGGCAGCCGGTGTCAGCGAGCCGACGGTCAACCGCTTCTGCCGCTCGTTCGGCGCCAACGGCTACCCGGAACTGAAGATGCAACTGGCGCAGAGCCTGGCCAGCGGCGCCGCCTACGTCAGCCGCGCGGTGTCCGCTGACGACGGCCCCGAGGCCTACACCCGGAAGATCTTCGGCAGCACCATCGCCTCGCTGGACAGCGCCTGCCAGAGCCTCGACCCGCAGCACGTCAGCCGCGCCGTCGACCTGCTGATCCAGGCGCGGCAGATCCACTTCTTCGGCCTCGGCGCCTCGGCCTCGGTGGCGCTGGATGCGCAGCACAAGTTCTTTCGCTTCAACCTCGCAGTCTCGGCGCATTCCGACGTGCTGATGCAGCGCATGATCGCCTCGGTGGCGCACACCGGCGATCTGTTCGTGATCATTTCCTACACCGGACGCACCCGCGAGCTGGTAGAGGTGGCGCGTCTGGCGCGCGAGAACGGCGCCTCGGTGCTCGGCCTGACTGCTGCCGGCTCGCCCCTGGCCAAGGCCAGCACCCTGAGCCTGGACATTCCGCTACCGGAAGACACCGACATCTACATGCCGATGACTTCGCGCATCATCCAGCTCACCGTGCTCGACGTCCTCGCCACGGGCGTCACCCTGCGCCGCGGCGTGGATTTCCAGCCACACCTACGCAAGATCAAGGAAAGTCTCGGCGCCAGCCGCTATCCGGCGGATGAAGAGCCACTGTAGCAGGCCGAAAAACGCAGGCGACGACTGCATGGATGCAGGAGGTAGAGCGAAGCAGGAAGCTCGAGCCGAGACAGGCAAGACAATACCGATGGCGACCCCGCAAAAAACGACCGCAACGCCCCGCGGGAGTAACAGCCGCTGGCAGGCACAGGCGACCCAGTAGAGGAACGGGCATGGCGACAAGACGGCGCCACGCCCACGGGCAGGGTCAGACGTGGAAGCGACTGACCAGGGTTTGCAGATGGTTACCCAGGCGCGCCAGCTCCACCGAGCTGGCAGCGGTTTCCTCGCTGGCGCTGGCGGTCTGCTCAGCAACATCGCGCACGCTGAGCACACTGCGACCGATTTCCTCGGCGACCGCGCCCTGCTGCTCGGCAGCGGCGGCGATCTGCTGGTTCATCGACTGGATATTGGCCACTTTGTGGTTGATCACACCGAGTGCATCACCCGCCTGACGCGCCAGGATGACGCTACCCTCGGTCAGGGTGCGGCTCTCCTGCAGGACACTGGCAACCTGCTCGGTGCCACGCTGCAACCCCGCGATCAGACTCTCGATTTCCTCGGTGGACTGCTGGGTGCGCCGAGCCAGGTTACGCACTTCGTCGGCCACCACGGCAAAGCCACGCCCGGCATCACCGGCCCGCGCCGCTTCGATGGCTGCGTTGAGTGCCAGCAGGTTGGTCTGGTCGGCGACGGCCTTGATCACGTCCATCACACTGCCGATCTTGTCGCTTTCCTGCTGCAGACTACTCATGGCCTCGGTGGAGCGGGTCATTTCCTGGGCCAGCGCCTCGATACGCCCAACCACATCACTGACGATGCGATCGCCCTGTCGCGCTTCACCATCGGCATCGACGGCGGCCTGCGATGCCTGCTCGGCATTGCGTGCCACCTCCTGCACGGTGGCGGACATTTCCTGCATGGCCGTAGCCACTTGATCCGTCTCGAGCTTCTGGCTATTGACCCCAGCACTGGTCTGCTCGGTGACCGCCGACAATTGCTCGGCAGCACTGGCGATCTGACTGACGCCATCGCGGATACCGCCGATCAGCTCACGCAGGGTATTGCCCATACGCTGTACGCCTTGCTGCAACGCGCCAATCTCGTCGCGGCGCGAGGTGGAAGGCAGAGCCGTGAG
This sequence comes from Ectopseudomonas alcaliphila, assembly GCF_900101755.1. Classification (GTDB taxonomy): domain Bacteria; phylum Pseudomonadota; class Gammaproteobacteria; order Pseudomonadales; family Pseudomonadaceae; genus Aquipseudomonas; species Aquipseudomonas alcaliphila. Next base: position 196,084 of record NZ_FNAE01000007.1, on the reverse strand, counting down.
GTTACCGGCTGCGATACGCTCGACCACGCCCAGGGTGTTAGCCAAGGGCAAGGTGATCTGGCGAGTGATGAACCAGGCCGAAAAGGCCCCCAGCAACAACGCCAACGCCGTGGTGATCAGCTCGGCCAACCTGACCGAGGCGATGTCGCCATCACGCAACTTGAGTTGATTGTCGATCATCTGCTGGCTAATCGCGCTAATTTCTTGGCCCTGCCGACCGATAGCCTCGCGCGCCTGGATGATCGTATCGTTGAGTTGTTGGAAGGTCTTCACAGCACCTTGGTAAGCGCTGAAACCTGTCACGATGGCCTGGGTCTGCGTAGCCATGTCACTGCCCATCGCCTGCTGCAGATCGGCCAGGCTCTTTTGCGTACGCTCCACCTGACGAGCCATTGCCGCCTCGCTGTCGGCATTGGGACTAGCGGTATAACCACGCACCTCGTAGCGCATCAACTGCCACCCTTCGCGGGCATTGCGCATGGCGCGATAACGCGACAGATAGTACGGATCGACCCCTGACATACGCTCAACGGCTGCCTCCACTTCGTCGAGCTGAGTGAAGACCTCCTTGGCCAGACGCCCCATCTCACCACGCACAGCAAGCGATTGCCGATAGGCTTCACGCATCTCGTTCAGGCTGGCCTGATAGAGATCGAGCTGGGATTTCTGCGCGTCGAACAGGCGCAAATTATCGGGCCTGTTGAAGCGCCCACTCACCTCATGGTGAGACAGCCGGTAATCATCCAGTGCCTTCTGGAAGGTATCGCCCAGCGCCTCGTTGCCGTTGCTGATCTCGTAGTTCAAGCGTTTTACACGCAGGTCATCGAGCCGATCATCGAGCTGGGTGATATCGGCTGAACGTTCACCACGTCGGATCAGTTGGTCCATGCCTTGCCAGGCCACGCCTGCCAGGACCAGGGTAAGGGCCAGCACCAGGCCGAAGCCTATGGCCAGTTTCAGGGTGACGCTGAGGTTGCCAAACCACTTGTTCATGGAATTCTCCAGCATGGGGGTCGTGGGCATGCAGACGCTGGAGAATTGTTTTTATGGCCAGCACAGTGACTGCGGCGCAGTTCAGAAAGTGAACATGTGACGATAGTAGCATATTGATATCACTCATTCATCCATTCATCTATATCACTTACTGAACAACCCTCCACATCAGCGCTCCGCATACATCTGCTATCTTGCCGCCCCCCCAAACAACAAATGTCTGGATCGACACTATGCATGCCTTGATCGCCCTCAGCCGTTTCATCGGCAACACCTTCGCCATCTGGGTGTTGCTGTTCGCCGTCACGGCCTTCTTTCAGCCCAGCTGGTTCCTGCCGCTGACCGCCTGGATCGTCCCGCTGCTCGGCCTGATCATGTTCGGCATGGGCCTGACCCTCAAGGGCGCGGACTTTCAGGAAGTCGCCCGTCGCCCACTGGCGGTGCTGCTTGGCGTGCTCGCGCAGTTCATCATCATGCCCTGCACCGCCTGGCTGTTGTGCCAGGCGTTCGGCCTGCCAGCGGAGATCGCCGTGGGCGTGATTCTGGTGGGCTGCTGCCCGGGCGGGACCGCCTCCAACGTGATCACCTGGTTCGCCCGTGGCGACCTGGCGCTGTCGGTCTCGATCACCGCCGTTACCACCCTGCTCGCCCCGCTCGTCACCCCGGCGCTGATCTGGCTGCTGGCCTCGGAATGGCTGCCGGTGTCCTTCAGCGCCATGTTCATCTCCATTCTCAAGATGGTGCTGCTGCCCATCGCCCTCGGCCTGATCGCCCAGCGCCTGCTCGGCGAGCGCGTGAAGACCGCGGTCGAGGTGCTGCCGCTGATTTCCGTGGTGAGCATCGTCGCCATCGTGGCCGCGGTGGTCGCGGCCAGCCAGGGCAAGATCGCCGAATCCGGCCTGCTGATCATGGCCGTGGTGATCCTGCACAACGGCATCGGCCTGAGCCTGGGTTACCTGGCCGGGCGCCTGTTCGGCATGTCGCTGGCGCAACGCAAGACGCTGTCGATCGAAGTCGGCATGCAGAACTCCGGCCTCGGCGCCGCCCTGGCCAGTGCGCACTTCAGCCCACTCGCCGCCGTGCCCAGCGCACTGTTCAGCGTCTGGCACAACCTGTCCGGCCCGTTGCTGGCGACCCTTTATCGTCGGATGAGTCAGGATTCAGAGAAAAGCTCCAACTGAATCAACAGGTTCCATTGATCCGGGGCGCCTTGCCCCGGACGCGCCGATGTGCACAATAATGGCGCACGCGAGGACGACCTCCGCACCCTGAGCGCAGGGTGACCCACCCGGGGACGGCCCCTTTCAGGGCTCCCTGGAGGTTAGCTATGTCCTGGATCATTCTGCTGCTCGCCGGCCTGTTCGAGGTCGGCTGGGCCATCGGCCTGAAGTACACCGAAGGCTTCACCCGCCCCCTGCCAACGCTGCTGACCGTCTGCGCGATGCTGGTCAGCCTGGCCCTGCTCGGCCTGGCCATGAAGGAGCTGCCGCTGGGCACCGCCTACGCCATCTGGACCGGCGTCGGCGCCGTGGGCACGGTGATCGCCGGCATCATCCTGTTTGGCGAATCCATGGCGCTGCTGCGCCTGGCCAGCGTGGCACTGATCGTCTGCGGGCTGATCGGACTCAAGTTGAGCCACTGAGAAAGCCGGAATCCAGCTTCGTGGGAGGCGCTTTAGCGGCGAATCGCGGCTGCAACTGCAGGGATGCAGGAGGTAGAGCGAAGCAGGATGCCCGAGCCGAAAGCCCCTCCCACATGATTCAAGTCAACGCCAATCCCCACGCAACTCGGCCACCTGCGCCTGCAACGCCTCACGCCTGGCCTGCTCCGGCGCAATCGGCGCACCGGCCACCAGGCCCACCCGCGACCACAGGCGCTTGAAGATGCCCTTGTGCGGATCGCGACTGAAGAAGCTGCCCCACAGGCCTTGCAGCGCCATGGGAATCACCGGCACCGGGTTCTCCTCGAGAATACGCTCGACCCCTGACCTGAACTCGTCGATCTCACCATCAGCGGTCAGCTTGCCTTCGGGGAAGATGCACACCAGCTCGCCATTGCGCAGGTACTCGGCGATCTTCTTGAACGCGGCGTCGTAGATCAGCAGATCCTCACTGCGCCCGGCAATCGGCACGGTGCCGGCGGTGCGAAAGATGAAGTTGAGCACCGGCAGGTCGTAGATCTTGTAGTACATGACGAAGCGCACCGGCCGGCGCACTGCGCCACCGATCAGCAGCGCATCGACGAAGGACACGTGGTTGCACACCAATACCGCCGCGCCCTCGTCGGGGATGGCGTCGAGCCCCTTGTGCTCGACCCGGTACATCGAATGCCCCAGCAGCCAGATGAGAAAGCGCATGCTGAACTCGGGGACGATCTTGAAGATGTAGCTGTTGACCGCGATGTTCATCAGCGAGATGGCCAGGAACAGCTGCGGAATCGACAGCCCGGCGACGCTGAGAAAGAGGATCGCGACGATGGCCGAGGCTACCATGAACAACGCATTGAGGATGTTGTTGGCCGCAATCACCCGCGCCCGCTCGTGCTCGGCGGTACGCGACTGGATCAGCGCATACAGCGGCACGATGTAGAAGCCGCCGAACAGACCGATGCCGAGAATGCAGCCGAGAATCCACCAGGCCTGGCCGTAGCCCAGCAGCGCCAGCCAGTCATGCGGCGTGGCGCCCTGCGGGAAACCACCGGAGAACCACCACAGCAGCATGCCGAACAGGGTCAGGCCGATGGAGCCGAACGGCACCAGGCCGATCTCCACCTTGTGCCCGCTCATGCGTTCACAGAGCATCGAGCCCAGGCCGATGCCCAGCGAGAACACGGTGAGAATCAACGTCACCACGCTCTCGTCGCCGTACAGCCACTCCTTCGAGTAAGCCGGAATCTGCGTCAGGTAGATCGCGCCGAGAAACCAGAACCAGGAGTTGCCCACCAGCGAGCGCGACACCGCCTTACGCTGGCCCAGACCGAGCTTCATGATCACCCAGGACTGACGGAAGATGTTCCAGTCCAGCGGCAGCGTCGGCATGGCCGCCGCCGCGCGCGGAATACCCTGGCTGGCCAGATAGCCAAGCAGCGCCACCCCCACCACCGAACCGGCGACGATGGGCGCGTAACTGCTGCTGGCCATCATGATGCCGGCGCCGATGGTGCCGGCCAGAATCGCCAGAAACGTGCCCATTTCCACCAGGGCGTTACCGCCCACCAGCTCCTGCTCCTTGAGGTGCTGCGGCAGGATCGAATACTTCACCGGGCCGAACAGCGCCGACTGGGTGCCCATGGCGAACAGCACGGCGAGCATCAGCGGCAGACTGTCGAGCAGCACCCCGGCGGCGCCGGTGAGCATGATGAACACCTCGGCCAGCTTGATCCTGCGGATCAGCGCGTCCTTGGCGAACTTCTCGCCAAACTGCCCGCCGAGGGCGGAGAACAGAAAGAACGGCAGGATGAACAGCAAGGCACAGAGATTGACCAGCAGATCGCGGTCAACGCCGGTGTTGAGCTTGAAGAGGATGGCGAGAATCAGCGACTGCTTGAAGATGTTGTCATTGAAGGCGCCGAGCAATTGCGTCACGAAAAACGGCAGAAAGCGCTTCTTGCCGAGCAGGGCGAATTGCGATTGTTGGGTCATCGTCCATGGTCCTCGCGGGGGATTGATTTGCCCGCACAGGCATTTGACTGCAAATCCCCCCACGAAAGCCACAGGGCAAATGCGAACGTCTTGGCGATCACACGAAGGGCCGGGAGGGTCGTGTAGGGTGGATGTCGCTTTTTACATCCACCAAAGCGGTGGATCGGTGAAGCGTGATCCACCCTACGCATTTCGGCATTGCGTAGGGTGCGCCGTGCACCACGATGCCGCCGAATCCTCGGTGTACCGCGCCGCCAAACAAAGGATGCTGTAGGAGCCGGCTTGCCGGCGATCCCGTACATCAGCGCAGCTATCGCCGGCAAGCCGGCTCCTACGAACTGGTGACACCTCAGACACCGACTGCTCACCAGGCCTCTTGCCACAGCAGCAAATCAGAGACGAAAAAAAACGGCAGCCCAATCGGGCTACCGTTCTCGAACTCGGAGAAAACGTCAGTGCCCTCGCACTGACTACAACCTCACCTGCATTCCCTGGGGAATGCCAGCGCAGTCTGACAAAAGCCGAGGCCAGCGTCCGTTTAGCTTTGTTAACTGCCTGCAAAGAAATGTAAACGGCGGATGACTGCACGGTCCGCCGCGCGGCACAATCGCGCCCATGAACGCTCATCACCCCGCCTGCTGCAGCCCTCTCGACACGCACAACCCGCTGCCAAACGCGCTCGCCGGCGCGCAGCTGATCAGCACGCGCTTCGACCCGGCCCTGCTCGCAGAGGATGACTTCGCTCGCTGCGATATCCCCCCGGTGCGCGGCGTGGCCAAGCGTCAGGCCGAATACCTGGCCGGACGCCTGTGCGCCCGCGAAGCCCTGCGCCGCGTGACCGGTCAGGCCAGCGTACCGGCTGTAGGTGAAGACCGCGCGCCGCAATGGCCGCGTGGCGTGGTCGGCTCCATCACCCACGGCGACAACTGGGCTGCCGCGCTGGTAGCCGCCCGAGATCGATGGCGCACCGTCGGCATGGACGTTGAACGCCTGCTACCCCACGAGCGCGCCCAACGCCTGCAGGGTGAAATTCTCACGCCCGCCGAACTGCAACACCTGCAGGCTCTGGATGAAGAGACCCGCGCCACGCGCATCAGCCTGACTTTCTCGCTCAAGGAAAGCCTGTTCAAGGCGCTCTACCCGCTGACCCTGACGCGCTTCTATTTCCATGACGCCGAACTGCTGGACATCGACCAGGACAGCGCGCGCCTGCGCCTGCTGATCGACCTGCACCCCGATTGGCGCACGGGCGCCGAGCTGGATGGCCAGTTCGTGCTGTTCGATAACAAGGTGCTGAGCCTGGTGGCCGTGGCGGCGTAACCATGCGCCCCGCCGTACATGGATAAGCCGGTGCGCGCGGCGCACCCTACAAAGCCGCGATATCCCACGCTTCGCGGGCAGGGTGCGCCATGCGCACCGGGCCCAACACGCAAACGTGCCCTACTCCCCCTGACGCCGTGGCCACACCAGACTGAAACGCGCCCCGCCGAGGCTCTCGCTGCGGCCGATCTGCGCGCGGCCGCCGTGCCAGTAGATGATCCGGCGCACGATGGACAAACCCAGGCCATGCCCGCCGGAGGCCCGTGTACGGCTGTCATCCAGACGCAGGAAGGGGCTGAACAGGCGCTCCCAGGCTTCTTCCGGCACGCCCGGCCCATCGTCCTCGACATCGATGCGGCAACGCTTGTAGCCGACCTGGCAGCTGATCAGCACTTTGCCTTCGGCGTAACGCATGGCATTGCTCACCAGATTCTGCAGCGCCCGGTGCAGGTAGCGCGGCTCGGCCTCGACCCAGCAGGCGCCGTCGGCCTGCACGCTGAGTACCGCCCCACACTCCACACGCACCTTGTTGCTCAGCGGCGCCAGTTCGTCGATCACCTGATCGATCAGCGCCTTGAGTTCCACCTGCTGAAAATTCAACGCCGGCGAACCCTGCTCCAGACGCGCGTAGGTCAGCATCTCGTCGACCAGCTTGTCGAGGTCCTGGATATCGCTGTCCATGCCCTCCATGTACTTGCGCCGGGCAGTCTCACTCGGCGCGTCGGCGATCATCTCCAGGCCGAAACGCAACCGCGCCACCGGCGTGCGCAGCTCGTGGGACACCGCTCGTACCAGCTCGCGCTGGGTGCTCAGGGACGTCTGCAGGTGCTCGGCCATGGCGTTGAAGCTGCTGGCCAGGCGCCCCACCGAATCCGCGCCGCGAGCCGGCACGCGCGCATCCAGGCGACCACTGGCGATATGCGTGGCAGCCCCTTCGAGTACACGCAGGCGCTGCTCCAGCGAGCGTACCAGCAGATAGACGATCAAACCGATCAGGCTCAGCCCCAGCGCACCGATCAGCACCAGCAACTGCGGCGGATAGGGGTTCATCTGGTACAGCGGGCCGATCTCCAGCACCCAGGGCGTATCGACGATGCCGGAGAACACATAGATGGAGTCGCCGCCCTTGCCCAGCGCCATCACCGTATCGCCCTCGTCGATGCGGCGACGCTGATCGAGGTCGATGGTGGCGTCTTCCAGCCGCACCAACTGCAGGTCGAAGCCGAACTGCTTGGCCGCCTTCAATTCGGCCAGGCGCTGCGGCTGCTCCACCACCGGGTAGCGGATCAGTTCGTCGATCAGCAGGTAGTTGGTGGCCCGCGCCAACTGCTCGCTGATCTGCTGGATCTCGCCGGTCAGCAGCAGCGGCTGCTTGCCGTCGAGCAGACCGTAGACCTTGGCCGAATGCGGGCCGGTCTGCTGCACCAGCACATGGCCGCGCTGCAGACGGTTGCGCTCGCTGCTTTCCAGCGCCACCTCGCTCAAGGCCTGCAGCTCCAGCGGAATACCGAGCAGGCGCGACCACACCACCAGGGCGCGCTTGCGCTCCACCTCGTTCATCGGCAACAGGTTGTCCGCCATCAGGCGAAAGGTGCCGCGCGCCAGCCCTTCGCGATACTGATCGCCGCGCACCTCGTTGGCCAGGTGCAGGGTGCCGACGCCCAGCAGCGCCACCAGCACCAGCGCGGCGAGCATGCCGCCGTAGATGCGCAGGAAGATCGAGTTCATGGCCGCACGATCAATCGCGCAGGGGCGGCGGCGCATCACCGAACGGCAGCGCTTCGGCGGCCTCGGCGACGAACAGATAGCCCTTGCTGCGCACCGTCTTGATCATCCGTGGATGCATCGGGTCATCGCCGATCTTCGGACGGATGCGCGAAATGCGCACGTCGATGGAACGGTCCTGACCGTCGTACTCGATACCGCGCAGGGAATTGAAGATCTCCTCGCGCGACAGGATGCGCCCGGCGTTGGCCGCCAGCAGCCAGAGCAGATCGAACTCGGCACTGGTCAGCTCGATGCCCTGCTCGCCCAGCCAGGCCTCGCGCATGGCGTTGTCGATGGCCAGCGCGCCGAACTGCAGACGCCGCGGCTGGCCCTCGTCGCGCTCGCTCTCGCTACCCTCGCGACGGCGCAGCAGCGCGCGAATGCGCGCCAGCAGCACACGCGGGCGCACGGGTTTGCACACGTAGTCATCGGCGCCCATCTCCAGGCCCAGCACCTGATCCATATCGTCAGTGCGCGCGGTGAGCATGAGGATCGGCCCCTTGTAGCCGCTGCGCACCTTGCGGCAGATGCTCAGGCCATCCTCACCCGGCAGCATCAGGTCGAGAATCACCAGGTCCGGCTGCTCGGTGAGAATCCGCGCGGCGGCAAGGGCACCGTCCGCCTCGATGGACACACGCAGGCCATTGCCCTCCAGATACTCGCGGGTCAACTGCGCCAGGCGCTGGTCATCCTCGACGATCAGAATCTGCCACCCTTCTTGTTCCACACCCTATCCCCTTTGCATACCGACAAGCGCCGCAAACACAGCGGGCATTCTAGGGGCTGTGCGCATCTCGGCGCGAGCGGCAAACCAGCACCTCGCCCCGGCCACGGCGTTAAGCACAGCACATGCCAAAAGCACTATATATAGTGGTAGTCTGTGCGTCGCCGAACAGCTTCGCCAATGCGTTGAAATCCTTCCTTCAAGGGCGACGAACGGTCATCAGCAGCCAGAGCCAGAGAACACGCGGGCTACGCCGCTGACACCCACAAGGCACTCACACCTTATCCACAGGTTGTTCTTTTCCTAGCGCCTTGCAATGCCTCCAACAGCGCACTATCTTGTATCCCCATCGCGCAGTACCCACCAGATATTGGGTTACCGCAGAAAACCGGACACAAAAAGAACGAATCGCGCAAGCCCTTTTCACAGGGTTTTCCAGATGTTCCGGCCAACCGTTTTGCCCTAACCCAGGCCTGGCCTGGGTTACAGCCACGCCGCAACGCTTGACGCTGCGCGTGAGCCGGTCAGACAGCGGTCTTATCCGCCAGTCGACCACTATATGTAGTAGGCGGGGTGTGGTAATGCCCCGCTGTGACTTATGCGCCAGGACGGCAATTGAAGTCGTGCCCACCCTGCCCGCTCTTGCAACACCCCGTACCCGGCCCCGCTGCCGCGTGCGGCTCAGTTGTTAATGGAATGAACGGCGGACAAGGCACGGTTTCTAATCGTGACGTCCAACCAAAAATTACAGAACACGGAGATCTCCATGCATACCGACACTACTCGCGAGAACCCGCAGGCCGTGGCGCCGCAGGCCGCTGAATCCTCCCAGGATCTGGCAGCCACCGCCCCCGGCCAACTGCGAGTGATCAAGCGCAACGGCACTGTCGTCCCCTACACCGATGACAAGATCACCGTCGCCATCACCAAGGCCTTCCTCGCAGTAGAAGGCGGCACCGCCGCCGCTTCGTCGCGTATCCACGATACCGTCGCGCGCCTGACCGAGCAGGTCACCGCCACCTTCAAGCGCCGCATGCCGTCCGGCGGCACCATCCACATCGAAGAAATCCAGGACCAGGTCGAACTGGCCCTGATGCGTGCCGGCGAGCAGAAAGTTGCCCGCGACTACGTGATCTACCGCGAAGCCCAGGCCAACAAGCGCAAGAGCGCCAATGCCGGCAGCGACATCGCCCAGCCGCACCCGAGCATCCGCATCACCACCGCTGGCGGCGAACTGCAGCCGCTGGACATGGGCCGCCTGCAAACCATCATCACGGAGGCCTGCGAAGGCCTGGCCGAGGTCGATGGTTCGCTGATCGAGCGCGAAACCCTGAAGAACCTGTACGACGGCGTAGCCGAGAAGGACGTCAATACCGCCCTGGTGATGACCGCCCGTACCCTGGTCGAGCGTGAGCCGAACTACAGCTACGTCACCGCCCGCCTGCTGATGGACAACATCCGCGCCGAGGCTCTGAGCTTCCTCAACATCACCGCCAGCGCCACTCACCACGAGATGGCCGAGCTGTACGCCAAGGCCCTGCCGGCCTACGTCGAAGCCGGCTCGCAATTCGAGCTGCTCGACCCGAAACTCAAAGAGTACGACCTGGAGAAGCTGGGCAAGGCGCTGAACCACGAGCGTGACCAGCAGTTCACCTACCTGGGCCTGCAGACCCTGTACGACCGCTACTTCATCCACAAGGACGGCATCCGCTTCGAACTGCCGCAGGTGTTCTTCATGCGCGTGGCCATGGGCCTGGCCATCGAAGAGCCGAAGAACCGCGAAGACCGCGCCATCGAGTTCTACAACCTGCTGTCCTCGTTCGACTACATGGCGTCGACCCCGACCCTGTTCAACGCCGGTACCCTGCGTCCGCAGCTGTCCTCCTGCTACCTGACCACCGTGCCGGACGACCTGTCGGGCATCTACGGCGCCATCCACGACAACGCCATGCTGTCCAAATTCGCCGGCGGCCTGGGCAACGACTGGACCCCGGTGCGCGCGCTGGGCTCCTACATCAAGGGCACCAACGGCAAATCCCAGGGCGTCGTGCCGTTCCTCAAAGTGGTCAACGACACCGCCGTCGCGGTCAACCAGGGCGGCAAGCGCAAGGGCGCGGTCTGCGCCTACCTGGAAACCTGGCACATGGACATCGAGGAATTCCTCGAGCTGCGCAAGAACACCGGTGACGACCGTCGTCGTACCCACGACATGAACACCGCCAACTGGATTCCGGACCTGTTCATGAAGCGCGTCTTCGAAGACGGCAAGTGGACCCTGTTCAGCCCGTCCGAAGTGCCGGACCTGCACGACCTGACCGGCAAGGCCTTCGAAGAGCGCTACGAGTACTACGAAGCCCTGATCGAGTACGGCAAGATCAAGCTGTACAAGACCATCCAGGCCAAGGACCTGTGGCGCAAGATGCTCTCGATGCTGTTCGAGACCGGCCACCCGTGGCTGACCTTCAAGGACCCGTGCAACCTGCGCAGCCCGCAGCAGCACGTGGGCGTCGTGCACAGCTCCAACCTGTGCACCGAGATCACCCTGAACACCAACAAGGACGAGATCGCCGTCTGCAACCTGGGCTCGGTCAACCTGGTCAACCACATCGTCGACGGCAAGCTGGACATCGAGAAACTCGGCCGCACCGTGAAGACCGCTGTGCGCATGCTCGATAACGTCATCGACATCAACTACTACAGCGTCGACCAGGCACGTAACTCCAACTTCAAGCACCGTCCGGTCGGCCTCGGCCTGATGGGCTTCCAGGACGCCCTGTACCTGCAGCACATCGCCTACGGCTCCGACGCTGCCGTCGAGTTCGCCGACAAGTCGATGGAAGCCATCAGCTACTACGCCATCCAGGCCTCCTGTGACCTGGCCGAAGAGCGCGGCGCCTACAGCACCTTCGAAGGTTCGCTGTGGAGCAAGGGCATCCTGCCGCTGGACTCGCAGCAGATTCTGATCGAGTCCCGTGGCCAGAAGTACATCGACGTCGACCTCTCCGAGTCGCTGGACTGGGCGCCGATCCGCGAGCGCGTGAAGAAAGGTATTCGTAACTCGAACATCATGGCCATCGCGCCGACCGCGACCATCTCCAACATCATTGGCGTGTCGCAGTCCATCGAGCCGACCTACCAGAACCTGTACGTGAAATCGAACCTCTCCGGCGAATTCACCGTGATCAACCCCTACCTGGTGCGCGACCTGAAAAACCGCGGCCTGTGGGACTCGGTCATGGTCAACGACCTGAAGTACTACGACGGCTCCGTGCAGCAGATCGAGCGCATCCCGCAGGACCTGAAAGACCTGTACGCCACCGCCTTCGAAGTGGAAACCAAGTGGATCGTCGACGCTGCCAGCCGTCGCCAGAAGTGGATCGACCAGGCTCAGTCGCTGAACCTGTACATCGCCGGCGCCTCGGGCAAGAAGCTGGACGTGACCTACCGCATGGCCTGGTTCCGTGGTCTGAAAACCACCTACTACCTCCGTGCCCTGGCCGCCACCAGCACCGAGAAGTCCACCATCAACACCGGCAAGCTCAACGCAGTGTCCGCTGGTGGTGACGATGGTTTCTCGGCCAAGGCCCAGGCGCCTGCCCAGCAGGCTGCTCCGGCCCCGGCACCAGTACCGAAAGCGTGCGCCATCGACGAACCCGACTGCGAGGCGTGCCAATAAGCGCGCGCATCTGAGCGGCGCCCGCGTCGTTGCCTGGTAGGCCGGCCCCCATCACGTACATGCGTACGCTCAGGGGCTCCGACCTACCAGGCGCCTAGCGCTCACTCGCTCAGCTACACGCTTGAAGGTTGGATAAAAAGCTAGAGCAACACACTGATCGAACTAGGGAGAGGGCAAAGCTCTTCCGTAGGAGCGGCTTCAGCCGCGAACCTCACGGACAAACACGAGCCACCCCTCCTCACCAAATTCCCGCCCCTCCTCCTCCGGGTCGAGGGGCAACGGTCAGCCAGCAATCCAGCGCCTGCTGACCAGTGGTACCCGTTTTACCCTTGCGCGCATCACGCAACGGAACATAATTCAAATTATCTGTATATCCATACAGGCCGGTTTATTCGCCGGCCCTCACGCAGGAGCCAAGCCATGCTGAGCTGGGATGAATTCGACAAGGAAGACGGCGCAGAAGCAGCCGCCGCAAGCAACGCCAACGCACAGAGCGCCGGCAACAACTTCGACAAGCTCGACAGCGAAGCTGCCGGCTCGGTCGAGCAGGCCCGCGCCGTCGCCGCCAACGACTCCGAGGCCGTGGCCCGCGCCAAGAAAGCCCTGAACGACCTCGACATCCAGGAAGGCCTGGACGACCTCGAAGGCGCCTCCGCACGCGTACAGGTCGGCGACAAGCAGATGATCAACGCCCGCGCCGACCTCAACCAGCTCGTACCCTTCAAGTACGACTGGGCCTGGCAGAAGTATCTGGATGGTTGCGCCAACCACTGGATGCCGCAGGAAGTGAACATGAACGCCGACATCGCGCTGTGGAAGAGCACCGACGGTCTCTCCGAAGACGAGCGCCGCATCGTCATGCGCAACCTCGGCTTCTTCTCCACCGCCGACAGCCTGGTTGCCAACAACCTGGTCCTGGCCGTGTACCGCCTGATCACCAACCCCGAGTGCCGCCAGTACATCCTGCGCCAGGCCTTCGAGGAAGCGATCCACACCCACGCTTACCAGTACTGCATCGAATCGCTGGGCATGGATGAAGGCGAGATCTTCAACATGTACCACGAGATCCCGAGCGTCGCGAAGAAAGCCTCCTGGGGCCTGAAGTACACCCGCTCGATCTCCGATCCCAAGTTCGAAACCGGCACCCCGGAAACCGACCGCCAGTTCCTGCGCAACCTGATCGCCTACTACTGCGTACTGGAAGGCATCTTCTTCTACTGCGGCTTCACCCAGATCCTCTCCATGGGCCGCCGCAACAAGATGACCGGCACTGCCGAGCAGTTCCAGTACATCCTGCGTGACGAGTCCATGCACCTGAACTTCGGCATCGACGTGATCAACCAGATCAAGATCGAGAACCCGCACCTGTGGGATGCCCAGATGAAGGACGAAGCGACCCAGATGATCCTGCAGGGCACCCAGCTGGAGATCGAATACGCACGTGACACCATGCCGCGCGGCGTACTGGGCATGAACGCCGCGATGATGGAGGACTACCTCAAATTCATCGCCAACCGCCGCCTGACCCAGATCGGCCTGAAGGAAGAGTACCCGGGCACCACCAACCCCTTCCCGTGGATGAGCGAGATCATGGACCTGAAGAAGGAGAAGAACTTCTTCGAGACTCGTGTGATCGAGTATCAGACTGGTGGGGCGTTGAGCTGGGATTGATGGCTCATTGAAATCACGGTAGATTCACCCTACACCTGCCAAGGATGTTGGGGTTGAAGCTAAATAAAAAGCCCCGCCTAGTGCGGGGCTTTTTTATATTTAAGGCTCATCATGACAGATGCAACCATTAACATCACAGATGAAACTCCTGAAGATATTAATAGCAATACTGAAGAGCATCCGATAGCAGTCGCCATTAATCATGGCGTACACAAAGTGTTAGATATACAACAATGCGCAGAACAGTTTATACCAGCAGCTTGGGAGTATCATAATAGAAAAGCGGACGAACTCGACAAGCTTTTCAACGAAATCGACAACATAATTGAGTTAGCCAAGACCCAGCAAGAAGAAGTACAAGCAGCCAGTCTAATATCCAAAGCCGTTATGGAGGCCAATAGATTAAGCACCTCCGACCTAGCAGAGACGCTTGAAAAAAGCCTTTACATAAATCTATTCAGCATCTTCGACAAGTTCACCGGAGACTTAATAACAGAGCTATTCAACAGAAAAAATGATCTCTACAAGAATATACAGAGAGAATTCAAGCTCTCCGAGCTAATTGACGCAAACTCAATAGACGAAGTAAAAAAACTTGCCCTCGAAAAAGAGATTGAAACACTAAAAAGAAAAAGCTACTCAGAGCAATTTAAAGATTTAGAGAATAGATTTGGAGTCAGCCTCACCAAATTTAAGAGCTGGCCAAATTTTGTTGAGGCCGCACAAAAAAGGAACCTTTTGGTACACTGCGATGGCATCATAAGCGAGCAATATATAAAAGCCTGCCAAGCAATAGAATACAAACATAAAAAAACACCCGTCCTTGGAGAAAAGGTAGAGCTCGGCCCCAACATATTTATACCAACAACATGGACGATAATTGAAGTCATAACAATGCTCGGACAAACCCTCTGGAGGAGGCTCTTGCCGGATGAAATAGAGGACGCCGACAATCACCTACATAGGTTAATATACGACTTTCTAGAAATGGAAAAATGGGATGAAGCTATAAAACTCAGCAAATTCGCAATAGGCCTTCCCAAACACTCCAGCGATCAAATAAGTAAAATCAACTCTATTAATTACGCGATAGCCCTAAATCAAATCAACCAAACCGACGCAGCAAAGAATGTAGTCAATAAAATAGACTGGCCCTCATCCATATACGACTTCAGAATAGCTCACGCAGTAATAAACAACGACAAAAACGCAGCAAAAAATTTTATGATACGCCTTGGTAAACGAGGTGAGCTCATAAATGAAGAGGCTTACCATACTTGGCCTTTATTCAAAGACTTCCGAACCAGCAAAGAATTCATGGATGCCTATCTTGAGATATACGGCTACCCATATATATCTAAAGCATCCGAACTATCTGAAATATCTAAAGTAGAACTACAAGAGCAGCACATGCCAACCACCGAGACAAAAAGGTGAGAGATTAATTTTCTCCGTCACCCTCCTCTACTGGTTTCGCCCTTACGGCGAGTCACTTTCTCTTTGCTCGCGCGAAAGAGAAAGTAACCAAAGAGAAAGCGCGCCCGGGATTCGGGGATCGCGGCGTTTGAACGTTTTGTGGGCGGCGGAGCAAAAGCAAAGGCAAAGGCAAAGGCAGGCAAGAGCATCAATCTCGCAGGCGACGCCAAACGCCCCGTCAGGAGGCCGAGTGGAATCGTTGTGTAAGGGGTTGAGCGGCATGGATGCCGCGAGAGCCGCGATGGGCCAGGGATGGCCCTTCGCGGCGGGCCCCTGGAACAATGATGGAGCGAGGGAACCCGACGAAGTCGGGCCGGATGGTAGGGGCAAGCCCTCTTGGTTACTTCTGGGGCGTTTGCCAGAAGTGACCCGCCGTAAGGGCGGAACCGGTATCGGCAACAACATGGAAGCGGCGAGTTCACGCCGAAGGGAAGTAACCCGGCTACCACCGCAATGGTGGATGAAAAAAGCGTCATCCACCCTACGCCTGCCGGCAACGCTGAAGCTATCGAGCTGACATGGTTGTTGATAGAAAAACACTGCAGCACACTGCGCCATTATCGTAAGGAGACGACACCAAATGCCGGACATGCCCAGCCCAATCCCCTTGATCATCCTCGACGTTCAGGACGCCATCGATCAGCCCGTCTGGAATGACAAAAGTCATCCCGATTACCTGGCCGTCATCCAACGTCTTCTGCAATTCTGGCGATCAAACGGCTGGCCTGTACTCCACGTAAAGCACGATGAAAAGACGCCCACCTCCAGCTATTACATTCACGGCCCCTGGAATGGCATCAAACAGGAAGTCGCGCCGATAGAGGGAGAAGCCGTCATCATCAAGAATGAAAACTGCGCGTTCATAGGCACCCAACTGGATGCCGCGCTGAAGGAAATGAACGCAAATCGCATCGTGCTGA
Organism: Ectopseudomonas alcaliphila; assembly: GCF_900101755.1. Classification (GTDB taxonomy): domain Bacteria; phylum Pseudomonadota; class Gammaproteobacteria; order Pseudomonadales; family Pseudomonadaceae; genus Aquipseudomonas; species Aquipseudomonas alcaliphila. Next base: position 179,897 of record NZ_FNAE01000007.1, on the reverse strand, counting down.
CGGGCGTTGTGATCCATAACAGCATGGATGCCACCATCCGCGCAGGCAAAGCGCTCGGCTACAGCATCATCCTCCCGTCAGATGCCACAACCGCCGTACCAGTAACAGGGCCAGGTGGAACCCGCTGGGAAGCCTCGACCGTATACGAGCTAACCCTGGCCATACTGGGCGCCGAATATGCTGAGGTCATGTCATCAGACGATGTGATCGCACGACTCAGCGAGTAACCCGGACAACCGCTGATGGTGGATGAAAGAGCGTCATCCACCCTACGCAGACTTACCCACCGCGTAGGGTGGACAACGCGAAGCTTGTCCACCATGGTTCAGATACAGCCATCGCTCAAGGACGAGCCGCCATGCCCAATTACCGACGTGCCCGCGCTCCTGGCGCCACCTACTTCTTCACCGTCAACCTACGCGATCGCACAAGCGATCTGCTGATCCGCGAAATCGACTTGCTGCGCGAGACGGTACGCGCAACCAAAGCCCGTCATCCCTTCCATATCGATGCCTGGGTGGTGCTGCCCGAGCACATGCATTGCCTGTGGACTCTACCGCCTGACGACGCAGATTTTGCCCTGCGCTGGAAGGTCATCAAGTTCGCTTTCAGCAAACGCCTGCCCGCTACCGAAGTGCTGAGCGCCAACCAGCAGAACAGGCGTGAGCGTGGTATCTGGCAAAGGCGCTATTGGGAGCACCTGATTCGGGACGAATGCGATTACCAGCGCCACTTCGATTACATCCACTACAACCCGCTCAAACACGGCCATGTGGAACGGCTGGTGGATTGGCCCTATTCGAGCTTCCATCGGGCTGTGGCAGCCGACATTTATGCAGCAGATTGGTGTGGAGTGCCGGAGCAGGCCGAGGGGGATTATGGTGAGTGAGTTACCCGGCAAAGGAGAAAGGTCCATTTTCTTGATCACCCTCCTCTAGTGCTTTCGATCCTCTCCACGCTTCGCGCGGCCATGCCACAGTCGTGGAGCGGTTCCCTTTCCCTGCGTGAGACGAGCGGTATCATGCGCAGCCCATTTTCAGACCTAAGGAGAGGTCCGATGAACGTTCGTCGCATCATGCTGCTCGGCTCACTGGCATTACTTGGCGCCTGCAAGGAAGAACGCCTGGTCCTGCATTTCGAGCAGCCCGTTACCAGTGGCTGGGGAATTGACGCCGCATACGAGCACGCGATCCTCGGTGGCCTGAAAAACGCAGGCATCGACAGCAGCCAGGCGACGCTCAGCACGCGCGACAGCGGCAAGGTGGTAGCCGTCTCCTTCCCGGAGGATGCCCTGGGCCAGCAACAGCAAGCCAGCCTGACCACCTATTTCAACGATCTACTCAAAGCCCGCACCGAGGCGCAGCAAGTGCGGCTGCACATCAAGCAGCAGGAGCCAGAGCAGGCCGAGGGTGATCCACTCTCCGACGCCGCGCGAATGCTGCAGGAGAAGGCCAACAAGATGCGCCCGATATTCACCAGCCGCATCAGCTCCTTCGATACGCCACGCCTGACCTACCAGGAGCAGGAAAAGCCAGGCATTCGCCTGTACGAGTCCAGCCAGGTGCGCTGCCAGGTCACGCTGGGGCTGGAAAGCCCCCTGCCGCACATCGATTACCAGCTAAATCTCCCCGGCGAGAGCAGCAGCACCAGCATGCTCAATCAGCTTCTGGGGCTGCAGAGCTTCCGCCTGCCTTCGTCCATGACTATCGGAAAGAGCGATCTCGATCAGGCAGTCGCTGATGGCCACTACACATACAAGCTGATCACCAGCCCCAATGCCCGTAACAAGCAAGCCGATGAGCTGGTGTTCTTCTTCGGTGAGCTGGGTGATGTCGTACATAGCGGCGGTGCGACCACCACCGACCTTGGCCAGTTCGAGTCGGTCTGCCTGGAGCGAGTCATCGCTGCCGGACGACCATTCACCTTTCATTACGGCAACTCGCTGGATCGCCTTGTGGCTGTGGACTACCTCTTCAGCGAACAGGCCCACTGATAGATGCGGGTGGTGTGATGGATATCCATGCTGCTTAGAACACTATCGAGCGTCTTGCTTTGCGTTCTGCTCACCGGCTGCGAGACCTTGCTGCTCGGAAGTACCCTCGTCGGCTGCGCCGCCAGGATGGAGCCTCTACTCCTGCCCGAGCACCTGCCGGACGGCCAGGTGGGTATGCCTTACAGACAGCGCATCGAGATCAGCAAGGCTTCAACGCCCGTGCATGGTTTCTATATCAGCGACAAGACGCCGCTGCCGGCAGGCCTGCGGATCGAGCATCAGGATCGTGAGGCGCAGGCACTGATAGCGGGAATCCCGAGCCAGGCGGGCCTTCATCAGGTTCACATGTCGGTGGGAACCTATGGAACGCAGTGCGTGGGGCTGCGCGCCGAGCGCACTTACCACCTGCGTATCGTTGAGTAGCGCGTCGAAAAGATCGTCTTCCAGCCTGCGTTGTAGTCGCCGATTACTCGCTAGCCTTTGCCTTTCCTCTTGGCAATCGCCTTCATCCGCGCCGCGGCCTTCTGCACGGTGGCCATCTTCTCGGGCCGCTTCATGCCCCGCCACTTGCGGATTTCCTCACGCGTGCGCCCGCAACTGACGCACAACTCACTGTTGAGCTGACACAGCGATACGCAGGGGTTCTCAATGTCCTTGGCCACGCTTGCCCCTCGCCGGCTGCTCGACCGAAAACGCCACGTGTTCAGCGATGCTGGAAACGCTGATGCCCACTTCATCGAAAGCGGCCTGCGTCAACTCCAACATTCTCGCTTTGTCCGGGCTGGCGAGTGCGCGCGCCCTGTTCGCTTCGCTGTCGAACATCCAGGTCACCACGAGGCTCTGCGGAAAGTGCTCATAGTCCACCTCATGGGTCAGCCACTGGAAGCCGACGATTTCGCTTTTTGCCGTTTCGCAGGCAAGGGTCAGGCTACGGATCAGCTCGCGCTCGATACCTGAGTATTTTCGTTTCGGCGATGGCATAAGGTTCTTCTGGGTCTGAGTTCGCTGCGCCGCCATGTTACCCGAGGCGCTCAACGGCCAGAGGAAACAGATGGCTCGAGGTTGAACAATGGCATCCGCGACGCAGGGCATCACCGCCCCCACGCCATGCGTGGGAGCGATCGTGGCGCCCGAGCAAGGCCGCCCGCGGGTTACAATCCACGGCCCACGCATTCTCCAGCGGACACCATATACCGATGTTCACCCTTTCCCACCTCAGCAGCCCGCCGCCAGAGTCCCTGAAAAGCCAGGTGCAGCAGATGGTGGTGGACTACTTCGCCGATGTCAGCGCGGTACCGTTGCTGCCGAGCAATCCGCTGTATCAGCTGTACCAGTACGTGATCGGCTATGAGCTGCATCTGCACCTGCAGACCATGAACGGCGAGGCCGAAGGCCCCGTGCAGTTGCTACTGGCGCTGGACGATGAAGACCCAGCCCGTGTGCTGGGGTTTGCCCTGTACCTACCAAGCCCGGACGATGCTGCCGCCTGCACCCTCGCCTATCTGGCGGTGCACAGCGAGCAGCGCACTAAGGGTATCGGTCGGGCGCTGCTGCAACGCGTGCTGGAGCGACGCCCGCACCTGGAGCTGGCCTGCGTGGCAGACAAGGTGCCTCTGTTCGAGGCCCTGGGCTTGCAGGTGCTGGCCGCTCAAGGTGCGTTGGTGGTGATGAGCAGCCGCGACTACCGCTCCAGCGGCATGGTCGCGGTCGCCGACCTGGCGCCGGTGTTTGCCTCCACGGAGGTCAGGCAGATTCACGCCTACCTGCTCAAGCAGCACGGCCAGCGCGCCATGCAACAGGCGGAAAAACAGCGTGACGCGCACCTCGACACGCTCGCCCTTCAGGCTCAGCAGTTGGTCGACGAGCGCCTGCCTTCACGCGCGCTGCATTGAGGCGATGCCCCACGCCAGGCGCGGGGGCTTCACGAAACGCCGAGCGCCATCACCTGCGGCGGTCAGCCGACATCGCGCATGCACACGCACAGTTCGCGGCCGTCTGGGTCGAACGCGACGAGGGTCGGCCCGCGCACTGCACGGGCCAGGGGTTGCTCGATATCGACGTTGAACGTCCGCCAGCGCTGATAGAGCATTCCGACAGGGGCTCTCGCCCGCTCAGAACGAGTAGCTGGCGCTGACCACCAGGTTACGCGGCTCGCCAAGCTGGATCTGCCCGGCGCTGGTGGCGGAGCTGTAGTAGGTGCGGTCGGTGATGTTGTTCAGCGCCGCGCGGATGTCCCAGTCCTTGTGGCGGTAGCCGGCCAGGGCGTCCCAGGCGCTATAGCCAGGCAGTACGGTGGTGTTCTGGTTGTCGGCAAAGCGCTGGCCGACCAGGGTCACGCCGGTTTCGGCGTACCAGCCCAGCTCGGGCTTCCAGGTGATGAACAAGCTGCCATTGCGCTTGGCAACGTTGCTGACGCGGTTGCCTTCCAGGCCGTTGTTGTCCTTGACGATGCTGGCGTCCTGCAGGCCGATGCCGCCGCGCAGGTACCAGTTGCCGACCAGTCGGCCGGTAGCAGTCAGTTCGATACCGCGCGAGCGCTGCAGGCCGGTGAGGATGGTCAGGGTCGGGTCGTTCGGGTCGCTGGTGCGGCGGTTGTAGAGTTCCAGCTCGTATACCGCCAGGGTGGTGCTCAGGCGCTCGTCCAGCCAGTCGCTCTTGATGCCGACTTCCTTCTGCCGGGTCTGCTCGGGCTCGAGTTCGTTGCCATTGCCCGAGGCGCCAGGGGTAATGCCGATCAAACCACCGCCGACCGGGGAGAAGGTCTTGCTCCAGGAGGCGTAGAAGGAGTGATGCTGCAGGGGCGTCCAGACGATACCGGCGCGCGGGCTGAGGCCGTAGCTGTTGCGATCTTCCTTGAGGTTGCGCAGCTTGTTGGTGGTGGCCACCTCGAACTCGTCGTAACGCAGACCGGCCAGCAGTTGCCATTGGTCATTGATGCGCAGTTGATCCTGCACGTAGATGCCACGGCTTTCGACTTCGGTGTGGTTGTTGCTGGAAAGGGTCATGGCGCCCCGGTGACTCTGGCTGCGATCCGGGTTGTACAGATCGAGCGCGGGTACGGCTTGGCCGCCCTGGTTGACGGCGAGCGCGCTGTAGAGCTTCGGGTCACGACGCTGGCTGCCGATTTCCACACCGGTCAGCAGGCGATGCTCGAAGCCAAAGGTGTCGACGGTGCCTTCGGCCTCGAGGTTGTTGAACAGGTTGCGGGTGCGCAGATCCTGCTGCCAACGCTGCCGGGTCACGCGCTGGGTAGCGGCGTTGAAGCCGGTCAGGTAGGTGTTGTCGAAGTCGCTGTCGAGCTTGAACAGGCTGGCGGTATGACGCAGCTGCCAGTTGTCATTCAGTTCGTAGGTGAGCCTGGAGCGCAGTGATTGCGTGGTGTCATCGATGTAATCGCGATCATCGCCATAGGTGGTGCCGCGCTTGACGTCCGCCGGGCGCCCGCCGACGCCGGGAATACCGCGATCCGGGGTGCGGTCGAAGCGGCTGTATTCGTATTGCACCAGCCAGTTCAGCTCAGGCGTCAGTTGCCAGCTCATGGACGGCGCGAACAGTTGGCGATGGCTGGAGACGCCGTCACGGAAGCTGTTGCTGTCCTCATTGCCCATGTTCAGGCGCAGGCTGATGGTGTCCGTGGGGTCGGCGCTGAGGTCGGCATACAGGCTGCGCAGGTCTTCGCTACCGCCTTGTGCCTCGAGCGTGGAGCGGCGCCCGGCTTCGGGCGCCTTGCTGATGCGGTTGACGATACCGCCCTGGCTGCCACGCCCGTAGAGCACGGCTGCCGGCCCCTTGAGCACCTCGATGCGCTCGATGTTGTGCAGGTCGCGCACGTACTGGCTGTCGTCACGTACGCCGTCCAGGTAGAAGTCGTTGCTGGCATCGAAGCCGCGGATGCGCAGGCTGTCGAAACGGGTATCCGCCCCGCTGCTGACGTTGGGCAGGCCGCTGAGCGCCTTGCCCAGATCATTGGTGCCATAGTTCAGCACATTGCTCGTCTTCAGTGCGTCGATGGCCTGGGGCACGTAGCGCACCGGCGTGGCAGTGCGGGTGGCGGTACTGACTTCCTTGACGCGCGGGTTATCGGCCTCCTCGTCGACATCGCCATAGACCACAGTCTCAGGCAGGGTAGCCGGGGCGGCGCAGGCGAAGCCGGCTGTCAGTAGAAGGGAAAAGCCCAGCGAAACGGGGGTTAGTCGCGAAAGGGAAAACATCTCAGCACGCATCCAGACAGTGGCGATTGATTAACGGGCGCGCATGATAATTCTTTTCATTTGATACCTAGAAGTATTTCTTTATCACCTTCACCCGTGCCGCCGCTTTCTGCACGCTGTCCATCTTCTCGGGCCGTTTCATGCCCCGCCAGTTACGAACTTCCTCGCGCGAACACCCGCAACTGACGCATAGCTCGCTGTTGAGTTGGCCGGATCAGCGGGCAGCAGCCGGTCGGCACTGCGCAACGACGATGAAGCAAGGAAACACACGAATAAAAAGAGCATCAGTCACCCGTACTGAAGCACAGAAGTGGCCACTGCCGATTGCCACCTGAACACGCGACGACGCACTATCACCCAAGCAATTCGTTCTCCGCTGCGAACAAGGAAGCTCCATGCGCATCGCCCTCCTCCTTACCCTGCTTCTGTGCCAGGCCGCGCAGGCCGTCGAGACCGTCAACGACGTCACCGGCATGAACCCCATCGAAGTGGCGCAGGTGCTGGCGCCTACCGAACTGGAGCAGATCGTCGAGGCCGTTCGCGACCATTCCGGCCCCATCGCTATTGGCGGCGGGCGCTACAGCATAGGCGGGCAGACCGCCACCGAGCAGGCCCTGCAACTGGACATGCGCCAGTTCAACAAGGTGTTGGCGTTTTCCGCAGAGCGCAGGGAAATCCGCGTGCAAGCCGGCATCACCTGGCGCGAAATACTGGAGTACATCGACCCACATGGTCTGTCGCCGCAGATCATGCAGTCCTACGCCAACTTCACCGTCGGCGGTGCACTCAGCGTCAACGCCCATGGCCGTTATGTCGGCCAGGGGCCGCTGGTGCTTGGCGTTCGCTCGTTGCGTCTGGTGTTGGCCGACGGTCAGGTGGTGGAGGCAAGCCCCACGCACAACAGTGAACTGTTCTATGGCGCCATCGGCGGTTATGGCGGGCTCGGCGTCATCGTCGAAGCGACCTTGCCGCTGGCGGAGAACAGCAAGCTGGTGCGTCAGACGCAGCTCATGCCGCTCAGCGAATATGCGCAATTCTTCGCCAGCCAGGTCGTCGACAACCCGGACATGGTGATGCACAACGGCATTCTCTATACCGACGATTACGACAGCGTTCGTGCCGTGTCCTACCTTCGCACAGATGCACCGCTGACAGTCACGCAGCGCCTGGTACCGCTGGACCGCGACTACAAAGCCATGCGCGCCGCGCTGGCAGTTGCCAGCAGCAATGGCGGCGCGAAAATGCGCGAAAGCCTCGTCGACCCGCTGCTGCTCAAGCGCCCGCAAGTGCAGTGGCGCAACCACGAAGCCAGCCTGGATGTGCGCGAGCTACAGCCCATTTCCGGCCCCGACTACAGCTATGTGCTGCAGGAGTATTTCGTCCCCGAAGCCCAGCTGGAGCGCTTTGTCGCAGGGATGAAAGATGTACTCAAAGCGCACAGGGTCAAGGTCGCCAATATCTCCATCCGCCATGCCAAGGCCGACCCGGGCACGCTGCTGGCCTGGGCCCGCGAAGACACCTTCGCGCTGGTGATCTACTACCGCCAGGGCGTCTCGCCCAGCGAGCGCGACGCCGTAGCCGACTGGACGCGGCAACTGATCGACCTGGCCATCGCCCACCAGGGCAGCTACTACCTGCCGTATCAAATCCACGCCAGCCGTGAGCAGTTCCTCGCCGCCTACCCTCGCGCCGAGGCGTTCTTCGCGCTGAAAAAGCGCGTCGATCCAACCAACAAATTCCGCAACAAACTGTGGGATGCCTATTACCTTGAGCCCACTGGCCACTGATTGAAATCGCGGTTCAACGCTCAGGAGTTCCGATGCCCGGCATTACCCATGTCACAAGGCGACTCCCATGCAGTCGCATGGGGGATATCTGGAAAGCCCGGAATCAAAGCCTGCCAAGCCAGTACTGCGGACGGCGGCGGTGATGGGCAACGGCCAGAACCTGGAAACCATCAGGTTTTGGCCGGTAGATGATCGATAGCGAAAAACGGTGAAGGGGGACGCTGTGAATATCTGGCTCAGGTTCAACGCGCCAGGCACAGGGTGACTCGTCAATCAATACGGCCAAGGCCTGAAACTCGTTGATCAATGTCCCACCCAATCCAGGAACCTTCGATTCGTAATACCCCACTGACTCCAGAAATTCGGCTTCCGCTGCCGGGTGGAAAAATACTTCATCGAATCAGGGCTCTGGCCTTCTTCATCACCTCGTCACCCGGCACTGCCTGAATCGAGCCGCTATCGAGCTCTTCCGCACGCCGTCGTGCTTCAAGCAACCAGTCTGATCGCAGCTCGTCTTCCGAAGGGGCATCCAGACTCAAGACCAGGCGCTGGATCAGCTGTGCCCGCTCCTTCTTGGAAAGATGCAGGGCTTCATCCTCGATCTTCTGCAGATCCATGGCTTCAGCTCTCGCTTGTGTGCCGGTAAATCTTGGCACGGATGCTTAGCCGGTGCCACGGCTGTGCCCCCTTCGACAGTCATCACAGCGAACACAACCCACCCGGCACCGCCATGATCCACTCCCGCACCGCGAGAATGGTCGGATCGTTCCGGCGGCTCTCCGGGTACACCAGAAAGAACGGCTTGCCTTCCAGCTCCGGGCCGAAGGGCTGCACCAGCCTCCCCTCCTTCAACTCGTCCTCGATCAGTTGCCGGCTCATCAGTGCCACCCCCTGTGCGCCGACGGCAGCGGAGACGGCGTGGGTCTCGTCGGAGAATACCAGCCCGGCACCGACATCCAGCCCCGGCACCTGGGCCTTTTTCTGCCAGACGGCCCAGTCCAAGGGCGAGGAGATCGCTGCCTGGTTACGAAAGTGAATCAGCGAATGCCTGGGCAGGTCGGCGGCATCGTGCAGCCCCAGCAGTGGGCTGCAGGCGGGGATGAAGGTGCTGTCGAAGAGTTTTTCGGCCACCAGGCCAGGCCAGCGGCCATCGCCGTAGCGAATAGCGATATCGGCAGTAACGCCATCGAGCGCCACCGGCTCGTGCGAGGCGTGGATACGCAGGTCGATAGTGGGGTGGGCGTCGCGCAGCATGCACACCCAGGACAGCAACCAGCGCACGGCAACGGCCGGCGTGGTGCTGAGGGTGATGGCCTGCCGGCTGGGCGCCGCGCTGAGGCGTTCGACCGTGGCGCCGATGCTGTCGAAGGCGCTTTCCAGCACCTGCTGCAGTTCGCGTCCGGCCATGGTCAGTTCCAGCTGACGCGGTTTGCGCACGAACAGCGCGACGCCGAGGGCGTCTTCCAGCGCACGGATCTGATGGCTGATCGCCGTGGCGGTGACGGAGAGTTCCTCCGCGGCCTGCTTGGCGCTTTCGTGGCGTGCGGCCGCCTCGAAGGCGCGCAAGGCGGAAAGCGGAGGGAGTCTGCGCCGGCTCATACCTGAGTTTTCCTCATCCATTGCGAAAAATATTGATCGTTTGTCGCCTGCCTGGGGCGAACTTAGCCTGAGTCTGCTGCTAATCACAGATGAATTCAAATTCACGCAGGAGACTCATCATGACCCATATTCTGCATCTCGACGCCAGCGCCCGCCCCGGCCTGGCCGGCACGGCCCCGCACGGTTCACACAGCCGCAACCTCAGTCACCGTTTCATCAGCCAGTGGCGGGCACACCGCCCGCAGGACGTCGTCACCTACCGCGACATAGGCCAGAACCCGCCATCGATCATCAGCCATGACTGGATCGCCTCATCCTTCACGCCCGAGCCGAAACGCGAGGCCTGGATGCACGACACGCTGGCCGAGAGCGATCGCCTGGTGGATGAACTGATCGCCGCCGACGTGCTGGTGATCGGCACGCCGCTGTACAACTTCGGCATGCCCGCCGCGCTCAAGGCGTGGATCGATCAGGTGGTGCGCCCCGGTCGCACCGTGGACGTGGATGAAAGCAACCCGCTCGATCCCTATGTGCCCAAGTTGGCCGACCGGCCGCGCCATGCGGTGATCCTCACGGCGCGCGGCGGTGTCGGTTTCGATGCGGGCGGCGAGATGGCGCATATGAACCATCTGGAGCCGAACCTGATCACCGCGCTCGGCTTCATCGGTATCACCCGCGTGCACCAGATCGCCATCGAGGGTCAGGAAGTCGGCGGCGAACTGCTCGCCGAGTCAGTCAAACAGGCCCTGGGCAAGGTCGATGCGCTGGTGGCCGAGCTGCAGCGTGCATTGCAAGCCGAACGCATCGCGGAGCCGGCGTGAGGCAATGACCAGGCTGTGGATGACGCCGCGTTGCGTCAGCGCTTGGTGCAGGCAAACAGCGCGTTGCCGGAGCGGCCATCCCACGGCGCCAGGCGCTGATAGTCGTGTTCCAGCACCTGCACGTCGAAGTACGGCGCCAGCAGGCTCTGCAATTCGGCGAAGTTCACCGCGACCATCGGATGTTCGTCGTGCCAGACCTCGGTCTGCTCGCCGACGCTGCGTTCGATGCGCAGGCGCAGCGCCTGCTGCTCGCCTTCACCGCGGTAGTACCAGCCGGAGCTGAAGCGGAACTGCCCTTCGGCATGCTGGGCGCGGTGGGAAACGAACGAGGCATTGTCGATGTGCTGCTTGTCCACCGCGTTGAAGCAGAACACCCCGCCAGCAGCCAGGGCGCCGTGCACGCTGGCGATACAGGCCTTGAGCCGTTCAATGCTGGCGCTGTAGTGGATGGAGTAGAGAAAGCAGGTGATCAGGTCCAGCGGCTCGTCGACCTCGAAGCCACACATGTCCTGCCGGGCAAAGCGTGCCTCGGGGCAGCGCTGGGCAGCGCGGTCGAGCATTGGCTGGTTGATGTCCAGACCACCGCTGGCATAACCAGCATCGAGAAAATGGCGCACATGCGGGCCGGTGCCACAGGCCAGATCGAGATGGCGCTTGCCGCTGTTGCCGAACAACTGCTGCAGACGATGCACACAGTGGCTCTGGGCGGCGTAGTCGATATCCGCGCACATCAGATCGTAGTAACCCGACAGGTCGGTATAGAGGGCATTGCCGGACATGATGACAGGGGCGCGCATTCGAAGGGCGCGCATCATAGCTCAGGCCGATGCCGCTGAGCATTGACTTGACGTGGCATGCCCTGAATCAGCCGCACTCAATTCGGGCAAGCAGGCGCCTCGCGCCAGTCATCATACGACGATGCCGAAGCACGGCCGCACGCCACCAGATGCGCACCCTATCTACAGCCGGGCTAGCAGCTGATCATGCGATGTTAAGCTGTCAGGTGAGAAGTGAGGCACTTTCACAGTCATCACACATCGCATAAGTTCGTCAGGTCGCATCCGCGATCAACAAGAACAACAAGGAACCTCACGATGAATGACGAACAACGCCTCGACGGCTCACGCCGTCATTTTCTCAAGCAGTCCCTCGCGTACTCGGTGGCCGCTGCCGGGGCAGGCTCACTGCTGCCTCATCTGGCGCACGCAGGCGAGCCGCTGAACCTGCGCTATCCAGACCCCTCGGTTGAAGTGCTCGACGACAGTTTTCTTGATCTGCGCCTGTTCAATGCCAGCGTCGAGAAGGTCGCCACCGGCCTGCGGTGGGCCGAGGGCCCGGTGTGGGTTGGCGATGGTCGCTACCTGTTGGTCAGTGACATTCCCAACAACCGCATCATGCGTTGGGACGAGATCAGCCAGTCGCTGGGCGTTTACCGCGAGTCCTCGAATTATTCCAACGGCCTGACCCGCGACAACGAAGGTCGCCTGATCGCTTGCGAAGGCTCCACCAACCAGGGCTTGGGCCGGCGCATCACCCGCACCGAACCTGACGGCAGCATCACCGTGCTGGCCGACAACTTCGAGGGCAAACGCTTCAACTCGCCCAACGATATCGTGGTCAAGCGCGACGGCTCGGTGTGGTTCACCGACCCGCCCTTCCAGGCCGGCAATGAATATGAAGGCCACAAGGTGCAGATCGAGCTACCGCACGGTGTTTACCGGATCGACGGGCAGACGTTGAAAGTCACCCAGGTGATCGACGACCTCGCTGGCCCGAATGGCCTGTGCTTCTCCCCGGACGAGCAGACGCTCTACGTGGTCGAAGGCCGTGCCAAACCCAATCGCCTGGTCTGGGCCTATGCAGTGAACGCCGACGGCACGCTGGGCGCGCGCCGCAAACATATCGACGGCGGCGCCACCGGCGCACTGGACGGCATCAAATGCGACGAGGCCGGCAACCTCTGGTGCGGCTGGGGCAGCAACGGCTCGCCCAAGGGCAAACCGGAAGAGCTGGACGGTGTGCGCGTGTTCAATACCGAGGGCAAGGCCATCGGCCACGTTTACCTGCCGGAGCGCTGTGCCAACCTGTGTTTCGGTGGTAGCAAAGGCAACCGCCTGTTCATGGCGAGCAGCCACTCCATCTACTCCTTGTACGTCAACACGCGCGGCGCCACTTTCATCAAGTAACCCATGCGCCACGGCCGATCCGGCCGTGGCCTGCCCTGCCTCGGGGTCGGACAAAACCCTCCCGCATACGCTTTAACCCCTCTATCTCGACCATTCCAGCAAGCATCAGTGGCATCGATTTTCACCATCATGCCAATGAAGTTCTCTGAAAAAATCCAGTGCGTACCATCTGCTCCATACCCAACCACAACACCGCTGGAGCAAAACACCATGAAAACCCAACTCATCCTCAGCTTCGCTTTCTCCGTACTGGCAGCCAACGTATTCGCCGCATCTTCCGCCCAACCTGTAGTCGCCGAAGGTGGCTCTGACCGCCTGATCGAAAGCCGCATCGCTGAAGGTGGCTCCGATCGTCTGATCCAGAATCGCGTTGCCGAAGG
>NZ_FNAE01000007.1:0-166635 GCF_900101755.1 Ectopseudomonas alcaliphila | reverse complement strand
CGCGTTGCCGAAGGTGGCTCCGATCGTCTGATTCAGAACCGCGTTGCCGAAGGTGGCTCGGATCGTCTGATCCAGAACCGCGTCGCCGAAGGTGGCTCCGATCGTCTGATCAAAAGCCGCACCGCCTGATACCTTCCTGATGACCTGATCGAGAACGTCATATGACTCGATGGCAAATGCAGCCCCACAAGGCCGGCCTGATAAGCCGGCCGTGGTTTTTTCAGGGGTAGAGAGCTCCGCCCACTGCGCGAATGAGCAGCCACGTGTCGACCCCAGGCAATCGACCGCCCCGCCCCCGCTCTATGGTGAACGCCCCTTTGATCATTCACCGGAGCGCCCCATGGCCAACAAACCGATCACCGTTCTGCGCGATACCCAGCCGATGCCCGTCGTCGACGCCTGCAAGTGGGAGCGCATCGAAGGTGACCCGCACACCGTCAACCTCAATGCCTACACCTCCGAAGACGGCAGCAAGATCATGGGCACCTGGATCTGCACGCCCGGCAAATGGCGCGTGGAGTACGTGAAGTGGGAGTACTGCCACTTCCAGGAAGGCTACTGCATCATCACCCCGGACGGCATGGACCCGATTCACCTCAAGGCCGGCGACATCTTCGTGGTCGAGCCGGGCATGAAAGGCACCTGGGAAGTGGTGGAAACGGTGCGCAAGTACTTCGTGTTCGCCTGACGTTGAGCTGACAGCGACAGACTGGCTTGAAAAGCGCAGGAACTTGGCCTATTCACAACGGTCATTGCTGCGCCGCCGACCTGGCGGTTCCCTCATCACGGACGGCCCAAAAGGCCTTTCTGCAAGGAATCATCATGAACCGACTCAAACTGCCGCTGCTCTCCCTCGCCTGCGCCCTGCCGCTGGCCGCCTGCGCCGCCACTCCGGAAGCGCTCAAGCCCTACCCCGCCGCTGCCGACGGCTACAGCCGCCATGTGATCGAGCTGCCGGCGCAAGCCAACGAAGCCGAGCACAAGGTGGAGATCATCGCCGGCAAGACCCTGGAAGTGGATTGCAACCAGCAACGCCTGGGTGGTCAGTGGCAGGAAAAGACCGTGGAAGGCTGGGGCTATGGCTACTACGAACTGGGCCAGGTCGGCCCGGCCATGAGTACTTTGATGGCCTGCCCTGACAGCAGCCGCAAGCAAGCGTTCGTGCGCGTCGGCGGTGAGCCGCAACTGGTGCGCTACAACAGCAAGCTGCCGCTGGTGATCTACGCGCCAAAAGATGTCGAAGTGCGCTACCGAGTATGGTCAGCCGCCAGCGAAACCAGCGTGGCGCCGCGTCAGTAGGCTCTCCAGCTGGGCACCAGCCCTTCGGGCTGGTGTTTCAATCGGGCAACACGCTTGAAAAAGGTTCGAAGTGGCGGTTGCGGGACTGGCCGCGACGGTAGGCGCAGCTATGCTCAGAGAGCACTTTTCATCAGCCGCCACTGCAGCGTTCGTACCTATCGGAGTTGCCATGGATATAGAAAGTCTGTTCGCTCAACTGCACACCCTGCCCAGCATTCCAAAGGTCGCGCAGGAGCTGATCCAACAGTTCGACAACCCTTCCTCCAACCTGGAAAGCGTGGCGCGCAATATCGAGCGCGACCCGGTTATCGCCGCCAAGGTACTGCGCCTGGCCAACTCGCCACGTTTTCGAGGGGCCCGTGAAGCGGTGAGCGTCGAGGACGCAGCCATGCGCCTGGGCTTCAATACCCTGCGCACGCTGGTGCTGGCCTCGGCGATGACGGGCGCGTTTCAGGTCGATACCGGCTTCGACCTCAAGGGTTTCTGGATTCGCAGCTTTCGCGTCGCCAGTATCGCCCGCAGCCTGGCCAAGCAGCTGAAGCTGGACACCGACGCCGCCTTCACCTGCGGCATGATGCACAACATCGGCGAATTGCTGATCCAGACCGGCGCGCCGGATTTCGCCCGGCGCATGAACCGTCATCCGAAACGTGAAGCCGCGGCCCACGCCGCCGAGGAAACCCTGCAACTGGGCTTCGGCTACCCGGAAGTGGGCGCTGAACTGGCGCGCCGCTGGCAGCTGCCGGCGCTTATCCAGCAAGCGATTGCCTATCAGGCACGTCCGACTCAGGCGCCCGGTGACAGCCGCTACGCGCGACTGGTCGCGCAATCGGTGATCGTCGCGGAAACCATCGAGCTCGATGGCGTCAGCGAACAAGCACGGCAGAGCGTGGAAGGCCCGTTATTCGAAGAAGTCGACCTGAACAAGCTGTTCGATGCCTTGCCGGCGGTGCTGGAGGCGGACAAGGCGTTTGCGGAGTTGCTCGGCTAGACCGCCGCCAGACACGCGCGCAAGCTGCAAAGGCCAGTTGCTTGACGCGTCAATCGTCAGGCAACTGGCTCCTGCATAGGTGATATCAGCGCATGCAGCACTGCTTGTATTTCTTGCCACTACCGCAGGCACAGGGATCGTTGCGACCCACCTTGGCGTCATCGCGGCGTACCGGCAGCACCGGCTGCAAGTTCTGCTGCCAGTACTCGTAAAGCTCGACGGCAGCCGGTTCGAGCATCGCCGTGCTGGCGTCGTACTCGGCGTCGGTCATGGCCTTGAGCGTCTCGGTGCCGCTTTCGTCGCCGTGCAGGGTGATCAGCGCCAGGGCGGCCGCCACCGACTCGGGCAGTGCTTGCTCCAGCCAACCGGCAACCGTAGCGCCGCGCAGGTAGCCCCCGCACCATTCCGAGACGATCAGCTTCTCGCCCTTGCCGTTGTCGTCAGCCAGGAAGATCGCCTCGTAGTCATCGGGCTCCTCGCTGAGCATGTAGGCCGCTTCGCTCATCAGTTCGACGGCCAGCTTCATGAAGCGCTCGCCATCCTTGTCGCTGGGCCATTGCGGCGGCTGATCGGCCCAGATCGCCGAATACCAGACGGCAGGCGCGACCTGGCGCGGGCCGGAGACGATGGCGGCGAAATATCCGTCCAGCTCGCTGGCGGACAGGATCGAGTCATCGTTGCCGTACTTGAGCAGCCACTGATCGAGCTTCTCCAACCCTCTGTTGTCCATCGCCACGCCTCCGCCTGAAAAAGGCCGCTACTGTACCGTCATCGGCGCGTATTGCCAGCCGTCCGGCATCTGGCGAGTGCCCACAGACTGCCGGCCCGGTACAATGCGCGCCTTGCCCGTGCCGCCTGATAAAGAAAAAACACCATGTCCTTGCCCAAGAACCACCTGGAACTGCTCAGCCCTGCGCGTGATGTCGAGATCGCCCGCGAGGCCATTCTGCATGGCGCCGACGCCATCTATATCGGCGGCCCGAGCTTCGGCGCACGGCACAATGCCTGCAACGAAGTGAGCGATATCGCCAGGCTGGTGGAGTTCGCCCGTCGCTACCACGCGCGGGTGTTCACCACGATCAACACCATCCTGCATGACGACGAGCTGGAGCCGGCGCGCGCGCTGATCCATCAGCTTTACGACGCGGGCGTGGATGCGCTGATCGTGCAGGACATGGGGGTGATGGAGCTGGATATCCCGCCCATCGAGCTGCATGCCAGCACCCAGACCGACATCCGCACGCTGGAGCGCGCCAGGTTTCTCGACCAGGCCGGTTTCTCCCAGCTGGTGCTGGCGCGCGAGCTGAATCTGCAGGAAATCCGCGCCATCAGTGACGCCACCGACGCGGCCATCGAATTCTTCATTCACGGCGCGCTGTGCGTGGCCTTCTCCGGCCAGTGCAACATCTCCCATGCGCAGACCGGGCGCAGCGCCAACCGCGGCGACTGCTCGCAGGCCTGTCGCCTACCCTACACCCTCAAGGATGAAAAAGGCGGCGTGATCGCCTACGAGAAACACCTGCTGTCGATGAAGGACAACAACCAGAGCGCCAACCTGCGCGCCCTGGTCGAGGCCGGCGTGCGCTCGTTCAAGATCGAGGGCCGCTACAAGGATGTGGCCTACGTGAAGAACATCACCGCCCACTACCGCCGCGAGCTCGATGCGATTCTCGAGGACCGCCCGGACCTGGCCCGCGCCTCCAGCGGCCGTACCGCGCACTTCTTCGTGCCCGACCCGGACAAGACCTTCCACCGCGGCAGCACCGACTACTTCGTCACCGAGCGCAAGGTGGACATTGGTGCCTTCGATTCGCCGACCTTCACCGGGCTATCTGTTGGGCATGTCGAGAAAGTGGGCAAGCGCGATCTGATCGCGGTTACCCATGAGCCGCTGTCCAACGGCGACGGCCTCAACGTGCTGGTCAAGCGCGAGGTGGTGGGTTTTCGCGCCAACATTGCTGAACTGAAAGGTGAGTTCGAGGAGGACGGCGAGAAGCGCTATCGCTACCGCGTCGAACCCAACGAGATGCCCGAAGGCCTGTTCCGTCTGCGCCCGAACCATCCGCTTAGCCGCAACCTCGACCACAACTGGCAGCAGGCGCTGCAGCGCACCAGCGCCGAGCGCCGCATCGGCGTGAGCTGGAAGGCCGAGCTGCGCGAAGATGCACTCAAGCTCACCGCCACCAGCGAAGAAGGCATCAGCGTCGATGTCGCCCTGCCCGGCCCGTTCGGCGTAGCCAACAAACCGGAACAGGCACTGGACGGCCTGCGCGACCTGCTCACCCAGCTCGGCACCACCATCTACCACGCCCAGGGCGTGACGCTGGATGCACCGCAGGCGTTCTTCGTGCCCAACTCGCAGCTCAAGGCACTGCGCCGTGACGCCATCGAGGCGCTGACCGAAGCGCGCGTCGCCGCCCATCCGCGCGGTAGCCGCAAGGCCGAAACCGACCCGGCACCGGTGTACCCGGAGTCGCACCTGTCGTTCCTCTACAACGTCTACAACCAGAAGGCGCGCGACTTCTACCATCGCCACGGCGTGCAGTTGATCGACGCGGCCTACGAGGCACACGAGGAAACCGGCGAAGTGCCGGTAATGATCACCAAGCACTGCCTGCGTTTCTCCTTCAACCTGTGCCCGAAGCAGGCCAAGGGCGTGACCGGCGTACGCACCAAGGTCGCACCGATGCAGCTCGTCCACGGTGATGAAGTGCTGACCCTGAAGTTCGACTGCAAGCCATGCGAAATGCACGTGATCGGCAAGATGAAGGGCCACATCCTCGACCTGCCACACCCAGGCAGCGCCGCCACCCAGGTGGTCGGCCACATCAGCCCGGACGACCTGCTCAAGACCATTCGCCAGAAGCCGGGTTATAGCCACTGAGCCGTTGCCCGCCCCACGCAGGGGCGGGTAACTTCAGCGCTGCTTGGGAATCGTCTGCTCGCGATCGATATCGCCCAGCAATTCGTCGAGCATGTCGCGGGTATTGGGTTTGAACGGCGCAGGTACATACCAGGCCAGTACGCTCCAACCCTGGCGCTGGTACTGGTAGGTCTTGAGCGGCACGCCATCCTTGAACACCGTGCCACGCAGGTTCTGCTCATAGCTGTATGGCAGCGGCAGGGTGAGCAAGGTCATGGCGCCCAGGGTGACGAGCGCAGCATTGGCGCGTTTACCGCCAGGCTCGGTAATCAGCAGGCTGTAACCGTTGCGACTGATGCCATCGTCGAGCCAGGAAAAACTCCCGGACTCCTTCAGCCGCTGCACGATCTCATCATTCGACCTGTCGCTACGCCGAAACGTCGGCAAGGCCACGCGCAATCCCACAGGCTCGAAGGCTTCAGGCTGCTGGTGCTTGAGCGGCGGCAACGTACTGCTGCAACCACCCAGGGCCAGTGCAGCGAACAGGACCAGTGTGCAGCGCACCTTCATGGCTGGGCCTCAGCCGGCTGCATCAGACCGTCTTGCTGTACGTCGCGAGCGAAGGCGCGAGTGATACGGTCCAGGTTCTCCTGTTTCGCTTCGTTGTTGCGATCCAGCAGCCAGCTGTAGCGCTGAGTCTTGTTGCGGTAGTCGTAACGTTTGAGCGTCTTGCCATCCTGGGTCAGGGTGAAGCCCAGTTGCGAATCGGTGCCATCGCCGACCGGCAGCAGAAACAGCGTCAGAGCACTCGCCATGACGACCGGGAATGACGGCAGATCACGCGCCTGAGTAAAGTTGACCCGCAGCCCGTAGCCACCTGTCGGCGGCTGACCACTGATCACGTCACTGAACATGCCGGTAGCGCGCAAGCTGTTGCGAATCTCGCCACCCTTGAGCGGATCGTCGGTCAATACATGGATGGGCGGCAGGTAATCATCACCATAGTGCAATTCGGTGGGCGGCAGACTATGGGTAGTGGCGCAACCGCTCAGGACAACGGCGCCAAGCGCCACGATTAGGAATGCTTTCATGGTGTGGCACGATCCTTCGTTTGTTCTTGAATATCGCCCTTCTCGGGCAGGATGAAGGGTTTGGCCCGCTCGAGCGGCAGTTGCAGGTATTGCAACGACGGCAACTGAGGCACCTGAGCGCGGGCAATGCCCTCGTCGCGCGCCTGGCGATCACGCTGGATGAACAGGCAGGCCTGACTGGTGATACAACGCGATCGATATTCGCCGATGTAATAGGCTTTACCGGGCTGCAAACGCAGTGGAACGACGAACTTCTCCTTAGCCATCTGCGAGGTCGAGTAGGTTCCATAACCGGTATTCACTAACGAGAAGAACTGAAAGTCATAAAGCTCATAGTCGCCTGGCTTGAGTGCCATGACGAAGACGCTGGCGCGCCCCTGCCCTTCTTCGATGTCCTGAGGCGTCTGCCGAACCCCGTGGTTGGTGTAGGCCGCAGCGGCCCCCCACTCCGAGCCGCGCTGACGAAACAGCAGTCGCTGATACTGCTGCGGGGCCGGCATCACACTGTCCGGCCCTATGCTACCGACCAGGTAACTGACCGGTTCTCCTTCACGCGCCGTCACTCGATCACTGAGCTGAGCCGAATACTCCTTGACCGCGCAGCCTGCCAGCAATGACAGCATCAGCAGTGACACTGCCGGCTTAAAAACATGAACCATGAAAGCTCCTTGAAAAACACCCGAGATCCCTTGCATCCGGGTACTGCAAATGATGCCTGCACAGGCTCGTGGCAGGCGTGAGAAACGATGCACATGTCGTCGCTATCGCCAGCCGCTGACAGATCAATGAGAGGCTGGCGACTCGAACGATTGTATTGCCCAAGGGGTTTGATCGGTAGAACGCAAGACGCTCACCGGGAAGCAACTGCGATCAGGTTCACGCCTCTGAACTTCAATTACAGGCAAAACAGCCCCGGCAGCGCCCGATTGGCCAGCGTCAGCTCGTTATCGCTCCGGGCACGAAGGCTTACCTGGCATTAACAAGCTGTTGCAAAACCACCTGCTAAGCCCAGAGTTAATTGCGCCTCATTGCCCACCAAACAGCGCCGTCCAGTAGATACCAGCGTCGCTCTGCGGGTCGTTGGCATAGGCAGCGCCTAGCTCGCTGAACTCCGGGTTCATGATGTTGGCACAGTGCCCGGCGCTGGCCAGCCAGCCTTCGACCACCTTGGCAGTGGTATCCAGCGCCGCAGCGATGTTCTCGCCGACCTTGCTCCCGCCGTAGCCTGCCAGCTCTGCCCGGTCACCCGGCGTGAGGCCGTCACGTCCCTGATGGGCGAAGAAGTTGCCGTTGGCCATGGCCCGGCTGTGGCTCTCGGCAGCACTGCCCAGCTCGGCGCTCCATACCAGCGGCGCGGTTGCAGCAAAGCGCTGGTCTCCGCATTGGCGTGCCTCGGCGCGGGCCGAGTTGATCAGCAGCAGCAGGCTTTCGCCCTCGGTCTGCCAGGTTTGCAGGCGCCCACTGAGCAGCGGCCGTGCAAGCACGATGCGCCAGTCGCGATCCTGCTGACTGACGCCGATGTCGATGAATTGCGGATCGAGCAGCACGCGGCAGAAGCTCTCGCTCAATGCCTGCATGGCCGCCTGCGCATTGCGCGGGCCGGAGAGCGTGATGGCCTGTACGTTGACCAGCGGGTAACCGGCAGCGCTCAGCGAATCCTGCAGATCAGCAGTGCCATTGGCAGAAAGAATCAGGCGCGGGTCATTGGTCAATGGTGGCAGTGGCTCGGAGGCCTGCACGCCGCAGCGTTGCACCTCGCTGCGATAGACGTTGATCGTCTCGATCAATGCAAGGTCCTCAGCGGCATGGGCCGCGCCCCATACGCTCATCAGCAGCAGCGCCAGCAGGCAACGTTGCCATCCCCATGTGTCCATTGTTGTCATACCACCCTCTCCCCACTAACGTCGTGATTCTGACGCAATTCCCGGCGCAGGATCATGGCCGGTTTCCTGATCCCATCGAACGCCCGTGTGCACTGGCATCATGGCCGAACGGCAGGGTTCCTGCATGACGCCATCTGCCGTCATCGAACAATCTACGCACTTGCCTCTCCCCGCTCGAGAACACTGATGCCCGGTTACTTCGCCAAGAACGAACAACATCGTCGCCTGGTCCTCAAAGCCTTGCTATGGATCACCTTGAGCGGTGGTTTGTTCTTCTCCGTGATCAATCTGCTGCACGACAACTGGCTGCTGGCCGGCCTGGAGGTCAGCTACGCCGCTGTGTCGCTGTATCTGCTGACCATCGTCGACCGAACGCACAACCTGCAGCTATTGACCGCGGTTTACCTGCTGCCGTTCTTCAGCATCATGATTTTGGCCCTGGCTCAGCCCCAGACCACCTTCGCGGTGTTCGCCTGGATACAGTCGATTCCGATCATCTGCTACATGCTGCTGGGGCTGCGTCTGGGCATGTACGGCTCGCTGCTGTTCGTCGGCATCGGCCTGTTCGTCTTCAGCCGGCGGTTTTCCTCTGATGAATTGCTGCAAAACGTCGAGATCATCGCCAATCTTGGCCTGGCCAGCCTGGCGGTGATGATTTTCGCGCACATCTACGAGCGCAGCCGTATTCTCAACGAGCAGCGCCTGACCGATCAGGCGACCACCGATTCCCTGACCGGCCTGCCAAACCGGCTGAAGCTGGTCGAGGTATTCGAGCGCGAGCGTGCCCATGCCCTGCGCAATGGCACGCCGCTTTCGCTGGTGTTCGTCGATATCGATCATTTCAAGCAGATCAACGACCGCTTCGGCCACGAGGTCGGTGATCGTGCCCTGGTTCACTTCGCCAAGGTGCTGGCGCAGCGTTTGCGGGTCAATGATCTGTTCTGTCGCCTGGGCGGCGAGGAGTTTGCCGTGCTGCTGCCAGGCAGCA
This sequence comes from Ectopseudomonas alcaliphila, assembly GCF_900101755.1. Classification (GTDB taxonomy): domain Bacteria; phylum Pseudomonadota; class Gammaproteobacteria; order Pseudomonadales; family Pseudomonadaceae; genus Aquipseudomonas; species Aquipseudomonas alcaliphila. The sequence continues at coordinate 157,520 of NZ_FNAE01000007.1, read as the reverse complement.
AGGCGACGCAAGCACGGGAAATCGCCGAAAGCCTGCGCGAACGCCTGGCTGCGCAGCCGCTGGCGGTGGATGACAGCATGCTGCCCATGACACTGAGCGCTGGCGTGGCCTGCTTCGGGCTGGACGGGCAATCACTCGACGAACTGATGCTGGCGGCGGACAGGCGCACCTACGCGGCCAAACGCGCCGGGCGTAACCGGGTGATTACCCGAGAAGACGTTGAAACCGTTCTGGACCAAGCGGGTGCGGATCAGACGTAGATGCTGACCCCGCCCTTTTCCTGCAGCCACTGACGGTAGGTTTCCAGCGAATCGGTCTGCTTGTCGCCATTGTGCCCAGCGATGCGCACGCTGCCATCCATGCCGGCGTCCACCATCTTCTGTACCTGCGCCAGCAGCTTGGCGGCATCGTCGCGATCGAGCTGCATCACGTCTGGCAATTGAATCACCGAAGGCGTCGCTGGCTGACTGTCGCCACTGCGCTGCACCGTATTGCTGGGCTGCGCCGCGCCGCCATTCATCGCCCGCAGCAGTCCACCCTCACTGCGCGCGACCACCTGCTTGGCGAAGCGCCGCAGGTCGGCCAGCGGATCCTGACTGGCCTGGCCGTCCGCTTCGCCTTTGGCTGCACTCGAACGATTGTTGAGCTGACTGCCGTAGTAGCTGAGCATGGCAGGCATGCTGTTGTTGATATTGGTCATGAGGCCTCCGCGAAATCCGTTCGCCTCATGCAAAGCAGATTCCGGGCCAGCCACTGCAGGCCAGTAGTTACACGGGCTGCCTACCCATTCGCGGCAGCGGCTTGCCACCACGGGGCAAGGTTTTGCCTGTGCCGGTCAACCCAGTAGATCGACCATTACCGCGTTGCTGTAGATCAGGCAGCCGTCCTCGACGCTGTAGCCGACCAGGTGAAACTGGCCGCGCTGCTCCTCGCCGCCAATATAGACACGCCACTTGCATTCGCTCAGCGGGCCGAAGCCGTCCGGCATGACCAGCTCCAGCGTTTGCGTATCGGCGTCGATCATCGTGTCCCTGACCCCGCTGCGTTGCAGCTCTTCCTCGGCCCGCTCCAGGCGCAGGTGCTCCACCTCGCTGACATAGAACTGCAGGGTACCGATGGGGATGGATTTGCTGTCGTTGTCGGCCTTGCGCCAACCGTCGATGCTCAGAGTGTTCATCCGCAAGTCTCCTCAGTGAAACCTGAGTCCAGGGCAAATGCCCGCTTACAGAAGATGGGACAATCCAGACACCAAAGCGACTCCAGACAAATGGACGAACGGCCTACCGTTTGCTTGTCGAGATGATTGCGCTAGGCTCTGCACCTTCATTGATAGGAGGTACTCCCATGGCCCGCGCCACTGCCCGCCACATCCTGGTTGCCAGCGAAGACAAATGCAACGAACTGAAAGCCGCCATCGAAGGCGGTGCCGACTTCGCCCAACTGGCCAAAGACAACTCCTCCTGCCCGTCAGGCCGCAGCGGCGGTGACCTGGGCTCGTTCGGCCCGGGCCAGATGGTCAAGGAATTCGACACCGTAGTCTTCAGCGCGCCGGTCGGCGTGGTGCAGGGCCCGGTGAAGACCCAGTTCGGCTATCACCTGCTGGAAGTCACCAGCCGCCAGGACTGACCTGCCCAAACCGAAGAGTCGCTGGTGCGGCTCTTCGGTTTACTTGCGCCCCCGTGACAGCAGCGCTCATCCGGTTCAGCATCTCGTTACGCCCTCTTGCGAGCTGCCCAGATGAATACATCCCACCCGTTGCAACAACTCGCCCAGAACCTGCTTGGTAAGGCGATTCACGAACTCGAGCCGGAAGAAAGCCATGTGCTCGAACAGATTCGCCAGCGCCGTCCCATCAGCCGTGACGTCGCCGATGCCTCGGATGAACAGTCGAGCTTTGGCGAACGGCTATCGGACAAGGTCGCGGCTGTCGGCGGCTCATGGACCTTCATCATCTGCTTCTCGCTGACCATGCTCGGCTGGATGCTGCTCAACACCGACGTGCTGTCGCACTTCGGCATGGCCTTCGACCCCTACCCTTACATCTTCCTCAACCTGATGCTGTCGACCGTGGCAGCCATTCAGGCGCCGATCATCATGATGAGCCAGAACCGCCAGGCGACGAAGGATCGTCTGGCAGCGCGCCTGGATTTCGAGGTGAACCTGCGCGCCGAGCTGGAAATCATGCGCCTGCACGAGAAGATCGACCAACGCATCCAGCAACGCCTGGATCAGATCCTAGAACGCCTGCCGGAACGGCCTCCGCAAGCCTAATGTTGATTCCGTAAACACCGCCCTCAGCGCTATAGATCCGTAGGAGCCGGCTTGCCGGCGATGCTTTGTGTAAGTGGGCTCCATACACCGGATCGCCAGCAAGCTGGCTCCTACACATCATCTTCTCCGCTTAACTCACCGGCATGCGACAAAATCTGTCGCGCCGTACCCGCAACAAGCGTGTCAAACAGCCCCTGGAGTCCGTTGCCGCCAGCTATCGAGCAAGCGCCCGCCCCAGACGTTGATCAGCAGCCCGGCCATGACCAGCGCCGCCCCGACCATCTGCAAGCTGCCCAGGCGCTCGCCGAGCAACAGCGCCGAGGAGCTGATGCCCACCACCGGTACCAGCAGCGAGAACGGCGCCACCTGGCTGGCCGGATAACGCGACAGCAGGCGGCTCCACAAGCCATAACCGAGAATGGTGGCGCCAAATGCCAGGTAAGCCAGCACCAGCAGCGAGTCCAGGCTGAGGGTACGCAACGACTGAGCGATCAGTTCCGGCCCCTCCAGCCACAGTGATAACGCCAGAAATGGCAGCGGTGGAATCAGGCTGCCCCAGACCACCAGGCCGACCAGATTGACCTTGCCCAGCTTGCGTGTGACCACGTTGCCCAGCGCCCACATTGAGGCCGCGGCGATGGTCAGGGCAAAGCCAGCCAGGGTCATCGCCTGCCCGCCCTGCAGGCCGATCAACACCAGGCCGCTGGCTGCCACCAGCAAACCGAACAGGTTGCTGCCACGCAGCCGCTCACCGAGAAACAGCGCGGCGAAGAACAGGGTGAAGAAAGCCTGCGACTGCAGCACCAGCGATGCCAGGCCCGCCGGCATGCCGACGTACATGGCATAGAAGAGAAAGGCGAACTGCCCCAATGAAATGGTCATGCCGTAGGCCAGCATCCAACGCAGCGGCACCTGCGGCCGACGCACGAAGAGAATCGCCGGAAAGGCCGCGAGCATGAAGCGCAGGGCGCCCATCAGCATCGGCGGCATGCCGTGCAGGCCGACCTTGATCACCACGAAGTTCAGCCCCCAGACGACGATTACCAGCAGCGCCAGCAGCAGATCCTTGGGGGTCATGAGCACAAACCTCGGGTTGAGTGAGCAGGCATTAGAGCAGCCTCACCCCGCAGCAGACAGACACAGAGGCCGAGGAAAAAAACCACACAGACACTGCCGGCTGCTAACCTGCGCGCTTCCGTAGTGCTACGCCAAACCCATGACTCTGCACGATTTCCTTCTGTTCGCCTTGCCGGCGGTGTTTCTCACCGGGCTCTCCAAGGGCGGCTTCGGCGGCGCTCTGGGCGGTATCGCCGTGCCGCTGCTGGCACTGGCCACATCACCGAAACAGGCGGTGGCAGTGATGCTGCCGATTCTCTGCCTGGCCGATGTCGTGGGCCTCAAGGCCTACTGGCGCAAATGGGATACGGCCAACCTCAAGGTCATGCTGCCCGGCGCGGTGATCGGCATCGCCATCGGCTCGATGACCTTCGGCTTCTTCGACGAGCGCGCCATCGGCCTGCTGATCGGCGCCATCGCCATCCTCTTCGTCGGGCTCGGTCTGGTGGTTGGCAACCAGGCGCCACGGCCGCTGCACAAAGGGCGCGGCACACTGTTGTCGAGCCTGGCCGGTTTCACCAGCTTCGTCGCCCATGCCGGCGGCCCACCGGTGATGATGCACCTGATGCCGCAGCAACTGGACAAGGTGCGCTTCGTCGCCACCATCAATCTGTTCTTCCTGCTCACCAACGCCGCGAAGCTGTTCCCCTACGCGGCGCTGGGCCAGTTCACCCAGGACAATCTGCTGCTGAGCCTGATGCTCGCCCCCATCGTGCCGCTGGGTGTATGGAGCGGCCTGTGGCTGCAATCGCGGGTCAACCACCTGTGGTTCTACCGCATCGCGCGGCTGGGCATTCTGCTGGCTGGCGTGCAACTGATCTGGCGCTACCTGTAGCCGGGTCTCGCCAGGCACCAAGACCAGATCAGGGCTCGGCCACGCGCCACAGCTCGGGCCACTCGCCGGGATTACGCGCGGCACAGCGGCCGAGAAAACTGAACGAGGCTAGTTGAAAGCGCTCGCCATCGAAGCGCCAACTGCCCGACTCGCCGCAATCGGCAATCCCGCGCCCCTTGTACAGGTAGCCCAGCTCACCGGTGTCAGGGTTGTAACTCACCCAGCCGGACAGCCCTTCATGGCCCAGCGGCAGCGGATCGAGCTGCAGATCCCGCTCGGCGTAAGGCGGCTGGCGGTCGACGCGATACACCGCGAAGTCGCAATTGTAGGCCGCACACCAGGTTCGGATGATCACCAGCGCCTCGCGCTCGTTGAGCGCGAAGGCCTCGGCCTCGGGCTCGCTGCTCATGTCCTCTTCGACCCACTGGCTGCGCGTTGCGGCCATCACCTGCTGGGCGATGTCACGCTGCTCCACTTCGCTCAAAGGGGTGACGCCGGGATAGGCCCGCAGACGCGGCACCTTTGGCGCAGCGGGCACCTCGCTGTCGGGCCTTGAGCCGGGGCGGTACAGGGCACTGCGGCTGTTCACCCGCCCCTGCACGGCATCCATCAGCAGCAAGGCCGCGGAAAGACCGCTGAGCGAAACCACCGCCTCGTACTCGCGCTCCCCCTCCATGCGTAACTGAGCGCCGTTACGCAACTCGGCCAGCACTGCCTGAGCATCGGTGCCTTCGGCCCCCAGCGTGGTTTCACCCTGGTTTTCTGTCAGATGCAAGCGATCGGCAGTGGACAGGGCCCGGCCATCAAGCCGCAACGGCGCATAACCACCTGGCTCGGCATAGTGCAGTGACAACCGTAGCGGCGCCTGGGCACCTGCAGCACGCTCGAGCTGAAGGCTGAAAGGCGAGTAACCGAAACTTTCCGGGGCACTCAATGCCTGGCATGCCCGCTGGTTGTCGCAGGCAACCACCCAGTCCTTGATTTCCCGGTACAGCGGCACGTGCTCGGGCACTGCCTGTGCACTTCCCGCCGCCAGCAGCAGAGCCGAAATCAGCATCCGACGCGACATGAACAACTCCTTTTGACGATTGCGCAGGGCTGCCATGTTCCTTTGCCCGGGCAAGCCAGGCAAGCGCCGTCAGAGGTTCAGCAGTTCACGCAGCTCCCTGGCCGTGGGCATGCGCGCCGACACGCCGCTGTTGAAATCGAAGGACTTGGCACTGGACAACGGCCCGACTATCACCGGATCGAAGCCGGCATCCGTCACCAGGCGTGCAGCCACCTCGAGCGCCGCCTGATCATCGGCCGCCAGCGGGATGGCGAGTTTTTCACCATCACGATGGGCCTGGCTGCGCAGGTTGTGCGCGGAGATGGCGTTGAACGCGCGTACCAGGCGCACGCCCGGCAGAAACTGCTGCGAGGCCAGCCCGGCGCCCATCTCGACCGCCTCCTCGGCCATCGGTCCATCGCGCCCTGGGCGCGGATTGCCGGCGTCCAGCACCACCTTGCCGGCCAGTTCAGTGGCGTAGTCGCGGCCGACCTGCGGCGTCGCGCCATAGGGCACCGCCAACATGATCACCTCGCCAAAGGCCGCCGCCTCACGCGGGGTGCCGACGCGGGCACGCACGCCCAGCTCATCGGCCAGCGGCTGCAGTCGTTCGGGATTGCGCGATGAAATCATCACCTCATGCCCCGCCTCGACCCACAGCCGCGCCAACGTACTGCCAATATTGCCGGTACCGATGATGCCGATGCGCTGCGGCGCCTCCTGCGCCAGGCTCGCTGTAGCGCCCAGCATCAGCCATGCAGAGAACAGAGCGATGCCCAGGCAATGAAATAGACGGAACATGACAGGCCTCCTTAATAAACGCGAAAACAACAAGCATAGGTAAGCCCGCACGAAGATCGGCCGGTGATTCGCTACAACCTGTTACTCTCCAGCAACTATGCTTGATACAGCGAATGCACTTTGCAGACGGCCCGGTGGCCGAGGAGGTGGTAGTGACCAGAACGTATATGTCCAGTCAATGATCCATTTTCCGGAGTAACCACCATGAGCAAGAGCCAGGATTCACACAAGGAAAGCAAGAAGAAGCCGCAGAAGACCGCGCACGAAAAACGCGAAGCCAAGCGTGCGAAGAAACAGGGCCATACCACCTTGCTGGGCAGTCACTCACCCCTCGCCTGACCCCCACCTTGTCCCGGCACAGCCCAGCTGTGCCGGGCTCTGCACCACCTCGACTGAAATTGCAGGTGCCGTCCACAGCGCAAGGCACTAGAATCCGCAACCTATCCGATCGTCAGGCGCGTGCTTACGCGCCGACGCCGTATCACCTATCGGCCAGGAGACCCCAGATGGGCGCCCAGTGGAAAGCCAAACCCAAAGAAGCCGCCGCCAATGCCCGAGGCAAGATCTTCGGCAAGCTGGTGAAGGAAATCATGCTCGCCGCGCGTAACGGCGCTGATCCGGACATGAACCCCAAACTGCGCCTGGCCGTGCATCAGGCCAAGAAGGCCTCGATGCCCAAGGACACCCTGGAGCGCGCCATCAAGAAAGGCGCCGGCCTGTCTGGTGAGGTGATCAACTACGAGCGCACCCAGTACGAAGGCTTCGCCCCGCATCAGGTGCCGGTGATCGTCGAGTGCCTGACCGACAACGTCAACCGCACCGTCGCCGAAATCCGTGTGCTGTTTCGCAAGGGCCAGCTCGGTGCCTCCGGCTCGGTCAGCTGGGACTTCGACCACGTTGGCCTGATCGAAGCCACCACCGAAGATGGCTCCGACCCGGAACTGGCCGCCATCGAAGCCGGTGCCCAGGACTTCGTCCCCGATGACGAGGGTTCGACCCTGTTCATCACCGATCCGACCGACCTCGATGCCGTGTGCAAGGCGCTGCCGGAGCAGGGTTTCACCGTCAACTCGGCCAAGCTCGGCTACCGTCCGAAGAACCCGGTAAGCAGCCTGACGCCGGAGCAGATGGAAGAAGTCGAAGCCTTCCTCGAAGCCATCGACGGCCACGATGACGTGCAGAATGTCTATGTCGGCCTGGCCGGCTGACGCTGACTGGGCGCCCTGATCCGGCGCCCGTATCAGGCAGGGCTTCCAGCCCCTGTAAGTAGCCCCGCCCAAGGCGAAGCATTGCAACTTGCGTTGTACGATTTCGCCAGAGACGTAAACAGTTCAGTGCTTGCCCCATGACAACCACCCTGCATATCGCCGCTGCCTGCCTGTTCGACGAACAAGGCCGCCTGTTGCTCGTGCGCAAACGCAACACGCGATTCTTCATGCTGCCCGGCGGCAAACGCGAACCGGGCGAAGACTCACTGTCGGCGCTCAGGCGCGAACTGATCGAGGAGCTGCAACTGCAGCTGGACGCTAGCGCACTGCAACCACTCGGCCAGTTCCAGGCGCCCGCGGCCAACGAGGTGGATACCTGGGTGCAGGCAGACATCTATCGCGCCGCCCTGCCCCACGCCGTGCAGCCGGCCGCCGAGCTGGAGGAGCTGCGCTGGCTCGATACCACCTTGCCCCTCCCTGATGACCTGGCACCGCTGCTGCGTGAACAGGTGCTGCCCGCTCTGTAATCGCTGCACTGTGGCCTGCCATCCCTGGCGGCCACCCTGCGGGCCGTCACAAGCGACGTGAAAAACCGCTCCCGGCAGTTTTTTGATCCACGGCAACGCCAGAAAGTATTCCAGGCGTTAGGCTGCGCCGATAACCAGAACCATTCGCTTTGCATGCAAACCCCCACAGCACTCCGAGGTTTGCCATGAGTATCAGCTCCACCCATATCTGCCAGGCCGCCGACCAGCTGCAGGGCTTCGTCGGCTTTAATGCCAAGACTGGCCAGTACCTGCTGCGTTTTTCCGAAGACAGCTTCGGCCTCGACGTGCCGGCCGAAACCATCACACCCACCTGCGAATACGTGTGGAGCGCCGACGAAGGCGAGCTGATGCGCCTGGATCGCCAGCGCCTGGCCTGGCTGCAGGAACAGCGCATCGACGACCGGGTCAACCTCAGCGAGCCGTTGCGCGTCTACCTGCGCCGCAGCGACCTGCCGGAAATCCGCGCCGAGCGCCGTCGCCTGACGCCGGCTTGAGACGTGGGTGTCTCGGCGTATTCGGTGCGCACAGCGCACCCTACGGGTGGTGCACCCGGAACCGTAGGGTGCGCTGTGCGCACCAATCCGGACAACGCATCAAAGGCGGGCGACCCGCCCCGGATCAGCCCAATAACTGCATCGCGGCAGCGCCGAGACCAACGCCGATCAGCAGCAGCACGATCCCACCCACCCACAGCCTGCCCGCACTGGCCGCAGGCTGCGCGGCAACCGGGGCAGCCTTGGCCTGAGCCGCCACGCGCAGCGGATTGGCCGCCGCCGGTGCGGCCTTGGCGCGTGCTGCTGCCTGCGGCACCGGGGCGATCTGCGTGGCGCCGCCGCCAGCCGCCTTGGCAGCCAAAGCAGGCGGCAGGTCGGTCACGCGCATGAACTGGGTGGCATCCTCGTCGGGCGCATCACTCACGCTTACCTTCGGCCCGATCACCAACAGCGTCACCGTGCCCATCTTCAACTGATCGCCCGGTTGCAGCACGGCGGTCCTGACCTTCTGCTGGTTGACCAGCACGCCGTTGGCCGAGGCAAGGTCCTTGACCTCCAGCACGTCGTCCTTGAGAAAGAACTCGCAATGCCGGCGCGACAGTTCCAGATCGCTGAAGCACAACTCGCACTTGCTCGAACGGCCGAAGGTCATCGAGCCGTGGACATGAAACTTACGCCCCTGGTGTTCGCCCTGAATCACCTGCAGAAACCAGCGCGGCGTGGCGGCCTCGGGCCTGGCCGCACTCTTCGCCGGGTCCACCAGTTGCAGCTCGACGGCGCCCAGGCGCAGGCGATCACCGTCGCGCAGCTGAAAGCGTGTACCGACGCGCTGGTCGTTGACCCAGGTGGCGCCCTGACCGGCATCGCTCAGGTAGTAGTAGCCGTGATCCTGGCGGATCTCGGCGTGGAAGCTGGCTATTCCGGCATCGCCGAGCACCAGCTGGTTGCGGCTGTCCTGACCGATGGTCAGGCGTTCGTCGGTCAGCCAGACCGGCGCTTGGCGGTTATCCAGGAACTGCAGTCTTAGCATCGTGGTCGCCTCGGGTCAGTCGAATAGGTTGTTCAGCAAACGCTTGATCGGGTTCTGCTGGGCCGGCTGCGCGCTGCGTGGGCGGGTCGCCGCCTGACGCACGCGCTGCTCGTGGCTGTCGTAGAGGGCCAGCAGCCGTTCGTTGTCCGGCTCAGCCTCGAGACCCTGCTTGACCTGCTCCAGCGCCAGGTTGTATTCGCGCCGCGCATAGGCCGCCTCGCTCTGTTCGATGAAGCGCTGCGCCACGCGGTTGATGCCAGCCAGAGCCAGCAGGTTGTCGGGCTCCCAGCCAAGCACCTGGCGGAAGTAATGCACCGCACTGTCGTCCTCGGGCAGGATCAGCAAGCCCTCGCCGAGGCGCTGCTCGGCCAGGTCGAGATACTGCTGGATACGCGCCTGCAGCACGCGCTGCAGACCATCGCTGGCTTGCTGGTTGCCTGCGTCCAGGGCCAGCGTCTGACGAAAATAATAATCGGCGTTGTCCTGTGCCGGGGTCAGCAGGCGCCCCTCGCTCAGGCGCGTTTCAGCCAGCACGAGCAACCCGGCGATGCGCTGCTGCAGCTGCCAGTAGTAGCCACCTGCGCTACCCACGCCGAGCAACACCAGACCGAGCACGGCCCAGGGCAGCCAGCGCCGCCGGGATGGACGAGGCGGCAGGCTGACGGCCGGGCTCAGGCGGGTCTGGTCCTGATCGGCGTCCTGAAGTTCATCGAGGCTGGCCAGCAGCACGTGGCAATCGGCGAAGCGATCTTCCGGGTCCTTGGCCAGCATGCGGTCGAGTAGCCACTGCAGTTCGCCCAGCGGCTCCGGCAGCGGCGGCGCTTGCAGCTGCAACTGATTCATCAGGGTCTGGGTGTAGTTACCGCCGCGAAAGGGGTTATGCCCGCTGAGCATTTCCAGCAGGATCACGCCCAGGCTGTAGATATCGCTGCGTGCGTCCAGCGCCTGACACTGAGCCTGCTCGGGACTGCTGTAGGCCGGGCTGCCGACGGCGATACCAGACTGGGTCAGTTCGCTGTCGAGTTGCAGCTCCTTGGCTACACCAAAGTCGCTGAGCACGGCGGTGCCATCGTCGCGAAACAGGATGTTGCCGGGCTTGATGTCGCGGTGCACCAGCCCCTTGTCGTGTACCAGTGCCAGGGCGCTGGCAATCTGCCGGACGATGCGCAGCGCACGCGCCGGCTCCAGGCGCTGCCCCTTGTACTGGGCCAGATCGCCGCCCGCCAGGTACTCCATGGCGAGAAAGTGGCGACCATCGTCCAGTTGGTCGATGCGATAGATGGTGATGATCGAGGGATGCTGCAGGGAGGCGACGGTATGGCCTTCCTTGATGAAGCGCTGGGTGAAGGCGGCATCCTCGCGGTGCAGCAGCACCTTGAGCGCCACCTGGCGCTGCAGCGCCTGCTCGGTAGCCAGATAGACCTCGGCCATGCCGCCTTTGCCCAGGCGGTGGTGAATGCTGTAACCGGGTACGCTGATGGAAGGCTGACTCATGCGGCTCGACTGGCGCTCAGGGTTGAAGGGATTTGAACAGCTTGCGCAGCAGGCCGGGGGTCGGCGCTTCGCGGGGTACGGCGGCCGGGCCAAGGCCCAGGACGATGCAACTGATATTGTCTCTGCCGCCATGGCTATTAGCCAGCCCCACCAGTTGTTCGACCATCGCTTCCAGGGTGGCCGCTTCGGCGCAACAGCGTTGGATGGCGGAGTCGTCCAGCTCGCTGGTCAGCCCGTCGCTGCATAACAGCAGCAGTTCGTCCGGCGCCAGTCGGGCCCGCAGCAGACCGACATCAGGCGCCTCTCCGACCTGCCCCAGGCATTGCAGAATCACGTTGCGGCGCGGGTGCTCGCGCGCCTCCTCGGCGCTCATCTGCCCCGCGTCGACCATGGCCTGGACCCAGCTGTGGTCGTGACTGAGCTGCTCGATATGTTCGCTGCCGATGCGATAGGCGCGGCTGTCGCCGACCCAGGCCAGCTCGAACTCATCCCCGTCCAGGCGCACGGCAACCAGGGTACTACCCATGCCCGCCTCGCCCGCAGCGGGTTGCGCCGCCGCTGCGATTGCCAGGTGGGCGGCATGCGCCGCTGCAGACAACTCCGCGCCCTGTTGCACGGCGCTCACCAGTTCCTCCAGCGCCAGGGCACTGGCCACCTCGCCACGCTCGTGTCCACCCATGCCATCGGCCAGGGCCCACAGGCCCAGGTCGGGACGGCAGGCCAAGGCATCCTCGTTGTGCGTGCGTACCTGGCCGGCAACGCTCTGCGCAGCGAACACCACGGATACAGGGGAAGGCTGAGACACGCGGCGAATCCTTGAGCAAAATGCAATTACCCCATGATGCGGCGACGCGAATGGGCTGTCACCGCCCGCAAGGCCGTAAATGCGCAACCGTTAACCAAAATGTGATGCTTAAATAAGCCGCCAGATCCGTCCCCTGCCCCCATGACCACACCGCGCTTTCGCCGTCTTCCCCTCCAGTTGCGACCTCTGGTCGACAAGTTCTACCGCCACCACCGCTCGCCGATGCGCAGCCAGGCGGGGAATGAGCTGTGGGTGGCGGAAAGCGCCAGCGAGATCGTCGCCGCCCTCAGCCTACGCCCGCTAGCATGCGGGCAGTGGCTGACCGGCCTGTTCGTCGCCCCGGCGCTGCGACGTCAAGGTGTGGCGGCTGCGTTGCTCAGCCACAGCCTGGCGCTGCATCCCGAGCCAGTCTGGCTGTTCTGTCATCCCGAGTTGCGCACCTTTTATCAGCGCCTGGGATTCGAGGACTGTCAAAGCCTGCCGACCGAGCTGGCCGAACGGCTGACCCGCTATCAGCGCAGTAAATCGCTTACCCCGCTGCGCATCCACTGAACAGCCTGTCGTCTCGGGCAAAAATACTGGCACTTTGCTCAGGAATGCCCCTTGCCATTCGCTGTCAAAGCTCTGCATGCTTGTTCCATAACAACGAAAAGAAACGCCATGGCTACCCAGACCGCTCGTTTGCTGAAGCGCCTGCGCAACGATTTCCAGCTGTCGATCATCACCCTGATGGGTCTGTTCGGGGTCATCGGCATTTCGCCCTATGCCGTCTACCGCCTGCTCCAGGGCAACTATCTGGTCGGCATCGCCGACACCATCATCGTGTTATCCACGCTGTTCGCCGTGCTCTATGCCTGGGTCACCCGCGATACGGTCAAGCCCGGTATCTACCTGGCGGCCGTGTTCTCTGTCGGCGCCACGCTGATCGCCATCAACCTGGGGGTCAACGGCCTGTTCTGGATCTATCCACTGATCCTCTTCAACTTCTTCATGGTCACCCCCGGCAAGGCCCTGCTGGCCACTGCACTGGTGCTGATCAGTCTGGTCAGTCATGCCCTGCTGGTGCCTGGCAGCGTGTTCGAAAGCCACTACCAGATGGTGTCGTTCGTGGTCACCTGCATGATGGCCAGCGTGCTCAGCTTCATCTTCGCCTTCCGCACCCGCAACCAGCGCGATCAGCTGCAACTGCTGGCGATTCATGACCCGCTGACCGGCGCGCGAAACCGCCGGGCGATGAACGAAGAACTGAAGATCGCCATGGCCAGCCATCGCCGTCACAGCGACAGCTACGGCCTGCTGGTGATGGATCTGGATCACTTCAAGCAGATCAACGACCGCTTCGGCCATCACGTGGGCGATCAGGTGCTGGTGGCCTTCGTCGAGCTGCTCAAGCGCTGCTGCCGCAAGGAAGATCGCCTGTTCCGCTTCGGTGGTGAGGAGTTTCTGCTACTGCTGCCCAGCACCGAGGCAGAAGGCTTGCGCACCGCCGCGCAGAACCTGCTGAGCAGGGTCGCCAATGAACTGCGAAGCCCGGGCGGCGCGGTGACCGTCTCCATTGGCGGCGCCATTCTGCATGGCGGCGAGCATTGGGAAAGCTGGCTGCAGCGCGCCGATGAATGCCTGTACCGCGCCAAGAGCGAGGGACGCAATCGCGCGGTGATCGCCGACGCGCCAAACGGTCAGAGCAAGGCTGCCACCAGCCACTGAGGCGTCAGCGGCTACGCTGCTGCTGATAACTGCCACTGCCCGGCTGGCGCTCGATGATCAGCCCGCCCGGATATTCGATGCTCTGCCGAATGCCGCCACGGGTTTCAGTGGACTGGCTACCGTAGCGGCTTTCCTGCCGCACAGTGCCCTGCGGTAGACGCTGCCCACCATAGAGGTTGTGCTGTTGATAACTCGACGAGCCCGAGACGCTGCCGCTCGCGCCGGGGCTGACATAGCTTTTAGGGATAACACGAATGGTCTGCGGCTGATCGGCGAACGCAGCGCCGACGAACGCCGTCGCCAGGATCAATACGAGGGAACGAATGAACATGAGCAACTCCCATCTGAGTCAGGGCCAGACGTCACGCGCCTGAGCCGAAAACCATCATCACACCGGCTTTGACAGCAGCGCGAGGGAATTTTCAGCGCTGATACGACAAAGGGTCAGCCGAAGCTGACCCTTTGCTGGAAATGGTGCCGGAGATAGGAATCGAACCTACGACCTTCGCGTTACGAGTGCGCTGCTCTACCGACTGAGCTACACCGGCGGGAAAACGTCGGCATTATGCGAGTTGCCACGCTCGCGCTCAAGTCGCTGCGACGTCAGCTGTCGAGCAGTTCGATGCGATCGTCGTGGATGCGGATCAGGCCCTGCTTGTAGAGACCGCCGATGGCCTTCTTGAAGTTGCCCTTGCTGACCCGGAAATGCTCGGAGATCAGCTCTGGCGGGCTCTTGTCACCCAGCGCAAGTACACCGCCCTGCGCACGCAGTCGTTCGATGATCTGCTCGGCCAGGCCACTGGCGGCTTCGTGACCAATGGGCTGCAGACTCAGGCTGATCTTGCCATCGGCACGCAGCTCCTTGATGTAGCCCTTCTCGCGCATGCCGCTGCGGATGAACTTGAACAGCTCGTTCTTGTGGATCAGGCCCCAGTGCTTGCCGTCGATGATGGCCTTGAAGCCGAGATCGGTACGCTCGACCACCAGCAGGTCGACTTCCTGGCCGACCTGGTAGTTGGCCGGCACCTTGTCCAGGTGGCGATCAAGACGCGCGGTGGCGGTGAGGCGACGGGTGCGTTTATCCAGGTAGAGGTAGATCACGCAGTAGTCGCCGATCTGCAGCGGGCGCTTCTCCTCGGAATGCGGCAGCAGCAGGTCCTTGGGCAGGCCCCAGTCGAAGAACAGACCGACGCGGTTGATGTCCACCACCTTGAGGCTGGCGAACTCGCCGAGCTGGATCTTCGGTTTCAGGGTGGTGGCGATCAGCTTGTCTTCGCTGTCGAGGTAGAGAAACACGTTGAGCCAGTCATCGACTTCGCTCGGCGTGTCCTTGGGGATGTAGCGCTTGGGCAGAAGGATTTCGCCATCCGCACCACCGTCCAGATACAGACCGAAGTCGGTGTGCTTGACCACCTGCAAAGAATTCATCCGCCCAATCAAGGCCATCGCGTTTCACCTCACCAAAACAGCCGGCCATTCTACCCGAGTTGATGAACGACCGGGCTGGCGACGTGGCGAAGCGACGGCCGGTCAATTGTTGGCGTAAGTGCCTGGGAAACAAGTCATAAACTGCTGCTAGAAGCCACACATGGGCGACGTCATGGTATGCATCGGGGCGATTAACCAAGCAGAAAGTGGCCGATTGAGGCATAATGGCCGGCCGCCCATCCGAAAGAGATCATGGTCATGGCCACCCTGCGCGTGAAGTCCTCCTCCAGCAAAGTCAGCAAACCCGCCCCTGCCGTGGAAACCCGCGAGTCCATCGAGGCGCAGATCGCTGCCTTCCTGCAGGGCGGTGGCGAGATCCAGCAGATCGCCAAGGGCGTCAGCGGCCAGACTTACGGCGGCACTCGCCAGATCACCATCAGCAAGAAGTGATAGCCTCGGGTGCGACATGCGCACCCAGCCCCCCGCTCAGGGCACCTCTTAAAACTACCTGCGTTGTCATCGCTGCGTTAAAAACAGGCTCAAAATGCTCATTTACAACTTGTAAACTGCGCTTTTTCGCCTGCTTTCGCCTTGCGCTGACTGCCTCGTCTACGTTTTTAGAGGCACCCTTTACTCGCTCGCCAGCCCCAGGCGCAGCAACTGCCCTTTCGACGCATCCGTCAGCACGTAAATATAGCCGTCCGGCCCCTGCCGCACGTCGCGCACCCGCGCGTTGAGCGACTCCAGCAAGCGTTCCTCATGCACGATCTTGTCGCCGTCGAGCTGCAGGCGAATCAGCGCCTGGCCGGAAAGCGCGCCAATGAACAGATTGTGCTGCCAGGCCGGGAAACGCTCAGCATCGTAGAAGGCCATGCCGCTGATCGCCGGTGATTTCTCCCAGACGTGATGAGGCGGCTCGGTGCCTTCCACCGTCTTGCCCTTGGCCTCGGGAATCGCCAGCATCGAGTAGTTCACCCCGTGCGTCGCCAGCGGCCAGCCGTAGTTCTTGCCCGCTTCAGGAACGTTGATTTCGTCGCCACCACGCGGGCCATGCTCATGCGTCCACAGGCGACCACTCCACGGATTGAGCGCTGCGCCCTGCTGATTGCGATGACCGTAGGACCAGATTTCCTCACGCGCGCCGTCACGGCTGACGAAGGGGTTGTCCTCGGGGATGCGCCCGTCCGGGAAGATACGCACCAGCTTGCCCTGCAGTTTGTCGAGGTCCTGCGCGGTGGGGCGATTGTTGTTGTCGCCCAGAGCGATGAACAGGTGGCCGTCGCGGTCGAACACCAGGCGCGAACCGAAGTGGGTGCCACTGGACAGCTTCGGCTGCTGGCGGAAGATCACTTCGAAACCCTCCAGAGCCGTGGCATCGGCAGACAGCTTGCCGCGCCCGACAGCCGTACCGGCAGCGCCGTCACCTTCCTCGGCGTAGGACAGATAGACCAGGCGGTCCTCGGCGAAATCAGGCGACAGCACCACGTCGAGCAAACCGCCCTGACCGACGGCGAAGACCTTGGGTACGCCGCGCAGCGGCTGCGAAACCTCGCCCTCGGCGCTCACCCGACGCAATGCGCCAGGCCGCTCGCTGACCAGATAGCCCTGGCCATCAGGCAGAAAGGCGACGGCCCAGGGGTTGGCCAGACCTTCGGCGACGGTGTGAACGTTCAGTGGGCCCAGCTCGGTGGCCAGTTGCCGGTCTTCGGCGAAGCTGTACTGATAACCGAACAGGGCGACCAGACCGAGGGCTGCGAGGGGTTTCAGGCGCGGCATCGTGGCGTCTCCATGCGTCAGACAAGCGGCCATAGTGCAACAGCCCCTGAGCCGTGGCAGCCCCACAAAAGTTTCCTCAGGTTTCAGTCCGTCAGGTAGCGCTGCTCGATAAGCTGATATTCGCCGGACTCTCTGAGCATGCGCAGCCCCTCATCGAAACGCCGACGCTGTTCGTCACGGCGAAAGCCGACGCGGTAAAGCGTGGGCGGGAAAATCTCGAACCAGGCCAGCGGCTGGGTCACGTCGACCTGATCGTCCACCTCGCGATCGAGATAGCGAATGATCCGCTTGTCCCCCACCACCACATCGGTGCGGCCACTGTAGAGCAGGCGGTTGCGATTGATCTGCAGCGCCTCCTCGCGGTAGCGCGGGTTGTTCATGGCCATGCGCTCGAACTCCGGCCCGAGCAAAACCCGGGCACGCTGGAAGGCACTGACGGAGTAGTTGCCGAGATCGGCGATGTGCTCGATGTGATAACCGCGCTTGGCCAGCGCCACCGCTGCGTTGTGGTATTGGATGTAGACATCCGAGTAGAAGGCCTCTACCCCGCTGCGCTCATGGGTGGTGGTGATCGCGTCGATCTCGCCGCGCCGCAGCATCAGGTGCAGGCGTTCCATCGGGGCGTAGTAGGCGGTCACCTCGAAACCGGCATTGCGCGCCGCGCCATCCACCAGCTCGTACTCCAGACCACGCGGCTCACCCTCGAAGACATAAGGCGGCTTGTGCGTGCCGAAGCCGACATGCAGCACTTGCGCCGTCGCCGTTACGGCCCAGCACGACAACAGCGCCACCATCCAACTTCTGTACATGCCACCTCCGGCACCGACCGCCCCTGGCAGAGCATAGACGCCATGCGCCCCTCATAACCAGAATGGATGCCGGCCGATTCACTCCGCTTTGCCCTATCGCGGCTAGACTGGCTGCACGCATTTTGCGCCTGCCTTCAGGAGACTCAGAACATGCTCAAAGCCGAATACCAACAACGCGGCCCGGTACCGCAGGACGTGATCAGCGCCGTGCCGCTACAGCTGCCGGAACCCACCGCCGGACAGGTGCGGGTCAAGGTATTGGCTGCGCCGATCAATCCGTCCGACGTGCTGACCCTCACCGGTGCCTACGGCATGCTGCCACCGCTGCCGGCCGTGGGCGGTAACGAAGGCGTCGGCAAGGTCGAAGCGCTCGGTGAAGGCGTCAGCAATTTCAAGGTCGGCCAGACCGTGTTGCTGCCGGTGGGCTGCGGTACCTGGGTCACGGCTCTGAATGCTCCAGCGGAAAAACTCATCCCGCTGCCGGATGCCGACCCGCTGCAACTGGCCATGCTGACCGTCAACCCGCCGACCGCCTCGCTGCTGCTCAGCGAGTTCGTCGACCTCAAACCGGGCGACTGGGTGATCCAGAACGCCGCCAACTCAGGCGTCGGCAGCTACCTGATCCAGCTGGCCAAGCTGCGTGGTTTCAAGACCATCAACGTGGTACGCCGTGATTCGGCCATTGCCGGCGTCGAGGCTGAAGGCGGTGACCTGGTGCTGGTGGATGGCCCGGACCTGGCCAAACGTGTGCGCGCAGCCACTGGCGGCGCCGAAGTACGCCTGGGTATCGATGCGGTCGGCGGCGTCAGCACCGACAACCTGGCAGCAGTGCTGGCCAACGGCGGCGTGCTGGTGAATTACGGCATGATGAGCGGCCAGGCCTGTCAGGTTTCACCGGCCTCCTTCGTATTCCGTGACGTGACCCTGCGCGGCTTCTGGCTGGCCAAGTGGTTCCAGCAGGCCAGCCCGGCGCAGCAGATGAAGGTATTCGGTGAGCTGGTGCAGCTGATCGCCGGCGGCAAGCTGAAGACCCGCGTCGCGGCGACCTATGACCTGGAACACATCAAGGACGCCGTAACGGCGGCCGCCAGCGGCGAGCGTGACGGCAAGATTCTGCTGGTGCCCTGAGGCCAGGGTGGATCACGCTTTACCGACCCAGCGCTCTGGTGGATGTAAAAAGCCACATCCACCCTACGGCTGATATTGCTGCGAACGGCACGCCCTAGCAGAGCGTGCCGTTGCGTAGCGCGTCGCGGGCTGCCAGGCCCCCGACCATGATCTGCGCCAGGCATTCGAGGCTTGCTGATTGGCAATGCCTCTTTCTTGTTGTCCGCGTGCGGCCTGGCGCAGTGGCGCCTACCCTGGCAGCACCTGCCGCATGCTGGTTGGCCAGCAATCTGGAGCCGTTGCCGGCGCTTGTCTGCAACCGTTCGCTTGGTTGATGCCCAGCGCTGAGGCGTAACAGCCGAAGCAGCTCATATCTGTGGGGAATAAGGCAAAGTGCTTTTTTCCGTGCTAGAACCAATGGGGTTGGTCATTTTATGGCCAATGGCCAATACCCCACTGACTCGCCGGACTGTCACTGATGAAAACTAAAAAAGACGCCGTAGCCCCCGCAAAGGAAGCCACCCTGGCCGATATCGCCGACAACCTGCTGGCGCCACCCGCGCTGCCGGGGCGCAGCGCTAGCGGCGAGCAGTACCTGTATTTCACCGAACGCGATATCGAGCGCATCCTCGATAACCTCGATGGCCTGCGCAACATGGTGTTCCCCCTGGGCGAGCCGCTGGATGAGGGCGAGTCGAGCCGCATCCAGCAGTTTCCCTCGGTGTGCCTGATCGGCCTTGGCCGCTGCGGCTCGAACATCGCCCTGGACGTCGCCTCCCTGGTCTACAACGCACGCCAGTTCTATCTGGAAGAGTTTCACAGCGAAGCCACTGCCGCCATCGAGCAGGCCTCGCGCCCCAGCCGCTGGATTCGCAGCAATCTGCTGCGCGCCCCGCGCAAGAGCAGCAAGCCGGTGTTCCTGATCGAACCGCTGGTGATGCTCGGCGACCTCGACAAGGACATCGCCGGGCGCATTCGCTTCTCGCGCAAGGGCGAGATGAGCGGCTTTCTCGACGATTACAGCAAGATGAAGATCATGGATCTGTCCGAGGTGCATGCCGGTGGTGCCGGCAACGCGCCGATCCTCGGTCAGTACCTGGCCAAGATCATCCTCAACAAGGACACCCAGCGTTTCTCCAACGAAGACTGGAAGTTCATCCACAGCTACCTGATCGACTCCTGCGGGATCAAGGCCAACCAGTCGCGCTTGTACTTCTACATCTTCAGCGCCGGCGGCGGCACCGGCTCGGGCATGGCCTCGGAGTTCGGCCTGGCGCAACAGTTCGCCTACATGAGCAAGACCTTCGACAGCAAGACGCCGGACGAAGGCGAGGCCGAGCGCGAACGCGGTTTCGTCTTCGAGCCGATCTTCACCAGCGGCATCTGCATCCTGCCGAACATCTCCGACCAGCGCAGCGAGATGTCTGAGGCGCTGCACATCAACGCCGGACGCCTGCTGTGCAAGTACCTGGCCGAGGAATGGGACTTCTCCTACAACTTCGACAACGAGCAGAACAGCGCCGAAAGCGTGATGCGCCGCATCCGCCCGTGGAACGCGATGATGCTGATCTCCAACGACATCATGCGTTACGCCGAAGAAAGCGGTGACGGCAGCATCCACAACATCGACGTGACCGCCATGGAGCGCCACGCCAACCAGTACATCTCGCAGCAGATCTTCAACATTCTCACTGCCCAGGCGGTGACCAGCGACTACGACCAGAACTACTTCCGCCGCGCCGGCATCGACATCGGCGAAACCATCCGCCTCGACGCCAACGACCTGTTCATGAGCCTGGCCGGCCCGGTGGCCGTGGCCTACGCCGAATCCGTGGTGCCCGAACAGCACGCCCAGCTATCGGAGAAATTCCGCGTACTGGACAAGGAGCAAAGCCCGCCACGGCTGAACATCGACGATCTGTTCTTCCGCTCCATCGACCTGCCGCACTTCAACAAGGTCACCCAGGCCATCGAAGGCATCAGCCTGCTGCCGATCGAATCCAAGCGCTATCGCCAGGCGCTGGAACAGTACAAGTCCAGCGGCTACGACGCCACGCAACTGAGCGACCTGCACTTCTTCAAGAACTGCTCCTCGGTGGTGTCCATCGTCTCCCTGCCCAAGGACTACAAGCTGTCCTACATGGACCTGAACCGGCTCAAGACCCACCTCAACAACCTCTTCCCCAACACCACCCTCAAGCGCTACGCGCTGGTGATCGGTGCATCGGCCAACCTCTCGCTGACCACCCTGATCGTCAAGAGCCCGTGCCTGTCGGACGACTTCCTGACCCTGATCGTCGCCTATATCAAGCGCTGCTTCGCGCGTGACCAGTACCGCTTCGACGACAGCCTGGACGATGCCATGCTCGACTTCATCGTCTCCGAGCGCTTCAACGAGGCGCAGCTCGACGCCATGCTCAACGAGCATGAAGACCCGGCGAAGATCCTCGACACCAACTGGTACGCGATCAAGCCGATGTACGAGAAGAAGTACCGCGAGCTGATCCACGACGCGGAGAAGTTCGTGTCGATCAACGACATCCGCCTGTCACGCGAAAGCGTCAAACAGGCGGTCAAGTACCTGCGCGAGATCTACCGTCACCGCATCGGCAAGACCCGGGTCATCTCGCTCAACGATTATGGAAAATAGGTGGTACGAGCGTGCTTGTGCTTCACTGAACAGGGCACGCTAGCCGCCGCCGAGCGGGGTGACTATGGAAGGACTCTCGATCCGCTTTCTCGCAGACCTGCCCGAGCAGGGCCGGCTGCTGCTCGATTGCGAACACGATCCCTGGCTGGTGGTCCTGTCGTACGTCCTCGCCAGCGTCGGCAGCCTCAGCACGCTGACCATCGCCAGGCATCTCGATCAGGTACAAAGACGCAGCATGCGCCTGGTCTGGGGATTGCTTGGCGGGCTGTGCCTGGCCGGCGCCATCTGGTCCATGCACTTCATCGGCATGCTGGCGTTCCAGGCGCCTGTCGCCATTCGCTATGACCTCGCCACCACCGTACTGTCGCTGCTGGTGGCCCTGGCCGCCGCCCTCCTCGCCGTCTACTACATGGTCACGCCGCGCTCCGGTCTGAGTCGGCAGTTGCTGGCCGCCATCATCATCGGCCTGGGCATCAGCGCCATGCACTACAGCGGGATGGCCGCGATCCGCTCAGAGGCCCAGGCCTATTACGACGTCGGCCTGTTCAGCCTGTCCATCGTCATCGCCGTCAGCGCCAGCTTCGCCGCACTACTGCTCAACCGCTACGTGCGCCACGGTTCGCAGCGTCGCCAACGCTGGATGAAGTATTCGGCGGCGCTGGTAATGGGCGCCGCCATCGCCTCGATGCACTACACCGGCATGGCCGCGCTCAACCTGGTGGTGCCGGAGGGCACACCGCTGCAGTTGCGCAGCGCCGACAACAGCGTGCAACTGGTGCTGATCGTCGCCTCCATCACCCTGTTGATTCTCAGCCTGAGCCTGGCCGCAGCCTGGATCGGCCGCAAGCTCGACGACAAGGAGCGCGACCTGCAGCGGGTCACTACCCTGCTGGTGCAGCTCGATCAGGCCAAAGCCTCGCTGGAGCAAGCGGCGCATTTCGATCCCCTGACCGAGCTGCTCAACCGTCGCGGCTTCAACCGGGTATTCGCCGCCACCCTGGAGGAGCACGCGGTGACCGGCCGCAGCCTGGCGGTGATGTTCCTCGATGTCGACCACTTCAAACGCATCAATGACAGCCTCGGCCACGATGCCGGCGACGAACTGCTGCGCGTGGTGGCGCAGCGCATCCGCAGCGCGTTGCGGGAGCGCGACATCATCGCGCGCTTCGGTGGCGACGAATTCTGCGTGGTCGCCAGCCTCGACAGCAACGCCGATCCACGCGCGCTGGCCGCACGCATGCTGGAGCACATGAAGGAGCCGATCAGCTTTTCCGGACGCAAGATCGTGATGACCACCAGCGTCGGCATCAGCCTGTTCCCGCAGGATGGCGGCAACGCCGACGAGCTGCTCAAGCATGCCGATCTGGCGCTGTATCAATCCAAGGGCAGCGGGCGCAACGTGGTGCATTTCTTCAATCCGCACCTGAAGCAGAAAGCCTCGTTCGAGCTGCAACTGGAAGAAGACCTGCGCCAGGCCCTGCAGCAGGACAGCGGCCTGACCCTGTTCTATCAACCGATCATCGATCTGCGCAGCGGCGCGCTGAGCAAACTCGAAGCCCTGGTGCGCTGGCATCATCCGCAGCACGGCCTGCTCACACCCGAGCGCTTCATCGCCATCGCCGAAGCCAACGGTTTCATCGATCAACTCGACAACTGGGTGCTGCGCCGCGCCTGTATCGACCTCAACAGCCTGGATCACATGGGTTATCCGGGGTTGAAGATCGCGGTCAACTGCTCGGCGCTGAACCTGGCCAACGATCAGTTGCCTGGGCGCATCGAACAGCTGCTCAACTCGACGCGCTGCCCCGCTCACTGCCTGGAGCTGGAGGTCACCGAGAGCGCCCTGCTGAGCAACATCAACCGCGCCATCGGCCTGTTGGAAAATATCCGCGCGCTGGGCGTCAGCCTGTCCATCGACGACTTCGGCACCGGTTATTCCTCGCTCGCCTACCTGCGCCGCCTACCGCTGGATACGCTGAAGGTCGACCGTTCCTTCATTCAGGACGTGGCCCACTCCAGTCAGGACCGCGAGATCGTCCACGCCATCATCGCCATGGCCCACGCCCTGCATCTGAAGGTCGTCGCCGAAGGCGTGGAAACCGCCGAGCAGCTGGCGTTCCTGCAGGAGCGCGACTGCGATCAGGTACAGGGCTATCTGTTCAGCAAACCGGTGCCACTGGAAGAAATCGTGGCCCGCTTCCCTCCACACTACCGGCCGCTGGAACGGGTGGCGGCAAGGTCTTGAGCCTTCGCCCCAGAGCAAAGGCTCGCCGCTAAAGCGCCTCCTACAAGCAGCTGTGCCCCCCCCTGTGGAGGGGGCTTCAGTTCCCGTAGGGTGCGCCATGCGCACCGAGCCAAACACCAATCACCGATCCAGCCGACAACCATGCGAATCGCGGTGCGCACAGCGCACCCTACATGCGCTGTTGCCACTGCGCCAACCAACCCAGACTCGCCTGCGTGCCCGCCTCGCCGGGCTTGTATTCGGCCCCCAGCCAGCCGCCATAGCCGCTATCATGCAAAGCACTCAGCAGCGGCGGGAACGCCAGCTCGCCGGTACCTGGCGCACCGCGTCCCGGTACATCGGCGAACTGCACATGGCCGATGCGCCCGGCCAGCAGGCGCATGCCCGCGGCCACGTCCAGCTCCTGGCGCGCCATATGATAGAGGTCGTATTGCGCGGCCAGATTGGGGTGATCCACGGTGCGTAGCAGCTCATCGAGATGCTCCGGCGTGTTGATCACAAAGCCCGGCATGTCGATGGGATTGATCGCCTCCACCAGCACGCGGATGCCCAACGTCGCGCAGGCTTCGGCGCTCTTGCGCAGGTTGGCGACCAGACACGCCAGCGCCTGCTCGCGGCTCACGCCTTCGGCCAGGCGCCCGGGCAACACATTGATGCAGGCCGGGCGCACCATGGCGGCGTAGGTCAGCGCCTCCTGTAGTGCCGCGTCGAACTCCACCTGTCGCGCCGGCACACTGGCCAGGCCGGGACCGCCAGTCATCAGGTCGCCCGCCGGCACGTTGATCAACACCAACGGCAGAGCGGTCAACTCCAGCACGTCTTTCAGGGCGACCGCCGGCAGTTCGTAAGGAAACTGAATTTCCACACCATCGAAACCCGCGTTCATCGCCGCCAGCACACGCTCGCGCAGCGGCAACTCGGTGAACAGCATGGACAGGTTGGCAGCGATTTTCATCGGCATTGCTCCCGCAGCATTTCCACCAGCGTGGCGGGATCGCGCTCCAGATTGCCCTGGCTGCCGTGCAGGCGCATCAGTTGCGCGGCCAGGCCGCTCATGGGCGTGGCGCTGCCCTGCTCACGGGACAACTTCACCGCCGTATCGAGATCCTTGAGCAGCGTGCGCACGTGCCACTTGATCGGCTCGAACTGGCTGGCGGCCATCTGCGGCGCGAGGATCTGCAGCGGCTTGGAATCGGCGAAACCACCGGCCAGTGCCGGGGCGATCAGGCTGGCATCGACGCCGGCGCGCTCGGCCAGCGCCACCACCTCGGCGATCACCAGCGCGTTGCAGGCGACGATCATCTGATTGCACACCTTGGTCACCTGCCCGGCGCCCACCTCGCCCATGCGCGTCAGGCGCTGGCCCAGGTGCGCGAGAATCGGGCGCACGCGCTCCACGTCCTCTTCCCGGCCGCCAGCCATGATCGCCAGCGTGCCGGCCTCGGCACCCGGCGTGCCGCCGGAAACCGGCGCATCCACCCAGCGCATGCCGGTGCGAGCTTCCAGTTCTGCCGCCATCTCACGGGTGGCCGCCGGCTCCAGGCTGGAAAAATCCACCAGCAATTGCCCCGGCCGCGCGCCCTCGACGATCCCGCCCGGGCCGAACACCACTTCGCGCACCACCTCGGTGTTGGCCAGGCAGAGCATCACCACGCTGGCATCGCGGCACAGTTCGGCGGGGTTCTCCACGCGCTGTGCGCCGTGCGCCAGCAGCGACGCGCACTTGTCCGGCGTACGGTTCCAGAGGGTCAGCGGGTAGCCTGCAGCGAGCAGGCGGCGGGTCATCGGCAGGCCCATCAGACCAATCCCGGCGAAGGCCAGGGCGGGAAGCGTTGCTGTCATCGATCAGCTCCAGGCAGTTGGCATCCGGGCAATCTTAACCCCAGCACCATCTGCGTGCTGCAAGGGCAACGCCGGGCCACTATACTCCGCGCGCCTTCCCCGCTATTGAACCGGAGAATCCGACATGTTCAAGAACACCCTGGCGCTCGCCGCCGGCATCGCTCTGTCCGTATCTGCTGTATTCGCGCAAGCCGCCGACGTCCTCAAGGTCTCGGCCATCCCCGACGAAGCCCCCACCGAACTGCTGCGCAAGTTCAAGCCGCTGGGCGCCTACCTGGAGCAGGAACTGGGCATGAAGGTGGAGTTCGTGCCGGTGGCCGACTACGCCGCTGTGGTCGAGGCGCTGGCCGCCGACCGTATCGACATGGCCTGGCTGGGCGGCTTCACCTTCGTCCAGGCGCGCCTGAAAACCGGCAACGCCGTGCCGCTGGTACAGCGTGAGCAGGATGCCGAGTTCACCAGCAAATTCATCACCTCCGACCCGACGGTGAAATCGCTGCAGGATCTGAAAGGCAAGACCTTCGCCTTCGGTTCGGTGTCCTCCACCTCCGGCAGCCTGATGCCGCGTTATTTCATGCTGCAGGACGGCATCAAGCCGGAAGATTTCTTCAGCCGCGTGGCCTATTCCGGCGCCCACGATGCCACCGCTGCCTGGGTGCAGGCCGGCAAGGCCGATGCCGGCGTGCTCAACGCCTCGGTGTGGCAGAAGCTGGTCGACGCCGGCAAGGTCGATTCCGACAAGGTCAAGGTCTTCGCCACCACCCCTACCTACTACGACTACAACTGGACCGTGCGCGGCAACCTCGACGCCGATCTGCAGACGAAGATCAAGGCCGCCTTCCTCGCCCTCGACCCGGCCAAGCCCGAGCAAAAGGCAATTCTCGACCTGCAGGCCGCCAGCCGCTTCATCGAGACCAAGCCTGAGAACTACGAAGGCATCGAGGAAGCCGCTCGCGCCGCCGACCTGCTGAAGTGAGCATCGCCCTGCGTGGCGTGGGCCTGGCCCACGCCAACGGCAAGGTCGCGCTGGAAAACATCAAGCTACAGGTCAGTCCCGGCGAACGGGTGGCCATCATCGGCCCCTCCGGCGCGGGCAAGACCACTTTGCTGCGCCTGCTGGCCACCAGCCTGCAGCCCACCCAGGGCGAGATCGACCTGCTGCAGCACAACCCCTGGCGCCTGGCTGCCCGCCAGCGCCAGCGCCTGCGCGCGCGTATCGGGCTGATCCACCAGGCCCCGCCGCTGCCACCGCGCCAGCGCGTGGTCACTGCCGTGCTGGCCGGCAAGCTCGGCCAATGGTCGCTGGCCAAGGGTCTGCTCAACCTGCTCCACCCACTTGATGC
Organism: Ectopseudomonas alcaliphila; assembly: GCF_900101755.1. Lineage (GTDB taxonomy): Bacteria > Pseudomonadota > Gammaproteobacteria > Pseudomonadales > Pseudomonadaceae > Aquipseudomonas > Aquipseudomonas alcaliphila. The sequence goes on along the minus strand of NZ_FNAE01000007.1, from coordinate 130,963 downwards.
TAGCGGCGCCCAGGCGACGCTGGCGCGGCTGGATATCGCCGACAAGCTCTACCAGCGCTGCGACCAGCTCTCCGGTGGCCAGTTACAGCGTGTCGGCATCGCCCGCGTGCTGTATCAGGCGCCGGAGCTGATCCTCGCCGACGAGCCCGTCTCGGCCATGGACCCGGTGCTCGCCGGCCATACCCTCGCAGTGCTCAACCGCGAGGCCGCCGAGCGCGGCATGACCCTGCTGGCCAGCCTGCACGCCGTCGACCTGGCGCTGGCGCACTTTCCCCGCATCGTTGGCATTCGCGATGGGCGTATCGCCTTCGACCTGCCGGCCACGCAGGTGCAGCCCGAGCAGTTGCGGGCGCTGTACGCCAACGAGCAATTGCAGGCCGCGCCCAGCTCACCTGTGCAATCGCAGTCGGTACATATCCCGCGATGCTGAGCGCCACCCCACGCGACCCCGCCGCCCTGCCGCGCCTGCTGATCACCGCACTGGCGCTGCTGCTGTTGTGGCCGGGTATCAGCTTGAGCGAGCTGGACCTGGCCGTACTGGTCGATGGCGACAACACCCGCGCCATGGGCGACTTCCTCGCCGGCTTCTGGCCGCCCGCGCATGACGCCGAGTTCCTTGCCCTGCTCGGCCGCGCCACCCTGGAAACCCTGGCCATCGCCACCGCCGGGATGAGCCTGGCGCTGCTCATCGCCATACCCGCCGCTCTGCTGGCCAGTCGTGCGCTGTCGCTGTCGGCCGTACACCGTGGCGGCCGCCCGGCCTGGTGGGCGAACCTGGCGCGCTGGCCGGTGCGCGGCCTGCTGATCTTCCTGCGCAGCGTGCCGGAAATCGTCTGGGCGCTGCTGTTCGTCCGCGCCGTCGGCCTCGGCCCCACGGCCGGGGTACTGGCCATCGCCATTACCTACGCCGGCATGCTCGGCAAGGTCTATGCGGAAATCTTCGAGTCGGTCGACGCCCGCCCCACCCGCGCACTGCTGGGTGCCGGCAGCAGCCGCCTCAGCGCTTTCGCCTACGGCGTGCTGCCCAATGCCGCCGGGGAAATGCTCTCCTACACCGTATACCGCTGGGAATGCGCCATCCGCGCCTCGGTGGTGATGGGCTTCGTCGGCGCCGGCGGCCTGGGCCAGCAGATCGACCTGTCGCTGCGCATGTTCGCCGGCGGCGAAGTGGCCAGCATGCTGCTTACCTTCCTGTTGCTGGTGCTGCTGGCCGACCAGTTCAGCCGCCTGCTGCGCGTAAGGCTGACATGAAAGCCGGCAACCTGATCCTGCTCGTCGCCATTGTCGGCGCAGTGATCGCTTCGTTCGTCTATCTGGGTATCGATCTTGGCGCCCTGGTCGCCGGCGACAGCCTGGCGCAGATGGGCAAGTACGCCAGCGGCTTCCTGCAGCCGGACTTCTCCGCCACACACCTGCAGGCCATCGGCCGCGGCGCGCTGGAAACCCTGGCCATGTCCGCCATCGGCACCCTGCTCGCCGCGATCCTCGGTCTGGCCCTGGCACTACCGGCCGCCGGGCGCTTCGGCGGCTTCGCCCTGCACGCCACACGCCTGCTGCTCAACGCCCTGCGCGCCATCCCCGAGCTGGTCTGGGCGGCGCTGATGGTGCTGGCCGCCGGCCTCGGCCCCAACGCCGGCACCCTCGCCCTGGCCCTGCATACCGCCGGTGTACTCGGCCGCCTGTTCGCCGAAGCGCTGGAAAATACCCCACGCGAACCGGCCGACGCCATCCGCGAAAGCGGTGGTGGGCGCATGGTTGCCTTCTGCTATGGCACCCTGCCCGGGGTCTGGCCGCAACTGGTGGCGTATACGCTGTACCGCTGGGAGAACAACATCCGCATGGCCAGCGTGCTCGGCTTCGTCGGTGCCGGCGGCCTGGGGCAGATGCTCTACGTGTCGCTCAGCCTGTTCCAGGAAGCCCAGGCGGCCACGGTGATCCTGGCCATGCTTCTGCTGGTGCTGGCGGTGGATGGCCTGAGCGGCTGGGCGCGGCAGCGCTGGGTGAGTTGAGCAGTCAACGCATTGGACCCTGCCGGCTATAGGGTTGCCGCCGCCCCTTTCTGGCCGCCTTTTCCTGCGCGCCTAACGTCTTCCGCTCGCCCTCTGATCGCGCAGCCGGCATTCGTCTGGATCGATCACGGCAGCAATTGAAAACGTTCAAGGCTTAAGCCAGCATGCATAGCCCATGGCCATCGTGTATCGCCTGTCCGGGCGACGCTTAGCCATGAGCTAACAGACCTCTTCCCCCGACAACAGGATGTCTCGTATGCACGTCTTCAAATACCTTCTTGCCGCCAGCTCCCTGATCATCGCAGGCTGCGCCAGCCACCCTGCGCTGCCGCCGCCGGAGTTCCCAGGCCTCGAGCAATCCGAAAAGATCGTCATCCACGATCAACGCCCCAGCAGTGAAAGCGAGAAGAAAATCTTCAGCCTGCTAGTCACCAGCAGCGCCTATGCCATCTACCGCATGCCGGACACCGCCACCAGACCCACAGGCCCGCGCCTGCTTGCTCACAGGGCTTACGAGACCTTCCCGGAGCTGAGCAGCCAACCCACCATCAACGTCCATCACTTCGTGACCTATGCCAATCTGCAATCGCAATTGCGCAAAAGCTCGCTGCTCGCAGGGCTGACCGGCCCGATTGGCGTCGCCATCCTCAGCAGCCAGGAGCTGCCGGTCGGCGAGGTGCTGACCAACCGAATCGATAGCGGTGTCTTCGAAAAAACCGCAGGAGACGAGGAATATACCCGCGCCTTCTTCAGCGCCGAAGAAAATCCCGAGAAGTCGCCGGTCAACCTCATCTACATCGACGCGGAAATGCTCGGCCAACGCATTGCCAGCCGCTGCCTGGTGCCACCGATAGAGGGTAAGCCCAACCTGTTCCTCGTCGAGGCAATCGACATGTGCATCACCAACCACCTGGCGCTATACCGCACCGCCCCCGCGCAGGAAACGGCCGCCAAGTAAGCAGGCATGGGCCAAGCAGAAACCTGTCGAGAGATGGGTTTCTTCGCCGGCAATCTGCCAGATCTGTTCGCCTAGAAGCGCCAATCACGCTCAGCCTGTTTCACAAAGCCTTGGCCTTGCTGCTAGTGCTGGCGGTGAATGGGTTGAGTACGTGAGCACGGGATGACAGGCAGTAACCGGCCAAAGGCGGATATCAACCTCAACGCCGCGAGTTGGTCAGGGCTTCAGTATGCTTGTGCACATATCGATAAAAGCTCGCAGCTTGGGTTGATTCTTGGCGGTTTTCGAGAAGTAGAGAAACAGCCCATCGCTGCCGGGTGAGCAATCGAGCAGAGCTGGCTCCAGCGTACCGGCCGCCAGCTCCCGCGAGGTATGGAAGGTCGATGAGTAGATGAGCCCCACACCGTTCACGGCAAGACTACGCATCAGTTCACCATCATTGACCGTAATGGCCCCCATCGGATCTATTCGCACGGTCGAGCCGTTCTCCAGGAACTCCCATCGGTAGATGTCGCCTTTTTCAGGTCGGCGAAAGCGAATGCACTCGTGCTGTATCAGGTCACTGGTCATCTGCGGTTTACCGTGCACCTTGAAATACGCTGGCGAGCCGAAAACCGCCCATTGGTAGGGCTTGCAAAGTCGCACAGCAATCATGTCCTGGGCGATGTAGGAACCGATCAGAATGCCCGCGTCATAGGCCTCGGAGACGAAATTCTCGTGACGATTGCTGACCGTGATTTCCACATTCAGGTTCGGCCAAGCTTTTCGAAAGGAGGGCAGGACAGGCTCGATGACATGCGGCAAAGCCAAACGCTCGACAATCAGACGCAGGGTACCGGATGGGGCTTGCGCCGATTGAGCGGCATCCTCAAGCCCAGTGGCGATGGCATGAGCGGCTGGCTCAACCTTCTCCAACAGAGCATGGCCAGCTTCCGTCATGGACATCCTGCGTGTTGTGCGATGGAAAAGTGGAATGCCCAGACGTTGTTCCAGCCGCTGCAACGCCTGGCTGACCGAGCCAGCCGTTCTGCCAAGATCGAGGGCCGCTTTAGTTACGCTCAAGCGCCTGGCTACCGCCAGAAATTCAGGCAATCCATCGAAGCTCGGAGGGTGGTTCATGCTCGTCCCCTTGCCGTTTTAGCTCATGTAATAAGTCATTAGATTACCCGGTTACTTCGATTTAATTTCACCTTATTAGGTTCTTTCTCTAAATAGTACATTCGCCTTAGGCCCGTTTTTCGCTCCCGGTGGCGCGGCTAGAGTTCGCCCTATCGTTCATCACCGAAGGAAGTGACATGTCTTTTACCAAGCGAATCATAGGTTTTTCCGCTGTGCTTTTCGCACTCACGGCCGGCCCCTCGACAGCGTTCGCCGAACAGAACCTGACAAGCGAAAAGGTCTTGATCGTTGTATCGAGCCTGGACAAGAAAACCGAGAAGCTGGTCGGGGGATTCTGGTTTCCCGAGCTCACCCATCCGGTCGAAGTGTTCGACGAGGCCGGTGTCGACTTCGACTTGGCCAGCCCCAAGGGCGGATTGGCACCTTTCGATGGTTTCGACCTGAAGGATGAAGCGAGCCTGAAGTTCTGGACCAACCCACAGCACCGCAACAAGTTGGGCAGTACCCTCAAACTGTCCAACGTCGATCCATCCAGGTACGGCGCGGTTTTGCTGGTAGGCGGTCATGGCCCCATGTGGGACTTCGTCAACAATCCTGAGCTCAGCGACATCGTGCGCACCATCTATGAGAACAATGGCGTCGTCAGTGCGGTCTGCCACGGCCCGGCCGGGCTTCTCGATGTAAAACTCAGCAATGGCCGCAACCTGATCGAAGGTCGCCGCCTCACCGGCTTCACTGCCGAGGAAGAAATCGCGCGTCAGTACGACACGATCGTACCTTTCGAGCTTGAAGACGCGTTGAAAAAGGCCGGCGCAACATTCGAAGAAGCCCCGATTTTCGAAAGCCTTGTGGTGGTAGATGGGCAACTGATTACCGGCCAGAATCCCGCATCCGCGAAAGCGCTCGGCGAGGCGCTGATCAAAGCGCTGCAAGCCAAAGTCGAGTGAAGGAGATCCTGTAGATGCAAGGAATCAGGCGTATTTTACAGTCGATGGTGGCCGTCGGAACCTTCGCACTACTATGTGCGGCAGGCAGCGCCAGCGCTGCGGACTTGCACGTATTGGCCTCCACGGCACTAAAGCCGCTCTTCGAGAAAATTGGACCCGAGTTTGAAGCGGTGAGCGGTGATCGATTGGTCTTCTCCTGGGGTGCCTCTTATGGAAATGCTCGCGATGCGCTGCCTGTGCGCCTCAGAAACGGAGAGAAGGCCGATCTAGTCGTGATGATCCGCGAAGCCCTGGATGAGCAGATCGAACAAGGTCATGCGCGCCCAGAAACGCTGCAAGACCTGGCTACCTCACACTTGGGTCTGGCGGTACGGACCGGTGCTCCCAGGCCGGATATCGCCACCATCGAAGGGCTGCGGCGTACGTTGCTGACGGCAAAGTCTGTCGCGGTTTCCAGCGGAGTTAGTGGCGTTTATGCAGTCAATTCACTGTTTCCTAAGATGGGCATCGCTGAACAGCTGCAGGCGAAGACGGTGGTGATCGAAGCCCCCTCACTGGTTGGCCACGCGCTGCAGAACGGCAAGGCGGAGGTCGGTTTGCAGCAAATGAGCGAGTTGCTGGCGGTTTCGGGGATCGAAATCCTCGGGCCGCTGCCGGATGAGGTCCAGCGTGTGAACATCATCGCTGCAGCAGTGGCCGCCAATGCACAGCGAGCCGAGGACGCAGAGGCTTTAATCCGGTTTCTGCAAAGCCCCCTAGCAGCGCAGTCACTGGATGAGTTCGGGTTCAGTCCGATTAGGTCGCAGATTGCATCTGTTACGCCTTTTTTGAGGACTCCAAACCATTAACTCTGGCGATAGTCAGCGATCATCATTTATTAACAACCCAGAATGGACGTCTGCTTTTTGGCCGATAGCAGCAACTCCTGAATAGCCGGCTATTCAACAGAGCCCTTCCCGTTCTTTCAGCGTAAAGTCACGCCCCCCTACTCTCCGGTTTCCGCTCCGATAAATCGCGCCGAACAAGGAATCACCCACATGGATCGTTTCCATCGCATCTTCCCCGCCTTGGCGCTCTGCCTGCTCCCCCTCGCTCATGCCGATACGCGCCAGCCACAGCCTTGCGACGACGCCTTGCTGGCTTCACTGGCCGCCCAGTTGGGGCAGCAAGATTGGACTCTCCCTCACGAACGCGGCGATGAGTCATTGGTGGCGGCTGCCTGCAAGCCCTGGCCGGATGATCCGACGCTGTCCGTGGTGACCCTGGCTTACCGTGATGCTGGGGACACCACGCCTGCGGGCGAACGCGACCTCAAGTGGCTGGTGGCGAAGGTGGACACGCAGAGCGGGCAATTGCGTGAACGCTATGACGACTACCTTGGGGAAGATGCCGCACTGGAAATTGATGCAGGCAGCCTGTGGCTGGATACCGCGCGCTATCACCTTGCGCCAGACGTTCGCGCCTTCGGCGTGCTGGTGCGCAGTGTCGCTCGCGGCGCGAGCTGTCCGGATGCCGGCTTCAACGAGCTGCTGACGCTGGTGGTGCCGGAGGGGCCTCGGCTAAGACCGGTGTTTTCCACCTATCTTTACGCGTGGACGACGGTAAAGGGCACGTCCTGTGTGATGGACAGCGACTTCCAATCGGAGCAGGCCAACCTCACGCTGGGCCTTGGGCCAAAGCAAGCCCATGGCTACGCCGACCTGGTGGTGACCGCTCATGTTCGTGCTGGCCGGCAGGAACCTGTGCTACGCAAGGTCAGCACGACCCTCCGCTACGACGGCAAGCACTATCCGTTCGATCAGTTCTCCACGTTCTGGATGAGAGAGACGCAGCCTTAAGGGCGATCAGGCAAAAACAAGCCGGCCCATCACTCCCCGTCTAGACTCCTGAGTTTCAACCCAAGGTAGGAGACTCAGGATGTCCAGCAAGAACACCATCTGCCTCTGGTACGACCGCGACGCGCTGGAGGCTGCGACTTTCTATGCAGAGACCTTTCCCGACAGCGCCGTGCTGGCGGTACACCACGCGCCCGGCGACTATCCCAGCGGCCAGCAGGGCGATGTGCTGACGGTGGAATTCAACGTGATGGGCATCCCCTGCCTGGGCCTCAATGGCGGCCCGGCGTTTCAACACAACGAGGCGTTCTCCTTCCAGGTCGCCACCGACGACCAGGCCGAGACGGACCGCCTGTGGCACGCGATCATCGACCACGGCGGCCAGGCCAGTGAATGCGGCTGGTGCAAGGACAAATGGGGCATTTCCTGGCAGATCACCCCGCGCATCCTCAGCGCCGCCATCACCAGCCCCGACCGCGCTGCGGCCAAGCGCGCCTTCGAGGCGATGATGACCATGAGCAAGATCGATATCGCCAGGATAGAGGCGGCGCTCAAGGGCTGATAGGCGTGGCGGATCAGGCGTGGGCGTTCTTCTTCTGCAGGATCAGCGACGCTTCGTTATAGGCGTTCTGGAAGGCGTCGCTGCCGATCCAGGCCACGGCGGCGTCTTCGTCTTCCTCGTGGAAGATGGCGCGATAGACGATCAGCAAGCCCATCATGAAATCGGTGGCAGCGTCTTCCGACTCCTCGGCGACCACCAGTTCCAGTACCGGGTACTGCAGGAATATCAGGCACATGGCGAGCAGACTGATGCTCTCCCCAGCCTTCATCGCCTGGAACAAGTCGTCGAAATGCGCCGGGTCGAAACCGTTTTCTTCGATGTCCTTGAAATCGAAGGTGCTCAAGTCGAGCTCGACATCATCGAACGGCTCGTTGACCAGCGGGTTGGCCAGAATCGGATGGACGACATTGGCCTGAGGCTTGGGCTTACCCATGCGGTTCTGCTTGGCCTTGGTCTTGGCACGCTGGGCGCGCTTCTTCTGTTTGTCGGGGGAAGGCATTGGGTGTCCTTGTTCGCTGCAGCCATGTTCATGGCCCGGAATGATCAGGCGCCCATTGTATTCAGTCTGAGTACGGGCTGTCGGCAAAGCTTATGGGACTGCTTGTACATCCCCTGGCAGGCCGCCTCCCTGGCCGGGCAGTACAGGCGGCAATGCTCACGACTGAACTACGAAACGCTCTGGTAGCCCACAACGAATACCGCACGGCTCGCCGATGCGTCTTCACCGAGCATCAGACGACGCACCTCGATCTGACGCAGCGCCACTTTCGGGACCTTGGTTGAGAGCTGTTCATTGAGAATCGACAGCACGCGTTAGCCGTCTCGGCCACGCGAGAAGCAATGACATGCTCCTTGTCGACGGGCGTCCTGTGCAGGACGCCAGGCGTCTCCCTACAGACGAAAACGCGAGATGTTTTCGCGCAGTGCCTCGCTAGTGCGAGCCAGGTTTTCGCTCTCCTGCTGTGTGCTCTGGAAAGCGGAGGCCGACTGCTCCGTGCTGTCGCGAACCGAGATGATGCCGCGGCTGATCTGTTCGGCCACCGCACTCTGTTGTTCCGAAGCGGTAGCGATTTGCTGGTTCATACCGTTGATGCGCTCAATCATGGCGACGATCCGCGCCACTGCCTCTCCCGCCTCGGACACACCGGAGACCGACTGCTCACTGGAGCCCTGGCAGCGCTGCATGTAAGACGAAGTCTCGTCAGCAATTCTCTGCAGGCTGGCGATCAGCCCCTCAATTTCGGTGGTGGCTTCCTGAGTACGCCTGGCCAAGCTGCGAACTTCGTCCGCCACCACGGCAAAGCCACGTCCGGCCTCACCAGCTCGGGCCGCTTCAATAGCAGCGTTGAGTGCCAGCAGGTTGGTCTGATCAGCTACCGACTTGATGACGTCGAGGACACTACCGATGTTGCTGCTCTCGGCTTTCAGGCGCCCCATGGCTTCGCTGGAGTTATCGATCACTTTGGCCAGTTCACCGATCAGGCTCACCGCATGGCCGGCCTTGCGCTGGCTTTGCAGGGCGGCTTCGTCCGCTTCGCTGGCGGCCTGGGCTGCGGATTCCGCACTGCGCGCCACGTCCTGCACCGTTGCGGCCATTTCATGCACGGCAGTAACGATCTGTTCCACTTCACGCTGGGCGTTGGCCACGCTGGCGGCGTTGTGCATACTCGACTCGCTAAGCTCCTGACTGGAATGCGCCACGGTACGCGACGTGTTGTCGATATCCTGGGTAACCTGGCGCAGGTTCTGCTGCATACGCTGCAGGGCGGCGAGCACGCTGTTTTCCGCAGAATTAACGGCGCTTTCCATATTGCGCAGGTCGCCTTCGGCCACCCGCTGGGCGATCTGGTTGAGATCGCTCGGCTCGGCGCCCAGCGCCTTCAGGAGATGGCGACTGATCATGTGGCCGAGCACGGCGGCGAGTACGAAACTGAGCGCGGTAATCAGCACCAGAATATTACGCTGCCGCTCGTATTGGGCCTCGTTGTCAACGACGCGCTGATCGGCCACCTCGGTGGTATGAACCAGGTACTCGTCGATCACCCGTGTCAGCTCTTCGAGCAGCGGCGTGCATTGCTCACTGACCATGCGCATGGCTTGCGCATCTTCACCGTTGAACAGATGCTCGGCGATGGTGTGAGCCACCGGGCTGTAGCGCGCCTCGACTTGTTCGATGCGGGCGAGCAGCTCACGTCCCGTTGCCGAAACATCCTTTTGCGTGAGCATTGCATCGCGCAGCGCAGCCAGGCTGTCGACCACATCCTTCTCGTAAGCAGCGATGGCCGCCCGATGCTGCCCTCGCGCTGCCGGCTCGGCGTTGAGGGCGAGGTTACGCAGGGCGATGGCTCTGTCCTTGACCGTGTCACTGACGTGGCTGGCCAGGCGGGCGCGGGCCTCGACACCATTGATGTAGTCGGAGAACTCCCGGTCAGCGGCCGCCAGGTTGTAAAGAGAGACGCCGGCGATCAGCAGCATCAGGACCAGAAGGCAACCATAACTGGCGTAGAGAAGGCCGCGAGTGGAGAAGCGAGGGGAGCGAGATTGCATAAGGGCACCTACCGAGAACGTGTGATGACGTCAAAGGACCTTGCAGGTGCACGCAGGAACCGGAGCCGTGGCCCGTTCCATTGGCCTCCTGTCAATCGAGTCCCCCAACCCGGTCAGTTGCCGGCACACTCCATTACCGACAACACATCGACCCGGTCTAGCCGCCGGTGCCGAACGCTTCCAGGAAACGTTCGGCACCGGTAATTCTCAATCTTGGGCAGCACCCTTCGGTGACGGCCCGGTATGCCTGCCTGTGGGCAGGCAGCCGGGCTTCTTTCGATACAGGTGTTCCTGTTTCCGAGCTTAGGACAAATCCCGGCAATACGCCTCGCTACTTTCACCGCAGTTGTCGCGTCGTCGCACGCCTCCCCTCTGCTTACGGTCTGGCGGGTTGTCGATAACGGCTCTGCATACGCTCCAACTCGCCCGTTGTGCGCAGTTGTTCGAGAGCGGCGGCCCAGGTGGCGACAAGCGCGTCGTCGCTGTCGAGACTGAAGGCGATGTAAAGCGAAGAGCGGTACAGCTCGATGGGAATTCGCCGCAAGGTGCCAGGCGCTATGCCCAGTTGGCGGCTGTAGTAAGCCACTCCCGCGTCGGTGTCGCCGATGATGATTTCGGTACGCCCGGCCAGCAACATGCGATAGAGCTGCGGGCTCTCCGTCGCGCTCTTGTCGAGGTTGTTGAAACCCAGCGACTGCAGCATGGTAGGCACCAGCCCTGCGTGCCGGGTAGTAATGCGTGGAGCGTGCAGCAATTGCTCGAGCGTATTGATCGGCTGCACGGCAGTGGCCAACTGATAAGGGTAGATGGACTCCTCCGCGATGGGCCCGACCCATTTGTACAACAGCTCGCGCTCAGGGGTACGGAACATCGAGAACATGATGGTTCTGGGCTGGGTACGCAGCGTGCGAGTGGCACGCATGCTCGGTCTCAACCTGATCTCGAAATCGTCACCGGTCAGCGCCATGATCGCCCGCACCACGTCCGTGGCCATACCGGTGATGCGGCCGTCCTCACTGTAGTTGTAAGGCGCCCACTCCTCGGTGACGAGCTGGTACGTCTCGGCTCTGGCAAGCGCACCAAACAGCAGGCAAAGCAGCGCGGCGATAAGTGTCGAGTGCTTCACGGGCTCAACCTGCGGGACTGAATGCTGTTCAAGGGCGACTCTGATCAGGGTGGCTCGGCAAGCATAGACGCTATGGCAGTGTTGCAGCCTCATGGCTAAAGCCAAAGGTTAAAGTTAACCTTGAGCCCAGAACGCTCCTGGCACGGTGAGACACGTAGATGAAGATCGGCGAACTGGCGCAGCGTACGGGCCTTGCAGCCTCACGCATTCGTTTCTACGAAAGTATCGGTCTGCTCAAGCTGGTGCAGCGTCAGGCCAATGGCTATCGCAGCTACCCGGAAGAAGCCGTTCTGGTGCTCAACCTGATCACCACGGCCCAGCAAGCCGGTTTCAGCCTGGACGAACTGCGCACGCTGCTGCCACAGGATCTGGCGCAGTGGGAACACGGCAAGCTGCTCGATACCCTGCAGGCCAAGGTGAAAGACATCGAGGCGCTGCAGCAGCGCCTGGCGCAGAGCAAGGCGCACCTGCTGGCGCTGATCGACGAGATCGAAAGCAAACCGGACGATATCGATTGCGCCACCAACGCCAAGCGAGTGTTGTCGAAGATGAACCTGGGCGAACCGAGCGAAGCCCCCAAACGCACCGGCAAAATCCGTAGCCGCATCTGATACTGCTTCGACCTCCGAACACACTGCGCACCACACCTGCACGACACCCGGCCGCATACAGACTCGAGGCGTTTACGGCCAGGAATGTCGATTGACATTAAAGTGAACTTTAAAGTTAAGGTCGCTCCAGGTTAAACCGAGGAAGCGCCCATGACCCTGTTCGATCCCCTTGCCCTGCCTAATGGCTCGATCATCCCAAACCGCATTGCCAAGGCGGCGATGGAAGAGAACATGGCGGATGCCGAACACGCACCGTCCGAGCACCTGATGCGCCTCTACCAGGCCTGGGCCGAGGGCGGCGCCGGCCTGCTGATCTCCGGTAACGTGATGGTGGACAGCCGCGCCATGACCGGGCCCGGTGGCGTGGTGCTGGAAGATGACGCGCAACTAGCCAGGTTCGAGCGCTGGGCCCGTATCGGCCGCGCCAACGGCGCGCAATTCTGGCTGCAGATCAACCATCCCGGCCGGCAGATGCAGTCCAACCTGGGCCAGCCAACCTGGGCGCCTTCATCAGTAGCGCTGGAGCTGGGCAATCTGTCCAAGCGTTTCGCCACGCCGCAGGAGATGCCTCCGGCAGTGATTCAGGAAGTGATCGAACGCTTCACCCACACCGCTCGCCTGGGCGAACGAGCCGGCTTCAGCGGAGTGCAGATCCACGCCGCCCATGGCTACCTGCTCAGCCAGTTCTTGTCGCCACTGACCAACCAGCGCAACGACCAATGGGGCGGCGCGCTGGAAAACCGCGCGCGCCTGCTGCTGGAGATCGTCAAGGCGGTGCGTGCCGCGGTAGCTCCGGGCTTCGCCGTGGCGGTCAAGCTCAACTCGGCGGACTTCCAGCGCGGCGGTTTCAGCACCGAAGACGCACAGCAGGTGGTACGCCTGCTCAATGGGCTGGATGTGGATCTGATCGAGGTGTCCGGCGGCAGCTACGAGGCGCCAGCCATGCAGGGTCAGGCCCGCGATGGCCGCACCTTGGCGCGCGAAGCCTTTTTTCTGGAATTCGCCCGCGAGATTCGAACGGTGGCGAGCATGCCGATCATGGTCACCGGTGGCATCCGTCGTGCACCGGTTGCACAAGAAGTGCTGGACAGCGGCATCGAGATGGTCGGCATCGGCACGGCCCTGGCCATCGACCCGAACCTGCCACGTGACTGGCAGCTTGGCCTCGGCAGCGCACCCCAGCTGCCACCTATAACCTGGAAGAACAAGGTGCTGGCCTCGCTGGCCAATATGGCAGTGGTCAAGTATCAGCTGCACAAGCTCAGCCAGGGCCGAGATGCCCAGCCCGGTGTATCACCCTTGTGGGCGCTGATGACGCAGCAGGTGAAAGACCTCTTTCGTACTCGCCAATATCGGCGTCGGATGGCGCGGCGCGCGGTGCAGTAGCTGCTCAGAACCTCAGGCGCTGGCCGGGCGGTATCGCCAGCAATACGGGCGCATTGGAGCCGCAGGCCAATGCCCCTTCCCCACGACGACCATCCAAAAGCCGTTTCGCTCGTTGCATTGGCGCAACAGTCCTTTGCCGAACCCGCAGTTTAATTAGCTTGCTAACGAGGCGTATAAACGAAATGCGACATATCGCCGCATCCGCATTTCGAGGAGACAAGCATGAATGTGATCGTGCATGAGCGTGACAACGAACATCTTTCCCGTGAAGCCCGTGCCATGGGAATCGTGGTCTGGGATGTGATTCAGAATGGAGAGCTGGTTGGAATCTTCCCGTCCCAGGACGAAGCCGATGCCTACCGCAAAGCGCTGGAAGAAGCGCAGCTGCAGGGATAAGCAGAGGCTGTTGCCGTTTCGCTCGAAACGGCAACAGCTTCATGAACGCGCCGGCACACCAACGAGCAGCGCTCTACGCATAAGAACACGCAACACTCCTGACCCGGCACTTGCGCAACGCTCATAACGGCATACCAGGTTATATTGCCGCTCCCGGTTTCCCCCTGTAGCCATCGCCTCAGCGATAGGCACGCCAGGAGCGAAGGCATCATGCGCAGAATTCCCCCACTGAACTCCGTTCGGGCATTCGAGGCGGTCGCGCGGCATCAGAGTTTTTCCGCCGCCGCGAACGAGCTTTGCGTCACCGTGGCTGCGGTCAGCCATCAAGTACGCCAACTGGAAGAAGGCCTCGGCCAGAAACTCCTTGAGCGCGGCCGCCAGGTCCGGCTGACGCCAGTCGGCCATACCCTGTATCCGCTGCTGCGCGATGGTTTCGATCAGATCGCCCAGGCCTTTGCCCTGATCGGCCCACCCGTCGAGGGCGACGCCATCCAGCTATCGACCACGCGCGCGTTCGCCGAGCGCTGGCTGATGCCGCGTCTGGGGCGGTTCAATGAGATTCATCCGACCATCATCGTGCACGTGCATGCCTCGGAGAAGCTGACCGACCTGCGCGCCGAGAGCATCGATCTGGCCATTCGTTACGGGCCGGCGGAGAACACCCCGGACGAGCAGATACTGTTCGAGGACAGCTTCATCGCCGTGGCCAGCAGCACGATCTGCCCAAGCGATCGCCCAGCGACCATCCAGGATTTTTCCGGCCGCCCACTGCTGGCCTTCAAATGGAAGAACCAGCACCTGAACCCTCCTGCCTGGCCCGCCTGGCTGGCCCAGGCAAACGCAGAAAGTGGCTACAACATTTCCTGGTACAGCGAGGAGACGCTGGCCTTGCAGGCAGTGGAGCGTGGCCTCGGTCCCTTGCTGTGCAGCAGCGTGCTGATCGACGAAGCACTGGGTGACGGTCGCGTACAGCGCTTGCAAGGCCCCGCCCTGCCGGGCTTCGCCTACCGCCTGGTGGAACTCCAGCCCACGCAGGCACGTCGCAGCCTGCACCTGTTCAGGAACTGGCTGCTCGACGAGGCTCGCTCAGGCTGAAGCGCACATCGGCATGCCCTGCTGATCGATCAACTGTGCGGCCAGGACGGGCACGCGCTCGAACGCCGCAACGATCGACTCCTGGTGGCGCGTATCGCCGAACTCCTGATAGTCGATGGCGATCACGTGCGAGCGCGCAACGCCAAGGTAGTGAGCGCAAGTCTGGATATGCGTCTCCAGATGATTCATGTGCTCGCGTACGCCACCTGGCGCGAAACCGAACTCACCCCGCGAAGTGAGGATGACCAAGGTCTTGTCAGCCATGGTCGGCTGCAACGGGAAGTCGCCTCGAGCCAGATCGAAGGTGAAGGTCTGGTTGACGCGGATGATCTGGTCGAACCAGGCCTTGAGCGCTGCCGGCATGCCGTAGTTGTACATGGGCGTGCCCAGCACGATTACATCGGCACGCTCGACTTCGCCGATCAGCGCATCCGAGATACGCAGCGCTTCATGCTGTGCAGGCGAACGTTTTTCCGCTGCGGTGAAGGCCGCTGCGATCCAGGCCTCATCGATGAATGGCGGAGGGTTGCGTCCGACATCTCGCTCGATGATTTGCGCGTGCGCATCGCCGGCCAGCCAGGCCTGGACGAATGCCTTGGACAGTTTGCGGCTCAACGAACGCTCACCGCGAACGCTGGCATCGAGGTGCAGAAGAGTGGTCATGTGGCATCTCCAATCGAGTCCCGGTCAGTGCGACCAGGTAACGCGATCAATTGGGCCACAGCGGTATCGACGCGGGCCATTGACCTTTGCTTGAGCCTGTTCAAGAAAAACTCAACGGCGCGTACACCTCGTCATTAGAGGTCGAGTACCAGTGGCTGCGCGCCATCCTCACCCTGCGCCGGCACCGCGCAGCAGATCAGCACACCATCGCCTTCCGGCAACTCGGCCGGCGGGTTCGGATAGTGCACCCGCCCGCTGACCAGACGCGTCTTGCAGGTGCCGCAGGAACCACCGCGGCAGCTGAATTCGGGCGTCAGGCCACGGCTTTCCGCCAGCTCCAGCAGGCTGCCACTGTCCGGCGTCCAGCGCGCTTCCTTGCTCGAGGTGGTGAAGTACACCGGTACCGGCTCGGTTGCTGCTGGCGGTTGCACGAAGGTGTCGGCCTGACCATCCGTGCGACGCTGCAGCGTCGAGGGGCCGAACGCCTCGGCGTGGATACGGGCGTCGGCGACGTTCAGATCGCGCAGCCCATCGTAGATCGCCTGGGTAAATGACGCCGGGCCGCACAGGTAGAAATCGTAATCATCGAACGACAGCGCCGCCTTGATCTGCGCCAGCTCGATGCGCCCCTGCTGCTCGTAGTCGCGCCCAAGCATGGCCTCCTCCTCCGGTGCACTGAGGGCACGGTGGATGTGCAACAAGCCATCGGCGTGCTGCACCAGCTCACGCAGCTCGGCTTGGAACGGCAGGTCGCCCAGCGTGCGGGCGCCCTGGAAGAAATGCATGCGCTTGCCCTGCCCCAGTGCCACCTGTTCGCGCAGCATCGACAGCAACGGAGTGATGCCGACGCCGGCGCCGATCAGTACCAGCGGCCGGGCGGTTTCAGTGTCGAGGGTAAAGCTGCCCAGCGGCGGGCGTACTTCCAGCGCATCCCCCACCTGGACCTGCTCGTGCAGATGCCGTGAGGCCAGCCCCTGCGCCTTGACGCTGATACGCAGCTGGCCGTCCGACGGCGCACTGGACAGGCTATAGGTACGCAACAGGGTTTCGCCTGCGGCGGTGGTGATGCGGATCGGCAGGTGTTGCCCAGCCGCAAAGCGCGGCGCAGCGCCCTGCTCCGGCGCCAGCACGAACGAACGAATATCGCTGCTCTCCTGCTGCAGGCTCAGCACGCGCCAGCGCTGCCACTGATTGCGCTGCTCACGTTCGCGCAGGCGTGCGTCGGTTTCCGCCCAGGTGCCGGTCATCAGGCTGGTCGGTGCATATTCTTCGAAGGCCCAGCGCAACGAGGCCGCCGCCGGGCGCAGCACCACCTGCTCGACGTCGAAGGTCCAGAGTCGCTCGGCGCCCTCGAAGGCCTGAATCAGCGGGCTGTCGAGAATGATCTCGGCACGGCCGGCCAGTTGCAGCATGTCGCCCGTGGTGAAATCGACGAACAGCAGGCCGGCGCGCGGATTGACGCTGAGGTTGCCCAGGGTATTGAAGTGCAGGTTGCCGGCGTAGTCGGGAATGGTCAGGCGATTGCCCTGCACCCGGACGAAACCGGCGCGCCCGCCACGGTGCGAAACGTCCACCGAACGGCGGCCGTCGTCGTGTTCGACGTAGCTGGCGACGAAGAAAGTGTCGGCAGCGCGAATCATCTCGGCACTGCGCGCATCCAGCTCGGTTGCATCCAGGCGCTCGACGCCCCGCTCGTACACGCGGCGGTACTGGCGCAGCTGAATGTACTGCGGGCAATTGCCGAAGGAATGCTCCACGTCGATGTCCAAGCGCTGCATGGAGACCTGGCGAATATGCCCGTTGATGCGATTGCGCCGCCGCGTGTGCAACTCGATGCCGAGCAGGCCGATGGCAGCGCCGGTACCCAGACCGGAGGTGGCCGGATCGAGCGGGTCGAGCGCCATGGCGGCGACATCGAACGACAGCTGACGTGGGTCGGGCGAGGTGACGAAGCCTTCCTCGCCTTCGATCAGGGTGGCCCAGGGCTGGCCAGCGCCATCCACGGCGCCGGCGATCATGAAGGGTAGCTGGTGATAGAACTCGCGATGCTGATCCGGCATGTAGTCGCGGATCACCTTCTGCCCGAGCACTTCCATGCGTTCGGCGACGCCGACCTTGTCCTGCAGTTGCTTTTCACCGGCATGCCAGGGCGAGTGCCGATGGCTGGGAAGCTGTTGCATGCTCTGCCCTCCACGAAAGAAGCTGCCGAGTGATCCCGGCAGCTATCGGTGACTCAGGCTTGAAGGCCGGCGGCGGTACGCGGCATCGGCACGAAGCCCGGCAGTGCCTCGATGCGTGCCAGCCAGGCGCGGATGTTCGGATAGGGCTCCAGCGAGACGTTGCCCTCCGGCGCATGGGCGATGTAGGAGTAGTTGGCGACGTCGGCGATGCTCGGCTTGTCGCCCGTGAGGAACGGGGTCTCGCTCAGTTCACCTTCCATCACGGTGAACAGCGCGTGGGCGCGGTTGATCACCTCTTCGGTGTTGAACGAGTAGCCGAACACGGTGACCAGGCGCGCAGCGGCGGGGCCGAACGCCACCTGACCAGCGGCCACGGACAACCAGCGCTGCACGCGAGCGGCAGCGGCAGGCTCCTGCGGCAGCCAGTCGTCGTTGCCGTAGTGCTTGGCCAGGTAGACAAGGATGGCATTGGAGTCGCTGACGATGGTGCCACCGTCATCGATCACCGGTACCTGGCCAAAGGGGTTGAGGGCAAGGAACTCCGGCGTCTTGTGCTCCCCCTTGGCCAGATCGACGAAGATCAGCTCGGCGGGCAGTTGCAGCAGCGACAGCATCAGCTCGGCGCGGTGGGCATGGCCGGAGCGGGGGAAGTTGTAGAGCTTGATGACGGGACGGGACATGGCGAGGTTCCTTCGAGCGAGATTGGGTAAGGTCTCCGCGAGACAACTGGCCTTCGCGACGATGGGACCATGTTCGCCCCATCCAACCCGGAGAAGAATCCCCACTCAAGGCAATCCACTATTTCATTTTTTGCAACCAATCCGGATCACGCCTGAAACGCCGGATGGGCGCGCAGACGCGGCACGGCAAAGTCGAGGAAGCTGCGCACCCGTGCCGCCGCCCGCCGCCCCTCGCGGTAATACAGCTGCACCGGCACGGGCGCTGCGGCGAAGTTTTCCAGCACCGGTACCAGTTGCCCAGTCTGCAGCTCCTGATAGGCCTCGTAGCTCAGACAGCGGGTCAACCCAAAACCGGCGAGCGCCGCGCGGATGGCCGCCTGCGGCGTGCTGCAGGTCAGGCGCGGCGCGAGCTTCAGCGCGCCGTCCGCAAAGCGCCATTCACCCACATGGCCGGTCGAGGAACGGGCGATGGTGCGATGCGTGTGCAGGGCCTGCGGGTTGGCCGGCCAGCCCCAGCGCTGCAGATAGGCCGGCGCCGCGCAAACTAGCGGCCGCGCCAGCCCCAACGGCACGGCAAAGCCGGACGAATTGGGCAGATGGCCGACCACCACGGCCAGGTCGATGCCCTCCTCCAGCAACCTCGGCAGCTCCTCACGCGCCAGGGTGGCCAGGCTAACCTCGGGAAATGCCGCCAGGTAGTCGACAGCGATGGGAGTCAGCACCTGATGCGTCATCAACAGCGGCAGGGCCAGGGTCAGTTGCCCGGCGGGGCTGGTGTGCAAGCCGGTCACGGAGCGCTCGGCCTCATCCACCCGCTGCAGGATGCGCCGGCAGCTATCGGCGAAACGCGCGCCAACCGGACTCAGGCTCACACCGCGTGGCCCGCGCAGCAGCAGGGTGCTGTCCAGACGGCTTTCCAGTGCAGCCACGCTTCGCATCACCGTGGCCTGCGACAGCTGCAATTGCCGGGCAGCAGCCGCCAGGCTGCCCGCCTGGGCCACGGCGAGGAACACCTGCATCTCGCGGTGATGGCTCATGAAGCAGGCGCTGCACCGGCCGCACGCAAGGCGGGGTCGGCCCGAAAACTGGCAACGCAGTGGTCGACGAAGGTACGCACCTTGGCCGACACCTGGCGCCCCCCTTGGTGAATGATGTGTACAGGCAGGGGCGGTGGTTCGAAGGCTTCGAGCACCAGCTCGATCTCACCGCGCGCCACCGATGCGGCCACCTGATAGGACAGCACACGGGTGTAACCCCAGCCCAGGCGCGCGGCGCTGATCGCCGCCTGGTTGGAGCTGACGGTGAAACGCGGCGCGGGAGTGAAGCCGAAATCGCCATCGGCGCCAACGAACTGCCAGTGGCTGAGCAAGCCACTGGCAGTGGACATGACGATCGGCGCATCGCGCACGTCATCCGGGTGACGCGGGCGCCCGACGCGGTCGAGAAAGGCTGGCGAGGCGCACACCACCGGGCGAATCTGCCCGACCTGCAACGCCGGATGATCGCCCTCGGGCAGCGAACCGATGCGCACCGCGACGTCGATGCCCTCCTCCATCATGTTCACCACACGGTCGACCAGCAGCGCGTTGATCTCCACGTCCGGGTGGGTGTCGAGGTACTGAGCGATGCGCGGAATCAGGAACAGCTCGCCGAACATCACGGGCGCCGTCACGGTGAGCCGCCCACGCGGGCGCACGCTGCCACCGGCAGCCAGCTCCTCGGCTTCTTCCAGCTCCAGCAGGATGCGCCGGCAATCTTCGACATAACGCTGGCCCGCCTCGGTCAGGCGCAGGCTGCGGGTATTGCGCGCCAGCAACAGCGTGCCGAGACGCGCCTCAAGCGCCGCAACGGCGCGGGTCACGCTGGGCGGCGAGATGCCCAGCAGCTTGGCTCCACCGGCGAAACTCTCGGCCTCGGTCACTGCCAGCAGCACCCGCATTTCCTGAAACCTGTCCATCGTCACCGCCTGGTTTTCTGTTGCATCGGCACAGAGTAACCCAAGCCGAAGCGGCGGCAGGACTCAACGGCGGCTGAGTGCCAGGCGGGCAGCGAACAGGACGAAGATCAGCCCCGTGCTGCGATCCATCCACTTGATCACCATCTCACGTCGCAGCCAATGGCCGAGCGGCTGGGTGGCGCCGATCAGCGCCAGCGCCCAGATCAGGCTGAGCACCACGTGAATGCCCACCAGGCCGAATGTCCAGGCGATCAGCGGCTGGCCTGGCGGAATGAACTGCGGCAGGAAGGAGACGTAGAAGATCCCCACCTTGGGGTTGAGCACGTTGCCCAGCAGGCCGCGCAGAAACCAGTTGGCATCGGGTCTGCCGCTCGATTGTGCGAGTGCCAGCGAGGTACGCGGGCGCAGCAGCATGTTCAGCCCGAGCCAGGCCAGATACGCCGCACCGCAATATTTGAGGAGGTTGTAGCCGAACTCGGAAACCGCCAGCAGCGCGCCCAGGCCGAAGGCCACGGCAGCGCCCCAGAGCAGGCAACCGGCATTGATGCCCAGCACTGCGCGAAACGCCTGCTGCTGGCCCTCGACTGCGGCGGTGCGCAGCACCAGCGCAGTGTCGATGCCCGGCGTCAGGGTCAGCAGCGTGGCGGCCAGGGTGAAGGCGATCAGGTGTTCGGCAAAGGGCATCGGCAGGCGCTCCGTCCACAGGGCAGAGCGCGAGTATAAACAGCGCATCGTTCAAACCGTAGGGTGCGCCGCGCGCACCGCCAACCACCGGGAAACCACCCGGTGCGCGCGACGCACCCCAGGTTTAGCCGCGATACGCCTCGAACAGCCCGGTAGCGCCCATGCCGCCACCGACGCACATGGTGACGATGCCGTAGCGCAGATCGCGGCGTTGCAGCTCGCGTACCAGATGGCCGACCTGGCGCGAGCCGGTCATGCCGAAGGGATGGCCGATGGAGATGGAGCCACCGTTGACGTTGTACTTCTCGTTATCGATACCCAGGGTGTCGCGGCAGTACAGGCACTGCGAGGCGAAAGCTTCGTTGAGTTCCCACAGGTCGATGTCGGCCACGTTCAGGCCCTTGGCCTTGAGCAGCTTGGGCACCGAGAACACCGGGCCGATGCCCATCTCGTCCGGCTCGCAGCCGGCAACGGTGAAACCACGGAAATACGCCTTGGGCTTGAGGCCCAGCTCCAGCGCCTTTTCCAGGCTCATCACCAGAGTCATGGATGCACCGTCGGACAGTTGCGAGGCGTTGCCGGCGGTGACGCTGCCAGCAGGGTCGAACGCGGGTTGCAGCTTGGTCAGGGACTCCAGGGTAGTATCCGGACGGTTGCAGTCATCCGCCTCGACCACGCCGTCGACGATCTTCTTCTCGCCAGTGGCCTTGTCCTCGACCTGATACCTCACCGTCATTGGCACGATTTCGTCGGCGAACAGGCCTTCCTCTTGTGCCCGCGCAGTACGCTGCTGGCTTTGCAGGGCGTAGGCGTCTTGGGCCTCGCGGGTGATGCCGTAGCGGTTGGCGACGATCTCGGCGGTCTTGCCCATGGGGTAGTAAATGCCGGGGTTGTCCTGCTGCAGCAGCGGGTTGAACAGGTTGTCCATGTTCATGCTTTTCAGGGTCATGGTGATGGACTCGACACCGCCGGCGACGATGATGTCGCTGCAGCCGGACGCCACCTGATTGGCGGCGATGGCGATGGCCTGCAGGCCTGAAGAGCAGAAGCGGTTGAGGGTCATGCCCGCCACCGGGTTGCCCAGGCGCGAGAGCACGGCGACGTTGCGGCCGATGTTCATGCCCTGCGCGCCTTCGTTGGAACCGGCCCCGACGATGCAGTCATCGACCAGTTTCGGGTCGATGCCATTGCGCACCAGCAGCGCATCGACGCAATGGGCGGCCATGTCGTCTGGCCGGGTCATATTGAACTTGCCGCGGAAGGACTTGGCCAGGCCGGTCCGGACGCTGTCGACGATCACCACTTCACGCATGACGCACCTCGTTGTTATTGGATGGCGAATGGCGTGAAGATAAATCCAGCCGATCCCAGGGTGCGACCATCATTGATCTGGCGTATACGGGACGATGGGGGCCGGGTAGGAGCCGGCTTGCCGGCGATGGCTTCTCATTGCGGATCGCCAGCAAGCTGGCTCCTACATACCGCGTCCCAGTCTCAATCCCTGGCGAACGCCGCTTCGATGGCCTCGTTGATGGTGCGCAGCACCTTGACCCGGGCGAAACGCTTGTCGTTGGCCTCGATCAGGGTCCAGGGCGCAATCTCGGTGCTGGTACGGTCGACCATGTCACCTACCGCATCGGCGTAGTCATCCCACTTGTCGCGGTTGCGCCAGTCCTCCTCGGTGATCTTGAAGCGCTTGAAGGGGATCTGCTCGCGCTCCTTGAAACGCTCCAGTTGGGTCTGCTGGTCGATGGCCAGCCAGAACTTCACCAGGATCACTCCGGCGTTGGTCAGTTGTTCCTCGAAATCGTTGATCTCGCCATAGGCACGCAGCCAGTCGGCCTGGCTGCAGAAGCCCTCGACCCGCTCGACCAGCACGCGGCCGTACCAGCTGCGGTCGAAGATGGTGAACTTGCCGCGCGCCGGGATGTGCCGCCAGAAGCGCCACAGGTAGGGCTGCGCGCGCTCCTCCTCGGTCGGCGCCGCCACCGGCACGATGCGGTACTGGCGCGGGTCCAGCGCACCGGTGACGCGGCGGATGGCGCCACCCTTGCCGGCGGCGTCGTTGCCCTCGAACACCGCGATCAGGGCGTGCTTGCGCATGCGTTTGTCGCGCATCAGGCCGGACAGCCGCGCCTGCTCGGTGGCCAGTTGTTCCTTGTAGTCGTCCTTATCCAGAGCCTGGGTCATGTCCAGGCTGGCCAGCAGACCGCGGTTGTCCAGGCTCGACACCAATGGCGCGGCATGCGGTTGCAGCTGGGTGCGCTGCGGATTGGCCAGCGCCGCCTGCAGACCTTCGAGCAGGATGCGCCCGACGGTGAGGCTGCGGTAATAGTGATCGACGCCCTCGACCACGTACCAGGGCGCGTAGTCGCGACTGGTGCGGCGCAGGATGCGTTCGCCGTGGTGGACGAACTTGTCGTAGGTTTTCGATTGCTGCCAATCCAGCGGGCTGATGCGCCAGCTGTGCAGCGGGTCGTCCTTGAGCGCTTCGAGTCGCGCCTTCATGTGCTTCTTGGACAGGTGAAACCAGAACTTGAAGATCAGCGCGCCTTCATCGCAGAGCATGCGTTCCAGACGCTCGGCGCCGTCGATGGCCTGGTCCAGCACGGCATCCTTGAACTTGCCGTGCACCCGCCCCTGCAACATCTGGCTGTACCA
This sequence comes from Ectopseudomonas alcaliphila, assembly GCF_900101755.1. Taxonomy (GTDB): domain Bacteria; phylum Pseudomonadota; class Gammaproteobacteria; order Pseudomonadales; family Pseudomonadaceae; genus Aquipseudomonas; species Aquipseudomonas alcaliphila. Next base: position 107,547 of record NZ_FNAE01000007.1, on the reverse strand, counting down.
ATTGCCGAAGAACACGCCCATGCGCCCCTTTGGCGGCAGCTGGCGCCAGTAACGCCAGGCGGGCGGCCGCGCCAGTTCCTCGTCGGTCTGCACGTCGAAGGTGCTGACCTGGATCAGCCGCGGGTCCATCCACTCGCTGAGCAGTTTCACCGTCTCGCCCTTGCCGGCCCCCTCGATGCCATTGATCAGCACGATGACCGGAAACCGCGCCTGCTGCTTCAACTCATACTGTGCCTCCAACAGCGCTTCGCGCAGCGCCGGCTCTTCGGCCTCGAACACGGTTTTATCAATGCTGCGGCCGATTTCGGCGGATTCGAACATGCGGCAACCTCCCTGGAAACGATCTTCACAGGGTAACGGATGAAGCCCGCTTTTGCCCGCAGCCGCGGCGCCTTGTCCCAGCGCCGGGGTAGCCGAGCACGGTAGAATCGCCACACGATCCAGCGGAACCCTCCCATGTCAGACACCCACCACGCCCAGCTCGACTGGGACGAGCGCGGCCAGCCTCTGTCGCGCAGCTACGGCGACGTCTATTTCTCCCAGGAAAATGGTCTGGAAGAGACCCGCTACGTCTTTCTCGCCAACAACGACCTGGCTGAGCGCTTCGCCGCTCTCGCCAACGGCGAATGCCTGAGCATCGGCGAGACCGGTTTCGGCACCGGGCTGAATTTTCTCTGCGCCTGGCAGTTGTTCGAGCAACAGGCGCCCGCTGGCGCCCGCCTGCACTTCGTCAGTGTCGAGAAATATCCGCTGCGCCACGACGACCTGCAGCGCGCCCTGGCCCTGTGGCCGGAGCTCGCGCCGTTCAGCGCAGAACTGCTGACGCAGTACCGCGCCATTCACCCCGGTTTCCAGCGCCTGCTGTTGGCCGGTGGGCGGGTGATGCTGACCCTGTTGATCGGCGACGTGATGGAACAATTGCCGCAGTTGGATGCGCGCATCGACGCCTGGTTTCTCGACGGCTTCAACCCGGCGAAGAATCCGCAGATGTGGACGCCGGAGCTGTTCGCCGAACTGGCGCGGTTGTCTGCAGCAAACGCAACCCTGGGCACCTTCAGTAGCGCTGGCGTGGTGCGGCGGGCGCTGATCGACGCCGGCTTCCAGATGAAGCGTGTGCCCGGACTGGGGAAAAAATGGGAAGTGCTCAAGGGGCGCTTCATCGGCAACCCAACAGGCGAGGGCAAACCCTGGTTCGCCCGTCCCGCACGCCCGGCGCGGGAAAAACACGCGGTGGTGATCGGCGCCGGCCTGGCCGGCTGCGCCACGGCAGCCAGCCTGGCCGCGCGCGGCTGGCGGGTGAGTCTGCTGGAGCGTCACGCAGCGGTTGCCTGCGAGGCCTCGGGCAACCCGCAGGGCGTGCTCTACCTCAAGCTCTCGGCCCATGGCACCGCGCTGTCGCAGTTGATCGTCGCCGGCTTCGGCCATACCCGCCGCCTGCTCGAACGCTTGCAGCGTGGTGCCGACTGGGACGCCTGCGGCGTATTGCAGCTGGCCTTCGATGACAAGGAAGCCGCGCGCCAGGCCAAACTGGCCGCTGCCTTCCCCGTCGACCTGCTGGCATCCCTGACGCGCGAGCAGGCCGAGACGCTGGCCGGCATCGGTCTACCGGCTGGCGGCCTGTTCTACCCCGACGCCGGTTGGGTGCATCCACCGGCGCTGTGCCAGTTGCTGGCCGCTCACCCACTGATCAGCCTGATGACGCATCACGAAGCGCTGCAACTGCAGCGTGACAATGGACAGTGGCAGGTGCTGGCGGGCGCGCGCCCCTTGATCAGCGCACCAGTGGTGGTGCTGGCCGCCGCTGCAGAAATCCGCCGCTTCGCGCAGAGCGCCAACCTGCCGCTCAAACGCATCCGCGGGCAGATCAGCCGCCTGCCGGCCAGTCCGGCCAGCAGCGAACTGCGCACGGTGGTCTGCGCCGAGGGCTACGTTGCCCCGCCACGCGACGGCGAGCACACCCTGGGCGCCAGCTTCGACTTCCACAGCGACGACCTGACGCCGAGCGCTGCCGAGCATGCCGGCAACCTCGAGCTGCTCATGGACATTTCCACCGATCTGGCCGAGCGCCTGCAGGTCGACCAGATCGACCCGGCGCAGCTCGAAGGCCGCGCCGCCTTCCGCTGCACCAGCCCGGACTACCTGCCGATAGTCGGACCGCTGGCCGATGCCGAGGCCTTCAGCGAGGCCTATGCGGTACTGGCCAAGGACGCCCGCCAGGTGCCGGACGTCCCCTGCCCCTGGCTGCCCGGCCTGTACATCAACAGCGGCCACGGCTCGCGCGGGCTGATCAGCGCACCGCTTTCCGGCGAGCTGATCGCCGCCTGGCTCGAAGACGAGCCCCTGCCGCTGCCACGCGCGGTCGCCGAAGCCTGTCATCCCAACCGCTTCGCCCTGCGCAAGCTGATTCGCGGCGCCGGCTCGCCCACCTGAGGCTTGGCGAGCCGGCCCTTGGTCAGAAGCTCAGGCTGGTCTGCACGTACAACGTGCGCGGTTGACCTAGATACTTGCCGCGGTTGGTATCGGTGGAGCGGGTGTAGTACTGGCGATCCAGCAGGTTCTTCACCCCAGCGGCCAACGTCAGGCCATTGCCGAAATCGTACTGACTGCGGGCGTTCCAGCTGGCATAGCCGGGGATCTCTCCCAGCGCGCCGTCGGTACTCTCCTCACGGGTATTGGCGGAGTCGGCGAACTGACGGGTCTGTGCGTAACCGTCCAGATTCCACACCCAAGGGCCGCTGGCGTAACGCAGGCCGAGCGTGGCGACCTGACGCGAATAGAACGGCACGTCATTGCCCTGATTGGGACCATCCTCCTCGCGCGTGGCCTTGGTCAGCACCAGCGAGGCGTAAACGGAAAGTCCCGCCAGACGAGGGTCGAGAGCAGCGAAATCGACGCCACCGGCCAGCTCGGCGCCGCGGTGACGGGTCTCGCCAGCATTGCGCCACACGGCATTGGTCAATTCCAACTGATCGTCGAAGTCGATGCGGAACAGAGTCAGCTCAGCGTTCCACAGACCATCGTCATATCGCGTGCCCAGCTCGTAGGTATAAGCCTTCTCGCCTTGCAGATCGTTTTCCTGGGACAGTTGAAAGTACTGGATGCTGCCGAATGAGGTATTGGCGTTGGCATACAGCTTCCAGGCATCGGACAGGTGATACATCAGGTTCAGCGACGGCAGAGGTTCGCTGTAGCGCTGCTTCTGATCCACGCCGCTGAGGCGATTGCGCGAGGTCACCCGCACCTGTTCGTAACGCAGGCCGGGGGTCAGGGTCCAGCGGCCGATATCGATGCGGTCGTCGATATACAGAGCGTGCGCCTCGGTGCTGGCACTGCTCGAAGCGGCCAGACGACGCGGCACGCTGTACGGGTTGCCGCCGCTGCCGAAGCCGACGCGATCGTAGCGTTTCTCGGCCGAGTCTTCCTCGGTATAGCGATAGCCGACACCCAGCTCGTGACTGCTGTCGCCAACGAACAGCACCTGAGAATAACGCGGCTCGATCCCGAACACCTCGTAGTGACGGGGGAACTCACGCAGCCAGGTGAGGCTGTCGGCACCATTGTTGGCCAGCACGGCGCCCCGGTAACTGGTGTTGTAGAAGCTGGTGACCTCGAAGCTGCTCAGGGCATCCGGGCTGCGCTTGTACTTGATCACCGCCTGCTTGCGGTCCCCCTCGAAATTGTCGTACGGGCGATTGCTGGCATAGGGATCATGGTCGAACTCGGCAGCGCTAAGGCCGCCCGGCATGTCGGCGTCGGCGCGGTAGTACTGCAGGCTGCCGGACAGCTCGTCGATCTCGCTCAGGGCGTAACGGTACTTGAGCATCACATCGTCGATGCGCGTGCCACTCTGCTCGCGGTAGGTATCGCCGCGCACGCCCGAATACAGCAGGGCCATGCCCAGACCGTTGTCCGCGGTGCCACCAAGGAAGGCACTGCTGCGGTTGAGGAAACCACCCTGCGCCGGCGCCGATTCGCTCTGGAAGCTGACCTCGCGCGCCAGCTCCTCGGGAATCCCGCGGGTGACGAAGTTGATGATGCCGCCGACGTTCTGCGGGCCATAACGCACCGCGCCACCACCACGCACCACGTCGATGGACTCGATGTTGCCCAGGCTGGTGGGCGCCAGCGACAGCTGCGGCTGACCATAGGGCGCCACCGCCAGGGGTACACCATCCTGCAGGATGGTGGCACGCGGCGACAGTCGCGAGGTCAGACCGCGCGTACCGACGTTGAGGGAAATATCGCTGCCGCCGGTGCCGTTGCTGTCCTGCACCTGCAGACCGGGTACACGACGCAAGACCTCGCGCACGCTGCTCGCACCGCTTTCCTGGATCTGCTGGCGGCGCAGCACACTGCGCGCACCGGCGTGATTCAGTACATCTTCCTCGCTCGCCTCACCAAGCCAGTCGCCCACCACTTCGGTGCCTTCCAGCTCCACACGCTCGGCCACGGCAGGCAGATGGGTAAAGGCCAGGGCTACGCCCAGCGCCAGGTAACTGCGTCTGACGACACACATGTGAATCGCTCCCCCAGTGAACGGCCGTAGCCCAAAAAGGAGCGAACTCTAGAACTTTGTAAATACAATGTAAATAATAACGATTACTAAATAACAACTTAACGTCTCACCAGTTCAGCGGCGGGTACTACCGCCCGCGGCTTGCGAAACACCAGCACGTTGCCAAGCATCACCAGCACCAGCCCGAACAGGGCTGGTGCCGTCCACTGGTAGCCTTCGACGAACACCGAAATATTCAGCGCCACCACCGGGAACAGCACGGTGCAATAGGCCGCGCGCTCCGGTCCCATGCGCCCGACCAGGGTCAGGTAGGCAGTAAAACCGATCACCGAGCCGGGAATCGCCAGGTACAGCAACGAGCCGACGTAGCGCGCGTTCCACTCGAAGGCGAACGGCGTACCGCTGACCAGGCATATCATCACCAGCATCAACGCACCATAGAGCATGCCCCAGGCATTGGTGGTCAGCGGCTTGAGCCCGGCCTTCTGCTGCAGGCTGGAAAGCATATTGCCGGCCGAGAAGAACAGCGTGCCGAGCAGCGCCAGGCCAATGCCCAGCAGGCTTTCACGGCTGGCTTCATGACCGGCCAGCTCTGGCCAGAACAGCAGCCCCAGGCCGCTGAGCCCCAGCCCACCGCCGAGCAGCACGTTGGGCGCGATGCGTTGCTTGAACAAAAGCCGCGCATTGATCGCATTCCACAGGGTGGCGGTGGAGAAGATCACCGCGATCAGGCCGCTGGGTATCCACTGGCTGGCGGTGTAGAAGCACAGGAAGTTGAGGCAGAACAGGCACAGCCCCTGCACCAGGCAGATGCCCTGACCCCGGCGATCCAGCGGCTGCAGGCGACCGCTGAACCAGAGCATGGCGAACAGCACCGCCGAGGCCAGGGCAAAGCGATAAGCAATGGAGGCGGCGACAGCCACCTCGCCCATCTGAAACTTGATGGCGATCCAGGTGGTGCCCCAGATCAGTACGGTAAGCAGGTAAAGCGAGAGGTTCATCGAAGGTTCTCCAAGACTGATCACAGTCTGGAACCGGCGAGCCTCAGGCGCTTGCACAAAGTTGCGCATTTATCAGAGCGCCATCGTTGCCTGCCATCGCGCCCCAGGCTTTATCATGCCGGCTTTGCCAATCAGGTCATCCTCAGCACATGCTTTCTGCCGTCGCGCGCTACAAACACTTGCTGTCCAGCGCCCTCGCCCGCTACTTCCCCCACACCACCGCCTACCTGCGCGCCGAGCGCGAGGCGGCGCAGCCACGCAAGCCCGTCCGCAAGCAGAGCAAGAAGAAATCCACCGGCAACAAGAAAACCGCCAGTAGCAAGGCTGGCAGCGGTAAACCCGGCCCTGCCGGCATCTACCCCGGCACCCGGCTGAAGGTCGAAGACGCCCAGGTAAAAGCCATGCGCGAACGGGTGGCGCAGGCGGTGAACGCCAGGCTGATCGGCGCACCGTCGGACGAACAATGGGCGATGATCCTCTGCCGTGCGCCGCTGGCGCGCATCTTCGCCGGCGCTGGCTCAGGCAAGTCGAGCACGTTGGTACTGCGCGTGGTGTTCCTGCTCTGCCACCTGGAGGTCGACCCCAAGCGCCTGACGGTGATTTCCTTCACCAACGCCTCCTGCAGCGAGTTGCGCGAGCGCCTGCAACGTCTGCTCGACTTCTGGCACTACCCGCACGATGCACGCCAGTGCGTGCGTACCTTCCACGCGGCCATGGCCACGCTGGCCAAGGAAAGCCTGGGCAACCCGCGCTGGTTCGAGCAACTCGACGAACCCGGCGACGAGCCGGACAACCCGCTCACTGGCGGGCGCCTGCGCCCCGCACAGCAGCGCCTGCTCAAGCAGGCCTACCAGAACGCCTACGCCGAGGACTCGCGCTTTCGCGCCCTGAGCCATCGCCTGCTCAAACTGCCCGCTCCCGAAGAACCGCCAAAGGGCAAAGCCAAGGCGCCACTGGATGCCTGCAAGTTGCCTGGCGAATTCGCCGCCCTGCCCCTGTTCGAGCTGCTGCACGGGCAGATCGACTTCGCCGAGAGCCTGGGGATTCGTCTCGACCGTCTGGAGGTGAAAGCCCTGGATTGCGCTGCGCGCGAGCGCGACTTCATCGAGGCCATGCAGCGTTTCCACCAGCACTTCACCGCTCTGCTAAAGAGCCAGGGGCTGATCAGCTTCAACGGTGCCTTCGCGCAACTGAGCGACGGCCTGCAAGGGACCGAGGCTGGCAAGCCCGGCCCCGCCCTGCTTGCACTGAGCCACCTGCTGATCGACGAATTCCAGGACATCTCGCCGCAGATCGTGCAATGGCTGCAGGCCATGCATCGTCGGCTGCACGGCGCAGGCGAGCGCATCAGCCTGATGGCCATCGGCGATGACTGGCAGTCGATCTACGGTTGGCGCGGCAGCTCGCCGGAGCTGTTCATCGATTTCGACCGGCACTTTCCCAGCCGTGGCCGCGGCAAGAGCACCACCTTGCTGCTGGGCACCAACTACCGCAGCATCGAGCCGGTGATCCGCGATGGTGAGAAGGTGCTGGCCGAAGTGCAGAACAAGCAGGCCAAGACCTGCGTCGCGGCCAAGGCAATGCAACCGGGTGACCACGGCGTCAAGCTGATCCAGCGCTTCGACCTGGCCAGCGGCCTGGCGGCTCTGCTCAAGGAAATCTCCGCGCAGTGCCAGCATGTCAGCGAGCGCCCCAACGCGGATCGCACCGCCGTGCTGCTGCTCAGCCGGCGCAACGAGCCGCTGCAACAGGTGCGCGCGCAGTTGGACAAGGCGCTACCGGTCAGAGCCATGACCATCCACCGCGCCAAGGGCCTGCAGGCCGAAGTAGCGATCATCCTCGACGACTGCCTGCCGGTGGAGAAGCACCCGCTGCGCAATGCGCTCTATGCCCACAGTGGCTTCTTCAGCGGCAGCTACGACCAGGCCATGCAGGACGAAGCCCGGCGCCTGGCCTACGTGGCCATCACCCGCGGCGTCAGCCGCGTGCTGTGGTACACGCGCAAGGCGCAGGGGGCGACGCAGTGCCTGGCCCGCTAGAGCGTCAGATGAACCGGGGGTAGTGTTTTTCGCAGGCAACAAAAAACCCGCCTAAGCGGGTTTCTTCCCAACCATCCGACATCCTGTCGGTAGCCATCTTGGCCTGGTCATCTTCCTTGATCCTCAGCGATCCGTCGCTGCAGGGGATGTGTGTAGATTAGAGGTCAACCCGCGCTGGCAACAGTGGCGGTTGCCGCCACCGCGTGTAAGACATTCGCCATAGCCGCTCGATTCAACGGCCAATCATCCGCGCCAGCACGTCCTCGCCGCCCTGGCGGCGATGAACGAAAGCCATGGCCGCGTGGCCGATGACCATGAACAACAGCAGCCAGCCCAGATTGCCGTGCAGCAGGCTGGCCGGGGCGATCATCCACTCGATCTTGCCGTCGAACCCCGGCATGACTGTCATGCCGAACGCCACGAACTCACGGCCAGAACCGTACTGACGCAGCAGCGCGATAAAGGGAATCACGAACATCAGCCCATACAGGGCCAGGTGACCAAGGCGCGCCAGGGTGCTGACTGCAGCGGGACGGCGGTTACGGTTGTACAACGCCCAGAGCAGGCGGATCACCACCAGCGCCATCAACACCAGGCCCGTCGCCTTGTGCGTACCCCAGGCGAACTTGTCCAGTGCGCTGTCTTCCAGCAGCGCGTGGGCAAGAACGGTGACGAACTGCCACACCAGCAAAACGGCCATGCCCCAGTGCAGCAAGCGTGTAACGGCGCCATAGCGCTGCGCGGAATCATGCAGATTCGACATCGTGGTTTCTCTCCAATGTCATCAACGAAAACGGTGTTCAGGTCGGGCAGGCAAACGCTGCAGTCCGTGCAAAGACCTGATCCAGACACAATGGTGCCGTGCGCCTGGGCTCGGGTGCAGTTGCAGATGTTAGCGGGTATGTCAGAAAGGCATCACGCCACGCCCCCGGCAAGCAGGGGCGTGGCGGATGATCAGGCGTCGCGCAGCGCTTCGCGCCAGGCGTGGTGTTGCGGCTCCTGCCAGATGCGCGCATGCAAGCGCGCCATGCCGTCAGGGTCGTTGAGCAGACGCCAGCGGGTCGCCTCGACCTTGCCTTGCGGCCCGGCGTTGAGGATTTCCTCGATACGCTCGTCGCGCAGCGCTTCGGCAGCCGGCACCACCTTGGCGTGGCGGGCGCGGGCCATGGCGCAGACCAGGGCGTTGTACAGCGGGTCGACCACTGCGCGCAGGAACCCGTTGCGCAGCGCCCGCGCGCTGTTCAGTTGCTCGTACTCGGAAGTGTTGCTCAGCTCCACCGGCACCTTGTGCTCCTCCGGGATCAGGAACAGCTTGCTGCGCCGTGCTGCCAGGCCCGGCGCCGTGCGGCTGGTCAACACCGACACCACCGGCGAAAGCACCAGCGACACCACGATCGGCGCCAGCCACCAGAGAAAGTCCGGGTTGAGCCAGGCCACCAGCGCCGTCCAGCCGATACCGATCATTACCTGGGTGCCGTGACGGCGGAAAGCCTCACTCCAGGGCGTCGAATCATCCACCCGCTGCGGCGAGTTCCACTGCACCGACCAACCGAGGAAGGCGGCGGTGACGAACAGGCTGTGGAACAGCATGCGCACCGGAGCGAGCAGCACCGAGCAGGACGCCTCCAGCAGCATCGACAACAGCACCCGCGTGCGACCACCGTAGGCCTCGGCGCCCTTGATCCAGATCAGCAGCACGCTGAGCAGCTTGGGCAGGAACAGCAGAGTCATGGTGGCCGAGAACAGGGCGATGGCCTCGTGCGGTTGCCAGCGAGGCCACAGGGGATAGAGCTGGTTGGGCTGCAGGAAGTACTCCGGCACCATCAGCGTGTGGATCGCCAGCAGGCAGGTCGAGAGCACCAGGAACAGCAGCCATAACGGCGCTGAAAGGTAGGACATGACGCCGGTGAGGAACACCACGCGATGCACCGCGTGCATACCGCGCACCAGGAACAGGCGGAAGTTCATCAGGTTGCCGTGGCACCAGCGGCGGTCGCGCTTGAGCTCGTCGAGCAGGTTCGGCGGCAACTCTTCATAGCTGCCCGGCAGGTCGTAGGCGATCCACACACCCCAGCCGGCGCGGCGCATCAACGCGGCTTCGACGAAATCGTGAGAGAGAATCGCGCCAGCGAAGGAACCGGTGCCCGGCAAAGGCGCCAGGGCGCAGTGCTCGATGAAGGGTTTGACCCGGATGATCGCGTTGTGCCCCCAGTAGTGCGACTCACCCAGCTGCCAGAAGTTGAGCCCCGCGGTGAACAGCGGCCCGTAGACGCTGGTGGCGAACTGTTGCAGGCGCGCGTACAGGGTGTCCATGCCCGAGGCCTTGGGCGCAGTCTGGATGATGCCGGCACCCGGGTTGGCCTCCATCAGCCGTACCAGACGAGTCAGGCATTCACCGCTCATCACACTGTCGGCATCGAGCACCACCATGTAGCGGTAGTTGCTGCCCCAGCGCCGGCAGAAGTCGTCGATGTTGCCGCTCTTGCGCTTCACCCGACGCCGACGACGGCGGTAGAAGATATGGCCGAAGCCTTCCACCTCACGGCACAGCTCCATCCAGGCCTGCTGCTCGGCCACGCAGATATCCGGATCGTTGCTGTCACTGAGGACGAAGAAATCGAAGTGCTCGAGTTGCCCGGTAGCCTTGAGCGACTCGAAGGTCGCACGCAGGCCGGCGAACACCCGTGGCACGTGCTCGTTGGCGATCGGCATGACCAACGCGGTGCGTGCCCTGGGGGAAATCGGCTCATCGCCGCAGCTGCTGGCCGAAATGCTGTAGCGATCACGCCCCTTGAGCAGCTGGAAGAAGCCCATCAGCGCGGTCCAGAAGCCCATCGACACCCAGCAGAACAGCAGGGCGAACAGCGCCAGGATGCTGGTCTGCACCACGTAAGGCAGGATCTGCCGCGCCGACTCCTGCCACGGCTGGTCGAACACCAGGCCCAGATCGACCAGCGACCAGCCCTGATAAGGCAGCACCGACTTCATGTACCAGGTGGCGACCACGGTCTGCGTGATCATCAGCACCAGCAGCGCGGTTCGGCGCACCGCCGCGACATGCCGCCAACGCTCTTCGGCGAAGTCTTCGCTCTCACGCGTGCGCGGCCGCGGCGCGGGTTTCTCGCCCTTCAGCCGGCGCCAGCCGCGATCCAGGATGTTGGTCTGCCACGGCTCCGGCACCATGCGCGTGCGCTTGATCGGTGGCGTCGAGTCGATGGTCGGACGGCCCTGGTGATCCTGCACCATGCGGCAGCCGCGCTCGAGCGCATCCGGCCAGCCCAGCGCCAGCCGAGCAGGCACCGAATCGAGCAGTTCGCGGGTTTCTTCCAGGGGCTCGGCCGCAACACGATCCTGCTGTTCCTGCAGGGCACGGTGCAAGGTTGCGAGATCTCCGCCCTCCTGTTCCAGACGATGAGCCAAAGCTTGCTGCCGCTCATGATCGAGCGGCAGTTCACCCAGATAATCCTGGATCTGTGTAGCGTCTAGGGTGTTATTCATGGGAAGGCAGCTGATAGCTCCAGGTTTCCGACAACGGTTTGCCGTCCTCGACCAGGGCGGCGCGCATCTCCACCGGATGCGCCTGATCCTTGACCTTGATGCGCAGCATCAGGCGCCAGCCCTTGCTCACCGGGTTGTAGCGCACGCTTTCTTCGAGCAGCTCAGCGTTACCATCGACGCTGACTTGCGCGGTTGGCGCGGCATCAGGCGAGCGTTTGGCCAACTCCTCGCCAACGAAATCGATCACCAGCGCGGTGCTGCCATCGGCCTGACGAATCAGGTTGGCTTGCTTGATATCGCCCTCGGACAGACGGGTCTGGCTGACCATGGCCAGTTGCGGATCGTGCAGCTTGGCGTCGTCACGGCTGAAGTGTAGGCGATAGGCGACATCCAGCGGCTCTCCCGGTGCCGGCAGCTTCTCAGGGCGCCACAGGGCGACGATGTTGTCGTTGGTTTCGTCCGGCGTGGGAATCTCCACCAGTTCGACATGACCGGCGCCCCAGTCACCGACGGTTTCCACCCAACCGCTCGGGCGCAGCTCGTAGCGGTCGTCGAGATCCTGATACTGGTTGAAATCGCGACCGCGCTGCATCAAACCGAACCCACGTGGATTGTCGATGCGATAGCTGCTGACGTTGAGACGTTGCGGGTTGTTCAGCGGACGCCAGATCCATTCGCCATTGCCAGCGTGAATGGCCAGGCCGTCGGAGTCATGCAGCTGCGGGCGGTAGTTCGGGCGCGGCCAGGGCTGATTGGCGCCGAACAGGTACATGCTGGTCAGCGGCGCGATACCGAGCTTCTCGACGTTCTCGCGCAGGTAAACCTTCGACTGCACATCGAGCACGCTGTCGCGGCCCGGCTTGATTTCCATGCGGTAAGCGCCGGTGGCGCGCGGCGAGTCGAGCAGCGCGTAGATCACCAGGCTACGGCGATCCGGTTGCGGCTTCTCGATCCAGAACTCGGTGAAACGCGGGAATTCCTCGCCGGACGGCAGCGCGGTGTCGATGGCCAGGCCGCGCGCGGAGAGGCCGAACACCTGGCCCTTGCCGACGATGCGGAAGTAGCTGGCACCGAGCACGCTCATCACTTCGTCATGACGGCCTTCGGCGTTGAGCTCGTGAATGACCTTGAAGCCAGCGAAGCCGAGATCCTTGAGGTCTTTGGGATCCAGCTCGAGATCGGCGAAATCGAACATCGACGGGTCGTACTTGATCTCGTGGGTGCCCTCGGCAGTCACTTCGTTGATCTTCACCGGTACGTCGAAGTGCATGCCTTGATGGAAGAAATACAGCTGGAACGGCGTCTTGCCGTCGCGCCAATGCGCTTTCTCTTCAAGGAAGCGAACCTTCTGGTAACCGGCGAACGGCAGCTCACGCAGCGAATCGGGCAAGCGGCTTTGCGGGGCGCTGTAGCCTTCGGCGGCAAGCGCCTTGGCCTTGACCGCCACATCATCCAGATCGAAGGCCCAGCTATGGGCAGCGAACAGCAGAGGGAGCACACAGAGGGCCAGCTTGCCGGCCTTGCCCATACGGGCTCCAGAACAACGACTCATCGACACACAGCCTCCAGGGCAACACGTACTGACAGGCAGCAGCCAGCCCAGGGGCGGCCGCTGCAGGGAGTTGAAATCAGGCGAATGGTGCAAAGACAACGCGAGCACAATGCAGACAGCCAACCGAGCGGTGACGTCTCCGCATGCGCGGATTCTTTCTGCGCATTATTACCAGATCGTGAAGTCCGGCACAGGTGCTCGCGCGAGTATATTTTTCGCCTCCTTGGGCCACGCCATCACTGGCGCGGCGACAATTCGAAACGCGCCTCCTGCACGCTCTCCGAATCCAGTCCCAACTGGACACGGAAGGCACCTGGCTCGCTGACATACTGCAGGCTGGCGTTGTAGAAACGCAGCATGGTTTCGTCGATCACGAAACTCAGCTCGCGCGCCTCACCTGCTTCAAGCTTGACCCTGCGAAAATCCTTGAGTTCCTTCACCGGACGGATCACCGAAGCGGCCTCGTCGTGCAGATACAGCTGCACCACGGTCGCGCCAGCCCTTGGCCCGGCGTTCTTCAATGTGACGCTGACGCGAATCTTGTCGCCCGGGGTCATGCGCTCGGCAGACAGCTTCGGTGCCGAAAGCTGGAAGTCGCTGTAGCTCAGACCATAGCCGAACGGATAGAGCGGGCCGGTGGGCTCCTCGAAATACTGCGAGGTGTAGTTGCCCGGCGTGCCAGGTGTGTACGGACGCCCCAGACGCAGGTGGTTGTAGTAGGTGGGTATCTGCCCGACCGAACGCGGGAAGGTGATCGGCAACTTGCCGGAGGGGTTGTGCTCGCCGAACAGCACATCGGCGATGGCATTGCCGCCCTCGATGCCGCTGTACCAGGTTTCCAGCATCGCATCGGCGTTTGCCTTCTCCCAGCCGAGCGCCAGCGGGCGGCCGTTCATCAGCACCAGCACCAGCGGCTTGCCGGTGGCCTTGAGCGCGCGCAACAGAGCCTGCTGGCTGTCCGGCAGGTCCAGGCGGGTACGGCTGGACGACTCATGGGACATGCCGCGCGCTTCGCCCACCGCGGCGACGATGACGTCGGCCTGAGCGGCGACACGCACGGCCTCCTCGAGCATGGCCTGCGGCGTGCGCTTGTCCAGCACCACTTCCGGACGATCCCAATTTAGCTGGTTCAGATAATTGATCACGTGGGCATCGTCGGTGACGTTGGCACCCAGGGCGTAGAGCAGCTTGCCCTGGCCTTTCAGCGCCGCCTCTATACCCTTGCGCAGCGTCACCGCCTGCTCGGCCACACCGACCGCCGACCAGCTGCCGAGCATGTCCACCGGCGAGTCGGCCAGCGGGCCGATCAGCGCGACGGTGGTGTTCTTGCTCAGCGGCAGGGTGTCGCCATGGTTTTCCAGCAGCACCAGGGAGTCGCGCGCCATGGCCCGCGCATCGGCGCGGTGCAGGCGGCTTTCGGCATTGACGTCGGCCGGATCGTCCTCGGCGCGGCCGATGCGGCGAAACGGGTCGTGGAACAGGCCGAGGTCGTACTTGGTGTTCAGCACATGGGTGACAGCTTCATCCAGCACGCCCTGCGCTACCGCACCGCTGCGCACCAAAGCCGGCAGCTCCTGATCATAAAGCGTGTCGGCCATGCTCATGCCGACACCGGCCGTGACCGCCAGTCGTGCAGCCTCGCGGCCATCGGCGGCCACACCATGGCGCAGCAGTTCGGTGATCGCGCCATGGTCGCTGAGCGCCACGCCCTTGAAGCCCCATTCGCGGCGCAGCAGATCACGCAGCAGCCAGGTGTTGGCCGAAGCTGGGACGCCATTGATGGCGTTCAGCGCCACCATCACCCCGCCGGCGCCAGCATCGATGGCGGCGCGATAAGGCGGCAGGTAATCCTGGTACATGCGCATCGGGCTCATGTCGACCACGTTGTAGTCACGGCCACCCTCCACCGCGCCGTACAGGGCGAAGTGCTTGACGCTGGCCATGATCCGCTGCGGGTCGCTGGGATCCTCACCCTGGTAACCGCGCACCATCGCTGCGGCGATGCGCGAAACCAGGTACGGGTCCTCGCCGAAACCTTCAGACGTGCGCCCCCAACGCGGATCGCGGGAGATGTCGACGGTCGGCGCGAAGGTCATGTCCAGGCCATCGGCGCTGGCTTCGAAGGCCGCGACCCGCGCACTGTTCTCGATGGCCGCAATGTCCCAGCTCGAGGCCAGCCCCAGACCGATGGGAAAGGTGGTGCGATGGCCATGGATGACGTCATAGGCGAAGAACACCGGGATACCCAGGCGGCTGCGCAACGCAGCCTCCTGCATCGGGCGATTCTCCGGACGCACCACCGAGTTGAAGGTGGCGCCGATGCGACCCGCAGCCATCTCTTCGCGGATGCGCTCACGCGGCATGTCGCCGCCAATGCTGATCAGGCGCAGTTGGCCGACCTTTTCCTCGAGGGTCATACGACCTACCAGATCGGCGATAAAGGCCGATTTGTCATCGATCGAAGGCGCGGCAACCAGCAGGTTGGGGAGGATCAGGGCAGAGGCAAGAGCGAACTGGCGCAGGTATTTCATCGAGAGCGGCATCCGGGATGCGAATCATTGTTGGAATGGCCGCCACGATACTCCGAGTCCTCGCGCCGCGCCGCAGGTCGGCGCAAATAAACCAGGTACCAGTCAAATGCGCTCCAGATATTACGACCCCGGACTTGCACAAACTTGCGCATTTTTTTCTTCACCTCTGGTTTTGCATACCGGCAGGCGTAGCATGGCCGCATTCGGGAGAAGGTGATGGCGCAATTCGAACATCTGCAGGTATTCCAGAGCATGAGCCGCTCGCCCAATGCGCGGCTGCACGCCATGGCCGAGCTGGGCAACGGCATGGCCGTGGCACGCTGGAGCAACGCCCATGATGCGCGCGACTACCTTGCCCCCAGCCATCACACGCTATCGTGCTACCTCAGTGGCGGCACGGGCACCTTTCGCCGCGAGCAGCCCGGCAACAAGGGCGCGCCGGACAAACTGTGCATCCTGCCGGCCGAGCATCAGTCGGCCTGGATCATCAACGGCGAGATTCAGCTTGCCCACCTCTATATAGAGCAGGAGCAGTTCGCCCTCGGCGCGGTCGCCCTGCTCGATCGCGAACCGCGCAGCCTGCAACTGGAAGAAGCGACCTTTCTCGAGGACGCCGAACAGTCCGCACGCTTTCGTCAGCTGTGCACCCTCGACTGGCAGGAGCCGGGCGAACGCCTGCTGGCCAGCAGCCTGGCGCACCAGTTGCTCGACCATGCGTTGCTCAACCAGGTTGGCCTGCGCCAGGGCCTGCGCCTCAAGGGTGGCCTGGCACCGCTGCAACGCAGACGTGTGCGCGAGTTCATCGAGCAGCATCTGGATATGCCACTGCCGCTGAGCCAGTTGGCCTCGCTCTGCGCCCTGTCGGAATACCACTTCGCACGCATGTTCCAGAGCAGCTTCGGCCTGCCACCGCACCGCTACGTGCTGGCCCGACGCCTGGCTCGCGCCTGCGAATTGCTGCGTCAGCCGCAACCCTCGCTGAGCGAGGTGGCGCTGGCCTGCGGTTTCGCCAGCGCCAGCCATTTCAGCAACCGCTTTCGCCAGACACTGGACGCCACACCGGGACAGTACCGCGCCGCATTCCTCTAGGGTGGCAGCAAACCGCCCTCCTCCCCTCGGCGGGTTACGCCCGCTCTACTCGTCGGCAATCTCGCCGCCACGCCTGCTAATCGTCACGCGGCTATGCGAAAATCTGCGGCTTTGCATTGCCACGGCCCAGTCATGCGCCCATTACGTTTTCCCATGGGGCTTCGTTGATGCCTCTGGATATTCACCAGTTACGCCAGGAAGACTGGCGTTCCGAGTTCGGCGCTGGCGACCTGCGCCGTGGCATTGCCTACGCCGAAGAAAAGCGCAGCAAACTGCTCAGCCTCAAGGACCACAGCCTGCTCGCCAACTGCCGTGGCTCCGGCGGGCAGACCTACCAGCAGCGCATCACCCTGCATCCTTATGGGCGCAAATGGAGCGTCACCGGCCACTGTAACTGCCCGGTCGGCTTCAACTGCAAGCACGTGGTCGCCGCCCTGCTCACCCTGGAAGCGCAACAGCGCGCCGGCAGCGACCTGTCGGACATAATCGTGCCGAACAAGGAGCTGGCGGAAACGCGCCTCGAAGGCATCGCCCCCACCGCTATCCTCAGCCTGGGCAGCCAGGTGCGCGTGCACTTCGACGCACGCAAGGGGCGCATGCAGGAACAGACCCAGCACCGCGCCGCG
Source organism: Ectopseudomonas alcaliphila (assembly GCF_900101755.1). GTDB lineage: Bacteria > Pseudomonadota > Gammaproteobacteria > Pseudomonadales > Pseudomonadaceae > Aquipseudomonas > Aquipseudomonas alcaliphila. Next base: position 90,695 of record NZ_FNAE01000007.1, on the reverse strand, counting down.
CTGGCCTTCGATTACGCCGGACACAAGGTTTTCGGCAAGCCGGCCAAGGATATGGTCAAGCGCCTGGATGCAGATACCAACCTGCGCCTGATCCGTGACGGCGCAGCCGAAGCCAGCCTGCGCAAACGCCTGGAGGGCCTCGGCCTGCAGGTAGCCCTGCGCCAGAGCGAGGCGCTGCCGGCCGAAGCAGGCGAGCCGTTCGAGCTGGAGCGCGAGCGTGACTGGCTGGACTTCGTCCAGCAGCAACTACCGCAACTACGCGCCGAGGGCTGGCAGATCCACATGCGCCCGGACTTCCAGTACAACCTCGCCGAGGTCGACGACTGGTACGCGGAGGTCGAGGAAGATCCGCAGCAGAACTGGTTCGATCTGGAGCTGGGCATCGAAGTCGAAGGTCAGCGCCTTAGCCTGCTGCCGATCCTGCTCCAGGCCATTCGCCGCACGCCCTGGCTGCTAGCGCCCGAGGTACTGGCCCAGCGCGCCGACGAGGATCGCCTGCTGGTCAGCCTGCCGCAGGGCGGCAAGCGCATCGCCCTGCCCTTCGCCCGATTGAAACCACTGCTGGCCACGCTGGGCGAGTTGTATTTTCGCGCCCCCGGCGACGATCATCTGCCGCTGCGCCTGGGCCGCGCCGATGCCGCGCGCCTGGCCGAACTGGCGCATGGCCCTGAACTGAGCTGGCAAGGCGGCGACGAACTGCGCGGTTTCGCCCAGCGCCTGCAGAGTCTGGCCGTGCGTGAAGTCTCGCCACCCGAGGGCTTGCAGGCCGAACTGCGCAGCTATCAACTGCAGGGCCTGAACTGGATGCAGACCCTGGGCGAACTGCGCGTCGGTGGTGTGCTGGCCGACGACATGGGCCTGGGCAAGACCCTGCAGACCCTGGCGCATATCCTCTGCGAGAAACAAGCGGGCCGCCTCGACAAGCCCGCGCTGATCGTCATGCCCACCAGCCTGATTCCCAACTGGCAGGACGAGGCGGCACGCTTCACCCCGCAGCTGCGCGTGCTGGCACTGCATGGCAACAAGCGCAAGGCACTGTTCGAGGAGATCGCCGAGCACGATCTGATCCTCACCACCTACGCCCTGCTGCCACGCGACCTCAAGGCGCTGAACCAGCAGCGCTATCGCCTGCTGATTCTCGACGAAGCGCAGAACATCAAGAATCCGCGCAGCAAGGCGGCCACCGCCGCCGCTCAAGTGCAGGCCGAGCTGCGCCTGTGCCTGACCGGCACGCCGCTGGAAAACCACCTGGGCGAACTCTGGTCGCTGTTTCACTTCCTCATGCCCGGCTGGCTCGGCGACGCCAAGGCCTTCACCCGCGACTACCGCACGCCCATCGAGAAACGTGGCGACGCCCAGCGCCTGAACCACCTGAATGGGCGCATCCGCCCGTTCCTGCTGCGCCGCACCAAGGAGCAGGTGGCCAGCGAGCTGCCGCCGAAGACCGAGATCACCCAATGGGTCGAGCTGACCCAGCTGCAGCGCGACCGCTACGAAACCCTGCGCCTGGCCATGGACCAGAAGGTGCGCGAGGAAATCACCCGCCAGGGCCTGGCGCGCAGCCATATCGTCATCCTCGAGGCGCTGCTGCGCCTGCGCCAGAGCTGCTGCGACCTGCGCCTGCTCGGCGAGGCCGGCAGCGAACTGACGGCCGCCGACTCGGGCAAACTCAGCGCCCTGCTGGACATGCTCCAGGAGCTGGTCGACGAAGGCCGTCGCGTGCTGCTGTTTTCCCAGTTCACCTCGATGCTGGCGCTGATCGAAGCAGAACTGCAGACACGCAAGATCACCTACGCCAAGCTGACCGGCAGCACCCAGGACCGACGCACGCCGGTACAACGCTTCCAGGCGGGGGAGTTTCCGGTATTTCTGATCAGCCTCAAGGCCGGCGGCAGCGGCCTCAACCTGACCGCCGCCGATACCGTGATCCACTTCGATCCCTGGTGGAATCCGGCTGCCGAAGCCCAGGCCAGCGACCGCGCCTACCGCATCGGCCAGGACAAGCCGGTGTTCGTCTACAAGCTGATCGCCCGTGGCAGCGTCGAAGAGAAGATCCAGCAGCTGCAGCAGGCCAAGGCCAGCCTGGCCAAGGGCGTACTCGACGGCGGCAGCCAGGGCCAGTGGCGACTGGATGAAGAGGACCTGGCGGCGCTGTTCGCGCCGCTCGATTGACGCCTCGCCTCGTAAGGTGGATCACGCTTCATCGATCCACCATCACGCCACAGTGGTGGATGAATAAAGCGCCATCCCCCCTATGCCTCAATCAGACGCATCGTCGCGCTCGGCCTCGGCATCCTCGCGGTTACGTGCCTTGCTACGAGGGTGCGGAGCGGCCACGGCGGGAAAGCGCGACGACGCATAGCGCACCACCAGAATCGCCAGAGCCAGCAGCAGGATCGCCCCGGACACCATCACCACACCCCAGCTCGGCTTGTGCGTGTGGGAAATGTCGGAAATCAGCAAACGGGTCAGCGCGGTGATCGCCACATAGATCATGAAGCGAATCGGCATATGGTTGGTCTTGAAGTAGATCCCCACCATCGCCGCCAATTCCAGGTAGATGAACAGCAACAGAATGTCATCGACCGTGATATGGCCCTTCTCCAGCATGCCGATGAAGGTCATCACCCCCGCCCATGCAGTGATCGCCCCGATGGCGAACAGCGCCAGGTAATGGAAGGCCTCCATCAGCAGATTACCCAAGGATTCCGCCAGACCATGCATGCCCGTACGCAGACGTTCCGCCCAATTCATCGTGTCACTCCCCAAAGCCCTGCATAACGGCCCGGACATCCGAAATGGAGGCCCGTCCCCAGCGATCATGCAGGAAAAACACCAGCTTCAGGATGATGCAGGGATGTGACGCAAAGACACAGGCGCGGATTGCCGCAGGCCTTTCAGAGCCACCAACTGAGCATCCCGCTCGCCAGCAGCGGTGCGGCGACCGGCAAAGCCCAGCGCAGGCGCCAGGCCAGCACGGCGACCAGCAGCAGTGCAGCGAGCATCAGTTGGCACAGCCACAGCACCGCGCCGATCTCGCCACCCAGGCTCAGGCTGCACAACCCCAGGGCAAGTACGAAGCAAAGCGCTGCAGCCAGGCGCAGAGCGCGCTGGCGCGAACGCCCCGGCTCGTCGCCGAGCAATGCTTTGTGATGACGCGACATGGCCAGGCACAGGGCGAGCATGCCGAGATAGGCCAAGGCGAAAGCGAGCAGCATCAGCGTACCTCCCCGGCCGGCTCTGGCGCCCCCTGCATCGGCCTGACCTGCACCGCCGACGACACATCCAGACGCCAGGAGCACAAGGCGCAGAGCAGGCCAGTCAGCAACAGGAACAGATCGATGCCGGCCAACGCCCAGTCACCGCGTGCCAGGCTGGCCAGCAGATGGCCCTGCGGCGCCAGCAGCCCGGACAGCAGCGGCAGACCCAGGGCCAGCAGCGCGCCGAGGGCTAGTTGCTGACGCAGCAGGCGCGGGCTGTGCCGACGCAGCACCGCCCACACTGCCAGTAGCAACCAACTGGCGACGAACAGCCAGGCCTCCCAGCTGGCCCGCGCAGGCAGATTGTCTGGCAGCAGGCGATTGCCCCACAGCAGAGCCAGGCTGGCCAGCGGCAGGCCGACGTACACCGCACCGTTGAGCGCACGCACCACACCAATACCCCGCCCACCACGGGCCGCACGCTTGCTCAGCCAGACCCGGCTGCCAGCCACCAGCATGGCGCAGCCGGCCAACCCCAGTAGCAGATAGACCGCCCGCACCAGGGCGCCGCCGAACTGCGCCATATGCAGGCCAGCCAACCACAGGTAGGTGCTGTAGCCGGCTGGCGCCCGCTGTTCGTGCAGCAATTCGCCGGTGCCGGCATCGAAGGTCAGCGTATCGGCCGGGCTGGCGATGCGCGAACGATCAGCGCGGCGCATCTCTACCACCGCCGAGGCATCGTCCGGGTGGTGCACGCTGATCCAGCCTGGCTCGCCACCTTGCCAGTGCGTTCGCGCCTGCTCGATCAGCGTATCGAGGGAAACCGCTGCAACCGCCGGACGATGCAGCTCCTCGCGGTGATACCCACCCATCACCTCGCTGAAGAAGTGGGCGATATCGCTCTTGTAGGCCACCTGAACGCCAGCCGGCATGTAGGAGGCGACGAAGATCGCCACGCCGGTGTAGGCCAGCAGCATATGGAAGGGCAAGCCAGCCACACCGAACAGGTTGTGCGCATCCAGCCAGGCGCGCTGGCCGTTGGCTGCCGGGCGCAGGGTGAAGAAATCCTTGAAGATGCGCCGGTGAATGATCACCCCCGAGATCAGCGCCACCAGCATGAACATGCCAGCCAGACCAACCAGATAGCGCCCGAGCATGCCGCCGTGCAATTCATAGTGCAGCTTGAAGAAGAAGTCGCCGCCCTGGGTTTCGGCCAAGGGTTGCAGACTGTGCGGAGCGAAGGCGCGGCGCTCGATCCGCTCACTGCCGTCGACCTCCCAGGCCAGTTGCCAGAACGGAGCACGCTCGCTCGGTGGACGCAGCCAGAAGGCGTGCAGTTCGTCCGCGACATTGGCCTGCAGCCAGCCACGCACTTGCTCGGCGCTCAGCGTGGCGCCCTGCGGCAGGTGCAGCGCCGGGCGCATCCAGCGCTCCAGTTCCTTGTCGAAGCAGGCCACGGTGCCGCTGAACAGGATGACGAACAACAGCCAACTGGGCAGCAGGCCGCCCCAGGTGTGCAAACCGGCCATGGATTGCCGCAGGCTCATGGGCGCGCTCCGAATTCGGCGGGCAGGAAGGCAGCCAGGCACGCCAACACTGTAAGCCCAACCAGCAGCAGCCAGGCACGCAAGGCGCTGCGTGCGGCGAAGGCATAGATCGCTGCAGCGCTCCATACGGCAAAGCACAACAGGCTGGCGAACACCACACGGTCAGCGCGCGCCAGCGGCAGGTAGACGGAGAAGAACGCGGTAAACCCATAGGCCAGGGCATAGCCACCGAACAGGGCGGCCAGGATCCGCGAAGCGATATTACAAGGGGTAGGGGAAGGTTGCTTGCTCACGGTCGGCTCGTTGTTCGCTGATCGGGCTCGGAGCGGCGCCCGCATGGCGGGCGCCGGCCTAGCGCGCAGGGTCTAGAAGCTATAGCCCACGGTGCCCACCACGGTACGGCGGCTACCGATGAAGCAGTCACCACGGGACAGGCAGGTGGTGTAGTAGGTTTCGTCTTCAAGGTTGCTGGCGTTGAGGGTGAAATTCCAGTTCTGGTACTGGTAACCGAGCATGGCATCGAACAGAGTGGTGGACGGCGTCTTCAGGCGGTCGAGGCCATCCCAACTGGCACCTACGTAGCGAACCCCAGCACCGGCGCTGAAACCGGTAATGCCGGCGATGCTGAAGCGATGCTGGCTCCACAGCGAGGCCATGTTCTCCGGCACGCTGGCTAGGCGCTTGCCCTCCTCGGCGGGCGCCCCCTTGAGCACTTCGGTGTCGGTTTTGCTGTAGGTGGCGATGAGGTTCCAGTTCGGGTTGATCTCCACCAGCGCTTCCAGCTCAAGACCGCGGGCACGGGTTTCACCATTTTGCACAGTGTTCAGTGGGTCGTTCGGGTCGGGCATACGCCGGTTCTGTTCACGCAGGTCGTAGAGTGCCGCGGTGAAAAGGCTATTGCTGCCCAGCGGCTGGTACTTAACGCCCAGCTCCCACTGCTTGCCCTCGATAGGCTTGTACGGGTCGAGGGTACGACTGTTGAGGCCAATGATCGGCTGGAACGATTCGCTGTAACTGATATAGGGTGCCAGGCCGTTATCGAACAGGTAGGTCAGGCCGACCCGCCCGGTGACGTCGTCGTCCTTCTGCCCCTCGCGCCCCTGGGTCTTGCTCTCGGCCCAGTCCTTGCGCATGCCGAGCGTCAACAACCAGTTCTCATAACGGATCTGGTCCTGGACGTAGAGGCCCTTCTGCACCGCCCGCTGTTCCGGATCTTCGCTCAAGGGGGTGCCGGAGGGGTCGAAGGTGCCGTACACCGGGTCGTACAGATCCAGCGGCGTGGCGGCGCCGCTGGCACGTTCGCGGTTGGTCACCGCGTGCTGGTAATCGCTGCCGAGCAACAAGGTATGCTGCAGCGGGCCGGAATCAAAACGCGCCTCGCCCTGATGGTCGGCCACCCAGACCTTCACCTCTGGCTTGGAGATGGAAAACACCCGATTGACAGTGCGGTTGTCGGCCTGCAGCACTGGCGGCCAGCCGTACATCGTCTGGTAGCTGACCTTGCTCTTCTGCCAGCGCAGGTTCTGCCGCAACGTCCAGGTGTCGTCCAGACGCCAGGAGAACTGCGAGGTCAGCGCAACCTGTTCGCTGTCGTACTCATCGAAGCCCGGCTCGCTGACGAAGGTGTTGCTATCGATCTCGCCGTAAGGCGCGCCCAACACGGTGCCACGATGCGGCAGGAACTGGCTGGTGGTGCCGGTATCGTCCTTCTGCACGTTGACCAGCAGGGTCCATTCGATATCTTCGCTAGGCTTCCAGGTCAGCGAGGGCATCAGCACCAGGCGGTTGTCCTTGACGTGATCGACCTGGGTCTGGCTGTCACGCTGCACCGCTATCACGCGGTACAGCAGCGTGCCCTCCTCGTTCAGCGGGCCGGTACTGTCCACTGCTAGCTGCTTGCGGTCGAAACTGCCGTACTGCGCCTGCAGCTCGGTACGCTGCTCTGCCTGCGGACGCTTACTCACCAGGTTGACCAGGCCGCCGACCGGCGTCTGCCCATAGAGCATCGAGGATGGTCCCTTGAGCACCTCGATGCGCTCCAGGGTGAACGGATCGGTGCGGATATTGGTGTAGCTGCCAAAGGTCTGCTGCAAGCCGTCAAGGAAGATGCTGGGCGCACTACCGCGAATCATCGACCAGTCGCCGCGGCTGTCCAAGCCATAGGTTTCTCCACGCATACCGGCGGTGTAACGCAGCGCGTCCTGTACGGTCAGCGATCCCAGATCGCGGATGCGGTCAGCGGTAATCACGCTAACCGACTGCGGCGTCTCCAACAGTGGAGTATCGGTCTTGGTGCCGGTGGCACTGCGGCTCGCGACATAGCCGGCCACCGGACCGTTGGCGCGCTCGACTTGCTGGGTCGCGACAACGCTCTGCGCCTCGAGCTCAATGGCCTCCTCTTCAGCCATTACCATCAGCGGACTTAGCGCCAAACCCAGGGTCGCCAGGCGGACGGATCTGGTCAGGGAACGGTGGACAGTAGAGGTAGGCATTGCGACTCCTTGGGCAATGTGAAGGTCGTGTAAGGCGGCGACATATTAGTGAGAACTGTTTTTATTTGAAATATCAATTGCAAAATGACGCCACCTGGCGGCCGTCTCCACTCACCAGCTGTAGCTGGCGCTGGCAGTCAGGGTACGACCGTAGCCGTAGTAGCAGGTCACTTCGCTGCAGGAGGTGTCGTACTCCTTGTCCAGCAGGTTGCTGGCGTTGAGCGCCAGGCGCATGCCATCGAGTTGATAGTGCAGGCTGGCGTCGACCAGGCTGTAGGCCTCGGACTCGACGCTGACGATGGGTTCCAGCGTCGGGTTGAACGCCAGCGCGGCGTTGCGCCCGGTATACCGGCTCTCGCCGACGTAGCGCACGCCGATGCCGCCGCCGAAGCCCTTGAGTGCGCCATTGAGCTGGGTGTAGTCGAGCCAGACGCCGGCCGAATCACGCGGGGTACGCGGCAGACGGCTGTCCTTTTCCCAGGCGTTGGGGCTCTTGCTGACGAAGGCGTCGGTGTAGCTGTAGAACGCACTCAGATCCAGGCCCTCGGCCAGGCTGGCCAAGGCTTCCAGTTCGATGCCGCGCGAGCTGACCTCTCCCACCTGACGGCGCAGGGTACGCCCCGGATCACTGCTGCTGTCATTGAGCACGTAGTCCTGCTTGGTCAGGTCAAACAGTGCCAGGCTGACGAAACTGCGCGCGCCCTCGGGCTGGTACTTCACACCGATTTCGTATTGCTTGCCGCGCTCCGGGTCGAACGGCTTGCCCGTGAGGGTATCGCTGCCACTGACCGGGTTGAACGATTCGCTGTAGCTGACATAGGGCGCCAGGCCGTTGTCGAACACGTAGACCAGCCCCGCGCGACCGCTGAAGGCTTCGCTGGTGGTCTTGCTGTCGGCCTGTAGGGCGTCGTCGATCTGGTTCTGCGCCCAGTCGTAGCGGCCGCCAAGCAACAGCCGCCAGTGGTCACCGAACTTGAGTTGGTCCTGCAGGTAGAGGCCGGTCTGACGAGCCAGCAGGCTCTGCTTGCGGTCGATAGCCGGCGACGCGAGTGGCCGACCATACTGCGGGTCGAGCAGATCCAGCGGCGGCACCGTGGCGCCGTAATAGGCCGTTTCATTGGAGCGGCTGCGGCGCCAGTCGAGGCCTAGCAACAGATTGTGCTCGACGCTGCCGGTGGCGAAACTGGCTTCGGCCTGGTTGTCCACGCCCCACCCACTCATGTGTTCGTCCTGGACGCCGGCGCTGCGCAGCAGGGTGCGGCCATCGGACGGCAACACGGCATAGGCGTTGATGTAGCTGTATTCCAGGCTGGTCTCGTCGTAACGCAGATTCTGCCGCAGGGTCCAGGTGTCATTGAGACGGTGCGACAACTGATAACCGACGGAATGATAGCTGCGCTGGAAGTCGTTGAAATCCGGCTCGCCATCGAAGAAGTCGGGATCGCGGTCGTAGGGCAGGTTGAAGGTGTCGCGCAGGTACGGCGAGAAGTGCGTGCTGAAGCCGTAACGCCCGTCATCCTTCTGGTAGGCGGCCTGGAGCGTCAGCTCGGTGTCGGCGTTCGGCCGCCAGGTCAGGCTCGGTGCCAGCATCTGCCGCTGCATGCCGGTCTTGTCGACCTGGGCGTTGGCATCGTTACCGAGCATCACCACCCGATAGAGCAGCGAACCGTCGTCGCTCAAGGCCCCGCCGAAGTCGCCGGCCAGCTCTGCCAGATCGTCGCTACCGGCGCGTACACGCACCTCATTGCGCGCCGTTTCGCTGGGCCGCTTGCTCACCTGGTTGACGATGCCGCCGGGCTCGGCCTGGCCATAGAGCACCGACGCCGGGCCGCGGAGCACCTCGATACGTTCCATCGCCCAGCTGTCCAGACGCGGCAGGCCGTAGGTGCTGGTCGGTTGCACCAGACCGTCGCGAAACACCCGGGTCTTGGCATCGAAACCGCGGATGCTGAACCAGTCGTAACGGGTGTCGAAGCCATAGGGCACGCTGATGCTCGGGGTGTAGCGCAGCGCCTCTTCCAGGGTGGTGACGCCGCGTGCATCCATCTGCTCGCGACTGATCACGCTTATCGCCTGCGGGGTTTCCAGCAGTGGCGTATCGGTCTTGGTGGCGGTAGCGCTGCGGCTGGCGACGTAGCTACCGACCGGCCCGTTGGCGCGTTCAGCCGGCTGGGCGATTACTGTCTGGCTCTGCAGTTCGAGGCTGTCGGCCGCTGCGCGCGGCGCCGGCTCGAGGCGATAGTCGCCCTGCCCGTCCAGCACCACGCGCAGGCCGCTGCCGGCCAGCAGTTGGGCGAAGCCCTGCTCCAGCGAGTAGTGCCCTTGCAGACCGGAGCTGCTGCGTCCACGGGTCAGCGCCGGGTCGAAGCTGAGCAGCACGCCGGACTGCCGGGCGAATTCGGTGAGCGCCGCATCCAGGGCCCCGGCACTGACCTGATAAGGCTGTGCGGCCCAGGCCGGGGTCGCCACGGGCAACAACGCCAGTGGCAGGCTGAGGCTCAGCAGCGCGGCGCGCACGGCACTTGCCAAGGGCTGGGAACGACGGACAACGCGGGGCATGACGACTCCTTCGGCATAGCGTTAGGTAACGATTGCCTGGGAAGCCGGACGAACGAGAAAAACCTGCAAAAGAATTTGAGAATTACTTTCAGGCAGCCTGCAGGCTGACCCAATAGCGGGTGCGATAGACCACCCGCAGCGGCAGGGTACGCGCCAGCATCGCCAGCACGCGGTCGCTGTCGTCCAGCGGGAAGACCCCGGAGATACGCAACCCGGCCACCTCCGGCGCACAGCGCAGCACGCCCGGGCGCTGGCGCCCCAACTCGGTGAGAAACTCCGCCAGCGGCATGTCGTGGGCCACCAGCAGGCCATCGACCCAGCGACCACGATCGACATCGGCAGTGCCCAACTCGTGCAGCGCGCCGGCGCTCATTCGCACCCGCTGGCCGGCCTCGATGCGCTGCGCCACGCTGCCCACGGGCCACGCCTCGACCGCTCCCTGATAGACCGTCAGCTCGCAGGCATCCGCCTGCTGGCGTACCTGGAAACGGGTGCCGAGGGCGCGCAGCTGGCCCTGCTCGGTACTGACCAGGAACGGCCGACCGAGCGGGTCGGCGGCGGTCTGCACGAGGATCTCGCCCTGATACAGCTGGAGCAAGCGACGCTCGTTGCTGTAGTGGATATCGAGCGCGGTATCGCTGTTGAGGTGCAGGGTGCCGCCATCGGCCAGTTGCAGGCGGCGGCGCTCACCGGTGCCGGTACGTTGTTGCGCCAGCAACGGCTGCCAGGGCTGCAGGTGCTGGCCCAGTACTCCGGCGGCCACCAGGCTGCCGAACAGGCCCAGTTGCTTGAGCGCGCGGCGACGCTGACGATCCACTTGAGCGCCCGCCAGCGCCTGCCTGGCCAGCGGCGCCGAGACTCTGGCAAACTGCTGGCCCAGGTGCTCCAGGCGCTGCCAGGCCTGCTCGTGCTGCGGATCGGCTGCCCGCCAGTCGGCGCACAAGCGTAACTCCTGCGCAGTGGCGGTACCCGAGGCGAGGCGCACGCGCCAGGCAATCGCCTGCTGCACCGCTTCGTCGAGCGCACTCATGCGTAGGCCACCCGGTAGCAATGGGTGAAGGCCTGGGTCATGTACTGCTGGATAGAACTGACCGACAGGCCCAGCCGCTCGGCGATCTGCGGGTAGGTCAGGCCATCCAGTTGCGACAGCAGGAAGGCTTCGCGCACTACCGGTTTGAGACCGTCGAGCAGCCGGTCGATGGCCACCAGGGTCTCCATGACCAGCGCCTGGCTCTCCGGTGAAGGCACCTCTGGCTCGGGCAACTGCGCCAAGGCGTCCAGGTAGGCACGCTCCAGACTGGCACGGCGGTAGTGATCGATCAGCAGGCCACGGGCGACTGTGGCGAGAAAGGCCCGCGGCTCACGCGGAGCCTGCGCCTCGCGCTGCACCAGCAGGCGCACGAAGGTATCCTGGGCCAGATCGGCCGCCTGCTGCGGACAGGCCAGGCGCTGGCGCAGCCAGCCAAGCAGCCAGCCGTGATGGCCGCGATAGAGCGTTGCGAGGGAATCGCCTGGAAGGGGTTGGGCCATCGCCGAGAGTGTTCCATGGGACAGGAAAGAAACGAATGCGAATATATTGCATATGAAAAATACTGTCACTACGCCTCGCCGCGCGACCCGCACTTCTGCCAATCCATACAAAAACCGGGGGCTTACACTCAACCAATCAGGGCGAAGGCCGATGAATTCACTACTGGCCAAACGGCAGCGAGTCCTTTATTCTCGCCACCACTGTACAAACAACCAGTTAATTACTGACCGACACGCATGAAGGCAGACGAGGTGATGAATGGCCGTCGAAGTGGTGTACCGCAGCAGTCGCGATCCGGAGCGCTTGTTTATGGATAAGGCCGAAGCCGATCGTTACGACAAGATGCTGGAGCTGGCCGAACGCCTCAGCGAGGTGCTGCACAAGGCGGTGCCGTCCTTGAGCGAAGAACAAGGCGAGGAACTGGGTATCTTCATGGCCAAGAACCGCGATGTGTTCGCCAAGGCGTTCAAGAGCCAGCCGGATGCACTCGAGGAACTCGAAATCGAGGCCGCCAGCGAGTGACCGCGTACCGAGGCCCCTTGTCCGTACGAGGGGTCTGCTCGGTAAAACCGCCCAGCATCATGCTCTGCTGCCTGGGTATTGCGCCGCGGCCTGCTCCAGCCAGGCCGGCAAATCTCGTCGTTTGATGCCTTCACGCTGCGCACGGGCCAGTTGCTCCAGCATGTACTGACGTTTGTGCTCATCACCTTCGGCCAGGGAAAGCGCCAGATCGCGATCACTCCACTGGCGAATGCGGCAGAACAACCACCAGTGAAAGTACAGACCCGCTGCGGTGGTGACGACGATAATGAAATAGTCCATGGTGAATCCTCCTTGCACCACGCTAATCGAGCCCGTACGCAGCGCCAAGTGCGGCGTTGCCGCAGGCTAAGGAGGCAGGCCCATGATCCACTGCAAGCGGGTTTATCTGGAAGCCGAGGCCAGCGACGGCCAGCGCGTATTGGTCGATCGGCTATGGCCAAGGGGCCTGTCCAGGGAGATCTCGGCGTTCGATGAATGGCTACCCGATGTCGCACCCTCTACCCAGCTGCGCAAAACCTTCGCTCACCGCAGCGAAGCTTTTGCTGATTTCCGCGCCGCCTATCGCCGTGAATTGGCCGCTCACCCCGAGCATTGGCAGCGCCTGCTGCACTGGGCGGCAAGCGGCACGCTGACGCTGCTCTACGCCGCGCGCGATGAGGTGCATAACAACGCACGAGTACTGACGGAGTTCCTCGAAGATGAACTGCAGCGCCATGACTCGCCCAGCTCGCCGGTGTGCTACCTCGGCGAATTCGACGGCGATTGACCGTGCTGGCGCGGCAGGCTAGCCTTCAGGCTTCTGCACCATATTCGAACCTGCTTCCATGACCCTCTCCGCGCATTGCCTCTACGACTTCGCCAGCGCCGCCTGCCGCGCCGCTGCCGATGGCTGCGCGCCGCCACCAGCCTGTCACGCCGGCACGCCACCACCGCCGGCCTCCGTCCAAGCGGGCTAATCCCGCCTTTCCTTGCTCCGCTGTATCGGCCTTGCCGATATGCGTCTTTGCGCGTGTGCGGAGCTCATGCGGATTTTCGACAGGTGTTCCATCATGTATTTCGATTCGACCTCTCTGCGCACCTATGGCGCGACCGCTCTGTTCGTGCTGCTCTGGTCCGGTGGTGCGATCTTCGCTCGCCTGGGCCTGGACCATGCCTCTCCCTTCGCCTTTCTGATCCTGCGTTTTGCCCTCGCCTGTGCAGCGCTGGTGCTGATTGCCAGTGCTTCCGGGGTCTGGCTACCCGAACGCGACTTGCGCTGGCCAACTGCCAAGGCCGGTCTGCTGATGATCGGCGGTTACAGCATCTGCTACATGCTGGCGTTGGCCAAAGGCATCACCCCCGGTGTACTGGCGACGGTGCTCGGCGTACAACCCATCCTGACCCTCATGCTGCTGGAGCGGCGCGCCTCGCTGCTGCGCGTGCTCGGTTTGCTGCTGGCTCTGGCCGGGCTGGCAATAATCGTCGCGGACAGTCTGCTGAGCAGCGCGATGCCGCTGTCCGGTGTGGCGCTGGCTCTTGGTGCTCTGCTCTGCATCACCTGCGGCACCATCGCCCAGAAGAATCTGCGACAAACGCCCATGCGTGCCCTGCCGCTGCAGTACGGCCTCTGTCTACTGGGTAGCCTGATTCTGTTGCCCAGTCAGGAGTGGCAGGTGCGTTTTGAAGTCGGGCTGATCGTAACGCTGCTGTGGATGGGGCTGGTGATTTCGGTGGGCGCACAGTTGCTGCTGTATCGGCTGATCCAGACCGGCAATCTGGTCAACGTCACCAGCCTGTTCTATCTGGTGCCGGTGACTACGGCACTGCTCGATTACCTGCTGCTGGGGAACCGCCTTGCGGCCAGCGCCCTGCTCGGGATGGTCGCGATCCTGCTCGGCCTGGCCCTGGTCTTTCGCTTCGCCAATCGCCTGGAACCGGCCGGATAGTGGCTAGGTGCGATAAAGCAGACCCTCGGCCAGATAGTCGGCGACTCGCGCCGGGGAGCGCTTTTCCGCCTGGGCATGGGCGTAGATCTCGGTCAGGCGTCGGCTGATCTGCGCCAGGTGCGCGGTGATCGCCGGTAGTTCCTCGCCGCGATGACGCAGCGCCACGTAGATAAGCCCTCCGGCATTGAGTACGTAATCCGGCGCATAGAGAATGCCGCGAGCTTCCAACTGGTCGGCCACTTCGGGGCTGGCCAGCTGATTGTTGGCAGCCCCTGCCACCGCTGCGCAGCGCAGATGGGCGACCGTCTGCGCATTCAGCACACCACCCAGACCGCAGGGCGCGAGGATGTCGCAGGGCGTGGTGAGCAGCGCATCGCTGGTAATCGGGTGCGCACCCAGTTGCTCGACGGCCAGTTGCACACGCCCGGCATCGAGGTCGCTGACCAACAGTTCGACGCCCGCGGCATGCAGCGCTTCGGCCAGGGCGAAACCGACATTGCCCAACCCCTGAACAGCGACCCGCAGCCCTTCCAGATCGTCGCTGCCAAGACGCGCCTGGGCAGTGGCGCGAATGCCCGCGAATACGCCCAATGCCGTGTGCGGTGATGGGTCACCCTCGCTGGTCGTGCTGGTGGCGTGATTGGTGTACTGGGCGATGCAGTCCATGTCGGCGCTGGAGGTGCCGCTGTCGATGGCGGTGATGTAACGGCCATTGAGGGTTTCGATGAAACGCCCGAAGGCTTCGAACAGCGCGGCCCGACTCTGCAGATGCGCCGGACGGATGATCACCGCCTTGCCGCCACCGTGATCGATACCCGCCAGCGCTGCCTTGTAGCTCATGCCCTGAGCCAGACGAATGGCATCGCCAATGGCGCTCTGTTCATCGGCATAGGCCAGGTAACGACAACCGCCGAGTGCTGGGCCGAAGCGGGTGTTGTGAATGGCGATAACGGCCTTGAGACCGCTGGCCGGATCCTCGGCCAGGTGCAGGGCCTCGAGGCGGGCGGCTTCCATCATGCTGAACATGGGCGAGCTCCCGGTCGGACTTCAGGCCTCAGTATAGGAGAGCCACACTGGACGACGACCTTGTCAGGGACTACAACAGCAGAATCGAGTGGAGAATGCGATGAGCCCACGCCAAGCCTGCCTGCAGTGCCTGCAACGCGACCCACCCGCCCTGTTCGAGGCGGCCCTGTGGATTGCCGCCGAACACGATGATCAGCTTCAGCCCGCGCAGATACTGAGCGATCTGCAGGGCCTGCAACTACAGGTCAGCGCCGGACTCCCCGCCCTGCCCCCTCGCGAACTGGCCCAGCCGCTGCTGCGCCGACTTGCCGAGCTCGATTTTCAAGAAGACGACGAAGCCGTGACACGTCCGTGCCACGCCCTGCTGCATGAAGTGCTGCGCCGTCGACGCGGCCAGCCGCTGGCCCTGGCCTTGATCGCGCTGGAAGTGGCACGCCGCCTGGACATTCCACTACAAGGCGTGAATTTCCCGGGTCATTTCATGCTGCGTGTACCTGGCGCCGATCACCTGCTCGACCCTTGCGGCGGACGCCGTCTGTACACCCGCGATTGCCGTGATCAGCTCTATCGCCAGCAGGGCCCGGATGTCGAGCTCAGTGCGGTGCACCTGCAGACGGCCGACGCCCATGCCATGCTGCAGCGCCTGTCACGCAATCTGCGCCTGCTGCATATGCAGCACGATGCGCCCGAGGCAGCACTCAAGGATGCCGAGCGCGTCCTGCAGCTCGGTCCACCGAACCTGGTCGACCACCTGGCTCGCGCGGACGTCTATCGGCAACTGGATTGCCCGCAGGGTGAACGCTATGACCTTGAGCACGCACTGCTGTTCTGTGAGGAAGAAGGTCTGCGCCTGCAGTTGAGCTAGCGCTTGCGCAACCTGGCACGTGCGCCGGCGGTGCATTGACGCCGCAGAGCACGGCGGCCTCCGGCAACTCGGACGAGCGAACTATCAGGCAGACGCCGCCAGGCTGTGAAAGCTGAAGTAGTAACGCAGCGCGTCGATCATCTCGACGTAGTCAGCAGGTGGCGCGACCAGGGCAAAGCCGGAGTCGTAGATGCCAGGCGTGACATCTTCACGGCACCACTGGCAATTGGCGGAGAAATCGATGAAATGCATGCCATGCTGGCCTGGAATCTTCAGGCGCATGTCGAAGCGTGCGCCGACCAGCAACGGCAACTGGCTGATCAGCATCAGGCCATCGAGAGAGACATTGCCGATGGACCCCATCGGTTTGTCGGTGATGCGATTGAACACCTTCAGGTAGTAGGGCAGCTGATGGCGTTCGATTCGGCGCTGGCTACGCATAGTGGCAAATCGCTACAAAGGGACTTGAGTATGGCCCTACTACGGCCACTTAACCACCCTCAAGAACAGCGTTGGGCTATCCGTTCGCGCAACTGGCGACGAGCGGTGTCGGTTTCTTCATCACTGTAGTAGATGCGCTCGGCGCTGGCGCCTTCGCGATAGTAACGAAAGCCCTCCGGCATCTGTGCCAGGCGTGTGCGCAACTCGCGACATTCGCTGGCACGCGCTTCACGCTGCGATGCCGCTGCGGCGGTGGCCTGCTGCTGCTCTTCTCGGCGCGCCTCGTAGAAGCGTTGGCTGCGCGCCTCGCGCTCACGCGTATGCTCGTCGCGTTCGACTACCTGTGGCTTCACCTGCACGGGTTCAGCCCCGGCAACGGGTCTTTGGCCGAAATGCACCCGCCCCTGCTCGTCCGTCCAGCGATAGATTTCCGCCGTGGCCAGAGTGGGCAACAGTGCAGCGATCAACAGCAAGTGGCGCATGTTCATCCTCCATGAGAGACATACGCCAGCTTATACCGCACCGCGTCGCCGCGGAACGCCGGACGACCGAAGGCTCAGAGTGCGGCCGGACTGACCTTGGCCGCCGGCGCCGGGCTGTGATGCCCCAACTGCTCCAGCGTCTGCAGACGCGCGCGGGCGCGATAGGCGTATTCGCTGGCCGGGTAGCGCGTGATGATGAACTGGTAGGTCTGCGCCGCATCGACGAACAGGCTCTCGCGCTCCAGGCATTGGCCGCGCAACAGGGAAATCTCCGGCTGCAGGTAATTGCGCGAGCGGCTCTTGCGCTCGGCCTGCGACAGCTCCAGCGCGACACGCGCGCAATCACCTTCGTTGTAGGCGCGATAGGCGTTGTTCAGGTGATGGTCGAGCGATACACGGGTGCAACCCGTGGCAACCAGGGCCACGGCCAGAATGATCAGGGTACGCATGGGCAATTCCTCCAATGAGCAGTGTATCGACAGCCCAGGCAAAAACTGAACAGTGGCAAGCCTGCGATGATATTTCTGCCAGCGCCTTGCGCAGTTCCGCCAGGATGCCGGCCGCTGCTCTTCATCGGACAGCCTGCCGAACGCCAGCACCGAGACGGCTCGCCCTCTCGAGCTGGCGCTAAATCCCCGCATGCGCTGACCCATATCAATGCCGCGCGCCGCAACAGGGTCTGTAATGCGGGTACAGACTCCAGGCGAGGACGCTGCCATGAACTTGCAACGACTGCTGGTCGTCATCGACGCCGAGCACCAGCAACAACCCGCCCTGCAACGCGCCGCCGACGTGGCGCGCAAGACTGGCGCCGAATTGCACCTGCTGCAGATCGAATACCACCCAAGCCTGGAAGGCGGCCTGCTGGACAGCCACCTGCTCAATCGCGCCCGGGAAGCCATTCTGCGGCAAAGCCACGAGGCCCTGCGCGCCAGCGTCGCTCACCTGAGCGATGAAGGATTCAGGATCGAAGTGGATGTACGCTGGGGCAAGCGCCGCCATGAAGAGATTCTCGCCCGCGTCGCGGTGCTGCAACCGGACATCCTGTTCAAATCGACCCACCCCAGCAGTGCGCTGCGCCGCCTGCTGTTCAGTGATACCAGCTGGCAGTTGATCCGCCGCTGCCCTGTGCCACTGTGGCTGGTACACGACGTCGCGCCACGTGGCCAGAGCCTGTGCGCCGCGCTCGACCCACTGCACAGCGCGGACAAACCTGCCGCCCTCGATCATCAGTTGATTGGCATCAGCCAGACCCTGCAGGCCGAGCTCGGCCTGCAAGCCCAATACCTGCACGCGCAGGCACCGCTGCCGCGGTCGCTGCTGTTCGACGCCGAGGTAGCGCAGGAATATGAAGACTACGTGACCCAGTGCAGCCGCGAGCACCGTGAAGCCTTCGACACGCTGATCGCCCAGCACGCCATCGATCGGGCACAGGCCCACCTGCTGGAGGGTTTTGCCGAGGAGGTCATCCCGCGTTTCGTGCGCGAGCACAATATCGGACTGCTGGTCATGGGCGCCATCGCCCGTGGCCACCTGGACAGCCTGCTGATCGGCCACACCGCGGAACGGGTGCTGGAGCGTATCGAGTGCGATCTGCTGGTGATCAAACCCGACGGCAAAGGGTAGTGCACAGGAACAATGACTACAGCCCGGCGCCGTAGTAGCCTCCCGGACATAGTTCACTAGGGAGTTCGTGCATGACCTTTCGCCGCACCAAAATCGTCGCCACCCTGGGCCCGGCCAGCAGTTCGCCGGAAGTGCTGGAGCAACTGATCCTCGCCGGTCTCGACGTGGCCCGCCTGAACTTCTCCCACGGCACGCCGGACGACCACAAGGCGCGCGCCGCCCTGGTTCGCGAACTGGCCGCCAAGCATGGCCGTCATGTAGCCCTGCTCGGCGACCTGCAAGGCCCGAAGATCCGCATCGCCAAGTTCGAGAACAAGCGCATCGAGCTCAAGGACGGTGACCTGTTCCGCCTCTCTTCCAGCCACTCGCGCACGGCCGGCACCCAGGACGTGGTCGGTATCGACTACCCGGCACTGATCCAGGACTGCGATGTCGGTGACGAGCTGCTGCTCGACGACGGCCGAGTGGTCATGCGCGTCGAACTCAAGGGTGCCGACGAGCTGCACTGCCGCGTACTGATCGGTGGCCCGCTGTCGGACAACAAGGGCATCAACCGCCGCGGTGGTGGTCTCACCGCCCCAGCACTGACCGAAAAAGACAAGGTCGACATCAAGGTCGCCGCCGAGATGGATCTGGACTACCTGGCCGTCTCCTTCCCGCGCGATGCCGCCGATATGGATTACGCCCGTCGCCTGCTCACCGAAGCCGGCGGTACTGCCTGGCTGGTGGCCAAGATCGAACGCGCCGAAGCCGTAGCCGATGATGAAACGCTGGACGGCCTGATCCGCGCCAGTGACGCGGTGATGGTCGCCCGTGGCGACCTGGCGGTGGAAATCGGTGACGCCGAGCTGGTCGGTATCCAGAAAAAGATCATCGCCCACGCCCGCCGTCTGAACAAAGCCGTGATCACCGCCACGCAGATGATGGAGTCGATGATCCATAGCCCGATGCCGACCCGCGCCGAAGTCTCCGACGTGGCCAACGCCGCGCTGGACTACACCGACGCGGTGATGCTCTCGGCCGAGAGCGCCGCTGGCGAATACCCGGTCGAAGCCGTGCAGGCCATGGCCCGCGTGTGCCTGGGCGCCGAGAAGCACCCGACCAGCAAGCAGTCCAGCCACCGCCTGGGCCGCACCTTCGAGCGCTGCGACGAAAGCATCGCCCTGGCGACCATGTACACCGCCAACCACTTCCCGGGCGTCAAGGCCATCATCAGCCTCACCGAGAGTGGCTACAGCCCGCTGATCATGTCGCGCATCCGCTCGTCGATCCCGATCTTCGCCTTCACCCCGCACCGCGAAGCCCAGGCCCGCGTGGCGCTGTTCCGTGGCGTCTACACCGTGCCGTTCGACCCGGCCTCGCTGCCGGCGAACAAGGTCAGCCAGGCGGCGGTGGACGAGTTGCTCAAGCGCGGCGTGGTCGAGCCGGGCGACTGGGTCATCCTGACCAAGGGCGACAGCTACCACGGTACCGGCGGCACCAACACCATGAAGATCCTCCACGTCGGCGATCCGATGGTGTAACCCGTCCGTTAACGCAAGAGGCCGCTCATCGAGCGGCCTCTTGCGTTTCAGGTGCCTGGTTTCATTTCTGGTTGTAGCTCTGAATCAGGTTGGCGTAAGCCGGCAAGTGGCCGCCGAGGATGCCGCCGAACCCCTCGACATCGTTACGCCAGTCGCGGTGCAGCTCACCGCCGACGCTGAACCAGTTGACCAGTTGGGCACCGGCATGAGCCATGCGCGCTAACGCGGCATCGCGCACGGCGGTGTTGAAGGTGCCGGAAGCGTCCGTCACCACGAAGACGTCATAGCCGGCCTCCAGTGCCGAGAGCGTGGGAAATGCCACGCAGACATCGGTGACCACACCCGCGATGATCAGTTGCTTGCGCCCTGTGGCCTTGATCGCGTTGACGAAATCCTCGTTATCCCAGGCGTTGATCTGGCCCGGACGGGCGATGTAGGGCGCGTCGGGGAACATGGCCTTGAGCTCCGGGACGATCGGCCCGTTGGGGCCGGTCTCGAAGCTGGTGGTAAGGATGGTCGGCAGATTGAAGAACTTGGCGATATCCGCCAGCGCCATGACGTTGTTCTTGAACTCGTCCGGCGAATAATCGCGCACCAGCGAGAGCAAACCCGCCTGGTGATCGATTAACAATACGACGGCATCGTCCTTGTCCAAACGCTTGTAAGTGAAAGCCATGGAAAAACTCCTGTACGGGTGATGAGGCTGAACCTCGAGATCGTTGCGATCTCGAAGGACGCTCAGCCTAGTGGCCAAGGCCGCTGGCAATCGACCGCGCAGAGGGAAAATAGCTTTTCGAAAAAACCGAACAAAAAACCTCGGCGAAGGCATTACCCTCACCCCATCGAATCGGGGGATACCCGCACATGAAGCTTGATCTGCAGGAAATCGAAACCTATCTGCGTGTGGTGGAACTGGGTGGCGTCAGCCGGGCAGCGGAAGACCTGGCGTTATCCAAGTCGGTGGTCAGCAAGCGCTTGAGCGATCTGGAACAACGTCTTGCTAGTAAACTGCTGCATCGTTCGACGCGCAAGGTCACACCGACCGACACCGGCCTGGCCTTCTACCAACAGGCCAAGCAGGCGCTACTGGAACTGAGCGAAGCAGCCGAGGCGGCAGCCTTCAATGACAGCGGTCTATGCGGGCGCCTGAACATGCTGGCGCCGATGAGTTTCGGCACGCTCTGGCTGGCGCCGCTGATCGCCGAATTCATGCGCCTGCATCCGCAACTGGAAGTCAGCCTGTATCTCGAGGATCGCATCAGCGATTTCGAGCGCGAAGGTTATGACCTCTGCGTACGGATCTCACGCATCGGCGACAGCGCGCTGATCGCCCGCAGGCTCGCCAGCAGCGCCCGGATACTCTGCGCCAGCCCGGAGTACCTGCAACGCCGAGGCACACCAGAACATGTCGAAGCGCTGCGCGAACACGACTGCATCGGCTACAGCAACGTCGCTTCACGGCAGTTCTGGTCCTTCGAAAACGACGATGAGCAAGGCGAACTGGCGAACGTGGCACCACGCGGACGGTTTTCCAGCAACAACGGCGAAGTCATGCGCGAACTGGTGCTGGCCGGCCAGGGCCTGGCGCTGCTGCCAAGTTTCCTGGTCCATCAGCATCTGAAAGACGGCTCGCTGATCGAGATACTGCCTCAGGCGCGCCCCAAGCCTTACTCAATCTATGCCATGTATCCACGCTCCCGGCGGGCGTCACGCAAGGTCGTGGCGCTCTGCGAGTTTCTCCAGCAGCGCCTGCTCGAACCGCCTTGGGAATAGATCAGGAAAAGCGAGAGAAATCCGGCTTTCTGCGCAGCATGAAAGCCGACAGTGCCTCGATGGCCTCCGGCGAGCGCAGGCGCTGGCCGAACAGGGCACCCTCCTCCTCGATTACCTTGCGCAGCTCCTCGCGACCCGGCGCGCGCATCAGGCGCTTGCTGTCGGCGACTGCCGATGGCGCCAGCTGGAGAAAACGCTGCGCCATCTCGCGCGCCTTGTTCAGCGTCGCGGCGCCATCCTCCAGCGCCAGGTTGGCAATCCCCCAGGCCGCCGCTTGCTCGCCCGTGAAGGCCTGGCCGAGCAACAACAGTTCGGCGGCGCGCGCATGCCCCAGCAAGCGCGGCAGGATCAGGCTGGAGCCGTACTCGGGGCACAAGCCGAGATTGACGAAGGGCATTTTCAACTGCGCATCACGACTGACGTAGACCAGATCGCAATGCAGCAGCAAGGTGGTGCCAATCCCCACCGCCGGGCCCGCCACAGCAGCGACCACCGGCTTGCTGAACTCGAACAGCGCGCGCATGAACTGGAACACCTCACTGTTCAATCCACTGGGCGGCGCCTGGATGAAGTCGGCGACATCGTTGCCGCTGGTGAAGCACGCCTCACCGCCGCTCAGCAGCACCACGCGCACGCTCGGGTCGCGTTCGGCCTCATCCAGCACTTCGGCCATGCCGGCGTACATGGCGCGGGTCAACGCATTCTTCTTGTCCGGGCGGTGCATGCGCAGGGTCAACAGACCGCCGTCGCGTTCGATATGCAGGTGTTCGCTCATGCCAGCATTCCAATGGCTGCGTCGTACGCATCGGCGCCGGGCCTGGTCGGCCCCGCACAGCCTACGCGCGAGTGAGAAAGACGTCGGCGAGCATCTGGCTGCGCGGCAACCCGGCCATGTAGAGGCGCCGTGCGAAGCTGTCGACCGTCACGGGATGGCCGCAGAGTAAGGCGAGGGTCTGCCGCGAAACAAGGCGCAGTTCGGCCAAAGCAGCCGGCAACTGCGCCGCTGTTACCAGTTCCACCTGCAGGTTGGCGTGCTGCGCCGCCAGCGCCTGAAGCTCGCTCGCCAGGTAGTGGTCGGCCGGCTCGTGGGCCACGTGCAGCAGGCGGATGGCACCCTGATGTTCTTGGCGCAGCGCTTCACGCAACACCCCGTACAGCGGCGCCAGACCGGTACCGGCGGCCAGCAGCCAGAGGGGCCGCGCCTGCCAGTCGGGGTCGTAGTGCAGCGCGCCGCCACGCAACTCCCCCAGGCGCAGGGCATCGCCAACCTGCAGTCGACGCGCAGCATCGGCGAACGCACCGGGCATGCGGCAATCGATATGAAACTCCAGCCAGTCGTCCTCGCCCGGTACGCTGGCCAGCGAATAAGGGCGTGCCACGCCCTGGTCGTGCCACAACAGCAGGTGCTGACCGGGGCGGTAGCGCAGCGGCCGCCCCGGCTGCAAGCGCAGGCGCAAAACCTGTGGGCTGGGCCAGTCCAGGGCGACGACCTTGGCTGCCAGGCCATCGCGCTGCGGATCGAAAGGTTCGACCTGCAGATCGCCGACCACCTGACACTGGCAAGCCAGACGCCAGCCCTCGGCGCGTTTGTCGGCTGCCAGCGCCTCGGGCCGCAGGTCCAGCGGCTCGCCAGCCACGCAGCGCACCAGGCAGGCGTGGCAACTACCGGCGCGACAGCTGTAGGGCACCGCCACTGCGCCGCCGAGCAGCGCATCGAGCAAGTTGGTTTGCTGGGCGACCTGCAACCGCTGGTCACCGACCCGCAGCTCAGGCACCCGCGTTCTCCCAGCTGGCGTCACAACGATTGCGCCCGCCGCGCTTGGCCTGATACAGCGCCTGATCGGCGCGCTGCAGCGCCTCATCAAGGTCTTCACCGGCAACCAGCATCGTCATCCCGGCGGAGAGACTGAGGTTGTCGACCTTCACGCCCACTGGCTCGGCCTTGGCGAAAGCTTCGCGCAGGCGCTCGCAGCAGGCGGTGAACTGATCGGCATCGGTGTTGGGCAATAGCAGGACGAATTCCTCACCGCCGTAGCGGGCAATGATGTCGCCATCGCGCAGACAGGCGCGGGCGACCGCGGCGAAGGTTTGCAACACCCGGTCGCCAGCGGCATGGCCATGAGCATCGTTGATTCGCTTGAAATGGTCCAGGTCGATCAACGCCAGGCCGTGCTGCCGGCCACGGCCCAGATGCTCAAGTTCGCGGCTGGCCAGACGCAGGAAATGGCGACGATTGAACAGCCCGGTGAGTTCGTCGGTGGCGACCAGGTCTTCGAGTTGGCGCATCATCCCGCGCAGCGTGTCCTGGTGCGCCTGCAAGGCGAAGCGGCGTTGCCGCATGCGCTTGCGCATGGCCTGCACGTAGCTGGAGAACAGACACAACCAGACCAGCAGGATGAACAGCACCCACACCTGCAGCCAGGCCATGCTCGGGTCCACCAACTGCATGCGGTAGGCTTCGATCAGTACCATCGCAGTGAAGCCGAAGAAGGCGAAGGCGGCGCAACGCACGAACACCCGCGGCGGCAGTTGGAACACGCCGAACAGCAGGATCAGGACATAGAAGACCATCATCACGCCGCGCGCGCTGTCGAACAGCGCCAGCACCGGCGGCTGCCAGGCCAGTGCCACCAGCACCTGGGCTTCGGTCAGGCTGGGATCCTCGCAGCGCAGGTTGCGGCCGGAAAGGAACAGCCAAAGGAACACCAATTGACTGCCGAACACGCCCAGGGTCAACCAGCCGGCGGTGCTGATCGAACCGAGGAAAAGGCCATTGAACACAGCGAACCAGCAGACGAGCGCCATCATCGCGTAGGTAGCGAAGGCCATGGCGAAGCGTTTGAGCAGGAGGCTCTGCAGGCTGCGTTGCGTTCCCCGGCGAGTCGTTGAGCTCATGGGCTCCATCCCATACTGGCATCTGGCCGTACTCTACCCCTGTGATCACAAAAAACCTAGGCCGCCGTGGGAAACCTCTGAAAATGTAGGCGAGGCGGCCATCGCAAGAAAAAACAGGCGGAAACGATCGCAGTCGCGCCCGTTTTTACAAGCGGCAAATGAGCATTTGACCCGACTGGCGTTCCGTCTGTTTTTACGTGGCGATGGCAATGCACGAGTGCATGGGTGCAGGAGGTAGAGCGACGCAGGAAGTCAAAGCCGAGGTCGTTTTGCAGGCGCCCGATAACCGCCCACTGCACTTGCCATCGACCTTCGGCTGCTGTGCCCGCCACAGTCGGCTGCGGTATACTGCCGCGCCTTTTTGGGCGGCTCTGAAAAATGTTCAAGGTAGTTTTCAGAGCTGCCCTTTCGCCGTTGCGCCGGGTCGTTGTCCGGCGCTTCCTTGTAGATGTTCCCTGATAGAGGAGCGCCCCAATGACCGTGATCAAGCAGGACGACCTGATTCAGAGCGTCGCCGACGCACTGCAGTTCATCTCCTATTACCACCCCGTCGACTTCATCCAGGCGATGCACGAGGCCTACCTGAAGGAAGAGTCGCCGGCCGCCAAAGACTCCATGGCGCAGATCCTGATCAACTCGCGCATGTGTGCCACCGGCCACCGCCCGATCTGCCAGGACACCGGCATCGTCACCGTGTTTATCCGCGTCGGTATGGACGTGCGCTGGGACGGCGCCACCATGAGCGTCGACGACATGATCAACGAAGGCGTACGCCGCGCCTACAACCTGCCTGAGAACGTCCTGCGCGCCTCGATCCTGGCCGACCCGGCAGGTGCCCGCAAGAACACCAAGGACAACACCCCAGCGGTGATCCACTACTCCATCGTCCCCGGTGACAAGGTGGAAGTGGACGTTGCGGCCAAGGGCGGCGGCTCCGAGAACAAGTCGAAGATGGCCATGCTCAACCCGTCCGACTCCATCGTCGACTGGGTGCTGAAGACCGTGCCGACCATGGGCGCCGGCTGGTGCCCGCCAGGCATGCTCGGCATCGGCATCGGCGGCACTGCCGAAAAAGCGGCAGTGATGGCCAAGGAAGTGCTGATGGAGCACATCGACATCCATGAACTGCAGGCCCGTGGCCCGCAGAACCGCATCGAAGAGCTGCGCCTGGAACTGTTCGAGAAGGTCAACCAGCTGGGCATAGGCGCCCAGGGCCTGGGCGGCCTGACCACCGTGCTCGACGTGAAGATCATGGACTACCCGACCCATGCCGCGTCCTTGCCGGTGTGCATGATCCCCAACTGCGCCGCCACCCGCCACGCCCACTTCGTGCTCGACGGCTCCGGCCCGGCCGAACTGGAAGCGCCGGATCTGGACGCCTACCCGGAAATCGTCTGGGAAGCCGGCCCGAGCGCGCGTCGCGTCAACCTCGACGAGATCACCCCGGAAGACGTGCAGAGCTGGAAGCCGGGCGAGACCGTCCTGCTCAACGGCAAGATGCTCACCGGCCGCGACGCTGCGCACAAGCGCATGGTCGACATGCTGAACAAGGGCGAACAGCTGCCGGTGGACCTCAAGGGTCGCTTCATCTATTACGTCGGCCCGGTCGATCCGGTCGGTGACGAAGTGGTTGGTCCGGCTGGCCCGACCACCGCCACCCGCATGGACAAGTTCACCCGTCAGATCCTCGAGCAGACCGGTCTGCTGGGCATGATCGGCAAGTCCGAACGCGGCCCTATCGCCATCGACGCGATCAAGGACAACAAGGCCGTGTACCTGATGGCCGTCGGCGGCGCCGCCTACCTGGTCGCCCAGGCGATCAAGAAGTCCAAGGTGCTGGCCTTCGAAGAACTGGGTATGGAAGCCATCTACGAGTTCGAAGTCAAAGACATGCCGGTGACCGTCGCGGTCGACACCAACGGTGAGTCGGTGCACATCACCGGCCCTGCGATCTGGAACAAGAAGATCGCCGAAAGCCTGGCGGTGGAAGTGAAGTAAGGCAGCGACAAGCTTCAAGCTGCTAGCAGAAGCCCGGCCAAGTGCCGGGCTTCTGCGTTTTCAGGCGCTACTCTTATCGTTCCTGGGTAGGAGCCGCGCCCCGCGGCGAATTGGCCTATGCAAACGGCAGAGAAACTTCGCCCCGGGGCGGGGCTCCTACGGGCTTGCGTCAATCCTCGCCCGAATCCTGCAACAGCTGCCGACCACGCGCCAGGTAACCGTCCATCTCCGCCTGCGGCACCATACTGCCGCCGGTGGCCCAGACCAGATGGGTCGCCTGCGCCATGCGCTGAGGGGTCAGGCCCATGCGCTGGCGGTAGCCCTGCTGCTCGCCCAGCACGCGCAGTACACCCGGCATCCCGGCCAGAGCCGAAGGTTCCAGACGCTGGCCCTCGGCCTGCTCCAGCAACGCCAGGTAGCGGAACAGTTGTTCATCGCTGACCGTGTAATAACCATCGATCAGGCGCTGCATGGCGCGGCCGACGAAACCCGATGGCCGCCCTACCGCCAGGCCATCGGCTGCGGTGCGGTTGTCGATGCCGAAATCCTGCACCGCCAGCTCTTCATGCCGGCCGGTATGCACGCCGAGCAACATGCACGGCGAATGGGTCGGCTCGGCGAACAGGCAGTGCACCGCATCGCCGAACGCCAGCTTCAGGCCGAACGCCACGCCACCCGGCCCGCCACCGACGCCACAGGGCAGATAGACGAACAGCGGATGCTCGGCATCGACCACGACACCGGCCGTTGCCAGTTGCTGCTTGAGGCGTTCGCCGGCCACCGCATAGCCGAGAAACAGGTGCCTGGAGTTCTCGTCATCGACGAAGTGGCAGCGCGCATCGGCCTCGGCCTGGCGGCGCCCCTGCTCCACCGCGACGCTGTAATCGCTGGCGTACTCGACCACGGTCACGCCATGGGCGCGCAGCTTGTCCTTCTTCCACTGGCGCGCATCGGCGGACATATGCACCGTGGCCTGAAAGCCCAGGCGCGCACTGATGATGCCGATGGACAGGCCGAGATTACCGGTGGAGCCGACCGCCACCTGATAACCAGCGAAGAAGGCGCGCATCGCATCGCTGTCGAGGCAGGCGTAATCGTCGTCAAGGCTGAGCAGTCCGGCATCCAGCGCCAGGTCCTCGGCATGCTTGAGCACCTCGTAGATGCCGCCACGGGCCTTGATCGAACCGGAGATGGGCAGATGGCTGTCGCGCTTGAGCCACAGCGCGCCGATTTCGCCTTCGCCCTGCATCTCTTCACTCAGCAGCGCCTGCATCTTCGGCAGGGGCACTACGTCCGACTCGATGATGCCGCCGCTGGCGGCCGTCTGCGGGAACACCCGGGCCAGGTAGGGGGCGAAGCGCTCAAGACGCATGCGGGCATCGGCCACATCGGCAGCGCTCAAACCGACATCGGCCAGCACCTCGGCAGCGGGCGCCACGGCCGGGTTGAACCAGCTGGTTTCGCGCAGGGCGATCAGCTCGTCGAGCAGCGGATATTGCGCGCGCCATTGGGCAAGCGGCTGGCCAAGAATCATGCGGCGTTCCTCATAGCAGGCACTGGACAGCGCGCATTAGACGACGCCTGCTGCGCTCTGGCAAAGACCGCGCACGCTGCCCCCAGCGGAACGATAACCGCCAGGCCATGGCCTAACCTGAAAATCGCCCAGGAGTCGCCATGACCTTTTCCATCATCGCCCGCTGCCCGCGCAGCGGACAGTTCGGCGTCGCAGCAGCCACTGCGATGCCAGCCGTGGGCAAGCTGCTCAGCCACGCAGCGGCTGGTGCGGGCGCCGTGGCGTCCCAGGCGCAGGTCAACCCCTATCTGGGGCTGGATGGCCTGGCGCTGCTGCGTCAGGGGCTTTCGGCGAAGGCAGCGCTGGAACGCCTCAAGGGTACCGATCCCTGCATGGAGCTGCGCCAATGCGCGTTGATAGATACCAACGGTGACAGCGTCTGCTGGACGGGCGACAAGTGCATTCCCTGGGCCGGTTCGCTGGCCGGCGAGCAGTTCTCCGTACAGGGCAACAGGCTGGTCGGGCCACAGGTGCTGGATGCAGTAGCCGAAGCCTTCCGCCACGCTGAAAAGCGCCCGCTGATCGAACGCCTGATCGAAGCCCTGGCCGCTGGCGACCGCTGCGGCGGCGATCGTCACGGCGAATCCTCGGCAGTGATCTACGTGGTCGACCAGGAGGAGTATCCGCTGTGGGACATCCGCGTCGACCATCACCTCGACCCGGTGGCCGAACTGCGCCGCCTGCACAAGGTATTCGCCCGCGAAGTGCTGCCCGAGATTCTTGCCATGCCCACACGCGACAATCCAGCGGGGCTGGCGGCGGAGGATTCGGTCTAACGCGCCGCCGTACCGAAGCGCCGTCGATAATCGCCGGGCGACAGCCCCACCAGACGGGTGAACACTTTGCGAAATGCACCACTGTCGCCATAGCCCACCTGCCAGGCCACCTGCTCGATGCTCTGGCGGGTGAACTCGAGCAGTTCGCGCGCCTTGGTGACGCGCAGCTGCTGGCAATACTCGGTAGGTTTCATGCCTGTGGCAGAGCGAAATCGGCGCAGGAAAGTACGCTCCCCCAGCCCGGCGCGCGCGGCCATGTCCGCCAGGCTCGCCTCCGCCCCGCCCTCCCCCTGCAACCAGCGCTGCACGGCGAGCACCGCGGCATCGCCATGATCGAGGCTGGGCGCGAAGCTGCTGAAATGGCGCTGCGATTCGCGGTTCAGGTCCACCACCAGAAAGCGCGCGGTCTCGGCGGCGATGGTCGGCCCCAGCAGGCGCGTTACCAGCGCCAGCCCAAGATCGGTCCAGGCCATCAGGCCCCCGGCCGTGATCAGGTCACCGTCGTCTATGACCATGCGCTCGGGTAGCACCTGCACGAGCGGAAAGCGCGCCGCCATCTGCGCTGCCAGTGCCCAGTGGGTGGTCACCGTACGGCCATCGAGCAGGCCGGCCTCGGCCAGTGCGAAAGCACCGACGCACACCGACGCCAGCAGCACCCCGCCGCGATGCTGCTCACGCAGCCAGTCGCGATAACAGTCGGCAAGCGGCTGCTCGGCATCGTCGTCCAGGCAGGGCGGGAGAATCACCACCTGCGGCGCGCCGTCACCCTGCGGCAGGCTGTCGAACACTCGCCGCACGCATCCCGCCTCATCGGCCTGCCAGTGACTGACCCGCAGCCGCGGCAACCCTTTACGCCCCTGCCCGGCAGCCATGCGATTGGCCACGGTGAACAAATCGCCCAGACCATGCACGGCCGCCAACTGGGCACCTGGGTAGAGCAACAATCCGATCTCCAGACAGCGCTCGCTCATTGTCAGTTTTTCCCCGCAGATTGTCGGCCCCGCCCATCCTCGCAGGCGCGCCAGGGCGATAAGGTTTGCCACACATCATCCCACGGAGAACACCATGAGCAAGCGCGCCCTGATTCTGATCGACATCCAGAACGACTATTTCGAAGGCGGTAAATGGTCACTTGAAGCCATGCAGATCGCCTCGACCAATGCCGCACGTGTGCTGGCGGCTGCACGTGCTGCAGGCGACAAGGTGATCCACGTGCGCCACGAGTTCGAGGGCAAGGATGCACCCTTCTTCGCTCCGGGCAGCACAGGCGCGGACATCCATCCCCTGGTGCAGCCGCTGGCAGGCGAAGCGGTGGTGCTCAAGCACCAGGTCAACGCCTTTCTCGGCACCGACCTCAAGGCGCAGCTGGACGCCGCCGGCATCGAGCAGATCACCCTGGTCGGCGCCATGAGCCATATGTGCATCGACGCAGCAGCACGCGCCAGCGCCGACTTTGGCTACGCCACGACGGTGATCCACGATGCCTGCGCGACGCGCGACCAGGCGTTCGAGGGGCGCAGCGTTGCGGCTGGGCAAGTGCATGCGGCCTATATGGCTGCCCTGGCATTCGCCTATGCGAGCGTGGTGTCGACCGAGCAGTACTTGGCGGGCTGAATCAGCGTGCCCCGAAGCGCTCCAGCTGCATCTCGCGTAGACGGCTCAGCGTGCGGCGGAAGGCAAAATCGAGGTAGCCCTGGGTGTAGAGTTCATCCAGCGCTACCTCGGCTTCGATGTACAGCGGCACGCGGCGGTCGTAGCACTCGTCGACCAGGGCAATAAAGCGGCGCACCGCATCGTCGTTGCGCGACAGCGCCGGCAGCTGTCGATCCCCAGCATCGACCCGCTCGGCGCCGTCCTCGGTGCCACGGGCGATGCGTCCTTCACGCTGCTCGCCGCCCAGGCGTGGCACCTCGCCAAGCAGGATGGCGGGGAAGCGCTGGCACAGTTCGATGAAGTCGGGAGCCGCCAATGGCTGCTCGCACAGATCACGGAAACGGCACCAGAGCGCCGCCGGGCTTTGACCGAGGGTCACCACCTGACGATGGGCCAAATCCACCGGTTCACGGCCAATGACCTGACCCTCGCTCAAGCGGGCGAACAGCTCGCCCAAGGCTTGTGGCTGCTGCACCCAATAGCGCTGAACCTGCGCGCCGGGGTGCAGGCGATGATCCTGCTCGCCGTCCACGGCAACGACCTGCATATGCATCTGGAGCGCGGCGATGGCCGGCAGGAAGCGCTCGCGGTTGTAGCCCTCGGCATAGAGCTGATCCGGTGGCTGGTTGGAGGTGGCCACCAGCACCACGCCCTGCTCCACCACCAGGCTGAGCAGGCGACCGAGCAGCATGGCGTCGCCGATGTCGCTGACGAACAGCTCGTCGAAGCACAGCACGCGTACCTCGCGCCCCAGCTCCTCGGCCAGCAGACGCAGCGGGTCGGCATTGCCGGTGAGCTGAAACTGGCGGCGATGCACCCATTGCATGAAGTGATGGAAATGCTGCCGCCGCGCCGGCACCTGCAGAGTGTTGTAAAAGCTGTCCATCAGCCAGGTCTTGCCACGCCCGACCGGGCCCCAGAGGTAGACGCCGAGCGGCCGCTCACCACGCTGAACGGCCTCATGGCAGTGCTGCAGCGCCTGCACTGCACGGCGCTGCGCGGCATCGACGATGAAACCGGCAGCCAGCGCACGCTCGTAGGCGGCCTGAAGCGAATCCGGCAGCGCCTGCGGCGCGTTCAACGCAGCACCAGCCGACCGTCATCGAACTGTCGCGGCCAGTCGCGGCGAGTGAAGACCTGGCCCTGCTCACGCACACGGCGCACCTCGTCCAGATCCAGCTCACAGATCAGCCAATGACTGCGCGTGGGGCACAACGCCTCGCTCTCGGCGACGATGCCGCTGGCAGGCATACCGTAGTCCGACGGCACGTACAGCGAGGCGCGGCCGTAGCCTTCGTCGAGCGAAGGCGACCAGGGCGCCAGGCCGACGGTAGGCGAATGCAGCACGGCGATCTGGTTCTCCAGCGCACGGGCCTGGGCACCGATGCGCACGCGATGAAAACCGGCCACGGAGTCGGTGCAACTGGGGGCGAGGATCAGATCCACGCCCGCCTCGGCCAGCGTACGCGCCAACAGCGGAAACTCGTTGTCATAGCAGATCAGGATGCCCAGCTTGCCCAGCGTCGTATCGAACACTTTCAATCCGCTGCCCGCCGCGATATGCCATTGCTCCAGCTCGAAGCGGGTCATGATCAGCTTGTCCTGAGTGCCCAGGCAGCCGTCCGGGCCGAACAGCCAGGCGCGGTTGCGGTAGATGCCATCGTCATCGAGCACGGCCACCGAGCCGGGTTGCAGATAAACGTTCAAGCGCCGCGCCAGGCTCTCGCAAAGCTCCAGCCAGCGCGGCAGCAGCGCCTGGATGCCGGCGATGGAGCCGTGCAGGTCGACGCGCTCGACTTCAGACAGCTGGCCGGTGAGCACCAGGCCGGCGTACTCCGGCAGCAGCAACAGATCGGCGCCCTGCCCGGCCGCTTCCTCGCACAGCGTGGTGAAGTGCTCGGCGTAGGCCTCCCAGGTGGTGAACAGGTCGATGTGGTACTGACAGGCGGCAACCTTGATCATCAGATGAGCTCCTTCAACCAGAACGACATGGGCTTGGCCGATTCCTCGGTCTCGTCCAGATCGCGCCAGTGGTAATGGGTGTGCAGTTCGGGGTGATGGCGGTAGCCACGCCGAGTCCAGAAATCGTCCAGCGGTTGGTAGTCGGCGGGTCGGCGCGGGTGATCGAGAGGGCGCTGCACGGCGCAGAAAGCGCACCAGTCGAAGCGGCCGAGCTTGCGTGCATGGGCCTCGCGCTCGGCGAAGAAACGCACGCCCAGGCCGCGCCCGCGCCAGGTCGGCAACACCACCGACTCGGCGCAGTAGAAGATCCGCGCCGGGTTCCAGCCCGCGGCAACGAACGGCTGCTGGAATTCCTCGGTCTCATCGGGCAGCGGCAGCGCCGTGGAAGCGCCTACTACCTGACCGGCGTCGAGTACCAGCACGCACAGGCTGCCAGCACTGCGCACATAGGTGGCCAGGTACTCGGCCTCGTAGTCGAGGCTGCCGTCGTAGAGGTAGGGAAATTCGCGGAACACCTCGATGCGCAGACGCGCGAGGTCGTTGATATGGGGTTCGATCTCCGCGCCCCGCAGCAGTCGGATATCCATTGCAGTCGCTCGCCAGCAACAGGGTGACGCCAGTAGCTATACCAGCGGTAAACGGCGAACTTATCATGCGGGCCAACGAACCACTAACCACGCTACGAAAGGAACTTAGTCATGACCGCCACCGAACTGGTTCAGGCCTACTACGCCGCCTTCAACGCTGGCGACATGCCAGCCTTCCTCGACCTGCTGAGCGATGACGTGGTGCACGACATCAACCAGGGCGAGCGCCAGGTCGGCAAAGCCACCTTCGCCGCCTTCATGGACAAGATGAACCGCTGCTACCGCGAGCACCTGGCCGATATCGTGGTGATGCAGAACGCCGAAGGCAGCCGCGCCGCCGCCGAGTTCGTGGTGCACGGCGAATACCTGGCCGACGACCAAGGCCTGCCGCCCGCCAACGGCCAGACCTACGTGCTGCCGGCCGGCGCTTTCTTCGAGATCAAGCACGGCAAGGTGGCGCGCATCAGCAACTACTACAACCTCAATGACTGGATCACGCAGGTAGGGTGACAAGCTCTGCGTACGCGGGCGCCGCGCACAAGCCACAGCGCTTTTGCAGCAGGTGACAGGTAAACTCCGCTAACCCTCTGCAGGAGTGACCATGCGTATTCTTCTCGTCGAAGACGACCAGGCCCTGGGCGAAGGCATTCGCACCGCGCTGAAGCCCGAAGGCTATACCGTTGACTGGCTACAGGACGGCGCCAGCGCGCTGCATGCACTGAGCCACGAGAGTTTCGAGCTGGTCATTCTCGACCTCGGCCTGCCGCGCATGGACGGCCTGCAGGTGCTCAAGCAGCTGCGCGCCGCCGCCAACCCGGTGCCGGTGCTGGTGCTGACCGCACGTGACGCCACCAGCGACCGCATCGCCGGTCTCGATGCCGGTGCCGACGATTACCTGGTCAAGCCCTTCGACGTCGCCGAGCTCAAGGCACGCCTGCGCGCCCTGCTGCGGCGCAGCTTCCAGCGCCCGCAACCGGCACTGGAATACCGTGGCATCAGCCTCGACCCCGCGAGCCAGGTGGTCGAGTACCAGGGCCAGAGCATCAACCTGCCGCGCAAGGAATTCCTTCTGCTGCACGAGTTGCTGATCCAGCCCGGACGCGTGCTGACCCGCGACAAGCTGCAACAGGCGCTCTACGGCTGGGATGAAGACGTCGAAAGCAACGCCCTGGAAGTGCACGTGCATCACCTGCGCAAGAAATTCTTCCCGGAGCTGATCCG
Organism: Ectopseudomonas alcaliphila; assembly: GCF_900101755.1. Taxonomy (GTDB): domain Bacteria; phylum Pseudomonadota; class Gammaproteobacteria; order Pseudomonadales; family Pseudomonadaceae; genus Aquipseudomonas; species Aquipseudomonas alcaliphila. Next base: position 56,497 of record NZ_FNAE01000007.1, on the reverse strand, counting down.
CACCGTGCGCGGCGTCGGTTATCTGGTGGACAAATGAGGCTGCTGAAAACCTTCGGTTCCATCCGCACTCGCCTGCTCGCCCTGCTTCTGTTGCTGATAGCGGCCAGCTTCGGGCTGATCAGCCACAAGATCTACAACGACTCGGTGCATGAAGTGCGCGAGTTGTTCGATGCCCAGTTGTCGCAGACCGCACGCCTGCTCATGGGCCTGGTACGCCACGATCTCAACGAGAACGAGCGCCATGAGATGCAGGCGGTACTCGACGAAGCGCTGCTGCTGCAGAACTCGCGCAACCCGGACAACCTGTTCGGCCACGAATACGAGGGCAAGCTGGCCTTCCAGATGCTCGACGACGATGGCGAGCTGCTGTTCCAGTCCGCCAGCGCGCCGCCTGGCTTGCTTAGCGACATGATCGCGCAGCTCGGCCTGGCTCTGCCCAACGATGACCAGCCCATGCGCGAGCGCCTGGCCCAGTTGGCCCGCTACCTGATCGGCTATCACACCCTGAACATCGGCGAGCATCGCTGGCGCGTGTTCGTCCTGCATGACAGCCGCGACTACCACTGGGTGCTGGCGGGCGAACGCGAGGACGTGCGCGGCGAGCTGATCGGCAAGATCGCCCGGCGCAGTCTGCAACCCCTGCTGATCGGCCTGCCCATCGTCGGCCTGCTGCTGTGGCTGACCGTGGGTTGGGGACTGTATCCACTCAAACGCATGGCCGATGCCATTCGCGGCCGCGCGCCGGATAACCTGGCGCCGCTGGTCTTCCCGCCGCTGCCCAATGAACTGGAACCGATGGCTGCTGCGCTCAACCGCCTGCTGATGCAGGTCAATCAGTTGCTGGAACAGGAAAAGCGCTTTATCGCCGACGCCGCCCACGAATTGCGCACGCCGCTGGCGGTGCTACGCATTCACGCACAGAACGCCCTGGAAGCACCGGATGCCGGCGACCGAGAAGAGGCATTGAAGCAGCTGGGCAGCGGTGTCGACCGCGCGACCCGCGTGGTCGCACAGCTGCTGACCCTGGCGCGTCTGGACCCCAATGGCATCCGCCTGAACATGGATGAACTGGACCTGCTGACCTTCATGCGTGGCGAACTGGCCGAGCTGACCCCCCTGGCACTCAATCGTGGACAGGAGCTGATTCTCGACGCTCAGGAGCCAGGCGACTATCACCTGCCGGCGGACGCGCCCAGCCTGGGAGTTCTGCTGCAGAACCTGGTGAGCAATGCCGTGCAGTACACCCCAGAGGGCGGCTGCATTCAGGTGCAACTACAGGCCACGGCTCAGGAGGTGATGCTGCAGGTACTCGACAGCGGCCCCGGTGTGCCAGCGGAGTTACGCGAGCGGTTGTTCGAACGCTTCTTTCGCATTGGCGAAGGCCAGGGCGCCGGGCTGGGGTTGTCCATCGTGCGCCGCGTCGTTGAATTGCATCGGGGCAGTATCGCCCTTGAGGAGTCGCCGCTCGGCGGCTTGCGTGTCAGCGTGCGCTTACCCCGGCGTCCCGGCAGCCATGCTTGAGTGATCGCAATGGCAAACCTCAGGCATCAGGTATAGCCATACCCAATCAGCAAGATAGAGACAATCCGTTTTATCAATCGAAGCGCTTCTCCGATCATGCAGACCTGTTCAACAGCCACTACTGGAGTAACTTCGCATGAGCCTGATCAAACGCTTCTTCCAGCAATCCCAACCGAGCCAGCAACCGACCACCGCGAACGTGCAGGAACATCCGAACTTCTGGATGTACCAGTGACTCAGCCGCTCGCACCAACCACCCTCAGCGGCACCTGACGCCCGGCCTTCTGGGCCAGGTAGCGGGTGCAGCTGACGCGCAGGAACGAGGCGAAATTGACCACTTCGCCGCGAAAGTCCATGACCTCGTCATGCAGCTTGGCAATCAGCTGGTTGGTGGTCATGCCATCGACTTCGGCGATTTCGCGCAGGATGTCCCAGAACTGATTTTCCAGACGCAGCGTGGTAACCACACCGCGGATGCGCAATGAGCGTGAGCGCGACTCGTAGAGGATGGGATCAGCCTTTACATAGAGTTCGCACATCGGCTTTACCTCCTCACTAGCGTCGTAGCCCGGATGCAATCCGGGGATGCCGACATGGTGCGGCTCCGGATTACATCCGGGCTACGTTGGTTACAGGCGAATTTCCGTGCCAAGCACCCCGAGAAACGCCGCCAGCCAAGCCGGATGTGCAGGCCAGGCGGGCGCGGTGACCAGCTTGCCCTGCACGTGTGCCTGGTCCGCCGGGATGTCCACGTAAATACCACCGGCCAATGCCACTTCCGGCGCACAAGCAGGATAGGCGCTGCACTCGCGTCCCTCCAGCACACCGGCCGCCGCCAGCAACTGGGCACCGTGACAGACGGCAGCGATGGGTTTGTCGGCCTTGGCGAAGGCCTTCACCAGTGCCACGACCTCGCCATTGAGGCGCAGATACTCGGGGGCACGGCCACCGGGAATCACCAGGGCGTCGTAATCCTCGGCGCGGACCTTGGCGAAATCGAAGTTGAGCGCGAAGTTGTGCCCCGGCTTCTCGCTGTAGGTCTGGTCGCCCTCGAAATCGTGGATGGCGGTGCGCACCGTCTGCCCAGTGACCTTGTCCGGGCAGACCGCATGCACGGTGTGGCCGACCATCTGCAGCGCCTGGAACGGCACCATGGTTTCGTAGTCCTCGGCGTAGTCGCCGACCAGCATGAGAATCTTCTTGGCAGCCATGATCGTCTCCTGAAGGTAGGTGGAACGAACGCCATTATTCGCCCCTATTTCTTCCGACAGGTAACAGCCGGGTACTACTCCCCGCTACGCCCGATCAAAGGCCAACCTCAGCCAGTACCTCGTCCATCAAACGCTGCGGCCGCTTTCGACGAGGTGATGCCGCATAGACGCGAGCGGTGTCATTCTGCGGATGAGCAACGAAAAAAGGCCGGCATCGCTGCCGGCCTCTCGTTGATCGCATGTCGCTTAGAGCGCGTACTTCTGCAGGTTCGCCATCATTTCCTTGAGCGCCTCGACGTTGTCAGCCGGGTGCGCAGCGCCTTCGAAATCGCAGATGCGTTGCCACTGCGCCGCAACATCCTCGGGGCTGAAGCCGGCCTTGGGGTCGAAACCGGCGCCCAGGCTGCGCTCCCAGCGTACCTTGCCAACCCAACCACCGCCGACCTCGAACAGGCCACCGGTGTCCTGGCAAGCAGCGCTACCGAGATAAACCACCAGCGGGCTGACCAGCTCGGGTTTGAGTTGCTCGAACACCTGCGACGGGATCAGTCCTTCGGTCATGCGCGTGGCACCGGTCGGTGCGATGGCGTTGACCAGAATGTTGTTCTTGCGCCCTTCGATGGCCAGAGTACGCGTCAGACCATACAGGCCGAGCTTGGCCATGCCGTAATTGCTCTGGCCGAAATTGCCGTAGATACCGGAAGTGGACGAAGTGAAGATTACCCGACCGAAGTTCTGCTCGCGCAAGTAGGGCCAGGCCGCATGGGTAGTCTTGTAGGCACCTTCGACATGGACCTTGTAGACCAGGTCCCAGTCGGCGTCTTCCATCTTGTGGAAACTCTTGTCGCGCAGGATGCCGGCGTTGTTGACCAGAACGTCGATGCGGCCGAAATGATCGAGCGCAGTCTGCACGATCCTGTCGCCATCGGTGACCGAATCATGATTGGCCACCGCAGTACCGCCAAAGGCGCGAATCTCTTCCACCACCTTGTCGGCAGCCGAAGCGTTGGCCCCTTCACCGTGGGTGCTACCGCCCAGATCGTTGACCACCACCCTGGCACCGTGATGGGCAAACAGCAGTGCGTGAGCGCGGCCCAGGCCTCCGCCAGCACCGGTGACTATGACCACTTGATCTTCGAAACGGATGACATCGCTCATCGACAGCTTCCTCGGGCAGATTGTGAATGGCCCCGAGTGTCAGGCAGCCCCGCGTGCTTCACAAGGCGCGCGGGGCCCCTGAATGACGGCCGATAATACGACCTTATGTGACTCAGTTGCTGGCGCCGGAACCACTGCCACCAGTGCCGCTACCGCCGGTGCCGGTGCCGGTGCCATCCGAGCCTGCACCGTCACCACCGGGATTGCCATCGGTGTTCGGCCCCTGTACGGGCGGGATGCCGTCGCCGTCATCAGCCGGATTCATGGGCGCATCCCCTGGAGCAGAGGGCATGGTAGGGCCCGGGGAACTGGTGCCATCAGACTCGGTTTCGGCAAAGGCAGGCAGCGCCATCGCGCCCAGAATCCCGCTCAGCAGCAGTGCAGATAATTTCTTGTTCATGTTGTTCATGAGTAACCTCGGCTTTCCTGTGAGTGACACAGTTACTGAGTCGCTCACGGCGCCGGAGGTTCGACAAAAATTATTTCAACCCCAACTCGTTCAGATTCACCTGTGCATCAGGCGATGCGGATCAGGCTGAGGTGGTTGTACAGGTGCAACACGTGCGCCTCGGCGTATTCGCCGTGCTCCAGCGCACCATAGGCGAAGTGCGGCTGTAACCTGCCCCGGTACTCGGCGAAGCGCTGGAACGCCATCTGCAGTCGCTGCAAGGCCGAGGCCTGATCGGCTGGTTCGGTCAGCGCAGCGGCACCGGGAATCGCCTCATCCAGCGGGTGACGCATGGCACCGCGCGCGCTGAACACGGCGAACGCTGCGGGCCCGAGGCTATGGCGAAACCAGGCGGCTTTCAGCTCGGGATAACCGTCGATGGAATAGTCGATGCTCTGCGCGCAGTGGTTGAACACTTCACTCGGGCTCCAGCCACGAATGCTCTGCAGCGTCTTGCCCTGTAGGTCCGCCAGCACCTGGCGTGCGCCCTCCAGGCTGACAGCCGCCGGCCGCGGACCAGCAGGCAAGGCCCAGTAGCCGGCGCCGAGTGCGGCGCCTCCAGTCAGCACTGCGCCTTTCAACAGGGTACGTCTACGCATGTGAGTCCTTCGCATCGCGAAACTGCAGGTAATGATCGAGCACCGCAGCCGGGGCTTCCAGTTGCGGATAGTGACCGATGCCTTCGAGCAGAACCGTGTCGGCGTCAGCGATCAGCTCACGGTAGCGCGCCACCATATGTGCGCCGGAAATCGGGTCGAAGGCGCCATCGATCACCCGCATCGGCAGTGTCGTGGCCTGCATCGCCGTCACCCAGCGCTGCCGTTGCTGGCGGCGCTCGGGCATGTAGCGAATCAGGCGATGCATCACTGTCGGGCCGTTGTTGTGCGCCACCAGTTGCCACAGGGCATCCAGCTCGGCCTCGCTCGCCTGGGTGTGCGGGCCGAATATGCGGGCAAAACTCTGCGCCAGTTTGCGCCGTGAGAACAGGCGCCCGATCAGCGGCCCGAGTGGCCCGAGCAAGAGTTTTTGCACCCGCACCGGATGATGCGTTTCGGGGAACAGCCCACCATTGAGGAACACGCAACTGGCCAGCTGCAGCTGCCCTTCCTGATGCCGCGCAATCAGTTCCTGGGCAACGCTGTCGCCGTAATCGTGGGCCAGCACGTGCAAAGGGCGCTGTTCGCCGATATGGGCCAGCAGTGCCTGCTGCAGATCAGCCTGTTCCAGCAGGCTGTAGGCATGTCCGCGCGGTTTGGCCGAATAGCCGAAGCCGAGCATGTCACAGGCGATCACCCGGTAACGTTCGGCCAGCGGCCCCCACAGGCGATGCCAGTCCCAACTGGCGCTGGGAAAGCCGTGAATCAGCAGCAGCGGCTCGGCCTGAGCATCACCGGCCAGCCAGTAACGAATCTGCTGGCCAGCGAAGTCCAGCGTCAGCGCCCTCGCCCGCCAGTCATCCAGCGCGATCCCTGGCAGGTCAGTCACTGGTCGTAACCCGGCATCTGCTGATCCAGCTTGCGCAGCAGCGCCGGCCACGGCAGCGCGCCGCCCATGCCCTGCTGCGTCTTCATCACCCCGGCGATCATCGCCCGAGCGCCGTCGAGAATCTGCTGCGGGATGTGGATCAGCTCGGCGCCGCCGCTCTGCGCCATGACCTGGATCTCGCAGGCACGCTGCAGGGTGAACATGCCGAGGAAGGCGTCGGCAATGCTGCCGAAAGCGGTGAGCAACCCGTGGTTGGGCAGGATCATGAAGTTCTTGTCGCCCAGATCCGCCTGCAGCCGCGCTTTCTCGTCATGATTCAGCGCCACGCCTTCATAACCGTGGTAGGCCAGGCTGGCGAGGACGAACAGCGACTGCTGCGACAGTGGCAGCAAGCCCTGCTTCTGCGCCGACACGGCGATACCGGCAGGCGTGTGGATATGCAGCACGCAACCCACATCGTGGCGCACCTCGTGCACCGCGCTGTGGATGGTGTAGCCGGCCGGGTTGATGTCGAAGGGGCTGTCCATCAGCTTGGTGCCCGCCAGATCGACCTTGACCAGGCTCGATGCCGTGATTTCGTGGAACATCAGGCCATAGGGGTTGATGAGGAAATCCTCGGTGCCCGGCACCTTGGCAGAGATATGGGTGAAGATCAGGTCATCCCAACCATAGAGGGCGATCAGCCGGTAGCAGGCGGCGAGGTCGACGCGTGCGCGCCATTCGGCCTCGGACACCAGATTCTTCACGGCAGGGAGTTTCAGCGGAGCGTTCACGGCGGTCACCTCGATATTCTTGTTGGTCGGTGGTGTCCGCAGTCTAGCCATACGCTTGCCTGGCGGTAGTCGCCCTGGCAGCCATCTTGATGGCTTTGCGGGTCACAATGCCGGGGTAGCGCAGTGCGATAAGGGCATATTCGCCGCCCTTATCGCCGGTCAAACCAGCTCGGGGTAATCGCGCAGAAGAAGCGGCCAGTGCGCCTGAGCCTCGGCGTCATCGGCCAGCAGGCGAAAGCCCTCGAACTGAAACTCCGGTGCCACGGTGCAGCCGACCAGCGTGTAGGCGCCCGTCGAGCGCGCCGCCTGCCAGGCATGGGCCGCTACCGCACACTGCGGCATCTGCCCCTCGCCCACTGGCCCGAGCAGCTCGCAACGCACCGCGTCGGGCGTTTCGGCGACCAACAACTGCAAAGGGTCGCCTTCGTGAAAGTGCCACAGCTCGTCGGCATCGACCCGATGCCAGCGGCTGACCGCAGCACCTGGCAAAAGGAACAGAATGGCGCTGGAGGACGCTCGCCCCTCGGTATCGCGCCGCGCCGAAACGAACAGACGACGGTAGTAGCCACCCTCGGGATGCGCGACAAGCCCGAGACTGTCGATCAACTGGCGAGCGCGAGGGTGCATGTCAGGCCTTCAGCGCCGCCGCGAAAGCCTGCAGCCAGGGCTCGGCATCGGTTTCCGGAGTGACGGTTTCGCTGGAGTCCAGACGCAACATCTCGACCACCTCGCGCAGGCCCAGCTCGGCATACAGCTCGCGCATCAGCTCACCGCCGCCACAGAAGGTGTCATAGCTGGAGTCACCCAGCGCCAGCACTGCGGCCGGGCGGCCACTCCACGCCGGCAAACGGTCGCGGATTTCGCTATACAGCGGCAGCAGGTTATCCGGCAGCTCACCCATGCCGGTGGTGGACGTCACGGTGAGGAACGCGTCCGGCGCGAAGGCCAGCAATTCCTCAAGGCTCATGTTCGCTTTGTGCCAGGCATCCAACCCTGCGGCCTTGAGCTGGCGCTCGGCGTGGCGAGCGACTTCCTCGGCCGTACCGTAGACCGAGCCCGAGAGAATGGCGATTTTCATGACAACTCCAGAAACAGGAAAAACGCCGCGCATTATGCCGCAAGTGGACAGCCCGACCCGATGTTTTAGAATGCAGCGCATACCCATCGCGGAACCGGACCCATGATCAATGCCAAACTGCTGCAACTGGTAGTCGACGCCTCCAACGATGGCATCGTGGTGGCCGAGCAGGAGGGCGAAGACAACATTCTGATCTACGCCAACGCGGCATTCGAGCGCCTGACCGGCTACCCCTGCGATGACATCCTCTACCAGGACTGCCGTTTCCTGCAGGGCAGTGACCGAGCACAGCTCGGCCTGCAGGCCATTCGCGAGGCGGTCAAGGCGAACAAGCCCTGCCGGCAGATCATTCGTAACTACCGCAAAGATGGCAGCGCGTTCTGGAACGAGCTATCGATCACCCCGGTGCTCAACGAAAGCGATCAGTTGACCTACTACATCGGTATCCAGAAGGATGTCACCGAACAGGTCGAAGCCAAACAGCGGGTACGTGAGCTGGAGGCTGAGGTAGCCGGACTGAAGGCCGAGCTGGCGCGCTTGAAAAGCTGACGAACGGATAAAACTATCGTTCACAAGCGCAGTCACATGAGCTTGACCCCAGGCAGTCTCATCCCATGCAAAGCGACCCGCTGCTGACTCAGGACGAGCTGGATTTCCTCCAGAAGATCCTCTTCAAACCTCCGCAAACGCGGCAGCACAGTGCTGCGCCACAATTGGCGTTGGGCGAACAACTTCGTGAGCTGTTGAAGCAGTTGGGCGATGAAAAACAGCTGAGCCTGGACACCCATAGCGACAATCAACACCTGAGCTTCCCCCTGCGCCTTATTCAGGATGACCACAGCCAGTCGCGCCTGGAGCTGGGCGCACCGCTGATCTTCGAACAAGGGGTAAGCGAACGCCCATGGCGTCTTGTTCTGCCCGAGGCGTTGGTACTGCTGGACGGCAGCGACCGCCCCAGTGGCCTGAAGGCACTGGAGCTATCGAACAATGGCATCCTGGTGGAGTACAGCAAGCCAGGCATGCCGGCCAAGGATCAGTTGCTGCAGCTGATTTTGCCCCAGGAGCGCCGTGTTCAACTGCGCGCGCGGCTGGCGAGACGCGTCAGCCAGAGGCGCTATGCCTACAGCCTGCAAACGCTACATGCGGAAGATGAACAGACCCTGCGTCAGTACCTGTTCGACCAGCACAGCGAACAACAGTCGCAGACTGCAGCAGTCAGCTGAGACCTCGATAGTCCGGGCCGCCTCAGGTGTCGAGATGGCCAGCCAGGAACTGTTGCAGACGACGCTGCATCAGGCGCCCCTCGTTACCCAGACAGGCGATGGGCGAGCCAGCCAGACTCTCCTCCGCCAGATCGGCACTGTCACCCGCCAGCAGCATCGGACATTCCAGGCCAAGTGCCAGGCGCGCCAGCTGCTTCGGGAACTCCTCGCCTGGCGGCTGGTTGCTGAAGACCACCAGTGCCTGCGGCTGCATACGCTCACAGACCAGGGCCAGATCGGTCATTGGTACACCAGGGCCCATCACCGTGACTTCGATGTCCTGATTGCCCAGCAGCAAAGCGGCAACCAGCAACTCCAGCTCCCGGCAGTGGCTGGGTAGTGCCACCAGCAGCACACGATCACGCGAGTCATCGCGCCCTAACTGCAGACGCTGCCAGCAGCGCCCACGCAGGAAGCCGTCGAGCATCAGCCACTCGCCACGCTGTCCGACTTCGTCCTGGCGCAGCAGCAGCTCCTGCCAGACGGGCATGAAGATGTCCTGAAAAACCACCGGCAGCGGATAGCAGGAGAAAATCTGCCCGTACAGACGCTCGAGGCGGGACTCATCGAAGTCCTGCAGCGCGCTGCGTACCTGGCCCTGCCACTGATTCCAGTCGTCACTGCTGACGTCGTTGTAGGCCGGCGTGGCGACGCTGCGACTGCTGGCGCTCTTGGCCAGGATCGAGCCGACCTTGCTGACCGCTACACCGCGCTCGATCCAGGCCAGGATGCTACGTACCGCATCGATATCGGCCTGCGAATAAAGACGATGACCGCTGTCGGTCCGCGTTGGCTGAATCAGGCCGTAACGCCGCTCCCAGGCACGCAGGGTGACCGGATTGACGCCGGTAAGACGAGAAACCTCGCGGATGGGGAACAGCTCTTCCTGTTTCAAAGCGCTGGACGCGAGCGATGTGACGGAGGCAAGTTCGGGCATGGCTTCGGGCATCACGGCAACGAATGTAGGGGCATTGTAACCCAGCTAAGGCAGGCTTACATTGTGCAAGGATTATACAAGGCAACCTCATGCACAACCCTGCTTGGCCACTGACCCTTTATTTCGACGGCGACTGCCCACTCTGCGCGCGCGAGATTCGCATGCTCAGCCGGCATGCCTCGCCGCAGCGACTGCTGCTGGTGGACATTTCTGCCAAGGACTTCGACCCAACGCCACTGGGCGTGTCCCTGACGGCGATGCAGGAGCGCTTGCACGCGCGCTGGGCCGATGACCAGTGGCTGCTGGGGCTTGATGCCAGCCTCTGGAGCTGGGAGGCCGCCGGCCTTGGACGCTGGGTGGCGCCGCTACGCTGGCGACCACTGCGCCCCGTGCTGGAATGGGGCTATCGGCTGTTCTGCCGGCTACGCCCCCATTTGGCACGTCTTCCGCACCCTGACGGTGCAGCACGCTGCCATAAGGACAACGCCTGCTCCATCCAGCGCCCGCCATCAGGCGGGGCTGGCTAATTTCCACAAAACGGGAATAATCCTTGCTGTATTTTTCGTCGAGCACATCACCCCGTGCTCGACCGCGCCAAACGCCATACCCCGGCTGACGGCAACACTCGAGGAGATACACAATGTCCCCCGTTACCCTGATGGTGGCGCGCCGCGTTGCCACTGGCCGCTATCACGACTTCATCGCCTGGCTGCGTGAAGGTGAGCACCTGGCCACCGACTTCCCTGGCTATCTCGGCTCCGGCGTACTGGCACCGCCTGCCGGTGACGATGAATTCCAGATCGTTTTCCGTTTCAGCGACGAACAGACCATGGCCTCCTGGGAGCACTCGGCCTCACGCCAGGCCTGGCTGCAGCGTGGTGCGGGTCTTTTTGCCCAACCACAGGAAAAGCGCGCGATCGGCCTCGATGCCTGGTTCGGCAGTGTCCATCGACAGCCTCCGCGCTGGAAGCAGAGCGTGGCGATCTGGCTGGCGTTCTTTCCGGTCTCCCTGGCCTTCAACCTGCTGTTCGGCCCGTGGCTTGCCGACCTGTCGCTGGTCACCCGTGTGCTGCTGTCGACGCTGGCCCTGACGCCACTGATGACGTACTGGTTCATCCCACTTTCCACCCGCCTGCTGGAGCCTTGGCTACAGGGCAACTACCCGCAGCGCCTGAACAGGCGAACCGCCAGCGTCGGCAAGTCCTGAAAGCATCCTTCTCTACCAATCGGCCAGCCTCGTGCTGGCCGATTTCGTTGTACAAACAACTAATATCTGTACAGAAATAACAACCCGTACAGGTAAAGTACAAAAGTTCCCTCTCAAGACCTTCAGTAAAAACCCTTAAAACTCAGAGAAATAGGCAAATCCACTCAGTCTGACAGCAAAACCACATGCCGCACATGGTTGTACAACCTGCAGCTCTGGTATAACTTTATCCACGGTCTGGTGAGTACCGCCTGCCACTGGTCAGGTATCCCGAGGCGGTACGAGCCAGGCCTTCATCTCATTCTCTCGAGTCGCACATGAGCGCTGCCAGCTTCCCCATCCTGATCACCGGTGCCGGCCAAAGGGTCGGCCTTTACTGCGCCGAGCGCCTGCTTGACGAAGGCCAGCAGGTGATCATCAGCTACCGCCAGGAGCGCGACAGCGTTTCACGGCTGCGTGAGCGCGGCGCCATCGCTTTGCAGGCCGATTTCAGCGGCGAGGCCGGGATTCTGGCATTCATCGAGCAGATCAAGGCGCACTGCAGTGGCCTGCGCGCAATCGTGCACAACGCCTCGCAGTGGCTGGCGGAAACGCCGGGCGAAGAAGCGCAAGTCTTCCGTCAGCTGTTCAGCGTTCACATGCTCGCGCCTTACCTGATCAACCTGCATTGCAGCGAGCTGCTATTGCAGTCGGAACACGCCGACATCGTGCACGTCAGTGACGATGTGGTGCGCAAGGGCAGCGCCAATCGCCCCGCCTACTGCGCCAGCAAGGCGGGCCTGGAAAGTCTGACGCTCTCATTCGCTGCTCGCTTGGCGCCGCACATCAAGGTCAACAGCATCGCGCCGGCGCTGCTGATGTTCAACGAAGGCGATGACGACGCCTACCGCACCAGGACCTTGGCCAAATCGGCGCTGGGCATAGAACCCGGTCCGCAGGCCTTCTACCAGACTTTGCGCTACCTGCTGGACAACCCCTACATAACCGGAACGACCCTTACCCTCAACGGCGGCCGCCACCTCAAGTGAGGCGACTGCTCAGGACACTGCCATGAGCCAACCCCTTTCCCAGCAATACCGCGAGATACTCGTAGGCCTCGGTGAGAACCCGGAGCGCGAGGGTCTGCTAGACACCCCCAAACGCGCTGCCAAAGCCATGCAGTACCTCTGCCATGGTTATCAGCAGTCGCTGGAGGAGATCGTCAACGGTGCGCTGTTCGAGTCCGATAACGACGAGATGGTGATCGTCAAGGACATCGAGCTGTACTCGCTGTGCGAGCACCACCTGCTGCCCTTCATCGGCAAGGCGCATGTCGCCTACATTCCTACCGGCAAGGTGCTCGGGCTGTCCAAGGTGGCGCGTATCGTCGACATGTACGCGCGTCGCCTGCAGATCCAGGAAAACCTCACCAAGCAGATCGCCGATGCGATACAGCGCGTGACCAACGCCGCCGGCGTGGCTGTGGTGATCGAAGCCAAGCACATGTGCATGATGATGCGCGGCGTGGAGAAGCAGAATTCGGTGATGAGCAGCTCGGTGATGCTTGGCGCCTTCCGCGAGTCCTGCAACACTCGCCACGAATTTCTGCAATTGATCGGACGGAACAACTAATGCCGCGACTGGAACCTGGAATGGCGCGCATCCGCGTCAAGGACCTGCGCCTGCGCACCTACATCGGCATCAAGGAAGAAGAGATCAACAACAAGCAGGACGTGTTGATCAACCTGACCATCCTCTACCCCGCCGTCGATGCGGTAGAGGTCAACGATATCGAGCATGCGCTGAACTACCGCACCATCACCAAGGCGATCATCGCCCATGTCGAAGGCAATCGCTTCGCCCTACTCGAACGCCTGACCCAGGAAATCCTCGACCTGGTCATGACTCATCAGGCCGTGCGTTACGCCGAAGTGGAAGTGGACAAACCGCACGCCCTGCGTTTCGCCGAGTCGGTATCCATCACCCTCGCCGGTCATCGCTGATAGCCGCTTGCAGCGGCTTGCCGCTCTCCGGCGAGGCTCTTATCATCGCCGCCACCCATCCCCGGAGAGCCCACCATGACCGAGCAAGAACGCCTCGAACTGGAAGCTGCAGCCTTTCGCGCCCTGGTACAGCACCTGCGCACTCGTCCTGACGTGCAGAACATCGACCTGATGAACCTGGCCGGTTTCTGCCGCAACTGCCTGTCGAAATGGTACAAGGCCGCTGCCGACGACCTCGGCGTCGAGGTCAGCGCCGAACAGGCCCGTGAGACCGTGTATGGCATGCCCTATGCCGATTGGAAGGCCAAGTATCAGAAAGAAGCCTCGGCCGAGCAGAAAGCCGCATTTGCAAAAGGAAAGCATGAATGACCGCTCTCAACGAGCTGCGCAGCCGTCTGCAGCAGGACGATTACGCCTTCAGTGAAACCCTGGCCTTCGTCGCCGAGCACTACGACTATCAACCCAGCGCCTTTCGCAACGGTGACGTGGACAACGCCGCCGGCCAGAACGAGGGCTCCTGCAAGACCCTGGGCCTGGCCCTGCTGGAAGGCTTGAGCGAGGACGAAGCACTGCGCGCCTTCGGCGAACACTACCGCAGCGTGCTGGCCACGCCGCAAGGCAGTGATCACGGCAATATCCGCGCGCTGATGAGCCATGGCCTGGGCGGCGTGACGTTCGAACAGCAACCGCTCAAGCGCAAGATCTGAGCGGCATAGCGCAAAAACCTGCGCAACTGTCAGCAAAAGCTGACAGACATCACATCGCTATCGCTTTATGCTGCGCGCCATAACAACATGGAACACGAGGGAACGTGTTCTGCGCACCAGCGCCCTTCCCTCCTGTTTCGCGCTCGGCATGGAGTCGCCCGATGCAGCAAACCCTGGTATGGAAACCCTGGTACACCCCTGGCGTGGAAACCCTGCGCCTGAGCCAGGATGCCAATGGCATTCAAGCCAACAGCCATCTCATGCTGGTCATCAAGGGCGACAGTATCGTTGCCAACTACATGATCGATTGCGATCCAAGCTGGCGCTTCCGCCGCCTCTGGCTCAAGGTCGACAACCAGGGCCAGCGCAACATCTGTCTACAGCGCGATCTGCGCGGCAACTGGCTGCTCAATGGCGAACCGCGCCCTGATCTGCTGCAATGCCAACATGTCATGCTCTCGGCTTCGCCCTTCACCCACACGCCTGCCCTGCAGCGCAGCGCGCTGGAAACCGGGCAGAGTGACGAGATGCAGGTCGCCTATATCGACATCCTCAGCCTCAAGGTGGAATCACGCCAGCAGCGCTACCAATGCCTGCACCGTCGTCCCGGTGAAAGCCTCTACCGCAGCCAGGCCGAAGGGCGGGCTGATGAGGAACTGAGCGTCGACGACCAGGCGCTGCTGCTCAAGGCCGACGACCATTACCTGCGCCTGAGCCAGCGCGACCTGAAGGTCAGCGCGCTGGTGTAGAGGTTTCCACCTGCCCGCCCTGGTAGGGTGCGCAGCAGGCCCACGCCACTCAGATGGGCAATTGCCCGAACGCCCAGCGCAGCAGGAAGAACACCAATAAACCACCGCCGATGGTCGCCAGCAGGTGCCGCGTGCAAGCGGCGATGGCAATGGCAGCCAGGCCCGCCAGCAGATAGGCATTGTTCCAGCTCAGCGCCCAGCTCTGCCCATCCGGTATGAGCATGCCAGGCACCACGATGGCCGTAAGCACCGCCGTCGGCACGTAATGCAGCCCCTGCCTGATCAACGGCGGAAAACGCAGGTCAGGGAAAGCGAACAGGCTGTAGCGGGTGACGAAGGTGATCGCCAGCATGCCCAGGATCAGCAACCAGATATCCATCAGATCGACTCCTCCTGCAGCACCGGCTGACGCCGCTCGAGCAATACGCCGACGACTATGCCACTGGCTGCGGCAGCCATCAGGCCGAGTTTGTACGGCAATTCATGACAAGCCAGCGCCACAGCCCCCGCGACCAGGGCTGCGGCCACCTGCGGCTGGCTGCGCAGCATGGGCACGACGATGCCGATGAAGGTCGCCAACATGGCGAAATCCAGCCCCCATTCGCCGATGTTCGGCACCGCCTGGCCGAACAGCACGCCAACCAGCGTGCACAGCTGCCAGTTGCAGTACATGGCCAATGCCGCACCGAGGAAATACCAATGGCGATAAGTACCCTTGTCGCCACGTGCATAGCGCTGCACCACCACCGCGTAAGCCTCATCGGTCAAACCGAAGGCCAGCGGTACGCGCCAGCGCTTGGGCAGGTGACGTACATGAGGCTGCATGCTGGCGCTATACAGTGCATGGCGCAGGTTGACCACGAAGGTGGTCAGCAGCACCACGGCAATACCCGCGCCGCCAGTCAGCAGACTGATGGCGATGAACTGCGCCGAGCCGGCGAATACCAGCAAGGACATACCCTGTGTCTGCCAGGGATCGAGCCCGGCGGAGCCTGCCAGGCTGCCGAAGATGATGCCGAAAGGAATGGCGCCGAGCAGCATCGGCAGCATATCGCGGGCGCCCTGAGTGAATTCTTGATGACGAGACATGGAACCTCCTTGAGCAGCCGAGCTTAACCAGACTGCCCAGGCAGGTCTTGAACGTTCTTGCTCTGAATGAAAAGAGACTGGGCCAGCGAGTGCATCTCTCCTATGGTGTGACGTCCCCCACCAGGATCACTTCAAGCAGGATGCATATGACCCCGCGAATCTTCATCGTCACCACCGCCCACATCAGCGAATTTCCCAACCCGATCACCTTCATCGAGGGCGCACCGCTCACGGTTGGCGAGCAGTATCAGGGCGACGAAGGCTGGGATAACTGGTTCTTCTGCAGCACACCTGGTCAGGAGGCCGGCTGGGTCCCAGGCCAGGTCATCGAACGGCTCGATGATCTGCGCGCCCGCGCACGCGAGGCCTATACCGCCCGCGAGCTCGATGTACAGGTCGGCGAGCGACTGATCGCGTCGCGCAGCCTCAATGGCTGGCATTGGTGTACACGCGAGGACGGCAGGGAATCAGGCTGGGTGCCACAGGCCAATCTCGTCGAACACGCGCCCCACTGTGTCGTGCAGGAAGAAGTCAGCGGCTGCGGTATTGCCGCATCCGCCAACATTCTCGGCAAGACCTACGCCGAGATGAAGGCGATCGCCAACGCCATGGGCATTCACGCCGAGGACGAATCATTGTGGTCCGACACCCGATACGTCAGGCGTCTGTTGGCCACGGGCGGCGCGGCAGCCGCAACAGGCGAGGCGCCCTTCACGTCCTGGGAGAGCCTGCCGGATCTGGCGCTGCTGGCCATCAAGCACCACCAGGAAAACGGCCGCGACTTCTGGCACTGGGTGGTCTTCGAACGCTCGGCAGGTCAGATGCACGTATTGGATTCAGCCAGCTACCTGCCCTCGAACATCCGCACCGACTTCGGCGCCATGCAGCCGAAGTGGTACATCGAAGTGAACAGGCCCGGCGCGTAGCGTCCCGTGCCAACATGCGTCTGTGTCATCTCGATGAGGATGATGCAGCCGCGACCGCTGGTCGCGCACAGTTAACGCTAATCCATCTTATTTAAATTCCGTTAGCCTGCTAATCTTGGCGCCCCGCTTTCTTGCCCGTTCGGATTGTTCCTCGATGTCACCGCTCCAGCGCTGCCTGCTGCCCTTCATGGCCCTGACTCTGATCGCTTGCGAGCAGCAACCGCACTTCACCGCAGCAGAACCCGGCGAAGCTCTTTCAGCCGGAGCAGCCACGGTACGCAAGTTCGACCACAACGCCTTCTCCCTGCCCTCGGCCAACCTGGCGCCAAGCCGTCGCCTGGATTTCGCAGTGGGCAACAGCTTCTTCCGCAATCCCTGGGTCACGGCGCCAGCCACCACCACCGCACGTGATGGCCTGGGCCCGCTGTTCAATACCAACGCCTGCCAGAACTGCCACCTCAAGGATGGCCGTGGTCATCCGCCCGGCCCGGAGGCCGTCAGCGCCGCCTCGATGCTGGTGCGTCTGTCACTGCCAGCCGGCCCCGAGCATGCCGAGTTGCTGGTGCGCCAGGGCGTGGTCGCCGAGCCTACCTACGGCACCCAACTGCAGGACATGGCCAACCCCGGCGTGGCTCCCGAAGGCAAGGTACGCGTGACTTACAGCAGCGTGCCGGTGCGTTTTGCCGATGGCACGCTGGTGGAGTTGCGCAAACCACAGTTGAACATCAGCCAGCTCGGTTATGGCGACATGCACCCTGACACCCTGTTTTCGGTTCGTATCGCCCCGCCGATGATCGGCCTCGGCCTGCTCGAAGCCATCGCTGAAGAGGACATCCTCGCAGGCGCCGACCCGGACGACGCCGATGGCGACGGTATTTCCGGTCGCCCCAATCGGGTCTGGGACCGCCAGCAGCAGCGCAGTGTGCTCGGCCGTTTCGGCTGGAAGGCTGGCCAACCCAATCTCAATCAGCAGAATGCCGATGCCTT
Organism: Ectopseudomonas alcaliphila; assembly: GCF_900101755.1. Lineage (GTDB taxonomy): Bacteria > Pseudomonadota > Gammaproteobacteria > Pseudomonadales > Pseudomonadaceae > Aquipseudomonas > Aquipseudomonas alcaliphila. Next base: position 38,977 of record NZ_FNAE01000007.1, on the reverse strand, counting down.
CGCCAATGACATGGGCCTGACCAGCTCGCTGATCCCTCACGACAACTGCACCCCGTTGCAAGCCGATTGCCTGGCCGCGCCCCATGGCGGCGAACCGGAGGTCAGTGACAACATCCTGGCCAGCGTCCTGTTCTACAGTCGCAATCTGGGCGTGCCGGCGCGGCGTAACGTCGACGCCCCCGACGTGCTCAAGGGCAAGAGCCTGTTCCATCAGGCTGGCTGCCAGAAATGCCATACCCCCAGCTTCACCACGTCGGCCGACGCGGCGGAGCCGGAACTGGCCAACCAGTTGATCCGTCCTTATACGAACATGCTGCTGCACGACATGGGCGATGGGTTGGCCGATGGCCGCGAGGAATTTCTCGCCAGCGGTCGTGAATGGCGCACGGCACCGTTGTGGGGTATTGGCCTGACGCAAGCGGTCAACGGCCACACTCAGTTCCTGCATGACGGCCGTGCGCGCAACCTGCTGGAAGCCATTCTCTGGCACGGCGGCGAGGCCGAGGCGGCCAAGCAGCACGTACTGAAATTCGATGCCGACGAGCGAGCAGCGCTGCTCGCATTCCTGAATTCTCTTTGAGGAGCCTGCAATGTTGCACAAAACCCTGATTGCCTCCCTGCTCGGCCTGGCCCTGGTCGGCTGTGGCCAGCAGGACCCGCAAGCCAAGGTCAGCGCCGCGCTGACCGATGGCGTGCTGTTGCCGGCTTACAGCAGTTGGCAGGAAGCTGATCGTCAACTGGCGGCAACTGCCGAAGCCTTCTGCGCAGGCAGCGCCGATCTGAGCGCGGCTCGTCAGGCCTTTGTCGGCGCGCAGAGCGCCTGGGCCGGCCTGCAACCCTTGCTGGTAGGGCCGCTGGCCGAAGGCAATCGCGCCTGGCAGATCCAGTTCTGGCCGGACAAGAAGAACCTGGTGCAGCGTCAGGTCGAAGCCTTGCTGAAGAACAAGCCACAGCTGAGCGTGGATGACCTGTCCAATGCCAGCGTGGTGGTTCAGGGCCTGACCGCCTACGAATACATTCTTTTCGACGCCAACCTGGACCTCGCCCAGGCTGAACAGAAAGCGCGCTATTGCCCGCTGTTGCAAGCGATCGGCAAACACCAGCAGGCACTGGCGGCGGAGATCGTCGGCGAATGGCAAGCCAAACCGGGCATGGCCGAGCAGTTGAAGACCTTCCCCAATGAGCGCTACGCCGACGCCAACGAAGCCATCGCCGAACTGCTGCGTGTGCAGGTCAGCGCCCTGGATGGCCTGAAGAAGAAACTCGGCGCACCGATGGGCAGGCAGAGCAAGGGCATCCCGCAGCCGTACCAGGCCGAAGCCTGGCGCAGCGCGGGCAGCCTGGCCAACCAGGGCGCCGCACTGGCCAGTGCCGAACTGCTGTGGCACGGCAGCAACCGTGACGGTATTCAGTCGCTGCTGGGCGACGATCAGGCTGACCTGGCAAAACGTATCGACGCCGCTTACCAGGACACCCGCCAACGCCTGGCCGCACTCGACAGCCCGCTAGGTGAGTTGCTGGAAGATGAAGCCGGTCGCACCGCCCTGAACGAGCTGTACGACAGCCTCAATCGCCTGCACCGCCTGCAGGAAAGCGAGCTGGCCAAAGCACTCAGCGTGCAGATCGGCTTCAACGCCCACGACGGGGACTGAGCATGCAACGCAGAGCCTTCCTCGGCCTCAGCGCCGCCGCTGCCAGCCTGGCGGCGGCGGGCGCTTTCGGCGGCTGGACGCTGTTCGGCCCATCCGGCCAGCCGTTGCTCTTGTCGGCCCGTGACGACGGCGATGGCAAACACTACGCGGTCGGTTATCGCCTCGATGGCCAGCGTGCCTTCGCCACTGCGGTGAACGAGCGCTGCCACGATGTGGTGCCGCATCCTGCCCTGCCGATGGCCCTGTTCGTCGGTCGCCGGCCGAGTACCGAAAGCTACCTGATAGACACCCGCGATGGCCGCCTGCTACAAACGCTCAGCTCGCCGGCCGGGCGCCACTTCAACGGCCACGCGGTGTTCCACAAGGGCGGCGAGTGGCTGTACGCCACCGAGAACGACACCACCGAACCCGGTCGCGGCGTGCTTGGCGTCTATCGCCTGGACGGTGAGCGGCTGCAACGCGACGCTGAACACAGCACACACGGCGTCGGCCCGCACCAGTTGCTGTGGATGCCCGATGGCGAAACCCTGGTGGTGGCCAATGGCGGCATCCGTACCGAAGCGGAAAGCCGCGTGGAGATGAATCTCGACGCCATGCAGTCCAGCCTGGTGCTGATGAAGCGCGACGGCAGCCTGGTCAGCCAGGAGTATCTGGCCGACCAGCGCAACAGCATCCGCCACCTGGCCGTGGCCAGTGACGGCACGGTAGTCAGCGGCCAGCAGTACATGGGCGACATGCATGATCAGGTTCCGCTACTGGCGATCAAACGCCCCGGCCAGCCGTTCCAGCCTTTCGCCCTGGGCGAGACGCAACGCGTGGCGATGAATCAGTACACCGCCAGCGTGGCGATCCACGACGAGCTGCGCCTGCTGGCGATGACCGCACCACGCGGCAACCGCTTCTTCATCTGGGATCTGGACAGCGCCGACGTGCGCCTCGACGTGCCGCTGGCCGACTGCGCAGGCGTCGGTGCGGTGGCCGACGGCTTCGTCGTCACCTCCGGCCAGGGCCGTTGCCGCCTGTACGATTGCCGCGGCGAGCGCATCACCACCCACGCCCTGCAGCTACCGGCCGGCCTGTGGGACAACCATCTGCGCCTGGCCTGAGGCAGGATTATCAGGCTCTGGGTGGCTCATCCCTGAACACCTGGCGCATCAGCTCGAGATAACGCCGCGCTCCCAGGCCGAGCGGTCGAGATTTCATCCAGATCACGTCCACCCACAGCCGCAGCCGGCTCGTCATATTGTTGAAGCGCACTTCGGTGATGGCACCGGCAACGATGAGCGGCTGCGCCAGGGGCTGTGGCAGATAGGCCCAGCCCAGACCGGCCTGGACGAAGTCCAGGGTGGCCAGATAGCTGTCGGTCAGCCAGATCCGTCGCGACAGCAGCATGCGCGGGTCCGCACCGTCAGGCCGGCCCGAGGCGACCATGATCTGCCGCTGCTCCGCCAACAGCTCTTCACGCACGGACAGATTGCGTTCCTGAGCCAGCGCATGCTGTGGTGAAACAACCGCCAACAGCAGTTGGCTGCCCGCCTCGAGAAAAGATTCACGCTCATCGTTGCCTGGCCGCTCGAACATCACCGCCAACTGCACAGTACCTTCGTGGAGCATGCGTACTGCGTCGGTCTGGGTAGCCGAACGCACTTCGACCTCCAACCCCGGAAACTCCTCGGCTAGCGTGGCCAAGGGCAAGCTCCAGCGCCCCGTCAGCAACTCCGGGGCAATCGCGATGCTCAAGCGTTGCTCGAGCCCCTTGTGCAATTGCAGCGCCTGAGCATCCAGCAGATTCAATTGGCAGATCACCTGGCGAGCCTGTGGTTCGAGCGCCAGCGCGGCGGCGGTAGGCAATGCCTTGCGCGTGGTGCGGTCGAACAGGAGCAGATCCAGCTCCGCCTCCAGCTGGGCGATCGCCATGCTGACAGCGGAGGGCACACGGCCAAGCCTGCGCGCGGCGGCAGAAAAGGAACCGCCATCCAGCACGGCAAGGAAGATCGCGAGAGAATCGCTGGAAAACGCCATGGCTTTCAGAATTCCTGATGTGATTTTTCGCCAACATAGGCGAGCGACAGAAAATCCGCCCGGCCCAGCTGCTGATCACCGAAACGAGCCGAAGGACGTTATCAGAAAATCTGACGATAGCTGTCTTTTACGATCATCTGGGTGCGCCTTAATCTGGCTCGCATCCAATGGATCGAAGGAGATCGTGATGACGAATGCACAGTGGCAGGGCCAGGTGGCATTGATCAGTGGTGCCGGCAGCGAACACGGCATCGGCATGGCCATCGCCCGCAGGCTCGGCCAGAACGGGGTGAAACTCATCATCAGCGCCAGCAGCGCGCGCCTGTTCGACCGCGTGGCGCAACTGCGCGGCGAAGGATTCGAGGCCGAAGGGCGCATCGCCGACCTCACCGATGAAAGCCAGGTAAACACCCTGGTGGCATGGGCCGAAGCGCTCTGGGGGCGGATCGATATCCTGGTCAACAACGCCGGCATGTCCATGCAGGGCAGCCCGGAGCCCTTCTCCGAGGTGGTGGATACCGACCTGGCCACATGGAACCTGGCGCTGAACCGCAACCTGACCACGGCCTTCCTGCTGACCCGCGCCGTGCTGCCCGGCATGCGCGCCAGAGGCTATGGGCGGGTGGTACAGATCAGCTCCACGACCGGCACCCGTGGCAGCAATCGCGGTGAAGCCGCCTACAGTGCAGCCAAGGCCGCAATGGTGGGGCTGAACATGGGCCTGGCACTCGAGGTCGCGCGCGATGGCATCACAGTCAACAGCGTGGCCCCCGGCTGGATCGCCACCGAGTCCTCTACCGAGGATGAGCGCATCGCTGGCGGCTACACACCAATCGGCCGCTCGGGCCATCCGGCGGAAGTCGCCGCCGCAGTAGCCTTTCTGGCCTCGCCGGAAGCGAGCTACGTGACCGGCGAAGTGCTGGTGGTCGATGGCGGTAATTGCCTCATGGAGAACAAGACACCCTGAGCTGCAGCAAACGCTCTGCCGCTCGACGGGGCTTCATCCATCTACACCAGCGATGCGACCGACTACGCCCGGCCTGCAATAAAGGACAACATCGATGATCGAACCAGTCGTATTGATAACCGGCGCGTGCGGCGGAGTGGGTCAGGCTCTGGTGCGGCGTTTCAGAGCGTCGGGCTGGCGCGTATTCGCCACCGATCTGGACGGCGAGGCACTGCGCGCTCTGGGTGACGCGGAACACTTGGCGGGCTATTGCCCCGGCGACATACGCCGACCGGCCGATTGCCAGCGCATAGTGGCTGAAGCCGTGCAGACGCTCGGCCGCATCGACGCACTGGTCAATGCCGCTGGCGTCTGGCGCGAGGGACAGGTCGAGGACTTCAGCGAAGAAGATTTCGACATCGTGCTGGACGTCAACCTCAAAGGCAGCTTCTTCATGTGCGCGGCGGCCATTCCCCCTCTCAAGGCTGCACAAGGCTCGATCGTCAACATCTCCAGCGATGCCGGCCGCCAGGGCAACCGCAACGCGGCGGCCTATTGCGCGAGCAAGGGTGGCGTCACGCTGATGAGCAAGGCGCTGGCGCTGGATCTCGCGCCCTTCGGCGTGCGCTGCAACACGGTATCGCCCGGCGACATCGATACGCCCATGCTGCGCTTCCAGGCTGAGCACTATGGTGGCGGTGATCCCGAGGCGTACTACCGAGACCTGCTCGCCAAGTACCCTCAAGGCGAGCGCGCAGCATTAATCCAGCCCGCCGAAGTCGCCGAGCTGGTGCACTTCCTCTGCCAACCCGCTGCGCGGTCCATCACCGGGGCAGACCTGGCCATTGATCGCGGCGTATCGGCGGGCAATTGAGGTGCTGCACCTCTCGACAATCAGGCGCTACTGCGCTCGATCAGCTCGAAGCCCACGTCCATTCGCAGCGGCTGACGCGCAGCCGCTGGTTCAGCAATACGCGCCAGCAGCGCTTCGGCAATGGCGCAGCCGATACGCGCTCCGTCCACCCGTACGGTGGAAAGCGGCGGATGGGTATGCGCCGCGCTGGAAAGGTCGCCGAAGCCCATCACCGCCAGCTCTTCAGGAATGCGCAGGCCACGGCTGAGCGCCTCGGCTATCACCCCCTGCGCCACCGTATCGGAGCTGCAGACCACCACTTCGCCGGCCGCATCCTCCTGCAGCAGACGCGCCAGGCCTTCGCGGCCGACCGCCAAGGTCGCCGGCGCAGGCAGAATCTGCGCTGCAACCGGCGCCGTCACGTGCCCCTGCAGCGCGCCGACCAGACTGCGATAACGGCGCATACCACGCGGGTCATCGATGCCCACCGCCGAGACCCGGCGATAGCCCTTGCCGATCAGATAGCGCGCCACCGCCTGGCCCACGGCCTCGTGCGAAAAGCCGACCAGCATGTCCACCGGGTGCTCGCACAGATCCCAGGCCTCGACCAGCGGGATACCGACCCGCGCCAGGCGCTCACGGCTAGCCCGAGTGTGCTCGGTGCCGGTCAGCACGATGCCGTCCGGCCGGCGGCCCAGCACCGCCTCGAGCAAGGCTTCCTCCTACTCGGGGCTGTAACCGGTGAGACCCAGCAGGGTCTGGTAGCCAGCAGCTGCCAGCCGGTCGGTCAGCGCCTGCACGGTGTCGGCGAAAATCGAGTTGGCAATGGTCGGCAGGAAGATCGCCACCAATCGACTGCGACTGGACGCCAGAGAGCCCGCTGCGAGGTTGGGCACGTAGCCGGTCGCCCGTACCGCCTCCAGCACGCGCTTGCGTGTGGCATCGGTGACCACTTCGGGGCGACCCAGTGCCCGCGATACGGTGATCGGCGACACCCCCGCCACCCTGGCGACATCGATCAGGGTCGGGGCCGCACTGCTGCGGATTCCCGCAGGTTTCCTGCCCATGTCACGCCTCCAGTCACTCGAGTGCCTTGCACAAGGAGGCACTTCACCTTGATCGAGATACGTTGTCATACAACTTTAGTCACATACGCCTCGAGAATGCCGGCGCAGTACCTGCCTGAAGCCAGCAGCGCATTTTCCGAATACGCTGTGCGAACACCAGAAATTACCGGAGTAGAGCCTACCGAGCTGGAGTTTCACTGACCAGCTGTGGACACTTAACAGGCTGCACCAGCTCAGTGGCATGCACAGGACAGGGCTCAATTTCCCACCACTGTCACGTTGACATTGCCTGGGTTGCTGCTGATAATCGATGCAAGTCATACGACAACGTATGACAAACCAATAACAACAAGCAACAAGAGTCCAGGCCCCGCCATGACCACGATCTCCAGCGAACTGCGCCCCTTCAATCGCCTGCTGCTGACCGGCGCTGCCGGCGGACTGGGCAAGGTACTGCGCGAACGCCTGCGCCCCTATGCCAACATCCTGCGCCTGTCCGACATCGGCGAGATGGCCCCTGCTGCCGGCCCCCACGAAGAAGTGGTGCGCTGCGATCTGGCAGACAAGGCCGCCGTGCATCAACTGATCGAAGGCGTCGATGCCATCCTGCACTTCGGTAGTGTCTCGGTCGAGCGCCCGTTCGAAGAAATCCTCGGCGCCAACATCTGTGGTGTGTTCCATGTCTACGAAGCGGCCCGCCGCCACGGCGTGAAACGCGTGGTGTTCGCCAGCTCCAACCACGTCATCGGTTTCTACAAGCAGGACGAGCACCTCGACGCCAACTGCCTGCGTCGCCCGGATGGCTACTACGGTCTGTCCAAGTCCTACGGTGAGGACATGGCCAGCTTCTACTTCGATCGCTACGGCATCGAGACCGTCAGCATCCGCATCGGCTCTTCGTTCCCCGAGCCGGCCAACCGCCGCATGATGAGCACCTGGCTGAGCTACGACGACCTTACCCACCTGCTCGAACGCTGCCTGTACACCCCGAACGTCGGCCACACCGTGGTCTACGGCATGTCGGATAACCGCGATGTGTGGTGGGACAACAGCAAGGCCGCGCACCTGGGCTTCAAGCCCAAGGACAGTTCGGAAGTCTTCCGCGACAAGATCGAAGCGCAGCCCATGCCGGCCGCCGACGACCCGGCACGCATCTACCAGGGCGGCGCCTTCGTTGCCGCCGGCCCGTTCGGCGACGACTGAATACCGCACCGCGACCACCCCAAGCCATAACAACAAGTAGAGCGCCACTGCCATGACAGCCGAACTGATTGTCGATGCGCGCAACGCCACGGGTGAAAGCCCGGTGTGGAACGCTGCCGAACAGGCTCTTTACTGGGCCGACATCCCTGCCGCCCGCCTGCACCGCTGGTCCGCGGCCGATGGCCAGACGCAGAGCTGGCAGACCGACGAGATGCTCGCCTGCATCGCCATGCATCCCGCCGGCGGCTGGATCGCCGGCATGCAGAGCGGCATCTTCCACTTGCGCCCGCAAGACGATGGCAGCGTACAGAGCGAGCGCCTTGCGCCGGTCGAACATGCCCGCCCGCAAATGCGTTTCAACGATGGTCGCTGTGACCGCCAGGGCCGCTTCTGGGCCGGCACCATGCTGCTGGACATGGCCCAAGGCGCTCGCGTCGGTGCGCTGTATCGCTACGACGGCCAGTTGCAGCAAGTGCTCGACGATTTCATCGTGCCCAACGGCCTGGCCTTCAGCCCCGATGGCCGCACCCTGTACCTCTCCGACTCGCACCCGAGCGTACAAAGCGTCTGGGCCTTCGACTACGACATCGATAGCGGCACGCCGCACAATCGTCGCCTGTTCATCGACATGAAGCAGCACCCGGGTCGCCCGGACGGCGCGGCCATGGACGTCGACGGCTGCTACTGGATCTGCGGCAACGACGAAGGGCTGATCCACCGTTTCACCCCCGACGGTCGCCTGGATCGCTCGCTCGCCGTACCGGTCAAGAAGCCTGCCATGTGCGCCTTCGGCGGGGCCAATCTGGACACCCTGTTCGTCACCTCGATCCGCCCCGGCGGCGATCTCTCCGAGCAGCCACTGGCCGGCGGCGTGTTCGCCCTGCAGGCCGGCGTGTGCGGGATCGAGGAGCCCGCGTTCCAACCCTGATCCGACTCACCCCGGGCCGCTCGCGGTACCGGACTGCACTGCTGTTCACCAACAACAACAAGACGGAGTTTTCCGCATGAACCTCAAACGCAAGTTGCTTCTCGCCACACTTCCGCTAGCGCTCGGTCTGTCCTCCTTCGTACAGGCCGAGACGACCCTGAAAATCGCCGAAATCCATCCCGCTGGCTACCCGACCGTAGTCGCCATGGAAAACCTCGGCAAGAAGCTGGAAGCGGCCACCAACGGCGAGATCAAATCCCGCATGTTCGCCGGTGGTGTGCTCGGTTCCGAGAAGGAAGTCATCGAGCAGACCCAGATCGGCGCCGTGCAGCTGACCCGCGTCAGCCTCGGTTCGGTCGGTTCGGTGGTTCCGGCCACCAACGTCTTCAACATGCCATTCGTGTTCCGCGACGTCGACCACATGCGCAAGATCATCGACGGTGAGATCGGCCAGGAAATCCTCGACGCCATCACCAACTCCGACTTCAACATGGTCGGTCTGGCATGGATGGACGGCGGCAGCCGCAGCCTCTACACCAAGAAGCCGATACGCAGCATCGAAGACCTAAAAGGTATGAAGATCCGCGTAATGGGCAACCCGCTGTTCATCGACACCCTCAACGCCATGGGTGCAAACGGCATCGCCATGGACACCGGGGAAATCTTCAGCGCCCTGCAGAGCGGCGTGATCGACGGCGCCGAGAACAATCCGCCCACCCTGCTCGAGCACAACCATTTCCGCTCCGCCAAGTACTACACCCAGACCCACCACCTGATCCTGCCCGAGCCGTTGCTGATGTCCAAGACCACCTGGAACAAGCTGACGCCAGAACAGCAGGAACTGGTCAAGAAACTGGCCAAGGAAGCGCAACTGGAAGAGCGCCAACTGTGGGACGAGAAAAGCGCCAGCAGCGTAGAGAAACTCAAGGCTGAAGGCGTCGAATTCATCGAAGTCGATACCAAGCCCTTCTACGACGCCACCGCCCCGGTTCGTGAGAAGTACGGCGCGCAGTTCGTTGAACTAATTCAGCGTATCGAAGCCGTTCAGTAATCCACGCGCAAGCGCGCGGCGCCGGCACCTCGCCTGCGCCGCGCAACCGGTGAAGTCTCATGAAAAACCTGGTTCTGGGCGTCAATGACGCCATCTACCGTGCCTGTATCGCGACCGCCGGCCTGGCGATCGTGATCATGGCTTTGATTATCCCCTGGGGCGTATTCAGCCGTTACGTGCTGGGTCAAGGACTGGGCTGGCCCGAGCCTATTTCAGTGCTATTGATGGTGCTGTTCACCTTCATCGGTGCCGCTGCTGGCTACCGTGCGGGTGCCCACATGGCTGTGACCTCACTGACCGATCGCCTGCCACAAGCACTGGCACCGCTGATCACATTGTTCGTGCGCCTGATCATGGGCGGCATCGCACTGTTCATGCTGATTTGGGGTTACAAGCTCTGCGTAGCGACCTGGAACCAGTACCTCAGCACCCTGCCCTCGGTACGCGTCGGCATCAGCTACATGCCAATCCCGGTGGGCGGTTTCATCACCCTCCTGTTCGTCATCGAACAACTGCTGTACGGCGATCAACATAAGCGCCGCGTCGTCGACTACGAGAACTGCGAAGATTCCAAGGAGGCCGCATAAATGGATGCCGCCATTCTTTTGGGCAGTTTCATTGTCCTTATCCTGCTACGCGTCCCCGTTGCTTATTCGCTTGGCGTTTCCGCACTGATCGGCGCCTGGTGGATCGATATCCCCTTGCACGCGGTGATGATCCAGATCGCCGGTGGCGTGAACAAATTTTCCCTGCTGGCCATTCCGTTCTTCGTCCTGGCCGGCGCGATCATGGCCGAAGGTGGCATGGCCCGGCGCCTGGTGGCGTTTGCTGGGGTGTTGATCGGCTTCGTCCGCGGCGGCCTGTCACTGGTCAACATCACCGCCTCGACCTTCTTCGGCGCCATCTCCGGCTCATCCCTGGCTGATACCGCTTCGGTCGGCTCGGTGCTGATCCCGGAAATGGAAAAGAAGGGCTATCCGCGTGAGTTCGCCACCGCCGTCACCGTCTCCGGTTCGGTACAAGCGCTGCTCACCCCGCCCAGCCACAACTCGGTGATCTACTCGCTGGCGGCCGGTGGCACCGTATCCATCGCCGCGCTGTTCGTGGCCGGTATCGGCCCGGGTCTGCTGATGAGCGTAACCCTGGCCACGCTGTGTCTGTGGTTCGCCAAGAAGCGCAACTACCCCAAGGGCGAAGTGATTCCGCTACGCCAGGCGTTGAAGATCTGCGTGGAAGCGCTGTGGGGCCTGATGACCATGTTCATCATCCTCGGCGGCATCCTCAGTGGCGTGTTCACCGCCACCGAATCGGCGGCTGTCGCGGTGGTCTGGGCGTTCTTCGTGACCATGTTCATCTACCGCGACTACAAGTGGCGTGAACTGCCGAAGATGCTGCACCGCACGGTGCGCACACTGTCGATCGTGATGATCCTCATCGCCTTCGCCGCCAGCTTCGGCTACATCATGACCCTGATGCAGATTCCGTCGAAGATCACCACTGCGTTCCTGACCTTCTCGGACAACCGCTACGTGATCCTGATGTGCGTCAACTTCATGTTGCTGGTGCTGGGCACGCTGATGGACATGGCGCCGCTGATCCTGATCCTCACCCCGATTCTGCTGCCGGTGGTGACCTCCTTCGGCGTCGATCCGGTGCACTTCGGCATGATCATGCTGGTCAACCTCGGTATTGGACTGATCACGCCACCGGTAGGTGCGGTACTCTTCGTTGGCGCCGCGATCGGCAAGGTCACCATCGAAAACACCGTGAAGGCGCTGCTGCCGTTCTACATCGCGCTGTTCGCCGTGCTGATGGCCGTTACCTACATCCCTGCCATTTCGCTGTGGCTGCCCAGCGTCGTGCTCTGATTCAGTGATCGCATGCGCTGACTAGCCGCCCCGCTTGCGGGGCTACCTCATCCAACCCGAGCCGCCGCCTGGCGGCTCTCGCTTTATAAGGACGTATCGCCCTGCCATGTCAGCAACCCCGTTCCCCCGGCATATCGCTGCGCTGATCCTCGCCACCCTGGCCTGCTCCTTCGCCGGCAACCACATCGCCGCGCGTATCGCCTTCGACCACGACACCGGTCTGCTGATGGCCATGCTCTGCCGCTCCGGGGGCACCCTGCTGGTGCTCGCCGCTCTGGTGCTGTGGCAACGCGACTCGCTGCGCCTGAGCCGCGCCACATGGATCTGGCAATTGGTGCTGGGGCTGTTGATCGCGGTGCAGAGCTTCTGCATCTATTCGGCCGTGGCACGCATTCCGGTAGGCCTGGCGCTGCTGGTGGTGAACCTCTCGCCGATTCTCCTGGCGCTGCTCACCTGGGCGCTCGGTGGCGCGGCGCCAAGCGGCCGCGCCGCGATGATCATGGGCCTGATTCTGTTCGGTCTGGTGCTGGTGCTGGACGTGCCGGCGCGCCTGTCCGGCGAGGCTCAGCTCGACGCACGCTGGATCGAAGGGGTGTTGTTCAGCCTGACTGCGGCGGGGGTATTCGCCGTTGCGCTGTGGATTACCGAGCATCGACTGTCGGTCATGCCCGGGCGGGTGCGCAGCATGCTGACCATGGCGGTGGTATTCAGCGCCTCGGCCCTGGCCGGCGCCAGCGGTGCGCTGCCCGGCGGCCTGGGCCTGCCCAACGCGGCGGCCGGCTGGGTCGCCCTGGCATGCCTGGTGCTGCTCTATGGCACGGCGTTCTCGATGCTGTTCATCCTGATGCCGCGCCTGGACATTGCCCGCAACGCGCCGGTGATGAACATGGAGCCGGTGGCCGGCATGCTGCTGGGCTGGCTGGTGCTCGGCCAGTTGCTCGGCCCGCTGCAGGTGCTCGGCGGGCTGATCGTGGTGGGCGGGATTGTCTTGCTGGCTTACCGTCGCTAGCGGCTGCTCAGCCGTGCAGCGCTTCGGCCTCGGCCGCTTCGTGCGCCTGACGCAGGCGCTCGCGGCTGTTGGTCAGGTGCAGACGCATCGCTGCCCGCGCCGCCTCGGCATCCTGGCGCGCGATGGCTTCGAAGATCTGCTCGTGCTCACGCTCCAGACGCGCCATGTAGTGGGTCTGATCGTCACGCGCCAGGCTGGCGGAATTGACCCGGGTGCGCGGGATGATGCTGGTACCCAGATGACTGAGAATATCGGTGAAGTAGCGGTTGCCGGTGGCCTCGGCAATGCGCAGATGGAACTGGAAGTCCGAGGAAACCGCGTCGCTGGCATGCATCGCGCTCTCGTTGATAGCATCCAGCGCCTCGCGAATGGCCTTCAGCTGCACATCATTACGACGCTGAGCCGCCATTCCGGCAGACTCCACCTCGAGGCTGATACGCAGTTCAAGAATGGCCAGCACGTCGCGCAACGTGACGATGGTCGCCGGGTCGATGCGAAAACCACTGGCACTGGGCGTATCCAGCACGAAAGTGCCGATGCCATGACGAGTCTCCACCAGACCTGCGGCCTGCAAGCGCGACAAGGCCTCGCGCACCACCGTACGGCTGACGCCCTGCTCTTCCATGATCGCCGACTCCGTCGGCAGCTTCTCACCGCGCTTGATCAGCCCATCGCGAATGCGCTGCGACAGCTCAGCGACCAGCTCCTGGGCCAGGCTGCGGTGCTTGCGACGAGCACGAGGTTGAGCGTTTTGCATTTCCATGGTGGACGAGTTCTCGACTTAAGACTTGAGGCTTTGCCGTAATGATAGCCCAGCAGTTGTACGATGACACTATGAATTCCCGACAATTAACGCCCCAGGAGCGCCAAATGCCAACGACTCTGCTGACCCTGAGCGATAGCCTGACACAGTTGACCCTCGCCCCGGAACTGGGCGCAAGCCTGGTCAATTGGGTACGCCTCAGCGATGGCCGAGCACTGCTCCGCCACAGCGACGAGCAGGCGCTGACTGCCGCCAATCCCAGACGCCTGGCCTGCTACCCGTTGCTGCCCTGGTCCAACCGCATTGGCGGCGGTGGTTTCGCTACGCCCACCGGCTGGCAAGCGCTTGACGCCAACACCGCACACGAACCTCTGCCGATACATGGCAGTGCCTGGCAACAACCCTGGCAGATAGTCAATGCGACGTCCGACAGCGCCAGCCTGGAACTGCAGAGCCAATCGCCTTTTCCCTATCACGCCACTCTCCACGTACAGCTCACTGAGGGCCATCTGCGCCTGACGTTACAAGCCACCCATCTTGGCGAGCAGCCCAGCTGGTATGGACTCGGCCTGCATCCTTATCTGCCGCGCACTGCGCACACGCGCTTGCAGGTACAAGCAGGCGGCGTCTGGTTATGCAGCGAAGACAAACTTTCCAGTCAGTGGGTCGAATTACCGCACGCCTGGAACTTCGCCGAGCCCACCGTGTTGCCGCAGCAAGTTGTCGATAATGCTTTTACCCAATGGCCGGGGCGCGCTCGCATCATTCAAGCGGACGCGGGGTATCAGCTCGTCTGTGAAGCACAGGGCAGCGATGTGTTTCTGCTGTTCTGCCCAGAGGCGCAGAACTTCTTCTGTTTCGAGCCCGTCACTCACCCGGTCAACGCCCATCATCTAGCGGGGCGCCCGGGGCTAAAATTACTGGCAGCGGAGCAAAGTTTGCAGATGAGTTTCAGCCTGCACTACCAGGCGCTTGCCGGCTGATCACTGGACATTCAAGGGGCGTTGGCGATAATACGCGCCAGTTGCCCAATGCAACTTTTCTCGGAAAAAAGTTACAGATAGATAAGTAACTGAAGAGAAAGGAGAAAGATGCAAAGCGTGAAACTTTGCAAACTGTTCTCCCAGCCAACCATGGCGAAGCACTTTAGATTGATCCCTTAGCGCGACAGCGAAACCTGGTGTTTCAGCTGTCGCGTGGGTCGATCACAACCTACAGGTAAAAACAGTGACGAAAGACGAACTGCGCGCCGAACTCGAGCGCCAGGCGCAGCGTTACAAGGATGTGTACGGCGGAGAAGTCATCACCTACGCCGCTCAACCGGACCCCGACCGCAAACCCTGGCGCAAGAAGCCCAGCCTGCTCGACCAGGCCTTCGAGAAAGAAATCGAGAAAATCGAGAAAGAACACCAGGACAAGCAGGACGCTGCCGACGAAGCTGCCAGCTAGCGACACGCCGCCCCAGATTCACCCGCCCTGCAAAAAGGCTTTCTACCGTCACTCCCGCTAAGGCGGGAGTCCGATTACGCTGAAGTTATGGATTCCCGCCTGTGCGGGAATGACGAAGATTTCAGCGCTTGCCTAACGCTTCTTGCCACCCGTCAGCGAACCCAAAAGCCCCCGCACCAGTTGCCGGCCAATCTGGTTGGCGGCCTGACGCAGCGCGCTCTTCATCGCGCTGCCAATCAGGTCGCTGGCCATGTCGCCCAACCCCGGCTCCGCCTTCTGCTGTCCCGCCACCTTGGCTGATGCCTCACTGCGAGCCTGTTCGGCACGCGCGGTGAGCAGCTCATAGGCCGATTCGCGATCGACCGGCTTGTCGTAGCGGCCAGCTAACGGTGACTGGCGCACCAACGTCGCACGTTCGGACTCATTCAGCGGGCCGATACGCGACTGCGGTGGTGCTATGGCCACACGCTGTACCGTGGCCGGCGTGCCCTTTTCCTCCAACGTGCCGACCAGGGCTTCGCCAATCCCCAGTTCGGTAAGTACATTGAGCGTGCTGAACGCCGGGTTCGGTCGAAAACCATCGGCCACTGCACGCAGGGCCTTCTGCTCTTTGGCCGTGAAGGCGCGCAAGCCATGCTGGATACGCAGGCCAAGTTGAGCCAGGACATCGTCCGGCAGATCACTCGGCGACTGCGTGACGAAATACACCCCGACGCCCTTGGAGCGAATCAGCCGCACCACCTGTTCCAGGCGTTCCTGCAGCGCCTTGGGCGTCCCCTGAAACAACAGGTGCGCCTCGTCGAAGAACAATGCCAGCACCGGTTTGTCGGCATCACCGCGCTCCGGCAGTTGCTCGAACAGTTCGGCCAGGAGCCACAGCAGGAACGTCGCATACACCTTGGGCGCCTCATGAATCAGGCGGGAGGCATCGAGCAGATGCACGCGCCCGCGGCCATCGCGGTCAGGGTGTAGCAGGTCTTCGAGCTGCAACGCCGGCTCACCGAACAGGGCCTCGGCGCCCTGCTGCTCCAGCCCTGCCAGACGACGCAACAGCGCCTGCGCCGAGGTGCTGGTGAACAGTGCGCTGTCCTCGCCCAGCACTTGCGGATTGTCCTTGAGGTAGCCGAGCAGCGCCTTCAGGTCTTTCAGGTCGAGCAGCAACAAACCTTCGCGGTCAGCCACCTTGAACGCTGCGTAGAGCGCCGCCTGCTGGCTGTCAGTCAGCTCGAGCAGGGCGCCAAGCAGCAACGGCCCCATTTCGCTGAGCGTGGTGCGCAGCGGGTGGCCGCTCTGGCCATGCACGTCCCACAGCGTCACCGGATAAGCCTGCGGCTGATGGTTCAACCAGGCCATGCTGGCGATGCGCTCAGCGACCTTGCCTTGCGGCGCGCCGGCAGCGCCCAGACCACAGAGATCACCTTTGACATCAGCGGCGAACACCGCCACCCCGGCGTCGCTGAACGTCTCGATCAACCGTTGCAGGGTCACCGTCTTGCCGGTACCGGTGGCACCCGCAACAAGACCGTGACGGTTGGCCAGGCGCAAAGGCTGACCAACCGCCTGCCCCTCACTGCCGGCACCCAATACGAACTGTGAATTCAAAGGCATCTTGCCATCCCCTGGGTTAAAGCTTTACTGCAGATATGCCGATACAAACAGCAGAGCAACACCACTCCATCTGCCGCAACAGCCCGCGAAAACGCTCTTGCAAGCGCAGCCGTGGAATACAAGACTGGTTCCAGAGCCATCCGGACGCAAGACGACATGAGCAAAAACCTGCAGTTCAGCCACAAGATTCTGCTCGCAGCCTCCCTGGTGGTGATTGCCGCCTTCTCGCTGTTCACCCTGTACAACGATTACCTGCAACGCAACGCCATCCGCGAGGACCTGGAAAGCTATCTGCATGAAATGGGCAACGTGACCGCCAGCAACATCCAGAACTGGCTGTCCGGACGCATCCTGCTGGTGGAAAGTGCAGCGCAGTCGATCAGCAACGACAGCGAGCCCGATCGCGTGGTCAAACTGCTGGAGCAGAAGGCGCTGACCTCCTCCTTCGCCTTCACCTACCTGGGCACCGAAAGCGGCGGCTTCACCATGCGCCCGGACGAGCAGATGCCCGCCGACTATGACCCACGCAGCCGCCCCTGGTACAAGGACGCCCTGGCCGCTGGCGGCACCACCCTTACCGAGCCTTACGTCGATGCCGCCACCGGCGAGCTGATCATCACCATCGCCACGCCGGCCAGGCCGGCCGGCGTGGTCGGCGGCGACCTGAGCCTGCAAACCCTGGTCAACATCATCAACGCGCTGGACTTCGACGGCATCGGCTATGCCTTTCTGGTCAGCGCCGATGGCAAGGTTCTGGTGCACCCGGACAAGAATCTGGTGATGAAGAACCTCAAGGACATCTACCCGCAGAACACACCACGCATCAGCAGCGAATTCAGCGAGGCGCAGCTCGACGGCAACACCCGCATCCTGACCTTCAGGCAGGTCAAGGGCCTGCCCTCGGTCAACTGGCATATCGGCCTGTCGATCGACAAGGCCAAGGCCTATTCCATGCTCACCGAGTTTCGCGCCTCGGCCATCATCGCCACGCTGATTGCCGTGGTGCTGATCATCGCCCTGCTCGGCCTGCTGATCCGTGTGCTGATGCAGCCGCTGACCGCCATGGGCAAGGCCATGCAAGATATCGCACAAGGTGACGGCGACCTGACCAAGCGCCTGGCGATCCAGTCCAATGACGAATTCGGCGCCCTCGCGCGCTCGTTCAATCAGTTCGTCGAACGCATCCACAGCTCCATCCGTGAAGTGTCATCGGCCACCGTCCAGGTCAACGAAGTGGCCAAGCTGGTGGTCAACGCCTCCAACTCGTCGATGGCCAACTCCGACGAACAGGCCAGCCGCACCAACAGCGTGGCAGCGGCCATCAACCAGCTCGGCGCCGCCGCACAGGAAATTGCCCGCAACGCCGCCGATGCCTCGAATCAAGCATCGGATGCGCGTCATCAGGCAGAAGACGGCGGCAAGGTGGTACAGCAGGCAATCCGCTCGATGAGCGAGCTGTCGGACAAGATCAGCGACGCCTGCGCCAAGATCGAGATGCTCAACAGCAAGACCGTTGATATCGGCCAGATTCTCGAAGTGATCAAGAGCATCTCCCAGCAGACCAACCTGCTGGCGCTCAACGCCGCCATCGAGGCAGCTCGTGCCGGCGAGGCGGGACGCGGTTTCGCCGTGGTCGCCGACGAGGTGCGCAACCTGGCGCATCGCACTCAGGAGTCGGCGCAGGAAATCGAGAAAATGATCGAGGAACTGCAGGTCGGTTCGCGAGAATCGGTCACCACCATGACCGAAAGCCAGCGCTACAGCGAAGAAAGCGTGGAAATCGCCAATCAGGCTGGGGAACGGCTGGGCACGGTGACCGCCCGCATCGGCGAGATCGATGGGATGAACCAGTCGGTGGCCACCGCCACCGAGGAGCAGACCTCGGTGATCGAGTCCCTGAACATGGACATCATCGAGATCAACACCCTCAACCAGGAGGGCGTGGAAAACCTGCAGGCCACCCTGCGCGCCTGTGGCGATCTGGAACAGCAGGCCGCACGCCTCAAGCAGATGGTCGACAGTTTCCGAATCTGAAACAGCCAGTCACAGAAAGGGCGCCGCGGCGCCCTTTCTGGTTATCGCTCATGCTCAGGTTTGTCTTCGGCCTGCTCCTGCAGCTGACGCCACAGTTCGGCCGCCTCGGCGAACTCGGTCCCATCCTCTTCGCTCAGGGCATCGGGATCGTATCGCCGTACGCATCCTTCGCCTAGGGTCGGCGGCGCCTTTGAGGTGGCCTTTTCCAGTGGATCGGTCATGCCGTTCGAGCCTCCATCAGCTGACTTCCAGGGAGCCCTGCTCGTGCTGGGCAAACTCCTTGACGGCGCGCAACACGTCGCAACGACTGATCTGCCCCACCAGACGACCGTGCTCGATCACCGGCAAGCGCCGCCGCCGCCCCCGCAGAAAACGCTCGGACAACTCGATGATGTCGGCCTCGGGCGTCACCGTTTCCACCTCGGTGGTCATGTAAGTGCTGACCGTCCCGCCCGTCGCCTCGTAATAGGCCCCGGAGAGAATGCCACGCAGACAATCGCCCTCCGACAGCAGACCGATCAGATGGCCCTGGGAGTCGACCACCGGCGCCCCGGAAATCCGGTGTTCCAGCAGTCGGTTGATGGCGGTGAACAGATCGGTGTCCGACCTGAAGGTCACCAGATGGCGAGTCATGTAGTCGCGCACCTTGATGGACTTGAGCATGAGCGTTCTCCTCTGACGTACATCGGGCCGGCCCACGCAGCAAGATCAGTCGAACACCACCGTCTTGTTGTCGTGCACCAGCACTCGGTCTTCCAAGTGATAGCGTAGCCCACGCGCCAGCACCATCTTCTCCACATCCTTGCCCAGGCGCACCATTTCCTCGATATCGTCGCGATGGGTCACGCGCACCACGTCCTGCTCGATGATCGGGCCGGCGTCCAGCTCCTCGGTGACGTAGTGCGAAGTGGCGCCGATCAGCTTGACACCGCGCAGCGAGGCCTGGTGATAGGGCTTGGCGCCAACGAACGACGGCAGGAAGCTGTGATGGATGTTGATCACACGCTGGGCGAATTCGGCGCACAGCGCGGGCGGCAGGATCTGCATGTAGCGCGCCAGGACGATGACATCGGCCCGATGCTCCTTGACCAGACGCTCGACCTCGGCGAAGGCCGGAGCCTTGTCCCTGGGGTCGACCGGAACGTGGAAGTACGGAATGCCATGCCACTCGACCATGCTGCGCAGGTCGTCATGGTTGGCGATCACGCAGGGAATCTCGCAATCGAGTTCATTGCTGTGCCAACGGTGCAACAGATCGGCCAGGCAGTGCGACTCGCGACTGGCCATCAGCACCACGCGCTTCTTCTGCGCCGAATCGGTGATACGCCACTCCATGGAGAACTCGCGGGCAATGGGCGAGAACGCCTGCTTGAAGCCATCCAGATCGAACGGCAGCGAGTCGGCACGGATTTCGTGACGCATGAAGAACCAGCCACTCTGTGTATCGGAGTGGTGACTGGCTTCGGTAATCCAGCCGTTATAGGTCGCTAGAAAATTACTGACTTTGGCAACGATGCCGACGCGGTCAGGGCAGGAGATGACTAATCTGAACGTGCGCATAACTAAAACCCCAATGGCGGCGCAAAGTCGGCCATTCTAACGATATGCTGGCAAAACTGCAGCAGCCATGCGCCTGCAAAAGCCTGCGGCCGAGTGCTCAGAACGCGCACTATTTGAGCGCACCGACAACTTCATGACCTCGTTGCAGTAGCCGATTTAATTAAGCCTGAGCGACACAAAGGGTTGCATTGCATTGCGGTTATTTTGTGGCCTGCTGTTTACTTGTTATAAGTGCGTGACTATTATTAGGCCACTGTTGACTACCACAGACTTATTCACGCCAAGGTAATGCCCATGTCGCTGATCAACGAATACCGCAACATCGAAGAAAGCATCAAAGAGCTCCAAGAGCGTCTGAAGAACATGTCGCAAGACGACAAGCTGAAGAAAGAACTGGAATTCGAAGGCAAGCTGCGCACCCTGATGGGCGAATATCAGAAGTCGCTGCGCGACATCATCGCCCTGCTCGACCCTGAAGCCAAAACCGGCAAAGGCGTACGCGCCAGCAAGCCTGCTGCTGCCAAGCGTGCGCGCAAGGTCAAGCAGTACAAGAACCCGCACAGCGGCGAAGTGATCGAAACCAAAGGCGGCAACCACAAGACCCTGAAAGAGTGGAAAGCCAAGTGGGGCGCCGATGTCGTCGAAGGTTGGGCCACTCTGCTGGGCTAACTCCTGAGCGACACCCAAAACGCCAGCCATGCTGGCGTTTTTTATTGCCTATGTTTTTTTCAGACGTAACAGTTTTGGGCAATTGTTGGCATCAGCAACAACGCTAAGCGGGCGAAAAGTTCCCGGCCCCTGCATTTTTCTTATCAAAGCTGACGAGAACCATCGCCCCTGCGCATTGTCCTGGCTGTCTCTCTCCGGTTTAAACGCCTGCGGGACTCTCGGCAAAACGCGTCTGCAGCGCCTGCGCATACGCCTGCCACTGCTGCAGAAGTTGCAATTGGCCTGGGTTGCAGTCCGTGCGCAACTGCTCCAACGCCGCGTGAAATTGCGCCAGGGTATTGGGAGCACCGAACTCTGGGTCGCTCAGACGCTGCCGGCAGAACTCTGCCCAACGCTGAGATTCAGCCGCTGACAGACTGGCGGGGAAATTGCGCGCCCGATAACGAAACAACAACTCTGGCAGTCGCGCATCATCGAATGGCCATTTTTTGTCGTTGGCCAATGCCTCGGGTGGAGCGCTACGCACCTGCTCACACAAACGACGGTCACGATCACCGATAAAACCATCGTAAAGCTGTTGTTCGGGGTCGTTACTGCCTGCGAAGGCTTCTTCACGGTAAATGGCCGCTAATTTGTCCCGCCAAAGCGGCTGTTCATTCTTCAGCACTTCGACATTGCGCTCGCAGATCGACCAGTCCAGTTGCAGGCGTTGCCGATCCGCCTCGCGCAGTACCGCAAGCGGCGCCACTACCGGACAGCGATTGATATGCAGCAGCTTCAGCGGCACTGGCAACTCGCCCTCGGCGAGGTCCTCGCGGCGGGTGTAGAGACGACTACGCAGCGTATCGGCGTCCAGATTCAGCAAGGGCGACGGGTCGGCCTGCAGATCGCAGACGATCAGCGCATTGCGATTGCGCGGATGCCAGGCCAGCGGCAGCACCGGCGCCAGATAGTGGCGCGCAGCGGAGAAGCGTCCGGAAATGTGCAATAGCGGTTGTAACAGGCGAATCTGATCCAGCACTCGCTGCTTGCTACGCAGTTGGTAAAGAAAGTCGTATAGCTTTGGCTGCCGGTCGCGCAGCAGCCGCGCCAGACCGATGGTGGCGCGTACGTCGGACAGTGCATCGTGAGCCTGGCCGTGGTCGATGCCGTTGGCCTGAGTCAGCCGCTCCAGCTTGAGCGATACGCGCCCTTCGTCTTCGGGCCACTCGATTCCCTCGGGCCGCAGCGCATAAGCGGTGCGCACCAGATCGATCAGGTCCCAGCGACTGTTGCCGCCCTGCCACTCGCGCGCATAAGGGTCGAAGAAGTTGCGATAGAGGCTGTAGCGCGTCACCTCGTCATCGAAGCGCAAGCTGTTGTAGCCGGCGCCACAGGTGCCGGGCGCCGAGAGCACGGCATGCACACGGGTCATGAACTCGCCCTCATCCAGCCCCAACTGCTGCAGGCGCTGTGGATCGATGCCGGTCACCAGGCAGGCTGCGGGGTGCGGCAGGATGTCGTCGCTGGGGCGGCAGTAGATGTTCAGCGGTTCGCCGATCTCATTCAGCGCCTCATCGGTACGGATACCCGCCACCTGCAGCGGACGGTCACACCGCGGATTGATACCGGTGGTCTCGTAGTCGTACCAGAAGATGCTGGAAGTCATTGGCGGCTCCGTACCTGACGTAAAGTTGTCGGCAGTCTATCATCCACTTCCAGGCTCACCGCTGCGGGCCAAAGCATGAACCAGCGCACAGCTGCTGCAGCGCCAGGTGCGCTGCACTTGTGGAGCAAGCGCCGTAACCACTAGCATTGGCAGCCCCCCACTCTACATACAAGGATGCAACCATGAGTGACGCGATCACCCCCAATCCCTATGCTGCTCCCAGCAGCGATCTGCAACAAACGCCGTCGAACCAGACACCGAGCATCGAAGAAGCGCTGGCACGCGGCTATGACTTCAGCATCGGCGAACTGCTGAGCGAGTCCTGGAGCAAGGTCAAGGGCACCAAAGGCATCATCATCGGCGGCTTTCTGGTGTTCTACGTGGTGCTGCTGGCCGCCACCTTCATCCTCGGCGGCGTGGTCGGCATCTTTGGCGCCCTGAGCGACAACCTGTTTCTGGTATTCGTCGGCGAGATCCTGATTTCGCTGTTGGCCTCGGCCCTGGCCTACCCCTTCATGGCCGGCATCAATATGGTCGGCATTCGCCGCGCCGCCGACCAGCCGCTGAGCTTCAACGAGATTTTCAGCCACTTCGGCCGCACCGTACCGCTGATCATCACCGCCGTGGTGATGATGCTGCTGATCTACCTCGGCATCATCCTGCTGCTGATCCCCGGCATCTACCTGAGTGTGGCCTACCTGCTGGCCGTCCCGCTGGTGGTCGAGCGCGGCCTGTCGCCCTGGCAGGCCCTGGAAGCCTCGCGCAAGGCCATCACCCAGCACTGGTTCAAGGTCTTCGGCCTGTTCCTGGTGCTCGGCCTGATCGTCATGGTCAGCGCCATCCCGCTGGGTATCGGTCTGGTGTGGAGCATTCCGCTGATGGTCGTAGCCATGGGCGTGCTGTATCGCACTATCTTTGGCGTGCTGCCTGCCGCCCAATAAGGCCAGCCAATAAGCCGATGCAGCTCGGGCCAGTTCACTGGCCCGGTTGCGTTAGTGGCCCGCTGCTCGCTAGCATCGGGCTTTCCTTGATGCAGTCCGCCGATGTCCTCACGCTCAAGCGCAAGCCTTCCGCTCAACCAGCACCCCCTGGATACTCGCTATGAGGTCGAAACGCCGGAAGGTATCGATCTGCATCTGCGGCCAGCCGGGCTGGTACCACGCGCCCTGGCGTTCGCCATCGACCTGGCCATTCGCGGCCTGATCCTGATGGTAACGTTCATCGTTCTCGGCCTGCTCGGTCAGTTCGGCATGGGCCTGGGCACCATCCTGCTGTTTCTCGTGACCTGGTGGTACATGGTGCTGTTCGAAGTCCTCAACCAGGGTCGCTCCCCCGGCAAGCAGATGCTCGGCCTGCGCGTGGTGCACGATGACGGTACGCCGATCGGCTGGGCCGCTTCGCTGACCCGCAACCTGTTGCGCTTCGTCGATATCCTGCCGTTCGGCTACACCCTGGGCATCATCAGTTGCCTGAACCATCCGGCGTTCAAGCGCCTCGGCGATATCGCCGCCGGCACGCTGGTGGTCTATCGCGATGCGCCTTTGAGCAAACCACTGCTCGCCGACGCCGAACCGTTGCCAGCGCCCTTCCCGCTCAGCCTTGACGAGCAACGTGCCATCCTCGGTTTTGCCGAACGTGGCGGCCAGCTGTCTGCCGCCCGCAGAGCGGAGCTGGCGGCGTTGCTGGCCGAGCCACTGCAAGTGCCTGTCGAGCAGGCGGAACCGCGTCTCAACGGCATCGCTCGCGGCCTGCTGGGGAGCGCACCTTGAAACAGAGCCTGTTCGAAAGTCGCCATCAGCCGGACTGGGACGCCTTCAACAACCAACTCGAAGCCCTCGAGCGCGGCAAGCCCGAAGCGCAGACCTGCCAGGGCTTTGCCGCCAGCTACCGGCAGCTTTGCCAGCATCTGGCGCTGGCTCAGGCGCGCGGCTACAGCAGCCACCTCATTGACCAGCTGCAACAGCTGGCCATGCGCGGCCACCAGCAGTTCTACCGCCATCGCAGCCACCTTGGCGCGCAGATGATCCGCTTTCTGTTCGGCGGTTTCCCACACCTGGTGCGCAGCGAGTGGCGCAGCGTATGCGTGGCCAGCCTGCTGTTCTTCGGCAGCCTGGCATTGATGGGGCTGCTGACCTACCTCTATCCCGAGCTGATTTTCAGCCTGGTCAGCCCCGATCAGGTCAGCGAAATGGAAGGCATGTACGATCCCGACGCGCGCCGTCTCGGCCGCTTCAGCGAACGCGGCTCCGGTGAAGATTGGGTGATGTTCGGCTTCTACATCATGAACAACATCGGCATCGCCTTTCAGACCTTCGCCAGCGGCCTGCTGCTCGGTCTCGGCAGCCTGTTCTTCCTGCTGTTCAACGGTCTGATGATCGGCGCAGTGGCGGGTCACCTGACGCGCATCGGCTATGGTGAGCCCTTCTGGTCCTTCGTCATCGGTCATGGTGCCTTCGAGCTGACGGCCATCGCCCTGGCCGGCGCGGCTGGTTTCAAGCTCGGCTGGGCACTGCTCGCACCCGGCCGCCTGCCCCGTGGCGAGGCCTTGCGTCTGGCTGCCGGCAAGGCGATACAGCTGGTGGCCGGGGTGATCCTGTTCCTCCTGTTGGCCGCCTTCATCGAGGCGTTCTGGTCCTCCACCACCTTCGCCAGCCCGAACATCAAATACGCCGTCGGTACCGGGCTTTGGGCGCTGGTACTGAGTTATCTGCTGCTGGCCGGTCGGAGGCAGCATGCGCCTGACTGAAGCCAGCGTCGCCATTCGCCCCCGCAGCGCCTGGGAAGCCATCGACCTCGGCGTGCTGCTCGCCCGTCGTCATGCCGGCCTGCTGATGGCCAGCTGGGCACTGGTCACGCTGCCGCTGTTCGCCCTGCTCTGCGCCTTGCTCTGGCAGTATCCGGGCTGGGCCATCTTCCTGTTCTGGTGGCTCAAACCGGCCTATGAACGGTTGCCGCTGTACATCCTGTCGCACGCATTGTTCGGCAACACACCCTCGCTGAAACAGGCCCTGCGCGCACTGCCGAGACTGCTGCGACCGCAATTGCTGGCCAGCCTGACCTGGCGCCGACTGAGCCCGACGCGCAGTTTCGATCTGCCGGTACTGCAACTCGAAGGCCTGACCGGACAGGCGCGTAGCCAGCGCCTGGTGGTACTCGGTCAGCGCGACAGCGCCGCCGCCACCTGGCTGACGCTCGTCGGTATGCATCTGGAAATCGCCCTGTGGATGGGCCTGGTCGCCCTGTTCTATCTGATGTTGCCGCAGCAGGTGGAACTGAACTGGACCTGGGAAAGCCTGATCGCCGCCAGCAGCGGCCAATGGATGTGGCTCGAGCATCTGTCCAACCTGCTTTATGTGTTGCTGCTGATCATCTGGGAGCCGGTCTATGTCGCCTGCGGTTTCACCCTCTACCTCAACCGCCGCACCGCCCTGGAAGCCTGGGATATCGAACTGACCTTTCGCCGCCTGCGCCAGCGCCTGAGCGGCAGCGCCTATGCCCTGCTGCTCGGTTGCGCCTTGCTGCTGACGCAGCTGCCGAACGATGCCTGGGCCGACACATCGCCAGCCGCCAGCGAGAAAGCCGAGCAGACCGACCCGCAAGGCCCCGACGCACCGCGCCTGCTCCAGCAGCCTCTGACCAGCCAGGCCGCGCGCACCAGCATCGAAGCCCTGCTCGACGAGCCGCCCTTCCAGCACCGCGAAACCGTTACACGCTGGCGCCTGGGCGAGGAAAAACCTGCCGAGGAGCCCAAACCGGAAGACGTCGAAGCCTTCCTCGAGATGCTCAAGAACCTGCTCAAGCTCGGCGAGTGGTGGAAGAGCCTGGATGTCGTCGCGCAGATATTCGAAGTGCTGCTGTGGGGGGCGCTGGCCGCGCTGCTGGCCTTCGTCCTGTGGCGCTACCGCGAGTGGCTGCAGGCCTTTGGCGAACGCATCGGCCTGCCAACGCGACGCCGGCAGGTCGCACCGCAACAGCTGTTCGGTCTGGAACTGGCACCGGAGACGCTGCCCGACGACGTCGCCAGCGAAGCCGAGCGACTCTGGGCCGAGCAACCGCGCGCCGCACTCGGTTTGCTCTACCGCGCATTGCTCAGCCGCCTTTTGCATGAACAGCGCCTGCCCCTGAAGCAATCGCACACCGAAGGCGAGGTGCTGCACCTGGTCGCCGGCCTCGGGCAGCAGAATCTGGAGGACTACAGTCGTCAACTCACGCTGCATTGGCAAGCATTGGCCTATGGTCATCGCCTGCCTGCCGAAGCGCTGCGTCAGGGCCTGTGCCAGGGCTGGCGCAGCCTGTTCGACCAGGAGCGTGTGGCATGAGTCGGCGCGCCGGTTTCATCCTCGCCATGGCCCTGTTGCTGGTGCTGGGGCTGCTCGCCAGTTATGTGCTGGGCAAACTCGAACCTTATGAAGACGTGATCGAGCACGGCCCTTCCCCCGAGGTTGCCAGCAGCCCCTACCTGGCCGCCGAGCACTTCCTGCGCAAGCAGGGCATCGCCGCCCGCCGCGCCGAAGGTCTGGAGGTGCTGGACGGCCTGCCCAGCGAGGGCCAGACCCTGATGCTGCTGGCCGACCGCAACAACATGACGCCGCGCCAGGTCGAACGCGTGCTGCAGTGGACGGCAAACGGCGGCCATCTGCTGTTCATCGCCGAACGCCTGTGGGACGAAGAGGAAGGCAAGAGCGGCGACCTGCTGCTCGATCTGCTCGGCGTCCAGCAGTACATGAGCGACGAACTGGATGACGACGAGAGCAGCGAGTCGGAGCAGGAGAACGAGGAGAGCGAGGCCTATCCGCAACTCACCAAGCTCTATCTGGAAAACGAGCAGGCGCCGGCCTACATCGCCTTCGACACCGATTTCCACCTGTACGATGCGCAGAATCGGGCGCACGTCTGGGCCAATAGCGAAGCCGCCACGCACTTGCTGCAGCTGTACCACGGCGATGGTCTGATCACCGTACTGAGCGATCCGTGGATCTGGCAGAACCGCACCATCGACAAATACGACCACGCCTGGCTGCTCTGGTATCTGAGCCAGGACAGTGCCGTGACCCTGCTCTACCACGCCGACAGCGACGGCCTGGCCCGCCTGCTGCTGCGCCATTTCCCGCTGGCCCTGCTGGTACTGGCCCTGCTGATCATCGCCACCCTGTGGCACGTCGGCATGCGCCACGGACCCATGCAGGCGCCAGCCAGCCGTGCCCGCCGCCAGCTCGAAGAACACCTGCGTGGCGGCGCCGACTTCCTGCTCCGTCGCAGCGGCCAGCACAGCCTGCTCAAAGGCCTGCAACAGGATATCAATCGCCGTGCGCGCCGCCGCCACCCCGGTTTCGAGAAGCTCGCCGTCGCCGAGCAGTGGCAGGTCCTTGGTCGCATGACCCGCCTGCCCGCCAAGGACATCAGCCAGGCCATGCGCCCATTGCCGCCGCAGCGCCTATCCGCCAGTGACTTCACCCGCCAGGTCGCCCACCTGCAAACCCTCAGGAATGCCCTATGAGCGAGATCCCCGAGAACGACAACCTGCCGGTGCAGGAAACCCCGGCCGCCGCGCCGAGCAACCCGCAAGCGCAGCAGCGCCAGCGTGCCAGCCAGTTGGCCCAGGCTCTGCGCGCCGAGCTGCGCAAGGCCGTGATCGGCCAGAGCGCGGTGATCGACGACGTGCTCACCGCACTGATCGCCGGTGGCCACGTGCTGGTCGAGGGTGTACCGGGACTCGGCAAGACGCTGCTGGTACGCGCCCTGGCGCGTTGCTTCGGCGGCGAGTTCGCACGTATCCAGTTCACTCCGGACCTGATGCCCAGCGATGTCACCGGCCATGCCGTGTACGACATGCAGAGCGAGCAGTTCAAACTGCGCAAGGGCCCGGTGTTCACCAACCTGCTGCTGGCCGACGAAATCAACCGCGCGCCGGCCAAGACCCAGGCCGCGCTGCTGGAAGTGATGCAGGAACGCCAGGTGACCCTGGAAGGCCGCGCCCTGCCGGTGCAGCTGCCGTTCATGGTGCTGGCGACCATGAACCCGATCGAGCAGGAAGGCACCTACCCGCTGCCGGAAGCCGAGCTGGACCGCTTCATGCTCAAGCTGCGCATGGATTATCCGCAGCAGGACGAAGAGCTGAACATGGTGCGCCAGGTGACCCGCTCGGCCAAGGCCGACATGCTCGAAGTCAGCCCGCTGCGCACCCTGCTGCAGGCCAGGGACGTGCTGGCGCTGCAGAAGATCGCCAGCGATCTGCCGCTGGATGACCAGGTGCTCGATTACGCCGTACGCCTGGCCCGCGCCACGCGCAGTTGGCCGGGGCTGGCCATGGGCGCCGGACCACGCGCGTCGATCGCCCTGGTGCGCGGTGCCCGTGCTCGCGCGCTGCTGCGCGGCGGCGACTTCGTCCTGCCGGATGACATCAAGAGCTGCGCCCTGGCGGTGCTGCGCCATCGCGTACGCCTGGCGCCGGAGCTGGATATCGAAGGCCTGTCGGTGGATCAGGTTCTGCAGCAGTTGCTCGATCAGGTGCCGGCTCCGCGTCTATGAAACCTTCGCGCCTGCTCATCGGGCTGCTCGGCGGCCTGTTCGCCGCCGCCGTGTTGCTCGGCGCCCTGCCCCTGCTCGGCATTCGCCTGGCAGACAGCCTGATGCCGCTGGCCTGGGGACTGTTGCTGGCGTTGGCACTGGTCGCCGTCGTCGATGCCCTGTGGCTGCGGCGCCAGCCCTCGCCGCGCCTGGAGCGCGTGTTGCCGGGCAATCTGCCGCTCGGGCGCTGGAGCGAGGTGCAACTGATCACCCATCACGATTTCGCCCATACCCAGGAAATCGAGGTCTTCGATCATGTGCCCGAAGGCATGGCCTTCGACTTCCTGCCGCAGCGCATCACCCTGCACCCAGGCCAGCAAACCCAGGTCAGCTATCGCCTTAAACCGCTTATCCGTGGACATTTCCACTTCGCCCTGTGCGAACTGAAACTGCCCAGCCCGTTACGCCTGTGGCAGGCCAAGCGTCTGCTGCCGCTGGCTGGCGAAAGCCGTGTCTACCCGGACTTCGCTCGCCTCTATGGCGCGCAGCTCAAGGCGGTGGACGACTGGCTCAGTCAACTGGGGGTACGCCAGCGTCCGCGGCGCGGCCTGGGTCTGGAGTTTCACCAGTTACGCGAGTTTCGTGACGGCGACACCCTGCGCCAGATCGACTGGAAGGCCACCGCGCGCAAGCGCACCCCCATCGCGCGCGAGTATCAGGACGAGCGTGACCAACAGATCGTCTTCCTGCTCGACTGCGGCCGGCGCATGCGCAGCCAGGACGACGAGCTGTCGCACTTCGACCACGCCCTCAACGCCTGCCTGCTGCTCAGCTACGTGGCGCTGCGCCAGGGCGATGCGGTGGGTCTGGCGACCTTCGCCGGCAACCAGTCGCGTTACCTGGCACCGGTCAAAGGCCCCGCTCAGCTGAACGTGCTGCTCAACGCCGTTTACGACCTCGATACCAGCCAGCAACCTGCCGACTTCAGCGCCGCCGCCGATCTGCTGCTGACACGTCAGCGGCGTCGCTCGCTGGTGGTGCTGGTGACCAACCTGCGCGACGAAGACGATCAGGACCTGCTCGCCGCCGTGCGCCGTCTTTCGCGCCAGCATCGTGTGCTGATCGCCAGCCTGCGTGAGGAAGCGCTGGACCGCCTGCGCCAGACACCCGTTGAGCAATTCGACCAGGCCCTGGCCTACTGCGGCACGCTGGACTACCTCAATGCCCGCGCCGACCTGCACGAACGCCTGGCCGCTCACGAAGTGCCGGTGCTCGATGCCCGCCCGGGCGAACTGGGCCCGGAACTGGTGAGCAGTTATCTGGCCTGGAAGAAAGCCGGCGCACTTTAGAGGCAACTGCTGGCGCCTGCGGCTGTCGAACCCAATGCTGCAAAGGCCCTGGCACCGGCTTTCCCACACAGATGTTGCGTGGTTATGGCCGTGGTCGGGTGCTATGATCCCGAGTCTGCGGCGCAAAGAGTACAAACTCGACGCCGCCTATAGGCCGCCCGTGATCGGCCTTGCGCATACCGCACACGACCTGAGTAGGAGATAGACCATGGCTTTTGAATTGCCGCCGCTGCCTTACGAAAAGAATGCCCTCGAGCCGCACATTTCCGCCGAGACCCTCGAATTCCACCACGACAAGCACCACAACACCTACGTCGTGAACCTGAACAACCTGGTGCCGGGCACCGAGTTCGAAGGCAAGAGCCTGGAAGAAATCGTCAAGACTTCCTCGGGCGGCATCTTCAACAACGCCGCTCAGGTGTGGAACCACACCTTCTACTGGAACTGCCTGTCGCCGAACGGCGGTGGCCAGCCCACTGGCGCTCTGGCTGACGCCATCAACGCGGCCTTCGGTTCCTTCGACAAGTTCAAGGAAGAGTTCAGCAAGGTTTCCATCGGTACCTTCGGTTCCGGCTGGGGCTGGCTGGTGAAGAAAGCTGACGGCTCCCTGGCTCTGGCCAGCACCATCGGCGCCGGCTGCCCGCTGACTTCCGGCGACACCCCGCTGCTGACCTGCGACGTCTGGGAACACGCCTACTACATCGACTACCGCAACCTGCGTCCGAAGTACGTCGAGGCGTTCTGGAACCTGGTGAACTGGGACTTCGTCGCCCAGAACTACGCGGCCTGAATTACAGCCCCGTAATACGAAAACCCGGCCTTCATGGCCGGGTTTTTCGTTTCTGACGCGGGCATTCAGCAGGCCGTCGAAAAACGCAGGCGACGCCTGCATGGATGCAGGAGGCCAAAGCCGAGGTAGTTTTTCAACAGCCAGCTAGAGCAGCCGGCGCGGTGAAAACTCCACCCCCTGTTGCTCAACTCGGCTGACCGCCTGGCTCAGCACGCGGTCGGCACGTACCGGCCCGAGAAACTCGCAGAGCCCGATATAGAGCAGGTTCAGCAGCTTGCGCAGTTGCTCCAGTCCTAGGCTGGCGATACCGTCGCTCCCGCCCTGCTCGAGCCAGATGCGCAAGCGCGTCGACAGTTCCGAACTCACGCCCATACCGGACAGGTTGCCGGCGGCAAAACGCCTCAGCGCCGCCTGCTGAGCGCCATCTAGTTGCTCCAGCAAAGCCTGGTTCAGGACCAGGAAGGTCGTTTGCGCGGCACTATCCGGGGTCGCCACTTGCCTTACGGCCTCATTGCGTCCCTGGCGCCAAGCAGCCAGTTGCGCCTCCGGGTCAGGCAACAGCTGCGAGGGCGGCCCCGTCAGGGCGCCGACCAGCTCGCGATACAGACGTGCGCGTTCGAGCTTGCGCTCGGTGCGCAGCACCACCTCGGCGAGAAATTCATTGAGAGCGAACGGCGGTTGCTCGGCGTATTTGTTCTCCCACAGCGCCAGCAATGGCCAGACCTCCTCGTCCGAGAAATGTCCGGCCAGGCCGGTGTAGATCGCGCGACGACGCAAGCTCAATCTCATTCTCAGCCCCTCCTCGACCATTGCTCGCTGTCGAAGGTCTGCGTCGAGTTGAACTCCGGATAACCGACCTCGGCATGTTCGGCGAAATCCAGCCCGCGCTGCTCATGCTGGGTCGAAACCCGCAGCCCGATGGTCTTGGCCAGCAGGAAGTAGAACACCAGGGCAACCGGAAAGGCCCAGAGAAAGGCCGCCGCAGCACCCAATGCCTGCACGGCGACACGCTCCCAGTTGAACAGGTCGCCCTGATAGAACAGCCCCGCCGCCAAGGTGCCCCAGATGCCGGCAAAACCATGTACTGGAATCGCACCGACCACATCGTCGAGTTGCAGGCGATCGAGCAGACGCATGCCGTACACCACGACGAAGCCGGCTACAAGACCGCTGAGCAGAGCGAAACCCGGCGCCATGCTGGCGCAACCGGCGGTAATGCCGACCAGCCCGCCAATCGAACCGTTCACCGTGGTGGTCAACAGCACCGGGCTGGCCGTGCTGCGTTGCGCCAACAGAGCGCCGAGCGCGCCAGCGACCGCCGCCAGATGAGTATTCAAGGCAATCAGCCCGAGGCTGCTGCTGACCTGCAGATTGCTGCCGGCGTTGAAGCCGAACCAGCCCACCCAGAGAATGAAACCGCCCAATGCCACCAGGCCGAGGTTGTGCCCCGGAATCAGGCGCGCCTTGCCATCAGGGGCGAAGCGACCGAGGCGTGGGCCGAGCACCAGAATCCCCGCCAACGCACACCAAGCACCGATGCTGTGCACCACGGTCGAGCCGGCGAAATCGATGAATCCGAGTTTGGCCAACCAGCCCTGGCCGCCATACAGACCGCCCCACACCCAGCTGCCGAATATCGGATAGATCACACCGCTGATCAGCACCGCGCCAATCAGGTAGGCGCCATACCGCGTGCGTTCGGCCATGGCGCCACTGGCGATGGTCGCTGCGGTGGCGGCGAACATCATCTGGAACAGCAGGAAGGTGTAATCCCAGGGCTCGCCGTCGTTCAGCGCGAAGTGACTCATGCCGAACCAGCCAGTGACGTTGGCGCCGAACATCAGGCCAAAGCCGATCAGCCAGAACACGATGCCGCCAACGCAGCAATCCATGTAGTTCTTCATCATCACGTTGACGGCGTTCTTGGCCCGCGACATGCCGCTCTCCAACAGAGCGAAACCCGCCTGCATGAAGAACACCAGCACGCTGGCCAACACCAGCCAGGCCGTATTGGCGGCCTCCTCGCTGGCGGCATGGGCCTGTGGGGCAAAGCTGACAGCGACGAGCAACAGCATGAGCGTTTTCATCACGAGTCCCCTCCTGGTCGATGCCCGGCCTTCGCAACTCTTGTGCCAGCCGTGAAACGGACAGCAGATGGCGCGTCACAAGGCGCAACGACGATGAACGGTCAATATGACCAAAGGCGCTCAAGTACGGCGCAATCGCACCGACACAGAGCAGCGAGTCGGCTTCGAAGCGGCGATTCGCACCAGGAGCGTTCCTTGTGGGATAAATAGTGCCACCAGGCATGATGGCCCTTTGACGGCCAGGGCTAGATTGCCAATACTCTCGTCTGACTGACGCTGCATGCATCGACATAAGGAATTGCCTTTGAAGCTGGAATTGAAAAACAGCTTGTCACTCAAGTTGCTCCGCGTGGTGCTGCTGTCAGCACTCGTAGTAGGGGTGGTATTGAGTTGTGCGCAGATCGTCTTCGACGCCTACAAGACACGTCAGGCGGTAGCCAACGATGCCCATCGCATCCTCGGTATGTTCCGTGACCCGTCGACTCAGGCGGTATACAGCCTGGACCGCGAGATGGGCATGCAGGTGATCGAGGGCCTGTTCCAGCACGAGTCGGTGCGCTACGCCTCCATCGGTCACCCCAACGAACCCATGCTGGCCGAGCGAACACGCGATCTGGCGCAGATGCCCACTCGCTGGCTGACCGACCCGATCCTCGGTCAGGAGCAGCTGTTCGCCACCAAACTGGTCGGCCGCGGCCCTTACAGCGAGTATTACGGCGACCTCAACATCACCCTCGATACGGCACCTTACGGCGAGAGTTTCGTCACCAACTCGGTGATCATCTTCATCTCAGGTGTGCTGCGCGCCATGGCCATGGGTCTGGTGCTCTATCTGGTCTATCACTGGCTGCTGACCAAACCGCTGTCGAAGATCATCGAACACCTCACCAACATCAATCCCGACCGCCCCAGCGAACACAAGCTGCCCATGCTCAAGGGCAACGAGAAGAACGAGCTGGGCCTGTGGATCAACACCGCCAACCAGTTGCTGGCCTCCATCGAGCGCAACACCCACCTACGCCGTGAAGCCGAAAACAGCCTGCTGCGCATGGCTCAGTACGACTTCCTCACCGGCCTACCCAACCGCCAGCAACTGCAACAGCAACTCGATCAGATTCTCGAAGATGCCGGCCGCCTGCAGCGCCGCGTCGCCGTACTCTGCGTCGGCCTGGATGACTTCAAGGGCATCAACGAACAATTCAGTTACCAGAGCGGCGACCAGTTGCTGCTCGCGCTGTCCGACCGCCTGCGCAGCCATAGCGGCCGTCTCGGCGCTCTGGCCCGTCTGGGCGGCGACCAGTTTGCCCTGGTTCAAGCCGACATCGAACAACCTTACGAAGCCGCCGAACTGGCGCAGAGCGTGCTCGACGATCTGGAGCAGCCGTTCCTGCTCGATCAGCATGAAGTGCGCCTGCGTGCCACCATCGGCATCACCCTGTTCCCGGAAGACGGCGACAGCACCGAGAAGCTGCTGCAGAAAGCCGAGCAGACCATGACCCTGGCCAAGAGTCGTTCGCGCAATCGCTACCAGTTCTACATCGCCAGCGTCGACAGCGAGATGCGTCGCCGTCGTGAGCTGGAAAAGGATCTGCGCGATGCCCTGGCACAGAACCAGTTGCATCTGGTCTACCAGCCACAGATAGACTATCGCGACCATCAGGTGGTCGGCGTCGAGGCACTGCTGCGCTGGCAGCATCCGCAACATGGCTTGGTAGCACCGGACCTGTTCATCCCGCTGGCCGAGCAGAACGGCACCATCATTGCCATCGGTGAATGGATTCTCGACCAGACCTGCCGCCAACTGCGTGAATGGCACGATCAGGGCTTCAGCGAGCTGCGCATGGCCATCAACCTGTCCACCGTGCAGCTGCACCACGCCGAGCTGCCGCGCGTGGTCAACAACCTGATGCAGGTCTACCGCCTGCCGCCCAAAAGCCTGGAGCTGGAAGTCACCGAAACCGGCCTGATGGAAGACATCAGCACCGCCGCCCAGCACCTGCTCAGCCTGCGCCGCTCCGGCGCGCTGATCGCCATCGACGACTTCGGTACCGGCTATTCGTCACTGAGCTATCTGAAGAGCCTGCCACTGGACAAGATCAAAATCGACAAGAGCTTCGTGCAGGACCTGCTCGAAGACGAAGACGACGCCACCATCGTTCGCGCCATCATCCAGCTGGGCAAGAGCCTGGGCATGCAGGTCATCGCCGAAGGCGTGGAAACCATCGAACAGGAGGCCTACATCATTGCCCAGGGCTGCCATGAGGGTCAGGGCTACCTGTACAGCAAGCCGCTGCCAGCACGCGAGCTGACCCTGTTCCTCAAGCAGTCGCGACGACTGAGCTCAGCCGCGACACTCTGAGCGTCACCCCCAAAAAAAACGCCGCGATTCGACGCGGCGTTTTTGTTCGAGCGCAGAACACCCGCTCACCAGTTCTGCACCCCCAACAGCCAGGCGGTGGCCAGCGCACCAACCACGCACAGCACAGCGCCACCAGCGGCCTGCCAGTAGAAGTTGCGGGCCAATTCGTCCTCTCCGCTGTTGGAGAGAATGAACGGCTGCCGCTCACTGGGCTTGGCCATCTGATGCCGCGCCGGTTCGGACGCCGTTTGCCGGTGCCGATCTTCGGCTTCCAGTTGCGCCGCGAGACGCACGCGATTCCATTCCTGCTCGTCGAGCTCCCCGTTGCCGTCACTGTCGAAACGCCGCAGCAGGCCAACGTAATCGCCCTTCCATTCACGGATCACTTCGCCCTGAGCGGCGTGCCTGTCGAACCCCTGCTGCGCGGCGCCGCGGGTACGGAAATCACCGATGGCGTACAACGGCTGGCCGACATGAAAGCGTTCCTCGCTGTAGCGATAGCGCTGGCCGCTGGTGAGAAAGCCGAACAATCCGCTCTTGGCCGGACCCAGCGGGTGTCGCAAGTTACCCTCCCAAACCTCACGCACCGCGGTATGGATCTCGGCGCCACGCGGGTCGATCAGGCATTCGCCGGTGCCATCGACCAGGCGCAACCAGGCGTCACTGGCGCCACTCTCGATCACCCGCCAGCTGCGCTTCTTGCCGCTGGAACGATATTCCTCGATACGAAAGCGCCACCACAGGCAGGGCTTGCCAGTCAGCGGCCCGCGCAACTGCAGGTCCGGCAACGCTTCGAGCACACCGTAGAGTTCGACATACCCCTGCGCCGCCGAGCGGATCTTCGAGGTGGGCGTGTCGAGCAGATGACGCGCCTGCGACCAACGTCGCAGGCACCACCAGGCGCCGCCCAGGCATGCGCCGAGGGTGAACGTGAGCGTAAAGAAGAAGCCGAAGGGGTCGACCTGCATCATCGGCAGGTTCTCAGTTGAACAGTGATTTCATGTCTACGTCGGCTTTCTCCGCCTCGCTGAACACCAGCAGCTCGGCAGCCTGGAAGTTGAACATGCGCGCGATGATCACGTCGGGGAACTGCTCGATGCGCACGTTGTTGAGGTTGACCGCTTCGTTGTACAGCTCGCGGCGGTCGGCGATGCCGTTTTCCAGGCCACTGATGCGCTGCTGCAGGTGCTGGAAGCTGTCGTTGGCCTTCAGCTCAGGGTAGTTCTCCGCCAGGGCAAAGAGCTGACCGAGGCCTGCGCGCAGACCACTCTCGGCTTTGCCCAGGGCGCCGACATCATGTTGCTCACGAGCACTGGCAACGGCGCTGCGCGCTGCAATCACTCGCTCCAGCGTCGAGCCTTCGTACTGCATGTACTGCTTGCAGGTTTCCACCAGCTTGGGCAGTTCGTCGTGCCGTTGCTTGAGCAGCACGTCGATGTTCGACCAAGCCTTGCTCACGCCATGCTTGAGGCGTACCAGGCCGTTGTACAACGACACCGCATAGGCGCAGAGCAGGACGAGGACAACGATGATGATCACGGCGGTCAGGCTCATGCAGTTTTCTCCATGCAGAACTGCGAATCGGGTGCTGGCATTCTAACGGCATCGAGGTGGCTCGGCAGCGATATCCCGCACAGTGCCGAATAATGGCCTTTACACATAATGCGAAACATTTGCATTATGTCGCAGTTTTTCAGGTACCTCTGAGTACCGTCCCCATTTCGTACATGCAAAGGACCCCGCCATGATTCGTATGCCTCTGGCCTCCGCCAGCCTGCTGGCCATCGCCATTTCCCTCGCTGGCTGTGGCGAAGACAAAGCCCCCGCTACCCAGGCAGCAGCGCCTGCTGCCGCTACCGAGAGCGCAGCCCCAGCTACTGCGGCGAAAATCGACGAGGCTGCGGCAAAGGCGGTGGTCAACCATTACGCCGACCTGGCACTGGCCGTATTCAGCGATGCCGCCAGCACCGGCAAGGCCCTGCAGACCGCAATCGATGCGCTGCTCGCCGATCCCAGCGAAGCGACCCTGAACGCTGCCCGCGAAGCCTGGCTGGCCGCGCGCGTGCCCTACATGCAGACCGAAGTGTTCCGCTTCGGTAACCCGGTGGTCGACGAGTGGGAAGGTCAGCTCAACGCCTGGCCGCTGGACGAAGGCCTGATCGACTACGTCGCCGAGGACTACCAGCACGCACTGGGCAACCCGGGCGCGCAGGCCAACATCATCGCCAACACCGAGATCCAGGTCGGTGAAGACAAGATCGACGTCAGCGAAATCACCGGCGAGCTGCTGGCCAGCCTGAACGAGCTGGGCGGCTCCGAGGCCAACGTCGCCACTGGCTACCACGCCATCGAATTCCTGCTCTGGGGCCAGGACCTCAACGGCACCGAGCCGGGCGCCGGCGAGCGTCCCTACACCGACTACGTGGTGGGCGAAGGCGCCACCGGCGGCCACAACGAGCGTCGCCGCGCCTTCCTCAAGGCGGCCACCGACCTGCTGGTCAGCGACCTGGATGACATGGTCGAACAGTGGAAGGACGGCGTGCAAGACAACTACCGCAGCGAGCTGGTTGCCGAGTCGGCCGAGAACGGTCTGCGCAAGATGCTGTTCGGCATGGGCAGCCTGTCGCTCGGCGAACTGGCTGGCGAGCGCATGAAGGTCGCGCTGGAAGCCAACTCCACCGAAGATGAGCACGACTGCTTCAGCGACAACACCCACAACTCGCACTTCTACAACGGCAAAGGCATTCGCAACGTCTACCTGGGCGAGTACAAGAAGGTCGACGGCAGCACCCTGACCGGCCCGAGCCTGTCCGAGCTGGTGGCCAAGGCCGACGCCCAGGCCGATGCCACGCTCAAGGCCGACCTGCAGGAAACCGAAGCCAAGCTGCAGGCACTGGTCGACAGCGCCGAGAAGAACAACGTGCACTTCGACCAGCTGATCGCGGAAGGCAACGCCGAAGGCCAGCAACTGGTACGTGACGCCATCGCCGCACTGGTCAAGCAGACCGGCGCCATCGAGCAGGCTGCCGGCAAGCTGGGCATCAGCGATCTGAACCCGGACACCGCCGATCACGAATTCTGATCGACGTAGTGGGCTGAAGAAGCCGGCGCCTCCGTAAGGAGCGCCGGTTTTTTTATGGTTCTTCGCATATTTTTGGGGGAAAGTGCGGGTTGACACCGGACTGGCAAGTTTGTGTGCGCATCGCTTGCTGACTTAGCACTATCCATTACCGCGTGTACTGAGCGTTTGGGTTGCGCCCCTTACGGGCGCCACACCTTTCTTGCTTGCCCAAGAAAGGTGTGCCAAAGAAGGGCACCCCGACATCCGGGTTTCGCTACGCGAAACTTCCCTCGCTCCGGTGCTGCTCCGGGGCCGGCTTACAAGGGCCATCCCTGGCCCTTTAAGCGGGGCCGCCGTCGGTATCTCGCCGCATCCATGCGGCTCGCTCCCCTACGCAACACCTCCACTCGGCCTCCTGAAGGGGACCAGGTCGCGAGCTTGCGTAATCTTTGCGGAATTGGAATTGGCGGCGTCTGGCCTTTGCCTTTGCTCCT
>NZ_FNAE01000002.1:28479-630616 GCF_900101755.1 Ectopseudomonas alcaliphila | reverse complement strand
GTAACCACCGGTGTCGCCGGACAGCGACTGGTCCTTGAAGCCACGCACCGAGCTGAGGCCACCGATGCTGATGCGCTGCGGGCTGAACAACACGTCCTCGCTCTTCTGGCCGTAGGCCAGGCTGTCGAAGCTGAAGGACTCGCCCCACAGCGCGAAGGGCTGCAGGTAGCTCAGGGCCAGGGTGTATTTGTTGTAACGCGCCACCGGCTGGCTGCCCTGTGGGTCACCGGCGCGCTGGGCGTCGAAGGCACCGATACCGCGCTGCCAGCCGAGATCAGCGTTGACGAAGGCACTGCCGATACGGCGGCCATGGTTGAAGCCCAGCTGCGCCTCGGACAGGCGCGTGCTGGAGGTGTCGATGCGGTTGCCGAGAATGAAGTTGTTGCTGCGCTGGTGGCTGACGCCGAGGTTGAAGGCGGTCTTGCTGACGCTGTCGCGGTGTAGCACACGCTCGCCGCGAAGGGCGTGGGTCTTGCTGTCGCCATCCTGGTCGAAGAGAAAACCACCACCATCGCTCTGCATGCGGTAGTAGATCTGGCTGTAGCTGTAGCTGAAGTTCCACCAGCCGTAGGGCATCTGGTAGATCAGGCTCTGGCTGTGGGAGTGACGGTAGCTGTCGCTCACCGCATCGCGATTGGCGCGCAGGCTGAGCTGGTCGGCCAGACCAAGCGGGCTGTCCCAGTCGAAGCTCAGGCCCCACTGTTGCTCGCCGGTGCTTTTCTGGCCGTCGTTGTGGCGGTTGAGCCCGGCACGCCAGGGTTTGTCGCGCTGGCCTTGCAAGCGGACGCGGCTGCCGCCTACCTCTTCGCCCGGCACCAGCTCCAGCTGGGCCTGGCGCGACGGCAAGCGGTTGAGCTGGTCGACCAGTTGCTCCAGTTCGCGCAGGTCCAGCACTTCGCCGGGCTGGCCGGGGAAACCCATGGTCAGTTCACGATCACTGGCCAACTCGGAGCTGTCCAGCCCTTCCAGGCGGCCTTCGACCACGATGACCCGTAGCTCGCCCGAGGACAGATCCTGCTGCGGTAGATAGGCGCGCGAGGTCACGTAGCCCCGGTCGATATAGAACTGGGTGATGGCCTTGAGCAGCTCGTTGAGCTGACCAACGCCCAAACACTCGCCAGCGAAACGCTGCAGAATGGCCTGCTGGTCGTCCTCAGCGAGGAGAGTGGCACCTTCCAGGCGGATCTGCTCGATGTCGAAGCAGCGTTCGTCTTCGACGGGGGCGGTTTGCAGTTGAGGCGTTTCACCTGGGAGTTGCTGCAACTCGTCGAGGCGGCGTTGCTGCTCCTGCAACAGGCGCTCCTGGCGCTCGCGGATCAGCTCACGGTCGCCCGGCGTCTGCGCCAGCGCGATAGCGGGAAGGGATAAGCACAGCCATATGGCCAAAGGGCTAATACGAGAAAGCATGCCTTCAGTCCTTTGAATAGCAGAAAAACGGCGATAGAGAATCGGCGGGAATTAGACCACCTGGTCTTCAGCCATCAAATGGCTAAAAAATGAACAACTTCACGTTTGGGGACATCGATCCGAACGGATCGACAAG
The DNA here is from genome assembly GCF_900101755.1 of Ectopseudomonas alcaliphila. Classification (GTDB taxonomy): domain Bacteria; phylum Pseudomonadota; class Gammaproteobacteria; order Pseudomonadales; family Pseudomonadaceae; genus Aquipseudomonas; species Aquipseudomonas alcaliphila. The sequence continues at coordinate 629,073 of NZ_FNAE01000002.1, read as the reverse complement.
CGGCGGCTGAAGATGAGACGTACTGCCCCTTTGCGCAGCGGTGCCTCGTCGCGAACAAGGGGAGCGCGAACTCGAAAACATGCCGGAAGCAATTTTTGCCTCCGCCCTGTGATGGCCTGAAGTGTTGCCGCCAGGAGGGCGAGCAACGAAAGCTTCGCCCCGGGGCGGGGCTCCTACGAAAGGCGGCGTTGGCGTAATGCGGTCAATCGCTCGAACACGGTCGGTCCCCTCGCCCCTCTGGGGAGAGGGCTAGGGGGAGAGGTGAATGGCCATTTCGCCGATATTTCAGCCCTCTCCCCCGGCCCCTCTCCCGCAAGCGGGAAAGGGGAGCCAAACGCGTACGGCCTTAACTGACAGGCGCTAGGCTTTGGCAACCTTATCTGATCGCCATTGACCCTTAGCGCGGCGCGTAGGCGAATACGTCGGCGCGCATCTGGTGAGCGTCCATGCCGGCTTCGACCAGCGCATCGAGCGTGGCGTAGACCATCGCCGGTGAGCCGCTGGCGTAGACGTGCAGCGACTTGAGATCGGGGAAGTCTTCGCGCACCGCTTCGTGCAGCAAGCCGCAACGACCCTGCCAGCCACACTGGTCGCTGACCACCTGATGCAGGTGCAGGTTATCCAGCTGTTGCCACTCGGCCCAATGTGGCAGCTCGTAGAAATCCTCGGGCCGACGCGCGCCCCAGTACAGGTGCACCGGATGGGCAAAACCCGCCGCGCGGCAGTGCTCGATCAGGCTGTGCATCTGGCCCATGCCGGTGCCGGCGGCGATCAGCACCAGCGGTCCATCGGGTAGGTCGGCGAGGTGCGTGTCACCATAGGGCATCTGCACGCGAGCCATGCCGGTTGCGCGCAGGTGCTCCAGCAGCGCGATGCTGCTGTCTTCACGAGCGAGGATGTGCAGCTCCAGCTCACGCCCGGCGTGCGGCGCCGAAGCCAGGGAGAACGCCGCCATCTCGCCATCCGGGCGCTGCAGCAACAGGTACTGCCCGGCGTGATAGCGCGGCACCTTGCCGGCCGGGGTGCGCAGGCGCACGCGGAACACGTCGCCGCCAACGGCCTGGCACTCGCTCACCTGGCAGCCCAGCTCGCGCACCGGCAATTCTCCCGGCGCCAGCACGCCGTCCCAGTGCAGCACACAATCTTCCAGCGGCTCAGCCAGACAGGTGAACAGCTCGCCATGATCCAGCTCGATGCCGTTCTGCCGCACGCGCCCCTCCACCAGCAGCGCAGCGCAGATATGGCAGTTGCCATTGCGGCAACTCTGCGGGCAGTCGTAGCCCAGGCGCCGAGCACCATCGAGAATACGTTCGCCCGGCTGCAGCGCGAGGGTGACACCGGAAGGTTGCAGGGTGACTCTCAAACCTAAGCTCTCTCGTTGGTGCATTGCTATTGGTACGTTGCGTTGCTTTTGTAGGAGCGAGCATCGCGATGCGAAGCTTTTGCTGTTATCCAGGTTCGCGAGCAGAGCTCGCTCCCACACACAGACTCAGATTCCCAGACTGGCCCAAAGCTCATCTACCCGCGCCACCACGGCCGGGTCCTTCTCGATGGCGCGGCCCCACTCGCGCGTGGTTTCCCCCGGCCATTTGTGGGTGGCGTCCAGGCCCATCTTCGAGCCGAGGCCGGAGATCGGCGAGGCGAAGTCGAGGTAGTCGATCGGCGTGTTGTCGATCATCACCGTGTCGCGCTTGGGGTCCATGCGCGTGGTAATCGCCCAGATCACGTCATTCCAGTCCCGTGCGTTGATGTCGTCGTCGGTGACGATAACGAACTTGGTGTACATGAACTGTCGCAGGAACGACCACACACCGAGCATTACGCGCTTGGCGTGGCCCGGGTACTGCTTCTTCATGGTCACCACCGCCATGCGGTAGGAACAGCCTTCCGGTGGCAGGTAGAAGTCGGTGATCTCGGGGAACTGCTTTTGCAGGATCGGCACGAACACTTCGTTCAGCGCCACGCCGAGAATCGCCGGCTCATCCGGCGGCCGGCCGGTGTAGGTGCTGTGGTAGATCGGATCGCGGCGACGGGTGATGCGCTCGACGGTGAACACCGGGAAGGTGTCGACTTCGTTGTAGTAGCCGGTGTGGTCGCCGTAAGGGCCTTCCGGCGCGGTCTCGCCCGGATGGATCACGCCCTCCAGGACGATCTCGGCACTGGCCGGCACCTGCAGATCACTGCCGCGCGCCTTGATCAGCTCGGTGCGATGACCGCGCAACAGCCCGGCGAAAGCATATTCGGAGAGGGTGTCCGGTACCGGCGTCACGGCGCCGAGGATGGTGGCCGGATCGGCGCCAAGCGCGACGCAGACGGGGTAGGGCTTGTCCGGGTACTTCTGGCACCACTCCCGGTAATCCAGCGCGCCGCCACGGTGACTGAGCCAACGCATGATCACCTTGTTGCGGCCGATCACCTGCTGGCGATAGATACCGAGGTTCTGCCGCTCCTTGTTCGGGCCCTTGGTGATGGTCAGGCCCCAGGTGATCAGCGGCGCCACGTCGCCCGGCCAGCAGTGCTGGATCGGCAGCTTGCTCAGGTCGACGTCATCGCCTTCCTCGATCACCTCATGGCAAGGCGCGTCCTTGACCACCTTGGGTGCCATGGAAATGACCTTCTTGAAGATCGGCAGCTTGCTCCAGGCATCCTTGAGGCCCTTGGGTGGCTCGGGCTCCTTGAGAAAGGCCAGCAGCTTACCGATCTCGCGCAGTTCGGACACCTCCTCGGCGCCCATGCCCAGTGCCACCCGTTTGGGCGTGCCGAACAGGTTGCCGAGTACTGGCACATCGAAGCCGGTGGGCTTTTCGAACAGCAGCGCCGGGCCGCCCTTGCGCAGGGTGCGGTCGCAGATTTCGGTCATTTCCAGGATCGGCGATACCGGGGTCTGGATACGCTTGAGTTCACCGCGCTTTTCCAGTTCACGGATGAAATCGCGCAGGTCGCGATACTGCATGCAGGAGCCTCGTGTCGGACAGGCAAGAGTCGGCCGCAAAGTTTAGCGCCGAAGTCGGACTTTCAGAAGCGCCCATGTAAAGTGACGGACAGTAAAAGGCCGGGTTTCCCCGGCCTTTTGGCAAGCCACAACGCTTATTTGCGTTTCATCGACAGGAAGAACTCGTCGTTGGTTTTAGTGGCCTTGAGCTTGTCGATAAGGAACTCGATGGCGGCGATCTCATCCATCGGGTGCAGCAGCTTGCGCAGAATCCACATGCGCGACAGCTCTTCCTCACCGGTCAGCAGCTCTTCGCGACGGGTGCCGGACTTGTTGATGTTGATCGCCGGGAAGGTACGCTTCTCGGCCACACGGCGGTCGAGGATCAACTCCATGTTGCCGGTACCCTTGAATTCCTCGTAGATCACTTCGTCCATCTTCGAGCCGGTTTCCACCAGCGCGGTGGCGATGATGGTCAGCGAACCGCCTTCTTCGATGTTACGTGCGGCACCGAAGAAGCGCTTCGGCTTCTCCAGGGCGTGGGCATCGACACCACCGGTCAGCACCTTGCCGGAGCTCGGGATAACGGTGTTGTAGGCGCGCGCCAGACGGGTGATGGAGTCGAGCAGAATGACCACATCCTTCTTGTGCTCGACCAGGCGCTTGGCCTTCTCGATCACCATCTCGGCAACCTGCACGTGACGAGTCGGCGGCTCGTCGAAGGTCGAGGCAACCACTTCGCCGCGCACGGTGCGCTGCATTTCGGTCACTTCTTCCGGGCGCTCGTCGATCAGCAGAACGATCAGGTGGCACTCGGGGTTGTTGCGGGTGATGTTCGAGGCGATGTTCTGCAGCATGATGGTCTTGCCCGCTTTCGGCGGGGCGACGATCAGGCCGCGCTGGCCCTTGCCAATCGGCGCGCAGAGGTCGATCACGCGGCCGGTGATGTCCTCGGTGGAGCCGTTGCCGGCTTCCATGGTCAGGCGCTTGTTGGGGAACAGCGGCGTGAGGTTTTCGAACAGGATCTTGTTCTTGGCGTTTTCCGGGCGGTCGAAGTTGATGCTGTCGACCTTGAGCAGGGCGAAGTAACGCTCGCCTTCTTTCGGCGGGCGGATCTTGCCGACGATGGTGTCACCGGTACGCAGGTTGAAACGGCGGATCTGGCTGGGCGAGACGTAGATGTCGTCAGGGCCGGCCAGGTAGGAAGAGTCGGCGCTACGCAGGAAGCCGAAACCGTCCTGGAGGATCTCCAGCACGCCGTCACCGGAAATTTCCTCGCCGCTTTTGGCATGCTTTTTCAGCAGGGCGAAGATGATGTCCTGCTTGCGCGAACGAGCCATGTTTTCCAGGCCCATCTGTTCGGCCATGTCCAGCAGTTCGGCAATCGGCTTTTGCTTGAGTTCGGTCAGATTCATAGGAATGACGTGATCATCGAGAGGAGAAGAAAGCTGTTAGCTTGAGAGGCCGCGCCGCAGAGAAGGCGACAGGATCGCGAACGAGTTCGTATAGGAATGAATCGGCGACGGCGTGCAGAGAGCTGCATGGAGGATGCAGCGGGGTCGAATTTAACACCGTGAAAAAACAGCGTCTAGCCCTGAAAACGAAAAACCCCCGCAAATAGCGAGGGTTTCTTGCAGAGCGGTAGGGTGGGCTTCAGCCCACCGCCACGCCAACTGCGACCAGCTTGGTGGGCTAAAGCCCACCCTACTTCTTAGATATTGCTGTCGAGGAACGCAGCCAGTTGCGACTTGGACAGCGCGCCGACCTTGGTCGCTTCGACGTTGCCGTTCTTGAACAGCATCAGGGTCGGGATACCACGCACGCCGTACTTCGGCGGGGTTTCCTGATTCTCGTCGATGTTCAGTTTGCAGATCTTCAGCTTGCCTTGGTATTCCTTGGCGATCTCGTCGAGCACCGGCGCGATCATCTTGCACGGGCCGCACCACTCAGCCCAATAGTCGACCAGAACCGGACCTTCAGCCTGGATGACGTCCTGGTCGAAGCTGGCGTCGCTGACGTTGGTGATGAATTCGCTCATGATGAGTCTCCGTGTATTCGGAAGCAAAATTTGCCGGGAGGAATTTTTGACGTCGCTGGCGACGGCCCGATGGGCTGCTGCCAAGGATGGCTGGCAACCAAAAAGTGGCGACATCATAGCCCGGCTTGCCTGACACCGAAAGGCGCTGGCGATTGAGCCACTCAATAGTTTCAATCACCAAGCGTGATGAAGGCGATTCCCGTGCGCAGCGCTGCCGCGCGGATGTGCTGTTGCATGGCCTTTTGCGCCGGCCCGGCGGCATGCCGCGCCAGGGCCTTGAGGATCTTGCGGTGCTCCTGCCAGGTCTCCATCGCTCGCTCCGGGCGGATGAACGGCAGCTTCTGACTCTCCAGAAAGATATCGGCGCTGGAGGTGACCAGGGCGAACATCGCCTGGTTGCCACTGGCGGCGAGGATGCGCTGGTGGAACTCGAAATCCAGTCGACTCGCCTGCTCGAAATCGCCGGCACGCAGCTCGCGGCGCATCTGTTCGACGTTGTCTTCGAGGATATCCAGCTCCTCGGCCGTCATCACGCCAGCCGCCAGGCCGCAGGCGAAGCCCTCCAGGGCGAAGCGCAGTTGGAAGGTATCGGCCGCCGACACCTGCGCGCCGAAGGGCCAGGCGAACGCATGAACCGCCTCTGCCTTTGCCGCCTGCTGAACGAACACGCCCTTGCCGGCCTGCACACTGATCAGCCCCAGCGCACTGAGCGAGGACAGCGCCTCGCGCAAGGACGCGCGACTGACGCCGAGGCGCTCGGCCAGATCGCGCTGCGACGGCAGCGCATCGCCGGGGCGATAGCACTCCTCCTCGATCAGACGGCGGATCGCCTGCAGGGCGTACTCGGGTACCGCGCGGGGAGCAGAAGCATTCATGACTGTTCGGGCCGGTCAGTCCAGTGAAGCCGTCTTTGTACGGCCAGAACACCATTCCAGGCAAGCGATGCCCCCTTGTGGAACAGCCCGCCGCGCGGACGCACCGAGATGGCTCAGGAAAACTTCTGACCACTTGATCAGTTCCGCCAACTGTTCAGACCAGTAAGACCTTGTTTCCACTCGCCTGAAACGATGAGGGCCCTGATTTCATTGAACTTGGCACAAGCAATGCACTGCACAAGGCAGGCAAAACGCTTCAGTTTTCGTTCATTCACCAGGAGTCCGACATGCGCAAATTTCACCGCACCCTGCTGGGTACTCTGTTCGCTGCCCTGGCCTTCGGCGCCAGCACCGCTCACGCCGATGCACTCGAAGACATCAGCAAGGCCGGCGTACTGAAAGTCGCCGTACCGCAGGATTTCCCGCCGTTCGGCTCGGTCGGCCCGGACATGCAGCCGCGCGGCCTGGACATCGACACCGCACAACTGCTGGCCGACAAGCTGGCGGTGAAGCTGGAGCTGACCCCGGTCAACAGCACCAACCGCATTCCCTTCCTCACCACCGGCAAGGTCGATCTGGTGATCTCCAGCCTGGGCAAGAACCCAGAGCGTGAAGCGGTGATCGACTTTTCCGCCGCCTATGCGCCCTTCTACCTCGGTGTGTTCGGCCCGGAAGACGCGGCCATTGAAAGCCTCGACGACCTGACCGGCAAGACCATCAGCGTCACCCGCGGCTCCATCGAGGACATCGAGCTGAGCAACGTCGCCCCGAAAGGCGCCACCATCAAGCGCTTCGAGGACAACAACTCGACCATCGCCGCCTACCTCTCCGGCCAGGTCGAGCTGATCGCCAGCGGCAACGTGGTGATGGTGGCCATCTCCGAGCGCAACCCCAAGCGCGTGCCGAGCATGAAGCTCAAGCTCAAGGATTCGCCGGTGTACGTCGGCGTGAACAAGAACCAGAGCGCGCTGCTGGACAAGGTCAACAGCATCATCACCGCCGCCAAGGCTGACGGCAGTCTCGACACGCTCAGCCAGAAGTGGCTGAAGCAACCGCTGCCGGCCGGCCTCTGAGCCGCGCAGGGGGCTGAGCCATGGCGTACCAGTTCGACTTCGCCGCCGTCCTGCAGCACAGCGACCTGCTGCTGCAGGGCGCGGCCTTCACCCTCGGCCTGACGGCGATCGGCACCCTGCTGGGGGTCGGTCTCGGCATCGTCGGGGCGATACTGCGCGCCTGGCGCATCCGCCCGTTCGACCGGATTTTCGGCGTCTACGTGGAGCTGATCCGCAACACGCCGTTCATCGTTCAGCTGTTCTTCATCTTCTTCGGCCTGCCCTCGCTCGGTTTTCGCCTGAACGAATGGGAAGCGGCAGTGCTGGCGATGGTGATCAACCTCGGTGCCTACTCCACGGAGATCATCCGTGCCGGTATCCAGGCTATCCCGCATGGCCAGCTCGAAGCCGCCAGCGCGCTGGCCATGAGCCGCTTCGAGACCTTTCGCCATGTGGTGCTGCGCCCGGCGCTGGGCAAGGTGTGGCCGGCGCTGTCGAGCCAGATCATCATCGTCATGCTGGGCTCGGCGGTGTGCTCGCAGATCTCCACCGAGGAGCTGTCGTTCGCCGCCAACTTCATCCAGTCGCGCAACTTCCGCGCCTTCGAGACCTACCTGCTGACCACCGCGCTGTATCTGCTCATGGCCATCCTGATTCGCCAACTGCTGGCCTGGTTCGGCCGGCGCTTCATCATGGGGGCCCGCTGATGGACTTCACCCTTTGGGACATCCTGCGCAACCTGCTCACCGGCCTGCAGTGGACGCTGCTGCTGTCGCTGGTGGCCTTCGTCTGCGGCGGCATCGCCGGCCTGCTGATCCTGCTGGCGCGGCTGTCGCCGCTATCGGCACCGCGCATTCTCGCCCGTGGCTACATCGAACTGTTCCAGGGCACACCACTGCTGATGCAGCTGTTTCTGGTGTTCTTCGGCATCGCCCTGCTCGGCATCGATGTGTCGCCCTGGCTGGCCGCTGCCGCCGCGCTGACGCTGTTCACCAGCGCCTTTCTCGCCGAGATCTGGCGCGGCTGCGTCGAGTCGATCACCCGCGGCCAGTGGGAAGCTGCCGAAAGCCTGGCCATGAGCCGCCTGGAAACCCTGCGCCACGTCGTCCTGCCGCAGGCGCTGCGCATCGCCGTGGCGCCCACCGTGGGTTTCTCGGTGCAGGTGGTCAAGGGTACCGCGGTGACCTCGATCATCGGTTTCACCGAGCTGACCAAGACCGGCAGCATGCTGGCCAACGCCACCTTCGAGCCCTTCATGGTCTACGGCTTCGTCGCCCTCGGTTACTTTCTGCTCTGCTACCCGCTCTCGCTTGCTGCATACCGCCTGGAAAGGAGGCTGAATGTCACTGCTTAACGTCACCGCCCTGCACAAGTACTACGGCGACAACCACGTGCTAAAGGGCATCGACCTCAAGGTCGAGGAAGGCGAAGTGGTCGCCATCATTGGCCGTAGCGGCTCGGGCAAGAGCACCTTCCTGCGCACCCTGAACGGCCTTGAGTCGATCAACGACGGCGTCATCGAAGTGGACGGCGAGTACATCGACGCCGCCCGCGCCGACCTGCGCAGCCTGCGGCAGAAGGTCGGCATGGTGTTCCAGCAGTTCAACCTGTTCCCGCACCTGACTGTTGGCGAGAACGTCATGCTCGCGCCGCAGGTGGTGAAGAAGACACCACGCGCCGAGGCCGAGAAGATCGCCCGGCAGATGCTCGAGCGAGTTGGCCTGGCGGAGAAATTCGACGCTTATCCCGAGCGACTGTCCGGCGGCCAACAGCAGCGCGTGGCCATCGCCCGCGCCCTGGCCATGTCGCCCAGGGTGCTGCTGTGCGACGAGATCACCTCGGCGCTCGACCCGGAGCTGGTCAACGAAGTGCTGGCGGTGGTCAAGCAACTGGCCAGCGAGGGCATGACCCTGATCATGGTCACCCACGAGATGCGCTTTGCCCGCGAAGTGGGCGACAAGCTGGTGTTCATGCACCAGGGCAAGGTGCACGAGATCGGCGACCCCAAGGCGTTGTTCGCTGCGCCACGCACGGAAGAGCTGCGCAACTTCATCGGCTCGGTGAACCTGTGAATGCGCCAGCACCGCTGCCATTGCACATCGAGCCGCTGACCCGCGAAGCCTTCGCGCCTTTCGGTGACGTGATCGAAACAGCAGGCGCCAGATCCTTTCCGATCAACGCCGGCACCACCACGCGCTACCACGACCTCGCGCAGGTGGAGCTGGCCGGCGAGTCACCGCGCACCCTGGTCAATCTGTTCGAGGGCGAGGCCTGGCACGCGCCCATCGCTATCCGCGTGCTCGAGCGCCACCCACTGGGCAGCCAGGCCTTCTACCCGGTGGATGGCGGGCGCATGCTGATCGTCGTCGCCCCGCCCGGCGAACTGGACGAGTCGAAAATACGCGCCTTCATCAGCGCGCCGGATCAGGGCGTGAACTACGCCCGCGGCACCTGGCACCACCCCTTACTGTGCCTGCAACAGCCCGGCCGTTTCATCGTGGTGGACCGTGGCGGCGAGGGCCACAACTGCGACGAGCAGCCGTTGAAACAGCCACTGAGCGTGCTGAACCTGCGATAACCACAGGTCTAGACCAGTTTCATGCGACATCCGTATGCGTTGGCTCATGCGCTCAGTCGTGGCACGATGGCGCGGAAATCGAACGAGATGCCGTAATCATGCCCAAAGCCCCTGCCGAAAGTTTTCCCCTGATCGCTGCCATCGACCTGGGTTCGAACAGCTTTCATATGGTGCTGGCCAAGGCCGACAACCACGAAATTCGCATCCTCGAGCGCCTCGGTGACAAGGTGCAGCTGGCCGCAGGCCTGGACGACGAGCGCCAGCTCAGCGAGGAGGCGATGCAGCGCGGTCTCGACTGCCTGCGCCGCTTCGCCCAGTTCACCACCACGCTGCCGGAAGGCGCCGTACGTATCGTCGGCACCAACGCCCTGCGAGAAGCGCGCAACCGCGCCGTGTTCATCCGCCGCGCCGAAGAAATTCTCGGCCATCAGGTCGAGGTGATTTCCGGTCGCGAGGAAGCACGCCTGATCTACCTGGGTGTTTCCCACAGCATCGCCGACACCCCCGGCAAGCGTCTGGTCGCCGACATCGGCGGCGGCAGCACCGAGTTCATCATCGGCCAGCGCTTCGAGCCATTGCTGCGCGAGAGCCTGCAGATGGGCTGCGTCAGCTTCACCCAGCGCTACTTCAAGGACGGCAAGATCACCCCGGCGCGCTATGCCCAGGCCTACACCGCCGCCCGCCTGGAGCTGATGGGCATCGAACAGGGCCTGCGCCACCTCGGCTGGGAAGACGCCGTCGGCGCTTCCGGCACCATCAAGGCCATCGGCCTGACGACCAAGGCCGCCGGCCTGGGCAATGGCGAGGTCACGGTCGAGGGGCTGGCCTGGCTCAAGCGCAAACTGTTCAAACTCGGCGAGGTGGACAAGATCGACCTCGACGGCATCAAGCCGGACCGCCGTGGCATCTTCCCCGCGGGCCTGGCGATTCTCGAAGCCATCTTCGATGCCTGCGACATCCAGCGCATGAGCCACTCCGAAGGTGCCCTGCGTGAAGGCGTGCTGTACGACCTGCTCGGCCGTCACCAGCACGAGGACGTACGCGAACGCACCTTGTCGGCATTCATGGAGCGTTACCACGTCGATGTCGACCAGGCGGCACGGGTTGAGGCCAAGGCACTGTCGGCGCTGGACAAGGTCGCAGGCGATTGGGGCCTGACCGACGACTGGCACCGCGAACTGCTGAGCTGGGGCGCCAAGGTGCATGAGGTGGGCCTGGATATCGCCCACTACCAGTACCACAAGCACGGCGCCTACCTGATCGAGCACTCCGATCTGGCCGGTTTCTCGCGCCAGGACCAGCAGATGCTCGCCCTGCTGGTGCGCGGCCACCGCCGCAACATTCCCAAGGACAAGTTCGCCGACTTCGGCGAGGAAGGCGTGAAGCTGATGCGCCTGTGCGTGCTGCTGCGCTTCGCCATCCTCTTCCACCATATTCGCGGCACGCAGAGCATGCCCGAGGTGCAGTTCAAGGTCGGCGAGAACAGCCTGGAAATCGTCTTCCCCGAAGGCTGGCTGGCCGCCAACCCGCTGACCCTGGCGGACTTCGAAGCCGAAGCCGAGTGGCTCAAGCGTATCGATCTGACCTTGAGTGTGCGTTGATCGGGTGATGCGAGTGGCACATTCTGCGGGCGGCAGCCTGTAGCCCGGATGCAATCCGGGGCTCGAAAACCGAAATAACCGTTGTTCTATGAGGGCGACAGCACGCGGCCCTCAAAGCCCTCTCCCGCCCTTCGGGCACCCCGCTCCGCGCCCCGGCCTGATCGCCAGCGATCAGGCGCTCATCGGCGCAGGAAGCAGTGCTTCCAAAAAGCGCGCCTCTTCGCCCCACAAGCGGGAGAGGGTCATCAGATGGCCGCAAGCGGCTTTTCTAGCGCGCAACGACCACGGGGGCTGTGAGCTTCTCCAGCAGCCCGGCCTGGGCATTGCGTGGGTTCTGGTTACCGGTGGGCTGCAGGCGCTGATAGCGCCCATCCGCTTGCAGCACCCAGGCCTGGGTGTTGTCGGTCAGGTAGCTTTCCAGTTCCTTCTTGACCCGGGTGATGAGCTTCTTGCCTTCCACCGGGAAGCAGGTCTCCACGCGCTTGTCGAGGTTGCGCTCCATCCAGTCGGCACTGGACAGATAGATCAGCTCGTCACCGCCATTGAGGAAGTAGTAGACGCGCGTGTGCTCGAGGAAGCGGCCGATGATCGAACGCACCTGAATATTGTGGGAAACCCCCGGCACGCCAGGGCGCAGGCAGCACATGCCACGCACCACCAGGTCGATCTTCACCCCGGTCTGGCTGGCCTTGTACAGCGCACGGATGATCTTCGGATCGGTCAGCGAGTTGAACTTGGCGATGATCTGCGCCGGCTTGCCCTCGGCGGCGGCCGCGGTCTCCTTGGCGATCAGGTCGAGCAGGGTCTTCTTCAGGGTAAAGGGCGCGTGCAGCAATTTCTTCATGCGCAGGGTCTTGCCCATGCCGATCAACTGGCTGAACAGCTTGGACACGTCTTCGCCCAAGGCAACGTCGGCGGTCAGCAGGCTGTAGTCGGTGTACAGGCGCGCGTTACCGGCATGGTAGTTACCGGTGCCCAGGTGCGCGTAACGGCGAATCTCGCCGTTTTCGCGGCGCAGGATCAGCATCATCTTCGAGTGCGTCTTGAAACCGACCACGCCGTAGATCACCACTGCGCCGGCGGCCTGCAGGCGGCTGGCCAGGGCCAGGTTGGACTCTTCGTCGAAACGCGCGCGCAGCTCGATCACCGCAGTGACCTCCTTGCCGTTTCTCGCGGCTTCCACCAGCGCATCGACGATCTCCGAGTTGGCACCGGAGCGATACAGGGTCTGTTTGATCGCCAGCACGTGCGGGTCCTTCGCCGCCTGACGCAGCAGGTCGACCACCGGCGTGAAGGACTCGAAGGGGTGCAGCAGGAGAATGTCCTGCTTGCTGACCACGCTGAAGATGTTCTCGGCGTTCTGCAGCAGCTTGGGAATCACCGGGGTGAACGGCGCGTGCTGCAGTTCCGGGTGGTTGTCCAGGCCGGTAATGCTGAACAGGCGGGTCAGGTTGACCGGGCCGTTGACCTGATACAGCTCACCCTCGGTCAGGCCGAACTGCTTGAGCAGGTGGTCGCGCAGGTGTTTCGGGCAGGTGTCGACCACCTCCAGGCGCACCGCATCACCGTAGCGGCGGCTGAACAGCTCGCCGCGCAGGGCGCGCGCCAGGTCTTCGACGTCCTCGGTGTCCACCGACAGATCGGCGTTACGGGTCAGGCGGAACTGATAGCAGCCCTTGACCTTCATACCCTGGAACAGGTCATCGGCGTGGGCGTGAATCATCGACGAGAGGAACACGTAGTTGTCGCCGGGGCCACCAACGTCTTCCGGCACCTTGATGATGCGCGGCAGCAGGCGCGGCGCCGGGATGATGGCCAGCCCCGAATCGCGACCGAAGGCATCGACGCCCTCCAGCTCGACGATGAAGTTCAGGCTCTTGTTCACCAGCAGCGGGAAAGGGTGCGTCGGGTCGAGGCCGATGGGGGTGATGATCGGCGCGATCTCGTCGCGGAAATAGCGGCGCACCCAGGCCTTGAGCTTGGTGGTCCAGTAACGACGGCGGATGAAGTTGATGTTGTGCTTGGCCAGCGCCGGGAACAGGGTGTCGTTGAGGATGGCGTACTGCCGCTCGACCTGCTCGTGCACCAGCTCACTGATCCGCGCCAGCGCCTGGTGCGGCTGCAGGCCGTCGGCGCCGGCCTGCTCGCGGGCGAAGTTGATCTGCTTCTTCAGGCCGGCGACGCGGATCTCGAAAAACTCGTCGAGGTTGCTGGAGAAGATCAGCAGGAACTTCAGGCGTTCGAGCAACGGATAGGACTCGTCCAGCGCCTGTTCCAGCACCCGGATATTGAACTGCAGCTGCGACAGTTCACGGTGGATGTACAGGCTGCTGTCATCCAGGCTGGGAATCGGAGCCGGCGGCGGAGTTTCCACCACTGGCGTCTCGGCGACCACCTCGGCCTGAGGCGGGTTGTTGTCGAGCACTTCGCTGTTGAGTCCTTCGCTGTTCATCGCTGGGTTCCTGAGAGCGTCATCGCTCTTGTTTTAGCAGTTCTGCCGCCCGTACGGCGAAATAGGTGAGGATGCCATCGGCACCGGCACGTTTGAAGGCGGTGAGCGACTCCAGTATGACTGCCTCGCTGAGCCAGCCGTTCTGGATCGCCGCCATGTGCATGGCGTACTCGCCGCTGACCTGATAGACGAAGGTCGGCACCTTGTAGGCATCCTTCACCCGCCAGAGGATGTCCAGGTAGGGCATGCCGGGTTTGACCATGACCATGTCGGCACCTTCGGCCAGGTCGGCAGCCACTTCGTGCAGCGCCTCGTTGCCGTTGGCCGGGTCCATCTGGTAGCCGAGCTTGTTGCCCTTGCCGAGGTTGGCGGCCGAGCCCACCGCATCGCGGAACGGGCCGTAGTAGGCGCTGGCGTACTTGGCCGAGTAGGCCATGATGCGCACGTTGACCTGATCAGCCAACTCCAGCGCCTCGCGGATTGCCTGCACGCGGCCATCCATCATGTCCGAAGGCGCCACCACCTGAGCACCGGCCTCGGCATGCGACAGCGCCTGCTTGACCAGCGCATCGACGGTGATGTCGTTCTGCACGTAGCCGGACTCGTCGAGAATGCCGTCCTGACCGTGAGTGGTGAAGGGGTCGAGCGCGACATCGCTGATCACCCCCAGCTCGGGGAATTTCGCACGCAGGGCGCGGATCGCGCGCTGGGCGATGCCGTCCGGGTTCCAGGCCTCGGCACCGTCGAGGGATTTCTTCTCCAGCGGCGTCACCGGGAACAGTGCCAGCGCCGGAATGCCCAACTCGACCCAGTGTTCGGCTTCCTTGAGCAGCAGGTCGATGGACATGCGCTCGACGCCCGGCATCGACGGCACGGCTTCACGGCGGTTTTCGCCATCGAGGACGAATACCGGCAGGATCAGATCATCGACGCTCAGGCGATGCTCGCGCACCAGGCGGCGAGAGAAGTCATCGCGACGGTTGCGACGCAGGCGGGTGGCAGGGAACAGACGATTGGCGGGGGTAACGCTCACGGCAGACTCCAGAGCCCGCACGGGCGGGCCAGTGTGACAGGTTATAGAACCTGTTCACGATTTCGCGAGCTAGAGCTGTGCAAGGCAAAAATAGGCGAGGAAGCGGAGTGTGCTCCAGCACATGAGCACTCTGAGCCTATTTTTAACGCAGCAGAGCCGACGCGCAGCAGATCGTGGATAGGTTCTACGAACATTATGACCAAATGATGACATTGGCATGACGTAATGCGACTGCGGGTCGCAGCCAGGGCGGCGACAATGCCACGAAACCTGGCCATTGTGGCATGGTGCGCCACCTTCCGGCTTCCTCGTGGTCAGAGTAGTCTTCAGCACCTGCATCGTTGAGCTCACGGCATGCTCCAAGATCTTATCCGCCAGTTTGGCTACCCGGCACTGGTACTCGGCACCTTCCTCGAAGGCGAAGTATCGCTGCTGCTGGCTGCCTACATGGCTGTGCGCAATGTGCTGGAAATCGAATGGGTGGCGCTGTGCGCCTTTCTCGGCACCTTCGCCAGCGATCAGTTGTGGTACTACCTGGGCCGTCGCCATGGCCGCGCTCTGCTGGCGCGCAAACCGCGCTGGCAGCCGCTGGGCGAACGCGCCAGCGCGCTGATCAAGCGCTACCCAGATCTGTGGGTACTGTGCTTCCGCTTTCTCTATGGCCTGCGTACGGTGATGCCGCTGACCATCGGCCTGTCCGGCTATTCGTGGCGCCGCTACCTGTTGCTCGACGCCATCGGTGCCGGCGTCTGGGCCGGCGGCATCAGCCTGCTGGCCTACAGTCTGGGCAACGCCATGGGCGGGTTGCTGGAAGAGCTGCGCAACTATCAGGTCATCCTGCTGGCAACCGTGGTCCTGCTGCTCGCCCTGGCCTGGCTAAACCGGTGGCGTCAGCGCCGGCGCAGCTGAACCACGCGCCAGCCAGATACCCAGCAGACTGGCCAGGCTGTAGGCGATCAGCCAGGCCCAGGCCGTTGCGTCCACAGTCAGCACGCCCAGCTCACTGGCCAGCCAGAATGCCGGCAGGTTGCACACCAGGCGCAGGCACTCCAGCCGCCAGGCATGACTGCGGTTCTCCAGCCATATGCCAATGCTGCCCAGACCCAGGGCCATCCACAGGCAGGCCAGCAGCACGGCACCGATAGCGAGCGTATCCCCCTGTGCCAGCAACCACACGCCGGCCAGCAGGTAGCAGACGAACTGCAGCAACGCGTATATCTGCGCGCCACGCCCCAACGGCACCTCGAACTTGCGAAAGTTGTTCAGATCCGCCTTGGCCTGCGGATAGCGCGCCGCCACGTCGGCCGGGCGCCAGCCAGTGGGCATGAACCAGATGCGCAGCCGGTCCCACCAGGAGCTGGTGCGTCTGGCATCGCTCCACAGTCCGGCGTAAACCTGCAGGTTGGCCCACAGCGGGTTCCAACTGGCGAGCGGTACGGTCACGCCGAAGACCACCGGCTCTTCGTCGAGCTCCTCCTGGAAGGTGCCAAAGATTCGATCCCAGACAATGAACACACCGCCGTAATTGCGATCCATGTAGATAGGATTCTGTGCGTGGTGCACACGGTGATTGGACGGGGTGATGAACAGCCACTCGAACCAGCCCAGCTTGGGAATATGTCGGGTATGTACCCAGAACTGATAGAGCAGATTCAGGGCCGCGACGGTGAGGAACACCAGCGGCGGCACACCGACCAGCGCCATCGGCAGGTAGAAGATCCAGCCGAAGATGAAACCGGTGCTGGTCTGCCGCAACGCAGTGGAAAGGTTGTAGTCCTCGCTCTGATGGTGCACCGCATGCGCCGCCCACAGCACGTTGCGCTCATGCCCCAGGCGGTGGTTCCAGTAGTAACAGAAGTCGTAGAAGACGAAGGCGAAAACCCAGACCCAGAGACTGCTTTCGGACAGGTCGAACAGCGCCAGTTGCTCCCAGGCGAAGGTGTAGGTCAGCAGCCCGACCACCTTGGTCAGGATTCCGGTTGCCTGAGACAGCACGCCGGCACTGAGACTGTTAAGCGCATCGGCCAGGCGATAAGTGCGCATACCGCGCCAGCGGTCAGCGAGCAATTCCAGGCCGATCAGCAGGAAGAAGAAGGGCACTGCGTAGAGGACGTAATTCATGACTGTGCCCTATCGTTGTACTTGTATCGGGAATGAGCTGTTATTCATCCTATGCGTAGCGTCGCCAGGCTTCGCGGCGGCAAATGACAGTCCGAGTGGCATTTGGCGACAATCCAGCAATAGCTAACACCCGCGCCCGCTTCAAGGTCGCGTCTTTCCTCACCAGGAGTCGAGCATGAGCAAGAAAGTGGCAGTGATTCTGTCCGGCTGTGGCGTCTACGATGGCGCCGAGATCCATGAAAGCGTGATCACCCTGCTGCGCCTCGACCAGCGTGGCGCCGAGGTGCAGTGCTTCGCCCCCAACGTGCCGCAGTTGCATGTGGTCGACCACTACAGCGGTGACGAAATGGACGAGACGCGCAACGTGCTGGTGGAATCGGCGCGCATTGCCCGCGGCAAGATCAAGGACGTGAAAGAGCTGCATGTGGCCGAGTTCGACGCACTGATCCTGCCCGGCGGCTTCGGCGTGGCGAAGAACCTCTCCGACTTCGCCACCAGTGGCGCAGGCTGCACCGTGCAGCCGGACGTGCTGGCCGCCTGCAAGGCCTTCGTCGATGCCGGCAAGCCGGTCGGCCTGATGTGCATCGCCCCGGCGCTGGCAGCGAAGATCTTCGGCGCCGGCGCGGTCTGCACCATCGGTAGCGACCACGACACCGCCGCCGCCATGACCCAGATGGGCGCCGAGCACCATGAGTGCGAGGTCAGTGAAATCATCGAAGACAGCCGACGCAAACTGGTGACCACACCGGCCTACATGCTGGCGCAGTCCATCGCCGAGGCGGCATCGGGCATCAACAAACTGGTCGACCGTGTGCTGGAGCTTACGCACCAGTGACCTGGGTGGCGTTGCGTTCTGCTTGAAGCTGAGGCTCTGTAGGGTGTTCCGCTTAAGCTTCAGTATCGATCAGCGTGGGCTGAAGCCCACCCTACAAAGTTCAGGGTTCCAGCCTGTAGGGTGGGTCGGGCGGCGTTCCGTTTTAGCCCACCCATACCTGCTGCCAGGCCGATACGGCCAATGCGCAGGGCACTCCTGCATTGCCTCTGGCCAAGTCTTGCGCGCTGCGGCAGCGTGGCAGCAAGACTTCACGGAGCGTCCCATGACCCAGCCCTTCGTCCTCAGCCCTGACCTGCAACAGGCGGTGGCCAGTTTCTTCCAGCGCATCCCCTTCAATCAGGTGCTCGGCATCGAGCTCGATGAGCTGAGCCCCGAGCGGGTGACCATGCACCTGCCGATGAAACCCGAGCTGATCGGCAACTTCGTCCACGGCATTCTGCATGGCGGCGTGATTTCTTCACTGCTCGACGTCTGCGGCGGCGCCATGGCGCTGATCGGCGCCTTCGCCAACCACCAGCACCTGCCGCCGGCCGAGCGCATGAGCAAGCTGTCCAAACTGGGCACCATCGACCTGCGCATCGACTACCTGCGCCCTGGCCGCGGCCAGCGCTTCAGCGCCACGGCCACGCCTCTGCGTGCTGGCAACAAGGTGGCGGTGATCCGCATGGAATTGCATAACGATGAAGGCGTGCTGGTAGCGGTGGGCACTGGCACCTATCTATGTGGCTGACGGAGTCCGCCATCCCCGGATTTCATCCGGGCTACAACGCTGAAAATGGGTTTGCCATGTGCCCAGTAGCCCGGATGCAATCCAGAGCTGCTAGCGACTCAAGCGCGTGAGAATCCGGTCCAGCGCATTGGCGAAGGCCTGTCGGTCCTTTTCCGAGTACGGCGCCTGACCACCGCCGACCTGGCCCTGCTCGCGCAGATCGGTGAACAGATTACGCACCGCCAGGCGTTCGCCCATGTTGCGCTCGTCGAACTCGCGACCACGTGGGTCGAGCGCAGCAACACCCTTCTTCACCAGGCGGTCGGCCAGCGGCACGTCGCTGCAGATCACCAGCTCGCCGGGCAGCGCATGCTCCACCAGATGATCATCGGCCGCATCCGGCCCGCTGGGCACCACGATCAGTTTCACGCAGGCAAAATTCGGCCGGGCGACGGCCTGGCCGGCGACCAGCACCACCTCGAAACCTCGCTTGAGGGCGAACTTGACCACCTGATCCCGCGCCGCCCGAGGGCAGGCGTCGGCGTCGATCCATACGCGCATGCAGCAACTTCCGCAGAGAAACCAGCGCCCAGTATGCCAGCAGACGCGGGGTTCAGGCCTGGTAGAACGGCTCGCAGCGTTCACGCACGGCGCGCGACAGGTTGTCGTCGGACAATTCGATCAGATCCAGCTCCACCTCGTCCGGCAGCAACTCGGCGACCAGCGCAGCCAGGCGGCGCTGACCACTGATGTCGGCGCCGGAAATTGCCAACAGTAGCCGCGGTTGCGGGCCGATGGCTGGATCGCGCAGCGCAGCGAGAAAGGCCTCACGCACGGCAAGCTGGGCACAGGCCGTCGAGAGCGCCTGCTCCAGGGTAGGGTGACGCAATACAGCCAACGCCAGATCGGGGCTGTCAGCGTAATGAGTGGAATGGATCGAGGAGGACATGCGCGCACTCAGCAAATGAATTGGAACCAGCCTAGGTGCACTGAGACACGCTGTCGTAGCGGCGGTTCACGCTATGGCGCAACGAGGGCGAGCAAAGCTCGCCCTCGTTCATGCCTGACTCGGTTGCCTAGGCCTGCTCGACAGTGCGCCGACGCTCTCCCAGCAGGCTGCGCCCATACAGCAACGCAATGCTGGCCAGGGCCAGGCCCTGCGCCGACAGGCTCCAGGCATCGGCATGAATGCCCAGCCAGTCGAACTCGAAGAAGGCTACCGGCCGCGTGCCAAGCACGCCGGCCTCCTGCAGCGCAGCCACACCATGGCCGGCGAAGACCACGGAAAGCACGCACAGCAGCACCGCATTGACGCCGAAGAACGTCGCCAACGGCAGTTTGCGCGAGCCACGCAGGATCACCCAGGCCAGGCCGATCAACACCACCAGCGCGGCTGCGGCGCCGGCCAGTACGGCAGCGTGCCCGGCAGGGCCGGCCTGCAGCCAGAGGGTTTCGTAGAACAGGATGACTTCGAACAGCTCGCGATAGACCGAGAAGAACGCCAGCATGGCGAAGCCGAAACGACCACCACCGCCGACCAGGCTGCTCTTGATGTAATCCTGCCAGGCCGCGGCATGGCGACGATCATGCATCCACACACCGACCCACAACAGCACCACGCTGGCGAACAGCGCCGTGGCGCCTTCGAGCAGCTCGCGCTGGGCGCCGCTGATGTCGATCAGGTAGGCCGCCACCGCCCAGGTCGCGACACCGGCGAGCAGCGCCAACCCCCAACCGACATGCACGCTACGTACTGCCTGCTGCTGCCCGGTATTGCGCAGGAAGGCGAGAATCGCCGCCAGCACCAGGATTGCCTCCAGCCCTTCACGCAGCAGAATCAACAGACTGGCGAAGAAACTCAGCCTGTCATCCATCGCCCCCTCGGCCAGCAGCGCAGCGGACTTGTCCAGCTCGACCTTGGCCTGCTCCAGCGCCTGGGCAGCCTGCGCGACGCTGGCACCATCCTGCAGTGCCTGACGGTAAGCCATCAGCGCCTTCTCGGTGGTCTTGCGCTGAGTGGCGTCGAGGTTGTCGAGGGCGCCTTCGACCAGTTCGAAGCCCTCCAGATAGGCGCCAACGGAAAGGTCGTAGGCCTGCTCCCGATCACCGTCGCGGTAGGCCTGCAGGCTGCGCGTCAGAGTGTCACGGGTGTAGCCGATAAGCTGCTGCGGGCCGCGTTGCTCCATTACCGGATGAGCACGCTGGGCGCGGAACGCGGCGAGATCGCCACCGGCGGCGGCGATCTCGGCAGGCGTGCGCCCAGCCAGCTCGCTCATGGCGAAGCGTGCCTGACCCTGCGCCGGTGCTGCGCTGAAGCCGGCGATATAAACCGCCAGGTCCCAGCGTTGGCGTTCGTCGAGCTGATCGGCGAAGGCCGGCATGTCGGTGCCTTCGATGCCCAGACCGAGGGTGTTGTAGAGATCAAAGAGGCTCAGCCGATCCATGCGCGCTGCATCGCGCAGATTGGCTGGCGCCGGCTCCAGGCCAATGCCGGCAGGCCCATCGCCCAGGCCGGTATCGCCATGGCACACCGAGCAGTGCTGGGCATAGAGCGGCGCGCCACGTTCCGGGTCGGGTGTCAGCACCGGGGTCTGGGCGACCTGATAGAGATCGGCCAAACGTGCGCCCAACTGCCGGGCGGCGCTGGTCACCTTCTCACCCGGCTGGCGCTGGGTGATCGCCTGGCGCAGCTCGGCCACGCCCTGTTCCAGCTCTGTGCGACCGGCCTGAGCGGGCAAGGCAACGATCAGGCCCTGCAGCACGTCGATAAATTCCAGTTGTTCCTGATATTCGCCAGCGTCGACGATCTGGCCATCAACCACGGCTGCCGGGTAATCAGCGCCGATATAACCGATCAGGTGTAGCGCCTGCGCGGCGCCGTCGAGAGGCTCGCCAATGGCGAGAAAGCTGAGGCTGGCCAGCAAGGGCAGCATCAGCCAGGAGAGAGAGAAGCGAAAGCGGGTCATCAATGCATCCCAAACGAGAATGGGTGACATTAAATTGTTGCTGGCCTAACGATTGAGCACAAGAAGAATATGAAATATTCAGTAACAAACTACCAAGTGGAACCTGAAAGACCGTCTTGCCCGCACAGGCGGGCACCCAGAACCTGCGAACCAGCTGGGCTCCCGCTTTCGCGGGAGTGACGATGAGTGGCTTTTTCAGAACATCCCTGGCAAACGCCATCGGCCAGCGTTGAACGATAGCGAACGAGACTCAGACCGCGGCGCGCTTGACCGTCGCCAGCAAGCCTGCAGCGGCGGCGAACAGCGCGGCAAAACTGCGATTCATCACCCGCTGCTGACGGGGTGTGCGCAGCAGGCGCAGGACACGCGAGGCCAGACCGGTGTAGCCGGCCATGACGATCAGGTCGACGACGATCATGGTCACGCCCATCACCAGATACTGCGCCACCAGCGGCGCCTGTGGATTGATGAACTGCGGCAGCACCGCGAGCATGAAGACGATGGCCTTGGGGTTGCTGAAGTTGACCAGAAAACCACGCAACACCAGGGTCAGAGGCCGGCCGATGGGGCGCTCGGCCGCACCGGTATCCAGGTCGCTCGGCAGGGCGACCCACTGCTTGTAAGCGAGAAACACCAGATAGGCCACGCCGAACCACTTGATCAGGCTGAAGGCCAGGGCCGAGGTGGCAAGGATAGCGCCCACGCCCGCGGCGACGATGGCGATCTGCAGGGCCAGGCCGAGCTGCAAGCCGAGCGCGTTCCAGTAACCGCGCCAGAAGCCGTACTGCATACCGGCAGACATGGACGCCACGGCACCGGCTCCCGGCGACAGGCTGATCACCCAGCAGGCGACGAAGAAAGCGAGCCAGGTTTCCAAAGCCATGATGCGTACCTCGAGAAGCTGAATTCAGGGGAAGAGCAGCACAGCCTACTCCTGCTCCAGCGCCCCGACCAGTCGGTCAGCGCCAGCGGCGTACCGACCGCTGGAAGAACAGGCTGTTGGGCACCTGCAACACGGCGCCGGCAGCGTCCTCACAGAGATCCTGCAGGGTGGTGTAGAACAGGTTGATGGCGATGACCCGGCCCTTCACACCCGGCTTGTCGGCGCTGTCGATCACCTCGACCGTGTCGCCGATACGGAACGGCCCCATGGTGAAGATCAGCAGCGCGCAGAACATGTTCGACAGTACGCTCCAGATGGCGAAGAACGCCACCGCGGCGACAGCGGTGAAACCGGTCAGTGCGGTCCACAGCACCGTTGCCGAGACGCCCAGGCGCTCGAGCACCAGCATGAAGGCACTGCCCATGATCAGCCAGCGCAACAGGCCGCGTAGCGGCTGCAGCACTTCCTGCGGCAACAGGCTGTAGCGTGCGCCCAGACGACTGATGGCGCGGGTGAGAATGCGCTGGGCGACCCAGGCCAGCAGAATGATCAGCAACACCTGGCCGGTGCGAATCAGCGGCTCGCGCCAGGCCGCCAACAGTTCCAGCTGTTCCATTACTCGGCTTCCTCCAGTTGCTGCTGCAACGCCTCCAGGGTTTCCAGCGTCAGCAGCCAGGCTTCCTCCAGCTCGGCCTCGCGGGCCTTGAGCTGCGCCTGTTCGGCCAAAAGCTCGCGCAACTCATCCTTGCGCGCGGCCTCGTACAGGCTACTGTCGCCCAACCGGGTTTCCACGGCAGCGAGCTTTTCCTGCACCTTGCCCAACTCCTGCTCGAGCTTGTCGGCCTGCTTCTTGTGCGGCGCCAGTTGTTGACGCAGCGCAGCAGCGGCCTGGCGCTGGGCGCGCTTGTCGGTCTTGTCCGCCGCCCCTTCGGCCGGCGTGCTGGGCGGTGCCTGGCGCTGA
This sequence comes from Ectopseudomonas alcaliphila, assembly GCF_900101755.1. Classification (GTDB taxonomy): domain Bacteria; phylum Pseudomonadota; class Gammaproteobacteria; order Pseudomonadales; family Pseudomonadaceae; genus Aquipseudomonas; species Aquipseudomonas alcaliphila. The sequence goes on along the minus strand of NZ_FNAE01000002.1, from coordinate 606,037 downwards.
CGGTAATCGACCAGCCAGCGCGCATAGTCGTCGAGGTCACCGTCGAACGGCAGCACGCGACCATCGGCGACCAGCAGGAATTCGTCGGTGGTGCTCTTGAGCAGATGACGATCGTGCGATACCACCACCACGGCGCCGGCGAACTCCTGCAGGGCCATGGTCAGCGCCAGGCGCATCTCCAGATCCAGGTGGTTGGTCGGCTCATCGAGCAGCAGCAGGTTAGGTTTGCCCCAGGCGATCAGCGCCAGGGCCAGGCGCGCCTTCTCGCCACCGGAGAAATTCACCACCGGCTCGTCACAGCGCGCGCCGCGAAAATCGAAACCGCCGAGGAAGTCGCGCAGCGTCTGCTCGCGCTCGCTCGGCGCCAGGCGCTGCAGGTGCAGCAACGGGCTGGCCTTGTCGTCCAAGGCGTCCAGCTGGTGCTGGGCGAAGTAGCCGATCACCAGATTCTCGCCACGGGTCAGGCTGCCGCCCAGCGGCTGCAGTTCGGCCGAGAGGTTCTTGATCAGCGTCGATTTGCCCGCGCCATTGGGGCCGAGCAGGCCGATGCGCGCGCCGGGCACCAGGCTCAGCTTGACCTGCTGTAACACGGTCTTGTCGCCATAACCGAGGCGACCCTCGCTGAGGCTGAGCAGTGGCGTGGAGATCTTGTCGGCCTCGCGGAAGACGAAGTCGAAAGGCGAGTCGACGTGCGCCGCGCTCAGCTCTTCCATGCGCTCCAGGGCCTTGATCCGGCTCTGAGCCTGACGTGCCTTGGTGGCCTGCGCCTTGAAGCGGGCGATGTACTTTTCCATGTGGGCGCGTTGCGCCTGCTGCTTCTCGTAGGCCTGCTGCTGCTGGGCCAGACGCTCGGCGCGAGTGCGCTCGAAGGCCGTGTAGCCACCGCGGTACAGCGTCAGCTTGCGTTGCTCGACATGGGCGACGTGATCGACCACGGCATCGAGAAAATCACGGTCGTGGGAAATCAGCAACAAGGTACCGGGATAGCTTTGCAGCCAACCTTCCAGCCAGAGAATGGCATCCAGGTCCAGGTGGTTGGTCGGTTCGTCGAGCAGCAACAGGTCGGACGGACACATCAGCGCCTGGGCCAGGTTCAGGCGCATGCGCCAGCCACCGGAGAAGTCGCCGACGCGGCGATCCATCTGCGCGTTCTCGAAGCCCAGACCGGCCAGCAACTTGCGCGCGCGGGCATCGGCGGTGTAGCCGTTGGCGCTGTCCAGCTCACTGTGCAGGCGGGCGATTGCAGCGCCGTCGTGGCTCTGCTCGGCAGCCGCCAGCTCGGCCTGCACGCGGCGCAGGTAGTGGTCGCCGTCGAGCACGTAATCCACCGCCAGGCGATCGAGGGTGTCGACCTCCTGGCGCATATGGGCGATGCGCCAGTCACCGGGCAGCAGGCAATCGCCGGCGTCCGGTGTCAGTTCCCCCCGCAGCAGAGCGAACAGGCTGGATTTGCCGGCGCCGTTGGCACCGATCAGGCCGGCCTTGTGACCGGCGTGCAGGGTCAGCTCGGCACCTTCGAGAAGACGCTGCGGGCCACGCTGTAGAGTGAGGTTCTGGAGTCGGATCATAATGGCGGCGGAGTCTACCAAATCGCCCCGGAGGCCGCGTGCAGGATCTGTGGAATTTCGCTCTTGAACTCTACGCCAGAGCAGGCGTGGAACAGGCCTGCCTGGAGTTGCAGGAAACAGGCAGCGACGTGTGCCTGCTGCTGACCGGCGCCTGGCTGCAGCAGCGTGGCGTGCGCTGCCTGGATGAGCGCCTGCGAGCGTTGCAGGAAGTGGCCGGACCCTGGCAGCGCGAGGTGATCGCGCCCTTGCGCCAGACACGACGCGACTGGCGCGCGGCCGCAGAGCAGGATGCCGAGCGGGCAGCCTTGCGCGAACAGATCAAGAAACTGGAGTTGCAGGCCGAGCGCGTGCTGCTCGGACGCTTGCAGGCACTGGCCGAGGGCTGGCCAAGCGAGGCAGGTGAAGGGGATTGGCTGGTTCCCCTGGCCGGAGGCGACAGCGCCGCGCTGCAGGTGCTGCGCGACGCCGTCAATCCGCCTTAGGAAGCGCTCGGCGCGCTGTTGCTCGCGGTAGGCGCAGCGGGTGCTGCTGGAGCGGCCGGGGCCGGAGCAGACGGGGCGGCAGCTGGCTTGACTGCTGCCGGCTTGGCCGGAGCCTTCTTCGCCGGCGCCTTGGCGGCGGCCGGCTTCTTCACAGCAGCGGGCTTGGCGGCCGGCTTACTGGCAGCGGCGGGTTTGGCCGGCGCTTTCGCCACAACGGGCTTCGCTGCCGGTTTCGCGGCGGGTTTGGCGACTGCTTTAGGCGCAGCGGGCTTGGCTGCGGCTGGCTTGGCCGCAGGCTTGCTGGCTGCTACCGGCTTTGCCGCTGGCTTGGCAGCGGGCTTGCTCGCCGGCTTGGCCGCAGCCGGTTTGGCCGGGGCTTTTTTCACTGGTGCTTTCGCAGCAGCGGGCTTCTTCGCCGCGACCGGTTTGCTGGCCGGAGCAGCGGCTTTGGCTTCACGCACATCCAGCGCCTTGCCGGCGGCCTCCTTCACTTTACCCACACCCTGCGCCAGCTTCAGGCTTTCCTGAGCGTCACGCTTGAGCTGGGCGATGTAGGTGCGGGTTTCGCTCTGACGAGCCTTGAGCGCATCGAGCAGCTCCTCCAGCTCGGCGACTGCATCCTTGGCCTTGCCTTGCGCCTTGGCCTTGCCGGCAACAGCGGCGTCCTGCAGTTTACTACGAGCCTTGTGCAGTTTTTCCTGAGCCTTGCCGCGCTGTTTCTCCAGCTTGGCAAGCAGCTTCTCGGCGTCGATAAGCGCTTGCGAGCAGGCATTTTCCAGGTGCTCGAGCAGGCTGGTAGACAGTTGGTGCAGCAGGTGCAGCGGGGTAGTGATGGACTTCTTCTTGGCCGACATGGCGCGCCTCCTGGCGGATGTGAACGCGACCATACTAGACGCAGCCGCGAGGGCTCGCCATAGGCCTTTTAGCCATGACAGCAAAGGCACTGCTCGCCTGGCATAATCGGCAGCATCTTGATCGGGAGACATCGTCATGAGCCGCGCCGTACTAGCCGCCCTCGCTATCTGTTGCAGCCTGGGCGTGCAGGCCGACCAGCACCAGCAGGATCTGGCCTACAGTCTCGGCGTGCGCCTTGGCGAGCGCCTGCACGACGAGGTGCCAGATCTGCCGCTGAGCGAGTTGCTCGAAGGCTTGCGCCAGGCCTACGAGGACAAGCCACTGCGACTCGAGGCCAGCCGGATCGAGCAACTACTCGACGAGCACGAAGCGCGTATCGAAACCTCACCACAGCGCCACAGCAAGGCCATCGAGGCGCAGCAGCGTTTTCTCGCCGAGCAAGGTCGCCGCCCTAACGTGCAGGCACTGGCCAACGGCGTGCTGGTGACCGAGCTCAGCCCTGGCAGCGGTCCCACACCCACTGCTCGCAGCCGCGTGCAGGTAAGCTACCGAGGCGAACTGGCGGACGGCAGCGTCTTCGACGAGAGCAGCACACCGCAGTGGTTTCGTCTGGACAGTCTGATCGGCGGCTGGCGCAGCGCGCTGCTGCAAATGCCCAAAGGCGCTCACTGGCGCCTGGTGATTCCATCGGATCAGGCTTACGGGGAGGAAGGCGCGGGTGACCTGATACCACCCTATGCGCCACTGGTGTTCGATCTACGCTTGCTCGACGTGGCCGATTGAAGACCAGCCTGCCGGCCTGATACCGATCCGACAAGACGCAGCCCTGCGTAGGAGCCCCGCCCCGGGGCGAAGCTTTTCAAGTCCGTTCAATTGCGCGCCGCGCTGATTCGCAGCCGGGCGCGCGCCTACAAACTTGATGCGTCGACACTTAGCTGACTGGCATCAACCTGACGGCCCGGAGTGCTCCGGGCCATTGCCAGCACGAGCTCAGAGCGCTTCGGCGGCCTGTTCCTGATGCGCGTTGTGCAGCACTTCGATCAGGCAGTCTTCCAGTTCGAAGCGCTCGTGCAGCAACTGCCCCAGATGATTGAGCTCTGCCACCAGCGACGTGCTGTCGCGGCAATCGCCGTTGTCGCAGTGATCGTTGAAGGCCAGCGCGACCGCAGTAATGGCTTCGATGCGCGGGTAGATCTGCTTGGCCAGTTCCAGACCACGCTGATCATTGAAGGCCTTGGCCTCGTTGGTCAGCTGCTCGTAGACCTCGAAGTGACCAGCAGACACGTAGTCCACCAGCAACTCGCAGAACCCCTGCAGAGACTCACAGTTGATGGCTGGCGCCTGCGGCGCCTTGGTAAGGGCGCTGTAAGCCAGCACAAGTTCGCGGCGCTCACCCAGCCAACGATCAATCAACTGGTGAACCCCACCCCAACGTTCCTGTGCGTTCCGGCAACTCTCAAGCATGATGAACCTCGCTTCCCTTATCGATAATGCCTGTTATACGTCCGCTCCCGAGACGTTATTCTGTCAATCGGTGCTTGGCCTTGGGAAGGCAACCGCAAAATGGCATTTTTCCGGCGGTGCGTGCGAGCCAGATTATGCTCGTGGGCACCCACCATCAAGGCATCGCCGCGAGAAAGTTTCATACGAGCGTTTAATCCCGAAGCCACGACCCGCGCGGCTTTATGCAATTCGCATTCTCAATTGCGACGCAACAGCTGGAACAGGCAAAACCCGAGCATGCCGATGAAACCGAGCAGACTCCATTCGGGGATGCTCATGCCGAACAGCGTCCAGTTGACCTCAGCACAGTCCGCCGTACCACGGAACACCTTGCTGACGATCTCCTGCAGAGGAAAAGCCTCGATCATGTACTCAAGACCCGGCAGACAAGCTTCGAGCTGGTCGGCTGGCACGCTCTGCAGCCAGATCTGCCGGCCGGCGGTAGCGGCACCAGCACCGGCAAACAGCAAGGCCAGCACGGCGTAGATGCGGCGGCCGAAAATACCGGGGCCATGGATCGCTGCGATCAGGCAGACCACACCGAACAGAATCACGCAGATACGCTGTAACACGCACATCGGGCAGGGTTCCAGCCCGACGACATGTTCCAGATAAAGGGCAACCGCCATCAGCATTACGCAGCCGATGAATGCGAGGAAAAACAGGGGACGCGGGCTGGCCAAGTGCATGGTGGCTCCGGGAGGGAAATCGAGGGCAGTACGGTAGAGGAAAGCGAGGGCGCCTTTCAAGGCGCCCCATGAATCAGAGCAGGCTATTCATCATGCCCGAACGCCCCTCCGTCCGCACAGCGAGCCAGCTGTGGCAATCGGCCGCATCCGCTCAGACTGTCACGCCCTGCGGTTGCGGCAGCGGCGGCAAGCCCTGATGCAGCAGGCCGAGACTTTCCAGCAACAGCTGATTGCTGCGTTCCAACTCGCCCAGTTGCGCCAGCAGACGCGCCAGCTCTGCGCAGGTCTCCGGGTGGCGCTCGATTTTCAGACTGGTCTCGAAATAATCACGCGCCTTGCCCCACAACTGGTTCTGCAGGCACAGGCGGCCCAGGCTCAGCAACAAGGCAGGGTCCTGCGGATGCTGCTTGAGCCAGAGCTCGGCCGTTTGCAGCTGACGCGCTGGATCGGCGCCACGCAGCACACCGTAAAAACGGGCCAGACGGCTGTCGTAACCGCGCTTGAGCGCGCTACGTAGAACTTCTTCGGCTTCTTCCTGCGCCCCCAGTCGACGCAGTTGCTCGACATAGGTGGCGATCAGCTCAGGCTCCTGACGCAGCGGCGCGGAGAGTTGCTGCCAGGCTTGCGTCAGCGGCTGCAGTGCGGTTTCGCCATGGCCCTGACCAGCCAGGCCGGCATCGGCCAGGCGACCGCGCCAGGTCTCGCGCTCCAACTCATCGAGTTCTGCTGCAGGCAACGCCTTTTCCTTGCGCAACTCGGGCAGCAAGCCGAGCAGCGCCGACCAGTCCTGGCGCTGCAGATACAGGCGCTGCAGCTGACGCAGCACCAGATGGTGCCCCGGGTGACGCTCACGCATGACCTGCAGGGTTTGCAGCGCCGCATCACTGTCGCCACGGTTGCGTTGCAGCTCGGCGTGGGTCAGAGCGATCGCCAATTCGGCCTGCGGTTGCTTGTTCAGTGCGCGTTCGAGCAATGCGTCGCTCTGCTCGTGATCGCCAAGCTTGCTGGCGGCCCGAGCAGCGCCAAGGTAGTACATCAATGGCTGACTGTCGGCTTCGGCGGCACGGGTCAGCTGGCGCTGGGCCCGCGCCCAGCGACCTTCGGCCAGATCGAGCATGCCCTGCTCGGAAGCCAGGCGCACACGGCGGTTGCGATGCAGGCGCGACCAGGGGTTGGCCAGCCGCGTCGAACTGAGCAACAAACGCAACATCCACTTGATCAGGTAGTACAGCACCACCACGACCACCAGCAAGCCAAGGAACGCCCACAGGCCGGACTGGTAGCGAAAGCCCTTGTAGGCGAACAGCACATAACCGCGATCAGCCTCGATGGCCAAACTGAGCAGATACAGCCCGGCGGCGACGGCCAGCAATAACAGAAGCCAGATCAGGCGTCTCATTGCGCCTCCTCGGCCGCAGCGGCCCCCTGCCGGCGTTGCGCCTGTTTGCGTTGCAGGTAGGTCTGCAATGCACCGAGCGACTCGCTCAGGTCCGGCACCGTGACCTCGATACTGGCGTCGGCCAGCTCGCTGAACCGCTGGCGCAGCGCACGGCTGTCCGGGTTGTCCAAGTTGAAGTGGGCGTCGAGGATTTCCTCGGCCTGCTTCAGCGACTGCTTGTACACACCGGTCTGACCATGCAGCGCAGCCCATTGCGCCTGTTCCAACGCCAGCGACAGACTCAGGCGAACCTGCGACAGGCTTTGCCCAGACAGCAACGGACGCACGTTGCGATCGGCGTCGAACTCGATGCGGAAGTAGTCGGAAAGCTTCTTCACCCACTCGCTCCACCAGGCACTGCCGTCGCCTTCGGCTGCCAGATCGGAGAGTACGTCGCCCTGCCCTTCGAAGGTCGGCGCCAGGGGATTGAGCGTTGCCGCCTGCTCACGCAGGGCACCCAGCTGCAGGAACAGACCGACACGATCCGGGCGCGCCGTGGTACGCAGGGCTTCGAGACTATGGCTGAGCTGCTCGCGCGCAGCGAAGGCGGCAGGGTCGTCCTGCTCGCGGAGAATTTCATCGGCGGCCAGCACCAGCGCTTCGGCGCTGGCGACATCCTGCAGCGCGGACAATCTCAAGGTGGCCAATCGCAGTAGGTGTTCAGCCTCATCCAGGCGCCAATCCTGGCGACTGCCATCGAGCACGCTTTCCAGGCGCTGACTCATGCGCTGCTGATCGTTCTGCAAGTTAGCCAGCAGACGACGGCGCTCGTCCAACTCGGCCGCACTGGGCAGGGCGGACAGGCGCGAATCGAGGCGCTGAGCCAATTCGTCCACTTTCTTCGCGCTATCGTCGCGGGTACGCTGCAGGTCTTCGGCCTGCTGCTGGTCCCGGCTCTGCATTTCATGCAATTGCCAGAGGCTCCAGCCGCCGGCACCTGCACCTGCCAGACCAATCAGCAGGGCGAACGCGGCAAGGCCGCTACCACCGCTGCGCGATGCCTTCACCGGTGGCGGTGTGGGTGTGGGTTTCACGGCTTCGTTGGCCGGTTTTTCTTCTGGCGTGTTCGGGGTGGATGCTTCGCTCACGTATCCGTCCTTTTAGAGGGCGGCAGCCGGAAACTGCTCCAAAGCTGCCTGCAAGGCCGCGGCACTGGCGCCGCGACAGTCCACAACGATCTGTGCACCCGCAACGTGAGCCTGCTCGGCGACACGCGGGCTGGGTACGAACAAGGGTAGCCGAGCCAACGCAGGCCAGTCATCGCCGGCTAGCTGCAGCAGATGCTCGAAACCCTGCCCACTGCTGACAACCAGGCCATTCAGGCGTTCCGCTCGCACCTGTCGGCTCAGCTCGCCCGGCGCATAATGCGGCAGCACACGGCGATACAGTGGCAGATAGTCGACCGTCACGCCTTGGCCGCGCAAGCGCTCAGCGAGTAATTCTCGGCCACCCTCGCCACGCAGGATCAGCACGCGCGGCATAGATGTCGCGGCGATGGCCTGCTGCAGCGCAGGCAGAGCGAGCAACGCTTCGCTGTCATCGCCCGAGTCTGGAAAATGCACGCACAAGCCTTGCTCGGCGAGTACCGCAGCGGTAGCGGCGCCGACACTGAACCAAGGTAGATCGGGTGTCGGGGCCCCAAGTTGTGCCAGGCGCTGCAGGCCAATCCGGGCTGCCGGCTTACTGACCACGATCACCGCGCAGTAGCGCTGCAACTCGGCAAAGGTGCTGCGCTGCTCGGGTGTCTCGTCCAGCGTCTCGATAGCCAGCAGCGGCATGCAGTGGCTTGCGATCCCCTGCGCGGCCAGGGTCTGCGCCAGCGCCGCACAGTCCTCGGCAGGACGGGTCAGCAACAGGCGCCAAGTGCTCAAGGGTGACCGGCCTCACCGTATACAGCCTGGAGAATGGCATCGGCCCCTTGCGCCAAGAGCGCCTCGGCAACACGTACACCCAGGGCTTCGGCATCGCTACTGGCGGCGCGATCTTCGGCGCGCAGCAAAAGGCCACCGTCAGGCTGGCCGACCAGGCCGCGCAGCCACAGCTGATCATCTTCGAGCAGGGCATAGCAGGCGATGGGCACCTGGCAGCCGCCGTTGAGATGCTTGTTCAGCGCGCGCTCAGCGGTGACACGTAGCGCGGTTTCACGGTGATGCAGCGGCACCAGCAAGGCATGCACGTCGCTGTCGGTACTGCGGCACTCGATGCCCACCGCGCCCTGGCCACCAGCCGGCAGGCTGTCCTCGGCGCTGATCGAGCTGCGGATGCGCTCCTCGAAGCCCAGGCGGATCAGGCCGGCAGCGGCGAGGATGATCGCGTCGTACTCGCCGGCATCGAGCTTGGCCAGGCGGGTATTGACGTTGCCACGCAGGAACTGGATTTTCAGGTCAGGCCGACGCGCCAACAATTGGGCCTGACGACGCAAACTGGAGGTGCCGACCACGCTGCCGGGCGGCAGCGCATCGAGGCTGGCATAGGTGTTGGAGACGAAGGCGTCGCGCGGGTCTTCACGCTCGCAGATGCAGTACAGGCCCAGTCCTTCGGGAAAATCCATCGGCACGTCCTTCATCGAGTGCACGGCAATGTCGGCTTCGTTTTCCAGCAGTGCGGTTTCCAGCTCCTTGACGAACAGGCCCTTGCCACCAATCTTCGCCAGCGGCGCGTCGAGCAGTTTGTCGCCGCGACTCACCATGGGCACCAGACTGACCTTCAGGCCGGGATGAGCCTGTTCCAGGCGGGCTTTGACATGTTCGGCCTGCCACAGGGCCAGGGCGCTCTTACGGGTGGCGATGCGAATTTCGCGGGACATGGGCAATTCCAGTAAACCGATTGCCGCGAATCATAACAGGCTCGCCCGACGCCGGCTGAAGGAGGCGGCCATAGGCCGCAGCCGGCGCCCCTCTATAGAGCCTGCATCAGTTTACGTACACCAGCGACATGGCGGCGGCTGACCACCAGCGAATCGCCGTCCAGACCTTTGAGGAACAGTTGAAAGTGTCCAAGCGGGGTGCGCTGCAGGCGCTCAATACGCTCGCGCGCCACCAGCGCATTGCGGTGAATGCGCACGAAACGGTCACCGAACTCGTCTTCCAGCGCCTTCAACGGCTCATCCAGCAGGACTTCGCCGCCTTCGTGGCGCAGGGTGACGTATTTGTGGTCGGCGATGAAGTAGACCACGTGATCCAGTGGAATCAGCTCGATGCCCTTGCGAGTGCGCGCGCTTATGTGGGTACGCGGGCCTCCGCCAGTCTCCGCTGCAGGACGAGTCAGGGCGGCCAGCTGCACACGATTGGGCCGCTCGGCCTTTTTCAGCGCTTCGCTCAGACTCTCAGGGCGCACAGGCTTGACCAGATAGCCCACCGCGCTGACCTGGAAGGCTTCCAGGGCGAATTCATCATGGGCCGTGCAAAAGATCACAGCCGGCGGAGCTTCGCGCTCACACAATTTGGCAGCGACCTGCAGGCCGTCGAGGCCAGGCATGCGGATATCCAGCAGGACCACATCCGGCTTGAGGCTATCAATCAGGGTCAGGGCTTCCTCGCCGTTGCTCGCGGCGGGCTCCAGGACCCGGTAACCCTCGAGCTCACCGACCATGCGGCTCAGGCGCTCGCGGGCAAGGGGTTCGTCATCGACGATCAGGACATTCATATTGCTCTGGCTTCCTGCGTGAGTCTCGCACAAGGATAGCGTAGACAGCTGTAATGACGGCCGTCACGGCGCTCCACGCTGAGACTCGCGCGCGGCCCAAAAAGTGCCGCCAGGCGCGCATCGATATTACTCAGCGCTTGGTGCGTTCCCCGTGACGGGTGCTGCTCGCCCCGCTCTTCATACGGATTGCTGACACACAAGCTGAACACACCTTCCTGGTAATCCGCTTCGACCCGCACCAGGCCACCTTCGATAAGCGGCGCGATGCCATAGATCAGCGCATTCTCCAACAGAGGCTGCAGGGTCAGCTGGGGAATCGGCAGATCCTCCGGCACACCTTCTACCTCCCACTGCAACTGTAGTCGCTCGCCGAGCCGATAGTGCTCAATCGACAGATATCGTTTCGCCAGCTCCAGTTCCTCCTTCCACGGCACCAGCGTGCCAGGTTTGGCCAGGCTGGCGCGAAACAGATCTGACAGGTCCAGCACCGCCTGCTCCGCCTTGTAAGGATCGAGCGTGACCAGACTGGCGATGCTGTTGAGGCTATTGAACAGAAAGTGCGGTCGAATCCGCGCCTGCAACGATTCGATGCGCGCGCGCAGCTCGGCCTGTTCCTGCCGACGCCATTGGCTCTGCAGATAGAAATAGCGTAGCAGCAGTGCGGACATGATCAGGCTGATCAACGCATGACGCAGATAAAGATTTACTTCTCCATTGCGCGGTAGCGGCCCGCCCAGCTCGTAATAGTCGGCCACAGCCGTACAACTCAGGGTCAGCACCACCACCAGCGCACAGCACAGGCCGCCAGCCAGCGCCGGCCGCAGGCGCGCCAGCAAGGGCCGCAATCGACACAGCACGGCAGCCGACAGCAGCACGATCCACTGCACGAACAGTGACGTCAGGGCCAGGCGTACCCAGTCGAAAACCGGCGTCATCGGCTCGGCGAGCACCAGCACCAGCACCAGCAACTCGGCAAGCAGCACCATGCTCAGCAGCGCTTCTGGCTGGCACAGCTCCGGGACGAAGAAGTCGTCAATAGCGGCGTTGTATTTTTTCTTGGCAGAGGATTGTGTGTGCATCGACGCAGTTTCCTTGTCGCCTTGTGAGCCGGCAAGCCAGGCGGCACCAGCCGGACAAAATAAAGCACTGAAATGCCGCCTTCCGGACAAAATTGTGAAGCAGCCGACACCGCCATCGAACGCCCAACGGCGAACGTGGCCCGGCGAAACCCCTGCGGACCCTGTTATTATCGACGCACTTTGTCCGCCATGCTGGCCGCCGATGCGGCTTGCCCGATCCCGAGCCCAAATCATGAGCAGCGAAAAAACCAACCAATCTTGGGGCGGCCGCTTCAGCGAGCCAGTCGACGCCTTCGTCGCCCGTTTCACCGCCTCGGTCGAATTCGACAAGCGCCTGTATCGCCACGACATCATGGGCTCCATTGCCCACGCCAGCATGCTGGCCAAGGTCGGCGTACTCTCCGATGCCGAGCGGGACGCCATCATTGATGGGCTCAAGCAGATCCAGGGCGAGATCGAAGCAGGCCAGTTCGACTGGCGCGTCGACCTGGAAGACGTGCATATGAACATCGAGGCACGCCTGACCGACCGTATCGGTGTCACTGGCAAGAAACTGCACACTGGTCGTTCGCGCAACGACCAGGTGGCCACCGATATCCGTCTGTGGCTGCGTGACGAAATCGACCTGATCCTGGCCGAGATCAACCGTCTGCAGCAGGGCCTGCTGGGCTTGGCCGAAGCAGAAGCGGACACCATCATGCCGGGTTTCACCCATCTGCAGACTGCGCAGCCGGTGACCTTCGGTCATCACCTGCTGGCCTGGTTCGAGATGCTCAGCCGCGATTACGAGCGCCTGGTCGACTGCCGCAAGCGCACCAACCGCATGCCGCTGGGCTCGGCGGCGCTGGCCGGCACCACCTACCCGATCCAGCGTGAAATCACTGCACAATTGCTCGGTTTCGATGCCGTTGGCGGCAACTCCCTGGACGGCGTATCGGATCGCGACTTCGCCATCGAATTCTGTGCAGCCGCTTCGCTGGCGATGATGCACCTGTCGCGCTTCTCCGAAGAACTGGTGCTGTGGACCAGCGCCCAGTTCCAGTTCATCGACCTGCCGGATCGTTTCTGCACCGGCAGCTCGATCATGCCGCAGAAGAAGAACCCGGACGTGCCCGAGCTGGTGCGTGGCAAGACCGGCCGCGTGTTCGGCGCCCTGACCGGCCTGCTGACCCTGATGAAAGGCCAGCCACTGGCTTACAACAAGGACAACCAGGAAGACAAGGAACCGCTGTTCGACGCCGCCGACACCCTGCGCGACAGCCTGCGCGCCTTCGCCGACATGGTGCCGGCGATCAAACCCAAGCGCGAGATCATGCGCGAAGCCGCGCTGCGCGGCTTCTCCACCGCCACTGACCTGGCCGACTACCTGGTGCGCAAGGGCCTGCCCTTCCGCGACTGCCATGAAATCGTCGGCCACGCGGTGAAGTACGGCGTACAGACCGGCAAGGACCTGGCCGAGATGAGCCTGGACGAACTGCGTCAGTTCAGCGACCAGATCAGTGACGACGTCTTCGCCGTGCTGACCCTGGAAGGCTCGGTCGGCGCACGCGACCATATCGGAGGCACAGCGCCGAACCAGGTCCGCGCTGCCGTGGTGCGCGGTCGCGAACTTCTCGCCAGCCGCTGAGGTCGCAAAGGGGCGGCGGCACGTCGCCCCTGCCAAGGCAGGCCATCCGACCAGGAGGTCACCATGCGTTACACACTCCCGACGATCCTGCTACTGAGCCTGCTGGCAACATCAGCAGTCGCGACCGAACACGACTACTGGCAAGTACAGACCAGCGTCTACACGCGGCATTACAATCCCGAGCCTGACCACAACAATCACCAGCGTCTGATTGGCCTGGAGCGCGGTTATGCATCCGGCAACCTGTGGGGTGGCGCGGTCTTTCGCAACTCATTCGACCAAAGCTCGCAATACGCCTATGTGGGCCGACGTTTCGAAAGTGACCGCCACCCTTTCTATGCCAAGCTGACTGGCGGCCTGTTACATGGTTATCGCGGTGAGTATCGCGACAAGATCCCACTCAACCACCTGGGCGTGGCACCTGCGATCATTCCTTCGTTGGGCGTGCAGAGCCACGGCATGGCGGCCGAACTGGTGCTGCTGGGCAACGCCGCGCTGATGGTCAACCTCGGCCTGCGCCTTTAACCGGCTGCTGAAAAACCACCTGCGTTTTTCAACGGCCGGTCAGCGGACCGGGCCAAGGGTCGTCATGAACGAACCTATCGCTGATCGATAACACGCACACATCCAACCACGCGGCAGTACATGCAGTGTCTACCGCGCCAGGAGAGATTCATGTCACTGCACATCCGCCCCGCCACCCCTGACGACGCCGAGCTGATCCTGCGTTTCATCACCGAACTGGCCATCTACGAAAAGGCCGAGCACGAGGTGAAGACCGATACCGCTGGCATCCGCGATAGCCTGTTCGCCGAAGGCAGCACTGCCCATGGTCTGATCTGCGAAACCGACGGCCAGCCCATTGGCTATGCCGTGTACTTCTTCAACTACTCCACCTGGCTGGGCAAGCACGGCCTGTACCTGGAAGACCTCTATGTCAGCCCCGTGGCCCGCGGGCTGGGCGCCGGCAAGGCGCTGCTGCGCCATCTGGCGCAACTGGCCGTGGCACGAGACTGTGGTCGCTTCGAGTGGTCGGTGCTGGACTGGAACACCCCGGCCATCGACTTCTACGAATCCTTCGGCGCCCGCCCACAGAGCGAGTGGACGACCTATCGCCTGACCGGCCAGGCCTTGCTGGACTTCGCCGCAGGCTGAGAAAGCCTGCGCCTAGCTACGGCAACACCCCTGGCCTAAGGTAATTAAATCTCCCCCTGCCTCCGGACCATCATGCGCACACTCCTTGCACTGCTCAGCGTTATCGCCCCGTCACTGACGGCGGCGACGCCGGTCACCATTCCCGTCAATGCATCCTGGCACATGCAGCTCGATGGCAAACTGCAAACGCCTGATCGCCTGGTCTATGACATCGACCTGTACGACACGCCCAAACAAACCATCACCAATCTCAAGGCGGGTGGCCGTATCGTTATCTGCTATTTCAGTGCGGGCACCTGGGAAGATTGGCGCAGCGACGCCCAGGCCTACCCCACGGCGGCCCTGGGCAAAGCATTGCCTGATTGGCCTGGCGAGCGTTGGCTCGACTATCGCCGTGACGATGTACGCCAACTGCTCGCCAAGCGCCTGGACCTGGCCGTCGACAAGGGCTGCGACGCTGTCGACCCGGACAACGTGGACGGCTACAGCAATGACAATGGCCTGGGCCTGACGGAAGCCGAACAAATAGACTTCAATCGTTGGCTGGCCAGCGAGGCGCACAACCGCGACCTGAGCATCGGCCTGAAGAATGCCGTAGAACTGCTGCCCGAGCTCGGCGAGCACTTCGACTTTGCCATCAACGAAAGCTGCTATCGCTACAACGAATGTGACGGTTACAGTCATATGCGCAGCCAGGGCAAGCCGATCTTCATCGCCGAATATCGCGCCTTCAATAAAAACCTCTGCAATCGAGCCGCGAACTCCGGCTTTCGTCTGCAATTCTTCAAACTCAGCCTGAAGGGCGTCGGCACCCCCTGCGACTGAGCCAGCGTCAGAACACGAGAGGAACCATGAGCCAAGACAACGAGCAAGAAGACGAAGATTTCGCCGAAGCCACCCTGATTCAGGCTATCGAAAACCAGCTGGAAAGCGGCGAGCCCGCTGCCGCCAAGGCGGTTTACAACAAGCTGACGCTGGTCGGTTACGAGCGCGAGGAGATCCTCGAGCTGATGGCGCTGGTCCTGGCTCACGAAGTCGATGCCATGCTGCGCGAGGATCGCCCCTTCGATGGCGCCTGGTATGAGCAGGCCCTGCGCGCACTGCCGGAGCTGCCGGAAGAAAGCTGAGCCCGTATGGGTCCAGCCCCCAGGCCGGACTGGCAAGCAGACTGCTATTGCCGATGCCAGCTCCGACCAGGAGGCCTACCCACGAATTCTGGCCAGCTGGCCACTCAGCGATGGGCAGAGCTCAATACATGGCTCTACACTGCAAGAGCGCCATAACAACAAGACGGAGTCACCATGAAGTCATTCACCGCTGACCTGATCGACGAGCTGGAAATCCTCGCCCTGTACAACCTGGACAATCATCAGGAGGGGCTGAAGGTGCACAACAACGCCTCATTCAAGGCGCAAGGCGCCATCACCCGCCTTCACGAAAAAGGCCTGGTGAGCCAGGCCGACGGCGGCTACCTGACCAGCCTGGGCATCGATGCCGCCGAGCACGCGCAAGCGCTGCTGATCATTCTATCGGCCCGTCAGGCCACCTCCGCTTAACAGGCTGTCAATCCGAGCCGCCAGCCGGCTAATGCCGCTCTGTCACCGGCGCTTCGCCCCGGGGCGGGATCCTGTGAAAGGCTGCTTTGGTAACTATCTGATCGGCATTAGCCGGCCGCTCTTCAGAGAGCGGCGCGGCGGGCGATATAGCGTCAAAGGCACTGCACTGGCGAGCTCGCCGCTGATAGGCTTGCCACATCTGCAGTAGAGTTCGAGCATGACGCGCACGCTGGAAATACGCCCCGATATCGATGACGGCATCGACCGCAAGGTGCTGGCGCAACTGCGCGCGCGCTTTCTGCAGATCAATCAGGGCCGCCTGCAGCGGGCCATGGAGGCGCTGTCCACACGCCAGCAACTGGTCCTCAAGCTGTTGCCATTGCTGCTGCACGTCAATCATCCGCTGCTGCCTGGCTACGTCTCGGCCAGTACACCGGCCGGCCTGAGCGGTTTCGAGCCGGATGATGCCAGCCTCGCCGAAGTCCAGCGCCTGACCCGTTCCTTCGTCTACAAACCACGCCGTGGTCAGGGCGCAGCACCGCTGCATGGTCTGTTCCTGATGGGTAGCCTGGGCACCGTGGCGCAGGCCGAACAGAGCGATATGGACCTGTGGCTGTGCCATTCGCCCAATCTCACTGCACAGGAACTGCAGGACCTGCGCAAGAAGTGCGATCAGCTGGAAAGCTGGGCCGCCACCCAGGGCGCCGAGGTGCATGTCTTTCTGGTCGACCCGCAGCGCTTCACCCAAGGCGCGCGCGAGGCGCAACTGACCTCCGACGACTGCGGCACCACCCAGCATTATCTGCTGCTCGACGAGTTCTACCGCACGGCCATCTGGCTCGGCGGCCGTACGCCGCTCTGGTGGCTGGTGCCGGTCTACGAGGAAACGCGCTACCACGACTACTGCCGCACCCTGCTGAGCAAGCGCTTCGTACGTGCCGAGGACGTACTCGACCTCGGCAACCTGGCGCATATCCCACCGGAAGAGTTCATCGGCGCCGGCATGTGGCAGCTGTACAAGGGCATCGAGTCGCCCTACAAGTCGGTACTCAAACTGTTGCTCACCGAGGTCTACGCCAGCGAGCACCCCAAGGTCGAATGCCTGGCGCTGCGCTTCAAGCGGGCGGTGTTCGAAGGCCGCCTGGACCTCGACGAGCTCGACCCCTACATCGTCGTCTACCGTCGCCTGGAAGAATATCTGAGCGCACGCGGCGATCAGGAAAGGCTGGAGCTGATCCGCCGCTGCCTGTACCTGAAGGTCAACAAGAAGGTCAGCCGCCCGCCGACACGCGGCCGCGCCAAGAGCTGGCAGCGCCTGCTGCTCGAGCGCCTGACAGCTGAATGGGGCTGGCAGAGCCGCCAGCTCAACGTGCTCGACAGTCGCAGCCAGTGGAAGGTGCGCCAGGTCGCTGCCGAGCGCCGCGTACTGGTCAACGAGCTGACCTACAGCTACCGCTTTCTCTCACAGTTCGCCCGCACTGCCGAGGCCGGCAGCTCGCTGAACAACCGTGACCTCAACGTGCTGGGCCGGCGCCTGTATGCAGCCTTCGAGCGCAAGGCCGGCAAGGTGGAGTACATCAACCCCGGCATCGCCCCGGACCTGGCCGAAGACACCCTGACCCTGGTCCAGCACCCCAGCCCCGAGGCACCCAGCGAATACCAGTGGGCGCTGTTCAACGGCAGCCTGGGCGCGCAGGAGTGGAGCGACTTCGCCCCTCTCAAGCGTTCGCGCGAACTGATCGAACTGCTCGCCTGGTGCCATCGCAACGGCGTGATCGACAGCAGCACGCGCCTGTCGCTGCATCCGGGCAGCAGCGACCTGACCGATTTCGAACTGTCCAATCTGATCGGCAGTCTGCAGCAGAGCTTCCCCTTGCCGCAGCCCAGCGTCGAAGAAGCCGCCCTGCTGCGCGCCAGCATCCCCAGCCAGGTGCTGTTGCTGGTCAATGTCGGGGTCGACCCGCTCAAGCAGCACAGCCAGATGAACGTGCACATGACCACCGGGCGCACCGATGCGCTGGGGTATTCGGGGGTGCGCGAGAACCTGGTACTGACCCTCGATCAAGTGGTGCTCAACAGCTGGAACGAACTGCAGGTCAGCCGCCATGACGGCACCGACGCCCTGCTCGACTGTCTGCGCGATCTGCTCAACAGCTTGCCGATCGGCGGCCCGCGCCCCCAGGTGCAGGTGCGCTGCTACTGCCGTAATCGTGCCCAGCCGATTGCCGAACGCGTCGACGAGCTGCTGCGCGACCTGCTCGACACCTACGCCGAAGGTCGCCAGTCGCGCTATCTGGTGCAGGTGCGCCAGCACTACCACGTGTTGCAGCTGACACCCGGCCAGGTCAGCCACGCTGCCCTGGGCGATCTGCCGGCACTGCTGGAGCATCTTGGCGCCGAGCAGGAGCTCTACAGCCCTCTGCATCTGGACCGCCATGCCCTCGATGGCGACGACCTGGCGCTGATCCTGCCCATGGGTCGCCCGCAGTGCATCCAGGTGTTCTATCGCCTGCACGAAACCAGCGGCGAAGCGGAACTGACCCTGCTCGATGAACGCAACGCGCTGTGGCGTCGGCGCCTGCCATTTCGCGATGAACAGAGCCTGCTGACGCCGATCCATCGCTTCCTGCAGTCACTGCTGTATCGGCGCAATGCCATGCTGCCGCTCGATGGCGCCGACCACGAACCCCCACTGGAAATTCTCTACTACCAACTGCTGCCGGCTGCGCCCCTACGCGCGCAGCGCCTCGAGCGCAGGCCGGTGCCAGAAGCACAGGTCAGCCACCCGTTCTACGATGTGCAGGCCATCGTCGAGCCGGGCGACGGTCGCCAGCGCCATGTCTCGCTGTACTGCAACCATCGTGAATTTTCCGAACTGGAGTATGGCCGCGAGCTGTATCGCGCCGTGGCGCAGCACATCCTCTCCCAGCGCGCCGGCGGCGAGCGCTATCCCTGCTACATCACCGACCTGGATCTGTCCGCCCTGCTGGCCGGACAACAGGCGCAGACCGTGCACTATCTGCGCTACAAGAGCGAACTGGAGAATGCCCTGAACGCAGCGCTGCAGCAGGCCTAGCATCGCGACATGAATGATCTGCCGCCTTCCGTGGGCCCCGCGCCGCGATTGGCGCACTGGCGGGTTGCCCCTGCCCTACAGCCGGGTCCTGTGAAAAGGCGCAGCTCTGCGCGCTCAAGGCCTGGCAGGCCGTTGAAACCCAGGCGACGACTGCATGGATGCAGGAGGTAGAGCGACGCAGGAGGCCGAAGCCGAGGTCGTTTTTCAACAACCTGCTAGCGGTCGTATTCGCCCGCCGCTTCCGGCTGGTATTCGACGGCCAGCAGCGTCAGCTTGAGCTGCTTGCCGCCCGGTGCCGTCCAATCGATATGCTGACCGACGGACAGACCGAGCAAGGCGCTGCCGACTGGCGCGAGAATGCTGACCTTGCCTTCGCCACCAGCATCCTGCGGGTAGACCAGGGTCAGGTGATAGTCCTTGCCGCTGCTTTCCTCGCGGCAGTGCACGCGCGAGTTCATGGTCACCACACCGGCAGGCACCTCATCGTGCCCCACCACTTCGGCACGATCCAGCTCGGCCTGCAGCGCCTGGGCGCCAGGGCCAAACTCGTCCAGGCTGTCGAGCAGGCGCTCCAGACGCTGCAGATCGAGGCGGGTAATGGTGATGGTCGGTGTGCTGTTCATGATGCCGGGCGGACTCCTTGCGTAAGCCGTAAAAAAGCAAAACCCCGCCCGAAGGCGGGGTTCAGCTGAATGTCTGTCGACCCTAACACAGCCGGACAAATAAACAAGACTGCGTGGTCAGTGCCTCTGCTTGCGCTGCAACAGGCGCTGCTCGGCGGCCTGACAGATCAAGCGGCGCCGCTCGTTGTCGGCCGCGCCCCAGTCGAGAATCTCCTGCAGGGTGCGGCCACAACCGAGGCACTGCTCATGCTCGTCGAGGCAACACTGGCGCCGACACGGCGAATCCAGCGGCTTGTGCGCGGGATCAGAGTTCATCGAACTCCAGCTCGGCGCCCGACTGCTCGAGCGTGATGCGTACCAGCATCTCACCGAGCTGTTCGTCACTGGTATCGCAGATCCAGCGGCCGTCGGCTTCGTCGTAGTCGAAGTGGAAACCACCGGAGCGCGCAGCCAGCCACAGCTGGCGAATCGGCTCCTGACGGCTGAAGATCAGCTGGCTGCCATTGTCGAAACGCACCGTGAGCACACCGGCGCTGTTTTCCAGATCGACGTCCAGACCGCTGTCGTCGAAGATATCCTCCACCGCCTGCTGGGTGGCATCGACCAGATCATGAAAGCGGGCTTCGCTCAGGCTCATCGGGGTGTCCTCACAAGATGCAGCGACTGCAGAAAAATTAGGCGAAAACGCAAGACCAGGTTAGCGGGCCTAGGCGCAAAGGTGGCGACGGTACTCGCCCGGACTCGTTCCCGTCCAGCGACGAAATGCTCGCGCCAGCGAACCCGGCTCGCTGAAACCGACCAGAAAGGCGATTTCTGCCAGCTCAAGTGCAGGGTCACGCAGGTAGTGCAGCACCAGCTGCTGGCGGGTTTCGTCGACCAGCTGACTGAACGACAGCCCGCCCTCACGCAAACGCCGCTGCAAGGTCCTTGGGCTCAGCGCCAGGGCAGCGGCGATGGCCTCCAGATCAGGCCCCTGCTCCGGCAACTGACGCGCCAGCTCCAGGCGCGCCCGATCGAGCACGCTGTTGCCCTGATTGAGCTCGGCCAGCAGGCGATCGGCGTAGGCATCGAGCATGCCCCGCACCTGCGCGTCGGCCTGGTTCAACGGCGCCGCCAGCAACCGCCTGGGAAAGATCAGGGAATTGTCGGGCTGATCGAACAGCACCGGGCAACGAAAGATCCGCGCGTGCTCGGAAGTATCGGCCGGCGCCGGATGCTGGAAGCGCACCTCGGTCGGTGCGATATCCAGGCCGCTGATCCAGCGCCCGAAGCTGACCCAGCCGGCCAGCGTCTCCTCGCTCAGCTGGCGCTGCTGCTGCGCCAGCAACGGCTGCCAGCTGTGGGCAACCAGCGGCTCGCTGTCGGGCCGAGCGGGCTCGTCGTCGAGCACGACCAGGCCCAGGTTGCCGACCAGCGAGGCGTAGCGCGCCTGTCGGTGCAGCGCGTCGGCCAGGGTCGCGCAGCTCATGATCAGGTAACCGAGCACGCCGTAATAACCCGGCCGCACCGACTCCCCCAGATGCAAGCCCAGACAGGGGTCGCCAGTCAGGCGCACGCCCTCGCCCAGCAGCGTCAGATAGGCGCTGGCGGCAATGCGTTGGTCACGCTGGCTGAGAGCTTCAGGACTGAGTTGGGCATGGGCGAGCAACGCCTCGGGCGCTACCCCCTGGCGCTGCAGGTGTTCGATCAAGCCCTGCAGGTAGGCCACAGAGACCGAGCCGGCCAAAATCGCGGGATTGTCCATCGAGGTTCCTCGTTACTCGCCGCATGCTAACCCAAGCTGGCGTGAATGCCCTCCAAGTGCACGCCAGACGCAGGCGCCGATTGAGCCAGCGCCCCGCCAGGCGGGCGCCGGGCGCATAGGCAAGGTGGCAGGGGGTCGGTATACTCCGGCGCAATTCACGCTTATTTTCAAGGACTGCCCCATGAAGCGACTGACCCTCGCGCTCCTCGCCGCCGTTTGCCTGCTGGCTGGCTGCGGTCAGAAAGGCCCGCTGTACCTGCCGGGCGACGACAACGCCGGCAACAGCCGAGACCGTTTCGAACTCTGACAGGAGCTGCCCCATGGAAGCCTTCAACTACCGCGACGGTGAGCTGTTCGCGGAAGGCGTTGCCTTGTCTGCGCTGGCCCAGCGCTTCGGCACGCCCACCTATGTCTATTCCCGCGCCCATATCGAAGGGCAGTACCGCGCCTATGCCGATGCCCTGGCCGGCATGCCGCACCTGGTCTGCTTCGCGGTCAAAGCCAACTCCAACATCGGCGTGCTGAATGTTCTGGCACGCCTCGGCGCCGGCTTCGACATCGTTTCCAGCGGTGAACTGGAGCGCGTGCTGGCCGCCGGTGGCGAGCCGAGCCGCATCGTCTTCTCCGGCGTTGGCAAGAGCCGCGACGACATGCGCCGCGCGCTGGAAGTCGGCGTGCACTGCTTCAACGTCGAGTCCAGCGTCGAGCTGGAGCGCCTGCAGAAGGTCGCTGCCGAGCTGGGACTCAAGGCGCCCGTCTCGCTGCGGGTCAACCCGGACGTGGACGCTGGCACCCACCCGTACATTTCCACCGGCCTCAAGGAAAACAAGTTCGGCATCGACATCGAGCAGGCCGAGGCGGTCTACGCCCGTGCCGCCGAACTGCCGAACCTGGAAGTGATCGGCGTCGATTGCCATATCGGCTCGCAGCTGACCACCCTCGAACCCTTCCTCGATGCGCTGGATCGCCTGCTGCTGCTGGTCGACAAGCTGGCCGCGCGTGGCATCACCATCAAGCATCTGGATCTGGGCGGCGGCCTTGGCGTGCAATACCGCGACGAGCAACCACCGCTGGCCGGCGACTACATCGCCGCCGTGCGCAAGCGCCTGCAAGGCCGCGACCTGTCACTGGTGTTCGAGCCGGGCCGTTTCATCGTCGCCAACGCCGGCGTGCTGCTGACCCAGGTCGAATACCTCAAGCACACCGAGCACAAGGACTTCGCCATCGTCGATGCGGCGATGAACGACCTGATCCGCCCGGCCCTGTATCAGGCGTGGATGGACGTGTCGCCGGTGCAGCCGCGTGCAGGCGAGGCGCGCCACTACGACCTGGTCGGGCCGATCTGCGAGACCGGCGACTTCCTGGCCAAGGATCGTCAGCTGGTGCTGGAAGACGGCGACCTGCTGGCTGTGCGTTCGGCCGGCGCCTATGGCTTCGTCATGAGCTCCAACTACAACACCCGCGGCCGCGCCGCCGAGGTGCTGGTGGATGGCGAGCAGGCCTATGAAGTGCGTCGTCGCGAGACCGTCCAAGAGCTCTATGCCGGCGAAAGCCTGCTGCCGGCCTGAGGGCGACGTCATGCTATTGCGCTTTACCAAGATGCACGGCCTGGGCAATGACTTCATGGTCCTCGACCTGATCAGTCAGCACGCCCACGTGCAACCCAAGCATGCCAAACAATGGGGCGACCGCCATGTCGGCGTCGGTTTCGATCAACTGCTGATCGTCGAGCCGCCGAGCCATCCGGATGTCGACTTCCGCTACCGCATCTTCAACTCCGACGGTTCGGAAGTGGAGCAGTGCGGTAACGGCGCGCGCTGCTTCGCCCGCTTCGTGCTGGACAAGCGCCTGACCACCAAGAAGGTCATCCGCGTCGAGACCAAGAGCGGCATCATCGAGCTGCGCGTGCAGAACGACGGCCAGGTCTGCGTCAACATGGGCGCGCCGCGCCTGGAACCGGCACAGGTGCCCTTCCAGGCCGAGCAAGCCGCGCTGAGCTATCACGTCGACGTCGAGGGCCAGAGCGTCGAGCTGGCCGCACTGTCGATGGGCAACCCGCATGCGGTACTGCGCGTCGACAACGTCGACAGCGCCCCCGTGCACGAACTGGGGCCGAAGCTGGAACACCATCCGCGCTTCCCACAGCGGGTCAA
Organism: Ectopseudomonas alcaliphila; assembly: GCF_900101755.1. Lineage (GTDB taxonomy): Bacteria > Pseudomonadota > Gammaproteobacteria > Pseudomonadales > Pseudomonadaceae > Aquipseudomonas > Aquipseudomonas alcaliphila. The sequence continues at coordinate 582,844 of NZ_FNAE01000002.1, read as the reverse complement.
TGTCGGCTTCCTGCAGATACAGGATCGCAATCGTGCACGCCTGCGTGTGTGGGAGCGTGGCGCTGGCGAAACCCTGGCCTGCGGCACCGGCGCCTGCGCGGCAGCGGTCGCAGCGATTCGCCAGGGATGGATGGATTCGCCCGTGCAACTGGAACTGCCAGGCGGCAAACTGTCCATCGAATGGGCAGGCGAAGGTCAGCCGGTTATGATGACCGGGCCCGCTGCCCGCGTATATGAAGGACAGGTTCGCCTATGACCGACCAGCAGGATTCGCCCAAACCGCTCGATTCGGAAACGGTCGCCGCCTATTTGCGCCTGCACCCGGAGTTCTTCATCGACCATGAAGAGCTGATTCCCGAGCTGCGCATTCCGCACCAACCCGGCAACGCCGTGTCGCTGGTCGAACGCCAGGTCAAGCTGCTGCGTGAACGCAACATCGAGATGCGTCACCGCCTTGGCCAACTGATGGACGTAGCCCGCGACAACGACCGCCTGTTCGACAAGACGCGCCGCCTGGTGCTCGATCTGCTCGATGCCGGCAGCCTGGAAGAAGTGGTCGGCGTGGTCGAAGACAGCCTGCGCCACGAGTTTCAGGTGCCCTTCGTCGGCCTGATCCTGTTCAGCGACAACAAGCTGCCGGTCGGTCGCTCGGTCAGCTCGGCCGAAGCACATCAGCAGGTCGGTGGCCTGCTCAGCGGCGGCAAGACCATCTGCGGCGTATTGCGCCCGCACGAGCTGGAATTTCTCTTCGGCAAGGAAGACGCGGCGCAAGTCGGTTCCGCTGCCGTGGTCAGCCTCAATCATCAGGGCCTGCATGGCGTTCTCGCCATCGGCAGCGCCGACCCGCAGCACTACAAGAGCTCGCTGGGCACGCTGTTCCTCGGCTATATCGCCGAAGTCCTGGCCCGCGTACTGCCAAGCTTCGCCACACCGCTGCGTTCGGTACGCTAGGTCGTGTAGGGTGGATGACGCGCAGCTCATCCACCATCGACCCATTCGGAACCCGGCACGTGACACTTGAAGCCCATCTCGATGCCTATCTCGAACATCTGCGTCGCGAGCGCCAGGTGTCAGTGCATACCCTCGACGGCTATCGCCGTGATCTCGGCAAGCTGCTGGCTTTCTGCGAAGCGGAGGGCCTGAACGACTGGGCCGGGCTGGATACGCGCAACCTGCGCCGCATGGTTGCCCGCCTGCACCAGCAAGGCCTCTCCAGCCGCAGCCTGGCGCGCCTGCTCTCGGCTACCCGCGGCCTCTATCAATATCTGTTGCGTGAAGGCCTGTGCCGTCACGATCCGGCCACCGGCCTGAGCCCACCGAAGCGCGAACGCCGCCTGCCCCGTACGCTGGATGCCGACCGCAGCGCGCAGCTGCTCGACGGCGCGGTGGAGGACGATTTCATCGCCCGACGGGATCAGGCCATGCTCGAGCTGTTCTATTCCTCCGGGCTGCGCCTGTCCGAACTGGTAGGGCTCGATCTCGACGGCCTGGACCTGCCCGCCGGCCTGGTGCGCGTACGCGGCAAGGGCAACAAGGTGCGCGAACTGCCGGTCGGCAGCCTGGCGCGCCAGGCGCTGGAGCAATGGCTGCCCCTGCGCAAGCTGGCCAACCCGAACGACGGCGCGGTATTCATCAGCCAGCAGGGCCGTCGCCTGGGGCCGCGCGCGGTGCAGCTGCGTGTGCGCCAGGCCGGCGTGCGCGAACTGGGCCAGCACCTGCACCCGCACATGCTGCGTCACAGTTTCGCCAGTCATATGCTCGAGTCCTCGCAGGATCTGCGCGCGGTACAGGAGTTACTCGGCCACGCCGATATCGCCACTACGCAGATCTATACCCACCTGGACTTCCAGCACCTGGCCAGTGTCTATGACCAGGCCCATCCACGTGCCAAGCGCAAAGGCGGTTCCGAATGAGCATTGAACTGATCACCTTCGACCTCGACGACACCCTGTGGGACGTCACCCCGGTGATGCAGGATGCCGAAGCCGCCCTGCGCAATTGGCTGGCCCTGCATGCGCCGCGTCTGGGCGCGGTGCCGGTCGAACACCTGTGGACCGTGCGCAGCCGCCTGCTCGAAGCCGAGCCGATGCTCAAGCACCGCCTCAGCGAACTGCGCCGACGCATTCTGTTTCACGCCCTGGAAGACGCCGGTTATCCACAGAGCGAGGCGCAGACGCTGGCCGAAGCGGGGTTCCAGGTCTTTCTCAGCGCCCGCCATCAGGTCGAACTGTTCACCGAGGTGCACCCGACGCTGGAGGCGTTGGCCGAGCGCTTCATGCTCGGCGTGATCACCAACGGCAATGCCGACGTGCGCCGCCTGGGCCTGTCAGATTACTTCCAGTTCGCCCTGTGCGCCGAGGAACTGGGCATCGGCAAGCCCGACCCGAAACCCTTCCGCGAAGCGCTCAGCCGCGCAGGCGGCATTGCCGCCGAACGCGCCGTGCACATCGGCGATCATCCCAGCGACGACATTGCCGGCGCCCAGGCGGCCGGCCTGCGCGCGATCTGGTTCAACCCGCAAGGGCGTGCCTGGGAGGGCAACGTGACGCCGGACGCGCAGATTGCCAGTCTCGCCGAACTGCCGGGGCTGCTCACCAGTTGGCTGCGCTAGTACCGATCCCCGTGTAGGAGCCCGCTTGCGGGCGATCCACTCACCGCTACCCTGATCGCCCGCAAGCGGGCTCCTACAAGATTGCCGAGGCGCCGATTGAACTGCGCCGCCCCGGATTGCCGCCAGGAATGACAGGCAACAAAAAACCCGCCACATGGACGGGTTCCTTGCAGCGAGCCGCCCTCAGATGGGGCGGCTGCCGTATTTGCTGTCGGGCTTCTTGGGTGGGTCGGCGACCACGTTGGGCTCCACCTCCTGCACCTTGCCACCCTGGGAGAGAAACTCTTCCATGGCCTTGGCCAGGGCATCCCGCTCCTTCTGCTTGGCTTCGATGCTGGGCAGCTCATCGACTTCAACGGCTTTGGCCTTGCTCTTCTTGCCGCTGGCTACGACCTCGCCGCTGCCTTCGTCGTCGCCACTGTCGCCGTCATCGGCAGCAGCCAGGCCCTCGCCATCGTCCTCGTCAGCCCCTTCCAGATCGTCTTGTTCCAGGTCTTCGTCGCTCATGTTCAACCTCATGACTTGCGAAAAGCAGGTTAGTTATAGCCCAGTCGTGCGATGTGCACCGCTCGACCGGAAAAAATTCAAATAGCCTCACCATGCAAGGTCGCCACCACTCGCCGAGCACCACCATGATCGCGATGCTCACCGAGGTAGATCCCTTGCCACGTCCCGAGCGCCAGCCGTCCCTGCTGTATCGGCAGCTGTAGCTGAAAGCCCAGCAGACTGCCCTTGAAATGCGCCGGCAAATCATCCGGCCCTTCGTAATCGTGCTCGTAGCCCGCCTCACCCTGCGGCACCAGACGGTTGAAGAAGCGCTCGAAATCGCGGCGTACCGCGGGATCGGCGTTCTCGTTGACCGTCAGCGAGGCCGAGGTGTGCTGCAGCCACAGATGCAACAGACCAACACGTACCTGCGCCAGTTCCGGCAATACTGCCAGCACTTCTTCGGTCACCAGATGAAACCCGCGCTCACGCGGACGCAGGCTGATGATGCGTTGCTGCCACATACCGATCTCACTCTCGATGGCTCCAGCGCGCGCATTCTAGCGTGCTGCCAGAAAAAACAAAGGGCGCCCGAAGGCGCCCTTTGCGATTTACCGGAGGATCACTTGTTGGTGAATTCCGGGTAGGCCTCCATACCGCACTCAGCGATATCCACACCTTCATATTCTTCTTCTTCGCTGACGCGCAGACCGATCACCGCCTTGATGATGCTCCAGACGATCAGGCTGGCGATGAATACCCAGGCGAAGATGCTGGCGATACCCAGCAGCTGAGCCCCCAGCGAAGCATCGCTGTTGGTCAGGCAGACAGCCAGCAGACCCCAGATGCCAACCACGCCGTGCACCGAGATGGCACCGACCGGGTCGTCGATCTTGACCTTGTCCAGACCGAGGATCGAGAACACCACCAGTACACCGCCGACGCCACCGATCAGGGTTGCCTGCAGGCCGCTCGGGGTCAGCGGTTCGGCAGTGATGGCCACCAGGCCGGCCAGGGCTCCGTTGAGCGCCATGGTCAGGTCAGCCTTGCCGAACAGGATGCGAGCAACGATCAGCGCGGCAATCAGACCACCGGCTGCCGCCATGTTGGTGTTGACGAACACCTGAGCGACGGCGTTGGCGTCTTCGATGGTACTCATCTTCAGCTGCGAGCCGCCGTTGAAACCGAACCAGCCCATCCACAGGATGAAGGTACCGAGGGTAGCCAGCGGCAGGTTGCAACCGGGGATGGCATTGACCTGACCGTTCGAACCGTACTTGCCCTTGCGTGCACCGAGCAGCAGTACGCCAGCCAGGGCAGCAGCAGCACCGGCCATGTGCACCACGCCCGAACCGGCGAAGTCGAGGAAGCCAGCTTCATTGAGGAAGCCCGAGCCCCATTTCCAGAAACCCTGAACCGGGTAGATGAAGCCGGTCATGACCACGGCGAAAGCCAGGAAGGCCCACAGCTTCATGCGCTCGGCAACAGCACCGGAAACGATCGACATGCAGGTCGCGGCGAACACCACCTGGAAGAAGAAGTCCGAACGGGCCGAGTAGTAAGGCGCGTCGTCACCACCGGCAAGTACCGACTCGACGCTGTTTTCGTCACCGATCAAGAAGCCCAGGCTCGGCAGGATGCCGCCTTCCGGGCTGGAGTACATGATGTGGTAACCGATCACCAGGTACATGACGCTGGCCACAGCATAGAGCGCCACGTTCTTGGTCAGGATCTCGGTAGTGTTCTTGGCACGCACCAGGCCGGATTCGAGCATGGCAAAACCCGCTGCCATCCACATCACCAGGGCACCACAGATCAGAAAGTAGAAGGTATCGAAGCCGTACTGCAATGCAGTCAATGCTGTGTTATCCATTTTTCACCTCTTGCCGGCGCTTTTGTTGTGCGCTGTTCGGTTGAAACGTCCGGGTTGGCGCCGGACGCGTTCCGCATGCTTTACAGGTCGTTGCCACGCTCGTTCTGGATCACCGGAACCCCTGCGCCGTGAGGCGACCAGGCATTCCCATCACTAGGCCAAGCGCGAGACCTTGAGAGGGTCTGGCACAGCAGAGCGACGAGGGTATCGCCAGCTCCGGCTTTGGCCCTCGAAAACAGCGCAAGGCCAGAATTCGAGGACAAAAGGGCTCCTAGCCCTGCGAAAGTTCGCAGAGTCATGGGTTTACTCCTGGGGCGTGGGGTTCGGAGGCTTGTTAGATCGCGTCGGTATCGGTTTCGCCGGTACGGATACGAATCGCCTGTTCCAGGTTGACTACGAAAATTTTGCCGTCGCCGATCTTGCCGGTGTTGGCAGCCTTGGTGATGGCCTCGATCACGCGATCGAGCTGATCGTCAGCGATGGCCACGTCGATCTTCACCTTGGGCAGGAAGTCGACCACATACTCGGCACCGCGATACAGCTCGGTATGGCCTTTCTGACGGCCGAAGCCCTTGACCTCGGTGACAGTGATGCCCTGCACGCCGATCTCCGACAGCGACTCGCGCACGTCGTCCAGCTTGAACGGCTTGATGATGGCAGTGACTAGCTTCATGAAACTTTCTCCCGTGTAAGGTGGACTTGCCCCAGGAATTGCGAACCCGGCTCAAGTCTAAGCGCAGTGTCTGGCTTTTGTAATGCACCGACCGCTCCAGCCTGGCGTGGTCGATGCCCACCAACCGCTCCCGACGAAACACTCCCCCGCTTCGCCTGCAGCACCAGAACTGCATCGGTGCATGCGTCGCTGGGGTCTAAGCAGAAAGCTTGCCAGCTCATGTAAAAGCGCCATCTTTCAGGCCTTTACTAGCTTCCAGCTACAGTGACCGATCATTCACGCCGAGCACGGCGCACGAAATTGGTGCATCGATGCATTCTGGAGTGCTCAAAAATCGTGCAGCCGCCGCTCAGCCGCCCCCCACCAACCTGCGTGCTACACTGCCGACCGTCTGTTTACGGAACCTGATCATGCTACCGCCGAAAGCCTTGCTCGATACCCTCAGTAGCCACGCCTCACGCCTGTTCAGCGGCGACAGCCCGCTGCCACGTGCCGAGCTGGAAGCCCAGTTCAAAGCCTTGCTACAAAGTGGTTTCAGCAAACTCGAGCTGGTCAGCCGGGAAGAGTTCGACAGTCAGATGGTGGTACTGGCCCGCACCCGCGCCCGCCTGGAGGCGCTGGAAGCCAAGGTCGCCGAACTGGAAGCCAAGCTCACTGCCGCAGACTAAGGTTATGTTGTAGGAGCGGCTTCAGCCGCGAACAGGCTTCGCGGCGGAAGCCGCTCCTACAGGCACTGCACCCCACTTGATCAAGGAGTGATCATGTCCCTGGCCATCGTTCACAGCCGTGCCCAGGTCGGCGTCGAAGCACCGGCCGTCACCGTAGAGGCGCACCTGGCTAACGGCCTTCCGTCTCTGACTCTGGTAGGACTACCGGAAACCGCAGTCAAGGAGAGCAAGGATCGCGTACGCAGCGCCATCCTCAATGCCGCCTTCGAATTCCCCAGCAAACGCATCACTTTGAACCTCGCGCCTGCCGATTTGCCGAAAGACGGCGGCCGCTTCGATCTCGCCATCGCCCTGGGGATTCTCGCAGCCAGCGGCCAGGTACCGGCTCAATCCCTGGATGAATGCGAATGCCTGGGCGAACTGGCGCTGTCCGGCGCGGTGCGTCCCGTGCAGGGCGTATTGCCGGCCGCCCTGGCCGCGCGCGCAGCCGGACGCACCCTCTTGGTGCCGCAGGCCAATGCCGAAGAAGCCAGCCTGGCATCGGGGCTGAAGGTAATCGCCGTGGAACATCTGCTGCAGATCGCCGCGCACCTCAACGGCAGTGCACCTCTCGAACCCTATGCAGCGCAGGGCCTGCTCAGGCAGAGCCTGCCCTACCCGGATCTGGCCGAAGTGCAGGGCCAGTTGGCCGCCAAGCGGGCGTTGCTGGTGGCCGCCGCTGGATCGCACAACCTGTTGCTCAGCGGCCCACCCGGTACCGGCAAGACGCTGCTGGCCAGCCGCCTGCCCGGCTTGCTGCCGCCGCTGGACGAGAGCGAGGCGCTGCAGGTCGCCGCCATCCATTCGGTAGCCAGCCATCTGCCGCTGCAGCACTGGCCGCAGCGACCCTTTCGCACACCGCACCACAGCGCCTCCGGGCCAGCATTGGTGGGAGGCGGCAGTCGCCCGCAGCCTGGCGAAATAACCTTGGCCCATATGGGCATCCTGTTCCTCGATGAGCTGCCGGAATTCGATAGAAAAGTACTGGAAGTGCTGCGCGAACCGCTGGAAAGCGGCCATATCGTCATTGCCCGGGCGCGGGACAAGGTGCGTTTTCCCGCGCGCTTTCAGCTCGTGGCCGCCATGAACCCCTGCCCTTGCGGCTATCTGGGCGACCCGAGCAACCGCTGTCGTTGCACACCGGAGCAGATCCAGCGCTACCGCGCCAAGCTGTCCGGGCCACTGCTGGATCGCATCGACCTGCACCTGACGGTCGCCCGCGAAACGACGATGTTGAACGCCCCAGCGCAAGATGGCGAAAGCACGGCACAGGCAGCAGCGAAGGTCGCACGGGCTCGTGAGCGACAACTGCAACGCCAAGGGGTGGCCAATGCCTTTCTCGACTTGCCCGGCCTGCGTCAGCACTGCGCACTGAGCGGCGCGGATCGTCAGTGGCTGGAAAGCGCCTGCGAACGGCTCGGCCTGTCGCTACGTGCCGCGCACCGGGTGCTCAAGGTGGCGCGCACGCTGGCAGACCTGGCGGAGCAGCAGCAGATCAGCCGAGAACATCTGGCCGAAGCGCTACAGTATCGCCCCGCCGCAGGATGAATCAGCGGAAGCGCTCGACTTCCTGACGCAACTGAGCGGCAAGGCGATCCAGCTCGCGTGCGGTATCGGCCAAGTTGGCCACCACTTCACGCTGCTCGCCATTGGCCTGGGCGATGCTCTGCAGGTTGGAACTGAGCACTGTCGCGGTGCTGCTCTGCTCGCTGGTAGCGGTGGTGATGGCGGCGAACTGCTCTCCGGCCTCGGCGCTCTGCTCACTGATCTGCGCCAGTGCCGCAGCCACCTTGGCGTTACGTTCCAGGCCATCCTGCATCAGCTGTCGGCCGTGCTCCATGGTGGCGATGGCGCTGCTGGTCTCGCTCTGGATGCTGCCGATCATCGTGGAAATCTCGTTGGTCGCCTCGCGGGTACGGCCGGCCAGGTTGCGCACCTCGTCGGCGACAACGGCAAAACCGCGGCCCTGCTCGCCGGCCCTCGCTGCTTCGATGGCAGCGTTTAGCGCCAGCAGGTTGGTCTGGTCGGCGATCGCGGTGATGACGCTGACGATACCGCCGATCTCCTGGGAGCGCTGGCCCAGGCCATTGATCACCTTGGAGGTCTGCTCAAGGGCTTCGGCGATCTGCACCAGCGCTTCGGAGGCTTGATCCATCGAGGTGCGCCCGATGCGGGTCTGCTGGGCGTTATCACTGGCCAGACGCTCGGTGCTGCGCATGTTGTCGGCGATGTTCTGCGAGGTGGCGCTGAATTCCTCCACCGCGCCGGCCATGCTGCTGATCTCGCCGGATTGCTGATCGATCCCCTGATAGGCGTCGCGCGACAGCGTGGACATTGCCTGCGAGCGCGCACTGACATCCTGTGCAGCGCTGCGAATGCCCGCCACCATGCTCGCCAGCGCTTCGCCCATGCGGTTGAAGCTGCGCGCCAGCTCGCCAATTTCGTCATCGCTCGATTGCGCCATACGCGCGCCGAGATCACCGGCACCGAGTGCCTGCGCCTGCTGTACCAGATCGCCCAGCGGGCGCAGTTTGCGGCGCAGCAGCCAGACCACGGCAATGACCGCCAGCAGCAGCGTCAGTGCGCTACCAATGGCCAGCTGGGTACCGACACGCCAGGTAACGGCCTGAATTTCCTCGCGCGGCATGCTCGCCAGCACCATCCATGGGCCGCCAGAGAAGGGCATGGCAACGCTGTAGAACTCGTCCCGGCCATCGCTCCAGAAGCCGCCTTTGCCGCTATTGGCGACCAGCGTGCTCAGCGATTCGGGCAGACTGCTCATCGCCACTGCACCGGCCGGCGGCACCAGCCACTTGCCCTGCTCGTCGAGCAGCGCCAGCGACCCGGTGCTACCAATACGGAAATCGGTGAGGTTGCGCATTTGCAGGTTCTGCGCATCGGTGTAATCGAAACCGACGAACAGCACCGCGATCACCCGCCCGCCGGCATCGCGCACCGGGGTGTACTGAGTCATGTAGTAGCGATCGAACAGCAGCGCACGGCCGACATAGCTCTGCCCCGCCAGCAGTCGCTGATAGGCCGGATGCTGATGATCTAGCACGGTGCCAAGCGCACGGCTACCATCCTGCTTGGTCAGCGAAGTGGTGATGCGCACGAACTCTTCACCGTCGCGGACGAACACCGTGGCAACGCCTGCGGTCATGCGGGTGAAGTCGTCGACCTCGCTGAAGTCATTGTTGAGCCGGGTCGCGCCCAGATACAGGGCCGGGGTCTGCAGACTACCGACCGTGACACGCTCGTCGTTGCGCACCTGCAAACCACTGCTGAAGCGCTGCTCGAAGAGCCCGGCCAGGCGCTGCGTGCTGTCACGCAGACTGCCATGAAAGGTGGCCAGCTGATCGGCCAACAGGCGCGCCTCACTGCCCAGATGCTCGGCGCGGGTCACCAGGTTGGCGTTGTTCAGCGAGCGCAGGGCGAACAGTGTGCTGATACTGATTAGTAACACCAGTATCAGCGCCAGGGCGACGGCCAACTGCAGGGCAATGCGGGAGCGAGAAGGGTTCATGCAGGGCTCTCTGGGCGTGATGCCACAACGGCGGGGCGACGGGAATGAGACAAAGGACGATGTTGTCGTACGACTTTAGTCGTAGTGCGCAAGGATACTTGACAGTTGAAGTTGGTCAATAAGCAGATGCCGAATGGCCATCATATTTTGTCAAAATGCCTAAAAGTCCCGTTCTAGAGGGCTCTCTGCACATCAGGCAGACGCATCTCCGCCACCTCTTCCAGCAGGTAATCGCGCAGTCGACGCAGACGTGCCTGCGCGCGATGGCCACGCGGCCACACCAAATAGTAGCTTTCGCCGCTGAATACCGCCGTCGGCCAGGGCACACCGAGCCGACCGGCGTTCACGTCCTCGGCCACCATCAGCAGGTCGCCGATGGACACGCCATAGCCGCGCGCCGCCGCAACGATGCCCAATTCGAGCATGTCAAAGAGCTGACCGGTCTTCAGCGGCACCTGTTCGATCAGGCCTGTAGCCTGCAACCAGCGCCGCCAGTCGCGGCGATCCGGCGTCGGGTGCAACTGCTCCGCCGCCCGCAGCCGCGCCAGTGACCAGGGGCCGGCCTCAGAGTCGGCGGCAGCGCACACCGGAATCAGCCACTCCTCGAATAGCAGCACGCTCTCCCACTCATCTGGAAACTGGCCATCGGACAGCAGCACGGCGCAATCGAAGGGCTCATGGCGAAAGTCGACCTTGTCCACATCCATCCAGGCGCTGGTGAGCTGCACTTCGCTGTCCGGGTTGGCCAGGCGAAAGTGCGACAGGCGCGCCAGCAGCCAGCGCATGGTCAGGGTCGATGGCGCCTTCAGACGCAGCACCGCGTCGTCGACGCGCAGGGTAGCGCTGGCACGCTCCAGCGCATCGAAGCCCTCACTCAGCCCCGGTAGCAGGGCACGGGCCGGATCGGTCAGTTGCAGGCTGCGGCCGCGGCGCTCGAACAGGCGGCAGGCGAAGTAGTCCTCAAGCGTGCGGATATGCCGACTCACCGCGCTCTGGGTGATCGCCAGCTCTTCGGCGGCGCGGGTGAAGGAGGCATGCCGCGCTGCGGCCTCGAAGGCGCGCAGGGCGTACAGCGGAGGCAGACGACGCGTCACTGCATCGAACCATGAGTTTTAATCATGCCTGACATGGCTATTTTCCTTTTGTGAGCAATCGACAAGGACCACAGAATAGCGGTCATTGCTCATCCCCCGACAGCCTGGGGATGCTTATCCTGCCGAAGTTTTACTCATCATGAAGAAGTCCCTTGGTCACGAACTGGGTGCGCTGCTGCGCCTGGCCGGCCCGCTGATCTCCGCACAGCTGGCCCACGCGCTGATGATTTTCACCGACACCCTGATGATGGCCATGCTCGGCCCTCAGCAGTTGGCAGGTGGCGCGCTGGGCGCCACCTGCTATTTCATCTTCTCGATCTTCTGCACCGGGGTGATCGCCGCAGTGGGCAGCCTGGTCGCCATTCGCCATGGCGCGGGCGATCCGCCGGGCATCACGCGCCTGATCCAGAACGGCCTGTGGCTGGCCATGCTGTTGGGCATCGTCAGCGCGCTGTGCCTGAACAGCCTGGGCCCGCTGCTGCCGCATCTGGGTCAGGACCCGAGCGCGGCCAGCCAGGCCATGGATTTCCTGCGCCCGCTGTCGCTGGCGCTGCCTGGCTACCTGTGCTTCATGGCGCTGCGCGGCTTCACCAGTGCCATTGGTCATCCCGGCCCGGTGATGGCCATCAGCATCGTCGGTACCGTCGCCAACTTCGTCATCAACTATGCGCTGATCAAGGGCTGGTTCGGCCTGCCCAGCCTGGGCCTGAGCGGCATCGGCATGACCACTGCGCTGGTCAGCAGCGCCATGGCACTGGCATTGGCGCTGTACATCCTGCTCTCGCCGACCTATCACCGCTACAAACTGCGGGGCGGTCTGGGCCGCCCACAACGGGCGGAAATGCGCGCCCTGCTGAGCCTGGGCCTGCCCATTGGCGGTACCTACGCCGCCGAGCAAGGGCTGTTCACCTTCGCCACCCTGTGCATGGGCGCGCTGGGCAGCGTGCAGCTGGCGGCGCATCAGATCGCCATGCAGACAGTGGCGCTGGCGTTCATCGTGCCGCAAGGGCTGTCCTATGCAGTGACGTTCCGCGTCGGCCTGCATTACGGCGCCAGGCACCTGCACCTGTCGCGCCTCAGCGGCCATCTGGGCATGGCCCTGGGGGCGGCGTTGATGCTGCTGTTCGCCCTGCTGTTCTGGCTGCTGCCGGAGTGGATCATCGGCCTGTTCCTTGACCGTCACGACCCGGCGTTCGCCGATATCGTCACCCTCGCGGTCAGTCTGCTGGCGATTGCCGCCTGGTTCGAGCTGTTCGATGGCTTGCAGAGCATCGCCATGGGCGCGATCCGCGGACTGAACGACGGGCGCACCACCCTAGTGATCGGTCTGACCGGTTACTGGTGCGTGGGCGCGCCGCTGGCCTGGCTGCTGGCCTTCGTCCTTGGCTGGGGCGCGCAGGGCGTATGGTGGGGCCTGGCTGCCGGTCTGGCAGTCACGGCAAGCGGTCTGGTACTGGGCTTCCAGTGGAAGACCGCGCGCCTGCAGCGGCCGAACAGGATAGAGGGCGAGGTCTGTCTGTCGTAGCCCGGATGCAATCCGGGGAATGCCCGGCACACGGCCTCGGATTGCATCCGGGCTACGGGTTACGACCCGGCGAGCAGCGGCTGGCGCAGGCCGAACACCAGAAAGCGTGCCAGCTCCGCCAGAGGTATGGCCTTGCTGATCAGGTAACCCTGTACCTGATCGCAGCCATACTGGCGCAGCATGTCGAGCTGCTCGATGTTCTCCACCCCTTCGGCCACCACCTCGAGATTGAGGTTGTGCGCCAGATTGATCATCGCCCGCACCAGTTGGCGATTCTCGGCGCGCTCGCCCATGCCGCCGACGAAACTGCGGTCGATCTTCAGCAGAGTGATCGGCAGGCTGTTGAGATGAACGAAGGATGAAAAGCCGGTACCGAAGTCGTCCAGCGAGAAACGCACGCCGAGTCGCCCCAGGGCCAGCATGGTCTGCTGCACCTGATCGCTGCGGCGCATCACCGCGGTTTCGGTCAGCTCGAACTCCAGCCACTGCGCATCGACCCCGCGCTCTTCGATCAGGCGACTGAGGGTCGGCAGCAACTGGCTGTCCTGAAACTGGCGGAACGACAGATTGACCGCCATGTGCAGCGCCGGCAGACCGCGCCCGCGCAACCACTGCATGTCGCGCAAGGCACGGGAGATGACCCAGTAGCCGAGCGGCACGATCAGCCCGGTTTCCTCGGCCAGCGGCACGAATTCATTGGGCGACAGCAACCCGCGCTCGTCGTGCTGCCAGCGCACCAGTGCCTCCAGGCCAACGATACGTCCGCTCTTCAGGCACAGCCGGGGCTGGTAGTGCAGCTCCAGTTCGTCACGACGTAGAGCGCGGCGCAGCTCGCCTTCGAGATCGGCCTGGCTGCGCGCGCTGCGGTTCAGGCGCTCGTCGTAGACGTGAAACACGCAGCCCTGCTGGCTCTTGGCCTGTTGCATGGCGATATGCGCGTGCCACAACAGCGGGTCAGCGCCTTCGCCGGCACGCGCATGGGCCAGGCCCAGGCTGCAACCGATCAGCAGACTCTCACCGTCCACCCAGTAAGGCTCACCCAACACCTCGGTAACGCGCTCGGCCAGGCGCTCCACGCGCTGCGGATCGCGGCGTGCATCGAGCAACAGGGCAAATTCGTCGCTACCCAGGCGCGCGATCTGATCGCAGGGCTGCAGCAGCCCCTTGAGTCGCGCCACCACCTGCAGAATCAGGCGATCTCCAGCCTGATAGCCGAGGGCATCGTTGGCGTGGCGGAAGTTGTCTAGATCGAGGTGGCCAAGCACCAGGCCACGGCCGCCGCACTCGGCCAGGCGAGCGGCGAGCAGGGTTTGGAAACCCTGGCGATTGGCGATGCCGGTCAAGGGGTCCTGCTCGGCCAGGCGCTGCAGGGTGTGCTTGAGATTGCCCTGTTCGCGCACGTAGCGCAGGCAGCGGCGCAGTATGTCGAGGTTGAGGCTGCCGCGCACCAGCCAGTCGCTGACGCCGACGGGCTCTTCGACCGGCTCCTCGTCGAGCAGCAGGACGATGGGCAAGGGGCACTGCTGGGGTTCGGGAAGGCGAGCCGGGGTGCTCAGCAGCAGACCGCTGGCATGATCATCGAACAGGTTGCTGGCCGCTTCCCAGGACGGTGCGGTAATCAGCGGGGATGGGCTGCCCAGGGCGCTCAGCTGCTCGCGCAACAATTCGGCCCAGTCCGGCGTTTCCGCCAGCAGGACCAACCGCAAGGGTTCGACGAGCGTGGACAAGCAACCTCCCCCAATTACCACAAGAATGATGGCGAATCGCGTCGCCTGAACGCGTCGCCTGAACGCGTCGTAATCGACGTCTAATCAACCACATCCGTGTGAAAGGTAGTGCACATCCTGAGGTATAGCCAAAAAACCGGCAAGTGACACCAGAGTACTGCAATCGGCTGAATAACCAAGCGTGACGCCCCTTAAATACGTGCGCCAGCCCACAGTTCCGGACGGTCGCGGCAGAAGGCGTCAGGCCTGTTAAAATGCGCGGCCCTTTTTCTGCGAACGATCCCATGTCCCGACTGAACCCCCGGCAACAAGAGGCCGTGAACTATGTCGGCGGCCCACTTCTGGTGCTCGCCGGTGCCGGTTCCGGCAAGACCAGCGTGATCACGCGCAAGATCGCCCACCTGGTGCAGAACTGCGGCATTCGCGCCCAGCACATCGTCGCCATGACCTTCACCAACAAGGCCGCGCGCGAGATGAAGGAGCGCGTCGGAACCCTGCTCAAGGGCAGCGAAGCGCGCGGCCTGACCGTGTCCACCTTCCACAACCTGGGCATGAACATCATTCGCAAGGAATACGCGCGCCTGGGCTACAAGCCCGGCTTCTCGATCTTCGATGACGGCGACATCAAGGCCCTGCTCAGCGACATCATGCAGAAGGAGTATTCCGGCGACGACGGCGCCGATGAGGTGAAGAACCTTATCGACAGCTGGAAGAACGACCTGATCCTGCCCGACGAAGCCCTGGCCAATGCGCGCAATCCGAAGGAGCAGACCGCCGCCATCGTCTACCTGCACTACCAGCGCACGCTCAAGGCGTACAACGCGGTGGACTTCAACGACCTGATCCTGCTGCCGGTCAAACTCTTCCAGGAGCACGCCGACATCCTGGAGAAGTGGCAGAACCGCATCCGTTACCTGCTGGTCGACGAATACCAGGACACCAACGCCAGCCAGTACCTGCTGGTGAAGATGCTGGTGGGCATGCGCAACCAGTTCACCGTGGTCGGCGACGACGACCAGTCGATCTACGCCTGGCGTGGCGCGCGCCCGGAAAACCTGATGCTGCTCAAAGAGGACTATCCGTCCCTGAAAGTGGTGATGCTGGAGCAGAACTACCGCTCCACCAGCCGCATCTTGAAATGCGCCAACGTGCTGATCGCCAACAACCCGCACGTGTTCGAGAAGCAGCTGTGGAGCGAGATGGGCATGGGCGACGAGATCCGCGTGATCCGCACCCGTAACGAAGACGCCGAGTGCGAACGGGTGGCCCTGGAAATCCTCACCGAGCATCTGCGCACCCAGCGCCCCTACAGCGAGTTCGCCATCCTCTATCGCGGCAACTACCAGGCCAAGCTGATGGAGCTGAAGCTGCAGCATCACCAGATTCCCTATCGCCTGTCCGGCGGCACCAGCTTCTTCGCCCGCCAGGAGGTGAAGGACCTGATGAGTTATTTCCGCCTGCTGGTCAACCCGGACGACGACAACGCCTTCCTGCGGGTGATCAACGTGCCGCGCCGCGAGATCGGCTCGACCACGCTGGAAAAGCTCGGCAACTACGCCAACGAGCGCAAGATCAGCATGTACGCCGCAGCCGGCGAGATCGGCCTCGGCGAACACCTCGACGCACGCTTCACCGAACGCCTGCAGCGCTTCACCCGCTGGATGGATCGCGTGCGCCAGGAGTGCGCGCAGAACGATCCGATTGCCGCGATTCGCAGCATGGTCATGGACATCGACTACGAAAACTGGCTGCGGCAGAACGCCTCCAGCGACAAGGTGGCCGACGCGCGCATGGGCAACGTCTGGTTCCTCGTCGACGCGCTGAAGAGCACGCTGGAGCGCGACGAAGACGGCGACATGACCATCGAAGACGCCATCGGCAAGCTGGTGCTGCGCGACATGCTCGAACGCCAGCAGGAAGAGGAAGAAGGCGCCGAGGGCGTGCAGATGATGACCATGCACGCCTCCAAGGGCCTGGAGTTTCCGTCGGTGTACATCATCGGCTTCGAGGAGGAGATCCTGCCCCACCGTTCCAGCATCGAGGCCGACACCATCGAGGAAGAGCGGCGCCTGGCCTACGTCGGCATCACCCGCGCCAAACGCAACCTGGCGCTGACCTTCGCCGCCAAGCGCAAGCAGTATGGCGAGGTGATCGACTGCTCGCCGAGCCGCTTCCTCGATGAACTGCCGCCGGAAGACCTGGTGTGGGAAGGGCTGGAAGAGGCACCCGTGGAGGTCAAGGCGGCACGCGGCAACGACGCCCTGGCCAATATGCGGGCGATGCTCAAGCGCTGAACGCTGGTCGGTGGGCTGAAGCCCACCCTACGCTTGAGTGGAGTAGGGTGGGCTTCAGCCCACCACTTCAATGCCACTGGCACCCTCGTCATATTTGCCAGTCAGAAAGAAGATGCCGTTCAGACACAGGGGGTTGGAACCATGCGCACATTCACGCTCGACCTCGATGCCCTGATTCAACTGATCAATGGCCGTGAGCAGCAGGAAAACTGGCTGGATCTGGAGAGCGGCAAGGTTCTGACCCTGCCTGCGGAAGACCCGTACAGCGACGAGCGCCAGCAAGTGGAGCTCGATCCGGATCGCTACATCCAGATACCCAACCTCGACGTGCCACAGCGCGTGGCCATGCGTGAGTCCTTCCTGTTCACCCTCGACGATCTGCACGCCCACCCACTGCTCAGCGCCGCGCTGACCGGCCGCAGGCCGCTGCGCGCGTTCGACTACGAGATCGAATCCTTTCCGGCGATTCGTGAACAGTGGCAGGCCTACGAACTCAAGCAACTGCGCGAGTACACGCTTAACTGGCTCTACGAGCTGGGTCTGGAACCCGCACCGGACAAGCTGCCGCTGGATACGCGTGGCATTCCCAGGGACATTTTGCGGCGGCTGACCAAGAGCGCCTGAGCGGAGCTCGCCCCCGGATTGCATCCGGGCTACAGCTGGCCGCGGCTCACAACCTGTCTAACCGGTCAATTGACCACGACCGTCGGGCAGCCTTAGGTATCACTACACATTGCAGGGCATTTTGAGCGAAAATCCGCAGCTTTTCTGCTCAACCAGAGGATCGACCGTGGAGTCGTTGAAACAGAAGATTCGCAGCGAAGGCATCGTGCTGTCCGAACATGTACTCAAGGTGGACGCCTTTCTCAACCACCAGATCGATCCGCGCCTGATGCAGGAGATCGGCCACGAGTTCGCCCAGCGTTTCGCCGGCCAGGGCATCACCAAGATCGTCACCATCGAGGCCTCGGGCATCGCCCCGGCAGTGATGGCCGGCCTGGAACTGGGCATTCCGGTGATCTTCGCGCGCAAGTTCCAGTCGCTGACGCTCAAGGACGACCTGCTGATCTCCAAGGTGTTCTCCTTCACCAAGCAGACCGAAAGCACCATCGCCATCTCCGCCCGTCACCTGACCGCAGCGGACCGCGTACTGGTGATCGACGACTTCCTCGCCAACGGTCACGCCGCCAAGGCGCTGATCGACCTGATCCAGCAGGCCGGCGCACAGATTGCCGGCATCGGCATCGTCATCGAGAAATCCTTCCAGGACGGCCGCAACCTGCTGGAGAGCGAAGGCTACCGCGTCGAATCGCTGGCCCGTGTTGCAGCGCTGGAGAACGGCCAGGTGCGCTTCCTCGATTAAGGCCCGCGAGTAGCTTGCAGCCCCGCCAGCAGCAAACGCTGGTAGAGGGCTTCACGCACGCCGTCCGGCGCCTCCAGACTCATGCGCCGCAGATGCTCGGGGTAGGCCGCAGGCTCGGGCGCATCGAGCGTGGCCTTGCCCAGGTCCAGCACCTCGGTCAGGCGCAGCTTGCTCTTGAGCCAGCTCAGCGCCCGCACCAGATCCTGCTCCACCGCGCTGAAGTCGCTGCCCAGTGGATATTCGGCGAACAACTGTGAATGCTCTGCGCGCAGCGCCTCCAGGCGTTCGGGCAGGTTGTTGCAAAAGCGCTCATCGAGCCGGAAATCCGCCGGCAGCTTGCCGGCCTGCTGCGCCTGCTCGATCAATTCGTTCTGGAAACGCGAATCGCTGATCTTGAGCAGTGCCTCAATCACCTGCGCGTCGGTCTTGCCGCGTAGGTCGGCGATGCCATATTCGGTCACCACGATATCGCGCAGGTGCCGAGGGATGGTGGCGTGGCCATATTCCCAGACGATGTTCGAACTCACCTCGCCGCCTGACTCGCGCCAACTGCGCAGCAGCAGGATCGAGCGGGCATCCTCCAGCGCATGGGCCTGGGCCACGAAGTTGTATTGCCCGCCGACCCCGCTGAGCACACGACCATCTTCCAGTTGATCGGCCACCCCCGCGCCGAGCAGGGTCATGGTGAATACCGTATTGATGAAGCGTGCATCACGGCGCTGCAGACGCTTGAGCTCCTCCTGACCGTAAAGCTCGTTGATGTAACGGATGCCAGTCATGGCGAAGCGCTCGCGAGCGGCGTCTTCCAGCTCGCGCAAACGCTGGTAGAAGGTCTCCGGGCCGAGGAAGAAACCACCGTGCAGCACTACGCCGCCCTGCGCGCGGGCGAGGCAGGATTGCAGGCGAGCCTGCGTCTGGGGATCACCGAGATCCGCAGCGACGCGGCTACCATCAGGCCACTGCAGCTCGTCCTCCTCCAGGCGCATATCGCCCCGCAGCAGGCCGCTATCGCGCAGCCAGGCCAGATCGCTCGGCTGCAACTTCGGCGGCAGCCCCGCGTCGACCAACGCCTGAACGCTGTGTGGCTGCCCGTGCTCATCCAGCGCCCCACTACAGGCCAGACGCTGCAGGCGTAGATCCGGGTAGACCCGGCGCCGTAGCAAGCCGGCCTCGGCCAATTCCAGCAAGCCGTTGACGAACATTTCGCTGCAGCCATAGAGCCCATGCTCGAGCGGCTCAAGGCCACCACTGGCGGCAATCTCGCGCGCCCAATCATCAGCACGCAGCGCCTGTAGCAGCGCGCGATACTGGGCATTGTCGTCCTGCCTGGCGATAAGCGCCGACGCCAAGGCATCGCCCATCGAGCCGATACCGATCTGCAGGGTGCCGCCGTCACGCACCAGCGTGCTGGCAAGCAGACCGATGCAATGATCCTGCAGGGTCACCGGCATGTTCGGCGTGGAGAACAGCGTGGTGCGCTCGTCCTCGCCGATATGGATATCGAAGGTATCGCGCGGCACCTGGGCATCGCCAGCCATATAGGGCAGGTCACTGTGAATCTGGGCGACGCTGAGCACGGTCTCGCCAGCCTCACGGCGCTTGTCCAGCAGCGGCAGCAGATCGAGGGTGATGTCAGGGTTGCAGCTCAGGCTGAAATGCTCGGGCCGCGCGGCGTCGACGGCGACCAGTTGGGCGACCAGATTCAGGCCCTTGGCATTGAGGTCACGGGCGACATGGCTGTAGTTGCTGCTGATGTAGTCCTGCTGCGCCGGCTCGCAGTCGAGCAGGCTGCCCGGCTGGAAGAAGAACTGCTCGACACGCACGTTGGCCGGCAGGTTGCCGCTGTGCAGGTCGGCGAGAAAATCCAGCTCGGGATAATCGCCGTAGACCCGGTCGACGAAGGGTTCGAGAAAGCGCTGCTGCAAGTCCTGGCCGGCACGCGGACGCGCCAGGCACAGCGCGGTGTAGATGGTCAGTTGCCGCTCGGGCATACCCCGCACCCGTGCATACAACGCGTTGACCCAGCGATTGGGCTTGCCCAGACCAAGGGGTAAACCCAGATGAATCGGCCCGGTGATCGCGCTCAGCACGCGCTCGACGGCTTGTTCGAGGGTACAGGTGTGCGGCATCTGACGCTCCTCGCGACATCCATGACGAATGCTGCTTGGACTACGAAGCCGCCGGCATGGTTGCATGCCTGCCCCCGAAACGAAAAAACCGCCCAAAGGGCGGTTCTTTCATGGAAGAAGCGAGTCTTACAGACCGGACATCTTCTGGATCGCTTCACGCAGTTCGTCTTCCGAGCAATCAGCGCAGGTGCCTTTCGGCGGCATGGCGTTGATACCGGAGATGGCGGCAGCGAGGATGCCGTCGAGACCGCCCTGGTGGTCGGCGCGCTCTTTCCAGGCTGCGGTGTCGCCGATCTTCGGCGCATCCAGCACGCCGGTGGCGTGGCAGGCGTTGCAGTGCTTGGCGATGATGTCGTCAGCGGTGCGCGCACCACCACCGGCGGATGCGGCGACGGTTTCGACGCCCTTGCACTCTTCGCCCATGATGCACACGTCGCCCACAGGCTTGAGACGCGCGGCGATGGCTTCATCGGTCGTGGCCTGAGCAGTCACTGCCCACAGGGCCAATACGGCAGCCGGAACTGCCAGCATTTTCTTCATCAGATTCACGGTACACCCTCTTCGTGGCTAGTCACGCCCGCGGCCACGGTTTCGCGAGCGGGCGACAGTATAACGGCAAGCGCGTCCCACCGAAACAACCCATATTGTCGCAGGGTTATTGGCCCGTAGGCGACCGTTGAAGCTCCATTTTCTCGGCCGGTTCATTCTGCCGCATCCGCACGTAAGTGCCAAAGACATGATCCCAGAGCGGCGAGGAAACCCCGAAATTCTGCTCCACACCGCGCTGATGGTGCAGGTCATGGTTGGCGATCAGCCCCGGGATGAAGCGATAGAACCAGTGCTCGGGCCGATGCATCACGTAATGCAGGCCGATGTAGGCCAGGTAGCCCAGCATCACACCGGCGAGCAGCGAGGCCAACCCGAGCGCCTGGGACACAAGCAACAGCCCGACGAAGGTAGCCGTGGTCTTCCAGCTGGAGATGCCGATCAAGGCCAGCACGTCAACGTGGTGCGTCCAGTGCTCGCGGCGATACAGGGAATGAAACAGAAAGCGATGCATGGCGTATTCGACGAAGCTCCAGATCAGCACACCGGCGGCGAGCTGCCAGAGCTGTACGGGGCCCAGCCACAGGGCGACCGCTAACAACAGCGGCACCGTGAAAAAATCCAGGTAGTAGGCGAACGAGGACATCAACCACTTGTTGCTGGCTGCCATTGGCGGCTCCTTGCCATGCCGGACCGAGGTCGGCTTATCCATTGAGAGAGGCCCCAACTCTAGCGTCACCGAAGCGAATTGGCGCTCGACGAGTTGGCGAATCGGGGTTTGATCGAGAAAAACGCCCCTTCGCTCAAGCCAAAGGGGCGCAGGTCGGATTCAGAAATTGGCTGGCGTGGTGGCGCTGATCAGACGCGCCGGCACATCGAACGGATTGCGGAAGCGATGCGGCTTGCTGCTTTCGAAGTAATCGCTGTCGCCCGGCTCGAGAACAAATACCTCGTTGCCAACGGTCAGCTCCAGCTTGCCCTCGACCAGCATGCCAGCCTCTTCGCCTTCGTGGGCGTACATCTCGTCACCGGTGTCGGTACCCGCCGGATAGGTCTCGTCGAGAAAGGAAATGGCGCGACTCGGATGGGCCTTGCCGATCAGCTTCATGGTGATGGCGCCACTGCAGATATCGGTCAGTTCGGCGGCACGATAGACCACCTGGGTCTGGTTCTCCTGCTCCATGTCGAGCGAGAAGAATTCCACCAGCGACATGGGAATGCCGCCGAGCACCTTTTTCAGCGAACTGATCGAGGGGCTGACACTGTTCTTCTCGATCATGGAAATGGTGCTGTTGGTGACGCCCGCCCGCTTGGCGAGTTCACGCTGGGATAGGCCTTTGAGCTTACGAATCGATTGCAGTCGAACGCCGACGTCCAATGCTGGAATCCCCCTTGGGATAAGAGACGGAAAAGTGTCCGTATCATGGCATAGCGTTCGGAATTTACAACACTTGCGTTCACCCTTCGCCTACACGGCGAGCTCAACCCCCGAGATAGAGCAGCGGCACCCGCCGCAGGTTGCAGAAAATCTGATAGGGAATGCTGCCTGCAGCCATGGCCACATCGCTGGCCAGCACCTGCTTGCCCCATAGTTCGACACGGCTGCCGAGGCCAGCCTGCGGCAGATCGGTCAGGTCCACGGTCAGCATGTCCATCGACACGCGGCCGATCAGCCGGGCCGGCTGACCGTCCACCATCACCGGCGTGCCGGTCGGTGCATGACGCGGATAGCCGTCGGCATAGCCCATGGCGACCACGCCGACGCGGGTCGGCCGCTCGGCGATGAAGCGCGCGCCATACCCCACCGGCTCGCCGGCCGGCAGCTCACGCACGCTGATGACCTTCGACTCCAGCGTCATTACCGGCTGCAGGCGCGCGGCCTGCTGCTGAGCCTGCTCGAACGGCGTGGCGCCGTACAGCATGATGCCGGGGCGCACCCAGTCGCTCGCCCCCGTCTTTTCAAATAGCTGTGGCCAGCCGAGCACCGCCGGCGAATTACGCAGGCTGACCTCGGCGCTGAGACCGTCGCGAGCCTGCTGAAACACCGCCAGTTGCTCGGAAGTGCGCTCGCACTCGGGCTCGTCGGCGCGGGCGAAGTGGCTCATCAGCACGATCTTGCTGACCTTGCCGCTGGCCAGCAGGCGACGATAGGCGTTCTGATAATCGGCCGGATGCAGGCCGACACGGTGCATGCCGCTGTCGAGTTTGAGCCACACCGTCAGCGGCTTGCTCAGTTGGGCCTGCTCGATGGCCTCGATCTGCCACTGCGCATGAATCACGCACCACAGGTCATGCTGGTCGATCAGCGTCAGCTCGTCAGCCTCGAAGAAGCCTTCGAGCAACAGGATCGGCGCGACAATCCCCGCCTCGCGCAGTACCAGCGCCTCTTCGATGCAGGCCACGGCGAAACCGTCGGCCTCGCCTGCGAGCGCCTGCGCACAGCGCACCGCGCCATGCCCGTAAGCATCGGCCTTGACCACGGCGAGGGCACGGGCGCCGCTCAGTTCGCGGGCCAGGCGGTAGTTATGACGCAGGGCATCGAGGTCGATCAGGGCACGGGCGGGACGCATGATGGTTTATCTCTCAATCATTCGCTGAGGTGATAGTTTTTCGTAGCCCGGATGCAATCCGGGACCATGCCGACGCAGGTTCCCGGATTGCACCCGGGCTACACGCCGACAAATCGTCATTCAAAAAAAACCCGGCGGGGGAGCCGGGTGAAAAGCCAACACAAAAGAGGCTGTGGCCGCCTCAGACGGCAGCCACCACACACATTTCCACCAGCACTTCGGGCTTGTACATCTTCGCCTCGACGCAGGCGCGGGCCGGTGCATGGCCGTCGGCGACCCAGGCGTCGTACTCGGCGTTGAGGCCATCGTAGTCGGCCATGTCCTTGAGGAAGATGGTCAGCGAGAGAATCTTGCTCTTGTCGCTGCCACCCTCGGCCAGCATCTTGTCGATGTTGGCCAGGGTCTGACGGGTCTGCTCGCGGATGTCACCGTCGAAGTCGTCAGCCAGCTGGCCGGCGAGGTAAATCGTGCCGTTGTGGATCACCACTTCGCTGTAGCGTTTGGCCACATGCAGGCGCTGAATCGACATAAAGCTGAAGCTCCTTGAATTGCGAAAGCGCGAAGGCTATCAGGTGCGCAGCGGCTGCGGAGCACTCTGCACTTCACGCACCTTGCGCGAGTAACGCGAGATATCCAGGCCGTCGGCGCTGATCTGCGGACGCTTGTTGGCCATCAGGTCGGCGAGCAGGCGACCGGAGCCGCAGGCCATGGTCCAGCCCAGGGTGCCGTGACCGGTGTTGAGGAACAGATTACGGAATGCGGTGGCACCGACGATGGGGGTGCCATCGGGCGTGGCCGGACGCAGACCGGTCCAGAAGTCGGCGCGCTGCAGATCGCCGCCCTCCGGGTAGAGGTCGGAGGTAATCATCTCCAGGGTTTCGCGACGACGCGGGTTGAGCGACAGGTCGAAACCGGCGATCTCGGCCATGCCACCGACACGGATGCGACCATCGAAACGGGTGATGGCGACCTTATAGGTCTCGTCGAGAATGGTCGAGCTCGGCGCCATGTCCGGGTTGGTGATCGGCACGGTCAGCGAATAGCCCTTGAGCGGGTAGACCGGCGCACGCACGCCCAGCGGCTTGAGCAATTGCGGGCTGTAGCTGCCCAGCGCCAGCACGTAGCGGTCGGCGGTTTCCAGCTTGCCATCGATCCACACACCGTTGATGCGGTCGCCCACGGCGTCCAGGCGCTGGATGTTCTGGCCGAAACGGAACTCGACACCAAGCGCCTTGGCCATGTCCGCCAGCTTGGTGGTGAACATCTGGCAGTCGCCGGTCTGGTCGTTGGGCAGGCGCAGGGCGCCGGCCAGCTTGTGTTTGACGCCAGCCAGGGCCGGCTCGACGCGAGCGATGCCGTCGCGGTCGAGCAGCTCGAACGGCACGCCGGAGGCTTCCAGCACGGCGATGTCCTTGGCGGCCGCGTCGACCTGGGCCTGGGTGCGGAACAGCTGGGTGGTACCGAGCTGACGACCTTCATAGGCGATGCCGGTCTCGGCACGCAGCTCATCGAGGCAGTCGCGGCTGTACTCGGACAGGCGCACCATGCGCTCCTTGTTCACCGCGTAACGGCTGGCGGTGCAGTTGCGCAGCATCTGCGCCATCCACAGGTACTGGTCGACATCGCCGGTGGCCTTGATCGCCAGCGGCGCGTGCTTCTGCAGCAGCCACTTGATGGCCTTCAGCGGCACGCCCGGCGCGGCCCAGGGCGAGGCGTAGCCCGGAGAGACCTGGCCAGCGTTGGCGAAGCTGGTTTCCAGCGCCGGGCCGTTCTGACGGTCGACCACCACCACCTCGAAGCCCTGACGGGCGAGGTAGTAAGCACTGGCGGTACCAATCACACCGCTGCCGAGAACCAGAACACGCATGTTTTTCTCCCCGCCGCGCCCAAGGCGCGTGCGTTACAGGCCATTGTTGTCGATGGGCGCAGTATAGGAAGAGCGATGCAGTGCTTTTCACCATATATACAGCTATATTTGGCGAGAATTCTTGGCAAAAAGCCGTTTTGCAGAGGCGGATTCCCCATGAGAACCCAGCATCAAAGCCGTCGTGAACTGGACAAGATCGACCGCAA
Organism: Ectopseudomonas alcaliphila; assembly: GCF_900101755.1. GTDB lineage: Bacteria > Pseudomonadota > Gammaproteobacteria > Pseudomonadales > Pseudomonadaceae > Aquipseudomonas > Aquipseudomonas alcaliphila. Next base: position 557,647 of record NZ_FNAE01000002.1, on the reverse strand, counting down.
CATCCTCCGCATCCTGCAGGAGGATGGGCGCGTCAGCTTCACCGAACTGGGCGAGCGCGTGGGGCTGTCGACCACGCCCTGCACCGAGCGCGTACGCCGTCTGGAGCGCGAAGGCATCATCATGGGCTACCACGCCCGCCTCAACCCGCAGCACCTCAAGGCCAACCTGCTGGTGTTCGTCGAGATCAGCCTGGACTACAAGTCCGGCGACACTTTCGAGGAATTCCGCCGCGCCGTGCTCAAGCTACCGCACGTGCTGGAATGCCACCTGGTGTCCGGCGACTTCGACTATCTGGTGAAGGCACGCATCAACGAGATGGCCAGCTATCGCAAGCTGCTCGGCGACATCCTGCTCAAGCTGCCGCATGTGCGTGAGTCGAAGAGCTATATCGTCATGGAAGAGGTGAAGGAGTCGCTGGCGCTACCGGTGCCGGAGTGAACCTGCAGGAGCGAGCTCTGCCGCTCATGCCATGCAGATGGCGACTACCGCCACCAGGGCGAATCAGCGCCTCCTGCACGGCCAGCCACGTGTGAACCAAGCAGGAGGATGTCTGCGACCAGCGACAGAAAGGCCAAACAGGGCTCACCCCAGAACCATGTAGACCGCCACTGCCACCATCAAACCACCGAAGACAAAGCCCTGTATCCGCAGGGATTGGTCTGACGTGAACCGTCCGAGAATCACTTGCCCGCCATATATCCAGGGAAAGTGACAAACGATCCCCACCAGCAGGAAAGCTCCGGTCAGCAGCGCCACCTGCGGAGCCAATGCTCGATCCGGCCGCAGGAACTGGGCAAACATGACTGCCACCATCGAGTGGATCTTGACGTTCAGCAGCACGGCGACGATGCCGCTGACCATCCCCATGCGCTCCACCGTCTGGGCCTTCTTGCCAGGTACGGCAGAGCGGAAGAATCCCCAGGCCAGATACAGCACATAGGCCGCTCCCGCCCACAGCATCACCTTATGACTTTGCGGGTACTGCAGTAGCAGCGCCCCAAAACCGAGCCCATAAAGCAGGCATAACAGAACATTGCCGATTTCAAACCCCAGCCAGAACGGGCCGGTGCCCCTCAACCCGAAACGGGCCCCGGACAGTGCCAATACCGTATTCCCTGGCCCGGGACTGATCACCATCGGCACCGCATACCCCAGAAAAACCGCGACAAGCTCCGGCGACATCACAACCTCTCATTTCCTAATCGATTTCAGGGAGTTAACCGGCGTTTGCAGCAGCGGGGAAATGATCTAATCTCGGGCATTGGATAAATACAGCTAATAGAAGAGGCTCATGCGCCGTCTGCCGCCGCTGGGGGCCGTCCGCGCGTTCGAAGCTGCCGCCCGCCACCTGCATTTCACCCGTGCTGCCGACGAACTGGCGGTGACGCAGGCCGCCATCAGCCATCAGGTGCGCCTGCTGGAAGAGTGGCTGGGCCAACCGCTGTTCGAGCGCCGTGGCCGGGTGCTGGCCTTGACACCCACCGGGGCCACCTACCTGGCTGATCTGACCCCGGCGCTGGAGCGTATCGCTGCCGCCAGCGCCACTGCTCGCCGCCCAGCCAATGGCCCAGTGCGGATGACCGTTCTGCCCTCGCTTGCCGCACGTTGGCTGGTGCCGCACCTTCCCGCCTTTCAGGCCGCCCATCCAGAGATTGACCTGCAATTGACCACAACGGCCGACCTGTGGGACGGCAGGGACACTCGCTTCGATCTTGGCCTGCGATCCGGCCCCGGTGGCTGGCCCGGCCTGAACAGCGCCCTGCTGGCCACCGAAACCCTGACCCCGCTGTGCAGTCCAGTCCTACGCAAGGCCCTGCCTACTTTCTGCACGCCACCAGACCTGCTACGCCAACGCCTGCTGCACGACACCCCGAAAGGAAATTGGGGACGTTGGTTCAGTGCCGCCGGCTACCCGGATCTGCCGGTGCCAGCCGGACTGAACCTGAGCGATTCCGCCCTCGCTCTTCAGGCGGCCGCCGATGGACAAGGCGTTGCACTGGGACGGCTGTTTCTGGCTGCAGCCGACTTGCGCGCCGGGCGGCTGGTGATGCCCTGCCCGGAGCAGCGAATCTCCAACGACTATGCCTACTGGCTGGTCTGGCCGCCACGCCATGACGCCAACCCGGCCATCACCACCGTCAGGGACTGGATACGCTCTACTGCGCAGGCTGAAAACACAGGGGCAGAACAGGCTTGAAGCAACTGCTAGCTGAAACAATGGTGGCCCGGAGCAGCACGCCTACCCTGCATGGTGAGGTTCGTGCCGTCTCCTATACCAACCGCTGCCGAGTGGTGGCGATCAGGCGGTGAACCTGGCGTTCGACTGCCGGCTCGATGGGCTGCTCCGGCCCACGCCCATGTGGGCAGGGCAGGTTCGGCGTGGTGCCGAACAGGCGACAGATCAACGGCCGCTGGTCATACACCTCGCAGCCATTGGGCCCCAGGTGCACGCAGTTGTACTCGGCCAGCGCCGCGTCATGTTCGGCATCGCTCTTCACCGGCAGGCGCGCCAGCTCTTCGGACGAGGCGGTGACCGGCCCGCAGCAGTCGTGACAGCCGGGCACGCAGTCGAAGCGCGGGATCTGGCGGCGCAGGTGGTCGATCTTGCGGTCGGTACAGCTCATGCTCAGGCGCCTTGAAACGAAGGTGGCAGTTTACAGCGCCCAGGCAGGCCAGGCGTAGCCCGGATGCAAGCCGGGAACCGCTGCGCACAACCTGGACTACCCCGCCCCCCTACGGGACATACCGCTTTTTTCCGCTGACCTCTTGGCGTTGGACGGATCACCCGCTTATGCTGCGTTGAATTTTCCACACAACAAAATCAGGATTTCGCACATGAACGCCCGCGTTCACCAGCCCGTCCACAGCCCGCAGCATGCCGCTTCCTATTACGCCGCCAGCGTCAATCGCCAGCAGGCCTACCCGCCCCTGGGCGGTGAGCGGCAGGTGGATGTATGCGTCGTCGGTGGCGGTTTCAGCGGCCTGAACACCGCCATCGAGCTGGCCCAGAAAGGCCTGTCGGTGGTGCTGCTGGAAGCGCGCAAGATCGGCTGGGGCGCCAGCGGGCGCAACGGCGGGCAACTGATTCGCGGCGTTGGCCATGATGTCGAACAGTTCGAATCCGTGGTCGGCAAGGAAGGCGTGCGCCAGTTCAAGCTGATGGGCCTGGAGGCGGTGGAGATCGTGCGTAGCCGCGTCGAGCAGTTCCAGATCGACTGCGACCTGACGTGGGGCTACTGCGACCTGGCCAACAAACCGGCGCACATGGAAGGTTTCGCCGAAGACAAGGCCGAGCTGGAAAGCCTCGGCTATCGCCACGAACTGCGCATGCTGCCGAAGGAGCGCATCCATGAGGTGGTTGGCTCCGACAACTACCACGGCGCCATGATCGACATGGGCTCGGGCCACCTGCACCCGCTCAACCTGGCGCTCGGCGAGGCTGCCGCCGCCCAGTCGCTGGGCGTGCAGTTGTTCGAAGACTCGCCAGTGAATCGCATCGACTACGGCAGCGAAGTGCGCGTGCACACCGCCAACGGCCAGGTGCGCGCCAAGTACCTGGTACTGGCCTGCAATGCCTATATCAACGGCCTCAACCCGACCCTGAGCGGCAAGGTGCTACCGGCCGGCAGCTACATCATCGCCACCGAGCAACTGTCCGCAGAGCAGGCGCGCCAGCTGATCCCACAGAACATGGCGCTGTGCGACCAGCGCGTGACCGTCGACTACTACCGCCTCTCAGCCGACCGCCGCCTGCTGTTCGGCGGCGCCTGCCATTACTCGGGACGTGACCCGGCCGATATCGCCGGCTACATGAAGCCGAAGATGCTCAAGGTTTTCCCGCAACTGGCTGATGTGCGCATCGACTACCAATGGGGCGGGATGATCGGCATCGGCGCCAACCGCCTGCCGCAGATCGGTCGACTCAAGGATCAGTCCAACGTGTTCCACGCCCAGGCCTACGCCGGCCACGGCGTCAACGCCACGCACCTGGCCGGCAAGCTGCTCGCCGAGGCCATCGCCGGCCAGGAAAGCCGCGGTTTCGACCTGTTCGCCCAAGTGCCGCACATGACCTTCCCCGGCGGCAAGCACCTGCGCTCGCCGCTGCTGGCCATGGGCATGGCCTGGCATCGGCTGAAAGAGTTGCTGTAGGGATTCGCGGCTGAAGCCGCTCCTACGGCAGCGGATACGCCGAACGCAGCCCGGCTTGCATCCGGGCTACAGCTTCCAGAACGGCAGGCTCGCCTCGCGCTCGGCCTGGGCGCGGCTGAGGCCGATATCACGCAGTTGCTGGTCGTTGAGCTTGAGCAGCACGCGGCGGGTATTCAAGCGCCGCCAGAATGCCGGCCAGTCGCGGCCGAAGTAGCGAACCTCGCCCTTGTGCGTCGCAATCCGCGCGGACTCACCTACTGCTACGAAATCTGTATTGCTGAACCCGGTCATGGCTCTCTCCCGTTGTCTTCTGTCATGGGAGATCAGAATGCCGTCAGAAGAAAAGCCATGACAGATTCAAAAAACTCTTATTAACTCCATACAGATTCTGCAAATTTTCCCCTGAATGGGAATTTTCGCGCCGATCTGTACTGGTCTCAGCTCATTCCCCCGCACAAGCCGGACGACTGTCATGACGCTCTATCTGAACCTGGCCGAGCTGCTCGGCACCCGCATCGAGCAGGGGCTGTACCGCCCCGGCGACCGCCTGCCGTCAGTACGCAGCCTGAGCCAGGAGCATGGCGTCAGCCTCAGCACGGTGCAGCAGGCCTACCGCCACCTCGAAGACATGGGCCTGGCCTCGCCACGGCCGAAATCCGGCTACTTCGTGCCACTGGGACGACAGATGCCCGCGCTGCCGCAGATCAGCCGCGCGGCGCAGAGGCCGGTGGAAGTTTCGCAGTGGGATCACGTGCTGGAGCTGATCAGCAGTTCACCGCAGCACGACATGCTGCAGCTCGGCCGCGGCCGCCCGGATATCAGCAGCCCGACGCTCAAACCGCTGCTGCGCAACCTGTCGCGCCAGGCGCGTCGGCAGGACCCGGACGTGCTCACCTATGGCGGTATTCGCGGTGACATTCGCCTGCGCGAACAGATCGCACGACTGATGCTCGACTCCGGCTGCCAGTTGGAAGCCGAAGACCTGGTGGTCACCACCGGCTGCCACGAGGCACTGTCGGCGGCGGTGCGCGCCATCTGCCAGCCGGGCGATATCGTCGCGGTCGACTCGCCGAGCTTCCACGGCGTAATGCAGGCGCTCAAGGGCTTCGGCATGAAGGCGCTGGAGCTGCCCACCGACCCGCTCACCGGGATCAACCTCGACGCCCTGGAAATGGCCCTGGAGCAGTGGCCGATCAAGGCCATCCAGCTCACGCCGAACTGCAACAACCCGCTCGGTTACATCATGCCCGACGCCAACAAGCGCGCCCTGGTTGTCCTGGCGCAACGCTTCGACGTGGCCATCATCGAGGACGACGTCTACGCCGACCTCGCCTACAGCTACCCACGCCCGCGCAGCATCAAGTCGTTCGATGAAGACGGCCGCGTGCTGTTCTGCAGCTCCTTCTCCAAGACCCTGGCGCCGGGCCTGCGCGTCGGCTGGATCGCCCCGGGGCGATATCTGGAGCAGGTGGTGCACATGAAGTACCTGGGCACCGGCAGCACCGCACAGCTGCCGCAGCTGGCGCTGGCCGAGTTCCTCAAGGACGGGCACTACGAACCCCACCTGCGCCGTATGCGCACACAGTACCTGCGCAGCCGCGACCTGATGGTGGACTGGGTCAGCCGCTATTTCCCGGCCGGCACTCGGGTCAGCCGTCCGCAGGGCAGCTTCATGCTCTGGGTGGAGATGCCCCAGGGCTTCGACAGCCAGAAACTCAATCGCGCGCTGTTGCCGCACAAGATCCAGATCGCGCCGGGCAGCATCTTCTCGGCGGCGGGCAAATACCGTAACTGCATCCGCCTCAACTACGCCGAACCGCCAAGCGACGTGATCGAGGCAGCGGTGAAACAGATCGGCGCGACCATCGCCGAGCTGATCGAAGAGGCCGACCTGCAACTGACCCAGGAGTTCGGGCAGCAGCGCTGAGCGGCTTCAGGAACGGGCTGCGCTGGCCGTTTCCATCTCGCTGAAGGCGCCACGCCGACTGGCCAGGATGATGAACACGAAGGCGCCGGTGGCCATCAGCAGCGGCAGTGCATGGCCGCTCAGCCACTGGCTGACCGCGCCGGTGGTCAGCGGCCCGATCAGGCAGCCCAGCCCCCACAGCTGGGCGACATGGGCATTGGCGCGCACCAGCTCGTCGTCGCGATAACGTTCGCCGATCATGATCAGCGACAGAGTGAACAGGCCGCCGGCGCTGGCACCGAAGGCCACCAGCACTGGCCAGATCATCGGTGTCTGCAGCAACGGCGGAATCGCCAGGCTGGACGCCAACAACACGATACCGCAGCCACGGAACAGCAACTGCCGCGACATGCGATCGGCCAGCCAGCCGATGGGCAGCTGCAGCACTGCATCGCCCACCACCACCACGCTGACCATGAACAGCGCCACCTCCTGGGTGAAGCCCTGGCGCAGGCCGTAGATCGGCAGCAGGGTCAGCATCATCGCCTCGAAGGCAGCGAACAGCATCACCGCCCAGGCAATCGCCGGCAGCTTGCGGCAGAACACCAGCAGGCCGCGTCCCGAGGCGCTGTGCGCATCCACCTTGGGTGCGCCGGTGCGCCCGAGCAGAACCAGCGAGCCACCGATCAGCAGGCACACGCCCGTCCAGAAACCGGCATCGGTGGCCGTGCCGAGCGCCGTCAGCAGCAACGGTCCGCTGAGCTGGCTGAGGGCATAACCGGTGCCGTACAGCGCCACCAGGCGACCACGCCACTTCTCCACCGCCAACTGGTTGATCCAGCTTTCACCAAGGATGAACACCACGGTCAGCGCCACGCCGATGAACAGGCGCAGGCCCACCCAGACCGCGTAGTTCTGCACCAGCGCCAGGCCGGCCACCGACACCGCGCCCAGCAGCAGACACAGCTGCATCAGCACGGTGGTACCGAAACGCGCCGCCAGACGGCCGGCCAGCAAGGCACCAAGCAGCACGCCGACCGCAGGCGTGGCCGCCATCACACCAATGGCGAAGGCGTCGTAGCCCCAGCTTTCCAGGCGCAACGACACCAGTGGCATGGTCACGCCCAGTGCCAAACCGATGCTGATGACCGCCGAACAAACGGCGAAATAGGTGCCCCAACGCATTGCCGAATTCCTTGGTTAACGAGTGGCTGCAAAGACAACGGCCGGGCTCCTCAGGGAAGCCCGGCCGCAGGTGGAGCGTTGCAAAACAGATCCTCTACCGAAACCAACTTCGATAAAGATCTTCTGGGCTAAGGCCAGACAAGGCGCCCCGGAGCTTTCAAGCGCAGCGTACTGCAGTACGTGAGCATTGAAAGCGAGGACGCAACGCCGTATGGCCGACGACCAGGAGATCGCCCCGGTGCCGCTACAGCTTGATCCAGGTGGATTTCAGTTCGGTGTACTTGTCGAACGCGTGCAGCGACTTGTCGCGGCCGTTGCCGGACTGTTTGAAGCCACCGAACGGCGCAGTCATGTCGCCGCCATCGTACTGGTTGATCCACACGCTGCCGGCGCGCAGCGCCTTGCCAACCAGGTGGGCGCGCGACAGGTTGCTGGTCCATACGGCTGCCGCCAGGCCATAGACGGTGTCGTTGGCGATGGCGATGGCTTCGTCCTGATCGTCGAAACCGATCACCGACAGCACCGGGCCGAAGATCTCTTCCTTGGCGATGCGCATGGCGTTGTTCACGCCGTCGAAGATGGTCGGTTCGACATAGGTGCCGCCGGTTTCTTCCATCACCCGCTTGCCGCCAGCCACCAGCTTGGCGCCGTCGTCATGGCCGGCCTGGATGTAGCTCAGCACGTTGTTCATCTGCGTGGTGTCGACCAGCGCGCCGACGTTGGTCGCCGGGTCCAGCGGGTTGCCCGGTTTCCAGGCCTTGATGGCCTCGACCACCATGGGCACGAACTTATCCTTGATGGAGTTCTCCACCAGCAGGCGCGAACCAGCGGTGCACACCTCGCCCTGGTTGAAGGCGATGGCGCTGGCCGCCGCTTCGGCAGCGGCCTGCAGGTCCGGCGCGTCGGCGAAGACGATGTTCGGGCTCTTGCCGCCGGCTTCCAGCCAGACGCGCTTCATGTTCGACTCACCGGCGTAGATCATCAGTTGCTTGGCGATCTTGGTCGATCCGGTGAACACCAGGGTGTCGACGTCCATGTGCAGGGCCAGGGCCTTGCCCACGGTGTGGCCGAAGCCTGGCAGCACGTTGAACACGCCCGCCGGAATGCCGGCCTCGATGGCCAGTTGGGCGATGCGGATACCGGTCAGCGGCGACTTCTCGGACGGTTTGAGGATGATCGAGTTACCGGTGGACAGCGCCGGGCCAAGCTTCCAGCAGGTCATCAGCAGCGGGAAGTTCCACGGCACGATGGCGGCGACCACGCCGACCGGCTCGCGGGTGACCAGGCCCAGCTCGTCATGGGCGGTGGCGGCGACTTCGTCGTAGATCTTGTCGATGGCCTCGCCACTCCAGCGGATGGCGTTGGCGGCGCTGCCGACGTCGATGCTCAGCGAATCGCTGATCGGCTTGCCCATGTCGAGGGTTTCCAGCAGCGCCAGCTCCTCGCCATGCTCTTCGATCAGTTCGGCGAAACGGATCATCACCTTCTTGCGCTTGGCCGGGGCCATACGTGACCACACACCGGAGTCGAACGTGGCGCGAGCATCCTTGACCGCCAGTTCGGCGTCGGCCTGGTCACAGCTGGCCACCAGGCCGAGCAGACGACCGTCGACCGGGCTGATGCATTCGAAGGTGGCGCCGGACTCGGCGGCGCGGTACTCACCGTGTACGAACGCGCGAGTTTCGATGGTCAGGGTCTTGGCACGCTGTTCCCAGTCGGCACGAGTCAGGCTAGTCATTCCGGCATCCTCTCAATGGGTGGAAGCGGCGTCCGCAAGGGCGCGCACTGTCAATAATTCTGCAAGGCCAGGTCGCTGGCCAAATCCTGTCCGCCACACTAAACCAGAGGGCTGTGGCTTTTCAATATTTTTGACACAGGCCGGCAAAAGCCCTTGTCATGTTCGTTTTTTTAAACATAGACTGCTGCCACGACTTTCCCGCGAAGGCCCTGCTGGTCGCGCGGTTGCCGCCACCGACAACACGGAACAGCCAGATGAACATCGAGCAGATCATCGACTTCGCCCAGGCCGGCACGGCCGCCGAGCACTATCGCCCCGCACCGGAAAAAGTGCTCAAGGGCGACCCCGAGCAGAGCGTGCGCAACCACTACAGCAGCCCCTGCGGTCAGTTCAGTAGCGGCATCTGGGAAGGCGCCGTGGGCCAGTGGACGGTGAGCTACACCGAGCACGAGTACTGCGAGATCCTTCAAGGCGTTTCCGTGTTGCGTGACGCCGACGGCAACGCCAAGACCGTGCGCGCCGGCGACCGCTTCGTGATTCCTGCCGGCTTTTCCGGCACCTGGGAAGTGCTCGAAGCCTGCCGCAAGGTCTACGTGATCTTCGAACCCAAGTAAGCACTTGACTGGGAAGTGCCTGGCAGGTTCCCGCGACCCCGAATCCTGTTGTTGCTTGTCACCCTTTGGCCCGTCTAGTACGGGCCTTTTTCTGGGCAACCGATGGGGCTCGAACGCACCGTTTCACCGACGCTCGAGCGCATCGCTCCGGCAGCCAGCGCCAGCAACGCGAACAGGCCCACGGCGTGATCCATGCTCAGCCAGCTCATCAGCAAACCGAAGACCGGCGCCCCCAGCGTCTGACCGATGGCGATGCCGAGAAAGGCAACGGTGAGCCCAGTGGCAGGTCGCTGGGGAAGTGCGGCCACACCCCAGACCAGATAGATGCCGCTGAGGGTAATGTAGGCCGCGCCGAACAGCGCCCCACCCAGCAGCGCCAGGGCAGGCGCGCTGCCTAAGCCGACCAGGGCGATAGCCGCCGCCAGAGCGCCAAGGCACAGACGATTCGCCCAGTCCACACCCAGCCGAGCGATCAGGCTGCCGGCACCCGCGCCGGCGATGCCGGCAGCACCAATCACCACCCAGAGCAACCCGGAACCAGCGCTGCCCCAACCCAGGCGCTGGGCGACGATCTGACTACCGAACGACCACAACGCCGTGCTTGCCGCGCCCATCAGCAACGAAGCGACAACGAGACGCTTCAACGTCCCGCTGAACAGCGACCCTGCCTCGGCAGTCCGAGCTTGCAGGGCCGTGGCACTCGGTACGCAGAAGCTCGCAAACAGCGCCAGGACCAGTGCCGAGCAGGCGAACACGGCATAGGCCAGGCGCCATTCAGCACCGAGCAACAGCGCGACTGGGCCGGAAAGAATGATCCCGGCACTGGTACCGGCATTGATCAGGGTGTTGCTGGCGTCCTGCCGCCGCGGCGCTATCACCGCCGCCACCGCTGCTGCCATGGGCGGGGACGCCAGCCCCGTGCTCATCCCCGCCAACAGCACTGCAGCGGCGAGCCACACAGCTGACGGTGCCAGGGCGATGCCCAGCATGCCCAGGGCGGCAACCAATGCAGCGCACACCGCGACCGCCCGAGCGCCGATACGCTCGGTCAATTGTGCGGCGAGGACGATGGCCAGGCAGTAGCCGAGAAACGAGCCCCCGGCAATCAGGCCGCCAACGGCTTGCGGCAGGGCGAGATCGGCATCGATCTGCGGCAGGAACAGGCCGAAAGCGAAGCGGGCAAAGCCGTAGCACACCGCGATCAGGCCAAAGCCCGTGCCACTCAGATGCAATGCTCGGCTCACGCCCGCGCTCGCTCGACAAGCAGGGTCGCGGCTCGGCCCGCTGTGGCCACCACCGCCACGCCACGATAGCTGGCAGCGGCCGTCGCCCCCTCGAAGAGAATGACCACCTGTTCGACCAGTTCCTCGTCGGGGCCGGCGCCCAACTGCCGAGCGAGAATCCGCCGTACCGTCTCGCTGAAGCGCGCCTTGTACGCCGTCACGGCCTCGGTAACTTCCGGCACTGCGCTGCCGATCTCGCCCTGTGCACGCAGGAACAGGCAGCCGCGTGCGCCCTCCTCGCTCATCCAGCCTGCCAGTGCATCGAACAGCGCCTCGACGCTGTCCAACTCCAGACGCTGCAGGAAGCGCTGCCCGCGCGTCATCAGCACAGCGGCAATCAGCTCGTTCTTGCTGCCGGCATGCTTGTACAGCGTGCGGCTGGACATCCCGGCCGCTTGCGCCAGGCGATCCATGCCGGTCGCATTGAAGCCGTGGCGGTCGAACAGCGCTTCGGCCGTCGAAATCAGCTTTTCATCTATATTCATGGACACAAGGTAAAACCATCGTTTTACCTGGTCAACCTGAAATCTGCTCAAGGCCTAACGGCACACCAAGACAACTTCCATGTCGGCGCCCCCTCAGCTTTGCGCCCATACGCGCGGCGCGTTGACATCCGGATTGGACGCGACCCTGGGCGAGTTCTGGTTCATGGTATTGCTCAGGCCATCCTTGGCGAAGTCCATGGCCTGATCTTTGGCGTAGTCTTTCAAGCCATCCTTGGCGCCCTGAATCGCGGCATCCTTGAACTCGCGTTTCGCGGTTTCCTTGACCGTTTCCTTGGCCACCTCCTTCACGGTGTGCTGGGCGGCCTGCTTGGCTGCCTCCTTCGCTACGGTAGTCGCGGCGACCCGTCCTGCGGTCGCGGCCAGGGTAGCGGCGCCGGCCCCCGGAATCAGCATCATCACGCCGGAGGCGACATAGCTGAAGATTTCCAGGAACTTGAAGATACCGCCGCCCTTTTCCTTCTTCTGATCGGGCTGGGTTTCCTGCCCCATGTGCATATCGCTCTGCGCCGCCAGCGCCGCGACGGTCGTGGGCTTGGCGAGCTGCGGCGGGCCCGCGACCTCGTTACTGCCTTTCTGCAGGAAGGCATTCAGGTCGCCCTTGCTGATATTGCGGTCATTGGCCTTGTTGAAGAAATTGCCGCCGGCACCATGCTTGGCGTTGTCGAGCATGGAGAACAGCATCGAATTGGGCTGGCTCAGCAGGTTGGCGGCATCGCGAACCTCCTGGCTGTGTTGCGGGTCGTTGGCGATCTTGGCCAGTTTGTCCGGCTTGATGCCGCCGCCCTTGAAGAAGATGTCCTGATTGTTCTTGAGTGTCTCCAGCGCCTTGCTCTCCTGGGGTGAGAGCTTGACGTTCTCGGCGGCCAGGTCGCACAGGCGATCGCGGGAGATCTTCGCCGAGGGATCATCCTTGCCGCTGAATTGCTGCCATTTGTCCGGGTTCTGGACAAAGAACTTCGCCGCGGCTGCGACCTGCGGCGGGCATTTGCCCATCGACTGGGAACCGTCGGCGATCTTGCCGAGGGTCTCCAGATTGAGTTTCTTGGGCAGGCTTTCCGAGTACAGATACAGCTCGCGCATTGCATCGTTCTCGGTCATTTCCCGCGCGGCAGAACCGGGCGCAGCGTCGGAAGGCACGTAGTTGTGGGTATAGGTTTCGGCCTTGGCGTCGGCGTACTGCCTGATCAACGGATGCTGCTGCAGTTTCTGCACGTCCTTGGCGCTGATCTTGCCGTCCGTGCTGCCGGTCTTCGCCTGATCCAGAGCCTCGTAATACGCGGGATTCTTCAGCACCGCGTCCAGTGCCTTTTTCGCATCCGTCGGCGTGTTGGGGTCGTCGCGCAGCTTTTCCAAGCCTTCACGATCACGCGGCTTCTTTAGCAGATTCTCGTTGCGCCCGAGGACTGAGATCACTTCCTCGAAGGGCATCTCATCGCTGCCCTCCTTCGCCGCCTGCGCCGCCACATTGCGCTGGGTGGCCGGTTGCGAGGCCGACTGGACCTCAGCGGTGCTCGGCGTGAACAGCGCCCGCACAGCCTCCCTCAATGCCGCCAGCCCCTGACCGCGAAGGTTATCGCCTGTGGCGGTGGAACTACCCGGTGCGGCCTGCTGACTCTGGCCTTGCGGCGCCCAGGAAACGCCACTGCCGCCACATGCGGATTGCCGTGGGTTCACCGGTGCCTGGGGTTTTGCGCACTCACGGGATAGCTCATGACTGTCGATCGCGGGTGGAATCGAGCTTGAGAAACCTGAAACACGCATCGTCGTAATCCTTCGCTGGGTAGCCTGTTGCCGCTGAGTGGCAATCAGCCCCCAGCGGTTCCACGGCGAGTGAGATCGGCCGCACATCGCCGCTGAAAAGTGCGTACGCGACCAGGACGAAAAACGAGCGACAGCAGGTGTGTGCAGAGATGGCGAAAGAGGACAGACAGCGCGCGGCTGCGAAGCAAGGAAGACGCAGCCAGCTACGTGTAGCTGGCTGCGCAGGAGAACGGAGCGGGCACGCCAGGGCGCGTACCCGCTATCGGGCTCAGGCTAGCTCGTCGAAGCACTCGGCGACGATGGCGATGCCTTTTTCCAGTTGCGCGTCAGGGATGGTGACGGGCATCAGGAAGCGGATGACGTTGTAGTAGGTGCCGCACGACAGCAGGATCAGGCCCTTGTCGCGCGCGCGGGCGACGATCTTGCCGACCAGCTCAGCCGCCGGCTTGCTGTGATCACCGCCCTCGAACAGCTCGATGGCGACCATCGAACCCAGGCCGCGCACGTCGCCGATCACCTTGTGCTTCTCGGCGATGGTCTTCAGGCCCACCTTGAGCTTCTCACCCACGGCATTGGAACGCGCCAGCAGCTTCTCTTCATCGAACACCTTGAGCACGGCCAGGGCCGCGGCGCAGGCGATCGGGCTGCCAGCGTAGGTGCCGCCCAGGCCACCGGGGGCGATGGTGTCCATGATCTCGGCCTTGCCGCACACGCCGGAGATCGGGAAGCCGCCGCCGACGGACTTGGCGAAAGTAGTCAGATCCGGCACCACACCCAGTTGCTCGGTGGCGAAGAAGGTGCCGGTACGGCCAGCGCCGGTCTGCACTTCGTCGGCGATGAGGAGGATGCCGTGCTGGTCGCACAGGGCGCGCAGACGCTGCATGAAGGCCGGCGAATTGACGTAGAAACCGCCTTCACCCTGCACCGGCTCGATGATGATCGCGGCGATGTCCTGCGGCTGCGCGTCGTTCTTGAAGATGCGCTCGATGCTGGCGATGGACTCGTCCTCGCTCACGCCATGCAGCGGGCACGGCGCCTGAGCGCGGTACACGCCAGCCGGCATCAGGCCCATGCCGGCGGAGTACGGTACGACCTTGCCGGTCAGCGACAGGGTCATCATGGTGCGGCCGTGGTAGGCGCCAGTGAAGGCGATCACGCCAGCGCGGCCGGTGGCGGCACGGGCGATCTTCACGGCGTTCTCGACCGCCTCGGAGCCGGAGGTAACCAGCAGAGTCTTCTTGGCGAAGTTGCCCGGCACGCGCTTGGCGATCTCTTCGCAGAGCTCGATGTAGGGCTCGTACGCCAGCACCTGGAAGCAGGTGTGGGTCAGCTTGGTCAGTTGCTCCTGAACGGCAGCGATGACCTTCGGATGCAGGTGACCGGTGTTCAGCACGGCGATGCCGCCGGCGAAGTCGATGTACTCGCGGCCTTCGACGTCCCACACAGTGGCGTTCTCGGCGCGCTCGGCGACGATCGGGTGGATCTGGCCGACGCCGCGCGGAACAGCGGCGGCACGGCGTTGCAGCAGGGATTCGTTGGTCTTGCTCATGGTGTCCTCATGGCCGTCATCGGGCGGCTCGGTTGCAAGGAAATGCCTCTGGAGGTGGTTCGCCGCAGCATACGATGATCGACTGCGTCGGGCCGCCGGAGGCGGGGGAAATTCTGGCTCGCTACAACCGCGCGAGGCGTGTCGCGAGCGATGGCCGGGCTAGGCGGCGCAAGCGGGAAAAGCGGAGTTGGCTGTAGCCAATGAGCATTTTCCCGTCTGCGCCAACGACGTCCGGCCGAGTGCAGCAGGGACTAGATGCCGCCCAGGCACATGTACTTGATCTCGAGATAGTCCTCGATCCCGTACTTGGACCCTTCACGGCCCAGGCCGGAAGCCTTCACACCGCCGAACGGCGCGACTTCGTTGGAGATCAGGCCGGTGTTGATACCCACCATGCCGTACTCCAGCGCCTCGGCCACGCGGAACACGCGGCCCAAGTCACGGGCATAGAAGTAGGAGGCCAGGCCGAACTCGGTATCGTTGGCCATGGCGATCACCTCGGCCTCGTCCTTGAAGCGGAACAGCGGCGCCAGCGGGCCGAAGGTCTCTTCCTTGGCCACGGCAGCGGTTTTCGGCACGTCCACCAGAATGGTCGGTTCGAAGAAGGTGCCACCCAGGGCATGCGGCTTGCCGCCCAGGGCCAGCTTGGCGCCCTTGTTCACCGCGTCGGCGATGTGCTCCTGCACCTTGGCCACGGCCTTCTCGTCGATCAGCGGACCGGTGGTGGTGCCATCTTCCAGACCATTACCGATCTTCAGCTTGCCCACGGCAGCGATCAGTTTCTCGGCAAAGGCATCGTAGACGCCGTCCTGCACGTAGATGCGGTTGGCACAGACGCAGGTCTGGCCGTTGTTGCGGTACTTGGAGATCAGCGCGCCTTCGACGGCGGCATCCAGGTCGGCGTCATCGAAGACGATGAACGGCGCATTGCCGCCCAGCTCCAGCGATACCTTCTTGATGTCCTGGGCGCATTCGGCCATCAGCTGACGACCAATCTCGGTCGAGCCGGTGAAGCTCAGCTTGCGCACGATAGGGTTGCTGGTCAGCTCGCCCCCCACTTCGCCGGCGCTGCCGGTAACCACGCTCAGCACGCCCTTCGGGATGCCCGCGCGCTCGGCCAGCTCGACCAGGGCCAGGGCGGAGAACGGGGTCTGCGAAGCCGGCTTGATCACCATGGTGCAACCGGCGGCCAGTGCCGGGCCGGCCTTGCGGGTGATCATCGCGGCGGGGAAGTTCCACGGCGTGATGGCGGCGGTGACGCCGATCGGCTGCTTGATCACGATCAGGCGCTTGTCTGGCTGATGGCCGGGGATCACGTCACCGTAGACTCGCTTGGCTTCTTCGGCGAACCACTCGATGAAGGAGGCGGCATAAGCGATTTCACCCTTGGCTTCGGCCAGCGGCTTGCCCTGCTCCAGGGTCATCAGGCGGCCCAGGTCATCCTGATTTTCCATCAGCAGCTCGAACCAGCGGCGCAGCTTGTTCGCGCGCTCCTTGGCGGTCAGCGCACGCCAGGCCGGCAGCGCCTTCTCGGCGGCTTCGATGGCACGGCGGGTTTCAGCGCGGCCCATCTTCGGTACATGGCCGATGATCTCGCCAGTGGCCGGGTTGTTCACGGCAATGGTCTGACCGCTATCGGCGTCCAACCACTGGCCATCGATATAAGCCTGTTGGCGCAGCAGCTGGGGGTCTTTCAGTTGCATGGCAGTCTCCTTCAGTTCCGGCGCCCGGGCGTCGGCGTAAGTCGTTGGAGTCACGGGCAGAGCCCGCAGGCCGAAATTGAGCCGTGCGGGGCCTGGTAATGGATTCAGAGCCGTTGAACGTGCGAGGGTTCAGAATGACCGAACACGCCGTTTGAAATCTCAAACGAATCCTAGGATCGGCAGGGGTAAAGGGCAATAGGTGGCCGGGAAAAATCCTTAAAATAATGGCAGAAACTTCTGAAATACAGGTTCTAGCGGCCCGAAAGTGTAAAGTCCGTTCTGAATAATGCACACTCATGCAGAATGGACGCTAACCGCCGAGATGCGTATGATTGCGCCCCGCAACGCATCCGTAGCTCAGCTGGATAGAGTACTGCCCTCCGAAGGCAGGGGTCGTGGGTTCGAATCCCGCCGGATGCGCCATTTTAGAAGCCCGCCACTGTGCGGGCTTTTTCGTTTCCATGCGCCCGTTACGGCTTACTCTGTGCCCTCTGAGCTTTTAGCATTGGAGCCCGGCAATGGAGGGAAACGCATGGACATTCTGCCGCTGATCGCTATCGCATTCGTGGTGCTTTTCATCTATTCGTGGCAACGCTCAAGGTCCAAGTCACACGCAGGTAAAAGGAGGAGAGGCGGCCTGAGCGGGCAGGACTCCAACACCGGCTTCGGCAACAGCGATTTCGGCGGCGGTGGTGATGGCGGTGGAGGCGGAGACTGAGCTGCAAAGTACAAGGCCCAGGTGTCGAACCCAAGCCTTGTGCATTATCGACGCTATCAGTTGCCCATCAGCGCCGGGGCATTCGCAGGCAAGCTAGAGGTCCCTGGAAGGATCATCCTCGCGTTGATCCGTGCCAGACCTGCGACGCAGCCAGCGGCGAATATCACCGATGATCATCACGACGGCACCAATGATGGTGAGCGCAACGAAGGCAAACACGAATTGGGCGAGCAGTTCCGTTGCGCTCGCGGCAAGACGCCGATTGCCATATTCGAAACTGGCCAGCGCCAGGTCGTGAAAACCCAGCATCAGCAGTACGGGAAGAGCTGCCTTGAATACTCGCAGGCTTTTCAAAACGACAGGGCTCATCGTGTTGCCTCGTAGATATCACGGGGCAGCATGACGGTATCGACGACGAAATCCACGGGCATCGAATAAACCGTCAACACCGGGCAGGCTATCGAGGCCCAGCACCAGAGGGTGGCAGGAAAGTAACCGCGATTGAGTTCATCGGAGCCGAACAGCAGGCCAAAGTTGTAGGCAGTGCCGGAATAGTAATCGGGCCCGTAAGAGCCACCTGAGGAGCGTCCGAACAGAGTGCCGCAGCCAGACAGTGCGCTCACCAGAACGGCCAGCGCGAAGATTCGATAAATACGCTTGAGCATGAAATCCTTTTCCATTCGAGGCCATCATGGCCGCGAGGCAGGGTACGCATCTGTATGCCAGGCCACAACCTCGACTATCTCCTCCAAGCCTGAAGACGCGGCTTAGATCACGCCCAGCGTCAGCGCCTTCAAGGTCGCCGCCGCGCGCGTCGAACACTGCAGCTTGCGGAACACGCTCTCGACATGAGTGCGCACCGTGCTCGGGCTGATGCCCAGGTCGCGCGCCACTTCCTTGTTGCTGGCTCCGCTGCTGATGCGCTGCAGAATCTGCGTCTCGCGTTCGCTGAGCAGGCCGTTGCCAGGTTTGCCGGCCAGCGGCGCCTGCTCGCCATGCGCGGCGCTGATCACCGCCTGGCAGGCGCGTGGGTCGAAGCGCCCCTGCTCGGCTTCATCCAGCAATACGCGGGCGGCCTGCTCATCGCTGAAGGCAGCGCGCCAGGGGCGTTCGCCACGCAGCGCCAGCCAGGCCAGCGCGGCGCTCAGCAGACGGTGTTCGGCCTGCAGGGCGTCGCCACTCAACGAGCGGAAATAGCCGCTGCCATCCAGTCGTTCGTAGGCATGCGCAGCCAGTTGTCCGGCTTCGTTCAGGCCGCCGATCTGGCTGCAGGCGCGGTGCGTCCAGTAGGGCACCAGGCGCACCGCTTCGAGGTCACCATCGAGCAGCGGGCCGGGCGTGCTCCAGATTCGATTGGGCACGGCCGCCCGGCCCAGGCCATGGATCAACGCCGCCTTGGCCAGCAGTTCGATGCGCGCTTCGGGCAAGCCCCAGAGCCGAGCAGCGTCGCGCACCAGGCTCGCGGCCTGGCGTGAATAGCCGGCCAGCCAGGGCAGTTTGAGGTCGATCACATCGCCCACCAGGGTCAGGGAAACCTCCGCCCCTTCGACAGGCTGCACGCCCTCGGGGGTGCGCAGCGCTTGCAGCCAATCCGCGGCATGGCGGCTGAGCAGGTCGACAAGAGCAGCGGGATAACGGCGATCACCCTGCACGCCGATCCACTCCAGCGCCGCGTCCAGGCCGTGGGCCCGCGAGAGGATTTCCAGATCGCCCGCCAACACGACCTGATACACCACCGGAGGGACATCGGGGTGACGCAGGCCCAGCGGGCGGCCGCTGCCGTCGAAGCACTCGAAGATATGGCGCAAACCTCGCTCGACCTCCACGCCCAGCGCCAGGGTGCGGGCGATATCGCCGGCGATCTCGCAATGCACCTGGGCCAGCGGCGTGGTGCGCAGCATGGCACGTTGGCCGGCAGCATCCAGGGTTTGCGCCAGCATGGCGCGGCGACCGCCGACGTCGTCACCGAGCAGACGCATGAAGCCATCGGCGTTGGCGGTACAGCCGGACCAGCGCAGCAGCGCCACCTGCCGGGCTGCATCGATTTGCGCCTGATCACCGCCACCGGCCTGCACCAGCCATTGCGCCAGGCGCGCGGTACGCCGCGACTGATCGATGGGCTGGCCCATGCTCAGATCGCCGACCATGGCCAGTGCCAGCATGACGTCTTCCAGCGCGACGGCGTCATTCACCTTGCAGCTCTCCTTTATTTGCAGGCCTCGGATAAACGACCGATACCGAGACACCGGCGCATTATCGACACTGAACTCCCCCAAGCACAGGAGATTCAATCATGTTCAATACCAAGCCGCTGATCCTCGCCATCGCCCTCGCCATCGCCAGCCCCTTCTTCGCAGTCAGTGCCCAGGCCGCCGACGCCAAGCCTTCGGTAGTTATCGTTCACGGCGCCTTCGCCGACGGTTCCGACTGGGCCAAGGTCGTGCCGCTGCTGCAGGATAAGGGCATCAAGGTTACCGTGGTGCAGAACCCGCTGACCTCGCTGGCCGACGACGTCGCCGCCACCCAGCGCGTGCTGAACAACCAGGACGGCGACGTGGTACTGGTCGGCCACTCCTGGGGCGGCACGGTGATCAGCCAGGCCGGTAGCGACGACAAGGTGCGCAGCCTGGTCTATGTCGCGGCTTTCGCGCCGAATGCGGGCCAATCCACCGGCGAGCTCTACGGTGGCTATCCCACCGCACCGGGCTCGAGCCAGATCGCGGCCGACAAGAACGGTTTCCTCTACCTGACGCCGCAGGGCATGGCAGCCGACTTCGCTCAGGATCTGTCGGCCGAGCAAACGGCGATCATGACCGCCACCCAGGGCCCGATCCGCGCTGCAGCCTTCGATGACCGCACCAGTGTCGCGGCCTGGAAGCAGAAGCCGTCCTGGTACCTCGTCGCCAGCGACGACCGCATGATCGTGCCGGAGATGCAGCGCGACTTCGCCAAGAAGATCGCTGCACAGACCACCGAGATCGCCGCCAGCCACGTGCCGCAGCAGTCGCGTCCGGGCGATGTGGCCAAGGTGATCATCCAGGCAGTGGAAAAAACCCAGGCCGCCGCCAAATAAAGACGCAGCCGCCTGAATGAACAATGCCGCACCCTCACGGGTGCGGCATTTTTTGTTGCAGCGCTCCGGTCAGCTCAGCGCATCGCGACTGTGCACGCCATCGACCAGGCGCTGGATACCCAGCGGGTTGGCGTTCTGCAGTGCTTGCGGCAGTACCTCGTCCGGGTAGTTCTGATAGCACACCGGGCGCAGGAAGCGGTGGATGGCCAGGGTGCCGACCGACGTACCACGGGCGTCGGACGTTGCCGGGTACGGGCCGCCATGGACCATGGAGTCGCACACTTCCACACCCGTCGGATAACCGTTGAGCAGCACACGACCAGCTTTGACTTCCAGCAGCGGCAGCAGATCGCGGAAGGCCATGAGGTCGTCACGCTCGGCGATCAGGGTGGCGGTCAGCTGGCCGTGCATGCTCTGCAGGGCACGGGTCAGCTCGGCGCTGTCGGCGACTTCGACGACGATGGTAGTCGGGCCGAAGACTTCTTCCTGCAGCAGGTGGTCGCCTTCGAGCAGCATGCTGACGTCGGCCTTGAACAGCTGTGGCTGCGCCTGGTTGCCGGCTTGCTCGTTACCCGCCAGATGAGTGACCTTGGCATGGTCGTTGAGCTGCGCGACGCCACCGGCGTAGCTGCGCAGGGTGCCGGCATTGAGCATGGTCTGCGCCGGCTGGGCACCGATCGCATCGGCCAGGCCCGCGACGAACTCACTGAACTCGGCGCTACGAATACCGATGACCAGGCCCGGGTTGGTGCAGAACTGACCACAGCCCAGCACCACGGAGCCGGCCAGCTCCTTGGCCACGGTGGCGCCACGCGCCTTCAGCGCGCCCGGCAGGACGATCACCGGGTTGACGCTGGACATCTCGGCGAACACCGGGATCGGCTGCGGACGGGCAGCGGCCATGTCGCACAGGGCACGACCGCCTTTCAGCGAACCGGTGAAGCCGACGGCCTGGATGGCCGGGTGCTTGACCAGAAGCTCGCCGACACCGCCGCCAAAGATCATGTTGAACACGCCCTTGGGCATGCCGGTTTTCTCGGCCGCGCGGATCACCGCATCGGCCACGCACTCGGCAGTGGCCATGTGGCCACTGTGCGCCTTGAACACCACCGGGCAACCGGCAGCCAGGGCCGACGCGGTGTCACCACCGGCGGTGGAGAAGGCCAGCGGGAAGTTACTGGCGCCGAACACGGCGACCGGGCCGACACCGATCTGGTACTGACGGATATCCGGGCGCGGCAGTGGCTGACGATCCGGCAGGGCGCGGTCGATGCGCGCGCCGTAGAAGTCGCCACGACGCAGCACCTTGGCGAACAGGCGCATCTGGCCACTTGTACGACCACGTTCGCCCTGGATGCGGGCAGCCGGCAGCGCGGTTTCGCGGCAGACCAGGGCAACGAAGTCGTCACCGAGGGCATCGATCTCGTCGGCAATGGCCTCGAGGAACTCGGCGCGGCGCACGGCCGAGAGGTTGCGGTAGATCGGGTAGGCAGCAGCGGCGGCCTGGGCGGCAGCATCGACTTCTTCCGGCGTGGCCTGGATGAAGGTATAGGGCAGCGCTTCACCGCTGCTGGCGTCGAGGCTCTTGTGGAGGGTGGTGCCGGCGGCGCGGCGCTCACCACCGATGTAATTGTGGCCAGTCAGACTCAGCATGGCGTTCTCCTGTCAGTGGATGGCGAACAAGGCGCCACCGGGACATTGAATGAGACCCGGCTGCGGTGCCGGGATGCACAACCGCCTGCGCAGTTGTAGGACGTATGATAAGTGACAACCTAACCTTTTGTCCCCCCATACGAACGTAGAAGCCGGGCTTAAGTTGAAAATCTTTTTCCGGGAATCCGCGACAGGCCAGGTAAGACAGATGCGCACGTTCATCACGCAGAAGAGCGGCAGGCACACCAGACGACGGCACAGGGCCGCAAGGAGGCGGCGCCACGCTCGAACCTGCTCGTTCGGCAGGTCAGGTAGGGATTGCGCTCACCCAGCAACGACGGCATACGCCCCCGCCGCCAGAGGGCCGGCACGGCCAGCGGATTATCAGGAGCAGGCAACGCACTGCGCCGTGATCAACCGGGGCCTTGAGACTCCCCGGCTCAGGTGCAGGGCCTTGCCCAGCCGCGGTCAGCGGCTAAGCATGAAGGTTTCGAACTCGAGATCATCAAGCGCCTCGTTGAGACGATACAACCCGAGGAGTACGCACAGCAGCAGCGACAGGGTGAAGCCATAGCCGAAGAAGGTCGGGCCAAGCATCTGGCTGAACAGGGTCAACGCGCCGTTTGCCAGGACGAAGAGAACGCAGAGTTCGAGGACGATGGCACGCTTGTCCAGATAGAAGAACACGTTGAGCAAGGCCATGAACACCACCTGAATGCTCACGCCTATCACGTCGATGTAGAACAGCGGCAGGTAGTAGTGCGAGATGCCCAGCCAGGACAACAACTGCGGCGCGAGCAGGAATAGCAGAACCAGGGTCAGCCCCTGAACCTTGCAGATCTCCATCAGGCCCTGGCGAATCGCCAGGATCATCTGCTCCTTGAGCCAGCCGATGTGCTGCAGGGTTTCACCGCCGCGGATCGCGTCATAGACCCGCTCGTACCATTCGGCGAAGTCCGTTTCGATACGCACCAGGAACACCGCCATGCCGGGGATGATCGACAGGTAGGCAAGGAAGATCGGCAGGTCATAGAGGATCGAGGCCCGCAACGGGCCGATCACGGCTTCGGAAGTCGAGGGGTTGAACCAGAAGATGAACTTGTCGATCCAGATGCCCAGGTTGTAGCAAAGTCCTGTCAGCAGCAGGCTGCCGAACACCTGGCGACGCTTGAGAAAATCGAACGCGACCAGGCGCTCGGCCGGGTACTCGCGCAGGATGTCGAACAGGAAGATGAACAGCAGGCTGGAATGACCGATCAGCAGGCCCAGCAGCAAGCCGTCGATATTCAGAAAGCGCAGCAGATAGGCCGAGGCGACCATCAGCGAGTAGCCGAGAAACATCACCCCCAGGATGCGGTTATAAGCCTTCATCCCCGACAGGAAGATGATCACCAGCCAGAGGTTGCACAGCACCACGAAGTTGGCCATCACCAGCAGGCGATAGGTAAACGACTGATCGAACAGCAGGCCCATCACACAGACCGCCAGCAGCCCCGAGAAGATCGTCACCAGCAGCAGTATCCCGATCAGATTGGGCAGGATCAGGTCCAGGCGCCGCTCGAACAGCCGGTCGGAGACGAAGCGGGTGAAGAACAGCTGCAGTCCGCCGGTGAGAATCAGCGACGTGGCCATCAGGTACGTCACGGTGACCAGGAACTGACCGATCAGCGTTTCCGGCAGCACCGCCCCCAGGCTCAGTACGCCGATGAGCATCACGCTGATGATCGACAATACCCAAGGGCCGGAACTGATCAGGCCGGCATACAGGTAGGCGCGCATCGTCGATGTGTAGGAGTCCTTGGACAGGATCTTCCTCAGTTCAAATCCTATACCTGCCATTTACGCGCTCTCCGTGCCTTCGCGGTACAACTCGCGGTAGCGCGCGAGCATCAATTCTTCGGTGTAGTAACGTCGCACGCGCTCCAGGCCGACCGCCTGAGCCGCCTTCCAACGCTCGGGATTGCGTAGCAGCGAGAGAATGGCGCGCGAGGTGGCCTGAGGGTCGGCGATGGCTACCACTTCACCCGCCGAGCCAAGCTGGCGATCTTCCTCCGTGGAGCCCTCGACCAGCTCGCGACACGAGCCGACATCACTGGTCACCACCGGCGTGCCGGCCGCCCAGGCCTCGAGCACCACCAGCGGCTGCGCCTCACTGATCGACGTCAGCACCATTACCCCCAGTTGCGGCACGACTTCACGCACCTGGCGGAAGCCGAGAAAACGCACCTTGTCCTGCAGCCCCAGACTGGCCACCAGGCTGTGGCACTCGGCCGCGTAGTCCGGATCTTCTTCTTCCGGCCCCACGATCCAGCCTTCGGCTTCGGGTATGACGCTGACCACGCCACGAATTGCACGGATGAAGGTTTTGACGTCCTTGATCGGCACCACCCGCCCAACCAGGCCGGCCACCGGCGGCACGCCTTCTGGCCGGCTGAGTAGTGCCTGATCCCAACTGGCCAGATCGATGCCATTGGGGATGACCCGAGTACGCTCCTCGGGAGCGCCGTCGAGTACCTGGCGCCGCCGGTTGCCCTCGTAAAGCGCGATGATGGAGTGTGCAGATCGATAGGTGATCAGCCCAATACGCTCGAAGAAGCGGATCCACAATCTGCGGATGTAGCTGACCTCCGCATCGAGACCGGTGCTCAGGCGCTCGTCGGGGCTTTCGGCGATCCAGCCCGCTTGTGCCAGATCGATCTTGCGTTCCTTGGTATAGATGCCGTGCTCGCTGAGCAGGTAGAAGCAGTCCCAACGGCGCTGCAGGACGCTGCCCAGCATGCCCGCATACCCGGTAGAGATGGAATGCAGCATACGCGCGCGCGGTAGCGTTCTGGAGACCTCGGCCAACATGAACAGCGGCGCCTGCATGGAGCGCAGCGTCCAGAAATAATTGACGAACGACGGATCGGCACAGTGCTGCTTGTAACCCTCGACGATGGCTTCCCAGCTGGCGCGACTTTGCAGGAAAGCCTCACGCCCGATTCGACCGGCAGCAAGAGTGTCTACGAACGCATCACCCTGGTCCGCGCTGGGCTCTTCTGGGTTGTGCAGAAAACGGTGCACATCCTGCATCAGCTCGGCTAGTTCCTGACTCGAACTCGTACTGGTCGTGGGAATCGAGCTCCAGGCATCTTCGAGGAAATGCTCCTGAATGTGCACCACGTTATCCGGGATGGCGTAGTGGCGCTTGCCGTAGGCCTCCTTCTGCCCCCCGATGAACAGCACCGAGAAGGTCAGTTCCGGCAGCCCCAGGATCAGTTGGTTGATCCAGCTCGATACCCCCCCGCGCACGTACGGCCAGGTTCCCTCGAGCAACAGGCAGACATCGACGCTCTGCACGTCAGGAACAGCAGATTTCTCACTCATAACCAATATCTAGCCAAGGCCGCGAAGGGGGGACGTTGCAACAGTTCGGCCGGCATCGTCGCCAGCATTTCTGGAATTTCCTCATAGCGTTGACGCAAAAACGCGATTTCAGCCCGATACGGCGCCAATTGCACCGCATCCATCCCGGCCAGCGCCGACTGGTCGAACTGCGCCAACGCCTCATCGAGATTGCCCTGCTCCATGGCGATGCGCCCGGCAAGCAAGTGCAGTTCGCCACCCGAGCCACCCTGCAGCGCCGCCATCACATGGCTCCAGGCCTGCTGCAGCACGTGCTCCAACACACTGCCCTGGGCCAGGCCGACATAGGCGAGCTCCCAGTACCAGCGCGCCAGTTGCCCATGCAGGGCGAACTTACGGTCCGTGCTGGCGCTCTCCATATCTGCCAGCGCACGCTCGATACGCTGGTTGATTCGGCTTTCACGCTGATCGAGCATCGAATAGGCCAGCAGGCGAACATCGTCAGATGGATCGCGCAGCGCCAGCTTGAGAATCGGGATGGCCTCCTTGCTGCGCATGCGTCGTGTCGCGAAGATGGCCGTCAGACGCTGATCGGGGTCGCGCGCATGGCGTAACACATCCTGCAGCCCGCCATCGCTGAACATCAGCTCACGCTTGCGCTCGCGCGGCCGGAAAGGCAGCTCGGGAACGGCAGTAGCCTCCCAGGACTGCACCTTGCGCTTGCGCGGCAAGTAGAGGGCCGGAAACAGCGCCAGCGCTACGCCGATCATCCCAATCAAGGGAATGAAGAACGAGACGCTGAAAATGAACAGCGGGCTCCAGGGCAAGGGGTAGCGATAGCGGCGCGGCAGCAGCAGCCAGATCCCTGCAGCCAGCATGGCGCTTCCCAAGCCATGAGAAGAGGCATAAAGCAACGCGGCCTGAGGTACCTGGAGATCGCTGACCGCACTGGCCCAGCTCCCGACCTCAAGCAGCGCGGCGCCGCTAAACAGCCACTTGCTGATCATTCAATGCGCACTCGTTGAAGAGGAAGTGTCTCAATGCATCACGCTCATCACCTCCCTCGAACAGGAACTGATGCGTCTGTACGCCCAGCGAATCGAGCTCTCGGCCCTGGCCAAAGCGCTCGGCAAAAAGCTGCCGCAAACGCACCAGATAGCCAAGCGAGCCCTCGCCCGAGGTCAGCGGCAAAAGCACCAGCACAAGGCGATTACCACGGCTGTTGATAACCTTCAGCTGTACATCAAGACCACGCTGACTCGCCTCCAGCAGTCGCTGGATCTCTTCTCCGTTTTCCTCGGAGAGCTCGAATGCAAACAGGCTGGCCGGCAAATCGTGGTCGCGCGCATCGGTAAGCGAGCGCTTGAGCAATTGCGAGTAGTGCTGGGCATCGGCGTCCGGCAGCTGCAGGGCCTGGGCATCGCTCATCAGCAGATCGGCGACATGCCCGGCCAGAATCGCCAACAGACTGAAACTGCGTTCGTGGAACATGAAAAATGGCATCTGCTGAATCGCCAGCACGGCCAGAATGCGGTCTTCGGTATCGATCAGCGGCACACAGACCTGCAGCGCGGAATGCCGCGCGCCCTCTCCGCGATCCAATACCTCGGAACGTACGCTGACCAGCTCACCGCGCTGCAGGCACTGGCGCAACAGCACATCGTTGCCGTTCAGCTCGCCCATTTCCCCCAGCGTGGCCAGCGCTCGAGGGTCGACATGACCGTTGTCCATGACCCGATAGAGCCCCGCCACTCGCAGCGCGCCATATTGGGCAAGCAGGGAGATGACCGTATCGGCCAGGGTCTTCAGCGCATCGCGATCACCCGGCAAGGCACGCAGCTGTTCGCGCAGGCTGAGCAGTGAGCTGCGCAGACTCTGATCGTTGCCCGCTACGCGTTGCTCCAGGCGGTCATGCGAGATGCGCAGAATATGGTGCGAACGGGTAAATTCATCGAGCCGCAGCTGGCGATATTCGTTGGCCAGACTGAGTCGCTCGAGACGGCGCTCCCAGATGTCGCGGAACTCACCCACCAGCATGCTGCAGAGCAACATGCCGACGATGAAGGACGCCGGGATATCCAGATAGAGCGCCCACCCCGACAGCCGAAACACGAACAGCGCGGCAATCAGCAATGCGGCACTGAACAGCCCCTGCAGGAATCCGTAACGAACGCCGAGCAGTATCGGTACGAGAATCATCCAGGGGAACGACGCCACCACGAGCAGGGGGTCTTCCGGCGATAGCCAGTAGCCGAAACCTAGAGCGAGGAGGCTCAGCAGGCAGGTTTCCCACCAGGACACACGGCCACTGGCCCTCGGCGCAAGTATGAAATCCTTATGGGCAGACTGCATCGTCATTACTCGAAGTCGAGGTTGCCGACCAGCTCACGCAGCACCTTCTGCGCTGCCCCCGCCAGACTCTCGCGCGACCAGCCCGCACGAGCACCACTGGAGCTCCAGACCACGCGACCGGTGGCCGGCTCCAGCACCTGCAGACTGAGGCCTACGGCGGGCTCACCATCGAGGCCATTCTTGTACTGCCACTCCTCGACGCTGCCCGTGATCACATAAGCCAGGCGCTGCTGGCGCGCCCAGTCGAGTGCCTGGATCTGGCGCTCGCGATCGTCCTGCAGCAGCAGGTCCTGCCGTGGCGGCTGGGGATACATGAGCGGACGTACGCCCTCCTCAGCCAGAATGCTGATCAGGATCTGCTCGGCACGCTCACCGGCCTGCGGAGTCTGGGCATAGTTGACCAGCGGCGCCACGCCCCAGGAGGCGTCACGCGGCAGTGTCTGACCACTTTCGCGGGTGAAGCTCGAGCACCCGGTAGCGAGTGCTGCAATGACCGCCAGGGTCAGGCAACGGATGATTTGCATCGTCATTCCTCCTTTGAGAATCCTTGCTTAGCGCCCAAAGCGGGTGCTGTAGGTAATACCCATGGACCCGCCGGCATCACCTTCTCCACCACGGGGAGCGGATTGATAGCCAAGGGTCATAGCCAACTCGTCATCACCGAACAACTCGACGCCAACACCCACGCTGATGCCGTAGTTGAACTGCTTTTCCGTCCACTGCCAGCCGGCAATGGTATCGACCATCCAGGTGAACTGCGGTCGCGTCCGATTCAACGCACCGGGGAAGCCGCGACGCCAGGTGCTGGCGACATACACCTGACCATAGCGATCCTGCATGAGCTCCTCGCCCAGAATCGTCGCCCCCGGGGTGGTATCGAAGGGTATGTAAGCGCCTCCGTTCGCGCTCAGAAGCTCACGGGGAATTTCGCTCTCGACGCTGTTCTTCTGGTAATCGAGCCCGGTGCGCAGCAGCCAGGAGGGATCGTCGAAGAACAGCATGTGCCCCCACTCGACGGATACGCCATTGCCCGTGCCGAGCGCATCGCCGCCTCTCGAACTGTAGCGGCTGTGAGTGATCGACCAGCTCAGCTGGTCACGCGCGGAAAAGCCGTGCTGACCTCTCAGGCCCAGGCCGTCACGCATACCCAGGGCGCGCAATAGCCCGGTGTCTTCGGCTTGCCTGTGCCAATCCACGGCGAGACCCAATTCGTCTCGCGAACTCAGGCGCCAGGTCCGCTCAAGCCCCAGGCCATGACGATCATCGTCATCGCGCAGACTGCTGTCGAGGTACAGGCTGAGGTCGCCATCGGAGAGTTCTCGACGGGTATGCAGCTTGAGATTGCGCTCATTACCCAGCACCGCGCTGTCCAGGTTGGCGCTGTCATAACGCATTTGATCGAGCTGCAGATCGGCATACCAGTCGTCGCCCAGATTGCGCGCGACGCGCAAACGAGGCCCGGAGATATCCAGGTCGCCGAAGTCCATCTTGTGCCAACCCAGCTGGATGCCCTGCGGTGAGCGCTCCAGCATGCCGGTGGCCTGATAGAGCAATTGCTGGCGAATGGACGCTGGCTGCTCGTCACCCTGGGCGTTGAGCGCGGTGGCCAATGCCTCGCCGTCATGCCCAAGACGCGCAAGAACCTCGACCTGATGCGCCACGTCCAGGCCGCCGTGCTGGAGAAGACGCTGCATCTGCTCGCGGTTATCGCTGCGTAGCGCCTGCTGAATCTGATCGTAGTTGCCTGGCTCAAGGCCACGCGCAGCCCCCCACGCCAGCCAGTCGTCCTTGAGCGCCGCCTGGTTGCCGGCGTCCAGCCGCTCGAGGAAATGTTCGAACCAGAGTTGCAGCGTCGCCTGCTCGCCGTTCCACAACTGCCTGGCCTGCGCCAGCGAAACCAGCGAGCCCTGGCTACCGGCGAGCAGGCGCAGGTACATGGCATACCCTTCCGGCGTCGCGATGACCCGCGTACGGTCCATGTCCTTGAGCAATTGACGACGCAGGCGCCAGGCCAGGTCGGCATAACCCGCAGCCTCGGCGGCATCGGCGTAAGCAGCCAGCGCCAGGCGATCGCCTGGATTGGACTTGAGGTGCTGCCGGAACCAGAGCAAGGCCTCACGTGTGTTGTTGAGCATCATGTGGCCGGTCGCATAGGGCAGCCACAAACGACTGTCAGCGACGGCCCGTGAGCGCCATTGCGGCAGCAGCGCTGCGAGCACATCACGCTGAGCATTGTCGATGTAGAACCAGAGAATGCGCTGACGTACCAGGTTGTCTTCCGGGAACTGAGCCAGGGCCTGCTTGTAGAACTCGTTGGCCTGATCGTATTGTCCGTCCTGGGCTGCGAGCGCTGCACGGGCGAGCCAGTAGTGCGAACTATCACGGCCCGCCGACGACTGCTCCGCTTCAGCCAGCAGCGTTCTGAGCGTATCCCAGTCACGCAAGTTTTCGGCCAGCTGCAATGCAACGGTCAGCCGCGCCAAGCTGCCGGTACGCCTCCAGCTATCGACGAGAATCTGCAGGGCACGACGCGGCTCCTGGTCCCAGTAGATCCGTATCAGACGATCTTCATCGTCCCTGCCCAGCGGCACGTCGAGAGCGACCAGGCGCTCGTATGCCTCGCGGACATCGGCATCACGCTCGAGCTTCCAGGCAAGGTCAGCGCGCAATTGCCAGTATTCCGGATCATCCGCCGCGCTCGCATCCGCAGCGCTCAATACTGCCCACGCCCGCTCCGGCTGAAAGAGGTTCCAATGCACCTTGGCCCAGCGGATACGGTCTTTCGTGGTCAGGCTCGTGCGCTCAGCCATGCTGGTCCAAAGCTCGGCTTCCTTATCGAGCTGCTGGGTGTTCTCCAGCAGCATGCGCAGGCGCTTGCGGGCAAACAGATGATTGGGATAGCGCTGCAGGTAAGCTCGCAGCCAGGACTCCGCGTCTTCAGGGGTACCGCGGACTTCATGGCTGTATACCAGCGTGTCCACCTCCAGATCCGTCATCTGTCGCTGACGGTCGATGGCCGAGAGCGTACTGACCACCTGATCGAAATCGAACAGCTGCAATGCGTAGCGCCAGACACGCTCACGCATTGCCGGGTCTTCCTGATGAGCCAGCATCTGCACCCAATAGTTCAATGCCTGCTGCGTATGCCCGGTCCATTCTGCCAGGCGTGCCAGTTCAGCCATCAACTCGAAATCATCGGGTGCCTGCGCCAGCAGCTGCGGTCCGAGCTGCCATGCGCGATCAATGGCGCCGGATGCCAGGCTGAGGCGGAAGTCGGCATTGAGTGCCCGATGATCATCGGATTTCAGACTCAACCAGTGCTGGATGAAGATGTCGGCAAGATCGAAGCGCTGCCCCGCCTGAGCAGCGTCCACGCCTTCGGCCAGCCAATCCAGCGACTCCTGCTCGGCATTCAACTCACCTAGATGCTGAGCCAGCAGTTCCGCAGCCTGTACGGAGTGGTTGGCGGCACGCAGTGCGTTGAATGCTTCACGCAAGTGCTCGACACGCTTTTGCGCATCCGGCTCCGCCTCAGCCAACTGCACGTAGAGTTGCGCAGCCCCACTTTGGTCATTGTTAGCCAGACTCCACAGGGCGGCCTCGCCAAGCCAGTGAGTGCGCCGTGCAGCATCACGCTCAGCGAGTTCCCTGTAGGACGCAACGGCAACATCCAGACCACCGATCTCCAGTGCGTAACGCGCCGTACGCTCCAGCATGGAGTTATCCAGGTCAGCAACGTGCAGCGTGCGCAACTCATCGATCAACTGCGCACGCTGCGCCTCGCTGATCCCTGCTGGATCGGCCTGGGCCCGGAGGATATCCAGCATCACGACATAGAATGGCGTAACGGTCGAAAGGCGGCCTTGCAGCTGTTCGAGGTACTCACGGGCACGCTTGAAGTCACCGACCTGAATCAACTGATCGATCAATCTCAACCGCAGCTGGTCATCTTCAGGGTGTGCCTTGATCAGCAACTCGGTATAGCTGATGGCAACAGCGTCAGGGGCGGAGTCGGCAGAGGGGAGAAATACGTCCTCACTCTTATAGGAAAGAGCCAGCAGCGCAATCACGAAGAGCGCGACAAGCACGATCATCCATGGGTTGAGCAGGCGCGTCTGGCGCTCGCGTTTACTGGTTGCAGATAAGCTTTCCATCTCTCACCCGCTTCATTGGCAACTCGAAGTGCCAGATACCATTGTCAGCCTTCGCCTGAAAGCGACTCCCACCCACCTGTACCTGACACGCCTTGTTCGAACGCACACTGAACGTCAGTGGGAACTCTCCCTCGAACGAAAACGTGACATTTCCATCATCGCTGTATCGCCAGGCAGTCAGCGGGATGTTGGCCTCTTCCAGAGACGGGCGTGGATCACGCGTTTCGCGCAGCACCAACACAGCCTCCGCCCCGCTGAGATGCACGTAACGGCCCTGAGGCAGGTCTCGCACGCCCGCGACGCCTTCGGAGCGCGACAGATCGGGCCAGCCCAAAGCCGGGTCGAGACGCAGCGTACGCATACCCACGAGCCCCCTCACCAACCAAGCGCCATCGCTACGCTTGGCCAGACTCGCTCGGTAAAGGCCCTCTACCCGCTGGATGTAATCGCTCATCCACAGCGACAGCGGCTGGCTGTCGACCATGGCCTGATAGGTCTGCTTCATCACGCGAATGGAGGCCTGCTTGGTCCCCGAATAGAAGTGGTAATACAGGTGAAAGCCACGCAGCCGTCGCGGGCTATCCGTCAGCGCGAATGTTTCCTGCACACCACGGAAGCCGTAGTAGGGGCCCGTCCACAGGTTCGTATAGACGTTCTCGTTGATCACCGGCGCGTAGAAGTGCAGGCCCCCGGAGGTCGGACGAATCAATGGATAGAGGCCGGTCAGAGAAGGGTACGCATTGGTCAGAACCGTGTTGCCGCCGTTGACGTTGGGCAGACCGCTGTCATACGCCAGCTTGAGCGTCTCGGCACTGGGCATGGCATCACCCGACCAGAAGATCATCTTCACCGGCTTCTCAGGCGTGGTCAGGCGCTGATTGATGTAATCGCGCGCGCCAACGACCTCGCGCTGCATGTCCAGCGTCTTGTAGCCCGGAATGGCCATCATGTAGCCGTACTGCGCCTCGAAGTCCTCACGTTGGGACGACTTCTCGGGCTGCCAGAAGAACGGGTGACTGTAGGTGTGGCTGGCGACTTCGACCTTGGGATCGGCAAAGATCTTGCGGGCAATCGGCTCCAGCTCGCGAGCCAGGTGTGGATACATGCCCTTGGGACCGACCTCGCCTTCGATGACCGAAACCGAAGTCAGCAACGGATAGGGGGTGATGAAATCGTCCAGTACCTGAATGCCGGAGTAAGGCGTACCGGTCACCTCAGCCCGCGAAACGAAACCGTCGCCATCCAGGTGCACGGTGGCGATACGCCGACCGTTTTCAGTCGTGGTGTCAGGTCTTGGTATGGGGGGCAAGGCAAAGGCGCGCTGAAGGAAAGCGAACGGGTCGACGATCCAGCGACGGTGATCCATTCCCTCTTCGAACACATAGGGCGTCAGCGCAAAACCGCCCCAGCTGCCCGTCGCAACCGGCACATAGCGCTTATCGCCACCGCGTAGCACCACGGCTGCCTGAGTGACTTCCGGGTCGGTAACCGTCAGCGCTGGCAACTCTCGGGTACGCAAGCGCATGGGCGCCTCAAACCCGCCGATCAGCGCCGCATCATGCGACTCCAGTACCGCGTCATCGCTAATTGGCTGCGACAGGGTGCGAATGCCAAGACGACTGAGCAGGCTGTCGTTGTCCAGCGGCAGGCCGGAAAAGAACGCCAGCGGAACCTGTTCATCGAGCCGCTTGTTCAGCCAATCCTCGAAGATATCGCGCTTTTCCGGGGCGCCACTGGTCATCCATACCACGACGCCGGCATACAGTCCCTTGAGCGAGCGCTGCGGCAGCGATGCGTCCGCAGGCCAGTAGTCGACGCGATAGCCCAGGTACTCAAGCAGCCCGCCAAGATAGATATGCCCCGGGTTGTCCTCGACCTCGCCTTCCCGTGGGTCGTAGACCAAACCGATACGACGTGGCTGGACCTCGATGGAGCTCATCCCCAGCGCATTCAGTGCAGGCGAAGTAATGTAGGGAATAAAGCCCTCACGAACCAGGCGAGCCGCAAGCTCGCGAGACTCCTCGCGCTGCTCTGGGGGCAGGTATTCGATTGCCACGACCGGAATGCCTTTTGACCGGACGGCATCGAGGTGCGGCAGCAACCAGTCGCGATCACGCTGAGGCACCCGGCGATAACCGCCACCTGCAGCGTCCCACCCAGCGTAAAGGGACTCTACGGCTACGGCAGAAGCCACGCCCGGCAGCTCAGGCAGAACATCGAAGCCCCGATTGAAGAACAGCTTGAGCTCGGGCTCGCGACGATGCATCTGCTGCAGAAGACTCTTCAGGGCCAGGCGCTGCGGCTCCTGAACGGCTTTGGGTTGAAGATGGAAGCTGTCCAGCGTATCGAGAAAAACGCCGTCATAGCCTTGCCGTTTCAGAGCACTGGCTCGGTCAAGAAGATAGTCGCGCCAGGTGGATGCCTCGAGATCCATGACCTGGCTATTCCAGGCACTGTTTCTGATGGCACTGGCAGCGCCCTTCAGCCCGGCTGCGACGAGATCACCGTCGTATTCACCTACCGACAGGTACGCGAACACGGTGCGGCCCTGGGCCTTGAGATAAGCGAGGTCGGAAGCGGAGACATGCCCAGGCTCAACAACCACCCAATCGAACTGCGAAAGCTCGGGTAATGGCGGCTCGTCGGCGTACCAGAAAGCCACACTGGAGGGCTGGGCAAATGCTGTACTAGCGAAAAACGCAACGGCCAGGCTGAAAAGCCCGGCTATTCCCTTTGAGAATTTCAACTGATCAACCCACTGAACTGGAAAGCGCTTGCACGCCTACATCTCACAGAAACCTCTGGCGAGGCGTCCCCCTGTCACGTACTGAAACTCTAGTCGAGCCCTGGACCTGGAGCACAATCGTGACGCTTATATGTGTCGGCATTGAATCAGTTCAATCGATTTGATGTCAATTTTTTGATCACAAAAGCAGATGGACGGAGAAATACAGATTAATCGTCAATTAAACGTCAAATTCAGCCATTAGAAACGCCTGAATAATGGCACAATGATGTCGCAAACAGAACATATTACGTCAAAGATGCGACGCGATTTCATCCAATACAAATGCCAGGCTGGCCAGCGCATGAAACCCGCCACACCAGCGCGAAACACTCACACCGGCGCGCTGGACCGCATGGAGTCCCGCTGGGCGAAAGCCTGCTGGAATGCAGCCAAACCAGGGTGACTGACGCGCCAGTCGATGTCGGCGAAGCGGAAATCCAGATAGCCCAGCGCACAGGCAACGCCGATCTGCGCCAGATCGAGTGGCCCCTGCAACTGCCCGACCTGGCGCTCCAGTTCCGCCAGCGCTCGCTGCACCTTTCCCAGTTGCCCATCCAGCCAGGCCGACCATTGCAGCTCGGCCGGACGCACGCCGCGCTCGTAGCGAGCCAGCAAGGCCGCGTCCATCAGACCGTCGGCAAGGGCGGCCAGGCGTAGCACCTGCCAGCGCGCGGCGCCCTCCGGCAGTACCCTACGCCCCTGATGGAGGGTGTCGAGGTATTCGCAGATCACCCGGCTGTCGTACAACGCCTCACCGTCATCGGTCAGCAGCACCGGAATCTTTCCCAGTGGATTGCGCGCGTTGACCTTCTCGTTGAGGGTGGTCGGCAGCACCGCGGTATCGAGCAGTTCGATTCGCTCCAGCAGCCCGGCTTCATGGGCGAGCACGCGGACCTTGCGGGCGAAGGGTGAGGCAGCGGCGTAGATCAGTTGCATGCGCGTGTTCCTGTGTCGTGTTGTGAGGAGGCTGGTGCAGGCCTTAGAGCATGTTCAAAGTCTGCTGCGCGTCGGCACTGCTGCGTTAAAAACAGGCTCGGAATGCTCATTTACACCTGTAAACTCCGCTTCCTCGCCTGCTTTTGCCTTGCATTGCTCTAGCTCGCGAGACTTTGAGCAGGCTCTTAGGCTGTGCGTCACTTCAATCCAGCGCGAATATCCCATGGTCATCGAGAAAAAGATCAATACCGCGTCCGTGAACCTCAAGTCGCTGGATCCACTCGACCACGGCCTCGAACTACTGCATTTCGGCTTCCGCGGCCTGACGGTGGCGGCAGACCGCTTTCTCGAAACCCACGGTCTTTCCCGCGTCCATCATCGCATTCTGTATGTGATCGCCCGCAGCGAGGCAATCAGCATCGGCGAACTGGCCGCCACGCTGGGAGTGAGCAACCAGGCGCTGCACCGCCCGCTGTCGCACCTGTTCGATCAACAGCTGGTGCAGTACAGCCGCGAAGCGGGCCGGCATCGCTTCAAGCTGCTGGCCCTGAGCGATGCCGGCACGGCGCTGGAGGCCGAGGCCACCGAACTGGAGCGCCGCACGCTGCGCGATGCTCTGGCCAGTACCGACAGCGATGGCCAGGAGGCCTGGCGGCGGGTGATGCAGGCACTGGCCGAACAGCTCAACTGAAGGCATCAGGTGATGCGCTCGCGCACCACGATACATTTGGTCAGCGGCTGAATCAGCGCCTGCGGCGCCTCCTCCCACCCCACCACCTGCGGATTGACCAGCAGCGGGTCGCAACGGCCGCTGTGCACCAGATCGAGCACCTTGGGGATATGCTGCTGCACGCTGCAGGCACCGACCGAGAAGGTGACGTCACGCAGGTACATGTCGAACAGCGGAATCTTCGGATCGTCGAAGATGATGCCGATGCATGAGCAATGCCCGCCGGGCGCCAGCGCCAGCAGACCGCGCCGCAGCGCCTGATGATCGCGAGTGGCGGAGATCACCAGGTCATAGCTGCGATCGAGATCGCGCCCACCCAGATCGACACCGGCACCACTGCGCGCGGCGAGCTGCTGGCGCAATGGATGCTCGTCGAGGTAATCCACGCTGCCCGCCCCGGCAGCCCGCGCCATCTGCACGGCAAGCACGCCGAGGCTTTCCGTACCGCCGACCACCAGCACGCGGGCGTCCCGCCGCGTGGCCAGCGGTCGACTGGCGGCGACCCAGGCATCGGTGAGGTTGTCGCTGGCGCTGGAGACGGCCACGGGGTCGAGCCCTGCCGGCAGGGGCACCAGCATCGCGTCGGCGAACGGCACCTGCACCAGCTCGGAGAACAGCCCGCCCCAATGCCCCCCGGCCGGCACACCGTAGGCGGCCATGCGCGGTACCGCCGTGCAGGCGCTGGAGCGCCCGGCCAGGCACTGGGCACAGGTGCCACAGGCAATCTTCCAGGGCACCGACACCAGATCACCGCGGCGTACGCTCTGCACCGCCGAGCCTACTTCGAGTACCTCGGCCACGCATTCGTGGCCCAGCGCGAAAGGTGGCTTGAACGGCGTAGTGCCGGCGATCAGGCGCCGATCCAGGTCGCAGGAAGCCGAGGCGATGGGCCTGACCAGCGCACTGACCGGGCTGGCGAGCAGTGGCTCGGGCGCCTCGACCCAAGCCAGTTGGCCGGGGCCCTGAACGATGAGTTCCTTCATGCCTTGGCCACTCCGATGACGAAAGTGGTGGTGGCCTTGGCGCACAGCTTGCCCTGTGCATCGTCGATCTGCGCGTCGCAGATCGCCAGGCTGCGGGTGCGTTCGACCATCCAGCCGCGCACCTGGTAGGTATCGCCCGGACGCAACGGACGTACGTACTTGACGTTGAGATCCACCGTCGAGTGCGGCACGTCCACCTCCAGGGTGGAGAACAGCGCCAACGCGGCAGCGCCGTCCAGACAGGTAGCGGCGAACCCGCCATGCACGGCGCCGGCCGGATTGAGGTGACGCTGGTCCGGGCGCCCTTCCAGAACGATGCTGCCCGCCTCCACCTGCACCGCGCGAATGCCCATGGTCTCGCCGATGGAGGGCGCCGGCAGGTCGCCGCGAATCAGCGCTTGCAGGGCCTTCAGGCCCGACGTCGCGGGCAACGAGGTGAAGTCGTTCATGACGGTTCTCCTGGGGATGGAAGCTGGCACGGGATCGGCTCGCAGATGTTCGTACGGTAGTCCTGCCACCCCATCACATCAACACTGTTTAACTGACAAAGGGGCGGGCATTCCAGACATTTACCGATACGCGAGACCTGCAACCAAAGTCGCAGCGACGCATCGCCGCTCGCCCATGCGGATACGGCACAATCAGCCATCGCAGGAAAAGGACAGGCCGATGCTGATCGATGAAGAACTGACTCTGAAGAAGCTGGAGGTCTTTCTCGCCTTCATGCGCAGCGGCAACCTGGCGCGTGCCGCCAGCGAGCTGCAGACCAGCAATGTCAGCGTGCACCGCGCCATCCATTCGCTGGAGAACGCCCTGCGCTGCCCGCTGTTCAAGCACGAGGGGCGCAACCTGATCCCGCTGGAAAGCGCCTACGTGCTGGAAGAGAAAGCCCAGAAGCTGATTCACGACGCCCAGGAAATGGTGCGCCTGACCCGCGAGGCGGCGGGCTTCGGTGCCGAGCGTTTCAAGCTCGGCTCGCTCTATTCGCTGACGGTGAAGACCGTGCCGCAGCTGATCATGGGCCTGAAGCTGCGGCGCAGCGAGCTGAACATCGATCTGGTGCTCGGCTCCAACGTCGACCTGCTGTACAAGCTGAAGAACATGGAACTGGATGCCATCCTCATCGCCCTCGACGACAGCGTCAGCGACCCGGACTGCGAGCAACTGGCGCTGTTCTCCGACGACATCTTCCTCGCCGCGCCCAACGATTCGCCCTTCGCAGGGCAGGCCGAGGTGGATCTGGCCGATCTGCGCAACGACACCTTCATCACCCTGACCCAGGGCTACGCCACCTTCCGCGACGGCGAGCGGGTGTTTCAACAGGCCGGCTTCGAGCCCAAGGTGGCGATGCAGGTGAAGGACATCTTCACCCTGCTCAGCATGGTCAGCTCCGGCGTCGGCTATGCCCTGCTGCCGGGCCGGGTGGCGGCGGTGTACGAGAACCGGGTGAAACTGATTCCGCTGCAGGCCAAGTACCACCTGCAGCAGCATATCGGCGTGGTGTTTCTCAAGGCCAAGGAGCGCGACCCGAACCTGCTGGCGTTGCTCGCCGAATGCCGCATGTATAGCCGGCAGTCGTAGGGGCATTACCACACCACCAAGAGTGAACTTGCCTGCCTAGATGTGGCACGGATGCAGGAGCCGGCTTGCCGGCGATCAGGGCAAGAGCATCGCCCGCAAGCGGGCTCCTACATGGTCGCGGGGGCAGTGAAAAAAGCCCGCCATGACGGCGGGCAAAGGTCAGCCCAGCAGGCCTCGCATCAGAAAGTAGAGCAACGATGGGCCAAGCAGGCAGCCCAGCGCAGTGTAGAAAGCGGCAGTCAGGCAGCCGTAGGGCACCAGCTTCGGATCGGTCGCCGCCAGGCCGCCGGCGACACCGCTGGAAGTGCCCATCAGGCCGCCGAAGATCACCGCGCTGCGCGGGTTGTTCAGGCCGATATAGGGCGCGACGAAGGGCGTGGCGACCATCACCAGAATCGCCTTGATCAGGCCGGCAGCAATCGACAGCGCCATCACGTCGGAACTGGCGCCAATCGCCGCGCCGGTCACCGGGCCGACGATATAGGTCACCGCGCCGGTACCGATGGTGGTGAGACTAACCACGTCGGTATAGCCGAAGGCCATGGCTACCCCGACACCCGCCACGAAGGAGGCGAACACGCCGACGAACAGTGCCAGCACCCCGGCGAAACCGGCGCGCTTGAGCTCTTCGACACTGACGCCGAAGCCGGTGGCGACGATGGCGAAGTCACGCAACATGGCGCCGCCCAGCAGGCCGATCCCGGCGAACAGCGGGATGTCCACCAGGCCCTTCTGCCCGCCGGTATAGAGACCGCCGATATAGGACAGCAGCAGCCCGAGCAGGATGGCGATGGCCGAGCCGTGCAGGCGACCCTTGGTGAGCTTGTCGGAGATCCAGTACGACACCCACATGGTGATGCCGATAATGGCGAAACCGCTGAGCATCCCGTAGCCGGAGATGACTTTCATCAAAGATTCGTACATGGCAGTCACCGCGGCGCTTTGGTCAGGGAGGAGGCTGTTTCGCTATCGGACTTCTTTTGTCCGACACGACTCAGTACCGGCACCAGGGCGAAGGCCACGGCGACAGCGGCAGTACCGGCAAGAATCGCCATGGGGCCGCCGCTGAGGGCGCCGTAGACGTTCTGCTGGGCAGCCATGGCAACCACGATGGGGATATAGATGGCACTCCAGAACTCCACGCCCTGTTCCGACTTGCCGGTGAACAGGCCGCGCTTGTTCAGGTAACTGCCCAGGAAGATCAGCAGCATCATGGCGATGCCGACACCGCCGACGTTGGCGGGTACGCCGATGAGTTTGCCCAGCAGCTCTCCGATGAAGATGCCTGCCAGGGTGCAGAACGCCAGAAAGGCGACACCGTAGATAATCATTGTTGTTGTCCTCGTTTCGTATCGAAGTTGTTGTTCTTGTGCTTCGGTAAACGCTACGGCTCAGCGGTCGCGGCTTACCTCCTGACGCAACATGGCGTCGAGTGTATCCAGACGCGCCCCGGCGAAGGCGATGGCCTGGCCGGGGGCGAATACGCGGCGAGCGAGACCACTCAGCACGCTGCCTGGAGGCAGTTCCAGATGCAGGCGCACACCGCGCTCATAGGCGGTGACCAGCGTGGCCTGCCAGTCGACGACGCGGCTCATGTTGCAGGCCAGGTCGTCGCGCAGGGTTTCGGGATCACGGATCAGGCGCGCCGAGCTACTGCTCAGGTAG
The DNA here is from genome assembly GCF_900101755.1 of Ectopseudomonas alcaliphila. Taxonomy (GTDB): domain Bacteria; phylum Pseudomonadota; class Gammaproteobacteria; order Pseudomonadales; family Pseudomonadaceae; genus Aquipseudomonas; species Aquipseudomonas alcaliphila. The sequence goes on along the minus strand of NZ_FNAE01000002.1, from coordinate 517,274 downwards.
CGCATCTGTGGCGCGCGCAGTTCGACTTTGGCGAAAGCGGCGGCCAGCTCGCGGGCGGGCTCATCGAGCAGTTCGCAGTGCGACGGCACGCTCATGGCCAGGCGCTTGACCGCACCGGCACCGAGGCCGCGAGCGCGTTCGGCGACCGTCGCCATGGCGGCATCACTGCCGGCGATCACCAGTTGCGTCTCGGCATTGATATTGGCCAGGTACACCGGGCCATCGGCTTCAACCAGCAAACGCTCGATGCTGGCCAGGTCGAGGCCAAGGATGGCGGTCATGCCATAGCCGCTGGGGTAGGCGCGCTGCATCAGCTCGCCGCGCAGGGCGACCAGGCGCACGGCATCGGCGAAGTCCAGCGCACCGCCCACCACGGCGGCGGCATAGGCGCCGATGGACAGGCCGGCGACGTAGTCGGGCCGGTGCCCGCGTTCGATCAGCAGACGTGCGGCAGCCACGCCGGCGATCAGCAGGCAGAGCTGCACGGCGCGGGTGCTTTGCAGGGCCTCGTTCGAATCCAGCAGGCACACGTCTTCGCCCAGTGCCGCGCTGGCCTGCTCCAGGCAAGCCTGCACCAGCGGCGCATCAGGCAGCGCCTGGAGCATGCCGGGCTGCTGCGCGCCCTGGCCGGGGAAGGCCCACAACGTGCTCATGCCGCCACCCGCTGCAATTGCCAGGGGTCGCCGACCAGCAGCGGGCCATTCTGGGTTTTCAGCAACACGCGTGGCGTCTCGCCGGCCCATTCACGTAGCGCTACGGCGCCGTGCGGGGTTTCCAGTTGCAGGTCGATGCGCCCCGGCGCTTGATCCAGCAGCATGCACAATGTCCGCGCTTCGGCTCGAGAAACAGCTTCAGGCGCGCGCAGCAGCAGGTCTAGGTCGCTGTCCGCATGCGCGGCGGCGATGCCGCTGGCCAGCTCGAAGCCCAGGCTGCCAGTCACGCCCCATGCCAAGCCCAGCTCGTCGAGGCATGGCGCAACTAGGCAAAGGGCACGTAGCGCCGGCCAATGCGGCTGAGGGTGGTTACGCCAGCGTCCAGCCCTGGCCACCGCCTGAGGGCTGACCAGCCGGCTGATATCACTCAGGCGCATCCAGGCGGCATAACGCTGCTCACGCGCAGCGCCACGCACGCCCACCGCGACCCAGCCGGATTCGGCCGACGCCCGCCGCACCACCACTGGCACATGCCCGCCCAGGGCGGCGCGAGCCCAGACTGGCGCCTCCTGCGGCAGCTGCTCAGGGCGCAGGCCCCAGAGCAGATCATGTGGACGGGGTGTCGGGTGCATCGATGCTTCCTCTGTAGGGTGCGCCGAGCGCACCGGGGCTATCAGCAGATACCGCTGTGGTGCGCACGGCGCACCCTACGGCGGCGCTCCATGTTCACCACTGCGCGCGCAAGGCCTCGCGCACCTGCGTGGAAGCCGCACGGTTGGCGGCGCCCAGGCGGTTGCGCAGATCGCGCGGACTGTCGGCGATATCGTCCAGGGCGCGGCTCAGGGCGTCTTGCACGCGGGCCAGGTCGGCGGCCGTCGGCTGCGCGGCCTGCTGCACATCGATCACCTCCGCCAGCAAGCCGAGCGAGGCGTAGTTGTCCAGGTCATAGGCCATCGGCGGCACGCTGGCGGCCAGCGCTTCCAGCTCGTCGACGCTGCGCAGGGTGATGCGCGCGGCGGCGGCCTTGCCCATGGCGTGCACCATCACCCCGGCGTCGCGCAGGGCGATCAGGCGATTGGCCTGGTAGCCATGGGCGAGAAAGGCGCCGGACATCGCCTTGCCGACCAGCAAACCGATCACCGCATGCCCGGCCAGGCGGGCACGGGCATAAGCGTCTACCGCTCCGGCCAGCGCCTGGTGGATGCCATAGGCTTCCTCGCGGCGGCCATAGGCCTGGCTCGGCACATCGACGATGGCGATCAGCGCGCGCTTGTGCGGGTTGTTGCGATCCGCCTCGATGGCTTCGTCCAAGGCCTGGGCCAGGCCCCAGCCTTCGAGCAGACCGACCTCGCCATTGCGGGCGCGGGGGAAGGGATTGTTGGCGTCAGCGATCACCGCGAGGTAGCGCACCGCCTGGCCCGCCAGCTCACCATCGGCCACGCGCAGCGAGACAGGTAGCCCGCTCAGCGGCTGGCCATCGCCGGCCAGCGCCTGGAACCAGTGCAGGCCGCGTTGTTCCTGTGCAGTTGTCATGTTCATGCTCCCTGGTAGGCGCTGCGCACGGCAGCGGCATCGGCCTGGACCGAGGTGTCGACGTCGCGCAGACGCTGCAGGAACCAGGCGTGGCGACGGCTGCGCTCCTGGGCCGGCTTGCCCTGGGCGAACAACCCGTGCAGCTCGCGGCGAATCGCCTCCACATCGTCGGCCACGTAGCCGTCGACCAGGCCGCTGGCGTGGCGCTGCTCGCCGCCGGTCAGGCTCCAGATAAAGGGGCGGTCGCGCGAGTCGTATTCGTCCAGGCCGGCTTCCTGCTCGATCACCTGCGGACCGTTGAGGCCCAAGCGCGCTTCGCGGGTCACCAGCAGGTAGCTGCACAGCCCGGCGGCGATGGACATGCCGCCGAAGCAGCCGACCGGCCCGGCGACCAGGCCGATAACCGGCTGAAATTCACGCAGCTCGACGATGGCGGCCTGGATCTCGGCGATGGCCGCCAGGCCCAGGTTGGCTTCCTGCAGGCGCACGCCGCCGGTTTCCAGCAGCAGCACGGCGCGGGTCGGCGTGCCCTTGCGGTTGTCTTCGGCGGCCAACTCCAGGGCGCCGGCAATCTTCGCCCCGCCCACTTCGCCGAGGCTGCCGCCCTGGAAGGCACCTTCGATGGCGATGACCACCGCAGGCTGGCCGTCGATCAGACCCTTGGCCACCACCACGCCGTCATCGGCCTGGGGCACGATGCCCTGTTTGGGCAGCCAGGGCGACATCAGCCGGGCAAAGGGGTCAAGCAATTCGCGGAAGCTGCCGGCATCGAGCAATGCGCGAGCGCGCTCGCGGGCACCGAGTTCGGTAAAGCTGCGCTGCGCCAACAGGCGCGCAATGTTCTGATCAGCCATGGTTGAGTTCCTCCAGGCCCTGTTCCAGGCGCAGGCGCACCACGCCAGGCGTGGCGCCGAAATCATGAATGGCGATATTCAGCGCCGGCAGCTGCTGCTCGCGGAACATGCGCTCGAACAGCAATTGCCAGCGCGGCGCGCTGCCGTTGACCGAGGTCACCACTTCGATCGCCAGGGTGCCGGCCTGACCGGGTTCGAGCAGCACTTCCAGATCGCCGGAACCGACGCAGCCCACCAGCGCGCGGCCCTTGGCCGGTTGCCCGGCGGGGAATTGAAAAGACAGGGTTTCCATTTCACAGACTCCCAAGCTGCGCCGGCAGGCCATGCTGCAGGCGGTCGAGGAACAGGGTGGCGGCGAGCAGATCGGCAGCGCCGCCAGGCGAAGCGCGCAGGCGCAGCATGTCGCGTTCGAGATCACGCAGACGGCGACGGCCATCGAGGCTGGCGCAACCACCGGCGGCGAGCACCGCACGGGCGCCGCTCTGCATGCTGACTAGCCCGGCCATACCGGCGCGGTACAGCACGCAGGTATCAGCCAGCTGGGTCATGATCGCCAGCAGCGCATCCAGGCGGGCGTTCTGCTCCCCTACCCCGGCGACGCGGCTGCGCGCCAGTTGTGGCAGCGCCTGCTGGATCACTGCGGGGAAGCCAAGCTGCGCTTCCTCGCGCGCGCCATGCACGCCGTAAAGGCGACAGACTTGAGCGCCATGGCTATCGCCGGTGACAGGCGCGGCGCGGTCATCGAGCAGGGCCAGGCGCGCCGCGCGCAGGGCGACCTGGGCCGGAGCCAGCGCGCTGACGTCCAGCGCCGCAGCGGCGCTGAGCAGCCCTAGCGCCCAAATCGCCCCGCGATGGGTGTTGACGCCGCCGGTGACGCGCAGCATTTCCACCTCGCCTTCACGGCCTATGCGGCCCACCTCTTCACGCAGGTGCAGGTCGATCTCGCCGCGTTGCTGCGCGGCCTCGGCCATGGCCTTGAAACTCGGCCACAGGGCCAGCGCCGAGGCGTGCATCAGGCCCAGGTGCAAATCCGTATGAGCGCCGCTGCCACGACGATCCACCAGCCCCGGTTTGGGCGACAGGTCGGCCTCGTCGATCAGCGCGTCGACAGCCAGGTCCGCCAGCCAGTCGCCGAGCGAAAGCTGCGGCTGAATTGCAGTCAGTGCATTCATCACCAGCTCCTGAACTTGGCGGGCGGGTTGTACAGGCCGCCTGACCAGTCGACCAGCTCGGCGATGCTCTTGGCCGCAAGCAGTTCGCGGCTGGCATCGGTACGGCGGATGCCGAGGTCTTCGGGCAGGGCGATCAGACCTTCACGGCGCATGCGTGCGGTGTCTTTCGGGTCGTGGCGCAGGCCGATGGCGGTGACGCCGGCGACCGCGGCGATCATCGCCTGGCGCTCTTCCAGCGAGCGTGCCTTGTACAGGTAGGCGATGCCTTCCTCGGTAAGCAGGTGAGTGACGTCGTCGCCGTAGATCATCACCGGGGCCAGGGGCATGCCGACCTTCTTCGCCATGCCCACCGCGTCGAGCTGTTCGACGAAGGTGGGCTTGCCGCCTTCCTGGAAGGTCTCGACCATCTGCACCACCAGCTTCTTGCCGCGTTCGAGCAGGGTCACCGGCGCTTCACCACCCGGCATGGCCATGTCCAGCCAGGCCGGGGTCGGGTGCCGACGACCGCGCGGGTCGTGGCCCATGTTCGGCGCCCCGCCGAAACCTGCCAGGCGGCCACGAGTGACGGTGGAGGAATGGCCGTCACCATCGACCTGCAGGGTGGCGCCGATAAACAGGTCGACCGCGTACTGCCCGGCCAGCTGGCACATCATGCGATTGGAACGCATCGAGCCGTCGCGGCCGGTGAAGAACACGTCCGGGCGCTGGGCGATATAGCCCTCCATGCCCAGCTCGGTGCCGAAGCAGTGCACGCTCTCGACCCAGCCGGTCTCGATGGCCGGGATCAGCGTCGGGTGTGGGTTGAGCGTCCAGTTGCGGCAGATCTTGCCTTTCAGGCCCAGCGACTCGCCGTAGGTGGGCAGAATCAGCTCGATGGCGGCGGTGTTGAAACCGATGCCATGGTTGAGCGACTGCACCTTGTGTTTCTCGTAGATGCCACGGATCGCCATCATCGCCATCAGCACGTGCACCGGCTTGATATGACGTGGGTCGCGGGTGAACAGCGGCTCGATATAGAACGGCTTGTCGGCCACCACCACGAAGTCGACCCAGGACGCGGGAATGTCCACCCGCGGCAGCTCGTCGACGATCTCATTGACCTGGAAGATCACGATGCCGTCACTGAACGCCGTGGGCTCGACCAGCGCCGGGGTGTCTTCGGTGCTCGGCCCGGTGTAGATGTTGCCGTGGCGGTCGGCCTGAAAGCCGGCGACCAGCGCGACATTGGGAATCAGATCCACCAGCAGGCGCGAGTACAGCTCGATGTAGGTATGGATGGCGCCGACTTCCATCTGCCCGTCTTCGAGCAGTTGGCCGATGCGCAGGCTCTGCGGCCCGGCGAAGGAGAAGTCGAGCTTGCGGGCGATGCCGCGCTCGAACAGATCGAGGTGCTCGGCGCGGCTGACGCTGGGCATGATCATGTGCAGGTCGTGCAGGCGGCCGGGGTCGGCCTGGGCCAGCGAGCGGGAAAGAAAATCCGCCTGCTTCTGGTTGTTGCCTTCGAGCACCACGCGATCACCGGGGGCGATCAGCGCCTCAAGGGCCGCGACAATCTGGTCGCTGGGCAGGACCACGCCATCGGCAAGGTTGCGCACCTGATCGAGTCGCCGGGCTTTTTCAGCACGACGACGCGACCACTGCGGCGGTGGGGATATTGTTGTTGTCATTGAAGACTCCACGAGTTCCGCTGTCGTGGAGGCACCTTAGGAGCGTGACCCCTGAGTCATCAATCAAGCAGCCAGCGCAATCGTTACGCCCAGGTTAACGATCGCTCAAGGTCGGGCAGTAGCCCCGTGCGTCGACGCCCGAGCCAGACCGTCACCGAGCAATTCCCCGGAATGCGCGCCGGTTCATGAAACCAGCCTTGTGCCGGCAATCCCCATCCGCAAGAATGCCGCCCCCTGCCATTGACCGCACGGTCACGGGCAGCATGCCAACAATAACCGGGCATCGACCCGGTAGTCCCCAACGAGGCTAGGCCGACATCCTTCGTCAGGTCGAATCTTGCAAGCCATCCCGATCCGTACCCAGGCCCGCCACTCTCGGCGCCGGCCTCGGCTCTGCGTTTTCCGTAAAAAGGTGTGTCGATGTTCAAGACCTCTCTGGCGGCTGCTTTCGCCGCCCTGCTGTGTTCCGCGCCGGTACTGGCCGAACCGATCCTGATCAAGTTCTCCCACGTGGTGGCCGAGGACACCCCAAAGGGCAAGGGCGCCCTGCTGTTCAAGAAATTGGTGGACGAGCGCCTGGCCGGCAAGGTGCAGGTGGAGGTGTACCCGGACTCCACGCTGTTCGGCGACGCCGACGAGCTGCAGGCACTGCGTGACAACAAGGTGCAGCTGCTGGCGCCGTCGCTGTCGAAGTTCGAGCAGTACACCACTCAGTTGCAGGTGTTCGACCTGCCCTTCCTGTTCGACGACCTGGAGGCGGTCAAGCGCTTCCAGAAACGTGAGAAGAGCCGCGAACTGTTGCGCTCGATGGCCAACCACAACATCTACGGCCTGGCCTACTGGAACAACGGCATGAAGCAGCTCTCGGCCACTCGCGCACTGCACACCCCGGCCGACGCCGCAGGCCTGACCTTCCGCATCCAGCCCTCGGCGATTCTCGAGCAGCAGTTCGCCCGCGTCGGCGCCAGCAGCCTGCGCCTGCCTTTTGCAGAGACCCAGGCAGCGCTGCAGGCCGGCCGGGTACAGGGGGCGGAGAATCCCTGGTCCAACATCGTCAGCCAGGAGCTCGGCGCGCTGCAGCCCTATGTCACCGAAACCGACCATGGCGTGCTGAGCTACATGCTGGTGAGCAACTCCAGCTTCTGGATCAGCATTCCCTATCAGGTGCGGGTGCAGTTGGAGGCGATCATCGATGAGGTCACCCTGGCAGTGAACCTCGAGGCCGAAGCGCTCAATGCCCGTGATCGCCAGCGTCTGGTCGCAGCCGGCAATCAGGTCGTCAGCCTCAACAGCGAACAACGCGCGGCGTGGCGTGCGGCGATGCAGCCGCTGTGGCAGGAATATGAGGGCAAGATTGGCAGCGATGTGCTGCGCGCGGCGCAGACGGTCAACCGACGCTGACCGTGCTCTGCCAACGACCTGCAACAGGCGCTACCAGGCGCCGTTGCAGGTCGACAGGCACTCAGGCTTCTTTGGCCTGCAGGCCCGCGTAGAGGCGGGTCAGTTCGTTCAGATGACGGAACAACGAATCGGTGCTGATGGTGATTGCAGTCCCGACGAAACCCTGACTGGCGTGCAGGTCGATACCCTTGAGGGTGAAGCCCCAGTTCGCCCGCACACGACGCTGGGTCGCAGCGATTTCTTCGCTCGGTGCGCCGCGAGCTTCCAGCTCCTTGAGAATAGTCTCGAAGTCACTCACGGCGGTGTCCAGCTTGGCGTCCAGGTCTGGCGCCTGAATATTCCAGGACTTGGCCATGTAGAGCATGGCGATACGCTGAGTCTGCACGCGCGCCCAGCCGGTACGGTGCACCGATGCGCCCATGGCACCCAGGTGCTTGCCCATCAGGTCACTGACGGTCTGCGTCTGCTGCAGCAGTTCCTCACTGGTCGCGAGCATCTGGGCGGCCTTGGCCTGCTCCGGCTTGGCTTCCAGCTGCTGACGGTAGGCGGCCCAGGTGCCATCGATCCTGGCCAGCGCAGCCTTGATCTCGGCAGTCGGCGCGTAAGCGGTCAGCGCTTTGTGGCTGTCATCGAAACGCTGGATGGTTTCCTGCAGCTGGCGCTGGGCAGCATCGACGCGTACATCGGCGCCGATCATCAGGTAGTTCTTGGCCATGCGCTGGGTCAGCGAACGCTGCAGGCCCGTCATGTTCATGGCTTCGGAATCGCTCAACTGCGCCAGGCTGGGCACGCTGACCAGCGCGGTACAGGCAAGCAGGAGGAGAGTCAGGTACTTCTTCAACACGTCGGTACTCCAAAATTCGGGAACGAGGCAATGCACCGGAAGCACAAGCCACCGGAACGGGTTGAACCCTTTGAATGCGGGGTTTTTATTGGAATGCGAGAGGGCAGATACGACGGGCGTCGGGCCCATACACTGCGGAGAGGGTGCGATAATAGCTGTTAAAAGGCCATCATTCTGTGCGACCGGTCAAAAAGCGGACCAATGGTCAAATCAGCTGACTGGCATCAGGTCCCGATGCCCTTTCCCTGAAGGCCAATAACCATGCAGCCAGAACGCCTGCGCTCGGCGGCCATCCGCTTGGGGATTAAAAAAGCCGTCAGTCGCCAAAAAAGGGGGAGGGCGACCGACGGCTGAGGAGAGGAAAACCTGGAACCACCGATCAGGACAGCAGACTGACCACGCTGGAGCGGCTGATATTGGCCTGGGCGACCACGGTCTGAGTCACCGCCGCGTAGCTGCTGGGGCTGCGACGCATCAGGCTGAACACTTCACCGGCAAACTCCTTGGCCCACTCACGCTCGTTGTGATCGGCATGACGGGCGAGAAAGTCGCGAATCTCTTCCTGACGGTGGCTGAGTTGCTCACGCAGCGTGCCGATCCGGTCCAGCGCCGCCACCACTTCGTCCAGCGCCCGGCGCAGTTCGCGGGCACCATCCAGGCGCGCCGCGTCGGGCAGGCGCAACATCTGCTCCTCGTGGCTGACCACGCTCGCCTGGGCCTGACTCGCCAGCTTGCCTTCGCCCTGCACGCGCAGCTCGCCCTTGAGCTGCTGCCATTCGCTCTCGCGGGCGCTGAATTTCAGCGCCCCGCCGTGATCGATTTCGGCGCGGATGCCGGCCGGACCGAGCCCCGCGTTGAAACGACGGAGAATCTGTTGCTCGCTCAGGCCCTCGTCCAGCACCACCGCCAGCGGCTCGGCCAGCTTGCGCCCGGCACTGAACAACAGGGTTTCCTTGCCGGCCTGCTGCACCGCGGCGATGGAGTCCAGCCCTTGCAGACTGAAGCGGCTGCGCACCGGCTCGCTGAGGCGCAACTTGAAGCTGGCATCCAGCGCTTCGCCGGAGCGCTGGCTGCGTTCGGCGAGCAGCTTGCGTACCTGGTCCAGCTCGCGCTTGATGCCGTCGCGCTCACCGGCCTGGGCATTGCTCAGCTCGCGGCTGAGGCTGAGCTTGAGCTGGCCGAGTCGCCCGGCCAGCTCGCCGAGGTAACTGTCGGCCGCCTGCATCGAGGTCAACTGCTGGTTGAGCTGCAGATTGAAAGTAGCACTCTTGCCACGCGGCTGTGACGCCGGTTCAGCGGGCAACTGCTTGCGCTGGCGCTGCACGGGCTGCTCGCCCTGTACCGGACGGCGGGCCTGCGGATCGAGCGCGGTGACGACCGGAAGCTGTTTATCGACCTTGATCACAGCAGGCTCCTTACAGCAGGCTGAACAACGACATCTGGTTGATCTTCAGATAGGTCTTCTGCGTCGCGCCAAGCGCCAGCTGGTAGTTGTTCAGGGCAATGGTGGCGCCGGCATAGTCCAGCTGCGACAGCTCGCCTTCGATCTTCTGGTTGACCAGCGAGACGTCTTCGTTGCTGTCGGTCAGCAGGGTCAGGGCGTTCTGCCGGCCACCCAGTTCGGTGATCGAGCCGAGTACGCGGCCATGGGTATCGTCCAGGGCCGCCAGCGCATCGACGATCTGCTGGCGCACCGCTGGGTCGCTGGCATCCAGCGCCGGGTCCTGCAGGGTGTTGATCAGGCCGCGCAGTTCGTTGAGCATGCCCGCCCCGGCGCCGAAGACGCTGGCCGCAGTGACGTTCTCGTCGACCAGCACGCCGTTGGCGACGGCAGCCTGACGATGCTTGTCGTTGCCGGTGACGCCGTAGGTCTGAGTCGCCGCATCGAAGCTCAGCGCCGGGGTATCGCTGAGGGTGCCGGAGAACAGGTAGCGCCCCTCCTCGTCACGCACGTTGGCGAAGCTGAAGATGGTGTCCTCGATGATCGACAGCTCACCGGCCATGGCGGCCAGGTCTTCGCTGGTGTTGGAGCCGTTGGCCGCCCACAGCAGCAGGTCGCGCACGCTGAGCATGGCGTCGGAGGTGGACTTGAGGTTGGCTTCCTGGGTCGACAGGCTGCCGGAGACGTTGGCGATGTTCTTGCGGAACTGTTCCAGGCTCGCCTCTTCACGCTGTACGCGCAGCACCCGCACGCTGGCGATGGGGTCGTCAGAGGGCAGCAGGATGCGCTTGCTGGTAGCCATCTGCTGCATCAGCTTGCCCAACTCGGCAGAACTGGTGTTCATCGAGTTGTGCATCAGCGAGGTGATCTGCGAGTTGGTGATGCGCATCATGGCTGAATCTCTCTGGAAAGTGCGTCAGAACGCGGCAAGCATGTCGTCGAACAACTGGTTGGCGGTACTGATCACCTTCATGTTGGCCTGGTAGGCCTGCTGGTAGGTCATCAGGTTCACCGCTTCTTCATCCAGGCTAACCGCGCTGACGCTGTCGCGCTGGGATTGAGCCTGCTGGGTCACGGCGGTGGCGGACTTGAAGTCGGCCTGGTTCTGCCGGCTGTCGCTGGCGACCTGGCCAAGCAGGCCGGCGTAGGCGTCGTTGAGGGTGACCTGGCTGCCACCCAGGGTAATGGTCTGGTTCTTCAGGCCGAGCAGGTCCAGCAGCACCCCGTTGTTGCCGCTCTCCCCCGCCGTCGAGGAGAACGCCAGCTGTTCGGCGGTCAGCGGCTCGATCCGCAGCAATGCAGTGGTGCTGGTGGGGTCGTAGACGAACAGCGGCTGGCCAGGGTTGCCATTGAGGTCAAAACCCGTGGCGAGTACATCGTTGACCATCTGCGCCAACTGACTGGCCATGTCGTGCAGGGCGTCCAGGTTTGGCCGCAGGCTGTTGTACTCGACATCGTAAAGGCCGCCGAACGCGCCGCCGAAGCCATCCTGACGCAACGGGAAGCTGGTGCCGGCGAAGGCCAGGCTGACTTCCTGTTCACCCGTGGCCGTCATCGCCACCTTGAGCTGGCCGGCGGTGGGGCCGGCCACCAGCGGCTGGCCGTTGGCCAGGGCAACGCTGACCGAGCCGTCCGGGGTTTCGTTGACGCGCAGCTTGGCGAACTGGCTGAGCTGGCCGATCAGGCTTTCGCGGTGATCGCGCAGCGCGGTGCTGTCACCCTTGACCGACTCGGTCTCGACGATCTTCTTGTTGAGCAGCGCGATGTTCTCGGTCAGGCCGTTGATTTCGGTGGCCATGGCGGTGCGCTGCTCCTGCAGCGCCTTGACCTGTGCGTCGATGTTGCTGCTCAGGCCGTTGAAGCGCTGCGCCAGGTTGCCAGCCTCGCTGATGATCTGCTGACGCAGGGCGATGGAGCCAGGCGTGGCGCTGGCTTCACTGAGCGCGGCGAAGAACTGGTCGAGGCCGGCACTGATGCTCGAACCGGTGCCGGCCATCAGCGCTTCCAGCGCGGTCAGGTACTGCTGCGAGGCACCGTAGAAGTTCTGCTCGGTGGTCGCGCGCCACAGCTGCTGGTTGTGGAATTCGTTGGTCATGCGGCGAATGCTGATCACCTCGACACCGCCGCCGACGCTCAAGCCACCCTGCCCCGCCAGCGAGCCGGTGATGGTCTGCAGGCGGCTGAAACCGGGCGTATTGACGTTGGCGATGTTCTGCCCGGTGGTGGCCAGGGCCACCTGGCTGGCACGCACGCCGCTGTAGGCGATCTGGTTGAGGATGGTCACGACTTAGGACTCCTGACGCTCGAAGCGCATCGGCTGAGCGAAGGCCGCCAGACGCGGCGCTCGGGCGTCGTCGGCAGCGAATTGGGCTGTTACTGAAGACAGGGCGACGGAATCGGCGGTGGACTTAAATTCGTCACGTACCAGCGCCTGCTTGCCGGCGACGGCACCGAGCAGCAGGCCACTGTCGGCACTCAGAGCACTGGCCAGTTGCTGGCGGGTCTGCGCGCTGAGCGAGGTCTGCTGCTGTACTTCGTCCTTGGCCGGTGTTTCGCGGCTGGCCAGGTCGCCAAGAATCTTGCGCGTGTAATCGCGGGTTTCCTGGAAGGGAATGCGCTCGATCCAGGCACCGGTGGCGATCTCGCCACTGCGCGGGTCGCCATTGACCTTCAGCCACTCGTCGACGCGGCCGGGGCCGGCATTATAGGCCGCCAGCGCCAGCGCCTGATGACCGTCGTAACGCTGCAGCATCTTGTTCAGATAGGCACTGCCCAGGCGTTTGTTGTACGCGGCGTCCTTGGTCAGGCGCGCCTCATCGAACGGCAGGCCGAGTTCGGCGGCCATCTCGCGTGCGGTGTCCGGCATCAGCTGCATCAGGCCGCGCGCGCCCTTGGGCGATACGGCGTCGACACGACCGGCCGACTCCTGCTGGATGACGCGATCGACCAGCGCAATAAAGCCCGCCGAGCCCTTGTCCCAGACCTTGCCCAGACCATCGACGCCGCGCTGCCAGGTCGCGCGCAGCGGCTCCAGCAGGCTGCTGGAGGAGCGCTGCGGCAGCTCCGCCGAACGGGCAGCGGCGGCGGCCATCTCCAGGTCCGGCGCCTGGGACGCCGAGCCGGACAGCTGCTTGACCAGCATGTCGGCGATGCCGGTCTGCTTGCGCCCGGCCAGGGTCTCGGCCAGCACCTCATCGTAGAAGTCGCGCATGGTGTCCATCTCGCGGCTGCGCATCGGGTTGCCTTCGGCAAGCACATCGCTGGCCTTGCGCATCTGCTTGAGGATCTGCTGCAAAAACAGCGCCTCGAACTGCTCGGCGGCGGCCTGCAACTGCTGCTCGCGGGCAGTACCGATGCCGTCGGCGCTGCCGCGATGGCTGTTCATGTGTTGGGCGAGGGAAACGATGCTCATGGCTCAGATCACGATCAGTTCAGCGTTGAGGGCACCGGCCTGTTCCAGCGCCTGGAGGATGCTCATGACATCGTCCGGGGTGGCGCCGAGGCTGTTCACGGTGTTGATGATGCTGTCCAGGCTGGCACCGTCGGGCCACTTGAACATGGCGTTCTTGTCCTGGCTGACGGCGACGTCGGAGCGCGGCACCACGGCAGTCTGACCGCCGGAGAAAGCATTGGGCTGGCTGACCTGGGGGTTCTCGCTGATGGTCACGGTCAGCGTGCCGTGAGCCACGGCGGCAGCCTTGACGCGCACGCCCTGACCGACCACCACGGTGCCGGTACGGCTGTTGAACACCACGCGTGGCCGCTCGCGGCCCTCTTCCACCTCCAGCCCTTCGAGCATGGCCATGAAGCCGATGCGCTGGGTGCTGGTGAGCGGCGCGCGGATGGAAATCTTGGTCGAGTTCAGAGCGCTGGCAGTGCCGCTGCCGAAGCGGCCGTTGACCGCTTCGACTACCCGCGCGGCAGTCTGGAAGCTGGGCTGGCGCAGGTTGAGCATGACCTCTTCGCGCGTGCTGAAGTCGCTGGGGATCATGCGTTCGACGGTGGCGCCGTTAGGCACGCGGCCGCTGTTGGCGGAGTTGATCGCCACGCTGGAGCCGCTCTGCCCGGTGGCATTGAGGCCACCGACGACGACGGCGCCCTGAGCCAGGGCATAGGTTTCACCGTCGACGCCCTGCAGCGGGGTCATCAGCAACTGGCCGCCGCGCAGGCTCTTGGCGTCGCCCAGCGAGGCGACGGTGATATCCACGGTTTGCCCCGGGCTGTAGGACGGCGGAATTTCTGCGGTAACGGTCACCGCCGCGACGTTCTTCAGCTTGGGGTCGACGTTCGGCGGCAGGTTGATGCCGAACTGCTTGATCATGTTGGCCACCGACTGGCTGGTGAAGCGCACCTGGTTCTTGTCACCGGTACCGTCGAGACCGACCACCAGGCCATAACCGATCAGCTGGTTGCCGCGAATGCCTTCGATGTCCACCAGGTCCATCAGCGGCACGGCCTTGGTCGACAGCGGCCAGCCGAGGACACAGGCGACGAGAATACGTTTGATCATGGTCTGGGCCTCAGAGCGGGAACAGCGGACTGGTGAAGAAGCGCGTCAGCCAGCCCGCCGAGTTGCTGTCATTGAGCACGCCGCGCCCGGCATAGGAGATACGCGCGTTGGCCACGTTCTGCGAAGACACCTGGTTGGCGCGGTTGATGTCGTCCATGCGCACCAGGCCGACCAGGCGGATGTACTCGTCGCCCTGGTTCAGACGCAGCGCCTTCTCGCCCTTGATCAGCAACGTGCCGTTGGGCAGCACCTGGTGCACGGTCACCGCGATGGAGCCGCGCAGGGTGTTCTGCTGCGAGCTGCGCGCCGAGCCGTTGAAATCACGCTCGGCCTCGGCGGAGCTTTCCAGACGGTCGTAGGTATTGCCCAGTACGGTGGGAATGCCGACGGACACCCCGGACTTCTTGCCGAAGCTGGTGCCGGCGCTCTTGCTCGACTGGGTGGATTCGTCGAGCACCACGGTGAGGATGTCGCCGACCCGTACCGCACGCTTGTCGCCGATCAACGAGCCGCTGTAGCCACTGCGAAACAGCCCGCCACCGGTGCTCGGCGGTACGCTGTAGTCCAGCTGCAAGGGTTCGTAATGGCTCGAGTCTTCGTCGGGCAGCATCTCGTTGAAGCTGGCACAACCACCCAGGGTCAGGAGCAGAGCGAGCGGGATCAGGCGCTTCATGGCGGTCACACGGTCTGGTTGAGGAACTGCTGCATGCCCGACGCAGCGTCGAGCACCTTGGCGTTGGCCTCGTAGGCGCGCTGGATGGAGATCATCGCCACCATGGCCTCGACCACCTGCACGTTGGAGCCTTCCAGCACACCCTGCTTGAGGTTGCCCAGGCCTTCTTCACCCGGCACGCCTTCGACCGGCTCGCCGCTGGCCACGGTTTCACGGTAGAGGTTGCCGCCGAGCGCTTCGAGGCCACTCGGATTGGTGAAGTTGACCAGGGTGATCTGGCCCAGCTCCGAAGGCAGGGTATCGCCGGCCAGCACGGCGGTGACGATGCCGTCGCTGCCGACGGTGAAGCGGCTGCTGCCGGCCGGCACTTCGATGGCCGGCGTCAACGGCAGGCCCTGGGAGTTGACGATCATGCCTTCGGCATTGAGCTGCAGCTGGCCGTTCTCGGTGTAGTAGATGTCGCCATTGGGCGCTTCCACCTGGAAGAAGCCGGCGCCGATGATGGCCAGATCCATCGGCTGGCCGGTGGTCTGGATGCTGCCTTCGGTGAACACCTTCTGCGTACCGGCCACGCGCACACCGCTGCCGAGCTGGATGCCCGAGGGTACGGTGTTGACCTCATCGGCCTGCGCGCCCGGCTGCAACTCGATGGCGTAGAACAGGTCCTCGAACACCACGCGGTCGCTCTTGAAGCCGTTGGTGTTGACGTTGGCCAGGTTGTTGGCCACGGCGCTCATGGCCTTGTCCTGGGCGGCCAGGCCGGTCTTGCTGACCCAAAGTGCGGAACTCATGTCGTGTCTCCTCTGTACCTGTAGCCCGGATGCAATCCGGGGAAAATGCTCCCGGATTGCATCCGGGCTACTCGTCGTGTTCTGTCAGCCGTAGGGTGGGCCAGGCGGCGATTCGCTGTAGGGTGGGTTTCAGTGCGTAGGGTGGGCTTTAGCCCACCATTGCAGAGCACGCCGGTGGGCTGAAGCCCACCCTACGGTCCTACGGTGCTACGAACCGCGAATCATCCGGTTGCCGGCTTCGGACAGGTCCTCGGCGGCCTTCATCATCTTTACCTGGGTCTCGAACAGGCGGTTCAGGCTCATGGTCGCCACCAGCTGATCGATGGCGCCGACGTTGCTGGCTTCCAGATAGCCGGAAACCAGTACCGGCGCTTCCATATCTTCGGCCGGCTGGCCATCGGTTCGCGCCAGCAGGCCGCTGGCATCCTTGGTCAGGTCGGCGGCGTCGACATCCACCACACGGATGCGATCGACCTCGGCGGTGACGAAATCGCCACGCGGGATCACCGATACGGTGCCGTCACGACCAATGTGCAGGCTGTCGTACTCGGGCAGCACGATGGGGCCGCCCTCGCCCATCACGGCACGGCCGTTCAGGGTCAGGCGCAGCTCGGCATCGACCTGCAGCGCGCCGTTGCGCGTGTAGCGCTCAGCGCCGCCATCACCTTCGACGGTGAACAGGCCGCGGCCCTGGATCGCCACGTCGAGATCACGGCCGGTGGCCATCAGCGCGCCGGGTGCCAGGTTGACGCCGTTGTTCTTCACCCGCGCCAGGTGCCGGCTGTCGTAGCCATAACCTTCCACGGTCACAGCCTGGGCTTGCTCCAGGTCGGCGCGAAAGCCGGGGGTGTTGACGTTGGCCAGGTTGTTGGCACGCACCGTGAGCGAGCTCATGGTGCGGCTGGCGGCGGTCATTGCGGTGTAACCGAGACGGTCCATGGGTCAGCCTCAGATCGCGCCGAACAGCACTTGGGTGAGTTCCTTGTTGGTGGTCAACACCTTGGTGTTGGCCTGGTAGTTGCGCTGGCCCTCCATCAGGCCGACCAGTTGCTGGGTCAGGTCGACGTTGGAGTTCTCCAGCGAACCGGCCACCAGCGCGCCGAACGGGCCGACGCCGGGCACGCCGATCAGCGCGGCGCCGGAGTCGGCGGTTTCCACCCAGGCGGTACCGCTGATGTTCTTCAGGCCGCCGGCATTGGCGAAGGTGGCCAGCGCCACCTGGCCCTGCAGCATGCGCTGGCCGTTGCTGTAGTTGGCGTAAACCATGCCGTCCTTCTCCACCGACAGGCCGGTCTGCTCGCCCGCCGCATAGCCGCTGGCGCGGTTGTTGGTGACGACGAAGTCGGAGCCGTACTGGCTGGAGTTGCTGTAGTCGATGGCGATATTCATCGGGTCGACGCCCGGCAGAGCGAAGCCGACGTTGACCGGGCCGACCGGCGCGGTGAGCGTGCCATTGGTGCCGAAGGTCAGCGCCTGCGGGCCGCCGACTGCGGTGTTGCCCTGGTAGTAGTGGGCATCCCAGGTGTTGTCGCCGGTCTTGACGAAGTACTGGGTCAGGGTGTGTTCCTTGCCCTGGGAGTCGAACACCTTGGTGGTGTAGGTGGAGTTGTAGGTGTTCACATCCGCCGGGTCGAACGGCGCGGTGGCCGGCACGGTCTGGTTGGAGTCCAGGTTCATGACGAAGGCCAGAGTATCGGTGGCGCGGGCCGGCAGGTTGGCGTTCTGCAGTTGCAGGTCGCCCATGGCACCGACCAACAGATTGCCGGCGGCATCCACTGGATAACCCTGCAGGGTCTGCCCGGCGGCGTTGACGATGTTGTTGTTCTTGTCGGCGCCGAACACGCCGGCGCGGGTGTAGCTCAGGTCGCCATTGGTATCACGGGTGACGAAGAAGCCGCCGCCGGAGATGGCCAGGTCCAGGCTGCGCCCGGTGGTCACCAGGGAGCCGCCCTGGCTGATGCTCTGGGTGGTGGCCAGCACTTCCACGCCCATCGCCTGACTGTCGGCGTAGATGCTGCCGAACTCGGTGCGCGAGGACTTGAAGCCGGTGGTGCCGGCGTTGGCGATGTTGTGGCTGATGGTGTTGAGCTGTTCGTTGACGGCGCTGAGGCCGGTCATGGCGATGTTGAAACTCATGGCGACTGGACCTTTGAATTGAACGAGTTGGAGGGTTCAGAGCAGACCGGCGGTCTGCGTCTGGCCGAATTCGGTGATGTTGTAGAAGGGCACGGAGCCGACGCCGACGACTTCCAGCACCGGGCCCTGGGCACTGACGCGCACCTGGGTGACGCGGCCGGCCACCTCGACCTTGGGGTACTCGCCGCTGTCGCTCTTGACCTCGACCTTGTAGCTGCCCGGCGCCAGGCCAAGGGCCTTGGGATCGAGCTCGAAGGGCACGCGACCCGGCGCCTGGGAACCGAGGTCGATTTCCTTTTTCACGCCATTGCTGTCGGTCACCACCAGGGCCAGCTTGCCGGCGGCATGCTCCAGGTTGATCTCACCCTTGACCTTGTCCGTGCCCAGCTCCAGCTGCTCGGTCGCCACCTTCACTTCCTGGCCGACCAGGCCAGCGGCGGTGAGGGTCTGCAGGTTGTCCAGCAGCACCAGATTGCTCTTGCTCAGCGAGGCCATGTTTTCCAGGCTCTTGACCTGGCTCATGGCGGCGAACTGGTTGAGGAACTCGGTACTGTCCACCGGTTTGGTCGGGTCCTGGTTCTGGATCTGCGCGACCATCAGGGTGAGGAAGTTGTTTTCCAGCTGGGTCGCGTCGCTGACGTTGACCGACTGCTTCACCGCTTCGTCGATGCTGTAAGCGGGATTGTTCTGGCTGTTATTGCTGACCGTGGCCATCAGGATTCTCCGAGCTTGAGCAGACCCTGCTGCATGCTTTTCAGGCGATTGAGCACTTCGACGCTGGTCTCGAAGCTGCGGGTGGCCGACATCATGTCGGTCATTTCTTCGATCTGATCGATATCGGCGTAGAACACGTAGCCCTGGTCATCGGCCAGGGGATTGTCCGGCTCGTAGCGGCGCACCGGTTCACGCCCCGCAGTGACCACGTCGAGCACCTGCACATGGGCGCCGCCCATGCCCACGCTGCGGGTCAGCTGGTCGTTGTTGTAGACGGCGGCAAACACCGGCTTGCGCGCCTGGTACACGTCCTCGGCGTTGGCCGCAGCCGAATCGGCGTTGGCCAGGTTGCTGGCCACGGTGTTCAGGCGCACGGTCTGTGCATTCATCGACGAGCCGGCGATGCGGTAGATGGAGTCGAAAGCCATGATCAGCGCCCCTCGATGGCCTGTTTCAGGCCCCTGAATTTCATGCTGAGAAAGGTCAGGCTGGTCTGGAAGTCCATGCTGTTCTTGGAGAACGCGGCCTGTTCCACACTCAGCTCGACGCTGTTGCCGTCCTGCGACGGCTGGGTCGGTACGCGGTACTTGAGATCGGCGCTGCTGGCGGCGAACGCCTGCTGCGGATCGACTCGCTGCATCTCGCCAGCGAAATCGATGTCGCGAGCGAGAAAGCCAGGCGTGTCTTCGTTGGCCAGGTTGGCCGCGAGGATTTCGCTGCGCTGCATGCGCAGTTCGAGCGCTCGCGAATGCACGCCCACCACGTCATCAATCCGTATACTCATTTACCGGTACCCTTAACCCAAGGTTGTGCCCTGGTGCCTTCAGCACAAAGCGTGCCCAACCCAGAAGAGAGCCGTATCACATTGATTTTCAAGGCATTCACAAGATCGAAAGACGACTTCCGCGTCGCCTTCCTTCCGCATCGAAGCGCGGCCTGGAGGAAAAGCGGAAAGGTTTTTTCCGCCTGTGCGTCGATGCTTTTCCTCCTTGCCCTGCTGCCGCTGAGCGCTGCGCGCGCCGAGACCGATGCCGCCAGCCAGATCGATCAGGCCGTGGCGGTACACATGCAGCAGATGCTGGCCGAGGAAGCCAAGCGCCAGGCGTGGCAAGGGCAGCGCCACAGCCTCAATATCACCCTGCTCAATAGCGCCGAACGCCTGCCGGCCTGTGCCCAGGCGCTGAGCGTGACGGTCAGCAGCGACGATCCCTCACCCCTGTCACGTCAACGCCTGGACCTGAGCTGCGCAGACGCCCCCGGCTGGAGCGTCACGGCCCTGGTGCAGGCCAGCGTGTTCCTGCCGGCCGTGCATGCCGCACGCGTGATCGAGCGCGGCCAGACCATCGCTGCCGAACAGTTGCAACTGCAGGAAGTGAACGTCGGCAGGGCATCACGCGGCTTCTATAACAGCCTCGACGAAGTGGTCGGCCAGGGCGCCAAGCGCCGCGTGCGTGCCGGCCAGTTGATCGCGCCGAACCTGCTGGCCGCGCCCCTGCTGATCCGCCGCGGCCAGCAGGTGACCATCATCGCCAGCCAGGATGGCATCTCCGCCTCGGCCACCGGCGAGGCGTTGGCCAACGGCCGCGAGGGTGAGGTGATTCGCGTGCGCAACCTTGGCAGCCAGAAGGTGATCGAGGCGCAGGTAGTGGAAGAAGGGGTGGTGACCAGCACCTTTCGCTGACGCGTAGGGCGGGTGAAACCCGCCACCGTCATCAGGCGGGTTTCACCCGCCCTACGCCCAGCCTTCCAGGCGCATGGTCGCGCGCACCAGACGCTGCTCCTCCTGCTCGATCTCCTGCAGGTTGTCGCGGATGCTGTGGATATGGTCGCGTGCGGCGCGCTGGGCCTGCTCCGGCAGACGTTCGATCACCGCGTGATACAGCCGTGAGTGCTGGCGGTCGATCTGCCGCTTCTGCGCCGGGCGGTGGTAGAGGTTGTTCACCGAGGCGAACACGGTGCTGAGCATCAGGTCGGTCAGCGACTGCAAGGTGTGCACCAGCACCGGGTTGTGCGAGGCCTCGCAGATGGCCAGGTGGAAGGCATGGTCGAGGCGTGCATGCTCGCGCGGGTCGACCGGATTTTCCTGTGCATGGGCCGCCAGCATTTCCTCGTAACGCCGGGTCAGCAGGACGAAATCCGCCTCGGTGCCACGCAGCGCCGCCAGGCGTGCCGACTCGCCTTCGAGCAGGCCGCGCACCTCCAGCAGGTCATACAGGGTGCGCGGTTGCGAGTTGAACAGGTGCATCAGCGGGCTGGCGTCGCGCTCGCCGCTGAGCTTGGCCACCCGTGAATCGCGGCCCTGGGCGGTGTCGATGATGCCGCGCCCGCGCAGCACCTTGAGCCCTTCACGCAAGGCCGAACGGGAGATGCCCAGCTTCTCGCACAGGCGCCGCTCCGACGGCAGCGGTTGGCCGACTTTGAGCACGCCGTCGACGATCAGCCGCTCGATGCGCTCGGCTACCACATCGCTCACCTGACGCCGCGCACCCAGCTGTTGCCCATCCATTCGCCACCTCCGCAGCACTGGTCGTACCAATTTTTCGACCTTGACCTTAGCCCCTCCATGCATAGGGCACAAGCCAACAGGGATAAGACGTTCGGCCAACCGGACGTGAAAGCCTGGCGAAAGAAACTGGTCCTACCAGCACTGGAGAAAGTGGACGCCGGGGCAATGCGCGCCTAAACATGCGCTCCAAGGTCTCGGCATGACCGCCAATAAAAACAACGTTCCCAATTGAGCCTGCCATGAGCATTCTGTACGACGAGCGCGTCGACGGCGCGCTACCCACGGTCGACAAGGCCGCCCTGCTGGCGGAGTTGCGCCAGTGCCTGCCCGACCTCGACATCCTGCACACCCAGGAAGACCTCAAACCCTACGAGTGCGATGGTCTGTCCGCCTACCGCACCACCCCCATGCTGGTGGTGCTGCCCGAGCGCATCGAACAGGTGCAGCAGTTGCTCCAGCTCTGCCACGCCCGCCGCGTGCCGGTGGTGGCACGCGGCGCCGGCACCGGCCTGTCCGGCGGCGCGCTTCCGTTGGAAAAGGGCATCCTGCTGGTGATGGCGCGCTTCAACCAGATTCTCGAGATCAACCGTGAAGGGCGTTTTGCCCGGGTACAGCCCGGCGTACGCAACCTGGCGATCTCCCAGGCCGCCGCGCCCTTCGACCTGTATTACGCCCCCGACCCGTCCTCGCAGATCGCCTGCTCCATCGGCGGCAACGTCGCCGAAAACGCTGGCGGCGTACACTGCCTGAAGTACGGCCTGACCGTGCACAACCTGCTCAAGGTCGACATCCTCACCGTCGAAGGCGAGTTCATGACCCTCGGCAGCGACGCCCTGGACGCCCCCGGCTTCGACCTGCTGGCGTTGTTCACCGGCTCCGAAGGCATGCTCGGCATCGTCACCGAGGTGACGGTCAAGCTGCTACCCAAGCCGCAGGTGGCCAAGGTGCTGCTGGCGGCGTTCGACTCGGTGGAAAAGGCCGGCCGCGCGGTCGGTGACATCATCGCCGCCGGCATCATCCCCGGCGGCCTGGAGATGATGGACAACCTGGCGATCAGGGCGGCGGAAGACTTTATCCACGCCGGCTACCCAGTGGAGGCCGAAGCCATCCTGCTCTGCGAGCTGGACGGCGTCGAAGCCGACGTCGCCGACGACTGCGAACGGGTACGTGAGGTGCTGGAGAAAGCCGGCGCCACCGAAGTACGCCTGGCCCGCGACGAGGCCGAGCGGGTGAAGTTCTGGGCCGGGCGCAAGAACGCCTTCCCCGCAGTCGGGCGCATCTCGCCGGACTATTACTGCATGGACGGCACCATTCCGCGCCGCGAGCTGCCGGGCGTGTTGCGCGGCATCGCCGAGCTGTCAGCCGAATACGGCCTGCGCGTGGCCAACGTGTTCCATGCCGGCGACGGCAATATGCACCCCTTGATCCTCTTCGATGCCAACGTGCCGGGCGAGCTGGAGCGCGCCGAAGCCATCGGCGGCAAGATTCTCGAACTCTGCGTCAAGGTCGGCGGCAGCATCACCGGCGAGCACGGCGTGGGCCGCGAGAAGATCAACCAGATGTGCGCGCAGTTCAACAGCGACGAGATCACCCTGTTCCATGCGGTGAAGGCGGCGTTCGACCCCAGCGGCCTGCTCAATCCGGGCAAGAACATTCCCACCTTGCACCGCTGCGCCGAGTTCGGCGCCATGCACGTGCACCACGGCCAACTGCCCTTCCCGGAACTGGAGCGCTTTTGATGCAGCATGATTTCGATGCCAGCGCCGCGTTGCTGGAACAGGTCAACCACGCGCTGAACAGCGCCACCCCGCTGCGCATCCAGGGCAGCGGCAGCAAGGCCCATCTGGGTCGTGCCACAACCGGCGAAGTGCTGGATACCCGTATGCACCGCGGTATCGTCAGCTATGACCCCACCGAACTGGTACTCACCGCCCGCGCCGGCACGCCGCTGGCCGAGATCGAGGCGGCGCTGGACGCCAACAACCAGATGCTGCCGTGCGAGCCGCCGCATCTGGGCGATGGCGCCACATTGGGCGGCATGGTCGCCACCGGGCTGTCCGGCCCGCGTCGGCCCTGGGCCGGTTCGGTGCGCGACCAGGTGCTCGGTACCCGCGTGATCACCGGCCAGGGCAAGCTGCTGCGCTTCGGTGGCGAGGTGATGAAGAACGTCGCCGGCTACGACCTGTCGCGCCTGATGGCCGGCAGCTTCGGCTGCCTGGGCCTGCTCGCCGAGGTGTCGATCAAGGTGCTGCCCAAGCCGCGCCAGGTACTCAGCCTGCGCCTGGAAGTGGACGCCCTGCAGGCATTGAACAAGCTCGCCGAGTGGGGCCAGCAACCGCTGCCGATCAGCGCCGCCAGCCATGACGGTGCGGCGCTGCATCTGCGTCTGGAAGGTGGCGAAGGCTCGGTTCTGGCCGCGCGCCAACGCCTCGGTGGCGAAGAGATCGACAACGGCTACTGGCATGAGCTGCGCGAACAGCGCCTGCCGTTCTTCAGCGCCAGCGGCACGCTATGGCGCCTGTCGCTGCCAGCCAACAGTGGTCTGCTCGACCTGCCCGGTCGCCAGTTGATCGACTGGGGCGGCGCGCAGCGCTGGCTCAAGACAGACGCCGATGGCGAGCTGATCCAGCGCGTGACGGCCAAGCTCGGCGGCCATGCCACCTGCTTCGCTGCCGGCCACGCCACCCCATTCCAGCCGCTGGCGGCGCCGCTGCTGCGCTACCAGCGCCAGCTGAAGAACCAGCTCGACCCCCAGGGAATTTTCAACCCTGGCCGCATGTACGCCGAGGTATAAGACGTGCAGACCAATTTGAGTGAACAGGCCAAACGCCTGCCGCGCGCCGAGGAAGCCGAACGCATCCTGCGCTCCTGCGTGCATTGCGGCTTCTGCAACGCCACCTGCCCGACCTATCAGCTGCTCGGCGACGAGCTGGACGGCCCGCGCGGGCGCATCTACCTGATCAAGCAGATGCTCGAAGGCAACGAGGTGACCGCCAAGACCCAGCAGCATCTGGATCGCTGCCTGACCTGCCGCAACTGCGAAACCACCTGCCCCTCCGGCGTGCAGTACCACAACCTGCTGGATATCGGCCGCGAAGTGGTCGAGCAGGCGGTGCCGCGGCCGCTGAACGAGCGCCTGCTGCGCCAGGGCCTGCGCGCCGTGGTGCCGCATCCGGCGCTGTTCAAGGCGCTGACCCGGACTGGCCTGGCGCTGCGTCCGCTGCTGCCGACCACGCTCAAGGCCAAGCTGCCGCGCCAGGTACGCCCGGCCAAGCCACGCCCGACGCAGCAGCACGCGCGCCGCGTGCTGATGCTCGAAGGCTGCGTGCAACCGGGGCTGTCGCCCAACACCAACGCTGCCACGGCGCGCGTGCTGGATCGCCTGGGCATCAGCGTCACGCCGATCCGCGAGGCCGGCTGCTGCGGCGCCGTCGACTATCACCTCAACGCCCAGGAAGCGGGGCTGCAACGTGCCCGGCACAACATCGACGCCTGGTGGCCGGCCATCGAAGCCGGTGCCGAAGCCATCGTGCAGACAGCCAGCGGCTGCGGCGCCTTCGTCAAGGACTACGGCCACCTGCTGGCCGGCGACCCGGCCTATGCGAGCAAGGCGACGCGGGTCAGCGCCCTGGCCAGGGACCTGGTCGAGGTGCTGCAGAACGAGGCGCTGGAAAAGCTCCAGGTACGCGCCGAGCAGCGCCTGGCCTTCCATTGCCCCTGCACCCTGCAGCACGCGCAGAAGCTCGGCGGCACCGTCGAAGGCGTGCTGAGCCGCCTTGGTTTCGGCCTCACTGCCGTGCCGGACGGTCATCTGTGCTGCGGCTCGGCCGGCACCTATTCACTGACTCAGCCAGAACTGTCGCGACAGTTGCGCGACAACAAGTTGAACGCACTGGAAAGCGGCAAGCCCGACGCCATCGTCACCGCCAACATCGGCTGCCAGAGCCATCTCGATGGCGCCGGGCGCACGCCGGTCAGGCACTGGATCGAAATAGTCGAAGAGGCCATGCACTGATCGCCGTAGCCCGGATGAAATCCGGGACAACGAACGTCGTAAATCCCGGATTGCATCCGGGCTACGAAACCACGAATACGAGGTATGCCATGCACCACAAAGCCGTACTCAGCCAGAACGAAGTCAGCCAGATCCTCCAGGCAGCGCGCAGCGAAGCGCAGCAACAGGGCTGGGCCGTGGCCATCGCCGTGGTCGACGACGGCGGCCACCCGCTGGCCCTGGAGCGCCTCGATGGCTGCGCGCCGATAGGCGCCTACATCGCCACCGAGAAAGCGCGCAGCGCCGCCATCGGCCGCCGCGAAACCAAGGGCTACGAGGAGATGGTCAACGGTGGCCGTAGCGCCTTCCTCAGCGCGCCACTGATCACCTCGCTGGAAGGTGGCGTGCCGGTGCTAGTGGATGGCCAGGTGGTGGGTGCCGTCGGCGTCTCCGGGGTCAAGGCCGAACAGGATGCGCAAGTGGCCAAGGCGGGTATCGCGGCGCTGTAAGCAGCGCGCACCGTTTCCCCCCTCTCCCCAAAGGGGCGAGGGGGCTGATCGAGGCCAGACGAATTTCACAGGCATCCCAGACAACCCGGATGCAGACAGGAGAACAGAAAAATGACCGAACGCGTGCAATGTCAGCGCCTGCAAGTAGCCGCCGAGCTCAAGCAATTCATCGAAAACGAAGTGCTGCCCGGCAGCGGTATCGAGGCTGCGTCCTTCTGGAGCGGTTTCGACGCGCTGGTGCATGACCTGGCACCACGTAACCGTGCCCTGCTGGCCGAGCGCGACCGCCTGCAGACCGAGCTGGATGCCTGGCATCGCGCCAACCCCGGCCCGATCCGCGACATGAGCGCCTACCGCGCCTTCCTCGGCGCCATTGGCTATTTGCTGCCGCAGCCGGAGAAGGTCAAGGCAACCACCGCCAACGTCGACAGCGAGATCGCCAGCCAGGCCGGCCCGCAGCTGGTGGTGCCGGTGATGAATGCACGCTACGCGCTGAACGCCGCCAACGCCCGCTGGGGCTCGCTGTACGATGCGCTGTATGGCACCGACGCGATCAGTGAAGAAGATGGCGCCAGCAAAGGCCCCGGCTACAACGAAGTACGCGGCGCCAAGGTGATCGCCTTCGCCCGCACCTTCCTCGACCAGGCCGCGCCACTGGCCAAAGGCTCGCATGCAGACGCCAGCGCCTACGCGGTGGTCGCCGGCCAGTTGCAGGTAACCCTGAGCGGCGGCGCGCAAACGTCCCTGGCACAGCCGGAGAAATTCGTTGGCCACCAGGGCGACGCGGCCACGCCCAGCGCGGTGCTGCTGAAGAACAACGGCCTGCACTTCGAGATTCAGATCGACGCCAGCAGCCCCATCGGCCGCACCGACGCCGCCGGCGTGAAGGACGTGCTGATGGAAGCGGCGCTGTCGACCATCATGGACTGCGAGGACTCGGTGGCTGCCGTCGACGCCGCCGACAAGGTGGTGATCTACCGCAACTGGCTTGGCCTGATGAAGGGCGACCTGGCCGAGGAGCTGGACAAGGGCGGCAAGCGCATCACCCGCCGCCTCAACCCGGATCGCGTGTACATCGGCGCCGATGGCAGCGAACTGACCCTGCATGGCCGCTCGCTGCTGTTCGTGCGCAATGTCGGCCACCTGATGAGCAACCCGGCGATCATCGACGGCGAAGGCTTCGAGATTCCCGAGGGCATTCTCGATGCAGTGATCACCAGCCTGATCGCCCTGCACGACCTCAAGCGTCGCGGCAACTCGCGCACCGGCAGCGTCTATATCGTCAAGCCGAAGATGCACGGCCCGTTCGAAGTAGCCTTCGCCGACGAGCTGTTCGGCCGCGTCGAGCAACTGCTGGGCATGCCGACCAATACCCTGAAGATGGGCATCATGGACGAGGAGCGGCGCACCAGCGTCAACCTCAAGGCCTGCATCGAGGCTGCCAGCGAGCGCGTCGCCTTCATCAACACCGGTTTCCTCGACCGCACCGGCGACGAGATGCACACGGCCATGGAAGCCGGCGCCATGCTGCGCAAGGGCGATATGAAATCCAGCGCCTGGATCCAGGCCTACGAACGCAACAACGTGCTGGTCGGCCTGGCCTGCGGGCTACGGGGCAAGGCGCAGATCGGCAAAGGCATGTGGGCCATGCCGGACCTGATGGCGGCCATGCTCGAACAGAAGATCGGCCACCCGAAAGCCGGCGCCAACACCGCCTGGGTGCCGTCGCCGACCGCCGCCGTGCTGCACGCCCTGCACTACCACAAGATCGACGTGCAGGCGGTGCAGAGCGAGCTGGAGCTGATCGACCTGGCCAGCCAGCGCGACAGCCTGCTGGGCGACCTGCTCAGCGTACCGGTGAGCGCCGAACGGCCGTGGAGCGCCAGCGACATCCAGCAGGAACTGGACAACAACTGCCAGGGCATCCTCGGTTACGTGGTGCGTTGGGTCGAACAGGGCGTGGGCTGCTCCAAGGTGCCGGATATCCACAACGTCGGCCTGATGGAAGACCGCGCCACATTGCGGATTTCCGCCCAGCACATTGCCAACTGGCTGCACCACGGTGTGGTCGACCAGGCCCAGGTACGCGAGGCGCTGCAGCGAATGGCGCAGGTGGTCGACGGACAAAATGCCGGCGACTCGGCCTACCGCCCGATGGCGCCCGACTTTGAAAAATCCCACGCCTTCCGTGCCGCCTGCGACCTGGTGTTCAAGGGCCGCGAGCAGCCGTCCGGCTATACCGAGCCGCTGCTGCATGCATGGCGTTTGCGTTTCAAAGAGGAGGTTTGAACGACTGTGGCAGGGGCCTCAGCCGCGAGCTGTTTGTAGTTTCCTTGTCGCGGCTAAAGCCCCTCCCACAAAAAGCAGACTAACCATCGTGGACGGAGCCGAAAGCCTCCACGAAACAAGCCCTGACGGTTTCTGACCGTCGGGGCTTTCGAGCATGAACGCGGTGGTGGGCGACCCCTGCCAGCGCGGCTCACGGAAAGGTCGGTGCCGTAGCGCCCGGCCGATCCAGATGCGTGGCGCCGGGTAGCCCCGGAAAACTGTGGTTCACAAGAAAAAGAAGGAACCAACCCATGAGTCAAACGCTGCTGTCCATCCTGGCCTTCGTGCCGCTGGTGCTGGCGGGGGTACTGCTGATCGGCTTTCGCTGGCCGGCCAAGTACGCGATGCCGCTGGTGTTCGTCCTCACCGCCCTTATCGGTCTGCTGGCCTGGGACATGTCCCTCAACCGGGTCATCGCCTCCAGCCTGCAGGGACTGATTCTCACGGCCGCGATCCTGTGGATCATCTTCGGCGCGATCCTGCTGCTGAACACCCTCAAGCACTCGGGAGGCATCGCGGCGATTCGCCGGGGCTTCTCCAACATCAGTCCGGATCGCCGCGTGCAGGCGCTGATCGTCGCCTGGCTGTTCGGCTGCTTCATCGAGGGCGCCTCCGGCTTCGGCACTCCGGCTGCCGTGGCCGCACCGCTGCTGGTAGCGCTGGGCTTCCCGGCCCTGGCCGCGGTGGTACTGGGGATGATGGTGCAGTCCACGCCGGTGTCCTTCGGTGCGGTGGGTACGCCGATTCTGGTCGGTGTCGGTGCGGGTCTGGACAGAACCGGCATCACCGAGCAACTGGTGGCCAACGGCAGCAGCTGGGAAACCTTCTTCCACCTGATCTACTCACGGGTAGCCATCACCCACGGCCTGATCGGCCTGCTGATGCCGCTGATCATGGTGATGATCATGACGCGCTTCTTCGGCAAGAATCAGAGCTGGAAGGAAGGTCTGGCCATCGCCCCGTTCGCCATCTTCACCGCCTTCGCCTTCTCCTTGCCGTACATGGCCGCCGGCGTGTTCCTCGGTCCGGAATTCCCTTCGATGATCGGTGCCCTGGTCGGCCTGGCCATCGTGGTACCGGCGGCCAAGGCCGGCTTCCTGCTGCCAAAGGACACCTGGGACTTCGCGGACCCCAAGGACTGGCCGTCCGACTGGATGGGCAAGATCGAGATGAAGCTCGACGACATCGCCGGCAAGACCCCCATCTCGGTGCCGATGGCCTGGGCGCCCTACCTGCTGCTGGCCGTTTTCCTGGTGATCTCGCGCACCTTCCCCGAGGTGAAAGCGGCGCTGATGAGCCTGAGCTTCGGCTGGAAGGACATCCTCGGTGAAACCGGCGTATCCGGCACCATCGAGCCGCTGTATTTGCCAGGGGGCATCCTGTGCATGGTGGTACTGGTGACCTTCTTCCTGCACCGCATGCGCTTCTCCGAGCTCAAGGCGGCGGTGGGCGAGTCGAGCAAGACCCTGCTCGGTGCCGGCTTCGTGCTGATCTTCACCATTCCCATGGTGCGCATCCTGATCAACTCGGGCGTCAACGGCAGTGACCTGATGTCGATGCCGGTGGCCATGGCGCAACTGGTGGCCGACAGTGTCGGCGGCGTGTATCCCTTCTTCGCGCCGGCCGTGGGTGGCCTGGGTGCCTTTATCGCCGGCTCCAACACCGTATCCAACCTGATGCTGTCGCAGTTCCAGTTCAACGCGGCGCAGTTGCTCGGCGTGTCCGGGGCGATGATGGTGGCGCTGCAGTCGGTGGGCGCAGCCGCGGGCAACATGATCGCCATTCACAACGTGGTGGCGGCCTCGGCGACCGTAGGTCTGCTCGGGCGTGAAGGCATCACCCTGCGCAAGACCATCCTGCCGACGCTCTACTATCTCGCCATGGCCGGCGTGATCGCGCTGGTGGCGATGTACGGCATGGCGCTGACCGATCCGCTGATGACCAGTCGCTGACACCTCACGGGTCGTGCGCGACACGACCCGACTTTGGTTGGCCCCTGGCTGGCGGCGTTTGCCGCCAGCCGGCTTGGCGCGTCAGTGCAATTGCGGTAGCTTGCGTCGCGCAACACCGTGAGATTGGCCTGAGGTTTATATGAAAAAGTGGCAATGCGTGGTCTGTGGACTGATTTACGACGAGAGCCAGGGCTGGCCGGATGACGGCATCGCTCCCGGCACCCGCTGGGAAGACGTGCCGGAAGACTGGCTCTGCCCTGACTGCGGCGTCGGCAAGATGGATTTCGAGATGATCGAAATCGGCTGATCACGCCTGGTTTTCAAAAAAACGGCGACCCGAGGGTCGCCGTTTTTCATTCCTGCCTGGCACGCGCGCCGCATCGCTCGCTCCTTCAACGGCCTGCCAGGGTAAGTGGCAAAACCTGCGATGCAACTCGGGAAAAATCATCCGCGTCATTTAAGCAGCGTCAGAAGCCGGTCGCCCTTCACCTACAGCAGGCAATCACAGCCAGCTTCATTCCGCGCTCATCGCACGAAGGATTACGATCATGGCCTTGTCGATTCACACCAACTATTCCTCGCTCGTCACCCAGACCAACCTGGGCAAAACCAATAACGCCCTGGGCACCAACCAGCAGCGCCTGGGCACCGGCATGCGCATCAACAGCGCCGCCGACGACGCCGCCGGCCTGCAGATCGCCACCCGCCTCAACGCCCAGTCGCGCGGCATGGACGTGGCCATGCGCAACACCGGTGACTCCATCTCCCTGCTGCAGACCGCCGAAGGCGCCTTCAGCGAGATGACCGACATCATGCAGCGCATGAAGGATCTGGCCACCCAGGCGGCGAACGACACCAACAGCGACGACGACCGCACTTCGCTGAAGGCCGAGTACGACGAACTGGGCAACGAGCTGACCAACATCATCAGTAATACCAAGTACGCCGGCGAAGCCCTCTTCGCTGCCGGTGGCAAGCTGACTGCCGCGATGACCTTCCAGATCGGCTCCAGCAGCGCTGAAACCCTGACGTTCAACGCCACGGCCAACTTGACCACCGTCACCGGCGCGATCACCACCATCAAGGCCGAGACCCTCGACACTGCAGCCAACGCTGGTGGCGCGATGGACGAGCTGGAAACCGCTCTGGACGCTGTGGGCACCCTGCGTTCCCAGCTGGGCGCCAACATCAACCGCCTGAACCACACCGCCAACAACCTGGCCAACATGAAGGACAACACCGACATGGCCAAGGGTCGCATCATGGATGCCGACTTCGCCAAGGAAAGCGCCAACATGACCAAGAACAGCATGCTGATGCAGTCCGGTATCTCCATGCTCAAGCAAGCCGGCCAGATGCCGGGCATGGTCATGTCCCTGCTGGGCTGATCACGCGCTTGGCCGGCGCAAGGGACTGCGCCACCCCCATTTCACGACTGAACGCCATCGCCCTTAAGGCATTCGAGAAAACGGTCGCCCTGTACCTACAGCACCGCTTCCAGGCGTTCACGCACGAAGGAATACACATATGGCTCTCTCGATTCATACCAACTACTCCTCGCTGGTGACCCAGACCAATCTGGGCAAGACCAACAACGCCCTGGGCACCAACCAGCAGCGCCTGGGCACCGGCCTGCGCATCAACAGCGCCGCCGACGATGCTGCCGGCCTGCAGATCGCCACCCGCCTCAACGCCCAGTCGCGCGGCATGGACGTGGCCATGCGCAACACCGGCGATGCCATCTCCCTGCTGCAGACCGCCGAAGGCGCCTTCAGCGAGATGACCGACATCGTCCAGCGCATGAAGGATCTGGCCACCCAGGCCTCCAACGCCACCAACAGCGGCGCCGACCTGATCGCCCTACAGAACGAGTACGACGAACTCGGCAAGGAAATGGCCAACATCGTCAAGAACACCAAGTACGCTGGCGAGAACCTGTTCAGCGACGGCACTACCGTGACCGGTGCTGGTGGCAAGCTGTCCGCTGCGGTGAACTTCCAGATCGGTTCCAGCTCCGCCGAGACCCTGGAACTGGACGCCAGCGCCAAGCTGACTGCTCTGGGTACCGCCCTGGCGGGGATTTCCGATACTTACACCACCCCTGGTACTCCGGGCACTGAGCTGGCCAGCACCCAGGACCCGACGACCGCAACCAACGCCACCGCCAACGCGATGATCGACACCCTGAGCAACGCGCTGGACGATATCGGCGCACTGCGTGCCCAGTTCGGTGCCAACATCAACCGCCTGAATCACACCGCCAACAACCTGGGCAACATGAAGGACAACACCGACATGGCCAAAGGTCGCATCATGGATGCCGACTTCGCCAAGGAAAGCGCCAACATGACCAAGAACTCCATGCTGATGCAGTCGGGCATCTCCATGCTCAAGCAAGCCGGCCAGATGCCGGGCATGGTCATGTCCCTGCTGGGCTGATCCCGCGTCATCCAGGCGCAAAGGATTGCGCCGATCCCCCCAACGCCCCCGCTGCTCCAGCGGGGCGTTTTTTATTGTCTGCGGCCCCCGCCCCATGCCGTCTTATCAGGCACATTGATCAACTGTCATCAAGCTTGGACATGATCGATACGGCTTCGGCGAATCTCGGCGATATCGTCGACTTCGCCCACAGACTGGCTAGTATTGAGTAAGCGCCCCCAGCGAACGGCACCTGCCTCCAGCATCAAGCGGCTGGCACAAGACTTGCCAGTACATTCCCCTGGCGCCAGAATGCCGACCGTCTATCGCCGGAAAATTTCCCGCATGGAATTGCCGCTCGCCTCAAGGACCGCATGAACACCAGCCCAGAAACGCCGCTAGCCGAGCCGGAAAGCAACATTGCGTGCCTGATCATCAGGACCGGACGCAGTGATTGTTACGCGCACTTCTACCCGGCGCTGTATCAGCTGACCCTGGTAAAGAGCGGCATCGAAGAGAAGATCGATCTTGGCTACTCCGGCAGCCGTCTGCTCGAGCGTTTGCTGCAGGAGCCCGGCGAAGTGGTTTCGCGCGAGGAGCTTATGAGCCACGCCTGGGCCGACCGGGTGGTCGGCCAGGGCAGTCTGAACCAGCAGATCTACACCCTGCGCCAGGTACTGGGCGACGAAAAGAGCCGCGAGATCATCCAGACCCTGCCGCGCCGCGGCTATCTGCTGAACCCCAACTATCTGGTCTACCCACCGAACATCGACGACATCGGCGCAGTCAGCGAAACCCTCGATACGCCGGCGCCGCAGCCAGCCTTTCTGCGCCGCCACAGTCGTCAGCGGGCATCCTGGCTGATGCTGCTGAGCCTGTTCAGCGTCATCGGCATCGCCTTGTTCACGGCGCTGTACACGATCAGCCAGCCCGACGATCTGCACAGCAGCGAAATGAATCTGGGCTCACTGCACGTGCGCTACATCGATCAGGACCCACAAAGGCTGCAGCAGCTGATTCTGCAGACGCACGGCCTGACCAGCCGGCTTACGGTACTGGCCAGCAAACCGGCCAACCTGGTGCTGAGCCTGCGCGGCGGTTTCTATGAACTGCTGTGCTTGCAGGCCAACGGTGGTGCACGCTCGCTGATGTTGCACGAAAGCCAGCTGAATCAGGTGGCCGATGCCCAACTGAGCAGGTGCCTGCCATGAGCCAGGGCAAACAGTGCGGTATCAGCGGCGGCTGGTTGCTGACCATGCTCGCCACGGCCTTGGCGATGCTGCTGAGCATGCTCGTGCTGTGGCTGAACTTCATCTCCAGCGCCGAACTCGACGGTCGTTACCAGTCCACCGGCCAGGTGCATCTGAGCAACGGTCAGGTCCTGGAGATCAGCCACAGCCTGCAGGTCAACCATGGTCGTTTCTATGCCATGACCCGGCAGGGCGACAGCATCCTGGAGACCTCGGGCGTGGTGGAGTACGGCTTCCTCGGCAACTATCGGCTGCGCGTCGAAGACGGCCAGGTCACCGGGCTGGCCAGCGAAATCGACGACGAACTGGTGTTCAACCTGCTCTATGGCCGACACAAGGGTTCGACCATTCGCCTGACCAGCTTCGACGGCTGTCTCTATGCGCTGGAGACTCGGCAGATCTACTGCCCGGCACGCAATCTGTAGAGCGAGGCGGGTCACGGCTCAGGACTCCGGCGCGCTGAGCTGCGCACCCTCAGCGCGGTACTCCACGCGCACCTGGGCCTCGCCGAACAACTCGCGGTACAGGCCTTCGGCCTGACTGGTCAGCAACAGCAGCTCGATACGTCGATTGGCACCGTTCTCCGGATCCTTCGGCAACAGGGGCATGCCATCCGCTTGAGCGGTGACCTGCAACACGGTGCCGGGCGGCAGGCCGGCCTCGACCATCACGTTGCGGGCACGCAGTGCGCGATCGCCGGACAGGTTCCAGTTGTTGTAGCCACCAACGACGCCACGATAGGGCGTGGCATCGGTGTGGCCGCTGATGATCAGGTGATTGTCGACCTTGGCCAGAATCGCGGCCAGACGCTCGAGCAGTCTGGCGAAATGCGGGTCCAGCCGTGCACTGCCGCGGCTGAACATGAAGCGCTGGGCATCGTCCTTGATCAGGATGCGCAACCCCTGCGGCACCACCTGCACTTCGATATTGGCCTCGGCATCCAGTTGCAGCGCCAGCGCCTCCATCAGCCTGGCCAGATCCTGCATCTGCTGCGACTCGGCATAGTGCGGTCGACGGGCGGGCCCAGGCTGGCCATCGCCGAGTTCAGCCCCCGGATCCTCCTGGGGAGTGCGCGCCTGGTTTTCCCGGTCCTGACGCGGGCTGACCTGCACCGGCACACCATCGAGGTCCAGCGGCGTGGTGCTGGTGCCGTCGAAGATGCCGGCACCGCCATCGACCAATGGGTTGTTCAGCATGTCGGCATTGGCACGACTGGCGTCCTGAGTCTGCGGCTGGATGATCCACAGCACCATGAACAGCGCCATCATGGCCATGGTGAAATCGGCGAAGGCTACCTTCCAGGCACCGCCATGCCCGTCGTGGCCACCCTTCTTGCTACGACGTTTGATGATGATTTCATGGCCTTCACCGGCACGCGGTTTCATGCCGCATCCCTTTCATCTTCGTAACGGTTGACCCAGATCTCCAGCTGCTTGAACGCCGGCTTGACGTCCTGCTCGATCAGCTTGCGCCCGGCGTCCACCGCCAGCAGCGTGGGCTTGCCGGCAACGTGGGCGACCAGGGTGGTGCGCACGCATTCGAGTGCCGACATCTCGGTCTTGATGCACTGGCCCATGGCGCTGGACAGTGGATCCATCACGCAGTAGCACATGAAGATGCCGAGGAAGGTGCCTACCAGCGCGGCGGCGACGTGGGCGCCGATTTCGGCCACCGAACCGCCGATATTGCCCATGGTGATAACGATGCCGAGGATCGCCGCGAGAATGCCGAAGCCCGGCATGGCCTCGCCGATCTTGTGCAGCGAGCGCGACGGCTGCATCAGTACATGCTCCATCGCCTCCAGCTCCTGCTCGAGGAAGCCTTCGAGTTCATGGGCGCTGATCTTGCCCATGGCCATCAGCCGGAAGTTGTCGGCGATGAAGGCCATCAGGTTCTTCTCCTGACGGATCAGCGGGTACTTGGCGAACAGTTCGCTCTGCTCGGGCTCCTCGATATGCGCGTCGAGCACCTTGAGGCCGCCGACATCGACCATCTCCAGCAGCTCATAGAGCATCATCAGCAACTGGCGCTGGAATTCCTCGCCGCGCTTCTTGTAGACGAACACGCCTTTGATCTGATGCAGCATCTCGATCAGCACGTCCTTGGGATTGGCCACCACCAAGGCGCCAAACCCCGCGCCGATGATGATGATCACCTCGGCCGGCTGCCAGAGCATGGCCAGCTCGCCATGGGCCATGACGTAGCCACCGAGCACGCAGGCGACGATGATCAATGCACCTAATAACTTCTGCACCCTAGCCTCTCTCGTTCAGGTAGCGACTGGCCTTGGCGATCGCCTGCTTGCTCAGCTGGCAGACGCGCGCGTCGCTCAGCTCCAGCACCAGGGCGATTTCCTTGAGGCTCAGCTCATGTTGGTAGTAAAGGGTCAGCACCAGTCGTTCGCGCTCGCTGAGCTGGCTCAGAGCCTGAGTCAGCAGGCGCTCCTTGAGCACGCGGTCCTCGACCGCACTGCTGCCACAGGCAAAGCCCTCGTGACCGTTCTGCAGCAACTCATCGAGGCTTTCGATCGCTTCGCAGGCATCGGCCTGGAGAAACTCCTGGTAGTCCTTGCTACTGATCCCGGTCGCCTGGAGGATCTCCTCCTCCTGCGGCACACGACCCAGTTGCCGCGCCAACTGGCGAATGGCGTCGCGAATCCTGTGGGTCTGCTGACGCACCTGGCGCGGGCGCCAGTCCTGGCGGCGCAACTCATCGAGAATCGCGCCACGTATGCGCAGCGCGGCGAAACGACCGAACTGCTCGTCCGGCGTGCCGTAGCGGCGCAGGCATTCGAGCAAGCCCATCAGGCCGATCTGTTCCATGTCTTCGCGGTCAAGCACCTGGTTGGCCTGCAACGCCAGCTGACTGACGATGCGCTTGACCAGCGGCAGGTACTGCAACAGCCACTTCTGCTCGGCCCCTGGGGCGAACAGCGCAGCCCCGCCCTGTTCGGCGGCGTAGCGGTAGTCAATGGCGCAGTTGGCGTTCATGGCGACGGTACCTACTGGACGATCAGTTTGCTGACCAGCACGTTGGCGAACGGCATCGCCAGCTTCTTGCTGGCGAAGTCATCGAACAGCGCGCTTTCCAGCGTGCTCTGCAACTCTGGAATGGGCATGCCGCGCAGCTTCTCGAAGGTCATGGCAGAGAGGTGGGCGACCACCGAATTGCGCACCATCGGGTCGATCTGCTCGAGCTTCTTCGGATCGGTTTCGAGGTCGGCCTGCAGCACCAGGTCGAGCACGAAGTAATGCTCGCGGTTCTCCCCCTTCAGGCTGACGATGACCTTCTCGATGGGAAAGAAACGGTACTCGCTGGTCGCCTCTTCCGCCGCAGCGCCACCGGCAGACAGGCCGAGTACTGGCTGGCCCGATTGCATCGAGCGCAGCGTGGCGTAGTTGAAGACGGTGCCGCCGATCACCACCAGGGTGTTGAAGATAAGCAGCAGCAGGATGATGCGCGGCATGGTCATGGTTGGTTCTCGATCCACTTGCAAAGGGTTAAACGGTGACCAGCACGTCGCTGGTGGAATCCGGGTTGCCGCGTTCGCGGGTCGGCGTGGTGAGGCTGGCGGCCTGCACCGGCTCTTCGCCCTGCCAGACCTGGCGGGGCTGGCCTTGCTGACGACCGCCCTGAGCATCGGCGGAGACCTGCACGTTGACCTGCACGAAGCTCTGCCCGACCAGCTCCTGGCGCAGACGCTCGCTGGTCTGCTGCAACAGGCGGGCGACATCGGCGTTGGCAGCCGAGAGCTGCACACTGAGGCGGCCCGATTCATGGCTGAGGAAAATTTCCAGGCTGCCCAGCTCCGGCGGGTCGAGGCGGATGGTGGCGTTCTGTATGCGCTGGTTGATCTGCAGCTCCACATGCTCGCGCAGGCTGGCCAACATCTGTTCGCCCCACTGCGTCTGCGGCGCATGCAGCTTGAGCGGCCGCTCGGCAGTCAGTGGCGTAGCAGTCGCGGCGGAGGAAGTGGCGGTGCCGGGAATCGCTTTATCTGCGTCCGTGCTGACACTGGCCAGGCGTTCGAGATCGTTCGTCTCGATTACTTCACTCGCCATCGCCGGCGCTGCCGTCTGTATCGCGATCTCGGCTGCCATCTGCGGCATGGGCGCAGCTACCCGGGACGACAACGCTTGCTGGCTGAGCGCGGCAGCGCTGGCGCTGTGCGACGGCTGGGCTGGCAACTGCTCACGCGGTTGCAGCTGCGCCTGGCTGAGGAACTCGGCCGGCAACGCCACGGGCTGCTCGAGCGGCTCCGGGCCGTCCGGGTGCGGCAACTGCTCAGGTGCTTCACGCGCCTCGATACGCACCGTCTGCTGGTCCAGTACGCTGGCCAGCCACTGCTCGGCATCCGCTTCACTGAGGGTGAACTTCACCGCAGTGGCGTCTTCATCCAGTGGCGTCTGTCGCTCGGCGGCGGTGAACGCCTGCACGGCCATCTGCAGATCGAACGGCGGAGTCTCACCGCCAGCGCTCCGAGCCTGGGCAAACCCGGCCGGCAGGTTTTGCCCGGCTGAGTCACTCAGGTTGACCTGAGCATTGGCATTGATCAGTTGCAGCACCTTTTATCTCCCACCTTGATACAGATCGACGCGCATGTAAGCGCTGCGCCCTTCGGCGTATTCCAGGTGCGTCAGCAGTAGCCGACGCACCCGTTCGCACTCCTCGGCGCAGGCGATACGCGCCTGTCCGTGCAACTGCTGCAATTGCCCTTTGGCCTCACGCACCTCGTCGCTCAAGCTGGGCATCCCGGCCAGCAGCTGCAGGCAGGAACGGATCACCGCATCGATCTCGCCGATCCGCGTCCAGTCAGCCTGCTCCAACGCCTGCGCCAACTGCGCGTGCAGTTGCTGCAGCGCGCGCAGTTCACTTGCGTGTTGCATTCACGCCTTCCCAGCCGTCGCGCAGCACACCGAGCAGGCCGACCACTTCGTCCAAGCCTTCCAGCGACAGGCTGACGCTGACATCGGAGAGGCGATAGATGCAGTAGTCGTAGAGCCGCGCCAGGCCCTGCACCAGCTCGCCGCCGTTCTCGTAATCGAGGGCACCGTTGAGGCCGCCAAGGATGTTCAGGCATTTTTCCAGGGACTGGCCCTTCTGCTGGTAACGCTTGCCTTCGATATGGCCACGGGCACGCGCCAGCTCATCGAGCAGACCGTCGAACAGCACCAGCACCAGTTCGTAGGGAGAGGCCGCAGCGGCGCGCGCCTCGAGATCCACGGTGCGATAGCTGTCGTAACTTTCGTTGAGGTTGTAGGCACTCATCAGAACATTCCGTAGGTCTGTTCCATCGCCGCCATGGTCTGCATGAGACCGGTGTACTGACGGAGATAGCGGGCGTAGTAGGAGTCGTACTGCTTCTGGATGGTGTCGAACTGCTGATCGACACGGCGCAGCTGGGTATTGAGTGTGTCCTTGCGGTTGGTCAGCAGGCCGCCGGCGCTGCTGGTGTAGACCGCCAGGTTCTTGTCCAGGGTATCGAGCAGGTTGCCCTTGTCGGTGAACAGCTTCTCGAAGCCTTCCGGGTTGGCCGCGATGGCCTTCTCGAAGCGGGCGTTGTCGATGCTCAGCTTGCCGTTGCGGTCGGCGGCGATACCGAACTCGGTAAGGCTCACGCCGCCGAACGAGGTGCGCACCAACTGGTTGAGCATGCCCTCGATGGCGCGCACGCTGGCATCACCGGCCAGAGCGCCACGACCGCCACTCTCGCCACCGCTGGCGGTGAGTGAGTCGAAGCTGGTCATCAGGGCGTTGAAGGCGCTGACGAAGGCCTGTGCCTTCTCCTTGGTGGCTTTCTGGTCCTGGCCGACCTCCATGGTCAGCGGCGCGTCACCGCTCTTGTGCGCCTTGGTGAAGGTCAGGCTGACGCCATCGATGACGTTGTCGAAGGTGTTACTGGTGCTGGTCAGTTCGATACCGCTCTCGCCGCCCAGGCGCACGATGGCATCCTTGGCGACCGACAGCTCCTGACGACCCGCCACCGCCCCCTCGAATGCGGCGTTGCCAGTGGCGTTCAGACTGATGGCCTGGTCGGCCCCCGTCTTCTCGCTGGTCAGCACTAGGTTGACCTGGCCATTGCTGCGCACCAGCGTCGCCTTGACGCCATTGTTGTCGCTCGCGCCGTTGATGGCTGCGGCCAGTTCGTCGAGCGTGGCGACGGAGCCGAGGTCGACATTGAACGCGTCACCGCCCTGGCCGATGGTCAGGCTGCCGCTACCGAGGTTGCCGTCCTGCAGCCCTTGCAGAGCAACCTGGCTCTTGCTGGCCAATTGCTGGACGAAAAAGTCATAACTGCCGGCCACGGCCTTGGTGCCCACCGTGGCGCTGGCATAGCCCTCCTGACTGAAGCTCGCACTGTTGACCAGCATGCTGCTGCCGGCCAGCTTGAGGCCGCTGGCAGCCGTCTTGAAGGTCTTCAGCGCAGTATCCAGGCTGGTCAGGGCATTGAGCTGCGCCTTGTATGCAGCCTGGTTGCGGTTGGCCTTGGCCAACTGGCCCTGAACTTCATATTGGGCCAGCTGGGTCGCCATGCTTTGAACGTAATCTGAATCGATAGCCATAGTCGGACACCCGTTTTCCTGTGAGATAGCAATAGCGGTGCCAACAGCTGAAACCCTTGATCTAGAGGGCTTTAGGCGTTCCGCCAGGTGAAAGATCCTTTCCGCTTGCACACGGCTGAACGACGTGCGGAAGGCCAGCTTCCGCCTGCGTCGCGCAGACGGCGGACGTACCGATTACAAAGGCGACAGCACAGGGGGATGACTTAAGGAAAACGCCGCGTGGAGCTGGCAAACCACAGCATCAGCAGTGACGCGGTGACCGCGGTGTTCAGCCCCCGTCGCGGTGCGCGCATGCCCCGTAGGGTGCGCCATGCGCACCGGCAGCACTGCTGCAACAAGGAAAACACCGGGAGTGCGCGGGCGCGCGACAGTGTTGGGACGGGAGGCCTTGCCGAGCTATTCGCCGCCGACGGCGAAGTTCGGCAGGCTGTTGACCGGCTGACGGAAGTTGAAGGGAATGGATTCGACGGCCAGACCGACGTTGCGCTGCACCACGAAATGCAGGTGCGGGCCGGTGCTGTTGCCGGTGTTGCCGGAGCGCGCCAACAGGCTGCCGGTTTCCACCCGCTGGCCTTCACGCACGCTGACCGAGCCCTTCATCAGGTGCAGGTAGACGCCCATGGTGCCGTCGTCATGCAGGATGCGCACGAAGTTGCCGGCCGGATTGTTGCCGCGGCCGCTCTGCTGGTTCTCGGTCTTCACCACCACACCACCGCGCGCGGCGACGATGGGCGTGCCCTCGGGCATGGCGATGTCCACCGCATAGCGGCCCTTGGGCGTGAAATGGCTGTAGGTGCCATTGGCGCCCTGGGTCTGGCGGAACGGACCGCCGCGCCAGGGCAGAGGATAACGATGGATGCTCGGCTGCAGACGCGGATCACCGAGGGCGTAGCGCAACCGGGGTTTGTAGCGCAACGGTTTGGAGGCGTCCTGCGGGGCGAGAGTGGCCAGGCGGATATTACTGCGCGGTGGCAGCACCCAGCGAATCGGCTTGTCCGGCGCACCGACGGCGTTCTGTACCTGCTCCAGCCTCAGTTCGATTTCCACCGGGGCGTACAGGTCATTGCGAATCAGCAGGGTTTCACCGGCTTCGTGCTTCTTGGTTTCCAGTTTCACCTGGTTGTCCAGGCGCTCGACCATGCGGTCGTTGAACACGAACACCTGCGCGCCAGGCGCAGCCTGGTCGCTATAGGTCACTACGCCGTTCTTGTCGACGTACTTGTAGATGGTCAGCGCAGCGGCCTGGCCGCAGAAGGCCAGCAGACTGCAGAGAATAATTAAACGCCCTAGCATAACGACTCGGATCTTATGGCTTTTTGACATCCGGGTTAGCAAGACTAGCAGCGCAGCACGGGGCGCGCGAGACACCGACCGTCAGGCTGTGAACCGGCTCACCACCGCCGGTCGGCGCCGCTGCCGCGCACTCCATCCGGGCTACGGGCTGGCGAACCTGGTGTCCTGCCCCCCAAGAGGCTAACGACGCCTTGGCGCAGGGCGTGACCGGGGCGGCCAGGCTGTGCGCATCAGCGCCAGCGGCGTAGATCGTTCAGGCGCGCACCGCACCCACTACCCCTGAGCCCAATCACATGCCGACATTTGATCCGCCTCGTCACACTACGCACCGGGGCTGAAGTGCTTCTGCGCGGTGCCGCGGGCGATCAGCCGCGACAGGTAGTCGAGCTTCTGCGGGTCGCGGTCGACGAAGCGAAAGGTCAGTTGCAGCCATTCGCTGTCGGGTTTGGGTTCGAATGCCACCACGGCATGCAGGTAGCCGTTGAGCCGCGCGGTTTCCGCTGCTTCGCCCTGTTCCAGATCGAGCACCGCGCTCTCCAGCACCTGCGGCAGCTGCTCGGTACGCTTGACCACCAGCAGTGCCTCCTTGAGGCTCAGTGCCTTGATCACACAGGCCATGCTACCCGCTGGCAAACGCAGCTGACCCTGGCCCCGACCAGCAGGTGACTTGCTTGCGGCGGCCGGGGCAGGTGCGGCACTCGGCGCGGCAGGTGCAGCAGGCGCCGACGTTGGCGCACTCGGCTTCACGACCTCGGCCTTGCCGCCGGTGAGTGCGGCCAATGAGTCGTTGGCGAAGCCACCCGTGCTGAGCATCTTCGGCGGCGCACCGGACATCAACGCCTGCAGCTTGCCGGCGCGTTGCAGGGCCTTTTTGACCTTGGTCACCAACTGCTCGTTGGAGAATGGCTTGCCGATGAAGTCGGAAACACCGGCCTGGATCGCCTGCACCACGTTCTCCTTGTCGCCACGGCTGGTCACCATGATGAAGGGCGTGGTTTTCAGGTTGTCCTGCTCGCGGCACCAGGCCAGCAGTTCGAGGCCGGACATCTCCGGCATTTCCCAGTCGCAGAGGATCAGGTCGACCACCTGACGGCTCAACATCTGCTGGGCCTTGCGGCCATTGATCGCTTCCTCGATCTGTACGCCGGGGAAATTATCGCGCAGCCCTTTCTTGACCAGATCACGGATAAAGGTCGCGTCATCCACCACCAGCACACTGACTTTGCTCATCGGCCACTCCTGTACGAATGGCAGTAAGCATAGTCATGGCCAGTGGCCTAAGGCCAACGGAAAACGCCGGACGCGCAACAAATCGCGCAAACGAAACGGCCCGGGAAGTCCCGGGCCGTCAGCACGAAGCAGGCATTCAGTCGTTGGTCTTGCCCTCGACCTCTTCACGCATGCGGGTCAGACCGATGTGACGCACATCGGTGCCACGCACCAGGTAGATCACCAGTTCGGCGATGTTGCGCGCATGATCGCCGATGCGTTCCAGCGAGCGCAGCGCCCAGATCACGTTGAGCACGCGGGAGATCGAACGCGGATCTTCCATCATGTAGGTGACCAGTTCGCGCAGTGCGGTCTTGTATTCGCGGTCGACGGTCTTGTCGTACTGCGCCACCGACAGGGCCAGGTCAGCATCGAAACGGGCGAAGGCGTCCAGCGCCTCCTGCACCATCTTGCGCACCTGATCGCCGATATGACGAACCTCGACATAACCACGCGGCGACTCACCCTCTTCACACAGCTGGATGGCGCGCTTGGCAAT
Source organism: Ectopseudomonas alcaliphila (assembly GCF_900101755.1). GTDB lineage: Bacteria > Pseudomonadota > Gammaproteobacteria > Pseudomonadales > Pseudomonadaceae > Aquipseudomonas > Aquipseudomonas alcaliphila. Next base: position 474,304 of record NZ_FNAE01000002.1, on the reverse strand, counting down.
CTTGGTCGACTCGTCGCCGATGCGCTCGAGGTCGATCACCGACTTGGAGATGCTGATGATCAGACGCAGGTCGGAGGCCGCCGGCTGGCGACGGGCGAGGATGCGCACGCATTCCTCGTCGATGTTGCGCTCCATCTGGTTGATCTGGTCGTCGATCTCGCGCACCTGCTGAGCCAGACCGGAGTCGGCCTCGATCAGCGCGGTGACAGCGTCGTTGACCTGCTTTTCCACCAGGCCGCCCATGGCCAGCAGGTGGCTGCGCACTTCTTCCAGTTCGGCATTGAACTGCTGGGAGATGTGCTGGGTAAGGTTGTCTTTGTTGATCATCTTTGTCGCTCCGCGAGCTTCAAGCTCCAAGCTTCAAGCTGCAAGTTAATCGTCGTCAGGTTTGCTCTTGCTTGCCGCTGCGCTTAGCCGTAACGACCGGTGATGTAATCCTCGGTCTGCTTCTTGGCCGGGTTGGTGAACAGGGTATCGGTGTCACCGAACTCGATCAGCTTGCCCATGTACATGAACGCGGTGTAGTCGGAGACGCGCGCCGCCTGCTGCATGTTGTGGGTGACGATGACGATGGTGTACTTGCTCTTGAGCTCGTAGATCAGCTCCTCGACCTTCAGCGTGGAGATCGGATCTAGCGCCGAGCAGGGTTCGTCGAGCAGCAGCACTTCCGGCTGCACCGCCACGGTACGGGCGATCACCAGACGCTGCTGCTGACCACCGGACAGACCGAGCGCCGAGTCGTGCAGACGGTCCTTGACCTCATCCCACAGCGCCGCGCTCTTGAGTGCCCACTCCACCGCCTCGTCGAGCACGCGCTTGCTGTTGATGCCCTGGATACGCAGGCCATACACCACGTTCTCGTAGATGCTCTTGGGGAAGGGGTTGGGCTTCTGGAACACCATGCCGACGCGGCGACGCAGCTCGGCGACGTCCTCGCCCTTGCGGTAGATGTCGCGACCGTCGATGTTGATCTCACCTTCCACGCGGCAACCGTCGACCAGATCGTTCATGCGGTTGAAGGTACGCAGCAGGGTCGACTTGCCGCAGCCGGACGGACCAATGAAGGCGGTCACGCGCTGCTTGGGGATTTCCATCTTGACGTCGAACAGCGCCTGTTTCTGGCCGTAGTACAGGTTCAGACCCGGCACTTCGATGGCCGTGGTCTCGTTGGCCAGGTTGAGGCTCTGCTTGTCGCGGCCGAGGGCGGCCATATCGATACCGTGGGTATGGATTTCGTGTTGCATAAACTCACTCCGTTCGTAGCTACAAGCTGCAAGCTGCGCACCAGCGGTGCGCGACTCGTAGCTGCGTTAGTGATCCAGCGCCTTGTACTTCTCGCGCAGGTGGTTACGGATATAGACCGCGGTCAGGTTGAGCAGGGCGATAACGATCACCAGCAGCAGCGCAGTGGCGTATACCAGCGGGCGCGCGGCTTCGACGTTGGGGCTCTGGAAGCCGACGTCGTAGATGTGGAAGCCCAGGTGCATGATCTTCTGATCCAGGTGCAGGTAAGGGTAGTTGCCATTGAGCGGCAGACTCGGTGCCAGCTTGACCACACCCACCAGCATCAGCGGCGCTACCTCACCAGCGGCACGCGCCACGGCGAGAATCAGGCCGGTCATCATCGCCGGACTGGCCATCGGGATCACCACCTTCCACAGCGTCTCCGCTTTGGTGGCGCCGAGCGCCAGCGAACCTTCGCGTACTGCACGCGGAATTCGCGCCAGGCCTTCCTCGGTGGCGACGATCACCACCGGCAGGGTCAGGATCGCCAGGGTCAGCGAAGCCCACATCAGGCCCGGGGTGCCGAAGGTCGGCGCCGGTGCGGACTCGGGGAAGAACAGGCTGTCGATCGAGCCGCCCAGCACGTAGACGAAGAAGCCCAGGCCGAACACGCCGTATACGATCGAGGGTACGCCGGCCAGGTTGTTCACCGCGATGCGGATGATTCGGGTCAACGGGCCCTGGTGGGCATATTCACGCAGGTAAACCGCAGCGATCACGCCGAACGGGGTGACGATCACCGCCATCAGCATGACCATCAGCACCGTGCCGAAGATCGCCGGGAAAATGCCACCTTCGGTGTTGGCTTCACGCGGTTCGTCGCTGACGAACTCCCACAGCTTGAGGCCATAGAAGCCGACCTTGTCCAGCGGGCCCATGGCATTGGGACGGAAGGCCCGCACCACCTTGCCAAGAACGATGTCGCTCTCGCGGCCGTCACTGACACGCACGGTCATGCTGTCGCGGTTGAACTGCTGATAGAGCTCGACAATCTGCGCTTCCAGCACTTTGTAGTCGGCATCCAGTACGGCACGGCGCTGATCCAGGCCGGCCTGGGCAGCGGCATCCAGCTTGCCCTGCAACTCCAGCTTGCGCCCCTCCAGACGGATGCGCTCCATGCTGTGGTTGATCCGGCCAATGTCCTTTTTCTCCAGGCGCGAGAGCTGGGCATGCAATTGATCGACCCGCTCGATGCGCTTCTGCAGTTCGGCCCAGGCCGCTTCGCCTTCGGCGACTATCTGGCCGTTCTCTTTGACGTTGACCAGGTAGCCATACATGTTGCCCCACTCGCGGCGCTCCACCACCATAAGCTCGGCAGGAGTACGCGGGTTGCTCAGCCATTCACCGATCACCCAGCTGAAATCGGCGCCGAACAGCTCGCGGTTGCCCACCTTGAGCAGTTGACGGGTCATGAATTCGCCGCCCTCTTCGGCCACCGGCATACCGCTGGCGGCCAGACGCGCACGGGGCACTTCCTCGGTCTGGGTGATCTCACCCGCCATCACCTTGGGCGCTTGCCCAGGGATGCTGTAATCAGCCTCGATGACATTGGCCGGCCAGAAATGGCCCAGACCGCGGGTGGCGATGACCATCAGCAGGCCAAGGGTCATGATGATGGCGATGGCCACCGCGCCACCGCTCATCCACACGCCCGGGGCGCCACTCTTGTACCAGGACTTCAGGTTGTTCTGTTTCACGGCATCACACCTTGAATGAAATCTTGCATTGCGCCTCCCTCCCAGAAAGGAGAGAGGCTGCTTTTCTCCCCTCTCCCGCTTGCGGGAGAGGGGTTGAGGGAGAGGGTTACGGCACGCGGCCGAAACGCCCTCTCCCGCCCCTTCGGGGCACCCTCGGCCTGGGCATCCTGCGTCGCTCTAACTCCTGCATCCTTGCAGTCGTCTCCCATGAATGGGAGAGGGTCATCAGTTGGCCTGCTGCGCAGGCATGTTTTACAGGCTCGAGTACTTGACTCGCAGTCGCTGACGAATCAGCTCGGCCAGGGTGTTCATCACGAAGGTGAACATCAGCAGCACCAGCGCGGCGAGGAACAGCACGCGGTAGTGGGTACCACCGACCTCCGACTCCGGCATTTCCACAGCGACGTTGGCCGCCAGGGTGCGCATGCCTTCGAAGATGTTGATGTCCATGATCGGCGTGTTGCCGGTAGCCATCAGCACGATCATGGTCTCACCCACCGCGCGGCCCATGCCGATCATCAGTGCCGAGAAGATGCCGGGGCTGGCAGTGAGGATCACCACGCGGGTCAGGGTCTGCCAGGGCGTGGCGCCCAGAGCCAGGGAACCGAAGGTGAGACTCTTGGGCACGCTGAACACTGCGTCTTCGGCAATCGAGTAGATGTTCGGGATCACCGCGAAGCCCATGGCCAGGCCTACCACCAGAGCGTTGCGCTGGTCGAAGGGAATGCCCAGGTCATTGGTCAGCCACATCCGCATGTTGCCGTCGAACAGCCAGTTCTCGACATGACCGCTCATGCTGAAGGAAATCCAGCCCACGGCGATCACCACCGGGATCAGCAGTGCTGCCTCCCAGCCTTCCGGCACGCGATGGCGAATGCTCTCGGGCAGCTTGGTCCACAGAAAGCCGGTTAGCAGAATGCCGATGGGTGTCAGCAACAACAGGCTGAAGATGCCGGGTAAGTGGTTCTCCAGGAACGGTGCGAGGAACAGACCGGCGAAGAAGCCGAGAATCACCGTCGGCAGCGCCTCCATCAGCTCGATCACCGGCTTGACCTTGGTACGCATGCGCGGCGCCATGAAGTAGGCGGTGTAGATCGCCGCAGCCACGGCCAGCGGAGCGGCCAGCAGCATGGCGTAGAAGGCCGCCTTGAGGGTGCCGAAGGCCAGCGGCGAGAGGCTCAGCTTGGATTCGAAATCGGTGTTGGCCGAAGTCGACTGCCAGACGTAGTCCGGCTCCGGGTAGCTTTCATACCAGACCTTGCCCCACAGCGCGCTCCAGGACACTTCCGGGTGCGGGTTGTCGACCACGAAGCGTTGCAGCTTGCCGTCCGACTCCACCAGCACGCGACTGGCGCGTGGCGACAGGGCGGCGATGGCGCTGCCCTCGGCTACTGGCTGCTTGAGCAGGGTACGGTGCGCGGTGCTGTGGAAGATGCCCAACTGGCCATCGGCGTCCAGCGCCATGAAGCCCTTGCGGCGCTCCTCGGGAATAATCTGGGTGACGGCGCTGTTACCCAGCTGGAAGCTGCGTACCGGCTGGAAAGTGGACTTGCCATCACCATCGCGCACCATGAACCACTGCTGGATGCCGCCCTTGGCGTCGCCCAGCATGATGGAGATGCCGCCCAGCAGGCTGGTAGCGCTGGTGATGCGGTTGGAGGCGTCTTTGAGCAGCTCATAGCGGCCGTTGAGGCTGCGCTTGCGCAGATCGAAAACGTCGGCAGTCGACTCGCCATTGATCACGTACAACCACAGCTGGCGCGGATCGAGGATCAGCTCCTGGATGGGGTCGGCGATCTGCGGCAGGTTGATGCGATCCTCGCCGAGGCTGACCTCGCCGGTGAACAGGTTCTCTTCGCGGCTCAGCGCGACCAGGTGCAGCTCGCTGCCGGTAGAGCCGGCCAGCATCAGGGTGCCGCTGTTGAGGTTCAACGCCACATGTTCCAGCGGACGCCCCTGTGGGTCCAGCTCGATCGGCGCTTCACCGTAGGGGAAGTCGATCTGCGGCGCGATGGTACGAACGTTGTCCGGGTAGGTCACCTTGTAGTTGTGTTGCAGCACCAGCACCTGGCCGTTGGACAGGCCAAGGGCGACGCGGCGACTGCCCGGTTGATCCTGGCTGACAGAGGCGACGCTGACGCCTTCGGCCAGCGGCAGTTGCACGCGGCTCATCGCTTCGCCGTTCTTCAGGTTGAAGAACTGTACGCCACCTGCCCGGTCCAGGCGCATGGCCACCTGATTCTGCTCTTCCATTGCCAGCATCAGCGGCGCCTGCGCCTCGGCCAACCAGGCCGGTTGCTGGGCCTTGCGCGCCGTCATCTCGGCGCCCTGGAACATCGGCAGTACGACGTGGGCCAGATAGAAAAAAATCAGAGTAATGGCACCGAGCACCGCCAGGCCGCCAATGGAGACATACCAGCGCGCCAGTCGGTCCTTCAGCGCACGCATGCGGCGCTTGCGTTGCAGGGCGGGAGTATTGAAGTCGATCCCGAGGGGATTCTGTGATCGGTTCACGGATTCGTTTGCCAAGTCGTTCATGCGAGAAGTCTCTGCGCGGGCTTGATTGCAGCGCATGCGGCTGCCCAGGCTTGCCAATCTAGCGAGGTTGTATGACAGAAAAGTTACAGTCAGCTGACATGACGAAGCCCGCCACTCCGAAGAGGGCGGGCAACAGACATTGCAGCGCTTAGCGCGACGCCAGGATTACAGACCCAGTTCCTTCATGGTCTTCTCGGCGACCTTGGACGGCAGCGGGATGTAACCGTCTTTCATCACCACTTCCTGACCCTGCTTGGACAGCATCAGCTTGATGAACTCGGCATCCAGCGGGCTCAGCGGCTGGTTCGGCGCCTTGTTGACGTAGACGTAGAAGAAGCGAGCCAGCGGGAACTTGCCAGCCAGGGCGTTCTCTTCCGAAGCTTCGAAGGCTTCGCCGCCTTTCTTCGACAGCGGTACGGCACGGACGCTGGAGGTCTTGTAGCCGATACCCGAGTAACCGATGGCGTTCAGGGTGCTGGAGATCGACTGCACCACGGAAGCCGAACCCGGCTGCTCGTTGACGTTGGATTTGAAGTCACCTTTGCACAGGGCTTCTTCCTTGAAGTAACCGTAGGTGCCGGAAACCGAGTTACGGCCGAACAGCTGCAGCGGCTTGCTGGCCCACTCGCCAGTCAGACCAACGTCGCCCCAGGTTTTGATGTCCTTGTCGCCACCGCACAGGCGGGTGCTGGAGAAGATCGCATCAACCTGCTCGATGGACAGCGACTTGATCGGGTTGTCCTTGTGTACGAACACAGCCAGGGCGTCGATGGCAACCGGTACAGCGGTCGGCTTGTAGCCGTACTTCTCTTCGAAGGCCTGGATTTCGCTGTCCTTCATCGGACGGCTCATCGGGCCCATGTTGGCGGTGCCTTCAGTCATGGCGGGCGGCGCGGTGGAGGAACCGGCAGCCTGGATCTGGATGTTGACGTTGGGGTAGTTCTTCTTGAACTCTTCTGCCCACAGGGTCATCAGGTTGGCCAGCGAGTCGGAACCGACGCTGGACAGGTTGCCCGACACACCGGAAGTCTTTTCGTAGTTCGGCAGAGCCGGGTCGACGGCGGCTACAGCAGATACGGCGCTAACGCCAGCGGCGGCGAAAGTCAGGGCCGCCATCAAACGCTTCAGTTTCATGCCTTGCTCCTAGCAGGATAGTGTTGGATGGAACGGGCCCAAGTATCTGCAGGCCACGTGAACACTGTATGAAACGAATGTGACAGTTAAATGAACGTCGACGAGTTTCGGTCGCAGCAGCGAAAAGGCGCTTCGCATGGTTTGGGGGAAGTGCGGGTGATGCCGGACTGACAAGTTTTTGTACGTATCACTTACTGGCTTAGCACTATTCATTACCGCGTGCGCTGAGCGTTTGGGTTGCGCCCCTTACGGGCGCCACACCTTGATTCGCTGCGCTCACCCTTCGGGCCAGCCTGCGGCTGTTACTCCGCTTCGCTGCGTTTCCTCGCTCCGGTGCTGCTCCGGGGGCCGGCTTACATGGGCCATCCCTGACCCATTAAGCGGGGCCGCCATCGGTATCTCGCCGCATCCATGCGGCTCGCCCCCCTACGCAACACCTCCACTCGGCCTCTTGAGGGGACCGGGTCGCGAGCTTGCGTAATCTTTGCGGAATTAGAATTGGCGGCGTCTGGCCTTTGCATTTGCTCTTCAACTGCGATGCTACAGGCGACGCCCAAATCCCCTTCAGGAGGCCGAGTGGAATCGCCACGGAAGGGGTTGAGCGACATGGATGTCGCGAGAGCCACGATGGGCCAGGGATGGCCCTTCGTGGCGTGCCCCTGGAGTGGTGATGGAGCGAGGGAACCCCGGCGCAGCCGGGGCCGGATGGTGGGGTGCCCTTCTCTTTGGTTACTTTCTCTTGGGCAAGCAAGAGAAAGTGACTCGCCCGTAAGGGGCGAAACCAAGACGAAAGATCGACACGCCAATGATCTTGGCCCGAATATAAATAGCGCAAAAGAACACACAAACTAGCCAGCCCGGTCCGCTCAGCCCCAATAAAAAACCCCCACACGCCTTGCGTGCAGGGGCTCGGACGATGCTGCCGGCGTTACTGCATATTCTGCTTCAGCGCCCGCATACGGTCGTGACAAGCACGCACCTTGGGCATCTCCACGGCCAGAAGCACACGGACATCGTTGTCCGCACTTTCCAGTGCATCTTCGAAAGCATGCAGAATGCGGTCTTCCGCTTCCTCCAGCTGTGCGACGTAGGTGGCGTCTTCATCCTTGGCCAGGGTCGCGCGGGTGTCGGCGTAGAGCTGGCGCAGCTTGCCCAGCATGGTGCCGCCGGAAGCCGGCTCGCTCTGATTGGCCGCGACCTTGACGCTCAAGGCGTCGATCACTTCGGTCTTGGCCCGCACCATGTCGCGGAACAGCGCCTGCAGGCGGATGTCCTTGACCTCTTCGTGGGCATGCTCATAGAAGCGCTTGCCGTCACGGGTGATTTCGATCAGTTCATTGAGTTGTGCGGTCTTGCTGCTCATGGATTCACTCCTTGGCGATGGGACTTGCGGGTTGATGGCCATTCCAGTGGCCGGGATTGCTTGAAATTCAACTGCTGATACGCAGGGCGTCGGCGTCGACACCACGCACACCACGGATGTTGCGGGCGATCTCGACTGCCAGACGTTTCTCGGCGCTGCTCAGCACGCTGCCACGCAGATGGACCAGGCCGTCGTCGGTGTTCACCGAAATGTTCAGCGCATCCAGATTGCGGCTGTAGAGGAAGCTGGCCTTGACCTTGCTGGTGATCCAGCTGTCACTGATGTCCTCGCGCGCTTCGTCGAGGGTCGTTTGGACTTCGCTGCTACTGCTGTCGGCGGTACTGATGCTGAGGTGGTTGAACACCTCGCGCACGCCATCGGTATTGGCTGCCAGCTGGCCTGCCAACTCCTTGGCCGCCGGCGTCTGCGCATGGCCACTGAGGGTGATGTTGCCGGTTTCGCTCTTGACCTGGATGTCCAGGCCGCGGGTGTTGCTGTTCCACAGCAACTTGGATTTCACCGTGGCGGCCAGGCTGGCGTCCTCCAGGCGTTGCACGATGCTGGGTGGATCACCCTCGACGGCATCGCTGCTGACCTCGATGCGATTGTCCACCGAATCGATGCCATCTGTGCTTAGTGCCACCTGCTCGGCCAGCTCCTTCTGGACGTCGTTCTCGACCTTGCCACTGAGGGTGGCCGAACCATCCTCCACGTCGATATCGAGCTTGAACGGATTGAGGTGCCGGTTGAGCGCGAAGGCGGTCCAGATCGAACCTTCCTGGCGTGCCGCATCCAGCTGCGCTGACAGCTGGCCTTCGGCGGCGTGGCTGGCCAGCGGGGTCAGACCGAGCATCAGCGCGGTGCCGGCAGCCAGCAACAAAGGCTTGAACGGGGGCATGAGTTCCTCCTGTTCGTGAGACGATACAAGGAATATCGCAAGCCCCGTGCCAGCCAGTAAAAAATCAAATTCCCTTTAAAAACATTATCTTATTGTTCATAAAGGCACCCTGCCTGCATGCAGGGTGCAGTATCGGCGCAGTCAGGCCGTGCAACTTGCACGGTTTTTACCTGACTAAGCTGCATTGACCAGTCAGACGGAGCACATACATGGCAGTTGCAGAGCAAACCAGCGGGCGCATTCTGCTGGTGGACGACGAAGCGGCAATCCTGCGTACTTTCCGCTACTGCCTGGAAGACGAAGGCTACGACGTCGCCGGCGCCAGCAGCGCGACACAAGCCGAGGCGCTGCTGCAGCGGCAGGTGTTCGATCTGTGCTTTCTCGACCTGCGCCTGGGCGAGGACAACGGCCTGGACCTGCTGGCGCAGATGCGCATCCAGGCACCCTGGATGCGCGTGGTGATCGTCACCGCACATTCGGCCGTGGACACCGCGGTCGATGCCATCCAGGCCGGCGCCGCCGATTATCTGGTCAAACCCTGCACCCCCGATCAACTGCGCCTGGCCGCTGCCAAACAGCTGGAAGTGCGCACGCTGGCCGCACGCCTGGAGGCTCTGGAGGGTGAGGTGCGCAAGGCCAAGGACGGCCTCGACTCGCATAGCCCGGCGATGATGGCGATTCTGGAAACCGCACGGCAAGTCGCCGCTACCGACGCCAACATCCTCATTCTGGGCGAATCCGGCACCGGCAAGGGCGAACTTTCCCGCGCCATCCACGGCTGGAGCCGCCGCGCCAAGCGCACCTGCGTGACCATCAACTGTCCATCGCTGACGGCCGAGCTGATGGAAAGCGAGCTGTTCGGTCACGCCCGCGGCTCCTTCACCGGCGCCAGCGAAAGCACCCAGGGCCGCGTCAGCCAGGCCGACGGTGGCACCCTGTTCCTCGACGAGATCGGCGACTTCCCACTGGCCCTGCAACCCAAGCTGCTGCGCTTCATTCAGGACAAGGAGTACGAGCGCGTCGGCGACCCGGTGACCCGGCGCGCCGATGTGCGCATCGTCGCCGCCACCAACCTGGACCTCGACGAAATGGTGCGCGAGGGCCGCTTCCGCGAAGATCTGCTGTACCGCCTCAACGTCATCACCCTCAAACTGCCGCCGCTGCGCGAACGTCACGAAGACGTGATGGGCCTGGCCGAACGCTTCCTCGCCCGCTTCGTCAGCGACTATGGGCGCCCGGCGTGCGGCTTCAGCCCCGAGGCTGCCGCCGCCCTGCAGGCCTATCACTGGCCGGGCAATATCCGCGAACTGCGTAACGTCATCGAACGCGCCAGCATCATCTGCCAGAGCGAGACGGTGGAGATTGCCCACCTCGGCCTGGGCGGCAACGGCGAAGCGCCGAACAACACCGTGCGTGTCGGCGCAGCGATGAGCCTCGAAGAGCTGGAAAAGGCGCATATTGCCGCTGTGCTGGCCAGCAGCAACACCCTCGACATGGCAGCCAAGACGCTGGGTATCGATACCTCGACCCTCTACCGCAAACGCAAGCAGTACAACCTCTGAACACGGGATTTCCATGAAGCTGTCGATGAAGCTTCGCACGCGACTGTTCCTTAGCATCTCCGCGCTGATCACCGTTGCCCTGCTGGGCCTGCTGCTCGGCCTGTTCAGCGTCACACAGATGGCGCGCAGCCAGAGCGATCTGATCCAGCGTGGCTTCGATGCCGTGCGCGTAGGTCAGAAGCTGCGCCAGAACCTGGGCGACGAACTGACCGTCCTGATCGGCCAGGAGCCCGATGCACAGCGCCTGGAGGCTGTCCGCCAGTCGTTCCGCGCCACCTTCGACGAAAGCCTCAAAGCCAACCTCGGTAACAGTTACCTCAATGGCCTGGAGCAGGCCGAGGCGCTTTACAAGGAGATGGAGCAGGCCGCCAACAGCGCGGTGCCGGCCAATCAGACACCCTACAACCTGGCCAATCACAAACCCTTCATGGACGCCTTCCATCGCCTGCGCACCCATTTGCTGGACCAGCAGGACCAGGTCGTCGCCTGGGTCATCGCAGCCGAACAAAAGGCCGCCGAGCGCTCCCGTCTGATCGCCGGGCTGCTGGTGCTGATCGGCCTGGCGGTACTGGCGATCGGCGTACTCACTGCCCACGGCATCGCCCGCCGCTTCGGTGCCCCCATCGACATGCTGGCGCGAGCCGCCGACCAGATCGGCCAAGGCAAGTACGACGTGGTGCTGCCGGTATCGCCGGTGCTCGAACTGGCCGTGCTGAGCCGCCGCTTCGGCCTGATGACCGAGGCTCTGCGCGAATACCATTCGAGCAACCTCAACCAGCTGCTCAGCAGTGAGGGCCGACTGAAGGCGGTACTCGACAGCATCGATGATGGCCTGGTCATTCTCGACACCCAGGGCAGCATCGAGCACGCCAACCCGGTGGCGCTGCGCCAACTGTCCTGGCAGACCGATATCCTGGGCCAGCCAATAGGTCCGCTGCTGCCCAATCACGCGGTGGACGAGGCGCTACGCCAGGTGCTGGCAGGCGAGCTGTTGCGCGAGCCGCCGGCCGATCTGCAGATCGAACGCGACGGCGAGACCAGGCTGCTGGCCTGGGCCCTGACCCCGGTTCAGGTGCGCGAGGGCGGTAGCGTGGGAGCCGTCATGGTACTGCGTGACGTCACCAAACAACGCGCCTTCGACCGGGTACGCAGCGAGTTCATCCTGCGCGCGTCCCACGAGCTGCGTACGCCGATCACCGGCATGCACATGGCTTTCAGCCTGCTGCGCGAGCGCCTGTCGCTGCCGTCAGGTGGACGCGAGCAGGAACTGATGCGAACCGTCGACGAAGAGATGCATCGCCTGGTGCAGCTGATCGACGATCTGCTCAACTTTTCGCGCTACCAGAACGGCATACAGACCCTTCAACGCCGCCCCTGCGACCTGGCGGCGATTGTTCAGGAGACGCCACATCGCTTCGCCGAGAAAGCCGCCGAGCGTGAGGTGACAGTGGTTTGCGAAGTCCATGAACCGCTGCTGCCGCTCCACCTCGATGCCGCCCAGCTGGAGCGCCTTCTCGATAACCTGACCGACAACGCCCTGCGCTACAGCAATCCAGGCGACAAGGTGCGGCTACAGGTGCGTCGCCATGGCGAACAGGTGATCGTCAGCGTGCAGGACGAGGGTGAAGGGATTCCCTTCGAACAGCAGGCGCGGATCTTCGAACCCTTCGTTCAGGTCGGCAGGCGCAAGGGCGGTGTCGGCCTCGGCCTGGCGCTGGCAAGGGAGATCGTGCAGTTGCACGGCGGCCAGCTCAGGGTTCACTCGCGCCCCGGCGAAGGCGCCAACTTCTACTTCAGCCTACCGGTATGAGGTCCGGTGGCAGCGGCTCAACAGCTGTTCACTCCGAGCAATAGAAAACGCCGCGTCTTCGCGGCGTTTTCTATTGCGTCGGGCGGCCAGTTCGACAGGTTGCTTCAGCTTCAGCGCAGCACCGGGTCGAACTTGATACGGCGACCGGCCATCAGCGCGACCAGAAAGCCCAAACCGAAAACAATGCTGGCTACCTTGAGCAGCAGGGCGCCCACCTCTTCCAAGCCAGGGCTCAGCCACAGCGCCGCGAGGCTCGACAGGGTCACGATCAACAACAAGATGGCACTTCGGGACATGACGGGACTCCTTGTCGGTCAGAACACCCAGCGCGGGGTGCTGTTGGCAGGGCGCGGCTCATGGTTGGCAGTATCGGTGTCGCCTTCGTCGGAAATACGCAGCCACTGCGTATCGTCACCGACGGCACCGACAGCGCGGGCGGGCTGCTCGCGCAGTTCGCTAGAACCTTTCTGCTGCGCGGCGACGCGGGATTCCCACACTGGCGAGTTGGAGAGGGTGAATTCGGCCGTCTTGGCAACGGCTCCAGCCGAACCACTGAAATCTTTGGCGTAAGCCCCGTTGACCAGCAATGCAGCGACGCAAAACAGGCTCACTCGGACGATGTTCATGACGCTTCTCCATTAGCAGGTCAGTCAGGGGGCTTACATGACTGATTCTGCAGCGCTCATGCCAACATCCGAATCGCTTAAATATCCTTATAAATCAATAACTTAAAATTAAAACCACTGTCAGGTCCCATGCACTTTGCAAGGTGCATGAATTACGACACGTGCAATTTGCACGATCAGCTGCGTAGCGGCAGCAGAATGCTGAAACAGGAGCCTTCGCCGAGGCGACTGCTGAGCTCGATGCGGCCGTCATGGGCCTCGACGATCTGCTCGCTGATAAACAAGCCGAGCCCGAGCCCCTGAGCGACACTGGTGCCACAGACGCGCTCGAACTGCTCGAATACCCGCCGCTGATCGGCCTCGGAAATGCCCAGCCCCTGATCACGTACCTCGGCGCGGACCATATCGTCCACCACCCTCACCCGCACCGACACCGGCTTGCCGCCGCCGTAGCGCAGGGCGTTGGTCAGCAGGTTGGCCAACACCTGCTCGATGCGGAACTCGTCCATCATCACCGGCGCCGGGCCATCGACGTACAGCTCGACATGGCTCCCCGCGTTGGTGAACTGTGCGGCCAGGCTCTCCACCACGCTGCCAGCCAGCACGCCGAGGTCACCCGGCTCAGGGCGCACGGAAAGCTTGCCGGTACGAATGCGCGAAACATCCAGCATGTCATCGATCAGCCGGCTCAGGCTGCGGATCTGCCGCTCATCGCGGGCCACCATCTCCTGCAGCTTATCCGGGGTAAAGGCATCCATGCGCCCCTGTTCCAGGCGCAGTCTGCGCAACTGGACGTCGAGGATCAGACCGTTGAGTGGCGTGCGCAGCTCGTGCGAGGCGATGGACATGAACACGTCGCGCATCTGCACTGCCTTCTGCAGCTCGCCCTGAGTCTCGCGCAGCTCGCCGAGCAGCGCCTCCTGCTCACGACGCGCGGCCTCGACCATCTCCAGCTGCATGCTCAACGCCTTGCGGTGGCGGTACAGCTCGACGAACATCGCCACCTTGCTGCGCACCTCGAAGGGCGACAGCGGCTTGTGCAGGAAGTCCACCGCGCCACTCTCGTAACCACGGAAGGCGTAGTCCATGTCGCGGCCAACGGCGCTGACGAAGATGATCGGGATATGCTTGGTCTTCTCCGTACCGCGCATCAGCTCGGCCAGCTCGAAGCCGTTCATGCCCGGCATCTTGACGTCGAGAATGGCCAGAGCGAACTCGTGCTCGAGCAGCAGCGACAGCGCCTCGTCGGCGCTGCTGGCCTGGAACACGGTGCGGTCTTCGCTCTGAATCAACGAACGCAACGCCAGCAGGTTTTCCGGCAGGTCGTCGACGATCAATACCTTGGCTTCAATCTTCCTCAGCATGGCAGGGCATCCAGTTCGGCCAGCAGCAGGCGCATGGCATTGATAGACAGGAGAAAATCCGGTTTCAGCAGCGCCAGCGCGGCATTCGGCATGGTGGGCACCTGCGCGTCGGCCGGCTCCTGCACCAGGGTCAGGCCGCCGGCCTGTTTGATCGCCAGCAGACCGGTCGCGCCGTCCTCGTTGGCGCCGGTGAGCAGCGCGGCGGCCAGCTGCTCGCCATAGGCATCGGCAGCGGACTCGAAAAGAATATCGATCGATGGCCGCGAGAAATGCCGGGGCTCCTCACGGCTGAGGGAAAAGCTGCGATCGGTTTCGATGGACAGGTGGTAACCGCCTGGTGCCACGTAGACCACACCGCCACGCAGGTATTCCTTGTCCTCGGCTTCCTTGGCGGGCAGTTGCAGGCGTCGCTGCAGCAGATCGGCCAGCAGACTGTCGCTGCGATCCGGCTGGTGCAGCAGGCACACCACCGGCAGACGGTAATCCGGCGGCAGGTCTTCGAGCAGATTCAACAGGGCCTCCACCCCACCGGCCGAGGCGCCAATCAGCAGGGCCTGCAGCGGCGCACGCACTTGACCCCGCAGAATGATCCGTTGAGTGCTCATCGCTTGCGAAAGATCCGCTCGGGCCGCGACACCGCCTCGAACTGCCGGGCATAGGCGGAGAAATCCAGGCTCTCCTTGCTGCCCAGGCCGAGAAAACCGCGGTGGCAAAGGGATTCGTGGAACAGGCCGAGCGCACGGTCCTGCAGGTCGCGGTTGAAGTAGATCAGCACATTGCGACAGGACACCAGGTGGGTTTCGGCGAACACGCTGTCGGTAGCCAGGCTGTGATCGGCGAAGGTCACGTTGGCCCGCAACGACTTGTCGAACAGCACCCGGTCATAGGCCGCCGAGTAGTAGTCGGAGAACGCGCGCTTGCCACCGGACAGCTGGTAGTTCTGGGTGTAGGTGCGCAGGTTGTCGAGGGCGAAGATGCCCTGCTCGGCCCTCTCCAGCGAGTGCGGATTGATATCGGTGGCGTAGATCATGGTGCGTTCCAGCAGGCCTTCCTCGTGCAGCAGGATGGCCAGGGAATACACCTCCTCGCCGGTGCTGCAGCCAGCGACCCAGACCTTCAGCGAGGGGTAGGTGTGCAGCAACGGCACCACCTGCTCGCGCAGGGCGAGAAAGTATTCGGGGTCGCGGAACATCTCGCTGACCGGGATGGTGAGGTACTGCAGTAGCTGCATGAACGCCTTTGGCTCGTGCAGGATGCGCTCCTGCAAGGCCGAGATGGTCGGGCAATCCAGCTGAGCCTGCGCCTGGCGTACACGGCGCTTGAGCGAGGCTTTCGAATAATCGCGAAAGTCGTAGCTGTAGCGCAGGTAGATCGCCTCGATCAGCAGGCGCAGCTCGATTTCGTCAGGCATCACAGACGCTCCAGCTTGGGCATCCACACGCGGATCAGGGAGAACAGGCGATCCAGATCGATGGGTTTGGCCAGGTAATCGTTGGCGCCGACTTCGCGGCAGCGCTCCTGATCATCCTTCATCGCCTTGGCCGTGACCGCAATGATCGGCAGGCTCTTCCAGCGCTCCTCCAGACGAATTTGCCGGGTGGCTTCGTAGCCGTCCATCTCCGGCATCATCACGTCCATCAACACCAGGTCGATGTCTTCGCGCTCGCGCAGCTTGTCCAGCGCTTCGAAGCCGTTGCGCGCGACTTCGACCGTGGCGCCCTTCTGCTCCAGGGCGCTGGAGAGGGCGAAGATGTTGCGCACGTCATCGTCCACCAGCAGCAGGCGCCGGCCCTCGAACAGCTTGTCGCGGCTGCGCGCGGTCTTGAGCATGCGCTGATGCTCGCTGGAAAGCTCGGCCTCGACCTTGTGCAGGAACAGGGTGACCTCGTCCAGCAGGCGTTCCGGCGAACGCGCGCCCTTGATGATGATCGAGCGCGAGTACTTGAGCAGCTCGGCTTCCTCGTCACGGGTCAGGTTGCGCCCGGTGTAGACGATCACCGGCGGGAAGGAGCAGATGTCCTCCTCGGCCATGCGCCGCAGCAGCTCGTTGCCGAGCATGTCGGGCAGCTTGAGGTCGATGATCATGCAATCGAACACCGTGTCGCGCAGCTTCTCCAGCGCTTCGCCGGCCAAGGCGACGGCGGTGATCTCGATGTCTTCGTCACTGATCAGGCGCGCTACGCTGTCGCGCTGTAGCGGATCGTCCTCGACCAGCAAGACACGCTTGACCTGCTGATTGAGCTTGGCCTCGAGCTTGCCGAAGACCTCCTTGAGCTGATCGCGACTGGTGGGCTTGAGCGCATAGCCAACCGCTCCCAGGTGCAGCGCTGCCTCGCTCTGGTCCTCCACCGAGACCACATGAACCGGGATGTGACGGGTGTGTGGGTCGTCCTTCAGACGTTGCAGCACACCAAGACCGGAGCCGTCGGGCAGGCGCATGTCGAGCAGGATAGCGTCCGGGCGGTACTGCCGCGCCAGCTCCAGGCCTTCGTCGGCGCAGGTAGCGACCAGGCAGGCGTAGCCCAGCTCGTGCGCCAGATCGAAGAGGATGCGGGCGAAGCGCACTTCATCTTCCACCACCAGCACGCGGCGTCCACCACGCTCGTCGAGGTGCTCGCGGTCATCGGCGAAAGGCGCCGGTGCTCGCGGCATCGCCGGGGCAGCAGCCGTGGCGGCAACCGGCAACGGTTGCTCAACCGCCATCCGAGGCTCGGCAACCGGCTTGCTCGGAGCAGCACCTTCGACCAAGCGCTCGGGCAGCAGCAGGGTGAAGATGCTGCCCTCGCCCGGCACGCTGCTGACCGTGATGGAACCACCGAGCAGCCCGGCCAGGTCACGCGAGATGGACAACCCCAGGCCAGTACCGCCATAGCGGCGGTTGGTGGTGCCGTCGGCCTGGCGGAAAGCCTCGAAGATCGCCTGCTGCTGATCCGCAGCGATGCCAATGCCGGTGTCGCGCACGGCAAAGGCCAGGTACTGCTCATCCTGCCGCGACACGCTGAGGGTCACGCCGCCGCGGTCGGTGAACTTGAAGGCATTGGACAGCAGGTTGCGCAGGATCTGCTCGGCGCGCTGGCGGTCAGTGAACAGGACCTGCGGCAGCTCGCCCTGCTGTTCGATCTCGAAACTCAGACCGCGCTCGCCCGCCAGCGGTACGAATACATCACGCAAGCTTTCGAGCACGCTCGCCAGCGGCGCGCGCTCGGGGCGTATCTCGAGCTTGCCGGCCTCGACCTTGGCGATGTCGAGAATGTCGTTGATCAGATTGAGCAGATCGTTGCCGGCCGAGTAGATCGATTCGGCGAACTTGACCTGTTCGTCGTTGAGGTTGCCGTTGCCGTTTTCTGCCAGCAGCTTGGCCAGGATCAGCGAGCTATTGAGCGGCGTACGCAGCTCATGGCTCATGTTGGCGAGGAATTCGGACTTGTAGCGACTGGCGCGCTGCAGCTCTTCGGCGCGCTCCTCCAGCTGTGCCTGGATGCGGCCGAGGGTGGTATTGCGCTGGTCCAGCTCGTCGCGCTGGTCGGACAACGTCTGCGCCTGCTCGGAGAGCTTCTCGTTGGTCTGCTCCAGCTCGGCCTGCTGGGTTTCCAGGTGCGCCTGGGACTCCTTGAGCACGCGCGCCTGCTGCTCCAGCTCCTCGTTGGCCGCGCGCAGTTCTTCCTGTTGAGTCTGCAGCTCCTCGTTGAGTTGCTGGGTCTGGCCAAGCACCTCCTGCAGGCGCTGGCGATAGCGCGCGGCCTCAAGCGCCATCCCGACATTGCTGGCGATGGCCTCGAGGAACTCGCGCTCACGCGGTTCCAGCACGCGCATGAAGGCCAACTCGACCACACCGTTGACGCGATCTTCGGTCTGCAGTGGCAGCAAGGCAACGCTCACGGGCTGCCCTTCGCCAAGGCTCGAGACGACCTTGATGTAATCCGCCGGAAGATCGTCCAGACAGATCAGACGGCGGCCGCGAGCAGCTTGCCCGACCAGGCCTTCACCGCGGTAGAAGCGCTCCTTGAAGCTGGCGTCTTCGCTGAAGCCGTAACCAGAAACGCGCCGCAGATCACCGCTGTGGCCGTCGCGCAGGTACAGCGCAGCCACCACGCAGTCGAGGTACTCGGCGAGGAACTCCAGAGAACGATCAGCCAGCTCCTGTACCTGTGGTTGACCGAGCAAGCGCTCCGATAGCTGGCTCTGGCCGTCGCCCAACCATACGCGTCGGCGCTGTTCCTCGGCGAAGTCGGCCTGCCTGGCCATGGCCTGGGAATAGGTCTGCGAGAGGTTCATCAGCTCACGGCGACCGAACAGTGCCAACAGGGCACTGAACAGGATGCTGACCACCAGGTAAATTCCAGCGCCCCAGAGTGCGGTAGTGCCGGCTTCGGAATTGCGCTGCTGGCGCAACTCACGCTCGCTGTTGATGAAGGTATCGAGCTCACGGCGCATGCCATCGGTGAGGTTCTTGCCGCGTCCTCGTCCAACCTCGGCCAGGTAGTTACCCCCGTCGCGACGGCTGTCTATGACTTCCTGGGCGAACAGATCCCATTGCTCCTGCAGCGCCAGCAGACGCTCGAGTCGCTGCGCCTGCGGCGGGTTATCCCCGACCATGCCGATGAGCTGTTCGGTCAGCGGGCGAAACTTGCCGCGCGCCTGCTCGTAAGGCGCCAGGTAGTCCTCGTCACCACTGAGCAGGAAACCGCGCATGCCGGTCTCCAGATCCAGGGTCAGCTTGTACACCTCGCTGGCCCGGTTGAGGACCTGGTCGGTATGCTCGACCCAGCGCACCACATTGAGCAGGTAGCCGATCAACAGCGCAAAGAACAGCGCACCGACCAGGCCCAGGCCGAGCGGCAGCCCGACGTTACGGTTGAGAATCCGGCGAAACCCTTTTTCGTCCATTGCGGACTCATTCGACATTGGGACGTCCATTCGATGATTGTCTCGCTTGTTCTTGTCTGTCCGGGGAAGGCGTATGGCACACTGACCGCGCACCGACTCCGAAGTTTGCCAAACATTCGCGCATTCTGCGCGCTGAAACAGAGAGCCTCATGACCGAAATCGACTGCGCCAGTGCCAAGACCATCCTGCTGGTCGAGGATGACGATGTCGTGCGCGAACTCACCGCTGAAGTGCTCGGGGAGTTCGGCTATCGCGTCCTTGCTCTGCGCGACGGGCACAGCGCACTGGAACGGCTGCGCAGCGAACAGCACTTCGATCTGCTGATGAGCGACATCGGCCTGCCCGGGATGGACGGACGCGAACTAGTGAAAGCCGCGCGCCAGCTGCGCCCGGCCCTGCCGGTGCTGTTCGCCAGCGGCTATTACGAACGCGAACTGCTCGAAGAGGTACGCGCCCGCGACAACGCGGCGGCCACCGAGAGCATCGTGAAGCCCTATGACTTCAGGCTTCTAGCTCAACGATTGAGCGAACTGGCGGGCTGACGAAGCGGCATCTAGGCTGATTGCAGCCCCCTGGACAGGAGAGTCCGCCGATGCGTTACGCCAATCCGCTTTGCCTGGCTTTACTCGCTGGTTTGCTGCTCAGCGGCTGCGCCAGCCAGATCACCAAACCCACACAGTTCTCCGGCTACCTCGCCGACTACTCCCAGCTCCAGCCAGCCACCTCAGCCACTGGCGCACCGGTGCTGCGCTGGATTTCGCCGCAGTTCAAAAGCGAGCGCTACAGCACGGTGTATGTAGAGAAGCCGACCTTCTATCCCACACCAGCGCCCAGCGATCAGGTCAGCACGCAGACGTTGGAAAACGTCCGTGATTATCTGCATCAGGCGCTGATCCGTGAGTTACAGGGACGCATGACGGTCGTCAACGAACCGACCATGGACAGCCTGGTACTGCGCAGCGCGATCACCGGCGTGACGGTTTCCACCGAAGGGCTCAAGGCCTATGAAGTGATTCCCGTTGCCCTGGTACTCGCTGCGGCGACCACAGCGGCAGGCACCCGTGATCGCGACAGCGCCATCTTCATCGAGCTGGAAGCGCTCGATGCCCGAACCAGTGAGCCGGTGCTGCGCGTGGTGCGCAAGGGCCACGGCCTGACGCTGGAGAACAGCAGCACGCAACTGACCCTGGAGGATCTCAAACCGGTACTGGATGTCTGGGCGCGTGATGCGCGTGATTTCCAACCTGGCCCACGCTGATCGGCCGAGCCTCGGCAGCCTGATGGTGCAGCGGCCGCAGCGCAGCAGCACGCTGGGCAGATGATCGCCTATCAGGCGGGTCGATAGCGCTTGCCGTACTCCACTTCAGGCGAGAGGCTCAGGAAAAACCAGACGAGGAACGTGCATGCCCAGCATCGACCCTAACCGCGAGGATCTGCTGGCGTTCGCCGAGCGCATGCCCAGCGATACACCGATCCTGATGCTCAACCTGCTGCGCTTCAACAATCAAGCCGCGTACCACGCAGACAGCCGCCATGCGCCGTGCAGCGGGCGCGAGGCCTATGCGCGCTACAGCCGCACCGCGCTGAGCAAGGTCCAGGGGGTGGGCGGCGAGGTGCAGGTGATGGCTGACGTCCATCTGGCGCTGATCGCACCGAAGGAAGAGCGGTGGGATCTGCTCCTGCTGGTGCGCTATCCCTCGTCAGCAGCCTTTCTGAGCATGCTCGCGGACCCCGAATACCAGGCCGCCACCGTTCATCGCAGCGCAGCATTGGCCGACTCTCGGCTGATCGGCACGACGCCTAGTTGAGTTCTATCCTGCCGCCTGCAGATTCAGCACCAGCAACCGCGCTGCCGTTTCGGCATCTGGCTGGCCGTCGTAGTTGGCCGGGCGATACTTCATCTGGAAGGCGGCAATGACATTGCGCGTCGCCTCATCCAGCTCGCCATGCTGCGGCACCGTGTAGCCGTTTTGCGCCAACTGCTCCTGGAACCACTGCACGCTGGGCAGGCTGGTGCTGAACAGCGCCTGTTGGCGTGCCACGGCGTCCTCGTTCGGCCAGGGCACCAGACCCTCGTCGGCCAGACGCTTCCAGGGGAACAGTGGGCCCGGATCGACCTTGCGCTGCGGCGCGACATCGCTGTGCGCGATGATCGAGCCCAGTGGTAACTGGTGACGTTCGACGATGTCCTTGAGCAGCACGATCAGGGTATCGATCTGCTGCGGCGCGAAAGGCTGCCAGTAACGGCCGGCCGGCGTCTGGTAGTAACCCTGGTTGACCAGCTCGATGCCGATCGTGGTGCTGTTGAGCCAGGTGCGCCCCTTCCATTCGCTGACGCCAACGTGCCAGGCACGGCGATTCTCGTCCACCAGGCGGTAGACAGTCGGCGGCGCATCGCCGATCAGGTAGTGGCTGCTCACCTCGGTCTGCGTCAGCAGGTCGAGCGAGCGCTGCAGGTCAGCGGAGGTGTAGTGCAGCACGACGTACTGCACGCGACTGTTCTGACCGGTCGCGGTATGACTGTCGTCGATACGCAAACCGCCTGTGCAGCCGGCGAGCAGAACAACAACGAGGGCAAGGCAAAGAGACTTCATGCGTGACCGAATACGCTTTGCAGGTTGTCCAGCAGCATGTCGACGCTGAGCATGATCAGCAGCATGCCCATCAAGCGTTCCACTGCCATCAACCCGCGATTACCGAGAAAACGCTGCAGGAACGAAGCCTGCAACAGGATGAATGCCGTCGCCGCCCAGGCCAGGATCACTGCGAGGTAAAGCTCCCAGAGCGGCCCGGTGTGGGTATTGCGCAGGGTCATCAGCACCGCGAGAGCCGAAGGCCCGGCGACCGCAGGTGTGGCCAGCGGCACCAGCATCGGCTCGCCATCCGGCACGTCGCCGAGCAGGCCCTGCGGGCTGGGAAAGATCAAGCGCATGGCGATGACGAACAGGATGATACCGCCGGCAATCGCGGTTGCCTCGCGTGACAGCCCGAGGCTGGTGAGGAATTTGTCACCAAAGGTGAGGAACAGCAGCAGCAGGCCAAGGGCGAACAGCAGTTCGCGCGCGGCGATCCACAGCCGTCTGCGCGGTTCGACGTTCTTCAGCGCGGCGATGTAGATGGCGATATTGCCGAAAGGGTCGGTGACCAAAAAGATCAGCACGGCGATGCTGAAGATGTCCATGGGCGTCTCCGGTGGCTAGTGCGCATAGTCTAGGGCCTGGCGGGGTCACCTCGCGAGTCGGCGTCACGGTCAGATTCGAGCATTTTCAGCGCGTGCGGAAATTTTATGACCCGCAGCGCAGCAACGGTTTCAGGAAACAACACTCGCAAAAAATGTATACAAAGCAGTAGCCAATGTAGCAACAAAGTGTCTACATTGACCGCACAAGAACAACAGCGAGTAGTTTTCCCATGACCTCCACTACCCAGCGCCCCGAGGACGAGAACCTCGGTCTCGGCTCCAATCTGCTTTACGGCCTGCAACACGTCCTGACCATGTACGGCGGCATCGTCGCCGTCCCCCTGATCGTCGGTCAGGCGGCCGGTCTGTCGTCTGCCGATATCGGCCTGCTGATCGCCGCCTCGCTTTTCGTCGGTGGCGCCGCCACTCTGCTGCAGACCATAGGTCTGCCGTTCTTCGGCTGTCAGTTACCCCTGGTACAGGGCGTGTCATTCGCCAGCGTCGCCACCATCGTGGCGATAGTCGGCGCCAACGGCGGTGAAGGGGGGCTACCGGTAGTGTTCGGCGCGGTGATAGGCGCAGGAGCGATCGGTCTGTTGATCACACCGATCTTCTCCAAGATCACCAAGTTCTTCCCGCCACTGGTAACCGGCATCGTCATCACCACCATCGGCCTGACGCTGATGCCTGTAGCCGCGCGCTGGGCGATGGGCGGTAACAGCGAAGCGGCGGACTTCGGCAGCATGGCCAACATCGGCCTGGCCGCCTTCACCCTGGCCACCGTGCTGCTGTTGAGCAAGGTTGGCAGCGCCACCCTCTCACGCCTGTCGATTCTGCTGGCCATGGTGATCGGCACCCTGGTGGCAGTGGCATTCGGCATGGCCGACTTTTCCAAGGTCAGCGAAGGGCCGGTGCTGGCCTTCCCTGCGCCGCTGCATTTCGGCATGCCGGTGTTCGAGCTGGCGGCGATCATCTCGATGCTGATCGTGGTGATGGTGATCCTGGTGGAAACCTCAGCCGATATCCTCGCCGTCGGCGACATCATCAACACCAAGGTCGATTCCAAACGCCTCGGCAATGGTTTGCGCGCGGACATGATCGCCAGTGTCGTTGCCCCGCTGTTCGGCTCATTCACCCAGAGTGCCTTTGCCCAGAACGTCGGCCTGGTCGCCGTGACCGGCGTGAAAAGCCGCTATGTGGTGGCCACCGGCGGGCTGATTCTGGTGACCCTCGGCTTGCTGCCGATCATGGGCCGGGTCATCGCCGCGGTACCGACCTCGGTACTCGGCGGTGCCGGCATCGTGCTGTTCGGCACCGTTGCCGCCAGCGGCATCCGCACACTGGCCAAGGTCGACTACCGCAACAACATGAACCTGGTAATCGTTGCCACCTCCATCGGCTTCGGCATGATTCCCATCGCCACGCCCAGCTTCTATCACCACTTCCCCGCCTGGTTCGAAACCATCTTCCACTCCGGCATCAGCTCGGCGGCGATAATGGCGATCCTGCTCAATCTGCTGTTCAACCATTTCACCACCGGCAACTCGGATCAGCAGTCGGTGTTCGTCGCCGGTACCGAGCGCAGCCTGCGCTACCGCGACATCGCCGCCCTGCACGATGGCGACCACTTCATCGGCGGCAAGTTGTACGACGCCCAGGGCAATGAGGTGCCATTGCAGGACGAGGACGATCACGCACCACGGGCACGAACCGCTGGAGCAACCAGCAGGGAGCCGGCCGAAGCAACATCCTAGAAGGAGTGAGTGGTTCGTATGGGAGCCGCGGCGCCGGCCGCTGCGGCTCAACTTAGAGGGGATCAGGCAGCCTGTTCGACTCGATTACGCCCCGCGCCCTTGGCGCGATATAGCGCCTGGTCGGCACGTTCGAAGGTGACCTCGGTCGCCTCGCCATTGCGAAACTCGGCGATACCGGCGGAGAAGGTGATGGTGACCGGCTCACCCTTGAAGTGGAACGGGCAGGCCTCGATTGCCGCGCGCAGGGTTTCCAGCAGCTGGACACCTCCCTCCAGCGGCGTTGCAGGAATCAGCAGAACGAACTCCTCGCCACCAAAACGGGCGATGAAGTCGGTCTTGCGCAAACGCTTGTTGAGCTCACCCGCGATGATCTTCAGCACCCGATCACCCGCCAGGTGACCGTAGCCATCGTTGATCCGCTTGAAGTGATCGACATCCAGCACCGCCAACAACAACTGACCGCCGTAGCGCTGACAGCGGGCGACTTCCAGGTCGAGACGCTCGCTCCAGGCGGCACGGTTGGGCAGCCCAGTCAGAGGATCCAGCAGGGACTTCTGTCGCTGTTCCTCGATATGCTCGCGAAACTGCTGCGCCTCCTGCTCCATCTCGGCGACACGCTTGACCAGACCCTGTAGCCGCTCGGCCACGTCATCGCCACCACTGTCGCGCTGGCGCTGATGACTGCTGACACTCTGCAAGAGGCCTTCCAGGCGCTGCTCCAGGGCCTGCTTGAGCGATTCCAGATCGGCAGCTTCCTGCACGCTGTGCTGCAGGTCGCTGACCTGATCACGCAGTTGCTGGTTGAAACTGCGCGCATTCTCCACTGAAGCGCTGTAGCCCTCGTGCGCCTCGCTGAGGGTTTCGATAAAGGCAGCCAGGCGCTCGTTGAGTTGTTTGAGATAGCCGGCAAACTCGCGCTGGCCGCTATCGGTGACGGCAAGCACCAGCACGGCCATGTCATCCAGCACCGGCACCAGCTCGTACCAGTTGAGATTGCCCTCCAGTCGCATGCGCAGCGCTTCGCCTTGCGGCAGATGGCGCGCCGGCAGCTCGAGCTCGTCGAGCAGATTTCGCAGGCTGCTGGCGATATGCGGCGCCACCGCGCTGTATCCGGGCTCGCTGCTGGGCAATGAGAACGGGCTGTCGCCGGCCTCCTCCTGCCGCACCAGGCCCGGCGGCAGCGGCAGGCTGTCGAGCACCGGCGAGGCGTCGTGGACCTGGCGATGCGCAGGCACGCTGACCACCCCGGGAATACTGGCAGGCGGCTCGTTCGTGACCTCTACGGCCGTTGGCATTGGCGTTGGCGTTGGCGTTGGCGTTGGCGTTGGCGTTGGCGTTGGCGTTGGCGTTGGCGCCGATTCTGCTGCGGGCGCCTCGGCAACGCCAGTGGCCTCGGTGACACTGCCCGGCGCCTCCTCATTTCTTTCGCTGCTCTCGCTGCTCTCGCCGCGCGAGCCGAACAGCCGCTGGAGCAGGCCCGGTTGTTCCTGCACCGGTGCCTGCAGAACGGTCAGCGCCTGCCCCTGCAGGTTGCTCAACTGGCTGAGCAGCGCCGGGAGCAGATACTGATGAGTGGTGGCATCCTGCAACTGCTTGCCCAGCGATTTGAGCGCCTTGCGCACCTCACGGGGCGGCTGCAGACGCTGCAGTTGCTCGATCAAGCCCGCCAACGCAGCCGCAGCCTCGCCGGCACGCTGCTGGCGGCGCTGCTCGGAATCCAGCACGGCCTTTTCCAGACGCGGAATTAGGCCACCCAATGCCGCGTCCATATCCTCGCGGCGGAGGATTTCGCGCATTTCCTGCATGCATTGATCGACCGCCTTATCCGCGCCCTCGGCAGCCAGACTGCTGCGCACCAGACCACGGCGCAGCAAATCCAGGCGCAACTCCCAACGGCGGTCGAGCTTTTCCTGCTGCTCCAGGCTGCTCAGGTATTTGTCTTTCCAGCGTTGCGCGTCATCGCTCATACGGCTTACTCGGGAGATGGCGTCTTCAGCATAGGCATTTGCGCAGCATTCTGTGCTTCCGGCAGGCGGATTTCCACGGCCACGGGAAGGTGATCGGAAATCGGCTGACTGAGCACATCGACGCGCCCCAATTCAAGCTCCGAACTGAGCAGGATATGGTCGAGGCAGCGCTGCGGCCGCCAGCTGGGGAAGGTCGCCTCGACCTGCGGCGCGATCAGGCCAAGGTCGCGCAGCGGGGAGTTCTCCAACAGGTCGACAGCATGGGTGTTCATGTCGCCCATCAGCACCAGGTGGCGAAACTCACTGACGCGTTCCCGAATGTAAGCCAGTTGCCGCGTCCGTGTGCGTGCGCCCAGCGCCAGATGCATCATCACCACGCCCAGAGCGTGCTCGCCCTCACCGAGACGCAGGAAAATCGCACCTCGGCCAGGCGGCCCGGGAAGTGGATGATCCTCCAGCAGGGTGGGACGCAAACGGCTGAGCACGCCGTTGCTGTGCTGGGCGAAGCGCCCGAGATTGCGATTGAGCTGTTGATACCAGTAGGGAAAGGCGCCCTGCTGGGCCAGGTACTCGACCTGATTGATGTAGCCTGAGCGCAGGCTGCCACCATCGACCTCCTGCAACGCCACCAGATCGAAGTCGGCGAGCAGATCACCGATGCGCTGCAGGTTGCCGGCACGCCCGGCATGGGGCAACAGGTGCTGCCAGCTACGGGTCAGGTAGTGGTGGTAACGCTGGGTATTGATGCCGACCTGGACGTTGAAACTGAGCAGGCGCAGGAGACCGTCGGCTGGCCAGTCGGCCTCGGTCGAGCAGTGCGGGTTGATCTGTGGATCGCACAGACCAACCGCACGTGTCTTTCGCCAGCGGCGCAGCATGCTTCGCGCCTGCGGCCGCGCTTAGAGCGCCTCGCGTTCCTTGGCGATCAGGTGGTCAGCGACCTGGAGGGTCTGCTGCGGACCACCGGCCGAGCCCAGGTCGAAGCGGTATTTGCCGCCCACGATCATCACCGGTACACCAGTGACCTGGTAAGCCATGGCCAGTTTCTTGGCCTTTTCCATCTGGCCTTTGACGGCGAAGGAATTGAAGGTCTTGAGGAAGGCATCGCGATCAACGCCCTGGGTGGCGACGAAGTCGGCGAACTCTTCAGCCGAGGCCAGCTTCTTCTTCTCCTGGTGGATGGCGGTGAACACGGCGTCATGCACCTTGTGCTCGACCTTCATGCTTTCCAGGGTGATGAACGCCTGACCATGCACGTTCCAGATGCCACCGAACAGCGCCGGCACGCGCACGAAATTGACGTCTTCCGGCAGATTCTCGACCCAGGGGTTGAGGGTCGCTTCGAACTGATAGCAATGCGGGCAGCCGTACCAGAACAGCTCCACCACCTCGATCTGGCCGGGCTTGGAAACCGGCACCGGGCTCTTCAGCTCAACGTACTGCTGGCCAGCCACCGGCTCGGCGTGAGCGGTGATACCGAACAGGCTGCTGATGGCCAGAGCCGCGCCGAGAATCAGGTTACGCATGGGGTACTCCTTGGTAGTAGGCATCGCCTCGTGGCGAATCGCTAGTAAGACCGAGCGATACGAGGCAGGTTCCGGTCATTGTAGCCGCGGCGCAAATGAAAAAGGGTGGCCGTGGCCACCCTTTGTCTTACCAACTGCAACAGTGGTCGCTTAGAAAAACTTCTTAGTGCAGACCCTGGATGAAGCTGGATACGGCTTCGATATCCTTGTTGCTCAGCTTGGCAGCGATGGCACGCATGATCATCGCGTCGCCGTCGTTGGTGCGGTCACCCTCGCGGAAGTCGGTCAGCTGCTTGGCCACATACTGGGCGTGTTGGCCACCCAGGTGCGGGAAGCCGGCAGCAGCCAGACCAGCGCCGTCAGGCGAGTGGCAACCGGTGCAGGCCGGCATACCTTCTTCCAGCTTGCCGCCGCGGAACAGTGCTTCACCACGCTCGACCAGCTTGGGATCGGCAGCACCAACGCTCATCTTCTGGCTAGCGAAGTAGGCGGAGATGTCAGCCATGTCCTGATCGCTGAGATTGTCCAGCATGCCGGTCATCTCGACCACCGGGCGCGCACCGGACTTGATGTCGTGCAGCTGCTTGAGCAAGTAACGCTCGCCCTGACCGGCCAGCTTGGGGAAGTTTGGCGCAGGGCTGTTGCCATCGGCGCCATGGCAGGCACCACAGACAGCGACTTTGCCCTGACCGGCTTCGGCATCGCCAGCAGCCTGAGCCACGCCAGTGAGGCCCAGGGTCAACAGCAGACTCACGAGTACTTTGTTCATCAGCTAATCCAATTACGGCTAAGAGAGAAAGGTTATCTGGCCGGGCCTACTCATTTGGTCATCAGTTCGATGACCGCCTGGTAATCCTCGGCCGTGCAGTCCATACACAGGCCGCGCGGCGGCATGGCATTCATACCATTGGTGACACTCTGCACCAGTGCGTCCATGCCCTTGGCCAAACGTGGCTCCCATGCGGCCTTGTCGCCTTTCTTGGGCGACGTGGGAATCTGGCCGTTGTGGCATACGCCACAGGAACGGTCATACACAGCTTGCGGATCCTGTGCAGCATAGCCGTTGAAAGACAGCGTCATAACGGCAGCAGCAAGCAGCATTTTCTTCATCAAATCAACCTCATCAGGGTGGGGAACGTCCTGCTTTCTATCGAGCAGAGATGTAATCGCTCCCGGCAATCGGGTTCCTGCGGGTGGGACAAAGCGCACACAAAATCTGCGGCATTATATACTGGCAACGCTGAAACGGAAACGACGCCGCTTGCCACGCCACCTGGCGTGCGACAGGTGCGCGGAAATGTCGCAATCCCTCGAACGGTCAAGAGGGTGTCTACAAAGCAGCGAGCAAAGGTCAGGCAAGGCGGAGTCAGCCGAAAAAGTGGAGTGTACGAGTAGTACATGAGCATTTTGAGGTTGATTCCAACGCAGCATGGCCGCGCGCAGCCATTTGTAGACACCCTCTCTGCGGATTGAGGTAACCACCGGATACCCCATGCTCCCGAAAAATCCCATCATCGGTCTGTGCCAGCAGGCCAGCTTCCTCATCAGTGCCGCCAAGGTCGATCAGTGCCCCGAGGACAGCGGCCTGGAGGTCGCCTTCGCCGGCCGTTCCAACGCGGGCAAGTCGAGCGCGCTCAACACCCTGACCCATGCCAGTCTGGCGCGGACTTCGAAGACCCCCGGGCGCACGCAGTTGCTCAATTTCTTTCGCCTGGACGACGAGCGCCGCCTGGTCGACCTGCCTGGCTACGGCTATGCCAAGGTACCGATCCCGCTCAAGCAACACTGGCAGAAACATCTGGAAGCGTATCTGGGGAGCCGCGAAAGCCTGAGCGGCCTGGTGTTGATGATGGATATCCGTCATCCGCTGACCGAGTTCGACTGCATGATGCTGGACTGGTCGGTGGCCAGTGGCATGCCGCTGCATATCCTGCTGACCAAGGCCGACAAGCTGGCCTTCGGTGCGGCGAAGACCGCGCTGCTCAAGGTGCGCCAGGAAATTCACAAGCAGTGGGGCGAGGGCATCAGCATTCAGCTGTTCTCGGCCCCCAAGCGCATGGGTGTGGAAGAAGCACAGATGGTATTGGCCGGCTGGCTGGGTCTATTGCCGGAAGACGATGAAGAAGGCGCTGAGGAGGCCTGAAGTAGGGTGCGCTGTGCGCACCGAGATCGTAGGGAGTATTCGGTGCGCGCAGCGCACCCTACGGAGCGGCCGCCGCCCGTTTTGACTTGAAAGCGCATCAAAGAAGCCCTCTCCCATAAATGAGAGGGGGTCATCAGATGGCCGCTAGCGGCACTTTTCTACGGGCAAAAAAAACCCCGAGCTTCGTATGGGGAGGGAGAAGTTCGGGGTTCAAGGTCTGAACCGCTAGGGCGGGGTTCAGATGTCTGCCAACACTTAACACAACAAAGGAGCATTGAAGGGCTTTGCGGCCATTCAGAATCTCTGACCGGGCGGCTTCGGGGAAAGTTCATCGCTCTCTTAAAAACCATTTGCAATAAGAAAACGTCTTTTGATTCCCTGAAATCCCAAGGCTAGAGCGGCCGCGGCTTTGCGCCGCGGCAAAGGGGCTCAGTGCGCTTCGTCCCAATTGGCGCCAACGCCCACTTCCACCAACAGCGGCACGTCCAGATCAGCGGCACCACTCATCAGGCTCTTGAGTTTGGCGCTGACCTCGTCGATCAGTTCCTCGCGCACCTCCAGCACCAGTTCGTCGTGCACCTGCAGGATGATGCGCGCGTCGATGCCGCTGTCCTGCAGCCAGCCGTCCACGGCGATCATGGCGCGCTTGATGATGTCCGCCGCAGTGCCCTGCATCGGCGCGTTGATCGCCGCGCGCTCGGCACCCTTGCGCATGGCCTGGTTCTGCGCGTGGATTTCCGGCAGGTACAGGCGGCGACCGTAGACCGTCTCCACATAACCCTGCTCGGCAGCCTGCGCGCGGGTGCTTTCCATATAGGTCAGCACGCCGGGGTAGCGGGCGAAGTAGCGGTCGATGTAGGCCTGCGCCTCCTTGCGCTCGACGTCGATCTGCTTGGCCAGGCCGAAGGCACTCATGCCATAGATCAGGCCGAAGTTGATGGCCTTGGCCTTGCGCCGCTGATCGCTGGTCACCTCTTCCAACGCCACACCAAACACCTCGGCAGCAGTGGCCCTGTGCACGTCCAGGTCATGGTGGAAGGCATCGAGCAAGCCTTTGTCCTTGGCCAGGTGAGCCATGATGCGCAGCTCGATCTGCGAGTAGTCCGCCGCCATCATCCTGTAGCCCTTGGGCGCGACGAAGGCCTGGCGGATGCGCCGTCCTTCGGCAGTGCGAATCGGGATGTTCTGCAGATTCGGATCGCTCGAGGACAGACGGCCAGTGGCGGCCACCGCCTGGTGATAGCTGGTGTGGATGCGCCCGGTACGCGGGTTGATCTGCTCCGGCAGTTTGTCGGTATAGGTACTCTTGAGCTTGCTAAGGCTGCGGTACTGCATCAGCACCTTGGGCAGCTCGAAGTCCTGCTCGGCCAGTTCGGCCAATACTGCCTCGGCGGTGGAGGGCTGGCCCTTGGCGGTCTTGCTGATCACCGGGTAGCCGAGTTTTTCGTAGAGGATCACACCAAGCTGCTTGGGCGAGGCCAGGTTGAATTCCTCGCCAGCGATTTCGAAGGCCTTGCGCTCCAGCTCCACCAATTTTTCGCCCAGCTCGACACTTTGCTCGCCAAGCAGCTTGGCGTCGACCAGCGCGCCGTTGCGCTCGATGCGCGCCAGCACCGGCACCAGCGGGATCTCGATTTCGCGCAGCACCTTGGCCAGCGATGGCACCGCTTCGAGCCTGCCCCACAGCTCCTGATGCAGACGCAGGGTCACGTCGGCATCCTCGGCGGCATAGGGGCCGGCCTGCTCCAGGGCGATCTGGTCGAAGGTCAGCTGTTTGGCACCCTTGCCGGCGATGTCCTCGAAGCGGATGGTGCTGTGGTTCAGGTACTTCAGCGCCAGGCTGTCCATGTCGTGGCGGGTGGCGGTCGAGTCCAGCACGTAGGATTCGAGCATGGTGTCGAAGGCCACGCCCTGCACGGCAATCGGCGTGCTGGCGTTGGCCAGGACGTTGATGTCGTACTTGGCGTGCTGGCCGACCTTGGCCTTGGCCGGGTCTTCGAGGATAGGCTTGAGCGCCTTGAGCACCGCATCGCGATCAAGCTGCTGCGGCACGCCCATGTAGCTGTGCGCCAGGGGCACGTAGGCGGCCTCGCCGGCCTTGACCGCGAAGGACAGGCCGACCAGTTGCGCCTGCTGGGCGTCGATGCTGGTGGTCTCGCTGTCGAAGGCGATCAGCTCGGCCTGCTCCAGCTTCTGCAGCCAGGCATCGAACTGCGCCTGTTCCAGTACCAGCTGGTAATCACCGGCGCTCGGCTGCGTTGGTTCGGCGGCCTCTTCGGCAGCTTCGCCAGTCGGTTCGGCGAACAGATCGCCAGCCGGCGCAGCAGCCTTGGCCGCCAGCGACTTGTTCTGGCGCAGCAGATCGTCCAGCCAGTTCTTGAATTCCAGTTCGCCGTAGAGCTGCATCAGCGCGGCCTGATCCGGCTCGCCGGGATGCAGCGATTCGATCTCGATATTCAGCGGCACGTCGGTCTTGATGGTCGCCAGTTGGTAGGACAGGTAGGCCATCTCGCGGTGTTCTTCGAGCTTGGCCGGCAGCCCCTTGGCACCGCGAATCGGCAGCTCGGGTACCTTGTCGAGGTTGGCATAGAGCATGTCGAGACCGCCGCCGATGCCGACCAGCAGGCCGAGAGCTGTCTTTTCACCGACACCGGGCACGCCGGGGATGTTGTCGACCTTGTCGCCCATCAGGGCCAGGTAGTCGATGATCAGCTCAGGGCCGACACCGAATTTCTCTTTCACGCCATCGGCATCGTAGACGCTTCCGGTCATGGTGTTGACCAGCGTAACGTGCGGGCAGACCAGCTGCGCCATGTCCTTGTCACCGGTTGAGATCACCACGTCGCGCTTCTCGCCGGCGGCCTGACGGGCCAGGGTGCCGATCACGTCGTCGGCTTCAACGCCTTCGACGCACAGCAGCGGCAGGCCGAGGGCGCGCACGCTGGCGTGCAGCGGCTCGACCTGCACACGCAGCTCGTCCGGCATGGACGGGCGATTGGCCTTGTACTCGGCGAACAGCTCGTCGCGGAAGGTGCCGCCCTTGGCGTCGAAGACCACGGCGAAGGGGCTGTTCGGATACTGCTTGCGCAGGCTCTTGAGCATGTTCAGCACGCCCTTCACCGCTCCGGTGGGCATGCCCTTGGAAGTGGTCAGCGGCGGCAGGGCGTGGAAGGCACGGTACAGATACGAGGAACCGTCGACCAGAACGAGGGGAGCTTGGCTCATGCGCGGGATCAACCTTTTCGGCGGGTGCAGCGGTAGAATGGCTGCATCGGTGAAAAACGAAGGAGCAAGATTACCATGGGTACATTGAATCGCCTGTTGCTGGTCGGCCTGCTGGCCTGTGTCCCACTTGCCGCTCATGCCGAGGACCCCGTATCGGGCGACCCGGACGTGACCATCCGCCAGGAAGGCGACCGCACCATTCAGGAATACCGGGTCAATGGCTTCCTCTACGCCATCAAGGTGATTCCGAAGAACGGTAAACCCTACTTTCTCGTTCGCGCCGATGGCAGCGACGGCAACTTCGTACGTTCGGACGATCCGGACATGCTGATCCCGTCCTGGGAAATCTTTAGCTGGTAAGGCAATTAAGGTCTGATATGTCGGTATTCACCCCCCTGGAGCGTCATGAGCTCGAAGTCTTCCTGGCGCCCTACGGGCTTGGTCGGTTGCGTGATTTCCAGGGCATTGCTGCGGGCAGCGAAAACAGCAACTTCTTCGTCAGCCTGGAGCAGGGTGAGTACGTTCTGACCCTGGTCGAACGCGGGCCGATGGCCGACCTGCCGTTCTTCATCGAATTACTCGATGTGCTGCACGATGCCGGCCTGCCGGTGCCCTACGCCCTGCGCACGCGGGACGGCGAGGCACTGCGCAGCCTGGCGGAGAAACCGGCGCTGCTGCAGCCCCGGCTGTCCGGCAAGCATGTACGCGAAGCCAACGCCCATCACTGCCAGGAAGTGGGTAGCCTGCTGGCGCGTATTCACGTGGCTACGCGTGATGCGCCCATCGAGCGGCGCAGCGACCGTGGCCTGGACTGGATGCTCGCCGAAGGTCCGAGCCAGGCGCTGAAGCTCGATGACGAGGCATTGCCGCTGCTGCGTGATGCGCTGGCCGAGATCGCCGCGCTGAAGCCGCGCATCCTCGCTCTGCCGCGGGCCAATCTGCATGCCGATCTGTTCCGCGACAACGTGCTGTTCGACGGCAACCATCTGGCTGGGGTGATCGATTTCTACAACGCCTGCTCGGGGCCGATGCTCTACGACCTGGCCATCACCCTGAACGACTGGTGCTCGCACGAAGACGGCAGCCTCGATGGCGCTTGTGCCCGTGCGCTGCTCGGCGCCTATGCAGCGCTGCGGCCCTTCACGGCTACCGAAGCGGAACTGTGGCCGGCGATGCTGCGCGTGGCTTGCGTGCGTTTCTGGCTGTCACGCCTGATCGCCGCCGAGTCATTCGCCGGACAGGAGGTGCTGATTCATGATCCGGCCGAATTCCAACGGCGCCTGGCGCAGCGCCAGCAGGTCAACCTGCCGCTGCCGTTCGCGCTGTAGTGCGATAGAAGCGTTTCGTAGGGTGGGTTAGCCGCCTGTGACACATCGCTGAATCACACTCTGTGCCTGCGGCGGCGTAACCCACCGTCGGCGCAACACCATCTATCGCCTGGTGGGTTACGCGGCGCGCTGGCTGTATTTGCGCATATGCAATCGGCGCTTTGCGCCGCTAACCCACCCTACGGATCTGCGTGGCCGCGACATCCGTAGGGTGCGCCTAACTCTAGCTAGCCGGCGCGCCTTAGGAGCCTGAAACCAACCCCGGCAGCTGCGCCGCCAGCTTGCCATTGTTGATCGGCGCGCGGATGAAGCCGCGCTGGGTGCCATCCGGGCCGATGATCACCAGGTTGCCACTGTGGTCGACGGTGTAGTTTTCCTTGCTGGTGTCAGCCGGGATGTAGGGAATGCTCACCGAGTTGGCGAATTTCTGCAGGGTTTCCTCTTCGCCGGTCAGGCCCTTGAAGCCCGCATTGAAGAAACCCAGGTACTTGCTCAGTTGCTCCGGCGTATCGCGATGCGGGTCGACACTGACCATCACCACGTTCAGGCGTGCGCGGGTTTCTTCGGGCAGCTGAGTCTGCAGTTGGCGCAGCTGGGCGAGGGTCGCCGGGCAAATATCCGGGCAGAAGGTGTAGCCGAAGAACAGCAGGCTCCATTCACCCTTGAGCTGATCCACCGCGACCTCCTTGCCGTCCTGGTCGATCAGGCTCAGCGCCGGCAGGCTGCGGTTCTGCGGCAGCAGCACGATCCCGGCATCGAGCAGTGCCGCCGGGTCACCCTGGCTCTTGCTGTTGAGTACCTTGTTGACGGTGAGGCCCAGCACCAGGGCCACGATGGCGACAAGAACGAAAACCGTTGTATGGGTACGAGTCATGAAATCCCTTAGCTAGCTTTTGCAAACCGTCTGCCACGCCACAGCTTGCTAGCAGGTGTTGAAAAACTACCTGCGTTGCCATTGCTGCGTTAAAAACAGCCTCAAAATGCTCATTTACAACACGTAAACTGCGCTTTTTCGGCTTTTTTTGCCTTGCGCTGGCTGCCTCGCCAACGTTTTTAAACGGCCTGCTAGATATTCAACAGCAGATAGTGATCCGCCAGCAGCGCGATAAACAGCAGGAACAGGTACCAGATACTGTACTTGAAGGTGTTGATCGCCGCGTGCGGTTTGCTGTCACGGTACAGCACCCAGGCCCAGTGCAGGAAGCGACCGCCGAGCAGCAGGGCGCAGACCAGGTAAAGCGGCCCGCTCATGTGAATGGCGTAGGGCAGCAGGGTCACCGCGAACATCACCAGGGTGTAGAGCAGAATATGCACCTTGGTGTAGTGCTCACCGTGGGTCACCGGCAGCATGGGGATGTCGGCCTTGGCGTATTCGGCCTTGCGATGAATGGCCAGAGCCCAGAAGTGCGGCGGCGTCCAGGCGAAGATGATCAGCACCAGTAGCAGCGGCTCGGCACTCAGGTGGCCGGTGACGGCAACCCAGCCCAGCAACGGTGGCGCCGCGCCGGCCAGGCCGCCGATGACGATGTTCTGCGGCGTGGCGCGCTTGAGAAAGCCGGTGTAGATCACCGCATAACCAAGCAAGGAGGCGAGGGTGAGCCAGGCGGCCAGCTCATTGGTGAACACCAGCAACAGGCTCATACCGGCGATGGCCAGCAGCAGGGCGAAGACAAGCGCAGCGGCTGGAGAGACCCGCCCGGCGGTAACCGGACGTTTGTGCGTGCGCGCCATGATCGAGTCGATACGTCGATCCACCACGTGGTTGACCGCCGCCGCTGCGCCGGCACACAGGCCGATGCCGAGGTTGCCGAACAACAGCACGGTCCAGGGCACACCGGCACGGGTAGCGAGGAACATACCGACCAGCGAGGTGATCAGCATCAGCATCACCACCCGTGGTTTGGTCAGCTCCAGATAGTCGCGCCAGCTGGCGTGTTCGGAGTGAGCTCGCAGCATTGTCGCCATGGCATTTCTCCTTGATTCGTTATTTACCGGCCTTGAACCAGACCGCTGGAAACCAGAGTCGTGCGCCTGCCCGCCAGATCGGATGCTTCGCGAGTCGCCGCAGAAACGGCCCTCAGGCGATAGTTGATCAGCACCATCACCAGCAGCAGAGCCGCGCCACCTGCGTTGTGCGCCACCGCCACCAGCAGCGGCAGATGGAAGATCACGTTGCTGATGCCCAGGCCAATCTGCAGGGCCAGCGCCAACAACAGTAAACCGGCCAGACGCGTCAGCCTGGCCGCGTGCAGTCGCCAGGCCAGGACCAGCAACGCCAGTGTGACCAGCAACGCACCGATGCGGTGACTCATGTGAATGGCGGTGCGCGCATCACTGTCGAGCTGCCCGCCCAGGTAGTTGGGGCCGATATGCTGGGTAAGATGAAAGCCCTTGCCGAAATCCATCGCGGGCCACCATTCACCATGACAGGTGGGCAGGTCGACGCAGGCCACAGCGGCGTAGTTGGAGCTGACCCAGCCGCCGAGAGTGATCTGCCCGATCACCAGCAACAGGCAGGCTGCTGCCAGTGCACGCAGGCGCCCAGGTAACTGCAGCGGTGCGAAGCGTCCAGACAGACGTAGAGTGAGCAAGGTCAACAGGCTGAGCGTGGCGAAGCCGCCGAGCAAATGAGCGGTGACCACCTGCGGCCACAGCTGCAGGGTGACCGTCCACATGCCGAAAGCGCCCTGCAGGATCACCAGCGCCAGAATCGCCAACGGCAACTTGAGCGGCTGGGTTGGCTCCGCGCGACGGCGTACGGCGTCGGCAGCGATGACGAGGATGACCAACCCCAGGGCACCGGCGAAGTAGCGATGGATCATCTCGTACCAGCCCTTGGCAACCTCCACCGGAGCATCAGGGAAACGCGCCTCGGCGATGGCCTGCTTGTGTTCGCTCATCGGCACGCCGAGAAAACCGTAACAGCCCGGCCAATCGGGACAGCCCAGGCCGGCATGGGTCAGTCGGGTGTAGGCACCTAGCAGCACCACCACCACGGTCAGGAGGGTCGCGAACAACGCTAGACGGTAACCGGGCTTGTGCATCTCTACTCCTTGGGCACTGGACTTGGCGCTCTGCCGATATGGACAGGACGCAGCGTCAGCCGATCAGGGAAATTTTCAGCAGGTAGCGCAGATCATCGAGAATGGCTTTGCCTTTGCTACCGGCCGGATAGCGCAGCACCAGATTGCCGTGCGGATCGACCAGCCACAGCTGGGCCCCCGGCACCGCTTCGGCGGCCTTGTCGTAGGCCTGCAGATCCAGTTGATAGCGTCCAAGCTGCGGGTACTCGCGCTTGAGCGTGGCGTCGTAGTCGGCCGGTAATGGTTCGGCCAGCGCCAGGCCGTGACTGGCGCGGGCAGTCTCGCGGTTGAGGCCAATCTGGATCTGTCGCGCCAGGTAAACCAGTTGCTGGCAGTCGGTTTCGCATGCCCCGGGCGCCGTCACCAGAATCTGCCAGAGTGGCTCAACCTCACCCTGCACACCGAGATCGCTCAGAGTGCGCCCATCCCCGATCAGCACGCCGTGGTAGCTGCGCGTCTCCGGCACCCAGAAGCGCCACTGGTACATGGCACTGGCGAGGAACATCGGGCCGATGGCAATGGCAAGGATCAACAACAACTGCAGGCGACCACGCGCCTTGCGCGGTGCCTCAGGCATGGCGATGGCTGGGTTCATGACGACGCTCCCGTGCATTGTGAATTCCGAGATAGATGAACAGGCCAAGCAGCGCGGCAGCCAAGGAGAACCACTGCACCGCATAGCCCAGATGCTTGCTGGGGCTCATGGCCACGATTGGCCAGTCGACGCGATAGCTGGCCGGGCCCGGCTCAAGACGCGCCTCGAAGGGCAGTCCGCCGCGGCCAAGTTGCTGCCACAGGCGTTCGGCCTCGACCTGAGTGATCAGCCGCGGCCAGCCATCGGTCGCTGCGCCGGATCGCAGATTCAGCCCGCCAGAAGGCGACACGTAGATCCAGGCCGTGAGCTGCAGTACGCCGTCGGGGCTATCGAAGCTCGGTGGTGTACGCCGGTCCGGCCAGGGCAGCCATCCACGGTTGAGCAACACCCAGAGACCGCTGGCCTGATCGTAAAAAGGCTGCAGCAACTCGACACCGGCGTGACCATCACGGATGCGGCTATCCAGCAGCAGGCTGTGCTCGCTATCGAAGTGTCCACGCAGCTGGACGCGGCGATAGGCGGGGTCCGGCATGGGCTCAAGCTGCTCGAGGCTGATCGGCTCCGCCTGGCGCCGCGCCTCGAAGCTGGCCAACAGCTGACGCTTTTCATCGCCGCGCTGCAGCTGCCAGAAGCCCAGCCAGAGCAGCCCCGGCAGCAGCAGGGCAACCAGCAGGCTGGGCAGCCAACCGGGACGGAAGGTGCTCATAGCACCCTGCCGTTACGATTGGGGTTGCTGGCTATACTGCAATGCATCACTCGAATCCCCCGGAGTCTCGCATGCTCAAAGCCGCGATCATCCTCATGCTGCTGGCAACCATCGCCAGCCTGTTCAGCGGCCTGTTCTTCCTGGTCAAGGACGAGGGCCATGGTTCCCGCGTGGTCGGCGCGCTGACTGTCCGTGTCGGCCTGACCGCCATTACCGTTGCCCTGGTCGCCTGGGGCTTCTACTCAGGGCAACTGGTGTCCCACGTTACGTGGTAGCCCCCGCTACAGTACGTAGACGAAGACGAACAAGCCCAGCCAGACCACATCGACGAAGTGCCAGTACCAGGCGGCCGCCTCGAAGCCGAAGTGCTGATCGGCGTCGAAATGCCCACGCATGATGCGCACCAGCATCACGATCAGGATGATGGTGCCCAAGGTCACATGCGCGCCGTGGAAGCCGGTGAGCATGAAGAAGGTCGCGCCATAGATGCCCGACCCCAGGGTCAGCCCCAGCTCGGTATAGGCCTCGATATATTCCTCGACCTGAAAGAACAGGAACGCCAGGGCGAGCACGATGGTCGCCGCCAGCCAGGCCTTGAGCGGGCCACGGTGGTTCTTCTTCAACGCATGGTGCGCGAAGGTGATGGTGAAGCTGGAGGTCACCAGCAAGATGGTGTTGACCAACGGCAGATGCCAGGGGTCGATCACTGCGCTGGGCGGCGGGAACAACTTGGAGTCAGGGTTCTGCAGCAATGGCCAGCTGTATTCGAAGCCTTCCCAGAGCATGTTGGACACGCCCTTGTCACCCTCGCCGCCGAGCCAGGGTCCGGCCCACATGCGGATATAGAACAGGGCGCCGAAGAAGGCGGCGAAGAACATCACCTCGGAGAAGATGAACCAGCTCATGCCCCAGCGAAAGGAGCGGTCCATCTGCGCGCTGTACAGGCCGCTGCGACTTTCCTTGATGACGTTGCCGAACCAGCCGAACAGCATCCAGGCCAGAATCAGCCCGCCAACGAAGAAGATCAGCGGCCCGTTGGAACCGTCGCGGCCTGCCGACAGATCGTTGAACCAGGTGCCGACACCGTAGAAGCTGACCAGCAGGCCGATGGTGGCGACGATAGGCCACTTGCTCTGCGCCGGTACGTAATAGTTCTCGTGACTTTCGTGACTCGACATTGTTGTTCTCCTTATGGAGCCTGTGCCACTGGCGGTTTGCGCGCGGTGATATCGAACAGGGTGTAGCCCAACGTCAGGTGCTTCACGTCCTTGGGCAAGTCTCTGTCGACAATGAAGCGCACCGGCATTTCGATGCGCTCGCCCGGTTGCAACACCTGCTGGGTAAAGCAGAAACACTCGGTCTTGTGAAAGAAGGCCGCCGCCTTCGAAGGCGATACGCTGGGAATCGCCTGCGCGCTCATCGGCTGGTCACTGGGGTTGTAGGCGACGAACAGCATGTCGCGCGCCTCCCCCGGGTGAACCAGTATCTCGTCGGCCTGCGGGCCGAACTCCCAGACCATGCCGGCGGCGTTGGTGGCGAGGAACTGCACGCGCACCTGGCGCTGCTCATCCACCAGTTGCTCGCCCTGGTAGGCACCGGCGGTCTTGCCGTTGATGCCGAAAACCCGGCACATGGCGTCGTAGAACGGCGGCAGGACGAAGATGCCGAAGCAGAACATCACCACCACCACGAGCAGCAGACGGGTAACCAGGCGACGAGTCGCGATGACCTCGCTCACGGCAAACCTCCTATTTCACTTCCGGTGGCGTACTGAAGGTGTGGTAGGGCGCCGGTGACGGCACCGTCCACTCCAGGCCTTCGGCCCCGTCCCAGGGTTTGGCCGGGGCCGGCTTGCCGCCGCGGATGCACTTGATGACGATGAACAGGAACAGCAACTGGGTGGCCCCGAACATGAACGCGCCGATGCTGGAGACCATGTTGAAGTTGGCGAACATCATGTTGTAGTCGGGGATACGCCGCGGCATGCCGGCCAGGCCGACGAAGTGCATCGGGAAGAACGCCAGGTTCATGCCGATGAAGCTCATCCAGAAATGCAGCTTGGCCAGGGTTTCGTCATACATGTGGCCGGTCCACTTGGGCAGCCAGTAGTAAGCCGAGGCGAAGATGCCGAAGATCGCACCGGGCACCAGCACGTAGTGGAAGTGCGCCACCACGAAGTAGGTGTCGTGGTACTGGAAGTCCGCCGGGGCGATGGCCAGCATCAGCCCGGAAAAACCACCGATGGTGAACAGGATGACGAAGGCCACCGAGAACAGCATCGGCGCCTCGAAGGTCATCGAGCCCTGCCACATGGTGCTGGCCCAGTTGAATACCTTCACCCCGGTGGGCACGGCGATCAGCATGGTGGCGTACATGAAGAACAGCTCGCCGGTCAGCGGAATGCCCACGGTGAACATGTGGTGCGCCCAGACGATGAACGAGAGGAAGGCAATCGCCGCCGTGGCGTAGACCATCGAGGTGTAGCCGAACAGCGGCTTGCGCGCGAAGGCTGGGATGATCGAGCTGACCGCGCCGAAGGCGGGCAGGATCATGATGTACACCTCGGGGTGGCCAAAGAACCAGAACACATGCTGGAACAAGACCGGGTCGCCACCGCCAGCGGCGTTGAAGAAGCTGGTGCCGAAGTGGATGTCCATCAGCATCATGGTCACGCAGCCCGCCAGTACCGGCATCACCGCAATCAGCAGGAAGGCGGTGATCAGCCAGGTCCAGACGAACAGCGGCATCTTCATCAGGGTCATGCCGGGGGCGCGCAGATTGAGGATGGTGGCGACCACGTTGATCGCCCCCATGATCGAGCTGATGCCCATCAAATGCACGGCGAAAATGAAGAAGGTCGTGCTCTCCGGCCCGTAGGTGGTCGACAGCGGGGCGTAGAAGGTCCAGCCGAAGTTCGGCCCGCCACCTTCCATGAACAGCGTCGAGACCAGCAGACCGAAGGCCGCCGGCAGCAGCCAGAAGCTGAAGTTGTTCATCCGTGGCAGGGCCATGTCCGGCGCGCCGATCATCAGCGGAATCATCCAGTTGGCCAGGCCGACGAACGCCGGCATCACCGCGCCGAAGACCATGATCAGGCCGTGCATGGTGGTCATCTGGTTGAAGAATTCCGGCTGCACGATCTGCAGGCCCGGCTGGAACAGCTCGGCACGGATGACCATGGCCATCGAGCCGCCCAGCAGGAACATGCAGAAGCTGAACCACAGGTACATCGTGCCGATGTCCTTGTGGTTGGTGGTCAGTACCCAGCGCATCAGGCCCTTGGCCGGGCCATGGTGGTGGTCAGTATGACCGTGGTCGATCACTGCACTCATGTCCTTACTCCTGCGCCTTGGAGAAATCGAGGATGTCCTTGGGCGTGACCATGTCACCGACATTGTTGCCCCAGGCATTGCGCTCGTAGGTGATGATGGCGGCCAGATCGACCGGCGACAGCTGCTTGCCGAAGGCCGCCATGGAGGTGCCCGGCTTGCCGTTGTAGACGATGTCGATATGAGCCTCGGCGTCCCCCTTGGCGATTGCCGAACCCTTGAGGGCCGGGAACATCGGCGGCAGGCCCTCGCCACCAGGCTGGTGGCAGGCCGCGCAGGCGGTGACATAGGCCTTCTCGCCGCGAGTCATCAGCTCTTCCATGGTCCATTCCTTGCTGGTCAGCTCGCGCTCGGCGGCAGCAGCCTCCTTGCGTTCGGCCAGCCAGACATCGAAGTCTTCCTTGGACTTGGCCTCGACCACCACCGGCATGAAACCGTGGTCCTTGCCGCACAGCTCGGTGCACTGACCGCGATAGATGCCGGGCTCCTCGATGCGCGTCCAGGATTCGTTGATGAAACCGGGGATGGCGTCCTTCTTCACCGCCAGTGCCGGCACCCACCAGGAATGGATGACATCGGCAGCGGTGATCAGGAAGCGCACCTTGGTGCCCACCGGCACCACCAGCGGCTCATCCACTTCCAGCAGGTAGTGTTCGCCCTTGGCTTCGCGGTTGTTGATCTGCGAACGCGGCGTCGTCAGGTTGCTGAAGAACTCGACGTCCTGCCCCAGATACTTGTAGTGCCACTTCCACTGGTAGCCGGTGACCTGGATATCCAGCTCGGACTCGGAGGTGTCGTAGATCTCAATCAGCGTCTTGGTCGCCGGGATCGCCATCACCACCAGAATGGCCAAGGGCACCACGGTCCAGAGAATTTCGACGGTGGTGCTTTCGTGAAAATGCGCGGGTTTCTGGCCGGTAGAGCGGCGGTG
The DNA here is from genome assembly GCF_900101755.1 of Ectopseudomonas alcaliphila. Taxonomy (GTDB): domain Bacteria; phylum Pseudomonadota; class Gammaproteobacteria; order Pseudomonadales; family Pseudomonadaceae; genus Aquipseudomonas; species Aquipseudomonas alcaliphila. The sequence goes on along the minus strand of NZ_FNAE01000002.1, from coordinate 431,373 downwards.
CATGATCATCGACCAGAACATGGCGCCGAACACGATCACACCGATCACAACGCATATCCAGAAGATGGTCATGTGCAGATCGAAAACGGAGCGGCTGACGTCCGTTACACCGGGCGCCATGTTGACCGTCCACTGCGCTTGCGCCGAGCCTAATGCCAGCCACAGCAGGAGGCCCATCCAGACTCGTGGATGTCGCATCATTGCGGGTTCCCCTTGATTGTTCTTGTTATCCCGCCGGCGGAGCCTGCGGCTAAGGGATCGACTGCCATAGGGTACGGCTGCGGACTCACTGCCCACGAACCACGCCCAGACTGCTGGCGACTGCTGCCGAAACCTCTCCGTGCCTGAGCCCGTCCGGTTCCATCAGGTACTGCCTTTCGAACTCGAGTATAGACGGGGAGTTTCACCTCGCAACGTGCGCGCAAAAATGGCCGAAGGCGCGCAAGCCTTGTCCTAAACGCCCCGACTGACGCGGGGTGTAGCCTTTCTGATACAGTTTGTTATAGCGAATTAGCATAAATATGAAAAAGTTATGACAATCGCGTCTTAGCCAGACCAAACGGCCGGCTAAGGTTCACGCCCATGTCCTGAAATGTAGGAGCTGTCATGAACACCGCCTCCCTTCGTCAATTGATCGCTCAGGCTCGCCAGCAGGAAAGCGCCAGCCAGGCCCTCTCGCGCTTGCTGCAGGCTCAGCTGGATCGCCTGCACCCTTCCATCCGCCTGCCAGAGGAAGATGCGCCTGGTGCGCTGACCGCCTTCGTCATCGCCTATATCGAGGAGGTGCCGGATGTGCTCGACGCCGCTGCCGAGGTGGCGCGCGAAGCGGGAATCGAGGCCGCAGTGAAACCGGTGCTGAAGATCGCCGAGCATTTCTTCCTGCAGCCACCGGCGCTGATGGAGGGCCACGAAGGGCTCGAAGGCCTGCTCGATGAGGCCTATCTGGCCCATCGCCTGGTGGAAGAGGTCAATGATCGCTACATCGCCCACCTTGGCCAGCCGCTGATCCCTCTGGACACCACACGCGCCAACCTGATCGCCCACCAGTTGATCGGCGAACCCTTCGCCAACCAGCTCGACGAGGCGGTGCATCACGCCCTGGCCGGCATGCTCGATGACGCCAGCTTCGACCAGCCCTCGGTGCAGGCCTACCGCGAACGCCTGGCGGCGCCGGACACCGCATCGGCCTGGCGGCGCTGGCCCTGCCTGTCGCAGCAACTGGGCGTGGAGTTGCAGCTCAAGGCGTGATCAGCAGCAGAATCAGGGTCAAGGTCAGTAGCGAGCCGAGGGTGGAGAACAGGATCGCCCGCGAAACCAGCGCCGCCTGGCGCTGGTAGTACTCGGCGAGCATGAACGGCCCGGTGCCGGTTGGTAGCGCGCTGAGCAGCAACGCGGCGTGCGCCCAGAACGGCGGCAGGTCGAGCAACACGAAGGCGATGAACCAGGTCACCAGTGGCTGCAGCACCAGCTTCAACGCCACCAGCGGCCAGGCACCCTCGCTCGGCCCACTCTGGCGCTGCGCCAGAAACAAGCCCAGCGAGACCAGCGCACAAGGCACGGTGGCCGCGCCGAGCAGGCGCAGAAACTCGTCAAGCGCTGCGGGCATCTGCACACCGCCCAGCGCCCACGCCGCCCCAAGCAGCGGCGCGAGCACCAGCGGGTTCTTCAGCAGCGCGGTGACCACCTGAGCAATGGCGCCGCCCACGCCCTTCTTGCTCTGCAGGCCCACCTCGATGCACACCACCGCCAGGCCGAACAGCACGCAGACCACCATCAGCGAGGCGATCAGCGCCGGCGCCATACCGTCCTCACCCAGCACCAGCACGCACAGCGGAATGCCGATGTAGCCGGTATTGGCGTAACCGGCGCTGAGCCCATCGATACTGGCATCGACCAGGCTGCCAGTGGTTTTCCAGCGATACGCCAGCGTGATCAGGAAAACCGCGAGCATGCCGCCGGTGAACGCGAGCAAAAAACCCGGCTGCCAGATCTGCGCCCAATCGGCCTTGGCCGTGAGGCTGAACAGCAAGGCCGGCAGGCCGAGCCAGACCACGAAGCGGTTCATCTCCGATGCTGCAGTCGGCCCCAGGCGATTGGTTCGCCGACAGATGAATCCAACCAGGATCAGGCCGAAGATCGGCAGCAGCACATTGAGAACGGTGGACATCGAACTACGCCAGCGACAGGGGAGGACCGAGCCTAGGGGCGCTGGCCGCTCAGGGCAAGCCATTGCCTGTGATTCCACGACGCCCGCAGGCGTCTAGCTCTGACCTGCCGGGACGCTCCCCGGCCTACTCGCGAGCCCGAACATGCAAGCGCTGTTGAATGAAATTCTCGATGAAGTCCGCCCGCTGATCGGCCAGGGCAAGGTGGCCGATTACATCCCAGCGCTGGCCAGCGTGGTGCCCGACCAACTGGGCATCGCCGTGTATGGCAACGACGGCCAGGTGCATGTCGCTGGCGATGCGCGCACGCCATTTTCCATCCAGAGCATTTCCAAGGTGTTCAGCCTGGTCCAGGCCATCGGCCACAGCGGCGAGAGCATCTGGCAGCGCCTCGGCCACGAGCCGTCCGGGCAGCCGTTCAACTCGCTGGTGCAGCTCGAGTTCGAGCGTGGCAAGCCGCGCAATCCGTTCATCAATGCCGGCGCGCTGGTGATCTGCGATATCAACCAGTCGCGCTACGCCGCACCGGCGCTGTCGATGCGCGACTTCGTCCGGCGCCTGTCGGGCAACCCCGAAGTGACGGTGGACAACCATGTCGCCGAATCGGAATACCAGCACCGCGCGCGTAACGCGGCGGCGGCGTACCTGATGCAGTCGTTCGGCAATTTCCACAATGAAGTCGAGGCCGTGCTGCGCAGCTACTTCAGCTGCTGCGCGCTGCGCATGAGCTGCGTCGACCTGGCGCGTGCCTTCGGTTTCCTGGCCAATCAGGGCTTCTGCCAGCACAGCGGCGAGCAGGTGCTGTCGCCCCGGCAGACCAAGCAGATCAACGCCATCATGGCCACCAGCGGGCTGTACGACGAAGCCGGCAACTTCGCCTATCGCGTCGGCCTGCCGGGCAAGAGCGGCGTTGGTGGCGGTATCGTCGCGGTCGTTCCGGGGCAGTTCAGTGTGTGCGTATGGTCACCGGAGCTCAATGCAGCGGGTAACTCCCTGGCCGGGATCAAGGCGCTGGAGCTGCTCAGCGAGCGCATCGGCTGGTCGGTATTCTGAGGTATGTTCACGGGAGCCGGCGCAACGCTGCGCGGGTGCCCATTGATCTGCTCTGGAGTGCTTATGTCGTTGCCTGAATACCACATGTTCGCCGCCGCACCCGCACCGGTCGCGCCCTTCTCCCACGCCTGCGAAGCCGACGGCTGGGTGTTCATCACCGGCCAGCTACCCATCGATCCGGGCAACGAATCGGCGCCGCTGCCCGAAGGCATCGAGGCGCAAACCCACAAGACTTTCGACAACCTGCTGGTGGTCTTGAAAGGCCTCGGGCTGGGCTTGGAAAACGTGGTCTCGGCGCGGGCGTTTCTCACCGATTTCCATGGCGACTACGAGCGCTTCAACGCGGTCTACGCCAGCTACTTCCCCGAAGCCAAACGCCCGGCGCGTACCTGCATCGGTACCACCGGGCTGGCGCGGCATGCGCTGGTCGAAATCGACTTTATCGCGCGCCGGCCCTGAGGCTGCCGTAGCCCGGATGAAATCCGGGAAAGGTGCGCCGCTCCGGTTGCATTCGGGGTAAGGGAGAGGGGCACAGCCCTACAACAGCTTGCGGTACTGCACAAACCCCGAACGCTCACCGATGCGTTCGTACAACAGCTTGGCCTGGCTGTTGCTCTCATGCGTCAGCCAGTGCACCCGCGAGCAGCCGGCGGCGCGCGCCTGGTCATAGACGTGCTGGATCAGCTGGCGGCCGATACCACTGCTGCGCTGGCCCTTGGCGACGAACAGGTCCTGCAGGTAGCAGTAATCGCCAGCGGTCCAGGTCGAGCGGTGAATGACCCAGTGCACCAGGCCGATGGCCTGGTCACCCTGCCAGGCCAGGGCGGCGCCCATGGGCTCGGCGGGGTCGAGAAAGCGCTGCCAGGTGACGGCGCTGGTCTCGGCAGGAATCTCGGTCATGTAGAAACGCTGGTAGCCCTGCCACAAGGGCAACCAGGCTTGGTGATCGGCAGCGACTACAGGGCGAATTTCGATACTCATCGTCCTTCCTCTGTTTGGGCAGGTGGATCAGTCGCTCATCTCACCACAGAGATCGCGCGCCAGCCAGTGCTCGACCTCCGTTTGCGGCAAACCGGCACCGAGCAGGGCAAACAGCTTGCCCAGAGCAGCCTCGCGGGTCATGCCGCCGCAGGACACCAGGCCAACCTCGGCCAGACGGCTGCCGGCCGCATAAACGCCGAACTGCACATGCCCCTGCGGGCACTGACTGATCGCCGCCAGCACCACGCCGCGCTGATGCGCTTCTCGCAGCACGGCCATCAGCTGTTCATCACCGGCCGGGCCGGTGCCGCTGCCGTAGCATTCCAGCAGCAGCCCCTGCACGCCGCTGGCCAGCAGGGCTTGCAGATGCCCGGCCTGCACGGCCGGATGCAGCGGCAGCACGGCGATGTTCACCGCCTGGCGCGGCTGACGGAAGTCGATACGCGCATCGACCGTGGCCCGCTCCGCCTGACGCTGGCGCGGCAGCACCTGAAAGGCGTCGAAGGCATCGCTGCGCAGCTTCGAGCAGCGTGCGCCATGCAGCAGCTGACCGTTGAAATACAGGTGCACGCCGGGTGCCACACCGCGATACAGCGCGCGCATGGCGCCGAACAGGTTGGGCCAGGCATCGCCGCCGGCCACACCGGCCGGTTGCATGGCGCCGGTCAGCACCACCGGCACGTCGAGGCCTAGCAGCAGGAAGCTCAGCGCCGCGGCGCTGTAGGCCAGGGTATCGGTGCCATGCAGCACCAGCACGGCGTCATGACCGTCTGCCTGCACCGCAGCGATGATCTCGTCACGCAGTGCCAGCCAGTGGCCGGGGTTCATGTTGGCGCTGTCGATCAGCGGCAGCAGCTCGCGAAAGGTCCATTGCGGCAACTCGCTGCCGTTCTCGCTGGCTTGTTGCGTGCGCATGCGCGCCTCGAAACCCGAGGCCGGCGCCAGGCCGTCTGCGCTCATCTGCATGCCGATGGTGCCGCCTGTGTACAGCACCAGGAGTTTTTCTGGGGTCGCCATGGGCTCTCCTCACAAATCACGGGCCAGGGCGACTTTTGCAACGTCGCTCACGGCTGCCCGAACAATGGCTGCCAAAGGTGGCAGGCAAGAAAAAGGGGGCCTCGCCCCCTTCTTCCATCTGAGTCAGATCAGCGCTGGTAGACGCGATCACCCATTTCCGCCGGGTCGGCGGCGTTGCTCGACTGGTTACCCCACACGGCAGGGTCGAGATCCAGATCGGCGAACTGCTTGGCATCCAGCACCGGCGAGGCCACGCCAGCCTTGATCTGGCTATCGTAGTCGCGCATCAGGCGCAGACCCACTTTGAACAGCAGCGCCAGGGCAATCAGGTTGCAGATCGCCAGCAGACCCATGGTCACATCGGCGAAGGCGAACACGGTGCCCAGATCCTGCACCGAGCCCCACAGCACCAGGCCGACCACCAGCACACGGTAGATCATCACCGGGCCGCGCTTCTGGCTGAAGAAGCCCAGGGCGTTCTCGCCCAGGTAGTAGTTGTAGATCAGGGTGGTGAAGACGAACAGCAGCAGCGCCAGGCTGATGAACACCCGACCCCACTCACCGACCACGGCCGCGACGGCGCTCTGGGTCAGCACCACACCGGCCTGCTCCATGCCCGGCTGATACACGCCGGACAGCAGAATGATCAGCGCGGTGCAGCTGCACAGGATCAGGGTGTCGATGAACACGCTGAGCGACTGCACGATGCCCTGCGCGGCCGGATGCTTGACCTCGGCCACCGCAGCCACGTTCGGCGCACTGCCCAGACCCGCTTCGTTGGAGAACAGGCCGCGCTTGACGCCCATGATGATGGCCGCGCCGATACCACCGGCAAAGGCCGGCTCGAGGCCGAAGGCGCTCTTGAAGATCAAGGCGAAGGTGGCTGGAACTTCGCTGATGTTCAGACCGATCACCAGCAGTGCCATGGCCAGGTAGGAGAACGCCATCACCGGCACCAGCACGTCGGCGAACTTGGCGATGCGCTTGATGCCGCCGAAGATGATCAGGCCGATCACCACGGTCAGGGCGATGCCGCTGGCCAGGGTCGGGATGCCGAAGGTGTCGTGCAGCGAGCTGGCGACGGTGAAGGACTGCACGGCGTTGAAGCCGAAGCCGAAGGTCACCAGCAACAGGATCGATACGACGATACCCAGCCAGCGCTGGCCGAGGCCGTGCTGAATGTAGAAGGCCGGGCCGCCGCGGTAGCCGCCATCGGCCTCGCGACGCTTGTACAGCTGCGCCAGCGAGCACTCGAAGTAGCTGGTGGCCATACCGACCAGGGCCACGATCCACATCCAGAAGATGGCGCCCGGGCCACCGAGCATGATCGCCACCGAGACACCGGCGATATTGCCGGCGCCCACGCGGCCGGCCACCGACAGCATCAGGGCCTGGAACGAGCTGAGCTGGCCCGGCTGACGCTGGAAGGCCTCGCTGAAGATGCGGAACATGCTGCTGAAGTAACGGAACTGGACGAAGCGTGAGGCGATGGTGAAGAACAGGCCGAGACCGATCAGCATCACGATCAGCAGCTTGCTCCAGATGAGGTCATTGAGAAGATCGAGCATGGAGGCTTTCTCTCTTGTTGTTCTGAATGGGAATGCGCCGCGCCGGGCGGGTGGCGCAATCTTTGGTGAAGGCGCCGCGCGGGACAATTTCGCAGGTCGCGGCGATATGATGCGAGTTGATGCTAGAATCGCGTCATTCGCATCAGCTGGAGCGGCCATATGTCCGATTCACTCGGCAGCAATCTCAAATTGCTTTGCAGTCATTACCGCTCGATTGCAGAGGTGTGCCGCAAGCTGTCGATCAACCGCGCGCAGTTCAACCGCTACCTGGCCGGGCAGAGCCGACCGACCACGCACAACCTCAAACGTATCTGCGATTTCTTCGGCGTCGAAGCCTTCGAGCTGGCCATGCCGGCCGAGCAGTTCACCCGCCTGATCGGCGCACGCAGCGGCGATGCGCAGCGACACAGCGGCAGCGATCCACTGCTGGACCTGTTCGCCCCACTGCGCCGTCAGGCCAGCCCGATGGAGCGTTACTGCGGCTACTACTTCGAATACTCCAACTGCATGTCGGTGCCGGGGCACGTGCTGCTGTCACTGGTGCACCTGCGCGAAGAGCGCGGCAACTACCTGTTCGAACGCCAGGAACGCCAAGAGCGCCAGGAGCCCACACGCGGCGGCAGCGAGGACTGGGTGCGCTGTCGCTACCTGGGCACAGCGTTCTTCCTGCAGGACCGCCTGTTTCTGGTGGACTACGAGTCGCTCACCGGCAACGAGATGAGCCAGACCATCCTGATCCCCAGCTTCAAGAGCCGGATCATCCGTCTCAATGGCATCAAGACCGGCGTATCCAGCGGCGACCGCCGCACGCCGGCCTGCACCCGCGTGGTCTGGCAGTACCTGGGCCACGAGATCAACCGGGTCAACGCCTATCGTCAGTTGATGCTCTACGCCCCCGACGACCCACGCATCGACGACGACATCCGCCAGCGTCTGGGTGGCGCGCAGCTGCGTGATGGGTTGTTCGAGATGGAGTAGCGATGAATGCGAGCGCATTGAAAGAATGTTCGGATGCACACAAAAAGGCGTCTGATTCGGTACGTGTAGGAGCGGCGCTCCGCTGCGAACAATTACGGCGCGGACTCTCAAAAGCATCACCCCAGAGCGCGATCCCTACGAAAGACTGCCTTGGGGCTTACTTGCTGGACTGAGCTACCCCCCCTTTATTAGCATGCGAGCCCACGCCTCTAAGCATCAAGGACGATCCGCCCATGCTCGATCTACTCACCCTTCGCACGCCCATTACTACAACCATACTCATGCTTTTGCTGAGTGGATGCAGTATTCACGGCTCTTACCCGGACGCCACCGAGACCGATGCAGCGAAGTTGCGTTTCATAAGCGACCTGGACAGCGCCACACTCGCGGTATTCGACGCGGAGCACTGTGGAGGTCGAACTACGGGCATACTCAATAATCTGTTTATAGCCAACACCTCACGCCGGGCAGACATGTCCATCGCACCGCCTCCCGACGCCAAGGCGTATCTGGAAATTCGCCTGCAACCGGAAAGTGAAGTCGTGCTACAGGTGAACACTCAAGGTAGGAGCAGCGTTTGTGGGAGCATGTTCAGCTACACGCCACAAAGCGGGGCTGAATACGAACTGACCTTCGACTATTCAGGCAAGATGTGTCGCGCACTGCTCAACCGTCTACACCAGGTCGGCGATCAGGTATCGCGCTCACCAGTACCGCTGCTCAACAATGGCCTACCTGCATGCGCTGGTAGTAATGCCCTATTTCCCAAAGCACCTGTAGCGCAGCCCGATACGCAAGAGCGTGTGAGCATGATCGAACAGATCATCGCCGAGAGCCTCACGGAATCGATGAAAGCCGAGCAGCCGCAGTTGGACAAGGCACTACTCGACGAGAGCTTCGACAAGCGGATCGACGAGCGCACCCGACGCATGGGTTTTACCTTGCCAAAGGAGTACTGGAACGAGTACCAGCAGAACATTGACATTGCCGCGCAAGAACTCTCGACCAGCAAGCAGAGAACGCTCAAACGCTACGAAGACGAATACCGCAAATACCTCAGGCAACTGGACACGGCCGAACTACGTAAACTGGTCCCCAATAGCGCGTCTACAGATAAAAACCGAGTACTCACGGTAAATATCCGAATGCTGCGGTACTACCGCACAGCGAGTAGCGAGGTGTTGAGGGAAAATCTCAGCAATCATCTGACACGCATGGCCGACTTGGACAAACGCTATGCCGTGTGCGAACGCTTTGCCGACTGCTGGAAGAACTGATTCTTTTCATCATTTACCACGCACAGGCACTGCCGGAGCGAAACCTGAGAGCAAGCTCAGGCACAACAACCGAACCGGCATAACCTCGAATCACTCGCGCAGCGCCTCCAGGCGCTGCTTCTGCTGGCCCTTATCATCGAAGTTTTCCACCGCCAGCCAGCGCTCGAAGGCTTCCCGGCAGGCCGGCCACTCCCCATCGATGATGGAGAACCAGGCGGTGTCACGGTTGCGGCCCTTGCGCACCATATGCTGACGGAACAGCCCTTCCCGGGTGAAGCCGAAGCGCTCAGCGGCGCGTTGCGAGCGGGCATTGGCTGCGTCGCACTTCCACTCCAGGCGGCGATAACCGAGGTCGTCGAAGGCGTGGCGCGCCAGCAGATAGATCGCCTCGGTCGCTCCCGCCGTGCGCTGCATCGGCGCACCGAAGGCGACATGGCCGATCTCGATGCTGCCGTCCTGCGCGGTGATGCGCAGGTAACTGAATACCCCCAGAGCGCGGCTGCTGGCCAGATCGACCACCGCATAGAACAGCGGGTCGCGGCTCTGCGCATTGCCGGCCAGCCAGGCATCGAAGACGCCACGCTCGGTGAAGGGGCCATAGGGCAGATAATCCCAAAGCGCCGGGTCCGGCCCCTGCAACGCGCACCACAGATCATCGCCATGGCGCTCGACATCGAGCGCCTCGAGACGCACGAAGCGACCATGCAGCGTGCGCTGGTCCGGGGTTGGGCGGGGTTGCCAGTGAGCGAGATCACACATCATCAGAAGAGTTTCCTGTACTGGATGAAACCGGAGCGGTCGCCGATGCGGTCGTAGAGCATACGCCCCTGGTAGTTGTTTTCCTGAGTCAGCCAATGCACGCGGCTGGCGCCAGCGGCACGCGCCTCGGCGTAGACATGCTCGATCAGCGCGCGGCCGATACCGCCACCGCGAATGTGCTCGGCGACGAACAGATCCTGCAGGTAGCAGTAGTCACCGCTCGTCCAGCAGCTGCGGTGATAGATGAAGTGCACCAGGCCGACCGCCTCGCCGTCCTGCCAGGCCAGGGCGGCGTGCATCGGCTCGGCCGGGTCGAGAAAGCGCTGCCAGGTAACGGCGCTGGTCTCTGCCGGGATCTCGGCCTGGTAGAAGCGCTGGTAAGCCTGCCAGAGCGGCAGCCAGGCGGCGTGATCGGCAGCGGTGATGGGGCGGATGTCGAGCATGAGTGCATTCCTTTGGTGGTCAGTCGATGGGCTTCATTTGCGCCGCCAGTTCGCGGTCACGCGGGTTGCTGGACGTCGCCAGGCCGACGCGGACACCGGCCTGATCCGCAGTCGAGCGATTCTGGCTTAGCTTCCACTTGCCCTCGAGTCGGCGAATCGGCAGGGCGAAACCGACGATGGCGCGCAGCATGGCGTCGATGTAGTCGCGCGGTGCGTCGCCGACCGCCCAGGGCTGCGGGCGAGTCTGTTCGTGGCGGTCGCTGAGGCGGCTGACCAGTTGCAGCAAGCGCTCCGGTTCGTCGAACACCTCGGCCTGGCCCCAGGCATGCACGGCGATGTAGTTCCAGGTCGGCACCACCTTGGCGTGCTCGGCCTTGGCCGGATACCAGCCGGGATGCACGTAGGCGTCCGCACCGCTGAACACCACCAGTGCCTCGGCGCCGCTGGCCAGAACACGCCAGTGCGGATTGGCGCGGGCGAAGTGGCCGTAAAGGGTGCCGAATTCGCCCTCACCAGGCTCAAGCAGCAGCGGCAGGTGACTGGCCTGCAGGCCCTGCGCGCCACTGCTGGTAACAATGGCCAGGCCACTGGCCTGGATCTGCGCGTGGAGGCTGGCCAGATCGTCCTGGCGAAAGGCGGCGGGGCAATACATGGCGGCGTCTCCTGATGTGATGGAGCCATGCTAGGCAGGATATTGGCCTGATGTAAGATCCATTACAGATGACTTTTATGGAGCCAATCGGCCGATCATGAATCGCTCCTCCGCCGTGCCATTCGATCTTTCCGGCATTCGCCTGCACCCCGGCCAGGGCCTGGCGCGCCAGCTCTACCAGGCCTTGCGCGAGCGCATCCTCGACGGCCGCCTGGCCAGTGGCACACGTCTGCCTGCGAGCCGCGAACTGGCCACGCTGCTCGGCATCTCGCGCAACACCGTGACCCGCGCGCTGGACCAGCTGTATGCCGAGGGCTACGTGGCCGGGCGGGTCGGCGATGGCACCTATGTCGCCGAGCTGACGCGCCGCCGGCCTGCCGCCGTAGCAGCCGTCGCCCCAGCTGCGACCAGTTCGGCACTGCAGCTGTTGCAGAGCCACCACCTGGCGATGCCCACCGAGGGCGCGCCACGCGCCTTTCGTATCGGGGTACCGGCTTTCGATCTGTTCCCCTTCGAGACCTGGGCACGTCTGCAGGCACGCTTCTGGCGCAAACCCTCACCGGCGCGGCTGGGCTATGGCGATCCGGCCGGTGACATGCAGTTGCGCGAGCTGATCGCCGCCTACCTGCGCAACAGCCGCGGCCTGACCTGCGAAGCGTCGCAAGTGCTTATCACCTGTGGCTCGCAGCAGGCCATCAGCCTCTGCGCTCAACTGCTGATTCAACCGGGCGACCCTGTGGCAGTGGAAAACCCCGGCTACCGCGCCGCCGGCCATGCCTTCGCGGTGGCCGGCGCGCAGCTGTGCGGCGTGGCGCTAGACGGCGAGGGCATGGACGTCGCCGCCCTGCAGCGCCTGGAAAACTGCCGCCTGGCCTATGTCACGCCCGCACACCAGTACCCGACCGGCGTGACCCTGTCGCTGCCGCGGCGCCTGGCCCTGCTGGAGTGGGCCAAGCGCGTGAACGGCTGGATCATCGAGGACGACTACGACGGCGAGTACCGCTACAGCGGCACCCCGCTCGCACCTCTGGCGGCGCTGGATGACCAGCAGCGGGTGATCTACGTCGGCACCTTCGGCAAGCTCGCCTTCCCGGCGCTGCGCCTGGGTTATCTGCTGCTGCCGCCAGCGCTGGCCGAGAGCTTCGCCAGGCGCCAGGCACTGGAGATGCGCCACTCGGAGATCGGCACCCAGGCGGTGATGGCCGAATTCATCGCCGCCGGGCACTTCCAGCGCCATGTGCGGCGCATGCGACAGGCTGCGCGCAGCCGTCGCGATACCCTGCTGCAGGCCTGGCCACGGGCGATTCCAGGGTGCTCGCCGCTGCCGGCCGTGGAGGCCGGGTTGCACCTGAGCATCAGGGTCGAGAGTGTCGCGCGTGAACGCGAGCTGATCAGCGCCGCACGCGTCGCAGGCATCGAGATGAATCCCCTGAGCGACTACTGGCTGCCTGGCAGCGAGACGGCCGAGGACGCCCGCGCCGGCCTGGTGCTGGGTTTTGCCGCGGTGCCCGAGGCGCAGATCGTCGAGGCGGTGCAGACGCTACGCCGGGCCTGGAGGCTGTAACGCAGATCATCCGGAGGTGCGCACGGCGCACCCTACGGCAGCCACCCTTGAATGGCAGGCAAAAAACTGCCGGGAGCAGTTTTTGACGTCGCTTGCGACGGCCCGAAGGGGGCGCCTCTAAAAACGTTGGCGAGGCAGTCAGCGCAATACCGATGGCGGCCCCGCAAAAACAGGCGAAGAAGCGGAGTTTACGTGTTGTAAATGAGCATTCTGAGCCTGCTTTCAACGCAGCGATGACAACGCAGGTAGTTTTTAGAGGCGCCCAAGGGTGGCCGCCAGGGATGGCAGGCCACAAAAAAAGGGATGGCCGAGGCCATCCCTGAAGGTTGAGGCTGGTGAAGGCCTCCTATGAAAACGATTGCTCAGGCAGCGTTGTCGCTGTTGTAGATCTCGCGATCCAGCTCCTTCTCGCTGCTGCCCACCAGGGTGGTGGTCATCAGGTCACCGGCGACGTTCACCGTGGTGCGCGCCATGTCGAGGATGCGGTCGATACCGGCGATCAGCGCCACGCCTTCCAGCGGCAGGCCAACCGAGGTCAGCACCAGGCCGAGCATGATCAGACCGGCGCCGGGTACACCGGCGGTGCCGACCGAGGCCAGGGTGGCGGTGAGGATGATCATCAGGTACTGGCCGGCATTCAGATCGATGCCGAAGGCCTGGGCGATGAACAGCGCCAGCACGCCCTGGTAGATCGCGGTGCCATCCATGTTGATGGTGGCGCCCACCGGCAACACGAAGCCGGCCACGCCCTGCGACACGCCGAGATTCTTGCGCGCGCACTCGATGGACACCGGTAGGGTGCCGGAGCTGCTCGAAGTACTGAAGGCCACCGCCAGTGCCGGGGCGATGCCGCGGAAGAAGCGCAGCGGGCTGAGGCGCGCCAGGCCGCCGATCAGGCCACCGTAGACCAGCAGCATGTGGGCGATGCTGGCCAGGTAGATCACCCCGATCACGCCGGCCAGCGGCAGCAGCACCTCGATACCGTGGGAAGCGACCACACCGGCGATCAGCGCGAACACGCCGATGGGGGCGAAGCGCATCACCAGGTCGGTGAGCTTGTAGAAGACCTCGGCCAGGCTGTCGAACAGTTTGACCACCGGCGCGGCCTTGTCGCCGATCAGGTTCATGCTCACGCCCAGGGCGATGGCGAAGACGATGATCTGCAGGATGTTGCCTTCAGCGAAGGCCATCACCGGGTTGGTCGGCACCAGCCCCACCAGAATCTGCACCAGCGAGGGCGCCTGCTTGGCCTCTTCGCTGCCGCTGGCGACCATGTTCATGCCCTCACCGGGGCTGAACAGGGTGCCGAACGCCAGACCGATGCTCACCGCGAAGGCTGTGCTGATCAGGTAGATGGCGATGGTCTTGACGCTGATGCGGCCGAGCTTGGCGCTGTCGCTCATGGCGGTGATGCCCGCCACCAGGGAGACGAACACCAGCGGCACGATGAGCATCTTGATCGCATTGAGGAACAGCGCGCCGACTGGCGCCAGCGCCAGGGCGAAGCTCTTGAACAGCATGCCGACGACTACGCCGAGCACCAGGCCGACGAGAATCTGCTGCCACAACGGCACGCGCGCAAGGAAAGAAGGGGAAGCGGTGTTGCTCTGACTCATGTGGTTTTACACCCGGATTGTCGTTGTTGTGGGGCCGTCTGCGCGGCCTTCAGCGGTGCCGCCCCATGAACAGGCTCGAGGGCGGAAATGAACACGCCGCCCAGAGGGGCGGCGCGCGTCATTCGATGAATCAGCCCTGCAGCGGAACCAGGCGCGGGGCGATCATGTTCTCGGGGCGCAGGATGTCGGCCAGGGTGGCCTCGTCCAGCAACTGCTCCTCGCGCACCAGCTCCAGCACACCGCGCCCGCTTTCCAGGGCGACCTTGGCGATGCGGGTGGCGTTCTCGTAGCCGATGTAGGGGTTGAGCGCAGTGATCAGACCAATGGAGTTTTCCATCAGTTCACGGCAGCGCGCCTCGTTGGCGGTGATGCCGTCGATGCACAGCTCGCGCAGCATATCCATGGCGCGGGTCAGCAGGCGGATCGAGTCGAAGATCTTGTAGGCGATCAGCGGTTCCATCACGTTCAGCTGCAGCTGGCCACCCTCGGCCGCCATGGTCAGGGCCAGGTCGTTGCCGATCACTTCGAAGGCCACCTGGTTGACCGCCTCGGGGATCACCGGGTTGACCTTGCCCGGCATGATCGAGCTGCCCGGCTGACGTGCCGGCAGGTTGATCTCGTTGATGCCGGTACGCGGACCGCTGGACAGCAGGCGCAGGTCGTTGCAGATCTTCGACAGCTTGACTGCGGTGCGCTTGAGCATGCCGGAGAACAGCACGAAGGCGCCCATGTCGCTGGTGGCCTCGATCAGGTCGGCAGCCGGAGTCAGCGGGTGGCCGCTGATGATGGCCAGACGCTTGACCGCCAGGGCCTGGTATTTCGGGTCGGCGTTGATGCCGGTGCCGATCGCGGTGCCGCCCAGGTTGACTTCGGTGAGCAGGGTCGGCGCCAGCAGTTTCAGGTGCTGCAGGTCTTCGCCGAGGGTGGTGGCGAAGGCGCGGAATTCCTGGCCAAGGGTCATCGGCACGGCGTCCTGCAGCTGGGTGCGGCCCATCTTCAGCACATGGCCGAACTCCAGGCCCTTGGCAGCGAACGACTGGATCAGCTTGTCCAGCGCACCGAGCAGGCTGTCGTGGCCGAGCAGCAGGCCGAGGCGAATGGCGGTCGGGTAGGCGTCGTTGGTCGACTGCGCCATGTTCACGTCGTTGTTCGGGTGCAGGTGCTGGTACTGGCCCTTCTCATGACCCATGGCCTCGAGGGCGATGTTGGCGATCACCTCGTTGGCATTCATGTTGGTCGAGGTGCCGGCGCCGCCCTGGATCATGTCGACCACGAACTGCTCGTGGAACTCGCCCTGGATGATGCGTGCGCAGGCGGTGCTGATCGCCGTGTGCTTGGACGCGGACAGGTGGCCCAGCTCGCGGTTGGCGTCGGCCGAGGCCTGCTTGACCATGGCCAGGCCGATCACCAGTTTCGGGTAGTGCGACAGCGGCACGCCGGACAGGCGGAAGTTCTGCACGGCGCGCAGGGTCTGGATGCCGTAATAGGCATCGGCGGGGACTTCGAGGGTGCCGAGCAGGTCTTTTTCGACGCGAACAGATGCAGCAGAGGACATGATAGAGATGACTCTTGGGAAATACGGCGAGCGCCGCGATGCCCATAGAATAGGGGCCCTGACCGCCTCACTACCAATGCCGTTGCTTGCTGCCCTATGCACAATCGGCATAATGTGGGTGTGACGTCGATCGCCGCTGTGGCGTACATGACCTCCGTGGGAGGGGCTTGAGCCGCGACCGCTCGCCGCTGAAGCGCCTCCCACGATTCGTACCCTGCCTATAGTGCGTAGCCCGGATGCAATCCGGGGCAACTTGATGGGCCATCCCCGGATTGCATCCGGGCTACGGAGACTCGATGAACCTGGAAACCAAATGGCTGGAAGACTTCATCGCCCTGGCCGGCACCCGTAGCTTCTCCCAGGCGGCCGAAAAGCGCTTCGTCACCCAGCCTGCGTTCAGCCGGCGCATCCGCAGCCTCGAAGCCATGCTCGGCCTGACCCTGGTCGACCGCTCCTGTACGCCCATCGAGCTGACCGAGGCTGGCCGGTTGTTCCTGGTCACCGCGCGCAGCCTGGTCGAGCAGCTCGGCGAAGTGGTGCGCCATCTGCACAACCTGGAAGGCCAACAGGGCGAGGTGCTGTCGATTGCCGCCGCGCACTCGCTGACCCTGGGCTTCTTCCCCGAATGGATCGCCCGCCTGCGCCGCGAAGGCCTGCCACTGACGACACGCCTGGTGGCGACCAACGTCGGCGAAGCGGTGCATTCGCTGCGCGAAGGTGCCTGCGACCTGATCCTCGCCTACTACGATCCCGACGCGGCGCTGCAGATGGACCCGGCGATCTTCCCCTCGCTGCACCTGGGCGCGACCTCGATGCTGCCGGTGTGCGCGGTGAACGAGTCCGGCGCGCCGCTGTACGACCTCGACAATGGCCAGAGCGTGCCGCTGCTGGCCTACAGCGCCGGCGCCTTTCTCGGGCGCTCGGTCAACCTGCTGCTACGCCAGCGCGCCCTGCGCTCGACCACGGTGTACGAAACCGCCATGGCCGACAGCCTCAAGAGCATGGCCCTGCAGGGCATGGGCGTGGCGTGGGTGCCACGGCTGTCGGTCACTGCCGAACTGGCACGTGGCGAACTGGCCGTCTGCGGCGGCGAACAGTGGCAGATCCCGCTGGAAATCCGCCTGTACCGCTGCGCCCTGGTGCGCAAGGCCGCGGTGCGTTTGCTGTGGCGCAAGCTGGAGACGGGGGAAGTGGGCGGCTGAGTGTTGGCTGCTGGCGGCAAAGCGAAAAAGAAAGGGCCGTGTCCGAGTCAAGCGTTGCACGCCCGCAGGAGCGGATTCATCCGCGAATCTCGCGAATAAGTTCGCTCCGACACAAACCACATTGATGCGTCAGCAGCCAACTACGACGTAGCCAGAGAAAGAGGTGCCGAGGCTGATGCCCGTCAGCTAAGCGCCGATGCACCGAGCCTGCAGGAACGGCGCCCCGCCGCTAACTCAGGCGCCGCGAACTCGAAAAGCTTCGCCCCGGGGCGGGGCTCCTACGAAAGGCTGCTTTGGAAGCCTTAGCTGATCGGCATTACACCCCGGAGGCGCCTGCTCATTCTGTCGACCGATGCGTCAGGGCGCCTTGCCGGGCGCATCCAGCGCTTGAGCATGGGTTTTCCACAGGCCGGCATTGGCTGTATTGGGCTCGTCCCAGCGAGCGTGCGCCCGGATGATCTGCTGCGCTTGTGCTTCGTTGCCGGCTAGCTTCAGCACTTCCTCGGGCGTACCGTCTCCCATCCCACTGAGAACACGGCGCTGGGCACCACCGCTCTTGCTGCTGATGGACTCGGGAGGGTCGCTGAAAAAGAAATCGGCACGGGCGTCGAGCCAGCGCGGCGCGCCGAGAAAGCGGGGTTCTTCCTCGGCGGCATTACCGTATGACGCGGTCCAGGCAACCAGAGGGCTGGCGCCCGCGACGTTGTAGACGTAATGCAGCCCCGTGTTACTCACGCTGGGGGTAAAGGTTTCGATCAACTCGCCTGTAAGGGTGCGGGCGCTCACCTCGGTGTTGCTGGCGAAACCGACCTTGATCTCGGCAGAGGAATAGGGCCCAACAACCGACATCTGGTCACCAATTCGCACCAGCACGGCCGTACCCAGGCCGTTGTAGACCGCAACCTTGGTATCCACACCCGTCAGGCTGCCGAAGCCCAGTACGGCACCGACGATAAGACCTGCTACCAACAGGCGCATGCCGGTCGCCAGAGCACCATCGGCAATCTGGAAGCGATCCCACCAATCCAGCTTCAACTGGCGCTTGCGCTCCTGGCCAGGCAAGAGCGTGGTGTAGCGTTGCGGCACCTGCGTGGGTGCCGGGGCGGCATCGGGTTGACTGTGCTGACGCAGGTGGCGCGCCAGCTCGGCTTCGCTGTGCAGCAACTGCTCCAGGGTCGCACTGCACAGGCCGGATAGCTGGGCAGCGAGGCTGTTGCCCCAGCCATCGATCACCTGCATCCACTCATTGACGTTGTCATTGGTCGCCTGAGGCAGGGTGAATTCCTCGAGCGAGGCCGCCCAGGACTCAATCCCAAGACGCGTCAGCAGAGCCTGATCCAATACCACGAGCTGTTTGTCGTCATGGATACCTGCCATCACCCGATGCAGTTCGTTGGCCGTCTGCAACAGGCGCTTGAGTTCGCGGGAGCTGACCTTGCCGTCAGCCAATACCACCGAGGTGACATTGGCGAGCAAACCTTGCGCATCGCGCAGGTCGGCCAGGCTGTGCTCCGCGTAGTGCAGCACTTCGATCAAGCCGGTCAGGTAGCCCGGCCAGCCGTTGCCGAACTGTTCGGCGATGGCCAGGTGAGTGGCCCGGCAGCACCGGTCATGGCCGAGGATCTCCTGCCGCAGCGCTTCGGCTTCGTCGGTGACCTGTTCGATAAGGCGCGGCAAATCGCGGCGTGACACGCTGTTGCCACGGAACACGATGGAGCCGCCGGAGGCTTTGTAGACCTTGTCACGCAACGCCTGCAGCATGCCTCGCTCTTCCTCCAGAGCGCGCAGCTGGTTGAGCTGCTGGCTGAGGCTGAGCGGATACAGCGCCTGCAGCGCACCGTGCAGATCGGTGGCCGGGGAAGCGTCCTGATAGAGCTCGACCGCTTGCTCGGCGTGGCGCGTCAGGCTGCGCCCCAGGTAGGCGCCCTGGTAGTCGGGGGCGTATTGCAGCATGTCATAGCGGTCGGCCAGGTTGCGCAGAGATTGCTCCAGTGCGACGGGCTCGAGCTGCGCGCCGTGGAAGAAGTCACTGGTCAGGCGCTGGCGCAGGGCCGCCGGCTCGTCGAACAACAGCCAGGCGCTGCGGGCGTCGTGCGGGGCTGGCAGATAGAGGCGCTTGGCATTTTCTTCGCGGTCGCTGTTGGCCGGGTGGGTCGACCACATCTGTGGCGGCTGGGCGAAGCCGGAGACGAACACGCGGTGCTGCTCGGGGGCATCGCTACGCCGCGGCGGAACCTTGCCATAGCTGGGGTCGTTGAGAATCTGCGTAACCCTTTCCAGCACCTGCGTCTGGATGCTGAAAAGATCCTGCACCGAGCGCCCTTGCTGGTATTCGCTGTTGGCGAAGGCCAGGGTGCGATCCCAGGCCTCATCGGCGGCTTGCAGCTTGTGCAGGGCATGCACCAGTTCGTCGCTGCCGGTCAGGGAAACCGCAACCAGGTCGGCCTGAAACTCCATCTGCCGCGACAGCGCGCGTTGCGCCAGCACCACCAGGCGGAAGACGGTATCGAGCAGCGAGCGAATCGACCAGACGATCAACGACAGCAGCCAGCCTATCCAGGCAACGCGCAGGTCGAACTTCGACAGCACGCGCAGCAGCTTATCCAGCGCGTCACGTTTGCTGATGATATGCGACGCGATCTGCTGGGCGATGTAGACCCAACTGCCGATGGCCATCGAGCGCTGGGCGAAATGGCCGAACTCGTGGGCCAGCACAGCCTTGAATTCGCTCAAGGTGAGGATGTTGACCAGCGGTAGGCCGATCTCCAGGTTCTTGCGCGAGGGAAACAGGAGATTGAGAACCGACAGGTCATAGAACACCGCCGCATTGACCCGCGCCGAGAGGTACACGCGATGAGGCCGTGGTGCGCCGGCTTCGTCAGCCAGCCGGTAGAGAAAGGCGAACAGCTGTGGCTGCTCTTCGGGGTGCAACTCGACGTGATTCGGCGCGCCACCGCGCTCCATGAACAACAGCGCCTTGAGCATGAACACGCAGAGAAAGGCGGAGCAGCCGCCAACCAGAACATGCACGATCACGTCTTCGCTGCCGGCCAGCGCGCTGCTGATCAGGCGCCAGGCGGTCCAGCCGAACCAGCCTGCCAAGGCGAAATACAGCGCGACGAACAAGGCCAGACTGCCGACGGCGAGCCAGGCTTGGCGTTTGTAGAGGGAGCTGGGGCGGGTGAGCGTTGCGGGCACATCGCTGGGCCCGGCGGGGTAGAGATCTTCCATATCGTGTCCTCTTCTTGAAGCCTTTTCGGCGTTCAAGGGCGTCCATTGCACAGGGGTATTGCTGGGCGAAATTTTGACCAGCCAGATACATCCCGTCCAGTGTCTGGTGTGACGCTCGACTTATTTCTGTAGTGCCATTCATCGGCTGGCAGCAGAGGCACGGCGTAACATCAAGGAGGAGCAAAACGAAGAACGCACACCTGCAGGTGAGCTTTCGCTCACGGGCCGGGGAAGCGTCGGCTGTTGGCGATACTGTCCCGGATTACGCGTGCGGCTAATCCAGACTGAGGGGCGTCAGTGGTGATTGCTTGGTTATACTTTTGTACTCTCGTAATGGTGACTTGGGTCGTCAATGAGTACGTCAGGGCATCCGACTCGGACAGATCAATACCGTGCTTTTAATGGGATCTTCCAATGTCTAGTGAATGGCGCGGAATTATGGGAGGTCTCGACTATTAGACTGGCGTCGCTTTTAATATAACTTCTGCCATGTGTCTCGGAGAGCTTGTGTCGGAATATAAAATTTTACTTGAATTCTCTAGACCTGAATACGTAAAAGAGATAAACATTAGCCGTGAACAAGAGCAAGGCCCCTTGAAGGTTTGGCTTCAAGTAGCGAAGCAAAATGCTGAGGAACGCATGGTGCTTTCAGGATTCGATGAGTTAGGTCAAGCGATTAGCAGTCTTCTTGAAGCAGAGCGAGCTGTGATTTCTAGCGAAGTGAAATCAGAAAAGGAATTTGGAACAATAAGAATTGAGTGCTGGCTCGATGAGCGCCATATCGAGTACACATGCGACAAAGCAGAATAAACATGGACTGCGTTAACACTCTGGCCGGAAGGTATGTCAGCGGTGTTGCTGTATATCTACAGCAAGTATTTGCATATCTGACACGAAAGCGAAGCATAATTGCCGCCATGCAGAAGCGTGGGAACTCCGAAAAGCTAGTTCAAACCGCTCAAATCGCTATCTGGCCGAGCTAAATTCACACCTAACCAAATGCAAGAGAATAATTATTGATGAATGACTCCGAACAGAAGAAAAAATTACCGCTTAAAGCACACCTAATATGTGGCTGGCCGATATTTTTGATTTTCATTGGTGGTGCGATAGGCGGCGTTCTTGGCGTTGCTGCTTATTACTTCAATCTGTCCTTGTATAGGTCTGAATTATCCCTTAAGGCTAAAATAGCTCAGAGCTTACTGGC
Source organism: Ectopseudomonas alcaliphila (assembly GCF_900101755.1). Lineage (GTDB taxonomy): Bacteria > Pseudomonadota > Gammaproteobacteria > Pseudomonadales > Pseudomonadaceae > Aquipseudomonas > Aquipseudomonas alcaliphila. Next base: position 410,105 of record NZ_FNAE01000002.1, on the reverse strand, counting down.
AGGGGCTGGTGCCTTTGTAGCGTGGCTTGTTTTTGCTATGGTAATAACCGGGCTGGCTTCCGGAGCTTGAGTTTTTAAGTAGTGGGTCGGGCATTTTTTCGCTCGCTGAAGCAAGCTAAAAACCGCCTCCAAATAAAATTCCAGGACTCTTATGTCAGCTCCTGAGTATTGGATTGAATACACTGACTCGTGGCGGAATACACCACTTGCTTTTTGGGTACACATTGAGCAAGACGGCGAGCCATGGTTCAATTCCAATAATTTTTTACCTGAGGCGCCTAAAGCCATACCTCACAAGGGCTTTGCAATCATATGCGTTCAGATACAGGGTGTGGTATTGCAATTCTCTTCTTCCGAGCAAATTTCTGAGTGCATCAGAGTCTTGTCTCTCAATCCCCTGCCAACAACTCGTCGTTTATCAATGCTACGCGAGGCGGGCCTAGGTCCAAATCGGCATTGGCTAAGTCGTCTACCAGCAAAATTGAAATCACCCAAAATGCGACCCTCCGTGGTATCCATACTTGCCGCAACGCTACGTGCTATATCAACAGGTTCAAACCGTTCTCTGTGATTACTGGAACGAGCTGAGGCCACCTCATAATCGAATGTTAGCTAATCTCTAGAAGACAATAATGGTCAGAATTTTATTTTTTAAAATAATCGTTTTATTAAGTGGCTGCACGACAAATCAAAGTAGTGAGCAATAGCTTTTCGATCCCGTCGTCAGCGCGCTGCATTCGTATATCCGGCCTGTTGTAGGCGTTGTCTCCCTGGCCATTTTGTCGTCCGCAGCCAGTTGCAAGTAGCCGATTTCCGGTGCAGCACGTTGTGCCGCCTATATCATCGCGGCTGAAGCCGCTCCTACAGATTCGTGCTGGGTCTGTAGGAGCGGCTTCAGCCGCGAGCCGTTAGTGACGAATCACTTGCCCGACTTGATCGACGTCCAGGCGCGGGTGCGCACCCGCTCGATCTTCTGCGGCAGCGGCTGCACCACGTAGAGCGACTTCTGCAGCTCCGGCGTCGGCGTCAGATCGGCATCGTCGGCGATCTCCGCGCCCACCAGTTCCATGCCCGGTACGTTGGGGTTGGGGTAGCCGAGGAAATCGCTGATCGGCGCGATGACCTTGGGTTCGAGCAGGTGGTTGATGAAGGCGTGGGCTTCGTCGGCGTTCTTCGCACTCTTGGGGATGGCCCAGGTGTCGAACCAGATCGGCGCGCCTTCCTTGGGCAGGCGCCAGTTGATCGTCACGCCGTTGCCGGCTTCCTTGGCGCGGTTGGCGAACTGGTAGAAGCTGCCGGAGTAACCGATGGCCACGCAGATGTCGCCGTTAGCGATGTCGGTCATGTACTTGGCCGAATGAAAGTAGGCCACGTAGGGGCGCACTTTCAGCAGCAGTTCGGTGACCCTCTCGTAGTCGGCCGGATTGGCGCTGTTGGGGTCCAGGCCCAGGTAGTGCAGGGCGATGGGGATGATCTCGGTGGGCGAGTCGAGCATGGCCACGCCGCAGGATTTCAGCTTTTCCATGTACTCGGGTTTGAACACCAGGTCCCAGCTATTCACCGGAGCATCGTCGCCAAGCGCGGCCTTGACCTTGTCCGGGTTGTAACCGATCAGCACGGTGCCGTACATGTAGGGCACGCCGTACTGGTTGCCCGGGTCGTTCTTTTCCAGCAGGCCGAGCAGTACCGGGTCGAGGTTCTTCCAGTTGGGCAGCTTGGATTTGTCCAGCGGGGCGAACACGCCGGCCCTGATCTGGGTTTCGAGGAACTGGTTGGACGGGATCACCAGGTCATAGCCGGAGTTGCCGGTAAGCAGCTTGGCCTCCAGCGCCTCGTTGGTCTCGAAGGTGTCCCAGGTGATCTGGATGCCGGACTCCTTCTGGAAGTCCTTGGGCACCTCCGGAAGGATGTAGTCGGCCCAGTTGTATACGCGCAGTTCCTTGGCCTGCGCTACGCCGCTGAGCAGAGTGGCGCCGCACAGGGCGGCGCCGAGCATCTGTTTGATGGCTTTCATCGTTTCTCACCCCTGAAGTGTCGTTATTGGTCTTTTTTAGGGTGGACGAAAAAAGCGTCGTCCACCCTACGCGCTACGCGCCCTCGAAGCCTTCCAGCACGTTGACCGCGTTGACGCCGATGGCCTCCACCGCGTAGCCGCCTTCCATGATGAACAGCGTCGGCAGGCCCAGTGCGGCGATGCGCCGGCCCATGGCCAGGTAGTCCGGGCTGTCGAGTTTGAACTGCGAAATCGGGTCTTCCATGTAGGTGTCCACGCCCAGCGACACCACCAGCACCTCGGCGCCGTATTCGGCGATGCGCTGGCAGGCCTGCTCCAGCGCGGCGTTCCAGGTGTCCCAGGAGCTGCCCATGGGCAACGGGTAGTTGAAGTTGTAGCCCTCGCCGGCACCCTCGCCCAGTTCGTCGGCGTAGCCGAGGAAGAACGGAAATTCCTCGGCCGGGTCGCCGTGAATCGAGGCGAACAGCACGTCGCTGCGCTGGTAGAAGATGTCCTGGGTGCCGTTGCCGTGGTGGTAGTCGACATCGAGAATGGCGACTTTCTTGCGGCCCTGATCGAGGAAGGCCTGAGCGGCGATGGCGGCGTTGTTCAGGTAGCAGTAACCGCCCATCACGTCGCCAGCGGCGTGGTGGCCTGGCGGACGGCACAGGGCGAAGGCGCTGTGTGCGCCATTGGCGATCTCCTGCTGGGCGCTGAGCGCCACCTGTGCGGCGCTGTAGGCGGCCTGCCAGGTGCCAGCGGTGATTGGCGCACCGCCGTCAAAACTGTAGTAGCCAAGCTGGCCGTGCAGGTCATTGGGGATCATCCGCCGCAGCGTGCGCGCCGGCCAGGTGAACGGCAGCAGGTCACCCTTGCCGCCCTGCTCCTGCCAGCGCGCCCAGGCGCCCTCGAAGAATTCCAGGTAGGCCTTGCTGTGGATACGTTCGATGGGCGCCAGGCCGAAATCCTTGGGTGCGCGAACGTCGCCGATCTGGCGCTGCTTGACGCGGGCGAGGATGTGGTCGGCGCGCTGCGGTTTCTCGAAGCAGGGCATCAGTTGCCCGTCGATCAGCTCGCATTTGCCATGGTGCAGGTGGTGGTCGTCGCTGTAGTAGGTGAGCATGCAAAGCGCTCCAGGCTCGTTGTTGTGCCTGCATTGTTCGCCTGCTGGCAGCGAATCGAGAACGCTGACAATGGCCAAAAGGGGATCGAAATGGCCAAAAACCCCGAGCTATCCACAGCAGGCAAATGTAACAACCCGTGATGCTTAAGCTTTCCTTAAGCCTGTCGGCCGAAGGTGGCGACCTGCCTGGGGCCGAGCCCCGTTCCATTCGCCACGCCAAAGGATGCCGAGCATGTCGACACCGGCCCGCCAACCCGTTCGCGCCCTGACGATGCTCGCACTGCTTGCGCTATCCGGCGCCGCACTCGCTGATACCGACTGCGCTCGGCAAGACCGCAGTGCCTGGATGCCGGAGTCGCAGTTTCGCGAGCAGATGAAGCGCCAGGGCGTGCAGATCACCAAATTCCGCATCACCCCCGGTAACTGCTACGAGATCTATGGCTTCGATGCCAACGGCCGCAAGCTGGAGATCTACTACGACCCGGTCGACGCCCGCCCGGTAGAAGAAGTCGCCAGCTCGCACCTGGCCTCGCCCAGACATCCCTGAACCACCAAACATGACCTCAACCTTCAAGACCTGCGCCCTGCTGCTGGGCGCTGCCACGGTGTTCGCCTGCGCCTGGCTCGGCGCTGCCCCGCATGCACTGGCGCCCTTCGCCAGCCAGGCGCCAGCGCCCTCTGCCGAGCAGCCGACCATGGCCGCACACTTCGCCTCCTCCGACCTGGAGGACTTCGTCCATTCCGCCTCGATCACCGGCCTGCCCGGCGGCGACCTGATGGCCGCCTGGTTCGCAGGCAGCCGCGAAGGCGCCGCCGACGTGCAGATCCGCGCCGCACGCTTCGATGCCGCCAGCGGCCAGTGGAGCGCCGAGCGCGTGCTGGCCAGCCGTGAAGACACCCAGCGCGCGGTCGGCAAGCACATCCGCAAGCTGGGCAACCCGGTGATCAGCCTGGCGCCGGACAACCGCCTGTGGCTGTTCTACGTCTCGGTGTCGATTGGCGGCTGGGCCGGCAGCGCAGTCAACGCCATGGTTTCCGACGACCTCGGCGAAACCTGGTCGGCACCCAGGCAACTGGTCACCAGTCCCTTTCTCAATATCAGCACCCTGGTGCGCGCCACGCCGGTATTCCACGCAGATGGCAGCATCGGCCTGCCGGTGTACCACGAGTTTCTCGGCAAGTTTCCCGAGTACCTGCACCTGAGCGCGAACGGCGAAGTGCTGGGCAAGTACCGCATCGGCAAAGGGCGTGATTCCCTGCAACCGACCGTGGTGGCGCTGGGCGAACGCCGCGCCGTGGCCCTGCTGCGCTATGCCGGCGAGGAGCATCACCGCGTATTGGCTAGCTACAGCGAGGATGCCGGGCGTAGCTGGAGCCATCCGCAGCCGGTGGAACCGAGCAACCCCAATTCGTCCCTGGCGGCGGTCGGTCGCCCCGACGGCAACTTGCTGGTGGCGATGAACGACCTCGAAGACGGGCGCTTTCGCCTGACGCTTTATGCCACCGACGCCAATCTGGACAACTGGCGCACCCTCGGTGAGCTCGACGAAAGCCCCAACCCCTGGGGCGAGCCCATCCCACACGACGAATTTCCGACCGTGGTCAGCGAGAAATTCCGCGCCAGCGGCGGCAAGCCGGAGCAGCAGCCACAGTTCCTGGAACGGGTAAGCGCGCGCATGTGCAGCGCCGACGGCTGCACCTTCGACTACGAATACCCCTACTTCACCCGTGACCGCGCGGGTACCTACCACCTGGTGTATTCGTGGAACGATATGTTCATCAAACACCTGAGCTTCAACGAGGCCTGGCTGTCGGAGCGCCGCCCGCATGACTGACTTCTGGCTGCCGCACCTGGCCTTCACTCTGCTCGTCTTCCTGATCTTCGCGCGCTTGGCGCGCAATGCGATGCAGCGCGGCACCCTGCTGACAGGCTGCCTGCTGCTCAGCCTTTTGCCGGTGCAGGGCATCAGCCTGGCGCTGCAGTTGCGCACCTATATCGGCGATCTGTCGGTGGCCAGCCTGGTGCTACTGGGCTGGGCGACCCTGAGCCGATTCGGCCTGGCGCCTGCCAGCGCACGGGATCGCCTGGCCAGCCTGGCACTGTTCGCCGGCCTGGCCGTGTTGCTCTATCCGGCGGCACTGGGCCTGAGTTATGCCGACCCGTATCAGCTCGGCTTCGAGCCGCGACCGATGCTATTGGTGCTGGGCCTGCTGTGCGCGGTGCTGATCGTCCAGCGCAGCTGGCTCGGCGCCCTGGCACTGGCGCTGGCGACCCTGGCCTTCGCCCTGCGCCTGGGCGCTTCGGAAAACTACTGGGACTACCTGATCGACCCCTACCTGGCCCTCTATAGCCTGGGCGCGCTGCTGAGCGCCGCTGTGCGCTGGCTGCTGGCCCGACCGACAAGGAAACTCGCATGAGCTGGCTGAAATCCCGCCGCCTGCATTACCTGGCAGGCCTCACGGCGCTGCTGTTCGTACTCTTCGCCGCCTTGCGCGGGCTGTTTCTGCTGGGATTTTCCGCTGTCGATAACATCAGCGACCCGGACGTACTGCACACCCTCGGCATCGGCCTGCGCTTCGACCTGCGCCTGGCCCTGCTGCTGATGCTACCGGTCGGCATCCTGCTGGCGGTGCGCTGGCTGCTGCGTGGCTACCTGCTGCTGGCCGTGGCAGCGCTGGGCCTGCTGTATATCCTCGACTTCGGCCACTACGCCTACCTGGGCGTGCGCCTCAACGCCACGGTGCTGCGCTTTGCCGGCGATGCGCAGATTTCAGCCGGCATGCTCTGGCAGACCTACCCGGTGCTGTGGATAACCCTGGCCTGGCTGAGCGGTGTGGCGCTGTGGGCCTGGGCGCTGCTGCGCCTGGAGCGCGCTACCCTGGATCGCCCGCAAGCACAACGAGTCGGCGTGTTGCCGGCAATCGGCGGTGCGGCAGTGGTCGGCATGCTGGTGTTCTTCGGTCTGCTCGGTCGCGCCAGCGCGCTTAACCTGGAGAACCCGGTACCGCTGCGCTGGAGCGATGCCTTCTACAGTGGCAACAGTCAGATTGGCGCGCTCGGGATCAATCCGGCGCTGTTTCTGTTCGACACCCTCACGCTCGCCCCCAGCGCCTTCGACGAAGCGGCCACGCGCGAGCACTACGAGGTGGTGGCCGATTACCTGGGCGTCAGCGAGCGCGATGCGCAGAGCCTGAACTTCTTCCGCCACCAGCCTGTACAGCCCCACCGCATTGCCACAGAGCGCCAACCGAATGTGATTTTCGTCATGCTCGAATCCCTCGGCACCAGCGCCGTCGGCGCTTACGGCAACCCGCTGAACCCGACGCCGAATCTCGACCGCCTGGCCCAGCAAAGCTGGTTCTTCCGCCACTTCTACGTGCCGGTGACCGGCACCGCCAAGACGGTGTGGGCGAGCATCACCGGCATTCCCGACGTGTCGCGCCAGGAGACGGCCACGCGCAACCCGCTGATCGCCCGCCAGCGCACGCTGATCAACGCACTGCCGGGCTATGAGAAGTTCTACATGATCGGCGGCAACGCCGGCTGGGCCAACATCAACGCGCTGATCCGCCAGAGCATCGACGGCGTGCAGCTCTATGAAGAGCGCCATTGGCAATCTCCGCAGGTGGATGTGTGGGGCATCTCCGACCTGGATTTCTTCAAGGAGAGTTCGCGCATCCTCGGCGCCCTGCCCAAGGACCAACCCTTCTTCGCCTACCTGCAGACTTCCGGCAACCACCGCCCCTTCACCATTCCCAAGGAAAACGACGGCTTCGAGCCGCTCGACCTGCCGCTGGAACAGGTGCAGCAGGCCGGCTCGCGCAGCCTGGAGCAATACAACGCCGTGCGCCTGCTGGACTTCAATATCGGCCGCCTGATGGAGCTGGCCAAGGAGCAGGGCTTCTACGACGACACGATTTTCGTCTTCTTCGGCGACCACAACACCCGTATCAGCCAGATCCCGCACATGGCGCCGGCCTTCGAGCAACTGGGGCTGGAGAGCAACAACGTGCCGCTGCTGATTCACGCCCCGAAATGGCTGGCGCCGCGTGAGTTCGACGAAGCCGTGGGCCTGGCCGATCTGCTACCGACCGTTGCCGGGATGGTCGGCGTGCCCTTTGAGAACGGCGGCCTAGGTCGCGACCTGCAGCTGCCTGCGCCGGAAGGCGAACGCGTAGTGCCGCTGGTGCTGCAGGAAGGCACCTTCCCGGTGATCGGCGCGGTGACGCGCGATTTTCTCGTGCAGATGCAGCACGACGGCAGCTCACCGACCCTGCACGATCTGCGCTCGCCAACGCCACGCGACAATGTCGCCGAGCGTCACCCGGATGAATTCCAGCGCCTGCTGGCACTGAGTCGCGGTTTGCATGAAGCGGCGCGTCTGCAGATGTATCGCAACGTGCAGGCGGATGAATGAGCGATGCCTGTGGGAGGCGCTTCAGCGGCGAGCTTTTATCGCGGCTGAAGCCGCTCCCACGGGGGTGTGAGTTGCCGCTCTTGTAGGAGCGGCTTCAGCCGCGAATGCCATCGCTCGTCTCAGGCGCGAAAGCGGCTCGGAGGCACGCCGCTCCAACGCTGGAAGGCGTGGCGAAAGCTGGCGGTCTCGCTGAAGCCGAGCACCTCGGCGATGCGGTACACCGGCCATTGCTCCTCGCTGAGCAGGGTCTTGGCCCGCTCGAAACGCAGCTCGTCGAGCAGGCCCTGGTAGCTGGTGCCCAGCTCCTGCAGGTGGCGACGCAGGGTGCGTGGCGAGCAGTGCATCTGCTGCGCCAGATTTTCCAGGCCCGGAGGCTCGGCCAGTTGCGCGGCGAGCAACTGGCGCACCCGTTCCAGCCAAGCCTGCCGGCTGCTGAACTCGGCATTCAGGCGGCGGCAGCGTTCCACCATGTCGCCATGAGTGACGCTATCGGCCAGCGGCAGGCGGCGCTCCAGCAGTGCGGCGGGAAAGGCGAAGGCATTGCGCTGCGCCTGGAAATGCAGCGGGCAAGGAAAACTCCTTGCGTAGCGCTTCACATAGCGCGGCTGGACATAGGTGAACTCGGCACCCTCCAGCGGCAGCGGCTGGCGCAACAGTTCGTCGCCGATCAGCTTCAGCGAGGCCAGGCACATCTCCACGTTGAACACTTCCAGCGCCTCGGCATCGCGATAACCGCTGGCGCAGATCCAGGCCAGTTCGCCCTCCACCTGCAGGTCGAGGCGAAAATAGGTGCCAAGCAATGCCGGGTACTGCAACAGCAGGCGCCAGGCGTCACCAAAGGTGGCAGCCGAGAGCGCGGCGTAACCAAGCAGCCCATAGGAGGAAACATGCAGGCTGCGCCCCAGTTCCAGGCCCATGTCGGCGCGCAAGGCCAGGGCATTGGCGCAGACCTGCTGCTCCTGCACCCGGGTGATGCGCGCATCGGCACTGTCCAGATCGGCCGCACCAATGCCGCTCCCGGCCAGTAATTGCGGGCGCAGCTCGGGCTGCTCGGCGAAGCATTGCAGGATCAGGGAAACCACATGCAAGGTGGTCAGCGGGGCGTGCGGCATGATGCGTTCCGTATGCGCGGTTACGCAAAGGAACGCAAGAACTATGCCGCGAGACGGCGGGCCGCAGCCCGCCCGAGAGGATCAGCGATTACGCAGGATGGCGTTGATGAAGTCGCCCTGATTCGGTTCGTCCTTGAGGGTGGTGAACTGCAGTTGCCCGTCCTGCTCGCGCAACTTCATGTGCTCGCCGAAGCGGCAGTCGACGCCTTTGAGGGTCTTGGCCTCAGCCTTGTAGCGCTCATCCTTGCCACACAGGTTGGCCATCTGGCTGACCACTTCACCGCAGAAGCTCGGCACGCTGACGCCGATCAATTGCTCGTCGGAAATCGCGCTCCAATCGACCTTGGTGCTCAGCGGGGTGGCGCAGGCCTTGGAGGCTTCGCCGTCGATCTCCTGCAGGCGCGCGCTGTAATCGGCAACGCGCTGCTTGCGGTCGAAGGCGGCGAGGCGTGCCTGCAAGCCGTCCTTCTCCTGCTTCTGATAAATCGCCAGGAGGTCCTTGGGCTTCAGCGCCTTGGTCTTGTCCTCGTTGTAGCTGAGCTCGAACCCCTGGGTGTTCGGCAGGTTGAGCTGGTAGCTCTCGCCGCTCCAGGCGCGGCGCTTGTTCAGCAGGTTGTAGTCGCGACCATCGAGGCGGATGCCGTAGTCGCGCTGCTCGTTGCCCAGCTCACGGACATCGGTGAGAAACACCACCTCGTCGAGCGGGTGATTGATGCCGCGAACCTGCACCAGCGCCTGCTTGCCATCGGCAGACGGGGCCAGCGCCAGGCTGACGCCCTGGCCGGCGTCGAATACCTGCGGGTGCTTGGCCAGATCCAGCGCTGCGGCTTGAAGGGAAAGCAGGGAGAGGGCTACTAGCGAAACGTACTGTTTCATGACGACACGTCCTTGTTCGGATGATGAGCGCACAGTATAGCCAGCCATCTGGCAGCGATCTGTGCGCCCGTACGCGTCCGTTCTGTAGGAAAGTCGCCACTGCGTGGCCTTGCTCGAATCAGAACTGCAGCACGACCCGCCCCTCGATCTGCCCACCGCGCATCTGATCGAAGATGCCGTTGATGTTGTCGAGCTTGTCGCTGTGCACCGTGGCCTTGACCAGGCCTTCGCCGGCGAAATCCAGCGCTTCCTGAAGATCGGCGCGAGTACCGACGATGGAGCCGGTGATCGTGATGGCCTTGAGCACCACATCGAAGATCGGCGTGGGGAAGTCACCCGGCGGCAGGCCGACCAGGGCTACGGTACCGCGCCGGCGCGCCATGCCGATGGCCTGGCCGAAGGCGGCGTTGGACACCGCGGTGACCAGCACGCCATGGGCGCCGCCGATATCGCGCTGCACCACCTCGACGGGGTTTTCCTTGCGCGCGTTGATGGTCAGGCTGGCGCCGAGCTTGCGTGCCAGTTCCAGCTTGGCGTCGTCGACGTCCACCGCGATGACGTGCAGCCCCATGGCACGGGCATACTGCACGGCAACGTGGCCGAGGCCGCCGATGCCGGAAATCGCGACCCACTGGCCGGGACGTGCCCTGGTTTCCTTGAGGCCCTTGTACACCGTCACGCCGGCGCAAAGGATCGGCGCGATCTCCAGGAAGTCGACGCCCTTCGGCAGGATGCCGACGTAGTTGGGGTCGGCGAGCACGTACTCGGCATAACCACCGTTGATCGAATAGCCGGTGTTCTGCTGACCCTCGCAGAGGGTTTCCCAGCCGGTCAGGCAGTGTTCGCAGCAGCCGCAGGCGGTGTACAGCCAGGGCACGCCGACGCGGTCGCCCTCCTTGACCCGGGTCACGCCGCTGCCGACCGCCGCCACGTAGCCGACGCCCTCGTGGCCGGGAATGAACGGCAGGCTCGGCTTCACCGGCCAGTCGCCCTCGGCCGCGTGCAGGTCGGTGTGGCAGACGCCGGACGCCTCGATCTTCACCAGAATCTGCCCGGGGCCAGGCAGCGGGGTTTTCACCTCCTCGATACGCAGCGGCTCACCGAAGGCGTGGACGACTGCGGCTTTCATGGTCTGGTTCATGCGCGGTTCCTCTTGCATGCGAGTGTCTGGCCAGTATGCGCGCGCAGCCCACCCCGGCATTGCTCCAGAACAAGATTTAGGCGGTTTTCCCCTCTGCCACACCTTGCATGACAAACGGTCATCGCCACTGCCCGCCAGCAGTGGCTTTGCGTTATACTGCGCGGCCTTCGGCCGGCAGCACCCGGCCAACGAATCATGACAAGCCACGCTGGCCCGCCCGCGTGGCTTGTTGGTTTTTGACGCGCCGCGAGGCGCCCGAGAGAAGAGGCACGACGATGAGCGCACTGGTTGGCGTGATCATGGGCTCCAAGTCCGATTGGTCCACCCTTAGCCACACCGCCGAGATGCTGGACAAGCTGGGCATTCCCCACGAGGTCAAGGTGGTCTCTGCCCACCGCACCCCGGACCTGCTGTTCCAGTACGCCGAAGAGGCTGAAGCACGCGGCATTCAGGTGATCATCGCCGGTGCCGGTGGCGCCGCTCACCTGCCGGGCATGTGCGCGGCCAAGACCCACCTGCCGGTGCTCGGCGTACCGGTACAGTCGTCCATGCTCTCGGGCGTCGACTCGCTGCTGTCGATCGTGCAGATGCCAGCCGGCATTCCGGTCGCCACCCTGGCCATTGGCAAGGCCGGTGCGGTCAACGCCGCGCTGCTGGCCGCCAGCATCCTCGGTCATCAGCACCCGCAGTTCCACGCGGCGCTGAAGCAGTTCCGCGACGAGCAGACCAACACCGTGCTGGAAAATCCGGACCCGAGGGCGCAGTAATGAAGATCGGCGTGATCGGTGGCGGCCAGCTGGGCCGCATGATGGCCCTGGCGGGCACCCCGCTGGGCATGAACTTCGCCTTCCTCGACCCGGCGCCGGACGCCTGTGCCCAGACGCTCGGCGAGCATATCCGCGCCGACTACGGCGATCAGGACCACCTGCGCCAGCTGGCCGACGAGGTCGATCTGGTCACCTTCGAATTCGAGAGCGTGCCGGCCGAGACCGTGGCCTTCCTCTCGCAGTTCGTGCCGGTCTATCCGGGTGCAGAGGCGCTGCGCGTCGCCCGCGACCGCTGGTTCGAGAAGTCCATGTTCCGCGAACTGGGCATTCCCACCCCGGAGTTCGCCGACATCCAGTCGCAGGCTGACCTCGACGCCGCCGTGGCCAGCATCGGCCTGCCGGCAGTGATGAAGACCCGCACCCTGGGCTATGACGGCAAGGGCCAGAAAGTCCTGCGCAAGCCTGAAGACGTGACCGGCGCCTTCGCCGAACTGGGCAGCGTGCCGTGCATCCTCGAAGGTTTCGTGCCCTTCACTGGCGAGGTATCGCTGATCGCCGTGCGCGCCCGCGATGGCGAAACGCGCTTCTACCCGCTGGTGCACAACACCCACGACAGCGGCATCCTCGCCCTGTCCATCGCCAGCACCGATCACCCGCTGCAAGCGCTGGCCGAGGACTATGTCGGCCGCGTGCTGGACAAGCTCGACTACGTCGGCGTGCTGGCCTTCGAGTTCTTCGAGGTGGACGGCGGCCTCAAGGCCAACGAGATCGCCCCGCGCGTGCACAACTCCGGGCACTGGACCATCGAAGGCGCCGAGTGCAGCCAGTTCGAGAACCACCTGCGCGCCGTCGCCGGCCTGCCGCTGGGCTCCACCGCCAAACGGGGCGAAAGCGCCATGCTCAACTTCATTGGCGAAGTGCCGCCGGTAGACAAGGTGATCAGCGTCGCCGACTGCCACCTGCACCACTACGGCAAGGCCTTCAAGGCCGGGCGCAAGGTCGGTCATGCCACCCTGCGCAGTGCTGATCGCGCCAGCCTGAATGCCGGCATCGCAGCGGTTCAGGCGCTGATCGGTAAAAGCTGAAAGGGCGAATCGCAGCTAAGCTCTTGAACGACGGTGGTCGTTCAAGAGCCCCCTCCATGAGACATCTTCTTTCCTTACTGCCTCTGCTCTTCGCATTGACCTGCGTTGGTGCGGAAGACGTGCTGCGCGTCGATTTTCGCGAACGGCCGCCGGAGATGCGTGCCGTCGACGGGCTGCCCAGCGGCCCCCTGATCAGCGTGCTGGAAACCGCCGCACACCGCGTCGGGGTAGACCTGCAGTGGCGTGAAGCGCCGTTCCTGCGCAGTCTCGACGACCTGCGCTCCGGGCGAGTCGACCTGGTGCCGCGTGTGCTGCTCACTCAGCAACGCCGCGAGTACATCCATTTCCTGCCCAGCATCGGCAACCAGCAACTGAACGTTCGCTTCGTCGTGCGCCCGGGGGAAGAGACCAGGCTGAGCCGCTACGAGGATCTGTACGACCTGTCTCTGGGGGTCAAACGCGGTACCGTCTATTTCGCCCCCTTCGACAGTGATGGCCTGCTGAACCGCGCCTATGCCAGCGACGATGCGCAGTTGGCCGCGATGTTCCGGGCCGGGCGCCTCGACACCATTGCCGTGCTCGATCGCATCCCCATGGAGGCGCAGTTCGAGGCGATGGATTTTCGCGACTACAGCTACGCGCACTACGCGCACCAGCAGGTACTGGGCAACCACTTCGGCGCCTCGATGAAACGCTACCAGAGCGACCGGCGCGAGCTCTACGACCGCCTGGGCGCTGAGCTCGAGCGCATGCGTGAGGAGGGCGAAGTCGCCCTGATCTACCGTCGTTATGGCGTTCTGCCGCCAGACGAAGCGAACTGACAGCCCCATTTACCTGTCCCAAGCTGGGTCTGCCGCACAAGCGGTACTCATCAAGGAGACACGCCAATGGGCATTATCGGTACCATTTTCATCGGCCTGATCGTCGGGCTGATCGCACGTTTTCTCAAACCCGGCGATGACAGCATGGGCTGGATCATGACCATCCTGCTCGGCATCGGCGGTTCCATCGCCGCCACCTATGGCGGCCAGGCGCTGGGCATCTACGAAGCCGGACAGGCTGCCGGTTTTATCGGCGCAGTGATCGGCGCCATCGTTCTGCTGGTAATCTACGGCGCGATCAAGAAGAGCTGACTGCCCTTCTGTAGGAGCCGGAGGACACCCAGTCCTTGCCGGCTCTCGCTTACCGCTGCCACGAGATGCCATACCCCATGCGCCACCTGCTGCTCGCCCTGCTGCTTTGTACCGGCCTGGCTCACGCCGAACTGCCGGAAACCGACTGGCTCGATCTGATGCCGCCCGAAGACCGCAAGGCCCTCGAGGAGATGCCCGAGATCAGCCACGACAGCCCGGAGGGCGACAGCACCTTCTACAGCGAAGGCGGCCTGCGCCAGCAGGACCAGGACCTGCCGGCCGTGATGTATTCCACCAAGACCGTGCCCGAACTCGATGGCCAGGCCATTCGTCTGGGCGGCTACCCGGTGCCGCTGGAGAACGACGAGAAAGGCAACAGCACCCTGTTCTTCCTGGTGCCCTACCCGGGCGCCTGCATCCACGTCCCGCCGCCGCCGCCCAACCAGTTGGTGCTGGTGCGCTATCCCAAGGGCATCCCGCTCGACGACATCTACGCCCCACTGTGGGTCAGCGGCGAACTGAAGGTGGAGAAGGTCAGCAATGACCTGGCAGACGCCGCCTATGCCATGGAAGCGGGCGAAGTGCGCCTGGTAACCGACGAAGATCTTTATTGAGCCGCCGTAGATGAAGATCGTCACGTTCCTGCTGCTGGGCCTGCTGTCCAACGCTGCGCTGGCTCTGGAGCCCGGCGAACGCCTGGCGCCCTGGACACTGCTGGATCAGCATGACGCCCCCTACACCCTCAACGATCAGGCCCGCGTGCTGCTGGTGGCGCGCGACATGGATGGCGCCAAGCTGGTCAACGCCGCCCTGGAAGGCAAAGCCAAGGGCTATCTGGAGCAACGCCAGGCGGTCTTCCTCGCCGATATCAGCCGCATGCCCAAGGTCATCGCCAGCCTCTTCGCCCTGCCCAAGATGCGCGATTACAGCTACCGCATCCTCCTCGACCGCGATGCGCGCATCGCCCCGCGCTATCCGGCTGGCGAGGGCGAGGTGCTGTGGTTGCAGCTAAAGGATGGGCGGCTGGTTCAGCAACAGACCTTCACCAGCGCCGAGCTTCTTCGCCAGGCGCTGGAACAGCAGAGGCCGCACTAACCGGCCAGCGACTCACTGGACAGTCGCAGCTCCAGCCGATGCCTTTCATCAGGTTTCACCTGCACGACATCTTCCAGCAGGTTGGCCGTCTCGATGCAGAGCATGTCCTGCCAGGCGTCATCGGGAAATTGCGAGAGGCGCTTGGCCTTGTCGATCCAGGGATTCCACAGCACGGCCGAACGTGAGCCGCGTGCATCCAGATGGATGCGCCGCCCCCAACCCGGGTCGACGATGCTCAGCCGCGCGGGGGTATCGAGGTAGATGCGATCCGTCTCGGAGCCGAACCCCAGTTCGCTCTGCTGACGCAGCTCCTGCCAGTCCTGCAGGGTGTCGATGTAGCGACAGCCCTGCAGCCCCTCCACGTGGACCTGGCGCACGTCGCTGACGGCGAAATAGCTGTGCAGCGCCTGGCTCAGGGTCAGCGGCGTGTCACCGCGATTATGGGTCTCCAGGCTCATGCTGAGGTCCTGCGCCAGGCGCACGACGAAGGTCAGGCTGGCATCCCTGGGCCAACCCTCCAGCGGCTGATTGCGCGTGTCGTAGGCGAAGCGCAGGGTGACGGCGTGGTCGTCCTCGTCGATGCCCAGCAACTCCCAGTCCAGCGCGCGCACCAGGCCATGGGCCGGCGCCTGCTCCTCATGATAGTGGGCCTGCACGGCCTGCGGATTGCGGCGCAGGTCACCGAACCAGGGCCAGCAGACCGGCACACCACCACGCACGCTTTGGCCACGCCGGTAGGCCGCGTCCGGGCTTAGCCAGATCAGCGGCGGCTGCTCGCCCTGCTGGTAACTGAGAATCTGCGCGCCCTGCTGAGCCACCAGCAATTCGCTGCCGGCGGCACGGATGCGCCAGCAGGTCAGTTGATCCAGTTCCACGCGTTCGACTTGGGCAGTGCTCATGACGACCTCTCGCTGAGATAGATGATGGATAGTGTGACAACACAAAAAGCAAAACGCCCATCACGAAGACGGGCGTTTTGCTCGATCAAGCCAGCGACGCTTACTTGCCGTAGACCTGTTCCGGCAGCCAGGTGATCAGCCCCGGGAACATATAGGCGATTACCAGCAGCATGATCTGGATGAGGATGAACGGCAGCACACCCTTGTAGATGGTGCTGGTGGCTACCGATTTCGGCGTGACCCCGCGCAGATAGAACAGCGCGAAGCCGAACGGCGGGGTAAGGAAGGAGGTCTGCAGGTTCAGCGCGATCATCACGCCCAGCCAGATCGGGTCGAGCCCCATGGCCAGCAGCACCGGCCCGACGATCGGCACCACCACGAAGGTGATCTCGATGAAGTCGAGAATGAAGCCGAGCAGGAAGATCACCACCATCACCAGGAAGAACGCGCCGAGCACGCCGCCAGGCAGCTGGGCGAACACATCCTCGATCAGCGCCTCGCCACCGAAGCCACGGAACACCAGGGAGAACAGCGAAGCACCGATCAGGATCATGAAGACCATGGCGCTGATGCTGGTGGTACCGTAGGCCACTTCCTTGAGCTGGGCGAAGTTCAGCTTGTTCTTGCTCAACGCCAGCAGCATGGCGCCGACGGCGCCCAATGCAGCAGCCTCGGTCGGCGTGGCGTAGCCGGCGAGGATCGAACCTAGCACCGCGCCGATCAGGATCAGCGGCGGCACCAGCGCCTTGATCAGCTTGCCCCACTCGATCGGACCCAGCTCCTCCTGCGGCAGCGCCGGCAGTTTCTTCGGCTGGAGGATGGCGACTGCGATGATGTAGAGGATGTACAGGCCGACCAGCAGCAAGCCGGGCAACAGCGCACCGACGAACAGGTCGCCCACCGACACGGTCTTCGGCGAGAAGATGCCCATCTTCAGTTGCGCCTGCTGATAGGCGCTGGACATGACGTCACCCAGCAGCACCAGCACGATGGACGGCGGGATGATCTGACCCAGGGTGCCGGTAGCAGCCAGCGTGCCGGTGGCAATGGCCGGATCATAGCCGCGACGCAGCATGGTCGGCAGCGCCAACAGGCCCATGGTCACCACGGTAGCGCCAACGATGCCGGTGGAAGCCGCCAGCAGGGCGCCAACCACGCACACGGAAATGGCCAGACCACCACGCAGGGTGCCAAACAGGCGCGACATGGACTCGAGCAGATCCTCGGCCACCCGTGAGCGTTCCAGCATCACGCCCATGAACACGAACAGCGGCACGGCGAGCATGGTCTGGTTGTTCATGATGCCGAACAGACGGTTCGGCAGGGCACTGAGGTATCCGGGATCGAAGGTGCCCGTGACGACGCCGATAGCGGCGAACAGCAGGGAAACGCCGGCCAGGGTGAACGCCACCGGGAAGCCGGCCATCAAGGCCACGCAAATACTGACGAACAGCAGAATCGCCATCAACTCAGCCATGTTTCACCTCCGGAGCCGGCAGGCGACCGCTGAAGACGTAGAGCGCCTTGATCAGATTGGAAATACCTTGCAGTACCAGGCTGATGACCAGTACCAGGATGATGCTTTTCTGCAGATAGACGAACTTGAGGCCGCCAGACTCGCTCGAGGCTTCGAACGTCGACCAGGAGTTGCTGACGTAATCCCAGCTGGCCCAGCCGAGAAAAAGCGCCACCGGCAGCAGGAACAGCAGGTTACCGAGAATTTCCACCAGCGCCTGACGCCGGCCGCTGAACTTCTGGTAGAAGATATCCACACGCACGTGGCCGTTGCGCTGCAGCACCCAGGCCGCTGCGCCCATGAACACCAATGCGTGAGCGTAAAGCACTGCCTCCTGCAGGGCTGTCGCGCCGATACCAAAACCGTAACGCAGCACCACGACGACGGCGGTACCGATCACCAGAAATACCGTCAGCCAGGCGCAGGCCTTGCCGAACCAGCTGTTGAGCGCATCGATCAGATATGCAAGAGCGAGGGGGAATGAAGGCTTGTCGGACATAGTGAGTCCTTTATCGTTATGAGTGTAGGAGACAGGACAGTAAGCCGGTTGGCTGCACGTCACGCCGCCCGCGTCCTTGTGAGCCGCAGGCCGGCGATTCTAGGCAGGCTACCGGTAATGCAGCAATGCCCGTACAACTTTAGTCGTAGTAGCTAGGCTTGTAGGTCACGACCCCCTATGTTATTCACGCCCGGTCTACCTTCGGCGATCCCGTGGTAAGACCAATACAACAAGAAGGAGCATTGCATGAAACGTCGCGACATACTCGCCGCAGCGGGCGTAGGCCTTGCAGCAACCGCACTGGCTGGCTGTAAAGAAGATGCCAAGAGCGCCGCAGCACCCCAAGAGGGCTCGAGTTCCCAGACCTTCAACTGGAAGATGGTCACCTCCTGGCCGAAGAACTTCCCGGGCGTCGGCGTGGGGGCCGAGCCCTTCGCCAGGCTGGTCGATGAAATGAGTAACGGCCGCCTGAAGGTCAAGGTGTACGCAGCAGGTGAACTGGTACCGGCACTGGAAGTGTTCGATGCAGTCTCCCGCGGTACCGCCGAGATGGGTCACGGCGCCCCGTACTACTGGAAAGGCAAGGTTCCGGCTGCGCAGTTCTTCTGCGCCTCGCCATTCGGCCCCAATGCCCAGGAAATGAACGCCTGGCTGCACCGTGGTGGTGGTCAGCAGCTGTGGGAAGAGGTCTACAAACCCTTCGGCGTGCTGCCGATGGCCTGTGGCAACACTGGCGTGCAGACCGCCGGCTGGTTCAACAAGGAAATGAACTCGGTCGACGACTTCAAAGGTCTGAAGATGCGCACCCCGGGCCTGGGCGGCGAAGTGCTGACCAAGATGGGCGGTACCGTGGTCAACATGCCGGCCGGTGAAATCTTCACCGCCATGCAGACTGGCGCCATCGACGCCACCGAGTGGATCGGCCCATACAACGACCTGGCCCTCGGCCTGCACAAAGCAGCCAAGTACTACTACACCCCGGGCTGGCAGGAGCCGAGCGTGCTGTTCGAGCTGGACGTCAACATCAAGGCCTGGGAAACCCTGCCTGCAGATCTGCAAGCCATCGTTCGCGCCGCCGCTCGCGACGTCAACGGCGACATGCTCGACGATTACAACGCCAAGAACATGGAGGCCATGGAACAGCTCAAGGCCGACGGCGTGGAAGTTCGCCGCCTGCCGGACGAAGTCCTGGCGCGCCTGAAGGAAGTGGCTGCCGAGGTGGTCGATGCCAGCGCAGCGGCCGATCCGGCAGCGAGCAAGGTGTGGGAACACCAGAAGGCCTACCTCAAGCGCCTGTACGAATACGCGGAAAGCAACGAGAAGGATATCTACAACATCCGCGGCTGATCGCTCAGGGCAAAACAAAACGCCGGCTTCTAGCCGGCGTTTTCATTACTGCAATTCGCGTTTGCGCTGGGTGAGCGTCAGCCGCGACGCGGCGGCACCGGGCGAGTGCGACCACTGCCGTCGATGGCGACGAAGACGAACACCGCTTCGGTGACCTTGCGCCACTCATTGGACAGCGGGTCGTCGCTCCACACCTCGACCATCATCTGAATCGAACTGCGGCCGATCTCCAGTGCCTGGGTGTAGAACGAGAGCTGGGCACCCACCGATACCGGCACCAGAAAGGCCATGCGATCGATGGCCACGGTCGCCACGCGGCCGCCCGCGACCTTGCTCGCCATCGCGGTGCCGGCGAGATCCATCTGCGATACCAGCCAGCCACCGTAGATATCACCGAAACCATTGGTCTCGCGCGGCAACGCGGTGATCTGCAGGGCGAGATCGCCCTGGGGAATCGGGTCTTCCTGTTCGTAGTCGTTCATCGGCTCGAGACTCGCGGCGCGGTTGTTGTTCTGGGCGCGGAACCCGCATGGCACACGGGCGCAACGAGTATACCGACTGTGCAGTCGGCGAGCGACCACTCTGGCAGGGAGTAGAACGCCACAGCCCATGCGGTGTCGGGCAAAACGCACGACCGGCCAAGCCTCGTTCGGGCAGTATGCCTGCCACCTAATGCCACCATGCAAACGTAAGCCAATGATTTTCAAGGATTTTATATAAAGAAAAAGTCTGGCACGGGTGCTGCAATGTTCCCAGTGGGTGACCGGCCACGCACCGGTTGCAACGTAGAACAAGGAAGAGACGGATAGGCCACAAACCCGAGCCCTCCGCCTCCAACGCAACAGGAGAATCGCCATGTGGATAGTTGCTCTGGTGTTGGCCACCTTGCTGCTTCTGCTCAGCCTGACGCTCGCCAGCGTTGTACTGATTGGCCAGACCCTGTGCGCGAGCCGCAATACCGCCGAGCTGGAGCTGCCCACGGGTGCTGCGCCCCAGCCTTTGGTCCCGAGCAACGTGCAAGACCCCTGGCCTGCCTGGGCCATTACCCACTGATACATCGAGGAGAAACACCATGCTTAGCTGGGCAGTTACTTTCCTGATCATCGCCATCATCGCCGCTGTACTGGGCTTCGGTGGTATCGCCGGCACCGCTGCAGGTATCGCCAAGATTCTATTCGTGGTGTTCCTGGTGCTGTTCATCGTCTCGTTCGTCATGGGCCGCCGCCCGCGTCTTTAGGGAGACATAGATGCAGTCGATTCACGCCATTGCCGCCGCCCTGCTGATGGGCGGCGCCCTGGCGGCTCAGGCCGCCGACCGCGACGCCAGCTTCCATCCAGGCGAGTTGCTGACCAGCAACGCCGAGTATCGCGAAGCCTGGCAGGACTTGGTGAAGAACGAAGAGCGCTTGCCGGACTGGCTGATCAATCTCAGCGGCCTATCCACACCCATGCAGGCAGTGGAGGCCGATAGCGATCGCTACCTGGTTGGCCAGATATGCGAAGCGCACAGGTGCTTCAGCCAGCGCGCCTATGTCGCCTTCGAATGGGAAGACGACGATGCCTATGCGCTTTACGTGCAGGTACCGGATGGCCTGCCGGAAGACCGTGCACCCAGTGAACACGCCAGCCTGCGCTGGCTGGGCGACCCCGACGAGGAAATCCAGCAGATGCTGATGGAACAGCTGCGCAGCGACCCGAACTGGTATTGAGTGACGGCAGTTTGCCGGCTGTCCCATAGACGCCGCAGGCACGTTATCATCCCCCGCCATAACGGCATGCCCTCCCTTATCCGGCGCTTCGCGCCACCTTCCCCCCAGGGAGAAGGACACCAAGGAAGGCGTCGCTCGCGACTTCGAGCTAAGGGGGATCGCAATGCTCAATGGCCTGTGGCTGAGCTTTTTTCTGCTGGGGGCCATCGCCGCCTTGGCGCGCTGGCTGATCGGCGGCGACGCCGCCGTGTTCGGCGCCATGGTCGAGAGCCTGTTCGCCATGGCCAAGCTCTCGGTGGAGCTGATGGTGGTGCTGTTCGGCACCCTGACGCTGTGGCTGGGGCTGCTGCGCATCGCCGAGAAGGCCGGTCTGGTCGACCTGCTCGCGCGCATGCTGGGCCCACTGTTTGCCCGCCTGATGCCGGAAGTACCGCGCGGCCATCCCGCGCTGGGGCTGATCAGCATGAACTTCGCCGCCAATGGCCTGGGTCTGGACAACGCCGCCACACCCATCGGCCTCAAGGCCATGCGCGCCCTGCAGGACCTCAACCCCAGCGCCACCACGGCGAGCAACGCGCAGATCCTCTTCCTGGTGCTCAACACCTCCTCGCTGACCCTGCTGCCGGTATCGATCTTCATGTACCGCGTGCAGCAAGGTGCCGAGGATCCTACGCTGGTGTTCCTGCCGATCCTCCTGGCGACCAGTGCCTCGACCCTGGCCGGCCTGCTGGCGGTGTCGGTGATGCAGCGCCTGCGCCTGTGGGACCCGGTGGTGCTGGCCTACCTGATTCCCTCGGCGTTGCTGCTCGGCGGCTTCATGGCCCTGCTCGCCGGCATGAGTGCCACGGCCCTGGCGGCGCTGTCCTCGCTGCTCGGCAACCTCACCCTGTTCGGCCTGATCCTGCTGTTTCTGATAGTCGGAGCATTGCGCAAGGTGGCGGTGTACGAGAGCTTCATCGAAGGTGCCAAGGAAGGGTTCGATGTGGCCAAGAGCCTGCTGCCCTATCTGGTCGCCATGCTCTGCGCCATCGGCGTGCTGCGCGCATCTGGCGCACTGGATTTCGGCCTCGACGGCATCCGCTGGCTGACCGAGGCGCTGGGCTGGGATACCCGCTTCGTCGACGCCCTGCCAACCGCGCTGATGAAACCCTTCTCCGGCGGTGCCGCGCGCGCCATGCTGATCGAGACCATGGAGAACTTCGGCGTCGACAGCTTTCCGGCACTGATCGCCGCCACGGTGCAAGGCAGTACCGAGACCACGTTCTACGTGCTTGCGGTGTATTTCGGTGCAGTCGGTCTGCAACGCGCCCGCCATGCGGTGGGCTGCGCGCTGGTCGCCGACACGGCCGGCATCATCGCCGCCATCGGCGTGTGCTACTGGTTCTTCGGCTGATCGTCTTCGGGCTGGGGCGGCTCAATCGGTGCCCAAGCCCAACTTGTCGCCCGCCCAGCTCAGCAACGGATCGGTATGCTGGTATTCGCGCAATGCCAGCAGCTTGGGTGCGATGAATGCCTCGAAGTCCTCGGGCTGCTCGAAGTACACACCGGTGAAGATGGTGAACATCGACTTGTTGCCGACCGTGGCATAGAACAGATTGCCCACCGGATCGCCGTCCTGGGTCAGCAGCTTGAGGCTGGCGCGGCTGGCCAGCTTGGTTTCCAGCGGCAGATCCTGCTGCACCAGGCCGCTGTCACGCAGGCCGAACGAGGCGCCGAAGGTCTCGGCGTAGCTGGTCATCAGCGCATCACCCGCGCGCGGGTAGAGCGAGACACCGCTGTAGAGATAGAACCAGTCGCTGCCTTCGCTCTCGAAACTGAGGTCGATACTGCGCGCAGCGTAGGTCACCAGCTTCTCGTAGCGCCCGTCGTCCGGCGCCTCGTAAGCGGCGAAATCCTCACCGCTGAGCAGCAGGCGGCGCTCCTCGGCGAGTGGCGGTTCGTTGTCGATGCAACCCGCGAGCGACAGTGCGACGAACAACACCAGCATCATCCTGAACATGACATTTCCTCCCTGAAATCAGCCCTGGCAGCTTGCCCGAACCCGCCGCGCCTCGCCAGCGACAGCCACCGTCGCTGTGCACGGCACCACATATCGCTCCTGTCGATGAAACGGCTGGCCGGCAGCCTGGTTCGGCGTCTCTGTCAGCTATCGCTCAGGCGAAAGCCGATCTTGAGCGTGACCTGGTAGTGACCCACCTTGCCATTCTCGATATGGCCACGGGTGTCCACCACCTCGAACCAGTCCATGTTGCGCACGCTCTTGGCGCACTCGGCCAGGGCGTTCTCGATGGCCTCCTCGATGCTGGTACGAGACGAGCCAACGATCTCGATCTTCTTGTAGGTGTGGTGGTCGGTCATGACGGATCTCCTGTGGCGTGTAGGTTCTCCTTGAGACTAGCCCGCCACGCATAAGTGTCATCTACCGCCACCACGCGCCGGTCCCCTCGCGCGTCAGAACTCCACCTGATAACCCAGGGTAAAGGTGCGGCCACGCCCCTTGAAGTTGTAGTCGTCGGCGATGCGCGCCGACTGCGAGTAGTAGGTGAAGTAGTCTTCGTCGAGCAGGTTGTCGATGCCCAGTGACAGGCTGCCCAACGGCAGGCGGCGGCTGACGCTGGCCGAGAGCAGGGCATAACCGTCGAACTCCAGACGCGGATCATCGAAGCTGCGGCTGACGTAGTAGTTGTACTGCAGGTAGCTCGACCAGTCGTCGTTCCAGTTGGCCTGCCAGCCCAGGCTGTACTGATCCGGCGCGATGTTCAGGCCGGTCAGACGCGTATCCACCTTGCCGTCGTCGTCGGTGTCGGACTTGCCCTGGCTGTGGGCGTAGCTGCCGCGCAGGCTGTGGCGGTCGTCGATGCGCCAGTTGCCGGTCAGCTCATAGCCCTGGATCTCGACCCGCTCGCGGTTGGCGATGTAGTTGCCATCGTCGTTCACCGAAAGACGCTCGCCGAGGTTGGAGAAGGACTCGTAGTAGCTCAGCTCCATGTCCACCCGCTCGAAGTTCAGGCGCAGACCTACCTCGCGCGAACGGGTGATGATCGGCTCCAGTTCCAGCAGGTTTTCTACCTCCAGTCCCGGCTCATCGAGCCCGCGCAGTACACGGCCGATATCGGGCATGCCGAAGCCTTCGGAATAACCGCCGTAGAGCTGCGCCCAGTCGCTGGCCTGGTAGGTGAAACCGTAATTGCTCAACGTCTTGCCGAACGACACCTGGCCGCCGGTGACGCTGACCCCACCGGCGTTGTTGGTGCCCCAGACGGTACGGAAATCATCCACGTCCAGCTCGGAGTGCTCGCGGCGTACGCCGGCCATCAGGGTCAGCTTGTCGGTCAGGTGCAGATCACCCTGAAGGAAACCGGCCTGGTTGTCGTAGGTGGACGGCGGCACGTAGCTACGATTGCTCTGCACCAGTACCTGTTCGCCCTTGTCGCGCATCAGGTCGAGACCACCGGTCAGATCGAGCAGGCCGTCGAACAGGCCACTGCGACGCAGGGTCAGCTTGCCGCCCCATTTTTCCGAGTCGCTGCGGCTCTGCTCCCACAGGGTACCGACCGGCGCGATGTTGGGATCCTGGAACGAGGCCGAGAGCAGGGCGCCAAACTGGCCGCGATAGCGCTGGTGATAGAGCTGTACGTCGAGCACGTTGCCGTACAGATCCTGGTTGCTGTAGCTGAAGCTGTACTGGCGGTTCTCGTTGAACGCCGGGTCGCCTTGTGGGTCGCCCTTGCGCGCGGTGCTGGGAATACCGGCCGCGCGATCACCGAGCACCGGCACATAGTCGTTGTTGCCCTTGAGTTCATAATGGTTGGCGCTGAACTGCAGGTGCTGCACGTCGTCGAGCCAGTAGCCCAGCTTGAACATCAGGTCATGGTCGCGGGTGTCCTGAATTTCGCCGGGGTAGGCGATGCCGACCAGTTCATCGTTGGCATCATAGAACGCCCCGCGCTCCTGCCAGGTGGCGCCGAACAGGGTTTCCCAGTCGCCGTGCAGCGCGCTGACCCGATAGTTCATCTTGTAGCCCAGGCCGTCCCTGCTGAAGCGGTCGTCGCTTTCCAGACTGACGCCGGCATGCTGGGTAACGCCATTGCCCTCGGGCCGCCGACTGATGAAGTTGACGATACCGCCGGTAGCGCCGCCGCCATGTTCGGCTGAGGCGCCATGGATCACCTCGATGCGTTCGATCTGCGCCAGGTCGATGGTGTAGCTACTGCGCCCGTCGTTACGAATCGAGCTGGCCTGCGGCACGCCGTCGACGAGAAACTGCGGGGTGCGACCACGCAGCGTTTCGCCGGCGTTGGACATCTTCTGTCGGCTCGGCGAGTAGGACGGGATCAGGTTGCTCAGCACCTGCCCCGGGTCGCTGCTCAGCGCCAGCTGCTGCTCGATCTGCTGGCGGTCGATGACCGTCACGCGCTGGCTGGTCTGGCCAACGGCGGTGTCGCTGCGCAGGGTGCTGACCGTAACGGAGTCCAGCTGCAGCACATCGGCGTTCCCCGAACGTGGCTGCGGCTGGCGCTCCAGCCCATAGACACCCTCACCCTGGCGCACCGCGCGCAGGCCGCTGCCCTGCAACAGACGCGCAAAGCCATCCTCCACCGCGTAGGTGCCCTGCAGGCCTGGGCTGCTCTGGCCCTGCAATGCTGCCGAATCGAACGACAGGGCGACGCCGGCCGCGCTGGCGTAGCGGTTGAGCACCTCAGCCAGCGGGCCGCCGGCGATCTGATAAGCGTGCGGCGCCGACGTGTCTGCGAGGCTTAGCACCGGCAGAGCGCCGCCCAGTGCCAGGCTGGAGCATAAAAGGGCGTGACGGATGGCGGTGCGAAGTGGAGCGTGAACGAAGCGATATGACGGCATGCAGATTCCCTGGCAGCAGACTGCGGAGTGATTGTCTGCAGGAAGGGTCGAAACAGCGCGGCAAAAAGTGCAAACGCTGGAAAATTTCCTCGCAGTGGTGCGACAGAGTGCCCGCTCCTACAGGGTCATCATTTTCCGCTCTGCGCTGATCTCACACGCCGCGCGGCACCAGTGTCAGCCAATAGTCGCTGCGCCTTACCACGCGCAACGGGAAGCTGTGCTCCAGCGCCGCCAGGGCGCGGTCGGTGTCGGCCAGGGGGAAACTGCCGGATACCTTCAAGCCGGCCAGTGCCGGGTCGAGGCGCAGCACGCCATGGCGATAGCGCGCCAATTCGGCGATCACTTCACCCAGCGGCTGGTCGAGGGCGATCAGGCTGCCCTGGGTCCAGGCCGCCGTAGCGGCATCGTTGGGCCGCTGCGGCCCCAGGCGCTCGACATCGAAGCGTAGCTGCTGCCCGGCAGCGAGAGGTTGCATGGCCTGCAGATCGTGCAATGGCGCGACTTCCACGCGCTGCTCCAGCACCGCGACCTGGCTGCTCTGCTCATCGCTGCGCACACAGAAACGTGCGCCCTGGCAGCGCACCAGGCCATGTCGGGTTTCCACCAGCAGTGGCCGCGTCTCGTTCGGGCTGTCGATCATCGCCTCGCCACTGACCAGACGCAGCAGCCGGCGCTGCCCGTCGGTATGCCACTGCGCAGCACTGGCCGTGCCCAGCATCAGTTGGCTGCCGTCACTGAGCTGCCACTGCCGGCGCTCGCCCACATCGCTGCGGTAGTCGGCCAGCCAGTAGCGACGGGTATCGCTGTGCCAGGCGAACCAGCCCAGCGGCAATGCCAGGCCGACCACTGCCAGGCTGCCGAGCAAGCGGCGACGGCCGTGGTCGACGCCACGCAGGGTCGACGATGCGATGGGGCCGGGCAGCAGGCCCATTTGTTCACGCAGCATCTCGACCTGTTGCCAGGCCTGACGATGCTGCTCGTCGGCGTCGTACCAGTGTTGCCAGGCCTGCTGCTCGCTGGCATCGCTAGCGCCGGAACAGAGCCGCGCATACCAGCCACTGGCAGCCTTGAGCGCGGCGCGCTGGGCCTCGTTCACGACTGCCAGCCGGCCTGCAGCAGGCAGCAATGCTCTACCGCGCGGGCCATGTAGTTGTTCACGCTACGCAGGGAAATACCCAGGCGGGCAGCGATCTGCACGTAGGTGAGGCCGTCGAGCTGGGACAGGATGAACACCTCGCGAACCGTGCGGCCAAGGCCGGCGAGCATGCGGTCGACCTCCATCAGCGCTTCCAGCAGCAGGGCTTGCTGTTCGGCGCTGGGTTGCTCGGCTTCGGGCTGACTGACCAGCGCTTCCAGATACGCCTGCTCCAGCGAGCGCCGCCGCAGGAAATCGACCATCAGCCCGCGCGCCACGGTGGCCAGGTAGTCGCGCGGCTCACGGATGCTCGCGGCATTGCCGGCACGTAGCAGACGCACGAAGGTGTCCTGCGCCAGGTCGGCAGCATCGCAACCATTGCCCAGGCGCCGCCGCAGCCAGCCTTGCAGCCAGTTGTGATGGTCACGGTAGAGGGTGTGCAGCACCTGAGCGTCGGCGGACATGGAGCGAATTTCATCTCAAATGACAATGAATTGCATTGTCATCTTTGCCGAGCCGACTTGGCAACATCGCCGGCGTTACACCAGCTCACGCCTCAACCAGTGCGCCAGGCGCTCGCTGCGTGGGTCGGCGCGGCGTGTCCACAGCGCCAGGCAGCCGCTGGTCTCGACGAAGCCCCAGGGCGCCACCAGGCGACCGGCTCGCAAGTCGTCGGCCACCAGCGTTTCTGGCGCGATGGCCACGCCAAGCCCGGCCGCCGCCGCCTCCAGCAGGTAGTAGAGATGCTCGAAACCCTGGCCCTGTTGCAGCCTCCCGGTCGTCAAGCCCTGGGCCTGCGCCCACTGTGGCCAGGCCTGCGGGCGCGAGGTGGTATGCAGCAGCGGCTCGGCGTACAGCGCTTCGGCAGTGTTCGCGGCCAGTTGCGCGTGATTGGCGTAGCGCGGGCTGAGCACCGGGCCGATGCGCTCTGGCGCCAGCTCGAACACCTGCATGTCAACCGGCCAGGGCGGCTCGGCGAACAGCAGGGTGGCATCCACCTCGGCGCTGCGCGGGTCCAGCTCGCCCTGGCTGGCCGACAGCTGCAGGCGCAGCTCGGGCAGTTCGCGCTGCAGGCGATCCAGGCGCGGGATGAACCAGCGCGCCAGCAGACTGCCGGGGCAGCCGAGCACGAAGGGACGCTCCTCGGTTTCGCGGCGCAGCGTGGCGCAGGTGTCGCGCAGGCGCTCGAAGGCTTCCGAGGCGACATCGCGCAGGCGTACGCCGGCGGCAGTGAGCTTGACGCCACGACCATCCTTGTCGAACAGGCCAAGGCCCAGCTGCTCTTCGAGTACACGAATCTGCCGGCTGACCGCCCCGTGGGTGACGTGCAGCTCCTCGGCGGCGCGGCTGACGCTCTGCAGGCGCGCCGCCGCCTCGAAGGCACGCAGGGCATTGAGTGGGGGCAGGTCTCGGCTCATGGGAGAGGTGATTTTTCCTGACAGGTCAGGCGCATCTAATCACGTTCCAACTGGGGCGCCAACCAGCCGGATGCTCACTGGCGCTGGATGCGGTGCTCGCCGCCACTGGTTTCGACAGTCGGATCGTCGCCGCGCCAGGTCACCTGCTGGCCGATACCGTTGACCTCCAGCCGCACCGGCCCCTGCAGATCGAGCGTCAGTACGTTGCCGCCGCCATACAGCACGACTGGCGCGGGTTGCTCTCCGTCGCCCTGCACCCGGGCCGTGATCCGGTGATCGGCACCGCTCACATCCAGGCCTGCGACTCGCTCGGCTTCGATCTGATTCTCCCCGCCGGTCACCTCCAGGCTGGAGACTTTGCCCATACTGATCACATGTTCGGAACCGTGCACCTCGACCCGCCCGCAGTCGCCACTCAAGCGGAAGTGGTTGGCGTTGCCGGTGATGCTGACATCCTGACCTTTGCACGCCACATCGCGGGTATTACCGATGCCATCGAGTTCCAGAGTCTCGGCCTGGGCCGTCGTTGCCAGTGCCGCGCAGAGCGCGCCTACAGCCATTACCTTGTGCATGCGTGTGTCTCCCTGTGGGACGGCGCCCATGCCGCCTGCGCTTGGGACTGATTTGGCCGCGCCGAGTTCTGCCCGGTTGGCGGCCATGTGCGGCGTATCACTCCAGCAGGCCGTTCTATTTGTGAGTTTTTCTAACGAATAGTCTCAATCAATTCGCTTTTCGCCGCGCCTCATGGGGATAGAATAACCCCATCGTCCACTCGCCCTGCCAGCCAAGCGCTGTCGACAAGGAGCACACCATGACCTCATTTCGCACCGGCCCCGACACTCGCGGCCTGTTCGGTCGCTTCGGTGGCCAGTTCGTCGCCGAAACCCTGATGCCGCTGATCAACTCGCTGGCCGCCGAATACGAAAAGGCCAAGAGCGATCCGGCCTTCCTCGAAGAGCTGGCCTACTTCCAGCGCGACTACATCGGCCGCGCCAGCCCGCTGTATTACGCCGAACGCCTCTCCGAGCACTTCGGCGGGGCGAAGATCTACCTCAAGCGCGAAGACCTCAATCACACCGGCGCGCACAAGATCAACAACTGCATCGGCCAGATCCTCCTGGCCAAGCGCATGGGCAAGCAGCGCATCATCGCCGAGACCGGCGCCGGCATGCACGGCGTGGCCACCGCCACCGTGGCCGCGCGCTTCGGCATGCAGTGCGTGGTGTACATGGGCACCACCGATATCGACCGCCAGCAGGCCAACGTCTTCCGTATGAAGCTGCTCGGCGCCGAGGTGATCCCGGTCACCGCCGGCACCGGCACCCTCAAGGACGCGATGAACGAGGCCCTGCGCGACTGGGTGACCAACGTTCACAACACCTTCTACCTGATCGGCACCGCTGCCGGCCCGCACCCGTATCCGGCCATGGTGCGCGACTTCCAGTCGGTGATCGGCAACGAAGTACGTGAGCAGATCCTCGAGAAGGAAGGACGCCTGCCCGACTCGCTGGTGGCCTGCATCGGCGGCGGTTCCAACGCCATCGGCCTGTTCCACCCCTTCCTCGACGACAGCGGCGTGCAGATCGTCGGCGTCGAGGCGGCCGGCCACGGCATCGACACCGGCAAGCATGCGGCGAGCATGGCCGGTGGCGCGCCGGGCGTGCTGCACGGCAACCGCACCTTCCTGCTGCAGGACGACGACGGCCAGATCACCGATGCCCACTCGATTTCCGCCGGCCTCGACTACCCCGGCGTCGGCCCGGAACACGCCTGGTTGCACGAGATCAAGCGCGTCGAATACGTGCCGATCAGCGATGACGAAGCCCTCGAAGCCTTCCATCAGTGCTGCCGTCTGGAGGGCATCATCCCGGCCCTGGAAAGCGCCCACGCGCTGGCCGAAGCCTTCAAGCGCGCACCCAAGCTGCCCAAGGATCACCTGATGGTGATCAACCTGTCCGGTCGTGGCGACAAGGACATGCAGACCGTGATGCACCACATGCAGGACAACCAGGAGAAGCACGCATGAGCCGCCTGCAGAACCGTTTCGCCGAACTCAAGCAGGAAAACCGCGCCGCGCTGGTCACCTTCATCACTGCCGGTGACCCCGACTACGCCACCTCGCTGAGCATCCTCAAGGGCCTGCCGGAAGCCGGCGCCGACGTGATCGAGCTGGGCATGCCGTTCACCGACCCGATGGCCGACGGCCCGGCCATCCAGCTCGCCAATATCCGCGCGCTGGCCGGCAAGCAGGGCATGCAGCAGACGCTGCAGATGGTTCGCGAATTCCGTGAGGGCAACCAGAGCACGCCACTGGTGCTGATGGGCTACTACAACCCGATCTTCGTCTATGGCGTGGAGCGCTTCATCGCCGATGCCAAGGCCGCTGGCGTCGACGGCCTGATCGTGGTCGACCTACCGCCAGAGCACAACGACGAGCTGTG
The DNA here is from genome assembly GCF_900101755.1 of Ectopseudomonas alcaliphila. GTDB lineage: Bacteria > Pseudomonadota > Gammaproteobacteria > Pseudomonadales > Pseudomonadaceae > Aquipseudomonas > Aquipseudomonas alcaliphila. Next base: position 379,541 of record NZ_FNAE01000002.1, on the reverse strand, counting down.
CGAGCCCGCGCAGAGCGCCGGAATCGACTTCATCCGCCTGACCACGCCGACCACCGACGACGACCGCCTGCCCACCGTGCTGGCTGGCAGCTCCGGCTTCGTCTACTACGTGTCGGTGGCCGGCGTCACCGGCGCCGGAGCAGCGACCATGGATCACGTCGAGGAAGCCGTGGCGCGCCTGCGCCGCCACACCGACCTGCCACTGTGCATCGGCTTCGGCATCCGCACCCCGGAACACGCCGCTGAAGTGGCCAAGCGCGCCGAGGGCGCGGTGGTCGGCTCGGCGCTGATCGACAAGATCGCCGAGGCGCAAAGCCCGCAGCAGGCCATCGACGGCGTGCTCGGCCTGTGCCGCGAACTGGCCGAAGGGGTGCGCAACGCGCGTCGCTGACACCCCTCTCTGGCTACGAAAAAGCCGCTGACGGAGTGATCCGCCAGCGGCTTTTTCATGCGCGTGTCACAGCCGATAACTCGGTGGCCTGGGTTGAGCGCAGCGATACTTGAGAATTGTCTGATGCAGTGGCTAACCCGAGCAAAAACACAAACGCCCGCATTCAGCGAGCGTTTGCAGGTGGCCGGGGTTTACTCCAGGCCGTATTGCTCCTGTTCGCTGTCATCGCCCAGACCGCTCATACCCATGCCACCGCCCGTGGCGAAAGCCATGAACTCGGCCACGCTCATGGCCTTGCCGTTGAAGGTCACCTTGTCGTCCGCATAGGCCAGCGAGCCGCGCAGGGCATTGCCATCTTCCACTACCCACTGCGACGCCAGCGCCATGCCGCTGAACATCTCGGTCATCATTTGCGCCTGCTGGGCAATGGCTTGCGAGTCGGCGCCGCCACTGGCTGCGCCTTCCAGGGTGCCCTGAACCGTGGCCAGGTCGCCGATCACCGCCTTGTCCAGCTTGATATCGGCCTGCAGCGCAGCCAGTGCGCTCTGTGCCATTTCCTCCGGGCTGCTGGCGTCTTCTGCCGGCTTGCGCAGGTTGAACGACAGCGCGGCCTTGCCCTGGCCGTTGGCGGTATTCAGCGAGAACTCGTCCAGGGCCAGCACCGGGGCGCCTTCCAACAGGGCCAGGGCGAGGCCTTTGAATTCTTCCTCGGTGTCGCTGCCAGGCTCCTGACCTTCCAAGCTGCTCAGCAGCAGCTGGTTATAGGCGTCCTTGAGCGCCTTGAATGCGGCCTCGTCGATGTGGCGGGCGCTGATGGCCAGCTTCACGCCGCCGACGTTCTGCTCCTGCACCAGTACCTGGCCGACGCGATAGGCAACGCTCTGGTCCAGGCTGCTGCCGTTCTGGGTCAGGGCTTCCTCGACCACCGCGTCCTGCAGTTCGATCTGCAGATCCTGCGAGGACTGGATCATCACGCGCTTGATCGTGGCCGAACTGGGGCCCAGAGCAAAGCCGTTGGCGTTTTCCTGTTTGTCGGCCTGCAGGCTCAGGTCACGCAGCTGCACGCTGATCGGCCCACCGCGGTTGCTCTCGGCGAAGTGGAAATCCATCTCGGCCAGCTGCCCGCTGGCGCTGATGTGCTTCCTGTCGCTGGAGCCGCTGAAGTCCAGGCTGGCCGGGGACGTACGCAGGGTGCCTGCGGCGTGAGTGTGCTGCAGCGCAGCTAGGTCGATGCGACCATTCTGGCTCTGGTCGTAGTTCAACGCGACTTCGCCGGTGAGCGGCGATTTGCCGCCGGCCGCTTCGAACAGCGGCGCGGTCAGCTCATTGTGCTCCAGGCTGAAGTGGCTCTGCGCCATGACCGGGGCGAGCTTGCCGGCTGCCAGTCGCGAGGGCGGAAACGGGCCATGCTCGAGATTGTCGCTGAAGGCCAGGGTCAGCGGCGCCGCGTCGGCTTCGACAGAGAAACTGAGGGTGTAGCGAGCACGGCTGGAGAAGATGCCCTGCTCGAGCTCGACCAACTGCATCTGGGCGTTGAGGTGCGGCGCCTCCTGCGTCAGCGAGGCGTTGGCCTGGCTGATGGCTGCCTGCAGTTGCTGTTCGACCAGGGTGCCGGTGTACCAGGCGCCGGCAACGGAGGCGCCGACGATGGCGAGGGGAATGGCAATGGCCAGGGTGGTCTTGTTCATGCTGAGTCCTTGCGTGCGTGGCCGTACGGGCGCGTCCTGTCGACCGGTTTTGCGTTGGGCGGCGGATCTTAGCAGGCGTATTGCCACCCCTCCACAGAACAAGGTGACGGCAATCACAGTTGCCAGCAATAGTCGCCGGGCGTCGCCATTGCGGCCGCGCCCGGGCGTTCAGCGACTCAGTGGTCCGAGCCGGCGCGCTTGAGCAGTTGCTTGCAGCGTTCGGACAAGTGCACCACGCGCAGGTGCTTGCCGGCGCGCTCGTAGCGTTCGCGCAGGGTCTTCAGCGCGGCGATGGCCGAGTAGTCGACGAAGCTCAGGTGGCGGCAGTCCAGGGTCACCTGCTGTGGGTCGTCAGCCGGCTCGAACTGCGCCAGGAAGGTGGTGCAGGAGGCGAAGAACAGCGTGCCGTGCACGCGGTACAGCTTGCTGCCGTCGGCCTGCATATCGCTGTCGGCATAGAGTTCGCGGGCATGCTGCCAGGCAAAGTTGAGCGCGGCGATGACGATACCGCAGAGCACGGCCGTGGCCAGGTCGGTGGCGACGGTGATGGCGGTCACCGCGACGATCACCAGCACGTCGTTGGCCGGCACCTTGCCGGCCACGCGCAGCGAGCCCCAGGCGAAGGTCTGTTGCGCCACCACGAACATCACGCCCACCAGCGCCGCCAGCGGGATGCGCTCGATCAGTGGCGAGAGGAACAGCACGAAGAGCAGGATCATCACCCCGGCGACCACCCCGGACAGCCGGCCGCGACCGCCGGAGCCAAGGTTGATCATGGTCTGGCCGATCATCGCGCAACCGCCCATGCCGCCGAACAGGCCGGAGGTCATGTTGGCCACGCCGAGCGCCACGCACTCACGATCCGGATGGCCGCGAGTGGCGGTGATCTCGTCGGTCAGGTTCAGCGTCAGCAGGGTTTCCAGCAGACCGACCAGGGCCATCAGCACCGCGTAGGGGGCGATGATGGCAAGGGTTTCCAGGTTCCAGGGAATGTCCGGCAGTACCAGGCTCGGCAGGCCACCGGCGATCTGCGCCATATCGCCCAGGGTGTGCGTGGGCAGGTCGAACAGGTAGACCAGCGCGCCGATGCCGAGAATTGCCACCAGCGCCGGCGGCACGGCGCGGGTCAGGCGCGGCAGCAGGTAGACGATCAGCATGGTCAGCGCCACCAGGCCGAGCATCAGGTACAGCGTGTTGCCCTGCAGCCAGTGGCCGTCATGCTGGAAGTGCTCGAACTGGGCCAGGGCGATGATGATCGCCAGGCCGTTGACGAAGCCCAACATCACCGGGTGCGGCACCATGCGGATCAGCTTGCCCAGGCGCAGCAGGCCGAACAGCAGCATGATCAGGCCGCCGAGCAGCACCGTGGCCAGCAGATACTGCACACCGTGCTGCACCACCAGGGCGACGATCACCACCGCCATCGAACCGGCGGCGCCGGAGATCATGCCGGGCCGGCCGCCGAACAGCGCAGTGAGGGTGCAGATGATGAAGGCGCCGTACAGGCCCATCAGCGGGTTGACCTGGGCCACCAGGGCGAAGGCGATGCACTCGGGCACCAGGGCGAAGGACGAAGTCAGGCCGGCCAGCAGGTCGGCGCGTAGGGAAGCGAGTTTCATGGCGTCTCGGCAAGCCGGCGGGGCCGGGTGATGGTGGCGGAACGAAAGGGGCGCGCATGGTAGCGCCTGCGGCATTCGTCGTCATGCACCCGCTGAGGCACCAGGGCCTGCCGCGCGGAATATTGCGCGGCAGGCCAGCGCTCAGGCCTGAATCAACGATACAGCCCGCAGAGCGGCTCGATCTTGTTGCCTTTGACGTAAGAGAAGGTCAGCGTGTGGCCTTCGATTTCCATGCTCAGTTCCATGGTCTTGGCGTTGAACTCCAGCACCTGCAGATCGAAGCTCTGGTAGGGCGAGGTGATGTGGATCGTCTGGCCATCGTCGCTGAGGCGATAGTCGGAGACCTCCACCTCCTGCTTGCTCGGCGCTGCGCAGTTGAACGGATGCAGGTCGCTCTTGCCGTCGGCCTTGAACTCGACGACGTTGGCGATACCGTTGTTCAGCGGCGTCATGGCCCAGATGCCGAGCAATTGGTCCTGGCTTTCGATCGTGGCGGCACTGGCCGCGCTCGACAACAGGGCGAACAGGGGAACACACAGCAGTTTCTTCATGGGATTTCCTTATCGGATGATGAGACACGTCCACAGGCAGACATGCGCGGCGCCGATGCTACCTGCATCCGGCAAAGCCGGACACGAAGGGCGCCACACTTCGACAGCCCGGCACATATTCTGAACCCCAGAACAACAAGGAGCCCAGTCATGAACAAGAACCTGCTGATCACCGGTGCCAGCCGCGGCATCGGTCGCGCCACCGCCCTGCTGGCTGCCGCTGGCGGCTGGGCGGTCGGGGTGAACTACCGCTGTGATCGCGCCGCCGCCGATGAGGTGGTGGCGCAGATCGAAGCCATGGGCGGCAAAGCCGTGGCCCTGCCTGGCGATGTCGCCAATGAGGAGGATGTACAGCGCCTGTTCGAGGCCATGGACAGGTTCGGTCCGCTGCACGGCCTGGTGGTCAATGCCGGCATCGTCGCCCCGCCCATGCCGCTGCTGGAGATGAGCGGCGAGCGCCTGCAGCGGATGTTCGACGTCAACGTGCTGGGCAGCTATCTCACCGCGCGCGAGGGCGCCCGGCGCATGGCCCGCAGCCGCGGCGGCGAAGGTGGTTCGATGGTGCTGGTGTCGTCGGTGGCCGCCAGCCTGGGCGCGCCCTTCGAGTATGTCGACTACGCCGGCGCCAAAGGCGCGATGGATGTACTGACCCGCGGCCTGGCCAAGGAACTGGGCGGCGAGGGCGTGCGGGTCAATGCCGTGCGCCCGGGACTGATCGATACCGAGATCCATGCCAGCGGCGGCCAGCCGGACCGCGCCGAGCGCCTGGGCAAGGCGACACCGCTGGGCCGCGCCGGGCGTGCCGAGGAAGTCGCCGAAGCCATCGTCTGGCTGCTCGATGACAAAGCCAGCTACACCACCGGCGCGCTGATCGATATCGCAGGCGGGCGCTAGCTCTTAACGAAGGGACGTCGAGCGAGGCCGGAATACCGCTCTGTCGCGCCCCTCATAGCGGGAGAACATCTGCCAGGCGATCCGCCAACCAGTATCAATGCGCAAATGAGAAGCAATGCTATTATCTGCGTTTTGAACAACCAGGTGCCTCTCTTGGCTCAGCCCCAACCTGCCCCATGCCGGTATTCGCTGGAGGACCTCCGCCAGTTGGGCCGGCGTCATCATGTGCATTACAGCCTGATTGGCGCACAGCACGAGGATAATCCGTGCGTGATGCAGGGCTACATCAACGAGCAGGAAACCAGCCTGGGCATGACGCTGGTCAGCTCTCAGGTACAAACCTTCCAGGGTTACCAGGCGCAGTCATTCACCTCTCCCAGCCTGACCATGATCGTCCTGCTGGAGGGACAGGCTCAGCTCGCCGGCCCCGCCTCCATCACCCTCACGCCTGGTCATGGCGTCATCCTGCTCAGCCAGGAAGGGCCCAGCCAGACTGCTCGGCATCACGCTCATCACAATTTGCGCGGCCTCAACCTGTCCATCGGCAACATCGATGACCTGGCAGACGAGAACCTGGCGGATCAGCTACGTGGCAACCTGCAACGCCGCAGCGCCTACACCCAACGCTGGACCATCCCCGCAAGCCTGCACCAGGGTTTGCAGGCCCTGGCCTGCGAACAGTCGCAAGGCTGCCTGCAACGGCTCTTGAACGAGGGCCTGGCACTGCAACTGTTGGCGCACGGCTTGAGCGCCATTGGCACCCATGAGCGCGACGCCCCCTCGCTCAATCCACGTGATCGGGCCCTGCTGGAACGGGTTCGCGATTACCTGCATCAAGAGCCTGGCGCCGAGCACAGCCTGCACCAGCTGGCCCAACTGGCGTGCATGAGCCCCAGCTCTCTGCGCCAGAAGTTCCAGCAAGCCTACGGCGTCAGCGTCATGGCCTACCTGCGCCGGCGCCGCATGGAGCTGGCCAGGCAATACCTCGAACAGGGTTGGCGCGTTCAGGACGCCGCCCACTACGTTGGCTATCGCCACGCCAGCAATTTCGCCACCGCGTACCGGCACCATTTCGGTGTTTCTCCCCGCGAGTCGATCTAGCAGGACATCACCCCAACACCGTCGTTCCCGCCCTGGCATCCAGCATAGGAACACTGGCATCCGGCAAAAGTGGACCTTCAAGTAAATGTGAATAATTCGCATGAAGAAATTATTCCCAAGAGGTCCCTGCCATGTCGAAGTGTTCGATCTTCCCCCTCACGCCGCTAGCCTCGGTGATGTGCAGCGCATTGCTGGCCAGCGCAATGGCACCCCTGACAGCCGGGGCAACGTCGCAAGGGGATTTCGATGACAACGGCGCCAGCGAGACCAGCCTGACGCTGCCGACGATGAATGTGCATGGCAAGCAGCTGCCGCAGGCGGGAACCGAGGGCACGGGCAGCTACACCACCGGCAGCATGTCCACCGCCGTAGGCCTGCCGCTGTCGATACGCGAGACGCCACAATCGGTGAGTGTCGTTACCCGCCAACAGATCGAAGATCGCGGCCTGCGTGACACGGCGGCGGTTCTCGCCAGCGCTCCGGGTATCTCGATGAGCCGCAGCGACAGCAATCGGGTGTCGTTTTCCGCACGCGGGTTCGACATCGACAACTTCCAGTTCGATGGATTGGCTTCGCCGATCAACAACTTCTGGAACTTCGGCGCCACCGATATCGATTCGGCGATCTATGATCGCGTCGAGGTGGTACGCGGCTCGACGGGATTGCTGACCGGCGCCGGCAACCCCTCGGCCGCGGTCAACTTCATACGCAAGCGCCCATTGCCGGAGTTCGCCATCGGCGGCTCGCTCGGCATCGGACGTTGGCATCAGCGCCGTGGCGATATCGATATCTCCACCCCGCTCAGCGCTGACGGTCGAATCGCTGCCCGGGTGGTGGCGGCCTACTCCGAGCGCGACACCTTCATCGACCACCAGAGTTACGACAGTGAAACGCTGTACGGCGTGATCAGCGCGGAGCTGACCCCAAGCACGCAGCTGACCTTGAGCCTCGAACACCAGAAGAACGATACCGACGGCATGGGCGCCGGCGTTCCAATGTTCTACGCCGACGGGTCGCGCACCAACTTTGGTCGCTCCACGGCCAACAACACCAAGTGGTCGTACTTCGGCACCGAGTCGAACACCGCCTTCGTCGATCTCGAGCACCAGCTGGACAACGACTGGAAGCTGCGCGCGGCCTACAGTCGCACCGAGGCCGATTACGCCATGCGCTACCTGTTCCGCGGCGGCTATCCAGACCGGGACAACGCCGGCATGAGCGCCAGCTTCCTCAAGTACGACGGTGAGCGCACCCGCGACGACTGGCACCTGACCAGCAGCGGGCCGTTCGAGCTGCTGGGGCGCACTCACGAAGCCGCGTTCGGCTGGATGAGCATCGACGACGATCTGCAGATGGACCAGTACCTGCCGGTGCCAGGCACCGCGCCGATTGCCGACTCGAGACTGGACTGGACCAACGGCGACATCGCCGAACCCGTCTGGTCGAACGTTCGGGCCAACGGTGACCGAACCGATATTCGCCAGACTGGCGGCTACGCAGTGACACGCCTGTCGCTGGCCGACCCGCTGCATCTGATTCTGGGTGCTCGCGTCAGCACCTGGAAAATCGAACAGAACTACTTCGGTACCCAGCGCAACTATCGCTACAGCGATGAGGTCACGCCCTATGCCGGCCTGGTCTACGACCTCGATCAGACCTACAGCCTGTACACGAGCTACACCAGCATCTTCAAGAACCAGACGCAAAGGGCGCCGGATGGCAGCTTCCTCGACCCGGTCACCGGCGACAGCTACGAGGCCGGGATCAAGGCCGGCTATCTGGACGGTCAGCTCAATGCCGCCCTGTCGGTCTATCGCACCAAACAGGAGGGCCTGGCCGAAGCCATTCCCGATACCTTCCTGATTGCCGACCCCAGCCAGCAGGCTTACAAGTCGGGCAAGGGCGCGGTGGTCGACGGCTTCGACCTGGAGCTGAGCGGCGCGTTGAGTGACGCATGGAACCTGTCCACCAGCTACACCCACTTCATTGCCCGCAATGCCGAAGGCAAGGCGATCAACACCACCCACCCGCGCACGCAGTTCAAGCTGTTCACCACCTACCGGCTGGACGGTGCATTGAGAGACCTGACCCTGGGCGCAGGCACCACCTGGCGCAGCGGTATCTCACGCGCCAACACCGGCAGCCCCAACGGCCCGGTGGACGTAAGCGCCGGCAGCTACGCCCTGGTCGACCTGATGGCCAAGTACCAGATCAGCGAAAATATCGCGGCGACCGCCAACCTCAACAACGCCTTCGACAAGAAGTACCTGGAGCAGATCGGTTTCTACAGCCAGCTCTGGTATGGCGAGCCGCGCAACCTGCAACTGACCCTGAGCGCGAGATTCTGAGCAGTAGCGGTCACGTCGTCACAGTCGGGGGGGCGTGATCAGCGCCGGGCTCAATCCCAGCGTGGCGCGAAGCCCGGGTTGGCGACACGCTCGCCGCGGTCCAGCGTGGCGATAGCGGCCATGTCCGCTTCGCTCAGGCGCAGCTCGGCGGCAGCCAGATTGGCAGCGAGATTCTCACGTTTGGTCGAGGACGGAATCACCGCATGGCCCTGCTGCAGCGACCAGGCCAGGGCGACCTGCGCCGGGCTGGCGCCATGGGCAGCGGCGATGCGCTGGATCTCCGGCTCGGCCAGCACCTTGCCATAGGCCAGCGGCATGTAGGCGGTGAGATGGATCCCCTGCTGCCGGGCGAAATCCACCAGCTTGCGGTTCTGCAGCAGCGGATGGATTTCCACCTGGTTGGTGGCGATCTCATCCACACCCACCGCATCGATGGCCTGGCGCAGATGAGCGATGGTGAAGTTGGACACGCCGATGGCGGCGGTCAGACCCTGGCGCTTGGCTTCCATCAGCTCACTCAGGTACTGCGCCACGGCGATTTCATCATTCGGCGACGGCCAGTGGATCAGCGTCAGATCGACCCGCTCCAGGCCCAGACGCTGCAGGCTCTCCTGCAGGCTGGCAATGACCCGGCCGCTGCCGAGGTTCTCGGTCCAGACCTTGGTGGTGACGAACAGCTCGTCGCGCGCCACATTGCTGTCGGCGATGGCCTGGCCGACCGCCGCCTCGTTGCCGTAGATCTGCGCCGTGTCGATATGCCGGTAGCCCAGCTCCAGACCGGTGCGCACCGAGTCGACGGCGACCTGATCCTTGAGGCGGAAGGTGCCAAGGCCGAAAGGCGGAATGAATTTCATGAAAAATCTCCTCATGGGTTGCGAATCGCTGGCCAACCATCAGGCCGCAACGGGGACAGAAAGGTTCGGCCCCACGAATTGCGCAAAAGTTGCAGGCCCTTGCCAAGGCGACCGCCGCAAGCACAGAAACGGGGGGTTGAGGCGGGACAGTATCCACGCCAGACTCATGCGGAAAAACCGACAACCCAGCAAACACCTTTGACTGAAGGTCAACAATGAAGACCAGCCTGGAAGAAATGCTCGCCTTCGTCAGCGTGGTCGACTGCGGCTCGATCAGCGCGGCTGCCGAGCAGCTCGAGCAAACCGCATCCGGGGTCAGCCGGGCGCTGAGTCGACTGGAGGAAAAACTCGCCGTCACCTTGCTACGCCGCACCACGCGGCGCCTGGAGCTGACCGAGGAGGGCGAGGTGTTCCTGGCCCAGGCGCGGCGCATCCTCGCCAGCGTCGAGGAAGCGGAGGAGCAGATGACCCTGCGCCGCCAGGCACCGGCCGGGCGCCTGAGGATCAACACCGCCTCGCCTTTCATGCTGCACGTGATCGTGCCGCTGATCGGCGAATTTCGTGCGCTCTATCCACAGATCGAACTGGAGTTGCACAGCGACGACCGCATCATCGATCTGCTGGAGCGCCGCACCGACCTGGCCATCCGCATCGGCAACCTGCCGGACTCCAGCCTGCACGCCAGGCCGTTGTGCCACAGCCGCCGCCGCGTACTGGCCAGCCCCGAATATCTGGCTCGCCATGGCACGCCGACGCGTACCGAGGATCTGGCCGGACACAGCCTGATCGGCTTCACCGAACCGGACAGCCTCAACGAATGGCCGCTACGCCACGCCCTCGGCGAGCGCTGGCGCATCACCCCGAGCCTGCGCGCCTCCAGCGGCGATACCATTCTCGAACTGGCCCTGGCGGGCGAAGGCCTGGTGTGTCTGTCGGACTTCATGACCGATGCCACCCGCGCCAGCGGCGCGCTGGTGGAAGTGCTGGCCGAGCAGCGCGTGGAAGTGCGCCAGCCGATCAACGCGGTGTACTACCGCAACACCGCGCTGTCGTCGCGCATCACCTGCTTTCTCGATTTTCTCAGCGAACGGCTCGGCTGTCCGAGCTGAGACACAACGACCGTAGCCCGGATGCAATCCGGGGCCTGTGTCACTGTTTCCCCGGATTGCATCCGGGCTAGGTGGCTGAGGCACAACGAAAAAGGGCGACTCGTCGAGTCGCCCTTTCCGTCACCGCAGCATCACTGCGCGGCCTGCAAGCTCCACTCGGCCAGCTTCTGCTGCTTGTAGCTGAGCGCGGCAGCCGGCACCGGAGTGACCTTGCCGGTCTCCATCCAGCGCTTGAGGCGGTTGGCGTCGGCCATGTGGGTGTACTTGCCGAAGGCGCCGAGCACCACGAAGGCCACTGGGCGGTTGGCGATGGTGGTGGCCATCACCAGGCAGCGACCGGCGGCGTTGGTGAAGCCGGTCTTGCTCAGGTCGATGTTCCAGTCCGCCTTGCGCACCAGCGCATTGGTATTGCGAAAGCCCAGGGTGTAGTTGGGTTTACGGAAGGCCACGGTGGCTTCGGAGTCGGTGCTGAACTGGTGGATCAGCGGATACTGGTTGGCCGCCTTGACCATCAGCGCCAGGTCACGGGCAGTGGCGACATTCAACTCGGACAGGCCGGTGGGCTCGACGAAATGGCTGTTGTGCATGCCCAGCGCCTTGGCCTTGGCGTTCATTGCTGCGACGAAGGCCGCGTGGCCACCCGGATAATGGTGCGCGAGGCTGGCGGCGGCGCGGTTTTCCGAGGCCATCAGCGCCAGGTGCAGCATCTCGCGGCGAGTGATTTCGCTACCGATACGCACACGGGAGAACACGCCCTGCATTTCCTGGGTGTCGCGGATGGTGATGGGCAATACCTCATCCAGCGGCAGCTTGGCGTCGAGCACTACCATGGCGGTCATCAGCTTGGTGACCGAGGCGACCGGCAGGCGCAGGTCGGGGTTACTGGAGTAAAGCTCCTGGCCGGTCTTCAGGTCGATCAGCAATGCGCTACCGGCGGCCAGCTCCTGCTTGGGCTGGGCCGGCGCGGCCTGGAGGTTCGAAACAACAAGGCTGCCGCACAGCAGCAGGCCCAAAATCGAATGACGGAGTTTCACGGTTCAGCTCACCGGTTTGTGTGGATGGGCCGCAAGCACGTTTCGCGCGGTGGCGGTGTGCGGCGGCGCTAAGTATAGGGACTCAGCGTTTGCTATTGCAGTATGGTCCGATCAAACGGTTGCTGCTGGCGAATCCAGCTCAGCCTGCAACCAGTCGACGAAACGCGCGGTGAGGCGTTGGCGACGCTTGCGTTCAGGCAGCACCAGGTAATAGCCCAACGCCGACTGCGCCTCGGCCTCACCCAGACGACAGAGCAGACCCTGAGCCAGAAGTTCATCCACCAGATGACGCCAACCGATGGCCACGCCCTGCCCGGCAATCGCCGCCTGGATCAGCAGGGTGTAGTTGTCGAAGCGCAGCGCGCCGGGTGTCGGCAGGCTGGCGATGCCGAGGGCGCGGAACAATCCCTCCCAGTCGAACCAGCGCGAACGATGCTCCGGGCGCAGGTGCAGCAGTGGCAGGTCGGCCAGCGCCGCCACCGGCAGCGGCGGCTGACGCTCGCCGAGCAGACGCGGGCTGCACACCGGAAACACCTCTTCGCGAAACAGCAGATGCGCTTCACCATGCTTGAAGCGACCATCGCCGAAACGGATCGCCACGTCGATATCGCTCGGCACCGTGGCCGGGTCGCGCTCGCTGGTGATCAGGCTGACGTCCACCTCCGGGTACAGGCGATTGAAACGCTGCAGGCGCGGCATCAGCCAATAGGCGGCAAAGGCGAAGTCGGTGGCCACCTGCAGCACCTCATGCTGCTGACGCGCGGTAACGGCGACGAGCCCGGCATCGAGGCTCGCCAGCCCTTCCTGCACATGAGCCAGCAGCAGCTCGCCGGCCTCGGTCAGCACGATGCCCCGGTAGACGCGGTCGAACAGGCGCGTGGCCAGCTGCTGCTCCAGACGCTTGATCTGCTGACTGATGGCCGGCTGACTGCTGCCCAGTTCGCTGGCGGCGGCGGTGAAACTGAGCTGGCGCGCCGCCGACTCGAACACCCGCAGCGCGTCGAGCGACAGTCCATCGATGGCTTTAAACATAAGCTCTGCTTATCCGAGGCATGTATTTCAGCTGGGTTTACCCTGCCGCCGTTCTACCGGAATCATGGTGCCCGCACTGTCGCATAAACCAACAGTATGGAATACCCGCCACCATGAAGCGCCCGAACATCCTCTTCATCATGGCCGATCAGATGGCCGCGCCGATTCTGCCGCTGCACGATGCCGCCTCGCCGGTGCAGATGCCCCACCTGATGAAGCTGGCCGAACAGGCCGTGGTGTTCGACTCGGCCTACTGCAACAGCCCGCTCTGCGCGCCGTCGCGCTTCACCCTGGTCAGCGGCCGGCTGCCATCGAAGATCGGTGCCTACGACAATGCCGCCGATTTCCCGGCCGACGTGCCGACCTACGCCCATTATCTGCGCCGCCTCGGCTACCGCACCGCGCTGTCGGGCAAGATGCACTTCTGCGGCCCCGACCAGCTGCACGGCTATGAGGAGCGCCTGACCAGCGACATCTACCCGGCCGACTATGGCTGGGCGGTGAACTGGGACGAGCCCGAGGTGCGCGCCAGCTGGTACCACAACATGTCCTCGGTGCTGCAGGCCGGCCCCTGCGTGCGCAGCAACCAGCTGGATTTCGACGAGGAAGTGGTGTTCAAGGCCCGCCAGTACCTCTACGACCATGTGCGCATGACCCCGGATCAGCCGTTCTGCCTGACCGTATCCATGACCCACCCGCACGACCCCTACACCATCCCGCGCGAATACTGGGATCGCTACGAAGGCGTGGACATTCCCATGCCGCGCCAACACCTCGAGCAGAACGAGCAGGACCCGCACTCGCAGCGTCTGCTCAAGGTCATCGACCTGTGGGACAAGCCGCTGCCCGAGGATAAGATCCGCGACGCCCGCCGCGCCTATTTTGGCGCCTGCAGCTATATCGACGACAATATCGGCAAGCTGCTGAAGGCCCTTGAGGAATGCGGCCTGGCGGATGACACCATCGTCGTGTTCTCCGGCGACCACGGCGACATGCTTGGCGAGCGCGGCCTCTGGTACAAGATGCACTGGTTCGAGATGTCCGCCCGCGTACCGTTGCTGGTGCATGCACCGAAGCGCTACGCCGCACATCGTGTCAGCCAGTCCGTCTCCACTCTCGATCTGCTGCCAACACTGGTGGAACTGGCCGGCGGCCGGGTCGACGACGGCCTGGAGCTGGAGGGCCACTCGCTGTTGCCGCACCTGCAAGGCAGGGGTGGCCACGACGAAGTGCTCGGCGAATACATGGCCGAAGGCACTGTAAGCCCACTGATGATGATTCGCCGCGGCCCGTGGAAGTTCGTCTATTCCGAGCAGGACCCGCTGCTGCTGTTCAACCTGGATAATGACCCGCTCGAGTGTCAGAACCTGGCCGACTGCAGCGAACACAAGGGCATTCTCGCCGGCTTCCTGGCCGAGGCCCGCGAGCGCTGGGACGTCCCGGCCATCCATGCCGCCACCCTGGCCAGCCAGCGCCGCCGCCGTCTGGTGGCCGAAGCACTGAGCCAGGGCAAGCTGACCAGTTGGGATCACCAGCCCTGGGTCGACGCCAGCCAACAGTACATGCGCAACCATATCGACCTCGACGACCTGGAGCGCCGCGCCCGTTTTCCACAGGCGTGAACCTTTACCGACTGCCGCCCCCAAAAGGGCACCTCTAAAAACTACCTGCGTTGCCATCACTGCGTTAAAAACAGGCTCAAAATGCTCATTTACAGCTCGTAAACTCCGCTTTTTCGCCTGTTTTTGCCTTGCGCTGGCTGCCTCGCCTACGTTTTTAGAGGGGCCCAACACAGAAGAAAAAAGGAGAGACGCCATGAACCGATTCAGCGTGCTGTTACTCGCCACTGCGCTCACCAGCGCCGGCAATGTCTGGGCCGAGGACGCAGCCTGTGCCACGGTCAAGCTCGGTGATCCGGGCTGGAGCGACATCGCCGTGACCAACGGCATCGCCAGCTTCCTGCTCGACGGCCTGGGCTACAAGGCACAAACCCAGACCCTGGCCGTGCCGATCATCTTCGCCGGCCTGCAGAAGGGCCAGGTCGACGTATTCCTCGGCAACTGGATGCCTGCGCAACAGAGCAACTACGACAAGTTCGTCGCCAGCGGCGAGGTGGACAAGCTGGCGCATAACCTCGAAGGTACCGAGTACACCCTGGCCGTACCGACCTATGCCTTTGATGCCGGGGTGAAGACCTTCGCCGACCTCGACAAGCACGCCGACAAGTTTGGCAAGAAGCTCTACGGCATCGCTTCCGGCTCACCCGCCAACGAGTCGATCAGGCAGATGATCGCCGCCGACGAATTCGGCCTGGGCGACTGGACGCTGGTGGAGTCCAGCGAACAGGCGATGCTGGTGCAGGTCGGCCGCGCGGTGAAACGCGATCAGTTCGTGGTGTTCCTCGGCTGGACGCCGCACCCGATGAACGTGCAGTACGACATGAAGTACCTCAAGGGCGGCGAGAAGTACTTCGGCGACAGCGGCCAGGTCAACACCCTGGCGCGCAAGGGCTACGCCGCGCAGTGCCCGAACGTCGGCAAGCTGCTGAGCAACCTGACTTTCACCCAGGAAATGGAGAACAGCATCATGGATCAGGTGCTCAGCAAGCAGGCCAGCAACGATGCTGCGATCAAGGCCTGGCTCCAGGCCAACCCGCAGGTACTCGATGGCTGGCTGCAGGGCGTCACCACCCGCGACGGTGACGACGGGCTGGCCGCCGTGAAGGCGCGGCTTTGAATTAACCGCGGCAAGTGAGTAGGGTGGAGTCGCCTGCGGCCCACCCTCGACCCAAATCATGCGCCTACCCGACCGACAGACCCTGCTGCCGTTTCTCCGCTGGTTGCCTGGCACCAGCCGCAAGACCCTCGGCAACGACCTGCTGGTGGGCCTGACCGGCGCCATCCTGGCCCTGCCGCAGTCGCTGGCCTACGCGCTGATCGCGGGGCTGCCCGCCGAATACGGCCTGTACGCGGCCATCGTGCCAGTGATCATCGCCTGCCTGTGGGGCTCCTCCTGGCACCTGATCTGCGGGCCGACGGCGGCCATCTCCATCGTCCTGTTCACCAGCGTCAGCCCCATGGCGCGCATGGGCAGCGATGAATTCATCGCCCTGATTCTGCTGCTGACCTTTCTCGCCGGACTGTTCCAGTGGCTGCTCGGCCTGCTGCGCTTCGGCGCGCTGGTGAACTTCGTCTCGCAGTCGGTGGTGCTCGGCTTCACCCTCGGTGCGGCGCTGGTGATCGCCATCGGGCAGATGCCCAATCTGCTCGGCGTGGAAGTCGCGAGCCAACCCACAGCGCTGACCAGCCTGTTGCAAATCGGCCAGCACCTGCCCGAGGCGCACTGGCCGAGCCTGGCCCTGGCGGCCTTTACCCTGCTGCTCAGCGTGGCCGTGCGCAAACTCTGGCCAAAGGCGCCTGCATTGCTGATCGGCCTGGTCTGTGGCAGCCTGCTGGCCTGGTTGCTGCCTGCGCGCTTCACCGCTGACATTGCTCTGGTCGCACCATTCGCCGGCGGCCTGCCACCACTGACTATGCTGAGCTTCGACCTCGACGACGTGCTGCGTCTGCTGCCGGCAGCGGTGGCCTGCGGCATGCTCGGGCTGGTCACCAGCCTGTCCATCGCCCGGGCGCTGGCGGTGAAATCGCACCAGTTCCTTGATGCCAATCAGGAAGTTCGCGCCCAGGGCCTGTCGAATATGCTCGGGCCATGGTTCTCTGCCTCGCTGTCGGCCGGCTCCTTCACCCGCTCGGCGCTGAACCTGCAGGCCGGCGCACGCACACCGCTGGCCGGGGTTTTCTCGGCGCTGCTGGTGGCGCTGTTCGCGGTGTTCGGCGCGGCGCTGCTGACGCATATTCCACTGCCGGTGATGGCGGCCGGCATCCTGCTGATCTGCTGGGGGCTGGTGGATCTGCCGGCGATCCGTGCACTGCGTCGTGTCAGTCGCGCCGAGTTCATGGTGATGCTGCTGACCTTCGCCGCCACCCTGGTGCTGGAGTTGCAGACGGCGATCTACGCCGGCGTGTTGGCGTCGTTGTTCTTCTACCTCAAGCGCACCTCGCAACCACGCGTGCGCCTGTGGCAGGACGGCGAAGATGAAGTGCTGCGCATCGAGGGCTCGATCTTCTTCGGCGCCTGCCAGTACATCCAGCAATTGCTGCAACGCAGCCGCGGGCAGCGCCTGGTGATCGACGCGCGACACATCAACTTCATCGACTACGCCGGGGTGGAGATGCTGCATCAGGAGGCGCGCCGCCTGCAGGCACTGAAGCGCAGCCTGGTGCTGCGTCAGGCGCGGCCGCAGGTGGTGGAGGAAATCCTCAAGCTCGAAGGCGCCGAGCGCTGCCCGCTGTTGTTCGAAGATTGAGCGAGGCAGCTCGCCCCGGCCATCATTCGTCTGCGAGTGTGCTCAGATCCAGCGGGCGCACCTGACCGAGCCATAGCGGCCAGTCGCGGTGGTCGCGCAGCTCGTTGTCAGTGATCGGATGCACCAGCACGTTGAGGCCATTGCGCTGCTGCATCAGCCAGGGCACCAGCTCACCGAACAGGTCGGGACGAAAAGCCAGCTGACAGCTCCAATCCGGGTGCGGCCCGACCGGGCGCTCATGCATCCGGCCCATCTTCAAGGGAAAACGCCGCGCGGCTTCTTCGCACAGCGCACGAGCCTGGTCGAGGGTGCTCGCGTCGAAGTAGACATGGGCGTGATAGCCCCTGATCCTCGGCAGTGCTTGCTCGTCCATGCCCGCTCAGCCTGCCAGTTGACGGCGCAGTTCGGCCAGCACCGGCGCGGTATGCGGACGTACGCCACGCCACAGTTCGAAAGCTTCGGCAGCCTGCTCGACGAGCATGCCCAGGCCGTCCAGGCAACGCGCGGCGCCCTGCTCGGCAGCCCAGCGGTTGAAGGCGGTGGCCTCGCGGCCGTACATCATGTCGTAGCAGAGGGTATGACCAGGCTCGATCAGGCTTGGCGCAATCGCGGGCAGCTCGCCGCCGAGGCTGGCCGAGGTGCCGTTGACGATCAGGTCCACCGGCGCATCGATCCAGTCGAAGCCGGCAGCGACCAGCGGGCCGAGATCGGCGAATTCGCGTACCAGTTGTTCGGCCTTGGCCACGGTACGGTTGGCGATCACCAGCACCGCCGGTTTCTGCGCCAGGAAGGGTTCGAGCACGCCGCGCACGGCACCACCGGCGCCGAGCACGAGGATGCGCTTGCCCGCCAGGCTGAAACCGGCGTTGTCCTGCAGGTCACGAGTCAGACCGGCACCATCGGTGTTGTCGCCGAGCAGGCGACCGTCTGCCAGCTTCTTCAGGGTGTTCACTGCGCCGGCGCGTCGCGCACGCTCGGTGAGCTCGTCGGCCAGGCGAAAGGCCTCTTCCTTGAACGGTACGGTGACGTTGCCACCTTGGCCCTCGGCGAAGAAGGCGCGGGCATCGCCGACAAAGTCATCCAGCGGCGCCAGGCGCGCGTCATAGGTCAGCGCCTGGCCGGTCTGCTCGGCGAACAGACGATGGATCAGCGGCGATTTGCTGTGGCCAATGGGGTTGCCGAAGACGCAGTAGCGGTCCATGGAAAGTCCTGTTTGTGTAGGAGCCAGCTTGCTGGCGATTCGCTCTGGGGCCAGATCGCCCACAAGCGGGCTCCTACGGGAAAATGGTGCCAGTTCGTAGCCCGGATGCAATCCCGGGCGGCCTGTAAACTGCCTCGGACTGCATCCGGGCTACAGGATCACGACGCCTTCGAGAGCCAATCGCGATCGGTGAGGAAGTACTCGGTGAGGCGCGCTTCCTCGCTGCCCGGCTCGGGCTTCCAGTCGTAGCCCCAACGCACATGCGGCGGCAGCGACATGAGGATCGACTCGGTACGCCCACCCGACTGCAGGCCGAACAGGGTGCCGCGGTCGAACACCAGATTGAACTCCACGTAACGGCCGCGGCGGAAGGCCTGGAATTCGCGCTCGCGCTCACCAAAGGGGGTGAGCTTGCGGCGCTGGACGATGGGCAGGTAGGCCTGGATATAGGCATCGCCGATGGCGCGCATGAAAGCGAAGCTGGTGTCGAAATCCCATTCGTTGAGGTCATCGAAGAACAGCCCGCCGATGCCGCGCGGCTCGCCGCGATGCTTGAGGTGGAAGTAGCGGTCGCACCAGGCCTTGAACTTCGGATAGACCTCGGCGCCGAACGGCGCACAGGCGTCATGTGCGACCTGGTGCCAGTGCACGCAGTCTTCTTCATTGGCGTAGTAGGGCGTGAGGTCGAAACCGCCGCCGAACCACCACACCGGCGCCTCGCCTTCCTTCTCGGCGCTGAAGAAGCGCACATTGGCGTGCGAGGTCGGCACATAGGGGTTTTCCGGGTGGATCACCAGCGACACGCCGAGAGCCTGGAAGCCGCGTCCAGCCAGCTCGGGACGATGGGCGCTGGCCGAGGGAGGCAGGCTGTCGCCGAACACGTGGGAGAAATTCACCCCGCCTTTCTCGATCAGCGCGCCGTTCTCGATCACCCGCGTGCGACCGCCACCACCGGCCGGACGCTGCCAGGCGTCCTCGGCGAACACGGCCTGGCCGTCTTCGGCTTGCAGGGCGGAGCAGATGCGATCTTGCAGGTCGAGCAGGTAGGCCTTCACGGCCTCGGTACGGTCAGTCACGGCGGCACCTTGAACAGAGAGCAGGTCGGAATCGGCGGGCAGCATAGCATTCAGCCGGGCACATCCGCAGTTGACGTCGGTCAATCGGGACGATTGGATAGACCCTTTCGCCGCTTGCAGCGGCTTGAGCAGACAAGGAATCCGAGATGGCCAAGCGTATCGAGTTCAGCCAGCACGGCGGCAGCGACGTGCTGCAGTACCGTGACTACCAGCCGGCAGCACCAGGCCCGCGCGAGGTGCGCGTGGCCAACCGGGCCATCGGCCTGAACTTCATCGACACCTATTTCCGCGGCGGTCTGTACCAGCCACCCGCGCTGCCTTCGAGCCTGGGCACCGAAGGGGCTGGCGTGGTCGAGGCAGTGGGTAGCGAGGTCGCAGGCTTCGCCGTGGGTGATCGCGTCGCCTACGCCACCGGCCCGCTCGGCGCCTACAGCGAGCTGCACGTGCTACCCGCCGACAAGCTGGTGAAACTGCCGGACAGCATCAGCTTCGAACAGGCTGCTGCAGTGATGCTCAAGGGGCTGACGGTGCAGTACCTGTTGCGCCAGACCTATGAGCTCAAGGGCGGCGAAACCATTCTGTTCCATGCCGCGGCCGGCGGTGTCGGCTCCTTCGCCTGCCAGTGGGCCAAGGCGCTGGGTGTCAAGCTGATCGGCACCGTCAGCTCGGCCGAGAAAGCAGCGCGGGCCAAGGAGCAGGGCGCCTGGGCTACCATCGACTACAGCGTTGAAAATGTCGTGCAGCGCGTGCTGGAGCTGACCGACGGCGCCAAGTGCCCGGTGGTCTATGACGGCGTCGGCAAGGACACCTGGGAAACCTCACTGGACTGCGTGGCACCGCGCGGCCTGCTGGTCAGCTTCGGCAACGCCTCCGGGGCCGTGACCGGCGTCAACCTGGGCATCCTCGCGCAGAAGGGCTCGCTGTATGTCACCCGTCCGACCCTGGCCGGCTACGCCACCAGCGCGCAGCGCCTGCAGGCCATGGCCGACGAGCTGTTCGGCATGATCGCCAGCGGCAAGCTGCAGGTGGAAATCAGCAATCGCTACGCGCTGAAGGACGCCGCCGCCGCGCAGGATGCGCTGAGCTCACGGCAAACCACCGGCTCGACCATTTTGATGCCTTAAGAGCCCGTAGCCTGGATGAAATCCGGGGTCAGTCCCACTCCCGGATTGCATCCGGGCTACGCCCTCCCACAGCCGCCACGATCGTGGGAGGGGCTTTAGCCGCGAGCATTGGCCAGTCAGGACGGGCGAATCACATCGCCCGTACGCAGATCGCGGATCAGGCTGGGATTCTTGCGTCCACCCAGGGCGCCGCCGAGCACCTTGTCCAGTTCGCCCGGGAAGTACTGCTCGACGCGCAGGCGCGAACGCGCTGAAGGGCGCCCCGCCGGGTTGGCCGAGGTAGAGATCAGCGGGCCGGTGTAGCGGCACAGCGCACGTACCAGGGGATGGTCGCTGACGCGCAGGGCAACGGTGTCGTGCTCGCCAGTGACCCACTCGGGCAGACGATTCTGGTGCGGCACCAGCCAGGTGTTGGGGCCTGGCCAGCTGCCGGCCAGGCGCTCCTGCCAGACCTCTGGCAGATCATCGAGCAGGAAGTCGAACTGTTCGATGTCGTCGGCCACCACGATCAGCCCCTTGTGCATCGGCCGCTCCTTGAGCGCCAAAAGACGATCCACCGCCGCTTCGTTCCAGGGATCGCAGCCCAGCCCCCAGACCGCCTCGGTCGGATAGGCGATCACGCCCCCCTCACGCACCACTCGCGCCGTTTGCTGTATCTGCCAGTTGCTGGCCATCGCCTGTCTCCCACTGAATCGATGGGCGGCAGTCTATCCAAGCCAATCGCGACCTGCCACGGGCCTTAACAGACTGTTAACGGCTGCGCGCCAGCCAACGACCTGCCTCGTTGCACACCAGGCCATCGAGTTCCAGCTCGGTCAAAGCCGCCAGCACCTGCGACAGCGGCCAGCCGCTGGCCTGCACCAGCGCCTCGGTGCTGTGCGGCGCGGCATGCAGCAAGTCCAATAATGGGTGCTCGACGCTAGCCAGCGGCGCCGATACGGGTTCGATGGCTTGCGCCTGCCAGCCACGCAGGGCTTCGAGGATATGCTCGATGCTTTCGACCAGGTTGGCGCCATCGCGAATCAGCTGATGGCAGCCACGCGCTCCGGGATGGTGGATGGAGCCAGGAATGGCATACACCTCGCGCCCCTGCTCGGCGGCCAGGCGCGCGGTGATCAGCGAGCCACTCGAGGGACTGGCCTCGACCACCAGCACGCCGAGCGAAAGGCCGCTGATGATCCTGTTACGTCTCGGGAAATTACTCGCCTGCGGCGGACAGTCCAGCGGCAGCTCGGAGACCAGCGCACCGCCTTGCTCAACGATCTGCGCCGCCAGCCCCGCATGCCGTCGCGGATACAGGCACTGCAAACCGGTGCCCAGCACGGCCACCGTTTTGCCGCCCCCTTCCAGTGCCCCCTGATGCGCAGCACCATCGATCCCCAACGCCAGACCACTGGTGATGACGAAACCACCGGCGGCCAGGCTGCGGGCAAAGGCTCGCGCGTTATCCAGACCAGGCTGCGAAGCCCGCCGACTGCCGACCATGGCCAGTTGCGGCGACTCCAGCACACGCGGCTCGCCCGCCACGAACAACAGCGGCGGCGCATCCGCAAGCTCGCCGAGCAGAGCCGGATAGGCTGGATCGTCCCACATCACCACATGCTGATCAGGCTCATCCAGCCAGTGCAGGGCAGCGGCAGCTCGCTCGCGGATCTGCGCACTGCGGCGGGGCTCGGCGCAGGCAGCCGGCAGCCCCAACGCACGCCAGGCACTGGCCGGCGCACTGAGCGCCGCCGAAGCGCTATCAAAAGCGCTCAGGAGTTTGCGAAAGCGTCGCGGCCCCAACTCTGGCAACAGATGCAGACGCAAGCGGGCTTCGAGCTCGGCTGGAGAAACAGCGGGGGAAAGCGAGGAGGATGCAGGCATGGCGACTCTTCCCTGATGAGTTGCGCCGCCATCCTGGCGGCCTGAAAGCACGAGCCCCGCTATTGCGGGGCTCGTTGGGCATTACGGGTTGCGGACCTTGTCCATCACCGAGAGTTGGCGGCTGGCCTGCAATACCAGGCCATAGCTGAGCTTGTCATAGGTGCGGAACACCATCAGCAGGCCGGAGCGCTCATCCGGGATCTTCACGCTCTCGCCGGTAACGCGGTCACGTACGGTCTCGCCGGTCTTGAACACCGCCAGCACGTTGCCGATTTCCAGGCCGTCACGCAGCCCCTTGTTCAGGGTGACAACGTCGAACTGGCCGATCTGGCTCACACCGCGCGGCACATCAAGGATCAGGCCGTCGATGTCGGTTATCGGCTCGCTGGGCATGAAGGTGGAGTTGATCGCACGCTCCTCGGTGGGGAACAGGCGATCTCCCAGGCGCACTTCCTGCGTCGAGCGCTTCAGCACCAGCGTACCGACATCACCCTCTTCGGCGACGATCTCGCCAGAACCGACGTCGTCGGCGTTGATGCCTAGGAATTCCTTGGTTTCCGGGTCCACGTAGGTCTTGCCCTGACGGAAGATGCCGTAAATCGGATGCTCTTCGTCGAACTGGCCACGGGCGTAGACACGATCACCGGCACCACTGATCACGCGCTCGGCGTTGCCAGCGACGATATACGGCTTGCCGTTGAACTCTTCCGGCGTGTCGACGATGCGGTTGCTCAGCAGGAAGCTGTTGATCGCCTCCAGCGGGATGGTCGGGATCGCCTCGGCCATCGGCGTGCTACGCACTTGCGGCGACAGCTTGATGGTGCCGCGCGACTCGCCGCGGTTGAGCATCAGGCGTGGCTGACCGTCAACGTAAACCAGATTGAGGGTATCACCGGGGTAGATCAGGTGCGGGTTAGCCACCTGTGGGTTAGCGTGCCAGATCTCCGGCCATTTCCACGGCTGGCGCAGGAATTTGCCGGAAATGTCCCAGAGAGTATCGCCCCTGACCACAGTGTAGCGGTCCGGGTGACCGTCCTTGAGTTGCACTTCGGCCTGAGCCAAGCTGGTCAGGGCCAGTCCGCCAGCTGCAAAGAGCAGGGCGAGTAGTGATTTCCTCATACGGTGAATCCCTTTATTATGTGCCTTCACGTGAAGCGCCCTAGCGCCGCGTGCCAAACCCGCTGAATACGCGGCGTGAAGCCGTTTTTCAATGCTGTTCATCATCTTAGCAGCGGATTTTGACTTTATTCCACAAGTGCATCACAAACGCATATGGCGATCCTGAATATCCTTGAATTTCCTGATCCACGCCTGCGTACCATCGCCAAACCGGTGGACGTCGTGGACGACTCCATCCGTCAACTGGTCGACGACATGTTCGAGACCATGTATGACGCTCCGGGTATCGGCCTGGCCGCGACGCAGGTCAACGTGCACAAGCGCGTGGTGGTGATGGATCTGTCCGAGGACAAGTCCGAGCCACGGGTGTTCATCAACCCCGAGTTCGAGTCACTGACCGACGAGATGGACCAATACCAGGAGGGCTGCCTGTCGGTGCCCGGCTTCTACGAGAACGTCGACCGCCCGCAGAAGGTCAAGATCAAGGCGCTGGATCGCGATGGCCAGCCCTACGAGCTGATCGCCGAAGGCCTGCTCGCCGTGTGCATTCAGCACGAGTGCGATCACCTCAACGGCAAGCTGTTCGTCGACTACCTGTCCAATCTCAAGCGCGACCGCATCAAGAAGAAGCTGGAAAAACAGCATCGTCAACGCGCCTGACGCCCCATCCAGAAGGCTTGCTACGGCAAGCCTTTTCTTTTAGCGAGCTTCCATGCCTGATTCACTGCGTATCGTCTTTGCCGGCACCCCGGAATTTGCTGCCGAGCACCTCAAGGCCCTGCTGGCCAGCCAGCATGAAATCGTCGCGGTCTACACCCAGCCGGATCGCCCGGCCGGTCGTGGCCAGAAGCTCGCGCCCAGCCCGGTCAAGCAGCTCGCCGTCGAGCACGGCATCCCGGTCTACCAGCCAGCCAGCCTGCGCCATGAAGAGGCCCAGGCCGAGCTGGCCGCACTGCAGCCGGACCTGATGGTGGTGGTCGCCTACGGTCTGATCCTGCCGCAAGTGGTGCTCGACACGCCGCGCCTGGGCTGCATCAACAGCCACGCCTCCCTGCTGCCGCGCTGGCGCGGCGCCGCGCCGATCCAACGTGCGGTGCAGGCCGGCGATGCCGAGAGTGGCGTCACCGTGATGCAGATGGAGGCCGGCCTGGACACCGGACCGATGCTGCTCAAGGTCAGCACGCCGATCTCGGCAGAAGACACCGGCGGCAGCCTGCATGACCGCCTCGCCCAGCTCGGCCCGCAGGCGGTGCTGCAGGCCATCGACGGCCTGGCGGCGGGCACGCTCAAAGGTGAAGTGCAGGACGATACCCTGGCCAACTACGCACACAAGCTGAACAAGGACGAGGCGCGGCTCGACTTCAGCCGACCGGCCGTCGAACTGGAGCGCCTGGTGCGCGCCTTCCATCCCTGGCCGATCTGCCACACCACGCTGAACGACGATGCCTTGAAAGTGCATGCCGCCGAGATCGGTGAGGGCAAGGGTGCACCAGGCACCATTCTCGCCGCCGACAAGCACGGCCTGACCGTGGCCTGCGGCGAGGGCGCACTGCGCCTAACTCGTCTGCAGCTACCCGGCGGCAAGCCGCTGGCCTTCGCTGATCTGTACAACAGCCGTCGCGAGCAGTTCGCCCCCGGTCTGGTGCTCGGTCAATGAACCCGCGCCTGGCCGCCGCCCGCGCCCTGACCGCCGTGTTGTCCAGCAAGGCCTCGCTGGGCAGCAGCCTGCCGCCACAGCTGGACAAGGTCGAGCACCATGACCGCGCCCTGGCGCAGGACCTGGCCTTCGGCGCCGCACGCTGGCAGCCGCGCTTGCAACTGCTGGCCGAGAAACTGCTGGAGAAGCCCTTCAAGGCCGCAGACAAAGACGTCGAGGCGCTGCTGCTGATTGGCCTCTATCAGCTGCTGCACAGTCGCATCCCGGCGCACGCCGCCATCGGCGAGACGGTCGGCTGCGCAGGCTCCCTGAAAAAACCCTGGGCCAAGGGCCTGCTCAATGCCGTGCTGCGCCGCGCCCAGCGTGAGCATGAAGCGCTTTTCGCCGAGCTGGATCGTGACCCGGTACTGCACAGCGCCCACCCGCGCTGGCTGCAGAAGGCGCTCAAGGCACACTGGCCTGAGCACTGGCAGGCCATCTGCGCCGCCAACAACGCGCATCCGCCGCTGATCCTGCGGGTCAATCGCCGCCACGGCAGCCGCGACGCCTACCTCGAAGAACTACGCAGCGCCGGCTTTGCCGCCGAACCCTGCACCTTCAGCCGCGACGGCGTGCGCCTGCTGCAGCCCTGCGACGTAACCACCTTGCCCGGCTTCAAGGAAGGCCGCGTCAGCGTGCAGGACGAGGCTGCGCAACTGGCCGCCGATCTGCTCGAGCTGGCGCCTGGCCAACGCGTGCTGGACGCCTGCGCCGCGCCGGGCGGCAAGACCTGCCACCTGCTCGAAGTCGAGCCGGGACTCAGTGAAGTGGTCGCCGTGGATCTGGAAGCCAAGCGCCTGGCGCGCGTGCGCGAGAACCTCGAGCGTCTGCACCTCGACGCCACGCTGATCGCCGCCGACGGCCGCGACACACAAGCCTGGTGGGACGGCCAGCCGTTCCAGCGCATCCTGCTCGATGCGCCCTGCTCGGCCACGGGTGTGATCCGCCGTCACCCGGATATCAAGCTGACCCGCCAGCCCGAAGACATTCCCGCCCTGGCGCAGCTGCAAGGCGAACTGCTCGATGCGCTGTGGCCAACCCTGGCGCCGGGCGGCATCCTGCTCTACGCCACCTGCTCGGTGCTGCCGACGGAAAACAGCGAGACCATCGCCGCCTTCCTGGCCCGCACCGCCGATGCCCAGGAAGTCGCCATCATCGGCGACTTCGGCCTGCAACCGACGCACGGTCGCCAGCTGCTGCCGCAGCTGGACGGCCACGACGGCTTCTACTATGCCAAGCTGATAAAGACCGCTGTGACCAGCCACAGCTAACGGAGCGATCAGTGAAAATAATCATTCTCGGCGCCGGCCAAGTGGGCGGCACCCTGGCCGAACACCTTGCCAGCGAGGCCAACGACATCACCGTGGTCGACACCGATGGCGACCGCCTGCGTGATCTGGGCGATCGCCTGGACATCCGCACCGTACAGGGCAAGGGCTCCTTCCCCACCGTGCTGCGCCAGGCCGGCGCTGACGATGCCGACATGCTGGTGGCAGTGACCAACAGCGATGAAGTCAACATGATGGCCTGTCAGGTGGCCTACACCCTGTTCCACACGCCGACCAAGATCGCCCGCGTGCGCGAGGCGGCCTACCTGACCCGCGAGGCGCTGTTCGATAACGAGGCGATACCGGTCGACGTGCTGATCAGCCCCGAACAGGTAGTGACCAACTACATCAAACGCCTGATCGAATACCCCGGCGCCCTGCAGGTGATCGATTTCGCCGAAGGCAAGGCGCAGCTGGTGGCGGTCAAGGCCTACTATGGCGGCCCGCTGGTGGGCCAGCAACTGCGCCAGCTGCGTCAGCACATGCCCAACGTCGACACGCGCGTCGCTGCGATCTTCCGCCGCAACCGGCCGATCATGCCGCAAGGCGACACGGTGATCGAGGCCGATGACGAAGTGTTCTTCATCGCCGCCAAGGCGCACATCCGCGCGGTGATGAGCGAGATGCGCCGCCTGGAAGACAGCTACAAGCGCGTGGTGATCGCCGGTGGCGGCAATATCGGCGAGCGCCTGGCCGAGGCCATCGAGAGTCGCTACCAGGTGAAGATCATCGAGATGAACCCGGCGCGTTGTCGCTATCTGTCGGAGAGCCTCGACAGCACCATCGTCCTGCAGGGCAGCGCTTCGGATCGCGACCTGCTGGTGGAAGAGAACATCAACGACGCCGACATCTTCCTCGCCCTGACCAACGACGACGAGGCCAACATCATGTCCTCGCTGCTGGCCAAGCGCCTCGGCGCGCGCAAGGTGATGACCATCATCAACAATCCGGCCTACGTAGACCTGGTGCAGGGCGGCGAAATCGACATCGCCATCAGCCCGCAGCTGGCCACCATCGGCACCCTGCTGACCCACGTGCGTCGCGGTGATATCGAAAGCGTGCACAGCCTGCGTCGTGGCGCAGCGGAAGCGCTGGAAGTGATCGCCCATGGCGATGCCAAGTCGAGCAAGGTGATCGGCCGCGCCATCGAAGACATCGCCCTGCCGCCCAGCACCACCATCGGCGCCATCATCCGCGACGAACAAGTGCTGATCGCCCACGACGACACGGTGATCGAATCTGGCGACCACGTGATCCTGTTCCTGGTCGACAAGAAGTACATCCGCGACGTAGAGCGGCTGTTCCAGGCCGGATTGACGTTCTTCTGAGTCCCTTATCGCATCCGACTACGACTGACCCTCTTCTAAAAATTTCAAAGTCTCGCGAGCTAGAGCAATGCAAGGCAAAAACAGGCGAGGACGCGGAGTGTACGAGCAGTACATGAGCAGTCCGAGCCTGTTTTTAACGCAGCAGTGCCGACGCGCAGCAGACTGGGAGCCGAGATGAGCACCGAGGCACTGGAAAAGATGTTGGCCAAGGGCATGGACAATGCCCTGCTGCGCTTCGGCCTGGGCAAGGCCCATCTCGATGTCGGCAACGCCGCGCAGGCCGCCGAACACCTGCAACGCTGCGTCGGGTTCGACCCGAGCTACTCCGCCGCCTGGAAGCTGCTGGGCAAGGCGCTGCAGACCGATGGCGACCACGACGGCGCCCGCCAGGCCTGGCAGCAGGGCCTCAAAGCCGCCCAGGCCAAGGGTGACAAGCAGGCCGAGAAGGAAATGAGCGTGTTTCTGCGCAAACTGGACAAGCAGCGCTGATCGACTCGGTGCGCACGGCGCACCCTACGGTTCGCAACGGTGTTGTAGGGTGCGCCGTGCGCACCGAATTGGCGAAGGGCTTCGACTTTCACGCTGAAGCCCATTGCAGCGGTTCGCCTCAAAGCACCTCGCTCGCCACCGCATCCACCGCCGCCTTGGCAATCCCCACTACCTCGTCCGCCTCGGCGCGGGTCAGCACCAGCGGCGGGGCGAAGCCGAGGATGTCGCCGTGTGGCATGGCGCGGGCGATCATGCCGCGCTCCAGGCAGGCGGCAGAAACCCGCGGGCCGACCTTGAGTGATGCCTCGAAGGGCGTGCGCGCGTCCTTGTCGGCCATGAACTCCAGCGCGGCAAGCATGCCGACGCCGCGTACCTCGCCCACCAGCGGGTGGCCTTCGAAAGTCTGGCGCAGTTGCTGGTTGAGGTAGGCACCGACATCGGCGGCGTTGGCGGCGATGTTTTCCTTCTCCAGGATATCCAGATTGGCCAGCGCGGCGGCGGCGCAGATCGGGTGGCCTGAGTAGGTCCAACCATGGCCCATGGCTCCGTCACGGCTGGAGGCCTCATCGATCACGTTCCACACCTTCTCGCCGACGATCACTGCCGACAGTGGCGCGTAGGCGCTGGTCAGGCCCTTGGCGGTGGTGATCAGGTCCGGCTGCATGCCGAACATCTGGCTGCCCATCGGCGTGCCCAGACGACCGAAGGCGCAGACCACTTCGTCGGCGATCAGCAGGATGTCGTACTTGGCCAGCACGGCCTGGATCGCCTCCCAGTAACCGCTGGGCGGCACGATGATGCCGCCGGTGCCCATCACCGGCTCGCCGATGAAAGCCGCCACGGTGTCCGGGCCTTCGGCCAGGATCAGGCGCTCCAGATCCTCGGCGCAATGACGCACGAAGGCCGCTTCGTCCATGCCGGCCGGCGCCTTGTAGAAGTGCGGGCAGGCGGCGTGCTTGATGTCCGCGTGAGGCAGGTCGAAGTGCTGGTGGAAACTGGCCAGGCCGGTGAGGCTGCCGGTCATGATGCCCGAGCCGTGATAGCCGCGTTGGCGGGAGATTATTTTCTTCTTCGCCGGGCGGCCGAGCACGTTGTTGTAGTACCGCACGAGCTTGATCTGGGTCTCGTTGGCGTCGGAGCCGGACAGACCGTAATAGACCTTCTTCATGCCCTTGGGCGCCCAGTCGATGATACGCGCCGACAGTTCGATGATCGCCTCGGTCGAGTGACCGACATAGGTGTGGTAGTAGGCCAGTTCCTTGGCCTGCTTGTAGATGGCCTCGGCCACCTCGGTGCGGCCGTAGCCGATGTTCACGCAGTACAGCCCAGCGAAGGCGTCGAGCAGCTCGCGGCCTTCGTGATCGCGAATACGGATACCCGAGGCACCGGTGATGATGCGGCCCTTGAGCGTGCCGCTGGCGTGATCGTGGGCGTGGGTGGACGGGTGCATGAAGTGGGCACGGTCCTGGGCGAACAGCTCGTCGTAGTGGCTCATGGAAAATCCTCCGGATTGGCTCAGTAACGCTGGCCCTGATGATGAATGCAGAAGTACTTGGTTTCGACGAAGGGCTCGAAGCCTTCCGTGCCGCCCTCACGGCCGAGGCCGGAGGCTTTCATGCCACCGAAGGGGATCGGGTGGCCAGTGAACTTGGTGCCGTTGACCGCGACCATGGCGTGGTCGAGGCGGCGAATCAGCGGGTGGACGACATCCACGCGGTTTGAACAAATGTAGGCGGCCAGGCCGTACTCGGTGTCGTTGGCCATGGCCACGGCCTCATCCAGGGTATCGAAGGCGCGTACCCCGGCGATGGGGGCGAAGTTCTCTTCGCGGTAGATGCGCATGCTGTCGGTGACATCGGCCAGCAGCGTCGGCTGCCAGAACCAGCCGCCCAGCGCATGCGGCTCGCCGCCTGCCAGCAGGCGCGCGCCCTGCTCGATGGCATCGGCGACCCGGGCGGCGGTGGCGTCCAGCGCAGCCTGGTGCATCAGCGGGCCAATCTGGTTGCGCGCGTCATGGCCAGGGCCGACGCGCAGGTCACGCACGGCCTTGGCGAAGCGCCGGAGGAATTCCTCATACACCGGGCGCTGCACCAGGATGCGGTTGGCCGCGCAGCAGTCCTGGCCGGAGGTCTGGAACTTGGCGTCCAGCGCCACCTGCACGGCGTGGTCAAGATCAGCATCGGCGCAGACGATCAGCGGCGCGTTGCCGCCCAGCTCCAGCGCCACCTTCTTCACATCCTCGGCGGCAACCTGCAGCACCAGCTTGCCGACACGAGTCGAGCCGGTGAAGCTCACCGAGCGCACCCGCGCATCCTTGACCAGGGTCTGCATGGCCATCTGCGGCTCGCCCAGCACCACGTTGAACACGCCGGCCGGCAAGCCGGCTTCCTCGGCCAGTTGCGCCAGGGCAAAAGCGGAGTAGGGCGTCTCGTGCGCCGGTTTGACCACCACGGTGCAACCAGCGGCCAGGGCGGCGGCGGCCTTGCGGGTGATCATCGCGCTGGGAAAGTTCCAGGGCGTGAGCAGGGCGCAGACCCCAACCGGCTCCTTCAGCGTACCGAGCTGAGCCCCGGGGATATGACTGGGAATGGTCTGGCCGTAGAGCCGGCGCGCCTCTTCGGCGAACCAGGGAATGAAGCTGGCGGCGTAGCGAATCTCGCCACGGGCCTCGGCCAACGGCTTGCCCTGTTCCTGGCTGAGAATGCGCGCCAGGTCTTCCTGATGCTGCAGGATCAGCTCGGCCCAACGCCGCAGCAACGTGGCGCGAGCGTCCAGGCTCTGCTCGCGCCAGTCGGCGAAGGCGCGCTGGGCGGCGTCCACCGCGGCGATGATCTGCTGCTCACCGAGCATCGGCACATGGCCGATCACACTCTGGTCGGCGGGGTTGTGCACGGCAATGCTGGCACCGTCGTCACTGTGCAGCCAGTGGCCGTCGACATAGCACAGCGACTTGAACAGCAGGGGATGATCGAGGGGCATGGCGATGTCTCCGGGCCGATGGGCATGGGAGACATGCTAGGGAAGGGTGGCTTGGCGTTTTTTCCAAGCCGGGCAGGCGTGACAGCAGTTTTTTCTGAAGGTGATCGGCGAACAGGCGTTTTTTCTGCCCTTGTCCGAAACCGCCGTGCTCCTTTTGTAGGGTGCGCCGTGCGCACCGCCGTCCCCGGATTGCATCCGGGCTAGGGTTTCAGCTCAGGCGGTAGCGGTACGCTGCGGCAGGGCGCGTACGATAGCGCTGAGCAGCATGCCGTACAGCGGCACGAAGAGGATCAGGCTGATGGCCAGCTTGATCACGTAGTCCACCGTGGCGATCTCCACCCAGTTGGCCGCCATGAACGGATCGTCGCTGCGCCAGAAGGCCACCGAGAAGAACAGGAAGGTGTCGAGCAGGTTGCCGAAGACGGTCGAGGCGGTGGGGGCGATCCACCACTGGCGCATCCTGCGCAGGCGGTCGAACACCTGGATATCCAGCAACTGGCCGAAGGCGTAGGCGAGGAAGCTGGCCACGGCGATACGGAAGACGAACAGATTGAATTCGCTCAGCGCCATCAGGCCGCCGAAAGCGCCTTCATGGAACAGCACCGACACCACGTACGAGGCGACCAGCGCCGGCAGCATGACGCGGGCGATCACCACGCGCGCGGCGTGTTTGCCGATCAGGCGCACGGTCAGGTCGGTGGCCAGGAAGATGAACGGGAAGCTGAACGCACCCCAGGTGGTATGCCAGCCGAACAGGGTGATCGGCAGCTGCACCAGGTAGTTGCTGGCGATGATGATGAGGATATGGAAGGCGATCAGGCCGGCCAGCACGGGCCGACTGACCGACGCAGGAATCAGGGTCATGTCGATGTCCTTTTTCATGAAGTGGGGTGAGGGAACCCACTGCCGCAGCCGACATGGCCGCGAGCGGCGCGCATTCTAGCGCGTTGTTGACCCGCAGGATAGGTTTCGCCAGAACGCTTGCAAGCCGCGCCCTGCAATCGAGAGGCTGCGAGCACAGGCATGACCGAGTTCAGCCTCGATGAGGTCGCGCTCAGAGCCCGGACTCAGCCTGGATGATTTCGTCGGTCACCTCGTCCAGCTGTTTCACCAGTTGATAGATGTGAGCGACAGCCTCCAGGGTCGGACGGGGGATATGACGCCCCGCATTGACCTTGTACAGGGTACGGGCGAGCCAGACACTCTGCACCACTGGAATCCTGGCCTTCCTGGCGCGTGCGATCAGGGCCAGCGCGTCGTCGTCCTCGCCCTTGCAGTGAATCATCGGCAAGGGTGTCTTGCCCGGACGATAGTACAGGGCCACGGCATAGTGGGTCGGGTTGACCACCAGCATATCGGCCTCTTCCACAGGCTTTGCCGCAGCCGAGGGCGGCTGATTGAGCAGTTCGTGCGCCAGTTGGCGGCGCTGCCCCTTCACCATCGGGTCGCCCTCCGACTGCTTGTACTCCTTCTTCACGTCGTCCTTGCTCATGCGCAGTTTCTTGGCATGGAAGTATTTTTGCAGGCCGAAGTCCACTGCAGCCAGCACCAGCAGCAAACCCAGGGTGCAGCGCAGGATGTAGCGAAACACCTCCATCAACGATTGCCAGTAGGTGTCCAGGTCCGAGTTGGCCAGCAGGATCAACGTACCCAACTCCGGCCAGAGCAGAAGGTAAAGCGTGATCCCGATGACGGCAGCCTTGAGGATGCTCATCAGCAAGTTGGTCAGGTTCTGCGCAGAGAACATCTGCTTGAACTGGGGAAACGGATTGAGCTTGTTGAAATCGATCTTCAACGCCTTGGGCGCGAAGAGAAACCCGAACTGAGCCCAGCCCCCGGCCAGGCGCATCACCATGGCGACACCGACACTGAAGACCAGGAAGCCGAGCAACACGGTCACGGCCTCTTCGACCAGTTGCCCGACAATCCGCAGAAACGGCTGCCCGGTCGCATTGATGGCAAGAGCCATCAGGTGCTGCAGGCGTTGTACGCTCTCCGTGGCCAGGCTCAAGGTGATTTCGCTGACCACCAGCAGGATCAACAATTTGCTGACGTCCTGGCTCTGCGCAATCTGGCCCTTTTCCCGCGCATCGCGCAGTTGTTTGGGCGTCGCCTTCTCGGTTTTTTCGCTCATGGCACAGGCACCTGGGCAATATCGCCCAGCAACAGCTTGAGCAGCTGAAACTGCTGAACCTCCCCACCACCCAGTTCGAGAAGCGTGGGCAGATAGATCAGCAGGAAAGCCAGCCCGGCAATGCTCTTGGCCGGCATGGCCAGGATGAATACGTTCAGTTGTTGCGCATACAGGCTGATGATCGCCATGGCCGCCTCGATCAGTAGCAGCAGGGCAATGAAGGGCGCGGCATACAGCAGCATGTGTTGCAGCGTGCGGCTGAGTTGCGAGAGCAGCACGCCCAGGCCGTCCTCGTTCAGGATCGGCAGCCAGACCGTGGGCGGCCAGATCAGGTAGCTGTCCCAGATCACCTGGGTAATCAGCGGCAACCCGCCGAACAGAATGACCAGCATGACCAGCACTTCCTGCAGCAGCTCGCCCATCGGCGTCACGTCCGGGCCGAGCGCCGGGTTGAGCTGTCCACCACTGAGAGCGCCACGCTGACTGTCGAGCAAAGCGCCGACCGAGGCGAACATCCAGAACGGCATGTGCAACAACACACCGAGCAGCGCACCGAGCATGACCTCCTTGATCAGCAGCCCCATGACCACGCCGAAACTGGCCCCCTCACTGGCCAGGGCCTCGCCGATCGAAGGTGCCGGGATCATCGCCACGGCGACCACCACGCCATAACGCAGAATGCCTTTGAGGTGTTTGAAACAGAACGCAGGCACCAGCAGCATGCAGGGCAGCAGCCGGGCCACGCCAAGACCTAGCCCCAGCATCAGCTCGAAAGCGGCCTGAGCATCCAATGGCATCTAATTGCCCCCTGAGCGGGCAATCAGGTCGAACGCCATATGGGTGAACTGAATCAATTCCAGGCCGATCCAGCGGCCGGTCATCGCCAGGGTCAGGCCGACGGCAGCCAGTTTCAAACCGAAGGGCAACGTCTGATCCTGCATCTGCATCAGCGCCTGCACCAGCGACGTCGTCACCCCGACCAGCACCGCCACGGCCAATGGCGGTGCAGTCAGGATCACCACCAGGAACATGCCTTGCTTGAACAGTGCCAACGCCTCCATGGCGACCTCACATGTAGGAGTAGAAGAGGCTGTTGAGCAGCCGTGTCCAGCCGTCCACCAGCACGAACAGCAACAGCTTCAGCGGCAGCGATATGGTCATCGGCGACACCATCTGCATCCCCAGCGCCAGCAGCAGGTTGGAAATGATCAGGTCGATCACGATGAACGGGATGTAGATGAGAAAGCCGATCTGGAACGCAGCCTGCAGCTCGGACAGCACGAACGCCGGAATCGCCAGCAGCAGGTCGCTTTTGCTGGCCTTCTCGGACATTTCCTTGGGCCACATACGCTGGGTGTTTTCCAGAAGATGCGTGGCGATGTCCGGGTTGGTGTTACGCACCATGAAGTCCTGTAACGGCTCCACAACCGTGCCGGCACTGGCCTGGAGAGTGTCCGAAGACGACAGGTCCAGAGGGTTGTCACTGAGTCGGTTCTGGATCTCGTAGGCCACCGGCGCCATCACGAACATGGTCGCTGCCAGGGCGATACCGTAGATCGCCATGTTCGGCGGAACCTGCTGCACGCCAATGGCGTTGCGGGTGATCATCAGCGTCATGGCGATCTTGAGAAATGCCGTGCAGACGATGAGCAGGAAGGGAATCAACGACAGGGCGCCAAGGAACAGCGCCAGCATGATGGGGTTCATTCCGTCCAGAATCATGACAGCGTCGCCAGCCGGGTGATCTGCAGACCTAGGCGCCCATCGACATCCACCAACTCGCCTTCGCCCACCACATATTCGCCATGGCACAGGCTGGCGCGGCCAGGGGCGACACCATGAATCTCGAGTACGCTGCCACTGCCTAGCTGTCGCAGTTGATCGACGCTCAAGGTCAACTGGCCACAGCGCAAGGTAAGCTGCAGCGGCAAGTGCGCGATAGCGCCAAGCGCCTCCATCTGCTGGGGCTCGACGGCACTCGCTTGCTCGTCCTGCGGCGCAAACGCCTGACCTTCGGGGAGCACTTCGACAAATTGTTCATCGCCCGCCTCAGGCAGCGCATCAGCGTCCATTTCCGCCGTCTCCTGCAAGGTTTCCTGGGATAGATCTTCAGTGCTCATGCTGGCCGCCTTCCTCGTGACTCAGATGCAAGAACAGTTTTTCGCCACGACTGCTCACCTGGGCCGCCCAATAGCGGCTGGCCAACTCCAGATGACCACTGCCGGCGCAGGTGAAACTCGCCTGGGTCGGTAGCACGATGTCGCCAGGCTGCAGTGAGGCCAACTGCTCGGCGCTAAGCTCCAGCCGCCCCAGTTGCAGAGGAACCTGCAACACCAAAGCCTCGTGCAGCGCTGTCCTGATGCGTTGCCATTCAGGTGCCTGCAACCAGTTCAGCCAGGTCTCCGGCGGTGCGGCGAGTTGAGCCTGCACCCGTTCATCACCCAGGCGAACATGCAGCCGGGCATGCAGCAGCGCGCCCGCTGGAGCATCCCTGTCAACAGGGCAGATCACCCCCAAGGCCCCCGCAACCCCCTGGCTGAGGCGCTGACTGACCAGTTGCCAGTACCAGGGCTGGTCATCGCCTTCGAACGCAACCGGCAGCTCACCCAGCAGACTCAACACCGCCCCAGCGTCACTCAGGCACAACGGCCCGACACTCGTATGCAGCCAGGTTTCGACCATCGACGGGGCACCAGGCAGCATGGGCAGCAGTTTCAGCTCGCCGTCATGACCACGGGCCTGGAAGTTGAGTGTGACGCCGGCGCCCAGAGCACGTGAGGCCTGGGCCAGTGCGGTAGGGATCGGGCCCAGGGCCAGAGGCTTCATACGCTCGCCTCTTCACGCATCCACAGGCGCACAGGCAGGCCAAGCGCCTCGCTCAACGCGCTTGCACAGCTGTGTTCCTGCGCGCGCAGGCGTTCCAGCACATCCTGCCGCTCGAAGCCCAGCTCCACTTCCAATTGCTGGTCGCGCTTGCCTGCGCGCACCTGCACCCGACCCAGGTTCGGCATCAACAGGGTGATGCTGATCGGGCCACTCGGCAGGCTGGGTAGGCGCTGCGTCAGCTCATCGACCAGTTCTCCTGCCATGCCATCGGGCCGAGCCTGAAACGACGCCACGCCGCTACCGCCAAAACCGGACTGATCACCACCTTGATGGACGGGCTGAAGCAACTGGGCGAACAGCTGCCCATCGGCCAGGGTGGGCGCTGCGCTGTTCGACCAACTCGACAGGCTCGACTCGAAATCACCACGCCGCGACCAACCCGTCTCCTTGAGTGCAGCCGGGTTGCCCTGGGGCGCTGCACCCTGCTGCGGGGTTTGCGCCTGCTGCGGGCGGGCTGCGTGTTCAGTTTTCATCGTTGATCGCCTCCGCCAGGCAGGACAGTTTTTCCACCGCACGCTGAGCCGCCTTGGCTTGAGCCTGCATGACCTGCAGTTGTTGTTGCTGCTGCTCGATCACCATGCCCTGCTGGTGAATGTCCTGACGCATGTGCGCCAGGCGATCGAGCATCGCCCGCTCCTGGTTGTGCCAGAGCTCGACCTCATCCAGGGTCATGCAACGATCCACGTGCTGCTGCGCCAGGGCCTCGCGACGTGCCAGTTGCGCCTGGCGCTCGCTGCCCAGCCGTTCACGGGTTTCGGCCAGGCGTTCACGGCTGCTGGCAAGCGTCTGCTGCATCTGCCGCTGCTGCCGCTCGGCACTCGCCTGGCGGTGCTGGCGCAGGGGCTTGAGCACTTGAATGGCCTGCTCGAGGGCCATACGCTGCGGGTCGGCTGCCAGCTCGTCTTCCATGCTCACTCCGGGAGCGCTGCGGTCAATTGCATCAGGGCCTCAAGGGTCACCGGCAACGGCGAAGGCTCGCGCAGGTCCTGACGCAGGAAGGCGTTGATCGGCTCATGCAGCTGTACGGCGCAATCCGTCACCGGGTCAGTGCCTGGCTGGTACTCGCCAAGACGCAACAGCATCTCCACCTGTCGATAGGCCGCCATCAGACGACGTAGCCGGTTGTTGGCGCGCTGATGCTCGCGGGGGGCCACATTGCTGAGTACACGGCTGATGCTGGCCGGCACGTCGATGGCCGGGTAGTGGCCTTTCTCGGCCAACTTGCGCGACATCACGATGTGCCCATCGAGCAACGAACGCACCTCGTCGGCCACCGGGTCGTTCATCGAGTCCTGCTCGATGAGCACGGTGTACAGCGCCGTGATCGAGCCGCTCTCGCTCATTCCGGCACGTTCGACCAGTTGCGGCAGCAGGGTGTAGACCGAGGGCGGCAAGCCGCCACGCCCAAGCGGCTCGCCGGCGGCAATACCGATTTCACGCTGGGCGCGGGCGAAACGGGTCAGTGAGTCGATCAACAGCAATACCTTCAGGCCTCTGGCTCTGTATGCCTCGGCGATGGCCGTGGCGGTAAAGGCTGCGCGAGCCCGCTCCATACTGGAGCGATCGGACGTCGCGCAGACCAGCACCGAGCGTTTGCGCAGGGTGTCGTCCAGTTCGTGGTCGAGGAACTCACGCAGTTCCCTGCCACGTTCGCCAATCAGGCCGAACACGATCACATCGCAGGCCATATTGCGGGCCAGTTCCGCCATCAGCGTGGTCTTGCCGCAGCCGGCCCCGGCGAACAGGCCCACGCGTTGGCCTTCGCCCAGCAACATCGCGCTATCGATCGAACGAATACCGGTCGGCAAGGCAGTGGTGATACGCGGACGCTGCGTCGGTGGCAGCGCATCGGCGATCACCGGCAGCGTATGCCGTGCATCATGAGGGCCGGCGAAAGCCCCCTGCACCTGGCCCAGCAACGGCCGGCCGAAACCATCCAGGACGCTGCCAAGCAGGCTGTCATCGACACCGATACGGTGGGCAATGCCCAAAGGGCGGATGGCCGCCCCGACCTGGATACCGTCCGGCGTGCCCAGCGCGCTGAGCAGCGTGCAGTCAGGGGTGAAGCCGACTATCTCGGCCAGCATCTTGCTGCCATCGGCCTTGCTCACTTCACACAGCTCGCCCACCTGAGCGGCTGGTACCTGGCACTCCAGCAGGATGCCGCTGACGGCGCTCACCCGACCGCTGACCTGCACCGCCGACAGTGTGCCCAGGCGTGCAGCCTGCAAACGTACCCACGCCTGCAACTCGCTGGCAGGAGCATTCACCAGGCCACCTCATGACGGCGGACACCATCGAACAGGATGCGCTCGTTATCGATACGTACCAGGCGCAGGCCGTCCAGCTTGTCGCCGACATGCAAGCGCCGGCCATCCTCCATCACCAGATGCCCACGCGGGCCGGCGATGATCTGCACGATCACGAATGGCAGCCCTGCGGCGCCGCTTGAAACCTGGTCCTGCAACACGAAGTCCGTTTCATAGTCCTTCTCGAAACGCTGCAGCATGCGTTCGTAGACCAACATGCCTTCGCCCTGCAGCGAGCCCATGAGCGCTATTCCTTGCGCATTCGGCTCGACCGAGACGGCCGTCAGCAGGCGTTCGCTCAGCATCTGCTTGAGCACGCGCACAGCCTCGTCCTCCTGCAAGAGGGTGCGGCCATCGCTGACCACGGCAGGCTCGCTCGTCGGCACCGCCGCAGGCCCCGAAGCACCGGAGCCAACCGGCCAACTCAGGCTCCAGGCACTGCCCATGACGCCCAGCAAGACGCCAAGCGCTATGCCGGTGCCACGATTGAGCAAACGCACACGGCCTCGTTCCCCAACCTCCGCAGAGGCCTTGCCGTCGCCGTCTTCGCCGGGATGGCCGACGAGTACCGGCAAGGTTGGCCAGGGTGACTCGGCGGCGGCCAGGTACACCCAGACGGAGCCGA
The DNA here is from genome assembly GCF_900101755.1 of Ectopseudomonas alcaliphila. GTDB lineage: Bacteria > Pseudomonadota > Gammaproteobacteria > Pseudomonadales > Pseudomonadaceae > Aquipseudomonas > Aquipseudomonas alcaliphila. Next base: position 340,394 of record NZ_FNAE01000002.1, on the reverse strand, counting down.
GCACGAGTGGGCAATCAAGCAGTACTTCCATCGAGGCGTGGGAGTGTCCCTCGCCATCGAGCACGGTCCCTTCCTCGGCCAGCAACTGCCAGGTGTCGCCCGCCCGCTGCAAGCGGCAGTGAAGGGTTTCCACCCCTGGATCGTGCAACGCCAGATCACGACTCTCCTCGGCACCGATGAGCCATTGCTCACCGACCAGTGGCAGTGCGGCGCCCTTGTGCAGGCCGGTCAATACCCTCAGTTCGTACATCGTGCTCACCTCTGCATCAAGCGGCGTAGTCATTGTCCAGCGCCACCGACTCTTCCAGGTCGAAGCGACCCATTACCTTGACCCGAGCGGCGCTGCTGATTTCCGCAAAGGACAGCACGGGCACGTGGTGGAATTCCTCCTGCAGCAGCGTGCGTAGCGGGCTGCGCAGATCCTGCGGCACCAGTAGCACCGCCTGCTCCGGCGCCCGCATCGGAAAGGCCATGTGCAGCTGTTGCAGCAGTAGCTGGCTGGTTTCATGGTTCAGGGCGAAGAAGGTCTCGGTCTGGGTCTGACGCAAGCCGTCACGCAGGATGCCTTCGCTTTCCGGGGTCAGCAGCCACACCAGCAAGCCCTCCACACTCGAGTACTGGTGGTAGATCTGCGACTTGAGGGCAATGCGCACGTAGTCGGTCAGCACCGTCACATCTCGTTCGTGCTGGGCATGCTCGATCAGGGTCTCCGCGATCAGACGAACAGAGCGCAGCGGCACGCATTCGGCGGCCAGACGCTGGAGAATCGCGGAAAACCTGGCCAAGGGCAGGACCCGCTGCATCTCCTGGGCAAGCTCGGGCTGCTCCGATTCCAGCCAGCCGAGAATCGCCTTGGTTTCCTGTAAGCCGATGAACTGCGGCCCGCAGGCCTGCATGGCACGCTCCATACGCTCGACGATCAGCGTCGCGGCGCTGACGATCTCCAACTCGCCGTTCTGCAGCATGGGATCATCGGCCGGCATCCATACCCAGTCCTCTTCCTGACGCTCGTTGGAACCGCAGACCGCCCCCTGCGGCAGACTCCGTGCAGGTACGGCCAGCTGGCTTTGCGTCAGCGTGGCCTTGAACAGAGGCACCTCGTAGACCGAGAAACGGAATTCGTCCTGGGGCAGGAGCGGCGATTGCTCGATGATGAACGAGGGCAACGTAAGGCCGTACTGCACCACCAACCTGTTGCGCCGCTGGCGAATCTCGCTGAGCAGGGCCGCGACCTGATGGGCATCCTGGCTGGGATGAAACTGCAGCACGAACTGACGACTTGGCGAGAAGGTACGCAGATCCTCCTGACCGTTCATCTCCGGTGGAATGACTTCGGGATCCTCCTCCAACGCACTGGAGGTGCGCGCACGTTGCAACTGCAACAAGCCGCCGCAACCACAGATGATGGCGATGATGATGAAGGTCAGGGTGGGCATGCCCGGCAATGCGGCGAAACCGAGCATGGCGACCGAGGCGATGATCCAGGCCTTGGGCTGACTGGTCAGCTGCTCGGCGATCTCACGGCCGATGTTGGTCTGCTGCTTCTGCTCGTTGGGCACCCGGGTGATGACGATACCGGCGGTGACAGAAATCATCAGCGCCGGGATCTGCGAAACCAGGCCATCGCCAATGGTGAGGATGGTGTAAACCTGCAAGGCATCGCCTGCGCTCATCCCCATTTGCGCCACGCCGATGGCCATACCGCCGATCATGTTGATGGCGATGATGATCAAGCTGGCGATCGCATCGCCGTTGACGAATTTCATCGCCCCATCCATGGCGCCGAACAGCTGGCTTTCCTTGTTCAATTCGGCCCGGCGGTTACGCGCCTCGGTCACCGAAATGAGGTTGGCGCGCAGATCGCTGTCGATGGACATCTGCTTGCCTGGCATGGCGTCCAGGGTAAAACGCGCCCCGACCTCCGCCACCCGCTCCGAGCCCTTGGTGATGACGAGGAAGTTGACGATGGTCAGGATCAGGAATATCACCACGCCGACTGCCAGGTTGCCACCCACGACGAACTCGCCGAATGCCTCGACGATATGTCCGGCGTCCTGCTCGAGCAGGATCAGACGCGTGGTGGAAATCGACAGGGCCAGGCGAAACATGGTGGTCAGCAGCAGCACGGCCGGGAACGTCGAGAACGCCAGGGGCCGGGGCAGATGCATGGCCAGCATGATCATCAGGCACGAAATGCAGATATTGATCGCGATCAGCACATCCATCAGCGCCGAGGGCATCGGCGTGATCATCATGAAGATGATGGCAATGACCACGAAGGCGCCGACGATCTCCGAGCGGCGCATGGCAGCCAGCGCGATAGCGTTCAGAAAATCGATGACCGCTCCCATCAGGCGATGCCCTCCTTGAGGCGCTTCTGCTCTTCACTGGTCAACGCCGCCATCAGCGAGAGCAGATTACCCAGCGCGTTCTGTCGACTCTTGATGTCACGCCACAACATGATTGGCAGCTGATGCAGCATCGGGCGCAGCCCGTTGAGAAAAGCCAGCTGATGCTTGAGTTGCCGACCGCCGATCTGCTGCGTCAACTGCAGGGTTTCATTCAGCGCCATGCCCTTGCCGATCAGCCCCAGCAGGTTCTTGAGAAATGCCGAGGTCTCAACCTGCATGGCGGGATTCTTGTTACGCATGCGGCCTAGCAGGTGTTCACAACCACCGAACAGGGTTGCCACGTACTGCGCCGTACTCACGGCGTACATCATGGTGCGCAGTTTCTGTGGCGATGCGCTGCTGTCGAGTTCCGCCATGTCGCGCGCCACGACCTGACGAACTTCGCGCAGAACGGCCTCGAACCCTTCGCGGCCATCCTTCTGCCCATCGTCCTGGGTGCTATTCAACAGAGCCTCGATCAGCCCGACGACGTTCAACTGTTCGGTCACCGCAACGCTGTAGAGGCTGCGCAGCTTGTCTCGACGCTGAGGGTCCTCGCCTCCGCGCGCCATGGTCCTGGTGTTGTTACCCGTATTGAACAATGGCCGGGGATTGCGCCCATGCTGTTGCCGCAAGAGCTGGAGTTGTTGATTCAGCACCTGCTGTTCATTGAGCGACTTCTCGCCCTTGGCCTGTCGAGCCGCTGCCTGCAACAGGGCATGAGCCTTGGCTGCATCGCCCGCCATGCTGTCGACGATCTGCTTGAGCAACTTGCCCCGTTCCATTCGCAGCAGTTGGCCGTTCTTCAGCGTCTTGCGCAGCGCACGCGCCGACTCCTCCATGCCCCGCTCATGGGTCGCCAGCAGCAGGTGGGCCAACTCATGCTGCTTGCTTGCCTGGGATTGCAGAGCATTGATCTTGGCGAACAGATCGCGACGCCCCAACTCGCGGCTGTTCTGTACCAGAGCGGCGGCAAATCTCGAGGCTTGCTGTGCACTCGTGCCATTGGTGGTGGCAGCACCTGACCGAACCTGCGCAAGCGAAGCGGCAGGGGATGCTGCACGGGCCACAGGCGGTATGTGCAGGATCGAGTTGGCAATGGTGGTAGGTCTGATCATGGCGCACGTCTGGATGGAGTCTCGCGGCTTGAGTGGCACACCGATGATTCCAGTTCCATCCCGCGAAGAGGTCTCTGCGGGGTCATGCAAAAAAATGTTCCGGCTTCTTTCGAGTTATGCAGGAAATTGCCCAAGGTAATAACCAGAGCTCAGGTTTTATTTCTATAAATCAATCAGTTAGACAACAAATCTGAGATGGCACACATGTCGCTATAGCGGTTGCACACTCACCCGTAATAGATGGACTAGCCATGTACGCGAACGCAGCCATTTCTCTCCGCCAACCTTCCGCGATCCGCCAGCTCAACAGCGAACAGTTGAAGATGCTCCGTGCCTTCATCCAGAAACGCGTGATGAACCCGGACGATGCCGACGACATCCTGCAGGGCACCTTCGTCGAAGCACTGCGCAACGAGCACAAGTTCCAGCACGCCAGCAAGCCGCAGACGTGGCTGTGCGGTATTGCCCTGAACCTGATTCGCAACCATTTCCGGCGCCTGTACAACCAGCCTTATCAGGAGGCCTGGGAGGACCAATGGCATTTGGAGAACGAACATACCGACGACGTTGGCCAGCAAGTCGACGGGCACCGGCAACTGGCCCGTGTCGTCAGTGCGATCAGCGACCTGCCAAACAATATGCAAAAGGTGATCGAAGTCAGCCTGGCCATGGACGGTAGCTACCAGGACACCGCGTCCTCACTGGGCGTCCCGATCGGCACGGTGCGCTCACGCCTGTCTCGCGCAAGAGAGCAGTTGAAACGGCAGATCGATCCGTTTGCCTGAGCTCGCTGCCAAGCGGCACAACGCCGGGCGTTGCCGACAACGCACATGCGCCCGGCGGAACTCAATGCGACTCAGAACCACGCAGCATTCATGAACCCTGGGGGTCGCTCTCGGGCGATTCGACTCAATCACGGCTCCGGGATGAGCAACACCGGCATTGCCCGCTCTCATCTAGACGCCAATGGAGAAGACGATGGACGCACTTCGCTCTGGTAACAACGCGCTGCTACATAGAAATGACACCCACGCCTCAAGCGAAGCGTCACCACGCTCCAGCACATCATCGGTACAGACGTTCAGAACGGCCCTCTCGGAACATGAGCAGCAGCGCCTCCGAGACATCAGGGGCCTTCTCACCGATATCTTCACCGCCCACAAGTTGACGGGCGGAGATGGCGAGGACGTCGATCATGAAAAAATCCGAGCGCAACACGACAAGATCGACCGACTGATCGAATCGAGGACGGAAAAGCTGTTTGCTGCCGGCCAGACGACAAATGACATACGGCGCGTTCTCGAAAAAGCCAGCTTCCTCGACCAGGCCAGCATTGCCGCCTGTTCGGTGGCCAATGGGCTTCCGTTCGCGGCGACGTTGATAGTGCAATACCTGAAACCCGAAGTCCTGGCCATGTTCGGCAGCAGCGCTGCCGGGCAATGGGCCGGGTCAGCCGTGCAAGCATGCGTGGCTGATCGCTTCATGGCCCCGACACTGGAAAACCTGACAGCCGACAGCCAATACCTGAAACCGCCCACCGACAATCTGCATACCTCCATGCAGGACTCGCTCAAGGAGAAAGAACCATCACCGCTGCAGAGCTCATTGGAAGAGGGTGCTCTCTGGCAAAGCTACCTACCCCGCAACGTCTTGAGAATGGAGGTGGTCCCGGCGGTAGCCAGCGTAAATCCGCAACTGGCAGCCACCCTGGACGGCCTGGGCACGCCTATTACCGGCGTCATCGCGGGCATGCTGACGGCATTCGCGCGCATGCAGATCCAGGAGGGTCGAGACCTGCTTGGCCCAGCCCTGCTGTTTGGACGCATGGACACAGAAGAAAAAGATGAATTCGAGGAAGAGGAGTGGCTGGAGAACTATCAGGCTATCGACCAGGCCAGCTATAGCTCGCACGCACTGCAAGGCTTGACCCGTCTGCTCGATATGCCGAAGAACTTCTTGGCTGACCTGGTCAGCGGCAACAACCTCAAGAGCCTGGTAGATCCGGCCAGCATCTACAGCTCGATCGCTTTGACCGGTAGTTTCGCCGCGGTAGGCGAGGCGCAGGCGGCCGCTCTCGAGACAGCCAAAGCAAATGGCGCAGGCCCTGGCATCCAGGAGCTGGCACGGCTCGGCACCATCACCACCTTATCCATCCCGGCCTTCGCCCTCTACGGCATGGGCTATGCGGGCGGTAAGCCTGGTGCGGAAGCGGCAGACCAATGGCTACGGCAGGATCACAAGGTAGCCGAAACGAGTAAAGCGATCTCGAGCAGCATCAGCACCTCGCTCAATTCGACGGTCAATTCACTGCGACAGCGCCCGAATGCACAACGTGATGGCGAAGACGTTGAAATGCAGAATCACTGAGCGGCCCATCTCTCACGGTCCCCGTGATTGCAACGTGCAATCACGGTTCTGCAAAAAAGTTGGCCCACGCTCTTTTCTGCGTTCGACACCCAGTGACGGCATATCGCCACAAACATATACCGCTCGTCGTTTTTTATTTATCCAGTCAAACAATATCAACTCGCCTTGAGAAGCAAGTTTTCACCCTTGCCATGCTCTTTCGGAGCATTTGCGAGATGTTTTCATTCAGCACCCCGACTTATTGACCTGAAGTTCAACTTTCTACTTTTCTCATTGTTTCCACTGCATTTTTCATTTCAAGGCCGATGCCGGCTGCAAACGGCTTTCCCCTCTGCCCCGGCCCGCCCAAGAGCAAAACCGTGCAGCATCGTTAATATTGAACAAAATGCTCTAGGACGGAGCCTGCGGAGCCAGGCATGACCATGGCGTCGCAAGCTGAACACTTCGTCGGAATACGCACGCCCATTTATTGACCTGACTTGCTTCAGGGTTATTTTTACTGGCCTGACCCTGGGTAAGGTGTGAGGAGCAGTAATGAGTAGGGGGGTCGCCGCAGAACAAAGTGCGCGCAGACGTGGTGGTACTGACGTTCCCGAGTTGGGCATTACGCTATCTGCAGGACATTTCAGAATGGACCTGCTTCTGTGTGGGGAGACAGGGACTGGCAAAGATGTGCTGGCGAGGCACATACACGATCTGTCCGGCAGGACAGGCGCTTTCGTCGGCATAAACTGCGCCGCCATTCCAGAGGCATTGGCCGAAAGCCAGCTATTCGGTGTTGTCAGCGGTGCTTTCACCGGGGCCAACCGGTCACGCCAGGGTTATATCGAAGCCTCGAACGACGGTACGTTGTACCTCGATGAAATCGACAGTATGCCCCTGCAACTACAGGCGAAGCTGCTGCGCGTGCTCGAGACCCGAGGCGTCGAACGCTTGGGCACGACGACGTTCATCCCTCTCAACCTGCGGATCATCGCCTCGACGCAACGCCCTCTCGAGGAGCTCGTGGAGCAAGGGCTGTTTCGCCGCGACCTGTTGTTCCGGCTCAATGCGATGACGCTGTCATTGCCTCCCTTGCGCCAGCGGCGTGAGTTGATCCTGCCGCTGTTCAAGCGATTCACCCGAAGCCTTGGCTCGAAACAGGCAAATGACGCCCATGCGCTGGACTCCCAGCTGATCCAGATACTGCTCAGCCATCCCTGGCCGGGCAATATCCGCGAACTGAAGTCCGCCGCCAAACGTTTCGTGATGGGACTGCCGCCTGTCGATGCCGGCGCCCTTCATGATCTCGGGCACGGTGATTTTCCCCACGACAAGCGGGGGCTCAAGAAGCGCATGCGTGCCGTGGAGAAAATGCTCATTCAGGACGCCTTGAAACGTCACAAGAACGGTCTGGAGGCAGTTGCCGAGGAGCTCGGCATATCCCGTCGGACCCTGTATCAGCGAATAAAGGAACTTGACGTCTAGGGTCTGTTCCCGTTTCGTTCGCGGCCGCGCCGGAGCCAGTTTTAGCGCGAGGCAAGGCACGAGATGCGAGGTTTAGTGAGCTAAATGAGCCATCGAGAAACGCAGCATCGCGCTAAAACGGGCCCGGCCCTGCGGGTTGCGCGCAAAATCGCGCCATGCGTTGTTGGAGGACTTGGCAAGGGAATAACCATTCCCTGCGTCCTCCGCCTAGCCTGGCGAGATTTTTCGCAGCAACGCGGCTTGCGACGAAACGGGAACAGACCCTAGCACCAGCCCCGCCTGCTACCGCCAGGCCAGCGCTCGAAACGGCGTGCCATTGGCCCGCTTGCCTTGCGCCCAACATTACAGACGAGGCATCACCTACCCGCCAGATCTGCCTCGGCACAACAATCTGTGACGAGTTTCCCAGCAATCGCAATCGATCGGCCGCCCCCGGAAACATCCACAGAAGACCCTGTCTCAGATTCGGACACCATGATTGGAACCCCTGATCTCGGTGTCTTCGGTGTCACAAGCACTGTCTCGAAGCCGTGACCGAGTACCCAGCATTCCTCGTATCACCGCATGGAGAACTGGAGGTTCAACCTCGCTGAAGCAGCATCGACAGGTTTACCTGCCTAAGAAGCTGTGCTCTTTTTCAGCGCGCCAGAGGTCATGCAGCACATGAGTGAATTTGATTGGCCGGATGCATCTTGGATGAATGACGGCGGGCTACCCAATCTCGAAGTCGTGGCAAGCAGCATCTCCGAACTGAATATCGATGTCCTGCTGACCGGCGAGACCGGTTCTGGCAAGGACACACTGGCGAAATACCTGCACAAGCTGTCCGGGCGCAAAGGACCATTCGTGGCCATGAATTGCGCAGCGATCCCGGAATCTCTGTTCGAGAGCGAGCTGTTCGGCGTGACGAGCGGCGCCTACACCGGCGCTGATCACTCCAGAGTGGGCTATGTGGAAGCCGCTCAAGGCGGCACGCTGTACCTCGACGAGATCGACAGCATGCCTTCGTTCCTGCAGGCCAAGCTGCTGCGGGTGCTGGAAACCCGCCAGATCGAACGACTGGGGTCGACCACGCCGGTCCCGTTGGATATCTGCATCGTGGCCTCCGCACAGCGCTCGCTGGACGAGTTGGTCGAGCTGGGCGAGTTTCGCCGTGATCTCTACTTCCGCCTCAATGTACTGACGCTGAGGCTCCCCGCGCTGAGACAGAAGCGTGAATGGATCATCCCGATGTTCGAGCGCTTCGCATTCGAGGCCTCCCAGGACATGGACACGGAGCTACCGGCCATCGACCCGGCCATTGAACATGTCCTGTTGAACCATGACTGGCCCGGTAATATCCGCGAGCTCAAATCTGCGGCGAAGCGCCACGTGCTGGGTATAAACCTGTTGGGTATCGAAGCCGAACAGCCCACCGATTGCGACCTCAAGTGTCAACTCCGGCTGATCGAAAAGGTGTTGATCCAGGAATCCCTGCAGCGCCACGAGCATTGCATCGAAGCCGTGCTCCACGATTTAGACATCCCCCGGCGCACGCTCTATCACCGCATGAAAGAGCTCGATGTCTGACCCGTCATTCAACGCCTCCGAGCGCCGCTTTGGCTGCCGACGATCATTGTCCTGACTCCTGGCCCAGTCAGGCGCACCTGTAAAAAATGCTCGTTCATGCGGGCATAACCGCTGCAAGCATGCTCTCCCTCCTCGCTAAACCTGCGCCGGCCTTGCGCTAACCGCTACGCCTGCGTGCCCCGCGACGGCCCGATACAGGACCTGGTCCGCATTTTTCCCACCTCGCGCAGCCTGATGGAACCGATTCGCACCTGCCTGCCACCCATCGATGCCAAGCAATAACGCTGGCAACAATGCAGAGGAATACACCATGGACCCGATCAACAGCGGCGCACAGATGTTCAACCAAGCCACCAGCGCCTTCAACATGAACAACAACATCGCTGACGCGGCAGGCGACAGCAAGTCCTCCAAGGCCATGGAAGATGCCATGGCCCGCTCCGACGCCAGCAGCGCGAAGATGATCGACCTGCAAAGTCGTCACGCCGAGAAGATGAAAGTCGAAAACACCCTGCAGGCCATGCAGTCCGCCGAGGACGATGCTGCCAACAAGAAAATCAGCTCCACCGCACAGAACGCCAAGGGCATCAGCTACTGATCGCCGCACAGGCTGCAAAGCTGTTAGCGCATGGATAGGAGGCGTCACCCGTGAACATGATTAGCAATATGCCGGGGCTGGTGGCTGGCAATCTCAGCAACTTCTCCATTGGCTCGCAAAGCAATAGCGAACGACCGCAGAACATGGACCAGGTGGTGGACAAACTGGCCGACATGTTGAAAGGCAGCGACCTGTCATCTTCCCCGCTGGGACAGATGGTCAAGGATAAGCTCGACGATTCGGGCGGCCTGATGGGGATCCTGAAAAAGGGCGGCATGGAGAACGCAGTCAAGGACGCCCTCAAAGACATTATCAGTGAAAAGCTCGGCGACAACTTCGGCGCCGCCCAGTCGTTCGGCCTGGGCAAGGGCGCTGGTGCTGGCGGTGCCGCTGGTGCCGGTGGCGGTCAGCAACCTGACCTGCTGGAGCGCGTACTGAGCGGGCTGGCCAAGTCGTCGCTGGACGACCTGCTTGGCAAGCAGGGTGAGGGTACGAAGTTCTCCGACAAGGACATGCCGATGTTGGAGGAAATCGCCAAGTTCATGGATGCCAACCCGAGTCAGTTTCCAAAACCCGACTCGGGCTCCTGGGCCAATGAGCTCAAGGAAGACAACTACCTGAACAAGGAAGAGACCGGCGCATTCCGTGCAGCGCTCGACAGTATCGGCGGACAACTGGACGCCAAGGCCTCCGGCCAGCCGGGTGGTGCACAGGGCGCAGCAGGTCTACCGGGCAGCGCAGCAGCGAACATGCTCGGCGGTGAAGGTGGTCTGGGTGGTTCGGGCAACACCTCGCAGGACCCTCTGCAAGAGCTGAACAACCTGATCCAGGGTCTGCAAGGTCTGGCCTCTCAACTCAGCCTGCAAAACCTCACCAGCAGTGCAATGGATACGGCCAATGCCCTGGTCAGTGCGATGTTGCCCAACAACAGTCGCACAGCCTGATATCCGTTACCCCCTAATCGACATCGCCTGCAGGAGTTTTCATATGAGCATTTCCAAGATAGACGGACTGACGAGTCCCGACTTGAAGCTCGACCAGGGACTGGTCAGTGAGCCTTCTCAGGCAGATGTCGAGCTTTTTTCCAGCTTGATGCGAGACAACGGCAACACAGCCGAGCAGCCCAGCCACCTGGCGGCCGTGATCGCCGACACGGTGAACGCTCGAATGACGTCTGTGGATGATCTCTCGCGGCAAGCCATGCGCCACATGAAAGAGGCCGTTACCGGCAACGATGTAAGCGCCATCACGGATATGAGCCGTGCCCTCTCGCAGTACTCGCTGCAAATGGCGGTGACGACCAAGGTGGTCAGCAAGACAGGGCAGGCACTCGAAAAACTGACCAACATGCAGTAGGACCGATACCGTGAAATGGACGCTCCCCATTGTCGCCCTGTGCCTGTTTCTGTTGAGCGGATGCAGTGATCGCACCGACCTGTTCAGCGGCCTTTCCGAACTCGATGCCAATGAGGTCATCGCATCCCTCGGTGAGCACCGCATCAGCGCGCGCAAACGCTCGGAGAAGGCGGGTGTCGTGGTGACCGTCGACACCGCAGAGATCAATCGAGCGGTGCGCGTACTGGAAGCAGCCGGGTTACCACGCCGGGCTCGGACCAGCCTGGGTGAAATCTTCAAGAAGGAAGGCGTGATCTCCACGCCGCTGGAGGAACGCGCCCGTTACATCTATGCGCTGTCGCAAGAACTGGAATCGACCCTGTCGCAAATCGATGGCGTCATCGTCGCGCGGGTGCATGTCGTGTTGCCCGAGCGCATTGCACCAGGCGAACCGGTACAGCCGGCATCGGCCGCGGTCTTCATCAAGCATGCGGCCAGTCTGGAGCCTGATGCCGTACAGCGGCGCATTCAACAGATGGTGGTCAGCAGCATTCCCGGCCTGGCCAGTACCGGGGTCGAAAGCAGCGAAAAGTTTTCCATCGTCTTCGTTCCGGCCGCCGAGTTCCAGGATGCAGATACCCTGGTGCCGTTCGGACCCTTCCTGATCGAAAGCCACAAGCTGGGATTCTGGCAGCTCATGTCCTGGCTCATCCCCCTGGGAGGCCTGCTGCTGTTGGCGATCCTGGCACTGGCCGTACGCCAGGACTGGCGCCTGGTATTGCTCAGTCGGGTACGGCCCCAACATCGGGCCAGCCATAACGTCTCGACGCTGCCGAGCCGCGTCGCATGAGTGCTGCTGCCGAGCGCTGGGTGCGCTGGTGGTGCGAGGCCTGGCACTTCGCGCATCCGGGCTGGCGGCAATCTTCTCCGCTACTGGAAGCTGCGGCAGATTGCGCCAACAGCCGTCATGCCGCGCTCGTCCAGTCTCTGGGCATCAGCGCTACGCAGCCCCCACCGCCGCATGAGGGTGTCCTGCAGTGGCTGGCATTGGGCGAGAGCCAGCGCCAGTACGCGCTAACCCTGGCACAGCACATCTGTTCGGCAAAAGCCCCCAGCCAGGCCCTGCCTGCCGATGCTGACTGGTGTCGCAGCCTGGGCAAGGCATTGCGTCCCGGCTTGTGGCTGACGACCGAAGCCACAGACCCCAGGCTGTTACTGGGCGCCTGGGCCGGACCCGCATGCTGGGAACGCCTGCGCCTGCAGTGGGCGCCCGGTTCGCTGGAAGAAGTCCCCCCGGGTCTACCGGCCAAACGCCTTGCCACCTTGTGGGCGGCGGTACTGTGGCGAACCTCGCAGATGGAGCGCAATCGTGTTGACTAAACGCCGCTTCGCGCTCGGCTCGGCCGTACTCGAAGAACCGATTCTGCGCCGACAGCTGCTTGAAGAAAGCCTGCGTGCGGACGAACTTCTGGCCCAGGCGAGTCTGCAGGCCGAACAATTGCTGCAACAGGCCCATGAACAACGCCAACACTACCTCGACGAAGCCGTCGCCAGCTTCTGGAGCGAAGCCAACGCACAGCTTCAGGCGATACAGGAGGAACGCGCGAGCTATCAGCGCGATGCCTTGTCCGCTGTCGACTCGCTATTGAACATCGCCTTGTCGCGGTTGCTGGATGAAACGGATCTGCCGCAGCGGATCAGCGCCTTGCTGCGCAACCTGGCCGATGGTCTGCCCAGCAAGGCTGAGGCGAACCTGACATGTCACCCCGAAGCCGCCAGCACAGTCCGCGCCTGGCTGCAGGCGATGGGCTTCGACGTGCTTTGGCACGTGCAGGAAGACCCGGGCATGGCACCTGAATCCCTGCGCCTGAGCAATACGCTGGGTACCTTTCACATCGACTGGCCCTCGTTGCAGCGCGGGCTGATGCCGAGCCTGCCCGACGCCCAGCATGCGTAGCGTTGCCTGCCTCTAGCCAGCCATTGCGGCTGCGACACTCCGACCTGCTCAGGCAAAACGAGCGGTTGATCATATCCAGCCAAAGATCCTGCAACATCCAGGGAACCCGCCACGGCAGACGCCCCACTCAGTGACATCGTCCACTGACTGGAGAGTTCCTATGTCAAGCCTAGAAGCCCTGCGTAACCGTCTGGACCGCGCCCAGGAAAGCGCCGCGCGAAACAAGGACGATGCCTTGCTGCAGGCAGCCGAAAGCGCCGATATCAATGACATGCACGCCTACAACGAGGCGGCGCGCAAGGCCCAGCTCGTCAGCAGCGTGGTCAGTGAGGAGCTGCGCGCTCAACACGGCCTGACCAAAGCGATCATCGATGGAATTCAGTGAATTCTCCGACGTCATCGCCCAATGGTGCGAGGCGTCCGCACTGCCACTCGACTGCTGGATCGACGATGCCAACGCGCGCCTGGCCGAGATCGGTGGCGGCGTCAGATGCAGCCTGGAAGTGCTCAACCCCTTCGAAGCCAGCGACCGCCAACGATTGCAGGCGGTGCTGAGCCAGGGTGGCGCCGGCCTGGCCTGTGCCTGCGATGGCGCATTCGCCATCGACCCCGACACCCATGCACTCGTCCTGGTGAACTGGCATCGCGCCCCCTGCTCCGCAGATCAGCTGCTGGCCAGCCTGGAACGGCTGGCCAACCAGCGGGCCGCCCTGCTCAGCCTGCTTCACGTGTCCATACGCGAGGCGGCGACCATCGCACCGCAACCGACCTTCAACGCACTGCATCCGGGAGCATGAGATGCGCAATACCTTGATATCGCTGTCGTGGTTGTTATTGCTTGTATCCATACCGGCGCATGCCGTGCCACCAGAAAGCTGGAAACAGACCGCCTATGCCTACGATGCCCGACAAACCGACCTGAACTCGGCGTTGGCGGACTTCACCCGGGAGTTCGGTCTGTCACTGGACATGCCGCCCATGGATGGCATAGTCGACGGACGTATTCGCGCCAGCAATCCTCAGGAGTTCCTCGAACGACTCGGGCGTGAATACCAGTTCCAATGGTTCGTTTACAACGAAACGCTCTACGTCAGCCCCACCAGCGAGCAGACGTCGGCCCGCATCGAGGTCTCGCCAGATGCCGTCGATGACCTGGAAAACGCACTGACCGCCATCGGCCTGCTCGACCCACGTTTCGGCTGGGGCACGCTCCCCGAAGAAGGCCTGGTCCTGGTTCGCGGTCCGGCTCAGTACGTGCAGTTCATTCGCGAATACAGCCAGAAGGTCGAAGAACCCGAGAAGGCGGAAAAGCAGGACGTCATCGTCTTCGCCCTGAAATATGCCAACGCGGCTGATCGCTCCATTCGCTATCGTGATCAGGAGCTGCGTGTAGCGGGTGTGGCCAGCATCCTTCGCGAACTTCTGGAAACACGGTCACGGGGTGAACCAATCAGCGGCGTGGGCATTTTCCAACCATCCGGTACGACCCAAGGCCTGGCGCCAACCCGCCCGATGGGGTTGCCTTACGCTGGGATGAGCGGCCTGGATGGCGGCCTCCTCGAGCAGGGACTCGACAATGTACTGGGGCTGGCTCAGTCCTCTTCGCGCAAGCGCAGTGAAAGCCGCGGCCGCTCGCAGATCCGCGTCAGCGCCGATGTGCGCAACAACGCCGTACTGATCTATGACCTGCCAGAGCGCAAGGCAATCTATCAGGGGCTCATCCAGCAACTGGACGTGCCGCGCAACCTGATCGAGATCGATGCCGTGATTCTCGATATCGACCGTAACGAGCTGGCCGAACTGTCCAGCCGCTGGGCCTTCAACTCCGGCAGTGTCAGCGGCGGCGCCAACCTGTTCGAACCCGGCACCACTTCGACGCTGTTCATCCAGGATGCCGGCCGGTTCGCCGCAGAATTGCGTGCACTGGAGGGCACAGGGGCAGCCTCGATCATGGGCAACCCCTCGATCCTGACCCTGGAAAACCAGCCCGCTGTCATCGACTTCAGCCGCACCGAATACCTGACGGCGCTGGCCGAGCGCGTGGCCAATATCCAACCCATCACCGCCGGCACCAGCCTGCAGGTGATCCCGAGGTCACTGAATCAGGGCAGCCGCTCCCAGGTCCAGCTGATCGTCGATATCGAAGATGGCCAGATCATCGAGTCGAACATCTCCGAGGAGCAGCCGTCGGTACGCCGTGGCAATGTCAGCACCCAGGCAGTGATCGCCGAGCATGGCTCGCTGGTGATCGGCGGCTTTCACAGCCTCGAAGCCAACGACAGGATCAACAAGATTCCCTTGCTCGGCGATATCCCGGTCATCGGCAAATTGCTGTTCCAGTCACGCAATCGCGAATTCAACCGGCGTGAGCGGTTGTTCATCCTCACGCCTCGTCTGATCGGGGATCAGGTGAACCCTGCGCGCTACGTGCAACATGGCAACCCGCATCACCTGGACCGACAGCTTCGCGAGATCGAGGAACGCCGCCGCGGTGCCGAGCGCCCGAGTCGGGGCGACATCGAACATGCCTTCACCCAGTTGCTTGATGGCATACAGCCCTCCGGGTTCGACAGCACGCCCTTGCCGCTCAGGGCAGAAACGCTCTGCAATTCGGATCACGGACTGACGCTGGATGCCGACCGCTCCCAGTGGTTCGCCCGCGATGGTTGGGGTGTGGCGGTGGTGGTGGCACGTAACGACACGGCAGAGCCGATACGCATCGATGAGAGCCGCTGCGGGGGACGCTGGGCCATGGGGGTCAGTGCCTGGCCACGCGCCTGGCTGCAACCTGGCGAGGAAAGCGAAGTGTTCATTGCCTTGCGCCAGCCGCAATCGCTGCAAAAAACCGGGCAAGGCCGATCTTCATTGCTGCACAGGAGCACCCCTTGATGACCATTCGTTGTCTGACCGTCCTCGTGGCCCTGACCTTGTTGGCGGGCTGCGCCAGCAAGAGCGGCTGCTCCGGGTACGCCTGCGAACGCCCTGACTCCACGAACCGAGCCCTGGTGGTCTGGTGGCCGGAAGACATGCGCCAGGGCCTCAATGATCGCGACCCCGAGCGGGATTACACCGTCGTTCCTCTGAAGGACTGAGCATGAAACAGGTATCGCAGAAACTGGCGTTCTATGAGCACGTGGCTGCCGAAAGGAGCGCCGTCTGGCCCGTGGCCTCAGGCGTGACCTTTGTGAGCCGGCGAGAGCATCAGGACTGGGGCATCGCCTTGCACGTGGAGAACCTCGCAATGAGCCCCGAGCAATTGCGTAATGCCCTGGAGCGCCGCTTCGTCGAGTCCGACCGTTACAGCGACTACTTCCTCTTCCTCAACGTGCAACAGGACTTCGTGGTGTGGCATGCCAGTCCGGACGCTGCAGGGGTGGGCAACTCCATGGACGATATCTGCCGTGAACAGCTGCAGTTGGCAGGACTTGGCCATCTGCCGTCCTGATCCCGAATGACCAAAGCCGGTGAGCAACCCCACCGGCCAATGCCTGTCGGATACCACAGCAGGTCTTCGGAGGCACCGCTTTTAGCGCCGCAAATCCGTAGGAGCCGGCTTGCCGGCGATGCTTTTCGTCATGTGCCAGGCACCTGATCGCCAGCAAGCTGGCTCCTACAGACTCCTCCTGAACCTGCCGGTTTGTCAGACGTTGTCTCGGTCTCGAGGTGCCTGCAAACCCATTTCGATATCGACTTGCGGCTCCGCCGCCCTGAACCGCTCGCGCTGCCTCATGGCGTGCTCTGCCACCTGACGCCCCACGTGCTCGAGCCCACCCGAAAGCGCACTGAACACCCTGGTGCTGACCTCGGACGTAAGCCGTTGCTGCTGCCTCGAAGCCTGCTCAGCAACCTGGCGCCCCAGTTGCCCAAGACCACTCACAACCGTGCTGGTCACAGCCTCGGTGATCTCGGTCGCGGCCTGCGGTGGCCCCTGAATCACGCCACGCCAGCGGTCGTAGGTGTTTTCGATCCCGCGCTCCGTCGTGCCCGGGCGCGAGCCATGGGGTAATGTCTCCCGATCGGGGTCACGGATATTGTTCAGCGCATTGTCGAAACGGCCGGTTCCTCCTGCCTTGGCCTCATCACCCGCAGGCTTGTTGGCATAGAACACCTGTTGCATGAGAAACGTCTGCAGCCCCGTAAGTATCACGGACGAGGCCGCGCCGCCGGTTGTACTGGTGTCCAGTGGCTTGATGGCACCTTCGAGGCTGTTGTAGCCCAGCATGCCAAGCGCTGCGCTCCAGCCCTTGCTGTCGTACTTCTGCCTGACCGAGGCATCCAGCGGGTTGATCGTGGACAACCCATCCTTGAACACATTGCCCAGACGCTGGCCCAACGCTTCCTGCGGTGCCGGCTTGGGTACGTGGGTCGGCAGGTGATGCCCCTCATGGCTGAACGTCTTCTGCCGTTGTCCCATCGCCTGCAGGCCATACATGCCGGCATTGCCCAGAAACGCAGCCAGTGCCATCGCCCCGGTTGATGCGGCATTCTGTGTGGACAGCACGTTGACGAGCTCGCGAGCCGCCTGCGCACCGGGCAGGCTGGTCAGCGTGATCGCATCACCCCTCAGCGTCCCCGTCTTGTAGTCCTGCTGTGCATTCAGGAACGCCTTGCGCGCCTGCTCGACCTCGGCCTGGGCTTCGGCCATTTGTCCGGCGTCGCGCTCCTGATAACGCCCATCGACGATCACCGCACGCGGTGGGTCCGGGATGACTTCGCTCGGGTCGACCTCGCGCAACTCCGTCATGCCCAGCGAGGCCAGAACCTCACGTGCCGCCGGTTTAGCGAAGTTGTCCAGGGTTTCATGCACCGCACCGATGGCCATGCCACTGCCCAGCGAACGACCGACGAATTCTGCGCCGGCCAACTGCGGTGAGACATAGGCGCGCGCCATCACATAGAGCAAGGTCGAGGCGATACCCGGCGGAACACCATTGGCCATGAACGAACGCATCGCGGAAAACAGGCCCTGGTTACTGGCATTCATTGCCTCTACCTGGCTGTCGAGCCGGACATGCTGCAAGGCCGTGCCGAACTCACCTTGCGTATCGAACTCGTCCTGCGCGCTCTTGAGGTAGTCGCGAATGTTCTGCCACTGCCGGGTCTGGAGTTCCACTTGATCCGGGTTTTGCTGCTGAGCCCTTTGCAGGCCCTGCAGGCGGCTTTCGGCCAACTCCAGTGCATTGCCCAGCACCTTGCCCTTGATATCCTCCGTCCAGCGCTCTGCCAGCGCCTGCAAGGCCTGCTGCCCGGCTTTCACCTGGGCTCGCTCGGTGTCATCAAGCGCGGTGTGCTGCAGTACCTGCTGATACAGACCCAGCTGGCCTTCCAGGTGGCGCGATATCTCACCAAGGCCCTCGTCCAGTATCGCGCCCAATTGCACCAAGGACGGCAACTCATCCTGCAGGCCCGGCGCGAACAACTGGTCAAGAGCGGTCGCCATTTTCTCCAGGCTGTCGCCATAGGGAATCGGCGAGGCCAACTGCTCGACATGCCCCATATTGAGAATCTCCGACGCCTGCTGCAGGCTCAGCGAAGGGTTTGCCCGCAGCAATTCACCTTCGATCAGCATGCGCCGCTTGGCAGCCTCCAGAGGGTGATAGGCCGGTCTGTCCGTGTCCGCCTGCCGGGCCGCCTCACGCTGAGCCTTCTGGCGCAACTCCCGCAACCCTGGGAAGGCGGACTCGTAACGTTCGAGCGCACTCTGCGGCCTGGCCGCGCGCTCGGCCTGACGCCCCTGCAAAGGGGCCTCGCTGGCCACGGTGACGCTGGATTGCGATACCGCTGCAGCAGGCGGCGAGCCAGTGAGAGACGAGCTTGGGGTGTGCCCAACCCCATTGGGTACGGCTGGGTTGGGCTGGTGGATTCTGTCCATCACAACCTCGCCTGTGCATGACGTGGGGCCGGGAGATCCAGGAAATGATCGTCACGCCAGTTATGAGCCATGTCGGCCAGTTGTCCGAGCAGCGCCAGCAAACGTTGGCCAGTGGCCGCCTGCAGCAGCAGGCTGACCCCCAGAGTCAGGCGCTGGGTCTCGCTGTTGTAGGAACAGCTGGGACTGCCAGCACCGACGAACAGATGAAAGTTGATATCCAGCAAGCGCAGCAGCACGGCATCCCGACGCTGACTGGGCAACGGCCCCAGGTCGGTATAGATCAACACTTCGCTGTACGGATCGCCTGAGCGCTCGACCAGGCTGAAGTTGACCTTGCCCACCGTCAGGGCGGTTCGTTCATAGAGCGTTTTCGGGTTCGGCAACAAGGCCAGCTGGCATACATCATCGACCAACCGGCAATAGGCAGCACTGGGCATTCAACACCTCCATACCTGGGACATCCATCAAAGCTGCCGCTTGGGTGGCAAGCGTTCGGATGGGGTTCCTAGCCGGGTGCGGAATTCACAAAAGTTTAATATTTCAGGTAGTTATGCCTGCTCATGGCCGTCATGGTGGCTGATCGAAGAAACGGCCATCCCTGCTGGTTCAGCGCATCAGGCCTCCGGCACCACCCGCTTGGCCAGCTGGAAATGACGCTGCCAGTAAGCATTGTTGAGGCGGTCGATGCGCACCTTGGTGCCGCGACGCGGCGCATGGACGAAACGGCCCTCGCCGATGTAGATGGCCACATGGTCCACCGAACGGCTGCGAATGCGGAAGAACAGCAGATCACCCGGCTGCAGGTCGCTGCGTTTCACCGAGGGCGCATCCAGGCGCGACAAGGCGCGGGAGGTGCGCGGCAGCTCGAGGTCGTCCTGGGTCTTGAAGGCGTATTGCACCAGGCCGCTGCAATCGAAGCCATGGCGCAGGCTGGCACCGCCCCAACGGTATGGAGTGCCCAGCGCGCTGAGGGCGCGGTCGATCACTTCGCTCGCCGGTTTGGGCGCGGCCGCTTGCGGGGCGGCAGGAATGGTGTGAATGCGAAAGGTGGCGGAGGCTTGGGTACAGATTCCCAGTAAAAGAGCGCCTCCCAGGCAAAATGACATGAAGAACTTATTCAAACCCAGCGACCCTGGTGATTGGCCCTTACGCGGAAGCCCTTCCGAATCAAGGCATTGCATCGGAAACGAGCCTCCTGCCCGTCTCCGGGACGGACTCGCCGGCGCCTGCATTGGTTCATTTGCATGGGCCGCTGGCCGACGAGCGGTCGGGCCGAAAACCGCCGCATTCCCATACGGGAAATAGCGTCAGTTGTCGCTCAGCTCGGCGGGAGCATGGCCGCTATCGGGCTTGATGGTCTTGGTCACGATATAGGTGAAGTAGCGCTCTATACCGAGGTCTTCCAGCAGCAGCTGGTCGATAAAGCGCTGGTAATGATCGATGTCGCGGGCGCGGATCATGGCGATGTAGTCGACACCGCCGCCGGTGGCGTAGCAGAAGCCTACCTCCGGGGCCTCGGCCAGGCGCTGTTCGAAGCGGCGCATGTCCTGCGCGGTGTGGCGGGCCAGGGTGATTTCCACCAGCACCTGCTGGCTGCGAAACAGCGCCGCCCAGTCGATCTGCGCGCGGTAGCCCTTGATCAGCCCGGCGCCTTCGAGCTTGCGCACGCGCTCCCAGGCCGGCGTCACCGAGAGGTTGATCGCCTCGGCCAGGGCCGACTTGGTGATCCGCCCATCCTCGGACAGGATGCGCAGGATCTTCAGGTCATAGCGGTCGAGCTTGTGCATCGGCAGTACGCCTATCTTGGGAACGATGCGAGGCCGGTAGGAGCGAGCTTGCTCGCGAAGCTTTTGCCTTGCCGGCGCTCACGAGCATGGCCAGGCGCGGCTCAGCGGCTGCAGGTTCGATTTTCAACCCACCACCTCGGCGATGACCGCGAGGGTATCACCACTTTTCACCAACCCCGGAAAATGCCGCGCGGCCAGCAGGCCGCTGCGTCTGGCACGGTATTCGGTAGCAGGAGCGCCGGTGCGCCGAACGCTGTGCACCCGCGCGATCACCTCGCCCTTCTCGACGCGATCACCGAGGTCACGGCACATCTCCAGCAGGCCGTCGTCCTCGCTGGCGACGAAGCAGTCGCCATCGGGCATATCCAGCATCACCGACTCGCCGGCCTCGATCTCGCCGGCCAGCAGGCCGAAATGTATCAGCAGATTGCGCACCCCGCGCTCGGCGATGGCCAGGCTTTTCGCCGTACTGCTGCCGCCGCCACCCAGTTCGGTGGTGACGAACACCTTGCCCTGCTCCTCGGCGGCGGTGTCGTACATGCCCACCGCGTCCAGCTCCAGCATGCGCATGCAGTAGGGCGCGGCGAAGGCACGCATGCCGGCGGCGCAGGCGGCGTCCTGGGCCTTGTCCGGCAGCACGTGGCAGGCGGCGAAGGGCAGGAAATCCAGGGTCTTGCCGCCGGAATGGATGTCCAGCACCACATCGGCCAGCGGCAACAGGCTGCGCTGGAAGTAGTCGGCGATCTTCTGCGTCACCGTGCCGTCCGGCTTGCCGGGGAAGCTGCGGTTGAGGTTGCCCTTGTCGATTGGCGAGGTGCGGCTGCCAGCCTGCACAGCCGGAGCGTTCATGAACGGCACGATGATCACCCGGCCGCTGAGGTTCTCGGCGCGCAGCGTTTGCGCCAGCTTGCTCAGTGCCAGCGGGCCTTCGTACTCATCACCGTGGTTGCCGCCGGTAAGCAGCGCGGTGGGACCGCTGCCGTTCTTCACCACGGTCACCGGGATCATCACCGCGCCCCAGGCGGAATCGTCGCGGGAATAGGGCAGCTTGAGAAAGCCGTGTTGCACGCCGTCACGCTCGAAGTCGACCGTGGGGCTGATGGGGTTGTCGCGCAGTTGGGTCATGGTGCAAAGCCCGGCATAAGTGGATGTCTCGATAGCGCCGCTTTTGGTAGGAGCTGGCTTGCCAGCGATGCGTTGTTGATGCGGATCGCCGGCAAGCCGGCTCCTACAATCAAGCGGTATCAATCCTTGACGAACAGCTTGCGTGGCACGTCGCAGAAGGTTTCCACGCCGCTGTCGGTGATCAGGATCGACTCGGTGATTTCCAGGCCCCAGTCGTCCAGCCACAGGCCAGGCATGAAGTGGAAGGTCATCCCCGGCTGCAGCACGCTCTCGTCGCTCGGGCGCAGGCTCATGGTGCGCTCGCCCCAGTCCGGCGGATAACTGATGCCGATGGGGTAGCCGCAACGGCTGTCCTTGTGGATGCCGAACTTCTCCAGCACCTTGAAGAAGGCGCGGGCGATATCGCCGGTGGTGTTACCCGGCTTGGCCGCTTCCAGGCCGGCGGCGATGCCTTCGACCACGGCCTTCTCGCCATCGAGAAAATGCTGCGGCGGCTTGCCCAGGTAGATGGTGCGCGACAGCGGGCAGTGGTAGCGCTTGTAGCAGCCGGCGATCTCGAAGAAGGTACCGGCGCCCCGCTCGAACGGGCTGTCGTCCCAGGTCAGGTGCGGCGCGCTGGCATCGGCGCCGGTGGGCAGCAACGGCACGATGGCCGGATAGTCGCCGCCATGGCCGTCGGCACCGAGGATGCCGGTGCGGTAGATCTCGGCCACCAGCTCGTTCTTGCGCAGGCCCGGCTCGATCTTGTCGAAGATCGCCGCGTGCATCTGCTCGACGATCTTCGCCGCGATGCGCATGTAGCCGATTTCGGTAGGCGACTTGATCGCCCGCTGCCAGTTGACCAGCGCAGTCGTGTCGACGAAGCGCGCGTTGGGCAGATTGCGTTGCAGCGAGGCATAGGCGGCGGCGCTGAAGTAGTAGTTGTCCAGCTCGACGCCGATGCTGAGCTTGTCCCAGCCACGTGCGGCGATGACCTCCTGGGACAGGTAGTCCATCGGGTGGCGCTCGGTGGACTGCACGTAGTGATCGGGGTAGCCGATGATGTTGCTCGGCTGCATGAATACCGTGCGCTTGGCGCCGTTGGCATCCTGGCCGCGGCCATACCAGACCGGCTCGCCATCGAGCGCCAGCAGCACGCACTGGTGCACGTAGAACGACCAGCCGTCATAGCCGGTGAGCCAGGCCATATTGGACGGGTCGGTGACGATCAGCAGTTCGATGCCCCTGGCCTGCATGGCGCTGCGCGTCTTGGCCAGGCGCTGGGCATATTCCTCCCGACTGAAGGGGAGGTTGACGACGATTTCGGACATGGATGAATCCCCGTGGTTTTTTTGGACTGTGGGAGGGGCCTTAGTCGCGATTGGCTTTATCGCGGCTAAAGCGGAGCGCCGACCGGCCCCTCCCACAGGGTTAGGCGTTGAAGATGAAACCCTTGCCCGCCGCCCGCGCCCGCTCGAACGCAAGGCTGGCGATGGCGGTGTCCTGGGCGCCGGTGCCGGTCAGGTCGCACAGGGTGATCTGCTCATTCGCGGTGCGACCAGCGCGCTGGCCGGCGATGACCTGGCCCAGTTCGGCGAAGTCGGCCTGGGCATCGACCAGGCCGGCGGCGATGGCGTGATGCAGCTCACCAAGCACGCGGGTCTGGCTGAGACGGTCGGCCACGTAGGCATCGACCCGCGCCAGAACCGCCGGGGCGATTTCGTTCTTGTGCTCGGCATCCGAGCCCATGGCGGTGATATGCAAACCAGGGCGCAGATGCTGCGGCTGGATCAGTGGCTCGCGACTCGGCGTGGTGGTGATGGCGATATCGGCGCCCTCCAGCGCCGCATCGACGCTGTCCACTGCGCAGGCATCCTCCAGTTTGGCGGCCATGGCACGGGCCTTGGCTGGATCGCGTGCCCAGATACGCACCTCGCGCACCTCACGCACCAGACGCAGGGCCTGCAACTGCAGGCGCGCCTGCTCGCCGGCACCGAGAATGGCGACCACCCTGGCGTCTTCACGTGCCAGCCATTTGGCCGCCACGGCGCCAGCAGCCGCAGTGCGCACGGCGGTGAGGTAGCCGTTATCCAGCAGCAGCGCATCGGCCAGGCCGGTCTGCGCCGAGAACAGCATCATCAGACCGTTGAGGCTGGGCAGGCCGAGTCTGGGATTGTCGAAGAAACCGGGGCTGACCTTGATCGCAAAGTGCGCCACACCAGGCAGGTAGGCGGTCTTCACGTCCACCTCGCCGTTATGCTCGGGGACGTCCAGACGCAGGATCGGCGGCATCGCCACCGCAGCCGTGGCGAGCAGGCGGAAGGCGTTCTCCACAACCGCCAGGCTGTCGGCGTCGAGGCCGACGCAATCGCGCAGGTCGGCCTGGTTGAGAATCAGGGTCTTGGCCATGGGGACTCCTCAGGCGTTGGCGCCGCCCAACACCCGCAGGTGCTGGTCGATATCGATATTGCGGCCGCTGATCACCACCACCACCGGCCCGCGCGGTTCGATCATGCCGTCGAGCAGGGCAGCGATGCCGACGGCGGCGGCGCCTTCGACCACCAAGCGTTCCTCGCGGTAGGCGTGACGGATGCCACGGGCGATAGAGGCTTCGTCGAGCAGATGCAGCTGGTCGCACAGTTCGCGGGTGATGGCGAAGGTGTAGCGGTTGTCCAGGCCAATGCCGCCACCGAGCGAGTCCGCCAGGGTCGGCAGTTCTTCCACCTCGACCGGCTCACCGGCCTGCAGGCTGGCGTGCATGGCGGCGCCCAGCTGCATGCTGATGCCGTGGGTGCGAATGGCCGGGCTGGCAGCCTTGATCGCCAGCGCCACACCGGCGAACAGGCCGCCGCCGGACAGTGGCACCAGCACTTCGCAGACGTCCGGGCACTGTTCGAGAATCTCCAGGCCCAGGCTGCCCTGGCCGGCGATCACGTGTGGGTGGTCGAAGGGCGGGATGAAGGCGGCGCCCTGTTCGCGGGCGATGCGCAGGGCTTCGAGCTGGGCGTTGTCCTGGCTGCGGCCGCTGATCACCACCTCGGCGCCCAGTTCGCGAATGGCGCGCACCTTGTTCTGCGGCACCAGTTCGGAGAGGCAGACGATGGCCTTCACGCCCTGCTGCGAGGCGGCGAAAGCCAGCGCGCGACCATGGTTGCCGGTGGACGCGGTGACCACGCCGAGGCGCTTCTGCTCGGCATCCAGCTGCGCCACGGCATTGCTCGCGCCGCGCAGCTTGAAGCTGCCGGTGGCCTGCTGCGACTCCAGCTTCAGCCACACCGGCACACCGACCAGGCGGCTCAGGCTGGGCGAATGCTCCAGCGGCGTCTGGCGCACCAGGCCGGCGATACGCTGGCGGGCCTGAAGCAGATCGTCGAAGGCAATGGTGGAGGGCATGGCGCACGTTCCGTGAAGGTGTGCGGCCGAGTGTATGAGCGGGAAATTGAGCGGCTGAATGTACTAGGACGATTTTTTATTTAGGTGCTCAAGAAGGTGCCTTACCGGGGATAGTCGGTGCGCACGGCGCACCCTACGAACGTGACTCCCGTAGGGTGCGCCGTGCGCACCGATCTGTAAGCGGATGCAAACCGCTCCCGGACTTCATCCGGGCTACAAGAGCCCCTCTCCCCAACCCTCTCCCGCAAGCGGGAGAGGGGGCTGAATCCTTGTACCGTCGGAGATGTTGTAGGAGCGGCTTCAGCCGCGAAGCTCTTGCCGCGCCGGTAACCAGCGGTGGATCACGCTTCACCGATCCACCGCTGCGGTGGACGTGAAAAGCGACGTCCACCCTACGGACGTTCAGAAATCATGCACCTTCGGGTATTGCTCGAAGACGTCACGGACGATCTGCACGCCCTGGCGCATCTTCGCTTCGCTGCATTCGGCGCCGACGCACAGGCGCACCGCTCGCGGCCTGGGCATGCCTGGCGGGACGAAGGGGTCGGGCAGGGTCAGGGCGACGTTGCGACGGCGCAACTCACGCAGCAAGCCATCGATTTCCCAACCCTCGGGCACGCGCAGCCAGCTGTTGAGCGAATAGGGATGATTGCCGATCAGGTGCTCGCCCAGCTCCTGCTCCACCAGCGCCTGCCGGTTGGCCAGCAGTTGCCGCTGCAGTTGCACCAGGTCCTCGGCCTCACCGGAGTCGATCCAGCGCGTGGCCACTTCGCCGAGCAGCGAGGGCGCCATCCAGCTGTTGACCCGCAGGATGCTCTCGGTGCGCAGCGCCAGGCGCTTGGGCATCACCAGGTAGCCAATGCGCAGGCCGGTGAGCACAGACTTGGTCATGCTGGTGCAGTAGAACGACAGCTCCGGCGCGTAATGGCTGAGCGGCCGCGTGCTCTGCTGGCCGGCCAGCAGCGGGCCGTAGACGTCGTCCTCGATGATGTACACGCCGTAGCGACGGGCGATCTCGGCGATCTCACGGCGGCGTTCGTCGGGCATCAGCGCGCTGGTGGGGTTGTTCAGGTTGGGCGTGCAGACCAGCGCGGTGATGCGCTCGTTGCCACACATGTCCTCGAAGTGCTCGGGGTTGAGCCCGTAGCGATCCATTTCCAGGCCCTTGAGGGTGAAGCCGAGCACCTGCGAGCTGCCGATGGCGCCGTGGTCGGTCAGGCCTTCGCAGAGCACCACGTCATCCGGGCCGGCCAGGGTGGCCAGGGCGAGGAAAATGCCGTGGGCAGCGCCGCTGGTCAGCAGCACGTCCTCGATGCCGACGTCCATGCCCAGGCGCGCCAGCCAGCGCACTGCCGATTCGCGCTGGTGCTGCATGCCGGCAATCGGGCGGAAGGCGTGAATCCAGGGTTGATCCGGCTCCTGCGCCAGCTCCAGGCAGGTCTGTCGCCACAGGCGATCATGGGCATCGGTGTGCAGGATGCGCGCGTTGGAAAAGTCCATCAGCGCCTGCTCGGTGCGATCGAGCATGCTGGTGGCCACGCGCTCGCTGGTACGCCGCGAGACGAAGCTGCCACGTCCCACCTCGCAACGCACGCGGCCCTGGCGCTCCAGTTCCTTGTAGGCGTTGGTCACGGTCTGCACGCTGATGCCCAACGCATCCGAAACCTGGCGTTGCGGTGGCAGTCGCTGGCCGTCGAGCAAGGTACCCTGTTCGATATCGGCAGCCACCGCCTGTACCAGGAGCTTGTACTTCGACTCGCCCGGGCGAGCGTTGGCCAGGGCCTTCTTCCAGTTGTGCATCGATGGCTCCTCTGGCGACGGCGCTCAAGCATCCCGCGCGAGGCGTTACGATTCAATTGTCCTAGTGCAATGCCGCAGCGAAAAAAGCCTTTGTATGCTCGGGCCAAGGGTGGAAAACAGTGCCTTGGCACCTCAGAAGAATTACCACCTGGCGCGAACAGCGCCACCAACGCTCTTGATTTACCTGCCTCCTAACACAGCACGCCGCCACTGGCGGACTACAAGAAACAGGAGAACACCAAGATGAGTAGCGTTATCCCCTCCCGCTTCGGCCGCCTCGCGCTGGCCTGCGCCCTGCTTACCGGGCTCGCTGCCGGCGCCCAGGCTTCAACGCTGGACAAGGTCAAGGACAGCAGCAGCGTGCGCATCGGCTACGCCAACGAAACCCCCTTCGCCTATACCGCCCTGGACGGCAGCGTTACCGGCGAGTCGCCGGAGATCGTCAGGAAGGTCTTCGAGCGCATGGGTGTCGAGAAGATCAACCCGGTGCTGACCGAATGGGGCTCGCTGATCCCCGGCCTGCGCGCCAGCCGCTTCGACCTGATCGCCGCCGGCATGTACATCACTCCCGAGCGCTGCAAACAGGTGCTGTTCACCGACCCGCACTACCAGTTGCCCGATACCCTGCTGGTGAAGACCGGTAACCCGAAAGGCCTGCACAGCTACGAAGACATCGCCAAGAGCGGTGCCAAGGTGGCGATCATGTCCGGCACGGTGAACCTGGGCTATGCCCGTAACTCCGGTATCACCGACGAGCAGATCCTCCAGGTGCCGGATACCACCGCGCAGTTGCAGGCCGTGCGCGCCGGCCGCGCCGACGCTGCAGTCGGTACCCAGCTGACCATGAAGGGCCTGGCCGACAAGGGCGGCGACAGTGTCGAAGCCATCGCCGAATTCAAGGATGACCCGGCCCACACCGGCTATGGTGCCCTGGCCTTCCGCCCGGAAGACAAGGACCTGCGCGATGCGGTGAATGCCGAGCTGAAGAAGTGGCTGGGCAGCGAAGAGCATCTGGCCACGGTCAAACCCTTCGGCTTCGATCAGTCCAACATCACCGACAAGACCGCCGCCGAGCTCTGCGGCCAGTAATGAGCGGGCAACGCCGCGCACTCCGGTGCGCGGTGCGTTTCCGTCCATCGAGCGGTAGACATTCATGACCGATCTTTTCCCTCTGCTGCTGCAAGGCGCATGGGTCACCGTGCAAGTCACCTTCTGGGGCTCGCTGCTGGCCATCGTCTCGGCAGTCATCGCCGCCCTCGGCCGCCTGTCGCCAATTGGCCCGCTGCGCTGGCTGGCCATCACCTACATCGAAATCTTTCGCGGCACTTCATTGCTGGTGCAGCTGTTCTGGCTGTACTTCGTGCTGCCGATGCCGCCGTTCAACATCGAGATGAGCGCCTTCGCCGTGGCCATCGTCGGCCTCGGCCTGCATATCGGCGCCTATGGCGCGGAGGTGATGCGCGGCGCCATCCGTTCCGTGGCCAAGGGTCAGTACGAGGCGTGCACCGCGTTGAACATGCATCCGTCCAAACGCTTCCTGCGCATCATCCTGCCGCAGGCGCTGCTGGCGGCGATTCCGCCAGGCACCAATCTGCTGATCGAACTGCTGAAGAACACCTCGCTGGTATCGCTGATCACCCTGTCTGACCTGGCCTTCCGCGCCCGCCAGCTGGACCAGGCGACCTTCATGACCCTGGAGATCTTCGCCCTGGCCCTGCTGCTGTATTTCCTCATGGCCCAGGTGATCAACCTCGGCATGCGCCTGCTGGAAAAACGCCTGAGCCGTGGCCGGATGCGCGGAGGCCTGCAATGAATTTCTTCGACTGGGATTTCGCCCTGAGCATCCTCCCGCAGCTGCTCAAGGCTTCGCTCAATACCCTGCTGATCACCTTTGCCGGTTTCGCCATCGCCATCGTCGTCGGCCTGTTGCTGGCCATCGCCCGACGCAGCAAGCACCTGTGGCTGTCCTGGCCGGTAGCCGGGCTGATCGAGTTCATCCGCAGCACGCCGCTGCTGATCCAGGTGTACTTCCTGTTCTACGTGTTCCCCAACTACGGCCTCAACCTCACTGCGCTGCAGGCGGGCATCCTCGGTATCGCCCTGCACTACGCCTGCTACACCGCCGAGGTCTATCGCGCTGGCCTGGATGCGGTGCCGCGCGGCCAGTGGGAAGCGGTGACGGCGCTGAACATGTCGCCGCTGTCTGCCTATCGGCAGATCATCCTGCCGCAGGCGCTGCGGCCGATCCTGCCGGCGCTGGGCAACTACCTGGTGGCCATGCTCAAGGACACCCCGGTGCTGTCGGCCATCACCGTGGTGGAAATCATGCAGCAAGCCAAGAACATCGGCTCGGAGAGCTTCCGCTACCTCGAGCCCATCACCATGGTCGGTCTTTTCTTCCTGCTGCTGAGCCTGGCCCTGGCCTGGTGCGTGCGGCGCGTGGAAGATCGACTGGAGGTCACTGCCCGATGACTGCTTTTCTAAACTCGACCGCTGCTGCAGGGAGTTCCTCCATGACCCAGCCCATCGTCCGCTTCACCGACGTGACCAAGCGTTACGGCAACCTCACCGTGCTCAACAAGCTCAACCTGGACGTCGCCCCCGGCGAGAAGGTGGCGATCATCGGCCCCAGCGGTTCGGGCAAGTCGACCCTGCTGCGCGCGCTGATGACCCTGGAGAGCATCGACGAAGGCGTGATTTGCGTCGACGACGAGCCGCTGACCCACATGCCGGCGCGCGACGGTCGCCTGGTGCCGGCCAGCGCCAGCCACCAGCGCAAGGTACGCGGCAAGATCGGCATGGTGTTCCAGAGCTTCAACCTGTTCCCGCATATGTGCGCGCTGCAGAACGTGATCGAGGCGCCGATGCAGGTGCTCGGCATGGGCAGGAAGGAAGCTACCGAACGCGCCGAGGATCTGCTGGCGATGGTCGGCCTGGGCGAAAAGCTGCGCCATTTCCCCTCGCAGCTGTCCGGCGGTCAGCAGCAGCGCGTGGCCATCGCCCGCGCACTGGCGATGCGGCCCAAGGTCATGCTGTTCGACGAGGTGACCTCGGCGCTCGACCCGGAGCTGTGCGGTGAAGTGCTCAACGTCATCCGCCGCCTGGGCAGCGAACATAACCTGACCATGCTGATGGTCACTCACCAAATGGGCTTCGCCCGCGAGTTCGCCGACCGAGTGTGCTTCTTCCACCAGGGTTGCATCCATGAACAGGGCTCGCCGGATCAATTGTTCGGCAACCCGCAGCAGGAGCGTACGCAGGCATTTCTGAGTGCGGTCAACGAGGCCCACTGAAGCGCCTGAACGCGGATCTGTGGGAGGCGCTTCAGCGGCGATGAGGTAGCAAGACTGTCGCGGCTAACAAACCTCTCTGCCGTTCCTGTAGGAGCGGCTTTAGCCGCGATCTTTCGCGGATGAATCCGCTCCTACAAGAACGTGCTCTTAAGGCTGCTGCCGCGCCTTGATCGCCGCCAGCATCTTCTGCGCCAGCGCGGCGTAGTCACCGTCGAAATGGTGGCCGCCCACGATCTGCAGACACTCAACCTGCGTCCCGACTTCGGTGCAGCCGCTTTCGGCCGCTTCCTCGCTGCCGTAGATGCAATACACCTTGGCCGCCGGCACCTTGCGCAGCTCGGGCCCGGTCGGCGCCTCCGCACCATCCTTGCCGAGCCAGCCGCTGACGGCGATCTCGAAGCTGCCGCTGCGAGCAAAGGCCAGCAGCAGCATGGCATCGACCTGCTGTTGATCACTGGCCGGCAGGCGGTTGTAGATGGCCGGCAGCACGTCGGCGCCAAAGGAGTAGCCGGCCAGCACGAAGCGCCGCACATGCCATTTGTCGCGGTACTGCTGCATCAGCCGCGACAGGTCGGCGGCGCTCTGCTCCGGGCTCTTGTGCTGCCAGTAGTAGCGCAGGGTGTCGATGCCCACCACCGGATAACCGGCGGCGGCCATATGTGCGGCCGAGTCACGGTCCAGATCGCGCCAGCCACCGTCACCGGAATAGAACAGGGTCAGGGTGTCGGCCGCTTGCGCGGAAGGATGCTCGATCACCGGCATAGCCGCGCCCTGGCCGGCGAGCAGGTGCTGCAGCTGATCGGCCAGCAGCGTTGGCAACGGCGTGCCCAGCGCGCCGATACGAGGTTCGCCATTGGCCTGTTCACGCAGGAAGCGCGCGTTGTCATCACCCGGGTTGTCGTTCCACAGGGCGATCCAGTGACCGTGCTCGGCCCTTTGTGGCAGCGGATCGGCACAATCCGGTGTGGCCAGGTCGAAGCCGACCGAGAGCGCCAGGGCCTGATCGCTCTGCTGCGCGGCCAGCCAGCGCCAGGCCGTGGCCGCTGCCGGGCCGACACCGGCAACCAGGGTCGGCGCGCCGCCCAGTCGCTCGCTGGCCTGGCTGATCAGTTGCTGTTGAGCTTTACAGTCGCCAGGCGAGAAGGGCAGTTGCAACAGGCGCAGATCGCCGGCTTCGGCGAGACGGCGCAGCGTGGCTTCGTCCAGCGCCTGCTCGGTCGGTGCGATCAGCAACACACGCTGACGCGCCTCGCCCTGGCTCAGCAACAGCGCCGACTTACCCTGGATCTGCAGCGTCTGCAGATGCACGGCCGCATGCATCGACCACCACCAGCCCGCCGCCCCTGCGGCCAGCGCCACGACCAGCAACAGCGCGCCCAGCCTCCTTGTCATCTTGCTCATCTCAGCGCCTCACCAGTCCACCCAGGCCGCCGGCGATCAGCGCGGCGGTATCGGCCAAGGCCACCCAGGGATCGAGCCCGGCCGGCACGGCCAGGTAACGCGGCTCCCACTGCGGCAGGAACTTGTCCTTGAAGCGGCGCAGGCCCTGGAAGTTGTAGAAGCTCTCGCCACGATCGAACACCAGCGCACCGAGGCGCAGTGGCAGCGGCGCCCCCTTGCGCGTCTGCAGGCCTGCCAGCGGCACCATGCCGAGGCTGAAGCGCGCATAGCCCTCGCTCTGGAACTGCTGGATCAGCCCGAGCATGAGAAATTCCATGGTCGACTTGGGCGCATCCGGCAACACGCGCATCAGATCGAGGCTGGCCACCGCGCGCGTCTGACATTCCAACAGGTTGGCGAAGGCCACCGCGCGACCCTCGAAGCGCACCACCACGACGCGGAAATGCGCCAGGTACTCGGGGCTGAAACGGCCCAGGGAGAAACCTTTCTCACGCACATTCTTGCCCTGCAACCAGGCCTCGGAGATGGCCTGCAGCTCCGCCATCGGCGCCTGCCCGGGCGCATGGAATTCCAGGCTCAGGCCGTCGCGCTGGCCGCGATTCCAGGTGTAGCGCAGCGCCTTCACCTCCTTGCCGTTGCTGGCCAGGTCGAATGTTTTCAGGTCCACCAGTGCCTCTTCGCCGAGCTTCAGCGCGGTCAGGCCGATGTCGATATAGCCGGGCAGGTTCTCGGCACGCACCTGGTAGAACACCGGCCGTGCATGGTGGCGGTCACACAGGTCGCGGAACTGCCAGATCAGTTCGGCACGCGCCGCCAGCGGGCCGATGGGGTCGAACAGCGCCACCAGGCTACGCCCACGACGGGCGTACATGAGGAAGGCCTCGCCGTCAGGGTGAAACAGCAGCGCCTTGTCACCGCTGAGCGCCAGACCACCTTCCGGCTGGCGCGAAGCCTGAACGATGGTGCGCGCCCGCAACAACGCCTCGCTATCGGGCAGGCTGATACGCGGTGGCGAGGCACGCAGCAGCCAGGTCAGGCCGACCGCCAGCAATACCAGGGCACTGCCCAGGGCCGCACGCAGGCCGCGCGGGGCATTGGCATCCAGCTCGAACTGCCACCACAGCTGATGGCTGTAGGCGACATCCTGATAGGCGAACAGCAGCAGCCAGATCGACGCAGCGATCACCCCGGCCGTGGCCGCCAGCACCAGGCCGGAGGCTGGTACATCCATCAAGCGACTGCGGCGGTAGAACTCGCGACGAAACAGCGCCAGCAGGCCGGCGATAGCCGCCAGAGCCAACGCCTCCAACCAGTCGAAGCCCTTGAGCAACGACAGCACCACGCCCAGACAGAGCAGCACCAGAGTCAGTGCCCAGGCCGCCGACAGGCGCCGGCGCAGCCCTTGCGCCAGCAGCAGGCAGAGCGTGCCGACCAGGCTGGCCGCCAGGTGCGAGGCGGCGATCAGTTGCGGTGGCATGAGAAAGCCCAAGGCCTGCAGATGCTCGTCCACGGTCGGCGTCACCCCGGAGAACAGCAGCACCGTGCCAGCGCAGAACACCAGTAGCGCCAGCACAGGCACCGCCATGCCGCTGGCCATGCGCGCCACCTGGCGCGGAAACCACAGGCGACGCGCCTCGGCAGCCAGCAGCAGAAGCCCGGCGGCCACCAGAGGCAGCAGCACATAGAGCAGTCGATAGAGCAGCATCGCCGCGACCAGCCCGGCCGGATCGATGCGCGAAGAGAACGCGGCCAGCAGCACCGCTTCGAAGACGCCGACACCGCCCGGCACATGGCTCAGTACACCGGCCGCCAGCGCCAGCATGTAGATCAGCACGAAAGAGGAGAAAGGCGGCGCCTCAGGCAGCAGCAGGTACAGCACGCTGGCGGCGACCAGCACGTCCAGGCTGCTGATCAACAACTGCGTCAGGCTCATGCGCAGACCCGGCAGACGCAGGCTGAAACGCCCCAGGTCGACCTGCCAGCAGCCCGGAGCGGGTCGCTCGGCCAGGCGTTTGCGGCTGATCAACAGCACCACGACCAATGCCGTGACCAGCATGGCGACGGCCAGCACCGCCAACACGGGCTCGGACAGGCGCAGCGCGGCCGAGGCATCCTCGAGGTCGAACAGGGCCGCCAACGCCGCGAGAATCGGCAGGCTGACGCCCAGCGACAGGCTGGCGAACAGGCTCATGCGCGCCACATCACCCGCGCCAAGGCCGTTGCGCCCGTACAACCGGTAGCGCACCGAACCGCCGGACAATGCCGACAGGCCCACGGCGTTGCCGATGGCGAAGGCGCAGAAGCCGCCCAGCGCCAGGGTCGGCGGCGGCAGCTCGACGTTGGCGTAACGACTGGCCGACCACTCGTAGGCCAGCATCACCACAAACCCCATCCCGGTGGCCAGCAGGGCGCCAAGCAGCGCTTGTGGTGGCACGGCCGCCAGGGATTCGCGCACCTGGTCCGGATTGATCTCGCGCACCAGATGCCAGCAGGCGACCAGCGCCACGCCGAACAGCAACAGCGAGAGGCCGAGACCGATCAGATGGCGGTTGCGTTGCAGCCAGCCGGGTGGCGAGGAAGGAACAAGTTCTGGCGCATCAGCGCCCTGGGCGGGAAGTTCGGATACCGCTCGACTCATGTCGAAAACGCCTCTGATGGACGCCACCTCGGAGTGAGGTCTTGATCAGAGTGCAGATGTAACAAAATGTTCCATAGATCCGAAACATTCGTTGCGAATGTCCGGGTTGGCTGAGTCGTTCAGGCCTCGTCGAGAAAACGCAGGCCGGCGCCTTCCATATCGACGCGCATCACTTCCATCTTCAAGACCGGGGCGGGGAAGGGCAGATCCTGCACCTGGCCGGTCACTTCGGTGCCGACCGCCAGGCCGGCCATGTCCGGGTGCTTCACGTAGACGCCACTGTCGGACAGGTCACGAGTCTGTGCCAGCAGCTCACCGAAGCTGGGGTGGCTGATCTTGATCCGGCACTTCATCGGGGTACGCACCTGCTGACGCTGGTTCGGCATGACTGCTCCAGAAATGGACGAGCGATGTCGCCTTTAATAGCGCATTAGCGCGCAAGCGCCCAGCATGCGGCAGAAAAAAGGCGCCAACAGGCTACCAGAATCCGCCTGAGGCGCGTGGCGGCCAGCGCAGTTCGCCACCTGAGCGCGCGGCAGCAAGCGAGCATCGACGCGCCGTGAACGACGGCGATCTAGCACTGCAGAGACCTCCGAAAAAGGCCTCCTGGCGCACGAAAATACCCTGCTGACTAGCCTGCGGAGTAGGCGTAAACGCCTCGCTGGTTCATCATGCCGGGCTATTACCCATGCCTGAACAATGGATTGTGCATGCCGAACGATTCTTTACCTTTGCGCGCCCTGTCACTTCTCGGTAGCGGCCATGCCCTGCCAGCGCGACGCCTGGCGAGCAGCGCAATCGACCAGTCGCTCGGTCTGCCCGATGGCAGCATCGAGCGCCTCAGTGGCGTACGCAGTCGCGCCGTGGCCGCCGCCGAAGATACTGCCGCCAGCCTTGCCGCACAGGCCGCGCACAAGGCCCTTCACGCTGCCGGCCTGAGTGCCGACCAGCTCGACTGCGTAATCGCCGCCAGCGGCACCATGGATCAGGGCATGCCCTGTAATGCCGCGCTGATCCACCGCGAGCTTGGCCTCGGCACGAGCGGCATCCCGGCCTTCGACATCAACGCCAGCTGCCTCGGTTTCATCGCTGCCCTCGACCAGCTGTCCTGGTCACTGGTCGCAGGGCGCTACCGTCGAGTGCTGCTGGTCTGTGCCGACATCGCCTCCTGCGGGCTCGACTGGCAGCAATTGCACAGTGCCGCGATCTTCGGCGACGGCGCCGCGGCGGTGGTGCTCGGACGCGACGGCGACGGACTGCGCCTGAACATCCTCGCGGCGCAGTTACGCACCTATTCCGAAGGCGCCGAGCTCTGCCAGATTGCGGCGGGCGGCTCGCGTCATCATCCCTCGCGCGGCGACGAGCATTTCACTGCACTGAGCCGTTTCGCCATGCGCGGCAAAGCGGTGTTCCGCCTGGCTTCAACCCATCTGCCAGGATTTCTGCAGGCTCTGCTCGACGAAGCGGGAGTGCAGCGGACACAGATCGACCGAGTGATTCCGCACCAGGCCAGCCATCTGGCGATGCAACACCTGCGCAAGCGGCTGGGCTTCTCTGCCGAGCAGGTGATCGACATCTTTGCCGAGTACGGCAATCAGGTCGCCGCCTCGCTGCCGACCGCCCTCGACATAGGCCTGCGCGACGGGCGCATCCGCTCCGGTCAGCGCGTGCTGCTGCTCGGCACAGGTGCCGGGCTTTCACTCGGCGGCATGCTGCTGGAGCTGAAATGAAGATTCTGCTCACCGGAGGCACCGGTTTCGTCGGCCGACACATCGCCTGGCGCCTGGCCGCAGAGGGCTGCGAGGTGGTGTTCAGCGGCCGCAACCGGGACGCCGCTGACGAAGTACAGCGCCACGCTCGCGCAGCGATGCGTTTTCTACCCCTAGAACACGGCACTCCACAGGCGAGTGCAGCGCTGGCAGAGGCGGCCCGGGGCGCCGATGCTCTGGTGCATTGCGCGGCGCTATCGGCGCCTTGGGGCAGCGCCGAGGCGTTTCAGCGCGCCAACGTCGCCTCTACCGAAGAGGTCATCGCGGCCTGTCGCACGCAAGGCGTCGCGCGCCTGGTGCATCTCTCGACACCGAGTCTGTACTTCGACTTTCAGGATCGTCTCGACGTGCGTGAGCGCGACCCATTGCCGCCGCCCGTGAACCGCTATGCGCAAACCAAGGGCATGGC
Source organism: Ectopseudomonas alcaliphila (assembly GCF_900101755.1). GTDB lineage: Bacteria > Pseudomonadota > Gammaproteobacteria > Pseudomonadales > Pseudomonadaceae > Aquipseudomonas > Aquipseudomonas alcaliphila. The sequence continues at coordinate 304,127 of NZ_FNAE01000002.1, read as the reverse complement.
CGAAGCGCTGCTGCGTGAAGCCGATGTCGCGCCAACCGTGGTGCTGCGCCCACGCGCGGTATTCGGCCCGTGGGACGCCACGCTGATGCCGCGCATGCTGCGCGTGATGCGTCGTGGGGCGATTCCGCTGATGCGCGGCGGGCGGGCCGAACTCGACCTGACCTACATCGACAACCTGGTCGATGCCGTCTGGCTCGGCCTGACCCGTCCGCTACCAGGCCGCTACAACCTGTACAACGTCAGCAATGCCGAACCGATCCGCCTCGACCATCTGCTGGAACGCGTCGCCACGGCCTTCGCGCTGCCGCTACGCACGCGCCGGCTGCCCTGGCCGCTGGTTTCCGCCGTCGCCCGTTTGCTCGAAGCCGGCGCGCATTGGCGCAGCGGTGAGGAGCCGCTGCTGACCCGTTACAGCGCCGGCGTACTCGCCTTCAGCCAGACCCTGGACACCTCGGCGATTCGCCGCGAGCTTGGCTGGGAGCCCAGGATCGACCTCGAAGAAGGCATTCGTCGCCACGCGGCCTGGTGGCTGGAGCAGGGCAGATGAGCGCATCGGTCGACGTCGCCTGGCTACGGGTCGGCAGCTGCCGCCACCTGGCGTGCATGGCTGCCCGCGGTGCAGGGCTGCGGCAGGTCGACTTCCCGTCGTACTGCGCCTTGCTGCGCCACCCGACACGCGGCTGGATGCTCTACGACACCGGTTATGCACAGCACTTTCTCGACGCCACGGGCGCTTTTCCCGAACGCCTCTACGGCAGCCTGCTGCCGGTGAGTCTGCCTGCCGAAGAGTGTCTGTCGGCGCAGCTCGCCGCGCGCGGTATCCGCTGTGAGGAGGTCACCACAGTGATCGTCTCGCACTATCACGGCGACCACGTTGCCGGCTTGCGCGACTTCCCGCAGGCGCGCTTCATCGCCCTGCGCGCCGAGAGCGAGCATGTGCTGGCGCTGCGCGGCAAGCGCTGGCGGGCAACGCTGCAGGGGCGCCTGCCAGGACTGCTACCGGACGATTTCTCGGCACGCCTGGAGCACGCCGACGATTACCCGCAGCGGCCGTTGCCAGCGTGGATGGCACCGTTCAGGGACGGTTTCGACCTGTTCGGCGATGGCAGCCTGCTCGGCGTCGTACTCCCCGGACACAGCCACGGCCAACTCGGCCTGTGCATCCCCGATGCCGGTGGCCGGCCGCTGCTGCTGGTGGCGGACGCCTGTTATTCGCTGCCGGCCTGCCGCGAAGGTCGGCTGCCCCCCACAGCAACGCAGTGGTTCAGCAACAGCGCTGTACGCAGCTATCGCCAGACCTTCGCCGGCGTAAGCGAACTGGCCCGGCGCGAACCCTCGCTGCTGATCCTGCCGTCGCACTGCGAAGTGGCCGCAGAGGCATTCCATGCTCGACCTTGAACGACTGCGCAGCCTGCTGCGCGTTGCCACCAGCTTCATCCACAGTCGTTGGTGGCTGCGCTTCTCCGACCGGCGCCGCCTGGAGGCCTGGCAAGCGCGTCAGCTGACGCGCTTTCTGCGCGAAACCGCACCACAGGCACCGCGCCTGAGCGCTTTTCGTGGGCAGCCACTGGAGCGATGGCCTGGCATGGACAAGGCGCTGCTGATGAATGAATTCAGCGCCTGCAACAGCCAGAACATCGACCTGCAAGCTGCTCTGGACGTCGCCCTGCAAGCCGAGCACTCACGGGATTTCAGCCCACAGCTGGGCGAGCTGACCGTCGGCCTTTCCAGCGGCACCTCCGGTCATCGCGGTGTCTTTCTGGTCGGCCGGGAAGAGCGCGAACGCTGGGCCGGAACCCTGCTGGCGCGCACCTTGCCGACACGCCTGCTCGGCCACCTGCTGCCGTGGCGACCGCCGCTACGCATCGCCTTCTTCCTGCGTGCCAACAGCCGGCTGTACACCACGCTGTCCAGCCGCCGCATCGACTTCGCCTTCCATGATCTGCTGCTGGGCCTGGACGCCGCGCTGGGAGCGCTCGAACAGCAGCAGCCGCATGTCCTGGTGGCGCCGGCCACGGTACTGCGCGCTCTGGCCGACGCGCATCAGGCCGGGCGCCTGCGCATCGCCCCGGCGCATCTGGTATCGGTCGCCGAAGTCCTCGAGGAAGAAGACGCACAGCGCATCGAGCACGCCTTCGGCCACCGTCCGGCGCAGATCTACCAGGCCAGCGAAGGCTTTCTCGGCTACAGCTGCGAGCATGGCAACCTGCACCTGAACGAAACCCATCTGCTGATCGAACCCGAATGGCTGGACCAGGAGCAGCGGCGCTTCCAGCCGCTGATCACCGATTTCTCGCGTACCACGCAGATCATCGTTCGCTATCGCCTCAACGACATTCTGCAACTGGCGCCGACACCATGCCCCTGTGGCCGCGCCGAGCGCACCCTGGCCGCCATCGAAGGCCGCGCCGATGAAATTTTCTGGCTGCCGGCGCTGGATGGCAGCGGCCTGCGTCCGCTCTACCCGGATCTGCTGCGGCGCGCCATCGCTACCGCGCAGGCCAACCTGGAGGAATGGCGCCTGCGCCAGGAGGGCATGGACTGGCACCTGCAGGTGAAGGCGGTAGAACCCGGCAAGGCCGACACCGCCTTGCGCCAGGCGTTGGCGGCATTCTTTCAACAGCAGCAGGTGCAACCCGCGACGCTGCACACCACCGACTGGATACCGGATGAACCCGGCGCCAAGCGTCGCCGCCTGCTGCTGCAGCGCAGACCAGAGGGAGCGCCATGCACGTACTGATCCTCGGCGCTCGTGCGCCGGCTTGCCTGGAATGGGCACGCGCATTCGCCGCCAGCGGCTGGACAGTCAGCGTCGGCGACTCGCTGGCCTGGCCCCTGGCTCGCTCGAGCCGCGCAGTGCACAACTTCATCCGCCTGCCGGAGCCACGTGGCAACCCGCAAGCCTGGATCGACGCACTGGCCGAGCGCATCCGCCAGGACGCCATCGACCTGCTCCTGCCAACCTGCGAGGAAGTCTTCTACCTGGCCCATGGTCTGCCGCAACTGACGCCGCTGTGCCGCGTGCTGACCAGCGATTTCGAGCTGTTGCACCGCCTGCATCACAAGGGCCGCTTCGCCGAGATGACTCGTGGCTGGCAAGTTGCGGCGCCCGAGACACGCCTGCTGCAGCGCCACGAAGATTGCCTCGCCCTGGCCGGGGAAAGCCGCGACTGGGTGTTCAAACCGGCCTACTCGCGCTTCGCCTCACGCACCCTGATCCGTCCCGACCCGAGTACCGTTCGCACACTGCGTCCGACGCCAGAGCAACCCTGGGTGGCCCAGCGCTTCATCGCCGGCGACGAGCACTGCAGCTTCAGCCTGCTGGTAGGCGGGCAGTTACGCGCACATGCCTGCTACCGTCCGCTGTACCGCGTCGGACGTGGCTCCGGGATCTACTTCCAGCCTGCGCAACCTGCTGCCGTACGCACTTTCGTCGAGGCTTTCGGTCAGGCCACAGGCTATAGCGGCCAGGTCGGCTTCGATTTCATCGCTGATGCCGAGGGACGTTTTCACGTCCTTGAATGCAATCCACGCGCGACCAGCGGCATCCACCTGTTCGACGACCAGCCCACGGCGCTGGTGAACACCCTGATTACAGCCGGCGAGCCGCTTCTGCCCAGCCCGACCCCACGCATGGTGGCACTCGCGATGTTGCTGATCGGCGCGCCACGCCATCTCGTCAGCCGCACCTTCTGGAGCGACTATCGCGCGGCGCGCGACGTGATCCTGCGTGACGGCGACCTCGGCCCACTGGCAGCCCAGTTGCTCGGCGTCGGCGAGATCGCCATGCGCGCACTGATGCGCCGGCGCGGCCTGCTGGCAGCCTCGACCGCGGATATCGAGTGGGACGGTCAGTCGCTCGCGGGAACACCAAGAGCATGAGGCTGCTGGCTGCCGACGATCCGCCACTGGCGCAACTCGACAGCGCAGCGGCGCGCTACGTGCGCGAACATGCCGAGCGCGGTATCGGCAACCTGGTCTGCGAACTGCAACTGCTCGACCTCGGCCAATGGCAGATGCCGGTATCGATCAACCACGGCGGCGAGCGAGCCGACAACTGCTATGTGGTCTCGCCCCTGACCGCCTACAGCGGCTACGCCCGCGACGAGTTGCAGCGCCTGCCCAGTCGGCTGCTCGCACACCTGCTGAAACCGCTGGTCGCGGGTGTCGAATACCTGCTCAGGAGCGCCCATATCGATCGCATCGTGCAGGTCAACAACTGGCTGCTGTCGACCAACCTGTATCCCTCGGACTGGCAAGGCCAGGGCCTGGATGAGCTGACAGTGCAGCTGCGCCAGCGTTTTCCGAGCCATGCCTTCGGCTTTCGCTCGCTCAACCCGGCGAGCAACGACGTGTTGCTGAAACGGCTTGATGCACTTGGCTATCTCGCCGTACCGAGCCGCCAGGTCTATCTGTTCGATGGCTGCGAGGGTGCCGACAGCGCTTATCTGCGCCACCACAATTGCCGGCTCGATGCCACGCTGCTACGCCGCAGCGGTTACCGGATCGAGACGGGCGAAAGCCTGGCACACCGGGAGTTCGAGCGTATCGAAGCGCTCTATAACCTGCTCTATCTGGATAAATACAGCGCCCTTAATCCGCACTACAGCGCCGCCTGGCTGGAGCAGGGCCAGCGTGATGGCTGGCTCGAGCTGCGTGTGTTGCGGGCGGACTGCGGCCGCATCGACGGGGTCGTCGGCTGGTTCGCCAGCGACACCGTGCTCAGCGCGCCCATCGTCGGCTACGACACCGCGCTGCCCCAGCGCGCCGGGCTCTATCGCCAATTGACCCGGTTGTGCCTGGAGGAGGCGGCCACACGCCGCATGCGGCTCAACTTCAGCTCCGGTGCGGCGCACTTCAAGCGCCTGCGCGGCGGCCAGCCACAGATCGAATACAGCATGCTGCATATCGCCCACCTGCCGCTGCGCCAGCGCCTGGTCTGGCGCACCCTGGCCGCACTCCTGCAGGGGCTGGGTGTGCCGCTGATGAGGAAGCTGAAACTATGAACCCGACCGACCAGCCGCTGGCTTACTGGTGGCCGTTGGCGACAAGCCAGCAGCTCGGCGTAGGCAAACCGCTGGCGCGCGTGCTGCACGGCCGGCCGCTGGTCCTGTTCCGCGAGCGCGACGGGCGGCCTGCCGCCTTGCCGGATCGATGCCCGCATCGCTTCGCTCCGCTCAGTGCCGGCTGCGTGCGCGACGGCGCAGTCGAGTGTCCCTACCACGGCTGGCGTTTCAACGGCGCCGGTCAATGCACCCGGGCCCCGGGCAGCCTCGACGAAGGCAGCAGCGCAGTCCTGCTGCAACCGCTGCAGGCACGGGATTCCCACGGCCTGATATGGGTGCGCGACGCCAAGCTGCCGGCACCGGCATTACCCTGTAGCGCCACGCAGGAAGGACTGGATCTGTTCTGGATGCACGACAAGGTCCGTTGCAGCCTGCAAGAGGCGGCGGAGAACTTCCTTGACGCCTTCCACACGCACTTCGTACACGCCGGCTGGATTCGCCGCGACAGCAAACGCCAACGGGTGATCGCCGATATCCGCGCACTGGAAGATGGGATCGAAGCGCGTTACAGCGAAGAGCGCCTGCAACCCGGACTGATCTCACGGCTGTTCGAAGGCAGTCGCGGCGAGAGCTTCGGCCGCTTCCGTTTGCCGGGCCTGGCGGAAATCGAATACCGCGACGCACGCGGCCGGCTCACGCTGCTGATCACGGCCTGGCTCGTTCCCGCCGAAGCCGGTCATCTGCAGGTAATCGCCCGTATTGCCACCCGCCGCGGCTGGCTACCCGGCTGGCTGAAACGGCTACTGATACGGCCGCTGTTCGGCGTAGTGCTGCGCCAGGACAAGCGCATTCTGGAGGCCGTCAGCGCGAATCAGCAACGCTTCGCCGACTGCGCTGAGCAATGGGGACCCGTGCAGATGCTCGACGGTCGCCAGGATCTGCTGGGCCCCTGGATTCGCCAGTTACTGCTGAAGGGGCGGTTGGACGACTTCGCTGCCCGGCGGCTGGAACTGGAGCTCTAGCACCTGGCCGCGATCGCATCGGCAAGAGGTGGACGACGCAACCTCAGTACCACTTGGCCTCGCCCTCGGGGCGCTTCTTGAAGCGCTTCATGCTCCACATGTACTGGCTCGGGTAGCTGCGCACGTAGCGCGACACCACTTCGCTCATCGCCGCCACGCCTTCTTCCACGTTTTCGCTGTACATGCCTTCGGGGGCCGCTTCGAGGATCACCTTGTAGCCGCTGCCGTCCGGCAGGCGCAGTGCATGCAGGAACACGCCGACCGCCTTGCCGCCGGTAAGCATGCCGGGGACGAACTTGCTGGTCAGCGCGGTGGTGCCGAGGAAGGGCACGAACACACCCGACGAACGGCTCGGCTCGGGGTCGGCCGGAATGCCCACGGCGCCGCCTCTGCGCACTTCCTTGATGACGCTGAGGATGCCTTCCTTGGTCGAGGGTGCGACGCGGTTGCCCATCTGCACGCGCTGCTGCTGCAACAGCTCGTCGACCGCCTTGAGCTTCGGCGGGCGGTAGAAAATGATCGGCTTGCACTGGTTGCAGTAGAAGTGGTTGAGCACTTCCCAGTTGCCCAGGTGGCTGGTGATGCCGACCACGCCCTTGCCCGAGGCCAGGGCCTGTTGCAGCACTTCCAGGCCTTCGACTTCGCGGACCAGCTTGAGCGACTTGTGCGCCGGCCAGATCCAGGCGCAGGCACTTTCGGTCAGGGTCTTGCCGATGTCCTTGAGGCTCTGCCCGACCAGGCGCTCACGCTCGGCCTCAATCAACTCGGGGAAGCACTTGCTCAGGTTGATGCGCACCACATCGCGCGAGCCGTTCGGCAGTTTCCACATCAGCCAGCCGATGGCATTGCCCACGGCCTGCACGGCGCGCCAGGGCAGCAGTGCGAACAGGCGCAGGAAACCCACCACCAGGGCGCCCTTGAGTTTTTCCACGACAGACTCCAACCGTTTCTGCAAAGCGCCCAGTGTAACGGCCAGGGCCGACCCAGTCAGTACAGGCTGGTACGCAGGCGTTGCTGCATGTCTCGCTCGTAGGCTTCGATATCGAACTCCTCGTAGATGCAGCGAAAGATATCGCCGGCGCTCGGCAGGCTGGCGCGCGCCACCTGGCGCGAAGCATCCCACAGGCCCGAACGTACCGCCGCCTTGGAGCACTGGAAGTAACAGGTATCGATATGGATGCGCAGCACGCTGCGCGGCAGTTTGCCCTGCGCGCGGCCCAGCTCCAGCAGTTCGGGGTCGAGGGAAATCTCGGCGCGACCGTTGATGCGCAGGCTCTCGCCAACGCCGGGAATCAGGAACAGCAGCGCCACACGCGGGTTCAGCACGATGTTGCGCAGGCTGTCGATGCGGTTGTTACCGGGGCGATCCGGCAGCAGCAGGGTCTGGTCGTCGAGGATGTGGACGAAGCCCGGCGCGTCGCCACGCGGCGAGCAATCCAGGCCATCCGGGCCAACGCTGGCCAGCACCGCGAAGGGCGAGGCCTGGATCAGCGCGCGGTAGGGCTCGATCAGCCGCGGCAACTCCTTGCGCCGCGAGCGTTCGTGGCTGTCGCCGTACAGTGCCTGCAGTTCGTCCAGCGTGGTGATGGTGGTCATGAGCCCTTCAGTTGCGCGTAGCGGTCGCAGTCGGTGGTGTGATCCATAACCATACCCGTGGCCTGCATGAAGGCATAGCAGATGGTCGGGCCGACGAAGGTGAAGCCGGCCTTCTTCAGCGCCTTGCTCATCGCCTCGGCCTCTGGCGTCACTGCCGGCACCTGGCTGCGCTCGCTGAAGTGGTTGATCTTCGGCGCGCCACCGACGAACGACCAGAGCAGCGCCACCGGGTCCTCCAGCTTCAGCCAGGCCTGGGCGTTCTGCCGCACGGCCCTGAGCTTGAGGCGATTGCGGATGATGCCCGGGTCCTGCATCAGCGCCTCGATCTCTTCATCACTGAGACGGGCCAGGCGCTCGGGATCGAACCCATGCAGCACCTGGCGATAACGTTCGCGCTTCTTCAACACGGTGATCCATGACAGGCCAGCCTGCGCGCCCTCGAGCAGCAGCATCTCGAACAGATGACGGGGATCGCGCTGCGGCACGCCCCATTCCTCGTCGTGATAGGCCTGGTAGAGCGGATCGTCGGTGCACCAGAAGCAACGGGGCATGGCGGAAAGCCTCGGTCAGGGTCGAAGCAGCGACTATAACGGCAAAATAACTGGATATAAATACAGTCACAAAAGGCCGTGGATGATGCCGATATGCCGTACCCTGCGGCCTGCGCCGAGTTTCGATATACTCCCCGGCTTTCCCTCGCAAGCCTCCACAGGTGATTTTTTCGTGAGCCAGAACAAGCCTGCCGTGCGCACCTTCCAGGACCTGATCCTGGCCCTGCAGAACTACTGGGCCGAGCAGGGCTGCGTGGTGCTGCAACCCTACGACATGGAAGTGGGCGCCGGCACCTTCCACACCGCCACCTTCCTGCGCGCCGTCGGCCCGGAGACCTGGAACGCCGCCTACGTGCAGCCTTCGCGTCGCCCGACCGACGGCCGTTACGGCGAGAACCCCAACCGCCTGCAGCACTACTACCAGTTCCAGGTGGTCCTCAAGCCCAATCCGGAGAACTTCCAGGAGCTGTACCTGGGTTCGCTGAGAGCCATCGGCCTCGATCCGGAAGTGCACGACATCCGCTTCGTCGAAGACAACTGGGAATCGCCGACCCTCGGCGCCTGGGGTCTGGGCTGGGAAATCTGGCTCAACGGCATGGAAGTCACCCAGTTCACCTACTTCCAGCAGGTCGGTGGCATCGAGTGCTACCCGGTGACCGGTGAGATCACCTACGGCCTGGAGCGCCTGGCCATGTACCTGCAGGGCGTCGACTCGGTCTACGACCTGATCTGGACCGACGGCCCGTTCGGCACCGTGACCTACGGCGACGTGTTCCACCAGAACGAAGTGGAGCAGTCCACCTACAACTTCGAGCACGCCAACGTCGAGAAGCTGTTCGAGCTGTTCGACTTCTACGAGAGCGAGGCCAACCGCCTGATCGAGCTCGAGCTGCCGCTGCCGACCTACGAGATGGTGCTCAAGGCCTCGCACACCTTCAACCTGCTCGACGCCCGCCGCGCCATTTCGGTGACCGCGCGTCAGCAGTACATCCTGCGCGTGCGCACCCTGGCCCGCGCCGTGGCGCAGAGCTACCTGCAGGCGCGCGCCAAGCTCGGCTTCCCCATGGCCACCCCCGAACTGCGTGACGAAGTACTGGCCAAGCTGGAGGCGCAAGCATGAGTGCACACGATTTCCTGGTCGAACTGGGCACCGAAGAGCTGCCGCCGAAAGCCCTGAAAAGCCTCGGTGAGGCCTTCCTCGCCGGTATCGAGAAAGGCCTCAAGGCCGCTGGCCTGAGCTACACCGCCAGCCGCGTGTATGCCGCGCCACGGCGCCTGGCGGTGCTGGTCGAGCAGCTCGAAGAGCAGCAGGCCGACCGCAGCATGAACCTCGACGGCCCGCCCATCCAGGCCGCCTTCGACGCCGACGGCAACCCGACCCAGGCGGCCCTGGGCTTCGCCCGCAAGTGCGGCGTGGACATCGCCGATATCGACCGCAGCGGGCCGAAACTGCGTTTCGCCCAGCATATCCCCGGCCAGCCGGCGGTGAACCTGCTGCCGACCATCGTGCAGGACTCGCTGAACGACCTGCCGATTCCCAAGCGCATGCGCTGGGCCGCCCGTCGCGACGAATTCGTGCGCCCGACCCAGTGGCTGGTGATGCTGTTCGGCGACGCCGTGGTCGAGTGCGAGATCCTCGCGCAGAAGGCCGGTCGCGTCTCCCGTGGCCACCGCTTCCACGCCAACCGCGACGTGCGTATCAGCGCCCCGGCCAACTACGCCGAAGACCTGCGCAGCGCCTTCGTGCTGGCCGACTTCGCCGAGCGCCGCGAGCTCATCTCGCGCCGTGTCGACGAGCTGGCAGCCGCCGAGCAAGGTACCGCCATCGTGCCGCCGGCACTGCTGGACGAAGTGACCGCGCTGGTGGAATGGCCGGTGCCGCTGGTCTGCTCCTTCGAGGCACGCTTCCTCGAGGTGCCGCAGGAGGCGCTGATCAGCACCATGCAGGACAACCAGAAGTACTTCTGCCTGCTCGATGCGGACGGCAAGCTGCTGCCGCGCTTCATCACCGTGGCCAACGTCGAGTCCAAGGACCCGGCGCAGATCGTCTCGGGTAACGAGAAGGTCGTGCGTCCGCGCCTGACCGACGCCGAGTTCTTCTTCAAGCAGGACAAGAAGCAGAAGCTCGAAGGCTTCAACCAGCGCCTGGCCAACGTGGTGTTCCAGGCCCAGCTCGGTTCGGTGTTCGACAAGGCCCAGCGCGTCTCCGCACTGGCCGGTTTCATCGCCCGCGCAGTCGGTGGCGACGCCCAGCGTGCCGCCCGTGCCGGCCTGCTGAGCAAGTGCGACCTGGCCACCGAGATGGTCGGCGAGTTCCCCGAGATGCAGGGCATCGCCGGTTACTACTACGCGCTCAACGACGGTGAGCCGCAGGACGTCGCCCTGGCCCTGAACGAGCAGTACATGCCGCGCGGTGCCGGCGCCGAACTGCCGAGCACCCTGACCGGCGCCGCCGTGGCGGTGGCCGACAAGCTCGACACCCTGGTCGGCATCTTCGGCATCGGCATGCTGCCGACCGGCTCGAAGGACCCCTACGCCCTGCGTCGCGCCGCCCTCGGCGTGCTGCGCATCCTGATCGAGAAGGGCCTGGATCTGGACTTGGCCGCCGCGGTCGACTTCGCCGTCGCCCAGTACGCCGGCAAGATCAAGACCGAAGGCCTGGCCGCCCAGGTGCTGGAGTTCATCTTCGACCGCCTGCGTGCGCGCTACGAAGACGAAGGCATCGAAGTGGCCGTGTACCAGGCGGTGCGTGCGGTAGGCCCGACTTCGCCGCTGGACTTCGACCAGCGCGTGCAGGCCGTGCAGGCCTTCCGCAAGCTGCCGCAGGCCGCAGCCCTGGCCGCCGCCAACAAGCGTGTGTCGAATCTGCTGAGCAAGGCCGAAGGTGGCGTCGCCGCCCAGGTCGAAGCGCACTACTTCGACAACCCCAGTGAGTTCGCCCTGCACGCTGCCATCCAGCAAGCCGACCAGGCCGTACAGCCGCTGGCCGCCGCCCGTCAGTACAACGAGGCGCTGGCCAAGCTGGCTGGTCTGCGCGAGCCGGTGGATGCCTTCTTCGAGGCGGTGCTGGTCAACGCCGAGGATGCGCGCGTACGCGCCAACCGTTACGCCCTGCTGGCTCGCCTGCGCGGGCTGTTCCTCGGCGTGGCGGATATCTCGGTATTGGGCTGACGCCAGGCGCTGGCCGCGAAGATTTTCGCGGCCAGCGGTCGTTTCCATCTCTGCTTCTGGCGTGGCTGCATGAAACTGCTGATCCTCGACCGCGACGGTGTCATCAACGAAGACTCCGACGCCTATATCAAGACGCTCGACGAGTGGATTCCGATCCCTTCGTCGATCACTGCAATCGCACGCCTGTCGCAAGCGGGCTGGACGGTGGCCGTGGCCACCAACCAGTCCGGCATCGCTCGTGGCTATTACGACATGGCAACCCTGGAGTCGATGCACGCGCGCCTGCGCCAGCTGGTGGCGGAGCAGGGCGGTGAGGTCGGCCTGATCGTTCACTGCCCGCACGGGCCGGATGACGGCTGCGACTGCCGCAAACCGAAACCGGGCATGCTCCAGCAGATCGCCGCGCACTACGCCACGGAACTGGCGGGAATCTGGTTCGTCGGCGACAGCAGCGGTGACCTGCAGGCCGCGCTGGCCGTCGATTGTCAGCCCGTGCTGGTGAAAACCGGCAAGGGCGAACGCACCCTGGCCAAGCCACTGCCGCCAGGAACTCTGGTATTCGATGATCTGGCGGCTGTCGCCGATCAACTGCTCTCATAAGGTGTGAAGTTTCATGGCGATAGTGCAGGCTTTCAGAGTCACGCTTTTCTACCTGCTGCTGTCGGCCAGCTCGTTCTTCTGGTGCCTGATCAGCCTGGTGGTCGCGCCCTTGCTGCCGTTCCGCTGGCGTTACCGCTTCGTCGTCCAGGCCTGGTGCAACTGCGCCGTGTGGCTGGCCAAGGTGATCGTCGGTATTCGCTATGAAGTGCGCGGCCTGGAGAACATCCCAGAGCGCCCCTGCGTGATCCTCGCCAACCACCAGAGCACCTGGGAAACCTTCTTCCTTTCCGGCTTCTTCGAGCCGCTGTCGCAGGTGGTCAAGCGTGAACTGCTGCGCGTGCCGTTCTTCGGCTGGGGCATGGCGCTGCTCAAGCCCATCGCCATCGACCGCAGCAACCCCAAGGCGGCGCTCAAGCAACTGGCCAAGCAGGGCGATGAGCGCCTCAAGCAGGGCGCCTGGGTGCTGGTGTTCCCCGAGGGCACGCGAATTCCGCCAGGCCAGATCGGCAAGTTCTCCCGTGGCGGCACCGCCCTGGCAGTGAATGCCGGCCTGCCGGTGCTGCCCATCACCCACAACGCCGGTGAATTCTGGCCCAAGGCCGGCTGGGGCAAGCGCCCGGGCACCATTCAAGTCATCATCGGCCAGCCGATGTACGCCGAGGGTGAAGGCCCGCGTGCCATCGCCGAGCTCAACGAACGTGCTTTTCAGTGGGTACGCCAGCAACAGACCGAACTGCGCGGTGAAGAGCCGCAGCTGAGCCGCCTGGGCGAAACCGCCTGATCTGTGGATAAGCTGTGCAGGAAATGCAATCAAAGCGCCATCATTGCCTGCATCAAACTGATTTTCCTGGCGAATCACCAGCGCTAGGAAAATCCCGCGGCGGGGTATAAGTTGTGGCTCAGATGTAGCGATTTGGCTTCCAGCGGGCACACGCCGTCGATAAAGCCGCGTCTACCTCGATGGGCTCACAGTCTCACCCGCGGCAATGGCCGAAGATTGGATCAGTAAAGGGAATTCACTGCCATGCCATCGATCTACCAGCTCAAACCCGCCTTCCAGAACCTGCTGCGCCCCGGCGTCGAACGTCTTTATGCACGCGGCGTCACCGCCAATCAGGTCACTCTGGCTGCAGCCCTCGTCTCCGTGCTGCTGGGCGCCCTGCTCGCGGCCTTCAGTCACATCACCTGGCTGTTCGCCCTGATTCCCCTGTGGATGCTGCTGCGCATGGCGCTGAACGCCGTCGACGGCATGCTCGCCCGCGAATTCGGCCAGCAATCGAAGCTCGGCGCCTACCTCAATGAACTCTGCGACGTGATCGCCGACAGCGCCCTGTATCTGCCCTTCGCCTTGCTGGCAGGCGTCTCGCCGCTGCTGGTGATTGTCGTGGTACTGCTGGCGGTGATCAGCGAATACGCCGGCGTGCTCGGGCCCATGGTCGGCGCCTCACGCCGCTATGACGGGCCGATGGGCAAGAGTGACCGCGCCTTCTGCTTCGGCGTGCTCGGCGCTGGCGTCGCCAGCGGCCTGCTCCCAGCGTTGTGGATCAACCTGCTGCTGGCCCTGATCCTCGCCCTGCTGCTCTATACCCTCTACAACCGCATTCGCCACGGGTTGGCCGAAGCGGTCTGACCCGTTCTACGGAATAAGGAGATTCCATGCGCCCCGTACAGCTTCACACCTTTACCACTCATGACGGCGTCGAGCTGAGCTATCGACATTGGTCGGCGACAGCGCCCGCCGATGGCCCACGCCAGGCTGTCGTATTGTTTCACCGTGGCCATGAACATGGTGGACGCATGGCCCACCTGGTGGACGAGCTGGAGCTGCCGCACTGCGACTTTTTCGCCTGGGATGCCCGTGGCCATGGGCTTTCGCCCGGCGCACGCGGCGACAGTCCGAGCTTCGCCACCAACGTGCGTGACGTGCAGACCTTCGTCGAGCATATCGGCGCACAACACGGCATCGCCGAACAGGACCTGGCGGTGGTGGCGCAGAGTGTCGGCGCGGTGATCATCTCCACCTGGGCCCACGACTACGCGCCCAAGGTGCGTTGCCTGGTACTCGCCTCGCCGGCCTTCAAGGTCAAGCTCTACGTGCCCTTCGCCCGCCCCGGTCTGAAGCTGCTGCACGCCTGGCGCGGCAACTTCTTCGTCAACAGCTACGTGAAGGCGCGCTATCTCAGCCATGATCCCGAGCGCATCGCCTCCTTCGAGAATGACTCGCTGATCGCCCGGCCCATCTCGGTCACCATGCTGCTCGGCCTATACGAGGCCGCCGACCGCATCGTCGCCGACGCCCAGGCGATCCAGGTGCCGACCCAGCTGCTGATCTCCGGCGCCGACTTCGTCGTCCACCGCAAGCCGCAGGAAGACTTCTTCGAGCGTCTCGGCAGCCTGCGCAAGGAAAAGCACCTGCTACCGGGCTTCTTCCACGACACCCTCGGTGAACGCGACCGCGCCCACGCCCTGAGCCGCGCACGGCGCTTCATCCTGCGCAACTTCGAGGAGCCGGTAACGCGCCCCTCGCTGCTCGATGCCGATCGTCTGGGCGCCACCTGCGCCGAAGCCGAAGAGCTGGCCGCGCCGCTGCCAAAACGCTCGTTGCGCGACCTCTACTGGCGCGCCACCCGCGCCGGCATGCGCCTGGGCAGCAGCCTGTCAGCCGGCGTGAAGCTGGGCTTCGACACCGGTTTCGACTCCGGCAGTACGCTCGATTACGTCTACCGCAACCAGCCCACCGGCAAGGGTGCGCTGGGCCGGTTGATCGACCAGAACTACCTCGACTCCATCGGCTGGCGCGGCATTCGTCAGCGCAAGCTGCACGCCGAGGAACTGCTGCGCCTGGCCATGGCCAGGTTGCGCGAGGCGGGCAGGGCAGTGCGCATCGTCGATATCGCCGCCGGCCACGGCCGCTACATCCTCGAATCGCTGGAGGGCCAGCAGCACCCCGATTCGATCCTGCTGCGCGACTACAGCGACATCAACGTGCGCGACGGCAATGCGCTGATCGAGCAGAAGGGCCTGGGCGACATCGCCCGCTTCGTCAAAGGCGATGCCTTCGACCGTGAGGATCTCGCCGCGCTCGAGCCGAAACCGACCCTGGCGGTGGTCTCCGGCCTGTACGAGCTGTTCGGCAGCAACCAGATGGTCGGCGACTCGCTGGCCGGGCTGGCGGCAGCGGTCGAGGAGGGCGGTTATCTGGTCTACACCGGCCAGCCCTGGCACCCGCAGCTGGAACTGATCGCCCGCGCCCTGACCAGCCACCGCGACGGCCAGGCCTGGGTCATGCGCCGGCGCAGCCAGGCAGAAATGGACCAGTTGGTGGAAGCAGCCGGTTTCCGCAAGGTGGCACAACGCATCGACCAGTGGGGCATCTTCAGCGTGTCCCTGGCACAACGGGTGAAGTGATGGAGTACGCCCGCGAACAAGGATTGTGGAAGCGCGGCGTACTCTGGCTGCTGTTGCTCGGCCCGCTGTTCTTCGCCAGCTACGGCTTCGCCAACTGGTTCACCGGGCAGCGCGAGGATGTCGGCAGCCTGGTCTTCGCCTGGGAGCCGCAGATACCGCTGTGGCCCTGGACCATCGTACCGTACTGGTCGATCGACCTTCTTTATGGCCTGTCCTTCCTGTTGCCGGCCTGCCGCCGCGAGATGGATCGCCATGCCCTGCGCCTGCTCGCCGCGCAGGTGATCTGCGTGGCCTGCTTTCTGCTCTGGCCGCTGCGCTTCACCTTCGAGCGGCCGCCGCTGGATGGTACCTTCGGTCTGATGTTCGACGTACTGATGGGCTTCGACAAACCCTTCAACCAGGCGCCGTCGCTGCATATCACCCTGCTGGTGATCATCTGGGCGATGTTCGCCAATCACACCCGCGGCCCGTTCTGGCGTGGCCTGCTGCACGGGTGGATGGCGTTGATCGGCATTTCCGTGCTGACCACCTGGCAGCACCACTTCATCGACCTGCCCACCGGGCTGCTGGCCGGGTTCCTCTGCCTGTGGCTGCTACCGCTACAGGGCGCTACGCCGCTGAAGCAGATACGCCTGGCCAACGATCCGCGCCGTTGGCGCCTGGCTATGCGCTACGGGCTTGGCGCAACGCTATGCGCCGTGCTCGCAGTCAAGCTGGGCGGTACCTGGCTGTGGCTGTTCTGGCCGGCGGCTTCACTGGCGCTGGTTGCGCTCAACTACCTGCTGTTCGGTGCTGGCGGTTTCCAGAAGCAGGCCACCGGACGCCTCAGCCCGGCCGCCACGGCGTTGCTCGCCCCCTATCTGCTCGGCGCCTGGATCAATTCGCGGCTGTGGACACACCGCCAGCCTGCGCCAAGCCAGGTGGTGGAAGGCATCGACCTCGGCCGTCTGCCCGCCACGGGCGATCTCGATGGCTATGCAGCCGTGGTCGATCTCTGCGCCGAACTGCCGCTGCGGCACACACCACAGCACTACTGCAGCCTGCCGTCACTGGATCTGGTGGCGCCGGATGCGCTCACTTGCCAACACGCCGCCGAGGCTATCGAACGGCTACGCCACAAGGGCCCAGTGCTGGTGTGCTGTGCGCTGGGCTACTCGCGCAGCGCCACCGCCGTGGCGGCCTGGCTGCTGCACAGTGGCCGCTGCCAGAGCGTGGAGTCAGCCGTGGCACTGATCCGTCAGGCGCGGCCGCAGATCGTGCTTGGCCCACAGCACCTGGCCGCGCTGCAGGGCATGCTCGATGCCGGAGCGAAACTGGAGGTCGCCCATGCAGGCTGACCTCATGCTGGTCGCGGCACTGCTGCGGCGTGGGCGCAGCCTCGATCATTGCTCCAGTGCACTGAGCCTGCTCGCCGTGGTCTTCGGCCTGGCGCCATGGCTTGGCGCCCCCGCGAGCCTGGCGTTGGCACTGCTCTGCGCAGCGTTGCTGATCGCCGGCCTGGCCGAGAAATACTGGGCGCTGCGCGTGGCGCTGGACGCCGAACTCTTTCAACACCTGGCCAAAGCCGGTGAACAGCTCGATAACCAGACTCGTGCTCTGGATCAGGCGCTACAGAATCTGGGCCTGCAGAATGCGCAGCAGGCTGGCCGCACGTGGGACCTCCGCTCTCAGGGCGCGCTCGGCCTGCTACGCAAACAGGCGCTGTGCCTGTTGCTACAGATCGTCATCGTTGTACTCGGGATCTTCATCGTTTTCGCTTAAGGAGTCGCCATGCTCGCTGCATTGACCGCTTTTGCCATCACCTCGGCAGCTCGACTGCTGACCGGCGCACGAGCCCTGTGGCTCGGCAGCACCGCGCAGGCGACCCAACGCCTGTACTACGCCAACCACAGCAGCCATGGCGATTTCGTCCTGCTCTGGGCATCCCTGCCGCCGGAGCTGCGCAAACGCACCCGACCGGTGGCCGGGGCCGACTACTGGCAGAAACCCGGGGTGCGCAGCTTCCTGATCAACAAGGTGTTCAACGGTGTGCTGGTAGACCGCGAGCGCAAGGAAGGCGCCAACCCGCTGCAGGCGATGCTCGACGCGCTGGACGGCGGTGACTCGCTGATCATCTTCCCCGAGGGCACACGCAATCTCGGCGACGAGCCGCTGCTGCCGTTCAAGAGCGGCCTTTATCACCTGGCTCAGGCGCGCCCGGACGTGGAGCTGGTACCGGTCTGGATCGCCAACCTCAACCGGGTGATGCCCAAAGGCAGGGCGCTGCCCTTGCCCCTGCTATGCACACTGAGCTTTGGCGCAGCGCTGGAGCCCATCGAGGGGGAAGGCAAGGACGCCTTCCTGGAACGCGCGCGTAACGCCCTGCTGGCACTGGCACCCGAGGAGGCCTGAGATGGATCGTAATACCCTGCTGTTATTCGCCGGTATCGGTGCCCTGCTCCTGCTGGCCAGTCTGGTCGGCTTCATCCTCAAGAAACGCAGCGGCGACCGCCCCAACCCGGTGGTCGACAACCTCAACGCGCGGATCAATGCCTGGTGGGTGATGGTGCTGGTAATCGGCATCGCCTTCCTGTTCGGCAACAACGGCGTTGTCGTGCTGTTCTACTTCGTGTCCTTCTACGCCCTGCGCGAGTTCATGACGCTGACGCCGACCCGGCGTAGCGACTACCCGGCGCTGGTGGCGGCCTTCTACTTCGCCCTGCCGATGCAATACCTGCTGATTGCCTTCGGCTGGTACGGCCTGTTCGCCATCTTCATCCCGGTCTACCTGTTCCTGCTGCTGCCGATCCTCGCTTCGCTGGGCGGCGACACCACCCGCTACCTCGAGCGTGCGGCCAAGGTGCAGTGGGGCCTGATGATCGCCGTTTACTGCATCTCTTCGGTACCGGCGCTGCTGACGCTGGACATCCCCGGCTACGAGGGCCGCAACCTGCTGCTGATCGCCTGGCTGATCATCGTCGTGCAGCTCTCCGACGTGCTGCAGTACGTATGCGGCAAGCTCTTCGGCAAACACAAGATCGCCCCCAATCTCTCGCCATCCAAGACCATCGAAGGATTTATCGGCGGTGTGGCACTGGCTACCCTGATCGGCGCCATGCTGTGCTGGATCACCCCCTTCGCCTTCTGGCAGGCAGCGCTGTTCGCCCTGCTGGTGTGCATGCTCGGCTTTGCCGGCGGCCTGGTGATGTCGGCAATCAAGCGCGACCGCGGAGTGAAGGACTGGGGCCACATGATCGAAGGCCACGGCGGCATGCTCGACCGCCTCGATTCAGTATGCTTCGCCGCGCCCGTGTTCTTCCATATGGTGCGCTACTGGTGGGCCTGAGCCGGCACAGGCACCGTGAGGGGAATTGCCCTAGAGTCAACGCAGATCAGAAAACAAGAAGGCTGACATGATCGCCCACACTCAGACACTGTTCGGAGCCGTCGCACTGGTCGCCGTGATCATGGGCAGCTGTCTGATCCTGGTCGGCCAGTTGCGTCATCGCGACGGCATGCTCACCACCGGTCTGGGCATGCTGTCCCACTCGCTGGCCTACATCGGCTTCACCCTGTTCGGGCAGGTGTCGATGTGGATCAGCTACGTGCTGGCCAACACGCTGCTGTCCACGGCTCTGGCCTTCTACACCGTCAGCCTGCCGCTGATCCACGGCCAGCGCCCGCCCTGGCGGCTGGCCTTCGCCTTTCCGCTGCTGTTGGGCGTGCTGCTCAGCCTGCTGATCGACACCCAGGAACCCCGCCAACTGGTCGCCTGCCTGCTGCTGTTCACCCAATGCCTGGTGATCCTGCACCTGAGCCGCATTCATGCCGTGCTCGGCGGGCGCGCCCACCGAATCCTGATGATCGGGGCAGGCATCAGCCTGTTCGGCCTGGGTATTCGCGTGGTGGTCATCCTCGCCGGCGCGCCGACGGAGATGCACTACGACGTCAGCAACCTGAAGCAGACGGTATCGGTCGCCCTCGGTGCCGCCACCATCATCATGTTTTCCTTCGGCCTGGTGCTGCTGTCGCGCGAGCGCATCGAATCGGAGCTGCGCCAGACCGCCCTGCGCGACACGCTTACCGGATTGCCCAATCGCCTGGCGATACTCGAACAACTCACCGACGAGCTGGAGCGTGCCCGCCGCCTACACATACCGCTGTCCATCGCCATGCTCGATCTGGATCACTTCAAGCAGATCAACGACAGCCACGGCCATCTGGTCGGCGATGCCGTGCTCAGGCACTGCGCGGACCATCTTCAACAGCGGCTGCGGCGTAACGACAACATCGGCCGTTATGGTGGTGAGGAATTTCTGCTGATCCTGCCCGGCACCGACGCCAGCGGCGCGCTGGAGCTGGTCGATCAGCTCCGCCAATCCCTTACCCGGCACCCGGCGCAGGTTGATGACAAGCACATCGCCTTGAGCTTTAGCGCCGGTGTTTATGGGCTGACACCCGCCCTGGACGATGACATCACCACCATGCTGCTCAAGGCCGACGCCGCGCTCTATCGCGCCAAGCATGCCGGGCGTAATACACAGGTCCTGGCCACGGCGGACTGACAGGAGGGGCTCGGATTTACTGGTGATATCTGGGAGGCCAACAGCTTTCTTCTGGCGGACCTGAGTCATGCCTGGCTACCAGCGTTCAGTGTCGCCTGACTTTTCTACAGGCAACAAAAAACCCGCCGAAGCGGGTTTTTTAAGACCTTCCGACATCCTGTCGTTTGCCATCCTGGCGCGGTCTGTCTTCCGTGACTCGGGACATCCAGTTCCCGGTAGGTGTGCGTAGATTAGCCAGCCTGCGCGGGCGACGGGAGAGGCCCGTTGCGCTTCGGCGTGTAAGCCTTTTGCCATAGCGGCAATCGCAAAAAACCATGATTTGAGCCTGACGCTAATCAGATGGCAGCTTTACTCGTCCACAAACACGCCACACAGATCGATCACGAAGCGCGCAGGTTGTGCTTCTCCTGCAGCTACGACGATAAGTACCGACTGATTGGCGTCTCGCCCATTAACGCGTTGCACGTACAGAGCGAGGTTCCCTTGCTTATACGCGGGCGAATCGCCTGGAATAACCATATGTTTTCTTGCGCCAGGAATCAGACCTACCAGCGCATCGGCCTGCCCCTCACCCAGTTCCCATAAATACTGGACCTGCCGGTTGTCGAAAAAAACTGATCCGAGTTCGGCCACATCCAACATTGAACTGAATACGTAGAAGTCATTTTCAGTGCCATCGAATAAGCGCTGTTTCTTTTTCGAAAGTCTTTTCATGTCCATTGAAAGAAGCGGCTTATTTACAGTCAAGGCTACTATGCCTTTCCCTTAAATAGACTCTCATATCAGTCCCCTTGAAACACACCTATGTACTTCAGGCCGTTATAGCTATCTTTGATAGGTTGCTTGAGGACCAACTCTGCGTCTTGGTACCAAAAAACTGCATTGGCCTTATTGATTCCAAGGGCTTCACAACGAGCTTTGACGAGCGGCAATTCATCTTCATCTACAGCGGCTTCGATCAGAATTTCATCTAGCGAAACCTCATGCTCGCAGCGAGGAATAATGCCGATGAAATCTTCGTCATACCAATCAACACCAATATCTTGGCAGAAGCCACAGAGCTTGTAGTTTGGATCATCAAAATCACCTTCGGTAGAGTGATCGATTTCGAAATAGCTCATGTATTCGTCCTCTTGCGAGAAATTGCTACCTACCCATACATGAAAATTTTTATTTTCGCTTGACACTTATATATGCACCCTAAAAAGGGATAGATTTATTTACTGGCCAGCACCACCGGTGGCCGAAAATAGATCTGTTCCCTTTTCCAATTGATCTTGATCTCGGCCATCGGCGATTCGCGCGGGTCTGCTTTATGGGATTTTTTTATGTGCTGTGTATTGCTGAGAAATTACTTCAACATAACTATCACTCCCGCAGACCAAGTAGTGCCTTAGATTAAAAATATTGTGAGGATCGTAAATTTTCGACTTCAGCTTTAGCTTTTCCGAGTTCTCTATTGTGTATATACCTGGAGCCTGATTTTTTTTTGCCCCTCGCGCACTGCACTCGCCGAGTACAATATCCTTGTGATGCAGTTCAAAAAAATTCATTGTTACGCAAGTTAACTCTGCGGTAAGCGGGAAATGTATTTTGACTTTAGTATAGGAGTCTATTTGCACTGCATCTGGTATACGCGCATCGACTTCAATGGTAGATCCTTCTACGTCGGAGTAGACCACATGTACGCCAACCGTAGATATTTCAAAGTCAACATTTTCCGGGGTCAAATATATTTTCATTAACGGCATCCTGTGACTCTTTTGATTAACCCTGTCCCATTTTTGTTGGCAGTTATATTGATCGACCGTGACGGCGGGCGATTCTTAATATCTTTCACCAAGTGACTAGGTACTTTTTCATATGGAACCTTAATCGCATAGCTAGGGCTTTTCCCTGGTCCAAAAAACAAAAAGGGGACAGATTTATTTATTGGCTAAAAACACTGGTAGCCGAAAATAAATCTGTCCCCTTTTGGATCCTTCCGCCTGCCTAACTCTCCTTAAAAACACCTATATATTTTAGACCGTTATAACTATCCTTGGTCGACTTCTCAAGCACAAGATCAGCATCTTGATACCAAAAAATCGCATTGGCTTTTTTTATACCCAAAGAATCACAGCGAGCCTTAGCTACCGGTAGCTCATCATCTATAGCAGCTTCCGCCAAAATATCATCTAAAGAGACCTCCTGCTCTCGACGAGGAATGATGCCTATAAAATCTTCGTCATACCAAACGATACCGATATCCTTGCAAAAACCACAGAGCTTATAACCTGGGTCAGCAAAGTCCCCTTCAACAGAGTAATCAAGCTCAAAATAGCTCATATACTCTTCTTCTTTTGAGAAATTGCTTCCCACCCAGATATGAATAGCTTTCGCGTCATCGAACATTTAGGAGCACCTGCTTAATTTCATATGTTTCCTATGATGTTTTGCAATGATCATCTTAGCTTCTCTTTTGCTAGTCACCTGCTATAGATCTGCAATTAACTTGTTATGGAAGAGAAACAATAGGAGACAGACCACGATTTACGGATAAATTAATCGTGGTCTGTCCCCTATTCCCCTGATAGCGTAGGCGGGCGTGTTCGCCCTAGCCGTCGACGCGCGCCAGCGGGTCGTAGCTGCCCTCGTCGTAGAGGTAGAGGCTGTGCCGGCCGTTGCGGGTTTCGCTGAGCAGGCGCAGACCAGTAACTGGGATTGCTCAGGGACAAACCGAAGTTTATGGGGCTCCATTGATCCTGTACTGCGCCGTTCCTCTATCGTTACCTGTAAAATGGAATCGCCATTTTTTTCCAACGTGCAGAGCGCAGCTTATCTGCCATATCCAAGCCTCCTTTATGGGTAGGCTTGAAACCTTTGTTTGTTACAGGAGCAAGAGTTAATAGGATGACATCAGTATCATCATGGTCATCTTTGTTACGCCCCCAGCTCTGGTCGACAGCGACCAAATAGCGAACTGTAGCTGGCCAACCCAAATCCTTTAGATCATCTTCAGATGGATTGATTATATCTCCGTGATTTATTCCAACGCCCTGCTGGACCCGGCTAGCAAGTGCTTGTAGAAGGTCTAGCGGAAACGAAAGAAGGCTGCGTGGATTTCTATATTCTTGTAAGACAGCCCACTCTGGCGGAAGGATCAGCCCTATATCAATAGGCGTGCCATATGTGTAAAGCCCGGCAGAGAACAGAAACAGAGGATTGTCCCAGTCATTTTTTTCAAGGCGTGTCTGGCCAAGCCAGAAGGAGAATTGTTCACCGTTAACGTCACGTTTGAAATCGACAGGGTAAATACCTGCATACTCGCGACTGACGAACGCGATCATCTCTGCGCCTCTTAAAGAAGAGGTATCGAACTCCATTGATACGCTAGGGGCATTGACACCCTTGAGCAGTTCTAAGGTTTTTGAGTCATTGACTCGCCATTGAGCAAAATCAAGAGGATAGACTCTTTGCACATACCCTAGCCGGCAAGGATCGGCACCTGCCTCTAACAGAAGCCTAACTATTCCGCCATGACCTTCACGGGTGGCATACATAAGAGGAGTAAATGAAGTTTCATCGAGCCCGTCAGGATATGCACCCTCAGCAAGTAGTTTCTGAGTTGCAACTAGATCGTTTTTCAGCACAGCGTAGTTAAGCGGCACCCTAGCTGTATCATCATCTGGGCCAACTTCATTTGGACTTGCATAAGCTTTCAATGTCATATCCTCTTATAGTTTATAAATGTCCCCTTTTCTGCTTTTTCGGTCGCTTGCCGACCTATTTTTTGTCACTAGTAGTCAAGTACGGACTCAATTTGCTCGGTCGGCACTACTTCGAAGCCTTTGCTGTTGAGTTTTAACAAGTCAGAGATTGCTCTGGCTGATAATATTGGGTGCCCTGACAGAATGCCTTCTGAGGAAAGAAAGAAATCTAGGTCTATTGCTTTGTTTATTATTAAGCTTGTGTATTCAGGCCCCCATTTACCTTTTCGATATTTTGATTTCTCCATGTCTGCTACATCTTTCAGTAGGTATTCTGACTTCTGGCGTAGGTAGAAATAATTGCTTGCGACTATTTCTCCCTTGGGATTTACAACCTCAAGCTCAGAAATTTCCCAGTCGCGGACACGCCAGCGCTCGAAGATTTCAATGAAGCGAGAACTAACAACAAAACCCATAAAACCACGAGCGATGTCAAATTTGAGGTTTTTGTTCTTCGTAATCCATACTAATTTTGGGGGCAGGTCATCTGTGGTTTCACCATAGTCTGTGTCGTACCAGTCGTAAACCATGCCTTTGTCATAAATCTTTGGCACGAAACTCTCGTGGATGACGCCGTCGAGAAAAATCGGATAACCATTTTCTTCTTTGAATTGTAGTGTATAAAATTTCGAATTTTGCTCTAACAAAGCCGACCTCCTTTCTGGGTGGATATTTTTCCTGACCTTATGTTGCGCCGAAGAGATTTCATTTGGCCTTCGACCCGCTGCTTTGCTGCCGCCTTATCAATTACTCCTGCTTTATAGTCTCGGTGAATTCGCTCAATTTTCCTATCTACCAAGGCATTATAATTTGCATGGGAGCCACGATGATAAACAGTCGCTTTAGACGTTTTTGCTTGCGCACCGCTATCTGGCATTAATAGGCCATTTGGTGCTGTATCACGCGAGCTTCCGAGACCTATCCTAGTTAAAAAGCTTTCATGCTTTTTCCAAACAGCAACCGGAATTAAATGATGAGCCTGCATGTTGTCGCCGACAACACCGCCTAATGCACGGTCAAGTGTCGAGCTGGGACTCCACCCCCACGGATCCACCCACCCATACGGCTCCGGCGCATACTGGAACAGGTTGATCCCACCCGCCAACCCAATCGGGTCCGGGCTGATAAAGCGTCCGATATCCGGATCGTAGAACCTGAAGGTGTTGTAGTGCAGCCCGGTTTCGCGGTCCAGGTACTGGCCCTGGAAGCGCAGGTTCTGCTCTTCGACGAAGAAGCTTTCCTGCTGTTCGGCCAGGGTGTTGCCCCACACCTGATAACGGGCCTGCCAGATGCAGCGGCCGTCGTCTTCGGTTAGTTGCTGCGGTAACCCGTTCGGATCGGTGTGGTAGTAGCGCAGGCGGGCGTGTTCGCCCTGGCCGTCGACGCGCGCCAGCGGGTCGTAGCTGCCCTCGTCGTAGAGGTAGAGGCTGTGCCGGCCGTTGCGGGTCTCGCTGAGCAGGCGCAGGCCATCCCAGGTGAAGTCGGTTTGGCCGAGCAAGGCGCCGCGGGCATCGTAGTGGCTTTTGCCGATACGCCGGCCGAGCGGATCGTAGTGCATCACCACGCGGCTGCCGTCGTTGTTGGTGACTTCCCGCACGCGGTGTTCGGCGTCGTAGCTCAGGCGCTGCACCTGGTGACGGCCGCTGCGCTTTTCCACCAGGCGGCCGAAGGCGTCGTAGCGGTAGCGCTTGTCCTGGTAGGTGAGCAGTTTGTTGTGGCGCACCCAGCCGCTGCTGGCGGCATCGCCGCCGACCGGCTGCAGCAGGTTGGCAGCGGCGTCGTAGCTGTAGGTTTCCAGGTTGCCGCGAATCAGGTCCTGGCTGGCGATGATGCGCCCGCTGGCATCGTAGTGCAGTTGTTGCTTCTGTTCGCGCTGGCTGGCCGGGTCGCGGTCGAGGCGGCCGATCAGGTTGTCGCTGGGGTCGTAGGCGTAGCGCCGCTCGGCCTCGGCCGGCAGCTGCACGGGTTGCTCCAGGCGGCGACGCAGGCGTGCGGTGAGGCGGCCTGTGCGGTCGTACTGGCTGCGGGTGGCCAGTTGCCCCTGAGTACGCAGCACCTCACGGTGCAGGCGGTCGCGCTCGAAGCGGCTGACCAGTTGATCATCCAGGCTGAGCAGTTGCAGATGGCCGCTGCCGTAGTACAGACGGCGGATACGGCGCTGGTCAGGCAGTTGCGTTTCCAGCAGATTGCCGAGCTCGTCGTAGGCATGCTGCAGGGCGCCAGCAGCGCTCTGCTCGCTGAGCAGCTGGCCGAGGGCGTCGTAGGCGAAGGCCAGCGACTGCACCTGGCCGTCGACGGCGGTGAGGTCGATGCTGAGCAGGCGGTCGAGTGGGTCGTAGGCGTATTCGGTGCGACCGTCATCGGTGTGCTTGGCGATCATCCGGCCAACGGCATCGCGCTCGAAGCGGTGGATGATCGGCGCTGGTGGCGTCTCCGGGACACTGCCCAGGCCGGTGCCATGCGGCGCCGGGGTGTAGGCCAGGCCGATGAGATTACCCTGCGGGTCATAGCGGTAATGCCGGGCACTGTCATCAAGGTCGTGCTGGGCGGTGAGACGATCAAGAACATCCCAGGTGAAGCGGTAGCGCTCGTCGTTCTCGTTGCTCAGGGCGAGCAGGCGGCCATAGGCGTCGTATTCGAAGCCGACGCTGCGCCCCAGGGCATCGATGCGCTGGCGCACCTGGCCACGACGGTCGTAACGGTAGCGTACAGGCTTGCCGGCAGGATCGAGGTAGGCGCTGAGCTGGCCGATGGCGTCGCGTTGATACTTTTCGCTGCGGCCATCGGCCAGCTGCGTCTGCAGCAGGCGACCCTGGCTATCGTAGTGGTAGCGGGTGATCTCGCCGAGGGCATCGGTGATCTGCACCAAGTTGCCGCGCTCGTCGTAGGCGAAGCGCGTCGGGTAGCCGGAGCAGTCGACCTGCTCGGTAAGCTGGCCGAGGGCGTTCCAGCGTAGGGTCTTGCGCTTGCCGCTGGCGTCGATGATCTCCACCGGCAGGCCACTGGTGTCATAGCGGTAGCGGGTGATATGGCCCAGCGGGTCGATCTCGGCGATGCAGTTGCCGCGCTTGTCGTAGCGGTACTGCCAGGCATTGCCGGCGGCGTCCGTCTCCGCTTCGGGCAGCGACCAGTGGCCGAGCCATTGAGTGAAGTCACGGCGCCCCAGCGGGTCGAGGGTTTCGCAGAGGTTGCCGGACTCGTCATAGGCGAATTGCCAACGCGCGCCGTCCGGTGCGACGGCGGCGAGCAGCTGGCGTTCGTCGTTCCATTCGAACAGCCAGAGCTGGCCGAGGGCATCTCGATAGCGGGTGATCTGGTACTGGCTGTTCCAGTGGCGTTCGCTGACCCGACCAAGGCCGTCGGTGACCCGGGTGATCCCCGCATCCAGATCGTAATGCAGCTGGTACTCGTCGCCGTCGTCGGTCCAGTGCCGTGTCACCCGCGATTCTCGGCCATCGGCACCCTGAAACTCACCCCACTCATAGAAGCAGCGCAGGCCTGTGGGACGCTGGTGTTCGATCAGACGGCGGCCGCCGTCATAGACGAAGCGGCGCAGCAGCTGGCCCTTGTCGTCGCGGACTTCGCTGAGATCGCCCTGGGCGTCATAGGCGTAGGCGACCAGTACCTCGCGCCGCTCATCGGCGAACAGGCGCTCGACCCGGCCCAGGCGCTGCGGGTGCAGGACATCGGCAATCAGTTCGATGCACAGCTGGTTGTGGCCATCGCGCACGGCACGCAGCCGGCCAGTGGCGTCGTATTCGAGCAGCAGGCGGTTGTCGTTGCGGTCGCCGAGCTTGCTCAGGCGCAGACGGTCAGGTGACTCGGGCAACGGCTCGAACAGGCGATAGAGGCCATCGACGCTTTCCACCAGCAGCGCGCCGCTTTCATCGCGGCGGAAGTTCAGGCCTTCACCCGGGCTGTAGCAGGCATCGCCCGGTGGAAGGCTGCCGACCTCGATGGGGCGGCCCTGCTCGTCGATATAGGTCAGCGCCTCGCCACCCTCCGGGTGGGCGCGTACCTGCACGGCGATCTCGAAAGGCAGGCTCCAGCCGGCACCCAGCAGACCGTCACGGCGCTCGTCGCAGCTGCTGTAGAAGCGCTGCCACTCGATGGGCATCAGCCCCGGCAGGACGAAGTCGAGATCATCATCTTCGCCGAGCACCTTGGCTCCGGTGCTGGCGTGCACCGGGTTGGGCGCACCGCTGCTGGCCGAACCGAGGGCGTTGGCGATGGAATTGGTGGCATAGGCAGTGGCGCCACCCATGGCCATGTTGCCGGCGAAACCGGCGGCCAGGCAGGGCAGCTTGCTGCACAGCTTGCGCGGGTTGCCGCGCAGTGCCATGAGCACGGCGAGGGCCAGGCCGATACCGGGCGTCTTGCCACTGCGGATCGGCTGCACCACCACGGCGTCGCCGCCGATGCGCACGTTCGGCGAGATGTTGCCGCTTTCCACCACCGTGGCCTCGCAGGTGCTGCGATCACCACTGCGCACCGCCGGCTGGCCTTCGATGCTGACCTTGATCGAGCCTTCGGCGAGCAGTTGCACGGGCATCGGCGGGTGCTTCTTGCACTCGATGGCATCCAGCGGGCAGGGAATGACGCCCGGTGCGGGCTGAGCAACCGTCGGGCGCCACATCTCGCTGAAGAAGCTCTTGGCCATGTCGAGGAAGCCGGGCTCAGGCTCCTCGGCGGGCGGTGCCTGCTCCAGCTCGGTACCGGACGGCGCTGCGGCGCTGCCCAACTTGCCAGCGGCGCGCGCCGAAGGCAGGCCGTTGGTTTTGGTCTTGTTGGCGCCGGTGAGGATCTTGGCCTGGACATTGGGCGGGGAGATGGCGTTGCCCAGGCCTTCGCAGAGGGTCGTGAGCCCCTTGTCCCAGCCGGTTTTGTTCATGCCGACCCCCACGGCGATACCCACTACTGCGGCGAGGGCAAAGCCACCGAGGCCGCCAGTGAGGACGGTCAAACCGGTGGCGGCGACCACCGCGGCACAGGCCACGGCGGTGATGGCGGCATAGGCGGCCACTTCCAGCACGCCGCCGACGATGTCGGCAAGCAGTGTGGTGTGCAGCAGATCGTCGCCGAGCCGGGCGGCCCAGAGCGCATCAGACATCGCAGGTCATCCGTTGAGGCTGAGGCTGTGCTTGATCTGTTTCGCCAGCTTGGCGAGCGGGGCCTCGAGATCGCTGCTCGATTCTTGAACGGTGTAGCTCATCGGGCGTTTCCTTCCTTTGGGTGCCGTGGACGTATCCTGGCGATGAGATCCAGCAAGAAGAACGGGAACTCAGCATCCATTAATCGGCCAGTTATGAGCAGGTGTGGTTTGTGAAGTAACTACGGTTTTGTAGGGAAATATCGCCATCACCAATCAGGGGCAAATCGAGATTGCTGCCGGGCAATGGCTAACCGACCCGACACCAGCTACCTCGCTGTGCTCGTTCGGGCAGGATGAGCCTCCAGACGGCCTCACACTGCTGGCATTGATAGAGCACTTCGCCGCCCAGGATGTTGGCCGGGGCCGCGTACCAGGCGGGCGCCGGCACGGGTGTAAAGACACCCGACGCGCTACGCAGGCGGCCGTCGCACTGCTCGAAGTCGTGGTAGTCACGGAACTCACCGGCCTGGTAGACCTTTGTGCAGCTATGGCAGGCCGCCAAGCATTCGAGGAACGCCGGCTGTGGGTCACCACGGCGCAACTTCAGGTAGGTGGTTCGTTTGAGCCGGCTGCTAGCTGCATCGGCGTGAGCATCTACCCAGGAGGTCAATGCCTCCTCGGTGATACGCCCGGCGCGGCGGCCCTGCAAGAGCTGGCTGAGTTGATCAGGGTCCACTTGGCGATGCTCCATTCATGGGGATGATCCAGGATTCGTCCCAGGTTGAGGTCTGTGCGAGGAATTGGCTGTTGCCACCTGAACCCGCCGCCGGATAGGCCTCGGTTACAGGCTCCCAGCCAACCCGGTGAGAATCTCCCAATGGCCTCGGGACGCGGGCGTCGATGACCTGTGAAGCAGGTATCTTCAGCAACACTTCGTGCTGCCCCCAGTGATCGAATACCTGGCTCTTGTCCATGCTGACCTTCGGGTCCAGGCCCGGATTATCGAAGGTCATGTAAGCATCACGGTTGATGCGCCCCGCATCACGGTAGTACTTCAGCGTCCTGTAGTTCGTTGCGCGGTAGACATAGTCCGAGTGTTGCAGGCGCGATTGTAACTGCGCATGCAATGCACCGCCCTGTTGGCGAGTCTGCGACACCATTCTCTTGTATTGCTGGCGGGTCAGGCTGCGCTCGCCGGGGCCCGGCTTGTGGCCACGTTGATGCAGGTTCGACTTCTGGCACGTCAGCCCCAGCGGGTCGGCCCATCCGACAGGGTTGGGCGCGTACTGGTACTGGTTGGTCCCCCCGGCCAAGCCGATCGGATCGGGACTGAGGAAGCGACCAATATCCGGATCGTAAAAGCGAAACGTGCTGTAGTGCAGACCTGTTTCCCGATCAAGGTACTGGCCTTGAAAACGCAGGTTCTGCTCCATGAAGTGAGCGTCCTGGCGTTGCTCACTCAAGGTGTTGCCCCAGACCTGGTAGCTGGCTTGCCAGGTGCAGCGGCCATGCTCGTTGGTCAATTGCTGGGGCAGGCCGTTGGGGTCGTTGTGGTAGTACTGCAGCTGTGCGTGCGGGCCTATCCCGTCAATCCTGGCCAGAGGCTCGTGGCTGCTACCGTCGTACAGGTACAGGCTGTGCCGGCCATTGCTTTGCTCGCCCAGCAGGTGCAGGCCATCCCAGATGAAACGGCTTTCACTGAGCAGGTGGCCCTGAGCATGAAAGTGTTGCTTCTGCGTGCGCCGGCCGAGAGGGTCGTACTGCATGTGTACCCGGCTGCCATCGGCATTGCGCACTTCTACCAGGCGATTTTCATGGTCGTAGAACAGGCGTTGCAGCTGCCGCGCGGCACTGCGCTTTTCTATCACCCGGCCAAAGGCGTCATAGCGGTAACGCTTGTCCTGATAGACCAGAAGCTGGTCATGGCGAACCGGGGATGCATCCTGCCGCGCGCCTGACAGAAGGTTGGCTGCGCCATCGTAGGCAAAGGTTTCCAGATGCCCGCTGAGCAGATCCTGTCTGGAAATGATGCGGCCACGGGCATCGTAGTGCAGGCCGTGCCGCTGATGACGCTCCGCCTGGGAGTCATAGTCCAGACGGCCGATCAGATTATCGCTGGGGTCATAGTCATAACGCTGCTCTGCCTGGGACGGCAGTTGCACCGGCTGCCCCGTACCATGGCGGCGGCGCCCGCTCAGGCGTCCGGCACGGTCATAACTGCTGCGGGTGGTGAGGCGACCTTGGCTTCGAAGCACCTCGCGGTGCAGCCGGTCGCGTTCGAAATGGCTGACTTCGTGATCATCGAGATTGAGCATCTGCAGATGACCGCTGCCGTAGTACAGGCGCCTGATGCGCCGACCGTCCGGCAGTAGGGTTTCTGTCAGGTTGTCCAGCGCATCGTAGCGGTGTTGCAGCGTACCGCTTGCGCCGCTTTCCTGTGCCAGCCTGCCGAGCTGATCGTAGGCGAAGTTGAGCACCTGAACGTTATCGGCATCGTCGGTGAAACTCACCTCGGTCGGGTTGTCGAGGGTGTCGTACTGGAATCGCGTCTTCCCGTCGCCAGTGGTTTTGCACATCAGCCTGCCGACCGCATCACGCTGCAAATCGTGGACGATGGGCGCTGCGTCCCCAGCGGCAATCGGAGCGGGCGTGTAGGCCACGGCGCTAAGGTAACCGTCTGCGTTGTAGCGATAGTGGCGGGCCGTGCCGTCGAGTCCATGGCGAATGCTCAGCCGGTCATTGTCGTCCCACGTGAAACGGTAGGGCTCGCCGTTCTCGTTGGTAAGACTCTGCAACCTGCCATAGCTGTCGTAGGTATAGGTGATCTGGCTACCCTGTGGCCCCAGAACGGCGGTCACCCGGCCTCTGCGGTCATAGCGATAACGCAGCCCCTTTCCGGCCGGGTCCTGATACGCCTGAACCTGCCCACCCGGATCGCGGATGAACTGTTCGCTGCGGCCATCCGGCAGTTGCCTCTGCAGCAGGCGGCCCTGGGCGTCGTGCTGATACCGGGTGATCTCGCCTAGGGCATCGGTGACCTGTACCAGATTGCCGCACTCGTCATAGGCGAAGCGGGTGGGATAGCCGGAACAGTCGACCTGCTCGATGAGCTGGCCGAGCGCGTTCCAGCGCAGGGTCTGGCGGTTGCCGGAAGCGTCGATGATTTCCACCGGAAGACCACTGCCGTCATAACGGTAGCGGGTGGTATGCCCAAGCGGGTCGATCTCTTCCTGACAATTACCCCGTGCGTCGTAGCGGTACTGCCAGGCGTTGCCGGCGGCATCAGTTTCACAGACCGGCAAGGCCCAGTGACCCAGAAATTCGATGCAATCACGCCGGCCCAGCGGGTCGGTGGAGCCGCAGAGGTTGCCGGACTCGTCATAGTCGTATTGCCAGCGCGCGCCCTGCGGGGATGTGGCAGCAATCAGCTGGCGCTCGTCGTTCCAGTCGAAGGTCCAACTCTGGCCCAGTGGATCGGTGAAACGGGTGACCTGATGTTGCCGGTTCCAACAATGCTCACGAGTACGCCCGAGCCCGTCGCGGATGCGCGTGATACCGGCTTCGATGTCGTAGTCGAAGAGGTACTCTTCACCTTCGCTGGTCCAGTGACGCACGACTCTAGACTGAACCGTACCCGCCTCGCTGAATTCGCCCCAATGATAGAAGCAGCCAAGACCTGTGGGAGTCTGGTGCGCGGTCAGGCGGGCCCTGTCGTCATAGGCGAAGCGGCGTTTGGCTTGACCATTGGCATCCACCACCTCACGCAGCCACCCTTGCTCGGTATAGCCATAGGCCGCAAGAAGCTGCCGCCGCCCATCGGCATGGCAACGCTCCAGCCGCGCTAGACGCGCGGGGTGCACGGTGTCGTAGCACAAGTCCACACGCAGCGCGGCGTCACGGTCACTGATGGCCGCCAACCGACCCTGGGCGTCGTATTCGAGCAGCAGGCGATTGTCGTTGCGGTCACCCAGTTTGCTCAGGCGCAGCAGCCGGGGATTATCGGGGGCCGCCTCGAAGAGCCGGTATAGGCCATTGTCGTTCTCGATCAGCAACGCACCGCTGCGGGCATCACGACGCAGGTTGAGGCCTTCGCCCGGGCCATAGGCGGCGTCGCCGGGCTCCAGCCAGCCAAGGTCGATGCGCCGGCCTTGCTCATCGGTGTAGATGAAGCTGCGCGCGCCGGCAGCATCGGTGGTCAGCGTGACCGACACTTCGTACGCCACGCTCCAGCCCGGCCCGAACAGACCGTCCTGGCGTTCGTCGCGGTTGCAGTAGAAACGCTGCCATTCGACGGGCAGCAAGGCTGGCAGCACGCAGTCGAGGTCATCGAGACCGTTGAGTACCTTGGCGCCGGTCGCGGCATGCACCGGGTTGGGCGCACCGGTGATGGACCGGGTCACCGCGCCAGCTACCTGGTCGACAACAAAGCCGTTGACCATGCCCATGGCCAGGCATGGCAGGTTACTCAGCAGCTTGCGCGGGTTGCCGCGTAGCGCCATCAGCACGCTCAGGGCCAGGCCGATGCCCGGCGTCTTGCCGCTGCGAATCGGCCGCACCACCACGGATTCGCCACCGATGCGTACGTTGGAAGAGATGTTGCCAGCTGCCACCACCTTGGCTTCGCAAGTGGCGCGGTCACCACTGCGTACCGCCGGTTGCCCTTCGATGCTGACCTTGCTGGAGCCTTCGGCCAGCAGTTGCAACGGCATGGGCGGGTGTTTCTCACAGAGGATGGTGTCCAGCGGGCAGGGGATGGCGCCTGGCGCTGGATTCTCGAGAGTGGGGTTCCACAGCTCACTGAAAAAGCTCGTGGCCATGTCCAGATAGCCGGGCTCCGCCGACTGTTCCAGCTCAGTGCCGGAGGGCGGCGCCACCGCCCCCAGCTTGCCGGCCGCGCGGGCCGACGGCAGGCCATTGGTGTGGGTCTTGCTGGCGCCACTGGTGATCTTGGCTTGCGGGCTGGGCGGGAAGATGGCGTTGGCCAGGCCGTCGCAGACGCTGGTGACGGCCTTGTCCAGACCGGTGAGGTTCATGCCAACGCCGACCACGACGCTGGCGGCAAAGCCCAGCACGCAACCGGCAATACCGCCGGTGGCCACGGTCAGGCCGGTGGCAGCGACCAACGCAGCGCCGGCAGCGGCATAGGCGGCCACCTCCAGCACCCCGCTGAGAACGTCAGCGAAGACCGAGCTGTGTTCAAGATCATCACCGAGCCGGGCGGCCCAGAACAGGTCGGACATCGACGCTTATCCCGCTCCGTTGAGTACCAGCGAGCGTTTGATGCTTTCCCAGTGGTTGGCCTCGGCCTCGCCCATCGGCTGCGGCTTTACGTAGCTCAGCGACATGATGCGGCCCTCGGTCGGTTTGACGCCGAGCTGGAATTGGTACACCTGTTCGGTGCCCTTGATGAACTGGTTGCGCAGTTCCACGGCCTCGATGTCTCCAGCCGGCCCTACGCGGGTGTCGTTGATCGGGCCGGTCTTCATTTCCTTGAGCTGCTTGGCCAGCTTGCCGAGTTGCTCCTCGAAGTGGCTGCGCAGGGTTTCGTCCGCACCCAGGTTGCCGCGGGTGATCACCAGCGAGGTGCCCAGGGCAGGGAAACGCAGGATATTGATGGTGCCGTCCTGAACCTCTTCGGTGGGCAATTGCAGGCTCAGTTCTTGGGTGGTGTAGCTCATCAGGAGTTTCCTTTCTCTTGCCCGAACAGGGATTTGACGGCCGCATCGATGCTGCCCTGCTCACCCTGACCATCAGGCGTGGCGCCAGGGCCGCCGCCGATGTTCAGATTGAGGACGCCGCCGGTGTTGAATTCGGCGTCACCACTGGCATGGAAGTTGATCGCCACGCCGCTGAGGTTGATCTGGCCGCTGGCGTTGAGTTCGAGAATGCTCTTGCCGCAGACCAGGCGCAGGTTCTGCCCGACCTCGATGAGGTAGCTCTGGCTGATGCTGTCGGTCTTGGTCGAACCCACCACCAGCACGTCGTCGAGCTTCACCGCGCGCAGGCGGTTGTTGCCGATGGTCACGGTCTCGTTCATGCCGATGCTCTTGACCCGGTTGTTGCCCACCGAGTGGGTTTCATCCACCTCGACGACGATGTCCTGGTTGCGCTCGGCGTGGATGTACAGCTGCTCGGCGCCCTTCTTGTCCTCCATGCGGATTTCGTTGAAGTTGGCCGGCGTGCCGCCCTTGCTGGAGCGGCTCTTGATGCCGCTCTGGGTGGCATTGGCAGGCAGGTCGTAGGGCACGGTCTGTTCGGCGTTGTAGACGCGGCCGGTGATGATTGGCTGGTCGGGGTCGCCTTCGAGGAAGCTGACGATGACTTCCTGGCCGATGCGCGGAATCTGGATATGGCCCCAGTTCTTGCCGGCCCAGGACTGCGAGACGCGAATCCAGCAGGAGCTGTTTTCGTTGGACTGGTCGTGACGATCCCAGTGGAAGTGCACCTTGACCCGGCCGTACTGGTCGGTCCAGATCTCCTCGCCGGCGGGGCCGACCACCACCGCGGTCTGCGGCCCCTGCACCATGGGCTTGGGCGTGCCGCACAGCGGACGAAAGGTCTGCTGGGCGTCGGTGCAGGTGAGCTGGCACTCGAACTGGCCACCGCCGCCACTGCCGCTCTCCAGGGATTCCTGCGCGACGTGATAGCGCGCACACACCACCAGGTACTCACGGTTCTGATCGGCGCGGCCGAAGCCGGTGAGGCTGAACAGGTTGCCCGAGGCGATGCCGCGCACGCTGCCGCCGACCTCGACGCGCTCGTGCAGGCTCTGCAGGGCCTCGATGCGATTGCGCGCGTACTGCTCGCCATCGCTGCTCTGCACGTAGGTACCGGGATAGTCGTACAGCGGATAGTCGCCGGCGCTGTGCGGACGCGGCATGACCGAGCGCACATCGATGCGCGCGCTGGGGCGCTGGAAGTCGTAGTCGTTGAGCTCCATCGAGCCCGGTTGCACGTGCTGGGCCAGCTGCCAGTCGTTGATGTGGTCGCGCTCGCGGTGCTGCCCATCAGGCGGGTAGTAGGGCACGCTGGCGTAACCGGGGGCCGGCACATGGGCGCCGTAGGCGTCGGCGAGCACCAGCACATGGCGATCGGCCTCGTGGCGGAAGTAGTAGTAGATGCCCTCCTTCTCCATCAGCCGGCTGACGAAATCGAAGCTGGTTTCGCGGTACTGCACGCAGTACTCCCACTCGCGATAGGGGCGACTGAGTGCGTCTTCGAAATCGGAGAAACCCAGGTCGCGGAACACCTGCTTGATGATCTGCGGCACGCTCATGTGCTGGAAGATGCGGCAGTCGGAGGTACGGCTGAGCAGCCACAGCCAGGGCCGCAGGGTGACCCGATAAGCCGCGAACTGGCCACGGTCGACGGTCTGTCCGCAGGCGGCGACGATGCCATGGAAATAGCGTTCGCCACCGCCATGCTGCTGCACCGAGAGCGACAGCGGTTTGCCGAGCAACTGGTTGAGATCGAGGTTGGCATCGTGGGACACCAGCTGCAGCTCGTACTCGAACAGGCGCCCCAGCTCGTCGCTGCCGTGCATCGAGCGCAGCAGCAAAACGTCCGGCCCGAGCGGGCTGGTGATGCGGGCAAAGCGGGAAGATTGGGCGAAGAACATAGGTCGGGGTTCCAGCCTGCCATGGCGCGGGCCGGCGATAGCCGACCCGCGCTCGGGCTCAGGCGTTGTCGGCGAAGCTGTAGTTCAGGTCGTTGTCGGCCACGCTGATGCGCACGCCGGCCAGCGGTTTGCCTTCCATCATGCGGGTGAGGAACTCGCGGCTCATGTCAGGCAGCATGCCGTTGGTGAGAATGGCGTCGATCTGCCGGCCGCCGCTCTCGCTCTCGGTGCAACGCGAGACCACCAGGTCGACCACTGCCTCGTCGTAATCGAACGGCACCTTGTGGGTGCTCTCGATGCGCTTCTTGATGCGCCCCAGTTGCAGGCGGGTGATGGCCTTGAGCATGGTGTCGCTGAGCGGGTAGTAGGGGATGGTCACCAGGCGGCCGAGCAGGGCTGGCGGGAAGATCTCCAGCAACGGCTGACGCAGGTCGCGGGCGATGCCCTCCGGGTCGGGCAGGTTATCCGGGTCCTGGCACAGGCGCGCCACGTGCTCGGTGCCGGCGTTGGTGGTGAGCAGGATCAGGGTGTTCTTGAAGTCGATCAGGCGCCCTTCGCCGTCTTCCATCACGCCCTTGTCGAACACCTGGAAGAAGATCTCGTGCACGTCCGGGTGGGCCTTTTCCACCTCGTCGAGCAGCACCACGCTGTACGGCCGGCGACGCACGGCCTCGGTCAGCACACCGCCTTCGCCATAGCCGACATAGCCGGGCGGCGCACCCTTGAGGGTGGAAACGGTGTGCGCCTCCTGGAATTCGCTCATGTTGATGGTGATCAGGTTCTGCTCACCGCCGTACAGCGCCTCGGCCAGCGCCAGCGCGGTTTCGGTCTTGCCGACGCCAGAGGTGCCGGCGAGCATGAACACGCCAATCGGCTTGCTGGGGTTGTCGAGGCCGGCGCGCGAGGTCTGGATGCGCTTGGCGATCATCTTCAGCGCGTGGTCCTGGCCGATGATGCGCTTGGCCAACAGGCTGTCGAGCTTGAGTACGGTCTCGACCTCGTTGCGCGCCATGCGCCCGACCGGAATGCCGGTCCAGTCCGCCACCACCGAGGCCACGGCCTGATAGTCGACGGTCGGCAGAATCAGCGGGGCTTCGCCCTGCAGCTGGCTCAGGCGTTGCTGCAGTTCGACCAGGTGGGCGCGCAGGCTCTGGTGGTCCGTGGCGCTGTCGTTATCGACGACACCCGCGCTTTCGCGCAGGCTGGCGCGGGTGGCCAGCAGTTCGTCGACCAGTTGCTTCTCTTCAGCCCAGCGGCTTTCCAGCTCGACCAGGCGCTCGCGCTCGGCGGCCAGCAGGCTCTCGCTGTTGGCCTGGCGCAGGCTGACGTCGATGCCGATGGCATGCTCGCGGGCGATGATCTGCAGTTCGGTTTCCAGCGCCTCGATGCGCCGGCGGCTGTCATCGACCTCGGCCGGTACGGCGTGCAGGCTGATGGCCACGCGGGCACAGGCGGTGTCGAGCAGGCTGACCGACTTGTCCGGCAACTGGCGCGCCGGGATGTAGCGGTGCGAGAGCTTGACCGCAGCGTCCAGGGCTTCGTCGAGAATCTGCACCTGATGGTGCTTCTCCATGGTCGAGGCCACGCCGCGCATCATCAGCAGCGCCTTGTCCTCGGATGGTTCGGGTACCTGCACCACCTGGAAGCGGCGGGTCAGCGCCGGGTCCTTCTCGATGTGCTTCTTGTACTCGGCCCAGGTGGTGGCCGCCACGGTACGCAAACTGCCGCGCGCCAGCGCCGGCTTGAGCAGGTTGGCGGCGTCGCCGGTGCCGGCCGCGCCACCGGCGCCGACCAGCGTGTGGGCTTCGTCGATGAACAGGATGATCGGCTTGGGCGAGGCCTGCACGTCTTCGATGACCTGGCGCAGGCGCTGCTCGAACTCGCCTTTCATGCTGGCGCCGGCCTGCAGCAGACCGACGTCGAGGCTGCGCAGCTCGACATCCTTGAGTGCCGGCGGCACGTCACCGGCGGCGATGCGCAGGGCGAAACCCTCGACCACGGCGGTCTTGCCGACGCCGGCTTCACCGGTAAGGATCGGGTTGTTCTGCCGCCGGCGCATGAGGATATCGACCAATTGGCGGATCTCCTCGTCGCGGCCGACGATGGGGTCGAGTTCACCCTTGCGTGCCTGTTCGGTGAGGTCGAGGGTGAAGCGTTTGAGCGCCTCCTGCTTGCCCATCGCCGCCGGCGCCATGGCACCACTGGCCTCACCCGGTGCGGCAGCGGCAAAACCATCGCTGGCGGCCAGGTTGTTCTCCGGCGAATCGCCGATGTATTCGTCGAAGCGCTCGCTCAGGGTCTCCACCTTGATCTTGGCGAACTCGCCCGACAGGCCCAGCAGCACCTGGCGCAGGCTCGGCGTCTTGAGAATGCCGATGATCAGGTAGCCGGTACGCACCTGATGCTCGCCGAACATCAGGCTGCCATAGACCCAGCCACGCTCGACCGCTTCCTCGACGTGCGAGGACAGGTCGGTGATCGAGGTCGAGCCGCGCGGCAGGCGGTCGAGTGCGTCGGTCAGGTCGCGCGCCAGGCGCGCCGGCTCCAGGCTGAACTGGCGGATGATGCGGTGCAGGTCGGAGTCCTGCAGCTGCAGGAGCTGGTGCAACCAGTGCGCCAGCTCGACGTAGGGATTGCCGCGCAGCTTGCAGAACACGGTGGCGGCCTCGATGGCCTTGTAGCCGACGCTGTTGAGTTTGCCGAATAGCGCGGTACGACTGATTTCACCCATGTGAAGCTCTCCTTGATTGATCCGCCGGCGGGGTCGCTGCGGCGTGATGGCGGGCCAGCACCAGATCCCTGGCGTCGTGCTGCGGCTGGCCAAGCCAGGTGGTATAGCCCAGGCGAGCCTGGCCGTTGAGGCATAGCGCGGGGACTTCCTCGCGCTGCAATACGAGATTCAGTTGCCAGTCGAGTTCGTCGCCCTGGTACTCGGCAACCCAGGCCACCAGCGCGGCGAAGGACTCGCCGTCTGGCAGCATGGCGTTGTACTGCTCGAGCGTCAGCGGCCCGAAGCAGATGCGAAAGCTGTGCTGGCGGTCCCAGACCTGGCTGCCCAGGCAGAAGTCCACACCCAGCTGGCTGGACTCCACGCCCAGGCGCGTCCGCTCGGGCAGGCGCAGCCAGCTGCCGGCGTATTCTTCGATCTGCACCGGCACGCCGAAGTAGTCGGCGAGGATCGCCTTGAGGCCATCGGGGTAGCGCGTCTGTGCGGCCAGGTGACCGCTGAAGTGCAGCTTCGCCGCATCGTCCAGCAAGCCTCGCTGGCGCAGGCTGGGCATGCCGCGGCCACTGAAGGCGGCCAGGCGCGCCGACCAGTAGTCGTCGTCGGGGCGGTCGTGGCTGACGGTCGGTCGAGCTTCGGCCCAGGCGCGATAGAACAGGGTCAGCAGGCGATGATGGAATAGATCGAGGAAGTGCTTGCTGGTGCTGTCGGCGTGGTTGCGCTGGCGCTCGCGCACGTACTCGGTCAGGTGCAGCGGCAGCGGCCCGTTGGGCCCGCCGAGGCCGAAAAAGTACTGTTCCAGACGCGCCGGGCGCTCGTCGCTGGCGGGGGTCACGCCGGCCAGAGTGGCCGGGGCGAAACTGCCCTCCTGGCGCTGCCCAAGGCGCAGCGGGTCGTCAGCCAGGCGCCGGGATCGGCCCAGGCGCGGCAAATGCGGGTGCTCGTTCTCGATGCGCCGCAGGGCCTGGAAGAAGTCGTACTCCCAGGGCTGCGCCTGCATCTGCACAAGCGTGTCTACAGGTTCGGACGACGGCCGGGTCGGGCTTTCCATCGCATGATCTCGCCGCGCTCGGTGCTGCGTAGCACCGTCTCGGTAAAGCTGTTGAGGGATACGTAGCGCGCCAGGAAACGCTCGAACACCGCACCGAGGAGAAACACCCCGGTACCGCGAAAGGCGTTCTCGTCGAACTCCAGGGTAATTTCCAGGCCACGGCCGAAGACGATCGGCCCGGGCATCGGCAGGCGCCGCGTACAAGGTTTGGCACTGACTTCGCGCAGGCCTTCGATCTGCAGTTGCAGCGCCGGATTCTGCATATCGCCATACAGGCGCAGCATTTCGCGCAGGGCAGCAGCACCCTGGCCCTGCTCGGCCAGTGACAGGTAGTTCAGTGACAACTGGCTGATCAGCCGCCAGGCCTGGTTGTCGTGGGCCGGGCTGGCACGCGGTCGGCTCGGCCCTGCTACACAGCGCACGCTCTGCACCGGCGCGCTGTCGGCCAGGGTGAAGTCGCTCTTGCCGATGCCAACGGTCATGAACAGCGGCAGGTCGCGGTTGGTGCACAGGGCACTGAGACCGAGTTGGCGCAGGTCATGGCGATAGGGCGCCTGATGGCTGTCGACCAGACTGATGAAGGTTTCGCTGCCGACATAGCTGGAGCGGGTGCCGCTGCGGCGCTGCTCGGCCGACAACACGCGAGGTTCGCGGCGCACGCTGTAATAGGCCTGGTCACGGCCATAGCGAGCGGGGTCGCGCACCGCATAGAAGGGCAGGAAGGGCTGCTCCGGGCCACTGCCATGGCCGGTGACGCCGCGCAGCGAATGGATCTCGAAATCCATCGGCCGCGTACGGTCGGCGATGGCGTGGTGCTCGTGCACCTTGTCGCTCAGGTGGATGCGATCCAGGCGCCGCGGGAACAGGTTGATCGCCGGGGTACAGAACGGCAGGAACTGACTGGCGCCGACCTGGTTCTGCAGGTGGCTGTCCACGCGGTCGAACAGAACGATCAGCTCCAGCTCCTCACCGCTGCACTGGCGTGCGGCACGGCGCAGACCGCAGAAGTCGACGAACAGGAAACGCTGCGGCAGGGCGAAGTATTCCTGCAGCAGGCGATAGCCCTGGAAGGCCTGCGGCACCACTGGCAGGGCCGCCTCGGCATCATCGAAACCGCACGGACGCAGGGCGTCGGCCGGCAGGCGCTCGACCCAGTCGCGCCCTGGCTGGCGGGCGAACACGGCGACGCGATTACCCAGCAGTTGTTCGTAGAGACGAAATGGCAGCTCGTCGAGACCGTTGAGGTACAACGGCAGGTTGTCCAGATCCAGGCTGGAGAAGGGTATTTCAGCGCCACTGCGCAGGGTGATGCGTAGCGCGGCCTTGGCCCGCGGCTCGCTGGCGGCGAGGCGACCCAGCGTGGCGGCTGGGTTGCTGATGTACTCGGCATCCGCTACTTGCAGCGGCCACAGGGTCACCGGGTGAGCCGTGCGGTATTCGCAGGGGGTCTGGCTGTCCTTGCCGAGCGTGGCGCGCAACACGCTGTCGCGCGGCAGGTTGAAGCTGCCGTTGAGCGCGCCATCGTTGGCATCGGTGTGCAGCTGTACCACGGTCATCGACGGCGTCGGCGCCAGGTAATGCGGGTAGGCGACTTCCAACAGGTTATGGGTAAAGGTCGGGTACTCGGCATCGAGCTTCAATTGCACGCGGGCGGTCAGGTAGGCGAAGCCTTCGAGCAGGCGCTCGACATAGGGGTCGGCGCATTCCATTCCCGACAGCGTCAGGCGCCCGGCGATCTTCGGGTATTCGCGGGCAAACTCCTGGGCGCTTTCGCGGATGTGCAGCAGTTCCTGGTTATACAGCTCCAGCAGACGGGGGTTCATGAACGTCTCCGCTGCTCGGCAGGCAGCACCTGGACATGGCCGGACTCCAGGTCCAGCTCGGTGCGCAGCAGCAAGGGTAGGGCCACCGGCTGTGCCCACAGGTCACCCTGAATCTCGAAACTCAAGGCGTTATGGTTCATCTGTTCGTGACCGACATGCGCCCGTACCCGCACGCTGTGGGCGAGGATGCGCGGCTCGAAGGTAATGATGGCGCGCTGGATCAGGCTCTCCAGGGCGGCGATATCGATCCCGGAAACACTGCTGCCGGCCAAAGGCGGCAGGCCATAGTTGATCACCGAGGTGCCTGCCGGTGTGTGCCGCGTGGCGTCGGCATCGAGCAGGGCGATGGTATTGAACAGCCAGGTCAGGTCGCGCAGCACCGAAGCCTTGAGCTGGTTCAGCGACAGCACGCGGCGATCCGCGCTTTCCTGCGGATTGCTGGGGTCATCGTCGGTCAGGCGGTCGAGCAGCGATGGCTGCAGGCGCTCGCGTGGGGTCATGGGGCTGATCATGCGCAGGTTTACCAGTCGAACATCGCGGTGTAGTTCTTCTGATCACCGACGCCGCGCAGGCAACTGGCACTCTGCGCCAGCACCGATGGCTCCAGCTGGCCCTTGATCAGTCGAATGGCCTTGTATTGCGAACGACACTCCAGCTTGCTGTCCGCCACGGGGGCTACATGCAGCACCATGACGATCGGCACACCCTGAAAGGTTTCGACATGTGCCTGGCCATCCTTGCCGACGCTGAAATGACACGGCGAGGGAATGTCCAGCGGCAGTACGCTCTGGTCTGGCTTGCGCAATACGCAGGCCTGTCCGGCGTTCTCCAGCTGATAAGTCTGCCCTGCCAGGTCCACGTGCTCCGGGTAGCCAGGATTGTCTGTGGCAGGCGGTGGAGTCGATTCGGCGCATGCACAGAGGCTGGTCAGCATGCCGAGCAGCAGTAAAGGTGTACGAAGGCGCTTGCTCATGCCAGCTCCCAGAACCAGATCTGCCGGGCCATGTGCCTCGGGTCATCGTAACGGCCTGCGGTAAAGCCACGCTTCCACAGATCGATGTGGTCGCCAGTGCGCTCATCGACGGTCTGCCCATCTTGCTGGAAGCAGTCCTTGAAGAAGATCAGTCCGGTCTTGTCGGCCAGCTTGAGACGCTCCTGTGCACTGCCACCGATGATCAACGGGCGGCCCAGGTGGTGTTTCCACAACCAGTTGGCCAATGATTCAGCACCCCTGGCATGTGCGTGAGCACATTTGGGTTCGCTGTAGGTGGAGTTATTGACCTTGATGGTCTGCTCGGCATTGAGCGTGTAGCTCATGCGAATGGCGCATTGGTTCGCCCATGGGCCATCACATACCTTGCCGTCGGGGTACTCGTTCCAGATCTTGAGATATTCGTTCCACAGATTGATAAACGAAGGCTTGGCCATGAAACAGTCTCATTACTGGGTGAATCGGAGTCTTCCCAAGGCCGACCTCCCCCGGCGCAAGCGCCGGGGGCGGCAGGGCATCAGATCTTGACGTTGGAACGGATATTCCAGCCGTACTTGATCGGACCGCCTTCCTTGGTACCGTCGGCTTTCTGCGGCTGATAGTCGACGGTGACCTTGGCGAAGTTCAGAGTGATGTTCTCGATCAGACGGTCATCGTTGCCCGAGCCGCCAGTGCTCAGCGAGGAGATCAGCACTTCTTCGAGGTTGATGATCAGGTACTCGACCTGGGAGTCACCGCCTGCCTTGCGTACGGTCAGGGTGACTTTGGGCACGTGCTTGCCGCTGGAGCAATGCATCATCAGGTTGGGGGTGGCCTTGTCGACGAACTTGGTCAGCGACAGATCCTGGATGCTGACCTTGCCCGCGCCACCGCCAGTGCCGGTGTGCATGTTGCCGGACTGGGACATGCCCCAGCTCCAGTTGAGTACTTCGATTTCGTCCTTGTGGGTCTTGTCCTGAGACTCGCCCTTGATGTCACCGATTTTGATGAAGATATCGACAGCCATGTTTTCTCCTGGGTGTGGTCATCGCCACGGGGGTCAGAGATTGCGAAAAGCCCGGGGCTTTCCATGTATCAGGCAGAGGCCTCACGCGGCGACGCCGCGTGAGGCCGGCTTGCCTGCCGGGGCTCAGGCGCCCTTGGCCGACGGCAGCTTGGAAACCAGCCGCAGCGACACCGTCAGCCCTTCGAGCTGATAGTGCGGGCGCAGGAAGAACTTCGAGTTGTAGTAACCGGGGTTGCCCTCGACCTCTTCCACCACCACCTCGGCGGCGGCCAGCGGATGCTGGGCCTTGGTGGTCTCGGTGGAGTGAGCCGGGTCACCGTCGACGTACTTGAGGATCCAGTCCTGCAGCCAGAGCTGCATTTCGTCGCGCTCCTTGAAGGAACCGATCTTGTCGCGAACGATGCACTTGAGGTAATGCGCGAAACGGCAGGTGGCGAACAGGTACGGCAGACGCGCAGCCAGGTTGGCGTTGGCGGTGGCGTCCGGATCGTCGTACTCGGCCGGTTTCTGCAGCGACTGCGCGCCGATGAAGGCGGCGAAATCGGTGTTCTTCTTGTGCAGCAGCGGCATGAAGCCGTTCTTCGCCAGTTCGGCCTCGCGGCGGTCGGAGATGGCGATCTCGGTCGGGCACTTCATGTCCACGCCACCGTCGTCGGTGGGGAAGGTATGCGCCGGCAGGTTCGGCACTTCGCCGCCGGACTCCACGCCACGGATGCGCGAACACCAGCCGTAGAGCTTGAACGAGCGGTTGATGTTCACCGCCATGGCGTAGGCGGCATTGGCCCAGGTGTACTTGCTGCTGTCGGCGCCGTCGGTGTTTTCCTCGAAGGCGAAGGCCTCCACCGGATCGGTCTTGGCGCCATACGGCAGGCGTGCCAGGAAGCGCGGCATGGTCAGGCCGATGTAGCGCGAATCTTCGGACTCGCGCAGCGAGCGCCAGCCGGCGTATTCCGGGGTGGTGAAGATCTTGGTCAGGTCGCGCGGGTTGGACAGCTCCTGC
This sequence comes from Ectopseudomonas alcaliphila, assembly GCF_900101755.1. Classification (GTDB taxonomy): domain Bacteria; phylum Pseudomonadota; class Gammaproteobacteria; order Pseudomonadales; family Pseudomonadaceae; genus Aquipseudomonas; species Aquipseudomonas alcaliphila. The sequence goes on along the minus strand of NZ_FNAE01000002.1, from coordinate 259,174 downwards.
CAGGAGCCCATGCCCATCACGGTCGGCGAGGCGGCGGCGATGAACGGGGCGTGCATGGCCGCGCAGACTTTCGACAGTTCGCCCAGCAGCTCGACATCGGGTGGCGACTGGTCGAAGTAGTAGTCGCCCACCAGGCAGCCGTAGGGTTCGCCGCCGAACTGGCCGTATTCTTCTTCGTACATCTTCTTGAAGATCGGGCTCTGGTCCCAGGCGGTGCCCTTGAATTTCTTCAGGGTCTTGTGCAGCTCCGGCTTGGAGATGTTGAGCACGCGAATCTTCAGCTGCTCATCGCTCTCGGTGTTGTTGACCAGATAGTGCAGGCCACGCCAGGCACTTTCCACCTGCTGGAAATCGCTGTGGTGGATGATCTGGTTGACCTGCGCGGTGAGCTTGGCATCAATGGCGGCGATGATCGACTCGATCGACTTGATCGCATCGTTGGAGATCAGATCAGTCTGCGCCAGGGCCTGCTCGGCCAGAGTACGCACGGCGGTTTCCACCGCTTCCTTGGCACGCTCGGTCTTGGGTTTGAATTCCTGCATCAGCAGCGAAGCGAATTCGCTGGTCTGCTCGGTGCTGGCCAGTGCGGCCTGGTCTTGTTGCAACTGTTCGCTCATGGTTGTCTTCCGAATCAGGCCTGGGGCTCGTTGTCCTGGGGTTTCGGCGCGCTAGCCAGGGCCTGCAGCAATGCCGGGTCCTTGATCGCCTTCATGATGATGTCTTCGGCGCCGGTCTTGCCGTCCATGTAGGTCAGCAGGTTGGCCAGCTGGGTACGGGCCTCCAGCAACTGGTTGAGGGCATCGACCTGACGCGCCACGGCGGCCGGGCTGAAGTCGTCCATGCTCTGGAAGGTCATGTCGATGCTCAGGTTGCCTTCGCCGGTCAGCTCGTTGGGCACGTTGAACGCCACACGCGGCTTCATTGCCTTGAGGCGCGAGTCGAAGTTGTCGACGTCGATCTCCAGGAACTTGCGCTCGGCCACTGGCGCCAGCGGCTCGGCCGGCTTGCCGGCAAGGTCGGACATGACACCCATGACGAACGGCAGCTGCACCTTCTTCTCGGCGCCGTACAGCTCGACGTCGTACTCGATCTGCACCCGCGGCGCGCGGTTGCGCGCGATGAATTTCTGAGAACTGCTGTTCGCCATGATTTTCTCCTGGTCGCCTGACGCGACGCGGCGTGTCGGCCTTCGGCCATCTACGGTGAAGCGTGATCCCGCATACCTGGGCCAGTCGGCCTAGTACTCGTCGGGGCCGCGCAGGTTTTCGAACTGGCTCATGCCATCGGGAATCAGGTTGCGCACGATGGTCGCGAAATCGGCATTGACCAGGCTGCGAGCCCGGTTGAGCAGCACCGGTAACGGGCTGGATGGCTCGTGGCGTGCGTAGTAGGTAAGGATCCGCTCCAGGCTTCTGAGCACATCATCGCGATTGTTGATTTCGCCGCTGGCGCGCGCCACGGCAGGCCCCGACGCGTGCTGCGCCAGCTGCTCTTGCGCAGCTTCGCCGCCTGCCGGGGAATCCTCTGAACTTGCCCCTGCCGGGCTGTCGCCGAGCACCTGCAGGGCAAGCTTGAGCGGCTGCTGCAGCGCAGAGAAATCCACGCCCTGAGCGGAGCCGACCTGTTCGCTGACCAACTGCTCGATGGCATTCAGGCTGTGCAGCGCACGCTTCAGGGCTTCGTGAGTGACCTGCAAGACTTCGCTGTCGGCGTCCTGCAGGGCGCCGCCGAGCTCTTCGATGCTGAGGCTTTCGCTACTGGCCAGGTGCAGGCCGGCGGCATTCAGCGCTGCGCGCAGGGTGATGTTGCCGAACACCCGTGAACGGACCAGCACAGCACTGCGCAGCAGGCCGAGATTGGTCTCGCAGGTCAGCGCGGAGAGGGTGTTGATGCGTACGGTGGGGTCGTTGTCGTCATCGGCATCGAGCTGCGGGTGAATCTCGGGCCAGTAGCGCGAGAGCAGTTCGAAGATCAATTCGAGGCTGTCGGCAAGGCCTTCGACACCGCGCAAAGCCAGGCGGCTTTGCAGCAGATAGCGGGTGATGCGCAGATCCTTGCTGCGTTGCAGCAGGAGGTGACAGGCCTGTTCCAGCTGGCGCCATTCGGGCGGCTCGGCAGCCTGGATGGCATCACCCATGCTGCGTTCGGGGCGCCCCAGAGCATCGCGCTCGAGCTGGAGAAAGTCGCTGTCGTATTCCAGATCTTCGCCGCATGGCGAAGCATCGGAAATAGCGGCGAGCAACAACGAAGTCTCCACGTGTTCGATCTCCTTATCGATTTGAACTGTGTCACAAAAGTGCAGTAGCTTCATCCTAGCTAGCACTATGCCAATCAACGTTTAATATTGATTGGCCACTACACAATTTCGATGGCGTCGTGCATTTTTTAACTTAAAAATATATAAAGTCAAGGTAGACTGGCGCTCGCCCAGGACCTTTGTGACCAAGGGCTAAGTTTCGGGAAGTTGTGCGCTTCGGCACATACGGGAATCACGAAGCAAAAGGTAAGATCGCGTGTTTTCGCGATCAAGAGCCCGCTTGATGGACTTTTCATAAGAGCTGTATGCGGCCGAAACCCGCATGAATAAAGGCTTTCATGAGTTTTGCGGGTTTCAAGAGAGCCGGGCAAGGAGGCCACATGGCGCTGCGTTTGACCATCACCAGCTATCACAAGATCACCCCCGGTCAATGCCCCGAGAAAACCCTTGAATATGGCTCGATGGCAATTGGCCGGGGCCCCGATAATGACTGGATATTACCGGACCCGGCGCGTCTGGTTTCGTCGCAGCATTGCCTTGTGCAGAACAAGGATGGTCGCTACTACATCACCGACAGCAGCACCAATGGTGTGGAGCTGGTCAAGGCCGGTGTGCGCATGCAACGCGGCAACAGTGAACTTCTTAATCACGGCGAAGTTATTCGTATCGGTGAATACGAAATTCAGGTAGCGCTGGAAAGTTCCATTGCAGAAGGCTCCGCACCGTTTTCCAGCGCCCCTCCCGGGAGTAGTTTCGAAGCCCTGATGGCGAGCCATCAGGACGCTCCGGCCGTACCATTCAGCACTCCGGCAAACCCCTTCGATTCCTCGGCCAGCGCCCACCTGCAGAGCGTCGCCCCGCACGAAACATTGCCGGATCTGTTCGATTTTCTCGGCCCGAGTACATCGGCACCGGTGCCTGTCGCCGATCATGTTCCGGCGCAGCAGCATGACTTCCGTCCGCCGGAGGTCAGCCCCCCTCCAGTCGAGCAGAAGCCCACTGCTGAACCTGGCCTGATCCCCGATGACTGGGATCTGCTCGGTAACATCACGCCGGCTGCGCCCCCCCCGGCAGCATCGCTCCCCGTGGACCTTTCCCTGCCGCCAGAGCCGACCGAGCCGGCACCTTTGCCGCCTGTGCCTGCAGTGCCTACCCCCACGCCACCTCCTGCCGCCAGCCAGCCTCAGCTTGCTCAGGACGACGATGCGCTGCTGCAGGCCTTCCTCCGCGGCGCCGGGCTGGAACACCTGCGTCTGGATACCGAACAGGCGGCCGCACAGATGGAAAGCATCGGACGCAGTTACCGCCTGATGGTCGATGGTCTGATCAACGTGCTGCGGGCACGCAGCAGCCTCAAGGGCGAGTTCCGCCTGCAGCAGACCATGGTGCAGCCGGTGGAGAACAACCCGTTGAAGTTCGCCCCCAACGCCGAAGAGGCCTTGCTCCTGCTGTTGCGCGGCGGTAACTCGGCCTTCATGTCGGCTGATCTGGCGGTGCAGGACAGCTTCGATGATCTGCGCGCCCATCAGCTAGCGGTGATGGCGGGCGTGCAGTCGGCCATTCGCCATCTGCTGGCGCGCTTCGAGCCGCAGGCACTGGAAGCGCGCATGGGCAAGGGCGGCGGGCTGGCCAGCCTGTTGCCGAACGCCCGCCAGGCGCAGTGCTGGCAGCAGTTCGTGGAGCTCTACGCGACCCTGTCGCGCGAAGCCGAAGATGATTTTCAGGACCTGTTCGGCCGCGAGTTCGGCCGGGCCTATGAGCAACATATCGCCCGTCAACGTCGCCCTTGAGGGCGTAGGCAAGGATGAGCAACGTGCGTAAACGAACACTCCGGCCCGTTCTGTTGGGCCTTCTGCTGGCAGCGCTGAACAGCGGCTGCAGCAAGGACGCGATGGATAAAGCCGACACTGCGCAGGGGCCGACCAGCGTCGTGCTGCAGCTGCAGGCTGGCGATGACCTCAACCCCACCACCGACGGCTACAGCGCGCCCGTGCGCGTACGCGTGCTGGAGCTGCGCAGCGCCGCAGCGTTCAGTCGGACGGATTACTTCAGCCTTGCCGAGCGTGCGGCGGCAAGCCTCGGCAACGAACTGGTGGCTGAGGATGAATGGTTGGTGCATCCCGGCCAGACCCGTGAGTTGACCCGTGTGCTGGATCCGGCAACCCGCCACCTCGGCCTGCTGGTTGGCTACCGCGAAATCGACCGGGCGCAGTGGCGCCTGGTGCTGGAGCCGAAGCAGGGCACGCTCAGCCATTACCGCATCGACCTCGGGATCAACGCCGCCAGCGCTGCTGAGCTCGCCGCGCCGTCTCGCCTTGATTCTCGCTAACAGGAGCCCCTTATGTCTTGGAACAACCGTGTTATCTGGTCCGAAGGCATGTTCATCGGCACCCAGCATTTCCAGCAGCACGACCGCTATCTGGAGACGCTGGTCGATGCGCGTAGCCGCCCACTATCAGCGGCTGGCTGGGGATTCGCCGATCTGCAGCTCGATATGGGGCTACTGGCACAAGGCAAGCTGGCCATCGTCAGCGCCCGTGGCCTGTTACCCGACGGCACGCCGTTCAATATCCCGCAGGACGACGTGGCGCCAGAGCCGCTGGAAATCCCCGAAGACCTGCGCGACGGCGTGATCTACCTGGCCCTGCCGCTGCGCCGGGCAGGTGTGCGTGACACCGTCGAAGCGGGTGAGGCGCTGGGTGGCGCGCGCTACCGCGGCCAGGTGCGTGAAGTACGTGACGACAACGCCGCGTTCGAAAGCCGTGTGCCGGTGATGGTCGGCGAGCGCGCTCTACGCCTGCTGAGCGCCGCCGATGGCTTGCAGGAATACGCCGCACTGGGCGTGGCGCGAGTCCGCGAAAAACGCGCCGACCGCGCCCTGGTGCTGGACGAACAGTACATCCCGCCGCTGCTGGACGTGGCGGCAAGTGCGCCGCTGGCCGCCTTTCGTGGCGAGCTGCTGGGGCTGCTGCATCAGCGTGGCGAAGCCCTCGCAGGGCGCGTGGTGGCCTCCAGCGCCGGCGGCGCCTCGGAGATCGCCGACTTCATGCTGCTGCAACTGGTCAACCGCGCCCAGCCGCTGTTCGCCCACTTGGCCCAGCTGCAACCGTTGCACCCGGAGCGTCTGTACAGCGAGCTACTGGCCCTGGCCGGTGAGTTCGCCACCTTCTCCAGCTCCGGCCGACGCCCGTCGGAGTTCCCGACCTACCTGCACGACGACTTGCAGACCAGCTTCACTCCGGTGATGCAGGCGCTGCGCGAAGCACTGTCGATGCTGATCGACAGCAAGGCCGTGCCGATTCCCATCGTCGAGAAGGCCTATGGCGTGCACGTGGCCATGCTGGCCGACCGCAGCCTGCTGGACAACGCCAGTTTCGTCCTGGTGGTACGCGCCGACATGCCCGCCGAAACCCTGCGCGGACGCTTCGGCCAGCAGAGCAAGATCGGCTCGGTCGAACACATTCGCGACCTGGTCAACCTGCAGTTGCCAGGGATCAACCTGCTGCCGCTGCCGGTGGCGCCAAGGCAGATTCCGTTCCACGCCGGTTCGACCTACTACGAGCTCGACCGTGGCAGTGAACACTGGAAGCAACTGGCGCAATCCGGCGGCTTCGCTTTCCACGTGGCGGGTGAATACCCCGGCCTGAACCTGGCCTTCTGGGCGATACGGGGTTAATCCATGACGGATCAAGACGACTGGCTGAACAAGCCACCGGCAGCACAACCGCAGAACAACGACCGCACCCAGTTCATGCCGCGCCCTGGTGGCCGTGGCCCACAGCCGCCCGTCGAGGCGCCGGCTGCCCCGTTGCAGATGCCGGCCGCACCGCTGCCGGCCGGCCAGGCCCGTGGCATGAACCCGCTGGAGCAGGCCGCCGGCCCGCTGTTGAGTATGCTCACCCGCCTGCGCAGCACCCTCGCCCATCCCGCACCGGCCAGCCTGCGTGCGCAACTGCTGGGCTACCTGCGCCAGTTCGAACAACGCGCCGAAGCCGCCGGTGTGCCGCGCAACGATGTGCTGCTGGCGCGCTACGCGCTGTGTACGGCCCTCGACGAGGCGGTGCTGAGCACGCCCTGGGGCAGCACCAGCGAATGGGGCAAGCAGAGCCTGCTGATCACCGTGCACAACGAGGCCTGGGGCGGCGAGAAGGTGTTCCAGCTGCTCGAACACTGCCTGCAAAGCCCGCGCGAACGTCTCGACCTGCTGGAGCTGCTGTACCTGTGCACCAGCCTCGGCTTCGAGGGCCGCTATCGGGTCATGCATGATGGCCGCAGCCAGTTGGAAGCGCTGCGCGAGCGCACCGCCGCGACCCTGCGCAGCGTGCGTGGCGAGCGCGAACACGAGCTGTCGCCGCACTGGCGCGGAGTCAGCGTGGCACCGGATCGCTTGTCACGGCTGCTGCCGCCCTGGGTCGGGCTGGCCGTGGCGCTGGCGTTGCTGCTGGTACTGCTGCTGGTACTGCGGATGAAGCTGGCGGCCGATGCCGAACCGGTATTCCGCCAGATTCACGCCCTGGGCGAAGTGCCGGTACAGAGCATCGAACCGGCAGTGGTCAAGCCGCGCGTGATCGAGCGGCCACGCCTGGCCACCTTCCTCGCCGATGACATCCGCGCCAACCGCGTAGCGGTCGAGGATGGCGTCGACCGCTCGGTGGTGACCATCCGTGGCGACGAGCTGTTCAGCTCCGGCAGCGCCAGCATCCGTGACGACTTCCAGCCATTGCTGCTGCGCATCGCCGAGGCGGTCGCCAAGGTCAAGGGCCAGGTGCGCATCACCGGGCACAGCGACAACCAGCCGATCGCCACGTTGCGCTTCCCCTCCAACTGGGCGCTGTCGCGCGCCCGCGCCGAGGAAGTGCTGCAGATTCTCGCGGCGCGCACTGGCCAGGCCCAGCGCTTCAGCGCCGAGGGTCTGAGCGACACCGAACCGCTGGCATCCAATGCCACGGCCGAAGGACGGGCGAAGAATCGCCGGGTAGAAATCACCGTACTGGCGGAGGGTGTGGAGTGAAGGCGCTGTTCGGATTCATCACCCGCTGGGTCATCCCTGTTCTCGGGCTGATTGCCCTGAGCCTGATCATCTGGTTCATCGGCCCGCTGCTCAACGTGCTGCAGCCGGCCTGGACGCGCTGGACGCTGATCATCGTACTGTTCGCCCTGTGGCTCGGCTGGCGCCTGTTCTGTCTGCTGCGTGAACGCCAGCAGGAGCGCAAGGTGCTCGACAGCCTGGCCGCGCAAACGCCGCCGGACGCCGCCAGCGTGGCGACCGCCGAGGAGCTGGCGACCCTGCGCCAGCGCATGGACGAAGCCCTGGTGCTGCTGAAAAAGGCGCGCCTGGGCGGCGATGAGCGGCGCAACCTGTATCAGCTGCCGTGGTACGTGATCATCGGTCCGCCGGGCTCCGGCAAGACCACCGCGCTGGTCAACTCGGGGCTGAATTTCCCCCTCGCGGCCCAGCTGGGTGCCGGTGCCATTCGTGGTGTGGGCGGCACGCGCAATTGCGACTGGTGGTTCACCGACGAAGCCGTGCTGCTCGACACCGCCGGGCGCTATACCACCCAGGACAGCCATGCCCAGGTGGACAAGGCCGCCTGGCTCGGCTTTCTCGACCTGCTCAAGAACCAGCGCGCACGCCGCCCGATCGATGGTGCCTTCATCGCCATCAGCCTGTCCGACCTGCTGCAAAGCAGCGACAGCGAGCGCGCCGCGCACGTGGCGGCGATCCGCTCGCGGGTGCAGGAACTGTACAGCCAGCTCGGCGTGCGTTTCCCGGTCTACGTCATGCTCACCAAGTGCGACCTGGTGCCGGGCTTCATGGAGTTCTTCGATGACCTCAGCCGTGAGGAGCGCGCCCAGGTCTGGGGCTTCACCTTCGCCCTGGATGACGGCAAGAGCATCGGCGGCCCGCTGGAGCATTTCGACAGCGAGTTCGTCGCCCTCGAGCAACGCCTGAATCAACGCCTGGTCGAGCGCCTGCAGCGTGAACGTGATCCGGCCCGACGCGACCTGATCTACGGCTTCCCGCAGCAGTTCGCCGCGATCAAGAGCCTGCTCGGCGAATTCCTCAATGGCGTGTTCAAGCCCAATGCCTACGAGGAGCGCACCCTGCTGCGCGGTGTGTATTTCTCCAGCGGCACCCAGGAAGGCAGCCCAATCGACCGCCTGATCGGCGCCATGGCGCAGAGCATGAACCTCGACCGCCAACACCTGGCCAGACAGAGTGGCAGTGGGCGCAGCTACTTCCTCCAGCACCTGTTCAGCCGCGTCGCATTCGCCGAACGCGGCCTGGTCGGCGTCGACCAGAAGGTCGAGCGGCGCCGCAGGTGGCTGGCCATCGGCTCACTGGCAGCCAGTGTGGCGCTGGTACTGGTGGTGAGCACGCTATGGCTGCTCAGCTTCAACGCCAACCGTGAGCATATCGCCCAGGTCGGCGCCCGCACTGCGCCGCTGGAGCAGCAGGTGCGCAGCCTCAGCCCGGCCCAGCGCGATGTGCTGGCCGTGCTGCCGTTGCTCAGTGCCGTGCGCAACCTGGCCGGCAGCCCGCCGGACTGGGCCAAGGGCCTGGGCCTGTACCAGGGCGACATGCTCGAAGAGCAAGCTGCCAGCGTCTATCGCCGTCTGCTGGTGGCCACCTTCACCCCACGCCTGGTTAGCCGAATCGAGGAACAGCTACGCACGGGCGGCGGCTCCGACTACCTCTACGAAGGGCTCAAGGCTTACCTGATGTTCGGTGGCGGCGAGCAGTACGACGCCGAGTTCATCAAGGCCTGGATCGCCCTGGACTGGGATCAGAGCCTGCCGCGCGATCTGTCGGGCGAGCAACGCCAGGCCCTCGATGAGCACCTGCAGGCGCTGTTCGAGCGGCGCCCACCGGATGCGCGCCTGGATCAGCGCTTGGTCGACGAGCTGCGCATGCAGCTGCAGCGCCTACCGCTGGCGCAGCGTGTGTATGACCGGGTCAAGCGGCAGAAGCTGCCGGCCGGGGTCAGCGACTTCCGCCTCAGCGAGGCCGCCGGGCGTGACGCCGCACTGGTCTTCACGCGCAAGAGCGGCAAGGCGCTGAGCGACCCGCTGAGCGGCTTCTACACCCGCCGTGGCTACCGCGAAGCTTTCCTCCGTGCCAGCGTCGGCCAGGCCAGCGTGGTGGCCGAGGAACAATGGGTGCTGGGCCGTCAGCTCGACAGCACACAGGATGCCGTGAATCTGGCCGCCGATGTGCGCCAGCTGTACCTGCGCGATTACGTGCAACAGTGGGATGCACTGCTGGCTGATCTCGATTTCGTGCCGATCACCAGCGTGGCGCAGGCCGCCGACGTGCTGCGGATCCTCTCGGGGCCTTCCTCGCCACTCAAGCAGCTGTTGATCGCGGTGGCACAGGAGACCGACCTGCAGCAGGCGCCCGAGGCCGAAGGCGTGGCCAAGGCCACCGACGAGGGTGTCGAGCAACTCAAGCAGAAACTCGGCTCGCTGCTCGGCCAGACCCAGGCAGGCAACGCCGTGGCTGCGGTTACCCAGATCGATCCGGTCAGCGCGCACTTCGCCGAACTCAACAGCCTGGTCAGCCAGGACCCGTCGGCGCCGATGGCCATCGATGGTCTGCTGGCGGACCTCAACGAACTCTACGTGCAACTCAGCAGCATGGTCGGTGCCAGTGGCGAGGCGCTGCTCGGCGAGGCGAAGAATCAGGCCAGTGCCGCAGCGGCAAGGGTCAACCTGACCGCCGCGCGCCAGCCGAAGCTGGTCCAGGGGCTGGTGGGTTCGGTCGTCGCCGCCAGCACCAACAGCATGATGGGCGGCGTACGCAACCAGCTCAACGCTGCCTGGCAGAGCGACGTGGTCAATGTCTGGCGGCAGTCGCTGAGCGGCCGTTACCCGATGGTACCGGGCAGCCAGCGTGACGCCACGCTGGATGATTTCGGCCAGTTCTTCGGGGTCGGCGGGGTCATGGACAGCTACTTTCGCAAGTACCTGCAGCCCTACGTCGACACCTCGGCACGCAACTGGCGCTGGCAGCCGGGCGCGGCGCAGAAGCTGGGTATCTCCGCCGGCGTGCTGCAGACCTTCCAGCGCGCGGCGCTGATCCGCGACGAGTTCTTCCGCAGCGGCGGCCTGCAGCCCAGCGTGCGCTTCGACCTCAAGCCGGTGAGCATGGATGCCACCATCAGCCAGTCGCAGCTCGATCTCGACGGCCAGCTGATCGGTTTCGACCACGGCCCGAGCCGTCCGGTGGCGGTGCAATGGCCGAACCCGAGCAGCGTCGGCGTGGTACGCCTCACGGTGTCGCCACCGGTGGAAGGCGGACGCTCGGCATTGACCCTGGAAGGCCCATGGGCCTGGTTCCGCCTGCTCGATCAGTCCGAGCTGATTGGCGGCGCCTCGCCGGATCGCTTCAACCTGCGCGTGCGGCTGGATCGCTCCAGCGTCGCTTACGAACTGCGTGCCAGCAGTGCTTTCAATCCTTTCAAGAGTCGTGCAGTAGCCGGCTTCACCCTGCCGGAGCGGCTGTGACGATGATGGGTTTCTACGGCAAGGTCGCCAGCCGCGGCGACTTCATCGAACGCAACCTGCCCAAGGACTTCCAGCGCGGCTGGGACACCTGGCTGTCGGCTGGCCTGCAGACCAGCCAGGGCCAACTCGGCGAAAGCTGGCTGGACGCCTATCTGACCAGCCCGCTGTGGCGCTTCGCCCTGGCATCTGGAGTGTGCGGTAGCGAGGCCATGGCCGGGGTGCTGATGCCGAGCATCGACCGCGTCGGCCGCTACTTCCCGCTGACGGTCGCCTGCCGTGTTCCCTGCGGGCAGCCGCTGCAGGCCTTGCAGGCAAGCGAAACGTGGTTCGAGCGGATCGAGGATCTGCTGCTGAGCACCCTGGAAGAGGGCGCCCGCTTCGAAGACTTCGAGGCGGCGGTGCAGAGCCTGGAACCCCTGCCGGACACGACACTGCCAGCATACGACCAGGCGCATGGTCTGCAGCACTGGCCGGTGGTCGATGCCCCGGGGCGTCTGGCGGCACTCGCCGCCCAGGCCTGCAGCGGTGCCAGCCTGTGGTGGGGGCGTGGCTCGCAACGCATCGCGGCCGGCTTGCGCCGTTGCCAGGGGCTGCCACCGACCGAGTCCTTCGCGGCTTATCTGCTGGGGCCGGAGGTCGTCGCGCAATGACTGCACTGCATTACCAGTCGGCGGCCTACAGTCATGTCGGCCTGGTTCGCCAGATCAACGAAGACGCCTACCTGGAGCGTCCCGAGGCGGGCCTCTGGGTCGTAGCCGACGGCATGGGCGGGCACGCGGCCGGCGATTACGTCAGCAGCCTGATCGTCGACAGCCTGCGCAACATCAAGGCGAGCGACACCCTGAGTGACTACGAGCATGTTCTGCGGCTCACCCTGAGCCAGGTCAACACCGCCGTGCGCGAGCAAACCCACCTGCGCGGCGTGACCATGATGGGTAGCACCGTGGTGCTGATGGTGACCCGTGGCGACCAGGGTTTGTGCCTGTGGGCCGGTGACAGCCGCCTGTACCGGTTGAGGGCGGGCGAACTGCAGGCGGTTTCCCGTGACCACAGCTATGTGCAGGACCTGCAGGACAGCGGCCTGCTCAGCGAAGCCGAGGCGCGCCTGCACCCGCGCGCCAACATCGTCACCCGCGCGGTGGGCGTGCAGGACCAACTGGAGCTCGCCTGCAGCGTCTTCGACATCCAGCCCGGCGACACCTGGCTGCTGTGCAGCGACGGCCTTACCCGTACTGCCGAAGACCACGAGATCCGCGATGTGCTGACGCACAGCGACCCCTATCAGGTGGTGCGCAGCCTGGTCCACCTGGGCCTGACACGTGGCGCACCCGACAACATCACCGCCATCGTCATCAAGGCGAGCGAGCCCGTCTCATGGACCTGAACATTCCCGGTTTCGACATCGACAGGATGATTGGCGAAGGCGCCATGGCCACCGTCTACCTGGCGCTGCAACGTTCCCTCGAGCGCAAGGTGGCCTTGAAGATCATGGCCCCGGCGCTGGCGGCCGACGCCTCGTTCTGCGAGCGCTTCCTGCGTGAGGGCAAGACCCTGGCGCGCCTGGCGCATCCGCATATCGTCACCGTGCACGACATCGGCAATGCCGGCCAGCATTACTACATGGCCATGGAGTACCTGCCCAACGGTACCCTGAGTGAGCGTATCGCCGCCGGCCTGAGCCCCGAGCAGGGCCTGCAGTACATCCGCCAGATCGCCTCGGCGCTGGGTTATGCCCACAGCCAGGGGCTGATCCACCGCGACGTGAAGCCAGCCAACATCCTCTTTCGCGCCGACGGCACGGCGGTGCTGTCGGACTTCGGCATCGCCAAGTCACTCGATGACAGTACCCAGTTCACCCAGGTCGGCTTTGCCGTTGGCACGCCCAACTACATGAGCCCCGAGCAGGCACGCGGTCTGGATATCGACGGTCGCGCCGACCTCTATGCCCTCGGCGTGGTGCTCTACGAAATACTGGTCGGCGAGCTGCCGTATATGGGCACCGACGCGCTGTCCACGGCACTGGCGCACCTGACTCAGCCGTTGCCGGAGCTGCCGCTGCAGCACAGCCGTTATCAGACCCTGCTGCAACGCCTGCTGGCGAAGAACCCGGATGAGCGTTTCAACGATGCCGGGGAACTGCTGGCCGCGCTCGATGCCCAGCCGGCACCGGACTCGGATGCGACCGTGATCCGTCCGGCGTTCACCCAACAGGCCACGCTGGGCGCACCCTCGGCGAGCGAACTGGGGGAGCTGCAGCCGGTATCCATCGAGATTCCGCGCAGCGCACCGGCCCCGGCGCCGACCGTGGCACCCGCACCGACCGCCACTGCCAGCAGCGCAGCGCCACGACCGTCCACTGGCAGCAAGGGCCCACGCATGGCGCTGCTGGCAGTTGCCGTGGCCGCCGCGCTGGGCCTGGGTGGCGGCGCCTACTGGTGGCTCGGTCAGCCATCCACCGTGGTGGCTGCGGATAGCTCGCCGCACAGCGACGGGCAGGGCGCAGCTGTCGCGCCACTGGCAGCCTACACGGGCGAGGCCGGCGAGCATCCACTGCTGATGCCGGGCAAGACAACGCTCTATCAGCGCATCCTGGCCAAACCTGGGGCGCAGCTGTTGAGCGCTCCGGGGGCTGCCACTGGCGAAGCATTGCCGGCCTTCTCGGTGCTCTACGTGTATGCCCGGCGCAGCCAGGACGGCCAATCCTGGTTGCAGGTCGGTGCAGCCAGCGATGGCCGGGTGCAAGGCTGGATCGCCGCCGAGCAGGCCGCCGACTGGAAACAGAGCCTGGTACTCAAGTTCACCGAGCGCTCCGGGCGGGCGCCGGTGCTGTTCATGCAGCAGGCCTCGGACGTCGAACGGCTGATCGACCGCACCAGTCAGGCGCGAGAGCTGCTGCTCAAGGCGCAGAACGATCCCGAGCAGGTGCCGCAGGTGGTGGCACTGGAGCCAACGAGCAGTGCTGTTCCGCAGGACCAGTTCTACCTGATGCCGATCTTCGACTTCCGCGAAGCCTTCGATGCCGAGGGCCAGCCGGTGCAACTGCTGAATATCGCCTCGATCGACCCCGGCAGCGCCGCCCAGTCTTCTGCCGAGCAGCCGACCGCTGCCAGCGACACGGGCTTTCGTACCGGCATCGTCCTGGTGGTCGACACCTCGGTTTCGATGCAGCCCTATATCGACCGCGTGCGCCAGGTGGTCAGCGAGCTGCAGAGCCAGCTGCAGGCGCGCGGTGAGCTGGATAACGTCAGCTTCGGCCTGGTCGGCTATCGCAACAGCACGGCGCGCACACCGGGCCTGCAGTACCTGAGCAAGACCCTGGTCAGCCTGGAGGAAGGCAGCGATCCGCAACGTTTCCTGCGCGCCGCCGAACAAGTGCAGGCGACCACGGTATCCAGCCATTCCTTCAATGAAGATGCCTTCGCCGGTGTCATGCAGGCCGTCGAAGGCATGGACTGGTCGAGCTATGGCGGCCGCCTGATCCTGCTGGTCAGCGATGCCGGCGCACTGCGCAAGAACGACCCCTTCAGCAGCACCTTGATGAACGAGGCCGAGGTGCGTCAGGCGGCACTGAGCAAGCAGATCAAGATCTTCGCCCTGCACCTGCGCACCCCGGCCGGCAAGGCCAACCATGCCTCGGCCGAGCAGCAGTATCGGGTGCTGACGGCCGACAGCAACCCGCAGATCGGCGACCTCTATGTCTCGGTGCCGGGCGGCGATGTCCAGGCCTTTGGCGAGCGCGTGCGCGAGATCGGCTCGACCTTCGCCGAACTGGCGCAGCAGGTTCGCGCGCAGCAGGCGCCAGTGCCCCCACAGCTGTCCGGTGGCACCACCCTGGCGACCAAGTCGCAGGCCATCGGCTATGCCATGCACATGGATTTCCTCGGCCGCCGCAGCGCCAGTCAGGCGCCGCAACTGGTCAGCGCCTGGACCGCAGATCGCGACCTGAGCAACCCGAACCTGCCGACGCTGCAGGTCTGCGTGATGCTGACCAAGCTGCAGCTCAACGACCTGCAGCAGTCGCTCAAGCTGATCGTCGACGCCGCGCGCAAGACCAAGACCTCACCCGCCGACTTCTTCAGCGAGATCGCCAGCGCCAGTGCCTACATGAGTCGTGACCCAGCGGCGCTGCGCCAGGGCGCCAACCTGGCGCAAAGCGGCGTGCTCGGCGAGTACCTCGACGGTCTGCCGTATCGCAGCAAGGCGCTGAGCATGAGCCAGGACCTCTGGCTGTCGCTGTCGGTGGCCGAGCAGGAGGACTTCATCGACGAGCTGGAGTCGAAGATTCGTCTCTACGAAACCTTCCACAACGACATGGCCAACTGGGTGCGCTTCGGCAATGCCGAGCCGGGCGACGCCCTGTACCGTGTACCGCTGTCGACGCTGCCATGATGATTCGCCTGCAGCAGGTCCTCAAGCAACGCGGCCAGGGCGCACAGCGCTACAGCCTGGCCATCGAGCAGTTGCAGCTGGAGGCCGGCGCGCAGGTGGCACTGGTGGGCCCCAGCGGCTGCGGCAAGAGCACCTTGCTCGATCTGTTGGCCCTGGTGCTGGCACCGGACGCGGCCGAGACCTTCGACCTGGAGCTGACCGGTACTGTCAGCGATATCGCCGGATTGTGGCGACAGGGTCGGCAGAACCAGCTGGCCCAGCTGCGCAGCCAATATCTGGGTTACGTGCTGCAGGCGGGCGGGCTGCTCGGCTTCCTCGACGTGCGCGGCAATATCGCGCTGCCCCGGCAATTGCTCGGCATGGCAGACGGCGGTCAGGTACTGCGTCTGGCACAGGCGCTGGATGTGCAGGAGCAGCTGGATAAATACCCCGCGCAGTTGTCGATCGGTCAGCGCCAGCGCGTCAGCTGTGCCCGTGCCCTGGCTCACGGGCCGCAGTTGCTGCTGGCCGACGAACCCACTGCGGCGCTGGACCCGCTCAATGCCGAGCGGGTCATGCAGCTGCTGCTCGCTCAGGCCGAGGCGACCGGTGCGACCTGCGTGGTGGCGACTCACGACGAGGCGCTGGCACAACGCGCCGGCCTGACCATTCTGCGCATGAGCTGCCGGCGTGACGCCGACGGCGGTGTCAGCGCCCATCTGGAGCAGGCCGCCTGATGCGCCCGCGGCTGATCGCCGGCCTGGCCTGGCAGGACTACCGTCGCGAGGCGCGTCTGTCGGCGTGCAGCGTGCTGGCCCTGGTGGCGGTGATCGCACCGCTGCTGGTGCTGTTCGGCCTCAAGCATGGCCTGGTCGGCAGCCTCACCGAACGCCTGCAACGCGATCCTGCGGTACGCGAGATCATCCCGCTGGGCGGCACGCGCCTGCAGGCAGACTTCATCGAAGCTCTTGGCCAACGCGAAGATGTCGCCTTCGCCATCCCCCGTACCCGACAGATCGCCGCCACCAGCGAGTTGCAGGTGGCGCCAGGCGAGCCCCGGGTGAATGTCGAGATGCTGCCGACGGCGGTCGGCGATCCCTTGTTACAGGGCCTGCCGATGCCGCAGACGCTGCAGCAGGTGGTGCTCAGCCATAGCGCTGCCGAGAAGCTGGGGATCACCCCAGGTAGCCCGTTGCAGGCACGCTTCGGCCGCCAGCATGGCAGTGTGCTGCAGTGGCAGCAGACCACCCTGCAGGTGCTGGCAGTACTGCCGCTGGCGGCCTTCGAGCGCGACGCGCTGTTCGCACAGGCGGCGCTGCTGGAGGCCGTCGAGGATTACCGCGACGGCCTGGCGGTGGCTGCACTGGGCTGGCCGGGCGCGACGGTGACACAGGCGCCGCGCGTCTATCCGGGGTTTCGTCTGTACGCGCGCGCGCTGGATGACGTCGAGCCGCTGCGCCAGTACCTGGCCGCGCAGCAGGTGCAGGTCGTTACGCAGGCAGCGCAGATCGCCCAGGTGCAGGCACTGAGCCGCAACCTCGATCTGTTGTTCTGGCTGATCACCACCCTGGCTCTGGGCGGCGCCGTGGCGGCCACCAGTGCTGGCGCCCTGGCCGCCGTCGAGCGCAAGCAACGTGAGCTGGCGGTGCTACGCCTGCTGGGCTTCGGCAGCGGCGCGTTGCTGCTGTTTCTGATCATCCAGGCGCTGTACAGCGGCCTGTTCGCCAGTGTTCTGTCAGCCCTGCTGTACCGACTGGCAGAGGGCGGGATCAACCACCTTTTCGTGCAGGCGCCGGGCGATCACGCCAGTCGTCTGCTGCCCGAGCACTACCTGGTGGCCCTTGCTGCCGTTCTGCTGGCCAGCGCCCTTGCCGCTGCGCTGGGCGGCCGGCGCGTGGCCCGGATCGACGCCTCTCAAGGAATTCGTGATGTCTGACAGTCGTTTCGCTCCCTCTGCCCTGATACTCGCCACGCTCGCGCTGGCGGCCTGCTCACCAGCCGATGAGCCACCAGCGGCCAGCACTCCCGCCACACCTGCGCAGTCCGAGGCCGAGGCGCCACGCGAACTCGATGCAGAACAATTGGCCAGACTGGACAACCCCAAACCCTTGCCGGGCGACGTCAGCCTGCCGCTGCCCTGTGGCGGCGAAATGCTCTTCCGCCATGTCTATGTCCTCACCGAGGGCAGCCTGGATGACCGCGAGGTCAGCCTGGGTTATCCGTTCAGCGAAGGGGAGGCCGGCTACAAGCAATCCTTCATCTCCGGCTATCGCCGCGACTTCATCAATGGCCAGTTCAGCCTGCAGGACCTGGCGCCGCAGTGGCAGAAGCAGATCGCCGAACGCCTGCCCAAGATCGACGCCGGCAGCCCGCTGAAACCGATGATGTATTTCATCGGCAAGTACGAGGTCACTGCCCGTCAGTACGCTCAGGTCATGACCCAGGCTCAGGCACTGGCCAGCGGTGAAACGGCGCCGGACTGTGCGCCGGTCACCAGCGCGGCAGGGCGGCTGCCGCAGGTCAAGCTGTCGCGTTTCGAGGCCGAGCGTTTTGCTGCGGTCTACAGCGCCTGGCTGCTGGCCAATCACCGTGATCTGCTCCCCGTGAGCGGCAGAGGCAGCAAAGGGGAAGAGGGCGGCGCCGCGTTCGTCCGTCTGCCCACCGAAGTGGAATGGGAGTTCGCCGCCCGGGGCGGCTCGCAAGTCAGTCGTCAGGAGCTGGAAGCGCGGCTGTTCCCACGCCCGATCGAGGGCAGTGACGATGACGGCCCGTTGGCTAACTGGGCCGTGTTCAACCAGGTGGCCGGCGGTACTGGTCAGGCGCCTCGCCTGATGCCGATCGGCACCAAGCAGGCCAACCCGCTGGGGCTGTTCGACGTGATCGGCAACGCTGCCGAGATGGTTCAGGAGTCCTTCCAGCTGGTCAGTGCCGGGCGCCGCCAGGGCACCTATGGCGGCTTCGTGGTCAAGGGTGGCAACTACCTGGAGGGCGAGGGCACGCTGTTTACCGGCATGCGCCGCGAGTACCCGCTGTTCGGTGCGGATGGCAGCGAGCAGCGTAACGAGACCACCGGCTTTCGTGTGGCAATCGGCGCCTTGTCCGCCCCGCGCTCGCGCTACGACGAGCTGTTCGCCCAATGGCAGAAACAGGGGCGCCTGGCCGGGCTGACCGATGATATCGACGCTGCCGATGACCCGACCCAACGCCTGGACAGCATCATCGCCAGCGCCACCGATCCGCGCCTGCAGGCCGAGCTCGGGCTGGTCAACGAAGAGCTCAAGCGCAACGTCTCGCTGATCGCCCGCCAGCGCGAGGAGGCCGCTGGCAACCTGATCCAGTCTGCCGCCCTGGTGGCGGAGACCATCAACAACTACAACATCCGCCTGACCAACCTGCGTCAGAGCCAACGCCAGGCGCAGCAGAACAATGATGCTGCTTCGGCGCAGATATTCGCTGGCGCCATCGAGAACGGCACCAAGGCGCTCAACGGCGCTGTGGCCATCTACATCGACAACATGGCCAGCGGCACCCGTTACACCAACGCGGTGATCCAGGCGCAGTTCCAGCGCATCAAGGAAGAGCTCGCGCGCAAGCCGGTGATCGGCAACAGCCTGGTCAACCGCGCCACCTTGTTCGTCAATCACGTCGCGCTGTACCGCACTCAACAACGCGCCGATCCAGCGGAAATCCTCAAACAGTTGCTGGAAACGCAAGCGGTGGCGCAGCCGTGAGCACGCCAGCCATTCACGAACATCAATCCACCACCAGCAGAGAGAGCCTAGCTATGCGTCCATCCAAAACGAACCTGACCTCGCAACCTCGTAGCCGCGTTCTGACACTCGCCGCTATCGGTTTTACCTCGATGACCGTACTGATCAGCGGCTGCTCCACCTCCGCCGTCAACCGTGTCGGTAAAACCACCGAGGTCACCTATTACCCAAGTTGCTACCAACCCGTTCAGCACCTGCGTGATACCGACTCCAACATGACTCGCTCGGTAGCTACCGGCGCCATGCTCGGTGCGGTCGGCGGCGCCCTCACCGGCGCGTTGACCGCCGACAAGGAAGATCGCACACGCAACGCGGCCATCGGCGCCGCCGGTGGGGCCCTGGTCGGCGGCGCAGCGGCCTACTACACGTCCAAGCAGCAGCAGATCAGCGACGACCGTCAGCGCATCGGCTCCTACTCCACCGACATCAATGCCAGTGCCAGCACCTTCGACCGCAGCATCGCCTACGCCGAAGCTTCGCAGAGCTGCTACCAGAAGGAGTTCACCAACCTGCTGGAGCAGCGTAAATCCGGTGCGATCAACGATGCAGAAGGGCGCAAGCGCCTGGCCGAAATCATTGCCGGCCTGAACGAGTCCAACAACCTGATCACCGCCGTCAACGGCAAGGCCGGTGAGAACCTGAGCAACTACACCCAGGCCTACGAGGCTGACCTGAAGAACGTCGGCGTCGAGCGCGCCGAAGTGACCACCGTCGCCAAGGCTCCTGCCAACAAGCCGGTCAAGCAGACCAAGGTTCCCACCGAAGCCGTCAGTACCGAACGCGTTCTGCAACAGGCCGAAGCCAAGCAGACCAAGAGCCAGCAGGTGGCTGTAGCAGGCACCAACCAGATCAACAACATGTGCAGCAACCCGGACATGGGCGACTGGGCACCGATTCCCTGCCCGAACGTCTGAGTCCTTGCGGATGATTGACTGACCGCACGCTCCGCTGGTCCGCCCTTTCCGGGCGGACTAGCGGTTATCGGAGTTTTTACCAAGGAGGGCAAATGTCCGACTACCTGATCGGGTTGAGAAACACCCCTTCACAGATCATGGCGCGGCAGCGCATCGAAGCCATGATCGACCTGCGCAAACTCTACACAGCCATCGATGCCGACCCTGCTATCTCCGGCGCAGGGGTGGTGTACATCGATGCCAATTTCAACGTGGTGACCCTGCGCGAGTTCACCCCGATCTGCAGTATCAGGCCCAAGCGCATCATCATTCGTGAAGCCCAGCGCAATGTCTCGCCGCAGCAATTCGTCCAACAGGTGCAGTCCAACCCGCGCGAATCGCGGCTGGTGGCCGAGAGCGTCAACACCAGCCTGGCCTGTGCCGGCGCGGTGCTGGGCTGGATCGCGATCATCGGCGGCACGGCCATCGTGCCGTTCACCGGTGGGGCGAGTCTGGTGATCACGGCTATCGGCGTAAGCGCAGCAGCGGCAGGAACCGCGCAGTGCGGTATCGGTACCATGCGCGTCATCAACGAAATCAACGACCCCACACGCAACGACGAACTGGACAGCGAAGAGTGGTACCAGAACATGTCCAGAGCCCTGGATGTCGTTTCCCTGGCCGGCGTTGGCGCAACAGGGGCAACCATCGTGCGCGTGATGAACATGCGCCGGGCCATGACCGGGCGTAGCTGGCATCAGAGCCTCAGAGGGCTGAGCCGTCAGGAGCGTAGGCGCTTGACCAGCGAAATCCTGGAAAACCGCAATCCGGCGCTGACACCAGCATTGCGCAAGGCCCTGCAACGCAGCGGCGAGCTTCCAAAGCGGTTCACCACCAGTGAAATCTCTTCATCGCTGGCGATCAACATCAGAGATGCACTGAGCGTCGGCATCGGCCTGCTCGGCAGCAACATGGTGCAGACCTACGCCATTGGACTTTACGAGGAGATAGGTGAGTGAAACAGGGTTTGGATTTCCTGACGATATTGCGGCGACATTTTCCGATATTCATCGGCGCCTTTTATCTTGCCCTTTTTGCCTTGGCGATAAGCCTTTACCTGCTGCTCGAACTGTATCCGCCTGCCCGGGGAGACTACAGCGCCTATATGGTCCTGGCCAACCTCGGCATGTCGGTTTACCTGTGCGCTGCCAACTTTCTGGTCATTCGCGGTCGCCCCTGGGCGGTATGGCTGATCGTCGCAGCCATGGTGGCCTGCGTCCTCGTGATCATCGGTCACTGGGGCAGACGCGCACCTGACCTGCTGTATTCCATCGGTCTGCTGCTGTCGTTGGCTACCTTGCTGACGCTCAACAGCAAGCGCTACCGCACCATGCTGACAGCCATGGTGGAAGTACGCGGTCAGCGCGCGACGTGGCGTCAGAACAATAGAAAACGACGGTAGCGGGAACCTGCGAAAGGGCCAAGCATCGCTTGGTTGAGCTGCTAAAGCGGTCGACATCTGATTGAGCTCGTTGATCACGGCCGCGATGTCATCGGCATTCGAATCAGCAAAGGCTCCATTTCTCATGGTGAAGCACTCTGCTGTCGATCACCTTTATCGGTCTTAACAAGGAGCTAGCAGAGTGAACCAGGGACTCGATTTCCTCACGATACTGCGTCGACATTTCCCGATATTCATCTGCGCTTTCTTCCTGGCACTGTTCTCTCTGGCCATCAGCCAGATCCTTCTGCTCGAGGTCTATCCGCCCAGCCTGGATGACTATGGCATCTACATGATGCTGGGTAGCATGGGAATATCGCTCTACCTGTGCGGCGCCAACCTTCTGGTCATTCGCGGCCGTCCCTGGGCGGTATGGCTGATCGTGGCAGCCATGGTGGCCTGCGTACTGGTGGTCATCGGCCACTGGGGCAGACGCGCACCTGATCTGCTGTATTCCATCGGTCTGCTGCTGTCATTGGCTACCTTGCTGACGCTCAACAGCAAGCGCTACCGCGCCATGCTGACAGCCATGGTGGAAGTACGCGGTCAGCACGCGGCGTGGCGCAAGCGCTACAAGAAAGAACGCCAGCGCTAGCCTCATCAGGGCTCGGCAAAGCGGGTGGTCAGCCAAGTAGTTTCGTGACCTGTACAAGCGTAAGGCACGGTCATCCGTTCAAATAAAAAGCCCCTGCCGATGCGAATCGGCAGGGGCTTTTTAATTCATGACTACCAACGGTGGTTCAGTTGGCAGATGAACAAAGCGGGCATCAGAAGTCCAGGTTCGACACCGCCAGGGCGTTGGACTCGATGAAGTCGCGGCGCGGCTCCACGGCGTCGCCCATCAGGGTGTTGAAGATCTGGTCGGCCGCGATGGCGTCTTCGATCGTCACCTTGAGCATGCGGCGCACTTCCGGGTCCATGGTGGTTTCCCACAGCTGATCCGGGTTCATCTCACCGAGACCTTTGTATCGCTGCACGCTGTGGCGCTTGGTGCTTTCGTGCATCAGCCAGTCCAGCGCTTCCTTGAAGGTGCTGACCGGCTTCTTGCGCTCGCCACGCTGCACGTAGGCGCCTTCTTCCAGCAGGTTGTTCAACTGATCACCCAGGGTGGTGACAGTCTTGTAATCGTTGCTGGCGAAGAAGTCGCGGTTGAAGGTGGTGTAGCTGGACAGACCGTGGGATCTGACTTCAACTTCCGGCAGCCACAGGTGGCGCTCGTGGTCTTCGCGCAGGCTGGCGCTATAGGTCTGACCAGACTTCTCGGTCGTCTTCAGACGTGCGGCAAAGCCTTCCAGCCAGTTCTGCATGAAGGCCTGGTCTGCGAGCTGCTCTACCGAAATACGCGGCAGATAGACGAAGTGCTCGGTGATGTCCTTGGAATAGACACGCGACAGGCGATCCAGGGTCTTCATCACGCCACGGTAATCGCCTACCAGCTTCTCCAACGCGCTGCCAGAAAGACCTGGGGCGTTCTCGTTGACGTGCAGGCTGGCGTCTTCCAGGGCCGACTGGGTCATGTATTCATCCATGGCCTCGTCGTCCTTGATGTACTGCTCCTGCTTGCCTTTCTTCACCTTGTACAGCGGCGGCTGAGCGATATAGATGTAGCCACGCTCGACCAGCTCCGGCAGCTGGCGGAAGAAGAAGGTCAGCAGCAGGGTACGGATGTGCGAACCGTCGACGTCAGCATCGGTCATGATGATGATGTTGTGGTAGCGCAGCTTGTCGATGTTGTACTCATCACGGCCAATGCCGCAGCCGAGTGCAGTGATCAGCGTGCCGACTTCCTGCGAGGAAATCATGCGATCGAAACGCGCGCGTTCGACGTTGAGGATCTTGCCCTTGAGCGGCAGGATCGCCTGGGTCTTGCGGTTACGGCCCTGCTTGGCAGAACCGCCCGCGGAGTCACCCTCCACGATGTAGAGTTCGGACAGCGCCGGGTCTTTTTCCTGACAGTCGGCCAGCTTGCCGGGCAGGCCGGCGATGTCCAGCGCACCTTTACGGCGGGTCATTTCACGCGCTTTACGAGCCGCCTCACGGGCACGAGCGGCATCGATCATCTTGCCGACCACGGCCTTGGCTTCGTTGGGGTTCTCCAACAGGAAGTCGGAGAAGTACTTGCCCATTTCCTGTTCGACCGCGGTTTTCACCTCGCTCGATACCAGCTTGTCCTTGGTCTGCGAGCTGAACTTAGGATCCGGCACCTTGACCGAGATGATCGCAGTCAGGCCTTCGCGGGCATCGTCACCGGTGGTGGATACCTTGAACTTCTTCGCCAGCCCTTCGGACTCGATGTAGTTGTTCAGGTGGCGGGTGAGGGCAGAGCGGAAGCCCGCCAGGTGAGTACCACCGTCGCGCTGCGGAATGTTGTTAGTGAAGCAGAGCAGGTTCTCGTTGAAGCTGTCGTTCCACTGCAGGGCGACTTCGACACCAACGCCGTCTTCTTCGCGCTGGATATTGAAGTGGAACACCTGGTTGACCACGGTCTTGTTGGTGTTCAGGTACTCAACGAAGGCTTTCAGGCCACCCTCGTACTTGAACAACTCTTCCTTGCCGGTGCGCTCGTCGCGCAGCAGGATGCCCACGCCGGAGTTGAGGAAGGACAGTTCGCGCAGACGCTTGGCCAGGATATCCCAGCTGAAGTGGATGTTGGCGAAGGTCTCTTCGGACGGTTTGAAGTGGATCTGCGTGCCGGTACCGTCGGTATCGCCGACAGCGGCCAGAGGCGCTTGTGGTACGCCATGCACGTAGGTCTGTTCCCAGATCTTGCCGCTACGGCGAATGGTCAGCACCAGCTCCTTGGAGAGGGCGTTCACTACCGAGACACCCACGCCGTGCAGGCCGCCGGATACCTTGTAGCTGTTGTCGTCGAACTTACCGCCGGCGTGCAGCACGGTCATGATGACCTCGGCCGCCGAAACGCCTTCTTCCTTGTGCATATCGACCGGAATACCACGGCCGTTGTCACGTACGCTGATCGACTCGTCCGGGTGGATGGTGATGGTAATTTCACTGCAGTAACCAGCCAGCGCTTCGTCGATCGAGTTGTCGACCACCTCGAACACCATGTGGTGCAGACCACTACCATCGTCAGTGTCACCGATGTACATCCCGGGACGTTTGCGTACGGCGTCCAGTCCTTTCAGCACCTTAATGCTGGAGGAGTCGTACGTTTGGTTCTCGCTCATGCCTTCACTCCCGATGGTCTTGGGTCTGGGTGATACGGCCATGTTCCACGTGGAACATGGCAACCGGCGTATCCGTCTGCCAGCCTTCCCTCAACAATTCATGATCTACACAGGTGATGAACACCTGGCAGCGCAAATCTTCCAGCAACCGGCACAATGCCTGACGATGCTGTTCATCCAGCTCCGACGGTAGGTCGTCCACCAGATAGATACACTGGCCACGCTTGGCTTCGTTGACCAAGTGGCCCTGGGCGATGCGCAAAGCGCACACCACCAGTTTCTGTTGTCCTCGCGACAGAATCTCTGCCGCGTTGTGCCCCGCCAGTCGCAAACGCAAATCAGCGCGCTGCGGTCCGGCCTGGGTATGCCCGAGTTGCTGGTCACGGAGGAGGGATGTGGCGAGCACTTCGCTCAGCTCTCGATCCTTGTCCCAACCGCGGTAGTAACTCAGGGTCAGCCCTTGCAACTCCAGCAGCTCGGCGAGGGTCCGTTCGAACACCGGTTTCAGCGCCTGAATGTAGGCACGTCGGTAGGTATCGATTTCCTCGCTCGCACTGCACAATTCGCGGTCCCATGCGGCCTGCGAAGCACCGTCAAGTGTACCATGGCGCAGCCATGAGTTCCGCTGCCGCAGGGCTTTCTGCAGACGCTGCCAGGCGCCCAGAAAGCGATGTTCCACGTGGAACACACCCCAGTCCAGGAACTGTCGGCGAATCTTCGGAGCACCCTCCAGCAAGCGAAAGCTGTCCGGGTTGATCAGCTGCAACGGCAACAGATCGGCAAGCTGCGCAGCGCTACGCGCGTTCTGCCCATCGATACGAATCTGCAGCTCGCCCTGTCGATCACGAGAAATGCCCAGATTGCTGGAGCCGCCTTCGGCCAACTGCACCTGACCGAAAATAGTGCAGGCGGGTTGTTCGTAATGGATGACAGGCTGTAGACGTGTGCTGCGGAAGGAGCGGGCGAGGCCGAGCAGATGGATCGCCTCGAGCACGCTGGTCTTGCCGCTGCCGTTGGCGCCGTGAAGGATGTTGATGCGGGAGGAGGGGGAGAGGGTCACCGGGTGCAGGTTACGCACCGCGGTGACCGTGATACGGCTTAGGGACATTAAAGACGCATCGGCATGACAACGTAGGCAGAATCGTCGTTATCGGCTTCCTGCAGCAGGGCACTGCTGTTGGAGTCAGAAAGGATCAGGCGCACCTGCTCGGTACCCATCACGCCCAACACATCCAGCAGATAGCTGACGTTGAAACCGATCTCCAGGCCGCTGCCATTGTAGTCGACCACGATCTCTTCCTCGGCCTCTTCCTGCTCCGGGTTGTTGGCTTGAATCTTCAGCAGACCGGCAGCCAGGGTCAGGCGAATACCACGGTATTTCTCGTTGGACAGAATCGCGGTGCGGCTGAAGGCTTCGCGCAGGCCCTGACGATCCGCCAGCACCAGCTTGTCGCCACCACGCGGCAGCACGCGCTCGTAATCCGGGAACTTGCCGTCCACCAGTTTCGAGGTGAAGGTAAACTCGCCGGTATTGGCGCGGATGTGGTGCTGACCGAGAACAATGGCGACTTCAGCGTCCTGCTCGGTGAGCAGACGAGCCAGTTCGAGAATACCTTTGCGCGGCACGATGACCTGATGCTTGCCTTCCTGCTGGATGATCGCTTCCATCGAGCACATCGCCAGACGGTGACCGTCGGTGGCGACGGCGCGCAGCAGGCCACTCTGTACTTCCAGAAGCATGCCGTTGAGGTAGTAGCGAACATCCTGCTGGGCCATGGCGAAGCTGGTGCGTTCGATCAGACGGCGCAGCTTGGCTTGCGGCAGGTTGAAGGTCAGCGAACCCGGACCTTCCTCGACGGTGGGGAAGTCGTTGGCCGGCAGAGTCGACAGGCTGAAACGGCTGCGTCCGGCCTTGACCAGCAACTTCTGGTCATCGACGCGAATGTCGATCAGCGCGTCGCTGGGCAGGCTTTTGCAGATGTCCATCAGCTTGCGCGCCGGCACGGTGATCTCACCGGGTTCGGCGGCATCTTCGAGTGTGACGCGGCCAACCAGTTCGACCTCCAGGTCGGTACCGGTAAGCGACAGCTGCTGGCCTTCGACCACCAGCAGCACGTTGGACAATACCGGCAGCGTCTGGCGTCGTTCCACGACACCGGCGACCAGTTGCAGGGGTTTCAACAGGGCTTCGCGTTGAATAGTGAAATGCATGGTCTAGTCCCTTGCCTCGTGGAGCTGCATTGATTTGATCAGGTTGTCAGGGTGCGCAGCAGGTTCTTGTAGTCCTCGCGGATGTCCGCGTCGGATCCCCTAAGTTCAGCAATCTTACGGCATGCGTGCAACACCGTGGTGTGATCGCGGCCGCCGAAGGCCACACCGATTTCCGGCAGGCTGTGATTGGTCAGTTCCTTCGACAATGCCATGGCCACCTGACGTGGCCGGGCGATCGAGCGCGAACGGCGCTTGGAAAGCAGATCGGTGATCTTGATCTTGTAGTACTCAGCGGTGGTGCGCTGAATATTATCGATGCTGACCAGCTTGTCCTGCAGGGCCAGTAGATCCTTGAGCGACTCGCGGATCAGCTCGATGGTGATGTCGCGCCCCATGAAGTGCGAATGGGCGATCACACGTTTCAGCGCGCCTTCCAGCTCCCGTACGTTGGAGCGAATGCGCTGGGCGATGAAGAACGCGGCATCGTGCGGCAGATCGACCTTGGCCTGGTCAGCCTTCTTCATCAAGATCGCCACGCGGGTTTCCAGCTCGGGCGGCTCGACCGCCACGGTCAGGCCCCAGCCGAAGCGCGACTTCAGGCGCTCTTCCAGGCCTTCGATCTCTTTCGGGTAGCGGTCGCTGGTGAGAATCACCTGCTGACCACCTTCGAGCAGCGCGTTGAAGGTGTGGAAGAACTCCTCCTGGGAGCGCTCCTTCTTGGCGAAAAACTGGATGTCGTCGATCAGCAGCGCATCGACCGAACGGTAGAAGCGTTTGAATTCGTTGATCGCATTGAGCTGCAACGCCTTGACCATATCGGCGACGAAGCGCTCGGAGTGCAGGTAGACCACCTTGGCGTTGGGGTTCTTCGCCAGCAGGTGGTTACCCACAGCATGCATCAGGTGCGTCTTGCCCAAGCCGACGCCGCCATAAAGGAACAGCGGGTTGTAACCGTGCTTGGGGTTGTCCGCCACCTGCCAGGCGGCAGCGCGCGCCAACTGGTTCGACTTACCCTCGACAAAGTTATCGAAGGTGAACGTGCGATTGAGGTAGCTGGTGTGCTTGAGACCGCCTTCGACCTGTACGGTACGTTCGGTGCGTGGCGCCACGGCAGGGGTTGGCGGTTGTGGTGCGGAACCGGCCATGGAGTCGAAGCTGGCACGCGACGGCTCTTGCTGCGCAGGCGGCGGCACCGGCTTGCTGACTGCCGCAGCGACCTGAACCTGAGCGGCGCGTGCAGCGGCAGGCAGAGGAGCCGTTGGCGCGACACGGGCAGTGGCTGCACGTTTGCTGCCTATTAATAAGGAAAGCGCAGGAACCAGACCGCCGGCGCGCTCACCGAGCAACTCGAGCAAACGGCTCAGGTACTTCTCGTTGACCCAATCGAGTACGAAACGATTCGGCGCATACACGCGCAGCTCGTCGCCTTCGGCTTCGACCTGCAGAGGACGGATCCAGGTGTTGAATTGCTGGGCCGGCAACTCGTCGCGCAAAAGCTCGACGCATTGCTGCCATAGTTCCACTGACACTGACTATCCCCTATCCAGGCGGCGATGCAAAAACAGCCGCCATTGTAACGGCCAACGACCGAGTTATCCACACAGCAGAGGCTAGATGGCCAAGTAAAATCAAAGCCTTAGTTCCATTCATCAGACTTATCAGCAGCACCATGAGCCTTGTGGATAAGCACCCGATAATCTACTGCAAAAGCCTGGGGATGAACGGGCGGATAACCCTGCTGTGGGTAACACGGCATTCTGTCCTCAGGCTATAGGCAGGACACGCACAGAGGAACCACGCCTTTTGGACAGACTTATCATCGCCACATGAGCAACCAGAGCGCTGCCATCAGAGGGTTGTCCACAGACGCTGGCGGTACCAATCAACATAAACATAGAAAAAGAGCTTTAAACCCTTTTCCTTCTTTCTATTTCTATCTGGCGAATAAGGTTGGTTGGAAATTGACCTACCGCGCGGCTTTCTCTAGAATTGCCGGTCTCTTAAAACCGGGGTCATACCGACCCTAGTCGATCACCCAGGTAATGCACCATGAAACGCACTTTCCAACCCAGCACCATCAAGCGCGCTCGCACCCACGGTTTCCGTGCCCGTATGGCCACCAAGAACGGCCGTGCCGTCCTGTCGCGTCGTCGCGCCAAGGGCCGCAAGCGTCTTGCTGTCTAATTGATCCAGACAGGTGGTGAGTCGAGGCTACGGCCGGGAAAAGCGACTGCTGACTCCCCGGCAATTCAAGGCAGTCTTCGACTCCCCAAGCGGTAAAGCTCCGGGCAAAAGTGTCCTGCTGCTAGCGCGCGATAACCAGCTTGATCATCCCCGCCTAGGTTTGGTGATCGGCAAAAAGAGCGTCAAGCTCGCCGTCGAGCGCAACCGCATCAAGCGTCAAATCCGCGAGTCCTTTCGCCTCAATCAGGACAACCTGACAGGCTGGGACATCGTGGTGGTCGCCCGCAAAGGGCTAGGTGATCTGGAGAATGGCGAACTTGCTCAGCAGTTCGGCAAACTCTGGAAACGCTTGGCCCGAAGCCGGCCCAGTCGCGACGCAGACTTATCCCCCGGGACAAGCGACAATCCCCATGCGTAAAGCGGCTCTAGCCTGTATCCAGGTTTATCGCTACGCCATCAGTCCGCTGATGGCCAGTCATTGTCGCTTCTATCCCAGCTGCTCCTGCTATGCCTACGAAGCCATCGATCAACATGGCTTCCTGCGTGGTGGCTGGCTGGCAGCACGCCGTCTCGGTCGCTGCCACCCCTGGAATGCCGGCGGTTTCGATCCGGTTCCACCCGTTAAAACATCCCGTTCCCCTTCGATGGCCGAATAATCATGGATATCCAACGTTCGATCCTGATCGTCGCCCTGGCAGTCGTGTCCTACCTCATGGTCCTGCAATGGAACGAGGACTATGGCCAGGCTGCCCTGCCAGCCGAGGTTAGTACCTCGACCGCTGCGACGCCTGCCCTGCCCGACACCCCTGCTGCAACCGCCAACACCGGCGGCGACGACATCCCCACTGCCGTGGCCGAGCCGACTGCAGCTGCCGTTGCGCCTACCGCCGCTGTCAGCGACGAGCTGATTCGCGTCAAGACCGATGTGCTGGACCTGGCCATCGACCCGCGTGGTGGCGATATCGTGCAACTGCGCCTGCCGCAGTACCCGCGTCGTCAGGACCGCCCGGACGTTCCGTTCCAGTTGTTCGACAACGGCAACGAGCGCACCTACCTGGCGCAGAGCGGCCTGATCGGCCAGAACGCTCCGGACAAATCCAGCGGTCGCTCTCTGTGGAGCAGCGAGAAGCAGAGCTACGAACTGGCCGAAGGCCAGGACAGCCTGGTGGTCGACCTCACGTTCAGCGAGAACGGCATCAACTACACCAAGCGCTACAGCTTCAAGCGCGGCCTCAATCCGCAATGCTCGGCGCGTGAACAGCAACTGAAGAAGCCGGGCTGCATCGATCCGTCCGCCTATCAGGTCGACGTGCGTTACCTGATCGACAACCAGAGCGAGCAAGCCTGGAGCGGCAACCTGTTCGCCCAGCTCAAGCGCGACAACAGCGGCGACCCGTCCTCGACCACCGCTACCGGCACCGCCACCTACCTTGGCGCCGCGCTGTGGACTACCGACGAGCCGTACAAGAAGGTGTCGATGAAGGACATCGACAAGCAGTCCTTCAAGGAAACCGTGCAGGGCGGCTGGGTCGCCTGGCTGCAGCATTACTTCGTCACCGCCTGGGTGCCGAGCAAGGACAGCACCAACCTGGTACAGACCCGCAAGGACAGCCAGGGCAACTACATCGTCGGCTTCACCGGCCCGTCCGTGCAGGTCGCTGCCGGCGCGCAGGGTGAGACGGGCGCGATCCTCTACGCCGGTCCCAAGCTGCAGGAACACCTGGGTACCCTGTCCCCGGGCCTCGAGCTGACCGTCGACTACGGCTTCCTGTGGTTCCTGGCACAGCCGATCTTCTGGCTGCTGGAAGTGATCCACGGTGTGCTTGGCAACTGGGGTTGGTCGATCATCGTCCTGACCATCATCATCAAGCTGATCTTCTTCCCGCTGTCGGCTGCCAGCTACCGTTCGATGGCGCGCATGCGTGCCGTATCGCCGAAACTGCAGGCGCTGAAAGAACAGCACGGTGACGATCGCCAGAAGATGTCCCAGGCGATGATGGAGCTGTACAAGAAAGAGAAGATCAACCCGCTGGGCGGCTGCCTGCCGATCCTGGTGCAGATGCCGGTATTCCTCGCCCTGTACTGGGTGCTGCTGGAGTCGGTCGAAATGCGTCAGGCCCCGTGGATGTTCTGGATCACCGACCTGTCGATCAAGGATCCGTTCTTCATCCTGCCGATCATCATGGGCGCGACCATGTTCATCCAGCAGCAGCTCAACCCGACGCCGCCGGACCCCATGCAGGCCCGCGTGCTGAAGCTGATGCCGATCATCTTCACCTTCTTCTTCCTGTGGTTCCCGGCTGGTCTGGTGCTGTACTGGGTGGTCAACAACTGCCTGTCCATCGCCCAGCAGTGGTACATTACGCGCAAGATCGAAGCGGCAGCGAAACCGGCCAACGCCTGATTCGCCAAGGCTTCCAAGCATCAAGCAAACGCCCCATGATTGGGGCGTTTTGCTATCCGACCATTTGTCGTAGGAGCGGGCTCTGCTCGCGAATCTCTGTATCGCGCGTTTCGCGAGCAGAGAATCAGGCGTCCCCCCTCGCTCCTACAGTCAGCCGTACGCATCGAGTAAACCGCCATGAACCACGCCCGAGACACCATCGCCGCCGTCGCCACCGCCCAGGGTCGGGGTGGGGTGGGCATCGTGCGGGTATCCGGTCCTCTTGCGGGTCAGTTGGCTCAGGCCATCTGCAGACGCGAGTTGAAACCACGCTTCGCTCATCACGGGCCGTTCTATGGCGATAGCGATCTGACCCTGGACGAAGGGCTGGCCATCTACTTTCCCGGCCCCAACTCCTTCACCGGCGAAGACGTGCTGGAGCTGCAGGGCCATGGTGGCCCGGTAGTGCTCGATCTGCTGCTGCGCCGCTGCATGGCGTTGGGAGCACGCCTGGCGCGCCCAGGTGAGTTCAGCGAGCGCGCCTTCCTCAATGACAAACTCGACCTGGCTCAGGCCGAGGCCATCGCCGATCTGATCGAAGCCAGCTCCGAGCAGGCCGCGCGCAATGCCCTGCGTTCGCTGCAGGGCGAGTTCTCCAAGCGTGTGCATGCGCTGACCGAGTCTTTGATCCAGCTGCGTATCTACGTCGAAGCCGCCATCGACTTCCCCGAGGAAGAAATCGACTTTCTCGCCGATGGCCATGTGTTGAACCAGCTCGACAGCGTGCGTACAGGCTTATCCACAGTGCTGCGCGAAGCGGGTCAGGGCGCTCTGCTGCGCGACGGCATGACCGTGGTCATCGCCGGCCGGCCCAATGCCGGCAAATCCAGCCTGCTCAACGCACTGGCCGGGCGAGAGGCAGCGATTGTCACCGATATCGCCGGCACCACCCGCGATGTGCTGCGCGAACATATCCACATCGACGGCATGCCCCTGCACGTGGTCGACACCGCCGGCCTGCGCGACACAGACGACCAGGTCGAGCGCATCGGCGTGGAGCGTGCGCTCAAAGCCATCGGCGAGGCTGATCGCGTGCTACTGATGGTGGACTCCACTGCACCCGAAGCAGCCGACCCCTTCGCCCTGTGGCCGGAGTTTCTCGAGCAGCGCCCGGATCCGGCGCGGGTCACCCTGATCCGCAACAAGGCCGATCTATCCGGCGAAGCGGTCGCGCTGCAAACCAGTGCCGATGGCCATGTCACGCTGAGCCTGTCGGCCAAATCAGCAGACGGCCTCGATCTATTGCGCGAGCATCTGAAGGCCTGCATGGGTTATCAACAGACCGCCGAAAGCGGTTTCAGCGCGCGGCGTCGCCACCTCGAAGCGCTGTTGCAGGCGCAGCAGCACCTCGAGCACGGCCGCAACCAGCTTACCCTGATGGGCGCGGGTGAACTGCTGGCCGAGGATCTACGCATGGCCCAGCAAGCGCTGGGTGAGATCACTGGCGCCTTCAGCAGCGACGATCTGCTGGGGCGCATCTTCTCCAGCTTCTGTATCGGCAAGTAAAAACACACACTCTGCCGCTCTGCACCGCTCTTTTATCCACAGCTCGTCTGTAGGAGCGGATTCATCCGCGAAACAGCACTGGCGGCCGCGTCGCCAATCTTCCACCTCCTTGTCATTCCCCGGATTTCATCCGGGCTACGAGCTGGTGCGCGTCGTCTTGATTCGCGGCGGGCATATTTAGCCACCAAATGAGCATGTTGGATCACCAATCAATAGGCTGCAGCCGCACGTTGACTGAGTTATTCAGAGCCAGATAAACCCTGTGGAAAACAGCCCCTGAGCCCTGCCCATAACCCTATGACAAAGCTGGGCGTAACTACCCCTGTGGGTAACTTGCACTTCCATCCACAGTGGTTCAGCAGCTTCCTCAGTGGAACCGAGCAGGAATGACACAGGCTTATCATTCTCTGTACACCACTAGCAGCGAGGCTTGTAGAGCTTTATCCACAGAAAAGCATCGCTCTATACATAAACATAAAGAACAAGCTTTATAAAAATTCTCTCTTTTCTATTCTTTATAAGCCTGAGCGTACTTTTCGCCAGGAGGGCTTCATGAGGTAGAGGCTCAAGGAGAGAGCAACGCAGCCAACCAGCTGGCTATTTTTTGTGCAGAAGGCTTCATTCAGCAGGCTGAAGTCCCTATACTTGCCGCCTTTCTTTCAGACCCCTTCTCAACAGGCACGAGGTGCGTGGTGGATTTCCCTTCCCGTTTTGACGTGATCGTGATCGGCGGCGGTCATGCCGGTACCGAAGCAGCCCTGGCTGCAGCACGCATGGGCGTGAAGACCCTGCTGCTCACCCACAATGTCGAGACCCTTGGCCAGATGAGCTGCAACCCGGCCATTGGCGGTATCGGCAAGAGTCACCTGGTCAAGGAAATCGATGCCCTCGGCGGCGCCATGGCCATTGCTACCGACAAGGGCGGTATCCAGTTCCGTATCCTCAACAGCCGCAAAGGCCCAGCCGTACGTGCGACCCGCGCGCAGGCCGACCGCGTGCTGTACAAGGCCGCGGTGCGCGAAATTCTGGAAAACCAGGCCAACCTGTGGATTTTTCAACAGGCTGCTGATGACCTGATTGTGGAAAACGCTCAGGTCAAGGGTGTGGTCACCCAGATGGGCCTCAGGTTCCACGCGGATTCCGTGGTTTTGACCACAGGCACTTTCCTCGGCGGACTTATCCACATTGGTCTGCAGAACTACTCCGGTGGCCGTGCTGGTGATCCGCCCTCCATCGCTCTGGCGCATCGCCTGCGTGAGTTGCCACTGCGCGTCGGTCGCCTGAAGACCGGCACGCCGCCACGCATCGACGGTCGTTCCGTGGATTTCTCGGTGATGACCGAGCAGCCGGGTGATACACCCACGCCGCTGATGTCCTTCCTCGGCAAGCGTGAGCATCAGCCCAAGCAGATCAGTTGCTGGATCACCCATACCAACGCGCGTACTCACGAGATCATCGCCGCCAACCTCGACCGCTCGCCGATGTACTCCGGGGTGATCGAAGGCGTTGGCCCGCGCTACTGCCCGTCGATCGAGGACAAGATCCATCGTTTCGCCGACAAGGACAGCCACCAGGTGTTCATCGAGCCGGAAGGCCTGACCACCCATGAGCTGTATCCCAATGGCATCTCCACCTCGCTGCCGTTCGACGTGCAGCTGGAGATCGTGCGCAGCATCCGTGGCATGGAGAACGCGCATATCGTGCGGCCGGGCTACGCCATCGAGTACGACTACTTCGATCCGCGCGATCTGAAGTACAGCCTGGAAACCAAGGTCATCGCCGGCCTGTTCTTCGCCGGCCAGATCAACGGCACCACTGGCTATGAAGAAGCCGGCGCCCAGGGCCTGCTGGCGGGCTGCAACGCTGCCCTGCGCGCGCAGGGCAAGGAGGCCTGGTGCCCGCGTCGTGACGAAGCCTACATCGGCGTGCTGGTCGACGACCTGATCACCCTGGGCACCCAGGAGCCGTACCGCATGTTCACCTCGCGTGCCGAGTACCGGCTGATCCTGCGTGAGGACAACGCCGACCTGCGCCTGACCGAGAAAGGCCGCGAGCTGGGCCTGATCGACGATGAGCGCTGGGCGGCCTTCGAGGCCAAGCGTGAAGGCATCGTGCAGGAAGAGCAGCGCCTGAAGAGCACCTGGGTGCGCCCGGGCACGCCGCAGGGCGATGCCATCGCCGCGCGTTTCGGCACGCCGCTGACCCACGAGTACAACCTGCTCAACCTGCTGGCTCGCCCGGAGATCGACTACGCCACCCTGGTCGAGCTGACCGGGGCGCCGGTTGTGGATAACCAGGTGGCCGAGCAGGTCGAGATCAAGACCAAGTACGCCGGCTACATCGATCGCCAGCAGGACGAGATCGCCAAGCTGCGGGCCAGCGAGGACACCAAGCTGCCGGATGACCTGGACTATGCCTCGATCTCCGGGCTGTCCAAGGAAATCCAGTTCAAGCTCGGCAGCACCCGCCCGGCCACGCTTGGTCAGGCTTCACGTATCCCTGGGGTCACCCCGGCGGCGATTTCCCTGCTGCTGATTCACCTGAAGAAACGCAGCGCCGGGCAGAAGCTGGAGCAGAGCGCCTGATGTCGGTCACTCAGCGTCACGCCGAAGAACTGCTGCAGGGTGCCCGCGAGCTGGGCATCGAGCTCAGCGCCCTGCAGCAGGAGCAACTGCTCGCCTACCTGGGCCTGCTGATCAAGTGGAACAAGGCTTACAACCTCACCGCGGTGCGCGATCCCGACGAGATGGTGTCGCGCCACCTGCTCGACAGCCTGTCGGTGGTGCCGTTCGTGGCCGAGCGTGGCGATAACTGGCTGGACGTCGGCAGCGGTGGCGGCATGCCCGGCATTCCGCTGGCGATCATGTTCCCCGAACGGCGTTTTACCCTGCTCGATTCCAATGGCAAGAAGACCCGGTTTCTGGTGCAGGTGAAGCTGGAGCTGAAACTCGCCAACCTCGAGGTTGTCCACAACCGGGTCGAAGCGTATCGCCCCGAGCAGCCTTTCGACGGCATCAGCTCGCGGGCTTTCAGCAGCTTGGAAGACTTCAGCAACTGGACGCGCCACCTCGGTAGCGTCGACACCCAGTGGCTGGCGATGAAAGGCGTGCACCCGGATGACGAATTGCAAGCCCTGCCGACGGACTTCCGTCTCAGCGCCACTCACGTGTTGCGGGTTCCCGGTTGCCAAGGCCAACGCCATCTGTTGATACTGCGTCGCTCGGTCTAAGGGGAAAGAAGATGGCCAAGGTATTCGCGATCGCCAATCAGAAAGGCGGCGTGGGCAAAACCACGACGTGCATCAACCTGGCTGCTTCTCTGGTGGCGACCAAGCGCCGCGTGCTGCTCATCGACCTCGACCCACAGGGCAACGCGACCATGGGCAGCGGTGTCGACAAGCACGGCCTCGAGCACTCGATCTACGACGTGCTGATCGGCGAATGCGACCTGAGCCAGGCCATGCAGTTCTCCGAGCACGGCGGCTACCAGCTGCTGCCGGCCAACCGCGATCTGACCGCTGCCGAAGTCGCCCTGCTGGAAATGAAGATGAAGGAGAGCCGCCTGCGTTATGCCCTGGCGCCGATCCGCGAGAACTACGACTACATCCTCATCGACTGCCCGCCGTCGCTGAGCATGCTGACCATCAACGCCCTGGTCGCTGCCGATGGTGTGATCATCCCCATGCAGTGCGAGTACTACGCGCTCGAGGGCCTGTCCGATCTGGTCAACAGCATTCAGCGCATCGCCCAGCTGCTCAATCCCAAGCTGCAGATCGAAGGTCTGCTGCGCACCATGTACGACCCGCGCATCAGCCTGACCAACGACGTCACCGCTCAGCTCAAGCAGCACTTCGGTGACAAGCTGTATGACGTCGTGATCCCGCGCAACGTACGCCTGGCCGAAGCACCGAGCTTCGGCATGCCGGCGCTGGTCTACGACAAACAATCCCGTGGTGCCATCGCCTATCTGGCCTTGGCCGGCGAGCTGGTGCGCCGTCAGCGCGCCGCCGCGAAAACCGCTACCGCTTAAGGAACATCCGCATGGCTGCGAAGAAACGAGGTCTGGGTCGAGGTCTGGATGCACTGCTCGGCGGCACCACCGTCAATGCACTGCAGGAAGAGGCCGCCCAGGTCGACACCCGTGAACTGCAATACGTGCCCCTGGAGCTGATCCAGCGTGGCAAGTACCAGCCGCGTCGTGACATGGACCAGACCGCTCTGGAAGAGCTCGCCGCCTCCATTCGTGCCCAGGGCGTGATGCAGCCCATCGTCCTGCGCCCCATCGGTGGTGGCCGCTTCGAGATCGTCGCCGGTGAGCGGCGCTGGCGTGCCAGCCAGCTGGCCGGTCAGGACAAGATCCCGGCCATGGTCCGCGACCTGCCGGATGAAGCCGCCATCGCCATGGCGCTGATCGAGAACATCCAGCGCGAAGACCTCAACCCCATCGAGGAAGCCGTGGCCCTGCAGCGTCTGCAGCAGGAATTCGAGCTGACCCAGCAACAGGTCGCCGATGCCGTGGGCAAATCCCGCGTCACCATCACCAACCTGCTGCGCCTGATCGCCCTGCCGGACGAGATCAAGACCCTGCTTTCCCACGGCGATCTGGAGATGGGGCATGCCCGTGCGCTGCTCGGTTTGCCCCTCGAGCAGCAGGTCGAAGCCGCGCGACATGTTGTCGCACGGGGTCTGACCGTTCGTCAGACCGAGGCACTGGTGCGCCAATGGCTGAGTGCCAAACCAGCCCCGGCCAAAGCCAAGGCCGACCCGGACATCAGTCGCCTGGAGCAGAAGCTCGCAGAGCGTCTGGGCTCGCCCGTACAGATCAAGCACGGAAGCAAGGGCAAAGGGCAGTTGGTGATTCGCTACAACTCCCTCGACGAATTGCAGGGTGTACTGGCGCACATTCGTTGAAACAATTCAGTCTGTAGTCCTACTTCTCTCCTACTACAGCACGGTTGATCGGGCGCAGGCTGAACCATATACTCCCCGCGCAATTTTGTCGGCTATGAGCCGAGTTTCGGCGCCTTGCAGGGAGAGGTCGATGGGCATCCCCAGTAAGGTCCCGTTTCATCGTCAGCCAGGTTTTCCGATCCTGATTCTTCAGGCCATCGTGACGGCTGTGATTGCAGTGATTTTTGCCTTCAGTGGCGGATGGGTCGCGGCCTATTCGGCATTGCTGGGAGGGCTGATCGCCCTGCTGGCCAACGCGTATTTCGCATTCAAGGCCTTTCGTTACTTTGGCGCGCGTTCGGCCCGAGCCATCGTCCAGTCGATCTGGGCCGGGGCAATGGGTAAATGGATTATCACGGCAGTGCTGTTTGCACTGGCGTTCGTAGGGGTTGAACCACTTGCACCGATGCAGCTGTTCATCGGTTATCTGCTTGGCCTTCTGGCCGCAGCCTGTGCTCCCCTACTCATGAAAGTTTTCTGAAGCATTGGACCGTTTGAGGCGTTTATGGCTGATACCCCAGCAGAATATATCCAGCATCACCTGCAGAACCTGGTCTACGGCTCTCATCCGGATAAGGGCTGGATCATTGCCCAGACACCGGAAGAGGTGAAAGCGATGGGCTTCTGGGCTGTCCATGTGGACACTCTGGGCTGGTCCCTGTTCATGGGCCTGATCTTCATCACCCTGTTCCGCATCGCCGCCAAGCGCGCTGTTACCGGCGTGCCGACCGGCCTGCAGAACATGGCCGAGATGTGCATCGAGTTCGTCCAGGGCATCGTCAAGGACACCTTCCACGGCAAGAACCCACTGGTTGCGCCGCTGGCCCTGACCATCTTCGTCTGGGTGTTCTTGATGAACAGCCTGAAGTGGATCCCGGTCGACTACATTCCTGGCCTGGCGCATGCCATGGGCCTGCCGTACTTCAAGATCGTCCCCACCGCCGACCCTAACGGTACCTTCGGTATCTCTCTGGGCGTGTTCCTGCTGATCATCTTCTACAGCATCAAGGTCAAGGGCATCGGTGGCTTTACCAAGGAACTGTCGTTCACCCCGTTCAATCACTGGGCGCTGATTCCTTTCAACCTGTTCCTGGAAATCATCGGCCTGCTGACCAAGCCGCTGAGCCTGGCCCTGCGTCTGTTCGGCAACATGTATGCCGGTGAAGTGGTGTTTATCCTGATCGCGCTGCTGCCTTTCTACGTTCAGTGGGGTCTCAACGTGCCATGGGCTATCTTCCACATCCTGGTCATTCCGCTGCAGGCGTTCATTTTCATGGTGTTGACCGTGGTTTATCTGAGTGCTGCGCACGAAGATCACCACTGATCGACATCGAAAAACCCGAAAACCCCTAACTCGTAACCTTAACCTCTAAAAACTCTGGAGCTAACTATGGAACTCGTCTACATCGCCGCTGCCATCATGATCGGTCTGGGTGCCCTGGGTACCGGTATCGGCTTCGCCCTGCTGGGCGGCAAGCTGCTGGAATCCACCGCTCGCCAGCCTGAGCTGGGCCCGCAGCTGCAAACCAAGACCTTCCTGATGGCCGGTCTGCTCGACGCCGTTCCGATGATCGGTGTTGGTATCGCGATGTACCTGATCTTCGTTGTCGCGGGTTAAGAGTTCCTGAGTTCGAGGCAGCATGATGAGTGCTGCCTCTTCAGGCTTTTCTTCCCTGAACACGAGATAGCACGAGGTAAATCGCTGTGAACATTAACCTGACCCTGTTCGGTCAAACGATTGCCTTCGCTATTTTCGTCTGGTTCTGCATGAAGTTCGTATGGCCGCCGCTGACGCTGGCCATGCAGGAACGCCAGAAGAAAATCGCAGAAGGTCTGGATGCTGCCGGGCGCGCTGAGCGCGATCTGCAGTTGGCCCAGGAACGCGCTGCCCAGATGCTTCGTGAAACCAAAGAGCAAGCTGCCGAGATTCTCGATCGGGCGAACAAGACCGCCAACGCAATCGTCGAAGAAGCCAAGGCCCAGGCCCGCTCTGAAGGTGAAAAGCTGATCGCTGGCGCCAAAGCCGAAATCGATCTGGAAGTGAACCGTGCCAAGGATCAACTGCGTTCGCAGGTAGCAGCTCTGGCTGTCACCGGCGCCGAGCAGATCCTGCAGTCCTCCGTGGACGGCGCTGCGCACAACGATCTGGTCGCAAAACTGGCCTCTCAACTCTAAGCGAGGCTCGCGATGATCAATACCAACACGCTCGCTCGGCCCTACGCGAAAGCTGCGTTTGAGTTTGCCAGTGCTGCACAGCAGGCCGATGCCTGGCTGAACATGCTGTCGCTGTCCGCGGCTGCGGTTCAAGCGCCGGCCATGGCTCAGCAGTTGGTCAACCCGGCGTTGACCGATGAGCAGAAAGTCAATGTGCTGGCGCAGCTCTGTGCCGGTCACATCGACGCTTCGTTCAGCAACTTCCTGCGCTCGCTGGGCAGCAACGACCGACTGTCGCTGTTGCCGGTAGTACGCGAACAATTCGCAGTGCTGAAGGCTGAAGCCGAACGCGCCCTCGATGTCGAGGTCGAGTCGGCTTTCGAGCTCAGTGCTGAGCAATTGCAAACTCTGGCTGCCGCCCTTTCCAAGCGGCTCGATCGCACCGTCCAGCCCACGCCCGTGGTCAATCCCGCCCTGATCGGCGGCGTTGTCATTCGTGCAGGTGACCTGGTCATCGACGGTTCGGTCCGCGGCAAGCTGAACAAGCTGGCCGAAGCGTTGAAATCCTGATTTGAGGGAACTGGCATGCAGCAATTGAATCCTTCCGAAATTAGCGAAATCATCAAGCAGCGCATTGAGTCGCTTGATGTATCCGCTCAAGCCCGTAATGAAGGCACCATCGTCAGCGTTTCCGACGGTATCGTGCGCATCTACGGCCTCGCCGACGTCATGTACGGTGAGATGATCGAATTCCCTGGTGGCGTGTACGGCATGGCCCTGAACCTGGAGCAAGACTCCGTAGGTGCCGTAGTACTGGGTGGTTACCTGACCCTCGCCGAAGGCATGAGCGCCAAGTGCACCGGTCGCATCCTGGAAGTTCCGGTTGGTCCGGAACTGCTGGGTCGTGTGGTCGACGCACTGGGCAACCCGATCGATGGCAAAGGCCCGATCAACGCCGCCGCTACTGACGCCGTTGAAAAGGTTGCGCCGGGCGTGATCTGGCGTAAGTCGGTCGACCAGCCGGTGCAGACCGGTTACAAGTCGGTCGATGCCATGATCCCGGTAGGCCGTGGCCAGCGTGAGCTGATCATCGGTGACCGTCAGATCGGTAAGACTGCTCTGGCCGTCGACGCCATCATCAACCAGAAAGACAGCGGCATCCGTTGCGTCTACGTCGCCATTGGTCAGAAGCAATCGACCATCGCCAACGTGGTACGCAAGCTGGAAGAAGCTGGCGCCCTGGCCAACACCATCGTGGTTGCAGCTTCGGCTTCCGAATCCGCTGCGCTGCAGTTCCTGGCTCCTTACGCCGGCTGCACCATGGGTGAATACTTCCGTGACCGCGGCGAAGATGCCCTGATCGTGTACGACGACCTGTCCAAGCAGGCCGTTGCCTACCGTCAGATCTCCCTGCTGCTGCGCCGTCCGCCAGGCCGTGAAGCCTACCCGGGCGACGTGTTCTATCTCCACAGCCGTCTGCTGGAGCGCGCTTCCCGCGTTTCCGAAGAGTATGTCGAGAAGTTCACCAATGGCGCCGTGAAGGGCAAGACCGGTTCCCTGACCGCTCTGCCGATCATCGAAACCCAGGCCGGTGACGTTTCCGCGTTCGTTCCGACCAACGTGATCTCGATCACCGACGGTCAGATCTTCCTGGAATCGGCCATGTTCAACTCGGGTATCCGTCCGGCCGTCAACGCCGGTATCTCGGTATCCCGTGTAGGTGGCGCGGCTCAGACCAAGATCATCAAGAAGCTCTCCGGTGGTATCCGTACCGCTCTGGCTCAGTACCGTGAACTGGCAGCATTCGCCCAGTTCGCTTCTGACCTGGACGAAGCCACCCGCAAGCAGCTCGAGCATGGTCAGCGCGTAACCGAGCTGATGAAGCAGAAGCAGTATGCGCCGATGTCCATTGCCGAAATGTCGGTGTCCCTGTACGCAGCCGAGCGTGGCTTCCTGCAGGACGTCGAAGTCGCCAAGATCATCAGCTTCGAGCAGGCCCTGATCGCCTTCTTCAAGCGTGATCACGCCGACCTGATGGCGAAGATCAACGAGAAGGGTGACTTCAACGACGAAATCGACGCTGGCCTGAAAGCCGGTATCGAGAAGTTCAAGGCCACCCAAACCTGGTAACCGCAGCGGGGGTTTCGGCCCCCGCCTGCTTGAACCAAAAGGTGTGAAATGGCAGGCGCAAAAGAGATTCGCAGCAAGATTGCGAGCATCAAAAGCACGCAAAAGATCACCAGCGCCATGGAAAAAGTGGCGGTCAGCAAAATGCGCAAGGCTCAACAGCGCATGGCTGCCGGTCGCCCCTACGCTGAGCGTATTCGTCAGGTGATTGGTCACCTGGCCAAGGCGAACCCGGAATACCGCCACTCGTTCATGGTGGAGCGTGATGTAAAGCGCGTCGGTTATATCGTGGTGACCTCGGATCGTGGTCTGTGTGGTGGCTTGAACATCAACCTGTTCAAGGCGCTGCTCAAAAGCCTCAAGGAATGGCGCGACCAGAAGGTCGAGGCCGATTTCTGCGTGGTGGGCAGCAAGGGCGCGAGCTTCTTCCGCAGCAACGGGGGCAACGTGGTTGCCGCCATCAGCAAGCTGGGTGAAGAGCCGTCCATCAACGACCTGATCGGTAGCGTCAAGGTCGTGCTGGATGCCTACGCTGAAGGCCGTATCGACCGCCTGTATCTGGTGTCGAACAAGTTCGTCAACACCATGACGCAGAAGCCGGAAGTGCAGCAGTTGCTGCCGCTGGCCGCAAGCGATGCGCAAGGTGTACAGAAAGGTCTGTGGGACTACGTGTACGAGCCGGACGCCCAGCAACTGCTGGACGCGCTGTTGGTACGCTACATCGAGTCGCAGGTCTATCAGTCCGTGGTCGAGAACAGCGCGTGCGAACAGGCTGCGCGGATGATCGCGATGAAGAACGCAACCGACAACGCCGGTGATCTCATCAAGGACCTGCAGCTGGTTTACAACAAGGCTCGTCAGGCAGCGATCACCCAGGAAATTTCGGAAATCGTCGGCGGCGCTGCCGCGGTTTAAGAACGGTTCAAATATTCAGAGGAACCAAAGATGAGTAGCGGACGT
This sequence comes from Ectopseudomonas alcaliphila, assembly GCF_900101755.1. Lineage (GTDB taxonomy): Bacteria > Pseudomonadota > Gammaproteobacteria > Pseudomonadales > Pseudomonadaceae > Aquipseudomonas > Aquipseudomonas alcaliphila. The sequence continues at coordinate 216,155 of NZ_FNAE01000002.1, read as the reverse complement.
ATCGTTCAAATCATCGGCGCCGTCATCGACGTGGAATTCCCGCGTGACAAGGTGCCGAGTGTTTATGAAGCGCTGAAAGTAGTTGGCGCCGAAACCACCCTGGAAGTTCAGCAGCAGCTGGGCGACGGTGTGGTACGTACCATTGCGATGGGTTCGACCGAAGGCCTCAAGCGTGGCCTGGACGTCAACAGCACTGGCAAGGCCATCTCCGTACCGGTCGGTAAAGCGACCCTGGGCCGGATCATGGACGTGCTGGGCAACCCTATCGACGAAGCCGGCCCGATCGGTGAAGAAGAGCAGTGGGAAATCCACCGCCCTGCGCCGAGCTATGCTGAGCAGGCTGGCTCCAACGAGCTGCTGGAAACCGGCATCAAGGTTATCGACCTGGTCTGCCCGTTCGCCAAGGGTGGTAAGGTCGGTCTGTTCGGTGGTGCCGGTGTCGGCAAGACCGTGAACATGATGGAACTGATCCGTAACATCGCCATCGAGCACAGCGGTTATTCCGTGTTCGCCGGTGTGGGTGAGCGTACTCGTGAGGGTAACGACTTCTACCACGAGATGAAGGACTCCAACGTTCTCGACAAGGTAGCCCTGGTCTACGGTCAGATGAACGAGCCACCAGGCAACCGTCTGCGCGTCGCGCTGACCGGCCTGACCATGGCCGAGAAGTTCCGTGACGAAGGTCGTGACGTTCTGCTGTTCGTCGACAACATCTACCGTTACACCCTCGCCGGTACCGAAGTATCCGCACTGCTCGGCCGTATGCCGTCGGCAGTAGGTTACCAGCCGACTCTGGCCGAGGAGATGGGCGTTCTGCAGGAGCGTATTACCTCCACCAAGAAAGGCTCGATCACCTCGATCCAGGCGGTATACGTACCTGCGGACGACCTGACCGACCCGAGCCCGGCGACCACCTTCGCCCACTTGGACGCCACCGTCGTACTGTCCCGTGACATCGCTTCCCTGGGTATCTACCCGGCCGTTGACCCGCTGGACTCCACTAGCCGTCAGCTGGACCCGAACGTGATCGGCCAGGAGCACTACGAGACCGCTCGTGGCGTTCAGTATGTTCTGCAGCGCTACAAGGAGCTGAAGGACATCATCGCGATCCTGGGTATGGACGAACTGTCCGAAGACGACAAGCTGCTGGTAGCGCGCGCTCGTAAGATCCAGCGCTTCCTGTCCCAGCCGTTCTTCGTGGCTGAAGTCTTCACCGGTGCCCCGGGCAAGTACGTTTCCCTGAAGGACACCATTGCCGGCTTCAGCGGCATTCTCAAAGGCGACTACGACCACCTGCCGGAACAAGCGTTCTACATGGTAGGCGGCATCGACGAAGCCATCGAGAAAGCCAAGAAACTGTAAGTAACGGGTGCGCCCTCCAGAGGGCGTCCGGGCCGGAGCGGGCAGTAGCCCAATCCGGCCTCTCAACCGAGGCATTGTTATGGCTATGTCAGTCCACTGCGATATCGTCAGTGCGGAAGAAGAGCTGTTCTCGGGGCTGGTGGAAATGGTCATCGCCCACGGTCACCTGGGTGATCTGGGTATCCTGCCGGGCCACACCCCGCTGCTGACCGATCTCAAGCCGGGTCCGGTGCGAGTGATCAAGCAGGGTGGCACCGAGGAGGTGTTCTACATCTCCGGTGGCTTCCTGGAAGTTCAGCCGAGCATGGTGAAGGTTCTTGCCGACACCGCCGTTCGTGCCGGCGACCTGGATGAAGCCGCTGCCATCGAGGCGCGCAAGGCTGCCGAGAAGGCGCTGAGCGAGAAGGGCACCGAGTTCGACTACGGCAGTGCTTCGGCACGCCTGGCCGAGGCTGCTGCCCAGCTGCGCACCATCGAAGAGATGCGCAAGAAGTTCGGCGGCCGCAGCCGCTGATTGCGTATCGCGGTATCACGCAAAGGGGCGACTTAGGTCGCCCCTTTGCGTTTCTGGCAAACTAGCGTTTTCTTCGCGCGGCTGTCTGGCCGCGGCCAAATCTTGCCCAGCAAGGAGCTTTCTATGAGTCTGGATATCGTCATTCTTGCCGCTGGCCAGGGCACGCGCATGCGTTCCGCTTTGCCCAAGGTGCTGCACCCGGTCGCCGACAAGCCCATGCTGGGGCATGTCATCGACACTGCACGCAGCCTGCAGCCGAGCAGCATCCAGGTGGTGATCGGCCATGGCGCCGACAAGGTGCGTGAACGCCTGGCCGCCGATGATCTGAATTTCGTCATCCAGGCCGAGCAGCTCGGCACCGGCCACGCCGTGGCCCAGGCCCTGCCGCAGCTTAGCGCCGACACCGTGCTGATTCTCTATGGCGACGTGCCGCTGATCGAAACGGCCACCCTGCAGCGGCTGATGGCTCTGGTCAGCGATGATCAGCTGGGCCTGCTCACTGTCGAGCTGGCCGATCCGACCGGCTATGGTCGCATCGTGCGTGACGCAGATGGCGTGGTGCAGGCCATCGTCGAGCACAAGGACGCCAGCGAAGCGCAGCGGCAGATCCGCGAGGGCAATACCGGCATCCTCGCCGTACCGGGCAAGCGCCTGGCCGACTGGCTGGGGCGTCTGTCCAACAGCAACGCCCAGGGCGAGTACTACCTGACTGACGTGATCGCCATGGCAGTGGCCGACGGCCTGACTGTGGCCACCGAGCGTGCCGTCGATGAGATGGAGGTGCTGGGCGCCAACGACCGTATCCAGCTCGCCCAGCTCGAATGCCATTACCAGCAGCGTGTGGCGCGTCGTCTGATGGCTCAGGGTGTGACCCTGCGCGATCCGCATCGCTTCGATGTACGCGGGCAGGTGAGCGTTGGCCGCGACGTGACCATCGACATCAACGTGATCCTCGAAGGCAAGGTGGTGATCGAGGATGACGTACAGATCGGTCCGAACTGCGTGATCAAGGACTCGGTGCTGCGCAGGGGCGCCATCGTCAAGGCCAACAGCCATCTGGAAGGTGCCGAGATGGGCGAGGGCGCAGATTGTGGTCCGTTCGCGCGTCTGCGTCCTGGCACCAGGCTGGGCGCCAAGGCCCATGTGGGTAACTTCGTCGAGCTGAAGAACGCCGTAATGGGCGAAGGCGCCAAGGCCGGCCACCTGAGCTACCTGGGTGATGCCGAGATCGGCGCGCGTACCAACATCGGCGCCGGCACCATCACCTGCAACTATGATGGCGCCAACAAGTTCCGCACCGTCATGGGCGAGGACGTGTTCATCGGCTCCAACAGCGCGCTGGTCGCGCCTGTAACGCTGGGCGACCGCGCTACCACAGGCGCCGGTTCGGTGGTGACCAGCGATGTGCCCGCGGACACGCTGGCGGTGGGTCGCGCCAAGCAGCGCAATATCGAAGGCTGGAAGCGCCCGACCAAGAAGTGAGTGCAATCTAGCCTGGGTGATCAGGCCTGTGGATAACCTGCCGGAGGCAGTTCTGTATGTTCGGTGTGACGGATTACCCCGCCTTCGTGGTGGCCTTCATCATCCTGCTGGCCATTCCCGGGCCCGGTAACCTGGCGTTGATCCTGTCCACCGGCAAGGGCGGCATTCGCGGCGGGCTAGCCTCGACCTTCGGAATCATGCTCGGCGACCAGGTACTGCTGTGGCTGGCGGTGGCTGGAGTCGCTGCGCTACTCAAGGCCTACCCGGCAGCCTTCCATCTGGTGCAGTGGCTCGGCGCCGCCTACCTGGTCTACCTTGGCCTGCGCATGATCCTGGCCAAGCCGGGGGCAGCGCCGACGTTGGACATCAAGCCGCGCCAATACCTCTGGCAAACGCTGGTGATCACTGTCTTCAATCCCAAGGCCATCATCTTCTACATGGCCTTCTTCCCGCTGTTCATCGATCCGCAGCGGCATCAGGGGCTGATTACTTTCGGTTTCATGGCCGTGACCATCATGGCGCTGACCTTTCTCTACGGCCTGCTGATCGTGCTGCTGACGCACTTTCTTGCCGAGCGCATGCGTGCCAACCCACGTATCGCGCGTGGTCTGGAGAAGCTGGCAGGGCTTTGCCTGGTCGGCTTCGGGGTCAAGCTGACGCTGAACTGAGCGGCGGACGCTTGCGGGTTTTTCGATCATATGTTTTGATTCGCGCCATTATCTTTCGAATCGAAACTTAGGCATGTCCAAGCGCAACACGCCGCAACGTCGCCATACCATCCTCGCCTTGCTCGCCGAGCAGGGCGAAGTGAGCGTGGATGCCCTGGCGCAGCACTTTTCCACCAGCGAGGTGACGATTCGCAAGGATCTCGCTGCCCTGGAAAGCAACGGCCTGCTGCTGCGTCGCTATGGCGGCGCGGTGCCGGTGCCGCAGGAACTGATCAGTGAGCCAACCCAGCCCATTTCGCCGTACAAGCAGGCGATTGCCCGTGCCGGCGTGGCGCGCATTCGCGAGCATGCACGCATCATCATCGACAGCGGCACCACCACGGCGGCGATGATCCCGCAGCTCGGCCACAAGCCCGGCCTGGTGGTGATGACCAATTCCCTGGGCGTGGCCAATGCCCTGCGCGAACTCGAGCACGAGCCGGTGCTGCTGATGACGGGTGGCACCTGGGACCCGCACTCGGAATCCTTCCAGGGCCAGGTGGCCGAACAGGTGCTGCGCTCCTACGACTTCGACCAGCTGTTCATCGGCGCCGATGGCATCGACCTGGAGCGTGGTACCACCACCTTCAACGAGCTGCTCGGTCTGTCGCGGGTGATGGCCGAGGTCGCCCGTGAAGTCATCGTCATGGTCGAGAGCGACAAGATCGGCCGACGCATTCCCAATCTGGAACTGCCCTGGAGCAGCCTCCATACCCTGATAACCGACGAGCGCCTGGATGCCCAGGCTGCCGAACAGATACGCGCGCGCGGCATTCAGCTGATCCTCGTGCCGCTGGAAAACTAAGGAGAGCCCCATGTGTGGAATCGTAGGCGCCATCGCTGAGCGCAATATCACCCCGGTCCTGGTCGAAGGCCTCAAGCGTCTGGAATATCGCGGCTATGACAGCGCCGGTGTGGCGCTCCTGACCGAGCAGGGCGCACTGGATCGCCGCCGCCGCGTCGGCAAGGTCAGCGAACTGCAGGCCGCGCTGCAAGCCGAGCCACTGGCCGGGCGTCTGGGCATTGCCCACACCCGTTGGGCCACCCACGGTGCGCCCAGCGAGCGCAACGCTCACCCGCATTTCTCCGGGCAGGAGCTGGCGGTGGTGCACAACGGCATCATCGAGAACCATGAAGAGCTGCGCGAGCGCCTCAAGGGCCTGGGCTACGTCTTCACCTCCGATACCGACACCGAAACCATCGTCCACCTGCTCGAGCACAAGTTGCAGCAGCTTGGCGACCTCAGCGCTGCGCTCAAGGCCGCCATCCCGGAACTGCATGGCGCCTACGGCCTGGCGGTGATCAGCGCCAGGCAGCCAGATCGCCTGCTCGCCGCGCGCAGTGGCAGCCCGCTGGTGATCGGTCTGGGCCTGGGTGAGAACTTCCTCGCTTCCGACCAGTTGGCCCTGCGCCAGGTCACCGACCGCTTCATGTACCTGGAAGAGGGCGATATCGCCGAGATTCGCCGCGACGGCGTGCAGGTTTGGGACGCCGCCGGCAATCCGGTGCAGCGTGAAGCCGTGCAGTACCACGAAGGTGCCGAGGCAGCGGACAAGGGCGAATACCGCCACTTCATGCTCAAGGAGATCCATGAGCAGCCCAAGGTGGTGCAACGCACCCTGGAAGGCCGCCTGGGCAGCGATCACGTGCTGGTGCAGGCCTTTGGCCCCCAGGCCGCCGAGCTGTTCGCCAAGGTGAAGAACGTGCAGATCGTCGCCTGTGGCACCAGCTACCACGCCGGTATGGTCGCCCGTTACTGGCTGGAAGAACTGGCCGGCATTCCCTGCCAGGTCGAAGTGGCCAGCGAGTTCCGCTACCGCAAGGTGGTGGTGCAGCCGGACACCCTGTTCGTCAGCGTCTCGCAGTCCGGCGAAACCGCCGACACCCTGGCCGCGCTGCGCAACGCCAAGGAGCAGGCGCCGGGGCAGGGCGGCTACCTGGCCAGCCTGGTGATCTGCAACGTCGGCACCAGCTCGCTGGTGCGCGAGTCCGACCTGTGCCTGCTGACCCAGGCCGGCCCGGAAATCGGCGTGGCCTCGACCAAGGCCTTCACCACCCAGCTGGTCGGCCTGATGCTGCTGACCCTGGCCCTCGGCCAGGTGCATGGCAGCCTGGACAAGGCGCTGGCCGCCGAACTGGTGGACGAGCTGCGTCGCCTGCCGACCCGCCTGGGCGAAGCGCTGGCCATGGACAAGACCGTGGAGAAGATCGCCGAACTGTTCGCCGAGAAGCACCACAGCCTGTTCCTCGGCCGTGGCGCGCAGTACCCGGTGGCCATGGAAGGGGCGCTCAAGCTCAAGGAAATCTCCTACATCCACGCCGAGGCCTACCCGGCTGGCGAGCTCAAGCACGGCCCGCTGGCCCTGGTCGACGCCGACATGCCGGTGGTCACCGTGGCGCCGAACAACGAGCTGCTGGAGAAGCTCAAGTCCAACCTGCAGGAAGTGCGCGCCCGTGGCGGCGAGCTGATCGTCTTCGCTGACCAGCAGGCTGGCATGAGCAACGGCGAGGGCACCCATGTGGTGGCCATGCCGCACATCCACGACCTGCTCGCGCCGATCCTCTACACCGTGCCGCTGCAGCTGTTGTCGTACTACGTCGCCGTGCTCAAGGGCACCGATGTAGACCAGCCGCGCAATCTCGCAAAAAGCGTCACGGTCGAATAAGGCCGCTTGCGCAGAAAAGCCCGTCCATCTGGACGGGCTTTTGCGTTTCCATCACGCCGAAATCCTGCTCAGGTGCAGCTCTTCGGGGCGCAGCGTAAGTACGCGAACGCCCTCTCGGGTGACCGCCACGGTATGTTCGAATTGTGCCGAGAGCTGGCCGTCGCGGGTCACCACCGTCCAGCCGTCGCGCAGGGTACGCACGTCCGCCGTTCCCCGGTTGAGCATGGGTTCGATGGTGAAGGTCATGCCTTCGCGAAGGGTCAGGCCGGTGCCGGCTTTGCCCCAGTGCAGCACTTCGGGTGGCTCGTGCATTTCCCGGCCGATACCGTGGCCGCAATACTCCCTGACCACCGAGTAGCGATGGGCGCGGGCATGGCGTTCGATGGCATGGCCGATATCGCCGAGGCGGGCGCCGGGTTTGACGGCTTCGATGCCCTTGCACATCGCCTCATAGGTGACCTCGGCCAGCTGACGAGCCTGGTCCGACACCTTGCCGATCAGGTAGGTCTTGCTCGAATCGGCGATGTAGCCGTTCTTTTCCAGGGTGATGTCGAAATTCACCAGATCGCCATCGCGCAGGATATCGTCGGCGCTGGGTACGCCATGGCACACCACCTCGTTGCGTGACGTGTTCATGGCGTAGGCGAAACCATACTGCCCCTTGCTCGCCGGGCGCGCCTTGAGTTCATCCACGATGTAGTTATCCACAAGGTCGTTGACCTGCAGGGTCGACATGCCGAGCAGATCCAGGCGATCCAGGTAGCCGAACACGGACGCCAGCAACCTGCCGGATTCCGCCATCAGGGCGATCTGTTGCGGTGTCTTGCTCATGAGGCATCCGCCATTCTTGGCGGAACCACCACGCCGGCTGCACGCATCTCGGCGGCCATCAGCTCATTGAAGCTCAGCGTCGGGTTCATCTCGCAGAGCATGCCGATGCGAATCCAGAAACCCGCCTGTGCATTGATCGAACGGCCCGAGACGGCGCTCGCCCTGCGAATCTGGTCGTGCAGCTCGTCATCGATGTTGACGATGCCCATGGATACCTCCTTATATATGATTCGTATATGAAGCATATATAACTATGGGACTGATTTCACTCACCGATCATCAGTGAACAAGGCGTGCTCACCTCATCCTTTACACTATGAGCCGTATCCGCTGCCGTATGCAGGCAGTGGGATCATCTGAGTCACGCTGGAACAGGAGAGAGGATGAAGCGCGCGGATGTGAAACGCAGAACGAGCGAGGGGGTTGTGTTCGACACCCAGGTCATGGTCAATCCGGCCAATACCGCTGAGTGGATCGTATTTTTCAAGAAAGGCGCAGGGCGTAGCTTCTTTCTGGTTGATGAGGCCGAGCAGGTCGAGACCTTTGCCAGCCTGGATGAGTTGATGCCGGAATTGCGGGCTCTGGGTATCAAGCGGGTCGAGGTGCAGCTCTGAGGGTGAGTTGCTAACAGTTGCCGTGGATCATCTTGTGGATATCCTTGTGATACCAGGCTGAAGCCTAGATAAACCGGGCTACTCAGCCTGTTGTTCAAAAACTGATCCTTGTCGCATCCTTATTCACAATAGCTCTGGATAAACCTCGGCCTATCTTGTTGATAAGTTCTCAGGCGTCAGCTACACGGGGCTTTTAGCGCTTTGTGTAGTTTCTCGCCATATGACGGATGGCTCAGTCGTTGCCAGGGCGATAAAGATGGCGATGCGCCGAGTCATATAACGCTGATTCGGCAAAGACGCCCGGATCGAGCACTCGCCCGACCAGAATCAGTGCCGTGCGGCGAAAGCCCTTGGCTGCGACCTTGGTCTCGATATCGGCGAGGGTGCCCAGTACCCAGTCCTGATCCGGCCAGCTCGCTCTGTGGATAACCGCGATGGGACAGTCGGCGCCATAGTGTGGCAGCAGTTCGGCGACTATGGCCGGTAGTTGGCGCACGCCGAGGTGAATGGCCATGGTCGCGCGGTGCCGGGCCAGGTCCTGCAGTTGCTCGCCCTCGGGCATCGGCGAAGTGGTGCCGTAGCGGGTGAGGATCACCGTCTGGGCGATGCCCGGCAGGGTCAGCTCGCTTTCCAGCAAGGCCGCGCAGGCGGCGGTGGCCGTGACGCCGGGGATGATCTCGAAAGGGATGCCCAGAGCACGCAGCTCGCGAATCTGCTCGCCGATAGCGCCGTACAGCGAAGGGTCGCCGGAGTGCACGCGGGCCACATCCTGGCCGCGCTCATGGGCCTGGCTCAGCAGCGCAATGATCTCACTCAGGTGCAGCTCGGCCGTGTTGATTACCTGCTCGGCGTTGTGGCCTTGCAGGACCGCCTCGGGCACCAGCGAGCCGGCATAGAGGATCACCGGGCACGAACGAATCAGGCGCTGGCCTTTGACGGTAATCAGCTCGGGATCGCCGGGGCCGGCGCCGATAAAGTAGACGGTCATGCTACGGGCTCTCTATCGAAGGTGGCCAACGCACAGGTGGCGTTGGCTGTGCGGGTTTTCTCGCCCAGCAGGCGAGCTGCCTTGCCCAGTTGCGTGGCCAGAGCCAGGGCGCAGGGTTCAGCCACAGCGGGGCTGCCCGTTACGGAGCGGATGAGGGCGCTGCCGGCGTTTTCCGACTGGTAGAGGGTGAGTGCTTCGGGGGGGAAGAACGTCAGCTCCAGATTCAGGTGGGTTGCCAGTTGATGCAGCCCCGGCTCGTCGCGTTTGTGGGCGATGCTGGCCAGTCCAACGAGGTTATCCACAGTCAACTCATGCTGGGCCAGGCTGTGGATGAGCAGGGCGAGCAGGTCTTGCTGGGGGCAGTCGCGCCTGCAACCAAGCCCAGCCACCACCATGGGCGAAGCGTCAGGGCCGGGGTTCGAGGGGCTAGGCATCATGAAGGGCGCTCGTGCTGTGCAGCGGCGTAGCTCAACATGGCGCATCCCACCGGTCAACCGCGATTGACCGGCCGCCGCGGCCTGCGTAGCCTTCTCGCTTTCGAGGTTCTTCCCGGTACGGCGCCGGGGAGCTAAGAGGGAACAGGGTCGATGCCCTGGCTGCCCCCGCAACTGTGAACGGTCTTACACCCTTCGATACACCACTGCCGTCAGGCGGGAAGGTGAAGGGCACGCAATGCGCAGACCGTGAGCCAGGAGACCTGCCTCGACTGACCAGCCATTTGCTCGGACGGGGTGATCCGACGCGGCCAGCACGCACCTGCGTGCCCGCCTGCGCGCACCCGTCCGCCGAACTTACCGACGCCACGGGACCATTCATGAAAACCCTCGCCAAACTGCCTGTCACCATCGTCACCGGTTTTCTCGGTGCTGGTAAAACCACCCTGCTGCGCCATCTGCTGGCTAACGCCGGCGGCCGCCGTATCGCGGTGATCGTCAACGAGTTCGGCGAGCTGGGGATCGATGGTGAGATCCTCAAGCAGTGCTCCATCGGCTGCAGCGAGGAGGAGGCCAACGGCCGCGTCTTCGAGCTGGCCAACGGCTGCCTGTGCTGCACCGTGCAGGAAGAGTTCTTCCCGGTGATGCGCGAGCTGGTGGCGCGCCGCGGCGACCTCGACCATATCCTGATCGAGACCAGCGGCCTGGCGCTGCCCAAGCCGCTTGTGCAGGCCTTCAACTGGCCGGAAATCCGCAACGCCTGCACCGTCGATGCGGTGATCACCGTGGTCGACAGTCCGGCGGTGCTCGCCGGCACCTTCGCCGCCTTCCCGGATCAGGTGGACGAGCAGCGCAAGCTCGACCCCAACCTCGATCATGAATCGCCGCTGCACGAGCTGTTCGCCGACCAGTTGGCCAGCGCCGACCTGGTGATTCTCAACAAGGCCGATTTGCTCGACGCCGAGGTGCTGGCCGCGGTGCGCGCCGAGGTGGCCGAGGAGCTGCCGCCGGCAGTGAAGGTGATCGAAGCGCACGGTGGCGAGCTGCCGCTGGATGTGCTGCTGGGCCTGAACAGCGAAACCGAGCTGCATATCGACAGCCGCCGCACCCATCACGACGATGAAGACGAAGACCATGATCACGAGGAATTCGACTCGTTCCACGTGGAACTACCGGAAGCCGAGGAGGCGCGTCTGCTGGCCGCACTGAAGGATGCGGTGGCCAAGTACGGCATCCTGCGGGTGAAAGGTTTCGCTGCCATCCCTGGCAAGCCGATGCGCCTGCTGGTGCAAGGTGTCGGCCAGCGTTTCGATCGCCACTTCGATCGCGCCTGGCAGGCAGACGAGCCGCGAGTGAGCCGCCTGGTGGTGATCGGCCAGCAGCTCGACCGCACCGCTATAGAAGCCGAGCTGCAAGCAGCGCTGGCCTGAGTGATTGTGGGAGGGGCTTTAGCCGCGATCCAATTCGCGGATAGTCGCGGCTAAAGCCCCTCCCACGATTCGCGCCTTCCTCGGAGCGAACATGCATCTCCTGCGTACCCAGCCTGGCACCCAACTGCCGGCCGACAGCATTGCCGACCTTGGCCAGACGCCTGCCGAGCTGGTGATCCTGTGCACGGGTGACTCGCACCTCTCCCTGCTAGCTGAAGCCGCCCGGCAACTGCCGGAGGACTACCCCAGCCTGCGCCTGGCCAGCCCGGCGCAACTGAGCAACAACGCCTCGGTGGATTACTACGTCGAGCAGGTGCTGCAGCACGCCAAGGTCATCCTGATCTCCGTGCATGGCGGGGTGAGTTACTGGCGCTACGGTGTCGAACGCCTGGTGGAGCTGGGCGCTCGCGGCGCCACGGTGGTCATGGTGCCGGGCGACGACAAACCCGACCCGGAGCTGAATGCGCTCGGCAACGTTAGCGAAGAAGACAGCCAGCGCCTCTGGCAATACCTGCGCCAGGGCGGGCTGGATAACGCGCGCCAGCTGTTCCGCTGCATCGGCAGCCGCTGGCTGGGGCGCGACGACAGTTGGCAGGAGCCGCAGGCGCTGCCGCGCGTCGGCCTGTACCACCCGAGCGCCAGCCCGGCCCGGCTTGCCGACTGGCAGATTCAGTGGCAGCAAGGCGCACCGGTGGTGGCGCTGCTGTTCTACCGCAACCATGTGCAGTCGGCGAACACCGCCTTCGTCGATACCTTCTGTGAACACCTTGTCCGCCAGGGCCTCAACCCGCTGCCGATTGCGGTGGCCAGCCTCAAGGAGCCTGCCTGCCTGGATCAGGTGCAGGCCTGGCTGGACGAGACGAGCGCCGCGCTGATCATCAACACCACCGGCTTCGCCCTGTCCAACCCTGAGGCACCGCAGGAACGAGTGTTCCGCCGCGACATTCCGGTGCTGCAGGCCATCTGCTCGCTGGACAACCACACGCAATGGCAGGCCAGCGCCCAGGGCCTGGGTTCGCGTGATCTGGCCATGCATGTGGTACTGCCCGAGCTGGATGGCCGGCTGATCGGCCCCGCCATCAGCTTCAAGGGCCTGGCCTGGCACAGCGAGCGCAGCCAGAGTGACGTGGTGTGTTACCAGGCGCACGAAGCGGGGATGGCCTTCGTTGCTGCGCTGGCGCGTAACTGGTGCCAGTTGGCCATTAAAAGTAACGATCAGAAGCGAATAGCGCTGATCCTGGCCAACTACCCGACCCGTGATGGCCGTATTGGCAACGGTGTGGGCCTGGATACGCCGGCCGCCGCGCTGAATATTCTTCGTTCCCTGCAGGCGCAGGGCTACCCGGTGGATAACCTGCCTGATAGCGGCACCACACTTGTCCACAGCCTGCTCGGTGGCGTCACCAATGATCTGGATGGCCTGGATACACGGCCATGCGCGCAAAGCCTGGCGCTGGACGACTATCTGAAGTTTTTCCACAGCCTGCCGCCGGCCAACCAGCAGGCGGTGCGCGAACGTTGGGGCGAGCCGCAGCAGGACCCGATGTTCCGCAGTGGGCGGATGATGGTCGCCGGGTTGCGCTTCGGCCTGACCTTCGTTGGCATCCAGCCGGCGCGCGGTTATCAACTGGACGCGGCGGCGGTCTATCACGACCCGGATCTGGTGCCGCCGCATGGCTATATCGCCTTCTACGCCTGGCTGCGCACGGCCTTCGCCGCCGATGCGCTGATCCACGTCGGCAAGCACGGCAACCTGGAATGGTTGCCGGGCAAGAGCGTCGGCCTGTCCGAGGGCTGCTGGCCGCAGGCGCTGATCGGCCCACTGCCCAACATCTACCCCTTTATCGTCAATGACCCCGGTGAGGGCGCTCAGGCCAAGCGCCGCACCCAGGCGGTGATCATTGACCACCTGATGCCGCCGCTGACCCGCGCCGAAAGCTACGGCCCGCTGCGCGATCTGGAACGCCTGGCCGACGAATATTTCGAGGCCAGCCAGCTCGACCAGCGCCGCGCCGTGGAGCTGCGCGGTGAGATCCTGGCCAAGGTGCGCGAGGCCAGCCTCGACCGCGAGCTGGGCCTGCAACTCAACGATGATCCGGAAAGCTGGCTGCCGCAGCTCGACGCCTACCTGTGCGACCTCAAGGAATCGCAGATCCGCGATGGCCTGCACGTGTTTGGTGAGTCGCCGGCTGGCCAGTTGCGCCGCGACACCCTGCTGGCACTGCTGCGCATTCCCCGGGGCGATGGCCTGGGCGCCAATGGCAGCCTGCTGCGCGCGCTGGCCCGTGGCCTGGAACTGGGCCTCGATCCGTTGGATTGCGACATGGGCCAGACCTGGGACGGCCTGCGTCCACAAGCACTACAGACTGTGGATAACAGTTTGTGGCGCACCGTAGGTGACACCCGCGAGCGCCTGGAGCTGCTGGCGCTGAGGCTGATCGAGCAGCGCCTGACGGGTGAGCGCACTGACGCCTTCGGCGCCGAGGTGGCGCTGATTCTCGATGGCCTGGCCGGGCATATCGCGCCGCTGCTGGATGCCTGTGGCGACGCCGAGATGGGCGGCCTGCTGGCGGCGCTGGAAGGGCGTTTCGTCCCGGCAGGGCCGAGCGGCGCGCCGAGTCGCGGGCGCCTCGATGTGCTGCCCACGGGGCGCAACTTTTTCACCGTCGACGTGCGCCACCTGCCCACACCCACCGCCTGGCGCCTCGGTGTGCAGGCCGCCGACCGCCTGCTGGAGCGCCATCTGCAGGACGAGGGCGATCATCTGCGTCAGCTCGGCCTGTCGGTGTGGGGCACGGCAACCATGCGTACCGGTGGCGACGATATCGCCCAGGCGCTGGCGCTGATGGGCGTGCGCCCGGTTTGGCAGCCCGGTAGCCAGCGCGTCGAGCGCTTCGAGGTATTGGCTCTGGAACAGCTTGGCCGTCCGCGGGTGGACGTCACCCTGCGCGTGTCCGGCTTCTTCCGCGATGCCTTCAGCAACCTGATTCGTCTGTTCGACGAGGCCGTGCAGGCAGTGATCGAGCTGGACGAGCCGGAAGACATGAACCCGCTGTCGGCGCGGGTCTGGCGAGAGTCGCTGGCGCTCAAGGACGGCGGCCTGGATGAAGCCGAAGCGCGGCGCCAGGCCGGCTGGCGGGTGTTCGGCGCCAAGCCGGGCGCCTATGGCGCCGGGGTGCAGAACGCCATCGAGGAACGTCTGTGGCAGAGCCGTGCGGATCTCGCTGAGGTGTATCTGAACTGGGGCGGTTACGCCTACGGCAGCGGCGCCGAGGGTGCGCCGGCGCGGCAGCGTTTCGTCGAGCGCCTGGAGCAGATGCAGGCGGTGCTGCACAACCAGGACAACCGCGAGCACGACATCCTCGATTCCAACGATTACTACCAGTTCCAGGGCGGCATGCTGGCGGCGGTGGAGACCCTTCGTGGGCTCAAGGTGGCCAGCTACTTGGGTGACAACAGCCAGCCGGACACCCCGCGCATTCGCACCTTGAAGGAAGAGCTCAATCGCGTCGTGCGTGCCCGCGCTGCCAATCCCAAATGGATCGAAGGCATGAAGCGCCACGGTTACAAGGGCGCCTTCGAACTGGCCGCGACCATCGACTACCTGTTCGCCTTCGACGCCACCAGCGAGCTGGTCGACGATCACCAGTACGCGCTGCTCACCGATGCCTACCTGCTCGACAAAGACACCCGCGACTTTATCCAGCAGCACAACCCTGGCGCGCTCAATGACATCCTCGAACGTCTGCTGGAGGCCCAGCAGCGTGGCCTGTGGGAGAATCCCGGCGAATACCGTGAAGCGCTGGAAAACCTGCTGCTGGATAGCGAGGAGTCGTGAAGCGACACCTTCTCGTAGGGTGGGTTAGCCGCCTGTCGCGGTTGCCGGCCAACTCGCTGAAGCGGGTGCGGCGTAACCCACCATCGGTGCCACGCCATGCATCGCCTGGTGGGTTACGCGGCGCGCTACTCTCCTACGCGGCTGCAAGACCTACGATTTGCGCCGCTAACCCACCCTACGGGTGCAACGTGCCCATTGTGGGAGGCGCTTCAGCGGCGACATGCTCGCGGCTAAAGCCCCTCCCACAAAAGCCAGGTGCGACCGCTCACCTCCACGGATGACTGCCATGACCGAACATCACTTCCCCCTCGCCGCCGTGGTCGGCGCCGATTCGCTGAAGCTGGCGCTGTGCCTGGCGGCCATCGATCCGGCCATCGGCGGTGTGCTGATCGAAGGCCCGCGCGGCATGGCCAAATCGACCCTGGCCCGTGGTCTGGCTGATCTGCTCGACGGTGGGCGCTTCGTCACCCTGCCGCTGGGGGCGAGCGAGGAGCGCATCGTCGGCACTCTGGATCTGGATGCGGCCCTCGGCGAAGGCCGGGCGCAGTTTTCCCCTGGCCTGCTGGCCCGTGCCGATGGCGGCGTGCTCTATGTCGATGAGGTCAACCTGCTGCCAGACCATCTGGTCGACCTGCTGCTGGATGCTGCCGCCAGCGGCGTCAACCATGTCGAGCGTGACGGCATCTCCCATCGTCACGCCGCGCGCTTCGTGCTGATCGGCACCATGAACGTCGAAGAGGGCGAGTTGCGCCCGCAACTGCTCGACCGCTTCGGCCTCAACCTGGCGCTCGATGGCCAGCCGCAGCCAGCCGAACGTGCCGAGATCGTGCGTCGCCGTCTGGCCTTCGATGCGGCACCCGCAGCCTTCCTGCAACGCTGGCAGGGCGAGCAGGACGCCCTGGCCGAACGCTGCCGCAATGCTCGCCAATGCCTGGCCGACATTCCACTGGATGACGCCGCCCTGGGAGAGATCAGCCTGCGCTGCTTCGCCGCCGGCGTCGATGGCCTGCGCGCCGATCTGGTCTGGCTGCGCGCCGCCCGCGCCCATGCCGCCTGGCGTGGCGCGGCGGGTATCGAGCCTGTGGATATCGATGCGGTGGAGGACTTTGTCCTGCGCCATCGCCGTCGCCAGCAACAACCGCCGGCTGCCACGCCGCCCGAACAGGGCCAGGCGCCGCAGCAGGCGCAGGAACAGAGCCAGGGCGAAGGCCAGTGGGGCGAACTGCCGGCGCAGCCGCAGGCCATGGGTGAGCGGCGCGTGCCGCCGCGTTGGCCAAAAAAGCCCTGAGCATCCGCCCGCGCACAGCCACTGGCGCGGATGCCCGTAACCGGCCCGGACGACTCGGCGGCGGCCTGCGCGGCGCTGCGCGTAGCGGCGTGGCCGGTAGTATCGACTGGGCGGCGACCCTGCGCCAGGGCCGGCCGCAACGCCGCGAACAGTTGGTGCTGCGCCCGCGCAGCCAGCAGGCTGAGGAACTGTGGCTGGTGCTGGTCGATGCCTCTGCCTCCACTCGCCGCCATGGCGCCCTGAGCTTGGCCAAGGGCGTGCTCGCCGAAGTCTTCGACAGCGCCTATCGCCAGCGCGCGCGCCTAGCCGTGCTGCAGGCCGGTGGCCGTAAAGCGCAATGGCTGTGGCAGGGGCGCAAGGCCAGCGCCGAGCTGCATCGCTGGCTGCACGAATTGGGCGCGGGAGGCGGCACGCCGCTGCTCGATGCACTGCAGCAGGCCGGCGACTGGCTGCTGCGTCGGCAACGGGCGAAACCGCACGAACGCCAGCGCCTGCTGATCCTGACCGATGGCCGTTTGCGTGATCTTCCAGCGTTGGCGCCGCTGCCGTGCCCGAGCCTGCTGCTCGACACCGAGCGTGCGCCGATCCGCCTCGGCCGTGCGCGTAAGCTGGCGCAGGCGCTGCAGGCCGACTACCAACATATCGACGACCTGGCGCCCGGCGTGTCGGGGCACACCTGGAGAACCCCATGAAAACCCTGCTGCTGGTCGGCATCGGCGCCGGCGACCCGGACTACATCACCTATCAGGCGATCAAGGCGCTGCGCCGTAGCGACGTGATCTTTCTGATGGACAAGGGCGCGGCGAAGCACAAGCTCAACGCCCTGCGCCGGGAAATCTGCGCGCGCTTCCTGGACGGTCACACACCGCGTTTCGCCGAAGGCCAGCAGCCGGAGCGCGAACGCGAGGCTGCCGACTACCGCGCCAGCGTCGACGAGCTCAACCGTGACAAGCAGGCGGTGTTCGAGCAACTGATCGATGAGCAGATGGCCGATGGCGAGACGGCGGCCTTTATGGTCTGGGGCGACCCGTCGCTGTACGACAGCAGCATCCGCATTATCGAGGCCATCGCCGCGCGCCGTAGCGATTTCGTCTACGACGTCATCCCCGGCATCACCAGCTTGCAGGCGCTGACCGCACGCCACCGCATCCCGCTCAACAGCATCGGCCGCTCCGTGGAGATCACCACCGGCCGACTGCTTGCCGAAGGCTGGCCGCAGGGCGTGGACAGCGCGGCGGTGATGCTCGACGCCAAGGACACCTACCGCCACTTCGTCGGCCACGGCCTTTATATCTACTGGGGCGCTTACGTCGGCACCGCCGATGAGATCCTTATCGCCGGCCCGCTGGACGAGGTGGCCGAACGCATTGCCACGACCCGCGCCGAGGCGCGCGAGCGCAATGGCTGGATCATGGATAGTTATCTGCTGCGCAAGGAGGGTGTGGCGGAGGCGTAACGTGAGGGGCGGTGGACAGGAAGAGCGCTGTCCACCCTACGTGCTGGGCGATCACCCCCCGATGATGCAGCAGTATTGGAGGCTGGGTAAAAGTCTGCTTTAGCTGGATATATCGCAGACTTCTTCCTGATAAACCCGCATACCACGCGCCTGATAGTTGGCCAGGGCCGCCGGATGATCGAAGGTGCAGGTGTGCACCCAAACGCGCTCAGTCCCCGGCCACTGCCAGGCCGATTGAATGGCATAGCTGAGCAGTGGGCCACCGAAGCCGCGGTCGAGAAACTGCGGAGCCAGGCCGAAGTAGCGGATCTCCGTGCTGCGACCGTCAGGACGGAACAGCTCGTAGTAACCGGCGATGGCGCCACGGTGATAGGCGACCCAGGTACGGTGTGCTTCGTTTTCCACCATGGCGCGCCACTGTGCGTCGCTCCAGTCGTCCAGATCACCCCATTCCCAGGTCGAGCCGACCAGTTGGTAGAGAAAGCGATTGAGCGCCGGTTGCGGTTCTTCGCACTCGACGATCTGCAGGTCGCTGCGCTGAGGCTTGGCCTTCAGTTGATCCGGCGAGGTCATTTCCAAGTAGTACGTGGTGTACGTCTGCGCCATCAGAGCCAACTCCAGGAAACTCCCGTATACACCCCAAACCCTTCCCCGGGCGTGGAGCGCGCTACATCCGCGCCGTTGTCGTTATAGCCCGGCGTAACGGTGGCGGCATAGCGCTTGTCGGTCAGGTTGCGCAGGTCGAGCCAGGTTTGCCAGTCGTCTTTCGGCGAGGCGTAGCCGAGGGTGGCGCCGAAGGTGGCGTAGGCATCGGCGTAATAGGAGTTGGCGTAGTCCACCGCCACCTTCGAGGCGTACTGGGTGTTGAGGCCTGCGTAGAAACCGCTCGGGTGGTCGTAGCGCAGCTCTGCCTGGTAGTAGTGGCGCGGCAGGCCTGGCAGGCCGTTGTCGCCGAAGGCATCGTCATCGCGGTAGTGGAAGTCGCTGAAGGTGTAAGCCTGGCGCAGGCTCAGGGCGCCGGCGGCGGCGCCTTGCCACAGCGGGCTGGTCAGGCCGGCTTCGATGCCCTGGTGCACGGTGGGGCTGGCGTTGGATTCGGCGAAGACGTTGGGCTCGATCTCGACGGTGAGTAGCTCGTGACGTACCTGCGAGTAGTAGTAGGCGAGCTCCCACTGGCCCAGCGCGGAATCACCGCGCCCGCCAACCTCGAAGGTGGTGGCGGTCTGGTTGTCCAGGCTGATGGCAGCGCGCTGGCGCGCGGCATAGGGCTGCGTGGTGGTGCTGGAGAAGCGCAGCGGCGAGCCCCATAGCATCGACCAGGCATGCGGCGGTTCCACCGCGCGGCTGATATTGCCGTACAGCTGCACCTCGGGGTTGAGCTGATAGCGCAGGCCGATACGTGGCGCGTAGTCCCAGGTGCTTTCGTCGAGCTTGTCGTGGTTGGCCGGCCAGGTCACCTGCACTTCGCGGCGGGTATGAATCAGCGCCAGGCCGCTGGTCAGCCACAGGTCAGGCGCCAGCTCCAGTTCGTTGCCGATATGCAGCACGCTGTCCGAGCCCAGATGGTCATAGGCACGCATCAGGGTGCCGGCCGGATAGGGCGTGCCGTTGACGTCGATCGGCAACGCCGCGGTCTCTTTCGCTTTGCTGCTCGGCAGGTTGGTGGTGCTGCGCCAGCCGATGGTGGTGCTGCTGTTGAGCCCGAACAGGGTATGCCGGCGCGTGTAGTTCAGAGTGCCGCTGATATCGCTGTAGTCCACGCGGATACGGTAGGCGCCGCCGCGATAGGCGGTCTCGGTGATATCCAAGGGGTAGTGGTGATAGGCCAGGCCGGCGACCAGGGTGGAGTCGTCGTCGATCTGCCAGGTGGTCTTGTTGGCCAGCCAGGTGCTGCCGGGTTGGTCGCGGTGGGCGTCGATGCTGCGATTGGACGCGTTGGCCTGGCGCGGGTCGTCCTTGAGTTGCGCTTTGCTCAGGCGGCCGGGCGTTTCATGCTCGGTTTCGCGGTAGCGCAGGTAGAAGCGCGTCTCCAGATTCTCATTGAGCCTATAGCCGAAGTTGGCGGCCACGCCCTTGCCTTTGCCCGACGCGTGATCTTGATAGCCGTCGGTGTGGCTGTCGGTGAGGGCGAGGTAGTAGTCAAAATCGCCCAGCACCTGGCCGGAGGCGATGTTGCGTTTCTGGTAGCCACGGCTGCCGGTTTCATAGCGCAGTTGCAGCTTGGGCGCGGTGTAGCCGGTATGGGTGATGTAGTCGATGGCGCCGCCCAAAGCCAGTGAGCCACGGTCGAAGCCATTGGCGCCGCGCAGCACTTCGGCGCGACTTATCCACAAGGGTTCCAGCAGTTCGTAGGGCGTGCCGCCGGAGCCGGTCAGCGGCAGCCCGTCGAGCAGGATGTGGGTGCCGGAAGCGTGCGAGCCGGGGCCGCGATTGATGCCTGAGCCACGCACGCTGATCTTCACGCCCTCGTTGCCGGGCGACTGCGCATAGACCCCAGGCTGGTAGGCCAGCACGTCGGCGACGCCGGCCACGCGGCCCTGCTCGACCTTGTCCATGTCCACCAGGTTGGTGGCGCCAGGGACCTGTTTCAGCTCTTCCTGCGCGGCCTCGATTTCGCTCAGCGGTGCGCCGCTGACCTGCATGGCGTCCAGTTGCATGGGCTGCTGAGCCAGGGCGATTGGCGCTGCCAGGCAGTTGAAGGTCAGCAGGGCCAGGCGGGCCGGTCGAGCGTATAGCGGCTGGGGCAACATGCGAAGGTTCCATTGAGCGGGCTACGAGTCTGTCTGATGGATGACGCAGGCGATTCGTCACCATCGTCCGCAACCCTACAGAATCCTTCGCTCAGATGCCTGACGTGTTGTCAGCCGTTTCACTCGACAGAGAAAAACGCAGCTACCTGTGACTGCGCCACGGCGCGCGCCTCCAGCAGGGCATGCTCACCTCTGGAGGTACCCTCCACACAGAAGAAATGCATGTTCTTGAGGCCCACCGTGGCCAGGGCCGCCTGCAGGTAGGGGCGCAGGAAGTCTGGCTGCCGCGCCTGCTCGCCGCTGATCAGCCCGCCTGAGGCCAGCGCCACGTACACCGGGCGGTCACGTAGCAGGCCAACCTTGCCTTGCGGTGTGCCGTTGAATGTCATGCGTATCCGCACGATGTGATCGACCCAGGCCTTGAGCGTCGAGGGGACGGTGTAGTTGTGCATGGGGGTGGCGATCAGCAGCACATCCGCTTCGTCGAGCTGACGGATCAGCTCGGCGGAGCGCTGCCGGGCGCTGCCGGTCTCTGCCTGGTCACTGTCAGAGGGAGAGGCCAGAGCCATGGCATAGTCGCGATCGACATGCTGCAGATCGTTGAGGTCGACGTCCTGCACCTCCAGCGAGTGCCGGCCAGCGAGGCCGTCGAGCACCTGGTGAGACAGACGCAGGCTTTCCGATTCAGCGCCACGCGGGCTGCTGATCAGGCGCAGCACACGGATAGCTGCAGGCATGGGCGTAACCTCTCTGAGATCGGGCTTCAGGCCAGGTCGGCCTTGTCCAGGCCGAACTGTTTGTCAGCGGAGCCCGGCACGTTACGGAAGGCCACGCTCAGGCGATTCCAGCCATTGATGGCGACCACCAGGAAGCTCAGCTCCGACAGTTCCTGCTCGGAGAACTGCTCGCGCACGTTGGCGTAGATGGCGTCGGACACGCCATGCGGCGACAGCTGGGTCAGGGCTTCCGTCCACTCCAGCGCGGCGCGCTCCTGCGCGGAGAACAGCGGCGATTCGCGCCAGACGGCGACATGGTGCAGGCGCAGCTCGCGCTCGCCATGGATCTTCGCTTCCTTCACGTGCATGTCGACGCAGAAGGCGCAGCCATTGATCTGCGAGGCACGCAGCATGACCAGGTGAGCCAGCGGCGCGAGGAACGGGCTGCGGGTCAGCAGCGTGGAGAATTCGGCGTACTTGCCGGAGGCCTTGGGGGAGAGTGCGAAGTAGTCGAGGCGCTGGCTCATGGTCATCATCCGTATCCGAGTTGAGAAGAAACCGATGCCCCCTCTGCAACTGGCAGAACCACTGCGGCCCGGTGAGGACGAATGTACGCACCAGTGGTCTAGCCACATAGATCCATTTTTACGGATTTTTACTGGTCCACTTTGCGCAACTGCCTGATTCGCTGTCCGGCCATCGATGACCGCCAGCGCCTGCCGGGGTGGCAGGAGACAGGCTGCGGCCTGTGCGCCGCAGCCCTGAGTCAAGCGTGGCGAGGCCTCAGGCCGGTTGATAGTTCAGAGATCGCTTCGACGACTCGGGCAGCGCCAGACCACCGGCCAGGGCCAGCAGGGCGATGACGATCAGGTAGTAGGCCGGCGACATGCGATTACCGGTTGCCTCGATCAGCCAGGTGGCGATCAACGGTGCGGTGCCGCCGAAGATCGTGTAGGCCAGGTTGTAGGTGAACGCCGAGGCGGTGTAGCGCACGCGGGTGGGGAACTGCTCGGACAGCAGCACGGCGGTTACCACGCCGCAGATCACCGCACCGACCGCCAGCAGCATGGCGCCCAGGGCTGAAGCCAGCAGGGTGCCCGAGGCGGCCAGGGTAAAGGCCGGATACACCGCGACGATCAGCGCCACCCCGGCAGTCAGGATGGTGCGGCGGCGGCCGACGCGATCCGAGTAACGCCCGACGAAGGGGCAGAGCAGGGCGGCGAAGAACAGTGCGATCAGGCTGGCCAGCAAGGCCACCGGCCGTGCTGCGCCACCGACCACCTGCATGTAGGTGGTCAGGTAGGTGGTGAACATGTAGAACGACAGCGCCGTGGCGGAGATGAATGCCGACAGGCAGAGCACGGTACTGCCGTGCTCGCGCAGGGTTTCGCGCAACGGCGAATGTTCCGGATGAGGTTGCGCGGCCAGGGCCTGGAAGGCCGGTGACTCGTCCAGACGCAGGCGCATGTACAGGCCGACCAGGCCCAGTGGTGCGGCGATCAGGAAGGGCACGCGCCAACCCCAGGCCTGCATCTGCGCTTCGTCCAGCCAGAAGCCCATGCCGAACACCAGCCCGGCTGCGCAGGCGAACGCCATGAAGGTCGAGACCGGCACGAAGCTGCCATAACGGGCCTTCTGCTCGGTGGGCGCGTGCTCCATCACGAAGGCGCAGGCGCCGGCATACTCGCCACCGGCGGAGAAACCTTGCAGGCAGCGCGCCAGTGCCAGCAGCAGCGGGGCGAACAGGCCGATGCTGGCGTAGGTCGGCAGCAGGCCGATCAGCGTGGTGGCGCCGGCCATCAGCAGCACGGTGATCGACAGCACGCGCTTGCGTCCGATGCGGTCGCCGAGAATGCCGAAGACGATGCCACCGAGCGGGCGCAGGGCGAACGACACGGCAAACACGGCGAAGGTCTGCAGCAGCGCCAGGGTCGGATTGCCCGGTGGGAAGAACAGCGAGGCGATGGTCACGGCGAGAAAACCGTAGACGGCGAAGTCGAACCACTCGACGAAGTTGCCGATGGCCGAGGCGGCAATCACCTTGTGCAAGGTGGCCGGGCTGACCTGCTGGCCTGTGCTGATGGCATTCATGCGACGCTCCTGATCCCTGATTTAGACGGCTTCAGGCAGGTTACGGAGCGATAGCCGGGGCAGGCGCTTCGCAGGCGACAGCGGCGTTGCCGTGAGCGACCTCAGCCCTGGGGAAACTGCGCCGGATCGCAGAAGCAGGCGCGCAGGTGATCGAACACCAGGCGCACCCTTGGCGACACCGGGCCCTGCTGTGGGCGGTAGATGAACAGCTGCCAGGGATCGGGCGCCTGCTCCGTCAGCACCGCCTGCAGGTGGCCGCTTTGCAGATAGGGCTGCGCCAGGTAGGCGGGCAATTGGCCGTAGGCCAGGCCGGCGAGCACGGCCTCCAGCTCGGCTTCGGGGTCGTCGCACACCAGCGCTGGCGCGGGCGGATGCAGGCTGGGGCCGTGGGCGAAGGTCCACGGCCAGGGGCGACCGTTCTTGCGGTCGATCAGCACCGACAGCGGGCGCTGCTGCAGCTCGTCGAGGGTGCGCGGCTTGCCGGTGGCTTTGATCAGTTCCGGCGTGGCCACCACCTGCAGCGGTACCGGTGCCAGGGCGCGGGCGACGTAGCGGCTGTCACGCAGGAAGCCGACACGGATGCCGATGTCGATCTGTGCCTCCACCGCGTCGGTGATCTCGTCTTCCAGGCGCAGGTTCAGCACCAGCTGTGGGTGCTGCTTGAGCAAGGGTTGCAGGAACGCCACCAGAAAGCGCTTGCCGATGGCCTGCGGCGCGGTGATGCCGATGCGCCCGGCGATGGCTGACTCGGCCTCGGCGCGATGACCGCGAAACAACGCGTCGAAATCCTCCAGCATCTGCCGCGCGCGCACCGCGTAGGCCTCGCCGAAGGCGGTGATATGCACCTGGCGGGTGTTGCGGTGAAAGAGAATCTCGCCCAGCTCCTCCTCCAGCGCCTTGATCGCACGGGTCACCGCTTGTGGGGAAACCCCCAGGCGAGTCGCCGCCTCGCGGAAATTGCTGCAGTCGGCCGCGCTGCAGAAGATGCGGATCATCTCCATGCGGTTGAGCATGTCGGGGCGCCTCTGTATTCCGGAATATGGAATAGCCTAATCCAAACTCTTCCATTCATTGAAACTGAAATCACCTCTAACGTGAGCCCATGTCCGGCGTATGGCGCGGACACTCCAACCAATCGAGAGAGGGCTTACCCATGAGCAACAACATTTCCGGCAAGGTCGTGGTCATCACCGGCGCCAGCAGCGGCCTGGGCGAAGCCACCGCGCGTCACCTGAGCCAGCTGGGCGCCAAGGTGGTGCTGGCGGCGCGGCGCAAGGAGCGTCTCGAGCAGCTGGTCAGCGAACTGGTCGCCGCTGGCGGCGAGGCCGTGGCCTATCAGACCGACGTGACTCGCGCCGACGAGGTCAAGGCGCTGATCCAGGGTGCACTGGACACCTTCGGCCGCGTCGACGTACTGGTCAACAACGCCGGGCTGATGGCCATCGCGCCGATGAGCGACGTGCGTGTCGAGGAGTGGGATCGCATGATCGACATCAACATCAAGGGTGTGCTGTACGGCATCGCCGCGGCGCTGCCGGTGTTCCAGCAGCAGAACGCCGGGCATTTCATCAATATCGCCTCGGTGGCCGGGATCAAGGTGTTCAGCCCGGGCGGCACCGTCTACAGCGGCACCAAGTTCGCCGTACGCGCCATCTCCGAAGGTTTGCGTCACGAGGTCGGTGGCAGCATCCGCACCACCACCATCGAGCCGGGCGCGGTGGACTCCGAGCTGAAGTTCGGCAGCTCGCACCAGCAGAGCCGTGACTTCGTCGTCGACTTCTACAGGCAGGCGATTCCAGCCGAATCGGTGGCGCGTGCCATCGCCTACGCCATCGAGCAGCCGGCCGATGTCGACATCAACGAGATCGTCCTGCGCCCGACCGTGCAGGAATTCTGATCAAAAGCCACTGCAGCAGGCGCTTGCGATGCGGGCCTTCACGGGCCAGCATGCGAGCGCCTTTTTCGCTTTCAGGAGTCTGCATGAGCGCGCCTATCCGCCCCGTCGATCTGGCCAAGGCCTACCGTCTGCTCAACCATGGCCCAACCGTGCTGGTCTCGGCTCGCCACCAGGCTGTGGATAACGTCATGGCCGCAGCCTGGTGCTGCGCCCTGGATTTCGACCCGCCGAAGCTGACCGTAGTGATCGACAAGGCCACCCGCACCCGTGCATTGATCGAAGGCAGCGGTCTGTTCGTCATCCAGGTGCCGACCGTGGCGCAACTGCAACTGACCCAGGCGGTGGGCAATGCCAGCCTGGCCGACGATCCGGCGAAGCTGGCCCATGCCGGCGTCGAGCTGTTCACGATGGAAGGCCACGATGTGCCGCTGGTGGCCGGCTGCTCGGCCTGGCTGGTCTGCCGGTTGCTCGATGAGCCGCACAACCAGCTGGCCTACGACCTGTTCATCGGCGAGGTGATCGCGGCCTGGGCCGATGAGCGCGTGTTCCGCGATGGCCGCTGGCATTTCGAAACGGCCGACCCGAACCTGCGCAGCCTGCATCACGTGGCGGGCGGGCATTACTACGCGATTGGCGAGGCGCTGAAGGCCTGAAGTGACAAGGCCCATGATGAGGATCATGGGCCTTGGAGAGGGCGTGTCAGCGATAGGTGTCTTCGATGATCCGCCGAGCATCGGCATTCGCCTGCTCGAACGACAGCTCCGTATTCTGCAGCAGCGCTACCAATTGCGGGTTCTGCAGAATGTCGGCACCCGGTTCGAGCATCTGGGCGCGGCGCGACAGCACCATGTACAGGGTGACCTGCTCGCGCGTTTCTACATAGGGTAGGTCCAGCGCGGTGAACATGGCCTGGCGGATGAAGTCGCGACGCTGCTCCGTCTCCATGCCCTGGAGAACCTCGGGATCGTTGAGGTGGATGGTCGCCGAGTAGCGGCCGATATCCTCTTCGCGTGCTTCCGCGTACATGGCTTCCTTGCTGGTTACCCGCTTTTTCAGGCTCTCATAGAGCTTGTCACTTGCGGCGAGCTGCTTTGCGTCCATCTGCTGGCGCAGGCGTTCCTGCTGTTCGAGGTCGTCGTCTTCGCCGAGGATGCGTGTCCAGGCCAGGCCGGCAACGAAGTCCTCGTCCGCCTCGTAGCGATAGGCAAGCGCGCTTTGCGATTCACCATAGCCGTGCAGAGCCGAGCGCTCCAGCCAGCGCTTGGCGAGCTCCGGGTCCCGCTCCACACCTTTGCTACCGATCTGGTAGATGCGCCACATGCCGTACTCTGCGCACCAATCGTTCTGGCTCGCGGCATAGGCGATGTAGTTGAAGGATTCCTGATCCCTCTCGGCCTGGGTTTTTTCCTGGTCTCTGTCGGCAATCAGCGACAGGTAGCAGAAGGCCCGGTTGTGTTCGGGAGCGGCGAAAATCAGACAGCTTCTGGCGTTTGCCGTGTCGTTGGCGTTGAACAGCTGCATGCCCACACCGTAGAGAATGTCGCTATCCATCTGCGGCGTGCAGTACGAATTCGCCTGCGCAGAGGGCAGCACAGCATTCAGCGTCAAGTTGGGCAGGGTGGCGTTGAGATCCGCAGTCGTGTCGTGCTGCTCGGGCGTGCTGGCACACCCGAGAATCAGAGCGGAGAAAACTACTGGCAGGCAGTGAAAATGCCGCATATTGATCGTCCTTAATCGCTGGTTGGATGTGCCCGGACGCTGGCCGTCCGGTGCATCGGTAGGGCGGCATTCTATCGGTCAGCGCCATCCTGGCAAGGTTGTGTCCTCAGGCTGTGAGGCAGGTATCACTCGCAACAGCCACCGTTTGGCTTAGCGTGCCAGCGGCAGTGCCACGCCGATCAGCACGAAGAGCACGCCGCAACTGCGGTTGAAGGCGCGGCCGCCGCGCTCCAGCCAGGGCCGCACGCGGAAGGCCAGCAGCGCCAGCAGCAGCTCGACGAGGAACTCGACCACGGCAAAGGTCGCTGCCATCACCACGAACTGTACGGCCAGGCCGCGCTGCGGGTCGACGAACTGCGGCAGGAAGGCGCCGTAGAACAGGATCACCTTGGGGTTCGACAGCGCCGACAGCAGGCCCTGGCGAAACAGCCGGCTGGCGCTGGGGCGGGCGCCGCTATCGGCCAGGGTCATGTTCATCGGTGGCGAGCGCCACAGTTGCACGCCCAGCCAGATCAGGTAGGCGCCGCCGACCCACTTGAGCGCCAGCAGTGCGGTGGGCGCGGTCTTGAGCAAGGCGCCGAGACCGAACATGGCCAGGGCGATCAGCGCGCTGAAGCCGACCACGCCGCCAAGGATGGTGGCCAGCGCCATGCGCGCGCCATACAGCCCGCCATGGGTCAGCGCCAACAGGCTGTTGGGACCGGGTGTCAGCGCCAGGCCAAGGGTGGCGACGAAGTAGACGAGCCAGAGTTCGAGGGCCATGCGGGTCTCCTGTGCGGGGGTGGCCAGTCTAGTCAGCGACAGGGGCGGGAATGAGGTAGATTCTGGTCATTCAACGGTTGATTCTGGACTGAGCATGGCCGAAAGCCCCGATCTGCGTTTTCTCCTGCTGCCCTTGCCGGAGTTCGCCCTGCTGCCGTTCGGTGGGTTTCTCGACAAGTTGCGCTTCAGCGCCGACGACGAGGACTACAGCCGCCAGCGCTACTGCGCCTGGACGATTCTCGGCCTGCAGCCGGGGCATGTGCTGTCCAGCAGCGGCGCTGCGCTGCGCATCGAGGCCACGCCGGAGCAGCTCGATCTGGCCGACTATGACTATCTGGTGCTGTTCGGCGGGCGCAACGCGCAGGCAACCGCCGCGCTGGCGCCGACCTACCAGCCGCTGCTGCGACGCGCGGCCCGCGCTGGGGTGAAGCTGGTGGCGATCGATAACGCCAGCTTCCTGCTGGCTACCTGCGGGCTGCTCGACGGCCATCGGGTCGCGGTGCACTGGCGGCATGAGGCGGAGTTCCGCGCCAGTTTCCCGCACCTGCGCCTGGCTCGCGAGCGCCTGTATTGCCTGGACGGCGTGCGAATCTCCTGCGCCGGCGGCACGGCGGCCATCGATCTGGCGGTGGAGCTGCTGGCCCAGGGCAGCGGCCGGGCGCGGGCACTCAAGGGCCTGGCCGACATGCTGGTGGACGAGACGCGCAGCGGCCAGCATGCGCTGCGTTCGCTGCACACCACGCCGAGCGGTGAGCGCCATGTCGATCGCGCCATCGCCCTGATGCGTCACGGCCTGGCAAGTGCCGATGGTATCGAGCCCCTGGCCGCGAGCGTCGGCATCAGCCGCCGTCAGCTCGACCGCCTGTTCCACGCCAGCCAGGGCATGAGCACGCGCGACTACTGGAACGAGTTGCGCCTGCAGCATGTGCGTTGGCGCCTGCTCAATTCCAGCCACAGCCTGGCGCAGATCGCCGACGAGATCGGCGTCAGCGATGCCAGCCATCTGGGCAAGCTGTTCCGCCAGCGTTTCGGTACCACGCCTGGGGCGATGCGCCGCCAAGCCAAAGGCACGGCGTAGGAGCGGCTTTAGCCGCGAAGCTGTGACAGCAACGGCACCCACACCGAGGCCAGCAGCAACAGGGCCATGCAGCGGTTGAACAGTCGCAACCAGATCGGTCGCCGCAGCAGGCGCGCGCTGCCGATACCGAGCACGCCCCAGGCCAGCAGGCAAGGGGTAGACACCAGCAGAAACAGCGCCGCGCAGCTTGCCACCGCGCCGAGCGAGGCCTGGCCATCGAGGAAGATCGCGGTGACCGAGACGGTCATCAGCCAGGTCTTGGGATTGATCAGTTGCAGGCCGGCACCCTGGATGAAGCCCTGGCGTCGATCGACGCTGCGCGTGCCCAGTCCAGTGGCGTCAGCGCGCATCAGCGTGCAAGCCATCCAGCTGATCCAGACCGCGCCGGCCCAGGCCATCACCGTTTGCAGCAGCGGTGCGCGCGCCAGCAGTTCGCCGAGGCCCAGGCCCACCACCAGCAGCATCAGACTGGCACTGAGGCTCGCCCCGACTGCTATGGCCAGAGCGATGGACAGGCCGAAGCGGGCGGCGCTGCCGAGGATCAACAGGTTGGTCGGGCCGGGAGTGATCGAGGCCACCGAGGCGAAGAGGAGGAAGGGCAGCCACTGGTTCATGGCTGGGCCCGGCGGGCAGTGAAAGGCATTTTGCATCGCTCCATATCGAAGGCATGGAGGCGATTGTCCGGGCGGCTCGCTCAGCGGTCTTGAAGCTTTGTGCAGAGGCTGCGGTAGGCGCCCGGGGTGAGGCCGTTGGCGCGGCGGAACCAGCGGCCCAGATGGCTCTGATCGGCGAAGCCCAGGTCGCTGGCGACATCCGCTGGCGCAGTACCAAGGGCCAGCAGACGGCGTGCGCGTACCAGTCGCAGCTGGATCAGGTAACCGTGGGGGGCGATGCCGAAGGCGGCCTTGAAGGCACGGCTCAGGCGAAAGCGGTCGACGCCACAGACCCGAGCCAGTTCGTCGAGGCCGATGTTCTGGTGAAAGTGCGCGTGCAGGTACTCGCGAGCGCGCAGGGCCATGCTGGGGATCTGCGGGTTGCCTTGCACGCGCTGGCGCCAGTGCA
The DNA here is from genome assembly GCF_900101755.1 of Ectopseudomonas alcaliphila. Classification (GTDB taxonomy): domain Bacteria; phylum Pseudomonadota; class Gammaproteobacteria; order Pseudomonadales; family Pseudomonadaceae; genus Aquipseudomonas; species Aquipseudomonas alcaliphila. Next base: position 186,470 of record NZ_FNAE01000002.1, on the reverse strand, counting down.
GGCTGCGCGAGATGCGCTCCAGCAGTGCATCCAGTGCGGCGTCGCGCACCATGCGCGGCTCGTCTTCGTTCAGTGCCTGCAGGGCGTTGGCGATGCACGGCAGCAGGCCGGGGTCGTCCGGCTGGGTGCGTGGCACGCCGGGCAGGCAATCGCCGGGTGCCTGCTCGAACAGCGCCGGCAGCGCGCGTTCCAGCCAGGCCGGCTCGAGATAGAGCGTGGAGTAGGTGAAGCCGCCCGGGGTCGGTGCGTGGCCGTCGTGGATATCACCGGGTTCGAGGAAGAAGGTCTGCCCCGCGACGCTGCTGAACAGCGCGCGACGGCAATGGAACTGCTGCACGCCCTGTTCGGTGAAGCCGATCAGGTAGCTGTCGTGCCAGTGCGGATCGTAGGCGTGGCCCTCGAAATGCGCGCGGATCACCTCGATGCCGGTATCGGCATCCTGCTTGAGGTCGACCCATGACTGCGCGTTCATCGCCTGCTGCCCGCTGTTGCTGTGGACGTCAGAGCTTAGCGCGTTCGGCGAACAGGACTAGAAGGTTTGTGCAGGTGCGCCTTTCGTAGGCGCCGGCTTGCTGGCGGACGGGGCTGGATCGCCCGCAAGCGGGCTCCTACACGTTTTCCCTGCTAATCACCGTCACTCCCGCGAAGGCGGGAGCCCAGATGCTCGGCCATCCGCTGGCCTTAGCTCTCGGGATACCAGCGCGGCGTGTACACCCACTCGCCGCCATCGGCGCGGGGGAAGCGGCGGGTCTGGCTGGAGCCGATGATCACCAGGGTGCGCATGTCGACCATCTCCGGCGTCAGTTCGCCGAGGGTGAGGGTGCGCAGGGCTTCGGCCGGGCGGCCGATATCACGACCGAGCACCACCAGGGTCTGTGGTTCGCGATGCTGGCGCAGCAGCTCAAGGGCGCGGCCGAGCTGCCAGGGACGGGCTTTGGAGATCGGGTTGTAGAAGGCCATGGCCAGATCGGCGGCGGCGGCATGCTGCAGGCGCTGCTCGATCACCGCCCAGGGCTTGAGGTTGTCGGACAGGGAGATCAGGCAGAAATCATGACCCAGCGGCGCGCCGGCCTTGGCGGCGGTGGCCAGGGCGGCGGAGACGCCCGGCAGCACCTCCAGCTCGACGCCGTGCCAGGCCTCGCTCTGCGGGCTTTCCAGCGCCTCCATCACGGCAGCGGCCATGGCGAACACGCCGGGGTCGCCGGAGGAGATCATCACCACGCGGCGGCCGGCGGCGGCCAGCTCGAAGGCGTGGGCGGCGCGCTGCAGCTCCTCGCGGTTGTCGCTGGGGTGCAGGCATTGATCGGTGCGCAGCGGGCCGGCCATCTTCACGTAGGTGTCGTAGCCGAGCAGGTCTTCGGCTTCGTCCAGGGCGCGGCGTACGGCCGGGGTCATGTGCTCGGCGGCGCCGGGGCCGAGGCCGACCACGCTGAGGCGCCCACGGCGCTGGCCGAGGCGCTCGATATCCAGTGGTTGCTCGCCCAGCAGCAGGCGCAGGCCGTCGCCGGCATGGTGCTCGGCTGGCAGTGCGGATGTGCTGTGGATAAAGCGCAGGGGCAGTTTCAGTACCTCCGCTGCCGTATGCAGCTCGGCATTGGCCATCCAGCTTTTGTCCGCCAGCAGACAGGCCAGCGCTTGTGGCGCCAGGTTGGCGGCGCTCAGCGCCTGTTGCAGCCGTGCCGACAGGTCGGCGTCGGGGCGTTCGATCAGCGCGGCGGCGACGCGCGGGTGGATCAGCAGTTCGTCGGTGCGGGGCGGACGCTGCTCGGCGGTGATATGGATAACCCGCGACGCGGCTTTATCCACAGGCAGCTGCGCAGCGTCCAGCCAGGGCGCCTGGCCTTCGATGCGCACGCTTTCGCCGCCGAGCAGGTCGCTGACGAAGCGCTTGCCCTGCTGCAGGTCGGCCAGCGCGTAGCCGGCGGGCGGCTCCAGCAGGCAGGTACCGAAGCGCAGCTCGCCGCTGGTGGTGATGGCCGGCGTCACACCCAAGCGTGCGGCGATCTCGCGGGCCAGACGATTGACCCCGGCCAGGCCGCCGAGCAGCGGCACCACGGCGCTGCCGTCCTCGGCCAGGGCCAGCACCGGTGGCTCGGCGCCCTTTTCCGCCAGCAGAGCGGCGAGGCTACGAATGACGATGCCGGCGGCACACAGCACCAGCAGCGGCTGGCCTTGGCGATACAGCGCACGCAGATGGTCGCCGAAGTCGTCGTAGTGGCGCTCGGCGCCATCGGCACGGCCGCGCAGGCCATGGATAACCGTCTGTGGATAAAGCGCCTTGAGGCGTTGTGCTGTGGCCAGCGCGCTGGCGCCGAGGATGACGATGTTCATGTGGCAAATCCTGTAGCCCGGATGCAATCCGGGGAATGGGTTTCCCGGATTGCATCCGGGAGGCCAGGTAGCGATCCGTGGGAGGCGCTTTAGCGGCGACTGTCGCGGCTGAAGCCCCTCCCACATGTTCGGGTTAGCCTCTCCATTTCTGCCCAGGCACCAGAATCATGGAAAAGTACGGCGAATCCATCGGCTCCACCTGGTCCAGCGGCACGATCTTCTGGCTGGCCATGGTTGCCCGCTCGACGTAGTGGGCGCGGCCATCCAGGCCCAGCTTGCGCAGCACGCGGCGGACCTTGTCGAAGTTGCGCCCGAGCTTCATCACCACGGCGGCTTCGGCGTCGCGCAGGCGCTGCTCCAGCTCGTCTTCCGCCAGTACGCCGGAGAGCACGCTCAAGGACTGATTGCGGTACACCAGCGGGGTGCCGAGCACCGAGGCGCAGCCGAGCATCGAACACACGCCGGGCACCACCTCCACCTCGTAGCGATCGGCCAGACGGTCGTGCAGGTACATGTAGGAGCCGTAGAAGAACGGGTCGCCCTCGCAGATCACCGCCACGTCCTGGCCGGCGTCCAACAGGCGGGCGATCTGCTCGGCGCAGGTGTCGTAGAAATCGGCGATCACATCCTCGTAGGAGAGCGGCGGGGCGAGCTTCTCGGTGGTCACCGGGTAGACCAGCGGCAGGCGCTGCTGGCTGGCGTCCAGGTGCGCCTCGATGATGCCGAAGGCATTACCGCCGTGGCCGGCATTGTGCTTGGCCTTGGCCACGAAGTAGGCCACCACTGGCGCCGATTTCAGCAGACGCAGGGCCTTGAGGGTAAGCAGCTCGGGGTCGCCGGGGCCGACGCCGAGGCCGAGCAGACGACCGGCCATCATTCCACCTCCGAGGCGAGGGCGTTGACCGCGGCCACCGCCATGGCGCTGCCGCCCCGCCGGCCACGCACGATCACGTAGGGCACGCCACGGCTGTCCTCGGCCAGCGCATCTTTCGATTCCGCCGCGCCGATAAAGCCCACCGGCATGCCGATGATCAGCGCTGGCTTCGGCGCGCCGGCGTCGAGCATTTCCAGCAGGTAGAACAGCGCGGTGGGGGCATTGCCGATCACCACCACACTGCCTTCCAGATGTTCGCGCCAGTGCTCCAGGGCTACCGCCGAGCGGGTATTGCCGACCTCGCGCGCCAGCTCCGGTACGCCGGCATCGTGCAGGGTGCAGATCACCGGGTTGTTCGCCGGCAGGCGCGGGCGGGTGATGCCCTCGGCGACCATGCGCGCGTCGCAGAGGATCGGCGCGCCGGCCAGCAGGGCTTTGCGGCCGGCGGCGCCGGCACCGGCGGAGAAGCGCAGATCCTCCACCACGTCGACCATGCCGCAGGCGTGGATCACGCGCACGGCGAGCTTTTCCAGGTCGGCGGGGATGCCGTCGAGATTGGCCTCGGCGCGGATGGTGGCGAAGGAGCGGCGGTAGATTTCCTGGCCGTCGCGGATGTAATCAAGCATCGGGTTTTCCTGCGGGGTATTGGCGGGCGAACCAGGCGCCGGCTTCGTCGATGGTCATGGCCGGCGCCAGCAGGCGGCCGAAACCGGGCGCCTCGGGCGTGCGTTGGTAGAGCTGGTAATGGTCGGGCGTGCTGGCCAGCAGGGTGTAGGGCTGGACGCGGGCGCTGGCGCAACTGCGCGGGCAGGCACTGAGGTGCACCTGCGGGCGAGCGCCACTGGTACGCAGCAGCTCGGCCAGGTGCAGGGCGTGGTGTTTGCTGTCGGCCAGACCGCGTGCGCAGGCAGCCGAGCCGGTACAGGCGACCAGGCCAAGCAGCGGCTCATCGGCGTGGCTCAGCAGGCCCAGATCGTTCAGTGCAGTCAGCAGCTCACGGGCGCCGGCCTCCGGGACGTTGCCCAGCAGCAGACCTTGCCAGGGCGTCAGGCGTAGTTCGCCGTCACCCTGTTGCTCGCACAGCTCTGCGAGTGCCATGAGCTGTTCGGCATGCAGCCGACCCAGCTGGGCGCCGGCTGCCACCATGCACAGGCCGCTCTGCGCCTGTGGATAAATACCTGCCGGTGGACGGCTGACGGTCTTGGCGGGCTGCCAGTGGGCCGGTGCCGGCTGCAGGGGGAAATCCAGGCGCGCCTGCAGGCGTTGCAGCAGTTCGCTGGGCGGCACCTGGGTCAGCAACTGGCGCATGCGCGACTGCTCGGGCGTGGCCAACTCGAGGAACAACAGCAGAAGCTGACGCACCAGCTCGACTGCCTGGGTCGCCTCGACGCGCGTCACGGGCGCATCGCCAGGGCAGCCGGCCAGGCCCAGCAGCAGATGCTGCTCGTCTTCAGCCGCCAGCCACAGGTCGTGGGGATGTTCGCGCATGGCCAGGGCTTCGCCGCCGTCCAGTTGCAGGGCGAACTTGGGCGACAGGGCATGCAGCGCCGGGGTGTCCTGCAGCAGGTCGAGCAACTGGGCCGCCAGCGGACGCACGTCCATCCGCGCCTGCGGGTCGAGGCCGGCGGCGGGGCTGAGCAGCAGGTTGCGCACATCGTCAGCGGCGGCCACGCGCGGGCCGAGTCCGGCACTGAGCAGGGCGTCGATCAGCGCGCTTTCCTGGCCGGGCAGCACGCCGCGAATCTGCAGGTTGCTGCGGTTGGTCAGCTCCAGCACGCCGCTGGCGCAATGCCGCGCTGCCTCGGCTATCGCCCGCGCCTGGGCACTGCGCAGCACGCCGCCGGGCAGCTTGATGCGGCAGATGCCGCCATCCAGTGCGGGAACGATACGCAGCAGGCCGGGGCAGGCGGAGGGGCGAGCAGATGCGGACAAGGGGTCACCTGTGGATAACGACGCGGCGACCGAACCAGCGAAATCCGCCCACAGGGGGACTCCATGGCATCGGTACACCCCGCCCGATGTTGGCACTCGCGACCAGCGTTCGTCGGCAGGTCTCCTGGCTGACAGGTCTTGATCCGCTGCGCCTTCCCGGTTACCCAGTGGCCGATTGCATTGGACTCGCTGCTTACAGTTGCGGGGGCAGCCACGGTGAACCGTGTTCCCTCTTGGGGAAGCTCTGAAATGGCCATTTACCGTCACTCCCGCGAAGGCGGGAGCCCAGGTAGTACTGAGATTCTGGATTCCCGCCTGCGCGGGAATGACGACTATTTCAGAGTTTCCTTAGGCCCTTTACTGAGTCGTATCGACTCAAGGGCACCGACGAAGGCGCTATTATGCCCGCTTTGCCCGGAGCGCGGACAGGCGGTCCGTCGGGCCTGTGCGAGGACATTGGATGAAACCCTGGTTGACCCTGGTCGGCATCGGCGAAGACGGCTACCCCGGTCTGGGCAAGGCCGCGCGCCGCGCGCTGCTGGCGGCCGCGCGCATCGTCGGCGCGCCGCGTCAGCTGGCCTTGCTGCCGCCCTGCATCAGTGGTGAGCGGGAAACCTGGCCCAGCCCCTTCGACCTGCAGCCGCTGCTGGCGCGGCGTGGCGAGGCGGTGTGTGTGCTGGCCAGTGGCGACCCGATGTTCTACGGCGTTGGCGCCAGCCTGACGCGCCAGGTGCCGGCCGATGAGCTGCTGGTGCTGCCGGCACCGTCGTCGGTGTCGCTGGCGGCGGCGCGTCTGGGCTGGCCATTGCAGGAGGTGGAAGTGCTGTCGCTGGTCGGTCGGCCGTTGGCCACGCTCAACGCACGGCTGTTTCCCGGCGTGCGCCTGCTGGTGTTGAGCGCCGACGGTGACACGCCCGCGCAGGTCGCCGAGGCACTGCGTGCGCGCGGGTTCGGTGCCAGCCGGATCACCCTGCTGGAGCACCTCGGCGCTGCTGACGAGCGCCGCATCGATGGTCTGGCTGAAAGCTGGAACCTGCCGCGAGGCGCCGATCTCAACTTGCTGGCCGTGCAGTGCCTGGCCGACGCCGGAGCGCAATTACTTCCGCCGACCTGCGGCCTGCCGGACGAGGCCTACCGTCACGACGGACAACTGACCAAGCGCGATGTGCGCGCCGTTACCCTGGCGCGCCTGGCGCCGCTGCCCGGCGAGCTGTTGTGGGACGTCGGCGCCGGTTGCGGCTCCATCGGCATCGAATGGATGCGCGCGCATCCGGCCTGCCGCGCCATCGCCATCGAGGCCAACGAAGGGCGTCAGGATCATATCCGCCACAACCGCGATGCCCTCGGCGTACCCGGCTTGCAACTGGTAGCCGGGCATGCACCCGAGGCGCTGGCCGGGTTGCCGGCGCCGGATGCCATTTTTATCGGCGGCGGCGTCACCGTGCCTGGTGTGCTGGATGATTGCTGGGCCGCGCTCAAGCCGGGTGGGCGCTTGCTGGCCAATGCGGTAACGATTCAGAGCGAGGCGGCGCTGGTGGCCTTCCGCGAACAGCATGGCGGCGAGCTGCTGCGCCTGACCGTGGCCCAGGCGCAGCCGCTGGGTGGCTTCGACACCTGGCGCGCGGCGCTGCCGATCACCCTGCTGGCGGCCTATAAACCGTGACGGCGCGTATCCTGCTGCTTGGCGGTACCGCCGAGGCCCTACGCCTGGCGCGCCGGCTGGGAGCGGAGACGGTCTACAGTCTGGCCGGCCTCGGCCGGGTGCCGGACGATCTGGCCTGCCGCGTGCGCGTCGGCGGTTTTGGCGGCGCCGACGGCCTGGCGGCCTTTATCGCCAGCGAAGGCATCGAACTGCTGCTCGATCTGACCCATCCCTATGCGGCGCAGATCAGCCATAACGCCGCCCGCGCCGCCGAGATCGCGGGTGTGCCCTGCTGGGCGCTGCGTCGGGCTGGCTGGCAGCCCGGTCCCGGCGACGACTGGCGCGAGGTGGACGACTGGAATGAACTGACCCGGGCGCTGGCGCCATTCGAACGGCCATTCTTCACCTCCGGGCGCGAGCCGTTGGCGCATCTGCATGAGATTCCCGAGCACCAGCACTGGACGGTACGTTGCCTGCAGAGCGAGCCGGCGCCGCCGCGCGCCGAGATCATCGGCGCACGCGGGCCGTTCTCCCTGGACGAGGAGCGCGCACTGTTCGCCCGTATCCGCTGCGACGTGCTGGTGAGCAAGAACAGCGGCAGCGCCTCCACCGAGCCGAAACTGCAGGCCGCCCGCGAGCTGGGTTTGCCGGTGCTGCTGTTGCGTCGGCCGGCGCTGTCAGCGGTAGATCGGGAGTTCGCCGAGATGGAGGCATTATGGGAGGTGTTGCAGCAGCGGCTCTGATACAGGGTGCCGCTGCTGGGCGTGGCTGATTCACCGCTGTCTGCGGGAATTGGGGAACCGCGATGCTTGATCAGGCCGTGCGTCTGACCTTGAAGGCGGCATGCAGGTCAGCCGTCGGCGTGGGCGCAAAGCACATCCTGTCGAACACGCCATGCAGGTGGTCGATCAGCAGTTGGGTCGCGTGGGCAATATCGCCCGCTTCCAGCGCCGTGATCAGCGCCAGGTGTTCTTCGCAGGTCTGTGCCGAATAGACCACGCCCCGGCTCAGGGCGACATTCAGCGAGGCGCGCGACAGCAGGCCGCGAAGAAACTCGAGCAGCAGCGTGTTGCCGGCCAGTTCCGCCAGTTTCAGGTGAAACTGCCCGGCCTGCTCGATCAGGCCCGCGCCATCGCCAGCGGCCAGGCAGGCCCGCTGGTTTTCCACCAGCGCATGCACCTCGTTCAGGCGTGCGTCCGCCGGACGCGTACCGAGTAGGCGAATGACCTCTGTTTCGACTAGAAGGCGTGCTTCCAGCACTTGGTGGGCCTGCTGCTCACTGGGCCTTGTGATCTGGGCGATCTGCCGCGGTTCCAGGGTTACCGCGCCTTCTTCGGCCAGCCGGGTCAGGGCGCGCTGTACCGTCCAGCCGCTGACTCCGAAGATGCGCCCAAGGGTGTTTTTGTCCAATTTTGCGGTGGGTGTCAGACGGCGGTTGAGGATCGCCGCGTAAATGCTCTGGTAGATGAAATGGCTGGTGGGTTTGCCACCGCCGACGCTCGCGCGGCGGGTTGGCTGATCGGCAAGATTCATGATCACACCTGTCGATGGGTTCCGGACTGCAGGCCGCGTCGAGGTACCGGCCGGCTGCTGCCAGGCAAGCCAGGCGGCGTGAGGCTCACGCCTGCGGTACGCGGAGGTTGATGTTCAGGCGGGTGCCTTCGTTGAGAATGTGCTGACGCATCGCCTGGCTGGCCTGCTCGCTGTCCTGGCGGCGGATGGCGCGCAGGATCGCCTCGTGTTCCTGAAGGATGTCTTCGGCGTAGTCCGGGTTGTGCCGGATCAGTTGGTCGCTTTGCTCCAGGGCACCGCCGATCTGCTTGGCCACGCTGAGGAAGATCGGGTTGGAACTGAGTGCCACCAGTTTGCGGTGGAAGCTGGTGTAGGCGCTGGCAAGGGCGCGCATGTCGCCATCCTCGATCGCCTCGCGCATGTCCAGCAGCAACAGGCGCAGCTGGCTCAGTTCGGCACCGTCGAGCGACTGGGCGACCAGGCCGGCGATGAAGGGCTCCAGCGCGTAGCGCAGCTCCAGCACGTCGGCGGTGGTCGCGCTGGGCGGCGCCTGCACCTCGGGCAGCGCGGCGCCCTGGCGCTCCAGCACCATGACGCCCTTGCCAGGCAGCGAGCGCACCACGCCCAGGGTTTCCAGGATGGTGATCGCCTCGCGCAGGCTGGGACGGCTGACCTCCATCTGCTCGGCCAGTTCGCGCTGGCCCGGCAGCATCTGGCCTGCCGGCCACAGGCCCTGCTCGATGGGGGCGAGCAACTTGCGGACTACCGCGTCGACCAGCTTGGATGACGAAAACATGGGGCCTCCCTAAACCGCAAAACGATGAGTGCCAGCGCACGCCCGGGCATAGCCACGCTCACAGCCGGCTACGCTTTGCGGCTTGGCGATGAGAGCAGACCAGGCCCGGGTTGTCATCAGCTGCGCGCCTCGCCTTCCTGGCCCACCGCCACACGCATCGTGCTGGAGCCCTTGCTTGCGCCGTAGGCACTCAGCTTACCGTCGAGAACCGCATGGGCGCGCTGCAGGTCGATGTCGTTGTCCCAGCGGGCGATGGCCACGGTGGCGGTGCAGTTGCCGATCAGGTTGGTCAGCGCCCGGCCGATGCCCATGAACCAGTCGACCGCCAGCACCAGCACCAGGCCGGCAGCGGGTATTGCCGGCACCGCGGTGAGGGTCGCGGCGAGGATGACCAGCGCCGAACCGGGAATGCCGTGGGCGCCCTTGGAGGTGATCAGCGAGACCAGCAGGATGGTGAGTAGGTCGCTCATCGCCAGGTCGGTGCCGGTGGCATGGGCGATGAACACCACCGCCAGCGTCAAGTAGATGGAGAAACCATCGAGATTGAACGAGTAGCCGGTGGGAATCACCAGGCCGACTGTGGAGCTGCGGACACCCATGTGCTCGAGTTTGCGCATGATCTGCGGCAGCACGGCATCGGATGAGGCGGTACCCATGACGATGGTCAGTTCCTCGCGGAAGTAGCGCAGGAAGGGCAGCAGAGGCACGCCGCACAGACGCAGCACGCCGCCGAGGACGATCAGTACGAACAGGAAACAGGTCACATAGAACACCGCCACCAGGGCGCCGAGGTGGCTGAGCGAGTCGAGGCCGTACTTGCTGGTGGTAAAGGCCACGGCGCCGAACACGCCGATCGGCGCCAGGCGCACGATCATGCCCATGATGCGGAAGATCACGTGGCTGAACTCGTTGATCAGCTTGGCCACGCCGCTAGCCTGCTCGCCGACCAGATTCAGCGCGCTGCCGAACAGCACGGCGAACAGCAGCACCTGGAGAATGTTGTTGTCGGCGAATGCACCCAGCACCGAGGTGGGGATCAAGTCCATGATGAAGGTCGCCGGGCCGTGCAGCTCCTGGGTGCGGCTGGCATAGAGCGCGGCATCGCTGGTCGACAACTCGTTGAGGTGGAGGTTGGCACCCGAGCCCAGGCCCAAGCCGTAGGCCACTACCAGCCCGAGGATCAGGGCGAAGGTGGTCAGCACCTCGAAATAGATCACCGATTTCAGGCCAATGCGGCCGACTTTCTTCAGGTCACCTGCACCGGAAATGCCGCTGACCACCACGCAGAAGACGATCAGCGCGATCAGCATCTTGATCAGCTTGATGAAGCCATCGCCAAGGGGTTTCAGCTGGATGGAAAGTTCGGGCAGGCTGAGGCCGCACAACACGCCGAGCACCAGGCCTATCACGACTTGCAGGAAGAGCGAGCGGGGAAGCAGTTTGAGCATCGTCGAGGTCTCCGTTCGGCGCGTCATCCATGCCCTCACGGAGGCCCAGAAGCGAACGCCAGATTGTTTTTATGGTATTACCGGTCTGACCAGTTCAGGCTAAGCGCAATTTTTCTACCCGGCAAGCCCCCGTCTGGCGCGTTACCTCAGTCGAGTCGTGATTAGATACGTTGAAAAGCCCGAAACAGAGCGCCTTAATGCAGATTAATGACCGCTGGTCAGGCAGTTTTCGTAAGCGTCTGGCTGTTGCCGATGGAGCATGGTGATACGGGGTTATCCCGTGAAAATGGCGCGGCGATTGCCAAAATCACCGGTCAGACCGGATAACACCCCAGCCGTGCGGAGTCGACATGTTGGGGTATGGCCATCGTGCCGAAGCGGCTAGACTGCCGGCCCGTTCTGGAGACCGTCATGAGCCAAGCCCCCTACGCCCGCGTTCTGTTCATCGGCCCCGGCCTTGGTCGTGGGGCATCGGCCGAGCGTCTGCAGCAGCGCGTCGAAGCACTGCTGGGCGAGGCGCATCTGCAGGACAGCGAGCAGGACGGCTTCTGGCAGGCCATCGATGAGGCGCCACGACCGCTGCTGGTGGTGGATCTGGAGCCGCGCGCCGATGCCGCGCACCGGGACTGGCTGCGCGAGCGTATCGCCGAGCGCGGCGATGGGGCGGGGGTGTTCGTTGTCTGCACGGCGCTGGAGGATGTCTGGCTCGATGGCCTGGGCGCGTTGCTGGAACGGCGCGAAACGCATCTGCCCTGCAGTGATGTGCCGCCCGTGCCGGCGCACCATGCCTGGTCGCAGATTCCGCCGCATGCGCAGCGCCTGCTGCTGTGCAACGGCCCGCGCTGCACGCGCAAGGGGGCGTTGGGCCTGTGGAAAACCCTGCGCCAGCGGCTCAAGGCCGCCGGCAAGCTGGAGTGCGACGGCGGCGTGCATATCACCCGCAGCCAGTGCCAGTTCCCCTGCGACCTGGGGCCGACCGCAAGTCTTTATCCACAGGGCGAGTGGTACGGCATCCAGGACGAGGCGGCGGTGATCCGTCTGGTCGATGAGCGCCTGGTAGCTGGTAGGGCGCTACCGGATTTGCGTATCGACGAGCAGGGCGGAAACTAGTCGCCGTTGTGGACAAGCTGCGCGTTGTCCACCCTACGCCTGAGTCCAACCCACGAGTGGACTTACGGCCGCCAAAGCGCCTCCCACAATTGCCCCCGCGCCTTGACTTGAGCGGGTGCGAATGGTCATATCCGCCCGCTTCAGGTGTCTCACGCCGCCGCGCGTGAGGTGAAACGGGAAGTCGGTTGAAGTCCGACGCTGCCCCCGCAACGGTAAGCGAGCGACCGCATCGATACGCCACTGTGCGCCACGCGCATGGGAAGGCGATGCGTTCATGACCCTCGCAAGCCCGGAGACCGGCCTGGAGTCATTTTGTCTGGCAACCCGCGGTGGGCGGGCGTTGACTCCAGTAGGGCGCCGCCGTGCCCCCGTCTGCTGTTGCGCATTTCCATCGGATTGCCGTGCCTTTTCTCTTTGCGATGGAAGCAATATGGCGCGCCATTTCCGCTACAAGAACCTCTCCTCCTCAGGCCTGGACGAACGTCTCGAGCCTAATTTCGGCTGCCTGCGAAAAACGATAATGTTATGTTATAACAGTAACATTATCGCTTCAGTCACCGACTGCAAAGAGTCAAAGCTGACCGCTTTCAACTCGCACGCAAAGGGCTTGGAGCGCCCTGACGGCTTCCCTAAAAAAACCGGAATCACTCACGTGCAACAGGTTCTACGCCACTGCTCCCTGCCGTTCGCGCTGCTGGTTGGCGGTGTGGCCACGGCCAGCGAATCGCCCGTCGATCTCCCTGACGTCACCGTCCAGGCGCACGTTGCCGAGGAAGGTGCGAGCGATCTGCATACGCCCACCACGTCCGGCTCGCGCCTGGAGCTTTCGGCGCTGCAGACCCCGGCCAGCACTTCCAGCCTGAGCGGCGCCGAAGTACGTGGGCGCAACAACCTGACGGTGCAGGACGCGGTGACCCGCACGCCGGGCATCAGCAGCATCGGCTCGCCCGGCAATGGCGGCACCGCGCTGTCGGCGCGCGGCTTCACCGGCCATGCGGCGACCATGCAACTGTACGACGGCACCCGTCAGTACGTCGGTGCCGGCACGGTGACCTTCCCGGTGGACACCTGGTCGGTGGCACGCATCGACGTGCTGCGCGGCCCGGCCTCGGTGCTTTACGGTGAAGGCGCCACTGGCGCGGTGATCAATGTGGTACCGAAGAAGCCTTTCGCGGGCGAGATCCGCAACCAGCTACGCCTCGGCTACGGCAGCGACGACCGCCGCCAGGCCGCGCTGGACAGCGGCGGTTCGCTGAACGATGCGTTGAGCTATCGCTTCAACGTCAACCAGCAGGCCAGCAATGGCTGGGTCGACCGGGGCGACTCCGACAGCGTCGCACTCAGCGCCGCCCTGCGCTGGGACGCCCATGACGACCTGAGCTTCACCCTGTCCCACGACCATGGCGACCAGAGCCCCGAGCGCTATCTCGGCACGCCGCTGGTGGCTGGCAAGTACCGCGAGAGCATCCGCGAACGCAACTACAACGTTGCCAATGCCGACATTCGCTACAACGACCAGATCACCCGTCTGGTGAGCGACTGGCGCATCAACGACGCGCTGAGCGCCAGCAACCAGCTCTACTACATCAAGACCCAGCGCTACTGGCGCAATGCCGAGGCGTATCGCTGGCAACCGGGCGATACGGTCGAGCGCGGCGAGTTCTACGAGATCAAGCACACCCAGGAACAGGTCGGCGACCGCCAGAGCTTCACCCTCGAGCATCCGCTGTTCGGCCTCGATAGCCGCACCGTGGTGGGCGTGGATTACAACCGTATCCATTTCGCCCGCCAGCACGACTTTGCCAGCAGCTTCAGCGACAGCGTGCCGCTCGCCGGTTCCGGTGGCGGTCAGTACCAGAGCACCGATCCGCTCGGCTACGGCCCACGCGAGCGCAACCTGGCCCGGCAGTTCTCGCTGTTCGCCGAGAACCGCACCCAACTGACCGAGCGCCTGTCGCTGGTGACCGGCGTGCGCCGCGATCAGGTGCATATCCAGCGCGACAACCTGATCGATGGCAGCAGCGTCGACCGCAGCCTCAGCGGCGACAACTGGCGCGCCGGCCTGGTCTTCGCGCTGACCCCGGAGCTGTCGCTTTACGGCCAGTACGCCACCAGCACCGAGGGCGTGAGCAACCTGCTGACCTTGAGCCCGACTCAGCAGCAGTTCGATCTGAGCGAAGCCAAACAGAGCGAAATCGGCCTCAAGCAGGCATTCTGGGGTGGGCAGGGCGAGTGGACGCTGGCCGCCTACCATATCGTCAAGAAGAAGCTGCTCAGCCGTGCCACGCCGACCTCGCCTACCGAGCAGGTCGGCCAGCAGTCCGCAGATGGCCTGGAAGCCACGCTGCAACTGGCCCTGGCTCAGGGCTGGCAGCTGGCGGCCAATGCTGCGTTCGTGCGTGCCGAGTACGACGACTTCGTCGAGGGCGGTGGCGACCGCAGCGGCAATCGCCCGACCGACGTGCCCAGGCGCACCGCCAATCTGTGGCTGAACAAGGACCTCGGCAGTGGCGTGGACGCCGGTATCGGCGCGCGTTATGTCGATGCGCGCTACGCCGATAGCGCCAACACCGCCAAGGTGCCCGGCTACACCGTGGTCGACGCCAATATCGCCTGGCAGGTATTGCCGGACGTGCGTCTGGGCCTGGAGCTGAACAACCTGTTCGACCGCCAGTACGCGACCAGCGCCAGCAGCGATGGCCAGCAGTGGTACCTGGGCGCGCCGCGTTCGTTCTTCGTCACTGCGGATTACAGCTTTTGAAGCATCCCTCGACCCGCTCATGCGCCGCCTGTGCGTGGCAGGGACCTGCAAGTGGAGTTTTCCCGTGTCAGTGAGTATCCGATTGGGCTGGCCCTCCAGCCTGCTCGTGCCAGCACCGAGCCGCCGTACGGCGGCGCCTGGGCCACGCCTGCACATCCGCGATCTGGCCTGGTCGCCGGACGGGCAACGCACCCTGCTCGACGCGATCGACCTGGAGATTGGCGACGGCGAACTGCTCGGGCTGATTGGCCCCAATGGCAGCGGCAAGACCAGTCTGCTGCGCTGCGCCTACCGTTTCCAGCGGCCGAGCGCCGGTTGCGTCGAACTGGACGGCGAGGCGCTGTGGCAGCGTCCGCCGCGCTGGAGTGCACAGCGCGTGGCGGTGCTGCTGCAGGAGTTCCCGCAGGACTTCGGCCTGCGCGTGCATGAGGTGGCGGCCATGGGCCGCACGCCGCACAAGGGCCTGTTCGATGGCGACGATGCCGACGACCAGCGCCTGGTCAGCGAGGCACTGGCGCGGGTGGGTCTGAGTGCGCTGGCGCAGCAACCTTTCGCGAGCCTCTCCGGTGGCGAGAAGCAGCGCGTACTGCTGGCCCGCGCCCTGGTGCAACAGCCGCAAGTGCTGATTCTCGACGAACCGACCAACCACCTCGACCCGCGTTACCAACTCGAACTGCTCGGCCAGATCAGGGCGCTGGGCCTGGCGACCCTGGCTAGCTTTCATGACCTCAACCTGGCGGCGGCCTTCTGCGACCGCCTCTGCGTGCTGGATCAGGGGCGCCTGGTGGCGGTCGGTCGGCCCGCCGAGGTGCTCACCGCCGAGCTGTTGCAGCAGGTGTTCGGCGTGCGGGCGCTGGTCGATACCCATCCACTGGCGGGTCATCCGCGTATTACCTGGATTGTTTGATGAGTTTGTGCCATTCGCGGCTGAAGCCGCTCCTACCCACGCTCGTGCTCTCGGCGCTGCTGCTGGCCAGCCCCGCCTGGGCCGCCACCGTCACCAGCTGCGACCGCCAACTGACCGTCGAGCAGCCGCCGCAGCGTGCGGTCAGCCACGACATCACCCTGACCGCCATGCTCCTGGACCTCGGTCTGAGGGAGCGCATGGTCGGTTACAGCGGCATCAGCGGCTGGAAGACTGTCGAGCCGGGCATGCAGGCGCAACTCGATGGGCTGCCCGAACTGGCGGCGCGTTATCCGTCGCTGGAAAATCTGCTCGCCGCCGGCGCCGACTTCTTCTTCGCCGGCTGGAACTACGGCATGCGTATCGGCGGCGAGGTCACCCCGGCCAGCCTGGAGCGCTTCGGCATTCCGGTCTACGAGCTGAGTGAGTCCTGCGCGCACGTCATGCCTGGCCGCGTCGCCAGCCTCGATGATGTCTACAACGACCTGCGCAACCTCGGCCGCATCTTCGCTGTCGAGGCGCGCGCCGAGGTTCTGGTGCAGGGCATGCAGGCGCGGGTAGCAGCGGTAGGCGCGCGGCTTGGCGAGCAACCGACGCGGCCGCGTGTGTTTGTCTACGACAGCGGCGAGGATGTGCCCTTCAGTGCGGGGCGTCTGGGCATGCCGCAGCCGCTGATCGAGGCGGCCGGTGGGCGCAACGTGATGGATGGGGTGGCGGCCAACTGGATGAAGGTGGGTTGGGAGACGGTGGTGGAGCAGGACCCGGAGCTGATCCTGATCGTCGACTATGGCGAGCGCACGGCGGCGCAGAAACGTGACTTCCTCCTGCAGCATCCTGCACTGCAGGGCGTCACTGCTATCCGCGACAGGCGCTTCGTGGTGCTCTCCTATCTCGCCGTCACGCCGAGCCTGGACAACGCCGCGGCCATCGAGACGCTGGCTGCCGCGCTGCATCCCGAGGCATTCGCGCAGTGACGCGTTTTCGCCTGCTGCTGCTCGGCCTGGCCGCATTGCTGGCGCTGTCCTGTGCGCTGTCGCTGGTCTTCGGCGCGGCGCAGGTGCCGCTCGAGCGGGTGCTGGCGATCCTTGGCCAGCATTTGTTCGGCATCGCGCCCGAGGTGGCGGTGAGCGTCGGCCAGGACAGCATCGTCTGGCACCTGCGTGCGCCACGGGTGCTGCTCGGCGCGTTGGTGGGTGCCGGCCTGGCACTGGTCGGCACGGCGCTGCAGGCGGTGACGCGCAACCCGCTGGCCGACCCGCACCTGCTCGGTGTCAGTTCCGGCGCGGCGTTCGGTGCGGTAATCGTGGTGCTCTACCTGGGCGAATTCGCCGGGCTGCTCAGTCTGCCGCTGGCGGCCTTCGTCGGTGCGCTGGCGAGCATGCTGCTGGTGTTGGCCATCGCCAGTCGCAGCGGGCGGCTGCAGAGCGACCGCCTGCTGTTGGCCGGGGTGGCGGTGTCCTTCGTGATGATGGCGGCCAGCAACCTGTTGCTGTACCTGGGCAACCCGCACGCGGCCAGCTCGGTACTGTTCTGGATGCTCGGCGGCCTCGGTCTGGCGCGCTGGGAGCTGCTGTGGCTACCGGCGCTGTGCCTGGCGCTGGCCCTGGCGGTGCTGCTCGGCCTGGGCCGCGCGTTGAACGCGCTGATGGCCGGCGAGCAGAGCGCCGTGAGCCTGGGGCTGGACCCGCGCCGGGTGCGTCTGCTGGTGTTCGTGGTGGCGTCCTTGCTCACCGGCGTGCTGGTGTCGCTGTCCGGTGCCATCGGTTTCGTCGGTCTGATGCTGCCGCACGTGGCGCGCTTTCTGGTCGGCGCCGAGCACCGTCGCGTGTTGCCGGTGGCGGCGCTGCTCGGTGCGCTGTTCCTGGTCTGGGTCGATGTCGCCGCGCGCACCTGGCTGGCGCCGCAGGACCTGCCCATCGGCATCGTAACCGCCGCCATCGGCGGGGCGTTCTTCGTCGCTCTGCTGAGGCGCCGCTAGTCGCCAGGATCGAACTGCTGCAAGGGTGCAAAGGTCATCTGAACTAGTCTCTGTAAGACACACTCCTGGCCAGGGGGAGATGACCATGCTTGCGCAATTGACCGCCGCGTTTCGTGATCTGCAAATACCGCTGCGGGTGAAATTGTGGGACGGCAAGCAGATCGATCTGGGGCCCACACCCAGGGTGACGCTGGTGGTCAAGGACCCCAGCCTGGTCGCGCAACTGGCCCATCCCAGCCTGGATGCCCTGGGCGCCGCCTATGTCGAGGGACGGGTGGATCTGGAGGGCCCCATCGAAGAAGCCATCGAGGTCGGCGATGCCCTGAGCACTGCGCTGCTCGGCGACGAGCCCCCTCCGGTGGAGCAGCATGCCGCGCATGACAAGCGCAGCGACGCCGCCGCCATCAGCTACCACTACGACCTGTCCAACGAGTTCTACCGACTGTGGCTGGATCGCGACATGGTCTATTCCTGCGCCTACTTCGAAACCGGCGAGGAAGACCTGAACCAGGCCCAGCAGGCCAAGCTGCGCCACCTGTGCCGCAAGCTGCGCCTGCAGCCGGGTGACAGGCTGCTCGACGTTGGTTGCGGCTGGGGCGGCCTGGCGCGCTTTGCCGCACGTGAATGCGGCGCGCAGGTGTACGGCATCACTCTCAGCAAGGCGCAGCTGGAACTGGGCCTGCAGCGCGTGGCCGAAGAAGGCCTGCAAGGGCGCGTGACCCTGGAGCTGCTGGACTACCGTGACCTGCCGCAGGACGGTCGTTTCGACAAGGTGGTCAGCGTCGGCATGTTCGAGCATGTCGGTCACGCCAATCTGCCGCTGTATTGCCAGCGCCTGTTCGGTGCGGTCAAGGCCGGTGGCCTGGTGATGAACCATGGCATCACCTCGCGCTTCACCGACGGCCGCCCGGTTGGTCGAGGTGCGGGTGAGTTCATCGACCGCTACGTATTCCCGCAGGGAGAGTTGCCGCACCTGGCGACCATCGCCAGGGCAATCAGCGAGGCGGGGTTGGAGATCGTCGATGTCGAAAGCCTGCGCCTGCACTATGCGCGTACCCTGCAGCTGTGGAGCCAGGGGCTGGAGCGGCGCCTGCAGAAGGCCGCGCAGTGGGTGCCGGAAAAGTCCCTGCGCATCTGGCGTCTGTACCTGGCCGGCTGCGCCTACGGCTTCCAGCATGGCTGGATGAACCTGCATCAGATCCTGGCGGTGAAGCCACGTGACGACGGTGGCCATGATCTGCCGTGGACGCGCGCTGACCTCTACTCATGATGGGTTAACATGCGCCTCGAGCCGACCCCACGAGCCGCCCATGCCCCTGCCGCAACAGCATCGTCACCGCGTACTGTTCACCGTTCTGGCGATTCTCGCCGGTTTGCTGCTGAGCCTCTGGCTTGGTGGACGGCATGCCGAGCATCGCGCCTGGGACGAGCGCAGCGTCGAGGCGCGCGGGCAGTTGCAGCTCTATGCCCAGTCGATCCGCACCCTGGTCGAGCGCTTCAGCTCGGTGCCCGAAGTGCTGGCGCTGGACAGCGACATCCGCAGCCTGCTGCGCGCGCCGCATGATCGCCAGTTGCGCCTGGCACTGAACCAGCGCCTGGAACGGCTCAACGCGGCTGCCGGCTCCACCGTGCTGTACCTGCTCGATGCCCAGGGCGAAACCCTGGTGGCCAGCAACTGGCGCGACTGGAGCAGCTTCGTCGGCAACAACTACGCCTTCCGGCCGTATTTCCAGAACGCTCTGCGCGATGGTGGCGCACGCTATTTCGCGGTGGGCGTGACCACCGGTATTCCCGGTTATTTCCTCTCCCACGTGGTGCGCGATGACAAGGGCGAGCTGCTCGGCGTGCTGGTGGTCAAGCTGGAGCTGGAGGACCTGCAGCGCGAATGGGTTGGCCAGCCCGGCGTGTTGCTGGTCGCCGACAGCTATCAGGTGGTGATCCTCAGCAACAAGCCGATCTGGCGTTTCCGCGCGCTGCAGCCGCTCGACGAGCAGGCGCGTGCCGAACTGGTGGAGGTGCGCCGCTATGCCGAGCAGGCGCTGCAGCCGCTGGCGCATCAGGTGCATCGGCATATCGATGCCGATGCGGACTGGGCGCGGGTCGACGGCCCCGACGGTAATCGCGACTATCTTTGGCAGCGTCTGCACATGCCCGAAGAGGGCTGGACCCTGCATCTGCTCAGCGAGCCGGTCGGCCTGGCCGACAGCGTGCGCAGCTATCGCCTGGCCGCTGCCGGCGTGTGGATGACCTGCGCTTTCCTGCTGCTGTTCCTCGCCCAGCGCCGCAAGAACCAGCGCCTGCAGGCCGGCATCCGCGAGCGCCTGGAGCGCGAGGTGGCGTTGCGCACCGCTGAGCTGCGCGAAGCCCAGGACGGCCTGGTGCATGCCGCCAAGATGGCGGCCCTGGGGCAGATGTCGGCGGCCCTGGCGCACGAAATCAATCAGCCGCTGACCGCCTTGCAGATGCAGCTCGGCAGCCTGCGCCTGCTGCTCGACAGCGGTCGGCCGGAAGCGGTGCGCGACGGTCTGCAGCGTATCGATGGGCTGCTGCAGCGCATGGCCGCGCTGACCGGCCACCTCAAGACCTTCGCCCGCAAGACTCCGGCCGGCCTCAGCGAGCGCCTGTGCCTGGGCGATGTGCTGGAGCAGGCCTTGCAGTTACTGGCGCCGCGCATGCGCAGCGAGCAGGTGGAGCTGCGCACGCAGATCGACGACGAGGCCGAGGTGCTCGGCGATGCCATCCGCATCGAGCAGGTGATCCTCAATCTGCTGCACAACGCCCTCGATGCCATGGCCGAGAGCGAGACGCGCATCCTCCTGGTGCGCATCGTCCGTGAAGACGGCGGCTGCCTGCTCAGCGTCGAGGACAGTGGCGGCGGCATCGCCGAAGAAACCCTCGGTCGGGTCTTCGAGCCCTTCTTCACCACCAAGCCGGTGGGGCAGGGCCTCGGGCTCGGGCTGGCGGTGTCCTACGGTATCGTGCGCGATCTCGGCGGCACGCTGGAGGCGCACAATGGTGAGCTGGGCGCGGTGTTTACCCTGAGGCTGCCGGCGGCGCCGTAACCCGGATGGCTGCGCGCATGCCTTGTAGGAGCCCGCTCGCGGGCGATGCTCCGTGCCACACAGGCCTATCGCCGGCAAGCCGGCTCCTACACGGGGCATATCGGCGGACCTGGGGTGGGGTGGTGCTTTCTGCGCGGCGCTGCCTGATCCCAGGGTGCGCCATGCGCACCGGTCGTTCCCCCGGATTGCATTCGTCGGGCTACACTGCCCGCCGTTCTCAAGAGGAGGTGCCATGAGCGTTCAGGTCATAGTGGTCGACGACGAAGCGGCGATTCGCGAGGCGGTGCAGCAGTGGCTGGAGCTGTCCGGTTTCACCGTGCGTACCTGCGCCAGCGCGGCCGAAGCGCTGGCTCTGGTCGACCGCGACTTTCCCGGCATCGTCGTCAGCGATGTGCGCATGCCCGGCAGCGATGGTCTGCAACTGCTCGACAAGCTGCTGCAGGTGGACACCGACCTGCCGGTGATCCTGGTTACCGGCCATGGCGATGTACCCATGGCGGTGCAGGCGCTGCGCCAGGGTGCCTATGACTTCATCGAGAAACCCTTCACCCCCGAACGTCTGCTCGACAGCGTGCGTCGTGCGCCGGACAAGCGTCGCCTGGTCTGCGAGAACCGCCAGCTGCGTCGGCAGGTGGCCGACAAGGGCCGTATCGAAAGCCAGCTGATCGGCATTTCGCGGCCGATGGAAAACCTGCGCCGGCAGATCCTCGAACTGGCCGGCACCTCGGTCAACGTGCTCATTCGCGGCGAGACCGGTAGCGGCAAGGAGCGGGTGGCGCGCAGCCTGCACGACTTCAGCCCGCGAGCCAGCAAGGCCTTCGCCGCGCTGAACTGTGCGGCGATTCCCGAGACCATCTTCGAAAGCGAGCTGTTCGGCCACGAGAGCGGCGCCTTCACCGGGGCCCAGGCGCGGCGCATCGGCCGTATCGAGCATGCCGATGGCGGTACCCTGTTCCTCGACGAGGTGGAGAGTCTGCCGCTGGCGCAACAGGTCAAACTGCTGCGTGTGCTGCAGGAAAAGACCCTGGAACGCCTCGGCTCGAACAAGAGCATCCAGGTCGACCTGCGGGTGATCAGTGCGGCCAAGCCGGATCTGCTCGACGAGGTCAAGGCCGGGCGTTTCCGCGAGGACCTGGTGTACCGCCTCAACGTCGCCACCCTGCACATTCCGCCGCTGCGCGAGCGTCGCGAGGACATTCCCCTGCTGTTCGAGCATTTCGCCCACGAGGCAGCGCAACGTCATGGTCGCGAAGCGCCGCCACTGGCCCCGAGCGAACTGGCGCGCCTGCTCGGCCATGACTGGCCGGGCAACGTGCGTGAGCTGATCAACGCCGCCGAGCGCCATGCCCTGGGGCTGTCCAGCCCGCCGCCGGCCGAGCGCTTCGCCGGTCAGGCGCTGGCGCAGCAGATGGAGGCCTTCGAGGCGCAGTGCCTGCACAACGCCCTGCTGCAATGCCAGGGCAACATCAGCGCAGTGATGGAAATGCTGCAGCTGCCGCGCCGCACCCTCAACGAGAAGATGCAGCGCCATGGCCTGGCGCGCGGTGATTACCTGCCAGGCGGCGAGGAATAAGCCACGCCCTGTAGGAGCCGGCTTGCCGGCGATAGGGTTAGGATGATCGCCCGCAAGCGGGCTCCTACGCGACATGGCTGTGCTGGTCCGCACCCAGGCGAGCGATAAGCGGAATTTTGCCGACCCTGTCACAAAGGTAGGCGATTTCCCGCTCAGTGACCCGTTGGTCTATCGATAAAACCTCTCTATCTCGGGCTTTTCAGGCCCTGGCACGGCATCTGCTATGACAGGTACAGCCGCGCAGCATCTTGCCGACGTGGCGACCATAACAACGACAAGAGGTCAGCCCATGAACTGCCATGCCCCTCGCGCCATGCCGCACTCGCTGCCGTGCATGGGCCGCCTCCCCACCGCGCCTGCCGCGGCTCTTGTCCTACGCTGCACCCTGCGCTGCTGATCGCGCAACGCCGACGCTGCCTGTGTGGCGTCGTCTAGAGTGAAACTCTGCATATAGCCAATAACAACGACGGAGATACTTCCATGCGACTGACCAAGAAACTCAGCCTGTTCGCCGCTGCCGCGGCCATTACTGCCAGCACCGCAGTGCTCGCAGCCCCGACGTTCATCAACGTGCTCACCGGTGGTACCAGCGGCGTGTACTACCCGATCGGCGTGGCCCTTTCGCAGCTCTACAGCAACGGCATCGAGGGCTCCAAGACCTCGGTCCAGGCGACCAAGGCGTCGGTGGAAAACCTCAACCTGCTCCAGGCTGGTCGCGGTGAGCTGGCTTTTGCCCTCGGTGACTCGGTAGCCGATGCCTGGAACGGCGTCGAGGACGCTGGCTTCAAGACACCGCTGAAGAAGATCCGCGCCATCGCCGGTACCTACCCGAACTACATCCAGATCGTTGCCAACGCTGAATCCGGTATCAAGACCCTGGAAGACCTCAAGGGCAAGCGCATCTCCGTCGGCGCGCCGAAGTCCGGCACCGAGCTCAACGCTCGCGCCATCTTCGAAGCCGCTGGCCTGACCTACAAAGACATGGGCAAGGTCGAGTTCCTGCCGTACGCCGAGTCGGTCGAGCTGATCAAGAACCGCCAGCTGGACGCTACCCTGCAGTCCTCCGGTCTGGGCATGGCCGCCATCCGTGACCTGGCCTCGACCATGAAGATCAGCTTCGTCGCCATCCCGGCCGAAGTGACCGCGAAGATCGACAACGCCGCCTACGAGGCCGCCACCATCCCGGCTGGCACCTACGACGGTCAGGACGCCGACGTGCCCACCGTGGCCATCACCAACATCCTGGTCACCCACGAAGGCGTGTCCGACGAAGTGGCCTACCAGATGACCAAGCTGATGTTCGACAACCTCGGCCGCCTGGGCACCGCTCACTCCGCGGCTCAGGACATCAAGCTGGAAACCGCTACGCAGAACCTGCCGATCCCGCTGCACCCGGGTGCCGAGCGCTTCTACAAGGAAGCCGGCGCGCTGTAATGACGGCTCGGACCGTGGCCTCTGCGCCACGGTCCGGTCTTCACAGAATCGCGAATAAAACCGGCGTTCATGGACGGTGGGTTTTGTTGGCGACTCTGTCCCCGTATCGAAGTAGTCATGAGGTTTGCACTCCATGAGTGAGCAGAATCAGGGTATGGGCGCCAGCCCGTCCGACTGGCCGAAGGCGTTGTTCGCCGTCGCGCTGCTGTTTTCCATCTTCCAGATCGTTACCGCGGCCTTCCACCCGGTATCTACCCAGGTGCTGCGCGCGGTGCACGTCGGCTTCCTGTTGCTGGTAGTGTTCATCAGCCTTCCGGCTTTCGGCGCCAAGCGCCCCTGGCAGCCGCTGGCCTGGCTGCTGGGCCTGGCCGGCATGGCCACGGCGATCTACCAGTGGTATTTCGAGGCGGACCTGATCCAGCGTTCCGGTGACATGACCACCAGCGACATGATCATCGGCATCACCCTCATCGTGCTGGTATTCGAAGCTGCGCGCCGGGTCATGGGCATCGCCCTGCCGATCATCTGCGCGCTGTTTCTCGCCTATGGCATGCTCGGCCAGTACCTGCCGGGCGACCTGATGCACCGCGGCTACGGCTTCGACCAGATCGTCAACCAGCTGGCCTTCGGTACCGAAGGCCTCTACGGCACGCCGACCTACGTCTCGGCCACCTACATTTTCCTGTTCATCCTGTTTGGCGCCTTCCTCGAGCAGGCCGGGATGATCAGGCTGTTCACCGATTTCGCCATGGGCCTGTTCGGTCACAAGGTTGGCGGCCCGGCCAAGGTGTCGGTGGTGTCTTCGGCGCTGATGGGCACCATCACCGGTTCCGGTGTGGCCAACGTGGTCACCACCGGGCAGTTCACCATCCCGCTGATGAAGCGCTTCGGCTATCGCCCGGCCTTCGCTGGCGGCGTCGAGGCGACCTCGTCGATGGGCAGCCAGATCATGCCGCCGATCATGGGCGCCGTGGCCTTCATCATGGCCGAGACCATCAACGTGCCGTTCTTCGAAGTGGCCAAGGCCGCGCTGATCCCGGCGCTGCTGTACTTCGGTTCGGTGTTCTGGATGGTCCATCTGGAGGCCAAGCGCGCCAACCTGCGCGGCCTGCCCAAGGAGGAATGTCCGAACCCGTGGAAGGCCGTGCGTGAGCGCTGGTTCCTGCTGATCCCGCTGTTCATCCTCATCTACCTGCTGTTCTCGGGTCGTACCCCGCTGTTCTCCGGTACCGTTGGCCTGGCCCTGACCGCCATGGTCATCCTCGGCTCGGCGATCATCCTGCGGGTCTCGTCCAAGGTCATGCGCTTCGCCTTCTGGATCGCCCTGGGCGTGCTCTGCGCCGGCTTCTTCCAGCTCGGCATCGGCGTGGTGTTCGGCGTCATCGCGGCGCTGGTGGCGGTCTGCTGGTTCGTCAAGGGCGGTCGTGAAACCCTGACTCTGTGCCTGCACGCGCTGGTCGAAGGTGCGCGTCACGCGGTGCCAGTCGGTATCGCCTGTGCTCTGGTCGGCGTGATCATCGGTGTGGTGTCGTTGACCGGGGTGGCGTCCACCTTCGCCGGTTACATCCTCGCCATCGGCCAGGACAACCTGTTCCTGTCGCTGGTGCTGACCATGCTCACCTGCCTGGTGCTGGGCATGGGTATTCCGACCATCCCCAACTACATCATCACCAGCTCGATTGCCGCGCCGGCCCTGCTGGAGCTGGGCGTGCCGCTGATCGTCTCGCACATGTTCGTCTTCTACTTCGGCATCATGGCCGACCTCACGCCGCCGGTGGCGCTGGCCTGCTTCGCCGCCGCGCCGATCGCCAAGGAGCGTGGCCTGAAGATCAGCCTGTGGGCGATCCGTATCGCCATCGCCGGCTTCGTCGTGCCGTTCATGGCGGTGTATGCGCCGGCGCTGATGCTGCAGGGCGACAGCCTGCTGGCGACCTTCTACGTGCTGTTCAAGGCGGCGCTGGCCATCGGTATCTGGGGCGTGGTGTTCACCGGCTTCCTGCAGGCCAAGCTGACCTGGTGGGAGCGCATCCTCGGCCTGGCCGCTGGTGCCAGCCTGATTCTGGCCACGCCGATCAGTGATGAAGTCGGTTTTGCCCTCAGCGCCATCTTCCTCGCTCAGCACTTCTGGCGCGCCCGTCGTGCCGAGGCTGCGGCAGCGTGATCGGTCTGTGCCTGGGCTTGGCCGGCGCGGTATGGGCAGAGTTGCCCACGCCGGCCTTCACCCTGGCCTGGACCCACACCATCGAGAAGGTTCGCTGGGAAGAGGATTACCGCGTCACCGCCGAGGGCCTGGTTCTCGGTGAGGCGCGGGTCAAGGGTTCCGGCGCCGGAATGGAAATTCCCGACGGCGCCGAACTGCGCAATGGCAGCTGGCACTACCAGCGTCAGCTACCGCCTTTGCAACCCCTGCGAGTCGGGCGTACGCCCGAGGCCGGGGATTACCAACTGTGTTTCGACCAGCGTTGTCGCCCGATGAGCGACTGGCTCGGCCCGCCACAAGCGAGCCAGCCGGCGTTGGAACTCTGGAGCTGCGAGCTGAGCTCCCCCGCGGCTGACGCGGGTTAGGTTCGCCAGAGCGGACCCAGGCTCCCGGCGCCACAAGTGCCGGCGCAAAGAAGAGAACCCCCATGCGGCGCGAGCCTGTGGGGGTTTTGTTCGTCTGCAGCCTGCTAGGCTTGGTCAACCACCTGCTCAGGAGACTCGTCATGCGCCCACTCTTTCGCTCCGCACTCCCGCTCGTCTTTTGCCTTTCACCCCTGGCGGCCAGCGCCCTGGATATTCAGCCAGGCGTCTGGGAAGTCAGCTCGCACAACATGCAGGTGGGCGGCCAGGCCATGCCCGGCATGGAGGAAATGCTGGCGCAGATGCAGAACCTGCCGCCCGAACAGCGCCAGATGATGGAGAGCATGATGGCCGAGCAGGGCATCAAGCTCGGTGCCGGTGGCGTGCAGATGTGCCTTACCGCCGAGCAGATCAAGGCTCAGGAAATACCCCTGCATGACCCCGACTCCGGCTGCAGCAACGAGATCCTCGAGCGCAGTGCGACGCTGTGGCGATTCCGCTTCAGCTGCCCGGATGCTCAGGGCGAAGGGGAGACGCGCTTCGTCAGCGACAAGGAATTCACCACGCAGGTCAAGGGCACCTACAACGGCCAGCCGAGCAGCATGGAAAGTCGGGCCCGTTGGGTCGGGGCGGATTGTGGAGCGCTGCAGCGCTAATGCTACAGGCCGTGGCGTAAACGTATCGCCGCGACCTGCTCGGCGCGCTCTTCGAGAAAACGGTTGAACGCCTCGATCAGTTGCGGGTGGCGGATGCTCGACAGGTAGTAGTGATCCTCCACGTGTGGCAGCGCCGGGTCGAACACCAGGCTGTCGGTTGCCATGCCCATCTGCCCGAGCTGGTGAGCCACTACCTTGGGATTGAGGTAGACGGCGTCGAGGCGGTCGCTGCTGGCCATGAGCAGCAGTGATTGGATCTGGTTGGCCTGGATCAGGCGGATACGCCCGCCGCGAATCTCGGAGAGATACGGCCAGGGCGTGAAGCCGTTCTGCGTGCCAAGCAGCTCGATGCGCTGCATGCCCTGACCGAGGTGCTGCGGCTTGACCAGAATGCCGTCGACGTAGGGCGCTGCCGGATCGCTGTAGCGCACCGCGTGACCAGCCTTCTGGTCGGCGTTCCATTGCGGATGGTCGGGGAACTTGAGATCGACCCGGCCAGCGAGAAAATCACTGAGCAGACGCCGAACCGGTAGCGGCGTGTAGACGAAGCGATAGCCGGACTCGGCAGCGAAGGCGTCCAGCAGGTCGCGGGCGTAGCCGCGGTACTCACCGCCCTGTACATCCGAGTAAGGCTGATAGGGCTGCAGTTCGACGCCGACGCGAATCTCTTCCTGCGCCACGACGGGCAGAACGAACAGGCACAGACTGAGCAGCAGGGCAGGGCGTGTTTTCATGGCAGGCAGGGTCTCGCTGACGGCTAACAGCGGCTCGCTTCGGTAACCATAGCCGCGCCTTCGGGCCCGTTCAAAGTTTCCGTGTGGGCCCTGAGCAGGCGAAACCAGGCACCGTGCGTGGCCTCAGAGAATCGGCGAGATCAGCCGCGCGACGCGCATGCCCAGTTGTTGCAGACAATCAATGGGGTCAAAGTCATCGTTTTGTATCTGATCTATGACTCTGACCCCATTGATTCTAAAGAGCGGGAGATATTCGTGGTCTGTCCCCGAATATTCTTTGTCCCCGAATATTCTTGCTACGTGACGAGGTACACTGGCAAGCTCGGGCGCTGGAGTAGAGTTTTGGGGATTCCTCAGTGTCCCCTATTATTTGGCGCCTCTTGGTTACTTTTAGATTTAATGTGCTCGCAGATAATGGACAGCTTGTTGGCGCGGAACTCAAAAACATCACGATTCTCTGGGGTCTTTTCACCCAGTCGAGTCAGCAGGCTCGCAGTGCGCACACATTGCTCATGCTCAACTTCACCCATTGTGAGACCTTCGAGCAGAAGAGTATCAATCGCCCTGATTCCAGGCGCTTCATCTTCCCAGTCGCCGATTACGTATTTTGTGCCAACTTGTAGAACTGCAATTTTTAGTGGTTCTTGGTATCCCGGATATTCTTTGGTCTGATTAACGTCCAAGTGATTGTTGTGGATGTGTTCTTTAAGTGACATGTCATCATCTGGAATAGGCGTTTTTATCCAGCTGGGATGGTTGTCTTTAGAGGAACACCCGGTTACAAGAAATGCGATTAAAATAAATCTGAACATACTGGATCTCGCAAGCTTTAAGGTGTGTAAAAGGGGGCAGATTTATTTAATTGCATCTTCACAAATCGGCTAATGGGTGTCCCCTTTTCTTCTGATGTCAGCGCCGTAGCTGGTCGAGTATCATCAAGTGAATATGCATGTCCACTTTCACAAGGTTTTCCAAGGCGGCCTTCCCACCGATACACAATGCCGGTTCGAAGGCGTACATCTCGTTAGTTGAAACCGGCCCTAACTTATTGAGCGCTCGTTGAAAAAGTGGCTCGCCTTGCTCGTCTTGGAAGTCGAAGTTTTCCGGTTTGGACATGCCCAGAAAAATCCCAACGGCCCTATCTGGCTGAGGATTTACTTTTTGCAGTTGATTTTTCAATGCGACAATTCCACCAGCAAGGCTCGATATGGTTATCTTGCGCTGATAGCGCTCTCCCCAAGCATAAAGGGAGCCGAAAGCATCCCTTGCAATGACATGATAATTGTCGATGTTCTGAAGGTCGGTACCTTGTAGCCAGCTGTCCAAGGTGTCCTTGTATAGGGCCGGGTCAACAAGCCAGAACATACCATTAGCATACGCACACCAACCTTCTTCCTGCCAGTAACGCAATAGCGCATCTGGGAGCACCGAACGATATTTGTTAATGCTAGAAGTAGGTACAACCTCTCGGTAGCAGGCTTCACCCATGTTAGCGATGAACGATTGAAAGAACTCATCTCTCATCTTGACGTGCCTCGAAGTAATTCCAATTTCACATTCATTTTCGCCGCACCACCTCCGCTGGCAATAGCGTTATCGACCGCCTCGTCCAATGCTTTCAAGCGACTTGGCCAGCTAGCGCCGATTGAGGAGTTGATCACGGAGTTACCCATTCTGACAGGTTCTGGGCTGCCCCACCCCCCCGCCACCATGTCTGGATCATGCAAGGCAGCGAGCTCTGAACGAATTTGCTTGGCCCGTTCTGCCGCTTCAGTGGTTGCGCTGGAAAAGTCTTTACCTTTGGCCATCAATGACTCCGCGATGCTCTCCCGCACCGCTATCTCAAAGTCTTGACCAAATTTTTGTTGCGCTCCTACCGAAGCAGGGTTACGCCCCACGTCGTTATAGGCGTCACGGGCAGCTTTATATTCATCGAGCGATAAATTGTTCAGTGCATCCTGCTGCGCTTGCAACTGCTTGTTGTACTCCTTGAGATACGCCTTTTGCTGCGCAGGCGACATGGCCTGGAATTTCTTGCTGTTGTAGGGGTTGAACGGTTCGACCACGAACTCGTCCATTTGCACAACTGTAGGTGCTGGATCTGCTTTTTGGGGTTCAGGCTTGCCTTCGGGGCTATGAGCAGGCTTGCCAGTATCTGCTACGTCTGCGCCTGTACTTGCCGGTGGCTCGGTAGTTGGTTTGGATGGGAGTGCTTTGCCTGCATCTCCAGCGACCGCCTCTGCTTTCGCCAGCTTGGCCCCATCTGTCGCCATCTTCTCCAGCGTGTCTTTACCCAGCTTGACGCCAGCAGTTGCCAGTTTGACCCCTCCTTTGGCAATTCCGCCGACGCCAGTGACTACGCTGCCTACCTGCCAGATCAGTGCGCCAAGATCCTTGCCCAATTGTTCAGCGTTCTGATCCCCCCCGTGTTCCAGGGCAATAGTCATTCGATCAATCTTGGCGTCAAGTTCGCGGAAGACGCTGTCGCCAAGCTCCTGGCGGGCGTCTGGGCTGGAGATGAGTTGCTTCAGGCCACTAAGTCCTGCGATGGGATCGGAGAGAAACTGAGCCAAACCTTCGATATCGTTCCAACCTGACTCGGCTAGACCCTTGCCGATACCCACCGAGGTCAGTACATCCTGGCGCCGGCTGACATAGCCCCATTTGGCCAGAACCTTGAGGGTTTCCAGAGTACCGTCGGCAGCTTCCAACTCCTTGTTCATCTGCACGATCTGCTGACTGGCCAGCCAATTGTTGTCCACCGCAGTGCCAGCCGCCGTTGTGGCGCTGGTGGTGTCGGCCCCGCTCGCCGCTGCCAGGCCGCTGACCAGGCTGACGATCAGGTTGCGCTTCGCTTCACGTTCGGCGAGTCCTTCGTCTGGGCTGGTTTCGTTGAACAGCCCGGTCAACAGGCTGGAGGCCGCTGCACCGGCGGCGCCTCCGCTACAGCTTTGGTTGCTGGCCGCCGCACCGGCGCATGCGACAATGGCATGCAGTGCCGCATGTGCGGGGCTGCCTTCAAGCAGGCTGCCTTCGGCGACGAGCTTGCCGATGTATCCAGCACCCTGCTGTTGCACGTAGTTCACCACCATGCCTTGGGCGAATTCGCCGCCGCCGGCACTGATGTTACCGCTGGCGGCGGCTACCAAGGCGGTGGCGATCTGTCGGTAGGTGCCACCTGCGCCCCAGTCGTCACCGATGCGCCGCACCTCCTGCTGCAGGCTGCGGGATTGGTCGAGCAGTGTCAGGCGCTGCTCGTCGCTTAGACCGTTGTTGGGATCCAGCGCTCTGGCCTCGGCTTCCTCGGCCTGCCGTTTCTTCGCATCGGCCTCCTTGGCCTTGTTATCAAGGAACGTCCCGACCTCTCGTGTGAATGCACCGGCAATTTCAAAGCCTGCACGCAGTTCCTCTTCATTGAAGATGGGCTTGAGCGCATTGGAGGTATCGCGATCGGTCGATACGTCGCGATTGAGCGAGGCGATGGTCTGTTCGGCGGTCGAGCCGGTAAGCGTCTGCTGGCCGGCATCGTCGCGGATCTCGATATCTGCCGCGCTGATGCCGCTATGGGTGACGCTGCTCGTCTCATCCTTGGCGCCCAGCGCCACGGGCATGGTGGCGCTGAAGCCGCCCTCGTTGGGCAATGTGCTGCCCGGTGTTTGCTCGGGGCCGGCTTGGGCGTTGCCTTGTTGATCCTTGCCAATATTCGCACCGTAGCCACCGCCGATGCTGAGGCTGCTGCCGCTGTACTTGGCCTCGTTCTTGATATCGCGGGTGGTCAGCGTCGCGGTGCTCAGTGTGTTGCGGCCGTCGGCGCTGGCTTTGTCGCTGCTGGTGATGACGGCACCGACCAAGTCGGTATTGCCACCTACGTTGATCTGGAAGCCGCCGTCACCGGCACGGATGCCGGACTGCTCGATGACGCTGGCGTATTCGGAGTCGATATCGGTTTTGCCGAAGTTGGCGGAGATGGAGCTGGCGCCGGCACAGAAGGGCGGGATGCACAGGCTCAGGCCAACGCCCATGCTCTTCTCGTCGACCTTGTAGGTGCTGGTGTCCTGCAGGCTTTCGATATTGAGGTCGCGACCTACGTTGGCCACGACCTGCTTGCCGGTCGCCACGGCGCCTTTGAGGTTGGTGTCGCGGCCCGATTGCAGCAGCAGGGTATTGCCGGCATCCACCCGTGCGTTGCTGTGGGTGATGTCCTCGCCATCACTCTCACCACGATTGCCTGAGACACCGAGATTGAGCGAGAAGCCGTTCTTGCTGCCGCCAAGCGAAAAGCCGATGCCGACGCTGGCGCTGCTGCCGCTGCTATCGCTTTGCTGCATGGCGCTATCGGTCGCGGCCAGCAGATTGATGTCGCCGCCCGCTGCCAGCGATGCATTGTTACCGGCCTTGATCTGGCTACCGCGCACGGTGATGTGGCTATCGCTGCCGGCGCCGCTGGCTTGCAGCGATACATCGTTGCCTGCGGCGATGGTGGACGCGGCGGAGGTGTCGCTACGCTGCACCACGGTGTTGGCGCTTTTTTGCGTGCCCAGCGAAATACTGACGTTGATGCCACCCGCGTTCGTAGGATCTTGGGCAACTGCGGTGGCGGCATTGTTGGCGGCCAGCGCGGTGGTTACCACCGCCAGTGCTTGCATGCGGCTGTTGTCGGTCTTGCTCGACGCCTGCTTCATCTGGTCGGCGGTTTGTATGGCGCTGACCACCGGGTTGGTGATGCTGACCGAGAGCCCGCTCTGCTTGAACCTGGTTTCGCGCTCGCGCTCACTGAGGTTGCGCGCTTCGAGGACATCGATGCGTTGTGCGCTGATGTCGACATTGCCCTTAGGCGCCACCACATGGCTGCCAACCTGACGATAGTCACCATCGGCCAGGATCAGCACGTCGCCGTCGGTCGAGCCGACCACGCTGCCGACTGCTGTACGCCTTGTTGAGTCGTCCTCCACGCTCTGTTGCTGCGTACCGATGGTCAGCGAGAGGCCGCCACCGCTGAACAGGCCGCTTTTCTTCTTGGTCTTGTCGTGGCGCTCGGTGATGCGGTCACTCGCTGCGTCGAGATGGATGTCGTTATCGGCCAGCAGAATGGTCTGCTCGGTCGAGGCGACATTGCTGCCGCGCAGGGTGATGTCGCGCCCCGCCTGGAGATAGGCCTGCTCGCCGCTGAAGGTCGAGCCTTCGGCGAGGGTTTGTTCGACGGTATCGCGCAAGGTGGTGGTGGTGCTGGAGAACATCCCGCTCTTGCCTTTGAACTTGTGCGCTTCATCAGCGAACTGGTAGTTCTCGGCCTCGGTGAGGTTGATGTCGCGCCCGGCGTTCGCCAGCAGCATGCCGTTCTCAGTGTTGACGCTGGCGCCACGGGCATTGATGTCCTGGCCCGCATTGAGCTGCAGCTCGCCGGTGGTCTGGATCACGGAGCCCACTTCGGTGCGGCTGGCTTCGTTACGCCAGTTGCTGCTGTTCCAGACGATGGACTGCTGATGCGCCTCCGATAGCGTGCCCAGGTTGAGGTCGCGCCCGGCCGTGAGCAGCGTGGCGCCCTGGCCGGCATTGGCGACTTGCGCGGCATCCAGTTGCAGATCATTACCAGCACCGACCTGTAGTGTGCCGTCGCTGCCACTCACGAAGAGGCTGGCGACGCGGGATAGCGCCGTGCGGCTGCCCTGGGCATTGGCGCTGTCCTGGGTGGTCGAGGCGACGCGGATATCGTTGCCTGCGTTGACCGAGAGCAAATCCACCGCACTCATCGAGCCACCGATGTTGTTCAGGTTCTCGCGCGCCTCAACCACGAGCTTGGCGGCTTGAAGGCGCCCACCGAGGTTGTCGATGTTCCGTGCGTTCACCGCCACGATGCTGCGCCCGCCGATGCTGCCGCTGTTGAGCAGGTCACCGGAGAGGTCGAGTTTGAGTTGCTGGCCGGCGATCAGCGCACCGTTGCCGTTGAGGTCGCCGTCGCGTACCCGCATGTAGACCTGGGGCACCAGCACCCTGCGTGTTTCGCCATTGGCCAGGGTCACCGAGCGTTCCACCAGCCACACCAGGTCGCTGGTCAGTTGCGCCATCTGCTCGGCGGTCAGCGCCACGCCGGGTATCAGGTTCCACTCGCTGGCCAGGGTAACGCCGTTGTCGAGCAGGGCGCGGTATTGCGCCTCGTCGTCGGCATAGCCGTCGAGGAAGCGTCGCCCGGTGAGTTGGGCGATCTGCTCGCGGATCAGCTTCTGCTCGTAGAAACCATCGCCCAGGCGCAGTTGGGTCAGGGCCGGGTCCACGCTCAGGCGTTGCAGCATGTAGTCAGACGACAGCCATCGGCGGTAGCTGGCGAAGCGCGGATCGGTTTCGATCAGGTAGCCGCGGGTGCCTTCCGGGTTGGTCTGGAACAGGTTGTTGCTCGGCAGGTTGAGGTTGAGGCCGCCGCTGCGTACCAGGCCAGCCACGCCCTGACCATTGTTGAGCTGTACCTCGATGCCTGGGTCGACCTGGTTGCTCTGGCGTACGCCGAGTTGCGTGTTGCTGCCGCTGACTGCCGTCTGGCCACGGAACTCGGTCGGGCTGATGTCGATATCCTGGATCAACGGGGCAGGGCGGTAGGTGGCCACGTTGGTGCCCTGGCGATCACGGCCCTTGCGCTGGATGCGGTAGAAGTTGGTGACGCTGCCGATATCGCTGGTGATGCGTTGGCCTTCCACCTCGGTGTTGTTCACCTGGGCGGCGCCGACCTGCAGCAAACCGCCGGCGATGATGCGGCTCTTGTCATTGAACAGGCTCTCGCCGCTGAACGACAGGTTGCCACCCGCCAGGATTTGCCCGGGCGCCGAGGTAAGCACGCGGGTTTCAGTGACAACGCGGTCGTAGTCGTAGCGGTTGAAGTTGTCGCGGCGACCATCGGGTGTGGTCAGGTGATCGACTTCATCATGGTGTATGGATATTTGGTCGGGGCGATAGCGGTTGGGGGAACTGCTGATCTGATATTCCTGCTGTCGCTCGCGGCTAACCTCCACTTGGCTTGTGCTGAAATGTTCGTTGGTATTGCGCAGTTCGCGCACCGCCAGGTCTAGGTTGCCGAGCGCTTCGATGGTGGCGCTGGCGTTGCTCAGCAGTTCGGCCCGGTCGCTGGCGCGATCATTCGCATCCAGCGCGCCGCCGATGGCCAGGTCGCCGGCACTGAAGATCAATGCCTGCTCGCGGTTCTCCAGGGTCTCGGCGCCGATGTCCAGGCGTTCGCGGGCTGCCAGGGTGGCGGCGCGACCGGCCTCGTCACGGTTGGACAGTAGCCGGCTGGTAACGGCCAGGCGATCACCATAGAGTTGGCCGGTGCCGAGGTTGTGCAGCTCATCGGCCTGGACGCGCACCTGCTGGCCATCGACCAGGCCACGGTTGAGCAGTTGGCCGTCGACACGCAGGTCGACCTGATTGGCGCTCAACTCGGCGCCACTGGCGTTGTCCAGCGTGGTGCTGCGTAGCAGCAGCGATTGTCCGGCCTGTAGTTGGGCGGCATTGTTCAGGGCGCCGTCGACTTCGACGTCCAGCTTGCCGTTGGCTTGCAGCAACCCGGCGAGGTTCATGTTGCTTTGCTGGCGCAGCAGCAGGTCACCCAGGCTCAGGGCTTTGCCGGTGCCACGCAGGTAGGCCGTGTTGAGTGAGAGCAGACGTCCGGCGAGCAGTTCGCCGCCCTCGTTGAGCAGCTCTTGAGCGGTCAGCCTGACCTCGCCGTTGCTGGCGATGGTGCCGCCTTTGTTGTTCAGTCGCTGGGCATCGCGCACTTCCAGCGTGCCGCCCTCAGTCGTGAGGAGGCTACCGTCGCTGTTGTCCAGCTCGCGGCTGTCGATCAATACCTGGCGCCCCTGGCTGTAGCCGCCAGCTAGTACCGCCTGCTGCGCGGTCAGATGCAGTTGGCCATTGCTCAGCAGGCTGCCGCCGCTGCCTTCGATGCGCTGGGCGTTCAATGCCAGGCGGCCGTCGCCGGCATGTTCGACCGTGCCGCCCTGGTTGTTCAGGGTCTGCGCCTCGAGGCTGAGCGATTCGGCGTTGCTGGCGATGCGTCCGTTGCTGTTGTCGAGGCTGTCGGTGGCCTTGAGCGTGCTGGCCGTGCTGCCGGTTTGCAGCAGCTCGCCGTCGACGTTGGACAGGTGCTTGGCGCTCAGCGCCAGATGCTCGGCGCTGACCTTGGCGGCATCGCTGCGCAGGGTGCCACTGGCGCTGGCTTGCAGGTTACCGGTGCTGTCGATCTGGCTGGCGCTCAGGTCGATATCGCCGTTGCTGGCGCTCAGGTCAAGGTCGCCGGCCTGGGTGCGGCTGTGGCTCAGGTCGAGACTGTCGCCCTGCACGTCGAGCTTGCCACTGGCGTGGTTCTGGCCGTTGGCTGCCACCTGGCGAGCCTCGATCTTCAGTTCGGCGGCACCTTTGGCGTTGCCCAGGGCATCGATACCGGCGGCCAGCAGCGAATCACGACCGCTCTGCACACGGTCAGCCTGCAGGTGAGTATTGCCCTGGGCTGCGACCACGCCGTTGTTTTTGATGCTGCCCTGGCTGCTCAGGCGCATGTCGCCTTTGGCATAGAGGCTGCCGCTGTTATCGATGGCCTGGGTGCTGACCAACTGAGTGTCGCCGGCGCTGCTGACGGTGCCGAGGTTCTGCAATTTGCCATCGGCGCTGATTACCACCTCGCCGGCCATGGCGCCGATCTGCCCGGCGTTGCGCACGCCGACGCCGGCCTCGGTGCCCACCAGCTTGATCTTGCCGGCATACATGCCGCCGAGCTGGGCGACGTCGATGGCTACTTCAGGCTTGGCGCTGCCGTCATCGGCGAGAGCGCTGACCTGGGTGTTGTCGGCGTTGACCTGGTTGCGCCCGGCGGTGACCTTGAGATCCTTGGCCCAGATGCCGGCGTTGACCTCGACGCTGCGGGCAATCAGGTCGGTGTAGTCGCTGTCGCGGCTGTCCAGGCCCTTGCCGGTGATGCTCAGGGTGCCGCCTTCGACCTTGTAACCGGTGATGCGGCCGTCTTCCATCTGCACGCGGCCAGTAGTCAGGGTGGAGCGGTCGGCATTGATGAAGCCGCAGCCGTCGCAGGTGATCCCGGCCGGGTTGGCGATGATCACCTCGGCACGGCGCCCGGCCACTTCCACGTAGCCACGCAGTTGGCTGGGGTCGCTGGAATTGACCTCGTTGAGGATCACTCGCGCGCCCGATCGGAGGTTCGGGTTGCCCTCGATCCAGCCGCCGATCTGGGTCTGGCTGATGGTCGGCGAGTTATTGAGTATCGCCCCGCGGCCATCCACGTCGAACTGACTGTAGGTATTGCGTGAAACCCCGGCAGCGCTGGGCGTGGCGATGTTCACTTGTGGCGTGCCGTTGGCACTTTCAATGACGTGCGGGCGTTGGCCGCCGGGCGCATTGGGATCGGCAACGATGCCGCCAGCCCAGGCCGGAGTGACCGCCAGGCTAACCAGCCCCAGTGCGCCCATCAGGGCGAAGCGCAGGGGCTGCAGAGTGGCTACACAGCCGTGGATAGCCCCACTGGCATCGCGCGTGCCGGGCGCCTTGCCTTGGCTGCTGACGTTCTCCGCCACCACCATGAGCAGGCCGCGTGCCTTGTTGAAGATGACTCGATGCAGGTGCTTGTTCATGTGCAATTCCATTTGCGGTACCGGACCGCATGTAACGTTTGAAGAGAATCAGGTCTCGCTGGCGAGTGGATGGGCCGCGAACCAGGCCTTGGCCTGCTCCGGGATCACGCCGATGCCATGGAAGGTCTTGACCTTCAGGCCGCGTGTTTCGCCACGGTGGTAAAGCGCGCGAGCGCAGCGGTTGGGGAATATGCGGCTTTGCAGCAGGCGGCTGAGCACGGCGGTGTTGCCGAAGGGCGCGACCCAGTCGTTGATCCACATGCGCTCGCCGCTGCACCAGTCGGCCTCATCCATTTCCAGCGGCGAATGGCTCAGGTAACGCCGCTCGCCGGCTTCGTCCAGGCTCAGCCAGGCCAGGTAAAACACCGGCCTGCCGTTCTCGCTGCCGAGCACGAACTGGCGGTGCTTGAGCGCCGGTAGGAGCAGGCGCGACAGGCTGTGCAGGGGCGCGTCGCGGTGGGCCTCGGAATGCATCCACAGCCAGGTGGTGGCACCCAGTACGTTGGCCTCATTCCATGGCTCGTCGAAGACGGCCGGGGCGGTGATGTCGAAGGTATCGAAGCGCATGGGGCGATCCTCAGAACGACAGGACGACGGTGAAAGCACTGGTGTAGTCGGCAGTCTTGAAGCCTTCGGGCTTCTTCAGCGGCGTGCCCCAGGACCAGTCGTAGGACAGATTCCGATAGGCTCCACGCAGGCCGACCACGGCACCGGCCAGGCGGCGGCCGATCAGGTAGTCGGCGGAGTTGCCGCCGACCTCGCCGTAGTCGATGCCGGCGTATAGCTCCTGGCCGCTGTCACCAAGGGCCAGGCCCAGTTCGTTGCTCAGGGTCCAGCCACGGTCGGCGGAGAGAATGTTTTCGCCATCGAAGCCGCGCACGGTGTAGCGCCCGCCGATGCTGAAGCGGTCCTGCGGGACCAGGT
The DNA here is from genome assembly GCF_900101755.1 of Ectopseudomonas alcaliphila. Lineage (GTDB taxonomy): Bacteria > Pseudomonadota > Gammaproteobacteria > Pseudomonadales > Pseudomonadaceae > Aquipseudomonas > Aquipseudomonas alcaliphila. Next base: position 148,608 of record NZ_FNAE01000002.1, on the reverse strand, counting down.
TGGTGCGGTTCCATTGCGCACGCCAGGCGCCGAGGTAGCGTAGGCGCTGGTCATAGACGTTGAAGGGCACCTGCCATTGGCTGTCGGCCAGGATGATCTGCGAGCGCGAGGTGCCGTCACCGAAGCTTTGCTCGGGAGCCTCCAGCGCCCGGTGCGCACCGGTGCCACGGCGGTAGCTCAGGCTCAGGTCGAAGGTGGCCGGGCCGATGAACTCGCGGTGGCCGACGCCACCCTGCCAGCCTGCCATGCGCCGACGTTGTTGCTGGATTTCGGTGTCGTCGATGAAGTTCTCCGAGCTGCGTGTCCACAGGCTGCCCCATAGCGTGGTCTTGCGCACCGCGTCGCGGTACACCAGGCGCGACAGGCGCAACTCGTTGTTGCGGCTCTCGCCACGGTACAGGAAGTCTTGATTAATCCCGGCGATGGTCTGGTGATAGTCGTATTCGCTGCTGGTGAACGCCAGTTGCCAGTAGTCGTAGGGCACCGAGTAGTGAAGCGTGTGGCCCTTGGAACCACGGTCGCCATCCTCGCCGCCGCCCAGGTCATGGTTGAAGCTGGCGTAGAACAAATCGTTGAGGGTCAGCGGGTTGTCCAGCGACAGGGCCACGGCGCCCTGATACTTGCCGGTGCTCTTGCTGCCGCCATTATCCAGCGACAAGCTCACGCGTGCCGGGAAGCGCTGGCGCCAGGCGATCACCACATCGCTCTCGCCCGGCCTGGCGCCGCTGGCGCTGGCCGGTACGATACGGATATCGGCCTCCACAGTCGGCACGCGCTTGAAGTTCTCCAGCGCCTGTTCGATATCGCGCAGGTTGAGCAGGTCGCCAGGGCTGGCCGGCATTGCGTTGAAGGTATTAGCGCGTTTGCTGGTCTCTTCGTCGAAGCGGATATCGCTGATACGACCGGGTAGCAGGGTCAGGGTCAGCACGCCGCTGTTCAGATCCTGGGCGCCGGCCAGTACGCGTGTGGTGACGTAGCCCTTGGCGATGATCGCGTTCTGGATGCGCTTCATCGTCAGGTTGATGCCTTGCGAACCTAGGCAGCGGCCCAGGGCCGGATCATCTTCGGGGTTGGCTGCCTGCAAGGCCCACTGGAACTGCTCTGCGGCTTCGCCGATCAGCTCGATCTGGTCGATGCGAAAGCAAGGTGTTTCCTCGCGTGGCAGGCGCGCCGCCTCTTCTTGAGGCAAGGCTTCGAGGCGGATGTCTGGGCGCGTCTCCAGTTGATCGCGCAGTACGCGCTCGCGCTCACGCTGGCGCAGCAACTCTTCTTCGGGGGTTGCGGCTTGCGCGGTCTGGGCCATTGTCAGAGCGGTTAATAGCAGCGAAGGGAAGGCGCGACGGAGGAGCGTGAAAACCCTTGTGCGCGACGAAGCGGGACATGGAATGAGTGACTGCATGACACATCCTTGTGGGCTGACGATGGTGCGTTGAACGAGCCACCCGGCGCTGCGGTGGTTGGCCGTTACACCTGGCTAGACGCGTGCTGAGAGGGGGTGAAAGAAAAAAAGTTTCGAGGCGAACGTGCAGTTCGTCGGGGCAGCGCATCGCGGTGTGATGTGGAGCGCATTTTCTCTTAGGCCCAAAGCGGCCTTGCCAGGTGGACGAGCGGGCTCAGAGAATCGGCGAGATCAGCCGCGCTACGCGCATGCCCAGTTGTTGCAGGCGGTGCAGGTTGCGCCGGTCGGCGTTGACCAGTTCGCGTGAGCGGCTGAAGTCTTCCTCCAGCATGTTCGCCACCTGGGCATTGAAGCCCTCATCGAAGGTCAGCAGGTTCACCTCGAAATTGAGGCGGAAGGAACGGTTGTCCAGATTGGCGCTGCCCAGCATGCTCGTGTCATGGTCGATCAGCAGCGCCTTCTGGTGCAGGAATCCCGGTTGGAAACGGAAGATGCGTACGCCAGCGCGCAAGGCTTCGAATGCGTACAGGCTGGAGGCGGCATAGACGATGCGGTGGTCGGGGCGCGCCGGCAGCAGCAGGCGCACGTCCACGCCGCGCATCACCGCCAGGCGCAGCGCGGCGAACAGCGCTTCGTCGGGTACGAAGTACGGGCTGCTCAGCCACACCCGCTCGCGCGCCGAGTGAATCGCCTCGACGAACAGCAGCGAGCAGGTTTCCTGCGGGTCGGCCGGGCCGCTGGCGATCACCTGGCAGAGCAGGCCGGGCTCGTCCTGCTTGCTCGGCATCAGCAGCGGTGGCAGCTTCTGGCAGGCCCAGTACCAGTCCTCGGCGAAGGCTTCCTGCAGGCTGGCCACCACGGGCCCGCGCACTTCGACGTGGGTATCGCGCCAGGGGGCCAGCGGTGGTTTCTGCCCGAGGTATTCGATGCCGACGTTGAGTCCGCCGAGAAAGCCGATCTCGCCGTCGACCACGACGATCTTGCGGTGGTTGCGAAAATTCAGCTGAAAGCGATTGAACAGCCCGGAGCGAGTGGGGAAGGCGTGTACCTCAACGCCGCCCCGGCGCAGGCGGTCGATGAAGGCGCCGGATAACGAGTGGCTGCCGACGCCGTCATACAGCACATGCACCTGCACGCCTGCGGCAGCGCGCTCCAGCAATACGTCTTGCAGGCGCCGGCCGAGGCTGTCGTCACGGATGATGAAGAACTGCAGCAGGATCACCTGCTGGGCGTTGGCCAGGGCTGCGAAGATCGCCGCGAAGGTGGCCTCGCCATCGATCAGCAGTTCGACGCGGTTGCCGATCAGGCCGGGTAGATGCGACAGGCGCGGCAGGGCGCGCAGGCGGTCGTAGGCCGGCGACAGGTGCGCGGCCTTGGCTTCCTCGACCCAGGGACGCCAGTCCTGTTCGGCCATGGCGTGGTGCATTTCCTTGTCGGCCTGGCGCCGCGCCTTGACGTAGGCATCGAAGCGGCTGCGGCCGAACACCAGGTACGGCAGCAGCGTCAGGTAGGGCATGAAGAACAGCGACAGCCCCCAGGCCAGCGCGCCCTGGGCGGTGCGCACGGTCAGCACGGCGTGGATCGCGGCCAGCACGCCGAGGGCGTGGGTGATGGCGATCAGGTAGGCGAACAGGTGGGGAATGCCGAAATCCGCAGGCATGCAGGGTCTTCCTTTGCACAAGCTGTGTGCAGCTGACCACGGGGTTTGCGCAGTGTTCGTGATCATCCTGCCACGGCCATCTGGCGAATGGCAGTGTCGGGCAAATTGCCACATCCTGAGGAATTATTCGGGAATCTCATGTGTCTGTGAGTCTGAGTGAGCGGAATTCATGTGTTACCCTTCTTGGTTCGACCCGTTTGCAGGTCGTCTTTAATTGGAGGAGGGCATCAGTCCTGTTCACGCTCGTCTAGCGAGTCAAACGCATCAAGGAGCACGCCAAGTATGGGAAACGTCCCTTCGCATGACACGACCCCGCCATCCGTAGCGGAAAACCACGAAGGCATCCCGGCCCCGTCCGGTGAAGCCAACCTGATCGACACCGATTACGTCATCGGTCAGGACAACATCAAAGGGCAATTCGTCTTCGCCCTCGACATCCACGGCAAGGTCTTCACCATCTCCGCGCTGGTCGCGGTGATCTTCGTGATCCTCGCCCTGGCCCTGCAGAACCAGATCGAACCGCTGTTCAGCGGCGTGCGCGACTGGCTCACTCATCACATGGCCTGGTTCTTCATTGGCGCCGCCAACATCTTCGTCCTGCTCTGCATCGGGCTGATCCTCTCGCCGCTGGGCAGGGTGCGCATCGGTGGCAAGGACGCGACCCCCGACTACACCTACATGGGCTGGTTCTCCATGCTGTTCGCCGCCGGTATGGGCATCGGCCTGATGTTCTACGGCGTGTCCGAACCCATGTCGCACTACAGCTCGGCGATGGGCGGCATCACCGTCGGTGAAGACGGCGTGCGTACCGACTGGGCACCGCTTGGCGGCGCCGCCGGCAACGCCGAGGAAGCGGTGCGCCTGGGCATGGCCGCGACCATCTTCCACTGGGGCCTGCACCCCTGGGCGATCTACGCCATCGTCGCGCTGGCGCTGGCGCTGTTCTCGTTCAACAAAGGCCTGCCGCTGTCGATCCGTTCGATCTTCTACCCGATCCTCGGTGAGCGCGTCTGGGGCTGGCCGGGCCATGTGGTCGACATTCTCGCGGTGTTCGCCACCTTGTTCGGCCTGGTCACCTCGCTGGGCCTGGGGGCGGAGCAGGCGGCTGCGGGGGTGGAGTATCTGTTCGGCATTCCGGCCACGGACGCCACCAAGGTGCTGCTGATCGTTGCCATCACCCTGATCGCATTGGCTTCGGTGGTCGCCGGCCTCGACAAGGGGGTCAAGCGTCTGTCGGAGATCAACATGGGGCTGGCCATGGCCCTGCTGCTGTTCGTCATCATCGTCGGGCCGACCCTGGCCATCCTCACCGGTTTCTTCAAGAACCTCGGCGCCTACCTGCAGTACCTGCCCGCGCTGTCCAACCCCATCGGCCGTGAAGACGCCAACTTCAGTCAGGGTTGGACGGCCTTCTACTGGGCCTGGTGGATCAGCTGGTCGCCGTTTGTGGGCATGTTCATCGCCCGGGTCAGCCGTGGCCGCAGCGTGCGTGAGTTCCTCATCGCCGTATTGCTGGTGCCGTCGCTGGTATCGGTGTTGTGGATGACCGCCTTCGGTGGCACCGCCATCAACCAACTGCTGGTGGATGGTTTCACCGGCGCGCAGGACGCCGGTCTGGAGTTGAAGCTGTTCAGCATGCTCGGCGAAATGCCGCTGACCGGCATCACCTCGTTCATCGGTATCGTGCTGGTGGTGGTGTTCTTCATCACCTCGTCGGACTCCGGATCCCTGGTGATCGACACCATCACCGCTGGCGGCAAGGTCAACGCACCGGTACCGCAGCGCGTGTTCTGGGCCAGCATCGAAGGCGTCATCGCCATCGCCCTGCTGCTTGGCGGCGGCCTGGTGGCGCTGCAGGCGATGGCCGTGTCGACCGGCCTGCCGTTCACCATCGTGTTGCTGGTGGGCTGTGTCTCCATCGTCAAAGGCCTGATGAGCGAGCCGCGTTAGCGATGTTCTGAAAAAGCCATTTATCGTCACTCCCGCGAAGGCGGGAGCCCAGGTGATTCGTAGGTTCTGGATGCCCGCCTGCGCGGGCATGACGGCTTTTTTAGTGTTTCTTTAGACGCCACGCAGCTCGCGCCCCTCTCCCCTTGATGGGAGAGGGGAAGCCGGCCACAAACAAAAACGCCGCGAACCTGCCAGGGTTCGCGGCGTTTTCGCATCTGGCGCGGGGGAATCAGCACTCGATGATGTTGACCGCCAGGCCGCCACGGGCGGTTTCCTTGTACTTGGTCAGCATGTCTGCGCCGGTCTCGCGCATGGTCTTGATCACCTTGTCCAGGCTCACGTAGTGCGAACCATCGCCGTAGAGCGCCATGCGCGCAGCGTTGATGGCCTTCACCGAGGCGATGGCGTTGCGCTCGATGCAGGGGATTTGCACCAGGCCGCCGACCGGGTCGCAGGTCAGGCCCAGGTGGTGCTCCATACCGATCTCGGCGGCGTTCTCGACCTGCTCGGGCGTACCGCCAAGTACCGCGCACAGCGCGCCGGCCGCCATTGAGCAGGCCACGCCGACTTCGCCCTGGCAGCCGACTTCGGCGCCGCTGATCGAGGCGTTTTCCTTGTACAGGATGCCGATGGCGCCGGCGGTCAGCAGGAAGTCGATGATGCCGCGCTCGCTGGCGCCGGAAATGGCGTTGGCGTAGTAGTGCAGCACCGCCGGGATGATGCCGGCGGCGCCGTTGGTCGGTGCCGTCACCACGCGGCCACCGGCGGCGTTCTCTTCGTTAACCGCGAGGGCCCAGAGGTTGACCCAGTCGAGCATGCGCAGCGGGTCTTCCAGGTAGCTGCGCTGGAAGCCGCCCAGCTTGCGCGCCAGGATCGCTGCGCGGCGGCGCACCTTGAAGCCGCCCGGCAGGATGCCCTCGGTGCGGCAGCCACGGTCGACGCAGGCCTGCATCACCTTCCAGATTTCCAGCAGGCCGGCATCGGTCTCTTCGTCACTGCGCCAATGGCGTTCGTTGCGGCGCATCACCTCGGCGATGCCAATGCCGTTCTCGCGCGCCAGGCGCAGCAGGTCGGCGCCGCTGCTGAACGGCAACGGCAGGCTGGTGGCGTCCGGGGCGATGACCTTGTGCTTGGAGCCGTCGGCGAGAATCGCCTCGCTGACCACGAAGCCGCCGCCCACCGAGTAATAGGTGGCCTCATGCACCTGAATGCCGGCGGCATCGAAGGCGGCGAAGCGCAGGCCGTTGGCGTGCAGCGGCAGCGCCTTGCGGAACATCTTCAGGTCGGCCTTCTCGTCGAAGGCGACGGAGTGCTTGCCGGCCAGGACGATGCGCTTGTCGCGGCGAATGGCCTCGATGTAGCCGGGCACCTGATCGACGTCGACGGTGTCCGGCTCGTAGCCGCTGAGGCCGAGCAGCACTGCCTTGTCACTGCCGTGGCCCTTGCCGGTGGCGCCCAGCGAGCCGTACAGCTCGGCGGCGACACGGGTCACCTGCGGCATGTGGCCGTGATTTTCCAGGGCGTGGGTGAACAGCGCGGCCGCACGCATCGGGCCGACGGTGTGGGAACTGGAGGGGCCGATACCGACTTTGAACAGGTCGAAAACACTGATAGCCATGGCGAGATTCTTCTTCTGTGGGCACGGCTGAAAACCGGGTTTTCAGTGATGCCTTTATGTGGGTGAACCACGCGCCCGGTTCAGCGCGTGTGGATATCTCTATCTAAGGCCGGCCATATCATTATGTATACTGATTTATTTTTAACCTATTCGTTAGCGACCCTTAACTATTGAGATCGCGTCATGGACATCACCCGCCTGCGCACCCTGCGTGAACTGGCCCGCTGCCGCACCATGGCGGCCGCCGCCGAGTCGCTGCACCTGACGCCTTCGGCCGTTTCACAGCAGGTTGCCCAGCTCGAACGCGAGGCGGATATGGCGCTGATCGAGCGACGCGGGCGCGGCGTGGTGCTGACCCCTGCCGGCGAACGGTTGGTGGCGCATGCCGAGCGCATCCTCATGGTGCTCGACGAAGCGCGCTCGGAGCTGGCGCTGCTGCGCGGCGAAATCGCCGGTGAACTGCGCGTGGCAGCCTTCCCCTCGATCGCCGTGGCGGTGATAGCGGAAACCGTGCGCGCGTTGCGCAGCGCCTACCCTCGGCTAAACGTGGTGGTTCTGGAGCTGGAACCGCAGGAAAGCCTCAGCGCCCTCGGCGCCTGGCAGATCGACGTGGCGGTGATCGACGACCTGGCCGTGGAGCCTGACGAGAACCGCGAGAACTACGCGCTGATTCCCCTGACCCAGGACCTGCTGCACGTGCTGCTGCCCATCGACCATGCGCTGGCCAGGCGCGACAGCCTGACCATCGCCGAGCTGCGCGACGAAGCCTGGGCGCTGGACTCCACCGGCAGCTCGTTCGGCGAATTCATCACCAACCTGTGCCGCCGCTCGGGCTATGCGCCGCGCATCAACGCCCACTGCGCCGGCTTCGAGATGGTCGCGGCCATGGTTGCCTCGGGCAACTCCATCTCCATCGTCTCCGGCCTGCGCCTGGTACGAACGCTACCTGGCGTCACCGCCGTGCCGCTGCTGCCGGATATCCAGCGCGGCGTCTTCCTCGCCTACCGCAAGGGCGAGCGTGATCACCCGGCGGTGAATGTGTTTCTCGACGAGGCGGTGTACACCGCCGACAAAGTCCTCGGCTAACGCCACTGGCCCCTGTAGGAGGGGCTGGGCGGCATTCCGCTTCAGCCGCGAGGCTTTTGCTCGCCTCTCCCATTCATGGGAGACGACTGCATGGATGCAGGAGGTAGAGCAACGCAGGATGCCCACGCCGAGGGGCCGGGGGAGAGGGTGCTTTTGATGGTACTCACACTCTGCGTGGGCATCTCCGTTCGGGACGCTCTGCGTCGGCGGACTCTGCCTAAACCGCAACGGACGCAGAGCGTCCTTGGCTGCGTTCCCACGCGGAGCGTGGGAACGATCAAACTGTCCGTTTGCCGACTTCTACTCAGCGGGAGTGACAGGCTCTTTAGCCGCTTCAGCCTCCAACTTCGCCCTGTCAGCCTTGCTAACGTACTTGGGTTTGTTGCTTTTGGGCGCGAGCTTGGCGTTGGCCTTCTTGGCGTGAGCCTCGAGTAGTTGCTTTATCTTTTTGCGGCGATTCATGGTCGTGTGTCTGCGTTGCCGTGAATGAATGGCACTCACTCTAGCCGCGTACGCGCCAATAGGTGTACCAACCGTTGTTGATGAGCTGGCTGTTCTTCGGGGTTCCCAGCAGCACCGCGAAAAAACCGAACAGATCGACGCTGGACGCGACCGCATTCCCCAGGATCAGCGCTCCCACCCACCATGCGCTCGTCTGGAAGGCGATTGCCAGGAGCATGGGAACTACCGAAAGCAGCAGGAAAGGGCTGACCAGGCCGAACAGGAAATTGGCGCGGCTTCGTTCACCGTCATAGTGGGCGTAGAAGACCAGATGAGACGGCCAGAAGCCCAGCGTCGTGCGTGCAGATGTTCCCCGGTCGGGTTGCATGACGGCGTGTATCGCCTCATGGGCGACGATAACTCCAACGTAGAGCAGCACCAGCTTGTAAGGCGTGAGGCCCTGGAGGTCGAAGGGCGTGAGCTTGAATAGCATCACGGTAAAGATGATAGCCAGTAAGAGGCTCAGAGGAATCGAAATGAGCCAGGTCGATACCCACGGCTTGGGTTCTTTGCAGGGTATCCAGTTGCCGGCATGAGGATCGAAATCCTGGTTTACCGGTAACGAGCCAATTCTGAATTTCACGATGAAGTTAGCCTGTAGCGGAATGCACAGAGAGGGTCACTGCCCGGATTGACGACATAGAAACAGCATCGGCTGCCGTCTTCGGGTGCTCAACATAGGGGTAACCCTTGGTCAGTTCTGAATGTATTCGGAGTTGACCAACTGCGTGTGCCTTGCGGTCAGCGTTTGCCGGCTGCTATCGGAATAGATGCTGGCGATCACGGCGTAATTCGTGTGTGCAGAGATGCCCTGTACGGCGGGTGAGGTCAGCACCCACACGTTGGGGTAGGGCGACGGCGTCATTTTCTTCAGGTCTTCGAGGGGACCCGCCAGGACAAACGGCTGTGAGCTGTCGGCTGGGTTCTGGAACTCGACCACCGCGTAGGCACTTTCCGGCAGGGTCTTGGTGATGACCAGGTTTACCCCGTAACGATAGGTGGGCGGATTGCCCAGTGTGATCACGAACCCACCGCCGAGGGTCGTGAAATATTCGCTTTGTTCCGGCTTTGGCAGGTTGGAGAGCGATGCGCAGGCGGCCAGGAGAAAAGACGCGAAGATGATGACGGGCAAGGTTTTTTTCATGAAGTCCCTTTGATGAGCAGTCCTGTGGCAGTGCTTGGCGCAGCACTCGAGCTGCGCTTCAGCCGGGACAGACGCTAGAGCATTTGCCCTGACGTGTCCATGCGATGAGATCGGCCCGTGCGCCAGCAGCGCCCGGCATGCGCGAATAGAAGCGCCGCGCCGGGGCAATCAGCTCCAGAGCGCCCCAACCGGTGTATGCGCCGGATAGTGCCTCGCCACCTGCGCCTGCAGCAGTTCTCCACAGGCCAGGGCATCGGTCAGCGCATGGTGCGCGGAGTAGAGTGGCAGGCCGTAGCGCAGGCGGCTGTCGGCCAGGCGGATGGAAATGGGTTCGCGGCCGCGCAGGCGGTCCCACCAGCTCACGGTGCGCTTGGGGTGCAGGCGGGCTTCCAGTTCCATGGTGTCGATGATGGGGAAGATCAGTCCTTCGCCCAGGTACTGGCGCACGGCCTGGTCGAGGAAGCTGCGTTCGATATTGCGGTAGTGCGCCACCACCACCTTGCCGGCCAGGGCTTCGAGCAGTTCGTCCAGCACGCTGGCCAGGCGCGGGGCATGGCGAATGTCGCTGTGGGTGATGTGGTGAAAGGTGACCGATTCGGCGTTCAGCTCGCCGGTGGGTTTGACCACCCAGTAGCGCGCCTCGCTGCAGCGAATGCGCTGCAGGCTCAGCGGCACCAGACCAAGGCTGACGATGGCGTTTTCGCGTGGGTCGAGGCCGGTGGTTTCCACGTCCAGCGCCACCAACGGGACGCTCTCCAATGGCGTATCGGCAGCGACGCAACCGGCGCCGTAGAAGGCGCGCAGGCGTGGGTCGCGGCTGCTTGCGGCGAGGTTGGCGAACAGTTGCGGCCAGTCCTGGGCCGCGCGCTCACTCATCGCGGGCGGCTCGCCGGTTGCGCCGGGTAGCGAAAGCGCAGGAACTTCTGCGCGTTGCTGATCACCTGGAAGGCTTCCTTGAGGTGCTGGCGTTCGCTGGCGCTGAACTGTTCCGGCTCGATGTAGTTGCTTGGCGCGTTGCCGGCTTCGACTTCACGTGCCTGATGGCGCACGCGCACCAGGCTGAGGAACTCGAAGGCGTAGCGCAGGTGCTCCAGCGCTTCCTTGGGCAGCAGCTTGGTGGCGGCGATGGCGTCGAGGCGATCCAGCGAGTTCTGCGCCTTGGAGCCGCAGGCCAGGGCATGCACGCGGATCAGGTCGGTGAGCGGCGCGGTACCACGGCCCTTGAGGTTGATGATGTTGCGGTGGCGGCCGTCGGTTTCCATCACGAAGGTGCGGAAGAAGCCCAGCGGCGGCGTGCGGTTGAGCGCGTTACGCGCCAGTGCGGCGAGGAAGGCGGGGCTGGCGCTGGCCTTTTGCGCCAGCAGGTCCTTGAGGTTCTCCACCAGCTCGGTTTCGCCGGAGAGGCCGTCGAGGTCGAAGAAGATGCTGGCGTTGAGCAGGGTTTCCGGGTTGGGCCGCTCGATCCATTCGCTGAAGTACTGCCGCCATACCTTCAGCGGCTGCCGCCATCTGGGGTTGGTGGCCATGATGCCGCCCTTGCAGTAGCTGTAGCCGCAGGCGGCCAGGCCGTCGCTGACGAACTGCGCCAGTTCGGCGAAGTAGGCGTCGTGTTCGTCCGCATCGAAGCGATCGTCGAGCACCAGGGCGTTGTCCTGGTCGGTGAGCAGCAGTTGTTCGTCGCGGGCCATGGAGCCGGCGACCATGAAGCAGTAGGGCACCGGCGGCGGGCCGAGCTTCTGCTCGGCCAGCTCCAGCAGGCGCTGGCTGAAGGCGCGGCCGATGCCGCTCATGGCGCTGCCGACCATGTGCGCGCTGGCGTCGTCGGCGACCATGCGCACGAAGGTGGCGCGCAGATCCGGCAGCAGGCTCTTGAGGCCGTCCACCGAGGTTTTGTTGAAGATACCGTTGACCAGGTACAGGCTGCTGCGCGACTCGTAGCGGATGATGTCGGCCAGCGCCACCACGCCCACCGGGCGGCGGCGATGCAGCACCGGCAGGTGGTGGATGTTGTTGCGCAGCATGCACAGCATGGCCTCGAACACCGAGTCGTCGGCCTGCAGGGTGATGGGGTTGGGCGTCATCACCTGGCTCACCGGGGTGTCGCTGGGCAGGCCGGCGGCGACCACGCGGGTGCGCAGGTCGCGGTCGGTGAGGATGCCGGCCATCACCTGGGTCTGTTGTTCGGCCACGTCCACCTGGTGCGGGTCGGGCCAGCGTGTGCCGGGGTCGACGACGATCACCGAGGATACGCTGTGCTCGGTCATCACCTGCGCCACCTGCTGGATCGGCGTGTCCAGCGGCACGCTGACCGCGCCGCGCGAGATCAGCTTGCGCACCTTGATCTTCATCAGCTCGTTGGCCTTGCCATGGCTGTCTGCCAGGGCCGACTTGAGCCGCGACTGACCCTCGGCCTCGACGAAGTCGGCGAAGCTGTCGAACTGCTCGCAGAGCTGATGGAACAGCGTGCCAGGGATGAAGTAGATCAGGCTGTCTTCCAGCGCGGTGGCGCCCAGGCGTACCTTGTTGCCGCGCAGCAGGCCGGCCTGGCCGAAGATGTCGCCCTCGGTCAGGCGGTTGTGCAGTTCGCCGCCGCGCCGGTGGATCTCCACCGCGCCACTGCGCACGTAATGCAACTCGTGGATCGGCGCACCGACGGCGAGGATTTCGCTACCGGCCTTGAAGTAGGCCACTTGCACCTGGCGGGCGATCTCGTCGAGAGTCTGCTCCGGCAGATTGTCGAAAGGGGCGAAGCGATTCAGGTGGTCGCGGATCTCGATCAACTCGATCTGCATGCGGGCCTCGCTGACTGGCTGGCACTACAGGATACGGGCTGCCACGATGTCAGTGCAAAGCGGGTGGTAATCAGCCAATCAAGGAGAGGCTATGCAGGGTTTAGGACTTTGGTGGTTGGCGGGCGCGTTGCTGGTGCTCGGCGGCGCGACGGTTTTCTACTACAACCGCCTGGTGTTCAACCGCCATCGCGTGGCCGAGGCCGGCAGCGGCATCGACGTCCAGCTCAAGCGCCGCGCCAGCCTGATTCCGGCGCTGGTGGAATGCGTGCGGCAGTACATGAGCTACGAGCAGAGCACGCTGGAGGCGCTGGTGCAGGAGCGCATGCGCGCCGTACAGCTGGCCGACTCACCGTTGGGCCAACGGGCACCGGTTGAGGCGCAACTGGGCAGCCAGTTGCGGCAGCTCTTCGCCCTGGTCGAGGCCTACCCCCAGCTCAAGGCCGACAGCCAGTTTCGCGAGTTGCAGGGCAACATCAGCGAGGTCGAGAACCATATCCAGATGGCGCGGCGTTACTACAACGGCGCGGTGCGCGAGCTGAACGTGCTGGTCGAGTCAGTGCCGAGCAATCTGGTGGCGCGTCTGTTTTCCTTTACCCCGGCCGAATACTTCACGCTGGATGATCCGCGTGACGGCCAGTCGCCGAAGATGGAGTTCTGAGCATGCAAGGATGGCTGCGTGGCCTGTTGCTGATGGGTTGTCTGTTGCCCGGCCTGGTGTCGGCGCAGGAGGCTATCGAGGATTTTGCCGTGAGCCTGCAGGTCGAGGCGGACGGCAACCTGCTGGTGATCGAGCAGATCACCGTGCGCGCCGAGGGCCGGGATATTCGGCGCGGCATCTATCGCGATCTGCCGGTCAGCTATGCGCTGCCGATGGGGCTGGAGCAACGCAGCCCGATTACCCTGCTGGGGGTGACCCGCGATGGTCAACCCGAGTCGGTGCGCAGCGAGCGTAGCGGTGCCTGGGTGCGTTTCTATCTGGGTTCGCCTGATGTGCTGCTGGAGACCGGGCGCCACCGTTACGAGCTGCGTTACCGGGTCGGGCGCATATTGCTGCATCACGCCGACACGGACGAGTTGTACTGGAACGTCACCGGCAACGGCTGGGTTTTTCCGATCCGCCAGGCGTCGGTCGAAGTACTCCTGCCGTCAGGTGCGCGCATCGGCCAACTGGCCGCTTATACCGGTGCGCAGGGCGATCAGGGCCAGGATTTCCAGATACTCGAACGTCGCGATGACTACCTGCGTCTGGCCACTAACGCGGAGCTGCCCGCCTATCATGGCCTGACGGTGGCCGTGGATTGGCAGGCGGGGCTGGTACCGCGGCCGGGCGCAATGCACAACGCCACGCGCGCGTTACTCGACAACCTCGGCGTGGGCATTGGTGCCGCGTTGCTGATAGGCCTGCTGCTGTTCTACCTGCGCGCCTGGAGCCGCGTCGGCCGCGACCCGCGCAAGGGTGTGATCATCCCTCTGTTCGAGGGGCCGCAGGGCATGAGCGCGGTGCAGGCTGGCTATCTCTGGCATCGCGGCTTGCGTGGCGCCTTCCCGGCGACGCGAGCCTTCAGCGTGTGGCTGACCGACATGGCCATCCGCAAGCATCTGCATATCGAGGACAAGACGCGCGGCGGCGGTTTCAGCCTGGCCCGCGACCAGGGGGCGGGCGGTGAGATGAGCAAGCTGGATCGCGACCTGCGCAAACGCCTGTTCCTGGCCAACAAGGAGGGTGTCGCGCTGACCATCGGCACCAAGTACGAGCCTCGCCTGGCGGACGCGGTGGCCGGGCTGAGCAGCCGGTTGGGCGAGCAGGGCAAGGCCTGGTTCGCCAACAACCGTGGCATCTGGGCTTTGGGGGTGCTGTGGGCCGTGCTCGGTTGTGCGCTGATGCTGGTGATGAGCACCCATGGCGATGATTTCGCCATCGGTTTGGCGGGGTTGGTGTTCGGCCTGGGCTTTGGCGTGCCGGCGCTAATCATGTTCAACCTGGCGTGGCGGCAGCCGAGCTTCGGCAAGAAGCTCCCCTTGATCCTCGCCGCGCTGATGTTCGGCTGGCCGATGCCGGTGGGCCTGCTGATGATCGCCGACGTGGCGCCTCTGCCGACCTTGTTGCTGGTGATTCTGTACGCCGTACTGGTGACGGTTTTCTACTACCTGATGCCGGCGCCGTCATTGGAAGGGCGGCGCCTGCTCGATGCGCTGGAGGGCTATCGCGATTACCTGCAACTGGCCGAGCGTGACGTCCTGGCCCTGGCAGGCGACGCCCCGGCGATGAGCATCGCCCTGTACGAGCGCCATCTGCCCTTCGCCATGGCCTTGGGCGTGGAAGACAAATGGAGCGCGCGTTTCAGTGAAGCCCTGGCCAGCGGCCTGATCGACCCGGCGCAGCGTGACTATCAGCCGAGCTGGTACCACAGCCGCAACAGCTACAGCTCGCCACAGGCCCTGAGCGGTGCGCTGGCCGCCGGCCTCGCCAGCGCCACGGCCCTGGCCTCGTCGCCACCGTCGAGCAGTTCTTCGGGCGGCGGTGGTTCGTCCGGTGGTGGTTCATCCGGCGGCGGCGGTGGCGGCGGTGGCGGTGGGGGCTGGTAAGGCCGTTCAGCGCGTCCATCGAGCCGAGAAACGATCGGCGCGATGGGCGCTTCTGTGCAAGGAACCTCAGTCGTCGCTGTCCTCCTGGCCGGGCATGCGCGCCTCCTGGCTAAGACGTGCGACCAGTGCATCCAGCGTCAGGCTGCCGAGGTTGTCGCCGGCGCGGCTGCGCAGGGTGACGCGGCCTTCGGCCTTTTCCTGTTCGCCGATTACTAGCAGGTAGGGCACTTTCTGCAGGGTGGCTTCGCGGATCTTGTAGCCGATCTTCTCGTTGCGCAGGTCGACAGCCGCACGCAGGCCGGCACGCTTGAGCCTGGCCAGCACCTGGCGGGCGTAGTCGTTCTGCCCTTCGCTGATGGTCAGCACGGCGGCCTGCTGCGGCGCCAGCCACAGCGGGAAAAGGCCGCTGTACTGCTCGATCAGAATGCCGGTGAAGCGTTCCAGCGAGCCGAACAGGGCGCGGTGCAGCATCACCGGGCGTTCGCGTTCGCTCTGCTCGTTGATGTAGCTGATATCGAAGCGCTCCGGCAAGTTGAGGTCCACCTGCAGGGTGCCGCATTGCCAGTCGCGGCCGATGGCATCGCGCAGCACGAACTCCAGTTTTGGCCCGTAGAACGCGCCTTCGCCGGGGTTGAGTTGGTAGTCGATGTTCATCCGTTGCAGCGCGCCGGACAGTGCGCCTTCCAGCTGATCCCAGGTGGCATCGCTGCCGATGCGGTTGGCCGGGCGGGTGGAGAGTTTCACCGCCACCTCGTTGAAGCCGAAGTCGCGGTAGATGGCGAACACCAAGGCGATGGTGTCGGCGCACTCCTGCTCCATCTGCGCGGCGGTGCAGAAGATATGCGCGTCGTCCTGAGTGAAGTGGCGCACCCGCAGCAGGCCGTGCAGCGCGCCAGAGGGCTCGTAGCGGTGCACCTTGCCGAACTCGGCCATGCGCAGCGGCAGGTCGCGGTAGCTCTTCAGGCCACGGGCGTAGAGCGCCACGGCGCCGGGGCAGTTCATCGGCTTGAGGGCGAATACTCGTTCGTCCTCGGTGCTGGTGGTGAACATGTTGTCGCGGTAGTTGAACCAGTGCCCGGAGGTTTCCCACAGGCTGCGGTCCATCACGTCCGGTGTGTTGACCTCTACATAACCGGCGGCGTCCTGCTGCTGGCGCATGTAGTTGATCAACTGCTGGAGCAGGGTCCAGCCCTTGGGGTGCCAGAACACCGAACCGGGTGCGCAGTCGTCGAAGTGGAACAGGTCGAGCTGGGCGCCGAGCTTGCGGTGGTCGCGTTTGCCGGCTTCCTCCAGGCGTGTGAGGTAGGCCTTGAGCTCTTTCGGCGTGGCCCAGCAGGTGCCATAGATGCGTTGCAGCGCGGCGTTCTTCGCGTCGCCGCGCCAGTAGGCACCGGCCACCTTGGTCAGTTTGAACGCCTGCAGCAGGCCGGTGCGCGGGATATGCGGACCGCGGCACAGATCCTCGAAGTCGCCCTGGCGGTACAGCGACAGTACCTCGCCGTCGGGAATATCGCGGATCAGCTCGGCCTTGTAGTGCTCGCCCTGCGCCTCGAAGTGGGCGATGGCTTCATCACGCGGCAGTTCGCGACGGCTGACCGGCAAATCGGCGGCGGCCAGCTCGTTCATGCGCGCTTCGATGCGTTCGAGGTCGTCCGGGGTAAAGGGCCGCTCGAAGGCGAAATCGTAGAAGAAGCCGTCCTCGATCACCGGGCCGATGGTCACCTGGGCGCTGGGGTACAGCTGCTTCACGGCCATCGCCAGCAGGTGCGCGCAGGAGTGGCGCAGCAGCTCCAGGCCCTCGGAGTCGCGGCCGGTGATCAGACTCAGGCTGGCGTCTTTGTCGATCAGCGTGCTGGTGTCCACCAGTTGGCCGTCGAGGCGCCCGGCCAATGCGGCCTTGGCCAGGCCGGGGCCGATATCGGCGGCCACCTCGGCCACGCTTAAAGGCTGGGAGTAGTGACGCTGGCTGCCGTCGGGCAGGGTAATGCTGGGCATATCAGTTCTCTAATCAAGTTCGGTTAAATATGAAATCCGTAGGGTGGGTTAGCGGCGCAGAACCGTGCTCAGGAAGGCCCAGCGTCATTCGTGCGCCGCGTAACCCACCATCGGCGCAACGCAGGGAGATCGCCTGGTGGGTTACGCGGCGCGCCACGATGGCGGTGTCTGATCGTTTGGAGCTTGGCGCCGCTAACCCACCCTACAAAAGCGGTCTTATTCAGTTGCGTGTCAGCCGCGCTGGTAGCGCAGCGGCAGCCCCTGGCAATCGTCCTTTACCTGGCCGTCGTGCCAGGCCAGTTGCCCGGAGACGAGGGTGCTGCGCACGGCATGGCGGAAGGATCGGCCTTGGAAAGGCGTCCAGCCGCAGTGGGCGAGGATCGGGTCGGCCGCCACCGGGCGCGGCTCGGCCAGGCGTTCGACCAGGGCCAGGTCGGCCCAGTAGCCTTCGCGCAGGTAGCCGCGTTGCTCGATGGCGAAGCGCTCGGCCACGGCGTGGCTGGTCTTTTCCACCAGCAGCGGCAGGGGCAGCAGGTCGTCGGCCACCAACTCCAGCAACGATGGCAGGGCGTGCTGCACCAGCGGCAGGCCGGCCGGCGCTTGCAGGTAGGGGCGCTGCTTTTCTTCCAGCGTGTGCGGCGCGTGGTCGGTGCCGATGATGTCCAGGCGCCCGCACAGCAGGGCCTGGCGCAGGGCGTCGCGGTCGGCCTTGGTCTTGATCGCCGGGTTGCACTTGATCAGGTGGCCGAGCGCGGCGTAGTCGCCTTCATCGAAGTACAGGTGATGGGCGCAGACCTCGGCGGTGATCTGCTTGCCGGCCAGCGGGCCTGGCTGGAACAGGCCCAGCTCCCGGGCCGTGGTGATATGCAGCACATGCAGCTGGGTGCCATAGCGCCGCGCCAGGCTGACGGCGAGGCTGGAGGACTGGTAGCAGGCCTCGGCGTCGCGGATCGCCGGATGCTCTGCGGCGGGGATGTCGTCGCCGTAGCGCGCCTGCCACTGCGCCTCGCGTTCACGGATGCGCGGGGTGTGCTCGCAATGCGTCAGCAGCACGGTCGGGCAGTCGCGGAACAGCCGTTCCAGCGCTGGCAGGTCGTCGACCAGCATGTTGCCGGTGCTGGCGCCCATGAACACCTTCACCGCCGCCACGCGGCTGGGGTCGAGCGCGGCGACGGTGTCGAGGTTGTCGTGGCTGACGCCGAAGTGAAAGCCGTAGTTGACCCGCGAGCAACTGGCGGCGCGTTGTTCCTTGGCCGCCAGCGCCTCCAGGGTCAAGGTCGGCGGGTTGGTGTTGGGCATGTCCATGACGCTGGTGATGCCGCCGGACACCGCCGCGCGCGACTCGCTGGCGAAGCTGCCCTTGTGCGGCGCGCCGGGGTCGCGAAAGTGCACCTGGTCATCGATCATGCCGGGCAGCAGGTACTGCCCGGCGGCGTCGATTTCAGTGCTGGCGCTCACTCCCTCGATGCTGCTGGCGATCTTCTCGATACGGCCGTTATGCACCCAGACATCGGCGTCGAACTCCCGGCCTTCGTTGACCAGGCGGGCATTACGAATCAGCAGGTCAGTCATGGCGATGTTCCTGGGAGCAGCGATGGGTGGGGGGCACCGGGTCGTAGCCGCCCGGATGCCAGGGATGACAGCGCAGCAGCCGGCGCAGGCTCAGCCACAGGCCGCGCAGCAGGCCGTGCTTTTCCAGCGCCTCAATGGCGTAGTGCGAGCAGCTCGGGTGAAAGCGGCAGCGCGGTCCGAGCAGCGGGCTGATCAGGTACTGGTAGAAGCGCACCAGGGCGATGGCCAGGCGCTTCATGCGGGGCGGCTCACGGCCACGCGCAGGCGCTCGCCGTCCAGGTCGTTGTAGAAGCAGTTGGGCCGTCCGGTGTGGCAGGCCGGACCGAGCTGCTCGACCTTGAGCAACAGGGCGTCGCCGTCGCAATCGAGATGGGCGCTGAGCAGGCGCTGGCGATGGCCGCTGGTTTCGCCCTTGCGCCACAGGCGCTGGCGCGAACGCGACCAGTAGCAGACCTGGCCGCTGGCCAGGGTCTCCGCCAGCGCGCTGCGATTCATCCAGGCCAGCATCAATACCTCGCCGCTGTCGTGGCGCTGGGCAATCACCGGGATCAGCCCGGCGTCGTTCCAGGCGATGGCCTCCAGGGTCTCGCTCAGCGGCACGGTGTGGCCGGCGTCGGCCGATTCCAGCTGCACCCAGAAGGCGTGGGCAGTCATGGTTCAGCTCCAGTTCCAGCGGCTTTCTGCCACGGCGTCGTGGGCGTGCAGGCTTTCCGCATGGACGACCTTGAGGCGGAAGGCGCTGGTCTGCGGCAACTGGCGCAGAGCGCGGTGCAAACGGCGTGCGGCGTCCTCGCAGAACATCAGGTTCTGTCCGTTGGCGAGGGCGAAGGCCTGCTCGTCGGCGCGCTTCACTGCCGTCTGCACCGGTGTGCCAAGGGCCTGTTCGGCGCTGTCGATCAGTGCCAGCACGGGCAGGTCAACGCAGCCTGGCGCCAGGCGCAGTTGCAGGGTCGCCGTGCTGCGCTGGCTGTGTGGCGTGGCGACGATGCCCTGGGTCGAGCCGAGCCAATCGAGCACGTTGGAGTAATCCACCTGTTGGTCGGGAAAGTCCCAGGCGAAGCGTTGCTGGATCAACTGCCGCGCCAGCGCTGCCGAACAGGGGCAGGTGGACGAGTAGCCGACCTCGACCTGCAGCTCGATGTTCACGCCCCGGCCATCCTGCCTGGCGCGCAGTTCGAAGGGGTAGGCCTTCCAGCCGCTGAGCGGGCTGACCAGCGCCGGGCGCCTGAGTGGTACCTCGCCGCGCAGGGTCAGGGTGGCGCTGTCGGACAGTGCCTGATGGCTGCTCAGGCAGTCGTCCAGCACCTGCAGCACCGCCGGTACGGTCAATGCCTGATGCACCAGGCGTTGCGCCGCCAGGTACAGGCGCGACATGTGGATACCGCGCGCGCCGGCATCGTCGAGGCTGACGCCGATGTCGACGCTGGCGGTCACGGCGGCGTCCGCCAGGCGAATGGGCAGGGCGATGCCGGCCATGCCGACCCACTCCAGCGGCAGGTCATGGTGGGTGGCTTGGGCGGCAATATCCGGCAGAGGCTGTTCGTTCATCGCAAATCCGTGGGTAGCGGTCAGAAATAAATGTTATGTTATAACAATTAAAACAAGCCAGCCGATTTGCCATGACCCTGACCGCGACCACCGAAGCCGAGCTGCTGGCCCAGCCAGCCGATGACTACATGAACGACGCCCAGCAGCAGTTCTTCCGCGAGCTGCTGCTGACTCAGCGTGCCGAGTTGCAGGCGCGCATCGAGGAGGAATTCACCGAGCTGCGCCAACCCGAGATCAGCAGCGACGTCGCCGATATCGGTGCCGCCGAGGAGCAACGCCAGTGGCAGCTGCGCCTGCTGGAGCGGGAAAAGAAGCTGCTGGACAAGATCGACCAGGCGCTCGAACGCCTGGCGCGTGGCGAATACGGCTGGTGCGCCGAGACCGGCGAACCCATCGGCCTGAAGCGCCTGCTGCTGCGCCCGACCGCGACCCTGTGCATCGAAGCCAAGGAGCGTCAGGAGCAGCGCGAAAAACATCAGCGTGACCGTGACTGAACGAGGAACACCCCATGAATCAGCGTCTACCCGTTACCGTGTTGTCCGGCTTTCTTGGCGCCGGCAAGAGCACCCTGCTCAACCATGTGCTGAAGAACCGCGAGGGCCGCAAGGTCGCGGTGATCGTCAACGACATGAGCGAGATCAACATCGACGGTGCCACCGTCCAGCAGGACGTCAGCCTCAACCGCGCCGAAGAGAAGCTGGTGGAGATGAGCAACGGCTGCATCTGCTGCACCCTGCGCGAAGACCTGCTCGACGAGGTCAGCCGCCTGGCTAGCGAAGGCCGCTTCGACTACCTGCTGATCGAATCCACCGGCATCAGCGAGCCGTTGCCGGTAGCGGAAACCTTCACTTTCCGTGACGAGCAGGGGCGCAGCCTGTCCGACCTGGCGCGGCTGGACACCATGGTCACGGTGGTCGACGGGGTGAACTTCCTGCGCGATTTCCACGAGGCCGACAGCCTGGCCAGCCGCGGCGAAACCCTGGGCGAGGAGGACGAGCGTTCGATCACCGACCTGCTGATCGAGCAGGTGGAGTTCGCCGACGTGATCCTGATCAGCAAGATCGACCTGATCAGCCAGGCCGAGCGCGAGGAGCTGATGGCCATCCTCCGTGGTCTCAACACCCATGCCGACATCCAGGCCATGAGCATGGGCCAGATCGCCCTGGACAAGATTCTCGACACCGGCCGCTTCGACTTCGACCGCGCCTCGCAGGCGCCGGGCTGGCTCAAGGAGCTGCGCGGCGAACACGTACCGGAAACCGAGGAATACGGCATCGCCTCCAGTGCCTATCGTGCGCGCCGGCCGTTCCATCCGCAGCGCTTCTTCGATTTCCTTTCCCAGGAATGGCGCAACGGTCGTCTGCTGCGCTCCAAGGGCTTCTTCTGGCTGGCCAGCAAATACCAGGAGGCCGGCAGTTGGTCGCAGGCCGGCGGACTGATGCGCCATGGCCTGGCCGGGCGCTGGTGGCGCTTCGTGCCCAAGCAGCACTGGCCGCAGGACGAGGAAGGCCTGCAGACCATCATGAAGCACTGGAGCGCCGAGGTCGGTGATTGCCGTCAGGAGCTGGTATTCATCGGCCAGAATATCGATTTCCCGCGACTGGTCCGTGAGCTGGACGACTGCTTGCTGACCGACGAGGAAATGGCCGGCGGTCCGGACGCCTGGTGCCTGCTCGCCGACCCATTCGGCGCCTGGCAGCAGGAGGCTGCCTGATGTTCGCCCTGCAGTTGCCGAAAATGTCCCGGCAGGTGCTGGGCGAGGATATTCAGGTGCTCGGTGAGGTGCTGCACGATGGCGTCAATCTGGCCGTCTGGCAGCGCCGCCTGCCGGCGCAGATCGAAGACTTCGCCGAGACGCTGCTGGCGCAAGGTGAGCCGCTGGCGCAGTCCATGACGCTGGAGCTGCCGCACGCGGACAGCGAGCCGAACCTCGACGGTCTGCTGGCGCAGTACGCCGATCTGCCGGGCCAGGCGGCCTTTCTAGCCGACGTGGCCTGGCTGGTGCGCGCCTTTGCCTGCCTGCTCGACGCCGAGCGCATCGGCCTGCGCCTGCGTGCGCTGGACAAGGCCATGTGCCCACGTTTTCACGTCGACCATGTGCCGCTGCGGCTGATTACCAGCTATGCCGGTGTTGGCAGCGACTGGCTGGAAGAGGGCGCCATGCCGCGCAGCGGCCTCGGTCAGCCGGGTGCAGAGCCGCAGAACGAGGCGTTGATCCAGCGTCTCGACGCCGGCCATGTGGCGCTGGCCAAGGGCGAGAAATGGCACGGTAACGAGGGACGCGGGCTGATCCACCGTTCGCCGCAGCCGCCTGCCGGACAGCGGCGTTTGCTGTTGACCCTGGATTGGTTGGCCTGAATATCGCCCGCAAGCGGGCTCCTACAGGGGCGTTGCGTATGCTGTAGGAGCCGGTTTGCCGACGATGTATCGTCCAGCTGCAGTGCGCCAGCATCCCCGGATTGCATCCGGGCTATTCGCTAGCCTGAGCATTGCCCGCAGGCAACAGTAGGAGCCCCGCCTCGGGGCGAAGCGGCCGTGGTTGTTCAGGAAGAATTGCGGTGTGACCACCATTCGCCGCGGGGCGCGGCTCCTACGAGACGCTATCCACTGCAATGGGACATCACCAAAAAATAGGCCGGAGCGAATGCCCCGGCCTTAAGCACCAAGAGATCATGTCGACGCGTGACTCGACATGAGGGTTACGTGAGGTACCCGAGGTCATTAGGCGCTTTTTTGGTGACGCTTTGATGTCAGGGTTTGATCCACTGGCCCTGATACTGCGTCTTGCAGGCCGGTTCCAGGTACAACGCGTCGCTGGCCACGCCGTAGTAGTGGATATCCTGCAGGTACATACCGCTACCGGCGCGTGCGTTCTGGCAGACGCCGTAGGCACCCTTCGGGCACTGTTCGACGAACTCCACCTCGACTGTCTGGCCTTGCAACTGCGGCTGGCAGAAGCCCTCGCGAAACAGCGTGTCGGGGATGTTGCGATTCTCCTGGCAGATCTGCACGTCCAGGCGTTCGGCCTGGCTATGCACCACGCAGGCTTCGGCCAGGGCCAGGCCGGGCAATAGAGAGAACAGCAACAGCCATGCACGCATCGTTTCGACTCCCGAAAAACTGCCGGCGAATCTAACATGCTGCTCCTTTGCAGTCTGTGCTGGCACTTGTCTGGCGAACCACCGAACATACATTCATGCTCAGTCAAATCCCCACTCACCTCATCGCCGGCCCACTGGGTGCCGGCAAGACCAGCCTGATCCGTCATCTGTTGGCGCAGAAACCGGCAGACGAGCGCTGGGCCGTCCTGATCAACGAATTCGGCCAGATCGGCCTGGACGCGGCCTTGCTCGAGCAGGGCGACGACGGCATCGCCATGGCCGAAGTGGCCGGTGGTTGCCTGTGTTGCGTCAACGGCGCGCCGTTCCAGGTCGGCCTTGGGCGCCTGCTGCGCAAGGCCAGGCCTGATCGCCTGCTGATCGAGCCTTCCGGCCTGGGGCATCCGGCGCAGTTGCTGGCGCAGTTGCGTCAGCCGCCCTGGCTCGGTGTGTTGGCCGTGCAGCCGGCGCTGCTGGTGCTGGACGCCGCCGCGCTGGCGGCAGGCCAGCCGCTGCCTGACGTGCAGCGTCAGGCGCTGGGCGAGGTCGGCTTGTTGCTGCTGAACAAGAGCGCCGGGCTGGATGATGCGAGCCGTGCGCGAATTGCCGCGAACCTGCCGCCCGTACCGCTGCACTGGACTGAACAGGGCCAGCTCGACCTGGCCCTGTTGCCGGGCCTGGCGACGCAGGCCTCGCTCATCGAGGTGAGCGCCGAGTTACCCACAGCTGCACCCAGCCTGGCGCAGATCTGGCGCAACGTCGCCGAGCCGATCTGCCAGGTGCAGGATCGGACCGAGGGCTGGAGCATCGGCTGGCGCTGGCACCCGAGCCAGCGTTTCGACCTCGCGCAGGTCAGCCGGTGGCTGCAGAACCTGGGGTGGCGCAGGGCCAAGGCCGTGCTGCATGGCGCAGAAGGTTGGCACTCGTTGAATGCCTTGCAGGGGCACGCGCTGGAGGCCTGGGGCCCGAGCGAATGGCGCAAGGACTCACGGCTGGAGTTGATCTTCGATCAGGCGCAGGACGTCGCAGCGCTCAGCGCTGCGTTCGCCAACTGCCGAATCCCTGCGACGGGCTGATAAACTCGCCGCGCTTTCGTCGCTGTGGATAACCTCAATGCAACTGCTGCCCTGGTCTCATGACACGTCTGCCGGTTTCACCCTGCGCGGCTGGCACACACCGCCGTCAGGCAAGCCACTGCTGCATTTCTTGCACGGCAATGGCTATTGCGGGCGCGTCTACACACCGATGCTGGCGCTGCTGGCCGAGGATTTCGACCTCTGGCTGTGTGATGTGCAGGGCCATGGCGACAGCGATCACGGTGGTCGTTTCCATGGTTGGAACCGCAGTGCCGAACTGGCGGTGGAAGCCTTTGATGCCCTGCGCGGGACGTTCGGCGAAGTGCCGCGTTTCGCCCTCGGGCACAGCTTCGGCGGCGTGCTCACCAGCCTGATCCTG
Source organism: Ectopseudomonas alcaliphila (assembly GCF_900101755.1). Lineage (GTDB taxonomy): Bacteria > Pseudomonadota > Gammaproteobacteria > Pseudomonadales > Pseudomonadaceae > Aquipseudomonas > Aquipseudomonas alcaliphila. The sequence continues at coordinate 124,204 of NZ_FNAE01000002.1, read as the reverse complement.
GCGCGCCATCCCGAGCTGTTCCGACGTGCGGTGCTGCTCGATCCGGTGCTGTTCAGTCCGGCGATGATCGGCGTCATGGCGCTGTCCGATGTGGTTGGTCTGGCGCAGCGCACCGGCATGGCGAAGAAGGCGCAGAAACGGCGTCGGCAATGGCCGGATCGCGCCAGTGCACACGCCGCACTGCATGGTCGTGGCATGTTCCGTGGCTGGGACGAGGCGGCTTTCGACGCCTATATCGAGCATGCGCTGAAGGACGTTGAAGGTGGCGTCGAGCTCAAGTGCCGGCCAAGTCGCGAGGCCGATATCTTCGGTTCCTTCCCGCGGCGCCTGTGGCCGTCGCTGGCCAAGGTGGCGACGCCGACCGAAGTGATTCATGGCGTGCACACCTATCCTTTCGTCGCCAAGTCGGTGGCGCGCTGGTGCGCGAGCAACGCCCATGTGCGCAGTCAGGTGGTGCCGGGTGGGCACTGCTTCATGCAGGAGCAACCGGCGGACAGCGCCGAGCGCGTGGCCGATTTCCTGCTGCAGCGCGGGTAGGGCGGGCGCAACCCGCCACCACTGAGGCGGCGGGTTAAGCCTTGCGCCGCCAGTCTTCCAGGCGGATGACGTTGCCTGGCTGCTGCACCGAAACCGGCTCGGGTTGCGGCTCCAGTATCGGATGGGGCTCCAGTTCGATGCTGCCGAGGTGCGGGCCGAACATGCTGATATGCCCGCGCAGGCGTTGCTCGCCGGTGACGGTGAATTCGAAGTCATACAACCGCGCCAGGCGCCGATGACCCTTGGCATCACGCTGGATGGCCAGGCGGCGCAGCGCCACGGCTCCATCGAGCAGCTCAACGTCGAGCTTGGCGCAGTGCTGCTTGGCGAACGCCAGTGCACGCTCGCGAATACCATGGCCGCGCCACAGCCAGGCGCAGACGGTAGCGAACAGTATCAGCAGGAAGACATCGAACAGGTTGATCATGACGGCTCCAGATCCGGGAGACAGAGCTTAGCCTATCCGCCAAGTAGTTCTCAGCGTCGGTCTTGCTCTCGTCTCTGCCCTAGATTAGCGTTCGCGCACTGAATAGGAAAAGGACGTCACCATGCATTGCCCCGCCTGCCGTACCAGCCGTCTGCAACCGGCGAAACTCGAAGATGGCCTGCTTGGCCATGGCTGCCCACAGTGCCAGGGCACGCTGGTCAGCCTGCTGCACTACCGCGACTGGGCCGAGCGCCAGCCAGCGCAAGAGACGCCAACCGAGCTGGCCGCCGAGGCCGAAGTGGGCGAAACCAGCCATGCCCTGAGCTGCCCCAAGTGCGCCAAGCTGATGAGCAAGTTTCAGATCAGCGGCACCCGCGCCAACCGTCTCGACCTGTGCGGCACGTGCGACGAAGCCTGGCTGGACAGCGGCGAATGGCAGTTGCTCAAGGCCCTGGAGTTGAGCCAGCGCATGCCGGCGATCTTTACCGAAGCCTGGCAGCGCCAGGTGCGCCAGCAGGCCAGCGAGCAGGCTCGGCGCGAGCGCTTCAGCCGCATCGCCGGGGAGGAGGCCATTGCCCGCGCCGACGAGATCCGCGGCTGGCTCAAGGACCATCCGCAGCGACGCGAGCTACTGTTTTATATCGGTCACGATTGAGGGGCGATGTCGAGGTGGCAGCGCCCGTTGCCAAGCTATGCCTGGTTCTTTTCATCGCTCAACGCCTGGTAGCGCTGTTGCAACTCTTCGCGAATCTGCCGGCGCTGTTTGGCCTGGCGCTGGCGCCGCAGGCCGTCGGCGGTGTCCGGCTGCAGTTCCGGGATCGGCGCCGGGCGTCCCTGGCCGTCGACCGCGACCATGGTGAAGAAGCAGCTGTTGGTGTGGCGCACCGAGCGCTCGCGAATGTTCTCGGTGATCACCTTGATGCCGATCTCCATCGACGTGCGGCCGGTGTGGTTGACCGAGGCGAGGAAGGTGACCAGCTCACCGACATGCACCGGCTCGCGGAACATCACCTGGTCCACCGACAGGGTCACCACATAGCAACCGGCATAGCGGCTGGCGCAGGCGTAGGCGACCTCGTCGAGGTACTTGAGCAGGGTGCCGCCGTGGACATTTCCGGAGAAATTGGCCATATCCGGGGTCATCAGTACGGTCATCGTCAGTTGCGCGGTTCCGGCTTCCATCGTTGCTCCGAGTACGTGTGGGGCTTATGAGAGTACCAGGCCGTTGAAAAACGTAGACGAGGCAGCCAGTGCAATACCGATGGCGGCCCCGCAAAAACAGGCGAAAAACGACCGGGGTCGCGTCCGACTTTACGCGTTGTAAATGAGCATTTTGATCGGACTCGCGCACGAGCCTGTTTTTAACGCAGCAATGGCAACGTAGGTAGTTTTTCAACAGCCTGGTAAGGCCTGCTGGCTCTGGGGATGCAAGATACACACTCACTACTGCAAGGATGCCATCCATGCTTATCCGCTCGAAATTTCTGCTTCTACCGCTGCTGGTGGGGCTCGCCGGTGCCGTGCAGGCGACCGAAGAATGCGCCACGACGGTGCAGTGCAACCAGGTTGGCAGCGCCGCCTATCAGGACGGGCGCTATGAGCAGGCCATCGAAGCGTTCGAACGTCAGTTACGACGCGTCGAGAACGGCGACACGGCACAGTTGGAGTTGGCGCTGAATAACCTGATCCTGGCCAATCTGCGTGCTGGCGATGCGGGCATGGCACGCGCCTGGCTGGGTGTGGCGCTGGATAACCACCTCAACGGCTCTTCGACTCGCCTGCATCTGCGCAAGGTCACCGAGGCGCTGGATTATCCGGCGCTGAGCGCCAACCCCGTGGGCCGCTACCTGCGCTACAGCGGTCAGGCGGTGTGGAGCGAATTGCTGATCAGCGAGGACGGTAATGGTGGTTATCTCGCCAGTTTCTCGCCCGTGCGCGTCGGTGCCAGGGTCGAGCAATACGGCCCGGCCGCGATTGGCGAGCTGGATGGCAAGCTGGTCGGCGACGGCGTGCATATGCGCCTGGAGGATGCCGGCCTGGGCCGCGACTGTGAGGTGCAGGTGCTGCGTGAGGGCATCGAGCTGCGCGTGCAGGAGGTATATGGCGATGGCTGCCAGGACTATGGCGGCATGGGCATCAGCGTGGATGGGCGTTATATCAAGGTGAGCCGCTGATGCGCGGAGGGATCATCGCGCTGGTCGTTTGTGTACCGCTGCTGCTGGTCGCTGGCGGCTATGCCTGGACGCGGGATGAACCGCTGAGTGCCGACGCTCAAACCTGGCTGGAACAGGCTCAGGTCGATGAGGGGCAGAGTCGGGCCTATGTGTTTCTCAATGGACTGGATGCTGACCTTGAGCAGTCGCCAGAGGCACTGGGTGCCGAGCGGCTAAAGGCCTATCGCGCCTGGCGCAGCAGCCACGGCCCGATGGATGAGGGCTTTGCAGAGCCGGTGGTTGCCACGTTGGCTTTACCGCAGGGACCATTGTTCTGTGCGATAGAGAAAGATGGCTGTTTGACCACGCTGCTGAGAGGGGTGTCTGGCTGGGTCGAGACGCATGAGCAGCGTCTTCTGCGCGAGCGCTACTGGCAGTTTCTCCATCTCGATGACTACCGCAATCTTCTGGAGGCCAGCATCATTGCCCCGTTGCCGCCGCACCGTTACCTCGTGAGTGGCCAGCAGTTGCTGACTCTGCAACTGCTCAAGGCGGCTCAGGAGGGGGAAGGTGAGCAGGTTCGGACGCGTCTCGATGAGGAGCTGCACCTGCTGCGAGGGCAACTGCGCCGCGCTGATACGCTGATCGCAAAGATGATTCTGGCGCGTATGGTCGAGCGCAACATGCTCTGGCAGGCCGTGCTCTATCGTAAGGGGTTGATGCCGACGCCGAGCAGTGTGCCTGCCTTCGATGGCGCTGAGCGCAGCCTGTTGATGCCGCTGCAGCATGAGTTTCAAGGGATGGCGTTACTTTTCGAGGCGCTGCCCAAGGCAGAGAATAGCTTGGGCGAGTGGCTGATGCTGCGGTGGGGCCTTCGCCCGCAGATGAGTATCAATGCAAGCTTGACGTTCTATCAGCCGATGGCCGAGCTGTCGCGGCGCCCGCCTGAAGTGTTTGTCGGGGACCTGCAGCAGTTGCCCGCTGCCCAGTGGCAACGCAGCTGGCGCAACCCAATGGGTAACGTGTTGCTTGAAATTGGGGCGCCTGACTATCGCCGCTACGCAGTACGACTACAGGATCTCGAAGCTTATCGTCGCCTGCTACAGGGGCTGTCCCAACTGCCTCAAGGTGCGCCAAGCGCCGAGCAGCTGCGTGCCTTCGACAACCCTTACTACCCGGGTCAGCCAGCTCATCTTAATGAACAGGGCCGGCTGTGTTTTGATGGGCCGCTGCTGGGGGATGATAGCGCGCGCTGCCTGCCGCTGTGAGTAGGGAGTAGGGTGGATGACGCTTTTTCATCCACCTATCCGGCTCAGGCGTGGCTCAGGTACCAGCGCCAGTCCTGCTCGCCAACCTCACCCATGAACTGGCGGTACTCTGCCCATTTGATCGCCAGGAACACCTTGAGGAACTCCTCGCCCAGCGCTTCGCGCGCCCAGCTCGAACCCTCAAGACTGCGCAGTGCGGTGAGCCAGTCGGTGGGCAGGGTTTCGCGGGCCTGTTCGTAGCCGTTGCCGACGATGGCCGCGCCTGGATCGATCTGCTCGCGGATGCCCTTGTGGATGCCGGCGAGGATCGCTGCCGCTGCCAGGTAGGGGTTGGCGTCGGCGCCGCAGATGCGGTGTTCGACATGGCGACTGTTGGCCGGCCCACCCGGTACGCGGAACGATACGGTGCGGTTATTCACCCCCCAGCTCTTGGCCAGCGGCGCGTAGCTGTTGGCCTGGAAGCGGCGGAAGGAGTTGGCGTTGGGGCAGAAGATCGCCAGGGCGTCGTCCAGCGTGGCCATCATGCCGCCGATGGCGTGGCGCAATAGCGGTGTGCCCTGTGGGTCTTCCGAGGCCATCAGGTTGTTGCCGTGCTCATCCGCCAGGCTGACGTGCATATGCATGCCGTTGCCGGCCAGATCGCCGAAGGGCTTGGCCATGAAGCAGGCCTGCAGCCCATGCTTGTTCGCCACGCCCTTGACCAGGCGCTTGTAACGCACGCCTTCGTCCACCGCCTGCAGGGCATCGAAGCGGTGCTCCAGGGTCAGTTCGAGCTGGCCGGGGGCGTATTCGGAAATCGCCGTGCGCACCGGCAGGCCCTGTACCTCGCAGGCGGCATAGAGGTCGTCGAGGAACGGCTGCACCTGCTCCAGCTCGTACACGCCGTAAACCTGCGGCGCCTGCGGACGTACGCCGTTCATCTGCACGGCCGGCTGCGGGCGGCCGCAGGCCGAGCGTTGCTTGTCCAGCAGGTAGAACTCCAGTTCCACCGCCATCACCGGGTGGTAGCCGTCGGCCTTGAGCGCGTCGATGGCGCGCACCAGTACATGGCGCGGATCGCCCGGCGTGGCCGGCAGGCCTTGGGTCGGGTGCATGCTCACCTGCAACTGGCCGGTGGGCACCGCGCGCCAGGGTTGCAGGCACAGGCTGCCGGGCAGCGGGTAGGTCCAGCAGTCGGCGTCGGCCACTTCCCAGACCAGGCCGCTTGCCTCGACGTCCTCGCCCTGGATGGTCAGCGAGAGGATGGAGCTGGGCAGCGGCCGGCCGTTCTCGTAGATGGCCAGCAGTTCGTCGCGATGCAGCAGCTTGCCGCGCGGGATGCCGTTGGCGTCGATCAGCATCAGCTCGATGCTGCGCACCTCGGGATAGCGTTCGAGGAAGTCGCGGGCTTCCTGGGGATTGGCGAATTGCATGAGGGTTCTCGCAGAAGGTCGTGGGCGCAGTTCATCCTGTGGGAGGGGCTTCAGCCGCGATTGTCGCCGCTGAAGCGCCTCCCACGGGTATTACTCGCGGGCGCCGGGTATGGCCAGCAGCTCGCTCAGGGCCTGGTCGAGCATGGCGATCAGCTTGTCCACATCTTCGGCTGTGGTGCTCGGGCAGCACAGGGTCATGTTATGGAATGGCGTAATCAGGATGCCGCGGTTGATCAGGTACAGGTGCAGGGCCATCTGCAGCTCGTCGTGGAACGCCGCTTCGGCCTCGGCGCCGGTGCGCGGCGGTGTGGCGCAAAACTGGAATTCGCAGCGTGCGCCCAGCTCGGTCACCGACCACTTCAACCCATGCTTGCCGATCAACCGGCGGAAACCCTCGGCCAGGCGCGCCGCCAGCGGCAGCATGTGGTCGTAGGCGGCCTGGGTCATCACCTGTTCCAGGTTGGCGCGCATGCAGTGCATGGCCAGGGCGTTGGCCGACAGGGTGGTACCCATGCCGCTGTGGCCGTGACCATGGCTTTCTTCACTGGCGCGCTGACGGGCCTGGGTCATGGCTTCGGCCATCGCCGTGCTGCAGCCGAAGATGCCGCACGGCACGCCACCAGCGATGGGTTTGCCGACCACGAAGAAGTCCGGGTCGAGCCCCCACAGGCGCGTGCACCCGCCAATATCGGTGGAGATGGTGTGGGTTTCATCGATGATCAGCAGGCTGCCGTACTGGCGCGTCAGCTCGCGGCATTTCTGCATGAAGCCTGGATCGGGCAACACCATGCCGATGTTGGTCATCGCCGGCTCGCACAGCAGGGCACAGACGTCGCCCTGGGCCAGCGCCGCTTCCAGGGCTTCGACATCATTGAAGGGAATGGCGCGGCTGTACTCGGTCAGGTCGTAGGCCTGGCCGACCAGGCCCGAGCGGTGCACCGTCTGGTCGTCGCGGTAGCGCACCATCACGTCGTCGACGGTGCCGTGGTAACAGCCGTCGAACACCAGCAGGGTCTTGCGCCCGGTGATGGCGCGTGCCCAGCGCAGGACGTAGCGATTGGAGTCGGTGGCGGTGGCGGTCACCTGCCAGTAGGGCAGGCCGAAGCGCTGGGCCAGCAGCTCGCCGCAAACCACGGCGTCCTCGCCAGGGAGCATGGTGGTCAGGCCGTTGTTCGCCTGCTCGGCGAGGGCGCGGGCCACCGGATCGGGCGAGTGGCCGAACATGGTGCCGGTGTCGCCCAGGCAGAAGTCGATGTACTCATGACCGTCCACGTCGAAGAAGCGCGCGCCCTTGGCGCGCTCGACGAACAGCGGCACCGGCGTCGACCAGTCGGCCATCCAGTGCATCGGCACGCCGCCATACAGCGAGTGACGGGCGCGCTCGGCCAGCGCCACGGACTTCGGATTGCGGGACAGGAACAGCTCGCGCTCGGCAGCGACGAAACGCTCCACGGCGATTGGGCTGATGCCACTGCTGGTGGTCATGGGTCTTACCTCGATTGGACACTGCAGGCAGCATATTTTGTGATCACAAAATAGTAAATAGCCAGATGAAATTCAGATATTACGGCTTGAAATCTATATTTGTGATCACGAAATGTTTCTGTTTCAGCCATTTTTCACACAAAATAAGTTCCTGACGTAGACTCGCTACATTTTCCACTGGAGCCTTTCATGCGTGACTGTAGCCTGACCCTTGCCCAACTGCCGGCGCCACCGAGGGAGGTGGTGCATGGCTGACAACCTGCAGGAGCAGCTGTATCAGAACATCCGCTCGGGCCTGCTGGCCGGGCGCTTTCAGCCCGGCCAACGGCTGAAGATTCGCGACCTGGCGGCAGAATGGGGCACCAGCCCGATGCCGGTCCGCGCCGCCCTGCAACGGCTGGTGGCCGAGGGAGCGCTGGAGGGCGAGCAGCAGCGCTCGGTACGGGTCCCGTCGATGACCCGAGAACGTTACGAGAACATCTTTCAGGTGCGCCTGGCGCTGGAAGGCCTGGCCGTGGAGCTGGCCACACCGAGCCTGAGCCGCGACGACCTGGCCCTGCTGCGTGACTGCGTGCAACGCATGGATGTGGCCATCGAGACGCGTCAGGTGCAGGACTACCTCATCGCCAACAGCCAGTTTCACCTGCACTTGTACGGCGCCTGCGGCAACCCGGTGTTGGTGCGCTCGATCGAGTCGCTATGGCTGCAGATCGGGCCATTCTTCAACCGGTTGTTCACCGGCGCCGATCTGTCGCTGCGGCTCAATGACTTTCATGAAGATGCCTTCGCTGCCATCGAGGCCGGCGACGCCAAGGGCGCGCGCCAGGCGATGGAGCAGGACCTGCTCTACTTCGCGCGATTTTTGCTCAACCTGCTGGCGCTTGAGCAGGGCGAGGTGTGAAGGCGGTACTCGCGTAACTCACCTCATGAGTTTCGCGGCTGAAGCCCCTCCCACGGAGCCGAGTCTCGGGTACACATTGTGGGAGGCGCTTCAGCGGCGACGGAGTTCGCGAAGCAGCATGCCCGGCGCCGGTAGCCCCGTAGGGTGCGATCAGCTCTCCAGCCACACGTCGCGGCACCAGTGCCAGACCGAGTCCCAGCTTTCGTCGGTCAGTTCGCCTTCGTCGCCGTCCCACAGCCAGACCTGGCCTTCCACGTCCACGGCGTAGTAGTCGCGACCGTCCTGGCACAGCGGAACCAGATCGCGCGGCAGGCCCAGGCTCCAGGCTTCAGCGGCGACTTCCGGTAGGTAGGTGTGCGATTGCGGATCGCTGGCGGTCACCGGCTCCAGGCGGCCGTAGACCACATCGCTGACCTTGAGCAGGTATTCACGCAGTTCGAAGGGCAGGTGGATGAGGATCTGCTCCTGAATCTCCACCAGGGTCTCTTCTTCCGGCAGCTCCAGCGGTACCGGTACCGGCTCGTTGAGTTCGCGCAGCTGTTCGATGACTTCTTCCACGATAGGGCTCTCCTGATGAACGGGCAGCTTTATACCCTAGCAGCGGGATTTGAGGTATCGCTGGAGCGACCAGCGAAAAGCCGTTTCAGTTAGCGGTACAGGCAATTGTCGCTTGAGCCGAGCGGCCTTTATCGGCAACCTTGACGCCCCGCGAAAAGCCTGGAAGCGCCGCCACATGCAGGATGCATCTTCAACCCCAACCGCGCAGCTCCGCAACCGCATCGTTGTGCGTCTGCAAAAGGAACTGCGCACCCGGCGCTTCGTCGTCGTCAGCCTGATCACCCTCGGTTGGCTGGTCGCGCTGATGATCGTGGCGTCCCGTGAAGGCCACGGCCTGTTCGACAGCACCCATACGGTCGTGTACAGGCCCTTCCAACTGCCCGGTCTGGATGTGGACGAGCCGCTTCAGCCTGCTGCGCTGGCCGGCACGCTCAGTCTTCACGCAGGCTTCGGTAGTTTCTATAGCAACCCCGCTCGACGCGACTGGTTCGAGCTGCTGCTGGCCGCGCGCGGCAGCGACGCATTGATGCCGGAAACCATCCTGGCTATCGACAATATCCGACAGTTCGCCCCGGACGGCACACAGCTATGTGCCCCCGAGTTGCGTCTGGATGCACCGCAGCGACCTGTGTGGGTAGGCATCGATGCCGACCTGGTGCTCTCGCAGGAGCTTGCTGAATACCCGACGCGCGCCATGGCGGCGCATCGCTTCGAGCTGTTCTGGACGCCTATGTACAGCCCGGCCTGTGCTTATCAGGAACCGGCCTGGGTGCTGGCCGATGTGTTGCGCAAGGTCGCTGTTGCGCAGGAAGAGCCGCTTTGGCTGGCACTTTCCGGCGAGGAGAGCGTCATCCGTGTTGGCGAGAGCCGCGTCACCGCCCGGCCTGGCGCCGTGCCGGGTGAGTGGTGGGTCGAGGTCGTCAACCTGGGCGAGGAGACCTTGCATTTCATGCCGGATGACTACCCGGCCCATCAGGCTTGGCATCGCGTGCGCTACGCCAGTTCGCCATACTTTGACAGTGCCTGGGATCGCCTGCTGCGGGGCAAGACCTTTCTCGCTGCCGACATGTACCAACTGCGCTTCGAGGGCACACCGCCAGCGCGCCTGCCGATCAGGCTTTGGAGTGGCAAGGAGGAGCGCCTCAGGGACGTGCGTTTCTCCAAGGACGACGAGCTGCGGAGCGATCCGTCCCTACGTTCGACATGGCACCTTGCACTGGCGCATACCGACCTCGACATGCCCACGCAACTGCCGCTGCAGGCGCAGGGCCGCGAGTATCACGAGGTGTTTCTGCCCATCTCCCTGAGCGCAGTCTGTCAGTTGCGTGTGGTCAGCTCAGAACAGCCGCTGCTGCGCTGGCGGGCCACACAGCGACTGCCAATGAAGAGCTACCGGCGTTATTCGGCGTTGCCACCAGAGCAGCTCGATCAGGTGCGCTGGGAGCTGCAGGGCAGCGATGGCGAGCTGCGCTTCTTCCATGACGTTCAGGTCGAGAGCGAGCTGTCCTGCCCGAGCGGCCTGGCCTGGCAGGCGCTGCCCTATCAGGCCGGCGAAGCGCCCTGGCTGGTTGCGGCTGCCGCCTTGCCGAGCGCGCTGGTGCAGCCCGAGCAGCCGGCGCGCGAGCTGTTCGGCCGTTTGCGTTTTCTCGATGCCAATGGGCAGGCGCTGATGCCGGTCGCCCGTTCTGCCGACCTTGATGAGCCGACCGTCGAGGACTTCCTGTTCCCGGGTGGTGTGTTCAAGTTTCACGGCGAGGTCAGGCGCATCGAGCAGTTGACCACGCTTGATGCCACGCCGCGCACGGTGCGCTGGACGTATCGCTTCATGCAGCTGGAGGGCAACTGATATGCGCGTGCTCACTTTGGTCCTGATGCTGCTGGCTACTTCCGCAGCCGCCTTCGAGCGGGTGCCCCAGCGCTTGCTGAAAGAGCTTGCACCACCTGTGCTGGATGGCGACGGCTGTGCGCGCAGCACGGATGAAATTCACAAGGAAATCGTCGATGGCAAGCTAGTCGGCTGCGGTGCGCAAGCCAACGGCCAACGCAGTGGCTACTGGGTCTATGAAACGAACGGCGGCTTCGTCATGCATGGCTGGTATCGCGACGGTGAAAGGATTGGAACCTGGCTGGCCCTGACAACTGCCGGCAACCTGGTTGGCGTCTGGCGGCACGACGCTGCGAGCGCCGAGCATGGCGTTTCCTACGGACTGGAAAAGGATGGCCGGCTGGCCTGGAAACAGATTCATGTACACGGCCAGCGGGTGTTCAACTGCGAAGGATGGGAGTGGCCATGTTAGAGATGATGGCGTCGCCCGATTGGGTCCGCTGGGTAAGCCTGGCACTGGTGGTGCTGAGCGCGGCGGTGCTGGTGCCGGGCACTATCCGAGGCTGGGGTGCGACTGCGCTGGCGTTCGGGCTGTTGTGTGCGGTCCTGGCGGTGCTCGCCAGCAGCCACTATCTGTTGTTCAACTGGGCGTCGGAAAGCTCTCTGGCGCTGCCTGGGCTGCTGCTGGGGTTGCCGCTGATCTACCTGGGCAGCATCGCTCTGCTGACTCGTCGGCAACCTCGTCGGCCGCTGGGCGCCGCGCTGGTCCTGGCGAGCGGTTTGCTCCTGCTGCTGGCTATCGACGGCCAGCAGCTCTGGTCGGCGAGCTTCTACCGGTTGCAGGGGGCGCTCCTGGGCTACCCGGATCTGGTGCTGCATAGCGGTGATGATCTTGGCGAATACCTGCCGCCAGCGGGTACGCGGCTGATTTTCAAACCAGCGGATCAGACGCTCTCATGTGGGGTGGTGAGCGCCCCTGAGCCGTCGTACGCCTCGCTGTCCTATCGCCTTGATTGTCGGAACTACTACTGGGGGCCGGCGATGATTGCACCTGAGCATGCTGCCCTTGACGATCTGCCGATGCTCTATGGTCTTGCGAATCTTTGGTCGGAGACAGAGTCGGGAAATTTCTTCACCCTCACGGGGTTTCAGCTATTTCCGACGGCGATGGCCGAGCTCGACCTGTTGTGCCCTGCCGATGTGGAGTGCCAGGCCGGAAAGCAGGCCATCATGCAGCTACTTGGCTATGAGCACTGGGCTGATTTTCGGGATTCGCTCCACGCTCGACCTGAGCAGTTGCTTCAGGCTTATAAAGCCGCTCCCTCTACGTCGCGCGACGAAGCGATAGCCGTGCTTGCCGGGGACGTGCACGCTCAGCTGGAACGGCGCGTGGCCGCTATCGTCGCGGTGTATGCCGAGGTGCAGCGGCGTAGCCTGACCTTGACTGACCAGGCGCCCAGCTATGCGGGGCTGGCGGCCTTCTCTTCACTCCGCGAGAACAGCGCTACCGCCTGGAACGGTCTGGTGCGGTCCTTGCGCCAGTTGCCAGTATCGGTACCGGCAAACGGGACGCTGGGCAAGTTGCAGAACGCCGTGCTGCTCGCTGCCGAGCAACAAGACGGCGGGGTGCGGCTGGTCTACCACACAGAGGTGGGGCGGCATGCCGCAAGTACCCTGGTGCTTTTTCTGCTGCCTTTGCTCTGGCTGGTGCTGATACTCGGTGTCATGTTCTGGCGCTGTCTGCGCGGCCGGGCGGGAGCAGACGGTGAACATGCACACTAGGTTTTATGGAGAGCAAGATGACCATCAGCTGGATCAGCAAGCACCATAGCGAACTCGACGTCCATGAGCTGTACGCCATCCTCGCCCTGCGTACCCAGGTGTTCGTGGTGGAGCAGAACTGCCCCTATCTGGAAACCGATGGCCAGGACCTGATCGGCGATACCTGCCACTTGCTGGCGCGTGATGGGTCGGGGCTGGTGGGCTATCTGCGCCTGCTCGATCCGCAACGCATGGCAGGCGAGGTGGTGATCGGTCGGGTGGTGATCGCCGAGCGGGCGCGTGGCACTGGCCTGGGCCACCGGCTGATGGAGCAGGCGCTGACCGAGTGCCGCCAGCGCTGGCCGGGCGTGCCGGTCTATCTGTCGGCGCAGGCGCATCTGCAGGGCTACTACGGGCGTTACGGTTTCACGGCGGTGACCGAGGTGTATCTGGAGGACGATATCCCGCATATCGGCATGCGCCGGGCTGCTACGGAGCTGCGGTGATGTGGATGTCGCCGCTAAAGCGCCTCCCACTGATCAGCTCGTGGGAGCGGCTTCAGCCGCGATAGCAGGCGAATGCTGAAATGAAAAACCCGGGCAAGCCCGGGTTTTTGTGCGTCGTAGCGATCAGTTCTGGCGGATGCCAGCGATCAGCCAGGGCTGGTCGTCGCCCTGGGCACGCTCCAGGCGCCAGCTTTCGCTGAACGGCTCGCCCTGGTCGAAGCGCGAAGTCTTCGACACACCGCTGAAGGTCAGGGTGGCGATGGTTTTCTCGGCGTTGTCGTCGACGCCATCGAGTTGCACGTCGAGTTCGTCGATGTAAGTGGACTGGAAGCCGTCACCCAGCTCGGCGCGCTCGCGCTTGAGGAAGTCCAGCAGTTGCGGGGTGACGAACTCGGCGATCTTGTCCATCTCGTCGGCGTCCCAGTGCTGCTGCAGGTTCATGAAGTGCTCGCGACCGGCAGCGATGAAGCTCTGCTCGTTGAACCAGGCCGGGGCGTTGATCACCGGAGCGGCCGAAGCCAGGCGGCCACCGAAGATATTGCTGCCAGCGGCCGGAGCATTGTCGGCGTTCGGCATTTCACGCTGGTAGGGCGCGCCGGCAGCGGCCATTTGTGGCTGTTGGCGAGCACGACGAGCGGCGAGGAAACGGAACAGCAGGAAGGCGATCAGGCCGAAGATCAGGAAGTCCATGATCTGCAGGCCTTCGAAACCATCACCCATGAACATCGAGGCCAGCAGGCCACCGGCGGCCAGACCGGCCAGCGGGCCGAGCCAGCGCGAAGCACCGCTGGCGGCAGCGGCAGGTTGCTGACGGCCAGGTGCCTGGGCAGCCGACTGGGCTGGCGGGGTGGCCTGACGGGTCTGGTGGCTGGGGGCGGAGCCGAAGGATTTGCCACCGCCAAAACGCTTGGCGTGGGCTTCGAAGCTGAAGGTCAGCGCCAGGCATAGAACCATGGCGATACTGAGGAAACGCTGCATCACGGTTTTCTCTCTTGTGGAAAAGCTTGCCCGGCATCTTGCCCGCCATGGGGGCGCATGACCAGTGACAGAATGTTTCCGGCTTTTGCCTGCGCCAGACGGCGCCGTACGCGCCCGGCTCAGTACCGAAGCGGCCTCTGGTGCGCATGGCGCACCCTACGGGCGTTGCAGCAGCAAGGGCAGCGGGCCGCAGCGAAGTTGGCGGCGCAGGTAGGCGCGGAACTCCGCAGACCCTTCGTCGGAATGACGCAGCCAGTGCACGAAGCTGCGCAGGTAGGCGCCGGTGAGCAGGGTTTCTTCGGCGATACGGCGCAAATGCAGGGTTTGCCGTCCGGCTGCCTCTCGCCACCACTGCACGGTGCGGCTGATGCGCATCAGGCCGAGCACCTGCAGGTGGATATGGCCGGGTTCGAGCTTGTACAGCAGCATCTGTCCGGTGACGCCCCGGTGGGCGGAGAGGCTGTCGAGCCAGGCCAGCAGGCAACTTTCCAGGCGTTGTTCGGCGTTCAGGCCCCGCAGATCAGGATTTCTGGCGTGGCCGAGCATGGCCTGGTCGGCGCGGTCGAACCAGGCTTCCACCAGGTCATCCTTGTCGCGGTAATGACGGGCGATATCGTCCAGGCCAATGTCGAGTGCAGCGGCGACGTCGAACAGGTGCAGGCGCTCCCAGCCGCAGACGTCGGCCAGTTGCAGGGCGCTATCGAGGATCTGGGCGGGGTCGGTCGGCTTCTTTTTCATCCCCGAAGTATGGCCGCCAGGGCATGAGGTGGGGTCTGGAACGACAAACGGAGCTCGCAAACCGATGACTGTCAGTCAGGCGCCGCCACGCTGAGCGAGTAGGAGCGGCGCCCCGCCGCGAACCTGAGATAATAAAGCTTCGCCCCGGGGCGGGGCTCCCACAAGGGTAAGGGTTATAACCCTGAGCGGCTCAGCGCCAGTCGTACAGCTCTTTTTCCGACAGCGCCTGCATCGAGGTGGCCAGCGCCTGGAAGGTCTGCATCGAGGCCCAGATGCGGCCGTTGAGTTCGCTCTGCGCAGCCAACTCGCCCAGCACCTGTTCGCTCTCGTGTTGCATGGCCTGGAGCACCTCGTCGGGGAAGCGCTTGAGCAGCGTGCCGCTCTTCTTCAGCTCGTCCAGCGCCAGGGCGTTGTTGAATACGTAGTCGTCCATCATGTCCTGGGTCGCCGCGCGCGCCGCCTCGCTGACGATGGCCTGCAGGTCGGCCGGCAGCGCATCGAAAGCCTTCTGGTTGATCAGCAGCTCGAGCACCGACTGCGGTTCCTGCCAGCCCGGGTAGTAGTAATACTTGGCCGCCTTCTGCAGGCCGAAGGCCAGGTCGTTGTAGGGGCTGACCCAGTCGGTGGCGTCGATGGCGCCGGTCTGCAGCGCGGTGAAGATCTCGCCACCCGGCATCACCACGGTGGTCGCACCGAGGCGGCTCCAGACTTCGCCGCCGAGGCCTGGCATGCGGATCTTCAGTCCTTTGATATCAGCGAGGCTGTTGATTTCCTTGTTGAACCAGCCACCCATCTGCATGGTGCTGTTGCCTGCGGTCAGCGGCTTGAGGCCGAACGGCGCATAGGCTTCATCCCACAGTGCCTGGCCGCCGCCCTTGCTCAACCAGGCGTTCATTTCCAGGGTGGACAGGCCGAAGGGCACTGCGCCGAAGAACTGCGCGGCCGGCACCTTGCCTTTCCAGTAGTAGGGCGTGCCGTGGCCGAGTTCAGCCGTGCCGCGCGACACCGCGTCGAACACCTCCAGTGCCGGCACCAACTCGCCAGCGGCATAGACCTTGATGGTCAGGCGCCCGGCGCTCATGGCGTTGACGCGCTCGGCCAGACGTTCGGCAGCGGTGCCGGTGCCTGGAGCGTTCTTCGGCCAGGTGGTGACCATCTTCCAGTGGAAGGTTTGGGCGGGGGCTGCGGCCTGGTCGGCCGGCGCGGAATCGTCCTTGCAGCCGATCAGGCCGAAGGCGAGCAGGGGCAGTAAAAGCAGCGAGTGAAGGCGCATGGGCAGAATCCCTAAGAAAAACGGGGCTTTTCAGCCCCGTTCAGTTGGCTCAACGCCAGTTGTACAGCTCTTTCTCGGTCAGCGTCTGCATGGCGCTGGCCTCTTCGAGGAAGGCTTTCTGCGAGGCCCAGATGCGGCCGTTTAGGTCGTTTTCCGCAGCCAGGGTCTCGAGTACCACGTCGGATTGTTCGCGCATGGCTTGCAACACCTCGTCCGGCAGGCGCTTGAACTGCACGCCTTCGCTCTTGAGGCTTTGCAGCGCCTTGGCGTTGTTGAACACGTAGTCGTCCATCATGTCCAGGGTCGCGGCGCGGGCGGCTTCGACGACGATGGCCTGCAGGTCGGCCGGCAGCGCATCGAAGGCCTTCTGGTTGACCATGGATTCGACCACGGCCTGCGGCTCCTGCCAGCCCGGGAAGTAGTAGTACTTGGCTGCCTTGTGCAGGCCGAAGGCCAGGTCGTTGTAAGGGCCGACCCAGTCGGTGGCGTCGATGGCGCCGGTCTGCAGGGAGGTGAAGATCTCGCCGCCCGGCAGGTTGACGGTGATCGCGCCGAGCTTGCTCCAGACTTCGCCGCCGAGGCCCGGCATGCGGATCTTCAGGCCTTTGATGTCATCCAGGCTGTTGATTTCCTTGTTGAACCAGCCGCCCATCTGCATGGTGGTGTTGCCGGCCGACAGCGGTTTCACGCCGAAGGGTGCGTAGGTTTCGTCCCACAGCGCCTGACCGCCGCCCTTGCTCAGCCAGGCGTTCATTTCCAGGGTGGAGAGGCCGAACGGCACGCTGCTGAAGAACTGCGCGGCCGGCACCTTGCCCTTCCAGTAGTACGGGGTGCCGTGGCCCATCTCGGCGGTGCCGCGGGAGACGGCATCGAACACTTCCAGCGCCGGCACCAGCTCGCCGGCGGCGTAGACCTTGACGGTCAGGCGTCCGGCGCTCATGGCGTTGATGCGTTCGGCCAGGCGCTCTGCAGCGGTGCCCAGGCCGGGGAAGTTCTTCGGCCAGGAGGTGACCATCTTCCAGTGGATGGTTTCTGCCGGCTTGGCAGCGGCTTGCTCGCTGGCAGCCTTTTCTTCTTTACAGCCAGCCAGGCCGATGGCGGCGATCAGCGCCACAGCGGCGCCGAACAGATTGCGGCGATTCATCGATTATCTCCAGATACGGTGTGCTAATAGGCCTCAAGCTTGGCGTACGCCAGCATCAGCCATTTACTGCCTTCGTTTTCGAAATTCACTTGAACCCGCGCCTGGGCGCCAGAGCCCTCGAAATTGAGGATGGTGCCCTCGCCGAACAGGCTGTGACGTACGCGCTGGCCTAGGTTGAAGGGCGTTTGCGGTATGGCACTGCCGGCGAACAGGCTGCCGCCACCCATCGAGCTGGTGCTCACCGGGCGGCTGACGCTGTTGCTCAGGCGCACTTCCTGAATCAGCGGCGCGGGGATTTCGCGGACAAAGCGCGACACCTTGTTGTAGGTCTCGCTACCGTAGAGACGCCGGGTTTCGGCGTAGCTGATCACCAGCTTCTGCATGGCACGGGTAATGCCAACATAGGCCAGGCGGCGTTCTTCTTCCAATCGGCCCGGTTCTTCCAGGCTCATCTTGTGGGGGAACAGACCCTCCTCCATGCCAACCAGGAACACCAGAGGGAATTCCAGGCCCTTGGCGCTGTGCAGGGTCATCAGTTGAATGCTGTCCTCGTTTTCGGCGGCCTGGGTGTCCCCGGCCTCCAGCGAGGCATGGGTGAGGAAGGCCTGCAGCGGGGTCAGCTCGTCGTCTTCATCGTTCTCGAAGGCGCGCGCGGCGCTGACCAGTTCCTCAAGGTTTTCTACCCGGGCCTGGCCTTTCTCGCCCTTTTCCGCTTCGTGGTAGGCGAGCAGGCCGCTGCGTTCGACGACCACCTGGGTCATCTGGTGCAACGGCATGGCCAGCACCTGCTCCGCCAGGCCGTCGATCAGTTCGATGAACCCGGCCAGTGCGCCCGAGGCACGGCCCGGCAGGGCCTTGACCGCCAGCATCAGGCGGATCGCCTCCCACATGTGCACGTCGTGGGCGCGGGCGTACTCGCGGATGGTTTCGATGGTCTTCTCGCCGATGCCGCGCGCCGGCACGTTGATGATGCGCTCCAGCGCCGCATCGTTGCCGCGCCCGTCGAGCAGACGCAGGTAAGCCATGGCGTTCTTGATTTCGGCGCGTTCGAAGAAGCGCTGGCCGCCGTAGATGCGGTAGGGGATCTTCTCGCGCAGCAGCGCTTCCTCCAGCACCCGCGACTGGGCGTTGGAGCGATAGAGAATGGCGATCTCGCTGCGCTTGAGGCCGTCCTTGCGCAGCGCGTCCTCGATGGTTTCCACCACGTAGCGCGCTTCGTCGTGCTCGTTGAAGGCGGCGTACAGGGCCAGCAGCTCGCCATCGCCGACGTCGGTGCGCAGCTCCTTGCCGAGACGGCCCTGGTTGTTGGCAATCAGCGCGTTGGCGGCATTGAGGATGTTGGCGGTGGAGCGGTAGTTCTGCTCCAGGCGGATGATCTCGGCATCGGCGAAGTCGCTGTCGAACTGCTGGATGTTCTCGATCTTCGCGCCGCGCCAGCCGTAGATCGACTGGTCGTCGTCGCCCACCACCATCAGGCTTTCGCCGCCCTTGGCGAGAAAGCGCAGCCAGGCGTACTGCACGGCGTTGGTGTCCTGGAACTCGTCGACCAGGATATGGCGGAAGCGGCGCTGGTAGTGCTCCAGCAGGCCGGCGTTGTCGCGCCACAGATCAAGGGCACGCAGCAGCAGCTCGGCGAAGTCGATGACGCCGGTGCGCGCGCAGGCCGCCTCGTAGGCTTCATAGATGCTGCGCATGGTGGCGAGGAACAGGTCGCCGCTGGCCTGGATGCCTTGCGGTCGGATGCCTTCGTCCTTCTGCCCGTTGATGAACCACTGCGCCTGCTTGGCCGGCCAGCGCTGTTCATCGAGACCGAGGTCGCGGATCACCCGTTTGACCAGGCGCTGCTGGTCGTCGGAGTCGAGAATCTGGAAGTTCTCGGCCAGCCCCACTTCCTTCCAGTGCGCACGCAGCAGGCGGTGGGCCAGGCCATGGAAGGTGCCGACCCACATACCGGCCGGGTTGTGGCCCAGCACGTCTTCGATGCGGTGGCGCATCTCGGCGGCTGCCTTGTTGGTGAAGGTCACCGACAGGATGCTGTGCGGCGAGACATCCAGGCGCTGGATCAGGAAGGCGATGCGATGCACCAGCACGCGGGTCTTGCCCGAGCCGGCGCCGGCCAGCACCAGCTGATGACCAGGCGGCGTGGTGACCGCGTGGTGCTGGGCAGGATTGAGGGTCGTGAGTCTGTGTTCGAGGTCGTTTTGCATCGCGGCATTCTAGGGGGCGCTGCAGGGTAGGGCAAACGCCAGCGACGAGGCAGTTTGCCGGGGCCTGTGTGCGGGGTAGACTGCGCCCTTCAATGGATTTGAGGGAGTCGCGATAGCAATGTCGACTGGTGACAGCCCGCTGCTGGGCATTGACCTGGGCACCACCAACAGCCTGATCGCCGTCTGGCGTGAAGGGCGAGCCGAATTGATCCCCAATGCACTCGGCGATGTGCTGACCCCCTCAGCGGTGAGCCTGGACGAGGACGGTAGCATTCTGGTCGGCGCTGCCGCCCGGGCGCGCCTGACCACCCATCCACTGCGTAGCGTGGCCGCCTTCAAGCGCTTCATGGGCAGCGACAAGCGCTTCACCCTGGGCGATCGCCAGTTCACGCCGGAAGAGCTGTCGGCGCTGGTGCTGGGCTCGCTCAAGGCGGATGCCGAGGCCCACCTCGGCGTGCCGGTGAGCACCGCGGTGATCTCGGTACCGGCCTATTTCAGCGACGAACAGCGCAAGCGCACGGTATTCGCTGCCGAGCTGGCCGGGCTGCGCGTCGAGCGCCTGATCAACGAACCCACCGCGGCGGCCATGGCCTATGGGCTGCACGAGCAGCAGTTCGAGCGCACGCTGATCTTCGACCTGGGCGGCGGCACCTTCGACGTCACCGTACTGGAGTACGCCCTGCCGTTGATCGAGGTGCATGCTTCCACCGGGGACAACTTCCTCGGTGGTGAGGATTTCACCGAAGCCTTGCTCAAGGCCTGCCTGAGCGATTGGGGGTTGTCGCGCAGCGAGCTGGACGGCCAGGCCCTGGCCAGCCTCGAGGACGCGCTGGAGCAGCTCAAACGGCGTCTCGCCGAAGGGCCGCAGACGCTCGAGTGGAATGGCCGCCAGTGGCAACTGGACGACGCCCGTGCGCAGCAGATCTGGACGCCGCTGCTGGCGCGTCTACGCCAGCCCATCGAGCAGGCGCTGCGCGATGCGCGGCTCAACCCGCGTGACCTGGACAGCCTGGTGCTGGTCGGCGGCGCCACGCGCATGAGCGTGGTGCAGCAACTGGTCGCCACCCTGTTCGGCCGTCTGCCCTATCGTCACCTCGACCCGGACACCATCGTTGCCCTCGGCGCCGCCGCGCAGGCGGCGTGCAAGGCGCGCGACCGGGCCATCGAGGAGATCATCCTCACCGACGTCTGCCCCTACACGCTGGGTATTGCCTCGCGGCGCAGCGACGAGCAGCCGGGCGCCTTCTCGCCGATCATCGAGCGCAACACGGTGATCCCGGCGTCGCGCGTGCAGCGCTACTACACCACCCATGCACAGCAGGAATACATCCGCATCGAGGTCTATCAGGGCGAGCGCCCCTGGGTGCGCGACAACATCTTCGTCGATGCCTTCGAGGTGAAGTTGACCCAGACCGGCCAGGTGCAGGCGCTGGACGTGCGTTTCAGCTACGACATCAACGGTCTGCTGGAAGTGGACGTGACCCTGGAGAGTGGCCAGCGCCACGGCCACGTGATCGACCGCAGCCCCACCGGTCTGAGTGCCGAGGCGCGTGCCGCCAGCCAGGCGCGCCTGGCCGGTTTGAAGATCCATCCGCGTGACACCTTGCACAACCGTACCCTGCTGGCCCGCCTGGAGCGCGCCTGGATGCAGACCCTGGGTGCCGAGCGCGAGCAGATCGGCCAGTGGCTGGACGAGTTTCAGAGCGTGCTCGGCGCCCAGCAGGAGCAGCCGATCACGGCCGCGCGTCAGCGTCTGGAGCAGGAGCTGGACGCGCTGCGCTTCTAACTTGCCGGCTCCCTGAACCCGTTCAGTTGCCGCAGCCGTGCCTGCAGGCCTTGCCCATCCTGCGTGCGGCTGCCGTTGGGCGGGCCATAGCGGTTGGGCAGCGGGTCACCGGGCCAGAAGAACAGCACGAGCAGCATGTAGGGCAGCATAAAGCTGCCTAGTAGCAACATCAGTAGCGTACCCACACCACGGCTCATGTCATGCAACCGGCGCAGCATGCAGGTGATCACGACCAGGACGGTGCCAGCGAGCACCGCCAGTGCCAGGTCGCTGCTGAGTTTGTCGACGAGTAGGCTCAGCGGCAGTGCGGCTCCGACCAGGGCCAGCGTCTGCAGGGTGAAGTTGATCCGGTTCAGGCGCCCGCCCAGGCGCCACATCTGCCACTGTGAACGCCAGGTGGTCGGCGCGTGCTCGGGCTGCTGGCGCTCACAACGCGACAGCAGCAAGGTGATGGCCAGGCGGACTGCCGTCGGCGTGCTACTGGCGTCCTTGGCTTTCTGCAAGTTGCGCAGCTGGCTGGTCGGGGGCAGATGCGGCTTGGCGCCGCTGAGCAGATCGCGCATGCAATCGAAGATCACCTGCATGGTGGCGAACACCAGCCCGTTATCGGTGCAGATCGATTGCGCCAGGTTCTGTGGTCGGCCCTTGACCAGTCCCTCGCGGAAGGGCTCGAACCAGACGCCAGGGCACGTGAACGCCAGCAGCCGTTGCAAGGCCTGATTGCGTTCCTCTTGCGGCAGGTCCGGGTCGTGATGGAGTAGGGCGTCGAGCAGCATCTGGCCGAACGGGTCGCCTGCCAGCTCGTGGCTGTATTGCGCGGCGCAGGCCCCGATACGGGCGACCGACGGCAGGCGCGGGCTGCCGAGGAGAATGTCCGGGCTGACCTGTCCGGCAGCGATCAGACCTTGCAGTGGATCACCTTCGTCGAGATCCAGCAGCCAGCGACGAGGCGTGGTGGCATTCGCCAGCAACTGCGTCTTGGCCTCGTGGGCCGGATGTTCGGTATCGGTGGGCAGGTCGGCGAGGGTTTTATCCAGTTGTTCCAGCCATTGTTCGGGCTGTTCCAGCAGGCCCAGCAGCAACAGCGTCTGGCGCTGCCAGTGCCAGCGAGCGTCGCTATCGTCGGGAAGCTCTGGCAGGGTGCGACCGCTGCGCTGCAGGGTCAGTTGCAACTGCAGGCTGGGCGGCAGCAACCAGCCCGATAGCGGTGCGAACAGTTCGCCCAGGCGTTGCAGCGTCGCTTGGTCGTATCGGCGCAAGCGTCTGAGCCCGCGCAACATCTGGGCACGGGCCACGGTGTTATCGCCGAGTGCTTGCGGCAGTTTCGCGCCAGGGCTGCTCAGTGCCTGTTGCAGCGCCTGCAGCGCAGGCGATTCGCGCAGCCACTGGCGCTGTTGCCGGGCGTGGTGCTGTAGCCCCTGCACCAGTACGGCATCGAGCGGATGGTCGCCGGCTTGCAGATTCAGCAGGTGTTCAAGGTCGGCCTCGTCGCCGCGCTGCAGCAGCCAGGCCTGTCGATAGAGCCGCGTGAGCGGCGTGTCCGCGGCGCCGAGCAGCTCGGCGAGGAATGGCCACTCGCTGTCCCCCATCTGCCAGGCGACGAAGGTGCGCGCCAGTGACGGCAGTTCGCTGGTGGCGGCGCGCTGCCAGCGCGCCAGGGTTTGCGGTGTCTGGGCCGGCTCGCCATCGGCCAGCTGATAGGCGTCGAGCGGATGCTCATGGCCAAGCTCGATCTGGCTGCGGTTGAACGCCAGGATCAGCAGCGGCAGGCGTTCAGGCGAGTGATGAGCGCACCAGGCCAGTATCCAGGCGGCCGCCTCGGGCATCTCGCGCTCATGCCACAGACGGGTCCACAGGTCGAGGGCGTCCTGGTCATGGTGCTGCTTCTGCAATGCCAGCAGGTACTGGATATCGAGGTCGTCGGGTGTCTGCTCATGCAGCGCCTGGTAGTGCTCCAGGGCGCCGCCCAGGGCCACCCCGGCCAGGGTGCACTGGCGATACAGGCGCGGATAGTAGTCCGGGTCGGCCGGCATTGGCAGACACAGGTGCAGCGAGCACCAGCCGCGAAATTCCTGCAGTGGCCGGTTCCTGAACAGATGATCGAGGGTGCGCACGTACCAGAGGTTTTCCACCTGCGCGACGGTCGGCCACTCGGACAGGCTGGCGAGGTCGAACGGGTCGGGCTCGGCGATGCGCTGCAGTAACTGATCCAGCGCCTCGGCTTCCTCGAAGGGCATTTGCATCAGGCGATTGGCCCAGGCCATGCGTTCGGTGAGCAGGTTCACGCAGCGGTGCGACAGCGGCCCGTTGCTCAGCAGCAGACCGCGCAGCGAGCCGTCGACGCTTTCCAGTACGTCCAGCGGCAACTGGTCGAGCATCCGGCAGTAGTCCTGCCAGGCGTCGGGTCGAAAGCGCCGGCCGGCGTCCTGCAGCAGTTCGACGAACTGTTGCACGGCCTGTTCGCTGGCGCTGGGCGGTGCGCTCTGTGCGCTTGCCGCGGGGGCTTCGCCACGGGCCTGCCGCAGGGCGTCCTCGTAGGCGCCGCGCAGGGCCTGGAAACCCTCGGGATCGCGCTCCGGGTGTACGTCGGGCAGGCGTGCGCGGTAGGCGCTGCGGATGCTGTTCTGATCGTCAGTCGGCTCTATGCCGAGGTGTTCCCAGCAACTCATGACCAGTCGAACGCCTCCAGCGATGCCGGTTTTTCCGGCAGATCCAGTTCCATGTCCCAGGGCAGTTCGTCGAATCCGGCTGCCGGGCTCAGCGTCAGTTCGCGCATCAGGGCGCGGTGCGTCGGGTCACTGCCCTGACGGCTGATGCACAGCGCCTGTTCTCCCGGTTGCTCGTGGCCCAGGCAGTTCCAGTAGCAGCGACCGATGAGAAAACCGGCCAGGTAGCTGTGCCAGCCCTGGTAGTAGTAACGCGCCCGCAGGCTCAGGCGAGTATGCAGCCAGAGGTTCTCTGCGAGACTCAGCCAGCCGTTCAGCTGGCCGATGCGGGCGAGAAAGCTCATGCGCCCCAGGTCCCAGGCGCGGATGCCACCGGAGCCGCAGACCAGGATGGTGTCGGCGACGTAGCGATAGGCCACCTGCTGGCCTTCGTCGAGGCTGTCGACCAGCGCCTGCCATTCGCTAGGCAGCAGGCGCGCATTATCCCAGTAGGCGCCGCTCAGATCGCGCGCATGGCCGTCGTCGGTCATGCGCTGGATCATCGCCAGCAGGGCGGGGCGATCAGCGATACCCCAGGACTCGTTGAGGTCGACGAACTCGCTGTCCGGGTAGAAATCAGGCAGCGCGTATTGCGCGCCCGAGTTGGCGTTGATCGCCACCATCGGCGCGGAGAGGGCAAAGAGCCAGCGTTGTTGCAGGTCATCCATGGGCGTTGGGCCGTCTTCCCTGATTGCAGAGGGTGCCCATCCTAGGAGCTGTTGCGGGGGCGCCGCAAGGGTCTTGCAGGGGGTGCAAGGGGGTCGTCGAAAGGTGCGTCCGAGCAGCCGACGACCGGCGGGTCAGGCCGCAAAGGGTGGCTGCAGGCAGGCGAAAGGCCAGTATTGCGCCAAAAGTTAGGCGCCAAACTGTGAAATTGGCCACATGCTGGTTGGGCACCACGTCTGTCTCGGGTATTCTCCCGCGACGTCAGGGCTGTGACCGCTGCCAAAACGTGGTGCAGACCCTCAGGCAACCATTACAAGAACATCGCCTATGACCGCCACGACTAGCGCCGTAGTTCAAGAGGTGACGCCGGACCCGCACCAGGCTGAACGCCAGTTCGCCACGGATATTGCCGTCGAGCGTACCCGTCTGTTGTTCCAGGGTTCGCGCCTGCCCACGTTGCTCATGCTGCTGGTCGGCCTGGCTTGCAGCCTGTTGCTGTGGAGTCAGCAGAGCGCACCGATGCTCGCCGCCTGGCTGGGCTGGGTAGTGCTGCTGGCGCTGCTGCGCCTGACCCAGGTGAATGCCTTCAATGAGGCGCTGCCGAGCCGCCAGGCCGAGCCCTATTGGCGACGCATCTTCCTCTTCGGCGCCGGTGCATCCGGGTTGACCCTCGCCTTCGCCGTGATCGTGTTGGTGCCCACCGATGTGTTCTATCAGCAGGCGCTGGTCTACGGCCTGATCGCTGCTGCGATTCTCTCGGCCAGCGTGGCCTATGCCGTCAGCCTGTCTGCCTTTCTCACCTTTGCCTTGCCCTGCCTGCTGCCGTCGGCTGGCTTCCTGCTGCTCTCAGGCAGCGGCCTGCAACGCGGCTGGGGCCTGCTCAGCGTAATGCTGTTGCTCGCCCTGCTGGTGGTCGCCTGGCAGGTCAATCGCCTGGTGCAGCGCAGCCTGTTGCAGCGTTTTCACAACCTGGCGCTGATCAGCAATCTGGAACACGCCAAACAGCGTGCCGAAGGGCTCAACGAAGAGCTGGCGCGTGAGGTGGAGCAGCGTCGCCGCGCCGAGCGCGAATTGCGCGGCGCCCACGGCAAGCTGGAAATGCGCGTGGCCGAGCGCACCCTGGAGCTGGATGAAGCGACCCATGCCCTGGGCAAGAGTCAGGCGCGCCTGGCCCTGGCGCTGGAAGCCAGCGAGCTGGGTTTGTGGGACTGGGACCTGGAAAGCGATCAGGTGCACCACTCGCACCTGCGCGAGCTGTTCGGTCTGGAGCCGGGCCAGGTGCAGGTGATGCTGCGTGACCTGACCCCGCGCCTGCACCCGGACGATCTGCCGGGGCTGCGCCGGGCGCTGGTCCGGCACCTCAAGGGGCGCAGCGAGGATTATCAGATCGAATACCGCGTGCGCCATGTCGATGGCCACTGGGTCTGGGTCGAGGACCGTGGTCGCGCGGTCGAGCGCGATGCCGCCGGCCGTGTCCGGCGCATGCTCGGCACGCGGCGCGATGTCAGTGCGCGGCGTCAGCAGGAGCAACAGCAGCGCCTGGCGGCGACGGTGTTCGAAGCGGCCAGTGAAGGCATCTTCATTCTCGACCCCGACTACCGTGTGCTGGCAGTCAACCGCGCGTTCAGCGCGGTGACCGGTTACAGCCGCGAAGAGGTGGTCGGGCGCACGGTGACCAGCCTGATCGGCAGCCGCGAGATGCGCAGGCAATACCAGATGATCCGCCAGGAGCTGGACAGCACCGGCACCTGGCAGGGCGAGCTGATCGAGACACGCAAGAGCGGCGAGCTCTACCCGCAATGGCTGCAGCTCAACCTGGTGCGCGATGCAACGGGTCGGCCCAGCCATATCGTCGGCTTCTTCGCCGATCTGAGTGCGCGGCGCGAGGCCGAGGAGCGCCTGCGCTACCTGTCGCACTACGACGACCTGACCGGTCTGGCCAACCGCAGCCTGTTCAAGGAGCGTCTGCACGAGGCCAGCCAGCGCGCCCGCCAGAGCGGCCGCAGCATCGCCCTGGTGCATATCGACCTGGACCGTTTCAAGCTGCTCAACGACAGCCTCGGCCATGAAGTGGCGGACCAGTTGCTGCGGCAGATGAGCCGGCGCCTGACTCAGGCCGTGCCCGAGGCCGACTGCATCGCGCGACTCTCGGGCGACGAGTTCGCCATCATTCTCGATGCCTATGGCAGCCTCTCCAGCCTGGCGCGGGTGGCCAGTCGGCTGCTGGCCAAGCTGCGTGTGCCGATGACCGTCGGCGGGCACGAGCTGGTGATCAGCGCTTCGCTGGGTATCAGCCTGCTGCCGGACTATGCCCGCGAGATCAGTGCGCTGATCAGCCAGGCCAACATGGCCGTGCAACACGCCAAGCACCTGGGCGGCAACACTTTCCAGTTCTTCACCGACAACCTGCAGGCCTGCACCCTGGAGCGCCTGCAACTGGAGAACCAGCTGCGCAAGGCCATCGACGAAGGCCAGCTGGAGGTGTTCTACCAGCCCAAGCTGAACCTCGCCGACGACCAGCTCAACGCCGCCGAGGCGCTGGTGCGCTGGCGCCATCCGCAACAGGGCATGGTGGCGCCTGGCGAGTTCATCGGCCTGGCCGAAGAGACCGGGCTGATCGCGCCGATTGGCGAGTTCGTGCTGCGTCAGGCCTGCCGTCAGGCGCGCCAGTGGCAGCAGGAGGGGCTGGCGCAGATACGGGTGTCGGTGAACATCTCGGTGTATCAGTTGCGCCAGGGCAATCTCACCAGCCTGGTGCGCCAGGTGCTCGAAGAAACCGGCCTGGCGCCGCATTACCTGGAGCTGGAGCTGACCGAAAGCCAGCTGCTGGACAACGTCGACAGCGTCATCGTCACCTTCCGCCAACTGCGTGAACTGGGGGTCAAGCTGGCCATCGACGACTTTGGCACCGGCTATTCCTCGCTCAGCTACCTCAAGCGTTTCCCGGTGCATTACGTGAAGATCGACCAGACCTTCATCCGTGATCTCTCGCCTGGTGGCGAGGATGCGGCGATCACCCGGGCGATCATCGCCATGGCTCACAGCCTGGAGCTGAAAGTGGTGGCCGAGGGCGTGGAAACCCAGGCGCAGATGGATTTCCTCAAGAGCCAGAACTGCGACGAGATCCAGGGCTTTCTGATCAGCCGCCCGGTGGAGGCGAGCGCCTTCGCCGAGCTGCTGCGCGCGCAGATCGACAACCCGCTGGATTGAGCGGCGCTTGCTCGCTACCCGGGCAGCGTGCGTTCACTTGGCGAACAACTGGCTCATGTCCTTGAACGCCTTGAACTCCAGGGCGTTACCGCAAGGGTCGAGTAGGAACATGGTGGCCTGTTCGCCGACCTGGCCCTTGAAGCGTACGTAGGGCTCGATGACGAACGTCGTCTCGCGGCTGCGCAGGCGTTCGGCCAGCGCTTCCCAGTCTGCCCAGCCGAGCACCACGCCGAAATGCGGCACCGGCACGTCATGGCCGTCCACCGGGTTGCTCGCGGCCGACTCCTGGTAGGCCATCTTCGGCGCTTCGTGGATCACCAACTGGTGACCGAAGAAATCGAAGTCCACCCAGTGCTCGCTACTACGGCCTTCGGCGCAGCCGAACACCTCGCCGTAGAAATGCCGCGCGGCAGCCAGGTCGTACACGGGAATCGCCAGGTGAAAGGGAGCAAGGGCCATCACGCAATACCTCTGATTGTTGTGAGTAGGGCGGGTGCAACCCGCCATCGATCTTCATCGCACCAGCCTACCAACAGCAAAATTGTTCTAAAGCGAATATTGTTTCTAACAAGCTCAAATAATTTTGATCATTCGAGACGCCGATGCTGCGCGAGCTGAAAACCTTCATCACCGTCGCTCGCCTGGGCACCTTCGCCGCCGCTGGCCAGCAGGTGGGGCTGACCCAGTCGGCGGTCAGCGCGCAGATGCGCGTACTGGAGCAGCACCTCGGCGTGCGCCTGTTCGAGCGTAGCGGTCGCGCTGCCGTGCTCAACGCTGCCGGCCGGCATGCCCTGCCGCTGGCCGAGCAGATGCTCGCGTTGTACGCGCAGATGGCGCTGCCGCAGGCCGCCGATCAGTGGCAGGGCGAGTTGCGCGTCGGTGCTATCGCCACCCTGCAGACCGGCCTGCTGGCCGAGGCCCTGCCGCGTTTTCGGCAACTGGCGCCGCTGGTCGAACTTAAGCTGGTGCCGGGCGTGTCGTTGCAGCTGTTCAGCCAGCTGGATGCCGGCGAGCTGGATCTGGCGCTGCTGATCAAACCGCCGTTCACCTTACCCAAGGAGCTGCTGGAAGTACCGCTGGCGCGCGAGCCCTTCGTGCTGATCGCACCGCTGGACGTGGACGGGGCAGACCCACTGCGCCTGCTCGCCGAGCAGCCCTTCGTGCGTTATGACCGCGCTTCGTTCGGCGGGCGCCAGGTGACACGCTTTCTCCGTGAGCAACGCCTGAACGTGCGCGAGGCGCTGGAGCTGGACGAGTTGGAAGCCATCGTGCGTCTGGTGGAAAACGGCATGGGCGTGGCCCTGGTGCCGCGCGCCGGCCTGTGGCTGCAACGGCCGACGCGCCTGCGGGTGATCGAGCTGGGCGCGCTGACGTTTCATCGCGAGCTGGTCGCCCTGGTGCGCCGTGCGCAGCGACAGCCGGCACTGGATTGCTTGTTGAGCTGTCTTGAATCGAGAAATTGAAAATGGTTCTCAATAAAAATAAGATGCCCGCTTCCTCTTGCCCAAGACCAGGGATGCACGCTTGTCGGACTTGGATCTCAAAGGCCTGTTCCAGAAGCACGCCAAGGCCTTGCACAGCTTCCTGCTGCGCAAGAGCCGCGACCCGCAACTGGCCGCCGATCTCACCCAGGAAAGCTTCCTGCGCCTCGCCGAGCAGCGCGGTGGCGAGCGCATCGACAACTCGCCAGCCTACCTCTTTCGCACGGCCAGCAATCTGCTGATCGACCATCAGCGCCAGCAGATCCGGCGCAAGACCGATCTGCTCGGTGAGGATGTGCTGTGCGAGGTCGAGGCCGGTGGCAGCTCGCTGGATGAAATCACCGCTGCTCGCCAGAGCGTCGAGCGCCTGCAGCACGCCGTCGCCGAACTGCCGCCACGCACTCAGGAAATCTTCCGCCTCAACCGTATCGAAGGCCTGACCCACGCCCAGGTGGCGCGCGAACTGGGTATTTCCGACAGTTCGGTGCAGAAGCACCTGGCTCGCGCCCTGGCGCATGTGATGGAGCGCCTGGTCGAGGCGGGCGAGCAGGCATGAGAGGGCATTACGGTAAAATTCGTCGCCGCGCGTCATTACTTAAGACGGGCGTGAGCCGCCTGGCCTGCAACGACCTATAACGAGAACCAAGAGTGAGCCTGATTAGCCAAGAACCGCAGCAGCGGAGCATCCGCGAGGCGGCCGCCGAATGGGCGGTATTGCTCGCCGATGACGCACTCGATGACGGCCAGCAGCAGGCGCTGCAGCAGTGGCTGCAAGCGGATGCCAGGCATGCCGAGGCGTTGGCGTTCGCCCGGCGTACCTGGTCGGCGCTGGGCAACTTGCCGGCGGATAAACCGGCGCGCCATCGGGCGCTGCCCGTCGCCCCTGAGCTGGCCCGCCATCCTCGGCGGCATGCCCGTTTGCGCCGCTGGGGGGCAGCCGCTTGCCTGGCGCTGCTGCTCGGCGGCCTTGGCCTGAACCAGAGCGAACACCTGCTGCTGCCGTTGCTGGCCGACCATCGTACGGCCAGTGGCGAAGTGCGCAGCCTGACCCTGGCCGATGGCAGTGAAGTGACGCTCGATAGTGCCAGTGCCATCCGCCTGGATTACTCGGCGGGTCAGCGCCGGATCGAACTGCTTGCCGGCGCGGCGATCTTCCAGGTCGCGCCGCAGGCTGACCGGCCTTTCGTCGTCGAGGCGGCCGGCGGCAGTACCCAGGCGTTGGGCACGCGCTTTGTGGTTCAGCGTGAAGCGGGCGCAGGAGCCTTGGTTGGGGTGCTCGAACATGCCGTGCAGGTAAAGGCGGCGGACCAGCAGCGCCGTCTGCAGGAAGGCGACAGCCTGCGCTATGACGCCACCGGTCTGCATGACGTGGTGCTCGATCTGCAGCGCGTCACCAGTTGGCAGCGTGGGCTGCTGGTGTTCGACCGTCAGCCGCTGGGCCAGGTGATCGAGCAACTCAACCGCTACCGACCGGGCTACATCCTGATAGGTAGCGACGCGATTGCACAGCGCGAGGTCAGTGGCGTGTTTCGCCTCGACGGGCTGGACGATGCCCTGGCCACGCTGACCCGCGAGATGCAGCTGCAGCACCGCGAATTGATGGGCGTCAGCCTGATCTACTGAGCCTTTTCGCGATCTGCGAAAAAAGTTTCCCATCGAATTACTGACTTTCTGTTTGTCAGGCGTCTTTGTTGTTAGTGATTTTCATTACCAACAAAAGCAGCCTGGAGTCAGTCGTGAGTCATCGTCGTTGCGTAGTACCACCCACTCTTCGTCGCTACGGCCCTGCGCCGCTGCTTGGCGGTGTCGCGCTGGGCGTGGCCATGGCCCTCAGCAGCAGCGTCGTTGCTGCTGAGCCGGCAGGCGAAACGGCGCTCGCCCAGCGTCAGGTGGTGGCGTTCGATATCGCTGCCCAGCCCCTGGATCGCGCTGCTCTGGCCTTTGCCGAGCAGGCCGGTGTGCAGGTGTTCTTCGACAGCGCACGGCTGCAGGGATTTGCCAGCACCGCGCTGAAAGGCCGCTACTCCCTCGACGAGGGGCTTCGCCGTTTGCTCGGCACGGCGCCGGTGGACTACCGCTTCGACGACGCGCAGCAAGTCACCCTGACCCGTCGTGCCCGCGCCGACGAGCAGACGCTGCAACTGCAGTCCACCACCGTGCAGGGTCAACGGCTCAGCGAACGCCAGGAGACCTACCTGCAACCGCGCTCGGTGGCGGTGATCGATCGCGAGCAGATCGACCGGCGTCCGCCACGGCATGCCGCCGACATGCTGGAGGAAACCTCCGGCGTTTACACCGCCGTCAATCAACGCGACCCCGGCCTGTCGGTGAACATTCGCGGCGTGCAGGACTATGGCCGGGTCAACATGAACATCGACGGCATGCGCCAGAACTTCAGCGTCAATGGCCACCAGCAGCGCAACGGCGTGATGTTCGTCGACCCCGAGTTCATCTCCAGCGTGGAGATCGACAAGGGCACCAGCGCCGGTATGGGCGGTGCCGGGGTACTGGGCGGCATCGCCTCGTTCAACACGGTCGAGGCGCGCGAGTTCCTTGGTGATGGCAAGGAGTTCGGTGGGCGCATCCGCGCCGGCCATGGCATCGGCGAGTTGGGTAATGGCACTTATTTCAACGGCAGCGCTCTGTTCGCTTTCGGCAACGAGGTCGGCGATGTCTTGCTGGGCGTCAGCGAGCGCCACTTTGGTGATTATCGCGCCGGCACCAATGACAAGGACAATCTCGGCACGCAGATCCGCCTGCGCAACCAGTACCCCGCTGCCTGGGAGAACTGGCTGGACTCCGAGGTGGGCGATACCGGCAGTGTGACCCGCTCGCAGTTGTTCAAGCTGGGGCTCAATCTGCCGGAGAGTCAGCGGCTACAACTGAGCTACATAGAGCTCGACACCGACAGCAAGGATGCCTGGACCTGGCTTTCCGCCGACGGGCAACGCTATGAATATCAGCGCTCTGGTAGCAGTGATGTGATTGCCCGCAATACGGCGTTGGATTACAGCTACAGCCCTGACGATGATCTGATCGATTTCAAGGCCAAGCTCTACTACGTCAGCACCCGGCAGGATCGCTGGAGTGCCGGCAGTACGGCTACCCCCGGCAGCGGTAACTGGTATCCCGACTACACGGACAAGTACCGTACCGACACCTGGGGCTTGCAACTGCAGAACACCTCGCGCCTCTATCTGGGCGACGCACACCAGTTCGCCGTGACCTATGGCAGCGAACTGTTTCGCGACAGCTTCAAGCCTTCGACCACCCGTACGCCCTCGACCAACGAAACGGCCTATCCCTATATCAAAGGGGCTACGCCAGAGGGTGAACGCACCATGGCCGGCCTGTTCGGCCAGGTGGTTTACGACTACGACGATTGGCTGACCCTCGATGCCGGTCTGCGCTACGACCGCTATCGCCTTGAGGGTGATACCGGCCTTACGGTATGGATGTATCCCGACGGTCAGTTCACCAGTGGTGGCAACGTCAGGAGTGCGCGGTCCCTGGTGTTCGATGTCGATCGAGAGGAGGGCCGCTTCTCGCCCACGCTGGGTGTAGCGATCAACCCGGGGGTGGACTGGCTGCAGCTCTACACGCGCTGGGGCAAGGGTTGGCGCCCGCCAGCGGTGACCGAGGCGTTCATGTCTGGCCGGCCCCATGGTGGCGGTGGCTCGGAACAGGTCTATCCCAATCCTTTCCTCGAGGCGGAGCGCTCGCACAACTGGGAGGCGGGTTTCAACGTCTTCAAGGAGTCCCTGCTGCGCGACGGTGATCGCTTGGGCATCAAGGTGGCCTATTTCGATACGCGCATCGACAACTTCTCCTTCATGGATATCAACGTCAGCGTGCCGGGAGGTACGGTAGGTGGTATCGGCCTTGGCCGTTCGGCCTATCAGAACAACCAGGAGCAAACCCGCTTCCGCGGCGTGGAATACAACCTCGACTACGATGCGGGCGACTACTACGCCCGTCTTAGCTACACCCACATGATCGGCAGCAACGACTTCTGCTCGAAAGAGTTCTACATGGGCGGTGCCCAGGAGCGCGTGCAGGTGGGTACCGTGCCCGGTTTCATCCAGGTTGGGCCGATCCAGATTCCAGTGCAATTACCGGTATACGAAGCTCAGGCCAATGACGAGCTGAACGATCTGGTCACCTGTGGCCAGATCATGGGCAGCGCGGCCTATATGCCGGCCGATCGCGGTTCGCTGACCCTGGGCATGCGCTTTCTCGACCGGCGCCTGGATGTCGGTGCGCGCCTGCGTTACAGCGAAGGTAATGGCGAAAACCTCGATACCTGGGGGTTCACCCAGATCGACCAGGCGCTCTGGCCGCAGTACGAGGTCTACGACCTCTACGCCAGCTACTGGATGACCAGCAGCCTGAACCTGGCGTTGTCGATGGAGAACGTCACCGATCAGGCCTACTTCGTCGCCATGGGCGACGCCAATAACCTGTCCCTGGCCCGCGGCCGCACGCTTACCGGGATGCTCGAGTATCGCTTCTGAACAGCCCCGGCCAAGGGGCCGGGGCAAGGCTTTGCCCGTCTCGGGCAAAGGCGATGGTGCCCCAGGCACCGCCGTCCATCACTCCATGCAAGAGGATTTGTCATGAGCGTTTCCGTTACCTATGACCCGATTTTTGGCAGCTCCACCATCGATGACTACCTGGCCTTCTGGACGACCGGTTTCGCCACCGCCGGCCACGGTCAAAGCAATACCGGCGGTTTCAGCAACGGCACGTTCAGCGGCGACCAGTACGCCACCAGCGGCGCCAATGGCTCGGACTACGCCTTCATCGCCGACAGCGACGCCAGCAATGGACTGCACTACGTATTCAACCCGGCGCTGCCGGCCAACAGTAACCAGAACCACTATCTCTACGGCCAGTTGGACAATGTCTCGCTGGGGTATGAGCTGGGTGGTGGCGGTGGCAGCGACTTCACCCTGAGCAACTACGTGGTCACCTTCAGCGGTCTGGATCTGTCCGCTGCCTTGGGCGCCGGCCGTACCGGCAACGAGGTGCACGAGACCATCTACGGCCTGATGCAGGGCAATACCGATGCACTGGAGTCGGTGCTGGACGATCTGTTCGCTGCCTATGGCGTCTCCACCGACGACACCTTCGACGTGGTGGCCGCCGCCCTGGCTGCCGGCCCGCTGAGCACCGGTTCTGCGGAGCTGGTCGGTGTGCCGGAGCTGGTCGACGATCTGGCCCTGGCGGCCTGATCTTCGGGTGATGAAAAAGGCGGCGGGGAGATCGCTCTCCCGGCCGCCGGCAACGACCGCCGTGGTGCTGGCCTGAACAACTCGCGCCACGGTGGTCGCACCAATTCTCGACAAGTGCTGCCCGCCGCGTCAATCGCGGCAGGCGGTGCTTCTGGGGCGCGACAGCATGCAACCTTCCAACGAAATCCTCGCTGCACTGGCGGCTTGCCGGCGCGGCTTCGTCAGCGTCGGCGCCTTCAGCGCGGTGATCAACCTGCTGATGCTGGCCCCGGCGCTGTACATGCTGCAGGTTTACGACCGTGTGCTGGCTTCTGGCAACCACATGACCCTGGCCATGCTGACCCTGATGGTGCTCGGCCTGTACGCCTTCATGGGCCTGCTGGAGTGGGTGCGCAGCCTGGTGCTCATCCGCCTTGGCGCGCAGATCGACCAGCAGCTTGGCGCACGCATCTACGACGCCACCTTCGATGCCAGCCTGCGCGTCGGCCGTGGCAGCAGCGCGCAACCGCTGAACGACCTGACCAGCCTGCGCCAGTTCGCCACCGGCAATGCCCTGTTCGCCCTGTTCGACGCGCCCTGGTTCCCCCTCTACCTGGCGGTGCTGTTTCTCTTCCACCCCTGGCTCGGCTGGCTGGCGCTGGGCGGCGCGGCGTTGCTGCTGGCGCTGACCTGGGCCAACCAGTGGCTGACCCGCGCGTCGCTGGCCGAGGCCGGGCAATTGGCGATCCAGGCGACCCAGGCGGCTGGATCGCACCTGCGCAACGCCGAGGCGACCGAGGCCATGGGCATGCTGGCGCGCCTGCGTCAGCGTTGGCAGGGCGAGCACGGCCGCTTCCTGCAGCTGCAGAACCGTGCCAGCGAGCAGGGCGCGGCGTTCAGCGCGGCGTCCAAGGGCGTGCGTCTGGCGCTGCAGTCGTTGATGCTCGGCCTCGGCGCGCTGCTGGCCGTGGACGGACAGATCACCGCCGGCATGATGATCGCCGGCTCCATCCTCGCCGGGCGCGTGCTCGCCCCGCTGGACCAACTGATCAATGCCTGGAAGCAGTGGAGCGGCGCGCAGCAGGCCTACCAGCGCCTGTGCGACCTGCTGCGGGCGCAACCGCCGCGAGCCAGCGGCATGAGCCTGCCAGCGCCATGCGGCGCATTACGCGTGGAGCAACTGTCGGCCTGCGCACCGGGCTCGCGCACGCCGGTGCTGGCAGGCGTCAGCTTCGCCCTGGAGCCGGGCCAGCGCCTGGTGGTGCTGGGGCCGTCCGGTTGCGGCAAGTCCAGCCTGGCGCGTCTGCTGGTGGCGGCGCAGATGCCGTTGGCGGGCAAGGTGCGCCTGGACGGTGCCGATCTGCAGCAGTGGGACAAGGACGTGCTCGGCCCGCACCTCGGCTACCTGCCGCAGGACGTGCAACTGTTCGCCGGCAGCATCGCCGAGAACATCGCCCGCTTCGCCGACCTCGAGGCGGACAAGGTCGTCGCCGCCGCGCAGATGGCCGGTGTGCACGAACTGATCCTGCGCCTGCCGCAGGGCTACGACACGCGCCTGGGCGAGGGCGGTGCCGGGCTCTCCGGCGGGCAGAAGCAACGCATCGGCCTGGCTCGCGCGGTCTACGGTCTGCCGGCGTTGATCGTGCTCGACGAACCCGATGCCAACCTCGACGAGGCCGGTGAGCAGGCGCTGCTGGCCGCGCTCGACCGCCTGCGCGAACAAGGCCGCACCCTGGTGCTGGTCAGCCATCGCCCGGCGCTGCTCAAGGGCGCCGATCAACTGTTGCTGCTGCGCGGCGGGCAGATGCAGGCCTTCGGCCCGGCCAGTCGGGTGCTGCAGGATTTGCAGCAGGCCGCCCGGCCGGCAGCCCAGAGCGCGCCGGTGCGGCGTGTCGCGCCGAGCCTGAGCATGAGTTACGGCGCCACGCCGGGAGCTCAGCAATGAGCGCGCCGGCCCCGCTTCAGCCTCTGCACGCCGTCGATGCGCGGGCGCCAACTCGACTCGGTTGGTGGCTGCTGCTTGCTGGCTTCGGTGGTTTCCTCGCCTGGGCTGCACTGGCACCGCTGGACAAGGGCGTGCCGGTGAGCGGCACGGTGATGGTCAGCGGTAATCGCCAGGCGCTGCAGCACCCCACGGGTGGCACGGTGCGCCGCATCCTCGTCCGGGATGGCGATTCGGTGCAGGCCGGCCAGCCCTTGCTGGAGCTGGATGACCAGGCGTTGCAGGCGCAGGCCGAGGCCCTGCGCGCGCAACTGATCGGCAGTCGCGCCAGCGCTGCGCGGCTGGCTGCCGAGCGTGACGGCGCGGCGAGCATCGCTTTCGACCCCTGGCTGCTGGCACGCCCGGATGATCCCCTGGCGGTCGCCAGTCTGGAGCTGCAGCGGCAACTGTTCGCCAGCCGACGTCAGGCCCTGGCCCTGGAGCTCGATGGCCTGGCGCAGAACCTGGCCGGCAACGAGGCGCAACTGGGTGGCCTGCGTGCGCTGCACAGCAGCAAGCGAGCCCAGTTACGCGTGCTCGACGAGCAATTGCTGGGCCTGCGCGAGCTGGCGGCGGACAACTACATCCCGCGCAATCGCCTGCTCGATGTCGAGCGCCAGCGTGCCGAGCTGATCGGTCTGCTGGCCGATGACGCCGGTCGTATCGGCCAGTTGCAGCGGCAGATCGCCGAACTGCGTCTGCGCGCCGCACAGCGTCGCGAGCAGTTCCAGGAACAGGTGCGTAGCCAGTTGGCCGAGACGCAGATCCGCAGCGAAGAGCTGCACCACCGCCTGGCCGGGGTCGATGCCGAGTTACAGCGCACCCTGCTGCGTGCGCCGGCCAGCGGCCTGGTGGTCGGGCTCAGCGTATTCACCGAGGGCGGCGTGGTCGCACCCGGGCAGGCGCTGCTGGAGATCGTCCCGCAGGATCAGCCGCTGCTGGTCGAGGGCCGCCTGAGCCCGGCGCTGGTGGACAAGGTACACCCTGGCCTGCCGGTCGAGTTGCTGTTCACCGCCTTCGAGCAGCGCACCACGCCGCGCGTCGCCGGCACCCTGGAGCTGGTTTCCGCCGACCGCCTGCAGGATGAACGCAGCGGCGAGCCGTATTACGCCATCCGCATTCGTGTGGGCGACGATGCCATGCAGCAACTGGCCGGCCTGCGCATTCGCCCTGGCATGCCGGTGGAGGCCTTTATCAGCACCGGCGAGCGCTCGCTGCTCAACTACCTGTTCAAGCCGTTGCTCGATCGCACTCACCTGGCCCTGGCGGAAGACTGACGATGCGCGCGCTCTGTTTCGGCCTGTTCCTGTGCCTGGCATCGCCTGCGTACGCACTCGGCTTGCTCGATGCCTACGCCCTGGCGCTGCGCAACGACCCGACCTTCCAGGCCGCCATCGCCGAGCGTGACGCCGGGCTGGAGAGTCAGGCCATCGGCCGCGCGGGGCTGCTGCCACGGCTGTCGTGGAGCTACAGTAACCAGCGCAACGACTCGCAGGTGACGGCGGGCGAGCAGCGCGTCGACCGCGATTACCGCAGCTACGCCTCGGTGCTCAGCCTGCAGCAGCCGCTGTTCGACTACGCCGCCTGGGCCGACTACCGCCAGGGTGTGGCGCGCACGCTGCTGGCCGACGAGCGCTTTCGCGGGCGCAGCCAGGAGTTGGCGGTACGCCTGTTCGAGGCCTACAGCCAGGCGCTGCTGAGTGACGAACGCATCGCCCTGGCGCGCGCCCAGCGTCGCGCCCTGGTCGAGCGTCTGCAGCTCAATCAACGCTTGGTGCGAGCCGGCGAGGGCACACGCACCGACGAGCTGGAAACCGAGGCGCGCCTGGCTCTGGCCGAGGCCGAGCTGATCCAGGCTCAGGACGATCTGGACATTGCCCTGCGCGCGCTGGAGGCCATCGTCGGCGAGCCTTTGGCGCACAGCGACCTGCAGCCGTTGCTTGATGATTTCCCGATCCAGCCGCCGCAGCCGGCGCGCTTCGAGGCCTGGCGCGACCTGGCCGTGGCCGGCAATGCCGAACTGGCGGCGCAGCGCCGTGCCGTCGAGGTAGCGGCCCAGGGCATCGAGAAACAGCGCGCCGGCCATCTGCCGACCCTGAGCCTGGTGGCCAGCAGCCGCCTGACCAGCTCCGATTCGGAAAGCGCCTACAACCAGCAGTACGACACCGACAGCATCGGCATCCAGCTCAGTGTGCCGCTGTTCGCCGGTGGCGGAGTGAGTGCGGCAACCCGTCAGGCCAGCGCCGCGCATGTGCAGGCAGGCTTCGAGCTGGACGCGCAAACTGCCGAGCTGCTCACCCGTCTGCGTCAGCAGTTCAACCTGTGCAACAGTGCGGCAGCACGGGTGCGTGCCTATCGTCTGGCCGTGAGCGCTGCCGAGACGCTGGTGCAGGCGACGCGCAAGAGCGTGTCCGGTGGCGAACGGGTCAATCTCGATGTGCTCGACGCCGAGCAGCAGTTGCACGGCGCCCGCCGCGACCTGGCCGAGGCGCGCCACGGCTACCTGCGTGCCTGGTTGCAGTTGCGTTATCTGGGTGGGGTATTGGACGAGGCGGACTTGAGCCGGCTGGCGGGGTACTTCGTCGCGAAGCAGGGCTAGCAGGTAGTTTTTCAACAGCCTGCTAGCAAAGACCGGAGGCGGCCGTTGCGACCGCCTCCAGTGGCTGGGCTCAGATGTCCCAGACCAGATTGATCGAGAAGTTGCGCCCCGGTTGACTCAGGCGGTCGAGATTGGCCGGGCTGGTCACACCCGCTTCACCAACGGCGTCGTAGCCACGCACGTCATCCCACAGCCAGTATTTCTTGTCGGTCAGGTTATACAGGCCGGCATTAACGGTCAGGTCGTCGGTCAGCTTGTAGTAGCCGGTAAGGTCGAGGATGCCGAAGCCGGGGCTGGCGAACTGGCTGCTGCTGCCGTCCGGGCTGTTGAAGCTGCTGTCGTCAATGCGGGTCTTGCGCTTGACCAGGGTCCAGTTCAGCAGGCCACCGAAACGCTCCTGCTCGTAGCCCAGACCGAATACGCCGGTCAGCGGGTTGACGCTGTTGAGTGCTTCGCCGGTATCGTCGTTACGACCACGGGCATAGGCAATCGAACCCTGAGTGTAGAGGCCCTCAAAAGCGCCGAAGCTATTCAGGTTCAAGCGGCCTTTGACCTCCACACCGCGAATGCTGGCGTGGCTGATGTTTTGCGACTGAAAGGCCAGCGCATTGCTGTTGGCGGTGATGGCGTTTTCGTCGATGAAGTTGCGGTAGCGGTTGTAGAACACCGCCACGTCGAAACTGCCGCCCTCGAACTGGCCGCGCAGGCCTGTCTCCACGCCGCGACTCTTCTCTGGTTCCAGGTTCGGATTGGGCTCGACGGTGTAGCCGCCAGCGACGTTCTCGAAACGTCCGTACAGTGCCTTGGCCGTAGGGGTACGGAAGCCTTCCGCGTACTGGCCGAACCAGGTGTAATGATCATCGAAGGCGTAGGTGACGCCGAGTTTCGGCGAGATGCGATGCCAGGTCTTTTCGTCGTCGTTGTACTCGGTCACGCCGCTGCTGGTGACGGTGGCGAGAAACTCGTCCGTCAGTTTCGGTGTCATGCGGGTGTAGTCGTAGCGCAGACCGGGCAGGAAGGTCCACTGGTCCCAGCGGATTTCGTCCTGAGCGAAGAGGCTGTAGGTCTTGATGGTCGGATCGGGGAAGTCGCTCTGTGGCGTCAGGGTGTCAGAGGCGTTGGTACTGATGGCGCCGACGCTGGTGCAACTGGCGCTCAGCGCCTGCAGGCAGATGCCGTAGCCAGTACGCAGTCCAGTGACTTTCTCGCGCTTGAGGGTGGTGCCATAGGTCAGCAGGTGATCGGTCTGGCCGAGGCTGAAGGCCTTGTCGAGCTGAACATCGAAGATCCATTGGCGATCTTTATATGTGGTGTCGCGGTAGCGCATGACGTTACGGGTGGCAGCTCCGGTCATGAAGCTCTTCGGCACGTAGTGCTCTACTGTGCTCTGGTCGGTTTTCGCCACCTGGTAGTTCAGGCTCCACTTCAATTTGTCGGCCAGCAGACTGTCCACAGCTATGCTGTGCTCCAGACCGAAGCGCTCGCGGGTAATGGTGTCGTTGCCCTTGCGTGACTCGTAGTAGTTGAAGCCACTGCCGGCGTTGAACGGCCCGCCTACAGCGCTCAACTGATCGGTGTCGCGGTCGTCCTTGTACTTCTCGTAGGTCAGTTGCAGGCGATCACTGTCGTTGTAGTTCCAACCGAGCTTGGCCAGCAGGTTGGTGGTGCGTGCGTCTTCGGGGTTGGCCTCGGTGCGATCCAGGCCGGTGCCGCCAGTGCTGCCGTAGGACTCGGTTTCGTGGCCGTTGCGCTGGGACAGATGCAGCAGGGTGTCGAACTGTTCGTGACGACCGGCAACGGTGGCCGAGGTCAGCCAGCTGTCGTCGGCCGAGCTGTAACCGGTTTTCAGGCGTGCGCCTGCATCCTTGCCGTCCTTGATGATGTCATCGGCATCAAGGGTGAAATAGCTTACTGCGCCGCCAATGGCGCTGCTGCCGTATAGCGCAGAGGCCGGGCCGCGAAGGATTTCCACGCGTTTGACGATTTCCGGATCGACATAGTTGCGATGGGTCTGGGCGTAGGGGCCGTTGAAGAAGCTGGCCGGTACCTCAACGCCGTCGACTTGGGTCAGGATGCGGTCACCATCGATACCACGGATGTTGTAGCCAGTGATGCCGGCACGCTGGCCGGCGCCACCGACGGAAACACCCGGTTCGTTACGCACCAGATCCTTGATGCTATTGACGTTCTGCTGGTCGAGTTGCTCGCGACCGAGCACGCTGACCGAAACGGGAACGTCATTCACGCTTTGCTCGTGACGTGTGGCTGTGACCGTCGTCGGCTGTAGTGCGAGCGATTGCGCAGGGTTCTTCACCAGCACCACGCTGCGTTCCCCAACGCTGCGGTAGCTCAAGCCGGTGCCCTCGAGCAGGCGCGCCAGGGCCAGCTCCGGCGATTGGCGACCACTGGTTCCCGGCGAGTCGATGCCGTCGGCTAATTGTGCCGGCAGGCCTATCTGCCACCCCGTGACGTCGCTGAACGCGTTCAGCGCCGAGACCAGTGGCTGGCGCTCGATGGCGAAGCTGTAACCGCCCTGGCTCTGCTGCTGTGCCGCCGGCGCCAGCTCGGCAGCATGGGCCAGCGGCAGGCTGGCGCAGGCGATGGAGAGTGCCAGCAGCGACAGGCTGGCGGTGGACAGTCGCGGGAAATGCGGGCGCCTGGTGTGAAGGGGCATCGTTGTGCTCTCTGCGGGTGTCGTCGGAAGGTCAGTTAATGCGAATTGTTTGCATTGTTATGACGGGACGAACGAGCCCCTCGGTGAGCGTAAAAATTCTTTTTCTCAGTTGAGAATCAGCAGCGATGGGTACTCTTGAAGCTGCGCCGAAGCCACCTGCGCCAGCGAGCGCACGATGTCGGTGGGTTCGCTGAGGCGATAGTTGCCGGTGATGCGCAGCTCATTCAGGTCGGCATTGCGGTTGATGATCCAGCCGGGGTAGTAGCGGCGCAGTTCATCCAGCACTTCGTGCAAAGGACGGTCATCGAAGATCAGGCGGCCGTGAACCCACGCGAGTTGGCTGGCTGTGGCGCCATGGATGCGCTTGCCGACACCGTCCGGCCCAATGCGGATGCTGTCGCCGCTGGCCAGGTAGATGCGCGTGTCGTTGCCGCGGGCATGCACCTCGATCTCGCCGCGTTCGACGCTGACTTCGGCGGTATCGTCGAGATAGCGCACGGAGAATGCGGTGCCGCGTACCGAGATGCGGACGGGGCCGGCATTGACCTGGAAGGGGCGACTGCTGTCCTTGGCGACATCGAAGTAGGCTTCGCCTCTGAGCAGCTGCGTGACGCGCTGACTCGCGTCGATCTGGCTGGAGAACGCACTGCCGGTGTTGAGCAGTACGTGCGAGCCATCGGCCAGATCCAGACTCTGGCGCTGGCCGACGGCAGTGACATGATCGGCGCGCAGGCGCAGCAGCAGATCGCTTTGCAGGGTGATGCCGACCACCAGCAGCAGCGAGGCGGCGATCGCCAGCGTTCTACCGATGCGCCGCGAGCGCCTGGGCGCCGGTTGCCTGCGCTGCTCCAGGCGCGCGGCTGCGCTGACCAGTGTGGATGATTGCCAGCACTGCTGCGCGCGCTCGAACGCCTCGGCATTGGCAGGGGAGGCGGCCAGCCATTCGGCGAATCGCGCCCGGCAATCATCGTCCGCATGTTCCAGCAGAAGCAGCCAGTCCAGCGCCTGGCTCAGCGATGCGTCGCTGTCGTTGGGAGTTCCCTGCTGCTGGTGCATCGGGCTGTTCTCGAAACCGGGGGGCAATATTCTGGCCGAAGGTGCGGGGGAGCGATAGTCGCTCATGTCGGAGGCGCGAGGCGCTCGAGCAGGGTCATGCACAGGGTCATGATCAGTTTGAGCTCCTTCTGCACCGTGCTGGCTGAAACACCGAGCTCTGCAGCGATCTGCGCATAACCCTGGCCATGCAGACGGCTGAGGATGAAGATGCGCTGCTGGCGTTCGCTCAACTGCTCCAGCGCATTGCCCAGCCGTTGCAGCAGGCGCTCGGCGTGCAGGCTGTCTTCGCTGGATGAACCCGGAGCCGGAACGGCCTGCATGATTGCATCCGGCACGTCATCGAGCATGGTTCGCGACTGCATGCGCTCGCGGCGCAAGTGGTCGAACGCCAGATTGCGGCCTGTCTGGAAGAGAAAGGGTTCGAGGTGATCGACCGGTTTGTCGCGCAGGCTACGGGCGACCCGCAGGTAGGTTTCCTGCACCAGCTCCTCGGCGATGCTGGCGTTCTTCACGATTTTCACCAGCGTGCGCAGCAGCGGGGTGCGCTGGCTGATGAATACGCTGTCTAGGTTGGAGATGCTCACTGGCAAGCCTGGTTCGCCGACTACTCCGCGAATAATAATCACTTTTAATAAGGTCGGCTAGCGAGCGTGTTTAGAAAGCCTGCCTTGAGCGCCATATCCCGGTGTTTCGCTTTATTTTTACGGAGCTTGGCAGGTTCGTTCGTCTTTATAAGGCAGTGGCAGTCGAACGTCCTGCGCGCGTCAGCGAGCGGCGCAGGGGCTGGGCTGCCGTACTTCATGCCAGTCATCAGCGAGCTTTCCATGACCGCCTCTTCGCAACTGTCCCATCCGCTGCGTTCGCAGCGCCTGAACCAGATCACCCACGAGCCGCACAGTCACCTCGACAACCTGGTCAAGAGCCATGATCCGTTCGGCAGCCCGGAGCGGTTTTCCCATTTCGTGGCCGCCCAGTATCTGTTCCAGCGTGACCTGGAAAAGCTCTACAACGATCCGGCGCTGATCAAACTGGTGCCTGACCTGCCGCAGCGCTGCCGCGTCGAGCAGGCCGTGCTGGACCTGGCCGATCTGCAGCGTGCGCTGCCTGAGGGCGATGACAGCATCCGCAACAAGGCCATGGGCACCGGCGAAGCGCTGGCCTGGTTGTTCGTTTCCGAAGGTTCCAAGCTGGGCGCCGCTTTCCTGCTCAAGCGCATGCCGGCGCTGGGCTTGAGCGAGACCTTTGGCGCGCGTCACCTGGGCGAACCGGAAGGTGGCCGCGCACAGGGTTGGAAGGCGTTTACCGCCGTGCTCGACAGCGTCGAACTGGATGCCGAACAGGAGCGTCTGGCCGAGGCGGCGGCCATCGCGGCCTTCGAGCGTTTCACCGTGCACCTGGAACGCTGCTTTGCCTGAAACCACGTTGGCGCGTTCGGCCTGGCAGCGCTGGCTGTGGTTGCTGCTGGCCTACCTGAGCATCGGCATGGCCATGCTCGGGGTGATATTGCCGGGGCTGCCCACCACCGAGTTCGTGCTGCTGGCGGCCTGGGCGGCGTCGCGCAGTTCTCCGCGGCTGGCCGCCTGGCTGGAGAATCACCGGGTGTTCGGCCCGTTGTTGCGCGACTGGAAGAACGGCGGCCTGATCGCCCGGCGTACCAAGTGGGTGGCGAGTGCCAGCATGCTGCTAGCGCTGACCATCCTGCTGCTGACCGTCGACCACCTGCCTTCCGTGCTGTTCGCCGCTGCCGGCATGAGCTGCGGCGCGCTGTTTATCTGGACGCGGCCGGAAAAGCCCAAGGCAGGTTAGTGCGCTCCGTGGGAGGGGCTTCAGCCGCGACTACAACCGTTGTCGAGGCGCCGGCCAGTCTCGTAGCCCGGATACAATCCGGGGGCGGTGGCGATATTACCCCTGGTGCGCACGGCGCACCCTACGGGTCGCCGAGGGCCAGACTATGCATTCCTCGCATAAAAATGCCGCGCAGCTTTGCAGCGGCGCGGCATCGGGTACAGCGTCAGCGGCGATCAGAACGCCGGCACGACGGCGCCTTTGTACTTCTCTTCGATGAACTGCTTCACCTCGGCGCTGTGCAGAGCCTTGACCAGCTTCTGCACGGCGTCGCTGTCCTTGTTGTCGGCGCGGGTGACCAGGATGTTCACGTACGGCGAGTCGCTGCCTTC
The DNA here is from genome assembly GCF_900101755.1 of Ectopseudomonas alcaliphila. Lineage (GTDB taxonomy): Bacteria > Pseudomonadota > Gammaproteobacteria > Pseudomonadales > Pseudomonadaceae > Aquipseudomonas > Aquipseudomonas alcaliphila. Next base: position 79,483 of record NZ_FNAE01000002.1, on the reverse strand, counting down.
GATGGCCAGGGCGTCCTGGGTCGGGTTCAGCTTGGCTTCCAGGGCGTAGTTGGTGTTGATCAGGGCGAGGTCGACCTGGCTCAGCACGCGCGGCAGGGTGGCCGCTTCCAGCTCACGCACCTTGATCGCCTTGGGGTTCTCGACGATGTCCTTCGGCGTGGCGAGGATGCCGGCTTCCGGCTTGAGGGTGATCACGCCAGCCTTATGCAGCAGCAGCAGGGCGCGGCCGCCGTTGGTGGCGTCGTTGGGGATGGCCACGGTGGCGCCTTGCGGCAGCTCGCTGAGGTCTTTGATCTTGCTGGAGTAAGCGCCGAAGGGCTCGACGTGCACACCGGCAACGCTGACCAGCTCGGTCTTGCGGCTGGCGTTGAACTCGTCCAGGTACGGCTGGTGCTGGAAGAAGTTGGCGTCGAGGTTCTTCTGCTGCACTTGCAGGTTGGGCTGCACGTAGTCGGTGAACACGCGCACCTTCAACTCCACGCCTTCTTTGGCCAGCAGCGGCTTGACCACTTCGAGGATCTCCGCGTGCGGTACCGGGGTCGCGGCGACGTTGAGGGTTTCGGCCTGGGCCGAGAAGGCCGCGCAGGCGGCCAGGGCAGTCAGCAGTTTCTTCATTTCAAGGTTCCTTTTGGGAAGGTTGGCGCGGGTCTCGCGGGTGGCGAGTCGCCGCTTGTCGTGATTACTTACGAGAAAAATGTACGACCAATCGATCACCGACCATCTGCAGCACCTGCACCAGAATCAGCAGCAGGATCACGGTCACGGCCATCACGTCCGGTTGGTAGCGCTGGTAGCCGTAGCGCACGGCCAGGTCGCCGAGGCCGCCGCCGCCGATCAGGCCGCTCATGGCGGTGTAGGACACCAGGGTAATGGCGGTGACGGTGGTGGCCGCGAGCAGGCCGGGTAGCGCCTCGGGCAGCAGCGCGCGGGTGATGATCTGCCAGGTGCTGGCGCCCATCGCCTGGGTCGCCTCGATGATGCCGCGCTCCACCTCACGCAGGGCGGTTTCCACCAGACGCGCGAAGAACGGCGTGGCGCCTACCACCAGCGGTGGAATGGCGCCGGCCACGCCCAGTGAGGTGCCGACCAGCAGCTCGGTGAACGGGATCATCAGGATCAAGAGGATGACGAAGGGCACCGAGCGCAGGATGTTCACCACCAGCGACAGCGCGCCGTACAGCGCCTTTTGCTCGAACAGCTGGCGCGGACCGGTAAGAAATAGCAGCACGCCGAGCGGCAGGCCGAGCAGCACGGTGAACAGCATCGAACCGAGCAGCATGTTCAGGGTGTCGAGGCTGGCCTGCCAGATTTCCGGCCAGAATACGTTGGGCAGCAGTTGTTCGAGCATCAGCGCAGTACCTCCAGATGCACGTCGGCGGCTTCGAAGCGCGCCAGCGCGGCGTCGATGTCGCCACCGGTCAGGGCCAGGGTCAGCTGGCCGTAGGGGGTGTCCTTGATACGGTCGATGCGCCCGGCGAGGATGCTGTAGTCCACCCCGGTTTCACGGGCCACGGTGCCCAGCAGCGGTGCGTAAGTGGCTTCGCCCTGGAAGGTCAGGCGCAGAATGCGGCCCTCGACATGGGCGAAGTCGTCGCGCTGCTCGGCCTCGTCGACATGCTCGGACTCCTGCACGAAGCGCCGCGTGGTCGGGTGCTGCGGGTGCAGGAACACCTCGGCCACCGGGCCTTCCTCGACGATGACGCCGGCATCCATCACCGCCACGCGGTCACAGACGCGGCGGATCACGTCCATCTCATGAGTGATCAGCACGATGGTCAGGCCCAGTTCGCGGTTGATCTCGGCCAAGAGTTGCAGCACGGCGGTGGTGGTCTGCGGGTCGAGGGCGCTGGTGGCCTCGTCGCACAGCAGGATCTTCGGTCGGGTGCTCAGCGCACGGGCGATGCCGACGCGTTGCTTCTGCCCGCCGGAGAGCTGCGCCGGGTATTTGTTGGCGTGATCCTGCAGACCGACGCGGGCCAGCAGCTCGGCGACGCGGGTATCGATCTCGGCGCGGCTCAGCTCACCGGCCAGGCGCAGCGGCATGGCGATGTTGTCAGCGACGGTCTTCGACGACAGCAGGTTGAAGTGCTGGAAGATCATCCCGACCTGCTGGCGGAAACGGCGCAGGCCGTTGGCATCGAGGGCGGTGACATCGACGCCGTCGATCTCGATGCGTCCGCCGGAGGGTTCCTCCAGACGGTTGATCAGGCGCAGCAGGGTACTCTTGCCGGCGCCGGAGTGGCCGATGATGCCGAACACCTGGCCGCTGCCGACCTGCAGCGTAGTGGGCTGCAGTGCCGGAATCTCGCGGCCGGCGACGCGGTAGGCTTTGTGGACGGATTGAAACTGGATCACGCGAACGACCTTTTGGGTATGTTCAGGGCCGGATTCTGGGATTGCTGAAGCGGCCGTTGGCGCCGGGTGAGCGCAAAAGGGCGCTAGTTTACCCGGCGGTGTTTAGGCCGAGAAAATCTTTGTTGGCCTATGGTTATTACAAAAAGGCATTACCGATAAGCGGCAGGCCGAAAGCCTGGGTTTAGCTACCTTGCGGGCTCAGCAGCAGGCGCGGTACCTGTTGCGGCGCGACTTTCTGGCTCAACTGCGGACGGAAGCTCGGGTCGAGCTTCTTGATGCGTGCCGAGAGCAGCGCCGCGACCCAGGGGTAATCCTTGGCTTCGCGTACTTCGATGCGCACGGCGCAGCGAAAGGTCACGACATCCGCTGCCACGCTGTCGAGCAGGCGGCGCAGGTTTTCGTTGTCCTGGGTGTCCAGCATGGGCATGGCCACGCTGCTGGTGGCGGCGCTCGGGTCGATCAGGCGCGCTGTGGGCTTGCTCTCGACCACTGGCGTCGGTTGGCTCGCCGGCGTTGCAGCGTCCGCTGTCCTGGCTTGGCGCTCACTGGCCAGACGCTGCTGACGAAGTTGCTCCTGGCGCTCGGCATCGAGCTTGGCAGCGGCCTCGCGTGCCTGTTGCTCGGCGGCCGCCTGGCGCGCCGTGCGGGCGCTGTCGATGGCCTGGTTGAGATCGTGACTCAGGGCCGGGGCCTGCGGCATCAGGCTGCGGGCCTGGCCCAGTGCCTGCGCGGCGCGATCCAGATCGCCCTGTTGCAGCGCTTCGCGGCCCTGCTCCATATAGGCCTCGGCCAGCTGGCGCTGGTACTGCTCCAGACGCGTGTCGCGGCTGGCGCGTTGCTGCAGCGCGCCGAGCTGGCTGCGCGCATCATCGAGACGCTCTTCGGCCAGGCTCAGGTCGAGCTGACGGAAGGCGACGACCAGATCGTCGACCGGCGGGAGGCTGTGCGGCTGGCTGCTCTGGCAACCGGCCAGAAGTAGAACCAGAAAAAGCGGAAGACCACGAAAAGCGAACGACTTCATAACTACGCGTCTCGAATTGTGCAAAAAACGCGCAATCATACAGGTTTACGGCCTCGATTTCACACTGTTCGGGGTCCCGCGCTCATTCACGGGCAAGGGCTAGGGAGAGGGTAGAAAGATGAGCCGTAGCCCGGATGCAATCCGGGAACAACGTGGCGCAGCTGTCCCGGATTGCATCCGGGCTACGCGCGATCCACCGTCACCCGCTGCGCTTGGGTAATGCGAAACTGGCCAGGAACAACGCAGCGGCGCTGACCACGATGGATGGCCCGGCCGGTGTGTCCTGATACCAGGACAGCGCCAGACCACAGCACACCGCCAGCAGGCCGAGCAGGCTGGCGCCCACGGCCATCTGCTCCGGCGTGCGCGCGTGGCGCTGGGCGGCGGCGGCGGGGATGATCAGCAGCGAGGTGATCAGCAATACGCCGACGATCTTCATCGCCACGGCGATCACCACGGCGATCAGCAGCATCAGCGCCAGGCGGATCGCTGCCACCGGCAGGCCTTCGACCCGTGCCAGCTCCTCATGCACGGTGATCGCCAGCAGCGGTCGCCACAGCCAGGCCAGCAGTGCCAGCACCAGGGCACTGCCGCCCATGATCCAGGCCAGATCGGTAGGTCCGACGGCGAGCAGGTCGCCGAACAGGTAGCTCATCAGGTCGATGCGTACGTCATGCATGAAGCTCAGCGCCACCAGACCCAGCGACAGCGTGCTGTGGGCGAGGATGCCGAGCAGGGTGTCGGAGGCCAGCGGCTGGCGCTGCTGCAGGGTGACCAGCAGTACGGCGAGCAAGACGCAGCCGACGGTCACCGTCAGGGTCGGGCTGACGTCGAGCATCAGCCCCAGCGCCACGCCGAGCAGGGCAGCGTGGGACAGGGTGTCGCCAAAATAGGCCATGCGCCGCCACACCACGAAGGAGCCGAGCGGGCCGGCCACCAGGGCCAGGGTCAGGCCGGCGAGCAGGGCGTTGAGCAGGAAATCGGGCATCAGTGTTTGCAACCAGGGCCGTGAACGTGAGCCGGGCCGTGGATGGTCAGGCCTGGCTGAACCACGCCGCCATGCAGGTCGTGAGCGTGGTCATGATGGTGGTGGTAGACGGCCAGGCTCTTGGCGTCCTGGCCGAACAGTTCGATAAAAGCCGGGTCGCCACTGACCTGTTCCGGGTGGCCGGAGCAGCACACATGGCGGTTGAGGCAGACCACCTGGTCGGTGGCGCTCATCACCAAGTGCAGATCGTGCGACACCATCAGCACGCCGCAACCGTGGCGCTCGCGCAGCCGCGAGATCAGCCGGTACAGCTCGGCCTGGCCGGCGACATCGACGCCCTGCACCGGCTCGTCGAGCACCAGCAGTTGCGGCTCGCGCAGCAGGGCGCGGGCCAGCAGCACGCGCTGCATCTCGCCCCCGGAAATGCTCTGCAGCGGGCTGTCGATCACCTGTTCGGCACCGACCTCGGCCAACGCTGCTTGAGCGCGAGTGCGATCCACACCCGGCACCAGGCGCAGGAAACGCAGCACCGACAGCGGCAGGGTGGCATCCACATGCAGCTTCTGCGGCATGTAGCCAATGCGCAGGCGTGGAGTCCGGCGCACGTTGCCCCGTTCTGGTTGCAGCAGGCCGAGCACCACGCGCACCAGGGTGGTCTTGCCGGCGCCATTGGGGCCGATCAGGGTGACGATTTCGCCGGGTTGTACGCTGAGCTGCACGTCATCCAGCACAGGCTGGCCGTTGAAGCTGACAGCGACTCCGTCGAGACGGATCAGCGCTTCGCTCATGCCTTACCCTTGCAGCCTGCACAGAGGCCGACCACTTCCACGGTCTGGCTTTCGACGACGAAACCGACGCCGGCCGCCCCGTCGACGATGGCCTGGCTGATCGCCGGTTGCTCCAGTTCGGTCGCTGCATGGCATGCGCGGCAGATCAGGAACTGGCCCTGATGTGCGTGCTCGGGGTGGCTGCAGCCGACGAAGGCATTGAGCGATGCGATGCGATGTACCAGGCCGTTTTCCAGAAGGAAGTCCAGCGCGCGGTAAACGGTGGGCGGCGCGGCGCGGCGACCGTCTTCGTCGCTCAATACGCCGAGGATGTCATAGGCGCCCAGCGGCTTGTGGCTGGCCCAGACCAGTTCCAGCACGCGTTTGCGCAGGGCGGTCAGGCGCAGGCCTTGGCGGGCGCAGATGGCCTCGGCCTCGGCCAGCGCATGGCTGACGCAGCGGGAGTGGTCGTGTGGGCGTGCAGCCAGGGGTGTGTCGGTCATGGGCAAGGACGGCGATGGGAAGAGACGTTATTATGTTACCCGTTCAGGGCGCCTCTAAAAACTACCTGCGTTGCCATCGCTGCGTTAAAAACAGACTCAAAATGCTCATTTACAGCTCGTAAACTGCGCTTTTTCGCCTGTTTTTGCCTTGCGCTGACTGCCTCGCCTACGTTTTTAGAGGTGCCCTTCAATCCAATCCGAGTATGCCCCGTGTTGCGTCTTTTCTGTCTCTTTACCCTGCTTTTCGTCGCCAGCGCCCAGGCCGAGGTGCGTGTGCTGACCAGTATCAAACCGCTGCAACTGATCGCCGCGGCGGTGCAGGACGGCATCGGCGAACCCGAGGTGCTGCTGCCGCCAGGCGCCTCGCCGCACCACTATGCGCTGCGCCCGTCCGATGTGCGCCGGGTGCGCGATGCCGACCTGCTGTACTGGATCGGACCGGATATGGAAGCCTTTCTGCCGCGTGTACTGAGCAGCCGCGACAAGCCTCAGGTGGCGGTGCAGGATCTGCCCGGCATGACCTTGCGCCATTTCGGCGATAGCCATAGTCATGACGAGCACGAGCACGAGCACGAGCACGAGCACGAGCACGAGCATGAGCATGAGCATGAGCATGAGCATGAGCATGAGCCTGCGGGGAACGACCTGGGCCATGATCATGATCACCGCCCGGGCAGCCTGGATGCCCACCTGTGGTTGGCCGCCGACAACGCCAGGGTGATCGCCGCGCGCATGGCGGCAGACCTGGCCAAGCTGGATGCTGCCAACGCCGCACGTTACGCCGCCAACCTGCAGGCCTTCGAGGCGCGCCTGGACGCGCTCGATGGCCGTATCCGTCCGCAACTGGCCGCCTTGCAGGGCAAGCCGTATTTCGTCTTCCACGAGGCCTTCGACTATTTCGAGGCCGCCTACGGCCTCAAGCACGCCGGCGTGTTCAGCGTGCTGACCGAAGTACAGCCCGGCGCCCGTCACGTCGCTGCGATGCGCAAGACGCTGCAACAGGCTGGCCCCAGCTGCGTGTTCAGCGAACCGCCGCTGCGCCCGCGCCTGGCCGAAACACTCAGCGCCGGTTTGCCGGTGAAACTGGCCGAGCTCGATGCGCTCGGCGGCGCTCTGCCCGTCAATGCCACTGGCTATGAACAACTGCTGGAAAACCTGGCCGGTGGCCTGAGCGAGTGCCTGAATAGCCTGTAAGACCTTTGGTCGCCGTGAACGTTTTTACGTAGCCGGATACAACCCGGGAGCGTGGCAACGGCCCCGGATTGCATCCGGGCTACAACTAACAGCCCGTTGAAAAACTACCTGCGTTGCCATTGCTGCGTTAAAAACAGCCTCACAACCGAAGGTTGAACGCGCTTCAGCGCGGCCCCGAAGGGGTGAGCGAAGCGAATCAAATGCTCATTTACAACAGGTAAACTGCGTTTTTTCGGCTGTTTTTGCAGGGCCGCCATCGGTATTGCACTGGCTGCCTCGCCTACGTTTTTCAACGGCCTGCTAATCGAACGTCCTGCTCTGTGGGAGGGGCTTCAGCCGCGACGAGTCGGGCTACGAACTGTAACCACCGCCTCGTTGCCGCCCGCAGGCGCAAACCACTAGGCTTGCGCTTTTGCCGCGAGCACCTGCCATGTCGCCAACCGCACCTCGTCCGTCCAACGCCACGCTGGTGCTGCTGGCCTCTCTTTATTGCGCGCAGGGTCTGCCTTCCGGGCTGATCGCCCACTCGCTGCCGGTGCTGCTGCGCCAACATGGCGTCGACCTGGCCCTGATCGGCCTGCTCAAGCTGCTGGCGCTGCCTTGGTTGCTCAAGGTGTTCTGGGCGCCCTGGGTCGACCGTCTGGCCTCGCCCCGCCTGGGCCATCACCGTGGCTGGATACTACCGCTACAAAGCGGCGTGATTGTCTGTGTCGCGGCACTGGCGCTGCTCGCCCCGCACACGCTGTTCGGCTCCGGTCTGTGGCTGCTGCTCGGCTTGCTGCTGCTGATCAACCTGCTGGCCTCGACCCAGGACATCGCTACCGATGGCCTCACCGTACGCCTGTTGCCCGAACGTTGGCGCGGCCTGGGCAACAGCCTGCAGGTGGGCGGCTACAAGGTCGGCATGATCGTCAGCGGCAGCGGCCTGTTGCTGGTGATCGACCCGCTGGGCTGGAACCTGGCGCTTGGCCTGCTGGCCGGCCTGATCCTGCTGATGACGCTGCCGATCTGGCTGTTCCCCGAGCGCCGCGTGCTGCCCTTCCAGCCCGCTCTGGCGGAAACCGCCCTCGGCCCGCGCTTGCTGCTGAACCACTATCGCGGCCTGCTGGCGCAGCCCGGCATGCTGCTGTGGTTGGCGGTGGTGCTGACCTTCAAGCTCGGTGACTCGCTCGGCTCACCGATGATCAAGCCGATGCTGGTGGATCAGGGCTGGAGCACCGGGGCGCTTGGCCAGCTGACCCTGATCAGCAGCCTGGCCGGCATCGGCGGCGCCCTGCTCGGCGGCCTGCTCTACGCCCGTATCGGTGTACTGCGCGCGCTGATCCTGTTCGGCGCCATGCAAGCCATCGGCATCGCCGCCCTGGCCTTGCTGGTGGGGCAGGGCGCCAATACCGGGCTGGTCTATGCCGTGACCCTGTTCGAGCAGGTGGCAGACGGTATGTCCACCGTCGCGCTGTTCGCCGCCATGATGCGCATGTGCCGTCCCGAACACGAAGGCGCCGACTTCACCCTGCAGGCATCGGCGCAGGTGTTGTTGACCAATGCCGTTGGTGCAAGCAGCGGCATGCTGGCCAAGTCGCTGGGGTACGAGGGGTTGTTCCTCGGCGCCGGAGTGCTGGGTGTGCTGGTGTTGGGGCTGGTGGTGCTGCACAGCGGCAGCCTCAAGCGGCAAGCCTGAAGCCAGTAGCCCGGATGAAATCCGGGGCGGTGCTGAGAAAGCACCCCGGATTGCATCCGGGCTACGCCTTTATGCCCAGTGCCGACCGTGGCGCTCCAGCAGATGCTGCAGTTGCTCCGGCCCATCGCTGCCGGCCGGATAGGGGCGCGGGCTCTGGTAGTGCTGGTGCCAGCCCTGCAGGATGGGGTCGACCCATTGCCACGCCGCCTCCACTTCATCGCGGCGCATGAACAGCGTCGAGTCACCGTCGATCACGTCGAGCAGCAGACGTTCGTAGGCGTCCCAGCGGCGCTGCTGGTTGAAGGCATTGGCCAGGTTGAGATCCAGCTCCACGGGTTTGAGGTGCATGCCCTTGCCGGGATTCTTGGCCATCAGTTGCAGGCTGATGCGCTCTTCCGGCTGCAGGCGGATCAATAGCTGGTTGGCTTCGCCCTCGTGGAACAGGCGGTGCGGCACCGGTTTGAATTGGATGAGAATCTCCGAGGCCTTCTTCGCCAGGCGTTTGCCGGTGCGCAGATAGAAGGGCACGCCAGCCCAGCGCCAGTTGTCGATCTCCACCTGCACGGCGACGAAGGTTTCGGTGTCGCTGTCATTGTCGACGTTCTTCTCGAAGTAGTAGGCGGGCACGTCATGGCCACCGATCTTGCCGGCGGTGTACTGGCCGCGCACGGTCTTGTCCTGCACGTCGAGGCCGGAGATGGGTTTCAGCGCTTCGAGGATCTTCACCTTCTCGTTGCGCACCGCCTCGGCGTCGAAACGCACCGGTGCTTCCATGGCCACCAGGCACAGCAGCTGCAGCAGGTGGTTCTGGATCATGTCGCGCATGGCGCCGGCCTGGTCGTAGTAGCCGCCGCGGTTTTCCACGCCAAGGGTTTCGCAGACGCTGATCTGCACGTGATCGATATGCCCGGCGCGCCATACAGGCTCGAACAGGGCGTTGGCGAAGCGCAGCGCCATCAGGTTCTGCACGGTTTCCTTGCCCAGATAATGGTCGATGCGAAACACCCGCGCTTCGTCGAACACGGCGCCGATGGCGGTGTTGATCGCTCGTGCCGATTCCAGCGAGTGGCCGATGGGTTTTTCCAGCACGATGCGCGCCGCCGGGCCGGCCAGACCAGCGTTGGCCAGGTGCGCGGCGATGTCTTCGAACAGACTTGGCGCGGTGGCCAGGTAGTAGACCCGCACGCGTTCGTCATCACGCCCCAGGCGCTTGGCCAGACGGCCGAAATCGGCGCTTTGTGCCGCGTCCATGGCGAAGTAGTCGAGGCGCGCGGCGAAGCTGGCCCAGGTGTCGTTGGCGAAATCGGCGCGCGCCACCTGAGCGCGGCAGTGGCGCTCGGCCAGGGCCTGGTAGGACTCGCGGCTGTGGCTGCTGCGGGCCAGGGCGAGGATGCGCACATCGGCGTGCAGGCGTCCTTCGCGGTGCAGGTGATAGAGCGCTGGCAGCAGTTTGTGCAGGGCCAGGTCGCCCGTACCACCGAAGACCAGCATGTCGCAGGGGATGCTCAAGGGAAGACTCCGACTCGTTGTGGCAGGCCGTTGCAAGCTACCTGCGTTTGCGGCAAAGAGGCAGTGAAAACATCGGGCGCGCCCTTGCGCCTGAAAGTTCGTTCAGCGAATTGGCAGCCGCCTGGCTGTGCGCGGGCGCGAGCTATGTAGTATAACTACAAGGTCACTACAACCGCCGACCGCCGATCATAACCGAGCTATGACCCGCCGAGTGCCGCGGTAGACCCTTTTCTGCATAGAGCCTATCTCAGTGAATCTGTTGCAACACATCGCCCAGTCGCGTCACCTGCTGCGCAAGTCCGAGCTCAAGGTGGCCGATCACGTCTTGCTCGATCCTGCATCGGTGATGCACAGCTCCATGGCCGAGCTGGCGCACAGCGTCGGCATCAGCGAGCCGACCATCGTGCGCTTCTGCCGCGCCATCGGTTGCAGCGGCTTCCAGGACCTCAAGCTGAAGCTGGCGCAGAGCCTGGCCGCCGGGGCCAGCTTCGGTCAGTTCGCGATTCACGAGGACGACTCGGTCGCCGACTTCAGCCTGAAGATCTTCGACACCACCCTGCATACGCTGATTGAAGTGCGCGAAAAGCTTGACCCCGAGGCGCTGCAGCGTGCCATCGCCGCCTGCTCGAAGGCGCAGCGCGTGGAGTTCTATGGCTTCGGTGCGTCTGGCGCGGTGGCGGCCGATGCCCAGCACAAATTCTTCCGTTTGCTGCTCAACGCCGCGGCCTATTCCGACCCGCACATGCAGGCGATGAGCGCAGTGACCCTGCAGCCGGGCGACGTGGCGGTGTGCATCTCTCAGTCCGGCCGCTCCAAGGACCTGCTGATCACCGCCAATCTGGTGCGTGAGTCGGGCGCCAGCCTGATCACCCTGTGCCCGAGCCAGACGCCGCTGGCGGAGCTGTCGACCGTCAATCTGGCCATCGACGTGCAGGAAGATACCGAGATCTACACCCCGTTGACCTCGCGCATCGCTCACCTGGTGGTGATCGACGTGCTGGCCATGGGCGTGGCCATGGCGCGCGGGCCGAGCCTGGTCAACCACCTCAAGAGCGTCAAGCGCAGCCTGCGCAGTCTGCGCCTGTCGCCGAAGTCGCTGCGTAACACCGAGGATTGAGAGAGCGGGTTCACCGCCTGTTCATCTTCTCGCCGTCAAAGCGTCATCTCCCCGAGCGAAGCTGGGCGCTCCAGTCCTCGTTCCGGGAGAACCGAGATGCCTCGTATCTTCGATGACGCGCAACTGCACGACCAACCCGACGCCAAGACCCGGCGCAAACTGCAAGACCAGCGCCGCATGGCCTATCGTCGGGCCATCGAGCACTACGCCGAGCAGTGCCAGCTGCAACGCGAACTTGCCGACTTCCCCGAGCTGGTTTCCGCCAGCTACCTCCAGCACGCCGAACCTGCTTCGCGCCGCGCCGCCTGACTTTCTTGTTGCCCTGCCTGCGGGCAGGGCAGTGAGCTTGCCCGATTCTACGAACTTATTGCCCGGTTCTGCCGATCTCAGTGGTCGGCGGCGACAGCAGGTTTTGCGCCCACTACAGTGATGGCCTGGCCCCCTGTGTGCGGGGTTGACCGTGACCACCGGCACGCCATGCCGGAACCATCAGACACCATCAGAACAAGGTGGGCAGACCATGATTACCCTGAATCTCAATGGCAAGGACCATGAGCTGGACGTGGCCGACGACATGCCGCTGCTCTGGGCATTGCGCGACGTGGCCAATCTCACCGGCACCAAGTACGGCTGCGGCATGGCTCTGTGCGGTGCTTGCACGGTGAACGTCGAAGGCCAGCCGACCCGCTCTTGCGTCACCCCGGTATCCGCGGTGGTTGGCAAGCGCATCAGCACCATCGAGGCGGTGGGCGAAGACGCCGTGGGCAAGGTGGTTCAGCAAGCCTGGCGGCAACTGGATGTGGTCCAGTGCGGCTACTGCCAGTCCGGGCAGATCATGGCCGCGACGGCGCTGCTGAGCAGCAACAAGGCGCCGAGCGATGCCGATATCGATGCGGCCATGAGCAGCAACATCTGCCGCTGCGCCACCTATGTGCGGATTCGCGCCGCCATTCACGAAGCTGCCGGCAAGCTGGCCTGAGGAGGCGCATAGACATGGGCAAGATCGAAACCCCCGATAGCGCCACTCGCGGCATCCTCAATGTCAGCCGTCGCACCCTGCTCAAGGGCGCCGGTGGTCTGGCGCTGGGCATCTTCTTCGCGCCGCTGATCCGCGGCATGGACGCGCTGGCGGCCAGCGGCCCGCTGGAGCCGAACGCCTTCGTGCGTATCGACCTCGACGGCACGGTGACCGTCCTGGCCAAACACCTGGAGATGGGGCAGGGCAGCTACACCGGCCTCGCCACCCTGCTGGCCGAAGAGCTGGATGCCGACTGGGACCAGGTGCGCGTCGAGGGCGCGCCGGCCGACGCAAAACGCTACAACAACCTCGCCTTCGGCCCCATGCAGGGCACGGGCGGTAGCACCGCCATGGCCAACTCCTGGGAGCAGATGCGCAACGCCGGCGCGACGGCCAAGGCCATGCTGGTGGCTGCGGCCGCGCAGCGCTGGAGCGTACCGGCCAGCGAGATCAGCGTCAGTCAGGGTGTGCTCAGCCACGCCGGCTCCGGCCGCAGCGCCGGCTTTGGCGAGCTGGTCGAGGCGGCGGCGTCGCTGCCGGTGCCGGAGCAGGTGCAACTCAAGGATCCCAAGGACTTCAAGCTGATCGGCAAGCTCGATCTGCGCCGCAAGGACAGCACCGACAAGACCGACGGCAGCGCCATCTTCACCCAGGACTTCAAGCTGCCCGGCATGCTGGTGGCCATGGTTGCCTATCCGCCGCGCTTCGGCGGTGTGCCGCGCTCGGTCGACAGCAGCAAGGCCAAGGCCGTGCGCGATGTGATCGAGGTGGTGGAGTTTCGCGATCTGCCCCACGGCCGTTCGGGCGTCGCCGTGCTGGCGAAGAACACCTGGGCGGCGCGCCAGGGCCGTGATGCGCTGGTGATCGAGTGGGACGAGAGTCAGGCTTTCACCCTCGGTAGCGAGGAGATTTTCGCCCAGTACCGCGACAGCGCGGGCAAGCCCGGTTTGCCGGCGGCGAGCAAGGGCGACGCCGATGCGGCGCTGGCCCAGGCGGCGAAAACCGTCGAGGCCGACTACGAGTTTCCTTATCTGGCGCATGCGGCGATGGAGCCGATGAACTGTCTGGTGAAACTGTCCAGCGACCGCTGCGAAATCTGGAACGGCGAGCAGTTCCAGACCGTCGACCAGGCCATCATCAGCGGCTACCTGGGCATGACGCCCGAGCAGGTTTCGCTGACCCAGCTGTATGCCGGCGGCAGCTTTGGTCGCCGCGCCAGCTCGGTGTCGGACTACCTGCTGGAGGCGGTGGCCATCACCAAGGCCGCGCGTGACAAGGGCGTGGATGCGCCGGTGAAAATGGTCTGGACGCGCGAGGATGACACCCGTGGCGGTTACTTCCGGCCGTTGTATCTGCACCGCGTGCGCATCGGCCTGGACCAGGGCGGCAAGCTGCAGGCCTGGCACAACCGCATCGTCGGCCAGTCGATCATTGCCGGCACCTCGATGGAGCCGTTCCTGGTCAAGGACGGGATCGACCACACCTCGGTGGAGGGGATTTCCAACCTGTCCTATGCGGTGCCCAACCTGCAGGTGGAGCTGAGCACGCCGACCAATATCAAGGTGCCGGTGCTGTGGTGGCGTTCGGTCGGCCATACCCACACTGGCTTTGTGGCCGAAACCATGATCGACGAGGCCGCAGTCGCTGCAGGGCAGGACCCTTACGCCTTCCGTCATGCGTTGCTGGAAAGTCATCCGCGTCACCGTGGTGCGCTGGAGCTGGCCGCCAAGCAGGCTGGCTGGGACAAGCCGTTGGCGGCGGGTGCCGAAGGCGAGAAGCGCGGGCGGGGTATTGCCGTGCACGAATCCTTCGGCTCCTTCGTGGCGCAGGTCGCCGAGGTTACGGTGAAGAGCGATGGCAGTTACCGTCTGGATCGTGTGGTGTGCGCCGTGGACTGTGGCATCGCCATCAACCCGGATGTGATCAAGGCGCAGATGGAGGGCGGCATCGGCTTCGCCCTGGCGGCCGCCCGGCACAGCGCGATCACCTTGAAGGAAGGGCGGGTCGAGCAATCGAACTTCCACGACTTCCAGGTGCTGCGCATGAACGAGATGCCTAAGGTCGAGGTGCATATAGTGCCGTCGGCGGTGAATCCGACCGGTGTCGGTGAGCCGGGTGTGCCGCCGCTGGCGCCAGCCCTGGCCAACGCGCTGTTCGCCGCCACCGGTGTGCGCCTGCGCAAGTTGCCGTTCCCGGCGCAGATCAAGGCCTGAGGCTTGGTGCGGTAAACACGACGCCCGGGGCTGTGCCCGGGCGTTTTTGTTTGTGGGGGGCTGTGGGAGGCGCTTTCGGCTCTGGCATCCTGCTTCGCTCTACCTCCTTCATCCATGCAGTCGTAGCGGCGAGTTTTTTGGGGCTGGTCGCGGCTGAAGCCCCTCCCACAGAACCACGTCAGGCGGTCGAGCGGACTTGATCTGGGCTAGAGCTTGCTTTGTGTAGGAGCCGCTTCTGCGGCGAGCTTTTGCGATCGATCGCGGCTGAAGCCGCTCCTACGGAGGTGGCGGGCAGTAGCCCGGATGCAATCCGGGGCTTCGATCAGGAGGCGGTCAGTCTGGCCGCAGTTTCGATATCGCTGCAATTCTGCGCCGTTGGCGTATGGATCGCCGCCTGGCGATGCTTGAGCATGCCGCCTGTGCGCTGGTTAATGGCGGCGGTCATCTCGGCGAGAATCGCCGTGGCCACGCTTTCCGGCGTATCGCCGCCGATGTCCAGGCCGATGGGGTAGTGCAGGCGCTCCAGTGCCGGCAGGTGCGCGTTGCTGTGCTGGCGGATCTCCTCCAGCAGGCGCTCGGTGCGGTCACGCGGCCCCAATTGGCCGATATAGGCCGGCGCGCCCTGCAGTACGCTGCCCAGCCAGTGACGATCCTGGCTGTAGCTGTGGCTCATGATCGCCACCATGGCGCCGTCGGTGAGCGCGTGCAGGTCATAGGGCGGCCGCGTATCGACCTGCAATACGGTGTCGGCGTCGGGAAAGCGTTCGGCGCGGGCGAAATGGGCGCGGCCGTCGACCACCGTGACGTGCCAGTCCAGCAGCTTGGCCATATGCGTCAGCGGCTGCGCATCATGGCCGGCGCCGAAGATCACCAGGCGCCGCTGTGGTGCCAGGTATTCGCAGAACACCTCGATCTCGCCGCGCGCATCGCGGTAGCTGCGCAGTGAGGAGTGGCCATCGATCAGGGTTCGCTGCAGGTCGGCGCGAACTTCAGCGTCGAGTTCCGGGGCAAGCAGACGGCCGCTGTCGGTCAGCGATGGATGCAGGCACAGGCGATCGCCGACACGCACGCGGGCGTTGCGATAGCTACCTATCACCGTGGCGACCGCCCCGGCCTGTCCGCTTTCGCGCACCTGGCGCAGCAACTCGAGCACCGCCAGCGGCTTTTCCGCGCTGTGGCGCTCGAGCAGTACGTGCACGGTGCCGTTGCAGCCGAGGCCGAAGGTCAGCGCAGCGTCCTGGTCGTCATCGTCGTCCTGGGTAGCGGTGCTGTAACGGCGGATCACGGCTTCGCCGCTGTCAGTCAGCCACCAGGCCTTCTTCGCCACTTCCGACTCCAGGCAGCCGCCACTGATGGTGCCCACGGTGCCGCCATACAGCGGAATCAGCATGCGCGCGCCGGGGCGGCGGTAGGCCGAGCCTTCGACCTTGACCACGGTGGCGAGCACGGCCTGGCCGTTGTCACGTTCGAGTGCGCGCAGGGCACCGAGCAGGGCGCTGATTCCCGACAGCATAGGTTTCTCCCAGGCAGGTTTTGGTGGAGCGATCCCAGGCTGGCAATGTCCCGTATCTCGGTTAAGAGGGGCTAGGCCGATCCTGCGAGATTCTTGCCCGATCCTGCGTGGCTGGGCTGGAAACGCTCGGCCAGTTTGATGATCTGCGCGCGCTCGGTGCGGATGAAGTCGACGAAGGCCTGGGCCACCGGTGACAGACGTCGGCCACGGATGTTCACCACGCACCAGCTGCGTTGCAGCGGCAGCTCGGCCACCGGCAGTTCGCGCAGCAGGTCATGCTGCAATTCCAGGCGCACGGCATGGCGCGGCAGCAGGGCGATGCCGAGGCCGGCCAGCACCGATTCGCGCTGCGATTCCAGCGAGCCGATTTCCAGCGTATTCGGGAAGTGCGCACGTTTCTGGTGGCAGTATTCCTCACAGGCGCGGCGGGTGCCCGAGCCGCTTTCGCGAATCAGCAGCGGGTAGGGGGTGAGGTCCTGCAATTGTAGGCTGTCCGCCTCGCACAGGGGGTGATCCGGCGGCGCCACGGCAATGATCGGGTTGTTGAGGAAGGGCATGAAGTCCAGCGCCATGTCCTGCGGGACCTGGCTCATGATCATCAGGTCGTCGCGGCTCTGGGTCAGGCGGCGGACCACCAGCGCGTGATTGACCACCGTGAGATTCAGGCTTACTTCCGGGTATTGGCGGCGAAATTCGGCGAAAAGGTGAGGAATGAAATATTTCGCGCTGGATTCGACGCACAGGTTGAGCTGACCCTGCAACGAGCCCTGCAGGTCGGACAGCTGCATGTCCAGGCTCTCCAGGCGGCCGAAGATATCGCTGCTGGCGCGTTTGAGTGCCTCGGCGGCTTCGGTCAGATAGAGCTTCTTGCCGACGTACTCGAACAGCGGCTGGCCGACCAGTTCCTCCAACTGACGAATCTGCAGGCTCACGGCCGGTTGGGTCAGCGCCATCTCCTCGGCGGCGCGGCTGTAGGAGCCGTGTTCGCACACGGCACGGAACACCTGAAGCTGGCGCAAGGTCATGCGCAGCAGGGTTTTACGCACGGTTTCGTCCTCGTTCGATCAATCCATAAGTAATTACTTATGCATGATCAAATAATTATTCATTTTTGTTAATTCGTATAGCCGGATAGGGTTTCACCACCTTTGCAACCAACTGTTGCAGCGGCCCTTGCAGCTCTGCGCTGAGGATTGGATCGTGATAAGAAAAATACTGATCGCCAACCGTGGTGAGATTGCCGTCCGCATCGTGCGGGCCTGCGCCGAGATGGGCATCCGCTCGGTGGCGATCTACTCCGATGCGGACCGCCATGCCCTGCACGTCAAGCGTGCCGACGAGGCGCACAGCATTGGTGAAGATCCGCTGGCCGGCTATCTGAACCCGCGCAAGCTGGTCAATCTGGCCGTGGAAACCGGTTGCGATGCGCTGCATCCCGGTTACGGCTTTCTTTCCGAGAACGCAGAACTTGCAGACATCTGCGCCGAACGCGGGATCAAATTCATAGGTCCGAGCGCGGAAGTCATCCGCCGCATGGGCGACAAGACCGAAGCGCGCCGCAGCATGATGGCCGCTGGCGTGCCCTGCACCCCCGGCACCGAAGGCAACGTCGCCGACCTGGCCGAGGCCCTGCGCGAGGCCGAGCGCATCGGTTACCCGGTGATGCTCAAGGCCACCTCCGGTGGTGGCGGTCGCGGCATTCGCCGTTGCAACAGCCGCGAGGAGCTGGAACAGGCCTACCCGCGGGTGATCTCCGAGGCAACCAAGGCCTTCGGCAGCGCGGAAGTCTTCCTGGAAAAGTGCATCGTCAATCCCAAGCATATCGAGGCGCAGATTCTCGCCGACAGCTTCGGCAATACCGTGCACCTGTACGAGCGCGACTGCTCGATCCAGCGCCGTAACCAGAAACTCATCGAAATCGCCCCCAGCCCGCAGCTCACCCCCGAGCAGCGCGCCTATATCGGTGACCTGGCGGTGCGCGCCGCGCAGGCTGTGGGTTACGAGAACGCCGGTACCGTGGAGTTCCTGCTCGCCGAAGGCGAGGTGTACTTCATGGAGATGAACACCCGGGTACAGGTGGAGCACACCATCACCGAGGAAATCACCGGCATCGACATCGTTCGCGAGCAGATCCGCATCGCCAGCGGCCAGCCGCTGTCGGTCAAGCAGGAAGACATCATCCACCGTGGTTATGCCCTGCAGTTCCGCATCAACGCCGAGGACCCGAAGAACAACTTCCTGCCCTCGTTCGGCAAGATCACCCGTTACTACGCGCCTGGCGGCCCCGGCGTGCGTACCGATACGGCGATCTACACCGGCTACACCATTCCGCCCTATTACGACTCGATGTGCCTGAAGCTGATCGTCTGGGCGCTGACCTGGGAAGAGGCGATGGACCGTGGCCTGCGCGCGCTGGATGACATGCGCGTGCAGGGTGTGCGCACCACCGCGCCCTATTACCAGGAAATCCTGCGCAATCCGGAATTTCGCAGCGGTCAGTTCAACACCAGCTTCGTCGAAAGCCACCCGGAGCTGACCCAGTACTCGATCAAGCGCAACCCGTCGCACCTGGCCATCGCCATCGCCACCGCCATCGCTGCCCACGCGGGCCTGTAGGGGACATCATGAGCAAGAAGATCACCGTTACCGATACCGTCCTGCGCGATGCCCACCAGTCGCTGCTGGCCACGCGCATGCGCACCGAAGACATGCTGCCGATCTGCGACAAGCTCGACCGCGTTGGCTACTGGTCGCTGGAAGTCTGGGGCGGCGCCACCTTCGATGCCTGCGTGCGCTTTCTCAAGGAAGACCCGTGGGAGCGCCTGCGCCAGCTCAAGGCCGCGTTACCCAACACCCGCCTGCAGATGCTCCTGCGCGGGCAGAACCTGCTCGGCTACCGCCACTACAGCGATGACGTGGTCAAGGCGTTCGTGGCCAAGGCCGCGGTCAACGGCATCGACGTGTTCCGCATCTTCGACGCGATGAACGACGTGCGTAACCTGCGTGTGGCCATCGAGGCGGTCAAGGCCGCCGGCAAGCACGCCCAGGGCACCATCGCCTATACCACCAGTCCGGTGCATACCACCGAGGCTTTCGTCGCCCAGGCCAAGGCCATGCAGGCGATGGGCATCGACTCCATCGCCATCAAGGACATGGCCGGGCTGCTCACGCCCTATGCCACCTTCGCGCTGGTCAAGGCGCTGAAAGGCGAAGTCGACCTGCCGGTGTTCATCCACAGTCACGACACCGCCGGTCTCGGTTCGATGTGCCAGCTCAAGGCCATCGAAGCCGGTGCCGACCACATCGATACCGCCATCTCCAGCCTGGCCTGGGGCACCAGCCATCCGGGTACCGAGTCGATGGTCGCCGCGCTCAAGGGCAGCGAGTTCGACACCGGTCTCGACCTGGAGCTGATCCAGGAAATCGGCATGTATTTCCACGCCGTGCGCAAGAAGTACCACCAGTTCGAGAGCGAGTTCACCGGCGTCGATACCCGCGTGCAGGTCAACCAGGTGCCGGGCGGGATGATTTCCAACCTGGCCAACCAGCTCAAGGAACAGGGCGCGCTGAACCGCATGAACGAAGTGCTGGACGAGATTCCGCGCGTACGCGCCGACCTCGGCTTCCCGCCGCTGGTGACACCGACCTCGCAGATCGTCGGTACCCAGGCGTTCTTCAACGTGCTGGCCGGCGAACGCTACAAGACCATCACCAACGAAGTGAAGCTGTACCTGCAGGGCCGCTACGGCAAGGCGCCGGGCAAGGTCGACGAGCAACTGCGCAAGCAGGCCATCGGCAGCGAGGAAGTGATCGACGTGCGTCCGGCCGACCTGCTCAAGCCCGAGCTGGCACGCCTGCGTGAAGAGATCGGCAGCCTGGCCAAGTCCGAAGAAGACGTGCTGACCTTCGCCATGTTCCCTGATATCGGGCGCAAGTTCCTCGAAGAGCGTGCTGCGGGCACCCTCAAGCCGGAAGAGCTGCTGCCCATGCCCAATGGCCAGGGCAAGGCGGCGCCGGTGGGCGGTGAAGGTGTGCCGACCGAGTTCGTGGTCGACGTGCACGGCGAAAGTTACCGCGTCGACATCACCGGTGTCGGCGTCAAGGGAGACGGCAAGCGCCACTTCTACCTGTCCATCGACGGCATGCCGGAAGAGGTGGTGTTCGAGGCGCTCAATGAATACGTCGCGGGTGCTGGCGGCAAGCGCAAGCAGGCCGGCGCGCCGGGCGACGTGTCCACCACCATGCCGGGCAACATCGTCGATGTGCTGGTCAAGGAAGGTGACACGGTCAAGGCTGGTCAGGCGGTGCTGATCACCGAAGCGATGAAGATGGAAACCGAAGTGCAGGCGCCGATCGCCGGTACCGTCAAGGCCGTTCACGTGGCCAAGGGCGACCGCGTCAATCCAGGCGAAGTACTGGTGGAAATCGAAGGTTAACCTCTATGGAGCCCGGCCTGTTGGATGGGCAAGTTTGACGGGGCGTATAACCCGGGCTCCTTTTTTTATTCAGCGCCACGGCGCACGTTTGTCCCGGGGGCCGCAAGGCTCCCTTTTTTTGCACGGCACATCCATGTGCTTCACCCCTTCGGGGCCCCCGCGCAAAACGCTCCCGGCGTTTTTGTGACTCGTCAGCGCGGGGGAGAGGCCGGACATGCCGGCTAAGCTTTCCGGTCATGCTCCGGCGCTTCGCCTTCGTGGCGTGGCAAAGCAGGGCGATCAGCACCGCCCTGTGCCGGGGCATGGCCCTTTCCTTTGCGTATGTGTAGGGTGCGCCGTGCGCCCGAGACAGGCGGTGAATAGAGTGACTGGTGCGCACAACGCGCCCTACGACGTTGGCGGAGGTGAGCTGAAGTGGGTCTGGATCCGGTGGTGCTGTTTTTCGTTTTCGGCCTGGTCGCCGGGCTGCTCAAGAGCGAGCTGAAACTGCCGGCGGCGTTGTACGAGACGCTGTCGATCATCCTCTTGCTGGCCATCGGGCTGCACGGCGGGGTAGAGCTGGCGCAGCAGGCCAGCCTGCAGCTGCTGGGTCAGTCGGCGCTGGTACTGGCGCTCGGCGTACTGCTGCCGATCCTGGCGTTCGTCCTGCTGCGCGGCCTGCGTTTCGACCGCGTCAATGCCGCGGCGGTGGCGGCGCACTACGGTTCGGTCAGCGCCGGTACCTTCGCCGTGGTGGTGGCCTACATGCTGGCCAAGGGCGTCGAGTTCGAGAGCTATATGCCGCTGTTCGTGGCCATCCTGGAAATTCCGGCGATCCTGGTCGGTATCGTCCTGGCCAAGGGCATTTCGCGCGAGACCCACTGGGGCGAACTGGGCCGCGAGATCTTCCTCGGCAAGAGCATCATGCTGCTGCTCGGCGGCCTGGTGATCGGCGCCATCGCTGGCAAGGAGGCGATCAAGCCGCTGGAGCCGCTGTACACCAGCATGTTCAAGCCGGTGCTGGCGTTCTTCCTGCTGGAGATGGGCCTGATCGCTTCCGGCCAGCTTGGCGCGCTGAAACAGTTCGGCCTGCGCCTGGTCGGCTTCGCCCTGTTGATGCCGCTGCTCGGGGCGCTGATCGGTGCCCTGCTGGCGCGCTTCATGGGCCTGAGCCTGGGCGGCACGGCGATGCTAGCCACGCTCGCGGCCTCGGCGTCCTACATTGCGGTGCCGGCGGCCATGCGCCTGGCCTTGCCCGAGGCCAATCCGTCGCTGTCGCTGACCGCCTCGCTGGGGATAACCTTCCCATTCAATATCCTGATCGGCATTCCGCTATACCTGGCGCTGGCCGAACGACTGATCGCCTGGGGGTTCTGAGATGAACGCACATAGCCGCACCCTGCTCGCCGTGATCTGCGAGGCGGCGCTGGAGAAGCGTCTGCTGGCCGATCTGGAAACACTCGGCGCACCCGGCTGGACCATATCCGACGCCCGTGGCCGTGGACACCGCGGCGTACGCAGCGCCGGCTGGGACACCGAAGGCAACATCCGCCTGGAAATCATCTGCAACCGCGAGCTGGCCGAGCGCATCGCCGAGCATCTGCAGGCGCGCTACTACGACCACTTCGCCATGGTCTGTTACCTGGCGCAGGTGGAAGTGCTGCGTGGGGAGAAGTTCTAAGGCGCATCAGGGAGCGGAGCCGCCTGGGCGCTGAAGCTCCAGGAGGAGCGTCGCGGCTAAAGCCCCTCCCACGTTCACGGTGCGTTTTGTGGGAGGGGCTTTAGCCGCGAGCCTGTGTATCAGCTCTGTGGATAGCGCGCGCGCGGCGTGGCCATCGGCACCTTGTCACCATCGAGCGGCAGGAAGCCGCCCAGTTCGGCGTCGTAGGCTTTGATCTGACTGGTTTCGATGTCATACACCCAGCCGTGGATGAACAGCTGACCGCGCGCCAGCTTCGCCGCCACCGAGGGGTGGGTGCGCAGGTGGTCGAGCTGGGCTACCACGTTCTCTTCGGTGAGCACGGCCAGGGCTTCCTGGTCGTTGCCGCAGTTGCAGTTCTCCGCTACCACCGTGCGTGCCACTTCGGCATGACGCAGCCAGGCCTTTACCGTGGGCATGGTTTCCAGCGAGGCCGGGTTGAGGACTGCCTTCATCGCGCCGCAGTCGGAGTGGCCGCAGATGACGATGTGTTGCACGCCCAGGGCCATCACCGCGTATTCGATGGCGGTGGAGACGCCGCCCATCATCTGCCCGTAGGCCGGTACCACGTTACCGACGTTGCGGTTGACGAACAGGTCGCCTGGCGAGCTCTGGGTGATCAGCTCCGGCACCACGCGCGAGTCGGCGCAGGTGATGAACATGGCGCGTGGGTTCTGTGCAGTGGCGAGCTTCTTGAACAGTTCTTCCTGCTGCGGGAACACTTCATGACGAAAGCGTTTGAAACCATCGACGATGCTCTGCAGCGCCTGCTCGGCGGTTTCGTTGCCCTCGTGGGCCTGAAGCGGAATTACCTGATGTTTGTAAGGCATGCCCTGAACCTCGTTGTTATCGAAAATACGCTGCTAGAACGACAGCCGCAGCGGGGGGCGAGTCACACGCCAAGTGTCGCCTCCGCTCGAAGGTGCGACAACCTGAAGGTTCATGTAGTTGCTACCAAGTGTCGGTTTACCGGCGTCGCGCGCCTGAAGGATGGGCACGCCGATGTCGCGAGACGCCGCAGCGCAGGGCGCCTGACACCCTGTTCAGCGTGCGCTTTGCCGCTCCAGTTCATGCAGGTAGGGCAGGTCGGGGCCAACCCGCGAGCAGGTCAGTGCGGCGGCTTCGATGGCCAGGCGCAGCATGTCGTCGATCTGCGCGCGGCTCAGCGTCGCCAGCCCTTGCGGGCTGTCCAGCTGATGGCGCGCCAGATAACTGAGCAGCGCGGCCTGGAAGGTGTCGCCGGCGCCGACGGTGTCGCGGGTGTGTACCGCTATCGCCGGCGCTGACCAGTGGCCGTGGCGGCTGTGGACGCTGGCGCCTTCACTGCCATGGGTGAGGAACACCAGCTGGCAGCGCTCGTTGCGCCAGCTCGCCGCGACCTGCTGCGGGTCGCGCTCGGGGTACAGCAGCTGCAGATCTTCTTCGCTGACCTTGATCAGGTGCGCGTAGCGGGCGAAGGTCTCGACGCGCTCGCGCCAGTGGGCGATATCCGGTGCCGGACCGAGACGCACGTTGGGGTCGAGGCTGATCAGGCGCTGCTGGTGTTCGCGCTGCACCAGCTGCAGCAGCGTGTTGGCCACCGGCTCCACCACCAGCGAGAAGGAGCCGACATGCAGGCCACGCACCCGTGCATCGAGTGTCGGCAGGTGCTCGGCGAGCAGCTGGCGGTCGGCGCAGCCTTCGCCACGGAAGGAATACTGCGGCGAACCGGCGGCGTCCAGGCCGACCATCGCCAGGGTGGTCGGCGCATCACTGGCGATCAGGTAGGCATCGTTCACGCCCTCGTCGCGCAGCACCTGGCGCAGGCGTTGGCCCAGGCTGTCCGAGGAAATCCCGGTGAACAGCGCCGAGTCGGCGCCCATGCGGCGCAGGCCTAGCGCCACGTTGAACGGCGAGCCGCCGGCAATGGCCTTGAAGGCCAGCTCATTGCCACGCCCACCGTCGCTCTGGATGAACACATCGAACAGCGCTTCGCCACAGACCAGGTACATATGCCTCTCCGTCTAGAGTCGTGGCGCTCTCACGCCGGTTTGCTCTCGGCAAGCCGGCTGACCTGCTCGCGGTAGCGTTGATAGACCTCTTCGTACTGCGCCGTGCGCGCCGGGTCGGGCCGGGTTTGCGTGCTGGCATCGAGCTGCACGCAGCGCTCGCACAGCGCGGCCAGTTGCGCCTGGCTCGGTGTGCCCGGGCTCAGGCACCAGGCGGCCTGGATCGCGGCGCCCAGCGCGGCGGCTTCGGTGTGCTGCGGGCAGACCAGTGGTGTGCCCATGATGTCGGCGATCACCTGGCGCCACACCGGGCTCTTCGCCGCGCCGCCGATCAGGCGGATGGTCTGGCTCTGCAGACCGCTGGCGCGCAGCAGGTCGAGGCCGTAGCGCAGGCCGAAACTGGTGCCCTCGACCACTGCTCGACACAGATTGGCGCGGGTCAGGTTGTCGCTGTCCATGCCCTGCAGGCTGGCGCGCGAGCGGGGCAGGGCCGGCACCCGTTCGCCATTGAAGAACGGCAGCATGAGCAGGCCCCCGGCGCCGATGGGCGATTGCTCGACCAGAGCGCCGAAGGCCTGGATGTCCAGCTCCAGCAGTTGCTGGATCAGCCCCGTGGCGCTGGTCAGGTTCATGGTGCAGATCAGCGGCAGCCAGCCGCCGGATGACGAGCAGAAGGTCGCCACCTGCGCATGCGGGCTGACCATCGGCTGATCGCTGTAGGCGTAGAGCGTGCCGGAGGTGCCCAGGCTCATGGTGATCGCGCCGGGGCAGATATTGCCGGTACCGATGGCGCCCATCATGTTGTCGCCGCCGCCGCTGGACACCACGGCATCCGGGTTCAGGCCCAGTTGCCCGGCGATCTGTGGGCGGATGCGGCCTACCGGCTGATCCGACTCGATCAGCTCTGGCAGCGCGTTGCAAAGGCGCCCGCTGGGGTCGATGAAATTCAGCAGTTCGCGATCCCAGCTGCGCGTGCGCACGTTGAAATAACCCGAGCCGGAGGCGTCGCCGTACTCGCTGCAGGCACGCCCGGTAAGCCAGTGGTTGAGGTAGTCGTGGGGCAGCAGGATATGGGCGATGCGGGAGAAGACATCGGGGTGCTGCTCCCGGGTCCAGAGCAGTTTGGATACCGTGTAACCCGGCGCGATGGCCAGCCCCAGGCGCTGCAGCGAACCGGCCTCGCCGCCGAGATGATCGAGCAGGCGCTGGTTCTCCGGGGTCGACTCGGTGTCGCACCAGAGCTTGGCCGGGCGCAGCACCGCGCCCTGTTCATCGAGCAGCACCAGACCATGCTGCTGGCCGGATACGCCGATACCGAGAATCCGCTCGCCGCTGATTCCCGCGGCTGTCAGCGCCTGGCGGGTCGCCTGCGCGAAGGCGTCCAGCCATTGCTGTGGCTGCTGTTCGCGGCGGCCGTTGGCAGCGCTCTGCAGGGTGTGGCTGGCGCTGCCGGCGCCGAGCACTTGGCCGCTGCCTGCATCCAGTATTAGCGCCTTGGTGCCCTGGGTGCCGCAGTCGATACCGAGGTACATGGCTCAGTCGCCCAGCAGGGTCTGCAGGGTGCGGGTTACGCCGAGCTTGCGCAGGCTGTCGTAACACAGCTCGAAGGCGGCGACGAACGCTGCCGACTGCGGGATCGCCGTGCCGAAGATCGCCTCGACGCCCAGTACCCGCTCGCGTACCTGGTCGTCGTCGGCCACCAGCGCCTGGCAGAACTCGGCGCGCGGATCGGGAATACGATAGCGCGTGCCGTTCTCGTCGACACCCTTGAGGTACAGCGCCCAGGCCGCGACCACCAGTGCCGCGCGCTCCAGCGGCCGACCGTCCTCGATCAGGCGGTTGAGGGTCGGCACGATGAACTTGGGAAACTTCGACGAGCCATCCGAGCAGACGCGTTCGAGCTGGTCGGCGATGGCCTGGTTGGAGAAGCGCTCGATCAGCGTGTCCTTGTAGGTGTTCAGGTCGATGCCCGGCACCGGCGCCAGCTGCGGGGTCACGTCCAGATCCATGAATGCGCGCACGTAGCGGCGCAGCAGCGGATCGTTCAGGGTCTCGTGGACGAAGCGATAGCCCTTGAGAAAGCCCAGGTAGGTCAGCGCCAGGTGGCTGCCATTGAGCAGCTTGATCTTCATCTCCTCATAGGGCGTGACATCGTCGGTGAACTGCACGCCGACCTCTTCCCAGGCCGGGCGGCCGCTGACGAACTTGTCCTCCAGCACCCATTGCACGAAGGGCTCGCAGACCACCGGCCAGGCGTCGTCGACGCCATGCTGCTCGGCCAGTTGCTGGCGATGGGCGGCGCTGGTCATCGGCGTGATGCGGTCGACCATGGCATTGGGAAAGCTCACGTGATGGTCGATCCAGCTGGCCAGCTCATGGTCGGCTAGGTGGGCGAAGGCCAGCAGCGCCTTGCGCGTGACATCGCCGTTGTGTGGCAGGTTATCGCAGGACATCAGGGTGAAGGCCGGAATGCCGGCGGCGCGACGTTTGGCCAGGGCGGCGCAGAGAAAGCCGAACACGCTCTGCGGTGATTCGGGGTGGCGCAGGTCGTGGGCGATAGCGGGTAGCTCGGCGAGAAATTCGCCGGTGCTGTCGTCGATGCAGTAACCGCCCTCGGTGATGGTCAGTGAGACGATACGAATCGCCGGGTCGGCCAGTTTGTCGATCAGCGCTTGCGGTGACTCTTCGGCCAGCAGCATGTCGTTGATCGCACCGATCACCCGCACCGGCAGGTTCGGCTCGTCGCCCAGCTCGACCAGGGTGTAGAGGTAATCCTGGCTGGCCAGGGCATCGCGCATGGCGCGGTCCTCACTGCGCACGCCGACCCCGCAGATAGCCCAGTCCAGCGCCAGGCCCTGGTTCATCAGGGCGTCTGTGTAAACTGCCTGGTGGGCGCGGTGAAAGCCGCCGACGCCGAAATGGGCGATGCCGGTGCGAATCATGTCGGCGGTGTAGCCGGGCAGCGCGACGGCGCCGCCAAGCCGGGAAAGCTGCTGGCGATTGAGTTTCATCTGGAACATCCCGTATGGAGCGGCGTCAGGCAGCCTGCTGCAGTGGTTTGGCGACGGCCTGGCCATCGGCGTCGAAGAGGTGGCAGTGCGCCGTGTCGAAATCCAGCGTCAGGGCATCGCCATAACGCGGCGCGAAGTCGCCGCGTACGCGCACCGTGAGCATCTCGCCCGAGGTGCAGCGCACGTGGCAGAAGGTGTCGCTGCCCAGGCGCTCGCTGACGTCGGCGGTCACCTGCATGCGGCCCGCGCCGGTGCTGACCACGTTGAGGTGTTCCGGGCGCACGCCCAGGGTCACGCTGCTGCCGACACTGAGGCCGGCGGCGGACAGCGGCAGCGTCAGGTGCGTGCCGCACTCCAACTGCACGTCGCAGCTGTCGGCCCCGACGCTGTTCAGGGTGCCGCGCAGAAAGCCCATCTTCGGCGTGCCAAGAAAGCCGGCGACGAACAGGTTGGCCGGGTGGTGGTACAGCTCCAGCGGCGAACCGACCTGCTCGACGCGACCGCCATTGAGCACCACCACCTTGTCGGCCAGGGTCATGGCTTCGACCTGGTCGTGGGTCACGTAGATCATGGTCGCCTGCAGGTCCTTGTGCAGCCGCGCCAGCTCCAGGCGGGTCTGCACGCGCAGGGCGGCGTCGAGGTTGGACAATGGCTCGTCGAACAGAAAGATCTTCGGGTTGCGCACGATGGCGCGGCCGATGGCCACGCGCTGGCGCTGGCCGCCGGATAGCTGCTTGGGTTTGCGTTCGAGCAGCGCCTCCAGCTGCAGGATGCGCGCGGCGTTGGCGACCTTGGCTTCGATCTCCTGCTTGCCCACCCGGGCCAGGTCGAGGGCGAAGGACAGGTTCTTGCGCACGGTCATGTGTGGGTACAACGCATAGGTCTGGAACACCATGGCCAGGTCGCGGCGCGCCGGAGCCATGTCGGTGATGTCCTGGCCATCGAGTTCGATATGGCCGCTGCTGACTTCCTCGAGCCCGGCGATCAGGCGCAGCAGGGTGGACTTGCCGCAGCCCGAGGGGCCAACGAAGACCACGAACTCGCGGTCGTGGATGTCCAGGTCGACGCCCTGGATGATTGCCGTGCCGTCGAAGCCTTTTTGCAGATTGCGGATCTTCAGATCAGCCATATGGAAGGTCTCCCGTTATTTCACCGCGCCGAAGGACAGGCCGCGTACAAGTTGTTTTTGGCTGATCCAGCCGACGATCAGGATGGGCGCGCAGGCCAGGGTCGAAACGGCGGAGAGCTTGGCCCAGAACAGGCCCTCGGGGCTGGAGTAGGAGGCGACCAGGGCGGTCAGCGGGGCGGCGGCGGAGCTGGTCAGGTTGAGCGACCAGAACGCTTCGTTCCAGCACAGGATCAGCGACAGCAACATGGTCGAGGCCAGGCCGCCGCGAGCGATCGGCAGCAGCACGCGGACGATCTCCTGCCAGGTGGTGGCGCCATCCAGGCGCGCCGCTTCGAGGATGTCCACGGGGATGTCCTTGAAGTAGGTGTACACCATCCACACGATGATCGGCAGGTTGATCAGGGTGTAGATGATGATCAGCGCCACGCGCGAGTCGAGCAGGCCGAACTGCTTGGCCAGCAGGTAGATCGGCACCAGCACGCCAACCGGCGGCAGCATCTTGGTCGATAGCATCCACAGCAGCGTGCGCTTGGTGTGGCGCGTTTCGAAGAAGGCCATGGAGTAGGCGGCCGGCACCGCCAGAAGCATGCACAGCAGCGTCGCCGAGAGGGAGATCAGCACCGAGTTCCAGGCGAAGGCGAAGTAGTCGCTGCGCTCGTTGATGTGCAGGTAGTTCTCCAGCGTCGGGGTGAAGATGAACTGCGGCGGCGTGGCGAAGGCGTCGATCTCGGTCTTCAGGCTGGTCAGCACCATCCAGAAGATCGGGAAGAAGATCACCGCGGCAATCGCCCAGGCCAGCGTGCCGATGAACAGGCTTTGCAGGCGACGGGACTGTTTGAGTGTCAGCATGTCGGCGCCCTCACTGTTTATCGGTCAGGTTCTTGCCGATCATGCGGATCAGCACGATGGCGGCGATGTTGGCGATCACCACCGCGATCAGCCCGCCGGCCGAGGCCATGCCGACGTCGAACTGCAGCAGCGCCTGGGTGTAGATCAGGTAGGCGAGGTTGGTCGACTCGTAGCCGGGACCGCCGCTGGTGGTGGTGTAGATCTCGGCGAATACCGAGAGCAGGAAGATGGTCTCGATCATCACCACCACGGCGATCGGCCGGGCCAGGTGCGGCAGAGTGAGGTGCCAGAAGATGGCGATGGGGCCGGCGCCGTCCAGGCGTGCGGCTTCCTTCTGCTCCTGATCCAGCGACTGCATGGCGGTCATCAGGATCAGGATGGCGAACGGCAGCCACTGCCAGGACACGATCATGATGATCGAGAACAGCGGGTGGTGCGCCAGCCAGTCCACCGGCTGCGCGCCGAAGAACTGCCAGATGGCGGCGAGAATCCCCGATACCGGATGGAAGATCAGGTTCTTCCACAGCAGCGCGCTGACCGTGGGCATGATGAAGAACGGCGAGATCAGCAGCACCCGCACGATGCCACGGCCGAAGAACTCGTTGGCCTCCAGCAACGCGGAGATCAGCACGCCGAACACCACGCTGATCAGCAGCACGCTGCCCACCAGCAATACGGTATTGCCGGCGCCGGAGAGGAAAGCAGCGTCGGTGACGAAGTATTCGAAGTTCTCCAGGCCGACGAAATCGTTTTCGCCGGGGTACAGCAGGTTGTAACGGATCAGCGAGAAATAGACGGTCATGCCCAGCGGCACGATCATCCAGATCAGCAGCAGGGCCACCGAAGGGCTGACCAGAAACCAGCCGGGTGCCAGGCGCCGCGATTTACGCGGTGCCGGTGTGCTGGCCTGTGCGGCGGGGGTATCGATGGCCGGAGAATTCATCATGCCTCCGAGGGCGAATGGGGGGTGGCGTTCCGCTTTAGCCCGTAGGGTGGGCTTCAGCCCACCACGAACTCACGGTGAAAACCCTGGTGGGCTGAAGCGGAACGCCGCCCGGCCCACCCTACAAAATGGCTACTTCGGATACCCGGCGCGCTTCATTTCCCGCTCGGTGCTCTGCTGTGCGGCCTGCAGGGCCTGCTGCGGTTGCATCTGCCCGGTCAGGGCAGCGGTGAACAGCTTGCCGACGCTGGTGCCGATGGCCTGGAACTCGGGGATGGTCACCAGCTGGATGCCCACGTAAGGCACCGGCTTGGCGCTGGGGTCGGTCGGGTCGGCCTTCTTCAGCGAATCCAGGGTGACCTTGGCGAACGGCGCGGCCTGCATGTAGGCCTCGCTGTAGGTCGAGGCGCGGGTGCCCGGCGGCACGTTGGCCACGCCATCCTTCTCGGCGACCAGTTCGGCATAGGCCTTGGAGGTGGCCCAGGCGCTGAAAGTCTTGGCGGCGTCCTTGGCCTTGGAGCTGGTGGGAATCGCCAGGGCCCAGGAGTACAGCCAGGAGGCGCCCTTGTCGGTGACCTGGGTCGGCGCGAAGGTGAAGCCGACGGCATCGGCGACCTTGCTTTGCGAGGTATCGGTGACGAAGGAGCCGGCGACGCTGGCATCGACCCACAGCGCGCACTTGCCGCTGTTGAACAGCGCCAGGTTCTCATTGAAACCGTTGCTGGAGGCGCCGGGCGGGCCGTATTTCTTCATGTTGTCGACGTAGAAGTTCAGCGCGTTCTGCCACTCGCTGCCGGTGAATTCCGGCTGCCACTGCTCATCGAACCAGCGCGCGCCATGGGCGTTGGCCAGGGTGGTGATCAGCGCCATGTTCTCGCCCCAGCCGGCCTTGCCGCGCAGGCACAGGCCGTACTGGCCCTTGTCCGGCTGGTGCAGCTTGCCGGCGAATTCGGCCATCTGCTCCCAGGTCGGTTGCTCGGGCATTTCCAGACCGGCCTGCTCGAACAGATCCTTGCGGTAATAGGTGATCGAGGCTTCGGCATAGAACGGCAGGGCGTACAGCGTGCCCTTGACGGACAGGCCTTCGCGTACCGAAGGGAAGACGTCGTCGAGGTCATAGTCGGCCGGCAGTTCGGTCATCGGCTCCAGCCAGCCCTTCTCGCCCCACAGCGCCGCTTCGTACATGCCGATGGTGAGCACGTCGAACTGGCCGCCCTGGGTGGCGATATCGGTGGTCAGGCGCTGGCGCAGCACGTTCTCCTCGAGCACCACCCACTTCAGGCGGATGTCGGGGTTCTGTTCTTCGAAAGTCTTGGCGAGCCGCTGCATGCGGATCATGTCGCTGTTGTTGACCGTGGCGATGGTCAGGGTTTCGGCGCCCTGGGCGACCACGGTGAGAGACAGGCAAGAGGCTGCAACGAGGGCTTTGATCGAGTTGTTCATGGTTGTGAACTCCTCTCCCGCGCCTGTACGGCTGCGGAAGAACGTTATTGTTTTTGTTTAGCTCGGGCCGGATTACACCCCCGCAGGCCTGCACGAACAAATCCTTGAGCGCACAGTGATCGATACTTTTTTGCACTGCCTGTGCAGCGAGAAACCGGCGCGGCAAGGGGTGTAGCTCTCTGGCATCAGGGGTGTAGAGGAGGTCGGGGTAGAGGGTGGCTGCTGATTCAGTACAGGTTTTGCTCGGTCAGGCGCTGCACCGCCAGCTTGCGATAACCCGAGGGGGTCATGCCCTTGAGCTGCTGGAAACGGCGGTTGAAGTTGGAAATGTTGCTGAAGCCGGACTCGAAGCACACGTCGGTCACCGGCTTGTCGCTCTTGCTCAGCAGCTCGCAGGATTTGCTCACCCGCAGGCGATTGACGAACTCGACGAAACCACGTCCGGTGGCCTGCTTGAAGAAGCGCGAAAAGTAGGTGGTGGTCATGCCCAGGTGCTCGGCGACTTCCTCCTGGCTGATGCCCTGCGCGTAGTGCTGGAAGATGTAGTCCACCGCCCGGTTGATGCGCTCGACATGTTGCTCGTCGCCCAGCTCCGAAGAGGTCACGGCCGAGAGCAACTGGTAATCCTCGCTGCCAGCGAGCAGCTCCATGAGGATGAAGAAATGGCCCAGGCGGGTGATGCCGCGGCTACTGGCGATCTTGCCCATCAGTACGCCGGCTTCGCGAATCAGTTGCGGGTCGCGGAACTCGATGCCGAACTGCGCGCGGGCCAGCAACGGCTGCAGGCTCTTCAGCTCTGCGAACACCGCGGTGCCGCTCTCCAGTACTTCATCGGTGAAGTTGACCAGCATGTCGCGGGTTTCCACCACCTCGCCGTCCTCGACCTGGCTGATCCAGTTGTGCGGCAGGCCGGGGCCGGTGAGGAACAGGGTATAGGGGGAGAAATTGCCGATGTAGTCGCCGATGAATACCTTGCCGGAGCTGGCGACGATCAGGTGCAGCTCGTATTCCTTGTGGAAGTGCCAGCGCACCAGCGGCGAGGGAAAGCCGTGCTGGCGGTAGATCAGCGAATGGCCTTCATGGTCGTCCATCAGTTCGTAGGACGGGTCGGCTACGCGGGATGTGCGGGTCATGGTCGTCGTCGGTCAATGCCTCGGGTCGCCCCCGTTTTAACATATCGAGACGTGCTGCCAAGTCAGAGCAGGCTCAATTGCGCACCCGGCGGGCAGAACTGCGAACAGTCCAGCACCACGCTACCGCGCTGATCCAGGCCGAGCTTGCGCCGCGCCAGGCGAAAGCGCTGCTCCAGCAGATCGGCGAACTGGCCCTCGCCACGCATGCGGCTGCCGAAGCGGCTGTCGTAGTTCTTGCCGCCACGACTCTGGCGAATCAGGCTCATCACATGGGCGGCGCGATCCGGAAAGTGCACCTGCAGCCATTCCTCGAACAATCCGGCGATCTCCAGTGGCAGGCGCAGCAGCACGTAGCCGGCCGAACGGGCGCCGGCGTCACGGGCAGCTTCCAGTAGCGCTTCCAGCTCCATGTCGTTGATCTGCGGAATCATCGGCGCGCAGATGGCGCTGACCGGTACACCCGCTTCGTGCAGGGTGCGCATGGCACGCAGGCGCGCCGCTGGGGCGGCAGTGCGCGGCTCCATGATGCGTTTCAGTTCGTCATCCAGGGTGGTCAGGCTGAAGGCCACGCTGACCAGGTTGTGCCTGGCCAGCTCGCTGAGCAGGTCGAGGTCACGCAGGATCAGCGAGCCCTTGGTGATGATGTGCAGCGGGTGCTTGTAGCGCAGCAGGATTTCCAGGGCCTGGCGGGTCAGGCGCTGTTCGCGTTCGATGGGCTGGTAGGCGTCGGTGTTGATGCCAAGGGCGATGGGCTGCGGCATGTAGCCGGGCTTCTGCAGCTGCTCTTCGAGGCGCTCGGCCAGGTTGGTCTTGGCGATCAGGCGGGTTTCGAAGTCGATGCCCGGCGACATGTCCCAGTAAGCGTGAGTTGGCCTGGCGAAACAATAAATGCAGCCGTGCTCACAGCCACGGTAGGGGTTCACCGAACGGTCGAAGCCGACATCCGGTGAGTTGTTGCGGGTGATCGCCGTCTTCGCCTGCTCCTTGCGCACTTCGGTGGCGCGGCTCAGTGGGGTCTCGTCCTGATACCAGCCGTCGTCTTCCTGCTCCGAACGGGTCGGCGCATAGCGGTTGTGCGGGTTGCTGGCGGTGCCACGGCCACGTGGCGGCAGGCTGAAGGACATGCTCGGACTCCAAATATACTGTATAAAAATACAGTTATCTGGGGCCTGAGCAAGTCCCTTCTGTCGCGGCGCCGATCAAACGGCCGCGATCTGCGGTGTTTCCTCGCGCTTGGCGTAACGCTGCGCCAGCACCGCGCAGACCATCAGCTGGATCTGGTGGAACAGCATCAGCGGCAGGATCAGCACGCCGATGGCGCTGCCGGCGAACAGCACCTGGGCCATGGGCACGCCGGTGGCCAGGCTCTTCTTCGAGCCGCAGAAGAGGATGGTGATGCGGTCTTCCAGGCTGAAACCCAGCCATTTGCCCAGCAGGTGGGTCAGCACCAGAGCCAGGGCCAGCAGTACGCAGCAGGCAAAGGTCACTGCCAGTAGGGTGGTCAGCGGCACCTGCTGCCACAGGCCGCCAATCACCGCGGCGCTGAAGGCGGTGTAGACCACCAGCAGGATCGAACTCTGGTCGACGTATTTCAGCCAGCTCTTGTTCTGGTTGACCCAGCCGCCGATCCAGCGCTGGGCGATCTGGCCGAGCACGAACGGCAGCAGCAGTTGCAGGCTGATCTTGCCGATAGCATCGAGGGTCGAGCCGTTGTCGCCCTGCACGCCCATCAGCAAGGCGACCAGGAGTGGGGTGACGAAGATACCGAGCAGGCTGGAGGCCGCCGCGCTGCAGATAGCCGCCGGGATATTGCCGCGCGCCAGCGAGGTGAAGGCGATGGCCGATTGCACGGTGGCCGGCAGGGCGCAGAGATAGAGCATGCCCAGATACAGCTCCGTGCCCAGCAAAGGCTGCAGCGCCGGCTTGAGCGCCAGGCCGAGCAGCGGGAAGAGAATGAAGGTGCAGGCGAACACCAGCAGGTGCAGACGCCAGTGCCCGGCGCCGGCGAGTATCGCCTGGCGCGACAACTTGGCGCCGTGCATGAAGAACAGCAGGGCGATGGCCAGGTTGGTGATCCACTCGAAGACCGTCGCGATCTGACCGCTGGCGGGCAGCAGCGTGGCCGCGAGCACAACGGCGAGCAGGGTCAGGGTGAAATTGTCGGGCAGCAGGCGGCGCAGGAACATGGCAAATCTCGGACTTGCGATACAGGAGGGCGCCAGACTATCGTCGTCGAAAATTTCCGGCTAACGCCAAAGAGCCAGCAAGTGTCGCCAAACAGACATCCTGCCACCCTGCATCGCAGCCTGCCCGAGTTGCCGCGCCTGCCCCGGCCGCTCTATGGCCGCACCGAATCGCTGACCAACCGCGCCCTGACCTTCCGCCATACCCACCCCTGGGTGCAGCTGTCGTACGCCATCGCCGGGGTGCTCGAGGTGCAGACGGCTGGCGCCCGCTTCGTCGCTCCGCCGCAGCGGGCGGTGTGGGTGCCGGCGGGTGTCGAGCATCAGGTATTCAGCTCGCCACGCACCGAGATGCGCAGTTTGTACATCGACGGCAGTGCGGTGCCCTGGGGGCCAGACGAGTGCCGGGTGCTGGCGGTCAGCCCGTTGCTGCGCGAGCTGATTCGTGGTTTCAGCGCGCTGCCGGCCGAATACGACGAGCAGGGCGCGCCGGGGAGATTGGCGGCGGTGTTGCTGGACGAACTGCGGGCTGCACCAGACGTCGAGTTGATGCTGCCGCTGCCACAGGACGCGCGGCTGCGCGAGGTGTGCCAGGGGCTGGAGGATGCGACGCTGCGCCAGCTTGGCCTGGGCGAATGGGGCGGGCGCCTGGGCGTCTCGGAAAAGACCCTGAGCCGGCTGTTCCTGCGTGAGACGGGCCTGAGTTTCCGCGTCTGGCGCCAGCGACAACGCCTGCTCGATGCGCTGGCCCCACTGGAGCAGGGCGAACGCGTCACCGACGTGGCGCTGGCCTGCGGCTATGACTCGCTATCGGCTTTTATCGCCGCTTTTCGCCGCCAGTTCGGCGCGACGCCGGGTGAGTTCTTTCGCGAGTAGCCTATCGTGCGGCCGTTGCGTAGCCCGGATGCAATCCGGGGCAGTGTGCCAGGCATTCCCCGTATTGCATCCGGGCTACACGTTATTCCTTCGGCTTTTTCAGCTTCGGGTTGGGGAAGAACTGCACGGCCTGCACATTGGGGTCGGCCGCCTTGGGTTTAAGACCACTGACATTGACCCGTGTGGGGATCTCCTTGGGTACCGAGTTGCCGCGCGCGTCGAGGGTGTCGGCATAGCCGCAACGGACGCATTCGCGATGCGGCACGCCGTCGACGTTCCACATCTTGATGCTGTCGGTTTCGCTGCACGCCGGGCACACGGCGCCGGCGATGAAGCGTTTCGGGGTGCTGTTCACAGGCGCATCGCTCATGCGGCCTCCTGGCTCAGGCCGAGGTGGCGCAGCAGCGCATCGATGCTTGGCTCACGGCCACGGAAGTCGACGAACAGCACCATCGGCTCCTGCGAACCGCCACGGGCGAGGATCGCTTCGCGGAAGGCGCGGCCGGTCTCGGCGTTGAACACGCCTTCTTCCTCGAACTTCGAGAAGGCGTCGGCGCTGAGCACCTCGGCCCACTTGTAGCTGTAGTAACCGGCCGCATAGCCGCCCGCGAAGATGTGCGCGAAGCCGTTGGCGAAGCGGTTGTAGGCCGGCGGACGCAGCACCGAGACTTCGCGACGCACGCCTTCGATCACGTCCAGCACGCTGCGACCGTCACCGTGGGTAGCGTGCAACTCGAAGTCGAACAGCGAGAACTCCAGCTGGCGCACCATCATCAGGCCGGACTGGAAGTTCTTCGCCGCCAGCATCTTGTCCAGCATGGCCTGCGGCAGCGCCTCGCCGGTCTGGTAATGGCCGGAGATCAGCGCCAGGCCTTCCGGCTCCCAGCACCAGTTCTCCATGAACTGGCTCGGCAGCTCGACTGCATCCCAGGCCACGCCGTTGATGCCCGAGGCGCCGGCGTGCTCGACGCGGGTCAGCAGGTGGTGCAGGCCGTGGCCGAATTCGTGGAACAGCGTGGTGACCTCGTCGTGGGTCAGCAGCGCCGGTTTGCCGCCGACCGGCGGGGTGAAGTTGCACACCAGGTTGGCCACCGGGGGGATCAGCTTGCCCTGGGCGTCGCGGCGCTTGTCGCGGGCGCCGTCCATCCAGGCGCCGCCGCGCTTGTTGGCGCGGGCATAGAGGTCGAAGAAGAAGCGGCCGACGTGCTGGCCGTTCTCCTGAATCTCGAACAGGCGCACATCCGGGTGCCAGGTGTCGAAGTCTTGCAGCTCGCGGATCTCGATGCCGTAGAGCTTCTGCACGATGGCGAACAGGCCGGTCAGCACCTTGTCCACCGGGAACCAGGCGCGCACTTCTTCCTGGGCGATGCTGTAGCGCTGCTGACGCAGGCGCTCGCTGTAGTAGCCGACGTCCCAGCTTTGCAGATCATCCAGCCCCTGCTCGGCGGCGAAGGCCTTGAGTTCGGCCAGATCCTGCTCGGCGAACGGTTTGCTGCGCACCGCCAGGTCACGCAGGAAACTCAGCACCTGGTCGGTGTTCTCGGCCATCTTGCTGGCCAGGCTCAGCTCGCTGTAATGGGCGAAACCGAGCAGGCGCGCCAGCTCCTGGCGCAGGTCGAGAATCTCGGCCATCAGCGGGCCGTTGTCGTTCTGCCCGGCGTTCGGCCCCTGGTCGGAGGCGCGCGTGCAGTAGGCGGTGTACACCTCTTCGCGCAGAGCGCGGTCGTCGGCGTAGGTCATCACCGCGTAGTAGCTGGGGAATTCCAGGGTGATCAGCCAGCCGTCCAGGCCCTTGGCCTCGGCGGCCTGCTGCATCTGCGCCTTGGCCGAGTCGGTCAGGCCGCTCAGCACGGCTTCGTCGGTGACGTTCTTGGTCCAGGCCTGGGTGGCGTCGAGCAGCTGGTTGGAGAACTTGCTGGTCAGCTCGGACAGGCGCATCTGGATCTCGCCGTAGCGCTTCTGCTGCTCGGCAGGCAGGTCGATACCGCTCAGGCGGAAATCACGCAGGGCGTGTTCGAGGATGGTCTTCTGCGCTACGTCGAAATTGGCGGCTGCCGGGCTCTTGGCCAGCGCATCGTAGGCCTCGAACAGCGGCTTGTTCTGGCCCATCTCGGTCCAGTATTCCGACAGCTTGGGCAGGCAGGCCTCGTAGGCCGCGCGCAGCTCGGCGCTGTTGCACACGGCGTTGAGGTGGCTCACCGGGCTCCAGGAGCGGCCCAGGCGCGCGCCCAGTTCGTCCAGGGCCAGCACCAGGCCATCCCAGCTCGGATTGGCCTGCTGCTGTTCGAGCAGTCTGGCGATGGCGGCGCGGCTGTCGGCGAGGATCTGGTCGACGGCGGGCTCGACGTGTTCCGGTTTGATCTGCGAATAGGGCGGCAGGTCGAAGTCTTGCAGCAGGGGATTGTTTGCGGTCACGACGAGGCACCTGTGGCAAATGAAGGAAGGCAAAAGCCGGGAAAATCCCGGGGCCATTGCAGTCGATATGGGGGGCATCTTAATTACAATCAAGCTTTCCCGCAGCTCAGGAGCTTCTATCGTGGCGATTCGCAAATACCAGCAGCACGTTCCACAACTGGGCGAGCGCGTATTCATCGACGCTTCTGCCGTGGTCATCGGCGATGTCGAACTGGGCGAGGACAGCTCGGTCTGGCCGATGACCGTGATCCGTGGCGACATGCACCGCATCCGCATCGGCGCGCGTACCAGCGTGCAGGACGGCAGTGTGCTGCACATCACCCACGCCGGGCCGTTCAACCCGGACGGCTATCCGCTGATCATCGGCGATGAGGTGACCGTCGGGCACAAGGTCACCCTGCATGGCTGCACCCTGGGCAGCCGTATTCTGGTCGGCATGGGCAGCATCGTCATGGACGATGCGGTGGTCGAGGACGAGGTGATCATCGGTGCCGGCTCCCTGGTGCCACCGGGCAAGCGCCTGGAAAGCGGCTACCTGTACGTCGGCAGCCCGGTGAAACAGGCGCGCCCGTTGACCGACAAGGAGCGCAACTTCTTCAGTTACACGGCGGGCAACTACGTGAAACTCAAGGATCTGCACCTGGCCGAAGGCTACGACCAATGAGCGATGAGCTGATCATTCGCACCATCGAGGCGGCCGATTTCGACCAGGTCTGGCCGATCATCCGTGACGTGGTGCAGGCGCAGGAAACCTACGCCTTCGACCCAAACATGGATCGTGAAACGGCCTGGAAAACCTGGGTGGAGCTGCCGCGCGCCACCTTCGTTGCCGAGCAGGGCGGGCAGATTCTCGGCACCTACTACATCAAGGCCAATGCGGCCGGGCCGGGCGATCATGTATGCAACTGCGGCTACATGACCGCGCCGGCCGCACGCGGGCGTGGCATCGCCAGCCGGCTCTGCCTCCATTCGCTGGAGGTAGCGCGCGAGATGGGTTTCAGCGCCATGCAGTTCAACCGCGTGGTGGCCACCAACGGCATTGCCGTGGCGCTGTGGCAGAAGCACGGCTTCGCCATCGTCGGTACCCTTCCCAAGGCCTACCGCCATGCCCGCCATGGGCTGGTCGATTGCCATGTGATGTTTCGTAGCCTGGCCTGAGCCTGTGGTTGCTGTAGGAGCGAATTTCTTCGTGGTTTCACGACCCGTTCACGAACGGTTGGGGCGGCCATGGGCTGCCTATGCGGCAGTGAAGCTGCCACGTCTGCTGGCTGACGCCGGCAAAGGTTTCTGAGCTGCCTATACGGCAGTGAAGGGCGTATTAGGGTGGCGTCACCTTCTTCGAGTTTTCTGAGCTGCCTATACGGCAGTGAAGATCGAGCAGCGCATCTCTCTCGACGAGCTGTTCTTTCTGAGCTGCCTATACGGCAGTGAAGGACCGCGTAGAGCACATGACCATGTGCACCGATTTCTGAGCTGCCTATACGGCAGTGAAGCGGCTCGGCCATATCGTGGCGCCACTGGAGAATTTCTGAGCTGCCTATACGGCAGTGAAGTCGGACATGATCAATCCTCGCTATGTGTGCGTTTTCTGAGCTGCCTATACGGCAGTGAAGCAGGCGGCGCCTGCCAGTCGAGCGATGGGAGTTTTCTGAGCTGCCTATACGGCAGTGAAGCTCGCCCAACTCTGACCAGGCGAGCATATCGATTTCTGAGCTGCCTATACGGCAGTGAAGGAGCGCCTGCGTCGTCTGATGGGCGATGGGTATTTCTGAGCTGCCTATACGGCAGTGAAGCAGCTCGACCGCGCGCAGCAGGCCGAGATCGATTTCTGAGCTGCCTATACGGCAGTGAAGGGAACGAGCATCAGAAGGCGCGCAACCGTGCCTTTCTGAGCTGCCTATACGGCAGTGAAGTGGTGTTGCCGATAGGCGCATCGGTCCAGTTCTTTCTGAGCTGCCTATACGGCAGTGAAGTCCGTGGACATAGCTTCGCCCTCCAGGGCGCTTTTCTGAGCTGCCTATACGGCAGTGAAGCCTGCGTCGGCCAGGTGTCTTTCTCCAGTTGATTTCTGAGCTGCCTATACGGCAGTGAAGCGCAACAGCGACGGTGGGTGGGTCAGCTATCATTTCTGAGCTGCCTATACGGCAGTGAAGTCGATGCCCAGCGCTCGGCAGGCGGCGATGGCTTTCTGAGCTGCCTATACGGCAGTGAAGCCTCATGAGCGCAGCCCTAGACCTTTTCCAGTTTTCTGAGCTGCCTATACGGCAGTGAAGTTGAGGTCGCGGCTAACATCAATGCTTTTGTTTTTCTGAGCTGCCTATACGGCAGTGAAGAGCTACATCAAAAGCGAGTGCCCGCGCGGGATTTTCTGAGCTGCCTATACGGCAGTGAAGGAACTCAAGCGGCGGCGCGGCGCTCTCCAAGTTTTCTGAGCTGCCTATACGGCAGTGAAGTAGAACCATAAAGCCGTAACACCTTGCTCGGCAAAGCGGGTTTGGCTTTTTACTGCGATTGACCCTCTTTTTGAGCAATTTTTTAAGCTATTGATTTTTAAAGAGTCTTTCTTTATCCCGAAAAAAGGGTCAGAACCAGGGGACGCTGGCCTTGGCGCTGAGGCCGTAGGCGCCGAAGGTACCGGGGGTTGGGGCGTCGAGTAGCGGGCCGTGGCGGATAAACAGGCGGAAGCTGTGGCCGCTGCCTTTACTGCGCAAGGTGACGTAGGGCAGGTCGCAGCGTTTGCCGGCGCTGTCGGGGATGCGCTGGCGCGCCTCCGCCTCGTTGATGCCGTGACGCTTGATCAGGCGGCGGCGGGCGCGTTCCGGGTTGCTGTCCACCTGCACGCGGCTGACACAACGCCAGCGCACCTGCGCGGGGATCGGCGCCAGTTCACCCAGGGTCAGGTGGTCGCGCATTCCAGTGAGCCAGTTCAGGGCCATCAGCCGATCCAGCGCCTCGGCACTGCCATGCAGGCGCAGGCTGGCACCGAGGCTGTGGCTGGCGCTTTCCACATCCGGGAAACTGATGCCTACATCGGTACGGCGCAGGTCATGCAGGCCACGGTGCAGCTTGGCCAGCAGTGCGCTCATCAACTGCGTGGCCGGAAACTCCGGGTCGGGAAGCAGTTTCAGGTCGAGGTAGTGGTCCATGGCTAGCCCGCCTCACCGAAGACGCCACCGCGAATCAGGGTGGCCATGACGAAGTGCTGGTCACCGATGCTCGGCACTTTGTCCTTGAGCAGCCAGTTGTCCAGCAGGTTGTAGAAGTCCGCCTTGGCCTTGGGTTGGCGATAGGCACGACCTTCGGTGGTTACCGAACCGTAGGGTTCGACGGCGATGGGGCCGAGTTCGCCGGCGTCCGGATACCAGGTGTCGATGGTGCGCAGGGCATTGCCGAGCTTTTGCGAATGCATGCCGGCGACGCCGTTGATGTTGTACAGGGTCTTGCTCTTGTCGCCCTTGCCCCGGTCGAGGATCAGCTCCTGGGAAGGGAAAACCTCCTGGCCTGCGCCCATACGCACGTACGCGGTGATGCCCAGCAGCAGGTGACGCTCGCCACTCAGGCCTGCGGCGATCAGGCTGGCCAGTTCGTCCAGCGCCGTGGCCACCGGGCCGTTGGCGTCGAAGTTGCGCAGGGACAGGCCCAGGGCATCGAAGCTCCACTGCTGGGTGGCCTTGCCATCGACCAGATGAGCGATCTGCACCTCCACCTGTTCGGCGCCGATGCGGTTGCGCCAGAGGAAGCGGCCATTGGCCAGGTTGTGTGCGTAGCGACGTGCCAGTTCAGCGAAGCCGTGGCTGGCGACGTAGCCCTGCACGGTGTCCAGCAGCTTCTGTCGGTAGCTGGCATCGTTGCAGGCCGAGGGGGTGCCGGCGCCGCCGAGTACACGCAGGGTGAAGCTGACGCGTAGCGTGTCGGCGTTATGCGGCAGGGCGGCGACGTCGACGGTCTGCAGGTTGGGGTCTTCTATTTTCGCATCGAGCTTGGCCGGGTCCTGGTCCTTGGCCTTGAGGCGGTTGGAGATGGTGCCGCGCACGGATTTTTCCCGCACGGCGAGCGGCTGCCAGTTGTCGCGCGTCTGCCAGTCACCGGCATGAAACAGCGCATCGGAAGGGTCGAGCTTGCGCTCGAAGGCCAGGACGGAAGCAGTTTTCAGAGGGGCGGTGGTCATGATGGTCACTCCATGTCATCAGTGCAGAGGTTTTGGCTGTAGAGGTTGTGGCAGCGGTACAGGCCGGCCTCGGGATCGGCGCTGGCGTACCAGAGCAGGTCATCGACATCGCGCAGTCGGTGCGGGCTGAGCCATTGGCCGATGGAGTAGAGGCTTTCGACGAAACGCAGCGGGGTTTGCCCATCCCGTGCGTTGGCCACGCTGCCGGCTGCTTGCAGCGGGCCGAGGGCGCCATAGCCGACCGGGATCGGTACTAGCCAGCCGTTAGGCATTACACGCTGGACGCGCCACTCCACTTTGGCAGGCTGGGTTTCGCTGGCCGGGCGGGTTTCCTGGGCGCTGAGGTTCAGGCGTGAAAGATCAAGCCAGGCGTCGAGCAGGTTGGCGTTAGTATTTTCGTCACGCAGATGCTGCAGATGGGCCTGTAGCAGGTCGTCGCGGCTGACCAGTGCGAAGCCCGGCAGCCAGCGGCGACGCAGGCGGCGGAACTGCTTGCTGCGCTCCTCGCCTTGTGCCAAAGGCTCCAGTACCGGCTTGTGCTGCGGATCGAGGAATACGCTACCGCCGGCGATACGCATGCTGCCCAGCAGTTCGGCGATCTCACTGGCGATTTGCCGGCGCTGTTGCCAATCGCCCTGCACTGGGTCGTCCTGCCCGTCTTCGCTATAGCCACTGATGCCGAAGATCAGCGTGATGTCCAAGTGGATACGCCCCTCTTCGACGATGGCGGCGGTTTCACCGCGCTCGTTGACCGGGTTGCGGGTCAGGCGGAAGGCGCGTTGATAGCCCCCGGTGACCTGGGCCTCATGGTTGTGGCAGACCACCGCGACGCTGTCGAACATCAGGGCGAAGCGACCCTCGAACTTGCGCTCGACGGCCTGCATCAGGCCGATGAAAGCGCTGATGGCGGGGAAGCCCCAGGTCAGTGGGCTGGAGATGGCGTTGGCGTTTTGCACCCGCAGGTGGGGGACGATCAACAAGCCGTTGGAGGCGGGCAGTTCACTCATGTTCGGCCTCCAGGTCGCGTTGCTCGCGCTCGAATTGTTCGACCCAGGCCCGGTTCAGCCAGTCGAGGTCGAGCCACAGGGCATTGCTGCCAGCTTTTTTGGCCCAGTAACTGTTCTCCACATCGCCGACCGAGAGTTTGCTGACCAGCCGCGCATTGAGCCAGTTGGCGAACCGCTGGCGAATTTCCGCGAGCCACTCCATGCGTCGCCATTCGCTGGCGAAGATGGCGTCGTGCTCGGCGCGGCGAAAATCCAGCCACAGCTGCTCGGCACGGTTGAGGTTGCACTCGGGCCTGGTCGACCAGCCGGGCTCGAAGGCCCATAGCTCGGCGGCATACAGCAGCAGCTCGTCGATCAGCTCGGTGAGCAGTTCATCGCGGCTGTTGCGGGTATGCACATTCGGTGGCGGGCCGCTGAGCAGGAAGTCGCGAAGGTTGCGCACCAGTTCGGCCACCGCCGGGCGCTGGCCAAAGGCCGGGAAGATCGAGCCATCACGGGTGCGGATCGGCAGGCGTACGTCGCGCTGCTGCCAGTTTGGCGGCAGGGAGGCGAGCAGGTAGTTGTCGCCACGCCGCTCGCTGTTGAGCTGGGAGATGTTCTGCGGTTTGGTGCCACCGAGTTTCTGCACCGCCAGGTCGGGGTACTCGTGGATCACGCCAGGATGAAACTGCTTGTCGCGGCGTGCCTGGCGCGCTTCCTTGGCCGGCTCGCCGAAGCGATCCGCCTGGATGCCCTGGTAAGTCCGGTGTGCCAGCGAGCTGGCATACAGCGGCGCGAGCAGATGGAAGTGCGCATCGTTGCGTGGATCATCGCCCACCAGCCAGTACAACTGCTTGCCGTGGGTGTGGGAGGCCAGGCCGTCGCGGGCGCGGGTGATGCTGGTAAAGGCGGCGGCCAGGCTCCGGGCCTGTTCGGCATCGTCATGCAGCGCGGCGATAGCGTCGGCATCTGCGGCCAGCAGCAGGTCGAGCAGTGCCTGGCCGTCGTGTTCCAGCTTGAGCAGCTTGTAGACATCCAGCGCGGCGGCATTGCCCACCACATCGCCGGCAAAGTCGTCGCCCAGGCAATGGCTGCCGACCAACTGATGCTGGGGCAGCGCGCGTGGTAAACAGTAGAGGTTGGTGCCCTTGGCGTCCGGGTGAATCGCCTTGAGCGTATGGGTCACCGCCTGGATCTGTCCGGCACGGCGGGCGGCCTCTTCCAGCCAGGTGGCCGGTGCGTATTGGGCAAGCAGGGTGGTGTGCCTGGGGTCATCGTCGGCCAAGCCTTCGAGCTTGGTGGCTAAGCGTTCGGCGATAAAACCTTGGATAAGGCTGCGGATTTCGCTTTGTCGGTGTGTGGACGGGTCGTGCATAGCAGCGTGTCCTTGTGCTGGGAGGCAACACGAAAAGTAGCATTGTTTTGCCACTAATTTTGGCTGCCCGCCTGACTCAGACCGCTTGAGCCCTTTATGCTGCATTGGCTCTTAAAAGAAGCATTTATACTGCAAATAAATGCTTGTGAAGCTTATAAACTTCACTTACTAATGAAGCACATAAGCTTCGGATTGGTTTATTTGCATCATATAAGGCTCTTTTTATCCAATAGAGCCTTATATGCTGCACTCTGAATAGAGCGAGTGAGGTAGCCCATGCGCAGCACAGTGCTGACCCAGATCAAACGCCGACGCCTTCAACTCGGCCTGAAAGGCACGGACATGCCGTTGCGTGTGGGGCTCAATCGCCAGCAGTACGGCAAGATCGAAAAAGACGGCAACCCCAGCCTGGCCACCCTGGACAAGATCGCCGAGGGGCTCGACGCC
Source organism: Ectopseudomonas alcaliphila (assembly GCF_900101755.1). Classification (GTDB taxonomy): domain Bacteria; phylum Pseudomonadota; class Gammaproteobacteria; order Pseudomonadales; family Pseudomonadaceae; genus Aquipseudomonas; species Aquipseudomonas alcaliphila. The sequence goes on along the minus strand of NZ_FNAE01000002.1, from coordinate 34,547 downwards.
ACTCTCATGCTGATCCCCAAGGAGCTGGCGCGTCAGGTCGAGCAATTACTGGAGGCTGGCCCCGCCAAGGCGCAACAGAACTACGCCATGGACCGCTCGCCATCGTCTGCGCCTGGCGCGGGCGTCAAGGAAACCATCGAAGACCCTTGGCAAGACCTGGGTGACGACTGATGGCCGGCGAGCAGGTTTCGGCACTCAGGCTGACGCTGCATGGGCAGTTGGTGGGTTACGTGGCCGGCTATGCGCATAACCGCACGGTGTTGTCGCTGGCGCCGTCGTTTGTTGAGGATGCCAACCGCCCCGCGCTGACCCTGTCACTGGCCAACCCGGCCACCTTCGCGGCCCGTGCTGGCAAGAGTTTCCCGGTGGCGACCAACATGCAGTTGCACCCACTGCTGAGCAACCTGCTGCCCGAAGGCGCCCTGCGCCAACTGCTGGCCCAGCGCTTGAAGGTCCATGAGCACAACGAGTTTCCGCTGTTGGTACACCTGGGCGGCGACCTGCCCGGCGCCCTAATCGCCGAACCGGTTGCTGCCGAGGCCATCCCGGATGCGGCCTTTGGTGACCACGGACGGCTCGACCGGGTGGCAGTGGATGCCGTGGACCGGGTGGCGCATTTTTCCCTGGCCGGGGTGCAGATGAAGTTTTCCATGCACCAGCGCGATGGCCGTTACCAATTGGGGGATGCGGCGGCGCCCGGTGACTGGATCATCAAGACGCCTTCTACAGTGCATGCCCATGTACCGCTGAACGAGTACACCAGCATGCGCCTGGCGGAGCTGGCCGGCGTGGACATCCCGGAGATCCGCCTGGTGGAGCTGGACAAGCTCGAGCGCCTGCCGGAGATCAAGCTGCCCGACGAAGGCTATGCCTACGCCATCCGGCGTTTCGACCGGGCCGAGGGGCGGCGCGTGCATGCCGAGGACTTCGCTCAGGTGTTGTTCAGCTATGCCGCCGAGAAATACCAGAAGGCCAGTTACGAACAGATCGCTCGGCTGGTCTACCAGAACACTTACAACGGCCAGCGCGATGCGGTGCAGATGGCCGTGCGCCTGTTGGTCAATATCCTGCTGGGCAACGGCGATGCGCATTTGAAGAACTGGAGCATTCTCTACCCCGATGGCGTAAAACCCGTGCTGTCGCCGGCCTATGACATCCTCTTCACCAAGGCCTATATCCACGCTGAGCAGCACTACGCGCTGAATATGGCGCAGACCAAGCAGTGGTATGCGGTATCGCTCGAACACTTCCGCCGCTGGGCCAACCGCGCGGACCTGCCGGAGTCGCCGATTCTCTACAACCTTAAAGCTGCCATCGGCAAAGCCCGCGAGCTATGGCCGGCCGCGTTGCGCGACAGCCCGATGCAGGATGTGCACAAGGCCGCCCTGCGTGAGCATTGGCGGGCGTTGCATGGGGATTTTCGGATCGAGAGTTAGACTCGCCACGCAGGATGTAGGCGCGGATTCAATCGCGTTCCGCTGTGATAAGCGCGAACGAGGCAGGCCGTAGGGTGGGCAACGGGCAGCTTGCCCACCATGGCTCTGCCACTCGCCAGATAGCTTCCAATGGTGGATGAAAAAAGCGTCGGCTACGCCCCTGCATATGCTTCACCGACGCTTGGCAAACCCCAGCGCGGGGTGAAAGCGCCAGCCTCGCTCGCTCTCGGGCAGGTTGACGGTCCCGAAGCGTTTGGCGCACCCCTCCAGGCTCATGTCCAGCTCCTGCGCCAGTTCATCCAGCGCGCTGAGGTAGTCGGTTGTGCCCCAGGGGCTGATGCGCGGGCCGGCCAGTTCGCTGTCGGCGATGCGCTGGTGCAGGCTGTTTTCCACCAGCACGTAGATCTGTTCGTAGCGGCGCTGGCCGGGGTCGATGCGGTGCAACTGATAATCCTCGCCATCGTCGTCCGGCAGCAAGATCAGCTCGATCCTTGGCTGAGTGTCGAGGCGAAAGGGTTGCTGCTGCTGGGCCAAGGCAGTGAGGTGCAGCAGCGGCTGGCTCCAGCCGTCATGGGCGTTCATTTCGCGCGGCTGGCTGCTTTGCCGCCGCCGCTGGCGCTCAGACAGCGTGGTCGGGTCGGGTTCGGTGGGTTGCAGCATCCAGCCTTGCAGGCGCGCGTGTTCCAGGTCGACCAGATTACCCGTGGCGTCGAGTGGCGCGGGGCGCTCGAGAATGCGCGGGCGGGCGTCGATCTGTTGGTACTGCTCGGCCTCCAGCAGCTTGTCCAGGCGATGGGCGTTCAGCCGCCAGGAATGTTCCGTCTCGAAACCGGGTTTGCAGAAGGCTGGTTGGTCGCGCCGTTCGGCATGGCGCAGGTTGCTGTCGAATATCTGCACATTGGTTGCGCTCCAGGGCTCGGGGCGATGGCGCCGCACGCGACCTGCCAACTGAATCAGCGAGCGCATGGACGAGGGCTCGACCAGGGCCCAGTCGTAATCATGGTCGCGGCCCACTTCGGTCACGGGTGAGCCCAGCACGATGAAGAGTTGCTCTGGCTCGGCGTAATGCCGCAGGCGCTGGCGGATTTCCGGCAGGGCGAATACAGCTTCCGGCTGTTCACGTTGCAGGGTGGTATCCAGCCGGTTTTCGATGGCCGAGCGCAGCAGCAGCGGGAATTGCGAGTGATAGACGCACAGGTGGATGCGCATGCCCTCGGCGGCACCCTGGCGAAACAGGGCCAGCGCCACATCGAACAGGGGCTCGATATTGGCCATGCGTACCAGACCGAAACTCACGCGCTTGCCGCTGTGCGGATCGGTTGTAGCGTTGGCATTGTGCAGGCTTTGGGCGGCGGTCAGTATCTGTTCGGCGAAGGCCAGGCGAATCTCCTCCGGGCGTTGGCTGGCAAAGCGCAGGGGCTGCAGTTGCGCATGGCGGCGCGCTGGCTGTGCAGCGAGCCAGGTGTGGCGGCGCTGGGCAAAGTCCAGGTGGGCGGCGCTGAAACTGGCGCTGTCGCTACAGTCCAGGCGGCTTTGCCGCTGTTCATCGACCCAGGCACATGCGATGGCCGGCAGCTCGCCGGGACGTTCGCCACGATGGCGTTGGTATTCACTGCGCCCGGCGCTATAGGCCTCGAACAGCCCCTGGATCAGCGCGGGCGGCAAGGTGGCTGAGGACAGCAGAACACGGCTGCCGAGCAGCCCGGCCCAGTGCACTAGGCGCGCCAGGGCAGGCAGGTCCGCGATGTCGAAATCGTCCGGTTCGTCGAGTACCAGGTCGCCGCTCATCAGGCGCAGCATGGGGGCGATCTGCCGGCCGCCGCGCTGGCTTTCGGTGGCCGGGGTCAGGTGGTCGATGGTGCAGACCAGTACCGGCGCGACCAGCAGGGCGCGCACCTGGGGTTCATGGATCACTTTGTTGAGCAGGGGGTGGGCGTCCACATTACCGTCGAAGCGCACATGGCCATCGTCCTCGAACAGTGCCTGGCTGGAGGCTGAGCCACTGCGTTCGGCGAGGGCTTGCTGGTGCTCGAACAGCGTGCTGTTGGCCGTGCCACCGACGCGGATGGCCAGGTCGTCCTCGTCCAGGCGCAGGCGTTGGCGGAAGGCGCGCCCGGTTTGCAGGGTCAGGCTGCGCAGGCCAAGTGCGAAAGCACAGCGCATGCCGCGCTCGGGGTCGCTCAGGGCATACATGATGCGTGCATTGCCCAGGGTCTTGCCGCAACCGGTGGAGGCCATGTTGACGATGAAGGCGCCGTGCCGGGCAGCCTGTTCGCGCATGCCAGCGGCCAGATCGAAGGCCTTGTCCTGCCAGCGAAAGCGTTCGTTGCCGCTGCGCTTCTTCAGGCCCTTGTGCCGGCTCAGGCGTGGCAGGCTGCGCTCGAAGTCGGCCAGGCGGTGGCCGATCAGCCCGGCATTGGCCTCGACCCCAAGCAGGTGTTCGTCGAGGCCCTGGTTGAACTTGCCGCTTTTGCGCTCGGTATTGGCCCACAGTGGATAGCCCGCCTCGCCCTGCACCCGGCCCGGGCCGGTGAGGCTGGAGTAGTGATGATCGGCGAGCATCAGGTTCAGGCGTGCCAGGTGCATCAGATAGGGGCTGCCAAGCCAGTCTTGCTGCGGGCGGCGTGGTAGCAGGGCGAGCAGGCGTTGGGCCTGCTTGCTGGCCCGTTTGCGCCAGCGCTCGGTGGTCACTGGCAGGCCATGTGGGAAGTGCCAGTAAGGTTCGATCTGTGCCCTGTCCTGGGTGGCACAATGCTCGTTCCAACTGGCATCGATATCTCCTGGCAGGTTCTTCAGCATGCCGAGCTGGAAATGGCGAATCTTGCTGCCCAGGCGCGTGTCCTCGCTCGGCATCAGGGGTAGGCGATGATGGGTCAGTACCAGCCAGGCCAGTGCGGCGGCCAAGGGCGGTAGGTGGCGAAAGGGTTTGTCGCAGTCGGGGTCGAGGCCGTCGCGTTGCAGGCGGCTCAGCCAGGTGGCGTCATCCTGCGGGCTGGGGTTGGCCAGGCGTGCGAGCCATGCCGAGTCGTCGTCGTTGCCGACAAAGGCCTGGAACAGACGCAATGATGTCCATTCGTGACGGTACAGGTTGCGCTCCATGGGCGCGCCGGGTTTGAGGCGGTTCTGGAATGCCAGACTGGCTTTGCCCAGGTCATGCAGCAGCGCGGCCAGGGTGCTGAGCAGACGAAGATCCTCGGCGCTGTGCCAGTCGTTCTCATCACTTTTGCGCAGCACGTCGCGGCGGGTGGTATTGGTGGGCACCGCGCCCTGTACGTTGAAGCGGCTGGCATCGCCGACTATCCACAGCAGTTCGCTGTGGTCCTTGCCGCGAATCCAGTGACAGGCCACGGCGGTGTTGCGTCGGGCAGTCTTTTTCAGCAGCTTGCGCAGCGTATCCAGCCCGGCCTGGGTGATCGGTGTCTGCCAGGTGCGCTCGCCCCGTCGCTCGGCGAACTGGTCGAGGATGCGCCGGCTCTCCACCAGTGCCCGTTTGTCGCATTGGGCGATCAGCAGCACGTTCATGCGCCGACCTGTTCGGCCACGGCCTTGAGGGTGTCGATCATGAAGTCCAGCGACTCGCTGCGGGTCAGGTTCTCGATACAGGCCTGGCGAAACTCCTGCTCCTCGTCGCCGCGCACGGCGCTGACGAAGGCCTGCGGCAGAATGGTGGCGTCTTTCACCAGATCGGCCACGTCGAACACCAGGCCGCCACGCCGCGTCTTGCCGTGCAGCACGGCCAGGCCATGAGGGATGCCGAGCACCCAGGTGGCGCTGGCGGCCAGGCCGTAGGCCAGGTAGTTACCGTGGTCGAGAAAACGGTTGGCCGGGTCGCCGCCGGAGCCGTTCTTGGCACGGGTGAAGTCGCCGTAACTCACGGCTCGGGCGGCCAGGGCGAACAACTGCTTGCTCAGGCGGGCTTCTTCGGTGAGCAGGAAGGTGTTGTCCGGTGCCGCCACGATAGCGTGCTGCGAAGCGTCGAGGGCGTGCTCCAGGGCTGCGGTATCGACCTGAAAACCGGCGTCCTTGAGTGGTCGGCTGTGCAGCCAACTCCGGCGAATGCGTTGCAGACGCGCCAGTTGGAAGGCCTTGGCCGCTTCCAGGCGTTTGTCGTCATCGAACCAGAACTTCACCCACTTCTGCAGGTACTCGGTGGGGCGGTATTCACTCTGCGGCGAGAACCAGGCCACTTCCACATCCATCTCGTTGGCTGAAAACAGCGGCGTACCGCCACCGCCACAGAAGCCCACCAGTACACCGGCCTTGGCCAGCTCGCGCATCGCCGCCTGGGTGATCGAAGTGCCGGTGCCGAGCAGGATGGTGGTGGTGTTGGCGATGGGAATGTTCCAGTACAGCGACTGCTTGCCTGCATCGGTCACATACTCCACCCGCCCGCCGTTGACCAGCACCCGGCAGTGCTGCAGGTAGTACAGATTGGCGCGCTTTGAGTGAAGGATGGTCTTGAGGTCGGAGGGGCTGATGTCGTCCATGAAAGGCTCCTGAGGCAGTGCCTGCAGTTAAGTCCTTTTGGCTGTGGGTGCCAAGTGTTGGGCTGCCTACTCGGCAGTGAAGCGCCTGCGTCATGGGGTCGTCGCTGATCTGCTTTTCTGAGCTGCCTACTCGGCAGTGAAGCCG
>NZ_FNAE01000002.1:0-28008 GCF_900101755.1 Ectopseudomonas alcaliphila | reverse complement strand
GAAGATAGAGGGCAAGTGATTGTTTCTCAAGGCCAAAGCCCGAGCCGCGGCGGCTTCACCCTTTTTCCCATCCTCAACCAAGTGCTTGATTTTAAAGGTATGGAAATGGGTTCTGGAAAAAAGGGTATGTCGATCAGGGTATGTAAAGCCGATCACTTACATCGACAGCTGCACGCAAACAGGCTTTCGCACTTTCTTCCCTCGTGATGACGGTTATTCTCCCAGCAACCCTCAGGGACTACATCTACGACAAGGATCGCCCCATGACCGAACCCAACCCCTTCGCGCCCGAACCGCTCGTGCCGATATCGGCCTCACGACAATTGCCGGTACTGCCACTGCATCTGGTGGGCGTGGTCCTGGCGATGAGCGTTGTCAGCATGCTGATATCGCTGATCGGCTGGCTGATGAACGATGTGGCGAGCGACCTGACATTCTGGCTGCGTTATGTTGCCACCTATTGGCTCAGCCATCTGTTGATGGCCGGGCTGGGCGTCTATTGGCTGGCCAATGCCTATATGGAGCGCCACAGCCTGGCGGGTTACCGGCAGCCGGCAACGCTTGTGGTGAGCTATGGGGTGCTGTATCTGTTGCTGACCTGGGCGCTGGGGTACGCCTCGGGGCAACTCTACATGTGGCTGTACGAGCAGGTGGATGCCCACGGTAGCGGGCGCCTGCTGATGAGCTTCGGCTGGTGGCTGGTCGGTCTGCTGAGTTTCTGCCTGGGGGTGCTGTTGCCCCTCTGGCTGCTGCTGCATCTGTTCCGCGGCCAGGCCGAGATGGCCACTGGGGATGTGCAGGTGTCTGGTGTGACGTTGGCCTGGTGTTTTGCGCTGGCCCTGCTGGTGGCCTACCTGCAGCTGGCCGGTCTGATGACCCAGATGGTGAGCGGGATGCTGTACGGCTACGAGCTTCAGGGGTGGGAGGGGGTGCTCAACCTGATCCACGGCGCTCTGTATCTGCTGGTGGCGTTCCTCACCGCACGCGCGGTACTGCCGGAGCAGGCTCGCGGATTCAATGGTGGGCGCCTGATCGTGGCCGTATTGATCACGCTGCTGTTGTGGATCGGCAGTGCGCTGCTTTGCGCGGTCATCATGCTGGCGTTGCTCTGGGTTGGTCTGGTCGCTGATATCGTCCTGATGCTGCTCTTCGGCTTGCTGCAACTGGCGCTGCTCTGGCCATTCAGCCGCCTCGGGCTGCGTTGGGGCTATCGCGTGCAGGCCGCTCAGGCGTGAATGCGCGGGCAAAGGCGGGTATCCTTCGCGACCGTTTCGATTGCGAATAGGCGCTCGCCATGCATCACTCCACCATCCTCTTCGACCTCGACGGCACCCTCACCGATCCGCGCGAGGGCATCACCCGTTCGGTGCAATACGCGCTGGCCAAGCTGGGCATCGACGAGCCGGATCTGGCTGCGTTGGAGCATTTCATCGGACCGCCCTTGCTGCAGTGCTTCATGGCCACCTATGCGTTGGATGAAGTGACGGGCTGGCAGGCGGTCAATCACTACCGTGAGCGCTTCCGGGTTACCGGTCTGTATGAAAATCGTGTGTTCGACGGCGTGGAGGCATTGCTCCAAGCACTGCTGGCGCAGGGGCGAACGCTGTATATCGCGACCAGCAAGCCGACCGTGTTCGCCGAAGAAATCGCCCGGCACTTCGGCTTCGACCGCTATTTCAAGCGCATCTACGGCAGCGAGTTGGATGGCACCCGCACCAACAAGGTGGAGCTGCTGGCGCATCTGCTGGAGTCGGAGCGGTTGGCGCCTGGCTCGGCGCTGATGATTGGTGACCGCAAGCACGATCTGATCGGCGCGCGCAGTAACGGTCTGCAAGCAGTGGCGGTCGGTTATGGCTTCGGTAGTCGTGAGGAGCTGCTCGGCGAGGCGCCAGACTTTCATTTCGAGACGCTGGAGCAGATGCACCGGGCGTTCATCCGCTGAGAGGCTGTAGGGGCGAGCTCTGCTCGCGAATGTAGCTTCGCGAGCACGCTCGCTCCTACAGGAAGAGGTGTATCAGCCGTTGCGCTGATAGACGATCTTCTTGGTGCCGCCGTCGCAGCTGCCGACGACCATGCTCTGATCCTGAACTTCATCGTTGGGTACGATTTCCAGGGTGTAGCTGGGCACGTTGTTGGCCTGAATCTTCACTTCGATTTCCTGCTTCAGTTCTTCGCAGGGCTTGGGCGCGGCCAGCGCGCCACCAGCAAGGAGCATCAGGGCCAGGGCGGGAATCAGTCGTTGCATCGCTTGTACCTCCGGTGTTGGGCGAAACCTGAATAGGTTGGACTGGCAGTTTGCCCCGCAGTTCTAGTTGTTTTGCATCAGGCCTTCCAACTCGGCCCGACGATCTGCTTCCGGCAGCCGACCGAGCGCGGCCACGGCGGCATAGAACGCGCACCAATCCCCTCCTTCCCGCGTGAACAGTGCATCGAATGCCGGCACCCATTGATCGTAGAGGCCGAAGGGCAGCAGCTTGGCGTTGTTCAGCGGGCTTTCGATCCAGGCGTCATAGCGACCCTGGCCACCCCATTCGCGTTGGCGCAAGGCGCGGTAGTCGCGACGCAGGCGCTCGAACTCGCTCTGCTTGGCGGCGCGCATGGCCGCCGCATCCAGTTCGCTGGCGTACAGCCGCCGCAGACGTTCGCGGCTGGCCAGCACCAGTTCGATGAACTGCTGGCGCTGCTGGTCGTCGCTGGCCGGCGGCGTTTCACCACGGGCAGCGTGCCACTGACGCAGGCCTTCGCGTTCGACGAAGGTGGCGAACGATTCGTTGAAAGCCGTATCGCCCGGCAGGTAGTACTGCTGGTGAGCCAGCTCGTGGAAGATCACCGCGATAAAACGCTCGTCGCTCCAGCGCAGCATGGTGTTGAGCAACGGGTCATCGAACCAGCCCAGGGTGGAGTAAGCCTCCACGCCACCGATATAGGTGTCCAGGCCCTGCTGGCGCAGCAGCGCGGCAGCACCGCGAGCACGGCTCTGCTGGTAGTAGCCGCGGTAGGCGACGCAACCGGCGATAGGGAAGCAGTGCAGCTCGGGGTCGAGGGAAAACTCCGGCGTGGCGAAGACATTCCACACCACGAAGGGACGATCCAGGTCGGCGTACAGGCGATAGCTGCGGTTCTCCGGCAACTGCAGGCTGGTGCTGGCGAAGTCTCGCGCCTGCTGACTCAGCGCCAGGCGCCGGGCCAGATCGGGGTCGGTAGCCGGGTCGTGCAGCAGGCGTTCGACTGGCTGGCGTGCCTGCAGCAGTTGCCACTGGCCCTGGCCGAGATGGGCGTAATAGTCGAGGGTCGAGCAGCCGCCCAGCAGCAGGGCTAGCAGGGGAACCGCGCAGTGGCGCAGCAGGTCTTTAGGAGAGGCGTTGGGCATGCCGTCACGCTAGCTGATCGCGTTGTTTCTCTCCAGTCCGTACGTGTGAATACGCCCGTTTCGCCTCGGTTTTGCCCGCCTGCCGATGTAGGCTGGTGTCTTAACCCCATCGTGGAGGTCGCCATGCGCGCCCTGTTTCTCGCTCCCGCCCTGATGATGCTCGGGGCCTGTGCTTCACCCCTGCCCAAGCCCGATCCGCAGCAGGCCTGGGTCGAGCTGTATTCCAGCGCCGATACCCTGCTGATGGCCGACCGCCTGGACGGCAAGCGCTGGCCGGATGGCCGCTATTTTCAGGTGACGCCCGGCAAGCACGAACTGGAAACCCGCTTCCAGTTCGAGGTGCGTAGCGGTGGGTCGATAGGGATGCAGAGCGAGCCATTGCGCATGACCTGCGAGATTCGCCTGCGCTACGACGACTTCGCAGCCGGTCAGCGCTATCGAATCGAGGCGCGCCAACAACTGATGAAGGCGCAGGCCTGGCTGTATGACGAGCAGCGCAATGTGTTGGCGCGTGGCGAGGTTATGCGTTGCGGGACGGCGATCTAGGCCGGGTCTGATCCGCACGGCGCACCCCGCTGATCATCGGGGGCGCCGCCGGTGCGCGGTCAGGCTTCGAGTATGCCTTCCAGGGTGATCGTGGCTTTCAGCAGCTTGGACACCGGGCAGCCGGTCTTGGCGGCTTCCACTGCTTTTTCGAAGGCGGCGCGTTCGGCGCCCGGGATCTTCGCACGCAGCGTCAGATGCACTGCGCTGATCTCGAAGCCGCCCTCGACCTTATCCAGAGTCACTTGCGCCTTGGTGTCGATGCTCTCGGCGGTCATGCCTGCGTCGCCCAGCTCCTTGGACAGTGCCATGGAGAAGCAGCCCGCATGCGCGGCGCCGATCAGCTCTTCGGGGTTGGTACCGGGCTTGTCCTCGAAGCGGGTGTTGAAACCGTAGGGCGAGTCCTTGAGGACGCCACTTTCAGTAGAGATGGTGCCCTTGCCGTCCTTGATACCACCTTGCCAGTGGGCCGAAGCTGTCTTCTTCATGTGCGTCTCCCATCGAATGAACGGGGCCGCCGATCTGGCGGCCTGTTCTGTTCAGAGGGCAGTCACGCGTACAAGTTCGCACTTAGCAGGCTGTTGAAAAACTACCTGCGTTGCCATTGCTACGTTAAAAGCAGGCTCACAGCCGAAGGCTGAACGCGCTTCAGCGCGGCCCCGAAGGGGTGAGCGAAGCGAATCAAATGCTCATTTACAGCTCGTAAAGTCGACCGCGACTCCGACCGTTTTTCGCCTGCTTTTGCCTTGCACTGGCTGCCTCGGCTCGGGCTTCCTGCTTCGCTCTACCTCCTGCATCCATGCAGTCGTCGCCTACGTTTTTCAACGGCCTGCTAGCCGTGTTGCAGCTCGGCAAGGATGTCAAAGGCATGCAGGCGGTCGGCGAAGTCGTACATGTCGCAGGTGAAGATCAGCTCGTCCGCGTCGGTCTGTTCCAACAGCTGTTCCAGGCGCTGGCGCACGGTCTGCGGCCCGCCGATGGCGGCCAGGCCGAAGAACTCGCCCACGGCCTGGCGCTCGTGCGGCAGCCACAGGCCGTCCATGCTGGGTACCGGCTTGCGCTGCACCAAGCTGTGGCCACGGATCAGCGCCAGGATGCGCTGGAACGCGGAGGTGGCCAGGTATTGCGCTTGCTCGTCGCTGTCTGCTGCCAGCAGCGGGACACCGAGCATCACGTAGGGCTTGTCGAGCACTTCCGAGGGGCGGAAGTGATTGCGGTAGATGCGGATCGCCTCGTGCATGTAGCGCGGCGCGAAGTGCGAGGCGAAGGCGTAAGGCAGGCCCTTCATGCCGGCCAGTCGGGCGCTGAACAGGCTGGAGCCGAGTAGCCAGAGCGGCACATTGGTCCCTGCCCCGGGCATGGCGATCACCCGTTGCCCTTCCTGGCGCGGGCCGAGGTAGGCCTGTAGTTCTTCGACATCATTGGGGAAGTCGTCGGCGCTGCCATCACGGCTGCGGCGCAGAGCATGAGCGGTGTACTGGTCGGCGCCGGGCGCGCGGCCCAGGCCCAGTTCGATGCGACCGGGATAGAGGGTGGCGAGGGTGCCGAACTGTTCTGCGATCACCAGCGGTGCATGGTTGGGTAGCATCACGCCGCCCGCGCCGAGGCGGACACGCGAGGTGCCGGCGGCCAGATAGCCGATCAGCACGGAGGTGGCGGAGCTGGCGATGCCATCCATGTTGTGGTGCTCGGCCACCCAGAATCTTTCGAAGCCGAGGCTCTCGACATGTCGGGCCAGCGCCAGCGAATTGTGCAGGGCTTGAGCGGCATCGCCATCGTCGCGAATCGGCGCCAGGTCGAGGGTGGAGAGCTTGATGGAGGCCAGGCGGCTCATGGGGGATTCTCCTCGTTGCATGGCCGGCCACTCTAACCCTTCGGGTCAAGGCTGCGCACGCCAGGCACAGGCATAGTCATCATCGATGTGGGTGATGCGCTGAGGCTCTCGCCACCAGTTGCTCGTCACACAGGTTGCGGGCACTGAGCGGGGCTTGGTGATAGAGGCCGCAACGGCTGGCAGCGTGCAGCACCGCCTGAGGCCGGCTGGCGATGTGCGCCGGTTCTGCCCACTGGCCGGGGCCTGTAATAGCTTCAGGGTCCACACAAGGAGTTACGACCAGTTGGTCATCAGTGCGTGCATATTCGCTGCAAGCGGTTAGACTTCCCACCCGGACGTCGCTCACAAGGCACGCTCGCTCAAAACAACAGAAAAAAAAGGAGATATCCCATGAAAGGCAAATCCTTGGCATGGGTCCTGTCCGCCGCGCTCGCGGGTACTGCCCTGAGTGGCATGGCACAGGCCGAAGAGAAATTCGTCACCATCGGCACCGGCGGCCAGACAGGCGTCTATTACGTAGCCGGTCAGTCCATCTGCCGCTTCCTCAACCGTGGCTCGGCTGAGCACGGCATCAAGTGCAACGCGCCGGCCAGCGGCGGCGGTGTGGCCAACGTGAATGGCATTCGCAGCGGCGAATTCAACTTCGGCATCATGCAGTCCGACCACCAGTTCAAGGCCCTCAACGGTGCTGCACCGTTCGAAGCCGAAGGTGCGATGAGCGATATCCGTGCGGTGTTCTCGCTGCAAAGCGAAGTTTTCACTGTCCTCGCCCGTCGTAGCGCCAACATCGCCAGTTTCGATGACCTCAAGGGCAAGCGTGTCAACGTCGGCAACCCGGGTTCCGGCCAGCGTGACACCCTGGAAGAAATCATGGCCGTCAAAGGCTGGGATCGCTCCGCTTTCGCCCTGGCTGCCGAGCTGAAGCCGGCCGAACAGGCCAGCGCTTTGGGCGACAACAACATCGATGCCATGACCTACTTCGTCGGTCACCCCAACGGCGCGATCCAGGAAGCCACCACCACCACCGACGCCGTTCTGGTTCCGGTGACCGGCGCCGAGATCGACAAGCTGCTGGCCGAGAAGAGCTACTACACCAAGGCCGACATCCCTGGCGGTCTGTACAAGGGCAACGATCAGCCGACTCCGTCCATCGGCGGCAAGGCCGTGCTGTCCACCAGCGCCAAGGCTGACCCGGAAGTGGTCTACCAGCTGGTCAAGTCGGTGTTCGACAACATCGATCGCTTCAAGCGTCTGCACCCGGCCTTCGCTGACCTGAAGGAAGAGGACATGATCAAAGTCGGCCTGACTGCCCCGCTGCATGAGGGTGCCGAGCGTTACTACAAAGAACGCGGCTGGCTGTAAACCTCAGGCCCTGTCGGTCAGAGCCGTCAGGGCCTTCGTGATGCGTCGCCAGGCACATCACCCGATTCGTTTCTAGTGTTAAACAAACCCGCAGGCGCAGGCCCGCGGGTTTTGCCGTTCTCCGATTACTCGAATGCAGGTTCGCCCCATGCATGACAAGCAACTTTCCACCGAGGAACTGATCGCCCAGGATGTCGGCGCGCGTACGCCCGTCGGCCCGATGGCCCAGGTGATAACCGGTCTGGCCCTGCTCTGGTCGCTGTTCCAGTTGTGGATCGCCTCGCCGCTGCCGTTCATCTTCGGTGTTGGCGTGCTCAACGATACCCAGACCCGTGCCATTCACCTGGCGTTCGCCTTGCTGCTGGCGTTTCTCGCCTATCCGGCATTCAAGAGGTCGCCGCGTGATCGCGTACCGCTGCTGGATATCGCTCTAGGCCTGGTCGCCGCAGCCAGTGCCGCCTACCTGTTCATCTTCTACCAGCAGCTGGCCCTGCGCCCCGGCAGCCTGACCACGGGTGACCTGGTTACCGCCTGCATCGGTATTCCCCTGCTGCTGGAAGCCACGCGCCGCGCGCTTGGCCCACCCCTGGCGATCATCGCCCTGGTGTTTCTCATCTACAGCCTGGCCGGCCCCTACATGCCGGGTCTGCTGGCGCACCGCGGGGTCAGCTTCAATGCGCTGGCCAACCACCAGTGGATCACCACCGAAGGTGTGTTCGGTATCGCCCTGGGTGTGTCCACCAGCTTCGTGTTCCTCTTCGTGTTGTTCGGCGCCCTGCTCGAGCGGGCCGGTGCCGGGCACTATTTCATCCAGCTGGCATTCAGCATGCTCGGCCACTTCCGCGGCGGCCCGGCCAAGGCGGCGGTGCTGGCTTCCGGCCTGACCGGGATGATCTCCGGCTCGTCGATCGCCAACGTGGTCACCACCGGCACCTTCACCATTCCGATGATGAAGCGCACCGGGTTCTCCTCGGAAAAGGCCGGTGCGGTCGAAGTGGCCTCCTCGGTCAACGGTCAGATCATGCCGCCGGTGATGGGCGCTGCAGCCTTCCTGATGGTCGAGTACATCGGCATGCCTTATGTCGAGATCATCAAGCACGCTTTCCTACCCGCTGCGATTTCCTACATTGCGCTGCTCTATATCGTTCATCTGGAGTCGCTCAAGCTCGGTCTGCAGCCCATCGGCGGTCATCAGCCCAAGCCCTGGCTGCGTCGCCTGACCGGTTTCGCCTTCGGTGCGGCGCTGATCAGCGGTCTGTCGCTGGCGGTTTATTACGGCCTTGGCTGGCTCAAGCCGGCGCTCGGCGAGTATGCCCTGCCGGTAATTGGCGTCCTGCTCGCACTGGTCTATCTGGCGCTGCTGAAAGTCGCGGCCAGCGTGCCGGTATTGCCGCCGGAAGACCCTGACGCGCCGCTGGAAAAACTGCCGCAGACCCGCGCCGTGCTGCTGTCTGGCCTGCACTTTCTGCTGCCGGTGGTGGTGCTGGTCTGGTGTTTGATGATCGAGCGCCTGTCCCCCGGCCTGTCGGCCTTCTGGGGCAGCGTGATGTTGATCATCATCCTGCTCACCCAGCGCCCGCTGCTGAGCTGGATGCGCCGCGACGGCAGTCACGAGCATGGCACCTTCATCGATGGCGTGGTCGATCTGCGCGAAGGCTTGATTGCCGGTGCGCGCAACATGATCGGCATTGGTATTGCCACTGCCGCGGCCGGTGTCATCGTCGGTGCGGTATCGCAGACTGGCGTCGGCCTGGTGCTGGCCGATCTGGTCGAGCTGCTGTCGATGGGCAACCTGCTGCTGATGTTGCTGCTGGTGGCGGTATTCAGTCTGGTTCTTGGCATGGGTCTGCCGACCACGGCCAACTACATCGTGGTGTCCAGCCTGCTGGCGCCGGTGGTGGTGGCGCTGGGGCAGCAGAACGGCCTGATCGTGCCGCTGATCGCGGTGCACCTGTTCGTCTTCTACTTCGGCATCATGGCGGACGTGACGCCGCCGGTGGGTCTGGCCTCGTTCGCGGCGGCGGCGGTGTCCAAGGGCGACCCGATCAAGACCGGCCTGGTGGCGTTCTTCTACAGCCTGCGCACCGCCGCGCTGCCGTTCCTGTTCATCTTCAACACCGACCTGCTGCTGATCGACGTGGACTTCTGGCACGGCGTGATCATCTTCATCGTGGCGACCATCGCCATGCTGATCTTCGCCGCCGGCACTCAGGGCTACTTTCTGGTACGCAGCCGTTTGTACGAGAGCGCACTGCTGTTGCTGGTGGCCTTCACCCTGTTCCGCCCCGGTTTCTGGATGGACATGTTGCACGATCCTTACCAGGAGGTGCCGCCGGCCCAGTTGGCACAGGCGCTCGATGGTGTGGAGGACGGAAGCTCGCTGCGCCTGCAGGTCCTCGGGGAAAACGCCGTGGGCGACCCTCGCGAATTCACCCTGCTGCTGCCGGTACCCGATGGTGCCTCGGGTGAGGAACGCCTGGAGAAGCTTGGCCTGAATCTCTATGAAGAGGGCGACAAGGTGCTGGTGGACAGTGTCACCTTCGGCAGCATGGCCGCCGATGCCGGGCTGGAGTTCGACCAGCAGATTCTCAGCGTGCGTGCGCCGACCGACCGCTGGATGAAGGAGCTGATGTGGATTCCGGGCTTCTTGCTGTTCGGTCTGATCGTGCTCCTGCAGCGCCGCCGTCAGGTCGCGCAGACCGCATAACGAAGGCTGGCAACTGACAACAAGGCAGCTTCGGCTGCCTTGTTCGTTTATGCCCTGGCGGCGGGTTGCTAGACTCGCCGGCCTGACCATTCAGACAACAACAAGGATTAAGCCAGCATGTCGACGCCGCGCGTGCATTACCCCTGGTACAAGAAGGAAGACACCGACGCGTTCTTCGCCCTGTTCCAGAACAACATCGCCAATTTCGTGATCATCGCCATCAGCATGCTGGGCATGGGCTTTCCCGCCGAAATCGTGTTCGGCCAGGTGCTGCCGGGCGCAGCGGTGGCGGTGATGGCCGGCAACTTCTACTACGCCTGGAGCGCCGCGCGACTGGCCCGCAAGGAAAACCGCGCCGACGTCACTGCACTGTCCTACGGCATCAGCACACCGGTGATGTTCGTCTTCCTGTTCGGCGTGCTGCTGCCGGCGAAGAACCTCACCGGCGACGCCGAGCTGGCCTGGAAGGTGGCGGTGGCTGCCTGTTTCATCAGTGGCCTGATCGAGGCGGCCATCAGCCTGATCGGTGGCTGGGTGCAGCGCCGCTTGCCGCGCGCCGCCATGCTCGGTGCGGTGGCCGGCGTGGCGCTGACCTTCATCGCTGGCGAGATGCTGTTCAAGACCCTGGAAATTCCGGTGATCGGCCTGTTGGTGCTGGCCATCACCATCGTCGGCCTGGTGGCGCGGGTGAGCATGCCGTTTCGCCTGCCGGCGTCGCTGTTTGCCATCGTCGTCGGTACGGCGCTGGCCTACCTGATCGGCGCGGCTGACAGCGGCAAGTTCAGCGATGCCTTCACCCACCTCGGTTTCTACCCGCTGCTGCCCAATCTGGCCTGGTACGAGGGCCTGGGCCTGCTGTTCACCACCCTGCTGGCGCTGATGACGGTGATCCTGCCGATCACCCTGTACAACGCCATCGAGACCATGAACAACGTCGAGGCCATGAGCGCGGCAGGCGACAGCTACAGCGTACGCGAGTGCCAGGCGGTGGACGGTCTGGGCACCTCGCTCGGTGCACTGTTCGGCGGTGTGTTCCCCACCACCGTGTACATCGCCACGGTGGGCTCGAAGTGGATGGGCGCCGGACGCGGTTACAGCCTGCTCAACGGCGCGGTGTACATTCTTGCGACCATGTTCGGCCTGATCGCCTTTATCGCCGCACTGATTCCGGTGGCGGTGGTGGCGCCGATTCTGGTGTTCGTCGGCATGTCGATGATCGCCACGGCGTTCAACAGCAACCACGCCCGTTACTACCCGGCGGTGGCGCTGGCGATGCTGCCGTATTTTGCCAACTACCTGATGACGCGCTTTAACCGCGGTGCGCCGGAGGTGGTCGAGGGCATTTCCAGCGCCATCGGCGCGTTGGGGCAGGGCGCGATGTTCAGCGCCATCCTGCTCGGTGCCATGTGCGTGGCGGTGATCGATCGTCAGTTCCGCCAGGCCACGGTCTTCGCCCTGGTGGCGGCCGGCATGGCCTTCGTTGGCCTGATGCACGCACCGAAACTGGCCTGGTACGCCGCGCCGGATTTCGTCCACGGCTATCTGCTGATGGCGCTGTTCTTCGCCTGGTATGCCTGGCGCGGCGTGGAGCCGGCCGCGCCCGAGCGCGTGACCAGCGCCGATTGAGTCACTCGCCGCCTTCGAGCTTGAGGGCGCCGGTCTCGCCGCCCTCCAGCACCACATAGGCGCTGGAGCAGAACAGCGAGTTGAGGCGCTTCATGTCGGCGATCAGCTCCAGGTGCAATGAGCTGGTCTCGATGCTCTGCAGCACCTGGCGCTGCAGCCGGCCGATATGCGCATGCGCCAGGCGCCGCTCCTGCGCGCGGAAGCGGCGCTTCTCGCGCAGCAACTGGCTGGCGCTGGCGTGATCGGCACTGAGGAACACGTTCAGCCCCAGGCGCAGGTTGGCTGTCAGCTGCCCATGCAGGCTGCTCAGCTCCTCCAGCCCCTTGCTGGAGAAGGCTCGGCGTTGCGCAGTCTTCTCGTTCTGGATCTTGCCGAGCATGCGCTCGATCAACTCACCGGCCTGCTCCAGATTCACTACCAGCTCGAGAGTTTCCGCCCAGCGCCGGTTTTCATGCTCACTCATCGCTTCGCGTGGGACCTGCGCCAGGTACAGCTTGACCGCCCGGCATAGGCTGGCGACATCGTCATTGAGGCTGCGCAGCTCCTTGTTCAACGCCGGTTGGTTCTGCTCCAGCACTGGCAGCAGGTGGCCGAGCATGGCCTCGATCTTGTCGCCCACGCGCAGGGTTTCGCGTACGGCGTTGGCCAGCGCCAGGCTGGGCGTGGTCAGGGCCGTGGGGTCGAGGTGGCGTGGGCGAGCGATGCCGCTGTCGTCGGCACGGTCCGGCAGCAGCCAGTTGCAGAAGCGCGCCATCAGCCCGACGCTGGGCAGCATCAGCACGGCGCGCAGACTGTTGTAGAGCAGGTGGAAGAAGATCACCAGTTCCGCCGGGCGCCAATTCAGGCTGTCCAGCCAGTCGGCCAAAGGCTGCAACACCGGCAGCACCAGCAGCAGCCCGATCAGCTTGTAGATCAGGCTGCCCAGCGCCACGCGACGCCCGGCCGGGTTCTGCAGGCTGCTGGTGAGAAAGGCCAGCAGGCCGCTGCCGATGTTGGCACCAATCACCAGGCCGATGGCCACCGGCAGGCTGATCAACCCGGCGCCAGCCAGGGTCGCGGTGAGCAGCACGGCGGCCAGGCTGGAATAGGTGAGCAGGGCGAACAGCGCACCGACCAGTGCGTCGAGCAGCAGGTCGCCGGTCAATGACGCGAACAGCACGCGAATCCCGCGCGCTTCGGTGATTGGCGTAGCGGCGGCGACGATCAGCTCCAGCGCCAGCAGCATCAGCCCCAGGCCGATGGCCACCCGGCCGAGTTGACCCGCGCGGGTCTGCCGCCGTGAGAGGAAGAAGATCACCCCGAGAAAGATCAGCAGCGGGCTGAGCCAACTGAGGTTGAGCGTCAGCACGCGAGCCATGAGAGCCGTGCCGACATCGGCGCCGAGCATGATCGCCAGGCCCGGCGCCAGCGCCATCAGGCCCTGAGCGACGAAGGAGGTGACCAGCAGTGCCGTGGCGTTGCTGCTCTGCACCAGGGCCGTGACGCCGATGCCAGCGACGAACGCCAGCGGCCGGCGGCCGATGTTGTGGCTGAGCACCTTGCGCAATTGTGAGCCGAACACACGCAGGATGCCGGTACGTACGATGTGGGTGCCCCAGACCAACAGGGCAATGGCTGACAGCAAATGCAGCAGGGTCAGCATGAATCGGCCCCCCTGAAGAACGGCCGATGAGGAATTATGGTTTCGGCCTGTATTGAGCATTGGCCGAAATCGCTCATTGCGCCAGTCAGCCGTCGCGCAGCACCTTGAGTTCGGCGTCGTCGGCGGAGAAACCGCGTTCTAGCTTGAACTTGAGGCTGAGGTCGGTGCGCGAGTCGGCGAACTTCAGTGCTTCGGCCAGGCTGATGCGCCCGGCTTCGAGCAGGGCGAACAGGTGCTGATCGAATGTCTGCAGGCCCTGTTCGGCAGCGCGTGCCGTGGCTTCGCGCAGCTGTTCGAGCTCATCGCGCTGGATCAGGTCGCGGATATAGGGCGTGCCCAGCATCAGCTCCACCGCCACCACGCGCTTCTGCGCAATGCCCGGTACCAGGCGCTGGCCGATGACCGCGAGCAGGTTGTGCGCCACATCCGCCAGCACCTGCTTGCGGGCGTCGTCGGGAAAGAAGCGGGCGATACGTTCGATGGCGTGGCTGCTGCTGGTGGCATGCAGGGTGGCCACGCACAGGTGGCCGGTTTCGGCATAGTGCAGCGCGTGCTGCATGGTGGCAGCGTCGCGGATTTCACCAAGCATGATCACGTCCGGGGCCTCGCGCAGCACGTTGCGCAGGGCGTCGTCGAAGCTGTGGGTGTCGAGGCCGACTTCCCGCTGATCGATGATCGAGCGCTGGTGGCTGTGGAGGAATTCGATGGGGTCTTCGATGCAGACGATGTGCCCGCTCTTGTGGCGATTACGGAAATCCAGCATCGCCGCCAGGGTGGTGGACTTGCCCGAGCCGGCCGCGCCGGTGACCAGGATCAGCCCGCGATCCTGCATGGCCAGCTTCTCCAGCATCCTGGGCAGGCCGAGGGCCTCGAAGCTGGGAATCTGGCTCTTGATCAGCCGCACCACCATGGCCACTTCACCGCGCTGGTAGTAGACATTGACCCGATAGCGCCCGGCGCCCTGCAGGCTGACGGCCAGGTTCATCTCCAGGTCGCGCTCGAATTCGGCGATCTGCTTCTGGGTCATCAGCTGAGAGGCCAGCTGCTGCACCTCGCCAGCTTTCATGATGCGCTGGCCGAGCGGCTGGCTGTGGCCTTCGACCTTCATGTGCGGTGGTGCGCCGACGCTGAAGAACAGGTCCGAGCCGCCGTGCTGATGCATCAGCTGCAGGTAGGGGAAAACGTCAGGCTGATCGTTGGCGTTGGTGTCATTCATCGGCTTGCCGCAGTTCGTTCGTGTTGGGGCAAGGATAGACGGCGTCTTACCCAGCCTCTTGTTGTGTATCAAGAGAACAGGACGAATTGTCGCCCTATAGCCTGGCTGTACTGGACAGCCGTGCTTGTGAGAGCAAGAGTCAATGATCAGGGGAGTAAGGCGATTGCACCCCGTAACTGGAGATCGATGGTGGGAGTATGGGGGGCGGCTCTGCTAAGCCTGCTGTTGTGCGTATCGGCGCGAGCCGAGGTGCTGCACCTGGCTACGGGCGATGACTATGCGCCGTTTACCGGCAAGGCATTGCCTGGTCAGGGCATGCTCACCCAGGTGGTGCGGGCGGCGCTTGCCGAGCAGGGGCTGGCGATCACGCTCGACTGGCTGCCATGGAACCGCGGCTACCTCAAGGCCAAGCGTGGTGAGTACGACGCCACCTTTCCCTACGTCCGCTCAGCCGAGCGCGAGGCGGAGTTTCTCTACTCGGCACCCATTCATGTGGCCGAACAGTACATCTTCAGTCGTGCCGGTGATCGCATCGAACTCGATGATCTGCCGAGCGTGATCGGCCGGCGACTCTGCTATCCGCTGGGCTGGCAGCCGGCGGCGGCGATTCAGCAATTGGTCGAGCAGGGCGTACTGCGCCGTCATTCTCCACTGGGGCTGCAGGAATGTGCACGACTGTTGCTGCTCGAACGTGACGACCTGTTCATTGCCGACCGTAACCTGGGCGCTAGCGCTTTGCAGAGTGCCGGCGCTGATCTGGCGCAGTTTCACCGGTCACGAGCGCCCTTGCAGAGCAATACGCTGCACTTCATCGTCTCGCGGCGGCATCCGCGTGCGGCCGAGCTGATCGAGCGCTTCAACCTTGGGCTCGAGACGCTCAAGGCGCGCGGAGAGTATCAGCGGCTGATCGAGAGTTACGCGCAGTAGTGGGCCAATCAGGCGAGCAACATCATGATCGCCACCAGGCTGCCCGCCGCCAGCAGCGTCTGCAGGGTGATGATGCCGGCCATCAGTTGGCTGTCGCCGCCAAGCTGGCGGGTCAGCACGTAGGCGGTAGGCGCCGTGGGCAGGGCGAAGAACAGCACCAGCACTGCGCTTTCCATCGCCGGCAGCGCCAGCGCCCAGGCCACGCCCCAGGCCAGCAGCGGCATTGCCAGTAGACGCAGCGCGCTGTTCCAGGCCAGCGCAGGGATTTCTCCGCCCAGCTGCTGCGGCTTGAGCGCCGCGCCAACGCAGAGCAGGCCCAGCGGCAAGCTGGCTGCAGCGAGCAGGCTGAGCAGGCGATCAGTACCGCCTGGTAAGCCGATGCCTGTCAGGTTGAACAGCGCGCCGCCGAGGCAGGCGAGGATCAGCGGGTTCTTGATGATCGGCAGCAGCAGGCTGCGTGCGCTGACACCGCGCTCGGCAGTCAGCGACCAGACCGACAGCACGTTCACCGTCGGCACCATCAGGGCCAGCATCAGCGCGGCGAGGGTCAGGCCTTCCTGGCCGAACAGGCTGCCGACTGCAGCCAGGCCCAGGTAGGTGTTGAACCGCAGAATGCCTTGGGTGAAGGCGCCAAAACGCCCGGCGGGCCAGCCGCGCAGACGGCGTACCAGCAGCAGCGCCAGCCAGGCGATGCCCAGGCCGAGCAGTACCGCCAGCGCCAGGCGCGGCAGGGCCGGGTTATTCAGTGGTGCACGGGCCAGGCTGGAGAAGAGCAGGGCAGGGAACAGAATGAAGTAATTGAGGCGTTCGGCACCCGGCCAGAAGGCCTCGCTGGGGAACTCGCGCAGGCGCAGCCAGTAGCCGGCGACTATCATGGCGAACAGCGGCCACAAGGCCAGCAACAGGTCTATCACGGGAACCCCCGATGGTGGTGAGCGCCTATCTTGGTCAGCGGCGCAGGGCAATGCAAGGCGGAGGCAGGATGAAGGTCGAACATCTGGGCGGTTGCCAGTGCGGTGCACTGCGCTATCGGATCGATGCCCCGCTGACGGACATCGCACACTGTCATTGCTCGATCTGCCGGCGCAGCAGCGGCGGCATTCTCACCACCTGGGTCACGGTGCCGCGCCAGGCGTTTCACTGGCTGCGCGGCACGCCGAAGGCGTTCGCCTCATCGGCCAGCTGTACGCGCTACTTCTGTGGTGACTGCGGCGCGCATCTGACGTTGTTCACTTCGCTCAGCCCGGACACGCTTGATGTGACCGTCGCCACGCTGGACGAGCCGGAGCAGGCAGCGGCGGATCGGCATATCTGGGTAGGTAGTCGGCTGCCCTGGTTGAGAGTCGACCCGCACCTGCCGGAAGAAAACCAAGAGATCATTCCCTAGTCGGCACGTTGGCATTGCGGCTGGTAGCCCGGATGCAATCCGGGAAGCGGGCCATCGCCAGTCAAGCGCCGATGTCGCCAATGTGTAGGAGCGGCGCCCCGTCGCGAACCCCGGCGGGGCAGGCTCGAAGGGCTTCGCCCCGAGGCGGGGCTCCTACGAAAGGCTGCTTCGGAGTCTTGTCTGATTGATAGTGGTGCACCGCCCTGGATTGCATCCGGGCTACGCCAACTGGCGAACCTAGGGCAGCTCCAGTCCGCCACTGGCCTTGTGCAGCGCACGCAGGTGTTCGCCCAGTGCAACCAGATTGGCCTCGTTGGCCTCCAGTTCGGCCAGGCGCTCGGGTTGCAGC
Source organism: Ectopseudomonas alcaliphila (assembly GCF_900101755.1). GTDB lineage: Bacteria > Pseudomonadota > Gammaproteobacteria > Pseudomonadales > Pseudomonadaceae > Aquipseudomonas > Aquipseudomonas alcaliphila. Next base: position 11,045 of record NZ_FNAE01000002.1, on the reverse strand, counting down.
AGGTTGCGCACCTCGCCATCGAGCTCGTCGCTGAGTTGGCGTAGCTGCTGCTGGCGCTCGCGGCTGCGGTCCTCCAGTCCTTGCCACTCGCTGCCTTGCGGCAGCCCGTAACCGCCCTCGAGCAATTCTGCCGGGCGGCTGAGGAAGCCGCTATTGGCAAGGATCTGCTCCAGTGCGGCGCCGGCCTTGTTCAGGCTTGGGTCACCCGCAGCGCGGCCGGTCAGGTAGCGGCGTTTGAGTTCGTCCTGGGCCAGCAGCAGTTGCCGGCGCAGCGCGGCCTGTTCCAGCAGCAAGAGGGCTGCGCTGGCGCGCAGATCGGCCTCGGCGAACCACTGGCGGCGCGCCTGTGCGGACTGTTCCAACCAGGCTTCGACGCTGTCCTGTTGGATGGGCAGGCGCTGGCGCAGTACGGCGAACATCGCCTGGTAGCGTTCGCGGAAGGAGTCGAAGCGATAGCCCAGGCGCAGTGCCTCACGCGGGTCGTCGAGCACGCCGGTGTCAGCCAGGCCACGGGCATCCATCAACTCCAACAGGCCATTGGGCAGAATGCTGTCGAGTGCATGCAGGCGCGGATTGCCGGTGCCGCTGCGCAGCAACTTGAGGGTTTCCACCGCGCAGTTGTTGGAGACGAAGTAGTAGTCGCCGTCATAGCTCCAGTGCTGTTCGGCGGCGCGTACCACCAACTGTTCGACCTCGTCGCGCGACAGGCGCAGCGGCACCGAGGCCAGGCTGCGCAGCTCGACCTTGGTGTATTCGTCGATCACCTGCTCCAGCGGCAGGACGAACAGGCGTGAGGGGTAGACGCCGGTCAGGCCATCCCAGCTCGACAGCTGCAGGTCGCCGACGAAGGCGCGGTAGGAGAGCACCAGGTGGTGGTCGAGATCCAGGCGGCAGTCCGGACCGCGCGGCCGCTCCGGCGCGCAGACCACCAGGCGCAGCATGCTGTGGCCCCAGCGGCTCATCCAGGCATCGTTGGCCTCTGCGAGCAAGTAATCGACCTCATACACGCGCTCCGGGTCCAGTCGGCCCAGGGGCTGAACGGCGAAGTCGCGCCCGGCGTTGAGGTAGGGATAGTCGCTGGCGCAGGACTCGCTTGGTGGCGTCCAGTCGAAGTGCTCACGGAAATAGCGCGCCAGCGAAGGGCGGCGGCAGGCGTAGCTGGGGTCGAGCAGAAAGTATTCGAGGTTGACCGCGACGAACTCCAGCGCATTGCTCAGCTCATAGCTGTCCGGGCTGCGTGCGACCTGGCCATTGTTCAGATCGCGCGCGCCACGCTGGCCGACCCGTTGCTGCCAGCCAGCCAGGTCGAGCAGGCGCGGATCGTCGCTTAGAGTGAAGCGCCGTTCGGTCTGGCCACGACAATCCTCCGGCAACCCAATCAGGCCCATCGAGCTGGCGCGTTGTTGGCATTGGCTGATATGCCGGCGCTGGGCGGCAGGCCAGAGTCGGCCACGGTCGTAGAGGTGAGTCAGCTCATGTAGCAGGGTGGCCAGCAGTTCCTGACGTTGAGTGCCATGCGGGCGACCGGTGCGGGTCTGCGCCGCCGAGCCATCGACCAGTTTCGGCAGCAGCTCGGCGTTGAGCTCGATACCGCTGAAACGCCCAACCTGGCCGTAGATCTCGGAGGGCAGCCCGGTGCGCCAGCTGACCCTCACTTCGCGATCCAGCCGCTGGATGAAGCGAGGGGGCAATGCGGCCATTGCCTCGTCCAGCAGGGCCTGGCTCGCCTGGCGCTCGGCTGCGGCCAGAGCGCTGTCGTCCAGCGCCAGACGCAACTGCGCCTGGGCGACGCCTGCGGCCATTGCCAGCAGCGCGCCGCAGCACCAGGCGGCGAGGTGGGTCACAGAGCGAGAATGGCTTCGGCCAGTTGCAGATCGCTGGCGCCTTGCGCTTGCGGCAACTGCTGGCGGATGGTCTGCAGCGCCGCTTCCAGTTGCGCCCCGCGAATCTCGCCGGCGCTGGCGACAAAGCTGGCGGCATCGTCACGGGCCTGCACCACGGCTTTCATGTCGCGCAGCGAGGTGGTGGTATCGGACGTGAAGTTGATGCTGCGATCCAGGGCGCGCACCACGATGTTGCTGGTGGCGACCACGGTTTGCGCCTGGGCGATACCGCTGAACAGGGCGCAGGCGGTGGCGGCGATGGCGAATGAACGACGCATGATAAGTAGCTCCGAGAACGGCAGAACGGACGATTTGACGTGGACAGGCCGGCGCGGTTCCCCGCGACCAGGCAGGTAGGCGAAGTTTACGGGGCCCGGCAGCACCGGTCAGCAGCGAGGTGCTTGATAGACGTGTGCAAAGTTTTCACAGGCTGAGGATGGCCTGGGCCAGCGCCAGGTCATCGGCCTTTGCCATCTCCGCGTCGTGATTGCGAATCTGCAACAGGGCTGCTTCGAGACGGGCGCTACGAATCGCACCCTCGCTGGCGACGAAGCTGGCGGCGTCATCGCGGGCTGCGCGTACCTGTTTCATGTCACGCAGCGAGCTGGTGGCGTCGGAAAGCCCCTCGGCGGTCCCTGCCAGGGCTCCCGCCAGGGTATCGGTGGTCGCGACCAGGCTGCTGGCGCAAGCGCTGCCCGCGAGCCCTAGCGATAGCAGGGCTGCAATCAGGGATGTGTTCAGGTGCATGTGGCTTCACTCCGATGTCGCGGGGCGATTTTCTGCCCGCGCTCGCAGCTTATCCCAACAGCATTCCTCGCTCCATGACTGGCTCAGCGCCAGAACGGCTTGGCCAGTTCCTGCTCACGCTGAGCGGCACTGATGCCGGCATCGGCCAATTGCTGATCGTTGAGCAGGGCGAGCTGTCGGCGGGTGCGTCGGTTGCGCTGCCAGTGACGCAACACCGAATAGATACTCAGCCAGTTCAGGTCTGTGCTGTGCGCAGGGCGCGAGAGGGGGTCGTGAGTGCGGTCCATGGCGTTCTCCTGTCGAGAGACAAGGGTGGCAGCTCATGGTCTCGCAAGCGCTCGTGAGCGAGCAGATACAACCGGAGAGAATTGTGCGGGGGCAGTGGCGGTTTTAGGGTAACTGTACCGCTCGCTGGGGCGAAGACTGTTGCAGAAAAAACGAAAGCCCCACCGCAGCAGAGACGGTGGAGCTCTCAGAAGATCCCAGATTGGGATGGAGCAAAGCGGGGTGTTAACGCCAGAACGGCTTCTGCAGTTCGACGTAACGCTGATTTTCGCTGATGCCGGCGTCAGCCAGCAGGCGGGCATCCAGTCGAGCCAGTTGACGACGGCTGACGATGCGGCGCTGCCACAGGCTGAGGGTGGCGATAACGCGGAGCAGCCAGGCAGATTTGTCGCTGGCAACGCTGTGAGTTTGAAGCAGGGCGGAACTGAGGGTACGTTCCATGGTGATCATCCTTCCGCTTGTGGCGGCGCTGGTGTTTGCTTTCGATGGGCAAATTATCCCGAGCGCGGTGGTGGCTCAGTAGTCACAGCTGGATGAAATTGTTGTGCTATTAGATAGGTTGCTTTGTAACTGTTCGGTCAGGAATCGATAAAACTGTACTGGCCATAAGTGAAAAGACTGGGTGCAACCGATTTGTGCGAGATTTTTCACTAGGTGCAACCCAAATATATTGGTCTTTGAAGCAGTACAGTTTGAAATTGATTTGTTGCGATGATTGACCTGAAAATCAGCTTTTTGCCAGGCGCATAAACAGGAAACCCGGCACATGGCCGGGTTTCCTGTCTGACTGGTCAGGGCTTATTCCACGGCCTTGACCATGTCCTCGATCACCTTCTTGGCGTCACCGAAGACCATCATGGTCTTGTCCATGTAGAACAGTTCGTTGTCCAGGCCGGCATAGCCGCTGGCCATCGAGCGCTTGTTGACGATCACGGTCTTGGCTTTATAGGCCTCGAGGATCGGCATGCCGGCGATCGGTGACTTCGGATCGTTCTTCGCCGCCGGGTTGACCACGTCGTTGGCGCCCAGCACCAGCACCACGTCGGTCTGGCCGAACTCGGAGTTGATGTCCTCCATCTCGAACACCTGCTCGTAGGGCACCTCGGCCTCGGCCAGCAGTACGTTCATGTGGCCTGGCATACGCCCGGCCACCGGATGGATCGCATACTTCACGGTCACGCCGCGATGGGTCAGCTTCTCGGCCAGTTCCATCAGTGCATGCTGGGCACGCGCCACGGCCAGGCCGTAACCGGGCACGATGACCACGGTGTCGGCGTTGGTCAGCAGGAACGCGGCATCGTCGCTTGATCCCGATTTGACGTTGCGCTCCTGCTGCGCCCCCGCCGGGCCGCCCGCGTCGGCATCGGCACCGAAGCCGCCGAGAATGACGTTGAAGAACGAGCGGTTCATCGCCTTGCACATGATGTACGAGAGGATGGCACCCGAAGAACCGACCAGGGAGCCTGCGACGATCAGCATCGAGTTGTTCAGCGAGAAGCCGATACCGGCAGCCGCCCAGCCCGAGTAGCTGTTGAGCATCGACACCACCACCGGCATGTCGGCGCCGCCGATGGGGATGATGATCAGCACGCCGATGACGAACGCCAGCGCTACCAGAATGGCGAACGAGGTGATGTCGCCGGTGAAGGTGTAGATCAGTCCCAGGCCGAGGATGGCCAGGCCGACGGCCAGGTTGAGCAGGTGCTGGCCCTTGAAGACCACCGGCGCGCCCTGGAACAGGCGGAACTTGTACTTGCCCGACAGCTTGCCGAAGGCGATCACCGAGCCGGAGAAGGTGATGGCGCCGATGGCTGCACCGAGGAACAGTTCCAGGCGGTTGCCGGCCGGGATCGGGTCGGCCATGCCGGCGACGATGCCCAGAGACTGTGGTTCGGCCACCGCGGCAATGGCGATGCACACCGCTGCCAGACCGATCATGCTGTGCATGAAGGCGACCAGCTCGGGCATCTTGGTCATTTCCACGCGCTTGGCCATGACCGTGCCGATGCTGCCGCCGACCAGCAGGCCGGCGATGACGAAGCCCAGGCCCTGTACGGCCAGCTCGCTGCCCAGCTTGTGGATCAGGCCGACCGTGGTGACGATGGCGATGCCCATGCCGACCATGCCGAAGACGTTACCGCGTCGCGACGAAGTCGGGTGCGACAGACCCTTGAGCGCCTGGATGAAGCACACCGAGGCGACGAGGTAGAGAACAGTGATCAGGTTCATGCTCATCGATTACTTCTCCACCTGGGCCTTCGGGGCCTTCTTCTTGAACATTTCCAGCATGCGCCGGGTTACCAGGAAGCCGCCGAACACGTTGACCGCGGCCAGGGCCACCGCCAGGGTGCCCATGGTCTTGCCCAGCGGGGTGACGGTAAGCGCGGCGGCGAGCATGGCGCCGACGATCACGATCGCCGAGATGGCGTTGGTCACGGCCATCAGCGGGGTGTGCAGGGCCGGGGTGACGTTCCACACCACGTGGTAGCCGATATAGATGGCCAGCACGAAGATGATCAGGTTGTAGATGCCGTCGGAAATCAGATCCATGTCCCTACTCCTTAGCCGTTCTTGCGCACGACTTCGCCGGCATTGCACATCAGGCAGGCCGCGACGATGTCGTCTTCGAGGTTGAGCTGGAACTGGCCTTCCTGGTCGATCACCAGCTTGAGGAAGTCCAGCAGGTTGCGTGCGTAGAGCGCGGAGGCGTCCGCCGGCACCAGCGCGGCCAGGTTGGTATGGCCGACGAGAGTCACGCCGTGCTTGACCACCACCTGGTCGGCTTCGGTCAGCGGGCAGTTGCCGCCTTGGGCGGCGGCCAGGTCGATGACCACCGAACCGGGCTTCATTTCAGCAACTGTGCCCTCATGGAGAAGGGTCGGTGCCTTGCGCCCCGGAATCAGTGCGGTGGTGATGACGATGTCGGCCTGCTTGGCGCGCTCGTGCACCGCCTTGGCCTGGCGCTCCATCCAGGATTGCGGCATCGGTCGGGCGTAGCCACCCACACCCTGGGCGCACTCGCGCTCCTCATCAGTCTCGAGTGGTACGTCGACGAACTTGGCGCCGAGCGATTCGATCTGCTCTTTAACTGCCGGGCGCACATCGGATGCTTCGATCACCGCGCCAAGGCGCTTGGCCGTGGCGATGGCCTGCAGGCCGGCGACGCCAGCACCCAGGATCAGCACGCGCGCAGCTTTAACGGTACCGGCAGCGGTCATCAGCATGGGCATGAAGCGCGGATAGTGATTCGCTGCCAGCATCACGGCCTTGTAGCCGGCGATATTGGCCTGCGAGCTCAGTACGTCCAGGCTTTGCGCGCGCGAGGTGCGCGGTGCGGCCTCCAGGGCGAAAGCGATAATGCCGCGGGCGTTCATGCGCGCGATGGTGTCGTTGCAGAACGGGTTGAGCATGCCAACCAGCACGGCCCCGGCTCTCATATGAGCGAGCTCGGCTTCGGTCGGTGCGACCACCTTCAGCACGAGGTCGGCGCCAAAGGCGGCCGAATCGTTGCCGATGGTCGCGCCAGCAGCCTCGTAAGCGCTGTCCGGAATGCTGGCGCTGATGCCGGCGCCGGCCTGCACGGTCACCTGATGACCTTGGCCGACCAGCTTCTTGATGGTCTCTGGGGTCGCGGCAACCCGCGTCTCCCCGGCATGGGTTTCGAGAGGAACACCGATGTGCACTTCTAATCTCCTGCGTGATCTTTTTTGTGAACCGGGGCACTGCGCTGGCGCGCCGGCGATTGGGGATCAGCACATAACCCGCCGGAAGGTGGCGAGCGCGGCGATTGTGCAATCGAACGTAAACCCTTACAAGAAGTTATGGAGTAAAAAAAATGGATTACTACAAGTAATAGGTCTATGAGGGATTTTTATAGTGCGCGCAGCCCGCGCAGATTCAGGCCGACAGCAGATTCTGCGCAGCATCCAGAGGAGTATAGGCAGTCACGCGCGGAATGACCGCCGGTCGAATCGGGATGGGTGTGGAGAGTAACGAACAACCTGTTCAGAATAGTTCTATAGCCCGAAAGTAGTGGCTATTGCGTACTTTTCCTGAAAATCAATATGTAGTGTGACTGAGTTATTGCTACGCGTTCTGTTTGTGGCCGTACCTGTTGGTCGCGAGCCAAAAGCGATCTCGCCCTGGCGATGATCATGCGCCGCGATAGGCGCTGGCCTGGGCCAGGAGCCAGTCACGAAAGGCCTTCAGCGCTGCAGACTCGGCCTTGCGTTCCGGCACCATCAGGTAATAGGCGCGGTCGTTGTTTGGCACGGCGCGATCGAGGGCGATCACCAGGCTTCTTTCTTTCAGCTCTCGCTGTATCAGGAAGGGTGGTATCAGGGCAATGCCCATTTCATGTTGCGCGGCTTGGGCCAGCATGGAAAACAGTTCCAGTCGCGGGCCGGTCATGTCGCGAGCCACATTCATGCCCTGGGCGGCGAACCATTGCCGCCAGGCATAGGGGCGTGTGGTCTGCTGCAGCAGCGGCAGGTTGGCGATGCGTTCGGCGCAGGCCGGTTCGTCGCCCAGCAGCGCCGGGCTGCATACCGGCAGCAGGTGCTCATGCATCAGGAAATGGGCTTCGGTGCCCGACCATTCGGCATCACCGTAATAGATGGCGGCATCGAAGTGAGTGTCGGCGAACAGGAAGGGGCGGGTGCGGTTGGTCAGGTGCACTGTCACCTCCGGGTGCAACTGCTGGAAGGCGCGCAAACGGGGCAGCAGCCACTGAGTGCCGAAGGTCGGTACCACCGCCAATTCGATGCTGGTAGTGCCCTGATTGCCCATCAGTGCCAGGGTGTCGCGCTCCACAGCATCGAGCTGTGCCGCCACTTTGCGGCTGTAGGCGACGCCCGCTTCGGTCAGCACCACGCCGCGCCGCGAGCGGCGAAACAGTTCAACATTGAGAAAGCTCTCCAGCCCGCCGATCTGTCTGCAGATCGCACTTTGCGTCAGGTTCAGCTCGTCGGCCGCCTTGGTGAAGCTCTGGTGGCGAGCGGCTGACTCGAAGGCGACCAGGGCGGCTGTGCTGGGTATTTTGCGGCGCATATATGCGAAAGCCTCACTCGTGAGCGATCAATTCAGGCGGATAAACTATCCCGGAGTGAGTAAAAAGCACAGATCTGTGCAAATTCTGCGTTTGTCCTCTGCTCCAAGCCGGCCTAGGATCAAAGCCATTCAGGGTTGGCTGTGCCGACCGCTCACTTCCCCGCTTCGAGGTTTCTCGCAATGGCCAAGGCAAGCTTCAACTGGATCGACCCGCTGCTGCTCGATCAGCAACTGACCGAAGAGGAGCGCATGGTGCGCGATAGCGCCCAGCAGTTCGCTGACGACAAGCTGGCGCCTCGCGTGCTGGAAGCTTTCCGTCACGAGCAGACCGATCCGAAGATCTTCCGCGAGATGGGCGAAACCGGCCTGCTCGGTGCGACCATTCCTGAAGCCTACGGCGGTAGCGGCCTGAACTACGTGTGCTATGGCCTGATCGCCCGTGAAGTGGAGCGCATCGACTCCGGCTACCGCTCGATGATGAGTGTGCAGTCCTCGCTGGTGATGGTGCCGATCAACGAGTTCGGTAATGAGGCGACCAAGCAGAAGTACTTGCCGAAGCTCGCGTCCGGTGAATATATCGGCTGCTTCGGCCTGACCGAGCCTAATCATGGCTCCGACCCGGGGGCGATGGTTACCCGTGCCAAGAAGGTCGAGGGTGGTTATCGCCTCACCGGCAGCAAGATGTGGATCACCAACAGCCCGATCGCCGACGTGTTCGTGGTCTGGGCCAAGGACGATGCTGGCGAGATCCGTGGCTTCGTGCTGGAGAAAGGCTGGGAAGGGCTGTCCGCTCCGGCCATTCATGGCAAGGTCGGTCTGCGCGCCTCGATCACCGGCGAGATCGTCATGGACAACGTGTTCTGCCCCGAGGAGAACGCCTTCCCGGATGTGCGTGGCCTGCGCGGCCCGTTCACCTGCCTGAACTCCGCCCGTTACGGCATCAGCTGGGGCGCATTGGGCGCCGCCGAGTTCTGCTGGCACACCGCGCGCCAGTACGTGCTGGATCGCCACCAGTTCGGCCGGCCGCTGGCAGCCAATCAGCTGATCCAGAAGAAGCTGGCCGACATGCAGACCGAGATCACCCTGGCTCTACAAGGCTGCCTGCGCCTGGGGCGAATGAAGGACGAAGGCACCGCTGCGGTGGAAATCACGTCGATCATGAAGCGCAACAGCTGCGGCAAGGCGCTGGATATCGCGCGCCTGGCGCGCGACATGCTGGGCGGCAACGGTATCAGCGACGAGTTCGGCATTGCCCGTCACCTGGTCAATCTTGAAGTGGTCAATACTTACGAGGGCACCCATGACGTGCATGCGCTGATCCTCGGTCGCGCGCAGACCGGCATTCAGGCGTTCTTCTGAAGGCTCGCACCTCTCACTGATCCATGGTGCGCGTGGCGCACCCTACGGAGAAGCCCATGTCCGGTGCTCTGTCCCATATCCGCGTGCTTGATCTATCCCGCGTGCTGGCTGGCCCTTGGGCCGGACAAATATTTGGTGACCTCGGTGCAGAGGTAATCAAGGTCGAGCGTCCGGGCTCGGGCGACGACACCCGGCATTGGGGGCCTCCTTATATAAAGGATGCCGAGGGTAATGACTCGCGTGAGGCGGCCTACTTTCAGAGTGCCAACCGCAATAAGCAGTCGCTTACCCTGGACTTCACTCAGCCCGAAGGGCAGCGTCTGGTGCGTGAGCTGGTGGCGCAGTGCGATGTGCTGCTGGAGAACTTCAAGGTCGGCGGCCTGGCAGCCTATGGCCTGGATTACGAGTCGCTGAAGGCGATCAACCCGCGTCTGATCTACTGCTCCATCACCGGCTTCGGTCAGACCGGGCCCTATGCCAAGCGTGCCGGTTACGACTTCATGATCCAGGGCCTTGGTGGCCTGATGAGCCTGACTGGGCGCGCGGAAGGTGAAGAAGGTGCCGGGCCGATGAAAGTCGGCGTGGCGCTGACCGACATCCTCACCGGTCTCTATGCGACTGTGGGTGTGCTGGCGGCGCTGAATCAGCGTGAGCAATCTGGCGTGGGTCAGCATCTAGATGTGGCCTTGCTCGATGTGCAGGTCGCCTGCCTGGCCAATCAGGCCATGAACTACCTGACGACAGGCGCATCACCCCGGCGCCTGGGTAACGCCCATCCCAATATCGTGCCCTACCAGGATTTCCCCAGTGCCGACGGCAACTTCATCCTCGCGGTGGGTAATGACGGGCAGTTCCGTAAGTTCTGCGAAGTGGCGGGTATAGAGAACCTGGCCGATGACCCGCGCTTTGTCACTAACAAGGTTCGGGTTGCCCATCGTGCCGAGCTGATACCGCTGTTGCGCCAGGCCACGGTATTCAAGACCACGGCGCAGTGGATCGAGCTGCTGGAAAAGGCTGGCGTGCCCTGTGGGCCGATCAACGATCTGCAGCAAGTGTTCGCCGACCCTCAAGTGCAGGCGCGAGGTTTGCGTCTCGACCTGCCTAATGCCTTGGGCAGCAGTACGCCGCAGGTTGCCAGTCCGCTGCGCCTATCTGCGACGCCGGTGGCCTATCGCTCGGCTCCGCCATTACTGGGCCAGCACACAGATACCCTGCTGCAGCGGTTGCTGGGCATGAGTGAAACGCAGATTGCCGAGCTGCGCGAGGCAGGTGTGATCTGAGCCTCTATATATAGGTGGGAGGGTAGTTGATCCGATTTACGTAATTATTTGCATGTCAGGGGTTTACAGCTCGCCGTGCTCATGTAGAATGCGCGCCACTTCAGCGATGAAGCGCTTCAAAAACTGCTTGTTAATCAATAAGTTAAGTTGAATGAAGGGTTTGCAAAGCTGAGTGAGGCGTGTAGAATGCGCGCCGGTCGACGGGGTGGTGGTTTGATCCTGTTGAAGCTTCGGTCGAATGGATCGAAAGCGGTTTGAAAGAGGTGGTTGACAGCGGTTTTGAACGCTGTAGAATGCGCCTCCCGCTGGAGAGAAGAAGTTCTGACCGAAGGCGCAAGTGGTTGAGTAGAAAGAAGTTTCTCCGGAAACAAATTCGAAAAACAGCTTGACAGATACAAGGGCTGCTGTAGAATGCGCGGCCTTGGTTGAGGCGAAAGACTTA
>NZ_FNAE01000009.1 GCF_900101755.1 Ectopseudomonas alcaliphila | reverse complement strand
CGAAAAACGGCAGTAGCCAAAGCGCTACAAAAAATGCTGTTGATATCGCCACTATATACCTGAATAGAGATTTCATATTTTGTAGTGCACCTAACTATTAATTAGACGACATTCATGTCGCGTTTCCACGCGACAGCTGTCGCATAATCTTCCTTGTCGTCTTGCAAGTCCTTGTCTAGCTTGAAGGTTGTCGCGGCAAACGCGACAGCACCTAGGGAGAGACGCGACATGGATGACGGCAAGCCCAAGCTGCTGGATCAACTGCGCCAGCAAATTCGAGTCAGAAACTATTCCATCCGTACCGAAGCTGTCTATGCCGAATGGGTAAAGCGCTATATCCGCTTTCACCACTATCGGCATCCGGCGGAGATGGGCGCGGCGGAAATCGAGGCTTTTCTGACCCATCTTGCGGTTAAGCGCGACGTGTCTGCCTCGACACAGAACCAGGCTCTGGCCGCTCTAAGGAGGTGCTCAAGCTGGATTTGCCTTGGTTGCAGGGGGTCGTACGGGCGAAGAAACCCAAGCATCTGCCGGTGGTGCTTACCCGTAGTGAGGTCGATGCCCTGTTGGTTCAACTGCAGGGCGATAGCTGGATCGTTGCGAATCTGCTCTATGGTGCTGGATTGCGATTGCTTGAGGCGCTGCGGCTACGAGTCAAGGGTGTCGACTTTACCCGGCGAGAAATCATCGTGCGTGATGGTAAGGGCAAGAAAGATAGGGTAACCATGCTGCCAATGCGTGTCGTCGAGCCGTTACGGCAACATTTGAACAAGGTGCAGCGCGTGCATCAGGGCGATCTGGCCGAAGGCTTTGGCGAGGCTAATTTGCCGTTCGCCCTGGCGCGCAAGTATCCGAATGCGGCGAAGGAGTGGGGATGGCAGTTCGTTTTCCCGTCGGGCAATCGCTCTCAGGATCCACGCGGGCACGGCATTTATCGCCATCACCTGCATGAGAAAACCATCCAGAGGGCGGTGCGTGAGGCGGCGCGGCGTGCTGGCTTGGTCAAGCATGCGACGCCACATTCGTTACGTCATTCCTTTGCCACGCATCTGCTGGAAGCAGGCCAGGACATTCGCACCGTGCAGGAGTTGCTCGGCCACTCAGATGTGAAGACAACCATGATCTACACCCATGTGCTCAACCGAGGTGGCCTGGCGGTATTGAGTCCTCTGGATCGCTGAACACATATTCCATTTACTACTTGTTTCGGTCTGCTGACTGAACTTTTCAGTTCTGCTACGGTCTTGCCCTCGTCCGGGCGTGTGCTTTTGTCTGCGTCCGGCGTTCTTGCGGCCTGCGCTCTCGCGATGGTTTCGCTGAGCGCAGGCCATTCGCGACGGTGAGAGGCCATGATCGATATAAGAAACCTGACCAAGCGTTTTGCGCAGCACACGGCAGTCGACGACTTGTCGTTCCAGGTCCAGCCAGGGGAAGTGCTGGGCTTTCTCGGCCCAAATGGGGCCGGTAAATCCACCACCATGAAGATGCTCACCGGCTTTCTTGCGCCGACCTCCGGTACGGCGAGCATCCTCGGTTGCGATATCCAGACCCAGACCCTCAAGGCCCAGCGGCAGATCGGTTATCTGCCGGAAGGCGCGCCTTGTTATGGGGACATGACGGTGCGCGGCTTTCTTGAATTTATCGCCGAGGTGCGCGGCTTTCGCGGCGCCGAGAAGGCCTTGCGCGTCCAGCGCGCGGTGGAGCAGGTGGAGCTGGAGAAGGTGCTGGAGCAGAGCATCGAGACGCTCTCCAAGGGCTTCAAGCGCCGCGTCGGCCTGGCCCAGGCGATTCTGCATGACCCGCGCGTGCTGATCCTCGACGAGCCCACCGACGGTCTCGACCCCAACCAGAAACATCAGGTGCGTCAGCTCATTCAGGGGCTGGCCCGCGACAAGATCGTGATCATTTCTACCCATATCCTCGAAGAGGTCACGGCGCTGTGCACACGTGCGGTGGTGATCGCCCAGGGCCGCTTACTGGCCGATGGTACGCCGCTGGAGCTGGAAAGCCGCTCGCGCTATCACCAGGCGGTGACGCTGGTGGCCGATGAGGCGTTGGATCAGGCTGCCCTCGCGGCGCTGCCGGGCGTCGCCGGTGTCGAGGAGAACGCCCGCGAACATAGCCTGAGCGTGCTGGCGCAGCCGGGCGAAGTGATCTTCCCGCAGGTCAATGCGCTGATTGCCGAGCGCAGCTGGAAGGTCAAGGAACTCAACGTGGAACGCGGCCGCCTGGATGAAGTGTTCCGTACGCTGACCCGGGGAGAGCAGCCATGACCCAGTTGCCCGTGATCTTCAAGCGCGAGCTGGCGAGCTACTTCGCCACGCCGCTGGCCTATGTGTTCATCGTCATCTTCCTGGTGCTGTCCGGGGTGTTCACCTTCTACCTGGGCGGCTTCTTCGAGGGCGGTCAGGCCAATCTTTCCGCCTTCTTCAATTTCCACCCCTGGCTCTATCTGTTCCTGGTGCCGGCGATTGCCATGCGCCTGTGGGCGGAGGAGCGCAAGTCCGGCTCCATCGAGTTGCTGATGACCCTGCCGATCACCCGCTTCGAGGCGGTCACAGGCAAGTTCCTGGCGGCCTGGGTGTTCGCCGGTATCGCGCTGCTGCTGACCTTCCCGATGATCATCACGGTCAACTACCTGGGCGAGCCGGACAATGGCGCTATCGTCACCGGTTATATCGGCAGCTGGTTGCTGGCCGGCGCCTATCTGGCCATCGGCTCGTGCATGTCGGCGCTGAGCAAGAATCAGGTGATCGCCTTCATCCTCGCGGTCAGTGCCTGCTTTTTGTTCATCGTCAGCGGTTTCCCGATGGTGCTCGACGCCTTCGCCTGGGCGCCGCAGTGGCTGGTGGACGCCATCGCATCGCTGAGCTTTCTGGTGCGCTTCGATGCCATCAGCAAGGGCGTGATCGATCTGCGCGACCTGCTGTATTTCCTCTCGCTGATCGCCGCCTGGCTGACCGCCACCGCCGTGGTCATCGACCTGAAGAAAGCCGACTGAGGAGCGCCCATGAAAAAGCTGATCTATTCCGGCGCCGGGCTGCTGCTGATTGCGGTGGCCTTTCTCGCCTTCAACCTGCTGGCTGGCCTGGGCCTGGGCGGTGCGCGCCTGGACCTGACCGAGCAGAAGCTCTACACCATCTCCGACGGCACCAAGCAGATCCTTGCCGAGCTGGACGAGCCGATCAACCTGTACTTCTTCTACTCGGACAAGGTGGCCAAGAACCTGCCGGCGCTGCGCACCTATGCCCAGCGTGTGGAGGAGATGCTCAAGGCCTACCAGGCCCAGGCCGGCGGCAAGATTCGCCTGCACATCATCGACCCCGAGCCGTTCTCCGAGGACGAGGACAAGGCTGCCGAGTTCGGCCTGCAGGGCATTCCGCTGCAGCAGGGTGGCGACTCGATCTACTTCGGCCTGGTCGGCACCAACGGCCTGGACGACACCCAGGTGATCCCGTTCTTCGCCCTGGATCAGGAGGAGCATCTGGAGTATGAGCTGAGCCGCCTGGTGCAGACCCTGGCCAAGCCGGAGCTGCCGGTGGTTGGCGTGCTCTCCGGGCTGCCGATGACCGGCGGCTTCGACATGATGGCGCGGCAGCCGACGCCGCCGTGGATGGTGCTGGAGCAGGTGCGCCAGTTGTTCCAGATCGAGCAGCTCAAGAGCGACGTCGATCTGATTCCCGAGAACGTCTCGGTGCTGTGGCTGGTGCATCCGAAGAACCTGCCCGAGCAGACCCTGTACGCCATCGACCAGTTCGTGCTGCGCGGCGGCAAGCTGATGGTGTTCGTCGACCCCTATGCCGAGGCCGATACGGGCGATATGCCGGGCGAGGTGGCGGTGGACAGGGCGTCGAACATCGAGCCGCTGTTCAAGGCCTGGGGCCTGCGCCTGCTGCCGGACAAGGTGCTCGGCGATGGATCCTATGCCATGTCGGTCAACCGTGGTCAGGGCCAGCGTCCGGTGCGCCATGCGGCCTGGCTGAGCCTGCCACGCAAGGCGCTGGATCAGGACGACATCGCCACCGCGGGGCTGGAGAGCGTCACCGTCGCCACCGCCGGCATCCTCGAGCCGGTGGAAGGGGCGAAGACGCGTTTCACCCCGCTGATGCAGAGCTCCGAATACGCCATGCCCTTCGACGCTCAGCGCTTCGCCATGCTCAGCAACCCCGAGGAGCTGATCCGCGAGCTGGAGCCGACCGGCGAGCGCTACAACATCGCCGCGCGTATCGACGGCCCGGCGCAGAGTGCCTTTCCCGATGGCATCGAAGGACGCAAGGATGGGCTCAAGCAGGCCGACAACATCAACGTCATCGCCGTGGCTGATACCGACATTCTCAGTGATCGCATGTGGGTGCAGGTGCAGGACTTCTTCGGCCAGCGCATCCCGCAGCCCTGGGCGGACAACGGCAGCTTCGCCATCAATGCGCTGGACAACCTGACTGGCTCCGAGGCGCTGATCAGCGTGCGTTCACGTGGGCGCTTCAGTCGTCCGTTCGTGGTGGTCGAAGAGTTGCAGCGCGCCGCCGAACAGCGCTTCCGCGACAAGGAGCAGGCCCTGCAGGCGCGTCTGGCCGAGACCGAGCAGCAACTGGCGGCGTTGCAGCAAAGCGACGACCCAAGCCTGGAGTTGACGCCGGAGCAGCAGGGCGCCCTGCAGCGCTTCATCCAGCAGAAGCTGGAGATTCGCAAGGAGCTGCGCGAGGTGCGTTACCAGCTCAATGCCGATATCGAGGCGCTGGGCCGCACGCTGAAGGTCATCAACATCGCCCTGATGCCGGCTTTGCTGACCCTCGGCGTGATGGCGTTGTGGCTGTGGAGGCGCCGTCGTCGCGCTTGATGTTCACCTGTGGGAGGGGCTTCAGCCGCGACCGTTGCCGCTGAAGTGCCTCCACCAATGTCTGGTTTTCTCGAGGTCCGTAGGGTGCGTGGTGCGCACCAGTCTGGAAGCATCGGTGCGCACGGCGCACCCTACGTGGCTTCATCCTATCCAAGGGTGAAAAGATCATGGGACGTAAAGGTCTGATCGCATTGGTCGTCATCGTGCTGCTTTGCGTGCTGGGTTACGCAGCGGTGCAGCACAGCCAGCAGCAAAGCATGGCTCAGGTCGAGCGTGCGCCCTGGCTGGCCGTCGAGCAAGGGTATCTGAACACGTTGCAGGCACTGGAGATCGAGCAGCCGGGGCAGCCGTCGGTACGTATCGAGCGGCGTGAGGATGGTTGGGTGGTGCCGGCCAAGGCCGATTACCCGGCGGCGCCGCAACCCTTGGCCGATTTGCTGCGGGCGTTGCGTGAGGCGCGCACGGTGGAGGCCAAGACTGCCAATGCTCAGTGGCATGCTCGTTTGGGCCTGGCCGAGGAGGGCGAGGCTGATGAGCTGGCGCTGCGTCTGAAGCTGCAGTTTGATGATCACCCGCAACTGAATCTGCGCCTGGGCAACCCGTCCCAGCAGGGCAGTGGGCAACTGGTGCGACGCGCCGGTGAGGATCAGGTCTGGCTGATCGATCAGCAGTTGCAGGTGCCGACGCGTGAGCTGGACTGGCTGGATCGGCGTGTCAGCGACATTCCCTTCACCGGTATCGCGCGCCTCGAGTTGCGCTACGCCGATGGCGAGAAACTCACGCTGACGCGTGCCGATGCCCAACAGTACAACTTCGCTGTCGCAGAGCTGCGCAAGGAGCAGAAACTCAGCTTCGAGGGTGCGGCCAATGGCGTCGTCCTGGTTTTCTCCAACCTGCAGTTCGCCGATGCCGCGCCATTGGCGCAGATAGGTTTCAAGCAGGCGCCGATGCTGCAGTTCAGCCTCAGCGGTTTTGCCGAGGAAAAACTCGAAGGAGCGTTGTATAAGCAGGGTGAGCAGTATTGGTTGGTGCTTGGCGAGCGTGAAGGTTTCAACGCCGCAGAGGTGAGTGCGCGCAGTGACTGGGCATATCGACTGGAGCCCGATCTGGTAACGCGGCTGGCGAAGAAGTTGCGCGATCTGTTGGCCAAAAGCTCATAAAACAAGCTGTAACCCGCATATCTTCTGGGTTCGTGCCGGTTCTTAAAAAGTGCTTTTCAGTCACAATCCATGCTTTATACTCGGCCTTCGGCTGCAGCAAGAACGCGAATCGCTTGACCTGCTCCATGCTCGATTGCCGGGGGGGGCGAACGCTGAGAAGAACGTTTTTACCGAGCCGTCAAAGCGCCTTCGGGACAATAAAAACATAGCGAGTTTGGAGAAGTTGGTAATGGCAGATCGTGAGACGGGAACCGTCAAATGGTTCAATGATTCCAAGGGTTACGGGTTCATTCAGCGCGAAAGCGGCCCGGACGTATTCGTTCACTACCGCGCCATTCGCGGCGATGGCCACCGCACTCTGGTCGAAGGCCAGAAGGTCGAGTTTGGCGTGACCCAGGGCCAGAAGGGCCTGCAGGCGGAAGACGTTTCCGCGGTCTGAGCTCCAGCTCGAAATACAACAAGGCCCGTCGATGACGGGCCTTGTTGTTTGTGGTCTGTTCGGGCTACGGGCGAAGGTAATGATCCCAAGCAGCTTTGCGTAGGAGCCTCGCTCCGGGGCGAAGCTTTGCCAGGCCGTGCAGCCCAGATTCGCGGCGAGGCGCCGCTCCTACAGATTTGGTGCGTGACGGGTATTGCGCAAAGCGGCCGCTATTGATCAGTACGCCAGACGATCTCGGTTTCGCCGTCGGCATCGACCTTGATCCAGCGGTCGGCTTCTTCGTCGCTTTCATCTTCCACCCAGGTGCCGGGCGCGCAGCGCACCTGCACGCCGAGCGCGGCATGGGCGGCGCGGGCGCAGGCCAGGTCGTCGGCCCAGGGGGTGGCGTCGCTTTCCAGGTACAGGCTGTGCCATTTGCCCACGGCTTTCGGCAGCCAGGTCACCGGCACATTGCCGGCCTGGCATTTGAAGGTCTGGCCTTTTTGCTGCCAATCACTGCACGGGCCCAGGGCTTGGCCCAGCCACTGCGCCACGGCGTCGCGCTCGGCGTCTTTCAGGTAGATCTCGATATCGGGTTGGCGCATGGCTTCTAATCCTGAGGGCTGGTGCTCTAAGTTTTGACGATCCAATCGTAGCGAATGGCGACGGTAACTTCGAAGGGCTCGGCGATCACCGCTTCGCGGCGTTCGACGCTGGCGCGCCAGCCGTGTGGGGTCATGGCCAGCAGGTCGGCGCGAGCCTGAGCGTCGGCCAGGTGCAGCGGGAATTCGAGGGTTTCGCTGTGGGCCAGGTGCATGCCGGGCGGAATCAGCGCCAGGTGCTTCTCATCGTCGTAGTCGCGTACTTCGTCGTAGAGCTTCTGCCGCAGTTCCATCAGGTGTACGCGGGTCGGGCCCATGCGCAGCAAGCCGCCGCCGGGGGCGAGCAGGCGTTTGGCTTCGCTCCAGTCCAGCGGGCTGAAGACGCTGGCCAGCAGACCGCAACTGGCATCGGCCAAAGGCACGCGGGCCATGCTCGCCACCAGCCAGCTCAGGTGCGCAGCGCGTTTGCAGGCGCGTTTGACCGCTTCACGGGAGATGTCCAGGGCGTAGCCGTCGGCGGCGGGCAGGCCACGGGCTATCTGTTCGGTGTAGTAACCCTCGCCACAACCGATATCCAGCCAGCGCGCCGGCTTGTACTCGGCAGCCAGCGCGGCCAGGCGCGCGGCCAGCGGCGCGTAGTGGCCACCGTCGAGAAAGCGGCGGCGCGCCTCGACCATGGCGGCGTTGTCGCCGGGGTCGCGGCTGTTCTTGTGCTGCACCGGCAGCAGGTTGTAGTACCCCTGCCGCGCGCGGTCGAAGCTGTGCCGGTTGCTGCAGATCAGACCGCTGTCACTCGGCTCCAGCGACGTCTGGCAGATGGGGCAGATCAGGCTCATGCCAGCAACTTCACCATGGTCTGATAGTAAACCTCGGTAAGCAGGTCCAGATCGCTGGCCAGCACGCGCTCGTTGATCTGGTGGATGGTGGCGTTGACCGGGCCGAGCTCGACCACCTGGGTGCCCAGGGTGGCGATGAAGCGGCCATCGGAGGTGCCGCCGCTGGTGGATGGCGTGGTGTCGCGACCGGTGACGCTCTTGATGCTGGCGGCCACGGCGTCCAGCAGGTCACCCGGCTGGGTGAGGAAGGGCAGGCCGGACAGCGCCCACTCCAGGTGGTAGTCCAGGCCGTGCTTGTCGAGGATGGTGGTGACGCGCTGCTGCAGCTCTTCGACGGTGGATTCGGTGGAGAAGCGGAAGTTGAACACTGCCTTCAGCTCGCCGGGGATGACGTTGGTGGCGCCAGTGCCGGAGTTGAGGTTGGACACCTGGAAGCTGGTCGGCGGGAAGTAGTCGTTGCCGTGATCCCAGTGCTCGGCGGCCAGTTCGGCCAGCGCCGGGGCAGCCAGGTGAATCGGATTCTTCGCCAGATGCGGGTAGGCGACGTGGCCTTGCTTGCCGTAGACGGTGAGGGTGCAGCCGAGCGAGCCACGACGACCATTCTTCACCACGTCACCGAGCAGGGTGGTGCTCGATGGCTCGCCGACGATGCACCAGTCCAGGCGCTCGTTGCGCTCGCGCAGGCGCTCGACCACCGCCTTGGTGCCGTGCTGGGCCGGGCCTTCTTCATCGCTGGTGATGAGAAAGGTGATGGCGCCCTTGTGGTTCGGGTGGTCAGCGACGAAGCGCTCCACCGCGATGATCATGCTCGCCAGGCTGCCTTTCATGTCGGCCGCGCCACGGCCGCAGAGCATGCCCTCTTCATCAACGCGTACGTCGAACGGCTGGTACTGCCAGGCGTCCAGCGGGCCGGTGGGCACCACGTCGGTGTGGCCGGCGAAGCACAGCACCGGGCCGTCGCCACCACGTTTGGCCCAGAAGTTCTCCACCTCTTCGATGCGCATGCGCTCGACGTCGAAACCGCAGGCGGCCAGACGGCGCATCATCAGCTCCTGGCAGCCTTCGTCGACCGGGGTCACGGACGGGCGGCGGATCAGGTCGAAGGCGAGTTCCAGGGTCGGGGTGAGGGTGGCGGTCATTGCGGCTCCGGTACGGCGGCTGGCGTGAAAGCTGGCCATCTTAAAGCAAAAGCCGTTAACGATCAGGTCATAAGGCGCGCGGCGCGGCGCATTCGCGGTGAAGGCAGCTTGATAGGGCGGGCCGACGGCTGACCTGTTCGACAGGCTTGGGTGGGCAGGGTGCTATCTCTATAATGCGCGCCTTCCTGCAGGGGGTGAGATGAACACAGACGATCAGCGATTCGGCGGCATAGCCCGGCTTTACGGCCAGGAGGGCTATCAGCGCCTGGCCGCGGCGCACGTGGCGGTAGTCGGCATCGGCGGTGTCGGCTCCTGGGCGGCCGAGGCGCTGGCGCGTTCGGGTGTCGGCGAGATTTCGCTGTTCGACCTCGACGACGTCTGCATCACCAACACCAATCGTCAGGTGCATGCCATCGAAGGCGCGGTGGGCAAGGCCAAGGTCGACGAGATGGCGGCGCGCATCCGCGCCATCAATCCGGCCTGCGTGGTGCACGCGGTGGCCGATTTCGTCACCCGCGAAACCATGGCCGAGTACATCACCGAGCAGCTCGACGGGGTGATCGACTGCATCGACAGTGTGCCGGCCAAGGCGGCGCTGATCGCCTGGTGCAAGCGGCGCAAGATTCAGATCGTCACCACTGGCGGCGCGGGTGGGCAGGTCGATCCGACGCAGATTCAGGTCACCGACCTGAACAAGACCTTCAACGACCCACTGGCGGCCAAGGTGCGCAGCATGTTGCGCCGCGACTACGGCTTCTCTCGCACACCTGGCCGCACCTACAGCGTGCCTTGCGTGTTTTCCATCGAGCAGCTGCGCTATCCCAAGCCGGATGGCACGGTCTGTCAGGCCAAGGGTTTCGTCGGCGAAGGGGTGAGGCTGGACTGCGCCGGTGGCTTCGGCGCGGTGATGATGGTCACCGCCAGCTTCGGCATGGCCGCTGCGGCCAAGCTGGTGGACAAGCTGGTGGCTGGCGCCCGTCGTCCGGCAGAGCGCCAGGGCAAGACTTGAGAAACGCCCCTGCGCGGTGCGTTTGACTATGCTGGGTCGAGGGGAGAGGTTGCGGTAGCCGACAGGGATAGGTCGAACATGATTCGTATCAGAGGTGATTTGTGTCGTACCTGTTTTGTAGCGTCGCGCTGAGAAGACGCTGGGCACGGATGCTCGCCTCCCTGACGTTGCCCATTTTGCTGGTAGCCCTGGGGCCCGTTCAGGCCGAAGCGCGAAAGCTGCGTATCGGCACCGGTGACTGGGCGCCTTATGTCGATCAGGAGCGTAGTGATGGTGGCGCTCTGGCGCGCCTGATCAGCGCGGTGTTCGCTGAAGAGGGTTATCAGGTCGAGTTCATCTTCCATCCCTGGGACCGTAACGTACTGATGCTGCAGCAGGGCCAATTGCACGCGATCATGCCCTATAGCTGCAGCCCCAGTCGGCTCAATTACGGCATTTGTAGTGACCCGCTGGTGCGCGGGGAAATCGTCCTGTTCCATCGTCGCGACCAGGCGTTCGACTGGACCTCGGTCGAGGACTTGCTGAAGTATCACATCGGCACGACTCTGGGTTATTCGTACGGCCCGGCGTTCGACGAAGCGCTGCAGGCCGGCCGCCTGAGCGTCGAGCAGAATGGCAAGGAAGACACCAGCTTTCGTCTTCTGGAGTTGGGGCGCATCGACCTGCATCCACAGGATCGTGCTGTTGGCTATGCCATGTTGCGTCGTTTGTTTCCAGAAGATGGCGGTAATATCGTGCATCATCCGCGGCAGTTGAATACCGAGCCGCTGCGCTTGCTGTTTCGCAAGGGCGATACCGAGAGCGCCAAGTTGTTGCGCCTGTTCAATGCCAGGTTGGGTGACTTTGCCGAGCGTGGTGACCTGCAGCGCCTGCAGCAGGCGCTAAATTCCGGTAACGCCGATGACTGGAAACCCAGCGCCTCGGCTCAGACGGTGCGCGACTGAGGCGCACCTGCCTACCTCCTTCCTCCAAGAGTTTTCTGCATGCTCAATAACGATGTACTGCGCAGCCTGCGCTATCTGCTGGATGTCAGCGATGACAAGCTGGAAGAGCTTTGCCGGTTGGCGGATTATCCCGTCGAGCCGGGTCTGATCCCGGCCTGCCTGCTGCGTGAGGACGAACCCGGTTATCGATCCTGCAGCGATGTGCTGCTGGCGCACGTGCTCGAAGGCCTGGTGTTCCACAAGCGCGGCAAGGACGACAGCCGTCCGCGTCTGCCGGTGGAAAAGCGCCTGAGCAACAACCTCATCCTGAAGAAGCTGCGCGTGGCCTTCGAGCTGCGTGACGACGATATCCAGGTGATTCTGCAATTGGCTGACCTGCCGATGACCAAGACCGAGCTCAGCGCTCTGTTTCGCGCACCGGGTCACAAGCATTTTCGCGAGTGCGGCGACCAGATCCTGCGCAATTTTCTGCGGGGGCTGACGCTGCGCGAGCGGGGCTGAATCCCTGCTGCACATTGCCTAGGGATGTACTGGAAAAGCAGTTTTCGTCACTCCCGCGAATGCGGGAGCCTAGGAAATTCGCAGGTCCTGGATTCCCGCCTGCGCGGGAATGACGGCTTTTTCAGAGTTTCCCTAGATGATTTCGGGGGTTGGCCGCTGCCGGCGGCGCGGGACCAGCAATATGCCCAAGGCTACCCCCAGAAAGCTGGTCAGCAGATCCCCAGCGATGGCGCCTGCGCTGTCCCAGCCAGTCTCAGGCAATAGGCAGTCGTAGCTGACGCTGTTGAGCGCACCGAACTGCAAAGGTTGCTGATCCAGCGGTTGTCCCAAGTTGTACTGGGGTATGGCGGCCCAGTCATCATGGATACGCTGCGTTTCTTCTGGGCTGCATAGATTGTTGTAAAAACTGATGCTGCCCAGGGCGATCAAGCCGAATGCGACCAAGCCGCTGGTGACGAGGCGCCGATTCGGAGCCATCAGCGCCAGGCAAATCCCGGCAAGCAGGCCGGACAAGAGCAGGATCAAGATGAAGGGATGCATCGGTAGCGCCTCGTAGAAGGCGTCCGGCAGAAATGCCAGCATTCCTCCAAGCAACTGTGGGCCGACGTAAACCAAGGCGATGCTAAGCAGGGCGGCTAGCCCTACGCGGATAAAAATAGGCATGACTCGCTCCATGAGTTCGGGGGAGGCGAGCATACATTATCGACGCCGGGCGAGGCCGAACCTGCTTCTAGCTTTCTTGCGCCAGTTCTCGCATACGCTGCAGCACCGCATTGAGACCATTGCTGCGTGACGGCGAGAGCTGTCGTTGCAGGCCCAACTGGTTGAACCAGTCGACCAGGTCGAGCGCTGCCAGTTTGTCACCGCTAAGTCCATCGACCCGGGCCAGCAATATGGCAAGCAGGCCGCGCAGCAGGCGGGCGTCGCTGCCGGCGCGGAAATGCCAGATGCCATCCTCTTTCTCTGCCACCAGCCAGACCAGGCTCTCGCAGCCATGCACGCGGTGTTCGTTGACGCGTTCGGCATCGCTCAATGGTTCCAGGCGTTCGCCCCATTGCATCAACAGGCGCGCGCGCTGCTCCCAGCCGGGGCAGGCGCTGAAGGCGTCGAGCGCTTGTTGGGCGGCGACTGACAAGCTCATGGCGAGAGCCTCCCGTAGCATGTAGGAGCGGCTTCAGCCGCGATGGTCCTAGTGCCGATATTCGCGGCTGAAGCCGCTCCTACGAAAAGCCGTTGGCGGCATTTCATCGCAGCAGTTCCAGGGCGCTATCCAGGGCGCTGAAGAATCGCTGCAGGTCCTCGCCGTTGTTGTACAGGCCGAGCGAGACGCGGATGGCACCACTCAGACCCAGGCCTTTCATCAGTGGCATGGCGCAGTGATGCCCGGCGCGCACGGCGATGCCCTGCTCGCTGAGCAGATGAGCCAGGTCGGCGTTATGTACGCCGTCGACGCAAAAGCTGGCCAGCGCCAACTGAGGCTGGCCAAGCAGGCGAACACCGTCACGTCTTTGCAGGCCGGCCAGCAGTTCGGCATGCAGAGCCGCTTCGTGCTGGGCCACGGTCAGGTGATCCAGGCTGCTCAACCAATCCAGTGCAGCGCCCAGGGCGATGACCGCAGAAACCGCGGGTGTGCCGGCCTCGAAGCCCAGCGGCGCCGGGCGAAAGTGCGCTTTGTGGTAGTCGGCGTCGAGCACCATTTCGCCGCCGAACTGCCAATGCTGCAACTTCGCCAGCGCTGCACCCCGCCCGTAAAGCAGGCCGACGCCATCCGGACCGTAGAGCTTATGCGAGGAGCACGCGTAGAAGTCGCAACCCAGCGCCTGCATGTCATGACGACCATGCACCGCGCCCTGGGCGCCGTCGACCACAGTTAGTGCGCCTTGCGTGCGGGCCAGGGTCAGCAGCTCGGTCAGCGCTTGCCAGCGCCCGAGTACGTTGGACAGCTGCGAGACGGCCAGCAGGCGCGTACGCGGGCCGATCAGGCGAGCCGCTTGCTGCAGGTCGATGCTGCCGGTGTTATCCAGTGGCAATACCACCAACTCGAGATTGCGGCGCTTGGCCACTTGCTGCCAGGGCAGCAGGTTGGCGTGGTGCTCCTGCGCGCTGATGACAATCTGCTCGCCGGGCTGCAGCAGATGTTCCAGGCCATAGGCAAGCAGGTTGAGCGATTCGGTGCTACCGCGGGTAAAGATGATCTCCTCACTGCGGGCCGCATTCAGCCACTGCGCGGCCTTGCTGCGTGTGGCCTCGAAGGCGCGGGTGGCGCGCTCGCCCGGCAGGTGCTGGGCACGGTGCACGTTGGCCACGCCGCTGGCCAGGTAGCCGAGCAGGGCGTCCAGCACCGCCTGCGGTTTCTGCGCGGTGGCGGCGCTGTCCAGATAGGTCTGGCCCTCGGCTTCGAGGGCGAGAATGCCGGGAAAATCGGCACGCCAGGGGGAGATCAGTGACATGGGGAGCCTATCCCGTAGGGTGCGCCATGCGCACCAGGTCGCATGGCTGAGCGGTGCGCACGGCGCACCCTACGCGGGATCAGTTGTGGGCGTGCAGGGCTTCGTTCAGCTCGATGGCCGACTTGTGGGTCTTGCACTCCACGGCGCCGGTCAGCGAATTGCGACGGAACAGCAGGTCCGCCTGGCCAGCCAGTTCGCGTGCCTTGACCACCTTGACCAGGGCATTGCCCTCGTCGAGCAGGTTCACCTTGGTGCCGGCGGTGATGTACAGGCCGGCTTCGACGGTGTTGCGGTCGCCCAGCGGGATGCCGATACCGGCGTTGGCGCCGATCAGGCAGCCTTCGCCGACGCTGATGATGATGTTGCCACCGCCGGACAGGGTGCCCATGGTCGAGCAGCCGCCGCCCAGGTCCGAACCCTTGCCGACGAACACGCCAGCGGAGACGCGACCTTCGATCATGCCTGGGCCTTCGGTACCGCCGTTGAAGTTGACGAAACCTTCGTGCATCACCGTGGTGCCTTCGCCGATGTAGGCGCCCAGGCGCACGCGGGCGCTGTCTGCGATACGCACGCCGGCCGGCACCACGTAGTCGGTCATTTTCGGGAACTTGTCCACCGAGAACACTTCCAGCAGCTCGCCCTTCAGGCGCGCTTCCAGCTGACGTTCAGCCAGTTCGTTCAGGTCGACGGCGCCCTGGCTGGTCCAGGCGACGTTGGGCAGCAGCGGGAAGATGCCGGCCAGGCTCAGGCCGTGCGGCTTGACCAGGCGATGCGACAGCAGGTGCAGCTTGAGGTAGGCCTCGGGGGTGCTGGTCAGCGCAGCATCTTCAGCCAGGAAGGTGGCGACCAGTGGGTTGTGGCTTTCGGCCAGGCGGGTCAGTAGCGCCGACTGGGCGGCGTCCACGCCTTTCAGCGCTTCGGCCAGGTCAGCAGCCTGTGTGCTGGTGAAGGCGATGGCCTGGTTGCCGCCCTGATAGCCGAGCTTCTCGGCGGCCTTGGCCACCAGCTCGCTGGTCGGGTTGAGCTGCGGCAGGGCGTAGAAGACTTCCAGCCAGTTGCCCTGGCGGTTCTGGGTGCCAACACCAAAGGCGATGCTGAAGAGGGAGGTGCTCATAGATGGGTTCCTTGCAACGAAATCGGGTGAGAGTGATCAGGCCAGCGCGGCTTGGTAGTTATCCGGTTTGAAGCCGACCAGGGTCTTGTTGCCCAGATCGAGTACCGGGCGCTTGATCATCGACGGTTGGGCCAGCATCAGTTCGATGGCTTTGGCCTGGTCGAGATCGGCTTTGTGCGCGTCATCCAGCTTGCGGAAGGTGGTGCCAGCGCGGTTCAGGACGGTCTGCCAGCCATGCTCGTTGCACCACTTTTCCAGGTTTGCACGGTCGATTCCGACGCTCTTGTAGTCGTGAAAGGCATAGTCGACCTGGTGTTCATCGAGCCAGGTTCTGGCCTTTTTCATCGTGTCACAGGCCTTGATGCCATACAGGACGTAACTCATTGATCTTCCTCTGATGAGTGGCGTGCCGGAAGGTCCGGTAAATATAGCGGGCCATTATGCCACGTCGCATCCTGGCGTGGCGGAGGCTGTCGCTGCGATGTGTTGCAGGGCTGGCAACCGCCACGGTGAGACGATCTGATGAACTGAGCCGCCAGATACGCGTAGCCCGGATGCAATCCGGGACCCCATAGGCGGGCTATCCCCGGATTGCATCCGGGCTACGAAGTCAGAGGCTCGTGGCTAAAGCCCCTCCTACAAATCAATTAGCTGTGGGAGGGGCTTTAGCCGCGACTGTTGAAGCAGTTCAGGCGCTGCGGATGAAGCGGGCGATGCGTTCGGCGGCCTCGATGCATTCGGCCAATGGTGCCACCAGCGCCATGCGCACGCGGCCGGCACCTGGGTTGACGCCATTCACTTCACGCGACAGGTACGAGCCGGGCACCACGGTGACGTGCTCGCTGGCGAACAGGTCGCGGGTGAACAGGGTGTCGTCACCCGGCGTGCGCGCCCACAGGTAGAAACCGCCATCGGGGCGCTGCACGTCCATCACGGGGGCGAGGATGTCCAGCACGGCAGCGAACTTCTCACGGTACAGGTCGCGGTTGGCGCGTACGTGCGCCTCGTCGTTCCAGGCCGCCACGCTGGCCAGTTGGGTTTGGACCGGCATGGCGCAGCCGTGGTAGGTGCGGTACAGCAAGAAGTGCTTGAGGATCTCGGCGTCGCCGACGACGAAGCCCGAGCGCAGACCCGGCAGGTTGGAGCGCTTGGACAGGCTGTGGAACACCACGCAACGTTTGAAGTCGCTACGGCCGAGTTCGGCGCAGGCGCTGAGCAGACCGGGCGGTGGTGCGTCTTCATCGAAGTACAGTTCGCTGTAGCACTCGTCAGCGGCGATGACGAAGTCATGCTCGTCGGCCAGGGCGATCAGTTTCTTCAGCGTCTCGACCGGGATCAGAGCGCCGGTGGGGTTGCCTGGCGAGCAGAGGAACAGAATCTGGCAGCGCTGCCAGACTTCTGTCGGCACTGCATCGAAGTCCGGATTGAAGCCGTGGGCTTCCAGGCACGGCAGGTAGTGCGGCTCGGCACCGGCGAGGAACGCTGCGCCTTCATAGATCTGATAGAAGGGGTTGGGGCTGACGACCAGGCCCTTGGCGTTGCGGTCGACCACCGCCTGGGTGAAGGCGAACAGGGCTTCGCGCGTGCCATTGACCGGCAACACGTGGCGCGCGGCATCGAGCCAGCCAGTCGGCACGCCGAAGCGGCGTTCGCACCAGTTGGCAATGCTCTGGCGCAGTTCCGGCAGGCCGAGGGTGGTCGGGTAGACGGCGAGCTTGTCGAGATTGGCGGTCAGCGCCTGGCCGACGAAGTCAGGCGAGCGATGCTTGGGTTCACCGATGGACAGGGCGATCGGGCGCTTGTCGGCGGCCGGTTGCACGCTGCCGAGCAGTTCGCGCAGTTTCTCGAAAGGGTAGGGCTGGAGCTGGTCGAGGGCTGGATTCATCGTTATCTCGCGTACTTCGGAAAGCGGGGCGGCGCAATCATATGTCGATCTGCAGGGGCTGCGGCTGAGCGCTGGGCTCGGACAGGCGGCGGACGATGGTTTCCTGCAGGCGCGCGCAGAGTTCGGGGTCGGACAGCGGCTGGTTGTTGGCATCGGTGACGAAGAATACGTCCTCGACGCGCTCGCCGAGGGTGGCGATCTTGGCGTTCTGCAGCGACAGGTCGTATTCGAGGAAGATTCGCCCGATCCGCGCCAGCAGGCCGGGCCGGTCCGGTGCGGTCAGTTCGAGGATGGTCACCGGGCGCTGCGCGTCGTTGTGGATGGTCACCTGCGGCGCGAAGGCGAAATGCTTGAGCTGGCGCGGTACGCGGCGCTGGATGATGGTCGGGTAGTCGTCCGGGTTCTTCAGCGCTTCGATCAGGCCTTCGCGAATCTGCTGGATGCGTGCCGGGTTGTTGCCGATCGAGCCGCCGTCGGCATCCAGCACCACGTAGGTATCGAGGGTGAACTGGCTGGTGGAGGTGATGATCCGCGCGTCGTGAATGTTCAGGTTGAGCTGGCTCATCGCAGCCACGGTCACGGCGAAGAAGTCGTGCTGGTCCGGTGCGTAGATGAAGATCTGCGTGCCGCCCTCGAACTCGCGCTGGGTGGTTTCCTTCATCAGCACCAGCGGGCCGCCATCGTTGGGGTGCTGAAGAATGGCATCGGTATGCCAGGCCACGTCGGTGGCGGTGTGGCGAAGGAAGTAGTCGTCGCCGAGCTGGCTCCACAGTTGTTCGGCATCGTCCGGGTCGGTGCCGCCACGTACCAGGGTGTCCAGGGCCGCGCTCTGGGTCTGGCGAATCTGCTCTTCACGATCCAGTGGGTTTTCCAGGCCGCGGCGCAGGGCGCGCTTGGTCTCGGTATAGAGCTGGCGCAGCAGGCTGGCGCGCCAGGAATTCCACAGACTGGGGTTGGTGGCGTTGATATCGGCCACGGTCAGCACGTAGAGGTAGTCCAGGTGCGTCTGGTCGCCGACGAACTGGGCGAAATCGTGAATCACCTGCGGGTCGGAAAGGTCCTTGCGCTGCGCGGTGGTGGACATCACCAGGTGGTGCTGTACCAGCCAGACGATCAGGGCACTGTCCCAGGCCGGCAGGTGATGGCGGCGGGCGAAGGCTTCGGCGTCGACCGCACCCAGCTCCGAATGATCACCGCCACGGCCCTTGCCGATGTCGTGATACAGACCGGCGAGGTAGATCAGCTCCGATTTGGGCAGCTTGTCGATCAGCTTGCTGGCCAGCGGGAATTTTTCCGCCAGCTCCGGCCAACGGAACTTGCGCAGGTGCTTGATCAGGTTGAGGGTGTGCGCGTCGACCGTATAGATGTGGAACAGGTCATGCTGCATCTGCCCGACGATATGGCCGAACTCCGGCAGGTAACGGCCGAGAATGCCGTAGCGGTTCATGCGGCGCAGGTTGCGGTGAATGCCTTCCTTGCACTTGAACAGCTCGATGAACAGGCTGGTGTTGCGGATATCCTTGCGGAACTCGTCATCGATCAGGTGGCGGCTGTCGCGCAGCAGGCGGATGCTGTCGGCGCGTACACCCTTGATTTCCGGGTGCTGCGCCATCAGCACGAAAATCTCGATGATGGCGAAGGGCGTGCGCTTGAACACGTTCGGGTGGGTGACTTCGATATAGCCGTCGCGCACCTGGAAGCGGCTGTTCAGCGGCGTGGCCGGGCCGCTTTCGCCGGCGCGCAGGATCACTTCCTCGAAGTGCTGGTTGATCAGGTCCGACAGCTCGGAAATCCCCATCACCACGCGGTAGTACTTCTGCATGAAGTGTTCGATGCTGCGCTTGCCGTCGCCGTCCTGATAGCCGAACAGGGCGGCGATCTTGGCCTGGTGATCGAACAGCAGGCGGTCTTCGGCGCGCCCGGCGAGCATGTGCAGGGCGTAGCGCACCTTCCACAAAAATTCCTGGCTGGAGGAGAGCAGGGCGTATTCGCTCTCCAGCAGGAAGCCGTGGCCGACCAGGGCCTGCAGGTTCAGCGTGCCGAACTGGCGGCGCGCCACCCAGAGCACGGTCTGGATGTCGCGCAGGCCGCCGGGCGAGCCCTTGACGTTGGGTTCGAGGTTGTACTCGGTGTCGTTGTACTTGGCATGACGCGCTCTGCGCTCGTCGCGCTTGGCCAGGTAGAAGTGTTTGCTCGGCCACATCTGATCGGTGCTGGTCACCTGCTGCATGCGCTGGCGCAGGTGTTCGGGGCCGGCGATGGTGCGGCTTTCCATCAGGTTGGTGATCACCGTCAGGTCGGCGCGCGCCTCTTCGGCGCATTCGTCGACCGAGCGCACGCTCTGGCCGACTTCCAGGCCGATGTCCCAGAGCAGGGTGAGAAAGCCTTCGATGGGCTCGCGAAAGATTTCGTGATCGCTGCTGTCGAGCAGGATCAGCAGGTCGATGTCCGAGTAAGGGTGTAGCTCGCCACGGCCGTAACCGCCAACGGCGAGCAGGGCGATGTCGGCATCCTCGCTCCAGGTGAAGCGCTTCCAGGCTTCCTGCAGGATCTGATCGACGAACCAGGCGCGGTCTTCGACCAGGCGGCGAATGTCACGGCCGGCGCGAAAGCGCGCATCGAGCACCTCATGCGCGCCGCGGATGGCCTTCTTGAATGCAGCGATGGGGCTGGATTTCAGGGCCAGCTCGGCCTGGAACTGACCGCGGTCAAACAGTTCGGGGTCCATCTGCGGCATGCAGTTGCCTTCCTTATATAAGGTGGGGTGCGCGATGCGCACCACAAGCTTCAATGGTGCGCACGGCGCACCCTACGGGTCGCGGTCAGGCCGAGGTGCGCGGCAGGGTGTCGTCGCTGCGCAGGGTCAGGATCTCATAGCCGTCTGCGGTGACCAGCACAGTGTGCTCCCATTGCGCCGACAGCTTGCGGTCCTTGGTGATGGCGGTCCAGCCGTCGCCGAGCAGGCGGGTTTCCGGGCGGCCCTGGTTGATCATCGGCTCGATGGTGAAGGTCATGCCTTCCTTGAGCTCCATGCCGGTGCCGGCCTTGCCGTAGTGCAGCACCTGCGGCTCTTCATGGAAGACCGCGCCGATGCCATGGCCGCAGTATTCGCGGACCACGGAGAAACCGTTCTTTTCCGCGTGCTTCTGGATCACTTCGCCGATATCGCCCAGGCGCGTGCCGGGTTTGACCAGTTCGATGCCTTTGTACATGCATTCCTGGGTGACCTTGGCCAGACGCTCGGCCCACTCGGCGACCTTGCCGACCATGAACATCTTGCTGGTATCGCCGTGGTAGCCATCCTTGATCACGGTGACGTCGATGTTCAGCACGTCGCCGTCTTTCAGCGGCTTGTCATTGGGAATGCCGTGGCACACCACGTGGTTGATCGAGGTGCAGATCGACTTGGGGAAGCCCTTGTAGTTGAGCGGGGCGGGAATGGCCTGCTGCACGTTGACGATATAGTCGTGGCAGATGCGGTCGATTTCCTCGGTGGTGACGCCAGGCTTGACGTGTTCACCGATCATCTCCAGCACTTCGGCGGCCAGGCGGCCGGCCACGCGCATTTTCTCGATTTCTTCGGCGGATTTGATGGTGACGGTCATATGAAGCTCTCGGGCACGAACGGAAAGGGCGATATATTAGCAGCTTCGCCGTGCCAGCCCCAAAGGGCACTGCAACCGCTGCAGGGCGTTACTGCGTTGTTTGCCAGCTTTTGTAGCCTGAGCCGGCTTTGTGTGGTATAAAACGCGCCGCTTTACGGGCACTAAGCCCGAAAGCTCAAACCCACACACGTATCGACACGGTTTCCTGGGTGCCTTTCGACAAGTTCGAGGGTTGGAAGCTGGGATACGTGGAGGCCTAACCCGACTTATCAAGGAACTATCATGTCCCAAGTCAACATGCGCGATATGCTGAAGGCCGGTGTGCACTTCGGCCACCAGACCCGTTACTGGAACCCGAAAATGGGCAAGTACATTTTCGGCGCGCGTAACAAGATTCACATCATCAACCTCGAAAAAACCCTGCCGATGTTCAACGAAGCTCAGGCTTTCGTTGAGAAGCTGGCTGCTGGCAAGAACAAGATCCTGTTCGTCGGCACCAAGCGTTCCGCTGGCAAGATCGTTCGCGAAGAAGCTGCTCGTTGCGGCTCGCCGTTCGTCGATCACCGCTGGTTGGGCGGCATGCTGACCAACTACAAGACCATCCGTGCTTCGATCAAGCGCCTGCGCGAGCTGGAAACCCAGTCTCAGGACGGCACTTTCACCAAGCTGACCAAGAAAGAAGCGCTGATGCGCACCCGTGATCTGGAAAAACTGGATCGCAGCCTGGGTGGTATCAAGGACATGGGCGGTCTGCCGGACGCTCTGTTCGTGATCGACGTTGACCACGAGCGCATTGCTATCACCGAAGCCAACAAGCTGGGCATCCCGGTTATCGGCATCGTCGATACCAACAGCAGCCCGGAAGGCGTTGACTACATCATCCCGGGTAACGACGACGCCATCCGCGCCATCCAGCTGTACATGGGTGCCATGGCCGACGCCGTGATCCGTGGTCGCAGCAATGCTGGCGGCGGCACTGAAGAGTTCATCGAAGAAGCCGCGGCTGCCGAGAGCGCCGAAGGCTAAGCGGTAACGCAAAGCATCTAGCGTTACGCGCTGTGCAAGAAGGGGGCTAAGCCCCCTTTTTGCCACTCACAGATTTGATCGCCCGCCATGCGGGTGAATGGTTGAAGACCTACCGAGAGGATTTTCAAGATGGCAGAAATTACTGCAGCCCTGGTTAAAGAACTGCGTGAGCGTACTGGCCAAGGCATGATGGAGTGCAAGAAGGCGCTGGTTGCCGCTGGTGGCGACATCGAGAAAGCCATTGATGACATGCGCGCTTCCGGTGCCATCAAGGCTGCCAAAAAGGCTGGCAACATTGCCGCCGAAGGCTCCATCGCCGTACGCGTCGAGGGTGGCCGTGGCCTGATCATCGAAGTCAACTCGCAGACCGACTTCCTGGCTCTGCAGGACGACTTCAAGGCCTTCGTCAAAGAAAGCATCGACGAAGCGTTCGAGAAGAACCTGACCGAAGCCGCTCCGCTGATCGCCTCGCGCGAATCCGCTCGTGAAGCGCTGGTTGCCAAGTGCGGCGAGAACGTCAACATCCGTCGCCTGACCGCTGTTTCCGGCGAAACCGTTGGTGCCTACCTGCACGGCCACCGCATCGGTGTTCTGGTTGTCCTGAAAGGCGGCGACGACGAACTGGCCAAGCACGTTGCCATGCACGTCGCTGCCTCCAACCCGGCCGTTGTTTCGCCGGATCAGGTCTCCGAAGAGCTGGTTGCCAAGGAAAAGGAAATCTTCCTGCAGCTGAACGCCGAGAAGATCTCCGGCAAGCCGGAAAACATCGTCGAGAACATGATCAAAGGCCGTATCAGCAAGTTCCTGGCAGAAGCCAGCCTGGTCGAGCAAGCCTTCATCATGGATCCGGAAGTCAAGGTCGGTGACCTGGTCAAGAAAGCCGGTGCCGAAATCGTTTCCTTCGTTCGTTACGAAGTGGGCGAGGGTATCGAGAAGGCCGAGACCGACTTCGCTGCCGAAGTTGCCGCTCAGGTTGCTGCCAGCAAGCAGTAATCGGCGGTTCGGCCAGTTGTCCCAGAGAGGCTGCCCGCTTGCGCGTGCAGCCTCTTTGCCGAATAGAGGGGCACGAATGTCGTGGCGGCCATGCAAACAATGGTCGTCGGCATGGGTTCCATGCCGGATAATCGCAGCGCGCAAACGCTGCAACAGAATTCAAATCGCCGCAGGAGAGACTTGCAATGGCTCAGCAGACAACTGGTCGCCAACCTCGTTACAAACGCATTCTGCTCAAACTTAGCGGCGAGGCCCTGATGGGCTCCGAGGATTTCGGTATCGATCCCAAGGTGCTCGATCGCATGGCGCTGGAAGTCGGCCAGCTGGTCGGTATCGGTGTGCAGGTCGGTCTGGTGATCGGTGGGGGCAACCTGTTCCGTGGCGCGGCGCTGTCCGCTGCTGGTATGGATCGCGTCACCGGTGACCACATGGGCATGCTGGCCACCGTGATGAATGCGCTGGCCATGCGTGATGCGCTGGAGCGTTCGAACATCCCGGCCATCGTCATGTCGGCGATTTCCATGGTCGGCGTCACCGATCATTACGACCGCCGCAAGGCCATGCGCCACCTGAAGACCGGTGAGGTGGTGATTTTCGCTGCTGGTACCGGCAACCCCTTCTTTACCACCGATTCGGCTGCCTGCCTGCGCGCCATCGAAATCGATGCGGACGTGGTACTGAAGGCGACCAAGGTCGATGGCGTGTACACTGCCGACCCGTTCAAAGACCCGCATGCCGAGAAGTTCGAGCGCCTGACCTATGACGAGGTGCTCGATCGCAAGCTGGGCGTGATGGACCTGACCGCCATCTGCCTGTGCCGCGATCACAACATGCCGCTGCGTGTTTTCAACATGAACAAACCCGGCGCACTGCTGAACGTTGTAGTGGGTGGCGCCGAAGGAACTCTGATCGAGGAGGATGCACAATGATCAACGACATCAAGAAAGACGCTCAGGAGCGCATGAGCAAGTCCCTGGAGGCGCTGGGTCGTAACCTGGCCTCCATTCGAACCGGTCGTGCCCATCCGAGCATTCTCGATAGCATCAAGGTGCCGGCCTGGGGTAGCGACATGCCGCTGAATCAGGTGGCTGCGATCACCGTTGAGGACGCGCGTACCCTGAAGATCGTTGCGCACGACAAGAGCCTCGGCGCCGCCATCGAGAAGGCCATCATGACCTCCGATCTGGGCCTGAACCCGAGCAGCGCCGGCACCACCATTCGTGTGCCGATGCCGGCTCTGACCGAGGAAACCCGCAAGGGCTACACCAAGCAGGCGCGTGGCGTTGCCGAAGACGCCAAGGTTGCCGTGCGCAACGTGCGTCGCGATGCCCTGGCCGAGCTGAAGAAGCTGTCCAAGGCCAAGGAAATCAGCGAGGACGAAGAGCGCCGCGCTGCTGACGAGCTGCAGAAGATCACCGACAAGTTCATCGGTGATGTCGACAAGGCGCTCGAGGTCAAAGAAGCAGACCTGATGGCCGTTTGACGGCTGGGCGCCCATACATGGACAAGAACAAGCTGGGGGCGGTGCCGCGGCATGTCGCCATCATCATGGATGGCAACAACCGTTGGGCGAAGAAGCGCCTGTTGCCGGGTGTGGCAGGGCACAAGGCTGGAGTCGACGCGGTTCGCGCGGTGATCGAGGTGTGTGCCGAGTCGGGCGTCGAGGTGCTGACCCTGTTCGCCTTCTCCAGTGAGAACTGGCAGCGTCCGGCCGAAGAGGTCGGGGCGCTGATGGAGTTGTTCCTGGGGGCGCTGCGTCGTGAGGCCAAGCGGCTGCTGGATAACGATATCAGCCTGCGCATCATCGGTGATCGCTCGCGTTTTCATCCCGAGTTGCAGGCTGCCATGCGCGAAGCTGAGCAGCTGACTGCTGGCAATCGTCGCTTCACCTTGCAGATCGCTGCCAACTACGGTGGTCAGTGGGATATCGCCCAGGCCGCTCAGCGCCTGGCGCGTGAGGTGCAGGCAGGCCATCTGCAGCCTGAGGACATCACCCCGCAATTGCTGCAGGGCTGTCTGGCTACCGGTGACCTGCCTCTGCCCGACCTGTGCATCCGTACGGGGGGCGAGCGCCGCATCAGTAACTTCCTCCTGTGGCAGTTGGCCTACAGCGAGCTGTACTTTTCCGACCTGTATTGGCCGGACTTCAAGCATGAGGCCATGCGCAAGGCGCTGGCCGATTTCGCTACCCGCCAGCGTCGCTTCGGCAAGACCAGCGAGCAGGTGGAAGCTGAGGCGCGCTCTTAATGCTCAAACAACGAATCATCACGGCGCTGGTGCTGTTGCCCATCGCCCTGGGCGGGTTTTTCCTGCTCGACGGCGGTGCCTTTGCACTGTTCATTGGTGCGGTAGTCACGCTGGGTGCCTGGGAATGGGCCCGCCTGGCTGGGTTCGAGGCGCAGTCGTTGCGTGTGGCCTATGCGGCTGCAGTGGCCGTGTTGCTGGGCTTGCTGTACATGGTTCCGGCCGTTGCGCCGGTGTTGCTGGTGGTGGCTGTGCTGTGGTGGTCGGCCGCGACCTTTCTGGTCATGACCTATCCCGACAGCAGTCGCTACTGGGGCGGTGTGCCGGGGCGCTTGCTGATCGGGCTGCTGATTCTGCTGCCTGCCTGGCAAGGGCTGATCCTGCTCAAGCAGTGGCCGCAGGCCAATGCGCTGATCATTGCAGTGATGGTGCTGGTCTGGGGTGCGGATATCGGTGCCTATTTCTCCGGCAAGACCTTTGGCAAGCGCAAGCTGGCGCCCAAGGTCAGTCCGGGCAAGAGCTGGGAAGGGCTGTATGGCGGTCTCGCGGCCAGTCTGTTGATCACCCTGGTGGTCGGTCTGCAGCAAGGCTGGTCCGCTGGTGGACTGCTCCTGGCTCTGGGCGGTGCAGCTGTGGTAGTGCTGATTTCCGTGGTCGGCGATCTGACCGAAAGCATGTTCAAGCGTCAGTCCGGGATCAAGGACAGCAGTAACCTGCTGCCGGGTCATGGCGGTGTGCTGGATCGTATCGACAGTCTGACAGCGGCCGTCCCGGTGTTTGCAGCATTGCTCTGGCTGGCGGGCTGGGGTTCGCTGTGAGCATGGTGCAGCAGGTCACCGTGCTGGGCGCTACCGGCTCTATTGGCCTCAGTACGCTGGATGTGATCGCGCGCCACCCTGAGCGTTACAGCGTATTCGCGCTGACGGGCTTCTCGCGTCTGGTGGAGCTGCAGGCGCTGTGCCTGCGGCATCGCCCACGTTACGCGGTAGTGCCGGACGCCGATTCCGCGCTCGAACTGCAGGGTAATTTGCGTCAGGCCGGGCTCGCGACCGAAGTGCTGGTTGGTGAAGAAGGGCTATGTGCGGTATCTGCCGATGCCGCCGTCGATTGCGTGATGGCGGCCATCGTAGGCGCGGCTGGCCTCAAGCCGACCCTGGCCGCGGTGCAGGCCGGCAAGAAGGTGCTGTTGGCCAACAAGGAAGCGCTGGTGATGTCCGGCGCCTTGTTCATGCAGGCGGTCAAGCAGAGTGGGGCGGTGCTGCTGCCGATCGACAGCGAGCACAACGCCATTTTCCAGTGTCTGCCTGGCGACTATTCACGGGGACTGCAGGCTGTCGGTGTGCGCCGCGTACTGCTGACTGCTTCTGGTGGGCCGTTTCGTGAGACGCCCTTGGCCGAGCTGGAACACGTTACGCCGGAGCAGGCCTGTGCGCATCCGAACTGGTCGATGGGGCGCAAGATTTCCGTCGATTCGGCGAGCATGATGAACAAAGGCCTGGAGATGATCGAGGCCTGCTGGTTGTTCGATGCCCGTCCCGAGCAGATCGAGGTGGTCATCCATCGGCAGAGCGTGATTCATTCGCTGGTCGATTACATCGACGGTTCGGTGCTGGCCCAGTTGGGCAACCCGGACATGCGCACGCCCATCGCTCATGCCCTGGCCTGGCCGGAACGCATCGACTCGGGCGTGTCACCTCTGGATCTGTTCACCGTCGGTCGCCTGGATTTCGAGCGCCCCGATGAGCAGCGTTTTCCCTGTTTGCGCCTGGCGCGTGAGGCGGCGCAGGTCGGCGGCAGTGCTCCGGCGATGCTCAATGCTGCTAATGAAATGGCGGTCGAGGCCTTCCTGCAGCGGCGCATCCGTTTTGCTGATATCGCGCGTATGATTGAGTCCGTGTTGAACGCCCAGCCCGTGCAGGCTGTCGAAGCGCTCGACGCAGTATTCGAGGCCGATGCCCGTGCGCGTGAACTGGCGCAGCAATGGTTGGCTGGTCGTTGATAACGCCTGTATTGGCTTGGCTTGTGCCGGAGCTAGAGCGGCTGGAGAAGTGAAATGAGTGGCTTGTACATGCTGGTTGGCACCCTGATCGCATTGGGTGTCCTGGTGACCTTTCACGAGTACGGACACTTCTGGGTGGCCCGCCGCTGCGGCGTCAAGGTTCTGCGTTTTTCCGTTGGCTTCGGCACGCCGCTCGTGCGCTGGCATGACCGCCAAGGCACCGAGTTCGTCATAGCGGCCATCCCCCTCGGTGGCTACGTCAAGATGCTCGATGAGCGCGAGGGCGACGTGCCGCCCGAGCTTGTCGAGCAGTCCTTCAATCGCAAGAGCGTGCGCCAGCGCATCGCCATCGTGGCTGCGGGCCCGCTGGCCAATTTCCTGCTGGCGCTGTTGTTCTTCTGGTTTGTCGCCATGCTTGGCAGCCAGCAGGTGCGACCCGTGATTGGCGCGGTGCAGCAGGACAGCCTGGCGGATGTCGCCGGCCTGCGCGCCGGGCAGGAGATCGTTGCGGTCAACGGTGAGGCCACCAGTGGCTGGGCGGCGGTCAACCTGCAACTGGTAAGGCGTCTGGGCGAGAGCGGTACGCTCGACCTGCGTGTGCTCGAGCCGGGTTCCACCGTCGAGACGTCCAAGCAGGTGCAGTTGGACAACTGGCTGCGCGGTGCCGATGAGCCGGACCCGATCGGTTCGCTGGGCATCCGTCCCTGGCGTCCGGCGCTGGAGCCGGTCCTGGCAGAGGTCGACGCCAAGGGGCCTGCCCATGCAGCAGGTCTGCAAGCCGGAGATCGACTGCTGGCGCTCGATGGTGAGCCGCTTGCCGACTGGCAGGGGCTGGTCGATCGCGTAAGGGCATTACCGGGCGAGGCGGTCACGCTGCGCTTCGAGCGCGCGGGGCAAGCGCAGGACGTACAGCTGACCCTGGCGTCGCGCGGTGAGGGGGAGGCCCGCAGTGGCTACCTGGGCGCGGGCGTGCAGGGCGTCGAATGGCCGCCGGAGATGCTCCGCGAGGTGCGCTACGGCCCGCTCGATGGCGTCGTCGAAGGTATGCGTCAAACCTGGTCCATGAGCCTGCTGACCCTCGATTCGCTGAAGAAAATGCTGTTCGGGGAGCTCTCGGTAAAAAACTTGAGTGGGCCGATAACCATTGCTAAAGTGGCGGGCGCTTCAGCTGAGTCAGGGCTGGGGGATTTCCTGAAATTCCTTGCATATCTGAGTATTAGCCTGGGGGTTCTCAATCTGCTGCCCATTCCTGTACTGGATGGTGGGCATCTGCTGTTTTATCTGGTCGAGTGGGTGCGTGGTCGCCCCTTGTCTGAGCGGGTTCAGGGTTGGGGGATGCAGATCGGCATCAGTCTGGTCATCGGGGTCATGTTGCTTGCCCTGGTCAACGACCTCAGCCGCCTGTAAGCATTGCTGAATACGTTCTTGAGATTTAAAGAAGTGTCGCCTAAGCGGCAGTTTTTATCGTCAGTTGGAATAAGAAAGGACTTCATGAAACGTCTGCTGCTACCTGCGGTACTGTCCGCATTGATGATCGCCGAAGTTCACGCCGAGTCCTTCACCATCTCCGATATACGCGTCAATGGCCTGCAGCGGGTTTCCGCAGGTAGCGTATTCGGCGCACTGCCGCTCAACGTGGGTGAGCAGGTAGATGATCGCCAGCTGGTCGATGCCACTCGTTCTCTGTTCCGCACTGGCTTCTTCCAGGATATCCAGCTCGGTCGCGATGGCGACGTGCTGGTGGTTACCGTGGTCGAGCGTCCCTCCATCTCCGGTATCGAGATCGAAGGTAACAAGGCCATCAGCACCGAAGACCTGCTCAAGGGCCTGAACCAGTCCGGTCTGGCCGAGGGCGAGATCTTCCAGCGCGCCACTCTCGAAGGCGTGCGTAACGAACTGCAACGCCAGTATGTCGCTCAGGGCCGCTACTCGGCCGAGATCGAAGCCGAAGTGATTCCGCAGCCGCGTAACCGCGTGGCGCTGAAGATCACCATCAACGAAGGCACCGTTGCCGCTATCTCCCACATCAACGTGGTGGGTAATACCGTTTTCTCCGATGAAGATCTGGTGGATCTGTTC
Source organism: Ectopseudomonas alcaliphila (assembly GCF_900101755.1). Classification (GTDB taxonomy): domain Bacteria; phylum Pseudomonadota; class Gammaproteobacteria; order Pseudomonadales; family Pseudomonadaceae; genus Aquipseudomonas; species Aquipseudomonas alcaliphila. Next base: position 125,325 of record NZ_FNAE01000009.1, on the reverse strand, counting down.
GAGCTGAAGACCACCAACTGGCTGTCCTTCTTCAAGAACGACGACAAGTACGCCCGCGAGAAACTGTCCGGTGACCTCGAACGTCTGCGCTCCTACTACCTGGACCGCGGCTACATCAACATGGATATCAGCTCCACCCAGGTATCCATCACCCCGGACAAGAAGCACGTCTACATCACCGTCAACGTCGAAGAGGGTGAGAAGTACAGCGTGCGCGACGTGAAACTGTCCGGTGACCTCAAGGTGCCGGAAGAGGACGTACGTGCACTGCTGCTGGTCAAGGAAGGTCAGGTCTTCTCGCGCAAGATCATGACCACCACCAGTGAGCTGATCACCCGTCGCCTGGGTAACGAGGGTTATACCTTCGCCAACGTCAACGGCGTACCGGAAGCGCACGACGAGGACAACACCGTTTCGATCACCTTCTTCGTCGATCCTGGCAAGCGTGCTTACGTCAACCGCATCAACTTCCGCGGCAACACCAAGTCCGAAGACCAGGTGCTGCGTCGCGAAATGCGTCAGATGGAAGGTGGCTGGGCCTCGACCTACCTGATCGACCAGTCCAAGGTGCGTCTGGAACGTCTGGGCTTCTTCAAGGAAGTCAACGTCGAAACGCCGCAGGTGCCGGGCACCGACGACCAGATCGACGTCAACTACAGCGTCGAAGAGCAACCGTCTGGCTCCATCACCGCCAGTGTCGGTTTCGCCCAGAACGCCGGTCTGATCCTCGGCGGTTCGATCAGTCAGAACAACTTCCTCGGTACCGGTAACCGCGTCAGCATCGGCCTGACCCGTAGCGAATACCAGACCCGATACAGCTTCGGCTTCGTTGACCCCTACTGGACCGTCGACGGTGTCAGCCTGGGTTACAACGCCTTCTACCGCACCACCGACTACGATGAGCTCGATGTCGACGTATCCAGCTATTCGGTCGACAGTCTGGGCGCCGGTATCAACATCGGCTATCCGATCAGCGAAACCGCGCGTCTGACCTACGGTCTGACCGTGCAGCAGGACAGCATCGATACCGGCCGTTACACCGTCGACGAGATCTTCGATTTCATCGAGGCCGAGGGTGACGACTACCTGAACTTCAAGGGCTCCATCGGCTGGTCCGAGTCGACCCTGAACCGTGGCGTGCTGGCCAACCGTGGTCATTCGCAGAGCCTGGTGCTGGAAACCACGCTGCCGGGTAGCGATCTGTCGTTCTACAAGCTCGACTACCGCGGCCAGGTGTTCACCCCGATCAGCGACAACTACACCCTGCGTTTCCATACCCAGCTGGGTTATGGCGACAGCTACGGTTCCACCGCTGAACTGCCGTTCTACGAACACTACTATGCCGGTGGTTTCAACTCGGTACGTGGTTTCAAGGACAGCAGCCTGGGCCCGCGCAGTACGCCTAGCAGCGGTACCAAAGCCGGTACTCTCGCTGATCCGGATCAGGATCCGCTGCCGTTCGGTGGTAACGTGCTGGTGCAGGGCGGCGTCGAGATGCTCTTCCCGCTGCCGTTCGTCAAGGATCAGCGCTCGCTGCGTACCGCGCTGTTCTGGGACGTGGGTAACGTCTTCGACACCAACTGCTCGTCGAGCCAGAAGAAGCTCAGCGACAGCTGCGACATCGATTTCAGCAACCTGGCCAGCTCCGTGGGTGTCGGCCTGACCTGGATCACTGCACTGGGCCCGCTGAGTTTCAGTCTGGCCATGCCGATCAAGAAGCCGGATGATGCCGATACTCAGGTATTCCAGTTCTCCCTGGGTCAAACCTTCTAAGTTCGTTTCACAGAAAGCCAACAGTTTTGTTGCAGGAGTGCATTGTGCGTAAGTTGACTCAACTGGTTCTGTTCACCGCCGCCCTGATCGCCACTCCGGCGTTCGCCGAGATGAAGGTGGCCGTGCTGAACTATCAGATGGCCCTGCTCGAGTCGGATGCGGCCAAGCGCTACGCCGTTGATGCCGAGAAGAAATTCGGCCCGCAGTTGAACAAGCTCAAGACCCTGGAGAGTGACGCCAAGCGCATCCAGGATCGTATGGTCAAGGATGGCGATAAGATGCAGCAGGCCGAGCGCGAGCGCCTTGAGCTCGAGTTCAAGCAGAAGGCCCGTGACTTCCAGTTCCAGTCCAAGGAACTGAACGAAGCCAAGGCCGTCGCTGATCGTGAAATGTTGGCCAAGCTGAAGCCGAACCTGGACAAGGCCGTCGAAGAAGTGATCAAGAACGGTAACTTCGACCTGGTGCTCGAGCGCGGTGCGGTGATCGATGTCAAACCTCAGTACGACATCACTCGCCAGGTCATCGAGCGCATGAATCAGATGCGTTAAGCATGACTGTGACATTTACCCTCGGCCAATTGGCCGAGCGCCTGGGCGCCACCTTGCGTGGCGCCGAAGCTAAGGTCATCACGGGCCTGGCCACCTTACAGGAGGCCAGGCCCGAACAGTTGAGCTTCCTGGCCAACGCCCAGTACCGCAAGTTCCTGGAGCAGACCCAGGCCGGTGCTGTGCTGCTGACCGCAGCTGATGCCGAAGGCTACGCTGGCGATGCCTTGATCGTTGCCAACCCTTACCTGGCTTATGCCCAGCTTTCGCATGTGTTCGATCGCAAGCCCAAGGCTGCGCCGGGTATCCATGCTACCGCCCAGGTCGCCGAAGATGCTCAGGTCGATCCGAGCGCTAGTATCGGCGCCTTTGCGGTCATCGAACGTGGTGCGCGTATCGGCGCAGAAGTCAGCATCGGTGCGCATTGCGTGGTCGGTGCGCGTAGCGTGGTTGGTGATGGCGGCTGGCTGGCCCCACGCGTGACGCTGTACCACGATGTGCAGATCGGCAAACGTGTGGTGATCCAGTCCGGCGCGGTGATCGGTGGCGAAGGCTTCGGTTTCGCCAACGAGAAGGGCGTCTGGCAGAAGATCGCGCAGATTGGTGGGGTGACCATCGGCGATGACGTCGAGATCGGTGCCAATACCACGGTCGATCGCGGTGCGCTGTCCGATACCTTGATCGGTAATGGCGTGAAACTGGATAACCAGATCATGATCGCGCACAACGTGCAGATCGGTGACAACACTGCCATGGCTGGCTGCTGCGGTATTTCCGGGAGTACCAAGATCGGCAAGAACTGCATGATCGCCGGCGGTGTTGGGATGGTTGGTCATATCGAGGTGTGCGACAACGTGTTCGTCACCGGCATGACCATGGTGACCCGTTCGATCACCGAGCCGGGCGCCTATTCTTCAGGTACTGCCATGCAACCGGCGGGCGAGTGGAAGAAGAGTGCAGCCCGTATTCGTCAGTTGGACGAGATGGCCAAGCGACTGCGTGAGCTGGAAAAACAGCTGGCCGCCGTGACCCAAGCGGCAAACGTCTCATCTGATGCCTGAGCGCGGCGTGCCCGTGCTCTTTTCTTTTCTTACAGGCTTAACCGGACATGATGGACATCAACGAAATTCGTGAATATTTGCCGCACCGCTATCCGTTCCTGCTGGTGGATCGCGTGGTGGACCTGGACGTCGAAGGCAAGCAGATTCGCGCCTATAAGAATGTCAGCATCAATGAGCCGTTTTTCAACGGACACTTCCCCGAGCACCCGATCATGCCGGGCGTGTTGATCATCGAGGCCATGGCCCAGGCTGCCGGTATCCTCGGCTTCAAGATGATGGGTGTGAAGCCAGCCGATGGCACGCTTTATTACTTCGTCGGTTCGGACAAGCTGCGCTTCCGCTCGCCGGTGCTGCCAGGCGACCAGCTGACCCTGGAAGCCAAGTACCTGAGCGACCGTCGCAGCATCTGGAAATTCGAGTGCCGCGCCACTGTCGATGGCAAGGAAGTCTGCGCCGCTGAAATCATCTGTGCGGAACGCAAGCTATGAGTTTGATTGACCCCCGCGCGATCATCGACCCCAGTGCCAGATTGGCTGACGACGTCGTCGTTGGCCCGTGGAGCATTGTCGGGGCCGATGTGGAAATCGGCGAGGGTACAGTCATCGGTCCGCACGTAGTGCTCAAAGGACCGACGGTGATCGGCAAGCACAACCGCATCTACCAGTTTTCCTCGATCGGTGAAGATACGCCGGACCTGAAATACAAGGGCGAGCTAACTCGCCTGGTGATCGGCGATCACAACACGATTCGCGAAGGCGTCACCATCCACCGTGGCACCGTGCAGGATCGCAGCGAAACCACCCTTGGCGATCACAACCTGATCATGGCCTATGCCCATATCGGCCATGACAGCGTGATCGGTAACCATTGCATTCTGGTCAACAACACTGCGCTGGCCGGGCATGTCTGGGTCGACGACTGGGCGATTCTGTCCGGTTACACCCTGGTGCATCAGTTCTGCCGCATTGGTGCGCACAGCTTCTCGGGCATGGGTACCGCGATTGGCAAGGATGTGCCGGCTTTCGTTACCGTGTTCGGTAACCCGGCCGAGGCGCGTAGCATGAACTTCGAGGGCATGCGTCGTCGTGGTTTCTCTGCCGAGGCCATCGCCGCGTTGCGCAAAGGCTACAAGCTGGTTTATCGCCAGGGGCTGACCGTCGAGCAGGCACTGACCGAGCTGGCCGAGTCTGCTGCTCAGTTCCCGGAAGTGGCGATTTTCCGTGATTCGATTCAGGCCTCCACGCGCGGCATCACCCGCTGATTCTTATGAGCAGACCTATTCGCGTCGCACTGGTCGCCGGTGAGGCGTCCGGTGACATCCTCGGTTGCGGCCTGATGCAGGCCATCAAGCAGCGCTATCCGGATGCCGAGTTCATCGGTGTTGGTGGTGCGCGCATGGAAGCCGAGGGCCTGAAATCCTACTTCCCGATGGAGCGTCTGGCCGTGATGGGCCTGGTCGAGGTGCTGGGTCGTCTGTTCGAGCTGCTCGGCCGCCGTCGTCAACTGGCTCGCGACCTGATCGCTGCCAAACCGGACGTGTTCATCGGCATCGATGCCCCCGATTTCAACCTGGGCCTGGAGCTCAGGCTGCGCCGTGCCGGCATCAAGACCGTGCACTACGTCAGCCCCTCGGTCTGGGCCTGGCGGCAGAAGCGCGTGCTGAAGATTCGTGAAGCCTGCGACCTGATGTTGACGCTGTTCCCGTTCGAAGCGCAGTTCTACGACGAGCATCAGGTGCCAGTGCGTTTCGTGGGGCATCCGCTGGCCGATGCCATTCCTCAGCAGGCTGATCGTGCTGCCGCACGCGAGGCGTTGGATCTGCCGCAGGATGAGCCGGTGGTAGCCTTGATGCCTGGCAGTCGTGGCGGTGAAGTCGCACGTCTCGGTGAGCTGTTTCTTGATGCGGCGATTCGTCTGCGCGCACTGCGCCCCGGTATTCGCTTCCTGCTGCCTTGCGCCACGCCCGAGCGTCGCGAGCAGCTGGAACAGATGCTGGCCGGGCGTGATCTGCCGCTGACACTGCTCAATGGCCGTTCCCATGAGGCCTTGGCTGCCTGCGATGCGGTGCTGATCGCGTCGGGGACCGCGACCCTGGAAGCGCTGCTGTACAAGCGACCGATGGTGGTGGCGTATCGTGTGGCGCCGCTGACCTATCGCATTCTCAAGCGCCTGGTCAAAAGCCCCTATATTTCGCTGCCTAATCTGCTGGCCGAGCGTCTGCTGGTGCCTGAGCTTATTCAGGATGCAGCGACGCCTGAGGCTTTGGCCCAGGCGGTGGCGCCGCTGATCGACGGTGGGCAAGTGCAAACCGAAGGCTTCGACGTGATTCACCGTGCACTGCGTCGCGATGCTTCGGTGTCGGCGGCCGAGGCTGTGCTCAAACTGGCTGGACGCGCCTGATGCAGCTGGGGCTCGACTTCACTTTGGTTGAAGAGCTGGTGGCCGGCGTCGATGAAGTTGGCCGTGGCCCCCTCTGCGGTGCCGTGGTCACGGCGGCGGTGATTCTTGATCCCGCTCGGCCGATCATTGGTCTGAACGACTCGAAGAAACTCTCCGAGGCGCGCCGTGAAGCGCTGTTCGACGAGATTCGCGAAAAGGCTCTGGCCTGGTGCATCGCCCGCGCCGAGGTGGAGGAGATCGACCAACTGAATATCCTGCATGCCACCATGCTGGCGATGCAGCGCGCGGTCGAAGGGCTGAGCGTGACGCCGAAACTGGCGCTGATCGACGGCAATCGGTGCCCGAAACTGGCGGTGCCGAGCGCCCCGGTGGTCAAGGGCGACAGCCGGGTGCCGGCCATCGCCGCGGCTTCGATCCTGGCCAAGGTCAGTCGCGACCGCGAGATGCTCGAGATGGATCGTCTCTATCCCGGTTATGGCATCGCCGGTCACAAGGGCTACCCCACGCCCGTTCATCTCGAAGCGCTGATACGTCTCGGGCCCACGCCGATTCATCGGCGTTCCTTCGCTCCGGTGCGTGCCTTGCTGGAAGGCGTGTAGCCGCGTAGCCCGGATGCAATCCGGGAAATGCCACACCTGTTGAAGCTCTGGCCCTCAGCCAGACCCTCTTAGGCTACAATCCGCGCTTTGTCGTTTTCACCTGCAAGGCCGCCCATGACTCAAGCGTTTGTCCACCTGCGTCTGCACACCGAATACTCCCTGGTCGATGGCCTGGTGCGGGTCAAACCGCTGATCAAGGCCGTCACCGGGGCCGGCATGCCGGCGGTAGCGGTCACCGACATGAGCAACATGTGCTCGCTGGTGAAGTTCTACAAGACGGCCATGGGCGCCGGGGTCAAGCCGATCTGCGGCGCCGATATCTGGATGGCCAGCGCCGAGGAAGACGGCCCACTGACGCGCCTGACCCTGTTGGCGATGAACGCCAAGGGCTACCGCAACCTCACCGAACTGATCTCCCGTGGCTGGGCCGAAGGGCAGAGCAACGACCTGGTGATCATCCAGCGTGACTGGGTCAAGGACGCCGCCGAAGGTCTCATCGCGCTATCCGGCGCGCGTGAAGGCGAAGTCGGTCAGGCGCTGCTGGCCGGTGACGAAGCGCTGGCCGAAGTGCGCCTGCGTGAATGGATGGCAGTGTTCCCGGATCGTTTCTATCTGGAAGTGCAACGCACCAGCCGAGTTGGCGACGAGGAATACCTGCACGCCGCCGTGGCGCTGGCCGATCGTGTCGAGGCGCCGCTGGTGGCGACCAACGACGTGCGCTTCATCAAGCAGGGTGATTTCGAGGCTCACGAAACCCGCGTCTGCATCGGTGAAGGCCGTACCCTGGACGACCCGCGCAGGCCCAGGCACTACTCCGATCAGCAGTACCTGAAAAGCGCTGCCGAAATGTGGGAGCTGTTCTCCGACCTGCCCGAGGCGTTGGAGAACACCGTCGAGATCGCCAAGCGCTGCAATATCGATGTGCAGCTCGGCAAATACTTTCTGCCGGATTTCCCCACACCCAATGGCATGGGCATCGACGACTACCTGCGCCATGCCTCGTTCGAGGGGTTGGAGGAGCGTCTCGAAGTCCTGCTGCCCAAGGATACGCCGGACTATGAGGCCAAGAGGCAGGTCTATATCGACCGCCTCAACTTCGAACTCGACATCATCATTCAGATGGGTTTCCCCGGTTACTTCCTGATCGTGATGGACTTCATCAAGTGGGCCAAGAACAACGGCGTGCCGGTCGGCCCAGGCCGTGGTTCGGGCGCCGGTTCGCTGGTGGCCTACGTACTGAAGATCACCGACCTCGACCCGCTGGCCTATGACCTGCTGTTCGAACGTTTCCTCAACCCCGAGCGGGTGTCCATGCCCGACTTCGACGTCGACTTCTGCATGGACGGCCGCGACCGGGTGATCGACTACGTCGCCGAGAAATACGGGCGCAACGCGGTGAGCCAGATCATCACCTTCGGCTCGATGGCGGCCAAGGCGGTGGTGCGCGACGTGGCCCGGGCCCAGGGCAAGTCCTACGGTCTGGCCGACCGTCTGTCGAAGATGATCCCCTTCGAAGTGGGCATGACCCTGGAGAAGGCCTACGAGATGGAGGAGCCGCTGCGCGACTTCCTCAAGAACGACGAAGAAGCCGCCGAAATCTGGGACATGTCGCTCAAGCTCGAAGGTGTGGTGCGTGGTACCGGTAAACACGCCGGGGGCGTGGTGATCGCGCCGACCAAGCTCACCGACTTCTCGCCGATCGCCTGTGACGAAGAGGGTGGCGGTCTGGTGACCCAGTTCGACAAGGACGACGTCGAGCAGGCCGGCCTGGTCAAGTTCGACTTCCTAGGTCTGCGTACCCTGACCATCATCAAGTGGGCGATGGAGACCATCCACCGCGTTCAGAAGCGCGATGGTGCCTCGGACGAGGATCTGGTCAACATCGACTTCATCCCGCTGGATGACAAGAAAACCTACGACATGCTGCAAAAAGCGGAGACCACTGCAGTCTTCCAGCTTGAATCGCGCGGCATGAAGGAGCTGATCAAGAAGCTCAAGCCCGACTGCCTGGAAGACATGATCGCACTGGTGGCGCTGTTCCGCCCCGGTCCGCTGCAGTCCGGCATGGTGGACGACTTCATCAACCGTAAGCACGGCCGCGCCGAGCTGTCCTACCCGCACCCGGACTACCAGTACGCCGGCCTCGAGCCGGTGCTCAAGCCCACCTACGGCATCATCCTGTATCAGGAGCAGGTGATGCAGATCGCCCAGGTCATGGGGGGCTATACCCTGGGCCAGGCGGACATGCTGCGTCGTGCCATGGGTAAGAAGAAACCCGAGGAAATGGCCAAGCAGCGCGGCGGCTTCATCGAAGGTTGTGCCAACAACGGCATCGATGCAGAACTGGCCGGCAACATCTTCGACCTGGTGGAAAAGTTCGCCGGTTATGGCTTCAACAAATCGCACTCGGCTGCTTACGGTCTGGTGTCCTACCAGACGGCCTGGCTGAAGGCGCATTACCCGGCGCCTTTCATGGCGGCGGTGCTGTCGGCGGATATGCACAACACCGACAAGGTGGTGATCCTGGTGGAAGAGTGCCGCAACATGAAGTTGCGCATCGATCCGCCGGACGTGAACGTGTCCGAGTTCAAGTTCACCGTCAACGACGACGGCCGTATCGTCTACGGCCTGGGTGCGGTCAAGGGCGTGGGCGAGGGGCCGGTCGAGGCCATCGTCGAATGCCGCGCCGAAGGTGGGCCGTTCAAGGATCTGTTCGATTTCTGCAACCGCGTCGACCTCAAGCGCATCAACAAGCGCACCCTCGAAGCGCTGATCCGCAGTGGCGCGCTGGATCGTCTCGGGCCGTACTACCAGGACGAACTCAAGGCCTACCAGGCCAGCGTGGACAAGAACCGCGCCGTGCTGCTGGCGTCCATGGAAGAAGCCGTGCAGTCGGCCGAGCAGACCGCGCGCAGCGCCGAGAGTGGCCACATGGACCTGTTCGGCGGCCTGTTCGCCGAGCCTGAGGCTGATGTCTACGCCAACCACCGCAAGGCGCGCGAGCTACCGATCAAGGAACGTCTGAAGGGTGAGAAGGACACCCTGGGCATCTATCTGTCCGGCCACCCCATCGACGAGTACGAAGGCGAGATTCGCCGTTTCGCCCGCCAGCGCATCGTCGAGCTCAAGCCGGCGCGCGATACCCAGACCATCGCCGGGATGATCGTCAACCTGCGGGTGATGAAGAACAAGAAGGGCGACAAGATGGGTTTCATCACCCTTGACGACCGTTCCGGGCGTATCGAGGCGTCCTTGTTCGCCGATGCTTTCGCCAGCAACCAGGCGCTGCTGCAGAACGATGCGTTGGTGGTGGTCGAGGGCGAAGTCAGCAACGACGACTTCTCCGGCGGTCTGCGCCTGCGTGCCAAACGCGTGATGAGCCTGGAAGAAGCCCGCACCGGTCTGGCCGACAGCCTGCGCGTGAAGGTCGCCAGCGAGGCATTGAAGGGTGACCGACTGCGCTGGTTGGCCGAGCTGTGCAGCAAGCACAAGGGCGCCTGCCCGGTGACCGTCGACTACAGTGGCGAGGAGGCACGTGCCTTGCTTCAATTCGGCGAGGCCTGGCGAATCGACCCGGCCGACACTTTGATTCAGGCATTGCGTGACCAGTTCGGGCGCGACAACGTCTTTTTGCACTACCGCTGATGCGAGAGGGGGAATTCCCCCTTTGTGTTGGCATCGACACCCTGGGTGTCGACCCGCTGCGTCCTATCCCTTAAGGTAGGGCGCCTAATGGATACAGCTCCCCGGCCACTTGGCCGTCGACGCAAGACGGATGACTATGAACCCGAATTTCCTCGATTTCGAACAGCCGATCGCCGACCTGCAAGCCAAGATCGAAGAGCTACGCCTGGTTGGTAACGACAACTCGCTGAATATCGGCGATGAGATTGCCCGCCTGCAGGACAAGAGCAGCACCCTGACCGAAAGCATCTTCGGCAACCTGACCAGTTGGCAAATCGCGCAGTTGGCACGCCACCCGCGCCGCCCGTACACCCTGGATTACATCCAGCACATCTTCACCGAGTTCGATGAGCTGCACGGGGATCGCCACTTCTCCGACGACGCCGCGATCGTCGGCGGTATTGCCCGTCTGGGCGATCAGCCGGTGATGATCATCGGCCACCAGAAGGGCCGTGAAGTGCGCGAGAAGGTGCGTCGCAACTTCGGCATGCCGCGTCCTGAGGGCTATCGCAAGGCATGCCGCCTGATGGAAATGGCCGAGCGCTTCAAGATGCCGATCCTCACCTTCATCGACACCCCCGGTGCCTACCCGGGTATCGATGCCGAGGAGCGTGGTCAGAGCGAGGCTATCGCCTGGAACCTGCGCGTGATGGCGCGCCTGAAAACTCCGATCATCGCCACGGTGATCGGTGAGGGTGGTTCTGGCGGTGCGCTGGCCATCGGTGTCTGCGATCAGCTGAACATGCTGCAATACTCCACCTACTCGGTGATCTCGCCGGAAGGTTGTGCCTCGATTCTCTGGCGTACCGCCGAGAAGGCGCCAGATGCCGCTGAAGCCATGGGCATCACCGCTGAGCGTCTGAAGGATCTGGGTATCGTCGATCAGGTGATCGGCGAGCCGCTGGGCGGCGCGCACCGTGATCCGGCAGCAGCTTCCGAGTCGATCCGCCAGGAACTGACCAAGCAACTGGCCAGCCTGCAGCAGCACGACACCGAGGCGCTGCTCAAGCGTCGTTATGACCGTTTGATGAGCTACGGCATCGCCTGAGTCGTTTCTACGCATATATCAACGGGCCTTCGGGCCCGTTGTTGTTTAAGCTTGAATGATGACTGCTCTCGAACTTCGCCTGCGCCAGGCCTTGCAGCCCTGGCGTGCGGCCCCGGCGTGGCGCGTTGCCTTCTCTGGTGGCCTGGATTCCAGCGTGCTGCTGCACGTGCTCGCCGACTGGGCTCGGCGTGAGGGCCTGCCGCCGATTTCTGCCATTCATGTCCATCATGGGCTGCAGCCTGCGGCCAACGCCTGGCCCGCGCATTGTGCAAGTGTTTGCGAGCAGCTGGACATTCCTCTCGACGTCGCCAGGGTTCAGGTCACGCCTGGGGCCAGTCTCGAGCAGGCCGCGCGACGTGCGCGTTACCAGGCTTTCAGCGAGCAGCTGAGCGCGGGCGACGTGCTGCTCAGTGCCCAGCACCGCGATGATCAGGCCGAAACGCTGCTGTTTCGTGTATTACGCGGTGCTGGCGTGCGTGGGCTGGCGGCGATGCCGGCCAGTCGACCGCTGGGGCAGGGCAGTCTGGTTCGGCCGCTGCTCGATTGTTCCCGGGCTGAGCTGCAGGCCTATGCGCAGAGCCACGGGCTTGCTTGGATCGAGGACCCGAGCAATGCCGACGAGCGTTTCAGTCGCAACTTCCTGCGCAGGCAGGTGATGCCGCTGCTGGCTGAGCGCTGGCCGCAGGCGTCGAATAGTCTGGCGCGCAGCGCAAGCCATCTGTCTGAAGCGCAGCAACTGCTCGATGAGTTAGCGGAGATGGATCTGCTGGGTGCTCGCGGCGTTTCTGCATGCCCCTGGCTGCCCCTGCCGTCTCTGGACTTGTCGGCAGTGACTGCTCTGAGTGGTGCGCGTCAGCGCAATCTGCTGCGACATTGGTTGGCGCCGCTTAGCCGTATGCCTGATAGCGATCACTGGGCGGGCTGGTGTGACCTGCGTGATGCTGGTTTGGATGCGGCACCAGTCTGGCGACTGGCCGATGGTGAGCTGCATCGTGCCGACGGTCGGCTCTGGTGGCTCAGTGGTGAGTGGCTGCAGCCGCTCGATGCAATCGATCTACCCTGTGGCGCGTTTCCCGAGTCGGTCGAACTTCCCGGCAATGGTCGTGTGCATTTACTGGGCGAGCTGCCGCAAGGTCGCTGGCATTTGCGCTACCGCCAGGGTGGTGAGTCGCTGCAGGTGCCGGGGCGTGGCCGGCGCGATCTCAAGCGTCTGCTCAACGAACTGCGGGTGCCGGCATTCGCGCGTCCACGCCTGCCGCTGCTGTTCGATGGCGACGAACTGATGGCGGTGGCGAACCTGTCGCAGTCGTCAGAAATCGAAGCCTGCGGGGCGCGTCTGCACTGGTCGCCGCCTATCGGCGCGCAAGGTTTGAGCTGGTAAGGGCTTTCGGGTAGACTACGCTCCCGTCTTACTACAGCTTTTGCCGACTCCCTCAGGGAGCTTGGCGAGCTTGCCATTGTTCGTACTGATGGCGCTCCTTCGCTTTCCCCGGCGGCACTGACCGCTTAAACGCAGACTTCTAGGGTTTTTCATGACGCGCTACATCTTCGTCACGGGTGGTGTTGTTTCTTCATTGGGGAAAGGCATCGCCTCGGCTTCACTGGCGGCCATCCTGGAGGCGCGGGGCCTGAAGGTCACCATGCTCAAGCTGGACCCTTACATCAACGTCGATCCGGGCACCATGAGCCCGTTCCAGCACGGTGAGGTGTTCGTCACCCACGACGGTGCCGAGACCGACCTCGATCTGGGCCACTACGAGCGCTTCATCCGCACCACGATGAGCAAGAGCAACAACTTCACCACCGGCCGTGTGTACGAAGACGTACTGCGCAAGGAGCGCCGTGGTGACTACCTGGGGGCGACCATCCAGGTCATTCCGCACATCACCGACGAGATCAAGCGTCGCATCATCAAGGGTGCCGGCGATGCCGACGTGGCCCTGGTGGAAATCGGCGGTACCGTCGGCGACATCGAGTCGCAGCCGTTCCTCGAAGCCATTCGCCAACTGCGCGTGGAAGTGGGCGCCAAGCGCGCCATGCTGATGCACCTGACCCTGGTGCCGTACATCGCCACCGCCGGTGAGACCAAGACCAAGCCGACCCAGCATTCGGTCAAGGAACTGCGCTCCATCGGCCTGCAGCCTGACGTGCTGGTGTGCCGCTCCGACCACCCGATCGATGTGTCCTCGCGGCGCAAGATCGCCCTGTTCACCAACGTCGAAGAGCGTGCGGTGATCAGCCTGGAAGACGTCGACACCATCTACAAGATTCCGGGTGTGCTGCATGCCCAGGGCCTGGACGATTTCGTCGTCGAGCGTTTCGGCCTGGAGTGCGGCGGCGCCGACCTGTCCGAGTGGGACCGCGTCGTCGATGCCAAGCTCAACCCGGAAAAAGAAGTCACCATCGCCATGGTCGGCAAGTACATGGAACTGCTGGACGCCTACAAGTCGCTGATCGAAGCGATGAGTCACGCCGGCATCCAGAACCGCACCAAGGTCAACCTGCGCTACATCGATTCCGAAGACATCGAGAACCAGGGCACCTCGCTGCTCGAAGGCGTCGACGCCATCCTGGTGCCGGGTGGCTTCGGTCTGCGTGGCGTGGAAGGCAAGATCAAGACCGTGCAGTACGCCCGTGAGAACAAGATCCCTTACCTGGGCATCTGCCTCGGCATGCAGGTGGCAGTGATCGAGTATGCGCGCAATGTCGTGGGTTGGACCGACGCCAACTCGTCCGAATTCGACATGGCCAGTGCTCATCCGGTGGTGGGTCTGATTACCGAATGGCAGGACGCGACCGGCGCCACCGAGCAGCGCAGCGAGAGCTCCGATCTGGGCGGCACCATGCGTCTGGGTGCGCAGGATTGCCAGCTGCAGGCCGGTTCGCTGGTGCATGACTGCTACGGCAAGGACGTGATCGTCGAGCGTCACCGCCACCGTTACGAGGTGAACAACAACCTGCTGCCGAAACTGACCGAGGCTGGCCTCAAGGTCACCGGTCGTTCCGGCGATGGCGCGTTGGTCGAAGTGGTCGAGGCACCGGACCATCCGTGGTTCGTCGCGTGCCAGTTCCACCCGGAATTCACCTCCACGCCGCGTGATGGTCACCCGCTGTTCAGCGGTTTCGTCAACGCCGCGCTGGCTCAGAAAGCGAAGAAGGTCTGAAACATGGCACAGAAGATCATCAAGGTTCGCGGCATCGAGATCGCCAACGACAAGCCGTTCGTGCTGTTCGGTGGCATCAACGTGCTCGAGTCGCGTGACCTGGCCATGCAGGCCTGCGAGGAATACGTGCGGGTGACCGAGAAGCTCGGCATCCCTTATGTATTCAAGGCCAGTTTCGACAAGGCCAATCGTTCCTCCGTCACTTCTTTCCGTGGCCCGGGTCTGGAAGAGGGCATGAAGATCTTCGAGGAAGTGAAGAAGACCTTCGGCGTGCCGGTAATCACCGACGTCCATGAGCCGCATCAGGCAGCTGCCGTGGCCGAAGTGTGCGACATCATCCAGCTGCCGGCCTTCCTCTCGCGGCAGACCGACCTGGTGGTGGCCATGGCCAAGACCGGTGCTGTGATCAATATCAAGAAGGCTCAGTTCCTCGCTCCGCAGGAAATGAAGCACATCCTGACCAAGTGCGAAGAGGCCGGTAACGATCAGCTGATCCTTTGCGAGCGTGGTTCCTCCTTCGGTTACAACAACCTGGTGGTGGACATGCTCGGCTTCGGCATCATGAAGCAGTTCGAGTACCCGGTGTTCTTCGACGTGACCCACGCCCTGCAGATGCCGGGTGGTCGCGCCGACTCCGCTGGCGGCCGCCGCGCCCAGGTCACCGACCTGGCCAAGGCCGGCATGAGCCAGGGCCTGGCGGGTCTGTTCCTCGAAGCCCATCCGGATCCGGAAAACGCCAAGTGCGACGGCCCCTGTGCCCTGCGTCTGAACAAGCTGGAGCCGTTCCTCACCCAGCTCAAGCAGCTGGATGACCTGATCAAGAGTTTTCCGCCAATCGAGACTGCCTGAGCCGGTCGTAATCCGGTAAAGTGCCGCCCGAGAAAAATCCCCCTGACCCGTGAGTCAGAGTGAGCCGTCGATCTGCCCTCGGGCAGCGACGGCCCAGTGCAGCCTGCTGCTGCCGTCTTATCGTCAACCTTTGGAGCGTTATCAAGAATGGCAAAGATCGTCGACATCAAGGGTCGTGAGGTTCTCGACTCCCGCGGCAACCCCACCGTGGAAGCGGATGTAATTCTGGAAGGCGGTATCGTCGGCAGCGCGTGCGCTCCGTCTGGCGCCTCCACTGGCTCGCGCGAAGCGCTGGAGCTGCGTGACGGCGACAAGAGCCGTTACCTGGGCAAGGGCGTGCTGAAGGCCGTCGCCAATATCAACGGCCCGATCCGTGACCTGCTGCTCGGCAAAGACGCCGTCGACCAGAAAGCTCTGGACCGCGCGATGATCGAACTCGACGGTACCGAGAACAAGGCGACTCTGGGCGCCAATGCCATCCTCGCCGTGTCCCTGGCTGCCGCCAAGGCCGCTGCTCAGGCCAAGGGCGTGCCGCTGTACGCGCACATCGCCGACCTGAACGGCACCCCGGGCGTCTACTCCATGCCGGTGCCGATGATGAACATCATCAACGGCGGCGAGCACGCCGACAACAACGTCGACATCCAGGAGTTCATGGTGCAGCCGGTCGGCGCCAAGAATTTCGCCGACGCCCTGCGCATGGGCGCCGAGATCTTCCATCACCTCAAAGCCGTGCTCAAGGCTCGTGGCCTGAACACCGCTGTGGGTGACGAGGGTGGTTTTGCACCGAACCTGGCCTCCAACGAAGACGCCCTGGCAGCCATCGCCGAAGCCGTTGCCAACGCCGGCTACAAGCTGGGCGACGACGTGACCCTGGCGCTGGACTGCGCATCGAGCGAGTTCTACAAGGACGGTCAATACGACCTGGCTGGCGAGGGCAAGGTATTCAGCGGTGAAGGCTTCGCCGACTACCTGGCCGGTCTGACCGAGCGTTATCCGATCATCTCCATCGAAGACGGCATGGACGAGTCCGACTGGGCCAGCTGGAAAGTGCTGACCGACAAGATCGGCGCCAAGGTACAACTGGTGGGCGACGACCTGTTCGTCACCAACACCAAGATCCTCAAGCGCGGCATCGATGAGCAGATCGGCAACTCGATCCTGATCAAGTTCAACCAGATCGGCTCGCTGACCGAGACGCTGGAAGCCATCCAGATGGCCAAGGCTGCAGGTTTCACCGCAGTGATCTCGCACCGCAGCGGCGAAACCGAAGACAGCACCATCGCCGACCTGGCCGTGGGTACTGCCGCCGGTCAGATCAAGACCGGTTCGCTGTGCCGCTCCGACCGCGTTTCCAAGTACAACCAGCTGCTGCGTATCGAAGAGCAGCTCGGCGCCAAAGCCCCATACAAGGGCCGTGCCGAGTTCCGCGGCTGATCACGATCTGCTGCGCGTCGGCCCTACTGCGTTAAAAACAGGCTCGGACAGTGACTTGTCACTGAACGTCCGGAGGACGGCCCGAAGGGCGAGTGAAACGAGTAATGCTCATTTACTTCAGTAAAGTCGAGCGCGACTCCGACCGTTCCTCGCCTGTTTGATTCGCTGGCGCTCACCCTTCGGGCCAGCCTTCGGCTGTTACTCCCGTTGGTCGTTGCGCCTTGTAGGTCTCTAGCTCGCGAGATCGTTCTAGTCTGAAAATGGGCGACGCAAGTCGCCCTTTTTCGTGGACGCTTCGTCGATCCTTGGGAACCAATGCACGGATGCAGGTACCGAAACCCCATGTCACTCATCAGACGGCTTCTTTTCAAGCATGAACGCAGCCCCTACCATGCCGATGACTCAATCTGCGAGCCGCTCCATGCGTAGTCCGTATTGGCTGTTTATCGTGCTGATCCTGTTGCTGGTCGGTCTGCAGTATCGACTGTGGATAGGCGACGGCAGCCTGGCGTCTGCCAGCCGTCTGCAACAGCAGATCGCCGAACAGCAGGGCGAGAACGAGCGGTTGCTGGAGCGCAACCGTATCCTCGAGGCTGAGGTGATGGAGCTCAAGCGTGGCATGGAAACCGTGGAAGAACGGGCGCGTCAGGAGCTGGGCATGCTCAAAGAGGGTGAAACCCTCTATCTGTTGACCGAATGAGCGGTAAATTCTGGCTGGTGGTTCCGGCCGCTGGTGTCGGTTCGCGAATGGCCGCCGACCGACCCAAGCAGTACCTGCAAGTCGCCGGGCGCTGCATCGTCGAACACACCCTGGACTGTTTTCTCGATCACCCTGACCTTTTGGGCGCTGTGGTGTGCCTGGCCGTGGACGATCCTTACTGGCCGCAGTTGGCCATGGCCAGTGATCCACGCGTACGCCGCGCACCTGGCGGACGCGAGCGTGGCGACTCGGTACTGGCGGGTCTTGATCTGCTACAGGCTGTCGGGGCAGGTGCCGAAGACTGGGTGCTGGTGCACGACGCGGCGCGGCCCAATCTGGCGCGTGAAGACCTGGACCGTTTGCTGGCTGTTCTGGCGGACGATCCGGTCGGTGGCCTGCTGGCGGTGCCGGTGCGCGATACCCTCAAGCGTGCTGGCGCGGATGGGCGGGTGGCGGAAACCGTCGACCGCAACCTGATCTGGCAGGCCTATACGCCGCAGATGTTTCGTCTTGCGGCGCTGAGCCAGGCGCTGCGTGGCGCACTGGCGGCGGGCGCGCAAATCACCGATGAGGCTTCGGCACTGGAGTGGCGCGGGCAGGCGCCGCGTCTGGTGGAAGGAAGGGCGGACAATCTCAAGATCACCCGCCCCGAGGACCTGGCCTGGTTGAAGCAGGCCTGGGCCGAGCGCAATCGGCAGCGCTAACGGTCAGTTGGGGCGCTGCTTGTCGATGTTGCGCTCCAGCACCGTGCCGAGCTTGTCGATGGCGCCTTCCAGCGCCTGCTCCAGTTGGTCGGCGTTATGGCTGACCGAAACCGGGTCACGGCCTTTCAGGCGCGCCTCCAGCTGGCAGCGTTTGTCCTGGCTGCCGCTCTTGTGGCTATTCTCATCGTTGAAATGGACTTCGATGCGGGTCAGGTAATCCTCGAAACGCTTGAGCTTGTCGGTTACCCGGCCACGTACCCGGTCTTCCAGGGCGGCAGAACCGTGGATGTGGTTATCGCTATTGACCATGACTTGCATGAGGTTTTCCTTCTGTTGCCAGGGGGAAGCGGCACAAGGGCCGCTGAAAGAATCCTGCTCTCAGTATGGCCTCGCTGATACCTCACGGTTCAACCGTTGGCTGTGACATTCTGTTGCGGGCGGTACTCGATGCGCTCGCTGAGCCCCGCCTTGAGATGGTCAACCAACTGGCGCACCTTCGGCGAGAGGTGTCGTTGCTGCGGATAGAGCGCCCAGACTGCGGTATTAGGCGGTCGGTGCTGTTCCAGCAGAGACACAAGCGCGCCGCTGCTCAGATGTTCCAGCACGTAGTAATCCGGTAGCTGACACAGGCCGAAGCCGTGCAGCGCTGCGTCGAGTACCGCCTGGCCGCTGTTGCAGCGCCAGTTGCCCTGTACGCGCATCTGCGTCTCCCTGCCGTTGTCGACGAAGCTCCAGTGATCGCTGCTACCCACCAGGCAATTGTGGCGGGCCAGCTCGGACAATGAGTGCGGGCGCCCGTAGCGCTGCAGATAGCCGGGAGCAGCGCACAGATACATTTCGCGAGGCGCGAGGCGCGCGGCCATCAGGCGCGAGTCCTGCAGGCGCCCCAGGCGGATGGCCAGGTCCAGGCCTTCGTGCAGCATATCGAGCTGGCGGTTGGACAGTTCGATCTCCACGCGCAATTGTGGATGCCGCGCCATGAAGTCGTTGACCAGCGGCACGATGAAGCGCTCGCCATAAGCCACTGCGCAGGTCATGCGTAACAGTCCCTTGGGTTCAGCGCCGAGATCGCCGACTGCTCGCAGGGCTTCTTCGCGCGCATCCTGCAAGCGCTGACAGTGTTGCAGGAACAACTGCCCGGCTTCGGTCAGCGCCACTCGCCTGGTGCTGCGATAGAACAGGCGGCTCTGCAGGCGTTCTTCTAGGCGTGCGACCTGGCGGCTGACCTGCGAAGTGGACAATCCCAGGCGCTCGGCGGCGGCACTGAACTGCCCACATTCGGCGACGGCGACGAATTCGTCGAGTCCTTCCCAGCGATTCATCGATGCTTCTTCTCCTGTGCTCCCGGTTGCATCCGGCTGCGCCTGTAGGAGCCCGCTTGCGGGCGATGTAAGTAGGTTCAATATTATCCCTGTACAGCAATAATGTTTTGCTCCTCTGCTGATTATCTCGTTTGGGGCATGAACTAGACTGCCGACCATTGTCCACGCTCCCTCTGAGAGAACTGCCATGATCAAGTCTCGTGCCGCCGTCGCCTTCGCCCCGAACGAACCCCTGCAAATCGTCGAGGTCGATGTGGCGCCGCCTCAGGCCGGCGAAGTGCTGGTGCGTATCGTCGCGACCGGCGTTTGCCACACCGATGCCTACACCCTGTCCGGCCAGGACAGCGAGGGCGTGTTCCCCTGCATTCTCGGTCATGAAGGTGGCGGTATCGTCGAGGCGGTGGGCGAGGGCGTCACCTCGCTGGCGGTCGGCGATCATGTGATTCCGCTGTACACCGCCGAATGCGGCGAGTGCAAATTCTGCAAATCCAACAAGACCAACCTGTGCAGCTCGGTGCGTGCCACTCAGGGCAAGGGTGTGATGCCTGACGGCACCAGCCGCTTCTCCTACAACGGCGAGCCGGTCTACCACTACATGGGCTGCTCGACCTTCTCCGAGTACACCGTGCTGCCGGAAGTCTCCCTAGCCAAGATCCCCAAGGAGGCGCCGCTGGAGAAGGTCTGCCTGCTCGGCTGCGGCGTGACCACCGGTATCGGCGCCGTACTCAATACCGCCAAGGTCACCGAGGGCTCCACCGTGGCCATCTTCGGCCTGGGCGGTATCGGCCTGGCGGCCATCATCGGCGCCAAGATGGCCAAGGCTTCGCGCATCATCGGCATCGACATCAATCCGGCCAAGGAGGCGGTGGCACGTGAGCTGGGCATCACCGACTTCGTCAACCCGAAGGAGCACAGCAAGCCGATTCAGGAGGTCATCGTCGAGATGACCGACGGTGGCGTCGACTACAGCTTCGAGTGCATCGGCAACGTGCAGCTGATGCGCGCCGCGCTGGAGTGCTGCCACAAGGGTTGGGGCGAGTCGACCATCATCGGCGTCGCACCGGCTGGTGCCGAGATCAGCACCCGACCATTCCAGCTTGTGACCGGCCGCGTCTGGCGCGGCAGCGCCTTTGGTGGCGTCAAGGGGCGTACCGAGCTGCCCAGCTACGTCGAGAAGTCGCAGAGTGGTGAAATCCCGCTGGACACCTTCATCACCCACAACCTGCCGCTGGATCAGATCAACGAAGCGTTCGAGCTGATGCACGAAGGCAAGAGCATTCGTACCGTCATTCATTTCTGAGTTCAGAGTGACCTGACTGTAGGGTGCGCCATGCGCACCAGGATCACAGTGGTGCGCACGGCGCACCCTACGGAGATGTCCATGACCCTCGAAATCGTTTCCAGCAACAAGAGCTTCGGTGGCTGGCACAAGCGCTATCGCCATCGCTCCAGCAGCCTCAACTGCGACATGGTGTTCGCCGTCTACCTGCCGCCGCAGGCAGAGCAGGGTGCCAAGCTGCCAGTGCTGTATTGGCTCAGCGGCCTGACCTGCACGGACGAGAACTTCATGCAGAAAGCCGGCGCCCAGCGCATGGCTGCTGAACTGGGGTTGATCATCGTCGCGCCGGATACCAGTCCGCGTGGCGAAGGCGTGGCCGATGACGCCAACGGCGCCTACGACTTCGGCCTGGGAGCTGGCTTCTACCTCAATGCCACCCAGGAGCCCTTCGCGCGGCACTACCGCATGTACGATTACGTGGTGCAGGAGTTGCCGACGTTGATCGAGGCCAACTTCCCCGTCTCGGACAAGCGCGGCATCGCCGGTCATTCGATGGGGGGCCATGGTGCGCTGATCTGCGCGCTGAAGAATCCGGGGCGTTATCAGTCGGTGTCGGCGTTCTCACCGATCGGCAACCCGATGAACTGCCCTTGGGGCGAGAAGGCCTTTTCCCTGTACCTGGGCGAGGAGCGTTCGCGCTGGCGCGAATGGGATGCCAGCGTGCTTATCGCCGAGGCCAGCGAGCAACTGCCGATCCTGGTCGATCAGGGCGATCGTGACGATTTCCTCGAAGGCCAGCTCAAGCCACAGGCTCTGCAGGCTGCCGCCAAGGCCGCCGGTCATCCGCTGACACTGCGCATGCAGCCAGGCTATGACCACAGCTATTACTTCATCGCCAGCTTTATCGACGACCATCTGCGTCACCACGCAGCCGCTCTGCACCAGGCGTAGCCCGGATGAAATCCGGGGTGCGAATTTCCCGGATTTCATCCGGGCTACGGGGCAATGCGGTTAGAATCACGCCCTGACTTTTTCAGGGCGTTGTTCTTTATGCGTATCGGTCATGGCTATGACGTACACCGCTTCGGCGAAGGCGATTTCATCACCCTCGGCGGCGTGCAGATTCCCCATAAATTCGGTCTTGTCGCTCATTCCGACGGTGACGTGCTGCTGCACGCCCTGAGCGATGCCTTGCTTGGTGCGGTGGCGCTGGGCGATATCGGCAAGCACTTCCCCGATACCGATCCGACCTTCAAGGGCGCCGACAGCCGAGTTCTGCTGCGTCATGTGATGGGGCTGGTGCGGGGCAAGGGCTACGCGGTGGGCAATGTCGACGCCACCATCATCGCCCAGGCGCCGAAGATGGCGCCGCACATCCAGAGCATGCGCGAGCGTATCGCTGAGGACCTGGGCATCGAGCTGGATCAGGTCAACGTCAAGGCCACCACCACCGAGAAGCTGGGTTTCACCGGGCGTGAGGAAGGTATCGCGGTGCACGCCGTGGCCCTGCTGGTCAAGGCATGAACGAGCTGCAACTGCTCGGGCCGCGTGCCCACGGTGAGGCCTGTGGGCGTGCGGTGCTCAAGGCCACGGCCGAGGACTTCCAGGTCGACGAGGTGCTGGATATCCCGCTTACGGGCCAGGGCGAGCACCTGTGGCTATGGGTGGAAAAGCGTGGCTTGAATACCGAGGAGGCCGCCCGTCGTATCGCCCGCGCTGCCGGCCTGCCGCTCAAGGTGGTCAGTTACGCAGGGCTCAAGGATCGTCAGGCGTTGACCCGCCAGTGGTTCAGCCTGCACCTGCCGGGCAAGGCCGATCCCGATCTGGCGGCCGCGCAGGGCGATGATCTGGTCATCCTGCGCAGCCAGCGGCACAACCGCAAATTGCAGCGTGGCGCCCATGCCGCCAATGGTTTCACCTTGCGCCTGACTGCCCTGGAGGCGGATCGCGATGCGCTGGAGCAGCGTCTGCAACGTATCGCCGAGCAAGGCGTGCCCAATTACTTCGGCTTGCAGCGTTTTGGTTTCGATGGCGGCAATGTCGAGCAGGCCCGCGATTTTGCCGCGCGCCTGGAGTTGCCGGTGCAGCGCAATCTGCGCTCGCGACTGCTCTCTTCGGCACGCAGCTATCTGTTCAATCAAGTGTTGGCCAAGCGCGTGGCTACCGGCACCTGGAACCAGGCGCAGATCGGTGACCTGCTGGCCTTTACCACCAGCCGCAGTTTCTTCATGGCCGGCGAGGCCGAGTGCGTTGACCCGCGCCTGGCCATTCTCGATCTGCATCCAACCGGCCCGCTGTGGGGTGATGGCACTCTGCCGACCGGCGGCGCTGCGCAGCAGCTGGAGCAAAGTGTGGCCGATGAGGCTGCGCAACTGGTGCAATGGCTGATCAAGGCGGACATGGCGCACGAACGGCGAATTCTGCGCCTCCCCATCGGCGGCCTGTCATGGCATTATCCCGAACCCGATATTCTGCAACTTGCATTCGTCCTGCCGGCCGGGTGTTTCGCCACCGTGGTGGTGCGCGAATTGCTCGATCTGGTGCCAGCAGGGCAGACGGATACCCCATGCGAATTCTGATTTCCAACGACGACGGGGTGAGCGCGCCCGGTATCGCTGCGTTGCACCAAGCGCTGGCCGACTATGCCGATTGCGTGGTGATCGCGCCTGCCGAAGACAGGAGTGGTGCCAGCAGTGCGCTGACGCTCGACCGTCCGCTGCATCCCATGGCCTTGGCCAATGGCTACATCAGCCTCAATGGCACACCGACCGATTGCGTGCACCTGGGGCTCAACGGTCTGCTCGAGCAGACGCCGGATATGGTCGTCTCCGGCATCAACCTGGGCGCTAACCTGGGTGATGACGTGCTCTATTCCGGCACCGTCGCTGCTGCCCTGGAAGGGCGCTTCCTGAGCAAGCCGGCGTTCGCCTTTTCGTTGCTCTCGCGCCTGCCCGACAATCTGCCGACTGCGGCCTATTTCGCCCGCAAGCTGGTGGAGGCGCACGAGCGACTCGAACTGCCGCCGCGCACTGTGCTCAACGTCAACGTGCCGAACCTGCCGCTGGAACATATCCGAGGCGTGCAACTGACCCGTCTCGGTCATCGCGCGCGCGCGGCGGCGCCGGTCAAGGTGGTCAACCCGCGCGGCAAGGAAGGTTACTGGATCGCTGCCGCCGGTGATGTCGAGGACGGCAGCCCGGGCACCGATTTCCATGCGGTGATGCAAGGTTATGTATCGATCACGCCGCTACGGCTCGATCGCACGTTCAATGAAGCCCTCGAAACTATGGATGGCTGGCTGGAGGGCATCTTCTGATGCGTGGACAGGACGAGATGCAGCGCAGCGGGATCGGCATGACCTCGCAGCGCACCCGCGAACGATTGATCCAGCGTCTCTATGAGGAGGGGCTGTCCAACGCGCGGGTACTGGAAGTGATCCGCCGTACGCCGCGCCATCTGTTCGTCGACGAGGCCCTGGCGCACCGCGCCTATGAAGATACCGCGCTGCCCATCGGCCATAACCAGACCATTTCCCAGCCTTATATGGTTGGGCGCATGACTGAGTTGCTGTTGGCCGCTGGCCCGCTGGACAAGGTGCTGGAGATCGGTACCGGTTCTGGTTACCAGACCGCCGTGCTGGCGCAATTGGTCGAGCGAGTGTTTTCGGTCGAGCGTATTCAGGTGCTGCAGGATCGCGCCAAGGAGCGTTTGGCCGAACTCAAGCTGCGCAACGTGGTCTTTCGCTGGGGTGATGGTTGGGAAGGCTGGAACGCGCTCGGTCCGTACAACGGCATCATCGTCACCGCCGCCGCCGCGCAAGTGCCGCAGGCCTTGCTCGATCAACTAGCCCCAGGCGGACGTCTGGTCATCCCGGTCGGCAGCGGCGACGTGCAGCAACTGCTGCTGATCATGCGTGAAGAGGGTGGTTTTTCCCGTCACGTGCTCGATGCGGTGCGCTTCGTGCCGCTACTCAACGGGCCGCTGGCCTGACCGCTCTATTGCTCTGGAAGGATCCATGAAGAAACATTTCCTGCTCTATGCCAAGGGCATGGCCATGGGCGCTGCCGATGTGGTGCCAGGCGTTTCTGGCGGCACCATCGCGTTTATCAGCGGTATCTACGACGAACTGCTGCGCTCCATCGCCAGCATTCCCGAAGCGCTTCTGTTGCTGCTGCGTGGCCGTATCAAGGACGCCTGGCAGATGGCCAACGCGACCTTCCTGCTGGTGCTGTTGTGCGGCATCCTGACCAGCATTCTTACGCTTGCACGCCTGATCACCTATTTGCTGCAGCATCATCCGATTCCGGTGTGGTCGTTCTTTTTTGGTCTGATTCTGGTGTCTACCTATCTGGTGGGGCGAGAGATCACTCGCTGGAACTGGAGCAGGGCGGTGTGTTTTCTGCTCGGCCTGGCTTTCGCCTACTGGATCACCGTTGCCGCCCCAATGCAGTGGGGCAGTGATCTGCCAACCCTGTTCCTGGCCGGCGCCATCGCCATCTGCGCGATGATCCTGCCGGGTATCTCGGGCAGCTTCATCCTGCTTCTGCTCGGGCTCTACTCGGTGGTGCTGGGGGCGGTGAAGGATCTCGATCTGCAGGTCATGGCGGTGTTCGCCAGCGGCTGCCTGGTTGGTATCCTCAGTTTCGCTCGCCTGCTCAGCTGGCTGCTGGCGCGTTGGCGTGACCTCAGTCTGGCGTTTCTGGTCGGCCTGATGCTGGGTTCGCTGAACAAGGTCTGGCCCTGGAAGGAGACCCTGAGTTGGCGCGTCGACAGCAAAGGTGAGCAGGTGCCGCTGCTGCAAAACAATCTGCTGCCGGGGCATTTTGCGGAAATCAGTGGTCAGGACCCACAGCTCTTGCTGGCCGTGGTATTGGCAATCGGCGGTATCGCCTTGGTGCTGGGCCTGGAATGGCTGGCTGGTCGTCAGGCGGTCGATACTGGCCGCACCGAATAAATACGGCACAATAGGCGCCGTACTCGGAATCCTTCAGGGAGCAGTTGGGTGAGTTGCACCGTCCTTCACGTGCTAGTCCGCGCAGTCGCAGTCTTTCGCCTGCCGCTCGCCTTGCTTGCCGCCTCGGCGTTGGCCGGTTGCGTCAGTTCGCCTCCCGGTGGCGTGCAGGTGGTCGACCGGGGGCAGAACCAGGGGCGGGCTCCGGTGGTGCAGCGTCAGCCCGTGCGCAACGGCCACTACGTGGTGCAGCGCGGCGATACTCTTTATTCCATTGCCTTTCGTTTCGGCTGGGATTGGAAGGCACTGGCTGCCCATAACGGCCTGCGCGATCCCTATCTGATCCGCGTGGGTCAGACGATCCGTTTCGACAACCGCCCGTTAGGCAGCAGTCAGCCGGTCGCTTCGACACCGCCTCCAGCCACCTCGCCCGCTGTCACCCAGCCAGTGCCGAGCCGCCCGCCGGTTGCCGTGACTGCACCGCCTGCAACGCAGCCCGCCCGGCCGCCTGTAGCCAACACGCCAGCGACTACGCCAGTAACCCCGGTGAGTCGCTCTGCCAGTGGCTGGTCCTGGCCAACCGAGGGCACTGTAATCAGTCGTTTTTCCTCAAACGGTAGTTTGAATAAAGGCATTGATATCGCAGGGCAATTAGGCCAGCCTGTTTTAGCTGCGTCTGATGGTTCAGTTGTGTACGCCGGGAGTGGTTTGCGGGGCTACGGCGAGTTGATCATCATCAAACACAGTGATACCTACGTAAGTGCTTACGGTCATAACCGCAGGTTGTTGGTACGGGAGGGGCAGCAGGTCAAAGCCGGGCAAAGTATTGCCGAAATGGGGTCCACAGGGGCCGACCGGGTGAAGCTGCACTTCGAGATTCGCCGCCAAGGTAAACCTGTCGATCCGCTGCAATATCTGCCACGTCGTTGATCCGTCGCTGACCCGTTCCATCACGTAGGAGGGACGGGCTCAGGTGTGGCCAGGACGGTACCGCCAGAGTCTGTTGTCGAACTCAGCTAGGGACAACAACAATGGCTCTCATCAAAAAAGAAGCGCCGGAGTTTGACGTCGACGATGAGCTACTCCTCATGGAGCCAGGCATCGTTTTCGGCGAGGTTCAGGGCGATGAGGTGGAAGCACCGGTCGCACGTACCAAGACCAAGAACGCCACCCCTTCCAAGCAACATAAATACATCGACTACACCCGGGCGCTAGACGCCACTCAGCTTTACCTCAACGAAATCGGTTTCTCTCCCTTGCTCACTCCCGAAGAGGAAGTGCACTTCGCGCGCCTGGCGCAGAAGGGCGATCCTGCCGGGCGAAAGCGCATGATCGAGAGCAACCTGCGCCTGGTCGTGAAGATCGCTCGGCGTTACGTCAATCGTGGTCTCTCTCTGCTCGATCTGATCGAGGAGGGCAACCTCGGCTTGATTCGCGCTGTGGAAAAGTTCGATCCGGAGCGGGGGTTCCGTTTCTCGACTTATGCAACCTGGTGGATCCGCCAGACCATCGAACGCGCCATCATGAACCAGACGCGAACCATCCGTTTGCCGATTCATGTGGTCAAGGAGCTCAACGTATACCTGCGTGCGGCTCGTGAACTGACCCAGAAGCTCGACCACGAGCCTTCCGCGGAAGAAATTGCCAACCTGCTGGAAAAACCAGTGGGCGAGGTCAAGCGCATGCTCGGCCTCAACGAACGAGTGTCCTCGGTGGACGTCTCGCTCGGTCCGGACTCGGACAAGACGCTGCTCGACACCCTGACCGATGATCGCCCGACCGATCCCTGTGAGCTGTTGCAGGACGACGATCTGTCACAGAGCATCGATCAGTGGCTTTCCGACCTGACCGACAAACAACGGGAAGTCGTTGTGCGCCGCTTCGGTCTGCGTGGCCATGAAAGCTGTACCCTGGAGGAAGTGGGCCAGGAGATCGGCCTGACTCGTGAGCGGGTGCGGCAGATTCAGGTCGAGGCGCTCAAGCGTCTGCGGGAAATCCTGGAGAAGAACGGCTTGTCCAGCGACGCCTTGTTCCAGTGAGGTTTCGCTACGATCACGAACCCGGCTCCGGCCGGGTTTTTTATGCGCACCGATGTAAGTCATCGCTTACAGGTGCTGTCAGTATTTGTGCTAAAAAGCCTGTTTTTTTACCGGCTTTATTTATAACTCATTGTTTTTTAATGGTTTTAGAGATTTCCTGAACAGGCTGGATGAGTTTTGGTCGGGTTGTGCGGCTGCCTGGAACGGCTAATATCACACCCGTGCTCAGGGACAAGCACAGATCATCAGGATGATGATCAGGAACATCGCAAGAAGCGATTCATCAGGATGATGAGTTGGGAAACAAAGGGATTAGGGAATAAAAGTGGGCGGCGCAAGCCGCCCCTTTTTTTGCTCGCCATTCCTGACGGCAACCTTGCTTGGCGCTGTTAATGGACCGCGATGCTGTTCACGGCCCGGGCCCTGAAAGTAAAAGACCCGCACTTGGCGGGTCTTCGTGTTTCTGAGCGAACTCAGCGCTCCAGGTGCTGCAGCTTGTCCTTCACGCCATCCCACTCTTCGGCGTCCGGCAGTGCATCTTTCTTCTCGGTGATGTTCGGCCACACTTCGGCCAGGTCGGCGTTCAGCTCGATGAACTCCTGCTGATCCTCCGGTACCTCGTCTTCCGAGAAAATCGCTTGCGCGGGGCACTCCGGCTCGCACAGGGCACAGTCGATGCACTCGTCCGGGTGAATGACCAGGAAGTTCGGGCCTTCGTAGAAGCAGTCGACCGGGCAGACCTCCACGCAGTCGGTGTATTTGCACTTGATGCAGTTGTCGGTGACGACGAAGGTCATGTCTGATTCTCTCCTCGGGCGGCGGCCTGGGCCCTTTCTGTGAAGGGCTGCCAGGCGCTCTGTCTGTGGCCGCGGCTCAGGCTGTAAACCGGGCGGTCGTAAAATTGCGCGCGATTCTAGCAGTTTGTTGTATTGAGCGTTAGATCTGCGTCTTCCATGTATATAACAGCTCCAGCGCCTTACGCGGAGTCAGATCATCCGGATTGATCTTGGTCAATTGCTCCAGCAGTGGGTGCGGCGCGCTGGCGAACAGATCGCTCTGCATCGGCGTTTGCGCTTGGCCGGGTTCCTGGCGTGGCAGGTCGTGAGGCAGGCTGGTGGCTTCCAGGCGCGCCAGGTGCTCGCGCGCGCGGCTGATTACCGTGCCCGGCACGCCAGCCAGCTGCGCCACGGCCAGGCCGTAGCTCTGGCTCGCGGGGCCTGGCTGAACGTGGTGGAGGAAGACGATGCGCTCGTTGTGCTCGGTGGCCGAGAGGTGCACGTTGGCTACCACCGGCTCGCTTTCCGGCAGCACGGTCAGCTCGAAATAGTGGGTGGCGAACAGGGTGAAGGCGCGCAGGCGGGCCAGGTGTTCGGCGGCCGACCAGGCCAGCGACAGGCCGTCGAAGGTGCTGGTGCCACGTCCGACTTCATCCATCAGCACCAGGCTGCGCTCGCTGGCGTTGTGCAGGATATTGGCGGTTTCGCTCATCTCCACCATGAAGGTGGAGCGGCCGCCGGCCAGGTCATCGCTGGAGCCGATACGGGTGAAGATGCGGTCGACCAGCGACAGTTCGCAAGCCGCAGCCGGGACGAAGCTGCCGATATGGGCCAGCAGCACGATCAGTGCGGTCTGGCGCATGTAGGTGGATTTACCACCCATGTTCGGCCCGGTGATGATCAGCATGCGCCGGTTGTCGTCCAGATCCAGATCATTGGCCACGAAAGGCGTGGTCAGCACCTGCTCGACCACCGGGTGACGGCCCTGGTCGATGCGCATGCACGGCTCGTCGACGAAGCGCGGGCGATTCAGGTCGAGATTCAGCGCGCGTTCTGCAAGGTTGCTCAGTACGTCCAGTTCGGCGAGGGCTGCGGCACTGTCCTGCAGTGGCGCCAGATGGCCAATCAGGCGCTCAAGCAGCTCGTCGTAGAGCATCTTTTCGCGGGCCAGGGCGCGGCTCTTGGCCGACAACGCCTTGTCTTCGAATTCCTTCAGTTCCGGGGTGATGAAGCGCTCGGCGCCCTTGAGCGTCTGCCGGCGGATGTAGTCGGCAGGTGCGGATTCGGCCTGCTTGGTCGGCAGTTCGATGAAGTAGCCGTGCACTCGGTTGTAGCCGACCTTGAGGTTGGCCAGGCCGGTACGTTCCTTCTCCCGCGCTTCCAGATCCATGAGGAACTGGCCGGCGTTCTCGCTCATCGCCTGCAGCTCGTCCAGCTCGGCGTCGTAGCCGGTCTTCAGCACGCCGCCGTCGCGGATCACCGCTGGCGGGTTGTCGATGATGGCGCGGGCCAGCAGGTCGGCCAGCTCCGGGTAGGTGGCGATGCTGCTGGCCAGTTGTTGCAGGTGTGGGGTGTCCAGGGTGGTCATCGCCTGCTGCAGTTCGGGCAGCGCGGCCAGGGCGTCGCGCAGGCGAGCGAGGTCACGCGGGCGGGCATTGCGCAGACCAATGCGGGCGAGGATGCGCTCCAGATCGCCGATTTCCTTGAGCTGTGGCTGCAGCGATTCAAAGCGATAGCCATCGAGCAGGCGGGTGATGGCGTCCTGGCGTGCCTCGAGCACCGCGCGATCACGCAGCGGGCGGTTCAGCCAGCGGCCCAGCAGGCGGCTAGCCATGGCGGTCTGGCAGCGATCCATCACCGATTGCAGGGTGTTGTCGCGGCCGCCTGAGAGGTTGATGTCCAGCTCCAGGTTGCGGCGGCTGGCACCATCGAGGATCACCGTATCATCCAGGCGCTCGTGACGCAGGCTACGCAGGTGGGGCAGGGCGGTGCGCTGGGTTTCCTTGGCATAGGTGAGCAGGCAGCCGGCGGCGCCGATGGCCAGGGTCAGGTTCTCGCAGCCGAAGCCTTTCAGATCCTGGGTGCTGAATTGCTGGCACAGACTCTTGAAGGCGCTGTCGCGGTCGAAATCCCAGGGTGCGCGGCGGCGTGAGCCTTTGCGCTTCTCGGCGGGTAGGCCCTGCGGCCAGTCGTCCGGGATCAGCAGCTCGGCGGGGCTCAGGCGCTCCAGTTCGGCCAGCAGGTTTTCCCAGCCCTTGATCTCCTGCACGCTGAAACGGCCGCTGGTGATGTCCAGCACGGCGAGGCCGAACAGGCGTTCGTCACCGAGCACGGCGGCCAGCAGGTTGTCGCGGTGTTCATCGAGCAGGGCTTCGTCGCTGATGGTGCCGGGGGTGATGATGCGCACCACCTGGCGCTCCACCGGGCCTTTGCTGGTGGCTGGGTCGCCGATCTGTTCGCAGATCACCACCGACTCGCCGAGCTTGACCAGCTTGGCCAGGTAGCCTTCGAGCGAATGGAAAGGAATGCCGCACATGGGGATCGATTGGCCGGCCGACTGGCCGCGTGCGGTCAGGGTGATATCCAGCAGCTTGGCTGCCTTCTTCGCGTCTTCGTAGAAAATTTCGTAGAAGTCACCCATGCGATAGAACATCAACTGATCCGGGTGCTGGTTCTTCAGCTTCCAGTACTGCTGCATCATCGGGGTGTGCTGTGACAAATCGGAAATTGCTTTATTCATCAGTAACTTAGAGTTAAGCGCTAATTTTTGTGGGGCAGGATTGGGGCAAATCAACTGGTGCTTTGCATGCCTGACCAGATGTGTTGCAGCTCGTTAGGGGACTCGTCGTCCATCCATTTGGCGTACACCTGAACCAGCATGGTGAAGTCCTTGTGCCCCATCTGCTTGGCGATGAACGCGAGGTTACCACGGGCGACTAGGCACCAGCAGGCGTAGGTGTGCCGAGTTTGATACGGCGGGCGCGGGCGGGTCTTCGCGCGGCGCTGGATGTTCGCCCACTTGCTGTTCCACGACGACGGGATGAACCAAGGGTTGACGTGCTTCTTGCGTGCCTGGACGACGGGCGACATCAGTGGGGTAACAGTTTCCTGCTTGGCTTCGTGCCGGTTCAGCTTTACGTCGATGGTCTGCGGCTCGATGCCGTGATCAATGGCCAGCAGCTCGCGGCAGGCTTCGAGGGCGGGCGGGAACAACAGCACGGTGCGGCGCTTGCCGGTCTTGGGCAGCTTGAACGTGCCTTTGCTCGTGATGGCGCGGTTTACGTGGATCTGCCCTTTCGCCAGGTCGATGTCCTCCCTGGCCAGCGCGCCGAGTTCGCCGGGGCGCAGGCCGGTGTATACGGCCAGGGTCACGGCTGCGCGGTCCATAGGGTGTAGGCACCCTTTGTTCAGCAGCTCGGCCAGCTCGGCCTTGGTGAATGGGTCCGGGTCACGATCAGTCATCTCGAAGCGGGTGCAAGCATTCGCCAGGCCCGGCCGGCAGTAGCCGTTTGCCTCGCACCAGCCGAGGAAGCCGGCGAGGACGGCCAGGTAGTGATTCACCGTGGACGTGGTGCGCGTGGTGATCAGCGTCACGCGTAGGTTTTGGATGTCCTCGGGCATCAGCACGCTGGCAAGCCGGTCCTTGCCCAGCAGCTCGATGCAGATGTCGAGTGCCAGGCCATAGCGGCGTTCTGTTTCCTCGGTGATGTCTACGGCCTTGAGCGGCTTGTAACGGGCCAGCAGCAAGTGCAAGCGCTCGTCGCGGTTGGTGCTGTAGTTGCCGGCTTGGCGGGACTCGGGGAAATGCTGGGCATAGTCGAAGGTGCCGGTCTTGATGGCATGAAGCACCGCCGCCCGGAGCTGGGCGGCGTGCTTGATATTGGCTTTGGTGACCGGTAGGCCCAGGGTTTCGCGGCAGCGGCGGCGCTTCCACATGAATACGATGCGGATGCTGTTGCCGTGGATCTCGACCCCGGTGTGCTTCGCCAGCTCGGCCTCTACGCCGCTTCCTGGGGTGACTGCTCGACCCACTTATCTACCTCCTCAATGTTGATGAAAATTCGCCCGTCGCGCGCTTTGCGCCACATGCGGCCTTGCGCCCACATGCCGCTTTTAACTTTGTGCTCGATGGCGTTGACGCTGTAGCCGAACATTTCGGCAGCTTTGGGGATCAGGACCCAGCGTGGTGTGCTCATGCCGGCCTCTCTGTGCTTGCTCGAACGTCCCATAGGGCGCTCAGGTGGTCGTGTGTGGTTGCGGTCGGGCCGGTGGCGCCGCAGGTTTCGCACTGGATGCAGATCGGTTCCGGCTCGCCTTCCGGTGGCGTTCGGGTTACGCGAGCGAGCTTGGCCATGCCGCAGAACGGGCAGGGCAACAAGCCGGAGACGCTGAGCAGCGCCAGTTGCTGGGGTAGATGACTGTTGGTCATGCCGCCACCTCGCTCCGCTGCATGCCCACCAGGTTGGCGCGCACGAGGGCGGCGGCGACGGGTGGGCAGACGCTGTTGCCGCACATCCGCACCTGGGCGTCCTTCGGCAGCTTGGGGTTGGTGAGGGTGCGGTTGTGGATGTAGTCGGCTGGGAAGCCCTGGGCGGCGTAGAGCTCGTGTGGCTCGAGCATGCGCATGCCGATATCGACGATCTGGTACGGCTCGCCCTTGACCATCACCAGGCCGAGGCGATCCTTGGTCGTGATGGTGTGCAGTGGGTCGGCCAGTGATTGGCCGGTACCGTGCTCGTAGTACTTGAGCAGGAAGGCGCGCACTTCGCCCAGGTGGTTGCCGGATGCGGTGACGGTGTGCAGCGGCTCGGCCACGGGTTGGCCGTCACGGCTGGTGCCGCGCAGCTTGATCATGTGGCTGGTGACCAGGGCGTTGTGGTCGCGGGTTGTGACGGTGGGCGCTGGGTCGGTCATCGCCGAGCCTGGGCCTTTGTAGTTGCCGCCGTAGTGCTTGGCCAGGAAGGCTGCCACCACGCCGATCGGTGCTGCGCCGCCTGGCTTCTTGATGTAGCTGTTGGCGGTGATGGTGGGGACCGGCTCCAGCACCGATGTGCCGCTGTCGTTGGTGCGGAACTTGGTGAGCACCGGAGCTATGATCGCTTGTTGCGAGCCCTGTGCGGTCACCGTCCATAGTGGTTGCTCGGTGCTGGCGACGCGCGGGTGTTGGCCGGCGCGCTCGCCATTGCGAGTGTTGGCGATGAACGGTGCCAAGGTGGGGGCGATTAGGGCATGGTGCCCGCCAGTGGTTACGGTGCGCAGCGGGTCGTCTACTGCGGCCCCGGGGTGCCCGGTGGTGTTGACGACCATCAGCGGCGCCAGGGTCGGCACAACCACGCCGGTACCGAGCTTGCTGGTGATGGTCTGCATGGGCTCGTTCAGCGGCTGGCCCCGGAAGTAGTCATAGCCGTGGTTGACTTTGACCAGGAACGGGTCGGCGTTGTCGATCACGTAGCGCTGGATGCCGCGTGCGATGCGGCGCAGGGTGTTCTCGGCCAGCGGGCGGCGTACCTTGAGCGCTTTGCCTTCCTCGGGGGTGAGGAAGATCGACGGGCATGGGAGCGACCAGTCGATGATGTCCGCCGCCAGTCGCTGGGGCTTGGCCTGTTTGGCTTTGACCTCGGGGCTGCCGGCCGGCAGGTGTGTCGGCTCGGGCCAGACGATGGGCAGGCCGTCGCAACGTGCGATCAGGAACAGGCGCTTGCGGATGGTGGCGGCGCCGAACTGGTTGGCGCGCAGTTCGCGCCATTCCACCTGGTAGCCGTGGCGGCGCAGGGCGTTGACGAAGCTGTTGAAGGTGCGGCCCTTGTTCTTCGGGCATGGGCGACCCTCGGCAAGCGGCCCCCAAGTAACGAACTCCTCGACGTTCTCCAGCATGATGACGCGCGGTCGCACGGTGGCGGCGTAGCGGATGGCCACCCAGGCGAGGCCGCGAATCTCTTTCTTGACCGGCTTGCCGCCCTTGGCCTTGCTGAAGTGTTTGCAATCCGGGCTGAACCAGCAGAGGTCGACGGGGCGCCCGCCAGTGATCTCGCGCGGGTCGACCTCCCACACGCTCTCGCAGTAGTGCTTGGTGTGCGGGTGGTTGATCTCGTGCATGGCGATGGCTTCGGGGTCGTGGTTGATGGCGATATCGACCGGCCGGCCGAGGGCCATTTCGATGCCGGTGGATGCGCCGCCGCCGCCAGCGAAGTTGTCGATGACCAGGCCGCCGAAGTTGAAGCTGGGTTGTGGGTGGATGCGGTAGGTGGTTGCGGTCATGGTTGGGCGCCTCCGTTGCTGCCCAGGACGTCGATCACATAAGCCCACAGCTCGGCCGGGCTGAGCTGGAAACGGTCGAAGTCGGTGTCGGGGTCGATGCCGATAGCGCAACTGCTCATTGCGCCTGCCCTGCCTTCGGAGTACTTCGTCATCAGGGTGGCGACGCGACCATCGCCACCTGGCTCGGTGCGATGAAAGTCGTAAGCGTCGATGTGGTAGGACACGCCCGCAGGAATCTCCCAGCGTTGCATCGGCGTCATGATCACCGGCGCATTGGGCACCCACGGGCGGCCGCCGTTGGGGCTGCGTGCGCCTTCGTGCAGGTAGAGGCGGTGTGTAGCCTCTCCGTCTTCGGCGTTGGTTGCGCGGTAGTTGATGTTGATCTGCAGGCCCACAAGCACCCGCGAATCAAAGCTAAAGCGGTGGCTGTGAATAGCCGAGTGCTCGAAGCAACTGCGGCGCGGCAGGTCTGGGTGCCAAACGTGCAGGCGCTGGCCGCCCTGCAGCTGTACCTGAATGAAGCCGAGGCCGTGCAGGCTGATCGGCGCCTTCATAGGGTCGTGAACCGTGCTCATGCTGTAGCCCTCGCGCGGTGGGTGGTGCTCAGCAGCGAAAGCAGGCGCTGGAAGTAGCGGTCTCGGGCTTCTGCTGCGCTCCAGGGTTTGATGCGCCAAGCAGGCAGTTCGATGCCCTGGATGCACTCCCATGCATCAGGGTGCGCTGGCATCAGGTCACGGCGCTCGACGGCCAGCATGTACATGTCCACATCGTGGATCTCACGTGGCAGCTCTGGATCAAGGTCGAAGCGGTCGCAGATGGCAAGCCAGACACGATGTTCTGCTTCGCCATAAACGTCGCGGCCGCCCCGGGCTTCGAGTGTTCCACCCATCCAGCGCAGTGCTTGCTTGAGTGGGCTCACCATGTCGCCGATGTAGGCTTCTGGCGCGTCGTGGAGTAGGGCGGCCAGCTGGTGCTCCGGGGCGACCAGCTCAGAGGCGAGGTAGCAGTGCTGCGCCACCGAGTAGTGCGTGCCGGTATGGCCATTGAAGCGGCACACATGGGCCAGGCTGTGAGCAATGTCTGCCGGGTGGATCATTTCGGCAGTCGGTGCGAGCAGTTCGAAGCGAATGCCTTGGTTGGTGAGAATCCAGGTCATGGCTGCGGCTCCTCTTCAGCGGTCAGATCCGCTTCATTCATTTCATCGTCGGTCATGCCCTCAGCGACGCGGATGTTCTCGTCGATGCTGAGGGCGGCTGCCATCACCGACAGGGTGTCGGTGATGTCGCGGCGATCCCAATGCCCGTGCTCGTCGACGTGGCTGTTCTTCCAGCAGTGGCAGAAACGGTCGCCCGCCACGGTGCGGTCATCGGGGTGGTTGTAGCCAACGCAGACGAAGGATTTGCCGCTGGTGGCGATGATGTTCTGCAGGGGCATTGCGCGCTTCTGGCGCAGGCAGATTTCAGACTGAGGCATGAGTGGTGCCCTCCTGAACTGGGCGCACCCAAACGCAGACGGGGCCGTCTTCGGTGTAGTGGATGGAGAAGACGAACCAGCCTTCACCTGGTGGTGTGCTGGGTTGCCATGCGCTGCAGTCGGGGTTGCCCTGTTCGAAGTAGGCATCGCTCAGGGTTTCGGGCGCGTCGTTCTCGAACTCGACAATGAAAGGTTCAAGGCCGTTGTTGGCAAACCAAGCTTTCGGGATGGCGTCCTCGTCACCGTCTTGTGGCCAGGCTGGGTGAGTCCAGTGCCCCAGTTCATCGCGAGTTACTGGCATTGGAAGCGGCGCTGCGGTCAGTTGCCGGGCAGCCTCGGTGAAGGACTCAACCCATAGGCGAGCTTCCGCCAGCGCCAGGTCTGGCCGGCCGTTAGTCAAGGCTGCGACGACATAGCCGTGTGCCGAAATGCACTGCGCCAAAATGCTCTGCGCTTCAGGGTTGAGCACGATGTCCTGGCCGCTGGTGCTCTCCAGCGTCGCCTGCACATGGCCTGTCACCAGTTCATGATCGAACGGCACGGTGAAGCCTGCGGCGCCGCGGTGGCCACCGCCGCCGAACTGCTTGGCGATTTCGGAAACGTCGAGGCCTTCCGGCCGGCTGCGCAAGGAATACTTGCGGTGCTCGTCGGTGTCCCAGTAGATAGCGGCGAAGGGTTGGCCTTCGCTCATCAGGTGCCCGGCATCGCTAGCCATGGTGGGTGGCAGGTTGATGGTCGGTACGCTGTAGCCGGAAATGTTGGTGAGCCGGGTGTTGCTGCCGATCAGCTCGGCCAGGTCTTTGTGATGCTTGCGGTCGATGGCTTTGCCGGCGACCCAGTGCTGATGGGTGGATATTTCCATGATGGCGTCCCACACGTCGAAGTCATGCGGGTAGCTGAAGACGCTAGCCATGACTTCTCGCGTGCCTTCCAGCTTGAAGCGCCAGAGGTCGCGATCCTCGATGTGGTTGATCAGGGCTGGGCGTGGCTCGGCTGGGTTGAAGTAGTCCCAGGTGAGGCCGGCGCCGCTGCGATTCATATCGAACACGGTGCCGACGCGCTGGGTAGAGGGCGCCCACTCTGCGAAGCAGGACGGGGCCTGCGGCAGTTGGGCCAGCGCTTCGGCTGCCGTCTTGTGGTGGTCGATGATCAGGATCGAGCGGGCCTGATGGCCGAGTAGCAACAGCAGTTCATAGGGGTAGGAGAAGTCCACGATGATCACGTCGCGGCCTTCGACGTCCGGTGCAGGCATACCGTAGTGGCCTGCGTGGAACTCGACGTTATCGGCACCGAGCGCTTGGCGAACGACCCAGGCGGCGCCGAAGCCATCGGCGCAATTGGCGTGGTAGATGCAAAGGGTTTTCATGCTGCAGCTCCCTGCTTGGCCTTGGAGGCTGCAACCAGCGACATAGCTTGGTCGTAGCTCAGCACGCGGCGGTAGAAGGGCGGGTGGTCGGGGCCGAGGTGGTTGGTCAGCACCAGTGCCTTGGTGATCGGCGCGGGGTCGCCTGGTTGCCAGTCGTCAACGATCTCCGTCAGGCCAAGGGCGTCGGCGATGGCCCGGGCGTTCGTGGTTTTGCCGCAGCCTTCGGGGCCGTAGACGAGCCAGCTTTTGCCGTTGGGTACGCCAGCGGCGAAGGCTGCCGCTTCGAGCAGGGCGACTTCCGCCTGGGACTGGCTGTTTGGAAGTGCGGCCGGGGCGTTGCCTTCGAGTTGATCCTCGATGCGCTGGGCGATCTGCTCCAGTTCGCCGCATACGGTGAGGTGGCGCTGCGCCTGGTCGCTCAGGTCGAGCACCTGGGCCATTTTCAGCTGGTCGTAGGTGCGGGCGGCGACCTTGAGGTGCTTGGCTGCGCGGAGAATGGCGGCCAGTTCGTCGCGGGTGTAGCTGCGGCCGGCGTAGATGGCGATACGGCGGTCGGCGTCCTGCAGCTGCTGGTCATGCTCACGGTTGGCCTTTGCCAGGCGGCCTACGGCGTTGGCGAGCTGGCCTTCGAGGCTGGTGGTGTAGTCGGCGGCTGCTTTCTTGGCGTCGCCGTAGCCTTGGTCATAGCCATTGGTGCGGGCGGTTTCCGCGCTGATGCGAGCCCAGGCGGCCAGGCCGAGCAGGGCGATGATTGCCAGCGCGGCGATGACGCCGGCGGTGATCAGGGAAATGGTCATGTGTTGTGTCTCCGAGTGAGCCCGCTGCCAGGGGTCAGAGGCCCTGGCGGCGGGTGGTGGTGGGGCTTATTTGCCTTGCGAGTAGGTGCCAATGGTCAGCGGCAACAGGCCGCCGATTTCACCGTCGAGCACCTGCTGGAACTCTTCGGCGAAGGCTTCTTGCTGGGCTTCCTGTCCGACCCAGCGCAGCTTGAGCACTGGGCTCTTATCGCCAGTGATCACCGACAGGCGCAGGGTGATATCGGCGACGCTGAGTGGGTCGTAGGGCTTGGCGCTGAACACGAACGCAGTCGGCAGGGTTTCGAGGCTTTTGGCTTCGATCTCCTCCATGGCGCTGCGGCGGTTGTTCAGGTCGCCCACTTCGGTGTTCACCTCGGCAATGGCCTTGATGGACATGCGGCGGATGGCGTTGATAGCTGAAGGGGTGCCCAGCTTCTGGTCGCCGGCGCTGGCTACCAGGTGCGGCGCCCAGTCCTCGAGGAACTCGGCCAGTTGCTGCTGGCTGAGCGAACGGCCAACCACTTCGTTCAGCGCCTTGTAGGCAGCGGTGGGTTTGAGGGTGAGGGTGGCGCGGTCGTCGCCGTGGCCTGCGTCATCCGGGGTGCCGAGGTTGAAGATGACGGTCGCGCTCATGGCGTCCTGGTCGACGAAGCCGGCTGCGCCGGTATCTTCCTCGCCACCGATATGGCGCTCGACGTAGGCCGAGAAGGCTTTCAGCGCGTGCGTGTGCAGCGAGCCGCGGAAGCGGTCGCGGTGGGATTGGAACTGCTCCAGATTCAGGGTGGTGCAGTTGGCTGGCAGGACCGCCAGTTGGTTGCCACTGGTTTGAATGCTTACCTGGGCGGCTGCGACGGCTTGGGCGTTGAGGGTATCCAGTGCTTTGTGATCGAACATCGTTGTAGTCCTTGTCAGAGTAAGGATGGTTAGGTGGTGCGGTGTTGCGGGTTACGGGTGATCAGCTGCGCTCCGGTACGGGCGTGTCTTCCTTGCGGAAGAGCTGGTCGGTCGGGTTGGTCTGGAACAGCTGCAGGCCATCCGGGGTGACGTACATCGGGGTGTCGAGGGTGGTGTCTTCGCGCTTCTTGCCACGCTTGGTGGGCTGCACGAAGTCGAGCTTGTGGGTGATGTTCACCTGGTTGGTCTGCGCGATCTGCTTGAGCTTGAGGGTGATGATTACCTGGCCTTCCTTGCCGTGATCGATGCAGCCCGCGGCGACGTCGGAGAGGGCGCGGCCGAGCTGGCTGGCGAATACACCGGAGTTGAGGGACTGGAGAAAATCGGAGCTGTCAGTGGGTTTCATGTGCTGTGCCTCGTTTGTCAGAGAGTTGCCCGGTGCCGCCGGGCGCGGGTTATGCCGCTTGCTCGGCGCGGGCGTCGAGGTAGGCGGCGAGGTCGGCCAGGCGCACGTGCAGCGGCGCCAGGCGCGAATCGGAAATCCTGAAGGTGGCCAGCTGCACCTCACCGGTGCGAATGAGGTGGCGCAGGCGCTTCTCGGTCTTGATGTGGGAGAAGTACTCGGCGCGCACTTGATCCAGGGGCAAGCTGTTGGCCTTGTGGCGGTGCTGGAGCAGGGCGAGCGTAGTGGTCACTGCGCCACCTCCCCGCACCCCGCCATGGGGCGGCTGAGCTTGGCGGCGATGATCGCGGTGACGCCTTCGACGCTCTTGCCGATGGCGGTGGCGGCGCTGACGGCGCCCGGGTTGGCGTGGTGCATGCTGACCAGCTTGACGACGCCGATAGCGTCGGCGATTGGGTTGGGCTTGTTCATGCGGCGCTGTCCTTTGCGGGTACTTCGGTGATGGCGATGCCGAGCTGTTTGGCCAGCCAGTCGATACCGGCCTCGGTGACCATCAGCACGGCGTAGTGCTTGCGGATGCCGAGGCGCTTCGGCTCGGTTACGCGCGGGTCCATGAACAGCTTGCCGCCGCCGATGTGGCGCGCTGCCAGGGTGCCGTCGCGGTTGAGGGCGTTGATGCTGCGCAGGTGCGCGCGCAGCTGGCTCTCGGCGATGCCCAGTACCTGGGCGGCCTCTTTTACGGTGCGGTTCATGCGCGTTCCTCCCGGCCCGCGCCCATGCAGGCCATCCCGACTTCTCCGGTGCGGTAGGTGAGAATCGGGTTGACCGTGCAGGGCAGCTCCTGCAGCTGGCACCAGGTGCCACGCAGGTGTTTGCAGCCTCTGCATTGGCTGTTGTCGCTCCAGTAGCGAGCCCCGGCGCGACCGGTGGTGCGCGACAGTCGCAGCCAATCTGCCCAGCGGCTGCGGCGCTCGGCTGCGGGAATGGTCAGCATCTTGTCGCCCAGCAGATCCGCGAAGCGGATGCTCAGCGTGACTGGCGGTAGCAGCAGTGTCGGTTGGCGCATGGCGGTGGCCCTCAGGCTGCGTTGAGCGCGGTTTCGATGTGCTGGGCGGCGACCACGTAAAGCTCGCCTGGCGTGCCGGCCTGCAGGTGCTCGGTGGCGTATGGCGTGGAAACCAATGCGTGGCGGTACGGCGTCAGGATGCCGGCGTAATGCACGGTGACCGATACGCCGCACTGCAAATGCCGGGTGCCGCCGATGCGCACCAGGTGGCGCAGACTGGCTTCGTCCTCTGCATCAAGGGCGAAGGGCTCGCGAGCTGGGGCGGTCGGGGTGCCGATCGCGCCGGTTTCGGCAGTGTCGGCTGTGCCGTTGGCGATGGCTTCGATCTGTTCGCAGATGTGGGCGGTATTGGCCGGGTCGTTGGCTTGCAGGCGGATAGTCGAGCGGTGATGGCCAAGCACGATGCTGACTGCCAGCTTGTCCGCGACCTGCTCAAGCTCGAGCATGACCGCAACGCGTGAGGCGGGGCGCTCAAGGTGGAGCGTGGCGCGCTGATCCATGGGCGTGGTGAGAGCGCGGCGAAGCCCGTGGAGGGAATGCTGAGTGAGGGAGTAGGTCATGCTGCCACCTCCGCTTCGATTGCCTCGGCTGGCAGATAGGCCATCAAGGCGGCGCGCATGAAGGCCAGCTCGCGAATAAAGCGCTCTTCCGGTGCCTTCAGCAGTTCGTCTGCTCCGGTGGGCCATTGCAGTTGGCTCCAGCGAGCCGATGCGTAAGCCAGTTTGGTCGGGAGGTAGCCAGGGGTATGCCAGTCAGCGTTGCGGGGGTAGATCTCGACCTTGAACAGGCCGCAGTTACCGAAGCTGGTGCAGAACACCTGATAGTCGGGGTTACCGTGCAGGCGGGCGACCGTCTGCATGATCTGGATGAGTAGCAGTTGGATGGCCGGGCTCACGCTGCACCTCCCCAAGGGCCGAAGTCCTCAAAGGCGGGCAGGGTTTGGGGCTGCTTGAGCGTTGGGCGGCCACCTTCGAGCACCACAAAGCGGCCAGTGGCCTGCTGAACAGCGCGGACGGCGGCAGGGTTGGTGGTGCATGCCGGGTGCAGGAGCACCTGGGCGGATGTGTGCTGTGTCTGTTGCATCGCGTACTCCAGAGGTCAGAGTGTGGGTACGCGATTAAGTTACCTAATGGTAAATATTCTGGTCAATACCTTTTGGTAAATACAGGGTAAAAAATTACCTTCAGAGTAGGACTGAGTACCAGAAGACTTTGCCGATGATGCGTATGTGGTCGGCCACATAGTCGCCTTCATAGCGCTCGTCTGGGTGCTCGGCTTCGTTATAGCTGCGTACGCGCAGTCCGCCACCGGGGAGGCGATACAGCAGCTTAACGCGCAGCTGCCCGGCATGGTCGATGGCGTACATCTTGCCGTCTTGAACCTGCTGCACGCCGGTATCGATGCCGACTGTGGAGCCGTCTGGCAATACGGGCTCCATACTGTTACCGGTGACGGCTGCGCACGCAGCGGCCGCTGGCTCTACGCCTTTGCGTTGCAGGCTCCGGCGACCGAATCGCAGCTTCCTACCGCTTGTTTCCAGCATTACTTCCGATCCCTTGCCTGCAGACAGCTCGACTTCCTTGTAGAAGGGCAGCTCGACCTCGTCGGGGCCGAGTGGGGTTTCATCGTCCCATACCTCTATTGGGAATACATGCGGTGAGCGCTCCGGAGCACCGGCTTCAAGAAGATTCCTTCTAGCCGGTGTGTCGTGGCCTGGTGCAGTGTCGAGGGAGCCCGGGGAGAGGCCGAGAGAGGCCTCTATGTGCCGCGCGAACTTTTCACCGATTGGCTTTGCATGCTTGCCTGATTCAGACAGGCACCTGCTGATGTAGCTGGCTTGACGGTCGACGGCGATT
The DNA here is from genome assembly GCF_900101755.1 of Ectopseudomonas alcaliphila. Taxonomy (GTDB): domain Bacteria; phylum Pseudomonadota; class Gammaproteobacteria; order Pseudomonadales; family Pseudomonadaceae; genus Aquipseudomonas; species Aquipseudomonas alcaliphila. The sequence goes on along the minus strand of NZ_FNAE01000009.1, from coordinate 82,881 downwards.
GCAAGGGCGTTCTGACTGCCGCCGAATCGGCTTTGCACCAGGGTGGCGAGGTTGGCTCGCCTGATAGCTTGTATATCCATGGTGCGATGATTCCCGGCTGTTACTTAAAAGTAAATTACCGTAAGGTGTTGACCGCTTTTACCAAACGGTAAATAATCCAGCCGACCTTGGTACTTCTCCGAGAGCACTTATGAAACTGCTGGACTACATAAAGCCGCTGACGAAGGAGCAGCTGGAAGAGTTCGCTTCCGGGTGTGGCTCTACTGTCGGGCAAATCAAGCAAGTCGCGTATGGGCGCCGAGCGAGCGCTGAATTGGCTATCCGGATTGATATCGCTAGCCATGGCGACGTCAGCTGCGAGGATATCCGCGAAGACATTGATTGGAGCTATCTGCGCGGCCGAAGCGCTGCAGCATAAAGGTGCCAGCCCCCGAAGGGGCTGGCGGGGTGCTCGCCTGAGCTCTGACACACTGGCGGGCGGGGTGGTGCAAGGCTCTGACCCCTTGCACCGGTGCCTGGCGAGGCTCTGACCCCTCGCCAGGCGCACGACGCTCGATGCCGACACAGCACGTGGAAACATTGAGTCGCCGTAGCCGGAATAGTAGGGGATGCCCTGGTGCTCTGGCTATGTCGTTAAACGGCGGTTTTAGGTAGTACACCGCGCCGGGGACTCTGACCCCTGGCGCGGACGGGGTCGAGCGGGGCAACTCTGACTGCCCAGCTCGGCAGACACAGCACACAACAGCCGGCCCCACCTGGGGGCGGCTTGGGGTAGGTATGAGCCGACAAGATCTGCTGCCGGGCGCTGGCCCGGTACTCTCCCTGCGCCACGCGCTTTACCGCGCCGGGCGTGACCATCGGGGCGGCATTGGCGCCCTGGCCATCGATATGTTGTTGGACCCGGCGACGGGCTACGACACCCTCCAGAAGAAGCTCAACCCAACCGAGGAACGCCGCTGGCCGAACCCGGACGAGCTCGAAGACATCATCCGCCTGACCCAAGACCCGCGCCTGCTGGATGCGCTGATGCGCCCGGCCGGGGTGGTGTGGTTCAAGCCGGTGGCGGTGACGGCGACCAACGATGCCTTGAAGGCGATGGAGAAGCTGATGCGGCGCCAGGGTGAGTTTGTGGGCGGCGTGCACGACGGCGCGGCAGACAACCGCTGGCAGGCGCATGAGGTGGAGCTGCTGAAGCACCACGGGTATGAGGTGATCCGCAAGATTTTGGGGATCATCGCCGGCGCCGAGCAGGCAATGCTGGCCGGGGAGGATCGCCGCGATGGATGAACGCGTACTTGAAATGGCTGAGGCGGCGCAGCAAGAGCGCCTGCAGCAGGCCATCGACAACCGTGTGGTGTACCAGGGCGAGAGCGCGACCGAGTGCAAGAGCTGTGGTGACGACATTCCCGAAGCCCGGCGCCTTGCAGTGCCGGGTTGCCGTTTTTGCGTCTGCTGCCGAGGGGTAAGGGAGGTGCGCGGTGAATAACCATGACTACAAGGCATCTTTCGATGCGCTCAAGTACGACATGGCAACCATCGTCGCCATGCTGGGCTTCCAAACCTACCCTGGAATTGACCCTGTGCTGCGCCGGCTCAGTGAGCTGCTGTTGAGTTACGAGCTGGCCGTTGATGCGCGGGGTGTTCAGGCCTCCAGCCACCCGGCTCTGATCGCCCTGGATAAGCAGTGCCGCGACGACGTTGCACGGGCGCTCGGGCTGACGCCGACCGCTGATCGCGGTTTTGCCTGGAGCCTGCTGCTGGATCGGGTTAAGGGGATCAAGGCTGATCTGGCTGCGGCCCCGAAAGACTACGTGCCGCTAAACGAGGCCTTGCAGGCTGCCTGCGGAAAGCTGCCAGAGGGCTGGAGGATAGAGCTGCACATCGAGCGTGATGGCGGTGGGGTTGAACTCTACAACGCTCAGGGCGTTGAGGTTGATTTCCCAAGCGACCATGGGCGCCTCGATTACACCGTCAACGATGCACTCGAAGCTGCATTGGCAGGGGGTGAAGCGTGAACCGCCCAGCCCTGCGCGCCCATCTGCGCGCCAAAGTGAATCGTGCCGCCCAGCGCCTGCGTGAACTGCACGCGATGCGCGACTGGGAGGGCATCAAGGTCGCCCTGCAGGCCTACTGGCAGGCCGCCAACGCATGGAGGGCGGTACTGTGAAGGAGCGTCCGATTCTGTTCAGCGCGCCGATGGTGCACGCGATTCTTGAGGGCCGTAAGACGGTGACGCGGCGGTTGATGAAGCCTCAGCCATCGCCCTGCGATGCGGATGACCAGCGTGGTGGGCACTTGTGGCCAAGTCGCGAGCATCAAACCATGCTGCATGTGCAGGAAGAGTTGCAGCAGTGGACTGGCCTCGCTGGGCATGCCTGTCCATATGGTGAGCCAGGCGAACGACTATGGGTGCGCGAGACCTGGTCTGATGTAAATCTGCAGGGTGCGCCGGGCATTGCCTATCGTGCTGATGATGAAGTCCGCGATTTGATGGAAGACAAGAGCTTTCTGGATGAGCGCGGTGCATTCAACTACGACGATCCCCGCTGCAAGCCATACCACTTCGCATGCTGGTCAGAAGATCTGCTCGCCGGAACCGAGGGGCGGTGGAGGCCAAGCATCCATATGCCTCGCTGGGTTTCCCGCATCCTGCTGGAGATCACCGCCGTGCGCGTCGAGCGCCTGCAGGACATCAGCGGCGACCAGGCAGAGGCAGAGGGCGTTGACGCCGCCATGTGCAGGCAGTTCCTCGAAACCTCGCCTAGCCGGTTCGAGTGCAAAGAGGCGGTGATTCATGGTTTCGCTGGCCTGTGGGCATCGATCAACGGCAATGAGTCCTGGCACGCCAACCCCTGGGTCTGGGTCGTCGAGTTCAAGCGGGTGGAGCAGAGCGCATGACGCAAGCGAACACCCCAAGCAATATCGCCGCCTGGGCGCGCCGCTATATCGAGGCCTTCGGGCTGGCCCTGGTGAAGATCGAGCCCGGCCAGAAGGCGCCAAAGGGCAACGGTTGGAACAAGCCGGGTGGCTACTTCACCGATGCCGACAAGGCCGAAGACTTCTGGACGAAGAACCCCAATCACAACATGGGCGTGGTGCTCGGGCCGAGCCGCGTTTGTTCGCTGGACGTCGACCACGTCGAGTACACGCGGCACGTGCTGCTGCACGTGCTCGACCTGCACCTTGATGACTTGGCGGCGGTGTACCCGACGCTGGTGGGCAACCCGGCGCGCTTCCGCCTGATGTTCCGCGTGCCGGATGGCGTGGAGCTGAGCCGGCATTCCCTGGTATGGCCCAACCCGCTTGATCCGGACGGCAGCAAGCACAAGCTGGCCACGGCGGCATTGAAACAGGCTGAGGCGACCGGCAATGCCGAGCTGACCGCGACGATGCGCGAGCGGCAGAAGGAACTGGCACCGGTGACGGTGTTCGAGCTGCGCGGCGGCCTGGTGCAGGACGTGTTGCCGCCCTCGATCCACCCGGACACCGGCAAGCCATATTTCTGGCGCACCAAGCCGTCAGCAGATGGCCTGCCGGAGCTTCCGCGCGAACTGCTGAGCATCTGGAACAACTGGGAGATCTTCAAGCCGCTGGGGCAGGGTGCCTGCGAGTGGGCGCCCGCACCGAAAGAGCGGCCGGCACCCAAGGCGAAGACGAACCGGCCGGCGACTACTGGCGCAAGCGGTAGCACGGATGTGGTGGGCGCCTATAACGACGCGAACGACGTCGAGCAGCTGCTGGCGGCGCACGGTTACAAGCGGCGCGGCAAGAAGTGGCTCTACCCGGGCAGCACCACGGGGCTGGCGGGTGTGACGGTGGTGGACGGCAAGGTGTATTCGCACCACGGTGCCGACCCGCTGGCGAACGGGCATATGAACGACGCCTTTGACGTGTTCTGCCTGCTCGAGCATGACGGTGATCAGAAGGCGGCGACCAAGGCGGCCGCCAAGGCGCTGGGCATCGACCATGCGAGCCAGCGCAAAAAGAACAACGTCGGCACGCCGCCGAATGCCAAGGGCGAGGCGGGTAGCCAGCCTGCGCCTGGTGATGATGGCGGCAGCTCGGCCAATGAGTCGGGCGACCTTCCCCCCGCCCCATCTGAGTCGGATAGCGCCGCGCCGGCCGGCAGCACCACTACAGGGGGGGCGGGGGGTGCTTTCCATATCCAGGGGCTGCTCCGGCGCTACGCGCTGATCGTCGGCACCACGCAGGCGTGGGATCTGGATAACGGCAGGCGCATCAAGAAGGCCGCATTCCAGGCGCTGATCGGCAAGGATCTGTTCAAGCAGTGGGATGCCGAGACGGACCCGAAGCGCAAGAAGACGGTTGGTGAGGATTGGGTCAAGGATATCGAGCGCGCCCAGGCGCTGGCGGGCAAGGCGGTTGGCGATCTGAAAATGCCGATGCTGACGCGCTACGTGTACATCGACGGCACCAAAGACGTGTGGGACTACGCGAAAAAGCGGCGCGTGGCTGAGGGCGCGGTGAAGATGGCCCTGGGCGATGCCTACAGCCTGTGGCTGAACAGCCCGGAGCGGCGCGTGGTGGATATGAACCATATCGTCTTCGACCCGACGATGAGTCATGACCCTGAGGTGTACATCAACACCTATGAGGGTCTGCCGCTGAAGCCTGAGCGCGATGATGCGAAGTGCGAGAACCTGATCTGGCTGATCGGCTTTCTGTGTAACCACGCTGAGGATGCGACGGACTGGCTGTGCCGCTGGCTGGCGTACCCGTTGCAGCACAGCGGGGCAAAAATGGACACCGCGGTGCTGATGCACTCGACCACAGAGGGCTCAGGCAAGAGTCTGTTGTTCTCGGTGGTGATGGGGATGCTGTACGGGCAGTACTCGGCGACGGTCGGGCAGACGCAGCTGGAAGGTTCGTTCAACGCCTGGCAGAGCGGCAAGCTGTGGGCGGTGTTCGAGGAGGTTGTGAGCCGCGATCAGAAGTACAACCAGGTGGGAAAGATCAAGCAGCTGATCACCGGGCAGACGGTGCGCATCGAGAGCAAGTTCGTGAACGGTTGGGAGGAAGCCAGCCACATGAATGCGGTGTTTCTCTCGAACGAGATCGTGCCCTGGCCGATCAGCGACAGCGACCGCCGGTTTCTGGTGATGTGGCCAGAGGAGAAGCTGCCGGCGAAGCGGCAGATGGCGATCAAGCAGGAGCTGGCCAACGGGGGCGTCGAGGCGCTGTATGCCTGGCTGCTGGCGTATGACCTGGGTGATTTCGACGAGCAGACCAAGCCGCCCGTGACGCCGGCGCGTGAACGCCTGGTGGCATTGAGCCGTGCGCCTTGGCAGACGTTCGCCAACCTGTGGCGCCTGGGCGAGCTGGGCGAGGGGCTGTGGGGCGGGTGCTTGAGTTCGGACCTGTACGCGATGTTCGTGGAGTGGTGCCAGCGCAACGGCGAGCACCGCATGAGCCAGACGAAGTTCAGCCTGTTCATTGAAACGCTGGGCGTGGACAAGACGCGGGCGATCCCCTGGACGGATCGAAACACGCGGCGTTTTGCGGCGTTTCTGCTGCCGCGTGACGAAGCATCCTTCCTGCCACCATCCGTGAATGCGGCCGTGCTGGGCAAGCATGTCGAGGCCTGGCGGGCCAATGCGTTGAAGGCGGGCTGGAATGTGGAGGCGTGGGACCACGTCAAGGCGGCTGCAGCATGAGTACGCCTAAAAGTGTGTTGGGTGTGTTGGCGCTGTGTAGGGTTGATTTCGCAACCTTACACACTTTCAGCCCAGTAACGACGCGGGTTCTAGGCGAGTGTGTAAGGTGTGTAAGGTTTAAGCGCGTGCGCGCGCGTGTGCGAAAAAAAAATGCACGCTGTATCACCTATCTGACTGCCCTGAACCTTTCAAAATTTTCCTTACGCGAGGCTTTGAAAACCTTACACACCCTACACACCTTACACAGATGCTCTAAAGCCTTTGTTTTTATTGGAGTTTTTGTGTGTTGGGTGTGTGTAGGGTTGGCGGTTTTTGTGTTGGGTTGCGGTTTTGGCGCGAGGGACGGGCAATGATCGAGGCTATCGAGACGCTGTTGATGCATTGGGGCGAGCAGCTGGCCCAGAACGGCCTGGGGGGCGGATTGCCCAGCGCCATGGGCACTATCGTCGAGTTCGCCGGCTGTGCGCCGCGTGGTGGCGTGTACGGTGCCAAGCTGCTGGTGGCCGGCGCCGGGCCGGATTACGCGGCAGCTGAGGTGAACCAGGTGCTGTTCGCCATCGAGCGGCAGGAGGCCGGTGCCGCGCTGGTGCGACTGGCCTATGCGCGGTACCGCAACGAACCCCGGCTGACCATCGCCGAACAGGTGGATGCGCTGGAGTTGGGGCGGGGTGAGGCTGGGAGGCGGGCGTACTACCGGCAGGTAGGTGTGCTGCATGAGCGCCTGCAGACTGGACTGCTGGAACGCCAGGGCAAGCTGGCGGTGATGCGGCGGGAGGCACGTCGCGATGGCGAGCGGATGCGTAAGGCTTCGTCGCAACAGGCTGGTGCGGCGCACCGTGGGCGTGGGCGGGAGTTCGAGGCGGCGCAGGACGGGCAGGGTGCAATCGCTGCTCACAAGGCGCGCAAGGCTGCTGCCAAGGCTGTGGAAGCTGACCGCTCGTCGGGTGACTCGGCGCCATAAGGCGCCGGCAAGGTTCCGAAGGGCGCCGGCTGGAATAACCCATAATCGGGGCTTTTCGGTTTGTCACTCGGGGGGTAAAAAGTCACCACGATTCGATAGGTACGCCTAGCGAGCAACAGTGTGACGTGCTGTGTCACAAGCCGAGACCCGACTCGGATTCAGAGCCCCGCCTTGCGGGGCTTTGTCTTTTCTGGCTGACGCTACCTGGCAGGGGGCGGCAGCCGTTCCCGCGGCACGCGGGTTTTTTATTCTGGCCCTTGGCCGCCTGGGAGGGTTTATGAGCGAGCCGAGTGGTGTGGTGGCTGGCGGCCTGCTGGCCAGCTGGCTCGCTGCTGGTTTCATGGCTGGTGTGGATGGCAATGCGGCCACCGGCGCACTGTGCGGGGCGTTGGTGTTCGTGATCGCCCGACCCGACCTGAAGGTCATTCCACGAGTGCTGTTGTTTCTGGTCAGCCTGGTGATGGGCTACCAGTTCAGCCCGGCACTCGGTGAGCTTGAGCTGTGGGGCATCCGCCCATTCACCTATTCCGGGCCTGCTGCGTTCGCCGCTGCTGCGCTGGTCGTCGGCCTGACGATGGCTGCGATCAGAAAGCGCGTCGCGCCGTCGGCCCCTGGGGGAATCGATGGCTAGTGTGATCCTGACCCATGCGCTGCTGATGCTGTGCGGCGCCATCTTTGTTCGGCTGTTCACGTTCCGGCGGGGCGCGCTGCGCTTCAGCCGGCTCAAGTCGTGTGGTGCTTGGCTGGTGATGGTCTGCGCCGGGGTTGCGGTGATCCACATCCTGCGGGGTGATCTTGTGCTGGAGCCAGCAGCGTGGCCGCTGGTGGTTCTGGTGGCGGTGTTCGCCTGGGCCATCTGGCGAGCGGGCGGCAACCTCGCCGGCGTGCTGCGCGCTGATGAACCTGTGTGGTCAGGGGTTGAGCGGCGTCGGGATGGGGGCCGGTGAGTGCGGGTCCTTCCTGGCACCCCTTCGCCATGCGGAGGCGTAGACCGCGATCTTTTTGCAGATAGACGGGTGCATAGGGGGTTCCGCTTCCGGGCCTGTCTATTCCGGGCCTTTGGAGTTGCTCATGCCTTCACAGAAAGAGATTGCCCAGCACTTGGACATGAGCGAGCGCAACTGCCGCGACGTGCTCAAGGCGCTGGGCATCGACTGGAGCGAGTCGAGCCTCGACGAGATCCGAACCGCCTACATCCGCGACCTGCGCGAGAAGGCCGCAGGGCGTGGTGGCAGCCAGGTCGAGCAGCTCAACCACGCACGCATCGAAGAATCCACGGTCAAGGCTGCCAATGGGCGGCTGACCTACCACGAGAAACTGGGAACGCTGGTACCGGCCGCAGACGCTGCGTCGGCTTTGAAGGACTGGGCAGGCTTCGCCAACCGTGAGTATCAGGGCGGTGTCGAAAAGATCGTCCAGCAGATCGAGGCTGAGCACCAGGTGACGGTCGACCGCGACGGGGTGAACCGCATTGCTGGATCTACAATCAGCCGAATTGGCGGCTATGCGGATAAACTTGGCCGTCGTATTGCTGGACGCGGCCCAGCAATTCAATCCCCCCAAGGATCAGCCGACGGCTGAGTACATCGAGAACGAGTTCTACCTGCCGGCCGAAGCCGGCGTGCTGCACGGTCTCTACGAGTTCTACTACACCCCGTACTTCCTGGGCGTAGCCGCGGCTCTCGACCATCCCGACGTCAAAGAAATCGACCTCATGAAGGCAGCCCAGATCGGCTGGACGTACTTCATGATCGCCGTGCTGTTCAAGCGCATCACTGGTCGGCCAATGCCGATCATGGTGCTGTTCGCCAAAGAGGGCGACGGCAAGGCATTCCACGACGAGAAGCTGGTACCGGCCATTCGCGCGAACGAAGCGGTTGGCCGGCTGGTCGACGTGGAGACCGCGAAGAAGTCCGGCAACCGTTGGAACCACAAGGGATTCCCGGGCGGCTTCCTCAAACTGGTTGCGTCCAACTCGCCCGGTAACGTGAAGTCGACGTCGAGCGTCGGCCTGGCCGTGGTGGAGGAGCCGGACGACACCAGCGACGACGTGAAGGGTCAGGGCGATGCCATCGGCCTGCTCGAGGAGCGCGTCAAGCGCTACCCAGGATCGAAAACGGTTGTCGGCGGTACGCCTTCGCTCAAGGGCCTCTCGAAAACCGAGCAACGCCTCAAACAGACTGATCAACGTGTGCTGCCGATCTATTGCCACGGCTGTGGCGAAGCGCACGTGCTGGACTTCGAGCACATCACGTACCTCAGCGGTGACCCGGATAAAGGCGACGTGCCGCATGAGGTCTACGGCTACGCCAAGCCGGAAACGGCGAAGTACGGCTGCCCCCACTGCGGGGAGATGTGGGACGACAACCAGCGCAAAGAGAACATCCGCCGTACGGTCTATGAGGCTGTCGAACGGGGTGACCCGATGTGCGGTTGGGTTGCTACGGCGCCGTTCTATGGCAAAGCCGGGTTCATGGAGCTCAGCGAGCTCTACGCCTGCCTGCCGGGCACCTCGCTGGCTGACCTGGTGCGCGAACAGCTTGCCGCTGAAAAGCTGGCCGATGCCGGCGACCCGAAGCAGCTGATCAAGTTCGTCAACCAGAAGCAGGGGCGGCCTTACGAGTACCGCAGCGATCTGCCCGAGGCCGACAAACTGCGGGAGCGCTGCGAGGAGTACCGCGAACTGGTTGTGCCCGGCGGCGGCTTGATACTGTTCCTCACCGTCGACGTTCAGCATGACCGGATTGCCTTGATCCTTCGGGCCTGGGGGCGTGGCGAGGAAAGTTGGCTGGTGCTGTGGACGGAGATCGCTGCGCAAAGCGGCACCTCCGACAAAACCGACCCGGTATGGACGGAGCTTGACCGCATTCTGTTCGGCACCTACGCGCACGCCAAGGGTTACCGACTGCATGTCAGTGCGGCCAGCATCGACTCGTCGGACGGGCAAACCAACGACGCCGTGTATCACTACGTGCGTACGCGCAAGAAGCGCTTCGCCAAGCTGCTGGCCATCAAGGGCAGCACCAATGTCGATGCCGAGATCCTCACGGCGCCGCGCAAGATCGACCTGAACACCACCAGTACCAAAGCCTCGCGCTACGGCTTGCAGGTGTACATGGTCGGCGGCACCAAAGCGAAAGACCTGCTCTTCGAGCGCCTGAAGCTTGCGGGCAGTGGCCCAGGCCGCATGCATGCCTACAAGGGTGTTCGCGCGGACTACTTCGACCAGCTACTGGCCGAGGTCAAGGCGCCCAGCCGCAAGCATGGCGGCAAGAAGGTCTACCAGAAGAAGGCCGGCGCGGCCAACGAAGCACTGGACTGCGAGCAGTACCAGATTCACCTGGCGCGCTACATGCGCTTGCACCTGAAGAAGCCTCAGGACTGGGACGACATCGAGGCTCGCTTGATGCAGGCCGACCTGCTGGCCGAGGCGGACGAACAGGTGCCAGTGACTGCAGAGCCAGGTGCAATTCAACCCGCTGCTGCCAAGCCGGCAGTCAGCCTGGCCGACCTCGGCCGGATGATGAACGGAGACGACTGATGGCCACCCTGCAGCAACTCAATGAGGCACGCGAAGCGCTGCACCTGCTCATCACTGGGCAGAGCACGGTGCGCGTGCAGCGTGACGGCAAGATGGTCGAGTTCACTCCGGCCAACCGGCGCGACCTTGAAAACTACATCACCCAACTGGAGGGCCAGCTGGGCGTCGGCGCGCAAGCCCGCCGCCGGCCGGCACGTGTGATCGCATGAGTAAGGTTCAGATCCTGGCGCCCAACGGGTTGCCAGCCCGCGAGCAGCTCAGCACATGGCAGGGGGCGGGTGTTGGTTTTGGTGGCCAGCTGGAGCGCTGGCAGCCGCGCCTGCAGACGATAGACGCCGCATTGCTGCCCAACCTCAAGCTGGGCAATGCACGTGCCGAGGATGTCACCCGTAACAACGCTTTTGCCGCCAACGGCGTGCAGATGCACATCGATAACATCGTCGGCCACCTGTTCCGCCTCAGCTACAAGCCCCGCTGGCGTTTGCTCGGCATCAGCGATGCTGACGCCCGCGCATTCGCGCAGGATGTCGAGGCCTGGTGGTACGAGTACGCTGAAGATCCAGTTGGTTGCTGGCTCGATGTGGAGCGCAAGCGCACCGCGACCATGATGGTGCGCGAGGCTGTCGGTACCCACACGAAACTTGGCGAGGTATCTGCCGCTGCTGAATGGGTCGAGCGTCGGGGCACGCCGATGCGTACCGCCGTGCGGATGGTCAGCCCCAAGCGCATCGGCAACCCTGGCGACCGTGGCGACACTGCCAACATGCGTGCGGGTGTCGAGTTCGACCGCAACGGTGTGGCGATCGCCTATCACATCCGCCAGCTGGCATCGGGCGGTCTGGGCCTTGGCACTGGCTTCGGCGGGGAGTGGCGGCGCGTAGAACGCGAGGCGGCCAACGGGCGCATCAAGTTCATCCACGTGTTCGAGCCCAGCGAGGACGGCCAGGCCCGTGGTGCCAACCAGTTCCTCACAGTGCTGGAGCAGAGCCACATGCTGCCCAAGCTGCAGCACACCAAGTTGCAGAACGCCATCGTTAACGCCATGTATGCGGCGACCATCGAGAGCGAACTGGGCAACGATGCCGCCCTGGAGCTGATCGGCGCTGGCGATGAGAGCGTCGAGAAAATCGCCAAGTACATGATGGCGGTGAACAGCTTCAACAGCGGCAGCAAGCTCTCCATGAACGGGGTGAAGATCCCGCACCTGTGGCCGGGGGAAAAGCTGCACCTGCAGACCAGCGGCAACGTGGACAACGGCTTCGCCGACTTCGAGTCGAGCATCCTGCGCTGGATGGCGGCGGGTTTGAACCTGCCGTATGAACCTTTCGCCCGCGACTACCGGCAGAGCACCTACAGCAGCGCCCGCGCCTCGATGATGGAGGGTTGGCGTTACTACATGGGGCGCCGCAAGGTCATCGCCGCGCGCTTTGCCACGCACCTGTTCGTGCTGGCGTTCGAGGAGGCCCTGCAGCGGCGCCTGCTGACGCTGCCACGTAAAGCCACCCGTGGCTTCTACGAGGCGCGCGCGTCGTGGTGCAACTGCGAATGGATCGGCGCCGGCCGCTTGGCCATCGACGGGCTCAAGGAAGTGAAGGAGGCGGTGTTACGCATCGAGTCCGGCCTGAGCACCTACGAGAAGGAGCTCGCCCTGCTGGGTGAGGACTACCAGGAAACCTTCGCGCAGCAAGTGCGTGAGATGAACGAGCGCCGCGAGGCAGGCCTGCCGCCACCCAGCTGGATGCAAGCCCAGGCATTGGCGCCGGAACAACCCGAGCCCACCGAATAGGACGCCCCATGAACTATCCGCAAATCGCCAGCCGGGTGTTGAACACACCCCTGTTGCTGGAGCCGGCCTATGCGCGCGTGTTCTTCAGCGCGCTCGGCAGCCGGCTGAACATCACCGAGCTGAAGGACGAGCAGGGCGCCATCGACATGGGCCAGAAGCTGCGTGTGGATGCCCGCACCTACAACAAAACGCGCACCAACAGCTGGGGCTTCGAAGAGATCCTGTTCCAGGTTGTTGACGGCATTGCCCTGCTGGATGTGAAGGGCACCCTGGCGCACAAGTCCGGTTACCTCAAGCCTTACAGCGGCATGACTGGCTATGACGGCATCATCAATCGCTTCGCGATGATGCTGGCCGAGAGCGACGTCAAAGGCGTGCTGATGGACATGCACACGCCAGGCGGCGAGGTGTCCGGCTGCTTCGACACCGCCGACCGCCTGCGGCAACTGGCCCAGCAGGCTGGCAAGCCACTTTGGGCCATGGCCTGCGACTCGGCCTGCTCTGCTGGCATGGCACTGGCAAGCGCGGCCGACCGACGGCTGATCACCCAAACCGGCTATGTCGGTTCGGTCGGCGTGGTGATGGCTCACGCCAGCTACGAAAACTACCTGGAGCAGGAGGGCATCAAGGTCACGCTCATTCACTCCGGGGCGCGCAAGGTCGACGGCAACCCCTACGAGGATCTGCCCGAGGAAGTGCTGAGCCGCTTCCAGACCGACACCGACGCGCTACGCCAACAGTTCGCCGAGCTGGTTGCCCGCAACCTGGGTATTTCCAGTGAGGCGGTGCTGGCCACCGAAGCTGCGGTGTTCCGCGGCCAGGCGGCAATTGATGTCGGCTTTGCCGATGCCTTGGTCAACGGTCATGAGGCCGTCGCCGAGTTTTCTGAATACCTGTCCACCCCGGGCAGGGTGACAACCCTAGGAGTCAAACGCATGGCTGGAGATAACCCCGCGCCGACTGCCGAAGCTGCACCGCCTGCCCAGGCGGCCAGCCCGGCCCCGGCCACCATCGACGCCGCTGCAACCGCCAGTGCCGAGCGCACGCGCGTGCAGGGCATCCTGCAGCACGCCGAAGCCGAAGGCCGCGGCAAGCTCGCCAACCACCTGGCCTTCAACACCTCGATGAGCGTGGATGAAGCCGGCACCATGTTGGCAGCAGCTGAGAAAGAGCAGGGCGCCACCCTCGATGCCAGCACCGCGCTGGACAAGATGATGGCCAACGAAGAACAGCCGAACCTCACCTCTGGTGGCGGTGACGCAAAACCCAACCAGGCCCAAGCCATCGTCGGCAACTGGGCCAAAGCCACGGGAGCGAAAGTCTGATGGCCACCGTACAGCAGCCCGTCGATAACTGGGTGACCGGTTCCGACTCGTACCAGACCACGTTGGTGACGATCCTCTCTGGCCAGAACCTGCCTGAGAAGAAGCCACTGGGCGTGGTATCCGCCAGCGGCAAAGTCGTTGCCTGGGACCCAGCCGGCGATGACGGCCGTGAAGTGGCCGTTTACATCACCGCCTACGCGGTCGATGCCACTGGCGGCGACCAGCAGGCGCAGGTGATCAAAACCGGCACCTTCAACCCCGAGCAGGTTGCTTGGCCTGTTGGTACCACTGACGCGCAGAAGCTGGGCGCCTTCGTCGGCACGCCGATCAGCCTGCAGCTGCCGGTTTAACGGCAACTACCCAACCTCATCAGGGCCGCAACAGCGGCCTTTATCATTTCAGGAGACTGAACATGGCCGCTGGCTACGATACGACCACCCTGTTGGGTGTGAAGGAACTTCTGCCGAAGTTCACCCCGCTGTTCCTGCAGATGTTCTTCCCAACTGCCGCCACCTTCGACACCGAAGAAGTGGCCTTCGACAAAATCAAGAAGGATCGCCGCCTGGCTCCCTTCGTTTCCCCACTGGTCTCCGGCCGCGCGCGGCGCGAGCGTGGCGGCTTCCTCACCACCATGAAGCCGGCCTACATCAAGGAAACCGATGTGGTGCGCCCGACCCGCCTGCTCAAGCGTCGCCTGGGCGAAGCGCTGAATGGCGAAATGAGCCCGGCACAGCGTCATGACGCGGTCGTGGCGGACATCCTCGTCGAGCAGGAGGAGAACATCGTCGCCCGCGAAGAGTGGATGGCGGTGGAGGCCATCCTCTACGGCAAGGTCACCATGGAAGGCCCCGACCACCCGCCGGTCGAGGTGGACTACGGTCGCAACCCGGACAACCAGATTGTCCTGGCTGGTGCCGCGAAGTGGGACACCGTAGACCCGGAAACCTACGACCCCACCGACGATATCGAAGACTGGGCGGCGCTCACCACCGGTTCTGCTGGTGTGCTGATGATGGGTAAAGGTGCCTGGCGTCTGTTCTCCCGCTTCAAGGCGGTGAAGGAGAAGCTCGACACCCGCCGTGGCAGCACCAGCCAGTTGGAGCTCGGCCCGCAGCTGGAGAAGGAAGTCATGCGCAAGGGCTTCTTCGGTGAGTACGAAATCATCGTCTACACCGGCAAGTACACCAACGACGAAGGGCAGAAGGTCAACTTCATGCCCGAGTACGGTGTGCTTGTGGCGCCCGCCATGGCAGACAACGTGATGGCCTACGGCGGCATTCAGGATGCCAAGGCCAACGCCAACGGCATCGCGGCTGCTGAGCGCTACCCGTCCAACTGGTTCACCGACAACCCCAGTGTCGAGTGGCTGCAAACGCAGACCGCCCCGGTGCCGGTGCTGTTCGACGCCGACGAGTTCACCTTCGTCCTGGTCGCCTGATCAGGCTTCAGCCACTGAGGCGCGCTGCGGCGCGCCTGCAGGAGAAAGCACATGGCAAAGCAATACATCGTGAAAACCACCATCCATGGCATCCCCAAGGCGGGTGGCAAGAAGGTCGTTATCAAAAGCTCGCCCGAGCCGCAGGACGTGCCGGCGGCGCTGGTAAAGGAGCTGCTCGACCGTGGTGTGATCGAGGAGGCCGGCGTCACCGCGAAAGCCAAGCCCGATGCTGACAACACTCAGCAGGATGGCACCGGCGACGACAACTCGGGCGACTGACCATGAGCAGCGACTTCGACCGACTCATGCGGCGAGCTGACGACAGCCTCTTCCGCGTGTTCGGGGAGGATCGCTGCCAAGGCAAGCCTACCTACACGCCACCCAACGGCGCCCCGCAATGCTGCGAGGTGATGCTGGGGCGCGACGTGGCGGTGACCGGCGCCGACGGCATGTTCCGCTCAGTGAAGATCGTCGCCTCATTGCGTACCCACCAGGTGCGCGGCAAGCGCGGCGGGCTGCTGGATCTGGCCGAGGGGCGGTTCAAGCTCGATGACTTCATCGACACCGATGGCCTTGTCGAGCGGTGGTCGGTGCTGGAGGTGACCTGATGGCTGGCTATGACAGCGTGCGGGTCGAGTTCCGTGGTGATGCTACCCGCTTCGATGCCGCGCCGGACAAGCTCCGGCGCGCCATCCAGCTGGCACTCAACACCGTAGGCCGCAGCACGCGCACCCAGAGTTGGCGCGAGATCCGCGACGAGATCAACCTCAAGCCCAGCTACATCCAGAGGGAAGTCAACTTCATACCCGCCACGCCGGAAGACCTGCGCGTGATCATCTACGCGCGCTCTCGCGGCGTAACGCTCAGCCAGTTCCCACACCGCCAGCTGTGGCGGCAAGGGAAGAACGGCAAGCGCGTAGCGGCCGGCGTGCGGGTGGATGTCGGCAAAGGCTGGACGGAGCTGAACGAGGGCGCCTTCATCGCCCCCATTGGCCCCAAAGGCGGGTTGATTGCCGAGCGTATCGGCAAGCCCCGGTTGCCGCTGGAAGTGCTGCACGGCCCGTCACCCTCGCAGGTACTCAACACCAAGCTCGAAGACATCGGTGCCGACGCCGAGCGCAAGCTCGAGGCAGAGACCGAACGCCAGCTGAGGCGGATTGACCTATGACCAACCCCATCAAGCAGGCGGACCAGGCCCTGGTCGACCGCCTTGGGCAGATCACGCCTGCCAATGGCTACCTGACCGACGCCGGTACGCGCATCAAGGAAGGCTGGCTCAGCGACCTGATGCAGAGCGATGACCTGGTGTTCCCCTTCATCGCGAAGCAGCCAGGCCTCTACGTTCCGGGCAGTTGGGGGCAGGGGGCGGTTCTGACCCGGGTAGGCCGGCGCATTGTTGGTGCCGTGGACGGTAGTCGCGATGACTACCTCGAGCAGCTTGAAGAGCTGTATTGCGATCTGGTGGCCTGCCTGCAGGTGCCGGAAGGCATCCCCAACCCATGGGGACCAAAGGGGCCGCGTCAGGTAACGCTGGAGCCTGGCCAGATGTTCCCGCCTGGTGAAGGCCTTGCGGCCGGCACCGTGTTGTTCCCACTCCAACTTCACATCCACATCAACGCAGGTAGAACACCATGAGCGGACGCAAGCAAGAAGCGGCCCCGGCGGGCGGCGAGAAAGAGAAAGCCAAGCGCGAAGAGGTCGAGCTGGTCGCGGATCACGAACACGGCGGCAAGCCGTGCAAAGCCGGCAGCAAAATCAGCGTGCTGCCACACCAGAAGGCCTGGCTGCAGCAGCTGGGCAAAGTCGCCAAAACGGCTGAAGAGGGGGGCAAGTAATGGCCTGGGTAAAAGAGACGTTCATTGTCGCGGGTCGCATCCTTTGTCGCCCGTCGGGCACCGGCAAGCCCTTCGCCCCGATGGGCCTTGGTTCCACCATGACCCAGAACCACGAGGTGAACAAAATCACCTTGGCCAACACCATGATCCCGTCTGGCGGTAACTACGACACCTACAGTCGCGTGACGGCCATGACCCTGGCCTTCAACTTCCGTGAGTTTTTCACCGCGAACTTCGCCCGCTTCCTGTGGGCCACGGTGAATGATCTGCCATCGGAGCCGGTAACCGGTGAGGTGGTCACGGTTGGCGTCAACATGGTCAGCATGCTCAGCAAGATGCCGCTCAGCATCACGGCTGTGGTCGACGCCGAGACCGGCCTGGTGGAGTACGACGAAGACATCGACTTCCGCCTCACTGGCTCCGGTATCGAGCCGCTGCCAGGCGGTGCGCTGGCCACTGCAATCGCGGCAGCTGAGGCTGCAGACGAGGAATACCAGCTGGAGGTCGACTACGTCAGCGCTCCCATCGACGATATCCAGCCGCTGGCCGGCAGCCAGGTCGAGTTGGAGATCCTGTTCGAAGGCGTGAACGCAGTCGGTACGCAGAAACGCACCAACAACCTCTACTACATCTGCAAGTTCGACCTGGTGGCAGCGCTGAGCTGGATCAACGTCGAAGACTTCATGGGTATGGAGGTAACCTGCGAGGTGCTTGGCGATACCTCCCGCTCCGGCGTCGGTGTGTCGCCTTACATGAAGATCATGAAGGAGAAGCCGCTGCCGGCTTGAGGTAGTGGCCAGGGATGGCCGCTTTTCGTGTCCAGCATGATGGGCTAGATTCCCTCCAGTCGATAGGAGGAAACATGAAGATCATTGCAGGGACATTCGGCATAAAGGGCTCGGCCTTCATTGGCGGCGGCAAGCTGCATATCGAGTCGTCCAAGAAGGCCAGCTATACACCGGCGCAGATTCAAAGCGTCGAAGTCGACCAGGTGAACGAAAAGCGCTTTAGCGTGGGTAGTGCGCTGATCGGCGCATTGCTGCTGGGGCTGATTCTGACCGCTTTTCTAGGCGGCGTTGGGTTGGTAGCTGGCCTGCTGATCGGTGCGCTTGGCGGCTTCGTTTCGGAGAAACACAACGCAGCAGAAGTGGCCTTCGTCGATGGCAACAAGGTTCGACTGCTGTGTACTGGTCGAGCAGTTAATAAGCTGATCAGGCTGAAAGGCTAGGCCCAAATCAACACACAACCCGCTTCGGCGGGTTTTTTATTGCCCGGGGATTGAGATGAGCGAAGGCACTACCGGTAAGTCTGTTATCAAAACCCTCGGCGACGGTACGCGCGTTTGCTGCATGGAGCTGACCGTTGCTCAGGTGCGCGGGCTGCTGCAAGCCACGCCAGGTAATGACCTAATCGATGAGCTGTTGCTCGAGGATGTGCGCTTGCCGGACCTGCCGTTATTCACAGGCCTGAAGCTGGTCGACCTTGAGCAAATGCTGCCCAGTGACCTGGAGGTGCTGGTGGAAGGCTGCAAGGAGGCCAACCCCAGTTTTTTTCGCATGCTGGCCAAGGTAGCCAGCCCGCTGAAGCAAGCCTGAGAGACCTGGATAAGCTGGCCTGCCAGCTGGTGCGGCTTGGTCATCATGGCGTTTGGGCCTATCCGTGGACCCTGTTCCTGCACGCAATCAAGGGGTGATGTATGGCTGATGTTGAGCTGCGGCTGGTTGCGGACGTCGACAATGCTGTTAAGGGCATTGGCAGCCTGAGCAAGGAATATCAGGGGCTGGTTAATCAGTTGGCCAAGCCGCTGAAGCAGGTGAACGCCTTCCGTGAATTGGAAAGCAGCCTGGAGGGTGCTGAGCGGCAAACGCGCTCGGCGCGTGACCGCGTGCGTGAGCTGGGTGATGAACTGGCGCGCACTGCCGAACCGAGCAAACAGCTTACGGCGCAGTACCGCGATGCCGTAAATGAGCTGCGGCGCCTGGAGCGCGCCGAGGGCACGGCCCAGCAGCAGCTGGCCCGACGTCGCCGCGAGTTGCAAGCCGCGGGCATTGATACCCGTAACCTGGTCACCGAGCAGCAGCGCCTTAGCAAAGAGCTGCAAGGCGCGCTTGGCGCTGGCCGCAGCGAGCAGGCGGTGAGCGGAATCCGCGCCCAGGCGGCAGCATTGGCGCAGTTGACCCGCGAGCAACGCGCCTCCAACCTCGAGGGCGCTCGGCAGAATCTGGGAGTGAGCCGCTATCGGGACCTGCAGGCTGAGATTGGGCGCCTGCGTGGGCAGTACCAGCTGCTGCGCTCGTCAGGGAACCTGACAGCGCGGGAGCTGGCCGTCGCGCAGCGCAGCCTGACAACGCGCGTGCGGGAGACGCAGCAGGCCCTGCGCGACATGAACGCTGAGCAGCGTCGTGGAGCGGGCGCACTTTCGGGTATTGGCGTGCTTGCCGGGTTGTATGCCGCCGGTCGTGGCCTGCGAGGCGTTACCAATACCGCTGACCAATGGGTAGAGATCAACGATCGTATCCGGCTGGCCTCCGAGTCGCAGGCCGAGCACGCGCAAGGCATGGAACGTTTGCGCGAGATCAGCGACCGCACCTATACCGACATGAAGAACAACGCCGAGCTGTATATCGGGTCGTTGTCGGTGCTACGTGAGCGTGGCTTCACCAATGCGGACGCATTGAATCTTACCGAGGCCCTCGGGCTTGGCCTGGTAGCCAGCGCCGCAAAAGGAGAGCGCGCCGCCACGGTTATCGACCAAATCAACAAGGCCTTGCAAGACGGCGAGTTGAAGGGCGACGCGTTCAACGCTGTGATCCGCAACACGCCAGCACTCGCGGATGCCTTGGCCCGTTCGCTTGGGGTGACGCGTGAGCAGCTGGCCGGCCTGGCCAAGGATGGTGAGTTGACCACGGACGTCTGGGTGCCTGCGCTTATCAGCCAGGTCGATAGCCTCGGTGAGGCTGTCGATAGCATGCAAGTGACAGTTGGCGACGCTCTGACTCGCTTGAACAACGCCTGGGAAGAGGCAATTGGCAGCGCTGATACCAAGCCGCTGATTCGCGCTATTGAGGAGCTTACCAAGGTCATCTCTGACCCGGTGGTTGTCGATAACCTGGTTGCGCTGGCGAGCGCTCTGGTCACCCTTGCGGCTACCGCAGCAGAGGGTGGTTCAGAGTTCGTCGATCTGGGCAAGCGGATTGGCTTTATCGCCGCGAATGCTACCGGCTCCGTTGCCGAGCTGGATAAGCTCGATCAACAGATCAAGGATATTGATCGCAGCCTGGCTGGTACCGGCTTTAACCGCACCCTGTCTGGCCTCTGGTATTCGAAAGAGGAGTTGCAGGCGCAACGCCAGGCCCTGGTCGCGATGCGCGCTTTGTTGGTCACTGAGCTTTCGGGCATGAGTGATGAGCAGCGGCAGATCGAGGAGGAACGTCGGGCGGAGTCGGAGCGGCAGAACAACGCTGCTTTGGGTGACTACAGGAAGTACATCGGCGAGCTTGAAACCCTGAGGCAAGGGCAAATCAAGGCAGCTCAGGATGGCGCCAAGAAGTTGGTGGCGGCTGAGAAAAAGGCCACCGCAGACCTGCAGAAAGTTCGGGATGAGCGGCTGAAGATCGAGCAGCGGTATCAGGAGGCGCTGGCCGGCCTGGGTGGTACCGGTGAAGCCAGCTACAGCTCCGCGCAGAACCTGAAAATCGGCGCCCGCAATGCCCTGGCCAATGGTGATGTGGAAGGCGCGCAGCGCCTGGCGCAGCAGGCGCTGAAGATGCTGCAGGACCTGGCGGCGGCCGGTGAGAACACATATGGCTTCCGTGGCTTTATTCAGGAGCTGCAGCAAATCGAGCTGGCTGCCAACGATCTGGAGCAGAGCAATGCCGAGGACAAGCTGAAAAGCATCCGCTCCGAGATGCAGCAGCTCAAAGACCAGGCGGCACAGTTGAAGGATATGCCGGTTTCGGTGAAGACCGACGAAGCCACTATTGAGCAGGTGCGCTCTACCATCGAATCTCTGGTTGCGCAGTTGAGCCAGAAAGAAGTGGTGATTCCGGTGCGTGTCGCTATGCCTGACATCCCTGGAACGCCGGTCGCTGCGCCAACTGTCCCAGGCTTCGCCGGCGGCGGTTACACCGGCCCAGGTGGTCGGCTGGAGCCCGCAGGCGTAGTGCACCGTGGCGAGGTGGTGTGGTCGCAATTGGACATTGCTCGCGCCGGCGGCGTTGCCGTGGTCGAGGCCATGCGTCGCGGCCTGCGCGGTTACGACATGGGCGGCATCGTCGCCCCACGTGCCATGCCCTCCATCCCCTCGCTAGCGCCTGCGCTTCAGCAGCAACTGGAAGGCGGTGTTGGCGAGCGTATTGGCGTAGACCTCACGTTCGGCGGCGATCAGGTCATTCAGCTGGAGGGCAGCCGCCAGGCCGTTCAGGACTTCCGTCGCCTCGCCGCGAAATTCGGTGGCAGCAGCCGCCGCAAATAGCCCGCCCCGCGCGGGCTTCGTTTTATCTGGAGCCCTTGAATGTCTCTACCACGGATCATGCTCGGCGGTGTCGAGCTCGTGCTGCACTCGGGCGCGCCAGTCGAAACGCTGGAGCCGCTCGGCGCCGGCAGCAACGTGCTGCGCATGAGTGACGGTGCGGCCGTGAAGCAAACGCACTGGACGAAGATGCAAGGCACGATCAGCGGCCAGGGTTGGATGCCACCGGGTTTGGTTGGGCTGGATTACAGCCTGCCGCTGGAGCTACGCAGCACCAAGGTCGAAGCCATCGGCGGCGCTGGCCTGGTCTACACGCTCACCAGCACCCCGCGCCCTGACTTCGCGCCGTGGGGCCTGGCCCTGGTTGGCCGTGACTGGGTGCCTACCACCTGCAGCGTTGACGATGGCGTTGCCACGCTGACCGCCCTCGCTGGCGCAACGCAGTACCGCGCCTGCTGGTTGCCGGTGTTTTCGGTGTTCTGCGAGCGCCCCAGCGAGAACCAGGATTCCAGCGGCAATACCCACAGCTGGCAAACCACCTGGCAAGAGGCCTGAAAAATGCTGATCGGAGCTCAACCGCTCGCCAGCGGTCCGCTTGCTGTCGCCCTGGGTTCTACCTACGAGCCCGTGTATGTGGTGCGCGGCCAGGCGTTCAACTGGCGTGTGCGTCTTTTGGTGGACGGGATGGACCTCACCGGCCAGGTAACTGGCACGCTCGACGTGGACCGGGAAGAGGGCGCCGCCGCCGTGGCGGGGTTCGTGCTCTACCAGCCGCCTGGCCCTGTTGTGCCGGATGACTGGAAGGGCAAACCGGTACAGCTGGATTTCATCAGCCGCGACCGCGACGGGGTGATCACCGAAGCGCGCCTGTTCACCGGCCGCCTCGAAATGCCGGAGTGGGACCCTACGTGGCGACTGTTGGCCTGCGATTGCAGCGACCAGCTGCAGCAGCGTATCGAGGGCATGAGCATCGCTGCCATCGACGCGCTGACCGGCGGCGTGTGGTCCGCTGACCTGTTCGAGCCCACCACGGGGCGCAGTCGCTGGGACTATGCGCAGGAGCGTATGGAGAGCCGCGCCGCGAGCCTGGATTGCTCGGTTGACGGCGTGCCGCGAGTGACGCCATGGGGCGCCGCTACCACGCCGCACTTCGTGTTCGGCCTCGGCAGCACGCTGTTCGAGACGGTGCAGATCGACCTGCAGCCGCTTGGCGCGGCCACCAACCGCCTGGAGGTAGATGCCAGTTACCGCTACCCGCGCCTCTGGCAGCACGTGCAGCTGTTCACCTGGTCCCACCCTGAATACGGCAGTTCCGGCATTCCAGGGTTCTGCCAGTGGCGCACCTGGACCAGCGAGCTACCCACCACCGATATGATCGAGGGCGCTGTCACCGGTGCCGGGCTGACGATGGTCGGCCGGGTGGGCGGCTTCAAGTTGCCGCTGAGCCTGGGCAACCCCTGCGGCGATGGCGTGGCGTGGATCAACCAGTTCGACAACCTCTGGCTAAGCGCTATCGCCTCTGGCGGGCGGCGCTGGACGCAGCAGGTCACCGAGAACTACAAGCTGGTGCTGACCGCCCCGGGTGGGGAGAGCGAGGCCACGCGCGTGATTGCCCGCGACTCCGGCAATGTGGCAATCGAGAACAGCGCAGCGGATGAGTGGGAGAGCGGCAAGCCTGACGGCACCGGCTCGACCGACCTCGCAGAGGAACCGCGCCGTGTTGCCGCGCTGCAAACCCTGCTGCGCAGTGGCGCCGTTGAGCTGCTGAGCGCGCATCGCGGCACGACGTTGAGTTGGCAAGTGCCCACCGATCTCGCCCTGGGCGTAGACCTGGTGCACACGCTGCGTCTCGAGGATCGCGCCCTGGCGCAGGGTAAGTGCAGGCGTATCCAGCACCGTATCGACATCGAGGCCGGCACGGCGGTGACCACGCTGAGTGTGGCCATCAGCCGCGGCGGTGGCGTGAGCGATGCGCTGACCACCCCGGCGCGGCCGGACACCAGCCTTGCGCCTTTGCCGATTGGCGGTGGCGGGGTGCCGACGCAACTGGGCGGCAGATTGAACGACCCAATTTCGGGTGCGCCCATCGAGCCATACAACGACAACCGACTCGGATTCTCCGGCAACTGGGATGTCGCCGACGACCTGACGGCGCCGAAATTCCCGCGGCGCTTCGACGTTGAGGCATCGGAGATTCCCGAGATCTACCGCGACGAGCGAACCGGCGCTGTCACCGTGCATTACCGCGTAGGCATCCCGAACGACTTGCTGGAGCTGTAGCCATGACCACCCTTGCAGAACAGCGCGCCGATATTGCGCGGCGCATGCGCGAGAGCCGCCAGGGCACCAGCGAGGTTGCCCGCCGTGCTGGTGGCCAGGCGATGATCGAGCGGCGGACGGGCAGGGCAGAGGTCGATGACATCAATGCCCTGGTCACCCAGCCCCGGCAGCGCAAGCCGCTGCCGGATCTGGCCCCGCGCGGCAGCGTGGCGCCACAGGTTGGGCGCGGTGAGTACCAGGCGGCGGGAGGCGGTGGTGGCGGCGGTGTCGCCAGCCCGTTCACTGAGACACCAGGCACCCGCACGTATCACGAGAACACTGTGATCATTCAGAGCACGGACGGTTCGACGTTCATGGCTGTGCGGATGCCAGCGGTGGTGACCATGACCGACGCCAACGGCGCCCCGGCGGTGTTCAATTACGCAGAGATCGTTGATGGATAGTAATTACCCATTCTTGGGCCGCCCACTGTGGTTCGGCACGCCCTGGCACGGGGCGGTTTTCAGCGCTGGCGGCGCTGGCACCAGGCTGCGGCCGCTTGGCAGTAGCGGAGCCCTTGACCGAGCCTGGCTCGGCGCACGCTATCGCCCAGCCGCGCTGTGGGACATTGGCCGGCCGGATGTCGAAACCCCTGCCGAGATCGCGGCCCAGGGCGGGCAGTTTCTCGGGCGATCCCTGCAGCCCTGCGACCTGGTGAACTGGCGCCCGCTGCTGCTCGCCGGCGTTGTGTGTCGCGCGCGAATCATTCGTGACCCGATCGCTGGGTTTGTGCTCACCCTGCGCGGCTACGACCCCGCCACCGGCCAGCTATTGCCGGCTGTAACCGTCAATACCGGTAGCTTCACAAACGCCAGCATTGGCCAGGGCGCTGGCCAGCCGCCGGTTAGCGGCTGGACGCCGCCCACGACAATCGATACGTACTCAGCAATGGACGTAACGCCGGATGGGCGTTCGATGCTGCTCGGGGTTACGCCGGTAATTTCCGGCGTTGGTCAGGTACTGTTGGGGTTGTTGCGGCTCGATATCGGCGGCACGCCAGAGGCGCCTACGCTGACGCTCTCGCTGATCTCGTCGCGTACCGACGCTCTCGGCACGTACTACATGACCGGCGATAGCGGCACGTTCAGCACAATGCACCTGCCAACGCCGCCAAATGAACAGGAGTCCGGTGCGTGCGGCATTACTCGGGATTACCGACCTGGTGCGAGAACACTGACCCCTGGCCCGCCATCCCCGTCAAACCCATCTCCTGCGGCGACCGTGGGCTCTGGCGCTGCCGAGGTGGGCGTGACGGGGCGACTGCTCACCGCGTGGTTTACAGCCGGCGGTGGTGTAGAGCTGGTGCGATACAACTACCGCTATGAGTGGGAGCGAACGGCAACCCTGACAGATGAGTCGACGGGTGAGTATCTGCGCATCGTCACCTATGACAATGAATGCAACCCGACCGGCAGCACGACTACAGACACCATCCTCCTGGGCGCCTCACTCAGCGATGTGAGCGAGATTCGCGAGACCATCACCGTTGGCTCGCTCAGCGCTACCGGCTCGATCCGTTGGACCATGACCGGCAGCACTATCGAGCCGTCAAGCCTGCCGCCAACATGGTCGATCACCACGCTGAATGAGCTCAATCAGGACGGCATCACCTTAACCTTCACATATGACTTCCCGATCACTCCGCCTACCGCTCCAGCGCTCTCGCCGACGCACCCTGTGTTGCTGGGCGTGGTGGTCGGCACGGCCACGGATAGCGCCGGCGCAATCTACCCCGAGCAATTCGGATGGAGCTTAGCGACCCTGGCCCGCACGCGCTTCAACGAAGCGCGAACAGAAGTGCAGTGCAAGCGCTGGCCCTGCTACACGCCAGCGGGGCTGCGGGGCGACAACCAGTTTTTTCTGACCGATTCGCCGATCGGCATTAGCCGGCAGTCGCGCCGCGTCTACGCCCAGTTCACGGCCTACAACCCGCTCGACCAACAATTGACCAATTTCAGCGGTGACCTGCGCGGCCAGGCGCTGCTCGGGCTCATATGAGGTGACCATGAGATTCATCGATAACTGGTGCTACGCGCTCACCGATGAGCTGCCGTCCGGCGGTACTGAACTGCCGATCCCGGGCGAGGCTATTACCCGCCTGGCCTTGGCCGAGGGCGACGAGTATGCGCTGTGCATCGTCAGCGCGCTCGATCCGCTGAGCGGTCCCGCGCTGGAGGTGGTGCGGCTGGTTGGCCTTGATTCCGGCTATGAGCTGTTGCGCGGCGAGCAGGGCACGGCAGCGCAGGTATGGCCCAGTGGCTCGGTTGTGCACTGTGGTGTGACTGCTGCGCTGCTGGCCGGCCTGCAGGCGCAAGCCGCGCAGGTGCCAACGCTGGTTGATCACGTCAACGACCTGCTCGAGCGGGTGTCGGCCCTTGAAGCGGGCGGCTTGCCTGACGGCGCCCTGGTTGACGGCGAAGGCCTGGCCCTGGTTGACGGTGCCGAAAATTATCTTGTAACGGGAGCATGACAGATGGAAACAGTACAGCACACGTATCAAACCAGCATGCCGCCCGAGGATGCGGCCCCGGGCTCTCACTGGATCGACAATGCCGGCAATCATCACCTCTGTTCCCTGGATGGGCAGTGGCTCATTGTCGGAAACTTGGGCTACATCACCACCAACAGCGAGCCGCCAGAAACAGTGCCAGAGCGCCCGGTTATTTGCACTTCTATGTATGGCGGCCCGCCGCGCGTGTGGATCACCGTGCGCCCGAACGATGAAACCTGGGCATGGCAGGAACTGGCGCTAGTACCAGCTGAGTAAACCCTATCGACATTTTGGAGTAGCCAGCGATGCAGCCGGCCTGCCTAGACCTGCCCATCATCCCGGGCGCAACGAATCGCAAACCGCTGTACCTGCTGCAGCCGCGCTGGGAACGCCGCGCCATCAGCGAGGTGCAGAAAACTCCATCGCTGTTACTGGCCGTGCCTGGGCACGACCTGCCGGCCGAGTGGCCATGCTGGGTGGAGGGTGTGAGTGGCTTCACTGCGCTCAACCGCCAACCACCACAGCAGGCGCCGTGGATGGTCGGCGTGGTGGATGCCTACACGGTGGAAATCAACGCGCTCAACGGTGCTGAGCAGAACGCCCGCGGCGGCTGGCTGGTGTATCAGCCTGGTGTCGACCTCGCCGATGCCACCGCAGCGCTCACGCTCACCGGCCCCGGCTACAGCCTGCAACTGACCACCGCAAACGGCGGATTGCTGGTGCTGGGCGTGGGTCGAGTGAACATCGTGCTCACGCCAGAGCAGAGCACGGCCATCCCACTCGATGGCGTGACCTACACGCTCGACATCACATGGCAGAACGGCGACGTAGACCGCTGGCTCGACGGCCCGGTGACCGTTCGCCGAGGGGGTGGCCATGGCTGCTGCACCTGATGTGCTCGTGCTCGGCGCGCCGTTTGTGCTGGTGCGCGAGCCAGTGGCCGCGCCGGCCATTGTGGTCGCGGTTGGGACGCAAGGGCCGCCGGGGCGTAACGGGGTTGATGGCGCGACCATCAGCCCCGACCCAAACAACCAGATTCAGAACCGCCCGAACGGGCTCTACGTGCCGCCCACTGAGTGGGGCGGTACCGAATGGTAATCAGGAGGCCCTATGGCTCAAGTTCGTTTCTTCAAGGTCACCACACTGCCGGGCACCCTGCAGCCTGACTCGTTCTATTACGTCGAAAACGGCAGCTATGCCGAGAGCTACCTGACCAACAGTACCGGCGTGGCGCGCGCGGTTGGTAACTCGGCGATGATCAATGCGCTGATCAGCGAGGCCCTGGCCAACTGGTCGGGCGCTGCCAGCACGGTGCAGATTGTCGCGGACATCGCCGCCCGTGATGCGCTGATCGCCACACTTGACGCCAACGCGATGATCTTGGTGATCGATGCATCGGGTGATCCGACCGTCGACGTCGGCTCGGCGCTGTATGCCTATGACGCCACGGCCGAAGAGACCTACAAGGTTGCCGAGTACGAGTCCATGGACGTGGTGCTCAACTGGGCGGATATCGTTGACGGGCCAAGCTCCACGCCAGCGCAGATCGATAGCTCTGTAAGCCAGGCGCACAGCCACTCGAACAAGGCCACGCTAGACCTGCTGGGTGCCGACACTGACGGGCTGACCTACAACGGCCAGGGCGTTACTACTCGCTGGGCCACGAACAACTGGTGATCCTATGGCGGTGATCAAGCATCACAAGTACGTCGCCTCGCTGCCCGGCACACTGGAAGCCAATTCGATCTACTACGTGCGTGCGGGTTCTGGCTTCGATATCTACGTCACGAACAGTTCGGGGACTATCGTCGCGTACCCGTTGAATCGCTCGATAGACGTGTGGGAGTTCATCCCGATTGGCGCCGAATTCCCAATCGACGCCACTACCACAGGCGTTGCTATCCCGCCGACCGACAACCCGAACTATCGCTATATCAAGCTGACCGCTTCTGACAGCTACAACACGGGCGTGTTGACGTCTGAGAGCGTGAGCGGCTCAGCGCCGTTGGTACAGGCCACGGCGGTGATCAACGATGCCGGCAGCCCGATGAATGGGCAGACGGTGCGGCTGATCAATACTGAGCGGCGATCTATTCGGCCGGGTAGTAGCGGGACGGTGGAGGCGGATGCGCTGCAGAACATCACGGGATCGATCACAAATCAGCAGCAAATTACAGCCATCCCCACAGGGGTAGCTGGGGCCATCGGTAAAAGCGGAGTTACTACTTCGATTATGAGCCGCTCCGGGACGGGCGCGCAGATCGACGGAATTACAGTTGATTTCGACGCTTCGCGCGTAGCGCGTACAGCAAACGAAACCCGCATCAAAAGCCTTGGCCGGGACTATTACAAGAGGATTCGCTAATGCCATACGCCGCAGAGGGCCGCCTCAGTCATGACCCTATTGAGGGTGGGATCGAAATTACCGAGCAGCAGTATCAGCAGGGGCTGGCAGGCATGCTGGCCGGTGAGCACGTGCAGATCGTTGACGGCCAGTTCGTCGTTGGTCCGCTGCCGGAACCTGAGCCGGAACCCGAGCCGGAACCAACGCCGGCTGAGGTCAAGGCGCTGCGGTTGGCGCTGAACAACGGTGCTTATGAAACCGCCACCCGCGCGCTGACGGCGGACTATCCGCAGATGGAGAAAGACACCTGGCCGACTCAAGATCAGGAGTCCCGCACATGGCTGGATAACCCTGCAGCGCCCACGCCATGGATCGACCGCGCAGCTGCGGTGCGCGGCATCGAGCGCGACGAGTATCTGCGCCGCACCCTGCTGAAAGCGCGGCAGTTCGTGATCATGTCCGCATGGCTCACCGGCCGGCGACAGGGTTATGAGGATGCAATCCGCGGCGGCGGCAACCCACAGCTCGACTACCAACTCCCGCCCGAGGTATGGCAGGAACTCGCCGCCTTGCAGCAAACGGTGATGGGCACGCCTACCGAGCAACTCAAGGAAGCCTTGGCATGACGACCGTGAAACTGGCGCTCTACAAAGGCCCCGGCCAGCTCGGCAACGCCCTTATCCGCTGGTGGACGCGCAGCCAGTACAGCCACTGCGAGCTGGTGGTGGGTGACTACTGCTACAGCAGTTCGGTGATGGACAAAGGCGTGCGCCGCAAGCGCATCGGCCCTGGCGCCGATCACTGGGACCTGATCGAACTGCCCTGGGCTGATGCCGCCGCCGTGCTCGAGCATTTCGAACGCACCGACCAAGACCGCTACGGCTGGCCATCACTGATCATGAGCCAGATATTCAACCGCAATCGCCAGGTAGAGCACGCCGCATTCTGCAGCGAATGGTGCGCCGCCGCCCTCGGCCTGCCCAGCCCAGCCAGCTACAGCCCGCGGACGATTGGCGAGCTGTGCGGATGGCTGGAAGAGCGGCGCGGCCTGGCGCACGCTGCCGCGCTGATCTAGGCTTTGGGTTCACTGAACTGGATAAGGAGATCCACATGCCCACACTGCGTATCCGCCCCCGCGTCGTTCTCGAACTGTTCACCATTGGTGGCCTATGCCTGATGGTCGGCACCTACCTCGGCTACCACGAAGGTTTCGACGCCGCTGCTGCAATGATCGGCACGGTGTGCGAAGCGCCGCCGAACTGAACTGAAGCACCTCATAACCCAAGCCCGCCCCGAGCGGGCTTTTTTGTGTCTGGAGAAAACCAATGGCTCGAATCTCTGCCGCCCAGGTGGGCGGTGCGAACGTGCTCGCGTTCCTGGATATGCTCGCCTGGTCTGAGCTGGGCGAGAAGATCCTGGCGCAGTCCGACGACGGTTATAACGTCATCGTTGGCTCACTACCGGGGCGCCTGATCACATTCAATGACTACGCCCAGCACCCGAACCGTCTGATTCAACTGCCGCGCTATGGCATCGCGTCGACCGCAGCTGGCCGCTACCAGTTCCTGCACCGCACCTGGCGGGCAATCGTTCGGGTCTATGGCTTCAAGGGCCGCTTTATTCCAGAAGCCCAGGACTTGGCTGCCGTGAAGCTACTGACCGAGTGCAAGGCGCTGCCGGCGATCAAGGCCGGCCGCATTGCGGATGCCATCGCCCTGGCTGCGCCGATTTGGGCAAGCCTGCCCGGAGCTGGCTACGGCCAGCGCGAGCACGCCCTGGCAAACCTGTTGGAGATCTACGCAGACGAACGCGCTGCCGAGCCGTGCGACGAGCAGGATCTGCTGGCGATGTTCACGGTTTGTGGCGGGGTGGTTGCGTGATCGCCGCGCTGGCAGACCGGGCGACGCTGCTGGGCATCATCGCGGCGATGGCCTTCCTGGCCGGCTGGAAGGTCAACGGCTGGCGGCTGGGCGAGGGGATCGCCCAGAGCCAGCTCGATGCCGTCACCATCGTTCGCGTTGTCGAGCGGCAACAACAGAGCGTCGCAGACGCTGAGGGGCAAATAGGTCATGACCAACTTGAAGAATTGCAGCGCCGCGCTGCTGATGCTGGGGCTGCTGCTGACGGGCTGCGTAAGCAAGCCAGCAGCTTGGCCACCCAGCTCGCTACCTGTAATGCCGGAACTGCCGGCGAGCGCACGGCAAGGGAAGACGCCGCCGCCTTGCTCGCCGAGCTGCTTGGAGAGATGGAATCAGAAGGTCGATGGCTGGCGGCAGAAGCTGACGGACGCAGGATTAAAGGCCTCACCTGCGAGCGAACCTACGACGGAGTGAAGGGCAGCTAGAGCATGTTCTGCCTACGATGCATCAGATCAGATCAGCGTGGCCTTCGGTGTAGTACATGGCTGCGATGCTCTGATCTATGCGCCAGAGCTTTTTGTTCGCGCCTGGGTTGGCGGCGATGTAGCTCTCGAAGCTGATGTGGTACGGCAATTCCAGTCGTCCACCTTGGGGCAGGTCAGCCAGCTTGGCATCAATGTCGCTCATGCGCGCCATTCGCATTTCAAGGAGTGCTTCTATTTCGAGTGCGACGTCTGTCGGCACCGTGCTTCGTCCTGCTTCCCAGTATTGCCAGGTACGAGGGGTGACGCTGCCAATCGATTCTGCTGCCTCGCTTACGTCCATCATGAGCAGTTTGCGGGCGGCCTGCAGTTCTAGGTTGTTCATCGGTGTGATTGCGTCGCGCATGGCGTGCTCCAAAGCAAAGGCCCCTAAGTTGGCGGGGCCTGGTCGATTACTGGCCGCTGATGATGTCTTGAATCTGGTTGAGCAGGGCGACGGCCTCGTGGCTTTCGTTGCCTTCAATGCAGGTGAAGTCGTCGCGGACGATCTTGAAGTCTGCGCCGTTCCAGTTCACGTCGCGGAGCGCGGTCTCATCGAGCATGGCTCGGATGGCTTCGACAGTGGAGGCGGGTACTTCGTAGGCGATGGAGATAGTGGTCATTTCGGTAGTCCTCAGTAGGGGCGCTTCGAACTATTTCGTAAGCGTGGTGTTATTATTGTTCGCGATTGCGAACAATGCAATAAGTAAAGCTTGCCGTTCGTCGGCAATTGAATGGGCGGCGCCTAACGGCTGCCCTTTTTGTGTCCGGTGCTTGGTAGCGGGTGGGGTAGATCGCGTTCGGCGAGGGTGTCGCCTCCTACGAGTCCGACTGCTGAGGCTTTATCAGCTCCGGCCCCTGATTCCGCACATTACCCACCGCCCGGTCGACCGGGAACCACTCGAACTCCCAACTGGGCGTGCCTTGGTGCAGAAGGATCTGCTCAGCGCGGTGCGCCGTGGTGTCCGGGTCGATCCATTCGCGGGCCAGCTCGGGGCTGAGCACGACCGGGCGGCGGTCGTGCACGTCGATCATCCCGCCCTCGGCGTCGGCGGTGATGATCACGAAGCCGTCACCTTCCTCAGCCTCGCCACCGGCCGGTGGGAATTTGCCGATCGCAGCGAAGAACAGCGGGTCGCCACTGCGCAGCCGTATGTAATAGGGCTGCTTGATCTTCGGGTTGTCTTCGTCCTGCACCCATTCAAACCAGCCATCTGCCGCGACCAGTGCGCGGTGTTGCCATATCTGCCTGAAGAAATTGCCGGTGGCCACCTTCTCTAGCCTGGCGTTGATCGGCGGCGGCATCTTCCCTCGCGCCCAGTTGGGCGCCCATCCCCATCTCACCTCGGCCACCACCAGGTGGCCGCCCGTGCTGTGCAGCACCTGCACTTGGGTGCTGGGCGCGACGTTGTAGCGCTGAATCGGCTCACCCTCCCAGCCGCTCATGACGTCCTGCTCGCTGTCGAGTCCGCGCAGGTAGTCGCGCATGCTTCGATACTGGGCAAACCTTCCGCACATTCTCTCGTCCTCCTGTCGCTCGCCATCAGCATGGCATTGACGCCGCGCGTGTCAATGCAAATACTGTTTATCTATACAGTGTCAGTTTAGGTAATGCCCTTGGCCAGCGTCAGTATCCTCGGCCCTGTCGCTCCTGGCGGCGCCGAAATTCCTTACTTCCTCCCCAGTGTGCCGGCCGGCTTCCCCAGCCCGGCCCAGGATCACATTGAGCAACGTATCTCCCTCGACGAACTGTTCGGCCTGCATCGCCCGCAGATCTACCTGGCGCGCGTGGGCGGTGACAGCCTGCAGGGCGTGGGCATCCTCGATGGTGACCTGGTGCTGATCGACAAAGCGGCCAAGGCCAAGCGTGGCGACGTGCTGATCGCGTGCGTCAACGGCGAACCGCTGCTCAAGATCCTGGGCGGTGACCAGCACCAGGTCATCCTGCTCTCGGCAAATCCCAAGTACCCGCCGCGCTACGTGCTTGAGGCCGAAGATTTTCAGGTGTGGGGTGTTTACGTTGGCCTGTGCCGGCAGGGGCGGCACTGTGGCTGACCGGGTGTTCGCGCTGGTCGATTGCAATGCGTTCTACTGCAGCTGCGAGCGGGTGTTCCGGCCGGACCTGGCTCGGGTGCCGATCGTCGTGCTGTCGAACAACGATGGCTGTGTGGTCAGCCGCACCAGCGAGGCCAAAGCGCTGGGCATCAAAATGGGCGAGCCGTGGTTCCAGATCCGCAAGGCGTTCGAAGCGGCCGGCGGGATGGCGTTCAGCTCCAACTATGCGCTGTACGGCGACATGAGCGAGCGAGTGATGACCGTGATCGAGGGGCTGGTGCCGGCGCTGGAGGTGTACAGCATCGACGAAGCCTTCGCCGAGCTGACCGGGGTGCTGGGTGATCTCGATGCGTTGGGCCGGGAGATACGCGCCCAGGTGCTGGCGTGCACCGGTATCCCGACCGGTGTTGGCATTGGCCCGAGCAAGACGCTGGCGAAGCTGGCCAACTATGCGGCGAAGCGCTGGCAGAAGCAGACGGGCGGTGTAGTCGATATCCGCGACCCGGAGCGCCGCGCCAAGCTGCTGGCTGCCACGCCGGTCGGTGAAGTGTGGGGCGTTGGCCGCCGGCTGACTGCTCGCCTGGGTGAACTGAACATCAAGACAGCTGCCGACCTGGCCGCGGCGGACGCATGGACCCTGCGTAAGCAGTTCAGCGTGGTGCTGGAGAAGACCGCGCGGGAGCTGCGCGGCATACCCTGCCTGGAGCTGGACGGCGAGGCACCGCCGAAGCAGGAGATCTGTTGCAGCCGTATGTTCGGCAAACGCCTGCACGAACTACCGCCGATCCGCGAAGCGGTGGCCACATACGCCGCCCGGGCCAGCGAGAAGCTGCGGGGGCAGGGCTCGGTGTGCAAGCGGGTACGGGTGAGCATCCGCACCGGCATGTTCAATCCAGATGAACCCAAGTTC
The DNA here is from genome assembly GCF_900101755.1 of Ectopseudomonas alcaliphila. Classification (GTDB taxonomy): domain Bacteria; phylum Pseudomonadota; class Gammaproteobacteria; order Pseudomonadales; family Pseudomonadaceae; genus Aquipseudomonas; species Aquipseudomonas alcaliphila. The sequence continues at coordinate 49,350 of NZ_FNAE01000009.1, read as the reverse complement.
GCCCGCGGCGTGCTGTGCGAGTTGCCGTACCCAAGCGACGACACCCGACTGATCACCCAAGCCGCCCTGGCCGGCCTGGAGCAGGTGTATCGCCCGGGCTTCGCCTTCAGCAAGGCCGAGGTGCTGCTGCTCGATCTCTGCCAGCGCGGCGAGTACACCGACGACCTGTTCGCCCCGACCCAGCCTGAAGCATCCCGCCAGGTGATGGCGGTGCTGGATGCCGTGAATGCGAAGTGGGGGAGGGGGACGCTGCGGCCGGCATTGGTACCGCCGACGCCAGGGTGGGGGATGAAGCGGGAGATGATGAGTCGGAGCTTTACAACCGACCTGCAGGCGTTGTGGGAGGTTAGATGATGGTGAAAGGCCCGGTGCCGTGGGGAGTCCCTGCGGTACCGGGTTTTTTTGTGTCTGCGATTTGGCTGGGGCAAATTTGGGGCAAACCATACGCCACTCTATGACCCCCGATGCCGATATAGACATGGACGACTTTAGCGAAACACCCTGCGTAGGCCAGTAAATGCGCGCTTGGCATGCAAAACGGTCAGATATCCCGGCACAATCGGTGTGTGTGCGGAGAGATCGGTCATGCCGGGCCTTACGTGCGGTGGGTGTGACGAAGCCGGGAATTTTCCCATACTTCGTCCCTCACGTGGGCTGCGAATCTGACGCAATTACCCTTCAGGGCGCCCTTGAAAACGGAGCCGAGGCAGTCAGCACAAGGCAAAAACAGGCGATAAAACGGAGTTCACGAGCTGTAGATGAGCATTTGAGCCTGTTTTAACGCCGTGATGACCACGCAGGTAGTTTTTAAAAGGTGCCCTTCAGTCAGTAAAGGTCACCGAGAAATGGGCCACAGCCTCGACCACGCGCTGCGATTCGCTGCGTATCTCGCGGATCACCTCGCCGGCCTGGTTGGCCAGGTCTACGCCCGTGCGCGCACGCTCTCGCGTGGTGGCCATGCTGGCCACTGCGTTGCGCGTAAGGTTCTGGTTCTGCTGAACGACGCCGTTGATCTCCTGGGTGGCCTGGCTGGTTCGTGAGGCCAGTTGACGTACTTCATCGGCCACCACTGCGAAGCCGCGGCCCTGTTCGCCGGCGCGTGCCGCTTCGATGGCCGCATTGAGTGCCAGCAAATTGGTCTGGTCGGCGATACTGCGGATCACCTGCACGATGCTGGTGATCTGCTCGGATTGCTTGTTAAGGCCTTCTATCTGTTCGGCCACGTCAGCCAGGTCGCTGGCAATGTCGGCGACCACCGCGACGGTCTGTGCCACTGTGCGCGTGCCGTGGTCGGCGGAAACGTCTGTCTCCCTGGCGATGTCATGAGCCAGTTGGGCGGCAGCAGCCTCCGAATCGCGGCGCTCGACCTGGGCGGTGATGTTGCTGGCGAATTTCACTACGCCATAGACACGGCCGTTGGCGTCATACAACGGGTTGTAGGTGGCGCGCAGCCAGACCTGTTGACCTTGCTTGGTGACGCGGCGAAAACGATCGGACATGAACTCGCCCTTGTTCAAGCGGGCCCAGAACTGACGGTAGTCATCGCTGTGGCTATCCTCTGGCAGGCAGAAGAGTCGGTGATGCTGGCCGATCACTTCTTCGCGGCGATAGCCCATCAGGTCGAGGAAGTTCTGGTTGGCACTCACCACTTCACCCTCGAGGTTGAACTCGATCACCGCCATGGAGCGGTCGATAGCCTTGATGTAGCTCTCGTGCATGTGTTCGGCCGCTACCTGGCGGGTGATGTCGGTGGCGATCTTCATCACCTTGACCACTGCGCCCTGATCATCCCGGATCGGCATGTAGGTCGCCTCGAGCCAGACCTCTTGGCCGTCTCTCGTCAGCCGGGGGAAGCGATCGCTGAAATGTTCGCCCTGACGCAGGCGCTGCCAGAACTGTTGATAGGCGAGGCTTTCACTGAGGCTGCGAGAGCAGAACAGGCGATGGTGCTGGCCGACGATCTCTTCTAGGCGGTAGTGCACTACGCCGAGAAAGGCAGGGTTGGCATCGAGGATGATTCCATCCGGGGTGAACTCGATCATCGCCATCGATTGACGGATTGCCTGCAGCTCGGCCGTTGTCGGGTCCGCTGCATCCCTGTGCTTCTTATTCCGTGACAGCCACATTGCAGTGCCCCTCTTGCACCTAGCCCGTGATAACAGTAGACGAAATTTGCCGTTTCCACTGGCAGGTCAAGCTGTGTAGGGTTTGCCGTTCGATGAGTGAGGAACGGATATGGACAGAATCAGCCAACTGGCCGAACAACTGGGTGCAGCATTGAAGGCGCAAGCTGCCCAGGTGACCACTGCAGAATCCTGCACCGGCGGCGGTATCGCCGAGGCGATCACTCGCATACCAGGCAGTTCGGCCTGGTTCGAGGCCGGATATGTGACGTACTCCAACGCCCAGAAAACCAAGCAGCTGGCTGTATGCGCCGACTTTTTCGCCAGTGTGGGCGCCGTGAGCCAGGAGGTGGTCGAAGCGATGGTGCGTGGCGCGCAGGCCAATAGCGGTGCGCGCTATGCAGTGGCGGTCAGTGGGGTGGCGGGGCCGGATGGTGGTTCTGCGAAAAAACCGGTTGGTACCGTGTGGTTGGCCTGGGGGGATGGCGAGCGCCTTTTCAGTGTGCGCAAGCAGTTTCCTGGAAGCCGTGACGAGGTGCGCCGACAAACGGTCGAGACCGCGCTGGCCGGGCTTCTGCGCCTGCTGGCAGAGGAAAATCCGTTTATGGGGTAGGCGGGCGACTTGCCCTGTGGAATAATACTGGCTACTTATACAGTTCTTGGCGGCCCTCGAGGCCCTTGTTAATACGTGAGGATGGTAATGGACGAGAACAAGAAGCGCGCTTTGGCGGCTGCCCTGGGTCAGATCGAAAAGCAGTTCGGCAAGGGCGCGGTCATGCGCATGGGCGACCATGAGCGTCAGGCCATTCCGGCCATCTCCACCGGTTCGCTGGGTCTGGATATCGCCCTGGGCATCGGCGGTCTGCCGAAGGGGCGTATCGTCGAGATCTACGGCCCGGAATCCTCTGGTAAGACCACACTGACCCTGTCGGTGATCGCCGAAGCGCAGAAGCTTGGCGCGACTTGCGCGTTCGTCGATGCCGAGCACGCGTTGGATCCCGACTATGCCGGCAAGCTCGGCGTCAACGTCGATGATCTGCTGGTATCGCAGCCGGACACCGGTGAGCAAGCGCTGGAAATCACCGACATGCTGGTGCGTTCCAATGCCATCGACGTGATCATCGTCGACTCCGTGGCAGCCCTGGTGCCCAAGGCGGAAATCGAAGGCGAAATGGGTGACATGCACGTCGGTCTGCAGGCGCGTCTGATGAGCCAGGCGCTGCGCAAGATCACCGGCAACATCAAGAACGCCAATTGCCTGGTGATCTTCATCAACCAGATTCGTATGAAGATCGGCGTGATGTTCGGCAGCCCGGAAACCACCACCGGTGGTAATGCGCTGAAGTTCTATGCCTCGGTTCGTCTGGACATCCGCCGTACTGGCGCGGTGAAGGAAGGCGAGGAAGTCGTGGGCAGCGAAACCCGTGTGAAAGTCGTCAAGAACAAGGTCGCGCCGCCGTTCCGTCAGGCCGAATTCCAGATTCTCTATGGCAAGGGCATCTACCGTAATGGCGAGGTCATCGACCTCGGTGTGCAGCAGGGCCTGGTTGAGAAGTCGGGTGCCTGGTACAGCTATAAGGGCAACAAGATCGGTCAGGGCAAGGCCAATGCGGCCAAGTACCTGGAAGAAAACCAGGAAGTGGCGCGCGAGATCGAAGGCCTGATTCGCGAGAAACTGCTGGTCAGCAGTGCTCCGGCCAAGGCGCCGGCTGCCGATCTGGCTGACGCAGAAGTCGACTTCTAAGTCGCTAGAGCATGACTGTCGTACTGGATAACCCGCTCGCCGTCAGGCGAGCGGCCATGGATCTGCTGGCGCGACGTGAGCATGGGCGTGTCGAGCTGACGCGCAAGTTGCGCAAGCGTGGCGCACCCGAGGACATGATCGACGCTGCTCTGCAGCGTCTGTCAGAGGAGGGCTTGCTATCCGAGGCCCGCTATCTGGAAAGCTTCGTCGCATATCGTGCGCGTGCTGGCTATGGCCCGCTGCGTATTCGCGAGGAGCTTGGCCAGCGTGGATTGGCGCGTGGCGATGTCGATCAGGCGCTGCGTGAGAGTGGCATCGACTGGTTCGAGCAGTTGCGTGAAACCTGGCAGCGCAAGTTTGCCGGGCGGTTGCCGGCGGATGCTCGTGAGCGTGCTCAGCAAGGCCGGTTCCTGGCCTACCGTGGTTATTCGCTGGATATGATCGGACGTCTGTTGCGCGGTTGCGACGAATAGCTCGTCACTCTGCTCAGGCTGGCTGAACGGCCAGCTGACGTAGATGGCTCGGCACGTCTGGTGCGCCGGCCAGACGTAATCCCTCGCCCAGTGCAGTGGCTTCCTGATGCTCTTTGGGGAGGAGGAGGAACTCGGGGGTGCCGGCTTTCTTCAGTAGCGACAGGCGTGCATAGGGAATGCCGTTGTCCAGTAGTAGCCCCATGAAGCCGGGATCGCTCCAGGCAGCCTCTGGCATGGCCAGTACGTGATAGCGATTCTGCAGGTTGTCCAGTCCTGCTTCATTCAAGCGATAGCGGACCAGGTTGGCTGGCAGCAGCACTTCCAGTTCGCGCCTGCGCGCATAGGCGATGGCTCCAGCGAAGGCTTCACCGTGCATCTCCCCTGACCAAAAGGTGCGTGAGCCGCGCCAGTTGGCCTGACGTAACTCGATCGGCTCGCCGGCGAGAAAACGCGGCAACGCCTGGCTGATGGTTTTGACGAAATCCTTGTAGCTGATGATGCGCACCTGCTTGCAATGTTCGCTCGCCGCGTAGTCTTCGAAACTCACGTAGCCTGGCGCAGGGCAAGGGTAGGCGAAGCCATCGATCAGGCGCAGATCGAAAGACTGCAGTTGCTGCGTCTGGGCTTCCACGACCTGAGTCAGTGCCGAATGTGCCTGTGCTTTGTCTTCCTGCACAGGGCCGGATAGTGCGCCTCGAGGCAGGTTGAGCAGCAGTTGCAATTGCGGACCGTCATTCCAGCCAATACTTTCGACCGCAGCAGGCAGCGGTTTGAATGGCAGGCGCAAAACGCTCGCCCTGGCAAAAATCTGCCGTGAACTGCGGCCGAGCAGTCCCATGCGTTGAGCCAGGGCTGCCAGGCGGCTACCTAGGGTTGAGGATTCGGACAGGCTCATGGCCGGCAGATCGCTCCTGAAGCGTCTGCTGCAGTGTGGCAGACGCGGATGGCTATTGCCCATATAGCGTAGCGCGGCGCGGGAGTGCCTGTCGCGGTGCAGGTCTGTGGCAAAATAGCCGCATTCATTTGCGAGGGTGCCTCCATGCCCAGCTTGGTGCTGGATATTGCGTTATCGGCCGAACGATTGCAGGCCATCTATCGTGGCCAGGCTAACCGGATTATGGCGCAAAGCCGTGACGGGCGCCGCGTCAGTTTGCCGGCCCACCATTTGCGGCCGTATCTGACTCACGCCGGTATCTTTGGTTCATTCGTGCTGGAATTCAGTAGTTCCGGCGAATTGCTGAGTTTACGCCCTTTGGACTGATCTGGCGCGCTTGCCTCGCGCCGAAGATGCCTGCGCGGCTATAATCGCTGGCTGCCAACCCTCTATCTGTCGAGCTGAGCCTGACCATGTACTCCCTGGCCCGCGAGCTGCTGTTCAAACTGTCCCCGGAAACCTCCCATGAGCTGTCCATCGATCTGATCGGTGCAGGTGGCCGGCTGGGACTCAATGGCCTGCTGACCAAGGCGCCGACCAGCTTGCCGGTAAACGTCATGGGCTTGCAGTTCGCCAATCCTGTCGGCCTGGCTGCGGGGCTGGACAAGAACGGTGATGCCATCGACGGCTTCGCTCAGCTCGGTTTCGGCTTCGTCGAGATCGGCACCGTTACCCCGCGGCCGCAGCCGGGCAACCCAAAACCACGACTGTTTCGTCTGCCCGAGGCAGAGGCGGTGATCAATCGTATGGGGTTCAACAACCATGGCGTCGACCACCTGCTCGAGCGGGTCAAGGCGGCGAAGTTCAAGGGTGTGCTGGGTATCAATATCGGCAAGAACTTCGATACGCCGGTGGAGCGGGCGGTGGATGACTACCTGGCCTGCCTGGACAAGGTGTATGCCCACGCCAGCTATGTCACTGTCAATGTCAGCTCGCCCAATACGCCGGGGCTGCGCAGTCTGCAGTTCGGCGACTCGCTGAAAGAGTTGCTCGAGGCGCTGCGTCGTCGCCAGGAAGATCTGACCCAGGAGCATGGCAAGCGCGTACCGCTGGCGATCAAGATCGCCCCGGACATGAGCGATGAAGAAACCGCGCTGGTGGCATCAGCGCTGCTGGGCGCCGATATGGATGCGGTGATCGCCACCAATACCACGCTCAGCCGCGAAGGTGTCGAAGGGCTGGCCCATGGCGACGAGGCCGGCGGCTTGTCGGGTGCACCGGTGCGCGACAAGAGCACGCACATCGTCAAGGTGCTGGCGGGTGAGTTGTCGGGCCGTCTGCCGATCATCGCCGTTGGCGGTATTACCGAGGGCAAGCATGCGGCGGAGAAGATCGCTGCGGGTGCGAGCCTAGTCCAGATCTATTCGGGGTTCATCTACAAGGGGCCGGCGCTGATCCGCGAGGCCGTGGATGCGATTGCTGCGTTGCGTAAATAAGCTGCGTAAATAAATAGGGCTCCCGAAGGAGCCCCTGGGCTTGCGCCCGCCGCCCGGAGGGGGTCGGCATGGTGAAGTCGGGTGTGATCCTGATCAGCCGACAGCGTGAAGTTCGTTGAGTCGATGAATACCGGCCGTGCCGGTCAGCCCATCCCAGTTATCGCCACGGCCCTCACGCCAGCCATTGAGCCAGGCCTGACGAACCGAAGGTAGGGTAAAGGGGCAGAGTTCGCGGGATTTACCATTGATGCCGTACTGATAGCCGCGCAAAAAAGCTCTTTCTAACGGATCACGCTTAAGTCTTCTCATAGGGTGTTGCCCTCACTGTTGACTGTTATGTCCCGTTGGCCTTGTGGCAAGGCCGGGCAGAAATTATCTGCCTACGAAAGTCCGCTGCCGGCGTGGCGAACTTTCTGTGCCTTCGCCGTTGCAGCGAAAGCCTTAGGTAGTGTTCTAACGAATGCACCGAGGCCTGTGAATGATCGATTTGTCATAAGGGCGTAACCTAAATGCGGGTGAGGCCATAAGGACGCTGGAGATACGTCCAGCATCTTTAAGCCAGACGCCGCCATATCTGGCTATGCACGCCAATGACCTCATTTTGCTAGTGCAAATGAGACTGCTTGCTTATTCCGACGAAGGGTCGCGGTGTGACCTTTTGTCACTTATTTTGAGTCGAGGCGCGCTATCGCACCTCCCTGATTGCCATAGGCAGTGGAACATCCATGTCTGATCGTTACGAAGTCGTGTTGACCTGCCCCAAGGGGCTCGAGGGCCTGTTGCTGGAAGAGGCCAGAGCACTGGGACTGGAAGAAGCACGCGAACAAACTGCTGCTGTTCGCGGTCATGCTGAAATCGAGGTGGCCTATCGACTGTGTCTGTGGTCGCGGCTGGCCAACCGCGTGCTCCTGGTGCTGTCGCGCTTTGCCATGAACAACGCCGACGAGCTCTATGAGGGTGTCCAGGCAGTGGACTGGCGCGATCATCTGGAGCCGTTCGGCAGCCTGGCGGTGGAGTTCAGTGGCAATGGCTCGGGGATCGACAACACCCATTTCGGCGCACTCAAGGTCAAGGATGCGATTGTCGACCGGCTGCGTACGGCCGGTGGCGAGCGTCCCAGCATCGACAAGCTCAACCCGGATCTGCGCGTGCACTTGCGCCTGGATCGCGGCGAGGCGGTGCTTTCTCTGGATCTTTCCGGACACAGCCTGCACCAGCGCGGTTACCGCCTGCAGCAGGGCGCTGCGCCGCTGAAGGAAAACCTGGCGGCCGCGATCCTGATTCGCGCCGGTTGGCCGCGCATCGCTGCCGAGGGGGGCGCATTGGCCGACCCGATGTGCGGTGTGGGCACCTTCCTGGTAGAGGCGGCGTTGATGGCTGCGGACATAGCGCCGAACCTCAAGCGTGAGCGCTGGGGGTTCTCCAATTGGCTCGGCCATGTGCCGGCGATTTGGAAGAAGCTGCATGCCGAGGCCGAGCAGCGTGCGGCGGCGGGGCTGGCCAAGCCGCCGCTGTGGATTCGCGGTTATGAAGCCGACCCGCGCCTGATCCAGCCTGGGCGTAATAACGTCGAGCGTGCCGGCCTGTCCGATTGGGTGAAGATCTATCAGGGCGAGCTGGGTAGTTTTGAACCACGCCCGGATCAGAATCAGAAGGGCCTGGTGATCAGCAATCCACCTTACGGCGAGCGCCTGGGCGATGAAGCCAGCCTGCTGTACCTCTACCAGAACCTGGGCGAGCGCCTGCGTCAGGCCTGCCTGGGTTGGGAGGCGGCGGTGTTCACTGGTGCACCCGAGCTGGGCAAACGCATGGGGCTACGGAGCCACAAACAGTACGCTTTCTGGAATGGTGCGCTGCCCTGCAAGTTGTTGCTGATCAAGGTGTTGACCGAGCAGTTCGTCACCGGTGATCGGCGCGCGCGCGAGGACGATGCAGAGCCGACGAATGAAGCGCCGCAACAGGCGCGACTGTCTGAAGGCGGGCAGATGTTCGCCAACCGCCTGCAGAAGAACCTCAAGCAGCTGGGCAAGTGGGCGCGCCGCGAAGGCGTCGAGTGCTATCGGCTGTACGACGCCGACATGCCCGAGTATGCCGTGGCGGTCGATCTGTACCGCGATTGGGTGCACGTGCAGGAATATGCCGCGCCGCGCTCGGTCGACCCGGACAAGGCTCAGGCGCGACTGCTCGATGCCTTGGCCGCGATCCCGCAGGCGCTGGGCGTGGCGCAGAACCGCGTGGTTATCAAGCGCCGTGAACGCCAGGCCGGTACCAAGCAGTATCAGCGTCAGGCTGCGCAGGGCGAGTTCATGGAGGTAAGCGAAGGCGGGGTCAAGCTGCTGGTCAATCTGACCGACTATCTGGATACCGGGCTGTTCCTCGATCACCGTCCGTTGCGTCTGCGCCTTCAGCGCGAGGCCGCAGGCAAGCGCTTCCTCAACCTGTTTTGCTACACCGCCACGGCCACCGTGCATGCCGCCAAGGGCGGCGCGCGCAGCACCACCAGCGTGGATCTGTCGAAAACCTATCTGGACTGGGCGCGACGTAATCTCGCGCTCAACGGTTTTTCCGACAAGCACCGTCTGGAGCAGGGCGATGTGATGGCCTGGCTGGGTGAGGATCGTGGCGAGTACGAGCTGATCTTCATCGATCCGCCGACCTTCTCCAACTCCAAGCGCATGGAGGGGGTGTTCGATGTGCAGCGTGACCATGTCGAATTGCTCGACCTGGCCATGGCGCGCCTGGCCCGTGGCGGTGTGCTGTATTTCTCCAACAATTTCCGCAAGTTCCAGCTGGATGAGAGCCTGGTGACGCGCTATCAGGTCGAAGAGATCAGCGTGCAGACGCTGGACCCGGACTTCGTTCGTAACCCGAAGATCCACCGCGCCTGGCGTTTCACTGCGCGCTGACAGCGTAGCCCGGTGCAATCCGGGGCTTAGGTTCAAAAGAGCCCCCGGATTGCATCCGGACTACAGTGTTGTCAGCGCTTGGGTTGGCTGTAGGTTTCGAGCAGCACCTGATCGAGGATCGAGGTGGCGCCCCAGGGCTTGGGGTCGTTGAGGATGGCCACCACGGCCCAGTCCTGACCATTGCTGTCGCGGCTGAAGCCGGCAATGGCCCGCACGTTGTTCAGGGTGCCGGTCTTGATGTGCGCCTCACCCACCAGGGGGGTGCGCTGCAAGCGCCGGCGCATGGTGCCGTCCATCGCTACCAGCGGCATTGAACTGCGGAATTCGGCTGCATATGGGCTGCGCCAGGCTGCCTGGAGGATCAGCGCCATTTCCCGTGCGCTGATGCGTTCGGCGCGCGACAGGCCGGAGCCATTCTCCATCACCAGATGCGGTGCAGTGATGCCTTTACGGGCCAGCCAGCTGCGGATGACGCGTTGCGCGGCCATGGCGTCGTCCTTGTCGGCCTCACTACGGAACTGTGCGCCGATGCTGAGAAACAACTGCCGGGCCATGGTGTTGTTGCTGTACTTGTTGATGTCGCGGACGATTTCCACCACGTCCGGGGAAAAGGCACGCACCAGCATGCGGGCTTTTTCCGGAACGGGGCCTACACGGTCCTTGCCGAGAATCTTGCCACCCAGTTCCTGCCAGATGCCGCGCACCGCGCCGGCTGCATAGCTCGGATGGTCGAGCAGCGACAGGTAGGTCTGTGCGCTGCAGCCCTCTGCCAATTGGCCGCTGACGATCAGGGTCGTGCCGTCGTATTGGTCCACCGCGTTGTAGCGGATATCGGGCCAGGCCGGACAGGTGGCGGCCTTGAGTACGCGAACCTGATTATCGATGCGCACGGCAGCGATTGGCGGGTCCATGGCGATATGCACCTTGCCGCCGTCGGCGCGCGTGATGAAGCGTTGCGCCTTGAGGTTGACCAGCAGCGAGTCGGGTTTGACCAGGAAGGGTTTGTTGGCATCGCCACCGTCGTCGTTGAAGGCCGGCAACTGCGGGGCGACGAAGAAGCTGCGATCCAGTACCAGATCGCCCTGAACCTGACGCACGCCGTTGATGCGCAGGTCGCGCAGCAGCAGCCAGAGTTTCTCCATGTTCAGCTTCGGGTCGCCGCCACCCTTGAGGTAGAGGTTGCCATGCAATACGCCATCCTTCAGCGGGCCATCGGCATAGAACTCGGTCTTCCACTGATGGTTGGGCCCCAGCAACTCCAGTGCTGCGTAGGTGGTCACCAGCTTCATGGTGGAGGCCGGGTTGACCGAGACATCGGCATTGAACTGCAGGCCGCCAGTCTGCCCGCCCAGAGGTACGGTCATCACCGACAGCGAATTGTTGGAAATCTTGTTGGCCTTGAGGGCCTGCTCGACCTTGGCAGGGAGTACGGCGCTGGCAGCGTGGCAGGACAGGGCGAGGGGCAGAAGCAGGGCGCTCAGCGCCAGTTGGCGAAACCGCTGGATCATCGACAAGAACCTTCCGCAGTCAGGCGGGAGTAACGAGGGAGACAGACAAACGACAGTCCGACTCGGGGAAAAGTTGCCGACATTATGCCGCAAGAATCTGCCCGCAGTTGGCCTCGCCGGGTTAAAAACAATCACTGCAAACAGCTGGCGTTCAAGATGTTCGAAGGGCCGGCGCAGTGACACAAAACGGGCGCTCTGCCGGCGAAACTGCTAGAGTGCCGCGCGTTATTACCTTTGAGGATTGTTTCATGGCGACCAACCGTTCCCGCCGTCTGCGTAAGAAGCTCTGTGTCGATGAATTCCAGGAGCTGGGCTTCGAGCTGACCCTGAACTTCAAGGCCGACCTGAGCGACCAGACCCTCGACGATTTCGTCGATCAGTTCCTCGACCAGGCCATCGCCGGCAATGGTCTGGATTACGTCGGTGGCGAAGACTTCGGTCTGGTCTGCCTGGCCAAGCGTGGCTCGGTCAACGAGGAGCAGCGTGCTGCCGTCGAAGCCTGGCTCAAAGGCCGTGACGAACTGGAGAAGTTCGAGCTCAGCCCGCTGCAGGATGTCTGGTACCCGGAAAACCCGATCAACCAGGCTTGATCGCTACTCGGCGTCGGGTTCTCCGGCGCCGCTTGCCTGGATAGGTTCTTGGCTAATCCAGGCACTGCCAATTGTTGTAGGAGCGCGCTCTGCTCGCGAACGGAGTTCGCTCCTACAGCAATCCCGCCTTTTCCAGCAGCATCTGCTCGTCTACCTCATCGATCTGTTCGGCCTGCATGAAACGCTCGGCATAGCGCCGGTAGATGCCTGCGCGGATGAACAGGGCGAACAGTTGCGGATCGATGTGTGCGCCCTTGCACATGCCAACCATGATGTTCAGTGCCTCCGATAGCGTCTTGCCCTTCTTGTAGGGGCGATCCACCGCCGTCAGGGCTTCGAAGATATCGGCGATGGCCATCATGCGTGCCGGCAGGCTCATTTGTTCGCGCCTCAGGCGCTTGGGATAGCCGCTGCCGTCCATCTTCTCGTGGTGCCCGCCGGCGATCTCGGTGACGCTCTGCAGGTGTTTCGGGAAGGGCAGGCGGTCGAGCATCAGGATGGTCTGCACGATGTGGTGGTTGATGATGTAGCGCTCTTCTGCCGTCAGCGTACCGCGGGCGATGCTCAGGTTATGCAGTTCGCCACGGTTGAACTTGTATTGCGGCACTTCCAGCTTGAAGCCCCAGCGATTGTCTGGCGCGATCACCTCTTGCTCGGCGCGCTCGATCAGATGATCGAGGCGGTCAGCGAGCAGCGGCTCTTCCACTGGCAGAGCGGTGGGTTGTGCGCGCTCCAGGCGTTTGGCTTCCTCCCAGGAGACGCCCAGGCGATTGTCCAGGGTGCGCGACCAGCGGCGTTCCGCGATCTGCTGCAGGCGCGTCTGATCCGCCTCGGCCATGGCCTCGCCACCCAGATTGATGCGCGCGATGAAGGCGAATTCGTCATCCAGATCGCTCAGCAGCTGGTCGCGCAGAGTGGCCAGAGCAGTCTCTTCAGCGCCTTCGTTGCGGCCACGCCAGTAAGCGATCCAGGCATCGCGCTTGAGCACCTCGAAGCGCATGCGTACTTCGTGGATGCGGTCGTACAGGGTTTCCAGTTTGGTCGCCTTGTCCACCACGTACTCGGGGGTGGTGACCTTGCCGCAATCGTGCAGCCAGGCGGCGATATGCAGTGCCTCCCACTCCTCGTCGCTGGGGTTGTAGTCATGAAACTCGGGGGCGTCGCTCTCGGCTGCAGCACGGGCCAGCATCAGGGTGATTTCCGGCACGCGTTGGCAGTGGCCGCCGGTATAGGGGCTCTTGGCGTCGATGGCGCCGGCGATCAGCTGGATGAAGGCATCGAGCAGTTGCTTCTGCCTGGCCAGCAGGCGTTGGCTCTCGATACACAATGCGGCACTGCCTGATACGGCTTCGACGAAGGCGACACGGTCCGGACTGAGCATACTTTCGTTGTCTTCGCCGGTATCGCGTTGCAGCAGCACCAGTACCCCAACGGTGTCGCCCTGACGGTTGTGCAAGCCGGTAGCGATCAGGTGCAGACGCGGACTGTCCATGGCCGACAGCAGCCCTTTAAATTTGCCTGCCTGATCGAAACCGATGGAGGTGGCGACGCTGTCGCCGCCGCTGGCCGGTCGTTGCAGCCAGGTGGGCAGGGTCGGATCGTCATGGGCCAGCCCATGGATGCCCAGCTCCTTGAGGCTGCGGCTTTGGCCGTCGATCACCAGCCCCTGCGGTTCCAAGCGGCCACTGTCGTTGTCCAGTAGATAGAGCAGGCCGCCCTGGGCCGCGCTGATGGAGACGGTGGCGTCCATCACGCGCTTGATCAGTGCGTCGAAGTGGGTTTCCGCCGAGAGGCTGGCAGCGATGTCGAGAAAGCTCGACAGGGTGTCCTTCATGCTGCTCATCGACACCGCCAGCTGATCGACCTCGAGAATCGGCGAGCGGCCGCTGGCCGGGTGGGCGAAGTCGAAACGGCGGATGGCCTGCGCCTCCTGCACCAGGCTGCGCAGCGGTTTGACCACCAGGCGTGAGGTCAGCCAGCCCAGCGGCAGGCACAGCAGCAGGGTGGTGAGAGTGATCAGCGCGCCCTGCCAGCGGATGCGATAGGCCTCGGCCAGCAGCTCCTGCTCGGGCACCAGCAGGGCCAGATGCAACCCTTGCGGGCCGCCTTCCTGAATGTGCCGGTGAGCCATGGCCCAACGCTGCTTGGCCAGTTCGACGATGCCCTCGTCCCGTTCGTTCAGTTGGCCGGACAACAGTTCGCCCAGGGCCGGATTGAGTTCGCTGACCTTGACCAGCGATACCTTGCCGTCGACCTCCTTGAGCAGGCGGCTGCTGTTAGGGTAGGCCACGGCGTTGCCGTCGTTGTCGGCGAGCACCACCTGGCTGTTGGGGGTAACGCGGTGGCTGGCCAATGTGGCGGAGAGATCGTCGAGCGTCAGGTCGGCGCCGATCACGGTGGTCAGGCCGCTGCGCCTGGCCAGTGTGGTGCCGATTTCCTGGGTGGAGAAGAACAGATAGGGCGCGGTGGTGATCTGGCCACCATCGCCGCGAGCGCGTTTGAACCAGTCGCGCTGCCTGGGATCGTAGGGTTCGCGGAGGTTCTGCCGGCGGCTGAGCTGGTTCAGGGAGCCGTCATAGAACAGGTAGTCGCTGGCCGTGCCGCTGGCGCTGCGGTCGATGACCCAGACCTGATAGGCGGCTTTGTCCGGTGCGTTGAAGCGCTGCTTGAGCATGTCGCTGCGCAGCGGTCTGACCATGAAGAAGTCGCCATCCTCATAGCCGAGGTATATCGAGGCCAGTTTTGGATTGTCGCGCAGGGCCTGGACGAACAGCGGCAACATTTCCAGGCGTTCATCGAGCGTGTCTGTCTCGGTCGCAGCGTGCAGCGCCAGCAGGCTGAGCAGATGGCGTATGGGGCGGTAGGTATTGTCCAGATCCCTCTGTACGTCGTGCTGGATGCGTTCGAACAGTGTCGAGCTGCTGGAGAAGATCAGCCGGCTGGTCTGCTGGTAGTTGAACAACCCCAGCACGACACCGGTGAATAGCAGCAGAAGTGTGAACAGGACACTGATATGAACGTGCAGGGGAAAACGGCGTTCTCTGGGAACGGCGGTATTGAGCATCGCACTTCACTCCTTGCGGACGCTACAGGCTTCCACAGCATAGTGAAGAGTGGGTGAATCTGCCGAAACGTTATAAAGGCTGCTGAGACTTGTCCTCGGCCTTGCTCGGTTTGTTCAGGTGCAGGCGCAGGCCATGGACTAGAAGGGCCACTGTCAGGCTCAAGGCCACGCCGATCAGCGCGTTGAGCAGGCGTACCTCCGCCAGGTGCCAGTCCTGTGCCAGGCTCTCGGCCAGGAGCACGAAGCACAGGCTGGTCTGCAACACGAACAAGCCGTAGTGATTGGCCTGCAGCGCACGGCTGAGAATCACCAGCACCAGTAAGGTCATGACCATCGTTGGTGGGCTTTGCAGGCTGTGACCGAAGATGATCAGCAAGCCGGCGGCAGCGAGGCTGGCCAGGCTCGCCTGCAGCGCTCGCACCAGGCTGCCCTGGAACTCCAGTTGGAGCGTGGTGATGACCGTCAGGGTCAGCCAGTACCCACGTGACAGACCGGCCAGATTGACGATCAGTCCTGACGCGGCAAACGCCAGCATGCAGGCCAGGGCATGCAGGCGCCATTGCTGACGGGGCAGGCGCTGCGCGTGGCGCTTGAGTACCTTGAGAA
The DNA here is from genome assembly GCF_900101755.1 of Ectopseudomonas alcaliphila. Taxonomy (GTDB): domain Bacteria; phylum Pseudomonadota; class Gammaproteobacteria; order Pseudomonadales; family Pseudomonadaceae; genus Aquipseudomonas; species Aquipseudomonas alcaliphila. Next base: position 33,966 of record NZ_FNAE01000009.1, on the reverse strand, counting down.
TGGCCAGGAAACGCGGCATGTACGGCCACATGCGCAAGCCATGCAGGCCACGCAGGCCGAAGGCCAGCAGCATCACCCAGAGCCCGCCGAGAATGAACAGCATGGCCACCGCATAAGGGTTGTGCAGATTACCGATGCCGAATTGCCCCTGGCCGAGGCATAGACAGATGCACAGACCGATGCCCAGTTTGCCGGCCTCGCTGCCGAAGCGTTGTAGCCAGGCCAGCAACAGGCCGAAGGCCGCGAAAATGCCCAGGCTGACCAGTGGGTGACTGCCGGCCCAGAAACCCAGGCCGGCGCTGCAGGCGCCGAGACCGGTGAGCAGCAGCATGCGCAACATGCCGAAACGGTGCAGCGGGTTTGCCTGGGCGGCCTGAAAGGCGCCCGCCGACGCCCAGAGGAAACCACTGTGAGCGGTGAACAGGCCAAGCACCAGCGGCAAGGCGCAGCCCAGCCCGGCGACCACGGCCGGGCCCCAGGCCGGCGGGCCGGCATGCCAGGTGAAACTGTTGCGGATCAGGTTCTTCATGCGCGCTTGTCGTCAGACCGGGCTCGAGCGGCCCGTCATTTCCCTCGCCATTTCCGTAGCGTAGCTGTCGGTCATGCCGGCGATGAAATCGATCACCCGCATATACGAGCGATACAGCGGCCAGCCCGGTTCCGGGGCGTAGTAGCTGAGCAGATCGAGAATGCGCCGGTGTTTGAACGACAGCGCGCGCCCGCTGTACTGCTCCAGCGCTGCACCACAGAAGGCGTTGAGAAGGATTTCCAGCGTGGTGTAGGCGCCGATCTCATGCAGCGTCTTGCGCTTGTCGTGGAAGATCTTCTCGCGCGCCAGCGCCTTTGCGCTCTGCACGCAGCGCTTGGCTGCACCGTGCATGTGTTCGACCAGATCACCCTGCAGGCTACCGCCAAGCAGCGCCTGCTGCTGCTCGACGAAGGCGCTGGCGGCGGCGTTAGTCAAATGTTCGATGGCCTTGCCGCGCAGGATAGCCAGCTTGCGCCGGCGCGAGTCCTTCGGCCCGAGCTGGCGGTAGGTTTCCGGCAGGTCGTCACCTACGAGATCGAGCAGCAGCGCTTCGACTTCGGTGTAGTCGAGCAGCTCCATCTCTACACCATCTTCCAGGTCGATCAGGCCGTAGCAGATGTCATCCGCCGCCTCCATCAGATAGACCAGTGGGTGGCGCGCCCAGCGCTGTGTTTCCAGTTGCGGCAATTCGAGTTTTGCGGCGATCTGTTCGAGCAGCGGCAATTCGCTCTGGTAGCAGCCGAACTTGTGCTTCTTGTAGCCCTGTGCGTCCGCATGGCGGGCCGTCCAGGGGTACTTGAGGTAGGTGCCGAGGGTGGCGTAGGTCAGCCGTGTGCCGCCGTCGAACTGGTGGTATTCCAGCTGGGTGAGCACGCGAAAGCCCTGAGCGTTGCCTTCGAAATTGAGAAAGTCGCCGCGTTCGGCATCGCTCATCGCATCCAGCCAGCCGCGTCCGGCGGCCTGCTGAAACCAGTGGCGAATGGCGTCTTCGCCGGAGTGGCCGAATGGCGGATTGCCGATATCGTGGGCCAGGCAGGCGGACTGCACCACCATGCCCAGATCGCTCGGCGTGCACCAGTGGGGCAGTTCGTCACGCAGCATCTCGCCGACGCGCATGGCCAGCGAACGGCCGACGCAGCTGACTTCCAGGGAGTGGGTCAGGCGGGTGTGGATATGGTCGTTGCTCGACACCGGATGCACCTGGGTCTTGCGTCCCAGGCGGCGGAAGGCACCGGAGAAGATGATGCGGTCATGATCCTTGTGAAAGGGGCTGCGGCCGAGCTCGGCTGAGCTGGGCGCGGGTTTGCCGAGACGTTCACGGGTGAGCAGGGTGTGCCAATCCAAGGCCTATCCTCGCCAGGTTGATCCAGGCTCCTAGCTTGGGTGTTAGTGCCGCCGCCTGCAACCCCGGCTTGGCTACAGGCCGGCGGCGTCGATATCCACCAGCAACAGGCGGCGGCCATTGTCGATGAACTGGCCAGCGGTGAGGCAATACTGGTTGGTGGTGGCGTCGCGGTAGGTGGTGGAGAGGGTCAGGCGCCGCTCTTCCCAGCCTTCGGCCAGCAACTGGTAAAAGTAAGGACGCCATGACCAGTTGTGCCCGAGGTAACGGTCATCGGCGTGCCAGGCATGTTGGCGCCATTCCAGATTCGGCGTGAGTTGGGTGCCGTGGCGGTCGCACTGATAGATGCGCAACAACCAGGGATAGTTGTCAGGCGAGCGCAGGCCGCTGGCCGGGGCGCCGCTCTCGGCCCAGGCCTTGAGTTCGCACATCAGCTCGGTCAGTTGTTGGCGCAGGCTGACCAGGCGCGCACGCTCGGCGAGTTTCTGTTGTACGTAGCTGTCACGCAGACGCGCGAAACGGCCGACGAAGGCGTCGCTGGCGAACAGCTCCTCTTCCGGTCTGGCGAACAGGAACCCCTGCACGTAACGGGCGCCGCATTCCAGGGCGAAGTTCAGCTCGGCTTCGGTTTCCACGCCTTCGGCGATGATCCAGCAGCCGGTCTTTTCGGCCATCTGTGCCAGCGCCTTGACCACCTCGCCGCTCGGGCCGCCGCGAGCGGCCTCCTGAAACAGGCGCATGTCCAGCTTGAGGATGTCCGGTTGCAGCGCCAGCACGCGGTCGAGCTGCGAATAGCCAGCGCCGAAATCGTCGATGGCGATGCGTGCACCGGCATCGCGATAGCGCGCTACCACGTCGGGTAAGCGCAGGCTGGCGCCGCCGAGTTCGGTGATCTCGAAGACGATGCGTGTGGGATCGATACCGCTGCGCTGCAGTTGAATCAGACTGGGCAGTGGCTGCGCCGGGCGCAGGCGACTGATCCAGCGTGGTGAAATGTTCAGGCTCAGGAACCAGTCCGCAGGGGCCTGGTGGAAGCGCCGCAGCGCATCTTCGCGCACTTGCCGGTCAAGGCGGCGCAGGGCAGCGGGTGGGGTTTTCGGATCAGCGAAAAGCGGCCCGGCCGAGTGAGCCTGGCCATTGGCATCGCGCAGCCGAGCCAACGCCTCGACACCGGCAATACGGCCGGTGGCTGTGTCGATGAAGGGTTGGAAGACGGCAAAAGGCAGTCCGTCGATCACCTGGGATGTCCTTAGCGCTGAGCGGTTGCGCCACCAAGTGGCGGCTGGGCTGCTCAACCTAGCAAGATCGCGGCCAGCCCAGGTCTAGACCAACCTCCGCTTCAGTCGATGCCGCTGTGTCGACGCCGAAGTAGCGGCGCAATGATCAATGCCAGACGTAACCAGCGACGCCAACCGCGTTTGCCACCGAGCAGTCCGGCCAGGGCCAGCGCACCACCAGTGAGCAAAAAGGGTGCATTACCCTGGCGCAGACGTTGCCCGTATTCACGTACCTGTTTCAGCGGTTGGCTGATCTGCAGCATTTCATGGCGCAGCTCCTGGCGGTGCATCTCCAGGCGCATGCGCAGCACGGCTTTACGCAACTGACGGCGCGAGGCGCCTGGGGGCAGGGTAGGGGTCATGGCAGCAGTTGCTCGCGGTCGCGTTGCAGTTCTTCCAGGCTGGCGCTGAACGGCGCTTCGGCGTTGCGCAGACTGATCAACAGCCAGGCGCCGCAACCGAGCAGGCCAGAACCGTAGAACAGGCAGAGGCCGGTGGCGACTGCCAAACGGTGGCTGTCCCAGTAGACGATCAGCAGCAGAGCGGACAGAGCCATCAGCAGGAGCAGGGCGAAGGCCAGGCACAGCCCCCCCAGCATGAGGGCACGTAGTGCCTGGTTGCGCTGGTCTTCGAGTTCGTGGGCCAGTAGAGCCACGTGGCCCTGGAGCAGACCCAGAAGGGCCGCCCCCAGGCGCCGTGGCGAAGGTCCGTTGGGCATGGGCGCTGTCAACGGCGGCTGATCAGCAGGCCGAGCACCAGACCGATGGCGGCGGACAGGCCCAGTGCCTGCCACGGGTGCTTGTGCACATAGTCCTCGGTGGCATCGACGGCGATCTTGCCCTGCTCGCGCAGGCCGGATTCGGCTTTGTGCAGGGTGTCACGGGCTCGGTCAAGACTGCTGCGAATGTCATCGCGCAGGGCTTCGGCCTGTTCGCCAGCCAGGCTGGCGGAATGGTGCAGGAGCTTCTCGGTGTCGCTGACCAGAGCCTGGAATTCATCCAGCAGGGCGTCCTTGGTGCTTGGAGTAGCGGCTTTGCTTGGCATGGTGAGCAGTCCTCTGCGTTGGGTATGTACTGTTTACGAGTGTGCTATGGCGCGAGGGTTCCACAAGAATAGTCGGGAAGTGACTGGTTTGGCGCTTGGTATAGCGATTGCATTTTGCCGGTGCGCGAAAGTCGGAGGATGCCCCTTGATGGGGCTTTCCAGATGCGGCTCAGGATGACCGATTTCGCGTATAACCATTTGATTAACAAGAAATAAGCATCGATATGTCGATCTTCGGTGGCGCCATTTTGGGGCTGCCAGACGGCACTTTTCGAGGGCGCGCTCTACAGGATGGCTGCATTGTGGTGCGGCATTTCGGGCTTGTGCCTTTGTTTGGTGCTTTTTCTTCTGCCTCCGGAGTTCTTCTTTCTCGATGGAAAACATCAACAGTGCCGTGGCTACGCTGATCCACGGCTCCAATACCCTGTTCATCCTGCTGGGTGCCATCATGGTTCTGGCCATGCATGCCGGGTTTGCCTTCCTCGAAGTGGGAACGGTGCGGCAGAAAAACCAGGTCAATGCACTATCGAAGATTCTCTCGGATTTCGCCATTTCCGCACTGGCGTACTTCTTCATCGGTTACTGGATCGCCTACGGCATCAACTTCCTGGAGCCGGCTGCGGTGCTGACGGAGAATCATGGCTACGGTCTGGTGAAGTTCTTCTTCCTGCTGACCTTCGCTGCGGCAATTCCAGCGATCATCTCTGGTGGTATTGCCGAGCGCGCCAAGTTCGGCCCGCAGCTATGCGCCACGGCGTTGATCGTGGCGTTCATCTATCCCTTCTTCGAAGGCATGATCTGGAACGGCAACTACGGTTTCCAGGCCTGGCTCGAGACTCGTTTCGGCGCGGGTTTCCATGACTTCGCCGGTTCGGTGGTGGTGCATGCCATGGGTGGCTGGCTGGCCTTCGGCGCGGTACTGCTGCTTGGCCGCCGCAATGGTCGTTACCGCGACGGCAAGTTGGTGGCCATGGCACCGTCGAATATCCCGTTCCTGGCGTTGGGCTCGTGGATCCTGATCATTGGCTGGTTCGGTTTCAATGTGATGAGCGCGCAGACCCTTGAAGGTGTCAGTGGCCTGGTGGCGGTCAACTCGTTGATGGCCATGGTCGGCGGTACCGTTGCCGCGTTGCTGGTAGGGCGCAATGACCCGGGCTTCCTGCACAACGGCCCGCTGGCTGGCCTGGTAGCGATCTGCGCTGGCTCGGACCTGATGCATCCGATTGGCGCCCTGGTTACGGGCGCGATTGCCGGCGCGCTGTTCGTCTGGGCATTCACCGCAACGCAGGTGAAGTGGAAGATCGACGACGTACTCGGCGTCTGGCCGTTGCACGGTCTGTGCGGTGTCTGGGGCGGTATCGCCTGCGGCGTCTTCGGCCTCGAAGCCTTCGGTGGCCTGGGTGGCGTGAGCCTGGTCAGCCAGGTGATCGGCACGGCGCTGGGTGTGGTGATCGCGCTGGTCGGCGGTTTTGCGGTGTATGGTCTGCTCAAGACCTCCCTGGGCATTCGCCTGAGTCAGGAAGAGGAATACAACGGCGCCGACCTGTCGATTCACAAGATCGGTGCGGTGAGTCAGGATTGAGATACCTGCGGGGCGTTGTCAGCCAGCGCCCGGAGCAGGCATAAAAAAACCGGGCATTTGCCCGGTTTTTTGTGCGCTTGCCAATCAGTCTCGGCGGCCTTCCACCGATTTGCCGGCGACGCTGCCTTCCTTGAGCATGATCTGGTATTCCTTGCCATCGGTTTCCACCTGATGCAGGCGTACCAGCAGGTGGCCCCAGTCCTTGGCGAACCAGAGCACGGTCTTGCGGGTGCTCTGAGTGGGGTCGCGTACGCGCTCGACCTTGATCGCGTCGATCAGGCCAGCCTTGGTGCGTACCACTTCTTCGCCCAGCACGCGGAAGTCGTAGGTTTCGATCTCGTCACCGTCGACCACCTGGTAGCTCACGCTCTTCTTGCCGGCCGCGACGTCCTGTTGCAGGGCGACCTGATAGGTCGATTTGTCCAGCAGGCCACGGTTGAGCGGCAGGCTCACGGCATTGCCGCGATCCGTGCCGATGACCTGCTTCTGTTCCCAGTCGAAGTCCTGCTCGACCTTCTTGCCTTTGCCCAGCCCACTGCGATTGAGGCGGTAGCTCAGCGGCAGCAGGGCACCGTTGTCGACGCGGAAGGTGCTTTCTTCGGTCAGACCGGCGACCAGCATCGACGCTTCGAAGTTGAGGGTCCAGCGGCCGTTGTCTTCGCGCTTGAGGCTGCGCTCGGCGCTGCCACTGACCGGCAGCTGCTTCCAGTCCGCCGTATAGCTGGCGGAGAAGGGCTGCAGATCCTCGGCAAGGGCGGGCAGGCTGAACAGTGTCAGGGCGAACAGCAGGGCACGACGCATAGAGTCTCCTAGGTTCGAATCAGGTGGCCGCTGGCGGGCAGCGGCTGGCCATCCAGCATTGCGCCTTGAGCGCCAAGACGCAAGCGGCCTTCAGCAAACCAGCGCACCGCCAGCGGATAGATCTGGTGTTCCTGCTGGTGAACGCGGCGAGCCAGGCTTTCGGCCGTATCGTCTGCCATGACTGGCAACACAGCTTGTACGACCAGAGGGCCACCATCGAGTTCCTCGGTGACGAAGTGCACGCTGCAGCCGTGCTCGCTGTCGCCGGCCTCGATAGCCCGCTGGTGGGTGTGCAGACCTTTGTGCTTGGGCAGTAGCGAAGGGTGGATGTTGAGCAGGCGACCTGCGTAGTGCTGAACGAAACCCGGCGTGAGGATGCGCATGAAACCGGCCAGCACCACCAGATCAGGCTGGTGGGCGTCGATGGCCTGGATGAGGGCGGCATCGAAGGCTTCGCGGCCGTCGAACTGCTTGTGGTCAAGCAGTTCAGTGGCGATCCCGGCCTGTTTCGCTCGCTCCAGGCCGTAGGCATCGGCGCGGTTGCAGATAACCGCGCCGATGCGGGCCGGATTGCCGTCGTGGGCGACACTGTCGATCAGCGCTTGCAGATTGCTGCCTGACCCGGAGATCAGGACGACGACATTGCAGGGCATCAGTGAGCTTTCAGGTTGTTCAGCTGAACCTGGGCTGCACCTTCTGCCGCTTCGGTGATCTGGCCGATGACCCAGGGTTGTTCGCCGCTGGCGCGCAGGCTGGCCAGGGCGGTTTCGACCTGATTCTGAGCGACGCAGATGACCATGCCGACGCCACAGTTCAGGACGCGATGCATCTCGTGTTCGTCGACGTTACCTTGCTCCTGCAGCCAGTCGAACACGGCCGGACGATTCCAGCTGGCCACGTCGATCACCGCCTGGGCGCCTTGCGGCAGTACGCGCGGGATGTTGTCCAGCAGGCCGCCACCGGTGATGTGGGCCATGGCCTTGACCGCGCCGGTGTCCTTGATCAGCTTGAGCAGTGGTTTGACGTAGATGCGAGTCGGCGCCATCAGCAGATCGGCCAGGGCCTTGCCGCCCAGTTGTACCTGCTCGATGTCGGCGCCGGACACTTCGATGATCTTGCGGATCAGCGAGTAGCCGTTGGAGTGCGGGCCGGAGGAGGGCAGGGCGATCAGGGCATCGCCGGTGACGACCTTGGAGCCGTCGATGATTTCGCTTTTTTCCACCACGCCGACGCAGAAACCGGCCAGGTCGTAGTCTTCGCCTTCGTACATGCCCGGCATCTCGGCGGTTTCACCACCGACCAGGGAGCAGCCGGCCAGTTCGCAGCCGGCGCCAATGCCGGTGACCACGGTCGCGGCCACGTCGACGTTGAGCTTGCCGGTGGCGTAGTAGTCGAGGAAGAACAGCGGCTCGGCACCACAGACCACCAGGTCGTTGACGCACATGGCCACCAGGTCCTGGCCGATGCTGTCATGCTTGTTCAGGTTCAGTGCCAGGCGCAGCTTGGTGCCCACGCCATCGGTACCGGACACCAGCACCGGCTGTTTGTAACCGGCCGGGATCTCGCACAGGGCGCCGAAGCCGCCCAGGCCACCCATGACTTCCGGACGTGCAGTGCGCTTGGCGACGCCTTTGATGCGTTCGACCAGGGCTTCACCGGCATCGATGTCGACGCCTGCGTCCTTGTAGCTGATGGAGGGTTGCTTGCTCATAGATCCGGGCCTTTGGATGGGGAGTTCGTGTAGGCGCCGACGTGGCGCAGGCTCATCCAAGGAGCCCGGCGCGCGTACCGGCTGGCGAAGGCGCGCGATTTTATCAGGCTTGCCCGATAGCGGCCACTCGCGTGCATGCGCTTCGTCGCAGGCAATGGCTCTGGTTGCCGGGGCAAGGGCGGCTGTTTAAGGTATAGGCCTTTGTGCCTGCCCGACGTGCGGCCATTCCTTGCGAGAGTCCACCCCAATGCGTTTGCCCATCCGCCTGCTGTTCTTCTGTCTGTCGCTTCTGAGCCTGCCGGCATTGGCCGCGCCGGTTGCCGGTCTTTATCAGGTGCGTGAACCCGTGGCGGATCAGGAGCCGGAAAGCCGCGACGCGGCCCTGCAGAAGGCCCTGCAGACCCTGGTGCTGCGCTTGACCGGTGATGCCAAGGCTTTGCAGAGCGCCGGGCTGGAAGGCCTGCGCAAGGACCCGCAACAGATCGTCAGCCAGTACGGTTATGAAGGCGATGCACTGCTGGTCGAGTTCGATCCGGCCAGTACCGATCGCCAGCTGCGCCAGGCTGGCCTGGCCCTGTGGGGCGCCAACCGTCCGGCCATCCTCACCTGGTGGCTCAACGAATCGCCGGAAGGCAGCCAACTGGTCGGCGAGAGCCAGAGTGCATCGGCGCTGCTGCGCGATGCCGCTCAACATCGCGGTCTGCCGCTGCGTCTACCGCTGGCGGACCTCAGCGAGCAGGCGCTGGGCAATGCCGATGCTCTGCTGGCCAACGATCCGCAGGCGCTGCGCGAGGCTTCCGAGCGCTATGGCGCCGATGCCTTGCTGGCCGTACAGGCGACCGAGAGCAGTGGTAACTGGCAGGCCACCTGGCGTCTGTGGCTGGGCGACGAGCGTGAACAGGGCAAGGCTGAAGCGGCCGATCAGGCCGCGCTGGCCGATGCGGTGATGCTGGCCGTGGCCGAGCGCCTGGCGCCACGCTTTCTGGTCAAACCCGGTGCGGCGCAAAGCCTGACGCTGGTGATCGAAGGCGCTGATCTGGGGCGTTTCGCGGCGCTGGAGCGCTTGCTGGAGCCGTTCGCGGCGCGTTTGCAGGAGATCGACGGTCAGCGTCTGGTCTATCAGGTCAGCGCCAGTCCGGAGCAACTGCGTGCGCAACTGGCGTTGGGACAGCTACAGGAAGTCAGTGAGCCACTCGATGCCGCTGAGCCGGTAGAGAATCCCGAAGGTGGCGCAACCGAGGCTGCGCAGGTGAAGCCGCGCACCGATCAGTTGCGCTTTCGCTGGTAGAATTGCGCCAGGTAAAACCCAGCCCTGTTCCACGGCGCCTTTCTGGCGCCGTTTCGCATCGAGGACGCGAGCATGACCGATTCCACCCGTTGGCTATGGATGGCAGGGCTGTTTCTGCTCGGCTGGCTGCTGTACCTGCTGCATCCGATACTTTCCCCTTTCCTGATCGGCATCCTCCTGGCCTACCTGGGTGATCCGCTGGTCGACCGTCTGGAGCGGCATCGCCTGTCGCGTACCGGTGGTGTGGTCGTGGTATTCACGCTGTTCGCGCTGGTGCTGCTGATCCTGCTGCTGGTATTGGTGCCCATGCTGGGGCGGCAACTGGTGCGCCTGTATCAACTAGCACCGGAGATGCTCGACTGGCTGCAGGGCACGGCCTTGCCCTGGTCGCAGTCGCATCTGGGTTTGCAGGATGATCTGCTGCAGATCGACCAGCTCAAGCAGGTCTTTACCGACAACATCGGCAAGACCACCGATGTGCTCAAGGTGGTGCTGGCACAGGCGACGTCTTCGGGCCTGGCGCTGCTGGCCTGGCTGGGCAACCTGCTGCTGATCCCGGTGGTGAGCTTCTACCTGATGCGCGACTGGGATGTGCTGGTCGAGCGCGTGCGCCGTCTGCTGCCGCGTCAGCGCGAGGGGCTGGTGGTCAAACTGGCCGGTGAATGCCATGAAGTGCTTGGCGCCTTCCTGCGCGGCCAACTGCTGGTGATGCTGGCGTTGAGCGTCATCTATTCCGTGGGCCTGATGCTGATCGGGTTGGAGCTGGGGCTGTTGATCGGCGTGCTGGCAGGCCTGGCGAGCATCGTGCCCTACATGGGGTTCATCGTCGGTATCGGTGCGGCGTTGACCGCTGTGCTGTTCCAGTTCGGTCTCGACCCTTATCCCTTGATCGGCATTGGCGTGGTGTTCATGATCGGCCAGTTGCTCGAAGGCATGGTGCTGACGCCCATGCTGGTGGGCGATCGCATCGGCCTACACCCGGTCGCGGTGATCTTCGCCATTCTCGCTGGCGGCCAGTTGTTTGGCTTCACCGGCGTGCTGCTGGCCTTGCCGGTTGCTGCGGTGATCATGGTTCTGCTGCGCCATGCCCATGATTTGTATAAACTTTCCGGCCTTTACGGAGAGTCCAATAGCGGTTCTGACGAACCGACGAGGTAGGGTCTGTTCCCGTTTCGCCGCGGCCGCGCCGGAGCCAGTTTTTGCGCGGGGCAAGGCATGAGGAGAGAGATTTGGTTATTCCAAATGAACGACGAATAACGCAGCAGCGCGCAAAAACTGGCCCGGCCCTTCGGGTTGCGCGGCAAATGGCGCCATGCTGCGTTGTGGAGCTTGGCAAGGGAGCGACCATTACCTGCGCTCCACGCCTGGCCTGGCGCCATTTGGCGCAGCAACGCGGCTCGCGCCGAAACGGGAACAGACCCTGAGCATGAAACCTATCCAGCTGCCTTTGGGGGTGCGTCTGCGTGATGACGCCACCTTCGCCAACTACTACCCCGGCGCCAATGCTGCGGCCCTGGGCTATGTCGAGCGTCTGTGCGAGGCCGATGCCGGCTGGACGGAAAGCCTGATCTATCTATGGGGCGCTGAAGGTGTAGGGCGTAGCCACTTGCTGCAGGCCGCCTGCCTGCGTTTCGAGCAGCGCGGCGAAGCGGTGGTGTACCTGCCGCTCAGCGAGGTTGTACAGCATGGCCCGGAGCTGCTCGACAATCTTGAGTTGTGCGAGCTGGTCTGCCTCGATGACCTCGATGCGGTGGCCGGTCGCAGCGACTGGGAAGAGGGGTTGTTCCACCTGTTCAACCGCCTGCGCGACAGCGGTCGGCGTCTGTTGCTGGCCGGCACCATGTCGCCGCGCGAGTTGCCGATTCAGCTGCCTGACCTGAAGTCGCGGTTGACCCTGGCGCTGGTCTTCCAGCTGCACGAGCTGTCCGACGAGGACAAGCTGCGCGCCCTGCAGTTGCGTGCCTCGCGTCGTGGTCTGCAGATGAGCGACGAGGTTGGCCGCTTTATCCTCACTCGTGGCGAGCGCAGCATGAGCGCGCTGTTCGAGCTGCTGGAGCGTCTTGATCAGGCCTCGCTACAGGCCCAGCGCAAGCTGACCATTCCCTTTCTCAAGGAAACGCTGGGCTGGTAACTGCCTCGGGAACTCATGTGTAGGAGCGAGCTCTGCTCGCGAATTTCCAGGCGTAGCCCGGATGCAATCCGGGGACTTTCTAGCTCGCAGCTATTCCCTCCATGAAATCAGCGATTGCTCTGGCGCAGGCCTTTGGCTGTGTCTGCAGGATGAAGTGCGGACCATCCAGGCGAATCTGGCGAATGTCGCTGCAGATATGCGCCAGTCGTTGTGCAGCGCTGTTGGCGATCAGGCGATCCTGCTGCGGCCAGAGGTGCAGGCAGGGTAGGTCCACGGTTTGCGTAGGCGCTTGCAGGCTGGCCAGCGTCGTCAGTCGCGCGCGTAGCAGCCTTTGATCCAGTCGGCGAATCTCCCTCTGCACCCGTTGCAGGATGTGCTCGTCTGCCGTTTTACCCAGGCACAGGGCGCGCAGCAGCCAGGGTTGTGTGGCCAGTGCCTGGGGCATGGGCAGGTGCGCGAGCAGGGTAAGGGCAGGATTAGGCCGGCTCAGGAACGAGGCGGCGAAGATCGCGCCACGCAGCCCGGTGGGCCGGCGCAGGGCCAATTGGTAGGCGAGAGGGCCGGAAAACGATTCGCCCAGCAACACGAAAGGTGTCGTACCAAGCTGCTCGAATAGTGCGTCGGCCAGGCTTGGATAATCCTGCGCCCCTTGTTTCGGCAGGCTCAGCGGCCAGCAGTCGATGCCTGCGAGAGTCTCGAGCAAGGGCGTGAAAAGGGCGCTGCTGCCGTTCATCCCAGGCAGCAGCACCAGGCGCATCAGGCTTCCCCGGCCAGCTTGCGATCGTACTGAAAGCGCCAGCGGGTGTAGAGCAGGGCGCAGCAGAACAGGCCGAAACTGATCACCGCCTCCAGCGCACCGAACAACGCGCGCGCCGGGTCGATGGCGGCGAGCACGCCCTGGATGAAGTAGATATTGACCACGAAGCAGGCCCAGGCGTGAGCACGGGCGTTGCCCATCAACATGCCCGGCGCGAGCAGCGCCAGCGGCAGCAACTGAATGGCCAGCACCACGCCCACACGCGCACCATGCAGGTCGGCGAAGGCCAGATTCCACACCAGCAGCAGTGTCAGCAGGGCAATGAAGCTGAACAGGCTCAGCGCTCGACTGAGCTTGACCCGTGGCTCCAGCCATTCGAGGCTGGGCAAGGGTTTCTTCTCTCGGGCCACGTTCAGCGCTCCAGCTTGCTGGCGGTTTGCGCCAGGCGTTGACCCAGTGCGCGGCACAGGGCGATTTCATGTTCGTCCAGCGCGCGTTTGCCATCGCCACCGGCATGGTGGCTGGGGCCGTAGGGCGTACCGCCACCGCGGGTTTCGAGCAGGGCCGATTCGCTGTAGGGCAGGCCGCAGACCAGCATGCTGTGGTGCAGCAGTGGGATCATCATCGACAGCAGGGTGGTTTCCTGGCCGCCATGCAGGCTGGCGGTCGAGGTGAACACGCCTGCTGGCTTGCCGACCAGTTCGCCGGTCAGCCACAGGTTGCTGGTGCCGTCGATGAAGTACTTGAGCGGCGCGGCCATGTTGCCGAAACGGGTCGGGCTGCCGAGCGCCAGGCCCGAGCAGTTCTTCAGATCGTCCAGAGTGGCGTACATGGCGCCGTCCTCCGGCACGCTCGGCGCAACGGCCTCGCATTCGCTGGACACCGCTGGCACCGTGCGCAGACGTGCCTCCAGGCCGGCCATCTCGACACCACGGGCGATCTGTTTGGCCATCTGCGCGGTGGCGCCATGGCGGCTGTAATAGAGCACGAGAATATAGGGCGCGCTCATGCCAGCAGCTCCAGCACTTTTTCCGGTGGACGGCCGATGACGGCCTTGTCGCCAGCGATCAGGATCGGGCGTTCGATCAGTTTGGGGTGCTCGGCCATGGCCTCGATCAGCTGCGCCTCGCTCAAACGGGTATCGCTCAGGCCCAGCGCCTTGTACTCGTCTTCGCCGCTGCGCAGCAGTTCGCGGGCAGTGATACCCAGCTTGCCGAGCAGGCTCTTGAGTTCGCTGGCGCTGGGTGGCGTTTCCAGATAGCGCACTACTTGCGGTTGCAGGCCGCGGGCTTCCAGCAGCTCCAGAGCGCCGCGGGATTTCGAGCAACGCGGGTTGTGGTAGAGGGTCAGGTCGGTCATGGTGGCTCGCATCCGGCTTGAAGTGGCGGCTATTCTAACCGCCTGATGCGCGGATGCACGCAAACTGCTGGGCCGCTTTGTTGCGACCTTTTCACGCGGCGCACTGTCTGTTTAGGTTTGAGGGCTAAGGAGAGGTCATGCAGGTTCGTTTAAAGGACTGGCTGGAATTCTGGCTAAGCCTGTACCGGCGCTTCGTCGAGAACCGTGGCGCAGGCAACGCGGCGGCGCTGACCTACACCACCTTGTTCGCCGTGGTGCCGATGATGACCGTGACCTTCGCCATGCTCTCGGCGATTCCGGCATTCAAGGGTGTGGGCGAGGAAATCCAGGGTTTCATCTTCAATAATTTCGTACCGTCCACTGGCGAGACGGTGCAGGAATATCTGCGTGAGTTCACCACCCAGGCGCGGCAACTGACCTGGTTCGGTGTGGGGCTGCTGGCCGTCACCGCGTTCCTCATGTTGGTGACCATCGAGAAGACCTTCAACGTGATCTGGCGGGTGCGCCAGCCGCGCCGTGGTATGTCCAGTTTCCTGTTGTACTGGGCGATTCTCAGTCTCGGGCCGTTGCTGCTGGGCGCAGGCTTTGCGATGAGTACCTATATCGCCTCGCTGTCACTGATTTCCGGGCCGGATGCCGTCGTGGGCGCTAAGACCCTGCTTGCCTTCACTCCGCTGCTATCGAGCATCGCGGCCTTCACCTTGCTCTATGCAGCGGTTCCCAATACCCGGGTGCCGCTGCGCCATGCGTTGCTCGGCGGCCTGTTCAGCGCCGTGCTGTTCGAGGTGGCCAAGGCGCTGTTCGGTCTGTACGTACGCCTGTTTCCCGGTTATCACCTGATCTACGGCGCCTTCGCTACGGTGCCGCTGTTTCTGGTGTGGATCTATCTGTCCTGGTTGATCGTGCTGTTGGGCGCCGAGCTGGTATATGGCCTCTCGCAACCACGGCACTGGCGCCGCGAACCTATCCCCAGGGGCCTGATTCTGCTGGTGGTGCTACGCCTGTTGCTCAAGCGCCAGCAGAAGGGTGAAGCCCTGCATTACGGCGATATGCAGCGTGCTGGCTGGCGTTTACCCGAGGACGAGTGGAGCCAGGTGATGGACTTCCTCGAGCGCGAGCACCTGGCGTGCAAGGCCAGTGGCGGCGGCTGGGTGCTGTGCCGTGATCTGCATAATTTTTCTCTGTATCAGTTACTCGAGTGCAGCCCCTGGCCGTTGCCCAGCCTGTCGCAGCTGCCCGCTCAGCTCGACGAACCCTGGTATCCGGCATTGCGCGAGGGGCTGGAGCGTTTGCAGGCGGAGCGTGAGGAGCAGTTCGGCGCCAGCCTGGCGGACTGGTTGCCGGGGAGGGGCTGAGGCAAGGTATTCGAGGTTGCGAACGAGGATTAAGAGGATGGACTCCAGGAAGTGACAAAAAACGTCAGTTTCAGGCGTTGCCTAGGCGTGCTGTGGCCTCGGCGCTGGGGCAGGCGTCAATGAATGCGTTGTAGAAGGACTGGCACGCTTCTAGCAACTGTAGGGTCAGTTGCTATCGAACTGCCATCAGGGCAGGGATTGCTGAGGACGCAGGCAGTAATGACGGGTAAAAACAGGGTAATACACCTTCATCGACGCGATCCGCAGGAAGCGCTGACGCGGCTCAATCGAATCACTGGCCTGCACTTCGCACGCTGGCCCGAGTCGCTGCTCGAGCATGCGGCTACCGAAAACCTGCAGCCAAAGGCTGACGACTCAAGTTCGCAGGTCGCACCAAGCCCCGAAGTTTCCTCCGGCTGAAAGCAAAACCCCGCGTCGATGCGCGGGGTTTGATGTTGCCGTTCTGGTTCAGGCCATGGCCTGGCGGCTTTCGCTGTTGGCCAATTCGACGGCTTGAACGAAGAACTCCTCGACTACCAGGCTCTGCGCCGGCACCGCCGAGCGCAGGCGCACCTGCATGTCCTCGATCTTCAGCCGCACCGGTATGCGAGCGATCCCGGAGAGCAGGATCTTGCCATGGGCATTGACCTTGCCGTGGTCGACATTGACCTCGCGACGCTTGTCCCCGTCGCGATAACTCACCAGCAGCGATACCGGCAGGTTGGCCAGCCCCGGCAATTGCAGCCAGGTGGCAACGTTGTATTCGGCCACACGACCCTCGTAGGGCGTGACCAGCAGGTGAGCGACGTCGACGATGCGCGAGGGCACGGAGCCAATCAGCTTGTCTTGCGCTTGGGACATGGTGAAATTCCAGGCTGGGTGAGACTTGAGTGTCTGGAATTATAAGCAGCCACCTGCTGGCGAAACTGTGCACTCGGCAGACAGGCTGCGTGACAAGGGTCGCAGTTTCGCTTATCAGGCCAGGCGCAGTGGGTGACGGGTGACCGATGAAGTCTGCAGGTTGCTTTCGGGGAGCGGCAGGATCGCTTGGTTATGCACGCTGGCAAGCTGCAGCCAAAGGTGCTCGCCGGCGGTGAACTGGCCATTGGGCAACCACAGGCCGTGGTGCCAGCCGTTGCCCGGTGCCGGGGTGCTCTGCAACACGCCCGGATGAGTCTGTGCATTGGGGGCCCGTCGTAGCCAGACCGGCCGTGGCAGGCCTTTCAGATAGCGCAGTCCGAGGTGCAAGCCTTCGCTATTGAGATGGCGCCAGCGCACCAATGCCAGCGTCGGCGTGCCATTGGTGAGCAGCAGCACCAGTTGCCCGACCTGCAGTTGTCCGCCCTCGTTGGCGTTGCACAGCAGGCGCGCCCCCCCAGGGCTGGCATCGAGAATCTGTGCCTCGGTGCGCTGCGGTAGCTTGTCCAGCAGTTGCGCATGAATAGCCGGCAGGCCCACCACCAGGCTGCATTGTCCGTCCAGTTCGGCACGTTCATGGCGACGTTGCTGGCGCCCCAGCCAGTGCTGACGTACTCGTTCGAGCAACTGGCGTTCCTGCGCGCTTTGCAACGGCGCTGGCTCATGCAGTGCGATCAGCAGCGCGCCCAGCTCGAAACGGCGCAGATTGGCGGCTTCGCCCTCTATGCGCTGTTCGAAACTCAGGCAGGCCTGTGATTCGCTGAGGTCGACTATCGGGCCTTCGGCTTCGTCTTCCTCGTCCCAGGCTTGCAACCTGGCCAGCGCTGCCAGAGGTGCCAGCGCGCTGAACAGGGTCAGGCATTCGTCCTCATCGAGGTGGAAGGGGTTGCTCAGGGCCAAGAGCAGCATCTGCTGATAGAGGCCGCGCAGGGTGCTGGCTGGTTTCGGCTCGAAGGCCGCCGCCACCGGCTCGTCCAGACACTGCTGATGCTCGCCGATCCAGTACAGCAAGTGGCTGTCGCGCCAGAGTGCCGGCGGTGGCTCCTGGTACAGCTGGTAGGAGCGCAACAACTGCTGGGCAAGGAAATGCTGGGCCATGTACAGGCACCAGGCCAGGTGCGGCATCGATGGCTGGCGACCCTGCAGGATCTGCAGCAGCAGACGTTTGAAGCCGATCGCCAACTCGCCGCAGAAACGCACGAACAGCGTGCTTGGCGGATGCTGGCGATGGGCAAGACTGGTGTAATGGCGGTACTCGTCACTGAGATTTTGCAGCGCACGCTGCCTTTCCAGTAAGGTCAGGGTGCTGCGATTGAGCGAAAACAACAGGCCCAGCACTTGTTGCAGGCCATTCTCCGGCTCCAGTTGGCGAGCAGCCGCGAGTCGCTGGGCGATTTCCGCTGGTGATACGCTGTTGTCCTCGCGGATGTCCGGTACTTCCAGGCGCAGGGCATCCAGCGTCATATCAACCCCGGGTGGACGAGGATCGAGTACATGGGCTTAGGGCTCCGGAAGGTCGGCAAGGCTGTTATGGGTATCTGCGCCGGTCTGTTGCTAACGGCTTGTGCCGAAGATTTCGGCCTTGATCAGCATGGACGAAAGGTAACGGCTGACAGCCTGGATGGCCAGTGGCTGGTCATTAATTATTGGGCTGAGTGGTGTGCGCCGTGCCGCACGGAAATTCCCGAACTCAACGCCCTGGAAGAACAGCTGAAAACCCAGTCGGCGCGGGTGATCGGCGTCAATTTCGATGCGCTGCAGGGCGATGAGCTCAAGCGTGCAGCGGACAGCTTCGACATTCGTTTCACCGTGCTGGCGCAGGACCCGGCGGCGCGTTTCGAGCTGCCGCGCAACGACGTGCTACCGGTGACCTATATCGTCGACGCTGACGGCAAGCTGCGCGAGCGTCTGGTCGGTGAGCAGACCTCCGCCGGGCTGCTGGCGCATCTCGAACGCTTGCGCGGCGAATAGGTCTGCGCAAGAGCGGCGCACCGCGAATAAGCGGTGCCTGTCTTACCAACCCGGCACCCCGCTCATGTCCGGCAACTGGTGGGCGATGCCCTTGTGGCAATCGATGCAGGTGGCTTCGCCGCTGGCCAGGGCGCTGGAATGCATCTGCCGGGCGCGCGGGCTCTGTTTGGTGAAGTCCATGTAATCGAAGTTGTGGCAGTTGCGGCACTCCAGCGAGTCGTTGGCCTTGAGCCGCGCCCATTCGTGCTCGGCCAGCTCGCGGCGGTGGGCGAGGAACTTGTCGCGGGTGTTGATGGTGCCGAAGATCTTGCCCCAGACTTCTTTCGACGCCTGCATCTTGCGCGCGATCTTGTCCGTCCACTGGTGTGGCACGTGACAGTCCGGGCAGGTCGCGCGTACCCCGGAGCGGTTGCTGTAGTGAATGGTGTCCTGCAGTTCGACATAGACGTTGTCGCGCATCTCATGGCAGGAGATGCAGAACTGCTCGGTGTTGGTGGCCTCCAGTGCAGTGTTGAAACCACCCCAGAAGATGATTCCGGCGATGAAGCCACCGAGGGTGAGAAAGCCCAGGCTGTAATGCACGCTCGGGCGGCGCAGGATGCCCCAGTACTCCTTGAGCAGGGCCAGTAATGACTTCATGAGGCCTCCTCAGGGTTTCGCCGTGGCGGCTGCTTCGTCTTCGAGCAGGTGGTCGATGTTGCGGAAGTTGTTGCCGACCAGGGGTTTGACCTCCTGCTGGGTGACATGGCACTGGGTGCAGAAGTAGCGCCGTGGCGACACGGCGGCCAGCGGCTGACCGTCACGGTCCATGTAATGAGTGATGCTGATCATCGGCGCCTGGCTGCGGGCGCTGCCGGCGCGGCTGTGACAGGTCAGGCACTTGTTGCCGTTGGCGTCCACCTGGTAGCCGCGAATGCTGTGCGGAATGGTCGGCGGCTGTTCCGGGTAATTGCGCTCGCGGCGCAGGTCCTTGTTCTCCTCGTTGCCCAGTACCGGTGCTGGGAGTGTCTGACTGAGCGTGCCGCCGGGGCGGCGACCGTCTGGTGCCGGGGCGTCGAGTGGGTAATTGAGCTCACCGGCGATGGCCAGGCCGAAAGCGGCGAGCAGTAGCAGAGGCAGTAAACGCAGGCTCATGACGGTGCTCCTCAGGCCAGGCTGACCAGTTCGATCTTCACCGCACACTTCTTGTAGTCGGTCTGCTTGGAGATCGGGTCGGTGGCGTCCAGGGTGACCTTGTTGATCAGTTTGTTGGCGTCGAAGAAGGGCACGAAAACCAGGCCGGGTGGTGGCTTGTTGCGCCCGCGGGTTTCGATGCGTGCACGGATTTCGCCACGCCTGCTGATGACCTTCACCTCGCTGCCACGCCGCGCCTTGAGCGCCTTGGCGTCGTCCGGGTGCATGTACACGAGCGCGTCAGGCACCGCGCCGTGCAGTTCCTCGACGCGCTGGGTCATGCTGCCGGTGTGCCAGTGCTCCAGCACGCGCCCGGTGCTGAGCCAGAACGGGAAGTCGTCATCCGGCGCCTCGGCTGGCGGCTCGTAGGGCAGGGCGAAGATCAGTGCGCGCTTGTCCGGGTAACCGTAGAACTGCACGCCGCTGCCTTCTTCGACATAGGGATCAAAGCCCTCGCGATAGCGCCAGCGCGTCTCCTTGCCGTCGACCACCGGCCAGCGCAGGCCACGTTCGGCGTGATAGCTGTCGAACGGCGCCAGGTCATGGGCATGACCGCGGCCGAACCGGGCGTATTCCTCGAACAGCCCCTTCTGCAGGTAGAAGCCAAAGGCCTCGGCTTCGTCGTTGGCGTAACCGGCCTCGATCTGCTCGCTGGGGAACTGGTCGACCTGGCCATTGGCGAACAGCACCTCATAGAGCGTCTTGCCCTTGTAGTCAGGCGCCTTGGCCAGCAGTTCGGCGGGCCAGGCCTCGTCGGTGGTGAAGCGCTTGGAAAATTCCACCAGTTGCCAGAGGTCGGACTTGGCCTCGCCCGGCGCCTTCACCAGTTGATGCCAGAACTGCGTGCGGCGCTCGGCGTTGCCATAGGCACCTTCCTTCTCCACCCACATGGCGCTGGGCAGAATCAGGTCGGCGGCCTGGGCCGAGACGGTGGGGTAGACGTCGGAGACGATGACGAAGGCCTGCGGATTGCGCCAGCCCGGGAGGATCTCCTGCATCACGTTGGGGCCGGCCTGCATGTTGTTGCTGACCTGGGTCCAGTAGACCTTGAGCACGCCGTCCTTGAGTTTGCGGCTCTGTTCCACGGCATGAAAGCCGGGCTTTTCCTGGATGGTGCCCGATGGCAGCTTCCAGATCTTCTCGGCGGTTTCGCGGTGTTTGGGATTGGCCACCAGCATGTCGGCGGGCAGGCGATGGGAGAAGGTGCCCACCTCGCGCGCGGTGCCGCAGGCCGAAGGTTGGCCTGTGAGGGAGAAGGGGCTGTTGCCCGGCTCGCTGATCTTGCCGGTGAGCAGGTGCAGGTTGTAGATCAGGTTGTTGGCCCAGACGCCGCGGGTGTGCTGGTTGAAACCCATGGTCCAGAACGACATGACCTTGCGCTTGGGGTCTGCGTACAGCTCGGCCAGGGCCTTGAGGCGCTCGGCGGCCACGCCGCTTTCCCTGGCGGTGCGCTCCAGGGTGTAGGGTTTGACGAAGGCGGCGAACTGCTCGAAGGACATGTCTTCCCAGGTGTTGGCCTTGGCAGCGTTCTTGGCCTGCATTTCCAGCGGGTTGTCGGCGCGCAGGCCGTAGCCGATGTCGTCGGCGCCGCGGGCGAACTTGGTGTGCTTGCCGACGAACTCCTTGTTCACCGCGCCGCTCTCGATGATGTGGTTGGCGATGTAGTTGAGGATCAGCAGATCGGTCTGCGGTTTGAACACCAGCGGGATATCGGCCAGGTCGAAGCTGCGGTGCTCGAAGGTGGACAGCACGGCGACCTTGGTATTTGGCTGGCTGAGGCGGCGATCGGTGACCCGGCTCCAGAGGATCGGGTGCATCTCGGCCATGTTCGAGCCCCACAGCACGAAGGCATCTGCGGCCTCGATGTCGTCGTAGCAGCCCATCGGCTCGTCCATGCCGAAGGTGCGCATGAAGCCCATCACCGCCGAGGCCATGCAGTGGCGCGCGTTGGGGTCGATGTTGTTGCTGCGAAAGCCGGCCTTCATCAGCTTGTTGGCCGCATAGCCTTCCCACACCGTCCACTGGCCAGAGCCGAACATGCCGACGGCCTCAGGGCCGTGCTCGGCCATGGCCTGCTTGATCTTCTGCGCCATGATGTCGAAGGCCTGGTCCCAGCTCACCGGCTGGAATTCGCCCTGCTTGTCGTACACACCGTTCTTCATGCGCAGCAGCGGCTGGGTCAGGCGATCGACGCCGTACATGATCTTCGACAGGAAGTAGCCCTTGACGCAGTTGAGGCCACGGTTGACCTCGGCCTTGACGTCACCGTGGGTGGCCACCACGCGGTTGTCGCGGGTGGCGACCATCACGCTGCAGCCGGTGCCGCAGAAGCGGCAGGGCGCCTTGTTCCAGTCTAGGCGGGTCATGTCCGCCTCGGTGATCAGGTTGCTGGCAGTGCTGACGAACGGCAGGCCGGCGGCCGCTGCGGCGATGGCAGCAGCGTTGGCTTTGGCGAATTCACGGCGGGAAAGCTTCATTCTGAGTCTCCTTCTGTTTCGAGGAGTTCGTGGTAGACCAGCGCGGCATTGAGCACGCCCGGCAACGCGTTGATCTGTTCGATACGCGCGAGGATGTGGCGCTCGTGTTCGGTCTCCAGCACCACCACCAGCTTGCCCTGAGGGCTCTCCTGATGCAGTTCGAGGCCTTCGAGTTGGCGCAGGTTGGCCTTCACCGCACTCAGCAGTTCGGGGCGTACGTGTACCAGCAGGCTGGATATATGCAGGGGGGCGGCCATGTTCCTTGGCTCCGTCTGGTAAAGAAGATCAGGTGGGTGGTCCGGGCGGTCCCAGCAGCATCTGCATGAACCAGATGATGAATCCGTAGCCGCCGACCAGGGCGACCGAAAGGAGGGGGAAGAGGCAGACGACGAGAAAGACGAACAGGCGGGTTTCCTTGCCTTTCGTGGCTCTGCCCTCGGGCGTGGTATCCATTCGCTCGGCTCCATTGTGTTCCGTATCTCAGGCTAGACCTTAGCTTTAGTAAGGGCAAAGTCCGTTGAGCTGAATCAAGCCAGGGTGGATTGTTCAAGACTGGGGAGGCGTGCTCGGAATTATCGATAGCGTGCTAATATTTGTTCTTGAATTCATTCGCGGGCATGCGCCGCTGGATCGGCTTTCGGGTTGTGATCCATTGCTTGCCCGCATCATGCTTCGTGAGTCGTTCTGCCCATGTCCGCTTCCCATCTCAGCCGTGGCAGCGCCGGTTATCGGCGCGCCACGCTGGCGCTGTTCTGCGCCGGCTTCGCCACCTTCGCCATGCTCTATTGCGTGCAGCCGCTGCTACCGCTGCTGGCCGCACACTTCCGCGTATCGGCTGCCAGCAGCAGCCTGGCATTGTCGCTGACGACTCTGAGCCTGGCGCTGTGCCTGCTGGTGTCCGGTGCGCTGGCCGAGAGCTGGGGGCGCAAGCCGGTCATGGCTGCCGCGCTGGGCCTGGCGGCGATACTGGGGATCGCCTGCGCACTGGTGGAGGAGTGGAGCAGCCTGCTGATTCTGCGCGCTCTGCTGGGGCTGGCGCTGAGCGGTTTGCCCGCGTTGGCCATGGCCTATGTCGGTGAGGAGTTCGACCCCGAAGCGCTGCCGGCGGCGATGGGGCTGTATATCGGTGGTACGGCGCTGGGTGGGCTGCTCGGGCGTTTGTTGGCGGGTTTGCTCAGTGATCTGGGTGGCTGGCCCTGGGCCCTTGGTGGAATTGCCGGGCTCGGGCTGCTGGCGTTGGGCCTGTTTCTCTGGCTGTTGCCGCCCTCGCGACATTTCACGGCTCAGCCGCTGTCCCTGCGTGGGCTGCTGCGCAACTTCGCCCTGCACCTGAGCAACCCGCGTCTGCGCGTGCTGTTCGCCCTGGCCTTCCTGCTCATGGGCGGCTTCGTCGCGCTGTTCAACTATGTCGGCTTTCGCCTGGCCGGTGCGCCATTCAATCTGTCGGCGACGGTGATCGGTCTGCTGTTCACCGTCTATCTGCTCGGCATTCTCAGCGCTGGCTGGGCCGGGCGCCTGGTCCCGCGCTTCGGCGCGCGTCAGGTCTTGCATGGCGGCATCGGCTTGATGCTGCTGGGCGTGGCGCTATGCGCTGCGCCCTGGCTGAGTGCTGCGGTGGTTGGGCTGGCATTGTTCACGCTGGGGTTCTTCGCTGCCCACGCGGTTGCCAGCGGTCAGGTCGGTACCCATGCGCAGGGCGCCAAGGCGCAGGCCTCGGCACTGTATCTGTGTGCCTATTACCTGGGCTCCAGTCTGGTGGGCTACGTCGGTGGTTATGTCTGGGAACACGCCGGCTGGCTGGCATTGCTCGGCGTTCTGGCTTCGTTGTTCATCGTCGCGAGCGCTCTGGTGCGGCGTATTTAGGCTGTTTGTCGGCTGTTCAGTGCAGGTTCAAGGAGGGTTCAGCGGGGATTCAGTAGTCTTCTCGCAGACTTGTTGCCGAGTTGATCAAAACTGCAACGAGAGGAACGATTCAATGAAAATCACCCTGAACCGCATCGCATTCGCTACCTGCCTGGCCCTGGGCGCAACCGCTGCCCAGGCCAACGACAATTTCGTCGGCCTGACCTGGGGGCAGACTGACAACAACATCCAGAAGTCCAACGCGCTGAATGCCAACCTCGGCAATCCCAAGCTGGACAAGGTGATCGATGGCGAGGGCACCTGGGGTATCCGTGCTGGCCAGAAGACCGCCGATGGCCGCTACTACGCGACCTACGAGAATGTCTCGGACAGTCACAATGGCTACAAACTGCGTCAGCAGAATCTGCTCGGCAGCTATGACATGTTCGTACCGCTGGGCAGCAACAACACCAAGCTGTTCGGTGGTGTAACCGCCGGCCTGGTCAAGCTCGAGCAGGAGAGCCGTGGCTTCTCCCGTGACAGCGACATCGGATTTGCCGCGGGTTTGCAGGCCGGTATCCTGCAGGAACTGAACAGCAATACATCGATCGAAGCCGGCTATCGTTACCTGCGTACCAACGCCAGCACAGAAATGGCACCGCGTGGTGAAGGCAAGGCCGGGTCGCTGGACCTGCACAGCAGCTCGCAGCTCTACCTCGGCGCCAACTTCGCCTTCTAATGGCGGCATAGCGTTACCAGGCCGGGCATCAGTCCGAGTGAAAACGTAGCGAGCGAAGGTCAGGCAAGGTAAAAGCCGGCGAAGAAGCGCAGTTTACGACTTGTAAATGAGCATTCTGAGCCGGGTTTTAACGCAGCATGGCCGAGCGCAGTAGTTTTCACGCTGACTGATTTGCCCGGCCTTCGCACAACTTAATAGGGGGAGTCTCATGAAATTGCTGGTGGTGGAGGATGAGGCGCTGCTGCGTCACCATCTGTTCACTCGCCTCAGCGAAAACGGGCATGTGGTGGATGCCGTGCGCACCGCCGAAGAAGCACTGTACCGAGCTGAGTCCTTCAATCATGACCTGGCCCTGGTCGACCTCGGTCTGCCTGGTATGAGCGGTATCGACCTGATCCGTGAGCTGCGCAGCCAGGACAAGAACTTTCCGATCCTGATACTCACCGCGCGCGGCAACTGGCAGGACAAGGTCGAAGGGCTTTCCTGCGGTGCCGACGACTACGTGGTCAAACCGTTCCAGTTCGAGGAGCTGGAAGCACGTCTGAACGCGCTGCTGCGACGTTCTTCCGGGTTCACCAAATCGACCATCGAAGCGGGCTCCCTGGTGCTGGACCTCAATCGCAAGCAGGCCACGGTGGATGAGCAGTCGCTGCAGCTGACCGCCTACGAGTACCGCATCCTCGAGTACCTCATGCTGCATCATCAGCAGGTGGTGGCCAAGGAGCGTCTGATGGAACAGCTCTATCCGGGCGACGACGAGCGTGACCCCAACGTCATAGAAGTGCTGGTAGGTCGTCTGCGGCGCAAGCTGGAGGCAGTGCTGGGCGGCAAACCGATAGAAACCGTGCGCGGCCAGGGCTACATGTTCAACGAGCGCTGCAAGTGAGTCGAGCGCGCGCCGTTCTACGCAAGCTGCGTATGCGTTTCGCCTCCCTGCGGCTACGTTTGATGCTGGCCAGTGCCGCGCTGGCAATGTTGTTCATGCTGTTGCTGATGCCGGTGCTGCAGGGCGTGTTTCTCATGGCCCTGGAGCAGACCGTGGAGAAACGTCTGGCCTCCGATGCGGCCGCGCTGATTTCTGCCGCACGCATCCATGACGGCCAGTTGCACATGCCGGACAAGATGCCGGACGAGGAATTCGACAACCTCGATTCACACTTGCTGGGCTTCATCTTCGACCGTGAAGGCCAGTTGATCTGGCGCTCACGCTCCTCCATCGACGAGCTGGTGCGCTACCTGCCACGCTACGACGGTCGCGGCCACGAATTCGTGCGGATTCGCGACGACAGCGGCCAGGAATACTTCGTATACGACGTGGAAGTGGACCTGCTGCGTGGCGACAGAACCGCCCTGAGCATCGTGACCATGCAGCCGACGAGCGAATACCAGGGGCTGTTCAACGGCTTTGCCTGGCAGTTGCGTTTGTGGCTTGGCATTGCTTTGCTGGTGTTGCTGGGCCTGCTCTGGTTTGGCCTGACCTGGGGCTTTCGCAGCTTGCGAGGTTTAAGCGACGAGCTCGATGGCGTGGAGGCGGGCACCCGCCAGCGTCTGAGTGACGAACACCCGCGCGAACTGCTGCGTCTGACCAATTCCCTCAACCGTCTGCTCGACAGCGAGCGGCGTCAGCGCGAGCGTTATCGTGACTCGCTGGAAGACCTCGCGCACAGCCTGAAAACGCCGCTGAGCGTGTTGCAGGGCATCGGCGAAACCCTTGCCGTGCAACCGGATAATCGCGAGCAGGCGCAGCTGATGCAGGCGCAGATCGAGCGCATGAGCCAGCAGGTCGGTTATCAGTTGCAACGTGCCAGCCTGCGCCGCAGTGGCCTGGTTCGCCATCGCGAGCAGGTCTGGCCGGTGCTTGACGGCTTGTGCCGCTCGCTGGACAAGGTCTATCGCGACAAGCGCGTCGACGCGACGCTGGAAGTGCCCGAGCACAGCCAGATCACCATGGAACGTGGCGCGCTGATGGAGCTGCTCGGCAACCTGCTGGAGAACGCCTACCGCTTGTGCCTGCATCGCGTACGCGTGAGGCTGCAACCCCTGGCCGGCGGCTGCCTGATCACCATCGAAGATGACGGCCCTGGCGTACCGCAGCAGCAGCGTGCACGGGTGCTGCAGCGCGGTGAGCGCCTGGATGCGCAGAACCCGGGGCAAGGCATCGGCCTGGCGGTGGTGGAAGACATCGTCGAGAGCTACGACGGCGAGTTGAGCCTGGAAGACTCCGAGTTGGGCGGCGCGTGTTTCAGGGTGCGGTTATACGACTGAGTGCAGCCGTTGCAGCTGAGCGTTCGCCCAGGTAACAGCTTGGGCGACCATCAACGGAGATCGCTGCTACAACTGCGTCGCGAAGCGCTCCACCGCGCTGACCACATGCTTGGCGCCGTCCTGAATTTCGGCGATCACCTGGCCAGCCTGGGATGAAAGCTCCAGGCCCAGCTCGGCCTGAGTCTTACCTCGGCCTATCAACCCTACCGCGCGCTCGGCCAACTGCTGGTTTTGCCCGACCACCTGGGTGATTTCTTCCGTCGCTGCGCTGGTGCGCGAAGCCAGTTGGCGGACTTCGTCGGCGACCACCGCGAAACCACGACCCTGTTCGCCGGCGCGCGCCGCCTCGATGGCGGCATTGAGTGCCAGCAGATTGGTCTGATCGGCAATGCTGCTGATGTTCTTGACGATGGAACCGATGATCTGCGACTGCTTGTCCAGTGCCTCAATGCCCTGTGCTGCTTCCTGCATGCGCGCGGACAGTTCACGCATGGCATCGAGCATCTGCTGCACCACTGCCGCGCCGTTCTTGGCGCTGTCGTCCGTGCCTTTCGAGGTCTCGAAGGCGATGCCCGCCGCTTCGGCCACGGCGGTTTCGCGGTTGACTTGGTCGGTGATCACGGTGGCGAACTTCACCACCTTGTAGAGATTGCCCTGCGCGTCGGTGACCGGGTTGTAGGACGCTTCCAGCCAGACTTCCCGGCCATAGGCATCGACTCGTTTGAAGCGCCCGGCGACGAATTCGCCGCGGCGCAGTTGCTCCCAGAAGCGCTGGTACTCCGGCGAGCTGGCCATTGCAGGATCACAGAAGATGCGGTGATGCTTGCCCTGTATCTGCGCCAGGTTGTAACCCATGGCGTCGAGGAAGGGCTGATTGGCGGTGTCGATCTCGCCGTCGAGATTGAACTCAATCACGGCGGTGGAGCGTTGCAGCGCCTTGACCAGGTTTTCATGTTCGCGCGAAGTCTCGATGGTGCGCGTCAGGTCGCTGGCATAGATCGAGAAGGACTGCAGTTGATTCTGGCTGTTGCGTATCGGCTGCAGGATCGAGCGAAGCCAGGCCTCCTCGCCATTGCCCCGTTTGATACGGATTACCCCGGCCAGGTGCTCGCCGCGTTCGAGGGCCTGACGAACCCGGTGAAAGAAGTCCTGGTTACGCAGGTGATTCGGTATCAGCTCCAGCAGAGGGCGGCCGAGAATCTGATCGGCACGGTAGAGCATCTCTTTCTCGAAATTGGCATTGACCGAGAGGAAGCGCCCCTGCGGGTCGAGGGAGGCGGCGATCATTTCTTTGTCGAGGCTGTCGCGCACTTGCTCGAAAAGCGACAGTTCTTCGCGCAACTCCTTTAACTCTTGCTTCAGTCGGGTCGTGAACATCGTGGCAGGCCTTTGCCGGGAATTGGCGTCATCGATTTAATATTTAGGGCATAACCGGCCACGCCGCCAACGCAAATGTTTCTGTATATGGCAGAGCGAACTGCGGCCGGTTATCGCGGCGGCGCCAGGTACGCTCTGGCGACAGACCGATGTACCTGAAACTGGGTGTTCGGTGCGTCCTGAAAGGTCGGTTGGTTGCGGCTCTGAGGCGGGCGCCCCGGTCGCTACCGCACCTCCAATCGATAGAGCCGCTCGAGATCCTGGCCGGTGCACTGGGTTCCGAAGGTATTACCGTACACCCGCACCTCATAACGACCTGGTCGAATCGGGACGCCCCGAATGACGCCATGGGTTTCTGGCCGGACATGGAGCAACTCAAGGCCATCGGGCAAGGGCTGAGACGGGGCGACCAGAAGCTTGCTGATGGGAGTACTGGCGTTGATGACATCCAGGCGTACTTCATAGGGCTCTCCCGCCCTGGCGACTGGTAGCTCCTCGGGCATTAGCACGGGCGCAGGCCTCATGGCGCAGCCGGTTACAACATTGCCAAGCATGACGGCGTTGCAGCCGGACAGCACCGCAACCAGCCCAGCCATAGCGAGCTGTCTCATCAATGCGCCCAATGCACGGTCTGCGGCGCTTGGCTCTCTGACCTGCTGGATATGATATTCGGCTCGATCACTCCGTTGCCTCGGGAGCGCGCAAGGCCTTGCTGTAATAGCCGGACTGATCGAAACAGCAAACCCGCTTTTTCCCTTCGCCCAGCATGCTGCAGGCATCGGCGATACGCTTGGCACGGGTCTTGGACTGCTTGGCCGACTCGATCCAGTGGATCCAGTCCAGGCGCGCGATAGTCGTGGTCGCGTCCCAGACGCCGCGGGCTGCGGGTGCGGCTACCAAGGCCTCAGCCAGATCCACCGGCACTTGCGGCTCGGGCTCCTGCTCTACCGGGGCGATCTCCAGCGTTACCAGGTCGCCGATAGCTGCGCCTGTCGCCTGCAGAAGGTCGTTATCCACCCGTAGCCAATGGCTCAACTGGCCGTCCGGCTCGAGCCTGGCCTGGAAAGGATGCCCGTTGATACTGCCGTCCACGCTGGTTCTGCCGCGTCTCGGCAGCTTGTCGCTCGCCTCCTTGGGCAGCACCACGAACGCCCAGAACGCCTCGCCATCCGGCAGGCGAGGGCGCAGCAGGGTTGCCTGGAATCGAGAGGTTTCTTGCGCTTGGGACATGGGAATAGGCCTACCGATCATGGTGCCATTTCGCAGGGAGTGCTGGGGGAGGGTAGCAAATCCTGCAGCCGAACAAGGCCGATAAAAATGATGATCCCAGGGGCGATTGAACCCTTGGCTCCCGCTGTGCGAACTACAGAATGACCAGAGCGAAAGAGCCCAGAACAGGCCGGATATACGAATGCAGCCGCGCTGATGACAGGTGCAAAGGAAAGCTTTGCTCACTACTTGTGGGGGGAGTCCATATACAGTTGTTAGGCATGCCGTTCACAGTATGTCTTGAGGCCGATTAACCTTGCCATGACTACTTTCTTGAAATACAGAGATGCTATGTATTCGGAAACTGGTGGGATTGCCCATGCCTTTGTTTTTATTGAATATCGAAATTTCGCCTTTGTTGAGTTTTGGCTGAGAGGTTTAAATACCCAGCTACCTCCAAAGCTTTTAATAAATGCCGGACCTTTGGTCATGATAATGGCAGCTGTCGTTGGAGGATCGACTTGGACAAATTGAACCTCCATTCTTAGACCTGATTTGGCTATTACGAGTGTCTTCACGCCAATACCAGCTTCTGTTGCCCCGCCTAAGAGTTCAATTTTTTCAGGGAAGGGGTCCCACTGGTACCTAACAGAATAGTCTTGTGATGCCTTATAGACTTCGGCAGGAGGTGATTTGATTGTCAGCTCGCATTCGATTATGGCCATGGCTGTGCCTACCGGTTGGTTAAGGAACGGGCTTTAGCCCGTCCCAGTGAGCGAAACGAACGATTTGAACTAATTGTTATGCCTGCGGTATTTTGATTTCAAACTCTTTTAAGCGTCTAAGAAGACGCTCTTCATTCGCTGCTTTGTTTTCAGCAAATTCAGCAAGCTCATTTCCAATAGCAACCATTTCTGCAGGTAAGCCTTTATCGGGTGTCCACGTCTCACCGTTAAGATCACCGAGAC
The DNA here is from genome assembly GCF_900101755.1 of Ectopseudomonas alcaliphila. GTDB lineage: Bacteria > Pseudomonadota > Gammaproteobacteria > Pseudomonadales > Pseudomonadaceae > Aquipseudomonas > Aquipseudomonas alcaliphila. The sequence goes on along the minus strand of NZ_FNAE01000009.1, from coordinate 3,851 downwards.
CCTTAACCCAGACAGAAAACTGGTAAGTGGTTCCGTCTAGTCCTAATGATGCTTTGGCAGGATATTTAGTTTGCTGCAACATACGCCCCCATGCCCGTTGAATCGCGACTGCAAGATGCAGGCTGATTTCGCGGTCTGTGCGTATGACCTCGACCTGTTTGTCCTTTTCTTCTCTATTACTCTGAGGCATTGAGTGCCAAATACTATCGGCAGCCCGAGTAACCGTAATAAAAAATTTCTTACCATTATTTTGAGTGTTACGTGAAGCTCCGTCGATTTCTTCTGTTTCAGGGGAATATTCATACACAGAAACACAGCTCTCTACCCCAAAAGATGGGCGAGATATGAATCGCCCTAACTTCCCGTCCGTAAGAAATAACTTATTTATAATTTTTCGATCATATTCGTCGGGTGGATAATCAACTGGTGTTAAGTGATCCGGTTGCTCGCCATATTCTGCCTCGAAAAATACGTCTGCTTGGACGGAGAAAGAGAATAAAGCTACGAGAAATAAAATATATTTCATGGGATAACATCCATATTAAGTAGTCATGACGCTTGGTTAAGAGGGGGGCTTTAGCCAGTCCCAGTGAGCGAAGCTAGCGGTTTGAATCATATGTTAGGCGCCATACTCGCCGTAAGCAGGACTTGCGTAGTAAGAAATCCAGCCGCAAATGTAAGGCAACAGCGCTATAAATAGAAAGGCCGAAAATACGAGCGCGCCGCGCCAGCCTCGCGTATGAATGAGATACGCCGGCAATACGACGGGCCAGAGGAAGAAAATAAAAGCGCCAAATTCATAAGGGCGATGGAAGTTGTATTTCTTTGCGTCATCCAGACACCACAACGCAACCATGAGTGCGAAAGACCAAGCCATTAAGTTTTCGTACTCAGGCGCAGGGTCATAACCCAAGTAACCCATGATTGAGTAATGGGCTATCGAGATTGCGACTACGATTGCGATATTTATGGTCTTGCGCATAACTTCCCTGTGGTGTCTAACGATTAAGCTAAGGGGCGGGCTTTAGCCGGTCCCAGCGAACGAAGTGAGCGATTTGAACGTATAGTTAGGTGCTTACTCATAAATTTTCCCGCAGTAAAGAAAAACAGCAAACTGCTTCCACGGATTTGACAGAGAGAGACCTTGAGTTATACCGAAATCACTAGCTTCAGCCCATGCTATTGCACTTTCAAGAAAAGACTCGATGGTGGTGTTTTTCCAGCCATTAGCATCGGGGCCATATGGGGAACTCGAATTTTCCTTTTCCTGTACAACAGATGCAGTACGATCTGCTGCTAATGCCCGTGCAAAGACCAAAAAGCTTTCAATGTCTTTGACATCCTCAAGTAATTTGCTTACGTCCATTGTTTAGCACCTAACGTTTGGTTAAGTGGCGGGCTTTAGCCCGTCCCGAGTGAGCGAAGCGAACGACTTGAACCACTAGTTAGGTTCAGGTACCTCTGAGAAATCCTGGTTAATCAATGAGTTTGCCTGTGGAAGAGTAAACATGTACCAAGGCGCCGTTCCACTCAGGAGTAACAGTGATAAAAGCCGAATGATGCTCAAAGGTGAAAAATGCACCATTAGGAATGTTGCCATACGGTTTGAGTTGAATGAAATCTTGTGGGGCCACCACATGCTCTGTTGCCCATGGTTCTAAAATTACTAGCAGTGGAGCGTCATTGTTATTTTTGATGCGCAGCTGCATGACGACTTGTACCTAACGTATGGTTAAGGGGCGGGCTTTAGCCCGTTCCAGTGAGCGAAGCGAACGGTTTGAACCACTTGTTAGATGGTGACAAATGATCCCGCTATTTTTTAGGGAAATATTCAAGTATCTCATCGTCCGCATCATCAAACAGGCCAGTGGAACGCCAGCCTAAGTGTCGATAAAAGCCATATGACCGAGCTTTCGGATCGGATGAGCATCCAAGAAAAAGTCTTTCAAACCCTAAAGAGCTGAAAGACTCAACCATCTGATTTAATAGAGCTTTGCCAACACCTTTATTTTCATATTCTGGCAACAGCGCCAAAACAACAATTTCCCCAGTTTCGCTATCACCGAAGCAATAGCCAATAATCTTTTCTTCACTAACGCCGACGTAACCTCGTAAGGAGCCATTGCTGATTCCTGCCTGCCAACTCTCTAAAGTAATACCGAGCTCTTCCAGTTGTTCGATAGAGAAAGCGTTTTCTCTCGTCTTTCCTCTTAGTGCGATGCATTCAGCCGTATCATCAGGTGTTGCTGTCCTGTATTCAACTTCCATTAGGGGCTCCATATTTTGTACTTGGCTGTAGATCTAACGTTTGGTTAAGGGGCGGGCTTTAGCCCGTCCCAGTGAGCGAAGCGAACGATTTGAACCATTTGTTAGGCGCTTTCATATTTGAGACTATTTAACATGGATTTTACACTTTGATCTTCAAATGATTCATTACCAGAAAGGCAATTGTAAGTTATGCGGAGCAATGTAGAGTTCTTTCCCACTATCCACCAAGTCCAATAATGCCCATCTTTTGCAAAGGTGTATCGCTGACCAGAAAACTCTCCGGCAACACATTTCTCTGGCACGCCCCATTCGGGTTTATTATAAAAATCCAAGTCTTCTTGCGTAACCATGCCACTGCTTTTACGTGCTGAGCTTATTTGAAGCGCGCCAACACCATTGTCGTTATAAATCGTGATGCACTCTGAGTCTTCAGTCATCTGCCAATTTGGCTCGATACTTATTGACCATGAATTTTTATTCATCCTTTGTTCTTTTCCTTCCTCAACACATACAAGCTTATTTGATAGCAAGGTGTAGATCAACAACATCCCGGATAGAAACATTGCTATCCAAACAGCAACGGTCATCCCAAAAACTAAAAGCAGTAAAGATGGCAACAAAATAAACCCAATTAGCCCGGCACGGAATAATGTGGTTTTCGGATCGAGAATAACTTGTGCTCCGCAATGAGGACAGAGAAAAGGCTTTGGCTTTTCGAGACGATGGATCAAATCCTGCTGAGTATTTCGAGCAACATCGATAGTTCCCTCGCAAGATGGACAGGCGAATTTTGAGTATTCAAGGTAGAGCATGCTGATCGCCTAACGTTTGGTTAAGGGGCGGGCTTTAGCCCGTCCCAGTGAGCGGAGCGAGCGATTTGAATCACTAGTTAGATGCCACTTAACTCGGTTCATAAACTACTTCAAATTCAGGACCAAGCTCTGCCTGAAGCTCCGATAAGAAATTTAGTGCTTCGGCCTCAAACTTTGCATATTCATCGGTGCTCCAAGGGCCTGGATCGGGTGGATATTCCCAATTTAAGGCGGTGTCGTGCCACTGCGATAATGCATTTAACCGTTCGAGCATTGCATTGCTTAGGAGTAATTTGTCTTCCACTGGGCCGACATCAAATTCTTTTAGTGCTGCTTCATTTCCACACCACAAAGAACCTCCGCCCCATTCGAACATTAGTCTGATATGGTAAGCGCCTGACATTGATGTGGCCTCTAACGTTTGGTTAAGGGGCGGGCTTTAGCCCGTCCCAGTGAGCGGAGCGAACGGTTTGAATGCTGTAATGGACTCTCTCCGCGCCACAGTTCTATACCGAGAACGGTGGTGACTGAAATTGGGAGTGTCGTGATGAAGCGAATTGCAGTTGATCTGGCCAAGTCCGTTTACCAAGTTGCCGAGAGTGTCCGTTCCGGCCAGGTGGTGCAGCGCAAGCGGCTGAACCGAGAGGCGTTCCGGCGATATATACAGGAGCAGACCGAGTCGGTCGAGTGGGTGATGGAAGCCTGTGGCACAGCGCACTATTGGGGGCGACTGGCGCAATCGCTCGGCCATCAGGTGAAGTTGCTGCATCC
>NZ_FNAE01000023.1 GCF_900101755.1 Ectopseudomonas alcaliphila | reverse complement strand
AAGCCCAGAACAGGCCGGATATACGAATGCAACCGCGCTGACGACAAGTGCAAAAGAAAAGCTTTGCCCACTACTTGTGGGGAGAGTCCATATACGCTTGTTAGGCTGGGCTTTACGGTATGCCCCATATTGTTCCTTTGATTTTGAAGTCTGCAACATTTGAAACAATTTCTGCTTTTTGTATTTTTATATCTGCTCCGCTCATGGCTGAATTTTTTTCTATGAAGAATTCAGTATCTCGTTGAAGTTTGGTTGGTGACCATATGAGTTGGTTATCGCCTAAGTGGAAATTTCCAATATAGGTTACTTCTTTTTCTGTGACCATGAATCGATAAACAGGAGCTGTAATCATAATAAAGTATGGGTTTACAGAGCTGGGTACTAGAAAGTATTCCCCGGGAGGAAGGGCCAAAGTTCGTACCTGCCCATGACTGTCTTTGAAGTGCGATGCTGTAAATGGATTGTTGAGAATTATAATGACTTTGTCGTAGCTTTTTCTGCTATTTCCCTCGACGAGGGTCAGGTATGTGCTATGTAAGGAACTTGGTCTTTCTGCGCCAGTAGAAAAAAGCACAAGTCCTTTTCCTGTTGGTACCTGCAATAGATTCTCGTCAACTCCTTGGCCGGTTGTTGTGCAGGAGGCTAAGAATAAGGGTATTAATATAATAAGTGAAAGTCGAAATAGTGAATGCATATTGTTTCCGATGGTGATGGCCATAACGTATGTTAAGGGGCGGGCTTTAGCCCGTCCCAGTGAGCGAAGTGAGCGAAGTGAGCGATTTGGACCAATTGTTATGCGCGCTCCCAGTCCCGTGGATCTTCTGAAATTCCAAGGGTTGATGTGTCTAAAAGCTCTGCGGTGCTTGGATGAAGTACTGAGAAGGTTGCATCATTTACTAAATCGTCTACTGCATGAATTATGCTTGAGTAACTCCCGAGACTTTCATCGTTGAAGATAGGATGAAATCTGCCATCGGAGGATTGAGCTATGTAGAAAGTGCCAACCCTTGTCTTGAACTTCAAAATAACTCTCATTGTGATCCCTCCTTGCCTAATTATTGTGCATAGTGTTGGTGCCTGAGACGCATTGTTATGCGTGCCGCCTGCTTACGCTCTTGTGTAGAAATTAGAGAAGCCCATAGGGCATTTTTCTTTCATTAATGTAAGGCACCGGTATACGCTTTTTTCAGAGACTCCCCAGCTCTTAACCTGGTAGCCGCACCCGCCAAGCATGCATGTGGCACGGGTAAACTCTTGCTCAGTTCCTCGCTCATTAATTTCCGAACCTTGAGTAACTATGCACGGTACTCTCATTTTCGATTTCTACGCATAACGCTTGGTTAAGGGGCCGGCTTTAGCCGGTCCCGAGTGAGCGAAGCGAACGACTTGAACCACTAGTTAGGTTTCATTGCTAAAGTTAAATAGGTGGTTTTCAATGAAGCGAAACTTTACATCTTGCAGTGTGTTTAAGTTAACAGCTATTTTGTTTTTTATTGAAGGCTTTGTGTGTTTGCCGCCGTGCCATACATCTATGCAGTCTAGCTTTTCGCCCTCTGCGACTAGAGACTTAAGTATGGCTACGACTTGAAGAGTAGCTTGGATATCTTCCGGTTCCTCGGGTAGCCAACCCTCTGGCTCTGAAAAAACCAATTCGTCAGCGCCCATATCAAGGTGTCTGAAACCACAACTACAAGAACCATCTGTTGTTAGATGCCACTTGTTCGGATGCTGAAGATAGCGCAATTGCTCTAACTCAGGGATTTTACGACTAAAGTGCAAGGTGTCGTTGTTAAGCTTCTCAAGATCGCGCGTTGATGTGGTACTGAAGATAACTGCGTAGCACATTATTGGATCTAACGTTTGGTTAAGGGGCGGGCTTTAGCCCGTCTCAGTGAGCGAAGCGAACGGTTTGAACCGGTTGTTAGGTGCTTTCCACAAAGTGTTTTGA